>NZ_CP108695.1:0-4800000 GCF_045208035.1 Nocardia sp. NBC_01009 | reverse complement strand
TCCGGCTACTGGTGCTGCGCACCGCGTGGCGCATCGATAAGGAACAGGACTACGTGAAGGTGCGCAAGGACATTGCCGCCATCAAGGTCGCGATGCCCAAGGTGATGCACGACATCGCACAGCGCGCACTGCATCTGCACGGCGCCATCGGCGTCAGCACCGATCTCCCGTTCGTCGACATGATGAACTACGCCGAGGTCATGGCCATTGCCGATGGACCGACCGAGGTCCACAAGATCACGCTGGCCAAGGAGGTGCTGAAGGACTACGCCCCGGGCGATCCGGTCTATCCGAGCGGCTACCGCCCGGCGCTGCGCGAACAGGCACGCGAACTGGTGGCGCGCCGTCTCGAGCACCTCGTCGGGAACCTCTGACGCGACACCCTATCGGCCCCGCCCGCCCGGCGATTCGCGGCGCCGCTACGAGGCGCGGGTGGCGGGGTCGAGGGTGGATAGCGAATCCGAGTACGGCGCAACGGGGCTCAGTTTCAGTACCGAGGGCATGCGGCGGGTCAGTGCGGACGGGCCCGCGAATTCGACGCGGCCTGTTCGCACAGCGTGCGACAGGGGCATGCGGCCGAGCCAGACCTGGTAGAGCGAGGCCATGTCTGCGGTGATCGTGACGTCGACCCGGTAGCCGGGGTCGCCGACGCAGACCGAGGCGATGCCGGATTCGACGACGATCCAGTAGCGGCGGACCTCGTCGCGGAAGCGGACCGCGAACACGTGCCGTTTGCCGGGAAACGACGAGGTGTCCAGCCGGGAGTGCATCCACCAGACCAGCAGACCCGGGTCGAGTTCCTCTTGCCGCGGTTCGCCGAAGGTCCAGCGGGCGCCCCATTCGCCGAGGCCGAAGAGGATCGGTTCCAGCTCCTGCCCGGACGCGGTGAGCAGGTATCCGACAATCTGCGCTTCGACAACACCGATGCCTACGCCGCCCGCACCCTGAGCCGCAAGACGGTGGCCGCCGAGGCTCTCATCTCGGCCGTCCGCCTCGCCATCGAAACCGTCGGCGGTCTGGGCTATTCCCGCACCTGCGATATCGAAATGCGTTACCGCGACGTGCACGGCAGTCTGTTCCACCCGCTCCCGCGGGCCAAGCAGACTCGGTTCAGCGGACGCGTGCTGTTGGGGCACTCCCCGATCGGCTGAACACGACGTGCGGGTCGCTCGAAACAACACACCGGCGTTAACACGCCGCGCCGAGCGCTCCAGATGACCAGTCGGGGGCGAAATCCGCCACAACGAGGTTGACTGGGTCGAACCGTGGTCACGAGATCCGGAGGAGAAGGATGATGTCCGTCCGCACGATAGCCCGCTCTCCGATCACCTGGGTGCTGACCGGGCTGCTGGTGATCGGCGTCGGCGTCGGGCTCGCGCTGTTCGAGCCATGGCGATTGTTCACCGACACGACAGTGAACGAGGCGGCGCCGTCGGTCGCCTCCCCTGTCTCCTCCGGTGCCACCTCGCAGCACGCTTCAACGTGTCTTTCGGCGCGGCCCGACTCGAACAGAGCTGACACGTCGGCAAACCTCTTGCCGCACAGGGCGGCCCACACATAGAGCTGGTCGGCCGCCCAATTCAAATGCGGCAGAGCCGGAATCGGATCATTCTCCCTGATGAGAAGCCTGCGCAGGACGGTCGGCGGAAAATGTCTACTCTTTGTCGGCCGTGATTCCCATCGAACTCCCCGGACAGACCGTACGGTTGTCAGTGTGGGGACCAACGTGGTCGCCAGCGGCAACCAGCCAGCTTCGGAACCAGCACACCCGGGGTATGAACATGATGATTCGCAGAATAATCGGCGCCATCGTCGGATCTGTCACGATCGGCGCGGCAGGCGCCGTCGGTGGAGCAGGCATAGCGCCTGCCGCACCCGAGTGCCCCGATCTCTACGTCGTTGCGATACCCGGTACCTGGGAGACCTCCGACAGCAAGCCCGGCGAGGGCATGCTCGCGAGCGTCACCGACAATCTGCCCTCCGATGTGCAGACCGACTACGTGAGCTATGCCGCCACCGCTTTCCCGTGGGAGGTCGACGTCTACGGCCGCTCCAAGAAGCAGGCCACCGACAACGCCCGCGGCCTGGTCACCGCCATGGCTCGGCGGTGCGGCGCGACGAAGATCGCGCTCATCGGCTACAGCCAGGGCGCCGACGCCGCCGGCGACCTGGCCGCGGAAATCGGCACCGGCTTCGGTCCGGTCGAACCGGAGCGCATCGCCGCGGTCGGCCTCGTCTCGGATCCGCGCCGCTCCCCCAATGACGCGCTCGTCGGTCCGCCGGTGCAGGGTGCGGGTGCGGGTGGTCCGCGGATCGGCGGCTTCGGCCTCCTCAGCCACAAGACCCGGACCTTCTGCGCGGACGGCGACCTGTACTGCTCGACCCCGCCCACCGATTTCGCGGCCCGTTTCGCAGGCTTCCTCGCCCAGGCTTCCGATCCGAACCCGGCGCAGCTGTGGCGTTACCAGCAGGAAGCCGTCGCAATCTTCAACGATCTGATGACCGTCGGCATCGTCCCGATGTTGCAGAACCAGCTCGCCGATCCGGGCATGGACGAGCGCAAGCAGAAACTCGAGGAGTTCTACAACTCCTTCGTCCACCAGAACTATCCCGCCTACGTCGTCGACCCGTCGGGCGCCACCGCCACCTCCTGGCTGCGCCAGTGGTTGGTCGATCAGACATGAGCCGTTGGACGAGCTCGGAACCGGCTAGCCCCGCTCTGGGGCCTACCCTCACATCAGGAAATACAGCGCGAGCATTACGACTACGGTACCGCTGACACCGCCCACGACTTCGACGAAGAGGTATCCGTTGGAGTAGGCGCCTTGTATCCACAGGGCCCAGACCGGCGGATAGACCCGCAGCGCGGCGAACAACCCGGCCAGCAGCATCGCTCCGGCCAGACCGTGCACCGGGAGCAGCGGATGCAGCCAAGCAAACCCGATCGTCATGATGTACACCTCGATTTGCGTACCCAGCAAACGAGTGGACATAGCGCGAGGCCTGGCCGATCCGATCCGCGCGGGCGGGCTCACCTCGCTGTCGGCGGCATAAATCCGTTTCACCAACGGACTTCCGTACAGGACCACTATCGCAACAAAGTGGACAAGTCCCGCGACGAGTCCCCACAGCAGTACTTCGACCGCAATCATTTCCCTCGTTCCCACGGTCCCACGACTCGATCGGTGCGCACTCCACCTCGAGAACGATGCGCCATGTCATCCCATGGCAGACCCGACAGCCGAAACTCGACGCGACTCAGTATGTCAATGCCGTTGCGCAAGACCGCCTTTACGTATTCCTGTGACTGGAAACTCCGCCACCGCTGATCGCCGAAAGCACGCGAGGCCCCGAAAAATAACCCGACAACGGCGAGTGTGGTGTGCCACCATGTGATTCGACGACGATCACCCGATTCCGAGGCGATCAAGAGCACCACGAAAGGAGGAGGTGGCTTTGATCAATACGCGCCAGTGCGCAACCAGCAGTGGATCGGATCTCGGCCGCCTCCCGGCCGGCGTCTGACCGCCCGCCACTCTCCTTCGAATTCGCTCACCCTCACTCGAAACATGGTGATTCCCATGATGTTCCACCGTGCCGCCGATCCGGTGGTGTTGACTGTCGACAATTGGATACGCACCCGCGTGCTGGTGCTCAACGCCAGCTACGAGGCGCTCGACGAGATCACTGCCGAGCGGGCCGTCGTGCTGCTCATGGGCGGGGTCGCCGAATCCGTCGCCGACCGGGAACCGCACTTCCCGATCCGGTCCAGGCACCTCGAGATCGCACTGCCGGAAACTATCCGGCTGCTGCGCTACGTGTACCTCGAGCATGTGGTCCGAGTGCAGGACGAGAGCCGCGCGACGCTGGCCGGGGTGCTGCGCCGCGACAGCCACCGGTGCGGCTACTGCGCCGCGCGGGCCAGCACCGTCGACCACGTCCGCCCGCGCAGCCGCGGCGGACCGAATACGTGGAGCAACCTGATCGCCTGCTGCGCGCCGTGCAACACGATCAAGGCCGACCGCACCCCCGAGGAGGCGGGCATGCGGCTGCTGTGGGAGCCGAAGGCGCCGCATCATCTGGAAAAGCGGCAGCGGCAGATCTGGAAGCAACTGGCAGGCACTCGAGCCGCGTGAGAAAGGAGAAGGACCGCCATGAACGTCCGACTGGAGACAACCGCACCCGCCGAATCGACACTGAGCGATCTGCTCCCGGTCTCGGACAGCCAGGGCTGGCACCGAGCGGCCTGCCGCGGTGACCCGAATCACGAAGCGTGGTTTCCGTATCCGTCGCAGGATTTCGACTATGCCCGCGAGGTCTGCGCGGGCTGCCCGATCCGGGTGGCCTGCGGTGAATTCGCCGCTCGCACCGATCAATCCGGTGTCTGGGGCGGCCAAGAATTCGACCGTGGTCGGATGATCCGCGAGTAACCGAATGCCGGTACCTTAGCCAGCCGGTGTAAGCGGGGCCCCGAAGTCCCGGCTTACACCGGTTTGACGGGCGGTTTGGTGTCGGACGTCTCGATCGATGCCACACCCGCTCGGCAAATCTCACGTGAACATACACTTGATCTCGTGGGCACTCATCGCAGCGGAACCCGATCACGGGGGGTCAGCAAAGGTCCGGTTATCGCAGTGGCGGCCGTCGTGCTGCTAGTCGCGGGCGTGTTCGCCTGGAACAAGCTGAGCAACAGGGCCGCCGATCGGGACAGCGCCGCCGCAATGGAGTGCGTGGAAGGGCCCGCAACGCTGTACGTCACAGCCGACTCGGACATCGCGCCCTCGGTGCGCACGATCGCCGACGCCTACAACGCGACCAATCCGCGCATCCGTGATCACTGTGCGAAGGTCGAGGTGACCGCCCAACCGTCCGCGGCAATGGTGGCGGCCTTCACCGCGAACGCGTCGTGGAACCAGCAGCTCGGACCACAGCCCGCGCTGTGGATCGCCGACTCGCTGCGCTCCATCGAATCCATGCGGACGCCAGGTCTGATCGAGGGCAGTCCGGCGCCGGTCGCCGTCAGCCCGATCGTGCTCGCCGTCCCAGAAGACCTGAGCCGGGCGCTCGACGATGCCAAGGTCACCTGGTCAGATCTGCCACGCCTGCAACAGGGTTCGCTTGCCGAGATCGGCCTGCCCGACTGGGCCGGACTGCGCATGGCGCTGCCGCCGGGCGACGCGACGCTGGCCGCGGCCGCCGCGGTCGGCTCGACCGTGTCCGGCACCGATCCACTCTCCGATCAGGCAGCGCAGTCCGGCCAGGTGGTGTCCGCAATCTCCCTGCTCGCCGCCAAAGCACCCGAGGCTCAGGACACTACGATGGCACTGGCCGCCGTCGCGGGCGCGCCCCAACCGGCAGACGCGCCCGTTCATGTGGTGGCCACCACCGCGCAGCAGGTCAAGGCGCAGGGCGGACTCGCAACGTTCAGCCCCGCCGGTGCGGCGCCGGTGGCCGACCACCCGGCCGCATTGATGTCGGGACCCTGGGTGGACAAGACCCAGAACCTGATCGCAGGCATATTCGCCGACTACCTGCGCACCCCACAGCAGGCACAGACCTTCGCCGCCGCCGGCTTCGCTGCCGCACCGGCCACCGCGACCGCCGTGCCATCCCGCGCCGCGCTCGACAAGGTGCGCGCCACCCTCGCCAACCCGGTTCTCGGTGTGCAGTCGACGGTGCTGCTCGATGTCTCCGCCTCGATGGGCAACACCGACGGCTCGACCACCCGACTCACGAATGTCCTCGGCGCACTCACCTCGACGATGAATGTCATGCCGCCGGACTTCGGCCTCGGTGTCTGGACCTTCGGCAAAAATCTCGACGGTGCCGCTCCGTACCGGGTCGAGGCGGTCACCGCACCACTCACCGTCGACCAGCGAACCGCTCTCACCACAGCGCTGAATACCCTGCGCCCCACCGAATCCCGCACCGACCAGGCGTACCCTTCGCTACTGGCCGCCTATCGCGCCGCGGTCCAGGGCTACACCGCGGGCCGCACCAATTCGGTCCTCCTGATCACCGACGGCCCCGACGACGACTCGACGGTCACCGGCACCAAACTGATCGCCGACCTCAGCAATGCCACGGACAAATCCCGCCCTGTCCGCATCGACGTCATCGTCATCGGCGGCAACGGCACCGAAACCCTGCAAACCGCCACCCAGCGCACCGGCGGTACCTACACTCGCCTGGCCAGCTCCGACGACATCAGCTTCGGCACCGCCATGGTGCACGCGCTGACCACACCCTGAGCCCGGCTCGCCCCTCATAGCTGAGCGCGCAGACCGCCGACGATCGGTTCGGTCATCCGCGCGGCACGAGCCGCACCACAGCGCGCGCAGCTGCCGAAGATGTCCTCGGAGCGAGGACGCCCGCCCGGTTCCCGACAGCAGCCGAACCCGTTGCGGCACAATAAACGAACCGATGCTCGCGCCATACCGGCCCAACCTCCGAAGAGAGGAGGCGGGCCGGTATGGCGGTGGTCAGTCGGCGTACGCCTCCAGCGGCGGGCAGGAGCAGACCAGGTTGCGGTCGCCATAAGCACCGTCGATACGGCGAACCGACGGCCAGACCTTGCCACGGTCGGGGGTCAGACCGTGCGGGAACACCGCGACCTCCCGGCTGTAGGGGTGATCCCATTCGCCGACGAGGCACGCCGCCGTGTGCGGTGCGCCGCGCAACGGGTTGTCTTCCACCGGCCACACGCCGGCGGCCACCTTGTCGATCTCATCGCGGATCGAGGTCATCGCGAGGATGAACTCGTCGAGTTCGGCCAGGTTCTCGCTTTCGGTCGGTTCCACCATCAGGGTGCCTGCGACCGGGAAGCTCATGGTCGGGGCGTGGAAACCGTAGTCCGCCAGACGCTTTGCGACATCATCGACGGTGACGCCGGTCTGCTTGGTGATCTCGCGCAGATCCAGGATGCACTCGTGGGCGACCATGCCGTGCTCGCCGGTGTAGAGCACCGGGAAGTGCTCGTCGAGGCGGCGGGCGATGTAGTTGGCCGAGGCGATCGCGGTCAGCGTGGCCTTGCGCAGACCGTCGGCGCCCATCATCCGAATGTAGGCCCAGGTGATCGGCAGGATCGAGGCCGAGCCGTACTCGGCGGCCGACACCGCGTGCGAACCGGTTTCGAGCGGATCGCCGGGCAGGTACGGCGCCAGGTGCGAGCGCACCGCCACCGGGCCGACGCCCGGACCGCCGCCGCCGTGCGGGATGCAGAAGGTCTTGTGCAGGTTCAGGTGGCTCACATCGCCGCCGAAGCGACCCGGACGGGCAAGTCCGACAAGCGCATTCAGATTCGCGCCGTCGACATACACCTGACCGCCCGCGTCGTGCACCAGCGCGCACAGGTCGGCGACCTCATGCTCGTACACGCCGTGCGTGGACGGGTAGGTGATCATGATGCAGGCCAGCCGGTCGGCGTGGTCGGCGATCTTGGCGCGCAGGTCGTCCAGGTCGACATCACCGTTGTCACGACACTTCACCATCTCGACGCGCAGCCCGGCCATCGCCGCGGACGCCGCGTTGGTGCCGTGCGCGCTGGACGGAATCAGGCACGTATCCCGGTGCGTGTCACCACGATCGAGGTGGTACCGCCGGATCGCGAGCAGCCCGGCGTATTCGCCCTGACTGCCCGCGTTCGGCTGCAGGCTCACCGAGTCGTACCCGGTGATCGCCGAGAGCCAGCTCTCCAGATCGTGGATCACCCGCAACAGGCCCGGCGCATCCTCCACCGGCGCGTACGGATGCACCCGCGCGAAGCCGGGCCAGGTAATGGCCTCCATCTCGGCGGTCGCGTTCAGCTTCATGGTGCAGGAACCGAGCGGAATCATGCTGCGGTCCAGAGCAATATCCTTGTCCGACAGCCGCCGCAGGTATCGCAACATCGCGGTCTCGGTGTGGTAGCTGCTGAAGGCCGGGTGCGTGAGATATTCGGAGGCGCGGGTCTCGATCGATCCGCCCGCGGCCGGGGCCGACGCCTCGGAAGACAGTGCGGTACCGAAGGATTCGAGCACGGCGGCAACATGCGCCGCGGTGGTGGCCTCGTCGCAGGCGATGCCGATGTGATCGGCGTCCACCAGTCGCAGGTTGATGCCACGCGACTTCGCCTTCGCCACAACGGCTTCCGCGCCGCCGGGCACGTGCACCAGCACGGTGTCGAAGAAGTTGTCGTGCACGACGGCGCCGTCGAGTCCGGCGGCGATGGCCCGTGCATGGCCGTGCACCCGCCGCGCGATCTCCCGCAATCCGTCGGGACCGTGATAGCTGGCGTACATCGCGGCAAGGATGGCGAGCAGCACCTGGGCGGTACAGATGTTGGAGGTCGCCTTTTCGCGGCGAATGTGCTGTTCACGGGTCTGCAGTGCGAGCCGGTAGGCGACCGAACCGTCCGCGTCGACGGAGACGCCGACCAGCCGGCCCGGCAACTGCCGCGCATGCTTGGAGTGCACCGACAGATATCCGGCGTGCGGTCCGCCGAAGCCCATCGGCACGCCGAACCGCTGTGTGGTGCCGAAGCAGGCGTCCGCGCCATGTTCCCCCGGCGGCGTGATCAACGTCAGCGCGAGCAGATCGGCACCGACGGCGACCAGCGCACCGCGCTCGTGTGCCGCCTCGATCAGCGGCGCCCAGTCCACCACCCGGCCCGACGCACCGGGAATCTGCACCAGCACACCGAAGAACTCGCCGTCGGGCAGACCGCAGGAGAGGTCGGCCTCGACAATCTCGATGCCGAGCGGCTCGGCCCTGGTGTACAGCACGGTCTTGGTCTGCGGGAAAAGGTCGGTGTCGATGAGCAGTCGCTCGGACTTCGACCGGCCCGCCCTGCGCAGCAGCGTCATCGCCTCGGCAGCCGCGGTGGCCTCGTCGAGCATGGAGGAGTTGGCGACCTCCATACCGGTCAGATCCGACACCATGGTCTGGAAGTTGAGCAGCGCTTCGAGACGGCCCTGGCTGATCTCGGGCTGGTAGGGGGTGTAGGCGGTGTACCAGGCCGGATTCTCCAGCAGGCTGCGCACCAGTACGGGCGGGGTCAACGTGTCGTAGTAGCCGAGGCCGATCATCGAGGTCGCGACGGTGTTCGAATGGGCGAGCTCGGCCAGCTCGGTGAGCACCTCGTGCTCGGTGGCCGCGGGCGGGAGCACATCGAGACCGGAGCCGTCGAGGATGCTCGCGGGCAAGGCGGCGGTGGCGAGCTCGTCGAGCGAACCGACGCCGACGACGTCCAGGATCCGGGCGAGTTCGTCCCGGTCGGGTCCGATATGGCGGTCGGCGAATGATCGAGTCACGGCAGCAGCTCCCAAGGTCGGGCGGGTCGACCAACGCGGTCGACGAATACCAGCCCTCCCCCTCTGTCGTGGAGCCTGAGAGATTCGGGGTGCGACCCCTTTCCCCATGGGCGGGCGACCGTGCGCTGTCTGCAGCGGTCACCACTTTCCAGAGGCGTCGAAGCCCGAACGGTCCCTGTTGCCTGAGAGGTTGACGGGGAGGTGCTGCTCCTTCGGCGCCCGGACTCTTCTGAAGACCGGGACTCTCCCGCACGGCGGCGACGCACCGCCAGTTTATGCCGCGCGCGCAACGAACCGCGCCACCGGACCCCGGATGGCGGTGTCGCCCTCGTCACTTTCCGCACAAAGCAAAGTGCCCGCCGCATGCGACGGGCACTCCCATGGAATCTCTAGCCGGTCTTCTGGTTCATCCGCGCCTTGCGCCGGAATGACAGTTCGTCCTCGGGGCGCTCGCTCGCGCTGCCGCTGACGGCACGCTCGGCTGGGAAGTTGGCGATCGCGCCGGTCAACTCACGCATTGCACCGCTCACCGCGATGCCGAAAACGCCCTGCCCACCCTGCAGTAAATCAACTACCTCCTCGGCCGAGGTGCATTCGTACACCGAGGTGCCGTCGGAGAACAGTGTGATGCCCGCCAAGTCCTGCACGCCGCGACTGCGTAAGTGGTCGACCGCGATGCGGATGTTCTGCAGCGAGATCCCCGCGTCCAATAGTCGCTTCACGATCTTCAGGACCAGAATGTCCTTGAACGAGTACAGCCGCTGACTGCCCGAACCCGCGGCGCTCCGGATGGACGGCACGACCAGACCGGTGCGCGCCCAGTAATCGAGCTGCCGATAGGTGATCCCGGCTACCTGGCATGCGCTGGGAACGCGGTAGCCGACAAGATCGTCAGGTACCGAATCGTCCGGGAACAGGCCTGGCTGTACCACTCCCTGCGATTGCTCTGCCACTGACCACTCCCTTGCTTCGCCGACGCCTTGGCCTCATCAATGTCCCGGCTCCGTTGACCACATACACCCAGTCATAACGGACGTGGCCCAACTATCGAGGTTACTCCCTCTGATTGTCCCGGGAGCGGCATCGTCCGACCAAACGCGACGCGCGGTAAGAGTCTCGACCTGTAGTTGAGGTCTAGAAGAAAGTTCGAAATCCCTCAGCTGTCAGTGGCTTTGAAGTCATCGGGCGAAACCGACTCGAGGAACTCCTTGAACTTCTCGACCTCGTCCTCGCGCTCGTCCGGCATGACCAATCCGGCTTCCTCGAGGACCGGTTCCTCGGCATAGATCGGGCAACCGACTCGCAACGCGATCGCTACCGAATCCGAGGGCCGGGCCGAAACCCGTAGATCGTTCTCGAAGACCAGATCCGCGTAGAAAGTGCCCTCTTGCAGATCCACGATCCGCACTTCCTTGAGGGTGTGCCCGAGGTCGGTGATCAGGATCTTGATCAGATCGTGGGTCAATGGACGAATCGGGGTCACCCCCTCCTGCTCGAGCACGATCGCAGTCGCCTCGGCCTGTCCGATCCAGATCGGTAGATACCGATCGCCGGACGCCTCACGGAGCAACAGCACGGGCTGGTTCTGTGGCTGCTCGACACGAATGCCGATCACGCGCATTTCACTCATGCCTGCGCCTCGCTAACGCTCAGCTCCGGCATGCGCGAAGCACCCTGTGACATGATTCGCTCGCTGCGCTCACTCATCGCACTGCCTCCCAATACCTCCGCCGGCCACCCGGCATGACTACCGCAGAGCTCGCCGTACCACCGAGTCTAAGCGAACGGGAAGGGGTCTAGCGATCCGTGTGCACAGCCGAAATCTCCGTGTTGTCGGAGTGGAACCCGCTACGGCCGTGACAAGCGACGACGCACCGAAGACTCAGCCGCCGAGCGAGTTCCGCACCGACGCTTTCACCAGGCAGGTATGCAGGGTCAGCGACAGCGCGGCAAGCTCGCGCACGGTCTCCTCTGCGCGGGCGCGGGCGCCCGCATCGCGACTCTTGGCGATCGGGGCGGCGATCTGGGCAACCAGCGCCGCTTCCCGGTCCGCGGCGAGCTTGAAGGCGCGCAGGTGCCGCGCCTCCAGACCGAATTCCGCCATCGCCCTGGCGGTCCGTGCGAGCGTCACCGCCTCGGCGTCGAAGAAGCCCGCGGCGCCGGGGGTGATCAGATTCGCCCGAATCAGGTCGTTCAAGAACTTCTCGTCGATGTCGGCCTGCGTCAGCAGATCGGCACGGGTGAGCCGGATTTCGTGATCGAATCGCAGCTCGTCCGGCGAGACCTCACCGGGCACGACACCCAGCCTGCGCGGCGCGCTGACAGTCACGCCGCGGGCGGCCCGACCATTCTCGGAGGGTGTGGCGAGCTCGTTGTCGCGGACGGCGTGCGCCCGGGCGCGGGCTTCCCGCACACCGAGCGTCGCCGCACCGCTGTCGATCGCTTCGAGCTGCTCCTTGATCACCTTCAACGGCAGGTACTGGTCGCGTTGCGCGGTCAGTACGAACCTGAGCCGTTCACAGTCGGCAATCGAGAATCTGCGGTATCCGGACGGAGTGCGCTCCGGCCGGATCAGACCCTCGGCCTCGAGGAAACGGATCTTCGAGATGGTGATGTCCGGGAAGTCCGGCCGCAGCAGGTCCAGCACGGAGCCGATCGACATGCCTCCGCGCGCCCACTGCGCCGCGCCCGTCATAGCATCGAGTCTTTCATGAAGCCGCGTTCTTCCCTGCCAACACGGCCGTCACGAGGACCCGTGCCGTGTGCGTCATAGACTGCCAGCACCCGCAGACGACTCGTTCGCCTGAGCGCGCGGGCCGGTGAGGAAGACGAGACGGAACTTTCCGATCTGCACCTCGTCACCGTTCTGCAGCTCCGAAGAGTCCACCGGCTCCCGGTTGACGTAGGTGCCGTTGAGGCTGCCCACGTCGACCACCTGGAAGGAATCGTCGTCCTGCCGGAACTCGGCGTGCCGACGGCTGACGGTGACGTCGTCGAGAAAGATGTCACTGTCGGGATGGCGACCTGCCGACGTGGTCGGCTGATCCAGCAGGAACCGCGAGCCGGCATTCGGTCCGCGCTTGACCACCAGGAGAGCCGCACCAACCGGCAGACCCTCGACCCCTTGGACCGGCTGCTCACCGGTCGGCTCCCCGGAGCGCGACGCGTCGACCTCGTTCAGGAAATCCGCGCGGAAGACCGACGTCGTCTCGGCCGCGGTCTCCCCGTAACCCGGGTCTTTGTTCTCGCTCACCGTTTCTCTCCTCCTCGAACCTGATTATCCGTGCAAGCAGGTGCTGCCTTCACCGCCACGACCTGGGATCGTTGACGCTAGAACACCGGATCAGCTCACCGGCACATCTGTTGGCTTTGACCGTACCCTGCCGGGGCGTACCCGTGCAGGTAGAACCGGGAAGGCTGATTCAGCCCCCGATAACTCCTTGATAACCTGCGGCATCCAGCAGCTCGCCAAGTGCAGCATCCAGGGTTGCCGGGTCGGCCAGTTCGAGCTCGAACAGCCACCCTTCGCCGAACGGATCGGTGTTCAGCGTCTCCGGCTTCTGCACCAGATCCTCGTTCACCGCAACAACTTTCGCGGCCAACGGAGCGTAGATATCGGACACGCTCTTGGTCGACTCGACCTCGGCGATGCTCTCGCCGGCGGCCGCATCCCGATCTGCCTCCGGCAGCTGCACGAACACGACGTCACCGAGTTGAGACTGGGCGTAATCGGTGATGCCCACCCGAACCCGTGTCGGGCTGATCCGTTGCACCCACTCGTGCTCTTCGGTGTAGCGCAGATCCTCGGGGGTCTGGGTCACAGGCCGTCCTTTCCGTCGGGAACCTTCACGCAAACTCTAATCGCTATGTGGACCGGTGCGGCACAGACGGTATCGCTCGCGCTACGGCGACGGCCTTCCCGGTGTAGAGGACACCCGTCCACACATACACCGCCGTACCCCAGACCAGGAATGCCCCGCCGAAGGCCCGGCCGAAACCTGCCAGCGCCCAATCCATCTGACCTGCAAGCAACCAGGGCAATGCGGACATCAACGCGAAGGTAGCCGCTTTGCCCAGGTAGATCACCTCCGGCGGGTCGAGTGCGCGACGTTTGTACACCGAAAGCGTCAGCGTGAGCAGCAGATCACGACCGACCAAGATCACCGCGACCCACCATGGGATGAGCCCGCGGATCACGAAAGCGGCCAGTGTCGTCACCAGGTAGAGCCGGTCCACGAACGGGTCGAGCAGCGCACCGAGGCGCGAGGACTGGTCCAGCAGCCTGGCCAGCTTGCCGTCCAGGAAGTCGGTGACGCCACTGGCGACCAGCAGCGCGAACGCCCAGCCGTCGGCCCGCTCGACCAGCAGTAACCACAGGAACAGCGGCACCCCCAGAAGGCGCAGCACGCTCAGCGCATTGGGGACGGTGAGGATGCGGTCGGCGAAGATACCGCCGGCCGCGCCGTCATTGCCGGAGCCGGCGCGCTCGCCCGGCTCCGTGGTCCCCGATTCCGTTGTCACAGCCCGTGCATACCGCACCGACCCCCGCCGGCGCCATCCGGGCACGCCGGTTGCGACCACATCGGCACGGCGGCATGCTATGGATTCCGTCGCATCCGACCCGGTGACAGAATGACTGTGCAAACATCTCATCCGTTATTCGGTCAGTGAGAGGAAGTCATGCCCGCATTCGACTACGACGTGGTGGTGATCGGTTCCGGGTTCGGCGGCAGTGTGAGCGCGCTGCGGCTGACCGAGAAGGGGTATCGGGTCGGTGTGCTCGAGGCGGGCAGACGCTGGAATGCCGAGGACATCCCGAAAACGAATTGGGATGTGCGCAACTCGATCTGGGCGCCGCGGCTCGGCCTGACCGGTCCGCAGCGGATCAGCATCCTCGGCAAGTGCGCGGTGTTCTCCGGCGCCGGGGTCGGTGGCGGCTCGCTGATTTACGGCAACACCCTCTACGAGCCGCTGCCGAACTTTTATACCGATAACCAGTGGTCGCACATCACCGACTGGAAATCCGAGCTCGCGCCGTACTACGACCAGGCACAGCGCATGCTCGGCGTAGCGCCCAATCCACGGATGACCCCGGCCGACGAGGTGATCAAGGAGATCGCCGAGGACCTCGGCGTCGGCCACACCTTCCATCCGACCGATGTGGGGGTGTTCTTCAACGAGGACGACCCGGGCACCGAAGTGGACGATCCCTATTTCGGTGGCGCGGGCCCACGGCGGCGCGGCTGTGTGCACTGCGCGCAATGTTTCACCGGCTGCCCCAACAACGCGAAGAACACCACACCTACGAACTACCTCTACCTGGCCGAACAGGCCGGCGCCGAGGTCCGCCCACTCACCACAGCTACCGCGGTGCGGCCGCTTCCGGAGGGCGGCTACGCGATCGATACCGTGCGTTCGGATCGCTGGATCCGCAAGGAGCGCACAACCTTCACCGCCGAACAGGTCGTCTTCGCCGGTGCCGCGCTCGGCACCCAGAAGCTGCTGCACAAGATGCGCGACGAGCACGTGCTGCCCAACCTCTCGCCGCGCCTCGGCGAACTGACGCGCAGTAATTCCGAGGCCATCCTCAATGTGGTCAGTCGCGCACGTCACGATTTCGCCGAGGGCATCGCTATCACCTCCTCGATCCATCCGGAGGCCGACACCCATATCGAGGTGTGCCACTACGGCAAGGGGCAGAACGCTCTGTTCCCGATGTCGGTGCCGATCGTCGACGGCGGCGCGTTCCGGTTCCTGCGCTTCCTGCTGGCCATCGTGTTGCATCCCCTGGTGTTCCTGCGCAGTCTCAATGCCAGGCACGCGTCGGAGAAGTCGGTGATCCTGCTGGTGATGCAGTCGCTGGACAACTCGCTGACCTCCTTCCGCAAGCGCGGGCAGCTCAAGACCAAGGCGGGCACCGGCGAACCGAACCCGACCTGGATTCCCTTGGCCCACGATGTCGGCCGCCGTTTCGGCGCGAAGGTGAACGGTGACACCCACGGCCTGATCATGGACGTGCTCAACATCCCGGCGACCGCGCACTACATCGGCGGTTGCGTCATCGGCGAGAGCGCCGACACCGGGGTGGTCGACCCGTATCAGCGGGTGTACGGGCATCCCGGGCTGCATGTCGCGGACGGCTCGGCAGTGACGGCCAACCTCGGCGTCAACCCGTCGCTGACCATCACCGCACAAGCCGAGCGGGCAATGGCGTTCTGGCCCAACAAGGACGAGGCGGACGCCCGCCCGGCGCTCGGCACCGCCTACCAGCGAATCACCCCGGTCGCGCCGAACCATCCGGCCGTCCCCGGCGCGGCGCCCGGCGCGCTGCATCTGCCGATCACTCCGGTCGACCCGGGCGTTCCGGCCAACTGAACAGCCGTCCCGTCGCTGCGCTCCCCCGGCACGGGCGGGCGGCGGGACGTGGCCGACGTGGCGAATCCGACAAGACCAGGCGGTTCCATACCGGCTAGCGTGGGATGTTGTGTCCAACAGTGGTATCGACCTTCGCACCTACGTGCCCGCCGACGAGGTGCTGGCCCGCGGCCGTGCGCAACGCCAGCGGGTTCCGGTCACCGCTCGTGATCGCGCGGCCACCTGGGCCACGCGCCCGAGCGTGCTCGAATTCATCGAGGCGAGCAATGCGGGTCGGCTGCCGCATCTGACGCCGTTGCGCGTCGGCCGCATGCTCGCCACCCCGTTCACCTTCTACCGTGGCGCGGCCGGGCTGATGGCCGCCGATCTGGCAGGCAGCCCCGACAGCGGGCTGGCCGCGCAGATCTGCGGCGACGCGCATGCCGCGAACTTCGGCCTGTACGGCACGCCGCGCGGCGAAATCATCATGGACATCAACGATTTCGACGAAACCATCGTTGGGCCGTGGGAGTGGGACCTGGAACGACTCGCGGCGAGTCTAGTGCTCGCGGGCCGTGAGGGCGGTGCCGACGAGGACAACTGCTACCAGGCGGCACGCGACGCGGCGACCTCTTACCGGCTCGCCGTCACCCAGTTGGCGCGGCTGCCGTTCATGGAATCGTGGACCGCACTCCCCGACGAATCGGTGATCAGCAAGGCCAGAGCCGACGATCTGCTCGACGACTTCAAGAAGGCTGCGAAGAAGGCGCGCAAGAACACCAGCGCCAAGGTGGTGGCGAAGTGGACCGAGCACTTGGAGGATCACGAGACCGGCATCAGCAAGCACCGATTCGTCAGCGACCCACCGATTCTCACCCACGTCGAGGCTACGGTCGCCGGAGCTGTCACCGACGGCCTGGAACGGTACACCGACACGTTGCGCGAGTCCCGCCGGAATCTGATCGCCCGATTTGCCGTGTCCGACATTGCCTTTCGGATCGTCGGCACCGGTAGTGTCGGGTTGCACAGCTATGTTGCGCTGCTGCACGGCAATGACGGAGAGGCACTGGTGCTCCAGGTGAAACAGGCGAACCCGTCCGCGCTCGCCCCGTTCCTGGACGCGCCGCCGCCGCGACACGAGGGGGAACGAATTGTGCAGGGCGCCAGGCTTGTTCAGTCCGAGAGCGACATCCTGCTCGGTTGGACCACACTCGAGTTGCCCACGGGTGCACTACCGTTCGTCGTGCGCCAATTCCGTAACCTCAAAGGCGATATCGATCCCGCGGGTCTGCCGTCGAGCGATCTCGACGACTACGGCAGGCTCGCAGGCGCCCTGCTCGCTCGCGCACATTCGCGGTCGCTCGATCCGCGGCTGGTGGCGGGCTATCTGGACGGTGACGATCGTTTCGACGACGCGGTCGCCCGCTTCGCGGTCCGCTACGCCGACCGCACCGAGGAAGACCACAGCACATTGGTCGCCGCGGTGCACGCCGGAAAGGTCGTCGCCGAACAGCCGCAGTAGATCTCGTGCCCAACACGCCGTGTCTGGCCGCAGGCGCAGCGAACCGGGCCCGGGTGCTCGTATCCTTTCCACCATCGAGTGTCGACGTGAAGGGCGGTCGTGAATGCTCGTGCGAGTGCAGAATCCGGCAGGCACCAACGCCGAACGGGCGTTGATCGACTGGCTGCGCACCTGGAAGGACCCGGCAAGCCCGCACGGTGTCGCGACAATCAACTGCAGTCTGTTCCACAAGGATCGGCTGCACCAGTTCGACGCCGTGGTCTGGACACCGACCAGTTGCGTGGTGATCGAGGCCGAGGCGCTGGTCGCCCGCCAGGACGGCGTGCTGGAAATCCCGCTCAACGGCGCATGGACGATCTCGGGTGAGCCGGTCGCCATGGAGGGCCGGGATCGGCGCACCCCACTGGAGAAGTCGCGCGAGCACACCTTCGCCCTGCAGACTTGGTTGGCCGCGCGCGGCCTCGGCCAGCGCGCGGTGCACGGCGTCGCGCTGATCGTCCCGTTGCGCGGTGCGGAGCTGAAGGTCCAGCAGGCGTGGAGCGACCCGAGCTTCGATGTGATCCTCGGTACCGACCCCGGCAGGTTGCGCCACTATTTCGACACCCTGGCCGAGAGCGAGAAGCAGCTGTGGACGGCCAATGATGTCGCGGTGGCCTTCCGCAGCCTGGGCATCCTGCCGTATCTGCCCGCACCACAGGAATTGCTGAACGAGGGGTTCATCGGCCCGATCGACATCACGCTCTGGCACGGCGGCCCCCAGCAGGCCCAGGCCGAGGCCTACGCCGAGGAACTGGCGATGGCCGAGCGGGAAGCGCACTCGCCCGCCCTGGTGATCGAAGCGCCGTGGTACAGCCCGTGGAAGCTGTATCCGCGAGAGTCGGGCGATATGGACCTCGGTAGGGCGTTCATGCGGATCACGCTGGCGATCGGTATGGTCATCGGCTTCGCGTGGGTTCTCTGGTTCGTCGTCACCGCGATCCTGACCTACGGGCCCGGCTGATCCACCACGACCGCTGGCTATCGTCGTCGGCGTGAGCACCACACGACAGGCACTCGGTTGGCCTACCGCATTCCGGCTGGGCCTTGTGTCGCTCTGTGCTGTGGTCACGGTGAGTCTGCCGCTGAGTTTTCCGCACGACGACGGGCCGACCGACCTCGATCGCGACCTTGCCGCGCCGATCCACTCGGCGCTCGACAGCCATCCCGGCGTGTACCAAACCCTCGTGATCCCGAGCAACGGCTACATCGTGATACCACTGCTGCTCGTGGCCGCCTGCTGGTTCGCCTACCGCGGCCAATGGTGGCGCGCGGCAACGATGGTCGTGGTTCCCGAACTCGCCGTCGCGGTCAACAGCTGGTTGCTCAAACCGCTGTGGGAGCGGCCGCTGCACGATTACCTGGCGTATCCGAGCGGACACACGGTGCACCTGGTCGCAGTGGCCAGTGCCTTCGTGCTGCTGACCGACGTGCCGAGGGCGCGGGCGACAACACTCGGGTCAAGTGTGCTCGCCATGCTCTGCGCGGCTGTCGGCATGATCGGTCTCGGCTATCACCTACCGACCGACATCCTCGGCGGTGCGGCCGCCGCGATCGCCATGGTCACCGCGCTGTGCTGGCCTGCCGAACGGTTTCTCCTGCGGACCGAACGCGTACACCCGGCCGCGCGGCTGGACGCCTAGCGACCCAGCCCCAAGCCGCGACTGTCCTACACCGGCGCCTCGCTGCGGCCCGCCCGATCGAAGACGCTCGCGTCCGACAGCAGCGCCGCACGCAACATCCCTTGCGGCACACCCATGCCTTCGACGAGCGTGAGCGCGTCCGGGCGCAGCCGGTCGACCAGCTCGTTGACTCCCCTGCGCACGGCCTTCGCCCGTTCGACCGACATGAACCGGTGCATGATGAACCAGGCCGAATCCTCCTCGAGCATCGAGTACGCGAACAGATCGCAGACCGTCTCGGCGAGGTCGCGTGCCGCCGGATCCTCGATGCCCGCAATACCTTCGATGAATTCCTCGAGAATCAACCGATCGATGTGCGCGGTGCCTGCGGCGAGGATGTGGTCCTGCGCGTTGTTGAACGCTTCGAACGGAGTCGTGTCCTTCGCGCGTGCGCGCAGCCGGTGGCCTGCGGTGCGGACCAAATAGTCCTCACGGTCGGCGAACAGCTGCAACTGCACCGAGCGGCGTGACACATCGGCCTCGTCGACGGTGTCGTCACCGCGGTCGCGCAGTGTCTGGATCAGTTGGCGCACACCGGAACGCTTGCGCACCACGTCGCCGGCCATGGTCGCAGCGAAGCGCACCCAGCCGAGCGCGTCGAGCTCACGAATCTCATCCGAATAGGAGGTGAGCAGTTCCTTGGCCACCAGCTGGGTGAGCACGACATTGTCGCCCTCGAAGGTGGTGAACACATCGGTGTCGGCTTTGAGCGTGACCAGCCGGTTCTCGGTGAGATAGCCTGCGCCGCCGCAGGCTTCGCGGCACTCCTGGATGGCGCGGGTCGCGTGCCTGGTCTGTGCGACCTTCAGGCCCGCGGCCCGCGTCTCCAGCGCCCGCTGCGAGCCGGGGTCCAGGTCCTGACCGGTCTGCACGAGATGCATACGGCGCACCAGATCGTTCTGCGCGAAGGCCAGCGCGTAGGACCGGGCGATCAACGGCAGCAACCGGCGCTGGTGACTGCGGTAGTCGAGCAGCAGCGTCTCCTGGCCGGTGTCCGGGTCGGAGAACTGACGCCGCTCGAGCGCGTACCTCGTCGCGATGCTCAGCGCGACCCGCGCACCGGCGGCCGCGGCACCGCCGACGCTCACTCGACCGCGCACCAAGGTGCCGAGGGTGGTGAAGAAGCGGCGGCTCGGATTCTCGATCTCGGTGTCGTAGGCGCCGTCCGGAGCTACATCGGCGAAACGGTTGAGCAGGTTCTCCCGTGGCACCCGTACCTGGTCGAACACGATGCGCCCGTTGTCGACACCGGGCAGCCCGCCCTTGAGCCCGTCGTCGTAGGTGGTGACGCCGGGCAGATCAATGCCGTGCTCGTCCCGGATGGGGACAAGCAGACAGTGCACGCCACGGTTCTCGCCCTGGGTGATCAGCTGCGCGAAAACCGCTGCCATCCTTGCGTGTTCGGCCGCACCGCCGATGTAGTCCTTGCGCGCCGACGGCGTCGGCGAGTGCACGACGAATTCCTGGGTGTCCGGATCGTAGGTTGCGGTCGTCTCGAGGTTGGCGACGTCGCTACCGTGCCCGGATTCGGTCATCGCGAAACAACCGAGCAGATCCAGCGACAGCAGCGCCTTGACCACATCGCGGTGACGTTCGGTGCCGAGGTTCTCCACGGCACCGCCGAACAAGCCCCACTGCACACCCGATTTCACCCACAGTGACAGGTCCGCGTATGCCAGCATCTCCAAGGCGACGACGGCCGCGCCGGGTTCTCCGGTACCGCCGTTCTCCAGCCGGAAGCCACGCTCGGCGATCCCCATGGTCGCGATGGCCCGCATCTGGTCGAGGACCCGCGCCCGCGCTGCCTTGTAGTCGAGGTAGGGGTCTCCGGCGAATTTCTCGTCCGCGAGCTGGCCGCGGGCCTCTTCCCGGACCGCGCCCCATGGTCCGTCGAGCGCTGCGCGAAGGTGATCTGCCGTCGATGCGGTGCCGGTAGTCATAACTCGACATTAGCCCGCCCCGGCTCGGGCAAACCGTGACAGTTGACACGACATCCTGCGCGAAACTCTTGCCCCTCGTTGAACAGTCGTTTAATATATTGAACATGCGTTTAACCGAGGAGCCCTACCGCAAAGACCCGCCGAGATAGAATTCGCCGTGACACAGACCTCAGATCTCACGACCGCCGCCCGAATTCGCGATGCCGCGATCGAGGTGTTCGGTGAGCACGGATTCCAGGTCGGAGTCCGTGTCATCGCCGCCGCCGCCGGCGTCTCCCCCGGATTGGTGAACCATCACTTCGGCTCCAAGGACGGCCTGCGGGCCGCCTGCGACGAGCGGGTGCTGGAGCTGACCAGGAATGAGAAGGCCAAGGCAACCACTGCACCGAGCATCGCGAAAGGCATGCTCACCGCGCTGGCCGACATCGAGGAATACGGACCGCTGGTCGCCTATATGGTGCGCAGCCTGCAATCGGGCGGCCCACTGGCCGAATCCCTTTTCGAGCACATGGTTTCCGATGCTGAGGTGTACATCCAGGCCGGAGTCGACGCCGGCAGCATCAAGCCGAGCCGAGACCCGGCTGCGCGCGCCAGATATCTGATGATGCTCAACCTCGGCGCGACCCTGCTCTACGTGCAGATGCGTCAACAACGAGGCGAGAAGCTCGACTTCCGCAAGATCACCCGTGAGCTCACCGAAGAGCTCACACCACCTGCCCTGGAGTTCTACACCCAGGGCCTACTCACCGACCCCTCGATTTTGGACACACTCGACAAGGAGACCTGATGTCCGACATCATCGAAGTTCATGATCTGCACAAGAACTTCGGCCACTTCACCGCGC
Organism: Nocardia sp. NBC_01009; assembly: GCF_045208035.1. Lineage (NCBI taxonomy): Bacteria > Bacillati > Actinomycetota > Actinomycetes > Mycobacteriales > Nocardiaceae > Nocardia > Nocardia sp. NBC_01009. The sequence continues at coordinate 4,778,332 of NZ_CP108695.1, read as the reverse complement.
TCGACGGACTCGATCTCACGGTCAGCGAAGGTGAAATCCACGGCTTCCTCGGCCCCAACGGGGCCGGCAAGTCGACCACGATCCGCATCCTGCTCGGCATCCTGCGTGCCAGCTCAGGGAAAGTCGCGCTACTCGGCCGCGACCCGTGGGCCGATGCGGTCGCCCTCCACAGCGAAATCGCTTATGTACCAGGTGATGTCACACTATGGCCATCGCTTTCCGGCGGCGAAACCATCGACCTGCTCGCCAGAATGCGCGGCGGCATCAACGAACAGCGGCGCACCGAGCTGATCGAACGGTTCGACCTGGATCCGCGCAAGAAGGCGCGGACCTATTCGAAGGGCAACCGGCAGAAGGTCGCATTGATCTCAGCGCTCGCCTCCGACGTGCGCCTGCTGCTGCTCGACGAGCCGACCTCGGGTCTGGATCCGTTGATGGAGCAGGTATTCCGTGAATGCGTCGACGAAGCCAACCAGCGCGGCACCACAGTCCTGTTGTCGAGCCACATCCTGTCCGAGGTCGAGGTGCTGTGCGACCGGGTGACCATCATCCGGGCCGGCCGCACCGTGGAGAGCGGCTCGCTGGCGGATATGCGACACCTCTCACGCACCTCGATCACCGCTGAATTGCTCGGCAACCCAGGCGATCTCACCCGCATCCCCGGCGTCGAGGATGTCGAACTCGACGGCTCGACACTGCGCTGCCAGGTGGAGGGTGAGCACCTCGGTGAGCTGATCCGAGTGCTCGGCGACACCGGCGTACGCAGCCTCGTCAGCGCGCCGCCGACGCTGGAAGAACTGTTCATGCGGCACTACCACGTCGACGGCAACGACTCGCGGACCGCCGCCACGCATTCCGGAGAGAAGGTGCGAGCATGACCACCATCACCGCCGGCAGGCACCACGCGGCCCCGGCCGTGCGCGGCTCGGCCGACTTCGCCGGTACCGCCAAGTTGCTTCGCCTCTACCTGCGCCGCGACCGAATCGTGTTGCCGCTGTGGGTACTCGCCTTCGGCATGCTGCCCGCCTCCTACGTCGCGAGCACCAAGAGCGTCTACGACACCCAAGCCGAGCTCGACAACTACGCCAAGTCCATCACCGAAAGCCCGGCGCTTGTCGCCATGTACGGGCCGGTTTTCAGCACCGAACTCGGCTCGATCGCCCTGTGGAAGGCCGGGCCCTACTTCGCGATCATCGCGATCGCGACGATCCTCACCGTCATTCGGCACACCAGGGTCGAAGAGGAAACCGGACGCGCCGAGTTGGTCGGCGCGACCAGCATCGGCCGCTATGCCGGACTCACTGCAGCCATGCTGATGACCGCGGCAGGCTGTCTGGTCACCGGAATCCTGTGCACGCTACTGCTGACCGCCAACGACCTGCCCGCCACCGGTTCGCTGGCCTTCGGGTCGGCGCTGGCCGCATCGGGTCTGGCCTGGGCTGGTGTCGCCGCGGTCGCCGCCCAGGTCAGCACCAGCGCGCGAATCGCACGCGGCGTCGCGTTCGGCGCGCTCGGGTCCGCGTTCGCGCTGCGCGCGGTCGGCGATGCGGGAAATGGTGTGCTGTCCTGGTTTTCACCGCTCGGCTGGTGCATCCAGATGCGGCCGTACGCGGATGAACGATGGTGGGTCCTGATTCCGCTCGCGGCGGTTGCCGTGCTCACCACCACGGCCGCCTATGTACTGCTGAGCCGGCGCGACACCGGCTCGGGGCTGCTCGCGGAGCGCCCCGGCCCGCCGGTCGCGGCGCCGACATTGTCCGGACCGACCGGGCTGGCGTGGCGGCTGCAGCGCGGCTCACTGCTGGCCTGGTCCGTCGGCTTCCTCCTCTACGGCATGTTGATGGGCGGCGCCCTCGACTCCGTCGGCAAGATGCTCGACAACAGCCAACAGATCCGCGACATGCTCGCCCGGGTCGGCGGCACCGATGTCCTGCAGAATTCCTTCATCACCTTCGCGATCGCCATGCTCGCCGTCGCGGCGGCCGCCTACTCCATCTCGGCGGTGCTGCGCCTGCACGAGGAGGAATCAAGTCAGCGCGCGGAGGCGACCCTGGCCGGGTCGGTGAGCAGGGTGCGGTACGCGGTGAGCCACATCGGTCTCGCACTGCTCGGTCCGGTGGTGGTCCTGATGATCGCCGGCGCGGCGATCGGCATTGTCTACGGCGCGATGGACGGTGACCTGGCCGCCAAGCTGGGCGACACACTCGGCGCGGCGGCGGTTCAGCTGCCCGCGGTGTGGGTGGTGACCGGAATTGCGGTGGCCATTTACGGCATAGTGCCACGATTCACGCCGGTCGCTTGGGGCGTACTGAGCGTCATGATGGTGATCTTCTTCCTCGGCTCGCTCGACGGACTGCCGCAGTGGCTCGTAGACCTGGTGCCGTTCGTCCATCCGCCGAAGCTGCCCGGCGCGGCCTTCCACGCTGCCCCGGTGCTGTGGCTGCTCGGGATCGCGGCCGTGTTGCTGACGGTCGGCATCGCCGCCTTCCGCCGTCGCGACCTGCGCTGATCGCGAGGCGACCCGCCAGGGGTTCCCGCTCCTGGTGGGTCGTCGCGCACGCGCCGACCTGGTGCGATAACCAGCAGCGATGAACGATTTGTTATGCGGGTGAGCTTTTGAACAAGGGAACCGACTGGTTGCTGTCTGTAATGTCCAACTCGCAATACAGCAGGCGAACCAAGCAGACGAGGACCATGTCGAGAGTTACCAAGCGACTGACAGGGCTCACCGCGGCGATAGCTATCGGGCTGACAAGCCTTTCCATTGCTGCCCTACCCGCCCACGCGGAGGAGGGCCAAGAGCAGGCCCCTCAATACGCGCCGACCATGCTCATCCTGGACGCATCGGGTTCCATGCAGCGTCCCGACCCGGCGGGCACCATGATGGATGCCGCCAAGAACGCCGTACGGACTTTCGTCGGCTCCGCACCCGCCGAATCCAAGGTGGGGCTGACTGTTTACGGCACAAGCACCGGCAACGCCGAGGCCGACAAACCGGCCGGGTGCCGGGACGTACAGGTACTGCACAAGCCGGACACGCTCGACAAGGCCGCGCTCACCAGCGCGGTCGACGGCATCAAGGCAAGCGGCTGGACGCCGATGGGCACCGCGCTGCGCGAGGCCGCAGCGACCCTGCCCAAGTCGGGACCGCGCTCGATCGTGCTGGTCTCCGACGGCGACGACACCTGTTCACCGCCCGACCCGTGTGAGGTCGCAAGGGAATTGAAGCAGCAGGGCCTCGACCTGGTCATGCACGCGATCGGCTTCGCGGTGGATGCCAAGGCCCGCGCCCAGCTCACCTGTATGGCCCAGGCCACCGGTGGCACCTACACCGACGCCGCCGACGGCCCCGCGCTCGAGCGGACGCTGCCCCGAGTCACCTCGGCCGCGTTGCGCAACTACAAGGCGGCAGGGGCACCGATCACCGGCACCGCCACCTACGACACCGCGCCGGTGGCGACACCGGGCCAATACCTGGACACCATAGGCCAGAAGGAAAAGCGCTACTGGTCCGTCGAAGTGCCCGCAGGCGCTACCGCCTACTTCAGCGGCACCGTGTCCTTCCCTCGGCTGCCGAACATCTCCTCCACCGACGACATCAACACCCTCCAGATGCACGTCTACGGGAGGGATGGCAGGGACTGCAACGCCTTCGAATCCGAGATGACGACCAGTTCCAGCGACGGCGTGGCGCTCACCGTCGCCCAGGCCTTCGACGGCGCAACCAAGGAACGCAAGGACGACACAAGCGCCGACAAATGCAAGGGCGGCGGCCGGTACTACTTCGCGCTGACCTGGGATCACGTCTCCAACGGGGTGCCGGAGCGACTGCCGATCGAATTGCTCGTCGGCATCGAACCCGCCGCGACCGATCCCGGCCCGGTCGCCGTGCGACCCGCGACGACCTTCACCGAGCCGACCGGCGCGCGTACCGCGGCAACGGGCGGTGGGTCCTTCAATGTCGCCGCTGAGTTGCCTGCCAGCGGCACTTACACCGACACCGTGCGGCCCGGCGAGTTCGTCTTCTACCGAGTTCGACTGAACTGGGGACAAGGTCTGGCGTATCGAGTGCGCTTCGGCGCGACCGGCAACCACCAAAGCGAAAACTTCTCGAATATCACCACCACCCTGTACTCCCCCATCCGCGAGAGAATCGACAATGACACCATGGTGTACACCGGTTCCGACCAGGTGTTGCCGTCCAACGACCCCGCGATGGCGACCGTGCCGATCAGGTACAACAATCGCAATGCCGACGACCACGACATTCGCACGCAAGCCGTCGCGGGCTGGTACTACATCGCGGTCAAACTCGGCTCGACCTCCGCGGACCGCGGAAGCACCCCGGTTCCGATTCGCCTCGATCTCACCGTCTCCGGCGCTCAGGAGGGCGGGCCGAAGTATTCGACCTCGGCCACCGACGGCGTCTTCGGTGAGAACACCCCGGCGGGCGGCGGAAAGTCTACGGGTGCAGGCGCCCCCGGCGCGGCCGCGAGTGCGGCGGGCGCGACCGAATCGAAATCCTCGGCGTTGATTGTGGTGGCCATTGTCGGCGCCGCGGGCGTCGGTGTGCTCGGCGCGATCGGTGGCTGGCTGTTCGCACGGAGGCGGCGCGGTTAGCACTCAGAAGAGACTCCGCCCGCGGCACCGGGTCTGCGACCCTGGTGCGGCGGGCGGAAAATCTCTACGACAGGACCGCTGATGAGGTCAGCGAGCAGCTTCGACGCCAAGCTTTCCCGCCAGCCGCGTCAGGTACCCACGCACTTCGTCAGCGTCGCGGTCCGGCACTCCGAATACCGCTTCGGTGACCCCGAGTTCGGCCCATTGCGCGAGCTGGGCGGCATCGTGGCGCCCGGCGAGCGCGATGATCTCCGGAGTCCCCGTTCGTTCGTGTTCACGCCAGACCCGGTGCAACAGTTCTATCTTGGTATCCAGACCGTCCTCGGTCGGCGTGGTGAGCCAGCCGTCGGCATTCTTCGCCAGCCAGGTGAAGGACTGTTCGGTGCCCGCCGCACCCAGGATGACCGGGATGCGCTTCTGCACCGGCTTCGGCCACGACCAGCTCGGACCGAAGTTCACGAACTGTCCGGCGAAGCTAGCCTCCTCCTCGGACCAGAGGGCTCGCATGGCGTCCAGATGCTCGCGCAACACCGTCCGGCGTTTCCCGGCCGGCACCCCGTGATGGGCGAGTTCGTCGGTGTTCCAACCGAATCCGACGCCGAGGCTGACCCGGCCGCCGGACAGGTGGTCCAGCGAGGCCACGGTTTTGGCGAGGGTGATCGGATGGTGCTCGGCGGGCAGCGCCACCGCGGTCGACAGGGTGATCCTGCTGGTGACAGCGGCGGCGGTGGCCAGCGCGACCCACGGATCGAGTGTGCGCAGGTAACGGTCGTCGGGCAGGCTCGCATCGCCCGTGCGGGGATGCGCCGCGGCACGGACCACCGGGATATGGGTGTGCTCCGGCACGTAGAAGGCATCGAAGCCGGCCTGTTCGGCAGCTGCTGCCGCATCGGCGGGCGTAATGCCCCGGTCACTGGTGAACAACACAATTCCGTACCGCACCGTACGCGCTCCCATCGCAGAATTAGAACAAGTTCTACCACCTTTTCAGGACAGGACCAAGGCTGTTGCCGTACCGAACGAGAACCGACGCGCCCGCCGCGAACAGCGCGGATGACGCCGACACCTCGAGATGACTAGGTTCGCGGTCATGGGCTCTGACGCACTTTCGGGAGGAGAAGACGTCGATCCGCGGATCGACGAACTCGGCGGGCGACGCGCCCGATGGTGGCGCCGGCCACCGCGAATTCCGGTGGTGAGTCAGGCCGTCGGGCGCTTGGTCGCCGACCGGCAGGCCACCGCCGACACCATCGTTGCTGCCCCGACCCCGCTGCAGCCGATCGATCTCACCGACGACGCCCGCGTCGCCGAGGTGCTCGATCTTGCCGTTCGCGTCGGCGAAGTGGTGCTGGCATCGGGCACCGGTGTCATCGACACCACCACTCAGGTGCGTTTCATCGCCGCCACCTACGGGCTGTCGCGCTGCAGCATCGACGTCACCTATGACGCGATCAGGATCTGGGCTGATCGAGGTCCGGAACTGCCGCCCGCGAGCACCATGCGAATCGTGCACTATCGGTCGCTCGACTTCACCAGGTTGGCCGCCGTGGACCGTCTCACGCGCCGCATCCGCAATGAAGTGGTCGCCCCGGAGGACGCACGTACCGCGCTCGACGCCATCACCTCGGCCCCGCATCCCTACCACCGCTGGATGGCCACCTTCGGCTGGTCACTGCTCGCCGCGGCCATCGCGGCCCTGCTCGGCGGCGGTGTGCTCGTCGCCGCAATCAGTTTCGCGACCACCCTGGCGATCGACCGGGCCAACCGGGTGCTCAATCGGTTCGGACTGCCGTTCTTCTTCCAGCACATGGTCGGCGGCGCCATCGCGGCCGCACCCGCGGTCGCGCTGGCCACACTGGCCGGGCCACTGCATATCGATGTCGACCCGACACTGATCATCGCGGCCGGAATCACCGTGCTACTCAGCGGTTTACAGCTGGTCGGCGCGGTGCAGGATGCCATCACCGGCGCGCCGATCACCGCATCCGCGCGCATGCTCGAGGTCGTCATGATGACCGGCGGCATCATCGCGGGCATTACGGTCGCGTTGCGGATCGGCGACCTCGTCGGCGCCACGGTTCCGCCGGTGTATCTAGCCAGCCGTGACATCACCGATCTCGCGCTGAAGGTACTCGCGGGCGCGGTCGCGGCGCTGGCCTTCGCCCTCGCGTGTTATGCCGAGCGCCGGGCCCTTGCCGCCGCCGCGTGCAGCGGTGCCGCGGGCACGATCTGCTATCTGCTCGTGCAGCAGACCGGTTTCGGACCGGTGGTTTCCTCCGGCGTAGCCGCCACCCTGGTCGGCCTCGCCGGTGGTCTGATGGCACGGCGCGCATTGACGCCGCCGCTGGTCGTCGCGGTCGCAGGCATCACGCCACTGTTGCCGGGACTCAGCGTGTACCGCGGTCTCTACGCGCTGCTCAACGACGAGTTGCTGATCGGAGCCAACCAGTTGCTCGCGGCCATCGGTGTCGGCTGTGCGCTGGCCGCGGGCGTTACCCTCGGTGAATGGTTCGACCGCACAGTGCGCAGGCCACGGATCCTGAGTCGCTTCGGTGCGCTGCGCAGGCCGATCGTGCGCCGCCGCCGAGCCGACCGCGGCTTCCGGGCCGCGTTGCGGACTCCCGTGCGACTTCGGCGGTGACCCGGTATCGTCGTACCGGTTAGTTAGGGTAGCCATACAGCGGACTCCCGCGCGATAGCGAGGTGGTTTCGGACATGTCGGACACAATTCCGTTCTCGACGGCGATCCGTACCGCCACCGAGGAACAGCACACCGAGGCCGAGAACTCCCGGTTCATGAGCGACATGCTCGGCGGCGCGCTCGGGGTGGACTCCTATCACCGCTACACCGGTCAGCTCTGGTTCATCTACCGCGCACTCGAAGGGCGCTGGAGCCACCTCTCCGACGATCCGGTCGCCGGTCCGTTCATCCGACCGGAACTGGCGAGGACCGCAGAATTGGAACGCGACCTCACCCACCTGATCGGACCGGCCTGGCGCGAAGATCTGCAACCGCTGCCCGCGACCGCCGCCTACGCCGCCCGCATCGTCGAGTGCGCACACCAATGGCCCGCCGGCTACATCGCCCACCACTACACCCGCTACCTCGGCGACCTGTCCGGCGGACAGGTAATCCGCGGCACCGCCGAAAAACTGTGGAACCTGCCGCATCGGGGCGATGGCGTGCGCTTCTACGTCTTCGATGCCGTCGGCAACCCGGCCGCCTTCAAGCGCGAATACCGGGCCCTGCTGGACCAACTGCCCTTCGACGAGCTCGAACGCCGCAGAGTGCTCGACGAAGGCAAGCGCGCCTTCGCCATGAACACCGCGGTCTTCGAGGAGTTGGCCGCCGAATTCCCGGCCCGGCGGCCATCCTGACCAGGGCCGATCAGTACGCACCTTCGCCGCGGGCCACGGCGCCGATGGTCTTGGCGATCAACAGCAGATCCAGCACCATCGACCAGTTCTCGACGTAGGAAAGATCCAGTCGCACCGAATCTTCCAGCGACAGATCCGATCGCCCGCTGACCTGCCACAACCCGGTGACCCCCGGCTTGACCAACAGCCTGCGGCGCATGTTGCCGTCGTAGGAGTCCACTTCGCGCTGCACCTGCGGGCGCGGCCCGACCACGCTCATCTGACCGCCGAGCACGTTCAGGAACTGCGGTAGCTCGTCGAGGCTGAACTTGCGGATGACGCGCCCGATCGGCGTGATGCGTGGATCGTCCTTCATCTTGAAGAACACCGGGTTGCCGCCGTTGCGCTCGATAAGTGCGGCGACATTGCTGTCTGCATCGACATACATACTGCGGAACTTGATCATCCGGAACGGCTTACCGCCACGCCCGATTCGCTCCGACAGGTAGAACACCGGCCCCGGGCTGGTCAGCTTGACCGCAAGCGCGATGGCGAGCAACACCGGCGCGATCGCCAGCAGCACCGCGCCCGCGAAGCAGACGTCGAACACCGCCTTGCCGGTCGACTTGGCACGGTCGTACTGCGGTTTCGCAATATGCAGCATCGGCATGCCGGCAACCTGACGGTTTGTCAGGCGGGTGCCCGCGATGTCCACCACGCCGGGAGCCACGATCAGTTCCACCCCGATCGGGTCGAGTTCCCAGGCCATGCGGCGCAATTCGACCGGGCCGAGATGGTCGGTCGCGGTGACTGCGACGGTATCGGCGCCGCTGCGGCGCACCGCCTCGAGTACCGACCGGTCATCGCCGACCACCGAATAGGTGCGCCCCGATGCTTCGATGCCGTAGGCGGTGCTTCCGTCGACGCCGTCCGGAATGCACACACCGACCACCTGATAGCCGGAGTCCGGGTCGCGCGAGAACGCGGTCGCCATCGCCTGTGCCGCCTCGGCACCACCCACCACCAGGACCGATGTCCGGTACTCACCGATACCGCGGCGTGCACGCGCGTGCAACCGCCACAGCAACCTGCTGAACATCAGCCCGAGCAAGCCGAGCGGCAACGCGATCGCCAGATAACCACGTGCGAACTCGATCTGGAAGATCAGCGACGCGATGGCAAGGAAACCGAACAAACGCAATGTGGCCGAGACCAGGCGCCGGTATTCCTCCGAGCCTATGCCGACCACCTGTGGTGACCGGGTATTGCACACGGCCAGAAAGGTTATCCAGGCCAAAGCCAATGTTGTAGAGACAACTACATAGCCGACCTCATAGGGCATCGGCCAGGCCAGCGGCGGTGCGACCGGCCCACCGAAGCGAATGACCTGTGCCAACCCGACAGCGACGGCGATGACCACTGAATCCGTTGCCGCCAAGCGGCGTACATACTCGGCCTGCCAGCGCTCGCGTTCCGAGCGCGGCGAAGTCAGCGGCGGTCCGGATACATCCAGATCGTCGCCATCGGTGAGCTCGAAGCTCATAAGAAGACGCACCTCCCCCTGGGAGAGAAACTCGTTGCCCCCGATCGACATCGATCGGTCCCCTCGGCTCAGCCTGACCGCCTGGGGTGTTCCATCAGTCGGTGACCAGAAGCTGATTGTTACAGAACACAATCTGTTTCACATATCGAATCACAAGGGCCGCACAGTATTCCACGCGATAGCCAATAGCGGGACGGTCAGCTTCCCGCCCGTCACCCGACAGTCGTTGTAGCGACAACCAAGCAGGTGAAGCACGTACGTCACCGATGGCCGCGCTTCGCGATCACAGTATTGCCCCCGACATTATCGGTAACTGTTCGGATGCTACCGATCGTTAATGGGGGAAATCCGTCCAGAAACCGCTATCACCCAGAAGATTTCAGCATCGCCATGCAGGCGATTCGTTGTAACGTCTCACTGGATCGCACCGACGTCTGGGGCGTGCCGGTAATGCGCCGGGCGATCAAACTAGCCGCAGAAGTGGGGCCTGCATGCGTTGTCGACTCTGTGATTCCAATAAGCTATCAAGCGTTCTCGACCTCGGCGCGACCCCACCATGCGAGAAGTTCCTCGCCGCAGCCGAACTCGATCTCGCCGAACCCACCTTCCCATTGCACCTGCGCTTGTGTGACGAGTGTCTCCTTTTGCAAATTCCGGCACTGATCACGCCCGAGGAAACATTCACCGAGTATGCCTACTTCGCATCGTATTCCGATAGCTGGGTTCGGCATGCCGAAGCTTTTGTGACCCACGCCATCGAAAAGCTCGGCCTCGGACCGGATTCGTTCATAGTGGAAGCTGCAAGCAACGACGGCTACCTGCTGCAGCACGCAGTCGCTGCGGGGATCAGGTGCCTGGGGATCGAGCCGTCGGTCAATGTCGGCGCAGCCGCCCGGCTGGCAGGCGTACCCACCGAAACCGCTTTCCTGGACGAGGATTCCGCCGCGAAGGTCCGCGCCCAACACGGGCCCGCGAATCTGGTCGTCGCCAACAACGTCTACGCGCACGTCCCCGACCTGCGCGGTTTCACCCGCGGGCTGCGCGAGCTCATGGCCGACGACGGCTGGCTTTCCATCGAGGTGCACCACGCGCTGAACCTGATGCGCCTGGGCCAGTTCGATACGATCTACCACGAACACTTCCAGTACTACACGGTGCTCTCGGCCCAGCGGGCCCTCGCCACCGCCGGATTGACGGTGGTCGATGTCGAACTGCTTGCCACCCACGGCGGCTCGATTCGGCTCTGGGCACGGCCCGAGGCGGTCGCCGACGGGCCGAGCGAGCGGATGCTCGAGGTGCTCCGCACCGAGGAAGCCGCCGGTCTCCACGACGTCGCCGGCTACCGTGACCTGCAACCCCGTGCCGACGCGGTGCGGCAGGAGCTGCTTCGCTTCCTGCTCGAACAGCGCGCCGAAGGCAAACGCGTGGTCGGCTACGGCGCACCGGGCAAAGGCAACACACTGCTCAACTATTGCGGCATCCGGCCAGACCTGCTGAACTACACGGTCGACCGAAACCCGTATAAGCACGGGAAGTTCACGCCAGGCACCAGGATCCCGATCCACGAGCCCGAGCGGATCGACAACGATCGGCCCGATGTCGTGCTGGTCCTGCCCTGGAATCTCGAAGCCGAGATCACCGAGCAGCTTCGCCACATCACCGAATGGGGCGCCCAGCTCGTCTATCCACTACCCACGCTGCACTTCGCCGCGCTGGACTCCGGCGCCGATCCGAGCAATCAAAACACCGAAAGGCCTGCGCGATGAAGGTTGTGCTGTTCTGTGGCGGCTACGGCATGCGGATGCGTGACGGCACCGACGACGTGATCCCCAAGCCGATGCAGATGGTCGGCCCCCGGCCGCTGCTGTGGCACGTCATGCGCTACTACGCACACTTCGGGCACAAAGAATTCATCCTGTGCCTCGGCTATGGCGCCCAGCACATCAAAAACTTCTTCCTGAACTACCAGGAATCGGTGTCCAACGACTTCGTGATCCGTGACGGCCGTGTCGAATTGCTGCACAGCGACATCAGCGACTGGTCGATCACCTTCGTCGACACCGGCGTCCAGTCGGCGATCGGCGAACGGCTGCGCCGGGTGCGCCCCTATCTCGAAGGCGAAGAGACCTTCCTGGCCAACTATGCCGATGTCCTCACCGACGCGCCGCTGGACGAGATGATCGAGAAGTTCACCGCTTCCGGTGCCGCCGCATCGATGATGGTCGTGCCACCGCAGTCGTCGTTCCACTGCGTCGACGTGACGGCGAACGGCGAAGTCAAAGAAATCATGCCGGTGTCGCGGATGCCGATCTGGGAGAACGGCGGCTACTTCGTGCTCACCCAGGAGGTTCTCGACCTGCTGCCGCCGGGCGGCGATCTCGTCGAAGACGCCTGCGGCGCCCTGGCCGGACAGGGGCGGTTGTTCGGCTACCAGCACGAAGGCTTCTGGAAGCCCGCCGACACGTTCAAAGAACGCGCCGAGCTCGACGCGGGCTATCGCACCGGCGTTCGTCCGTGGATGGTGTGGGAGAAGCAGGACGCATGATCGCGCTGACCACCGCACCGCTGACCGAAATAGCTGTACTCGGCGCGCATTGCGACGACATCGCCATCGGTATGGGCGCCACCCTGCTGACGCTGGCCGGGAAGCATCCCGGTCTGCGGGTCCGCGCCCTGGTGATTTCCGGCGGCGACAGTGAGCGGGAGTTCGAGGAGCAGACGGCGCTGGCCGAATTCTGTCCGAATGCCGATCTCGATCTCACCGTGCTCGATGTTCCCGATGGCAGGGCGCCCGCGCACTGGGACCGAATCAAGAACGCCGTACAGCACTTCCGTGGCAAGTCGGATCCGGATCTGGTCTTCGCGCCACAGCGCGGCGATGCCCACCAGGACCATCGGCTGCTCGCGGAGCTGGTCCCCACCGAGTTCCGCAACCACCTGATACTCGGCTACGAGATCCTCAAGTGGGAGACCGACACCCCACAGCCGACCGTATTCCACCCGGTCAGCACGGAATTCACGGAGGCAAAGGCCAGGCTGCTGCTGAAGCACTATCCGTCGCAGGCAGGCCGCGACTGGTTCGACGAGCAGGCGTTCACCGGCCTGGCCCGACTGCGCGGTGTGCAGTGCCGGGCCGAATACGCCGAGGCATTCGTGATCGATAAGGTTGTCCTCGATTTGGGAGGGAAATGAGCATGCGAGTTCTGGTCACCGGGCACCAGGGGTACCTCGGAACTGTGATGGTTCCGGTGCTGCGCGCCGACGGGCACGACGTGGTCGGACTCGATTCCGGGTTCTTCGCCGATTGCGTGCTCGGCGCGCTGCCCGGCGATCCGCCCGGCATCGCCGTCGACCTACGCGATGTGACCGTCGAGCAACTCGCCGGTTTCGACGCGGTGATCCACCTCGCCGCGCTGTCGAACGACCCGCTGGGCGCGTTGCATCCCGAGATCACCTACGACATCAACCATCACGCGTCGGTCCGGCTGGCCCGGCTCGCGAAAGCGGCGGGCGTCGCGCGCTTCCTCTATGCCTCGACCTGCTCGGTGTACGGTGCGGCCGGCGAAGAGCTGGTCACCGAAGACGCTCCGTTGAAGCCGATCACGCCCTACGCTGAGAGCAAGGTACGCGTCGAGGACGACGTCGCAGCACTGGCCGACGCCGACTTCACTCCGGTATTTCTCCGCAATGCCACGGCATTCGGCTTCTCGCCGCGGCTGCGCGCGGACATCGTGCTGAACAATCTGGTCGGGTACGCAGTGCTCACCGGGGAGGTCAAGGTGCTCTCCGATGGAACGCCGTGGCGCCCACTGGTGCACGCGGCCGACATCGCGACCGCCTTCGCGACCTGCCTCACCGCGCCGACCGAGGCGATTCACTGCCGCGCGTTCAATATCGGCACCGAGGCCAACAACCTGACCGTCGCGGACATCGCGCAGGCGGTGGTGGACGCGGTCCCGGGTTCGCGGCTCAACATCACCGGGGAGAGCGGCGCCGATCCGCGCTCCTATCGCGTCGGCTTCTCCGCCGCGCGCGAAGCCATCGGCTTCCACGCCGCATGGACCATTCCGGCGGGCGCGCAAGAGCTGTATCAGGAATACACAGCCAGGGGACTCACCAGTGACGACTTTTTCCACCGGTTCACCAGACTGCCGCACCTCGAGAAACTTCGCGACGCCGGGATTCTCGACACTTCGATGCGGCGGGTCGGCGGTCGGGGTGTCACAGCACTCGTGTGACCAGGTGCTGCCAACTGCCCGCGGCGCGGTCGCGGGCGGAGACGACGGTGACCGGCAACGGCCAGCCGATGGCGAGGTCCGGATCGTCGTAAGCGACACCGATGTCCTCGGTCGGATCATGCGGACGATCGATGCGATAACACACATCGGCCGTCGCGGTGAGCGCCTGGAAACCGTGCAGGAACCCGGGCGGCACGTACAGGTGCCGGAAGTCGTTGTCGTCGAGCCGGAAAGCCTGCTGCTGCCCGAAGGTCGGCGACGAGGGCCGGATGTCGACGAGCACGTCGTGCACCGCGCCGTTCGCGCACCGCACCAGTTTCGCCTCGCCGCGCCCGGAGCGGCCGTGCATGCCCCGGATCACCCCGCGTGTCGACCGCGACTGCGAGTCCTGCAGGAACGCTGCCGCGGCACCGGGCACACCCAGCGCGGCTTCGAACTCCTCGGCATCGAAAGTCCTGGTGAAAAGCCCGCGTTCGTCACGAAAGGGCTCCGGCGCCAGAACAAGGACATCGGCGAGTTCGGTCGGCTCGATACGCACGTGGCCATGGTGTCACGACTGTGGCTGTCGTGAACGCCGACGGTAGCCCTTGCCGCGGTTGCGGAAGCGACCGGCTGACAACGGTGCTCGATCTCGGCGCCGTGCCCGCCGCCGACTACTTCCCCAGCGCCGACGCGGCGATCGGGGTCGAGGAAGACGCGCATCCGCTCCGCATGGATATGTGCGAGGCGTGTGGGCTCGCGCAGCTGGCCGACGACGACACACGCACCGAGGAGCCGCGTGGCGTGGAACCGCAGGCGCTGCGCGATCAGGCCGCCGATGCGATCGCCCGGGTCGCGCAGGCGGGTCTGCTGCGCGGGACCACGGTGCGCGAGTTCGGCAGCCCGCACGGCGGCACCTGGCTACCGCTGCTCGCCGAACGCGGATTCCGCACCAGCGCGGAGTCTGCCGACATCGTGCTCGACTGCTTCGGCATCATGCACGAACCCGATCAGGCCACGGCTGTCGAGGAACGTGCCGCCGCCACCGCGCCGGACGGGCTGCTGCTGATCCAATACCACTCGCTGGCCACCATCGTCTCGGCGGGTCAGTGGAACGCGCTGAGGCACGGACACTTTGCTTACTATTCGCTGGCCGCACTCGGCCGATTGCTGACGTCGGCAGGCATGAGCGTAGCGACGGCGTGGGAATTCGACCTCTACGGCGGAACCGTACTGGTCGGTGCAGTACACGGCGCGGTCGAGCCCGATCGAGCGGTGCAGGCCGTACTGGCCGCGGAGGCGGAACACACCGACGTTGCCGCCCTACGGAGGCTCCAACACACGACCGACCAGCATGCCGAAATGTTGCGGGCATGGTTGGAAGCGACCACCGCACGCGGACAACGCGTGTACGCCTACGGCGCCGCCTCCCGCGCGGTGGCGCTGTTCAGCCTGGCCGGCCTGCACCGCGGACTCGTCGCGGCGGTAGCCGACGCCTCGCCCGCCAAACACGGACGCCGGATGCCCGGCACCGATATTCCGATCATCTCCCCCGCCGAACTCGTCTCGGCCCGACCGGATTCGGTGCTGCTGACACTGCGGGACCTGCTGCCCGAGGTTCGAGCCGAGTTCCCGGAGCTGGAAGGACGTTGGGTGCTCGACGACCCGGCGGGACCCTCGGAGGGATGGTGAAATATTGCATTGAATTCGCTGTGCCGAAACCAGATTGTTGCTGAATCAACCCGACGTAGTTGACATGACTAGTTCTATTTACCACCACCAGCCCACCCTGGACGATTGAAGGGCTTGTCGCCCCCATGAGCCGGGGGGGTCGGGCGTCGAGCGCGGCAGCGCTCGGCAGTGCGAGGGGAATCTAAGGGGATAATCTGATGAGGGAAACAGCACCGTTCCGTAGCCGGAGTCTGCGCATTTTTGCCATGGCCTCGGTCGTCGCGTCGGGCCTGATCTTCGCGAACGGCACCGCAGCGGCCGCCATCGACAGCACCAATCAAGTCGTCGACCACAGCGACCGTATGGTCGAGGCAATCCAATCCGATACTCGCATCGATTTCGTGGCACCGCTGGACGGAAACCCGTTGACCCGCGAGTGGTTTCACAACGGTGAGGCGGCATTCCAGATCTCCGGCCCGGACGCGGAGGACTGGACCGGCCACATCACCGTCGGCTATATGGTCGGATTCCCAGCCACCCTCAATGGAAAATTGCGATTCGAGTGGTCGTCACCGAGTCTCGGACTAGATCTCGGCGGCACCGAAGGCGCGTTGCTGAGGCTCAACGACCTGATCCCGCGCGGCGGCATTCAGCTCGAGGTCGGTTTCGGCCCCGGCATCCAGACGGTCGAATGCGCAGGCGGCGACGTCTCCGGTTCTGCAGGATTCATCCGGATGTCCGGTTTCCACGGCACTGTCACCGGTGTCCTCGGCCCGACCAACATCCGTCCGTTCGTCCGGGTGGTCAGTTCCAGCGGCGACACAGTGATCACCTACGGCAGGCTCTGGACCATCTGATCCCGGAAAGACCGAACGTGGTGTCCCGGCCGGGGCACCACGTTCGTCGTCGAGGGGCGTGCAGAGCCGAGTGCGGGCCGTTCAGAGCAGATCTGGACGGTGCCGTACCGTCGCGACGGTACGGATCCGCAACCGCTGCAGCGCCGCCTTCGCCAGCCGGGTGTCGCCGGCCAGCACGTCGGCACGCTTCACCAACTCCGGGTAGTCGCCAGCGAGACGGTGGTGGAAGCGGAGCATATCGGTGAGCTTGCTGACCGTCGAGGTGCTGCTGCACAGGTTGAACGATGAATTCCGCCACGCGGCGGTGATTTCGGGCATTCCGTAGAACACCCCGAACGACGACACCCGCGCGAACAGGTCGACATCCATCGGGAACACCAGGTCGCCGCGCAGCCCGCCGACCCGATCGAAATGCTCGCGATGGAACATCGCCGCCGCGGTCGGACCGAAATCGGCGGGCCCGAGGCGCACGATCGTGCGTGCCAGCGCACGGGCCGGCTGCCTGCCCTCCAACCCGGCCAAACCGAGATCGGTTTCCAGCACCTCGCCCGCCTCGTCGATCACCTCGAACCGGCTGGCACAGATGGCGATCGACTCGTCGGCCATCACCGTCAACTGTGCGGTCAGCGCGCCGGGTCGCAGCACGTCATCGGCGCAGACCACCTTCACGAGCTTTCCGGTCGAGGCCCGGATCACGGTGTTCCAGTTGTCGCCGATCGGCAGCACGGAATCATTGCGGAGCACCCGGATGCGCGGGTCGTCGAAGGAGTGCGCGATCTCGGCGGTGGCGTCGGTGCTCGCGTTGTCGAGGACGACGAGCTCGAAATCCACATCCTGTTCCAGCACCGAGCGCAGCGTCGTCGCGAGGGTGCGCGCCGAGTTGTAGGCCGGAACACATACCGACAGCGTTGTCATGACAGGTACCCCCTAAACGATCGCGCGGCGCACTGGGCCGCTCTCCACCAACCGGAACACTCGCTCCAGGCCGGCCCGGCTGGCGTCGATCTGATCGACGGCCTTCTGCCGCAACGAATCCCGGACAGCCGGCGCATCGTCCCATACCTCCCGGATCGCGCGGCCGAGATTGTCCTCGAGCTCCGCATCGTTCAGATGTACCACCTGCAGCCCGGTGCCGAACATTTGGGCCAGGCCGTGAAACTTGTCGTCGTAGTACTCCGAGGCGGTAATTCCGACCGCAGGAATGCCTTGCGACAGTGCGAATACCGCTAGATGGTAGGCACTTGTTACAAGCAGCCTGCAACGCGCGACCTGACGTGCCACATCGTGCGCGGTGCCGCCACGCCCGACCGGTGCCGCCGTCCGCGCCGCCCCGGCCAGCAGCGGCAAGGTCGCGAGTCGATCCTCCGAGGCGTATTCGGAGATGATCAGTGGCACCACACCGGCATCGAGCTCTACGGCCTGGTCCCGGACCACCCCACCGAGCGTCGCCTGGGCGGCCGCACTGACCTTCGAATAATCGGCCACCCGCAGGCACAGCCCGATATCGGTCCCGATCCGTGCGCCGCGCAACCGATAGCCGAACTCGACCGCGTCGTCACCGGTGATCATGACCCGCTCGGACTCCACGCCGAACCCGCTCAGCAGTTCCGGGCCGCGGCGCGGTTCCCGCAGCGCGATGAAATCGGCGCCCGGCAACACCTGCGTGGCACGGCGCTGCAGCAGCGGATCCCGCAGCGGCCCCATGCCCTGCCCGACCATCGCGGTCGGAATGCCCAACGCATGAGCGCGTTCGAGCAGGTTGAGGGTGCGATTGGCCTGGTAGCGATCCACATCGGTCATGTAGCCGCCGCCGAGGGCGATGACCAGCGACGCCTGGGCGACGGCGGCTGGGATCTCGACAGGAAACTCGGCGCCGGCCGCTTCGGCATCCGACTCGTCGTGGTACCGGCGCAGACATGCGCTGGAACGCAGGGCCCTCAGCCGATCCTTCGGCCCGTCGGTCGCGGCGCGCCACCGCAGTGCCGCAGGTCCGATCAGTCTCGTGCCCGCGGTTCGCGACAGCCGTCCCTGCCAACTGTCCGATCCCCAGCACCACTCGGGTCCACAAATCGGTTCCGCCTCCGGCAGCATTGCTTGAAGCACGGCGGGTTGATGGGTCAGCACGCCGATGCGCGCATGCGGCCAGCGTTCCCGTATCCGCTCGATGGTGACGGTCATCATGGCGATATCGCCGCGATTACGTAGCCAATACTCGCCGTTCTCGACAAGTACTCGAATCTCTTGTTGGTCGATGTCGGAATGATCTGCAACCGAATGCTCGGTCCCCACTGTGATTTCCTCCCGCCAGTCCCCCGCGGGTCGGTTCGTGCCCGGCACGAACTCGTTGTGAAATCTACCGCACCCGAGAGATGTCGGCCAGACTTGCGACCAACCCTTCCGGTAGGTTTCGTTCCCTAATCCTTTGTGCGCTTATCGATTTCGCCCGAATGGACGGCCCGCAGCGACGCCCCGGCAAAGGCGGTGCAATAGTCGATGAGATTGTCCATCGGCACCGCCAAACGACCGCCTTGTTTCTCCACGATGACCCGCTCCAGCATGCCGACCACCGACAACGCGAAAATATCGACGATCGGTGCCGGCGGATAATCTTCCGGCCGCGCCTCGGTGGCGGTGGCCGCGACCAATCGCGCGAAGCGCCATAATGCATCGTGCAGGCGATGCTCCGCCCCCGCTGCGGTCGGCTCGACGAACACGATGCGAAGTTTGCGCGGATCCTGCGCCAGCGCTGTGAGATACGTGCCGATGCCCGCCCGGAGTTTGCGTGTCCCCTGAGGCGGCGTCGCCTCCACCGCACGCGCCACGGCGGCGAACAACTCGTCGATGACGTGGTCGAAGACCGCCGCGAACAGCTCGCGCGTCCCGGCGAACGACTCGTAGAAGTATCGGTCGGTCAGGCCGGCCGCACGGCACAGGTCCTTGACGCCGGTCGCCGAATACCCGCGGGTGCCGAACAGCTCGAGCCCTGCATCCAGCAGCTTGCCGCGCCGGGCGGCAACCCGGGCTTCCGCGTCGACGCCGCCATAGGAGCGGACCGGCCGCCGCTGTCGTGGGGCGGTCGCATCTGCCGTTCGCTCGCCGCGCTCACTCACGACATCCGCGCCAACGTCGTTGTCATGCCTGCATTGTCTCCCATCCGCGGCGACCATCTGCTAAATATGACGATCAGGATAGTCAGAACTAGGCAGGGTCTTCATGACAACTCGGGGTTCATCGACACATCGCCCGCAGGACTCGGGCTTCAGCAGACGCTCGTTGCTGCGCGGAGCCGCCGCGGCGGCGGGAACCGCGGGTCTGGCGGCAACGACGGGAATGACCGCGGGACCGGTCGCCGCCCGGGCGCCCCGCAGGCGAAACGGTCCCGCACGCAACACCGTCGCGGTGCTCGGCGCGGGGATCGGCGGGCTCACCGCCGCCCACGAACTGGCCGAACGCGGATTCGAGGTGACCGTCTTCGACCGCAAAGAACTCGGCGGCAAGTCGCGCACCATCCCGCTGCCCGGCACCGGCGTGGACGGCCGGGCGCCGCTGCCGGGTGAACACGGCGCCCGCGGCTTCACCTCGTTCTATCACCACGTGCACGACACGATGCGCCGCATTCCGGTGCCCGGCACCGGCAAAACCGTCTACGACAATCTGATTCCGTTCTCGGTGAACGACCCGCGCTACCCGCGCGCGAACAATCTCCCCGACGGCTTCCCCCTGATGTTCGGGTTCTATTTCGATCCGCGCCAGGCG
Source organism: Nocardia sp. NBC_01009 (assembly GCF_045208035.1). Classification (NCBI taxonomy): domain Bacteria; kingdom Bacillati; phylum Actinomycetota; class Actinomycetes; order Mycobacteriales; family Nocardiaceae; genus Nocardia; species Nocardia sp. NBC_01009. Next base: position 4,758,311 of record NZ_CP108695.1, on the reverse strand, counting down.
CTCACGGCGGAAGGGATGCAGCGCGTCCTCGTCGAGGTGTTCATGAAGAACAACCTCATCCCGCCGCCGGAGGCGATGTACATGGCCGGGCGGGTGATCACCTATCTCACCTCCAGCGAGGAACGCCGCTTCGGGCAGTGGGAGCACGTCAGCTGGTGGGACTTCGTCGGTGCGGGCACCCGTTCGGCCCAGTTCCAGGCACTTGCGGCGACCGGCCTCACCCGTGCACTAGTCGCCGCCAAGGAGTACGTGGCGAGCACCAGGACGATGGGCAACATGATGGAGGGCTTCTTCATCGCGCTGATGCAGGAGCTGACTGGCGGCCCGAAGGTATACGAGGTGCTCAACGGTCCGACCAACGAGGCTTGGCTCGACCCGTGGATCTCCCTGCTCCGCAATATGGGCGTGCAGTTCCACCCCGGCCACGCACTGCAGGGCTTCGTGGTGGACGACGACCGGATCGGCGGCGCCCGCATCCAGCGCCCGGACGGTTCGATCCAGGTCTTCGAGGCGGATTGGTATGTCTGCGCGATGCCGACCGACCGGGCCCGCCGCCTGTGGTCGCCCGAGATCCGCACCCTCGACCCGGCTCTGGGCCGGATGGACGCGCTCCGTGTCGACTGGATGAACGGCATGCAGATGTTCGTCAGCGAGAAGCTGGAACTCGGCGCGGGATACAACATCTACCTCGATGCGCCGTGGCGGCTGACCTCCTATACCCAGCGCGCGTTCTGGGATGTCGACTACGCCGCGAAGTACGGCGACGGCAGCATCGTCGACGGTCTGACCATCGACATCGCCGACTGGGATACCCCCGGCATCCTCTTCGGGAAAACCGCCAAGCAGTGCACGCGCGCGGAGATCTACCAGGAGACCTGGGCGCAGATGACCGCGGCGCTCAACGATGACGGCAGGATTCAATTGAAGGAGGGCATCGTGCGCGAGTGGTTGCTCGACCCCGGCATCACCTGGGCCGACGGGCAGAACCACAATGACGAACCGCTGCTGGTCAATACGATCGGGTCCTGGGCCGATCGACCCACCGCGCACACACGGATTCCGAATCTCTTCCTTGCCGCCGACTACGTGCAGACGAATTTCGACCTGGCCACCATGGAGGGGGCCGACGAGGCAGGCCGTACCGCCGTCAACGCACTGCTGGAGGCGGCAGGTTCGAGCGCGCCGCGTGCCCGGCTGTTCACTCGCGACTCGATACCGGCTTTCGAGCCGCTGCGCCAATTGGATGCGGCACGATATCGAGCAGGCCAACCGAACCTTTTCGACCTTGGTTAGATCCCGGCAAACACCCCCGCCCCACTGTGATGTCGACTCGCAGGTCGCCGGGCCGCACCGGACGCGGCCGGTAGCCCGGAGTTGAAAAAGACTGTTCCAGCTACTGGTCGATCTTCCTCGGGAGCCCGAAATGCCGGATGTCACTTAGACTGTTGCGCGGGAAGCGAGTTCGGTAGGAGGGCTCGCATCAAGATCACCAGCAACAGGGGGCAACGGTGACGGCATCGACCGGGCCGCTCCGCGTACATATGACCGGGTCCGAGTGGTTCGCAGCGGCGCCGGGTGGACTGAATCGGTACTTCACCGACCTGTTCGACGCACTCACCCGACAGCCGAATGTCGAGGTGTCCGCCGCCGCCTTCGGTGCGGTGTCCACGGACTCCGCCCCAGGCCTGCCGGGCGCCCGATCCTGGGGACCGCTCGGCGGATCCACCCTGCATCGGGCGCGCACAGCGTTTCTGGACCGCACCGAATTGCGTCGAGCAACGGTGCTCGACCGGCATTTCTGCCTGTACGGACCCGTCGCGATCGATCGGCGCGGACGGGTCCCGCTGGTCGTGCACTTCCACGGTCCGTGGGCGGCCGAGAGCAGGCTCACCGGTCAGAGCGAACTGGGCGCAAAGGCGAAATACCTGGTCGAGCGCCTGCGCTACGCCGGAGCCGACCGATTCGTCGTGCTGTCCAACTACTTCCGTGACGTGCTCGCCAACGACTATCGGGTGCCTGCCGAGCGGATCGAGGTGATCGCTCCCGGTGTCGATCTCAGCCGCTTCCGTGCGACACCGATCCCGGCGACAGCCTCCGCCGGGCGCACCGTCCTTTGCGTGCGCAGACTGGAACGCCGCATGGGCATCGCCAATCTGCTGCGCTGCTGGCCGGGCGTCCTCGACCAGCATCCCGACGCCCGTCTCGTCCTCGTCGGAACCGGCACGGCGGAGCAGGAATTGCGCGCTCAGGCCGCCGCGATGGACAGCAAGGCCGCCGAATCTATAGTCTTCGCCGGGCATATCGACGACACGCGACTCACCGAGCTCTACGAGCAGGCCGAACTGACCGTCGTCCCCACCATCGCCCTGGAAGGATTCGGCCTGATCGCGTTGGAATCGCTCGCGGCAGGCCGCGCGCCCATCGTCACCGACTGTGGCGGACTCCCGGATTCGGTACGTGGGCTCGACCCTTCACTCATCGTGCGCGCCGGTGACACCGACGCACTCGGGGACCGAATCTCCGCCGCGCTGCGCGGCAGCATACCCTCCCCCGCCGAATGCCGCTCGCACGCAGAAACTTTCTCATGGGATGTCACAGCGGCGCGACATTTGACGATGTACGAGGAATTAAGGCAATGACCAAAGCCCTCTTCCTCGCGCATACCGCCGCACCGTCCGGTGCCGAACTCGCCACACTGCGGCTGTTGTCCGCGCTGCGGGAGCTCGGGCGCGCCGAGGTCACGGCGATATTCACGGAGGATGGACCGATGGTCGAGCACATGCGGGCGCGCGGGATCGAGACCCACGTGCAGCGAAGTGGATTCGACAGTCGCGCCATGACCATCGGATCCGGCCCCGTCCGACTGCTCGCCGGGTTCCTCGCCCTGCTGCGTCTCGGCTGGGCGATCGGCGCCACCGCGAAACGCCTACACACCGAGGTGCTGGTCGCCGAGAGCAGCAAAGCGCTGGTGATGGGAGCAGTCGCCGCGCGCCGCGCGGGCATTCCGCTCGTCTGGCAGGTGCACGACCGCATCGCCGTCGACTACTTCGGCCGGGTACCCACCCTCGTCCTGCAAACCCTGGGGCGACTGATCGCGCGCGGCTACATCGCCAATAGCAAAACAACATTGGCGACACTGCGCACCGGTCGTCGCCCCGCGATCGTCGCCTACCCCGGCGTCGAATTGCACGCCGACGCCGCCGCGCACCGCGCCGACCAGCGCGTACCCGAGGAAACCGTGGTCGCCGTCGTCGGCCGACTCAGTCCGTGGAAAGGCCAGGATGTCCTGCTCCGCGCCGCCGCCGCCGCGACAGTGCGCCCGCACCGGATCTTTCTGATCGGTGGCACCTTCTTCGACGAAGAGCCCTACCGTGCCGAATTGGAACAGCTCGCGCGCGATCTCACGCTGCCGGTGACCTTCACCGGGCACGTCGACGACCCGAACCCCCACCTGCACGACGCCGACATCCTGGTGCACTGCTCGGTACTGCCCGAGCCGTTCGGGCAGGTCGTGGTGGAGGGCATGCACGCCGGCTGCGCGGTCATCGCCGCAGGTCCGGGCGGCCCGGCGGAGATAGTCGAGCACGGCGTCAGCGGACTACTCGTGGACGGCGGTGACGAAAGGCAGCTCACCGACGCGCTGGACACGCTCATCGCGGATCGCGCACTGCGCACCCGCTTGTCGGCCGCGGGCCGAGTCCGCGCGGAGCACTTCGATATCGCGGCCTCGGCGCACACTGTCGCCGACTTCCTCGACACCCTCACCCGCACTGACGCTGTAGGACACCGGAATCCGGACGAACGGACTCCGCGTGTCGAACGGAACCCGCATGTCTGAGCGCAAATATGCCGCAGGCCACCCCCCGCCGCCCGACCAACGGCCACCATCGACCACCGGCGGCGCCCACCGCAAATACGACGGCGGCCGCGGCCGCAACGGCGGCGGTGCGCACCGCTCGCAGGGCATTGTCGCGGTGCTGCGTGACATCGGCCTTGTCACCTTCGGTAAGTACGGGCAGTACGTCATCACCTTGGTGACGGTGCCGCTGATCGCGAGGGTGCTCGGGGCGCACGGTCTCGGCCTGCTAGCCATCGGCATGTCGTCGTACTTCATCGGATCGCTGCTCGTCGATCTCGGCATCACCTCCTTCCTGGCTGCGCGCGTCCACGATTCCCACGACCGCGATCGCATCGCGAACATCAACCAATTGCGCGGGGACTACCTCGCCATCCGCTCCGCGATCCTCGGTCTCATCGGCGCCGCCCTACTGCTGAGCCTGGCCGCGGGCGCTTCGGACCAAGTGGAAATGCTCCTGCTGGGGCTTTTTGCCGGCGGATTCTGGTCGGTCTCCGAAGACTGGCTGTTGATCGGGCAGGGCAGATTCGGCGCGTCCACCGGCTATCAAGCGGTCGGCCGGGTGGGCTATCTCGTGCTACTGGTCGTGGTGCTGCCGCGGATTCCCAGCGCGGAGATCGCGATGCTGTGCCTGCTCGTCTCGTCCATTCCCACCGTGGTGCTGACCTGGTGGGACTCGCTGCGATCGTTCGGGCCGCCCGCGCGGCCACGGCATTTCCGCGAGGTGCTGCGCACGGGTGCACCGGTTTTCGCCTCACGTCTGCTGGTCACCACCTACGGCCAGGGCGCCGCCGCGGTGTACGCGGCGGTGCTGGATGCGGTATCCCTCGGTCTGTACTCCGCGGGCGATCGGCTGGTGCGCGCCATCCAATCAACCCTCGACCCCATCGGTTTCGCGCTGCTGCCGCGGATGGCCAAGCGCAGCGCCGAAGCCGGGTTCTGGCGCCGCGCCCTGCAGGCCCTCTCGGCCTGCGTGTGTCTGGCCTGCCTCGCCGTGGTTGCCGTGTGGCTGGCCGCTCCCGCGATGATCCATCTGGTCTTCGGCGACGAGTTCGCCTCGGCGGTCGGGCTGTTGCGCGTCGAGGTCTTCATGCTGCCCGCCACCACCATCACCTCGTTCATCACCACCGCTGTGCTTCCGGTGCGCCAGGACACCACCGGCGTGCTGATCGGTGCGATCCTCGGGACCTGCGTTGCGGCCGTCGCGTTGGTCATCGCCTTCCGCACACACTCGGTGTGGACGCTGGTCTACGGCAGCGTGATCGTCGAATGGACGGTCGCGTTCTGGTATCTCGCGCGCGTGCGCACCCTCATCGGCCGCGAGCGCGCACTGTCGGCCGCCGGTCCCGCGGTCGTGCTCATGCGTGAGGAGAGACGCTCGTGAGGATCCTGTATGTCGGCGACGATTGGGTCGGCAGCAATGCCCGCTCGCTGGCCGACGGATTCCGGCAGGCCGGGCACGAGGTCGTCGTGATCGACTCCACGCCGGTCACCCTGCCCACGCGGTTGTCACCGCCGTGGCTCTACGCCAAGGCAACGCACCGGCGCGCGCCGTGGGCTGTGGAGCAGGTACACGCCGACATCGAGCACGCCGCCGCCGATTTCCGGCCCGACCTGTTGTTCGCCTTCAAATCCGTACACCTCGACCAGCGGCGACTGCTGGACACCCCGGCCCGGCTGCACGTGCACTACAGCCCCGACGACGTCGCCAACCCCGAGAACATCAGTCCCGAGTATCTCGCGCACGAATCCGAATGGGACATGATCGTCACCACCAAGCAGCACAATGTGGCCGAGCTGCGCGACCGTGGCGCCCGCGCGGCGACTTTCGTGCGCAGCGCCTACGACCCGGCTTGGCACCATCCGGCCGCGCGACGCGGCGCCCGGCAATTCCTGCTCGGCTTCATCGGCGTGTGCCGCCCCGACCGGCGCGATGACATGGTCGCGCTCGCCCGGACCTACGGCGATCGGATGCTAGTCCGCGGACCCGGCTGGCGTCGGGTCCCGGAATTGCGCACCACTCGCGCGGTGGTGGCCGGCCCGGTGTACGGACAGCACTATTCGGCGGTGATCGCCGATATCACCGCCAATCTGGTGCTGCTCAACTCGGACAACCGCGACACTCACACCTGCCGCACGTTCGAAGTGCCCGCAGCGGGTGGCCTTTTCGTCGGCCAACGCACCGACGAGCACGCCGAGCTACTGCGCGACACCGTCGAATGCTTCCTGTTCACCGAAGCGGCGGAGCTGCACGAGATCGTCCGGTGGTGCGCGGCGCACCCGGAGCAGGCGGCCGCGGTCGCCGAGGCCGGGTACCGGAGGATCGTCGACGGCGGCCATCGCTATGTCGATCGCGCCCGCGAAATCATCGCCTCGCTCGAGCAACCGACGGTCGCAAAGCCCGCGAGTGAGATTGCAGTTGCGGGCAACACCGTGTTTCCAGGTAACACGGCGCACGGTACCGACGAGTCACAGTCGTGAGTGCCTACGCCGAGCTCGTGCTGATCGCCTGCGCGCTGGCCACCCTCGTGGTGGCTGCCGCATGGGTCCCCGGTGTCGCACGGGTATTCGTGATCGCGCAGGCCGCCTTTTGGTCGCTGTCGTATATCGCGCGACCTGTCGTGCTGCTGGTGGTACAACCGGATCCGCACTACGGCGACAACGTGCCCGATCCGCGGCTGGCCGAATACGGTTACGACGACAGCATCGCGCTGGTTCTGCACCACGTCGTGTTCGGCATGTGGGTGTACGCGGTACTCATCGTCGGGTACGCGATCTGGTCGCGTCGGCGGTCCTCGATGCTGGGTGTCGCGCGCGAGCCTGCGATCGTCGCCGACCCGGACTTCATCCCGGCGCTGGTGGCCATCTATGTCGTCGGCGTCCTCGGGCGCGGCGCGACCATCGCCGCAGGCGCCACCGGCCATGCCGGTGATGTCGACAGCGCGAACCCGATTCTCAACTTCGTCGCCATTCTCGGCACCATCGCCGCGCTCGGATTGATCATCTTCGCCAGGCCCGCGCGGCCGCTGACGACGGTACTGATGCTGGGTGGGCTGCTGGTCATGGAGCTCGGGTGGACCGTGGCCACCGAGTCCAAGACCCCGATCCTCGGCGCCGCGCTTGCGGTGGCTGTCCGCTTCGCGCTCGTCGGCTGGACCAAAGGCAAGGCCGTCGGTGTGATGGTGATCGCGGTCCTCGGCATCGGCGGCTTCGGCTGGCTGCAGTCGTTCAAGTCCACGGAATTCGCCAAAAGCGAATCGGCACTGACGAATTCGAGCTACCCCCCCATGGTACAGCCGTTCCTCAGTATCCTGCGCCGCTTCGACCTGCTCGAGGCCGCCACCGACGCCTACTTTCACGGGCCCGGTTTCTGGGTGGCGCCCGACGAGGTGATCCGGCACGCCACCCTGACCCTGATTCCGGCTCAGTTGCTCGGCACGGAGAAGTTCCAGTCCGGCACCGCATGGGCCAACGACGTTCGCGGCGCCTCGGTGGACATGACGCGGGTCTCGGTGTCGCTGGCCGAGGGCAACGTCAATGAGGGCTATGTCCTCGGCGGCTACGCCGGTGTGGTGGTCTCGGTCGCCTTCACCTTCGGGCTGCTGCTGGCATGGGCCAAATCGCTGTACTCCCGCTACTTCCCGATTGTGGTGCTCGGCCTTGCCATGACCGGCGCCTCCTCGCTGTTCGAGCGCGGAATCCTGGGCAGCATGGAGGCACTGGGCAAGTTTGTGCAGTCCGCCGTGCTCGCATGGTTCATCTATCTGGCGGTCAAAGAGTATCGGCGGCGGGCCCGGCCCGGGCCGTTACCGCTGTCCCCGCCGCAAGCAACACCAGTATTCATCGGGAAAAGAGGATCCGGGCAATGGGTTTGATCGACTACTGGCATATCGCGCGCAGGCGCTGGCTGATCATTGCCAGCGTGCTGCTGTTGTGTGTCCTCGCGTCGGTGGGATACGCGCAAAGCCTGCCGACCACCTATGTGGCTTCCAGCAGCATGTATGTCACGATGGCCACCGGAACCTCGGTGAACGATTCCTACCAGGGCGGCCTGGCCGCGCAGCAGCGCGTGCGCTCCTACGTCGATCTCGCCAACAGCGCCACACTGGCCAAACGCACCATCGATGATCTCGGCCTCAAGATGTCCATCGATGATCTCCAGGGCAAGATCGCCGCCACCTCGCCGCCCGCGACCACCATGATCAACATCGCGGTCACCGACAGCACCCCGACGCGGGCGCGCGATATCGCCAACGGCGTGGTCGCCCAATTCCGGCGCCTCATCGGTGAACTCGAAACGATCGAGGTAGGCGCGGCGCCCGCGGCCCGTGTCGAAGTGATCGATCGTGCCGAGCTGCCCACCGGTCCGACCGGTCCGCAGACGACGCGGCTGCTCGTGCTCGGCCTGCTCGCCGGCCTCGGCCTCGGCTGCCTGGCCGCGTTCGTTCGCGACCGCACCGACCGCAGGTTGCGCACGTCCAACGAACTCGAGGCCGTGCTTGCGGTGCCGATCCTCAGCATCATCGATGCCGGCCGTCCTGGCGCCGAAGACGAAACCCGAAGGCTGCGGACCCGACTGCTGCGCAATGGCGATGCGGCCGCAATCATGCTGACCAGTCTCACGACCAAGTCGGAATCGGACGTCACCATGGCGCTGGCGAAATCGTTCGCCGACACCGGCCGTCACGTGGTGCTCGTCGATGCCGACACGTCGAACGCGGGGCGCCTGCAGCCCTATACATCGGACCAGTCCCCCGGATTGGCTCGCGTGCTGCGCGGCTCGGCACAGGTTCCGGAATCGGTGACCTGGTGGCAGCAGACCGGTGTCTCGGTGCTGCCGCTCGGCGACGCCGACCCACAGACCTCCGATCTGCTGGCCTCCGATCGGTTCTCGGCCGTCATTGCCAAACTGCGCACCGACTTCGATCACGTCATTGTGCAGGTGGCCCCGATCACCGACGCCGCCGATGCCATCGCACTGGCCGCACTGTTCGACCAGACCCTCGCCGTGGTCCAGCTCGGCAGCACCTCCAGCGCACAGGTGCGTGGTGCGCTCGCCACCTTCGGCGACACCGCGCTCACCGGTGTTGTCGCCCACAGCGTTCCGAGCAGCCGCCTGCAGCGACTGATGGGGAGGCCGTAAGGATGCCCGAGGACGCCGTCGGTCGACGACGACTGCTCGCAGCATCGCTGGGCGCCGCCGCCGCGCTCCCACTCGCGGCGTGTGCCTCGTCCGATCCCCCTGGTAACCCTTTCCGCTCGCCCAACGTCACCGACGCACCCGCGGCGCGCAATGTCCGTGACTTCGGTGCGGTCGGTGACGGCGTCGCCGACGACACCGCCGCATTCGCCGCGGCGGCCGCGGTCGGCGGCACGCCGCTGGTGCTCTACCTGCCCGCCGGGCACTACCTGGTGCAGTCGTGGCCGGAAATGTCTGACTACGCAACGGTCCTCGGCGACGGCGCGGACGTGTCGGTTGTGGTCTGCGATGCGGACACCACCTTGATCAACCTCCGCAAGCGCAATCGGATCCGGTTCGCCCGCCTCGGCATCTTCATGACGGGGCCACGCTCCACCGCCGTCGTGCTCTCGGAATGTTTCCGCTGTTCGTTCGACGCCGTGGTGATCCGCGGCAACCATCTCAGCGACAACCATCCACGCTTTCTGGAGCAGCGCGGTGTCGTCCTCGACCACAACACCGGCGGTACCGCATTCATCAACTGCGATATCAACAACTTCGGCGTCGGCATCGTCACGTCGTGCATCCAGAACTACGTCACCTCCTCCAAGCTCACCAGCAACTACATCGGGGTGCTCGGCACCGGCAGCGACCACAATGCCGGACTTGCCATGACGAACGTCGAATTCGTCTCCGACAACGACCCGCACACCACCGACAAGCACATCGCCATCGATGGCGCGGCCAATGACTGGTGGCTGACCAATGTCTGGTTCGAGGGCGCGGACATCGCGCTGTCGATCGGCCAGCGTGGTCGCGGCGGACCCGCCCAATTCGGCATGACCAACTGCAAGGTCGCCGCCCGCTCCGTCGGTGTCGACCTGGTCTACTGCCGTCAGCCCTATCTCGCCAATGTGCAGTTCGACGCCGACCTCGACAAGCCGCCGATCGAGCTGCGCATTGATCCCGCAGGCTGCCCCGAGGGCACCGCCATCAACCTCATCTCCAGTTCCACCGATGAACTCAGTCCGGCGATGTTCCCGGACGCCTGGCATGTGATGGGCCGCAACAGTGTGCATTCGCCTCGGTTCACCGGAACGATCGTCGGCAGAGCCGGGCGCGGCGACACCGATATCTTCCAGGCCCAGACCGCCGACGGAGCCGTGCGCTCCGCCGTCCTATCCAGTGGTGCATGGCTTTCCGATCATCCAGGAAGCGGGATCGTGCTCAAGGATCCGGCAGGTGGCTATTGGCGACTCTCGGTAGCTACCGACGGTGCGGTGAAAACGACCTCGCTCGGTAGTCAGCGCCCCCGGGAGTGAGCCGTGACCGATCACCCACCTTCGTTGTCCGATATCCGACTCGGGCCGGCCACCCTGCACGGCGTCATCGTCGTGCTGCGGCCGCCCCGGATCGCGGACTACGCGCAGTGGCGGCGGATCCGGTTGCGCGATCAGCGGACCATCGAGCCGTTCTGGACCAGTTCACCACTGGACTGGGCGGCACGGCACAGCGGAAAGCAGTGGGTTCGTGAATGTCTCGTGGTCCGCACGCAGGCGCGTGCGGGTCGGCGGCTGTCCACGGTGATCGAAGTCGCAGGGCGCTTCGCCGGGCAGATCGAGCTCGTCTCGATCGCACCCGACACCGGGTCCGCGGAACTGGGTCTCTGGGTGGATGCCGACATGGCACGGCACGGTTTCGGCGGGCTCGCGGCATCGCTCATCCTGGACTTCGCCTTCGGGGCGGCCGGACTGCAACGCCTCACCGCCCCGATCTCGCCCGCGAACATCGCGACCTCGCGCGGCGCGGCATTGATGGGGTTTCGACGCGAGGCGATGATGACGCGATATTTCGACGTCGGCGGCGCCAGGCGTGATCACGAACTGTGGGCGATCACCCGGGAGGCGGTTCCGCCGAACGGCTTCACGGCCCGCTGGATCACCCGCTACGACGGTCCGGTGTCGGCCGCACCGGCCACGCCGAGCGCTCCCGAGGGGGCACCGATTCCGGCGACCATCGTGCTCGTCGCCACCGCCCGGTACTACGCGGGCCGCGTCTTGCACATGCTGGATCCGCTGCGGACACCGAAACCGATCCGGCTCACCGACGCCGAACATCCGGCCCTGGTACTGCGTAGCCGCAGGCGTGGGGACTGGGCGCAGTGGTGCGCGGCGCGCATGCACAGCCGAGGCCGGCTCGATCCGGGACCCGGAGAATCCGAAGCCGCCTGGGCGGCACGGCACTCCCGTTCCCGGTGGTGGCGCGAATTGCTGCGGGCCAGGGCAGGTCTGCATTCCCCGACCGGACTGGTGCTCGCCATCGAGGTGGACGGCGCGTACTTCGGCGAAGGCAGGCTGTTCGATCTCGACATGTTCGACCGCAATGCCAAGATGTTCGTCTGGACCGACACCACCTGTGCTGAACCGACCCGGGTCGCGGCCACCCAACTGCTGCTCGACTACGCCTTCGCCGAGCTCGGCCTGTGCCGGGTCGAGACGGCCATAGAACTCGACGATCTCGGTGCCGCCGAAGTCGCCGCTCGGGTCGGGATGATCCGCGAAGGCCGGATGCACTCCTACGTCGGTGCTACCGGTCGACGCGCCGACCACGACCTCTGGGCGGTAACCACACCCACCGACCAGTCCTCGCGAGGACAAGTCTCCGAGCCGGACGTACAGTGATTCCGAGATCCATCGCGCGCAAACAGATTCGTGCCGACGGCTTTCTGTGTGCGTGCCTCACGACCCATCGGGAGCCGATCATGGTCCATGTCCCGGGTAGCAACCCGTCGGCCGATCGCCGACCCTTCACCCGCAGCAACCAACTCCAATCCCGCCTGCACGATCTGGTGCCCGGCGGCGCGCACACCTACGCGCGCGGCGCCGATCAGTATCCCGAATTCATGGCGCCGATCCTGGTCCGCGGCAGCGGTGCACGGGTGTGGGATGCCGACGGCAACTGGTATGTCGAATACGGGATGGGGCTGCGGTCGGTCACGCTCGGGCACGGGTTCCGGCCGGTGCTGGACGCAGTCACCGCGGCGATCGCCGACGGGGTCAGCTTCAGCCGCCCGACCGAGCTGGAAGTGCTTGCCGCACAAGATTTCCTGACGCTTGTGCCGGGTGCGGACATGGTCAAGTTCGCCAAGAACGGCTCCGATGCGACCACGGCGGCGGTGCGGCTGGCCCGTGCCGCGACCGGGCGCAGTGTCATCGCGATGTGCGATCAGCCGTTCTTCTCGGTCGACGACTGGTTCATCGGGACCACTCCGATGGACAGCGGCATCCCACGCGACGTGACAGCGGGCACCATGAAGTTTCGCTACAACGACCTGCCCTCCCTCGCGGCGGTGCTCGACACCGGCGCGGTCGCCGCCGTCGTCATGGAGGCAGCCACCGCGCTCGCCGAGCCGGAACCCGGCTTCCTCGAGGGCGTTCGCGATCTGTGCGACCGCTACGGCACCTTGCTCGTCTTCGACGAGATGATCACCGGATTCCGCTGGTCGGCCGGCGGCGCGCAAGCGGTGTACGGCGTCCGCCCCGACCTGTCGTGCTGGGGCAAGGCCATGGGCAACGGATTCCCCATTTCGGCGCTGGCAGGCAAACGCGAGTTCATGGAACTCGGTGGCCTGCGCACCGACCACGACCGCGTATTCCTGTTGTCCACTACGCACGGCCCGGAATCGGGCTCGCTGGCCGCCTTCCGCGCCGTGGTCGACGAATACCGCACCGGTGACCCGGTCGCCCGCATGGAACACGCCGGGCAGCTGCTCGCCGACGGCGTGAACGCGGTCGCGGCCGAACTCGGTATCGCCGACTACCTGCAGGTGCTGGGCCGCCCATCCTGCTTGATCTTCGTCACCCGAGATCCCGAAGGTAAGCCGTCCCAAGAGTTCCGCACCCTGTTTCTGCAGGAACTCCTCGAACGCGGCGTCCTCGGGCAATCCTTCGTCACCTCCGCCGCCCACACCGACGCCGATATCGCCCACACTGTCGGCGCGTGCCGCGAGGCGGCGGCGGTGTATCGCAAGGCGATCGAGCAGGGTTGTGTGGACGGGTTGCTCGAAGGCCGGCCCGTCGCCCCCGCATTGCGGCGACACGCCGCGCCCCGCAGGATCGACCCGACATGAATCCGCTCCTCGGTCCATCACCGACCGGCCCCGTGCTCCGACAGGAAGTCGAATGACTCATCGCCGCGCCGACGGCAACCACGCATGCACATGGATCGCCGAGCCGGTGAGCGCATGAACGAGCCTCGCCTTGCGATCGTGCACGAACGTTTCACCGAGTTCGGTGGCTCCGAGGCGGTCATCGGTGAATTCGTCGAAACCTGGCCGCACGCAGAGGTATTCGCACCGATCATCGAGCCCGACGGGGTTCGGCCGCCGCTGAAGACGGTGCACGACACCTGGCTCAGCCGTGCCCACGCCGCCACCGGTCGCCGTTCGCACGCCCCGCTGTTGCCCTTCGTGCCGCGAGCCTTGCGCCGCCTGCCGCTGCGTGGCCGGTTCGACGCGGTCCTCATCAGTCATCACTCCTTCGCCACCCAGGCCGTATTCGCCACGGACGCACCGACCATCGTCTATGTCCACAGCCCCGCCCGCTGGGCGTGGGATGCCGAATTCCGCGCCCAAGAGGCGGGCGGGCGGGCCGGGCAGCTGGCCCTCACCGCCCTCGGCGGGCTCGCCCGTCGCGCCGAACTGCGCGCCGCACCGCACCTCACCCACATCATCGCCAACTCGCATGCCGTCGCCGACCGCGTCCAGGACTGGTGGGGCCTGCCTGCCACGGTCGTCAACCCACCGGTGCAGGTCGAGCAGTTCACTCCGGATGCCGCGATCCCGCGCGAGGACTTCTTCCTGTTCGCAGGCCGGCTGGTTCCCTACAAGCGCCCCGATCTCGCCATCCGCGCCGCCCAACGCGCGGGGGTCCGCCTTGTCGTCCTCGGCGACGGCCGCTTCCGCAGCCAACTCGATGCCATCGCGGGCCCCGAAACCACCTTTCTCGGCGCCACGTCCTTCGACGTACTGCTCGACACCTACCGGCGCTGCAATGCATTGCTCATGCCGGGCATCGAGGATTTCGGCATCGTCCCGGTCGAGGCAATGGCCTGCGGCACACCGGTTCTCGCCGTCGGACAGGGCGGCGCGCTCGATACCGTCCGCCCTGGCGTCACCGGTGCGTACGTCGAGCACGGCAGCGACGAGCACATCATCGAAGGCATGGCCGCGGCCATGCGCGCCTTCGATCCGACCGCCTACCACCCCGCAACCATCCGCGACCACGCAATGTCCTTCTCCCCCAGCGCCTTCCGCACCAATATCGCCGAAACGGTCGCCACCGTCACGCATCGATCGTGACAGCGGCGACCGCATCCCCGACTCGGCGCTATTGCTCGGCGAGATCCGTTCTCAGATGCTGCAGCGCGGAGCGGATCCGAGATTTCGCGGCGGGCAGCCCGATGCCGAGGCAGGCCGCGACCTGCGGATAACTGAGACCGCGATAGTAGGCGAGGGTGATGGATTCGCGCTGCAGCGAGCTCAGACCGGTCAGGCTCCGGCGGACGGCTTCGCGGTCGTGGTTGCGCAGGGTTTCCTCGGCGACCACATCCATCGGCGGTTGGTAGGCGCGGGCGCCCCATTGGTGATTGTGGTCGACGGTCGCCCGCTCGTGCCGTACCCGGTCCACCGCCTGCCGATGGGCAAGCATACGTAACCACGTCAGTGCCGATCCGCGATGTTCATCGAAGCCACCCGCACACCGCCACACTTCCAGGTAGACGTCCTGGCACGTTTCTTCGGCATATCCAGGGTCTCGGACAACGGCGAGAACTCGCTGAAACACCAGGTTTCGCGTGCGGCGATACAACTGCGCAAATGCGTCACGATCGCCATTACCGATGCGGTACACCAATTCTGCATCGAGCATGGTCACGATTGCCCCCTGAAAACAGTGATACGACAAGAAAGAGATACGTCGAAACACTCCGTCGAGGGCATGGACGGTGCTGTGTGGTAAACGAATCCGGCCGGGGACAGGGGCCATCGGATCCACCGTTCGTCAGACTACCGGTCTTTATCGATGTGCCGTCGCGAATTCGTCCATGCGGTGAATGCCGAGATTGGCTGGGGCAGAATCAGATCCGGAGCCCGAGCTCCACGATGGCTTTGGCGACCGCCTGCACCGGCACGCGATTGGTCCGCGCATGGGCTCGGATGAGCTCGTAGGCGGCATCGGGTGTCGTCCGCCCGGCATTGGCGAGCACACCTTTGGCTTGCTCGACGATGATCCGGGTATCCAGCGCGTGCGTCAGCTGCTCGGTCAGCTGTTCCTGGCGACGAATGGCGGTCGACTTGACGATGTGCCCGGCCGCCATGCTGGCGAGTAAACCGCCCACCGAGAGATCTTGTTCGGTCCAGTCGCGCGGCTCGTGGGTGTACATGCCGAGCGCACCCACTGTGGCATCCCCAGACCGCATCGGTACCACCGCCACCGACGAAAACTGTTGTCGGACTGCCTCGGCGCAGAATTCCGGCCACACCGCACGACGACGGCCGATGTCGGTGACCGCGATGGGTGCGCCGTGCCGCAACGCGGCCACGCACGGGCCACGTCCAGTGCGGTGCTGACAGAGCTCGACCTCCAACAAGGCGTCGGGTGTCGCCGCAGTGAATCTCTCCGGCCCGTCCTGGACGAGCGTCACCGTGCAGCCCGCCAGATCCAGCACGTCGATGGCGCTGTCCATCAGCTGCCGCACCATCCGCGGGGTCTCGCCGACAACAGCGACCGCGTCCGCGAGCCGCGACACTGCCGCAACCAGCACCTGACTGTCCGACACCCGCACCACCCCGCACGCGAAGACCGATCGTCCTGTCGAGTCCAGCGCCGCACTCGCCGACATTTCCATGGTATGGCCAAGGCGACGAATTCCGTTGCTCTCGTGCACAATCGGTGGGTCGACACGCCCGGCTCCCGGATGTACCAGCTCCGATATGGATCGGGCCTTCCTGCGTATCCGTGCACATGCCCGCACCACCGGTGTTCGCCTCGCCGACATCGTCGAGGGCCGGATCGACATCGTCGTCGAACCACCGAAGTGAGCCCAGGCCGTCGGCGATCAGTCGGCGTCGGCGTCGAATCGGATCCGGTTGGCGACCACCGACTCGGCCACCTCGGCCAGCGACATCCCGTGCGCGAAGGCATAGGCACGCAACCGCGCGTAGGCATCCGCCGCGCGAATACCCAATTGCCCGATCACCATTCCGGCCGCTTGATGGATCACACCGCTTGTCAACGGCTGATCCCGCCACCGTGGCACACCATCACCCGGTTGTACAGCGCCTGCGACCAGCTGTGCGGTCACCAGATCGGCAATGTGCAGCCCCGCAGAGATCATTGCGGGCCGCGGCAGACCGGGATGCTCGCCGTAGAGATCGAGCGCACCCAACCGGACCGCACCCAAATGCAACGGCACCGCGACCATCGGTCCGGAAATCCTCGGGTGCCCAATCCTTTCGATGCGAGCGAGCTCCGCAGCGAAACCGGGCCACCGCTCGCCGCTCGCCGCCAGGTCGGCCAGCAACACCGGGACACCTTGCGTGACGGCCTCCACCGCAGGCCCCTGGCCGAGGGTGGTCTGCACCGTCTCGACGAGGACGGCGACACCATCACTCGCACACCAGGGTTGCAGCCCCGCATCGCATTCCCGCATGAGAATCGCAGCGCGGCACACCGGCAGCACCCGCACGCACGCATCGGCCAGCGCGGAGATCCCGCCACCGCCGATCGACAGCGCCGACAGGAAGTCATCGGTCAGGTGATCGAACTGCGCCACACTCATCCTACGAACTACTCACGACCATTGCCCCATTGCGAATTCGACGGTTCCGTCTCCTGGTATTCGTCACGCTTCCGGCAATGGACCCCCCGACGCATCGCAAGAATACGAAACGCCAACTCTCCACACCAGGGTCGAAGGGCCCACGAGCCGAGGGGCGAGACATAGGTCCGCCCTACGGGATGGTGTCGGCCTGCACCTCGGCGTGCAACCGCCGCAGCACCGGCGCGCGATCGGTCAGCACGGACCAATTTCGGGAGATGGCTTCGTGCACCGCGTGCGCCGCCGAGACGAGCGCGTCGGCGTCGGTATGCCCGGTCAGCAAGCCGCCGATGTCGGCGGCGATGCCGACGTCGAGCACCGGCACCACGGTGTGCGGCATGCCGAGCAGCGCCGCGAGGATATCCAGCTGACCGGCGGGCACCAGCGCCCTCGCCGCAGTGAGCACTGCGGCAGGAACGACAATCGTATTGCCGGATCCTGCTGTGGCCCAAGCGATCGCGTGCGGATAGGGATCCCGTCGGCACCAGCCGAGGACTGCGCCGAGATCGAGGACGACGCCGGTCAGGGTCGGCGGGTTCACGCGGCGCCGGCCGCGTACTCATCCTCGGTCAGGGGTGGTAAGCCCAATAGTGCGCGTCCGTGATTGATCATCTCCAGCGGCGGCTTGCCACCGTAGACGCGTTCGATGGTGGCAACAGATTGTGCGCGGTCCATGCGCTGCCGGACCGACTCGGCGACGAACTGCGAAACCGATTCGATCCGCCCGCCCTCACGCCATTTGTCCAGGGTCACGGCGATTTCCTCGGGGACTGTGACCGTCACCTTCCGAGTCTTCCGTTCTCTCGCCATATCGGAAGTGTACTCGGATATGGCTTGCCGAGACCGGGTGCATACCGGGCTGCGACATGGGAAAGTCTCGGTCATGAGAGCGCACCGTCGCATCGCCGTGGCCATGGCCGGGTTCGTGAGCGTCACACTGGTCGCGAGCTGCGGCACCGGGTCGCAGCAGAACAGCGGTCCGACCGCCGCCACCGTGTCCGGCGTGATTCCTTTGATCTCCACCGACGACCTGCGAGCCGCGCAGCCCGACGAGGTGCACCTGTTCGGACTGAACGATCTGCACGGCAACCTCCAGCCGCCGAGTGGTTCGAGCGGAAAGATCGCCGGATACGAAGCCGGCGGGGCCGCGTACCTCGCCACGCATTTGGCGCGGTTGAAGAAGGCCTTTCCGCACAGTGCCGTGGTCGCGGCGGGTGACAATATCGGCGCGAGTCCGCTGATGTCCGGGCTGTTCCACGACGAACCGACGATTTCTTTTCTGAACTCCGCCGGACTGGCCGCGTCGGCGGTGGGAAATCACGAATTCGACAATGGTGTCATCGAATTGGCGCGTATCCAGCAGGGCGGCTGCGCACCGGACGGCTGTTCGCCCGGCGCGCCGTTCACCGGGGCGAAGTTCCCGTACCTGGCCGCGAACGTCACCGACGCCCAGGGCAGACTGCCAGCGGCGCTGCGCCCGTGGACCATGCTGGAAGTCGGCGGCCACCGGATCGGCGTTGTCGGCACCGTCACCCCCGACACCGCGAATATTGTTTTCCCCGAAGGTATTCGAGGCTTCACGTTCGGCGACGAGATCGACGCGATCAACGCCTATGTGCCCGAGATGAAGGCGGCGGGCGCCGAAACCATTGTCGCGCTGCTGCACGATGGCGGCGTCCAGAAGGCAGGCCCCGACGCGGCGGTCGACTACAACGGCTGCGCGAACATCACCCCCGAGGTCACCGCGCTTGCCACCCGCACCGACCCCGCGGTGCGGGCGCTGGTCACCGGGCACACCCATCAACCATATGTGTGCACGATCGAGGGCAAGGTGATCACCCAGGCCGCTTCCTACGGCAGGCTGATCACCGACATCACCCTGACATTCGGCACCGATAAGGTGCAGGCGTCGGCAGTGAATCGGGTGGTCACCCGCGAGGTCACCCCGGACTCGGCCACCGCCGACCTGGTCGCTTTCTATGCCGGCCAGGCCACACCCCGGGCGGCCCGGGTGATCGGCACAACGGCGCAGACACTCGCACACGAACCGGCGGCCTCCGGCGAATCGCCACTCGGCGATGTCATCGCCGACTCCATGCTGGCGGCTACTTCGTCCGCGCCCGCCGCCGCGGTGGCGGCGTTCATGAACCCCGGCGGCGTGCGCGCCGATCTGAAATCCGGCGAGATCACCTACGACGATATCTACACCGTCCAACCGTTCGGCAACCAGGTCGTCACCGTCACCCTCACCGGCAGCCAGGTACTGCGTCTACTGGAACAGCAGTGGGACAACCCTGGCAAGCCCACCGTGTTGTCGCCCGCCGGACTCACCTATACCTATGTCGCCTCCACCCCGAAAGGCACCCAGGTGGTCGCCGACAGCATCCGCATCGCGGGCCTGCCCCTCAATCCGGTCGCCACCTATCGGATCACCACCAACAGCTTCCTCGCCGCGGGCGGCGACGGCTTCACCGTCTTCACCGAGGGTCTCGACAAGACCGTCGGACCTATCGACCTCGATGCCTTCGAGGCGTATGCGATGGGCCGCCCACCGCTGCAAGTACCTGCCGGCCGTGCCGAAAAGCGTTAGCTCGCAACGCACCGGCAATCGCCCGTGTGCCGGCGATCACACACCAGCAGGCAATCTGGACAGGCGACCAGTCATTACTTCAGGTAACTGAAATTCTGTGTAACACATACCCTTTGACCTGCACATACGGTGACCAAACCCACAGCCCACACAGGGCCCGGTAGCTTGCCCCGGCCGCGCTGGCCGAACTAAAGTTACTCACCAGTAGGACGAAGGTGTCACCTACTTCGGCCCGACCGCTATCGCTCGGGGGCCGACATCACCAGATGTCCGCATTCACTGCTGCATGCCGGATGAGCGTTGTCCGACAACATGGTTCGAACAAGAGCAGGAGATTGCGATGGCTACTACCTACATCGTCACGGGCGGTACCGGTTTTCTGGGGCGCCGGGTCGTGCAGGGACTCCTGGACGCGGATTCCGACGCCATTGTGCATGTGCTGGTGCGCGCCGCATCGCTGACGAAATTCACGGAGCTCGCCGAAAACTGGCACGGCGGCGAGCGTGTCTTCGCCCTGGTCGGAGATCTCACCGCGCATAGGCTCGGACTCGACAAGGACGCACCGCAGGCCGATCACATCATCCACCTCGGCGCTGTTTACGACATGACCGCCGACGAGGACACCGCACACGCCGCCAATGTCGCGGGCACCCACTCCGTACTCACGCTCGCCCGCGAGCTGGGCGCGGTGCTGCACCACGTCTCCTCGGTGGCCGTTGCGGGCGATCACAAGGGCAAGTTCTTCGAGGAGGACTTCGACCTCGGCCAGCGCCTGACCTCGCCGTATCACCGCACCAAGTTCGCCGCCGAGCAGCTCGTGCGCGAATCGAGCGGCGTGCGCTGGCGCGTGTATCGACCCGCCATCGTGGTCGGCGATTCTCGCACCGGCGAGATGGACAAGATCGACGGGCCGTACTACTTCTTCCCCGCCATCGCCAAGCTGGGTGCACTACCCACCGATCTGCCCGTGCCGCTGCCCGATCTCGGCGCGACGAACATCGTGCCTGTCGACTATGTCGCGGCCGCCATGGTCGAGCTGGTGCGCCGAAACGGCTTGGACGGACGCACCTTCCACCTCGTCAATCCCGAACCGCAGCCCTTCGGCGAGATCTATGCCGCACTGGCGACAGCCGCGGGCGCACCGACTGGGATCGGCACGGTGCCCGGAAGTGGACTCGCGCTCAACGGCCTCGCACATATCCCCGGCGTTCCCACCGTGCGCGATTTCCTGTTGGAGCAGATGGGAATTCCGGCCGCCGTCGCGCCACACACGTCCTTCTCCGCCGAGTTCATCTCCGACTCCACCCGCGCCCAGCTGCGCGGCACCGACTTGTCGGTGCCGTCCTTCGACAGCTACGCCGAGCGGCTCTGGGCCTACTGGCGTGAAAACCTCGACCCGAACCGCGATCACGCCACCGACAACGGTGACCCGTTCACCGGGCGAACCGTCCTGATCACCGGCGCATCGTCGGGCATCGGCCTCGCCACCGCGCATGCAGTGGCCAAACGCGGCGCGACCGTGCTCATGGTCGCCCGCGGCCGTGACGACCTGCTCGCGGCCGCCGCCGCCATTCGCGCCGAAGGCGGTGCGGCCCATGCCTATCCGTGCGACATCACCGATGCCGACGCCGTCGACGCGCTGGTCACCAGCCTGCTCGCCGACCACGGTCACGTCGACTACCTGGTGAACAACGCGGGTCGCTCGATCCGCCGCTCGGTGCTCAATTCCACCGATCGCATGCACGATTTCGAGCGGACCATGGCGGTCAACTACTTCGGCGCGGTCCGGCTCATCCTCGCCCTGCTTCCCTCGATGCGTGCACGGCGCTTCGGGCACATCGTCAATATCTCCTCGATTGCCGTGCAGACCAAGGTGCCGCGCTTCGCCGCGTATGTGGCGAGCAAATCGGCCCTCGACAATTTCAGCGAGATCGCTGCAGTCGAAAATCAGGACGCGGGAATCACTTTCACCTCGGTACGGATGCCATTGGTCCGCACCGCGATGATCGCGCCCACCGACCTCTACCGCTCCCTCCCGGTCCCCGACCCGGACCAGGCCGCGACCATCGTCGTGCGGGCGCTGACCGACCGGCCCGACCGCATCGACACCCCCGTCGGCACCTTCGCCCAGGCCGTCGAACTGCTGATGCCGACGGTCAAACGCACCATCATGCACCAGGGCTTCCGGATGTTCGGCGAATCCCATGCGGCACAGGGCGTTCCTGCAACGGTCCCGGCCGTACCGATCGCCGACTCCGACGAACGCCAGTCGGTGCCGGCGCCCAAGCGCAGCGCGCTGCTCGCCCTCGCACCGGTGCTGCTCCCGCTGATGGCGGTGCCGAGCCCCGCCGCGCGGGTGGCCAGGGTGGTCCCCGGCCTGCACTGGTAGCGCCTACCGCTCGGGTACGCACGGGTCCCCGAACACACCGGCGGCGGGGCCGACTCCAGTCGGTCCCGCCGCGCGGATTTCCCGGTGGTTCTAGACCCGGCTCGCCGCGAACCAGGCGGCAGGCCACATCGCCCAGCCGTAGTTCGAGTGCTGGGTCGGGTCGATTCCGCCGCCACACACCGGATCACCGCCTGCGCAGTAATTCGCGGTGCGCCAACCGAAATGACCGGGGACGCTCCACCCGATGAGCCGGAGCGGATCACCGAACAGCAGCACCGCCGCCACCTTCCACTGCAGATCGCCGGGCAGCGGGTAGATGCCGGGCAGCGTGGTCACGATGCCGGTGCCGAGGACACCGTGCACGACAGCCGCGCCCTGCGAGTAGCCGACCAGGATGAACCGCTGATCCGGGCACCAGGCGGACTGCTGGATAACGCGGTCGGTCATGTCCTGGGTGCCGCGACTGAGCGATGCCGGATCGAGCAGATCCGCAGGGTAATTCACGCGGTACGCGTCCACACTCACCGGAAGTGTTTGCAGGAGTGTGTCATACAGCGGATCGCCGATGACCGAACCGAGGAACCCTGGCTCATGGGTGCCTCTGGCAACGATCACCTCCACCTCAGCACAGTCATCCGCCGATGCATGCATTCCTAGATTCGTCGTCGCTGTGACTCCGACCACGAGCAATAGCACCGCGAATACCCGCGCCGCACGCCGCTTTTCGAACAGAGAAACCTTCCGGTTGACCATCGTGATCACCTCTCACGCCGTTGTGAGAAGCCGAGATTCTGACGATTGTCAGTGACAATTGCTCGGCTATATACGCGATGGTAGGGACGACCGGAGGTGCCGTCGAGCAACGGGACCCGAGCGATACCGAGTTACCGCACAATCGTGTCCTCGGTGGTCTCGCTGGAGTGACGAGAACCGCTGCGCCAGTGAAACGCCCGTGCGCGAGATCCGCGGGAGGGCGCGGTCCGCCGTATCCGGGGAGTACCCCCGCGCGGTCCGGTATATGCGGTGTTCGCCTGCCGGCACCAGGAATTCACGTGCCTCGACGCGGGTGTCGGCGGTCGCCGAGCGAATTTCCCGCTCCTGGAACAGGTGCCGCTGATGGTTCGGCGCCGGGATGCCGCTGCGAGCGGATACCCGCGATGGCGAGCACACTGCTGTGATGCCGGCGCGACCGTTGTGGAATGCCGCTGACTGCCTTGCCAAGTCCCGCCGCGCGGATTTCCGGTGGTTCTAGACCCGGCTCGCCGCGAACCAGGCGGCAGGCCACATCGCCCAGCCGTAGTTCGAGTGCTGGGTCGGGTCGATTCCGCCGCCACACACCGGATCACCGCCCGCGCAATAATCCGCGGTTGGCTCGGCGAATTGACCGGGGACGCTCCCGCCGATGACTCGGAGCGGATCGCCGAACAGCAGCACCGCCACCACCTTCCATTCCAGATCGCCGGGCAGCGGGTAGATGCCGGGCAGCGTGGTCACGATGCCGGTGCCGAGGACACCGTGCACGACGACCGCGCCCTGCGAGTAGCCGACCAGGATGAACCGCTGATCCGGGCAGTCCACCGACTGTTGGATGACGTGCTCGGTCAGGTCCTGGGTACCGCGGCTGAGCGATGCCGGATCGAGCAGGTCCGCGGTGTAGTTCACGCGGTACCGACTGGCGCTCACCGGAAGTGCTTGCCGGAGTGTGTCATACAGCGGATCACCGACTATCGAGCCGAGGTACCCCGATTCCTGGGTGCCCCTGGCAACCACCACATCGACATCCGCGCAGGATCCCGCCCATGCGTGCAATCCCAGGTTTGTCGTCGCCGTGATTCCGGCCGCGAGCAGTAGCACCGCGAATGCCCGGGTCGCCCGCCCCTTGTCGAACAGAGATACCTTCCGGTCGACCATCGCGATCGCCTCTCACGCCATGGTGAGAAGCCGGCTACACATCCTCATTGTAGGAACGCCCCGAGGAGCCGTCGAGCAACCGAACGCGAGCGGCCGCGGGTCATTCGCCTGCTGCCCCGACCGCCTGATCTGCGGCGGCGCCGACGCTCAGCGCGGCAGTACGCCACGCACTGACCTGGTTCGCCGGCTGCGCCCACTCAAGGGACAAGAACCGCTGCACCGGTGAAGCGTCCATGTGCCAGATCGGCGAGCGCGCGGTCGGCGGTATCGAGGGAGTAGCCCCGCGCGGTCAGGTGTATACGGTGTTTGCCTGCCAACGCCAGGAATTCACGCGCGTCGGCGCGGGTGTTGGCGGTCACCGACCGAATTTCCCGCTCTTGAAACAGATGCCGCTGATAGTTCAAGGCCGGAATGTCGCTCAGATGGATGCCCGCGACGGCGAGCACGCCGCCGCGATCGAGCGCCGCCAGCGCGGGCAGCACCAGATCCCCGACCGGCGCGAACAGAATCGCCGAATCCAGTTGGACCGGAGGCCGATCCGCGGCACCCTGCACCGACGCGGCGCCCAGATCCCTCGCCAGCTCGCGGGCGGCCGGGTCCCGAGTCATCACGTGCACCTCCGCACCACGCGCCAGCGCCACCTGGGCGGCGATATGCGCACTGCCACCGAAGCCATAGATCCCCAGCCGACCGCCCTGCGGCAGCGCGGCCCGCCGCAGCGCGCGATATCCGATAATTCCGGCACACAACAGCGGGGCGGTGTCGATGTCGGAGTAGCCTGCGGGCAGTCGCAACGCGTAGGCCGCTGGGACCGTGGCGAACTGGGCGTATCCTCCGTCCGCATCCCACCCCGTGTACTCCGACTGCGGGCACAGATTCTCAGCGCCGCGTAGACAGTACCGACACACCCCACAGGTATGCCGCAGCCACGCGATCCCCACCCGATCGCCGACCGCGAAGGCATCCGCGCCGCCCTGACGAACGCCAGGGCTCAGCGCCACTACCTCCCCGACGATTTCGTGCCCGGGCACCACGCCCGACCGATGCACCGGCAGATCTCCCTCGGCCACATGCAGGTCGGTCCGGCAGACTCCGCATGCCAGCACTCGCACCAACAGCTCACCTGACCTGGGTTGCGGCACGGGCGCGCGAACGCGGTCCAACGGACCGCCATCGATAGGTCCCGGCCGCCGCACCCGCCAGCCGATCATCGACGTGGCGCCTGAAACCTCGCTCATATCGATCACTCCTCGCTGTCCGCAGGAAGGTCGTATGGGTCCCGGCACGCGCCGAGACAACGGTCTGTGTTCGACCCTACCCATTCGATTTCCCGAATTCGCGGCACTCGCTTCTGATACATTTCTGTATCGGATACATTGATGTATCCAAGATCCAGTCAGCCGGTCCAGCACAAGGAGGTTCGCCTTGGCATCGCCCACAGCTGCGGCGAACCCAGCGAAACGGGTCACCCGCAGACGAATCGAAACCAAAAACCGCCTGCTCACAGCCGCCTACGAAGTCTTCGCCGAGGACGGCTTCGGCCGTTCCACTGTCGAGCGCGTGTGTGACCGCGCGGGATTCACCCGAGGCGCGTTCTACTCCAATTTCTCCTCGCTCGACGAGCTGTTCCTCGCGATGTGGGAGCAGCGGTCCGCGGCCATGCTCGCCGGTGTCCGGGCCACTCTCGACGAATTCTCGGTCGAGGGCGTGACCGACCTGCGCGCGGCGGTCGAACGCCTCGATCGCGCGGTGCCGATCGACGAGGCCTGGTACCGCATCACCGCCGAGTTCACCACCCACGCACTGCGCACCCCGGCGCTGCGACAGGTGATGGCCGCCCGCGAGGAAGCGATCGTCGCGGCGCTGATGCCGACCATCGTCGCCGCACTGGCCCGCGTCGGGCGCACCGTCCCCGACCCGGCCGCACTCGGGCAAGCCCTCGTCGCCGTGCACGACGGCACTACCGTGCAGGTCCTGATGGAACCACGCAGTCGTCGGGTGCGCCGCCGACGCACCGAACTCCTGTGCCACGTCGTACTGGCCTACAGCACAGCGACCGAACCCAGCACCGCAACCGAAGGATGAACATGGCCAACCGCAGTCCCGAATTCGCGCAAGAGGCAGACGTCATCGTCGTCGGCGCGGGCCTTGCCGGGCTCGTGGCAACCCACGAGCTGGTCAAGGCGGGCCGCACGGTGCATGTCCTGGACCAGGAGAACCGCAACAACCTCGGCGGGCAGGCATTCTGGTCGCTCGGTGGACTGTTCTTCGTCGACAGCCCGGAGCAGCGACGCCTCGGCATCAAGGACTCCTACGAGCTGGCCTTGCAAGACTGGCTCGGCTCGGCGGGCTTCGACCGCGACACCGAGGACCACTGGGCCCGCCGGTGGGCGCAGGCGTACGTCCGATTCGCCGCCACCGAGAAGCGGGATTATCTGCGTGACTTGGGCTTACGCGTGACACCGCTGGTCGGCTGGGCGGAACGCGGCGGGGCCTTCGCTGACGGTCACGGCAATTCGGTGCCCCGCTTCCACCTGACCTGGGGCACCGGCCCGGAGGTGGTTCGGGTGTTCCAGGAACCGGTGCTCGACGGCGAGCGCCGCGGCCTGGTCGGCTTCAGTTTCCGCCATCAGGTCGATGAGCTGATCGTCGAGGACGGCTCCGTTGTCGGTGTGCGCGGCAGCGTGCTGGAAGACACCGATCTGGAGCGCGGCAAGGCCTCGTCACGAAACGTGGTCGGCGACTTCGAGTTCCGCGCGAAGGCGGTAATCGTGACCTCCGGGGGCATCGGCCACAATCACGAACTGATCCGCCGCAACTGGCCGACCGACCGGCTCGGACCCTGCCCCGAGACCCTCATCTCCGGCGTGCCCGCGCACGTCGACGGCCGGATGCTCGGCATCACCGAGTCCGCGGGCGGCGCGATCGTCAACCGTGACCGCATGTGGCACTACACCGAGGGCATCATCAACTGGGACCCGATCTGGCCCGACCACGCCATCCGGATCATTCCCGGCCCCTCGTCACTGTGGTTCGACGCCAATGGAAAGCGTTTGCCCGCACCATGTTTCCCGGGTTTCGACACCAACTCCACGATGAAGGAGATTCTGGCCACCGGCCACGACTACTCCTGGTTCGTGCTCACCCAGTCGATCATCGAGAAAGAGTTCGCGCTCTCGGGTTCCGAACAGAACCCGGACATCACCAGCAAGGACCTCAAGCTCACGCTCAAGAGCCGGGTGGCCAAGGGCGCACCCGGACCGGTCGAGGCGTTCAAGCAGCACGGTGTCGATTTCGTGGTCGCCGACACGCTGCGCGAATTGGTCGACGGCATGAACAAGATCGCGCGCGGCCCGCACCTGGACCACGACGAGCTGGAACGCCAGATCGTCGCCCGCGACCGCGAACTGGCCAACAAGTACTCCAAGGACGCGCAGCTGATGGCGATCACCAACGCGCGCCAATACTTTGGGGACAAGGCGGGCCGGGTGGCCAAGCCGCACCGCATCCTCGATCCCGCGCACGGTCCGTTGATCGCGGTGCGGCTGAATATCCTCACTCGCAAGACGCTCGGCGGCCTGCAGACCAACCTCGATTCGCAGGTGATGCGCGAGGACGGCACCGTCCTGCCCGGGCTGTACGCCGCGGGCGAGGTCGCCGGGTTCGGCGGTGGCGGCGTCCACGGCTACAACGCGCTCGAGGGCACGTTCCTCGGTGGTTGCATCTTCTCCGGTCGGGCTGCCGGTCGCGCGTTGGCCACGAAACTCGCCTGACCGCAACCGTTTCCGCCCGTCAGGGCCGACAGCCCGAGGCCCGGCCCGACGTCTGCACGGCCCGGGTGCTCGGTGCCGGTGCTGCTGCGATGGGGGCCGAAGCCGTCGACGGCGCGCCCGAATACAGCCGTATGCCGGTGAACCGCTGCCCAGGCTCCAGCGAGATCCCCGACACCTCCACCTGGTGCCCGTATACATCGACAACCCGAGCCGAGAACGGTCCCGGTCCCGCACCCGAAATCGTCCAGT
Organism: Nocardia sp. NBC_01009; assembly: GCF_045208035.1. NCBI lineage: Bacteria > Bacillati > Actinomycetota > Actinomycetes > Mycobacteriales > Nocardiaceae > Nocardia > Nocardia sp. NBC_01009. The sequence goes on along the minus strand of NZ_CP108695.1, from coordinate 4,730,486 downwards.
AGTTGTCCCTCCCGCGGTTGAGTTCCTGCCAGCCACCACCGGTGGTCGGCCGGATCGCGACACGCTGGATGGGATTTCCCGATCCGCTCACCAGGATGGCCAGCCACTGCGCCGAGGAGTCCGGTTTCACCTCGTAGAACAGTTCGGGCGCGGGATCCGGGTCACGGACGACCGTGTAGCCGACCTGAGCGACGCCATCGGACTGCTCGGCGATCTGCTCGAAGGCGGCGGCGCTCAGATCCAGTTGTCCCGGAGCGCATCCGGGGCAGCGGTCGGCGATGAGCGCGCGGACATCGCCGCGCGGGCCGTGCACATCGAGGTAGGCGCCGCACAGGTCGGCGTTGCCGTACTCCTGCGTGGACACCCCGACGTAGAAGCCGTCCAGGGGCAGGCCCGGAAAAGAACAGGCCACGCCCTGACTGAACGCGTAGTACCGCGCCTCGCCGGACACGCCGGGATCGGGTGGGACCTGCGTGTGCCGCGCTGCGAGGCTGGAACTACCGGTAGCCACCGGTATTCGTGCCGTCGTGAGGTTTTCGCTGACGGTGTGCAAGGTGTCGCATGACGCGGGTACAGGCCGTGTCACCCAGACAACCACCCCGGCAGCCGCCATCATCGCCCCGAGGGTCGACCATAGCCAACCCGAGCGGAAGTGTGCTTGCTCGATCGGTATTCGGTGCACCGCTGTCCCCGGCTTCCGGCTCACCCAACTCGCGGACTGTCCATCCTGACTGCATCAGGAAAGCAGTTGAAACGGCAACACAGGTCTCGAACGAAAATCTTCCCGGGGAAACACCCGCAGCGCGGCAATCTTGCCGCAAATAGCCAGCATTCACCTCGGCGACAGCGGTGCGAGCCGGAAAAGATCCGGAGCGCCACCGTTTACGAAGTAGCCCATTCCGGCACCGTATCCACCTCGGAGAGCTGGTGGTCCATCCGGTCCTGTTTGGCGCGCAGATAGCGAATGTTGTGTTCGGTCGGGGTCGACTGGAGCGGCAACCGCCGCACCACGGTGATGCCGTGCTCCACCAATCCGGCCGCCTTGGCCGGGTTGTTGCTCAGCAGTCGTACCGATCGGATGCCGAGATCGGCGAGTACCTGTGCACCCGCCGCATACCGGCGGGCATCCACCGGCAACCCGAGCGCAAGGTTGGCCTCGACGGTATCGGCACCACGATCCTGTAATTCGTAGGCACGCAACTTGTTCAGCAGACCGATGCCGCGCCCCTCCTGGCCGCGCAGGTACACGACCACACCGCTGCCCTCCGCCGCGACCGCACGCATCGCGGCATCGAGCTGATCGCCGCAGTCACAGCGCAGTGAGCCGAGTGCGTCGCCGGTGAGGCACTCCGAATGCAACCGCACCAGTGCCGAATCGCGGCGCGGCTCGCCGAAGACCAAGGCGAGGGTTTCGGTTCCGGTGAGGTCGTCGCGGTAGCCGAGCACCCGGAACTCACCGAATCTGGTAGGCAGCCGGGTCTCCACGACCCTGGTGAGTGTGCGCTCGACGCGGTGGCGGTAGTCGATCAGATCGGCAATCGAAATGATCGGCAGACCGTGCGCAGCGGCGAACTCGAGCAGGTCGGGCAGCCGCGCCATCGATCCGTCGTCGAGCACGATTTCGGCGATCACACCGGCGGGCCGCAGCCCCGCGAGCCTGGTCAGATCGACGGCAGCCTCGGTGTGGCCGGCACGGCCGAGCACACCACCGGGGTGCGCGCGCAGCGGGAACACGTGCCCCGGCCTGGTCAGCTCGTCATAACCGGTGCGTGGATCGGCGAGCAGCTGCACGGTGCGAGCCCGATCGGCGGCCGAAATGCCTGTTGTCACACCGGAAGACGCATCGACCGACACGGTGTACGCAGTGCCCTTGGGATCCTCGTTGACCGCTGTCATCGGTGGCAGTCGGAGCCGATCGAGGTCCGCGCCCGCCAGTGGCGCACACAGCACACCGCTGGTGTGGCGCACCATGAAGGCGATGGTCTCCGGCGTCGCCAATTCGGCAGCGAGCACCAAATCGCCTTCGTTCTCCCGGTTTTCGTCATCGACGACGACAACCATGCTGCCCGCCGCGAGCGCGGCGAGCGCCGCCTCGATCGTGTCCAACGACCGCTGCCGCACGAATTCGGTACCCATGACCACCTCCTATATGACTAGTAGATATATATCCGTTAGTCATAGGAAGCGGCAGTCCCGCTGAGTGGACAGCTCAGGAAGCGCGTGTGCCCTTGGCTTTCGGAGCCCGCTTCTGCGGTTGCCCGGCGGCGAGCTTGTCGACATCGGCGAGGAGCTCCTGCGCGAAATCGCGCTCGGCCTCGTAGTGGCGGACACACCACCGCAGCACGGCGCCCGGATAGGCCCAGTCGGGGTTCTCGTCGGCGCCCTCGGCATCGACCTCGGCCAGCTTGCGCATCTTCTCGGCGTAGCCGATGTGCTCGGTCAGGATGCCGCGCAGCCGCTCGGGTTCGGCGAGATGGCCGAGCCAGGCCCGCAGCATCACGCTGTGCTTGAGCACGGGCGCCTCCACCGGCGCGTGATTCACCCACTGCGCCGCCGCCGCACGGCCGGCGTCGGTGATCGCGTACATCCGCTTGCCGCGCACGCCGTCGTCCTGCAGGACGGTGCGCGAGGTGGCGTAGCCATGCTTCTCCAGCCGCTTGAGCTCGGCGTAGATCTGGCTGAACGACGGGCTCCAGTAGAAGAATTGCAGGCTCCAATCGGCCCATTTCTTCAGGTCGTAGCCGGAGAGTTCGTCGGCGTGCGAGAGCATTCCGAGCACGGCCCAGCTGGTCGTGGGCAGATCGGGAATTCCGGCCTCTGTGGAGGCAGGCTTGGCATCGGTCACGGTAGGACTATATCTCTTAGGCATATTTCGGGTGCTAGGACACTATTCCGCAACGAATTCGCCCCACTCGATGTGCAGTTCCGCCGCCCTTGCACTCGGCGAGTCCAACTCACCGATGCAGGGCGTGGACCTCTGCGGAAGTGGGCACGTTGAGCCTCGAGACCCACCTGCGAGATCGCATCAGTACTTGGAGACGCTGCGGTGGCGCATCGTCGAGCTCCTCGAGGCGATTTACATATTCTCATCACGATTTAACGGCACGCTTATTAAAGTAACGTTGTATGGCGGCACGTTAAATGAGGTGCATGGCGGCGGGGTTGCCTTTGCTGTCCGTTTCCGGCGGCCTCCGGAACGCCACAGAAGGGGAGCTGACAGTCAGATGAAAACCTACAGCGGCGACCGACTCGCCGAACTGGCCCACCGTCACGGTCTGCCCGACGACTATCTTCGTGACCTGCGCGTTGTGTCCTCGGTGCTGCCGTTTCGGGTGAACGACTATGTCGCAGAGGAGCTGATCGACTGGGCGGCGGCACCGGATGACCCGATGTTCCGGCTCACGTTTCCGCACCGGGACATGCTGCCTCCGGAATTGTTTGCGAGCATCGCCGAACTCCACGATGCAGGCTCTTCGCGGGATGCGCTCAGCAAGGTCGCTGCTGAGGCTCGTGGCCGGCTCAATCCGCATCCCGGCGGTCAGATCGACGCCAACATCCCACGGTTGGATGGGCAGCCGGTGCTCGGTCTGCAACACAAATACCGCGAGACGGTGTTGGTGTTTCCGTCCCAGGGGCAGACCTGTCATGCGTACTGCGGCTACTGCTTCCGCTGGGCCCAGTTCGTCGGCTCCGAAACCCGACAGGCGCTCTCGGCGCCTGCCACCATGGTCGCCTATTTGCAGCGGCATCCGGAGGTCACCGATGTGCTGTTCACCGGTGGTGATCCGATGATCATGAAGACGGCGGTGCTGCGTCGTTGGGTCGATCCACTGCTGGCACCGAACCAGGAGCGGATCCGTACGCTGCGATTCGGGACAAAGGCGCTGTCCTACTGGCCCGCCCGGTTCACCGCCGGCACGGATGCCGACGACCTGCTCAGGCTGTTCGAGCGATGTGTCGCAGTCGGCCGTCACGTCGCGGTGATGGCGCACTTCTCCCATGCACGGGAATTGCAGACCACCACTGTTCAGCGGGCGATCGCCAGAGTGCGGGCCACCGGCGCGGTGATCAGGGCACAGGCGCCGCTGATCGCACACGTCAATGACGAGGCCGAAGTCTGGGCAGATATGTGGCAGCGGCTGGTCGAGTTCGGAGTGGTCCCGTACTACATGTTCGTCGAGCGAGACACCGGTGCCCGCAGCTACTTCGAGGTTCCGTTGACCAAGGGGTTGGACATCTATTCCGAAGCCATGAGGAGAGTGTCCGGGCTGGCCCGAACCGCCCGCGGCCCGGTGATGTCCACCCGAATCGGCAAGGTGCTGATAGACGGCGCTCCCATCATCATGGGCAGGAAAGTGCTTGCCCTGCGCATGCTGCAAGCCCGGGATCCGGACCACGTCGGGCAGCAGTTCTTCGCAGGCTACGACCCGACCGCACACTGGCTGGACGACCTGGAGCCAGTGCTTGGCTCCGTGATTCCCGGCGTCTTTGCCCGATGAGTCGAAAAATGGCTATCGGCACTAGTGCAATCGCCGCTCCCCCGGTCGAACGTCAGCGAGGTGATGACCCGGTTCTCGGTCGGCGTCACATATTCCGATAGGTAGCGGAGTAGTTCCCAACGGCCCGATCATTCTCGGCGCCACCGACCTGGTGGCCTGCCGATCCGGCGACGCTCACGGTTGCCGAAGAGGACTCGCCGATTCCGCCATGATATGACGGCACGTTTGATAAAGTGTCATCAATTAGCGGCACGTTAGATAACGGCAGGTCGGCGAAAATCAGCTCCTGCCTGTCCATCAGAATCTGTGGTGAGTAATGCAGGTGACACTGACAACGTCCGAAATCCGCCCCCCGGAATGGGATTCGCTGGCGGCCTCGACTGCGGATTTCGAGGTATCGCCGCAATGGCTGGAGGCGATGGCTCCGCTGTTGCCCGGCGAACCACGCTGGCTGGTCGCCCATGTGGATGGTCAGCCGCAGATCGGGCTGCACACCCGGCTATTGAAAACCCCACCGGAAGAGCCACGCTACGACATCGCGGCTGTCCTGCGCGGAGATATCCCATCGCTGGAGCCGCGCCCCATACTCCTGTCCAAGGCGCCCGATAGCGAATCGCTTTATCCAGCCGTGTTGGCATTGCTGCCCGGCTACACCTGCGTGCCCGCAGGGCCTGGTGCGACCGACCCGGATCTGCTGGCCGGAACCCTGCGGGCCATGGACACCTGGGCTGGGCAGCAGGGTGCTCGGTCGGTGTCGTTCCTCTATGTTCCTGAGCGGCAAAAGATCCTGCAGCGCGCCTTGGAAGAGTTCGGTGCACGGCCGGTAGCGCTGTACCCGACCTGCGTCATGCCGGTGACATTCGGCAGCATGGAGGAATATCTGACGCAACTGGGGGGCGGGCGGCGCGCGGGACTGCGTCGGTTGCTGCGCTGGTTGGACGAGACCGGAATGACCCTCGGTGAGGAGGACCTGAGCGAGGTTCGCGAGGAAGTTCTGGAGCTACGGATGGGATTGCTTCGCAAATACCATCATTCGGCCGATGACCGGGACGCCCAGCTGGCGACCATAGACCGAATTGTCCGCAACTATCCACCAGCGGACCGGGCACTGACCACCCTCCGGCGTGGCGACCAGATGGTTGGCTTCACATTGGGGCTGCGCCATGGTGACACGTTGCGAGGGCTTTGGTCCGGGCAGCTGCCCGAGGCTCGCGGCGCCTACTTTCTGCTGGTGTTCTACGGCGAGGTCGAGGCCGCGTTGCGGCGTGGGATAACGAGCCTCAATTACGGAACGCTGCAATGGCAAGAGAAGATCTCCTTCGGTTGCAGGCTGGAGCAGTTGGTCGGCCACACATGGTCGCTCTGATTCGACTCGGCGGAACCCGACTATTCCTTGCGGGTCAAGCAGTTTCACTGCTCGGCGATGGGCTGGCTATTCTGGCGATCCCGCTGTTGGTGCTGGAACTGACGCACAACCCGGCGGCAGCGGCGCTGGCCTCGGTGCCCCGCGCGGTCGGCTACCTGGTCGCGGGGCTGCCCGCTGGCCCGTTGATCGATCGCGCCAATCCCTGGCATGTTCTCATTGCCGCCGACATAGTGCGGGTGGCCATCTTCGCGACGCTGTTCGGACTTTCGGTCAGCGGGAGCGACTCGGTCGGGGTCATTCTTGCGCTTGCGTTTATTTCGGGCGTTGCCGGAGTGTTCTTCGAGACTGCGCTGGCGGTCGCGGTCCGCGACCTCTGTCGAGATCGAGAACTTGTGCGTGCCAACTCTTTTCTCGAATCCGCGAGCCAATCGTCGATTCTGCTCGGACCGATGGCTGTCGGGTTGCTCGCTGTCAGTGTCGGATTGGGCGCTGCGCTACTGGTGAACGCGGGCACGTTCGTGGTGTCACTTGCGACGCTGTGGGGGGCCTCCCGCCGCGCGACCCGGATTTCCGACCCCCCCGGCTGGGCGCCGTGGCGTCAGTTCGGGACCGAATTCCGTAATGGTCTGCGCTATCTCGCGACCACCTCGATCCTGGTGTCGCTTGCGGTCCTGGCCGTCGTCGCAAATCTGTGTCTCGGTGCCGCGACGCTCGTGGTGTTCTTCGCTCGCGACTATTTGAGCGCCGCGCCGTGGCTGGTCGGCTTGGTTGTGGCCGGCGGCGGACTCGGCGGCGTGCTCGGCGCGGCGACGGCTCCCGCCCTCATCGCTCGGTTCCATCCGGTTCCGTTGTGCGTCGCGGCCACCCTGGTGACCGGTGTCGCGCTGGCGTCGGTGGGCCTGGCGCCCACTGTCTGGTGGCTTGCGGCGAGCAATCTCGTGTTGGTCTGGTCCGATGTACTGGCCAGCATTGTGGTCCGGACACTACGACAGCAGATAGTCCCGCGTGAACTCCTCGGCCGGGTGACCAGCGCGGTGCGGTGGGTTGTGCTGGCCACGACTCCGCTGGGGGCGGTCCTCGCGGGGTTGCTCACGCAACTTGCCGAAAACGATCCCCGCCCGGCATTTCTGATCGCTGCGGCACTTCTCGGGGTATCCACTCCGGCCATCTGGGCTGTCGGGCTGCGTCGCCACCGAAACACTCCCCTGCTCCCTGTCCGGCATCGTCCCTCCCCTAGGGCGTCCTCGGATCGGTCGACCACGTCACTCGTCGAAAGAAGGTCCCTGTGACAACTTCGTCACGTACGTCTCGGCCACTCGAGCACACCATCAATACTCGGCAGCTCACGATGATCGGAATCGGCGGAGTCATCGGTGCCGGATTGTTCGTCGGTAGTGGCAAGGTGATCTCGTCGACCGGGCCAGGCATCGTGTTCGTCTATCTGGGCACGGGCCTGGTCGTCATCCTGGTGATGCGGATGCTCGCCGAACTGGCGACAGCAAGTCCGGAATCCGGATCGTTTTCGACATACGCTTCGCGGGAACTGGGTTCGTGGGCCGGACTTGCGGTGGGCTGGTTGTACTCGTACCACTGGTGTGTCACGGTCGCATTCGAAGCGATCGCCGGGGCCGCGATCGCTAGTCAGCTCGTACCCGGAGTTCCGACGTGGTTATGGGCGCTGGGTTTCATGGCCGTTCTGACGGGCGTCAACTTGGCGGAGGTCACCTCATTTGCCCGATTCGAGTTCTGGTTCGCCATGATCAAAGTCGCCGCGATTGTCGCATTCATGTCTATCGGCGTCGCCGCCGTCAGCGGCTTGCTGCCACACGTGGACTCCCCGGGTGCCTCGAATTGGGTCGACAACGGAGGCTTGTTCCCTGCTGGGATGGCTCCGCTCCTGCCCGCAGCGTTGACGGTATTCTTCTCGTACTTCGGAACGGAGCTGGTGACGATCGCTGCCGGTGAAGCCAAGGATCCGGTCGACGCGGTGCGTCGCAGCATGCGCAGCGTCGGGTGGCGAATCTTCGTCTTCTACGTGGGCTCGATCGCGGTCGTCGTTACGTTGATGCCCTGGAATACCGCTGAGATCACCAAGAGTCCGTACACGGCGGTATTGAACACACTGCACATTCCCGGCGCGCAAACCATCATGAATCTGGTCGTGCTCACCGCCGTGCTGTCATGCTTGAACTCGGGGATCTACTCGTCGTCTCGGATGTTGTTCTCGTTGTCTCAGCGTGGCGAGGGGCCGGGTGTGCTCACGCGGGTAACCGGACGCGGTGTCCCGGTCAACGCGGTCCTCGGTGCGTCCAGTGCCGGATTCCTCGCTGTCATCGCGAACTATTTCCTGCCGACCGGAGCGGTATTCACGTTCCTGCTCAGCTCCTCCGGCGCGGTGGCGATTGTTGTCTACCTGTGCATCTGCGCGACCCAGATCGTCGGGCGCCGCAGGAAATCCGCCTCGGAGAATGCCGCTCTGCCGGTAAGGATGTGGGGTTTCCCCTACCTGTCGTATTCGGTGACGGCGATACTGCTGATTATCATCGGCGCGATGGCGTTCTCATCCACATCATGGACGCCGCTCATGCTCACGATAGTTGTCACGGTTGCCGCCGTGAGTGCCGGAATCGTGCATCAGAAGGTGCATCCGGCAGCGCGCCGTCCCGACACCGCACTAGTCGATTTCGATGCAGTCTCGGACTGAAGCGTCATCATTCTGTCCGGATCGGCGAACCCAGCAAATCCGGATCCTCGAGCCGGCGAAGAACCACCTCTTCGACAAACGCATCGACTGAGCACCGGCAGGATCCACCGGTATCCAGCACGTTATGGACACTCGGATGCGGCGAGTTCGCTGCGAACCGCAGTGTCCTAACGGAGGAAACATCTCGTTGAGTGGGATTCGCCAGGTCCGGATTCCCCAACCTTGTGACAGGTTTCACAACACGCAATTCCTGCGCACCCGAACGTAGTTCCCGAACACCGGAGCGTGGCCATGTCCACCATTCCCAAAGATCCGACCACTGCCGAAAGTCCAGGCAGCATAATCGAATCCGATGCCGACACCGGCAGACTCGACGGCGCGTCGCGTGCCAGGATTTTTACTGTCCTCGCGGTCATCGTGCTGTTCACCGAGGTCGCGCCGATGCAATACACCATCGTTGCGGCCGCGTTGCAGAAGATCGCGCCCACCTTCCCCAGCGTCGGCGCGAACATCAACTGGGCGATCATCGTCTTCGGCCTCATCGGCGCCGCTGCCTCCCCGCTCATCGGCAAGATGAGCGATGTCTGGGGCAAGAAGCGGATGTTCCTGGTCTGCGGCATGCTCTTCATGCTCGGCTGCGTACTGGACGCCGTCACCGACAGCTGGGCGATCTTCCTCATCGGGCGCGGCCTGCAGGCCACCGCCATCGCCACCGCGGTGATCGCGTATGGCCTGATCCGAGATCTGATGCCGCGCAAGTATGTACCGCTCGGCTTGGGTGTCACCGCCACCGGCCTCGGCTTCTCCGCGATCGGCGGACCGTTGCTCGGCGGCTATCTCGTCGACAACTACAGCTGGCGTGCCATCTTCTGGGTGCTCGCCGGATTCACCCTGCTGATGCTTCCACTGGTGTGGTTGGTCGTGCCCGAGTCCAAGCTGCGGGTCAAGGAGCGCATCGATGTGCTCGGCGCCGTCCTGCTCTCGGCGGGCGCCGGACTCACCCTGATCTACCTCGACAAGGGGCAGGATTGGGGATGGAGCAAGCCGCTGACGCTGGCCTGGTTGTTCGGCGGCATTGCGCTGCTGGTGGTGTTCGTGGTGGTCGAGCTCAATGTCGCCCGCCCGATCATGGATATGAAATTGCTGTTCCATCCCCGAGTCACGCTGGTACTCGGCGGTGCGCTGTTCGCCTCGTTCCTCATCGGCGTCCAGTCCTACGCGCTCGGCTACATGACGCAGACCCCGAACTCCGACACTGTCGCGGCAGGCGTCCAGCAGGCGACCCTCGCACAGATCCAGCAGCAAACCGGCCAGCCCATGCCCGCCGCCGCAGTTCAGGTCGCCCTCGACCCCGGCTACAGCTACGGAAACGGTTTCACCCTCCTCGAATTCGCGGTCCGCATCGCCCTGCTGCAAGCCGTGCTCGCCATGATCTGCGGCGCCGCCGCAGGCGCACTGGCCCGCAAGATCGGCGCCCGCATCCCCTTGGTCTTCTCCCTCGTCCTGTTCGCGAGCGCGGGCGTCTGCTACGCGGTCCTCCCCCACACCTGGGTCGTATTCCTCTGGGTGAGCGCGGCATTCGGCATCGGCTTCGGCTTCTACTACGCGTCCATGCCCATCCTGATGGTCGAAGCCGTCCCTCAGGAACAACAGGGCATCAGTCTCGGCATGCTCGGCGTCATGCAATCCATGGGCGTGGCCATCGGCCTGGCCATCGTCACCGCCTACCTCAACGCCAGCCCCATCACCGCCCAGGTCAGCGTCGCGGGCCAACCCCCACAGGGCAGTGTCATCCCCCAGGTCTTCGCCGACCACGGCTATGAAATGGGCTTCTGGTTCGCCGCGGGAGCATCGGCAATCGCCTTGATCATCGCCCTGATCATGCGCCACGGCCGCACCCCCGCCACCGGCGGCACCGCCTACTGATCTCCGCCAGAAGCAGGGAGATGGCGGCCGCCCCTCGACAGCCCGCCATCTCCCTACCCAACACCCCGCGTGGTACAGCTACACGGGGTGTTCGGTTGTCACTTGGGGTGTTGGGATCGCCCCAGGGTGGTGGGTCCGGCGGGCTCCCGGACCACACGAGGTGTGGATCGACACAGGCGTGGCGGGTATCGAGACCGGGTAGTGACCGATGGGATGCGGGGGTGCGAGAAGGTCCGCGAACGCAACCACAGCCAGTCCGCACGCCGGAAGCCGTGTGCCTGCCTCATAGAGCTGCGGAAGAGACAGCCGGGTACCCCACCCGACGTGCCCAGCACTGCCCGTAAACCCTTGGAGGGCAGCCGAAACTGGACCGCACACCCTGGGGTTCGAAAGCCGAGCCCACCCTCCTGGTTGCCTTCCAGGCGTTGTCGGCAACGGCGGTAGTGAAATGGTGGTTCCGTATGGCGCTTTCGCAGCCACCATTTCACTACCGTCGATAGCGCGGCGCCGGTGTTCTGGCGCGGGTTTCGTGGGGTCGGCCGGGTGGGTCGATCCGACAGGCGTGCTCAGCGCCAGCGGGCGTGGCGAGGGAAGAGGGCGCGGGCGGCTTCGTGGGAAACCTCGACAAGGACCCGCGCCAGGCGGGCGGTGTCGAGGGCGGGGCGGTCCGCGCCGATCTGGCCCGACAGGGACAGTGCGCCGACGGCGGCGCCGCGGCCGCGGATGGGGACCGCAACGCAGGCGATGCCGGTGACGGACTCCTCGTTGTCGACGGCGACGCCTTGGCGGTGCCTGATGCGGGTCAGCTCGCGGTGCAATTCCGCTCTGTCGCAGATGGTGCGTGGGGTCAGCTGGGGCAGGCGGTCGCGGAAGGACGCTTCCACAATGCTCGGTTCCAGCGTCGCAAGCAGGGCCTTGCCGAGGCCGGTGCTGTGCGCGGGCATCCGGCCGCCGAGGCGAGTCGGGATGCCCGCGGTACTGCGCCCACCCGCCTTGTCCAGGTAGAGCACCTCGCGGCCGTCGAGCACACCGAGGTGCCCGACCATGCCGGTGCGCTGCGCGAGATCATGCAGCAGGGGGCTCACCACGTCACGAATCTCGTTGTGGTCGGCGGCGAGTCCGCCGAGTTCGAACGGCCGCAGCCCGAGCCGGTAGCCGCCGGGGGCGTGCGCCAGCCAGCGCAGCCGGATCATCTGATCCAGGATGCGATGCACGGTCGAGCGGGGCAGTCCGGTGCGCTCGGCCAGCCCGAGCAGCGTCAGGACCGGCGTCGAACCGTCGAAAGCGTCTAGGATCAGGGTCATTCGCTCGATCATCGAGACCGGCGGTTGATTGTTGGTCCGTGCTGTCGTGGGGCCCGCTCCCGACCACAGCTCTTCGGACTCGGGGTGGGTCATCACCTCGACCGTCATGGCTCACCTCCAGTGTGTAGCTCATACAGCTTAGAAGTATTTCGATTAGGCATGTGCATTTTCGGCACGCCAACTTGTGTCCCCAATCACATTGCCGCCGCGATGGCGAGAGGGAATCCCGGAAACTACGTAGATCGCTACGGATCTTCTCGGTAGCCGGAATCGGTTGTTGACAGGCATACGAGGCGGCCGCTTACCTTCATGACGAAACGGAATATTTCTAGTCGAAACTAGGAGCACCATGGCCGTCGCCCTCGACTTCAAAGCCGTCCTCGGCCGGTTCTGCACCGGAGTCACCGCGATCACCGCACTCGACGGCGACGAACCGATCGGGTTCGCCTGCCAGTCCTTCTCCGCACTGTCGCTGGATCCGCCCGCGGTGGCATTGTTCCCCGCCCGCTCCTCGACCACCTGGCCGCGGATCCGCGCCGCCGAACGGTTCTGCGTCAATGTCCTCGCCGCCGACCAGCAGGACCTCTGCAAGCAACTCGGCCGCAGCGGACCCGACAAATTCGCCGGTCTCGAGTGGAGCCCGTCGCCCAACGGCTCACCCCTGCTGGCAGGCACCATCGCCTGGATCGACTGCACGCTGGCCGGCGAGCTGGACGGCGGTGACCACACGATCGTCATCGGCAACGTGACCGAGCTCGGCGAGGGCCGCGACGCGGGTCCGCTGCTGTTCTATCGCTCCGGATTCGAGCGCCTGATGAGCACTGCGGAGGCGGTCGGTCAATAGCGCACCGGACCGAGCGAATGCGACGCAAACCGACTCGATCAGCCGCTTACCAGTGTCCGAGCGCCACGGGACAGTCTCGGGCCGAAGCTCCCGATCAGTGGGACCACGCCTTTCGGCGACAGCCGACCCGCCGAACTATCGAAACAACGACGACCGTGGAGGAATCGACATCATGAGCCTCGCGAACACCGACGACCAGGTGCGCGTGATCGATACCGGAGCACCACCCGCCCGTTACGCACGCGGCTGGCACTGCCTCGGCATCGCCGATCGCTTCCGCGACGGAAAGCCGCACACCATCACCGCGTTCGGCACCGAACTCGTGGTCTTCGCGGCTACCGACGGCACCCTCAGCGTGCTCGACGCGTACTGCAGGCACATGGGCGGCAACCTCGGCGACGGCACCATCAAGGGCGATACCCTCGCATGTCCGTTCCACGACTGGCGCTGGAAGGGCAACGGGCGATGCGCCGCAATTCCTTACGGCCGCCGGGTGCCGCCGCTGGCCCGCACCAAGTCCTGGGTGACACTCGAGCAGAACAAGCAGCTGTTCGTGTGGAACGACCCCGAGGGCAACCCGCCGCCCGAGGACGTCACCATCCCCCGCATCGACGGTGCGTTCAGCGACGAGTGGAGCGACTGGACCTGGAACGAGATCGTCATCGATGGCGCGAACTGCCGCGAGGTGATCGACAACGTGGTCGACATGGCGCACTTCTTCTACGTGCACTTCGCCTTCCCCACCTACTTCAAGAATGTCTTCGAAGGGCACATCGCCAGTCAGTACATGACCTCCATCGGCCGTGAAGACGTGCAGGGCGAGATCGCCAAAGAGGCGGGTGGCAAGAACGTGCTGCAATCCGAGGCGCACTATTACGGGCCGTCCTACATGATCGACCACCTGGTCAACGAGTCGAACGGCCAGACCGTCGAATCGGTGCTCATCAACTGCCACTACCCGGTGTCGCCCACCAAGTTCGTGCTGCAGTACGGCGCGATCGTCAAGAAGCTGCCCGGCCTCTCGCCGGAGGATGCCGACGCGATGGCGGTGCGTTTCGCGAACGGGCTCGGTCGCGGCTTCGAACAGGATGTCGCGATCTGGAAGCGCAAGACCCGCATCGACAATCCGCTGTTGTGCGAGGAGGACGGGCCGGTTTACCAGCTACGGCGCTGGTATGAGCAGTTCTACCGGGACGCCGCCGAGGTCGAGGACAAGATGACCGATCGCTTCGAGTTCGAGGTCGACACCACCCGCGCGGTTTCTGCGTGGGAGGCGGAGGTCGCCGAGAACCTGGCCGCCAAGCGCGGCGTCTGAACGGCACGGCCATGGACTCCGTCACCTGCCAGACCTGTGGAATCCGGGTCCAGGTAGTCAAATTCAGCCCCGCGCACACCAGCGTGCAGTGGAGCGCGGCCGCCGCGAGGCATTGCACGGAACTCGCCGACAACGGCGGCGGCCCGGTGCGTGGCTGCACCGCGCTGCGCGCGTGCATCGAGAACGCCGTCACTGCGGGCGCAGTCGGTCTGAGCACCCGAGATCGGGACCTGCTGTGAATCCCGGTGTCGCGGTGGCATTGCGCGTGGTCCGCGTCGTCGCGGAAACGCCCGATGCGATGTCGCTGGAGCTGGTCGCCGAATCCGGGGTGCCGCTGCCCTACCGACCCGGCCAGTTCCTGACCTTGCGCATCCCCAGTGACCGAACGGGCTCGGTGGCTCGCTCGTATTCGCTGTCCAGCGCGCCGCACGAGGACGGGCCGCTGAAGGTCACCGTCAAGAGAACCGTCGACGGGTACGGGTCGAACTGGTTGTGCGACAACGCCACTGCGGGCATGAGCATCGACAGTCTGCCTCCTGCGGGCGTATTCACCCCCGAATCGCTGGACGCCGATCTGTTGCTGTTTGCAGCGGGCAGCGGCATAACCCCTGTGCTGTCCATCCTGAAATCCGCACTGGCACAGGGCAATGGGTGCTGCACGCTGATCTATGCCAATCGTGACGAGGAGTCGGTGATCTTCGCCGACGAACTGCGCGCCCTCACCGCCGCCTATCCGCAGCGCCTTGTGGTGCTGCATTGGCTGGAGTCGGTGCAGGGCTTGCCGGCGGCGCGCTACCTGACCGACCTCATCGCGCCGTGGTCGGACCGGGAGATCTTCGTGTGCGGCCCGGGCGCTTTCATGGACGCGGTGGTCGCCGCCGCCCGCGATCTCGGCGTCGACCGGGACCGGGTGCACGTCGAGAAGTTCGTCTCGCTGTCGGGCGATCCCTTCACGCAGGCTCCGATCGAAGTGCCCGACACCGCGGACTCCGCCACTGTCGAGGTCGAGTTCGACGGCGAAACAAACGAATTCGCATGGCCGCGCAGCAGCGTGCTGCTCGACGTGCTGCTCTCGCGCGGTGTGGCAGCTCCTTACTCCTGCCGCGAGGGCGCCTGCAGCGCCTGTGTCTGCCGGGTCGTCGACGGCGAAGTGAAGCTGCTACGCAACGACGTACTGGAACAACAAGACCTGGCCGAGGGCTACGTGCTGGCCTGCCAGGCGGTGCCGGTCACCGACTCGGTCCGGATCACCTATGAATGAGGAGAACGACCCCATGACTGCCATCAGCTCGCTCGGATACGTGAAGGTCGCGGTCGCCGACCCGGATGCCTGGCGCACCTTCGCCTTCGACGTGATCGGCTTCGCCGAGGGATCGGGTCCCGACCCCGACGCGATCTATCTGCGCGTGGACGAGCACGTCGCGCGCCTGGTGCTGGTGCCCGGTGACACCGACAAGGTGCTCGCCATCGGCTGGGAGGTCCGCGACCACCGTGCGCTGGCCACAGCGCGGGAAGCCGTGGAGAAGGCCGGCATCGCGGTGAACACGCTGACGGTGGCGGAAGCGGACGCACGCAGTGTCGAAGAGGCGATCAGCTTCGTCGATCCGTCCGGCACCACCGTCGAGGTGTTCCACGGCCCCGTCCTCGACCACAGCCCCGTCGTCGGCAAGCACGGCAACCGGTTCGTCACCGAGGGCCTCGGCCTCGGTCACGCGGTGCTGCCGGTCCCCGACCTGGATGTCGCTTTCCGTTTCTACACCGACGTACTCGGCTTCCTGCCACGCGGTGCGTTCCGCCTGCCGACGCCACCGGAGTACGGGCCGGTGCGCATCCGCTTCCTCGGCGTCAACCAGCGCCATCACAGCCTGGCCCTGATCCCGTCCGGCGGCAAGGAAGGCTCCGGTCTGGTTCACATCATGGTCGAGGTGGACCGCCTCGATGACGTCGGACGCGCCCTCGACCGTGTCAACAAGGCCGGCTACCACCTGTCCTCGACGCTCGGCAGGCACACCAACGACAAGATGATCTCTTTCTACGTCCGAACTCCGGGCGGCTGGGATCTCGAGTTCGGCACCGAAGGCGTGCTGGTGGACGAAACCACCTACACGGCAGAAGAAATGACCGCGGACAGCTACTGGGGTCACGACTGGGACCGGAGCTGAGGCTCCGGGTCCCCACCAGGTAAGGACAATTGAATTGAGCGACAACCAGTTCGGCCCCACCAGGTTCGGATTCTTCATCGCCCCCTACCATCCGCTCACCGGCAACCCGACCCTACAGATCCACCGCGATCTCGCCTTGGTGGAGCTGGCCGATCAACTCGGCTACAGCGAGGCCTGGATCGGCGAACACCATTCGGCCGGACTGGAAATCGTCGCCGCACCCGAGGTCTTTCTTGCCGCGGCCGCGCAACGCACCCAGCGCATTCGCCTCGGCACCGGCGTGAATTCGCTGCCCTATCACCAGCCGATGATGCTCGCCGACCGGCTCTGCTTGCTCGATCACCTGACCATGGGCCGGACCATGATGGGTGTCGGCCCCGGCCAACTGGCCACCGACGCCGCCATGATGGGCATCGATCCGGTACGCCAGCGCGACATGATGCACGAATCCATGGATGTGCTGGTGCGCCTGCTGCGCGGGGAGACGGTGACCGCCGAGAGCGACTGGTATCACCTGAACGAAGCGCGCCTGCAACTGCTGCCCTACCAGCAGGACGGCCTGGAAATGGCTGTCGCCTCGACCATTTCGCCGTCAGGCGCGGTGCTGGCCGGCCGGCACGGCGCCGGGCTGCTCTCGCTGGCCGCCTCCGATCCCAGCGGTTACGAGGCGCTGCTGCCCAATTGGAAGGTCTACGAGAAGACCATGGCCGATAACGGCCACGTGCTCGATCGCTCGCGATGGCGTCTGGTCGCGCCGATGCATATCGCCGCGACCAGGGAACAGGCGACGCGCG
The DNA here is from genome assembly GCF_045208035.1 of Nocardia sp. NBC_01009. Classification (NCBI taxonomy): domain Bacteria; kingdom Bacillati; phylum Actinomycetota; class Actinomycetes; order Mycobacteriales; family Nocardiaceae; genus Nocardia; species Nocardia sp. NBC_01009. The sequence goes on along the minus strand of NZ_CP108695.1, from coordinate 4,713,572 downwards.
AGGCCGAGTGGGGCGTCGGACATCTCGTCGACTACATCGAGAAGCTCAGCGGCATGAGCGCGCCGTGGAACTCCTCGGCCCGCGCCGCCGTCGAGCAGTGGACCGGAGAGGGCTTCCCGGCCTTCGGGCGCGCCACCATCGGTACCCCCGACGACGCCATCGCCACCATCGAGAAGCTCGCCGAACAGTCCGGCGGCTTCGGCACCTTCCTGCTGCTCGGCCTGAATGTCGCCGATTGGGACGCCACGCAACGCTCGGCGCGGCTGTTTGCCGAGCAGGTGATCCCACACTTCACACGGGCCAATCGGAACCGGGTCGCCTCGCTGGAATGGGCGCATGCCAACAGCGAGCGCATGATCGGCGGCCTCACCGCGGGCATCCAGAGCGCTTTCGACAAGCACGGACAGGCATTGGCCGCGGCACTCGGCACGGAGGAAGCGAAGTGAACACCACCTCGACACCGGGAGCACACCGATGCGTGCAGTAGTAATGCGGGGCCGCAGTCTTGTGGTCGATGAGGTCCCCGAGCCCGTCCCGGGCCCGGGACAGGTCCTCGTCGAGACGGTGGCTTGCGGCATCTGCGGTTCCGACAAACAAGCACTCGACTACACCGACGAGTTCCTGCAGGCCTCCCGCGACAGCGGCGTGCCCACTTTCGAGTTCGACCCCTCGCGCGACGTCGTGATGGGCCACGAGATCGCCGCCCGGGTCATCTCGGCCGGACCGGACACCCCGCACACCGAGGGACAGCTGGTGGTCGCGCTGCCGTGGGCCATCGACCACATCGGTCAGATCCACGGTGTCGGCTTCTCCAATGACTTCCCCGGCGGCTACGGGGAACGAATGGTGTTGCAGGCCATGGCGCTGGAACCGATTCCCGATCATGTGCCACCGCATGTCGCGGCACTGACCGAGCCGCTGGCGGTCGGCTTCGGCAATGTCGCGCGCACCGGCATCGGGCCCGACGGCACCGGCATCGTCATCGGTTGCGGTCCTGTCGGTTTGGGTGCCGTCGCGGCGCTCGCCGAACGCGGTGTCGCACCGATCATCGCGTCCGATCCGTCGAAGCTGCGCCGCGACACCGCATTACGGCTCGGCGCGCATCGCGTGGTCGATCCCGCCGTCGAGGACCCGATCGAGGTGTGGCGCGAAGCGGCCGCGCCCGGCCAGCTGCTACACATCTGGGTGTGCGCAGCGGTGCCGGGCCTGCTCAACGAGCTGCTGTACAAAGCGCCACGCCAAACGACCATCCTGCAGGTCGGCGCGGTGATGACCGACGACGTCATCCGCCCGATCGTCGGCATCTACAAGGACATCTCACTGCAGATGTGCATGGTCTACCCGCACGAGGAGTACGCGAAGACGCTCGGCCGCATCGCCGACGGCACCGTGGACGCGTCCTCGCTCATCACCGACCAGGTCGGCCTGTCCGGAGTGGCAGGCGCTATCGAGGCGCTGCGTCACCCGGACGACCACATTCAGATCCTGGTCCGCCCGGATCTGTGAACGACAGGCGTCGGCCGGGCCGAGGAGACCTCGTCGGTCATGGCGTGCAGCCACTCGCGGGTGTAGCGCTCGGCGAGCAGGGGCAGAAAGTTGTCGACGGTGGCGTGGCCTGCGACGTGTCTATAGGCCGAGCGCAGGCACTGGTTGATGGCGTCGTCACCGACGCCATCGAATTCCCTGGCCAACCGGTGCGCGGCGGTTTGCAACGCAACCTCTTGGTCGATCGAAGGCTCGGGAGGCGGAGCTGGGGCAGCAGGACCTTCAGTCATGGCGGACTCCTGGTCATGTCGGAACGCACAATACTGCGGACGCAGTCGTGCGTACCGACGACCACGTCAAGCACTCGAATACCCGATCCGCCTCGATCGGACACCTCCGCCGGAACTCTGTGCGTGAATCGAGCTTTCGCGCGGCCCCACCGGGGTTCGAGTACCCGGATGGCCTCCAGCATCAGCGGCGCTGCCGCACCCGAAAATATAGAACAGGTTATTGTCTCGGCACCGCGCTCGTGCCAGGCTGGACCAATGGATCTCGCCGCCATAGAAGCAATCCGCCAGCTGAAGTATCGCTACTTTCGGACGCTGGATCTCAAACGATGGGACGAGTTCGCCGACACACTCACCGTCGACGTCGCGGGCCGCTATGGCACCCATGCCCTCGGCGAGCCGCTCACCCTGGACGGCCGCGACGCCGTCACCGCCTTCATGCGTGAGAATCTCGGTCCCGCAGTGGTCACCACCCACATCGCCAATCATCCCGAAATCACCGTCACCGATGAGACCGCCACGGGCTCATGGGCTTTCGAGGACACCGTAATCGCCACCGAATACGGCGTGCTGATCCGCGGCGCCGGCTACTACACCGACAGCTACCGCCTCGATCCCGACGGCCGATGGCGCATCGCCGCCACGGGCTACCAACGCATCTACGAATCAATGCAAGCCCTCTCCGACACCCCCAGCTACCAACTGTTGTCGAACATGTGGGCAACGCCGACCCCGAAGTAACCCGCCCGACGCGATACGGTGGACCCGCTATGGCCACCATCACGCAGGAAATTCTCATCGAGGTCAGCGCGGGCGAGGTGTGGGAGGCGGTGCGCGACGTAGGCGCCGTGCACGAACGCCTGCTCCCCGAATACGTGCTCGACACCCGCATCGACGGCGACACCCGATTACTGACCATGCCCGGCGGCGCCGTCATTCGCGAGCTGATCGTCACCATCGACGACGAAACTCGCAGGCTGGCCTACTCGGCGATCGACGGCTTCCGCCTGCCCCTCACCCACCACCACGCCTCGTTCCAGGTCTTCGCCGAGCCCGGTGACACCACCCGACTCGTCTGGACCACCGATGTGTTGCCTCACGACGCCGCCGAACAGGTCCGCCTCCGTATCGAGCGCGGCGGTCAGGTCATGAAAGCGACTCTGGAACGACGACATCCATCCTGATTCCGACGCCGCGGCACTGCCCCATCGGCCTACCGCGGTTTAATGTCCGCGAAATCGGTCCACTATCGGACCGCTGGCGCTGGACGCGGGCCGGATACGGGCGGATGCTGCGCATATGACTTCGCTGGCGCCTGATGAGTTCAGTCCTGAAACCACCTATCTCAACACCGCCTCCTTCGGGTTGCCGTCCGCCAGGGCTTTGTCCGCCCTGCGAGATGCCAACACCCAGTGGGCGGCAGGACGTGGCGGTCCGATGGCGCACGACGATGTCGTCTCCAAGTTGCGGGCCGCGTTCGCGCGACTGCTAGAGGGTGCAACGGTTGCTGACATCGCGTTCGGCAGTGGTGTCGCAGGGCTCATCGCACCGATAGCTGTGGCACTGCCACCAGGCTCGGAGGTGTTGCTGGCCGAGGGCGAATTCTCCTCCGTGTCCATGCCTTTCGTGCACCGCGGTGACCTGTCGGTGCGCTTCGTGCCGCTGGAGCGGCTGGCCGAGGAAGTGCGGCCGGAGACCGCATTGGTCGCGGTCAGCGTCGTCCAGTCGAAGGACGGCCGGATCACCGACCTGTCGATATTGCACGCGGCCACCCAGGCGCACAACGCCCGCCTGCTGGTGGACGCCACCCAGGCCGCGAGTTGGCTTCCGCTGCGCTTCGCCGACGCGGACTACTGGGTGTGCGCGGCGTTCAAATGGCTGATCGGCGCCCGCAGCATCGCGTTCTTCGCCGCGACACCCGAGACGACGGCGGACATACGCCCCGTCGGTCCCAGCTGGTACGCCGCGGCGGACGCATGGGCCGAGTTGTACGACCCGATCGCACTCGCCACCACAACCCGGCGCTTCGACGCGACACCGGACTGGTTCGGTGCGATCGCCGCCTCGGCGGGCATCCAGCTGATCGAGGAACTGACGGTGGACAAGATCGGGGCGCACAATCTCGACCTTGCCGACCGCTTCCGAACAGGTCTCACCGAACTCGGCTATGAGCCCGTCCCCGGCCCCTCTGCCATCGTTTCGGTGCCCGGCGCAGGCGACGCGGCCGCATACCTCGAACAAGCCGACATCGTCGCCTCGGTCCGCGGCGGCGGTCTTCGCTTCGCCTTCCACCTCTACAACAGCACCACCGACGTCGACCGCACCCTCGACGCCCTCCCCAAAAAGTAGCCCGCCACCACTAGCGCGGTCGCAGTTCGCGGCCACCCATCCGGATGCGTGCGTCCACCATTGCGTGCCAGCCCTTCGGATACGGGTCCGGGCGCGATGGGCATTGCTGTACGACGAGTGGCACTTGGTGGGAGGCGATACGCCGGTGCGATCCCTACGAAGTGCCACTCACACGCCGAACGCGGGGGCGGACAGCAGATGTCAGTGGGCGGCGGGGGTGGTTATCAGCGGGAGGTCAAGGGCCGTGAGGATGCCCGGGGGTGCTCGGACGACGGCGGGGACTGCGTTGACGATGCGCATGGCGGTGGCCAAGAGGGTGGCGTGGTTGTGATCGCCGTGCGGGCTCGAGGTGACGAGGTCCATCGCGTAGCTCGGGTCACCGGCGATTTCGACGCGGTAGGAGCCTTCCGGATGTGCTGGTTGCGGCCAGTCGGGGCACAGGTCGGGGCGTAGGCGGGTGACGTGTTCGAGGACGGTGACGGGCTGGTCGCCGACCATGCCGCGGACCTCGAAACGCAATGCGGCAGCGGTTCCTTCGGCGATGTGGCCGGTGGCGATGTCGAACGCTTCCGGTGCGGGGATTCGGTCATAGGTCTCGGTGACGGAGTCGAGGGTGACCCCGATTCCCGCGGCGAGCTGGCGCACCGTGCCACCCCAGGCGAGCGAGAGGACTCCGGGCTGCAACAACAACGGGATGTCGTCGAGGGGCTTGCCGAAGCCCATGATGTCGAACATCACCTCACGGTTGTCGTAACTGGCGTAGTCGACGATTTCCAGGCACCGCAGTTGATCGATACGCAGACAGGTGCCCGCGAGCGCGAGCGGCAGTAGGTCATTGGCGAAGCCGGGGTCGATGCCGTTCACCCACAGTGACGAATTGCCCTCGGCCGCAGCATCTTGCACCGGCTTCAACAATTCATCGGGCAGCACGCCGTACGGGTACTGGAAGAACACCGGCGCGCAGGCGACCACGTTGATGCCCGCACGCAAGAGCCGCTGCAAATCCTGCACCGCATCGAACAGGCGGTTGTCGGTCATGGAGCAGTAGACGACGCAGTCGGGTGCGGCGGCGAGGATCGCCTCGCCGTCCGTCGTGGCGGCCACCCCCACCGAATGGTCGAGCCCGGCAAGGGTTCCCGCGTCTTTTCCGTCTTTCGACGGCCCCGAAACCCACACGCCTGTCAATTCGAGATCGGGGTTGGCGATAATGCCGGCGAGCGCATGTTTGCCGACATTGCCTGTGCCCCACTGCACTACGGAATACGTCATGTCACAGATCCGGAATCGGTAGGTCGAGGTTCGGCGCGATCAGGCCGCCATCGGGTTCGAGGATCTTGCCGGTGACGTACTTGCCCGCGGGCGAGACCAGGTACAGCGCGGCGGCTGCGATGTCCTCGGGATCGCCGATGGCGTGCAGCGGCGTCTTCGATTCCAGCTCGGTGCGCATGGCCTCGTTGCCGGCGACGATTTCCAGCGCCGAGGTCAGGATCGAACCGGGCGCGATGGCATTCACCCGAATGCGCGGATTCAGATCGAGCGCGGCCAGCCTGGTGTAGTGCGCAAGTGCCGCTTTGGCCGTGCCGTAGGCGGCGAACGCCCGGCCAGGCAGTCGACCCATTGTCGAGGTGATGTTGAGAATCGAACCGCCACCGGCGGTTTCGAGGATTCGCGGCACCGCGGCCCGCACCAACGCGTGGGCGTTGGTGACATTGAAATTGAAGGCCTCGACCAGCGCCTCGGGCGTCGTGTCCAACAGCGTGCACGGCAACGCGCCACCCACATTGTTGACCACGATGTCCAGCCGCCCGAACCGATCCACCGCGGCAGCGGCGAGCCCCGCCGTCGCCTCGATATCGCTCAGATCGGCGGGCACCACATGCGCCTGCCGTCCGGCCGCAGCCACCTTCTCGGCCACCTCGTCCAGCTGACTTTCGGTGCGTGCGGCGATGACGACATCGGCCCCTGCCTCGGCGAAGGCAACGGCGATCGCCGCGCCCAAGCCGCGACCCGCACCCGTGACAACGGCGACCTGCCCGTCGATTCGGAATCGATCCAGAATCATCCAGCACTCCATCCCTCGCAGCAGGTGTCGAATATTCGACACGTTTGTATACTAATATTCGACATCGTAAGTCGTTCCGCCGCGCCGAACAAGAGGTACGCCCATGCCCGACCGGTCACCGTCGCCACCGACCCGCCGGGTCGTCGAGGTCGTGTCACTGCTCGCGGCCGCACCCGACCCGATGAGCGTCGCGGGCATCGCCGACCACCTCGATATCGCCCGCGCCACCGCGACCGCGATTCTGGCCGAACTGGATTCGGCGGGCTGGGTGGTGCGCGACCCGAACCGCGGCTATGCCATCGGCCCTGCACTGACCGGTCTCGGCAGCTCCACACTCCCCAATGGCGTCGGCGAAATCCTTACCGCCCTCACCGTGCGCACCGGATCCGGCGCCACCCTCAGCCGCATCGAACCCGACCGCCTCACCGTCCTCGACGTCCGGCACGGCCCCGACCGAGTGGTCCCCGGAATCCCTGTCGGACACCGCATCCCACTGCAATTCCCGGCGGGCGCCAGCGTGATGCCGTGGCGCGCGGCCGCCGAACAGAACACCTGGCTCGCCGCCGCCCCCGATGCCGAGCGCCGCACCGCAAGCACCTTGCTCGCCCTGGTCCGCGAGCGTGGTGTCGCTGTCTTCCGTCCCCTCGCCGATGATGCGGGCATGGTCGACTTGCTCGCCGATCTCCTCGGCGCGATGGGACCCGAACTGCTGCAGCCACAGCTGCGCACCCGCATACTCCGCCAGCTGGCTGCCCTCACCTCCCGCCCCTACAGCAAACACGAGCTCGATGCCGACACCACGCTGCCCCTGAGCTACCTGGCCGCCCCGGTCTTCGACGCCGTGGGCACCGCAGCCTACGAAGTTCAACTCGGCCCGCTACGCGCGGCGACCACCAAGCTTGAACGCGACGAGTACATCTGCGCGACCCTCGACGCCGCCCGCTCGCTGACGGCCGTCATGACCTCCCGGTAGCGACGAAGCGGGGCCCCTGAGCTGCTGACCCGTGCGTACGATGGGCGTAGTTGCCGCATGGCCAACCGTGGGGCGCGGTGCGCTATCAACTGTGGTTGTGGGGATTCGCATGTCACAAGAGATGTCTTCGGATCGGCTGGTAGCAGGCCGGTACCGACTCGCGAAGGTACTCGGACGCGGCGGCATGGGGGTGGTGTGGTCCGCGACCGACGAGGTGATCGGCCGGCAGGTGGCGGTCAAGGAAATCAGGGCCCCGTCCGATGAGCTCAGGGAGGACCGCGAGGTGTTCATGGCCAGGGCGCTGGCCGAGGCGCGCAATGTGGGGCGGATAAGTCATCCGGGCGTCGTCGCGCTCTACGATGTGATTCCCGCAGGCCAGGACGACGACGCGGTCTATCTGATCATGGAGTTGGTGGCCGCACCGACGCTGGACCGGTTGATCAGGGTGTACGGGAAGAGGCCGAGTCGCGAGGTCGCCGAGATCGGGTTGCAGTTGCTCGACGCGCTGGCGGCAGCGCATGCGCTGGATGTCGTGCACCGGGACGTCAAACCTGGGAACGTCTTGGTATTGCCGAGCGGCCAGGTCAAACTCCTCGACTTCGGCATCGCACGCGCCGCCACCGATCCCCGGCTCACCCGATGGGGCGCGTTGGGCACCGTCTCCTACATGGCACCCGAGCGGTTCGGGCCCGGTCCCATCACTCCCGCCGTCGATTACTGGGCGCTGGGTGCCACGCTGTACCGTGCCGCGACCGGCAGCAGTCCGTTCGAGCGCGAGTCCACCGCACAGACATTGCAGGCCATCATCTACCAAGACCCACCGGCCCCCGACTGCGACGAGCCTTTAGCGTCGGCGATCACGGCACTACTGGCCCGCGACCCCCGCGACCGACCGACCATCGACCGGGCACGCGCCATGCTGCGCGCGGCCACGACCGATCAGCCTTCGACGCAGATCGGCGAGCCCGCCGTCCGGAAACCGGCAGACACCGCGGTGACACTGCCCGCGTCGCCCGACAACGATTCGACCTCGAATCCACCGCGAGAAACCCGGGCGAGGTCTGCCCGACTGCGCGGCGACGAGGCATCGAGGCCCGAAACTTCCGCGCGCCCTCGAGCTGTCAAACCCCTTGCCGCGGCCGCGCTCTGGTTCCTGTGCGGGCTCCTGTTCCTAGTGCCCGGCGTGACGGTTATCGCAATAGCGGCGGAAACGATGCTCACGGGCGCCGACGCCGCATCGTCCGCTCAGCGCTTCGTCGGCCCGACCATCGGTGCACTAGTCGGTGCGGTGATGATTACGCTCGCCGTCTTCCCGATACTCATCGGCATCCGCGAACTGAAGGACGGGCGCGGCCACCGGGCCGCGAGTGCGGCGCTGCCGAAAGAGCGGTAGCGACCGCCGATTCCAGCCGATCGCCCGCGGGTCAGTTGGTCAGTGCTTCGGCGGCGCCTCGGTGCAGGGTGACGGGAGCGGTCAATGGTGCGGCATCGCGATTGATGCCCTTGGCGGCCGAGTTTGCCTGTTCCAGTTGGGTTTTGCGGTCGAACAGGGTTTTGGTCAGAACGCAGGCGAGATCCGCGTCGAGGTCGTTGCGGACCAGAAGAACATTCGGGACGACGATGGTTTTCACGTCCGCGGGCAGACCATAGGTGGCGGCCGGAATGACGCCCTCTTCGTAGACGGGGTTGGCGGTGCGCATGCTGCCCGCGAGATCGGCGATGTCGAGGAAGCGCACCTTGTCCTTGGCCGAGGTGAACAGGTCGGTGATACCGGGGGTCGGCAGCCCGCCGGAGAAGAACATCGCGTCGATCGAGCCGTCTTTCATACCGTCCACCGTCTTGGTGAGGTCGAGGCGCTGAGCCGAGATGTCGCGGTCGGGGTTGAGCCCGGCGGCCTGCAGTACTCGTTGGGCGATCACCTCGGTGCCGGACTTGGGCGATCCGGTGGAGACCCGCTTGCCGCGGAGGTCGGCGAGCGAGCCGATGCCGGCCCCGGTGCGGACGATCACCTGCGTGTAGTTGGGATACAGCCGCGAAAGTGCCTGTACAGGTTGCCGTTTCCCTTCGAAACTCGCGGCGCCGAGCACTGCGTCGGCTGCGGTGTCGGCCAGCGCGAACGCCACCTGATAGGTGCCTGCGACCAACTGCTGGATGTTCTGCACCGACGCACCGGTCTCCGCGGCAGTCGCCTTCACCTTGCCACCGGTGGCCTGCGAAATCTGTTCGGCGTAGGCATTGCCCAGCGCGAAGTAGACGCCGGTCGCGTTGCCGGTCGCGATCCCGACGCGAGTCTCCTGCTTCACCTCACAGGTGACCGCGCCACCTGCATCGGTCTGTGGCGCGTCGCGCCGTCCACCGCATCCGGCGAGCACGCCGGCCGCCACCACCGCGACGGCGAAAGCTATTGCGACTCTTCTCATGTCGTCCTCCTTCGAGAGACCAGAGTGATCCCGACCGCCACAGTCAGCGCGGCTACCCCGACGACGAGCGCGCCGGGCTCCAGGTACAACAGCGCCAGCCCGCCCACCGCGGCGAACACCCGCGCAAGCGGTCGCGCGGGACCGACTCCGAGAATCCAGCCCCCGGTCGCCGCCGCCAACGCCGCGACACCGACGCAGGCGGCCGCCGTCGTCCACAGCACGCCGAGCACCGGCCCGCGGCCGAGCAGATATTCACCGGGACCGCTGAGCACGAACACGATCGGCACCAGGAATGCGGGCAACGCATATTTCAGCGCCTGCCACATAGTCGGGACGGTGCGCGCACCGGTGATCGCCGCCGCGCCCACCGCCGCAAGCGCGGTCGGCGGCGTCACCTCGGAGAGCACCGAGTAGTAGAAGACGAACATCGCGGCGGCCGGGGCGGGAACGTCCAGTGCAAGCAGCGCAGGCCCGATGATCGCCCAGCCGATGATGAACGACGCCGTCACCGGCACCGCCAAGCCCAGTACGGCCAGCGCGATGGCCGCGAGCACGACCGTGCACGCCAGCACCACCGTGTGGTTGTCCGACACCGTCCGCGCCGCACGTACCAGCAGGGACGCCAACTGTGCGCCGAGCCCGGTCTTCGTGGTCATCGCCGTGATGACACCGGCCGACGTGCACACCGCCACCACTGGCAGCGCCGAGCGCACTCCGCTGCCGAGGGCCTCGAACACCTTGCGCGGTGAACTCGCCCGCGCGCGGGTGCGCGAATCGAGGAATGCGAGCACGAAAGCCAGCGCGGTGGCGTAGACGACGGCTCGTGTCGCGCTCACCCCAATCAGCAGCAGCACCACGATCGCGATCAAGGACAGGAAGTGGTAGCCGAATCGCGCGAGCAACCGCCACACGGACGCGCCGCCGATCTCCACCGGTCTGGTACCCAATCTGCGCGCGTCGATCTCGACGGCGAGCAGAATTCCCAGGTAGTACAGCACCGTTGGGATCATCGCCCAGCCGAGCACCGTCACATAGGAGACGTCGAGATATTCGGCGACGATGAACGCGGCGACACCGAGCGTGGGCGGCGAGAGGATCGCACCGACACCGGCCGCAGCCAGCATGCCGCCGGCCTGTTCCGGCGGATAGCCCGCCCGCCGCAGAATCGGCCAGGTGACCGCACCGACGGTCACCGCCGTCGCGGTGCCGGAGCCCGAAACCGTGCCGAGCAGGAAACCCGACGCGACAGTGGTCCGGCCGGCCGCGCCGCCCGAGCGGCGGAATGCGGCCACCGACAGGTCGACGAAGAACTGTGCGGCGCCGGAGAATTCGAGCACCGCGCCATAGAGGGTGAACAGCACGATGTAGGTGGCCGCGACATCCAACGGCGTGCCGTAGAACCCGCTGCCGGAGTTGTACAACGCGTCGATGATCTGCCCGAAATCCAACCCCGCGTGCGCAATTGTCCAGTGCTGTGGGAGCAATCCACCGTAGTAGCCGTACCCCACGAACACCAGACACACCACCGGCAGCACCCACCCGGTCGTGCGCCGGCAGGCCTCCAGCACCAGGACGAGCAGCACCGAGCCCATCCCGACATCGACAGGATCGAACTGTCCCTGTCGATCGAGGAAGGCGTTGTACCCGCCGCCACCCGACCCGATCGTCATCGGTAACAACGGATACAGGCACACCACCAGCGTCACCGCGGCCAATATCCAGTCGAGAGCCCCCGGCCCCTCGCCCCGATCCAGCCTGCGCACTCCGGACCGATAGGCGATGAACACCAACGGGAGCGTCCCGCTCAGGAATACCACCAGGTAGTACTGGCTGCCCTGCGGCAACGGCCGAAACACCTGCCACAGCACCAGGATCGCCACCGCGAACGCAACTGTCGCCACCAACTGTTCGGGCAGGCCGGTCAGTACCCGTGCCGGGCGCTCTTCATCGTCGACCTCGATCTTGGGTGGCTGATCGCCGACCGGATCCGTATCCGGGAGTCGCCGATCGCCGCGTGCTTCGTCGTCGGCGCCCCCACCGCTATCTTTCGGCAGCGCCGTACCTAGATCAGCGCCCCGCCTCTCCGACATGGCGCGACACTATCAACGCAAGGCCGTCTGTATGCGGTTAATGAAATCCGGGATCGGCAAATCACGGCTCGCCACCAGATTGTGTGCTGCAGGGTCGGTGGCGAGGCCGGCTCCAGCAATACCGGAGAATTCCCTCGGCCGAACATGCGCCGGAATGATGTATTGCCGACGATGTTGTGTCGGTGCAGTCCTCCGGCCGTGGCGTGATGTCGCTCAGGCCCCGAGCGCTGCCCGCCGCGCGCTCACCTTCCGATACGAGATTCGCCAGCCGACGGCCGCACGGACGACCATGTCGTCGTATACGACGCTGCGACAGGTTCCGTCCGCGTGGATGCCGATGCCCTTGGATTGCACCCGCACCGAATCACCGTCTGCGTCGGCGATGATGATGTTGGTGATGTGATGCCCCACCGGATTCCCTGCGCCGAGGGCGATCGCGGCGTCGCGCAAGGCTGGAATCCCGCGCAGTTCGCCGAGACCGAAATCGCTCAGCTCATAGATGATTCCGTCCGTGAAGAGCTCATCCATTCGATCGAGTTCCCCGGCATCCATGAGGTGACCGTGCCGCGCGATCAAATCTGTGATCTCGATTCTGTCCGCCGCCGACAGCGTCATGACGACCTCCTGCCGCCCCACTCGTACCATAAGATGAGGCATAGTCCGGTTATTTGGCACAGTAGCGGACTGTGTCCCCGGTTAGCAAGAGGGCGAGGTTGGGAATGCGCGAAACACCGTCCGGCACAACACGGCCGATGCGCGCCGACGCGCGGCGAAACTACGAACGACTGCTCGACCAGGCTCGAATCGCCTTCGCCGAACACGGTGCCGACGCCTCCCTCGACGACATCGCCCGCCGCGCAGGCGTCGCGAGCGGAACCCTCTACCGTCACTTCCCCACCCGCCTCGACCTCATCGAAGCCGTACTCGGCGAACGCGTCACCGAGCTCGCCCAGCTCGGCCACCGCCTGACGGCGGAGCCGGACACCGTCGCAGCCCTGACCACTTGGCTGCGCGCCGCGATCGACCACGCACTCACCTTCCGTGGCCTCTCCGCCGCCATCATGAATTCCGCGATCGACGGTGGTGTCGAGCTGGTGTCCGCTTGGCATGCAGAGACATTCGCCGTCGGGTCAGCCCTGCTGGATCGGGCCAAGCAGGCAGAAACCATCGCCCCATCCGCCCAGAACTACGACGTACTGCGCATGATCGGCGCGATCGCCTGGGCGGCCCAGGACACACCGAACCCGGCGGAGCGAGCAGACCGCCTCCTGGACCTCCTCCTCAACGGTCTTCGCACCACCCCTTCGAAGCCATGACCGCTTCGCCTGCCTGCACCGGTCCGCCCTCTCCCGGCGGGTGACTGCGGCCTCCACCCGAGCTGCCATGCCGGCGAATGGCACACCATCGCGAGGTCCGCGCGGGAACGCCGCAGCGATGTGCCACTCACCGACCACCACGGGAGGTCGTTACGGCGTGTGCTGGGCGGCGGGTAGCGGCTCGTAGAGGACGATCGCCCACGGGGAATCGGGCGTCGGGCGGACCGAGGTACGGCGTTCATGGGGTCCGGTGACCGGGTCGGCAGCGGCGAACCCGGCGGCGCGCAGCCTGGCAAGGGTGGCATCCAGGTCGTCGACCTTGGCCGACAAGGACGGAGTGTCGCCTTCGCGGTCGGTGCCCGCGAGCATGACTCGGGCCGGGCCGATGTCGAACTGCGCCCAGCGGTCGCTGTCGACAAAGGTGGCCTTGGTGCCGAACACGGCGGTGAGCAGGTCGATCGCGGCGGTCAGATTATCGGCGGGAAAGATCGTGCCGAGGCGTTCTACTGTCATCGGTGTGCTTCCAGGGCTCGGCGGAGTGCGGAAAAGGCTGCGGTGGCAGCTTCTTTCGCGTCGGACAGGCTATCGGCCATGCTGAAGAAGCCATGGAACTGGCCGTCGTAGCGGATCACGTCGGCGTGTACGCCGGCCTCCTGGAGTCGGACGCCGTATTCCTCGCCCTCGTCCCGCAACGGATCGAACTCTGCGGTGACGATGTGCGCGGGCGGCAGTCCGGACATGTCGGAGGCACGTAGTGGCGACGCGTAGGGGTGGTCTGCATCGCCGTCGGTTCCCAGGTATTGCTCCCAGTACCACCGCAAATGATCGTCGGTGACGAAGTATCCGTGCGCGTTGTCCCGATAGGACACCGTGTTTCGGGCCGGGTCGAGCATCGGATAGACAAGGAGTTGGAAGGTGACGGCGGGACCGTTGCGATCGCGGGCCATCAATGTGGTAGCAGCGGCGAGGTTTCCGCCGCAGCTGTCACCGGCCACCGCGACCCTGGCCGGGTCGCCGCCCATCGTCCCGGCATGTTCGGCGACCCAGTTCAGTGCCGCGTAGGCATCCTCCGCGGCCGCCGGGAACCGGTGCTCGGGCGCCTGCCGGTAGTCGACGGACACCACAATCGCGCCGACACCGTTGGCCATGGACCGGCACAACTGGTCGTGACTGTCGAGGCTGCAGATCACGAACCCGCCACCGTGGAAGAAGACAATGACAGGCAGCAGCGCAGGTGTGCCGGTCAGGTCCGATTCCGCATCGGTGGCCGACGACTGCGCGCCGAGAGACGAATCCGCGGGACGATAGATGCGCACCCGCAGCTCCGGCGCGCCGACCGGCCCCGGCATCAGACGCTCCTCGACCTGCTCGACCGGAATCGGTTCGGCGGCGGCCGCCGGGCGCGCCGCAAGAATGCGGCGCGCCTCGGTGGCGTCCTGGATTTCGGTGCCCAACCGGGGAAACGACGCAGTGGCCAGGTCGACGATCACCTGCGCTTCGGGTTTCAGCGGCATCGCCCGATCCTCACGCCTCGGCCGCGGCGCCGACAGCAGGCATCGAGCCCGGCGGAATGAACTGTCCCGCAGACAATCCGCCATCGATGGCCAGCTCGGCCCCGGTGATGAAGGCCGACGCGTCGGAGGCGAGGAACGCCACCAGGTCGGCCACCTCACTCGGCAAACCGACGCGGCCGAGCGGCAGTGACGGGAAGCTGCCGGGCCCGGTGCTCAAGCCGAGATGCCCGATCATCGGTGTCGCGATCGGCCCCGGGTGCACCGAGTTCACGCGGATTCCGAGCGGACCGAGTTCGAGTGCGGCCGTCTTGGTCAGACCACGCAATCCCCATTTCGATGCGCCATACGCAGAATGCCCCATCAGGCCCTGCAATCCGGCCTGTGACGAGATGTTGATGATCGAGCCACCGCCCACGGCCCCCATCGGCCCGATAACCGCCTGGATGCCGAGGAACGAACCGATGAGGTTGATGCGCAGAATCCGTTCCAGCTCCTCGGCAGTGGTGTCGGTGAGCGGTTTCGCGGTATAGATGGCCGCGTTGTTCACCAGCACGTCCAGCCGCCCGAACTCGCGCACCGCCGTCTCGACAGCGGCCGCCCACCCGGACGCGCTGCTCACATCGTGACGAACGAAACGCGCGGCGGCGCCGATGGATTCGGCAACCTCTTTACCCTCGGGTTCCAGCACGTCGGTGAGCACGACGCGGCCGCCGGACGCGGCAACGAGCCGGGCTTCTTCGGCGCCCTGGCCCCGGGCAGCGCCGGTGATCAGGACGACCTTGCCGGTCAGATCGGTCATATTCAGCTCCTTGCTCATGCACTTGTGGATCCCGGCCTGCGCCGGAAGAAGGCTTCGGCGCATCCGCCTGCCATGTCGGGCGGCGGCCGGGTTCCTGAGCCCACAGCCGGCGAGCGGCTGTGCGCGGGGTGACTAGCCCTTACGGAAGTGCGGGATGACCTTTTCGCCCCAGTGCCGGATGGTTTCCAGGCACGCTTCCTGGGGCACGGTGCCCATCTGGATCAGGCAGAGGATTTCGTCGGCGCCCGCCTCCTGCAGCCGCTCGACGTAAGCGATCGCGTCCTCGGGGCTGCCGTAGGCGTGCTCGGCATTGAACACCGAGGTGGCACCCGTCTTCACCGGAATCTTGGCCTCGTGCAGGTAGGCGACGTGGTCGTCGGCGGCCTGCTTGATCTTGGCCACCTCGTCGACAGTGGGATCGACAGCCTCGTCCGGAACCGGGCCCGCGCCGTACCAGTGCTTGATGGACTGGGCGAAGAAACGCTGACCGCGCGCACCGATCTGCTGGGCCTTCTCCCGATCGTCGAGCACGATGGTCGGGCACAGCGCCGCGAAATGGTCGTTGACGACGGTCGAGACGAACTTCTCCCCGGTGCGCGCCGCGATGGCCGCATCATAGGTGCGGCGCAGTTCGGCGATCTCCTCCACGCCCGCGAACCCGAGGACCAGCGCGCCGATTCCGTAGTCGGCGGCCAGCTTCAGCGTGTCCTTCTTGGTGCACGCCATGAACAGCGGCGGATGCGGCAGCTGGACCGGACGCGGCAGCATCGGGTGCGGGTCGATATCGAGCAGATCACCGTGCCACTCGAATTCGCCCTCGGGATCCTGCCAGGCCTTGCCGATGATCCGCAGTGACTCCTCCACCTCCTGGTAGGTGCGATCGGGGTCGACGCCACACATGGAGGTCTCTTGCGGGGTTGCGCCGCGACCCGCGCCGAGGTTCACTCGCCCGTTGGACAGCACGTCGAGCATGGCCGCACGCTCGGCCGCCCGCACCGGGTGGTTGAAGTTGAACGGCATGCACACCACGCCGTGACCGATGCGGATCCGTTCGGTGCGCGCGGCCACCCAGGTCAGGAAGATCTCCGGTGCGCTCATATGGGCGTACCACTTCAGCCCGTGATGCTCGACCGCCCAGACGGTGTCGAAACCCATCTCTTCGGCCAGCACCGCCTGCTCTACGCAGTCGCGCAACACCTGCCGTTCGTGGTCGGCGGACGGGTTGGTCATTTGTGCCTCGAAGATCATCGAGAACTTCATGCATTGCCTCCACTTCTCAATATGCCTAGTAGAAATATTTCCGATGCTCTCGTGGAGGTCAGGTGCATGTCTCGGTGGATGGGACTGCGCGGGCTCCCGCCGCTGTCGCGCCCCTAGCGTTCGGAGGTGACGCGGGAGAAAGGATGGGCCAAGTGGGCCGACTCGATGGCAAGGTCGCACTGATCACCGGAGGCGCACGCGGAATGGGCGCCGAGCACGTCCGCCGCTTCGTCGCCGAGGGTGCGCGGGTGGTGTTCGGTGATGTGCTCGACGCGGAGGGCAAGCAGCTCCGAGCCGAGATCGGCGCCGACTGCCACTACGTGCATCACGATGTGACGAGCGAGGCGGACTGGGCTGCCGCGGTGGCCGCGGCTCGCACGGAGTACGGCAGGCTCGACGTGCTGGTCAACAATGCGGGAATCCTGCGATTCCAGTCGATCGCCGAGATGAGCCTTGCCGATTTCACCACCATCATGACTGTGAATGTCACCGGCGCATGGCTGGGTATCAAGACGGCAACGGCGGCGCTGACCGAAGCGGGTGGCGGCTCGATCGTGAATATCTCCTCGGTCGAGGGATTTATCGGCGCGGCAAATCTCTCCGCCTACAGCGCGAGCAAATTCGCGATCCGCGGCCTGACCAAGTCGGCCGCACGCGAACTCGGCAAGCACGGGATCCGGGTCAACTCGATTCACCCCGGCGGCATCGCCACACCGATGACGGCCGCCGCAGGCTCGGGCGTCGACGGCAGCACATTCTTTGCCGGACTGCCGATCTCGCGCTGGGGCCAGCCCGGCGAGGTCTCGGAGGCGGCGGTCTACCTGGCGTCGGACGGCGCCAGCTACTGCACCGGCACCGAGATCGTCGTCGACGGCGGCATGCTCACCGGCGCGGGCTACTGATCAAGCGTGAACAACAAGGAGGTGGCGATGTCCGAGGAACACGAGTACGACGTCGTAGTTGTTGGTTCGGGAGCCGCGGGCATGACCGCCGCATTGACCGCCGCGTATCGCGGGCTGTCGGTGGTGCTGATCGAAAAGAGCGGCAGCTTCGGCGGTTCCACCGCGCGCTCGGGCGGCGGCGTCTGGATTCCCAACAATCCGGTGCTGGTCCGCGAGGGTGTCCCCGACAGCCCGGACCTGGCCCGGGTCTACTTGAAATCCGTTGTCGGTGACCGGGTTCCGCAGGAGAAGCAGGACGCGTTCCTGGACAACGGTCCGCGCATGATGACCTACCTCGGCGCGCGCACCCGCCATCTCGAGTTCGTCTACGACCGCGGCTACTCCGACTACCACCCGGAGTTGCCTGGCGGACTCGCGCAGGGCCGCAGCATCGAACCGGCGATCATCGACGGCCGGCTGCTCGGCGAGGATCTGGACAAGATCAACCGGCCGACCATGTCCGGCCCCAAGGGAATCGCATTCACCGTCAGCGACTTCCACGACCTCAACATGATCGCGCGGACCTGGAAGGGCAAGCGCACCGCTATGAAAGTCGGCGCACAAGCGGTGCTCAACAAGCTGCGTGGACGGCTGCCGCTGAGTCTCGGCAAGGCTCTGGTTGCCCGGCTCTGGCTGGCGCTGCGCGACGCGAACGTACCGGTATGGCTGAATACCCCCTTGACCGACCTGATTACCGAGGACGACGTTGTGGTCGGTGTGCGCGCCGAACGTGCCGGTGCCCCGATCACCATTCGGGCCCGGCGCGGTGTCGTGCTCGCCGCGGGCGGCTTCGAGCACAACCTGGAGATGCGGCAGCAGTTCTTCACCGGACCCGTGAGCACCGAGTGGACGGTCGGCGCCACCGAGAATGTCGGCGAGGGCATTCGCGCCGGTGAAAGTGTTGGTGGTGCACTGGATTTGATGGACGACGCCTGGTGGGGACCTTCGGTCCGCAACCCGGACGGTCCGCCTTTCTTCTGTTTGGCCGAGCGCTCCCAGCCCGGCGCCATCATGGTCAACGACGCGGGCGAACGCTTCACCAACGAATCGGCCAGCTATGTCGACGTGGTACACACGATGTACGAGCAGCATGCGAAAGGCATCGGCCATGTCCCCGCGCACTTCATCATGGACCAGCGCTTCCGCGACAGGTACTTGTTCCTCGGCACCTTCCCGAAGCAGGCCATCCCGCAGAAATATTACGACTCCGGGATCATCAAGAAGGCCGACACCCTCGCCGAACTCGCGGACAAGATCGGCGTGCCCGCCGACACGCTGACCGCGACCGTCAACCGGTTCAACGGTTTTGCGCGCGCCGGTCGCGACGCGGACTTCCAGCGCGGCGAATCCGCCTACGACCGGTACTACGGTGACCCCACCGTCAAGCCCAACCCGTGTCTGGCCCCGATCGACCAGGGCCCGTTCTACGCGGTCGAAATGGTCCCCGGCGACTTGGGCACCAAGGGCGGCCTCGTCACCGACGAGCACTCCCGAGTGCTGCGCGGCGACGGTGCCCCAGTCGCGGGACTGTATGCGGCAGGCAACAATTCGGCCGCCGTGATGGGAAACAGCTACGCCGGCGCCGGCGCGACGATCGGCCCGGCCATGGTGTTCGGCTACATCGCCGCCAACCATCTTGCCGACACCGCACCGAAGCACCCCTGATGCCACCGATGTTCGAACTATCCCGCCGATTCGGCCGAACAGGAGCATGACATGGACAGAGTGAATGGCAAGACCGTGATCGTGTCCGGTGGCTCGCGTGGCATGGGCGCAGCGTTCGCCCGACACCTCGTCGCCGAGGGCGCGGCTGTCGTGGTCGCGGATGTCCTGGTCGAGGAGGGCAAGGCGGTCGCCACCGAGCTGGGCGACCGGGCGCTGTTCGTTCCGCTGGACGTTACCGACGAAACCGCGTGGCACGCCGTCGTCGCCGAGGCCGAACGCGCCTTCGGCCCCGTCTCCGGACTCGTCAATAACGCGGGCATCGTGCACGTCGACCCCATCGAGAAGCTCGCCGAGGCCGACTACCGCCGCGTGATCGACGTGAATCAGGTCGGAGTGTTCCTCGGCATGAAAGCCGTTGTGCCGTCGATGCGCCGGGCCGGCGGCGGCTCGATCGTCAATATCTCCTCGATCGGCGGCATCATCGCCTTCAGCAACATTCTGGGCTACGTGGCCTCCAAGTGGGCGGTGCGCGGTATGACCAAGGCCGCGGCGCAGGAGTTCGGCGTCGACGGAATCCGGGTCAATTCGGTGCATCCCGGCGTTGTCGCCACCGAAATGACCGCCACCTCCGAGCGCTCCAACTCGATGGTGCACGACCTGCCGCTGTCGCGTGCCGCCGCGCCCGACGAGCTGGCCAGTCTGGTGCTGTTCCTGATCTCCGACGAGGCAAGTTACTGCACCGGCTCCGAATTCGTCGCCGACGGCGGCTACACCACCAAATGAAGGACACACCCCTGTGAAGAACTTTCAGGACAAGGTCGCCGTCATCACCGGCGCGGGCGCTGGCATCGGGCGGGCGCTGGCGGTGGAGCTGGCTCGCCAGGGCGCGAAACTGGCGTTGTCCGGCCGAAATCTGGCCAATGTCAGCGAGACTGCCGCGCTGTGCGAGCAGGCGGGCGCCAAGGCCCGCGCCTACCAGCTCGACGTGACCGACCGCGCTGCGGTCTATCAGCACGCCGACGAGGTACAGGCGGACTTCGGCCCGGCCAACCTGGTGGTCAACAATGCGGGCGTCTCGCTCACCGCTAATGTCGAGGAGCTGAGCTGGGAAGACTTCGAGTGGATCGTCAATATCAACTTCTGGGGCGTGATGTACGGCACCAAAGCCTTTCTGCCGCAGGTCATCGCCTCCGGTGACGGCCACATCGCCAATGTCTCCAGTATGTTCGGCCTCGCCGCCTGCCCCAGTCAAGGCGCATACAACGCCACAAAGTTCGGTATTCGCGGCTTCACCGACGCGCTGCGCCAGGAAATGAAGATCGCCGGCTACCCGGTAAGTGTGAGCAGTGTCCACCCCGGCATGATCAAGACCGAAATCGCCTGGAAGGCTCGAGCGGGCGGCGACCGCGACCGCGATGCGCTGGCCGCGAACTTCGACAAGCTGGCGAAAACGACCCCCGAATCCGCGGCGACCACCATCCTGCGCGGTATCCGCAAGGACAAGGCAAAGATCCTCATCGGTGCCGATGCTCGCGTAATCGACTTGTTGCCAAGGATTTTCGGCTCCGGCTACCAGCGCATCCTGACCGCTCAGATGAAGAAGGAAGTCTCGTAACATCCCTGGTGCGCGGCGGCGCCGGTGCGATCAGTGACCGGCACCCCGCAGCCGATGTCGACCATAGTGCCGTCCCTTCTCCGCAAACTCGGCTGATGGATACCGACATGCATGAGAACTCCGTTGTCCTCGGAAGTCGCCATTGACTCCCAGACTTCGATTCTGCACTGCGGCGTTCCGGCTTCCCTGAGTAGCGGACTACCTGTCTTGCACCACATCAGTGCAGGTCAGAGCATTGCAGACGTGGCCGCGCAGGTAGTTCGGCACCTGCGCTGCACACATATCGACTACGCGGCTTCCCACAGCGTTCTGTACAGATCGGATTCACCAGGCATGAGTGGCGCTAGCCGCCGCGCTTCGGCGATGTGGTCGGCAGCGGTGCCGGGCTGAAATCCGCGGGCGGCGACGATCGCGCCACAAAGGTGCCCGTAACCTCGTACCGCGTTCGCGGCCTGGGTGTCGCCTTCGATCAGGTTCAAACCTTTATCGGTGAGCGACAGACCGACATCGTTTGCGTTGTGGTGCGTGAGGATTCACGCCCGCTTGATCTTCGCTTGCGCCGCGTACAGCGGGTCGTCGGCTCCGGCGGCGGCCCATTCGAGCCGATCCAGCACCGAAGGCGCAAGGCTGGTGAACCCGAAATGTCGGCACAACCGTTCGGCCGTGACATGCGCCGCCGACAGCAGCGTGAACACCCGCGCCCGTTCGGCGTCACTGGTGGCGGCGTGCAACGCCCCGTACATCTGGCGCATGAGCACCCGGTACACGTGCCAGCGCTACCCGGCCCTTGTCGTTGCGGTAGGCCAGATCCACGCCCGCCATCTCGGCCTTCAGTTCGGGCAGGGTCGGCGGATCCACGGCCTTGACGTAGGGCACTTCGGCAAGCAGCGCCCGCAGCCAACCCTTCGAGGGGCCCATCCGCCTCGATCACGTCGTCATAGGGCGTGCCGGTCAAGTGCTCGGGCTCCACATGGAGCACGCGGGCCACTGCCGCAATGAACCCCGGCGACGCCGGTTCCCTGCCCTGTTCGACACCATGGACACGCTGTAGCGGATTTCTCCGCCAGCTGGATTTGCTTCCAACCGGCAAGCTCGCGTTCCGCTGCCTTCCGTTCACCAACGGTTGTCACACCGGTACCTCTTCGGCGGCTCGGGGAAAATCGGCCTCTGACCTCGACCGCACCGAGCGGGCCGGTTTCCGCGACACCTGTCACCGGACTGTCGCTATCGGTTTGTCAACGCGTCTAGCGTCCTTCCGGTAACCGAGCTCCGCCATCGGGTGAACCCGCCTGACCGACCTCGGCGGCCACCGAAGTCGGCCCGCATTCGTCTTGCTCACCGGGACGTTCGGTACGCCGTTGGTGCCCGAGCGGGCAGGCTGAATTCGCGCCGCCCCGCGATTGTGTCGCGCACCGCAGGGAGCCGCGCCATTCGCAGGGCGATCGGCGGCCGGGATTGTGCCCGGCGGACCGATGGCTGCCCTAAGCCGCCTGCCGAACGTGCGGTGGCTGCCGAGAACGTGCTGACCCGAAGGAGTGGTGACATGACGACCGGAGTGGAGCCTGTGGAGCGACCGGAGCTCGCCACTTTGGCGAGCATCGCACCATCGGTCGCCGCACTCGACGGCGCCTGCACCTTGTCGCGGGAGCGGATCGGCGGGAAGGCGTGGAGCGTGAATCACATGCGGGCGCTGGAGCTTCCGGTGCCGCCCGCCTTCGCGCTCACCACCGATGCGTGGGCCGAATTCTCGGTGAGCGGCGTGCTCGACGCGCAGATCTGGGCGGGCGTATGCGCCGGGATCGCGGCACTGGAACGCGGCACGGGTCGAGAGTTCGGCTCCACCGAACGCCCGCTGTTGGTGTCGGTGCGCTCCGGCGCCGCGGTGAGCATGCCGGGGATGATGGACACGGTGCTGAATCTCGGCATGAACGCCGAGGTCGAGCAGGCGCTGACCGCGGAGACGCGAAACCCCGGGTACGCGAGCGACACGCACCGCCGTTTCCTCGCCCAGTACCGCGAGATCGTGCTCGGTGACCCGAACGGCGTGGTACCGCAGGACCCGTGGGAGCAGCTGCGTGGTGCGATCACGGCGGTATTCCGTTCCTGGGATTCCGCGCGCGCCAAGACCTATCGGCGCACCCGCGGCGTATCCGACGAGCTCGGGACCGCGGTCACCGTGCAGGCCATGGTGTTCGGCAATCTCGATGCGCTCTCCGGGACCGGAGTGCTGTTCAGCAGAAACCCGAACACCGGCGAGCGACCGGTCTTCGGTGAGTGGCTGATCGGCGGGCAGGGCGAGGACGTCGTCTCCGGCCGTACCACCCCGCGACCGCTCGACGAGCTGGCGAGCACGCTGCCCGAGGTGCACACTCAGCTCATCGCGGCAGCCGAACTGCTGGAACGCGACGGTCGCGATATCCAGGACATCGAGTTCACCGTCGAATCCGGCAGGCTCTGGCTCTTGCAGTCGCGGCCCGCGAAACGCTCTGCGCGCGCGGCGGTTCGCGCCGCTGTTGCCATGGCCGACGAGGGGATGATCGAGCCCGCGGAATCGTTGCGCCGAGTCACCGCCGAGCAGTTGCGCACCGTGCTGCGCCCCGCCTCCAGCGACAATGCCGGGCTGCGGCCACTGGCCACCGGCGAGTCCGCCTGTCCGGGGCTCGCATCCGGCGTCGTAGTGACCGATCCCGACGACGCCGAGGCACGGTCCGCCGCGGGCGAGCACGTCATTCTGGTCCGCCCCACCACCAGCCCGGACGACCTGCACGGCATGATCGCCGCGCTGGCCATTGTCACCGAGCTCGGCGGCGCCACCTCCCATGCTGCCCTGGTCAGCCGGGAACTCGGCCGTCCGTGCGTAGTCGGTTGCGGCCCAGGCGTTGTCGACGCGCTCGTCGGACGCGTCGTCACCGTCGACGGCGGGGCCGGAACCGTCTGGCCGGGGCAGGTCACCGGCAAGCCGGTCGACGACTCGGTATTCGCGGATGTTGCGCGCCTTGCCGAGTGGGCCGGTGTCGAGCCGGATCAGCTGCCGGCATTCCTGTCCGGCGAAACCTCCGCTACCGATGAAACGAACACGGTGACAATGCATTCCGTTGATACGAGGCACGTCTCGGAACTCGGCCTGCTGCGTCTGATCGGGATCAAAGGCAGGGTGAAGCCGGCGGCCATCGCCTCCAGCCTCGGCCTCATCGAATCCGAAGCCGCCTCGCGCAGTGCGGATTTCGTGGCACGCGGGCTCTGTGCGAACACACCCGTCGGCGCGCGCCTGACCCCCGAAGGTCGCGAACATCTCACCCGGCTCCTCGAACAAGAGCGCGCCGACGTGGACCAGAATGTCATCGCCGCTGCCTACGATGAATTCTGCGAGTTCAATGCCGAGCTGAAAGAGGTCATTACCGCCTGGCAGATGAAGGACGCGAGCACGGTGAACGATCACTCCGACACTGCCTATGACGCAGCGGTATTGGACCGGCTCGTCACCATGCACCGGCGCGTCGCTCCCCTGGTCGGACGGATCGGGACCACCGCACCCCGCCTTGTGCAGTACGTCGATCGCCTCGAGCTGGCCGTCGAGCGGATCACCGGCGGCGACCACTCGTGGGTCGCAAGGCCGATTATGGACAGCTACCACACTGTGTGGTTCGAGCTGCACGAAGACCTGATCGGCCTGTGCGGACTCAGCCGTGCCGATGAGGCCGCGGCGGGCCGCGCCCATTAGCCGGCGCGGGGCCGACTCAACCAGCCCGACGCGGGCCGAGCGCATTAGCGAGGATTCGATGTATACCGACAGCGCACAACGGCGATGGGTGGAATTCGCCGAGATCGACAATGTCCGCGATCTCGGCGGGCTTCCGGTGGCCGGCGGTGGCACCACACGGTTCGGCGTCGTGTTCCGCTCCAGCACGCCACAGCATCTCACCGAGGACGACCTCGGGAGATTGATCGGTCCGGTCGGGCTACGCACGCTGATCGACCTACGACTACCCGACGAGATCGAACGGGAAGGGTACGGCCTGCTCGCGGGCGCTGCGGTGCGTCTGGTCAATCTCCCGGTGCGCAAGCAGACCCAAACCAGCGCGACCCCGACCGATCTCGTCCCGGACGGTCACGAGTACGACCTCGTCGCGCTCTATCGCGAACTCCTCGCAGGCAGCGTCGAATCCGTCGTCGCGGCCGCTCGGCTGATCGCCGACGCCGACCAGCATTCCGTCGTCTTCCATTGCGCCGCAGGCAAAGACCGCACCGGCGTGCTCGCCGCTGTCCTGCTCGACGCGGTGGGCGTCCCCGCCGAGGCCATCGCCACCGACTACGCGCTCACCGGCGAACGCCTCGAGCGCATTCGCGAACGTCTCGACACCCTGCCCTCCTATCACGGCCTGCCTCCGGTGCGCACCGGCATCCTCGCCGTCGACCCAGAGGTGATCATCCGATTCCTGCAGGACCTGCACGCCACCCACGGCAGCGCCGCGGGGTGGCTGCACGCCAACGGTTTCACCGGAGCGGAACTGGCCCGGCTGCGAGCGGTGCTCGTCGAGTCGCCCTGATGGCCGCGGGACAATGGCGGATCTGATCTCGGTCCAACCAGCCGGACCTGATGCTTGGGCAGGAAGGACCGACTGCTGTCGGAGACACTCGACGTCGTGGCGAACGCTGTCGGTGAGAACCTCAGGTGGCCTCGGTGCCGGTCACCGTCGCGTCACCGTCACTTGCACGGTGTCCTGTCCAGGGCTGGTGGTGAGTTGAAGTAGCCGGGCATCGGGCACCGACACGACATCGGCGCCCTGAATTTCGACCTGGTAGCCGTCGGGGTAGTTGCTCTGCGGCAGATATACCTCGGTGCGGGCTTCACGGGGGAACGGTTGACCGGAATCTGCGCGGCGGGCGCTGAATCTGATGGTGAACGTCCCCGTCGCGCTGTCGTAGTGCCACTGCAGCGGGGTGCCTGCGATTGCACGTGGATACGGCCGGACAATCGCCGGGTCCATCAGGTTGGGACCGGTCGGTGGCTCCTGGGCATGACCACGTGTCTGATCCTGCGGTTGGGACCAAAACAGCCAAGAAGCCATGTTGTCGTCGAATGTATCGGCGAGACGAGTCAGCTTCGCCCAATCCTTGGTCGCGCCGAACTCGGTCACCAGCCCGACAACGCCGTCGGCGTCGGCGCGAGCCAATCCGTTGCTCACGCAGGTGTCGATCGGGCCGAAGCAGTAGTCGTGAAAGCTCAACCCCGCGTTCGGATCGCCGGTGGGATTCGGCATCCAGTCCGGCGTACCGAAGTCGTTGGTCATGGACGGCTCGTAGAACAGCAGGTGTTTCGGGTCGACTCCGCGGATGGCGTTCATCACTTTTGCTTCGAACGTCGCGAGCGCACCGCGCTCGAACTGGGGGCAGCCCTGCGGAATGCAGGTCGGGTATTCCCAACCGGGCCACGGCTCATTGATCAGGTCGTAGCCCAGCACGTACGGCTCGTTTGCGAAGTGTTGCGCGACATGCGCCCACATGGCCGCATAGTGTTCCTGCAGTCCGACGCCATCTTGCGCAGCGTGGTCGTGCCAGAAGTTCGCCCACGTTTGATTTTGTGCGGGACTCGTCAGGTAGACCAACGGAAAGCCGGGGTCGGGCTGCAATGGGAACCCGTCGGTGACCGTCGCCCAGTCGGGGAACCCGCTCCAACTCGCGCCCACCGATTCGTTGAACGCGTCCTGATGGGAAACGACAAGGCTGTAGATGTTGTACCGGGCCAGCAGCTGCTGGGTCTGCTTGATCTGCGCGATGTAGTTGTCGTCGTAAACGCCGGGCTGCGGCTCGACCGCGTTCCATGCGAAACCCAGCCGCACCGCGTTGAATCCGTTCTCCACCAGGAACTGGGCGTCGTTCTCGCCGAAACCTCCCGCTGCGGGGAAGTACGGCGGGTACTTGTAGACCATATTCACGCCGTGCACGGTGACCACCCGGCCCAGTTCGTCGGTGAGCCAGCGGCCCGCGTGCCCCAGTTCCGGAGCCGTCGGTGTCGCCGCGGCCGGTGTGGTCAGTCCCAGCAGCAACATGACCAACCCGAGACACCGTGCTGTCGAGGACATGATGGTCATCGAGCAAACCTTTCGACGAGTATGCGCCGACGGCACTTCTACGGCGCTGACGACAAAAGCGAGAGACGCTCCGATACGCGGCCCTTACCGGCCGATCCCCAAGATGTCGGTGCCCGGAGTCGAACCGTCCTTCCTGTATGTCCAGGTACATCCAGTGCGGTCGGACCGGCTGTTACCCGCGGGCATGCCCTGGTCCTGGTGCAGTCGATCAATCCGAACAACACGATGGCCGAGACCACGACGCTGATGCGGAAATGCTATATATCGCTGGCCGGATTCGATCACGACACTCCGCTGCACACCGACGAGGTCGCATGCCTCGACCAGTTCTCGTAACCAGTCGACTATGTCCGGTGGAACCCGCTGTGGCTCGGCGGGACAAACCGCGCCGCCAGCCGCGACATTCGGCGTTCGTGCCAGCACCGGATTCCGCTCACCCTCATCCATCGCACCCTCGACAACCAGTGGACACATGCCCGAAAACGGCACCCCGACAGCAATATTCACCTCACGTACCGACGCATCGTGCCGTCACCGACACCAATACGCCACCGGAAGTGCACCAGAGCCGTCGATCAGACACTCCCCAATCCCTGACTCGCGGGCGGCAAATTTCCAGACCGGGCCGCGCCGAGACTGTTCGACGGCATCATGATGTCTATGGCGACACGCGAAGTGGTGAAGGCGGGCGTGTTCGCGAGGGTGTACGACCCCGGCGTCGGAGAGCCGGAGGCGTGGTACATCAACGACCACACCGTGGTTCGTGACGGCGCAGGGCGCTGGCACCTGTTCGGCATCACCCACCCGGAACCTGCGGATCCCTGGCACGAAGTCGAGTTCGCCCACGCCACCGCGCCCGCACTGCACGGGCCGTGGACCAAACACCGACCCGCGCTGACCGTCGATCCGAAGTACGGCGAAACACATCTGTGGGCCCCGTATGTCGTGGCGGTGCGCGGCGGGTATTTCATGTTCTATGCCGCCGGCGGCGCCGATCGCACGGCGGCCGCGATGAACCTGGCCACCTCGACCGACCTGTTCCACTGGACCCGCAACCCTGGTGGTCCGCTCTTTCGCGACGGCTACGACGCCCGCGATCCGATGGTGCTGCGGGTCGGCGAGAAGTGGATCATGTACTACTGCGCGACGAGTGCACCCGCCGGCGGCCATCACGTGGTCGCCTACCGCACCAGCGGCGACCTCCTGCATTGGAGTGCGCGCCACATCGCCTACACCGACCCCACCAGTGGCACCGAGGCCGGCAACACCGAATCTCCGTTCGTGGTGTCGCATGGTGGCTCGTGGTATCTGTTCATCGGCCCACGCCCGCAGTATGTCGGCACCGACGTGTTCCGCAGCGACAATCCCTTCCGCTTCCGTATCGGCGACAAGGTCGGCCACGTCGCGGCCCACGCCGCCGAACTCGTCG
The DNA here is from genome assembly GCF_045208035.1 of Nocardia sp. NBC_01009. Taxonomy (NCBI): domain Bacteria; kingdom Bacillati; phylum Actinomycetota; class Actinomycetes; order Mycobacteriales; family Nocardiaceae; genus Nocardia; species Nocardia sp. NBC_01009. Next base: position 4,685,275 of record NZ_CP108695.1, on the reverse strand, counting down.
CCGACGACGGCCGCTGGTGGATCACCAGCGCCGGGTGGGCACAGGGTGGCGTGCACCTCGCGCCGGTCACGTTCCCGAGCCCACGCGTGATCAGCAACGTGCCGAGATAACGACCGTGGCGAGATGCCCACTCCGCGAGCCTCGAGCATGGATAATCCGATCTGGGCGGGCCTGCGGATATGGAGGCGATCTGAATGGCGCGTATCGGGGTAATCAGCATTTCCGACGGTCGGCCCTATGTGCACGGGGGCATCGCCGAGTTCATCGCGGCGGCCGAGGATCGGCTCGTGTCCGAGCTCACCACAGCGGGGCACGAGGTCATCCGGGGTTCCGAAACGATCAGCACCAATGCGCTCGCCGGGTCGGTGGCGCGCGAGGTGGGCGCCGCCGGGGTGGACCTGACGGTGCTGCACTACGCGGTCTGGGCGTTCCCGCATTTCACCATGTTGGCTGCGGGCGCCACCTCGGGCCCGCTGCTGCTGTTGTCCAATATCGACCCGGTCCAGCCGGGGATGGTCGGCATGCTGGCCGCGGGCGGGGCCTTGGACCAGATCGGTCGCGCACACACCCGACTGTGGGGTGATCCGACCGACCCGACGCTGATCGAGGCGATCGGTGTGCAGGCCACCGCGGCGGCCGTGGTGGCCAGTCTGCGCGGGGCGACTTTCGGGCGCTTCGGCGGGCGGCCGATGGGGATGAACACCGCGGTGGCCAATACCGATCAGTGGCAGCGACTGTTCGGCATCGACGTCGAGGAGATCGATCAGTGGGAGATCGTGCGACGCGCGGAACTCGCCGACGCGGGGGAGGCGAAGGCCGCGCGGGAATGGCTGGAGCGCCACACCGCAGGCGTGCACTACGACGGAGTGAAGCTGACGCCGGAACTGCTGGAGCGCCAGATCCGCTCGTATCTCGCCGTGCGCGAGCTGATCGACGAATGGCGGCTGGACTTTTCGGGGATCAAGGGACAACCGGAACTCACCCAATATTTCGCCACCATGGACATCACCGAGGCATTCCTCAACGACCCGTACGATTGGAACGGCCCCAAACAGCCACATGTCTGTGCCACCGAGGCCGATATGGACGGCGCGCTGACCATGCAATTGCTCAAGCAGATAGCCGCAAGTCCGGTACTTTTCGCCGATGTGCGGCACTACCACGCCGACCGCGATATCTGGGATCTGTGCAATTCCGGTCAGCACGCCACCTGGTTCGCCGCTCGCAGCGACGACCCGGCCGAGAACCTGGCCAAGGTGCACCTGTACCCCGAGGTGTTCTTCTTCCCTGCGGGCGGGGCTTCGGTGCACCACCTCGCCGCGCCCGGTCGAATGACCCTCGCCCGCCTCACGCGCAACAACGGCGACTATCGAATGCAGTTGATGCTCGGCGAGTTCGAGAACTACGACGACACCACCAACGAGGCCCTCATGAAGCAGTCCACCTGGGAATGGCCGCATGCGTTCGCCCGCTTGGACGCAAAGGCCGAGGACTTCCTTTCCCGCTTCGGCGCCAACCACATTCACGCCATTCCCGGCGATCATCGCGCCACGGTCCGCGCTACCTGCGCACTCCTCGATATCACTCTCGACGAGTTCACTCGCTGAGCAGCCGTGGACCCGCAGGTTCTCCCCCGCGAGAGGCGGTAGCGCATGTATCTGGGGATCGATATCGGGACCTCCAGCTCCAAAGGGGTGCTGGTACAACGTGATGGCACCGTGATAGCCAGAGCCGAACGGGCACACGATGTTTCGTCGCCGCGCCCGGGTTGGTTCGAGCACGATGCCGAGGCCGTGTGGTGGGCCGACTTCGTCGCCATCACCCGCGAGCTGATGGACATCGCCCATCGCGTCTTCGGCAGCGACAGTCCCCCGGGCAGCCGGACCGGCGTGCACCTTCTCGATGCGCTGGCGGTCAGCGGGATCGGGCCGTGCCTGCTGCCCGCCGATGCCGACGGACGTCCACTGCGACCGGCCATTCTGTATGGCGTCGACACCAGGGCAACCGCCGAAATCGCGGAACTGAACACTGAATTCGGTGTGCAGGCGGTGCTGGAGCGGGCGGGCGCACCGCTGACGAGTCAAGCCGTCGGCCCGAAGCTGCGCTGGCTGGCCAGGCACGAACCCGACATTGCGAGCCGCACCAGCATGCTGCTCATGGCGAGTTCTTTTCTCGTGCATCGGCTTACCGGCCGATACGTGCTCGATCACCAATCCGCCAGCCAATGCGTTCCGATGTACGACCTGGGCAAACGCGAGTGGGCGGCCGATTGGGCCGAGGTGGTCGCACCGGGCCTGACGCTGCCCGAACTCGCCTGGCCCACCGAGATCGTCGGCCGGGTGTCCACCACCGCGGCGGCCGCCACCGGACTGCCCACAGGTTTACCCGTCACCACCGGCACCATCGACGCTTGGGCCGAAGCCGCCAGCGTCGGTGTCCGGGCCCCGGGCGATGCCATGATCATGTACGGCACCACCATGTTCCTGGTGCAGGTGCTCACCGACCCGCACCCGCACTCGGGCTTGTGGGGCACCTGCGGAACCTGGCCTGGCACCTACACTCTCGCCGCCGGCATGGCGACCTCGGGCGCGGTGACCGACTGGTTGCGCCGACTGCTCGGCGGTGATTTCGCCGACCTGGTCACCGCGGCCGCCGAGGTGCCCGCGGGCAGTCGTGGCCTGCTCCTGCTGCCCTACTTCGCGGGTGAACGCACGCCGTTGTTCGATCCGGACGCCAGGGGCGTCATCGCCGGCCTCACCCTCGGGCACGGCCGCGCCGAGCTGTACCGGGCGGCCATGGAGGGCATCGCCTACGGCGTACGGCACAACCTGGAGGCGATGGTCGAGGCAGGCGGGCAGGCTCGGCGTTTGGTCGCCGTCGGAGGCGGCACCAAGGGCGGGCTCTGGACGCAGATCGTCGCGGACGTGACCGGTCTGCCACAACAACTCCCGGCCGATACGGTCGGCGCCGCGCTCGGCGATGCGCTGCTCGCGGCGGAGGCCTCGGGCATCGATACCTCCGCGTGGAATCCCGTGATCGGCGTGGTCGAACCCGATCCGGACCGCCACGCGACCTACACGTCCTACTATCGGCGCTACCGCGAGATGTATGAATCCACCGTCGACATCGCACACTTTCTCGCGGACGAGCAACACCGTGCCGTCCGCCACTCGTAGCACCACCGCATGTGCGAGGGACACCATGCCGACACTGACGCTGACCCAACACAATTTCCAGAGCACCGTCGCAGGCCATCCCATTGTGCTTGTCGACTGGTGGGCGGGCTGGTGCGGGCCATGCCGCCAATTCGCGCCGGTCTACGAGGCCTCTTCCGACCTGCATCCCGAAATCGTGCACGGCAAGGTCGACACCGAGTCCGAGCAAGCGCTGACCGCCTTGGCGAACGTCGACCGCTTCCCCACGCTGATGGGATTTCGCGAAGGGCTGCTGGTGTTCTCGCAGGCCGGCTTCCTGACTGCGAACGTGCTCGAAGAGGTGGTGCAACAGATCCGATGGCTGGATATGGATCAGTTCCGGGCCGCCGCCAATGCGGCGAGTCCCGCTGCCACCGCCGAGCGAATGGCAGGCCACGCGGCCGGGCCCGCCCGATACGGCTGGCCGGGTCTGTGACCGCGCCGGGGTCCGAGCTCTGGCGGCTCGATGCCGCACGCACCCGCTCGATCAGCGCGGAGAATCCGACCGGAGCACCCGGAGCGGGCGCTCGCGCGGTCGAGGGCACCGGAGCCGCCGCGGCCCGGCTACTCGGCCCCGGCTGGAAGATATCACCTTCGATCGAGCTCGCGGTGGACGAAACCGCCACGCTCGCCGAGGTTTCCGGCCCCGGCGTGTTTCGGCACCTGTGGCTGACCACCGAGCGCACCGTGCTTCGCCAATTGATCCTGCGCATGTACTGGGACAATGCACCGGAGCCCTCGATCGAACTGCCGCTGGGCGACTTCTTCTGCAATGGCTGGGACGAGCTGGCACTGGTGAGTTCGGAGATGGTGGTCGTCGCGCCGGCGGGCGGACTGAACAGCTTCTGGCCCATGCCCTTTCGCGAGAGCGCCCGCATCACGCTGCACAACGGCAGCGATCACGCGGTGCCCTTGTACTACCAGGCCACCTACACCGAGGAGGACGTCCCGGACTCCGCGGGCTATCTGAATGCCCAATGGCGACACAGTAATCCGCTCGGCGACCCGGCCGTCCACCCGATCCTCGACACCGTGCCGGGCCCCGGCCGTTACGTCGGTACCTACCTCGCCATCCAACCCGGCGCGCCCGGCTGGTGGGGCGAAGGCGAACTCAAGTTCTACCTCGACGGAGACACCACCCACCCGACCCTCTGCGGCACCGGCACCGAGGACTACTTCGGCGGCGCCTGGAATTTCGATCTCGACGGCGGCTACCGCACCTACTCCACGCCCTACCTCGGTCTGCACCAAGTCCTCCCTCGGGACGAGATCTACCAACCAGACCAGCAGTTCGGCATGTACCGCTGGCACGTGCGCGACCCGATCTGCTTCCACCGCGACCTGCGCGTCACGCTGCAGGCACTCGGCTGGCGCGACGACAAAACCTATCTCCCGCTCACGAACGCGCGTATTGCCAGCACTGCCCTGTGGTACCAGAGCCCTCGAAGCATCTAAGCAGTGAATATCTCGACCCGAGGGTCGGTGTACTCGAGCGGCGGCTCCGGCCCGGTTGCTATTCGACGTCGTCGATCGACAGATCGGGAATGTCCATCGCCAGCAGCTCGTCTGCTCGCGCGAGCGCCTGATCCATGCTGGATTGGATGTCGTCGAGGACACCGAAACCATCGAGCAGACCCTCGAGCTCACGCCGGGTGGTCTCGAGTTCCGCGATCGCGGGGTCGACAGGGAACCACGCGACGCCATCGCGCCACCAGGGGTTGCCGTCGATCCAGGCCCACATGACATCGCGAACCAGGGCGGCGTCGGGGGTGTACAAGTGGCAGAGCTCGTCCGGCCCGCCCGCGCGGTGTTCGAGCTCGTAGACGCCGTCGGGCAGCAGCCGCGTCTGAATGTAGTCGTTCTCGCCGCGGCTGACGACGATGAAGGGACATTCCGGATCGGGCGGGGCGCTGAGCAGGTCGTCGAACAGTGGGCCCGTCAGCTGCGGCACCGTGGTCCCGTCGCCGGTGCGGACGTGCACGTCGGCGTGTGGGTCCGGGTCGTCGCTCACTCGCGACAGTCTGCCTCATGCCCGATATCGGCAGCCCGACCGGACCCGCGGACACCGGATGCCCGAAATCCACCGAGCGACGGCAGATCGGGTGCAGAGTATTCCGAATGGCCAAGGTCGCGGGGGTGGACAGCTCCACCCAATCATGCAAGGTTGTTGTCTGCGACGCAGACACCGGCGAGATACTTGCGCAAGCGCACGCACCGCACCCGGCGGGCACGGAAGTGGCTGCCGAATCCTGGTGGCAGGCATTGTGCGCGGCCGGAGACGGCCTCATCGATGACGTCGACGCCATTGCCGTCGCCGGTCAACAACACGGTCTCGTCGCGCTGGATTCCGATGGTCTGCCGATACGGGATGCGCTGCTGTGGAACGACATCCGCTCCGCGACCGCGGCCGAGGACCTGGTCGCCGAACTCGGCGGACCGCAGGCATGGGCCGACGCCGTCGGCAGTGTGCCGCTCGCCGCGTTCACCGTCGCGAAGCTGCGCTGGATGGCCGATCACGAGCCGGATCTGGCCGACCGGACGCACCGGATCATGCTTCCGCACGACTATCTGACCTGGCGGCTACGCGGCGCGCCGACCGCGCCCGGGAACGAGCCGACCACCGATCGAGGAGACGCCTCCGGCACCGGCTACTGGTCGCCTGCGGCACAGCGCTATCGCAACGACCTTCTCGACCTCGCCTTCCGAGGCCGGACACCGGAACTTCCGCGCGTCGCAGGGCCCGCCGAAGCCGTCGGGCGCACGCCCGCCGGTGCGCTGATCGCGGCGGGCACCGGCGACAATGCGGGCGCGGCACTCGGATTGGGTATCGAGGAAGGTGACATCGTCGTCTCCCTCGGCACCAGCGGCACCGTCTACACCCGCTCGAGCCGTCCCAGTGCCGATGCCACCGGCGCGATCGCCGGATTCGCCGACGCCACGGGAGCTTTCCTCCCGCTGGTGTGCACGCTCAACGCCGCCGTGGTCCTCCGGTCCGCCGCCGAAATGCTCGGTGTCGACCGCACCGAACTGGAGAGACTTGCGCGGCAGGCGCCGCAGGGAGCCGACGGCGTTGTACTCCTGCCCTATCTGTCCGGCGAACGCACACCGAACCTCCCACACGCCGCAGGCAGCCTGCATGGACTCCGACCGCATTCCATGCGACCGAGCACGATCGCCCGCGCGGCCTTCGAGGGAATGCTCTGCAATATGGCCGAAGCGCTCGACCACCTCCGCGCCTCCGGTGTCCCGGTCCGGCGCGTCCTGCTCATCGGCGGGGCCGCTCGCTCCGCCCTCGTCGCCGACATCGCCGCCCAGATCTTCGGCGTCGCGATCACGGTTCCCGAACCCACCGAGTACGTCGCACTCGGCGCCGCCCGTCAAGCGGCCTGGGCGCTCAGCGGCACGGCGCAGGTCCCACGCTGGCCGGCGCGCACTATCGCCGAGATTGCCGCACCCGACGACGGCGGCGCGGCCGGGGCCCTTATCCGTGCGGAATATCAGCGAGCCCGAGAAGCCCTATACCGCCGGTGAGCCATTCGCGCGACGACAGCTTGCGAAACAATTGTTCCGATACGGCCGATAACCCGGCAAGCGGCGCCGAATTGCGCATAATGACAGACCTGGACAGTTGCGAGAATGTGGGTTCGACATGACATCCACCGCAGGCCACGCCAGTCGACTGATCGTCTATGTACCAGGACTCACCGAAAAGCCCGGTTCGGTAAACGACCTTTTCGCTCGGCTGCAATCCGAGCCGGGATACGGCCTGGACGAGACGATCTACTGGCAGTTCCCGGACCCCGTACGACGATTCACGCGCGGCAGTATGGCCGGTCGCTGCCGAGATCTGGCCGATCGCATCGATGCGTATTGGACGGGACCACGCCGTGCGCCGGAAATAGTTCTCATCGGGCACAGCATGGGCGGCGTCATGCTGCGCTACGCCTATCTGCAGGCGCTGTGCGGGCTCGACGGTTCCAGCCTGCGGTGGGCACAGGCGGTCACGCGCATTGTGCTGCTCGCGGCGCCGAATCGCGGTCTCGATATCAATCGGCAGCCGTGGTGGCGGCGGTGGCCGCTGAAACTGTTCGCACCGCTGCTGCGTATGTTCACGGCGATCGAACTGATCACCGGCTCGCCGTTCATCACCAACCTGCGCATCCAATGGATCCGCGAAGTCGCCGCACTCGCCGGCAAAGCGCCGATGGTGGTGCAGGTGCGCGGGCGCAACGACGCCGCCGTCCGCTCCGAGGACAGCCGCGATCTCGAGGCGCTCCCGACCGGCGTGCAGCGGGCATTGCCGCTGGCCACTCATGCCGACATCATTGCCACCGACAACGTCCGCGAGGACTATCCCGGGCAGCGCTACGACATGCTGCGCTGGGCCATCACCGAGTCCGTCGAGCCGACCTCGCCGAGTTCGGTGCCCGCCGACGAGGCGGCAAAGACGTCGATCGTGTTCGCGCTGCACGGCATCCGGTCCGGCAACGGTGAATGGCCCGCCGATCTGGAGACCCAGCTCGCCACGGGCGATAACGACATGATGGTGGTGACACCGTCATACGGGCGCGTGTCGGCATACGACTTCGCCCTCCCGCTCACCCGCCGCCGCAACTTGCGCTGGTTCGCCGACCAATACAGCTTCTATTTGGCGCGCCACCCCGGCAAGCCGTTCCATTTCGTCGGCCACAGCAACGGCACCTACCTGTTCGGCCAATCGCTGAAACAGATACCCGCACTTCGATTCCAGCACGTCCTACTCGCGGGCAGCGTACTGCCGCGCGACTTCGACTGGGTCCGCTGCGCCGACCGCGGCCAGGTCCGGTCTTTCGTCAATGTGTGTGCGAGCCAAGACAAGCCGGTCGGCTGGCTGTGCAGCGCCCTGCGCGGCTTGGGCATGCGCGACGTCGGTGTCGGCGGGTTCACCGGATTCGATGCCGTGCCACCCGGCGCCCGCCAGGTGCGCTACATCAAGGGCGGCCACGGTGCGGCCCTGGTAGCGGCCCGGCTTTCCGGAGTCGCGGGCTTCGTCCGAACCGGGCAGATCCCCGGTGAAATCGAGCTCGTCACCCCGACGCAATCCTTCGGCCTGATGTCTCGTTTCGCGCCAACCCTGACATGGGTCCTGGCGGCCGCCCTCCTCGGTCTCGGCTGGCTCGCCGTATCGATGGTCGGCCTGCTCGCCGGTGCGGCGATCGTCGCCGGCCTGCTCATCGCCGTATACGCCGCATTGAAGGTCGCATAGGCCCCCGAGCGAGAGAGACGTCGAGAAATTCCGCGCCATGTCCGGTTCGTCGGGCTCTGTCCTAGGAGCGTCACCCTTCTTCGGAGTCGACCTGGACGGCATCGAATTGCGTGCCGACGATATGGATTTCAGCTACGGCGCCGGTTCGGTCCTGGCGGGCTCGGCGCAAAATCTGTTGCTCGTGCTGTGCGGACGGACGCTGCCCGCGGGGAGCCTGCGTGGCGAGACCGCACAACGATTCACCGCGGACCGGTAGAAACAGGAGATGCCGGTGCCGGACCAGGTGGCCCGACACCGGCATCTCCCGCCGTCCGACGACCGAGACTCCAATGTCCCTGCCGAACGGCTTCCCAGCGCGACTAACCCAACAGCTTGGCTTGCAGCGCCGCGACAGTTGCCGCATCGACACCGAGCCCGTCGCTGAGGAAGCTCTCGAACGAGCCGTAGGACTGCCGCACCTCATCGAACGCCGCGTCCAGGAAGTCGCGCTGCACGCCGACAATGGGCTCCCACAACGAGCGATCGGTGACCAGCCCCTGTGCTACCAGCGCATCCAGCAGCGCCTTGTTGCCCGCGGCCAGATTGTCGTTGGACTCCAGGAAGTCGTTGTAGATCTGCCCCTTCGGGACATCGAGCGCGTTCATCTTGCTCGCGTCTGTTTGACAAATAAATAAAGCTAGTGGTTTACTAGTTTACCTAATTGAAACGGCGTTGAGTGCGCGGAGCTGCCCAAGCGCGACCCACTCGGGCGCGCTCGATCCGCCATCCGACGCACCGAAATGGAGCACGTCATGTCCACAGCACCGCCCCTTATCTGGGTTCTCGTGACAGTCGGCATCTTCGCGGTGCTACTCGCCACCGCCTCGGCCCTTCACTCGTCGGCACTCGCCGCAGGCCTCGGCCGCCGCACCGCGCTGCGAATATCGATCGTCTTCGGGCTGATCTGCGCAGCGTGGGCCGTCACCACCGGGGAACTGGCGGCCAAGCACGTCTATCTCCTGGACAGCGACGCGGTGAAACCGTGGCTGGGAGTGGGATTCCTCGTCCCATTCGCCGTTCTACTCGTCCTTTCCCGCGTACCGGTAGTTGCTCGGGCACTGTCGCATCCAGCGGCGCAGGCGCAGTTGATCCGCCTGCACAGAACGCGGGTTATGGGTGTCACCTTCTTGATCGCAATGGCCATGGGCGAACTGCCGCCCGCCCTCGCACTGCCTGCTGCCTTCGGCGATATCGCGGTCGGCTTGGCCGCGTCTCGGGTGGCCCGGGGGCTCGGTCGAGGCACCGGTGTCCGTCACGCATTGTGGTTCAACATCTTCGGTTTGATCGACTTCGTCTATGCGTTCGCTGTCACATTTCTCGCCGGACCCGGTCCCACCCAACTGCTGCATCTGACACCGTCGACCCAACAGATGAGCGTGCTGCCGCTGGTACTCATTCCGACCGTTGGAGTGCCGGCGCTTTTCGCGTCGCACCTGATCTCACTCGCGAAACTGCGCGCCACATCCCCCGCTGAGGCGGTTCCGGCCTTGGCGTAACAGGCAACTGAACAACCCACCCTCTCACCGTAAGGACAACACGCATGACCACCTCTTCCGTAGACCGAGACACCCGGATCCGACGCGTTCACCACGAGGTCAATCGGATCGTCATAGAAGTCGACGTCGCCTTCGACGAACTTCGTCGGCGTTTCGAGGAACTGGTACCCGACATCGACTTCGACAAGCTCGCCGAAGTGATCCGAACCGGCGATTTGGAAGAGGTGAAAAAGTACACCGCTGCGCGCACACCCAACTCGTTTGCCAACTTCTGGACCTTCGACCCGACCGAGATGATGCAACTGCGCGGAAATACAGCTCGGCTGGTCACCTACATGGTCGGCAACAACCTCACCGCCGAGACCATGTACCGGCACGACCCCGGCGTCATGCTCTACGCTCCGATCCGCACCGCTATCTACACCGACAACGACGGCAGGACATTTATCAGCGTCGACCAACCGTCCACACGCTTCGACAGTTTCGACGACGACAACATCCACGCGGTCGGCCGATTCCTCGACGGGAAGATCGCCGATCTGCTGCGCCTGCTCAGCGTTCCGGTACCGGCAGAACTACGACACTGACCGCGACACGGCGCGAGCTGCCGATATGAAGGAAGCGGACATACCACTCATCCAGATTTCCACCCAATACTCGCCTGGCGTCACCCGGCATGGCATAGAACAGGCCTTCTTCGCCGCGGGAAAGGACCTCGATCACCTTCAGCCGGCAGACCTCGGGCTCCTCGAGGATTTCCATACGATGGGCCGGTACGCCACAAGCCAATTGGCGGACCTGATAGAGATCACGGCCGAAGCACGAGGTGCTCGACGCCGGCAGCGGAATCGGCGGTACCGCCCGCTTCATCGCCGACCACTATCGATGCAACGTCACCGCCGTCGACTTGACCGCAGAATACTGCAACACGGCCCGCTGGCTGAGCCGCAAATCTAACTCGTGCCCTCGCCGACGGGCGGCTGCGAGCGGTCCAAGTCGTCGCCCGGGCGCCATCTTCCCTAGCGCCCTACGAAGCCGTGAGCGTGAACATGCTGCGGAACCTGTTCACGGCTCTGGTGTCACCAACGATCTGGATTTGCGACGCCGCTTGTTGCCGCAACTGCGCGTCATCGGCCAACCGGAAACGCACCAGATCGGCTGCGCGCGCGGTCAATCTGACCGACGGTTCGCCCTCGCCGGGACCCAAAGCTCCGTCCCGAACGGAGAATTCGAAGGTGCGTCCGCTGATCATCGCCTGATAGTCGGCGTGAGTTGAACGCGCGCGTGACGGATCGAAGGCGAGCAAAATACCGGCCAGGAAACCGTTGAGCGGTGTCGAGTCGTCGCCATCGTCCGGCGGGGTCACCATCGACAATCCGAACCGGGCGAACGACTGCAGTATGGGCAAGACTTGGCGCCAGCCCGCTTTGCTCATCGAATACACAGTCCGGGCCGCCGGCGGCGGCAGTTCATTACGCTCGATGAGCCCCGCTTCCTCGAGCTCCCGCAGTCTGGCGGCAAGCAAGTTGCTTGCGATTCCCGGAAGCTCGGCCCGCAAGTCGCTGTAGCGCCGAGCTCCGCCCAGCAACTCGCGGAAGATCAGTAGGGTCCACCGTTCGCCCAGCAGGTCGAGACTCTTCGCGATAGGGCAGTTCTGTTCATAGCTGCGCCGCTTCTGCACAATATTTATTCTACCAACAGAACAACTTTATTGTTCATACTGCTCGATGCCCCCGCCCAGATCGACGGCACCGAACCAGCGCATCTAGACAAACAATTCAACCAGACTGTTGAAATACATGTCTAACTGTTGCTACCGTGAAGCATGCCCAACAGTCGCTTCCAACCCGCGTCCCCCAGGCGGCCTGCCCTCGCGCTCGCCGTCATCTGCCTGAGTGTCTTCGTCATCAGCGTCGACGCCACGATCGTCAACGTCGCCCTGCCAACGCTGTCGCGAGACCTCAACGCCGGCACCACACAACTACAATGGATTGTCGACGCCTACACGCTGGTCATTGCCGGTCTATTGATGTCGGCAGGCAGTCTGAGCGACCGTTACGGCCGACGTGGGTGGCTCAGCATAGGGCTCATCGTGTTCGCGGCCATGTCTGCCGTCGCCGCGTTGGTTGATTCGTCGAACACGCTCACCATTGCCCGCGCCGGGATGGGCGTCGGGGCCGCATTGATCTTCCCGACAACCTTGGCACTGATCACCAATATCTTCACCGACCCCACGCGGCGCGGCGCGGCGATCGGTGCTTGGGCGGCCATGACCGGCGTCGGAGTTGCGGTGGGCCCGATCACTGGCGGTTGGCTACTGGAACACTTCTGGTGGGGATCGATCTTCCTCGTCAACGTCCCGATCGCCACCGTCGCACTCATCGGAGTGTGGCTGTTCATCCCGACTTCTCGGGACCCCGCGACCCCGCCGGTCGATCTGATAGGGCTGATCCTGTCCGCGATAGGCATAACGGCCGTCGTCTACACCGTGATCGAAGCGCCCGACTGGGGTTGGGCAACAGGGCGAACCATCCTCGGATTCTTATTCGGCGCAGGGGTTTTGGTCGTCTTCGCGGTCTGGGAGCGCAGCCGCAGGCACCCGATGCTGGATTTATCGGTGTTCTCCAATCGACGTTTCTCCGGCGGCAGCCTGGCAGTAACCGCAGGCTTTCTAGCGTTGTTCGGCTTCATCTTCGTCATCACCCAGTATTTCCAATTCATCAAGGGCTACAGCGCATTCGAAGCCGGTGTGCGGTTGCTGCCGGTCGCCGCGTCCATCGCCATAGCGAGTATTCTCGGACCACGCCTGGTCCACCGGATCGGCACTACGGCGGTGGTCACCGGTGGTCTGACCATCTTCGCGGCAGGGCTCGCCTGGTCTGCAACGGTCCAAACCGCCACCTTCTACAGCCAGATCGCGATGCAAATGGTGCTCCTCGGTAGCGGACTGGGCCTCACCACCGCCCCCGCCACCGAAGCGATCATGGGTTCACTCAGCGCCGACAAAGCCGGAATCGGCTCGGCGGTAAACGACACCACCCGAGAGCTCGGTGGCACCCTCGGCGTCGCGATCATCGGCAGCGTCTTCGCGTCGGTCTACACCCACAAACTCGCCGCGAACCCGACGTTGTCCGAGCTCCCACCGGCCATGCGGGCCACCCTAGGTCGATCCATCGCCGCGGCACATCAAGCCGTCGATCCGCTGTCCACGCAACAAGCACTCGATGTCCGCAATATCGTCGACCAAGCGTTCCTCGATGGCCTCCGCGTCGGCTCACTCGTATGCGCCGCAATAGCGTTGACCGCGGCCCTGGTCGTCGGATTCTTACTACCTGCCCGCGCGGCAGCGCAGCCGACGACGCCCCTTCAGACCGTGCCGGGCGGCCAAACTCGATCTCACGTCCCGGGTTCAATTGGCAGCCGATCTGACTCGACAACCACCCAGGCTGGCCATGGGGACGCCGTCCTCGCCGAAAGTTGGGCCATTTCTAAACCGACTATTCGTTAGCCTGTTGGCGTGGCCACTGAGGATCTGCGTGTCATCGTCGAAGGTCTACTCACCCTTGGTTTTCCTACGGAGGACGCCAGGGATGGGAATCGATCCAGCGGTCCGGGGCACCACGTGTGTGTTCTGCGGGCCAGCCAGGATTTTTGGAACGACCGCAGTGAGGAGGTCGTTGAGGCGGCCGAGGAAGAGATCGGCGCCGCTTTCCAGGAGTTGGTGACCGTTTTGACTGCACGCTGGGGCGGCCCCGAAGCGATCGATCTAGGGCCTTTTCTGTGGTGTGAGGGTCCGGTTCCGGAGCCGATAAGCCGTCTGTGCGGACTCAGTGGTGAGATGCTCGTCTGGCGGCAGCCGGAAGCGGGCCGGTGGGTCGCGCTCACTGTCGGCCAAGGCGATCCGGAATTGCCAATCGAATTGCTCGTGGCGGTTGGTGAAGAGCCTATCCCCGAGCTGGAAAGCAGTGATCATGAACGTGCGTAGGTTTGTTTATTCTGCTCACGGTCGGCGGTCACGATCCATCTAGGGAACATATTCAGTTCCGCCATCGAGGTTGGCCTAAATCTGCCTGGCGTTGCTGCGGTCCCCTTATGTTGACATAAATCCGCATGACTTGGATACCGGATGACTGAGCGGACGGAAAGCCTTCGGACAGTGAGCTTTTGCCTCGGGCCGCTCGGTTCGGATCGAGCCATTCGGCTCTACTTCATGGGAAGTCGCCACCATCATCGGCTGTCGAGAAGGCGCGATAAGAGTTCAGCCATGGTTTTCGATTCTTCTGCGGACAGGTTACGCAGCAGCTCGCTCTGCGCATCGCCGAGCAGCCCGCTGAGGTACTCCAGATGGTCCTTTCTGGCGGCGGTGATCGTCACGACATTCCGGCGTCCGTCTGACGGGTGCGGGCTGCGGTCGACAAACCCCTGCTTCACCATCGCGTTGATTGCCGCGACGATGTCGCTGCGATCGATCCCGGTACATCTTCCCAAATTCGCCTGACTGGACGGCCCGAATTCATCGAGCGCGGCAAGCATCGCGAAGTGGTAGCGCCGCGAGCCGGTGCTTTCCAGGGCATGGTCGGTTGGCTGCGATGGCCATTTGGTTGATCGACCAGCTCGGCAACGCGCGTAGCCGAGCCGGCGTCGGGTTCTCGACGTTGTCCACCGCACTAGATTACCGATCGTTGGCGCGACCATCAATCTCATGTATTGTTGGCTTCACCCACATTGGTTGCGCCAACGAAATGAGGAGGCTCCCGTGACGGAGAACCCTGCCCCGGGTCCCAGCTTCGGCCGAGCGTTCGGTGAAGCGGCACACAAGCTCACCAAGCTGCACCGTCGCGCGCTCGCCGACTTCGGCTCCGACTTCCCGAGCTGGATGTTGTACACGCTGCTGAAAGAGAAAGGCGTTCCACTGCCGGCCGACACGATCGCCGCCGAACTCAACCTGCGCATGGACCTCGCGCCGGAAGACACACGCCAACTACTCGACCGCGCGGCAACCGCTGGTCATATCACCTGCCAGCCCGACGATCCGAGGGCCGCAACTGTACTGACCGAGGTCGGCGCGGCCTACTTCGCAAGCCTGTACGCCCACGCGCGCACAGTCACCGATAGCGCACTCGACGACATCGATCCGGCCATGCTCGAGACAGCTCTCACCGTCCTGCTGGCCGTGAACCAACGCGCCACCACGCTCCTCGGCTGACTTCGCCCCCACCGCCTCGACAAGGAACCACACCATGGTTGCATCGCATGCCCCCAGGAGAAACAGACCTCGCACCAGGCTGCTCTGCGGCCTCGTCACCGTTTTCGCGTTAGCCGCCACGACATCGTTCGGGTCGGCCACAGCCACTGCCGAACCCGACACCAACGCGCAGAAGTACTACGGCTACTGGAACTACGACCAGCCCGACACTCCAACACTGAATAACGTCGCTGTGCTCGACTGCCCGAACGGCGCCGGCCAGTGCGACTCCCCGCTGCCGCTGCCGCTGCGCATACCTCAGGTCGGCTGGGTGCTGTTCTCCCCCGGTCCCGACGGCACCGTCAACGGGCACACCGATCAGGGCTGTACCTGGAACTTCACCGTCAATCCCATCGGGCTGGAGTTGTCATCGACGACACAGCAGTGCTTCAACCAGAACATCGGCTCCGGGTACAACATCACCAACTGGTCGGTCCACGTCGACGGTAACAAAGAACAGGAACAGATCACCTCCATCAGCCACCAACCCAACGGCATGGACCTGCTGGCGAGCATGAAATCCGGCTCCCGCACCAGAGTCGACGGCGAGGGCCAAAACCAGTACGTGCAGCGATTCCTCGGCAGCTACAACTACGACCAGGCCGACTTCCACACCCTGACCAACGTCGTGTCCACCGACAAGGGCAGCGCCTACCCCGAGCAGGGCACTGTCCAGTTCACCAGCAAGGACAAGGGAATTATCAACGCCCACACCCCCGATGGGTGCGACTGGACACTCGCCGTGCGCGGCGACACAGCCGAACTCGAGCCGGCCACACAAACCTGCCATACCCCCAACAGTGACAGTTCCCTGCGCTACTGGGCACTGGTCACCGACGACGCCCAACACCTCAACGGATTCCTGGCCGGGTCCACCACCACGGACGGCCAACCACCCACCAACACCTACCTATTCATCGGCGCTCTAACCCGGACCGCCGCCTGACCAACCCGAATCGGACCCCAGCCTCGGCCAGCCGTCCGGAGAACGCGGCCGCGGCGCAGAGGTATCGGCGATTGCGGTGCGTTCGGCTTTGCCGCGCACCGCTTTTCGCAGCCCGAGCTCACACATCAGTCGTTCGCGCTTGAATTCTGTGCTCCGACAGATGCTCCCAAGCCTGGGATCTTCCACACACACGGCTGGGTCGCTGCCGTCCGACGGCGATCCGGCGCAGCTGCCGCCGCCAAGTCGGCCGATCGACCAGGTCCGCACGTTAGGAGAAGTCATGGGCGACACACCAGAAGCTCCCACAGCAACAGCGGGAGGCGGTATGAACCGCCGCCGTTTCCTTGCGCTCAGTGGCGGGGTCGCCGCGACAACCACGTTGGCCGCGTGCTCGACCGATACACCCAACGGTGACGCGGACCGGCCCCGCATCGACGATCTGCGTTCGGCGATCCGCGGCCGGGTACTCCTGCCAGGCGATGAAGGATTCCAGAATGCCCATCTGCCGTGGAACCTCGCCATCGAGCAGCCGATCGCCGCAGTGGCTGAAGTCCTCGACGCGGCCGACGCCGCCGCCGCGGTACGTTTCGCCCGTCGCGCCAACCTTTCGGTGGCCGTCCAACCTCACGGTCACGGCGCTTCGGACAACCTGCGCGGAACGATCCTGCTGCGCACCACGCGCCTCGACGAAATCCGGATCGAGCCCGCCACACGATCCGCGCGGGTAGGCGCGGGCGTCTCGTGGGACCAGGTCATGGCCCAGACCGCGGAGAACAACCTCATCGGATTGGCCGGAAGCTCCCCCGCCGTCAGCGTCACCGGATACATCCTAGGCGGCGGATTGAGCTGGTTCAGCAGAATGCACGGCTGGGCCGCCGACAGCGTCACCGCCTTCGACACCATCGACGCCGATGGCCGCCCGACCCGCGTAACAGTCAATTCCGACCCCGACCTGTTCTGGGCACTACGCGGTGGCGGCGGCGACTTCGCACTGGTCACAGCCACCGAATTCCGACTCCATCCGGCCACCACGATCTACGGCGGGCGGATGCTCTGGCCAGCCCGCAGCGCGCCGGAGATACTCGAGGCATTCCGCGACATCACCGCCACCGCTCCCGACGAATTAACGCTGTGGTGCAACCTCTTCCAACCCCCCGACGGCCAGCCGATCGTCGGCATCGACATGACCTACCTCGGTGACGCCGCCACCGGCCAGGCACTCGTGCACAAGTTCGACACGATCAATGGTCGGATACGCGACACCAGACGTGTCCTACCCCCAACCGAACTCGGTTCCATCGCCGCGGAGCCGACCACACCGAACCCCGGTCAAAACCACGCCCAGTTCCTCACCGCCATCAACGACGACGTGATCACCGCGCTCCTGGAGAAACCGATCACCCCGCTGCGCGGCGTCCACATCAGACACCTCGGAGGCGCCCTGTCCCGAACCTCGAACAGCTCAGCAAGCAACCTCACCGAGCCCTACTTCATCAACCTCCAGGGCACGCCCTCCACACCGCAAACCCGCGCAGCACTGACAGACCGAATGAACGACTACCGGCGCGCACTACGCCCACACCTCAGCACCCGCACACCCTTCACCTTCCTATCCCCCCACCAAACCGCCGCAGACGCCTTCACCCACGCAACCCTTACCCGACTACGCACCACCAAACAGCAACACGACCCACAACGCCTATTCCGCAGCAACTATCCAGTACTGCCGTGAAATGTTCGCGAAGCCGATCGATCCCGATGGACGCCGCACAACCACAGATCCGAAAGCGGGCCGGTCCAGCGGCTTATGCAAGATCATCAGGCTCTGGTGGCGGCATCGCCCAGAGACCAACGCCGCCAGAGCCTGTTGATCTTGGTGTGGCGGACGGCGACACGCGCGGGGCCTGGTGGCGGGGTAGTTTCCAGAATACTGTGGGCGGCATGAGGATCCACCGATGCGGCGCGGACGACCTGGACGACCTGGCTGCTCTGCGCGCGCAGTTATGGCCTGAGAGCTCGGCCGAGGAGCATCGTGCCGATCTTGGTGATCTGACAGACAGATCCCATGCAGTTGCCTTTCTCGCCCGCAACTCCCAAGGTGCCGCTATCGGCTTCGCCGAGGCCACGTTACGCAGCGACTACGTAAACGGTTGCGATACATCACCGGTCGCCTTTCTGGAGGGCATGTACGTGGATCCGGCGTACCGGCGCAGCGGCATCGCCCGAACGTTGTGCGACGCTGTCGAAGCATGGGGCCGAACCATGGGCTGTACCGAACTCGGCTCGGACGCCCTGCTGGACAACGCGGAAGGTCAGACAATGCACGCTGCCCTGGGTTTCGACGAACGCGAACGCGTCGTCTACTACCGAAAGATGTTGTGAATCAAGGCAGCCTCATTTGCGCGTGACCCTCCCAAACGCACACACCCGTCAGCGACACTGCGCGTCGTGAGCCCTTGGCGGGCCGATTTGGACTCGCCGGGGCCTTGTCGACCCCGGTCGAGTACTCCTCAGCGACCGGTCAGGCCGCCTAACCACTGTCACCTGACCGTGCATCAGCCCCCACCTGTCCCTGGCAATACCGCCGCTAGGTCAGCAACTTGGCCTTCAGCGCGGCGAGGGTCGCGTCGTCGATACCCAGCCCGTCGCTGAGGAAGCTATCGAACGAGCTGTAGGACTGACGCACCTGATCGAGCGCCGCGTCGAGGAAGTCGCGCTGTACGCCGACGATGGGCTCCCACAGCGACCGATCGGTGACGAGTCCCTGCGCAACGAGCGCATCAAGCAGCGCCTTGTTGCCTGCGGCCAGATTGTCGTTGGAGTCGAGGAAGTCGTTGTAGATCTGTCCCTTCGGGACATCGAGCGCGCTCATCAGGATCGCGGTCATCCAGCCGGTGCGATCCTTGCCCGCGGTGCAGTGGTAGAGCACTGCACCCGGTGCGGTAGCGATGTCTTTGAACGCCGCGCCGAACTGAGCGCGCGCGGTCGGGTCGGTGACGAACCAGCGGTAATAGGTGCGCATGATTTCAGCGCTCTTGCCGTTACCGAGCGCTTCCTGCTGCGCGGCGGGTCCGGCCTGGATCAGTCGCGACACCATGACGTAGAAGTCGTTGGCCGGATCGTAGACGGGCTGCTCGGTGCGGCGAATCGACGCGGGCAGGCGGTCGGGGTCGCGGCCGGTTTCGATGGGGCTGCGGAAGTCGATCACCTGACCGATATTGAGCGACACCAGCTTCTGCTGCTCGCCGTCATCCAGTTTGGCCAGTGCATCGGTGCGGAAGACGACACCGGAGCGCAGCTTGCCGCCACCCTTGGCCGGGTAGCCGCCGATGTCCCTGGCATTGGGCGCATGCGGGAGGCCGAGCAAGCGGTCGTGCTGGCCGGGCGACTGCAGCATCGGGGCCGCTGTGGCCGGAGCCGACAGCACCGGGACCACGGTGGCCGGGAAAATGCCGACCAACGTGGCGGCCGTTGCCACCAGGGCACCGCGTAAGGCGCGCGAGAGTGTCACGAGGGGTGTTCCTTTCCACAATGAGCCGGCGAGAATGGTTCCGGCCCAAGCTCTACTGCGCGGCCGCGAGCAGCGTCACGGTGCCTGCGGCGCCGTCGACACGGACAAGCTGGCCGTCGGACAGGCTGGTAGTGGCCGTCTTGGTGTCCACCACGCACGGGATGCCGAATTCGCGGGCCACGATCGCGGCATGCGAGGCCGAGCCGCCGATATCGGTGATCACCGCGGCGGCGTAGGCGAACATCGCGGTATGCCCGGTGTCGGTTACCGAGGCCACCAGGATGTCGCCGGGTTCGATGTCGTCGTCCAGCGACAGCACCAGTTTCACCCGGCCCTCCACCACACCCGCGCACACCCCGATACCGGTCAGGCTCTCGTCGGTGCCGAGTGCACCGGCGTCCGCGGCCGGTTCCCAGTGTCCGGCAATGACATCCGGCATGCGCAGGCCCTGCAGTCTGATGCGCTCGGCGCGCCTGCGCGCGACCTTCTCGGCGACATCGAACGGGAGGCAGAAGATTTCGTCCAGGGTCAGGTAGCAGGCGTCGTCGGTCTCGCGCAGTCGACCGGCGCGGACGAGGCGGTCCGCGCGCTCGCGCACCGCGAGTCGCAAGCAGTGGGTGATTCGCACGACGCCGTCGCGGGCGCGTTCCCGCGCGACGGTGGCTCCCGCCGCCATCTTCGCGGTGCGGCTCGGCGCGGCATCGACGGGTTCACGTTTGGGCGCGGACAATTGCGCCGCGCGGGCCGCCGCACTCACCAGCAGGGCAGGCCGGTCACCGAAGGTCGGGTTGATCAGCTCGCATTCACCGGGACCGCGGTGCCCGATCTTCGCGAGTTCCGCATCGAGAGCGGCGGCGAAAGCAGGCGAATTCGCCCGTGCCGCCGCGATGTCCCCGGCTCGGGCCGCCTCGTAGAGGTCGACATCGTCACGGCACAGCTGCGCGAGCCGTTCGACCGCGAGCATGGGCTTCGCCGACTCCAGGCGGTTCAGATCGATGGGCACCTCGCCCGCGTCCTTGCCTCGGGCATGCACGGCAGTGGCGGCGCCGGTCATCATCACCCCGATCGAGGCGGCCTGCCAGGCTTGATGCAGCCGGTCACGCCACAGCAAAGCGCGCACATGCAGCTGCTCGTCGGTCAGTTCGCGAATCTCGTCGGCACTCAACGCCTCCGCGTGCGAAGCCGCATTGATCACTTCCGCGGATTTCCGGAAGCGGGTCGCGGTGGTCAGGACACGGGAGGTTGCCCGCAAGGTCGCCACGGTGCTCGCGAAGCCGGTGGGCATCGGCGGCTTGCCGTGCGGCTGCAGGGCGATCTCGGCGGGGATATTGCCGTAGGCGTCGCGGCGGATGCTCTCCTCGTCCCACCCCGGCATATTCTCGGCGGCGAGCACGCCGATCGAGGCGTTGATGTAGACGTGATGACCGAGCACGGTGGTGACGCGACTCGTCCAGTGCTCCAAGGCGATTCCGTCGAGGGCGATCATGGTACCCATGGCCTCGTTGGCGAGGCGGATCGCGCCCGCGTGCAGGTCGATCGTCAGTGGGGTCATCGGGCCGGGCAGCGCTTCGGAGGTGTTGGTCGCGGTGTGCACCGGGTAGCGCTCGTCGACCCGATCGTCGAACTCGCCCTCGAGACCCTCGGGTGCGACATTCGCCAGCCGATGGTTGTCCGAGGTCGCGGCACGCGACGGAATGACGTGTGACGGCAAGGGAATCGCCCCGCGCTGGGTGCGGAATCCACCGCCATCGGGCTTGCGGCCGACCATTCCGCGCACCAGGTCGGCCATGGCCTCGCGAGCCGTCCAGCCGCAGCGGAATCCCCACCGTTGCTGTGCCACAGTCGGATCGAGCAGCTGCCGACGGGCCGACCAGCCCGGCACCCACGCGGAGTAGTGCACGCCCGCCGCGCGCATCATGCCGCGCACCTCGTCCTTCGTGACGACACCGGAGGCGGCGAGCTCGACGATCTCCAGACCCTCGACCTGCTCGCGGTTCGGCAGGGTGGTGACGGCGACGACCAGGAATCGATCCAGGTCGTCGCTGTGCAGCACTTGGAATCCGTCGTCGGATCGCGAGCCGAGAATCGGCTCGAGTGCCCGTCGGGTCTCGTGGCCGATCCGGCGACCGGCCACCGGCGCGGTGCGTATCAGCAGCCCGTCGGCACCCGATGTCCGCAGGATGGTCGCCACCTCATGCTCCGACATTCGCGCCGAACGCGCGCCCGCGACCACCGGAATCACCACGCGCGCATCAGCTTTGCGTGCTGCGTCAGCGATCTCGGGCATCCCGGAGTCGGCCAGATGCACAATGCCGGCACATCCGTCGACCGCTCGGGCGCAGACTCCGGCATCGACAGGATCTCCAGCGACGAACTGCACCCGGGGATCGACGTGGCGATGCCACCGGCGGTCCAGGCCGACCACTTCGTGCCCGGCGGCCAACAGCATGCGCGCCACCGCGCGACCGCTCGGCTCGGTGATTCCGGTGACCAGGACCCGCATCGATATCCTCTCCTCGTCGGCGTCGGGATACACAACGTGACGCCGTTCACACACCATCACCAGTGCGCCGTCGGAGGACCGGATTCAGTCCCACTGACCGGGAGGACCGAGTCGGCTACCGAGATGGTCGATACCGTCGCCCACCCTGTGGCCGGAAATGTCGGGCTCATGACGGTCCGGAATTCGGTGGCGCCGCGCGCCGCCGCCGAGGTGAGCCACTACGACATCGAGACCGACGTGCTGGTCGTCGGCTACGGCTGTGCCGGTGCGGCGGCCGCGTTCGAGGCGGCGCACACCGGCGCCGACGTGCTGGTGCTCGACCGGGCGGGTGGTGCGGGCGGGGCGTCGGCCATGTCCGGTGGTGAGATCTACCTCGGCGGCGGCACCCCGATCCAGCAGGCCTGTGGATTCGACGACAGCCCCGAGCAGATGGCGGCCTTCCTGCTTGCCGCGCTCGGACCGGGCGCGGACGAGCAGAAGATCGCACACTACTGCGAGCACAGCGTGGCGCACTTCCACTGGCTGGTCGATCGTGGCGTGCCGTTCAAGCCGAGTCTGTGGGATTCGCCCGCGTGGGTGCCGCCCACCGACGACGGGCTGATGTGGCTCGGCGAGAACAGTTGGCCGTTCACTGAGATCGCCACCCCGGCACCGCGCGGCCACCGGCCGACGGCCAACGACTTCGGTGGCAGGCTGCTGATGGACACCCTCGTCGACGCAGCCGAATCCGCGGGCGCGACAGCACAATACGACACCTACGTGACCAATCTGATTATCGGTGCGGACGGCGGCGTCGTCGGTGCGGTCGCGCGCCGCTACGGCAACGAGCTCACCATCCGGGCTCGGCGCGGATGCGTGCTGACCACAGGTGGTTTCGTCGACAACGACGGCATGCTCGCCGCCAACGCGCCGCGCTTGCTCGGGCACACCAAGGTCAGCGCGGGCACCGACGACGGCAGCGGCATCCGGCTGGCGCAGGCCGCGGGCGCTGCGGTTCGGCACATGGCGGCCGGGCAGGTCGGCATCTCACTCGTTCCCGCCTTCGCCGCGCGCGGCATGATCGTCAACGAGCACGGCACACGGTTCATCAACGAAGACACCTATCCCGGTCGCATCGGCCAGGCGGCACTGTTCCGGCAGGACATGAAGGTGTGGGTGGTGCTCGACGAGCAGGGCTACGACGAGGTGCCGGAGCGGGAACGCTGGGGCGTTCGTCCGACCCATGTCGCCGAGTCGGCGGCCGAGCTGGACGAACTGCTCGGCCTGGCACCGGGCGCGCTGGCCGCCCAGATCCAGCGATACAACGACTTCGCCGCACGCGGCGCAGATCCCGATTTCCACAAGTCCGAACGCTGGCTGCGTCCACTCACCGCGCCGCTGGCCGCGATCAATGTCAAAGCCGGCGTGCGCCCACCGTCGGAATCCGGCGACCGCCGCGGCACGGGCGCCTCCGTGTTCACCCTCGGCGGCCTGCACACCACCATCGACGGCCAGGTGCTCGATCTCGACGGCGCACCCATCCCCGGCCTGTTCGCCGCGGGCCGCGCGAGCTCCGGACTGCACGGCGAGGGCTACATCAGCGGTACCTCCCTCGGCGACGGCACCTTCTTCGGCCGCAAAGCCGGGACAGCCGCCGCGGCGAACATCTGACCGGCCGACACGGTTCCGATCACCGGGACTGTCGCCGTTGCACCACCCCGGACGCACATAGCGTCAGAGCATGGCGCTTTTCGCGCCGCAGCCCAGAACCACAGGAGGACACCCGTCATGACCAATAAGGTGCTCGATCGGGTCCGGGATCTGCTTCCGGCGATCCGGGAGCGAGCCGCGGACACCGACGCGCAGCGGCGCGTTCCCGTGGCGAGCATCAGTGAGCTGACCGAGGCCGGGGTGTTCCGGATGCTGCAGCCATCGCGGTTCGGCGGCGACGAGGTCTCGCCCGTCGCGTTCTACGAGGTCATTCGTGCGATCGCCTCCGCGTGCCCGTCCACCGGGTGGGTCTCCTCGGTGCTCGGCGTGCATCCGTGGCAGCTCGCGCTGTTCCCGTTGCAGGCGCAGGAAGAGGTGTGGGGCGCCGATTCCGACACCCTGATTTCGTCGTCCTATGCCCCGACCGGGCGGCTCACTCCCGTCGAGGGCGGTTACGAGGTCAGCGGCCGGTGGAGCTTCTCCTCCGGATGCGACCACGCGCAATGGGCCTTCCTCGGCGCGCTCGCCCCGGACGAGAACGGCAATCCCCGTGACTATTTGACGATTCTGGTGCCGCGGGCGGACTACCTGATCGACGATGTGTGGCATGTGGTCGGCCTGTCCGGCACCGGCAGCAACGACATCGTGATCGAGAAGGCGTTCGTGCCCCACCACCGCGCCTACAGCGCCACCGAGCAGTCCCAGCTGCGCGGACCCGGTCAAGACGCCAATCCTGCTGCGCTGTACAAGATTCCGTTCGCCGGGGTGTTCTCCAACACGATCACCGCGCCGATCATCGGCGCCGCACAGGGCGCCTACCAGGCGCACATCGAGATGATGCGGGAGCGGGTGCGGCTGTCCTACGGCGGGCAGAAGGTCGCCGAAGACGGTTTCGCGCATGTGCGGGTCGCCCGCGCCGGCTCCGAGATCGACGCCGCGATTCTGCAGATGGAGCGCAATATCTCCGAGCAATTGCGCTATGCCGAAGCGGGCGAGGAGATTCCGGACGAGGTTCGCCTGCGCACCCGTCGCGACCAGGTGCGCGGCACCGAACGCGCAATCGCGGCGATCGAGCTGCTGTTCGATAATTCCGGCGGCCACTCGATTCGCAAACCCAATACGATCGAACGGCATTGGCGCGACGCCCATGCGGGCAGCGTGCACGTGATCAACGACGTGGAGCGCGCTCTGGCAATGTTCGGCCGCGGCGAGTTCGGGCTGCCGGTCGAAGATCGGATGGTGTGATGCTCAGCGCCGAGGCGACCAGTCACCACATCACCGTCGACGGGCTGAAACTCCGCTACCACGAGGCCGGTTCAGGTCCGCCGCTGGTGCTGTTGCACGGCTCCGGACCCGGCGTGTCCGGGTGGGCGAACTTCGGCGGCAATCTGCCCGTCCTCGCCGAGCACTTCCGCTGCCTGATCCTGGATCAGCCCGGCTTCGGCGCCAGCGAGCGACCGGAGGTGTACGAGCGCAACTATCTGCGCATTTCCGCCGATGCGGTGATCGGGCTGCTGGATCAGCTGGAGTTGCCTCGGGTGCATCTGCTCGGCAATTCCATGGGTGGTGCGGTAGCCACCCTGATCGCGCTCGAGCATCCCGATCGCGTCGAGCGGCTCGTCCTGATGGCCCCCGGCGGCGTCGGGGTCAATGTGCTCGGCCCCGAGCCGTCCGAGGGGATTCGGCGACTGCTGGACTTCACCGCGGATCCCACCCGCGAGCGGGTGCTGAGCTGGCTGCGCACCATGGTGTTCGACGAGGCGGTGCTCACCGACGAACTCGTCGACGACCGGCTCGTCGCGGCCTCGGCTCCCGCCGCGATCGCGGCCATCAGAGACGCCTACATCACCTTCGCGAACCCCGCGTTCGCCGAACCGCTGCCGCTGTGGGCACGGCTGCGGAACTTGCGGCACGAGGTGCTGATGCTGTGGGGCCGCGACGACCGGGTCACCCCGGTCGAGGGTGCGCTGCTGCCGTCCCGGCAGCTGCCCAACGCCGACCTGCGGCTGTTCGGCCGGTGCGGGCACTGGGTCCAGATCGAGCGGAAAAATGCGTTCGAGCGCGCGGTCGTCGACTTCCTGAATGCTGGCCTGTAGGCGGCCGTCACCAGCGACGACAGCCGCCAAACCGATGCCGCGGCGCCGAGGTGAACACCATCGGCGCCGCGGCTTCGGCCGTTTATTCGCAAGCTCTGTCGGACGGTTTCGGGTTACAGTCGGCCGGTGACGTGGACCGCTCCTGACATCGACCGAAGCAAGACGCCACTTATCGCCGATGAGCGTCCGATGCTGCGGGCGTGGCTCGATTTCCACCGTCGGACGCTGCTGCTCAAGTGCGCGGGACTCAATCCCGAGCAGCTCAAACAGCGATGTGTCGCACCGTCCTCGCTGTCGTTGCTCGGCCTGGTCCGGCACATGAGCGAGGTGGAACGCGGATGGTTCCGCACCGGCGCGGGTGGCGAAGCGCTGGACTACCTCTACTGCAGCACCGACAATCCCGACGGCGACTTCGACGATATCCTCGAGGCCGACGCCGCCGCCGATTTCGCTGCCTATCGCCGTGAAGTCGAACTGGCCGATGCCGCCGTCGCCGACCTGCCGCTCGATCACACGTTCATTCATCCCCGGCGCCCGACCGAGTACAGCCTGCGCTGGGTCTACGTGCACATGATCGAGGAATACGCCCGCCACAACGGCCACGCCGACTTCCTGCGCGAGCGCATCGACGGCGTCACCGGCGACTGACCGCGCCGATTCACTTCGGATTCTGGCTGACCCAGCCCGCGATCTGCGTTCGGGAGGTGAACCCGAGCTTGGTGAGAATATGGTCGACGTGGCTCTCGGCGGTGCGGATCGAGATAACGAGCTCACTCGCGATCCCCTTGTTGCTATAACCTGCGGCGATCAATTGCGCCACATCCCGCTCCCGTCGGGTGAGCACGTCGGCGGCAACGGCTTTCGTCGGCGCGGCGGCCGGTTTGGTCTCGGTGCCCAACGCGTAGTCGATGGCTTCGTCCAGCCCGAGCGCGGCGCCCGCGTCGAAGGCGGTACGGAACTCCTTGTCCCCCATCGCGATACGCACTTGCTGCCGGACTTTGTCCCCGACCGCCTGGGTCATCGCATGCGCGAGCCGCTGGGTGCTGCCGTACCGCACCGTCGACGCCGCGCCCATCAGTCTGGCCGCGCGGATCCGATCACCGTCGGCGGCGGCGACCCAGGCCAGTCCGTCGAAGCCCGATGCGGTCCACACGCATCGGTCGAAGAGCCGGAACAGCTCGACTGCACGGCGCAGCGCACCGATCGCCTTGTCCTGGTTGCCTTTACGCCATTGATCCGTCCCCACCGCCCAGTACCCGAGGCCACCGAGTAGGTGCGAACCGTGCTCGGCGGTCTCGGCGAGAAAGCGCTCCGCGATGGCACCGGCGCGGGCATCTTCGAGCACCAGCGCGCAGACATAGGCGAACGCGAGACTTTCCATCTCCGCACCATGATGCGCGCATTCGCGGGCCCGATCCGCGGCCGATTCCGCGATGTCGAGAGCACGGCGCGGATCGGCATCGGTGAACGCCAGCAGCGCCGAGAGCAGCGTGGCCTCTACCAGCACCTCGACCGCATCCAATTCCGTGCCGATCTCGACGCATTCGTCGACGAACCGCGTCGCCTCGGCGGTGTCCGAGAGCATGGCGGCGATGACCGACGCCGCCGCCAGTGCCCGAGCCCGGTCGGTGGTGTGTTCCAAGTCCTTGTCCAGCGCATCGCGCAGCCAGCGATAGCCCTCGAGCAGGAACCGGTAGTGCTCCCAGAACGGTCGCAGTTCGGTGGCGATCTGCAGCCCCCGATGCGCGCCGTCCCGGTCGGCCAACGAGAATTGCAGTGCCGCACGCATATTGGCGTGTTCGCGGGTCACATCACGGAACCAGGAGACGTCCTGGCTGCCCCAGTAATCGGTGCGTCCGCGTCGAGCGACCCGATAGTAGTAGTCGCAGTGCCTGATCCGGACAGCGCGCTCGTCACCGTGCGCGGTCAGCCGGGCCAGCGCGAATTGCCGCAGCGGCTCGAGCATGGTGTACCGGCCGGTGCCATCGCTGTCGTGCCGGTGACTGAGCACCGACTTCTCTACCAATCCGGTGAGTGCATCCAGCAGCGCGTCCTGCGGATCGACCAGACACACCGACTCGGCGGCCTCCAGGTCGAAGCCACCGGCGAACACCGAGAGTTGCTCCCACAGGCGCTGCTCATCGGTTGTGCACAGGTCGTAGCTCCACCGAATCGCGGCTTCCAGGGTTTGCTGCCGTTCCGGCGCGGTGCGCAGCCCGGTGGTGAGCAAGCGCATCGCATCGTCGAGCCGCGCGAGCACCTGGTCGGGCGTGAACATTCGCAAACGCAGCGCTGCCAGCTCCAGGGCGAGCGGGATCCCCTCCAGCCGACGACAGATCGCCGCGAGCGCGCCGCGATTGGCGTCGGTCACCCGGAAGTCCGGATTGGCCGCCGCGGCCCGTTCGATGAGCAACCGCAACGCCTCGCTGTCGACGGAGCCGGCCTCGACAGCCATATCGGAG
This sequence comes from Nocardia sp. NBC_01009, assembly GCF_045208035.1. NCBI lineage: Bacteria > Bacillati > Actinomycetota > Actinomycetes > Mycobacteriales > Nocardiaceae > Nocardia > Nocardia sp. NBC_01009. The sequence goes on along the minus strand of NZ_CP108695.1, from coordinate 4,656,849 downwards.
CCTTCGTCCAGGTCGGGCACCGGCAGCGGAGCCACCGGCATCACCTGTTCCCCGGAGACACCGAGCGGCTCTCTGCTCGTCGCGAGAATCCGCACCTCGGCTGTGGCCGGAATCAGCCGATCGACCAGCTCCGCGCACGCATCGATGAGGTGCTCGCAATTGTCGAGAATCAGCAGCAGGCTCTTGTCGGCCAGGAACTCCGTCAACCCGGCCAGCGGCACCCTCGTGTCATCGCGCAACCCGAGCGCCTGCGCGACGCTGAATGCCACCAGTTCCCCGTCGTTGACGTGCGCCACCTCGACCAGCCACACCCCGTCCGGGAACGCGCGCCGCACTGCCTCCCCGACCCGCCTGCTCAGCCGCGTCTTGCCCACCCCGCCCGGCCCGGTCAGCGTGAGCAGCCGCGTGCTGGCCAGCAGCTTCCTGGCCGCGGCAACCTCCGCGCCCCGACCGACGAAGCTCGTCACCTCAGCGGGGAGGTTCCCTGACACGTGCCGCACCACGCTGGATACCTTCGCACGAGCGCCGCCGCTATCGGGCATTTTGCCCAAGATGTCGCATACTCGCGACGAGCCTGCGGGGCGTGCGCTCGTGGACTCGGAGGTGCGGACGGGGTCGAGACAGCCCTTCCCCGCCCCTCGACCGCTACTTCCGGCGCCGCCGCTCGAGGATATTGACAGCGCGGACAACGGCCGCAAAGGTCGCCTCGAGCACGGAAGCGCTTCTTCCGCAGGACCATTCGGTTCCGCCGTCGGCGCGGTACCCGAGGTAGGTGATGGCCGTGCCGTCATTACCGGAGCCGATGGACTGCTGGGTCAGGTTCAGCACCTCGACCCGGTGTCCGATGCGGGCAAGCGCCTCTGTGAGAGCCTCGACCGGGCCGGTGCCGCGATGTTCGGTCCGGTGGGTGACATCGCCGACGGTCAGGGTGAACTCGGTGCTCGTGTCGGGACCGTCGCCGCGGGTACGCCACTCCTTCAGGCCGACCGGACTCGGGTCTATTGCGTCGAGGTAGCTCGCCTCGAACAGGACATAGAGTTCGGCGGCGGTGACTTCCCGGCCGGTGTGGTCGGTGTGCGCCTGCACCTGTCTCGCGAAGTCGATCTGCAGACGACGGGGCAGATCCAAGCCGTATTCGGTGAGCAGCAGGTAGGCGATGCCGCCCTTGCCGGATTGCGAATTGACCCGGATTACGGCGTCGTAGCTGCGGCCGATATCGGCCGGATCGATGGGCAGATAAGGAACCTGCCACTCGAGTTCCCGCTCCGGGACGCCGGCGCCGTTCGCCCGCGCGCGATGCTCGGCCATCCCCTTCTTGATCGCGTCCTGATGCGTGCCGGAGAACGCGGTGTGCACGAGATCACCCACGTACGGATGCCGTTCATGGACGGACATCCGGGTGCAGTGCTCGACCGTGCGCCGAATCTCATCGATATCGGAGAAGTCGATCATCGGATCCACACCCTGGGCGTGCAGATTCAACGCCAGCGTGGCGATGTCGACATTGCCGGTGCGCTCGCCGTTGCCGAAGACGCAGCCTTCGACGCGTTGCGCGCCGGCCAGCAGGGCCAATTCGGCGCAGGCGATTCCGGTGCCGCGGTCGTTGTGCGGGTGCACCGAAAGGATGACGCTGTCGCGCCGCGCCAGATTCCGGTGCATGTACTCGATCTGGTCGGCATACACGTTGGGAGTCGCAACCTCCACTGTCGCAGGCAGATTCAGGACCACCGGCCGCTGTGGGGTCGCCTCCCACAACGCCGTCATGCGGTCACAGATATCGAGCACGAAGTCGGGTTCGGTCAGATTGAACACCTCGGGCGAGAACTGGAAGCGCACATTCGGCATGTCGCCTGCGAACTCGAGCACGTCGCGTCCGCCTGCCAGGATCAACTCCTGCAGTTCGTCACGGTCCTTGCCCAACACCATGTTTCGCCAGGTCGGCGCGGTTGCGGTGTACATGTGAACGACCACATCGTTGCGGATGCCGCGAACCGATTCGACGGTGCGCTCGATCAGGTCTCTTCGGGCGGGGGTGAATACGACGATCGCGACGTCCGCCGGTGCGATATCGGTGTCCGCGATCAACCAGACGAAGTCGAAATCGGTCTGCGATGCGGAGGGATAGCCGACCTCGATCTCCTTGTAGCCCATCGCGACCATCAGTTCGAAGAAGCGCCGCTTGCGGGCCGGATCCATCGGTTCGGCCAGCGCCTGGTTGCCGTCGCGCAGGTCGACAGGCACCCACAGTGGCGCATGGGTGAGTCGCGCATTCGGCCATTCACGGTGCGTGATTGGCACATCCACGCGATCGTAGACCGTGCGATAGCGGTGCGACGGCATCTGGGAATGCCGCTGCCGATTCCACACCGGGGCGGTGGCGGGCACGTCACCGGCTGGTGTCGCAATGGTGGGGAAAACGCGGATACTCATGTTCGGGTCTGCTTCCTGGCCGTCGGCCGTCACACAAAAGGAGTGACCGGCCACGACAAAGCCCCACGGCGGGGGGCCGGTCGTTCAGGCCCCGCCGTGGCGGCTAAGGAGAAGCGTGGTGCGCGTCATGATGGCTAGACTATACACAACTCCTCAGACAAGTAGAGAGGTTGTGATGGCTCCTCGTAGCACACGGGCGGACGGAGATCCGGGTGAGCCGCACCGTCGGACCCCCGATCATCCGGCCGCTATGCAGGTGCGACGCCATCCGTTGGCGGCTCAGGCCGCGGAACTGTTGCTGGCGCGCATCCGCGACGGCGAATGGCCGCTCGGTCACCGGCTACCAGGGGAAACCACCCTCGCCGCCCAACTCGGCGTCGGCCGGTCGACACTTCGTGAGGCCATCCGAGAGCTCGCGGGCAAGGGGCTACTCGACAGCCGCCAAGGCGCGGGCGTCTTCGTCACCGCACTCGATGTCACCGAGGACTGGGACGTCGTACTGCGGCGCGCCACCATCGTCTCGGTGATCGAGGCCCGCATCGCCATCGAGGCCGAGGCCGCCGCGCTGGCCGCGCAGCGCCGCACCCCCGCCGATCTGCGCGCGATCCGGCGTGCGCTCGCCGCGCGGGAGACCCGCGGCAAGCCGATCCCCGAGCATGTGGACGCCGATATGGCCTTCCACCGCACCGTGATCCTCGCCGCACACAATGACGTGCTCACGCAGCTTTTCGATACCTTCCTGCCCCGGCTGCGCACGGCGATGATCGACATGCTGAAGATCCGCCCGGTTCCCTCCGAACCAGCCGACCACGACGCCCACATTCGGCTCACCGATGCGATCGCACACCGAAACCCCACGGCTGCAGCGGAATTAAGCCGCTCCCACCTATCGACATTGAAGGAAGCGTTCACGTGACCCGCACACCCGTGCTCGAACTGGCAGACGTGACATTCCGCCGCGAGGGCAAACAAATCATCGACGGCATCTCGCTCACCGTGCGCGCGGGCGAGCACTGGGCCCTGCTCGGCCCGAACGGCGCGGGCAAGAGCACCCTGCTCGGCTTCTGCGGCGCGGTTACCTTCCCGACCTCCGGCACCGTCCGCGTGCTCGGGGAGCAACTCGGCCGGGTCGAACTGGCGCGCTTGCGCCATGCCATCGGTCACGTCAATCCCCGCCACCCACTGCAGTATCCGCTGACGATCCGTCAGGTTGTACTGACCGGCATCACCGCAACCATCGACACCCCGATTCGCTGGACCCCGACCGCTCACGAACTACGCCGTGCCGACGCCATGATCGACACCGTCGGTCTCAAAGGCAAAGCCGACGACACCTGGCCCACCCTGTCCCAGGGCGAACGCGGCCGCACACTCATCGCCCGCGCCCTCATCGCGCAACCGCGCTTGCTGCTGTTCGACGAGCCGTCCACCGGCTTGGACGTGGCGGCCCGCGAACAATTGCTGGAAACCATCGACACCCTCGGCGACACGCATCCCGAGGTCGCCTCGGTGCTGGTCACCCACCACCTCGAGGAACTCCCGAGCACCACCACCCACGCTCTGCTCATCGCCGACGGCCGCACCGTCGCCAGCGGCCCCGCCATCGACACAGTCACCACCGACAACGTCACCGCCGCCTTCGACCACCCCGTCCGGGTCACCTACGACCACGGCCGCTGGACCGCCCGCGCTGCCCACCACACCGGCCCGTGGGCAACGCCGACCGACGCCGAGCCCAGCCGCTGACGGTCGGCACCCTGCGCCGAAGTCGCCGACCGCACGCCCCGGCTCCGCCGCGAGTGGCAGGATCGGTGCTGTGCCCAGGGCAGCGCAGCGACGGATTCGTAGAAAAGTTCCCCGGGTGATGTCGATTCCGGCCGTGGCCGTTCGATGCAGTGGAGTGAGGATCGGACGATCCTGACGACGACGAGCAAAGGATGCCGCTATGCGATACATGATGCTGATCCGCCTCGATAGGTCCACCGCCCCCGCGGAGGTGCCCGACGACGCGATGATGGAAGCCATCGGCAAGGTGATCGAGGACATGACCAAGGCAGGGGTGCTGCTGGACACCGCGGGGCTGCACCCGATCGCCGAGGCGACGCGGATCTCGCTGTCCGGCGGCAAACTGACCGTGCTCGACGGACCGTTCACCGAGTCCAAAGAGGTTGTCGGCGGATACTTCCTGCTGCAGGCCAAGTCGAAGGCGGAAGCGGTGGAGTGGTCGTCGCGCTTCCTGGAGGCCCACGGGCCGGACTGGGAGGTCGATGTCGAAATTCGGCAGCTCGACGAGCCTGCCTGATCGGACTCGCCGCCGATGAGTCGTGAGCAGCCGTCCGAACAGCACCCGGGTCGCGCCGTCGAGGCGGTGTGGCGGATGGAGTGGCCGCGCCTGGTCGCGGGACTGACACGCATCGTCGGCGATATCGACGCCGCCGAGGAACTGGCACAGGACGCGCTGGTCGCCGCGTTGGAGCAGTGGCCACGCGACGGGGTGCCGCCGAATCCGGGCGGCTGGCTCATGCTCACCGCGAAGCATCGGGCGATCGATCTGGTCCGGCGCAATCAGACCTTCGCGCGCAAGCTCGCGCTGCTCGGTCGCGAACTCGCGACCGAGCGGAAGGAGCAGCCGGGATTGTCGGTGGCGCTGGATCCGGACCCGGCGATCGAGGACGACCTGCTGCGGATGATCTTCACAGCCTGCCATCCGGTGCTGTCGTCGCAGGCGCGCGTCGCCTTGACGCTGCGCCTGGTCGGCGGCCTGACCACCGAGGAAATCGCGCGGGCGTTCGTGGTCCCGGAATCGACTGTCGCCCAACGCATCGTGCGCGCCAAGCGGACGATCGCCGCACGCCGCGTTCCGTATGCGGTACCGCACGGCGCCGAGCTGGCCGCCCGCCTCGACTCCGTGCTCGAGGTCATCTATCTGATCTTCAACGAGGGGTACTCGGCGACGGCGGGCGAGGATTGGCTGCGCGTCGAGCTGTGCGAAGACGCGCTGCGGTTGGCACGAATGCTCGCCACGCTGATGCCGGAAGAGGCGGAAGCACACGGTCTCCTCGCGCTGCTGGAGTTGCAGGCCTCGCGTTCGCGGGCTCGCATCGGTCCGGCGAAAACCCTTGTCCTCCTGGCAGATCAGGAACGATCCCGCTGGGACCAACTGCTGATCCGCCGCGGCTTCGCCGCGCTCGCCCGCGCCCACGCGATCGATAGGAACCGCGGCCGGCCGCCGGGCCGCTACACCCTGCAGGCGGCCATCGCCGCGGTCCACGCCATGGCGCCCAGCGCCGAGCAAACCGACTGGCGACGCATCGCAGGCCTGTATGCGGTTCTCGCCGAACGATTCCCATCCCCCATCGTCGAACTGAATCGGGCCGTGGCAGTGAGCAAGGTGCACGGCCCCGCCGCCGGACTCGAACTCGTGGATGCATTGGTCACAGCCGGTGTGCTCGACAGCTACCACCTGCTGCCCGCCGTCCGGGGCGACCTGCTCGTGCACCTCGGCCGACACCATGAGGCCCGCGCCGAGTTCGCCCGCGCCGCAACGCTGACCGACAATGATGCCGAGCGGGCGTTCCTACGCGACCGAGTGGCGGAGTGCGAACGGGCATCGGGCGAAGCGCCCGATGCCGAACCGAGCTAGGGCCTGTCTCGAAGTGGTGAGGGTAGGTCGGTGGCCTGCCTTCATTGGTGTCGGAGCCATTGGTTGATGACGGCGATGTGGATGGTGGCCAGGTAGCGGACGGCGAGTTTGTCGTATCTGGTGGCCACGGCCCGGTGTTGTTTGAGCTGGTTGATGCCTTGTTCGACGGCGTTGCGGTCGCGGTAGATCGCTGGGTCGAATGCCGGTGGTCGGCCACCGGCACTGCCGCGGCGGTGGCGGTGGCCGGCCTGGTCTGGTCTGCGGGGATGGGAATGGTGGCTTTGATGCCGTGGCTGGGCAAGGTCCGAGCGGCCTGAATCCGCCAGCGCCGCACCAGTACTACAGATCGGTAGGCGGCGGATGCGTTCGAGTTCATGTCGCGGTCGCTGATCGGACCGGCGATCGCGATCAGGTGGTGCTGGTTTTCGCCGTGGTGGCGGCGGCCAGGAGAGCTTGTAGCCGGGCGTACGGAAACTGATCCGTACCTGCTACCGGTTCCACACGCGTGCTGTAGAAGTCCCTCTCATGATCGTCTTCTTGGCGAGCCCAGAGGTTGCCTGCCTGGTCGAGTTGCCATGCCACGTTTTGACCACGGAAGTCCGCACGTGCGAGCCAGTCGGCGCCGCGCGGCCAATAGCCGTCCGACTGTTGCGGGCGTAACGAGCGGTATGCCGCATCCACTGCGGCGACGGCCTGGTTCACATCGTCGTCCTCGAAGACTGCGGAGAATCGGCAGAGTAACGCCAGTGGCGCCCCGGGATGCGGCAGTTGTGGGTCGAGGGTTGCGATGGCCTGGCAGATCAGGTCGAGTTCGCGCCAGCGCAGGGCGTAAGGGTGCCAGTGCGCCATGTCGTCCCAGCCGAGCTCGGCTGCATCGGGCGAGTCCGGCACGGCGATCTCCAGGCTGTGGAAGTCGGCCTTGGTATCGACACTCAGCAGGACGCGGTAGCCGCCGCCGACATCGAACTCCACACTCAGCGCGCTATCGTCATCCCAGTCGCGCTCGTCCTCGAGCTCTTCCTCCTCGTCGAGCAGATCCTGGATGTCGCCGAGCCGATCGGCCCCAGGGCCGTCGGCGTGCGCAAAGGTGTATCGCGCCCAGAACACCGGATCATGCAATAGCTCGCGCAGGGCTGAGGGAATAACAGTCACCTCAGGATTGTGATCCAGCGGTCCGGGCGTGCGGTCTTACGGTGTCGAAGCACACAGTCGCGTTCGGAGAATGGGAGAGTCTCGGACCCGATGACGGGACGGGCGAATATCAAGCAGTACGGGGTGCGTACATGATGAGCGCGACCCCGACCAGGCAGGTCACCGCACCGATGACATCCCAGCGGTCGGGCCGGAACCCGTCCAACGCCATTCCCCACAGCAGCGACCCCGCGACGAACACCCCGCCGTAGGCGGCGAGGATGCGCCCGAAGTTGGCATCGGGCTGCAAGGTGGCGACGAACCCGTAGATGCCCAACGCGACGATACCGGCGCCGATCCACGCCAAGCCGCGGTGCTCACGCACTCCCTGCCAGACCAGCCAAGCCCCGCCGATCTCGGCGATCGCGGCCAGGACGAATAACACGATTGAACGCACCACAGTCACGAACGCATCCTAAAGACCCTGCTCACGGTGAGTGCCGATGCCGGACACGGCTCGCGGAGAACTCTGAAGTCAGGGCTCGCTTCGTAGCCCCGCGCTATCTGTTCTCCGAGAAAGGGGATCGGACCGGGGTGCCGGTCCGATCCCGTCGCGGGAAGGTCAGAGCGCCAGTGCGAGAGGCTCGCCTGCCGGAGCCGTATCGGCCGCCGCACCCGGACGGCGCAGCACGGTGAAGCTCACCACCAGGGCGACGGCCAGCAGGCCCGCGGCGATGGTGAAGGCGAGACGGTAGCCGCTGGTGAGGGCCGCGGCGTCGGAAGCGCCTGCGGCGAGCTGGTTTCCGGTGCGGGACGCGGCCAGCGTGGACAGTACCGCGATGCCGAGCGCCATGCCGATCTGTTGCTCCCGCGCGGAACGCCCCAGTGCCCCAACCTGGCCGTTCACCAACGACTAACGATGTTCCTGCCGTCTATGTCCTGTGCGTGAAAGCCGCTGCCTGCAAACGCCTTCCGCATTCCGATTTGCCAGGCAAGAGCGGACCCGGCAATCTCAGCCCGACTCTCGGCGAGTCGGGCGACCCGATCGAGCACTTCCGACGATGTCGCGGCGATCATGGCGATGTTGGCCGCGTTGGCGACGCAAGCTGAACTGGGATGGAACGGGGCAGCGATTCCGTTTGCCGCGATACCGGGGTGTGCGGCTCAACATCATGATTGCCTTCGACCAGCGGCAATGAGCCGTGGATGGACCATCAGGTCCGTTCCTGCGAGAGCAAGCCCTCGACGCTGCCCTGGTGGCACCACATGCGGCCGGAGCACCTTGGTTGTGATCGGGGCAATTCAGCGACTGGCAAGGCGACAATCGCATGTGCTGGTGCAGTCCCCGCTTCGAATAGGCGACATGCGCACCGATTTCCTCGGACCCGGCGGCGCGGCGGACGCCCGGCAATCGCCTACCCCGCGGCGCAGGAGTACCGCCTGACCAGTCTGCGGCGATGTTGCTGACCCGTCGGTTGGGCTGCGTGCCAGGATGCCGACGGGTATTCGATGATTTGTGCCCGAAACATGCTTTGGTCGAACATATTTGGTGTATAGCTACGTTTCGGACGTGTCTGCTAGCCCTGGCTCCGACCTAGGGCCTGTTTCGAAGTGAAGAGTGGGGGTGTCACCGGCGTAGCGGTGCCACCCCCGCTGTGTTGTTGAAAGGCGTTGTCCGCGTTGGCATGTGGGTGAGGTCTCCGGTGGTTGGTTTAACGACCAAGAAAAACCGGAGACCTGACCGGAGACCTCGTGACCAGCGTAGCGGTGGCGGGGCGTGCGGATCTGACCGACGCTCAGTGGGCGCAGTTGGAGCCGTTGCTGCCTCGTGGCAAGAAGGCGGGCCGCCCGCCGATGTGGACCAAACGGCAGCTCATCGACGGGATCAGGTGGCGGACCCGGGTCGGCTGCCCGTGGCGGGATGTCCCGGTGGCCTACGGGTCCTGGCGGGCGGTGTACGGGTTGTTCCGCCGCTGGCAACGCGCCGGAGTGTGGGCGATGATCCTGAAATCGTTGCAGGTCTTGGCCAACGCGGCCGGTGAGATCGTGTGGCAGGTGAGCGTGGACTCCACGAACGCGCGGGCACATCAACACGCTGCCGGAGCCCGCCGCGAGGGCAGCCGGCAAGCCGAACCGCCTCACGGGCCGGGTGAATGCGAACCCTCCGATCACGGCCTTGGCCGCTCCCGGGGTGGATGGACCAGCAAGCTGCATCTAGCAACCGAGCAGGGCTGCCGGGTGCTGTCGGTGCTGGTCACCGCCGGCCAGGTCGGTGACAGCCCCCAATTCACGACAGTGCTCGATGCGATCGAGGTACCCCGCCTCGGTGGCGGTCGAGCCCGAGTTCGACCGGAACGGGTGCTGGCCGACAAGGCGTATTCGGCTCGCGCCAACCGGGATTGGCTTCGCCGCCACGGCATCAAAGCCACCATTCCCATCCCCGCAGACCAGGCCGGCCACCGCCACCGCCGCGGCAGTGCCGGTGGCCGACCACCGGCATTCGACCCAGCGATCTACCGCGACCGCAACGCCGTCGAACGAGGCCTGGCCACCATCCACATCGCCGTCATCAACCAATGGCTCCGACACCAATGAAGGCAGGCCACCGACCTACCCTCACCACTTCGAGACAGGCCCTAGTCGGACACGCCAGGTACCTACCGGTCGCGAAGCAGATGGACGGCACCAGCGACAACGCCGTCACCCCGATGGAGGCATCCTCCGTCGACGGCCCCGAACTCGACACGACACACCTGTTCGCCGAGTTCGACAAGGCCTGCGCGGCGCTCACACCCAGCCTCCGACGATGATCAGGATCCCATGCGCCCTGGCAGTGGTCACCCGTGGAGTGCCGTGGCGACGGCGGCGCGCATTCGCGATTCGATGTGGCGAATCAATTTGGTCAGGTCGGCGCAATACACCGAGGGATTTCGGAAGCCGTCGCCCTCACGGTATCGAGTGACGTAGTGACCACCACCGCACACGGTGTGTATCGAGCAGGCGCGGCAGGTGTCACTGAGCGCGTCCACGCCGATCTGGCGTGCCACGATCTCGGGTTCCAGCATTGCCCGGTCGAGCGGATTGCGTTGGCCGGCAGGCAGTTTGGTCGCACCCGAGAAGGTCGCCTTCAAGTCGTCGATCTGCGCTACACTGCCGTCGGTTTCGATCACCGCTATTCGGGTAGGACCGAGGCCCCAAACCTCCGATTCCACGGTCCCGCCCAGCAGCAGGTCCATGATGTTCTCGAACATTCGGATCCGCGTTTCCAGTTGCGGCGCGCCGTACCAGCGGTCGAAGATCGTGATCAGCCAGTCCGCATACGGAGTGACTCCGGGATCGGCGGAAAACCCGGGGGGCGGCGACGTCCAATTGCCCAGTGGAATCTCGAAATTGACTGCCGGGGGCTGAAACGCGAGCAATCCTTCATAGGCCTGCAAGGGGTCGTTTGCGAGGTCGATGACGCAGAGCAGACCGTTGAGCAGATGCCGCCGATCGCCGGCCGTCAATTTCTCGAGGGCGGCAGCGACCCGGGAGTAGCTCCCGGCGCCGCGGCGGTCCCGGCGATGGCGGTCGTGACTGTGCTCATCACCGTCGAGACTGACGGTGATGCTGATGTCCCAGTCGTCGCAGATCCTCAGGAACTCGTCGTCGAGCAGCACGCCGTTGGTCTGCAGAGTGAGGGTGACAGCGGTTATCGGCTCCAGCGCCGCCCGCGCGTGCGATGCGAAATACTCGAGATTGGCATGACCCGCCATGAGCGGCTCGCCGCCGAAGAAGACGAGACTCACCGCGGGAGGGCCGAACCTGCGAACGTGATCGGCGATTATTCGGAGGGCGTCGTCGAAAACCTCCCGGCGCATCGCCTTCGGCTGCTCCCGCCAACTCTGATCGGCCATTTCGTAGATGTAGCAGTAATCGCACGCCAGATTGCATCGGCTGTGAATCTTGAGGAGAAATTCCGTAAACGGAAGGGGCTCGAATCCGTTGCGCTGCAAGGCGGCCACGTCGAGTCCCGTTTCGGGCCATGACTTCCGCACTGCGGGCAGCCCCAGTGCCACCGATGTCGGTTCCATTGTGTGCTCTCGATTCCTGGTTTCAGATATCGGTGCGTGGGCGGTCGGACAACCACCGCACCAGCTCGACCACGTCGGTCTCGGTGCCGTCGGACAGCAGCCGCTGGTACAGGCGCGCCGCCACCTCGGCCCGATCATTGAGAACGCCGAAGTCGTTGTCGGGGAACAGTTCTGGCAAGCTCAAGGCCATACCGGCCCAGAGCTGCGGGAGCAGCGGGTCGACGCGCAGCTCCAGGGCGTACAACTCGACGGCCTCGGCTGGCTCGCCGGCCAGGTAGGCGCGAGTGCCGCGAGGCAGATCAGCGGGCGCGACGCTCGAAGCGGCGGCCGGGTCGTGCAATCTCAGCCGCACCGGAATATGCAGATCGCGGTGGCGATCCGGGATCGTCTCCTGATCCACGTACCGTACCGACGGCAGTATCGCGGGAGGTGCCGCTCGCGCGACCCACAGCCCTGCCAGCTCGGCCAGCTCGGCGTCGTTGGATGTACGATTGCGCACCTGCCAAGAAGTGCGATGTGCTACCAGAATCTCGGCCACCGCGTCGCGCGCCTCCGTCGGCACGTCCTCGTTGGCCCACGGCCGGACGCCTGCGGTCAGCGCGCTCATGAACTCCTCGCCACGCTCGGTCAGCAGGCCCGAACCCGATGCCTCCACCATCGCGGTCGCCAGTTGTGTACGCCAGCGCTCGAATTCGATGTGCGCCCGCATCGATCGGTGGCAGTCGGCGTGCCGGTGTACCCGCCAGAAGTCGGTCACCCCGAAGAAGGCGTAGATCCCGTGCATCAGACCGAGGATCGGCCGTGGATCATCGCGCCACGGCGCGTAGAAGCGACACGTCGGGTCGGGATCCACTATCAGCACCTGATCGGCGAGCATGGCGAGTTTGCTGTGCTGGATCTCGTGGATCAGCGACACCGCCATTTCACAAGAGTCCTTCGGGGCTGTGGTGTACACACAGCCGGTCCCGCTGAAGGCGGTGTGTCCGATAGTCGCCGCCACCGGCCGCGCGGTGAGCGGCGTCAGTAGCCGCAGGCAGGCACGCATCGGCGTCAGATAGCCGGGGAAGTCTCGTCGCAGCAGGTGCCAGGCCTGCGCGAAATCCTCTCGCCAAGTGCCGAATTCGTCGGTCGTGAGCCGCGGTGCCGCACCCGAGGGCAGGTCGCGGAACGGATCGAGATCATCGAGGACGACCTCCGGTTCGCCGTTCCCGCCGTGCACCCGCCGCAGCGGCAGCCACGCCGGGTCGGACTCGTCCGCCGGCGACGCCACCAGGATCGGGGCGCTGCCGTCAGTGACAATGCGTATCGCGCCATCCACCCAGGTCAGCTTGCAGTGGCCGTAGTCGCCCGCGGATCCAACCCGCGCCATCCCGATCCCGGGCAGCATGACTTCGCCGTTGCGTACGACAACCCGCATCGATCCGCTGGGCAGATTCGTGACCACGGCGGCTGCCGCCAACCAGCCGAGGTAGCCGCAGTCGGCCCACAACGGAGTTGGTTCCCGATCGTCCGAGGCGTTGCGCACGCGCTGGAGCACGCGGCCGAGCCAAACCCCGGTGTGCGGGTAGGCCAGCAGTGCCTCGACCGCGGCCGGATGTGACTCCTCCAGCTCGGTCAGGACCCGATAGGCATCGGAAAGGCCGGCGGCGGCGTCGATTTCCGGTTGGTGAGCGGTGACTTCGGTGATGAGCACGCGTAGTAGTACGAGTCGTACGGTCAGCATGTCCGAAGTCATCCGGACGACGGCAGCCTCCGTGCCGTAACCAGTGAACAGCTCGGCCGCTGCATCGTCGATACCGATGGTCGGGGCGGACATGGTTGCACTCCTGTCGTCAGTGACTGGCGGCGGTGGCGAGGTCGGTGCGGACCCGTGCTCCGATGTGGTGGATCAGCTTCGTCAGGTCGGCGCAATACACGGAGGGATTGCGGAAGCCGTTATCGGCGCGATACCGGTGCACGTAATGCCCGCCGCCGCAAACGCTGTGGACAGAGCATGCCCGGCAGATTTCGCTCAGGGCGTCCGCGCCGATCTGACGAGCGACGATCGCGGGTTCCAGCAGTGCGAGGTCGAGCGGATTGCCCACGTTCGCCGTGCGCAACTTGGCGGCCCCCGCGAAGGCCGACTTCAACTCGTCGACCTGCTCCAGAGTGCCGTCGGTTTCGATCACGGCCAGCCGAATGGGGGCCAGCCCGAGTAATTCCGATGTCACGGAGCCGCCCAGCAGCAGGTCGATGATGTCATCGAAGATCCTGACCCGGGTCTCCAGCTCCGGCGCCCGGAACCAGCGATCGAACACCGGGATGAGCCAGTCGGCGTAGGGGGTAGCGGTGTGGTCGGCGGTCGACGCCGGTGGTGGCGTCATCCAATTGCCGTGCGGAAGTAGAAAATCGACCGCCGGGGGTCGAAAGGCCAGCAGCGCTTCGTAGGTCCGCACCGGGTCGTTGGCCACATCGATGGTGCAGAGCAGGCCGGCGAACAGGTGCCGGTTCTCCTCCGTCGTCAGTTGCATGATCCCGGCCGCGACACGCGTGTAGCTCCCAGCGCCCCGCCGATCCCGGCGATGCCTGTCGTTACCGCTCTCGTCGCCGTCGAGGCTGACTCCGACGCGAACATTCCAGCGCGCGCAGATGCGCAAGAACTCCCGGTCGAGCAGCATGCCATTGGTCTGCACGCCCAGCTGCACCTCGGTGATCGGCTCCAGCGATTCGCGCGCCGACCGGGCGAAGTATTCGAGATCGCGATGTCCGACCAGCAGCGGTTCGCCACCGTGGAACACAAGATCCACCGCGGGCAGCTGGTAGCGGCGAGCATGATCGGCGATCATCCGAAGGGCCTCGTCGAAAACCCTGCGGCTCATGGTCTTCGGCTGATCGCGCCAGCTCTGATCGGCCATCTCGTAGACGTAGCAGTAGTCGCAGGCCAGGTTGCAACGGCTGTGGATCTTGACAATGAATTCCGTGAACGGCAGCGGCTCCCAGCCGCTGCGGCGCAGCCCGTCGACATCCAATCCATGTGCGGGCCAGAACGTTTGCACCACGGGAACGCCCAATGGCACCGGGCCGGACTCCATATTCGCTCCCTCGAGCTGCGGGAACGGCCACGGGCGCGCTGCTACCGAGTCGCCCGTGGCCGCGTGATCACTTGGTGGGGTTGATGAACGACTTGAACCCGCCGGGGGCCCTGTCCTGCGAACCGTTGGCGTAGCGCTCGAGGGCGGCTCGCATGGCCGGAGTGCAGTGGGTGGCCAGCTCTTCCGTGTTGAGTGCGGCGAGTTCATCGAGTCTTCCCATTTGCGGGACCTCCTTTTCTGTATTCCCGTACCGGCGCGGCAAATTGCCAGGCGTTGCAAGAATTGATCGGCTCGACAATGCCGACAAGCGAAACGGGATATCTACCAATGGGTGACCGGTTGTCGCCCCGAGAGTGATCCTAATCGCACGAAACGTGCGATCGCTCACGTCCGTTCCCGTTGCCGGGAAGGATAACTCGCACTTACGCAAAGGCTGTTCCCGTTGCTGGTAAGGATAACTCGCACTTATGCAAAGGCTGTTCACGGTGGTGGGCGAGTGCGAGGTTCGACATCGAGCTCAGATTTGCAGGGTGGGCCGGCAGGTCACTAATCCGCCAGCGCCACAGGCGCCCGCTGCGGCGCCCGCGCCCGCTGATGCCCTCTCGGGAACTTCCAATTCTCAACCATGGGAGTTGCGGCTGCCAGGAATCCTGTTGTCTTACAATAGACTTCAGCCAGCCGGGTCGACGACATGCCGTCCGGCGAATACAGTCGCCCACAACTGTAGGCGGAGTTGTCGGTCGATTATTCTACTGTGCGATCGGCAATTTCACTATCCGTAAATGGGAGTGAAAGAGGGAGGTGTCACGTGGGAAATCTTGCCGAACTTGCCGGACAGGTGCGGCGCAGTTGATGGCCAACTCGGGCCCGCTCTGCGTGCCGCGGTCGAGCGTCATCTCGTCCATGCCGATAAAGTCCGCGGGAGATTCAACTCGTTCATCAACCCCGGTAAGTAGTCCGGCCATATAGCAATTGGCCACGAGTGGCCTGGCGCAGTGCTGCTCGTGGTCGTTCACACAGGTAGAGAGAGCAAGGGGTGGCGCCGTCGCCTGTATCGATAGGACATTTCCGGGAGCAACCTTCTTTGCCCGCGGCGGGATTGGATGTCGACAAATTATGTCGCGGCGGCTGGTAGCCGCTGCCCTTCGTCGAGTTCCTCGTCAAGATTCACAGTAGGTGCAATTCGGCTTGTGACTGCTGCTATATCTACGAGATGGCCGACCAGAGTTGGCGTGAGTAACCGAAGACGATGAGCCATCAGGTTTTCGACGACGCCTGCCGGATGATCGGCGAGCACGCGCACCGATTCGCGCTGCCCGCTGTCGATCTCGCATTAGGGATTGCCGCACTGAGCGATACGTGTCGCGCCTGCCCGTTGGACACCGCGGCGGAGGTCACTACGCGCATCGGCATCGCGAGTGTGACGGATCGCGCAACCCCTCGGTGTATTGCGCCGACCTGAAGAAGTTGATCTACCACATCGAATCTCGTGTCCGTGCGGACATCGACTCTGCCATCAACACCTAGCGACGGGACACCCACATGCCAACGACAGTCATCGGGATCTCCGATGTCACGGCCAGTTTAAGTTCCGGCCACGGAACCGAGGCGGCCATCGCGACGCTGAGCGAAGGCGCGCTACTGATGCGGCTGATCCTGCTGCGCACACTCATCGCCGAAACCACGTCGCGCCCCGAAATTGCCGACGCCGCAGGACTTTCCCTTGCATACCAGACGCTGGCCGAACTGCAACGAACCCATCCGGCCGAGGTCGTGACGTTGTTGTCGTACCCGCACGTCGGCCCGTGGCTCGCCCAGGTCCTGCAGCGCCTTCATGCCGAGCCCGACGACGCGCCGACCCCACTGTGGGCCGACTGTGGCTACCTGGGCTGGCTCGCCGCGGCAGGCAACATCACCTGTCTACCCGAGGGTTCCATCAACGTCGTAGTGCGCAACGGCGTGGTGATGTTGCCCGGGATCGGCAGGGCCGAGCTCGGCCCTGCCGGGGACAACGGGCACTGCGAACTGCACTGGACACGGGACGGCGCACTGCGCTTCACCCGGGGCACCAGCACAGTTCTCGTCCCGTCCCGGGATGACGAGTCCGATCCCGCCTGGCTGCCGCTGCGGCGATTGCGGGGGGCGGATGCGGAACGGGAGGTGTTCCTGGACGACCTGGACCCGTTCCGATACTTGCTGGACGGTCAGCAGCCATCCCGGCTCACGACCACCCAAACCCGCACGTGGCAACAGGATTTCGCGGCGGCCTGGGAGCTACTGCGCCGCGATTTCGACGGGTACCTCGTGCCGATGCGCAGTTGCCTGCAGTCTTTGGCGCCGCTGAGCGCACAACCACTCGCGGCGAGCACGAGCCACACCGCATTCAACGGAGTCGGCTGCGTCTACACCACGGCCCCCGCGGACCCATGCCAGCTGGCGCTCACGCTGATCCATGAGGTCCAGCACACGAAGTTCACGCTGCTGACCGATCAGATCGTGCTGTTCGATCCCGATCCGGTGTGCCGCTTCTACGCGCCGTGGCGCGACGACCCGCGTCCGATCATGGGCCTGCTGCACGGGATCTACGCGTTCTTCGGCGTCACCGACTTCTGGCGAATCCATCGTCACGCCGACTGTCACCGATCGATGCAGGCGAACGTCGATTTCGAATTGTGGCGTCTGCAGGTGGAAGGTGCTGTGGCGCAGGCATCGACGTCGAGCCTGCTCACCGAGGCGGGTTCGCATTTCCTGAACGCGCTCAGTGCTGAAATGCGCCCCTGGGGCGAGGAGGACGTGCCCACGGCGGTCAGGGTCGCCGCGTCCGAGGTGGCGATAGCGCATCGGACGTTCTGGCAGGTGCGGAACCTGACACCGGATATCGGCGGCATCGCCGAGCTGGCCGCGTGCTGGATCGCGCAGGCGCCACGGCCCGAGTGCCTGCCGCCGGCGGATCATGTGGACCAGACGGCCGTGCCGAACGACCATCGCCGCCTGCACCTTCCAGCGCAGCTGAAGCTGCTGGACCACGCCGCGGCCGAAGCTCTGTCGATCCCCGAGCAGCCGCGCGGCGACCGGGCCTATCTGGCGGGTGACCTGGCTGCGGCGGTCGCGCTGTACACCGAGGAGTTGCACATCGACCCGCTCCGGCCACAGTTGTGGGCAGGCTTGGCGCTGGCGTTGCCGAAGCTCCACCCGGACGATGACTTCAGCGTTCTCGATGACAGGGCCGAGGTCGCCGCCCACCTGTGCCAGGTACTGCTGGCGGATGCCGAAGGTGTCGAGATCGTCGATCTGGTGCGGTGGTTGTCGAGGTATCCGCGCACTCATGGGTAGATCGGGAATCCACACCAACCGGAACTTCCTGCTGCTGTGGTCCGGAAACGCGACATCGCTGGTGGGATTCCACGGCGTCCGAATCGCCTACCCCATGCTGGTTCTCGCGGTGACCGGTTCGCCCGCCGCGGCGGGATGGGTCGGTTTCGCGTTGAGCCTGCCGAGTCTGATCTTCCAGATCGCGGCCGGCATCGTCGCGGACTATTCCAACCGGATCCGGACCCTGGTGATATGCCAGATCACCGGGTTGATCGCGGCCTGCCTGGCTGCCGGAGCGGTCGCTGCCCAGCTCCCGAGCCTGGCGCTGATAGTCGGTGTCACAGCGTTCATCGAGGGCAGTGTCTACGTCTTCGTCGGCGTCAGTGAGCTGGGCGCGATCCGCGACGTGGTGCCGCACGCACAGCGACCCGCCGCGTTCTCGTTCCTCGAGGCCGAGCAACCGATCGCCATCCTGGTCGGACGAGCATCAGGTGCGGCGGTCTACGGCGTGGCCCGCTGGCTGCCGTTCATCGCCGACGCCGTGTCGTATCTTTACTGTCTCGTCGCACTGTTGCTGATCCGTCCGGACTCGCCAGCACCGCCGAAAGTCGCCGAGTCCGAGCGTCATTCGGTCCGGCGCACCATCACCGACGGCTTCCGTGTCGTATGGACCGAACCTTTCCTACGGATGTCGACGGCAATGATCGGACTGTCGAATATCGTCATTCAGCTCGTCTTGCTGCTGACACTGGTGGAACTGAAGAACGGCGACGGTCCCGCGTGGACCGTCGGCGTGGTGCTCGGCGCCGCGGGCGTCGGCGGAGTACTCGGCGCCGCCGCGGCATCACGGCTCACCACTCGCTTCCCTCCCCGGAATGTCTATCGGGGCGCGCTCTGGGCATGGACGGCGCTGCTCGTTCCAATGGCGTTCAGCGCCAATCCCTTTGTGCTGGCTGCGTGTTGGTGTGGTATCGGCGGCGTGGGGGTCGTCAGCAACGTCGCGTTGACGATATCCCGGCTCGATGTGATCCCCGAACAGACGTTAGGTCGCGCGGTCGCGACGATGGCACTGTTCTGCAACGGCGCGGTCGCGCTCGGCGCGCTCGGGGCGGGCTATCTGTTGTCAACAGTGGGCGCCGTCGCCACGCGATGGTTAGCACTCACGGCCATGTTCACACTCGCCGCATACGCAAGTACTCGCACCACCCGCTCTCGCGATCTACCGCTTGCGCTGACATCACCCGATTCCTGAGGCGAGAGCCTGCTCGTCCCAGCGGCGCAGCAGTGCCGCTCGGGCAGCGCGATCCATGATGAGTTTCTGCTGTCTGCCTTTCAACCCGGCAGCCCGCCACGGTGGCGACTGCCGGTCGGCTCTCCAAGGTAATCTCGGTTGCGTACGTTTCACGGATCGGACTACCAGGTCCGCGGCCTCGGAAGCGAGGAACGCGCCGACCGAGCGGTACACCTCGGCGCGCTTCGCCACGACCAACAGGGGCGCACCGCCGGGAACGACGTCCGGCTCGGAGTCAGGGATCACGCGGCGGAGCGCGAAGGTGCGCTCGATCGTGAACCCGACACCGCCCGATACCCGCACATCAAGCGAGAGCGCGCTGTTCGGCCTCGGCCAGTTCCTTCAATGTCAGCAACTGCTTGCGCATCATCAACAGATCACCGAGCGCCAGTGCTCGCGCGACGATCCGTAGTGCGCCGCAGCGCATCCGAACCACAAGGCGGGTTCCGCTTCCCTCTGGCCGCACCGCGTAGGTGACGCATATCTTTCCGCTGACCAGCGTGATATGCCTGCCGAGGACGAAGGACACCATATCGAACTGGGACATGAAACGTTGCCCCACTTCGAGTTCGGTGAGCTCGGGGTCGCGGCGGCGGGGGCTGCGGCGGCCGAAGTGGTCGAGCAGGTCGTAGCTGTAGGGCGCAATGCGCAGCTGACACAGCCAGGCGTAGACCACCTGTGGTGATGCGTCGATGCTGATGGCCCGGTCCGCTTGCACCCCACCGGATTCCAGCTCGTCGCACGGCAAGGGTTGCTCACGCTCGGCCTCGGTCGCACCCCAGACCAGCCCGGGGATCATGCCGCGGCCGCTATCTGGCGCAGCAACCGGCGCACGACCACCTGGTGACCGCCGCTCCCGATCACCAGCGCTCGGTAGATCTTGCCGTGCAGGCCGGGGAACTCGCCCCATGACTGCGCCCGGATCCGAGTCCGGCTCGGCCCCTCTTCGTCGAGTTCGAAGATCAGCGCGTAGCGCGCGAACCAATGCCTGCCCGACAACGCCAACCGTGCGGGCGCGTCGGCCGAGTCGAGCCGGAATCCCGTCGGCGGATGAGACGGGTCGTCCGGGTCCTTGCACATGACTTTCAGCAACGCTTTCCAGGCCCGATCCCGATTCGCGTCGATCGATCTGGCATGCTCATCAATGTAGGGCAATCGCTCCATATAGAAGGAACGTACTAGTAGATGGCGCCACCCCGCAAGCACGACACCGATGTGATCCTCGACGCAGCACGCACCCTCGTGCTCGCCGACGGCCCCCGCGCGGCCAGTGTCGCGGCGATCGCCGCGGCGAGCGGCGCGCCCGTCGGCACGCTGTACCACCGCTTCGGCAACCGCAACGGCGTCCTCACCGAGGCGTGGTTGCGCGCGCTTACGCGCTTTCAGGAACGCGTCATGGCGGGTGCGGGCAACCGGGACCCGGTCGAGGCGGGGGTGGCGATGGCGGTGGCAGCCGTTCGGTTCGGTCGCGAATTGCCCGACGACGCAAAGCTTCTGCTCAACCTGCGCCCGAGCGACCTGCTCGACGGCGGACCCGACGCGGAGTTCCGCGGCCGCCTCGACCGGATGAACGCGCCATTATTCGAGCACCTGCGGCGCCTGGCCCGCGACCTCCTCGGCGCGGACGGAGACCGGGAGATCGACGCCGTCAGCCGCGCCGTCGTCGATCTCCCCTATGCCGCGCTGCGCCGCCATGCCCACTCCCGCGAGCTGCCCGACTGGCTCGACACCGACCTCGCCACCGCGGCTCGCACGCTGCTGACCTCATACCGGCGCTGACGCACCCGGGGGGAACGACCGGCGCGAGGCCAGGCCCTACCCGGAAATCAGCTCCAGGGTCAGCTCGTCGAGCCCGCCGATGACGTGCGCAGCCAACGCGAGCGCATCCGGCGCAGGCGGATACTCGGGCCGCGGCGCCGCGATCACCCGCATGCCCGCCGCATGGGCCGCGCGCAGTCCGTTGCTCGAATCCTCCACGGCGGCACACTCGGTCGACTTCTGACGCAGAAAGCCCGCAACGGCTACATACACATCCGGTGCGGGCTTGCCCCGATCCACTTCCTCGGTCGAGAACGTGACATTGAAGAATTCGATCAATCCCGTGCGGCCCAGCACGGTGTCGATGAGGCTGCGTGGCGAAGAACTCGCCACACCGAGCGGCCACTGCTCACTCATCCGCTGCACCGCGGCGACCGCGCCGGGCAGCAACGGCACCGCCCTGTCGTAGTGGACCACCATCCGCTCGATCACATCGTCGGCCACCTTCTCGGGCGATTCACCGACGCCGAGTTCGCCACTGAGATAGTCCGACCACTCCCCCGTGCTCATACCCATCAAGCGCTGCTGCGTATCCGGTAGCCAGCGGCCGCCCTTCTCGGCGACATACTCGCGGCGCACCTGTTCCCACACCGGCTCGGAATCGATCAGTACGCCGTCCATATCGAATACAACTGCCGTAATACGCATCGGGACAAAGCCTTTCGCCAGCCGCGCCGGTGGGTGCCGATCGAAAAAAAGTCGCCCACCGACGTTGTTCGGGTTCTTCGGAAGACCTGATGGAGGAGCATCGTAACCGGCGAGCCGAAACACTCGAATTGCATGCCCCGGAATCGGCGGGACCGTCGCACCCCGACGATAGCCGCACCGCTGACCCCGCCGGGCGAGCATTCCGCCGGCAACCGATAACGTGTTCTCATGAACGAACAGCAGGCCGGCGACTCGCTACCCGATCAAGAGCATCACGAGGGCGGGTTCCGGCCGATGTCCGAGCTGATCAACGTACACGATGAGCAGGACGCCGACATTACTCGAGGCGGACCACACTACGGCGAATTCATCGAGCAGGTGCGCAGCCTGATGGATCGAGTGCGGCTGGCCAGCCCCTCCGACGAGCTGGCGTTGGAGACGATCGGCGTCCTCAAGCAACTCAACGACAAACTGGACGCGGCCATCGTGGACGAGTGGTCCACGCCGGTCTGGACCCGGTTCGATCTGCCTGCCCGCGGAAACATCACACTTCCGCCTTTCATGATCGACCACGCCGACGCGAGCGGTGTCGACGCCCGCGTCACCTTTCGCACCTTCCACCTCGGCGGCAACAATGCCGCGCACGGCGGGCAGATAGCCATCGGTTTCGACGATCTGCTCGGCATGGCCGCGGCGGTGCACGCGGGAGCGGTGACCAGAACCGCCTCCCTCACCGTGGACTACCGATCCATCACCCCGCTCAACACCGAATTGACGGTCCGTGCCTGGGCCGAACGCATGGAAGGCCGCAAGGTTTTCGTGCGCGCCACCCTGCACGACGGCGACCGGCTCTGCGCCGAGGCACGCGGCCTGTTCATCGTGCTCAAACCCGGGCAGCCGTGAGTCGATAGTTCACGGGTCCGGTCTGCTCGCTATGAGTGCGCGGCGCCGGGCCGTGGTCCACGGCCAGAGTTCCGGCCCACCGGCGCACGAATCTCGGTGGGGCGGGACAGCATCCGACCCACCGATTCGCTTACCTGCCGGGAAAGTGCTCGTTGCGATAGTCGGCGAAACGAGCGTCGACCTGATCGGCGGTCAGCCCGAAATCCGCCAGCGTGTAGCGGTGTGCCGGACGTGCAGCGCCCGATGTGCTCTCCGAATGCAGCGCCGCCATCGCCGATTCGGCCTCCGCACTCAATGACAGACCGAAGCGCTGGTAGATCGAGCCGACGGTGCCGATCGGATCCGCGACGAAATCGTCGTAGTACACGTCGCAGAACTGTGCAGCATCGTGGTGCTTGCGGTCGGCGAGGAACCGGTCCGCTCCCCTGGCCCACAGGTCCAACTGCGTTGCGCCGACGACGGGTCCGTGGAACTTGTCCGACCACCCGGCCGAGGCCTGCTCGTTGAGGCTGCACACCGATCCGATAATGGTGCGCGGATCCCGATGCATCTGGATGACGAGCGCATCCGGGTACGTCGCGAAGATCGCATCCAGCGCGAACAGATGGCTGGGATTCTTCAACACCCATCGGCGGCCGGCATCCCGCAGGCCGATCAGCTGCAGGTTGCGCCGGTGCCTGCGGTAGGCGTCGGTCCAATCCTGTGCGCGCAGCCATTCGGAGTAGCCGGGCAGATAGCCCAGGCATTCGTAGGACACCGACATCGCCGACTGCCGCAGCAACTGCCAGCATTCCTCCACCTGGTCGGCCGAAATATGATGCACACCCATGAATTCCGGGTGCTCCACGTGATGTTTCTCGAACGCAGCCTCGATCCGCTGGTAGACCGGGTTGTCCGCCCACGTCTCGCGCGGCGGCCGCGGCTGCGGCATCTCGGTCAACCACATTTCCAGACCTTGGTGCGCCGGGTCGGCGTTGAGCAACCGGTGCACGGCCGTAGTGCCCGAGCGCGGCAACCCGGTCACGAAGATGGGCCGTTCGATCGCCACCTCGGCGTGCTCGGGAAACCGCTGCCACGCGGATTCACTGAGCAGTCGCGCGATCAGTGCGCCGCGCAGGAATGCGCGATTCACCTTGTTGCCGAAAGGGGTCAGCTCCGCGTCCTTGGCGTAGGACTCGAGCAGTACCTGAAGTCCTTCGCGGTAGCCGTCGTCGCCGAAGTCGTCCAGCCCGACGACCTTGGTCGCCGAGGCGTGCAGATCGTCGATGGTGCCGACGTCGTCTCTGCCGATCACAGTCATCTCCTCAGAATTGATGCGGGACACCCGCACCCGGTCAGTGGTGGTACTCGCCGCCGTTGACATCCAGGCAGGCCCCGGTGATCGCTCGCGCCAGCTGCGAGGCGAAGAACACCACGGCGTCGGCGATCTCATCGGGTTCGGGAAGCTTGCGCAGGTCGATGGTCTTCGCCGTTTCGGCGTAGACCTCTTCGGCGGTGATCCCCCGCTGCTCGGCGAGATAGTTGAAATACCACTTCAGGTTGTCGGCCCAGATATAGCCGGGGGCAACGGAATTCACCCGGATACCCTGCGGTCCGAGCTCGGTGGCCAGGCTCTGCGCCAGCGCGAGCAGGCTCGCCTTGGCCATCTTGTAGGGACCGAAGGTGCGTCGTGAATGCCGCAGCACCGCCGAGTTGATCATCACCACCGACCCCTTCGACTCGGCCAGCGCCGGCACGAACAGTCGGGTCAGCCGCAGTGCGGCAAGCACATTCGTCTCGAAGCCGGCCCGCACGTCGTCCAGGTCGACGGTCGCCAGATCGGTGATCGGTGGAATCGCGAACGCGTTGTTCACCAGGGTGTCCACCCGACCGAACGCGCTGTGCGCGGTCTCGACCAGGTTGAGCACGGCCGCCTCGTCGTTGATGTCGGTCGGCACCACCACCGCGCGCCTGCCGAGTTCGGTGATCTCCTTGGCCACCTCGGTCAGTCGCGATTCGGTACGCGAGGCGAGTACCACGTCGGCGCCAGCACGCGCACTCTGCACCGCGATCGCCCTGCCGAGTCCGGGACCGACACCCGAGACCACAACGACCTTGTCCTGCAACAACATCAGCCCAACATCCTTTCCGCCACGGCGACCTGTCGCGCCGCGATCCGTGCCCGCCACTGTTCCGGAGTCACCCGCGTCTGTTCGTAGAACGGCAACCGCTGCGGTAATTCGTCGAGCGACACCACCTCCACCGTCGGTCCGTCTTCCGGCTTCATTTCCCGCGCCAGCCGCTGCCAGCGGAACTGCAGATATCCGCGCGCGTGCCCGGTGCGTTCGATCCAGTTGGCCAGTCCTGGATCCTGTTCGCTGACCACAAGCCGGATCATGCCGTCGGGGTCGACCTGCGCTTGGTCTGCGGTGAGGCTGGTCTGGTGGTTGATGTAGTCCAGCGACAGATACCACATGCTGCCGAGCTGGAAGCCCTGATACGGCGCATCGGATTTCGGCACCGTGATGATCATGACCTGATCGTCGTCCAGCTCGTAGTGGCCCGCCGAGGAGAACTGCGTCGTGAGCCCGCCCGGGGTGGAACGCGGCTCGGTCATCGTATTGACGGGCAAGTTGAGATAGAACCACTTCGGGAAGGCCAGGAAGGTGTTCAGCCGCGACAGCAGCATCTTTCCCGCGACGCCGTACCGCTTGGTCATCAGGTCTTTGGTCAGCGGGGGCGGCGCGTCACCGATCCGGTCCAACCGTTGGATACGGACGGTGCCCGGCTTCTCGGTGGCCCAATCGCTGTAGACCTCACGAATCACGAGCATGGCGGAGTCCGGAGCGAGATGCACATAGCCGGGGCGCGCCGCACCCGGGCCGAGGCGCAGCTCGTAGGAGCCGTCGGCGGCGACCTCTATCGCGCGGTCGTCGAATGCGGTGAGGCTGTCGGGGACATCGACCGGCGAGTAGTCGCCGTTGAGCACCTGGAAGCTCAAGTCACGGGTGCTGCCGCGCTTACCGGTCACCACATATTCGGCGTCGGGTCGCAGGTAGGAGTGGAAGTACAGGGTGTCCGGGTTGTCCAGGCCCATTTTCGTGTACGGCCCGGTGGACTGAACGAAGAACGGAAAGTCCCGCTCATAGGCCCAGGCCATCTGGATGGCCGCGCGAATGCTGCCTGCGAGGTAGTCGTAGCCCTCGACGAGATCCTGTTCGGTCCGGATGTGTGGTGCGCCGGTGATGATCTGCTCGGCGGCGGCGATGGCGTCCGCGAACGGCTGTGTGAGCAAGTGGCTTCCCGGTTGTCTCGAGCGACCGGCGAACAGTCGCTGCTGGGTGTTCCAAATATGTACCGGTCTGGTACATTTCGATACGAGCAAGATTAGAACGTGTTCTAGGAGTGGTCAATGGTTGCCCGTAGATCCGCGCCCACCCAGCGGGTGGTCCAAGTGCTGGATTTCTTTGTCGAGCAGCGCGGCAAACGCTTCGGCCTTTCCGAGCTGGCCCGCGAGCTCGACCTGGCGAAACCGACCTGCCTGGGCATTCTCACCGAGCTCAGCGCGGGCGGCTACCTGGTGCGCGACGCACACACCCGCACCTACGGCCTCGGACCCGCGCTGATCGCGGCAGGACGGGTTGCCCAGGACAGCTTCGCCATCTCCGCCATCGCACGCGTCGAGCTGGAGAAACTCACCGCGGAATACCGCACGACCTGCACCGCATCGGCAGTGGTCGGCGAGCAGATCACGGTGCTGGAGAGCACCGGGCCCGGCATGGTCAAGGTCGGCGCCTCCTACCTGTTCGCGCCGCCGGTCGGCCTGATGTACGTACTGTGGGACTCCGACGCAGCCTTCGACGCCTGGCTGGCCAAGCCGTCGACGGTGCCGTTGCAACAGGATGTGGCCCGGCTGCGCCAGGTCGTCGCGGAGTGCAGGGAGCGCGGCTACCTGGTGGAGAGTCTCACCGGCGCGGGTCGCCGCCTGTACTCCTTGCTCGCCGGTGTCGCTGCCCGCGACCTGCCCGAAGAGGTGCGCGAACTCGTCGGCGAGCTGGTCACCAGCCTCGGCGAACGAGTCCATCTCGGCACCGATCTGCGACCGCGCAAGGAACATCCGGTGAGCTTGCTCGCCGCTCCGACCTACGGCGGCGACGGCCACCAGAACATGGTGCTCACCATGTATGTGGGCACCGCCATTACGGGTGCCGAAATCACCCGCCGCGGAGCCGCTCTCGTGGCCGCCGCCGATGCGGTGACCGCCGCGTCCGGCGGACGCAAACCCGAGTCACCCCATTGACCAATGACCGAAACGTGTTCTAGTTTTGGGACGTGAGCCAGTACGCAAAGTCGACGGCGAGCACCGAAGTAGGTGCTGCCGGACGTAGTCCCTCCGAAACCCGCGCACGGCTGGAGCGAATGCGGATGTCCTCCTACGAGCTGCCACATCTGGACGCACTCGAGGCCGAGTCGGCACACATCTTTCGTGAAGTTGCGGCGACGTTCGAGCGGCCGGTGCTGTTGTTCTCCGGTGGCAAGGACTCGGTGGTGATGCTGCACCTCGCGGCCAAGGCCTTCTGGCCCGCGCCGCTGCCGTTTCCTGTCATGCATATCGACACCGGGCACAATTTCGACGAAGTGATCGAATTCCGGGATCGCACGGTGCAACGACTCGGCCTGCGGCTGGTGGTCGGCCGGGTGCAGGACGATATCGACGCGGGCCGCTCGGTGGAGGAGACCGGACCACGCGCGTCCCGCAACCGCCTGCAGACCGGCACTCTGCTGCGCGCCATTCGCGAGCATGCCTTCGACGCGGTATTCGGCGGCGCCCGCCGAGATGAGGAAAAAGCCCGCGCCAAAGAGCGCGTGTTCAGCTTCCGCGACGAATACGGCCAATGGGATCCGCGCAACCAGCGGCCCGAACTGTGGAACCTCTACAACGGCCGCCATCGCGCCGGCGAGCACATCCGGGTGTTCCCGCTGTCCAACTGGACCGAGCTCGATATCTGGCACTACATCGCGGCCGAGCGGATCGAGCTCCCGCCGTTGTACTACGCCCACCGCCGCCCGGTGGTGCAGCGCGACGGCATGCTGCTGGCACACACCCGATTCCTCGAACTCCTCGACGGCGAGCAGCCCTATGACAGCACGGTGCGCTTCCGCACGGTCGGCGATGCGACCTGCACCGGATGCGTGGAATCGACAGCGTCCACCCCGGACGAGGTGGTGGTCGAGGTGGCGGCGACCCGGGTGACCGAACGCGGTGCGACCCGCGCCGACGACCGGATTTCCGAGGCAGGCATGGAAGACCGCAAACGAGAAGGCTACTTCTGATGACGACGACAACCCTGTTGCGCCTCGCCACGGCGGGCAGCGTCGACGACGGCAAATCCACCCTGATCGGGCGGCTGCTCTTCGATTCCAAGACCATCTTCACCGATCAGCTCGCCGCCGTGGAGCGCACCAGCCGCGAACGCGGCGACGACTACCCCGATCTGGCACTGCTCACCGACGGCCTGCGCGCCGAACGGGAACAGGGCATCACCATCGACGTGGCGCACCGCTATTTCGCCACACCCCGGCGGAAATTCATCATCGCCGACACACCCGGCCACATCCAGTACACGCGCAATATGGTCACCGGCGCCTCCACCGCGGACCTCGCTTTGATCCTGGTGGATGCCCGCAAGGGCATCGTCGAGCAAACGCGGCGGCACGCCTTCCTCGCCAGCCTGCTCGGCATTCCACACCTGGTGCTGTGCGTGAACAAAATGGACCTGGTCGGCTGGTCGCAGGAACGCTATGAAGAGATCCACGACGAATTCGCCCAGTTCGCAACCAAACTCGACGTCGCCGACCTCACCTTCATCCCGATGTCGGCGCTCACCGGCGACAATATCGTGCACCGCAGCACCGCTATGCCGTGGTACGAGGGCTCCCCTCTGCTGCACCACCTGGAAGAGGTGCACATCGCCTCCGATCGCAATCTGATCGATGCGCGTTTCCCGGTGCAGTACGTGACCCGCAGGCACGCCGAGGATTTTCGCGGCTACGCGGGCACCGTCGCGGGCGGGGTGTTCAAGCCCGGTGACGAAGTGGCGGTGCTGCCTTCGGGATTCACCAGCACCGTCGCGGCGATCTGGGGGCCGGGCGGCACCCCGGTCGCAGAGGCGTTCCCGCCACAGGCGGTCACCATCCAGCTGACCGACGAAATCGACATCGCGCGTGGCGATCTCATTTGCCGTCCGGCCAACCGGCCGCATGCCGGTCGCGACCTCGACGCCATGGTGTGCTGGTTCACCGAGGAGTCCGAGCTGACCCCCGGCGCCACCTACACCATCCGGCACACCACCCGCACCGCCACCGCCGAGATCCGCACCCTCGACTACCGACTCGACGTGAACACGCTGCACCGCGACGAGACCGCGGAGTCCCTGTCGCTCAACGAGATCGGCCGCATTCAGCTGCGCACCCGGCAGCCGCTGTTGTTCGATCCCTACCGCCGCAACCGCACCACCGGCAGTTTCATTCTCGTCGACGAAACCACCAACAACACTGTCGCCGCGGGCATGATTACCGGACCGAGTCTGCCGTCCTCCCGAGTGGTCTGGCACTCCACCGCCGTCGGGCGCGACGAGCGCCCGACCAAGGGCATGACCGTCTGGCTCACCGGGCTCTCCGGATCCGGAAAATCCACTGTCGCAGTGGAACTCGAACGCAGACTGGTCGCGGCGGGCCGCCCCGCCTTCCTGCTGGACGGCGACAATCTGCGTCACGGTCTCAATTCCGACCTGGGTTTCGCCGCGGCGGATCGCGTCGAAAACGTCCGCCGCGTAGGCGAAGTAGCCCGACTGTTCGCCGAAGCCGGTGTGGTGGCGGTGGTTTCCCTGATCAGTCCCTACCAGGCCGATCGCGACAGGGCACGAGCCACTCATGAAGCGGCGGGCATCGCCTTCGTCGAGGTCTTTGTGGACACGCCGCTGGAGATCTGCGAATCCCGCGACCCCAAGGGGATGTACGCCAAGGCCAGAGCCGGGGAGATCCGCGGCTTCACCGGAATCGACGACCCGTACGACGTACCGGCCGATCCCGAACTGGTCCTGCGTCCCGGCGACGGGGATCCTGCCGCGATGGCCGCCACCATCCTCGCCAAGTTGGCTGAACTGGACTGAAGGCCGTATTTCCCGTGCCGTTGAGAGGCCGCTACCGGTGGCCTCGGCCACCGCAAGGACTGGTACGGCGGTTGGCATGCGCAGTTGTGCGACGGCCAACCGTGGACGAATGACCGCGCTCGTAGCCGAACTTGCTCCGCAAGTGCCCGCCGGCCGTCGGTACTCGAGCAACTCCACCGACCTCGCCGAGCGGTCGCGCTGCTGCTGTGGATCGACCAGCACCCCAGCGAATCCGTACGCCAAGTTCCGAACGAGGCCGTTCGATCCAGCCCGCACACCGGCAAGATCGTCGCCAAGGAATTCGCGCAGTGGCGCGCCTGGGTGCACGGGCGACACTTCGCGAATAATGGGCCTCCTGGTCAGCCCGCCACAGATTATCGCTGCTCGATTCTCCCCATCGAGTGTCTTGGGTCAAGATCTTGGCAGGATCTGACGGTCCACGATCTGGGTGTGAGGCGGACGGACCGACCATGACTGACCGAACGCACGGTAATAGCAACCAGCGGGCACTCGCTTCTAGCAAACTGAGGTGGAGGCTGATCGATGCTGGGATGATATGCGGGTTGGCATCCTACGAACGAGCATCGACAGGAGAACATCATGTTCAACAGTTCGCTTCGCTCGGATCTGGCCGCTGTCGCTGGGGCAGTCGGCCTCTGCGGAGGAATCCTCGCCGCAACCGCAGCCGCCCAGCCGCCCACATCGATCACTGTCGAGCCTGAACTGGGCTACAACACCACCACCTTGACTATCAGCGGATCGGCCACCTGTGCTGGGGGCGGAACCGCCGGAGTGAACGTTGTGGACGGCTCGCTGGAACAAATGTTCCAAGGTGGCGCAGGTGACCCACTCGCCGTGCAACTCGACGGACCGATCCTGGTCGAGTGCGACGCCACCGCGCACAACTGGTCGGGGAATCTCGTCGCACCCGGTCGCGCACTGCCCAACGAATCTGGTGGCACGGTCACAGTCACACTCGCCCAAGGCTCGGACGTCATTGCATCCACCGGTCCGCAGCCAGTCCACATCGTGCGCTGAACAATCGCTCGCCGAGCAAAGGTCTGCGAACGGACCCAGCATCCGCGGAGGGCCTCGCCACCGATCGGTTCCTGGCTCGTGGGCTCGGAGTGCAAACCGAGCAACCTGCCAGAAAGTTTGACGCGCTAGATGCACTAACCCCCAACCTTGATCAACTTCTACGCGCCCGGGAAGTGCCTGATCGGCTCGACTACGTTCCGGACGAGCTTGCCCTCCTTGGCTGTCATCGCGAGCGCGGCCCTGGGCCGACAGGCTCGATCAGCCGATCGGTGGTGCGAGGTATTCCAGCGCATAACCATCGCCGGAGGGGGTTACGCGGGCGATGCCGGGTGAGTCGAGGTGGGCGCCGGCTACGAAGTGGTGTGGTTGGGTCAGTTGTTCGAGGAGGGCCGCTCGCGCGGCGCGGGCCTGGGACTGGTTGCCGTCGAGCTCCCAGGACACGTTCGGCCGATCGAATTGGAGCGTGGGAACGTGAACGGTGTCGCCCCAAGCGAGAAGGTGGCCGGTACCGCTCCTGACGTCGTAGACGGTGTGACCGGGTGTGTGGCCCGGTGTCGGGATCGCGGTGGTCCAGTCGTTGATCGCGACCTTCTCCGACACGGGTACGACCCGGTCGCGGATCGGCTCGAGCCGCCCCGTGAACACCGAGGTGTCGCCCGCGCCGATCCACACGCGCTCGAGTTTGGTGAACGCCTCTGAACCGTCCGGCGCGATCAGGCCGCTCACGTGGTCTTCGTGCCTGTGGGTGATGGCCACATCGGTGACCTGCGCGCGGTCGATTCCCGCTTCGTCGAGCGCATCGTAGATCAATCCCATGGTGGGGTCGTGCCAGGCGTTGGACGCGCCGGTGTCGATGAGAACCGACCGCGTGCCGTCGGTGACGAAGAAGGCGTTGACCGACAGCCGCAAGTTGTCGCCGGCCAGCGGCACGGCGGCTGGCAGCTCATCGAGCGTGCACCCATCCTCGTCGCGGAGCCGTGTCGGCGGCATGTCGATGTACCCGTCTCGCAACGAGATCACCTGCAGATCGCCGAATTCGAACGTGGCATGGTGCTGGCCACTCGAGATCAAACGCATGGAACCTCCGTCGTGTCGGGCGCATATCGCGTGTCTCTGATAGAAGACCATGTCTTCTTTAGGAGAACTCTACACTGTGGGCAGCAAGGTACCCATCGATCGAGGAGCATGGTGGTCGAGCAAGACGGAAACACGGTCGAACCACAGCACGGTGACGACCTGGCCGGCGCGTTCGGCGGTAACGTGCGGCGACGCCGCGAGGAGGCGGGCCTGACGCTGGAGCAGCTGTCCACACAGTCGTCGGTCAGCCGGGCGATGCTGTCCAAGGTCGAACGCGGTGAGAAGAGCCCGACGATCGGCGTCGCGTCCAGGATCGCCCATGCGCTCGACGCGTCGCTCTCGGACCTGATCGGTGGGGCAGCTGTTGCCGCGTCTGGTGTGGCCGTTGTCATGCGCAAGAACGATCGCCCCGTTTTCCATGACCCAGAAACTGGCTTCGAACGGCACATGGTGTCGGCGGCCCCGGGCGCGGGACGCGGCGAGATGGTCGTCCACTACCTCCCCGCACAGGTCTCTACCGGGCTGCTGCCCGCGTATCCGCCGGGTACGGAGAAACAACTCGTGGTGCTCGAAGGCACCCTCACCGTCGCGATCGGCGGAATCAGCGAGACCCTGAACACCGGCGACTCTCTGTTCTTCCAGGCCGACGCGGACCACGGCTTCGCCAACCGAACGAACGCTCCCTGCGAATACATCATGGTCATCTCGCGCAGAACCTGATCGGCCGCAGCCATCGCCCAAGGAGCACGACGGAGAACGCGCGAGCTCCTGCCGATCCCCCATCACCCCACCCACATGGTGATCAACCGTCTGGCCGCGGCTCGGGCCGTCTGGTTGACTGGCTCTCGTGGTTCCGACGAGCACCATCATCCACGTCCGTACCCTCGACGGCCTGCAGCTGGCGGCCACGCTTGTTACCCCTGACCAATCACCGACGCGCGCCGTTGTGCTGGTCCATGGTGGTGGTGTCACCCGTGAGGAGGGCGGCTTCTTCACCCGGCTCGCCGCTGGCCTCGCCGAGGCTGGGATTGCTTCCCTGCGGTTCGATCTCCGTGGTCACGGTGACAGCGAAGGTAGCCAAGCGGAACTGACGCTCGCCACGATCCTGAACGACATCCGCGTCAGCCTGGCGTACCTCCGTGAGGCCACGGGCGCGACTGAGCTAAGCCTGTGTGGCGCGAGCTTCGCCGGCGGCATCTGCGCCTACTACGCCGCCAAACGGTCGGACGATCTGTCACGGCTGGTACTCCTCAATCCGCAGGTGGACTACAAGAAGCGGACCATCGACACGCGGGACTACTGGACGAACGATTCCATCAGCGACGAGCGAGCCCATGAGCTGAATGAGACTGGCGCCATTCAATTTAAGGCCGACTTGCAGCACGGCCGCCCGTTCCTGAACGAGGTGTTCTGGTTCAGGCCGCTGGACGTGCTCGGCGAGATCACAGAGCCGACGCTCATCATCCACGGCAATGCCGACACCTTGGTTCCAATCGATGGCTCGCGCGAGGCCGCTACCAAGTTCACGTCCCCGGTTGAACTGGTGGAGATCGAGGGATCGCAACACGGGTTCGCCGTCCACGACGACCCGGAGTACCTGAATCCGACGAGCCAGGAGTATCAGGCCGAGGTTATCGGGATCGTGGCTAAGTGGCTGACGACCGGCTCGACATCAGGGCTGTAGCACGTCTCGCAGCTCTTGCACCCTTGGCCGATGACGCCACGGATCCAGGGTGCGAACCACATCAACGATCACGTTCATCGTTCGCTCTGACCGTGTTTCGCGGGCTACGGCGACTGACTCAACCGCGACCGTGGCCGCTTCATCCGGCTCACCGCTCAAGGCCAATGCTTTCGCCTGCCGAGCCCCGAAAAAGCCGGCGTCGCGCCGCGACAGTGAGCCACTGGCAAGGACCTGACTGAAGAGCTGCGTTGCCGTCTGCGGCCTGCCTGCTTCGGTGTAGCAGCAGGCCGACCGCACCAGGAGCGTGCCTTCGTTGAAGTAGCTCACCAGCGCCTGGTCATCCGTGCCGTTCGCCTGAGTGAGGAGGTGCCCGGCATCGGCCAGATTTTGTTCAACGACGCTGGTCGGTTCGCCCATCATGGCCAGGCCCAGAGCTTCCTGTTGCACGACTTCGGCCTGAACCCGCGTCGGCAATTGCCACGGGCCGTTCTTCACCGCCTGCGCCAGCGTCAGCAAGGTGCCTGTGTCGCGGGTCTCGTAAGCCATCTGGGATTTTTTGAGCAGCACATACCCCTGCATCGGGAGGCTACCCGCGGCCTGCGCCCACTCCATCGCGCGGTCGTAGAGGAACATGGCCGTGATCGGATCGTGCAGATCGCGGTACAACCAGCCGCCAAATTCGGCACCATCGGCTCCGACAGCCAGCAGCTGCCGTTGCACGTCCGGCCTGACCTGCCGACCATGCCGCCGAATAGCCCCGAGGATCCCGAG
This sequence comes from Nocardia sp. NBC_01009, assembly GCF_045208035.1. Taxonomy (NCBI): domain Bacteria; kingdom Bacillati; phylum Actinomycetota; class Actinomycetes; order Mycobacteriales; family Nocardiaceae; genus Nocardia; species Nocardia sp. NBC_01009. Next base: position 4,622,808 of record NZ_CP108695.1, on the reverse strand, counting down.
CACCAACGGGAGCGCTGCTGCTGGACCAAGCGTGCCGTCGTCGGCTTTGCACTTGGCAAGTTGAACCCGAAAGAACTCCACCACGGACCCGTCGAAAAACCGACGTGCATCTTCTAGCGCCCGGCTGACACGCTCCAGTTCTCCGGCGCAATTCGGTGGTGTCCCTGTGCCATCAGCAGCCAACCAGCGAGCGAGCGCCACGCTGTCATGGCCTGTGGCAGTGACGATTCCACCGGACGGAAGCACACCGCCGTCCTCGGTGTCGGGCAGCTTGAACCACAACAGGTCAGCCGGAATGTCGAGGACCTCGGCCCAGCGAATCAGCTTGGAAATCTGTTCCGGTGCCGCGCCCTTCTCGATCCGGCTCAGCTGCGCTTGGGTCAGTTCCAGCCAATTGGCAACCAGCTCCTGCGGCAGTGGTCGGCCGTGGTACGGGTGGGTCCGGTAAGCGAAGATGACGCGGCCCATATGCCAGGTGGCCAAGGCATCGCGGATCTTGTCCGTCTGCCAGAAATCCGGCGGCACGGTGGGTGGATGCAGTACTTGATCGCGGGCTGTGAGATTGCAAGGGCCGCATAGCTTTCCAGCGTTATACCGATTGAGCCTACTCCCACATCGAGCGCAGTAGCGTTGCGGCTCGGGTTCGCGCTTCATGGCTACTCCGGAATCGTTTTCGGGTGCCCAAACCCCACCCCGTTCGCCCTGGTCGCGTGACCTTACCAGGGCTTGACCGTCCTAACTATACGTTTCATACATACCCTGCATACCCCCTTGTCGTGGCCGTTTTCGCCCCGCCGATCGACTCTTGGGACTGGACATATTCGGGCCTCACGAAAGGGGTTGGCCGTGACCTTGTCCCTGGTAGTTCCCATATTCGGCCCACCGGCCGCTGGCAAAACCACTCTGACGTTGCGCCTCCAATCGCCGGGGCGGCGGATCTTCCGACTGCGCGAGCACGTGCCGCAGGAGGTATTGGCCGCGACAGCCAGCAGCAGCGAACGCCTGGGCTGGATCGACGAGTTTACTGTCGGTGATGCGCTCCGGTCATATTTCGTTGCAGCTCAACAAGATTCGGGAGTTCACACAATCCTGCTGGACAACTTCCCCGGATCGGCCAGCCAGGTCGACCAGCTGCTGGCCACGCTCTGGACACTGACGCCAACGCCGCACATCGAGCCGATCGAAGTGCTAACCGATGCACGAACACTGAAGCAGCGGGCCAAGACTCGCAAAGTGTGTCACCGCTGCGAACGCGATCCGATCTCGGACCCTCGCCTGCCTGCTGTCCCGGCTAGCGAGGACCCCTGGCAGTGCGCGCACTGCGGCGGCTTGCTGCATCCGAGGCGAGGTGACTCCCCGCGGTTGTTCAAAGCCAGGTTGCAGCGCTACCACCAAACGGCTACGGGCATCCGGGCTGGCTTTACAGATTCCGGGATCGCCGTCACCCCACTGGACACCACTAACACCATCGACGGGGCGGCGGAACTGCTTGCCCCGCTCCTCATTTCACGGAGTTCCTAACTATGACGACTGTTGACTTGCCCGTCCCACTTCTCAGAAGCAAAAGTGATGGCTACGGCCACGCCCGGATGCCCCGTGGTGCCAGCGTGCCGGAGCCGCAACGGATCGACCGCGTGGCCTACGGCCGCTTCCGCAACGTGTATCTGTACATCACGGAAGCCTGCCAATTGCGCTGTGAGCACTGCTATATGGGCGAACGGCTGGACCAGCGCTGAAGATGCCGCTGCAACAAATCGTGGATACGCTCGCCACCTGGCGCCGACTGGGCGGGAGCAAGCTGACCCTGCTCGGTGGCGAGCCGACATTGCACCCCGCCTACTGCGATGCCGTCCGGATGAGCCGCCAACTCGGCTACGAGCACGTCATCACCACGACGAACGCGCAGAAGCCAGCGCTCAAGAAGTTCCGGCAGCTGGAACCAGACGACTTCGCCTACGTCCAAGTGAGTTTGGACGGTGGCAGCGCCGACAGCCACGACGCGATCCGGGGTCCGAACACCTTCGACACTGCTCTGGAAACGACGGCGGAGCTGACGGCCCGCGGCTTCGACACCCGCATCATCTGCACGGTGAACAAGGCCAACGAGGACGATGTCCTACACCTGCTCGAGCTGGCCGATGAGCTGAACGTCAACTTGGTTAAGTTCCATGTCTTCTCGACCATCGGCACGGGGCACGGCAACGCCGAGATGGCGATGACGCCGCCCGAATGGGTGAACTTCTGCGATCGCCTGCATGTGGTTGCACCCGAGCACAAAACGCGGGTCTGGTACCAGCCGACGTATGCCCGGCGAGATCAGATGGACCGCTACGCCACCGAGGGCTACCAAGGGTGCATCGGCCGGACGCTGGATCGGATTTCCATTTTTCCGGACGGACGCTGCTACGTCTGCTCGTACCTGTTCGACACCGACCTCTACTTCGCGCAGATGGTGGCTGGCCAAGTCCAGCTGAACCACGGCACCAACGAGTTCGATCTGTTCACCAGCGCCCTGGCCGAAAATTCTTGCGGCAGTTGTAAAGCCAACGCCTGCATGGGTGGCTGCCCGGCCGAGGAGTTGGTCATGGGCCAAGCCTCGTGCGACGCCTACGAGGACATCGTGCCGGTCTGCCGGTTGTGGAAATCCAGCGCCAAGCCCGAGGAGTGAGGAACCGAAATGGACGACATGGACCGCATCGCCGAGAACCTGTGTTGGATCGACTGGAACGACATCGACGATGTTGAGATCAACTGCCGTGAGGCACTGAACGAACTTGCCGCCAAACCGCGGATCGTGCGCGAACGGCTGGACGATCTGCCCAACCGGCCAGAACTACTCGCGATGTGCGAACACTACGACATCCTGGACAAGATCGTGCTGCACAGCGACGATGATCCGGGCGTCCGTATCCGACTGCACATCTTTCTGCCGGGCTACTTCGACCGACCGCACAACCACCGCTGGTCCTACGCCAGCCGGATTCTGCGCGGGCAATACCGGCATTACTTGTTCGGCAACGCCGAGCTGGACGAGCAGGTAGATCCGAACAAATTGCCTGTGCTGCAAGTCAGGGAGGAGCCGGTCGGCACCAGCTATGCGCTCCACCACTCGATGGTGCATGCGGTGGTGGCCGAGCCGTTCACGGTCTCATTGGTGGTTCGGGGTCCTGCAGTCAAGGAGAAATTCTTGGTGATGGACCGGCATACGAACAAGGCGTGGTGGCAGTACGGGGCGAAGCAGGAGTCAGCCGAGGAGGCCGAACTCAAGCGGCTGACGCCGGAACGCTTGCAGCAGGTACGAGGGCAGCTGACGAAGTGGGGATTGTTCTAGCTGGCGACGAACTGCTCGCGAGAGGCGATCACCGCTTGCAGTTCAGCCAAGCTCGGCAGTGGGGCGTTCTGGTGTCGTGCGCACCGGAGCGCCCCACTGACCGATCCGAGCAACATACTTCGCTGCATCGACCAACCGGCACGCAGGCCGAAGAGCAGGCCACCGGAAAACGCTGCACCCGCACAGTGGGTATGGCGGACGATCACCGGGAAGGCAGGCACGGAGGTTTGTTCCGATCGGCTGACAGCGACGGCGCCGAAGGCACCGGCCGTGACGATCACCCAGGACACGCCAGCCTGCGCCAGTAAGCGTCTGGCGACGGCTGGGGCCTGCGCGTGGCCTGCGTCATCGACGTTGGTTTGGATCAGGAGGTGGGCGTAACCGCGGAGTGCATCGGCTGCTGACTCCGAGAGATCGGAGCCGCCAAGATTGAGGAGCATTGGCACCTCGGCCACGCGGCCTGCGTCGATCACGCGCAGGACTGCCTGCTCGATGATTTCGTAGCAATCGACGTAGAGGAACGAGGCCGAGGCGATCGGCGCCAGGTCGACCAGTTCAAGGCCGGCGGTGAGGCTGGGCAGATGCGCAAACCAGGTGCGGGTGTGGTCATCGTCGGCAGCGACGACAATCCGTGGTGTGGTGACTTCTGGCCGGATCGTGAAAGCGCATTCGACGGCGCGCTCAGCCAGCCACTGACGAACGAACATGCCGTGATCGTCCCTGCCAATGTCGTTGGCAACCAACAGGGTCGGCGCTCCGAGAGCTGCGAGCGCCGCCGCTGTTGTCGGCCCGTCAGGTGCAACGGACCGTTCAATGCTCCGGACTTCGGCCCCATGGTTCGCGCGCGGGAACTGGGCCACGGTCCACAGCTCCGCCAGCGCCAGGTAGCTGACAAACACCACTGGCCCGGACGAAAGCATCTTGGTGCTACCAGCCGTAAACCGAGAAGCTGTCGCCGTCAGCGATTGACTGCATGGCCGAGCGGCAGTAGTCGATCATGTGATCAGGCAACGCATCAGTCGAAAACCATTCCAGGACTGCACATTTGTCCGGCTCGCGGTTGTCGGGCTCACTCTGCCAGCTGCGCACGGTGAAGAAGAAGGCCATGCGGCCACTGGACGAGGAGTTATGCATGATGTGGCTGAACTGCACATCCTCGGCCGTGATGATGACGCCGATCTCTTCTTCGGCTTCGCGGATCAGGGCAGTGATGACGGATTCTTCGGCTTCGAGGTGTCCACTCGGCAGATGCCAGGCACCATCCTCGAAGCCGGTGTTCCGACGCTGACCGAAGAGCACTTCATCGCCGCGGCGCAGCACAAGGTGAACATCGCCAGTGACCTTGTGGCGGCGGGTATCTGAGCCGTGAGCTTGTTTGGTGACCGTGTCAGTCATGAAGTGAAAATCCCCTCTTTCCATAGTAGTTGAGCTGGGGTTTTGCAACAAGGGAGGAGCGAGCGAGGCCAGCCTAATGACCATAGTGGCGGTGGAATATACGCCGGACGCATACCGACCAACGGGTCACGGCATGGACCGGTCGTGGCGGTCGAGCCACCCTCGTTACCAGGCAATTTGGCCAACAACGGAGCGGGGATTGGTGGACATGCGGCATCCGCGCCACATCCGGATCGAATCCGGTGCATTGAGGCTGGACTACCAGGCATCGGCGGAGCAGGCACAGAACGTGGCCGATGAGCTGGCCAGCGGTTATTCCGCATTGGAGTTGGTCGTGACCATCGACGACAACGTGCATGACAGCCTCCGGCCACTCCCGTACGGGGAGCTGTGGGAGTGACGATGCCGATGCCAGAGCCTTTGAGCCACAGGACATTTGTGCAAGCAGATGGCAAGTTAGCTGAATTCATGTGCCAGGTGCACTTGATGGATTTGACGGTTGAGCGCGCCTGGGACCTGCGGGACATCCACCGCTTCCATCACCCAGACGATTGCATCGTGCACTTGGAAGCGGCGTACCTTCTGCTGCTCGACGAGGACGGTCTGTAGCCGGGATGCCGCCACCACTCTTGCTGATCCTGTGGCCAGCATCGGTGTTCTTCACGGCGGTGCTGAGCTTCCGGATGGGGATGTGGTGGAAGAGGATTCACGTTCCTGGTCGACACGAGTTCGCGCCAGGAAGCCATCGCGGTGACGATGACGGAGCGTATCTCGCGGACGATACGGACTGGCTGCCGACCAGACCGGCAGCGGCGCCAGAGGCCAGGATCGAGAATGGGCCAGGCGAACTGGAAGGTGTGCACTGGCCGCGAGACGATGGCGACACCGAGGTACTGCCGCGGATGCAGGACATCCGGCCACCACAGAGGCAGACGCCGGTTCGACGACCGCCGTGGGTGGGGTGAATCGAACTACCATCACCCCGAGGATTGATCCATACAACTATGGGACTCAGATCCCACTTACGGCCCAGCAACGAACGCCTCGAACGTAAGACCGTGTCTCATTAGCGTTGATCGCGCCGCCCGAGGTAGTCGGAAAGCTCGCATCCAACGGCCGGTACCACGCGTTCGTGGTCGCGTTCGAGCCGAGCGCGTTATCGCCGACCGTTGCTGCCGTCGAGCTGGCACCGACCTCTCAACGGTCGACGCTATCGACGTGCCGATCGCCCTCGCACCACCCGACTCCGGTCGGGCGCCGAAATCAGCACTGCCCAACGGCTGTTGATCACAAACCGACCACCGGGCCTGGATAATTGCGAGGCGCGGTTGGCTGGATACGCCGGTGTCAGCGCGGGCCGATGAACAGTGTCTGGGTGCCGCGGCCGATGGGCCCCTTCTCGTCGAACAGCTGCGATTCGGCTAGGCCGACGCCGCTGCGTTCGGGGTAGGTCACCGCATCCAGGCACACCCACTCGCCGACCGGTTCGCGATGCAACGTCACCGTGAAATCGGTATTGATGAAGTAGTAACTGCCCCAATCCAATACCGAGCTGACGCCATTGCCGCAGTCGGCCGCGGCAAGGGTACGTTCCAGCGGGCTGGGGACGGTGCCGGCAACGACGGGGTAGCGCAGGCGAATCCAGCACACGGCAGGGCCGAATTCAACGAAACTGCCAGAGACGAAGCGATATTCGATGGCGGTATGGAACCCGACCGACTGCGTCGACGGGAACTCCGTTCCCTCGAATGCGGTGTCCGGGCCCGGGCGCGCCCCAGTAGGTAGTGCCTCGACCGGCAGTTCCAGCTCCGGCTCGGCGTGCTGCAGCCGCCAAGCGCTCGCCTTCATCACCAGCCCCTGCTCGGAACTCAGTGTGGCCTCGATCAATTCGACGCCGCGGCCAGGGCGGGAAACCCGCGCCTCGGCTCGGATGACCCGAGCCGAGGCTGTCAGCGGCGCGATCGGCACCGGGCCGAGGATCTCCACCGCCACCCGCCCGACCCGAAACCCCTCGCGTGGCTCGCATCTCTCGATGACATGACCGAGCAGCGCCGAGGGCGGCCCCGCGTGCTGAGAGTCGGGCGACCACGGACCGCGAGTGAGCTCGGTGGAATGGAACCGATTCGGATCCGCTGGATCGGGCAGATAGAAGGCATCCATAGTGGTCTCAAGCCTACTTGGGCCAGGGAGTGTTTTGAAGTGAAGTGAAGTGAAGTGATGGTGTGGCACCGCTGCGTGATGCCACACCATCAGTGTGTTTGGTGAAAGTTGTTGCCCACGTTGATATATAGGCAAGGTCTCCGGTGGTGTAACGACCAAGAAAAACCGGAGTACCTACCGGAGACCTCATTGATCAGCGGCGGCGGGGCGGGCGGAATTGACCGATGCCCAGTGGGCGCGGTTGGAGCCGTTGCTGCCTCGCGAGAAGATGGTCAGTCCACCTTCGACTTGGCGCGGGCGTAGGCGCGAGCCGCGCGAGCGCGGTCGCCGCACCGCGTTGAACACCAGTGACGGCGGCCGTGGCGAATCAGGTACCGATTGCACGGGACGGAGTCGCAGGTGGTCAGGAAATCGGCGTCGGAGCCGGTGAGCAGGTCGGCCGTATCTGCGGCGAGCGTCGCGAGCGCGCGGTCGAGGATCTCGTTGGGTGGACACAGCGCAGCGCGGTAGGGGCCGTTCGTCTCATCCCAATGCAGCAGGGCGGCCGTTGGGGTCCTGCTCAGTGCGTCGTTGACGGCGGACAGCGCTGTGGGCATTACCGGCTGCCGCGCGACGTGGGCGGCGAACAATGCCCTGACGTGTTCGCGCAGCACCCGCAGCTGCGTCGCGCACATCTCCTGCACTCCGGCATCGGCAGGCGCGAGGCCGCGTTCGGCGAGCCACCGATTCGTTGATTCGGGGGTACCGAGCAGATCGATGAAGTGTCCACCGGGCAGCACATAGGAGCTGTCGGCGAAGTCGAGAGCGAGGTACTGCTCGGCCCCCGGTGCGGGCGGCAACGCGGCGGTCAAGGTCTCTCGCACGACTCTCACAACTCTCATGTTACGACTTGCTTTTATCCGTGAGAACGGCCTACCGTATCTCACGGATATGTGGTGTTTCATCCGTGAGAAGTAGCGAGCGCGTCCGCAGGGGATCTCGTAGATCGAGTACCTCGCGCGGCACCGACCGAGAGGACAGCCATGACACAGCACCCGCCGCCCGGTCGGTATCCGGGGCCGCAGCAGGCGTACCGGCAGGAGTCGCCGAAGGGTAAGGGCCTGGCGATCACCGCGCATGTTGTCAGCATCATCGCTCTGCTCAGCTTGCTAGTGGCTTGCGCAAGCACAACCGATCAGCAGGTCCGCGTCCGCGTCTTCGGCGGCCCGACCGCCCTCTTCGAATACGGCGGGTTGAGGTTCCTCACCGACCCGACCTTCGATGCGCCCCACGACTACCAGCAGCCCGGCGGCCTGCTGATCAAGACCGCGCCAGCCGCCGCCGCACCGGCCGACCTCGGCCGCGTCGACGTGGTTCTGCTCTCGCACGATGAGCACCCCGACAACCTCGACGACTCCGGCCGCGCCCTGCTCGCCGACGTGCCGCTCACCCTCACCACGCCGGGTGGCGGGCAACGCCTCGGGAACGGGGCCAAAGGGCTGGTCGACTGGGAGTCGATCGAGCTGGATCGCCCCGGCGGCGGCACGATCACCGTGACGGGCGTGCCTGCGATCCACGGGCCGGGCGCACGCGAGGAGGTCGAACCGATCACCGGCCAGGTTGTCGGATTCGTACTGACCGGGGAAGGCCTGCCCACCGTCTATGTCAGCGGCGACAACGCCTCGCTCACTGCGGTCAAGGAGATCGCCGAGCGTTTCGCACCGGTGGACACCGCCATCCTCTTCGCCGGAGCGCCCCGCTTCTCCGTTCTCTTCGACGGTGCGCCGATCGTCCTCGACAGTGCCCAGACCGCCGAGGCCGCCGGGCTCCTCCGCGCACGTCGGGTGGTTCCCATTCATTACGAGGGTTGGGCCCACTTCACCGAGGGCCGTGCCGAATTGGTCGCGGCTTTCACTGCTGCCGGACTCCGCGACCGCCTTGACCTAGGCGAGCCGGGCTGACTGTGTCGTGGCGACTTCAGTATCTGCCCGGATCGAATGATCTCCCCGGCTCCCAGGCGCAGCGCCGCACCCTGTTCGTCCTGATCGCTGCTCAGGCGCTGAGCGGCGCGGGGCTGGCGGCGGGCATAACCGTAGGTGCACTGCTCGCGCCGGACATGCTCAGCTCGACGAGCCTTGCCGGTCTCCCCAGTGCGCTCGGCACCGCAGGCTCCGCGCTGGCGGCCGTCGCCGTCGGACGAATTTCGCAAGGTGATCGATGATGGCGATGTATATGGTGGCCCTCGCCCATATACCAATGCGGGCAACAACTTTCACCAACCACACTGAAGGGGTGGCACCACAGCGGTGCCACCCCATCACTTCACTTCACTTCAAACACTCCCTAGGCGCCGGGCGCCTCCAGTGCCGCACCGAACCAAGCGAACACCGGTGCCAAACTCGATGGCGTCGGCCAACCGTTGATCGCGGCGAGCAACTGCCAATAACGTTCGGTCCGAGCATCTCCCGCGACGTCGAGGCGTGTTCGCAGCCACTGTCGCAGTGCGGCGTCGTCGGGGCGGCCGAACGTTGCGGCGTATTGTGCCGCGAGTTCGTCGACAATCGGCTTCGCTTCGGCGGAATCGGGGGCGATACCCGAGGCGAGGGCGTGCTCGACTCGGTCCCGGACCACCTCGGTCAGTTCGTGATGCAGGCCGGTGGTGTCGCCCTCGGCGCGCTGGGCTGCCTGATACTCGGCCATTCGACGTACCGCAGCACGGAAATCCGTGTCGCTGGTGAGCTCGGCGAGCTCCACCCAGGCTTCGATCTGAGCGGGTTCCGGATCATCCGGCAGTTCCGGCATCGCCGCACGAATCATGTCGACGAACGCCGGATTCGCGTCGAGGCCGCCGAAGGTGTCCTCGACGAAATCGCTGATCATTCGGCGGCGCTCGGTATCGGAGAGCTTGGCGAGTTTGTGCATGAGTTCCATCTCCTCGGTGGTCGAGCCCCGCTGGGCAATCGCGCGTAACACGGTGCGCTGCAACCGAAGCGTGCGCATCTGCAGTGCGATCGCGTCGGCATGCGAGGCGGCGACTTCCGGCAGCGATCGCGTCCGATCCAGCACCTGCCGGACGGAACCAAGATCGACACCGAGGTCACGGAGCGTTCGCACCAGCCGCAACCGAGCCAGCGCATCGGTACCGTAGAGCCGATAACCAGCGGGGTTGTATGTGGTCGGCGGCACGACACCGCTGTCGGAGTAGAACCTGATCGTCTTGACGGAGAGCCCGGACCGTTCGGCCGTCTCCCCGATCGAGTAAAGCGTGTCGCCGTCCATGCCCTCACCCTCCCGTCTCCCCCAGCGGGAGACGCAAATCTGCCTGATCGGCGCGGCCGCTTTCCGCTGAATTCTGCACGTCGGGCCCAGCTTGCCGCCGAAGCGGCCGCACTGCTCGCGGTGCGCGCCACGGTCGGCGGCATGCTCTTCCTCGCACTGCGCGGCCGGGCCTTCCGACCGGATTTGCGACGAGAACGCCGAGGCCCGCAGCACGAATGCTGCAGGCCTCGGCCGTGCGCAGAGTCAGCGCGTCAGACTCGCGAAGAACTCGCGGATGTCGCCGATCAGCAGTTCGGGGACTTCGAGGGCCGGGAAATGGCCGCCGGAGTAGAACTCCGACCAGTGGGTGATGGTATGTGCCTTCTCGGCGAAGCGGCGGATGGCGTAGTCACCGTCCTTGAAGACCGCGACGCCGGTCGGCACGGTGCCTTTCGGCTTGGGCGCGAACATCGTCGCATCGTGGAAGCGCTCGTAGTACAGGTTGGCGACGCTGCGGGCGGTGTCGGTGAACCAGTAGATGCTCACCTCGGTCAGCAGTCGGTCGCGATCGATGGCCTGCTCGGGCAGCTCATGGGACTGGTCGATCCACTCCTTGAACTTCTCGATGATCCACCCGAGCTGACCTGCCGGGGAATCGGCGAGCAGCTGCGCGATGGTGTTCGGGCGCGAGCCCTTCAGGTTCATGTAGGCCGAGCCGTCGTCCTGGAACTTCTTCATCGCACCGAGCCGCCGCTTCTCCGCGTCGGTGAGCGCCGCCATATCGGCGGGATCACCGGTCGGGAAGGTGACCAGCGCATTGGCGTGCACGCCGAGCACGTGTTCGGTGTCGATACGGCCGAGCTGCGGACCGATGAAGGCCCCGTGGTCGCCGCCCTGCACGCCATAGCGGTCGTAGCCGAGCCTGGCCATCAGTTCCGCAAGCGCGGCAGCGATCCGGCCGTCGTTCCAGCCGGCCTCGGTGATCGGCCCCGAGAAGCCGTGGCCCGGCAGTGACGGGATCACCAGGTGGAAGGCGGGCGCATCCTGGTTTCCATACGCTTTGGGGTCGGTCAGCGGGCCGATCAGGTCGAGGAAGTCGACCACCGAGCTGGGCCAACCGTGGATCAGCAGCAGCGGCGTGGCGTTCTCGTCCACCGAGCGGATGTGCAGGAAGTGCACGTTCTGCCCATCAATGGTGGTGGTGAACTGCGGGTAGGAATTGAGCGCCGCCTCCTGCGCCCGCCAATCGAACTTCTCCACCCAATAGCCGGCCAGCTCCTTCAGGTAGGAGCCCGGCACGCCGCGCTCCCAGCCGGTGCCGGGCAGGTCGTCGATCCAGCGGGTGCGGAGCAGCCGGTCGTGCAGATCGTCGATGGCGGCCTGCGGGATCTCGATGCGGAAGGGGCGGATGTCGTTGTTCGTCATACGAATTACTCTGCCGGTAACGAGGGTGCCCAGGAATCACGCGAATTCGTTATCTTCGGCCCTGTGCGCTCTTTATGTCGACGGCGAAACCGCCGCGCATCCGTGGCTGCGAAGTTGCCACCGCTGCGCAGCCCGTGCATGATCGCGGAGTGGTGAGCGTTCCCGTCAGCGGTGCCTTTATCGGGCGGGCCCCCGAAGTGTCGGCGTTGCAGAGCGCCTATGCGGACACATCCACTCACACCGTGCTGATCGCCGGTGAGGCAGGGCTCGGCAAATCACGCCTGGTCAGCGAGTTCACCACCCGGCTCGGTCCGGATGCGGTCGTGCTGGTCGGCCGATGCCCGGAGTTCTCCAGAGATGGCGTGCCGTACGCGCCGTTCCTCTCGGTACTGCGTGGCCTCGTGCGCGAGCTCGGCGCAACCGGGTTGGCGGAGCTGTTGCCGGTGGCCAGGCCCGCGCTGTCACGCTGGCTGCCCGAACTGGCCGCACAGGCCGGATCCGCCGACGCCGAGTCCGATCGGATCCGGCTGTTCGGCGAGGTCCTGACCGTGCTCGAACAGCTGGCGCTGACCAGACCGGTGGTCGTGGTGCTGGAAGATCTGCACTGGTCCGACGATTCGAGTCGGGAGCTGTTGTCGTTCCTGCTCGCCAATCTCGCGCAGCGTGACCTCCTGCTGGTCGGCACCTATCGGCCCGCCGATTCCGAACCGATGCGCAGGCTCGTCGTCGGGCTGCGCCGCAATCCCGGTGTCCGCCTGCTCGATCCGGCACCGCTGACCAGACACGAGGTAGGCAGGCAGCTCGCCGCGCTGCTCGGCCGCGAGCCGGAGCCCGGGTCGGTGACGCGAATCTTCGAGCGCAGCAAGGGCATTCCGCTGTTCGTCGAGGCGCTCAGCCGCTCGAGCGGCGACACCCCCGCCGAGCTGTCCGATCTGCTGCTCGACTATCAGGCGAGTCTGGCCCCGGACGCCGAGGCGCTGTTGCGATTGGCTGCCGTAGCAGGGTCACCCGTCCAGCATGCGCTGCTGGAATCGGCGACCGAACTCGACGAGGCGGCCCTCGAGCGCGCGGCACGCGAATTGATCGACAGGCAATTGCTGCTGGCCACCGAGACCGGATACGAATTCCGTCACGTCCTGATTCGCGACGCCGTCTACGATCATCTGCTGCCGATCGAGCGAAAGCGGTTGCACGCGCGGCTGGCCCGGGCACTGCACGCCCGTCGCGATGCACAGGACGAAGACTGGCCGATCGGGCAACTGGCCCACCACGCCTACGCGGCAGGCGATCTGCCCAGCGCGATCGAAGCGTCGTGGGGCGCCGCAGCGAGCGCGGCGAACATGGATGCGCACAGCGACCGGCTGCGCCACCTGGATCGGGTGCTCGAACTCTGGGATCGGGTGCCGGACGCGGCGGTCTTGGTCGCTGCCGATCGGCTCACCGTGTTGGAACAGGTGGTCGAAGCCTGTTACCTCGGCGGCATCATCGACCGCGGCATCGAAGCTGCCGACGAGGCACTCGGCATTGTCGACCTCGATCGTGCACCGTTGCGCGCCGCCCAGCTCTACTACCACCGGGCCGGTTTGAAGAATCAGAGCAGCAGCGGCTGTGACGACGATCTCACCGAGGCCCTTGCCCTGTTGCCCGCACACCCACCGACGGTTCTGCGCGGCGAGCTGCTCGCGGAGCTCGCCGCAACGCGCGTCTTCGGCGGCGACGCAAGCGGAGCCGAACGCGACGCGCGGGCAGCCGTCGAGGTGGCCGAACAGCTCGGCGCGCAGGCGCTGGCTGCGCGCGGCTACGCCTACCTCGGACTGGCCACCACCGCTCGATCCGACACGGCCGTCGCCCATTTCGAAAAGGCCCATGCCGCCGCCACCGCCGCGGCCGACCCTCAGACACTGCTCACCGTGGTGTTGTGGGAGTCGGCGACACTGGTCGCGGCGGGCGAGCACACCGCGGCGATCGACGCGATCCAGCAGGGCATCCGTGCCGCGCACGCGACGTTCCGCTTCGTGGAGGCCGGGCCCATTCTGTTGGTCAAGTGGACTCAGGCGCTCACCGCGCTCGGCCGGTGGCACGAGGCTCTCGATCTCATCGACGAATCACTCACCGAGCAACTGCCCCCACTGAGCAAGGCCGCACTGCTCCTATGCCACGCCGAAATTGCACTGGCACAGGGCAATTCGGCTGCGGCCGCGAACAGCGCTGACACTGCTGCGGGCCTGCTGAGCGACGGGCCATGGGCGCGCCAGTACCAGCTCCAATTGCGCACCATCCAGGCCGATATCGCGATCGCCACCGGTCAACCGCGCCGCGCCGCCGACATCCTCACGGTCACGCTCCACGCCGACGACATCACTGCGCACCACCACCAAGTGTGGCCATTGCTCGCACTCACGGCCCGAATCGACGACATCGCCATCGACGTCGACTCCTTTGCCGCCGCGCTGCCGATGACGACAGCGGTCGATGCCGCCTATCGCGCTGTCGTCACCGCCGCCATCAGCGAAAGCTCACCCGCCTGGGACGCGGCAGTCTCCTCCTGGCGGGCGCTTCGCCAGCCCTACGAACTCGCGCGCAGCCTGCTCGGGTCCGCCGGAGCCGAACTCGCGGCAGGCTACCGCTCCACCGCCCACACCGCATTGCGGGAGGCCGCGGACCTGGCCGTACAGCTCGAAGCACCGACACTCGCCGACGCCGCGCGCCAGTTGGCCGACCGCGCCGGGCTCGCCGTCGACGGCCCGAGCCGAACGAGCACGGCAGCTGCCGCCCGACCAAGCACCTTCGGTCTCACTCCTCGCGAACTCGACGTCCTACGCCTCGTCGCCAAGGGGCTGAGCAACAGGCAGATCGGCACAGAACTCTTCATCAGCGGTAACACAGCAGGCGTACACGTCTCCCGCATCCTGACCAAGCTGGGCGCCGCTACCCGCACCGAAGCCGCAGCGGCAGCCCTCGAGCACCGCCTCTTCGGCACTGAGGAACACTGACCTGCGGCTCCGCGCCGATAATGGGTCACTATGACGGATTCGTTGCTGCATGGACGGTTCCTCGAGCTGGCGGACACACTGCCGTTTCTGCGGCTCGGCGACTCGCCCACCCCGGTCAGGGAATTGGATATCGGCACCCGAGTGCCGGTGTGGTGCAAGGACGAGAGCGGTTACGGTTCCGGCGGCTGGGGCGGGAACAAGATTCGCAAACTCGAGTGGTTGCTGCCGGAGGCGCAGCGGCGTGGCGCTCGCACCATCCTCACCGTCGGCGGCACGGGTACCAATTGGGGTCTTGCCACGGCTCTGTACGCGCGCGAGCACGGCATCGAGACCGCGCTCGCGTTGGTCGACCAACCGGAGGACGATCATGTGCGCGAACAACTACAGCGCTTGAAGTCCTCCGGCGCCACTTTGCATTTCACGCACAGCAAGCTGCGCACCGTGCTCTGCGCACCGTGGTTGGTAGTTCGGCACATGCGCGGCCGCACCCTTCCGTATCTGCTGCCCGCAGGTGGGTCGTCGCCGATCGGAACGCTCGGCTACGTCGAGGGCGCGCTGGAGCTTGCCGCGCAGGTCAGGACGAGCATGCTCCCCGAGCCGACGTATCTGGTGACCGCTGTCGGATCCGGCGGCACGGCAGCCGGTCTCACCCTCGGCCTCCGCCTGGCCGGTTTGCGAACCCGAGTCCTCGGCGTCGTCGTCAACGACACCCTCCCCTTGGACGCGGAACACATCATCGGGCTGGCGAAAAGGACCGAGGGCGTACTCCGCACGCGCGGTGCACAATTCGCGCCGCTCGGACTGCGCCCCGAGGATGTGACCATCGTCCGCGACTGGATCGGCCCCGGCTACGGCCACGAGACCCCGGCCGCGGTCGCGGCACAAAAGCTCGGCACCACGGCTGGCCTCGAGTTGGAAACCGTCTACACCGCGAAGGCTTTGGCAGCGCTCATCGATCTCGACGCCCGCGGCGAGTTGGGCGACGGCCCGGTCGTGTTCCTCGACACCTACGGACCACGGCACCGGTGACCCTCAGCGCGGCTCGGGGTCCAGTCCCAGGATGACCACCAGCACGTCACGCAACCGGTCGACATCGCCCCGGATACCCGTTACTGCGTCCTGATACAGAAATGCCTCGATGAGGCGCACCAGTGCATACGCGAATGTGGGTGTGTCCACCCGATTCTCGTAGCCTTCGGCGACGGCGCCATCGATCAGATCCGCAACGGTGGCGACGACCTTCGGTTGCACCGGCCCATCGCTGGTGGTGATGATCCGGCCCGCGGTGGCCTGTTCGGTGGCAATGAAGTATCGATAGGGTTCGTTGCGCGCGAGCCATCGCGCCACCCGATCCAGCATCCACAGCACTCGACGTGCACCAGTTCCGACGCTGCGGCTGCGGGCGGCCTCGACCAGACGGTTGAACTCGGACACCATCACCGCGCCGAGCAGTCCGTCCCGCGATCCGAACCAGCGGTAGATGGTCGCCCGCGACAACCCGAGCTCGGCGGCGATGGCCTGCACATCGACGCGCTCGGAGGCCAGGAACTGGGCGCTGGCGGCGGCGAGCACCTGCTGTTGAGTCGCGGCCGCGGGCCGACCCACCGGCCGGGCGGCTCCGGATGTGGCGGTCATCGCAACCCCCACACAAATTCGCGACACATGGGTAGTAACGTACCAAATCGACCCGGGTGCGCTTCGTGTCCGCCCGGAGCGGGTGCCTGTGGGTCACCAGGAATGGCCTGCCGGCACTGTTCACAGGTAGACGTTCGGCTGTGCCGAAGCGAGAGGATGTGGTCGTGCGCTCGACATTGATCTCCCGCAGGGACCTGGATTTCCTGCTCTACGAATGGCTGCGGGTCGAGGAGCTCACCGCATTACCGCGATTCACCGAGCATTCCAAGGACACCTTCGACGGCTTCCTCGACCTATGCGAAGACCTGGCCACCCGACATTTCGCACCGCACAACAAGCGGGGCGACGCCAACGAGCCGACGTTCGACGGCGAGCGGGTCACCATCATCCCCGAGGTGAAAGCCGCGGTCGAGGCCTTCTCCAAGGCGAATCTGATCGGCGCCGCAATGGACGAGGAGATCGGCGGATTGCAGCTGCCCGCCACCGTCGAGGCGGCCGGATTCAGCTGGTTCCAGGCAGCCAACGTGGGCACCACCGGCTACCTGTTCCTCACCGTCGGCAATGCCAATCTCCTTGCTGCGCACGGCACCCCGGACCAGATCGACCGTTTCGTCAAACCGATGGTCGAGGGCAGGTTCACCGGCACCATGTGCCTGTCCGAGCCGCAGGCCGGTTCCTCGCTTGCCGACATCGTGACTCGCGCCGAACCCCGATCCGACGGCACGTACCGGCTTTTCGGCTCGAAGATGTGGATCTCCGGCGGCGATCACGAGCTGACCGACAATATCGTGCACCTGGTGCTGGCCAAGATCCCCGGCGGCCCTGCGGGCACCAAGGGCATTTCGCTGTTCATCGTGCCCAAATTCCTCGTCGAGGACGACGGATCGCTCGGCCGACGCAATGACGTGGCGCTGGCCGGACTGAACCACAAGATGGGCTACCGCGGGACCACCAATACAGTGCTGAATTTCGGTGAAGGCAAGCACGCACCGGATGGCGAGCCCGGTGCGGTGGGCTACCTCATCGGCGAGCCCCATCGTGGCTTGTCCTACATGTTCCACATGATGAACGAGGCCCGCCTCGGCGTCGGTCTCGGTGCGACGGCGCTCGGCTACACCGGATACCTGAAATCCCTCGACTACGCCCGCGAGCGCCGACAAGGCCGTCCGGTCACCGCCAAGGACCCGGCCGCGCCGCAGGTTCCGATCATCGAACATGCCGATGTGCGGCGAATGCTGTTGGCACAGAAGGCTTACGTCGAGGGCGCACTCGCCCTGCTGCTGTATTGCAACCGGCTCGTCGACCTCCGACGCACCGCCATCGATCCGCAGACGCAACGCGACAACACACTCCTGTTGGAGATCCTGACCGGTGTCGCCAAGAGTTGGCCCTCGCAGTGGTGTCTGGAGGCGAACAACCTCGCCATCCAGGTACACGGCGGCTATGGCTACACCCGCGAGTACGACGTCGAACAGCACTACCGCGACAACCGGCTCAACCCCATCCACGAGGGCACCCACGGCATCCAGGGCCTCGATCTGTTGGGCCGCAAAGTAATCCAGCACGATGGCGCCGGTCTGCGGCTACTGGCGGGGCGGATCGAGCAGACCGTGATGGCGGCTGCCGAAGCCGGTGGCGAATGGACCGAGTTCGGCGGCCAGCTCGACGCCGCCTGGCAACGCCTGCTCACCGTCACCGGGTGGATGTTCGGCTCCGGCGACATCGCCGCAGCCATGGCCAATTCCAGCGTGTACCTCGAGGCCTTCGGTCACATCGTGGTCGCCTGGATCTGGCTGGAGCAAGCCCTCGCCGCGCACGGCCGTGCCGGCGACTTCTACGAGGGCAAACGCGCGGCGGCGCGGTACTTCTTCCGCTACGAACTCCCGAGAACCGGACCACAATTGGATCTGCTCGAGCTGATGGACCGAACCACCCTCGACATGCAGGACGCCTGGTTCTGACCCACCGAACGCGCATCGGCCCCAGCCGATGCCGCGTCGGGTGTCTATGCGGGTCGCCCGGCGCGTTCGTGGCAGGGATTCCACCCGCTCGCCGCAGGTTCGCGAGGGGATCCTGACGATCGGCAATCTGCGCCGGAGTCTCGACTCCGGCGACTGAGGTCGCAAGCCTATCCGGGACACGGTGGTTCGAAGCTGGTGCCCGGCGGGTCCGCTGCCGGCTATTCGAATCTGTGTGATCGGAATCCACCTTCCGGCGGCGGACTGGCGCAATGCCTCCTCTGCGAGTTATTTCCCCAGGTCAGCGCAAGTGCCGGCCGGCGCAATAACATCCCCTGAATTGCGGCGGATTTACGGCGGGATCCGAGCCGTCGCAGGCCAACTATCGTCCCTGTCCATGCAGGTCAGCGATAGGAAGGTGGCGGAGGTGGGAGCCGAACCCATACCCGTGCGACGGTTGCGGGCCGACCAAGCGCGCCGGGTGGCCGACGTGTTGCGTCATCAGATCCACGCTGGTGCGTTCGATGACGTGCTGCCGAGTGAGCAACAGCTGGTTTCGGAGTTCGATGCTTCGCGCAATACCGTGCGTGAGGCATTGGCGCTGCTCAAGGACGAGGGGCTGATCGATCGGGTGCCGAAGGTCGGGACCCGAGTGGCCAACCGCAAGTTCGATCACGGGCTCGATGCGCTGCTGGGGCTGCAGGAGACGCTGAAGGGGCACGGCACGGTGCGCAACGAGGTACGCGCGGCCATGCATATCACCGCGCCGGCCGCGGTCGCACGGAAGCTGCGCCTGGACCCCGGCGAGCGCGTCGTCTACATCGAGCGGCTGCGTTATTTGGCGGATCTGCCGCTGAGCCTGGACCTGACCTACCTCGCACCGGATATCGGGACCGAGATCCTGGGTCACGACCTGGAGACCAACGATATTTTCGTGCTCATCGAGCAGATCAGCGGGGGCCCGCTCGGTTCGGCCGATCTCGCTCTCGAGGCGATCACCGCCGATGCGCACACCGCAGCAATGCTCGACGCCCCTGCGGGCGCGGCACTGCTGATGCTCGAACGGTTGAGCCGCCTCGACGACGGGCGACCTGTCGATCTGGAGTACATCCGGATGCGCGGGGACCGAATCACCATGCGCGGCAGTCTGATCCGCAGCACACCCGAATGGAAGGTCATCTGATGGCACTGGCGAATCAGCGCACCGATATCCCGGTCACCATCGACGAGTCGCTGTGCATCCAGGGCTGCACGCTGTGCGTGGAGATCTGCCCGCTCGATTCGCTGGCGATCAATCCGGAGAACGGCAAGGCCTTTATGCACGTCGACGAATGCTGGTACTGCGGCCCGTGCGCGGCGCGCTGCCCCACCGGTGCCGTCACCGTCAATATGCCCTATTTGCTCCGCTGAACCCTGCGCCGAATCCGGAAGTCACCATGAAGAAACGCCTCGCACCCCTTGTCCTCGCACTCGCACTCGCCGCCGCGGGCTGCTCGCTGCAGAGCTCCGACAATACCCCGACCGGTACTGTCAAGGTCGTCGTCGGCTACCAGTCCAAGACCATCAATACCGTCACCGCTGGCACGCTGCTGAAGGCCAAGGGCTACTTGGAGCAGCGGCTACAGCAGATCACCGACAATGGCGGCGCCAAGTACCAGGTGGAGTGGCAGGACTACGACACCGGCGCGCCGATCACCGCGCAGATGCTTGCCGAAAAGATCGATATCGGATCGATGGGCGACTATCCGTTGCTGATCAACGGATCTCGGACGCAGGCCAACGAGCGAGCCACAACGGCATTGGTGTCGGTCACCGGGTATCACCCGCGTGGCGCACTCAATATGGTTGTGGTGCCGCAGGATTCCACGGTCACGAGCGTCCGCGAGCTGGCCGGGCAGAAGATTTCGGCCAGCGTCGGTTCCGCTGGGCACGGCACCCTGGTGCAAGCCCTGTCGCGCGCGAGTGTCGACCCGGCCAAGGGTGTGGAGGTGCTGAACCAGCAGCCCCAGATCGGCGCAACCGCCCTGGAATCGCACCAGGTGGGGGCGCTCGCCCAGTTCGTGGCGTGGCCCGGGTTGCTGGTGTTCCAGAACAAGGCCAGATTGCTCTACGACGGTGCCGAACTCGGCGTGCCGACCTTCCACGGCGTGGTAGCCCGTCGCTCGTACACCGCCGACCATCCGGAGGTGCTGCACGCGTTCCTCACGGCACAGCTCGACGCGACCACGTTCCTGCGGGAGCAGCCTTTCGAGGCCGCCGAGATCGTCGCCGACGGCTCCGGACTTCCGCAGGAGGTCGTGTATCTCTACAACGGCCCCGGCGGCACGTCTTTCGATACCACGATCAAGCCGAGCCTGGTCGATGCGCTGAAAGGCGATGTGCAGTACCTGAAATCGATCGGTGACTTCGCCGAACTCGACATCGACCGTTTCGTCGATCTCGCACCACTGCGCAAGGCATTCGCCGAGACCGGTCAGGGCGACTACGACAAGGCGGTGGCCGCTACCGCGAACCCGAGCCGGGTCACCGGCACGGATCCGATCTGCGCTCGCGCCGTGGAAAATTCGCCGCAGGCCGGTGAACTGTGGCTCGAAGGCGCCGACCGTCCCCAGCCCGCCGCCGACCCCACCTGCCTGCTGCGGGCGATCCAGGCGGCGAAGGCACAGGGCAAGGTGATCCGGGCGGCGTATGTTCCCGATGCCGAGCTGGGCACGAGATGGTTTGCCGACAAGTCGATCTGGTTGCGCGAGGGCGACAGCTTCTTGCCGTTCACCACGCCGGCGGCCGCGCAGCGCTACCGTCAGACGCACGCCACCGCGGTGCCGGTCGCCTACGACCAGGCTGTCACGGAGGTCAGGGGATGACCGAGCGTGTCATGCGCCGTCGCGCGTCGCATCCGATGTTGCCGAGCGTGCCCGAGGCGCGCGGATGAGCACCGCAGCCCTGGTCGGCCCTACCGTGGCCGCGGGCGGTGCAGCTGCCAAGACGCCGAGGACCTCCGTGTGGCGCATCCGCCTGATCCAGGTTGCGTCGGTGGCGGCCGTGATCGGCCTGTGGCAGCTGCTCACCGCCAACAACGTGCGATTCTGGCTGCGTTTCGACACACTGCCCACTGTCACCGACATCATCGCCGAGTTCGGTCAGCAGTTTCAGAAGAACCAGTACTACGTGGACATCGCGCAGTCGCTGATCAGAATTCTCACCGGGTTCGGTCTCGCGGCGGTGATCGGCGTCCTCGCGGGCATCGGGCTCGGCCGTTCCGGGCTGCTGGCCGCCGTCTTCGGCCCGCTCACCGAACTGGCGCGCCCGATCCCGGCGATCGCGCTGGTGCCGGTCGCGATCCTGTTGTTCCCCAGCGACGAGTCGGGGATCGTCTTCATCACCTTCACCGCCTCACTGTTCCCCGTGCTGGTCAGCACGAGGCACGCGGTGCGCGCACTGCCGACCATCTGGGAGGACGCACTGCGCACCCTGGGTGCCTCGCGTACCGATGTCCTTGTGCGCGTGGCCTTTCCCGGCATCCTGCCCGGTGTCTTCAGTGGTTTGTCGGTCGGCATGGGCGTGGCATGGATCTGCCTCATCTCGGCGGAGATGATTTCCGGCAGGCTCGGCATCGGCTACCGGACCTGGCAGGCCTACACCATCGTCGACTATCCGGCGGTGTTCGTCGGAATGATCACCATCGGCATCCTCGGCTTCGGCACCTCCGGGCTCGTCGAACTGGCCGGGCGCCGGATCACCCGCTGGCTGCCACGGGAGGCATCGCAATGACGACCACCACAACACCGTCCACCACGGCCTCGACACCCCCAGTGGCAGGAATGCGGTTGGCATTGGATGGTATTCGGATCGCCTACGGCAGCAAAACCGTGATCGAGCACCTCGATCTCGCTATCGCGCCGGGCGAAATCCTCGTCGTTGTCGGCAAATCCGGGTGCGGCAAGTCCACGCTGCTGCGCGCCATCGCCGGACTGCGCACACCAGAAGCCGGGAGCATCCGGGCCGACGGCACAACAGTCACCGCCCCCTCCGCGGACCGAGCCCTGGTATTCCAGGACGACGCACTGCTGCCATGGCGCACCGCGCGACAGAACATCGAACTGGCGCTGCAGCTACGCCGGGTTCCCCGCGCCGAACGCAAAACCACGGCGCAACGCTGGGTCCAGGAGATCGGTCTCACCGGCTACGCCGACTACCTTCCCCGCGACCTGTCGGGCGGCATGCGGCAGCGAGTGCAACTGGCGCGCAGCCTCGCAGGCGAACCACGCTCGGTGCTGATGGATGAACCCTTCGGCGCACTGGATACCCAGACCCGAACCACCATGCAGCGCTTGCTGATCGACACCTGGCGTGCCCATCCGACCACCATTGTGTTCGTCACCCACGACCTCGACGAGGCGCTGCTGCTCGGCGACCGCATCGCGGTCCTGGGCGGCGGTGCGCTGCGCGCTGTCGTCGAGGTGCCGAATCCGCGCGAGGCCGTGGACCGCGGGTCCGTGAAGGCCGAAATCTTGGAGACATTGTGAGTTCAGGCGACACCACGAACCCCGCAGGGACACTGCCGATTCCGGACCTGTCCGATCGGATCCGACTGGACTGCGACGTGCTGGTCATCGGTGGCGGCACCGCGGGCACCATGGCCGCGCTCACCGCGGCGGAGCAGGGCGCGAATGTGCTGCTGCTCGAGAAGGCGCATGTGCGGCACTCGGGTGCGCTCGCGATGGGCATGGACGGGGTCAATAACGCGGTCATCCCGGGCAAGGCCGAACCGGAGGACTACGTCGCCGAAATCACCAGAGCCAACGACGGAATCGTCAACCAGCGCACCATCTATCAGACCGCCACCCGCGGTTTCGCAATGGTGCAGCGGCTCGAGCGCTACGGGGTGAAGTTCGAAAAGGACGAATACGGCGAATACGCGGTGCGTGGCGTACACCGGTCCGGCTCGTACGTGCTGCCGATGCCCGAGGGCAAGGACGTCAAGAAGGCGCTGTATCGCGTGCTGCGCCAGCGCAAGATGCGCGAAAGGATCCGGATCGAGAATCGACTGATGCCGGTCCGGGTGCTCACCGCCGAGGGCCGTGCGGTCGGCGCGGCCGCATTGCACACGCGCACCGGCGAATTCGTCGCGGTGGGCGCCAAGGCGGTAATTCTTGCGACCGGTCCGTCGGGCCGGCTCGGTCTGCCTGCCTCCGGCTACCTCTACGGCACCTACGAGAACCCGACGAACGCGGGCGACGGCTATTCGATGGCCTACCACGCGGGCGCCGAGCTCAGCGGCATCGAATGCTTCCAGATCAACCCACTGATCAAGGACTACAACGGTCCCGCCTGCGCCTACGTCGCCAACCCGTTCGGCGGCTATCAGGTCAACGCCGCAGGCGAGCGGTTCGTCGACTCCGACTATTGGTCGGGGCAGATGATGTCCGAGGTGAAGCGCGAGATCGAATCCGCGCGCGGGCCCATCTATCTCAAGGTCTCGCATCTGCCCGACGAGACGCTGTCCACGCTCGAAGGGATCCTGCACACCACCGAACGCCCCACCCGCGGTACTTTCCACGCCAACCGCGGCCACGACTATCGCACCCACGACATCGAGATGCACATCTCCGAAATCGGTTTGTGCGGTGGGCATTCCGCTTCTGGCGTCTGGGTCGACGAGCACGCGAGAACCACGGTCCCCGGTCTGTACGCGGCGGGCGATCTGGCCTGCGTGCCGCACAACTACATGATCGGCGCCTTCGTCTTCGGCGATCTGGCAGGCGCGCACGCCGCCGCCACCCTGCCCGAGCTCGAGGCGCCCGCAGCACTCCCCGAAGACCAGCTGGCCGAAGCCCATGAGCTTATCTACCGGCCGCTACGCCAACCGGACGGCCCACCGCAGCCGCAGGTCGAGTACAAATTGCGCCGCTTCGTGAACGACTATGTGGCCCCACCGAAGACGGCTGCGAAGCTCTCCATCGCGGTCGAGACCTTCGAGCGCATGCGCGGCGAGATCGCCGAAATCGGTGCTCGCTCGCCGCACGAGCTCATGCGCGCGGTCGAGGTTTCGTTTATCCGCGACTGCGCCGAAATGGCGGCACGCAGTTCACTCACCCGGACCGAATCACGCTGGGGGCTCTACCACGAACGGGCCGACCTGCCCGACCGCGACGACACCGAGTGGCGCTACCACCTCAACCTACGCAAGAACTCCGACGGCAGCATGGAGTTCCGCAAGCGCCCGGTCGCGCCGTATCTGGTTCCCGTGCCCGGTCTCGACGATCTCCCTTCGGCGGACTCCACCGTTGTCCCGGTCCAGCAGCCGGAGCTGGTCGGTGGTCGGGCGCCCGCAGCGGCCCGCCACACCGTCCGCGATTCGGTCGAACCGCCCTCACCCCGACTTGTGACCCTACTGGCCTTGGATTCGCCTACGGTGCAGGAACTCTCGACCTACCTCACCGACGAGGACCCGGGTGTGCGGGTCGCCGCGCTTGCGGTGCTGACCGAGAACACCCCGGGTGGTTTCACCACGATCCTGATCGATGCGCTCGATGATCCCGCCGCCTCGGTGCGCCGTGCGGCCACCGCCAGCCTGCGTGAACTCGTCGAGGTGCTGCCCGCGGCTGCTGGTTTGTCGGATCGGCTCGATTCACCCGACCCCGTCGTACGCGCGACCGTCATCGACCTGCTGCGGGCGCTGCGCTCCGGTTCCGCGCCACAATACCTTGCGGCACTGACGGATTCCGATCACCGCGTGCGCATCGAAGCGGTCCGGGCACTGGTGTCGCTCGACGACTGGCGCGGCGTCGCCGCGGCCGCCGCCGACGAGAATCGCGAAGTCCGCATCGCCGTCGCCCACGGCATCGCGGCCATCGCGCACAAAGGTGTCGACACCGTGCGCTCGCTCGCAACGGACCCCGATCCCCTGGTGCGCGCCGCAGCACTGGCCGCGTTCGCGAGTCTCGGCGTCACCCCCGGCGACATCCCGATCCTCGCGAACGCACTCCAACATTCCGCATGGCAGGTCCGAGTGGGCGCCGCCCGCGGACTGGCCGGAGCAGATCCGGGCACCGCGGTGCCCACGCTCACCGAAGCCCTGCTGGACCCGCACCTCGACGTCCGCAAGGCCGCCGTGCTCGCACTGAGCACATGGTCCGACGACGGATCCGCGCACGATGCGCTGAAACAGGCCATCGACGACACCGACGCCGATGTCCGCGCCTACGCCCGGCGCGCCATCACAGGATAGGCAGCACAAAGGCGTGGTTTGTGCACGAGAACGCGTCGGGTCGAGGCGGGTACCCGCCTCCGCCCGCGCTCCATCCATTAGCGCGGCTAACGCTTCGTTGAATGACTCGTCATTGATCTCGGTCTTCGCAACGACCATCGTTCAGGGGTAAGCCCGCCGCCCGCTCCCACATGGTTGCCGTGCAGCGGATCACCTGACCTCGACCCCTGGCAGCACAGGATTCAGCACACCGCCACCCGGCGAATGTGCCGATCCCGCATGCCGACGATCGACCGAGGAGTCACATGAGCGGATACTTCGAACCGCTGACCATCGGCAAGCTGGACTTGCCCAACCGCCTGGTGATGGCGCCGATGAGCCGCAATCGCTCGCCCGGCGGCGTGGTCCCCGCGTTGACCGCGGAGTACTACGCACAACGCGCGTCGGCGGGCCTGATCATCTCCGAGGCCACCGCGATCAGCGAGATTGCCCAGGGCTACCACCAGTCACCCGGGCTGTACACGGCAGCGCAGGTACAGGCATGGCAGCCGGTGACTGATGCCGTGCACGCCGCGGGTGGACGGATCTTCGCCCAGGTGGCGCACTGCGGCAGGATCGGACACTCGAGCCTCTACGCCGACGGAGCCCTCCCACTCGCTCCCTCCGCGATCGCGTCCGGGGAGCAGCTGTTCACCGCGGATGGCATGCTCGATCGCCCCACGCCCCGCGAAATGTCGGTCGAGGACATCGCCGAAACGGTGGCCGACTTTGTCACCGCCGCCCGCAACGCCGTCGAGGCGGGCTTCGACGGCGTGGAACTGCACGGAGCGAACGGCTTTCTGTTGCACCAGTTCCTGTCCGACACGACCAACCGGCGGACCGATGGCTATGGCGGATCGCTGCAGGCTCGTCTACGGTTCACGGTCGAGGTCGTGCAGGCGGTCAGTACTGCGATCGGGCCGGAACGAGTCGGCATCAGGCTCTCACCCGGCATCACGTTCAACGGTATGGCCGAGAACGACACCGCCGAGCTCTACACCGCACTGGTGCGGGCGCTGGCGCCGATCCCGCTCGCCTACATCCACGTATTCGAGATTCTCACCCGCGACATCACCGAGCTCATCCGGGCGGAATGGCCTGGGACACTTGTTCTTTGCGCACACCCAACACCGGATTCCTTCCCGAGCCGTCCAGAGATCGGCGCCGAAGCGCTCGGCGGCGGCGTCGCCGATGCTATCGCCATGGCAGAACCGTGGCTGGCCAATCCTGATCTGCCCGAACGCATTCGCGCGGGCGGCCCGTACAACGTGGCCGACAAGGCCACCTTTTACGGCGGTGATCACCTCGGTTACACCGACTATCCGACGCTGAACGCCTGACCCTCTCCACTCCGGCCCCGGACCGCATTCGGCGGTCCGGGTCCCTGCCGCGCGAAAGCATGTGATGCAAGCCCTCGTTCACGACCCCGATGCCCCACACCAGTTGAGCCTCGGTACCGCACCCGACCCGAAACCACGTGACACGCAAGCGCTGATCCAGGTCGCCGCGATCTCCTTCAACTTCGGCGAGATCGTCTACCGATCACCGCAGACGCTGCCGGGCTATGTTTCCGGATGGGACGCGGCGGGTGTCGTCATCCAGGCCGCCGCCGACGGTTCGGGACCGGCCGTCGGTAGCCGCGTGGTGTCCTTCGGCTGGGGCGGTGCCTGGGCGGAATTGCGCGCCGTCGACACCACCGAGCTCGCCGTCGTGCCCGACGGCGTCGATCTCTTTGCGGCCAGCGCACTTCCGGTCGCCGGCGTCACCGCGCTGCAGGCCTGCCGCAGGCTCGGCGCAGTACTCGGCCGCCGAGTGCTGATCACCGGAGCCTCGGGCGGTGTCGGCCGATTCGCGGTCCAGCTCGCGGCACTGGCGGGCGCACATGTCATCGCCTCCGTCGGCAGCCCGGCCCGCGGCGAAGGACTGCGCGAGCTCGGCGCGGACGAGATCGTACTCGGACCCACCGCGCTGACCGAACCGGTCTACGGCGTCATCGACAATGTGGGCGGCGGTCAGCTGGCCGAGGCGTTCGACCGTCTCGAAGACGACGGCGTCGTCCAGGCCATCGGCAAAGCCTCCGGTGAACCGACCGTCATCGATTTCGAGCAGGCCCGCGTCAACAGCGCGCGTGGCAGGCTGGAGAACTTCAATGTGAGCACCCCGTTCGGCAAGGATCTGGTCTACCTACTGCGACTTCTGGAGACCGGAAAGCTCGACCCGCAGGTCGGCTGGCGCGGCCCGTGGACCCGCGCATCCGAAGCGGCCGACGAACTCGTGGCCCGCCGGATCCTTGGCAAAGCGGTGCTCGACCTCACGTCGACCCGATAGCGCATGACGCGCGCCCATATGGTGGTCGCAGACATCCATCACCGACTCCACCCTCGTGTCAGAACTCCGCCACGTCGTGTAGACGCCCTTCATCGATGCGGGCCTGTCGAGTGAGGCTTCCGCTGGCGTGCCTCGCACGAAACGGCCCGTATCCGCGCATTGACGACATCGGCATGCGCTCGGCCGCGTATCTCTGCGCCTGATCGGCGCGTACGCACCGTACTCGCGCAATGTCGAGCGGCGACTGGCGTCGGCGCGATAGCGCGGCAGTTCTAGCCCCGGCCGGCGGCGTTGCGTGCGGCGTCGACCGCGGCCACGAACAGGTGCGCCAATTCCTCGATGTACTCCGCACGCGGCAGATCTATTGTGCCGCTGAGCCATTGCGCCGCCGCGTCCGCCTGCCCGCCGACGATGATGTGGGCGGCAAGCAGCAACCGCGTGCGCCTACGGCCGATGAAGGGGCCGTGCACGAGCTCCGCCTGTTCGGCGGTGTACTCGGCGAACCGGCGGACCGAGTCCGCCTTGCGCGGCGCGGCGACCTCGTTGCCGATCGCTTCGGTGAACAATCGCGCCCTGCGCGGGTCACCGGTGAAGTAGTCGACGAAAACCTCCATCGCGGCACGAGCGCGCAGGAACAGGTCCTCCGGTTGCGCCTCGACCGCCGTGCGCGCCAGGGCGAAGAACTCCTCGAACATGGTGTCGAACAACGCGACGAGCAGATCTTCCCTACTGCTGAACTGCTCGTAGAAATAGCGCTGGGTCAGCCCGGCCCGCTCACATACCGATGTCATCGTCAGCTTCACGACACCGTTCGTGCCCACCTCATCGAAGCCGGCCTCGATCAGGTCGGCACGACGCTGCGCGAGCCGATCCTCAGCACTGACCCCACGGAAGGGACGGACTACCGAAGACATGACGCAATCTTGACACACGGCCGTGTCAAGTTCAGACTTTATACAAAGTTGACATAGATCACAGTCAGCTTCCCCCTCGCAGTGGAGGAACGATGTCGACCTTCCTGATCAGCCCGCCGACCGCGCCACCGAAGAGCAGCGGCCTGAAATCCATCGCCGGATCGCGCGGCATGCCGATCATCGGGGAAAGCTACGCGATGCTGCATCACCCGGAAGCGTGGGCACGCGAACGCTACACCCGTTACGGGCCGGTGTCCTGGACGACGGGCTTCGGCCGACAGGTCGTGGTCCTGCTCGGCCCCGACGCCTGGGATATTCCGATGGCCAACCGGGACAAGGCATTCGGCAGCGGTCCGGCCTGGGACTACCTGATCGGGCCATTCTTCCGGCGTGGCATCATGCTGCTCGATTTCGAAGAGCATCTGTATCACAAACGGATCATGATGCAGGCCTTCACCCGTTCCCGCTTGACAGGCTATCTCGACGCCATGAACCCGATCATCGAGCGTGGCTTGGCGGACTGGACGGCGGCGGACTCCTTCCGTGGCTACCCGGCGATCAAGCAGGTCACCCTCGACATCGCGACAAGAACCTTCATGGGCGCCCCCCTCGGCGACGAATCCGACAGGGTGAACCAGGCTTTCATCGACTGTGTACGCGGCGGCACCGCCTATCTGCGCTTCCCGATACCCGGGCTGCGTTGGTCACGCGGCCTGCACGGCCGCAAGGTGCTCGAGCAGATG
This sequence comes from Nocardia sp. NBC_01009, assembly GCF_045208035.1. Lineage (NCBI taxonomy): Bacteria > Bacillati > Actinomycetota > Actinomycetes > Mycobacteriales > Nocardiaceae > Nocardia > Nocardia sp. NBC_01009. The sequence goes on along the minus strand of NZ_CP108695.1, from coordinate 4,593,440 downwards.
TTGCGAAAGCAGTTGCCCGCCAAGCGCACCAGCAGCGGCGACGATCTGTTCAGCGCACTGTGTCACGCGCGGTCCGACGATGGGCAGAGCTTCACCGACGACGATGTGGTCAACCACATGATCTTCCTGCTGATGGCCGCGCACGACACGACGACCATCACCATGTCCACGATGATGTATTACCTGGCCAAACATCCGGAGTGGCAGCAACGTTGCCGCGCCGAAAGTGCGGCGCTCGGCACCGATGTGCTCGACTACAACAGCCAGGAACAGCTGACCTCACTCGACCTCGTCATGAAGGAATCGCTACGCCTGCTCGCTCCCCTGCCGAGCATCCCACGCGCCGCAGTGGCCGACACCGAGGTGCTCGGCCATTTCATTCCGGCGGGCACCTTTGTCACGGTGATGCCTCAGTTCACCCATCACATGGACGAATACTGGCCCGAACCGGAACGTTTCGACCCCGGCAGATTCTCCGAGGGACGCCGCGAAGACAAGATCCACAAGCACGCCTGGGTACCCTTCGGGGCGGGCGCGCACAAATGCATCGGCCAATATTTCGGTGGCATGCAGGTCAAGGCGTTCATGCATCAACTGCTGCGGAAGTTCGAGTGGTCGGTCGAGCCCGACTACGAATTACATTGGGACAGAACATCTCTCCCGCGCCCGAAGGACGGCCTGCGGGTCCGGCTGCAGCGACGTTGACCTCGGTCACGCACAGCGGAAACGGAATTCGGCGACCGGTGTGACACCGGGAACGACGGCCACCTGAACGTGAGTGGGGTCGGCCAGCTGGCAGCCGGAGGGCACCGCCGTGACCTCTGCTCGGTAGCACCCTTCGGGAAGGTTCCGTGTCACAGTCCCGTCACCGCCGGTCGTCACTGTCGCCGACAGCGCACCCGTGCCGCACGGCGTGAGCCCGACCTCCACTCCGGTCACCGGTAGCCGGTCCAATCCGGTGACCGCCTGCACTTTCACGGCACCTTCCGCGGGCACCCGCGCGCCCGCCACCGCGCCACCCGCCATCGCTGCCAGTACCGCAACCCCGACTACAGACCCGACGAACACTGTCCTGCGCACCATGGACTCCTACCCTCGATGAGGGCGCCTGTCGCCCCTGCGCCAATATAGGCGCTGGTCAACGCAATCCGGGGCAGCCGCGCCCTCGAATATGTCCCGATGTTCGGCCCGCCCGACTCGCACGAACAGGCGCCCCATGAGCGTCCCGGGCATAACGCTGAGCATTCCAGCCATTGGAACACTCACCCACAGTCCCTAGCGTTGGCAACAGGCGAACGACAACGGACGGGACGAGTAATGACCATGCAGATCGGCGTAATCCTGCCTACATCCACACCGGATCCGCAGCAACCGATTCTGGGCGATGTCCGGGCGAGTGCGCGGTTCGCCGAAGAGCTCGGAATCGAGTCGGTGTGGTCCACAGACCATCTCATCGCGAGCGCGCCGATGTTGGACAGCACTGTGACCCTGGCGACCGCGGCGGCAGTGACCGATCGTATCCGGATCGGCTACAACGTCTTGCTACTGGCGTTGCGGCCGACCGCCTGGGCCGCCAAGCAGATCAGCTCATTGCAGTATGTGTCTGGCAATCGGCTCCTGCTCGGCGTCGGCACCGGCAATCCTGCACACGGCGATGTCGGGTGGCGGGCCGCCGGTCTGTCGTTCGAGGATCGCGGGCGTCGGACCGATGCAGCATTGCAGGCGCTGCCCGGACTCGTCACCGGACAGCCGACGATATTGCCCGACGGGCTGGAGGTGACGCTGTCGCCCGGTTCAGCGATGCCGCCGGTACTGGTGGCGGGCAATGGGAATCGGGCACGACGCCGCGCCGCCGCCTACGGCGACGGGTGGATCACGCTTCAGACCGAACCTGATAGGATCGGCGCGGAAATCGCCGAGCTACAGGAACTCGCCGCACAGCATGGGCGACCGACCCCGGCGGTAACCGTTGTCGCACCAGCGTTGTCGGCCGATCCAGGGCACGCCGCCGAGCAGGTGGCCGCCTATGTCGAGGCGGGAGTGCGACGACTGACCCTCGCCCCGACCGGCCCGGACTGGCGACGCGACTACGAGTTCGCCGCAAAATTGGCTACCACGCAATAGATCTGTGCTAGTCAGTCGGTGACGATCACCACTCCGCTGTCCGCTTCGAGCAGTTCCACCGTGCGCGCGGCCGCGGTATCGATGTGCACCCGAGGTTCGGCAGGCGGTTCGGTCTCGTAATACGTTCCGGGTCCATAGAATTGGCCGTATTCGACCACCACACCGTGCGCAGCGAGCACGGCCGCCTCGTGATCGCGGATCTCCTCACCGCGCCCGGCGGGCGGCTCCCACGCAATGCTCTGCGCAAGAAACCGCTCAGCGCCGGCGGCGCGCGCCGCAGCGAGCAGGTTCCGCGTCCCCTCGGTCCGGATCCGCGCATTCGCGCCGGCCAGCTCCGGCAGCAGCGCGGCGTCGTCGGGCAGGTCGGTGAGCTGATGCATGACGAGGTCGGGCCGGAATTCGACAACCGCGGCGGTCAGCGCGGCCAGATCGTAGACATCGCAGACCACCGGCCGCGCACCCGCGGCGCGCACCTGTTCGGCCTTGGACGGCGAACGGGTCATGCCCGCCACCTCGTGACCTGCCGCGATCAGCAAGGGCAGCAGCCGTACTCCGATGACACCGGTCGCGCCGGCCAGAAAAATCCGCACATGGTCACCCTATCCATCTCGGTCGAGACTTCGACGACCTGCGCCCCGGGCGTGGTGGCGCAGGCTCGATTAGCCGCTCGTATGCTCGTTGGACAGCGGAGTCGATCGAGATGGAGGATCCAATGGCGGATCGGGAAGTCCTGACCTGGGAATCATTCGGGTCTGCGAGTCGGGAACTGGCGACCGAGATCGCCGAGGACGGATTCGAGCCCGACCTGATCCTCTCCATCGCCCGTGGCGGCCTGTTCGTCGCAGGCGCACTGGGCTACGCACTCGACGTGAAGAACCTGCACGTAATGAACGTCGAGTTCTATACCGGCATCGACCAACGCCTGGACCTGCCGGTCATGCTGCCACCGGTCCCACAGGCCGTCGACCTCGCGGGTGCGACGGTCCTGGTCGCCGACGATGTCGCCGACACCGGCGCCACCCTGAAGCTGGTGCGCGACTTCTGCGTCGACCATGTGGCCGAGGTCCGCTGCGCGGTGATCTACCAGAAGCCGCACTCGGAGGTCGACTGCGAGTATGTCTGGCGGCGCACCGACCGCTGGATCAATTTCCCGTGGTCCACCGAACCTCCCGTGGTCCACCGTCGGGCACAGGTCCTCGACGCCTGAGGCGGACAGCGTTCGACTACCGCGCCGAACGCGCGGCCACGATGGAGTCGAGTCGCTCGCCGAGGGCGTTGACCTGGTCGCGCAATGCAATGACGGTGTCCAGCGGATAGTCGACGGCGGCCAGCACCGACTCGATCATCTCGGTGGCCTGATGCTGTAGGGCCTGCCCCGCGTCGGTGGCGCGCAGTTCCACCGCTCGGCGATCGTGCGCGCTGCGGATGCTCTCGACCAGGCCGTGCGCCTGTAGCCGCTGGATGAGCGGCGAGACGGTGCCGTAGTCCAGGCGTAGTTGCTCGCCCAATTCCTTCATCGTGATTGCAGGTCGCTCCCACAGCGCGAGCAGCGCGAGGTACTGCGGGTAGGTCACCCCCATCGCGTCGAGGAAAGGCCGATAGGCCGCCGTCATCGATCGGGACGTGGAGTACAGGGCAAAGCACAGCTGTGCAGCGAGCGAGAGCAGGTCGTGGTCTTCGGCCGCTTCGACACGCACCACGGGCGTGGGATGCGCTTCATCGGGCATTAGAGCACTCTATAGCAGCGAATTCGCCCCTGTAGACGTGCTGTTACGGCGTGACGGCACGGGAAGTGGACGGATGCGATGACACCTGTTTTTCCGACACCTGTTCTACCGGTCGCGGTCCCGACTCCGGGCCGTCCGTTGTCTGGTCTCGAAGACGAGCGTCCGATCACCGAACTGTTCCGGGCGGCCCCGCCGGGAGCCGAAGTGGCTGTGCGGCATCCGGCGCATGGATGTAAACGGCCGGGTGATCGTCACGGACCTGTTGTCGCGTTTAGGGTGGTCTAAGTAGCCGAGAAGTGAACGTCTGCTGCGAAGGCAGGGTTGGAGGCGGCTAGCGGCGGCGTGCTGACCGTCCGGCGCAGTGGTGTCGTTCAGAAGCTCGTCGGGCCCGTGCGTCGAGTGCTGGGATCGTGAGTTAGGGCGGGGGTATCGGTCGGGTGAGGTAGCTCGCGATGTGGGTGAGGTTGCTGCGCTGGGTGTGGGTCAGCCCCGCGTAGCCGGTGACTGTGCCGCGGCAGGTCGGGGCACCGCAGTGACAGGCAGGGACGGCGATGGAGTGGTATTCCGAACTCGCGTAGTCCCAGGTGAGTTCGTCACCGACGTTGATCGGGAGCAGTGCGAGGAAGTCGAAGGCGCCGACGGTGTTATCGCGAATTCCAAGGTTGGGCGAACACGAGTGGTTGATCAAACGCGCAGGTTCGTCGAAGTCGCAGTGGATATCGATGCCGGTCTGGAACGAGTAGACAGTCCGCTGCGGGCTCACCGCGGTGATTCGAGCGCTGATCACCAGTTCGGATGGACGCCAGGAACTGGTGGCGAACACGCCACGACCCTTGCCGCGGACACTACGCACAACAAATGAGTCCGTTGCGGTCACGGCGCGATCGACTCGCCCGGTGATGGGTTCGAACATGCCCGTCCTGCCCTGCCGTTGTTGACGCTGCACGGCAATCCTGTTGTGATCCAGCGTGTTCCGGTACTTCGGTAAGGTTAGCCAGCTCTGTGGTTGCTGCTGCGGGCACACTCGAAGCCGGCGGCCATGGCGCCGTCCGGGGCAGGAAGGTACGAGACCGATGCCGAAGCTGGTACTTGCCAATCCGCACAGTCGCGCGATGGTCGCTCGACCCCGCGACCTGCCCCCGGAGTCCTGGCGCGGGTGCGATGTCGAGGCGGCACGCATGTTGTGGAGCCTGGACGCCGAGGACATCGCGATCATTCCCGGCCCCCTCGACAAGGACTTCCTGGCCTATCTCACCGGGTTGCTCGGCATGACCGGCGCGGTCCCCATGGTGCTGTCCATGCAGGACTACAACGGAATTCACTGGTACCCCGGAGACAATCCCGAACTGTTTGCCGCAGTGCAGGATCGGATCTCGGGCAGCGGTATCGATCTCGCCGCATGGTCGGTGTCGTACTACGTCCATGATCGCGATGTGGCGCACTGGGAACACCGGCTCGGGCTCTCGACCGGCGCCGCGGCCTACGCGCAGGATCTGGCGACCATGGTCAACAGTAAGGCGGTCTTCCGCGCCTTGGCCGTGGCTACCGGCACCTCGATTCCCGAAGGCTGCGTCGTCGATGCCGGCCCCGAACTCCTCGACGCCACAGTCGAACTGCTCGACCGGACCGGTTCGGTCATCGTCAAGCAGGACCAGAACTCCGGTGGTCTCGGCAACACCCTGATCACCACCGACCCTGCTATCACCGGATTCGGGGCCTTCCACGTCATCACCGTCGACAGCGACGATGATCTGACCACCCAACTTCCCCGCGCCCTGCGCGCACACGACCTCATGCTCGGTGACCGGGTAGAGCTGCCGCGCGGCGCCACACAGGCCCGGTTCATCGTCGAGGTCTACCAGCCCGGGACCCGCAGCCTTTCCAGCGAGCTCTACATCCCGCCTTCTGGTGCACCGATCCTGCGGAACTACGGCGAGATGCGAATGGAACCGATGTGGAAAGGCTTCGCCATTCCGCCGCAACACCTTCCAACCACCGTGCACGCCGAGTTCGGCGCAGGCAGCCACGAGATCGCGCTCACCGCACAACGCCTCGGATACCACGGCCTGATCAACATCGACGCCATCGTCGGCAACGACAACCAACTCACCTACACCGAATTCAACGGCCGCGCAGGCGGAGCCACCAACCTCGACACCATCGCCCGCCGACTCCTCGGCCAGGACTACCTACACCACCACGTACTACTGACCCGCATCGGCGTACCCGCACCCCGAACCTGCGAACTCGTCAACCAGCTGACCCGAACGGGCTTGCATTTCGACAGCCGACGACGCTCGGGCGTGGTCATCGCCGCCGACGACCCTATCACCGGCACCATCGAATACCTGGTCATCGCAGACGATCACACGCAAGCCGAAGACATCGAACTACAACTCGAAGCCCTGCTGGCCGACCGATAGCGGCTGAGGCGCCGATGAACCGACGCGGGCGAAATATCGGCACCGGCGCCGAATCGAAGCTCGTGCGTACCCTCACGAATCGAATCTGGCGGCACGGAGATGTACACCGGCTGTGCGCAGTGCTGCCCACAGGGAAGTCGCCGCGCCAAACGCACTATTTCTGCCGCTGGGCGCGCGTTCGATCAGGCAGGCGTTGGCCTGGCAGTTGGGGTCTCGGGAACGCCCGCCTTCTGCCGCGACCCGCCATCGCTGAGCGTCGACGCACCGTTGCACCCACCCAAAGTGGTGACAGGAATGGTGATCAGGTGACAGATATGTTGGTCAGCCACAATGCTTCCGGGCTCCGATTCTGTCACCAACACCCTGGCACGATTCGAAAATGCGTTCTATCATCGGTTTCGTCGACGGCTGATGAGCGAAAGAAGTGGCCGAATTGGCTGATGAACAGGTAGACCCGACGGCGGACGAAGACGACTACGACGTCAACTTGGAGGAACCCGTCATCGACTCCGCTGTGCCGACCACTTGGCAGGAATTCGCCGAGGATGCCCGGACAGGACAGTCCGGCAACGTCGCGCACGTGGCCATAGAGGGGTTCAGCGTCACTCTTCCAGGGGCGGCCCGCCTCATCGAGTAGACAATTGTCACCCGTGTCGGATCGCCATACCGGCCACATCGGGCGGGATTTCGACCTGCCGCACTTCTCCTGGGTAACGCACTATTCGGCAGAAGCGGACATTCGCGGACCGCGCGATAGGCGGCATGAGCGTGCACTCGTCCGTGGTGGTTCGCATAAGCAGTGTTCCTGTCGTCTGGGCGTGCAACTATGTGCTTCGATCGACGACCTTGGAAACGGTAGGAAGAACCTAATGACACTGACACGAGATGAGGCATTGGGGCTACTGACAGACTCGCTGTCGGCGCGGCGACGACGAGGCGCCAAACGGCTGCGCGCGCTCGCCGACCCGACTACAGCAGTCGAGGTCCGGACGGCCCTTGAACGTGAGGTGCTCGACAAGCGTACCTGGGAAACCCAGTACCAATTGGTCATGGCACTGGGGATGACAGGCAGCCGAGCCGACGTCGAACAATTGAAAAGGCTTGCGCTGCAACCTCGCTCCGCGACAGCAGTCAACTGCGCACTTGGAGACGCTATTGTCCGCCTTGGTCGTGAGGACGACACTGACCCGGAGCCTCTCCTATGGTGTCTTCAACAGGACGTCGAACTTCTTGCTGACGGCGCAGTGCGCGCGGTAGCGACGCTGCGCCTGCACCTCCCCGATACTGCGGTGAACGGCGTCCTCGACTACGCCGAAGCCCATTTCCACGATCTCAACCACAAGGCCCTGCCGTACTGGCCAGCGGTCGCAGCGGCCGGTTGGTCCGGGTCTCGCGTGCAGGCTTTTCTGAGCCGCTGCGCACAAGACAACCGCCAGATCGTCGCGGCCGCAGCAAAAGATGCTCTTGAGGGTCGTTACGGAAACTACATGAGCCACCTGTAGCGAAGCCAGACCTGAAAACCCGCAGGCAGATGCGGACGTTCACGACCACGCGCCCAGCGGCAGGAGCGGACGGAATTGGCGTGCGCTGGCCGGGTCGTAGCTGTCAAACTCATGACCGTGCCGAACCGTTGGAACGAGATCGACTGGGACGATCCGCGCCCCGAGCTGCTCGAAGTCATTGCGTCGTGGGAGAGCATCGCTTGGGAACCCGTGCCCGTGAATGCCCCGGCACTGGAGCGGTACCTCGTTCAGGTGGCGGCGACCCACCTGAACGGTGGATACCTATTCGGGCGATGGTGTGCGGTCGACTATTCGGACACGACGGCCTGGTTCCTCGCTCGGAACCGGTTGGAGGAGTATCAACTCCTTCGTGTCTTCTTCGACAGTAAGGCGGTCCGAGCGGGGCTCAGCGAACTTCAGATCCCCAAGCCGCTCGGTCGGGACGTTGGCGGCTTTCAAGAGCATTGGGCTGGATCGCTGTGCCTGGACGGCTTGCTGGCTGGCGCGATCGTGAATGGCGGCGCACATGAGCGATACCGCGGGCCAGCGCGCGATGCGAAGGCGCTCGCTAGTGCTGCCGTTGAAGCGTTGACCCAGAACCGTTTTGAGGACTTTCGCATGGATGTAAGCCACGAGGCATGGGCTCCATGGTTCGAGGGCGTGATATTTGATCAAACGTACGTCCTGACTGACACCGCCAATGCAGAGATCACTGTTCTCTGCATCACCGACACAAGCTGACAAACAGACTGACAACGCCCGCTCCTCGGCAGAAGCGGACGTTCGCCAACCGCACGCCCAGCGGCTACTTAAGACTGGCGATAGGACCGGTGCTCGGCCAAGCTCTGGTCCAGGTGCCCGGTGAGACGCTCCCCCAATGCGGCTGCCCACCATCGTGATCGGTGTGGCTCTCTCATGGCTTGCGTCTCACCGGGCGCCGTGCGGGGAGTGGCTCGAAAGGGGTTTGCCCGGGCTCGAAGTAGCGGTGCCCTCCCTAGCCTGAAAACACACGCTAGCCAGGGAGAACACCAGTGGCGGTCATCATCGGAATGGATCCACACAAACGCTCGGCCACCATCGAAATCATCGATGACATCGGGAAGGTTCTGGCCCTCGGCCGGTACGGCACCGACAAGACCGGCTATGCCGACATGCTGCGCGCCGGGCGTCGATTCACCGATCGAGTGTGGGCGATCGAAGGCTGCAACGGCATCGGCCGCCATATCGCACACCGGTTGGTCCACGACGGCGAAACGGTGCTGGATGTGCCGGCAAAACTGTCAGCGCAAGTACGCGTGTTCGCCACCGGCAACGGCCGCAAAACCGACCCAGTGGATGCGCACTCGGTAGCACTGGCAGCACTGCATTCACCGAATCTGCATCGTGTCGAGGCGGATTCGGAGCTGATCGTGCTGGGCATGCTCGCTGATCGCCGCGATGGTCTCGGCACGGCCCGCACCGAGACCGTCAACCGTCTGCACCGGATATTGCTGGACCTGTTCCCCGGCGGCGCCAAGAAATTCCTCTCCGCCATGCAGGCACGCAAGCTGATCGCGACGATCAAACCGCGCGATCCGGTCGGCAAGACCCGGCGTCGCCTCGCCGTCGAGCTGATCGGTGAGCTCGAAAGTATCGACCGCAAGATCAAAGCCGCCGACAAAGAACTCCAGCAGTTGGTCACCGACCGCGGCTCGACCCTCACCGACCTGCACGGCATCGGACCCTCCAGCGCCGCACGACTTCTCGCAGACACCGGTGACGTCCACCGTTTCCGCAACCGGGACCGATTCGCCTCCTGGAACGGCACCGCACCCTTGGACGCATCCTCAGGCGAGCAGCAACGACACCGCCTCTCCCGAGCCGGGAACCGACGAATCAACCGAGTCCTGCACATCATGGCCGTGGTTCAACTACGCAACCCCACCCCAGGACGCACCTATTTCGACACCAGGAAAGCAGCCGGGAAGACCTCGATGGAAGCCATGCGATCGCTCAAACGACAACTATCCAACGTCGTCTACACGCGCATACTCGCCGACCAGAAACGAAGCGAAACGGCAAGCCCGGGAGGGCAATCGGGAACGGCTCTGCAATCCAGCGCGACCGGCCTGACCCCGCACACCGGCCCTTCGAACAAGCCACATCCCGGACCTACCACCACCCAGCCTAACCACCGTCTCCCAGCCATGTCTTGACATAAAGGGGAGCCATGAGCGGATGTTCGCGTTGATGCACAAGTCGAGCCCGGTCCGCAGGGCAACAGGATAACCGTCGTGATCGCTCGGCGATCACCGGCATTTCGTCAAGCCGGTCACCAGTCGCCTCCACCCGGATACCACCGGGACCAAGAACCGACAACCGTGCCAGGTGGGTGTGAGGGTCGTGTACGCATCGGGTTCACGGCGAGGGCTGCCGAGTTCGGGTAGCTCCACTGTCAGCTGCCGATCGCGGCCGTCGATCAATCCGTGATAGGCCAGATCGGCCAGTTCCACCTGCTGTGCACGCAGAGCGTCCACCAGTCGGTCCGCAGCTATCTCGGCGCGTTGAGGGGTGAATCTGGTGTTGTCGACCCACTGCCGCCACACCTCGTGCTGGCGCATCCAGCCAAGGCCGGTGAAATGGTCCGGCCCGGGACCGTCGGTGTCGTTCGCGGGGCCTTCGATGCCCAGCGTGTGGTGTGTGTTCCAGGTGATGACGTACCGCTTGGGATCCGTCATCGAGCGCAGATGCAGCCTGAATGTGGCTGGGAACAAGGGTGAATCGCTACACAGCGCGCGTAGCGCCGCACCGAGGCGCTCGCGCAGGTCATCCCAGCTGGTGACCTCGACGCGGACAGGGGCACCAGTGGGCACGGCGGCTGATTCGGTGGCGCGCCACAGCGGGCGGGGCTCCTGTCGTGCGTCGCTGTCGAAGGCAGTGCACATCATCTCCAGGACCACTTGGTCGCGATCCAGCCGCAAGGCCAGGTTGGTGTCGGGCCGTTCCCACAACATGCGCGGGCCGAGTCCACTCCACGAGGTGGCTGGCGAGCCGAGCGTGTGCTCGAGCATCGACCACGCGGATCGGGCGAACTCCACCTCCGAATACTGTGGACCGTCGTCGTAGTCCTTGAAGTTGATCCCCTGTGACAGATTCACTGTCAGCAGCACAGCTTGTTGCGGATCGGTGTTCGCGGTCATGACGGTGGCCAAACCGGCCCGTGGCCCCGGACTGAGTTCCCAATCGACTATCTGCTGGGTCCACAGCGCGAGGTCCACAGCGCGGGCTGGGACCACTGGCCGCAACTGCCAGCCCAGAGTCGAGACCGCCGCCTCGAGTTCCGCCATTGTCCAGCTCCGGAGTTGAAGGGAGGTGAGTTGCGCGACCAGATCGTGAAAACGTTTGTCCGAGGACCAGTATCGGTATTCGTCTCGTTGCACACCGCGAAGCGTAGAGACGATGTCCGACATCGGAACCGACACCGAGCCTGGGTACGGATTCGGGACTACGCCATCAGGAGGAGTTCGTCAGGGAATGGGTCGGCGATAGACCTGGCGAGGTCCGCCCTCCAGGCCTGGAGCCGCTGCCTCGGCGGCGGTGAAACCGAGGCCCTCGTAGAAGGCTCGCGCGCCGCTGACGATCGCGCCCGGATGATCGGCTCCGAAAGTGATCGCCTCGATGCTCCCCGGAGTCTGCGTGAATCGGCGCGTCACATCCGCCATCAGCGCTTTGCCAATGCCCGCTCCGCGTTGCTGTTGCGACACGACGAGCCAATGAATTTGGTAGACAGGCGCTTTCGTGCCGAACATCAGGCCGCCGAGGACCTCCAGCTCCGCAGAGACGGCGACGAGCGCGGCCGATCGATGGATGTGGTTTTCCACCGCCTGATGGAAGCCGGGATCGTTGACCATGGGACCGAACCAGTGTTCGACCTGGGCTGCCAGGCCGAGGAAAGACGCGAAGTCCTGTTGTTGGGCGAGCCTGACGATCATTGGTTCAGTCTGGCAGCGGAGCGGCAAGGGCGCGAAGCCTAGGGCGACCGGCGTGGACCGCTGACTACGGCGGCATCGAACTCGAATAGCGCGCACCAACCGTCTCGAACGCTGATCGCTTGCCTCTCGCGCATAATTCATCCGATATTCGACATTGCCAGATGTTGTCCTGTGCAATACCAGATCTCACTGCGGTACTGCGCACGCCCCAGCACTAACCGATGTCGCCGAAAACGTTGACGATCTACGGCCTTGGTGGTGCCGCAGCCGTTGAGTTCGATGCCGCGCATGCCCTGGTGACAACGTCGACCCACACCTGCGGGTCGGTCGACCACACGTTATGCCCGACTCCGGGCACTTCCTCGAACCTGCCATGCGAGACCAAGCTCGCAAGTTGCCGTAGCGGCCACGCGGGCCGAATGTCGTGTTGCACAGCGATGAACGTCATGGAGCGGTGGTGTCGGCCAGTCGGCGGAGTAGGTCGGGTTGGTGAATCCACTGCACAAACGACTCGTTCAGTGCTGCGTGAACGTCTGGCTCCCAATCGATTTCGAGGTCCGCTTCCAGGTGCCGTGCGGATTCGTATGCCTGGGACCAGGTGCGGTCCTTATGTAGTCCGTGCCCGGCGACCCCGACCGCGGACCGCACGCGATCTGGGTGATCCAACGCGTAGCGCACGGCCAGATCAGATCCCCAGGAGTGGCCCAACGCCGTCCAACGGTCGATGCCGGCACTTCGGCGTACCGCCTCGAGGTCGGCGACGGCCTGGCCGAGGTCGTGCGGTCCGCCCTCCGATCGTCCGACACCCCGAGGTTCGGGATACCAGGCCCGCATTCCCCGAGGCGCCAACCGGTCGTGCTCGAGATAGTGGACGCAGCCCGGTCCGCCGGACAAGACGACAACATCTGGACCGTGTCCCGTGACGCCGACGTGCAGCAAGATCCCATCATCGGCGGTCACCATCATCGATCGCATTTCACCCCGCAGTCCGCGAAACCAATAACCGTAGCTGAGGACAGATTTACTCGGTCGACACTCGCACATCGGCAGATACGGTGTTCATGATCGCGCGATATGCGGCATTAGCGTGCCTCGCGGTTGATCACCATCCGCCAGCGACATGTCGTTCCGTTTGGGCTCTGCGGGTGAGACCTGGACTGCCCGGACGTTCTGCCTTTCGACGACACCTCGATCCGGCCGATTTGCGAGATTGCAGTGACCTGCATCACGCAACGTCACAAGGATCGGTCCAGGGGTGTCTTCAGGCCTGAACCTCAAACAAGGAGAACCTCATGAACATCGCGCTGTGGATCGTCACCGGACTGCTGGCCGCCGTCGCGCTCGTCAGCGGCAACATCAAAGCGTTTACACCGAAGGCCAAACTGGCTCAGGCGCCGGGCGGGCAGTGGACTGCCACAGCCAGTTCCGGGGTCATCAAAACCCTTGGAGCCCTGGAGGTTCTGGCCGCGATCGGATTGATCCTGCCTGCCGTGCTCGACATCGCGCCCACGATGGTCCCTGTCACCGCCGTGTGCTGGTCATTGCTGATGGTCGGCGCGATGATCGCCCACATCCGCGACGGGGAATACAAGGTGATCACGGCGAATGTGGTCTATCTGGCGATGGCGGCCTTCGTGGTGTGGGGCCGGTTCGTGCTCGAACCGTTCGCTGGCTGACCCTGTAGCCTTGCCGAGCATTTGTGGCCAGGCATGAGGAGCCGGATGAGCAGCGCAACGACCAACTCGGCGACCGACACGTTCGTCGTCTACCGCAATCTGCTGTTCACCGTCGCCTACGAGATGCTCGGCTCAGCTGCCGACGCCGAAGACGTGCTGCAGGAGACCTGGGTGCGGTGGGCGCAGGTCGATGTGGAGCAGGTGCACGATCATCGCGCCTACCTGGTCCGGATCACCACTCGGCAGGCACTCAACCGGCTCCGAACTATGAAGCGCCGCAAGGAGTCCTATGTCGGCCCCTGGCTGCCGGAACCGCTGCTCACGGCACCGGATGTGGCCGACGACATCGAGCTTGCCGAAAGCATGTCGATGGCGCTGATGCTCGTGCTGGAGACACTGTCGCCGACCGAGCGTGCGGTATTCGTGCTCCGCGAGGTCTTCGATGTCAGTTACGAAGAGATCGCCGCCGCGGTCGACAAAACGCCGGTGACGGTTCGCCAGATCGCCCGTCGCGCGCGGCAGCATGTCGAGGCCCGCCGCCCGCGCTCGGTGGTTTCCCCCGACCAGGCGCGGGCGGCGCTGGAGTCGTTTCAGAGGGCGCTGGAAAACCGCGGCACGGGTGCCGATCATCGGCATCGAGCAGGTGCTCCGGAACCTGCTGGTCGGCTTCGGCAAGATCAGTGCCACGCTCAGCACCGAACCTACTGTTGTCAACGGCCACCCAGCCCTCATCGTCCGCTGGGACAACGAAATCGGCATCATGACCTTCCGGATGGAGAACACCCGCATCACCGGGCTCTACTTCGTCCGCAACCCAGAGAAGCTGACCCACATCGACTCGCAGACAGCACTCAGCTTGCGATGAGTATCGACACGACGCACGAAGCTCGGCATTTGCGCGCGTTGGGAAGCCATGTCGACCAACAGATCTGGACGATCGACCAACGCGCGCCCAGCGGCATGTGCGTGCGTTGTTTGTCAGGTGAGAAGCGATGTCGTCTAGCTCCGCGACGGTGTGAGCGCGATCCTGCCGAACACCTCGCCTGCTTCCATTTTCTGGTGGGCCAAAACCGCCTGTTCCAAGGGAAGTGCTTCGTGCACAACGGCTTTTAGCTCGCCACGACTGGCGGCAGTGAACAGTTCGGCGGTCGCGGCGCGTCGCTCGAGTGCGGGCACGGTGTCGGCGCTGAAGGTGGCGAACGACATCGACTTCCGGAACGCCGCGACCATCTCCATGCCGAAGTCCGCCGGTGGCGTGCCTGCCATCGCGCCGACGGCCACCATGCGACCGTTCGGCTCGAGTCTGGCGAAGAAGGAAGGCAGATCCGCACCGGCGACGATGTCGAGGATGACGTCGTAGCCCGCGGGAGCATCCGGTGCACCCCGGCCGAGCCGGTCCAGCACATGCGTAGCGCCCAGCTCGCGAAGGCGATCGCCACGCTCGGCCGACGAGGTCGTGACCGCCACCGTACCGGCACCGCCACGGGCTGCGATCTGGACCGCCATGACGCCGATGCCGCCGGCCGCGCCGCGCACCAGCACCGACTCACCGCGAGTGAAGTGGGCGTGACGCAGCGCGAAGTGGGCCACCATTGCCGAGCTGCCGAGCGTCACCGCGGCGACGGCCGACAGGTCGGTCGGGAGGAGGACGAGCGTCTCGGCCGGTGCGAGGGCCTGTTCGGCATAGCCGCCGCTCTCACCGGTGAGCGCCCACACGCGCCGGCCGACCCAGGTGGTGTCGCCCTCGCCGACCTCGGTCACGGTGCCCGCGACCTCGCTGCCGAGGATGCGACCGGGTGTGGCGCCGTACTCGGCCAGCGCGCCGCTTCGGATCAGGGCGTCGATACCGCCGACGCCGCTCGCCTCAGTTGTGATCAACACCTGCCCGGCGGCCGGATGCGGGTCGGGGAGGTCGGCGACCGCGAGCACCTCGGGACCTCCGAATGCCTGGACCATCACTGCTTTCACCGGTTTCTCCATGTTCTTCTCGATCGGAACCAACCAGCGGACCGTAACGGACGCCCCCGTCCGGTTAGCTAAAGTGAGAGCGGTGACTGCTCATTTGCCTCACGCACTGCGTTCGGACGCGCGTGACAATCGCGACCGCATCCTCGAGGCGGCTCGCACGGTATTTGTCAGCGCCGGCCTGGACGTGCCGATGCGGGAGATCGCCCGGCGTGCCGAGGTCGGGCCCGCGACCCTCTACCGCCATTTCCCGACCAAGGAGATGCTGGTCGCGGAGGCGTTCACCGATCAGATGCTGGCCTGCCGGTCCCTCGTGGACGAGGGGCTCGCCGACCCCGATCCCTGGCACGGCTTCTGCCTCACGATCGAGAAGCTCTGCGAGCTGCAAGCACGCGACCATGGCTTCACCGCGGCCTTCATGTCCACCTACCCCCACGCGCTGGATTTCGCCGCGATCCGCACATCCTCGCTGACCGCCGCCGCCGAACTGATCCGCCGCGCCAAGGACACCGGGCACCTGCGCCCCGACGTAATGCTCGACGACCTCATCCTCATGATCATGGCCAACAACGGCATCCACGCGAGCACGCCGGCAGCACGCCTCGCGGCCTCCCGACGCTTCGCCGCACTCATGATCCAAGCGTTCCAGGCCTCCCCCGGGTCCGCGCCGCTGCCGCCGCTACCACGATTGATGCCCGCAGTGTCGGTACACCGACACAAATCCAACCGGCCAAACACTCGGTGACCAGGGGATAACCACCCTGTCATCGGCATTATGGGACGTCTCGAGCCGCATTGCGTCTCATTCACCAGTCGCCCGCCCTTCGGCATAGACCGGACGTCCGACTGACCACCGGTAAGCAGGCCGAATCGGTGGTGCGACAACGGTTTCGGCCGCCGGTAAGTGTTGACTACCGGCGGCCCGCTCGATGGTTCCGCGATGTCGTCAGCAGGGCCGTCCAGCCGCGTAGCGCTCAGTGCGCGGACAGCACCGCCTTCCGTTGGTTACCAGTCCGGCATCTGCTGCGGCATGCTCGACTCCATCATCTGATTGAGGTACGCCTCGTCCTCCTCTCGAGTGCGCCACGTGAAGTGGAACTCGTTGTCGCGGCTGGGACCCGTCGACCAATTGACTCCTTGCGTTCCCGTGCTGCTCAAGCCGTCGCCGTCCGGCTGCAGGGAGGGCACCTGGCGGATTGTGGACTCCTTGCCTCCAACGATGACGAAGAGGTGCGTTTTGCGGGCGCGCTCCATCGCAGGGCAGGTCACGGTGATCTGGGCATCGCTGTTCACCGTGAACTGCGCGGGATGCTTGCGGTAGTTCGCGTCCTCGAAGTAGACCTCGGTGGCCCCGGTGAAACCCGACCCGGACACGACTACCTGTTCGCCGCCGGTGTATTTGGCACTGCTGGGGCTGATGCTGGTGACTTTTGCCATCGACCTGTACCTCCCTCGTATCGGACCGCTCCGGTGGGGTAACAAGCCAAGCGTGACAGCCCTGCGCAGACCAAAGCATGCGAACGGCTTAAAACCCGAAGTGACCTTGGCTGGTGGGCCCCGCGGCGGGGGTGCCGGGCCGCCGGTGAGAGTCGTTCACAGGCCGGTCCAGAGTCGGAGAAACATACTGAAATCGGCAGTTGCGGACGTTCGCGAACGCGCGCTCCGCGGCAGTTGCGGATGTTTACCGGACACAGAACCTCCACACGACAACCGCAGGGCCGCCATAGCGGATGGTTATTGTCTGACACCATGACCAAGAACCGGCCATTGTTGTTTGCAGTGATCTACATCGCCGGCTCGATCTTCATTGGACCGGCGATCGCCGTTGACTGGAGCCCTTGAGCAGGTCCAGCGGTTGTGAGAGTTCTGATGCACCAGAATGGGTGCAGGAGGACGAGATCACGACATGGCACGACGACGACACACCCCCGAGCAGATCATCCGCAAGCTCCGTGAGGGCGAGAAGCTGATCGGTGAGAAGTTCTCGATCGAGGAGGTGTGCAAGCACCTCGAGATTTCCGAGGCCTCCTGGCATCGCTGGCAACCCCAATACGGCGGCATGAAATCCGACGATGCCAAACGGTTGAAAGAGCTGGAGAAGGAGAATGCGCGGCTGAAGAAGATGGTCGCCGAGCAGGCCCTCGATATCGATATGCTCAAGGAACTGAACCGGGGAAACTACTGAGCCCGGAGCGGCGCCGCCGAGCCGTAGTGGTTCTGCAGCAACGATTCCGGGTGTCCCAACGCCGGGCATGCCGGGTGGCCGGGCAGTCCCGCTCGGTGCAACGCCGACCGCCGGCGATCGGCGAGATCGAACGAACACTGCGGGCCCGATTGCGTGAGATCTCGCGTAAGCATCCGCGGTGGGGTTGGCGTAAAGCCCACGCGTTGTGCCGCAGCGAAGGCTTGGTCGCCAACCATAAACGCACGCAACGACTCTGGCGCGAGGAGGGATTGAAACGACCGAGCCGGGTGCGCAAGAAACGTCGCATCGGGACCGGCCGCAACCAGCGGATGCGGGCGTCGTTCCCGGATCAGATGTGGGCGTTGGACTTCCAGGTCGATGTGACTGTCGACGGCCGCCAGGTCCGGTTTCTCAACATTGTCGACGAGTTCACGCGGGAAGCCTTGGCCACCAGGGCATTCCGATCGTGCACGTCCGATCAGCTGGTCGGTGTGCTCGACGAGATCGTTGCGGTCACCGGGCGAAGACCGGCTCATATCCGTATGGACAACGGCACCGAGATGACCGCTCACGCGATGCGGGACTGGTGCCGGTTCACCGGTGTCGACGCGTCGTTCATCGATCCTGGATCGCCGTGGCAGAACGGGGTCTGCGAGTCGTTCAACGGCCGTTTCCGCGACGAATTCCTGTCCTGCGAGGTGTTTCATTCGTTGACCGAGGTGCGGGTCCTTGCCGAGGACTGGCGCGTCGAGTACAACAGTTACCGGCCACACGAATCATTGGGCTTCCTCAGCCCTGAAGCGTTCCGTCAGCAATGGTCACCGACCGAGTTCCGGCAACAGCTACAACTCGCATAGCCGTTGGACCTGCCATCGGGGCCCAGTCACCGTGGCCGGATACGTGATCACCCCGGCCAACGGCGACTACTGCGATGTGAGCCCGCACGGCAGCTCCGGGCAGCGAGACCGGGATTACGCGCTACTCGAGGGCATTCAGACCACGGGCTCGATAATCATGCTCGCGGTCGGATTGTTTCTGCTGATCTATCTGTGGACGAATCACCTCCGCATCAACTCGTTATCACTCGTGCTGACCAACACCGGGATCCTCGTCATGGTGGCCGGGTATCTCCTCGTTCTCATCGCAGGCACGGCCGCAAACACAAGCTGCTGACGACCAGCACGAGGGCCCCAGCCCATGCCCTGACGTCGGATCAGCCCGTATCCGCTCATCGGCATTTCAGTGTTGGTGGATGTCGAGATAGTCTCGGCCCGTTAATCTTTGGGGTATTTCGCGTGGCCTGTCGGACCCGCGCGTCACGCGGTAATACAGGACGTTGCTGGTTCGCGGGCGAGGGTTCGGCGAGTCGCGCCGAATGCCGACGCACAGTTCGCCGGTCGCGGGGCGGCCCGCCGACTAGAGTTTGTCATGTGTCAGGCTGTCGCTCGATCCTCGGTGCTGGAATCGCATGAGGGCCGTCGTGTACGACCGCTACGGCGGCCCCGAGGTGCTGTCGATCGCGGAGGTCCCAACGCCTTCCCCAGGGCCGAAACAGGTGCTCATCCAGGTGCACGCGACGTCGATCAACCTCTCCGACTGGGAGACACTGCGGGGGACGCCGCTGTATTCACGCATCGGCGCGCTCCGGGCACCTAGGCGCCCGGTTCTCGGATCCGATATCGCCGGACGGGTCGAAGTCGTCGGCTCCGAAGTCACACTGTTCGCACCGGGTGACGAGGTCTACGGCGACAATCTCATGCTCAAGGGCGGGTTCGCGGAATATGCCGTGGTTCCTGAATCGGCGCTGGCTCACAAACCGGCGTCGCTGAGCTTCGCCGAGGCGTCGACGCTGCCACAGGCGGGGGCGATAGCACTGCAGGGCACGGCCGGCATCGCAGCCGGTATGTCGGTGTTGATCAACGGAGCGGGCGGCGGGTCCGGAGCGTTTGCGATCCAGTTGGCCAAGAGTGCCGGGGCTCATGTGACCGGGGTGGACAACGCCGCCAAACTGGCGTTCATGCGCACGCTCGGCGCTGACGAGGTCATCGACTATCGCGCTGAGGACTTCACCCGAACCGGACCGTACGACCGGGTGCTCGACCTCGTCGCCCACCGGTCGGTCTTCGCCTATCGCAGGTCGGTCGCGCGTGGCGGCTGGTACCGCTGCGTCGGCGGCACCACGCGCGCGTTGCTGCGGTTGACGACGGTCGGCGTGGTCGCCGGAATGGTGACCGGCCGCGGGCTCGGGGTCCTCGCGGTGAAGGAAGGGCCCGCGCACTTCACACCCCTCGCGGAGTCGTGTGTCGCGGGACGGATCGGTATCCACATCGACCGCAGTTTCCCCCTCGACGAGACCGCGAGCGCGCTGGCCTACGTCGGTGCGGGACGCGCCCTGGGCAAAGTGGTGGTCGAGATCCGCTGATCGGCACCACCGGATGTTGTGAGCCGCAACCGGTCTGGCCCGCCGGCTACCACGACGTGGCCGCTTCGCTCAGCGCGGTAGGCGGCATGTGCGGACGTTGGTTGGGCAGGATGCCCGTCGCAACGCTCTTGCAGGACTGGTCGGGATTCCGGCCGCCTGGGGAGATGTTCAAGGTCGTTTTCCGAACAGGTCAGATCATGCCGCCCATGCCACTGCTGCCCGTGCTGCTGCCGCTGCTGCCGGGTGTTCGAATGTAGTTGGAGTATGAGGGGCCCCGACGAGCCGGACCGCGGGGCTTCCTGCACGGTCTGTGCCGGAGGTTCCTGCACGGTCGACTGTTGCTGCACAGGTGGGAGCGGTTTGCGCACCTGCCGATTCGCCCACATCATCAGCGCGGTGAGCGCGCCGACGAACAGTACGACGAGGACCAAAACGACACCGATCACCCACTCCATCTACCCAGAGTAGGTTCGATTCCCTATCAGTGACAGCGACTTTCGACGCAGTGTGGCCTGCTGGACTATTGAACACGATTGAGGATGCCTCCGAGATTCGGCCTCCCCACTCGGCGCGATCCAGTTCCTCGACTCTCGGCCAGGATCGTGTTGTAGCGCTTCACTTTCCAGGTGTGGCGTGGGCCCGCCTCTTCGAGGATTCAACCTGCTGGTGTGAGTCGAGTCGCGGCCGCGAATGCAGCTGGGACGACCGGAAGCTGGGCGCGCCCGCCATGCCAATGGCAGTTCCACTGCGAAGCCCGACCCGTCCTGACCACACCGGCGCTATCGTAGAGGTACCCGTGGGGGAGGAACACGATGGTATCGGTGACGCTGTACCGCTATTCGTTCAATTTCAGCTATGCCCTGAACGACCGGCAGATGGCGGGTTTCGACCCCGGCCGGGCATTCGTCGAGATCTATGCCGTCGACACGCCCGAAGGCCGGGACGAGCGCGGGTGGACCTGTCTCGACCGGAGGACAGCGACGCGGAGTATCCGGGTCGAGGCCACCAACGGGGAATCCGCCGCGTGGGCCCGGGCCCGGACCGCCGCGCTGGATGCACTGTGGACCGCTGAACAGCAGCTCGTCCACGATCTCGGCATGCGGATCGAGGGCGGTTTCTCACCCGGACTGCGGCGTGGTTCCGGCTGGTCGGCGGCCCGCCGCCGCAGCCGGACCGCGTCACGGCAGGCATTCGACAGACTCGAACAGCGGCTGAACGACATCGCCGAGCGCTATCGCCCCGTCCGCGAGCAGATCGAGCCCCGCGTGGACGAGGCCGACGCACGCGCACAGGAAGAACAGGCACGACTCTGGAAAGCCCAGCGCGAGCGGGAAAAACGCGATGACCGCTTCACCGAGCTGGCGGCCCAGACCCGATGGAGCTACCGCGTCACCGAATCCGACCGAACCGTCCACATCTTCCGCGCCGACGACTCGACCCTGACCACCGGCGAACTGATCGACGAGCTCCAGCGCCCCACGCACCACCTCACCGGCTACACCGTGCACTGGGCCGCCGCCGATCGCGCCGAGATCGAGCACGTCAGCGGCGCGGATTTCACAACCTGGTGGGCCGTAGTAGCGCCCGGCCACTGGAACGATTCCCGGCGCATCCCGTCCCGCCCGCCGACCCGTTCCGGCCCATACATCGGCGGCCACTCCAGCTACGGCGGCGGAACTTCCTGCGGTGGCGGCTTCTCCTCCTGCGGTGGCGGCTTCTGACGCGACGGCGTGCAGCCGGCGCACACGACGATCCACCTCATTCGGTCAATGACCGTCTGTGCACAAGGTTTGGTCTGCAAACGCGGTGACTCGGTCTACGAACCTGGTCGCCGCTCGTCGGCGTGGACGAAGGTGGTGTCGAGAAACGCGTGGGAAGCCGCGTGTGTCCGACAACTTGCATTGACCGATTTCCGGACGCGGTAGTCGGCATAGTGCGTTCGGCAGTTGGGGCCATGGAGGCGGGGAGGGCGCGAGATATGATCTGATCATTGCGCAGGAGGGAGCCCGATGGAGAGCCCGATCGAGGTGGTGCGCAGGTTCTGCGCGGCGTGGTCCGACGACGCCGGAGTCAGCGAGCTCGCCGCATTCCTCACAAACGACGCCGTCTACCACAACATCCCGATGGCACCGGTCACCGGCAGGGAAGCGATCGCCGACAACATCGCCTCGTTCATTCGCCCTGGCCCGCCAGGCATCATGGGCATCGACTTCCGCATCATCAACATCGCAGCCAATGGTCCGGTCGTGATGACCGAGCGGGTGGACGTCTTCACGATCCCCGACAGGTCCTTCGAGCTCCAGGTCATGGGAACCTTCGAGGTCAGGGACGGCAGGATCAGCGCCTGGCGGGACTATTTCGACCTGAACCAGTTCACCAGCCGGATGGGATGACTCCGGTTGGCTGCCCGAACTTCGTTGGATTTTCGGCGATTACTACCAAGACCCCGAAATACCACGTGTAGCAAAGGATTGCTACGGATAAGCGTCCCGTATTCGGCAGTTGCGGACGTTCGAGAGCGCGCGCCCCGGGGCATTATCGCGCGTTGCCGTTAGGACCACCCGCCCCCGTGTATTCGAAGGCGATCAGTGGCTCTCCGAATACAACGTGTCGCCCGGCGGCTGCCGCGCGAGAGGTGAGCAACGTCGCTATCCGCTCGACGGCGGCAGCGCCGTGGGTGATCGGATCAGATAGATCGCCCCATAATAGACATCGTCGTGCGCGATCTCGTTGTCACTTCGGTAGTACCGGACGAATGCCGAATCGACTGGAATGTCGACGACGCTTCGGGGGTCGAATGGATACCGGTGGTCCTCGTCGCGGTCCGACCATTGGCTAAAACTCCCGGCAGGGAGAAGGTAGAGGCCGGGAGGTTCGTTCCGATCGAGATACGTTCGCAGGAAGTCGATTCCGGCGAGCACAGACCTCGGCGAAGGCAACGTCTGTGTCACTTCCAGCGGGAGAACCAGGCAAGCGGCGATACCGGCCCGATTCGGCCAGTCGACCCCGTTGCAGAGTGCGTCAAAGGCGCTCGCGCTGCTCGCGAGTAACCGGGATGGGTCCAGCATGATCTCCGCGCTGAGCCCGAAGTCATCGATATGGCGGGAAAACAGGCGCTGATCTGCTGCGGCGGAAACCTCTGTGGCCCACTGCCCGATCGCGTCCAGATCAAGATCTACCAACAACCCACCGTCCGTTCTGCTCCAGCACCGCGCTGGATCATGCCATCGACCACAGTGGCGGGCTACCCGGTTTCTTTCCGCCCGAGCACAACGAGCTGGAGCCAGGGGCCTGGCGGGGCTGACCGATCGCCCGCCACGAGACGTTCGGTGCGATCGAATTCACGAGATGTACTAGTCCGGCATGAACTCTCTGACCGCCGAGTCACTGTGAGCGCCTTCGGCTTGACGAGCTCAGCATCAGACGGCGATCGTGGGCGCTCTCATCGGCTACTTAACACTGGTGCCAGGGCCTGATCCCGGCCAGGATCGGGTCCAGGTACCCGGTGAGAAGCTCCCAAATCGGCTGCCCACCTGCCTCATTGGTGTGACTCTCACATGGCTTGCCTCTCACCGAGGTAACCGTTGCCGGCTAAGTAGGGGTTTGCCCAAAGCTCGAAGTAGCGGTGCCTTCCCGCACGGACCTCAGACGCCGATTCGGGAAGGACACCACTGGTGACGGGAATGGACCCGCATAAACGCTCGGCCACACTCGAGATCATCGACCCCACCGGAAAGGTGTTGACCACTGGTCGATACGGCACATGTGTGGATGGTCGAGATGGCGAGCCCGTCCTGCAGACTGCGGGCTGGCCTGCCGTCTGGTGCGGACGTGATCCTAGAACACGATCATGTCCGGTCGATCATGGCTGAGGAAGTCGTGGTGCGAGATCTCCCAGGCGTACGCGCCTGCGCGCGAGAAGACAAGAATGTCACCCACTCGCAGTCGGCGAACGTAGGCGTCGCGAGCCAGAATGTCTCTGGGCGTGCACAATTCGCCCGCGACGGTGATGATGTCGTCGATGACACCCGGCCTGGCGAATGGGTAGGACCACTCCTGGACCGGAAGCACAGTGAACGGATGGCTGTATCCCCAGGCTGCGGGGAGCCGGAAATGGTGTGTTCCGCCGCGCAGTATCGCGTACCAGTGACCGTGGGTGCGTTTGAGGTCGAGTACCTCGGCGGCATACCAGCCCGCATCGGCGGCGATCATGCGTCCGAGCTCGAACAGCACACGGATACCGGGTGGCAACGGTGGCACCTGGGCGGCGAACTCGGACAGGTCCAGGTCGGCGCCGCCGGGATAGTCGATACCCATGCCGCCGCCGACGTTCACCACCCCCAGATCGATCCCGAGGCGGGCGGCAGTGGCGTTCGACCAATCCAGCGCCGCGGCGACGAA
Organism: Nocardia sp. NBC_01009; assembly: GCF_045208035.1. Taxonomy (NCBI): domain Bacteria; kingdom Bacillati; phylum Actinomycetota; class Actinomycetes; order Mycobacteriales; family Nocardiaceae; genus Nocardia; species Nocardia sp. NBC_01009. The sequence continues at coordinate 4,569,044 of NZ_CP108695.1, read as the reverse complement.
TTCCGCGTGCGCTGCGGCGTCGAGGTTGTTGCTGACCGCATGCAGATGGAATCCGATGAGTCGGATGCCGGGCAGTTGCCGCACGGTGGCAACCACCTGCGGCAGCAACTCCTCATCGATCCCGAAAGCCGTAGGGGCGCCGGTCATGTGATGAGTACCGGATGGTGGCGCGCCGGCGCGATTGACGCGCAGCGTGATCGGTACCGGGTCCCCGGTGTTCGGGTTCGTTCGTTCGGCGAGGCGCAGCAGTTCGAGTCGGCTCTCGACGTTTATCGTCGCCCCGGCCGCGACCGCGGCGGCGAGTTCGGCATCGGTCTTTCCGGGACCGGAGAACACCAGCCGATGGGCCCCAGCTGCAGCGGCCTTGCGAATTTCACCCCCGGAAGCGATGTCCATGCCGTCGGTCACCGACGCCAGCGTCTCGAGCACGGCCGGGTGACTGTTGGCCTTGACGGCGTAGTACAGCTCTGCACCGGCAGGCAGGGCGGCACGGATCTCGGCGACCCGGTGCCGCAGCCGTGCGGTGTCATAGACATACGCACACACCGGGTGGTCAAGTGAGCGCAGTGCCCGCACGACGCGGGATGGAAGAGTGCTCATATATCCGCGAGCGGGTTTCGTACGCTGCACCACAGGAATTCGTCCGGGTCCGCTGCCAGTCGCATGGCTGTGGTCGCCTTCGTCGGGAGCATGTCGGCGAAAAGCGCCTGGTGTTCTTGGCCTGCGGGCCAGCTGTTGCGCAGAACCTCTGCTGCTGCGGCCCACAACCGATCCGATGCGAACCCGCAGTCCTCGCAGGCTGTGATGAGTGTGGCCAGGGTGCCGCTGACAAACGCTGACAGCAACGTCGCACGCGTTTCGTCCGGATCGGAAGATCGCACGGACCCCTGCGTCCGGGGTACGCCGCTGCGGGCGGCCACTGCCGTATCGACCCGGATGCCGCCGAGATCGCGGTAGATAAGGCGCACAGGCCGTCCGCCCCGAAGTACGACCAGCAGGTTCTGGCCGTGTGCTTCCAGCGCGATGCCGTAGCGGGCGAGCACCGCCCCGAGGCAACGAGCGGCCAGGGCTGCCACCGTAGTGACAAATTGTGCTGCCGCGGTGGGGTTGTCGGCGTATCCGAGGGTGAGCGCTTCGGCCAGCACGGGCATACCGGTGCGTGGATCGACCGCCGCGAGCGCGCCAACCGGGATAGCCAGCTCGCCCGGCCCGGTGCGCGGCGGCCGTCGCAACAGCACAGCGATATCCGCACTGAGTCCGGCATCCGATCGCAATGCGCCCGCGGCGGGCTCGGCGAGCACTGTCATCCCGGGCAGATCCAGGCATGACAACCACCGGCTCACAGTCGGCCCGTTGTGGACGTTCTCGGCGGTGATATTCCTTATGGCACTGGTCAATTGGGCGGTGAGCGCCGTCTTGACGTGGAGCTCGCCGCCAATTGGCGCGAGCGTGCGCACCGACATCAGCGGCCGTGCGGGCATGCCGACGGCACGGGCACGCAGCCCGTGACCGGTGAGATCGAGCCGGGCGACCTGCCACGGGTGCATGGGCACCAGAATCCGATCGCCTGCACGGAGGTGGCGGGGCCACTCACCCACCGTATGCCAACGCGACGCGGGGACTTCGACCACGACCAGATCGACGATCGGGCGGTGCTCCGGGGCGTACGCACGTACCTCCGAGGCAGAGAATCCGCTTCGGCTACGACAACACGGGTGAGTCGGATGGCCCTCTACCACAGTCTGTTCCAGATACGCGGAACCGTCGAACCCGGGATCGGCAGCACGCTGTGCAGACACCCACGACAGCGCGCCCCCGCAATGCGGTGACGCCCTCGACACGGCCCGCGCGGACGCCAGGTTGGCTGCACTGTTCTCCAATTCGGATGCCAACCGCGCGATTCGATCCAATGGAACTGGTAGTCGCAACCGTCGCAGAAGGTCAGAGGCGCGGACGATACGTTCTCCCCCCACGAACACCGCGAGACCTGCGACCCCCTTCGCGTGCGGTGCAGCCGCCCCCGCCGGCCCGCGAAGCCACCGTCCGTCGTCGAGTCGCACCCGCATCATCCCACCAACCTGATGACGGCGACCGATCCCCGGAATGGGCTCACGGGTCAAAGCGCCCCACAAACGCGCCAAAATGGCGGCCTCAGCGCCTCGAACCTCTGATTCACTCACCTGGATATCCACCGGTGCAACGGAATTCGATGCCGCGAATCGTTGGGACGCCTCCGTCGGCAGGTTCATCAGGCTAGGTTCCCACAACCCGTGCACGGTCACCCGAAATTGACGAACCTCGAAGTGCCGTGACGCGGAGGGTGCACGAACCCATGTCCTCGGCCCTGCCGTCGTGACCGCAAGTGACCTGCTCCGCTCGGCCGCTTCGACCACGTGGTATGCGGCAATTTCGGGTGTTTGGGGTGGGTCAGGCGTGGTGCACCCAGGAGTGGAGGATGAACGGGCGGGGTTAGTCCGGCACTGAGATCGATGGATCGTTGGTGCGTCGATAGCCCAGGGCTCGGGCGATTCCAATGCGTCGCGCTGGTGAGTAGCGAGCTCCTGCTGGCCTTGCTGCTTGGCGAGATGGCACGCCGCACCCGACGCCATCCCGGGCATGGGTTACGGCCCGGGGTGTTCGTGCAGAACACCCCGAACGGCGCTCTCATCACCCACAACGGCGGCGCGGTCACGCGGCGCTGATGTACACGACGCCCTACGGCAGCAAGACCCTCACTGCCGCGCTGAATTATGCCGACGACGCCGCCTTGTCTCCGGCCGCGGTGTATCAGCAGGCGACGCAGCGGCTCGTCGACAAGGTGTTCGGTGGCAGGCAGGCCGATTCGTCGCAGCCGACGGACTGAGCACCCACGACCGGACGCCTCGAGGCGGACACCTACCGGTCGTGCATCAGATGAAAACCGAAGCGGGCCACATCGATTCGGCGTGGCCCGCTCGCATGCTCGTGTGCGCCCTACGATCCACCGCCACCGTTCGGCGACTCGGCCGCGGTGAGACGCAGGATCGGATCGAGCAGTCCCGGGAACCGGTCGCGCAGATCGCCTGTGCGAAGCCGGATCCGGCGGTGCCGGCCGTCGACGGTCATGCTGATCAGCCCGGCCTTTTTCGAGGCGACCGTCGCCGCACTCACAGGAGTGAGTGTGGCAGCAGAGACGGCCGCTATTGGCGTTGCCACCGAACTGCAACCAGAGGGGACTCGAGCCCAAATGACGAGATTCGAACCTGCGGCCACTTGACACAGGTTCCAATCTCGGCGACATGCCTCAGCGGACCTCATCACGCCTGGTCACAGCCCATGTGTGCAGACTGACATCGGCTCATCATTTCCCATCAGATCTGGGCAAATCCCATCAAAAGTGTGAGATTTTGGTGGGACGGATCGAATGACAGATCCGCACCCTACGCCTGGCCTCGCTCGTCGAGCGAGACATTCCGATCCTCCGCAGTACCCGCAGCGGAGGTCCGCGTTTCCCGAGCACCCGAGATAGCAAGCCTGACGGCTGCTACGTCGACGGCGTGAATCGCTTGGCTAGGTGGCAATCTGGGCGATGACCGACCGTGTCGGCTGGATCTCGGTGACCGTGTAGTCGGCCAGGCCCTCACGCAGGAAAGGGTCCTCGGCTATCACGGCGTCCAGATCGGCGCGATCAGGAGCCTGGGCGAGGATTACACCGCCGGTGCGGGGGCACCTTGCGTCCGGACATCAGGAACGTTCCGGCAGCTAGTTGGCGGTCGATGTAAGCAACGCCCGACCCGCCGCCGTCAGCGTCATCCCTTCCGCCGACCGCTCGAACAACTCCGCCCCCAGCTCCTGCTCCAACCCCCGGATCTGCTGACTCAACGACGGAGAACGCAATCCCAGCCCCTCCGCGGCACGGGTCAGATTGCCTGTCTCGGCCACCGCACAGAAATACCGAAGCTGTCGCAATTCCACCCCACCATCGCAACTGAGTGCGGGTGTGAATGGTCGTGGATACCTGATGACGGCGTCATCATGTAGGGCACTCCGCAGGCGCCTCATCGGCCGAAAGCTGCTGGGCACCACGGTAATCCGGGCTCCGCGCAACGCTCTGGCCGGCCGCAGCCATCCGGCGGCGTACTTCGCGCACCCACTTGTGCAGTAGGTTCTCATGCGCATCCAGCTCGCGGGCAACCTCGCGCACCGGGCGGCCGGAGTCGATCACCCGATGTGCCACCTCCACTCGATATTCGGGCGAATACGATCGACGCGGGCACGCCGTCCGTCGAGTCCGATCTATTCAGCCCAGATGCCTCGGACGTGGCCGATGTGACGGCGGATCAGCTGTTCGGCCGATTCCGCGGCTCCCTGTTCGATGAGATTCAGGATTTCAACGTGCTCGTGGGCGGAATGAATGAGCTCACCGCGTTCGGCGAGTGGGCGGACGCCATAGAGGCGGGAGCGGGAGCGCAGCGACCGCACCGTTTCGACCAACTCGTTGTTGCCCGCGAGGCTGAGGAGGCGGCAGTGGAATTCGGTGTCGATGGAGATGTAGGTGATGAAATCGTGTTCGGTCGCGGCCTTTTCGATGCCGAGGGCCAGGGTGCGCAGTTCGGCGAGCTGCTGGGGGTCGATGCCGGCGTCGGCGACCTTGCGCACGGTCGGGACCTCGATGAGCAGGCGGACCTCGACGAGGTTGTCCAGCTCCTGTTCGGATGGCTCGCGAATGCGAAAGCCCTTGTTGCGCACGGTTTCGACCAAGCCCTCCTTGGCCAGGTCGATCATTGCTTCGCGGACCGGAGTCGCGGACACGCCGAACTGTTCGGCCAGTCCGGGGGCCGAGTACACGACGTCGGGGCGCAACTCGCCGGTGATGATCGCCCCGCGCAACTTCTCGATGATCTCGTCGCGCATGCTCTTTCGGGGAAGGAACGACGTCAGTGTCGAGACCGGCGTATCGGTGGCGGACATCATTGCCTTCTTGTTGCGGGTGGGCGGAAGCGGCGACCACGGGATCGGCCCGTGTGATCTGGGTCAGTTGCTATCGTACAAGCGAGACGGTCGGTGACATATCACATGTTACGTGCGCCGTCGGGGACGGACCAAATCGCCGGGTGGGCGGCGTAGCGATCTGGTCCGCCGCAGGTCACGGATGTCAGGATTCCAGGTCGTTCAGTTCCGAATGCCGGTAGCTGAAGCCCACATACACCACGAGGCCCAGCCACAGCCATAGCAGGAACCGCACCCAGGTGCCCCAGGAGAGAGGTGGCTGATCAACCAGACGGAACGCAGTCTCTGCAACATTCCCACCTGAAACCTCTCATCGGTCCGGTCCGTGGATCCTCATCTGAGGATGAAGCCGGGAACCAGCGAGTCGCGCGGGTCCACGACAAAGCGGCTGTCTCCCAACTTGTGCGCCGTGCCGACGACCTCAGGCACGACCGCGTCGTGACCGTCGGCCTGGACCCGCGCCACGGCCCGAGCACGGAACCTGCTGCCGACGATAGAGTCGTGCACCAGGACCTCGCCATCGGCGAGACGTCCCTGGCTGGTCAGATGCGCGACCCTGGCCGCGGTGCCGGACCCGCACGGGGACCGATCGACCTCGCCGTCGGAGAACACCACGACGTTGCGCTGGTGCAGCGCACCCTCGGCACTGAGTCCCTCGAACGCCTGGGAGGCGGTCGCGTCGTCGGGGTCGACGTCCTCGGTGAACATCGTTGCGTAGACGCCGGACAGGCGCGAGTCGCTCGGGTGCTCCGCCGCGCGGGTGGCGTTGAGGCCATCCCGGATCTGGCGACCGGTCCGAATCAGGTCGGGCAGGTCTGCGGGGCGAACAGCCAGGCCGAGGTCCGCGGCGGACACCACGGCGTACATCGCACCGCCGAAGACGATGTCGCACGTGACGCGGCCACGGTCGGTCTCGACATCGACACCGGTGGAGTGCACCCAGCTCGGGACGTTGACGAACGAGACGTGGGTGATCTCGCCCGCCTCGAAGGCAACGCGGGCGGTGACCCGCCCGGAGGGTACGTCGATCCGTACGTCGCGAGTGCCCTGCTCGAGTCGCGGCACGAGGCCGGACTCGACGGCCCACACACCCAGCGCGATGGTGCCGTGGCCGCACGCGGTGGAGAAGCCGTCCTTGTGCCAGAAGAGCACCCCGAGATCGGCGCCGTCGTCGTCGGGCTCGGTGACGAAGCCGCCATACATGTCTGCGTGGCCGCGTGGCTCGCTGCACAGGAGCGCGCGGGCATACTGCACCTCTGGGCTCGCGATCCCACGGATCCGCTTGTCCGCCACGGTGGCGCCCTCGAGCCGGACCGCTCCGTGGGCGACGATCCGGAACGGCTCACCGCCGGTGTGGTAGTCCACCGTCTCGAAGCGCAACGACATCTCAGGCGCCAAGGTAGGCCTCCACTACTCGGGGATTGGTCCGCAACTCCTCCGAGGACCCCTCGAGGCTGGTCACGCCCGCCTCGAGTACATAGCCGCGGGTGGCCACGGTGAGCGCGGACCGGGCGTTCTGCTCGATGAGGAGTACCGCGGTGCCGCGCTCGTTGATGGTTCGCACGACCTGCATGATCTGGGCGACCATGAGGGGGGCCAGGCCCATGGACGGCTCGTCGAGCATGAGTAGGCGCGGCGCAGCGATCATTGCGCGCCCCATCGCCAGCATCTGCTGCTCGCCCCCGGACAGGGTGCCGCCGTGCTGGTTGCGGCGGTCGCGCAGTCGCGGTAGAAGCTCGTACACCTCCTGGATCCGCTCCTCGATCGCCTTGCTGTCACGGACGGTGTATCCACCGATGAGCAGGTTCTCGTGGACGCTGAGCCGAGGGAAGATCCGTCGGCCTTCGGGCACGTGGACGATGCCCATCTCGACGAGCTCCCAGGGCTTGGCTGCTGTGATCTCCTTGCCGAACGCCCTGATCCGTCCCGACGTCGCGCGCACCAGACCGGAGATCGTGGAGACCGTGGTCGACTTGCCGGCGCCGTTATTGCCGAGCAGCGAAACCGTCTCGCCTGCACCAACGGTCAGTGACAGACCGCGCAGCGCCTCGACCCGTCCATAGTTGACCACGAGGTCCTCGACCTCGAGGACAGGGGTAACTGTGCTCACGACTCGCCCTTCTCGCTCCGTGCCGCGGTGTGATCGCTGAAAATCTCCTCGTCGGTGGCGGCGGCCACCGCTTCGGCCTCGGCGTCGTCGGTGCCCAAATAGGCCTCGATGACCCTGGGGTCGGTGCGGATCTGGTGGGGTGTGCCGTCCGCGATCTCCTTGCCGTAGTTGAGGACGACGATGCGTTCGGAGACCTCCATGACCAGGCCCATGTCGTGCTCGATGAGCACGACCGCGGTCCCGAGGTCGCTGATGCGGCGCAGTAGGGCGAGAAGCTCCTCCTTCTCGTTGTGGTTCAGGCCGGCCGCGGGCTCGTCGAGCAGGAGCATCTTCGGTTCACGGGCCAGGGCCCGGGCGATCTCGACGCGGCGCTGCTCGCCGTACGGCAGGTTGCGCACTTCGTGGACCCGGCTGCCGCGCGCTCCGACGAAGTCGAGCCAGCGGTGTGCCTCGTCGGTCGCGGTTTGCTCGCTGCGGTGGTACCGGGGGGTGTGCAGGACGGCGTCGAAGGCGTTTTGCCGGATCCGCACATGCATCCCCGCGCGCACGTTGTCCAGGACGCTGAGGTCGCCGAACAGGCGCAGGTTCTGGAACGTGCGGGCGACCCCGCGCGCGGCGATGACCGCGGGACGTTTGCCGGTGATGTCGCTGCCGTCGAAGGTGACGTGCCCTGCTGACGGCTTGTAGAAGCCGGTAATGCAGTTGAAGGCGCTGGTCTTGCCGGCACCGTTCGGGCCGATTACAGAGAGGACCTCCCCTTCGTGCACGTCGAAGGTCAGGCCGTTGACGGCAGTGACTCCGCCGAAGGCCACTGTCATGTCACGGACTTGGAGCAGCCCCGTGGCCGATGAGCCGTTTCTTGCCACCTTGCCGTGTGTCACGGTCACGGTGCGACCTCCTTTGCCGCCGTGCGGGCTCGTCGCTTCTCGATCCGCGACGGCTTCTCGTCGCCCCGGTGCGGCCAGATGCCCTGGGGGCGGAACAGCATCACGATGATGAGGAGGACGCCGAAGACGAGATAGCGCCAGTTCTCCGCTCCACGTAGCAGCTCGGGGAGCAGGGAGATGACCAGCGCGCCGACGACGACGCCGGGTGTTGAACCCATCCCGCCGAGGACCACCGCCATGAGAATGAGCGCCGACCAGAGGAAGTTGAAGCTAGTTGGCGAGATCGCCGTCTGGTGCACCGCGAAGAGCACACCAGCGATCCCGCCGAAGATCGCTCCGGTGATGTACGCCGCGAACTTCACCCGGTAGGTGTGGATGCCCATCGCCTCCGCGGCGTCCTCGTCCTCGCGCACGAACCGCCAGGCCCGGCCCAGCCGCCCCTTGCCGAGCCGCGCGGAAGCCAACACCGCTGCTGCAACGACAGCGACGATGATCCAGTACGTCGTGATGTCAGAACGCAGGCCGAAGTCGCCGAAGTCCGGGATACCGAAGATCCCGTTCGGGCCACCTGTGACATCGAGGTTGTTCGCGGTGATCCGGATGATCTCGCCGAATCCGAGGGTGACGATGGCGAGGTAGTCACTGCGCAGTCGCAAGGTCGGGCCGCCGATCACCACCCCGCCGATGACGGCTGCGATCACGACGACTGGGATCGTGAGCAGAATGGGCCACCCCAGCGACGTGGTGAGGATGCCGGAGGTGTAGGCGCCGATCGCGAAGAAGGCGGCGAAGCCCAGGTCGAGCAGACCGCAGTAGCCCACGACGATATTCAGGCCGACCGCGAGCATCACGAAGATGAGCGCGTCCGTTGCGATCCGGATGCTGTAGGACGAGGAGTTGACGAACGGCAGCGCAACGGCAAGGGCCATCACGACCCAGCCGAACAGCGGGTGGCTGATCGCGCGGCTTACCGGCGTAGCACGGCCAGCTGCCTCTGCGGGCGCGAGGCCGGAGCCGATGTGACCGATCGTGGAGTTGCCAGCCCCGTCGACGGCTTGCACGAAGCCGGAGGGGGCATCGAAGGTCCCGTCTCGGGCCGGGATCGAGTTATCGTTGCTCATCAGACCCGCTCCGTCACTCTCTCGCCGAGTAGACCGGTGGGTCGGACGGTCAGGAACAGGATCAGGAAGCCGAAGGCGAAGACGTCTCGCCACTCACTGCCGAGCGCGGCGGTTCCGAAGGACTCGAGCAGCCCGAGAACGACAGCGCCGAGAACGGCGCCCCGCAGGTTCCCGATGCCGCCGATCACAGCCGCGGTGAACGCCTTGAGGCCGATGGTGAAGCCCATGAGGAAGTCCACCTTTCCGTAATACGCGCCGGCCATGACTCCGGCCGCACCGGCCAGCGCCGAGCCGATGAAAAAGGTGCGCGAGATGACGCGGTCGACGTTGATGCCCATCAGCAGGCAGGCTTTCGGATCCTGCGAGATCGCGCGCATCGCGCGACCCGCCCGGGTCCTGTTGACGAGCTGGTCGAGGGCGATCATGAGGCCGACGGCGATCACCATCATGGCGAGCTGGGCGTAGGTGACCCGGGCGCCCAGCACGGAGATGGCACCGTTGCCGAAGCCGACTGGATAAACACGCGGGTTCGGGCCGAACCCGACGGCGATGCCGTACTCCAGCGCGAAGCTGGCGCCGACCGCAGTGATCAGCACCGACAATCGTGGTGCTCCGCGCAGCGGCCGGTAGGCGACCCGCTCGAGGACGAGTCCCACGGTGCCGGTGACCAACATTGCCACCACCATGATCAGGACGAGTACGACGATCGAGCCGCCCCCGCCCAGCGCGCCGGCTGCCGCGGTCAGCAGCGCATAGCCTGCGAAGGCACCGAGCATGTAGATGTCACCGTGGGCGAAGTTCAGCAGTTTGATGATGCCGTAGACCATCGAGTAGCCGAGGGCGACGAGAGCGTAGAACGAGCCGATGAACAGGCCGTTCAGGATCAGTTGAATAAGGTATTGCAGGTCCATGGCACTCCTAAATGCCGGGAGCCGGCGGGGCCATTGGCGCCCGCGAGCCGAGGGTCACTTGTTGAGCGCGAAGGTGTTGCCCTGGACCACGAGGATGCCGAAGCCGCCCTCGCTGAGGGTGTGCTCCGGGGTGAACTTGAGCTTGCCGCTGAAGATCGGGAACCCGTCGATCTTCTCCAGCGCGGCGACGACGTCGGTGCCCTTGGTCGAGTTGGCGTTCTTGATCGCCTCGGCTGCCACGCGCACGGCGTCGTAGGACTGCGTCGAGTAGGGCCCGGGGTCGGCCTTGAAGGCGGTCTTGTAGTCGGCGATCCACTTCTCGCCACCAGCAATCGTTTGCGGCGTCTGCGTCATGGTCGCCAACACGCCCTGGGCGTTGGCGGCACCGGCGATGGAGATCATCTGCTCGTCGACCGATCCGTCCGCGACCATGATCTTGCCGGTGTAACCCGCCGCGCGAAGCTGCTTGATGAGCAGCCCGCCCTCTTGGTAGTAGCCGGTCCAGTACACGAAGTCCGGCTTCGCGTTGAGGATCGAGGTCACCGCAGCGGAGTAGTCCGACTCGCCAGCAGTCACCGACTCGTGGTCCACGACCTTGACCGATCCCACTGCGCTGAGTTTCTCTCCAGTGCGGGTGCTGATGTCCTTGGAGTACGACGTGTTGTCGTCTGCCAGCGCGACGGCCTTGGAGCCGGAGGACTTGATGAAATCGACCGCCGCTTGGGCCTGCTGGGCACCGGTGCCGTTGAGCAGGAACACATTCGGCAGCTTGCCCTTGACCAGGTCGTTGGAGTTCGCGGCCGGGATGATCATCGGGACGTCGGCCTTGTTGAAGATCGAAAGCGTCGGCAGGGTCGCCGACGAGCAGTAGCCGCCGACTGACACGGTCACGCCCTCCGTGACGAGCTTGGCGGCCGCCGACGCTGCTGTCCTCGGGTCGCACGCATCGTCCTCGGCAACGAGCTCGAGCTTGCGGCCGAGCACACCGCCGGAGGCGTTGATCTCGTCGATCGCGAGCTGCGCGCCGTTCTTCATGTACGGTCCGATCGCGGCGCTGCTGCCGCTCATCGGCGCTGCCATGCCCAGCCGGATGTTGCCCTTTCCGCCGTCTCCGCCGCCCGCCGCCAGGCCGCCCCCGCCACAGGCGGACAGGGTCAAGGTCAGAGCGACTGCCGCCGTGGCGCCGATCAACGTCTTACGAATCATGTGTATCTCCACTCCTGGTCAACGCCTCAGGCGTCAGGTCCGCGCTAAGCCACTGCGGTGTGGCTCTGCTGGAACCGAGGCTTAGCGTAGAGACCGAATTCAGCTAGTGCAATAGCACATTGCATAAAGTTCTCGGGGGAGGCAGACTGAGGCCGGCGAACCGGAGGCTAACCGAACAAAGCCTCTTGCGAATCGCAGTGCAATATCACATTCTATTCGTGCGCAACCTTGATCCAGGAGACTTCACAACATGACCATCTCGAAAGAGAACCCCTGGCGCGGCCTCTATACCGCGACCGCACTGCCGTTCAACGACGACCTCAGCGTCGACTACGACGGCTACGCCAACCACGTCGCATGGCTGGCAGCCAACAGCACCGACGGCGTATGCCCGTCCGGCTCGCTGGGCGAGTACCAGACGCTGACCCCCGAAGAGCGCGCCCGCGTGGTCGAGGTGGCGGTGCAGGCCTCGCCCGAAGGGTTCGGCGTGATGCCCGGCGTGGCGGCGTACGGCTCGAGGGAGACCGTCCGCTGGATCGAGCAGGCGGCCGAGGTCGGCGCCCAGTCGGTGCTGATGCTTCCGCCGAACATCTACCGTGCGGACCGTCCGTCGGTGCTCAACCACTATCGTGAGGCCGCCAAGGTCGGGCTTCCGATCGTGGCGTACAACAACCCTTACGACACCAAGGTCGACCTGACCCCGGACCTGCTGGCCGAACTCCACTCGGAGGGTCTGATCAAGGCGGTCAAGGAGTTCTCCGGCGACGTTCGCCGCGTCTACGAGATCCAGGAGCTGGCGCCGGATCTGGACATCCTCATCGGCTCCGACGACGTCGTGGTCGAGTTCGGCCTGGCCGGCGCGGTCGGCTGGATCGCGGGCTACCCCAACGCGATTCCCGAGGCCACCGCCAAGCTGTACCAGCTGGCGACCTCCGGCAACGTCGAGGACCTGGCGGAGGCCCTGCCGCTCTATCGCGACCTGCACTCGCTGCTGCGGTGGGACTCGAAGACCGAGTTCGTCCAGGCGATCAAGCTGTCGATGGACATCGCCGGCCGCAAGGGCGGTCAGTGCCGTCCGCCGCGCAGCCCCTTGACCGCCGAGCAGGCCGAGGCGATACGCCGCGACACCGAGGCCGCCCTGGCCAAGGGCTACCGCTGATCGCAGCGGGGCGTGTCTGCCGATCCCATGCCATGGGGTAGCCAACCGGCATTGAGAGACATGCTCTGGGCGAGCAGCCCGGGATCACAGTCGAACGATCCCGTGTTGCTGATGAGGGGCGAGAGCCTCGGAGAGGAAGAGATCATGATGGCACCGAGTGGGCAGGCCACCGACGCAGGTGGTCGTGGGACTGGTCTGACCCACCTCAGCGCAGTCGCCATCGCGGACCTTGTCGACGGACCCAGTGCGGTCCGCGTCCTCACCGAGGCTCTCGTGTCAGGGCGCGTCGATCCCGAACAGGACAGCCCGAGGCTCTTCGCTCCCGCCGCGCCGGGCGCCGAGTTCCTGATGATGCCCAGCGCTACGGGTGGCGCGTCGGGGGTCAAGGTTCTCACCCTCGCACCAGGTAACCCCAAGGACGGATACCCGAACGTCCAAGGCGTCTACGTCTTGTTCGAAACCGAGCACCACGCGCCACTGGCGGTTCTCGACGCTGCGGAGCTGACACTGGTCCGCACCCCGGCCACTACGATGATGGCCGCGCGACACCTCATCGCCGCCCACCGCGGCATAGACCCCGCGTCCGCGGTTCGCGCACAGCGGGTGGTGGTCTTCGGCACCGGCCCACAGGCCGAGCGCCACATCGCGTACCTCAACGCCGTACTGCACCCCGACGACATCGCCGTGGTGGGACGCCGCCCTGAGGGGGTGGACCTGCTCGTCGCACGGTCGGCCGCTCTCGGCGCTCCGGTCCGACCCGCCGACGCCGCGCGGGACCTGTCGCGGGCGGACCTCATCGTCTGTGCCACGTCCTCCCGTAGTCCCCTCTTCGACGCCGGCGACGTATCCGCCGATGCCGTGGTCTGCGCGATCGGCGTACACGGCCCCGACAAGCGCGAACTCCCCGCGGAGCTGGTGCTCGAAGCCGACGTGGTGGTGGAGAGCCGTGCCGCGGCGATGCGTGAGTCGGGCAACCTGCTCCTTGCCCGGCCGGCGACCGAGTGGGTCGCGGACGCCGAGCGAGGACGCCGGCTGGCCAACCTGGCCGAACTGGTGACCGGCCGCTTCACACCGTCGCCCGGTCGCCCCGCGGTCTTCTCCGGAGTGGGCATGGCCTGGGAGGACCTGGTCGTGGCACAGCACGCCTACGACCGCTACCGGCAACGCGCGTGACGCACCAAAATCTCTGTCCACGTTGGAGGAATGATGTACGACACCAGCACTGACCACATCGACCACATCGACCACATCGTCCTCGGTGCGCAACGGGCCGCGACGCAGTGGTCCAGCCGAACCCGCACCGAGCGCGCCGCAGTGCTGCGGGCCGTTGCGGACCGGCTCGATGGTGCCGCCGACATCCTGGTCCCGTTCGCCATCCGGGAGACGCGCCTCACCGAGCAACGGCTCCGCGGCGAGCTGGCGCGTACGACGTTCCAGCTGAGGCTGTTCGCCGAGACTGTGAACGAAGGCGGCTACCTGGACGCGCGCGTGGACCACGCGGATCCGGACTGGTCGATGGGGCCGCGTCCGGACCTGCGGCGTACCCGCGTCCCCTACGGCCCGGTGGTGGTATTCGCCGCGTCCAACTTCCCCTTCGCATTCTCCGTGGCCGGCGGCGACACCTCCTCTGCCCTCGCTGCCGGATGCTCCGTGATCGTGAAGGCACATCCGGGCCATGTCGAGCTCTCCGCCGCGACGGCGCAGGTGGTAAACGAGGCGTTCAACGAACTCGGCGCACCGAGCGGGCTCCTGCAGATCGTCTACGGCCAAGAGGCCGGGGTGGTCGTGCTGACGCACCCGCAGGTGAAGGCTGCGGCGTTCACCGGCTCCATCCCCGGCGGGCGAGCGCTGTTCGACCTGGCGTCGTCGCGCCCCGAGCCGATCCCGTTCTACGGCGAGCTCGGGTCGGTGAACCCGGTGTTCGTCACTGCCTCCGCGGACGCCGATCGCGGCGCGGACATCGCCGCCGGGCTGGTCGGGTCCTTCACGCTCGGCGCGGGCCAGTTCTGCACCAAGCCGGGCGTGGTCCTCGTACCCGGCGACTCCCACTTGTTGGCGTCGTTGCGCGCCGACGCGCTGCCGTCGGCCGCGCCGCTGCTCAACGACAAGATCACGGCCGGCTACCTGAGTGGCCAGCAGCAGCTGCGCCGGCATCCCGCTGTGACCGTGCTCGCCGAGGGGGAGGATCCGCTCAATGACCCACCCGCTCCGACCGTCCTGTCCACCTCGGTGCAGGAGCTGTTAGCCGATCCGGAAGCGCTGCTGGCCGAGTGTTTCGGCCCGACCGTCCTGATCGTCGAGTACATCGACGAGCATCAGCTGGTCGAGGTCGCGGAGCAGCTGGAGGGACAGCTCACCGCGACCCTGGTGGCGAACGAGGACGACCGGATCGTCGGGCAGTTGACGACCATCCTGGCCTCGAAGGCCGGCCGACTGCTGTGGAACCAGTGGCCCACGGGTGTTGCGGTGACCTACGCCCAGCAGCACGGAGGCCCTTACCCGGCAACCACCGCCGCCGGGACCACATCGGTCGGCACCGCCGCCATCGATCGGTTCACCAGGCCGGTGGCGTATCAAGGATTCCCCGACTTCCTGCTTCCGAGCGAGCTGCGCGACGACGCCGACGTACCGCGCAGGGTTGACGGAAAGCTGACCTGATCCGCACCGCTGGAGCATCCGAGAAAGGGCAACATGAGGACAACACGCATCATCCACGCTGTCGACTCACACACCGAGGGCATGCCCACGCGCGTCATCACCGGCGGCGTCGGAGTCTTTCCCGGTGCCACGATGGCGCAGCGCCGCCAATGGTTCATCGACAACAACGACGAGCTACGCACGCTGTTGATGTTCGAGCCGCGCGGCCACGCCTCCATGTCCGGATCGATCCTCCAGCCCCCCACCCGACCTGATGCCGACTACGGCGTGCTCTTCATCGAGGTCTCGGGGCTCCTTCCGATGTGTGGCCACGGCACCATCGGTACGGCGACTGTGCTGGTCGAGACCGGGATGGTCCCGGTCGTCGAGCCGGTGACCACGATCCGCCTCGATACCCCCGCCGGTCTCGTCGTCGCCGAGGTCGCCGTACGAGACGGGCACGCGGAATCGGTCACCATCACGAACGTGCCGTCGTTCAGTCTCGCTCTGGACCAGGTCGTCAAGGTAGCGGGGTACGGCGACGTCCGCTACGACATCGCGTTCGGGGGCAACTTCTACGCGATCGTCGACCTCGACGACCTCGAGCTGCCGTTCGACAGGGCGGCGAAGCAGCAGCTGATCGACGCAGGGCTGGCCATCATGGACGCGATCAACGAGCAGGCCAGGCCGGTCCACCCTGAGCGCTCGGACATCAACGGGTGCCACCACGTGTACCTGAAGGCGCCGGGTGCCACCGCCCAGCATTCCCGGCATGCCATGGCGATCTACCCCGGTTGGTTCGACCGGTCGCCCTGTGGCACCGGCACCAGTGCCCGGATGGCACAGCTACACGCGCGAGGCGAGCTCGACCTCCACACCGACTTCGTCAACGAGTCGTTCATCGGGTCCACCTTCGTCGGCCGACTCATCGAGGAGGTCGAGCTTCCGGGCACCGAGGACGGCGAGACGATCCGTGCCGTCGTACCCACCATCACCGGACGGGCATGGGTCACCGGCACCGCGCAGTACATGCTCGATCCCACCGACCCATTCCCTGCGGGATTCCTACTGTGACCGCGTTTCCGAATCCTCCCAGGAGGGTGGCATGAGCGATCACTTGCCCAAGGGCGCAGAAGTCGTGGTGATCGGCGCGGGAGCGGTCGGCGCGGCCTGCGCGTACTTCCTGGCGCGGGAAGGCTTCCGCGTGCAGGTGCTCGAGCAGGGCCGGGTTGCGTCGGGGACCAGTAGCGCGTGTGAGGGCAACCTGCTGGTGTCGGACAAGGAGGCGGGCCACGAGCTGGACCTGGCTTTGTACTCGAACTCGGTGTGGCACAACGACCTGGCCGAGTTCGGTCAGCTGTGGGAGTTCGAGTCCAAGGGCGGCTTCGTCGTCGCGTCGAGCCCCGAGGGCGCTGACGCGCTACGGGAACTCGGCGCCCGTCAGCGCCTTGCAGGCATCGAAACCGTGGATGTCGACGCAGCCGACATCCACCAGTACGAGCCGAACATCCGCACCGGCCTGGCGGCTGCCGCGTACTACCCGCAAGACGCCCAAGTGCAGCCCATGCTTCTGACCGCCCATCTGCTGCGGCTGGCACGAGGCATGGGGGCTGTCATCTCCACAGGTATCGAAGTAACCGGGATCGAGCACCGTGACCTGGGTGGCGAACGACGGGTCAAAGCCGTCCGCACCAGTCGAGGAACGATCGCGTGCGACCACGTGGTCAACGCCGCCGGCACCTGGGCGAGCGAGATCGCGGCGATGGCTGGGGTCGAGGTACCTGTCCTTCCCCGGCGTGGCTTCGTGCTCGTGACCGAGCCGCTGCCGCCCACGATCAACCGCAAGGTGTACGCCGGCGAGTACGTCGCCTCGACGCAGTCCTCCGACGAAGGCCTGCAGACCTCGACCGTGATCGAGGGAACTCAGGCCGGGACCATCCTGATCGGGTCCTCGCGGGAGCGGGTCGGGTTCGACCGCACCGTGTCGTTGCCCGCTCTGCGCGAGATCGCGGCCAAGGCACTGGCGTTGTTCCCCTCGCTGGCCCGGGTCCGCATCATGCGCACCTACATGGGGTTCCGGCCGTACTGCCCCGACCATCTGCCCGTGATCGGCCACGACTCCCGCCTCACCGGGATGTGGCACGCGACCGGGCACGAGGGCGCCGGCATAGGGCTGTCGGTCGGCACCGCGAAGCTGTTGACTCAGGCGATGGCAGGCAAGTCGCCCGACCTGGACCTTTCCCCCTTCGCCCCCGCTCGCTTCTCGGTTGGTGACCACGCATGACAAGACATCCGAAAATCCAGGCCGGTCCGAGGACAGTCGAGGACGGCGGCACGTCCGTCGTACACCTCACCCTCGACGGCCAGGAGCTCCTTGCCCACCCCGGCCAGACCGTGGGCGCGGCACTCATCGACGCCGGGATCCAGTCCTGGCGCGCCACCCGGAAGAACGGCCGCCCCCGAGGCCTCTTCTGTGGCATCGGGATCTGCTACGACTGCCTGATCACCGTCGACGGCGCACCCAACCAGCGCGCTTGCCTCGTCCCCGTCTGCGAAGGCATGCAGCTGAGCACGACCGCCGCGCCGGTCGATGCGGCAACTGACGCTCCCAACGACGGAGGGACCGAGCGATGAGCACCAACCCGACTTCCGGGCACACGGTCGGAGCGTTCGACGTGGCTGTCGTCGGTGCCGGCCCAGCCGGCCTGGCGGCCGCCGCAGCTGCGGCCGACCGAGGCATGACCGTCGTGCTGGTGGACGCTGGTGCCCAGATCGGCGGCCAGTACTGGCGTCATCCGGACGAGCGCGCCCCACGTGGGCCGGAGGCGGAAGGCCATCACGACTGGAAGCTGTTCACCGAGCTTCGCGAGAAGCTGCGCCGGCACCGGCAGATGGGCGCGGTGGTTCACCTTCCCAATGCCCAGGTGTGGTTCGTGGAGCCCACAGCGCCTGCCGACGCCGATGACCGGGAAGGGGGCTGGACCCTCCACCTGACTCCGACGATCGTGGGCGTCGACACCGCTGAGGCGACGCCCGGGCTCGTCGTCGCCGGCAGGCTGATTCTGTGTCCAGGTGGGTACGACCGCCAGCTGCCCGTCCCCGGTTGGGATCTCCCCGGTGTCATGGCTGCCGGCGGCGTACAAGCCCTGCTGAAGGGACACCGCACACTCGCAGGCAAGCGCGCTGTCGTCGCGGGAACGGGCCCCTTCCTCCTTCCGGTCGCCAAGCAGCTCGCCGATGCCGGAGCGACGGTCGTGGCCGTGTGCGAGGCCAATGCTCTGACCGGATGGGCGCGCCACGCCCGCGCCGTGGCAGCCGTTCCTGCCAAGGTCGTCGAGGGTGCGGAGTACGCCCTGGCGCTGGCCCGCCACCGGATCCCGTACCGGACTCGCACCGCGGTGACTCGCATCGACGCCGATCCCACCGGCACCAAGGCGGTCCAACTGGCCCAGCTCGATGCCGCGGGGCGGGTTGTCGGCCCCACGACGACCGTTGAGGTAGACCTGGTCGCCCTGGGCTGGGGCTTCACCCCTTCGATGGAGCTCATCACCGCGGTGGGCGCCCAAACCAGGATCGACGTCGACCAGTCTCTCGTCGCCGTCGTCGACAACTCGCAGCGCAGCACCACGCCAGGGGTGTACGTCGCCGGTGAGGCAACCGGAGTCGGCGGGGCGCTGCTCGCGGTAGCCGAGGGTGAACTGGCCGGGATCGCCGCGGCCGACGCACTCGAGGTCCACGCTGTGCGTATTCGTCGACTGCGTGCGCGTATCCAGCGCCTCCGTGTCTTCGCCGCCGCCATGCACCAGGCGCACCCGGTCCCGGCACGCTGGCACGAGTGGCTCACCCCGGACACTACGATCTGCCGGTGCGAGGAGGTCAGCTTCGACAGCGTCTGTCGGGCCCGCGACGAGCTCGGCGCCACCGACGTACGGACTGTCAAACTGATGGCGCGGCCAGGAATGGGCTGGTGCCAGGGGCACGTGTGCGGGTTCGCCACAGCCAAGCTGGCCGCTGCCGCCGAGGACCGACCCCTCACCGTGGAGGATCTGCGACCGCTGGCCAAGCAGACCCTCTGCGCCCCCATAGCCTTGGAACTTCTGGCCCAGGTCACCTCGAAATCCACCGACGAGGCCCTCTGATGAAGCGAGGAAGGGCTGTCGTTGGTTGCTCTCGGCGTAGCCGGACATTGCCCGGCCGCGCCGTTCGGGGGGCCAGAACTTGGTGCCACGTGACGACATACCTCGAGGAACCAGCATCCCGCAGAGAGGCAGGGCACATGGCACTGAACGGCATTGGGCTCGTGGAGAAGGTCAGCATTCGTGAAAGGATCGGCCGTGCGCTGCGCGCAGCCATCGTCTCCGGCGAGATGGAGCCCGGGGTCGTCTACTCCGCGCCGGCTCTGGGGGCTCGATTCGGTGTGTCGGCAACTCCCGTGCGCGAAGCCATGCTCGACCTCGTCAAGGAGGGCCTCGTCGACGTCGTACCCAACAAGGGCTTCCGGGTCACCGAGATCGGGGAGTCGGACCTCGACGAGATCACCGAGCTGCGACTGCTGATCGAGCCGCCTGTGGTGCGACAGGTCACGCGCCATATCCCAGCCGAGGATCTGCCCGTGCTCCACGAGCTCGCGCAGGTCATCGTGGACTGCGCGAACGAGGGCAACCTCGTCGAATACACCGAAGCCGACCGCGTCTTCCACCTGCGCCTCCTCTCGTACGCGGACAACACGCGGATGACCAACCTGGTGTCTGATCTGCGCGCCCACACCCGGCTGTTCGGGCTCTCGAGCTTGCTCGAACGAGGCGAGCTCGTGGATTCCGCACGCGAACACCTGGACATCGTCGACACCATCGAGCGACGCGACTCGCGTGCTGTCGAGCGGTTGATGCGCAACCACATCCGCCAGACTCGCGGGCGATGGGCCAAGCCCCGGACCTGAGCGGCAAGCCGTAACCATGAGTTCCATCCAAATCCATTCCGCCCCGCTGGGAATGGAATGGATTTCGCTCGGTTCGGATGTCGGGGAAGCGAGCTGGGACAGGCGGCGTTAGCGAGCATGCGGTACGCACGCGCGGCAGGCGGTCCGGCGATGACCTGCGCCGCCGAGGCGCTGGCGGCACGGTCGTTGTGGCCGTAGCGGCGGGTCGGTGGTGGTGGTGGTGGTGGGGCCCGGCGTCGCGGGAGACGACGAACAGCGGCACGCCGTCCTGCAGCTTCCAGGAGATGCCGGTGTGGCGCAGGGTGCAGGGAGTCAGCCGCTTGCCACACGGTGTTGACTGCACTGCCTTAGAGCTCCTATCGGGTTCGGTTGCTGAGTCGTCGCCAGCAGATCAGTGCTGCGGCAAGGTCGAGGAATCCGTGGTGGATGTCGGTGCGACGTTCCCACCGGATGGCGCGGCCGCTGGTACTGGTGCAGCAGGGCAAAGGATTGCTCGACGATCCAGCGGCCGGCGGTGACCTTGTCACGGGTGCCGCGCCGCGCGATGTAGCCGGTGATACGTCGTTGCCGCAGTTCGGAATACACGCTGGGGTAGTCGTATCCCTTGTCCGCGATCAGGTTGGTGATCCGATGCCTGGGTCGCCCCGCACGCCCGCGTAGAGGTTGGACCCGGTCGAGCAGCATGGGCAACGGCAGATGGTCGTTGACATTGGCCGCCGACAGCGCCACCGCGAGCGGGAATCCGTTCCCGCAGGTCAGGATGTGGTGCTTGGAACTGGTCTCGGCGCGGTCGACCGGGCTCGGACCTGTTGCGGCGCCCCTTTTTTCGCCCGCACATGCGAGCCGTCGACCATGACCCGGTCGAAGTCGATCATCCTGGCGGCGTGGCAGCGGGCGAGCACGGCCTGGTGGATCCGTTCGAACACCCCGGCGGCCTGCCAGTCCCGCAACCTGCGCCAACATGTCATCCCGGACCCGAACCCCAGTTCCTGGGGTAGGTCTTCCCATCCGATCCCGGTGATCAGCACGAACAAGATCCCCTGCAGCACCCGTCGACTGTCCATCTGCGGCGGTCCCGGTGCCCCCGCGGGTTTCACCGGCAGTAGCGGTTCGACTACCGCCCACAACTCGTCATCCACGATCCAGGGTGCTGCCACATCGAAACATCCTGCACTGCAACAGAACCCGACGCCAACTGACCGAACCCGTCAGGAGCTCTTAGGTCCCCGACTCGATAAAGCGCAACACGCAGCAATCCGCACACCGAGTACCGAACGGAGAAAGCGCAATTGGGCGGCAGACTCCCCAAACCCGTAGGAACCTTCGGCACACCGACGAAGCCGAAGAAGCAGAAGAACGGACGCTGGCGCGCCACCGTTCGCTTCTATGGGGCCGCAGGAAGTACCCAGCTCGAGCGGATCGGTGTGACCGCCGACGACGCACGCAACAGGCTCGCCGAAGCCATGCGCGACCACCGGGAACAACTGGGATCTCGGCGTATCACTCGCACCACCAAGCTGATCGATCTGGCCGCCGAACTACTCGCCGAACTGGAGGGCGATGACGCCTACACCGAGGGAAATATCGAGGACTACCGTCGCGAGATCTACGTATCGAAAGATAAGCGTGCCGACCCGAAAACGTTCTTGGTCTCAACAGGTCAACGCGTCACCGACGATAACTGATCAACCCCAGAAGATCGGGTCGCCACTGTTGTCGATGTGATCGAGCAGGTCCTGAACGTGAGGGCTCGGCTCCAAGAGCCGGTAGCGGTGAAATTTGAGGTGTCGGTCCCGCCAATACAGCGTCCACAACCCGGTTTTCTTGGTGTAGTGCAGGCGGGCGATCGGGAATCGTGTCCATTCCGGGCCGAAGTCCTCGCGCCATGGTGGTCGGCATTCGCAGATCGTGACATGGCGCGGCGAGACGTCGCATTCGACCCGAATCTCGTGGCGATATTGTTCGGGAACTCTGCTGGCGCAGTACTTCACGATTCGGGCGACATCGAGTTCGGGAAGTCCTGTGGCAGCCATGCCGGCCATCATGCCAACCACCCCTGATGGCCGGCTTCGCTATCCGGCTGCGTAGGTGCCGAGCACCTGTTCTTCTCGCTGGCGTGGGCTGTCCCAGTCGAGCACTCGACGAGGCCGATCGTTGAGTCTGGCGGCGATCATGTTCAGGTCGTCCTGGGTGAAACTGCGCAGGTCAGCATTCTTACGAAGGTACTGCCGAAGCAACCCATTCGTGTTCTCGTTCGTCCCGCGTTGCCACGGATGATGCGGGGCGCAAAAGTAGACGGGCATGTCGAGAGCTGTGGTGATGTGCTCGTGCTTGGCCATTTCCCGTCCGCGATCCCAGGTCAGCGACCGACGCAGATGCGCCGGCAACCTGCTCAGATAGGTGACCAGCGCATCCGCTACCGTCTCGGCCCGGTACCCGTCCGGCAACGCCACCACATGCGTGAAACGGGATTGCCGATCCACCAAAGTCGCGACCGCCGACGGCCTGGTTCCGAATACCAGGTCGCCTTCCAGATGCCCGGGCTCGCTACGATCGTCCGCCGCAGGAGGTCGGCGATCGATGGAGACCATGTTCCGTATCCTGCCGCACCCGTGGGAGCGCTTCTTCCCGCGTGGCCGGCGAATCGGCCGATCGGTACGCAACTCGTGAAATGTAGTGCTGTCGAACACTTTTCGGGACGGAATGTAGAGGCAACGATAGATCGTCTCGTGCGAGACCCACCTCGAGGGATCGGACGGGTTCTCACGTCGGAGCCAGACCGAGATCTGTTGCGGGGACCACTGCTCATGGAGCTTGGTCGTGATGATCTCCTGCAGAATCGGCCGAGCGCACAGGATCGATGCTTTGGGACGGCGGGCACGGACATACGCCGCGGCATCGGCGTCGAGCGCCCGGTACTCCGCACGTCCGCCGTTGCGGGCGATCTCGCGTGAGATCGTGGATGGGGATCTTCCGAGTTTCTCGGCGATCGTGCGAGCGCTGTCGTCGGCGGCTATTCCCCGGGAAATCTCTTCACGCTCACCTGCGGTGATGTGGCCGATTCTCCGTGTTCGTGGGACCGGTCGGATACCGCCGGACTCGCGCAGGAAGCGACGAATTCGGGGCATCGTTTCTCCAAGGACCCGCTCGATTTCTCGTATCGATTCACCACGGCGATGAAGATCCCAGATCAGGTTCTGCTGGTCCACACTGAACCCGAGCGCTCTGCTACCCATCCAAGCCTCCACGATCACGCATCTTCTCACCAGCAGTGATGCGTTGACCTGTTGAGACCAAGATCAAGATCGAGAACTCTCTGGGCAACCTCCAGGTCTGGCAAGCGACCGCCGGAGAATTGGACCGGCACCTCAAACGGCTGGTGAGCCTGGGGCTGCGCCGCAAAGCCAAGCAGCACAAGATCGTCCTGCGCGCCATGATGCAGATCGCCGTCCGCCACGGTGCCGTCGAGACGAACCCGATCGACGGCGTCGGCGTCGTCATTTTGATCACGGTCCCGGTGGAACGCCATGACGAGTTCCTCGCCGCCTACGACCACCGTCACTGGCGATGACGTACTCGTTCTCCAGGGTGATGGTCGCTCCGACCGCCGAGCCCAGCGACACCCCGAACACGTCACGCGCGGCGTCGGACAACTCCAGACCGCTGTCCTGCATCGGTTCGTCCGCCAAGCCGACGAGAGGGTCACCCTACGGCGCAACGACACCGCCAACCTGTACCTCGACCACGCCGAACCCGAGCGCGCCGATCGAGGCCGATGCCGACGCCGTCTGGTGGGCGCGCCGGTGCGGGCACCGCGGTCGGCGTCCTCGGTGTTGAGCCGGACACCCGCGAAGCCGCCGCGACGAGCTGAACGCCGCCCGGCACACCACGGACACCAGCGCTCTCGCCGAGGCTCGCAAGGCGGGCGATCTGCCGTCGGGGTACTACTACGCGCGGACTTGGCTGGACAGCCTTCAGCGTATTGCGTCGTCCGCAGGGTGGTGATGCCGGCCTTCTTGAAGTTCTCCATCCGGTGCTGCCACGAATCGAGGCCGCGCAAGGCCTTTACGGCGCCGAACGACTTCTCGATTCCTTCGACGAGGACTCCTTCTTCGGAACCCGTCGTTTTCCTCCCAGATATTCCGCGTCGAGCACGCGCGCGATGATGGGCAGCGCATGTGGTCCGGTCAGCTCGAGGTGCGTGACCTCGATGTCGTGGTTGGTGATATCGCCGGTCACATAGGGCCGCCAGCCGCCGGGGCCGAAGACGTCGGAGGCGTCGACGGTTGCGCTGAAATACACGATGTCGCCGTCGAATACCGGGCGCTGGTAGCCGGTTCTGGTCTGCGCCGATGCGTTGAACGATCCGGCCATCCGCTCGATGGTGTCTGCGTCGATGAGCGAAACACCGCCCAGCCGTTCGCGAATCAGCTCGGCGGCGGCTTCAGCGGTGGCGTCTGCGGGCACGTCGTCGATACCGAAGACCGAGCCGAAGGCGTTGACGAAGCCGCCCGCGGTGAGCCGCTCGATGCTGTCGCCATCGATATCGGTGGTATCGGCGTCGAGTAGTGCGACGACACCGACGGTGTCGCCGGCCTGCTGTAGTTTGGTCGCGATCGCGTGTGCGATGAGCCCACCGAAGGACCAACCGAGCAGGTGGTACGGCCCGGTCGGCTGTACCGCGCGCATCTCGCGGATGTACCGGTCGGCGAACTCCTCGATCGAACGGACCGGGGGTTCGTGGCCACCGAGATCCGGTGCTTGTAGTCCGTAGATCGGTCGTCCCGGCTGCAGCGCGTCCGCGAATCCCAGGTAGGTCCAGGAGATTCCGGACGACGGGTGGATACAGAACAACGCGGGTTCGGTGCCGCCGAGCCGGATCGGCAACAGCACGTCCAGTCCGAGTCCTGTTGGAGCGGTGGCGATCTCGGCCGCGGTTGCTTGCGCGGCGATCGTCGCGGCCTCTTCGTCGGCGGCGGCCTGTGCGGCCGGAGTGCGGGCGAATTCCGCGGCCGCACCGAGCGCCTCGCCCCAGAGGTCGGCCAGCTCGGTCACATCGTCGTGGTGCAGCAGTGTTTCGGGGAAGCCGAAACTTGCTTCCAGCCGGTCACCGACGACCACCGCGTTCACATCGATCGCGGACTGCAGTGGCACGTCCGGGCTTTCGGCCGCGTTGAGTTCGCCGAACTCGTCGGTCGGCAGCCAGCCGAGGCCCTCCAGCCCAGCCGGGCCGGCGCCGGCCGAGTACCGGCCGAGGTAATTGAAGCTGATTCGACCGGGCAGCCGCCGCGGAAGTTGCGCTGCCGTATCGGGATTGAGATAGCGCAGCAGACCGAACCCGATGCCCTTGTCCGGCACCGCGAGCAGTTGATGTTTCACCGCGCGGATCGCCGTGCCCATGGCCGGGCCTGCGGCGAGCGCATTGTCGACATCGATTCCATCGAGATTCAATCGCACCGGATAGATGCTGGTGAACCAGCCCAGCGTCCTGGAAAGGTCGGCGCCGGGAACCACTTCCTCTTGTCTGCCATGGCCTTCCAGCCGCACCAGCGCAGTCGACTCGGCGATACTCCGGCGGGCCCGCCAGCGCACCAGCGCGAGCGCCAGCGTGGTGAGCAAGGCGTCGTTGACGCCGCCCTGGAAAAGGCCCGGGAGCGTGGTGAGCAGTGCGTTGGTGACTTCCGCGGATACCTGGCGGTCGATCATGCGCAACATGTGTGCCTGATCGATCGCCGGGTCGAGCTCACGGGCACCGATCAGCGGATCCGGGCCCTCGAGCACGCCCTGCCAGTATCCGAGTTCGGAAACCCGTCGATCCGTGCGGGATTCCTCGGCGAGCGCGTACGCCCACCGTCGCATAGAGGTGCCCGTCTCGGCGAGCACCGGGCTGTTGCCGACGGACACCTGCGCCCAGGCGGCGACCAGATCCGGTACCAGCACGCGCCACGAGACGCCGTCGATCACCAGGTGGTGCGCGAGTACGATCAGCCGCCCCGGCCGCGCTCTGGTTCCGGCATCGCCGATCGGGTCGAGCCAGATGAACTGCAGCACAATACCGTTCGCCGGGTCCAGCCGGTTCGCCGCGGAATCCAAGACGGTCACCGCGAACTCACGCAGGTCGACGGAGTCGGCGCCCGCGTCGAATTCGATACGATGCAGCAGCGTGTCTACCTCGACCGAGCCCGGTTCGCTTACCAGCAGCCGCCATTCGCCGTCCTCGGCCTGCGTCAGCCGGGCACGCAGGATGTCGTGTCGGTCGAGGACGGCCGCCAGGGTCGCCACGATTCGGCCCCGGTCGATGCCCACCGGAAGTTCCAACACTGCGGTCTGCGCGAAGCGGTTGTAGTTGCCGCCGCGCTCGAGCATGTAGTGCACGATCGGCGGTAACGGCATATCGCCGGTGCCACCGCCGGGCAGTTCGTCGAGCGTCACCACGGTGCCCGCGGCATCGGTCGCCGCGGCCAACGCGGCAACGGTGCGATGTTCGAAAACCTGCAGCGGCGTGCAATTGAGGCCCTGCTGTTTCGCCCGCGACACCAGCTGGATCGCCAGGATGCTGTCACCACCGAGGGCGAAGAACGAATCATCGGCGCCGACCTTGTCGATACCGAGCAACTCGGCGAAGATCTGCGCGAATGCCTCCTCGGTCGGGGTCGACGGCGCCCGGTACTCGGTGCGGTCGGTGGTGAATTCCGGCGCGGGCAGGGCCTTGCGGTCGAGTTTGCCGACGGCGTTGAGCGGGATCGAGTCCAGGACGACGAAGGCGGCCGGAACCATATACGCGGGCAAGGTGTCTGCCGCGACGGCACGCACTTGCGCGAGGTCGAGTTCGACGCCGGAAGCGCGCACCAGATATGCCGCCAGCGCGGTCGATCCGGTGGGGCCCGGTACGCCCAGCGTCACCGCGAAATCGACGCCCTCGGCGCGACCGAGCACAGCGTCGATCTCGCCGAGCTCGATGCGCTGTCCGCGCACCTTGACCTGAAAATCGGTGCGGCCGAGGTACTCCAGCTCCAACCCCGACGCCATGCGCGTCCAGCGGACCAGATCGCCGGTGCGGTACATGGATTCGCCCGGTCCGCCGAAGGGATTCGCAATGAAGCGGGCGGCGGTCAAGCTCGGCCGGGCGTGGTAACCGCGGGCCAGGGCGGGCCCGGCGAGGTAGAGTTCGCCCGCGACGCCGACGGGCACCGGACGCAACCGATCGTCGAGCACCAGGGCGGATGCGCCGCGGACGGGCTTGCCGATAGCGACCGGCTCGCCGACGACTAGTGGCGTGGAAGTCGTTGCCCAGATGGTGAATTCGGTCGGACCGTACAGGTTGATCATCGTCCGATCCGCGGCCCACCGGTCGACGAGTTCGGCGCCGACGGCCTCGCCCGCCACCGCCAGCACCCGCACGCTCGACACCTCGGCGGGATCGATGGTGGCCAGCGCCGACGGGGTGATCACCATGTGGGTGACTTGTTCGGCGTCGATCAACTCGGCCAGCGCGCTGCCGCCGAACACCTCGGGCGGTGCGACCACCGAGGCGCCGCCGGACCCGAACGCCATCAGCGCCTCGAACACCGACGCGTCGAAACTCGGCGAGGCCACCTGCAATACCCGCGACGTCGCATCCATCCCGAGCGACTCGCGTTGTGCCGCCACGAGATCGGCGATGCCCCGGTGGGAAACGGTGACGCCCTTGGGCGTTCCGGTCGACCCGGAGGTGTAGATCATCCATGCCGGACTGTCCGGCCGGATCGGGCTCGGCAGTTCCTGGTCGCGCAGTCCTCGACCGCCCGCGTGACACCAGCGTTCGACGAAGGTGAGGTCGTCGAGGACCAGCCAGTGGGTGCTGTCCGGCAATGTCGGGCGATAAGCGCCGATGGTGAGGCCAACGCGGGCACCGGAATCGGTGAGCATGTGATCGATGCGGTCCACCGGATGCTTCGGGTCGACGGGCAGGAAGGCCGCCCCGATCTTCGCGGCAGCCCACATCCCGGTGAGCAGTTCGGCGGACCGGGGCAGGCCGAGCGCAACCACCGTTTCCGCGCCGGCGCCCGCCTCGAGCAGCAGCCGTGCCAGTCGGTTGGCGTGCATATCGAGTTCTCGGTAGGTCGTGGTCTTTCCATCGACGACCAGCGCGGGATGCTCCGGATACCGCGTGACAGAGTCGGCGAGAAGTTGCGGAAGCGTTGTCGTGCCGCTGGTTTCGGGACCGCGCACCGGAACCAGCGCCGAGCGCTCGGCATCGTCGAGGATGTCGATATCGGCCAGGCACACATCGGACTGCGCCAGGACCGTCGTGAGCACCCGCCGCCACCGGGTCGCGAACGATGCGACCGTCGCCACGTCGAAGAGGTCCGTCGCGTAGGTCAGCACACCGTCCAGCCCGGCCGGTCCGGTGTCGGTGAAACGTTCGCGCAGGTCCAGCATCAGATCGAATTGCGATGCGTCACGGTCGAAGTCCTCTACTTCGAAGCGCAATCCGGGCAGCTCCAGCACCGGCTCGGCGAAGTTCTGCAGCGACAGCGACACCTGGAACAGCGGATGATGCGCGGTGGACCGGCTCGGGTTCAGCACCTGGACCAGCCGCTCGAAGGGGACATCGGAGTTGGCGAACGCGTCCAGATCCGCCGACCGCACCGTGGTGAGAAACTCGGCGAATGCAGCGCCCGGGTCGACCGGAGTGCGCAGCGCGAGCGTATTGACGAACATGCCGACGAGTTCGTCGAGCGCCTCCTCGCCGCGGCCCGCGATCGGGGTGCCGATGACGACGTCGTCGGTGCCTGCGAGCCGGGCCAGCAGCACCGCGAGCGCGGCGTGCACCACCATGAACAGGCTGACATTGTGTGCGGCAGCGAATTCGAGCAGGGCCCGGTGCATTTCGGCTTCGATATGGAATTCGAATTCGGTGCTGCGCATTGTCTGCACGGCCGGGCGTGGCCGGTCGGCCGGCAATTCCAGCACGTCCGGCGCACCGGTGAGTGAGTCGGTCCAGAAGCGAATCTGCTGTGCAGCAGTCGATTCCGGATCGGATTCACTGCCGAGCAGTTCCCGGTGCCAGAGCGCGAAATCGGCGTACTGGACGGCGAGCGGGACACGGGTGGTGTCGGCGCCGGTGGCGCGCTCGGAGTACGCGGCAACCAGATCGGCAGCGAGCGGCGCCATCGACGCGCCGTCGGCGCTGATGTGATGCACCACCAGAACCACGATATGAACCGGAGCGGTACCGTCGAGCCGCAACAGCCCGACACGCAGCGGCAGTTCCGTCGCGAGGTCGAATCCCGTGCCGGCCAGATCGTTGATCCGATCCCGCAGCGGCGCACCGTCTTCGGTGCCGATCAGCGGCATCGGCGGCGCGGCCGTCGCGGTGCCGATCACCACCTGGCGTGGACCCTCCGCATCCACCGGATAGAGGGTGCGCAGACTTTCGTGTCGATCCACGACATCGGCCAACGCCAGCCGCATGGCGTCGACATCGAGGTCGCCGGTGAGCCGTAGCGCGACGGCGATGTTGTACGCCGGCGAGGTCGGATCCATCCGGTTGAGCACCCACATCCGTTGTTGCGCGGGAGACAACGGAACTCGGTCCGGCCGGATCCGCCGGGCGAGCGCGAAGCGTCCCGGCTTGTCGTCGGTGGCCGGGACGACGCGCGCGGACAGCTGTGCGACGGTAGGCGCGTCGAACAGGTCGCGCAGCGCGATGGTCGACCGCAGGGCCGAATTGACCCGGGCGACAACCTTGGTGGCGCTGAGCGAATTGCCCCCGAGTTCGAAGAACGATTGATCGACACTCACCCGCGCAGTGCCGAGCACCTCGGCGAATACCTCGGCGACGGCTTGCTCTACGGCCGTGCGCGGGGCGAGATACGGCCGGCCGGTATCCGAGAAGTCCGGGATCGGAAGGGCTTTGCGGTCCAACTTGCCGACCGGGGTGAGCGGGATGGAGTCCAACACGATGAGGTAGCCGGGCACCATGTACCCGGGCAGCTCCGCGGCCACCTGCGCACGCAGCCGTTCGGTATCGAGCCGCACGCCCTCGGGGGGCAGGACATAGGACACCAGCACCGTCGCGCCCGCCGGTCCGGCGCGGCCGATCGTGACCGCGTATTCGACCTCCACGTCCCGGGACAACACCGCGTCGATCTCGCCGAGTTCGATCCGCAGTCCGCGAATCTTGACCTGGAAGTCGCTGCGGCCCAGGTACTCCAGCTCATATCCGGAGTCGTGCCCGAGGACCCAGCGCACCATGTCCCCGGTCCGGTACATCCGCTCACCGGGTTCGCCGTGCGGGTTGGCGACGAAACGCCCCGCGGTCATCTCGAACCGGTTGAAGTAGCCACGTGCGAGCGCGGGACCCGCCAGGTACAGCTCACCCGGCACGCCCACCGGTACCGCGCGCAGCCAGCTGTCGAGCACCATATTCACGGCGCCGCGAATCGGCCCGCCCATCGTGATCGGTTCGCCCGCGACGAGTTCGCCGGGCCCGCTCGCCCAGATGCTGAATTCCGTCGGACCGTAGAGATTCACCATCCGGCGCCCCGCCGACCAACGCTCGATCAACTCCGGTGTCGCGGCCTCACCCGCGACCGCGAGCACGCGCAGGTGCTCGAGGTCCGTCGAATCCATGGTGGCCAGCGCGGACGGTGTGATCACGGCGTGCGTGACCCGTTCCGTGCGCAGCAGCCGCTCCAATTCGGTGCCGCCGTAGACGTCGGGCGGTGAGACGATAAGCCTGCCGCCCATCCCATGCGCCGTCAGTAGTTCGAACACCGAGGCGTCGAAGCTCGGCGAGGCCACCTGCAAGGTCCGTGCGGTGTGGTCGAGCGCGAGGGTCTCCTGCTGGGCGGTGACCAGATTCGCCACACCACGATGACTGAGCAGTACGGCCTTCGGCTTGCCGGTGGAGCCCGAGGTGTAGATCAAATAGGCGGTCTGGTCGATATCGATCGGTCCGCCGCGCTCCTCATCGGTGATGGGGGCATCGGAGACCATCATGACCCGGCGAATGGTGTTGAGGTCGTCGAGCAGCAGCCAGTCGATACTGCCGGGCAGCGTCTCGCCGATCGCGGTGACCGTCACCCCGATCGGCGCCTTCGAATCGCTGAGCATGTGCTCGATCCGTTCCACCGGATAGTTGGGATCCAGCGGCGCGAAGGCCGCACCCGTCTTGGCCAGCGCCCACAGCGCCACCACGGACTCGAGCGACCGGGTGAGGGCCAGGATGACGAAGATCTCACGGCCGACGCCGCGCCCGAGCAGTATCCGGGCGAAGCGGTTGGACCAGGCGTCGAGTTCGCCGTAGGGCATCGTGAGTTCGCCCGCGCTGACCGCGATGGCGTCCCTGTCGATAGCCGCACCGGCGGCGAGGATTTCGGGCAGGGTGCGCAGGGGCACCGACTCCGGTCCGCGGACCGGAAGTAGCGCGGCGCGTTCGGTGTCGTCGCAGTACTGCAGCTGCGAAACCAGGGCGTTCGGGTTCTCGGCGAGCTGCGTGAGCAGTCTGACGAAGCGATTCAGGAAGAGTTGTGCCGCAAAAGTTTCCAGCTGGTCTGCCATGAACTTCAGGGTGATTCGCAGCGTGTCCTGTCCGTCACTGCCGCGCAGCGGAATGACGATGAGGCTCAACGGATATGGCGTGGTGTCGGTGGTGTCGACGTCGAGTACCCGCATGCCCGCGATGTCGAGTGCTTGCGACAACGCTTCGCGGTCGATCGGGAACGACTCGAATACGGTGAGCGTGTCGAACAATTCGGCCAGGCCGATGGCCTGATGGATGGCGGCCAGCCCGACATGCTGATGGTCCATCAGCCGTGCCTGCTCGGACTGCAGGCGGGCGAGCAGGTCGGTCACCTTCTCGGTGGGATCGAGGTGTACACGCACCGGCAGCGTATTGATGAACAGTCCGATCATTTCTTCGACACCGGCCAGCTCCGGCGGCCGGCCCGAGACCGTGCCGCCGAAGACCACATCGGTGCGGCCGGTGAGCATGGCCAGCAGCATCGCCCAGCCCGCCTGCACCATGGTGTTGACCGTCGCGCCGGATTCGCGTGCGGCCGTCTCCAATCGGGCGACCGTATCGCGGGACAGGTCGACGGAGATCGTGCCGGTCTCGGTCGATTCGATATCGGCCAGGGTCGGAATCGCCCGGGTCGCGGTATCGATGCCGGCCAGGGATTGCCGCCACGCCGCTATCGACGCGGCGTCGTCCTGTTCACCCAGCCAGCCCAGGAATCGGCGATAGGAGTGCACCGGCGGGAGCGCGCTGTCGTCGCCCGAAGTGACATACAGGGCCAGCAATTCGCGCACCAGCAGCGGCCCGGACCAGCCGTCCAGCACGATGTGGTGGTTGGTGAGCACGAAACGGTATTCGTCGGGCGTGATCCGGATGAGCGTGCAGCGCAGCAGCGGGGGGCGGGCGAGCTCGAAGCGGGTACGCGCGTCGAGCGCGAGCATGCGGTCGAGTTCGCGCACGCGTGCCTCCGCGTCGGCGATGCCGGTCAGATCGACTTCCTGCCAAGCGATTTCGATGTCGCCGAGAACGAGCTGGCGGGGACCGTCGTCGGTCTCCACGAACGCGACCCGCAGGTTCTCCTGCCGTGCCACCAATGTCTTTGCCGCGGTGCGCAATCGGGCGGCATCGACGGTACCTGCCAGCGTGAGCAGGGACTGCACCGTGTAACCGTCCGCGGTGTCGGAGTCGTACAGCGCGTGGAAGAACATGCCGTATTGCAGCGGCGAGAGCGGCCAGACGTCGGTGAGGTTCGGGTAGGTTCGCTCCCAGTTGTCGATCTGGGGCTGGGTCACCGGGACGAGGTCGAAGTCGGACGGCGTGTGGCCGCCCGCCTCCGCCGACCGGATATGGTCGGCGATTGCGCCCAATGCGTCCGCCCAGAGTGCGGCGAGCTCGCCGATGTCGGCGGCGCCGAGCAGCCGGGAAGCATAGCCCCAGCTCACCTCCAGGCCGGTGTCGGTCAGGGTGGCGTCGATGTCGAGGACAGTGGCCAGCGGCGCGAGATCATCGATGAGTGCCGAGAAGCTCTGCGTCGGAAAGGTTTCGCCGTGCACCGACGCCGTCCGGTCGTGATAGGTGAAGGTGATCTGCGGGGTGGGCGCATCGGCGAGCGCGACGATGCCGTCGGCGTTCAGATAACGCAGGATGCCGAAGCCGACTCCCTGGTCCGGCAACGCCCGCAACTGCTCTTTCGTGGTCTTGATCGCGGTGCCTGCCGCGGTGCCGCCGGCGAACGCGTCGTCGAGGTCGATGCCGTCGAGGTCGAGGGCCGCCGGATACGTGCTCGCGAACCGGCCTACGGTGCGTGCGATATCAGCGCCGGGCAGGGTCGCGGCCGCGCGGCCGTTGCCGGTCAATGTCAGCACAGTGGATTTCCGGTCGCGCCAACGGCTTACCGCCATGGCGAGCCCAGCGATCAGCACATCGTCGCCGCTGCAATGGAATCGATCCGGTGTCGTGGTGAGTACGGCTGCCACCACGTCCGGTGGGATGACGGTCCGCAAGCTCGCCGCGGTCGACACGATGTCCTCGGCTGGATCGAGCGTGCCGGACCCGATCGGCGCATCCGGTGTGGACAGGATCTGTTGCCAGACCGGCAGTTCAGTACCGCGTTCGGCCGCGCGTTCGAGCTGGCCGTGCGCCCAGCGCCGGAACGAGGTTCCGACCGGTTCGAGCGGATCGCCCGCGGCCGAGGTGGCCAGATCCGTGAGCAGGATGTGGTAGGAGGCGTCATCGATCACCGACTGGTGCAGCACAAGCCAGCACAGTGGATCGGCGTCCTCCCGTTCGATCAGTACGAAGCGCGCGACGACACCGTTCTCCGGGTCGAGCAGGTCGCGGGCGCGCCGCAGTTCCCGTGCACAGATCGCGTCCACGTCTTCGGAACCTACCGACACCGCGTGCATCAGGGTATCGGCCTTGACCGAACCATGTTCGGCGACAACCCATTCCCAGCCAAGCTCCGCGCGACGCAGCGAGGAGCGCAGCAGATCGTGGTGATCGATCAATGCCTGCACGGCAGCGCCGAGCCGAGCCCGCTCGAAGCCCGTGGGCAGCGCGATCAACGCCGCACGGCCGAGCCGACGCCAGGTATCGCCCTGGTCCAATATCGCGTGCGCCGCGGGCGTCAACTCTACGGAACCGATACCGCCACCGGGCAGTTCGTGCACCACGTGGGTCTTCACCTCGGTGGCGACCGCCGCCAGTGCGGCAACGGTCTTGCGCTCGAACACATCCCGCGCGCTGATGCGAATCCCGGCGGCCTTCGCCCTGGCCACCAACTGGATGGAGACAATGCTGTCGCCGCCGAGCGCAAAGAAGCTCTCGTCGACGCCGACCGCATCCAGTCCGAGCACCTCGGCGAACAATGCGGCAAGCGCCGCTTCGCGCGGCGTAGACGGCGGCCTGCTCAGAATGGTTCTGACGCTGAAATCCGGTGCGGGCAATGCCTTTCGATCCACCTTGCCGAGGGGCGTCAACGGGATGCTGTCCAGCATCATGACGACGGCGGGCACCATATAGGCCGGAAGTGTTTCCCCGGCAGCCGCCTTGAGTGCCTCCGGGTGCACCTCGGCCCCGGGCTTGGGCAGTACGTACGACACCAGCGCAGTGACACCGGTACCGGTTTCGGCGCCGATGGTGAGTGCGAAGTCGACGTCCGGGTGTCGTTGCAGGGCGGCGTCGATTTCGCCGAGCTCGATGCGGAAGCCGCGCACCTTCACCTGGAAGTCGCTGCGGCCCTGGTACTCCAGCTCATTGCTCGCGGTCCAGCGCACGAGATCGCCGGTGCGGTACATCCGCGCACCAGGCGCATACGGGTTCGCGACGAATCGACTTGCGGTCAGCCCGTTGCGCTGGTGATACCCGCGCGCTACCCCGGT
This sequence comes from Nocardia sp. NBC_01009, assembly GCF_045208035.1. NCBI lineage: Bacteria > Bacillati > Actinomycetota > Actinomycetes > Mycobacteriales > Nocardiaceae > Nocardia > Nocardia sp. NBC_01009. Next base: position 4,534,202 of record NZ_CP108695.1, on the reverse strand, counting down.
GCCCGCGAGGTACAGCTCACCGACGGCACCCGTGGCGACCGGGCGCAGCCAGGGGTCGAGCACGACGGCGCTGACGCCGCGGACGAGGCTGCCGATCGTGACCGGACCACCAGGGGTCATGGGACCGCTCAAGGTCACGGTGACGGTGGTTTCGGTGGGCCCGTAGCCGTTCAGCAGGGTGCGCTCGGACCATTTCGCCACCAGCTCGGGCGGGCACGCGTCACCGCCGACGACGATCGTGCGCAGGTCCGGCAGTGTTGCCGGGTCGAGCGAGCCGACGACTGTCGGCGTCACATTGAGATGGGTGACCTGCTGTGCGCGCAGGACCGCTGCCAGCTCCTCGCCTGCATACGCCGCCGGTGGCACCACAGCGAGCGTCGCACCCGCCGCGAGCGTGACGAGAATTTCCTCGACGGAGATGTCGAAGCTCGGCGAGACAGCATGTGCCACAACGGAATCGGCATCGACACCGAACCCGCTGCCGGAACTCGCGACCAGGTTCGCCAGTCCTCGATGCGACACCAGCACACCCTTGGGCAGGCCCGTCGACCCAGAGGTGTAGATGATGTACGCGATTTGGTCCAGGTATATGGGTGAGCGCCGGTCGGCATCGGTGACCGGCGCCGACTCCTGCGCGGCTATCGTCCCGCCGATCGTCTCGTCGTCGATGAGCAGCCAGTTCACCCACTCCGGCAAAGACTTTCGCGCCTCTGACACGGTCACGCCGATGACGACACCGCTGTCGCCCACCATGTACTCGATCCGGTCGGCGGGATAGGTCGGGTCGATCGGCACGAATGCCGCACCTGTTTTCGCCACCGCGAGCATTGCCAGCACGGACTCGGCCGAGCGCGGGATCGAAATCGCCACGGTCCGTTCCGGTCCGGCGCCCGCGGCGATCAGTACCCTGGCGAGCCGATTCGAATATTCGTCGAGCTCGCGATATGTGCGGCTGGTATCGCCCCACTGCAGTGCCATGGCGCCCGGGTTGATTGCCGCACCGGCGCTGAGGATTTCGGGAAGTGTGCGTGGGATTACCCCCGCCGGTCCCTGCGCCGGTACCAGCTGGATGCGTTCGTCCTCGGATACAACCTGCACGGTGGAGAGCGGCGCATCCGGTCCGGCGGCGAGGAAACGGTGCAGGAACAAGAGGAATCGGGTGTGGTGCGCTGCCAATTCGGCGTTGCTGTAGAGGTTTCCGTTGCCCTGCAGATCGATATGGGTGCTCTCACCGCCCACCCCGGGATACAGGTTGACGAACAGATCATCGATCAGCCCGGAGGTCAGCACGTGCAGTCGGCCGGTGACCGAGCCGAGCTGAATCCTGGTGTCCACCATCATCAAGTTCACGGCCGGACCGAACGATGCGGCCTCATCCATCGCCCAGCCGAGATCGCGGACGATATCCTCCTGCCGGTAGCGCTGCCGCCGCAGCGCACCGGTCAGTTCACTCTGTGCGGCCCGGATCACGTCACCGACCGTGGTGGTCGGATCCAGGGTAAGGCGGAGCGGGACGACATTGGCGACCATGCCGCCGGAGCGGCGCAGCGACGCCGTCGTGCGCGCCGAGACAGGCAGGCTCAGGATCACCTCGGGGGCACCGGTCATCGCGGCGAGATAGGCGCCGAACGCGGCGACGACCGTCGGTGCGGCGCCCGAGGAGGCCGCCTTCGCGACGGTGTCGAGCAACTCTGCCGTGGTCGCGGGCAGCGCGCCCGAAACACGGTTCGGATGCGCGTCGACCTCGGCATCGCGGCCCGCGAGATTCACCGGGTCGGCCATCCCAGCAAGATGGTCGCGCCAATATTCGCGGTCGGCTTCGAAGCGGTCCGAGCTGCGGTAGGCCAGATCGGCGTCGACAATCTTCTGCAATGGTTCGGCCTTGCCGGCGGTCGCCTCCCGACCCTCGACGGCCGCGTTGTAGAGCTCGCCGGTGCGTTGCACCAGGGCTAGCGCGCCCATGCCGTCCAGCACGATGTGGTGCATGCGCGAGTACCAGTACCAGCGATCATCGGCGAGTTGCAGCATGGTCACCGCGACCAGCCGGTCTCGCAACAGATCCAGCGGCGCCGAATACTCCGCGCGCATCCAGGCATGCGCGGCGGCCTCTGGGTCGGATTTGCCGCGGAAATCGATGGTGACCAGGTCATCATCGAGCGTCGTGTCGACGAACTGGAACGGCTGACCGTCGACGTCGAGCAGCCGGAGGTAGCCGGTGCCGAATTCGCGCCCGGTCCGGCGGGCGGCGTCGGCCAATGTATCGAGATCGAGCGGGCCGATCAGTTCGACGTATTGCGCGATCGAGATGGGAGTGTCGCCCGCGATGTGCTGGGCGAACCAGATACCGCGCTGGGCGGCCGACAGCGGGAACGCGCCATCGGGCGCGGTACTGCCGGTGACAGCGTATGGCGCGGATGGCTCATGCATAAGCAGACCTGTGTTCTGACGAATCGGCGCTGGTTTCGGCGTGCATCCGACCGTCGGTGTAGCTACCGGTGGGGTAGTACTCGCCGCTGCACACACGCGACGGCAACTTCAGTCTGAACCGTTGCCGAGCGCGCCGAAAGGGTATTGACAAACACTGGCGATGGCGACTGCTTGCCGTCGCTCGAAATGCGGCGCTGGCGGGCGCTTGCAGGTCGCTCGAAATGCGGCGTAGCGACTGCTGAGCGGTTGCGGCAGCTCGGCCACCAGCCGATAGACCTGTTCTCGCGACGCCGACCGGGTGCTAGTCAGCTCGGCCGCCGTGCTCGATTATCCCTCAGGCCACCCGGTGACCTTGCGGACTTCGGCAATCATTCTGGCGACCAAAGAATGCGGCGCGTCAGCGTTCCAGACCAGCGCCAGCTCCGAGTTCGGGGCATCGACAACAGGCAGCCACCGGATGGAGGACACGGGGATCCAGCGACTCAGGGGCTCCGGCGCCAGCCAGACTCCTTTACCGCGGGCGACCAGCATCAGACAGTCCTCGACCTTCGGCACGACCGGGCCGAGCAACGCTGCGGAGCCGTCCGGGCGAGGATCGGCGATCCAATGACAGAGGTTCTCCTCGGACAGGAAGATGTCCGGGCGGATGATCGGCTCACCTGCCAGCTCCGCAAGCGTCACCGAGCCGCGGTCGGCCAGCCGATGCCCAGGTGGCAGGGCGACGACCCGTGGATCGCTACGCACCGGTGCGTGGTTGAACCGTGCATCGCCGAGCGGTAGCCACATGAATGCGGCGTCGACGTCTCCGGAGATCAACAACTCCCGCTCTTCGGGCGGGGTGCGCACGGTCGTCAACTCGACTTCGAGCCCAGGAACCGCCGCTTCCATCACGTCGGCGACCTCGGTCGCGAACAGCGCGGTCGCGTAAGGGCAGCAGGCCAACCGGAGGCGGCCGAGCCTGCCCCGATCCGTGGCTCGCACCCGCTCGATGAGCTCGCCGAGTTCGGCTGTCACCACGTTGCCGCCGCGCTCGAGTTCGACACCCGCGGGTGTGAGCAGCACTCCCCGTGAGGTGCGGACCAGGAGCGTCACGCCAATCGCTCGTTCGAACTGCTGGATTTGCGTGGACAGCGTCTGCTGACTGATGTGCAGCCGAGCTGACGCGCGGGTGATGTTCAGCTCGCGGGCAACCACCAAAAACGATTGCAGCTGGCGGATATCCAGGTCGATCACGCGATTACCGTAGCCGACCGATGGGTCTGGACGGCAACAGAGAATATCGGTGATAGATACCGGGATCTTCTGTTTCCGCTCATCGGGGTGAGCACAGCAAGCTGGAGGCACTTCACCGACTCCAGAAAGCGACGTTCCCGATGACTCCCGCACCCTCGCCGCATGACCTCGAAGGCAAGGTCGCTTTGGTTGTCGGTGGCAGCCGGAATCAGGGAGCGGCGTGTGCCGAACTTCTGGCGATGCGCGGTGCGGCCACCGTGATCAGCTACGCCCACGGCGAGCATGCCGCGGCCAGGACGCTGGCGGCCCTCGACCGTTACCGGGTAAACGCCGAGGCCATTCGTTCTGATGCGACTCGGTCTGCCGACGTGGACACCCTGTTCGAGGGTGTGGTTTCCCGTCATGGCCGACTGGACATCGTGGTCCACGCGGTCGGGGCGGCGGCGGGAGGCTTGCTGAGCAGCCGCACCGACGACGATTTCGACCGATTGATCGACATCAACGTCCGCAGCGCGTTCAATACCTTGCGCGCCGCCGCCCATCATCTCGCCGACCACGGCCGGTACGTGGCCCTGACCAGCGCGCTGAACCTCAGCGCGCCTGCGGGGTTCGGATTGTTCTCCGCATCGAAGGCGGCGGTCGAACGACTGGTGCAAGCGGGCGCCAACGAGCTGGCGGCACGGGACATCACAGTGAACGCAGTCGCGCCCGGCCCCGTCACCGACTCGTTCGTGCTCGGCACAGACTCGGCGGGGCTCTGGCCGCCACCGGCACGCGGTCGTCTCGGTCAGCCGGAGGACATCGCCTCGGTGGTCGGGTGGCTGGCCAGCGCGGCCGCCGACTGGGTTTCCGGACAGACCATCCGTGTCGACGGTGGCGCGTTCCGCATTGCGGAATAACCCTTAGCGCTCAGTTACTTAACGTTCATGTTCTTGGTTAGGAGATTGACATGATGACCGTTGCCGACTCCACGGCGGTCGCTTCCGCATCCGACCGGGTGCCACTGCGACGATGGTTCGGTGTCGTCGCGGTAGCGCTGGGGACGTTCTCGGTGGTGACCTCGGAGCAGTTGCCGGTAGGCCTACTGACCTCGGTCGGCGGTTCGCTCGACGTCTCCGAGGGAACCGCGGGCTTGATGGTGACTGTGCCCGGTCTGGTCGCTTCGGCGACCGCGCCGATGCTGCCGGTGGCGATCGGGCGATTGGACCGCCGCATTGTCCTGCTCGGCCTCATCACCCTGATGGTCGCGGCCAACGCGCTGTCCGCCGTGGCGCCGAACTTCGGGGTACTGCTGGCCTCACGGTTCCTGGTCGGGATCGCGATCGGTGGCTTCTGGGCGCTGGCCGCCGGGATCGCGGTCCGGATGGTGCCGGAAAGGTTTGTCCCGCAAGCCACCGCGATCGCCTTCGGTGGGGCCACCGCCGCCAACGTGCTCGGCATTCCGGCCGGGACACTGATCGGTGAACTCACCGACTGGCGGATAGCGTTCGGGGTCCTGGGCGGACTCGGTCTCGTGGTGATCGTCGCCTTGCTGTTGTTGCTACCGCAGATGCCTGCCACGGAGCCGGTGCAGCTACGGACCCTCGGTGAACAGTTCCGCAACCCCGTCGTCCGAGCCGGCGTCCTCGTCACCTTCCTGCTGGTGAGCGGACACTACGCCGCCTTCACCTTCGTGAGTCCGATCTTGCAGTCTGTGGTCGGGATCGACAAGACGATGATCGGTCTGGTGTTGCTCGCCTTCGGCGTCGCGGGCATTGCAGGCAACTTCATCACCGGCGCGGCAGCTGGACGCAACATCCGCACCGCCCTCATCACGATCAGCGCCGCGCTTGCTGTTGTCCTGGTGCTCGTCGCCCTGGTCGGCGGCACGCCGATCACGGGTCTGACCCTGTTGATCCTGTGGGGCCTAGCCTTCGGCGGCATCCCGGTGGGTGTGCAGACCTGGATTCTGCGGGCCGCGCCCGGCTCGACCGAGGCCGCGACCGCACTGAACACCGCCATGTTCAATCTGGCCATCGCGTTGGGCGCGTTGTTCGGCGGGATCATCGCCGACAGCGTGGCGCTCACGGCGGTGCTCTGGTTCGGCGCCGGGCTCAGTGCGCTTGCCTCCCTTGCGGTTTGGCGTACGCCGAGCACCCGCCCCTGAAGCGAAGCCTGCCCGAATTTCCGCGGAAACGTGTGGTCCGTCGCGAAAGCCATTGCCGGCGTGGGCCGACTCGCGGGCACGACCGAACTCGGCCAGTGCGACCTGGAGATAGCCGACGGCAACATCAGTGGCGAGCCCCATGCTGCGGGTGGATGCACGGAACTCTTTCGGCAACATCATCATCCGGCACGCCACCGCCGCCTAACGCACCCAGCTTCCATCGACCCCGAGGTGCTCGGCGAGCTGTTCGCCCGAGCGTGACACCAGAGAGAAACGGAACCATGAAAATGCAATCCCCAACCGCCGCACAGGATCGCCCGGAGCTGCAGAAGGCCATCCAGGAGATCGTCGATTCCGGTTTCGCCGGGGTGTCGCTGCGCGTGCACGATGAGCAGGGCGAGTGGGTCGGCAGCGCCGGGGTGCGCGAGCTGGGCGAGACCGAGAAGCCGCCGACCAACGGGCACATCCGGATCGGCAGCAACACCAAGACCTTCACCGCGACCCTGGTCCTGCAACTGGTGGCCGAGGGCAAGATCGCACTGGACACACCAGCGGCCGACTACCTGCCCGAGTTCGGGCTGGACCAGCGGATCACGGTGCGGATGCTGCTACAGCACACCAGCGGGGTGTTCAACTTCACCGGCGAGTATTACCCCGACGGGACGGTCGCGGCGGGGATCGTCTGGTCGGGCAAGGAGTGGGTGGACAACCGGTTCAAGACCTACCGGCCCGAGGAGTTGGTGCGGCTGGCGTTGTCCAAGCCGGCACGGTTCGAGCCGGGGACGGACTGGAGCTATTCCAACACCAACTACGTGCTGGCCAGGCTGCTGATCGAGAAGGTCACCGGCCGCTCGTTGGCCGAGGAGATGCAGCGGCTGATTCTGGGGCCGCTCGGACTGTCGGACACCGTGGCACCGACCACCCAGCCGGAGCTCCCCGAGCCGCACGCCCACGCCTACTACCGGTACGAGGACGCCGGTGAGCAGCAGACGGTCGACGTCACCCGCCAGAACCCTTCCTGGATCTCCAGCGGCGGTGACATGATCTCGACTACCCGCGATCTCCACACGTTCATCTCCGCGCTGATGGGCGGCGAGCTGCTGCCGGCCCCGCTGCTGGCCGAGATGTGCACGCCGGAATCCAAGGTCGGTTACGGCCTGGGGGTGTTCGTGCAGGACGCGGGCCCGAACGGCGGCACCGTCATCTCCCACAACGGCGGCATCGCGGGCCACGCGGCGCTGATGTACAGCACGCCCGACGGCGCCAAGACCCTGACCGCGTCGCTGAACTATGTGGACGACGCCGCAATGTCGCTGGCAGCGGCGTTCCAGAAGGCGACGCAGCGACTCGTCGAGGAGGTGTTCGGCGGCGGGCAGGCCGGGTCGGCCGACGCGGCCTAGCCGGCACAGCCGACGGACTGAACACCACGCCCACTCATGCAACGACGGCAATCCCATGAGAACCGAATCAGCCGCGAAATCGATTGCGCTACAGCCAGGATCACACCAGAACACTCGCCGAACAGGCGTACTGATCACGGCCGGAAACCGTAGCCATCACCACCGGCCAGCAGCAGCTGAGGTTCCAGTTCGCAGCGGTTGGCGTCGATGGCGACCCGAAGCGGGTGCTCATCGAGCCGGTGAGTGGGCAAGGCTATGGCCTTCCCGGTTCGGGCCTCCGAGTTGGTGGCTGTCGAGGATTCCCGCGACGCCTGAGCAACGCCGGTATCGAGATTCGCGAAATTCACCGACTAGGAAAATGCTTGTGTCGCAAGTAATTTGAACAAGCGTCCGCTCTTGCCGTTGCCGGCCTGTCGCACCGCGAAAAGGTTTCGACCACGCGCCGGCAATGCCGCGGCGCGTGGTCGACAGCGTCTCGCTCGGCTAGCCGATCACCGAATTCATGATCGTGCCCGCACTCGTCGCGACGGCACCGCCCGCCATGGCGCTGGCGATCATCTTCGGCGACTGCAGGTTGCCGCCGTTCCACTTCTCCCAGGCGAAGCGGCCGCCGCCGTAGGTGATCGCGGTGATGCCGGACAGTTGGATCATCCAGGTGAAGTAGCGACCCATTTGCAAAAGCTTCTCCGCCATCGGTGGCGCCTCCGGTGTCGGATTGCTGACCTCTGCGAGAACGGTGTCGTGCAGCGCAGCGAGAATCATGCTCACTTTTCAGGCTCCTATCGCATGCCGGGGTGATGCTGCAGAAGGAAGAGTCGGAGGTACTCCGAAACGAGATGCGCCGCCGAGAAATGCCTCGGATCACCGGCGCGGCGGCACTATCTGTGGCCGTCGACGCGGCAGTCGGATGCCATGTCGTGTCCCACTTTCCGCTCGTTTGCTGAAAGAAAACTCCGTGACCTGATCAATTCAACCTCATCAAGATCACCTAGCTGGGGCGACACACCGATTGTACTGTGACTCGCCGCGCAGCGTGCCCCTTTACCGCCCTTGCGGCGACACCCAGGATCCGGAGGCCGTCCAGCGCAATTGCCCCTGCCGGGCGTTCGCCAGGCATATCCTGAGCGGGAAAATTTCGTGGTAGGGAGTCGCTGCACGATGGCGGCTCCGTGGAGGGAGATCGTTATGCCGGACAGCCAGGATCAGACCATTGCCGGATTGCCGACCAAGATCGACACGAGCGTCGCACACGAGGCGCGCGTCTACGATTACTGGCTCGGCGGCAAGGACAATTATCCGGCCGACCGAGCCCTCGGGGACGCGATCGCCTCCCATATCCCCGCCATCTGCAGCATGGCCCGTGCCAATCGGGCTTTTCTCGGCCGAGCAGTGCGCTATCTCGTCGGCGAGGCGGGCATCAACCAGTTCCTCGATATCGGCACCGGCATCCCGACCGCGGGCAATACGCACGAAGTCGCGCAGCGACTCGATCCCGCGGCACGCGTGGTCTATGTCGACAACGACCCCATCGTCCTCGCACACGCCAGAGCACTGATGTCGAGCACACAGGAGGGTAAGACCGCGTTCATCCATGCGGACCTGCACGACCCGACATCCATCCTCGCCGATCCCGCCCGCACCGAGACCCTCGACTTCGACCGCCCGGTCGCGATCATGCTGGTCGCGATCATGATGTATTTCCGCGACACCGACGACCCGCACGAAGTGATCAGCGCCCTGCTCGACGCCGCCCCCTCCGGCAGCTACCTCGTCATCACCCACCCCACCGCCGATTTCGATGCCCGCGCCATGGCCCGTGTGGTGCACTCCGCGCAACAAGCGGGCATCACCTTCCACCCGCGCAGCGGCGCGGAAACCGAGGGACTGTTCGCCGGAACAGAGCTCATCGAACCCGGCGTGGTTCCCGTCGTCACCTGGCGACCGGAACTGACCGGCCACCTACCCACAGGGCTGGCGCAGACACCTGTCGACCCCGAATCCGCCTGGTACTGGGCCGGTATCGGCCGCAAGCCCTGACGTCACGTGCCGTACGCACCTGCGGAACCGACCGGCGGCGGCGCGGCGGAACCGCTGAGCACGGGGAGCGCCTGTACAGCGGCCCCAAGATCGAGCACGGCCTGCGGGTCGCCGAGCGACCGCCCGGTCAGCTCCTCGACACGGCGGATCCGATATCGAACGGTATTGGCGTGCACATACAGGCGGCGGCCGGCTTCGGCGGCCGAACCGCCTGCGGCATACCAGTGTTCGAGTGTTTCGAGCAGCCTGGTCCGCTCCTCACGTGGCAGCGCGAGCAGCGGGCCGAGCCGCAGCGTACAACCGGTGCGTTTGTCCCGACGAACAATCCGGCAACGGTGGCCTTGTCCCCGCACCCATGGGGTCACCGGCCCCGCCGATGCGACGATTTCGGCGTGATCGAGCGTCCGACCACAGCACGACAGGAGCGACACATGTTCACCTACACCAGCGCGGACGGTCTGACCATCCATGTACACAGCTGGACGCCCGACCGGCCGCAGGTACGCGGGATCGTCCAGATCGCGCACGGCATGGGCGAACACGCAGCCCGCTATGCCCACCTCGCCGAAAGGCTGACCGGACACGGCTATGCGGTCTACGCCGCCGACCAACGCGGCCACGGCCTCTCCATCTCCGGCACGCCGGGCGAGCTCGGGCCGGACGGCTGGAATATGTTCGTCGCCGACATGGCGCAACTGACGAAGATTTTGCGCGCGCGGCATCCCGCGGCGCCACTGGTGCTCGTCGCCCACAGCCTCGGCGCCATGGCCGCTCAGCAGTACCTGCTCGACGACGCCGAATTGCTCGACGGCGTAGCCCTTTCCGGAGCCACCGCGGTGGACGGCTTGTTTGCCCGTATCGCGGCCGCGGGCGGCGATCTGCTCGGCCTGTTCAACGCCGAGTTCCAGCCGATCCGCACCGACGCCGACTGGATCAGCCGTGACGAGGCCCGGGTCGACGCGTATGTCGCCGATCCGTGGTGCGGTTTCGCCATCGACGACACCAATATGGCGAGCCTGGCCGCCAACGCGGTGCAACGCCTGGCCCATCCCACAAACATTCCCACGGACCTGCCGGTCTACATCATGGTCGGTGATCGCGATGCACTCAATGCCGGCTTGAAGCTGAGCGACCTTGCGGTGCAACGCTATCGGGACGCAGGGCTGACCGACCTCACCTACCGCATTTATCCCGACGCCCGGCACGAGATCCTCAACGAGCTCAACCGCGACGAGGTCGAAGCAGATCTCGTCGAATGGATCGCACGCGTCACCGGCTGACACCCTCGATTCGGGTCGAGGGCCGACGAGTTCGGCAGGGGAAGCGGGGCGATGACCGCCTCCCTGGCAGTTGCCGACCACGAGTAGTGGCTGTGACACGAAGCACCACCTAATAGGTTGTGCACAACCTAATTGCCCACTATCGTTATGGACATGACCGAGCACCTCACCCTCGACGAGCAGATCTGCTTTCCGCTGTACGCGGCGTCACGGGCGATGACCGCGGTCTACCGCCCACGGCTCGAACGCCTGGGCCTGACCTACCCGCAGTACCTGGTGATGCTGGCACTGTGGGAGCGCGACGACCGCAGCGTCGGCGATCTCTGCGATGCACTCGCCCTCGACTCCGGAACTCTGTCACCGCTGCTCAAGCGGCTGGAGGCGGCAGGGTTGGTGGCACGGCGGCGGTCTGCCGTCGACGAACGTCGCGTCGATGTCCAGCTGACCACGCGTGGCCGCGCGTTGCGGGCCGAGGCCGTCGCGATCCCGGCCGGCATGGCCGAGGCCGCGGGCCTGTCCATGGACGAACTCGCGACACTGCGCGAAATCCTGCGGCGCATGACCGATTCGCTGCTTTCGCATCTCTGAGCTGTCCCATTCCGATCGAAGGAGAACAGGCATGAAGACCCTCTACACCGCTGAGGCACTCGCTACCGGCGACGGGCGCGACGGGCACGCCCGCAGCACCGACGGCAAGATCGATGTGAACCTGTCGATCCCCAAGGAAATGGGCGGCAACGGCGAGGGCACCAATCCCGAACAGCTGTTCGCTGCGGGCTATGCGGCCTGCTTCCACTCGGCACTGCGCCTTGTCGCCAAGCAGACCAACGCGAATGTCGACGACTCCGCGGTCGGCGCGAAGGTGAGCATCGGCCCGAACGAGGCGGGCGGCTTCGAGCTCGCGGTCACCCTCGAGATCTCGCTGCCACACCTGACCACCGACGCGGCGCAGGCGCTGGCCGACAAGGCCCACCAGGTGTGCCCGTACTCCAACGCGACCCGGGGCAATATCGCCGTTGCCGTCGTCGTCGCGGAGGACTGATCATGCGCGCCGTAGTCATCGAGCAGTTCGGCGAACCGAAAGATGTGCTGACCGCCGCACAACGGCCGACACCGGAACCCGGCGCGGGTGAAGTGCGGCTCGAGCTGATCCTCGCACCGATTCATAATCACGATCTGGCTATCGTGCGCGGGGTGTACGGCTACAAGCCGACGCTGCCCGCGATACCGGGCACCGAAGCCGTTGGCCGGATCAACGCGCTCGGACCAGGCGTGACCGGTCTCGAAATCGGTCAGCGTGTCAGCGTTTCCGGCATTCACGCGGCATGGGCCGAGTTCTTCGTCGCCAGGGCCACACAGGTGGTCCCGCTGCCCGATACCGTCTCCGACGAAACCGCCGCACAGCTGCTGGCGATGCCGCTCAGCGCGTTGATGCTGCTGGAAGATCTGCAGGTATCGCCCGGCGATTGGATTGCTGTCAATGCCGCCAACGGCGCGGTCGGCCGTCTGGTGAATGTGCTTGCGCGACAACGGGGCATCCACGTGCTGAATCTGGTGCGGGGGCCCGCGTCGGTGCAGGCGTTGCAGGAGTTGGGTTTCGATCCGATAGTCGACACCGAGACCGATGATTGGGCCGAGCGTGCCGCCGAATCCACGTCGGGCGCACCGATTGTCCGCGCGGTGGACCAGGTCGGCGGACGCGCGGCCGACGCACTGTTGTCGCTGCTCGCGCCGAACGGTGAGCTGATCTCCTTCGGTGCGCTGTCCGGACAGCCGCTGATCATCAATCCGGGCGCGATGATCTTCAAACAGGCTGTGGTCAAGGGCTTTTGGGGTTCCAAGCGGGCCGAGAACACCAGCGCGGACGATATGCGCCGACTGATCGGCGAATTGGTCGGGATGGCGGCAGGCGGCGCTTTGCGCCTGGACGTCGAGGCCGTGTATCCGTTGGAAGCCGCGGCCGATGCGGCGGCGGCCAGCGAAACCCCTGGACGGAGCGCGAAGATCGCACTGTCGCCCGCGCCGGTGTAGCCGCTACCCGACTCGCACCACGACCTTGCCGAAGTTGCGGCCCTCGAGCATGCCGATGAACGCTTCAGGAGCATGCTCGAGGCCGTCGACCAAGTCCTCGCGATAGCGGACCCGACCCTCGGCGATCCAGCCGGACATGTCGCGAAGAAAATCTTTGAACATCTCCTTCACGAACTCGCTCTGGATGAATCCGCGAACGGTGAGGCTCTTGGTCAGAATTCGGCCGTAGAAGCCGGGCAGTCGATCCGGCCCTTCCGGCACACCGGACGCGTTGTAGTTGGCGATGAGACCGCAGACCGGCACGCGCGCATAGGTATTCAGCAGGGGAAAGACCGCATCGGCGACTGCACCCCCGACATTTTCGAAGTAGACATCGATGCCGTCCGGCACGGCTGCCTGTAGTTGCTCCACGAAGTCCGGCGCTCGGTGGTCGATGGCGGCATCGAAGCCGAGCTCGTCGCGCACATACGCACACTTCTGCGGCCCACCGGCTATCCCCACCACCCGCGCGCCCTTGATCCGGGCGATCTGACCGACCGCCGACCCGACCGGCCCGCTCGCGGCGGCGACCACCACCGTCTCCCCCGGCCTCGGCTGACCGATCTTCAACAACCCCGAATACGCCGTGAATCCCGGCATCCCCAGCACGCCGAGCGCCGTCGAGACCGGCACTGCGTCCGGATCCAGCCTGCGTACGCTGCCCGCCAGCGCGACATCATGGGACTGCCAGCCCGAATAGGCCAGCACCACATCACCTTTCGCGAGCGCGGGATCGCACGACTCGATGACCTCGGCGACCGTGCCGCCAACCATCACCCCGCCCACCTCGACCGGCGGCGCATAGGACTTCGCCGCACTCATCCGCCCACGCATGTACGGATCAAGCGACAAGTACAGCGTCCGCAACAGGACCTCGCCCTCGCGCGGGGCCGGCAGTTCCACCGTCTCGGTACGAAAGTTCGCCGGGGTCGGTGCACCCACCGGACGGGACGCAAGCACGATTCTCGTCGATTCGACCATGCCGTTCACCCTAGTGGGACGCAGCCTCGACAGGATCTGTTCAACGCCCACATCAGACCGTCCACATCAGACCGCATGGAGGCGAGACAGCCGCCTGATCGGTACCACCGCGCAGGCCCCCACCCGCGGCTCGGACAGGCCGAGCGAAGGCCGACACAACACCATGCCGGGAGTCGCTCCGTCCAGGCACACGCGGTTTCAGGCCGGGCGGGTGGACAAGCAGCGAGTAATACCGCATGCACGGTGCGACCCTCACACCTTTCGGACAATGACGCCCGCGTCGGTCAGCGCTGCGGTCTCGGCGGCGTCTGCCGACTCATCGGTGACCACCGCGTGCAGGGCGGAGGCCGGGGCGACGAAAGCGAGGGCGGTTCGGGAGAGTTTGGTGGATTCGGCAACGGCAATAACGCGACGCGACGAAGCGATGGCGGCGCGCTTGACGGCCGCATCGTCGAGGTCGTAGGCGGTCAGGCCGTCGGCGGCGGTCAGGCCGCAGCAGCCGAGAACGGCGGTGTCGAAACGCAACGCCGCCAACGACGCGAGAGCCAGCGGGCCGGTCATCGCCAGTTCTCCCGGCCGTGGCTTGCCTCCGGGCACCAACAGGGTCAACATCGGTGCCGCAGTCAGTGCATTCACCGCATGCAGGCGTGGCCAACGACTGGAGCGCGCTGCATCTCCGAGATGCCCTGGCGGCACCCGCCGCCACCGCCGCCCTTGCCTACGGCGCGTTCGCGACCGCGATGACCGTCGGCAGGATGCTCGCCGACCGAGTCGCCGCGCGCTTCGGACCGACGGCCGTCTTGCGGGCCGGCGCATCCGTGGCCGCGCTCGGCCTCGCCGCGGTGGCACTGTCGCCGTGGATTGCGCTGACCCTGGCCGGATGGACGGTGTTCAGCGCCGGACTGTCCGGCTGCATTCCCCAACTCTTCAGCGCGGCAGGCCATGCCGACCGAAATGCTGCCGGCGCCAATGTCGCCCGGGTAGCCGGCCTCGGCTACCTCGGCGTGCTGGCAGGGCCCGCCGTCATCGGTCCTCTGACGCACTTCGTGCCGCTCGGACTTGCTTTCTTCCTACCGGTGGCGTTCTGCCTGATTGCCGCCGCCTCGGCCGGAATCCTGCGGGCCGAGCCCACGGTGGGTGCGCCTCGAACTCATGCACCCATGGCCTCTTTGCAGCGCCACTCCAAGTAACCGACGAACATCCAGTAGTCCTTGAACACCGGGTTGTGGGTGCCGCCGTCGTGGAAGCGCCGGTATAGCTGTTGGATGATGCCCGCAAGCCGGAAGATGCCGTACACCTCGTAGAAGGTCCAATTGTCCACCGGCAGACCGGTTGCGCGCGAGTAGTAGTCGATGATCTCGGCTCGGGTCAGCATGCCGGGCACATGGGTCGGCTGGCGTCGGAGTTGCTGGATGAAGTCGTCGTCATCGGCTTGCACCCAGTAGGTCAGCGTGGCGCCCAGCTCCATCAGCGGGTCGCCGAGGGTGGCCATCTCCCAATCCAGGATGCCGAGCACATCCAGATCGTCATCGAAGACGATGTTGTCGAACCGATAGTCGTTGTGGATCAGGCAGATTCCTACATCGTCGGGCTGATTGGCGGACAACCAAGCCATGACCTCTTCGAAGTCGGGCACGTTCTCGGTGCGCGCCTTGCGGTAGCGATCCGACCAGCCCTCGATCTGCCTGCGCACATACCCGGAGCCCTTGCCGAGGTCGGTCAGCCCGACGGCCTCGACGTCCACCTGGTGCAGCTCGATCAGTTTGTCGATCATGTCGATACACAAGCCGCGCAACGCAGCAGGCCCGAGTTCGAGTTCGGCGGGGATGTCGCGGCGCAGGATGAAGCCCTCGAGCTTTTCCATCACATAGAAGTCCGAGCCGATCACCGACTCGTCGGCACAGAACGCCACCATCGTCGGTACATACGGGAACACCGGCTTCAGACCACTCTGCACGCGGAACTCGCGGTGCATATCGTGCGCCGATGCCGCGCGATGCCCACCCGGCGGCCTGCGCAGGATCAGCTCCCGGTGCGGGTAGGACAGTTGGTAGGTCAAATTCGATGCGCCACCGGGGAATTGGCGCACGATCGGAGTTCCGACCAACCCAGTCACTTGCTTCGAGAGCCAGTCGTGCACGGCCGCGACATCGAAGGCGTCCTCGTCGCGGACCGCGCCCGCGGTGTCGATGAGCTCCTCTTTCATCGGTCGAGCGTCTTGTACTTCGCGAGCTCGATCCGCGAGACGACGCCGAGGTGCACCTCGTCCGGCCCATCTGCCAGCCGCAGCGACCGTGCGCCCGCGAGTGCTCCGGCCAGTGGGAAGTCGTTGGTCAGGCCGCCGGCACCGTGCAATTGGATCGCCATGTCGATCACCTCGTAGGCCATGCTCGGCACCGACGCCTTGATCTGCGAAAGCTCCGAAAGCGCACCGAAAGCGCCCTCGGTGTCCAGCAGCCAGGCGGTGTGCAGGACCTGCAGTCGCGCCTGATTGATCGCGATCCGCGCGCGGGCGATCCGTTCCCGATTTCCGCCGAGGTTGACCAGGGGCTTGCCGAACGCAGTGCGCTCCATAGCGCGCCGGATGCCGATCTCCAGTGCACGTTCGGCGAGCCCGATGGTACGCATGCAGTGGTGGATACGCCCGGGGCCGAGGCGGCCCTGCGCGATCTCGAAACCCTTTCCGAGACCGGCGATCACGTTCTCACGCGGCACGCGCACATTATCGAAACCGACCTCGCCGTGTCCGTAGGGCTCGTCGTGGTAGCCGAACACCTCGAGCATCCGCTCGATTTTCATGCCCGGTGTGCCGACCGGCACGATCACCATGGAGTGCCTGGCATGCCGGTGCGCCTCGGGGTCGGTCAGGCCCATGAAGATCACGAACTTGCAGTTCGGATGGCCGATGCCGGTGGAGAACCATTTATGGCCGTTGATGATGATGTCGCCGCCGTCCGGGACCGCGGTGGCAGCCATGTTGGTGGCGTCGGAGGAGGCTACCTCCGGCTCGGTCATACAGAACGCGGACCGGATCTCCCCCGCCAGCAGCGGATCCAGCCACTCACGCTGCTGGGCCTCGCTACCATAGTGCACCAGCACCTCGGCGTTGCCGGTGTCGGGCGCATTGCAGTTGAAGACTTCCGGGGCGATGAGATGGCGTCCCATCAACTCGGCCAGCGGCGCGTACTCCACATTGCTGAGCCCCGCGCCCTGTCCGGTCGCCTCGGAGTACGTCTTGGGCAGGAAAAAGTTCCAGAGACCCTGTTCGCGCGCCTTGGTCTTCAGCTCCTCGATAACAGGAAGGACCACCCACGGGTTGTCCAACTCCCGCAACGTCCGCAGATACTGCTCCTCGACCGGCTCGATCTCCTTGGCGATGAAGTCGGCCACCTTGCCGTGATACTCGGCCGCGCGCGGCGATGCTGCGAAGTCCATGATCCGACACTATGCACTTACTGACCGCTGTTCAATAGCCCGTACGAGGCCCGGTCAGCCACGGGCGGTGTGGGGAGGTGAACCCCTGACGAGCCCACGCTGTCCCGGCATAAGGTTTCCACTATGATGAGCAATCCGTTCTTCGAGCGCAGCACGCTTCCCTACCAGTTGCCTCCGTTCGCCGAGATCGGCGAGGAGCACTACCTGCCTGCGTTCGAGTGCGGCATGGTGGAGCAACTGGCCGAGATCGCCGCCATCACGTCCCTCGATGCGGAGCCCACGTTCGTCGATACCGTGGTTGCGCTGGAGCGTTCGGGGGAATTGCTCACCAGGGTGGCCAACGTCTTCTTCAATATCGCAAGCTCGGACTCCAGCGCGGGCACCGACACGATCGAGGCCGAGATGTCTCCGAAGCTGGCCGCGCACCGCGACGCCATCTATCTCGACCCCGCGCTCTTCGCCCGGATCGAATCGCTGTATCGACGGCGCGACGAACTCGGCCTTGACGCCGAGGAACTGCGGCTGCTCGAGCAGTACCACATCCGGTTCGTCCGGGCGGGCGCCCGACTGGATGCCGCGGGACAGGTCCGTTTGCGTGAGCTCAACGCCGAACTTGCTGCGGCGGCAACCGAATTCGGGCAGAACAACTTGGCCGCCACCAATGCAGCGGCGCTGGTCGTCGAGACCGCGGAAGAATTGGCCGGGCTCGGGCCTGTGGCGGTGGCCGCCGCGGCCGAGAACGCCCGTTCACTCGGACGCGAGGGGGCGTGGGCGTTGAGCCTGCAGAACTTCTCCAACCAATCGGTGCTCGCCGAACTGGCCGACCGGGACGTGCGGCAGCGGGTGATGACGGCCTCGCTGGGTCGCGGTGTCGGCGAGGACGGCAGCAACGGCCGCGTCGCCGTCCGGATCGCCGCCCTGCGGGCCGAGCGCGCGGCACTGCTCGGCTACTCCGACCACGCGGCGTATGCGGTCGAGGACCAGACCGCGAAGACCCCCGAGGCGGTCGAGGAGATGCTGGGCCGGTTGGTTCCGCCCGCGGTGGTCAACGCGGAGCGGGAGGCGGGCGAGTTGGTGACCGCGATGCTGGCCCGGGGTGCCGAACCCGAACTGCGCTCATGGGACTGGCAGTTCTGGTCGGAAAAGGTTCGGGCCGAACGGTTCTCGGTGGACGCCGAGGCGCTGCGCCCCTACTTCGAGCTCGATCGGGTGTTGCGCGACGGTGTGTTCTTCGCCGCCGAGCAGGTCTACGGGATCACCCTGCGCGAACGCACGGATTTGATCGGCTACCGCCCGGAGGTCCGAGTCTTCGAGGTATTCGACGCGGACGGCACCGCACTCGGCCTGTTCCTCGGCGACTTCTTCGCCCGGCCGTCCAAGCGCGGCGGAGCCTGGATGAACGAACTCGTCAGCCAATCTCGGCTCCTGGGAACACAGCCGGTGGTGGTCAACAACCTCAACATCGTGAAACCACCCGCGGGCGAGCCCGCGCTGCTCACCTGGGACAACGTCAGGACCCTCTTCCACGAGTTCGGCCACGCACTGCACGGACTGTTCTCCGACGTGCACTACCCGTTCTTCTCCGGCACCGAAGTACCGCGCGACTTCGTGGAGTTCCCGTCACAAGTGAACGAAATGTGGATGGCTCGCCCGGAAATACTGGCCAACTATGCCAAGCACATCGACACCGGCGAACCGATGCCCACCGAACTCGTCGAACGCATGGCGGCGGCAGAACGATTCGGCGAAGGCTTCCGCACCGTCGAGTATCTCGGCGCGGCACTGCTGGACTGGACATGGCACCGCGCGCCCGGACCCGATGCGCTGGCGGGCGTGGACGCCGAAACCTTCGAGGAGGAAGCGCTCCGCAAAGCGGGCCTCGCAATGGAGACGATCCCACCGCGATACCGGACAGGCTACTTCGCACACATCTTCTCGGGCGGTTACGCGGCAGGCTACTACTCCTACATCTGGAGCGAAGTGCTCGACGCGGACACCGTCGAGTGGTTCAACGACGGTGCCGCCTCGACCCGAGACAAAGGCGAGGCGTTCCGTCGCGAACTGCTCTCCCGCGGCGGGTCGGTCGACCCGCTCGAGGCATTCGTGTCCTTCCGGGGCCGCGCACCGGAGATCGAGCCACTCCTGGTTCGACGGGGACTGGTCGATTGAGAGGGCCTCGTGCCGCAGCACCCGCTAGGCGCTCGACATAGCAAAGCAATTGGACGTCACTACCCGTGGGTGCGGGACCGATTCGGGCTTCTGGCAAGCGGATTCGCCGAGATGGTTTCCGCCACCGAGCCCGCGACGCCGGCGAACCAACTCATGCTCGTGATGGAGGGCGTTCAAGCCGCCGTGCAGCCTTCGGTGCGACCGGACCGAACACCCGCGCCCGCGGACTGGTCGAGGCCATGCTCCCCCGCTGAGGCACGGGTGGATCGGCGGCCTCGGTCGCCGATCGGGGCAGGTCGACCGGCCGCAAATATCTTCCGGTCCTTCGATACAGATCCGGACGACCCCTGGCTACGAATGCGATAGAAACCAATCGCTAGCCAGAATGAGGAGATTCATGGGCTTACATCATCACCGGACTCCGCTCCGTCCGTTCGCTGCCCGCGCGGCTTCGTTCTTCGTCGTCGGCGCACTTCCCCTGTCCCTCGCCGTGATCGGCGCGGCTCCCGCCAGCGCCGATCGGCAATCGCCCGCCGGTGCGGCGATCGTGCAGACGCCGTACGGACAGGCGACCATCGGTGATCCCCTCGCGTTCGCCACAGGGTCGTTCGCTGCCCCCGGCACGAGCGCACTCGTCGCGACACCCGTTGCCGATACCGTCGATCCGGCGGCGCCACCTGCGCCGGATGGCACCGCTCCCGCTCAGCCGGTGGCACCGGCCGAGGCATTGAACAACCGCATCCGTATCGGCGACGTCGAGATCGACCGACCCGAGTGGCTGAATTCCGAGCAAGGTCAGCAGATCAACGATGCGGCCGCGGGCACGCAAGCCGCCTTGGCGCAGGGCCTCACTTCGTCGGGAATCGAGCCTGCGCATTCTGATCGAATCGCTGGGCACGTTATCGGGAGTACCGCGGTCGGCACTGCGGTCGGAGCCAGCGCCGGCTCCATGATCGCCAGTCCGATCGCCTTCAGCGGTGCGATCATCGGTGCACTCGCGGGCGCCGTCGCCGGGCTGCCGTTCGCGCCGGCAGGCCTCTTCGTCGTACCAGTAATAGGTGCTGCGATAGGCTACGCAATGGTAGCGGCGCCCTTCATTGCAATCGGCGCGGCCGTCGGAGCGGTGGCCGGCGCGGGCGTCGGCGCAGTCATCGGCGCCGTAGACCCGCAACCGGCCCCCGGCTCAGAGCCGGCAGCCCTGGCCTGATGCATTGCCGCCACCCGACTCGACGAGTGGCGGACCAGATCGTGACCGGCACGAACACCGCAGTCCTGCAATGGTGTTCGTGCCGGTTGCGGTTAGATCAGATTCCCTTCGTCGCACAGGCTCGCCGAGCGCCACGACGGCACGGGACGGTCCGAACCCGGGTTGAAAGCCCAATCGCGTTCATCGACTTCTCTTTTCGGGCGTCCGTTCCCATCGACCGATCTGGCACGAGCCGACGAAGCACCGGCGGCTAATACTCACGTAGTCAGATAGTAGATTCACTGCCGTCGAGCAGACCGAACGAGAGCTTGCATCCATTCGTTTCCGAACTCGGGCGCTACTCCCGGCGTTCACGCTTTCTCGTCACCGGCGGCCACGATGGCGCGTAGTCCGCGTAGCACTTGTTCCGCGTCGGGCGCACGCGACGGATCGACGAGATGCTGGACCATCACCCCGGTGATCAAGGCGAGTTCCACCGAACCCGCTTCGCGAGTGTCAGCACCGGCACGTGACACAAAGCCGCCGAGCGTCTCGCGGGCAGACTCCTGGCCATCGGACAACTGAGCACGCAGGTCGTCGGAACGGATGGCCTGCACAGCCAACTCCAGGTTCGCGGTCCACATTGCGCGATTGTCGGCGAAGGATTCGATCAGCGCGTCCCAGATGAGACGAATCCGTTGGGCGGGTGCGGCATCGGCCGGTACGAGCTGCCGAATCTCCTCCATCGCATCGCCGGACATCGCCAGCATCGCAATGTTGAGCAGGGCTTCCTTCGAACCGAAGTGGTAGCCGATCGAGGCAAGGTTGGCACCGGAGGCCGCCACGATATCGCGGGCCGTTGTGCGAGCGTAGCCACGCTCGATGAGGCAGCGCTTGGCGCCCTCCAGCAGATCCTCGCGGTGTCCCATCCCGCAATCCTAGCCGCCCCTATGACGAGCGTTTCACACAAACGTCACAAACATATGTTCTATACAAATGTATAGAACATATGTACTGTCGAGGCCGTACCGATCCGACCGACCGAAGGGGTCCCATGACCGACAACCGTTATGTCCGAGGCAATTTCGCGCCCGTGACCGAAGAGGTCACGGTCCACGACCTGCCGGTGACCGGTCGAATACCACCGGAACTGAACGGCCGGTACCTCCGCATCGGCCCGAATCCGCTCGGCCTCGAAGACGCTTCGGCCCACATTTGGACGCTGGGCGAAGGCATGGTCCACGGGGTGCGGCTGCGTGATGGCCGCGCCGAGTGGTATCGAAACCGTTGGGTGCGTTCGACTTCGGTAGCCGACCGGCTCGGCGAGCCGCGCCGCGGCATACCCGTGGACGATCAGCTGGATTTCGCACCCAACGTCCAGGTCGCCGGCCACGGCGCTCGCACCTATGCCCTCCTCGAGGGCGGCATCCGCCCGTATGAACTCACCTACGAGCTCGACACCGTCGGCCCCTCCCACCTGGGCGCCACTCCGGAAGGCTTCGCCGCCAACGCCCACAGCAAATACGAGCCGAGCACCGGACTACTGCACGCACTGACGTTCCGTTACGGCGCGGACTTCGTGCAGCACATCGAGATCGGCCGCACCGGCGAGGTCCAGCAGGTGACCAACATTTCGACCCCGTCCATGCCGTATATGCACGACTTCGCGCTCACCGAAAACTATGTGCTCATCTACGAATCACCCTTGGTCTTCACGATGGACAGAATCGGAACCGGCGTGCCCTTCGCCTGGAACCCGGCACTCGGGTCCCGGATCGGCGTGCTGCGCCGTTCCGGTGGTGCTGTTCGCTGGCTCGAGCTGGCACCTGGCAGTGTCGGTCACACCCTCAACGCCTTCGAGGACGACGGGTCGATCGTCGTCGACGTGATCGTGCATCCGAACGAGTACGAGCTGACCAATATCGGCGGTAGCCGTCCAGTGCTGGAACGCTGGACCGTCGACCTGGCGATCGGGAAAGTGCGCCAGGACCTTCTGCACGACCGCCCACAAGATTTCCCGCGCATGAACGGCCGCTTCGCCGGACACCCGTATCGGTACGGGTATTCCGCGGTGACCGAGCTCTACGCCACTCCGAGCACGATCGATGCCGACCGTCCGGACGAGGGATTCAGCAACGCACTGCTCAAACATGATCTACGCGACGGCACCACCGAAGCACACGAATTCGGTCGCGACGGTGCCGTCGGCGAGACCGTCTTCGTTCCCGCCGCCGACTCGAGTGCAGAAGACGACGGCTACACCATGGCCTACGTCCACGACCCCGATCGCGCTGCTTCCGACCTCGTCATCCTTGCCGCGCAAGACTTCACCGGTGATCCGGTCGCCCGCATCCACCTGCCCACCCGCGTGCCGCTGGGACTCCACGGCAACTGGATTCCCGACTTGTGACAGACCACCCGACTACGCCGAACGCACCGCCGATCAACCGTTCATCCGGGTGATGGCCTCGGGCCCACCACCGTCACACGCCATCTGGTGAGCCGATCGCGGCCCTCCCGACGCTGAACCGCCGGGAGGATGGGAATATGGGCGGTGCTATGAATCATTCGCCCGCATCCCCGATTACGCGGGCGACGCGTGCCGCGATGTTCGCGGCGATCGGCGTGCTGCTGTCGGCGGTCGGGCACGCCGAGGTGTCGGGGCATGGTGTGTCGGCTTCCGCGCTGATTCTCGCGTTCGCTGCTACCGGCTCGGTGGCGTGGGCGGCGGCCGATCGGCAGCGCGGGATTGTCGCCATCGGCGGTGGGCTACTGGTGATGCAGGTGGCACTACATCTGTGGTTCGGGGTTCCCGCGGTATCGGGGGGTCACGGCGCATCGCACGCCGTCACATCCGAACTTGCCGGTGCACAGACTGATTCGCTGATCATGATGGCCGCGCACGGCGTCGCCGCGCTCGTCTGCGCGGTGTGGTTGTGGTTGGGCGAGAGAGCATTGTTCGCGCTGTTGGCCGCGCTGTACGCGCGGATGCTCGCGCCGCTGCTGCTGATGCTCGTACATACGGCCGTGGCAGACGCGGGGTCCGGCGTTCCGATCGCCGTCGACCGGGGTGCGCCGCCGCGCAGTGTCTTATTGCGTTATGAGATGGCCCGGCGCGGGCCGCCCGTCGGGATGGTCTTGGTCTGAGAGTTCGTCGCGAGCAGCCGGAATGGTTCCGGCGCAGTGACGTGGGGTCCAGCGGCCGACAATCCGGTCGGCGCACTATCGGTCCCGCGGACACGAGTGGCGGACGCAGCCGCCGTATCCTCCTCGCCCGACCCGGGCGGTGGCTATGGCGCGCCTTCCCGGTCAGCGGCCGTCCTTCGCCCGTGCACCCGTTGGTGCGCCGAGGCATAGTGTGCGGCCGGTCTTTTCGACGCCGCATCGTGTGGCGTCGCCGAACCGAGATTCTGTGAAATGCATTCGATGCCCTCACCGCTGCGACATAGCGGTAGTTCCTTGTTCCTCGTCGCCGGTCGGAGATACCGAAATGGGAGCCGGTCATGTCCGACGAACAGCTGACGGCGCTGGCGCTGGCGGCCGGCAACGGTGATCGTCGCGCCTTGGAGGAATTCATCCGCTCGACCCAACGTGACGTGTGGCGATTCGTCGCGCACCTCACCGATATCCAGTCCGCAGACGACCTCACCCAGGAAACCTTCCTGCGCGCCATCGGCAGTCTGCCCAGGTTCGCGGGCCGATCCACCGCGAGAACCTGGCTGTTGTCCATCGCAAGGCGGGTGGTCGTCGACCGATTCCGCAGCGCGGCGGCCCGGCCGAAGACCGCGCAACTCGACGACTGGCAATTGGCCCTCGATCAGCGCCGCGATCACGAAATACCCGATTTCCCGGAGGAAATGGTGATCGCCGATCTGCTGCGCGGCCTGCCCGAGCAGCGGCGCGAGGCTTTCGTCCTCACCCAGGTGCTCGGCCTGTCCTACGCAGAGGCGGCACAGACGGTGGGGTGCCCGGTGGGCACGATCCGCTCCAGAGTCGCGCGGGCTCGGGAAACCCTGATCACCCTGTGGCTGGCGGTGGACGAGCCCGCTGTATGCCCTGAAGGCGCTGTCGTGGAACCGATCGGCGCGCAGGTCCGACTACTGCCGCGGGCGCAATCGCGGCACGCGCCGGGCGCGGAGATCTTGACGGAGGTGGTGTGATGGGCGGGTTGGACCTGCGATTGAAGGGCGTGTCCTGCCGCCACGGCCGTGTCGAAGTCGTCAGCGATATCGATCTCGATGTCCCTGCCGGGCAGCGGGTTGCCTTGACGGGCACCAACGGTTCGGGCAAAACGACATTGTTGCGCGCGGTGCTCGGACTGCACGCGGTGGTTCGGGGCGAGGTCATGGTCGGCGGGCGCGGCGGGCACAGCGCCGCCGAGCAGACGTGGCGGCGGCGGGCCTGCGCGTGGATCCCACAACGGCCTGCCGCGGGCCGTTTCCCTTTGCTGGCAGGTGAATTGCTGGCCAGCTCGGGCAGCTGCGGTGCGGCCGAAGCCATGGCCGACCGCCTCGGGGTCGGTGCCCTCATAGGCCGTCCCCTCGACACGCTCTCGGGCGGACAATTGCAACGCATGCACCTGTCTCGCGCGGTCGGTTGTGTGGCGACGGGCGCAGGTGTCGTGCTCGCCGACGAACCAACGGCCGCACTGGATTTCGCCGGACAAGAGGAAGCCGCGGACGTTCTTGCCGAACTTCCGGTGACGCTCGTGGTCGTCACGCACGACAGGGCATTGGCGCGGCGCTGCGACCGGGTGCTCGAAATGGCCGCGGGCCGGTTGCGGGAGGTGTCGTGAACGGACCCGCTCAACTGGCCGACCTCCTCGGGATGGCGTCGGTGCAGCGCGCTGGTGTTGCGTTGCTGGTCGGGTCGGTCGGACTACCGGTGATCGGGGTGGTGATCGTCGGGCTCGACATCATTCCGGTGCGGTTCGCGATGATGCATGTCGCGCTGCTCGGCGCCGCGATCGGCATGCTGACCGGCCTGGATCCGGCGCTGTGCGGGCTTGTCGCGTGTGCGGTGGCAGGGGCGGGGATCAGCCCGTTGGCCCGCACGCCGGAAAGCCTGTCCGGGGCAATGGGTTTGCTGATGAGTCTGGCAATCGCGGCGGCGCTGCTGGTGCTCTCCATTGCCGGGGTGAATGCGTCGGCGGCGTTCTCGCTGCTGTGGGGTTCCATTCTCGCAGTGCGGGTGCAGGACGTGCTGGTGCTCGCGGCGCTGGCCGTGGTTGTGCCAGCACTGTTCTGGTGGCGGCGTCGCGATTTGGCACTGCTGCTGCACGATCGGGAGCTCGCGCTGGTCTCTGGTGTGCCGGTGCGGGGGCTCACCCTCGTGTTGCTGGTGCTGGTTGCGGTCGCGGTGGCCGGCGGAATTCGGCTCACCGGAGCGCTGCTGGTCGATGCGCTCACCCTGCTCCCGGCACTGGCCGCGCGCCGA
The DNA here is from genome assembly GCF_045208035.1 of Nocardia sp. NBC_01009. Classification (NCBI taxonomy): domain Bacteria; kingdom Bacillati; phylum Actinomycetota; class Actinomycetes; order Mycobacteriales; family Nocardiaceae; genus Nocardia; species Nocardia sp. NBC_01009. The sequence goes on along the minus strand of NZ_CP108695.1, from coordinate 4,508,402 downwards.
CTGGGACATTCGCTCACCGCGATCATCTGCTGGGCCATCGGCATCGGCATCACTGTCAACCTGATCGGTTTCCTGGTGGCGCTGGCTCTCGACCTGCCACCCGGACCGGTTCTGGTCCTCGCCGCGGGGGCAGCCGCTCTTGCGGCTCATCTCATTCCCGAACGGAGAAACACCTCATGGCACGCTTCCGTGCACTGACCAATGGCCGCGTATCGGCCGCCGCTCTCGCGCTCAGCGTAGGTGTGCTGTTGAGCGGCTGTTCCGGCACCGACGACAAACACGACGCCGAACACCATCCGACCGTGGTGGCGACCACCGCGTGGGAGGCCGGATTCGCCAAGGCCGCAGGTATCGACGACGTGCAGGTCATCGTGCCCGCCTCCGTGCACCACGCACCCGACTACGACCCCAAGCCGTCCGACCTGACCGCCGTGGCCGAGGCCGACTTCGTGCTGTACGCGCCGTTCGAGCCGTTCGCGGCGAAGATCAAGGAGGCGGCGGGCTCGCGTGCGAAGCTGATCGAGGTGAATCTCGACAACTCCGCGGACAAGGTAACCGCTCAGGTGCAGGCGCTCGGCAAGGAGTTCGGCACCGCATCGGCGGCCGAATCCTGGTCCTCGACCTTCATCGCCGAATACGACAGGCTCGGCAAGGAGGTTCGGGCGACGTGGCCGGGCGGCAAGCAGCCGACCGTTGTCGCGCAGGTCTTTTCGACCTGGGCGGCTCAGTTGGCCGGGGCGCAGGTGGTGGGCACCTACGGGCCGGAGGCAGTGACTCCCGGTCAACTCGCCGAGCTCGCCGCGAAGAAGCCAGACTTCGTGCTCGACAACGCGCACATGTCCAGCGGGACCGCGCTGCCGGATTCCGGAGCAAAGCAGGTCTCGATCGTCAACTTCCCCGGCCAGGACTACGACCTGCTGGGCGTGTACCGCAATGCGGAAGTCGCGCTGAAGAAGGCGATGTCCGGCTCCTGAACTACCGTTGACAGGACCGAATGCGGGGCAGGCACCGAAGTGCCTGCCCCGCTCCAGGTTTCGAATACTGCGCGTCAGCCCATCGGTGCGGCGACTCGTGAACGCAGTGCGGTCCGGTCCGGTTTTCCCGCCGGAGTCAGCGGCAGGGTGTCGAGCAACAGCAGCGCTTCCGGATGTTTCCCGCGCTCCATACCCTGCGCACGCAGGTGGGCGCAGAGGGCGTCGAGGTCGGGCGCGCACCCCGGCCGTGGCACCACACAGGCGGCCAATCGCTCCCCCAATACCTGGTGCGGCACCCCGACACACACCACATCGCGCACGTCAGGGTGGGTGGCGAGCAGCTGTTCCACTTCGGCGGGACTGATGTTGGCGCCGCCTCGGATGACGACCTCCTTGAGTCGGCCGACAACATGCAGCCGGCCTTCGGGGTCGAGGACGCCGAGATCGCCGGTGCGGACCCAGCCGTCGGCAGTGCGGTAGCGCGCGTCCAGTTCGGGGCTGCCGACGTAGCACAGCGGCGTCATCGGGCCGCGAGCCACGATCTCGCCGGTCTCGCCGAGTGGAGCGATCTCGCCGGTGTCGACGCGCGCGATCCGAATCTCGGCGACGCGGGGGTCGGGCCGACCGACCAGAACACCGGGACCCGTAGTAGCCGTGTCGGTTTCGACGAGGTCGGTGTGGCAGTTCACGCCGTCGGCCGAACCGTAGAGGTTGACCACCGAGCATCCGAAGCCGCGCTTGGCTTCCTCGGCGGTGGCCCTGTCCAGCTGTGCACCGCCGAGCACCAACGCCGTCATCGAGGACGTGTCCGCCGTGGCCGCGCCCTGGTCGAGCATCATGCGGACCATCGTCGGGACACCGAGGACATGGGTCGGATGGTGTCGAGCGATCGCGTCGAGTGCACCTTGCGGTGTGAAATGGTCCAGCAGAATCAGTGTGCCGCCGTGCCGTGCCAGCGTAACCGCGGTGCCGTTGCTGCCGAACGCCGTTGCCAACGGGACGAGAAACATGCTGCGGGGCGGCTCGCCGTCGGCCAGCAGCGAACTCATGAAGTTCCCGCGCCCGCCGGCTAGCGCGTTGTGTGAGTAGGCAACCATTTTCGGTTCGGCTTCCGAGCCGGAGGAGACCAGGATGCGCGCGGCGGTGTCGGGATCCGGGCGCGCAGGGACGAACGTCTCACCGTCTGCTTTCATCAGTTCGGCGAAGGACAGACATCGGTCCGGGATCTCCGTTTTTCCTACCGCGGCGACGAACCGCAGCATGGGCAGCCGATCGAGCAGTTCGGACAGCTCGGCGGCGTGGGTGTGATCGCGGAATTCCGTCGCCGCGATGACCGCGACGGCGTCGGCGCGGCGCAGCAGCGATTCGGCCTCGCGGAGCCCACGGCCGGCGGGGAAAGGCAGCGCAACCGCACCGAGCGCGGCGAGGGCCAGGTCGGCGATGACGGCTTCGCGGCAGTTCGGGAGTTGGACTCCGACAACGTCTCCGGGTTGGACACCTTCGGCGGCGAGCCCGGCCGCGAGCCGTCGGACCAGTGTGTCGAGCCGGGTATAGCAGACCTTGCCTGCGGCGTCGAGGAGCGCGGTGCGGTGCGGGTCCAGGCAGCGGTGCGCCCGAAATAGTGAGTACAGGTCGAGGTCGGGGCACGCGCCGTCGGCGGCCCAGGAACGGCGTAGCCGGGTCGGGACCAGATCGTGTAGTAGCACAGTCATCGGAAACTCCAGGGAGACGAAACAGCCACGGCCCCATGCATGTCCGTGGTGAGGGCGGCAGCAAATCGAGGATCACCCGGCAGCGCGGCGAGATCGGTGGTGACGGCGGTGGCGTGGATGTTGTTGTCGCACAACCAGGCAACGGCCTCACCGGTGCGCAACCCGGACAGGCGGTCGGCGTGGGCAGCGGCCGCGACGGCATGCTCGTCGGACGGTGCGAGCCAGCCGTCCGCGGTCGCCAGTGGGCGACGGAACCCGGCTGGGCGGCGCGGCGGCAGCCCGGCCTCGGCGCGGGCCACCGCGGGCGCTGTGAGCAAGTCGGCGGCGGCCAGCAGCGACGATTCGACGCGGACACCGCGACCGGTCCGTTCCCTGGTCAGTAGGCCCGCGAGAATCGCTTCGGTGCCCAGCATGCCGCCGAGCACGTCCAGCAGCGTCATCAGCGACGGCATCGGCGGCTCATCGGCCGGTCGTGCCGCTGCACCGACTCCGGTACGGGCCTGAACCATGAAATCGGTGCCCATCGGCGCGTGCTCCAGTCGCCCGGCCCAACCGCTGGTGTAGGCGTAGACCAAGCCGGGGTTGGCCGCCGACAAGTCGTCGGCGCCGAGCTCGAGTTGTTCGGCCTTGCCCGGCGCCCAGTTGTGCAGGAACACGTCGGCCCCGGTGGCCAACTCGCGCAGGCGCTTTCGATCGGCGGGCGATTTGATGTCGATCTCGACGGCATCCTTGCCACGGTTCAACGCCAGCCACCGGGCCGAGACATCCGAGCATGTAGGCGGCATTCCGCGCAGTGGATCGCCGCCCGGCGGCTCGATCCGCACCACATCGGCGCCCAGCAGTCCGAGCAGATGCGCTGCCAGCGGCGCCTGCACGCGCCGCCCCGCTTCGAGCACGGTGAAGCCGGCGAGCGGGCGGGCGACGGTGGCGGCAGAATCGCGCACTGCCCTGCGACTTTCAGCAGACTCCGCCAGCGCGAACTGCCAGGGAAGAGCATTCCCGCCGTCGGCTCGCATCTCTTCGCCGCGCTCGGTCAGCGTGTGCAGACGGCATACGTCGGCACCCGATTCGTCGGCCGCCGCGCGCACCTGCGCCCAGGTCCGTGTCGAGGTGGTGCGATGGAGTTCCTCGGGAATCGGGGCGCAGGCGGTCGCATAGCGAAATTGAAAGGGCCGCCAACCTTTTCGCAAAGCATCCGGCGGCGCGTCCATCTCGCGCCAGAAATCGGCCCACACTGCGACATCCAGTGCCTCGACCTCGAAGTACACGCCGTCGGCGGTGGTGAACGGTGGGCCGCCCGGCGCGAGCGGAGTTGCCTCGTCGTCGTCGGCGCACGCGGCCGCCAAGTATTGCGAGATGGTCAGCAGAGCTGTTCGGTCGGCGGCGACGCCCACCGTAGTCGCCGCGGTGCCTCGGGACTGGCCGACCAGTGCGGCGAGCAGCCCCTGAACAGTGAGGATTCCGGTGGCGGTGGTGGCATAGTCGACAGCGAGGCCGCGCGGTGACCCGTCCCGGCGGCCGTGCACGTGCATCAACCCGGCGGCGGCCTGCGCGGTCGCCTCGTCACACACCTGACTGTGCGAGCCACCCCAGCTCACCTCGGCCGCAGCCGTGGCACCGTCGGGGCCGGTGAGAGTCAGTGCGGCACTCTCCCCCACCACCGGTTCGGCGCCGAGCAACCGCAGATGTTCGGAGGCCGTCGCGACCGAATCGGACAGACTCCCGGCCGATAATCGCATACCCCGCAACGGAAGTGGGGCCCGGCGGGTACTGGCTGTCCGCATGGTGCCTGCTGTCATGGCTCTCCTTTTGAACGGTGACGCTGTCGCGGGAACTCGGCGGCGGTCGCCACCGACCAATCCCACGGACAACAGCAGTCGGACCGCCGAGCCCTCGGGTTCCGGCCAGCGCGGAGGAGAAACCATGAAGCCGTTCACATCCCAGGGCGCGGCGCCGACCGTCGAGGGAACCGCCGCTGCCACCCGCACCGAGCTCGATCCTGCGGAATTGCGCGAACACGTCACGACCTTCGTCACCGAACAGGTGATGCCTCAGGAAGGCAGGCTCGACGCGGGCGGCGCGACAGCGGACGCGGCGCTGACGGAACTGAGGGCAGCGGCCAAAACGGCGGGACTGTGGGCGTTGCCGTTGCCGATCGAATTGGGCGGGCAGGGCCTGCCTTTCGCCGACTATGTGCAACTGGCGGAAGCCGAAGGCGCGAGTGATCACGGGCCGACGGCCCTCGGGTCGGCGTCGCTGCTGGATGTGCGGATGCTGCAACAACATGCCCGCGACCGAGTCCGCGACAGCTATCTGAAGCGATTGATCTCCGGTGAGCTGCGCGCCGCCTATGCGATGACCGAGCCGGAAACCCCCGGCACCGATCCGGCGCTGACGGCCACCCGCGCGATCGCCCAACCGGATGGCTCGTGGACATTGACCGGGCGCAAGTGGTTCGTCAGCGGCGCGGCCGACGCCGACCTGATCGCGGTGCTCGCCCGCACCGACGGCGCCGCGCCGAGCCGTGACGGGTTGTCGCTGCTGCTGGTCCCCACCGACAGCCCCGGGTTCCGAATCGTGCGTGAAGTCCCGGTTTTCGGTATCGGCGGCCAGTGGGAGATCACCTTCGACGATGTTCGGGTGCCGGGCGACCACCTGATCGGCGAACCCGGTGCGGCATTGCGTATCGCAGGGCAGCGCCTGCAGCTCGGGCGCACGCTGCGCTGTCTGCGCTGGCTGGGGCAGGCAGAGCGCGCATTCGGGTTGATGTGCGATCGGGCGCGCAGCCGCACCCAGTCGCGCGGGCCGCTGGCCGACCGACAACTGGTGCAGCAGCATGTTTTCGAGTCATTGCTTGCCATTCGCAGTACCCGTCCGCTGGTGCACAAGGCGGCTGCACTCATCGAAGCCGGTCACGACGCCCGCACGGAAGCCGCATTGGCCAAGGTCGCTGCGGCACGGACGCTGCAGCAGGTCGCCGACGCGGCAATCCAGGTCTACGGCGCGGCCGGGCTCGGTCCCGACACCGCACTCCCGTCGCTGCTGCGCATGGGGCGGATGGCGCGCCTGCTCGACGGTCCCGACGAATTGCACATCGAGGCTGTGGCGAGAAGAGTGCTGCGCTGAGACACATACTCAGGTATCGAAGGGTGCCACCATTCCGGTGCAGATAGCCAGGGCGAGCGCCAGAAAGTAGTCGCCCCAGATGAGTTCGTGCGCGGTGGCAAGTCCGCGCTCGAGGTCATAGCAGCCATCGAGCAGCATTCCGGACGGGCGCGGACCATCCGGGCCGCTCACATGCGCCGTCACGAGATGTCGAACGATCTGCACCGCCCTGGCGCGTAGGCGCTCCCGGTGCCGACTCTCCGCCGCGGCAGCGAGTTTGAGCAAGGCCACCGCCTCGATGGCAGCTGCCGAGGTGTCGGGCGGGGCGTCCTCGATCGATTCGGCTGACGGCACCGGGGCTGCCCCGTAGTCCACCAGCCGCTCGGCGACTGCCCCATAGTCGGGATCGATGGACCACGCCGCATCAGCGAGTGCCAGCAGCAGCCAGGCCCGGCCCCGGCTCCAGCCGGCCCGTGGCTGCGCGCAGGCGGTCCATTCGCCTGCGGCCCATGCCCACGCCGGTGTACCGACCGGCTCGGCTCGCCATCGAGCCACGTGCGTGTCCAGATGCGTGCGGGCCGCTGCCCTACCCGCTCCCACATTGGCCGTGGCGAGCAATGGGACGGTGCCCGCAACGCCGTCGATCCGTGCCAGCCACCTCGAACCGCCGAATGCCGAACCCCACGGCAGTATGCCGACAGACTGATCGAAAGCGGTCAGGCAGGACCGCGCGGCCTCGTCGCGCAGGCTCGCCGCGGCACTGTCACGACCGGGCCCTGCGGCCAATGCCGTTCCGTACCACAGGATCAATCCACGCGTAGCGGTGTCTGCGGTGACCCAATGCTCCAGCTGCGCGGTGACAGTCCTCGCCGCCGACCGGTCCGTGTGAGAGCCCGTGCGCAGTGCCCGCAACCACAGCAGCCCTGCCCAGAAACCACCGGTCCAGGAACCCCGGGTTGTAGTGACCCATGCGCCGGAGCCACCATCGGCATACAGCGGGAAACGTTGATCGGTAACGGAATACGTCGACGCGACACGATCCAGCAGTGCGTCGAGGGCTGCCTCGGCGGTGCTCGGCTGGGTGTGCCATACGCCTTCGCGTCCCACTTCACACTCGCTCATGCCTGTGCCCGTTCTTGCCGCGCTGGATCCTGCGTCGTCCGATCCTGCAGTGCTCGATCCTGCAACGCCCGACTCCGCTGCCCTCTATCACGCAGCGCCCACGCCGCCGCGACGCCGGCCGCCGTCGCGAATTCCGCAGCAACCGTCAGCCATCCGTCGCGGTATCCGATCACCGGCAGCAGTAGCCCGAAAAGCGGTGGCCCCACGGCGAATCCGGCAAAGAAGCCCGCCGACACCAACGCCGAATCCCGTCCGGCGCGACCGGGTGCGGCGCGTTGGATGACGAGCACCATCGACACCGCATTGCCCGCCATCCCGAACACGCCGACCCCTATCACTGCGACCCACACCAGGCCGTTCACCTGCGGTGCGGCCGCCAGCAGCACGGCGGCGACCGCCGATCCGGCTGCCAACCCCGCAGGCAGCACCACCGCTACGCCCGGCTTGGCCGCCAGCCGCGCCCATCCGATGCGGCCTGCGATACCGGCCACGCCGAGCACCGCTACCAGCATTCCGGCGGCGGCGGCACCGAGTCCGAGCCGTCTCTCCCCGAACAGGGCGAGATAGGTGTTGATCGAGGCCATGCCCGCGCCGAGGAACACCGAGAACACGACCAGCCACCGCACCACACCTGCCGCACCGTGACCCGAGTCGGCACCGAAGGCATTGGCGCCCTGTTGATTCCGTGGCGCATCGGCCGGCAAGATCCGCCATACCCACACAGCGGTCAGCACAGCGATACCAGCGGCCACCCACACAGCGGGTCGCCAACCCGCAACGGCGGCAAGCGCGGTCAGCGGCAGCCCCGCCGCGATCGCGCCGAGCTGGACACCCGATTGCTTGGTACCCGTCACCCCCGCGCGCCGCGGTGCCGGTATCGCCGCCAATATCGCCTTGTTCGTCGCAGGGTTCGCCAATGCCTGTGGTGCACCACCGAGACCAACCGCCAGCAACAGCACCACGTATCCCGGTGCGGACGCGATCAACGCGAGCGCGCACGCGACGATGCCGAGCAGGGCACCGAGGCACCGTCGTGGGCCGAGTAGATCCACCGCCCGACCGGCGATCGGCGAGAGCAGTGCAGCGGTGCCGAACCCGACCGTTGTGGTGAATCCCAGCATCGCCGAGGACATCCCGAGGTCCGGCACGATCCGCGGACCGAGCGCACCCAGCACGAACAACTGCAACATCGAGAAACCCATAGCCGCGGTCAGCACCCCCGTCACCGATGCCACCGCCACCCGGTCCGTACGGACGTGCGGGTGTGTCTGCACTACCGCTCTCCTCCCAGCCGCGCCGCCCCATCGACGGCCCCGAACTCGAGTAGTCGGCTGGGAGAGCGTCTCGGTTCCGGATCGAGCCGATCCGTTGCGCGGTGGGACCGACTATCGTGCGATGACGTAGCCGTCGTCCGGACGGTGGTCGCGCGAGCGGCGGAGGTCGGCGATGGCGAAGGTTCGCTGCACCCACCGGTCTGCTCCGTCGTAGTGGGGTCGAAAGGCGGTGCGGCCGTGGACGGTCACCCGGTTGTCGACAATGACCAGGTCGCCGGGTATGAGCTTGGTGGTACGCGCGACGTTGTCGCAGGCTCGGCCGAATTCGGCCAGCGCCGTTTCCGCCCGCGGCGTCAGCGCCGTGGTCGCGATGGTGGCCATCCGGATGTCCGGGTCGTCAGCGGCGCCGAACAGCAACGGCTGTGGCGGACGCGCGCGGTTGTCCGAACCGAAGGAAGGCGGTGGTGCGGTGACGAATTCGGGTGCGAACAAGGTTTCTCGACTCGCTGCCGTCAGCAGCGGCAGCACTTCGCGCAGGCAGGCGGTGCGCAGACCGGCGACCCGGTCATGGTCGGCACGCAGGCACAGCAGTAGCACATAGTCGGGTTCGTGCTGGTGAAAGGCGTTCTCGTTGTGGAAGGTCAGCAACACCGAACCGGCATTGCCCGAGAAGGTTTCCCGCCCGGGCACGGGCACGACATCCTGCACAAGGGCTCCGGACTTCTCGGCCAGGTATGCGACGGGGTCGCCGAGCCCGCACGCAACCACGGTGAGTACCGCGGCCGCGACGGTGGCCGCACGCTGCACCGAATCCGCCGCAGAGGGCGTGGCGGGCAGCATCGCCTCGTCGACCGGCAGACCGTGGATCACCAGCGCCCCGGATGATCCGGAGTACCGCCGGAACCGGCGCACGCTACGGCGCAGCGATACCGGCAGCTCATCCGAGGCGTGCCGGGCACGCGCCACCCATTCCGGGTCGTCCACCAAGTTGCGAGGATCACCGCACAGCGTTCGAGCCAGCCGGTCGACCTCGCCCGAGTCGGCGGGACCCAATGCCACGTCCGTGCCGTCGACGACTGCGGTATCGGCGATTTCGTGCATCAATGTCTCCTGATCGAACACACAGGCGTTCTCGGCACCTGTTCGGAAATATCGAGGCGGCGAATCGAACTCGACTGCTCAGCCGTGCCGCAGAGCCGACACCGTGTCGGCAATGTAGTGGTCGCCGAACCGGAGCAGCGGAGCATAGTGGGCGGCCCGCCGGTGCCGCATCAGCCGGAGCTCACCGACGGCGTTGTCCGGGCCGGTCGGCAATTGCGCGATGGACCTGCGCAGCCGCACCATCGAATAGGCCAGCGTGACATGGCGTTCGCTGTCCACGAGGTCGGCCTCCAGCAGTGCGTCCCTGGCGGCGGCGAGTTCGGGATCGCGGGCCACCAGCTGCTCGTAGGAGTCGGGTACTACCTTCAGCAGGTCTTTCATCGCGCTACGGAACGTCTTGTAGCCGCGGTGCTGCCGTCCGCTCAACGGCGTCGCCACCTCTGGAGGCTGCATGGTGGGGCGCACCGTCGCCAGGTAATAGTCCACCGGGATGGTGCTGGCATGGATCATCGTCGCGGGAAAGCCGCGCACGTAGGTGGTGGCATGGTCGAGTCGTTCCAGCGCGGCGGCGGTCGCGCCGTGGCGCAGGTGGTGCACGGCATCGGTCACGGCGACCGCCGCGCAGATGTTGAACAGGACATGGACCTGATGCCCGACGAGCCATCGCGCCGTCCACTCGCTCTCCAACGAGACGCCGTCGGACACCTCCGGAATGGAGAGCGGGCCAAGCGGCGCCCCGTCGGACGCTGCGGCACCGGTGAGGTCGAGCACGGCCTGCCCCATACCGGCGACCTCCACCGCCAAGTCCGCACCCGAAAGCGGCGCACTGCACAGATCCCGCAGGCCCCGGTGGATGACCAGCACACCATGTAGGGCCGCCTGCTGATCGGACAGATCCACCTCACGGACCCGAAAGAACGACTGGCTCACCGACTCGGCGGGCAAGTCCCCACCGACAACGGGCCCCGCCTCCTCCGACAGCGCACCGACGAGCTCCCCAGCGGCGACCACGGCGCGCCGGATAGCTGCGGTGCGCTCGACCGGACCCGCATGAGTCGGCACTTCGGCCAAGGTCATCGCGGTCCGTTGCGCCTCGCCCCGAACGCGAGCGTTCAGGTTCGGGGCGGCTGCCCCGTCCTTCGCTCCCCGGAACACAGCCACTGGCGGATGCGGGTCTGTCTCCGACGTACCCATGTCGTCCACAGTATCCCGCGACAAGCCCGTTTCGCAGGCGCTTGCCCCGGAGCGCAAGGATGAATTCCCTTGCCTCGTTGTATATCTCATCGTGGGGAAACGATGCCTGCGAACCGGAGACGTTGCCGATTTCCCCACCGCGCACCGTATGTCCGACTTCCCGCAACCCGGACATAGGCAGTCGGCCGACCTCCGTCGAACAGAGTGGACTCGCAACCACCGGAACTACCGCAGACCACCGACAAAATCCTCGATGATCCGGTTGTAGGCAGCAGGTTGCTCCATGTTGGGGAAATGACCTGCGCCGGCGATGATTTCCCGTCGGCTGCCGGGGACGGCGGCGAGAAGGCGGTCCACTGTCGCAGTCAGGTCGGGGGAATCGAACGCGCCGTCGGCGGCGAGGACGGGTACCGCGATCGTCGACGCGCGAGCCGCGACAGCGGCGACCGGGATGTCGTGATCCGTTTCGGACGCAGTGTGTTTGGCGAGCATCCGAGCGGCCATCTGCCGAATCCGCGACACCATCATGGCGTCGACCTCGTCGAGCGAACGATGCGGGCCCGCCGCCCACTGCACAAACGCCGCCAGCCACGTGTCGATGTCGCCGTGCGCGATAGCACGGGCCTGGGTGGCGTCGAGTTCTTTCGACCACGGGTCGCGATACTCCGGTTCACCGATGGCACGACCGCTCACGACCAGGGCGCGCACCAGATCGGGGTGTTCCAGTGCGGTGTCGACCGCGATCATGGCACCCATTGATACGCCGATCAGGACCGCGGGCCCGAGATCGAGATGCCGCAGCAACGCGGCCAGATCGTCGGTCTGCCGGAAAGGTCTTGTCGCGTTGGCAGATTCACCGTGCCCACGAGCGTCCGGAGCGATCACGCGGTAGCGCCGAGCGAGGACGGGCAGTTGAGCGTCGAACATCGTGGAGTCGACAAAACCCGCGTGCAACAACACCAGCGGTCGGCCCGCACCGGCGTCACGATAGGCAAGGAGTCCGTCGCCGCTGTCGAATGTCCGTGAGAATTCATCCATGACAACCAAGGTGTCATATTGATCGCACTTTGACAACTGAGGTGTCATAATGACCGGGTGACCGAACCGCCGTTGCCACCCGACGAACGAGCCTCCCGACTGATGGAGGTCTTCACCCGCGTCGGCATGTTGCACCGCAGGGTCTACCGGAAGATCGAGCAAGACGCTGCGCCCCAGGGACTTTCGGTCGGCATCCGCGCCATCCTCGACCTGCTGCGCGAGCGCGGCCCGATGACCGTCCCGGATATGGGCCGCGCCCAGTCCCTGAGCCGCCAGTTCGTCCAGCGCATGGTCAACGACGCGGCGGCCGCCGACCTGGTCGAGTTCCAGCCGAACCCCCTGCATCAGCGCTCCTCATTGATAGCGCTGACCCCAGCGGGCACCGCGGCCATCACTGCCGCAACCATGCGCGAACACGCCCTCCTACGCCGGACCGGCGGCGGCCTCACCGACGCCGAAATCTCCTCCTGCCTCGAGGTTCTCGACCACATGCTCAACCTCTTCGACGACGTCGACATGAACGGCTGACCCTCACGGGATGAGAACGGTTTTACCCTTCGCACTTCCGGTCGACGCGTGCGCCTCGGCGGCGTCTATCAGGTCGAACTCCCGCTCGACGTGGACGCGAAGCGCACCGGCTTCGGCAAGACCGGCGAGGTCGGTCAGATCCGCTGCCGACGGATGGACGAACACGGTCTCGAAACGGACACCGTGGCGCTCGGCGTCGGCCGAAGTCAGCCCAGGATTGTGACCGACCGTGGTGACCAACACACCTCCCGGCTTCAATGCACCGAGGGAACGCGGTGCATACTCGCCGCCGACCAGGTCGAACACCACATCCACCGGATCGATCGCCACGGTGAAATCGGTTGCGGTGTAATCGATCAGCTCGTCGGCACCCAACTCGGTCAGGAAGGCGTGATTCTCGGCCCGCGCGGTGCCGACAACGTGCGCGCCGCGAGCCTTGGCAACCTGCACCGCCAGATGCCCGACCCCACCGGCCGCGGCATGGATCAACACGCGCTGCCCGGCCTCGATCCGGGCAAGCCCGACCAAGCCCTGCCACGCAGTCAGCCCGGACAGCGGCAACGCGCCCGCCTCCGACATCGACAGGGCCGCAGGCTTGGCCGCCAGCTCAGCAGCGGGCGCCACCAGGTACTCCGCGTAGGCACCTGCCGCCTTCGGGAACAGCGGCATCCCGAAAACCTCCGCACCAACCTCGAACCGCGTCACCCCCGGACCCACCGCCTCCACAACACCCGCAACATCCCAGCCCAGCGCGAACGGCGGTGTGGGAAACAGCGGGAAATGCCCGGCCCGAACCGCCGAGTCCACCGGGTTCACCCCCGCCGCCCGCACCCGAACCAGCACCTCGCCGGAACCGGGCTGCGGCCGCTCAGCCTCGGTCCGATACAGCACCTCGGGCCCACCGAACCGGTCTTGAGTGATCGCGTACATCTGATCTCCATTTAGTTGACGTGAGGACTATTGCTGACACAAATATTTACCCCATATTGTTCCTCGCGTCAACTATCCGCACATCAAGCATGCACGCGTGGACCGCCTCCTACGCCGAAGACTTCTCCCCGCAGCCTGTTGAGCGCCGGTTGGCGACGGAATCCAACTCCACCCGATCGACCCCGGCACCGTTCACACCACGAGGCGATCGAGCAGGTTCATGGGCTCACGGCCGCCCTTCACCTTCCCTTCGACGCGCCTCGGCGACCAGATTCCGCAGCGTCGGCCACTTGACCAAGGCGGTGTCACCGAGCGGCCCGGACATTCCGCGCAACCAATCGAGCGGCAACCATGGCGCGGGGGCAACAATCCACGCCATACGACGTTCAGCACCGCGCAACAGCTCCGTCGCGGCCCGATCGGCGGTGATCCGCTTGGTCAGAGCACCGGGCAACAGCGCCCCCAGCCACTCGGTCAGCGGGTCGCCGTCCAGGCTGCCGTGTGTCAGATCGGTGTCGACGAACCCGAAATGTGCTGCGGTAACCGCGATTCCGTCACCGGCGAGTTCGACATGCAAGGTCCGGCCGAGCGCCTCCACGCCCGCCTTGCTCACCGCGTACGGTGCGCAGAACATCCCGTTCAGGAATGAAAACACCGACGCGATGACCACGATCTGCCCCCGCTCGTCCGCCGGTGCGGCAGCCCTGCCTGCACGGTGTTCCACGCACTACGCAGGTTGATATCGATGACTCGGTCGAATTCCGCTGTGCTGGTGCCGGATACAGTGACCATCTTCGGTGGCGCCAGGTACTCACCGGGGGGTGAAGCCAGTGCACCAGACGATGACATCGGCACGACACGTCGAGCGACCCGGATGGGTCGATCTGGCGGCAGGACGCCAACTCCGCAGGCTTATTACGCGCGGCGAGAAGCATTCGATGTGCCACCTGCAGTACTAACGGCCGGTCGCCCGCGCGACGGCCTGGATGGCTCGGATCCGTCCGTCGGCCAGAGCCTCGGTGAGATGCTCGACCTTCTCGGCAAAGCCGTCCACGAAGGTGTGTAGCCCGAGCGGGTTGGGAGGCAACGTCAGTATCGATTGCATCGTTGCCGCCGCCGTCTCGGTGAGATCATTCCAGGCTTCGATGGTGAAACCGCAGGACTCGATCACCGCGCGCAGCCGGTCGGAGGTGGCCAAGTGGCTTTGTGCTGGATCGACTGCCCAGGGCAGCGGGTAGGTGGGGTGGCCGGACGCGCCGGCGGCGATATCCCAAATGGCTAGCCGGCCATCATTCGCCAGCACCCGGCGGGCTTCGTGGTAAAGCCGCACTTTGTCAGCGACGTTCATCTGGACGTGTTGACTGAACACAACCTGGAATGCATTGTCAGCGAAGGGAAGGGCCGTAGCATCGGCCCGCTGGACGGTAATCAAGCCATCCAGCCCGACAAGTCGATTCAGCCATTCGGCCGTCGAGCAGTATTCCTCGGCCAGATCGACCGCAGTGACCTTGCACCGCAGGCGGTCGGCGAGATACCGCGCGGTGCCTCCTATACCGGTGCCGGCGTCGAGCACCTCGGTGTCGGCAGCAATATCGAGCAGGTCGACCAGTTGGCTGGTGGCTATCCGACCAATGGTGTGGAAATCCTCCAGCATCCCGAGATCTGCCGGTACGAGGTGCTCGAGATCCTTTCCTGCGGCGATGAGCGCCCGTTCAATGGAGGCACGGGCGACACCGGTCTCGTACGGAGACGCCGTCATGAAAGAACCACCGCTACACCCGCGCTGAATCTGTATCGGTCGCCGCGAGCGGTTCGTCGAGTCGGTCTTCGGCGGCGGGGTGTTCGTGCTGCCAGAAGGCGGACTCGCCGGAGAACCGCGGATGGGCGGGCTGCGGGTGCTGCTGCATATGGTCGAACTTGTCGAGGCGATGCATCGGCACCATGGCGATCCGGATGGCACCCGCTAGTGAGCGGACGAAATTGCCGGCGGTACGGCGACATTCGGGCGCGGCGGCATAGCGGCGGGCGATCGTGAGGAAGTCTTCGGGTTCCACTCCGGCCACATCGCGAACGTGCGTGGTAGGACCGCCGACCTCCCATGTTCCCAGGGGTGTTTCGGGAAGATAGTTGCGTAGGCAGGACTCGAAGAACATGTCTGTTCGAAGCCGCCTCGCGTTTGCGCGGACAGCTTTCATGAACACCTTCGGAGGAACATCGACATGACGTACGGGGCGGCCCAGCGCCTCTCCCATCGCATCGGCGATATCTGCCCCGGACAGCAGCCTCGGCCCCGTCGGACGATAAGCCTTGCCCTCGTGACGATGCGGGTCGAGCAGGGCGCCCACCACCACTCGAGCGATGTCCTCGTTGGACGGAGGCGCATTACGCCCCGCGCCGGTCGGCATTGGCAGGATTCCGAACTGAGCCGCGACCGGCATCATCCCAATGAGATAGTTGTCGGCGAAAAAACCGGGATCAATGGCAATGTGGGCGGTATCCGGCAACAGCTCGAACAGTTTGTCGTTGAACCACATCTGCCGGGTCATCAGGGACGGATGCTCAGGGCTTGCCAGCCACTGCCCCATCGCCACGATCGCTTGCACCCCCGCCCGACGTGCCGCCACCGCGAACGCAACGGCGCTGTCGAGCACATGGGGGTGGTACGGGGCGTTGAAATACAACCGGTCGACACCATCCATCGCGGCCCGGATCTGCATGAAGTCAAACATGTCGGCAATGACAATCTCCGCGCCCATGGCCGCGAGACGCGCACTGCGTGCGTCGCTGCGGTGCACCATCACCCTGGTCGCGACACCCCGTTCCAATAGCTGGGTGGCCACCACACTGCCAACCCTGCCTGTGGCCCCAGTGACAAGCACACGTTGGTTAGTCATTGAAAGTCCTTTCAGTTCCCAGTCGCTGCAACGAATGGACGGAATGTTTCCGTCGGTCACATTTGCAGTATGCGACTCCATGTGACCGCTGTCAACATGGATGTTGTCGCCTCGCCTGGCCTGATCGCTACACCGCGACCAGCCTTGTAGCCACTGGTCACGCTTCGCCGAGCCCATGGATGTGACCGTCGTCAACACTGGGGGTGGATATGCGATCCTTGACGTTATGACCTCAGCCGCCGCGTCTGCGGATCGCCACCGGCCCTATCACCATGGCTCGTTGCGGGCCGCGCTGGTCGACGCCGGAATCGTGCTGGCGCGGGAGGGGGGACCCGATCGAGTAATTCTCCGGGAGGCAGCCCGCGCGGCCGGGGTCTCACATTCGGCCGCCTATCGCCACTTCGCCGACCGCGAAGCACTGCTCGCAGAAGTGTCCCGCCAAGCCCGAAGCGAACTGGCCTCACGAATGCGCCACCACATAGACGACGCCGCCGACCCTGTCAGCCGACTTGGAGCGGTCGGCACCGCGTACGTCGACTTCGCGCTGACCGAGCCCGGGTTGTTTCGCACCGCCTTCGATTCGCACCCCACTCCCGGCGGCGACTACCAGCACGACCCGTCGACCACCGGTGAGGTGGAACCGCAGACCCGCGGCGCCGAACCATTCGACGTCCTCAATCAGGTTCTCGATGAGGTGCAGTCAGCCGGTCTGCTGGACCCGCGCCGCAGGCCGGGGGCCGCCATCGCCGCCTGGTCGGCCATCCACGGCCTCGCCAGTCTGCTGATTGACGGCCCTCTGCCCACCACGAAGGCAGACATCGACTTCGCGCTCGGGCAAGTGCTCGAACTCGTGGCACGCGGCCTGCTTGAGCTGCCCCGGGTATCGGACGGAGCCCCCTCCGGCTAGTGTTCCGCGGGTGGTCCCGGCCGGCTAGGCCCGAGTTATCAGATGCCGAGCACATGCACACCCGCCTCGGCAAAATCGCGGACCGCGCGGGCAACATGGTTGGCCGAGGTCACCACTACCGCGTCGACAGCGCCGATGTCGCGAATGATCCTCGCCGAGTTGTCGGCGTTGTCGATGGCCGATTCCGCGTCGTGGTCCGTATACACACGGGAGGCGGGGGCGCCGTCGCCGATCTGGATATCGGCAGCGGCTCGGCAACTGTGACACCCGCCGCCGGCTCACGGCCACGGCTCCGATGGCCGGACGATATCGAAGTGCAGCCCGCTGGAGCCTTCACCGCTACCGGGGTTCTTCTGTCTGCGGACCCAGGAGTGCCAGGAACCGTCGAACCAGCGAGCCAGTACCGGGCGGCGAGTCACCAGTGCGCCGTCGCGCGGGACCTCCTCTTCGTGCACCCAGTCATCGGTGTGCAGCAGCCTGCCGTGCGGCTCGGAAGTGAACCCCGGCTGCTGTAGTGGCACCAGCGCGAAACGGATCTGGTCGAGGGTCACGGCATGCGGGACCAGCGGCAGCCAATAGTCCGGGACGATGGTTTGCACCGCGTAAGAACCGATGTCACGCGGCGGCGGGCTCTCCGGCGCGATCCGCAGCCACCGTTCACGGCGGTCGACACGGTCGCCCTGCAGGTCGGTGAAGGACTTCTCGACCGCCCACGCGAGGTTGGCGAGTTCGTCGCGCAACAGCGCGACGGTCTCCAATGGCTCGCCGACCGCGCCGCGTTCTGATGGCATGACAAGCAAACCGTCGTCGGTGCCGGTGACCGTGAACAGATTCCAGCCCTCGTTTTCGGTTCCGGCACGGGTGATTTCGTGTTTGCCGCCGAACGAATCCGAAACGACGAGTTTGTCCAGCACGGTGAGCGAGCCTGCGGGCACCTCCAGCGGAAGCAGGAACCGGTCGTTGCCGTACACCTCCGCGAACGCGATCAACAGCAGCCTGCCGGTGTCGAGCTTCTCGACGTCGGTCGAGCCGAGATCGATCTGCGCGTCTTCCATCTCCCAGAACCGGTCCGCGGGAATGCCGCCGTATCGGACGGTCGAGGGGATCGCCTCCCTGGTGAACATGTGCACCGCGGCCGGTGTCGTCGGCGCGGGTGTCGCGGTCGGATCGAGGTCGACGGTGAACCAGTCCAGACCGTCGCCGAGGTACTCCTCGGAGTGGAAGACCTTGTCGCCGAAGGACATATCGACGCGATGTTCGAAGCGGTGCGGGTCGAAGGTGTCCGGCGCTTCGGCGGGGAACAGGCCGCGCCACCAGGTCAGCCAGTCGGCGGGGACGGAACCGAGCCCCGCGACGCCGGGCGCGCCGTCGGTGAAATCGGCCACCAGCCGTTCGGCGTCGGGCACTTTCGGCGCGAGTATTGTCACCAAGTTCGACGGGCCGGTCGGGGGATGTTCGAAACCGTAGGCGGCGAGCACATCCGGCGTGCGTGCCCGTAGCCCCTTCTCGTCGAGCATCCGCAGGAAATGCGCGCCGCCTTCGATTCTGGTCAGCTCGTCGGGGGCCGCGATGTCCTCGGATTCGACCATCCCGTCCAGGGGACCCGATTTCGGGTCATAGGGCACCCAGGAGCGGTCGACCGCCAGCTCCCCCGTACGGCCCGCTGGCCGCCACGCGGAGATGGCAGTGCTGTGCCCGGACAGTTCCACCAGCACCGGGGATCCGGCGTCCTGTCCGGCGAATTCGCCGAACTGCCATTGCCTCGTCAACGCCCAGGCGGGGTCGTGCACGCGGGCGGTGAGGCCGGAAGCGACCTCATTGCTGCGCGGCAACGGCTCGAGCCGGTAGCGATCGTCGAGACGGAACTTCGGGTTCCCGAGGATATCGACCATTTTTCGCGGCATCGTTCACTCCTCCGCCAGGGTGCGCCAGAATTCGCTGATCATCGATCCGTGCAGCTGCCCGAGTCCGTCGACGCGCACGGCGGGCAGAATGTCGTCGAGCAACGGCAGATCGCCGATGTCGACGGCGCGCAGCTTGGCCAGCTCGAGCGTGTCACGAACGACGAGGGCCAGACCGTCGGCGGTCCAGCCGCGTTTCGGGTCGGGTGGTACCGCGAGCAGGATCGCCTGTGGTGCTTTGGCATCCGGTCGGTCGAAGTGGAACGACACTCCGGTCAACTCCGATTCCACCGGCACCGCGTCGGGGCCGACCTTGGTGGCCGCCAGTGCATCCGAGCCGGGTAGCACCTCCACCCATTCGTCGAACACCATGCCGGTCAGCGGCTGCCCGGCCGGCAGGTCGAAGGGGGTGTGCCGAACCAGGTGCTGCCGGGCGGGCGGGCGCTGCAACGGGTCGAACCTGCCGCCGATCCAGGCGCCGTCGCCGGGCAGCTGAGACGCGGCAAGCGGGCATGGTCGCCCGGCCCGCACACCGGCCAGCAGCAGGGTCTCGTGCCAGGTGCGGGTGGTCGGGCGAATCGCGGCGAAGCGCAGAACCCAGTCCGCCACAGTGGATCCCGTTGCCGCAGGCTGCGGCAGTGCCAGCCCGGAAAGCTCGGCGGTGAGCGGAATGTTGGTGCCAAGGAAGTCGGCCAGCGCGAGCGTCACCGCAGTGAGCCAGCCGGGAGTGGTTGCGTCCCTGGACAATGCGACGAGTCGTTGCGGCAGTTGCGCCTCGATGCCGAGTGCACTGCGCTGCTCGACGGTGTCGACGGCGGTGAGGAAGCGGGCGACCCGATCGCGCACCTCGGCCAGATCCGGTTCCCGGACCTTTGCCTGCTCACCGACGATATGCCTCGGCAGCAGGGCGGACGCACCGCCGAGCAATCGGTTGATCCGATCGGTGACGGCACGCAACTCGACGAAAGCGTCGTCGAATTCGGCTGCCGCGCCGGGGATTCCGTGCTGCTGCGCAAGCCCTGCGGTGATCCGGCGCTGCCCGCTGACAGCGACATCGAGCACGAATCCGAGTGCGCTGAGCCCGAGTGCGTCGGCGGTGGTCGTGAACGGCTGCGACTGCTCTCCCAGGGTCAGCTTTCCGGACAGCTTCCACCGTGCGGCCGGCCCGAGCAGGCCCGACACCCAACCCTCGACCCGTGGCTCCAGCTCGGCGAAAGCGTCTGTGCCCCAGCCGGGCTCGCGCGGCGGATCAGGCGGCAGCACCGTTACGAGCCGATGGGTCACCGCGCGTCCACGATGTGGGGTGCGCAGCACGTCGAACCGGTCGGGCACGTCCTCGCCGCGCCCGAGGGTGTCGGCGGCAAGCCCGGCGCGCATGGGGTTGCCGCCGACGAGCTGATGCACGCTCTCGGCGAGCAGCAGGTCACCGACAGCGTCGAGGGCGTCGACCAGATCGTCGAGGATGGGCTTGACCTTCTCGCCGTGCTCGAACAGAAATCCGTGCTCGGTCAGTAGGGCGGGCACCGCCCCTTGGGCGTGCGCACGGGCCAACTGCATACCGTCGACGACATTCGCCGCGGCGATGGCTTCGGAACTGCGCTTCCAGAGATCGGGCGGCGGGTTGCCATCCGCGGGTTCCGGCACCACCGGTGTCGGAAACACCGTGCGATAGCGCGGTTTCTGGGTATCGAGGTTCGCATCGTGCAGCGCCCGCTCGAATCGGTGCCCGAGCAGGGCGCCGAGGGTCTGGCCGCGCCGCACTCCGCCGAGCAGCCAACGGGCAACGCGCGCCCGTCGTGACGTCAGGTCGACGGCGAGCGTGGAATCGCCCTTGTGAGAAGTGAATCCCGAGCGCAGGACCGCAGCCGTCGCCGCGTGATGCAGCGACGGCGCATGGATATAGCCGTCGGACTCCTGTACCGTGCCCGGACGTAGATTCTCCACCCAGCCGTATCCACCGAGACGTATCCCGGACCCACCCTCGGCACGTGTTCGGCTGAGCCGCTGCGTAGCCAACGAGGTAACCCAGGCGTCGAGGCGGTGTGCGGTGACGTCGAACAATTCGAACAACAGCGGCAGAAAGTCCTGCGGCGCGACCCGGGACAGCGCCTCCAAACCCGCGAGCAGTTTGCCTGCGGCGGGCAGGCCCTGGCGGCCGAACTCGCGGATCGCGTCGAGTTCAGCCTTCGGCGTAAGGGGGGCCATGATCAGCTGCGACAACAGCCGGTCCACAGTCGCGGGTATCAACAGTGCCGACTTCGCGAGATCGGGTCCTTCCTGACCGAAGGGTGCGTCGCTGCCGCTGCTGACCAGCCAAGGGAGGAAGTCGGTCGGCGATCCGGAATCATCGGCGAAACCGACCGTGCCGAAGATCGTCGCCCGCCGATCGGGTGCGACGCCGTCGATGGTTATCGGCCACCGCTCGAGGTACTGCTCGTGGGTGATTCGGTCGGTCAGCACGTCGATGGCGTCGTGCAACTGTTCGCGGCTGTTCGCGAACAGCTCGGGGTATTTCGCCGCGTTGGGCGCGAGGCGCTCGGCGACCTTGGCGTAATCCGGCGGCTTGGAATCGGACACCCATGCGAGATTGCTGACATCCTCGGTGGGCTGTGCCCAGCGCAGTCCGGAAAGAATGCCGCCGACAGCCACGGCGGGCCCGGGGGAACGCAGACTCAGCTTGTCGAACTTCTCCCGACCACCGTTCGGGGACAGTACGCGGCGGATCACCAGATCGTTCGCCACCGGGAGACGGCACAGGATGTCGGCCGCGACCTGGTCGGCAGGCAGGCCGTCGGTCACTCGCGGAATCCAGCCGGAGACCAGCGCGGCACGCCAGTGATGCCGTAGCCGCAACAGCCAGGGCAGCATCAGCGAGGCCGCGTCGCCGGGCCGGTCGCTCGTCCACTCGTCGACCGTCGACACCGGAAGCACACCGTAGGGTTGCCGTCCGACCCGGATGGTCGGCAAAGGTCCGCGACTGCGGACGAATTCGGCCATGTGATCTCTGATGGTCAGCCAGAGTCCGAGTCGCGACACCTCTTCCGGCGTGCCGAACAGCCCTTGGTCTTCGACCATCTTGAACGCGAGACCCCACCAGGCCAGGATCGCCAAAGTCTCTGCCGCGGCGTCACCGGTGTGCTCGGCGCCTTGGCATTCGGTGAGGAATCCCGCGTCGGTGAGTCCGAGCGCACGGGCCATCCGGTCGGCATCGGTCGGGTTCGGTTCGGGTTCACCGGGTTTGGCGGGAATCACCAGCAGCTGGCCGTCGTCGATGACATCGGGATCGGGGATCTTGTTGGCAGCGGCGATGATCGGGAACAATTCGCCGTCGCCGTAGAAGCGTTTCGCCAGCTTGAACAACGTGTCGTTCGCCACCACCCGGTGCGTGCGCGCAGCGATGTCTGGCTCGCGTGGGGGCGTCGGGCCCGGCGGCGTCCCATCGGGACGTGACGACCACGAGGTTCGGCTCTGCGGCGTGTTGTTGGTCGGTGTACCCGGTGCGAGGAAGGCGAGGCCGTCGGTGTACGCGTGACCGTGCAGCGTCGTGCGCAACCGGTCGGCAGCCTCGGCAGGCGCGCGTTGGCTCACGCCGATGACGAAGAGTTCGTCGAGATGGTCCACCTCGGCGGGCAACCTCAGCACGGTGGCCATGCCCTCGTGCACTGCGTCTTCGAAATCGATGGCCCAGCTGGCATGCCGACGATCGGGTGCGGCTTCGTCGGCGGAGAGGAAGCCCAGTGGCAAGGGGTCGGGGATGTCGGCGCCGACTTCGTCGACCACCACCAGGCCGCCGACCAAGCCCAGGAAGCGCCAATGCGCGGGCATGGTGGTCACCTCGGGGGCGCGTCGCTTCCGTGGATCACGCAGTGCAGGGTCGGGCACACCGGGACGCGACACCCTGGTCGCCCAGGCGGCGCGATTCGGGCTGAGGGTCTCGAGCAGGGTATGCCAGGCTTCGTCCCCCGGGTTCTGCCAGTACTTGCGCGCCGCGGCGAATTCGGCGGGGGTGAGTGCGGGGTCGAAGCCATCGATGTGGATATCGTCGGGGTAGACGCGCACCTTGATGCTGCGTTTGTCGGCGGTCCATTTCGTCTCGATACGCACGGGCAGCAACGCGATCGGCTCTGCGCTGTGCGCACCGAACAGCGGTGCACCCGAATCAAGCGCTGCGGCAAGGTTTTCGGTGGTCTCGTCGAGCCTGGCGCGCAACTGGTCCAGTTCCGCGCGCCGTGCCGCCTGCGCCTGCTCCACCGGCTTCAGTACCGTCTGTGGCGTATTGCCGTGCGGTACCTCGGTGGGGGGTGGATTGCTGGCCACCCAGGCCCGTACCCGGCCGAGCTCGAATTCCTTGTCGTCGGCCAGCGCCAACTTGTTGTCGTGCTCGAGCCGGACCATATCCAGGGTGCGGCGCAGCATGAACGGGCTGACGTCGGGAGTGACCGGACCGGTGCCGATGTCGGGAATGATCAGCAGTTGGCCGGGGAAGATCAGATTGGGATTCGGGATGGCGTTGGCGACCGCGATGATCGGAAACAGCTCACCCTTGCCGTAGAAGCGCTGCGCCAGCCCGAACAGCGTGTCGTCCTTGACGACACGGTAGGTCTTGGTGACGGGTGGAATGATCAGCCGTCGCCCGATGGCGAGTTTCTTGGGGTCGGCGATTGCGTTGGCGGCGGCGATGACCGGGAACAGCTCACCGTTGCCGTAGAGGCGTTGCGCCAGCCCGAACAACGTGTCGCCGGCAACGACAATGTGGGTCCTCGCAGTCCCGGGGATCACCGGTGAGTGGCGCTGTCCGGTGAGTTCGGGGATGACCAGCACCTGACCGACCGCAATGTGGTCGGGGTCCTGGACCCGGTTGGCCGCGGCGATGATCGGGAAGAGCTCACCGTTGCCGTAGAACCGTTGCGCCAGCCCGAACAACGTGTCACCCGCCACGGTGGTGTGCGTCTTGATGATGTCGGGAATGATCAGCGTCCGGCCGACGGCGATGTGGTTCGGGTTGATGATTTCGTTCGCTGCCGCGATGACCGGGAACAGCTCCCCGTTGCCGTAGAACTGCTGGGCCAACCGGAACAGTGTGTCGCCTGCGACCACCGTGTGAGTCCTGGCCATGGCTACTCCTGTCGTGTCACACCGGGCCGAGCATCTTGTTCGGCGAGAAGGCCGTCTGGAACGGCCGTTGGAAGATGATTCGAGCGAAGTCGGCGGGGTCCGCGCTCTGCCAGGTCGCGGGATCCGGGCTCAGCGGGGTGGGTGGCACCCCGCCGCCGAGCCGCTTCACAAAGCCGTTGGTGAGCGGCACCTCCGGCCAGCCGAGGTCGTACCAGTGCTCATACGGGTTGGTCGAGGACTGATCGAATCCGAACTGCGCGCCGCGCATCGGTTCGCGCACCACGAACATCCAGTTCTGGGCGCGGACGGTCGGCTCGTCGAGGTCGAAGCAGTACAGGTTCGTCCGCTCGTCCACCGGCAGCACGAACTTCGGCTCCTGCCATTGCACCTGGTCGCTTTCGACCTTCTTGTCCACCGACTTCGCGGCAAGCACCAGTGCGCCGGGGTAGCGCCGCAGCACTTCGCCGCGCACCAGCAGCACCAGCAGATCCTTCGCACCTTCGGCACTGTGTTCACCGAGCGGGACGTCGGGGTCCCACAGCGCGATTTCGCCGTACTGGGGTTGCACACCGCCGGGGGGCCAGAAGCGGGAAAACGGTGTTCCCGCTTCGTCGGTCGGGAATTCGCGCCAGCGCAGCTCCCGGTTGAACTCCTGGTTCAGGCCGACGAGCAGTGCTTCGACGAACCCCGAGTTGATTTCCAGCAGGGTCGCGCTGTTGTCGGGGAAGGTAGTGATACCTGGGACCGCCCACTCGGGCCAGCGAGCGAGAATCTCTGCGGCAATGGGGAATCCGAATTCGGGGTGCGTCATGATCTGGCGCAGCGGTCTCCGATCGGTGTCCGTGCGGCCCGCGACCGACGCCGTCGGGATGATCTCTTTGATCCGCGCGAGCTGTAGCGGCAGCGGCCGGATGACCGTCCGCACACTGCTCGCGATCGCCTCGATACCCATGCTCACCCGGAATTCGGTGGGCGTCTGCGTCGCCAGACTCTCGGCGAGCACCGATCGTCGCAGCCCGCGCAACTGCATCGGACGCGGCACCGGGAGTGCGCCGCCCGCCATCGTCTCCGACATCGACGTGCCGACCTCGGCGAGTTGCCGCGCGGCGTCCGCACCGCCGAATGCCGCACGCGCGGTGAACGATTCCTGTTGAGCGCCGACCAGGCCGACCAAGGTCTGTGCGGCGAACAACGAGGACGGGTCGCGTGCGACGCTCGTCGCCGCCATCGGCCCGACCGCATCGGAGATGGCGGCGAACCACAGCGCCGGTTTGGCGGGAACCACCTCGGTGCCGCCTGCGGCAGTGGTGAGGACCGAGCCCGTCGGCATTTCCCCTGCGGAGGACCCCGCGGCACGTGCGCATCGCCGTGCCAACGCACCGTGTGGGCGGGTGAGCCGGACGAACGCGGTCGATCCGGAGCCGTCGGGAACCGCCGAATCGGCGAGCACCTGCTCGAGCGAACCCTGATCGGCCACTTGGACTTTTGTGCGCAGCAGGTCGGCAAGTCCGGTCATCGGCGCGGGCGCCATCGTCGCGAGGTGTTTGCCTTGCGCGTCCGTGGCGGTCTGCTCGGCCAATTCGGTGGCCGCGAGCAGCCGATTCGCCTCGTTGATGGCGCCGACCTGCTCCCAGGCCCGTGCCATCAGGAATTCCTGTTCCAACTGGACGTAGCGCGTACCGAGCGCAGCCGCGACACGGAACTGCACCTGCGTGTTCAGCGTGCGCACCCAACCGGTGGGCGGCAACGTCTGATCCCCGGTGTGGTGGCTGCCGTACAGCGGTGGCGCGACGGCCTTTTCGTCACGGTCGGGGGGCACTCCGACCCGTCCTTTGCGGCCTGCGGGCGCGTCGACCCGCTCCTTGATGAGCTCTCGGTAGCGCTGCATGCTCGCGGGATCGGACCACTGTTCGTCGTGTGTCTCCGATCCCGGAAGACGCAGCGCGCCTTGCACCTTCACGGTGACCTCGGCGGGTGCGCCCGCCGGTGGCTGCTCGTGCGGCCACGGCTGGTGCACGTCGATCGGGCGGGACCCGAAGCCGGGCAATGTCGCCGCCGCGACCGGCTCGATCCTTCTGGCCAGGTCCTCGAAGGTGCCTTCCTCCCCCGTGCTGAATTCCCACCAGTCATAGACCGGTAGCAAGACCCCGCCCTGCTGCCCCGGCGACCAAGCCTGTGCCGCGCCGTCGGCGGGGATCTGCTTGTTCAACCCCGCCTCACGACCGGCTTTCGTGGTCGGCACCACGCACGCGATCCAATTCTTGCCTGCCTCGAGCCGCCGCGGGCAGATCAGCCGGGAGATGACGGTGTCGAGCCCGGTTCGATAGTCCCGATCGACGGCGTCGTTGGGCAGTCCGTCGCCTTCGACGCGCGCCTCGACATGCACCCAGGAAGCGGCATCGGCGAGGTCGGGCAGTGCGGCCGCGGGCGCGTTGACGAACCATAGCGGACGTCCCGGCTGCGGCCGTCCTTCCTCGGCGGCCAGCACGAGCAGCGCCAGCCAGGGCCTTTTGACCGGTTCCGGAATGCTGAACAGCCATGGCAGCGTCGCGTCGGCGAATTCGATCAGCGCGAGATAGTCGGCGGCGCCGTCGGGCGTGCCGGGCGGCGGCTCGCGCCGGACCACCATTGACGGCTCGAAACCCACAGTGTCACCGGGGCCGAGCAATTGCAGGTCGGGGCCCGGCAGCGTCCGTGGCTGCTCGGCCGGCTGATCCTTGATCGACCGGCGGACGTCGACGGTCGGAGTGAAGCTGGGCCGCGCATTCTTCGTCGACCGTGCTACAGCGGCCGCGCCGATCTCGACCGACGATACGAACCAACGACGACTCATCGGTTGATCACCACCTTGGGAACAAGTTTCTCGAACGGGCGCTGCGCAAGCCGCCACCGATCCACCCGCTCGGCGGCGGTGATCGTGCGCGCGAAGGTCTCCGCGAGGAAGTTGCCGCGCAGGCGCAGGATGATTCGCGGGTTGGGTGGAGCGGGGAACCAACCTTGTTCCACCTTGTAGCCGGTCTCGTACCTGTCGTCCATCACATGCGCCGGTCCCGGCTCGACAGCGGTGTTCGACAGCGCGTATCCGCCGGTCCGCTGCTCGAACGCGCCACGGCCGAGTTGTTCGTCTTTGGTCATCGCGAAGTACTCGCCGGGCACGAATTGCTCGGGAACAGGAATGGTCCGTGGCAGCTCCAGCCCGGCATCGAGGTGGCCCGAGGTGATCTGCCAGGTCTGCTCGGGCACACCGAGTCGGTGGAACCTATTGATCGCGATATCGAGTGGCACGACCGACTGACTGACCCGCAACGACGCATCGGGCTGCGCGACGATACCTTGCGCGAGTTCCTTCTTCGCCGTCTCGGTGAACTTGATACCCGCGCGTTGCGCGGCCGGGCGCTCCACCGCCCACGCGTCCCGTTGGCGGACCGCTTTGGCGACATGGTCGAAGATGTCGTCAGTCGATTGCGTGAGCGGCGCCGGGTCGCCCCACCGGACATCGAAATCCAGGGAGACCTCCCAGAACAACACCTCGATGCTGCCCTTGCCGTAGGCATGCCATGGCGAAGGGCCCTCCAGCGTGAAATCCAATCCGATGCCTGCCAGCCGCTCGCCGAAGGCAAGGACCGCGACGCTCGCGTGAACAGACGCTTGGAAAGCCAGGGTCGGCTCCCAGACGAACAGCGCGTCGAGTCCGAGCCCACCCTCGAGCCCACACTCGGCGACCGTCGCGTCGAGGTGGAGTTGCGCGCCGAATTGCAGTGAGTTCGACGTCAGGGCCAGGTAGGACTCCGCGCGCAGCCCGATGACGCCGCCGCCGAGGTCCATCGTGAGCCGAGTCAACTGCGGTACGCCGGGCGGGCGGGTGTACTTGGGGTGAAAACCGCCCGCGGACACCACGAATACCGCGTCGCCGCCGCCGCGGAAGAGCAGGTAGATTTCGCCGGTCACCGGAATCCCGACGATCCACGACCCAGCGAGGGAGACCAGAGAATCGACCAACGGCACCGCGGGGACGATCTGGCCGGACACGCTGGCCTGCAGCCGGATCAGCGGCACCGCAGGATCTGGCAGCGCGATCAGCAGCCGCCCGAGCATCAGCATCCGACCTGGGTCCGGCAGTTCGAGAATCACCGCGACGGCGAGACTGACCATGCGGCCGCCCCAGGTGATCCGGACCATCGGACCGACGACGAATCGCCCAGGAGCCACCGGGAAGCAGGATTCCAACGCACCGACGATCTCATCGGCTCGGGCAATCGCATTGCCGGGAAACAGGATTCGATCGGCATTGCCCTCGCTGACCAGTCTGTGCAGATGATCGGTGTCGGCGCGCCGGTTGATGCCGACCAGTCCGCCGACTGCATCGATCGCGAAACCGAAGCCCAACTGGATACCGGGATAAGGGAATTCGGCGCCCAGTAGAACGAGTAGCGACAGCGGCGCATTGTTGTTGTTGCCCGGCAGTTGCAGCAGTCCGAACGCGGTCACATGCAGTACGCCGAGGTTGATGTCGAGTCCGCCCGCGTAGGCGTCCGCGCCGCGCCTCTTGAAGAAGCCGCCGCCGGATACCGGTCCGAGCAGCAGGTCGATGCCCATGCCGGACGGGAGGTCTGCCACGAGGTCGGTGCCGATGCCGATCCGGTCGGGCAGGAGGATCGGAATGTCGATACCCACCTCGTCGAGGCTCGCGCTCATCGGCAGCGCGGGCGGTTTCGCCAACACCGACACACTCGGCTGGAGCACGAACTTCCCGTCCACCATGGCGAGTGCGACCGCGAAAGTGCGCACCGAGATGCCGGGCAGCTGAAGGTTGATCCTGCGCTCGACGCGCACGCGGCCTTCCGTGAAGCGCAGACCTTCGGTCCGGCTCATCGCCAGGGTGAGATCGGTCGGTGAGGTCTCCGCACCGCTGCCGCCCAGCAACCCGGCCAGGCTGGCGGGCAGCAGTCTGGCCGTGAACTTTTCGACACTGATGTCGACGTGCGCCGGGGTGGCCGGGGATGCGGCCAGGGTTGCCGCGACGCGCTGCGTCGAGATCCCGAGTCCACCCGCTCCCACAGCGAGTGCTTTCTTGCCGACGGTGACGGCGACGGTGCCCGCGGGCGCCGCCGCGGCGCCGCCGGGGGTGAACGTCGCGGTCCACGCGTTGTCGGTCCGGACCGACACGGTCAGATCCCACTCCGCACCGACCACCGAATGGTCGAGTACCGCGTTCGGGGTGACGACCAGATCGATGACTGGGCCCGGGGACACCGCGAGCACCCCACGAGAGCCGTTCTTGGTGAGCACGAAGGCGAGCCCGCGAGTCCCGTCGGACCGCTTCCAGCCATGCGCACGCAGCGGTGATGCGGCGTCGCTGAGGTTGCCGACCAGGTCGTGCACCAACTTCAACAGACTGTGCTGATCGGGCAGGTTCGCCAGCGCCTCGAGTAACTTGCCACTCAGCGCGGGGTCGGTCTCCCCGGCGAGCACCGGCAAGTCGAGAGCATTGGCGAGCGAGGCCACCGCCCCGTCCGCCAGCCCCCACAGCAGAGTCGCGACTTTCGCCAACAGTTCCTCGGGGTCCATGGCAGCCTCCTCGCCTACCGATCGGAGCTACCGATCAGCCATCCCCAAGCTATGGCGAGTGCGCGGACCGAACACGAGTACCGACTACTCGAATCCCACCGACCCGGGAGTCGGTACGCGCACCCGCCGCCGGGACCGCTGTGCGCCGGCCCAGGTGGTCCACTGCGGGACGGGTAACCACACACCCGGCGGGAACCGCTCCGACCACCGCTGTACTGCCTCTACCCCTCAATTCCCGTTGCCGGTGGCCGAGCGCAGGCACCCGCGGGCATGATGGCGCCCCCGAGACCGAGGCCCCACCGGAGCGCGGACCGCGCTGTGGCGTTTACTCTGCGCCACAGCGCGGTTCGACAGTTCAGCGAGTCAGGCGGCCGCGCCGGTCTTCGTCGCCTCCACGGCCTCGCCGATCCACGGCAGCACCGCAGCCCGCACCTGCACGGTGCGCGGCAGCAACCCGTTGGCTGCCAAGAGGTCGGCCGCGTGTTGCTGTTCGTCGAGGAATTCCTCGGTGACGGCGTTGACACCGAACGGCCTGCCCCGCAGGGCGGCCTCCCAGGCGTCGAGGTCCGCGGTGTCGCCGCGTGTGACGATGTCGTCGACGAAGTACGCGGCGGCTTCGCGCGGGTTCGCCACGATCCAGGCGTCGGACTCCTGCAGGGCCGCGATGATCGCTTCGAGCGCGGCGCGGTTGTCCACGGCGAAATCGCGTCGGGTGAACCACAGTGACGGATGGCTGAACACTGACTCGGTGTCGATCAGGGTGCGCAGTTCGGTGGCGGCCTCCACGGCGGTCAACCCCGGGTAGGCGCCGACCCACGCGTCGAGATCGCCGTTGAGCAGCGCCGCACCGCCGTCGCGTACGTCGGTCTCGATCGGCTCGATGTCCGACCAGCCCAGCCCCGCCCTGTCCAGCGCGAACAGCAGCAAGGTGGTCTGCCAGGAGCCGTGCGCGATACCGACGCGTTTGCCCTTCAAGTCGGCCACGGTCCGGATGCCGCTGTTCGCCTCGGTCACCAGCCTGCCGTTCTCCACCCGAGGGCCGGAGATGCCGACATAGACGAGATCGCGGCCGTTGGCCAGGCCGGTGACCGGCGGGGTGAAGCCGGTGCCGATGAAGTCGTAGCCGCCCTCGGTGAACAGCCAATCCGAATGCAGCGACGGCAGACCGGTCTTCGGGTCGATGCGCTGCGATGGCGGCAAGGTGCGCAGATCGACCCATTCCACGTCGGGCAGCCGACGTTCCAGGATGCCGCGATGACGCAGCACGAACAGCGAATTGTTGTGCGGGAAATAGCCGACACGGACGGACATGGATGCTCCTGAAATCGGTACGGGGATGGTCAGATCAGTCCGCGGCGACGGGCCTCGTCGGCCAGGCCGCTGCGGCTCCACTGCACTGCAAGGTTGGACGGATCGAATTCGGCAGAGCCGCCCAGGGTTTCGGCAATCGCCTGATACTGAGCGCCCTCCTCCAGCAGAACGACGAATTTCGCCAGCTCCAGCAGACCCGCCCGGCCGATCACGTTGGCGCCGCCGTTGGCCTCGAAGATGGCGACGAGATCCGGGTCCTCGACGAGGCGCTGCAGAATGAAATCGCCCGCGCCGACGCTGCGATCGATGTGCGGCGGAATCTCCCGTGACAGCGTCAGCCGCTGCGAGGCCGCGTAGCGGATCGGCAGGGTGCGATGGGTCTGGGCCCAGCCGCCGAGCCACGGGGTGTGGATGTGCACAACGGAGGTGATCTCCGGGTGCGTGCGGAAGACCTTCGCGTAGCCGGTCACGAACCCCGCGGATCCGGCGCCCGACAGCACATCGCCGTCGAAGGTCGTGACGACCGGCGCGATGGTGCGGTCCTCGGCCCACGGACCCGGTTCGTTGAGCGCGACGGCGATCTCCTCGCCGGGCACGCGTTCGACGAAGTTGACGGTGCCGTTGCCGGTCACGGTGCCGGATTCGCGGAAGACGCGGAAGGCCTTCTCGGCGTCCCTGGTCGCGGCTTCGACAAAGGACGTGACGGCCCCGGAAAGGCGGGACTCGGTGGTGGTCATGGATTCTCCTGAACTATCGGGCGCGGGAAAGCGACGGTGCGGGATCGGGTGCGGTGAGCCGGGACCGACCGAGCAGCGGCAGCACTTCCTCGCCGACTCGGTAAGCCTCCTCGAGATGCGGGTTGCCGGCGAGGATGAAGGCGTCGACACCGAGGTCGACAAGTTCGTCGAGGCGCTGCGCGACCTGTTCGTAGCTACCGACCAGGCCGAAGGCAGGGCCGCCGCGGATGAGGCTGAAGCCGCACCACACGTTCGGCTGCACCTCGAGATCGCGGAAGCCGGTGATGGTTTCGGGCACCCAACCGGTGATGCGGGCGGCGCCGACGGAATCACCCTGCGCGGCACGGTTGGCAGCATCGCGGTCGACGAAGGCCCAGCCCTTCTCGATCTCCGCCCATGCCGCTTCCTCGGTGTGCCGCGCGACGATGTCGATACGGACCGCGAACTTCGGTGTGCGGCCGATGGTTTCGGCGTGCGCGCGCACTCCGTCGAACTTCGCGCGCAGGTCGGCGTACGGCTCGAGCCAGGACAGGTAGTAGTCGGCGTGGCGGCCCGCGGCCTGCACGGCGGCACCGGACGAGCCGGAGAAATACACCTCGGGGAACGGTTGACCGGCCAACCCCGGTGGCAACGCGGCGCCCTCGGTGGTGAAGAACCGGCCTTGGTGGTCGTAGGGGTTTCCGTCCCATACGCCGCGCAACACATCGAGGAACTCGCTGGTCCGGGCGTATCTGTCGTCGTGGGAAACCTTGTCGCCCCACCACAATTGGGCAGGACCACCGCCACCGCTGATGATGTTGTAGACCAGCCTGCCGCCGGTGGCGCGCTGCAGACTCGCCGACATCCGCGCCGCCTGCACCGGGTGCAGGAAACCCGGCTGGAAGGCGACCATGAACCGGTAGGTGGTGGTCTCTCGTGCCAGCGCCGCGGACACTGCCCACGGGTCGTCGGTGACCGGGAACGACGGCAGTAGCCCGCCGAGGAAGCCTGCCGACTCGGAGGCCTTGGCGACGGCGGCCATATGGTCGATGTAGCCGTAGCCGTCGAGCTCGCCGTCGCGGATCGCGGGCGCGATATTGCCTGGGCCGTAGCCGTTGGCGTGGCCGCGGTTGTAGCGGCGAGGAGTCCGAAGCGACGCGTGGTCGCCCTCCATGCCGATGCGCCAATAGACGTCGATGGTCATGCCGTTGCCTCCTGGGCGGCCAGGGTCCGTCCGGCCGGGTCTACGAGATACAGCAGGTGCTCGCCAGTGCGGTGCAGTTCCTCGATGTGCGGATGGCCCGACAGCACGAAGGTCTCGATTCCGGCGCCGATGTAGTCCGAGAGGTGTTGCGCCACTTGCTCATAACTGCCGACGAGGCCGATCGGGTATGGGTAGCCGAGTTCGGCGAAGCCCGCCCAGCGCCCGTCGCCGAGGTCGAGGGCGGCTGCGGGGGCCGCATCGTGCACCTCGGCCCACTGCCGGTGCGCCCGCGCCCACGCCTCCTGTTCGGATTCCCTGGCGATGATCGGCAATTCGAGGCCGGCGCGGACCGTCCGGCCCGCGGCGGCCGCGCGTTCCTGTAACCGGGCCACCGTCGCGGAAACGCCGTCGGGCGTCTCGGTGAACACGTGCACATCGCCGTGCCGGGCCGAGAGTTCGACGGCCTGCGCCGAGGTGCCGGACAGGTACACGGTGGGGAACGCGAGCCCGGACAGGACGCCGCGGAAACCGCCATCGATCACGTCGTAGTGATTGCCCGCGAAGTCGATCCCGGTGCCTGCGAATCCCGCTCCCGGAACGGGGGTTTCGTTCCAGACGCCGCGCGCGACCGTCAGGAATTCCGCAGCCCGTGCGTAGCGGTCCTCGCCGGCGACCCGGTCGCCACGGGCCCGCGCATCGGCCTCGTCGGTCTCCACTGCGATGCGCCACGCCAGCCTGCCCTGCGAAAGGCGTTGCAAGGTGGTCGACACCTTCGCCGCGTACACCGGAGTGCCGAAGGCAGGGTGGAATTCGACGACGACTCGCGCATGCCTGGTTGCGCGCAGCGCACCGCCTGCCACGATCCATGATTCCTCGCCGAGCGGATCATAGGGCGCGAGCACCCCGTCGAGTCCGGACAGTTCGGCGGCGTGCACGACCTGGTGCAGGTCGTCGAAGGGACCGAACTGGCCCGGCCGCACATCGGTGGCCGCGGTGGCCGCCGACGGGCCGCCGAAGCCACCCCGATTGCGCAGTCCCGGTTCGGCACGTCGGCCGTCACCACGGGAGGGCAACCGCCACAAGAACTCCGTCATGCGGGAACCTTCCCGGACGCGACCAGCTCACGTGCGCGCTCCAATGGCTCACGGGCTACCCAGGATTCGAGATCGAAGTCGGCGGCCAGGAAGCCGTGGGTGTACAAGAACTGCTTCTGGACGCCGATCAGCTCCACCCGCTCGTCGGACAGCGACGGGTGCAAATCCTTGTGGAAGTCCGCGCCGTATGCGGCAACGACACCTTCGGGGCCGGACAGGGTCTCGCGCTGCAGCACCTCGCGGACACTGTCGAGATTTCCCGCCGCCCAGTCCGCCGCGCGCAGGCTCTGCGCGAGAAAGCCGATGACCACCTCGGGGTGCGACTCCAGCAGCTCGGCGTGCACGGTGATCGGGCGTGGGGTGCCGTTGTTCACGCGCAGCCGCTTGCTCTCGGTGGCGTCCAGGTCGACCGCGATCCGCAGACCGTTCTCCTCGGCCACCTCCTGCGCCCGAGCGCCCTTGACGTAGATCGCGTCCACCTCGCCGCGCAGCAGCTCCTCGACGCCCCAGGTCGTGGTGCGACTCCCGGACCGGGCTGCGGCGCGTACCTGCGGATTCCGTTCGACGCCCACCTCGACGGCGGTCACGTCGGAGAGGGTGAGGCCGCCGAGGCGCAGGGCGTTCGCGAAGCCGTGCAGAGCCATTGCGCGGGGAAAGCTGCGCGCCTGATCCTGCGCCCACGCCGGAATGCCTACACGCAGCCCCGCCAGCTCGGCGGGCGCCGAAACCAGCGAGTCCGGTCCGACCAGGATTGCCTGCGCCTCGTCGATCCACGTCAAGCCGATCAGCCGGGTCGGCGAGCCCTGCGCGCGGGCCGCGATGGCGGGCACGTTGCCGCCCTCCCGGACCAGGCTCGACAGGTCGTGCAGGAAGTGATGCGCGGCCAGTTCCGGGCCCGCGTCCTGCAGCACGCCGAATTCCAGCCCGGCCTCGGCGGCGGTGTCGCCGAGCCAGCCGAGGCTGTGCGCGAGTCCGCTGGCGGTCGGTACGGGGCAGCGGGTGTACCAAAGGGTTTCGGTCATCGAGCACTCCTGAAGGTGCGAAGGTGTCTTCGGTCGAGGGTGTGGTTCTGGCGCTCGGACATCACCGTTCCAGGGCGGGTACCCGGGCATTCGATTCGGGATGTCGAGCGTGCGCAGGTCACGGGGTGTCACGGATAACGTGCGGACCGGGCAACGCCGCGCCCGGACCGACGCCCAGCTGAGCGAGGAATTCGGTGTGGTAGCACAGGGTTTCGGGGTCGGCACGATTCCGCGGGCGTGCGAGGTCGAGGTGCACGTCGGTCGCAAAGCGGCCGCGGTCGAGGATGAGGACGCGATCGGCCAGTCGAACAGCTTCATCGACGTCGTGGGTCACCATCAGGACCGCCGGGCGGTGCCTGGCGACCAGATCGCCGACGAGATCCTGCATCTGGAGGCGGGTCAGTGCATCCAAAGCCGCGAACGGCTCGTCCAGCAGCAGCAATTCTGGTTCACGAACGAGTGCACGGGCCAATGCCGCCCGCTGCGCCTCACCGCCGGAAAGGGTTGCGGGCCACTGGCGCGCCTTGTCCTCGAGGTTGACCTCGGCAAGAGCCCGCACACCGGCTTCCCGATTCCGGCTCGAACGCCGCTGGCCGACAATCACATTGGCCAGCACCCGCTTCGACGGAATCAGCCGTGGCTCCTGATAGACGGTGGTGCGCCTGCCCGGGACGAGCACCTCCCCCGCATCCGGCGTCTCCAGTCCGGTCAGCAGCCGAAGCAGGGTGGTCTTTCCGGTACCGCTCGGGCCGAGCAGCACCACGAACTCGCCGCGGCGAATGGTTAGGTCGACACCGTCGAGAACGGTCTTGTCGCCGAACGACTTCCGTAGGCCCTTGATCGACACCGCGATCGGCTCCGCCGTGTCCTGGACTGCCGTGGTCAGTGTTGCCGTGGTCATCGGATCGCCACCTGCTTGCGCCATGGCATCGCGAATTTCTCGATCGTCCGGACCAATCCGTCGAACACCAGGCCGAGCAGCGCGTATAGCACGACGCACAGCACCATGTAGTCGGTGCGGTTGTATTCCTGAGCGAGGGTCACGAGGTACCCGACGCCCTCTCTGGTACCGACCTGCTCGGCCGCGATGAGGCCGGTGATGCTGATGGACAGGCACACGCGCAGCGCCATCAGAATCCCGGGCAGGGCCGACGGCAGGATCACCTCGAGCACCAGCCGCGGACCGCCCAACCCGAAACCGCGTGCCGCCTCGACCATTTTGCGATCGACATTGCGAACCCCGAGGTAGGTGTAGGCGTACATGGGCGCGACGGTGGCGACGGCGATGAGCAGTACCTTGTACAACTCGTCGATGCCGAACCAGGCGATGAACAGCGGCACCAGCGCCAGGAACGGCACCGCACGCACGATCTGCATCGTCGAATCGACCAGTTCCTCACCGAGACCGGACAACCCGGCCAGCAGGCCGAGCACCAGCCCGACCGTCACGCCGATTGCGACACCGAGCGCGGCACGGACGAACGAGGCAAGCGCGAAATCCACCAGCTGACCGCTGTCGAGCAGTTCGCTGAACGCCGTCCACACCCTGGGCGGTCCGGCGAGCACCTGCTCGGAGACCGCGCCGGTGGCCGCGCCGATCCACCACACCGCGAAGATCAGTGCGGGCAGCAAAAAGCGCAACGGGATGGAAAACCATGCCGGCCTGCGCCGTTCGACCCGGCTGCGCGGTGCGGCGAGGACCGGGTCGGCCACGGTGATCACTGTCATATCAGCTGCCCGCCTTGACAGCCGCCAGTTGCTCCTGGGTGAGCTTCGAGCGCAGATCGTAGAAGATGTCGGCGGCGGTGATCTTGCGGGTGATCACCCCGTGGCCGAAGAAGAGGTCGACCACGTCGGACAGATCCGTCGCATCCGAGGGCGACGGCAGCCGTGGCACCGTGGCCTCGCCGCCGACGCGCACGGCGTCCGCAAGCCGCTGACCCGACAGCGCCCGCGGGCCGGACTTCTCGAAGACGTTCTCGAACTCGGTGGGATTCGCCCGCTGCTGTGCCGTGAGCCCTTGCAGCACTTCGAGGTACTTAGCGGCGACGTCGGGATGCTTGTCGAGCACCTCGGTGCGGAACACCACCACCGAGTTGTCCTTGGAACCGATGCTCTGCTCGGTCGCGATCTCGATGCCGCCGTTGGCCTTGCCCTCCTGATAGGGCACCAGGAACGACGCCCAGGCATCGACCTTTCCGGTGGCGAACGCCGATGCGGCGTCCTTCTGCTGCAATGGGACCCTGGTCACCTTGTCCGCCGGGATACCCGCCTGAGCCAGCGCTTTGAGCAGGATGTATTCGCCCTTCGCAGCCGGATTCACCGCGACGCGCTTGCCGACCAGGTCGGTGACCGAGCGCACCCCGGAGTCCGGCGCAGCGATGATGCCGCTCTGGTCCTTGCCCGCTGGGTCCTGCACCGCGACGATCCGCACGCCGACGTCCTTGGACAGCGCACCGACCACCGGGCTGAAGGCCGCGCCGGACACGTCGAGTTCCTTGGTGTTGAACAGCTTCAGCATGGAGCTGAAGCCCGGCGTCGTGTTGACCCACTCGATCTTCGCACCCAACGGCGCGAGGGCCGCGTCGAAGGTGCCGTCTCGCTTACCGACCGCGATCGGCCCGGAATTACCGGGGTCGACGATCTTGAGCACGAGGGACTGCGCAGAGCCGCCACCGTCGCCACCGGAGCTGGAACCACACGCGGCGACGAGTGCGACGACGGGGACGATCGCGAACGCGATGCGCATGAGAGCTTGCCGCCTGCGGGACATCGTGGAGACTCCTGTTCCGGATTGTCGATCAATGTCCTCGCAGAGTAGG
The DNA here is from genome assembly GCF_045208035.1 of Nocardia sp. NBC_01009. NCBI lineage: Bacteria > Bacillati > Actinomycetota > Actinomycetes > Mycobacteriales > Nocardiaceae > Nocardia > Nocardia sp. NBC_01009. The sequence goes on along the minus strand of NZ_CP108695.1, from coordinate 4,470,870 downwards.
GACGCCGGACGGCACCCACGAGGTAATGCATTCCAAAGATTGGAAAGCTTGACAGATCGCTTTCGATGTACTGCCACGTCATCACAGCTCCCGAATGCCTCTGCGCTGACCCGTTATATGCCGTTATCCACGGATCCGATGGATGCCGAGCTCGATCGACCGACAGAGGGCTTTCCAAATAACGGAACGACGAGTAGATGCCCACTCTCTCCGCTGTGTTACCGTCGCATCGTGGAAGCCTCCGGAGTGCAGACCGTTGCCCGCGCCCTGTCGGTACTGGACTGTTTCCGCAGCGGTGAAGAGCGCGGCGTCTCGGAGGTCGCACGCCAGCAGGGACTTGCCGTGAGCACTACCCACCGCTTGCTCGCCGCCCTGGTGCAGGCGGGTTTCCTGGAGAAGGACAGCGAATCGAGCCGATACCGGATGGGCGGCGCGCTCGCCGAATACGGCCAGATCGCCTACCGGCAGCACCGGATCTACCTGGCCGAGCCATTCCTGGAGCAGCTGGCAAGTACGACAGGAGCCAGCGCGTCGGTGGCGACCCGGCACGGCATCCACGCCGTGCTACTCGGTACCAGCCGATGGCGCGAAACCGACGGGCACAAGCTGCAAGGCGTGCGACTACCCCTGCATGCGAGCGCACTCGGGAAGACGCTGCTCGCGTGGTCGGCGACCACCGATGACGAATTGCGCACTCTCCCTTACGAAGAGGGCACCGAGCGCTCGGTCTCCGGCCCCGCCGAACTACGCAGGGAATTGACCGCGACCCGCGAGCGCGGCCACGCCTACAACGACGAGGAACTCGATCCCGGCTTCCGCACCATCGGACTGCCGATCCTCGATCCGGAGGGCCGCTGCCGCTTCGCGCTCGGCCTGCGCGGCCCGACCACCCTGATGATTCCCGAGCGGGTGCCGTTCTTCGTCGAACTGGCAAAGGTGACCGCACAGGAGATCGCTGCCAAGTTCGCCACAGCAGGAAATATTTCCGTGCGGGAATAGCTGAGGCCGCGATACGTTCGACCGAGATGGTTAGTCGAACGAACGAGAGGGGCCGCCCGGTGGCGACCGAGACAGTGGAGTCATCTGTCGGCTTCCGATCCGAGCGTGGCCCGATTCTCGGTGCGCTGATGCTGGCGACGGCGCTGGTCGCGCTGGATTCGACGATCATCGCCACCGCGGTGCTCACCATCACCAGCAATCTCGGCGACTTCAACCAGTTCCCCTGGCTGTTCTCGATTTATCTACTCGCGCAAGCGGTTACGGTTCCCGTATACGGAAAACTAGCTGACACGGTCGGGCGGAAACCGGTGATCCTGTTCGGGATCGCGGTGTTCGCACTCGGTTCGCTGCTGTGCGGACTCGCGACGAGCATGCTCGGTCTGATCGTCTTCCGTGCCGTGCAAGGCATTGGTGCCGGCGCTATCCAGCCCATGACCATGACAATCGCCGGCGACCTGTACACGCTCTCCGAGCGGGCCAGGGTGCAGGGCTATCTGGCCAGCGTGTGGGCGATGTCGTCGGTCCTGGGCCCACTGCTGGGCGGGGTGTTCGCCGAGTACGTCAACTGGCGCTGGATCTTCCTGGTCAACCTGCCGCTGTCGGCACTGGCCGCGTGGATGCTGCTGCGCAGCTTCGCCGAGAGCACGCCACGCCGCAAACAGCGCGTCGACTATCTCGGAGCCGCTCTGCTCACCCTCGGCGCGGGGGCACTCATCCTCGGACTTCTCGAGGGCGGTCAGGCCTGGGCATGGTCCGCACCGACCAGCATCGCCATCTTCGCAGGCGGCGCGTTGGTGCTGGCGCTGTTCGCCCTTGTCGAGCGGCGTGCCGAGAACCCGATCCTGCCGCTGTGGATATTCACCCGACGGGTGATCGTTGCGAGCAGCCTGGTGTCCGTGCTGGTCGGCGCCATCCTGCTCGGAATGACCTCCTACGTGCCGACTTTCACCCAGGGCGTGCTCGGCACCGGCGCCCTCGTCGCCGGTCTGACGGTCGGCGCGCTGACCCTCGGCTGGCCGCTGGCAGCATCGCAGGCCGGAAAGGTGTACCTGCGCATCGGCTTCCGCTTCACCGCATTGATCGGCAGCACCCTGGCCACTCTCGGCGCCGCGTCGACGCTGCTGATCGACGAGAACTCCACACTGATTCAGGTCGCGGCGTCGTGTTTCGTCATCGGCATCGGAATGGGCCTGGTCGCCACCCCAACCCTGATCGCGGCGCAGACCAGCGCAGAGTGGACCGAACGCGGTGTTGTCACCTCGACGAATATGTTCGCACGGTCCATCGGCAGCGCGGTGGGCGTCGCGGTGTTCGGCGCGATCGTGAACGCTCGCATCGGCGACACCGACCACCCCGCCCCCGGGACGCTGTCCTCCGCGGTGCACCTGGTGTTCGTGACGGTCGCGGTGATGGCTCTGGTCATGGTGGTCGCGTCCGCGATGATGCCGAGCCGGAGCACGAACCTCGCGTAACCCCGGTCTCGATCAGGGTCGGAGTCGATGGGCGCCATCGGACTCACCTTGATCTACAGCGTCACGAAGGTTCGCCAGGTGCAGGAAGTACGGCTCGACGCGCTCGCGGCGGCCACCGAAAAGCCTTGACGCTCGGGCCGGTCCTCATCGACTGGCTTCACCGAGCCGAAAACGATCGGCGCCAATTGACACAGGATGACACCCGGCTACGACATGGCGCGCCGATCAGCGATCTCGGCCAGCGCCCGGTCACGCAGATCCGACGGCAACTGCTCCGCTGCAGTGCGTACCGCCTCGACGGCGGACTCCGACAATGCGTCGAGGGTCGGGCGGTACTCCGACCACAGGTCGTGTTCGGCGGCGGCACGAAGCATTTCGGTGAGCTTCGCGGCGGAGGCCAGGTTGACGAAGCGTTCCAGGTGCCGAGCGTCGTCGGCCCAGTAAGCCGCACGGACCAGTGCGACACCGTCGAGTGCCGCTTCGGTTGCCCGCGCGGCGTCGTCGGAGATGGTGGCAACCAGATCGCCGAGAGTGATCCAATCCTGCCGGGCGGCAAGCACTTCGGCCACGGCGACCACGGTCGCCGCAGGCAACCCGGCAATCATGGGTGCTGATCGGCGTGCATCGAGGTGCGCTGCGACGTCGGCCAGGAAGTCGGCGGGCAGGCGTTTGGCGACGTCCACGGCGTTCGACACCTCGAGCACTTCCGATGTCTTCGCGGCGAACAGCGCGTTGTGGTTGCGGGTCACCAATTTTGCAATGATCGGGTTGGGGATCACCTTGCTCGCGGCGACGACCCGACGCAGGCCTTCGGATTGGCCCTCGAAGAACAGGTCGGCGATCTGGAATCGGAAATCACGCAGATCCGAAACGGACACGTCGGCGAGGGAGGTGAGCTGATCGACGGGGATACCGAATGTCCGGGCGAGTTTGATCAGCTGGACGTTCACCGTCGTATCGGTGCCGCTCACAGTCCGGCCGCCTTCTTGACCGCCGCGCGCACCAAACGCGGCATGAAGTCCAGTAGTGACATCGCCGCGGCGCCGAGATCCGCGCCCTGTCTGCGCCGAGCCTGGTCCACCACGGCCACGAGTTCGGTCTGCACGTCCTGCGGCAGCGCGGCGATACCGGCGGGCAGGTCGCCGGGCACCAACTCGGCCAGCGTCTTCGTAGTCATCCCTACCTCCATACGACAGTGGAGTTGTGGCGGAACACGATCGCAGGCCGCGCGTCCCGATGATTACCGACGCCGCCGCGACTGCAGCTCACCATGCTTCCCTCCATGATCATCAGCGATCAGCTCCGACGCAATGCGGGCGCGCCGTTGCGGGAACTCGGGTCGAGCGAGCACCTGGTTGACGGTGCTGCCTGCATGGCCATAGCCGCCGAAAAGCAGCCTTCAGACAGTGACTGCGGCGTACACGAGGTTGTGGTCCGACAGACCGTCGACGTCGTCGACCGCCGCGTCGCCTACGACGGCGTCGTGCACCACGATGTGGTCGATGAACTGCGATTTCGGGCCCGAGGTTCGCGGACGGGTCGGTAGGGAGTCCGGCGGGAGGTCCGCGATGACGAAGCCGGGGCCGAGCCCCGACTGCACAGCGGCTCGGTCGATATTGAAATCTCCGAGCAGTACGACTGCCGACCCCGGTGCGGCGGCGGCCAATTCGGCCAAGCGCGCCAGTTGCCAGGTGCTGCGCCGATCCCCACTGACGTGGGTGGCGATGACCAGCAATCCGGCTGTGCGGACTGCCAGCGTGCCATTGCCGGGATCGTTCTCGAACGGCTCTGCGGTGACCTCCTGGCCTGCACCGTCGACCAGCAGCACCAGATACTCGCCACGGTCGTGCAATGAACTCGCGCCGTGCCGCGGCACCGGAACCCGCGGATACCTCAAGGCATGAATTGCCCTGTCCGGCAACACATCCCGCAAGCTCGCCAGTTGATCCCCACTGACCTCTTGTAACGCGATGACGTGCTCGTCCCGTGCCGCCACCAGCGCCGTGACCGCGGCGATCCTTGCGGTCTCATCCGGCCAGCGGTCGATGACCTCCGCTCCCCAGTTCTCCGCATGCACGCGATGCAGAACATTCCAGGTGGCCACGGTGATCATAAGTCGCGATGGTAATGACTCGGCCGCCCCCACATGACGCAACACCTCGGTGTCGCCGAAGGTCGTCGGACTATCCGCCGCTTCGACACCCAGGCTCCGCTGCGTCGAGTGACACGGGAGCGAGCGGCGCTCTCGCGCTGTGCCGCGGCCATGTGCCACTCGAGGCGGTCACCGTGTACTCGGCGGGCTGGGTCGGAATTGGGCGGCGTTGGCACGCTCGGTGGCGATGTGGTTGCGGCGGGCGGTCATGGCTGGTCCGGTCCCGGCCGCCGCCTCGTGCACCGCGAGTCCATCCACCGCGTGCGACACGGCATGCAGGTTCGCGACCGATACCCCGAGCTCGCCTAGCGTGTCGTGCGCGCGGCCGTCGAGGACGAGGAACGCACCCTCCTCGACGGCCGCCCGCCGCTCGTACACCGTCACCGAAACCCCGTCCCGCGCAAGGGCTCCGGCAAGCACTGTCCCGGCGATGCCGCCGCCGATGATCGTGACCATGAGCGCTCCTCGATCGTTGTCTACCGGTCTGCCGGGGCGCGCGAGTTACTCGACGGGTTCGGGTACGACGGTGCGCTTTCCGAGCCTGTCCAGCACCACGTATCCCGCGCACACCAGCACCGCCCAGACTGCACCTACGACGACCGCGGTGCGACCGCTTTCGGTGCAGAACAGCAGCACGACCACCAGTCCGAGGAACGCGAGCGCGAGCACCGTCGTGTAGGGCGCGGCGGGTAGCCGGTAGTCACTGGCAGGCAACTCGCCGCGCGCCACCTTTGCGCGGTAGATCAGGTGGCAGACCAGGATCATGCTCCAGACGAAGATGATGCCGATGGTGCTGACCGAGGTGATATAGGCGAAGGCTTTGTCCGGCGAGACGACGTTGACGATCACGCCGATGACCATCGCCGCGGCCGAGGCGGCGATGCCCGCGAACGGGACCGAGCGCGAACTGAGCTTGCCGAGCGCGGCCGGTGCTTCTCCGTGCAGCGACAGGGTGCGCAGCATGCGGCCGGTCGAATAGATGCCCGAGTTACACGAGGACAGTGCCGCGGTCAGCAGCACGAAGTTGATGATGCCCGCCGCGCCGGGGATGCCGATCTGCTCGAACACCTCGACGAACGGGCTGCGCCCCGCGTGGAAGTTGCGCCAGCTCGACACCGACATGATCACCAGCAGCGCGCCGATGTAGAACAGGCCGATACGGAACGGCAGCGTGTTGATCGCCTTGCGCAGGGTCTTGCGCGGCTCGCGCGCCTCACCGGCGGTGACGCCGACCAATTCCACACCCACATACGCGAACAGCACGATCTGCAGGACCAGCAGCGATTGCCCCAGACCGTTCGGGAACACCCCGCCGTCGGCCCACAGGTTGGTGACCGTCGGGTTAGCCGCGTGCCCGAAGCTGAAAATCAGCACTCCGATGCCGATCAAGATCATGCCGATGATCGCGGTGACCTTGATGGTGGAGAACCAGAACTCGCCCTCACCGAACAGCCGCACCGAGATGAGGTTCGCGGCGAACATCACCGCGAGCACCACCAGTGCGGTGATCCACGGTTCGATATCGAACCAGTACTGGACGTATTTGCCTGCGACGGTGATCTCGGCCATGCAGGTCGCGACCCACACCGCCCAGTAGGTCCAACCGGTGACGAACCCGGCGAAGCGTCCGAGGAATTCGTGCGCGTACTCCGCGAAGCTGCCCGAGACGGGCCGATAGGTGAGCAGCTCACCGAGCGCCCGCATGATGACGAAGATGGCGACGCCGGCGGCGAGATAGGCCAGGATCAGGGCGGGACCGGCTTGTTCGATCGCGCCCCCGGCGCCGTAGAACAGGCCGGTGCCGATCGCACCGCCGATGGCGATCATCTGAATCGTGCGTGGATTCAGGCCCCGCGAGTAGCCTTCCTCGCTCGATGCTGTCGATCCGGCCGGATCGATGGGCGCCGTGTCCGCTTGGAGCTGACGGTCAGAGGCTGTCATGAGGGGTCACGCTACCGTCAGTGGATCACCTGCGCGCCACCACCGGCACCGGCCGCCGCTCGCCTCGACCGAGCACCTCTCGGGGATGCCTCGCGCGGCACGCCGGTTCGATGATCTACCAGGTACCGTAGTAAGGCAACCCTAATTGTTAATTATCGGAGGTTACCTTGGCCCGACCCCGCACCACACTGACCGTACAACGCACCGAACAGCTGACGCCCCACCTCATCCGAGTTCATTTCGGCGGACCGGGCTTCGCCGCGTTCCGGCCGAGCGAATTCAGCGACTCCTACGTGAAGTTCATTTTCCCGCGCGACGGCATCGATGTACTACGGACCTACACCGTCCGATCCGTCGATGCCGCCGCCGGCGAGCTCGCGGTGGACTTCGTCTATCACGGTGACGAGGGCATCGCAGGCCCGTGGGCGGCGACGGTCCAGCCCGGCGAGACCATCGACGCCTTCGGCCCTGGCGGCGCGTATTCGCCGCGAGCAGATGCCGACTGGCATCTGCTCGCGGGCGATGAGGCGGCACTGCCCGCCATCGCCACCGCACTGGAAGCCATGGACCGCGCAGCGCGCGGCCGCGCGTTCCTCGAGGTGTCCGGACCAGCAGACGAGCTGCCGCTCACCGCGCCCGACGGCATCGAGGTCACCTGGCTGTATCGCGGCGAAAGGGCGACGGGCGAACTGCTCGCCGAGTCGGTCCGCAACGCGCCGTGGGACGACGGACAGGTCCAGGTCTTCATCCACGGCGAGGCCCAATCCGTCATGCACGATCTGCGCCGCTACATCCGTCGCGAACGCCATGTGTCCGCCGAATGGGCGGCCTCGATCTCGGGCTACTGGCGGCGCGGCCGCACCGAGGAAGGCTTCCGCGCGTGGAAGGCCGACCTCGCCGCGCAGGAGCAGGCCGAACCGGCGCGCGCGATCAGCTGACACAGCTGCGCCCCGTCACCTGATCGGCCTCGGTGCCGGGGCCACCGCGCGATCGGCCAAGGTCACGAGCTTGCCGGACCGCCGACCACAGCATCGGAGGACCTGTGCCCGAGACACCGGCGGCCGGGTCCACTGGATCGCAGTAGGCCCGGCCACCGGCTCGCCCGCTATTGCTGTGGTGTTCGCAGCGCTTCCTCCACGAACCGTGTCGTGTAGGTGGCCGACAGCTTGATCCGGTCGCGCATCGGTCGCACGTTCGTCGAGTACTTGCCGAGGATGTTCAGGACGTTCTGGGCACCTTCGGGTTTCATCAACCCGTTGCCGTTGAACATGCCGATCGAGTCAGCGATCGACTGGACGTAGAGATCCTTGCCCGCCGACGCGTATTGCGGCGGCATCTTGTCGGCGATCTCCAGCGGAGTGTGCGTCTCGATCCACTGCAGCGTCTGCACGAACGCCGCCGCGAGCTTGCGCACGATGTCCGGGTGCGCGTCGACGGTGTCGCACCGCATGTACAGCGACGACGCCGGGTACAGGCCGCCGAGCGCGGCACGGGTGCCCGCCTCGGTCCGCATGTCCACCAGAATCTTCGCCTCACCCGAATTCACCATCTGCGCGACGGTCGGATCGGTGGTCATGCCCGCGTCGATGCCGTTATGGTTCATGCCCGCGATGAACGTCTGCCCCGCACCGGCTCGCACCCGGGTGTAATCGGCGGTGGTCATGCCCTCCTTCCCGGTGAGCGCCTGGGTCAGGAAGTCCGTCGACGAGCCGAGCGAGGTCACGCCCAGGTTCTTGCCGCGCAGATCGGCCGCGGAGGTGATAGTCGCGGCATCCTGCGCGGACACCAGCTCTACTTCACCCGGCACGTCGGCGAACTGCACCACCGAGGTAAGGCACTGTTCCTTGGCCTGCAGGTCGATGGTGTGGTCGTAGAACCCGACAACGGCCTGCACATCGCCGGTGAGCAGCGCGGTTTCCGCGGACGCACCGGACTGTTCGCCGAGCAGCTTCACGTCGATGTCGTTCTTCTCGAAGAAGCCGAGGCGCTGGGTCAGCATGGCGGGCAGATAGATCACCTTCTCCAGCCCGCCGACCATGATGGTGATCTGCGGGCGGCCGTCGACCATCGGAATGGTGCGGGAGTCCCGACAGCCGGTCGCCAGCAGCAGCGCCGCGATCACCCCGACGACGACCGTCAGATGCTTGTAATACCTCATCGTCAGATCCCGTGGTTCGAGGTCGCCTGCGAGGGACGCCATTTCAGCAATCGGTTCTCCGCGAGACCGATCCCCCATTCCGCGATCAGCGCGATCACGGTGATGATGATCATGCCCGCATAGATGCCCGCGGAATCGAAGGTGCCCTGCGCATTGCTGATCAGCAGACCCAAACCCTTACTGGATCCGGCATATTCACCGACCACCGCACCGATCAGCGCAAAGCCGAAGGCCGTGTGCAGGCTCGACAGGATCCACGTCGTCGCACTGGGCAGCACGATCGAGCTCAGCACCTGACGACGGCTCGCGCCCAGAATGCGGGCATTGTTGATGACATTGCCGTCGACTTCCCGCGCGCCGGTGAAGGCGTTGAAGAAGACCGCGAAGAACACCAGCACCACCACGGTCGCAACCTTCGAGCTGAGCCCGAGACCGAACCAGATGATGAACAACGACGCCAGCACGATACGCGGAACGGCGTTGAGCGCCTTGATGAACGGGGCGAGCACCTCCGCCCAGTACTTGCTGCGGCCGAGCAGCACGCCGAGCACGACGCCCGCGACGGTGCCGATCACGAAGCCGAGCACCGCCTCCTGCACGGTGGTGTAGATCTGCAGCCAGATTGATCCGAATTGCGTTCCCTCGGTGAACCATTCGACAAGCCGATCCCAGATCGCCGAGGGCTTCGAATAGAAGAACGGGTCGATCCACAACGTGGCGGTGAGCTCCCACGCGCCGAGCCAGATCACGACGAGCGCGGCGCGCAGGCCCCAGGTGCGCAGCCGCGCGCGACGGGCGTTGCCGCGCACCCGGTCGAGAATCTGCTGCTCGGTTTCGATTTCGACCTCGGGCCCCGATGCGGCCACCTCGGTCAGGACGTTATGCGACACGGGAGGCTCCCTTACCTCGGGCTGCCTCGACCTGATCGCGCAGCGTTTCCCAGATTTCCTTGTAGATGTCGCGGAACTCGGTGGTAAGCCGCACCTCCTCGACGCTGCGCGGGCGCTCCAGGCCCACGGTGAAGTCGCCGCAGACCGTCGCCGGGCTCGCGGTCATCACGACCACCCGGTCGGCAAGCACGATCGCTTCCTCCAGGTCGTGGGTGACGAAGATGACCGCAGCGCCGGTGCCCGCCCAGACCCGCAGCAGTTCGTCCTGCATCAGCTGCCGCGTCTGCACGTCCAACGCGCTGAACGGCTCGTCCATCAGCAGGATCTCGGGATCGGTGACCAGCGTCTGCGCCAACGCGACACGCTTGCGCATGCCACCGGAAAGCTGATGGGGGTAGTAGCCCTCGAAGCCGGCCAGGCCGACCGTGCGCACCCAGGTCGCGGCCTTCTCGCGGGCCTCGGACTTCGAGGCACCGCGCAGCCGCGGGCCGAACGCGACGTTGTCCAGGACGCTCTTCCACGGCAGCACCGCGTCCTGCTGGAACATGTAGCCGACGCCGCTGGGGATGCCACCCACATCCTTGCCGCGCACCAGGGTCCGCCCCGCCGAGGCGGGTTCCAACCCCGACACCAGCGACAGCGTGGTGGATTTTCCGCACCCCGTCGGCCCGACGACAGCGACGAATTCGCCGGGTCGCACCGTGAGATTCAGATTCCGGACGGCGGTGTGGATGCCGCCGCCGGTGCCGGGGAAACGCTTCGTCGCGCTCCGCAGCTCGATCAGTGGTTCGGTCATTCTCTTTGCTCCTACTGAATCAGGTAGAGCGAAAGCTACGTGGTCCGGGTCACACATCGGAGCTTGTGCGCACAACCGGTGCAAACTCCCCGATTCGCAGGTTGTGCGCATTCTGCTCACGCGCATCGAGGTGCATTATGCTGCGGAAATGGCCAATGAAGGGACACCGGCCGTCCGGTTGCGCACCCAGGTTCTGCTGCTGCAGATCGTGGTCGTCACCCTGACCCTCGGTGTCGCCTTCGCGGTGTTCGGCTACGTCAGCGATCAACGACTGCGCGATGCGTACGGCCAGCGCGCGCTCGCCATCGCACGCACCGTGGCCGCCGACCCCGCGGTGCGCGGCGAGGTCGCGCGGTACACGGCAGGCACCGTCGCCCCCGACCTCGAGCAGCGGCAGCAACTCGCCGCGGGACCGTTGGAGCGGATCGCGGTCGACACGACCCAGCGCACCGGCGCACTGTTCGTGGTGATCACCGACGAGGCGGGCATCCGACTGGCACACCCGGACGAAGCACGGCTGGCCGAACATGTCAGCACCGACCCGTCGGAAGCCTTATCCGGCCGCGAAATCATCGTCGAGGAGCGCGGCACGCTCGGCGACTCGATGCGCGCGAAAGTGCCTGTGGTAGCGCCGGATTCCGATCGGGTGGTCGGCCAGGTCAGTGTCGGTATCTCGACCGCGGCGATCCGTGGGCAGCTACTCGACGATCTGCGCACCGCCGCGCTGCTCATCGGCGCGGCGCTGATAGTCGGCATCCTCGGCTCGGCCATGCTGGCCCGCAGGTGGCGCGGGCTCACGCTCGGACTCGAACCGGCCGAACTCGCCGAACTGGTGCGCAGCCAGGCGGCGGTGTTGCACGGCATCGGCGCGGGCGTGCTCGCGGTGGACTCGTCGTGGCGTACGACGTTCGTCAACGACGAGGCGCGCAGGCTGCTCGACATCGATACCGGCATCGGTCGGCCGGTCGACGAGATCGGTTTGACCCCAAGGGTTCTCGAAGTGTTTCGGTCGCTCGACGAGCAGCCGACCCCGGCCACCGTCGGCTCGCACATCGTGGTCGTCTCGGCACGGCCGGTCAGCCGCGACGGCCGCGATCTCGGTGCGGTGCTCACCGTGCGCGACCGCACCGATGTGGAATCGCTGACCCGCCAACTCGATGCGGTGCAGTCGATGAGCACCGTGCTGCGCGCCCAGCGCCACGAGTTCTCCAACAAGATGCACCTGCTCAGCGGCCTTCTGCACGGCGGGCGCACCGAGGAGGCCTCGCATGTCATCGACGAGCTGATCGGCGCGGGCCCGCTCGGTGCGGCCACGCCGGGTATCGACGCTATTCACGATGCGTACCTGCAGGCGTTCCTGGCAGCGAAGGCCGCACACTCGCGCGAAAGCGGCGTCGAACTGGTCCTCGGCCCGAACACCTGGGTGGCGGGCAATCTCGCCGATCCCGTCGACGTAACAACCGTGCTCGGCAACCTGCTCGACAATGCGATCGAGGCGGCTCGCACGTCGGACAACTCGATGAAACAGGTGGAAGTCGAACTGGTGCAGGAAGATTCGACGCTGCACATCGTCGTCGCCGACAGCGGAGACGGCATCGCCACCGGCGTGATCGACAGCCTGTTCACCGAGGGCGCCTCCACCCGCGACGATCGCGGCGTACCCGGCGGGCGCGGCGTCGGCCTCGCCTTGATCCGCCAGATCGCACGCGCCCACGGCGGCGACGTTCGTCTGGCCAGCGCGCACGGCGACCACGCGCCCCTGCTCGGCGCCGAGTTCATCGCCCGAATTCCCGGAGTACTCGTAGACAGCGAGATGCCATGGCCGCAACAAATCTGACCGTCCTGGTGGTCGACGACGATTTCCGCGTGGCGAACCTGCACGCCGGAATCGTCGAATCCATTGCGGGTTTCACCGTCTCGGGCACCGCCAACACGCTGGCGACCGCGCGGGAACTGCTCGCCGCACACACTGTCGACCTCGCGTTGGTCGATGTGTACCTGCCCGACGGTTCCGGCATCGACCTGGTCCGTGAACTGCACTGCGACAGTATGGTGCTGACAGCGGCCACCGAAAGCGTCAGCGTCCGAGCCGCATTGGCCGCAGGCGCACTCGCCTATCTCATCAAACCTTTCCCGCACACCGTTCTCGCGGCCCGGCTGGCAGGCTACGCCCGCTACCGCCGCACCCTGGCCACACCCCAGGTCGACAACGCGAGTATCGAGGAAGCTGTCCAGGCACTGCGCCCTGCCCCGGCCCCCGCCTTGCAGACCACCGTCTCCTCCCCCACCAAAGACCTTGTCCTGCACACGATCCTCGAAGCGACGGCCCCGTTGTCCGCAGGTGAGGTCGCCACCGCCATCGGCATCTCCCGCGCCACCGCGCAGCGCTATCTCGCCAACCTGGTCGGCACCGGCACGGTGCAGATGCGTCTGCGGTATGGCACCACCGGCCGCCCTGAGCAGGAGTATTCGGCCACGCCTCGTGGGTGATCGCGAGCTGGCGAGTCGGTTGATCTACGCGGCATGGGGCACATCACCGTCCACCCCACCACTCCCACCGACCTCGCCACCCGCTTCGCCGCCTGGATCGACGACGCCCTCCAACGCCTCAACGACGAAGCAAACGCCACCTGGTGACCACCGGACCGTAAACCTGCCGATTGCTCCTCATGAACCGGATAATTCCTAGCCGCACCCTGTCGTGATATCGAGGGATTGCCCTGCGCTGGTTTACCGCGCATACCGGGCGCTATGGGAGCCGCACCGGGCTTTCCCTTTCCTGAGCTCGGGCGCGAGGTGTTGGCTTTCAGCGTGCCGACTCCGCTATCGAAAACCCACCGGCACGGCATTTCGCAGCCGCCACGCCGAAAGTCGATTGCTGGCGGGTTGCTTGACCGAGGTGCCGTCTCGAGCTGTGATAGCCGGGTGGCGCAACGATGGTGGCAGGACCTACCGCCTGCGGCGGGCTCGTTTGTCATGGCCACCGGAATCGTGTCGGTCGGGCTGTCTCTTACCGGTTTCGAAGTCGCCTCCTGGATCGTGCTCGCCCTCGCGGCAGCGGTCTGGGTCCCGCTCGCGATCGACTTCGCGACCCGACTGCTATGGCACCGAGCCAGTTGGGAAGCCGAGGCCGATACCCCGCTCGCGTTGACCGCCGTCGCAGCCACCACCGTGCTCGGCGCCCGTATTTCAATGCTCGGCTGGCACGCCACTGCGGCGGTCATGCTTGTGCTTGCGGCGGCGGTCTGGCCGGTGCTGATGGTGGTGGTGCTGCGGCATTGGAAGCGGCGGATGCCGGGTGCTGCGTTCCTGGTCTCCGTGGCAACCCAGGGATTGGCGGTCCTGACGAGCACGCTGGCACTGGTGGGCGAGGTCGATCGGCTGGCGATGGTGGCGCTCGCACTGTTCTGTCTCGGTCTTGTGCTCTACATCGCAGCGTTCCTCCGGTTCGATCTACAGCAGGTCTCGACCGGCCCCGGCGATCAGTGGGTGGCCACCGGAGCATTGGCGATCTCGGCGCTGGCCGCATCGAAACTCGTTGCCTCCCACCACTGGACCGGCACCGCACATAGTGCACTGCGGGTGACCGCACTGATTGTGCTCGGCCTCAACCTGCTCTTCTACACAGTTCTCATGGTCGCCGAGGTCATCCGTCCACGCCCCGGATACGACATCCGTCGCTGGGCGACGGTATTCCCACTCGGAATGACGGCGGTCGCCGGCTATTCCACCGGCACCGCCATCGATATGTCCGGCCTGCAGACCCTCGGCAAGTTGCTGCTGGTGGTAGCTGTCGGCGCGTGGCTGTTCACCTTCGCCGTGTTGCTCACGGACCGAACAACATTCGATGTCGACCCCGTCCGCTGACCCTCGACCGTGGCAACCAACGGGATGGACGGGCACTTGCCGGTGTCGTCATCCTCGCGATCGGCGACGTGTCGTATTGCGGAACGACGGGGCTGCTGCCTTGCGCTGCCCGGGTGGCCGGGCGCGTGCTGTTGCACGGCCGCGACCTGGCCGGGCGGTAGCGTCTGAGGGGTGAGCAGTCTCGAGGTCGCGATCATCGGGTACGGGCTGGCGGGATCGGTGTTCCACGCACCACTGATCGCCGCCGAGCCGCGCATGCGGGTAGCGGTGGTGGTCACCGGATCCGCCGAACGCGCAGCGCAGGCGCGGCGGGAGCATCCCGGTGTGCGGGTCGTCGCCGACGCCGACGAACTGTTCGGCGACACCACCGGACTCGACCTTGTCGTCGTCGCGACGCCCAATCGGACCCATGCGCCGTTGGCACGACGCGCACTGGACGCGGGCCTGCCGGTGGTCGTCGACAAGCCTTTCGCGGTGACCGTTGCCGAGGCCGAGGGCCTGGTGGCGGCCGCGGACCGAGCCGGCCTGGCATTGTCGGTGTTCCAGAACCGTCGCTGGGACGGCGACTTCCTGACCGTCCGCGAACTCGTCACCAACGGCCAGCTCGGCGACGTACGGCGTTTCGAGTCCCGGTTCGAGCGATGGCGGCCGGTGCCCAAGGGCGGCTGGCGTGAGGTCGGCGGCGCCGACGAGGGCGCGGGGCTGCTGTTCGATCTCGGCAGCCACCTCGTCGACCAGGCATTGACGCTGTTCGGACCGGTGCGCACGGTGTACTGCGAGCTGGATCGCCGGCGGGCCGGGATCAAGACCGACGACGATGCATTCCTCGCCCTCACCCACGAGTCGGGTGTTCGGTCCCAGCTGTGGATGAGCGCGGTGGCGCCGCAGCTCGGTCCGCGGTTCCGGGTGCTCGGTTCGGCGGCGGGTTACGTCACCTACGGCTTGGATCCGCAGGAGGAAGCGCTGCGCGCGGGCCGTCGCCCCGATGCCAGCGACCGACGGTGGGGCGCAGTCGAACCCGAGCGATACGGACAGCTCGGCGCGGACCCCGACACCGTGCCCTACCCGACCGTCGCGGGCGACTACCCCGCCTTCTACTCCGCGATGGCCGCCGCACTGCTCGATGGAGCGCCTGTCCCGGTCGACCCACGTGACGCGGTCGCCACGCTGCGCATCCTGGAAGCGGCGCGGCGATCGGCCGAGCACGACGAGACGGTGACCGCGTTCGACTGAAACTGCGACAGGCGCGACCAGGTTTCGACGGATACAGTGCGGCGGTGAGCAGAGCGGAATTCGTCGAACGCGGCACATCGATCGTGGATCGGCTGACCACGACGCAGGTGGCGCCGCCATGGTGGCTGGTTGTCGGGACCGGGGTAGCAGCACTTTTTCTGGTCGGATACGGACCGGTCTGGCGGCTGACCCGCAACGTCGTCACCATCGCGCACGAGGGCGGCCACGCGTTGTTCGCACTATTGACCGGCCGCAGGCTCAACAGCATCACACTGCATTCGGACACTTCGGGTTTGACGGTGTCGAGTGGAAAGCCCTACGGCCTCGGCATGATTCTCACCGCCATGGCGGGATATCCGGCGCCGCCGCTGCTCGGCCTCGGTTTCGCGGCGCTACTGGGGGCCGAGCGGATCACGCTGATGCTGTGGACCGCCATCGCCCTGCTCGTCGCGGTGCTGATCAAGGTCCGCAATATCTATGGCCTGCTGACGGTGTTCGGCTTGGGCGCCATCGTTTTTGCCGTGTCCTGGTTCGGAACCGACACACTCCAAGCGGGTTTCGCGTATCTCGGCGCGTGGTTCCTGCTGCTTGCGGGGACCAGACCGGTGATCGAGTTGCAGCGCGGCCGACGGCGGCGCTGGAACAATCCGGGCGGCACCGACTCCGACGCCGATCAACTGGCCCGGCTCACCCACCTGCCCGGCCTGCTGTGGGTGCTGGTGTTCGGTGCGATCGCGGTCGCGGCGCTGGTCGTCGGCGGCGGACTGTTGCTCGCCGATGCGACCGGGATCTGCATTCCCAACCTGTCCGTCGGCACCTGCCCCGCGCCGACCGGCTAGGTGTTCGGCCGGGTTTCCCACGCCGCCATGGCCTCCCGCACCAACTCCGCCGGTGCGCGGGTCGCATCCACTGTGATGCCCCGCTCGTCGGCGGATAACTGTTCCAATGCCGCCAACTGTGAATCGAGCAGACTCGACGGCATGAAATGACCACGCCGCGCCGCCATCCGCTGCGCGAGTTCGTCGCGCGACGCGGCGAGATGCACGAAGAACGTCTCGGGTGCGGCCACCCGCAACCGATCCCGATAACTGTGCTGGAGCGCCGAACAGCTGACCACCCCGCCGTGTCCCTGCCGCTGCCCCAACCACCCGGCGACGATATCGAGCCACGGCGCCCGATCCGCGTCCGTCAGCGGCACCCCCGCCGCCATCTTCGCGATGTTCTCGACCGGATGAAAGTCGTCCCCTTCGGCGTATTCGACATGCAACGCCTCGGCGAGCAACCTGCCGACCGTCGACTTTCCGCACCCCGAAACACCCATCACCACAACGACCGGCACCGTGACCTCCTCGGTCATACCGCCTCCTCAGCTGCCATCGGCCAGGTCCGTTCTCGGTCTCGGCTGTCGGAGTCACACACTAACCGGGTATGCAGGCCGAATTGGGCCTCCATCGGCTCGGGCCGACCCAGTCCGGTGGGATCAGCGCCCGATCGGTCGGTGCCCAGTAGGAGTCATCGGTGACGCGACGATCGGACGCGGTCGGCATGGCGGCTGGTCGCGCCGCGGCTCACCGATCAATTCCCAGCGGCCTGCCCGGACTTCCCGTGGATGGCGACAGTGACCGCCTCGGTGCAGCACAAGACCCGGATCGCCGGGCATCCACCGGAGGGTGCGCGAGTCGCGGATTCGACGACCATGATCTGGTGCGATCATCAGTGCCGGGGTCACGAGCGGACAGCGGCCCGGCCCAGGCCACGGCGACACCGAATCCTGATTGCGGCAGCCGGCTCCAGATCTTCGATCCGGACGGTCTCGGCTACCTCGAACTGATTGCTGCGCAGTGATATCGCGGCAGTAGAGGATTCAGCCGACGGGCCGGCTGGACGGCAGGTTCACAAAGCTCGGCGCGGCCGGGTCGAGTCGCAGGTGCTGTGGCTTGAGTTCGGTGTTGTTGAGCAGGGGCCGGAAAGCCAGTGCCTTGGGCGAGTTTCCGGCGAAGATGTCGACGCGCAGGCGGTGACCGGGCTGCAGTACAGCCTGCGTAGGGATGACGGCGATATCCAGTGGCGTCACCTTGCCTGCCACCACCGGGTGCAAACTGTCGAGGGTGATCAGGTTGTACGGAGCGGTGTAGTCACCGTTGGCCGAGCGTGCGCTCTTCGCCTCGTCGACGGTGCGCATCGAGGCGGTGAGCTGGCCGGTGCTCAGGACGATGGAGGCGCCCTCGGGTGTGACGTCGTTGATGGTGACGTTCCAATAGCCGTCGGTCGCGTCGTGAATCGTGTTGAGGTGCACATTGATCGGGCCGGAGATCACCGTCGGCTCGGCGACCGGAGCGCTGGTGAAGGTGAGGCCGTTTGTTTCGGCGATGCGGGAGTCCTTGGCGCAGACGTCGAGTATCGCACTCATGCCTGCCGAGCCCTGGGCGGTGTCGCGCGAACAGGCCGTGGTCAGTCCCGGCGCCACCGTCAGCGTGGCCTGGTCTTTCGGCTTCACGCTCGTCAGCGATCCGTCGTGCAGGCTGTCGTCGGTGCTGCCGCTCGCTGCGGCGGAGAGGTAGATGCGGCGGTGATTGACGTCGTGCTGCGGGAACTGCGCCATGGTGATCCACCCGCCGCCCTGCTGCCAGATGTTGATCGGGCCGAAATCGTTGATCCCGTGGTCGATTCCCTTCAGCCACTTGTCGAACCACACCCGCTGCATCACATCCAGTCGCGGCGGGGCGACACCGTAGCCGGTGCCCGCCCCCGGATTCGCGTGATAGGTGTCGCCGACCACGAGCTGCTTCTTGCCCGCGGGCAACGGGATGGCGTTGTAGAGCTTGGTCGCGCTGTTGGCGAAGATGTCGTGCCAGCCGCCGTATACGAAGGTGGGCACCGTGATGCGCTCCGGATGCCCCAGGATGCCTTGGCGGAAGGGACTGTCGGCGTCCAGCGCGGCTCCCAGAGCGGGTGGTACGTCGTCGAGTGATGGCGTGAGCAGCGCCTGGAGCAGCAGATCCACGTTCGTGTTCGGATCGGCCATGCGTTCGTGGAACCACTCCCAGTCGAAGGTGCCGTTGAACATCGACTGGATGTCGGGCAGCAGCTTCATCTGGTTCACATTGCTGAGCCACAGCGGCAGGAACGTGGTGCCGACACCGCCGCCCGGCGCGACGACATCGCGCATGAGGTCGCTGCCCGGCTCGACCGGGAAAATGGCTTTCAGCTCGGGAGGGGCGTTTTCGGCCGCTCGTAGCTGGTTGATGCCCGCATAGGAACCACCGCTCATCGCGATGTCACCGCTCGACCACGGCTGGGTGGACGCCCAGTGGATCACCTCGCGGGTGTCGAGTTGCTCACGTTCGCCGAGCGTTTCCCAGCTGCCCTGCGAGAGGCCGGTGCCGCGCACATCGGCGACCACGAGGGTGTATCCGCTGCGGATCAGGTGGTGGTCGACGCCGAGGACGGTCCTGACCGTGCCGCCGTCGAGTGCGTGCAGCAGGTCGCCGAATCCGCTGATCGGGGTGCCGGACAGATTGATGCGCCTGGCGAGCTCCATGGTCAGCGGCTGCAAGCCGGGGATGGCCAGCGCGGAATCGACCAGGGTGGTCAGGAGCTTGCTATACGGGGTGAGGTTCACGATCGTCGGCAACGGCTGCTCGACGATCGAGCCGGAGGAGTCCACCGGCCGGTACACGTTGGCTTTGAGTACGGCTCCGTCGCTCATCTGGATCGGGACATCCCAGTCGATGTGGATCTCCGGATATTGCTGCGGACCGTCGTGCAGTGCGGTCCACTCCTCGGTATGGGTGCTGCCGGTCGCTTCCTCCGCCGCCGCGGTCCCGGCGACACCGACGACCATCGTCGCGCCAGCGGCGACCGCGATCGCTATTCGAAACGTGTGGACGAACCGTGTCACTGCACGCCCCGACAACATGACCCTCCTCGAGCGATACGCGGTACGCCGACAAAATCAACCCAGAGTGCCAGTCGACCCTAGCAACCGGACGGCGAATAACCGGGCAGGCGCGGTCTGGTCGATTCGTCGCATTTCGCACGATTCGTCCCTATTGCCGCGTCCGCTGCCAACTCGCTTCCCGCTGCCCGAGTCGATAACGTCGACATCCGATCTAGTCCGGCAACGAGGAGATCCGAATGGGTTCAACGATTTTCGCGGTGTTCTTGCCACTTGCCCTGGCGCTGGTGATGTTCGGCCTCGGGCTGACCCTGACCGTCGACGACTTCGCCCGCGTCCTGCGCTATCCCAAGGCCGCCGTCGTCGCGCTGGTGTGTCAGATGGTGCTGCTTCCCGCAATCTGTCTGGGCCTGATCTACCTGTTCCGGCTCGAAGGCGCGCTGGCCGCCGGCATGATGCTGCTCGTTGCCGCGCCCGGCGGCCCGTCGGCCAATCTGTTCAGTCATATCGCGGGCGGCAATGTGGCGTTGAACATCACGCTCACGGCGATCAACTCGGTCCTCGCGGTGTTCACCCTGCCGCTGGTAGTCACGCTGGCGTTCACACTGTTCATGGCCGAAGACGCGTCCATCGGGCTGCGGCCGGACAAGTTCCTCCAGGTATTCGCGATCGTGCTGGTCCCGGCTGCGATCGGCATGTGGGTGCATCGCCGCTTCACCGCATGGGCCGACCGGATGCGCAAGAACGTCAAGATCGTGTCGGCCGTGGTGTTGCTGCTGGTCGTCGTCGCGGCGGTAGGCCGCGAATTCGACACGCTGACCGAGAACATCGGCAAGCTCGCCGCCATCAGCCTCGTGCTGTCGACGCTGAGCTTTGTCATCGGCTACACGGTGCCTCGGTTCTTCGCGATCGACGCCGACCAGGCGATCGCCTCGGCCATGGAAATCGGCATCCACAACGGTGCGCTCGCGATCGCCGTCGCGTCGACGGTCCTGCACAACAGCGCGATGGCGGTACCGCCCGCCGTCTACGGAGTGCTGATGAACATCCCCGCCGTGATTGCGGCGTATCTGCTGGCCCGACGTGTTCGCAACACCCGTCCGGCAGAGCTCGCCTCCATGTGAGCGGACACCCCGGCCGGCAGGTGGGTAGCCTTTCGGGAGTTCGAATTCGATCCGAAGGGAAACCGACGTCGCGATGCGACCGCTTGACATGGACGATCCGACGCGGATCGGCGACTACCGGCTGCTCGGCCTGCTCGGCTCGGGCGGGATGGGCCGGGTGTACCTCGGGCGCAGTTCGGGTGGCCGCACCGTCGCGGTGAAGGTCATCCGGCCGGATCTCATCGGCGATACGCAGTTCCGTGAGCGCTTCCGCCGCGAGGTCACCGCGGCACGGCGCGTCGGCGGGCAATTCACCGCCGCGGTGCTCGACGCCGATGTCGACGCCGATCCGCCGTGGCTGGCAACGGGCTACGTGGCCGGATTCTCGCTGACCGAGGCGGTCGAGCAATTCGGCACGTTCACCGAGAACCCGCTGCTGGTGCTCGCCCACGGCTTGACCGAGGCGTTGATCGCGGTGCACGAGGCCGGGGTGGTGCACCGCGATCTCAAGCCGTCCAATGTGCTGCTCGCCATCGACGGCCCCAAGGTGATCGACTTCGGCATCGCCCGTGCGGTCGAGGACAGTGCGCTCACCACCACCGGAAGCGTCATCGGCTCACCGAGCTTCATGTGCCCGGAACAGGTGCTCGGCAAGCCGGTCGGTCCCGCGGGCGATGTCTTCGCACTCGGCGGTGTGCTGGTGTTCGCGGCGACCGGGCACGGGCCGTTCGGTGTCGGCGAGACGGTCCAGATGCTGTTTCGCGTGGTGTACGAGGAGCCACAGCTCGACGGCGTGCCACCGCGGCTACACCCGCTGGTCGCGGCCTGCCTGGCCAAGGACGAGGCCGCACGCCCGACGCCACAGCAGCTGCATGCCGCGCTGCTCGACCTCGGCGTGCCCCAACGCGCGGGCTGGCTGCCCGCACCGGTGCTCGAGGAAGTCAGCAGGCGCGCGGTGCAGCTGCTCGACCTGGATTCCGGCCCGGTTCGGGTACCGGAGGAGCTGCGCGGACAGGTCCCCGATCCGTCACGCTCCGCTCCGACGATCTCCCGGCAGGCGCTGAACTACTCGTCTCCGGCACAGTCCGATCCGCACGCGGCACCGCCCTACGGAGCCGGTCAGCGCGGCACACCCCCATACGGTCAGCAAGGCACTCCGCCCTACGGGAGCTGGCCGCAGCCGACGGATCAGATACGGCAGCAGGGCGCCCCGTCCTACGGGGCGCAATCGCCGGATCAGAACTGGCAGGGCACCCGGTCCTACACAGCCGGGACGGACCGGCCCGTGGCATCCGGGCAGTGGAACGAGCCGCCCGCGGACCGAGCCGACCCACAGCCCATGCCGGTCCACGGCGGGCAGCGACCGACGCGTTCCGACAGTGCACAGCCGCCCCGCAAGTCCACCGGCCGCCGCGTCGGGCTGATCGCCGGTGTTCTGGTGGCCGCCGTGGCCATTGCCGTCGGCGCGTTCGTCATCGGCGGCCAGCTGAAGGACGAATCACCCGGCACGTCCGCCGCTACCGGCACCTCGGTCGCGGTCAGCACCTCCGCGCCCTCGTCCGCGCCGGAAACCACGACCTCTGCAACGTCCAGCACCACTGCCGCCGATACCCCAGGCAGCGTGCCCGAAGCGTTCGTCGGCCATTGGACCGGGTCCGCCAGGGACGTCCTCGCTTCCTTCAATATCGACCTGACCATCCAGGAAGGAAAGATCGGCGACGAAGTAGCCAAGTCGTCGAACACCGGGTCGCTGGCCGGCCAGAAGTGCTCGCGCGCAGAACGGTTGAAAACGGCGACAGCCACCGAAATCACCTTGGTGGCGAGGCTGGTCGACAGCCCGGCGGGATGTTTGGACAACGGCTCGATCTCGACAGTGACACTCCAACCGGACGGATCGCTGTCCTACAGCATGCCCGGAGTACTCGGCCCGATCACCGGGGTGCTGCGCAAGAACGGCTGACGGTGCGTCGGCCGTTGTCTGCACGGAGTCGGGCCGAACCACAGATTTCGCAAGATCTGTCCACATAATGTTCGTGCAGGCCGGAACGTAGCCATGCAACCCTGGTTCATGGCCATCCGTAGAACTCACATCTCGGCCCGAGCATCCGGCCACGGAGCGCGCGGGCGGCGCGGCGGCGCGGCCATCACGGTTCTGGTTGTGAGTGCGATATCGGCCTGCGGTAACGGTTCCGAGCCGAATGTGTCTCCCGGCACCGCCACCGCGGTGACCGCCAGCAACCCGGCCGGAGTCCCCGACCTGACCGCGGGGGAAGAAGTCGCTCGCGACATCGAAGTCCCCTGGGGACTGGCCTTTCTGCCCGGCGGTGACGCACTGGTCGCGGAGCGCGACAGCGGACAGATCCTGCGAGTGTCCCCGGGCCGGGCACTCCAGCAGGTGTACGAGGTCCCCGGTGTCGCCGCGCATGGCGAAGGCGGCCTGCTCGGCTTGGCCGTCTCGCCGCAGTATGCCGAAAACGGTTACGTGTACGCGTATTTCACCGCCGATGCCGACAACCGGATCGTCCGGTTCCGGCTCGACGCGCCGCCCGAGGTGATCTTCGACGGGATCGCGAAGGCCGCTAACCACGACGGCGGCCGGATCGCGTTCGGCCCGGACGGCATGTTGTACGTCGGCACCGGTGACGCGGGACAGGGCGCGCGGTCGCAGGATCCCGCGAGCCCCAATGGCAAGATCCTACGGCTCACACCCGAGGGCGACCCCGCGCCGGGGAATCCGACCCCCGGCTCGCCGGTGTACAGCCTCGGCCATCGCAATGTGCAGGGCCTGGCCTGGGATCGCGCGGGCAGACTTTTCGCCGCCGAGTTCGGGCAGTACGCCTTCGACGAGATCAATCGGATCGAGCCGGGCCGCAATTACGGCTGGCCGCTGGTCGAGGGCATGGGCGGCGCCGACCGCGGATTCACCGACCCGCAGCTCGTCTGGGCCCCGTCGATCGCGTCGCCGTCGGGCATCGCCATCGCCGCCGACACCCTCTATGTCGCGGCGCTGCGCGGTGAAAGACTGTGGACCGCAATGCTGCACGACGGCGTGGCGAGCGAGCCCGCCGCGCAGCTCGAAGACTACGGCCGCTTGCGCACGGTGGCGATCGCATCGGACGGCGCGCTGTGGCTCACCACGTCCAATACCGACGGACGGGGTGATATTCGTGCCGGCGACGACCGGATCATCCGCTTCCCCGCACGCTGAGCGAGGCCGCCCGCGCTGCGGAACTCGCCGAGTCCGGGACGGTCACGGGAAGGTCGTCATCGTCACCGATCCCGATCTCGACTCGACAGCATTGCGGGGGAATCCTTTCTCCGTTTCTCACGCCTTGTCGAAAACTACTGGTGTACCGAGCAATTCGAGTTCCGCCTCGGACAGCTCCCGTTCGGCGTCGAACGTCGTGTCGCGGGCGAGGAGTTCGGCGTAGCGGCCGTTCGATTCCACCAGCTGCCGATGTGTTCCGCGTTCGGCGATCCGGCCGCGGTCGAGGACCACGATCTGGTCCGCGTCTCGAATGGTGGACAAGCGGTGGGCGATGGTAATGGTGGTGCGGCCTTCCGACAGGGCATCGATCGCGGTCTGGACTTCGCGTTCGGTTCGCGTGTCCAGTGCGCTGGTCGCCTCGTCCAGCACCAGGATCGGCGGATTGCGCAGGATGACCCTGGCGACCGCGAGACGCTGCTTCTCACCGCCGGAGAACCGGTAGCCGCGCTCGCCGACCATCGTGTCGTATCCGTCGGGCAGGCTCGCGATGTGATCGTGGATCTGCGCGGCCCGTGCGGCGGCGTGCAATTCCTCGTCCGTCGCATCGGGTTTGGCGAAGCGCAGGTTGTCGGCGACCGAGGCGTGGAACAAGTAGGTCTCCTGGGACACCACGCCGACGGCGCCGGCTAGATCGGCGAAAGACAGGTCGCGCACATCTGTTCCGTCGATCATGACCCGGCCCGCGGTGGCATCGTACAACCGTGCGACGAGATATCCGAGGGTCGTCTTGCCGGAACCCGTCTCGCCGACCACGGCCAGGCTGGTGCCGGCAGGCACCGTGATGTCGATGTCGCTCAACACATCCCGGGTGCCGGACCCGTAAGAGAAGCCGATGTCCTCGAATCGAACCTCACCCTCGGCCTCGGGTAGCGGCAGCGGCCGTTGCGGCTCCTCGATGTCGGGCTTCAGATCCAGATACTCGAAGATACGACCGAACAATGCCAGCGAGCTCTGCACCTCGACACCGGTGTACAGCAGCTGCACCATCGGCCGCAGCAAACTGCTCTGCAGGGTGGTGAAGGCGACCAGCGTGCCGATCGACACCAGCGGATGCCCGGTCGCGACGGTCAGTCCGGCAGCCCAGTACACGACGGCGGGCATCGCCGACATGACGATCTGAATCGTCGACTGCCGCCAGCGACCGGCCATACCCGAGCGGATCTCCAGGTCGACGAGTCCGCGT
The DNA here is from genome assembly GCF_045208035.1 of Nocardia sp. NBC_01009. Lineage (NCBI taxonomy): Bacteria > Bacillati > Actinomycetota > Actinomycetes > Mycobacteriales > Nocardiaceae > Nocardia > Nocardia sp. NBC_01009. The sequence goes on along the minus strand of NZ_CP108695.1, from coordinate 4,445,910 downwards.
GACTCCTTCGCGAAGTTGTCGATCAGCGCGGGCGAACGTCCCATGGTGCGTCCGAGCAGAATGCCGCTCACCGAGAGCGATTCCTCCACGATCGCCGACATACCCGCGAGCTTCTGCTGCCGCTGCGCGGTGATCTTCCTTCGCTCGTTGCCGACACGGCGACTCACCCAGACGAAGAACGGCAGCATGATCAGCGACACCGCGGTCAGCCGCCAGTCGAGCGCGATCATGGCGATGATCGAGGCGACGACAGTGGTGAAGTTGGAGACCAGCGAGGTTGCGGTCGAGGTGACCGTCGACTGCATGCCGCCGATGTCGTTGGCGATCCTCGATTGCACCTCGCCAGTACGGGTCGCGGTGAAGAAGGACAGCGGCATGCGCTGCAGCCGGGCATACACCGCGGACCGCAGGTCGTGCATGACGTGCTGTCCGACGGCGGTGGAGATATAGGTCTGGAGCACGCCGAAAACGCTGGTCGTCGCCGCCACCGCGACCATGCCTGCGGCCAGCAGGGTCAGCAGGCCGGTGCGGCCGTTGGGCAGCGCCTCATCGAGAACTCCACGCAGCATGAACGGCGAGGCGAGCGAGACGATGGACGACAGGCCGACCAACGCGGCGACCAACGCTAAACGGGCCCGATAGGGCCGGAACAGTCGGACGATCCGACCGAGTTGAGAGGGTGGGGGCTGCATACGCGCCTCCTTTCACGGAAACTACCCATAGAACTGAGCATGGCTCACAATTATTCCATTGAACAATGAGCTATGCTCAGCTTTGTGGATACCGCTCCCGAGAGTGACCTGCCCGAGCTCTTCCTGCGTGCCGCCAAGCGGATCCGCCGCAACCAGTCGGCCCGCCTCGCACCGCTCGGTCTGACCCCAGCCCAAGCCCGGGCGCTGCGCATCATCGCCCGCCACAGCGAGCCGCTACGGATGGCCGGGCTCGCCGAACGGCTCGATATCGTCCCTCGCTCGGCCACCACGGTCGTCGACGCCCTCGAGTCCGCCGGCCTTGTCGCCCGCGCTCCCGACCCGTCCAACCGACGGTCCACCCTGGTCACCCTCACCGACGCCGGCCGCGCCGCCCTGTCCCGGATGTCCGCGGCCCGCCGCGCGGCCGCCGAAGAACTGTTCTCCGCGCTCTCCCCCGACGAACGCGAAACCCTCCGCCACCTGCTGGCCACCCTCGACATGGGCGATCACTGCCAGCCGGCCGGTGCTACCGAACGATCGTAGAAAGACCCCGGGCATGCGGACTTCGGTCCTAGGCTTTGTCCATGACGCCGCTGCAGCGCTATATCGTCGAAGAAATCGCTGCCGACCATGCCGACGGGTTGCTGACCCGCCGCGAGGCGCTGCGCAGGCTAGGACTACTCGGGGTGGGCACGACCACCGCGGCCACGTTGCTTGCCGGGTGTTCGAACGATGGCCGGCCTGCCGATCGGGTGCCACCGACGAGCGGTTCGGCCGCACCGACGCCGCCGGGGATGAGCACCGCGGTACCCACCACAACTGTGACATTTTCCGGCCCCGACGGTCGCGAGTTACAGGGCGCCTGGGCGGCGGCGGCACGGCCACGCGGCACGGTACTCGTCATCCATGAGAACAAGGGCCTCACCGACCACATACGTTCGGTGGCAGGACGATTCGCAGGCGTCGGATATTCCGCGCTCGCCGTCGACCTGCTCTCCGAGGCGGGCGGCACCGCCACCTTCACCGACCCGGCCGCCGCCACCGCCGCACTCAGCAAGATCCCGCAGGACCAGTTGGTCGCCGACCTGCGTGCCGGTATCGACGAACTCGAACGGCGAGCGCCGGGTAAGAAAATCGGCGCCACCGGCTTCTGTTTCGGCGGCGGCCTGGTGTGGTTGCTACTGACGTCCGGCACCCCGAAGCTGGCCGCGGCCACCCCGTTCTACGGGCCCTTCCCGGACGACGGGGACCTCTCCGGGTCGAAGGCTGCGGTGCTGGCCGTCTACGCCGCGCTCGACGCCCGCATCGACGCGTCACGGCCCGGCGCAGAAGCGGCGCTTCACCGCGCTGACCTGCCTTTCGAGGTGTTCGTGGCACCGGATGCCGATCACGCGTTCTTCAACGACACCGGCCCGAGGTACAACCCGACTGCGGCGAACGAGGCGTGGCGGCGGGTGGTGGATTGGTACGCAGCGTGGCTCGGATGAGACGGCTAAGTGGTCGGCGCCTGGGTGGTAGACGTCTGCGGAGCAGGTGACTCCGTCGTCGTCTGCGGAGCCGGCGACTCTGTCGACGTCGTCTGCGGAGCCGGCGACTCTGTCGACGTCGTTTGCGGAGCCGGCGACTCTGTCGACGTCGTCTGCGGAGCCGGCGACTCCGTGGTCAGCACCTGCGGCGCAGGGCACTGCCCCGTCTGCTCACCGAGCACATTGATCTCGGCGTTCGAACGCGGATCACCCGCGTAATTGATCTGATCGGTGCACTTCACATACGTGTCCGCAGGCGGCGGTCCCTCGCCGGTGTTCGGTTGTTGCGCAGGGGCGGGATGCACCTCCGGTCCGGCAGAACCCGGGTTTTCCCGACTCGTTGTCACCGTCGCCGACGCGGACGAACTGGTCGTCGGCGCCACCGTGCTGGTGGATGTCGGCACGGTGGCTACTTCACCGTCCGAATCACCCGAACACCCGGTAGCCGCCCCGAGAATCGGCGCCATTACCACCATGATTGCCGCTGCGCTGGTACGCAGCCGTGACCCGCTGAGATATCGCATCGTTCGGTTCATTCCCCTCTGGGCTCCCGCCCCTGTGGACATCGTGACCATCGAGAACGCCGGTGCCATTACAGTTACGGGTACAGACACCGCCACCGGGATACATAGAGCCGCAGCTCGATTCGTATCCTAGACCGACACCTCCGGCCGGCGCGTTCACCCCTCGGCATGTCGAAGACCAGCAGTGACACCACCGCTGATCACGCCCGCAACAAGGCCGCTATCTCGTCTCGCAGTACCGTTTCCGGAGACTCCAACCGCATATGCCGATACTCGGAGACAACGGCCTTGCCCGCCACCAGAACCTCGCGCACATCGCTGGCGGTGGCTGCGTACAGCGCGGCCGCAGGGTCGGCGCCCGCGGTGCGGACCGAGTCGAGGTCGACGGTCACCAGGTCTGCTGCCGCGCCCGCTTCGATCCGCCCGACCTCCGGCCAGCCGATCGAGCCGTGATCTGTTGCCGCGCTGTACAACTGCGCCGGTTCGAAACGCCCGCGCGATCCGCTGGCCAAGCGTTCGTTCAGCTCGAGCGCCCGCCATTCCTCGAAGGCGTCCACCACTGCGTGACTGTCGCTGCCGAGGCACAGCCGCACTCCGGCATCGGCAAGCGCCCGCCCAGGACCGATACCGTCGCCGAGATCGCGTTCGGTGGTCGGGCAGAAGCACACGCCCGCACGCATTCCGGCGAGCAGCCGGATATCCGCGTCCGTCACATGTGTCGCGTGCACGGCGGTCGTCCGAGGTCCGAGCATCCCGGTCTCCGCGAGCAGCGCGCTCGGGGTGCGGCCGTGTGCGGCAAGGCAATCGCGATTCTCCGCGGGCTGTTCGGAGAGGTGGACGTGCACCGGCCGGCCCGCTGCCTGTTGCGCAACCACCCGCAGCGCCGCCGGCGGCACCGCCCGCACCGAGTGCGCGGCCACCCCGGTGCGCACGAGATCCGCCTTCGGGGCGAAGGCGGCGGCGCGTTCGGCCCACGTGCCGACATCGCCGTCGCTGAACCGCCGCTGATGTTCGTCGAGCTTCCAGCCGAATCCGCCGGACAGATAACAGGTGTCGAGCAGGGTGAGTCGGATACCGGCGTCCGCGGCGGCAGCGGCCAAAGCCGCGCTCATCGCGTTCGGATCGTCGTAGCGCGCGCCGTTCGGCCCGTGATGCAGGTAGTGGAACTCACCGACACTGGTGTACCCCGCGAGCACCATCTCGGCGTACACCCCGCGCGCCAGCCGGTAATACGAATCGGGATCCAGCCGCGCGGCAACGGCATACATCCGTTCCCGCCACGTCCAGAAGGTGCCGCGATCATGGTGGGTGCGTCCGCGCAACACTCGGTGGAAGGCGTGCGAATGCGCGTTGGCGAATCCGGGAATTGTCAACCCCGCCAGTATTTTCCCTGACCGCTCCGTGCCGACTGCCACCGAGCGGATCAGCGCACCGTCGACCTCGATGGACACCGACTCCGCAAGACCGGGCGGCAACCACGCGTACTCGGCCCAATACACGCTCATCCGATCGGCTCCTGTCGCGACTCGGGCACCGGGGACTCCATTGCGACGAAATTGCCTGCCCAATAGCAATATTCGGCACCGCACCTGCTCATCCGGTCAATTCCTCCAGCACGTGCGCGAGGCTCACCGCACCGAAATCCACGTCGATCGGTTCCGCGTATTCTTCTGGGGCATGGCTGATGCCGGTCGGGTTGCGCACATAGAGCATTCCGGCGGGGACGTGCGCCGCGAGGATCCCCGCATCATGCCCCGCTCCGGTGGGCAACGCGGGGACGCCGCCGAGGACCTCGTCCATCCTGCGGCGCAGCGGTTCGTCGAAAACCACATCGTCCGAATAGGACTCCTCGGTGACGTTGACCGTACAACCCTCCTCGGCGGCCGCGATGCGCGCGACTTCGGCGATATCGTCGACGAGGGCGGCGGTGCGGCCTGCACCCGGCACTCGGGCGTCGAGCCAGAGATCGACGGTGGAGGCGATCACATTGGTGCCGCCGGGAACCGGGACAAGTCGTCCCACGGTCGCTCTCGCGTCGCGGACTGCGGCGGCGGCACGGCGGGCGGCGCCGATCGCCGCGGCGGCGGGCAGCATAGGGTCGTGGCGGTCCGCGATCAGGGTCGCTCCCGCGTGATTGCCCTGTCCGGCGAAGGAGAATCGGTAGCGGCCGTGCGCGATGATGGAGCTGCCGGTGGCGACCGGGCTGTCCATATCGATGAGGCCGCGGCCCTGCTCCACGTGTAGCTCGATGAAACAGCCGATCATGGCGAGTGATTCGGGATCGGCACCGAAACGCTCCGGGTCGTGCCCGGCCTTGGCGGCGGCTTCGGCGAGGGTGATTCCCTCGTTGTCACGCAACCCTCTGGCACGGTCGGCGTCGAGCGCTCCGGTCAGCAGCCGGGATCCGAGGCACGGCACGCCGAACCGGCCGCCCTCCTCCTCCGCGAACACCAGCAACGCGAAGGGCTTGGTCGGCGTGAACCCCTTGGCGCGCAGAATATCTACCGCGGCGATGGCACTCGCGACGCCGAGCGGACCGTCGAACCCACCACCTCCCGGAACCGAATCGAGATGGCTGCCCGTGACAACAGCACCCCGCTGCGGCCGTCCCCACCACGCCCAGATATTGCCGTTGCGATCGGTGCGCACCGCGAGCCCGCGCATACCTGCCTGCTCGATGAACCACTGACGCAGTGTCAATTCCGCATCGTCGAACACATGCCGCGAATAGCCGCCGCGGCCGGCATCACGGCCGACATCGGCGATCTCGCGCAACAGTCGATCGGCGCTCATACCCGTGCCCCTACCCGCCGACGCGGCACATCGCTGCTTCGGGCACACGAGATCACCTGTTCTGCAATCACTTACCCTCCTGCATCGGAATCCGGACCCCGCGTTCGGCGGCGACCGCACCGGCACGCTCGTATCCGGCGTCCACATGCCGGATGACGCCCATGCCCGGGTCGTTGGTCAATACGCGCTCGATCTTCTGCGCGGCCAGCGGGGTCCCGTCGGCCACGCAGACCTGTCCGGCGTGAATGGAACGGCCCATCCCGACGCCGCCGCCGTGGTGGATGGATACCCAGCTCGCACCGGAGGCGGTGTTGACAAGGGCGTTGAGCAGTGGCCAGTCGGCGATGGCGTCGGATCCGTCGGCCATCGACTCGGTCTCGCGGTAGGGGGATGCGACGCTGCCGGAGTCCAAGTGGTCACGCCCGATCACGACGGGCGCGCGCAATTCGCCGCTGGCCACCATCTCGTTGAAGCGCAGCCCGGCCAGGTGTCGCTCGCCGTAGCCGAGCCAGCAGATACGTGCCGGAAGTCCTTGGAAGGCAACGCGTTCCCCGGCCAGCGTGATCCACCGGCGCAGTGATTCGTTGTCGGGGAACAGATCCAGGATCGCGCGGTCGGTCGCGGCGATGTCCTCCGGGTCCCCCGACAGCGCGGCCCACCGGAACGGCCCCTTGCCCTCGCAGAACAGGGGACGGATGTAGGCGGGCACGAACCCGGGAAAGTCGAAGGCCCGATCGCACCCGCCGAGCTTCGCCTCGCCGCGCAGCGAGTTGCCGTAGTCGAAGACTTCCGCGCCACGATCGAGGAACCCGAGCATGGCGTCGACGTGATCGGCCATGGATTCCCGAGCCCGATCGGTGAATTCGTCCGGCTTCTTCGCTGCGTAGTCCGACCAGTCGTCGAGGTCGACGCCGCGTGGCAGATAGGCAAGCGGGTCGTGAGCGGAGGTCTGGTCGGTGACGATGTCGACCTCGAGACCGGCCTCCAGCAGCTTCGGCAACACCTCGGCGGCATTGCCGATCAGTCCGACCGACAATGCCTTTCGCTGTTTACGCGCCGCCGAGACCCTGGCCACAGCATCGTCGAAATCGTCGGCGATCTCGTCGAGGTAGCGGTCGTGCACCCGCCGCTGCGCGCGGGCCGGATCACAGTCGACCACCAGTGCCACACCACCGTTCATGGTGATCGCCAGCGGCTGCGCGCCGCCCATACCGCCGAGCCCGGCCGTCACGGTGAGGGTGCCCGCGAGGCTGCCGTCGAATCGCTTGTCCGCCACCGCGGCGAAGGTCTCGTAGGTGCCCTGCAGAATGCCCTGCGTGCCGATGTAGATCCACGAACCTGCGGTCATCTGCCCGTACATGGTCAGACCCAGCGCCTCCAGCCTGCGGAACTCCGGCCAATTCGCCCAGTCGCCCACCAGATTCGAGTTGGCGATCAGCACCCGCGGCGCCCACTCGTTGGTCCGGAACACCCCCACCGGCTTCCCCGACTGCACCAGCAGCGTCTCGTCGGCGTCCAGCGTCGTCAGGCATCGGCTGATCGCATCGAAACTGGCCCAGTCCCGAGCCGCCTTTCCGGTTCCGCCGTACACAACCAGATCCTGCGGCCGCTCGGCCACCTCGGGATCCAAGTTGTTGTGCAGCATCCGCAACGCTGCCTCGGCCTGCCAATTCCGCGCGCTCAACCCTGTCCCCCGAGCCGCCCGCACTACCCGTCCCATCACAACCCGTTCCTTCCATAGTCGAGTGGCACATTGCTGCGGCAAACGTCGAGAAGGCCCTTCGCAGGTGTGCCGCTCGCCTCGCGAAAACCGATCCAGCACGGCGAGCGGGTGGACGGGTGGCGCGGGCTGGTCGGGCTCTTGGTGTGGAGGGGTTGTGCCATCAGATATCTCCCTTGGCGAGGGAATCGGTTATGGACCCAGGTGGGGGGCTATTTCACGCAGTAGTTCGCCGGAGGTGATGAGGTCTGTTGCTGCGGCGATCTCGGGGGCCAGGTGGCGGTCGGGACCAGGGCCGCCGACCTTGGTGCGCAGCAAGGCGAGGGCCGCGGCGGTAGCCGGGGCGGGACGCAAAGGGGCGCGGAGGTCGAGTGCGCGTGCCGCGGTCAGGTATTCCACTGCGAGGACCGAGGTCAGTCCCGCCACCGCCCTGCGCAGCTTGCGTGCCGCCGACCAGCCCATCGAGACATGGTCCTCCTGCATGGCGCTGCTGGGGATCGAGTCGACCGATGCGGGTGCGGCGAGCCGCTTGAGTTCGCTGACGATGCCCGCCTGGGTGTACTGGGCGATCATGTGACCGGAGTCGACGCCGGGGTCCGCGGCCAGGAAGGCCGGAAGGCCGTGGGAGCGGGCGACATCCAGCATCCGATCGGTGCGGCGCTCGGACATGCTCGCCACGTCGGCGACCGGGATGGCGAGGAAGTCGAGGACGTAGGCGATCGGGGCGCCGTGGAAATTCCCGTTGGATTCCAGCCGACCGTCGGCGAGCACGACCGGATTGTCGATGGCAGCGGCCAACTCTCGCTCGGCGACCGCCGCCGCGTGGCTGACGGTGTCGCGTGCGGCGCCGTGCACTTGCGGCGCGCAGCGCAGCGAATAGGCGTCTTGCACGCGGTTGCAGTCGGGGCCGCGATGGCTGGCGACGATCTCGGAACCGGCAAGAGCGGCCAGGATGCGTCGCGCCGAGCACGCCTGACCAGGGTGCGGGCGCAGTGCCTGCAGATCGTCGGCGAACACTCGGTCGGTGCCGAGCAATGCCTCCACGCTCATCGCGGCCGTCAGGTCGGCGATGTCGAGCAGGCAGTGCAGGTCGGCGAGTGCGAGGACCAGCATGCCGAGCATGCCGTCGGTGCCGTTGGTGAGCGCGAGGCCCTCTTTCTCGGCGAGGATGACCGGCTCGATACCGTTGGCGCGCAAGGCCGTTGCCGCCGGGACCACGACGCCGGCGGAATCGATGACTTCGCCCTCCCCCATCAAGGCCAGTGCCACCGCGGCCAGCGGCGCGAGGTCGCCGGAGCAGCCGAGCGAGCCGAATTCGTGCACGATCGGGGTGATGCCCGCGTTGATCATCGCGGCCAGGGTGACCGCGGTTTCCGGCCGCACACCGGTATGCCCGGTGGCCAGGGTGCGCAGTCGCAGCAGCATCATGGCGCGCACCACCTCCGGCTCGACCGCGGGGCCTGCGCCCGCCGCATGCGAGCGGATCAGCGATCGCTGCAGTGCGGCACGGCTCTCCGGCGGAATGTGGCGGGTCGCGAGCGCGCCGAAACCGGTGGACACGCCGTAGGTCGGGACGCTCCCCGCGGCCAGCGCATCGACGTGCTGGCGCGCCGAGGTCAGGCGCTTCTCGGCCGCCTCGCTGAATCGGACCTTCGCACCGAGGCGCGCGACCGCGACGACCCGCTCCATGGTCAATGGCCCGTCCAACTCGACCGTCGGTAACTGCGTGGTATCCGGCATATGCCCATTCCACAGGGCGCGGCACCGGTGGAGAATGAGGCGCGGCCAGGTTTTGTCTGAAATCCGAGACAATCCGAGGAAGTGGGCATGGGTCCGAGTAGTGACATCCCGGCATTGCGGCGCGGACTGGCGATCTTGCAGCTGATGGCCGGTCGGGCGGGGCCGGTGTCCGCCTCGACCATCGCCCGCGAGCTCGACCTGCCCCGCTCCACCACCTACCACCTGCTCGCGGAACTCGAGCAGACGCGATTCGTCACCCGTCTGCCCGCCGAACAACGCTACGGCCTCGGCATCGCAGCATTCGAGCTCGGGTCGGCGTATCTACGCCACGACCCCCTCGAACGACTGGCGCGGCCGTTGCTACGCGAACTGGTCGAACGCGTCGGGCACAACGCGCACCTCGGCGTGCTGCACGGCAACGAACTGCTGTATCTGATCAAGGAGCGACCCGCCCGCCCGGAAACTTTGGTGACCGACGTCGGTGTCCGGCTGCCCGCGCACCTGACCGCCTCCGGGCGAGCAATCCTGGTGCACCTGCCTGCCACACACGTCCGAGCGCTGTTCCCCAACGCCGCGGCATTCGTGCGTCGCACCGACCGCGGACCGGCCTCCCTCGCGCAGCTGCGCACCACCCTCGCCGCGGAACGTCGCCGCGGCTGGGCCAGTGAGGACGGGCACGTGACTGCCGGTTTCGCCTCCGTCGCCTACGCCGTCTTCGACCACGACCACCGCCCGATCGCCGCGATCAGCGTGACCCTTCGTCACCACTGCACGCAGTGGCCTTGCGACGCCGACTGGTCCCAGCTCGCCACCCAAGTCCGCCACACCGCAGACGATCTCACCCGCCGCATCGGCGGGCGCGTCGAATAGGCGGCGGCCTCGCCTACGCTCGGGCCGAGCGCGGATCATCGACGGACTACGTCCGAACCCACCCACCAGGCGGCGGCCTCGCCTACGCTCAGTCCTGCGCCAATGCTGCGCGAATCGCGGCGACATCGGGGTTGATCAGAACATTGCCGTTGATGACCGTCGTCGGAGTGATTTCGTCGTCACCGGTGAGGGTGCGCAGGTGGGGGGCGGCTTCCGAGTCGTGGTTGACGTCGATCTTGCGGAACGGTATGCCTGCCAGCCGCAGGCCGACACCGAGGCGCTGGCAGTAAGGGCACCACCGTCGCCAATAGATGTCGATGGGGTGACCCGGAGCGGGGTATGAGGACATAGCACCATCCCTTTCGGATTCGGAAGTCCTATTACGCAACCACGCCGCTACTCTCGTCGCCGTAGGTCACGCAACGCGCCCCGCGACAGGTCCGGCCACGGTGGACGGCGGAGCACTGCGAGAGTGGCGATCACCGCCGACAGCAGGCCGATCAACTCGCCGAGCATGGCTATCCGGGTGCCGTCGACGGCCGGCGTCCATGAGGTCTTTCCGTCGTGAATGGCGAACACTCCCACCGGTCTTGCGGTCGGCCGCAGAACGCCGCCGATGCGGGTGACGGTGATGACCGTCGCTCCTTCCGCTGTCTCGTAGGGCGCGCCGTACACGAGCGAACCCGCGATTTCCGCTGGAAGTTGCTTGCCGCGTACCCAAGGCTTCATTCCGCCCCCGCCCTCGTAAAGCTGCACGTCACCCAACTGTCCCCACAAAGAGACGGCGACCCGAAAAGCGTAGTACACGAAGAGCACCAACGGCCGCGTCTCGCCCGACCTGCAAGGCGGGCGGGTTGGCGCCGTCGTCACCGATACGTCTTCAGGGTGAGGGCATCCGGTTCGTCCTCTGGCGGGTTTGCCGCCATGGCGTCGAACACCTCCTGCGGCGGCGGCTCGGCAAAGAGCATGCCGACCACCTCGTGCGCACCGTCCTGATTGATCTTCACGTAATCGCGCAGCTCCCGCTCGTATGCCGCAAAAGCAAGGGTGTAATCGCCTGCGGCCGAGGCGAGTTCGCCTGCGAGCACATACGCCCCGATCAAGGCCTGCGAGGTGCCGCGACCCGACATCGGCGAGGCGCACGCGCAGGCGTCGCCGAGCAGCACCACCCGGCCGGTCGACCAGCTGTCCATCTGGACCTGACTGATGGGGGTGAAATAGAGGTCGGTGGCTGCGGCCAGATCCCCGAGCAGCCGGGGCACCTCCCAACCATCACCCGCGAACCGCTCGGCAATGATCCGCTTCTGTTCGTCGAGGTCCTGCCGGTTGTAGTCCAAAGGCTCCGAACCGAAGTAGAACGAGGCCCGCGCCTCGGCATTGTTCCTGACGCTGAAGACATTCACCGACTTTCCATTGCCGAGTTGGCAAGCCCGGCCCTCGTGGTCGAGGCCGAGGAAGTTCTCGGTAGAGATGATGGCGTTGTAGACCCCGAGGTGGCGGATGAACTGCGAATGTTCGCCGAACACGAGGGCCCTGACCTTGGAGTACAGCCCGTCCGCACCGACAACCAGGTCGAACCGTCGCGCCGGGCCGCTTTCGAAGCTCACCAGCACCCCACTCTCGTCCTCGGTAAGTGCGGTGATCGAGTTGTCGAAGATGTATTCGGTTTCATGCTTGGTGAGCTCGTAGAGGATGTCGGTCAGATCGCTCTTGAGCACTTCGAGATCGCCCGCGAAAATTGCCGACGGCATGGTCACCAGATGTTTGCCCGCACCGTCGACCACTTCGCTGTCGCGAATGTCGGTGCTGTACTTGCGTACCTCGTCGAGGATGCCCATGCGCTCCAGGACGGTCATGGCCTCGCCGCGGAAGTCCACGGCGTACCCACCGGCGCGTGGTTCCGGCGCCCGCTCGACCACGGTCGGCGCAAAACCGTAGCGGCGCAACCAGTATGCCAGCGCCGGACCGGCTACTCCCGCTCCGGAGATGAGGATGTTCGGGTTCGTCATGACCTTCTCGTTTCTCTGAGTTTCCGTGTTGTTGAATACAACGTACATGACACCTCGTACGTTGTACATGCAGTACTACCCATAAAATTCCAGGAAGATTCGCTACTATGACAATCATGCGTACTAGTACACCAGGTGGCACCGACGCCACCCCGCCCTACCTGCGCATCGCCGCAGAGATCCAGGACCGGATCGCCTCGGGCGAGCTGCGGACGGGCGACCGGGTGCCCTCGGCTCGGCAGATCACCAAGGAGTGGGGCGTCGCCATCGCCACCGCCACCAAGGTTCTCGCCACGCTGCGCCAGGAGGGCACGGTGCGAGTGGTGCCCGGCGTCGGCACCGTGGTGGACGCACCGCACGCCGCACCGCAGCGGGAGAAAACACCGGACACCGAACTCACCGAGCAACTCGTGGTGCGGGCCGGAATGGCTATTGCCGACACCGAAGGGCTTGCCGGACTGTCGATGCGCCGCATCGCGACCGATCTCGGCGTGCCGACCATGTCGCTGTACCGCTATGTGGGCAGCAAGGATCGCTTGGTGCTGTTGATGGCCGACGAGGCATTCGGCGAAGCCGAGTTCCCCGACCCACCGCCCACAGGTTGGCGCGCGCGACTCGAAGTGCTGGCCCATCTGCAATGGGCGATGTACCACCGCCATCCTTGGGTCGTCACCGCATCGTGGGTGAGCAACCCGGTGCCGACCCGAAAGCTCTTGCGGCACACCGAGTGGGCTGTCCGGTCATTGGACGACCTCGGTCTCGATCCGGACGCGGTGCTCTACGCTCACGTTTCGCTGTACAGCTATGTGCGCGGCATTGCGGTCAATCTCGAGGTGGAGTCGGCCGCACGACGGGAAGGTGCGCCCATCGAGCCATGGGACGCCAAAGAATCGGAATTCGAACACCTACTGCAGAGCGGGCAATTCCCCACCCTGGCAAGTCTCAACGAGCGCAACGATTTCCAATTCGACATCGACATGCTCTTCGAGTTCGGCCTGCAGCGCCTGCTGGACGGGTTCGCTGCATTCGTGGAGCCACACCACTGACGCCAGAAGGGTGGAAGAGCCGAAATCTATTGGGCGGACGCCCAGCCGAGGCACGGCTGTGGCGTCCACCCGATCGGCTTACTGCCGCACAGACAACATCCGACGCAAGCCGTGCACCGCAAGCGCCACATCACGCAGGCCGGACGCGCTACCAGTGCGGAGAACCCTCCGTATGGCCGCCGCCTCCGCTCGGGACGCCACCGCAAATAGTCGCTGCGGCGCGCCTCCGGGGCCGGCCGTCCAAACCCAACGGCCCCGGAGACGACCAAGACCCCGAGGGCAAACCATGCTCGCCGCACACCACCGAACATCCGACGGCCGCGCCGCGAGACCGCCGACCAGGGCGCCGATGGTCGCGCCCACACCGATGGTGCCGGCACTGCGGCTCCAGGCAGCCTGCTCGAGGTCGTAGTCGGTCTTCCACGGGCCTTGTCCTCGAAGGCAGCGCGACCGGCTTGTAGGTCACCTACGCCATATCGAGCTGGGCGCGGGCAACCAACCCACGATGAACCCCGGCCGCCTCGGACCACCCGCTCGATGGCGGCTGAATGAATTCGCTACCCGGCAACGCCGACGTTTGCCCTGTTGGCAGGGGTAACCTGCGGTTATGGACGCAGACTCGGCAACCTTCGGTGTCGAGGAGGAGTTTCTCCTTGCGGATCCGCGCACCGGTGCGCCCGTTCCGAAGAACGTGGAGGTAGCGCAGACGGCGGCAGAGCTCGGTTTCGGCCTGCAGCTCGAACTCACCCGCTGTCAGGTGGAGACGAGCACCGCTGTGCACACCAGTGCGACCGAGCTGCGCGATGAGCTGCGTGACCTGCGCAGAGGCACTGCGTCGTGCGCCGAGAAGAACGATGCCCGACTGCTCGCGGTGGCGATTCCGCCAACCGTGCCACAGCAGTTTCCGATCACCGACACGCCGCGCTATCGGCGCATGTCGGCGGACTTCGGCATGCTCGCCCATGAGCAGGGGTTGTGCGGGTGTCATGTGCACGTCGGCGTTCCGGACCGCGAGGTCGCCCTGCAGGTCAGCAATTTCCTGCGGCCGTGGTTGCCGCTGTTCCTCGCACTCACCGCGAACTCCGCGATTTACCGCGGGACCGAGACCGGTTATGCCAGCTGGCGCAGCATCCTGTGGCGACGCTGGCCGAGCGCGGGGCCACCGCCCTATTTCGGATCGGTGCGCGACTACGACGCCATGGTGGCGATGATGCTCTCCAGCGGCAGTATCTTCGACGAGAAGATGGTCTATTGGGATGTCCGCCCGTCGATGTCGTTTCCCACTGTCGAGATCCGCGTCAGCGACGTGCCCGCCACGGTCGAGGAGACCGCCCTGCTCGCGACCTTGGTCCGAGCCACCGTGCTCATGGCGCGAAAGTCCTTGGCGCAGGGGCGGAATGCACCCCCGGTGACAGCCGAAGTGCTGCGCGCGGCGTACTGGAAGGCCGCGCGCAGCGGCATCGACGGCGACAGCGTCGACCCGGTGGACGGTCGCGTCCGGCCGGCGGTCGAGCAGCTCGCCAAGCTCGTCGAGCACGTCGAACCCGCGCTGGAGGAGCTGGGTGAACGCGAGCTCGTCGCCGACTCGATCACCGCCGTTCTCGCCCGCGGCAACGGTGCGATGCGCCAGCTCAACGCTTTTCGCGAACGTGACGACGTCGACGATGTCGTCGCCGAGTTGACCGAGGCGACCCTGGAGGGCTGTTAGGAGCGCAAGCCGCGCGGATCAGATGGGCAGGAACCCGGCGCCGACGTCCCCGCGCCGATTGATGTCGTTCATGATCACGCTCATGGTGGTGCCGACCTCCGGACCGAAGCAGCCGACGGCCAGGTAGGCGTTGACCATGCCGACCAGTGTCGAGCCGACGACGACCGGTGCGCCGGAGTCACCCTCCAGCACACACATCTGGGTCCAGGTCTCGCTGTTGGTCCCGAAGACATCGCCCCAGGCGACGCCGCAGGTGTTGCCGGTGGTGCGGCCCTTTTTGCACACCACCATCGGGAACTGGGCCGGAGCGCCGATATCGGTGATGGTGACGGACCCGACCCGATCGACAGGGGTGATCCGGCCCGGGTCGAACTGGATGATGCCGTAGTCCAGGTCATGATCGGAATGAACGAACCGGCCGACCACGCCGTAGTTGGGGTTCGCCTCGGCGATCACCTGGGAACCGGGTTCTCCGCAATGCCCGGCCGTGAGCCCGACCAGCCTGCCCGCGTCGTCGTAACCGACGGTGGTCACGGTGCATTGAAACCGACTATCGATGATGATGCCGGAACCACCGCCGACAGTGGGCGCGACGGGTGCGGCGATCGCCGCCCCACTACCGGTCCCGACCAGGGCCGCGACCGAAACGAAGGCGAAGCCCGCGTTGGCTGCCTTGATCAATGTGAACATGTCCCTCCAGGGTGGGAAGTTCGTTCGCCTCACGCTGCACATGAAAAGTGTTCATCATACGAGGCCTGCTCACGAAGCTTGGTCAATGTCCTGGCCAGGATGCGCGACACCTGCATCTGCGAGACTCCGAGGGAATCGGCGATCTGTTGCTGAGTCTTCGACTCGAAGTACCGCATGATCAGTATCAACCGTTCCTGCTCCGGAAGCGCGGCTATCAGCGGACGCACGGCCATCGCGTCCTCCATCAGGCCGTAACAGGGCTCTTCGGCGCCCAGGGTGTCCGCAAGGGGCAACGGAGAGCTCTCGCCGTCGGCGACGGTCGTCGCATCGAGCGAGTTCGCCCGGTAGCCGTTGCGCGCGACCAGTGCCTGGGTGACCTCCACCAGCTCGAGGTCGAGTTCCCGGGCGATCTCGCGGGCGCTCGGCATCCGGCCGAGGCGGTGCGACAGCGTCTCGGTCACCGGACCGATCTTCAGCTGGATCTCCTTCAGCCGGCGCGGCACCCGCACCGACCAGGTGCGGTCCCGGAAGTGCCGGCGGATCTCGCCCATGATGGTCGGCACCGCAAACCCGAGAAACGAGCTGCCGCGAGACACATCGAAACGGTCCACCGATTGCACCAACCCGAGTCGTGCGATCTGCCGCAGGTCGTCGAAGGATTCGCCGCGGCCGGAGAATTTGCGGGCGATGTGCTCGGCCAGCGGCAGAGCAAGGTCGATGATGTGGTTACGCAGCGCAGTGTGGTGCGGATCGGTTGCGTCGAGCCCCGCCAACTTCTCGAACCAGGGCTCGATATCGTCGTAACTGTCGCCGCGGCGGGTGCCTCGCGGCGATTCGGTCCGTTCGGTGGTCGACTCGTCCATCATCGGTCTACCTCGTTCCCATCGGAATTCGATTCTTGTCGGGTACCCGATCACCCTCGGATCAAAAGAGGCGAGCACCACCTCCGATCGCCGAACGGTCCGGAATCGGCGCTGGACCTGCGCCGATACCGAAGCAAATCGGACCGAATCCGGCCGGAAATCACCGGCGGTCACTCGGAGATAGCTGATGGCTATCGAATCCCGGACGGACCGAGCGAGCTGATGTCTGCGCTCAGGCGCCGGTGCGGCGCGGTAGCGCAAGCTGCAGTTCGAGCAGCAGGCGATCGGCCGGGTCGGAGAGGTCGACGCCGACGATGTCTTCGACTCGGCGGATGCGATAGCGCAGCGTATTCGGGTGCACTTGGAGCG
This sequence comes from Nocardia sp. NBC_01009, assembly GCF_045208035.1. NCBI lineage: Bacteria > Bacillati > Actinomycetota > Actinomycetes > Mycobacteriales > Nocardiaceae > Nocardia > Nocardia sp. NBC_01009. Next base: position 4,429,360 of record NZ_CP108695.1, on the reverse strand, counting down.
CCGTTGCCGCGTTGCGGACGTCCCCGTGCTCGCGTAGATAGGTTTCGACGCTTTCCTGCAGGTTCGCGGTGTGCTTGCGGTCGTAGTCGAACAGCGCTTGCAGGCGGGGGTCGTGCAGGTCGGGTCGCGCGCCGACCAGGTCGAGGATCTCGGCGAGCAGGACCGCGGTGCGGGACTCGGCCAATGTCGTCACCCGACCCTTGGGGAAGGTGGTTGCCGTGCTGTCGAGGACCCGATCGACCTCGGTTCGTGCGCTCGCCACGTGGGTGAGATCGGCAACGGGGATGGCGATGGCCGCACGCAGCACCAGCGACCGCTTCGTTTCGAACTGCGCGACCAGTTGGCGCGTCCAGGCGTTCACCGCACGCACCGACTGATAGTGCGGCAGCAGAACATAGACCCGTTCGCCGAGTACCGCGGTGAGCGAGTCGCGGCGAAATGAGCTGGCGTGCAAGCGCAGTGCGTTGGCTACGGATGCGGATTCGGTCGATGCCTGCGCGGTGTCGTTGAGCGCGAAACCGACCACCGCGGCGGGACCGGTCACCGGGATGTTCAGCGCGCTCGCCACCGAGGGGACATCGACTCCGCTGCCGCGGGCACCGAAAAGCCTTTGTATCAGCAATGTTTCGGTGGAAGGTGCGTCGAGACTGCGGGAGATGATGCGCGCCGCGATCGCCGATGCGCCGCGCAGCACCTCCGCAGCGTCCGGCTTGAACGGCTTATCACCCTGTTGGAGCCAGATCGTGCCGAGAACCCTTGGTGTACCGACGGTTCCGTCCGAGGGACGCCGAATGCTGACCACCAGTCGGTGTTTGATGTCCAGTTCGTCGTGCGCGGGCAGATCGATGACCTCGTCGGTCTGACGCAACTGGTCGAACACCCCCCACTTCTGCAGAATGCGCAGATAGTCGCGCGGTCCTTCGCGGCCGAGAATGGACAGGATTCGCAACTGGTCGGCGGCCTCGTTGGAGGCGGAATAGGCGAGCACATGCGAGTGCGGGTCCTCGATGGACACCATGCCGCCCGCGTTCTGTGCGACGATCTGGGCAAGGCCGAACAGATCGGTGTCGGTGGCGAGGCGATCGTGCGCCTCGGTGGTAGAGCGCTGCCCACGCGCGCGTTCGAGCATCCGGCGAACCAGCGGAAAGACCTGATCCCAGCGCGCCTGCTGGTGCACGGCCACCAGCGCCACACCGGCGCGGTGTGCCGCCGCGCGGACGGCGTCGGACTCCTGCGCGATCTTCGACAGCACCGCTCGCGGCCGATGCACGACAGGGCGTTTGCCCACGGCGCGCAACCACTGCAGGGCCTCGGCTTCGACGATGCCGACATGCAGGTACATATCTTGCATAGGTGAGCCCGAGTCGGTCTCCACTGTCAGGTCGGAACTGTCGACCAGCGCCACCGACCGAATCGCGACCGTGTCGCCCGCGGGCGCGTCCAAGAGCTCGACCACCGCGGTGTCCAGGGCGTCGAGCAGCTCACGCAGCGTGCTTCCCTCGGTCTGCGTATTCGTTGCCACTGCCGCCACCTCACTTCCCCAAACCAGTACATCACTTTAGCCAGCCGGACAAGGCTGCACCTCTATCTTTGTTCGACTGGCTCATCCTTCCTGCCGTTTTCCGGTGTTGACTACCGCTCAATCGTCGTCGTCCACGACTTTTCGAAACTCCATACACCCCAGGAGGATTCATGGACACCATTGCGACCACCCCGCAGCCGGTCAACGAACCGGTGGGGACCTTCGCCCCCGGCAGCGCGGAACGTGCGCGGTTGCAGGCGAAACTGGCCGACCTGCAGGCAACGCCGACCGAGATCCACCATGTCATCGGCGGGGTGCACCGGCGCACGCCCGGTCCGACCATCGACGTGGTGCAGCCACATCGGCACACCGCCGTACTCGGCACGCTCACCGCGGCGCGACCGGAGGACGCCAGAGACGCGGTCGAAGCGGCCACCGCCGCAGCGCCGGGCTGGCGTGCGTTGTCGTTCGAGGACCGCGCCTCGGTCTTCCTGCGCGCGGCGGACCTGTTGTCGGGCCCGTGGCGCGAAACAATCGCCGCCGCGACAATGCTCGGGCAGTCGAAAACCGCCTATCAGGCCGAGATCGACGCGCCCTGCGAGCTGGTCGACTTCTGGCGCTTCAATGTGCACTTCGCGCGACAGATCCTGGCCGAGCAGCCGATATCGACCGCCGGAGTGTGGAATCGGCTCGAATATCGTTCACTGGAGGGGTTCGTCTACGCGATCACCCCGTTCAACTTCACCGCGATCGCCGCAAACCTGCCGACCGCGCCCGCACTGATGGGCAACACCGTGGTGTGGAAGCCCGCGCCGACGCAGGCGGTCGCCGCCTACTGGACGATGAAGCTGCTGGAGGCCGCGGGCCTGCCGCCAGGAGTGATCAACCTGGTGCACGGTGCCGGCCCCGAGGTGTCGGACGTGGTGCTGCCCGACCGCAGACTCGCAGGCATCCATTTCACCGGCTCCACCAAGACCTTCCAGCACCTGTGGCGTGCGGTTGCGAACAACATCGCCGACTACCGCACCTACCCGCGCCTCGTCGGGGAAACCGGCGGCAAGGATTTCGTGCTCGCGCACAGCTCCGCCGACCCCGCGGTGCTGACCACGGCGCTGATCCGCGGCGCCTTCGACTACCAGGGTCAGAAGTGCTCGGCCGCCTCGCGTGCGTTCGTCCCGAAATCGGTGTGGACGAAGATGGCGGGCGATCTCATCGACAAAGTCTCGACACTGACCTACGGCGACGTCACCGACTTCGGCAATTTCGGTGGCGCGGTGATCGATAAGCGCGCCTTCGACCGCAATGCCGACGCGATCGCCCGTGCCAAGGCCACGCCGAGCCTGACGATCGCCGCGGGCGGCCACACCGACGACAGCGTCGGCTACTTCGTCGACCCCACCGTATTGCTCGGCGACGACCCCACCGACGAGGCATTCAGCACCGAATACTTCGGTCCGATCCTCGCCGTCCACGTCTACGACGATGCCGTCGCCGGATCCTTCGACGCCGCCCTCGATCTGGTCGATCAAGGCTCGGCCTACGGTCTGACCGGCTCGATCATCGCCGAGGACCGCAATGCCGTCGCGAAGGCGACCGGCAGCCTGCGTTTCGCGGCGGGCAACTTCTACATCAACGACAAGCCCACTGGCGCTGTCGTCGGTCAGCAGCCCTTCGGCGGTGGTCGCGCGTCCGGAACCAACGACAAGGCGGGCTCGCCTCAGAACCTGCTGCGCTGGACCTCCGCACGCACCCTCAAGGAAACCTTCGTCCCGCCGACCGACCACCGTTACCCGCACCAGGCAACCGAATCGGGGACCATGTGATGGCAAAGTCCGGACTGCTGCGGCCCGCCATGCTGGCCGCCTCGCGCTCACCACGCATCGAGCGCACCGTCTCGCGGATGTCCGCGACCAGGAAACTCGTCGACCGGTTCGTCGCCGGCCGATCCGAGGACGAGGCGATCGCCAGCGCCGCCGCCCTGCTCAGCTCCGGCCGGTACATCACCATCGACTACCTCGGCGAAGACACCACCGAGCTCGACCAGGCAATCGACACGGTGTCGCACTACTTGGAGCTGTTGTTGCAGCTGGCCCGGTTGCGCGAGCTGATCGACAACACCGGATCCATCGTCGGGCCGCTGGAAGTGTCACTCAAGCTCTCGGCACTCGGGCAGTCCCTGCCCGGTGACGGGCACACGATTGCGCGGGATCATGCCTACCAGATCTGCGCTGCCGCAGCCGCAGCCGGTGTGTGGGTCACCATCGACGCGGAGGATCACACCACCACCGATTCCACGTTGTCCATCGTGCGGGAGCTGCGCGCGGACTTCCCCACACTCGGCACGGTGCTGCAGGCTTACCTGCACCGTACCGAATCCGACTGCCAGGACCTGGCGGGTCACGGTTCGCGTATTCGCCTGTGCAAGGGCGCCTATCGGGAGCCCGCCTCGGTCGCCTACCAGCGCAAGACCGACGTCGACGAGTCCTACCTGCGCTGCCTGCGCGTCCTCATGAACGGCGACGGCTACCCGATGGTCGCCACCCACGACCCGGCGATCATCGACGCCGCGCAGCGCTTCGCCACGGAAGTGGATCGCAAGGCCGACGAGTTCGAGTTCCAGATGCTCTACGGCATCCGGGACGCCGAGCAACGACGGTTGGTCGAGGAGAAGCATCACCTGCGGGTCTACCTGCCCTATGGCGACCAGTGGTACGGCTATTTCATGCGCCGGTTGGCCGAACGTCCGGCCAACCTGGCGTTCTTCCTGCGCTCGCTCGTTCCGGGGAGTCAGCGCTGAGCGCCGCACCGGGGCACGGGCTGTAGTCCGATCGGACAAACGCACGTGAACGTTATTTATCCAACTCGCCGATCACACCGCAGCTGTGGTCGTATTAGCTAGCTCCAGCTGAATGTGTGATCTGGGTTACTGCATGGTGGCAGTGACGCAGAGGACGAAAGGATGTCTATGTCCATCGCGGAGTTGCGCAGCCAGATGTTGCGCCGCAAACCCCTACGGGAACTCGACGACGATGTGCCCGCCGATGAGCAGCTCTCGCGATCGCTCGGCCTGTGGCAGCTCACGGCAATCGGCGTCGGCGGCATCATCGGCGCAGGCATTTTCACTCTCGCCGGCGCGGTCGCGCACTCCGTCACCGGTCCCTCGGTGCTCATCTCCTTCCTGATCGCCGGCGTCGCCAGTGCCGCCGCCGCACTCTGCTACGCCGAGTTCGCGGGCATGGTGCCCAAGGCCGGATCCGCGTACACCTACGGCTATGTCTCTCTCGGTGAGATCGCGGGCTGGTTCATCGGCTGGGACCTGCTGCTCGAATACATCGCGGTGGCCGCGGTCGTCGCCATCGGTGTCTCCGGCTACTTCCGATTCCTGCTCGAACAGGTCGACGTCTCGCTGCCCGACTGGATGATGGGCGCACACGGCACCGGCGAAGGCCATGTGATCGACGTTTTCGCGATGCTGTTCTGTCTGGGCACCGCATGGCTGCTTTCGCGCGGCATCAAGAGTGTCGGCCGGTTCGAGACCGTCGCGGTCGGCATCAAGGTCGCCCTCGTGGTGCTCATCGTCGTGCTCGGTGTCTTCCATATCGACAGCTCCAATTACACCCCGTACTTCCCGTTCGGCACCGGCGCGGTGTGGACCGGCGCGGCCACGGTGTTCTTCGCGGTCTTCGGCTACGACGCGATGAGCACCGCGGCGGAGGAATCCACCGACGGCAAGAAGCACCTTCCGAAGGCCATCATCTACTCGCTTGCCATCGCGATGGTGCTCTACGTCCTCGCCACCCTGGTGCTGACCGGTATGCAGAAATACTCCGAGATCAGCCCGACAAGTGGCTTCTCCACCGCCTTCGAATCGGTCGGCATGCCGGGCATCGCGAACATCATCGCGATCGGCGCCATCGTCGGCATCGTCACCGTGGTGCTCACCTTCATGCTCGGCGTCACCCGCGTGTGGTTCGCGATGAGCCGCGACGGGCTGCTGCCCGAGTGGTTCGCCAAGACCCATCCCGTGCGCAAGGTGCCGACCAGGGTGACCTGGATCGTCGGTATCGGCGCCGCGGTAATGGCGGGTCTGCTCGACATCACCGTGGTCGCGGAACTCACCAATATCGGCATTCTGATGGCCTTCATCGTCGTGTCGGTGGCCGTGATCGTGCTGCGCCGCACCCGGCCCGACGAGCCGCGCGAGTTCAAGCTGCCGTTCATGCCGGTGATCCCGCTGATCGGCATCGGCTTCTCGATCTATCTGATCTGGTCGCTGCCGTATCAGACCTGGGTGCGCTTCGCGGTCTGGCTGGTTGTCGGGCTCGTCGTCTACTTCACCTACTCCCGCACCCACTCCAAACTCAACGCGGACGCCGCAAAACCGGCTACCGCAGGCTGATGAGGGGCGATAGGGGTGGCGCGTACTCGCGCCACCCCTATCGTGTTTTCGGGCCCATGACGTGAACCCTTACGGCATGGCCGGCACCGAACCGGCTCAGCTCACCGGGCTGCCCGATTCGGCACCCGTGCGCAGCCGATCTCGGCGTGAGCGCGTGGGCACAGCGAGCATCACGAGTGCGAGAGCCAGCACCGCCAACCCACCCCAGGACACCATCGGCAGGCGTTCACCGAGGACGACGACCCCGAGTATTGCCGCGACGGCAGGCTCGGCGAAGGTCAATGTGACGACCACCTGCGCCGTGGTGTGCCGCAGGGCGTAGCCGAACAGGCGGTAGGCGACGAACGTCGGGAACACCGCAAGATGCAGCGCCACCGCCGCCCCGCGCAGGGTCAACAGCCAGGACATGTCGGTGCCGAGCACGACCGGCAGCACCAGCAGGCCACCGATGCCGAACATCGTCCCCATCACCGAGTTGGACGCGTGGCCTCGAGCGATGAGTCGCGCGCTGATCAGCGAGTAGACGGCATAGCAGAACCCACCGACAGCGGCGAGCACGACGCCCGCGAGATCCACCGGGGCACTCCCACCGCTGAGTTCGGGGCCGAGCACCAGAACTGCGCAGCCGAGCACCGCCGCGGCCGTGGCGCAGAGCCACCGCCTGCTCGGGCGGGCTCGCCCGATGATCCAGGCGAGCAGACCGGCAAAGACCGGGGCGCTGCCGAGAGTGATCACGGTGGCGACGGCAACGCCCGTGCGCGCGACGGCCGGATAGAAGGTGATCGGATAGCCCGCGATCGCCACCGCTCCGAGCAGCAGCAATCCCCGCTCGGCGCGGGTACATCGCAGGCGGGCGCCGCGGTGGGAAAGAAATAGCAGCAGACCACCGAGGGCGAGGCCCGCCGAGCCGATGGCAGCGGCCGGTGCGCCCGCCGGAGCCAAGGAGCCCGCGGTTCCCGTCGTACCCCAGAACACCGAGGCGGCGAGGATAGGCATCGGCCCACTGAAGAAGCTGGACTGCGGGCGGTGAACGGACTGGGAAACAGGCAGAGACGTGGTGCGATTCGGCACAGTCGTGAACTTCCGTCGTCGAATTCCGGTGGGATGTGGATTCGAAACGGGCGCACGACACAGCCCGGACTACCCTCGCGGGTCAGCCGGGAATGCTTGTCGAGAAGTCAGCAGGTGCGCCCGGTCAGGCGCGCGGCGGCGGAGTGACGACATGCCAGTACGTGTTCACCGGTCGATCGTATACCGAGGCCGCCGGAAATAGCCTTCGAATATTGTTTGTCGAGAGGCAGATCCGGCGAACGATGTTCTGTACCGTCGAGGTTGTGCGGAAGAACGAGACGCCTGCGGTACCGGCCGTCACCAGCAAGCCGAGTCAGGCCGTCCCGATCGATGACATCGACCGGGTCCTGCTCGATCAGCTCGCGCGCGATGGACGCATCACCAACAATGCCCTCGCCGCGATCGCGGGGATCGCGCCATCGACCTGTCTCGGTCGAGTCAGATCGCTGGTCGAACGCGGCGTGATCCGGGGGTTCCACGCCGATATCGATCCGGCCGCGCTCGGCCGGAACCTACAGGCCATGATCGCGGTTCGCGTGCACGGCAACGCGCGCCAGCACCTCGCCCAGTTCGGAGAGCAATTGTCCGAACTCGACGAGGTGCTGAATGTGTACTTCATCGCGGGCGCCGATGACTACCTGATCCATGTCGCCACGGCGAATACCGACGGGCTGCGGGTTTTCGTGCTCAACCATCTGAGCGCGCATCCCGCGGTCGCCTCGACCGAGACGATCCTCATTTTCGAGCACGTACGGCCGCGAAACCGCATATTCCCCTAGGCGGCCAGCTGCTGTGCCACGTAACCGTGTGCGGCAGCGACCGATTCGGACAGCAGCACACCCTTGTGGGTGCTGAGCCCGTTCGCCAGGCCGGCATCCGCGGCCGTCGCGTCGCGCCATCCGCGATCGGCGATCGAAATCGCGTACGGCAGTGTGGCATTGGTGAGCGCGACGGTCGAGGTGTAGGGCACCGCGCCGGGCATATTGGCCACGCAATAGAAGACCGACTCGTGCACCCGGTAGGTCGGGTCCGCATGGGTGGTCGGCCGGGAATCCGCGAAGCAGCCACCCTGATCGATCGCGATGTCGACCAGCACCGAGCCCGGCTTCATCTGCGCGACAAGCTCATTGGACACCAGCGTGGGCGCCTTCGCACCCGGCACCAGCACCGCACCGATCACCAGATCAGCTTCCCGGACCAGGTTCTCCACCTCGAAGCTGTTGGAGATGATGGTGCGCACCTGCCCGCGGTACTGGGCGTCGACCTCACGCAGCCTGGCGATATTCAGGTCGAGGACCGTCACATCCGCGTGCATGCCCACGGCGACGGCGATCGCGTGGCTACCGGAGACACCCGCGCCGAGCACGACCACCTTGGCGGGTCGCGTGCCCGGCACGCCACCCATCAGCACGCCGCGTCCGCCGCCGCTGCGCATCAGGTGGTAGGCGCCCGCTTGCGGAGCAAGCCGGCCCGCTACCTCGCTCATCGGAGCCAGCAGTGGCAGCGACCCGTCCCGGCCGGTGACCGTCTCGTAGGCGATCGAGGTGATGCCGGACTTCAGCAGTGCGTCGGTGCAGTCCTTGGACGCCGCCAGGTGCAGATAGGTGAACAGCACCTGATCCTCGCGCATCCGCGAATATTCTTCGGCCACCGGCTCTTTCACCTTGAGCACCAGGTCGGCGACACCCCAGACCTCGTCGGCGGATTCCAGCACGCGCGCGCCGACGACCCCGTATGCCTCGTCCTCGAATGCCGAGCCGCGACCGGCCCCTGCCTCGATGTATACCTCGTGTCCACGGGAAACCAACTCGTGCACCCCGGCGGGTGTGCACGCGACCCGGTACTCGTGATTCTTGACCTCGCGAGGAATTCCGATCTTCACCAAGACTCCTGAACGTCGATTCGTCGGATTGCGATCGGTGCCCCCGATGAGGCGGGGATCACCACACGAGTGAGTATGAAGATTATGCAAGGTCAGGTCTAGATAGTTGAATATAGTTCTCAGATTGAGTTAGATCGACATTATTGATTCAGAATTCAGAGCTTTCCGGGGCCTCAGCTCGAAACATCTTCGGACTTGTCACCCGGCGGCAGCTGATCGAGCGCCCACTGCGCCCACTGCTGATTCATCGCATAGAACCGCTGACCCCACACCATCGCCATCCGGCCATAGTTGGACAGGTCGTTGTCATCCCAGTCGGTGGTCGCCTCCAGCTCCGCAAGAGCCGCGACCCCCTTGGCGGATCCGGCCTCGATATCGGACAGGTATTCGCGCGCCTGCTCCGGCGGAATGACACCGAGGAAGAACACGCGCAGCAGCATCTCGTTGCGTACCACACGTTTCGGCTTGGTGTCGGTCAGCCAATCCCGGAGATCGGCCCGACCCGCATCGGTGAGCGTGTACTCCTTGCGGCCGCGGGGCCCCTCGTCCGACACGGCAATGAAATCCGCGTCGGCCAGCTTGGCGAGCTCGGTATAGATCTGACTCTGCGTTGCAGGCCAGACGTTGGCCAGTGAACCCTTGAATCGCTGCAGCAGGTCATAGCCACTGGCCGGGCGGTCGGCCAGCAGACCGAGCAGGGCGTATCGAAGGCTCATGCCCTCACCCTACATTCCACTATTGACATGTGGAGAGCTCACTCTCTAACTTTGACATGTCAGAACTGGAATATCACGGCACGAGGAGCTCCACGAACATGTCGTACCTTCGCACCTTCGCACCTTGGATCGCCTACGCCGTGATCCCGTCCGCGCACTGGCAGTGGGCGGCACTGATCGCCTTCGGCATCTCCGCCGTCACCATCGCTCAGCAGACCAGGGCGGGCCTGCGCGCGGAGGCCATGATCATCGACATCGGTTCGGCCCTGTTCTTCGCCGCACTGACGGTGCTCGCCTTTGCCGACCCGAACACCGCCCTGCACCCCTATACCCCAGCGATCTCCTCCGGTGTGCTCGCGATCATCGCGAGTGTTTCCTTGGCCGTGCGGATGCCGTTCACGCTGGGTATCGCCAAACAGACCACGCCGCGCGACCTCTGGGAACACCCGGTCTTCATCCGCACCGGCTACATCATCACCGCCGTGTGGACTGCGAGCTTCGCCGTCGGCGGCATCGCCCTGGCCGTTCTGGCCCACTCCTCCTCGACGCTGCGCACCGGCGCCCAGGTGGCCACCTTCGTGATCCCGGTGGTGTTCACCATCCGCTATGTCGCCTATATCCAGGGCCGGGCGCAAGCGCTCGGCCAGCCCTTTCCTGACTCCCCGCGATAGATCGGTGTCGCCCATGACTACTCCGCTCCCCCACCTGATCGGCAACTACGCGCCCGTCACCGAGGAACTCACCGCCTACGAGCTATCGGTCACCGGCCGGATTCCGGCCGAGCTGAGCGGCTGGTACCTGCGCAACGGCCCGAATCCGCACGCCGCCGCCTCGTCACACTGGTTCCTCGGGAACGGGATGGTGCACGGTGTCCGGTTACACAACGGGCGCGCGATCTCCTATCGCAACCGGTGGGTCCGCACCTCCACCTTCACCGACGGAGCCCGTAGCTACGACAGCGAAGGCAACAGGGATCTCGCGGCCGGCGTCGCCAACACCCACATCATCCGACATGCGGGACACGCGCTGGCACTGGTCGAATCGTCCTACCCGTACGAATTGACCTGTGAGCTGGACACCGTGGGCCCCTACGACTTTCAGGGCAAGCTGCGCACCGCGATGACCGCGCACCCGAAGACCTGCCCGGCCACCGGTGAACTGCATTTCTTCGGCTACGACGTCACCGGACCGACCTACCTGACCTATCACCGCGCCGACGCCGCGGGCAATCTGCTACTCAGCCGCCCCGTCGACGTACCCGCCGCCACCATGCACCACGACTTCAACCTCACCGCGGAGCACGTCGTATTCATGGATTTGCCGGTGGTTTTCGACATTGAGACCGCGAAAGCCGGGGCGGGAATGCCATTCCGGTGGCGCGACGACTACCAGGCCCGCCTCGGTGTGCTGCGTCGGGACGATCCGCACGGCGAGATCCGCTGGTTCCCCATCGATCCCTGCTACGTCTTCCACTCGCTCAACGCCCACGACGAACCGGGGCGCATCGTGCTGCACGTGATGCGCTACCCGCAGCTGTGGCGCACCGAATCGCACACCTACGACGAGGCCAGCCTCTGGCGCTGGACCATCGACCTGACCACTGGCACTGTCACCGAAGAGCAACTCGACGACCGCGCCGCAGAGTTCCCACGAATCGACGACCGACTGGCCGGACTGGACGCCCGCTTCGGACACGTCGCGGTGTCCGGCGAATCCGGGACCGGCGCATTGATCCGCTATGACCTGCATACCGGCAGCCGGACCGCGCACGAGTTCCGCGCGGGACAGCTCCCCGGCGAAGCCGCCTTCGCCCCTGCCGACGAGCGACCCGGCGGCGGCGGCTATCTGATGACCTACGTGTACAACGCCGATACCGATCGCAGCGACCTGACTGTGCTCGATGCGACAGACCTGGCCGCGCCACCGGTGGCCACCATCCACCTGCCCGCCCGCGTCCCCCACGGGTTCCACGGCAACTGGCTGCCCGATCTCTGACCGGCGTCATGCCGCGACGGGTCGGCCACCTGCGAACAGGTGCCGATGGTCCACGCTTCGATGGCCGGGTCGGGTCGGCGCCCACCGTCAGCGGGCCACCATCGAGCTCCTCGATCGGAACAACCAGCGGGTCAGGAGTTCTCGTCCGGTGGCCGGAACAGAGTGAGCGCGGCAGGTTGACTGGTGAAGGTGAAGTCCTTGCCGCGATGGTCGACCTCGCCGTCGGTGGCCAACGAGACGGGAGCATAGGCGACGCCGACATCGAGCCGATCGGCCTGGCGGTGGACGTAGGTCGCCGAGCGTTCCAACGTTCCGGTGAGGGTCGCCCAGATCAGGCGGGTACGCGAGAAAGCGAGGTCAGCGCGCAGATAGCGGATGTCGAGGGTGCCTCGGTGGATTTCGGGGCGCGACATCGGGATCTGGTGCGACGGGTGGTAACGGCCGTTGCCGACGAACAGCATCCAGATGGTCGTGCGCGCGCCATCGATAGTGGTGCGCAATGGCTGCGCGCGAAAAAGTAGTCGTACCATGGCAATTCCCGCGGCGGGCCATTTGCCGATGCGTGTCTCCCACCGCTCACGCAGTCGGACGAAGTCCGGGTAGCCGCCGAGGCTGGCTGTGTTGATGAAGGTTTGGGGTTCGGATCGGTCGAATTGCACGCGGGCGATGTCGATCCGGACCACCTCCCCCGCGTCGAGAGCCTGGAGCGTCCGTGCCATGTCCTCCACGCCCGCGTCGCGCGCGAAATGGTTGAGTGTGCCGCCCGCGAACACCGCGAGGGGCAGTCGGTGGTGCACGGCTGCGGCCGCCACGCTCGACACGGTCCCGTCGCCGCCGAGGACGCCGAGCGCGACGATGTGCTCGCGGCCGAGCAGATCGTCGAGTTGCGCGTCGAGGTCGGCCTCGGGGTCGAGCTCGAGGACCTGCGCCGCTGGCAGGCGCGTCCGCAGCTGCTGCAGGGCGTCGTCGGCGGCACCACTGCCGGAGGACGGGTTGCCGACCAGGAGCAGCCCGTTCCCGGCCCGCACCGGCTCGATCCGTGCGGTCGGCCCGAGCGTCGCCGGATCGTCGGGACGCGCCGCCCACCAGCGGCGAGTTGCCAGGGCAATCGCACCCCCGAGCGCCGCACCTGCCACGACGTCCGATGGCCAGTGCACCCCTATGTGCACCCGCGAATATCCGACCGCCAGCGCAATCGGCGCGACCAGAACCCCCGCCGTCGGCGATTCGAGCGCGACACCCGTCGCGAAAGCCGCGGCCGAGGCGGCGTGTCCCGAAGGAAACGACGACGACACCGGCGGTGAAACCAGTCTGCGCACGAACGGCACCGACTCGTCCGGCGGTCGCCGCCGCGGAAGCAATGGTTTGGCAATGCCATTGGCCACCGCACTCGCGACACTCACCGCGAGCAGCCCACGTACCGCACCGCGCCGCGGGGCACGACCACCGACCACGACGAGGGCGGCGGCCACTCCCATCCACAATCGGCTGTAGTTGGCGCTCATGCTGAGGCTCCGCAGTAACCGGTCGGCTGCGGTGGGTGGCACCCGCGCGCTGCGGTCTACGAGCAGCCGATCCAGGCCGTTCGTCCGCCCGTGCAGCTGCGCGCTCGAAGTTTTGCGCTTTCGGCGTCGCATTGCCGAAGCCTATCGACTGTCACCGAGCCGCGTCGTCGCCATCGGCTCGCCGACTGTCTTCGGCGGTGTGCCGATCATCAAGACTTCGGTTCCACCACAAGAGAATTGGACATGGGTGCCGTCCTGGTAGGCGTTGCAGTTGCCGGGTCTTGTAGGTCAGGCCGCCGGCGGGATCCAGTGCAGTGCAGCCGTGACCTTCCGGAGTAGCGGTGCCGACGTGGCGGCACACGTGACAGCTGGCGCCGTGCGCTCGCCGGAGAGCGCCGGCCGTTCGGCGACGACGCACGATCCGCTCCATCAATCGACGTATTCGGCCATAGTCGTGGCGCTGTGGGACCGAGCGGGTGTTCGGCCGCGTCGAGCCATGGCCATGAGGGGTAACTCCTCGCTAGAATTTGTCTGCGAGTAGGGCGTGTCCGCAGGTTGTTCGCCCGAATGCGGGTTTGCCGCGCATACGCTATCGCTGGTTTGTTGTCAGGTTCGTCCCGCAGCCAGGAGGATCAGTGACCGCCGTTGAGCCACAGCCAGTGCCGCAGTTGGTAGCGACGCGGCCGTTTCCTGCGCGGTTCGGGCCGAAGGGCTCGGCCATCTACCGGCTGGTCACCACGACCGACCCGAAGGTGCTCGGCCAGATGTACCTGTTCACGTCGATGTCGTTCTTCATGGTCGGTGGTCTGCTTGCCCTGCTGATGCGCGGTGAGCTGGCCAGGCCGGGTCTGCAATTTCTTTCGCCGGAACAGTTCAATCAGCTGTTCACCATGCACGGCACGATCATGTTGCTGTTCTACGCGACAGCCGTGGTGTTCGCGTTCGCGAATATCGTGCTTCCCCTGCAAATCGGCTCGCCCGATGTCGCGTTCCCCCGTCTGAACGCCATCAGCTACTGGCTGTACCTGTTCGGTGCGACCATGGCTACCGCGGGCTTCGTCACCCCGGGTGGCGCCGCCGACTTCGGCTGGACCGCCTACAACCCACTCGCCGACATCGTGCACTCGCCGGGCGTCGGTGCCGATCTGTGGATCTTCGGCCTTGCGGTATCAGGCCTCGGCACCATCCTCGGCGCAGTCAACATGATCACGACGGTGGTGTGCCTGCGCTGCCCCGGCATGACACTGTTCCGGTTGCCCGTGTTCGTCTGGACGATTCTGGTGACCAGCATCTTGATCCTGCTCGCGTTCCCGATTCTGACCGCGGCGCTGCTCGCGCTGTACTTCGACCGGCACCTCGGTGGTCACATCTATGATCCGGCCACCGGCGGCACACTTCTCTACCAGCACCTGTTCTGGTATTTCGGTCATCCCGAGGTGTACATCATCGCGCTGCCGTTCTTCGGCATCGTGTCGGAGATCTTCCCGGTGTTCAGTCGCAAGCCGATCTTCGGTTACACCGCGCTGGTTTATGCGACGTTCGCCATCGGAGCCCTGTCGATCGCGGTGTGGGCGCACCACATGTACGCCACCGGAGCCGTCCTACTGCCGTACTTCTCGTTCATGACGTTCCTCATCGCGGTTCCGACCGGGGTGAAGTTCTTCAACTGGATCGGCACCATGTGGCGCGGTCAGCTGACCTTCGAGACGCCGATGCTGTTCTCGGTCGGGTTCATCGTCACCTTCTTGTTCGGTGGTCTGTCCGGTGTCCTACTGGCCAGCCCGCCCATGGACTTCCACGTGTCGGACACGTATTTCGTTGTCGCCCACTTCCATTACGTGCTCTTCGGCACCATCGCGTTCGCCACCTACGCCGGAATCTACTTCTGGTTCCCCAAGATGACCGGTCGCATGATGGACGAGCGGCTCGGCAAGTGGCACTTCTGGACCACCTTCCTCGGCTTCCACGTCACCTTCCTCGTCCAACACTGGCTCGGCGCCACCGGCATGCCACGCCGCTACGCCGACTACCTGCCCGGTGACGGCTTCACCACGCTGAACACCATCTCCACCATCGGCTCGTTCATCCTGGGCGCCTCCGTGCTGCCGTTCGTCTGGAACGTCTTCAAGACCTACCGCTATGGCGAGGTCGTCACGGTAGACGATCCATGGGGCTACGGCAACTCCCTGGAATGGGCCACCAGTTGTCCGCCGCCGCGGCACAACTTCTACGAGCTCCCCAGGATCCGTTCGGAGCGACCGGCTTTCGAGTTGCACTACCCGCACATGGTCGACCGGATGCGCACCGAAGCACACGTCGGGTGGGGCGCGCCCCAGCACACCACCCACGAGGTGCACGAGGCGCACGCGCCGAAGTAGCCGGGCCGAGCGGCGGCGCTACGTTCAGCCGCCGAAGACGACGCAGGCCCAGCCGACATGGGTGCCGGTGCCGACGCGGATGTCCACGGTCGCGACGATATTGTTGTCCGGCAGTTGGAGGGCGGCGAGTGTGTGCCTGCCCACGGTGGTCGGGACCCAGGTGAAGAGGGCGACGCCTCCCGTCGGGGCGATGCCGCCGAGCGGGACGCCGTTGTCGTAGAAGAACACCGAGTCGACGGCCTCGGTGAGGATGGCCTCCAGCGTGTACGCGCAGCCGGTGCCGTAGTTCGTGGCGAGCCCGTAAGCGTTGTCGGGAAAGACCCCGAGCTGTCGTACCGCTGCGCCCGCGGTCGGGGTGGCGAAGGTGATGGCGGCCATCGCCGCCACGAGCGTCGCCGCACCGGCCACCACGCGCAGACGACGGCGTGCTGTGGTGGCGGTCCTGGTTCCGATGGTCCGGTAGGTCGTCATTCAAATCCTCGCCGCTCGACGCTGGAGCCCGAGCGTCGGCGCGATACCTCGAATCGTCGATCTACCAGGGCATATAGTGTGCGCAAATCACCAAGTAGAACCTGTCTGGGCAGTTGCGCCGTGCGAACGATGATATCGGCTCGACCGCGGCCCAGCCGCCCGATCGCCCAGGCGATTCGTCGAGATTGCCGCAGGTCAGCCGCGCGGACTCGGACCGACACGGCGAGCGGGACCGCGCAGCGCCCGGCTCGTCAGCCGACGGTTCTGCGGTCGAAGAGGCGGTCGCGGGCCACGTCGAGGGCGCGGGAGTTCTACTGGTCATTCCGAAGTGGCAATGCACCGCTGCGCGGCGTGCAGAATCGCCTGCTCGGCATCCCGGCTGATGCGCCCGACCAGGTCGGCGGCGGACTCGAGCTCGGTGATGAGATCGACGGCTTCGCCTGCCCACACCGGTACGTAGTCCGGGTCCTCTCGTTCGGCCGCATCTCGATATTCCTGTAGCGCAACGGAATCACCAGCCAGTTCCGCCTCGCGGCCGTGCCAGCGGTCCAGGAATGCGTTGCGTAGGGTGCGGGCCGGATACTCGGCGGGCCACGGAGACCCCCGCGCGATATCGAGGGCCCGGTTGCGCTCGGTGTCGCTCGCCCGTGCGGCGACAATCGCTTTGGCTTCCGCCGCCGAGATCAGTGCCTCATGGGTCGCCTCGAAACGGGTTCCGATGAGCACACCCGCGGCGCCCAGGGTGAGCGCGGCGGCGAGACCGCGGCCGTCGGCTATGCCGCCTGCGGCGAGCACCGGCGTGCCCGCGGCCAGGTCGACAACGCTCGGCACGAACGGCAGCGTCGCCCGAGCACCGCAGTGCCCGCCCGCCTCGCCGCCCTGTGCGATGACCACGTCAGCTCCCGCATCGAGCGCGTGGGTGGCCTCGTCCATGGTGGTCACCTGCACCAGCAGACGGATTCCGGCGTCGCGGATCATCGCGGCGTACGGGGCCGGGTCACCGAACGACAGCATGATCGCGTGCGGGCGGCGCTCGACTACCGACAACACGATGTCCCTGTCGACCGCCCAGATCAACAGGCCGATGCCCCACGGCTTGTCGGTGCGGACGGCAGCAAGCCCGCATTCGCGATCGAGCCACTCCCGATCACCCCCACCGGAGCCGATCAACCCGAGCCCACCCGCCTCGGACACCGCCGCCGCCAACACCCCGCCGGCCACACCACCCATCGGCGCGAGCACGATCGGATGCTCGATCCCGAACATCTCGGTCAGATCCGTCCGCAACCCCATCACCACCCCTTTCCGTCGCCATCCCAACCTACTATCCCCGGCGAACGGGACACGGTTGCGGCGAACGTCGAGAAGGCCCCGCCACCATGTCCCATTCGTCCGGTCCGGTCAGTGGATCTGGGGTGCGCTAGCCGATCATCACTGGTGCACGAATCGCTCGGGCTGGACTCGTCGTTCAGTTGTCTCCCGGCGACTCGAGTACGGCCATGGCCGCGTTGTGGCCGGGGATGCCACTGACACCGCCGCCGCGCACTGCGCCTGCGCCGCACAGGAATACGGTCCGGTGTCCGGTCGACACGCCCCAGCGGGTAGCGGGATCGTCGTCCGCGTCGTCGGCTCGGTACGGGAAGGTCAGATCTCGGTGGAAAATGTGGCCGCCGGGTAGGCCGATCTCGTGTTCCAGGTCGAGTGGGGATTTCGCCTCGATGCACGGGGAACCGTGCTCGTCGAGGGCGAGACAATCGGAGATCGGCTCGGCGAGTACCGCATCCAGTTGTGCGAGAGTGGCCTGCACCGCTGCGGCCTTCGCCGCCTCGGGGTCGGTGTCGAAAAGCCTGGCAGGCGTGTGCAACCCGAACAGGGTCAGCGTGTGCAGACCGGCGGCATCCGGCGCGAGGATCGAGGGGTCGGTCAAGGTGTGGCAATAGATCTCCGACGGTGGCGCGGAGGGGATGTGCCCACGGGCCGCTTCCCGATAGGCGTGGTCCAGTTGGGTATACGATTCGGCGATATGGAAGGTCCCGGCGAATGCCTCGCCCGGGTCGGTGTCCGCATCACGCAACCGCGGTAGCCGGCGTAGGACCATGTTCACTTTGAGTTGGGAGCCTTCGGGTTTCGGCTGATCGGGCTCGCCGAGCAGGCGTCGCAGCTCGTGCGGCGCCGCGTTCACCAGCACATGGCCCGCTGCTACTGCACCGTCGCGGAAGCGCACTTCGGTCGTGACGTCATCGGTTTCGACGGCCGTCACTTCGCAGTCGGTGACCAGTTCGGCGCCTGCGGCACGAGCGGCGACGGCGAGTGCGTCGGTGAGCGCGCCCATACCGCCGATCGGCACATCCCAGTCGCCGGTGCCGCCACCGATCACGTGATAGAGGAAGCAGCGGTTCTGGCGCAGCTCCGGATCGTGTGCGTGCGTGAAGGTTCCGATGAGCCCATCGGTGAGCACGACACCCCGCACCGTGTCGTCGGCGAACTCCGCCTCGATCGTCTCCCCCAGCGGACGCTCGAACAACGCCGACCAGGTGGCGGAGTCGCCGACGATGTCTTGCAGTTGCGCACGGGTGGGCAACGGCTCGGTCATCGTCGGGAACATGCGTTGTGCGAGCGCACCCGTCCGTCCGTAGAACCGCTGCCATGCCTCGAAATCGTGATCGGACCCGGTGAGCCGCTGGAAGCTCTCCCGTGTCCGAGCCGCCGACCCGGTGTCGATCAACAACCCGCCTGCACCCACCGGCGTGAACGAAGAGATCCGCCTGCGCCGCGTCGCAAACCGCAATCCCAACTCCCGCACAATCTGCTGCGGCAACAAACTCACCAGATACGAATACCGCGACACCCGCGCATCGACACCCGCGAACACCCGCGCCGATACCGCTGCGCCACCGGTATAGGCCTGCCGCTCGAGCACGAGCACCGACCGCCCCGCCCGCGCCAGGTAGGCAGCGGCCACCAACCCGTTGTGACCACCACCGACGACAACCACGTCGTAAAAGGAACCGGTCGGCTTCATCCGTCCTCGATACCACGAATCGCGGACCACGGTCCCGGTATGCACGAGTACGGCGGTGAGTCGCACCGGACAAGAACCCTGACGTCAGGGAGCCGCAGCCACAGCCAGCTGCCGTCGCCGTCCAGTAGCGGTCGCCGTCGGGGTCCCGGTCGCAGCAGCAGTCGCAGTCGCGATCCCGGTCGCACACGCGGTCCCGGTCACGGTCGCACACGCAGTCCCGGTCGCCGTCGCGGTCGCTATCGCACGCGGCCGCTGCACGCCGACACGCCGGGTGGGCTCTCCAGCGCATACCACTCGGAGCGCCACATGACTCCCGCGTCCGCTAGGAGGGGCTGGGCTGGAGAGTTTTCGTGGCGCGTCGGGGCCGAGGTGGAATGGCGGTTGGTGCGATGGTTTTGAACAGAGTCAGTACGTCGAGGACGAAACCGGTTCTGGTGACTCCTAATCGACGTAGGGCCGGGCCGTGGTCGTAGGCGACGACGATTGTCGAGCCGGTGAGCATCACCCACCACATCAGGAGCAGGACCTGGCGGGTCGGGCGGGAGAGAGTGGCGAACGCAGTGCGTAGGCGCTGGCAGTGGAAGGGGACGTGGCGCTGCTCGTCGGCCAGGATCAAGCCACCGACCTGGGTGGTCAGCGGATCCTCTGTGCCGTCGCGAAGGGCACGGTAGAAACGCAGCGCGACGACCTCGGCGACCATGAGCACCAGCAGTTCCAGCCGCAGGCCGAGGGCGCGGCGCAGACGCACGAACACCGCGTCGCTCCAATGGCCGGAAATCGTCGGCTCACCGGCAGCGCTCAGCAGCAGTTGCAGCATGCGGGCATGATTCGATTCCTCGGCGATGAACAGCCGCACCGCAGCCGCATACTCCGGATCGCCCGCCTGTTCTGCTTTGCCGATGAGGTTCGCACCGTCCCCGCTCTCACCGACCTGGAACCGCTGAACACTGCCAACCACCTCCCGGTCCAGCCACGCTCCCCGCCCCCACTCCGGATCGCCGGCGGCCGCCCGCGCAGCCGCCTTCGCCTCGAATTCCCTTGTCCACCCGAAGAACTCATTCGAATTATCCATCAGATCTCCTGCACCCGTCCGGATCCCCCGCCGCGCAAGATGCTCGGCCGGCTCCGACTCCTCCTGCCCACAAACCCTAGAAACCGGTTGTGCAGATCACCGGCCCGAAGTGTGGAGATCCTGTGGAGACCCGACCACCGGCCCGTCGCCCGCAGGCAAGCGCGACACGCACAACCGCCGACGCTGTGAAGGCGGTCCGCGCTCCTGGGTAGACAAGGCGAGAGGTAACAGGCGCGGGTCGATCGCGAATCCGCCGGGTTTCGATGTTTTCCTGCGATTGACCCGCGTTCGCTTCACACTTATCTTCTGGCAAACGCCGTATGAGGGCAGCGTTTTCACCCGGGAGCAAAAATGACCGAAGCCCAATCATCGCAATCCCCAACACCGTCGGACGACGAACGCAGGCTCGCCGAACTCGGTTACAAACAAGAACTATCCCGATCCTGGTCCGGATTCTCGAACTTCGCCATCAGCTTCACCATTGTCTCGATCTTGACGGGCGGATTGGCCAGTTACGGAATCGGTCTGGCCAACGGTGGACCGATCACCATGGCCTGGGGTTGGCCGCTGGTCTCGGTGATGGTGTTGTTCGTCGGACTTGCCATGGCCGAGTTGGCCTCCGCCTATCCGACTTCCGGCGGCCTGTACTGGTGGGCTTCGGAGCTCGGCGGTCCGGTGTGGGGATGGTTCACCGGCTGGTTCAACCTGATCGGCCAGATCGCGGTGACCGCGGCCATCGACTACGGCGCAGCCATTTTCACCACCGCGGTGCTGAATGTCATCGGCATCGACATCGGAACCGATCGCACCGCGATTTTCCTCGTCTACATCGCCATTCTGGTGCTGCACGCGGTGCTGAACGCGATCGGGCCGCATCTGTCAGCGGTGATCAACAACATCTCGGCGTGGTGGCATGTCGGCGGGGTGGCGATCTTCGTCATCGTGCTCGGGTTCGGCGCGAGCCACCACCAGAGCGTCGGGTTCGTGTTCACCGAAACCGTCGACAACAGTGCGGTCGGCTTCGGCGGGGTGGCGTTCAGCTTCCTGCTCGGTTTGCTGCACGCCCAATACACGTTCACCGGTTACGACGCCTCGGCGCACATGTCGGAGGAAACGCACGACGCGGCGCGCACGGCAGCGAAGGGCATCATCAACACGATCCTCGTCTCGGCCGTCGCCGGTTACCTGCTGATCATGGCGGTAACCTTCGCGATACCGAATCTCGACGACGCGCTGAATCCGGAAAAGAACAGCGGCTACCCGGTGATCTACATCCTGGAGAATTCGCTGAATCCATTCTGGTCGGGTCTACTGCTGATCATCGCGGCAATCGCCCAATTGTTCTGCGGATACGCCTCGGTGACCTCCGCGTCGCGCATGCTTTTCGCGTTCTCACGCGACGGCGCGGTGCCGGGATCGGTGCTCTGGAGCAAACTTTCGGCCCGGAAGGTGCCGGTGAACGCGGTGCTGTTCATCTCCTTCTTCGCGTTCGTGCTGCTGATTCCCTCGATGCTGGTGCCTGCGGCGAATGCGCCGACCGCGTACGCCGCCGCCACCTCCGTCGCGACCATCGGCCTCTATATCGCCTATGGCATCCCGATCCTGTTGCGACAGTTGCACGGCAGCAGATTCCGCACCGGTCCTTGGCAACTCGGCCCCTGGTATCGGCCGGTCGGCGTCGTCGCACTGGTATGGATCGTGTTCATCAGCCTGCTCTTCATCCTGCCGACCGATGACCGTGGCTACCCGTGGAACAGCGAATTCACCTGGAACACCGTGAATTACGCACCGATTACGCTCGTCGGCGTAGTCGGCGCGATCGGGATCTGGTGGTTTGTATCGGCCAGGCGTTGGTTCACCGGGCCGAAGCGGACAGTGGAAGACACACCGCCGCATGCCGGAGTCTCCGAAGACGAAGCACCTGCCACCGCCTGACCCAACTCGGCCCGCCGACCCGGGCAGACACTGCGGTGCAGTGGACACACCGGGGCGGCGGGCCTTGTGCACAACCCCTACCGCGGCACCGGTGCGCCGACTACTCCGCGCTCGACACCTCCCACTATATTGCAGTTCAAGTGCAATAGCGTCTAGGGTGGGCTACTAGGCAGCAATCTCGCATGCGGTTGCTCGCAGCCAATCGGATCGAGACAGGAGATCGGCAATGGTCGACGGTGATCGCGGGAACGCGGGCGGCAAGCCAGGAGCGCGCGTATCCCGACGTGGAGTGTTCGGCGTCGGCGCGGCGGCACTCGCGGCGGCGGGAGTCGGCGCCGGGCTGACCGCGTGCGGCGACTCGGACGAGGTGCACCCCTCCTCGTCGCCCACCGACCCGTCCGGACACATCGCCGACGCGAACCGGCAGGTCTCGGCCACCATGCCGTTCTCCGACACCGCCGACTTCGCCGATGCCGATCGCGGCTTCGTCGCCGCGCTCGAGCCCGGTGTCGTCAAGGACGCCGCCGGAAAGGTGGTGTGGGACAACGATTCCTACAGCTTCCTGCGTGATCCGTGTCCCCTGTCGGTGAATCCGAGCCTGTGGCGACAGTCCCAACTGACCGTCAAGCAAGGGCTCTACGAGATCGCACCCGGGTTCTATCAGGTCCGCGGCCTCGATCTGTCCAATATGACGCTGATCGAAGGCGACACCGGCGTGGTCGTCATCGACCCGCTGATCTCCACCGAGACTGCGGCGGCCGGTCTCGCCCTTTATCGCGCCCATCGCGGAAATCGCCCCGTCACCGGCCTGATCTATTCGCACGCACACGTCGACCACTTCGGCGGCGCGATGGGCGTCACCACCAAGGAAGACGTCGCCGGGGGACGCTGCCCGGTGCTCGCGCCGTCGGGCTTTCTCGAACACGCGGTGGCGGAGAACATCTACGCAGGCACCGCGATGGCGCGGCGGGCCGCCTACATGTACGGCGCCGCCCTGCCGCGCGGACCCAAGGGGCAGGTCGGAACGGGTCTCGGCCAGACAACCTCGATCGGAACCACCACCCTCATCGACCCGACCGTCGACGTCACCCACACCGGTCAGGAAGAGACCATCGACGGGGTGCGCATGGTGTTTCAGATGACGCCGGGCACCGAGGCGCCGTCGGAGATGAACTTCTACTTCCCCGACCGCCGCATCCTCTGCATGGCCGAAAACGCCACGCACACCATGCACAACATCCTGACACTGCGCGGCGCGCTGGTTCGTGACCCGCACGTCTGGTCGCGGTACCTGACCGAGTCGATCAACCTGTACGCGCGCAACTCGGATGTGGTGTTCTCCTCGCATCACTGGCCGATGTGGGGCACCGACAAGATCGTGGAATTCCTATCGCTGCAACGGGATCTCTACGGCTATCTCAACGATCAGACGCTGCGACTGCTGAATCAGGGTTACGTCGGCAGTGAGATCGCGGAGATGATCCAGCTGCCGCCCGCGATTGCCGGGAACTGGTCGACCCATGGCTATTACGGCTCGGTGAGTCACAACGTCAAGGCGATCTATCAGCGGTACATGGGCTGGTTCGACGGCAATCCCGCACACTTGTGGGAACATCCGCCGGTCGAATCGGCCAAACGGCATGTCGAGGCCATGGGCGGCGCGAACGCAGTGTTGAAGAAGGCGCAAAAGGCTTACGACGCAGGTGATTACCGCTGGGTCACCCAGATGGTGAACTACGTGATCTTTGCCGAGCCCGACAACACCAAGGCAAAGCACCTGCAGGCCAGCGCCTTCGAGCAACTCGCGTACGGCGCCGAGAACGGCACCTGGCGCAACTTCTACCTCAGCGGCGCCTACGAGCTACGCAACGGCCCCTTCGGCACCCCGACCAAGGCCAATGCGCAAGGGATGCTGTCGGCACTCACCGTGGACCAGGCCTTCGACGCCATCTCCCTGTTCCTCGACGGGCCGAAGGCCTGGGATATCGCCCTCGTCGCCGACTGGCGCTTCCGCGACGCCGACAACCGCGTGCAACGCACCGAATTGCGCAACGGTGTCCTCATCCACTACCCACGCACCGCCGGGGACAATCTGCCCGCACCGGACACGACCGTCACCCTGACCAGGGGCGCGTTCGCCAAGACCATGCTCGCGGGCGCGAGCATGCAAGAGGCAGTGATGAAGGGCGACATCACCATCGAGGGCAATATCGCCGCGCTGAAGCAGTTGTCCGGATTGTTCGACAAGCCCAACCCGAACTTCGCGATCGTCACCCCGTAGATCCGTGCGGCCGCCCGAGCCGTTGCGGTCCAGACGACGGCGCGCCTACCGATGCGCGAACGCTCCATTTTGATCGACAACATGCGAAATACCTTCGGATCAAGGAAGACTGAGGGCGTCGGCGACAGCGCCGCGCCGGGTCGCCATGAGTCGGCCGCCGCCTGCGTCGGCGACAGGTCAGGAGGTATTCGGCGGTGGACGAAATGCGGGCGCAATTCGGCGTGCTCGGTCCGGTGGAGCTGCGGATCGATGGCGTGGCCCAGAATTTGGGCGGGCCGAAGCAGCGGGCGGTATTGGCGTATCTGGTGCTCAACGCCAACCGGCAGGTGTCGGTGGAGGCGCTGACCGAGGCGGTGTGGGAGGGCAATCCGCCGCCGGATGTGCGGGTGAGCCTGCATGCCATCGTGTCGAATCTGCGGAAGCCGATACAAGATGCCGGCCTCGATGCACGGCCGTTGCTCGCGCAGGTCGGGGCGGGCTATCGGGTCACGGTGAGCGAGGATGCCGTTGACGTGTACCGATTTCATGCGCTGCGCGAGTCGGGGCGACGGGCGCTGGCCGCCGGGAGTTTCGCTGCGGCAAGCGAATTCATGACCGACGCACTCGGGCAATGGCGTGGGCCCGTCCTTGCGGACCTGCGTGGGCTCGGATTCGCCGACACCTATGCCGCCGCCCTCGACGACGAGCGGATCGGCGTCATCGAGGCGCGCGCCGAGGCCGATATCGCACAGGGCCATGCGGACACGGTCGTCTCCGGGCTGACGCTACTCGTAGACTCCTACCCGTTGCGAGAACCGTTGTGGGAGAAGCTGATTACGGCGCTATATCTGAGCGGCAAGCAGTCGGACGCCCTCGAGGCGGTGCGGCGGCTACGGGCGCGACTCGCCGAGGAACTCGGCATCGATCCCGGCCTGACCCTCCGTGAGCTGGAGGCGCGCATAGTGCGGCAGGAGCCGCTCGACGCCCGCCCAGTCGCGGCCGCCGCCGTCTTCCGTGCGACCACGATCATCGACCGGGACTCGCACGAACACCAGGCGTTTCTGCGCGATCCGAGCGGGCGTCGATACCAGGTCAACGGCCCGTTCACCCGGATCGGACGGTTGCGGCACAACGACATCGTGCTCGAGAGCGCGAAGGTCAGTCGCCACCATGCGGTGATCGTCAGCAACGGCCCGGCGCACGTCATCAGGGACCAGATGTCCTCCAACGGTGTCTATGTCGACGGAGTCCAAGTGATGGACAGCGTCCCGCTCGCCGACGGCTCCATCGTCCGTATCGGCGACACCGACCTGCTCTTCATGCTGGTCCCCCTCGACCCGCCACCGCCGTGAGTGCAGCCGAGCCATCGGTGTTTCTTTAGAACCTGATCGGCTGCGTCCATCCGGGATTCGTCAAAGGTGATCCGCTCGATGGCCGGTGGAGCTCCAGTCCTGCCGCCACAGTCGTTCGAATCCGTCCAGCAGCAGATCGAGTGCGAATTCGAACTCGAACTGGTCGTCGCAACCGGTGCCTACGACGGAGTGCCGGTCGTGATTCGCGCTCGCGATCTGCATGATGTGGGGGTAGCGGGTCGTCATTTCACCGAGCGCGGGCCGCTGCGGATCGAGGTCCTGGGGAGCGTCGAACAGTTCCTGGCTGAAACCGAATATGCGGCTTCCCAGCGCGTGCATCACGTGGTGGGTGAGGTCGACCGAAAGCCCGCCCGCCAGGAACATCCCGATCATCGAATCCAGGTACGCCATCACCGTCGGCGTCGGCGTCGCGCGCGACTCGATCACGCGCGACGCCCACGAGTGCCGCAGGAGCGCGCGCCGCGCCGCGAGAATTCGCTGCCGGACCGCGGACTTCCAATCGACGGCCGGTTCCGGCGAACCGATCTCCCCGACGATGACGTCGACCATGCCGCCGAGCAGTTCCTCTTTGTTGCTGACGTGCTTGTACAGCGCCATCGGCACCACGCCGAGTTCTTGCGCGAGCGTGCGCATGCTGAGGGAGTCGATGCCGGCGTCGTCGGCGAGCGCGACCGCGGCGCGCAGCACCCGGTCTCTGCTCAATGGGGTGCGGCGCGCTTGCGTCTTGTCGGCCAACCGATCCTCCTCTTGACGAGGTGTACATCGTACACCTAGCATTTCCGAACATCCGGGTGTACGTCGTACACCTCGGTCGCGATGGAGGAGTGCAGATGAGCTCGACAAGGACGGCGGCAGTGACCGCAGGCGTGTTATTCCTGATCACAGAGGTCACCGCCATGGCAGGACTTGCGCTGTACCAACCGGTCCTGCACGATACGAACTACATCGTCGGCGCGGGCGCCGACGGTCGCGTGCTGATGGGCGGGCTCGCCGAGCTCATCCTTGTTGTCGCCGTCATCGGAACCGCGGTCACGCTGTATCCCGTCCTGGCACGGCACAACCCACAGCGTGGCCCTCGGCTACGTGTGCGGCCGTCTGCTGGAAGCCGCTGTCATCACCGTCGGCATCATCAGTGTGCTGTCTGTGGTGACCTTGCGACAGGACCTCACGGGAACCGGCCGCCCCGACGACACCGCACTGGCGACCGTCGGCAAAACCCTTGTCGCCATCCATGATTGGACTTTCCTGCTCGGCCCCAACGTCATCCTGGGAGTCAACAGTCTGCTGCTCGCCACTCTCGTGTACCGATCCCGGCTCGTGCCGCGCTTGCTCGCCATGCTCGGTCTCGCTGGCGGCGCGCTCATCTGCGCATCGGCGACGGCCGTCATGTTCGGCCGCTACGAGCAGATCTCCGCTTGGGGCACGGCCGCGGCGCTCCCGGTCTTCGCATGGGAGGTCGGTCTCGCCGGGTATCTGATCGTCAAGGGATTCGAGCCGTCGCACGATTCCTCGTCAGCGCAACCGCAGACCGCACCATCGGCCGACTGAGCCGTACCAGCCGACAGGGTGCGCCGTAGCCTGATGCCGAGAGAGGTCTCCGAAGGAACAGCGCCCATGCCCGACCGAACAAGTGACAGCACACCGCCGGATCTGGTGGCGATCCTGCGCCACTGGCAGGAGTCCGGCGCGGTGTGGCGGGTGATCGGCCGACGATCCGGCAGGGTGACGGTCGGCCTTTACGATTGCACCGGCGGCACGGAGGTCGATCGCCTCACCACCGCCGACGCGGCCGTGCTTCGTTTCATCGGCGATCGCGACAGCAGCGAGGGTTGAGCTGCTCAACAACCGGACCGGGGACATAACGCCGCCGTACTGCCGCCCTGGTTGACACCTTCGGCGAGTCGGCGTGTACTCAGGCACCTGAACATTCGTCCAGCCAGTCGCGCCGGTGCGACCTCTGTCGCGCTCGGTGTGCGGGACCGAGAGGAACGTGATGAGCGAGGATACGAGCGCCCGCACCGAAGGACTCGCCTTCACCGGGGTCGCCGCGCAGGCCGAGGCGATCCGCTCGGGTCGAGTGTCGGCGGTCGAGCTGACGCGACAGACCCTCGCCAGGATCGAGCGGCTCGAGCCGCGGCTCAATGCGTTCATCAGGGTTCTCGGCGATCAGTCGCTGGCACAGGCCGAAGCCCTCGACGCACAGCAGGCGCGTGGTGATCAGCTCGGGCCGCTGCACGGCGTGCCGATGGCGATCAAGGACGAAGTCGATGTCGCAGGCGTCCCAACGACTTTCGGCGGCGCATCCATGACGACACCCGCCGCGGCCGACTCCGAGATCGTGCGCCGGCTGCGGGCCGCCGGTGCAATCATCGTCGGCAAGACCGCGTTGACGGAGTTCGGCACCTGGCCGTTCACCGAGTCGGCGGCGCACGGCTACACCCGCAACCCGTGGGATCCGACGCGCACGACCGGTGGCTCCAGCGGCGGCTCCGCGGCCGCCGTCGCCGCGGGCATTGTCGCGGCCGCCACCGGCGGTGACGGCGGCGGCTCGATCCGGATACCCGCGGCGTATTGCGGCCTGTTCGGGCTGAAACCGCAGCGGGGACGGGTCAGTACGGCGCCGCACCGCGACCTGTGGCGGGCACTGGGCACCCTGGGGGTGCTCACCAGAACGGTCGCCGACAGCGCACTGCTCTACGACATCATCAGCGGCAGCGGCGCGGGCGACCGCTGGCAGGCTCCCGACCTCAGCTTCGCCGCGATCGGTCCGGCGACCCCGCTGCGAATCGCGGTGTCGCTGCGCTCCGCCGTGCCGGGTATCCGGCCTGACCCGGAATGCGTTGCGGCAGTGCGCTCGACCGCGGAGGCGCTGGCCGAGCTCGGCCATCACGTCGAGGATTTCGACCCGCATTACCCCGATGTGACATCAGCATTCTTCCCCCAGTTCCTCGGTGGAGTCCGTGAGGAGGCCGTCCGGGTCGATCGCCCGGACCTGCTCGAACGACGCACCCGCACGGTCTCGGCCATCGCCCGCGTCCTCGCACCGCAACCGGTCCTGCGCTGGGCCGAACACCGCGGTGAACAGCTCGCCGCGACCATCAATCAGATCTTCGACACCTACGACCTGTTGCTGACCCTGACCATGCCGCACCTGCCCGCGCCCATCGGCAGGCTCGACGGCGCCGGAGTCCTGCGCGCGCTACAACGCAGCGTCCCGATGACCAGCTACACCGCCATCTGGAATGTCTGCGGCAACCCGGCCGCCTCCATCCCCGCAGGCTGGTCGAGCACCGGACTACCTCTCAGCGCCCAAATCATTGCCCGCCCCTACGACGAACGCGGCATCCTGCGCGTAGCCACCCAACTCGAACAAGCCCGCCCGTGGGCCGACCGACGACCCGACATCGAACCGATTGTGCCGTGACGCCGGGCGCCGGGCGGTCGAACACGACCTTCGTTCCACGGGAGGACTAGATCAGATCGAATCGACCCGTGGCACCAGTCCGGCAACCTGCTCGGTGAATTCGATCGGGTTCCGATCGGGCATGATGTCGAGTTGCTCGATGCCCAACGCCGCGAGCTGCTCGGCCGCTTCCAGGAAGGCGTCGGGGCTGTCGAGAACCGGCTCGATGTACACCGCGGTCTTGCGAATACTCTCGTAGTCGCGCCCCTCCGCCTCGCAATGCGCCCGCAGGATATCGAGCTTGCGTGTCACCTCCTCGAGGTCGGAGGCGAAAAGGTTGCAGGCATCCGCGTAGCGCGCCACCAGCAGGAGGGTTTTCCGCTCGCCGCCGCCGCCGATGAGGATCGGCGGCCTCGGGCTCCTCAACGGCGCAGGGACACAGAGGGTTTCGGCGAGTTGATAGTGCTCGCCGTCGAACGGCCCGTTGTTGTCGCTCCACATCTGCAGACAGATCTGCAGCGTCTCCTCGAGCCGTTCGAACCGCTCCGCCATCGGGACCACCGGCACTCCGAGCGCGAGCTGTTCGCGCTCGTACCAGGACGCACCGATTCCCAGCTGTGCGCGACCACCCGACAATACGTCCAGCGTGGTCACGATCTTTGCCAGCAATCCGGGGTAGCGGTACATCACGCCGGTCACCAAGAGCCCCAACCGCATGCGCTCGGTGACCGCTGCGACATACCCCAGGGTCGTGTACCCCTCGAGCATCGGCTCGTCCGCGGTCGCCCGGTGCTCCATCTGAAGGTAGTGGTCCATCACCGTGAATTGCGCGAAGCCGCCCTGCTCGGCAATCCGCGCGGTCTCGGCGAGCGTGTTGGCGATCAGCCTCGGCTCCGCCGGATGCGAATAGTTCCAGTAATGCAGTCCGAGTTCCATTCGTCTCCTCTGTGTGCAGACGCGTCAACAGTTCGGTCCTTGAAGACCTTGTCACATGACGAAGCCCCTCTGACCAAGAAGTCAGAGGGGCCGCAATTCAGGCGTGCGCGAACTCTGGCGAACCGTGCGGTACCGGACAGGATCCGAACACGGGCGTGTTTACCTACGTGACTCCTGACGGTGGAACAGGAATTCGACGAGCGTGATCATGGACCGCAGACACGTGCTCCGGTTACGCGCGTCGAGTGACGTCAGGGGGGTGCCTGTCGCGAGATCGAGCGCGTCCCGGATCTCCTCGAGGGGGTAGCGTTTAGCGCCCTCGAACTGGTTGACCGCTACCGAATACGGCACACCGCGTTCCTCGAGCACCGAAAGCACCTCGTCGGCCTTCTCGATGCGCCGGGTGTCGACCAGCACCAGCGCACCGAGCGCACCGCGCGCCAGCTCTTCCCACAGTGGGACGAAGCGTTTCTGGCCCGGTGTCCCGAAAAGGTACAGCGCGAGTTCGGGATTCAGCGTGATGCGGCCGAAGTCCATGGCGACGGTGGTCTGCGTTTTTCCCGGCAGCCCCGCCATATCGTCGACGCCGACACTTGCCTCGGTGATCGTCTCTTCGGTGCGCAGCGGCTTGATCTCGGAGAGGCTGTTCACGAAGGTGGTTTTGCCGACACCGAAATTCCCTGCGACCAGTAGCTTTACCGACCTGGTTACCGTGTCGGGAACATAGTCGACATCGCCCTCAGGCCGGGAGAGCACGGAGTCCATTGAGTACCTCCTCGAGCAAAGAGATTTCCGGCACGACAGCGGCCGGTCGGGGCATGACGAGGTATTCGCTGTCGAGCAGATCGGCCACGACGATCTTCACTACAGACGGCGGCAGATCGAGATAGGCCGCGATCTCGGCCACCGAAAGCGCACTGCGACGGCTACACAGGTTCAGCACTTGCCGGGCGTCAGGACTGACGCCCGGTGTCGGGTCCTTGGCAACCAACACCAAAGTCACCAAGTCCAATTCACGACTCGGCCGCGTTCGTCCCCCGGTCCGCACATACGCACGGACCAGATCGGGATCCCGCCGCGACCCACTCATGACTGCGCCATTTCAGCGCTCGACTGCGTGACACTCACGGCAATCCGCCGCTATCAGCCCTCCCACGTGGCTGGCTGCCGAGCTCGCGCCCGACCCGCCCGGCAAGCTCGTTCATGCGGTGCACGACTAAGCCGACATCGGCGTCGGTGTTGGTGGCAACGCCGAGTAGCGCGCCCTCACCGGCCGCGGTGATGAGGATCATCCCCTGGTCGTACTCGGTCATGTTCTGCCGCACGCCGTTGTCCATGCCGCCGCAGAACTCGCCCAGCGCCTTGCCGAGCGATCGCAGACCCGACGCCGCGGCCGCGAAACGTTCCGCATCGTCTTTGGACACTCCACCGGAGTGTGCGATCCGCAGGCCGTCATCGGACAGCAGTACGGCGAATCGGACACCCGGGGCATTCAGATCCTCGAGTAGCCAGCCCAGTTTGTTCGCGCTGTCGGCCCCCGCTGTAATCGGTGTGCCCATCAGGATGTCATCCCTTCGGTGTGGTCGGATGGGGTGTTGTTGGCGATCGGCAGGCTGTCGGTTGCGGCAGCGCGGCCAGTCTTGGAACCGCTTTGCCAGGCTGCCGCGACATCGGGTCGAGCAAGTCCGGGTTCGGTGTCGGAGCGCGCCGCGCCTACGGGAGCCGCAGCCGGTGCCGTGGTTCGGCGACGCCGCTTGGGTAGGCCGCCACTGGTGATGTCATGCACAGAAAACGCCTGCTCCTCGTCCGACCGTTCGTGCGCGCCGACCGCAACCGGTACCGGTAATGGCTCCGCTGGAGCAGCAGCAGGAGCGACGGCGGCAACACCGCCTTTGCCGGGTTGTGGTGCGACCAGCAGCGCTTCGGGGATGTACACCATCGCGCGCATACCGCCGTACACGTTGGGGCCATCGATGTAGACGGTGAATCCGTAACGGCGGGCCAACGCCGCGATGCCGGGGAAACCGACCTTCGGCGACGGGCCGAGCTGGTGGATGTCGACCGGGCGCTCATGGGCGAGCACCTGCCGCGCTTCTTCCATTTGCTCGGGGTTCATCCGCACGCCCGCATCATCGACGATGACGGTGACGCCGTGATGACCTTCCTGGAAGCTGACGTCGACGTACGACGTCGGCGGCGAATAACGCAGCGCATTGTCCAGCAACGTGGCAAGCGTGTGCACGAGCGGTTCCACCGCGCGGCTGATGACGATGCGATCGAGCTGGGTGGGTCGCACACGCAGGTAGTCGCGCACACGACCGGTCGCGCCGCCGACGACGTCGGTGAGCGACTGCGCAGGCCAGCGACGGCCCGGCAGGCCACCACACACGATCACATACGACTGCGCCTGGCGCAGCATCTGCTGAACGGTGTGGTCGATGCGGGTGAGGGTCGCGTAGACCTCGTCGTCACGGTGTTCGCGCAGCGCGGCGCTGACCACCTGGCTGACGTCCGCACCGAGGCTGACCACCGAGGTGCCGAAGGACCGCACCGCTGCGCTGGTCGCCGCCCGCGAGGACGACTCGACTTCGGCTCGCGCCGACTCCTGCGCGGTCTTGACCGCCGTCTTCGCCTGCTCCTCGGCCTCGCGGTTGACGGACTCCCTTGTCTCGATCTGCAGGAGTCTCAGCTCGTCGGCGTAGCGCTCGGCAATCCACCGCAGCAGCTGCGCGAACCGCGAATTCTCCATGCCCGCAGGCACTTCGATCGAGGGCGTGGCGACCTCACCGCGGCGGACCGCGTCGGACACCGAAGGCATTGTGGTGACGGCAAGGTGCTCGACTGCTTCTTCGAGCACTCGGTTCTGCTGTGTCAGTGCCTCATGTTCCCGGGCCAGCGCGGCGGCGCGAGCCCGCTGCTGCCTGGCGGATTGCGCCAAGTACAACGCCGCCGCCACGGCAAGCACCAGCGCGGGGGCGAGGATCCATGAAAGCACCACGGCGATATCTTGATTCATCAGTTCTCTCGTCGTTTTCGGGCTCTAGGCTCACCGGACAAGCCGGGCCACGTCACGGTCTGTGTCGAGACTTCTGTGCGGTTCCATTGGGTGCCACAGGCTTCTGCCACAGCGCTTCGTCTCGCCTTCCTCGCGACGCCGACCATGAGCAACCCTGGTCGGATCAGGTCCGCGTCGGAGGCCAGCGCCTGGAATGGCAAGCGGAGGCGCACAAGCATTTACCCCGACGACTCGGTCACATTAGCAGCATTGCCAGGAAGTCTCTCCTGATACGAGTTCATGCGTGGGAACGAGCTTCGGTGCAGCGGAGTGCATCTCACACGATGCAGTGTCGGATCGGGCTGTCGCCAGGCCCTTTCTCCCTTCGCCACACGGTCGCGGCACGCCCTCGACGACCCCGGTCGAGCAGGTTGCTACAGAACCGCGGGTACCGGATACCATGCCCGAATGGCAAAGCTGAAGGTCTCCGTCGACGTGCCGATCTCCCCGGAACAGGCGTGGTCGCACACCTCCAACCTCACCGAGCTGGACAAGTGGCTCACCATGCACGAAGCGTGGCGCAGCGAGGTTCCCAGCGAGCTCACGGTGGGCACGAAGCTCGTCGGTGTCGCCTCGGCGAAAGGGTTGCGCAACCGGGTGACCTGGACAGTGCAGGCCGCCGAGCCACCGCGCCGGCTGGCGCTGACCGGAGCCGGCAAGGGTGGCACCAAGTTCGGCCTCGAAATGCTCGTGGCCGCTAAGGGCGCGGGTTCCGCGGTCACCGTCTCCATCGATCTCGGCGGGCCGCCCCTGTTCGGCCCCATCGGCTCCGGCGTCGCCCGCGCGCTCAAGGGTGACATCGAACGCTCCCTCGAACGCTTCGTCGCGCTGTACGCGTAGGCGACTGCCGAACAGTCGAACGGCCGGGCATCGGTGTGGGAACACCGATGCCCGGCCGCATCGCAGTCAGGTGGCGCGTGGTCAGTGCACCAGGGCCGCCGGTGCGTCGGCGACCTCCGGATTCTTCGGCTTCGTGCGCGGCAGGAAGAATGCCGGGACCAGAGTCAGCACGATGAGCACCAGCGCAACGATGTAGGTGTGGCTGAATGCCTCGGCAGCCTGCTTCAGCCCCGCTTCGATCGCACCCGGCGGAAGCTGACCTGCGATAGCGGGATTGGAGTTGGAAGCGATCGCGGGCCCGGCGAACTGCTGGTCCTTCAACAGGTTCGTCAGCACCACCGACATGGTCGCGGTACCGATCGAGCCCGCGGTCTGGTTGATGATATTCATCAGGGTCGAGCCGCGGGCGACCTGCTGGTGGGTCAGCGTCTGGATCGCCGCGGTCATGATCGGCATCATCGTGCAGCCCATGCCGAGGCCCATCACGAACAGCGCGCCGCACATCGCGATGTAGGAGGTGTCCGCCTGCAGCTGGGTGAAGAACGAGGTGCCGATCGTGATCAACGTGATACCGACGAGCACGATCTTGCCCGGACCGATCTTGTCGACGAAGCGGCCCGCGATCGGCATCGTCAGCATGGCGCCGAGGCCTTGTGGCGCAATCAGCAATCCGGCGGCCAGCGCGGATTCACCGCGGACCTGCTGCAGGTAACTCGGCAGCAGCAGTCCGGCACCGAAGAAGGCGATCGCGAACAGCACCATCGTGAGGACCGCGAAGGTCAGCGACCGGTTGCGGAACAGGTGCAGATCGATCAATGGGTGCTCGGTGCGCAGAGCGTGGAAGACGAACGCGACCATGAGGACCAGACCGACGGCCGCGGGCGCGAGCACCCTCGCCGAGGCGATCGTGCCCTGTTCTGGAATCGATGACACACCGAACAGGAACAGCGCAAGACCAGGCGAGGCCAGCAGCATGCCGAGGAAGTCGAACGATTCCGAGGGTTCCGGCTTGTCCGACGGGAACACGATGAATGCCAGGGCGAGCGCAATGATGCCGATCGGCAGGTTGATCAAGAAGATCCAGTGCCAGCTGAATGCGTCGATCAGCCAGCCGCCGAGAATCGGGCCGCCGATCGGGCCGAGCAGCATCGGCACGCCGAGCACGGCCATCACGCGACCAACCCGCTGTGGGCCCGCGGCGTGGGTCATGATCGTCATGCCCAGCGGCATCAGCATGCCGCCGCCGATGCCCTGGATCACACGGAAGGCGATGAGCGACTCGATGTTCCAGGCGAAGCTGCACAGCACCGATCCGAGCACGAAGAACGTCAGCGCCATCATGTACAGACGTTTGGTGCCGAACCGGTCCGCGGCCCACCCGGTGAGCGGAATGACGGTCGCCAGCGCGAGGGTGTAGCCCGTCATCGTCCACGCCGCGATCGCGTAGCTCGTCTCGAACTCGAGCTGGAACGTGGGGATCGCGACGGTCACGACGGTGATGTCGAGGATCGACATGATCGCGCCGAGCACGACCACGCCCGCCACCTTGAACACCGCTGCGTCCAGCTTGTCGGTCGACGGGTCCGACCCCGCCTGAGTATCCGGAGGATGGTTCACCGGTTAAGCCTGTCATCTCTCCGCCAGAAGAACCAGCACATTCTGCTTATTCTGTTGGCTAACGATAGTTGCTTCACGCAATCAAACAATTTACTATTGTTTCATGCAAGCAAATAAAGACCAGGTCGCCGAACTGGCCAGAACGACCGCGCGCTTCTCCGACGCGATGCGCACCGGCATGGCAAAGGCATTCGATCCGGTCCGAGTCGGCGTGCTGCAGCTGGCCGTCGAGCACGGTCCGCTGCGGGCAGGCGAGGTAGCCGAACGGCTCAGCGCCCTGCCCTCGTCCATCACCCGACACGTCAAAGCGTTGACCGATGCGGGCCTGATACAGACACGCGTGGACGCGGAGGACCGACGCGCGGTACTGCTCGAGGCGACCGACGCGGGCCGCGCGCAGCTGCGGCAGTTTCTCGACGTCGGCACGCAGGTCTTCGGCGCGGTTGTCGCCGACTGGCCGGCCGGCGATGTGGTTGCCCTGACCGCATTGCTCGACCGGTTGATCGAGTCCTGGGCGGCGCACGGCGCGCAGCAGCAGCAACGCGCCGGGCGGCGCACCAGGGCCTTCGGCTGGAGCCAGGAATAACAGTGATCGTGCATTGCACAGATTGGAAGGAAAAATCATGTCTGCCAACAAGTCCCTGCGGATAATCGTCGCCGGTGGCGGCATCGGTGGTCTCGCGCTGGCCAATGGCCTGCGCAAGGCGGGAATCGACGTCGCGGTGTACGAACGCGACCGCCACCGCACCGACCGGGTGCAAGGGTTCCGCATCCACATCAACCCGAGCGGCAGCCGGGCGCTGCACGACCTGCTGCCCGAGACCGCCTACCGAGCGTTCATCGCCAGCTCCGGCAAGGGGGCCACCCGCTTCGGCTTCGTCACCGAGCAGATGAAGGACCTGCTGGATCTCGATTCCGAGGTGACCGGGGGTGAGCGCGACGAGGTCGATCGCAACTACGGCATCAGCCGGATCACGCTGCGCCAGATCCTGCTTGCCGATCTCGGCGCGGTGGTGCACTACGACAAGGCCGTCACCGGCTACACCGAATTGCCCGACGGCCGGATCGAGGCCCACTTCGCCGACGGCGGTTCGACCGTCGGCGATGTCCTGGTCGGCGCGGACGGCGGGACATCGCGCGTTCGCGCGCAACGCCTTCCGCAGGCGCAGCGCGTGGAAACCGGCATCGTCACCGTCGCAGGCAAATTCACGCTGACCGACGACAGCAGGCGACGGCTCACACCCAAGTTCCTGGCCTCTCCCCTTGCGGTCATGCCGCCCAAGGGATGTGGGATGTTCATCGCGCCGCACGAGTTCGATCGGCCGGACCCGCAGTACTCCGGTATCGGCGGCAACGACGGCGCGGCCGCGCTCGTCCCCGGCGCGCTGTTCGACAACACCCAGCCGTACGTCTTCTGGGCCTACGCCGCCAAACGCGGCGACTATCCCGGCGACGGCGAGCTGGAATCGCTGGACGCCGCGCAATTGCACGACATGGTCAACCGGCTCACCGCCGGGTGGGCGCCCGAATTGCGCGAACTCATCGGTGGATCCGATACCGACACGGTCACTCTCATCCCGATCCGCACGTCGGTTCCGGTGCCGCCGTGGGAGACAACGCATGTCACCCTGCTCGGCGACGCGATCCACAGCATGACGCCCTTCCGCGGCATCGGCGCCAATGTCGCGCTGCGCGACGCCCAACTGCTGTGCGCCGAGTTGGCCGCCGTGGCCGGTGGCGAGCAACCGCTGCGCGCCGCCATCCACGACTACGAGGCGCAGATGATCGAGTACGGTTTCGCCGCCGTGCGCGACTCGCTGACCGCCGCCGAGCAGACGGTGTCCGACAACTCCGTCGGGCGGGCCATCGGCAGGACGGTGTTTCGGGTGGCACAGGCCGTGCCACCGCTCAAGCGAAAGATGTTCGCGGGCTTCGGCTCCGAGTGACCCGGTCGGCGGCCGGTTCAGCCGACGAGGCCCCCTGCGGACGCTACGACCCAGGCGAGCTCGGGATGGATGATGTCGGAATGGGCTCCCGATGGTGGCGAGCCCTTCTTCACAACGCGGGCGGCGTCGATATTCACCAGCCTGGCACCGTCGAAGTCGTACCGGGTTCCCACGTCGAGCAACGCGGTGACCGCGACGTCGGGCTGATGCCCGTCGTGACCGATGCCGCCCCAGCGGTAGGTCGCATCGTCGAAGCCTGCGGCATCCTCCCGGCCGAGCAGCGACGCCAGCGGATACAGCGTGCCGACGGCGGAGTCGTGCTCGGAGTAGCAGGCGGTGACCGGGCCCTCGACCCGCGCGTCCTTCCCGTTCAACGCCCCGCTGCGCCGCGCGTCGAACGGCAACGACGCGGCAAAGGCGAAGTGGGAGAACGCACCTTGCAGCAGCGTGACCGAGCGGACTGCGCTGTTCGTGGGCAGCCCGGCGAGCGCGTAAGACACTACGCGGGCGCCGAAGCTGTGGCCGATCAGATCGATACGCAGCGCGGGCCGTCGCGCGAGCAGCCGTCCGAGCAGCGGTCCGAGGCCGCGTTCGCCGATGGTGCCCGCTCGATGCTTCATCTGGAAGTAGGTGAGTTGGCGGGCGGCCTCCTGCGCACCGTGCCAGAGTCGGCCGAACGTATCACCGAATCCCGCCGCCCCACCGGCGCCACCGGTGACGATGCCGAGGTCTTCGAGTTGGGTCGCGAAGCGGGAGAACAGCTCTGCGCCCGGATCGGGCTGCGCGATGAAGGGCGGTTCGTCGGCCTGTTCGCCGTCACCGTCACCAGTGGTCGCCGCGGCGATCGTCTGGATGAGGTCGCGCGCGCGCTGTAGCGCCGCACCGTCGTCGGGACGCTCGACGAGCAGTCCGAGCAGTTCATCGACGGCGGCGCGCTGCTGATCGGGAAACGCCGCACGGATCATCGCCTGCATGTCCGCGTTCGGTGGTGCGGGCGGCGGGAATTCGAGTCCGCCGCCGAGGCCCGCGGCGCCTCCGCCGCCCCCGAGATCGACGGTCGCGGCCGGTTCGAAGTCGGGAATCGGTTCGTCGGACCAGCGGCTGGACGGCCAGAAAACACCGAGCAGCAAGATCTTCCGATTTGGTAACCCGTGTGCGGCCAGCAGTGGCGGCAGCTGTGCATAGAAGGCTTCGTACAAGCGGCTCGCCACGCTCGGCGTGTTGTTCCAGCCGTGGGTGAAGACAAGCAGATCCGTTGGTTCGATCGTGTCGAGTTCAGCGGCCAGCGCGCGCTCGCCATCGGGGTCGACATCACCGTTCTCGTCGATCCTGAGCTCGAGCAGCGGCAGCCCACCGATGTTCTTGGTCATTGTGTTCTCCGATGTTCTAGACGGATTGCAGTGCGCGCATCAGGTCGACGAGACCCGCGCCCTCGAAATAGCGCTCCCTGCCGAGCGGGACCGCCGATTTCACGAAGAT
This sequence comes from Nocardia sp. NBC_01009, assembly GCF_045208035.1. Lineage (NCBI taxonomy): Bacteria > Bacillati > Actinomycetota > Actinomycetes > Mycobacteriales > Nocardiaceae > Nocardia > Nocardia sp. NBC_01009. The sequence continues at coordinate 4,390,483 of NZ_CP108695.1, read as the reverse complement.
CTCCTTGATCTCCTCGGCCTGGGTGATGAACTCAGGTCGCACCGAGAGGAATGCGGCGATCGCTCCGGAGACATGCGGCGCGGCGAAGCTGGTGCCGGTGTCCGCGCCGTAGCAGGCAACGCCGGGCGGGATGTCGGTGATGCCCCATTTGGCCGCCGCTTTCCCGGTGGCGCAGGAGGTGATCCGCTCGCCGGGCGCGACCAGGTCCGGTTTGAGTCTGCCGTCGCCGGTCGGACCCTTGGACGAGAAGTACGAAACACCATAGGTGTGCGGCGATTCGCGGTGCGTCGACCCGACGGTAATGGCGCGCTTGGCATTGCCGGGATCGTTGATGGTCATGGTGAGACCGACGTTGGTCTGCCGCTCCCGCGCACTGAACCGGCCGTATCCGGTGTTGCCCGCCGCGACCACGACGACCACCCCCGACCGCACCAGGCGGTCGACCTCTTTGCACAGCGGGCTCTGCCCGCAGGCGAACCATTCGGCATCGAACTCGTAGCCCAAGCTGATGTTGACGCCGTGGATCTTCGTTATCCTGTCGTTGTCGCCGTTGACTTCCCGGACATACCGCAGCGCGGCCATCACCGAGATCATGTCGGAGGTGCCCTCCGAGCCCAGCACCTTCAGGCTGACCAGGTGCGCCTGCGGCGCCATACCGGAAACCGCCGCGGGTTCGACCTGTCGGACACCGCGCAGCGGCCGCGCATTGAGTTCGGTGTACTGCTCGGTGACCACCCGCAGGTTCTCGCCGGGGAAGGAATTCGAGAGGTAGCCCGCGATTATGCCTGCGACGTGAGTACCGTGGCCCAAACCGTCCTGCAGTGCCGCGTCGGCGGTCTCCGGGCCCGGATTCACCGACTGGGTGAAGTCACGATGCAACGGGAAGACATCGTCGGCGAGTACGGTTTTCCCGGCATCGAAATGCGGATGCGTCCGATCGATCCCGGAATCCACTACCGCCCAGCGAATTCCGCGCCCACATGCGTCGAACGAGCGCCGCGCCGCGTCGGCCTTGACCGTGCGTCCCGACACATCGATCAGCGGTTTGACCGGGAAGTTGGGCCAGATGCGATGAATCACGTTCTGCCCGTGGTTATTCTGTCGCTGCTCATGATCGATCTCGACCAGCCGCTTGACCTGCTCCATCGTCATCTTGGCACGCACATACTCGTCGAACAGCTCGACCGCCGCAGGCCTGCGTTCCCCATGGTTGAGCTGGTCGAGCAGCCGCGTCAACGCGGCGGTCGCCGCCTTCACGCCACCCAGGTAGCCGACATTCAATTCGATGACGACCGACAGCGGTTCGCTGTCGTCGCTCGGCTGATCGAGCACGCGCGCTCGCACATCCGGATCGAGCAGTGGCCTGGTGATCACACTGGGCTGGATGGGGTTGCGCTGGTCCGGACTCTGCGTCACAGAGGGCAGGTCGGGGTTCGTCAAGCGGCGCCGCGCTTCTTGGGCGGCACCCTTCCCGGATTCGGTGATACGCCATTGATGGCGGTTCGACAGCACGAAGCCCTCGTCACCGAGATACCGCCGGGCCGAGTAGACGCGCGACTGCCACCGCAGGAGATTCGCCCGCGCCGGGTCCGGTTGAAGGTCTTCCGCGCTGGGATGGAACTCGGGCATCGCCTCGATGAGGTCGATCGCGTGTTCCGGGGTTGCTTGTTGCGCATCCTGCAGCGCAACGAGAAGCAGGTCTCCGAGGTCGGGGATCGGAGTGAGTGCCATGCGCGTCTCCTTATCTCAGCGCGCGCCGGCTACAGCGTGTAGGTATGGGTAGATCAGGCGATCAAGTCCTTGATCGCCTTCTCCTGCAATGGAACGAGCGTGCGTCCCTGCGACGATCGCGCTGCCCATCGCGCACCGCCTCCGGGATGTCACCCGCTACCCCACCGACGGTAGGACCGCGCACCCGCAATAACACGGGTAGTGCCCTACCTGTCCTCACCTGCGCAGACACGACCTCATTGGAGTACTGGAAAGCGCCCTTGACGTCCCGGGGATCCAGTGCCCGGAAAACCACGGCGACTCGGTGACCGGAGTCGCGTTCGACTCCCCTGACGCCGGGTCGTCGACAATCCGATGCTGGGCAGCGGGGTGGCCCGCCTCGTGACCACGATTCGCGTAGGCGCCTGCTGGGCAATGCGGTCGTAACCGTGCAAGACCCCGATCCGGTATGGTGCGGCCCGTGACCGCCCTCCCCGACGCGCCGCACCAACGACACCGTCAGCAGCGCTGCGGTGCGCTGCACGTCGGTGTGCTCGCGGTGCTCGGTCTCATCGTCGGTTTGATCACCGGAAGCACGCTGACGCAAGGCGTGTCGACTGCGGAAACGGCGCAGCTTTCGAACACCACCGAGGCCTCCCCGTTGCCAAGCCCCGCCGAGTCCGTGCGGTTCGATTCGATCCACGGGTCACCGAGCTGCCGCGGAAACGGACACATCGGAGCCGCCGCGGCAGTGCCGGTCATCGTGCCGCACCGCGATGGCGGTCAGCTGCCCCTCGCGCTGCGCACCGCACGCCTCACAGCAGGTCCCGTGTGCTGGTATCCCTCAGCCGATGAGCGGCAAGCAGCCGCCGACCGGCCGCTTCCTGCGCCACACCTGACGACGGTGTTGCGGATTTAGAAGGCAATCCGCCGGCCTTTCCCGGTCTCGCTCCGGATTCTTCGGCCCGGCCCCTCCATGCCTTCATCCGCCGTCCATGCCTGCTCCGCACTCGGGAGCGGGTCGTCAGGAGCACCCGAAAAATGTCGCGTCGAAACAATTCCGCACGTCCGCGTAGATCTCCAGCCCAGCCGCCTGTCCGGGAAACCCGGTCACGCATTCGCACGATCGCCGCCGCACTCGCACTCGTGGTGGCGGGCGGGCTGGTGATCGCCGCCGTTGTGCTGACCGGGGGCAAGGATTCCGATGCCGGTCGTGCCGGCACCGCCGCGCCGGTAGCCGCCGAGGACAACGCACAATTCCGCGCATTGGCGAAGCTGGCCCGCCGCGATCAGCAGGACCCGATGGCGCTGGGATCGGCGAACGCACCCGTGGTGATGATCGAATACTCCGATTTCCAGTGCTCGTTCTGCCGCCAGTTCACCCAGAACACCGAACCGACGCTGATCGAGAAGTATGTCGGCACCGGCACACTGCGCATCGAATGGCGCAATTTCCCGATCTTCGGCACCGAGTCCGAGGATGCCGCGCGGGCGGCATGGGCGGCCGGACAGCAGGGCAAGTTCTGGGAGTTCCGCAAGGCCGTCTACGACAGCGCGCCGAAGAAGAACAGCGGGGCGTTGACGCCCGAAAGGCTGACCGAGTTCGCTGAGCTGGCCGGTGTGCCCGACCTCGCAAGGTTCCGCGCCGACCAAGACTCGGAATCCGCGCGGGCGGCGCTGCGTACCGATGCCACCGAAGGTATCGACCTCGGCATCACCTCCACGCCCGCGTTCCTGATCAATGGCAGGCCGGTTCTGGGCGCTCAGCAGGTCGAACAGTTCATCGCCATCATCGAGGCCGCCCGGCACAGCGGCGGCGAGGGCCTCGGAAAATGACCGGCGGTATCGGCTACTTCGCGGCGTTCCTCGGCGGTTTGCTCGCCCTGCTCAGTCCGTGCAGCGCACTGCTACTACCGAGCTTCTTCGCGTACTCCTTCGGCACACCGGGAAAGCTGTTCGCGCGCACCGGGTTGTTCTACCTCGGCCTCGCGACCACCCTCGTTCCGCTGGGCGCCGCGGGGTCGTTCGCGGGGCGGCTGTTCATCGGCCACCGTGACCTGCTGATCGCCATCGGAGGTTGGACGATCATCGCAATGGGCGTGCTGCAAATCGCCGGGCGCGGGTTCGCGGTGGGTTTCGCACAGCGCGCCGCCGCCCGCCACGGACGCCCGGAGCAGGCGGGGGCGGTCTACCTGCTCGGGATGGTCTACGGCCTGGCCGGATTCTGCGCGGGACCGATCCTCGGGTCGATTCTCACGGTGGCGGCGGTCGGCGGTTCGCCGATCAGCGGCGGGCTGTTGCTCGCCGTTTACGCGTTGGGGATGTCGGTCCCGCTGTTCGCGCTTGCCCTGCTGTGGGACCGTTTCGGTCTCGGCGGCAGGCCCTGGCTGCGTGGCCGCGCATTCACCGTCGGGCCGCTGCACCTGCACACCACCGCCACCGTCTCCGGGCTCTTCTTCATCCTGCTGGGCGCCCTCTTCCTGCTGTTCGACGGCGCCTCGGCGCTGCCCGCATTGCTGAGCGCCGACACCGAATTCACCCTCGAGCAGCAGGTGCGGCAGTTGGGCGACGCCGTCGACGACACCACGGTGCTGCTCATGCTCGCCGCCGCGCTACTGGTCGGCCTGGCCTGGTGGCTGCTGCGCACCAGCAAAGTGGTGCGCTGACTGCCGCCGAGTCTCGGCCTGCTGCGCGTCACGGCGTCTCGCCACGCCCCTGTCGGCTACCCGCGTACGCGAACTCACGCAGTTGCTGGATGACTTTCGGGACTATCTCGACCTCAGCAGGATGATTGAGCATCGGGTCGAAGTAGTCGGTCCGGTGCTCGCCGTGGGCCAAGCGCAGGTTGATCTCGGCGAGCTTGCGAGTCGGGCCGAAGATAGGGCTGCCGATCAGATCGAAATGTAAATCGTGCTCGTGCAGGTATTCCGCGAGGGCTTCAATGGAGGCGGATTTCGGTTGCGCCGCATCAGGTTCGGCGAATACCCAGGTAGGCATCGAATCGCCGAAACGGTACGGCATCAGGCTGCCGTACTTGGCGCGGGCCCAGCCGGTCGCGACGGTGAACACGAACCGTCCGACCGTGCTGCGGCCCGTGGTGGCGAGGGCGAAGTCCCATGGCTGGTCGTCGCGAGCCAGGGCGCGAAAGGCGAACCCGAGCACATCCGGTACGCCCCCCGGCAACCCGGCACCCTTCGACAGGCGGGCGATGACGGCCCTTTCACCGCTGCCGAACAGGTTCTCGAACTCGTATTCGGCGTGCAGCCTGCCCGACAGGGCCAGTCCGTCAGGATGGAAGACCCGCGCATGCCGGAGCCTGGCCCCGGCCGCGAACGCGCTTCGCACGACTGTGGCAGATACATCGACCATGACGACTCCTCGGGGGTAGACGACGTGTCGTTTCCCGGTTGCCCCGCGCGTCGCCGGATAAACGGCCGGCGAGCTCGAGGCGTCGATGGCCCGATCCGGGTATGGGGCCATCGACGCCCGAGGCCGGTACATTCGTACTGATCTCATGAATTGGCGGACAGAGCGCGGACAACCACTCCGCCGGTAGGAACCACCTTCGATGTCGCGCCGTCGAACGACAGGGCGCCAGCCTGCGAAATACCCAGGTCAGTCGCGACACGGCGATCGATCACAGCAGGCATCATCGGCGAATCACCGGCTTGACCCGCGGTCAGCAGCACCACCGGACCGCGACCGTTGCCGTCGGTGGCCAGATGCGCTTTCGGTGGTCAACCCGCACCGAGATCGGCCGACCGCGTGATCGGGCGGCTCATAGTTAACCGTCCGGACCGAGGGACGCGTCGCCCGACCGAGCCATCCCGAACGGCCCCGCCGAGGCACCCTCCCGTGCTTGAATTGACGTCTAGAACGTGTTCCAGTGTGGGAGGTGGCCATGGCCACACCGTCGATACCCGCGGGCTTCGATTTCACCGACCCCGACCTGTGGGCGAGGGGCCGACCAGTCGAGGAGTTCGCCGAACTCCGGCGCACCGCGCCCGTCTGGTGGAACGCGCAACCCCATGGTGTGAGCGGGTTCGATGACGGCGGCTACTGGGTGGTCACCCAACTCGAAGACATCAAAGAAATTTCGCGACACCCAGAAATCTTCTCCTCCACCGAGAACACCGCGATCATCCGATATCAGCCGCAGATCACCCGCGAACAGATCGAGGTGCAGCGGGTGATCATGCTCAATATGGACCCGCCCGCGCACACCAAGAGCCGCCGCATCGTCTCGAAGGGATTCACGCCGCGTGCGGTGGAAAGCCTGCGGCGCGCACTCACCGAGCGGGCGGCGGCCATCGTCGCCGATGCCAAACGCGTCGGAAGCGGAGATTTCGTCGAGCTGGTCGCCTCCGAGTTGCCACTGCAGGCCATCGCCGAACTACTCGGAGTCCCGCAGCAGGACCGCAAGAAACTGTTCCACTGGTCGAATCAGATGATCGGAGCCGATGATCCGGAATTCGCGGGCGACGCGGCCACCGCCCAACTCGAATTGACCGGCTACGCCTGGAATTTGGCCGAGGAGCGGCGCAAATGCCCGGCCGAGGACATCGTCACCACACTGGTGCACGCCGACATCGACGGCGAGCATCTCAACTCGGAAGAATTCGCCTTCTTCGTCATCCTGCTCTCGGTGGCAGGCAACGAAACCACCCGCAATTCCATCACCCACGGCATGAAAGCCTTCGTCGACCACCCCGACCAATGGCAGCTCTACCGCGAACGCCGCCCGCGCACCGCACCCGACGAGATCGTGCGCTGGGCCACCCCCGTCGCCGCCTTCCAGCGCACCGCGACCCGCGACGTCGAACTCGGCGGTCAGGTGATCAAAAAGGGCCAGCGAGTCGGAATGTTCTACAGCTCAGCCAATTTCGACGAAACAGCCTTTGACGACCCCTTCACCTTCGACATACTGCGCGACCCCAACCCACACGTCGGTTTCGGCGGCGCGGGAACCCACTACTGCCTCGGCGCGAACCTGGCGCGCCTCGAGATCGACCTGATGTTCAACGCCATCGCCGACGCCATGCCCGATATCACCCAGGTCTCCGAGCCCGAACTTCTGCGCTCGGGTTGGCTCAATGGGATCAAACGCTGGGAAGTCAGATTCGAGTAACCCCCGATCTCAGCGCCTCAGCCATCCCATATGCCACCACTCGCCGTGAAGAGCGGAAAGCCCGTATCTCGTTCGAATGTCGAAGATACGGGGCTTCCGATGTGACTACGGGCGATAGAACTCGCCGTCCTGCATGCAAGTCATGAAAGCGTCCCACTCGCCAGAAGCGAACACCAACGCCGGACCGGTCGGATTCTTCGAGTCGCGGACGCCAACCAAGCCGCCGTCAAGGTGCGCCACCTCCACACAATCGTTCCCAGCCGAGCTGCGGCTGCTCTTGAACCACTTCGCTCCGGACAGCTCAACGTTCATGACCCAAAATCCTTCGCTCCCAGTGGATATCGTCTGGCTACGAGCGGTCGAACTCGCGGTCCTGCACGCCAGCTATGAAAGCGTCCCACTCCCCGGGCGTGAATACCAGCGCCGGACCGGTCCGATTCTTCGAGTCACGGACACCGACCAGACCCCCGTCAAGGTGCGCCACCTCCACACAGTCTTTCGTGCCACTGCTTCGTGCACTCTTGAACCAACGGGCCTTGGACAGATCAGCCTTCACGCTGCGTACTCCTCTGCTATCTCGAGAATGAGAGCACGGCTCTCGGCCTCATCCAACGACAGACGCCGAAGGTCTGTGCAAACCTCACGATACGTCTCGATCTCCTCCGGGCGCTCCAGATATAAGTCACCAGTGAAGCCCTGCACATACACGACGGGTGGTTCCGTCAGGTACGCGGTCGGATGGGGCGGGAACTCCAGCAGCACAAACGCACCGACTACGACGGCCCGATACGTTCCCGTGAGCGCAGGGATCACCCGAACCGAGACATTCGGTAGTTGACCCACATCCGCGAGGTGCCTCATCTGGTCGGCCATCAGCTCAGCGCTCCCCGTGAGACGCCGCAGGGCAGACTCATCCACATACACATCCAACGTAAGCAGATTGGAACCAGAGTTCAGTCTGGCTTGCCGACGCATCCCGATCTCCACAGCGATCTCAACATCATTCGTCGGCATGTTCGGATATTCGGTCCAGATCAACGCCCGTCGGTATGCCCTGGTGTGGAGCAAGCCAGGCAACAGCGTGGTCTGAAAACTCACGATTCTGTGCGCGGCGTCCTCCAGACCAACAAACAGCCCAAAGGTTTTCGGGATCGCATCGTCGAACGTGTGCCACCATCCCCGCTTCCTCGACTCCTCAGCCAAGGTGAGGACAACCGCACGCTGCTCATCCCCCACCTCGTACAGCTCGCATAGCCGCTTTAGAAAGAGGGGATTCAGTTTGGTTGGCATTGCGTTCTCCATGCGCCAGAAGGTCTGCTTGGAAACGCCGATGTCGTTTCGCGCGGTCTCCGCACTGACACCAGCCCTCGCGCGGAGATCTCAAAGCTGACGAGCGAGCAGCCGCAGGGGCAAGGTAGAGCCAGTGGTCATGGGAGTGTCTCCGAAGGTTCGCTAACGATCGGCACCTGCTTTGGAACCTCAGCCTCCCAGTCGTTTTGGAACCTTGCAGGGTTTCCCGCATTTCCTAGTTCGGAACGTTCCAAAGGCTCCCGCAGTGGTGCTGGACTGGAGGAGCGCCCGGAACTTCTCTCATCGTCGATCAAGAGTGTCGGGGCCGAGCGCACCTAGCCGCCACCAATCCGACCAGGAGTCAGGATGCCCGCGCCCACGATTGCCGAGGAAGTCCTCGGCCGATGCCACTACTACCGCACTGCGTGCGCACTGCCCTGCCACGTCGACGAACGCGGCAGACTCGCCGTCACCATCGGCGGCACACTTCGCGCGCTCATGCTCGCTGAATATTGGGGTTACCGAGTCCAAGAAGAGCTGGCCGCGTGGCGGATGAGTGGGCCGACGATCTGGCATCCGGTGCAGCGGCTGACGATTTTGACGGGCGCGTATCCCATCGATGAACACGACCCTGCAATGCGGGATCTCTTGCGGCGCACCGATTCGGTGCTGGTCGAACCGGGCAGGCCGATCATCCTGCCGTCGCCTGGGGACGGTGTCCGTGGTTGGGCAACGCCGATCAGGGATCTGTTCCGGCCGACCATGGCAACCGTTCTCACCATGCTGGCCGAATGCGCGGCACGGGAGATGCGATGAGTGCAACCCTGTTCCTTGTTCTCCCCCACGACAGCGGGGACCATCCCGAGTTCGACAGCAGAGCCCGGCCGTCTGCGCTGAAAGACAAACTGCGCCACGACAACCCCCACTGGCCGGTGTCGAGCCGTGCCGATGCCGAGAAGGCGCTGAGCGTCCACCGGTACTGCGATCCACTGGAGTGTTCCACCAGGGTGGCGGCAATCATCGTGACGCGCAACAACTTCGAGTACTTCCGGAACCGGATGCGATGACCGTGTCGCGGTCTGCTGAACCGGATGTGCATCTGCGGATAGACCTACAAGGAGTGATCCTGCACTACGCCGCACACCCCGAGGCTGCGTATCGACTGATCGAAGACCAGCGGATCCACCACTACATAGACAGCGTTTCCGTTGTCCCCGGTGACGGCAGCGGCCTACCCCGCCTCCCCTGCGAACAGCTCTACCTAGCGCCATGAGCAGGCGAACCCGAGGCTCGAGAGAGTTCCTATCCGTATCACTGGATCCTGCGACATGTGCATGATGATGTCGGCAGCTTTGTCTACGCGCTCGGTCGGTTGTTGTGTGCCATGATCGGGCAATGGACTGGCACGATCCGCATCACCGAGATACGGCGGCGCCCACTGATGTTCGAGGAGCTCACAGCCATTCCAGTCTGCATCGCGTCGAGCTCGACGAGAGCACCATCTGCGGTTGTTTCCACTGTTGCGCGACCTTCCCGCCCGCAGATATTCGGGAATGGACCGACGAGGATGCAGGGCAAGGGCAGACTGCGCTGTGCCCCCGGTGCGGCATCGACAGCGTCATCGGTGATCGCTCGAGGTACCCGATCACGACCGAATTCCTGGAGACGATGAGGGCGTACTGGTTCTGAGTCGTTTGGCGGAGACATGACGCTCCGTCGCTGGACGACGTCAGGCTGCCCGGTTCACCGATGATTCGTCGGCCGTTCGTCCGATGTGAAGGAGGCCACCTGAGATGGCCGGACGCCCGCTGTCCGTCGAGGAATGCGACCAGCTCTGGCAAGCATGGACTCCCGCCGAAGCCGCCGAACGGCTGTCGAGCACCCCGCCATGCTGGTATGTCGCAGCCGGGTGGGCGCTGGATCTGTTTGTCGGCGGCCTCGGACGTGAGCACTCCGATCTCGAAATCGGAGTGCCACGTGCACGATTCGCCGAGATCGTGGACGCGTTCCCCGGCTACCAATGGGACGTCGTCGGCGACGGGCACGCCTGGCCGTTTCCCGAAGAAGCGGACAACCAGCATCAGACATGGCTGCGCGAACCGGCGACCGGGCTATATCGCCTCGACGTGTTCCGCGAGCCACACCGCGGAGATCGATGGGTGTGCCGCCGCGACGCCTCGATCACCCTGCCCTACGACGAGCTGATTCTCCGCACCGCCGACGGCATCCCCTACGTGATCCCCGAGGTCGTACTCCTGTTCAAGGCGAAAGCCCGGCGAGCCAAAGACGAGACAGACTTCCTACACGCGCTCCCCGCGATGGACCGACCACGGCGATCCCGACTGTCCGGGTGGCTATCGCGAGTGCACCCCGGCCATCCCTGGCTGGAAACACTCTCGAACCACAGGTATTGACAATTACTCCTCGCCCGGCGGCCACTGTAGCCTGCAACGGAAATATCATCACAGCAGGCCGGAGTTCAGTGCTTACGTGCCACGCCCCCGTAGGCACCGGACTGTTCGGGATGCGCACCGATATCGTCGAGGTTGTCGGGCCGCCACAGCGGCAGGTGGACGAGTCCGGGTTCGACCAGCGACCAGCCGTCGAAGTACTCGGTGATCTCGGCCTTCGAGCGGAGCACGATTTCGGTCGAGGTGCGGCCGGAGAGTTTCTGCGCCTCGAGGACCTCGGTGGGTTGGCCATCGGAGGTGGCGTGGGTGATGGCGAGGAAGCTGCCGGGGGCGACCGCGTCGCGCAGACCGGCCACGCAGCCGAGCGGGTTGGCCTCGTCGGAGACGAAATGCAGTACGCCGAGCAGCAGGACCGCCACTGGCTGATCGAAGTCGATCAGCTTGGCTACCTGGGGGTCTGACAGGATGGCGTCGGGGTCGCTGATGTCGGCCTGGATGATTGCGGTGTTCGGGTCATCGCCGAGGATCGCGCGGCTGTGCGCGACCGCGACGGGATCGATATCGACGTAGACCACGCGGGCCGACGGGTCACGCCCCTGGGCGACTTCGTGCACATTGCCGACCGTGGGAATTCCGGACCCGATGTCGAGGAACTGGCTGATCCCGGCATCGATGAGGAAGCGCACGCAGCGGCGCAACAGGTCTCGGTTCGCGCGCATGGTCTCGGCGACGTCGGGCGTGAACGCCTCGATCTGCTGTGCGAGCTGCCGGTCGATCTCGAAGTTGTGCATGCCGCCGACGAAATAGTCGTACACCCGCGACGCGCTCGGGCGATCCAGATCAATGTCATCGGGAGCCCAACTCGGTCTGGTCATGGATTATGAAATCCTTTCGTGCCGCGCATATTTCGGCCACGCCCGCCCCCAGAGGGCGGAGACGCCGCCATAGTATCCCAGCAGCGCTCAGCCTGCTGTAGTTCACGCGCGGCGGGCAACGCGGTTAGGATCATGACCCATGGGTTGGGATGCCGGGCCCGGGCCATATTCGGACAGTCCGCACGCCTTGGCCGGCCGCTGGACGGCTGCACTCACGGGTGGGGTCCGTGACCATGTGGTGCCGATGAGTGCCGAGGAAACGCGTACGCTGCTGGCCAGGCTGGCAGGTGAATTCGAGGCGGTCGCCGCGGTGCCGGAACCGGCCGCGCGGGTCGGAGAGCTCGGGGCCGAGCTCGCCCGATCGCATTTCGTCGGAGACGAGGTGCTGGGTCGCAGTATTGGCGTGCTCGGCGCGCATTTCGGCGCGGCGGGTGTCATACCGTCCGATCGTCTCGCCGACATGCTCGGGGCTTTCGCCAACGGCTACGTCAGGGCCTTCCGCGCCTGGTTGCTCGCCGAGCAGGAAAGCGTCAGAGCCGCCGAGATCGTCGCGAGACGCAGCGTCGAGCAACAACTGCGAGCCAGCGAAGCCCGGTTTCGCGCGGTGTTCACCCAGGCCGGGATCGGCACCGGGCTTTCGGATCTGAGCGGCCGAATCATCGAGGTCAACACCGCGTTCGCCACCATGCTCGGCTATCTGCCCGAGGAAATGTGCGAGCTCTCGGGCACTGATCTGGTGCACCCCAGCGACGATCACGGCATGTGGGACCTCTACGTGGCGCTGCTGCGGGGCGACCACGACAACGTGCAATTGGAGAAGGCGTACCTCCATCGCGACGGCCACACGGTGTGGACCAACCTCAACGTCTCACTCATCCGTGACGAGCACGGGGACCCGCAGTACACGCTGGTGCTGGTGGAGGACATCTCCGAATGGCGTGCGCTGCGGGAACATCTGAACTATCGGGCCCACCACGATCAACTGACCGGCCTGCCGAACCGGTCTCGTTTCATCGACGCCCTCACCGCCGCGTTCGCCGACCCCGCCCGCAGCTTCGGTCTCTGCTACATCGACCTCGACCATTTCAAGATCGTCAACGACACCTTCGGACACGCGATCGGCGACGCGCTGCTCGTGCAGGCCGCCGCCCGCCTGAGCGCCTGCGCCACCCGGCCGGGCCAGCTCGTCGCTCGCATGGGCGGCGACGAATTCGTCATCCTGGTCCCAGAATCCGCGGGTGCGAGCGAGGTCGCCGAGACCGTGCTCGACGCCTTCACCCAACCGTTCGACATCCACGGCCACCACCTCACCGTCACCACGAGCATCGGCGTGATGGCAGCCCGCACCGAGCACACCAGCGCCGACGAACTCCTGCAGGCCGCCGACACGACGATGTACTGGGCCAAGGCCGCGGGCCGCGGCCGCTACGTGGTCTTCGACGCCGACCGGGGCAGGCGCGAACACACCCGCACCGAACTCTCGGCTGCCATGCCCGCGGCGCTGACCCGCGACGAACTCTTCCTCGACTACCAGCCGATCGTCGACCTAGCCGACGCGCAGATGGTGGCGGTGGAAGCCCTGGTGCGCTGGCGACATCCCGTGCTAGGGGTGCTCACCCCGGCTCAGTTCGTCGACCTCGCCGAAGACAACGGCCATATCGGCGCGCTGGGCGCGCTGGTCCTCGAACGGGCCTGCCGCGACAGCCGCGACTGGCACGACCGCTACCCCGGCAGCACGCCGACCGTCAGCGTCAATGTCTCGGCCGCCGAGGTCTCCGACCCCACGTGGCTGGACCGCGTGCAACATGTCTTGTCCGACACCGGTATCCCACCCGACAGCCTGCAACTCGAGCTGACCGAACGGGCCTTCATGCAGACCAGCGGACGCCCACTGCAAGCCCTACGGACGCTGGCCGCGCTGGGTGTCCACATCGCGATCGATGATTTCGGCACCGGCTACTCCAATTTGGCCTACCTCAGCCAACTTCCGCTCGATGTGGTCAAACTGGCGGGCCCCTTCGTCCACCGCATCCGAACCCCCGACGCGGCCAGCCCCTCCGACGTGCTGGTGCTGGAATCGATCATCGAACTCAGTCACGCCCTCGGATTCACCGTCACCGCCGAATGTGTCGAGACCAGCTATCAAGCCAGCCGACTTCACGACCTGGGCTGCGACACCGCCCAAGGCTGGCTGTTCCATCGACCCATGCCTGTCGACGAGGTGACCGATCTGCTCGCAGACCGGTCACTCGCGCCGCACCGCGCGGCCCGCTCCGCAGCCGCACCACCTGGCAGGTAGCGCACCAGCCGGTCAGTAGTTCAGGACGATGTCCCCGGCAGGCGAGCCAACACCCGGCGTGGTGTTGGCCACCGTGACGGCCGAACCGTTGACCGCGATCGTCACGCCGCCTGTGACACCGGGCGCGTGCGCGACCGGAGCCGCACCCCCCAGCGTGACGGCAGAGGTCCCCGCTGTCGGCGTGGTGACCACTAAGTTTCCTGCGAGCACGCCCGCTCCGAAATTCGCGTTCTGACCTGGTACAAGAACTGTTCTGGGCATTACCGGACTCCAAAGTCTTTTACTCTAAAATAGAGACTATTCGCCAAACCTATTGGGGCAGCGATGATTTGATTGCTACTGCATGAAAGCAACCTGGTCACGCACACAGAGTCGTACGCCCAATAATGTTCCGCCACACCTACTTTCGGCTGCATAAACGCCAAGGCGATCGGTCGGTTCGCCACCCTGAAGGGCAGGCAACGATCGAGAGCTCGTCCCGCGGAAACCATTCCGGTGCCTCGATGTGAAAACCTCGCGAAGGACTCCGCGGCCACGCCTATGATTCAACGACGGTCTCCGCGGGTAATCCGGGCTGCCGGAGGCTATGCACAACGAGGAGCAGCATGAACGTCAGAACCGACCTCGAACACGAACTACGCGGGCCGTTGGCGACGCTCGACCTACTCTCCGATCAGGAGGCCGCCGACCTGCTCATGTTGTTCCGCGCGGCCAGGCAACACGAGGCAGACGCACTGTCGCAGTCCATCGATAAAGTCGTGGGCTCGCTGCCCCGGCCACTGCGCGGACCAGCGCGCCGGATCATGTTCGGGGACCGCCGCCACTGATGAGCGACCTGGTAATTCGCGCCCAGATCATGCTGCTGGCGCGCACACTGCACGTCCCAGCGGAGCGACTGGCGCACTTGGAACGCCTCGGCGCCGAGCATCTGCACGAATTGCAGCAACGCATGGCAGGCATCGTCTTCGATCAGCACGCCGAGACATTTCACCGAATCAGCAAGTTGGTACCGATCATTCCGCTCGGCATCTCGATGCCGCTGGTGCAGCGGATCGTGCCGCCGATGATGACGGGCAGGGCCGCGGGCGCTATCGGCGTCGTGTACCCGAAGAAAGCCGCCGAAACGGTCTCCTTGCTCGGCACGTCCTACGCGGCGGACTGCGCACCGTACATGGATCCGCGTACCGTCGGCCAGATCGCCGATGTCGCACCGCCCGAACCGATCGTGAATGTACTCAACGAGGTACTGCGGCGCAGGGATTACATCACGGCCGGACCCTTTCTTGCCTATGCGACACCAGCATTGATCGATGCCATCGAACAGGGCGCGCACGACGACGAGGGCCTGATCTTCTCCGCCGCGTACGCGTTCTCGGCGCAGAGCATCAGCGCCATTCTGCGCAGGCTGCTCATTGGTCAGTGGCAGCGGATTCCGCGGATCGTGCACACCGTCCTCGTCGGGTCGTCGAATCTCCAACTCGCGGCGCTTTCGGCCTTCGCGCGCTGCGACGACGACGTGATCACCGCGATCGGCGACATCATGGTCACCATCGGATCCACCGAATCGATCAGCAACCTCATCGTCACCGCCATCCACGTGGGTGCGATACCGGAGCTGCTCACGTTCATCAGCCACTCGAGCGCGACCGCGCTGGATCGGATTGCCGCGAATCCTGTCGTCGGCAACGAGGCGGCGCTCGCCGCGATCATCAAAGAGCTCGACGGCCGCAACGAACCCGCGATCTGGGGTGGGCTGTTCCAACTGGTCGGGCGCGTCGACGCCGACGCCCAGCGACGGACCGCGCGAATGCTCGCGGACATGTCCGACCAGGCCGTGGCAGCGCTGCCCTCCATCGCCACCGAAGCCAATCTGTGGCCGATGCTGCTGCCGGTACTCGCGGCCGCCGATGCCGAGGTGCACGCCAAGATCGGCGCGGTCTGGGCGACGTTGCCACCGGAACGTCGCGCAGGCCTGGAATTGCGCATCCACGAACTACACCTCGACACCCGACTGGCCGCAATGACGAACGAGATTCCCTCGGTATCGGTGGAAGAGGTGTTCTTCAGACGGCGCCAGATGGGGCGGCGACGCGGTCCTGCCGACAGTTGGGAACTGCACTGATCCGGTTCGCGTGCAGGCATCTGCCACGACCCGCCGCCCTCGGCCGACCTCAGCTATCTTGCAGCTGATACACGCCACAGGTAGTGTGTGATGCGTGTCACATTCGACTACGTCGAGTGTGACCAGCCGTTTCCGACAGCACCTCGGGTGGGGTGGGTGTCGCATCGAGAGCCGCCGCCGCGGACGGCGTCCGAATTTCTGTGCCGAGTCGACTTCGTAGAGCGATGACATGCGATAGCAGAAACAGTGGGGCACACCAAATTCGGTGCCGACTGTGCGGGCTGCGGTGTACGAGGTCCACAACTACCTCACCACAGGCAACTAGATCCTCAGGAGAACAGCCATGTCCCGTCTGGTGCGCAAGAATTTCGATTCGCCCGAATACGCCAAGCGGTGATTAGCCATGTCGGACAGCACGCATATCCTCACCCCGGCGAGTCCCGCGCCGGATGCCGATCCGGAATTCGCCGCGCGCGCAGAGGCGTTCGGTGGGCGAATGCTGGAGATCCTCAATGACGGCTTTCTGACCCTCTTGATCAGCATCGGCCACCAGACCGGGCTCTTCGACACGATGAGCGGATTACCGCCCGCGACGAGTGCCGACATTGCCCGAGCCGCGAATTTGAACGAGCGATATGTGCGCGAATGGTTGGCCGGTCTCACCGTCGGCAAGATCGTCGACTACCGCCCTGGCGATCGCACGTTCGCACTACCACCCGCACACGCCGCCACACTGACCAGAGCGGCGGGTCCGGACAATATCGCGGCCTTCACGCAGTACATTCCGCTGGCCGCGAGCGTCGAGCCCGAAATCGTCGACTGTTTCCGGCACGGCGGCGGCGTCCCCTATTCGAAGTACGGCCGATTTCAGCAGGTCATGGCGGAGGAAAGCGCGGCGATTCACGACGTCGCGCTGATCGACGTCACCATAGCGCTGGTCCCCGGACTTCCCGAGCGGCTACGCGAGGGCATCGATGTGGCCGACGTGGGCTGCGGCAGCGGACACGCCGTCAACCTGCTCGCCCGGCACTTTCCCGCCAGCCGGTTCGTCGGCTACGACTTTTCCGAGGAGGGTGTTTCGGCCGGCCGCACGGAGGCTCAGGCCATGGGGCTCACCAACGCGAGTTTCGAGGTTCGCGACGTCACAAATCTAGCCGCCTCCAACAGATTCGACCTGATCACCGCGTTCGACACGATCCATGATCAGGCCCACCCCACCGAGGTGCTGCGCGGCATCGCTACCGCGCTGAAAGACGACGGCACCTTCCTGATGGTGGACATTCAAGCCTCCAGCAACCTCGAGGAGAATATGGAGCACCCGCTCGGACCGAGTATGTACGCCATCTCGACAATGCACTGCATGACCGTGTCGCTGGCGCTCGACGGAGAAGGACTCGGGACGATGTGGGGTGAGCAAATCGCCACCCGGATGCTGCGGGAAGCGGGGTTCGGTTCGGTGGACATCGAACACATCGACGCCGATATCTTCAACAGCTATTACATCGCGAGAAAGAGTTGACGGCACAGCGCACAGCGCGACCCGACCCGCAATAATCTCGGAAATCGCGGCATCAGATCGTTTGTGCCGCATCGGCATTGACCAACCTGAGCAAGAACGGCTCGGGCACGTCCGGCCAGCCGGGCTGCCAGCGGCCCGCGGTCTGGTCCTCGCGTAGCGCCGCGAGCGTCGACAGCACGTAGGGTCCCCCGTCGAGCAGGTAGCGGACCGAGCCGAGCTCGGCGCATTGGGCGGTGACGGTGGCCAGCAACGCCTTCGCCGCATCGGTCCGGCCGACGGCGGCCAGGCAGGCGACAAGTAATCGGCGTGCCTTCAACAGTTCTCGGGGACGATCGACCGCTTCGAGCCGGTCCACCCATTCCTGCGCCCACGAGCAGGCGAGCTCGGTCCGCTCCGGCGAATCTTCGGTCAGCAGTAGCCGGATCGCGGTGAATTCCTCGTACAGCACGGTGAATTCGTCGATCGGGTCGGTGGGGGTACGACGGTCGGCGTAGTCGACCACCGGCAGCGGACCGGTGTCGGGGTTCGGTGGCAACCCGAGCCGCAACCGTTCGTTCTCGACCTCGGCGCGCAACCGCGGCAACGACATCGACCGTGCGACACGGGCGCCCTCGTTCAACCTGCGGATCGCGGCAGCCCGGTCGCCGAGCAGTGCCTTGATCCGGGCGCCGACCACGTAGCGGGCCAGCTTGAAATCGACGACACCCGCCTCCGGCCCCAACTTGTAGCCTTCATCGAGCAGCCGTTCCGCCTCCACGATCTCGCCGCGCTCGTAGAGCAGCTCGCCCAGCAGCGATCCGGCCAGTCGCGCGCCGTAGGAGTGGTTGCCGCCGGACTGTTTGGCCACCTTCATCGCCCGCCGGAAATACTGTTCCGCATGGGCGATGTCGAGCCGCAGGCTGGCGGCGAGTCCGAGAAAACACAACCCGTTCACAGTGTTGTAGTAGCCCTTGTTCTGCCGCATGTACGGCGCGGACCACTCCTGAATACGCACCGCCTCATCGAAGTCGAAGCGATAGCCTGCCGCGAAGGACGCGACGTTCGCGGCGATGGCCACGACGTACGGTGACATCTCGTCCGCACGGGCCAGGCACGGCCGCAGCATGTCGTCGACTCCGGCCAGCATATCCGCGCGCACCGTCACCACCGCGTGCACAACACCCGCTTCGGCGCGCAGATTCGCGGTCACGGTTTCGTCGAGGCCCGCGCTGTCCAACCTCGACTCCGCAAGCCGCAGTGCCCGTTCCGCGGCTGCGGCGCGGTGCAACAGGATGTTCGCCCATGCCAGATCCAGCTGCAGTCGAGGATGAGTCTCGATGGTTGTCGCGGGTAGTTTGCCGACCAGCCCGATGAGACTGGCGAACTGCCCGTACTCGAGCAGTGACATCCCGTCCGTTTCGACGATCTCCACAGCGCGTAGCTCATCACCGGCCAGCAGCGCGTGGTCGACCGCTTCGCTCACCTGCCGATGCTCGGCGAACCATTGCGACGCCGCGCGGTGCAGCTGCGTGATCCGTTCCGGCCGATCGCGTTCCAGCCGCTGCCTCAGAAAATCCTGGAACAGGTGGTGGTATCGGAACCACTGCCCGCCGTCGAGCCTGCGCAGGAACAGGTCCTGCTGCTCGATCCGCTCGAGCAACGCCTGTCCGTCGGCGACGCCGGTGAGCGCCGCGGCCAGCTCGCCACAGATACGTTCGGTGACCGAGGTCGCCACCATGAAATCGAGCGTCCCCGGTTCGAGGGTGTCCAGGACGTTCTCGGCAAGGAATTCGCTGATGGCATGGTGTCGTCCGGTCAGGTGACCGATCAGTGCGCCGGGATCGTCACTGCCGCGCAATGACAGCGCGGCGAGCTGCAGCGCTGCGACCCAGCCCTCGGTCGATTCGGTGAGGTCCTCGACATCGCCGCGGTCCAACTCGAGCCCACCGAGGTCGACCAGGAAGGCATAAGCCTCCTCGACATCGAAACGCAGGGCCGCGGTGCCTATCTCGACCAGCTCGTCGCGCGCCCGCATCGAGCTCATGGGCAGCCGGGTCTGATTGCGGCTGGTCACCACAGTGCGCAAGGTCGGACTGCAGCTTTCGATCAGAAAGCGCAACGCCCCCGTGGTGGCCGGATCGAGTACCCGGTGCCAGTCATCGATCACGACGGTCAACTGCTCACCGCGCCGGTCGATATCGTTGATCAGCGAGGTCAGCACGTAACGCTCGGCCTCGTCGCCGTGTTCCTCCAGCAGTTCGCCGAGCTCCTGTGCGAGTGCGGGACGCACGGCGCGAATGGCATCGATGATGTGCGACAGGAACCAGACGACATTGTTGTCGTCGTCATCGACAGTCAGCCACGCCACCGCGACCCCATCGGCGGTCAGGTCCTCGCACCATTGCGCCGCGAGTGTGGTCTTGCCGAAACCGGTCGGGCCGTGGATGACCGCCAGCCGACGGCCATGCCCGGCCCGCAGCAGCTCGATCAGTCGCGCCCGCTCGACCAGCGGGCGCGTCGGCACCGGCGGCCGCAATCGCGTCGCGGGGACCGGCGGGGTCTTCCGCGCGGAAGACCTCCCCGAAGTGCGACGCCGACCCGTTCCGGTCGGCGTGGCGGCCTGGCGATGTCCGACCGGTTCGGCGGCGGCCAACGGAATCGGCATCTCGTCGGGTGCAAGCCCGTACCTGGCTTGGATCTCGCGCAGCGTGTCACCGAATTCCGCTGCGGTAGAGGGCCGTTCGCCGATGTCACGGGACATGGCACGTTCGATCGCCCCCGTCACGTCGGCGGGCAGACCCGCATCGCTCAGATCCGGTATCGGCTGCTTGGTGATGCGAAGGAACTGGGCGACCAGCTGTTCGCCGCTGCGCCGCTCGAACACGGCATGACCAGTGCCCGCGCAGAACAGCGTCGAGGCGAGGCTGTAGATATCGGCCGTTGCATCCGGGGTGCGGCCCTGTAGCACCTCCGGTGCGGTGAAGGCGGGCGAACCGGTGACTGTCCCCGCAGTCGTCTCGAAACCGCCGACCAAGCGGGCAATTCCGAAATCGGCGAGCTGCGGCTCGCCGTACTCGTTCAACAGAATGTTCCCGGGTTTGACATCGCGATGCAGCATTCCGCGCCGGTGCGCGGTCTCCAGCGCCCCCGCGATCTTCACCCCGACGTGCAGCACGTCCTGCCAGCCGAGCGGCCCGTGGTCCTGGATTCGGGCATCCAACGAACCGTGCGGGTGATACGGCATCACGATGTAGGGCCGCCCGGCCGCCGTCGACCCCACCTCGAACACGCTCACAATGTTCGGATGGCCCGAAAGTTTGCCCATGGCCAGCTGTTCACGGACAAACCGTTCGAGATTCTCCGAATCCAGCTCGGCGGTGAGCACCTTGATCGCCACCTCCCGATCCAGCCCCGCCTGAAAACAGCGATACACCACGCCGAACCCACCGCGACCGATCTCGACAGCCTCGGTGAACCCGGCGGCATCGAGCTCCGCCGCGAACCCTGAGGTCAGGCCGCGTTGCGTGGAAAGCGGATCGATATGCGCCACGACGACCTCGATACAACTGTCGGTTAGTTACTTCGAGGATATTCCCGCCGCCGCAATTGCGTGACTCGACCGGCCTTCCGACAGCAGCGAACTCGACGTTTGCTGCCGATTTCCAGAACGAGCTCGGCTGATCCGACCAGCAATCTCCGCGCCGACCACTTCGATTACCTCTCACCCGGCCACGTGCTCGAGGTCGTGCCGTGCACGTCAGTCCTTCGAAATGGCCCAGATGAACGCTCGATCCCGACTGGCACCCTTGCCTTGCCTTGCCTCGATGCACTATGCCGGGCGCATCGTCGCGGGCGCGGCCATCGGTTGCGTGATCGGCATCTTCATCGGAATCCGGTTCTTCTCGGTCCGCGCGATCATCGGCCGCACCATCGGCACTGCCCTACGAAATAGCCACTGAGCGAACAGAATTGATGCACGAACCCGACTGGGCGGTCCACGCGGCCGCTCAGCTCGAGTGTGCGATGGCCCCAGTCCTGTCGTCTGGGCACCCCGGCACGATTTTGCTACGGTCACTTCCGTGGATGTCGAACATACGTTCGCCGGGGAATTCGAGTCCCATCTGACTGTCCTGCTCGCCGCAGTGGAGGAATCCCGGCTGATCGACTGGGCCGCGGCCAACGGGATGCGCTACACGCGCATCGAGCCCACCTACACCGGTCGTCACGGCAAGCCGGGAACTGTCACTGGCATGGAAGCTGTTGTGGCTGCACCTCGACGCGACCGATACCGGGCAGGCCGCAGGCAAAGATCTCTACGACGCCGTGCTCCTCGCCGAATCCCCACAGACTGACCTGAAACCCCGACTTCTGCGCAAAGTGCTGGGTACCCACCGCCACGGATTCGGCCCCGATGCGATCCGCCACTGGCAGGTGGACTGGACGGAATTCCGGCGCGGGCACCCGCAAGTCCACGGCGAGATGGACCACTGGCTGGACCGACTGGCCCGCGCCCTGCCGATCCCGCCGACGGGAACCCCTGGGAAGTGAGGGCTAACCTCGAAGCATGTGCCGAAACATCACCGGTCTTCGTGGGCTGGAGCCCGCGGCGACGCCCGAGGAAATACATGCGGCGGCCCTGCAGTACGTCCGCAAGGTCGGCGGCTTGTCCAGCATCTCCGCATCGACCCGCCCTGCGGTCGATGCCGCCGTCGCCGATATAGCAGCGGCCACCACTCGACTGCTCGACCAGCTACCGGACCGCAAGGTTCCGCCTAAAAGCCTGCCGCCATTGCGACGCCCGGAAGTACAGGCCCGGCTGCACGCACACGACTGAACCGCTCTCATTGCGACGGGCTCCCGCTACGCTGCGCGCCGCCAGCGCCGCCCGATGATCACCGCGACACCCACGCCGACGATCAAGCCGCCCACCGCGGCCGACCGCCGCAGTCGCTGCGACCGCCGCCTGCCGAACAACTCGGCCCGGCGCCTCGCGATCTCCGCGGTCTGCTTCGCGACCGCGCGCAATACGCGCACCGCCAGCTCGGGCGGCGGTGTCGACTCGTCCAGAATTGTGATGACGGCAAGCGTCTCGTGGATAGCGCGTACCGAGGTTGCGAACGCCGCTGCCGTCGCCGCGTCGGCGTTCGCAACACGTTGTTCGATATACCGTCGCCCAGGCTCGTCGACCGCATCCAACGCATAGGGATAGGCAAGATCGAGCAGGTCTTCGACAGGCTGCTCGGTATCGGTCATCGGAGCTCACGTCCGGTCAGACAAGTCTGGCCCCGGTTCGGTCCATTGCGAATACGCCACCCGTCATGCTGCGTCGCTGCCTGCATATAAGGGCTTCGGCGCGTCGGCAACGTCGGATGGGTCTACGAACAGCACCGACCAGTCCATGACCGATCAGCCGAGGTCGATGCGCACCATCGGACTGCCGGTGGCCGCGCCGATCCACCTGCCAGGTCCACCGTAAGTGCAGGGTCGACGAGTTCTTGGAGTCACGAACCCGACCTTGTCCCGGCAACCCTGACAGGTGGAGCGTAGATGTTCGAAATCTGCACTAATTGGTGACCTGTCCTACGCACTACGTACGGCAAATATTCAGACCGAACGGTCTCATCCGAGCCCGACGGAAGGTAGCGTCTGCTCCGGATCACAGATTGTGATCTGGAGAGAAGACTGTCATGTTGGAAACCACTGCCCGACCGACACTGCCTTCTTTCCGAGGATTTCGCGGATGCGGCCAAGGCGCGGGAACAGCGGCTGCTGACGATCGAGGAAACCGACCCCATCCTCTTCCGCAAACAGAACGGCGACTACGAGTGCCGTCACTTCGGCTGTGGGAAGGGCTCGAAGCCCCAGGTGGCAAGGGTTTCGGCCTGCATGTCCATAGCTCATCACCCCTCCCATCATTGGGAAGCAACGGCCGCAGAAGCACGGCCACGCTTGCTACTTTCGGCCCGGAAGTCGGGCTCGACGCGGCTCGCCGAGCCCGCGGACCAGGTGGTATTCACAAGCTCATGTCGATAGCAATCGTCAATGGAATCCGATTGAGCCACCACGTGGTCGGCGAGGGGCCATTGGTCCTGCTGATCATGGGAAGCGGCAGTCCCGGTCGAGTGTGGCGGACCTACCAGGTGCCCGCCCTGGTAGCGGCCGGATTCCGGGTGGCGACGGTGGACAATCGAGGGATCGCTCCGTCCGAGGAGGGCGCAGACGGCATCACCCTCGACGATCTGGTGGCCGATTCGGCCGCGTTGATCGAATACTTGGGTGCGCCTGCGCATGTCGTGGGCACCTCACTCGGGGCACTCGTAGCGCAGGACCTGGCGCTCGAACACCCCGAGCTGGTCGATCACGCGGTCATGATGGCGACCGCGGGTCGCCCGCATCCGATGCTGCTCGCACTCAATGCCGGCGAGGCGGCGCTCCACGATCAGGACATTCGATTGCCACCTCAGTACGCTGCGGCGATCAAGGCGACCCTCAATCTGTCACCCCGCACGCTCGAAGATCCCGAGGCAGCCGAGCACTGGCTCGACATGTTCGAATTCTCGGCCTCGGCGACGGCAGCACCCGGGGTGCGTGCGCAACTCGACATCGACTACTCGCGCAATCGACTCCCCGACTACACCCGAATCACCACGCCCAGCTTGATCATCGGCTTCACCGACGATCAACTTGCGCCACCGATGTACTGCCGGGAAGTTGCCGCCGCGATACCCGGCGCCCGTTATGTCGAAATCGATCGATGCGGCCACCTCGGATATCTCGAGCGGCCCGAGGAAGTCAATCGCGTGGTGATCGACTTCCTGTCCAGTCGGGGTAACCAAGATCACTGAGTGTTTGTAAACTCAAAGCTATTCCCATTGTTGGTGGTGCCGTAACGCGTCGGACCGATCGGTCGCTTACAGTCACGACCGTGCAAACACCTGATGAGGTGCCGCTCCAACCACCGAATCGGTCCTGGTTGCAACGGTTAGACGAACAAAATTTCGGTGTCGCGCACGAGGTTGCGCTGATTGGTAGCCAGTTAACGCTGACCTACCAGGATCTGGACCATTGGGTCGGTCGAATCTGCCGGGAATTGACCGAAGCCGGTGTTGCCGAGTCGGATTCGGTCGCCGTGGTGGTGCCACAGCGACGCAATCCCTACACGACCGCGGCAATGTTGGCGATCTGGCGTCTCGGCGCGGTGTATGTACCACTCGCCGCGGATCAACCCCAAGAACGAACGCGATCCATGCTCGCGGTGTGCGCGATTCGATTCGCCCTGCTGGAGCCGGGAAATCCACCGCCGACGCTACCCGAAGAGATTGTCACAGTGACGATCCCGTCGCCCGACACCGTGGATGCCGCCAGGCAGGATCCACCGACCTACCCGGCCATCGACCCCGACGACCTCGCGTACGTCATCTTCACCTCCGGCTCCTCGGGCGCACCGAAGGGCGTAGCAGTGCCGCATCGAGGCATCGCGGCCATGGCGGACGCTACCGCGGCAGCACTCGAACTCCGGCCCGGCGCCCGCATGCTGCAATTCGCCCCGGCTTCCTTCGATGCCTCGATCGCGGAAATCACCTCGACACTGGGCGCGGGAGCGACGGCGGTGTTCGCCGCGCACGATGCGCTGACAGACGGTGTCGGCATCGCCGAAGTCATTGTCGCGCAACGCATCAGCCACGCGATCATGGTGCCTTCCGTGCTCGCGGCGATACCGGAGCACAAGATGCCGCCCGGCTTGCGACTCATCATCGCGGGCGAGGCGGCGAACTCGGCCGTGGTCGAGGAGTGGACCGTCCGGCACCATCTCATCAATTCCTACGGACCCACCGAAACCACCGTGTGTGCCACCATCAGCGATCCGCTGGTCGGTGCGGCACTACCCATCCCGATCGGCCGCGCCATCGAGGGCACCACCTTGCGGATCGTCGGTGACGACGGCACGGACACAGAGCCGGGCGCCGCGGGCGAGCTCTGGATCGGCGGACTCGGAGTCGCACACGGATATCTGGGATTGCCACAGGAGACCGCGGCGGCGTTCATCGACGACCTGGTGACCGGCCGAAGGTTCTATCGGTCGGGCGATCTCGTCCGGCAGCTCCCCGATGGCCAGCTCGAATTCCTCGGGCGCATGGACCGACGCATCAAGTTGCGCGGTCGGCGCATCGAGCCCGGTGAAATCGAAACCATCGCACTGCGGTGCCCCGGTGTTCGCCAAGCGGCCGTGGTGTCGACCGACACGCAGCTGGTCTGCTGCATCGTGGTCGACGATGCGATCGGTGCGAGCGAGGTCAAGGGTTTCCTCACCGAACACCTCCCCGGCTATCTGCTGCCCGATCGCGTCGAGATCCGCACCGAATTGCCGCGCACACCGCACGGAAAGACCGACTACGCCGCTGTGACGGAATCGGTCCGACAGACCGGCTCCCACCGCACCGCGCCGGAGACGATGACACCGGCGGAACGGGTGCTGTGCGAACTGTTCGCGGAAACGTTGAGCCTGCCCGAGTTCCATCCCGCGGACAGCTTCTTCGATCTCGGCGGTGAATCAATGGAAGCCGCCAAACTCACCCGCCGGATCCGGACGGCCCTCGGCGTGCACATGACGATGCGGATGCTGCTCGATGCCCCGTCGCCCGCGCAACTGGCTGCGCTGCTGTCGATTTCGGAATCGGAGTTGGTGATCGGGAGATGACCGGAGCAGTCCGGTCGACGAGCCTGGATGACACGCACGTCTGGGATCTCACCGAACCGACAACACACTTGCACGCCGACATGTCGGAATTCTGGCGCGACCGACGTCGCCGGCAACCGATCTTCTGGCACGAGGGTGCATCCGGCCACCCCGGATTCTGGGTGGTCTGCGGCTACGACCCGGCGGTGACCGTATACCGCGACAGCAAGCGATTCACCTCGCAACGGGGCAACGTCCTGCTCACCCTGCTGGCGGGTCGGGACAACGCGGCGGGCGCCATGCTGGCAGTGACCGACCCACCCCGGCACACCCGCCTGCGTCGGCTGATGACAGCGGCACTGACACGAGATGCGGTGCGCGCGTTGGCACCCCGCATTCAGGTACGCACCAGGCGATTGCTGACCGAATGGTCGGGTTCGGGCGCTTTCGATTTCGCGGAGGAGATCGCCTCTCGGATCCCGATCTGGACCATCTGCGACCTACTCGGCATTCCGGACAGTGATCACGACCTGCTGGTGTCGTTGACCAAGCAGGCCCTGAGCTCCGAAAACGCCGCGCAGTCGGATGTCTCGGCCTTGGCCGCGCGCCAGGAGATACTGCTGTGCCTGCTCGACCATGTGGAGGACCAGCGCCGACACCCGGCCGAAGGCCTGATCACCGCGCTGATCGGCGAGGAATTCGAGGACGCGCCACTGTCGGACGACCAGATCGTCACCAATTGCTACAGCATCATCCTGGGCG
Source organism: Nocardia sp. NBC_01009 (assembly GCF_045208035.1). Taxonomy (NCBI): domain Bacteria; kingdom Bacillati; phylum Actinomycetota; class Actinomycetes; order Mycobacteriales; family Nocardiaceae; genus Nocardia; species Nocardia sp. NBC_01009. The sequence goes on along the minus strand of NZ_CP108695.1, from coordinate 4,363,711 downwards.
GCGACGAGACGAGCCGGTTGACCATGATCAACGCGGTACACGCCTTCGCCGAGGATGCGCGCCTATGGGACCGCTTCCAGGCAGCGAGCGATCTCGGCACGGCGGTCGAAGAGATCATCCGATGCTTCGCTCCCACCATGCATTTCGGACGTGTCGCGAACACCGACGTAGAAATACACGGCACGCACATCACGGCGGGAGAAATCGTCACGATGTGGAATGTCTCCGCGAACCGGGACGAGACCCGATTCTCCGACCCTGATGCGGTGCAGTTCGATCGAAAGCCCAATCCCCATCTGGCATTCGGGTACGGTCCGCACTTCTGCGTCGGTGCGCATCTGGCCCGCTTGGAGCTTGCGATCGTGCTGGACGAGATGCGGCGCACGGCCCGAACCATCATCCCCACCGGCAGACCACGACCGCTGTATTCGAACTTCCTGCACGGGTATGCCACCTTGCCGATCGAGCTCGTATAGCTCTCCCCCATCAGGCGGTACACATGAATCTCTCGAACTCCGACCGGTACCGGATCGGCCACTCCCCTCGACCGGCGCAAGAATCGTGCGCGCCGCTGGACGCCTTCATTGCCGACATGCGGGCCGAAGCGCCTTACATCGTGGGGTTCCCCGCCAATCTCGACTTCGGCTTCAGCAGGTTCGCCGGACTGCTCGACATCTTCGCCACCAATGTCGGCGACCCGGACAGCGAGGACAAAGCACGCGTCGGCGTCAAGGACATGGAGCTGGCCGTCGTCGACTTCGTCGCCCGGCTCGCCAATGGAGATCCGAGCCGGACTTACGGATACGTAACCGGCGGCGGCACCGAGGCCAATCAGTTCGGCCTCGACCGCGGGTGTGATCTGCTACCGCAAGCCAGAATCTATTGCAGTCGGGCAACCCACTATTCGGTCCGCAAGAGCGCCAAACTGATGCGCAAGGAATTGGTCGTCGTCGACTGTGACGAGCAGGGCCGGATCGACATCGACGCGCTGGCCCGCGCGTGCGACGCAGACACCGGCCGTGGCGCCGTCGTCGTCGCGAACATCGGCACCACCATGACGGGCGCGATCGACGACGTGGACGCCATCATCACGGCGGCATCGGCGGCGGGCCGGGTGTATGTGCACCTGGATGCGGCACTGAGCGGACTCATCCTGCCGTTCACCCCGGAGCGGGCGGCGTGGGGTTTCGTGCGCAAGGAAGTCGGCAGCGTCACGGTGTGCATGCACAAGGCGCTCGGCATGCCGATGCCGAGCGCACTCGCGCTGTGCCGGTCCGAACTGGTCAGCTCGGAAGTGGCAGGCGAGTACATCGGCGCGACCGATGCCACCCTTGCCGGATGTCGCAGCGGGCTGGCTGTCGCACTGATCTGGCAGTCATTGGCCGCACAGGGGATGGCGGGGCTGGAGCTGACCGCACAGACCTCCCTCGAGATGGCCGAGCGGGCTGTCGAGAAGCTCGCCGACGCCGGGCTGCGTCCTTCCCGAAATCCCCTGTCGATCATGGTCACTTTCGACCGGCCCGCCGAATGGATCTGTCGGAAATACCATTTGGCCACCGTCGGCGACCGAGCTCGCATCGTCACCGTGTCCCATGTGCGCAAGCAGGTGATCGACGAGCTGTGCCATGACGTCGCGACCGATGGTCGATAGCCACCGACCGTCGTGGTCACGATGCCGTCGGTGTGGCCTCATCGTGGGTCGGGGGGTGCTGGCGGATCGGTAGCGGCGTCACCGTCGCATCGACGTTCGTTGCGACAGCTTCGAATGCCTCCGCGGGGTGGTGGTGCAGCATGCGTGCGAAGGTTCGTGCCGAGGCCGGCCATGGGTTGGTGACGCGCCCGTTCACGTGCTTGTACCAACTCCTGCCGGTCGCGGGCCACACGGTTTTGGCGATGGCCTGTGCCAGCCATTGCCGGTACTGCTGCATCGCGTCACCGCTCACCTCGATCGCCGGGGCGCCGATTGCGTCGCGCCACCGCAGACACGCCATGATGTAGGCGATCTGGTGTTCCTTCATGCTGGGGTTGCTGCCCGCCGGATTGAACGAGTTCGGTCCGGCGATGAGGAATGCGTTGGGGTATCCGGGCACGGCCAACCCCAGAAACGCCTCCGCCCCATCCGACCATTGCTCATGCAGGAGTCGACCGCCCCGTCCGCGGACCGTCATCGGCGTCAGGAACTCCGGCGCCCGAAACCCGGTGGCCCACACGATGACATCCGCGCGCCGATGCGTGCCGTCGCCGGTTTCGATTCCGTTCCGGGTGACGCGCGCGATGGGATCGGTGACCAGCTCGACATTCTCCCGGCCCAGGGTGGAGTAGAACCGACTGTCGAAAACGATGCGCTTGCTGCCGATCGGATAGTCGGGAGTGAGGGCCGCGCGTAGTGCCGGATCACTGACGTGTCGTCGCAGGTGGGTGCGTGCCACCCATTGGGCCGGCCGGGCCGGCCAGCCGCGGTGCATGATCGGGGCCAACGCGATGTCGGCGCCGTAGTACAGGGCCCGCCGGTAGAGCCGGTGAGCGCCCGGCGTCCGCAACACCCAGCGGCTGATCGAGCCGAACTCGGCCGACGGTTTCGGCAACACCCAGTGTGGAGTGCGCTGATACACGGTCACCGTGCGGGCATCGGCTGCGATCTTCGGCAATAGTTGCCCGGCGCTGGATCCGGTGCCGACCACCGCCACATCCTGGCCGTGCAGGTCCTGGCGATGATCCCAGTGCGCCGAGTGGAATGCCGCGCCGGTGAAGTCCGCGCGGCCCGGGATATCGGGGGTATAGCGGCGATGCAACTGGCCTACGGCGAAGACGAGGAGGTCGGCCACGATGCGCTGTCCGGTCCCGGTGGTCAATTCCCACCGAGCAATGTCCTCGTGATAGGACGCTTCGGCGACGGTGGTGTGCAGGCGCAGGTGCGGCAGCAGGTCGTAGTTGTCGGCCACTCCGCGGAGATAAGCCAGGATCTCTTCTTGGCCCGGGTACCGCGTCCTCGCGCTGCGGTACGGCGCGAACGAGAACGAGTACAGGTGCGACGGAATGTCGCACGAGCAGCCGGGGTAGGTGTTCTCCCGCCACACCCCGCCGACATCGCCGCCCTTCTCCAGTATCGCGAAGCTGTCGATTCCCGCCTGCTTCAGCGCGACCCCCATGCCGAGTCCGCCGAACCCACCGCCGACGATGACCACCTTCAGATCCAGATGCTCCATGACGTTCCTCGATTCTACGGCCGCACCGGTGGACATCACTTGCATCAGCAAACTATCCGCTGCAGCGTTGACAATAGGTTACTGGTTATGAAATCGAAAACCAGTAACAGTTCGGCAGTGTGTTGTTTCATAGACGTGAGCGGGCAGTGACCGTGCTGGTACATTGCACGAACTAAGCCTGACAAAAGGTAGCTACAGATCTACTACTCCATCTACGAACGTAGATAATTAGGTACAGCACACATACAGCTACCAGTCAGGAGAATCAGCTCCGGCGCGACCACCTGGAATAAGCCCGACCCATCGACCCGGCGGGTGTGTTCGTCATCGTGGCGACCGAAGGGGTAGAAAGGTCGAGGCCGAACAGCTTCGCCCGGTCACGCACATTGCACCTGTCGAACGAAGAGAGCGGATTCATGGCGACCTCTACAGCGCGCGCACAGATCGGGGTTACCGGCCTGGCAGTCATGGGCAGCAACATCGCCCGAAACTTCGCCAAGCACGGCTATACAGTGGCGCTGCACAACCGCAGCGTGGCCAAGACCGACGCCCTGCTCGAGGCGCACGGCGACGACGGCGACTTCGTGCGCACCGAGACCATCGAGGAATTCGTCGCGGCACTGGAGAAGCCGCGCCGGGTGCTGATCATGGTCAAGGCGGGCGATCCGACGGACGCCGTCATCGAGGAGCTCGCGGCGGCCATGGAGCCGGGCGACATCATCATCGACGGCGGCAATGCGCTCTACACCGACACCATTCGTCGTGAAGCGGCCATGAAGGAACGTGGACTGAACTTCGTCGGCGCGGGCATCTCCGGCGGCGAAGAGGGCGCGCTCAACGGTCCCTCGATCATGCCCGGCGGCCCGAAGGAGTCCTACGACTCGCTCGGCCCGCTGCTGGAATCGATTGCGGCGCAGGTCGACGGCACGCCCTGCTGCACCCACATCGGGCCCGACGGCTCGGGGCACTTCGTCAAGATGGTCCACAACGGCATCGAGTACGCCGACATGCAGCTGATCGGCGAGGCCTACCACCTGTTCCGCGATGCGCTCGGCTTCGGCGCCAAGCAGATCGCCGAGGTGTTCACCCAATGGAACTCCGGCGATCTGGAGAGCTATCTCGTCGAGATCACCGCCGAGGTGCTCGAACAGGTCGACGCGAAGACGGGCAAGCCGCTGGTCGATGTCATCGTCGACGCCGCCGAGCAGAAGGGCACCGGCCGCTGGACGGTGAAGGCTGCGCTCGATCTCGGGATTCCGGTGACCGGTATCGCTGAAGCGGTGTTCGCACGGGCGCTGTCCGGGTCCAGGGCCCAGCGCAAAGCCGCGGTCGGCCTCGCCTCCGGCAAGCTGGCCGATAAGCCGACCGACGTAGCGCAATTCACCGAAGACATCCGGCAGGCGCTCTATGCGTCGAAGGTCGTCGCCTATGCGCAGGGCTTCGATCAGATCGCCGCAGGCAGTGTGGAATACAACTGGGACCTGCACCCCGGCGACCTGGCCACGATCTGGCGTGGCGGATGCATCATCCGGGCCCGCTTCCTGAACCGGATCAAGGAGGCCTACGACGAGAACCCCGCCCTGCCGAGCCTGATCCTCGCTCCGTACTTCCGCGAAGCGATCGAAACGGCCATCGACAGCTGGCGGCGCGTGGTCTCCACCGCAACCCTGCTCGGCATTCCGGTGCCTGCATTCGCCTCGTCGCTGTCGTACTACGACGCCCTGCGGGCCGAGCGTCTCCCGGCCGCACTCACCCAGGGCCAGCGCGACTTCTTCGGTGCACACACCTACGAGCGCATCGACGCCGAAGGCAAGTTCCACACCCTCTGGAGCGGTGACCGCAGCGAAGTCTCGGCCGACTGACACCAAAACCGACAGCCACGACCGGCGTGCAGTAGCCGCCCACGCCGGTCGTGCTGCGGCGCAAGACTTCAGCCGAGAGCGTCGGCGGCTGCCTCGCGTCGAACCACCCGGCTGCTGCGGATCCCAGCCTTGGCAAGCCCGACGGTTGCTCACCTCGCGCCGAGGCTGTAGAAAACGGTGCGGCGCGCGGGATCTCGTGTTGCCTTGCCTAGCGGAGTGGTGATGTGAGCTTCTGGATCGACGTACCTGCCGAGACCGATGAAGAGCGAGTGGCGGCCTGGCAGAGGCAGCTCGCGCCGTTGGTGGCGGATGTGTTCGCCACCTATTCGGCTGGGTTCTTCGCCGACTACTCGCCGGAGTCGTTGGCCGAATTGGAACAGTTCGTCGTTGCGGCACTGCCGGATCCGGCCGTCATGAAGGAACCCCCTGCCCTACCCGTCGTCAAGGCCGCCGTCGGGTACCTCGGCGAGACGCTGTTGCGAGCAGGTGGCGGCGAGTGGCTCTGGGGGCAGGGGAAATACGCGGGCATGCCGTGTGTCGCACTCGAAGCGGACAGTGCGCAACTGGCTCCCATGGAATACATCACCGAAGCCGTCCGCGTCCGCGACGGCAACCAGTTCACCCGGCTGTGGTCGCGAATCGAGGCCGGGCATGGCGCCGACTCCGCAGATCTGCTGCTCACGTTGGTCGAGACGATCGTGGAGAACCACGGCTATTCCTGCACAATCGAATCCGACGAAGTGCTGTTGTCCGGAAACGGGGCGTCCGACTGGGTGCTGCCCCTGGACAATCTGCGCCGCAGAGTTGCCGCACAGCCGCAGGACCAGTGGCCCGCCTTGGTGGCGGATCATCTGAGCACGATGTTCGCCGAGCTGGACGTCTCGGCGACGGACCCGCTCGACCTGGACAACTTCGAACGGATACGGCCACTACTGCGGGCACGGATGTACCCGGAGGATATGGCGGACGTCGGTATCCCGGTCGTGGCACGAACCCTTGCTCCCGGACTCGCGCAGCGGGTGGTGATCGATCAGGTCAATACGATCGTCGCGGTCACCTATGACCGCCTGTCCCACTGGCAGATTCAGGAACAGGACCTGTTCGAGCTCGCGGAGGACAATACCCACGACGACGGACTTCTCACAGTCGAAGATCTCGAAGACGAAGACGGCGAGCGGATCTTCGGCCTCTATGGCTCTGCCGACTATGCCAGCGCACATGTGCGCTGGCTCGGCGCGTATCCAGTGGTCGGACACTGGGGTGCGGCATTCGTGGTCCCGTGCGAGGGCACGGTCTTTATTCACCCGCTCAATGGCACGGACGCCTATGTCACCGTGGGCACGCTGGCGAAAATGGCGATGGTGACGCACGCCGAGCGGCCTTCCCCCGTGAGCCCGTCGGTCTATTGGTGGCACGACGGCATCATCGAACTCGCTGCCGAGGTTCGCGAGTCCGGTGACGAGCTCGAACTGCACGTCTCGGCGGAATTTCAGGAAGTGATGGAGCAGATCGCCGAATATGCCGACGGCCCGGGCTGATACGTAGCCGAACGATGTCATCGCCCCAGCCTGCTCATTCCCGGCCGAGGTGGATCAGCCGAGCTGGATGGATCGGCGGGGCCTCGGCACCATTGCCGACCGATTGACCTGACCCGACAGCGGTCGTGGCAGTGGGCCGAACATCGTCGACAGAGTTCGTACGCCCAGAGCGTAATGACTAGGCACACTGCGCCGAGGTGGCCTTACGCTCTGACTATGACCGAGCATCCGAGACTGCACTCGATCCCCGGTGGACGCGACGAGCAGCGTCGACAACCGGAGCAGCAGTCCGAACGGGAGCCGCTGTGGCGTGAAGTGCTCGGACAACAGTTACGGACGCTTCGACAGGACCAGCGCGACACCATCGCCGAAACGGCAGGACGTGCCGGCGTCTCACCGCAATACCTGTCGGAGGTGGAGCGTGGTCGCAAGGAACCCTCGAGCGAGATGATCGCCGCGCTGGCCGGGGCTCTCGGCACCACTCTCGGGGGACTGACCGAGCAGGTGGCCGACGAACTGCGCGCTCATCGCCGGCTCACCCTTCTCCCCCGGTCTACACCGCGGTCGGGCACCGCGCCGACAATGCTGGCGCTCGCGGCCTAGTCACTCCTGACATCTGGTGTCGCAGGGCAATTCAGCGCCGCCGAGTCAGGAGCGCGCCTCCAGCAGGCGGTCGACGAGACCGTAGTCGACGGCGGCCTGCGCGGTGAAGACTCGATCGCGGTCGGTGTCGTGCCGCAGCCGTTCCGGCGGCTGCCCGGTGTGCTTGGACAGGATGGACTCGATCTCCGCGCGCATCCGGACGAGCTCATCGGCCTGCAGGATCAGGTCGGGAATCGCGCCCTGGCCGCGCGAGGCGGGCTGGTGCAACACCACTCGGGCATGCGGCAGCATGGCGCGGCGGCCGGGCGCCCCGCCCGCCAGCAACACCGCACCGACGGCGATGGCCTGACCGACGCAGGTGGTCTGCACCGGTGCGCCGATGTGCTGCATGGTGTCGTACACCGCGAGCATCGCAGACAGGTCGCCGCCCTCGCAGTTGATGTACAGGTTGATCTCCTGCTCGGGTGCCTCCGAATCCAGATGCAGCAGCTGTGCGATCAGCGCATTCGCGACACCCGAGTCGATCGGCGTGCCGAGGTAGACGATCCGCTCGGCGAGCAGGTGCGAGTAGATGTCGGTGATCCGCTCACCGCCGCGCGGATGCTGCGCGATGACATTGGGAATCGTGTAGCTGGTCATGCCGAAATTCCGATCCGCTGACGTTGGGGCACGATCTGCCCGAACGAGTCGACAATGTGGTCGATGAAGCCGTACTCCTTGGCCTGTGTCGCGGTGAACCAGCGGTCGTGCAGCGAATCCTCGTAGATCCGATCGAAAGGCTGCCCGGTGTCCTCGGCGATGATGCCGAGCACGGTGTCCACCGTGTACCGCAGGTCTTCGGCCTGGACCTCGACGTCGACCGTGCTGCCACCGATGCCGGCCGAGCCCTGATGCATGAGCACCCTGGCGCGCGGCAAGGCGAAACGACGCCCTCTACTGCCGGAGGACAACAGGAATTGCCCTGCACTGCATGCCAATCCGAGTGCGAGCGTGGACACCTCGCACGGCACGAGCCGCATGACGTCACGGATCGCGAGCATCGCGGGCACCGAGCCGCCGGGAGAATGAATCCACAGCGAAATGCCTGCCTCCGGGTCCTCCGCGGCGAGCGTGAGCAGCTGTGTCATCAGCAACGTCCCGTTGTCGTCGTCGAGCGGACCGTCGAGCACGAGTATGCGGCGGCTGAGCAGTTGCTCGCGAGCTCGCCAGCTGAACATTCGAGTGTTGTCGTCGTGAGCCATACGTCCACCGTGCCGCACCGACAGCCCCAAAAGCGGCCCCCGCTGCTGTGAGCAGATCTGCCCACAGCAGCGACGACGAGCTCGCCCCGCGACGCAGCCATGGCATCCGGCTGGAAGGCATGACATCTCAGCGTTTTGGGCGCGGGTGCGGACGTGGATACGTTCGCCGTGCTTTCCGAAGACGCTGAGGACTTCGACGCTGCTCGATCACGGCATCGACACTCGGTTGCTCTTCCATGAGATCCAGTCACTCAATGTGTCCCGGATTTCAATCAATGTGTCCCGGATTCAGCAACAGTGTTTGTTGGTTTCGGGTGGCATCCCTGATGCTCCTGCTCGGAGGTGATCCGAATGGACGCAACAACGGATACAACGAACAGCTCAGTGTCAGAGGTGTTTTGGGACACCATCATTATCGGTGGTGGGGCTGCTGGGCTATCAGCCGGCGTCGTACTCGCGAGAGCACAGTTCGCGACCTTGGTCGTTGATGGTGGTCCGCCCCGGAACGCGTCTGCCGACCACATGCACGGGTACCTGACACGCGATGGCATGTCGCCGAGCGAGTTCATCACGGCGGGAAAAGCCGAGTTCACGGCGCACGGTGGGTCGCTCGTGCAGGCTTCGGTGGTCGACGCGCAGCGCAAGCCGGACGGCACGCTCGAGATGCGGCTGGCCGACGGGGACGTATTGCGGGCTCGGTCGGTGCTGGTCGCAACCGGGATGACCGACGATCTCCCTGACGTCCCAGGGCTATCCGAGCGATGGGCATCCGAGGTGCACCACTGCCCTCACTGCCACGGCTACGAAGTGCGGGGCAAGACGATCGTCGTGATCGGCAGCACTATGGCGGCGGTATCGACACATCTGGCAGCACTGATGCGCCGCTACAGCTCATCGGTGACATTCTGCCTCAACGGCATAGAACTCAGCGCCGCGGAGCGGCAACGCCTCACGGCATACGGCGTGCGGTTGATCGACGGATGCGTAACCCAGGTCGTGACAGGTACCGGCACCGCGACCCGAAACCTCGTCGGGATCGAACTCGACAACGGCGAAATCGTCCCGTGCGAAGCCATCTTCGTCGCTCCTCGCCCAAAACCGCATGACGCGATCTTGACCGCACTAGGTGTGGCCTCGGTCAGTGGACTTCTTGTCGTCGACGCCCGGGGTGCCACCGACATCCCCGGGGTCTGGGCAGCCGGGAACGTGGTCAACCCCCGAGCGCAGGTCATCGCCGCCGCTGGCGCGGGCTCGACTGCCGCGATCAGCATGACCGGTTGGCTGCTGGAACAAGACCTGTCCGCTGCGGTCGCTCGAGACGGGCTCGATGTTGGGGGTGTCCGCTGATGGCCACCACCGTAGAGTCGTCCCGGACCAGTCGCTCCGACAGGCTGCCCGCCGGGGTGTACCTGCTGGGTTTCAGCCTGTTCGCGATGGGCAGTGCTGAATTCCTGATGGCTGGAGTCCTGCCCGCGGTCGCCACCGATCTCGACGTCGCGCTCTCCTCAGCCGGAATGCTCATCACCGCGTTCGCGTTAGGCGTTGTCTTCGGCGGGCCGCTTTTCGCCGTGTTCAGCCTCCGCTGGCCACGTCGCACCGCCCTGGTGGCCACCCAGGTGGTCTTTGCTGTCAGCATCATCGTCGGCCTGCTGGGCAACTACCAAGTCATGCTGCTCTCCAGGGTCGTTTCCGGACTCGCCTACGCCGGCTTCTTCGCTGTGGCGTCGGTGACCGCGATCAGCTTGGTAGCCCCGGACCGAAACGCTCGCGCGTCCGGCGTCGTGGTCAGCGGCCTCAGCGTAGCCATGGTTGCCGGTGGTCCCGCCGGGACGCTGCTCAGCCACTTCACCGAATGGCGCGGAGGATTCTGGGCCGTCGTGGTCCTGACGCTCGCCGGAGCCATTGCCTGCGTAGTCGGACTCCCCGCCGGCACATCGGCCGCCGACCCGGCCACCGGGTCGAGCCTGTCGCGGGAACTCGCCACGATGCGGAAACCATCGCTGTGGGGCGTATACGGGATCACCATCCTGACGACCGCGGCGTACATGATCTCGTTCAACTATCTCGCGGCCATGCTCGCCGACATCACCGGTATCCCTGAGGTCTGGATTCCAGCCATCCTCGCGCTCTTCGGGGTGGGCGCCTTCATCGGACTTTCCATCGGTGGCAGGATCTCCGATCAGCGCCCTCACTTCGCACTGATCACCGGCGCGGTCGGCGTTGTGATTCTGTCGGTCGTCATGGTTGTCGTGATCGAGCAAATCTGGGCAGTGGCGCCCGCGGTGTTCCTGACAGGTATCGCCGCGTTCGTGCTCAACCCCGCCCTCTACGGGCGCGTATTCGCCATCGCTGCCGATGCCCCCACCATCGCGGGCGCCACAACCGTGTCGGCTTTCCAGCTGGGCATCAGCATCACACCCGTTCTAGCCGCCGCGACACTCACACACGGTGCCGCTCTCACCTCGGTGTACTTGATCGGAACCGCTCTCGCCGCAGCCGCTGTCCCGCTCATCCTCCTTGACCGAGCACGACAGGCACGATCAACGGCAACGGGCAACAGCTGACATCACCCACCACCCAAATCGCCAACCGTCCGGCGCGTGACAAGGTCGCCACAGCTTGCGTAGGCGAATTGCCCGAACGAGCTGCATGAAATACAACTAGGCCCCAGCTGGACACAGATGAGCTGGGGCCTAGCCTTGTCGCGGTCATCTGCCCACAGCAGCGCGTCGGCACATCGAACGCAAGAGGAAGCGGGCTTTCAACTCTTCGCGCCGCTCGAGTCCTATACTTAGCTACCTCCGTCACTATCGATGGACGCAAACGCGGGTCGGGAGATCGGCGAGATTCTTATTCGAAAAAGGCAACCAGCGGCGAGACCCCGGAACGCAGATAAGCGCTTCGGCCTTTCACCGAATTCCGAATCGCGACAAGCGATCTCGGCCGAATTTTCGAGCAGTGCCGAAGCTTACGCGCCATTCGCCGCACGATAGGGGAATATCGATGGGCACGACATTGCAAGAATTGCGTGAACAGGTGCGCGCACCTGTCATTACCGCCGACGATCCGGGTTACCACGAGGTACGCACGGTCCACAATGGAATGTTTGATCGCCGTCCGCTGGTCATCGTTCGACCGGAGCAGGTCGCCGACGTCATCGCGGCAGTGAACTTCGCGCGCGACGCAGGACTTGATCTCTCGATCAAGGGCGGCGGGCACAGCGCGCCCGGATTCGGTACCAACGACGGCGGCGTCGTCATCGACTTGTCACTGATGCGCTGGGTGCACGTCGACCCGAGGTTTCGCACCGCACGAGCCGGGGCCGGGGCAACCTGGGCCGACTTCAATTACGCGACACACGCCTATGGGCTTGCGACGACCGGCGGGATCGTGTCGACCACCGGCATTGCCGGGCTCACTCTCGGTGGTGGTATCGGATATCTTTCCCGCGCATATGGATTGACGATCGACAACTTGCTGTCGGCCGATGTGGTCACCGCCGACGGGCAGGCACTGACCGCGAGCCCGACCGAGAACGAAGACCTCTTCTGGGCGCTGCGCGGCGGCGGTGGCAACTTCGGCGTTGTCACGTCGTTCGAGTACCGGCTGCACCCCGTCGACGAGGTCTACGTCGGCCTGTTCTTCTACGAGCTCGAGCACGCAGGCGCGCTGCTGCGCTTTTTCCGCGACTTCATCCCCGTCGCGTCCGAAGCCTACGGCGCATTTCCCGCCTTCCAGATCGCTCCGCCGTTGGAGTTCATCCCCGCCGACCGGCACGGCGACACGCTCTGCGCCGCGATCGCGCATTGGGCCGGACCACTCGACAAGGGCGAAGAAGCGATGCAGCCGTTCCGAGACCTGGCGCCCAGAGTCGGCGAAATGGTCGGGCCGATGCCCTATCCAGCCCTGAACACCGCGTTCGACGCGATCTTCCCCAAGGGCATCCGCAGCTACTGGAAAGGCAGCTTCGTCACCGAATTGACCGACGCCGCCATCGAACAACACCTGATCTACGGCCCGAAAGTGCCCGAGGTGAGCGCGACGATGCATATGTATCCGATCAACGGCGCCTGCCACCGAGTCGCGGCAGCGGATACCGCATTCCCCTATCGCAACGCGACATTCGCGACCGTGATTCTGGCCTCCTGGCAGGATCCCGCCGACGACACGGAGCGGATTCAATGGGTTCGCGATTACTACGACGCGACCGCACCACACTCCGAGCCCGGCGGCTACATCAATTTCATGGACGACGACGACCGGTCCCGCGTACCCGAGAATTACGGCGGGAATTACCGACGGCTTGCCGAGGTCAAACGAACCTATGACCCGGACAACCTGTTCCACCTCAATCAGAACATCAGCCCGGGCACATGACCGAGCTCATCTCGCGTGCAGCGGGCGTGCGGTTCGATGAGCTCGCCCTTGCCACGCGCAACCATGGCATGCCGCTGGAAGGCATGCGCTACGACATCACGCCGATCGGCATGCACTACTTGCTGATTCATTTCGATATCCCCGAGGTCGACGCATCGACTTGGCGGTTGCGCGTCACCGGAAGCGTCGAGCGAGAACTCGAGCTGTCTGTCGAAGACATCAGATCCCGGCCCGCGACGACGACGCCGGTCACCCTGGAATGCGCCGGCAATGGACGCACCGCGATGGACCCGCGCAACGTCAGCCAGCCCTGGGGACTGGAGGCGATCGGCACCGCATTGTGGACGGGCACACCGCTGCGCGGCATCCTCGACGAGTGTGGTGTGCGCGACGGGGCGGTCGAGGTGGTCTTCACCGGCGCCGATCGCGGTTTCCAGGACAACGTCGAGCACAACTACCAGCGCTCGCTCGGCATCGGCGAATGCGGTCGACCCGAAACGCTGCTCGCGTACGAGATGAACGGCGCGGACTTACCGCCGCAGCACGGCTTTCCGCTGCGGCTGCTCGTGCCCGGGTGGTACGGCATGACGAGCGTCAAATGGCTGCGAGAGATCGAGGTCGTCGACCAGCCGTTCACCGGGTTCCAGCAAACGTCGGCCTACCGCTACCAACAGCACAATCACGATCCCGGGGAGCCCGTATCACGAATTAGAGTGCGTGCGTTGATGATTCCACCAGGAATTCCGGACTTCCAGACCAGGCGGCGCACGGTCGAAGCGAGCGCCGTCACGATTCGCGGCCGTGCGTGGTGCGGCACGGCCCCCGTGGCAGGTGTCGAGGTCGGCATCGATGGCGTGTGGCAGGAAGCTCTATTGGGTCCCGCGCCCGCCGAATTCGCCTGGCGCGGGTGGAGTTACGTGTGGGACGCCCGCCCTGGTGAGTATCTGCTGAGCTGCCGCGCCACCGATGCCGATGGCGGTATCCAGCCGACCGCATCGGTGTGGAACCTCCAGGGCATGGGAAACAATCTGATTCAGAGCGTCGCCGTCACCGTCCGCTGATCAGCGGCAAGAAAGCAGCAGCTTCTTCCGCGCCTTGCCCACCGCGTTGCGCGCGATCCCTCGACGACGTGCATCCGGCGCGGGCGTTCGCGGAATGCCAGGGGGTTTTCCACGAAGGCGGTGATCGACTCGGTGTCGGCGATGTCGCCGACAACGTAGACGACCACCCGCGGTGCACGGATCACGGCCGCGTCACGGATGGCGGGAACAGATGCGGTCGCCGAGAAGTTGCCAGTTGATGGCCGGGGGCGACGACGAGAGAGGATGACCGTGCAGGTCGAGGGGCCCGGTCGGAGCGGGCGAGGTCCACCGAGAACGACAACGAACCACCGTCCCCGGGAAAACGTGACAGTCGCCGACCGGATCCGGGCACTGCGCGACAGCCGAATCCGGATCGCGACACAACGGCGCACCTGGGCGGCTTCCACCGCGGAAGAGTTCGCCGCTAGCCGGCCGGGGGCTTGCGCCAGACCAAAAGATAGCGCCAGAAGAGCAAGCGGCGGACGTCTGCGCCGGGCAGGACCGCGGTCGCCTCGTCGCGGACTTCGCGCGTCGTCAGGGATGGGTCGAGCACGACGGGCATCTCGCCATGCGTGGGTTCTCGTGCGTACCAATCGCCTCCGCTCGTGGCCCTGGCCGTAGCAAATACCGCGGCGCATACTCGCTGCGCGGCGAATGCGGCGAGCTCGATGGGGAGTTCGCGGGCCAGGTCGGTCCTGGGCAGTGCGATCGCGGCGAGCACCCCGCCGGGGCGTAGTGCTGCCGCCATGCGGGGCAACGCTTCCGCAAGCGGCATGTGGTGCAGCGCGGCCACCGAGAAGACCGCGTCGTAACGCCCCTCGGGGACGATGTCATCGCGCAGGAAGTCGGCGCGCACGCATGTGACATTGTCGGGCACCGTGCGTTCGGCCGCCGCGATCATCTCCGGCGAGCGGTCGAGCGCATCGACGTGGTGCACCCGGGCAGCGAGCGCAGTGGCGAAAGCGCCTGCGCCGCAACCCACATCCAGCACATCCGCACACGGTGTCGGGAGGTGACGAAGCAAGGTCCGATGGTAATAGGCGTTGTGGTCCCAGGCGAATCGGCTCACCCCGGCAAGCCTAGTGTGCGTGCGAGCCGGCCCCCAGGCCGATCAGGACAGCGCCGCGCGGCGGAAACACGTTCTCGGCGACGAATGGCGATGCGCCCTACGCTGCTGCGTGCCGTTCCGGTCGTCGACATTCCGCTGAGCGGGGCGGCGGTCGCCGCTGCTCGACACCACCTGTGTAGTACTGCTCTTCGCGTCCATGAATTGACATATCTGTACGGCTCTTCTGCCGAGTCGGTGTTCACCTGAGCCCACTGCGCGGGCCATAGTGGTTCATATGGGCCACCGGGCAACAGTCGCCGACGTGTTTCGACCTTTGCTGCGCGCCGCACTCGGGCCCCGACCGGCGATCGGGTTCGAGTTCTGGGACGGAAGCGCAATCCATCCCGAGGGCGAGTATCCGGGCACGATGCGCGTGCGATCCAAGGACGCGCTCAGCCACCTGGTGTGGGCGCCGGGCGAACTCGGCCTCGGCCGCGCTTTCGTCTCCGGCACCGTCGATCTCGACGGCGACCTTTTCAAGATCCTTCGATCACTGCAATCGACGGCGCCCCGCGACGCCCGCCTCGGTCTCGACGCCGCGTGGAAAGCCATCAGCGCGGCGCGGCAACTCGGCGCGCTCGGTCGACCACCGCAACCGCCCCCCGAGGAGGCGCGGCCTCGGCGCGGGAAACTGCACACCACACGGCGCGATGCGGCGGCGATCAGCCATCACTACGACGTCGGCAACGACTTCTACCGGTTGGTGCTCGGGCCGAGCATGACCTACTCCTGCGCGCGGTTCGCCGCAGCAGGCGACGACGGTCGCTGCGGCGCGGATGCCGCGCTGTCGCTCGAAGACGCCCAGCGCGCCAAGCACGACCTGATCTGCCGCAAACTCGGTCTGGCCGAGCGGCGGGGGATGCGGCTGCTCGATGTCGGCTGCGGCTGGGGCTCCATGGCGATGCACGCGGCCTCGACGTACGGCGCGCAGGTGGTCGGTGTCACGATCAGCAAGGCGCAGGCCGATCTCGCGCGCGAGCGTGTCGCCGAGGCGGGAATGTCCGCGAGCGTCGAGATCAGACTCGCGGACTATCGCGAACTCCGTGGCGAGACATTCGATGCCATCTCCTCTATCGGCATGTTCGAGCACGTCGGAACCGAGCGCGCCGCGGAGTACTTCGACACCCTGCGCACCTTGCTTCGTCCTGAAGGACGGCTGCTCAACCACGCGATCTCCTCAGCCGGCGGGTCCACCATGCGTAGCCGCTCCTTCATCGGACGCTACGTCTTCCCGGACGGCGAACTCCTCGATGTCGGCGAGGTCGTGCTGGCCATGGAGCGCGCGGGCTTCGAAGTGCGCGATGTGGAGTCGCTGCGCGAGCACTATGCGCTGACCCTGCGCACCTGGGTGGCCAATCTGGAAGAGGCTTGGGATCAGGCGGTTTCACTGGTCGGTGCGGGACGCGCACGGGTGTGGCGGCTCTACATGGCGGCCTCGGCCCTCGGCTTCGAGGACGGCGGTCTCGGCATCCATCAGGTGCTCGCCGTAGTGCCCGATGCACAAGGACATGCCGGCATGCCGGCGACCCGACGCGCCTGGGGCTGACCCACTGCGCGAGGCGATCGTCCGACCGGTCGGTGATTCGCGTCGCCACCGCAGACCGATCGGGGTGGCTGCCGCAGACGGCAACCCGAACGAATGCCTTTGCCTTGGTGCGAGCTTCGTGCTTGCAGTACCAGACCCGACATCGAATGGTTGCCTGTGCTCCCGCGCCGGACATCGCGGCCCAGCGCAGGGTGGCCGGTGGCGCATCCTTCCTCCGGTAGGCCCAACTCCGGATGGGCGCGGTCGCGGTATCGACCAACCGTGCCACTTCGGCACCCCACGCGCTCATCCCCTCCACCAGTACGGCCGCTCCCGCCGCTTCGGGAGATTCGAAGCTCGGCCGACCGAACCACCACCGGTCGCGGTTGCGCGCTACACCTCCGGTAGCGGCGGTGCCGGCGGGAAGACGACCGGTAGCGCGGTCAATGCGCGGTGGAACGGGCCAGGGCGCCAGGTCAAGTCGGACAGCGATCCGGCTAGTCGGATCTCGGGTAGCGCGTCGAGGAGTTGGTCGATGGCGTCCTGGGCGATCATGTAGGCCATCGAGCTGGCGGGACACACGTGCGGGCCTGCGCCCCACGATAGGTGAGACCGGTTGCCGGAGTGCTGATCGACGCTGATCTCGGGATCGTTGTTGCACGCGGCCATGCTGATGACGACCGGTTGATGGGCGGGCAGCCAGATGCCGTCGATCAGGATCGGCTGTCGCGGAAAGCTGATGCAGAAGTTCGCCATCGGCGGATCGGTGAACAGCACTTCATCGAGGGCGTCCCTGGTCGAGAGGCTACCGCCGAGCACCTCGCTGCCGAATCGCTCGTCGGCGAGGATCAGCAGCAGGGTGTTGACGATCAGATTCTGCTGCGGTTCGATGCCCGCGCCGTAGAGCGTGGCCAACTGGTGCACCATCTCCGTATCGCTCAGACCGGAAGGGTGCTGCACCATCCGCGTGGTGACATCGTCGCCGGGTTCGATGCGTTTGAGCTGCGTCAGCTCCAGCAGCGCACCGACGAGCATCTTGTTGCCGCGGTCCGCGTCGACACCTTCGAAGATTGCCGCCATACCGGTCGCGGCCTGCTGTGCGATCTCGGCCGGACAGCCGAGCATGGCGTTGAGGACCGCGAAGGCGAGTGGAAACGCATACCCGCGAACCAGATCCGCGGACCCCGCCGTACAGAACGAATTGATCAGCGGGGTCGCGATCTGGGCCACGGTGTCGTGCAGCCAGTAGGGATCGACCTTGTCCAGACCCGCGGTGTTGGTTTGCCGATAGCGGATGTGCTCGTTGCCGGCATTACGCAAGGCGTTCGGCCGCCACTGCATCATCGGCAACACCGGGCAGCCGGTGGGAATGTCCTGCTGCCAGATGCGCGGGTCGGCCGGGAAATGGTCCTCGTCGTTTAAGATCCGAAGCGCCGTGTAGTACCCGACCACCAAGGTGGCGGGCACACCCGGCGCCAAATCCACCGGCACCAAAGACCCGTATCTCTTCCGCATCTCGCGATAAGCGCCATGCGGGTCTGCTGCGAACTCCGGCGAATACAGCGACGCCCGTGGGCCATCGGTATCGATCGGCGAACCGAGCTGCGCGCGACCGGAGAGGCCGGGCGTTGAGGACGGGGGCATTGTCATCGGAGGAACTCCAGGCGGTTGAACAACAAAGCTCAGTGAGCCTAGGCAGCTACCGACGGGTATGCACCGGGAATCATTCCCCGATCAGGTAACAATGCGGAGCGGATGTTCGAGTACACCTTTCAGTTGCTGGAGGAAGGTGGCGGCCGTGGCGCCGTCGACGGCACGATGGTCGGCCGACAGTGTTACTCGCAGAATCTTGCGACCGACGACCTGACCGTCGATCAGTTGCACCTCGTCCGCGGCGGCGCCGACGGCGAGAATGGCCGCCTGGGGTGGGTTGATCACGGCGGTGAATTGTTCGATGCCGAACATGCCGAGGTTGGAGATGGTGAAAGTGCCGCCGCTCATTTCGTCCGCGCGCAGCTTGCGGGCGCGGGCCCGTTCGGCCTTGTCCCGGCTCTCGGCGGCGATCTCGGAGACGCTCTTGCGGTCGGCATCCCGGATGACCGGCACGACGAGCCCGGCCGGGATCGCGACGGCCACCCCGATATGAACGCCGTTGTGCCGCAGCAGCTTGTCCCCCGCGTAGGAGACGTTCACCGACGAGTCGGCACGCAGTGTCGCGGCCACTGCCTTGACGATCAGGTCGTTGACACTGACCTTTCCGGCGCCGGCGATCCGCAGTGTCTCGTTGATGTCGGCGCGGAAGGCCAGCAGGTCGGTGACGTCGATGGCGCTGGTCAGGTAGATGTGCGGCGCCTGTTGCATGCTCTCGGTGAGGCGTTTGGCCGACACCTGCTGGACGGTAGTGAGCGGCACTTCCTCGAAATCGTCGTATCCGGCCGGAATCCCTTGTACGGGAGCCGATTCGCTCGCAGCGCCCGTGGCTGCAACAGCTGTCGCTTCGGTGCCTACGGACTCAGCGACACGCTGCGCGGCGGATTCCACATCCTGTCGAGTGATCCGACCGGCGGGGCCCGTCCCTGTCACAGCGGCCAGGTCGACGCCCAATTCGCGTGCGATCTTGCGAGCGAGTGGCGAGGACTTCGGGCGGCCACCCTGAACAGCGGTCGCCGAAGTCTCCTGTGTACGAACGACTTCGGCCGTCGTTGCTGCCGCAGCGCCGTCGGTTGCCGATTCGGTCGGCACGGGCGGAGCAGACACCGGCGGAACGGATTTCGCGACCGACCCGGTACCGTCCCCGATCAGCGCGATCGGGTTCCCGATGGAGACACGGGTTCCCGGCTCGGCCAGGATCTGTTCGAGCACCCCGTCGTCGTAGGCCTCCAACTCCATGAGGGCCTTGTCGGTCTCGATCTCGGCGAGGACGTCACCGCGGGTGACCTTGTCGCCGACCTGTTTGAGCCAGGCGACGACGACGCCCTCCTCCATCGTGTCGGAGAGCCGCGGCATGGTGATTTCTGGCATGTTGTCGTCCTCGGGTTCTCAGCGGCGGCGGCCGACGGCGGCGAGCGTTTCCAGCGCCGCCGTGTGCAGGGATTCGGCCGACGGCAGCGCCGCCTGCTCGAGCGATTTGGCATACGGCAGTGGCACTTCCGCCGCGGCAACCCGCCGGACCGGTGCGTCGAGGTAATCGAAGGCGCCGTCGGAGATGGTCGCCGCGACCTCGGCGCCGATCCCGTAGGTCAGCCAGTCGTCTTCCGCCACCACGGCACAGCCGGTCTTGCGCACCGAGGCCACGATGGTCTCGCGATCGAGCGGACGCAGACTGCGCAGATCGACAACCTCTGCGGAGATGCCGGACTCGGCCAGCCGCTCGGCGACCTGGGTGGCGATCGTCGCCATCCGCGAGTAGCCGATGAGCGTGATGTCGGCGCCCTCGCGGGTGACCGCCGCCTTGCCGATTTCGGCAGGCGGAAGATCATCCGGTACTTCACCTTTGGTGTTGTAGAGCGCAAGGTTTTCCAGAAAGAGCACCGGGTCGTCGTCCTCGATCGCGGCCCGCAGCAGAGCGCGGGCGTCGGCCGGGGTGCTCGGGGCGACCACTTTGAGACCGGGCACGAAGGCGTAGTAGAGCTCGATGTTCTGCGAATGTGTCGCGCCCAGTTGCTGACCGCCGCCGCCAGGGGTGCGGATGACCATCGGCACGCTGGTCTGCCCGCCGAACATGCCGTAGATCTTGGCGGCATGATTGACGATCTGGTCCAGCGCCAGCAGCGAGAAGTTGATCGTCATGATCTCCACGACCGGGCGCAGCCCCAGCATCGCGGCGCCGACCGCGGCGCCGACGAAACCCTCCTCGGCGATCGGAGTGTCGCGCACGCGCTTCTCGCCGAATTCGGCGAGCAGGCCCGCGGTGATCTTGTAGGAGCCTTCGAAGACGCCGATCTCCTCCCCGATCAGGAAGACGTCCTCGTCGCGTTGCATTT
This sequence comes from Nocardia sp. NBC_01009, assembly GCF_045208035.1. NCBI lineage: Bacteria > Bacillati > Actinomycetota > Actinomycetes > Mycobacteriales > Nocardiaceae > Nocardia > Nocardia sp. NBC_01009. The sequence continues at coordinate 4,343,186 of NZ_CP108695.1, read as the reverse complement.
CCTGGCGCAGGGTTTCGCGCAGCGCTTCGCGATAGGTAATGACAGGCACGGTTGTCCTTTGCGTTTCAGAAGAGCGTGCGGTCAGAAGAGCGGATCGGCGGGCAGCCTGCGCGACTCTCCCCCCGCCACCGGCGTGGCGTAGGTGTAGTCGAACAGGGTCGACGGGTCCGGGTGCGGGCTCGCGTCAGCGAAAGCCACCGCCGCGTCGACCTCGGCCTCGACGGCCGACTCGATAGCCGCAACATCGGATTCGTCCAGAACGCCTGCGTCGATCAGTTCCCTGCGCAACCGCACCACCGGGTCGGATTCGCGGGCGGCCGCAGTGTCCTCGCCGCTGCGGTACTTCGCCGGATCGACCACCGAGTGCCCCTTGAGCCGGTAGCTCACCGTCTCCAGCAACGCCGGTTTACCCTCGCGCCGAGCAGTTTCCAGCAGGTCCCTGGCGATATCACGGACGGCGAGCACATCGGTGCCGTCGACCTGTTCCCCGCGCATCCGGTAGGCGGCGGCACGCTTGTACAGGTCGGGTTCGGCGGAGGATTTCTCGACCGTGGTGCCCATCCCCAACTGGTTGTTGATCACCACGAACACGACCGGCAGATTCCACAGCGCCGCGATATTGAGGGATTCGTGGAATGCCCCGATATTCGTTGTGCCCTCACCCATTTGGCACACCACCACGTCGTCCTCACCGCGGTAGTCGATGGCGAGTGCGGCGCCGACGGCGAGCGGAAGCTGACCACCGACGATGCCGTAGCCACCGAGCAGGCGGGTAGCGGTGTCGAACATGTGCATCGAACCGCCCCAGCCTTTGGACGTGCCAGTAGTGCGACCGTACAGTTCGGCCATCACCCGGCCGGGCTCGATGCCTTTCGCGAGGGCGTAGCCGTGTTCGCGATAGTTGGTAAACAGGTAGTCGGTGGGCCGCATTGCCGCGCCGAGACCGACGACGGTGGCTTCCTCACCGAGATTGAGATGGCAGTAGCCGCCGATCTTGGCCTGGGAGTAGCCCTGGGCGGCGCGTTCTTCGAAGCGCCGGATGAACATCATGTCGCGCAGGTAACCGCGCAGGGTGTCGGGCTCCTCGACGGCGAAGGCGTTGGGAGCGCGGTCGATTGTTTCGGTCACGGTGATCCTCCTCAGCGCTGCCGCGGCGCGATGTGCACGGGCAGGCCCAGCGCGGTCAGCGCGGCCTCCATCCCGATCTCGCCGAGGGTGGGGTGGGCATGGATGGTGTCGGCAAGTTCGTCGAGCGTCGCCTCGAGACTGATCGCGAGAGCACCCTCGGTGATCAGATCGCTGGCCGACGGTCCGATGATGTGGACGCCGAGCACTTCCTGATACTGCTTTCCGGCAATGATTTTGACGAAGCCTTCGGTGTCGCCGAAGGTCTTGGCGCGACCCAGCGCCGCGAAGGGGAACCGCGCGGTGACGATCTCGTGTCCGGCCGCGCGCGCCGCGGCCTCCGTCAGGCCGACACTGGCGATCTCGGGGTGGGTGAACGTCGCGGCGGGGATGGCGGTGTAGTCGATGTGGCTGTCGTGTCCGGCAATGACATCGGCCGCGGTGAGGCCCTGGTGCGAGGCGACGTGCGCGAGCAACGCCCGGCCGGTGACGTCGCCGATCGCGTAGACGTGCTCGACGCCGGTGCGCAACCGATCGTCCACCGGAATGAATCCTCTTTCGTCGGTGGCAATTCCGGCGCGGTCGAGTCCGAGGTCGGCAGTGTTGGGGCGACGGCCGACACCGACGAGCACGACATCGGCGTCGAGTTCACGCGCGTGCTTGCCTGTCACCGTGACCCGCAGCGCCTCGCCCTGCGCGATCGAGGCGACCGTTGTTCCGGTCAGCACCGAGATGCCGTGCTTCGTGAAGGACCGGCCCAGGGCAGCGCCGATGTCGCTGTCTTCGGCGGGAACCAGGCGGTCCTGCATCTCCACGATGGTGACGTCGCTGCCGAAAGTGGCGAACAGGCTTGCCCATTCGGCGCCGACGGCGCTGCCGCCGACGATCACCAGCCGGTCCGGAACGGTCGTCAGACCGAACGCGCCGTCGGAGGTGATCACCCCGGGCAGGTCGGCTCCTGGCACGGGCAGGCGCGCGGGCACCGATCCGGTGGCGACGATGATGTCGCGTGCGGTGAGCTGCCGGATCGCCGCGGTGGGCGCGGCCGCGTAGCGCGGGCCGTCGGGACCGATCGGGGACGGACCGACCTCGTGCACGTCGACGGTGGTCGGTCCGGTGAAACGAGCGTGTCCCTCGATGACGGTGACACCGTTGGCCGCGAGCAGACCGGCGACCCCGTCGGTGAGCTCCTTGACGATGCCGTCCTTGCGCTGGCGCACGGCAGGGAAGTCGAACCGCACGTTGTCGGCGTACACGCCGTAATCTGCTGCGTCCTTGACTGTTTGGAACACCTCGGCCGATCGCAGCATTGCCTTCGTCGGAATGCAGCCCCAGTTCAGGCACACTCCCCCTGGTCGCTCCTTCTCCACCAGGCCCACCGACAGGCCACGCTGGGCCGCACGGATGGCGGCGACATAGCCGCCGGGCCCGCCTCCGATCACCAGCAGGTCGAACTCCGGCACTCGTGGTGCTCCTCAATCTCGAATGATTCGACTACACCGAGGTTGTGGCATAGGTCGTTTCGATCGAGTCTTGCCGGACCGGAATGCACATACAATGCCTTCGAAGCCCAGCAATCGGGCCGCGAAAATGGGCGCTGCGCCCAATCCGCCTGCTCTCGGATCGGTGTGTAGGCGGGGTCAGTCGGTGCGGCCTGTCAGCTCGAGCGCCGACAATGCGAGCGAAAGCTCGAGATAGGCGCGCTGTCCGTCGACCGGGCGACCGATCAGGCCGGAGATGCGCTGCAGGCGGTTGAGCACGGTGTTGCGGTGGCAGTGCAGGCGGATCGATGCATTGGCCGCCGAACAGTTTTCGGCCAGCCAGGCCGCGAGGGTCTGCAGCAGCACGTCGCGTTCTCGCGGCGGCAACTCCAGCACCGGGCCGAGCGTGCGAGCGACCAGCAGTCCGGTCAGATCCGGGGAGTTCACCAGCAGGGCCTCGGGATAGCGCTCCTCGAGCGATACCAACTCGACCGCACCCTTGGGCAGCGTGTCCATGGCGATTCGAGCCAGCGCGTGGCCGCTGTCCACCTGGGCAAGCCCGGGCACCGCAGGCGACGACGCGGCCCGACCGCGGACGAGGGGACGCAACGGGTCGAGCACGGCGGCGATGTCCCGCTGTTCCAGCGACACCAGCCCGATCATGCTGTCGACACGGGTGTGCCACACCGAGCGGATGCCCAGTGCCGCCAGGACGGCCTCGGGCCCGAGCAGCGCGGGCCGGCCGTCTGCCCTTACATCCGCTGCCAGCACCAGATAAGCGCCGTGCACGGGCAGCTCGAGCTCACGGGCGGCCCGCGCGGCGAACGTGGCATCCTGGGCGCGCCCGGCCAGCAGATCCTCGATCAGCGCGTGCCTGCGTCGCTCGTCCCTGCGCACCTGCTCGAGCTCGGTGTTCCGATACGACGTGGACAACGCCGAGGACAACCCGTCGATCACCGTCCACATGGCGGTGCCGGCTTCGCGGATCTCGTGCGGCTGCGAGCCGGCGCTTTCGGCGTTGTCCAGCAACGCTTCCCACACGATCCGTCCGCCGAGCCGGAAGGTTCGCAGCATCGCTTCCAGCGGCACACCCTGTTCGGCGCGATGCCTGCCGATCGAGGCGGCGACGTCGTCGCGTTCGGGATCGGTCGCGGCACCGCTGAGCAGTTCCAGGATGCGCGTCAAGTAGCGGCGGCAACCGTCACGCAGGTCCGCGCGCGGCACCGAGGTGTAGTCGGTCCATTCCGGGTTGTCGGTGAAGATCGCCGCCAGCAGGCGACGGGTGAGCACCGGAATGTCGGCGATGCATTCCGCGGCGAGCTTCCGTGTGCCCACCGTGGATAAAGCGGATCGAGGCGCTCCCATATCGATCGACGCTACTCACCGGGCATCGATTCTTCGCGATCCGCCCGCGACAGCGCGGCCAGCGTGTCAGCTATCGCCCGGTAGCCCTTGTCCGCTGCACCCAGCACCGCCTGCTGCACAGGTGCATCGATGACGGCGTCGTTCATCCGTGCGGCGAAAGCGGCCCAGCGTTGCCGGTCGCCGCTGTTGTAGTAGGCGAGGCCGCGACCGTCCGCCAATCCGAACGTCGCCCGGACATGTGCGGTCAGCTCCAATCCGCCCATCGTGGACCCTTCCATCACATACAGGAACCCGAGCGCCGCGGCGGGAGCCGCGGTGATCCGGTCGGAGATCAGCGCCGCGAACTGTGCTGCCACGGTGACGGCCGTGACGTCGTCGGACACGGCATCGAAGAACTTCAAATCCTGTTCCAGCAGCGGCACTTTGGCAAGATCGGAGCGCCACACCGCGGTCACTGTCGGGTCATCGCAGCCGGCCAGCCCGGTCTCCAGGGCGCCGAGGATGATTCGGTAAGCCCGCAACTGGCCGACATAGCGGCCCAGCGGCAATGTTCTGCTCAGGAGTTCGAGGTTGAAGGGTGTCGCCTCCAGCGCGTTGTGCCAGGCCCGGGTTTCGGCACGTAGCCGTTGCATGATCATGGTTGCCACGTCGCGCTACTCGTTCGAGTACTGGGCACGAACGGCGTCGTGCAACCGCTCCATGACATGGCCCTTGCGATCGATCGTCATGTCGAAATACGTTGCGCTGTCGGTCGATCGGCACAGTTGATGAATGCGGCTCTTGGCCTTTTCCTTGAGGTCGACCGCCTGCGCTGCGAGCTCGACCAGCGTCGCACCGAACCCGGGGTGGCCGAGGGTGAAGGTCTTCAACCGCTCGCCGACCATGTCGGCGCCGCGCTCGGAGAGCGCGGGTTCGGCGCCGAGCAGTTCTAGGCACACCCGGTTGGTCAGCCCGTCGAAGTCCTCGTGGGTGTTGGCACCGCCGAACTCGGGCACGAAATCGGTGAGGTCGTTGAAGATCTGGCTTGCCAAGCCCAACTGCCGCATGGCGTCGTCGAGCACGGTCTGTTCCTCCTCCGGCACCCGCAGCGCGGTCGCGGCCGCGTTGAGCGGCATCCGGAACAGGGTCGAGGTCTTCAACGTCGCGACCGACTCCCAGAACTTCACCCGATCGCTCACCTGCGCCGCGACGATCTCGCGCCGGACCTCGGCCAGCCGGGTGGACATGTCTATCGACTGACCGATGAAGCCGTTCTCGACGGCCTGCACGAGGTAGCCGACGACGGCAGGGGTTTGCGTGTGACGCAGCGCCGCGAGCACCATCCAGGCTCCGGTGTTGAGGGCGAGCGGCACTCCGTGGGTGGCATGCAACGCGGGCTCACCGTAGCGCACCGCACTGCCGTCCTCGATATCGTCCAGGACGACCGCGGCCTTCAAAAGAATTCGAACCGCCACCGCTACCCGGCGGATGACCGCCAGATCGGCGGCCGCCTCGCCGGTACTCGCGAAACCCCGGTAGTTGCGGAAGACCCAGTACACGATCGACGGCCGAAAGCCCGGACCGCCTGCCGGGCGCAGGGCCTCCTGCCCCACCTTCGACCCCAGTGCGTCGGTGATCGGGTCGTGGAATGCCTGCCGCAGCGCGGTGTCCAGTTCCCGTGGCCCGTAGGCAGCGCCTGCCACCTTCGATGCCGAGACCGTCAGTTCGGCCAGAAACACCCGGAGATCGGTCTCCAGCAGTTCCGAGTCGCCGCGCACGAAGGCGCCCACCTGCGTGTCATTGTCGACGGCTGTCATCTCTGGCCTCCTATCGTCCGGACCGGCCCGGAGCCCCGGGGCGGTCCGACTCCGGCCCCAGTCCATCTGTGGAGGCCGTGCACCATGGAGGAGTTTATGGACGATGCAAACTGGACGGTTTCCCAATTGCGGGGAGAGTTTTGTCCGCTTCGCCCGATCAGCAATACCGCTCGGTCAGCGCGCCACGGTGCGCAATCGCAGCGTTCGCGGCGCGAGCACAAACCTGGGTGCGGCCACGGTTCGCCTGTCGGAGACCGCTTCGAAGCGCCAGCGCGCGGCGAGAGTGGCCAGGGCAAGAGTTGTTTCGGCCATGGCGAAGCTCTCGCCGATGCACTTGCGGGCACCGACGCCGAACGGGACGAGCGCGCCGCGGGCCAGCCGCTCGTCGTGCCGGTCGGGGTCGAAACGCCCCGGCTCGGAGTGCAGGTCGCCGCGGTGATGGATGAGGTAGGGGCTGCAGACAACCGTGGCGCCCGCCGGAATCCGGTGTCCGCCCAGCTCGGTGGCCGCCGTGGTGACACGGGTGAGAAACCACAAGGGCGGGTACAGCCGCAGGGTCTCCATGACGACCCGGCCGGTGAGCTCGAGTGCGGGCAGATCGGCCAGGGTGGCGGTGTGACCCGACAGCACCGCATCGGCCTCCTGATGCACGCGGTCCGCGACGTCCGGATGATCCGTCAACAGGTGCAATGCCCAGGCCAACGCGACCGCGGTGGTGTCGACCGAGGCTGCGAAGAACGTCACCACCTGGTCGGCCAGCTCCGCCTCCGACAGCCCGGCACCGTGCTCGTCGCGCGCTGCCATGAGGACCGAGAGGATGGCGCCGCGGTCGGCGACCCGATCATCGGCGACGATTTCCTCGCCGAGGCCGCGCAGGCGCGTCACGGCCTGGTCGTAGCGGCGTTTGCCCGGTGTGGGAATCCGGTCCAGCAGTGGCGGGAGCAGAACACGCCGATACACCCCCGACATAAAGGTGTCGAGATCGCTGGTCACCTGGGCGAGGCGGTCCGCCGGTATTTCGGTGGCGAACATTGTCGCGCAGCTGATCCGCGTGGTGATCGCATACATGGCCGCGAGCGCATCGACGATCCCGCCGTCTTGCCAGGTCTCGGTCACCGCCGTGACCTGTTCGGCCATCACCGCCGCGTAGCCGGGCAGCAGGTCTCGCCCGAAGGTGGGCTGCACCAGCCGCCGCTGGCGGCGATGGTCGGCATGACTGCACGTGACCAAGCCATTGCCGGCGATCTCCCTGGCACGCTCGGCGAGCACGCCGCCTTTGTCATAGATCCGGTCGTCGACAAGGACCTGCTTGGTCAACTCGGGGTCGCAGACCACGAACGCCTGCCACCGCCCCATCCCGATCGGGACGATATCGCCGTATGCGGGCAGTTCGGACAGCGCTCGCAGTGGATCGGTCACCAGGCGGATGGTGCTGCCGAACAGCCGAAATCGCCCCGGCGCGGACGTGGTCGTGGTGGTCACCGGACCGACAGTAGACGGGCGCTGGCAACTACGCAGCGTCGAGAACTCGGTTCGGACAGCGGCGTGGACTACCCCTTCGACGAGCACGGGCATCGCACGGGGTGCCATTGACTACGGGCGGGCCCGAGGCAATCATGAACCATGGGAAACGACCGGGTGTACAGCAGTAGAACTACCGAACACCTTGCGGCGCAGGCTGATTGATACGGATAGCAGATGCTCGACGAGTCCGACATAGAACAGGCCCGCGTGTTCTATGACCTGCTCACCCATGAGGCCGCAACCCTGACCAGCACGATCGAAACATTGACGACCCGTCGCGGAGTTCTCCGATCGACCGCCGAGGCGCAGCTGTTCGGTAGAGAGTTGGACGAGGTTCGCAGGTGCTTGGACCAACTCCGAGCCAGATTCCCGGAGGTCGGCGACCGGACCGACTAACCGCAGGGGCACCGAGCCGGGCTACCCGACCGGTTCGGTGTTACCACTGCACCACGTGATCAGTATCGATCGTCCCGCTGCGGCCAATGGCCGCCCTGACGCTGCGCAACTCGCCCACGCGGACGGCGGCGTTCATCGGGCTCCTCGTCCCAATTATCTTGTTCGCGACGACTTTTCGGATCCCAGTTCATTGCCGTAGCCACCACGACCAGCAGCACAGCGACCAGCAACACAACGAGAACGACTACGAAGAGTCCCCCGTCCAACACAGATTCCCGCTTCCCTCGATTCGACAATGCCCACCCGGCATCGTTGCGCGGATGGCTTACTCGCACAGATCTTTTCACGACCGTCGGCATGGTCCTCACCTGCGCTGAGAAAAGTGCTCGGTACGCGGCAGCGGGCGTCGTCTATTGCTGCGCGAGCAAGCCGAGTTCCTCGGTGAGGATCTTGACGGTGTCGCGAATCTGGTCCTCGGTATGGCAGGCCGTGACGAAGAACCGAAGGCGCGCGAGGTCTTCCGGAACAGCTGGATAGATGATCGGGTTGACGTTGATGCCGCGGATCAGCAAAGCATTGGACAGTTTCAGCGTCTTCAGCGAGTCACCGACGATGCACGGGATGACCGGGGTGTCGTTGCTGTCACCGGTGTTGATGCCGGCGTCACGGGCCAGGCGCAGGAAAAGTCGCGAGTTGTGCCGCAGGCGTTCGAGCGGCTCGCGGTCGGCCCGCAGTTGTCGCATCGCCGCCAGCGAGGCGGCCGCGTTCATCGGTGTCATGCCGACGCTGTAGACGAATCCGGGCGTCGTGTATTTCAGGTAGCGGATCAGCTCCGCGCTGCCCGCCACGTAGCCACCACATCCGGCGAGCGCCTTCGACATGGTGCCGGACCACAATTCGACGTCGCGCCGATCGACATCGAAGTATTCGCCGATCCCGCCGCCGTGCGCGCCGAGCACGCCGATGCTGTGCGCCTCGTCGATCATCAACAGCGCCTTGTGCTTTTTCTTGAGATCGATGATCGCGGGCAGATCGGGGATGTCGCCGTCCTGGCTGTAGACGCCCTCGATGAGGATGAGGACGCGACGGTACTGGTGGCGAATGTCGTTCAGTAGCGCATCGAGTGCGGCGTGGTCGTTGTGCGGGAACGGCCGCCGGGTCGCGCCCGAGAGTTTGCAGCCCTGCAGGATGCTGTCGTGCGCGAGGCTGTCGTGGATCACGAGGTCTTCCGGCCCGACGATATGGCCGATGATCGTGACGTTCGTGGAGTGGCCGCCGACGAGTGCGATCGCATCCTCGGTACCGAGCAGCGCGGCGAGTTCGGCCTCCAGCTCGCGGTGCACCGGCTTCTCACCGGAGAGCACGCGGCTGGCCGAGACCGAGCTGCCGTAGCGGGCGACCGCGTCCTGAACGGCCTCGACGACCGCCGGATGGCCGGACATACCCAGATAGTTGTAGCTGGAGAAGTTGACCACCTGCGCGCCGCCGATGATCGAGGTGTCCCTGGTGACTCCATCGTTGATCAGGAAGTACGGGTTGGACAGGCCGAGCGCCTCGGCGCCGGAAAGCCGATCGGCGATGGCCTTCACCTCGGCGAACTCGCAGATCAGGTACTCCGGAGCAACGGCGGTGGGCCGGGATTCGGGTGCGACACCGGGACCGTCTGCGGCGGCGATAGTCGACGCCGGTACTGCGGCATGGACAGCAACCGATGCGACATCAGGGGAAGACGGACCGGCGAACTGACCGGTGGCGTAGGTAATGACGTCACCCATGGTCGTCGCCGCCGTGAACCAGGTCGGGTCGATGGTGAGTCCAGGAAGTTTGCGGATGAGTCCGGCGAACAGGTCGGTCAGCATGAGGGAGTCGAATCCGAGTCCGTCACTGAGGGTTTGGGCTTCACGGAGCCGGTCGGCAGGGAATCCGCTGACCCTGGCCAGTTCTGCACGCACGATAGCGGCGACGGCGTCCGGGACGTGGGCGGTGGGCGCGGTGTTGGACCGTTCGGCAACAGCCTGCGGCGCGCGCGCTTCGGTTGGTGCCGCAACCATGCTTGCCAATACGGCGTTCTGCTCACGGAAGAGTGCGATCAGTTGGTCCATCGTATTGTCCTCACGATGTGCGAAAGCTATTGGGAGAGTGTTTATTTCGGCATGCTGCGCGGTCGATGATCCGAGCGGGTCCGCGGCCGCCGGGCTGAAGGCGGGCGGCTCGACCCAGAACCGATGCTCGGTTGCGAATTCGTACACCGGCAGGCGATGGCGGACACGCTGCGCCGGTTCGTAGAGTTCGTCCCAGGCGGGGTCCACACCATCGCGATACAGCGCGGCGACGACCTCGGCGAGTTCGCTGCCGGTCGCGCCGGGACCCGGACTCGGTGCCAGGCAGCGCGCAATCAGGTCGGGCCGGATTCGGCCGACGAGCGGAACCAGGACTCGACGCGGACCGATCTCGACGACATGCGTGGGCTCGGTGCCAAGTGCGGCTTCGATTGCGGCGCCGAAAAGCACAGTGGCACGGACGTGTTCGGTCCAGTACGCGGCGTCCATCGCCTCGTCCGCAGCGAGTAGGCGGCCGCGCACGGTCGAGTAGACCGGGACCCCAGGTGCACGGAAAGTGCAGGCGCGCGCGATGGCTTCGAATTCGGCCAGCATCGGATCCATCAGCGGGCTGTGGAACGCGTGGGACACCGTGAGCGTCTTCGTGGTCACCGCCCGCGCGTCCAGCGCTGCCCCGATGCGCGTGATCGCCTCCGCGGCACCGGAAATCACTACGTCCTCTCCTCCGTTGACAGCGGCGAGCGTGACCATCTGTTCGTCGGCGAGCACATCCGCAATCTGCGCCGCGGCAGTTCGCGCGGCGAGCATCATGCCGCCCGGCGGCAACTGTTGCATCAGTCGGCCACGCGCGACGACAAGACGGCACGCGTCCTCGAGGTCGAACACCCCAGCCACCGCCGCGGCCGCGAATTCACCGATGCTGTGACCGATCACCCACGCGGGCCGAATGCCTGCATCGGCGAGCGACTTGGCCAGTGCGTATTCCATCGCAAAGATCGCTGGCTGCGCGAGTTCGGTGCGGTCGATGTCGGCGCTCGCGTCGAGCAGCAGATCCCGCACCGAGCGGCCGAGCCGAGCGGTCATGGCGTCATCGACCAGTGCCAGGGCACGCCGGAACGAGGGGCTCGCCGCGTGCAGCGCCCCCGCCATTCCGGCGAATTGCGATCCTTGTCCGGTGAACATCCAGCCGGCCGCGATCGGTTGCGCAACACCGGATTCCGCACCTGACCGCAGGCGGGCAATCGCCTCGTCGCGGTCGTTCGCGACGATCGCGAGCCGGCTGCGACCCGACGACTTGACCTGATTGCTCGTCCAGCACAGCTGCGCGAACCGATCCTCCGGCACCGACCCCAACGTTTCGGCCAGCCGAAGTGCGTTGCGCCGCAGCCCCTCCTCGTTGTCCGACGACAGCGTCAGCACCGCGCGCCCCGAAGCCGCTGCTGTCCGGCCGGGCACGCCGTCCCCTGACCGCGCCTCGGACGTGGGCGCACTCGCCAGCACCATGTGCGCGTTCGTGCCGCCGATGCCGAAACTACTGACGCCGCCGTGCGCAGACCCGTCCAGCGACATCGGTTCGGCGAGCAGGCGCAGACCGTGCTCCGCCATCCGCAGCCGCGGGTTCTCCTGGTCGGCGAACCGCGACGGCGGAACGACACCATGGTGCAGGCTGAGCGCGACCTTGATGATGCCCGCGACCCCAGCAGCACCCTCGGTGTGGCCGAGATTGCCTTTGATGGAACCGATTCCGCAGGGTCGCGGGCGGCCGTTCGCATGCAGCTTGCCGAGCGCCTTGACCTCGATCATGTCGCCGAGCACCGTTCCGGTGCCGTGCGCCTCGATGAAGTCCACGTCCTCGGGCCGGACTCCAGCCCGCTGATACGCCTCACCGATCACCTGCTGCTGCGCCCACCGGTTCGGGGCGGTGATGCCGTTGCTTCGCCCGTCGGAGTTGACCGCGCTGCCTTTGATCACAGCATAGATCGGCAGGCCCGCGGCCTGCGCGTCGGAGAGGCGACGCAGCACCAGCACCGCGACCCCCTCGCCGCGCACGATCCCGTCGGCGTTGCCGCTGAACGGTTTACACCGGGCATCCGGAGCGGAGAGACCGGCTTGGGTGTAGAACACTCCGACGGCCGGGGTCAACACGAGGTTCACCCCACCCGCGATCGCCTGGTCGCATTCACCGGAAGCCAGGGCGGCACAGGCGAGATGGACCGCGACCAGGGAGGACGAGCAGGCCGTGTCGACCGCGATGCTCGGACCCTTCAGATCGAACTGGTAGGACAGCCGGTTGGCGGTCATGAAGTATCCGTTGCCCGATCCGTGCTGCGGCGTGATCGCGCGGTAGTCGCTCATCTGCAGGTTGGCCCATTCATTGGCCATGACGCCCACGAAAACCCCTGTCCGAGAACCGGACTGGGTGCGCGGATCGAGTGTGGCATCCTCGAATGCGCGCCAGGTGGCCTGCAGCAGCAATCGCTGCTGCGGATCCATCGCCTCGGCCTCACGCGGCGTGATGCCGAAGAAGTCGTGGTCGAACGCGTCCGCGTCGTCGATGAATCCGCCGCTACGGGTGTTGATCGTGCCCGGCGCTCCGGCCGGGTCGTGGAAGTCCTCGGCGTTCCAGCGACTTGCCGGAACCTCCGAAATCACCTCACGCCCTTCGATCAGCAACTGCCACAATGCCGCTGGATCGGCTGCTTGCGGGAACCGGCAGTCGAGACCGACGATGGCGATATCGTTCATGCGGCGACGCTGAACTCGGCGGCGATATACCCGGCGATATCGGCGATGGTGGGGTAATCGAATACCAGGGTCGGGTCGACGTCCAATGACCACCGGTCCTCGATCTCGCCGCACAGGGTCACGGCCGATACGGAGTCCATGCCGAGCTCAGCGAGCGGAACCTTCGGATCCACCTGGTGCGGTGCGCGTTCGGTGTAGTCGGCAATGCGCTCCACGAGCCAACCCTGGATCGTCGACGGGTGGGTGACGGTTGTGCTGAACATATTTCGGCTCCTCGGCGCGACAAGTCGATCAGACGGTCAGTGCTCGGCTCAGTGCCGGTTCGAGATCTTCGTGCAGGACGCCTCCGATGCGGTCCTCCAGAAACGCGGCGCGCATCGAGCTGCGCTGGACCTTGCCGCTGGTGGTGTGGTGCACCGAGCGGGTTTCTACGAGAACGACATTCGGTGCAGGGATGTCGAATCCGCGAGCGACCGCGATTTTGATCGCCGCGGTCAACTCGGCGAGCGTGGTGTCGCCCAGCAGTCCCTTCTTGACGCCCTGCATCACCACCAGTCGTTCCCGCCCACCCGCATCGACGGAAACGGCGACACCTGCGGTGAGGGCCGGGTGTAGCTCGCTGACCAGTTCCTCGATGTCCTGGGGATACAGGTTGCGGCCGTTGACGATCAGCAGATCCTTGAGGCGGCCCGCGACGAACAACTCGTCGTCACGCAGCAGACCGAGATCACCGGTGCGCAGGAACGGCCCCTCGCTGCCGATGTGGGCATCGAAGGTCTCGCGGGTCTCCTCCGGACGGTTCCAGTACCCGGCGGCGACGCTCTCACCGCGAATCCAGATCTCGCCGACGTGGCCGCCCGGCACCTGCTGATGCGTATTCGGGTCGACGATGCGGATGTCGAGACCGCGAGCCGCGCTCCCGCAGCCGACGAGCCTGCCGTCATTTCCGTGGTCGATGACGACGGGTGCCGCGTTGATCGCTCCGGCGCTGGCGAGCAGCGTCACCTCGGCCAGGCCGTAGGCAGGCAGGAATGCCGTCGGCCGCCAGCCGACGGGCCCGAACCGCTCGAGCACCGCCGCCATGGTTCGTTCGCGGACTGGCTCGGCGCCGCACAGGGCGACCTCGAGCGTGGACAGATCGAGATCGGCCAACTGCTCGTCGGTAACTCTTCTGGTGATGAGTTCGTAGGCAAAGTTCGGCGCGGCGATAAAGGTTGCGCGGTACTTGTCGATGGCCTGCAGCCAGCGCGCCGGGCGCTTGAGGAAGGTCGTCGGCGACATGAACACCAGGTTCGCTCCGGCATACATCGTGCCGAGCAGCATGCCGATCAGTCCCATGTCATGGAACTGCGGGATCCAGCTGACGCCGGTCGCGGCATCATTGAGCCCCCCGTTCTCGGTGATCGCGGCCTCGTTGTGCATGAGGTTGCCGTGGGTGACGACGACGCCCTTCGGGGTGCCCGTCGACCCCGATGTGTACTGCAGGAACGCGATGGTTCCCGAGTCGATATCGGGCATCCGCCACGCGTCGGGATCGCCGAGCGGTTCGTTGGTTGCCACGACGATCGCGGTCGTTTCCGCTGCGACCATCGACTGGAAGTTGGTGGTCGTCAGGACCAAGCGCGCACCGGAATCCGCGATCACACTCGCCACTCGCTGGGTACTGCGCTCGTCGTGCGGCACGGGCGCGGGCACCGCAACCACGCCGGCGTACAAGCAGCCGAGGAAGGCTCGCAGGAACTCCATTCCGTCGAGATAGAGCAGCACGACGGGCTCCGCCGATTCCGGACGGTCGGCCAGCCAGGCGGCCACAGCCCTGGCGTCGCGATCGAGTTCGCGATAGGTGACGATCTCCTCGGTGAGTTCGCGTCCGGCCTCACGAAGATAGGTGTACGACCGGGTCTCCCCGTATTTCACAACTTGCTGCCTGACGTGGTGAACGTAACTTGGCTGCATTCCGTAGTTCCTTCGTAGTGGAGATCGTCATAGGGGATGACTATTACTATCCGCTCTCCACGCCCCCGGAGATAGGGACCACAGGTATCGCCCAGCTAACCCCGGGGGTGAGCATCAAACCCACCCTGGGTTGGGAGACCGACACAAGATTCCGTGCACCGATACGACGTCCGCGATCGGCAGAGCGCGCTTCGAGCACACCTCCGGTAAATCAGAGATTCCGATCGACGGATGTCGACCCCTCGCTGTCATGCCTTGGGATAATCGGCTGATGAGCCGAGGTCGACGACCTCGAGCGCGGCTGCGCTTCGTATGAGGCGGGGGGCCTGGCTCGACGTCTTGACCAGCCGCGTGCAGCGGCCCTGCGGCTCGTCGACTCAGAGAATGCGGTAGCGGCTCGTCGGCACTACGTCGATGTTCTTGTCCGCGCCGAACTTGGCGACGCTCGTCATCAATCGATCGAATCGGCGGGCCAGCTCCGCGTTGTCACCACCGCTGCCGTAGAACGCGTGTGGGTCGGTGAGGGCCTCGATCGGGAACAGCTCCTCGATCACCGCGGCGACCTCGGGTGCTCCGTCCGTCGCAGCGCCGATCACCCGGTTCTGTACGTAGCCGAATGTCGCTTGGGTCGCGATAGCGATCTCGGTGTGCTGGTTGCGCCAGTAGTCCAGCCACTCGTCGTAGGGCTGATCGGCGGGACGCCGCAGGAAGGCGATGTTCGATAGACCCGCCGCGCGCTCCCCGATCGCAACGGCAGGCAGCTCGATCGGCGACACCGCCTCGACGCGCCACCCGACGACCCGATCGGCGACCGCTGCGAGCACTTCGGCCACGGCCTCGACGCCCTGCTCGTCACGCAACCAGACGCTGACCACCGCCTGCACCGGCGCATCGAACGCCGTGAGTCGCACCATGGCCTGCGCGACCGCGCTGTCGGAAATGTTCACCTGAGCCGTCTCGACTCCCGCGGCCCCGAGACGCTCGGCCAGTTCGGCAGCCAGCAGATCCCCGGCACCCCACAGCGCGAAAACGAGCTTCACCTGCGTCACGCCGTCACCGCTTTCTGGAACACGTTCCATTTGCTCTGCGCAGCGTAGCAGGAGACCCCCGGACGCAGTCCGCGAATAGCCAGCGCTCGAACGAGTGGTTCCGCTCCCGAACCTGGACCTCGAGTGGGAGATACCTGCACTGCTGTGATCCAACTCCGCGCATTCCGCAGGCGTGTTACGACGCCGCCCGCCGAAGCGCTCTTCAACTGCTGGGACTAGATGGACCCGTGCACAGCGGCCGGTGGCCGAGCTCGGCATGCCACGGCGCGACTACGCCGGAGTCGATACCTGTTCCGGCGCGGCATCTTTCGGGCGTCGAGGGCGGGCACGAGTGATCGCCACACCCGACAGGCACAACAGACCGCCGACGACGGCAAGCGGGGCCGGGACTTCGTCGAGCGCGATCCACGCCATCAGCACGACGAGCGCCGGGACCGCGTAGGTCGTCACGCCCATCTTGCCAGCTGTCGTGCGGGCGAGGGCGTAGGCCCACGTCGTGAACGCCAAAGCCGTTGGGAACACACCCAGATACACCAGGCTCAATGTCGAGGACACCGGAGCATCCGCGGCCTCGCGGACCAGCTGACCGGTGAACGGTAGACAGGCGATGGCGCCGATCACGCATCCGCCGGTGGTCACCTGCAGCGCCGACGCATGGGCGAGCGCGGGTTTCTGCGCGACCACCGATATCGCCCAGGTCGCCGCCGCCGTCAGGCACAGGATCACCCCGAGCACCGCGCTGCGGCCGCCACCAGAGTTCGACAGCCCGACCACGATCGCGCCGGCGAACGCGACCGCAATCCCCACCATCAGCCGCGCGGGAAACCCCTCGCCCAGCACCAATCCGCTCAGCACGGCAATCAGCACAGGCCCGATGTTGATCACCATCGCCGCGGTGCCCGCATCGACATACTGCTCACCCCAGTTCAGGGCGACCATATACACCCCGAACCAGAGCACACCGGAGATCAGAATGCCCCGCCACGCAGCTCGGGCAGGCAACCCCTCCCCCGTGACGATCAGGATCGCCACCAAGGCGATGGCTCCGGTCAACAGTCGACCCAGCGCCAGCGCGCCCGGTGAGAAGTCTTCTCCCGCAGCACGAATGAACACGAATGCCGAAGCCCACAACACCACTGTGACGGCGGCCGCGACGACCGCCTTCCGATCGTCGGACCGAACGCCTTGCTCCATTCTCCGAACGTAGAGCACCCCGACAGGAAATCACACCGTTTTCCGATACCGCCCCCGCCGCAGCCTTCAGCCGCTCGACAGCCCCGCGCCAGGCCGTTCGCGTCGAATCGGCAGGTAGCTGCGGCAGTGTACCGTTGAGGGAGCCGGAGGCACTTCGTTCACGGACACAGAAACCGCGACGTCTCCGCGCAGCAGTCGGCCCGCCCACGGCCGAGGCAGGAGCGTCTGGACATGACGCTGCACCGCTTTCGGCTGGCGTGCGACGCAGGCCACATCCGGGTGTGTGATGCGCCGAACGAGTGAAAAGGACTACCTGGAGCTCATGCGCGACCTCGCGGCGCTGCGCAGATCACGCGCCGACGGCATCCTTCACCAGGAACTCGAGCGCAACATCAGCGAACACGAAGAGGAAGTCCACAGGCGCGACCACCACGGCAGGTAGCCGCCCGAAGGCATCGGCGCGGGCGCCTCGCCCACGGGCTCCGTCAACGCCTCTGGCCCTGAGTGCATTTCGCGCTGCGGGCGGTCCGGGTGCCCGACGCTTGCAGTCTGCGTCCCACTTCGCCGAGCACGACGATGATCGTCACGAGGACCAGGGCGAAGGAGAAACCGGCGAGCGGTGAATCCTGGAAGGTGTTGCCGCCGAAGTAGCCGAGCAACGCACCCGATATACCCCAGAGCACAGCTCCGATAATGTCGAATGCGGTGAAGGTTCGTGGTGGGACGCCGACCGCGCCCGCGGTGAGCGTCATGATCGACCGCATGCCGGGCAGGAACCGGCCGATCACGATGAAGACCGGTCCGCGCCGCTCCAGCACGCTCATGATCCAGCCAACCGCCCGGTGCCGCTTGGTTCCCACCGGAATCTTGCGCAGCAGCGGCCGTCCCGCGTGCCTGCCGATCCGATAGCTCACGTGGTCGCCGACCGCCGCGCCTGCCGACGCGGCGAGGATGAGTAACCCGATGTTCGGACGACCGGTCGCCGCGAAACCGCCCGAGACGAGCAGCACGACTTCGCTGGGGAATATCGGGAGGACTCCGTCCAGCCCGGCGACGGCGAAAACAACGAGATAGACCAAGGGCGAGCCCATTACGTCGCGCGCCAGATCCAGCAGCTGATCGTTCATGCCAAAATGATACTCGTATCATTTGTTACTAGTATCATTTTGGCAATGGGCGGAGAACGCTCACCCACGGGCACCGAGAGGATCCACCATGACCGAGAACCTGTCGCCGTTCGACGGCCGCGCGGCATACACGCCCTTCGAGGAGTACGCCGAGCGGTACCGCGAGTTCTTCGTGATGACCCGCCGCAACGGCATCATCGAGCTGAGGATGCACACCGACGGCGGACCGTTCCGGCACAGCTGGCGCGGTCACAACGCCTGGCATCGGGTGTGGACCGAGGTTGGCAACGACCCGGAGAACGAGGTCGTCATCATCACCGGAACCGGCGATTGGTGGCATACCGGCGACCCGTCGCAGCTGTGGCACACGCCCTTCCCCGACTGGACCATCGACAGTCAGCTGAAGATGTACGACGACATGGTGCTGCTGTTACAGAACCTCTTGTTCGCCATCGACATACCGACGATCGCCGCCGTCAACGGGCCGGGGACCCATTGCGAATTCGCGACCGCCTGCGATATCACCCTCTGCGTCGAGGACGCCGATTTCTTCGACCCCCACTTCCTCGCCGGTGGCGTCCCCGGCGACGGCATGGCACTGACCTTGCAGCGCACCATCGGGGTCAAACGCGCGTCCTACTACATGTACACAGGTGAGCCGATAAGTGGCCGCACCGCAATGGAATTAGGCTTGGTCAACGAAATCCTCCCCCGGGATCGACTACTGCCGAGGGCGTGGCAGATCGCCGAAATGATCATGGCGCGACCGCGCGGCTCACGCCGGCTGACGCACGCGATCGCCACCCGTCCATGGAAGCGCGCCCTCGTCGAAGACCTGGGGTTCCACGCCGCACACCAACTCTGGGGTATGACAATGGGCGAAGCAGGCGACCTCGATAAACTGCGCACAATGAACAGCCGGTTCGGTACCTCGTGACGTCACCAGATCGCTCGACCTCGGCAACGGGGTCGCACCGCGAACGAAAGAAGGCGCTGGCACAGGCCACGCTGCAACGCGAAGCACTACGGCTGTTCCGCGAACAGGGCTACACCGTAACCACCGTCGACCAGATCGCCGCCGCCGCGGGCGTGTCACGCGTGACCTTCTTCCGCTACTTCCCGACCAAGGCCGACGTGGTGCTGCACGACGTCGCCGACCTCGCGGTGATCGCCGCACTCCCGGACAACCTCGAAGGCATCAATCCCGTTCGGGCACTTCGCGACACAGTGCGCGCACTGACCGACTCGGCAACACCCGCCGACAGGGCCATCAGCGCGGAACGCGAACATCTCCTGCGCACCGTCCCCGAACTCCGCGCCAGGGTGCCCGCACAGATGGCCGCCACGATCCCGCTGCTCGCGGGTGAGCTGGCCGAACGCCTCGGCCGGCCCGCTCCCGACCTACCGACCACCACCCTCGCCGGCGCTATCATCGGCGTCGCAATCGCAGCATGGACTGCAGCGGCCGACGACCTGTCGGAAGGATTCATGCAGCGCCACCGACAATTGCTCGACGACTGCCTCGCGCTGCTGGAGAACGGGATGACGAGCCCGAACTAGCTACCCGGGAGGCCAGGGCTGCCCGGGATCCGGAAGTCCGCCTTGAACCGCGGACCCGGCGGAAGACCACGCAGGACCGCGCTGGTCCACGCCACCGCGGGCGGCCATCCCGCGGCCGCGTTGATGATGTGCTCCGGCAGCGGCATCGTGTAGAACCGCAGATCGGCGCCACGATTCCAGTACTCGTCGACCACCGGCAGCACCACCGACGGCGGTATCAACTCATCCCACATCCCGTGCCACCAGAAGAGGGGACTGTCCGGAATCTGCTGACCGAGACTTTGCTCCGTCAGCACCTGCATGACCTCGGGAATGGATTCCAACGTCTTGCCCGGCTGGTAGTAGTCGCTGATCGGCCGATACATTCCGGTCAGCGCAATGGTGTAGACGCAGCGGCTCTGTACATCCTGCAGAATGCGTTGGCCCTCCTCGGTCAGCAGCTTCTTCGCGTCGAATACCTCAGGGAATTCACGTGATAGGCCCGCGAAACCGAGCCACATGGTGAAGTTGCTGATTCCGGTGAGTCCGGGTTGCTGCATGGTCGCGTAGCGTGCCTGTAACCGCAGATCACCCGGTGTGCCGCCGATAGCGGTACCCAGCAGTCGCACATCGGGAGCGTAGGTTTTGCGCAGCTCGGCCGCCCGGATCGAACCGGAACCGCCGCCGGAGTAGCCGTACAGCGCGATCCCCGAATCGGTAAGCCCCAGCGCCGCATCGTTTTTCATGGCACGAAGACTGTCGAGCACCATCTTGCCTTCGTCGAAGGTATTGAAGGTGTTGAACTTGCCATCGAAATCCGGGACGTTCAGCGCGAAGCCCTGCATCAGCCAATGTTGCGCAAGCAGGCTTTCTTTCATGGTGCCCGTTTGCAGCGTGTACGACGGATTGCACGACGAGTCGGTCGAGTCGATCGCTTCCTGGAACGAAACAACCGGGCGGGGGCTACCGAGCCACGGAATGCCGGGAGTGATCACCGAGGTGGCGGTCGCGATGGGGTTGTCGTGCACATCGTTGCTGCGATAGAGCAGCTGCCTGGTGTCGACGGGGAACGGGATTCCCAGGATCCGAGTCTGCACCGTGCGGGTGCGAATGATCTGACCCGGCGCATATGCTGCCAAATCCGCCGGATCCGCGTACCACGGGTCCTCGTCGGGTACCGGGATCGGGAGCAGGTCGTAGAGCGGCGGTTCCGCAGGCAACTGCGGCAACTGGTTTTGATCCGGCGGAAAGACCGGGAAAGGATCGCCTGCGGCGACCCCGGCGGCCACCGAAAGGCACAGCGCCGTCAATGGCGCCGCGACCCACTTGGATCTATGGGGAACCCCGAACATATAGCCCTCACCTCGATGTGTGATCCAGTCCTCCGATCACCGGACTGGTGACAAGTAGACCCTCGACCGAGCTGTGACGCCATCCGCATTCCGACAGCTTCTGCTGCGACCAGTTGTGCACGTCGCCAACCGACACCGCGGCGCATCACGTGCTGCCAGCGTCTCGGCCGCTGGTTCGCCTGGTGGTGGTCGCTGCCGAAGGACACGGCATGGACCTATCCTGCGCTGACCACGACCCGAGTACGCGGCCACCGCACCGAACCGGTTCCGCAATGCCGATTCCCTGCGAATTCCATTCCAGAACAGGAGTTTCCTCCCATTCCAGAACAGGAGTTGCCGCGACATCAACTAACACGACAACAATTGCAACTAATAATCGACCATTTCGATACCCACTCGTTACAAAAGAAGGATCCTCACTGAAAACAGGTACTGCGCTACATTCGTATTTCGCAAGGTAGAGCTCACTGATGGCAACCGTTTCATACTCGGAGTCGGCAATGCTCACAGTTTGCCCCCAGTCTGGATCAAAAATCCCACGACTGTTTACGCTGAAGCAGTAGAGTACGAATCCTCGGTCGACAAGCCCTTTCGAGCGATCACATGCAGAGCGTGACCGCTCGGGCAATCCGCCGAATTCGGGCGCGTGCTTTTATCGCTCCGCTTTCGGATCGGATTGCGGACAGCCTCGAATGCCCAGCGTCGGCGCGCATTACCAAAGGCTGCGCCAACCCCCAATGCCGACGCGCCACGAACTGGACGATAACCGAGCCGTCCGGAATGAGGAGGCAGCGATGGTCGTTATGACACCGAGCACAGCTGTTCGGGCAGACGCGACACCTCGACCGTCGGACAACGGCCTTCCGATCGATCCGCGACACCGGCTCGGCGAGCTGCTCGCCGAGATCGCCGCCGGTGATCGGGCCGCCTTCACCGAGTTTTATCACGCAACCAGCCAACGGGTCTTCGGGCTCGCGGTACACATCGTGCGCAGCCGCACGATCGCGGAGGACATCACTCAGGAGGTCTATTTACAGGCCTGGACCACCGCCGATCGCTACGACCACACTCGGTCCGCCCCGTTGACCTGGCTGATGATGCTGACTCATCGGCGCGCCGTCGACCTGGTGCGAGCCGAGCAGGCGATCGTAGCCCGGGAGAACAACTACCGCAATACCGAGACCAGGCGTGGTCACGATGTCGTTGCCGAACAGGTCGACGAGCATTTCGACCACCAATCGATTCGAGACAATCTAGCGAGACTGAATGCACGCGAACGCGAATCGATCGCCCTGGCCTACTACGGCGACCGCACCTACCGCGAAGTCGCCGACCTCCTAGGAATCCCGTTACCGACCGTCAAGAGCCGCATCCGCGTCGGACTGAAGCAGTTGGAGGTATGGCTGAGCAACGAATGACGGGAGGTGTTGCGTTACGTCCGACGGCGCGACGAATCCAACTTGACCTTCCCGCCCTCCACCAATGCCCTGAGCGCGGCGGCCTTACGATCGCAGATGTCGACGCCACAATTGCGGTGCCGCTGCATTTCGTCATGCGCCTCCGCGATCGTGAACGGTTGCGATGGAGCCTCGTGAGTCCAGGCTGCAGGCCAAATGTCATACCGCACAACCTTTTTCGTCGGTATTCGATTCA
Organism: Nocardia sp. NBC_01009; assembly: GCF_045208035.1. Classification (NCBI taxonomy): domain Bacteria; kingdom Bacillati; phylum Actinomycetota; class Actinomycetes; order Mycobacteriales; family Nocardiaceae; genus Nocardia; species Nocardia sp. NBC_01009. The sequence goes on along the minus strand of NZ_CP108695.1, from coordinate 4,320,824 downwards.
CGGCCGCAGTGCGCCTTCGCATTCCGACACCGCCGACCCCCGGCGGATGGTGCAGAGCCCGCAAATGAATCGCACTGATGGCGACCGTAACCACGAGAACCATCAAGACGACCAGCATGAAGAAAATACGTGAGTCGAGCATGGGACATCAACTTCCTGCGCACGTGACGACAGGTTGTTCACACCGCACTGCCGTCGAGGCGATTGATCAGTACTTCACTGTCGACTCCTTCAATTCTCCTCTCGCCGACCACAAGGACTTTCCCACCACAGGGAAGAATCTGTCCGGCGGATGACCACCTCCGCGCAGGCCGCAGCCCAGGGGCGCATCGACATCCCGCGCGGCAGGATCCGGACATTCACCAGCGGCAGGAGCACGATCCCGATCGGCCGACACGAAGGCGATCGACCCGTCAGCTGGTGAATCCGAAGCGACGCCAAGACTCACCGAGGTACTTGCTGCTGCGTGAGTGCAAATAGCCGGAGTTTCCTCGACAATCAGGTTCGGAGTTGAGCGTGACAGTGCCCCTCGCCTGGTTGTCAACCAAACCATTGCCGATAACTATGTTATATGTCTGATATTCGTCCGGACTTTCCATCTGCTCGGAGTATCCGTAGCCATTGCTGAAGGTAAAGATCCCGGTAGCCATGGCCTTCCTCCATTCTTGTTGCGACTGCAGAACAGTCCTACCTGCGTTTTCCGGCCGAAGCGTACGCCCGAATTCTCAGCACGCCACAAATCGTCGACCTCGAGTCAATGGAGCATCTCCACCGCAATCAAGATCATTTACCGAGTCCAGCGCTTTACATTGCACAGCAAATCGAGCGGGACCCAACAGATTTCACTGTGCAGAATTCGCCGAGCCCGTACCGAACACGAGAGCACCCGCACGCCCGAATGGCGCAATAGTGGCTATCCCCAAAGTTGGAAGCCGCTGACCGGGCGTTTCAGTCGAGCACCGAGATCCGGTCGACCGGTCAACTGGGCCCCGCACCCGACCTGATCAACGCAGAATCAAGCCCACTACCGCCTTGGGAGCAGCCAGCCACTCGCGGATATTGTTACGCACCACCGTCATCCGCCTGCACTCGCAGTACGCGGCCACTCCGTCGGCGTCGATCCCTTCGGCACGGCACAAAGCGACGGCCCGTGGCACATGTCGATACTGAGTGACGATGATCGCGCGGTCGATATCGAACAACCGTTCGGCTCGTGCACACGTCTCCCGCGTCGACAGCCCCTCCCCGTCGGAACGCACCAGCGCCGGATCGACTCCGTGGTCGACGAGGTACCTCGTCATCGAAGCAACCTCGTCCCCCGAGGTGCCCGCCGCATCGCCGGACACCAGGATCTCGCGGGCTTTCCCGGCCCGCCACAGCTCGATCGCGACATCGAGCCGCCCACGCAGATACGCCATCGGTGCACCATCGGGCCCCACCTTCGCCCCCGGCACGATCACCACCGGAACCGCTGGCGCCGTCGCAGGCTCGAACCTGTGCCCGGACGACATCATCCACAGCCGAACATTCGCCCCGACCACGACCAATACCAGCCCCGCCACAAGCGCGATGCCCGACTCGAGCACCCTGCACACCCGGCGCCGCCGCACCGCCGCACTGCCGGACTGCCCGCCCCGCGACTCCTGATCATCCACCACGGCAACCTCTTTCAGTCGTCCCGAGATGTATTGCCCACGACATCCGCGCCGCCCGTCGGGATATCCGATCCGCGACGATCGTAGGCGACCGCGTCACCGATCAGATCGACCTGCCGGACCCTAGCGGGAGCCGCGTCGCCCATCGACGAAGGGAGGTTCTGCCAGCACTGCAGCGACGTCGGCTGCTACATGTCGAGCGAGAGCGGCGCTGGCCTCCGGTGAATACCACGCGGCGTGCGGGGTGATCACCAGGTTGGGGAACGTCAGAATCGGGTCGTTCGGCGCCGGTGGCTCCTGCGGGAGCACGTCGATTGCCGCGCCTGCCAAGTGGCCGCTACGCAGTGCGGCGCCGAGCGCAGCGCTGTCGATCAGTTCGCCGCGTGCGACGTTCACCAGATAAGAGCCGGGTGGCATCGCTGCCAGTGCAGCCGCGTCAATGAGGCCGCGGGTCTGGTCCGTGAGTGGAACATGCAGGCTCAGAACGTCGGAGCGCTGCAGCAGTTCCGGCAATTCGACTGCATTCACCCCCGAGGCGGCCAGTTCGCCGCTGTTACTGAGCGAGCGACCGCACGCCAACACCGTCATCCCCAGTGCGCGGGCCCGGGCAGCCAAGGCGGTGCCGACGCGACCCAGTCCGTATATGCCCAACACTGTTCCGGCAATACGGCGTGGAGGTGCCGCCGTGACGTCCCATCTGCCAGTGCGCACCATGGCATCGAGTGCGGCCGTCGAGCGGAGGAGCCCGAGAATACTCGCTAGGGCATGGTCGGCGACCTCTTCAGTGCAATAGCCGGCGGCGCGCGTGACTCGCAGCCCGCGTGCACCGGCAGCCTGCAGCGGTAGATGGTCGTCGCCGGCGGAGGTGGCTGATAGAACCCGCAAGTCCGGCAGTTGGTCCAAATGTTTGTTCGTGAGCACTGTCGTCTCGGGACCGACGAGCAAAGCGATGATGCCCCTTCCTGCGGGGATCTCATCGACCACTTCCACTTCCGCGGTGACGCCGTGGGCAGCCAACGACTGGATCAATATTGGAGCCGAGATGAAATCATCGATGACGACAATCTTTTCGATCATCGGGCGAGTTCGGTTTCCTGCTGTGGCGCAGCGCCGACCTGTCCCCGACTTCGGGCAAGCCATGCCGCCCTTGTGCTCACGGGTGTCGGGGGTGTCAGCAGGCTCACCACCACGAACACCACCGACGCGCTCGACAGTCCGATATAGACAGGCTCGTTCGCGAGTACATCGCCCATCACCGAGAAGGTCGACACCGTGGCGACGGTTCCAGCAGCCATCGCGGCGATCGCACCCAGCCCGGTCGCCCGTGTCCAGACCAACCCGCCGAGGATCGGCACGAGTAGACCGCCGACCAAAATGTCGTAGGCAATGGTCAGAGCGGAAACAATATCGTGGATCAATACCGCGAGTACGACAGCCACCGCGCCGATCGCGATAACATAGCGCCGGCTGCCGTCGAGTTCGGAGTCTCCCGTGGCGGCTTCCCGCTCTTTCCTGCCGCGCCCGGCAATCCGGCTGAACGTCGGCAGAATGTCTCGACGCGCGACAGTCGCAGTCGCGAGCAGCGCGCCCGACGATGTCGACATCATCGCTGCCACCGCTGCGGCAAGCACAATGCCGCTGAGCCCGACCGGCAGACTCTGCTGTGCGATCTCGGCATATACGTCATCCTTTGCCGCGATACCGGGAATCACCGCGGACGCCGCGACGCCGATCGCAGCGCCTGCCACACCGTAGAGCAGACAGTAGATTCCCGCCACGACGCCGCCCCAGCGTGCGACCCCGGGGGATTTCGCGGTGAAAACCCGCTGCCAGATATCCTGCCCTATAAGGATTCCGAGGCAGTACACGACGAAGAATGTGATGATCGTTCCGATACCGATTGTGGTCGGGTGAAATGCAACCGGGCCCAGCCGTTCTCGGATTCCGTGGTAGCCTCCCGCCCGATGCCATGCGAACGGCAGCAGCAGAAAAAAGACGCCGATCGTTTTGATGGCGAACTGCACGATGTCGGTGAGCGTAATAGACCACATGCCACCCATCGCCGAATAGGCGACGACGACGCCGCCACCGACAACGACGGACAGGGTTCGGTCGGCGCCGAATAGAACGGTGAAGATCGTTGCATAGGCAATCGTCGATGTCACCGTGAGCATGAGCGTGTATGCCATCATCACAGTGCCCGACGCAGCCGTCAGGTCTATTCCGTAGCGCAGCTTCAACATTTCCGAAACCGTGTATATCTGCAACTGTTGAATACGAGCGGCGAAGAACAGACCCAGCAGGAGCACGCCTACGCCGATCGACACCACCAGCCACATACCGGAGATGCCGTACCGGTAGCCGAGCCCGACACCGCCGACGGTGGACGCGCCGCCGAGGACCACAGCGCACATCGTGCCGACGTACAGCACACCGCCGAGCCCGCGCCCTGCGACGAGATAGTCACTAGTGCTCCCGGCGCGGCGTTTACCCCACCAACCGAATCCGAGCAGCGCGGCCAGATAAAGCAGAATGATCGAAAGGTTCACGTAGAGAGTCCCTTACACTGTCCCCGCAGATGGAAACGAGAATATTCGGCACACCGAGACAACCCTTGCACCGAGCAACCGGCGGATCACTATCAATAACGACCCGCGTCCTCTGATATCAAGAAACGCCGCGTAGCCTCCCCTGTGATGCGGCATCGAGCATGACGGATGTAGGGAGAGTACTCGGGCCACGCCGACCCACCGACCCGCGCAATTCCCATTCTTGGGGATCTAATTTTTGGTCGAGCCTCGCGACTATTGGTCAGACGACCGGGTAGACATAGGACGCGTCGCGGCCTGGAAGGAAAGGATTCGCAGATTCCGGACTCTGCCGTCGCGGATCTCGATCGCGCACCGAACCGTATCGCTGCCGACCCACGCGTCGGGGCCCACCGGCACGATGGGCAGGTACTCCATCAGCGCCTCCGAGTTCTCCCAGTGCCGATCCTCCATCCGGGAGGTCGCCACAGTTAGTTGCCTCATCAAATGAGTCCACGCGTGTGGCCAGGCGCGCCTATGTCGGCGGGCGATCATGGACGCCGTCTGCCACCGCGAATCCGTGCACGATCTTGCGCATATCTGTCGGATTCGTGGGCACTCGCAAGTTAGGAGAACTGCGAGTTACAGAGAAGAGCGTCGAGCGATGGTGCCAGAGTTCGCGGTACTCGGGCGTGGTTCGGAAGGCGGCGGGGCCGCCCTGGATCAAGTCGCGTTGATGACCGGGGCCGCAATGGTGGTCGCCGTCGCGGCGTTCTGGGTCGCGTACCTCCACCGCACCCGCAGGATCACCTGGTTGAAAACCACGGCCGATAGGCTGGGGCGGCTCGCCAATCGTCCCGGCTGGGTGGCATTGCCGCTTGCGCTGTTCATCGCCACCATCAACACGGCGCTGTTGGGGTTCATCTGGGATGTGAGCCTGCATATCGGCAAGGGCCGCGATCAAGGTCCGCTGGCCAATCCGGCCCACTACTTCATCTTGGTCGGGTTGTTCTTCCTGTTCATCGCGGGTATGTCGGCCGTCGTCCTGCCGCTCGACGAGAAGCCGGGTCCGGCCGCCATCCGAATCACCCGTGACTGGCACGCGCCGGTCGGTGGCGTGCTCATGGCGGGCGCGGGGCTCTACGCCCTGATCGGCTTTCCGCTCGACGACATCTGGCATCGGCTCTTCGGCCAGGATGTCACCCTCTGGGGGCCGACGCATCTGATGCTGATCGGTGGGGCGGGACTGTCGCTGATCGCGGTGCTGCTACTCGAATTCGAAGGCCGCCTCGACCGGCCCGATCCGGAACGCACCGATGGCCCGTTGCGGTGGCTGGTACGGGCCCTCGTCTTCGGCGGACTGCTGATCGGATTATCGGTGTACCAGGTCGAATTCGACTTCGGTGTCGAGCAGTTCCGCCTCGTCTTCCAGCCGATGCTGATCGCCGCGGCGAGCACGATCGCCCTGGTCGCGGCGCGCTACACCCTCGGGCGCGGTAGCGCACTGGTCGTCGTCGCGTTCGCATTCGTGGTGCGCGGGTCCGTTGCGGTGCTGGTCGGACCGGTACTCGGCGCTCCGCACAATGTGTTCCCGCTGTACCTCGGCGTCGCGCTGGTGGTGGAGTCGATGGGGTTGCTGCCGCTGATCCGCAAGCCCGTGTGGTGGGGTGCGCTGACCGGGCTGGTGGCCGCCACCGCCGGTCTCTGGCTCGAATCCTTGTGGGTGCGAAGAATGTTCGTCGATCCCTGGCCCGCCGCCATGTGGCCGGAGCTGCTCGCGATGGCGGTGCCGGTCGGGATCGCGGGCGGCGCACTCGGGGCGATGCTCGGCCTCGTCTTGCGGGGCGAGCCGTTGCCGGGAGCCTCGATGCGGCGCGTCATCGTCATCGGCGCCATGGCGATTGCCGCCCTGGCCACCGCCAACGGTCTGCGGACCGAAGTCCCCGAGAACGCCTCCGCGACAGTGCAATTGCGCGATGCCGAACCGGTGGACGGCGGGCGGACGGTGACCGCGGATGTCACGTTGTCCCCGGCCGATTTGGTGAGTGCGGATCCGGAGTGGGTGCAGATCCTCGCCTGGCAGGGTGGTATCGGCCCGGCGAGCCCCGGTCGCGGACTGGTGGTCGATCGGCTGCAGCAGGTCGGTCCCGGGCACTACGTCAGCACGAAACCGGTTCCGGCCTACGGCAACTGGAAGACGATCCTTCGAGTGCACGACGCCCGCACACTGACCGCACTGCCGATCTACATGCCACACGACCGCGGCATCGATGCGGCCGAGGTTCCTGCGCTGGACCAGTTCACCCGGCCGTTCGTCGCAGAAGTCACCGTGCTGCAACGAGAACGATCTTTCGACCACCCGGCATGGCTGCTCACGACCGCGTCGATGGTCGTGCTGCTGTGCTCGCTCACCCTCATTTGGGCGTTGTCATGGGGCGCGGCTCGCATCAACCTCGCCTACCGCCCTGCCGCACACACCGACTCGTCGACGCCGAGGGCGCTGCGGTGAGGTACGAGCACGGCGTGGAGATTCTCGCCGATCATACTGTCCTGCTGGCCATCCCCGCGTTCGTGCCGGCGCTGGCGCTGGTGGGTGTCATCGTGGTGATCGCGGTGCGCGATCGCCGCTCCGAGGCCCGCAAGGACACCGACGACGACATCGAATCCCGCTCGGAAGAGAAGGAGTTTCAATGATGGTGTCAAGCCGCAGCGCTGATCGGGGCTGGTGCCTCGATGGTGAAGGTGCGGTTGTCGCGGATGAGCGCCCAGATGACGTCGATAAGGCGGCGGGCCAGGGCGATGAGTGCTTGGGTGTGGGCTTTCCCCTCGGCTCGTTTCTTCTGGTAGAAAGCGCGGGAGGGACCATCGGCACGGCGGATACTCGACAGCGCGGCCATGTAGAAGACTTTGCGCATGCCTCGGTGATATCGCTTGGGGCGGTGCAGGTTTCCAGTGATCTTGCCGGAGTCGCGGGGCACCGGTGCCAGCCCGGCGTAAGCGGCCAGCCGCCCCGCGCTGCCGAAGACCGACCGCAGGTCACCGCCGGCGTCGGCCAGCAGTTGCGCGCCCAGAATCGGGCCGAATCCGTCCACACTGGTGATGGCCGCGGCATGAGGATGCTCACCGAATCGCTCGGTGAGCTGTTTGTCGAGGGCTTTGATCTCGCGGTCCAAGTCGAGCAGCTGAGCTGCCAGCCGGGCGATCAGGGGCGCTCGCGGCGCGCGATGAGCACCTTCAGATCGGTCACGATCTGATCGGGGCTGGTGATCGGTGTCAGATCCCCACGCATGCGGGCGGTTTCGGCGATGGTGCGGGCGTCTTTGGCATCGGTCTTTCCTTCACCTGTGAACGCTCCGGCCATCCGGTTGACCAACCGGCCAGGCACATACATCACCGGATCCGCGGTGGCCGACAACAAAGCCAGCAGCAGCCCCGCCGCGCCGGAGGTCATGTCCACTGCCCAGAGGACCTCGACGGCCTTGGCTCGAACCCGGGCGATCAACGCATCGATCGCGGGCTGACCGTTGACCACCTTCTGCGAGAACACGACCTTGCCCGCCCCATCGACCACGCAGACGTGGTGGGCAGCCTTGCCGACATCGATTCCGACCCAAACCTTTTCGCGGACCTTCACCGGGCCCGACCTCCCGTTCGCACAACCCGACCCCGCGGACGACCCTGCCTGCATCTCCATAAACAGCGACTACGCGCACAGATTTCAATCGGCGGCCAAGGCGTCCAGAACGGCAGGGCGGCCACTCCTTCGAAACCACCCAGCGGCAAGAACTGATCAGCCACACCCCGCCGCCCTGGGCATTCAAGGCACCCGGCCCTGAACACCTACAACCTTATGGAGAACTGATGCGCGCCGCCGGACGAATGCTCGCCGCGATCATTGCCGGGTCGGCGATCGTCGCCGCTTGTTCGACGACTCCCGATCCGGACCGAGCGTCACCGACCGTGCCCCCTGACGCAGAGGTCGGCATCGCGGTGCGAATCGCCGGAGGGACGGTCACCCCCACGAACACGCGGACCGAGGCGAGGGTGTTTCAGCTGATCGTCCTTCGCGTCGACAGCGACACCACCGAGGAACTGCATGTGCACTCCGAGCCGGGCTACACCTTTCCCGTCGAACCTCGCGCCGGGCAGGAATTCCGATTCACGGTCATGGTGCCCGGTCGTGTCGACGTGGAACTGCACCATGCCGGTAAGACCGTGACCACGCTGCTGATTCGCCAGTGACACCGCTGGCGCACGGTATCGACGGCGCCGCCGATCTGCCGATTCCATTGTCCTACGCACTGATCGGCGCGGCGTGGACGCTGACGTTCTCGTTCGCGGTGCTGCTGGTGGTGTGGCGGCGGCCCCGGCTGGAGCCGGACTCACCCGGCGTGCTGTTGCCCGCCATCGTCGGGTCCGTGGTCGATTCTCGGGTGGTTCGGGCACTGATCGCGGTGGCGAGCGTTGGTGCCGCGAGCTTGGTCGGACTGATCGTGGTAACGGGTTCGCCTTCGCCGCACCGCAATCCGGTCCCCGGTGTGGTGTACATCTACCTGTGGGTCGGGGTGATGCTGGCGTCACTGCTGCTCGGGCCGGTCTGGAAGGTGATCTCACCAGTGCGGGCAGTGCACCGGTTCGGCTGTCGGATATCGGGTCGCAGTCCTGAAGACGGCTTCTTCGGGTACCCGTCGTCGTGGGGATGCCGGCCTGCGGTGCTGGGATTGTTCACCTTCGTCTGGCTGGAACTTGCGACACCTGATCCCGGTTCGGTTGCAGCCGTTGGCTGGTGGCTGCTCGGGTATGTGCTGATCACGGGCGCGGGTACTGTTCTTTTCGGCACGGTGTGGGCCGAGCGCGCCGACCCTTTCGAGGTCTACAGCAGTTTGCTGACCCGACTCGGCCCGCTGGGACGCCGCCGTCCGTCGGGCGCTCTGGTCTTGCGCGCACCGCTGAACAACCTGGCCGGGACCCCGGTGCTGCCCGGGTCCGTAGCGCTTGCGGCGACGCTGTTGGGTTCCACTGCCTTCGACAGTCTCTCCGCGCTGCCCGCCTGGCGGAATCTCCGCGACTCGCTCGGCGGCGATTCGGTGGTGGTTGCCACGATGATTCGCACCCTCGGACTGCTCACCGTAATCCTGTTCGTGGGAACAGTTTTCAGCCTGGCGGCCCGCGCGACCGGCGGTCTCGATCGCGTCGAGCGGGCTCGGCTGCCCGGCCTGCTCGCCCACAGCATCACACCGATCATCGCGGGCTACGTGATCGCGCACTACCTGACCTTTCTTGTCGAGAAAGGTCAGAACACGCTGCTGCTCTTCGAAGATCCGTGGCAGCGCGGCTGGAACCTTCTCGGGCTCGCGGGCCACCGCGTGCACTACGTGCTGTCGAACCACCCCTCCGTGCTCGCCACCACCAAGGTGCTCGCCGTCCTCACCGGTCACGTACTCGGCGTCACTGCCGCCCACGACCGCTGCCTGCGCCTGCTACCGCCCGCCCATCGCGCTACCGGCCAGCTCGCCCTCATGCTGACAATGGTCGGATTCACCTTCACCGGGTTGTATCTGCTGTTCGGCGGATGAATCGACCGCGGGACCGGTAGGCGCACTACCGAAACGGTCGTTGTTCAGCCCTCGATGGTCCAGACCTTGGCCGCCGCTTCCCCGGTGAGCTTCGCGAGCAGTACGCATCGCGGAATCGTCTGGCCGGCAAAATGATCGAGCGACGGCACCACCACATGGTGCGCGTCGGCCCGCTTGAGCTCCTGCGTGAGCTCGGCGAACGCGGTGCCGTCACCTGAAGTCGATTCATGGAACGTTGCGGCGAAGCAGAGGCCCGCCTCGCGGGCGAGGGTGCTCATTGCATCCTCTAGCTCTGCACTGCGACCATCGGCCAAATCTTCACGCAAGTACCCATAGATCAACGCCTCCACCCGAACCTCCGTTGGATTGGGATCGGTGTTCTTTTGGTATGGAACACCCCGCCTTCCGTGGCGTACGGTACTCCTGCAAGGACAGATGTACTTGCAAAAGCAATATGGCGACCTTCCCACACCGACATCCAGTATTGCGAACTCCACACTGCGAATGCAGCTGTCAACCCGCGGACACCTGGATGCCCTGGCCCGCCCTCGGCGACGCTACGGCGCTTGGCTATTGGGCCGCACACCACGTGCCGAAACGATTTATCACGATATCGACGAACCTCCGCCGATTCGAGCTGACTCGAGTTCACTTCTGGCTATCCTCATGCGCCATGGACGAGATCGAACTGCAACCGCCGACAGTCGCGTCCCCACGCCACACCGGACTCATCGTGGATGTCGCCGACGTCGGCCTCGGCAACCCAATGGCCCCAACGGGCGAACCGACCCGCCCTTACATTCGCTGCACCGACAGCACCCTGCTACAGCTGCCCGAACAACTGCACGACTGGGCGATCACCGTCATCGCAACCACCCACGCCCACTTGGCCACTCGTCATCCGACGATGTTCCCCCGCCAGATCGAGTTCGGCGTCCTCGACGGCGCCATGTACGCCGAACTGCTATAGACACCCGCCAACCGCGCGCGGCAGGCAGAGCCAGGTGCCGGTGGCAGGATGGGAGCGGTCAGGATCCTTGGAGCCGAGGTGTCCGCTCCCATTCATGGTCCAGCATCGCGTAGACCGCAGTATCGCTCCACTCGTTCTTGAACCACAGGTCTTGCGCATGCAGAGCTTCGCGACGCATTTCCGATCCGATCCAGAACACGGGCAGAGGCATGATTGCGCGCATCCAGCCTTGCGGTAATACGGTGCAGCGACAGCCCTTCGAACCCCAATCGCAAGAGCACGCTCGCCGACTCGGTGGCATAACCGCGTCCTGCCGCATCCGGCGAAAACACGAATCCGATCTCACCGGTGCGGTTCTCGGCATCACGCCAGAACAAGACGACATCGCCGAGCAGCCGACCGGACGCCGCCTCCTCGACGCACAGATTCAGCGCCTGACCGACTTCGGTGAGCTCAGTTCTGGCCCACACCCCCGAGACCCGCTCGGCCACCTCGGCGCGCGACATCGGTTCATACGGCAAATACCGACAGACTTCGGGCCGAGACTTATACGCATGCATGTCGTCGATGTCCGCGACGGTTGCCGGTCGAAGTAGGAGTCGCTCGGTCACTATCGGATAGTCCGGTTGCAGCACGCCGTCCGACCCTAGCGGCCGCCGACCTTCGGCGGTGCCGCCACCGCGATTCACAAGCGGCTTGCGTATACGTCGTGGATCGGTCCGACCCATCTCCGTCACCCCTGAATAAACGATATGTGACCAGCGTTACAGTGGTTGCGAGCAAACACGAAGGAAACCGATTGAACACAGCAGCGCGCGGCAACCCCTGGGTCGCCGTCAGACCGGATGACGACCTCACGCAGTTGGCGCAACGAGTGTCGTCCGCGCACCGCTCCTTCCTCGAAGGCGTCGACCGTCCGCCGACGCCGCGCCCCGATGGCGACTCGGTACGTCCGGTGGTTCTCGATTCCTGGCGGCGCAGCCGCAACAACGGTGTGAACCCGGACGGCTTCGGCGATGCGGTGGACCTCGACGGTCTGGAACTGCAGCGGTATCGGGCCGCGCATCCGACGGCACTCATCCGGCCGGTGGTGCGAAAACTGCTGGTCGAAGACGCCGCCGAGGCCGGACTGCTCGTGGCGATCAGTGACGCCGAGGGCCGATTGCTCTGGGTCGAGGGCGATTCGAGGGTCAAAGACCGGGCCCTTGCGATGAACTTCGTGGAGGGCGCGGACTGGAGCGAGGACAGGGTCGGCACCAATGCCCCTGGTACCGCACTCGCCCTCGATCACCACGTGCAGATCTTCGGGGCAGAACACTTCAGCCGCGTCGCGCACGAGTGGAGCTGCTCGGCCGCCCCCGTGCACGATCCGCTCACCGGCCAAATCATCGGAGCCATCGACATCACCGGCGGCCCGCGCGTCGCCGCGGTGGAGGCATTGTCGCTGATCAGGGCGACTGTGCTGGCCGCGGAATCCGAGCTGCGACTGCACCTGCTCAACTCGCCCAAGCCGCTCGATGCGGCGACGCCGCGACTGCGGGTGCTCGGCTCGGACCGTCCGTCGCTGACCCGTGACGGTGAGCGCATCCGCTTGTCGCAACGGCATGCCGAGATCCTGTTGCTGCTGGCCGACCACCCGGAGGGACTGAGCGCCGACCACCTCGCGATGCTGCTCGACGAATCGGAGCTGGATCCGGTGACGGTGCGGGCGGAGCTGTCCCGAGTGCGAAAGCTGTTGGGCGCCAACGGTCTCGGCTCGCGACCGTATCGACTACTGATGGAGCTCGACACCGATGTCGACGAGGTCCGACGGGCACTCGCGCGCGGCGATACGACGGCGGCGTTGCGCGCCTATCCGGGCCCGATCCTGCCCCGCTCGCTGGCGCCCGGCATCACCGAGCTGCGCGCCGAGTTGCGTGGTCGACTGCGTGCCGCTCTGCTGACGGCGGGTGATCGCAGGCTGCTCGGCCGGTGGACAAGTTCGGTCGAGGGGCGCGACGACGTTGCGGCATGGACCGCCTACCTCGCTTCCCTCGACCGCCAGTCCTCGATGTATGCCCAGGTCAAGTCCCAGCTGACGCTACTCGACCACAAATTGGGCATTTGACCAGTTTCTTGCAACTGTCGTGCAACATGGACGCTCGTAGTGTTCCGGGTCACACCTGCCGCAGGAAATGTCACCAGACCGAGGAGCATTCGATGACCGTCTTCGCCCGCCCAGGAACGCCCGACGCCGCTATGTCGTTCCAGGCCCGCTACGACAACTGGATCGGCGGCGAATGGGTAGCGCCCGTCAAGGGGCAATACTTCGAGAATCCGACACCGGTCACGGGTCAGCCGTTCTGCGAGGTCGCCCGCGGCACCGCCGAGGACATCGAACTCGCCCTCGATGCCGCCCACGCCGCCGCGCCGGCCTGGGGCAAGACCTCGGTTGCCGAACGCGCGATCATCCTCAACAAGATCGCCGACCGGATGGAACAGCACCTCGAGGCGATCGCCCTCGCGGAGACCTGGGACAACGGCAAGCCGATCCGCGAAACCCTGGCCGCCGACATCCCGCTCGCGATCGACCACTTCCGCTACTTCGCCGGCGCCATCCGCGCCCAGGAGGGCTCGCTGTCGGAGATCGATGTCGACACGATCGCCTACCACTTCCACGAGCCGCTCGGCGTCGTCGGCCAGATCATTCCATGGAACTTCCCGATTCTGATGGCCACCTGGAAGCTCGCACCCGCCCTCGCCGCGGGTAATGCCGTCGTCCTCAAGCCCGCCGAGCAGACCCCGGCCTCGATCCTGTTCCTGATCAGCCTCATCGGCGATCTGCTGCCGCCCGGCGTCCTCAATATCGTCAACGGCTTCGGCGTCGAGGCGGGCAAACCACTGGCATCGAGCCCGCGGATCAAGAAGATCGCATTCACCGGCGAGACCACCACCGGCCGCCTGATCATGCAGTACGCCTCCCAGAATCTGATTCCGGTCACCCTGGAGCTCGGCGGCAAGAGCCCGAACATCTTCTTCTCCGATGTGCTCGCCGCGAATGACGACTACCAGGACAAGGCCCTGGAAGGCTTCACCATGTTCGCGCTCAATCAGGGCGAGGTCTGCACCTGCCCGTCGCGCGCACTTATCCAGGCCGATATCTACGACGAATTCCTGGCCTCGGCCGTGGTGCGCACCAAGGCTGTGCGGCAGGGCGATCCGCTCGACACCGAGACCATGATCGGCGCGCAGGCCAGCAACGATCAGCTCGAAAAGATCCTGTCCTACATCGAGATCGGCAAGGGCGAGGGCGCCACACTGCTGACCGGTGGCGAGCGCGCCGACCTCGGCGGCGACCTGTCCGGCGGCTACTACGTGCAGCCAACGGTCTTCGCGGGACACAACGCGATGCGGATCTTCCAGGAAGAAATCTTCGGCCCCGTCGTCTCGGTCACCTCGTTCGCCGACTACGACGACGCCATCAAGATCGCCAACGACACCCTCTATGGACTCGGCGCGGGTGTGTGGTCGCGCGACGGCGCGGTCGCCTACCGGGCCGGCCGCGACATCCAGGCCGGGCGGGTGTGGACCAACACCTACCACCAGTACCCCGCGCACGCGGCGTTCGGCGGCTACAAGCAGTCCGGGATCGGCCGCGAGAACCACCACATGATGCTCGACCACTACCAGCAGACGAAGAACCTCTTGGTCGGCTACGCGTCGAAGGCGCAAGGCTTCTTCTGATGGTCGATGCCGCTGCGGCAATTCCCCGGCGGGTGCGTGCCACCGCGGCGGCGATGGATCTGCTCCGTCGCCTCCACGGTCGGCACGGGCCGCTGATGCTGCACCAGTCCGGCGGCTGCTGTGACGGCTCGGCTCCGATGTGCTATCCCGCAGGCGAATTCGTGGTCGGCGACCGCGATGTGCTGCTCGGACTGCTCGATCTGCGGTTGCTGGTGGACGAACTGCCCGACACTGCGCCCGAACCGGACGATATCGCGCCGGTGTGGATCTCGGGCCCGCAGTTCGCCGCCTGGCAGCACACCCAGCTCGTCCTCGACGTCGTGCCGGGACGTGGTTCCGGATTCAGCCTGGAATCGCCGGAAGGGTTCCGATTCCTCAGTCGCGGAAGAGTTTTCGAGCAAGCCGAAATGCTCGCGCTGGCCACGGTCGACACCGTGACCGGCGCGGGCTGGGAGCGCGGCGAGCGTCCCGCACCACCAACCCAACCCCAGGTCGTCGCCGAAGCGGCCGATGCGTGCCCTGTTCCCGGCCGCGGAACATCCCAGAACACCCTGTGATTCATCCAGCAAGAAGGAGGTCGCAATGGCGATCCCCACCAATAAGCCCACCCACGAGGACTTCCACACCGAGGACAGTGCCTACCTCGCGAAGCGAACCCTGAAGTCGGGGTCCGCGGGCTGGTTACTCCTCGCCGGTCTCGGCATCAGCTACGTGATCTCCGGCGACTACGCCGGCTGGAACAACGGCTTGGCGCAAGGCGGTTTCGGCGGACTGCTCATCGCCACCGTGGTAATCGCAGGCATGTACCTGGCCATGGTGCTCGGCATGGCCGAGATGTCCTCGGCGTTGCCCGCCGCGGGTGGCGGCTACACCTTCGCCCGGCGCGCGCTCGGGCCATGGGGCGGCTTCGCTACCGGCGCAGCCGTTCTCATCGAGTACGCCATCGCGCCCGCCGCCATCGCGACGTTCATCGGCGCCTATGTCGAATCGCTGAACCTGTTCGGCATCACCGACGGCTGGTGGGTCTATCTGGCGGTGTACGCGTTGTTCATCGGCATTCACCTCACCGGTGCCGGTGAGGCGCTCAAGGCGATGTTCGTCATCACCGCGATCGCGTTGGTCGGTTTGGCCGTCTTCGCGGTGTCGGCGTGGGGATTGTTCGATGCGGGAAAGCTGACCGACATCCCGGCCGATCCCGCGGCGGTGGGCAGCTCGTCGTTCCTGCCGTTCGGATACTTCGGGATCTGGGCCGCGGTGCCCTTCGCGATCTGGTTCTTCCTGGCCGTCGAGGGTGTGCCGCTGGCTGCCGAAGAAGCGCGGGAGCCGGAGAAGAACGTGCCCAAGGGCATCATCATCAGCATGCTGGTGCTGATCGTCACCGGCGCGGCCGTGCTCTTCCTCGCCACCGGCGCGCTCGGCGCCGAGGCGATTTCAACCTCGGGCAACCCGCTGGTCGAGGCGCTCGGCGATTCCGGCGCCGCCAAGCTCGTCAACTACATCGGTCTGGCCGGATTGGTCGCAAGCTTCTTCTCGATCGTCTACGCCTACTCGCGCCAGACCTTCGCGCTCTCGCGGGCCGGATACCTGCCGACGAGCCTGTCGGTCACCAACGCGCGCAAAGCGCCGATGCTCGCGCTGATCGTGCCCGGCATCATCGGATTCGCACTCTCGCTGACCGGTGAGGGCGCGATGCTGCTGAACATGGCCGTCTTCGGCGCGGCGGTGAGCTACGTGCTCATGATGATCAGCCATATCGTGCTGCGCGTCCGGGAGCCGAACATGCCGCGGCCCTACCGCACCCCGGGCGGCATTCTCACCACGGCCTTCGCCCTCGTGATCGCCTGCGCCGCCGTCATCGCCACCTTCCTCGTCGACCGCACGGCCGCGAGCTGGACCCTGCTCGCCTTCGCCGGGTTCATGGCCTACTTCGGCCTCTACAGTCGCCATCACCTGGTCGCCAACTCGCCCGACGAGGAGTTCGCCGCCCTGGCCAAGGCGGAGGAGGAGCTCGAATGACGATCTATCACCAGCAGATCGGCGGCACCAACTACACCTTCGACGGCCTTGTCGAATTGATGGCCAAGGCGACGCCCCGGCGTGGCGGCGACGAATTGGCCGGCTGCGCGGCGGCATCCGACGCCGAGCGGGCGGCCGCGCAGTGGGCGCTGGCCGAGGTGCCGCTCGAGTGGTTCCTCCGCGAACTCTTGGTGCCCTACGAAGACGACGAGGTCACCCGGCTGATCATCGACTCGCACGATCGCGTTGCCTTCCAAGCGATCTCGCATCTGACCGTCGGTGGCCTGCGGGACTGGCTGATGGAGACATCGGCCCGCGATGACGCCGCCACCAGGCTGCGTGCGGTGTCCCCGGGGCTGACACCGGAAATGGTGGCCGCGGTCAGCAAGATCATGCGCAATCAGGACCTCATCGCGGTCGCCCGCGCCGCCGAGGTGACGGCGGGCTTCCGCACGACGATCGGGCTGCCCGGGCGACTGAGCACCCGCTTGCAGCCCAACCATCCGACCGACGACCCGCGCGGTATCGCCGCCGCGACCCTCGATGGCCTACTGCTCGGCTGCGGCGACGCCGTGATCGGTATCAATCCGGCGACCGATTCGCCGCACGCCACCGCGGATCTGCTGCACCTGCTCGACGAGATCCGCCAGCGCTTCGCCATTCCGACCCAGTCGTGTGTGCTCTCGCATGTGACCACCACGATCGAGCTGATCGAGCAGGGCGTTCCGGTGGATCTGGTCTTCCAATCCATCGCGGGCACCGAAGGCGCGAATACCGGCTTCGGGGTGAACATCTCGCTGCTGCGCGAAGGCAACGAAGCGGGGCGATCGCTGCATCGCGGCACCGTCGGCGACAACGTGATGTACCTGGAAACCGGGCAGGGATCGGCGTTGTCGGCGGGCGCGCACCTGGGCACTGGCGGCAAACCCGTCGACCAGCAGACCCTGGAGGCCCGCGCCTACGCGGTGGCAAGAGACCTGCAGCCGCTCTTGGTGAATACGGTCGTCGGCTTCATCGGCCCCGAATATCTCTATGACGGCAAACAGATCATCCGCGCCGGTCTCGAAGACCACTTCTGCGGCAAATTGCTCGGCCTGCCCATGGGCGTCGACGTCTGCTACACCAACCACGCCGAAGCCGACCAAGACGATATGGACACCCTGCTCACCCTCCTGGGTGCGGCCGGAGCGGCGTTCGTCATCGCGGTGCCCGGCGCCGACGACGTGATGCTCGGCTACCAGAGCCTCAGCTTCCACGACGCGCTGTACGCGCGGCGGGTACTAGGCCTGCGGGCCGCACCGGAGTTCGAGACGTGGCTGCAAGGACTCGGCATGGCCGATGCGGCGGGCCGGATCCTTCCGGTGGAAATCGCCTCCTCCCCGCTGCGCGAATTGACCGGAGCGCTATGAGCATCGAGCGCAGACACCTAGCGCCACAAGACTTCTGGGACACGCTGCGTCCGAGCACCCAGTCCAGGATCGGTTTGGGCCGGGTTGGCGATGCGCTGCCGACCGCGAGTGTGCTCGAATTCCGCTCGGCCCATGCCGCGGCCCGCGACGCGGTGCACCTGCCACTCGACGTGTCCGCCTTGGCAACTCGGGTCGAAGCGGTCGGCCTCGGCACCCCCGTGACCGTCCGCAGCCGGGCCACCTCCCGACCTGAATACCTGCGCCGCCCCGACCTCGGCCGACTCCCCGCCGACCTGACCGCTGTCCCCCACACCGGCGCCGACCTCGGCTTCGTCCTCGGCGACGGACTGTCCCCACGCGCACTCATGGACCACGGCGCACCGCTACTTGCCGCCCTCGCGGAAGAACTCGCCGGCAGCTATTCGATCGCGCCTCCGGTCATTGCCACCCAAGCCCGCGTCGCCCTCGGCGATCACATCGCCACCGCGATGGGCGTGCGCACCCTGGTCGTGCTCATCGGCGAACGCCCGGGCCTCTCGGTGGCCGACAGCCTCGGCATCTACCTCACCCACCTGCCGAAGCCCGGCCGGACCGACGCCGATCGCAACTGCATCTCCAATATTCATCCGCCCGAAGGCCTCGGCTACCACCAGGCGGCAAAGGTGGTGTCCAGCTTGATCTCCGGCGCACGGAAGCTGGGCAGATCCGGCGTGGACCTCAAGGACACCTCCCGCACCGAAGAGCTGGTTTCCACCGCGGTGCTGACGATTCCGGGGCCGGTCGAATAACAAGTTGAATAATCGACGACAATTGTGTGCCAACCGTTTGATGGATCCGCCTCCCTGTGCGGCGATAGTGGTATTTCCGCAGCCCGCCGCCGGGAGAATGACGGCATCGCGCTCCGATGAGATACGTACGTATACCCACCCATCCGGGGGCCCTTATCGTTCGGCCGTAGCCACGTCGTCGGCCACAAGAACCGTCATTGCGAGCAGTGACCTGCGGCTCGGCGACCCGGCGGGCCGGGTAATCCATTCGGGCCTCTTGGCGCGGCCGCCCGCGGGTCTTGCCATCGACTACCTACGCAATACAGAGGGAACACATACGGCGAGCTACCGATGCGCAACGTCGGCCGCTCGGCCATGCTCATTATGCCGACCGACGCAGCCCACAGGCCGTGTGGCAACTATCCACCCGCACTTTTGATCATTCAGGAAGTACCTCAGATGACCGAACAACCGGTGCAAACAAGGCCCGTTCGCCCGTGTGGCATTGCGGTAGATCGCATCGGCGCGAAGAGCGCAGCGACCAGAAATCGGCCTGGCCTGAACACCCAGGGCAGAGTCAGTCTGGTCGATGTCGCCATGGAGTGCGGAATCGCGGCCATTCAGCAACGGATTGCCGATCTACGTTCCGACGGCCATTACACGGCAGCGCTGTGTATCGAGCGAGAACTCGCTCAGTTGCGGCCGGACTCGCTGCCGTGATGCCCTGAGTGTCGCGGTGCAGGGCGGACTCGTCCACGGCGAGCAAGCGGCTGCGGTCATATCGAGTCGCTGACTCAATCCCACAGCCGCGAGCAAGGGAGCTCAGGCAGCACGGCGGAGATGTCGCTATCGATGGTCACCTGTAGTGCGGGTGACCATTTCGCCAGTGCCGCAGTGAAATTGCGAGCCTGCTCCACGGTCGCTCGGAACGCGAGGGCCAGCGCTCCGGATCCGATCCGGAGGCGGCATTCGACGGGTTGCTTCTTCATGGTGTCTCCGGATGATCGAAGGTCGGATGCGCGCAGGCAGACCGTTCTGGCCGAGCCCGGCGAAGGCGCGGACGAACGGTGCGGGCCACGCCACGGGCATCGAGCTGCCTGAAGTCCTTCATCGCATCGCCTTCCTCTCATCTCTGATCCTTCGATTGCGGCCTGGGCAGGCAGCGTGTCTGTCCGGGGCAGACAGAGTTCATGGCAGCAATTCCGCCCACCCTTCGTGGATATTGGCACGACGCCGTACCGCTATCGGGGTGTATGCAGGCTGACCAACCCGATGAACGCGAACCTGCGGCGCCTGGGTGACGTGGCTGGGCGGTCTACTGCCCAGCCAAAGGGGCAAGCCGAACCGACGGGACGTCCGCGGCACTACATCCGAGAGCACCCCACCGACGATCGGCAGGTTGCTCACCCACTCCAAGCTTCACGCGATGGCGGCGGCGGTGTCACGGCCAGTCTCACCTACCAGGACACGCTGCCGGTGCCGAGACCCTCAACACACGGTCTCGGCACTGGCGCCGGACCGTCACGACCCGGGTCATAGCGCCGGAAATCCGGGTCATACGCGGTGGATCACCTATTTTCTCTGGTCGGGTCATTCGCCTGGAAAGGCGAATTCACCGTGGTGAAGTATTGGACAATCGCACCGACGGCAATCGGGGCCGTGACGAGAAGTTGACCGGCGAGGGTGCCGAGTGCGCCCACCGCAATGATGCCGCCGATACAGCCGACGGCGGCAGCGGGGATGAACGGCCCGAACATGCCGATGATGGTGGCAGCGGCCACAGTCGCACCAGCGATGCCACCGAGTACACAGCCGACGATACCGCCGCCGATACCGCCGACCGTGGTGCCGATGGCGGCACCCGTCGCAATGGTGTCCTTCAGCCGAGTGAAGGCCGCGACTTCACGTTCGTACGGCGTTCGCCACAGCGCCTGGTCTTCGAAGGGGAGGGCAACCGGCTGGTAATTCGCATGCTCGATGTCGAATTGCGGCGTGAACGTTGCCGTCCGTTCCTCGATTACGGCGGCAATGGGGAATACGAAATCGTCGACGCGGAACTCCAGCGGAGTGCCCGCGAGAACGGTTCCGTCGGCTGCTCGGACTTCGAATGTTCCGTTCTCGACCGCCATCGAACCCGAATCGATCTGTATGACCGCGTTGTCTTCGGAAGCCGTGGTTGTGTAATTGACTACGCCGCTGTCGGTGGTGTGCGGAGCCGCGCTCGCCGTTCCCGCCGTGATGCCGACGACCGCGATGGCCAGTGTCGATACTGTAGAAATTTTGCTCAGAAGCATGTTCCCGGAACCTAACTCAGTCGTGTGGATGGTGCGAATACCTGTCGTTCGGAGCCGGATCGCCGGCTCCGAACGCCCGGTGTGTCAGTCCTGTTGCACCCTGCCGAGCACAGCGCCGGTGTTCGAGTCGATCGTCACCTCGTACTCGATGCCGTCGGGCGCTCTGAGTTCGACCTCCCAGGCCGTGGTGCCCTGGTCGGTGTCGAGCTCTGCGGAGATCACTGTGCTGCCCGGCACCACCCCGAGCGCCTTGTCGATGGCCTGCTGCCGGTCGATCGTCGGGGCCGCGGTGAGCACCCAGTCGTGGTGCGGCGGGAACAAAGCGACAGTGTGCTTGTCGTGCCACCGGCTATCGGTGCTCGCACTCATGGCCACAGCGCCGCCGACGAAGAGAGCCGCCACCGCCGCGCCGACGAGCAGCCAGCGCAGGCCTGCGAGTACGCGGCGAAGAATGGGATCCATGATGAAACCTCCTGTGAGAGTGGTTGTCTCGAAGCTGATGAGCACAATCGCAGGGTGTGGCTGAAGGCAGCCTGAAGGCACCTGAAATCCGTTTCAGGAACGGTCTGCCAGGCTGTGCGCATGCGTTTGCTGATCGTGGAAGACGAGCAGCGCCTGGCCGAGACCTTGGCCAAGGGGCTTGCGGCAGAAGGTTTTGCGGTGGATGTCGTCCATAACGGAATCGACGGCCTACATCGCGCGAGGACCGGCGACTACGACCTGGTCCTCCTGGACATCATGCTGCCCGGCATGAACGGTTACCGAGTGTGTGCCGAACTGCGCGCCGCAGGCGACGAGACACCGGTGCTGATGCTCACCGCGAAGGATGGCGAATACGACGAAGCGGAAGGGCTGGACACCGGCGCCGACGACTATCTCAGCAAGCCGTTCTCCTATGTGGTGCTGCTGGCTCGTATTCGGGCCCTGCTGCGCCGCAGAACCCGCGGCGGCGCACCGGTGTTGAGCGTCGGCGACCTGACAGTCGACCCGAATACCCACACCTGCCGACGAGGGACGCAGGAGGTGACATTGACCGCGAAGGAGCTCGCGGTCCTGGAGTACCTCGCCGTGCACGCCGGGGCGATAGTGTCGAAATCGGATATCCTCCAGCATGTCTGGGACTTCGCCTACGACGGCGACCCCAACATTGTCGAGGTGTACATCAGCACGCTGCGGCGAAAGATCGACGCGCCGTTCGGGCGTCGGTCGATCACCACTGTGCGTGGCGCCGGATACCGCTTGGTGGCCGATCGTGGCTGACCGATCACGGTGGTGGAGTTCGGTCCGCGCCCGCACCACCGCGATGGCCACCGCCGTCGTCGCGATCGCCCTGGTGGCCGCCGGGCTGGCGGTGCTCGCGGTGCTGCGGCACAACCTGGTCGACAGCGCAGGTCTGCAGGCGGAGTCGACCGCACGGCACGTCGCCGCCCAGCTCGCCGCCGGGACCGACTTCGCGAATCTGGAGCTGCCCGACGCGGACAGTCAACCGGTGCAGGTGGTTTCGGCCGACGGGCGGGTCTTGGCGGCCGATGACGATCTACTCGGCCACGGGCCCATGGCCGAATTCTCCCCTACCGCCGAATCGGAGTCCGAAGACGACGAAGACGACGAGGAGCCGGAGCCAGTATCCGCACCTGGCTCGGGCACCATCGCATTCCGCGATATGCGACTGCCGGTGGCCCACGAGGACACCGGAAGCCACGACTTCCGGGTCGCCGCGCTCGACGCCGACATCCCGCGCGGACAGCACATCACCATCTATGCCGGCGCTTCCCTCGCCATCGCCGACAACGCCGTCGCCGGCGTCAGCCGTGCCATGTCGATCGGTCTGGTTCCGTTGCTCGCCCTCGTCGCGGGCGTGACCTGGCTGGTCACCAGACGTGCTCTGCGCCCGGTGGAGGCGATCAGGAGCGAACTCGCCGAAATCATGGGCGGCGACCTCTCCCGCCGGGTGCCGGTGCCCGCCTCGCACGACGAAATCGCCCGGCTCGCAACCACAACCAACACCACGCTGACCGCTTTGGAGGAATCCGCGCAACGCCAGCGCCGCTTCATCGCCGACGCCGCACACGAGCTGCGCAGCCCCATCGCGAGCCTGCGCACCCAACTCGAGGTCGCCCAGGCCCATCCGCAACTACTCGAATTGGATGGACTGATCGCCGATTCCGTGCGACTGGAACATCTCGCCGCCGATCTCCTGCTGCTGGCCCGCCTCGACGCCGGCGAACAACCCCGCAGGGACCAAGTGGACCTCGCCACGTTGGCTCGCGATGAATTGGCCCACCGCAACGGCGACCGCCACCCGGTCCAGGTGCACATACCCGACGACTGTGTCGCCGTGCGGGGCAGCCGGATTCAGCTCAGCCGCGTGCTGGCCAACCTGGTCGACAACGCGCAGCGCCACGCCGCCACCGCAGTGCGCGTCACGCTGACACGCACCGACGGGACGGTGGTTTTGGCGATCAGCGACGATGGCAGCGGTGTGCCGGAGTCCGATCGGGACCGGATCTTCCAGCGGTTCGTCCGGCTCGACGAGGCTCGCAGCCGCGACGACGGCGGCGCGGGACTCGGTCTCGCCATCGTCCGCGACGTCGTCCAGCGTCACGGCGGCGAGATCCAGGTGGGTGCGAGCGCCGAAGGCGGCGCCCGCTTCGCGGTCACCCTGCCGCCTGCCGATCAATGAAGAGAGGTACCGAACGCGAGCGATCGCACCGCACCCGCCTACCCATCACACGCGGCTCATCAACCGAGCCCCGGGTCTGGACGCTATGGCACAGCCGGTGTTCCTCCGGCAATCACCGGCAATCCGGCCGCTTTCCACGCACGGAACCCGCCGATGAGGTCTGTAGCGTTTCGCAACCCCAACTCGCGTGCGTCGCGGGCGGCCAGACTCGAGGCGTAACCCTCGTTGCACAGGATCACCACCGCGGAATCCTCGGTGAGGCCGGGCAGGCGGTGCTCGCCGTGTGGGTCCAGACGCCATTCGAGCACGATCCGCTCGACGACCACCGAGCCGGGGATCTCGCCCTCGGCGGAGCGATTCGCAAACGGCCTGATGTCCACTACGAAGGCTCCGGCCGTTCGCAACGCCTCGGCCTGTTCCGGATCGACACGGACCAGGTGCTCACGGGCTCGCGCGAGCATTTCCTCGGCGCTCATACGCCCGCGAAATCCGTCAGGGCGCGGTACTCGCGCATCGGCCGCAGGGGTGGGGAATACGCGTGCACCGTCGCGGTCTGCTCCCCCGCTACGTTGCGGAGCAGGTGCGCCCTGTTGGGCCCGAACGCGACAGTGGCGCCCGCCCGCCGCTCGGCGGTCCGCACCCGGTCGTTCGGGAACGCGAATTCCTCGTGCAGTTCGCCGCGCAATACTGTGAAGGAACCGGATGCGCCGCCGTGGTCGTGTGGTTCGGTGCCCTGTCCGGTGGTCCAGGACAACAGCCACAGTTCGACGCCCATGGTCAGCGCGAGCCGCGTCCACCAGCGCTGACGAGAGTCGAATCGCACGATGCCCAGCAGCGGTTCGGCCAGCTCGCGTGTCACCGCGCTGGTCAGCTCGTGCAGTTCGTCCGGCGTCCACAGTGGTCGTTCCGCACGGACGAGATCGCTGAGCAGTGGAAAATCAATATCGGGATGGATGTCCTTGGTGTGCTTGAGGTTCACCGGAAGGGACGTCGTCACAGTGCGCTCCTGGCATCGTGGTGCGGTGGAAGATATGCAGCGTCACCGGCAACACGCACAGGCCACGACGCGAAGCAGGTCGACAACCCGATTTCGCGTGAGAAGCAGCCTTGGCACGTCGGACACCTTACACACCCCGTCGGCGACCTCCCAGCACGGGCAACCGCGAGAGCTCGCCACTGAGATCCATTCCCCATCTTGACAATTCGGCGAACTCGCCTCGCAAGAACCCCTTCCGACCCCAGCCGGAAGGGGTTTGCACCCACGGAGGTATGTCTACTTGTTCGCCGCCAACGCGATCAGATCACTGACCTCGCCCGGGTGGGAGACACTGACCGCATGTGAGGCAGAGACCTCGACGGTGTGGGCGGTAGCCCGCTCGGCCATAAACCGTTGCGCCTGCACAGGGATGTTCTTGTCCTCGGTGGTGAGCAGGGCGAACGTGGAAATGGTTCGCCACGCTGCCGCGGTTGCCGGTTCTTGTAGCGCGGCCAGAGCAACGGGCCGCTGGGTCGCGGCCAGCAACTCGGCGGTGGCGACGGGGACATCGGCGGCGAACTGTGCGGGGAATTCCTCCTGCCGGATATAGAGTTCGGTGCCCTGGCTCCCATCGGACAGCGGGTACTGCGCCGGACGGGTGGTCGGCGCGAGCGTGGAGCCGGGGAATTTGTCGGTTAATTGCAGCGCGCTCTCGCCCTCCGCGGGAATGAAGGCGGCGATATAGACGAGCGCTGTCACACTCGCTTTCCCGGCGGCGGCAACGGTGATGACGCTGCCGCCGTAGGAATGGCCGACCAGGACACACGGCCCTTCGATGCCGTCGAGGACCGAGCCGACATAGGCGGCGTCGCTGTCGAGGCCGCGCAGCGGGTTGGCCGCGGCGATGACGGAATATCCCTGTGCGCGCAGCTTTCCGACGACACCGTTCCAGCTGGAGGAGTCGGCGAACGCGCCGTGCACGAGCACGATGGTCGGTGTCGCGGACGCGGCCGCGGGTTCGGTACTCACGAATGTTTTCCTTCGAGTAGATCGATGTGCGTCATCGCGCGGGTCACGCTGGATGCAAGGCGGCCCGCAGCACCGCAACAGCTTGGGCGACAGCGGCTTTGGCGGCGGAGGTGTCGTGCATCGAGTTGACCATCACGAAGTCGTGGATGATGCCCCCGTAGCGGGCCTGGATCACCGGGACACCTGCGGCGCGCAGCTTGCCCGCGAATGCCTCGCCCTCGTCTCGCAGCACGTCTGCTTCGGCGGTGATGACCAGTGCGGGTGGCAGGCCCGACAG
The DNA here is from genome assembly GCF_045208035.1 of Nocardia sp. NBC_01009. Lineage (NCBI taxonomy): Bacteria > Bacillati > Actinomycetota > Actinomycetes > Mycobacteriales > Nocardiaceae > Nocardia > Nocardia sp. NBC_01009. The sequence goes on along the minus strand of NZ_CP108695.1, from coordinate 4,294,921 downwards.
TTGCTCGGTAGTCGCTCGCAATGGCGACGCGGTGATCTGCGCCCGGTCTGCCTCGCTGGTGGTGTATTGATCCCAGAACCACCGCATGCCCTCACGGGTGAGGAAGTACCCTTCGGCGAACCGCTGGTAGGAGCCGGTGTCGAAGTTGGCATCGGTGACCGGATAGAACAGCACCTGCTGGGCGAACGAGATGTCGCCGCGCTCCTTGGCCATCAGCGTCAGCGCGATGGCCATATTGCCGCCGACCGAATCACCCGCGATCGCGATCCGGGACGGGTCGAGCGCCTTCTCGGCACCGTGGGTGGTGACCCACTGGGCGACCCGGTAGGACTGCTCGTTGGCCACCGGGTATCGCACCTCCGGCGAGCGATCGTATTCGGGGAACACCACCGCCGCGTGTACGCCGACGGCGAGATCCCGAACCAAGCGGTCGTGGGTGTGCGCGTCACCGAACACCCAACCGGCGCCATGGGTGTAGATGAGCACGGGCAGGGTCTCGGTGACGCCCTGCGGCTTGACGATCCTGGCCCGCACCGAACCGGTCGGGCCGCCCTCGATGGTGATCCACTCCTCGTCGATCTCCGGCTTGTCGATCGCCGAGTCCTGCACCGAATCCACAGCCTTGCGGCCTTCTTCCGGGGGCAACTGGTAGAGGAACGGAGGCTGGGAGGTCGCGTCGACGAACTCTTGCGCTGCCTGCTCGAGCGCGATTCCCAAGGGGTTTCCTGTCATCGTGGTTCCTTCCGGTAGGAATTGAATGTGTTGTGGTACTGCCGGTTTCGAAAGATCACGCGAGTTCGGCGAGCGCGTCGGTGAGGACGGTGACAACCTCGTCGGGGTGGGTTTGCATGACGAGGTGCGGTGCATCGATCTCGACGACCGATCGCAGCCCGGCCCGCTGGTATCCGAACCGTTCGACATCTGGGTTGATGGTGCGGTCAGCGCTCGACACGATTCCCCAGCTGGGCTTGGTCTTCCATGCTGCCACCGACGCGGGTTCATTGAAGGCGATTGCCGACAACGGCCGTTGGGAGACTGCGAGCACCTTCGCCCGCGCGGTGTCGAGGCCCGCAGCGAATACGTCGCCGAAGGCTTCGATGTCGACCGATACGTCGGTTCCCGGCTCGCCGTTGGCGGTCGGATAGGACGCGTAGACGAGGTTGGCGGCCAGCTCCGAGTCCGGGAAACCGCCTTGCAGCTGCCCCAAACTTTCGCCCTCTTCCAGCGCATAGCCCGAGACGAAGACGAGACCGACGACGTTGTCGGCCACCCCGGCGACGGTGATCACCGCGCCGCCGTAGGAGTGCCCTGCCAGCAGCACCGGACCATCGATCTGCTCGACGAAAGACCTGATGTAGGCAGCGTCCGCCGACAGGCTGCGGTTGAACACCGGCGGAGCAACGACCCGGTACCCCCTGGCCAGCAGCCGTGCGGTGACCGGATGCCAGCTGGAGGCATCGGCGAAAGCACCGTGCACGAGAACAATGGTTGCCGCGAAGGACATGGCGTTCCTTTCTCGATCGCTCGGATCGATGTGGATGGCGTCGTGCCGCACTAGCTTCCGCTGAGCGTTCCCGGCCGCGCCCCTCTCTACGGGCCGCAAAAACCCCCGATCAGGACACGGCGGCCGCGACCGGCGATTCGAGAACGGCGCCCGAGCCGGTGGAACGGAAACGCTGCTGGTACTTGCGCGGCGAGATGCCGAGCCTGGCCACAAACGCGCGGCGCAACGCTTCACTACTGCCGTAGCCTGCGGCCATCGCGGCCGCAGTGACGGTGTGCCCGGCGTGCAACATATCCCTCGCGACACCGAATCGGATGAAAGCGACGTATTCGGCGGGCGATCGTTCGAGTTCAGCCCGGAACAGCCGCGTCAGGTGCCGGACGCTGACCCGGGCATGGTCGGCCAAAGTCTGGACCGTATGCGGGAAGGCCGGGTCTGCGCAGATCAGATCGACGGCCTTGCGGACAACGGGGCTGCGCGGCACCGGCCCACTCAGCGAGGCGGAGAATTGCGATTGTCCACCGGCTCGCTGCATGTACACCACCAGCAACTGGGCAACCCGGCGGGCGATGTCGGCGCCGTAGTCCTCTTCGACGAGTGCCAGCGCGAGGTCGACGCCCGCCGCGACACCGGCCGAGCTGTACAGGTTGCCATCGCGCGCGAAGATCGCGTCCGGTTCCACCACCACCGAGGGATACCGCCGCGCGAGGTCCGCGGCGAATTTCCAGTGGGTCGTCGCACGTCTGCCATCGAAGAGGCCGAGGTCGGCCAGGACAAAAGCGCCACTGCAGATCGAGGCCAGCCGCCGCGTGTTGCAGGACAGGTGCCGCGCCGCCGCAATCACCTCGGGCGTCACGAACTTCGTCGGCGGCAGCTCGCTGCCGGGAATCACGATGGTGTCGAAACGACCGGCGTCGGCGGCCGCACCGCTCACCTCGATCCGCGCGCCGATCGAGGTCTGCACGTTTTCGCCATCGGCCGAGATCAGGACGAGCTCGTAACCGGGCACCGTCTGGTTGGCCTCCACGAAAACCTCGGCCGGGCCGACGAAATCGAGCATCTTGACACCATCGAAGACCAGAATGCCGATGCGCCGACGGGGCGGCTCTGCAAAATTAGGGGCCATGTCAACCATTATTATGGAGGGGTGCCTCCAGAACAAGTGATGTGGGCCGCCTCGCACCCCGATTGGTACGGTGAGCGCATGGGCAGGCCGAGGCAGTTCGATGAATCGAACCTGCTCGACGCCGCCACGGAGTTGTTCTGGTCGCAAGGATTCGACGAAACCTCGGTGGAGGACGTCTCGCGGGCGACCGGCGTCGGGAACGGCAGCATCTACGCCGCCTACGGCAACAAACGAGGCTTGTTCCTCGCGGCGTTCGAACGCTACTGCGAGCGTCGCGGCCGATTCGTTCGCGAGGTCATCGGGTCCGCGCCCGGCTCGGCACGCGCCGCGGTGCAGACGCTTTTTCAAGCGATCATCGACGACTGCGCCGCACACCCGGATCGGCGCGGCTGCCTGATGATCAACAGCATCGCGCAGCTCGCCACCCGCATCCCGGAGGTCGCGGCCATCAGCACCCGGACCACCACAGCCATGGAGCAGGGCGTCGCCGAGCGGCTGCACGACGCTGCCCGCCTCGGCGGGGGGGCCATCGACGAGGCCGCGCTCTCGGCGCACAGCGCCAATATCGTGGTGGTGACACAGGGTCTGATCCAACTGAGCCGCTTAGGAATTCCACCGGAGCGGTTACGCGAAATCGCTGACGTGTCGAGCCGGTCGCTGCCTCCGGCGTGGGCCGATCACGTCGTCCACTGACTGTTCAGCCCTGATCGAGCTGTCCCAGCTCCCGGATGACTCGGGCAAAGGCACGGACCTGCTCGGTTTCTCTATCGCTGCGCCAGACCGGCGCCCATCGCACCAAAACGGAATCGGTGATGGGTAGATAGGTGATGCCAGGGCGGTTGTAATAGCGGGCGATATGGCTCATGCCGCTGGTGAGAATACCGCCGGTGCTGGCGGTGGTCAGGATGTCTTCGAGCGTCGAGATCGGGGCGACACGGTGGATGGGCCTGCCCGAAGGAGTCTGGAAGGGGCTGACGGCGTCCTCCCAGTAGTCGGGCAGCGGTGCGCTGGGTTCGAGCACGCCACGGTCGCCGAAAACCTCGAGTGACACCCATTTCTCACCCGCTAGTTCGTGATGGTCGGGCATCACTGCCACCATCGGCTCCACAGAGATGATCGGCCCGACGGTCACGCCCGGTTCTTCGACGGGCAACCACGCGATGATGATGTCGGCTTCGTCGCGATGCAGCGGTCCGAACTGATCGCTGAACTCGCTGCTGCGGATCTGCAGCTCCCAAGACGGGTGCCTGCTGCGGAAAACATCCCAGAACGGCTGGTAGTCATAGGGGTTGTAGCCGATCATGGCAACGCGCAGCACACCGGAAATGCCCCTGGCGGCCTGGCGGGCGTGTTCGATCGCCTGAACGACGCCGTGATAGGCCGGCTGCAGTTCGGCAAGCAGTTGGCGGCCGAGCAGCGTGAGCTGGACGTTGCGGGGGTTGGACCGGTCGACCAGGCGACCGCCGATCCGACGTTCCTGACTCTTGATCGACTGACTGACGCGGGCCTGCGAGATATGTAGCCGCCAAGCGGTTCTCCCGAAATGCAGCTCTTCGGCCAGCGTCAGAAAGATCTCTATGTCTCGCAGTTCCACCGGGATGCTCCTGACAAGCCGTGCTCCATCACGACCGAAGACTACGATGTTTTCGCTGTTCGCGCGGCGGCTACCCCGGCGTCCCCGCTCCGCGCCGACCAACCCGCCGACCGCGGCGATCACCGCTCGCCCGCTGGACGAGCCACCGCCCTGTTTCGGAAAAAAACTTTCCCCGAATCACCCCCGGCCAATACTTGAATGAGTAATACTTCGGAATGTGTCCACCAAATCGGATTTCGAGCGCATGCTGCGCGGGGCCGCTCTGCGCGTGACGGCGCCGCGGCTGGCGGTGCTGACCGCGGTGCACAACCATCCGCACTCCGACACGGACTCGATCCTCGGTCGAGTGCGCGAGACCCTCGGTGCGGTGTCCCATCAGGCCGTGTACGACGTGCTGCGGGCACTGACCGCCGCAGGTCTGCTGCGGCGCATCCAGCCGATGGGCACGGTGGCGCGCTACGAAACGCGCGTCGGTGACAACCACCATCACCTCGTGTGCCGGTCGTGCGGCGTCATCACCGACGTCGACTGCGCCGTCGGCGAGGCGCCCTGCCTGACCGCCTCGGACCACAACGGTTTCGTCCTCGATGAGGCCGAGGTCATCTATTGGGGCCTGTGCCCCGACTGCTCCGCAAAACAGACGTCACGAACACCCCAGTGATCACAGCCCGATTCACTCACTCCCGAAAGGAATTGCCGTGCCCCAGGAACACCCGCCCATCGGAGAGGCGCAAACCGAACCCGCCGAGAGTGGTTGCCCCGTCACGTCAGGTCGCCTCAAGTATCCGAGCGAGGGCGGCAGCAACCGTGACTGGTGGCCCAACCAGCTCAACCTGAGAATCCTCCAGAAGAACCCCGCCGTGGCCAATCCCATGGGCGAGGACTTCGACTATGCCGCGGAATTCAAGACCCTCGATCTGGCCGCGGTGAAGCAGGACATCGAGGAGGTGATGACAACCTCGCAAGAGTGGTGGCCCGCCGACTACGGCCACTACGGCCCGTTGTTCATTCGGATGGCCTGGCATGCCGCAGGCACCTACCGCATCAACGACGGTCGCGGTGGAGCGGGCGCAGGCATGCAGCGGTTCGCGCCGCTCAACAGCTGGCCCGACAACGCCAGCCTCGACAAAGCGCGCCGCCTGCTGTGGCCGGTCAAACAGAAGTACGGCAAGAAGCTCTCCTGGGCCGACCTGATCGTCTACGCGGGCAATGTTGCACTGGAGTCGATGGGCTTCGACACCTTCGGCTTCGGCGGCGGCCGCGTCGACCAGTGGGAGCCAGAGGAGGACGTCTACTGGGGTCCTGAGCACACCTGGCTCGACGACGAGCGGTACACCGGCACCCGGGATCTCGAGAACCCCCTCGCCGCAGTCCAGATGGGCCTGATCTACGTGAACCCGGAGGGGCCCAACGGCAACCCGGACCCGCTCCTCGCGGCCACCGACATCCGTGAGACGTTCCGTCGCATGGCCATGAACGATGTCGAGACGGCGGCGCTCATCGTCGGCGGCCACACCTTCGGCAAGACGCACGGTGCGGGCGATGCCGACCTCGTCGGCCCCGAGCCGGAGGCCGCTCCCCTGGAAGAACAGGGCCTCGGCTGGAAGAGCTCCTTCGGCACCGGTGTCGGCAAGGACGCGATCACCAGTGGTCTGGAGGGCACTTGGACGCCTACACCGACCAAGTGGGACAACAGCTTCCTCGAAACCCTCTACGGCTACGAGTGGGAGAAGACCAAGAGCCCCGCCGGCGCGTGGCAGTACATCCCCAAGGACGGCGCCGGGGCGGGCACCGTGGCCGACGCCCACGACCCGTCGAAGAGCCACACCCCGGTGATGCTGACAACGGACCTCTCGCTGCGGGTCGACCCCGTCTACGAGCAGATCACCCGGCGTTGGCTCGACCACCCCGACGAGCTCGCGGACGAGTTCGCCAAGGCCTGGTACAAGCTGACCCACCGCGATATGGGGCCGATCGTCCGCTACCTCGGGCCGCTGGTCCCGCAGGAGGTGCTGCTGTGGCAGGACCCTGTCCCCGCGGTGACGCACGATCTCATCGGGGCAGCCGACATCGCCGCCCTCCGGAGCCAGATCCTGTCGTCGGGTCTGTCTGTCTCGCAGCTTGTTTCGACCGCGTGGGCGGCGGCGGCGTCGTTCCGCGGCAGTGACAAGCGTGGCGGCGCGAACGGCGGACGTATCCGCCTCCAGCCGCAGAGCGGGTGGGAGGTCAACAACCCCGACGAGCTCGCACAGGTGGTGCGGACCCTGGAGGGGATCCAGGAGTCCTTCAACGCGGCACAAACCGGGAACACGCGGGTGTCGTTCGCCGATCTCGTCGTGCTCGCCGGGTCCGTGGCCGTCGAGCAGGCCGCCAGGAACGCCGGCCACGACGTCGAGGTGCCGTTCACGCCGGGACGCACGGACACCACGCAGGAGCAGACCGATGTGGAGTCCTTCTCGGCGCTGGAGCCGAATGCGGACGGCTTCCGCAACTACCTCGGCAAGGCCAGTAGGCTCCCGGCCGAGTACCTGCTGATCGACAAGGCGAACTTGCTGACCCTGAGCGGTCCGGAAATGACCGTCCTCGTCGGCGGCCTGCGCGTGCTCGGCGCGAACTACAAGCAGTCGCCGCTGGGCGTGTTCACCGCGACCCCCGAGTCGTTGACCAACGACTTCTTCGTGAACCTGCTCGACATGAGCACGAAGTGGGAGCCGACGTCACCCGACGACGGGACCTACGAGGGCAAGGATCGCAACAGCGGCGAGGTCAAGTGGACAGGTAGCCGCGCCGACCTGGTCTTCGGGTCGAATTCGCAGCTGCGCGCTCTCGCAGAGGTCTACGCGACCGACGATGCGAAGCAGAAGTTCGTCGAGGACTTCGTCGCCGCGTGGACCAAGGTGATGAACCTGGACCGGTTCGACCTCGCCTGATCACGGCGCGACGACCGGCCGACGGGCCGGTCGTCCATGCCTCATACGGCACCCCGCGAGCAGATACCGCTCGCGGGGTGTCGTGCGCTTGTTCTTCAGTGGCAGCGGCGGTTTCGTGGATCCGGCGCCACTGGTTGCGGTAGTCGACAATGCTCGCTATCCCCCTGACCGTGCGGCGGGTCCGCCGGCTCGGGATGTGCAGGCATAGTGGCGATTTCGTTCACGAGTCCGCGGCGACGATGTGCACGCCGCTGGCGATCACGGCGGTCGCGGTCAGGCCGAAGATCGCGTGAAATGTGTCGCTGAAGTGGCTGGGGGAAGCGAACCCGGCCTCGGTGGCGGCCCGGGTGAGGTCCATCCCTTTGCCTACGGCAGTGGCGACGTACAGCATTCGTGCCCACACGCGGTATCGGCGGAAACTGGTGCCCGCGTGTACCGAGAAGAGATGCAGAAATCGGGAGGTGGATAGCCCCGCCGCGGCGGCGAGTTCGCCCGCGGTGGGATTGCGGGCCGGTTGATCTCTGATCGTGAGCATGGCGGCGCGGATGCGTCCGTCGATGACCGGAGGTTCCGGTGCACCGAGCACACGTTCGAGCAGCGGCCCGGAATCCGGCGCCTGCGAGTCACGCAGATAACCGCGGATCGCAGACTCGGCGCGATGGTGGAAACAGATGCTCGGTGACTGGTCGAGCATCGCGGCGCGGAGGTTTCGACCGCGTGCCGCGCCGGGGTCGAGATACAAGAACAGCATTCGACCATCCCCGGAGACGATCTGATGCCTGGTCCGTGCGGGGATCAACGCGCTGCAGACGTGGCGTTCACCGCATTCCGACGCGTGCAGCGTGAACGGAGCATCCACCCCTATGGCGAAACAATCCACGGCAGTGGTGTGTGCGTCGAGATGAAAGGACGGTCCGAGGTACGCGGCTTGCCCGGGCCACAGCCAGATCGTCGGAGTCATACGCGTCATGATCGCACCGCGGGAACGCCTCATGCGATCGCGATCAACAATCCCGCACCGACCGCTTCGACGCAGAAATAGAACCAGATCGGATAGAACGGTGTCGCGGTGTCGAGTAGCCGCGACACCAACCGGCCGCAGGCCATGCCCGCCAACGCGATACCGACAGCAATCACGATTCCGGCGTGGCGGTCGGTGCTGCCCGCGGCCGCCCACCACAGCATGGCCGCCACCGCGATGCCGAATCCGCCGTATACGGCCCGGATTTCGGAACGGCTCTGCGGCGTCTGGACTCGGATGCCGAACGGCCGGGCCAGCGCGGCCGGAGCGATCAGCGCGAACACGCCCATGGCACAGAACATCACACCGATAGCGACGACGGTTGCGGTCCTCATCACGACGCCGCCACCCGGATCGATGCAGGATCGGACGCCTTGCGCGTCACGAGCGCGAACCCGACGGCGAGCGCGATCAATCCCGCGACATCGAACCACGCGATCCGCACGAGCGACGAGTTTCCCGAAGGCTGGGCCAGCACCAGAATGATGAAGCCCGCGAAACTCGTCGCATTCGCCGTCACCGCGGCGTTGCGCAGATGCGGCCGAAAAGCGGCGACGAGCAATCCGACGCCCACTATCCCGAACAGCACCCCCCGATGCCGCAGCAACACCTCGACATCACTGCTCACCGCATCGATGCCATATGCCGAGCGGGCCCACTGCGTCGATACCGCGCCGAGCATCGGCACCACATTGAGTAATCCGGCTGCAACGAGCAGCCCCAGTCCCCACCGTCGCACACCCATATTTCCTCCGATTTCCGTCGCTGCGATCATGACGGGCACACGGCCTCTTCCGCTTCCAGAAACGTGTCGCGGCGCAAGCGGGTCCTCCTTTAGGAGGTTGTGGCTCGGAGTCGGTGTCGCCGAAGCTGGATCGCAACCGATTCAGTGCTTCGAAGGAGACCGCTCCGTTGCCCAGGCTCGACGTTCGCAATGCCGACACCACAGCGGCCGGTTTGTCCGCCCTGCGCCGGGGCGCACAAACCAGGGGTGGCCTGGTTCTCGCAGGTGGGCTGGCGGTATTCGTCGGTGCTGTGGTCGGCCTGCTCGTCAGCGGTCACGACTCGATCGTCCCGTCCACGGACTCCGATGATCGACTGCCGCTGGCGGGTGCGTTGTTGCCGGTCGCCGCGGGGTTGCTGCTGGTGCGACTGGTGCCGCCGCGCGCGGCCGTGCTCGCGCCCGAGGTCATCGGAGACCGGCGGGTGCTGGTCAGGGAGACCGCGGTGATCGCCTCGGTGGCGGTGCTGATCCCGATGGTGTTGTTCGCGCTTATCGTCGTGGGGACGTCGAGTGATGTCGTCCAAACCCTATGGGCCCTCGGCAAGCCGATATTCTTTCTGATCCTGCCCTGGCTCGCATTCCGGGCATTCCGCTGGGCGCATGACATATCGGCGCCACCTCGGGAACAGCACGTGTGGTGGCCGCGCCGCGGGTGGCGCTGGCTCGCACCGATTCCCGCGCTGCTGATCTTCGGCTACCTCAGTTCGGTCGGGCCGTTCTCCGGTCCGCTCCCGAGTGCGGAGGATTATCCGGATCCGGTGGTGCTGGTCATCGGCGCCACGGTGACCGTGTTGACCGCCAATATTGGCGAGGAAGTGTTCTACCGCGTCATGCTGCAGACCCGGCTGGAAGCGCTGCTCGGCCGCTGGCCGGCAATCGTGCTCGCCGCGTTGCTGTTTGCCTGGCTGCACCTCCCGACACACGGACAGGGTTCGGCCGCATTGAGCGGATTGCCGCTCACATTGGGAGCCATCGTGGCATTCCAAGGCACCTACGCGCTGTTCGCCGGTTACCTCTGGGCTCGGTATCGCAATGTGTGGGCGTTGGTGGCGGCCCACACCATCATCAATACCGTTCCGTTGCTACTGATGTAGGCCGATGGGCAGGCAAGTACCGATCTAACGCCTCCCGCCGACACCGCCCGATCGATCCCGGCCGTCCGCAGCCGAGGGCGCGGCGTCGAAGGCAAGCAGCACGCGGATGGCGTCGGCCCAATGCCGCAGCGTCGTTTCGACCGATTTGTCGGAGGTGTGCAGCACCCTGGCGATCGCTGTGCCGCGCAGCATCGTGATGGTGAGGTCGCGGACCACCGGATACCGCGGGTGTGTGGTGATCAGCGGGCCGAACAGATCATCGACAACGTGGAACAGATCGCGGCCCGCCGCGCGCTCGGCCGCGAGCAGCACCACCGCCAAGTCGGGGTCGGTGCGCGCGGCCGCCCACAACTCGAACTCCGCCTGCGCGGGCGGTCGCGTCATCGTCTCGTGCAGTGCCGTCAACGTGCGTTGCACCGGGTCGGCGGAGTCCCCGAGCCGTGCTGCGGCGGTGCGCGCCGCCTGCTCGTTCAGCTCGACCAGATTGGCGATCAGCGCTTTCGACAGATCATGGATGGTCGGGAAGTGGTGCAGAAGCGCGCCGCGGCTGAGACCGGCCGCGTGCTGGACAGCGACCGTGGTCAGGGCCGAGTAGCCGCGCTCGACCAATAGCTGGGTTGCCACGTCGAGGATGCGAGCTCGGGTGGCTCGCTTCTGTGCGTCGCGTGTGGTCAATGCCGGCCTTTCGCTGTGTTCGGCCATCGACGCCCGAGAATTTCACAGTCACTATTGACTGTCAATGCCGCGATCGGTCAAGCTCCATACGAACGCCCGGCTTCGCCGGGCCGAACCGGACGCGGCGGCACCCGCCGTAATTCCGCCCCAGCGAAGGGAAAAACCTTGACCGACAACAACACTCATTCCGGTCAGCGCCCGGCAGCGTGGTATGAGAACTGGACGGAGGTGCCCGATTCCCCCTGGCAGAATCGGCCAGAGCCCGGCGGCGACCGCGAATACCGGACGCTCACTTACGAGCGCGACGGACGCATCGCACGAATCACCTTCAATCGTCCGGAGAAGGGCAACACCATCACGCCCGACACCCCGATCGATCTGGCGCACGCGGTCGAGCGCGCCGATCTGGATCCGCGGGTGCACGTGATCGTGGTGTCGGGGCGCGGCAAGGGTTTCTGCGGCGGCTACGACCTGGACATGTTCGCCGAACAAGGCTTCGGCGGCGCCGACGCCGCCGTCGACACCACGGGCACCGTTGCCGACCCGGTGGTGCAGGCGGTCAACCACAACCCCTGGGGCACCTGGGATCCGATGATCGACTACGCGATGATGAGCCGGTTCAATCGCGGCTTCGCCAGCCTCATGCACGCCAACAAGCCCACCGTGGCCAAACTCCACGGCTTCGCCATCGCGGGCGGCACCGACATCGCGCTGTACGCCGACCAGATCATCTGCGCCGACGACACCAAGATCGGCTACCCGCCCACCCGAGTCTGGGGCATCCCCGCCGCAGGTATGTGGGCACACCGGCTCGGCGACCAGCGCGCCAAACGACTGCTCTTCACCGGCGACTGCCTCAGCGGCAAACAGGCCGAGGAATGGGGTCTCGCTGTCGAATCGTGGCCCGCCGACGAACTCGACGCACGCACCGAAGCCCTCGTCGAGCGGATCGCACGCATGCCGGTCAATCAACTGATGATGGCCAAACTCGCCCTCAATTCGGCACTGCAGTCCCAGGGAGTCGCCAACTCCGCCATGATCAGCACCGTCTTCGACGGCATCTCCCGCCACACTCGCGAGGGCTACGCCTTCCAACTTCGTTCGGCCACTGTCGGTTTCCGCGAGGCTGTCCGCGAACGCGACGAGCCCTACGGCGACCACAAGCGTGCCCAGTTCGACCGCTGACCACCTGCCCGACGGACGGCGAACAAACAGACCCGTCTCGGAGTGCCGACGAGGAAGTTGGATGCCGCAGCGATCGGTGTGCGCAAGGCCGTGGTGCTGATGATGCCCTGACGAAACAGCGATGACGCGCGGCCGACCCGAGCGATTGTGACCCGAAATGTGACGCCGCCGCTGGGTGGGACTTTCCGGACCGCAGTCAGGGTTGTACGTGGCGTCGATATGAGGAGGTCATGTGGCACCGGAATACAACAGGAATCCCGCCGCGGTCACTGCGCTGTCGCCGGAGCAATATCACGTCACGCAGGAGAACGGGACCGAGCGAGCATTCACGGGCGAGTACTGGGACAATCACGAGCCGGGTATCTATGTGGATGTGGTGTCCGGTGAGCCGTTGTTCGCCTCGGTCGACAAGTTCGACAGTGGCTCGGGATGGCCGAGTTTCACCAAACCGATCGACGCCGCGAATGTGGTCGAGAAGCGGGACTTCAGTCATCTGATGATCCGCACCGAGGCGCGTTCCACGCACGGTGACAGCCATCTCGGGCATGTGTTCACCGACGGGCCACCCGCGGCGGGCGGCCTGCGGTACTGCATCAATTCGGCGGCGCTGCGGTTCATCCACCTCGACGACCTCGAGGCGGCAGGTTATGAGCAGTACCGAACTCTCTTCGCGAAGGAGCAAGCGTGACCGACACGCGGAAGGCGATTCTGGCAGGCGGATGCTTCTGGGGCATGGAGGACTTGATCCGCAAGCAGCCAGGGGTGGTGTCGACGCGGGTCGGCTACACCGGCGGACGCAATGACCACCCCACCTATCGCAATCACCCGGGCCACGCGGAGGCGGTGGAGATTGTCTACGACCCGACGCGGACGGACTACCGGACGCTGTTGGAGTTCTTCTTCCAGATCCACGATCCGTCGACGAAGGACCGCCAGGGCAACGACATCGGCACCAGCTACCGTTCGGCGATCTTCTATCTCGACGACGATCAGCACCGTGTCGCGCTGGACACCATCGCCGATGTCGACGTCTCGGGCCTGTGGCCGGGCAAGGTGGTCACCGAGGTGACCCCGGCGAGCGAGTTCTGGGAGGCCGAGCCCGAGCACCAGGACTACCTGCAGCGCTACCCGGACGGCTACACCTGCCACTTCCCGCGACCGGGCTGGAAGCTGCCGAAACGGCAGACCACCGCACAGTAGGCACGGCACGCCGCGCCGCCCCGGACGGAGCCGCTGAAGCCATTCGAACGCGGGGCGGCCGGATTCGTTTGCCGAGCAACGTGGCAGCTGCGGACCGTGACCTGTTCATCGCGGGTCTCGGTCAATCGGGCTGGTCGGCCCGAGAGCTTGCGCCGCTGTTCTGAGCTGCTCGGCTTCGGGCTTTCCGCCCAGATCCTCCAAACGTTCTGTCTGGCGGGTCATCGCGTCGAGGAGAACGTTGGTCATGGAAGCCTTGGCTTCGATGGCGCTGTCGCCCAGGGCGGCGAGGCTGCGCCGGTCCAGGGCGATCTGCTCGGTAGCGACGGCAACGGCGGCGTCGGTTCGGCCCGAGAGGTCGAGGAAGTACGTTTCGAGCGTGAGCGAATCGGCAAAACGGCCGAGGTAGGGGCGACCGAGAACGGTTCGGGTGATGCGCCGGCGCAGCGCCGCCGATTCGGCACTGTGCGTGATGGCCTGCGCGAGTTCGCCTGCAGCGCCGAGCTTTCTGGCCGTTTCCAGCTGGAACTCCGCGACCTCGTCGAGTATCTGATGGTAGTCGAGGACGAACGGAGGCACCTGTACCCCGATCAGCTCCCTGGCGGTGGGGAGCGTGACAGACAGGGAGTGGGCGGCGTCGAATTCCGAGGTGTTCGGCTTGACCAGTTCGGTATGAATCGTGAACCGCAGCAATGGCCCCTGCAACCACGCACGACCGACCTCGGTCGCCACCGCCCTGGCCATGATCACCGCCCCGATCAGACCCACACCGATGGCCGCGAGCCACACCCAGGGCGATTCGTGCAGGACTTTCACCACCGCGGCAACGGCCTCGAGCACGCCGAGCGCGATGAACACCCCTCCGCTCACCGCGATCACCCAGCGCCGTTTCGCACTGAGCGCGATCTCGACCAGGCCTTGGAATGTTCCTACCAACCCGATACCGGGTAGCAGCGCGAAGATGAAGTATTCGTTTCCGGTCAGCAGGATCAGCGGAACGACGACCGCCAGGATGACGACCGTTCCGATCAGAACCGCGCTGAGTCTGGGGAGCTCATCACCCACGCGACCACTCTCGCACGAGACCCGCTACCGGACAGGGGTTTTCACCCGTTCCGAAACCGGAATCCCGGCCCGCGGGAAAGGTAGGACTGAACCCGAGGTCGATGACTCCACAGCACCGACGCCGCCGAAACGCGGCACGCGCCTGCGGCGGACTCGAGTAGTGGCCTACTCGACTTGGCGTCGCTGCCCGCTGGCTCCCCGGCTGAATGACGCCACCTCGCGGATCGCGTGTGAATCACGGTATGCATGCGACTGCGGGTCTCCCAATAGCTCGAGCCATTCGACGACCAGCGCCAGTACGAAATCCGGCGCAAGGCTAGTGCTGGCTTGCCGCATCGGGTGGCGACGGCTCGCCATCGGGAGAGCAACAGCCGGGCGCGCAGCACGAGTCCACGGCGGCCGGATCTTGGGATTCGGCCGCCGTCCCGGCACCGGGTTTGACAGCTTTGATGATCGCGGAGTGCATGCCGTCGGCGACCTCATGGGTCGAGGTGATCTCGATGTCGGTGAATCCGACTGCAGTGAGGTGGTTTCGGTACTCGGTGAACGACAGCGCCCCTGCGATACAGCCGACATAATCGCCTCGTTCGGCGCGCTGGGGTGGGGTCAATTCGTCCTCGGCGAGGACATCGGCGATACCGATGCGCCCACCCGGGGTCAGGACTCGGGCCATCTCGGCGAAAACGGCGGGTTTGTCGACCGACAGGTTGATCACACAGTTGGAGATCACCACATCGATGGTGTTGGCGGGCAACGGAATCGCCTCGATGTTCCCTTTGAGAAATTCCACGTTGCGCGCGGCGGCCTTGGCGGTGTTCGCGAGTGCCAGGGCCAGCATTTCCTCGGTCATGTCGAGGCCGTATGCCTTGCCGGTCGGCCCGACACGGCGCGCGGAGAGCAGCACGTCGATCCCGCCACCGGATCCGAGGTCGAGGACACGTTCGCCTTCGCGCAGTTCAGCAACCGCGGTCGGGTTGCCGCACCCCAATGATGCTGCGGCTGCTCGGATCGGGAGCTGGTCGCGGTCGGTAGCCCCGTACAGGCTCGCGCCGAAGGTTTGATCGACCGCGATGGGATCGGTCCCGCAACAATCCTCGGCGACCCCGCCCGCGGCAACAGTTCTGGCCGCGTGCGCATACCGGGCTCGCACGGTTTCACGGAGTTCGATCTGCTGGTCTGTCATGACATCACGTCCCTGATTGGCTGGAATCCAGGCCGGAGCAGGTAACCGACCTAGCTGTATTGATGAATGTCTATACAGCTTGCGCCGCTGAATAGAAGTCTGTCAATATAGATGTGTGTCTAAACAGGATCTGCCAGTGATCGCCTCCACCGACTGCTGCAACAGCACCCTCGCCGCCCCGCTGGACCACGAGGTGGCCGTGGAGTTGGCGAGCGCGTTCAAGGCGCTGGCCGATCCCGTGCGGCTGCGGTTGCTGTCGCTGATCGCCTCCCGGCCCGGCGAGGAAGTGTGCGTCTGCGAGCTGACCCCGCAGTTCGCGCTATCCCAGCCCACCATCTCCCACCACCTCAAAGTGCTGCGCGAAGCCGGGTTGATCGACTGCCAGCGGCGCGGCACCTGGGTTTACTACTGGGCGATTCCCGCAGCGCTGCACCGACTTTCCGATGTCTTGGTCACTACCGGTGCCGACCGGGTCGAAGCACCCGCATGACCGACGTCGCTTTCACGCCCGTAGCACTGAAGCGTCGACTGCTGGCGGAGTTCACCGGGACTGCGCTGCTGGTGACCATCGTGGTCGGCTCGGGCATCGCGGCCAGCGAGCTTTCTCCCAACGATGTCGGGTTGCAGCTGCTCGAGAACTCCACCACCACCGCCCTCGGGCTCGCGGTGCTGATCCTGGTCTTCGGCCCCGTCTCCGGCGCCCACTTCAACCCGGCTGTCTCGGCTGCGGACTGGCTGCTGGGTCGCCGCCACGGCACCGGCCTGACCGGCGGCGATGTCGCCGCCTACCTGATAGCGCAGATCGCAGGAGGCGTGCTGGGCGCGATGCTCGCGAACATCATGTTCGATCACGAGCTGGTGCAGATCGCGACCCATCACCGCGCCACCGGCGGGCATCTGGTCGGCGAAATAGTTGCCACGGCAGGGCTGATCGCTGTCATTTTCGCCCTCGCGCGCACCGGCCGCGCCAGCTACTGCGCAGCTGCGGTCGGCGCCTACATCGGAGCCGCTTACTGGTTTACCAGCTCCACATCCTTCGCCAACCCCGCGGTCACCCTCGGGCGGATGTTCTCCGACACCTTCGCCGGGATCGCTCCCGCCTCGACCCTCGGATTCATCGCCGCTCAAGTCCTCGGCGCGCTGATCGGGCTCGGTCTGGTCACCGTCCTGTATCCGCATACCACTACCGCCGACAACACCGTCGTCCCGCACAATGTCTCTGCTGACTGAAAGGCGCTGTCCGCCAATGCCATCCAAGCCCAGCGTCTTGTTCGTTTGCGTCCACAACGCCGGCCGCTCGCAAATGGCCGCCGGATTTCTCACCCACCTCGCAGGTGCGGCCGTCGAAGTCCGATCCGCCGGAACCGCGCCCGCCGAAACCATCAACCCTGTCGCCGTCGAAGCGATGGCCGAGATCGGCATCGACATCGCTGATCAGACTCCGATAGTCCTCACCTCGGACACCGTCGAAACCTCCACCGTCGTCATCACAATGGGCTGCGGTGACACCTGCCCATTCTTTCCCGGCATCACCTACCTCGACTGGAAGCTCGGCGATCCCGCAGGCCAAGCCCTCGACGCCGTCCGGTCCATCCGCGACGAGATCGGACAAAGAGTCCGCAACCTACTCACCGAACTCGGCATCGACTGACAACATCGGACCACCGGGCCAGCGCCGTTGCGATCTCCGCCAGTACTGCAAAGGCACTCGGGTGGTGGACGAAGTGAGCAGTTTGCAGCATCTGCTCGGTGGTTCCGGGACACATTCGGGCCACCCGAAGCCACTCGTCACAGCAGCAGCGAGCCTGGACGAGTCATCACGCCGAAGCCATCGTCACCGGTGGGGACCCTTTGATCGCCGGACTTCCTATGGCCGACTACGGTCCACGCCGGAACACGCGAATAAGGAGTGACGTTGCGAGTGCTGTTGTCGACGAGCGGGACGCGCGGCGATATCGAGCCGGCCTTGGGGCTCGCGCTGCGGTTGCGGGAGCTCGGAGCCCAGGTGCGGGTGTGCGCGCCACCGGACTTCGAGAGGCGCTTCACCGAGCTGGGCGTGCCGCTGGTGCCGTTGGGACCGCCGATGCCAGGTTCGCACGGCACAAAAGCCTCGCTGGCGGATCGGCTGGACTACGCAGACCAGTGGCCCGCAGTTCAGTTCGACACGATCTCCACAGCAGCCGCAGGATGCGATGCGGTAATAGCAACCGGCATTACGGAGATCGCCGCCCGGTCGGTCGCTGAGAAGCTGGGAATCCACTACCAGTACGCGAGCTACCAGCCGACCAGCCTGCCCTCGCCACATCATCCGCCGATGCCGCGGATGCCGGGCGATCGGCCTGCGCCGGCGGCGATTGGTAACGAACTGCAGTGGGAGATCGACGCCCAGGGGTGGAACGCGGAGTTCGGTGAGGCACTGGATACCCGCCGGGCGGCGCTCGGGCTGCCACCGGTGGGCAGTGTGCGCGACCATGTAATCACCGACCGCCCGTGGTTGGCAGCGGACCCGGTTCTGGGGCCATGGCCAGAATCGCCCGGTCTGGACGTCGTACAGACTGGTGCCTGGATCGTGCCCGACGAACGGCCCCTCCCCGCCGAATTGGAGGCGTTCTTGGACGCGGGCACACCCCCGGTGTATATCGGCTTCGGCAGCATGTTGGTGCACAACGGCATCGCCCGGGTCGCGATCGAAGCAATCCGCGCGCACAACCGCCGTGCACTCCTCGCCCGTGGCTGGGCCGAGTTGGCCGTGATCGACGACCTCCCCGACTGCATGGCCGTTGGAGAGGTCAACCATCAGGCGCTGTTCACTCGGGTCGCCGCTGTCATCCACCACGGCGGCGCAGGCACGACAACGACCGCCGCCCGCGCCGGCGTGCCTCAAGTGGTGGTCCCCCAGATGATGGACCAGTCGTACTGGGCGCGCCGGGTGGTCGGTCTCGGCATTGGCACGGCGTGTGAGGACGTTGGTCCCGATATAGCGTCATTGTCCGCCGCTCTCGACATGGCATTGACGTCCACCACCCGAGCGCGCGCAAGCGTAGTGGCCAGCATGATCCGCGCCGACGGGGCGACCGTGGCAGCGAAGTTGCTGATCGACGCGATTAGTTAGGGAAGCTGTCGGAATGCTACTGCAACGCTGCCACGACGCCGGGAGGAGTTCGGCGATCAGCCCATCAGCACGTTCGATGCGATCTGCGCGGGTACACACCTGCTGGTCGCAGCGGGTGGCCACCACGTAGAACACGTCGCATGCTTCCAGCCGATCGCGCAGGTAACCGGCTCGGCCGTAAGCCTCATCGGCGGTGAACCACGCGAAGGGCAGCCCTGCGGCCAGGGCTCGCTCGAGCATCATGATCATCAGCCGCGGCTTCCCGGCGAACCCGACTTCGTCGGGGATCCCGGCGGCTCGGCAGCGGTCGCCGGTCGCCGGTCCACGAAACCGGAACATACAGTTCACGATCATCAGGGCATGTCGTTGCAGTACTAGGCGTCCGCCGTGATCAGAACCGGCACAGGCTCTTCGGTTACCGGAGTCGTGTGGGCGTCGAGGCCGCGGCGGAAAAAGTCGGGGTTGCGCCGGCGTGCTATCAGCATCAGCACGGCACCGAGCAGCAGGATGCCGAAGCCCATGTAGAACACGAGTCCGATACCGCCGATCGAGGCACCACTACCGTTGTCCGGGTCCATGCTTTCACGGACCGACACCAGGAACACCGCCAGCAGCATCGCGCCGCCGAGCAGCGGGAACAGGAATTTGAAGACGACGTTACGGGCGCTGGTGAACAGCTCCTTGCGGAAGTACCAGACGCAGGCGAAGGCCGTGATGCCGTAATACCAGCAGATCATGATGCCGAGTGCCGCAACGGTATCCAGCAGCGATCGCTCGGAAAGCAGGGACACGATCGCGTAGAAGGCTCCGGTCACCACACCGGCGACGATGGTGCTGAAGGTCGGCACCAGGTAGCGCGGGCTCACCTTGCTGAACTTCTTCGGGAACGCGCCGTAGGCGCCCATGGCGAGCATGGTGCGGGCCGCGGGCAGGAAGGTTGTCTGGAGGCTCGCGGCCGAGGAGGCGAGGATCGCGAGCAGCAGCAGCGGGCCCGCCCAGCCGAGTACCGGGTCGGCGAGCGCACCGAAGACATTGTCGGCGTTCTCCTCGTTGCCGAGGCCGAGCCCGGTGTCGCCGACACCGGCGTACATCATCACGGCGACCGCGACGAGCAAGTAGGTCAGCAGGATCGAGAGCACGCAGAGCAGTCCGGCCCGGCCGGGTACCCGCTTCGGGTCCTTGGATTCCTCGCCCAGAGTCAGGCAGGTGTCCCAGCCCCAGAAGGCAAAGATGGAGCCGGTCACCCCGATCATGAACGCGCTCAACGTGAGTCCGGTGAACGGGTCGAACCAGTCGAGATCGAAACTCAGCTGGGTGGGCGAACCGTGGCGGGCCACATGTACCAGCGCGGCGACCGCGAAGGCCAGCAGAATGATCATCTGGAACCCGACGAGTACGTACTGCACCCGCTCACTGGTGGTGATGCCGCGGCCGGCGACCAGGGTCGCGATCGCAACGAACACCAGCGTGGTGGCGATGTTGATGCCCTTGTGGTCGGCCAGCTCGGCAATGCCTGGACTACTGAAGATCCGCCCGAGGAACAGGTAGAAGAACTCCACCGCAATCGCGGCCAGGTTGGAGAGCACGATGACCGTCGCCATCACCATGCCCCAGCCACACATCCAGCCGACATAGGGCCCGAAGGCCTTGGTGGACCAGGTGAACGAGGCTCCGCAGTCGGGCATCCGCGCGTTCAGCTCGCGGTAGGCGTAGGCAGTCAAGAACATCGGGACGAAGCCGACGAGGAGAATGGCCGGCATCTTCAATCCGACCGCCGCGACGATCAGACCGATGCTGGCAGTCAGCGTGTAGCCGGGCGCGACCGTCGAGATCCCGAGGACCGCACCGGAGAAGGTGCCGATGGTACCTGCGGCAAGCCCCTTGTCGACCGGCCGCTCGCTGGTTTGTGCGGCGGGCGGGAGCTCGCTGAGGATGCTCATTCGTTTCCTCCTTCGGAAACCACGACCATTGGCACCTGGCGGACTCCGAGCAACGTCACGGCCGTAGCGGATAACGCTGCGAATTCGCCGTCGACGTAGTTCTGGAGTGCGGGACCGGTCATCGATTCACCGCCCGCTGAACGGGCGTTGTCTGAAATTTGCGTGGCCTTCAGTGTGCGCTGCGACACAGCCCACGACCTGCGCCGAGTTGGACACTGGGTCGACTTTTCTTCGACAATCTGTACAACCGCGCGCTGCCCTCGCGGCTGTTAGCTGAGCGCTACCCAGACCTCGGCAGCAGCGTCTCCAATGCGCTGCGCAGGTGCGCGCGGGCCTCTTCGGCGGCGAGCTCCCCCGATAGCCACCGCGCGGCCAAGCCCTCGGTCAGCGCTGTGATGATGAGCCCGACCTGTGGTGCGTCCACGGCACGGGACACATCATCGACCGCCTGGGCTACCCGAATAGCATCGACGATCTCGTCGATCCACTGCCGCGAAGTGCGGGCCAGCGGCTCACGCAAGGGCGGTTCATAGACCGCGCTTGCTCGCAATTCGTTCCAGGCCAAGGAGTTCTCGACCATCTCCGGCGTGTTCTCCAGCTCCGCGAGCATTTGTCCGATGAGCTGCTCGCGCGGTGACCCGGAGTCCTCCGCCGCCTTCCGGTAGACGCGGGACCGGTCGTTGATGTAGGTCAACGCGGCGGCGAGCAGTCCGTCACGGTCTTTGAAGTAGTAGTAGAGCAGCCCGGGTGACACCCCGGCCACCTGTGCGACATCACCCACGCGCAGCCCACGCACTCCGCGCTCGGCGATTGCGGCGGCGCTGGCCCGCAGGATTGCCTCCCGCCGGCTTGTCATGCCACGCACTTGCCTTCCCGCCCTTCATCATTCGCAGCTGTCATGATATCCCGCAACGGCCGCCGCTCACCGGCGCGCGGGCCGCCGTGCCCGGCAGCGCTACGCGGGCTGCTGCTGAGTGATGCAGTGGATACCTCCACCGCGCGCGAATATCTCGCGAGCGTCGACGGACACCACGCGTCGACCCGGGTAGGCATCGGCGAGGATGTCACGTGCCGCGGCATCGTGCGGATCGTCGAAGGAACAGCAGATGACGCCATCGTTCACGACGAGGTGATTGATGTAGCTGTAGTCCACCCAGCTCTCGTCGTCGCGCAGCACCTGCGGCGCGGGCACTTCGACTATCTCCCAGGGCTTTCCGTCGACATCGTGACTGTCGCGCAACACCGCCATGATCTCGTCGGTCACCCGCGCATCGGGGTGGGAGCGGTCGGACTGAGAGTGCACGAGCAGCCGCCCCGGTGCAGAGATGGCGGCGACGATATCGACGTGACCGCGGGTGCCGAACCGCTCGCTGTCGCGCGTGAGCCCGCACGGCAGCCAGATGACATGTTCGGCACCGATGGTGCGGGCCAATTCGGCTTCCACCGCGGCCTTGTCCAGCCCGGGATTGCGGCCAGGATCGAGCTGGACGGTCTCGGTGAGCAGTACCGTGCCCTGTCCGTCGACCTGGATTCCACCGCCCTCGTTGACCAGATTCGAGGCAATGACCTCGGCCCCGGCCAGTCCGCCGACGGTCGCCCCGATGTGGCGGTCGTTGGCCCAGCGGGCCCAGGCCTGTCCGCC
Organism: Nocardia sp. NBC_01009; assembly: GCF_045208035.1. Classification (NCBI taxonomy): domain Bacteria; kingdom Bacillati; phylum Actinomycetota; class Actinomycetes; order Mycobacteriales; family Nocardiaceae; genus Nocardia; species Nocardia sp. NBC_01009. The sequence continues at coordinate 4,272,869 of NZ_CP108695.1, read as the reverse complement.
CCAGCCGTTGAACACCCAGTCGACCGCGCCGAGGCGTCCGGCTTCGTCGCGGACGAAGGTCGGGCCGATATCGCGCATCCAGGCGTCGTCCAGTGGGGCCTCGACGATCTCGACGGCCTGCGACAGGTACCGGCGCGCGGCATCCCGGTCGGTGGGATCGACCACCATGGTGACGGGTTCGAAGTCGAGGATGGCGTGTGCGACCGCGGACCACGCGAGCCGGGCGGCGTGCGCGGACTCGGGAGTCGCCGAAATAGACGCGCCCAGCGGCGGGAACGCCATCCAGATCCGTTCCTGCGGTGCGGTTTCCGACGGCATCTTCCAGCTCATGCCTCCTCCCCGTACAGGCGGGCAGCATCGACCGGTGCGGTGAGGCGGGCGTAGGTGTCGGGCCTGCGAGTGGTCAGGAAGGGAAAAAGGCCGAGCCAGTCACGGCGCTGCTCCAGGTCGAGATCGGCGACCAGCACCGCCGCGGTGTCGCGTGGAGCGCGAACCAGCACGCGGCCGTAGGGGTCGGAGATGAACGACGAACCGTAGAAGCTCACGCTGCCCTCGTCGCCGAACCGGTTCGGCACGATCATGAAAGTGCCTGCGGTGATGCCATTTCCGACAATGACGTGGTGCCACAGTGGTTGCGTATCGAAGTCCGGGAACGACGGCTCCGATCCGATCGCCGTGGGGTAGACGAGGATCTCCGCACCACCGAGCGAGTAGGCCCTCGACACTTCGGGGAACCATTCGTCCCAGCAGGTCGGCAAGCCGATCGCGGCGCCGTCGAGCGCTGCAGGCCGATATACCGGGTAGGGGTCGTCGGCGGGTCCGGGGCGGAAGTAGGTGTCTTCGTAGTAGCCGTCGGTCACCGGGATGTGCAGCTTGCGGGTTCGGCCGATGAGTTCGCCGTCGGGCGAGACCAAGATCGCCGTGTTGAACCCGAGGCCGTCGGCAGCCTCCGCGCGCTCGTAGAGCGAGGCATGGACAGCGACACCATTCGCCTTCGCAGCCTCGGCGGCGAAGGCGAAGGTCGGACCCGAAAGCAGTTCCTCCGCAGCGCCGCCCGGATTCGCGCCGGCCCGCACGTCCGCCGGATAGCGCGACAGGGTCAACTCGGGAAGAAACACCGCCTGCGCGCCCTGTTCGGCTGCGATCCGGATGCCCGCGGCGAGCTGAGCGCGCAGTTCGACGGGGTCGGCCAGCCAGCGGTGCTGCACGACACCGACTCGGACGGGTCGACGCAGTGCAGCGGTCGTCCGCGCGAACGAGGGCGGTGGCGCGAACGCGGTCTCGAGGACGAACGTCGATCCATCCATGACTTCGATACCTCCTGGAATCGATGAACTGAAAATTCAGTCAATGCAGTCGGCAGTCGAAGCCGACTTCGGCGCACGCCCGACGTATCCGAACCACTCGGGGACCAGATCGCCTCGAACGCCACTTCCGTCGCAGCCCTGCGGGGTGTGTCCACGATGAGCAACGGCAGATACCGCACAGAAAACATTGCGAAATCGATACTGTCAACCACAACTAACAACTGATTTCGTTGTGTGATCATGATATTTAAGGCGAAGTGTGCTGTGACTTCTGTTCCGAACGGAGCCACTGGCCGATCGCGCCGCGTCCTCGAACAAGGAGCGGCCGTCACCCCTTCGCCATCACCGACGCCGACGGTGTGGTCGACTGCGACGACCTTCTGCGCGAGGCGGTCTGGGGTCGATGACGATGCACTGTCGGACGCGATCGCCACTTGTCTACGCACGTGATCGGCGTGCAGTACACACAGGTCCGCAGCTGGCCGAGTCAGCGCCGCACACCCGCCGGTCGATGGTCAACGAAATTCGCAGCCGTGTCCGGGAAAAATATGCCCTCGCCGTATCAGCTGCCGCGCGAGTCGCCCGATCGATGGCCCGCGACAGTTCGCCACCACCAAGTCTGATCGATCGGTTCGAGCGGTCGAGGACAGCCGCGCCGCGGTGCTGGTTCACGGCCGGGCTCCGACAGCCACCGTGTCGGTACAGTCCAAGTGCGGGCATCGCCGAGCGCGGATACGGCGCTTGGTCACGATCGTCGAGATGAGGAGGCCCCCGATCGAGCGTGTGCACGGTGCGCAAACCGAGCTCGAACAGGACGCCGCCAGCGCACCTGGTTTCGCGGTCCTGACGAGCGCAGCCCTTGGTGTGGCTGTTCTCTTGTGCGTCCACTTCGACTGGGCTCCGTTCATCGGCAACTCGACCGACGCCGATCAGTTCGTTGGTCTGGTGATCGGCGGGATTCTGCTGGGCACTTCCCTGCTGGTGTGGGCGATCAAGACCTTGTACCTGGTCGGCAGGGAGCACCGGTGGTCATGGAAGGTCGCCGCCGTGCCTGCGGTTGCCCTCGCGGGGATGGTGGCCGGGATGGTCTTTCGGCCCGACGGCTTCGACTCAGCACGTCCCGCAATGGAAGACATCGCGGTCGAGATGCAGCGCGCAGATGGACCGACCAGCCGCCGAGACCTGAGCCTCGGCGGGCTCGATATCAGCTTGGCTCAACGCGAATCCGATGGGCGCGTCTACTTCCACGACGCCGACGGGTTCATGGGCTCCACCGTCCGCGGCTGGGTGTATTCGCCTGGCACCGAGCCGGTAGGGGGTCACGTCCGGCTGTTCGAAAAGATGTACGGAGACTGGTACACGTTCGTCTTCAGCACCGAATGAGACCGCAGGCGGCCCAGCGCCAGAGCGGGTCGGACCATGACGAAGAGCGGCCCGCAGCGGAAGAAATAGCAAGCACAGCAGTACTGAATCACCGCGCCATGGGCTGCGCACGACCTCTCGTCACGGTGCGCGGATCAAACCGTCCCGACGATCCTATTCGTCACTGTTTGCCGAAGAGTTGCCGGTAGGTACGGTCCCCATTCGGTCAGTGAGTGACGGACCACCGAGGCGCGTCAGGAAGTGATAACTCCTCCTGAGACCGGGTTTCCTGTTGACGAGCGTGATGTCGCCACCGTAGTGGGCCATCACCCGGTGATTCATGACCGCGCGCCACAGCGGGGGCACGGCGGCCAGGACGACCATAGTGGCGTAGCCGGCAGGCAACTGAGGCGCCTCCTGGCTGCTGCGCAGGGTCTGGTAGCGACGCCCCGGGTTCGCGTGGTGGTCGCTGTGACGTTGGAGATGGAACAGGAAGACGTTCGTGATCAGACGGTCGCTGTTCCAACTGTCGCGCGGTGAGCACCGCACGTAGTTGCCGTTGGCGCGGCGCGCGCGCAGCAACCCGTAGTGCTCGACGTAGTTCACTGTCTCCAACAATCCGGCGCCGATCATCGCCTGCAGGAGCAAATACGGGATGACGGCGGGGCCGAAGACCAGAATCATCGTGCCGAACAACACAACACTCATCGACCATGCTTGCAGGAGATAGTTGTGTGGGCTGAACCAGCGTTTTCCTTTGCGGGACAGGCGTTCCCGTTCCAGGGCCAGCGCCGAGCGGAAGCCGCCGACTATGCTGCGCGGCAAGAACTCCCACAGTGACTCGCCGAACCGGGCGCTGGCCGCGTCCTCGGGCGTGGCGACGCGGACGTGGTGGCCGCGATTGTGTTCGACGAAGAAATGCCCGTATCCGGATTGCGCCAGAGCAACCTTTGCCAGCCAGCGTTCGAGATGCTCGGCCCGGTGGCCGAGTTCGTGGGCGGCGTTGATGCCGATGCCCGACACGACCCCCATCGTCACAGCCAATCCCAGCTTGTCGGCGAGGCTCAGTTCCTGCCTGGCCCACAGGTATCCGGCGATCAGCAGGCCGATGAACTGGAGCGGCAGGAAGAGGTAATTGCACCAACGATAGTAACGATCGTTGGACAACGACTCGTAGTCCTCATCGCGCGGATTGCTGCCGTCATCGCCCACCGCCAAGTCCAGCAGTGGAATTACCACGAACACAATGATCGGACCGATCCACCAAAACAGTTCCAGCCCGGTGTGGGCTACTAGTTGTGAGGGCAGTAGCGCACAACCCGGTGCGATCAAACCTAGAACCCACATATAACGTTTGGGGTCGCGCGCGTCTGTATTTTCAAAGATTGCCATAGTCGTCCCGTGATTCGACATACCCGGTTGAGAGTTTGGCCCGACGAAGAAGGTTCCGTCTAATCTTGTTGATCTAGAATAAACGTTTTCTCGCCGCTTACCAGCGATCCGTTGAAATAGCCGCCTGACCGGCCGGTTACCCAATCGATCCGGACCGCCGGAGATCGGTCGAGCCGAACTTTCTCCGAGAATCGTATGGGCGCACGGCTTCCCGCCTCGACGCACGAATAGTGGAACACCGCGAGGACTTTCGCCGCGGTACCACGCTTCGGCATCTCTAGCGGCCGAGCACGGCGCTGCACAGGATGTGCCCGGCTCGCCGGGGCCGTGGCCGGAACGCCAGGTTGGTCGCTACCGGGTCGCGGCGGGCGCACTCCGGCCACGAAAATCCGATACGGCCGCACTGGCTTCCGGCGGGCGCGGATCGTGCTTCTCGCTGTCGATCGGCTCGGTCCACCTGCTGCGGGTCGGCTCACAGGCCGACCCGCCACCCTGCATCGTGCACAGATCACCCACACTCAGGTGCGACGAGCCCGACAACGCGCGCGCATACACCGGACGCCGTGGATCCGATCGGAGTCCCCACGACACCGGAATTGCTGTGCGCCGGAAACTACGGCAATGCACCACAGTTGGATGGCGCTGGGACACCCGCCAGACGATCGGTGATCCATTGTTGCGAGGCCGCCAGCGACGGAAAAAAGGCCACCACGTGGGTGCCGACGACTCCGGAGAACGGGGGAATGTCCGCATTCGACTCCAGCTGAACTGGCACACCACGACTGCACCAGCTGGCGGCCATGTCCCGAATTGGCGTGTACGGCGCACCCTCGTCGTTCCTGGCCGAGGCGATCAATACGGGAACAGACGGGGTGAGCCCGCCGACACGCTGCTCGTCGAATGCCGCTTTCAACACCGGGGACTGATCGATCACGTCGATGAGTGGTTGTCCGCTGGCGGTCCACTGGGATGTGTACTGATGGGCCTGGGCCAGCCCAACCGGCACGGCGCATTTGTTCTGAGAGTCATCCAGGATCGCCTTACCGATGTCGTTGAGTTCAGCATCGAGCACCGGTCGGGTGTTGGGATAGTTGGCGGCGATGCCGTTGAGAATCCATGCGTAGGTGGGTGCGACGGAGGGTCGGCCGTCGTTGTACCCGATGAAATACTCGTCATCCACCACCGGCCCCCCGATGTACGCGCCGCGCACATTCAGATCTGGAGCGTAGCTCGATTGCAGCTCGGCAGCGCCTGCGGAGGCCATACCGCCCTGGGAGTACCCGTAGAGAATGACCGGTGAATTGGGGTTCAGGCTGCTCGGCAACCGCAATGCGGCACGCGCGGAATCCAGCACCGCGTGGGCTTGTGCCTTCCGGTTGAGATAGTCGTGAATATCGGGCGTGCCGAGGCCGTGGTAATCGGTCACCACTACCGCCATGCCACGCGACAGCAGGGAGAAGAGCCCTACCACGTCGTACTCGAAGATCACGTCGAGCGGCGGCTGGAAATGGACGAGATCCGGCAACAACTTCGAAGGCGCACACTGATCGCCCTGCCCCTTCGTGCCGACCCCGTACGCGATCAGCGGGCGCTCCCCCGGGCCGGTCCACGGCACGGCCGGCTCCAGATACGTGCCCACCACAGCGGTCGGCGCGTCCTGAGCATCGCTGCTGAGGTACATCATGCGTGTCGCCATCGCCGGGATTATTCCGGGCTGTCCGGGGGCCGACAGCGCCACCGGCGCCGGTTCGGTCCGGATGATGGTGCCCGGGTCTCCCGGCGGAAGCGGCACCGGCGGCAGGTAGAAGCCGCTGGCCTCCACGGCCGGAAGCATCCACGGGTCGGCTGCGGAAAACGCCCCGCTACCGGCCGCGATGAAAGCTCCGGTCACAACTGCGGTCAAGCTGAGTATTCGACTCCTCACGAATCAATCCCTTCCTTCGATGGGGGATAGCCATGACTTCGAGAATCGGATACCGAGACTAGCTGCCTTAGAGCCCCCAGCCAGGCACAACGCGCCTCATGTTGATCACGACCGCATCGTCGGGCAACCATCAGCCGCTTTCGGGCTCCCGATACACGGGCCGGCGATGGCGAAGCCCCTGGCGCGCGCAGCAGGGCAGCCAGGGGCTCCGTCGTGCCGAATCGAGGTCAGCCCTTGACCAGTTCGGGGGCCGCCGCCTCGGGCTCGCCGGCCGCTTCCGGGGCGGCTGCCCGGCTCGGCAGGAGCACTGCCATGGCAATCACGATCAGCGCCAAGGCGGCGGAGACGACGAAGGCCAGGCGCATACCGTCGAGGTGGGCGGTGACAGGGTCGGTGCCGTCGGCGACGAGCTTGGTGCTGCGGGCCGACATCACCGTCACCACCAGGGCGGTGCCGAAGGCCGCGGCGACCTGCTGCAGGGTGCCGAGCATGGAACTGCCGTGCGAGTACAGGTGCTGTGGGAGAGCACCGAGGCCGAGAGTGAAGACCGGGGTGAAGGTTGCCGCCAGCGACACCATCAGCAGCATGTGCAGGGCGATCAGCTGCCAGTACGGCATGGTCATCGAGATTTGGGTGAACCCGGCCAGCGACGCGGTGATCCCGATCGACCCTGGAATCACCAGCAAGCGTCCGCCGAACCGGTCGAACACGCGCCCGACGGTCGGTCCGAGTAGACCCATCGCCAACCCACCCGGCATCACCAGCAGGCCGGTCTGCAATGGGCTCAGGCCACGCAGGTTCTGCAGATACAACGGCAGCAGGATCATCGATCCGAGCATCGCCATGAACGCGATCGACATCAGCACCAACGCCTTCGAATAGGTGCCGGACCGCAAGACCCGCAGATCCAGCAGCGGGGTGCCGGTACGCTGCATGCGCAACTGACGGAACACGAACGCGGCGATGAGAGCCGAGCCCGCGGCGACGATCAGTGCCGGGCTGGTGAGGTTGCTGCTCTCGAACCGGCTGAGCCCGAATACCAGCCCACCGAATCCGAGTGCGGCCAGCACCACGCTGGCCGAGTCGATCGCCCCGGCCTGCGGTTCACCGATGTTCTCCAGCCGGCGCAACCCCAGCCAGGTAACTACCCCCGTGATCGGCAGCACCAGCACGAAAAGCCAACGCCACGAACCGATCTGCAACACCAACCCGGAAACCACAGGTCCCAGCGCGGGCGCCACCGAAATGGCAAGGGTGACATTGCCCATCACCCGTCCGCGGTCCTGCTCGGGCACGACGGTCATCAGCGTGGTCATCAGCAGCGGCATCATCACCGCGGTGCCGCCGGCCTGGATGATCCGCCCGAGCAGCAGCACCGCGAACGACGGCGCGACGGCCGACAGCGCGGTACCAGCCAAGAAGACCCCCATCGCCACGGCATACGCCTGCCGGGTCGACACCCGCTGCAGGAACCAGCCGGTGGTCGGGATGACGGCCGCCATCGTGAGCATGAACGCGGTGGACACCCACTGCGCCGCTCGTTCGGTGACCGCGAGGTCCTCCATCAGACGCGGAATCGCGTTGATCATGATGGTCTCGTTCAGGATCACCACGAAGGTCGCGAGTACGAGCACCCGGATGACGGTCGGTGTCCGCCTTCCCGAGGCGGGAGCGGATAGTTCGGCGGGCATCGGATACCTCCGGAGGATGGTGCGTTGGCAGGAATATGTGTGGCCCGTTGCCGAGTCACCGGATCGCGTCCCGGCGCCACAGTGGTTGAGACGGAATCGGCCACTCGAACTCATCGGGCGCGCGTCAGTATTGCGGTCGGCACCGACATCTCTCACCCGATTTTCCCGCCCATCGACCCGCGAGCTACCCGGAAAGTACTGGTCAGCAGCCAATCTCACAGGTGCCGATATCGAATCGTGAGCCTGGTCACGTACCCCTGGGTGGCGTCGGCGCCACGCCACCCTGCCCATGACCTCCCCGCCGCCACCGGGTACGGGCAAACTCGGCGCAAGTTAGATGTCACTGCGCGTCATGTTTTGTTGTGCCATCATCTATTGGCACGCTATGTAACGAGTCGATGGTTACGCCGTCCCGGCGCGACCTGAGTTCCTACGGTCGGGGCGGTGAAGCGCGTTGCCAATGCGGGTATCGAGACTGCAGTCCAGGCCTTTCGACGGACTCGCGCGGACCGGTCGAAGCGACCGATACGGAAATCCGTTGCCGGACTCGATGTTCGACGCCGACCCGAACGTTCTCCCGGCAACTCCGGCCGAACGGTTCGATGCACGGCCGGATCAGCCAGGCGGCAGCGAATATCCCCCTCTCAGCACCTCGGGCCGATGTCGGCCGGGGAACCAACCAATCTCCAAAGATTGAGGTGATCACGAAATGTCAAGGCCACCTGTGGAAGTCGTTCGAAGCCTGGTCCCTGCTCGAATGGATCGGCTGCCGTGGACGAGATTTCACTCGTTGATAGTCATCGGACTCGGGGTGTCCTGGATCCTGGACGGGCTCGAGATCCAGATCGTCAGCAGCATGGGTGGTGTGTTGGAGAGCCCGAGCACCCTGCACCTCACCAGCGGGCAGGTCGGCGGGGCCGCATCGTGGTATCTGGCCGGACAGGTGGTCGGCGCACTGGTCTTCGGCAGAATCACCGACAAACTCGGACGCAAGAAACTCTTCATCCTGACGTTGGCGATCTATCTCGTCGGCAGCGGATTGGCCGGCCTGTCGTGGAGCGCCTGGTCGCTGTACTTCTTCCGTTTCATTGCCGGCACCGGGATCGGTGGCGAGTACACGGCAATCAATTCGGCGATCGATGAGATCATGCCCTCGAAATACCGAGGGCGAGTCGACATCGCCATCAACGGTACTTATTGGGGTGGAGCCGCATTGGGTGCGGCGGCCAGTCTGGTTCTCTTCAATGAAGACATCGTCCCGCTGCACTGGGGCTGGCGGATCGGCTTCTTCATCGGCCCGGTTCTCGGCCTGATCATCATCTTCTTGCGCCGCCAGGTACCGGAGAGCCCGCGATGGCTCCTCACACACGGTCGGGCCGCCGAAGCCGAACGAACCGTAGATGAGATCGAGGAACGCATCCGAAGCCGAGGTGTCGAACTGCCCCCGGTCGACGAAAGCAAGGCCTTGGACATCGTCGACGCGGGCCGGCTCTCTTATCTGCAGATGGCTCGTATCTTCTTCGGCAAGTATCCCTCCCGGTCTCTCCTCGGGTTCACGATGATGGCCACGCAGGCATTCTTGTACAACTCGATCTTCTTCACTCAAGGCATGGTGCTGATCTACTTCTACGACGTGCCGCTCGACCACACCGGGTACTACTTCTTCCCGTTCGCGGTCGGCAACCTGATCGGACCGTTGGTACTCGGGCCACTTTTCGACAGCATCGGACGCCGAAAAATGATCTGTGCCACCTACGTTGGCTCCGGCACACTTCTTCTCATCTCGGCCTGGGCGTTCAATGCGGGACTACTGAATGCCGTCACCCAGACCGCACTCTGGTGTGTCATCTTCTTCTTTGCCTCAGCGGGGGCATCCTCGGCCTATCTCACCGTCAGCGAGATCTTCCCGTTGGAGCTGCGCGGCCAAGCCATCTCGTTCTTCTTCGCGATCGCACAGGGCACCGGCGGTGTGGTCGCACCGTACTTCTTCAGTCGGCTGATCGGCGGCGCCGACAATGTCGACCTGGACCGGCTCCCACTGACCTGGGGGTACATAATCGGCGCCGGAACGATGGTCATCGGCGGCCTGGTCGCCTGGCGCTTCGGTGTCGACGCCGAAGGTAAATCGCTGGAGGACATCGCCGATCCGCTGAGCGCAGCACGCGGCGCCGACGAACAATCGACGCCGGAACCAACCCGATCTATCTGACGCAGTTGCCGAGCCGGCGGTGGGTGCCACAAGCCCGCCGCCGCTCACGCCAGTTCCCTGCCCGGCGGGATCGAGACTCCACACGCCGCGCTGTCCGGATCACCGCCCGCAACGGCAGGCTCACCGATGCTCCGATTGGGTTCGGTGACGACGTGGTCAGCACACGAAAGCAGATCGAAGCAACAGGCGGTGTACTGGAATTCGGTCCGACCGACGGTGACCGTGAAGTCACCGCCGTGTGCCTGCGAGCAGCACAACGAGCAGCATCGCCAGACAGATTGTCCATCTGCGGACGCGGCGGGATAGGTGGCGACGAAACAACATGCCACTGAGCATGTCGGCGCGCAGGCGCACACGGAAGCGGCAGATAGGCTTTCGACTCATGGCAGCAACCGATTCCGCACACCGATCGGGCGAATTGGCCACACGCTGCGGCCTGCTTCGGTGATGGTGAAGGTGTGGTCCGCGCCGTCGTTGGCGGTGCGACGAGTACACGACTGCCGTCCGGGTTTTCGAATGCGACGCCCTCGAGGCCGCAGTGGTAGCCGGAGACCGGTGTAGTGATGCAGGTGCTCGGTGTGATGGAGGCGATCCGCTTCATCGCGCAGCCCGGTGGGCAGCTCATTGCGCAGCAGGTACGCCGATGTCGCGGTCATGGCCACCCCGAAACCCGCTGTCAGAGCTTGGCCTTTCGCACCGGTCTCGATGTCGATCCGCTCGCCGACCGTCGCGGACCCGCCCGCAAACCTCAGATCGGGTTGTCGCGCAAGCGTTGTGCGCAAATCATGCGAGGTGAGGTGGACCGAAATCTCCTCGGTGCTCGCCGCAATGGCCTGCAGTGCTTGCAGATTGGCGGCAACGAGAATTGCGACGGAACCGACGAGGGCGCCCGCGGCCAAGACGCGGTGCGTAGCTCAGGCAAGTTCATGTAGGTCCTCGGCTTCGTGATGCGCTGCTGAGGTGCACCGGTCGCGAGCGAGCATACCGAGTGTTAGGTCTGCCAGTGATCGAAATATTGCCAAATGCCACCCGGACCGCCATCGACAGTCGAACGTTTATGGACACTACGTCCAATCATGGGCATAGTGTCTATTATCGGTTTGCTGTGATCGACACCCGACCCAGCGCGACCATCACGGACAGGGATATCCAGGCATGCGCGTTGACGACATCGACCACGACTCGGGCATCGGTTTCACCGGTGCACCGCGCGCCGTTTCTTCGGTGACCACCCCCGCGCCCACCGATGCCAACGATGTCGAGGTGTTGGACTACCGATTCAGCCTGGCCAACGAACGCACCTTTCTGGCATGGATCCGCACCGCACTGGGCTTACTGGCCGGCGGGGTGGCAGTGCAGACACTGGCCGAGCAGTTCTCGACCTCGTCGCTGCGGCGGGCCACCGCAGGTGGATGCGCTCTGCTCGCCCTGCTGATCGCCGCCGTCGCCCACCGACACTGGCGGCGCGTGGAAGCCGCGATGCGCCGCGGTGACCCATTGCCAGGCTCGGCAATGGTCCCGCTGCTGGCGATCGGCGTTATCGCTATCGCCACGATCGCCACCGTGGCGGTGATGGTGGCGTGAACGCTGTGATGGCCGCCGATGCCGGACTGGCGGTGGAACGCACCGCGCTGTCGTGGCGGCGTACCGCACTGTCGGCCGTTGTCGCGGCCATCGTGCTGGCTCATGCCGCCGCGACAACCCACACCTGGCTCAGCGCTGCACCCGGGTTCGGCGCCGCCATCGCGCTGGTGATCGTCGCGGCGACTTGTTATCGGCGCAACCAGACATTGCGCGCCCGCCACCGCGCCGACATCGGCGTGGTCACCGCCTGGGTCGCCGCCGCCGTCGCGATGGTGGCAGGTCCGGCCTTGACGATCGGCGTGGCGTGATGAACCCGACCGCGGCTCGAGGAAGGACCCCGACAGTGGATCAACTTGCCGTCTCCACAGTGCCCAGCACGGTGCACCAGACCGGAAGCTGTTGCACGCCGGCCCGCGGCGGTGCTTCTGCCACAACAGATTCGGCAGCCCCCCGTCCTCTCACGACAGCACGCCGCGACCCGCTGCCGATGGTGGCATTGACCGGCGGCCAGTTCTGGATGGGCAGCATCGACTCCGACGCCGTGCCCGCCGATGGCGAGGGCCCGGTGCGCCTGGTGCGGGTGCTTGGATTCCAGCTCGCCGCGCACGCGGTCACCAACACCGAGTTCGCCGAATTCGTCGCCGACACCGGCTATCTCAGCGACGCCGAGCGTTTCGGCTGGTCGTTCGTCTTCGCCGGATTCCTCCCCGCCGCGCTACGGCGCGCTGCGCGCCGCCCACCATCGGCACCGTGGTGGTGCGCGGTGGCGGGCGCGTCCTGGTCGGCCCCGGAAGGTCCGGGCAGTGGCCTCGCCGATCGGTTGCAGCATCCAGTGGTGCATGTGTCCTGGCGCGATGCCGAGGCCTACTGCGCCTGGGCCGGTGCGCGGCTGCCTACCGAAGCCGAATGGGAATACGCCGCCCGCGGCGGCCTGGAGCGCGCCCGCTATCCCTGGGGTGACGAGCTGAACCCCGGTGGGGAATACCGGTGCAACATCTGGCAGGGCAGCTTCCCCACTCGCAACACCGCCGCCGACGGGTACTGCGGCACAGCACCGGTAGATGCGTTCGTGCCCAACGGATTCGGCCTGCACAACATGGTCGGCAACGTGTGGGAATGGTGCGCGGACTCCTGGCACACCGATCACGGTCATGGCCTGTCGATCGCCCCTCGCGACCCCGCCGACGGCACGACGAAAGTGCTGCGCGGTGGGTCATATCTGTGCCACGACAGCTACTGCAACCGCTACCGCGTCGCCGCCCGCACACACAACACCCCCGACTCCACCAGTGGCAACACCGGATTCCGCGTTGCCCGCTGATCCGCGCGGCCACCTCGCCGCGCAGAAAGTAGAGGATATCGATGTCTGACACCCCACCCAATGTGCTGGTGATCATGTCCGATCAACACAACCCGAAAATTCTTGGTGCTGATGGTAATCCGCTGGTCCAGACGCCCAATATGGATGCTCTGGCCGCGCGTGGCACCCGCTTCGACAACGCCTACTGCGCCAGCCCCATCTGTGTGCCCTCCCGTGCGTCGGTCGCCACCGGGCTGTACCCGCACCAAACCGGATACTGGGACAACGCCATCGCCTACGACGGTCTGGTCGAAAGTTGGGGCCACGAGTTGCAGCGCGCCGGGCGGCGGGTCGAATCGATCGGGAAACTGCACTACCGCAACGCTGAGGACCCTACCGGGTTCGACCACCAGCACCTGCCAATGCACCTCAAAGACGGCATCGGACAGGTCTGGGGGTCGGTCCGCGATCCACTACCGCGCCGTGACAACGCACCGCTCATGGTCAGCATGTCCGGTGGCGCCGACAGCGACTACACCCGCTATGACGCCGCGGTCACCGACCGCACCTGCGCTTGGCTCGAGGATCAGGCCAACCACGCCGAGCCGTGGGTGCTCTACTCCGGGCTACTTGCTCCGCACTTTCCCTACTTCGCTCCCCCGCAATTCTTCGACCTCTACGACCCCGCCGAGATGCCGACCCCGACTATGCGTCCCGAGCACGGGCACCCGCGACATCCGTGGGTGGAAACCTTCGCCGGTGTCCTGCCCGGCCTCGACAACGCCAATACCGAGGAAGAGCGCCGCCGCGCGGCCGCCGCCTACTTCGGTCTGGTCAGCTACCTCGACCACAATGTAGGACGTATCCTCGCCGCCCTGACAGCCAGCGGGCAAGCCGAAAACACCATGGTTGTGTACACCAGCGACCACGGGGACATGGTCGGCAGCCGCGGTCTGTGGGGGAAATCGCTGATGTATTCCGAGTCCGCCGGTGTCCCGCTGATCATGGCCGGCCCCGGAGTGGCCCGAGGCGCGGTCTGCCGAACCCCGGCCAGCCTCATCGACCTGTATCCGACAATTCTCGACGCCGCCGCGGTCACCCCCACGGGTACGCCGCGTCCGGGCCGGTCATTGCTCGAACTCGCCGCCGCTGACACCGACCATGAGCGAGTCGTGTTCAGCGAGTATCACGCGATGGGCGCAACCAGTGCGGCGTATCTGATTCGCAAGGGCGACTTCGTGTTACACCACTATCTCGGTTACGCGCCCGAGCTCTATGACGTGGCCGCCGACCCGGACCAAGCCCACGACCTGGCCGGGCGCCCCGATTATGCCGGGGTATCGGCCGATCTGGAGCGCGAGCTCGAGCGCATCCTCGACCCGGCTACCGTCGACAAACGCGCCAAAGCCGACCAGGCCGCGCTGGTCGACCGCTTCGGCGGCCCCGCCGCGGCCGCTGCGGTGGGCACGCCCGGCGAGACGCCACCACCTGCGCTCACCTGACCCCCTGCTCCACCCGATCTCCGCGGTCAGGCAGCTGGAACTGCACTGGAGGACACCATCATTCGCGGTGTCGGACACGAAATCCGGCTATACGTCCGCGGCGCTCACCGCGCGAGACCCGCACACCGGGCAGGAAAGTCGCAAAGACGTGACCTCGATACCCGGCCGCTGCGCCACCTGACAGACCCGAACCCTCCACCCCGGCACGATCATCAAAGGCGCTGAACCCGTGAACAATCCACCTCCGGTCGAAAACCACGCCGACCGCGACCGCCCAACCGTAGCCATGTCCGACTCGCTCACCAGCGCAAAAGGTACCCGCCCCGGTGCCGCCGAGCTCGTGGCCAAAATCCGCGATATGGGCGGCAGTCGACACCTCATCGACGGTGCGACACCGATCCTCGGTTACGTCGTCGGGTTTCAACTGCACGGCATTCTGACCGGGATCGCCGTCGCGACGGTGATCGCGCTCATGGTGGCGGCCGTGCGGTTGCGCCACGGTGACCGCGCGCTCGTGGTCGGTGTCTCTACCGCGCTGGTGCTGGTGTTCTCGGCGATGGCCGCGGCCACCGGCGAGGGTCGCGATTTCTTCCTGCCACCGCTGATTCTCTATGCGGTGCTCAGCGTCGTGTTCGGCATCACCTTGTGCACCGGCACACCTGCGACTCTGCCGATCTGCCGCAGGATCCGCTTCGAACCCACCGAGGCAGGTAGCCCGGCCGCACGGCGGGCGCTGCACCGCCGTGTCACTTTCGCGTGGCTCGCGTTCTGCCTGGCGCACCTGGTGGTGACGGTGCCGATCTACCTGATGAACAACGTCGTACTACTGGGCAGCGTTGCACTGATCCTCAACAAACCCATGCTCGTCGCCGCTCTCGCCGGGACCTGGGTATGGGTGCGCCATGGTGCGCGCACCACCTCCGAACCCGCACCACCATCCGAATAGCCCCCACCATTGCGCGTGGGCGTTCCCACCCGGTGCCCGTCGAGAAGAGAATATCCATGCATCTATCCGCCGCGAGCCTGGCATGGACCGAACAAGGCCACCACGTGACCGTCGGTGATATGCGAGTCTTCGTGCACGATCGCGGCAACCGCGACCGGCCGACAGTCATCCTCATCCACGGCTTCCCCACCTCGAGTTTCTTTTTCATCGGCCAAGGCCTGGACACCAACATCATCACCCCGCAAACCCTGCGCTACGCGGCAACTCTCACCACCAACCGCCAACCAGTTGCCTTCCACGCGTACCCCACCGACCACTCCGGCACAGTCAACGCCTCACTCGTCGACTCGGTCCCCTTCGTCCAGAAGTTGTTCGCCTGAAACAACCCCGGACCCGCTATGCGTCGTGTGTGCGACTTCCACAGGGGTCCGGAGAGGCCAGCCCGGCGCTCAAATCGGCCGGGCTGCTGCCGACGTCATGAATGCTATTGGGCAACAAGTCCACATTCGGCCAGGGTGTCGACCAAGGCTATGCTTGCTCGTGACGGCTCCGTACATAGAGAGGCCACCGTGCCAGTCGAAGATCGCCGCGTCCGCCGCAGCCGACGCGCCCTGCGCGACTCCATGGTGTCGCTCGTCCTCGAACGCGGCTACGCGAATGTGACCGTCGAAGACATCACCGACCGAGCCGACCTCGGACGGGCCACCTTCTACACCCACTACACCGATAAAGACGACCTCCTCAACAACGTCGTCACCGATCTGATCGAGGATCTTCAGGAACGGCTGCGCCCCTTGATCCCCGCGTCATCAGCAGGGTTCACCGGCAAGCCGGTACTCGAACTGTTCCGGCACGCCGCCGAGGAACGCGACACCTATCGCGTGATCCTGCGCGGCGAAGGAGATGGACGCGCGCTGCGCCGATTCATCGACGACCGCACCGCCGCCGCCGCACAGGTCTTCGCCGCGCGTGCCGAGGCACACGGGACTGCACCCAAGATCGATGTCGAGATACTCGCGCGCGCATGGGTGGGCGAACAAGTCGCCGTGCTGCAGTGGTGGCTCGAAACCGATCCGCCACCGATGCAGCCCGAACAAGTCACCGACATGCTGCTCGATTTGTCACTACGAGGCAGATACTGGGCCTCCGGATTCGAGGGCGAAGCACCCGCTTAGCCTGCGGACCGACCACCTTTTCCGCTGCCGCACCATGCACTGTCCTCGTCTGACGCCCTGGCACGGCGGATCTTCGACACTACTGGCGTGCAACCCACTGTTGCCGATCCATGGTCCAGCTGAGTCGAACAACCGTGTTTCCAGTACAGCGATGACTCACGTCGACATTCACTTACGTTTTTAGACGTCCTGTCTGTTATTGGTCTCACAATTCAGTTATGGTGTTAGTGTCATCACATGCGAGACCGGAGCATGGGCCCGATCCCGGCCCCCGATCTCGCTCGGCAACCCAGGTACGTCGCGATGTGCACCTACCTCGGCGATGGGCCCACCGGCCACATCGAGCATGACCGCCCGGCGGCACCCCGCCCGGTAGCGAAGCGCCGCCAACACCCCACCGCTCGTGTGTCCGAACCAAAAGCGCACGGCACCAGCTCCTCTGAGAGATCACGGGCGCTCGCCCGAATATTCGCCCCACCAGGGGAGCTCGAAAATAGAAGGAAGCACGATGAGGAAGACCATCACCGCATGCGCGTTCATCGCGGCCACGACCGTCGCGATGGCAACCGCCGCAGCGCAACCCGCTCCCGACCAGGCGACCGTCGGGTACAGCGCGACGACCACCGAGACCGGCATCGTGATCTCCACCGATGCCGGATCCCTTGCCGCCGAAGACGGGGTGTTCACCGTGCAGGCCGCTGATGGGCGCGTACTCGCCGGCACCGAATTGTCGTTCCGGGTCGATGACTTCCTGTTCCCGATCGAAGCCGCCATCTCCGGGCAAACCGCAACTCTCACACCGAAATTCGATGCGGCGCACGCCAACTACCAACCCGTCGCGCTGCCGTTCGAGTCCCAGGCACCGTGGAAGACCGAGTACGAGCGCGAACAAGCAGCCTGGAACCGCATGGCCACCACCATGCAGATGGGCGGCACCATCGGCACCGCTGTCGGCGCGATCGGCGGGGCTGCCGTTGGTTGCCTACTAGGCGGCATCGCCGGGGCCACCATCGCTTCGGCCGCCATCATCGGCCTCTTCGGCGCCTTCATCCCCGCCGCGGCCATCGGATGCATCGGCGGGATGCTCGCCATCGGACCGCTTGGCACCATCGCGGGCGCACTACTGATCTCCGCACCCATCGCCATCATGGCCGCCGCCCAGTACTTCACCACCATCAACCAACCCAGCCCCAACCCCGCCAAATAGGGCGGCGCCCACCAGGGCGATTCACCCTGGCCGATGCCTCTCCTCCGAACCCGAGTCGTGTCCGGTCGACTGCCGGCGCCGGAGGAGTAGGCACGGCCGTGCGAAGGTGGACGATGGTGTCGAACCGGTTCTCTCACCGTTGATTTCGAGATGACCGACAGGCCCATCCGCTGCCGATCGGATCACCTCGCCCACCACGGGATATGCCTATTTCACGACAACAGGCATGGTGCTGATGCCAGCCGTTCGAATCAGCTGACGAAGGCATGGGCCGGTTGCGCTCGAGCTGCCGGACGCGTCAGTGAGTCGCACTTCCCAATCGGCGGTACGGGCGCAATTGATACGTCATTGCCCAGTCCGACTAAAAGTGAGTGCCCGCATGCCGACCCGGGGCAAGTGCTATTCGCTCAGCTTCGTGAGCAGGAAATCCCTGGCGACGCAGGATGCTTGCTGGAACTGCTCCTCGTACACAGCGAAGTGGGTGCCCGGGATCAGCGACAGTTGTTTGGGTTCCAGCGCCTCGGCGTAGCTCTGCAGAGCGATATCGCTGGGCGTCAAGGTGTCCTGATCAGCGATCACCATCAGCAGTGGCGTCGGGGACACGCGGCGCAGGAACGCTTCCGGGGTGTAGGACTGGAACTTATCGACGCTGGAGAGGGTGACCTCGTTGCGCCAGGTAGGGACCTGCGGGCCGTTGGCCATCAACCAGTTGTAGACCTCGATACCAGGCATAGCGACGAGTTCGATGGGATCATCGGAGGCCGCCTTGATCGTCTCGTGCGGTTTACCGGAAGCGCGGGCTCGGCGGTCCGCGGCGATGGCCGCGTGGACGGTAGGCAGCATGATAGAGGGGACCAGGCTGCGGAAGTTGGCCCAGCCGTTGGTGATCGGCACCTGCGAGACGACGGCGCGCACGCGCCGGTCGGTCGCCGCGACGACCAAGACGTGGCCGCCGGCGTAGCTGGTTCCCCAGATGCCGATGCGTTCCGGGTCGATGCCGTCCAGGGTCTGGGCGAAGGTGATCGCATCGCGGTAGCCCTCGATCTGGGCGGTGGGGTCGACCTCGTAGCGGGGTTCACCATCGGAGGTCCCGAACCCGGGGTGGTCGTAGACAAGACAGGCCAGGCCAGCGGCGCTGAACACTTCGGCAAACGGCGCGACCCATTCCTTGACGCCCGCGAAGCCGTGTGTCATCACCACCAGCGGGGTGCTGCCCGACGTCCGTTCCGGCCGGTAGAGCCAGCCCCGCAAGGTTACTGCGCCACTGGTGAATTCGACATCGACGCGCATCGCGATCCTTTCCATGACATCCGTCCTGCAATCAATCTACGGCGTGCGCGGTGTGACCACTCATGGTCGCGACGCGAATCTGCTCCCAGAGCATCGCGACGCCCTGGGAGCAGTCCACCCCGCCGCTATTCGCGTTCGTTGTGAACCATGACCTGATCGCTCGCCTCGTGATCAGGCGACGGACGCTCGGCGAGCACCGGGAACTGACCGGTGTAACCCTCACGCTGCAGCGCGATGCTCGCTACCCGCTTGCGGGCGAGGAACCAGCCGACGACCAGCATCGGAACCACGACGACGCCCACCGCAATCACCGCGCCACGCTGCAACTCGTCATCACTGAATGCCATCAGCGCGACCACCGTCGCCAGGAACACCAGCGTCGCGTAGCTCGTGTAGGGCGCACCCATCAGCCGGAACTTCGGCCGCTCCACCTTGCCGTCACGCGCCCAGCGCCACAACTGCAACTGGCAGACCACGATGGCCGTCCACGCCACAATGGTGCCCAGCGCCGACATGTTCAGCACAATCTCGAATGCTTTATCGGGCACCACCACGTTCAAGCCGACACCGAACAACGCGATCGCACCGGTCGCCAGAATCCCGACATAGGGCACACCGCCGCTGGACATCCGCGAAGCGATAGCAGGCGCACTACCGTTCATCGACATCGACCGCAGAATCCGGCCGGTCGAATACAAACCGGCGTTCAAGCTGGAGAACGCCGCAGTCAGCACGACCATATTCATGACCGAACCCGCGCCGTCGACACCGATCCGCGAGAAGAAGGTGACAAACGGGCTCTCGCCGGACTTGAAAGCGGTGTAGGGCAGCAGCAGCCCGAGCAGCACCAGCGAACCCACGTAGAACAGCGCGATGCGTGCGATGACGGAGTTGATCGCCCGCGGCATGATCTTCTCCGGGTTCTCCGTCTCGCCGGCTGCCGTCCCGACCAATTCGACGGCGGCGTAGGCGAATACGACACCCGTGGTGACCAGTACCAAAGGCAGGATGCCGCTGGGGAACAAGCCGCCACTATCGGCGATCACCTGTGGGCCGGTGTGCTCGCCCTTGATCGTGAATCGGCCCGCGAGGAAGATCGTGCCGACAATCAGAAAGGTCACCAGAGTGACGACCTTGATCATCGCGGCCCAGAACTCCAGTTCACCGAACCACTTGACCGACACCATATTGATGCTGACCACCAACGCCAGCGCAACCAGTGCGATCAGCCACTGCGGAATCGCCTCGAAAGCTCCCCAGAAGTGGACATACGTGGCGATGGCCGTGATGTCCACGATCCCGGTCATACACCACTGGAAGAAGTACATCCACCCGACCGTGAAAGCCAGTTTCTCACCATAGAACTCACGAGCGTAGGAGACGAACGACCCCGAGGAGGGGCGATGCAGCACCAACTCGCCGAGCGCGCGCAGGATGAAGAACACGAACACGCCACAGACGGCGTACACCAGAAACAGCCCGGGCCCTGCGTTGGCCAGTCTGCCGCCCGAACCCAGGAATAGGCCGGTGCCGATGGCGCCACCGATCGCGATCATTTGTACCTGACGGGGACGAAGCGACTTGTGGTAGCCAGCGTCCTCGTCGTGCAGCGTATTTACGGGCCCCGACACCTCCGAGGGAGGTCGAACTGTGGTCATGGCCAAAACCCCTCACATTACGACGATTGTGTCGCCGATTAACGTGCCACCAAGTAACGGCACAGTGGAGGTAATGTACCGCTGCACAACGGCACGATCAATAGGAACGGGCCGATTCGACTGCCCCAATCCGGCCATGCAATTAGTTGCCACGTCATATTGAATTGATCCCATCATTTCGGTCGCAAAACGGACTCGCGGATTCGAATTGCAAACCAACCGGGATGTTCTTAATTCGCCACCCACGAACAGGCTGTGAGGACGGCGCCTAACCCGGTACGTCGTTGGTGTTGCGGGACAACGACATCGTCCTGGCGATCTGGCCCCGTTGCGGCGGACCAGCCGGGATCAGGGCTGCCGGAAAACGAAAACTGACCACGATCGCGACCCCGCACCGCGGACGGGCGCTCGCCCGGTCGAGGAAATCCTGGCCACGCTCCGACAACAGTCGGTCACCCGGCTCCAACGCCGCCGAGATCGTCCGCCGAAACTCGCCGATTCCCGAAAACGGTTCCGCGGCAACGGCAAAGCATCCCGCGATACTTCACTCCATGACGTCGATGCACGTTGTCGATGTCACGCGACAGCGAACCCATCCTCCAGATATGCCGTCGCACCCGCAGCACGAGCCCGGCGCCCTGCTGCCACGCGCCGAGCCAACACGTCCGGAAGTCGCTTTGCGGCCTCGCACGTCATCACACCACGCCCAGCTTCGAAGCTCTTCCGCCTGAAGGGCTATCGCCGCCGTCGATCGGCGCTGAGCACTCCACCGTCATAGACCAGCATCACCCCATCGCTGGGATACAGACCAGGAGGAACCAATCCACCACCAAGAGGGGCCGAGCCCACCGCGACTACTCGCCCGCGATCGAATCGACCGATCCTCTGGGGACGATCGGCCATTGCCTCGTCGACCAGCCTGTGGGACATGGGCGTGTCCGAGCACATTGAATACTAGGTAGCCAGACCATTGCGATCGACTTACCTTTGGAGTGCCTTTGCGGTGTAATCAGTTGCAGGAGCGCTAAATTCATGTCTTCTGACCGCGCAGAACCTGATGCCGACCCCATAGGTGTCAATCCGAGTCCACGCGAACTCACCCACTGATCACAGCGTCGATGATGAAAAGCGTTCTCGACGCCTGGATTCAGATTTCGTCGCCGAGGTCGTCAGAATCTACTGTGGCGGAGATTTGTCGCACTACACAGCAACACGGAAGACTCGAAACATCCTGCAATGCTTCATTTTACAGGTCGGATGACGATGACCGAGATGAAGTAGAGGCTGGCCGGTCCGACCTACTACGTCCAAGGGACAGCCAAAACATTTGACGGCGCCGGACCTGCGTCCGCAATGCGTCCACAGTGGCGTCCGACGCCGTCAACCCAACTCACAAATTGTCTGGTCAGCTCACGTCGTTCACGTTCGCCAACACCAATTCGACTCCCCTACGTCGAAAACGAAGACCTTGAATACCTTCGTAATTCACGCTGCCGTGCGGTTCGAGCTCTCCCACCCACTGCGGGTGAAGCACCATTTCACGATCATGGTGGCCGGCCACGACGATCTTGATCGGCAGTGGGTTCGCAGCTGCCCGCGCGGCGGTGCCCAACCCGTCGGACACGGTGTAGCCGGCCGACTCGAGCAGGTCGAGCGATACAGCGACGCGAGGATCGATGGAGCTCTCCGGCCCACGCTCTTCGGTGAAACCAGGCTCACCGAACTCTTCTCGGGATGACGGCGTCGGCAAGTATGAGGAATCGGCATTCGGGTCATTCACCACAGTGATGCGGATTCGATTCCGAAACTCGACGATGGCGAGAGTGGCCGCGGCGGCCGCGGCGAGACCGCAGATCAATGCAGGAGTCTTCATCGCGGCGCTGGCGACCTGTTGTGCCGCCTCGGGGTTCGATCCCTCGCCGCCACCGAAGAAATTCCGCAGAATGCTGCCGAGTCCGGTGGCCATCGCGTCGCTGTGTTTGGTCATGTCACGCAGCGCCGGCGCTTGGCCGTTGAGATACAGCACCGCCGCCAGGACGAACAGCGCTGTTGCCACGCTGGCGCCGGCCATGAGGCACGACAACGCCTCGATACGCACGACCAGGTACAGCATCGCGGCGAATAGGGTGATCACTGCGGTGATGGCGGCCAGCATGCCCCAGGTACCGCTGATGGAAATATGGTTGGCGGGCGCGTACCCGAGAGTATTGAGCTCGGGTACGGAGCCGTCGATCCGGCCGAAGGCGTTGGCGTGCAGGTCCCCCGCCGGCCCCGTCGCCGAGAGCCAAGGCTGAAAAAGGAACACAAAGGTGAGCAGGCTCAACGCCGCGATACACCAACATTTCCAACCAGATCGAGACCCAGAACCCTGCGGCCCAACGTATTTGAATTGTTCTGAAGTTGAAGTTGCCATTATTTGGATATCGACCTTTTGGATCTTTCGTTTTCGCTTGTAGCGAATGGAGTGGAGCGAGTTGCGCTCCTCGATGAACCAGCACGAATGCACAGTTCTAATAAACTGCCGGATGATCTTCGTCGACCATCGACAGGTATAGAGGTTATGGCCGAACGTGTCTGCAGGTCAACGTGATTTGGATCCCAAGGAGACCCAGGACACAGCATTCTCGAGCGCCTGAAGCATTCAGGTCGGTTGACCAAATATTGACGTGTTTGCCGAATTACCCTTGCTTCGAACAGTTTTCGGCAGATCGAGAAATCACCGACGCAGTGTCGTGCCGACCTCGGGCACCGAGCCTTTCCGGGTAGCGGCGGCGTTGCGGTGCGGTGGTGCGGCCATGCTCGACGTGGAGCAGGACGAGTGCTGAGCGCCGATCTGGTAGGGGAACAGGCTGATTCGCCGCAGCGCCGTGCACCTGGCCTTCAACAGCGAGTTCCCGCGCTCGCCGACCGCGCGTCTGCGGTAGGAGATGCCGGCGCTCAGGTCAAAGCTTGCAGGGTGTGCAACACCCAGTGCCCTTTTCCGCTGGTCTTGGCGTAATAGAGGCTGGCGTCGGCAGCGTCGAGGAGGGATTCGGCATTGGCGCCGACGATCGGTGTCACCACCGCCCCGATGCTGGCTGCCACCTGCAACTGTTGGCCATCGATGGTGATCGGGTCGGAGAACACCGACAAGAGTTTTTCTGAGATCACCGTGATCTGGGCGGCGGTGGCAGGCGGCGGGACCAAGACGACGAATTCGTCGCCACCTAGTCGGGAGACCAGGCAGTCGTGTTCACTGAGCCCGTCATTCAGGCGGGCCGCCACCGCCGTCAGGACCTTGTCCCCCGTGCCATGTCCGAAGCGGTCGTTGACATTTTTGAAGTGGTCCAGATCGGCGAAGCACAATCCGGCCCGGTCGCCGTCCGCTGCGGTCGTGATGAGTTCGTCGATGCGTTCGAGTAGGTAACGCCGGTTCGGTAGGCCGGTCAGCGGATCGTGCCTGGCCTGCCTGCGTAGTTCGTCCTCGAGCCGATGCTGCTCGGTCACGTCGGCTCCGATGGCCAGCAGATAGTCGGGCTGGCCGCCGTTGCCCTTCACATACGAGATGGCGAACGACATCCACCCCACGCTGCCGTCGGCGCGCACCAAGCGCCGGTCCAGCGAAACGGTGCCCTCCCCCGCCGGCACCAGCTTTTCGTACAGCAGCGTCCGGATATCGTCCTGGTCATCGGGATGGGCGAAGTCGTAGACCGAGATCCCGCGTAGCGCGTCCACCGGGACGCCGATCATGTCGGCCAGTCCTCGGTTGGCTTCCAGCAGCTTTCCGTCGGTGTCACCGATGGCGATGGCGATGGTCGTGTTCTCGAACAGGATACGAAACCGCGCATCCCGTTCGTCACGGTCGGCTCTATCGAACCCCCGCTCGAGCGGCGAACTCCCGACATCGCGCGCCCGGTCCAGCTCCTGCTGGTGGCCCTGACCCAGCGCGGCCAACAGCCCGACGAGTCGCTGTCCGGCGTCGGGTCGGGCACTGCGGTCGGCCAGCTGGTACAAAACCTGCGCCGATACGGCGGGCACCTGCTGGTCGTCCAATTGCGCGGTTGCCAGCGCCGCCCCGACCCGGGCGCCCACAGTCACGTCGAAGGGATCGACATCCACCGCGGTCGCGAGATCGTCGATCATGCCGGCCAACAATTGAAGTCCTCGGCCGTCCAATGCAGGCATGTCGCTCGCCTTGGCAAGTGCTTGCCACCAGGTTCGAGCCATTACCGCACTCTTGCTGTCGTCCACCCCAACCCTTCGATACGTCGCACCATTCGACCACCCCTCGCCGCAGACGGTGATCCGTTCACCAGACGATAGCCCGATTCGACACAGTATCGCGTGAAAGTTCCGAGCACGGTAACAATCATGCGAGCCGGTTTTCGGCGAAGACCGATTCGCCCTTGTATCGCATGGTGGCGAGCTGCCATACCCAGGTGGCCTGCACGCACCCGAGCAGATCCTGCACGTGCGCCGACACCGGCTCGGCGACGATCGGGTCGGTATGGGCGCACACCCGGTCGATCCGGGCGCGGACCAGGCGGAACTCGGTTATCCGGTCGCGCACGATGTGCGCGGCGGCATGCACGGCGTCGGACAGGCCGACTCCGGGCGTGTTCAACAGACACACCGGGATCAGATTGAAATCGGCGCGGTCCCAGATGCATTCCTTCTCGAAGGAGAACACGTCGTTCATCAGCGCCCCGATCTCCACGGTCAACCGCTGCAACCGCCGCAGGTCGACCTCGAGTCCGGCGGCACGCACCCGCTCCCAGCGCAGATACTCGTCGCGGCCGAATTCGCACAGCGCGATCGCCGGGTACATACCCGACACATGCGCACGCAATTCGATGTAGTCGACGACCGTCAGCAGGTCACCGCGCGCACGGGCGTTTTGATCCCGGATCGCTGGTCGCAAATGATCGACAGTGGAATCCAGAAACCGAGCCAGCCAGTCCGTGTCGGCCTGCCGGTCGGCCAACGCCAGGAATTCGGCGGTCGCCGCCTCCACCGCACTCGGATCCGCTGCGGCACGCCGTGTCTCGATCAAGTCGCACAGCCGTTCCACCGTCACACGAGCCTGTCGCTGTTCGGCGTCGGTGAGGTGGGCAAACTTCTCCCGGCCGACAGTATCGTTGAGCCAGAACAAGATTGCGTTGTAGATCCCGATGATCGTCATCCGCTCGGCGGTGACGGCGTGCGGATGCAGATAGGGCGTCATGCTGTTGTAGTGCGCGCCCCCGGCCTCCAGCCAGATACCGCGCCGGGTGCAGAACTCTTCCACATCCGCGCAGGCGCTCTCTCCGAACGGATTCGGCGCGAAACCCCGGCAGAAGTCGACGATGTCACAGTCGGACGTGCTGAACAACTCCCGCAGCGACCAGACCGGCTGGGCCCGAAGCAACGTCACATACTCGGCCCGCATCGTGGCGAGCCGCTCCTCGACCACCAGCGTGTACTCGCCCACCACAAACTCCCTCCCCGACCACACTCCGCCACAACTCAACAGCGATATCGACAGCGCGCCGGGCCGAATCGGCCACCGGCCGTGGTTCGGTCCCCGAATGGTAAACGATCGCGATCCAGATAGCTCAGCTGTGCCCGCACCCGCTCAGCTACCACGGCGCACCACCACCGCATCCTCGTATTTTCGGTCAGCCGCAACAGCCATGATTGCGCTCAGCGCCCAAGCCCGGGCGAGAACCGCCAGCCGTCAAGGGGCAGCGTTACGACTTGATGGGGGGTAGTTGCAGCATCACCCAGGTGTCGGGCCGTTGATGATTCGTCTGAAACTCGAGCGGTTCGGTCACCGCTACGCATTCCGGCCCGACACGAGTCAGCCCGGCATAGGAGCGCGGAAGTGGCTGGGTTCGGCATCGGCCGGCATATCGCTCGCCGAGGTGAACGGCTCGACCTGGGCACGCAGGTCGACGAGGTGCCGGGCATGCGCCTCGAGCGACCGATCCTCCTCGGAAACCGGCGCCCATTGCCGGACCGGCCGCGCTTTTCCGCTGCCGTCGACCGCGACCACCACAGCGAGGCCATGCGCCGCGAGCACGGGTCTATCGGAGTGGGTGTCCGTCGATGTCACGTGCACACTGACGTGCATGCTGCGTGGCCCGGTATGAATCAGCCGAGCGGTGACCTCGACGATGTGGCCGATGACGATCGGCTGATAGAAGCGGATCCCGCCGAAGTAGGACGTAATCACATGCTGCCCGGCCCAATCGGCTCCGCAGACGTAGGCCGCCTCGTCGATCCACCCCATTGTGCGGCCACCGTGCACCTTGCCGCCCCAATTGATATCCGAAGGGGCCGCCAGGAACCGCAGTGTGGCGCTCGGCGCGGTGCCCTCGGCAGTGTAGTGCTGGGCAGCCATGGCCTCCTCGATCCGCTTCCGCACCGAAATCCTGGCCCGCGCCTGCCGATGTCGCTGTAGCTCGAGAATTGTGGTCGGATCCCATTGCGGTACCGCCACGGACTGTCGGTTGTCATCGATTGCGACGAAGATCGTCAGGCACTGCGCCGTTTGCACCGGCCGCTTCCGGGTCGGATCGGTCGAATAGACGCTGACGAGGATATGCATGCTCGTGCGACCGGTATGGACGAGGTTCGCGTGCAGCTCGACCAGCTCACCGACCGCGATCGGCCGGTCGAGGTGGATGTTCCCGACGTAGGCGGTCACGCAGTAGCACCCGCTCCACTGGGCCGCCGCCGCGTAGGCGACCTTGTCGATCCATTCGAGCAGCTTGCCGCCGTCGACCGATCCTCCGATTCCGGCGTCGACGGGTTTGACGAGAAAACGGTGGATCGCCTCGGAGCGTCTGCCGGACGCTGCCTGGCTCGGGACGGAGTCGAAGGTAGTGGCGCTCACAGCCAGCCGATCTATTCAGGTATGCGGATACACGGTCCCGACTCCGTTGTCATCCGAGGAGAATAGGTACCCACGACGCTACGGGCGAGTAGCAGGCCGCCGACCATCGCGGCCCCGGCGCTGCCCGACTGTGGTCAGCGCCCGAACAAACGTCGGATGGGCGCGCGGATACCGGAGGCGTCCCGCGGTGCCGAAGTGGTGGTTTCGACGGCCGCCTGGGCCGACGTCGCCTGGGCGAATCGCACGTGCAGCTGTTCGCGGACCTGGTCCGGGGTGTAGGCACGGCGCCGGCGTTCGGCACGCACAATCACCACACCGGTGGCGACCACACCGGCCGCACCCGCCAATCCCACTGCCTTCCACCACCTCATACCGCATAGGCTACGGCCATGACGGGTACGGGCATCAGTCTCGACCGAGCGCTCGAGCTCACCAGAACTGGCGACATCTGGCTGTTCCGTGGGCATTCGGCAGCCGACCGGGCGATCCGGATGACGACGAACAGTCCGGTGAACCATGTCGGCATGTCCGTGGTGATCGACGATCTGCCCGCGCTGATCTGGCATGCGGAGCTCGGCCGATCGCTGCCGGACATGTGGTCGGGAGTCGCGCACCGTGGCGTCCAGCTACACAATCTGCGTGATGCAGTGCTGGTGTGGGCGCACCGTTACGGTCAGCAGGCGTGGCTACGCCAGTTGAACCGTCCGGTCACCCGAGAGATGGAGGACAGCCTGCTGCGCACCGTCGCCCGACTCGACGGAACCCCGTTCCCATCCACCGCCGGTCTCGCCGGGCGCTGGCTACGCGGCCGGGCGCGCCTCCCGCGCCGCAAGCCGCGCCAGGTAACGGCCCAAAAATTGGAGAACGCGTACTGCGCGGAGATCGTGGCCGCGACATACCAGGCGATGGGACTGCTACCGCAGCACCGCAGCCCCAATTGGTATGACCCGGGACGATTCTGGAGCGGAGACAGGCTCCAGCTGGGCGGCGGCTACGAGCTGGGTGGCGAAATAGCCGTGGCGGCACCGGTCGGCACGAACTCCTGACCACCATCGCCGATGCCCGGTGTAATGCATGCCTGCGGGCGGTATCATGCTCGAAGACGTTCTGCTGGAGCGCTTTCCGTGCCACGATATCGCCGGCGGGTGGGCCGGCCCGAGCGCCGCGAAACACCTACAACTCCCGCAGCAATTCCGCCAGCAACACCGGGTCGGCTTGGTAGGGCGTACTGAATCCGAGCCGCTCGACAATCCCGTCGTACCGCTCATGCAGCTGCGCCGCGGCTCGGGCGGGGTCGGTGACAGTTAGTGCCACAGCGTCGAGGAATGGATCGTCGACCAGGTCGGTCATCTGATCCCATTCCCCTTTTTTGGACATGCCCTTCAGACGGGGGCCCAACTCCGCGCGGTCGTGGAGTTCGAGAATCGGCCAGTACGCCGGTGTCGATCCGTAAAAGGCCAGCTGCTTTCGGATCGCCTGCCTGGCCGCGGCCCTCTCGCTATCGGACCTACCTATCGCGATCATCGCGGAATGATGAATCACGATGTCGTCCAATGATTTCCGTGCGCGCTGTGCTCCTTGTTCCAAAGCGGGAAGGGTTACTTCGCGCAGGAATTTCGGCGTGCAGAACGGATGCGACATGAATCCGTCGGCCACCTCTCCAGCGACCGTCGTCATCTGCGGTCCCACGCCCGCGAGGTAGATGGGCGGCGGACCAAAACCCTCGACCTCAGCAGGAGCCGGCATGAACAGCGGCGGCATCAGCGTGTGCTGATAGAACTCACCGCGGTAGTCGAGTCGACCGCCCTGCTGCCAGCTGTCCCAGATGGCCCGCACGGCCAGCACCATGTCACGCATGCGGTTGGCCGGCTGACTCCACGGCATCGAGTAGCGGCGGGTGATATGAGCTCGGATCTGGCTGCCGAGGCCCAGTACGAACCGGCCTCGGGAGAACGCCTGCAGATCCCATGCGATGGTGGCCAGTAACAGCGGATTACGGGCAAACGCCACCGCGATCGAGGTGCCCAGTTCGACCCGATCGGTGTGTTCGGCGGCAAGCAATAGCGGCAGGAACGGGTCGTGCGCACCTTCGAACGTCCAAATTCCGGCATATCCTGCTGCCTCTGCGGCGGCGGCGTCCGCGCCCATCGTGCTGAGTCCGCCGGTCAGAGTTGTGTCGATTTTCAAAGTAATACGAATCCCGTCGCGATCATTAACCGTTCGCCCACTGCTGCTCGGTGATGTCGTGAAACAACACGACATCACCGTATCGTCTACACCTGCGGAGCAACGCCCGAAAGTCCGGGACTGCACTCCCCTCGAGGACCGAGTGATGCGATTCTTTGGAGGCGCAGAGCGAGCGGTCAGCTCTGTGGATCAACCGTGGACCACAATCGATCCAGGCTCGGACAGCGCCGAGGCGAGTCAGCGCTGAGGCAATGGTGGCGATTTCGGAAAGACAACCGGCAGTGCGGTCAATGCTCGATGGAATGGTCCTGGCCGCCAGGCCAATTCACCCGGCGCCACCGCAAGGCGTAGCTCGGGTAGCGCGTCCAGCAGTTGGTCGATTGCGGCCTGAGCGATCAAGTAGGCCATCGAACTCGCGGGGCAGGCGTGCGTCCCTGCGCCCCATGCAAGATGAGATCTGTTACCCGCATGGTGATTTCCGATGATCTGCCGATCGTTGTTGCACGCGGCCATGCTGATGACCACCGGTTGGTGCGCGGGCAACCACACGCCGTCGATCAGAATCGGCTGCCGCGGAAAACTGACGCAGAAATTCGCCAGCGGCGGATCATTGAACAACACCTCGTCGAGCGCGTCCCGGGTCGACAGGCTCCCGCCCAGCACTTCGCCGGCAAACCGCTCGTCGGTGAGAATCAGCAGCAGCGCGTTGACGATCAAATTCTGTTGCGGCTCAATGCCGCCGCCGTACAGGGTGGCCACCTGATGCACCATTTCCGTGTCGTCGAGGCCGCACGGGTGTTCCAACAATCGGGTGGTGATGTCGTCGCCGGGTTCGGCCCGCTTGAGCAGGACCAACCTCTGCATCGCGTCGAGCAGCATCGTATTTCCGCGTTCGGCGTCGACGCCATCGAAGATCGCGGCCATCCCCGTCGCGGCCTGCTCCGCGATCTCGGCCGAACAACCGAGCAGCGCGTTCAGCACTTCGAAGGCAAGCGGAAACGCATACTGCCACACCAGATCCGCCGAACCATCCGTACAGAACGAATTGATCAACGGCAGCGCGATCCGCTCCACGGTGTCGTGCAGCCCGTACTGATCCACCTTGCCGAGCCCCGCAATATTCGCCTGCCGATACCGCGCGTGCTCGAGCCCCGCAGTGCGCAACGCATTCGGCCGCCACTCCAGCATCGGCAACACCGGACATTCGGCGGGCACATTCTCCTGCCAGGCACGCGAATCGGCCGGAAAATGGTCGGGATCATTGAGGATTCGGACGGCAGTGTAATATCCGATCACCAACGTGGCAGGCACCCCCGGCGCCAAATCCACCGGCACCAATGCTCCATACCGCTCCCGCATTGCCGCGTAGGCGGAATGCGGATCCGCCGCGAACTCCGGTGCATACATCGAAATCCGCGGCTCGTCGGTGCCGATCGGCGAACTGTATCGAGTGTGGTCGTGCACGCCGCGCTACAGTTGCGCCCTGGCGAAGCCGGCGAGCAGCACGCTGAAGCCGCCGATCTGGCCGATGATCAGGGTGGCCAGGACGAAACGCATCGCGGATGGCGGATTGCGCATTTGATTGTCGGTTTCGCGCGTCAATCCGAGGCGAACGTAGTTCGCGATCGTCACCACGAATAGCACGACGATCGTCCCGGCCGCTGCGGAATTCGCCGCGGTCGGCCAGCCGGACAGTTCGACGAATGCCGCGATCAACGCGGTTGCGAACGAATACAGCAATGCGGCTCGGTGGGCGATGTCGACATACGGATGCGCCAATCCGTCCGGCGAGGTGGTCATCGCCTGCCATTTCCATACGCCGAGTACAAGCGCCCATAGGAAGATGAGCCCGGAAGACAACAGCACCCAAGCCGTGTCCGTGCCTATAACCAATTCCGTTCCCTCATCAATCCATAACGCATCCGGCCTGCCCGCTGCCCAGCGGCAGTGTACCGCCGAACATCAGCGCCCGCACGACAGACAGCAACCAACCAGCCACCGCAATGAAATCACTGCGAGGAAGAGCAGGGGACGTACTTCACGGCAGTCTGGCTCAGCCGCCGAAGGACGGCTGTTCACCCTGCGATGGATCCAGCGGAACGAGCGAACCGGAGCGTGACGAGCTGGAAAGGCCGCAGCCGCAAGCGAACTCCCGCGCCCTCCGGGATCGCGAGGGTGTCTCCCGCTAGCGGCCGCTCCAGCAAATCGCAGACCTGGAACCCGGCGATCCCGAAACCGGCGGCCACCAGCGCCGAGGCGCGGCCGCCATGCGCCTCATAGACGCGGAGCACGACATCGCCGCTACCGTCGTCGGCAAGTTTGATCGCGCTGGTCACCACGGCGTCGTTGTCGATGGTGAACAGCGGCTCGACGGCTTCGGCGACACCCGGCCGCAATGGCGTGAGGTTGACGCGGTAGCCCTCGCACACCGCGTCCCCGATCGAGGCGCCAGGGACCAACGAGTGCCGGAAGTAATGTGCACCGTGGTCGGTCTCCGGATCGGGAAATCGTGGCGCCCGCAACAGCGAAACGCGCAGTGTCGTCGTCGTCCCGCCATCGGCTCGGACCGTGCGTGTGACGTCGTGTCCGTAGGTGGAGTCGTTGACCAGCGCCACACCCCAGCCCGGCTCGGCGAAATGGACGAACCGATGGTTGCAGGCCTCGAACTTCGCATACTCCCAGCTGGTGTTGGTATGGGTAGGCCGGAACAGATGCCCGAACTGGGTCTCGGAGGCGTAGCGGTCGGCGTGGATGTCCAGGGGGAAAGCCAGTTTGAGGAACTTCTCCATCTCGTACCACTCGACGCCGGTGTCGATGTCGAGGCCTCGTGCGCCCGCGCGCAGTGCCAAGGTCTGCTCGACCTTGGAGGACCCGAACGAGCGGCCCACCCGCACCACCGCGGTGGCCGGCGAATCCGTATCTACCGCAACGAAGTCCGCTTCGGTGAGGTTGGTGACCCGGTTTCGGTAGAAGAGCTCGACATCCCAAGCGTCCCATGCGTTCGGGTAATCCGGGTGCAGCTGCAGCAGGTTCGCGGCCGAACCCGGCGGCAGCGTCTCACGCTGCTGCTCGAGGTCGAACACCGACACGACGAGGCCGCGGGCGTCCACTTCGACCCGCAACAGACTGTTGTCGAGGACGAACCCGCCATCCGCGCGCTCGGCCACCGAGCAAGGGTGACCCGCCGCCACCGCAGCCGCCGCACCGGCCGGTACCGATCGCCACGTGTGTGGCGCCGGATTGAAGATATTCGGTCCCACCCGCTCACCGCCGAGCACCCATTGGGCCCGTTCGATGATCGTCGTCAGCTCCTCGGCCACCGCCGCGTACGTCTGCTTCGCCTCGCGGTGTACCCAGGCGATCGACGAGCCCGGCAGGATGTCATGAAACTGGTGCAGCAGCACCGTCTTCCAGATCCGGTCCAGTGCCGTATGGGGGTACTCCCAGTTCTTCCGCACCGCCGCCGTGGCGGCCCACAGCTCGGCTTCCCGCAGCAAGTGCTCGCTGCGCCGGTTACCCTGCTTCGTCTTGGCTTGACTGGTCAGCGTGGCGCGGTGCAACTCCAGGTACAACTCCCCCACCCATACCGGCGGGTTCTGATACTCGGCCTCGGCCTTGGCGAAGAAGTTGGCGGGGGAGTCCCACACCACCTTCGGCGAGCCCTCGAGGTTCTTCATCCTGGCGGCCTTGGCGACCATCTCCCGCGTCGTCCCGCCACCGCCGTCCCCCCAGCCGGTCGGCGCCAGTGACATCGATGCGCGGCCCTTGTCCTTGAAATTCCTTGCGGCGTGCGCGATCTCACGGCCATGCATCGAGCAGTTGTAGGTGTCGACCGGCGGAAAATGGGTGAAGATCCGGGTTCCGTCGATGCCCTCCCACAGGAAGGTGTGGTGTGGAAACTGGTTGAGCTGGCTCCAGGAGATCTTTTGTGTCAGTAACCATTTGGACCCGGCGGCCTTGATGATCTGTGGCAGCCCGGCAGCGAATCCGAACGTGTCGGGCAGCCATACCTCCTGGTTCTCGATACCGAACTCTTCGAGGAAGAACCGCTTGCCGTGCACGAACTGCCGCGCCATCGCTTCGGAGCCCGGCATATTCGTGTCCGACTCGACCCACATGCCGCCGGTCGGCACGAACCGGCCCTCCGACACGGCCTGCTCAACTTTCTCGTAGACCTCGGGACGGTGCCGCTTGATGAAGTCGTATTGCGCGGCTTGGGACATCGCATAGACGAACTCGGGCTCATCGGCCAGCAACGCGGTCATGTTCGCGGTGGTGCGCGCCACCTTGCGTACCGTCTCGCGCAGCGGCCACAGCCACGCCGAGTCGATGTGCGCGTGCCCGACCGCCGAGATCTTGTGCGCGGACGCCACCGCCGGCTCGGCCAGCACGTCGACCAAGCACGCGCGCGCCGCCGCGGCGGTGACGTTCACGCTCTGCAGATCGACGGCGTCGAGCGCGCGCTCGATCGCCCGCACGATGTCGTAGCGGCGGGCGGGATCCTCGGGCATCTCGTGCATCAGCTCGCCGAGCACCTCCAGATCCTGCACCAGCAGCCAGACCTCTTTGTCGAAGACCGCGAGGTCCAGCCGACCCAGCCGGTACTGCGGCTCGTCACCGGCGGTGGACTTGTCGCCGAGCGTGGTCGGCGAGAAGAAGGGAATGATCGGGTTCGAGGCCGCCTCGACATGCAACACCACATGCTCGCCGCCGACCGCCGGGGACGCCACACGCACCCACTGGTTACGCGGGTGCAAACCCTTGACCGGCGATCCGTCCGGCCGATAGACCAGGCCCTCGCACTGGAAACCCGTCATGTTCTGGTCGAAACCGAGATCGATGATCGCTTCGACGGTCTTGCCCGCCCACGCGGCAGGCACCGTCGCCTCGACCGTGAGCCAACTGGTTCCCCACGGTGCGCCCCACCTGGCGCCGGATTCGATAGGCGTCCGGGGTGCGGCGATGCCCTCGGCGACCGGCACCGGCTCATCCGGCGCGACCCAGATGGACGCCTTCAGCGGCACCGACTCCGGGTAGATCGCCGGAGTGATCCGCTCTGCCAAGACCCGCCCGAGGCGATTCTCGACCAATCGACGGTCATCGTGCATAGCGGTGGCTCCCATCGGACCGGGGGCGTGATCGACGAACCGCACCTATTCTCCGACAGTGCGGTGAATTCATGGGTCGCTGGGTCGCGGCTGAATTGCTAGACCACGCGCCCGAGCGCACGCAGGTCGGCATCCAGCTTCCTGAACAACCAATAAACGGCGACGAACGCGAGCCCGGAGGCCGCGCACAACCCCAGAACCGAATCGCGCACGAGCGGAAGCTCCGTCGGTTCGAGGGCGCTGAATCCCGCCAGCACCCCGACCAGCGGCACCGACGCCGTGACCGCGAGATAGACCGTGGTTCTTCGCCGCAGCGCGCGAATAACGGCGAAGTCGTGCGCCGTCGTGCGGCCGTAGCGCAGATGGATGGGATAGACACAGCGGACGATATAGAACGTGGAAAGGAAGAACGTGTAGGCAACGGAGATGGTGCCCGCCACCAGAACGGTGGTCGCCGCATGGACCAGCAGACGCACCGGAAGGTCGGTATACCAATGAACCAACATCACCCCCGTCACGGTTGCGCAAACCGAGGTCAGAAGGGTGTTCAGCGCACACATGTCGCCCCAAAATAGTGTTCGCGACCGCACCCGCGCGAGCATTGCCTCGTCGTAGCGTCTGCCAGCGAGCAAGCCGCGAGGAACCGCGAGCAAATCACGCGACATGTATGCGTAGATGAGGACGGCCAGCGGCAACGCGCAGAGGATGAAAACGATGACGCCCCTGTCGAGCTGCGAGTTGGTGGCATCGGACAGGCGCTCTCTGATCAGTTGCTGAACGTGCACAGCCATGTAGACCGTAGCTAGGCCGACGCCGACCAGCGAAGATAACCACAGGACGGGGGTGGGCCATCGCGAAAGTCGTGCCCGCCAACTGTTCGGCGGCGGATAGACAAGGTCGCGCGCCCGCTCCTCGAGGCACAGGTCGAGCTGTTGAGCCAATTCCGAACCGCACGAGTAGCGGTCTTCACGGTCGGGCGACAGACACTTCAGCAGCACTCGACGCAGCGCCATGGGGCAATCCGGCGGAAGCGCCGACAGGAACTTCGACCCAACGGGTCTGCGCCGCAGTTCGAGCATGCGGGCCAGCGATGTCTCCGACTCACCGGCCGAGGTTTCGTCCGCGAACGGGCGGCGTCCGGTGAGCAACTCCCACAGCATGACAGCCAGCGCGAAGATGTCGCTTCGAGTGTCGAGGTCGGCGGCGGTCACCGGCAAGTCCGGATGGCAGGCTTCGAGCTGTTCGGGCGACATGTACGCCAGTGACCCGCCGAAGTACGCCAGGGGACTCGTGCCCTGGACGCGTTTGCTCGAGCTGACGTTGAAATCGGCCAGCTTCGGAATTCCCTCGGCACTCAGCAACACGTTCGCGGGTTTGATGTCTCGATGCAACACACCGCGTTCGGATGCGTGTTGGAGCGCCTCCGCGAGTCGGCGGCCCAACCAGGCGACAGTCTCCGGCCACGTCAGTGCGGCGGCCCGTGTTCGAACAGCTGATTCGGTGGGCCGAACCTCGCCCTTATCGGCAAGTACCTTGTCGATAGCATCGAGCAGCAGTTGCCCACTGCGGTGTTCCGAAGACGTCGAGCGCAGCAAGCGCACCACGTCGAGCAGCGTTCCCCCCGGTAGGTACTGCATGTAGAGCAACTTCAGCTCGCCATCGGCGATGAGTCGCTGGTCGAAGATGCGCACGATGTATTCGTGGTCCAATTGGGCAAGGGTCTGCGGCTCGATGCCGTGGTTATGGGAAATCTTGACCGCGACCAGTCGCTGCATTGACTGTTGCCGAGCGAGATACACCTGGGCGAAGGCGCCGGACCCGATCCTCATCAGGAGGTCGAAATCGTCGACCTGGTCGCCGACATTGATGGCGTCGAGCACAACTTGGGCGCCTGGACGAGCAATCATCGTGCTGCGGTAGTCGCTCGTGATCTCTGGGAGCTCGGGGCCGGCCGCCGTGGCGGCGATCTCGGCGACCGTGGCAGCCACATCTGCTGCGTGCGAACCGCGGCGCATGGCATGGAATTCCTCGTAGACCAGCTCGGCTGGCAGCCGACCATCTTGCAGCTCTACAAATTCCGCACGGTATTCGCTCAGTCGTTTGGGAAAGTGATAACGAAGCCAGCGGTATTCGAGGTCGATCTTGATCAGTTCGATCAATATCGTACGTCGGTCAGCCGGTTCACGGGGTAGGTACACCGACAGATCGGGCGGGGACCCGGACGCCCATGCCTCGGAAAACGAGGCCACGACAGTGGCAAGCACTGTGCGGGTTCGTTCCGCTGAATCGACCAGATCGATCGGCTCGTACATCGGTAGCTCGGAGATCAGCCCGAGGCGTTCACATGGCGGCTACGGTCGATGCGGCCTGGTTTCGTAGTGGCCCCACATTATTTCCTTTCCGCAGAACTTCCCTGCTCAAGGGTATCCAATTTCATGCCCTCCGGCGGACCGGATGCCTCGAGACGGCTTACCCGCTCCACCAAGGGCCGCAGCGCGAATCCGAACCATAGGGCAAGGTCATGACGTCGCGTGGTTTTCGAGAAGTTGAGCGCACAAGGTCGTGCCTGCCCATCGTTCCCATCGATCCGCCGACCAGCCTCGATCACGGACGAACAGCAGGTAGAGCTCAGGGCTGAGCACCGCGAACAGGACGTCGGCGGCCTGGTCGGCCGTCATGGTGGAAACCGCCCCCGGCTTGTCGAGTAGCGCCCGAGCGGACGCTTCCTGCACCGTGTAGCGCTGATCGAGGCCTTGCCGTCGTAACGCATCGAGTTCGGGCTCGATCGACGCGGCGGCGTGCAGTACGTCGGTGATCAGGGCGACACGGCCGAGTATCGCCGTGGCACCCTCCACGTGCGCCAGCAAGTGCTCCTGGGCGGTTTTCGCGTCCATCGCGCGGGTGAACCATGGGCGATCCATCGTCGCCAACGACTCCTCATCACCCGCGACTGTCACGTCGACCAGCTCTTTGAGCAGATTGCGCTTGTTTCGGAACGTGAAGTAGATCGTTTGCACCGCGACCCCCGCGTGATCGGCGATGTCTTGCAGCGAGGTATTGCCATAACCCCTTTCCACGAACAGTTCACCCGCGGCGGTGCGTATCCGCCGCTGGGTTTCCCGCGACTTCGCCGCCTGCTTGCCCTTGACCTGACTCATAGCCTTACTCTAGCTTTAGAGTTGCACTCTAGTGTTGAACTCTAGCGTTGGACTCCAGATAAGGACTCAGGAGTCGCATTCAGCTGAGGCATCCATCGCCAAAGACAAGCGCTAGCACTACCGAACGGACAGATCGCATGACCAACGACCATGACTACGTGATCGCCGCCGACCTCGTCTTCGACGGGCGACAGGTCCTCGAGCGGCACGCCGTGGTGATCGAGGGCGACCGGATCACCGCCGTCGCCCCAGCCGATCAGCTCATCGGCCGGGGCCGGACCATCGACATTGCGGGCACTCTGCTCCCAGGCTTCATCGACCTGCATGCCCATGTGCTGCTCGACAGGACTCCACCCGACACCGTCCTGCGGCACGGCATCACCACGGTCCGGGATACCGGCGGCCCACTCGTGCGGCCATCCGGCGGTGACGGTCGGCTGCGAGTGCTCGCCGCCGGGTCGATCCTCACCGCACCCGGCGGCTACCCGATCCCGGTGTTCGGCAAGGACGTAGCGCTCGAAGTACCCGACATCGCAACCGCACGGGCCGCGGTCGGTCAGCTCGTCGACGGCGGTGCTGCCTTGATCAAAATCGGGCTGGAACCGGGCGGGTCGGCAGGAGCGCCATGGACCGCGCACGAGACGACGACCCCACCTCCGTGGCCGCTGCTCTCCCGGGAAGTGGTCGCCGCGATAGTCGCCGAAGCTCACGCCAACGGCCTGATCGTGTCGGCCCATCTCAGTGGACCCGTCGGTGCCGAACTCGCGCTCGATGCCGGAGTCGACGAGTGGGCGCATGTGCCGTGCGACCTTCTTCCGGATGCCCTGATCGCCCGCGCGGCAGCCGCCGACGTACGCGTTCTCGGCACCCTGGATACCCAGTCCCGAACCACGGGGGTCTTCCAGAACGCCGTTCGTCTCGTCGAGGCAGGAGTCCGGCTGCTCTACGGCACCGACTTGGCCCATCCCGACGTGCCTTGGGGCATAGACGCTTTCGAGCTGCAGCTGATGCTGCACACCGCACGCGGAGCCCTGACACCCGCAGATGTGCTGTCGGCGGCCACCGCGCGAGCAGGCGAACATCTCGGGCTCGCACCGCTCGGTCAACTCGTCGCAGGCGCGCCTGCCGATCTCATCGCAGTCAACGGCAACGCACTCGAGCGGTTCAAATTGCTCGAGTACCCTGACCTCGTCGTCTCGGGCGGCGTTATCGTCGTCGAGCCGACCGGTTCGACAGCGGCCGCAGCATGAAGCACCAACCTTCGTGGAACCTATTGCTCGCCTCGGCAATCGGCGCACAGGCCGCATCACATGCATACGCTTTCACGTTGCGCACCGTCCTCGCCCACAACGTCGGGCGGCTGATGGCCGGCAACCCCGAGCCACTGCTGCGCGCCTTCGCCGACCACGCCACCCTCGTGCTCGACGGCACCCACTCGTGGTCGGGGCAGCACCGCGGAAAGCCCGCGATCCGCGCCTTTTTCGAACGCTTCCTCGCCGAGCGGATCCGCGGCGAACTACACGAGGTCCTCGTTGCCGGACCACCGTGGCGGACGCTGATGACTGCGCGGTTCACCGATGAGGCCATCGACGCCGAGGGCCGCATTGTCTACCAGAACCACGCAATAATCCTGGCGCACGTCCGTTGGGGAAGAATCGTCTATCAGCGCATATTCGAGGATACCCAGCGTGTCGCACGATTCGACGAATACCTGGCATCTTCGAATTCAGTTGGGGAACAGTGAATTACACCGAATATCGGTCCTTCGACGCGACGGGTCTAGCAGAGCTGGTCGCCCGCCGTGAGGTTTCGCCTACCGAGCTTCTCGACGTAGCAATCGAACGCGCCGAACAGGTCAACGGGCGGATCAACGCGATCGTGCGACCGATGTACGACATCGCGCGCACCCGCAGCCGCGGGGAACTCAGCGGACCGCTGGCGGGGGTGCCGTTCCTCATCAAGGACCTGATGCAGGACTATGCCGGTCTGCCCACCGGGGGTGGCTCGCGGGCACTGCGCAATCAGGTCGCCCCTGACCACAGCGCGGTTGTCGAGCGCTGGCTCGATGCTGGACTGGTGATCTTCGGCAAGACCAATACTCCGGAATTCGGGGCCAAGGGGATCACCAAACCCGAGGTGCACGGACCGACCCGCAACCCGTGGCACCTCGACCACACGCCGGGCGGATCGTCGGGCGGCTCCGCGGCAGCGGTCGCGGCCGGGATCGTGCCGGTCGCCGGGGCGAACGACGGCGGTGGCTCGATCCGGATCCCGGCGGCCTGCTGCGGACTTTTCGGCCTGAAACCGGGCCGCGGCCTGGTGCCCTGCGGCCCACGCCACGCCGAATACCTCCACGGCGCGGCGACCGACGGCGTGGTCTCCCGCACCGTCCGTGACACCGCGCTCATGCTCGACATACTGACTACCCGGCCCGATCCGGGCGGCCCCTACCTCTCCGCACGCCCGAACGAGTCCTATCGCGAGTTGGCGCGGCGGACGCCGACCCGACTACGCGTCGGTTACCCGACACGCTCGCCGATCGACACACCTGTGCACGCGGAGTCCGTCGCAGCCGTCGACCACACCGTCGCATTACTGACCCGACTCGGCCACGACGTCGAACCGGTCGAATTCGAACTCGACGGTCAGCGGATGGCCGCCGACTTCCTCACCATGTGGTACACCGAAATCGCCTCGACCACAGCCGAAGCCGAACACATAACCGGCGCACACGCCACCGAATTCGAACTCGACACCCGCCTACTCGCCGCCGCTGGTCGCGCGCTGAAAGCGCCCGACTACGCAGCCGCCCACCACAGGTGGAACGACTACACGCGAACCTTGGCCGCGTTCCACGAGAACTACGACCTACTCCTCACCCCAACCCTCGGACATCCGCCCATCCGCATCGGCCAACTCGAAACGCCCGCCCTGCTGCGGTTTCTCGGCACGACACTCCTCCGGCTCGGTCTCGCCGGTCCGCTCACCAAATCCACCCCGTGGAAACAGACCGTCCTGGCCAATCTCGCCTCGGTCCCATTCACCCAGCTGGCGAACATCACCGGCCGCCCGGCCATGTCCGTCCCCCTCTATCGCCTCCCCCACGGGCTTCCGCTGGGTGTGCAGTTCATCGGCGGACTGGGCAGCGAGCCCACCCTCCTCGCCCTGGCCACCCAACTCGAATCCGAATCGCCTTGGGCACACCACGAACCGGCACTCTGACGATATGCGCCCTGCCATCAGCCGATGGCGATCGACCGTGTGCACGAGTCCGGCAGTACTAATGGACTGTTAAGGAACCCGTCAGCTGCTGCGCCAGGTGTCATGAGCGACTGAGAATCAGCTGGCCGGCTTTGGATTCACCGAGGCCGTCGTCCGAATCCGAACCTCCTCGGGAGACTTCCATGACTGCCCCCACGATTGCTGCCGCACCAGGTGGACTCCCCGTTCTGGGACACGCGCTCCGGCTGCTCAACGAGCCATTGGAATTCTTCGAATCGTTGCGCGAACACGGTGACATCGTCCGAATCAAGCTCGGACCACAGAGCGCGTATGTGCTCAATTCCGCGGAGTTGGTTCGTGGGGTATTGGTCGCGAGGCACCGTCAGTTCAACAAGGGCGCGGCGATCGAGGGGGGCCGAGATCTGTTGGGCTACGGCCTGATCAGCTCCGAGGGCGATATGCACCGACGGCAGCGGCTGATGATGCAACCTGCATTCCATCGGGAGCGGATCGCGGAGTACTCGGAGATCATGCGTGCGCAGATCGTCGAACGGACCGGCGCCTGGCGTAACGGTCAGACCGTCGACGTCCGCGCGGAGATGAGCGCGCTGACACTCGCGGTAACGGCCAAAACGCTGATCTCCTCCGATGTGGGAAACGATCTGGTCGAGGAAATGCAGCACAGCATGCCGCGCTTGTTCGAGCTGCTGTACCAGCGGCTGGTGACGCCGCTGCCCGCGTTGAACAAGCTACCGTTGCCGCGCAATCGTGAATATTCGGCGATCCTCACGCGATTGCACCCGATGATCGACAAAGTGATCGCCGACTATCGCAGCGTCGACACCCCGCGCAACGACCTGCTCGGCATGCTGATGCAGGCACCGGACGAGTCCGGAAACATGCTGTCGGATCAGGAGATTCACGATCAGGTCGCCTCGATCCTGGTTGCCGGCACCGAAACCACCGCCGCAACACTCGCATTCGTCTTCCACTTGTTGACCGAGCATCCGGATATCGAGGCACGGCTACATGCGGAGGTGGACGAGGTGCTCGGTGGCAGGCCCGCGGAGTATGCGGACGCGAGCCGGCTCACCTACACCGCGCAAGTGATCAGCGAAGCGCTGCGGTATTACCCGCCCGCCTGGATCTTGACTCGGGTTGCCATCGAAGATGTGGATCTGGATGGTCATCTGATCCCGAAGGGTGCTTCGGTGATGTTCAGTCCCTATATCGTGCTGCGCGATCCACGACTGTTCCGGGATCCCGACAAGTTCGATCCGGACCGTTGGGGACGAGAGCGGGTCGCCGAGATCCCGAGGGAGGCGATGGTGCACTTCGGTGCCGGGCCGCGCAAGTGCATCGGCGACGTATTCGCAGTCGTGGAGGCAACGCTCGCGCTTGCGACGATGGCCGCCGGATGGCGGCTGGTGGCAGCGCCAGGAGCAGTGCTCGAGATGGTCGCGGCGACCACCTTGACGCCACGCAATCTGTTCCTGACCCTCGAGAAACGGAGATCCTGACCATGCCGTCGTCCCGGCGGTCGGTCACCTCTGACTCGAGCCCTGGTGCCGAGGCGACGTCGCGGGTGACCGTCCGCAAGGCGGGAAATGTTGAAACTACAGCCACGACAGCCGCATGATCTGTGCTGTGGACGCGGTGGATCATATTCTTCTTCCCAAGTACGTCCTCGACACCACCGGCCTGGCTGAATCAGTTCGGCAGCGGCTGGCCGATGAGGTCGATGTGCCCGGCTGGATGTTGTCGAGCACAAGCGCGATCTTGCCCAGCGATCGTTACCTACGGTTGTGGGAGTTGGCCGAGCACGAGCTGGACGATCCGGATGTCGCACTGCGGGCCGCGCTCGCGTACGTACCCGGGCAGTTGGGACTGATCGACTATCTCTTCACCACGGCACCGACGCTTGGCGAGGGACTCGCGTTGACAGGAATGTACATCGGCACTTCTACGACCAACCACCACTTCACCATCGTCGGAGAGTCCGAAGATCAGATGAGCGTCGACCTGAGTCTGCTCCAAGGGGAAGGCCGCGGGCGAGATCTGGCCATCCAGGTCGCCTTGGCGGGCACGGTGACAAAGATACGTCGCGTCACCGGCCAGCAGGTGAACCCAGT
Source organism: Nocardia sp. NBC_01009 (assembly GCF_045208035.1). Lineage (NCBI taxonomy): Bacteria > Bacillati > Actinomycetota > Actinomycetes > Mycobacteriales > Nocardiaceae > Nocardia > Nocardia sp. NBC_01009. The sequence goes on along the minus strand of NZ_CP108695.1, from coordinate 4,229,659 downwards.
GCGCGTCCGATTTCGGCAAAGTGCGCCACCTCGGCACGATCAGTTCATCGAGCTGTTCGGCACAGCCCGCATCGATTTCGGCGCACCGACCAACCAACTCACCTTCCGGACCTCCGACCTCGCATTGCCGATGCCGACCGCCGATCCCGTGCTGGCCGCCATCCTCCACCGCAGTGCGGACACGATGGCACAACCTCGGATCACCACGTGGTCCGAGCGGCTGCAGCAGGTGCTGGCAGTCATGATGGACGACGGCCCGGTCACGATCGATCCGGCCGCGCGGCGCATGGCCATGAGTAGGCGCAGTCTGCAACGTAAGCTCGCTGAGGAAGGAACCACCTGGCGACGGGAGATCGACCGGGCCCGACGCAGGCGACTGGAAGATCGGTCCCGATCGTCGCCCACAACGAACAGGACCGAAATAGCCCACCTGCTCGGCTATTCGGACGCACGCTCACTCGGTCGCGCGTACCGACGCTGGTCCCAACCCTGACCGTCGCGACCTAGGACGCCGCGTCGACACGAGCCGGGTCGCCCCACCGGTATCCATGGCCGCGGATAGTGCTGATCAGTCCCGGCCGATCCAGCTTGGCACGCAGCCAGGTGATGTGTACATCGAGCGACCGCGATACCGATACAAACGCGTCCCCCCACACCCGATCCATCAGCTGCTGCCGACTCACTGCCATCCCCGGCCGCTCCACCAGGATCCGCACAAGCTCGAACTCCTTGCGAGTCAGCGGTATCGGCTCGCCCGCCACCTCGACACGCCGCGCCCCCACATCCACCCGCACATCCCCGGTGACAATCACGCTGTTCGAAGCCGGACCGATGTCGGTGACGATGTGCCGAGCGGCCTTCTCCAACCTCGCAATCAACTCGCCCACCCGGGGCGGCCTCACCATGCAGTCGTCGGCGCCACCGCGCAGGGCACGCACGACCGAACGCTCGTCGCCGTGGCCGACCAAGATCACCACAGGTATCGAACTGATCGCTCGAAGCTGCCGCAACACCTGCAGCCCAGGGATATCGGGCAAGGCGAGATCGAGGACGATCGCGTCATACCGGTGATGGGAGGTCAGTACATCCAGACCCCACCGAGTGCGATCGGTAGTGAAACCTCGCGCCATCAGCGCCTTGATGAGTGTGTCTCCGATGTGGTCGTCATCCTCGACCAGCAGTAGCCGCATCACCTGTTCCCCTGCGCTTTTCGGTCGTTGCCCCGATGACAACACCGCCGAGAAGGTAAGCGTGCGTCGCGGGTTGAGTCCATCAAGATGGTGTACGAACTGAACGCCCTTGCAGCGCAAGGGTGTGTCGTAACCGTGAATGGGATGGTCACCGCGTGATCCTTCAGAAGACCTACCAAGTCATGAGAAGGAAGTTTCACGCGATGACCTCTGTCCAGCCTATCGACCCGGGCAAGATGCTGTCCGACCAACTCGCTGTCACCAGCCCTGACCTGCTGCGGAACATGCTCTCGACGTTCATCCAGACACTGATGGGCGCCGAAGCCGACGCTGTGTGCGGTGCCGGCTACGGCGAACGCAGCGAGAATCGGGTCAACCACCGCAACGGCTACCGCCACCGCGACTTCGACACTCGGGTCGGCACGATCGACGTGGCGGTCCCGAAACTGCGCCAGGGCACGTATTTCCCGGACTGGCTGCTCGAACGCCGCAAACGCGCCGAACGGGCCCTGACCTCTGTGGTGGCGACCTGCTATCTGCTCGGTGTGTCCACCCGACGGATGGAGCGCCTTGTCGAATCACTCGGTGTCACAAAGCTTTCCAAATCACAGGTCTCGATCATGGCCGCCGACTTGGACGCGCAGGTCGAGGCGTTCCGCACCCGCCCGCTCGACCAGGGGCCCTACACGTTCGTCGCTGCCGATGCCCTGGTGTTGAAGGTCCGCGAGAACGGCCGCGTGGTCAATGTCCACACCCTGGTCGCGACTGGCGTCAACGCCGATGGCTACCGCGAAATCCTGGGCATCCAGGTCACCAGCGGCGAAGACGGCGCGGGCTGGTTGGCGTTCTTCCGCGACCTGGTCGCCCGCGGCCTGTCCGGGGTCAGCCTCGTCACCAGCGACGCCCACGCCGGACTGGTGGCCGCGATCGGCGCCACCCTTCCCGGCGCCTCCTGGCAGCGCTGCCGCACCCACTACACGGTCAATCTCATGTCGATCACACCGAAGGCATCGTGGCCCTGGGTTCGCACGTTGCTGCATTCAGTCTTCGATCAAGCCGACCCGGAATCGGTTGCCGCACAATATGATCGGATGCTCGACGCCTTGACCGAAAAACTGCCGAAGGTGGCCGGTCACCTCGATGCGGCCCGCGCCGACCTGCTTGCGTTCACCAGCTTCCCCAAACAGATCTGGCGCCAGATCTGGTCGAACAATCCTCAAGAACGGTTGAACAAGGAAATCCGGCGCCGCACCGACGTCGTCGGCATCTTCCCCGACCGCACCGCCATCATCCGTCTCGTCGGGGCCGTCCTGGCCGAACAGCACGACGAATGGATCGAAGGCCGCCGCTACCTCGGACTCGATGTCCTGGCCCGCTCACGTGACACCACCGACCCCACCGAACAGGAGGAGACCACCCCCGCAGCTCTCACCGCCTAATGAAAGCCGGATCACCGGTGACCATCCCCGCTACACCACGCGTTTGGGCTTGACCGCGTCGCGTCCGGCCCATTGGACAGGACAGAACGTGCCGATTCGACGCCAATCGATGCCATATTCACGGCTCGGCCGAAACCAGAGCGAATCACCAGGGGGCCAACTCCTCGGCGACATTCCGACGAAGAACTGCCGACCACAGACCCTGACTGACCAGTCGCCGCCCAAGTGCGCTTGCCTTCCTTGGCGCGGGGCCTGAAGAGGTTCGCTCGGCTGGCAGGCATTCCCGAACGCACCTATCGGCGGCGGCCGGCCCGGCTCCGCGGCGGGGATCCGCTTCTCGGCCGTGGCCTGCACTGAAGGTGGAATGGTTCGAAGTCCTCTCCGGCCCCCGCGACACGGCAACCGCCCGTCGAACCCGGGTGCGGGTCAAGCCCAAACGCGTGGTGTAGCGGGGATGGTCACCGGTGATCCGGCTTTCATTAGGCGGTGAGAGCTGCGGGGGTGGTCTCCTCCTGTTCGGTGGGGTCGGTGGTGTCACGTGAGCGGGCCAGGACATCGAGTCCGAGGTAGCGGCGGCCTTCGATCCATTCGTCGTGCTGTTCGGCCAGGACGGCCCCGACGAGACGGATGATGGCGGTGCGGTCGGGGAAGATGCCGACGACGTCGGTGCGGCGCCGGATTTCCTTGTTCAACCGTTCTTGAGGATTGTTCGACCAGATCTGGCGCCAGATCTGTTTGGGGAAGCTGGTGAACGCAAGCAGGTCGGCGCGGGCCGCATCGAGGTGACCGGCCACCTTCGGCAGTTTTTCGGTCAAGGCGTCGAGCATCCGATCATATTGTGCGGCAACCGATTCCGGGTCGGCTTGATCGAAGACTGAATGCAGCAACGTGCGAACCCAGGGCCACGATGCCTTCGGTGTGATCGACATGAGATTGACCGTGTAGTGGGTGCGGCAGCGCTGCCAGGAGGCGCCGGGAAGGGTGGCGCCGATCGCGGCCACCAGTCCGGCGTGGGCGTCGCTGGTGACGAGGCTGACCCCGGACAGGCCGCGGGCGACCAGGTCGCGGAAGAACGCCAACCAGCCCGCGCCGTCTTCGCCGCTGGTGACCTGGATGCCCAGGATTTCGCGGTAGCCATCGGCGTTGACGCCAGTCGCGACCAGGGTGTGGACATTGACCACGCGGCCGTTCTCGCGGACCTTCAACACCAGGGCATCGGCAGCGACGAACGTGTAGGGCCCCTGGTCGAGCGGGCGGGTGCGGAACGCCTCGACCTGCGCGTCCAAGTCGGCGGCCATGATCGAGACCTGTGATTTGGAAAGCTTTGTGACACCGAGTGATTCGACAAGGCGCTCCATCCGTCGGGTGGACACACCGAGCAGATAGCAGGTCGCCACCACAGAGGTCAGGGCCCGTTCGGCGCGTTTGCGGCGTTCGAGCAGCCAGTCCGGGAAATACGTGCCCTGGCGCAGTTTCGGGACCGCCACGTCGATCGTGCCGACCCGAGTGTCGAAGTCGCGGTGGCGGTAGCCGTTGCGGTGGTTGACCCGATTCTCGCTGCGTTCGCCGTAGCCGGCACCGCACACAGCGTCGGCTTCGGCGCCCATCAGTGTCTGGATGAACGTCGAGAGCATGTTCCGCAGCAGGTCAGGGCTGGTGACAGCGAGTTGGTCGGACAGCATCTTGCCCGGGTCGATAGGCTGGACAGAGGTCATCGCGTGAAACTTCCTTCTCATGACTTGGTAGGTCTTCTGAAGGATCACGCGGTGACCATCCCATTCACGGTTACGACACACCCTTGCGCTGCAAGGGCGTTCAGTTCGTACACCATCTTGATGGACTCAACCCCGGGTGTGTGCGGCCGCGTGGCCGTTGGGAAACGCGCGATAGGCGGCAGAAGAGTGCGTTCCACGCTGGCGCAGCAGCGGTACCCAGGTTCTACAAGTAATCACGACAGGAGGTGTCGTGATTACTTGAAAGGCTGACTTGGCGACCGTCGGACGGCCCGATCGGTCACGTCACGAAGGAGCGTCAAGTGAGTTCTGGAGTCAACCCATGCATCGTGTTCAACGGCAACGCGCGGCGAGCGATGGAGTTCTATCGGGAGGTCTTCGGCGGCGAGTTGGAGGTCGGAACGGTCGCGGACTTTGGCTCACCGGAATCGCCCAACGCTGACAACGTCATGCACGCCCGGCTTGACACACAGGCGGGCTACACGCTGATGGGATGGGACTTCCCGGACGACCGGCCTGGCCACCCGCCTTATCAGCCAGGTAACAACGTTGCGGTCTTCGTCGGTGGCGACGACGAACTCCGCGGCTACTTCGAGAAGCTTTCGGTCGGCGGCACCGTAACGCTGCCACTCGAAGAGCAGGTGTGGGGCGACGAGGCGGGCTCGCTCGTGGACAAGTTCGGAATCAGCTGGATGTTTAACATCACGGCCCAGCAGCACTGATCGAGCACCGAGTAGTTGCGTTGAACGACGACGACTGAACGTCAGGCTGCACCGGGGCCGTGCAACATCTGGCTGCTTGTCCCCGGGGCGGCGGAGCGAGGGGTAAAAGCACACGGTATTCGGCATTTTCGTGCGTGCTCCGGCGACCATCCGACTTTCGCGAGGCCGGCCAGCAGGTCCTTGTCCTCGGGGCGGGGCTGATCGTGAGAAAGGCTGTCGTAGTACAGATCCCAGTAGTGCTGTGGCGTGAGGTTGCGGATATAGGTGGGGCCTGCTGACCGGCCCGATACCCGTCGATCAGCGACTCGCCGAGCCCGCGCCGAACCAGATCGCGTGCGATGCCCATCGGCTCCTCGCCGAGGTTCGCGGCAACCGGAGACCCCGGGTCGTGCGCGTTGGATGCGGCCCAGTACAGAATGTTGACCCGATTGGTGCGCCGCACCCCGTCCCGCAACACAGGATCGTCGGCAACCGCCCCAACCCTGGGCGCCTGCAGCACGGCCTGAAGAATCTCATCGAACCACTCCTCTGGAGCGCTCAACAGGATCTGCGCGCCACGGCGCAACAACTCTCGAACGCGGTCGGACGGACGCTCCCACTCCACCCGCCCACTCTAAGTCGAACGTTATGCAGACAGCACCGACAAGGCAGCACATTGCAGCAATCTGCATCTAGTGATGGCCGCGGATCAGCTCGACCACTTCCAACGTGTCATGCGGTCAGGCCTGCATCCAGCGTGTCCATCAGCGCCTGTGCTCTATGTGGGTATCGGCGTGCTCTGGCTTGGCCGACCGCTACGCATCCGCGCGGGCGCGCTTGTACAGGGTCGAGTCGTGAGAGCAGACGATGAACAAGTCGGGGTCTGCGCGTCCATAGAGCTCTTGAAGGCGGGCGTGGTTGTCTCGCACCATTTTTCGATCGAACGCGATGAGGGTTTCCATAGCCGTAAGGCCGCGAGGAACATTGCAGTGGGGGGCGAGGGTGCCGTGGTGGAAGAACGAGTCGCCGCCGTGCAGCACCCATCGATGGCCGGCGTCGACGGCTACGCAGGCATGGCCACGGGTGTGGCCGGGCAGCGAGATCAGCACTATCCGGGGGAGATCTCGTCAAGTTCCTTAGCCGCGGCGAAGCCTCGCCACTTCTCGCCTTGCGGGTCGTGTTCCATGATGTTGGGCTTGTGCGCCCACTGGGTGCACCGGTAGCGGGTCTTCTCGAACCGCGACGGGGAGATTATCGCGCCGAGCGCCTCGGCGGCAGTGACGTGGACTTGGGCATGCGGGAAGTCGGACAGGCCGCCGATGTGGTCCAGGTCGAGGTGCGTGACCACGATGTGGCGAACATCGTCGCGGCGGAAGCCGAGTTGTTCGATTTGGTGGGCGGCGGTTTCCTCGGGGCTGAGGATGGGTTTGAGGAAGCGGCGTAGGGGTCCGACTCTCCCGGCTGGGTCCGCGCAGTCGTGCGCACCGCGGGGGCCGATTGGGTGTGCGGCCGCACATCTCACCCTTGCAAATGTATGCAGCGGGCGATACCCCGCAGCGGACCATCGACGTAGTTTAGTCACCGGTCCAATCAGCTCAACCAGCACCGAGACCGCTGCGCTGGTTGGTATTTCGCACCGCCGGCGGCGCAGGAATTCCAACCGCATATCCGCCGTCCTAGCCGAGAAGTACGTCCGAGGAGTCGCAGAAATGTCTACAGCATCGGTCGAGGACCGCGTCGAGCACGTGGACGTGTTGATCATCGGAGCAGGGATCTCCGGCATCGGAGCGGCGTATCCGCTTTCCACACAGCATCCCGACAAGACCTTCGCAATCCTCGAGGCACGGGGCGCCACCGGCGGAACATGGGACCTGTTCCGCTATCCCGGAATTCGCTCCGACTCGGACCTGCACACCTTCAGCTACGAGTTCAAGCCGTGGCGAAACGATAAGCCCATCGCCGGTGCCGAAGCGATCCTCGACTACCTGCGCGAGACGGCCACCGAGAACGGCATCGACAGCAAGATCCGGTTGCACCATAAGGTGCACAGCGCGGCCTGGTCCAGCAGCGATGGGCGCTGGCTCGTTGAGATCGAGCGCCCCGACACCGGCGAGCAGCAAACGCTCAGCTGCGGCTGGCTCTTCTGTGCCGGCGGCTACTACCGCTACGACCAGGGATTCACCCCCGAATTCGACGGCCGTGAGCGATTTCAGGGTCGGATCGTGCACCCACAGCATTGGCCGGAAGACCTCGACTACCGCGGTCAGCGGGTGGTAGTGATCGGCAGCGGCGCGACCGCGGTGACGCTCATCCCGGCGCTGGCCGGTACCGCGGCGCACGTGACGATGCTGCAGCGTTCACCGAGCTATGTCTTGGCGGTACCGTCGAGCGACAAGATTGCCAATAGATTGCCCACGCTGCTCGGCGTCAAGCGGGCGTACGCGATCACCCGCCGCAAGAACATCGCCCGGCAATGGGCGATCTTCCGGTTCTGCCGGGCCTACCCGCGCCTCGCGCGGCGGGTGATCCGGTACCTCACGGCCAAACAGCTGCCGATGGGCTATCCGGTGGATGAGCATTTCAACCCGGCCTACAACCCGTGGGATCAGCGGCTGTGCGTGGTCCCGGATGGCGATTTGTTCAAGGTGATCCGCGACGGGGACGCCTCGGTGGTCACCGACCGGATCGACACCTTCACAGAGCAGGGCATCAAGCTGGCATCCGGGCGCGAACTCGAGGCAGACATCATCGTGACCGCCACCGGCCTGAACCTGCAAGCGTTCGGCGGCATCACGTTGACCGTGGACGGCGCCGCGGTGAACCCGCCCGACAAGGTGGCGTTTCGCGGCTTCATGCTCGACGGAGTTCCCAACTTCTCGTTCGCCTTCGGCTCCACCAACTTGTCCTGGACGCTCAAAGTCGGGCTGGTGGGCGAGCACTTCTGCCGACTGCTGGCCTACATGGACACCCACGGTCACACCGTGTGCTATCCCGAATTTACCAATCCACACATGGCGACCAGGCCGTTGGTTGAATCCAGCGCCGGTTACGTGAAGCGCTCGATCGAGCAGTTCCCACGTCAGGGCGCTGACGGCCCGTGGCAGATATCGCCGGACCACCGGGCCAACATCAAGACGTTGCGCCACGGTCCTGTACCCGACGAAAACCTGCGCTTCGGTTCCGCCCCCAGCCCATCCCCGGCCATCATCTCGGCCGTGGAGATCAACCCATAGCCGGCCACGCCATGCGCGCGTTGCCCGCCCACACCGAGGCGACCCAGAACGCAGAGCGAGCCGAGGAGCGCTAGCGCCTTTCATTCGCAGCTTCTCCATAGCCTGCCGGAGTAGTGCCAGTGCGGGAAGTCGTCGGCCAGCGCGTTCGCTCGACGTTCGATCACGGTGTAGCGGGCGGTCAGATCGTCGGTGTCGATGTGGGCCGCTTGGGCTGTGGTTTGGCCGGGCCATTTGCGGTAGAGCAGGCCGACGCTGGCCGAAAAGTAGCCATCTGCAACGGCATTGGCCGCGAGGAGGAGTCCCGTGTCTTCGGATGCCGGGAGCCCCATCCAGCCGCCGAGAGCGAGAACGAGCTGAGTGCGAATGCACAGGGTTGCCGGGTGCACCTGGGCGCGATAGTTGTTCGAACGCCAATGAGCGAGGACCGCACCGCGTTCGATCACGCCCTCGTCGGGATCGCTGTCGAAACCGATCACCGAGCCGTCCAGCAGTAGATCGAGCACTCGCGATGTCGTCCAGCCGATATCGAATCGCTCGAGAGCATCGATGTCTCGCGCAAGTACTTCTTCGCTGAGTTGGTCGTCGGCATCGAGGGTCTTGACCAGTTCACCGCGTACGCGGCCGAGCGCCAACGTGCGGGCGACTCCGGGCCCGCCATGCCGGCCGACGGCGAATCGAATCCGGTCGTCATCGGGCAGCCCGGCGGCGATCTCGCCTTCACTGAATCCATCGGCCTGCACGATCCATTCCCAGCTCCACCCTGACGGCAAGATCTGCTTGGCAAGGGACTCGTATGCGGCGGCCATATACTCGGGCAGGGCTTGATAGACCGGCGTGATGACGGAAATGAGTCGGGTCATTTCGTCCACCTTTCGAGTGGGGTCTCGTAGACGAGCTCGGTCCGGTCGCCCGGCAGGGTGACATCGGCAACCTCTACGACACGTCCAGTCGTATCAATGGACGTCTTGCGGATGAGAAAAACGGGGACACCCGAGGCGATGTCGAGCAACTCGGCCTCCTCCGGCGTCGAAGGTCGTGTCGTGACGGTCTCGACGACACGATCGAGTTCGATCCCGATTGTGAAGAACTGGTGCTGCGTCCCGCCGGGCCATGGCTCATTCCCGTCATCCAGCAGCCGGGGGTCAGCGGCAGCCATCTCGTAGATCAGGTACGACCGCGCCAAGTTGAACGGTGCGACTTCGTTCTTCGATCGCGTGCGGTAGTCGCGCTGCAACAGCTTGGTGCCGACAGGAACGCCGAAAGATTCGGCCAGATCGTCATTCGCCTGTGCCACAGTGTATTCGGCCTCGAACTCGAGTTCCGAGACATCGAGGCCGGTATTCCGTTCGGTCGATCCGGTGGCCGCACGAACAGGTTCGGGCTCATGGATCCGAGCCTTGTCGAAATGGTTGTTGGTGTTGCTACGGCGTACTTTTCGGCGCGGCGGTCGTACGTACACGCCAAGGCCCTGCCGTGAATCGATCAAGCCTTCGCTCCGGAGCACGTCCAGCGCTTGGCGAACGGTTGGCATGCTGACGCCATACTTCGCGCTGAGAGTGGCCGAGGTCGGCAGCTGCTTTCCGGCCGCAAACTCGCCCGTTCGGATCGATTCGCGCAGGTCATCGGCCAATCGCTCGTACTCGAGTGCCATGACTCGAGATTAGTCCTCACGGTGTCTTGACAAGTCCCGACTCGTGACACCTTCGAGAGGGGCTCGATTGGAGAGCAAAGCACGGGCCCCGGAGCGGACCGCATTCCAGTCGGTACTGGTTCGACGCTCCAGCGCTTTCGGCAGCCATTGCATCCTCTCTCCATGCTCACGGCGCAACCAGGCGACATCCGATTTCACGCCCTCCGGCGGACCTGATGCCTCGAGTCGGCTCACCCGCTCGTCCATTGCCGACAACAGCGCTCTATCGAATTCGTTGACCGCCGCCAGGAATTCGGAGGTCGGGATGGTGGCACGGTCGACCGGCGGGCGAACGAATTCGATCACACCGTCGGGATCTATCGGGTACCACCATTCGATCGTCATGCGATCGCCGGAGCCGTCAACTGTTCGCCACCACATGAAGCTGGGCCCGAATCTCATGTATCCGGTGTCGACGAATCGGTGGCTGCGCAATGTCATTGCGGCATCGACCTCCCGCGCCAGCGCATCGTCATTGATCGAGGCATCCAGCACCTCCTGCGACCACTGTTCGGAGTCGCTCCGCAGGAAGTCGATCAAGTCTGCGGGGACGGGTTCGAGCGCTTCCGGGAACAACGCGAGGATGTCCTCCCAGAGCCGGACCACGTAGTAGTCGATATACCGTTCTTCGTCCCCGACATGTCCCGCATCCGAGAGGTTCGCACCGTCCCCGCGCAGCTGCTCGATCGACCGATCCGAATACCGCATCAACTCGAAGCCGCCGACATCGAGGCAGTACCAGCCCTGGGTGAGTCCGAACCAGTGGAGCTCGCTGTCCTTGCCCCAGGGATGCACCTCGGCCAGCGGCGCCAGTCCGAATCGGATGGACATCACCGTCCTCATGGGGCCACCGGAGGCGCTGGGTGCGGCAGCTGTGTGCGCATGCGGTGATTCTGCCGCAGCCGACCCGGTAGGACTTGTTGCGATGTCGGTGATGACGTGATTCCACACCCGACGGGAACGGCAGGGTCCTCGACTGCCCGGTCAATAGGCTCAGCGCCTCGATGGCTGTGCGGTCTGCTGCTCGATCACACTCGATGCAACGTTCAACAGCTACGCACGCGGAGTAACCGGTGACCGGCCGGGGAGTGGCGCGGGCGCCCGGCGCCCGCCCAGCTGTGCATCCGAGGTGGACTTGGAGGTAGCTACAAAAATATCCGGGTGGACTGGTCGAACTTCGTACTTCTTGTTCCTAGCTGCGCCGTTGGCGAAACGATGTACTTGGCGCCTATGCCCGATTCCGAAGCCGAGTTACCCTCGGCCGGCGCCGACCCGAGAACCGCGATGGCCACCGCTATTGCGCGGTCCGAACCACTTCCCGAAGCGTCGTCACCGATCATCGAACGATCCAACCGGGCGAGTATCGGAACCCGAATCGCCCAACCACTGCTGCGTGGCACGGTCGGGTTCGGGTTGGCAACACTGGCGCGGATAGGCGGCTACGACCAGCTCGAGCAGATGCTCTGGCTCGGCCGCCTCATCGATCTACCGGCCGCTGTGCTCGTCCCCCCGAACGGCACCAAACGTCGGCGGGTTCAGTTGGAAAAGTTCCGCGCCGAATGGTTATGGCACGACGACCTGGCCGACCCAAGCCAACGGCAAGACTCGGCGCTGCTGTACTTCCACGGCGGCGGGTACATCAGCGGCGGCCTGAATACCCATCGGCGCCTCGTCGCCAAGATCGGGCGGGCCAGCCGGATGCCCGCATTCAATGTCGATTATCGACAGTTACCCGACGCGCACTTCACCGAGACTCTCGACGACGCGGTCGAGTCGTATAAGTACCTGCTCGCGCAGGGCTTCCAACCCGAGCGCATCATCGTGTCCGGCGACTCGGCCGGTGGCGGGCTCGCCTTCCGGCTCGCGCTGGCCACCCGGGAACGTGGGTTGCCGATGCCCGGCGGCATCTCTGCGATCGCACCATGGGCCGACTTCGACTCGACAACCCGCAACGCCCACCCCAACCGGCACCGCGACTCCTACCTACCCACCCGGATTCTGGAAACAATAGTGCGGCAAGGCTTTGCCATCGATGGCGAACTCGACCCGACATGGTCATCGGTCAACCACGACTTCACCGACCTACCACCGGTCCTGATCCAGGTCGGCTCCACCGAATGCCTGCTACCGGACGCCGAGATACTGACCCGACGCTGCGCCCGAGCGAACGTCCCCATACAACTGCAGATCTGGGACCGCGCACCGCACGTCCACCACATCGGCTCGGATCTGCTCTCCGACGCCCGCGCCGCGATCCGCGACCTGGGACAGTTCCACCGCCAGGTGATCGCCGGACAAATCCCATCGGCCAACGGCCGGATATCAGTGTGCGACAGACGAAATACCGGTTCCTGAGACCATGGCAGTGCACAGAGGTCTGCACCTGACCGCGCCGTACGACCAAAGCAGTGCCATGCCATGCCATGTCACAGTCCAATTTCCGGGTTCCCCGCCCATGCACTACCAGGCCGACTCCGCAGCAGCGCACACTTTCGCGAAGGCAGTGTATGAAATGGGACTGGCAACAATTCACATCGATCACGATATGCGCGAAGCACTGCAGCCATGCCCTATCAGCGGCTCTGGCGATGAACACCACGACTGATGCCGCCTGCTGCAGCACTGTCGATCGTGCTTCGGTCAGCGGCTCGAATCAGAAGCTCCAACGTCCGATTCGGGCGATGCGGCGCATTGCCGGAATGAACCGGATCGCGAAGAGCTGCAGCTTCATTCCGAGTGTGACGTCGGAAAAGGACTCCTTCAAAACGTCCGGCTCGGCCCATTCGGACGCGTCGAGACTGGTGATCGGATGGAGCCCGTACTGCTCGAACTCGGCCGGATCATCGACGCCCCAGTAGAGCGTGGAACCTGATCGGCGCACCACGGGATTGGTCTTCTGCAACTTGATGCCGAGCCGGCTGAAGACATCACAGATCAACTGACCGGTCGGGAACTTCGCGACCAGCCGTCGCAGCAGTTCGGCGCCGTCGTCCGGCTTCAGGTACATCGTCAAGCCTTCGGCGACGATCAGCGCGGGACGGTCCGAGGGGATGTGGTCGAGCCAACCGAATGCGGTAATCGGCGTTCCGATCGTCTGATAACCCTCGCGGTCGGGATAGATCTTGCGGCGCAGGTCGATGACATCGGGATAGTCGATGTCGAACCATGTCACCGTGGTGGGTGGGTCGAGCCGAAAGACCCGACTGTCCATTCCGCACCCGAGGTGCAGCACGATCGCATCGGGGTGTTCGAGCAGATACTGCGCCGCCCACTCGTCGATCACCTTCGCGCGCACCGCAACCGTGACGGCCACGTCGTCCTTGACTCGAAGTTCGGCGAAGTTGTAGTCGATCTGTCGCAGAGCCGCCTCGGCCGCCTGATCGCCGAGAATCGGCTTCTCTCGCCGATTGTCGAGCGCCCGTCCATACAGGGTGGCCAGCATGGTCGCCTTCTCCTCGGTGAACCGAACCTTCTCCACTGCGGTTGCTCCTGTCAGTAGTTTCAGGGACCGATAGCGGGTTCGTGCACCAACGGCACGAACGACTGCGGCGGGCAGACCGTTGGACGGCAGCATCGCCCCGGATTCGATTCGCCCGCTTGACTGTTGCGATCCCCCAGGGATCAGTGGGTAGACGCTTGAACTCTACGTCCGTAGAGTTCAATAAGCAATCATCATCGGAGGGCGGGTAGCACTTATTGCCATGGCAGCGGGTACTTCTCGGGACAGAAGAACAAAGGAGGCCCACCTGCTGCTGTGCCGGCTCGCGCGACGCAGGTGGTGTGCATCAGCGCCGAACGAGCTTCCGTTGCCTGTGCCCTAGCAATTCCCGAGCCGGGCTCAGGGAGGATCGCGCAGCGGCTCCACGCGTCCGCCGACTGTCAGGAGGGCGAGCGTCGGTTTCGGTGTCCAATAGATCCGGCCGTTTTCGAACTCCTGGTAGGTCCCGGTGTCGAAGGGGGTTTCGTCGGATGTCGGCCAGCCGAGAGGCCCGTTCTCGAATCCGCTTCGATTCCAGCGCTCACGGATTTCGCCGTGCACCAGGTACACCGGCCGACCGTTGCGCCGGTAGAGAGCCCCGTTCTGAAAGCCTTGCACCTCGCCCCATACTTCGCCCTTCGGGTCGCGCAGCACGGTGTGATCGGTGATCGGGTAACCCAAAGGCCCTGCTTCCCAACCTGTTTCCGCATATTTCTCGAACAACGATCCCGGGATCGGATGCGCACCGGTGGACGGATGCCAGTAGATATATCCGTGCAGGAACTGAACGAATCGGCCCACACCGTCAGCTGTCTTCATTTCGCCCTCGGGGCCCACTCGCGGGCCCAGCCAGGGCGATTCGGCCGCCTTCGCACCGATTTCTCCGGCTATCGGTACGCCACTGGCGAACTCCCGGACGTGGCTCTCGAAGACACCCCACGGGAAGTTCCAGCCGACGTCGATATGAGTGCCGATCCCGAGGCACTCGGTCACGTATTTATGGTCGGAGATGCCGTCCCTGCGCGTATACGGCGGGGCGATGACATCGGGGGCGAAGCCGTACTTCTTTGCGTCCTGAACGGCCAGCCAGGCGGCTATCCGAAGGTCATCTTCGATGGCCAACCAGTCGTCGGTCGACCAGGACGCCCGGCTGCCCGCGAAGCAGAGATTGATCGTTTGGCTGTTGGCATCCAAGACCGACCACGACGCGTAATCGGTATCGACGACATCGCAGACGATCCCGTCCTTCAGCGTGTAGTGGTACGAGACGCCGTTGGCCGTGTTGTTGAGATACGCCGCCAGCGATTCGGCCGTGCCGTTGCCTTCCTGGGTGTGCAGTAGGAAGTTGGTGATACGAGCTCCCCAGCGCTCGGAGCGGGAGTTCCCCATCCTGTCGAGTTCAGTGTATTCGGGGGCGTCCACGGTCTGTTCTCCTTGCGTCGCAGCGCGAACGATGGACCACTGCCCGAAGTCGGCAGCCAAGATGTCGTTGACGTCGACCGAACTACCGTCGATGAGCGGGCCCGGATCGGACGGGGTGTCGATAACGCGCTGATACAGGACGGCCTCGGGAGTATCGAGCCGGTTACCGGACCACGCGCGCGTCTGCCAGGCCCAGTACCGGCCCTC
Source organism: Nocardia sp. NBC_01009 (assembly GCF_045208035.1). Lineage (NCBI taxonomy): Bacteria > Bacillati > Actinomycetota > Actinomycetes > Mycobacteriales > Nocardiaceae > Nocardia > Nocardia sp. NBC_01009. The sequence goes on along the minus strand of NZ_CP108695.1, from coordinate 4,214,566 downwards.
GGAAGTCCGACCGATCACGCCGTCTTCGATGGCCCAGGCGCATACCTCCGACGAGCCGTAGATGCCGGTCCACTCCTGCCCGATCGACTCGTTGACACCGCGGAAGAAGTCGACTGCCCGGTCGTTCCAATCGTCCAGCCCGATGTCCTCGTCCACCGCGAAGAAGATCGGGCACCGGTCGGGCCCGCCGGCAGCGGAATGGATTTCCCTGGCCTGACGACCCATCCGATGCCCGCCGTCGTAGCCCGTGGTCCAGTCCGAAGGTGCCTGGGCATTACCGGGCTTGCCGTACTGCCATATCGAAACAATGTCGAGGCCAACGGCTTTCAGGCGTTCGGCATACTCCTTGGTCACCGGCTTGGCGCCGAAACCGGCTCCGGGTCTGCTCGGTGCTACGTAGACCAGGACAGCACTATGACCGGCAGCCTTGATGGCCTGGGGATCGATCAAACGTGCGGCGAAATCAACTGCCGTCGACATGCGGGAACCTCCATTGGTCGAGGACGGTGTGTCCGCGAACTCCACCGCTGCCGCCCGGCCAGCCGAGATCGATACCCCAGTGGAAATCGTCGCCACGAGAACCGAATCGGGAGGTGACGATACGGCCACGCGGCAAGGGCCGGTATCTGGTCATGTCGGGCCCGCAAGGTTCCGGTGGTCAGATGCCTCGATCACGATGTCCTCCAGGAAGACACAGCCGACCGGCTGTAGCGAACCAGTTGCCCTATCGAGTAGAGCAGGGTTGCTGACGCGGTTCCTCATCCGAACAGATGAGAGCGCGGGCCCCGCCGATGGCATCCAGGAGGTAGAATCGAGTATCGGACTACTCGTGTGACGTACCTCCCGAACGCCTACCATCAGCACCCGTGTTCAACTCTGGATGATTGCCGTTTCTCTTGTGCCGCAGGTCATTTCATATGGCGATGACAATCGAGAGGTTTTCCGCGATCGTTGCGCGAATCAACCGCGCGGCGCTGCATCCCCGCGCCTGGTCGCAGGCGGTGCACGATATCGTCACGGCGCTGGGCGCGAAGCACGGCGGCTTGGTCGTGTCCGGCTCGAGTAGCCGGCGGATGACCGCCTGTTCACTCGGCGCGGACGATTTGCGCCGCAGCTACAACGCCCGATTCTGGCGTATCGATCCGATCGCGAGTGCGCTCGAACACGAACCCGCCGGTGTCATCACGACATGCGAAGAGCTGCTGGGGCCGGATTACCTACGCCGGCATCCATTCTTCCGCGACTGGATGGTTCCACACCGGCTCGGCAACGGGATGCTCGCGCTTGTCACCAGTGGCGCCAGCACATCCTGGATCGGGGTGTATCCCGATCCAGGCCGCGACCTCGACCGAGCACTGGCGACATCGACAATGCGCCTGCTGCTCCCCCATCTGCGGCACGCATTGAATGTCCAGTCCTGTTTGGCAGATGTCCGGACCGAGCGTGACCAAGCCATCGCCGTGCTCGCCGTGCATCGGCACGGGCTGGTGATCGTGTCGAGTTGCGGGGCGATCAGCTACGCGAACCCAGCGGCATTGTCGATCCTGGAATCGCGAGACGGCCTCGGCATGGGACGCCGCGGCCACCTCGAATCATCGGACAACCGATCCGCGGTCGGGCTGCGCGCCATCATCAATTCGGCACTGCGCGAGTACGGGCCGTACGTCGGAGGGCGCGCCCTTATTCCCCGGCATAGTGGCGGCAGCTCGTACGCACTGCTGGTGGTGCCGCTGGATCCGAAGGTCGAGTACCGCGACGAGCGCACATCGGCGGCGCTCGTCGTCATCGTCGACCCGGATCAGGAAACATCGGGAGGGCCGATAGCGCTACAGCAACTGTACGGGTTGACCGCGGCCGAAGCGCGCGTCGCGGCGGCGGCACTGCGCGGCGCCGGGCTGCGGTCGATCGCGGAAGAATTGGCGGTCTCGGTGAACACCGCGCGCACGCACCTGCAACGCGCCTTCGAAAAGACCGGAACGCATCGGCAGGCCGAACTGGTTCGGATGCTGACAACAGTGCTGTCCGGAACGGGCCAGTTCGAGGGAACTGCGAATCACGGTATCCGCACCAGCCCCTGCCCTCCCTCACAACCCGAGTCCGGCGAGAGGGCTGCACATGGCGAGGGAGACAGCGTCGAACACAGCAAGGACCGACCGCAGTCTGGATAGAAAGCGCCGACGTAAACCGCCGCCCCCGACCTCATCGACCTCCATGTCGGACAACGCACTTCTCCCCTGCCGAAGATCCGCGTTGCTCCGACGCATCGGACACGCAGGCCGCATCATCGATACGGGCGCGAAACAAATCTGTCCGGCGCACCGAATCCTGGCCCCGTTGCCGGAGAACCGTTGCCGGACAGGCAATCCGGGCGCACCAGGTGTAGGTGGCGCAGTCCGGACGGACTGAAATATCGCTCCTACAGCAGGCTTTGGGTGGCGAGACGGGCGAGGCAGGTGTCGACGACGTCAGCGGCGGAGTCGGGCCCCTTCCCCGCGGCCCACAGTTCGGTCGCCAGGCGCACGGCGGTATTGGCCATCGCGGCGGTGAGGGCGACGTCGAGGTCGTCGGCGGGGCGACCGGTGCGGGCGGCAAGGATGGGAATGAGCTGGGTTTCGCAGTCGTGCTGGACGCGCAGCCAGGTCGCGCGCAGGGCGGGGAGTTGGGTGGCGGCGCGCACCAGCGGACGCAGGCTCGTCTCGGCGATGCCCTCCGCCGCCAGCGTGCCCGCGGTGGCGGTGCGATAAGAGCGGCTCAGCGCCTCGCGCAACGGCACGTCGGGCGGGCAGGCGGCGAGTTCGTCCGCCCAGGCCTGGGTTCCGATGGCCAGCAGCGGCGCGACGACATCTTCCTTGCCGGCGAAGTAACGGTAGAAGGTGCGCAGTCCCATACCCGCGGCAGCGGCGATATCGTCGACAGTCGTTGCGGTGTAACCATTTTCAATGAAGAGGTGCGCCGCCACCATCGCCACTTCTCGGCGCGTGGCCGCGCGGCGGGTCGCACTGAGTGCCGGACGCCCCGGTCCGGGCGCGGCACGGTTTCGCTTGCTGGTCACAGGTGTAGGGTACCGAGACCGAAACATTTAATGGCGCGGAGTGCCATTTTCGGCATATTGTGTCAGAAACAGTGCCACTGATCAGAAAGAGAGCCCATGAACCGTCTCGAACAGCGCCGTATTCTGGTCACCGGTGCGGGATCCGGCATCGGTCAGGCCACCGTCCTCCGTCTGCTGTCCGAAGGCGCGGTCGTCGTCGGCGCCGACGTCAACGCCGAGGGCCTGGAACTGACCCACAAGCAAGCCGCCGAGGCGGGCACCGACACCCGGCTGACCATCCTCGCGATGAACATCGGCCGGGAGATCGACGTGATCGCGGGCGTGAAGAGCGCCATCGAATCCCTCGGCGGGCTGGACGCACTGGTCAACGCGGCGGGCATCCTGCGCGCGGCACACACCCACGAGACATCGCTGGACCTGTGGAACGAGATCATCAACGTCAACCTCACCGGCACCTTCCTGGTGATCCGAGAGGCGCTGCCGGCACTGCTCGCCAACCCGCGCAGCACCATCGTCAACTTCAGCTCCACCTCGGCCAACTTCGCACACCCCTACATGGCGGCGTACTCCGCGAGCAAGGGCGGCATCCAGACGCTGACCCACGTGCTCGCACTGGAATACGGCAAGCAGGGTTTGCGCGCGGTCAGCGTCGCCCCGGGTGGCATCAAGTCGGGCATCACCGACTCCACCCCCGGCCACCTCCCCCAGGACTCCGACTGGTCCCTGTTCGGTCGCCTGATCGCCGTTCTGCCGCAAGATAATCCAGAAGAGCTGGCAGGCCCCGAGAACGTGGCCGGCGTCATCGCAATGCTCGTCTCCGACGACGGCCGCTTCATCAGTGGCACCGAGATCCGGATCGACGGAGCGGCACACACATAGTCGCTGCACGTCACCGACGGATAACCCACGGCGGGCCGCGCCGACCTACGCACGATCCGCGGCCGGCTCGACCCGACCGAGCACCCCGTGATCGAGATCGAAGTCGCATCCTGACCATGCCGAATTCACCGGTACGCCTACTGAATCGGCACCAATGACCAGGCACCGCCGCCCGTAATTTCCAGACGCGCGGTGTGATGCTGGTCGACCGTGGCGCGATGCGCGATGCTGACCAGGATGAGGTCGGGCAGTTCGGTGCGAATCAGGGTGTAGAGGGCGAATTCCAGACCCTCGTCCACGGCGGAGGTCACCTCGTCGAGGAACGCCGCCTCGGGTCGGATCAGCAGCAACCGCGCGAATGCCAGGCGCTGCTGCTCACCCGGCGACAGGATGTCGGCCCAGTCCGCCTCCTCGTCCAACCGGGTAGCCAGTTGGCCGAGCTGCACCTTGGTGAGCGTGGCCCGCAGCGTCGCATCCGTCGCACTTCCGGGTGCCGCCGGGTAGGTGACGGCCGCGCGCAGATCGCCGAGCGGAAGGTAGGGCAGCTGCGAAATGAACAGTGTGCCGGTGGTATTCGGTCTGCCGACCACGCCGTGGGTGTAGGGCCACATTTCGGCGAGGGAGCGCAGCAGGGTGGTCTTGCCACTCCCGGAGAGCCCCTTGACGACCACCGAGTCCCCGGCGCGCAGCCGCAGATTCAAGTTCGTGATCAGGATCGCGCCATCGGGTCGACGCACTTCCACCTCGCGCAACTCCACCGAATCACTCAGCGCGCGTACCTCGATCTTGGGCAAAGCGCGGGCGAACTCACTAGCCTCGAAGAGTCCGAACAGACGCAGCAATGTCGCACGGAACGCCGCGAAATCGCTATAACTATTACGGAAGAACGACAGCGAGCCCTGGATCTGCCCGAAGGCCTGCGCGGTCTGCTGGACGTCACCGAGGGTCAGCGTCCCTGCGAAGAAGTGCGGCACCTGCATGACCCACGGAAACGCTATGGCCGCCTCGGTGGCTGCCTGATTCCAGCCGATGAACCGCGTGCCGAACAGCACGAGGTCGCGATAGATTCGCAGCACCTGCGCGAATCGCGCACGCAATCCGTATCTTTCGGTGTCTTCGCCGCGGTAGAAGGCGATCCGCTCGGCGTTTTCGCGCAATCGGACAAGCGCATAGCGGAAGTTCGCCGTCGCGGCCTGATAGCGGAAGCCGAGCCTGATCAGCGGATGACCGATCCAGAAGGCGACCGCCGTCACCACCAGCACGTAGACGAAGACGAAAAACACCATTGCTCTTGGGATTCCGACACCGAAGATGGTCAGGGTCTCCGACAGATCCCACAGAATTCGGGTGAATGACACCACCGACACCACCGCGGTGACCGCCCCGAGCGACAGCGCCCTGGAACGGGCGACCATGTCGGTGATGTCCTGCTCGATGCGCTGATCCGGGTTATCGATGGGCGCATCGATGAATCGGATCCGGTAGTAGGCCTGATCGGCTATCCATTTCCCGGTCGCGCGCTCGGTCAACCAACGCCGCCAATTGATTTCGAAGGCCTGACCGAGGTAGTAATCCAACACGGTACGCGCCACATCGATGACCGCGAGCACAGTGAACACGACCATCGAGTGCCAGAACGCGGTTTCGGCCCTGTCGAGCGCCGCACCGTCGCCGCGCCCGAACGCCTCGGCGGCATTCTGTAAAGAAGTCAACAGGTCATTGCCCTGGTAGGACATCAACACCTTCACCCGAACCGACAAGACCGCGCTCAACAACAGCACCCCGAAGTACGGAATGCTGCGCCATGCCGCAGGACCCGTGAAGAAAGCCCCTGTCACCGACCGGAAGTGCCGCCCCCACTCCGTGATCCGCAGCACCAGAGCCATGACGACCAGGAATGCGACGCCCGTGACGGTGAACGCGGTGAGCAACCAGTGCAACGAGGCGACCAGCTCATCGCTCCAGTCCCGTGACGCACGCACCGCGGCCTCCGATCGCAATTCGGTCAACCTCGATTACACAGTCGAAAATCCGATAGCCACCACACGCCGACAGGCATAAGCGCAGGACAACGTTACTGTGCCCGCCGCGTAAATCCGGGGAACCCGGCCAGGAGGAGTTCGAAGGCCGCACGAAGCAACGCCATCATGGCGTGCGGCGCGGCCTGTTACTCCGTGGTCGCCCGCTGACTCGAGGTCTTGCTGTCGGTGCGCACGGCTCTTTCGAGGTGCGGGCGCGGTCACCGGACGCGTGGTCGGTAGCCGCTGATTGTCTCGCCGCCGTGGAAGTCGCGCTCACCGATCCGATCCCATCGACCTACTCGGGGGTCCGCGCGCTGCGCTGAGTGAGCAGTAGGCCGATCAGGCCGGCTTCCTGACTTTGGGTGCTGATCATGTCCCGGGCGATCTGTTCGACGGGGCCACCGTCGAGTTGTTCGTCGGCTGCCTGAGCCATGGCGATACCGCCGTAGTGGTGGCGCTGCATCAACTTCAGGAACAGGGTGTCCGCATCTCGGCCCGAGGCCGCGGACAGTGCGTCGAGTTCGGCTCGGGAGGCCATTCCCGGCATGGTGGCGGCAGCGGGTGCCGCGGTGGTCGAGGTCGGCTGGTGGTGGCTGGATTGCGCCCGATGATCGGTATCGTGCATCCAAGCCATCGGATGTGGGTTGGTGGAGGTGGTACCGGCCAGGCGGAGCCAGCCCAGCATCATGCCGATCTCTAGACGTTGACTATCCGCGATCTGTTGCGCGAGCCTCAGCACCGTCGGATCGTCAGCCTGCCGCAGGCGTTGCACCATGACCAGCGCTTGCTGGTGATGGGCGGTCATATCCTGCACGAACCCGATCTGGGTTTCATTGAGAATCACTGTGGGAGAAGGGGTATCAGGGATCACGAGTGGGCGGATCGCCGCACCGAGCACCATGAGGAGCAGTGCGAGCGAACCGAATGCGGCCGTCGTGACCCAGCTGCGTCGTTTCATGCCCCGCCCGTCGAGCGCTGATCGGCAGGCGGGGTATACACCTCGGGCGCGACTTGCAGCGTCGAGAAACCATTGTCGGCGCAAGCGGCCCAGAGCTGGGTGCCGTGCCATTCGGGGGCGGAGAAGCACCAGTCGGTGGACAGGTCGCCGAACGCCAGATCACCTGTGCGGGTACTCATTGCGGTGGCCGGATCGAAGACGCCGTCATTCAGTGCCTGCATCACAGACGGTGCGCTCAGCACAGGAGCGCCGATGATCGAGGAGAGTGCGTGCGGCGAATTCCACAGCTCGACGTTGTGCCCGGTCTTGGCAGGCGGGTTGTAGTAGGCGATCTCCCGGACATGGAACGGATCGCGCACGTCGAAAACCCTGATGCCGGAAGAGATCCAGCCGCACGCGAGTGCTGTCGGATTCGAGGGACGATCGGCGGCGCAGTAGTGTGCGTCATAGGCGAATATCGAGCCGCCCATACTGGACGCGATGGCATTGTCTCGGTGTTCGGACAGGTTGATCTCGAGTTTGATCGAGTTCACCACCCGGGGTTGGGTGTCGTCGAAGATATCGATGAGTTTGACCCCGCCGGAACCGGCTTCATCGGCAACGAAAAGATAAGGCCTGCCGCCGTACTCGATGGGGATCGCTTGCTGGGTTGCCCAGCCGTCGGTCCATGTCATCTCGGCAATCACCGGAACTTGTGGGTCCGGATCGCGCCGCTGTACGGCGCTCGTGTCGAGGATGGTCAGTCCGCCCATATTGTTCGCCAGGTACAGCCGGTTGCCGTCCGCACGTAAACCCATCCCGTGCATCGATGTGCCGGGCATGCCCTGCCAGATGACGCGCGGGGTGGCCGGGTCGGTCAGGTCGACGGCGCTGACGATGCCGGGAACGACGCCCGATGCCCAGTACGTGTTGCCGTCCGGGGAGAATCCGCCCTCGTGCGCGGTGATCGGGACGGGCAAGGCCAGATCGGTGCCCGGCCCGGGGTTGAGCAGGCGTGGGTGCGCACAGTCGGAGACGTCGTATACCGAGATCAGGCCGGCGCCGGTGAGTGCCGGAGCTCCGGTGCCCACCAACAGTTTCCGGACCGGGTTGACCTTGAGGCTCTCCCAGGTCCCGGCCAGCATCGCGGGTTCGGTCAGCGTTGCCGTCAGCACCGGGTTCGTCGGGTCGGAAACATCGATCACCTGCACTCCGGTCGCCGGGCCGAGCAGATTACCGGGGAAGAAACTGCCCAGGTAGACGCAGTGATCGAAACTCGTGGAGGTGATGCCGCCGCCACGTCCCGCGTACCCGCCCACGCGCGTGATGTTGCACCGGTACCCCTGAGTGCTACGACCGCTGTCGCGGTCGGCAGCCGAAACATCGCCTTGCAGGCCGGGTTCGGGCATGGCGTCGCCACGACAGTCAGCGCGTCCGGCAGCGGTGTTCGCGATGCCTTGCACTTCCTGTATAGAACCGGCACTGCCTTCGGGCGGTTGCGCCACACCGGTGGCGACCGGGAGCAGCGCCGCGGCAGCGACTAGGGCAATGAGCCGCCTGACGCGGCGAATCGGGAGTGATCTCATATTCCGCCCTCGGCTATGAGGGCACCTTCCTACTGGTATTTCGATGGCACGACCCGCTAGTCGCCGGATGCGCGGGTAAAAGGGCTCGGCCGTAGGGGCTGCGCCCTTCGTAGGGCTCGACCTCAGCCGGGCGGATTCAGGGGACCGCACGTTCCCCCACCCCTGAGCGACCAGCACGATGGCTCCGGGGCCGACGGCCGATCTGGTCGCCCGACGCCGAAGCCTACTGATGAAGACGGCCGGAACCACCGTTAGCCAGATAGTCCCGAGCCGTCGGTCGGACACCCCAGGTATCAGCGTGGAAAGGTCACCACTGATAACACAGCGACTGCCGCGGACCGGAACGCTAGCTGAATGGGCCGTCTGATCATGAGGGCCTACGTTACGGAGCATTGAGGCCATTCGGCCCGAACAGCAGACCTTTGCAGACCCTGTCCGTTAGCACCGGTCATCGGTGCATGAGCGCGCCGATCGCGTCGTTGGCTTCGCGGATCGCGGGAACCGAAGCGAACCGGGCGGATTCATGACGAAAGTCACGCAATCGTGAACCAATTCGACCCGCCACCCATGGCTCGGCCTGTGGCGCCGCCGTGGTGATCAGACCTGCGGCCTGCTCGGGCTCATCGAGCAGCAGTTGGACCCTGGCCAGGGTGACCATCTCGAACACCTGGTCACGACCAGATGTCGACGCGCGCAACGAGCGGCCGACATGGTCCTGCGCTCGGTGCAGCACCTGCGGGCGACCGCAGTCGAGGCCACGGTAGCCCGCACCGACGACGCGGTGCAGGTCGGCCGGACCGGGCACCCGACGGCGAGGGCCGATCAGACACGCCAGCTCCGCGGCGCGCAGACTGCGACCGGCCGGGACATGGATCGCATCGATAGGATCCGGTTCTTGGCGGCAGTCTTCGGCAAATGCGGTCAGTCGCCGGAATGCCCTCTCATCGCCCAATACCAGTTGCGCCCACGCCTCCCGGGTAGCCAACGCCGCGTGCAACGCCGGACCCAGCGAGTGCCGAGCCGCGTATTGCGCGAACCGGGTCAATTCCAGGGCCTCGGACGCACGGTTGCGGTCCAAGTACTGGTAGGCGAGCGAGGCCAGGACCGCGGCCGCCAAGGCATCGTCACCCGCGGCGTGCGCCCAGCGCGCGGCCAGGATTCCGTAGTGGTGTGCGGCAGCGATGTCCTCGACGTCCCAGGCCATCGCCGAAGCGATATCGGCCAGTTCGGCAGCGGCGAGATAGACCCGCGCCGACGCGGTGTCGAGGCGGTCACGATGGCGAGCCAACCAGGCCGTCACAACCTCGCGGGCAGTGGGCGCGTCGTCCCATTGGTGCGCACGGGCCCACCGGACGAGTGCCTCCGCGTCGTCAGGAGCAGGCGAATCGTCTGCGGAATGGACGAACACCGCCTGCAAAAGGGGGGCGAGCTCGTCGAGCACACTCGCCGCGGTGGTCGCGCCGATACGCACACCGAGAGCGGTTTGGTAGGCGGCGACGTGCTCTTCACGGACAGTGCGGACCCCGGTTTCCAACTGACCCAGATACGGCTTGGAATAGCAGGTGCGTGCCGCCATCCCGGCCAGGGTGACCCCGGCCGCGAGCCGGGCGGCACGCAGCACTGCGCCGACGTCGCCATTCGGATGGGATTGCACCGCTGGATCGTACCGAGCGGTCCGCCTACCGGTGTCGACCCGGGAGGTTGTCATCGGTGCAGTCCGAGGATGCGGTGAGCGATTATGTTCCTCTGATGCATGCTTCTGCATGGGTCCTTCATACCGTCTGGTCACCACACGAGAGAAGAGCTCCGTCCCTGGTGCAAGTCCCAGGGCGGAGGCCTTTTCGGAGTCGGCTACTTCTTCCTCCACGAACGTCGGTCCGCGGATCAGGACAGCAGCTGCTCGATGCGGGTAGTGCAGAAGCCGGTGATGTTCATTTCCGGCGGTAGCTGTATGCGATTGGCCATACGCAGCAGGGGAACCGACAGCAGCACGGCCGCCAGGATCTCGTTGTACCGGAGATTGCGGACCGGCATCCCGGTGCACTTCTCGTAGTAGGCGATGGTCTCCTCGCGGGTCGGTGTGCCGGGCAGCGGCGCACGACCCTCGAATTCGCTGCTGGCCCAGTCCAGGAACAACAGCCAGGCCAGGTCGGCCTCGTGATCGCCGAGGTAGGCGATCTCCCAGTCCAATACGCCGCTGACCCGGAAGTCCTTGTCGTACAGAATGTTCGACATGCGGGCATCACCCCAGCAGAGCGTGATGTGCTCGGGCTCGTAGAGGTTGGCCCGCAGATAGGCGATGGCCCGCCGATAGGTCTCGGGTTGATCGCCCGTCGTGGCCCAGCCCAGCGCCGAGTCCAGGTAGTTGACGATCTGCGCGACCGGGCTGCTGCCGTGCCGTGGCAGCGCCAGGAAGTCGAGTCGCAGTGCCCGCCAATCCAATCGGTGGATATCGGCGATGGTGTCGACACACCCCCACCACATGCGCTCGCGCTGTTCCGGCGTGGCCTCGAAGTAGTTTCCCGCCACATGATATGAGGGAAAGTCGCTGGGCGCTTCGCCCGTGAGTCGGTTCATCACGAAGTACGGGCTGCCGAGATCGCCGCCTTCCCGGTCCAGCCAGATCGGCGTCGCGACGGGGATATCGGTGTCGGCCAGCCGCTGCATGACCAGCACCTGCCGCAGCAGATCGTAGTCGGGAAACAGCGCCATCTCCGGTGGACGCCGAAAAACCATTGGCAGCGACCGGTTTTCGTCCACGACCTCGAACGTGTAGGTCTCGGTTGCGAATCCACGATCGGTGCGATGGAAATTGCGGACCTGGGCACCGCCGGACACCGGGAAGTTCCGGTGCACAGCAGGTTCCAGTGCCGCCGCCAGCTGCTCTGCCGGCAGTCTAGTGGTGGTCAAGTTCAGTACCCTTCGTACCCGTAGCGCTCGTTGCGCCCCATGAAGACCATTTCGACCAGGCCGTAGCCGACCTTGCCCTCGGTCTCGATGCGGCAGAAGGTCTCGCTGAGCATGCTGGCTTGCTTCAGGTCCTTGGTGTCGGTGAGGTCGGCGACGAAGCTGTCACTCCAGCCCTCGCCCTTCCAGATGCCGGAGGCGTAGCCACGGTAGAAGTCGTATCCCGCAATGCCCGGCCAGAAGTCGGAAACGGGAGTGATGGTGAATTCCCGAGTCTTACCCGCGGCGTCCACGATGGTGAACGTGCCGCCACTGACAACGCGGAAGTCGTCGCGGAAGGTCAGATCGTGCCCGGCGTCGCGCACCGGCTGCGGCTGCGCATCGGAGCCGAGCGGCGCGAGCACGGTGCCCTCGAAGTGCCAGCGGTGGCCCTCGGGGGTCTCGCGCTGCGCGAAATGCACCAGCTCGTCCTCGAATTGGAAGATGCCCATGTAGTAGAGGACACCGTCCGGAATCTCACTGGGCTGCAGAATGCCGCCGCCCTCATTGATGGCGCCGCCGCCACCGCCGTGCCGGGTGCCCCACGAGTGATCGCGACCGAACCACCAGGTCTCGGGATCGATCTCGATGCGCTCGCCCTCCACCTCCAACCAGCCGGAGATGCGGCCGTTCTGGTAGTAGCGACGGGCGTCCTCACGCACGCGGCCGCGGGTGCGGAAGAAGGCCGGCTCCTGCTCGTAAGCCGGGAACTGCGCGTCGAACTCGAGCTGCAGCTCGATGCCGTGCTCATTGTCGGCGAGGGTGGCGCGCACCTTGTGCAGTGGCTCGATGATCTCGTAGGTGAACGGCCCGACCTGCCAGGAGCCGAGCCCGTCGTAGCGGCCGTCGATCTGCCGGGACATACGTACCACGTGGGCCTTGTCGCCGATGGTGATCATCGCGTAGGCGTCGATGAGATTGCGGTTGGGGTAGCGCGCCATACCGGTCATCACACTCACCCGGCCGGTGGTGTCGAACCCGTACATCACCACCCGCTCGGTCCAACGCAGATCGCTCTGCTGGACGTGGTCGAAGGTGGTGGGCAGCTGGTGGCAGAGCAGTTCGTCCTGTGGCGTCAACATCGACGAGTACCTCTCGGTGCATGTGGCCGCGGCCACATAATTAGAATACGGGCCATAGCGTATTTGAAACCTGTTCTAGATGTAACCTCATTCGCAGAATTTCTTTTCGCCCCGATGGGAGAGTTCCGTGAGCGCACCCCCGCGGACCCGTTCCGGCCCGGGTCGCCCGCGTGACCCGCAACTGGATGCACAGGTGCTCAGCGCCACGCAGGAACTGCTGGTGAGTGCGGGTTATCAGGCCACAACCATTGCCGCGGTGGCCCGCCGGGCGGGCGTGGTCACCACTTCGATCTACCGCCGCTGGCCGAGCAAGCGGGCGCTGGTGGAGGATGCGATCTTCGCCCTGGACGAGTTCAACCACCCCCATCCGAGCGGCGATCTGCGCGCGGATCTGCTGGCCTGGACCCGCCTGTTCCTGGCCGCTTCCGCGCATCCGGCGGCTCGCTCGGCCATACCGGGCCTGCTCTCGGAGTATCACAACGACCACGACAGCTACCGCCGCCTGCTCGATCGCGGCGAGCTGCCCACCCGCGAAGCGCTGCAAGAGTTGCTGACCGTCGCGGCGGACTCGGGTCAGGCCGCGCCCGACTGTGATGCCGACGCGGTGTTCGAACTACTGCGCGGTGCAACCCTGTTCCGGGCGCTCACGCACGGCACCGATGACGCCGAAGCATTCTGCGCGCAGATCGCCGACGCCCTGGTCGCGGTGGCCGCGACTACCACGTCGCGCTCTTGACACACGATTTCAGCGACGACAGGGTGCGGGCGTCAGCGCTGAAACCGATCCCCGTTGACGAAGATTGGGCCCTCCGCCTTCAGCTCAGCGGGATGTCCCCCGAATGCGCTGTCACCGGGGCAGGTCCAGCACCCGTCGCGCGATGATGTTGAGCTGAATCTCGATAGTGCCGCCGCCGAAGAGGATCGCGGGCAGGCCGAGGAAGTCGAAGGTGTAGGGCTGGTCGGGGTAGCCGAGGGCGGCGCGTGGGCCGAGGATCGACATCAGCGCGCGGGAGGCTTCTCGCTGGGCGATGGCGTGCCAGACCTTGCGGACGCTGATGCTGGCGCTGTTACCGTCGGCGACGCCGTTGAGACGGGCAAAGGCATTGCGCAAATTCAATGCCGCGACCGAGAGTTCGAGAGCGGTATTCCGGCCGAGCACACGCACCGCGTCGTCGCGGGAGCCCGCGTGGTCACCGGAGTCGAGTAGACGGCGCACCAGGGCGCTCGAGCCGTGGCCGAAGGTGGCCGATCCCATGGTGAGCCGTTCGTTGGAGAGGGTGGTGACGGCGATTCGCCAGCCGTCGCCGGGGTTGGCGACCACGTGGCTGTCGGGGACGAACACCTCGTCGAGGAACACCTCGTTGAATTCCCAGATGCCGGTGGCCTGCCGAAGCGGTCGTACATCGATTCCTGCGCTGTCCATGCGGACCAGGAAGTAGGTCAGGCCGGCGTGTTTCGGCGCGGCGGGATCGGTGCGCGCCAGGCAGACGGCCCAATCCGCCTCCTGCGCTTGGGAGTTCCACACCTTCTGGCCGGTCAGCAGCCAACCGCCCTCGACTTTTCTTGCGGCAGTCGACAATCCGGCCAGGTCCGAGCCCGCACCGGGCTCGGAGAACAGTTGGCACCAGATGATGCGGCCGCACAGGGTGTCGGAGACGAACCGGTCGCGCTGCTCAGAGCTGCCGTATTCGATCAGAGTCGGGAGCACCCAGCCACCGATGCCCAGTTCGGGTTGGGTGAGATCGCGGCGGGCGAATTCCTCGGCGATTACGGCCTGTTCGGCCGGGCCCGCACCGAGTCCGTAGGGGTGCGGGTAATGCGGTGCCACCAAGCCGTCGGTTACCAGTCGGGCCCGGCGGGCCGCGCCGCGTGCCGGCGCCCAACCGGCGGACGGTATTTCATCGTCGGGCATGGCGGCCACCTCGTCCAGAACGGGCCCGACCCAGGCGCGCAGTTCGGGCAGCGATTCCGGTGTGACGAACGAGAAGTCACGCTCGGCGCCCAGCGACCGCTCCCCCAGCTCGCGGGCCCAGTGGTCCGCGCCACCGCCGGCCGCGGCGAGGCTGATCGCCCGTCGCCAATACAGGTGTGCGTCGTGTTCCCAGGTGAATCCGATGCCGCCGAGCAGGCTGATGCAATCCAACGCCTGGTCGACTCCGGCGGGTACGGCGGTCACTGCGGCGTGCGCGGCGGCGAGGCGTTGCTGATCGGTGGTCTGGGTTTCGGCGCGCGCCGCGTCCCAGGTGGCCGCGGCGGTCACGTCGGCACGGACCAGCATGAGCGCCGCCTTGTGCTGGACGGCTTGGAAACTGCCGATCGGACGGCCGAATTGTTGTCGCATGCCGACGTATTCGACGGTGGTATCCAAGAACCAGGTGCAGACACCGGTGGCTTCGGCCGCCAGCAGCGCGGTCATCCACAGCTGCGCCGCGGCCGGATCAATGCCCTCCAGCACCTGTGCCGCGGGCACCGGGTAGGCATCGAATTCGGCGCGGCCGACCGAACGGGTCAGGTCGACCGCTTCGGCCCCGATCACCGGTACCGAGGCATTCGTATCGGCGGATGTGAGCCAGAACCACATGCTCACACCGGAATTACCGTCGATCTCGGCGCGCACTACCAGACGTCGTGCGCCCGGCAATCCGAGCGCCGGATCGGAAAGGCCGGACACCACCCAGCCGTCCGGATGCCGGGTTGCCCGCAGTACGGTCCCGGTGACCACCGCGCCGGTCATGCCGGCGCTGAAGTCTTCCAGCAGCCGTTTCGAGCCGGACGCCGCGAGCATTGCCAGCGCGCTCGCGGTCACGGTGGACAGGTACGGGCCTGGGAACAATGCCGCGCCCAATTGCTCGATGACGACCGCAAGCGTCACCAGTCCGCACTCGTCGCCCCCGTTCGCCGCGGGCAGGTGCAGATTGTGCAGGCCCTGCTCACACAGCGCGTCCCAGACTTCGGCGGGCATTTTCCCGACCGCGTAATGATGAAGGTGATCGCGGGTCTGCGACAGTGGGGCGATCCTGCGGGCGAACGCGGCGACGGACTCGGCCAGCGCGCGCTGATCGGCGTCTACGGCAAGGGACATCGAAGTGCTCCTGAGATATGAATTCGCAAGTACTGGAGACGATCTCGTCGTCAATGGGGGGCAGTCAGCCGGGTGGACAGTTCCCACAACGCCAACGCCGTGTCCGGGTCGGTGGCGTGGTCGGCGGCCCGGCCGATCGCACAATCGGCCAGGTACGCGCCCCGGTGCGCATCGAGTTCCGCCGCGGTCGCGGCCCACACCGACGTCGCCGCGGCCTGCTCGACCGATTTCGGGTGGTCCAGCCGATCCGGAGCACCGGCACTGAGCCGCCGCATCTCGGCGAAGTCGTCGCGAGACATGAAGCGGGCCAACCCTGTCACGCAGACACCCGGGTGCACGGCGTACGCGGCGACCGGAGCCGTGGCCAGCCGCCGCTGCAATTCGACGGTCATCAGCACATTCGCCGCCTTCGATTGGGCGTAGGCGACGAACTTGTCGTACGGGCGCTGCCAGCAGTGCGGGTCCTGCAGGTCGATCGCATAGGCATGGTGTGCGTCGGAGGAGAGCGTGATCACCCGCGCCGGACGCCCGGTCCGCACGCCGGTGGCCGCCAGCACCGGGAGCAGTTGGGTGGTGAGCAAGAAGTGCCCGAGATAGTTTGTGGCGAACTGCAATTCGAATCCGTTACCAGTCCGGATGAGCGGCGGGTACATCACCCCGGCGTTGTTGATGAGCAGATCGAGACCGGTGCGCCGTAGTGCGAGAATGCCCGCGGCGGCGCGCACGCTGTTCAGATCGGTCAGGTCCAGGCCGATGACGTCCAGGTCGGCGTTCGGATGCAGCTCGCGGATCCGGCGGGCGCGATCGACCGCGGCGTCGAAGTCGCGGGCGGCGAGCACCACGGTGGCCCCGGCGGCGGCCATGGATCGGGCGGTCTCCGCCCCGAGCCCACTGGTAGCCCCCGTCACCAGGGCAGTGCGCCCGCTGAGATCGACGCCGTCGAGCACCTCGTCGGTAGTCCGTGCCGCTCCGCCAGGATGGGGAGAGGTGATCATGTCTTCGGTAGGTCCTTCCATTCGGCCGACAGTCGCGCCGACCAGACCGGTTCGCGATGTTCGAGGCGGGCGCGCACGCCCTCGGCAGCGTCGGGGCGGCCCATGACCCGCAGATGCAGTTCGGTTTCGAGATCGGCGACGCGGGTGGGGTGATAGCCGCGAATCGCGGTGTCCCACAGCAGTCTTTTGCTCAGCGCGGCAGACATGGGGGCGACGTTGACCGCCATGTCCCGGGCCAGTTCGAGGGCGGCGGGGAGTACCTCGGCAGTGGGCAGGCAGCGGCTGGCCAGCCCGAGGCGGACTGCCTCGTGACCGTCGAATGTCCGGCCGGACAACAGAATGTCCGCCGCTACCGCCAGGCCCGCGACGTGGGCCACCGTCCAGTGCGCCATGGCATCGGGCAGCACGCCGAGCCGCACCTGCGAAATGGCATAGCGGGCGTCGGCGGCGACGAGGCGAATGTCGGCCTGCATGGCCAGCGTCATGCCGATGCCGATGGCGTGCCCGTTCACGGCGGCGATCACCGGTTTCCGTAGCGCGAAGGCGGGCGGATCGACAGGAGACGCGGAAAACATGCTGCCATCGGGACTTTCGAAGGTGTCCACACCGCCGGACAGGTCCGCTCCGGCACAGAAGGCCGGGGCGGCCCCGGTCAACACGAGCACCCGGACCGCGTCGTCGGCGTCGAGGTCGCGGTATGCCTGCCCGAGCGCGCGACCCATGGCACTGGTGAAGGCATTGCGGCGCTGTGGGCGGTCCAGGGTCAAAACCGCTACCCCGCCGTCAATTTCGACGCGCAGGCCGCTCATGACGCGGCCTGCAGCGCAGCGATCAGGTCCATGACGTGTACGGCGGCGACCTCGTATCCGGGGAAATAGCAGCAGATCCGGTCGGCGTAGGCACCGAAGCGAGCCACGATGGCGGCAGCGCAGTCCTCGGGTGTGCCGTGGACGGCCAGCGTCCGGAGCATCCGGTGATCGATGAGCTCGGTCATCGCGGTGACCTCGCCCCGCTTGGACAGGGCGTTCAATTCCGGTTGCAGATCTCCCCACCCCTCCACGTCGAGCACCGGGCGGTAGGCCGGAGTCGATCCGTAGAAGGCGAGCAATCGACGAGCGCCGTGGGCGGCGGCGTCCAGTTCTGCCGCGGTCCGACCGATCGCGACCACCACCTGCGGGTAGATCGCCAGCTCCGCGGCGTCGCGACCGGCGCGCTCGAGGCCCTCCGCAATGGCGGGCCGGGTGCGCTCGCGGAAGTGACGGGCGCTGTTGAACGGCATGACCAACAAGCCGTCGGCGACTTCGGCGGCCACCCGGGTCATGATCGGACCGAGCGCGCCGAGGCAGATCTCCGGCAGCCCATAGGGATTGGGCCCGGGGTCGAAGGTCGGCGGCATGAGGGTATGCCGGGTGAATTCACCCTCGAAGCGCAGTTCCGTGCCGTGTTGCCAGGCACCGAGGATCGCCTTGACCGCCAGCACCGATTCCCGCATCCGCGCCGCCGGCCGCGACCACTCACCGCCGTAACGCTTTTCGATGTGCGGTCGGGTCTGCGAGCCCAGCCCCAGCCGGAACCGGCCGCCGCTGAGTAGGTGTAGATCGTAGGCTGCGTGCGCCAGATGCAGCGGGCTGCGCGGCAGCGCGATGGCGACATTGGTCATCAGATCGACCGGTTCCGCGCCTGCCGCCACGGCCAGCGGCAGGAAGGCATCGTGCGCACCCTCGAACGTGAACAGGCCGTCGGCACCGCATGCGACCAATTCGGCCGCCCGAGCGGCCATTTCGCCGGGTCGCCCGTCCAGCTGCAGATCGACCTTCATCGGGCCTCGGCGAGTGGCTGAAATTCTCTACTCACAATTACATAGTAGCATGTTATGTTATTGGGAGTGTTCCAGATCACGCCTGCTTTCGGTTACGCCACCCGACCTATTGTCAGAATCCCGGCGATCGGTCAGCAGTCGGCGCAGGCGCTGGATCAGGGCGCAATCGATCACCCCACCGACCGGCGTTCGGCGAATTCGCCGCGCCCGAAGGCGATCCCGTCACGATCCTGCGCACCATACTGGTGGAAAACTGCCCGGTCGACGAAGCCGGTATTCGCGAGTCGCGCGCCTGGCTCATCGCCCTCCCCCTGTCCGAAGCCGCCAACGGGCAACAGATCCGCGACCTCTCCATCGCCTACGCCCAGTGGTTCAGCGAGCAGATCGTCCAACTTCTCGATCGCATCGGCGTATCCCGCACGGCCGTAGACCAATTGGTGGTCACCGTCTATGGCATCACCGTGGCCGCCGTCGAGAATCCCGAGGGCTGGCCCCGGGAGCGCATCGAGTCGCTCATCGACCGCACCCTGGCGTCGGTCGGCATCACCACTCCCGCCGGGGCGTGACACTCAGGCGCGACCAGTCGCCACGCCCTGGGACGCCATAACGTACAGGGCATCGGCCAGGCCCGACACGAACGGCTCGACCTGCCCGCCGACGCGCAGTAGGGCGTGGAATGTCGTTGTTCCGGAGAGTATTTCGAAGAGGAGATCCGGGTCGGCACCCGGCGCTATCCGGCCATCGTCGACTGCGGCGCCGAGTAGTTCCGCGAATGCCTTGCGCACCGGAGCCCCGATGGTCAGCAACCGACGGCGAGCCTCCTCGGTCTGAGAATCGGCGAGCAGTCCCGGTACCCCGGCGCGGGCGGCGGGACTGTCGGCACGGGCCAGGAATATGCGCACCCAGGTCGCCAGATCGGCGCGCAGATCCCCGGTCGGCTCGGGTAGTGCGTGTGCGCCCGGCCCGTGGATGGCCTCCTCGAGCAGCGCCTGCCGGGTCGGCCAGCGCCGATAGATGGCGGGAGTGTTCACCCCGGCGCGCTTGGCAATCGCGACGATGGTCGTCTGCGGATAACCGACCTCGGCGAGCAAGTGGCGCGCGGCAATGAGCACGGCGAGGTCCTTGTCGGCGTCACGTGGGCGCCCGGGACGCCGCGGGGTATCCGAGGTCACAATTACATAGTAACCTGTTACGTTATTTGCCAGCGATCCATATCGTACCGGCGAGCCCTCGGATGATCCGTGCCACCGGATTCCAGGAGAAGGCGCACGCTGGGCGAGGGCAGAGCATGAGATCACTCCTGCCCGCAGTCCCGGTGATCCCTCACCATCGCGCCACCAATCGGCGCTGCTCCTGCTCGTCTGCAGCTGTCTGCAGAACAAACCACCCGGCCCCGGATCGGATCAGATCACCGTAACGTCCGCGACCGTGAGTCAACAATCCACGCGGCAGCGTAGCCGTGTCCACGCCGTCGCCGCAGCAGTCGCGCTGTCCTACGCCGCGATCTCCGGCGCGACGCCAGCCTGGGCGGCCCCCGACTATCAACCCGCCGGAGCGGTCGAAGCCACGTACTACCAGGCGGGTCCGCATCCGGTGGCCACGCGGACCGGCACCGACTGCTGCACCTCCACCCACGATGCCTACGACATCTGGTACCCGGCGGACCTGGGCGCGACCGGGACGCGCTACCCGATCATCACCTGGGGAGATGGCACAGACGCACATCCTCGCCAGTACGACTACCTGTTGTCGCATCTGGCCTCCTGGGGTTTCGTGGTGATCGCGCCGGACATGACCAGCACCGGCACGGGTGCTCAAATGCTCGACGCGGTGACCTATCTGACCGAGCAGGACCGTGATCCGGCCAGCGTCTTCTACGGGAAGGTGGATACCCGGTCGGCGGGCGCAATGGGCCACTCCCAGGGCGGATTGGGCGCGCTCAACGCCCTCGCCCGTTCGAGGGGCGTACTCACCACGGCGGTCACCGTCGAGATGCCCTTGCAGGCCCTCTGCAAGGCATTGCCGCTCGTGCCCGGACAGGACATCTGCATCGACCCCACCACACTGACCTCCGGCTCGGTGCTGCTGGTCAACGCCACCGTGGACCCCATCTCCCCGTCGAATCAGCCAGCGCCACAGCAGCAGATCGGCCCGCAATCCATGCAGGGCTATTACGATGCGATACCGGCTGGGCTACCCAAGACCAAGGCAGCGTTGGTAGGCGCCAACCACAACGACATTCAGGGCCAGCCCGGGTGCACGAACTACGGGTGCACCGCCGGTGTGGACGGCTACCTCGGCTACCTCACCGCGTGGTTCATGGACCGGCTGCGCGGTGATTCTCACGCGCGCAGCGCATTCGCCTCCGGCACCGGCGAAATACTGCGCAACGCGCACTGGGCCGATCAGGCCAGCAACATCACGAACTGACCGACGACTAGGACTTTCATATGGACGACCCCATCGAGGAACTGCTGGCAAAGCTCGATCTGCCCGGCAAGCTACGACTGATCTCCGGAGCAAGCTTGTTCCGGCTGGCGGGTGATCCCGCCATCGGGCTCGCCGAAATGCCGGTATCGGACGGCCCGTCCGGTGTGCGCGGCGAGAACTGGGACGAGCGCGACCCCTCGGTGAGCCTGCCCTCGGGGACCGCCGTGGCGGCGACCTGGGATCCGCAGCTGCTCGGCGAGGTCGGCGCGCTGATCGCCGCCGAGGCCCGACGCAAGAACGTGTACGCGGTGCTGGGCCCGACCATCAATCTGCACCGGTCGCCGATGGGCGGGCGGCACTTCGAATGCTTCTCCGAGGACCCGGTGCTCAGTGGCGAGATGGCCGCCGCCTATGTCCGGGCGGTGCAGGAGCACGGGGTCAGCGCGTGCCCGAAACACTTCGTGGCCAACGACTCCGAGACCGACCGCTTCACCGTCGATGTCCGCGTCAGCGACCGCGCGCTGCGTGAGCTCTACCTGTACCCGTTCGAACGGGCCGTCGAGGCCGGCTCCTGGATGATCATGGACTCCTACAACGGCGTGAACGGCGTCGCCATGTCGGAGAACCCGCTGCTGGACGAACCACTCAAGGGCGCATGGGGATTCGATGGCGTGGTGGTGTCCGACTGGGGGGCCGTCCGCAGTACCGAGGGCGCGGCCGGGGGCACCGATCTCTGCATGCCCGGCCCGCCGATGCTGTGGGGTGAGCCGCTGCTGGCGGCGATCCGGTCCGGTGCGGTCCCCGAGTCCGCGATCGACGATAAGGTACGACGGATCCTGCGATTCGCCGCCCGCGTCGGCGCGCTGGACGGATCACCGCGGCCCACCATGCATTTCACCGACAATCAGATGCGCGACGTGGTTCGCAGTATCACCACCCAGGCCATGGTGCTGGTGCACAACGACGGAACACTCCCCCTGCGCGAGGACACCGCGGTCGCATTGCTGGGCCCGGCCGCGACGGAACCGCGCATCATGGGCGGCGGCAGCGCGACGGTGATCCCGGATCACCTCAGCACTCCCCTGGCCGGATTGGCGGCCGTACTGCCGGTGACGCATACGCCGGGTTACCGCTTGGTCGAGGGGTTGATCCCCGCCCCGCTCGAGCTCATCACCGATCCGGAGACCCAAACGCCGGGAATGAATGTGCGGTACTTCGCGGGTGAGACCGAGATCGGCACCCGGCACCGCGCGACCGGCACCGTGGTCATGCTCGGTGACGACCTGGCTACCGAGGCGACGCTGATCGAATTGCACGCGCGGGTGCGCGCAGATGTCGCGGGCGACTGGGAGATCGGTTTCGGTGGCACCGGCCCGGTGCGACTGGATATCGACGCGACGGTGGCGATCGAAGAGAACGTCACGATGACCGGGGGCGATCCGGCCGCGGCGCTGCTGAACCCACCGCAGCGGTCGGTGACCCGGACCCTCACCGTCGGCCAGGAAGTCGATGTGCGGATCGCCGTCACCGTCCAGGGGGCCATCCCGGGTCTGGGTGTCGTCATGGGCGTCACGCTGGGCATCAAGCGCCCGCAACGCTCGGAGGATGAAGAGTTCACGGCCGCAATCGAATTGGCGCGCACCGCCGAGGCCGCGGTGGTCGTGGTCGGCACCACCGAGCACATCGAGAGCGAAGGCAGCGACCGCACCTCGCTGCGCCTACCCGGCCGCCAGGACGAACTCGTCGCCGCGGTCGCCGCGGTGAATCCGCGCACCATTGTGGTGGTCAATTCCGGTGCTCCGGTGGAGATGCCGTGGCGCAACGATGTCGCCGCCGTACTGCTGGCCTGGTTCCCCGGCCAGGAGTTCGGCACCGCACTCGCCGAAATCCTCACCGGCGTGGCCGAACCCGGCGGGCGGCTGCCCACCACCTGGCCCAAGACCATCGCCGAGGTCCCCGTCCTCGACACCACGCCGGCGAACGGCGTCCTCGACTACACCGAAAGCATCCATATCGGCTACCGCGCCTGGCTGCGCGCCGGCATCGAACCCGCCTACCCCTTCGGGCACGGACTCGGCTACACCACCTGGTCCTCCAGTGATCTGACGGTCTCCGGCCGCACGGCCACCCTCACCGTCCGCAACACCGGCGCCCGCACCGGAAAGCAGGTCTTCCAGGCATATCTGTCCCGACCGGACAGCGCCATCGACCGCCCGGTCCGCTGGCTCGCGGGCTTCACCACCGTCACCCTCGACCCCGGACAGTCACGCACCATCGACATCGAGCTGCCACAGCGCGCTTTCGAGCACTGGACCGAGCACGGCTGGGAAACCGAGCCCGGAGTCTTCACCCTTCATGTCGGAACATCGGTCACCGATCTTCCCCATACTGCGGACATGAACTGACCCACGCGGCCGTCCGCTCGTCCCCCTTCCGCGGAACGAGCGGACGGCGGCGGGCGAACAGGCGCTCGATGGTGCGAGCTCGAATATCTATTTCTTCGGATAGGCCGTGAACCTATCCGCGTCGGACCCCCCTCGGTGAATCCGGACAAATTCAGCTCTACACAAATACGCATCTTCCATTGCGACTCACGTCATACTTTGGTCGAAGCTTGCGGGCAACGCTCACCACAGCCGAATAACGATCCGACACCAACTAGTACAGAGGGATTCGCCATGAACAGCACCGAGAATCGTTCGATACTGGCCCGTATCTCACCAACGCAGTGGGTTGCCCTCTCGGTCACGGTCTTGGCGGTCGTCTTCGTCGCCGAGAACCGCAGCAAGGTCTCCATCGAATTCCTGTTGATCACTATTCGTTCACCGATGTGGCTGATCCTGCTGACAATGTTCGTGATCGGATGGGTCACCGGTGTACTCACCATGCGCCGCCGCTCGAAGTAGTCACCCACCCGGATTGTTCGTGTCGCGGAATCCTCCTGTCCAAACATACGAGGAGACGCGTAATTTCGGGAATGCAGACCACTATCACGGGCGATTTACAGGAACACGATGCGGCGCACCCTGATTCGCCTTCGGCGCATTACGTCATCAACTTGACCACCACGAAAGCCGACGAACGGCTCGAGGCGGATCCGGGGCGATCGTCGAGGGTTCGACAACGTATTCCGGCACCGACCGGAGACGATCCGCGCACGCCGATCCCAGGGTGATCGGCGGCTTTGCGGCGGCAGACTATGCCACCGCCGCGTCCACCGATCGCTGATACCGGCGGCTACGGGTCCACCCCACCGAATTTCGACCGGCGCGAAACTCGGTGGGGTCCAGGCTGTTACCAGCCGCAACCATTCCCAGTTCAGTTGTGTCACACAATCAAATGGTGGCCGCCCCGAGTTCAGCCTGCTGACCACGAGCATCATCGATAAGAACTCCGGAAGCGCTACCGGGCAGACGAGCCTCGATGGCCTCGATGATGCGTGGGCGGAGTTCGGAGGCACTGATAATGGCGTCGACCGAACCGACCTCGACAGCGCGCTGAATATTGTGCACGCGGTCGAATTCTGCGGCGACATCACCGAGCTTCTCCGCGCGGACCGACGATCGGACCTCGTCGAGTTCCGCGGTCAGGGCCGCGCGATCGGTACCGGATCCATTGGCGGCGCGCGCCTGCAGGTCCCGCACCCGGGGATCGGCCGCGGTGCGCGTGTTGACCTCAGCGGAGAACACCACTGCCGCGGCCGGAGCACCGCCGAGCACCGAGGCGAACGAGCCTTGCAGCGCGAGCACAGTCATATTCGGGTTCAGCGCCTTCGAGAACACCACAAACGCGCCACCGTGGTATCGCGAAATCACGCAGAACACAATGGGGCCTTGGAAGTTCACAATCGCGCGGCCGATCTCGGCGCCGTACTCCAGCTGCAGCTTCCGCATCGATTCGGGCGAGCCGTCGAAGCCGGACAGGTTTGCGAGCACAACCAGCGGCCTATTGCCACTGGCCGCGTTGATTGCCCGCGCGGCCTTCTTCGACGACTGCGGGAACAGGGTGCCCGCGGTGTAGGTGTCCGGGCCGTCGGTAGACGGGAATCCGCGCCGCGGCACCCCCCGTGACTCGATGCCGAGCAGGCACACCGGGATGCCGCCGAGATGCGCGTCCTGCACCACTGCCGTTTCGGCGTCGGCCATGCCGGCCCAGCGTTCCAGCACTGGGTGGTCCTGGTCGGAGAGTGCCCGCATCACGGTCCGGATGTCGAAGGGCTTCTTGCGGTCCGGGTTGGCAGTGGCGGAGAAGATCTCGCCGACGGTGGTGAAGTCACTGTCGGCCAGTACGTGCGGGAAGTCGGAGACATCCCGATCGACGGGGTCGCTGGTCTGCGACCGCCGCGGCGCCTGCTCGCCCGGTGCGACGTAGGTGTGGTCGTAGTGCGACATCAGCACGTCGCGCGCTGCGGTCAGATTCGGCGCCCAGTACTGCGCTTGCCCGTTCGGACCCATCACCCGGTCGTAGCCACCGATGCCGAAGTTGTCCTCGGCCGACACACCACCGGAGAAGTCCAGCGACTGCTTGCCGGTCAGCACCATCGCGGAGTCCGGCGTCATCACCAAGATGCCCTTGGTGTGCATGAGCATCGTCGCTTCGGCGTTCCAGTACGGCTGTGCACCGACGTTGATGCCTGCGACCACGATGTTGATCTCACCGCCGTCCTGGGTGAACTCGACGATCCGCTTGAGCGCAGCCGCCACCCAGTCCATGTTCTCGGTGCCCGACGCCATGGAGATCCGAGCGCCGGAGGACAAGGCATACCACTCCAGCGGTACCTGCATCCGTTCGGCCAAGTCCAACGCGGCGATCACGCGGCGGCACTCCGGTTCCGACAGTGCGCCCAGCGATTTCGTCGGATCACCGAGCAGGATCACCCTGGTGATGCCCTGTGGATGCTGCGGGGTCGGGGTGGTGACCACGCCCGCGACGATCGCTGCGGTGTTGCGACCCTTGGGTCGGTCGACCGGCACCAGTGTGTGGTCGGTGTCGAGGTCGTATTCGGCGAAGTCACCGAGCAGACCGGTCAGCTCGTAGGGGTACACGGTGTTGCGGCTGCTGGCCCGCAGCACTTTTTGTCGGTACTCGTCGATCGGCTCGACCGGCTCGTCGGACCGTTCGCCGACGGTCACTTCGGTGGCGTCGAAGCCGATATGCACCGCGACCTTGATCAGCTCGCCGGTGTTGGGATCACGCTGACGCGCGATGAGCAGGATCTCCTCGAGCCCGGCGCCCGCGGTCGTCGGCCGCACATGCTGGACGACCGTTTCCAGTTCGGCAGGGGTGACGTCGATCGGCGGCCAGATGTACATCACGATGCGGTTGGTGTTGAAGCGTTTGGCCGACGGCCGCAACGACTGCGCACGGCGGATCGAGTCGAGGCAGGTGGCGATGGTGGCCTCGGCGGTCGGCAGCGCGAGCAGCCGTCCGTCGTGCTCGCGCAGTGCGGCCAGGTCACGCACCTGCGCAAACGCGATGAGGCGATCGTCCGCCGGGTTCTCTTTCGCGACGCATCGGAACAGGTAGACCTCCTCGTCGTCGGAGGACGGCAGGCGGGTGAGGTCGAACTTGCGCAGCCGCTGCATCTGCATCCGTTGCGCGATGTACGGGTGCAGGCCGCGGATCAGTCGCTCTTCGGCCATACCGGTGGCAGATGGGCGGAAGGTGAAGTGGTGGTGCATCACCGCACCGCCGCTACCGGCGACGGTGGCGGTGATCCGGTGCACCTGGTTCGGCATCCGGTGCGCGCTGAGGGCATCGTGCAACGCCGCTGCCATCGCGTCGAAGTCCCCTGGCTGCTTCTCCCAGCTGAGGTAGATGTCGGCGTCGATGGACGCGGCGCCGGTCGCCACTTCGGCGAGTCCGCGCAGCGCGGTGTCGAGCGCGTCGAAGCTCACCGCAGCGGACACCAGGCTCAGGCCGCGGCGCTCGGCGATCACGAATGTGCAGCCGCCCACGTCTTGGGTGCGAACGCTGGTGAGGCCCTTGTTTCCGTAGTACCGCCGGGTCAGCACCTCCAGCATGACCGTGTTGTCCAGGTTGCCGCGCACCAGCCGTTGGCCGAGCAACCGCACCAGCGGCTCGGTGCTGCGCACCATGTCGGCAATGTGCTCGGCGCGATCGGGCGCGTCCGGGTGCGCATCCAGGTGGCGCAGGTGCCTGCGGATATTGGTGTATGCGCGAGCGCGATTACGCCGCAGCAACGGATGGCCGTACCAGGCGTACACCACGCCGCGGGCAAGGTCGGCGATCACGGGGAAGCGCACCTGCGTCGCAGCCACCAGCCGCTCCAGCGCCAGGCCGACGGGCTCGCGCAGCGCCGCATCCGGCATCGGCTCCTGCAGCCACTCGCGCAGCAGCGTCGTGATGACGGTGACGGTGTCGGACGGACGTTGCTGGGCGAGGAAGATCCGGAAGACCGCAGCCTCGAGTTCGGGGGAACGTTCCAGATCGGTGACACCATAGTGCCCGAGCGCGTTGGCGAGCTTGGCTTGGAACGACTCCGGCAGCCCGGCCCGCTCGACGTCGAGGCTTTGCAGGTAGGTGTGGAAGTACTCGCGGGCGCTGTGGACGTGGCTGTGGCTGCCCTCCTCATCCGACGAGCGGTTGTGGCTCAGTTCTGCGAGGTCGGCGAACACCGCCACGAGTTCGAGTTCCTCGGCGAGCGGTCGGTGGCCGTCCTTCAAGGCCGCCCGGCGCGCGGTGAGGTAGTCGTCGAGCACTCGGCGGTCGTCGTGTGGGTCGACGTCGAACCCGAGCAGCAGGCTGCGCAGGTCCTCCTGACCGCGGGTCGTTCGCTCGTGCGGTTGGACCTGCGCGGACTCGACGGGCAGGTCCAGCTCGACGGACCCGACCGCGGTGGTGTCCTCGGCTTCGTCCTCATCGGCGAGCGGTTCGAGCCACAGCAGCGGTGCACCGGTCTCCACCTGGGTGCCGACGGACACGACGCATTCCTTGAGCCGTGCCTTGAACGGCGCGCGCAGCACCGTCTCCATCTTCATACTCTCCAGCACCAGCACCGGCGCGCCCGCCTCGACCTCGGCGCCGATCTCGAGCGGCGTGGCGACAACCAGCGCGGGGGCGGGTGAGCGGACGACGCCGCCCTCGTCGCGGCTGATCCGATGTGTCACACCGTCGACATCGACGAGGTGGATCGGCCCATGTGTCCCGGTGATCAGGCGGTACCTGCTGCCGTTGACCAGAATCTGCCCGGTGTGGTGATCGAAGCGCTCGAGATCGACGTCGGCGGTGCGGATGTCGCCACCCGCCTCGATACCGATGCGGAACCGGTGCGCACCGATGCGTGCGACGCGTACGCGGTAGCCGACGCCGCGCAGTTTGAGGTCGAGCGGTCGGCCGCTTGCGTGTTGCACCTGAGGGCGTCCGCCGGAGGCCGTGGACAGCAGCCGGTGCCGCTCGACGCGCTCCTCCTCCTCGTAGGCATCGATGGCGGCGGCGGCCAACGCGATGGCAGAGTGTCGGTGCGATACGAGCCGGCCCGCACCGCGGACGCGGTCGATCCAGCCGGTGTCTGCGCTGGCGTCGATCACTTCGGGCTGGTTCAGCAGGTCGAGCACGAAGCTCTTGTTCGTTGCGCCGCCCTCGATGATCACCCTGGTCTGCGCCATTGCCCGGCGCAGCCGGCCCAGCGCTTCCTCGCGGTTACGGCCGTAGGCGATGATCTTGGCGATCATCGAGTCGAAGTCGGCGGGAATGGTGTCGCCCTCGCTGACGCCGGTGTCGACGCGGATGCCAGGCCCGGCAGGCAGGTCCAGCCGCGCGATGCGGCCCGGGGCGGGCGCGAAGTCGCGGTCGGGGTCTTCGGCGTTGAGCCGGGCCTCGATGGCGTGCCCGCGCTCGGCCGGCGGGTCACCTTCGAGCCGGCCGCCGGAGGCCACCAACAGCTGCGCCCGAACGAGATCGAACCCGGTGGTGTACTCGGTGATCGGGTGTTCGACCTGCAGGCGGGTGTTGACCTCGAGGAATGCGAACAGCTGGTCACCGGGGTGGTAGAGGAACTCGACGGTCGCCGCACCGCGATAGTCGACCGCGATCGCCAGCCGCTCGGCCGATGCCTTGAGCTCGGCTGCCTGCTCGGGACGCAGTACCGGTGACGCGGACTCCTCGATGACCTTCTGGTTGCGCCGCTGCACCGAGCAGTCGCGAACGCCGAGCGCCCACGCAGTGCCCTGGCCGTCGGCGATTACCTGGACCTCGACGTGCCGGGCGCCGGTGACCAGCCGCTCCAGGAATACCACGCCACTGCCGAACGCCCGCGCGGCCTCCTGCCGGGTGCGCTCGTAGGCATCGACGAGCTCGGCGTCGTTCGTGATCACCCGGATGCCGCGCCCACCGCCGCCTGCGGTCGCCTTCAGCATCAGCGGGTAGCCGATCTCGGTTGCGGCTGTCAGGGCAGCTTCCACGGTCTCGACCGCACCGCGACTCCAAGGCGCGACCGGCACACCGACCTCCTCGGCGATCAGCTTCGCGCCGATCTTGTCGCCGAGCTTGCGCATGGCGTCCGGGCTGGGGCCGATGAAGGTGACTCCGATCTGTTCGCACAGCTCCGCGAAGGCCGGGTCTTCCGCGACGAAACCCCAGCCGACCCAAGCGGCGTCGGCTTCGGTCTCCACCAACGCACGTTCGAGCGCCTTCAGATCCAGGTACGGGCGTGCGGACGCCGGACCGAGGTCGTAGGCGATGTCGGCCTCGCGCACGAACGTCGCGTTCCGGTCGACATCGGTGTGCAGTGCGACGGTTTCGATCGGTCGCGCGGTCTCCGCGGCCAAGTCTCGGACGGCGTTGATGAGGCGCATGGCGGCCTCTCCCCGGTTCACGATGGCAATGCGGCTGAACACTCGCGAGTCCTTCCTTTCCAGAGCGCTGGCCCGATCGACGGGCGAGGGGTTGCAACTCTCGGTCACGCGTAGTGTGCACCTCTATTGCGCTCAGGTACACAGCGTGTGGGTGTTACTCGCACGTATCGTTGGAAATGCCTCATGTAAGGCGTGTCAGCGGTGGCGGAATTCCACAGCTGGCGGCCGACAGCGTAGCTGAGCAGGGCGTCGATGAACGTATTCGAACGAGAGCGGGGGCGTCGATCCGCGACCAGCACGTGCCAGCTGCATTGACCTGCAATGTTTCTCTTGTTTCCGGGCCACGCGACGGCGGGCCGTATCCGATCGGCAGGGGCGCCCGAGAAGCTCTGAAGCGCTCCGCCGCAGTGTAGGAAGTGATCTGTGTGGCCGACATTCTCGATGTACTGCACGCTCGCTGCGCTGAGATCGCAGGCGAGGCGATCCTCTCGGGAGAGGAGCATCCCAACCTCACACTGACCACACGCGAGGTGGCCGACCTGCTCAACCGCATAGCCGACCTACACCGTCGCTACTGTGACATCGACCTCGCTTACCGTGAACTCGACCACCGGTACACCGTGCTTCACCGAGCGGCCGGCGAAGCCACCGTATCGCTGGAGAGGATCCGCGCCGCGCTGGAGCAGCGCACCGCGCACCCAGAAGCCCAGCTACGCCAGGCATGCACCATCGCCCGCTTCGCTGCCCAGAACCTCACTGCCGCAAGCTTGGACACTGAAGGAGCAGGGAGTTGACACTCCTGCGCGGTAGACGGTTCGTGTTGATGTTCTCGCATGCCAGGACATCCACTCATGCCTCTGGTCGCCGACGCTCTTGCCGAATTCGTGCTCTGTCGTGGGATTTCATTCCCGACCCACGGACGTGAAAGACATATCCGCGTAACGGCTTCCGGCGACCTGTCCCGCGATCGGTTCCAACACGGCGAGCTCGGCGGCGGTCAGCGCGATGGTCGCGGCCGCTACGTTATCGGCCAGCCGGGCGCGGCGGCGCGTGCCGGGGATGGGAACAACCGACAGGCCGTGCACGGTGGCCTGCGTGTGCACCCAGGCGAGCGCGACTTCTGCGAGGGTGATGCCGCGGGCGTCCGCGATGGCGCGCAGCGGGGCGAGTAGTTCGGTGTTGTGCGCGACGTTGTCGCCGGAGAACCGCGGCATGGTGTGCCGGAAATCTTTCGCATCCGCCAATTCACCTGCGGAGGTATGGGATCCGGTGAGGAATCCGCGGCCGAGCGGCGAATACGGCACGAACGCCACGCCGAGTTCCGCGGCGGCGGGCACCGCAGTGCGCTCGACATCCCGGGAGAACAGTGACCATTCGGACTGTATGGCCGCAATCGGGTGGACGGCATGGGCCGCACGCAGCTCGTCACCGGTCACCTCGGATAAACCGAGCGCCCGCACCTTGCCCTGCGCAACCAATTCCGCCATCGCGCCGACCGATTCTTCGATCGGCACCTCCGGGTTGCGGCGGTGCATGTAGTACAGGTCGATGGTGTCGGTACCGAGCCTGCGCAGGCTGTCCTCCACCGCGTTGCGGATGTAGGCGGCGGAGTTGTCGATGCCCCTGTAGGTGGGATCGTCGGCCTTGCGGACGATGCCGAACTTGGTGGCCAGGACCACCCGGTTCCGATTGGCCTCGACGAAATCGCTGAGGAACTCCTCGTTATGGCCGGAGCCGTACATGTCGGCGGTATCGAACAGGGTGACACCGAGTTCCAGTGCGCGATCCAGGGTCGACCGCGACTCGGTCAGGTCGGCGGTTCCGTAGAACTCGCTCATCCCCATGCAGCCGAGTCCCTGCACACCCACCTCGATGCCGGTGCTGCCGAGCGTAGTAGTGGGAAGCGTATCGGTGGAGGTCATGTCGTGATCCCTTCGTGGTGGCGCGGGTGAGAGATACCGGACGGACCGCCGAGACTTCGCCCTCGCGATTCGCTCACCACACTCGCCCTTCTCGTTGAACATCGACGACGCTATCCACCTGGAGTGCACTCGAAGCAAGGCCTGATGCTCAGAAAAGTGGAACGTCGTCGAACGGGCGATTTGATCGACGCTCACGCCCCGACCGCGCTGCTCGTGGGCCTCACGGCCTACGGCGACCGAGCGGATGACCTGCTTCGCGTCGACACATTTCTGCCCCTCGCTCCGGACGAGACGGTCCTCGACCGCTACCTGGCGTTGCGCGAGTCCGCGAAGAAAGGCGCCAAGCTCGGCCCCAACCGCAGACACAGCCACGCCGCCGCGATCGTGGTCGCCCTCGACCACCTGGCGCAGGTGGCCGGCGTTCCGGAGGCGAGCCGCCTCGAATGGGACTGCGAGGCACGCATCGCCACCGAGACCCCCACGGAATTGGCGGTCGGCGACTACCGGATCGCGTTGCAATTCGACAGTGCCGACCCGACGATGACAGTCAGCCGGGCGGGCAAGGCGCTGAAGTCGGTGCCGGCCACCGTCCGCGCCGACCCCGGCTACCAGGGGCTTCGTGAGCATCAGGAGCGACTGCGGGACCAGGCTCGCCGGATGCGGACCGGGCTGGTGGAGCGGCTGGTCGCCACCACCGGGACGCTGGCGCCGGACGAGCTGGTCCGACTGCTGTCGCTGCCCGCCGGTGCGGCGATGTTGCCCACGCTGCTCTGGCGGGACCGAGCAGGCGTGATCGACCTGCTCGACCAAGTCGACACCACCGGCCCGGTCACCGCCGTCCACCCCGTCGAACTGCACGAGCGCGGGGTGCGCGCCGACTGGCAGGCGGAGATCGTGCGACGTCGCCTCCGACAGCCGATCAAGCAGGCGTTCCGGGAGCTGTATGTGCTCACTCCGGCCGAACGCGAGGCGGGCGACGTGTCGCGGCGGTTCGCAGGTCAGGCGGTCAACGGCCGGATTGCGGGTCAGTTGCTGTCTGGTCGGGGCTGGTTCACCCATGGTGAGTACGACGATCATCAGGCGACCCGCGTCGTCGGCGACGGCCTCATAGCGGCGCTGCGCTGCGACTTCCACGGCTACTTCGGTATGGGGAACGTCCTTGTCGGTGAGGTCCGCTTTCTGATCAGCGGCCACCGTGACCCGGGCCGTTACGGCGCCCCGACCGGCTCGGGCAGCATCGTTGGCACGCTAGTACCGCTGGTCGACGTTTCGCCGGTGGTGTTCTCCGAGGTCATGCGAGACCTGGACTTGGCGGTGTCGGTCGCCGGCACCGAGCCGGAGTCGTACCTATCGCCGGCGCAGGCGGCGAGTCGGGCGCAGGTGCTCGCGGCGCTCATTGCCGACCTGGGGCTGGCCCGCGTCACCGTCGAGGGGCACTCGGCCGTGGTACGCGGCACCCGGGCGACCTATCGGGTGCATCTGACCAGCGGCAGCATCCACGTCGAGCCGGGCGGCTACCTTTGTGTGGTGCCTGCCTCGTTCGGCGCCACGGCGCACCGGCGGCTGTTCCTGCCGTTCGCCGACGAGGACCGGATGACGAGCGTCATTCTGAGCAAGGTGCTCCTGCTCGCCGAGGACGAGAAGATCAGCGACCCGTCGATCCTGACTCAGCTCGATTCCCTCACTGGCAAAGCCGCGAACTGACGTGGCCCAGCAGGCGAAATCCGCATACTCACCACCACTTGAAGACGGATAGTCATGGGCGACCTCTTCGGCATCAACCCTGGAACCGCCCAGAAATGGGCCCACTAGGCCCAAACGAGCTGGCCGCCTATCTCGCAGCGCAAGCGGACTCGGCCGGGCGCCTTCCGGCTACCTGCGGCCGGAAGGTGTTGCCGTGGGTGGCAATTGCGATGTTCGGGCGACCCCTCGCGATCGAGAATTCGAGTGAGCCTGGCGGACGGGCGGCGCTTGGACGAGGTCATCTCAGCGGAAGTACGGGTATTCCTGGACCCAGTGGAAACCGCGGCTGCGCAAGGGGAAGGTATCCAGGTCGACCTGTTGCAAGGCGATGCTCACCGACCGGCTGTTCAGTTGTCCGGCCATGGCAAGACGATCCGGTGCGGGCTGGTCGAAAGTGAAGGCGCCCAAAGGGGTCGGCTGCGTGCCGGGCGCTGTGGGAAGCAGCACCATGGCGATCGTGTGTGCGCTGGTGTCGACTATGGCGATCACCGGTACCAGCGTGCCGTCCATGCGCTGGACGGTCGCGTTCTGCCGATCGAAAACAACACGCTGCCAACGATTCTCATCAGTGGCCAAGGCGGGGACCTGCTGGCCGTCGAGGCTGAACTCTGCCACCGTCCAGATCCCGTACAGCGGTGGCGCCTTGCTGCCCGCGCCGTGGTCACGGTACGCATCCAAGCTCGAGTACGCGCCCGAGACGAGCAGCCAGATACCAAGTGCGGCTTGTAAACCCACCGCGATCC
Source organism: Nocardia sp. NBC_01009 (assembly GCF_045208035.1). NCBI lineage: Bacteria > Bacillati > Actinomycetota > Actinomycetes > Mycobacteriales > Nocardiaceae > Nocardia > Nocardia sp. NBC_01009. Next base: position 4,180,513 of record NZ_CP108695.1, on the reverse strand, counting down.
GATTCCCACGCGCGCTGCGTAGCAGCGGGCGTCGAGTCGAGCGATCAGCGGGCCGGTCGAGCACCAGCACATTCGCCAGCCTGCGCGCCTCGGGAGCCAACAGCATCGAGCACAGCAGCATCAGGTGAAATGCCAGGATCTTGGCGGGGACGTCGTAGGTCATGTTCAGCACGAACACCTGCATCGTGCACACCAGACTCAGCAGCGCGCCCACCGTCGTCGTTCTCGGGAGGAAGAGCAGCAGTCCGCCGACCAGTTCCGCAGTGCCGAGCAGGATCTCGTAGGGCTGCGACACCCCGACCTGGCTCCATAACACGGCCATCGGACTGAAATCTCCGTACGGCTCGAGCAGCCTGGCCAGCGCCGGCGACGGCATCTGGTTGGGGATAACTTTGGAAAGCCCGTAGACCAGCATCTCCACGGCAAGGCACAGCCGGACGAAGAGCAGGAACCAACTGCTCAGCACCACATAGTTCGGCCGGCGCCGATCGAGAACCGTCCATAGGACAGTCGCAACCACCGCGACGACCAAGATGCAGAACAGCAGCACCCACAGGAACGTCTGGTCACCACTGATCGAATCCTCATGCGCGGCAGCGTCTGTGCTGAACACATGCTGGCCGGTCCATTCGACGAGGGGACGCCACAGGCGTGCGAGCCAGAACGGCGTCGAGTCCGGCAGCAAGCGGCCCACCAGCCCCAGGAACTCAGAGATGATCCGGGGGTACACCAGGCAGAACAGCCCGAAGTACACAAAGCAGAGCCGAAATATGATGCGGACGAACGGGTTCCAATGCTGGACGCCGGCATCGGGCGGCGGCTCGGCGCCTACCCGATCGTCGACCGACTCTGTACCGACCGCTGCCACTCGCATCCTCACCGTATTCGCCACAGCCCCCCTGAAGGTATCGAACCAACCAGGTCCGTCTCAGGAAAACCCCGATCTCCGGTCAACGGTCGCCGCGATGTTCCGATCAGGCGAGGCGTTTTCGTCCGGACGGGCACTGCCGTGTCGCGGTGCGGGTGCTTTGAGGAGGCCGAAAGTTTTGTGGGCGATGTAGCCACGCGCCGACGAAGACCTCGCGTGCTGTTTCCACCGTGGCCAGCTGCAGACTTTCCTTGGTGCGGAACAGTGTTTGAATTCCCGGTTTGCTGATGCCGAGGTCATCGGCGAGACGTCCGAAGCTGATCCCGCCCAGGCCGTCCAGCGACGCGATATCGACTGCGTGCCGGGTGATGAACTGGCGCGATCGTGTCCCACGCTGCCGACGCCGATCACCGGTTCGGTCCTTGTCAGGTTGCGTGGCGTCGTGCTCGGTCGTCATTCCATCGACCTCTCGGTATCTGGTGAGACCGGCAGGAGCCAGCCGAAGAGGACCACAGCGGCGGTGACTCCGATGATTTCGGCGAGTACGAAGCCGGGGACATCGGCCGGACGGATGCCGGCGAAGGTGTTCGTCAACGCCCGGGCAACCGTCACGGCGGGATTGGCGAAGTCGGTCGGCGTGAACCAGAACGCGGCGCCGATATACGTGGCGACCACCCCGGCCACCTTCGAAGGACGGGTCCGCGAGCACACCCACACAGCGCCGACCAGACCGAAGGTCGAGACGAATTCACCGAGCAACTGTGCCCCGCCGTGGCGTGGGGAGGTGGACCACGACCAGACCGGTTCGCCGAACATCAGGTCCGCCACGGCAACTCCGGTGACAGCGCCCCACACTTGCGCCGGCACATAGGCGATGGCAGTGCGTCGGGATATGTCGCCGCGGACGGCCAGGGCCGCCGTCACCACCGGATTGAAATGCGCGCCCGACACCGGGGCGAACCACTCGATCAGCGCGAACAGCGCCGCCGCAGTGGCCAATGCGTTCACCAGCAGAGCGATGGCGGTGTTCCCGCCGGCGAGGCGCTGGCCGAGAATGCCCGAGCCGACGACAGCGGTGAGCAGAAACCCCGTGCCGAGCGCCTCGGCCATCAGCCTCCGAGGCAGCGAAAGCTCCTGTGCCGCAGCGGCGGCCATGGTCGGTGTGTGCATCACAGCACGCGCTCGACGTGGTAGGCCACACCGCCGTCGACCGGATACCCCGTCCCGACGGCGACGACATCGTTTAGCCAGACGTATCGGGTCGATCCGGTTTCGAACAGCGGATTCGTCCGGAAGTAGTAGCGTGCCGGGTCGATCCGGAATCGGGTGGCCGGGTCGGCCATCTCGGCGCGCACTTCCGGCGGTATCACCCAGCGGCCTTGGTAGGTCATGTGCACCAGCTCGTCGTCATCGGTGCGCAGCGTTAGCCGAACGTCCAGCAGCATCGTCCCGTCGGGACGGAACAGCGCCCAGTCGCCACCGCCGGCCACTACCTCGCCGCGCAGCCCGGGTCCCTCGAACGATCCACCGGCCGCGCCGAAGAGCACCCTGCGGCCGAGGGCGCCACCGTCGCCGAACTCCAATCGCGGGTTCAGATCCACGACTATGTCGAAAAGCGGTGCGGTTCTGATTGTTTCGACAGCCTTCGCACGCGCGTCCACCGTCATCGCCGGCCTCCCACCGTGGTCGTCCTGCGGCCGGTATCGCCGAACAGTTTGTGCCGCACCGCATCCGTGGACACGCCCGATTGCGCGCACAGGCTGGACAGGTCGAAGAAGAATCGTTCGTTCGCAATCAGGCCGTCTGCGAAGGTAAATCGGATGAACACCGGCACCTCGGCGCGCTCGCCGCTCGGAATGACACCGAATCGGTTGCCGGTCATGGTCATTCGCGCGGTGCCCCAGCACACCAGCGACTCGCCGTCGTCGGCGTGCCCCTCCAGATCGACGTGATAGTCCGGGAACGTCGCGAAGAACCGTGCCAGAGCCTGCTCGTTCTCCGCCAACCCGCGGGCCGTCGTCCCGAATGCCAGGTTCTCCAACACCATTTCGGGGTGGAGCAGCCGCAATGCCGCAGGCAGGTCCTGCTTGCTCTTCGCAACGGCCAGGATCTGCGCGAGCTCGAACATACGGTGACCATCCATGGTGAGCATCCTTCAATCGCTGTCGATACCGAGTCGTGGCGACCCGACAAACAAAACATACAGTCGACCGTATGTAATATCAACCACCTAGCCAACCGCTGGAAAGCAGCAGGCAGCAGGCAGCCGAACGTGAGGCGTGGCCAGAAGAGGGTGTCGCGCAGGCGTAGTAGCCGGTAGCCCCGTACTGAGTGCCGAACATGCTCGTCGACAGGCCAGTTCTCGTTGTCGCAGATACCGGCGCCGCAACCCTTCCGCCCAGCATGGGTGTGCGACAGATTTGTCGGTAGCCGAATGTGATCTTGAATCGAATCCGCTGGTCATGATGAGCATGCCGTCGCGGCCCGGTTGTGCGGTGTCCAGATCCGGTCCCAGCAAACCCGTAGCGAGAGTCACGCACGAACGCCAGGAACACCCCGATGGACACCCCGTAATTGCGGGCGGTGGACATCGCAATCGGGGCGCTGCCACTGCGCAGGTGATCAATGGACGCCTCGCCTTCCTCCGGTGTCCACTGCCACGGAAACAGACCTGCGTGTCGATCCAGTCGTCGTTCTTCGGATATGCGATCGAGTTCCATAAATAATGCGTGATATTTTCATAGATAAATTCCGCAACCATGTACGGGCGGCGAAGACATAGTGTGCACTAATATTTCCTGGCCTACTCGACAGAGTCGTGGCGGAGTCGACTCCCGCAGTTATTGAGAACTGGACGAGCGGGCGCACGGCGGCAGTCGTTCCGAGCTCTCATCTGACGCCGGGTGATAGGGCGCTGCTTCTTTATCGTCCTGGGTTGTATTTCGACGCAAGGTTTCTTGATGCGCCGATGGCTGGAGTGGGTGTCGCACCCGCCCCGGTACCGGATGGTCGCGAGACAGGGGCATGAGCGGCTGACGATGCTGAAATATGCAATGGTGCAACAGGTTCCATATCCGCGAGCGACATGTCACCGCCGTGTCGCCGACCAACTCGGGCCGCGCCCGATGCACGCCGACGTCCCGACCTTGGCCACCGACGGGAGCGCCGAACGGCACGGCAACGGTGGCGAGTTCATCGAGCCGGCCCACAATCTGACGAGCGGCAGACGAAAGTCATTGCAATGGAAGACGAAACGACGCTAATAACCCGCAAATGAGTAAGGTTCCGGCTGCATCGTCCTCAGCAGCGACAAAAGGAGTAAGCTCAATCCATTCGGTGTCGATAACATCGAAATGTTGATGAACAAGTAGTAGCAGACGACGGCGCCCAGATGCCGAGGCGACCAAACCTCCCCACGCCAGCGAATTGTCGACTGAACAGAGCAACCGCGGAGGCATCATGACAGTGGTCCAGAACTTCATCGACGGCAAGCTCGTCGACTCGGTCGGCGGTGCGACGATGGCGCTCGTCGACCCTGCCACCGGCGATCAGTACGGCACCGCCCCGGCGTCCAACGAACAGGACATCGACAACGCGTATTCAGCGGCGGCCAAGGCGTTCAGCGACTGGAAGCGCACGACGCCGTCGCACCGCCAGAAGGCGCTGTTGGATTTCGCCGACGAGTTGGAGAATGTCGCCGACGCGCTTGTCGAGGCAGAGGGCCGTAACACCGGCAAGCCGAACCACATCACCTTGGCCGCAGAGATCCCGCAGATGCTGGACCAGACCCGATTTTTCGCGGGGGCGGCACGGGTGCTCGAGGGCAAGTCGGCCTGCGAGTACCTGGCCGGCCATACATCGTGGATCCGCCGGGAGCCGGTCGGCGTCATCGGGCAGGTGACCCCGTGGAACTACCCGATGATGATGGCAATCTGGAAGTTTGTTCCCGCGATCGCGGCGGGCAACACCGTGGTGATCAAGCCGAGCGACACCACCCCGGTGACGACGGTAATGCTGGCCGAACTGGCCTCCAAGCACCTACCGCCAGGCGTGCTCAACGTGGTTACCGGCGACCGGGTGACCGGTGCGGCGGTGGTCGCGCATCCGACCCCGAAGATGGTGTCGATCACCGGTTCGGTGGCCGCAGGCCGTGCGGTCGCGGAGTCGGCCGGAGGCCGCCTGAAGCGCACGCACTTGGAGTTGGGCGGCAAAGCACCGGTAATCGTGTTCCCCGACGCCGATATCGCTGCTGCCGCCGCCGGTATCGCGGCCTCGGGCTATTTCAACGCCGGGCAGGATTGCACGGCGGCCACCCGGGTGCTCGGTCACGCATCGGTGGCCGATGACTTGACCGCGGCGCTGGCCGAGCAGGCCGGCAGTGCAACAACGACGTTCGGCAAGGCCGCCGATGACAAGGACGCCTGGGTGCCGCCGGTCAACAACGCCAACCAACTACAGCGGGTGCTCGGCTTCCTCGACGAGGTGCCCGATCACGCTTCGGTCCTGGCCGGTGGACACCGGCAGGGCGACCACGGGTATTACGTCGAGCCGACGGTCATCGGCGGGCTGCTCCAGCATGACCGACTGAGCCAGCACGAGATCTTCGGCCCGGTGATCACCGTGCAGTCGTTCACCGACGAAGACGAGGCGATTCGGTGGGCCAACGGCGTCGAATACGGGCTGGCGTCCTCGGTGTGGACCAAGGATGTGTCGAGGGCGCTCCGCGTGTCGGCCGCGCTCGACTTCGGCTGCGTGTGGATCAACACCCACACCGCGCTGGTCGCCGAGATGCCGCACGGCGGGTTCAACTCGTCCGGGCACGGCAAGGACCTGTCGATGTACGGGCTGGAGGACTACACCCGCGTCAAGCATGTGATGGCCAAGATCGACTAGCTAGGCCCGTAGAGATCTACGGTGGAGATATGACCGCCTTGGAGTATCGGCATTTGCTCGTCGCGCGGGACCGCGACACGGTGCGCATCACCATGAACCGGCCGGAGCGGCGCAATGCGCTGTCGGGCGAGCATCTGGCGGAACTGCTCGCCGCGTTCCGGGCCGCCAGCGAGACCGACGCCACCGGGATAGTTCTCGGTGCGCACGGTCCGGTGTTCTCCGCAGGACATGATTTCGCCGACGTCGCCGCGCGCGACCTGCTCGGCGTGCGGGAACTGCTCACACTGTGCACCGAGCTCATGTCGACCATCGAGTCGGTGCCGCAGGTGGTGATCGCCCGGGTGCACGGTCTGGCCACGGCCGCCGGCTGCCAGTTGGTTGCCTCATGCGATCTGGCCGTCGCCGCCGAATCAGCTGGTTTCGCCCTTCCCGGCGGCAAGGGCGGCTGGTTCTGCCACACCCCCGCGGTGCCGGTGGCCCGCGCCGTCGGCCGCAAACGCCTGATGGAAATGGCCCTCACCGGCGACCCGATCGATGCCCGCACCGCCGAACAGTGGGGCCTGATCAACCGAGCAGTGCCAGACACCGATCTGGACACCGCCGTGGAGGAGTTGCTCGCCCGCGCTACCCGGGGCAGCCGAGCCAGCAAGGCACTCGGCAAACGCACCCTCTACGCCCAACTCGACCGCCCTGAAGCAGATGCCTACGCCCTCGCCCTGGAAGTCATGGCTGCCGCCGCTCAACTTCCCGGCGCCCGCGAAGGGATGGCGGCCTTCCTAGCGAAGCGCCCACCCGTCTGGCCCGACTAGCGCCACCAGGGGACTCTTCTCCGGCATCGCCGAACCGCTCGCCCTCGACGGTGATGCGCTCGATCCGACCGGCGGCGGTGGCGCTCGAGAGGTCCGGCAAGAACGCTGAGCGCGAGGAGCTTTTGGGCGTGCCTGGACTACTAAGCCCTGCCTGCATCCGGTCGTATCCTTGTGCTGCGGTTCGTCTGGACCCGCGCATCGCACTAAGTGCCATTGTCGCGATGGTGCCACTGACAGACTGGAACGCCAGCGCCGATCTCGCGGCTCCTTCGGCCCGCACCTGCACGGTGTTCAGGCAGTCCTCTTTCGCCCGGTTCACCGAGTTCGTTCAGCGCACAGCGGAATCCACACCCCCCTGAAGTCACCGGCACAGTGCGATCTGACCGGCCAGCCTCCACCTTGATCCAAGTCAGCTCGAACGAAATGTTCTACCCGGACGCGGAACTCATGGCGGCGCGGCTCGGCGAGCACGGCGCGCCGTGTGAGTTGCAGGTCTGGCCAGGTCAGGTCCATGCCTTCCAGACCGCCGCGTCGAGCGTGCCCGAGGCGGCCCATGCCGTCACGATGATCGTGGACTTCGTCGAACGTATGTGACGTCCCGCAGTGGCTGAGCCCGCCGCCTGATCCACGTGGTCGTGGCTGCAGCCAGAGAGGTTTTCACCGAACAAAAACTGTTGTCAGCGTTGTCCTCGAGATTGTCGTCGGACTCTGTAGCAGCGTGGGACGTGTGGCCGGTATAGGTTGGGGACAGGGCACCCGTACGTCGGCGCTGTCGATCTCCAACCTGCCGGTTTCCTTCGGGCAGATTGGATGGTGAACACGTTCACTGTCGCTAGAAAGGATCTGTCGTGTTCATGGCAACCACATTCACTACTTCGCGTCCGATATTGGCCCGCGCAGCTGTCGCTGGCGCAATTGCTGCTGTATCCCTGACAATATCGACGATTCCGGCCTCGGCCGATCCGGCGACGTCCGGTGCGGTCGGCACCGAAATCAGGCATGACCGTTGGGACGACCCTCCTGGCTTCCAGAGCAACGGCCACGGCCACGGCCACGGCAATGATTGGTGGGGCAATGATTGGGGCAAAGATTGGTGGGGGGATCACGACCGCGGTCGCGGCAATGATCCATTGTGGCGGCTGTTCCACAATCTCATACCAGGCGGCGTGTTCGGCAGCAGCTGACCGGGGTCACACAGCGCATCGGTCCGACCGTTTCGAGTGTCGGGACGATGTTGTTTCTACGCCAGAAGATCAGTCGATGGCCGGTTCAACATCGGACCGGTATTGACAGCGCGATCGGCCTCCGAGGTGCTCAGCTCATCGGCCCGCACTATCGCGACCGTCGTGCGCCCGCTGTCGCCATGGCAAATCATCCACTGCGACAACGCTTCCAGCGATGCGGCGATCTCGTCCTCAAGACCGACCGCCACTTGCCCTGGATGCCAGGCCCACCGTTGTGGTTCGCCGGCGCAGACCTCGGCGAGGATGCGACGGACCCAACGGGGTTCCCCCCGGTATCGGTTCCGCCGAGAGCGAGCGTTACCGACTTACCGATTCGAAGCGCCACAAGACAGGGCTCATGGGACTCGCTGCGGCAGCAACAGGTCCGCTCGGTATTGCCTTGGTGTCTTCCCGAACCATCGTCGGCATGAGCGGTTGAGGGTGCTCTGTTCGGCGTAGCCCAGCAGGCCTGCGATCTGGCTGAGGTGCAACCGTGGTTCGGCCAGGTATCTGGCCGCTTGGTTGCGGCGTACCCGCTCGATGAGGTCATGGCAGCTCACGCCCTCGACGGCCAGGCGTCGTTGCAGCGTCCGTGGATGCATCGTCAGTTGGTCGGCGATGACCTCGGCGCTGCATTGGCCGGTGGGCAGCAGCCTACGGGCCAGCTCGGCCACGCGTTCGGACAGCGCCGTGGTGCTCGGAACGTAGTGGGCCTCCATGTACTTCGTGGCGATGCGCCTGGTCTCGGGGTCCGCGCTGTCGATACGTCTGCCGGCCAAATCCCGCGGCAGCACGAACCCGCACGACGGCTGCCCAAAGAGCACAGCGCAACCCAGCGCCTCTCGGTAGGCAGCGTCCGAGCCCAGCTTGCCGTGCACGAATGAGACCGAGCTGGGGCGCGCCTCAGGTCCGCCGAGCAGGCGAATCATGCGAACAGCGTTGGCCATGCTCAGCTCATACCCCTGGGACATCTGCAGCGGAGTCGGCTCGGTCATCTTGTAGATGAACTGGAGGTCGGCGCCGGTAGTCCGAGCGACTGCCAGCTTCAATGCCGGGGAATGGACGTATAGGTAGCGCGCAATCGACTCCAGTCCACCGAGCAAGGTCTGAGCATTCCGCGCGATCACCGCGATGGGTCCGAGGATGTCCAGGCCCTGCCAGCGTGCCAGGCGAAGCCCGAAGTCCGGACAGTCCAGGTCGGCGGCGCTCGCCTCGAGCAGACGAACGGTCGCCTCGAAGGAGACGAACGCATCCTCCTGGTATTCGATGCCCGGCTTGATGTGGAAGCGCGACAAGAAAGGCTCCGGGTCAGCACCGAGCTCCCTCACCAGATCGCCGTACCCCCACAGGTTCGTGGCACGGATCAGACTGCCCATGCGACCACCTCCCTATGTCGGAAAATGATAAAAATATGTCGGGAACTGTCAAGATCTGTGACGCGACACACAGTCATCCTGTTTCTACAACGTCTGTGAAACACAGCACGCGGAAGCAAGAGGAAGCCATGCATGCACAACATTTCGACGTCTTGATCATCGGTGCCGGCCTGTCCGGAATCGGTACGGCCTCTCAAGTGACGGCCGCGTTCCCCGACAAGACCATCGCCGTACTGGAGCGACGCGAGCGACTGGGCGGCACGTGGGACCTGTTTCGCTACCCCGGTATTCGTTCGGACTCCGACATGTACACCTACGGGTACAAGTTTCGGCCGTGGCGCGACCCGAAGGTACTCGCCGACGGCGGGTCGATCCGGGAGTACATCGCGGACACGGCAAGGCAGTTCGGCATCGACAAGAAGATTCACTACGGCCTGAAGATCGTCACCGCGGACTGGTCGACACCCGAGTCCCGCTGGACCGTGACCGCCCTGGAGGAGGCGACCGGGCAGACGCGCATCTTCACCTGCGGCTACCTCGTCAGCTGCACCGGCTACTACAACTATGACGCGGGCTACCAACCCGCCTTCCCCGGCATGGAGCGATTCAGCGGCCGGTGTATCCACCCCCAGCACTGGCCGGAAGATCTGGATTATTCCGGCAAGAAGGTCGTCGTGATCGGCAGTGGCGCCACTGCCGCCACCCTGGTGCCGGCGATGGCTCGCGACGCCGAGCACGTGACCATGTTGCAGCGCTCCCCGTCGTATGTATTCTCGCTGCCCGCCTTCGACAAAATCTCCCAACTGCTGGGCCGATTCCTCCCGCAGGACTGGGTGTATTCGATGGGTCGCAAACGGAACATCGTATTCCAACGCCAGCTCTACCTGGCCTGCCGTCGCTGGCCCCGTCAGATGCGCCGGTTCCTGCTCTGGCAGGTGCGACGCAATCTCGGCGCCTCCGTCGACATGAGTCACTTCACTCCGAGCTACATGCCGTGGGACCAGCGGATATGCGCTGTGCCCGATGGCGATCTGTTCAGGGTGCTGGCATCGGGCGAGGCCTCGATCGTCACCGATCAGATCGACACCTTCACCGAGAAGGGCCTCCTGCTGCAGTCCGGGCAGGAACTGGAGGCCGACATCATCGTCACCGCCACCGGTCTCGACATCCAGATGCTGGGAGGGATGGCACTCTCCGTCGACGGTGAGCCGCGCAAGCTGCACGACCAGATGACCTACAAGGGCTTGCTCGTGGAGAGCATGCCAAATCTGGCCTGGGTTTTCGGATACACCAACGCGTCATGGACGCTGAAGTCCGACATCGCCGGCGCCTACTTGTGCCGTCTGTTCAAGCACATGGACGAGCACGGCCGCACCGTGGCAACCCCGCACGATATCGAGCACTCCGCGATGGACGACGGCATTTTGGACGGGCTGCAGTCCGGCTACGTGAAACGCGCGAAGAACACACTGCCACGCCAGGGATCCAAGCCTCCGTGGAAGTTGCTGATGAACTACGAGCAGGACTCCAAAATGCTCCTCGACGACCCCATCGACGACGGCCTACTGCGGTTCGAGGCCCCAGCGCTGGAAGGCGCCATGGCATGAGCACGCCGACCTACATCACCGTCGACGGTCGACGCACTCGCGTGCGAATCGGCGGCGATCCCGAGCGCCCGCCTGTCCTGTTACTGCACGGAATCGGCCGCAGCCTCGAAGATTGGACACCCCAGTTTCATCGACTGGCCCGCACCCAACGGGTCATTGCCCTCGACGTTCCCGGATTCGGCTTCTCGGACCGTCCTCAGGAACGCATCACGCTGCCGGTGCTCGCCCGCGGGATCGCGGAAACGCTTGGCGCCCTCGGTGAGAAGCGACCACTGCACCTCATCGGGAACTCACTCGGCGGTGCCGTGGCCATGCAACTGCTCGCTCTCGAACCGGAACGGGTGGCGAGCCTGGTGCTGGTCAACAGTGCGGGATTCGGCTCACAGGTCGCCATCGCGCTGCGGCTGCTGGCTCTGCCCGGCATCGGGTACCTGGCGACTCGACACACCACCCGCCGCGCGGCGGAGGTGAACGAGCGCTTGATCTTCGCCGACAAGTCCCTGGTCACGAAGGAGCGGATCGACCACGCCCGCACCATCGCCAAACAACCTGACCCCGGTGACGTGACGTACGAGACCGCCCGTGCGCTGGCTACTGGCCGAGGAGTCAGGCCCGAATGGCGGGCCGAGCTGATCGCGGCTGTCGCGAAGCATCCTCGACCGACTCTGGTCGTCTGGGGCGACCGCGACCGCGTACTCCCCGCCCACCACCTCGACACCGCACGCCAACTGCTACCGCACTCCGACACCCATCTGTTCACCGGCGTCGGGCACATGCCGCAGATCGAGTGCCCCGATGAGTTCGCCGAGCTCGTACTGACTTTTCTCGCCGGCACCGCAACGGCCAGGAGCCAACCAAGTGCCGCGCACCTCCGTCGGTAAATACGACAAGAAGCGGCTTCGCAGGATCCACGCCGACGGCGGCCTCGATGTCATCGAGCTCGCCTGAGGGCGCGAAGCGCTTGCCGCAATCATCGGCGCGGACCCTGCCCGCACCAGTGGTGACGTGATGATCGCAAGCGATGGCGAATACGTAACCGGTGCTGCGGGATTCAAGCTCCGATCGTAGTTTGGGGTCGCCGCCGTAGACTTCGTCGCCGGTCACCCACCTGGCTGTCACTCCGACATCCAACGCGTCCACGATCATGCGTTCGGCCAGCACGGGTTTGGTGGCGAACCCGGCCTCGGCGGGCACCCCGGCCTCGGCGCGGCGGACGGGATCACTGCTCCACGAGCGCGGCAGATACAGGGCACGGTCGATGAACCGTGTCCTGCGGTGGTGGCATAGGTCAGATAGACCGCGACCTGGCAGTTCTCGATCCGGCCCGTGGTGCCCGAGTACTGGCGCTGCACTCCGACGGTCATGACACCCTTCTTCAGGTCCCCGGTTTCGTCGACGACCAGCGTCGCCTCGGCGTCACCAAGATGTTCGACAACGTAGTCGCGCAAGTCATCTCGCATCCCGTCGTCGTCGACCGCCTCGGCAAGCAGATGCTGCATCGCGTCCGGCGTCGTGTCCCCAGCATGTTCGGCCAAGGTCCAGCAGTTCTTGTTCGGCAGCTCCGAGACCATCCCGGCCAGCATCTTCCGCACCGTGCGACGGGTTTCAACCCATGCAAACCGTAGCCCAATACGCACAGCCAGGTCCTCGAACTCCGCCTGCCACCGATCAGGCTTACGATGTCAGCCGCGGTCACCGCCAATTCAGTTGTGTCCCACACAAACACGACATGATCACGCGATGGCCGCCTTGCTTCCCGGCAGACCCGCCGCCCATCGCAATCAGCACCCGTAGGCTCGAGGGCCACCATGAACGATCGCAGCGAAAGCCTTCAGCCGCACATAAATCTCTCCGCCGAGGATCCTCGGCTGAGCATGCGAATGGCCGACCAGCGTGATCTGCAACGCCTGCACGAGGAGGCGAACGCACTGCATCTGGCTACATGGAGCTCGAACCATGCCCTCGCCCATCAAGCCTCGGCCAGCTCGGTAGCGTTCCTGTGCCCAGCGTTTCGAAACGGCGCACCGATAGATGAACCCGAATCCTATCGCTGCTACATCTGGTTCGTGGAACGCCCCGAAGCGTCCCACAGGTCCGCAGACCATGGGACGGTGTCCATGATGGACGTCACCGTGGAGTCCTTCGAGTCGCTACGCGAAGTAACAGACCCGGTACGACTCACCGCCATCATCCGTTACATACTCGACAGTCACCCGTTGACCGCTTTGGATTGACGAGCCAACATCCCGCCGGCATCGGCGGAGAGGTTTGCTCAGGGACGCGCCCGGAAGATCAACCAGATCAACAGTAAGCTGAAACAGAGTCCAGCACAGTACCTTTCGAGAACCATCGAAATTGCGGCTGTACCGACCGGTGCGATTGCGATCCGAACACTCGGCCTTTCCAGTGCTTGTCGGGTTCAACATCCCGTGACCGCGCTCAAAGGCATAGTCGAAAGCTCCCATCCGACCGAGGGCCGGGACTGGAGCGCGTGATCCACCTCCATTCCACCACTTCTGCGCACCCAGCAGACGTAGTAGACGATCCGAGTCAGGTCACCGATCGAGCAGCACAGCAGCGAACACCCACGCCCCGCGCAACTACGGCGATGTGCACCGGTCAGCCCGCCACCGCCCTCGTCGCCAGCGTAGTGCACCCTTACGTTGATTCCGGCGGGTGCGGTGTCACCGTGCCGACCGGAGCGGAGCGCGACATGCGCCACACGCGAGCGCGGGGGTCGCGCCGACCGGGAAACCGATGTGCCGGGCCGCGTTGTGGCTTAACGTCGGATTTGTGTGACTTGCCCGGTCCAGTGACTGTGGAGCCCGGGCCGTGAGTACCGCTGATGATCTCGACGATGCCCCTCACCGATGGCCTGTTTTCGCGTGCCATCGGATGAGGCTGTGCAGGGCGTTTTCGTAGTTTGTTTCACACGGAGGAGGACCGCTGTGACCGTCCAGATCGGTTGGCTACACAAACTTCTCGATGAGGCCGACGGTGCGCCGGCCGAAGTTCCCGTCGATGCTTTCGGTTTCGGTGACGGGCTGCGGGTCCTGTTCCCGGACGGGATGCTGCGCTTCGGGCACAACGTCGATCCCCTCTACCCACTGGAAAACATGTTGGATGGAGATCTCGAAACTTATTACAAGGGCAAACAAGTCGTGGGCACACACGGCCCGCAACTCGATTTCGGAAGAGTGGCCGATATCGATGCCATCGATATCTATTTTGGCGATCCGAACGGCAGATACCTACCTCCAGCCGGGGAAGTGGTTACCTCAGTCGACCGCACGAATTGGCTGACACAGGGCGTATTCGAGAATGACCAGCGCGAGCTGCACGTATCCTTGCCCGCAAGTGTGCCGGTGCGATATATCCAACTGAAATTCACCGACTATTCGGCCAATACTCTCGCCATTCGATCGTTCCAGGTTGCGCCACCGCCGGTACCGTTGCGAATCACCAGCCAAGTCGCCGAGTTCGGTGTCCCGGTGGCCGCGTATCGCGGCATCACCGAGCGCTGACGGTCCCCCAGTGCACCGTCCCGAGCCGGTGAGATGGCCGTGACGCGCCGCCCGAAGTGAGACCTTCGCGTGGATCCCACCACGGACCTTCTGCAAGAGCGCCGCACGCGAGGTCGATCGCGCTTACAACGACCCCTGCCCTACTTCTTCGAACTCGACACGACTCCATCCTTCCCAAGAAATGAAGTCACCGCACATGTCGGGGCAGTTCGAACGTATGATTTCGTTTCAGCGTTGTTCTGCATCACACGGGGCGTATAGTGAGAGAGCAACGTCGCACCATACTGATCAGCCGAATGTACTACGCACAGAAGAGAATTCGTGCGCGACAGAAAGGGTGGTTAGACATGGCATTCATACCTGCCGGCGTGTATTCGATCAGCCGTTCCGGGAACCGCCTCCTCACCTTCGAACACGGGGCCGAGAAGGGTTCGCCCGCAGTTCTTTTGCCGCCGACCGGACAGCCCGGAATCCAGGAATGGGAAGTCCGAGTCGACAGCAACGGCAATGTCACAATCCGCAACCTCAAGAGTCAGACCTATCTGGGCTACGAGGCCGATCCGCAGGTGAATATGCCGGTCGGCAGCTACCCGGAGCCTCGGGAGTGGGCGCTCTACCAGAGCGCCGAGCCGTTCACCTTCCACGTCGTCGTCCCTGGCGGACCCATCGAAGGGAGGGAATTGACCTTGGACGAGAGCTTGTTGCGAATCTATCCGCCGCGTATCGCGCTGCGGCCGCTCGATGTGCACGATTTGCGGCAGCCGTGGCGTTTCGAGTTCCACGAGTAGCGATAACCTGAGCAATCCGGGGCCGTGGTGACGAACCGCGGCCCCGACTGGTTACAACTATGCCAGCTCCAGCACCCCCACCTGAGACTTTTCTCAGCGGCGGCTGCGCGGCAATCGATAAATTGAATTCTAGAACCGAGTTTCGCGCCTTCCCGATCCATAGACAGCCGGGCCGAAATTACCCTCGCCTTCAATGGATTCACACCCGCAGGCTGGAAATACGATACCGAGCAGCCGCTGCTTTGGTAGTGCCACCTCACCCCGAACACAACGGTTTCGGTAGTTGCTCACCTCGTAGTCGCCGTACCCGCTGCTGGCGGTCGGGACGATATCGGCGGCGCGGACGGTCTGGGAATCGATCACGGCCGCGGTCGACACTGGGCCACGCCCGTCGGCCAGACGCGCACGTTCACGCAGCGCTGCGTAGATCCGGCACCACGCGCGCGCGGGTCCACCGGCGAAACATGGCGTAGACGGTCTGGTGCGCCGGGACGTCGGCCGGCAGGGCCCGCCAGGCGATCCCACCGCGAACCAGGTAGAAGATCGCGTCCAGAACCAGGCGCCGGTCCGACTTTTCGGGTTTGCCGACGACGACGAAGGCGTGTCAGTCGTGGCTGTGCCGGCCGAGGGTGTCCACCGGGGTCGCGCCGGGGCGGGTCCACTGCGGCACGGGGCGGCTGGTCGGGCCCCAGGTGGCAACACCGTCGGCGTCCGTGCGCCAGTACCAGCAAATCGGCGAGCCATGCCCACCGACCGGCGAATCGGCCTGAGGGGCCTCGGGCCAGCCCTCGGGGTTGTCCTCCCACGCCTCGCGGCGGCCGTAGGGCGTCATGTCGAGCAGGCCGAGGGACCCATTGATCGGCTCGTTGCCACGGCCCGTCGTGGAGTAGGTGAGAAACACGCGGTCGCCGTCGCGCAGGAAGCAGGTGATGTAACCCATGCTGCCGCCGACCGGCTCGTCCACGTCGCGCACCGAGTACCAGGGCTGGGTGTAGCCCATGAACTCGACGTAGGAGGCCACCTCGTCCCAACGGCCCGTGGTCAGGATGGCGAACGAGACGCCGCGGGCGTTGAGGTAGACGGTGTCCTTCAGGTGCCAGGCCGTGGTGGTGCAGCCCTCGCACTGCCCCTGGTGCGGCGCGCCGTCGTACCACATGTGCTTGTAGACCACGAGCTCGTCGCGGCCCTGGAACAGGTCCAGGAACGGGACCGGGCCGTCGGGTCCGACGACCTCGACCGTCCCGTCGAGCTCCACCATCGGCAGCCGGCGGCGGGCCGCAGCGAGGGCGTCGCCCTCGCGGGTGTGGGCCTTCTCGCGGACCAGAAGCTCGTCACGGGCGGTCTGCCAGGTGGCTAGGTCAACGACGGGCGGGCAGGCAGGCAGCGCGGTGGTCGGGTCGTTCGGCGTGGTCGTCATGGTGTCCTCCGTGGTGTCTCATACCGGGCAGAGTCGTACGACGTCCTACGACGCTCACCAGAACAGACTCGCGACCCGAGCGAAACTCGTCGCAGCAGGGGACGCCATCGGCCGAGCCTGCACGGACCACGTCAGCCTGACAAGTTCACAGACACGCTCTAAGTACGACGAGCTGCTGCCTTCGCGCCGCACGATCGATGCATCGAGCCCCAGTAGACGGCGACAGCCGGGTCAGCCTGACCGTACCGTGGTCAGGCTGACCCGCCCTGAACCTCGGCGGTCAGAGGCCTAACCTCACTGGCAGGCTGATGGTTTTCCGACCGTCCATGGGTGGTTATTCAGCTGGCGCAGGCAGTCGACTGGATGTTGGCCAGCGACAGGGTCTGGCAGGCCCACTGCTTCTGGACCTTCCACCTGCCGTTTTCGGCGACGAACGGCACATCGGCGATGTTCTCCTGGCCGTTGACGGTGAGCTTGGCCTTGGCGTTGAGGGTGTCACCGATGGGAGTGGCGACCTCGGTGACCTCCACCTTGGCACCGGTCTGCGTGTAGGCCTCGGCGAGGCGGCTTGGCAGATCCGGATCATTCTCGGCGCCTTGTACCATCTCCCGCTTCTCGGTGTTCGGCACGTTCGGGTCCAGCGCGTGACTCAGTAGCGTGTTCAGGTCGGCGGCGGTCGGGGTGGGCGGCAGCTTGTCGGCTGCAGGCGCCTTGACGCTGGTGGTCGCCTTGGTCGAGTTGGCGTCACTCTTCTTATCGTCGCTTCCACAGGCGGTCATGCTCAGGGCGGTGACGATGGCAAGACAGGCGAAAGCAATCCGTCCAGTATTCTTCAACTGCTCGTCCTTTCCTTCGCGTTCGAGTGGGTTCGTTCCGATCACCCGAGGCAGTGGCCACCCGAGCGGCGGCGCTGCACGAGGAACTCAGGCTACCCGTCAGATGTCCCTCTACCAGCTGAAACGCCACTGCCACACCGAGCCGATCCGCCGGGCCACGGCCACGGCGCGGATCGACAAACGCGATATCCGCCGGGGTGAGGGTGAAGTGTGGAAAAACTCCTTAGTTCGCGCCGGGCTCGGGCCACGCCGGCCCGGCCGCGGTGAGCGCATCCAGAATCCGGCGGACCGCCGCCGGATCCGCGTCCGCGATGGCCGCGACATCCTCGGCCGGCCACGGCCCAGCCCCGTGCCGGGCGACGATGTCGCGGATCGTACGTGTGACCTCCAGATCGTGCGCCTGCTCGGCCATCGGGCGCAACTCGGCGAGCAGTCGATCGAGCCACTCCGCATCCGCGCCACTTCGGCCGGGGCGGGCTCGTTCGGCACGCGACACGAGATCGTCGAGCACGACGGCGATCTGTCGAATCAGCTCACCGCGCGCCGCATCGTCCTCGGCCGTACCCACCCTCCGAGTGTGCGCCTCGAACTCGGATAAGTTCTCGCAATTTGTATGAGTGTGAACTCAGGCTGCGGCAGTCTTCCTGTGCTGGAAGGTCGGCTCGGGAGTTACAGATCTGAGCGCTGAGGTACCAATCCACTGACATTCCGGGCGAAGGCAGGCTCCACCAGGACCCAGGTTCACCATCCGCACTCGTTGGCATGGTCGAACCGGCGACGCATGCCCATTTCAGCTTGAACGGTGAGGCCATCCCAACAAGGAATCCGCTCTCGCGCTCAGCGTGACTCTCACCCCCGGCAACGCCGCCGCTGGACTTGCCCTAGCGTTGATCGCCTTGTTGGTTTGGGCCGCAGTCCTTTCCCGTGATCCGGACCGACGTGAGACAGCGCAGCGGGTGCCGGCAATGCTCTGGCGGCACAAGAACATCCCGACGATCAAGGCCCAGCAGATCGAACCGTCGAAGTCGCCAAAGGCCGCGCCACCGCGTGGGCGAAGCAGGCGTCGTCGTGGGCGCCGGCCTGAAGAGCTACCGGAACGCCGTTGAACGCGGTCGAAGAGGGTTGGATCCTCTGCGATGAGGTGCCTTCGCCGGTGTGGGGCGTTGCGTCGGGCCGGCACCGCTGCCGATGATCCCGCGAAATACACGGACCGGCGCCTGCCCACCCCTGCCTTTGTCCGCTATGACCAGGCCGAACACCGTGTCAGTGAGCCTGTCAGGTCGGTGTCAGGTCGGTGTCAACCCGGCCGGTGAAAGTAATTCCTGTCAACAGCACAGCAACCGCAACCCCCAGGGCTACGGAAGCGATGCGGGACGAACCCAGTTCACACACCGCATCCATTGCACACGTTAGAAGGAGTACCGCCATGCCCGCATTCGCGACACCCGAACCGATCACCCTCACCGTCGACGTGCTCTCCGCTGACGTCCAGGTCATCGCCTCCGACCGTAGCGACACCGTCGTCGAGGTCCGACCGGCCGATAAGTCCAAGAAGGGTGACGTGCGCGCCGCCGAGCACACCCGGGTCGATTTCGCCGCCGGCACCCTCACGGTGACAGCGCCGAAGGATTGGCGGACCTACACCCCGTTCGGTGGCAACCCGTCGATCGAGGTGACCATCGAGGTGCCCACCGGCTCTCGACTGAAGGCCACCGCCGCGGTGGGCCGACTGCTGGGCATCGGTGGACTCGGTGAGTGCGACCTGGAGATCGCCGCCGGCGACATCATCGTCGAACGCCCGCTCGGTTCGGTGACCGCGAAGGCCGCCAAGGGCGACATCCGTATCGACGAAGCCTCACGTGGTGTGCTGCGGCTGGAAACCTCGATGGGCGAGCTGGAGGTGGGTATCCGCCCGGGTAGTGCGGTGCGGTTGGAAACCAACACCTTGCACGGCAGCGTGCAGAACGTGATGGGACCGGTCGACCGACCGCGGGACACTGCGGACATCGTGCGGGTGGATGCACGGAACTCGTTCGGCAACATCATCATCCGGCACGCCACCGCCGCCTAACGCGGTAGGGGGTGGGCATGCGGCTCGGGGATCTCCGGCGAGGTGTCCGGCACCAATTAGGAGACGTCGCGACTCGCGATATCCAGCCGCATGGCTACCGCGTCGATACCGGGGGCGAAACCATCACGCTCGGTCCGGGTGGTCACGAAGCCCAGACGTTCGAAAAACGGGCTCGAACGTTGGCTGGTCTCCAGGAGGACACACGATGCCGAGCCATCTGCAGCAATCAGGTGCAGGCGCTCGTGGAGCAAATAGGCCCCGATACCTCGACGGTGTTCGGACCTGCTCACCATCCCCCAGCACAGCGATGACGAGCGGTCGGGGCGGAGCACCCATCCGCCACATGCCACGATGACACCGTTTTCCTCGATGACATGGTAGGAGCAGCGCGGGTTGTCGAGGAAAGTGTCGAACTCCGAAATCTCGTGGGGCGCGAAGAACTCAGGCGTGTTGCTGACAAAGATGCGCAGGCACTCGTCCTTGTCTCGTTCGTGGTATTCCCTGATCTTCACTCAGTGCACTCCGATCGATGGGTAGGCGTGTTGGGAGTCTCGTGGCTTCTCTGCACCAGCTGGAGAACCGAACGATTCCCAACAGTGGTTCTGGTCTGGACGATGGTTCAGTCACAGCAATGGCAGTTGTGCGTGTCTGCACGTCCGCTGGCCATGGCGCCGAGGGCGGTCGGTGACGGGCAGCAGGTATCGCCGCGCCAGGCATTGACGCCTTCCTTGACCGCGATCGCGGCGATGACCAGAGCCGCGATCGGGTCGGCCCACGACCAGCCGAGCAGGCTGTTGAGTAGCAGGCCGACCAGCAGCACCGCCGACAAGTACGTGCACAGCAGCGTCTGCTTGGAATCGGCGACCGCGGAGGCGGAACCGAGTTCACGTCCGGCGCGGCGCTGCGCGGACGACAGCACCGGCATCACTGCCAAACTCACTGCAGCCAGCACGATTCCGATCGTTGAGTGCCTGGCTTCCCCGATTCCGAGCAGGCCACGCGCCGAGTCCGCGGCGACGTAGGCGGCCAGGGCGAAGAAGGAGAAGGCGATGATCCGCAGCGCGATCTTCTCTCGCCTCTCGGGGTCGGGGCCGGCGAACTGCCAGGCGACCGCCGCGGCGGAGGACACCTCGATTACCGAGTCCAGGCCGAATCCGATCAGCGCGGTCGAGGAGACCCGGGCGCCCTCGCTCAGGGCGATGATCGCCTCGATGACGTTGTAGGTGATGGTCGCGGCGACGAACCAGCGGATCCGGCGCGACAGCACCGCCCGCCGCTGTGGTGAAGGACGAAGTGCGATGGCCGTCGGCAGCGACAGCATGCCCAGCGGAGCCGACATCAGCAGCACTCCTCTGAGTCGGCGACCGGGCAGCACGCCGGATCGACGGCCAGCACCAACCCGAGCAGATCACCGAGCGCGGCCCCGATGCGCACATCGGCCAACTCGTAGCGGCTGCGCCGCCCCTCGGGGACCGCAACGACCAAGCCGCACCCTCGGAGACAGGCCAGATGGTTGGACAGGATCTGGCGCGTCACCCCGATCAGCTCGGCCATGTCCGAGGGATAGGACGGGCCGGTGCGCAGGCTCAACAGGATCTGGGTGCGGGTCGGATCCGAGAGCGCGTGACCGAACCGGGCCAGCGCGTCACTGTGCAGTAACGTCTCCACACACAAACCGTACATCAAAATCTGTATTCAGCGGAAGATGGACTATCTCATTCCGGACAGGTGCGAGTCAGGGCACTCGGCTCCGGTCAGGACTTGTATCCGGTACCTGGGTACAGGTTTACCGTGGCGTCATGACGATCAATCTTGGTCCTGAGGGTTGGGTGCCGGATTCGTGTACGTTGCCGACCGTCGAGCAGCCGGTGCGGGTGGCCGAGTTCGACGGCTTCTTCGCCTCATCGGTGCGCGGGTCCACACGCCCGCAGCGGACTCGGCTGGATCTGGCGATCACCGACGGCGCCGAACCGGTCGGGCGCGACCTGGCAGCACAGGAGACCGCGTGCTGCTCGTTCTTCACATTCACCTTCGACACCGGCGAGACCGGGCCGGTGATGCGCATCGAGGTGCCGCCCGCCCGCGTCGAGGTGCTCGATGCTTTCGAGCAGCGGGCAGCCGCTTTGGCGGCGGCCGGTGAGCACCGGGTTGCGCAGCGGGCAGGTCACCGCGGCGGCGGGGGTCAATGTGCAGACACTGTGCCGCTGCTCGCCGCCGCAGGCATCACTTCGGGCGGGGTAGCGCTGCCGAGCATGTCGTGGCTCGAACCCCACGGCGTCACCTTGATCATCGGTGGGGTGGCCGGACTGTTCTGGGCCCGCAGCCGCCGCTCCGGATGCAGCGCCGAAAATGGTTGCGGCAGCGCCGGCGCCGAAGGCGCAGGGTGCGGGTGCACCATCGTAGCGGCGCGCTGACCGGGGATTCGTAGCTTGGCGACATGACCGTTGCGCCTACATCCATGTAAGCCATATTGGACACAACGGGAAGGACGACTGATGACCGAGACCAACCCCGGCGACGGCACTGAGCCGGAAGCGATAGCAGAGAAGCCGATCACCTGGAAGGCACTCAGAGCGCAGCAGCCCGGCGACGCCGAACGCGACGCCCTGCAAACGAGCTTGGTTGGACAGGCCCGCACGGTGCAGCGAAACGGCTGGGACGACTACCGCCATGCGTGGTCCAGTGGGGAGGTGGCCGGCGTTGCCTACTTGCTCGGTGACAGCGAGTTGCTCGCCGAACTCGACGAGACCGAGGGCACGGTGCTGAGCCGGTTCGCCGGAGACCTGTTCGGGTTCAACGGCGCCAGCAAGGACATCAAGGCCGGACTGCCCGCCACCCAGGCATGGTTCGCCGCCGCCCGCGCCCAGTTGCGCGACTAGCTTGCCGTTTAACCTGTGCGGCGCGGTCTCGGGGTGACGGATTTCGTTGCTCATGTCTTGCTGGGTGTTGCGATGTGCACGTCGTAGCGTGGGGTCGGGTGCTGGTTGTGGTGGTCCGGTAGGCCATCCGGAGGATTTCACCCCGCCGACCGTGCCTTCGGTGAAGTGAACGCCGCTATGGGGTTGATTGATGGAGGATTTCGCTGTCGCGGTGCGCTGGAATGACCGAGCTCGCCACGATCGGTACGTTGGCGAGCATGCGCACCGATGGAGATTCCTGGGACATCAATACCAGTGTGGGATCTACGGCGTTGTTCGTCGCGGCGGCTCGCGCGCTGGGCGGCCGCGCGGCCGATGCGCCGGCGGAGGACCCGTTCGCCGAGCTCTTCGTGCGGGCCGCGGGCGGGGAGTGGGCCGACCTGCTCGACGGTCGAGTGCCCGACCATCCATTGCTGACCCCCGAATTCGGAATTCAGTTCCAGCAGCATCAGGTCGCCCGCACCCGGTACTTCGACGACTACCTCTACGCGGCCGCAGCCGCCGGCATCCGGCAGGTGGTCATCCTCGCGGCCGGCTTGGACGCCCGCGCGTACCGGCTGCCGTGGCCCGACGGCACCGTCGTCTACGAGCTCGACCGGCCGCAGGTGCTGGAGTTCAAGTGCGAAACTCTCGCCCAGGCTGGGCGCCAGCCGAGCGCCGAGCGCCATGAGGTGCCGGTGGACCTGCGTGAGAACTGGCCGAAAGCGTTGTGCGACAGCGGCTTCGATCCTGCCCTGCCGACCGCGTGGCTGGTGGAGGGCCTGCTGATCTATCTGTCGCCGGCTGCACAGGACCAGCTGTTCGACGCCGTTGTCTCGCTC
The DNA here is from genome assembly GCF_045208035.1 of Nocardia sp. NBC_01009. Classification (NCBI taxonomy): domain Bacteria; kingdom Bacillati; phylum Actinomycetota; class Actinomycetes; order Mycobacteriales; family Nocardiaceae; genus Nocardia; species Nocardia sp. NBC_01009. Next base: position 4,157,362 of record NZ_CP108695.1, on the reverse strand, counting down.
AGCGCGCCCGGCAGCCGGGTCGCTATCGAGCAGATGGATCCGCTGCCGGCGGAGGCCGCCGCCGCGATGGCCGAGCAGGACGACGCGGGCTCGGACTGGGTGCGGTTGATCTACAACGACCCCCGCGGTGAGGCCACCGAATGGTTCACCGACCACGGTTGGACCGGTGAGCGCGTCTACCTCGACGACTACATCCGCGACCTCGGCCACACGCCGGCCGCCGAGCATTCATTGATCAGCCTGGTCACCGTCGTGTTGCCCTGAGCCGGTTTCAGCTGACAGTTCGCGCCAACGGACCGTGTGACCGTCCGGGTCTTGCAGACCAGCCATGACCGTCTTGCCCGAGAACCCGGATCAATCGCGGAACGGTGTCGGTTGTGCGACGGATCGGTGGAGATTCCGCTCGTTGATGTCCCAGCAAGCGCGTAGCTATCACATGCTGACGGACAGAGATCGGCCCTGCTGCACCCAGTGAAGGGAGATACGCGGTGGCATTGGGACGTCGTCGGCTACTGATCGGCTTCGCCGGTGCGGGTGGCCTCGCCCTGGCCGGATGCGGGCTGCGAGAACCCGCGCCCCCCAAACCCGCCACAATCCGATTCGATCCCCCACCCGGCACCCACGACATCGATGCGCGGAGCCCCGGCATGGTCACGGTCACCGACGGGACACTGTGGTCGGTCGAATGGATCGACGAAACGGGCAGATCACTGCCGGGCGTACCGGCACCCGATCATCGAACCTGGACCAGCGCCGAACCACTCGGCTACGGACACACCTACACCGCGAAAGCCGTGGCACACGGCGAAACCGGTGATGTCACCGCGACGACAACCTGCACCACGGTGCAACCGCAACAGCTCATCGACGTCTCCCTGCGCTCCGCCAATCTCGTCGAACTGGCCGAAAACGACACCTACGGAGTGGGTTTCGTGCTCGTCGCCCATTTCGATGAACCCGTCGATCGGGCGGCTGCGGAACGCCATCTGAAGGTCACCACCCAGCCCGCCGTCACCGGTGGCTGGTACTGGCTCGACGATCAGAACGCACACTGGCGGCCGGCGCAATATCACGTACCGGGAACCAGGATCACGATCGCGGCCGAACTCTTCGGCCGCGCGCTCGGCGAGGGCCGCTATGGCCTGCGCGACCAACGGGTGTCGGTGATCATCGGCCCCGCGCACGTCGCGATCGCCGACGACGACACCAAACAGATCGAGGTCTTCGACAACGGGAACCTGGTGCGAACCATGCCCACATCGATGGGCAAGGGCGGCACCGCGGCGGTCGGTTCCAGATATCTGTCGTTCTGGACCCGACCCGGTGTCTACACCGTGCTGGACCGAAACGACCCGGTGATCATGGACTCCGCCAGCTACGGCCTGCCTACCAACTCCGGCGGCTACCGCACGAGCATCAACCACGCGGTCCGCATCAGCCACGACGGAATCTTCGTGCACGAACTGGCCGCAAGCATGTGGGCCCAAGGCAACACCAACGTCTCACACGGCTGCCTGAACATCTCCCCCAACGATGCCGCATGGTTCTACGACTTCGTCATCCCCGGCGACGTCGTCGAGGTCCGCAACACCGGCGGCGACCCCCTCGACATCTGGCAGAACGGCGATTGGAGCATCCCCTGGTCCGACTGGCTTCGCGGCGGCGCCCACACGTGACACGAAGGATTGCACTATCCCTCTCTCACCGGGATTCTCAACCCAAAAGACTGCTTGCCGCGGCCGGTGCCGGTCCCCGCGCCGAGTCGGGTGGCAGCATCCGGCGCGTCGATACCAACGACAGACTCATTCCTGAGCAGTCCGAGCGCGTCGCGGGCCACGTCCCAAACATGTATCAGGTTCCCTGATATTTGTGGGCTATGACTACCCCTCATGATTTCGAATTCGAAGAAATCTACCGAGGTACAGGGGGCCCGTTCGGGCCGGGCGTCAAGCCGCCGTGGAGTATCGGGGAACCCCAGCCGGAACTCGCCGCGCTGATCGAGCAGGGCAGATTCCATGGCGATGTCCTCGATGTCGGATGCGGGGAGGCGGCGATCTCGCTATATCTGGCCGAGCGGGGTTTCACCACCGTTGGCCTGGATCTGTCGCCGACCGCGGTCGAGCTGGCCCGAGCCGAGGCCGCCAGGCGCGGACTGGCCAATGCCTCCTTCGAGGTCGCCGACATCGCCTCCTTCACCGGCTACGACGGCCGTTTCGGCACCATCGTCGACAGCACGTTGTTCCATTCGATCCCGGTCGAGTCGCGGGAGGGCTATCAGCAGTCGATTGTGCGCGCCGCCGCGCCGGGCGCGGCGTATTTCGTGCTGGTGTTCGACCGGGCCGCCCTGCCCGAAGTGCCTGAACCGGGGCCATCGCCGGTCACCGCCGACGAGCTTCGTGAGGTGGTGTCGAAGTACTGGGTGATCGATGAGATCAGGCCGGCGCGAATCCATGGCAATCTGCCTGCGGAGTTGCCGGCGGACGCGGGTTTCCGGTTCGAGGGTATGCGCGACGAGCCCAGTGGCCGCAAGTCGGTTCCGGCCTGGCTGCTGTCGGCCCATCTGGACTGATCCCGCCACACTGGATCGTGGGGTCGTAGCCATCTCCCATGTCTCCCTGCTCGAGACGAGCATCCATTGCCATATGGACAGCCGATCCACCAGCGAGCCGACGCCTTGCCGGGACCACCAAATATGAAGGGACAGTGAGCGTTTGCGCTAACTGGAGGACAACGCTGCCAACACCGAGCCCGCCTCGGCCGCCATCGGCGACGCGGACACCCGCTCGACGACCGCATCGATCCACGAGTCCGCCAACAGGCGGACCCACAGGTCACGACGCAACCACCGGCCGTTGCAGCCTCGAGACTCCAGTTCCAGGCACATCCCGACCTGGTGACCGCGCGCCTTGCCTTGTACCGGCACCACGGCGCTGTTACTGCCGGTCGATACCGGTACCGAGGCCGTGGACAGCAACGCGTACGCCTGCGCCAGTTCCAGCACCTGGAACCCGGCCACCGACACCGGATCCACCGAGCGACAACGCCGGTGTTCACCACCCTGCTCACCCCGACGCAGATCCGCACGAGGCCTGCGCTCCGGTGCGGGTGGGCTAGAAATCACATCGAGGGGGACGTCGGCGACACCAGCCGGCGTGGGGTGTCTGCAACAGTCTGCAGAAGGGCGCGGCAAGCCTTGCCCAGCTACCGACAGACCTAACGTCCACAGTCGTGAGCAACAGAAGTCTCGTGTCCGGTCGCCGACTGCAGTACAGCGCCCCGCGTCGCGCTGACCTGCGTCGCACTGCTCGCCGCCGCGTCGACCGCGGTGACACCGGCTGGGTCCGCGCCCACCTACCAGCCCGGCGCTCCGATCGAAGCCGGCCATACGCGCCGGGCCCGTGGGCGATCGCTGAGCGCGCCGACCTCGACTACTGCAGCTCGACCGGCAACGGCTACGACATCTGGTATCCGGCCGACCTCGGCGCAGGCATGGACCGCTTGCGCGGCAATCGCGGCGCCCGCGCCGCATTCCCTTCCGGCACCGGCGAGTTCCTGCACAACCCCCACTGGTCCGATCAGGCCAGCACCATCACCCGCTGACAGACGGAGGCTGCTTTTCATGGAAGACCGTATCGAGGAACTACTGGCCAAGCTGGACCTGGCAGGCAAGCTGCGGCTGATCTCCGGCGCGAGCCTTTTCCGGATGGCCGGTGATCCCAGGATCGGGCTTGCGGAGATGCCGGTGTCGGACGGGCCGTCCGGCGTGCGCGGCGAGAACTGGGACGAACGTGATCCGTCGGTGAGTCTGCCGTCGGGCACGGCGGTTGCGGCAACCTGGGACCCGGCGCTGCTCGAGGAGATCGGTGCGCTGATCGCGGCCGAAGCCCGCCGCAAGAACGTGTACGCGGTCCTCGGGCCGACGATGAACCTGCACCGTTCCCCCTTGGGCGGCAGGCATTTCGAGTGTTTCTCCGAGGACCCGCTGCTCACCGCCGAGATGGCCGATGCGTATGTGCGAGCCGTGCAGACGCACGGGGTGAGCGCGTGCCCGAAGCACTACGTGGCCAACGACTCCGAAACCGACCGCTTCACCGTCGACGTCCACGTCGGCGACCGCGCGTTGCACGAGCTGTACCTGTATCCATTCGAGCGGACCGTCGAGGCGGGCGCCTGGATGCTGATGGACGCCTACAACGCGGTCAACGGCACCACCATGACCGAGAACCCGCTCCTCGACGAACCACTCAAGGGCACTTGGGGTTTCGACGGCGTCGTGGTCTCCGACTGGACCGCCGTACGCAGCACCGAGAGCGCCGCCAAGGGCACCGACCTGTGCATGCCGGGCCCGCCGTACCTGTGGGGTGAGCCGCTGGCCGAGAAGGTTCGCTCCGGCGAGATCGCCGAGTCCGCCATCGACGACAAGGTACGCCGCATCCTGCGTTTCGCGATCCGCGTCGGCGCCCTCGACGGAACTCCGCAACCGACACCGGTTTTCAGCGAACAACAGGCCCAAGACCTGGTGCGCCGGGTCGCAGCGCAGGCGATGGTCCTGGTGCGCAACGACGGAGTTCTCCCACTCGCACCGGACACGACCGTCGCCATGCTCGGCCCGTCGGCGGGCGAACCCCGCTTCCTCGGCGGCGGCAGCGCGACTGTGATCCCCGGCCACACCACCACTCCGGTCGAGGGCCTGGCAGGCCGACTGCCACTGACCCACACCGCGGGCGTCCACCTGTCCGAGGACCTGATCCCCGCTCCACTGACGATCATGACCGACCCCGAGACCGGGGAACCAGGACTGTCCGCACGATACCTCGCGGGCGACACGGTGCTCGGCACGCAGCATCGCACCACGAGCCGCCTGGTGCTGCTCGGCGAGCCGCTGGCAGCGCAGTCGAACATGGTCGAGTTGCATACCCGGCTGCGCGCCGACATGGCCGGTGCATGGCAGATCGGTTTCGGCGGCGTCGGCCACATCCGGCTCGACATCGACGGCGACACCGTGCTCGACGAGAACGTGGCGCTCGATTCCGGCGATCCGGCGGCGGCCCTGCTCAACCCGCCGCAGCGTCATGTGACCCGCACGCTCGCCGTGGGTGAAGAGGTCGATGTGCGGGTCGTGTCCAGTATCGAGGAGGCAATGCCCGGCCTGGGCATCATTCTCGGTGCGACCCTCGGTATCCGGCGCCCGCAGCGCGCCGACGACGACGAGTTCGCGACCGCGGTGGAGCTGGCGCGCGCGGCCGATGTGGCTGTTGTCGTGGTCGGCACCACCGAACAGATCGAGAGCGAGGGCGTCGACCGCACCTCGCTGCGGCTGCCCGGTCGCCAGGACGAACTGGTCGCCGCCGTCGCCGCGGTGAATCCGCGCACCGTCGTCGTCGTGAATTCCGGTGCGCCGGTGGAGATGCCGTGGCGCGACGACGTCGCCGCGGTGCTGCTGGGATGGTTCCCCGGTCAGGAGTTCGGCGCCGCCCTCGCCGACGTCCTCACCGGCACCGTCGAACCCGGCGGCCGACTGCCGACCACCTGGCCGAAAACCATGGCCGACGTCCCGGTGCTCGACACCACCCCGGTCGACGGCGTCCTGGACTACACCGAGGGCATCCACATCGGTTACCGCGCCTGGCTGCGCGCGGGCACCCAACCGGCCTACCCGTTCGGCCACGGACTCGGCTACACGACCTGGACGACCAACGATCTCGTCGTCGAAGGACGCACCGTCTCGGTCACGGTCACCAACACCGGCGTCCGCCCCGGCAAGCAGGTCATCCAGGCCTACCTCGCGCGCCCGAACAGTGCTATCGATCGCCCGGTCCGCTGGCTGGCGGGATTCACCGCCGTCACCCTGGCCCCCGGGGAATCCCGCACCATCGCCCTCCCCCTGCCCCAGCGTGCCTTCGAGCACTGGGGACCCAACGGCTGGGAAACCGAACCGGGCGAGTTCACCGTGCACGTCGGCACCTCCGTCACCGACCTCCCCGATACCGCCTACATCTACTGACCCGAACACAGTTCCCGAACAACGGAGTGTGGCCATGTCCACCAGTACCCCCCAACTCGACAACGACACCGGTCGCCTCGACGGTGCTTCGCGCGCACGGCTTTTCACGGTGCTGGCGGTGATCGTCCTGTTCTCCGAGATCGCCCCCATGCAGTACACGATCGTCGCGGCCGCCCTGCAGAAGATCGCACCGACCTTCCCCGGTATCGGTGCCAACATCAACTGGGCCATCATCGTTTTCGGCTTGATCGGTGCGGCCGCGTCTCCGCTGATCGGCAAGATGAGTGACGTCTGGGGCAAGAAGCGGATGTTCCTCGTCTGCGGCGCCCTGTTCGTCATCGGCTGTGTGCTCGACGCGACCACCTCGAACTGGGGCGTCTTCCTGTTCGGGCGATGCCTGCAGGCCACCGCGATCGCGACCGCGGTCATCGCCTACGGTCTGATCCGGGACCTGATGCCACGCAAGTTCGTGCCACTCGGCCTCGGCATCACCGCAACCGGCCTCGGTGTCTCCTCCATCGCCGGGCCGCTGCTCGGCGGTTTCCTCGTCGACAACTACAGCTGGCGCGCGATCTTCTGGTGCCTGGCCGGGTTCACTCTGCTGATGTTGCCGCTGATCTGGCTGATCGTGCCCGAATCCAAGCTGCGGGTCACCGAGCGCATCGACATCGTCGGCGCCGCACTGCTCTCCGGCGGCGCCGCTCTGACGCTGATCTACGTGGACAAGGGCCACGATTGGGGCTGGAGCAGGCCGACCACGCTCGCCTGGCTGATCGCAGGCATCGCTCTGCTCGTACTGTTCGTCGTCGTCGAAAAGCGCGTCTCGACACCGATCATGGACATGAAGCTGCTGTTCCACCCACGGGTCGCGCTGGTTCTGGCAGGCGCGTTGTTCGCGTCGTTGCAGATCGGGATCGTGTCCTACGCCATCGCCTACATGGCACAGACCCCCGACGAGGCGACGGTAACCGCCGGCGTACAACAGGGCAGCCTCGCCAAGGTCCAGGCGATGACCGGTCAGCCCTTGCCGCCCGAGGCGGTCCAGGTGACGCTGGACCCGGGTTACACCTACGGCAGCGGCTACACCCTGCTGGAATTCGCACTGCGGATCGCACTACTCGGCTCTGTGGTGACGATGATATGCGGCGCGCTCGCCGGACTGCTGGCCCGACGCATCGGCGCCCGGATCCCGTTAGTCATCGCCTTGGCCATCTTCGCTCCTTCCGGCATTGCCCTCGCACTGCTGCCCCACACGACCACGGTGTTCCTGGTGGTGAACTCCATCTTCAGCATCGGGTTCGGCTTCTACTACGCGGCCATGCCGATTCTCATGGTCGAGGCGGTCCCGCAGGAGCAACAGGGCATCAGCCTCGGCATGCTCGGCGTCATGCAGTCCATGGGCGTGGCCATCGGTCTCGCCATCGTCACCGCGTTCCTGCACACCACCGCGATGCGAGCGATGATCAGCGTCGGGGGCCAGCAGACACCGCCCACCCCGATTCCCGACATCTTCGGCGACCACGGCTACGAACTCGGCTTCTGGCTCTGCGCCATCGCGTCGACCGTCGCACTGATCCTGGCCGTGATCATGCGGCACGGCCGCACACCGGCTACCGGCGGCATCGCGCACTGACAGCCAGGCCGGTGGTCTTCGACCACCGGCCTCGTCACCGCAGCGTGAGCTCTGTCGCCAGGACCGCACGTTGCTCCGTCGCCTCGAGCGTGCGCGGATCCTCCGCACCGAACGCGTCGATACTCTGATCAACCTCCCACCGACACTGGGCGACGTATGGCATGTGGATGACTGCCGGGACCTGCTGCGCTCGTGGTTTGCGTTGTCGACGGATGCGGAGCTGAGATGGTCATGGTGGGGCCACCAGGCTCGATGCCGCCGACCATCTGCGCGGACTGCTGACCGAGTTCGGCGCCCAAATTCTCATCGGGACAGCGCGGGGAACGCTGGTCGAACTACTACCGCTACCGCAATGACAGCACCGCCACATGTCTTCCGCGCCGACACCGGCGTTTCCGCAGACACCGTGAGGTCCTGTTTCGAACAACTCTCACCGCTGGTAACCAGCGCATCCGCATAGATAACGATCCGCCGAAGCGCCTGCATGCGGCTATACATTCCGCGGATACGGCAATATGCTGCCACTCGTGTCGAATCTGCGGATCAGTGAAGTCGCCGCGCTCATGGGTGTCAGCGATGACACCGTGCGGCGGTATATCGATCAGGGCCGGCTGACCGCAATCCAATTGGACAACGGCCGCAAGGGCGTCAGCGGCCGCGAGCTCGCCGAGTTTCTGCAGGCCAACTCCGAAGCTCCGGAGCCCGGAGCCGCGGTGGCTGTCTCGGCACGGAATCGGATGCGCGGGATCGTGACGCGGATCGTCAAGGACACGGTGATGGCGCAGGTCGAGATGCAGGCCGGGCCCTTCAGGCTGGTGTCGCTGCTGAGCCGGGAATCGGTCGATGAACTCGGTCTCGAGGTCGGCAGCGTCGCGGTCGCGTCGGTCAAGTCCACTCATGTTGTTGTTGAAGTCCCAGAAAGTTGATGAGTATGAGGATGATTCGCTCCCTGAGTGCTGTTGCCCTGACCGGCGCTGTCGCGTTGACGGTGGTCGGCTGTGGGTCGGACAAGTCGTCGGACCCAGCGCCCACCGACAAGATCTCCGGCACGGTGACGGTGTTCGCAGCTGCGTCGCTGACCGAGACGTTCACCGAGTTGGGCAAGCAGTTCGAGGCCGCGCACCCCGGCGTCAAGGTGGTCTACAGCTTCGGCGCGAGCTCGGCACTGGCAGAACAGATCAAGCAGGGCGCCCCCGTCGACGTGTTCGCATCGGCGGCGCCGAAGAACATGCAGCAGGTCGTCGATGCTGGCGATATCACCGCCAAGCCGGTGACGTTCGTGCGCAACCGCCTCGAAATCGCGGTCCCCAAAGGCAACCCCGGCCATATCACCGGACTCGCCGACTTCGGCAAGACCGAACCGAAGATCGCGCTGTGCGCCGAACAGGTGCCATGTGGTGCCGCCGCCAAGACCGTGTTCGAAGTCGCTGGTGTCACCCCGCAGCCCGACACTCGTGAGGCCGACGTCAAAGCAGTGCTGACCAAGGTCACCCTCGGCGAAGTCGATGCCGCGCTCGTCTACCACACCGATGTGAAGGCCGCGGGTGACAAGGTGGAGGGTATCGACTTCCCCGAGGCCGACAAGGCGATCAACGACTACCCGGTCGCACCGCTGGCCAAGGCACCCAACTCCGCGGCCGCCGCCGCATTCGTCACGTTCATCGAGTCCGACCAAGCCCACACGGTGTTCACCAAAGCGGGATTCGACAACCCGTGACCCGAGCGTCGGCGCGACGGCGGGCAGCACGAGGGCGGCGACCGCTCATTCTCCTGCTGCCCGCTGTCTGCGGTTTGGCGTTCCTGTTGCTGCCACTGGCTGGGCTGCTGCTGCGCGCACCGTGGCGCAACATGCCTGATCGGCTTTTCAGTGCCGAAGTCGGTCAGGCACTGCGTCTTTCGCTGGTGTGTGCGAGCTTGGCGACGGTCGTCTGCCTTGTGCTCGGTATCCCCTTGGCGTGGCTGCTCGCTCGCGGCGAGGTACCAGGGCTCGGGTTCGTGCGAGCTTTGGTGACGGTTCCGCTGGTGCTGCCGCCGGTTGTCGGCGGTGTGGCATTGCTGCTGGTTTTGGGTCGGCGCGGGATCTTCGGCCGCCATTTGTACGAATGGTTCGGTGTCTCACTACCTTTCACCACCGCCGGGGTCGTAGTTGCCGAGGCATTCGTAGCGATGCCGTTCCTGGTCATCTCCGTCGAAGGTGCACTGCGCGGAGCCGACCCCCGCTACGAAGAAGCCGCCGCTACCCTCGGTGCATCGCGCTGGCTGACCTTCCGTCGGGTCACCTTGCCTTCGGTGATGCCGGGTGTGATCGCGGGCGCGGTGCTGTGCTGGGCCCGTGCGCTCGGTGAGTTCGGTGCCACGATCACCTTTGCCGGCAATTTCCCCGGTAAGACGACGACGATGCCGCTGGCGGTATATCTGGCCTTGGAAACCGATCCCGAGGACGCGATCGTTCTCAGCCTGGTGCTGCTTTTCGTGTCGGTGGTCGTACTCGCGGCGCTGCGAGACCGGTGGACACGAGGTGCTGTATGACCCTGGATGCCGAAATACGTATCACCCGAGACAGATTCGAACTCGAGGTTACCGTCACCGTGGCACCCGGCGAGGTTGTCGCACTGCTGGGTCCCAACGGTGCAGGCAAGACCACCGCGCTGCGGGCGCTGGCCGGACTCACCCCGCTCACCAGCGGCAGCATCCGTCTCGACAACAGCACTTGGGACGCACCGCCGAACCTGTTCGTTCCCGCGGAGCGGCGAGCGGTCGGCGTCGTGTTCCAGGATTACCTGCTGTTCGCGCACATGTCTGCCCAGGACAACGTCGCCTTCGGGCTACGTGCCCGCGGACAGCACCGCCGCGCGGCCCGTGACCGCGCCAGGATTTGGCTCGACCGGGTCGGTCTCGCCGACCACGTACACGCCAAACCCCGCGCATTGTCCGGCGGTCAAGCGCAACGCGTTGCCCTCGCACGCGCGCTGGCGACCGACCCGCAGCTGCTGCTGCTCGACGAACCGCTGGCCGCACTGGACGCCAGCACCCGTTTGCAGGTTCGCTCCGACCTCGCCCACCATCTCTCCGACTACACCGGGCATACAGTGCTGGTCACCCACGACCCACTCGACGCGATGATGCTCGCTGATCGCCTCGTCATCCTCGAAAACGGCGCCGTCATCCAAGCAGGACCACCCAGCGAAGTCGCCCGTAGACCACGCTCCGAATACGTCGCAAACCTGGTGGGCCTCAACCTCTATCGCGGCACAGCTCACGGCAACACTGTCGACCTCGACGACGGCGGAACACTCACCGTGGCCGAACCAGCCCAGGGCGCAGTCCATGTCGCGTTCCCTCCCACCGCGGTGAGCCTGCACACCGAACAACCAACAGGCAGCCCGCGAAACACCTGGCCGGTCACCATCATCGGGCTCGAACAGCACGCCCATACCACCCGAGTCCGCCTCGACGGCAGACCCTCGGTTCTCGCCGACGTCACCCCCGCAACCGTCGCCGACTTGCGCCTGCAGACCGGAGTGCTGTTATGGGCCGCGCTCAAGGCGACCGAAATCCACACCTATCCAGCATGATGCGGCGCGACGCGACGCCGGATGGAACCCGTCCCAGTTCGTCAACATTTGGATTCGAAATATCGAAACACTGAACATTGCTGAGTCGGAATATATTTCAGCTCGACCCGCAGAAGCCCGTCGACTGTCGGGGCGCGCCGGGACATAGGTTGTGCATCGGCGGGTCGCCCGGCGCTTCTCCTGTCACGAGCGTTCCGCCGTTCCCGCGCCGTCGTTGCGGGCTTCGACAGCCTTGACGGTCTTTTCGAACGCATGTTTCAAGACGCCCTGGCCGACGGTTCCGACCACAACGCCGAGCACCCGCCCCGTGAGGTTCTTGCCCTCGCGCACCACGACAACATCCACATCGGTCGTCCCGTCGGGCCGGCGTGTGAAGGTGTATGTGTGGCCGGAGTGACCGCCCCACAGGTTGGAGTCGGTGGTCGTCATGACGACGCGGTTGGGGTCTGACCAGTCGTAGTGCAGGCGTTCCCAGATACCGTGCGAACCCTCGGTGACGTCGGCCTCACCGAGGCCCCGGGCGTGCACCTCGAGGTATTGGTCGGTGCTGTTGCCGAACAGCTGTGAGCGGCCGGGCCCGAAGTCGGTGAGCGCCGCGACGAACTGCTCGGGCGTCGAGCTCGTCGTCTCCTTGAAGTGAATGGTCGACATGTTCGCTCCTTTGCTTCGACAGTGACGGGGTCAGGGAACAGCACCGTCGCGATAACCGGTGCGCCTATCTGCGGTTACTTCGCTACCGCGCGTTCTCAAAGTAGGCCCACGTGCCGAGATGCCACGCTCGATCGCGCGGATTCTCTGACACCAGGCATAACGGTTCCATAAATCACAACCAGGGGATTCACCGTCTTCGTTTGGTCGGCAGCAGGTGTGAACGACCACACTTTCCCCGGTTGGGTATCACCGCCACATATTGGTCACGAGTCGGCATCGCCTATGCGTTCGATTTTCCGTGCTGCGATCAAGGTTTCCTCGAAGCTCTACATCTGACAAACTTTCCGCAACTGGAGTTATCTATAACTATCGCTAGCGCTTGTGATGCTTACCCAGATGCCCTCGGCGTACATCACGACACAAACTCTCGCCGACCACGGCGACACGTGAACAACGATGCCCGCAGATCCACCCCTGGCCGACCGGGGCGGCCCGCTTGGAGAACATCATGGTCACCAGAGCCTCCATACATTCACTCGATGCCTTTACCGCCATCGGCGACCGGAGCCGGGCCAGCGCCCGCAGTCGACAGCTGCCGCAGCAGCGCAGAATCGATGACGAACTCGCACCACTGGGAATACCAGCCCTGACACTGGGAATGATGCTGATCGGCGCCGGGTTGGCCTTCCTGCCGCTGACGATAGGGTGGGCTGGCGACTATGGCCCGCTGATGGTCTACACCGCCTACATCCTGTACCTGAGCCTCGCGATAGCGCTGAGCATGTGGGGTGTGCGCCGGGTCCGCGACCACCGCAGATTCGTGTCCTACACCAGCGATGCAGTGCAGAGCGCCCTCAATCGAAGATGAAAAGGCTCTAAGACTGGCAGCATCCCCCACGGTGGCACAGTCGCGGCGGACAACCTCGTCGATCGACATGGTCACACCGGGTCGCCGTAGCATTCGCCGAAATCGGGTGGCAATCCGTAAGTTGCTGGTATAGGCCAGGTTTCGTGTTCAACCTGCGATGTCTGGCCGACAATCCAGACACCATGCCTGTTCGGTCTGGGCTTCCACCCACGCGGGCCCGAATCATGCCTTCGTGGGTGTAGAGCGTGCGCACGCCGCCGTGATCGGAGCCGGATCATGGCGGCCGGTGCACTCGTAGCGCCTCGATCGCAGTACCGGGTTGCGTGTCGCTCGCAATCGCTTGTGTCCATCCGCCTTTGGGCTCAAACGTATCCGCCTCGTGTCGACTCAGGACTGCGGATAGACCTCGGTCGTCGACTCGATCTCGGGGCTACCGACCTCAGTGGTCGCCGGTGCGATGCGCAGCGCAGAAGCAGCCGACGCCGTTGCGAATCCATTCCCGCCCGGACCATTCCGGATGTCGCTCGATCATCAGTGCCGAAACCTCTTCGGCGATAGTGTCTTCGATCAGTGCGCCGTCGCGCCGAATCCAGGTTTCGTCGCGCAGCAAGCGCAGGTAGTCGCCGACATCGGTGAGCAGCTGAGGGCCACCGATGTCGCCATGGCCGGGTACGACGAGGCGCGGCCGCGTGGCCGCGAGCCGGTCCATTACGGCGATCCATCCCACACCGGAGACGTCGGTGTCATGGGGCGGAAACCACGGGAAGATCGCGAACTGGGCGGCCTCGACAAGATCGCCGGTGAACAGGACGCCCTCCTCGGGCAGTTCGACGACCTGGTCGCCTTTGCTGTGCGCACGGCCGGTGCCGCGCATCCGCACGATCCTGCCACCCAGGTCCAGGTCGTAGGTGCGGTCGTAGACGACATCCGGTTCCGGCAGCTGTACGCCGTCGAGGCGCCGGGCCACCGATTCGCCCAGCCCGCGGAACATTTCGAGGTAGGCCGCGCCCTTGTATCTCAGATCGTCGGCTTGTGCCCGGTTCACCAGGTAGGTCGCCGCACCGGCGAAGCTATGGGCTCCGAACGCGTGCTCGGGATGGAAGTGTGTCGTGGTCAGGTACAGGCGACGACCTTGGGCATAGTCGGCGGCGAACCTCAGCACGGTTTCGGCATTGGTAGGGCCCATGCCGGTTTCCACCACCAGGACCGCCTCTCGGCCGCCGATGATGCCCACATTCGGCACGAGCGGAACCCTCCGGTCGCCGATGACCACAAGGTCTGCGACGAGTTCATGAATGTCGGTGAGCTCGACGACGGGGTCGGGCAAGGCGAACGACGCTGTCATTTCGGATCCCTGAGTGTGTAGGTGTCTGGGGGCGGTGCCTGTCGCATCCAGTTCAGCGCCAACCGATGCAGACAGTCCAAGACCTCTTACGTTCGACCGATACCACCCGGGTATCGGCGCTGCTCGGACGGGTGAATCGGGCGCATGACGTATCCAGGCAAATAGTGCGGGGTATCGTGCGCAGGATGGAGCTGCGGACCCTGCGCTACTTCGTGGCTGTCGCCGAAGAACTACATTTCGGGCGGGCCGCTGCCCGGCTCCACATGACCCAGCCACCGCTGAGCCGCGCCATCAAACAACTCGAACTCGACCTCGATTGCGAGCTGCTGCACCGCTCTTCGACGGGAGTGACGCTGACTCCGGCCGGGGTCAGCCTGTACGAGGACGCGCAATCACTGCTGGCTCGCGCCGAACAGATCCGCGCGCGAACCACCGCCGCGGCCGGTCCCGCAACGCTGACCATCGGCACCCTGACCGACAGCGCCGAGCAATCCGTAACCCGGTTGGCGGACGCCTACCGGCAGCGTCACCCCCACGTACGGATCCATATCCGCGACGCCGACTTCACCAACCCGACCGCCGGATTACGTTCCAGCACAGTGGATGTGGCACTCACACGAGCACCGTTCGACCTGACGGGGCTCACCGTTCATGTGCTCCGGTCGGATCCGATCGGGGTGGTACTGCGCGCCGACGACCCGCTCGCGACCCGCGAGCAGCTGCACCCGAGCGAGCTCAGCGATAGGCGGTGGTTCCGACTCCCTGCCGACACTGATCCATTGTGGCGCGCATTCTGGACACCACCGAACAGCCAAGGCAGTGACGGACCGGTTGTGCGCACCGCCAACGAATGCCTGCAAGTCGTGCTCTGGAACGGCACCGTCGGCCTCACACCGCTGTCGCACCCACTGCCGGACGGTCTGGTGGCGGTCCCGCTGGCCGATATGCCACGCAGCGATCTCGTACTCGCTATCAGGAAACACGACCATCGCCCGCTGATCCGAGCATTCACCCACACTGCCGCCGAGCTCTACCGCGAGATCAGCCACACACCGGCTTCAGCCCAGGATCGCGGTAGCCGTAACCTCGATCAGGTGGTCGGGTAGGTCCAGCGCCGCGACGCCCAGCGGTGTGGCCGGTGGAGCCGCAGTGATCCCCAGCCGGGCGAATGCTCGTGCGATACCCTCGCCGAGCGTGGGCATTTTGTCGGGAGTCCAATCCGCCACGTAGGCAGTCGGATTCGCGATGTCGTCGAAACTGCCACCAATCTGGGCCAGGGCCTTGCCGATATCGAGGTAACACTGCTCGACCTGCGCGGCGAGGTCACCCACGCCGACCGTGTCCCCGGCGGCGTCCCAGGAGAGCTGCCCGGCGATGTGGACAAGCCGAGACCCGGTCGCCATCGACACTTGCCGGTACAGATCGATTTCCGGCAACCCGTTCACGCTCGTCAGTTCGATGGCCATGCTGCGCAATCCCCGTGGTTACTTGTGGTTACTAGAAAACCGTAGGAGAGTTGTCGCTGACGTCGAAGAACACACTTTTCGGTGACTGGGGAACCTGATGGGAACCAAGCAGTTCCAGAGCCCGCTCGATGCAGCGGATGTGACGCGCGCGGATTCGCTGGCGCGCGAGATCTTGTCCGAGGTCGCCAACAAGTGGGCGTTCCTGATCGTCGACTTGCTGGGTGAGCGCACCCTGCGCTTCAGCGAGCTGCGCAACGAGATCGAGGGCATCAGCCACAAGATGCTGACCCAGAATCTGCGCATGATGGAACGCAACGGCCTGATCGAGCGGACCGTGTACCCGACTGTGCCACCGCGTGTGGAGTACACCCTCACCGAGCCGGGACGGGTGCTGCGGGAGACGGTGCACGGCATGTGCGACTGGACCCACCGATACCTCGGCGACCTCGAGGCCGCCCGCAGCCGCTTCGACAAGGCCGCAGGACTCGGATGAATCCGCCTTCGTGACCGCCGGCCTCGGCCGCGACAGCGCATGTTGCTCAGCCGAAGTAGTGGCCCTTGTCCAGATCCTCGATCAGCCCCGGCTGAAACCGGTCGCCACTCGAGCAGCTCGCGGGTCAGTGCGCTGGAGGCGGGCTGGTCGACGGCAAGCATCCCGCCGAGGAAACCGACGTCCTCGGCCGGGATGGAAGCGGGCGGCAGATTCAGCGAAAGCGACCGGGAACTGGACGATCTGATCGCCGTGGCCAAAGAGACCAGCCCGACCATGCGCTGGGCTTGCGACCACGGCCGCTATGTCATGGATGTCCGAACCGACCGCAAATTCCTCGCGGCCTGCGCGGACGCCCACTGTCATCGCCCCGAAAACCCTGCTGACCTTCACCGAGGAGGAGGTCGCGCTATCCGGCGAGGTGCCGATAGAGGAAGTCCACCAGCCGACCTGCGACTTCCCGCGTAGTCCATTGCAGTGAGTTCTGAGGGTTTCCGGTGAACGCGACATCGCCGTGGGCGGCACGGTCGACCACATAGCGGGTGCTGTCGACGCCCGCGGCACGCAGCGCGTTGTGGAGAACGAGCGTCTGACTCGGAGAGATGGTGGTGTCGGCGTTGCCGTGGAAGATCAAGAACGGCGGGTCGGTCGGATCGATGTAGGTGACCGGGTTCGCGCGCGCGACAGCCGCAAGGTCGGCCGCCAATGATGTTGTGCTGGTGGGGCCGCCGACGTATTTCGCGGTCGAGTCGAGCAGCGGCTGCATCGCCCGCTGGGTGTCGGGGTCGAAGTCGGCCAGCAGTCGCGACAGGTCCGAGGCTCCGAATTTGTCGACCACCGCGCGCACGTCGCTGCGCTGGTCGAGATCGGCGCCGATATCGAAACGCTTGTCGCCGTTGGTGACTCCCGCCATGGCGGCGAGGTACCCACCTGCCGAATCACCCCAGACGCCGACCGCGTCGGAATCGATGTCATAGTCGGCGGCATGCGCCCGCAGATAGCGGATGGCGGCCTTGACGTCAGAGACGCTATCGACGTATGTCGCGCCATCAGGTTGGACCCGGTACTGGATACTCGCGACGACATAGCCCGCCTCGGCGATAAAGGTGCGTAGGGCGAGATTTCCACCCTTGTCCGCCATCATGAACCCGCCGCCGGGCACATACACGACCAAGGGCTTCGGCCCGGCCGTTCGCGGCACCTGGATGTCCATCGCCAACCGCCTGGTGCCACCACCGGTCAGCGGGACCGTGGCGAACATGACGTCGGTGTGAGTGCTGGTGGGAGTGCGTCCGCACTGGATCTGCGGCTCGGTACCGGGTGTCAGCAGCGTGCTCGTGCTCGTATCGACCGGCACAATAATTCGCGAAGTCCCGGCTCCGGCCGGAGCGGCACCACGCCCATCCCCCGAATCGGGCGGCATCGGACTGCTCGGGCATTCCGTCATGGCCGCGGACGTCGGCGACGTGGTGTTGGTGACACTGCCGCATGCCGCGGTTGTCAGGGTGATCGCAATGGCGGCGACCAGCGAGGCAGCTATGGCCCGGTACATCGGCAAATTCCTTCCTGAGACCGGAACGGCCGTGTTCCCCTCCCCGAAGAGGATGGCAGGAAACCCGAGCCTACCGACGGCGCTACGGCCGTCCGGCTGTCGATCAGACCCCGGCGGCGGCCTGCTTGATCAGTGGCCACGCCCTCCGGCTGCAACTCACGGAGTGCGGCGAACTCGGTCTGACGGCCGATCAGCCTGGCGCAGTGCAGGACCGGGCCCTGACCTGCCACGTGGCAGTTCACCGGGACTCCGTCGACTGTGATGGTGGGTTTGCCAAATGTCATGCCGTTCATGGTGCTTCCGATCTCGTCGAGTGGTGGGACACATACGACATGCGGGTCGGGCACAAACCCGAAAGTCATTCGACCTCAACAAATTAGATGCGAACAGGGTTACCCGAATCCGTCAGATGACGTAGTCCGGCCTGCGCCGAAGACCAAGTGCGCCGGGGTCGCTCTCAGGCAAGCAGTGGGTCGAGCTCGAGAGGCTCACTTCCGCCACAGGGCCAAGCCATGACAGCAGCGCGGCGCACCACAATCGACAGCCCTGGATTCCGGCTGAAGCGAGTCCAAGCCGTCCTGCGCGCGGCACTGGCCGCGGCGCTACACGAGCACGACGCCACCATCCTCTAGTACGCTGCGCTCACCGCCCTCGACGAAGACCCGGGCCTGCCCAATGCCGATCCGGCACGCCGGGCAATCGTCACCCCGCAGAACATGAATCAGACCGCCGACGTAACGCGCCTGCATCGAAGCGCTCTCGCCTTAGTTCCCGGCCTTCGGCGCCCCCGAACCCCGTCGCCGTGCCGCTCGGCCGTCTGAAAACCCTTTGCAGGAACACCGTCTCGGCGGCCTCGCTCACCGTGGAGACCTCGTCGAGGAGAGCCACCGTCACATGGGGCGGGCGCTGGTACCTCGTCGCCTGGGACCTCGACCGCGACGACTGGCGCACCTTTCGCGCCGACCGAATCGCCCCCCGCACCCCCACGGGTCCCCGATTCACCCCGCGCGAACTCCCCGGCGGAGACGTAATCACCTTCGTTACCAACAGATTCCAAGGCTCCACCGACTCCGGAGGCTGGCCCTGCCGCGGCGAGGTGATCCTCGACCTACCCGCCGCCACCGTCCTCGGCTACATCCACGAGGGACTCGTCGAAGAACTCGCCCCCGACCGCTGCCGGCTCGTCCTCGGCTCATGGTCCTGGCCAGCCCTGGCCGCCGCCCTCGGCAGATTCGACGCCGACATCGAGGTCATCGGCCCGCCGGAACTCGAAACCGCCTTCGGGCAGTTGGCCCGCCGCTACGCCAAAGCAGCCCGCTCGGACGGGTGAGCCTCGATTTGGTGGACGCGGCAACCAATCTCCCGCTTCGCCGCGGTATCTACTCCGCCGACAATTCAACTCAGGACTCCGCCGGATCGACCCTTCTGGGCTGCGGGGCGGGCATCCGAACAACTCGGTCGCGGCCGAGCCCCTACCGCCGACGGGTGATCACGACCGGCTTCATCTCATGCGGCACCTGGTCAAAGGCGGGTACCGGAATCCCGAAGGCGGTGGCGAGCACGTCACGAGGCAACGAGTTGAGCGCGCCGACGATGCCGATGTCGTCGTTGGGTTCCTTTGCGCTGGTGTTGAAGACGATCAGCACCTCCAGCGGCATGTCGGTGCGGGCGTTCTCGAAGTAGTGGAAATAGCCCTGCGGCGCGAAGACCAGGTCACCTTGATCTGCTTCGAAGACGTCGTTGCGGTAGGCGCCGCCTGGATGCGTGCCGAGGATGGTCCATTTCGCCCGACCGGCGACTATGAAATTCAACTCCCATGCGGTCGGGTGCCAGTGCGGCTCCCGCATGCCGCCCACCTCGAGCCGGACGAAGTACACCGCCCCCTGCTGGCCCAGCAGTACCGGAAAGCTCTCCTCGGTCGCCCCCTGCAGATAGCCACCGTCGTATTCGTCCTTTTCCGACGAGGTGAGCTTGAACAGATGCGAGGACTGAGCGAGGTTGTTGTCGACCTCAGCGGCTACCGGCAGGTGCTCGGGTTCAGCACCGAAGCCGTTGGCCGCGACTACCGCTCCCGCGCCGACGGCACCGGCTCCGAGCGCGACGGCGCCTGCTCCGAGCGCGGTGCGGCGGTTCATCCGATCAGCGTTGCCGCTGCTGGCATTGTCGCCGTCCGCTGCCGATTCATCCGACCCCTTTGTCATACCTACCACCGACCTTCTCTGCTGACACTTGTCCGTCTACGCAGGCCACGCATTCCCGTACGATCAGCAATCCCTCCCACACCACCCCGCGACTATATCCATCTGCTATCACACTCGACTGCTTTTGCCGATAGCTTGCGGACACCGCCGCTCTCGATAACCCCCGCGACCAGTCGTTCATCGGAGGATTCGAGGCTGTCCGGTCATACGGCAACTCCCTGGGAGCGGCGGAATCGGGGTCGAGCAGGCTCGGATGCCTCAACCGGCGAATTCGAAACCGCACCCGAGATCACTCCCTCGATCCCGTCGCCTCACAGCTGCGTCCAGCCCAGTTACAAGACTGTCAGTATCGGTGAAACCAGCCTACGATCACTTGGCTGCCAGGCCGAAGTCCTGGCATGAAGTCCCCGTAAACCCCAGTAGATAGCGGCACAGGAAGGGATGTGCATCGACTCACACGGATATTTACGAGACTAAGGGTACCGTTTTACAGTAAATGCAGGTTCGACCACTCGGGAGGTGTCATGGAAACCGAGACGATGGCGTCACAACGCCGTCACAAGCAGGCACGAATGAGCAGTGAAACCACAACGTTCCAGCGCGGGCGGCCGCGCAGCGAGAGGGCGCGCCAGGCCATCCTGGAAGCAACCGTAGATCTTCTGCTCGAACGCGGACTGACCGCCATGAGCATGGACGCGGTCGCGACGGTGGCCGGAGTCAGCAAGGCGACCATCTACCGCTGGTGGCCGACCAAGGAGACCCTCGCCATGGACGCTCTATACCAGGAGTGGGCGACAAGTCCGTCCGCCGCCGACACCGGATCGCTGCGCCAAGACCTGCGACACCTGCTGTACCCATGGGCGGCACTGGTGGCACGCCACCCATATGGCCGCGCCCTCGCAGGCCTGCTCGCCGAGGTGCTGATGAAGCCGGACTTCGCCCTCGAGTACCGGACCCGTTTCATCGAACACCGCCGAGACCAGGGGAAACTGATCCTGCAACGGGCCATCGCCCGCGGCGAGATACCCGCCGACACCAGGATCGAAGTCACACTGGACCTGCTCTACGGCCCGGTCTATCACCGGATGCTGCATGGCCACGCCCCCATCGACGAGGCCTTCGTGGGCGAGGTCATCCGCATCGTGCTCGACGGAATCAGACCCAGACCCCACGATTCCGGTGGGGCGGCGCCGTAAAGGACTGCCCGGTCGAACTGCACTGTGCCGTAATTGTTGCTGAACCCAGACGGCCAAGGTTGCCGCCACTGACCCTCACGAAACCTGGACGCCGTTCTTCTCCATGATGTGGGCACAGTGCGTAGTTCATCGCGGCGTTCCTTTGTCGATCCGCCGCCGCATTATCTCGGCAAGAACTACCAGTGCCCATACGATGACCACCGCGACGATGAACCCGGCCACGTAGTCGCGGTCGAGGACGGTGGGGTTGTCGGGCATCGCATGACCGCGCCTGAGCACAGGCGCGGCGATCAGCACCAGTGCGACCGTGCACACCGCACCGCACGCGCCTGCCGCCCACCATGCGCGCGGAAGAATGCGCCGCGCGGCTATCCCGACCGCTGCGCACAACGGCGCGAAAACCGCGTCGTGCAGCAAGATTCCACTGGTGAACCACACCGCAACAGACAGCAGAGCGGGGGTGCTCAGGTCCAGCAGCAAGGACAGTCCGTACCACCCCAGCCACAGACCGGCCAGCAATAACAGCACGCGCACCGCAGTCATGTCAGCACCTCGATCGTGGACAGCCATTTCGTCTGCAGCACGCCGGGGCGGCTGGGAGCGATCAGGCGGCAGGGATACCCGTGGTCGAGATCAAGGGTTTCACCATTCAGCGACAAAGCCACCAGGGTGTTGGTGTCGACCGCATGTCGTTGTGGGAGAAGCGAACTGTTGTAGAGGCCGCCACGTTCGAGTGAGGTGAAACGGACATCGCCACCACGGTAGGCACCGACTGCGGCGAGCAGGTCACGTAGGCGGACGCCGGACCAGTCGGCCGAGGCGCTCCAGCCTTCGACGCAGGCGATCGGAAGTCGAGCGCTGGTCTGGGGCAGTGCGAGTAACTCGTCTCGGCTGAAGCGGCGTTGCTGGTCACCGACAATGACGGTCAACTGGTAGTCGAGCGCACGGGCGTGTTCACTGATCCCGGCCGCCTTCGCGGAACGGTTGACCGGAACTCCCTGCGGCCCTTGCCCACTGCGTGGTGCCAGGACCGCGGCCCACCGCAGGAATGGCACCGTCTGACCAGCAACGGCCAGGGTCGCGGCAGTCGCTGACAACCCTGCGGCAACCAGCACCGCGCGGCGTGAAACTCGGTGGTGTCCAGAGGTATCCGCGGGCGATGCGCTCGGGGTGTCTGGATCGGAGTCGACTGGACGGCTCAATGCCTTTCGTATCACCGGCAGCTTGACGGCCAAGTGCACCGCCAGTGCGCCCACCGCGACGTAGGCCATCGCATAGTGGGTGGTGGGGAAGAAGAACTTCCATGGGTAGTACTGCGCGGTGTTCAGCAGCCCGGTCGACAGTTGGAAGATCGTCGCCCCCACCAGCAGGGCGATCGAGCCGCGTTCGAGCGCACGCAAGGGTGGTCCGATCAGCGGCCGCTCGAACAGCCTCGGGTACACCGCCCACAGCTTCACCAGTAATAACGGGATCGCCGCTACTCCCGAGATCACATGCAGACCCTGGGTGAGTCGATACAGCCATGCCGGGTTCGCGGGCCACCAGAACCAATGGGGTGGATGTTGGATCCAATGGCTGAGCAGGCCGGTCACGAAGCACACGAGCACGGCCGCTCCGAGCGCGATACCGACTCTGGCAGCGACCTCAGGTCCACGTGCGGTCGAGGAACCTACGCCTGTGCTGGTCCGCTTGTTCATCGCGGCGGCCTCCTCGGCGTGGGAGTTTCGCCGCGATGCAGCCAAGCGATGTGCCGACCGTAGACGTTCGCGGTGGCCAGCACACGCAGCTCGGCAGCAGCGGCGACCTCGTCGACGAGGTCGATGCCGACGTGCGCCCATGGGAACCATTCCCCGGCTCGGGTTCGCGTCTCCAGCCGGATGGTACGAGTCACCATTCCGGTTCCGGGTCTTGCGAATTCGACGATCGCGACTCCGTCGCGGGCGAGGAGGTTCTTGGCGCGGGTCAGGATACGGATCGGGTCGCCGCCGATGCCGATGTTGCCGTCGGCCAGGATCGCGTATGCCCACCGCCCCGAGCCCGGTAGCGGCCCGAACAGATCCCGTCGAAGTGCGGGGGCGCCGCGGAACCGACTGACCTCGACCGCCATCGGCGAGATATCGACCCCGAGTGCGACGACACCGCGCCGCAGCAGAGCGGCCACCAGACGCCCGGGCCCACAGCCGATGTCGATGGTCGGACCGTCACAACAACAGGTCAGCGCGGTGTCGGCGTGCCGGTTGGCGGAGTCGGCGCCGGACAGCCCCAGCCACTGCCGGGCGGGCAGTCGGCGCCTGGGCCCGTCGGCGATGCGCACCCAGCAGTCCGCACCGGTCAGCGCCTCGTCGAAGAGTTCGGTGTCCATCGTGCTCATCGCCGCGCCAGACGTCGATGGCGCAGCTCAGCCATGACCTCGGCGAAGGACCCACCGGTGGTGGCGGCCACCCGCAGTGCGTCGTCGAAGGTGTCCACGTCGGCGAATGTAGGAAGCATCTGCACTCGATTACCGCAGTACTGCAATGCTTTCCGGGTCAGATGTCCGGTTCGTGCGGTCGACATCGGCACGTCGATGAGAGTTCGTGCGGCCTGCGGCACGGACAGACCGAGTGCCCACCAGCCACCGTCCTCGGCAGGGCCGAGCACGGAGTCGTCGCAGGCGATCAGGTCGCGGGCTGCCCGGGTCAATACCTCGGCACCGACCTGTGGGGTATCCATCCCGATCTGCAGTACGGGCAGCCCATGGCGGGCGGCGTCAGCGTGCGCGTTGGCCAGCCGTGTGCCGAAGCTCGCTCCGCGCTGTGGCACGATCTCGAATTCGCCCAGTGCCCTTGCCAATTCCTCCCGCCGTTCCGCGGCGGCCAGATCCCCGGTGAACGCCACCACGCGATGGGCGACACGGCTGTGCAGTACCGAATCGAGCGTGTCGAGCAACGAGGCCGCCGCGACCTCGGCCGCCTCCTGCGGTGTCAACGGCGGTGTCAGCCGGGTCTTGGCATAACCGGCGATCGGCGCCTTCGCGATCACCAGCAGGGTCACCTCCTGCGTGGTCGCGTCGCACACGGTCATCGCAGGACCGCCAGGAAGTCGCGGGTGGCGTGCAGGGATCCGCGCCATGAACCGGACACTTTGGAGATCCCTCCGGTACGCGGCCGGTAACTGATGTCGCGCTCAACGATTTTCCAGCCCGCTCCTGCTGCGCCGATGAGCAGCTCGAGGGGGTACCCAGAGCGGTTGTGCAACGGCCCGAGCGACAGCATCGCCGTCCGTCGGGCCACCCGCATCGCGGCGATGTCATGCACGGGCAGTCCGTACTTGCTGCGCAGCCGACGCGCTATCAGCCGGTTGCCCAGGCGCGCGTGCCACGGCCAGACACCGGATTCCACTGGGACGCGCCGACCTACCGCGAGGTCGGCGCCGCTGTGCATCAGGTCGACAAGTCCCGGCAACTCGCCGGGGTCCATCGAGCCGTCGCCGTCGAGAACCGCGACCAGTTCAGTGGTCGCTGCGGCGATCCCGGCTTGGACTGCGGCACCGTATCCCGGCCGGTCTTCGGACACGACCCTCGCCCCGCGAACCCTGGCCACCGCCGCCGTCGCATCGGTCGAGCCGTTGTCGACGACCAGCACGTGGTAGCCGGTCGGCATGGCCGCCAACACGTCCGGCAATGCTTCAGCTTCGTCCCGGCATGGGATCACCACGGTGACTCCGCCCGGATTGTCCAGCGCATTTGTCATGGTTTCGACGCTAAGCCGCGCCGTCGGCCGATAGGTCGAAAAACCTGTGACGAAACGATGACGGCGACCAGACCAGCAGCTGGATCGGCCATTGCGGATCTATGGTGAGAACCGTGCAGGACCTCACTGTGGCCGCTTCCCGGCCCCGATCCGGAATACGCGGCGACATCATCGGTGCAGGCTCGGCCGCCGTGCTCGTCGTTGCCGCGTTCCTGGTTCCGCGAATCGCTAGCGAACAGTGGCGTCGTTCGCTCTACGCGGGCGCGGCTCCGCTCTTCGGCAACTGGCTTCCACATATCGGCCCAGGCAGCTTTCCCGCCATCGCCATCGCCATCGCCGTCGTGATGTACGGCCCCGAGCTGACCGCGCGTCTTCCGTGGCGGCGACTGCTTGCGCTGGCTTGGCTGACGGCGATGGTGTGGGCGTTCTCGCTCGCCATGGTCGATGGCTGGCAACGCGGATTCACCGGCCGGCTCACCGATTCCAACGAATACCTCCATGAGGTCGGCGGCGTCACCGACATTCCGGCGATGCTGCGCGGGTTCTCGAGCCGGATCTTGGACTTCCAGCCGGACTCATGGACCACCCACGTCTCGGGCCACCCACCGGGCGCACTGGTGTTCTTCGTACTGTTGGACCGAATCGGTCTCAGTGGCGGTGCATGGGCGGGAACCGCTTGCCTGCTGATCGGGTGCAGCGCCGCAGTGGCGGTCGCGGTCACGCTGCGAGCGCTCGGCGCCGAAGACCGAGCCCGCGTCGCACTGCCGTTTCTTGCGCTGGCACCGGCCGCGTTGTGGCTGGCGGTGTCGGCCGACGCGATGTTCGCCGGTGTGACCGCTTGGGCGGTGGCACTGTTCGCTCTGGCCACCCGGCCCGCCGGTCGGCCGATTGTCGCCGTCACGGCGGGGCTCCTGTTCGGTTTCGGTGTCTTCCTCAGCTACGGCCTGGTGCTGATGGCGCTACCCGCGGTTGCGGTCCTCATCGCCGCCAGGACCGTCCGTCCACTGCTCCCCGCCCTCGGTGGCGCACTGCTCGTCGCTCTCACCTTCACCTCCGCCGGATTCTGGTGGTTGGACGGCTATCACCTTGTCGTGCAACGTTATTACCAAGGCATCGCCTCCGAGCGTCCCTTCGCGTACTGGTGGTGGGGCAACCTCGCCGCGACGGTGTGCGCGGTCGGCCTCGCGACCGCGGCGGCGGCGCACCGAGCATTGTCCCGAACTACGCTGCGGGCACTCGATCCCACCGCGCTGTTGGTGCTCGCGGGCCTGTGCGCGATTCTGGTCGCGGACGCGAGCGGACTGAGCAAAGCCGAGACAGAACGCATCTGGCTACCATTCGATATCTGGGTGCTCACCGCGACCACGTTCCTGCCGAAATCCACCGGCCGTGCTTGGCTCACAGTCCAGGCGCTCGGCACGCTTCTCATCGCTCACACAATCCTGACGAATTGGTGACAGCATGTGCATTCTGATCGCAGACGACGACCCCGTAGTTCGAGACGTGGTGCGACGCTACCTCGAACGCGACGGGCACACGGTCATCGAAACCGCTGACGGCCCCGCCACATCGGCCGCGCTGGCCGACACCGGTGAGCGCGAGATCGAGCTCGCCGTGCTCGATGTGATGATGCCGGCACCTGACGGCATCGATATCTGCCGCGAAGTGCGGTCCGGACCACGCCCACACACACCGATCATCTTGCTCACCGCGCTCGGCGACGAGGACGATCGGGTCCTGGGCCTGGAGGCCGGGGCCGACGACTATGTCACCAAGCCGTTCAGTCCGCGCGAGCTCGCACTGCGTGTTTGCTCCGTGCTGCGCAGATCACAGCAACAACCGGATACCGAGCAGGCCATCCTGCGCGACGGGGCTATCGAGGTGCGCCCGGCATTGCGGCTGGCACTCATCGACCGGATGCCGGTCGAGCTGACCCCGCGTGAGTTCGACCTGCTGGTATTTCTCCTTCGCAATCCGCGACGGGTGTTCAGCCGCGAGGAGCTGCTCGCGCAGGTCTGGGGCTGGGATTTCGGCGACTTGTCCACCGTCACAGTGCATATCAAGCGGCTACGCGCCAAACTCGGCAATCGGCACCTCATCGAAACGGTGTGGGGACGCGGGTATGCGTGGGCACGCAATCGCGCCGAGACCGGCGGTCGGTGATGCCTGAGGACGCCACCCAGCTCATCGCTTACGCACTGGCCTGTTCGGTGCCGATAGTCGTGTTCGGCGCCCTGATTCTGCGCGCAACCAGCAACCGCTCCCTGACCACCAGCATGGCCGTGCTCGTGCTGATCCCGACCCTCTCGACGCTCGCGGGCATTATCGGCGTCAGCGGATTGATGTTCACCCATGAACTTCAGCGCACCGCCATCGTCCTTGCCGTCGTCGCAGCAGTGACGGTACCTGCGGCAATAGTGCTCGGCCGCGAACAAGCGCGAAAAACCGTCTGGGAAAAGCAGATCCGCGAACAAGAACGAGCCGCCGAACACTCCCGACGAGAACTCGTCGCCTGGGTCAGCCATGACCTGCGGACACCGCTGGCAGGTATCCGCGCGATGGCCGAAGCGCTGTCGGACGGTGTCGTCACCGACAGACCCGATGTCATGCGCTACGCCGAACAGATCGGCATCGAAACCGACCGACTCTCACGGATGGTCGACGACCTGTTCGAGATGTCCAAGATCAACGCGGGCGCACTACGGCTCGAACTGGAGCCGGTGGATCTGCGCGAGCTGATCGACGAAGTACTCGCCGCGAATCGCCCGACCGCCGAACGCGCGCGGGTGGCACTGCGTGCGGAGCAACCCGATTCGCAGATCGTGGTGGCAGCGAGTGACCATGCGCTCGGTCGTGTCCTGACCAACCTCGTCTCCAACGCCATCGCCCACACCCCGCCCGGCGGCCGGGTCCAGATGTCCGCGGGCACCGGCGACGGCCACGCCTGGGCCCGTGTCGAGGACACCGGCCCAGGGATCGCGGAGCAGGACCTGCCACGTATTTTCGAGGTCGCCTATCGCGGCACCGCCGCACGCTCCCCGGTCGCTGCCGAGGGTGTCCCCGCTGGCAGCGGCATGGGGCTGGCCATCGCCGCCGGGCTGGTCGAAGCCCACCACGGCGACATCACCGCCGAAAACCGGGACCAGGGTTGCCGTTTCGAGATCCGGCTACCGCTGACCGAGAACTGACCGCTACACCGTAGGTGCCCCGACTCCGGCGGCGGCCCGCAGCGGCGCGGACGCGAACCGGGTGAGGCCCTCGATCGGATCGACCTGAGCGACGAACCCCAAAATGCGCCTTGCCCTATCAGGGTCGGCCACGATATGCCGGACGTCAGCGGCGCGGTACCGCCCGGTGACTACAGGATCCGGGCCACCACGCGCGATGGCCAGCGCCGAGGCGACTTCGCCGATCGTGATCGGGCGCCCCGAGGAGATGTTGAGCGCGACAAAACCCGGCAGCGGCTGTTGCACGGCAGCGAGGTTCGCCGCGGCAACATCGGTGACATGCACGAAATCCCTTTTCTGCCTGCCATCCTCGTACACCTGCGGCGCCTGCCCCGCCTCGAGCGACGACCGGAAGATCGCGGCGACCCCGGAATACGGCGTGTCCCGTGGCATCCCGTCACCATAGACGTTGTGATAGCGCAGCGCGGTGACGCAGGCACCGGTCGCGGTCGCCCAGGCCGCCGCGTAATTCTCTTGCGCCAGTTTGCTTGCCGCATACAGACTTCGTGGTCGCAAGGGCGCATCCTCGCCGACGGAACCCCATGTGAGCAGCTCCCCGGTCTCCTGGCAGCGATGATCGAAGATCCCCGCGTCGAGGTCCGCTCGGCGGCGGACGCCGACTTCCACAGCGCCACACCGCTCGCCGTGGTAGCGGCCTTCGCCGTACACGACCATCGACGACGCGAGCACCAGCTTGCGGCATCCGGCCCGGTCCATCGCCGCAAGCAGCACCGCCGTGCCGAAGTCGTTGTGACTGGCATACCCCGGGGCATCCTGCGCGCTCACGCCGGCTCCGACGACCGCGGCCTGATGGCATACGACGTCGACGCCGCGCAGCAACACATCCAAGGCGTCAGGGTTGCGTACGTCCGCATGCCGCACACCATGCGGAACAGCAGCAGCGGGTCCGTGCGCGGCGGAAAGCATCGCATCCACGGCAACCACCTCGTGGCCCGCCGCCGACAGACCACTGTGGACATGGGACCCGATGAAGCCGGCGGCACCTGTCAGCAGTACTCGCACCGCGCCTCAGCCCCTTCCCGACGGCAGGCCCCGAAGTTCGGCGGGCGCCGCGACGGCGATCACGTGGTTCTGCACCGAAGCTGAAGTCATGGCCTGATCCTGCCTGCCCACCACAGAATTTTCGCTCGGCGCGCCCGCATCGTCAGACTTTTGTCACGACCTCGGTAGTCGCTGCGGCGCGGACGGCCGTTCCACTGCAACTGCACGAACCTCTCACTGGCCGCAGACGAGCATCCACCGATCGATCAGCTCATCCTTGTCAAGCCCCCCTCATCACGCGGCAAACTACACCCGCCACCACCGTTACCAGGCAGTTGCGCTTCATTTACCAGGTGACACGGTTCTTGCCGGCACCTGGTTCTGATCGCGACTCTGGGCAGCAGTTGGTCGTGAATCTCGACATCACTTGGTGGAGTGGGATTTTTGTGATCGCGAATTTCGACACCGTTGTGGTGGCAGGTCCTCGCTCAGACCTCGCGCCGACCACCGAGCAGGGGACAGGACGATGGAACACACATCGCCCACCCTGTGCTCGGCAGGGCCTTCCGCACCCACGTCGGCGTATCCACAAGGATCAACGTCGGCGACAATGAAGACCCGCACACCGGACTCGGGGACCTGGTACCGGCGAATGTTCGTGGTCGTCGCGTCGTTGTCCGGTTCGATGCGATAGCCCAAACTGGTGATGAGGGCAGCTAATTCGTCGAACTTCACCCGAGGTGTGAACTCGCCGTATTGATTCCGCAGGGGCACTGGCACGGTGGACAGGTCACCACCGCTCAGACGGTGCACCTGCACGTTGATACCGAAGCAGTGCCATGTGCCCTCGTCCGCCTGGAACGAAAGCTCCACGAGTCCGTAGTCCCGCCGCATGAGGTCCTGTGCCCTGTCGTCGAGATAGTCCGGCTCCGGCTTCGCTTCCCACTCGGCAGGATTTGTGTCGAATCCAGCCCCCAATACTTCGCCACGCGTGGCGAAGTGAACATACAAATCCAGGTCAGGCATCGACATCTTCTCCCTTGTCATTGCAGGATCTGCGCCTCTGTCCGGCCGCGGACGCCGCCATCACCGACTCCTACAGACCCGCCCACGCCCGAGCAACCCACCGCTGACCCCAACCGATGCCTAAATCCGCTATCAACCGGCAACAGAATTCGCGAACAATGACACCAGAATTCGCGAACAACGACACCGGAATTCGCGAACAACCGGCAACAGAGTTCGCGAACAAAGTCCAGGCGCCCGAACTGGATGGTGGCGCCTCTCGAAGCCGGGTGACAAGGCGATGCCTGGTGACCAGTTTCCCAATAGCTATCGGCCGAACCCGAAAAACGGACAAGACCGCACCGGGGATGCATTGCCAAAGTATCGCAACTGGAGGGTTACTGGGTATAGGCAGCGCAACAAACGGCCAGGCCCGTGCTGCTGTGGGAGAACCCTTTTCACGTTCACTGATAGAAAGCAAGAAAATGGCACCTGTTATCACCTCGCTGACACCCTCTTTCGGCCCTCCAGCGGGTTTCAACTCTGTAATCATCGCCGGCTCCGGATTCAGCAATGTCGGCCCCTTGGCTGTCCGGTTCGGCACGACGGCAACGACATTCACCATCGACTCCGATACCCAGCTCACGGCCATCGTCCCGCCGGGAACCGGCACGGTGAACGTCACCGTACAGGTACTGCTGGACGGCACGAGCAACCCGCTGCCCTACACCTATGGTGTGCCTGCTCCTACCTTGACCAGCATCAGTCCGGGTTCGGGGTCGGCGGCCGGCGGAACGGCGGTCGTGCTCACCGGGACGAACTTGACCGGAGCCACCGCAGTGAGTTTCGGTGGGACACCGGCAACCTCGTTCACGGTCAACTCCTCGACGCAGATCACGGCGGTGACCCCAGCCCATTCGGCTGGGACGGTGTCGGTCACTGTCACCACCGCCGGCGGAACCAGCAACGGTGTCGCCTATACCTATATCGCGGTGCCCACCCTCACCAGCATCACTCCAAGCTCAGGGCCGCCAAGCGGTGGGACAGTGGTTGTGCTCACCGGGACAGGCCTGACCGGAGCCACCGCAGTGAATTTCGGCGCCACCCCATCGCCCCTGTTCGTTGTCAACTCGTCGACGCAGATCACCGCCCTCACCCCAGCCCATTCAGCTGGGACGGTGTCGGTCACTGTCACTACCGCCGGCGGAACCAGCAACGGTGTCGCCTACACCTACGTTTCAGGTCTGGCGCCGGTCAATTTAGGGACAGCCGCGTCGTTCGCGGTGCTGGGTGCCGCGACAGTAACCAACACCGGAGCCACGGCCATCACCGGTAACCTGGGTGTCAGCCCGGGCACCGCAGTGACCGGATTCCCGCCGGGAACGGTGACCGGCGGAGCGATCCATGCCGGGGACCTGGTCGCGGCGCAGGCACACACCGATTTGCAGGCTGCCTACATCGACGCGTTGGGCCGGACGCCCACCGCTTTCGTGACCGCTGATCTCGCGGGACAAACCCTGACCTCCGGGGTGTACCACGCAGTTGCCGGGATCGGCCTCAGCGGCACCGTCACCCTGGACGGGCAAGGCAATCCGAATGCGGTGTTCATCTTCCAGGCCGGGACGACACTGATCACCGGGGCGAACAGTGTGGTCAGCCTCATCAACGGCGCCACCGCAAACAATGTGTTCTGGCAAGTCGGTAGCTCGGCCACACTGGGCACCAACACCAACTTCGCCGGAAACATCCTTGCTTTCACCTCGGTCACGGTGACAACCGGCACCACCTCGAACGGGGACATCCTGGCCCTCAACGGCGCGATCACCCTGGACACCAACACCATCACGGCACCCTGAGCCCCGATCCACCGAAAGGATTTCGACCCTGTCCGCGCGCCTTCGGCGCGCGGACAGGGTCGTATCGGGTGTGGGTGGCCGCTAGGTCAGCGGGGTTTGTCGGTGGGTTCGGTTGCCTTGGCATGGGACCCGCGATAGCTGTGGGTGCCGGTCTCGATGATGTTGCCGCCGAAGGTAAGTCGGTCGATGATCGCGGCGCGGAGCCCAGCGTCGGTGAAGGTTTGGGACCAGCCGGCGACGCTACGGTTGGAGACGATCGCGACCGACTTCCTCTCCTCACGTTCGGTCAATACCTGGAACAGCAATTCGGCGCCGCGGCTGTCCAGCTCTGTGTAGCCGAGTTCGTCGATGCAGAGCAGGTCGACGCCGCTGTAGCGGGCGATGGTGTTGGTGAGCCGTTTACCATCGGCGGCTTCGATCAGTTTGTTGACCAGCCTGGCAGCCAGGGTGTATCTGACGCGGTATCCGGCTTTCGCCGCCTCGGTGCCCAAGGCGATGAGCAGATGGGATTTCCCAGTGCCGGAGTCACCGATCAAACACAACGGCAGCCCTTCCTTCACCCAGTCGCATTCAGCGAGAGTGTGGATCATGCCAGGGTCGACACTGGGGTTGGCACCGAAATCGAAGTCACGCAACGTTTTAGAGCGAGGGAACCCGGCGGCCTTGATGAGCCGTTCGGAGCGGCGACGGGCCGTCACCTGTTCTGCCTGTAGCTGTGGTTTGCGTTCGCGGACATAGGCACTGACTCGCTGATACGACACGTCTCTCATGCCGTGTTCCTCGAGCAAACGGTGATAGATCCGGGTCGCCGTGTGACGTTGCCTTCGAGGCACATCCAAATCGGCGCGCAGAACATCGTCGATGAACGGCTTGTAGGGATCCAGCTTCTGTGGACGCGGCGGATACTCCTTACGGGGCTCGGGCCACACCGACTCCGTCGCGCTGGCCACCGTACGCCACCCCACCTTGTGCTTGCGCTCGATGGCACGCATGGATAGGCCGGCACGAAGATCCTGGCGGATAGCCGCGTACAGCTCAACTTTCGACATGTCGGACATCGGCAGACTCCCCTCCCGCAACCCGATAATTACACTATAACCGCTGGTGCCGCCTAAATCCGTGACTCCGCAACGCGCCCGTTAAGATTCGTGAGCAACCGCCGTCACGGTTGATGAACAGGGTACGGGCCCGAGGTAGACCTCGATACCGCCCCGAGTAGCGGCAGATCGTGTTCGACCGGGCAGGTCGATGCGTTGCTGCCGCGGCAGCGACATGGCGAGTCACCACGTGCCGGCTATTGCTGTTCACGCTCCTGGTTTCGGACGAAGGCCGGTGTCACCAATCGGCGCCTCGGCTGGTGGCTCATTGGCATTGTGTGTCTTGTTTGCCGCTTGCTGCACATCGGACAGTTCACCATCGACGAAGCTTTTCACTGTGGCGACGACGGTGCCGATCGCGCCGTCGTAGCCGAGGTTGTCGAGCACCCTGGCAATGGTCGTCCAGGATGGTGGCCCCCACACCTCGGACCGCAACGCGATTGGGCCGTCGGCAGGCAATTGCCCACCGACGGCCCAGCCACACCAGCCGTCAGAGGTAGGTGTACGAGACCCCGTTGCTGGTTCCTCCCGGGGTGGTGACGGTGACCAGTATCGTTCCGACCGTGCCGGCGGGGGCGATGGCGGTGATCTGGGTGCCGGAGTCGACACTGAACGAAGTCGCTGGTGTGCCACCGAAACTCACCGCGGTCGCACCTGTCAATGCCGTCCCGGTGATGGTGACCGTGGTCCCGCCAGCCGCCGTGCCCGAAGTCGGACTGACCGCGCTCAGGGTGGGCACCTCCGCGTAGGTGAAGGAGACGCCGTCGACTGTTCCTCCCGCGGTGGTGACCGTGACCAGTATCGTCCCAGCCGACCCGGCAGGGGTGACCGCAGTGATCTGGGTGTCGGAGTCCACGACGAACGAGGTTGCCGGCGTAGCACCGAAATTCAACGCGGTCGCACCGGTCAGACCTGTTCCGGTGAGCACGACCGTCGTCCCGCCTGCCACCGGACCGGCGTTCGGGGCAATGGTGGTCAGAGTGGGCACCGCAACGTAGGTGAAGGAAACACCGTTACTGGTCCCTCCCGCGGTGGTGACCGTGACCAGTATCGTCCCAGCCGACCCAGCTGGGGCGATGGCCGTGATCTGGGTGCCGGAGTCGACACTGAACGACGTCGCCGGTGTGCCACCGAAACTCACCACGGTCGCACCCGTCAGATTCGTCCCGGTGATGGTGACCGTGGTCCCGCCGGTTACCGGACCGGCGTTGGGCACCACCGTGGTCAGCGTCGGCACCGTCGCGTAGGTGTACGCGACACCGTTGCTGGTGCCACCGGCTGTGGTGACGGTGACCAGTATCGTCCCTGCCGTGCCTGCGGGGGCGACGGCGGTGATCTGCGTCGACGAGTCGATCGTGAACGACGTCGCCGGTGTGCCACCGAAACTCACCACGGTCGCACCGGTCAGACCTGTTCCGGTGAGGACGACCGTCGTCCCGCCTGCCACCGGACCGGCGTTCGGGGCAATGGTGGTCAGAGTGGGCACCGCAACGTAGGTGAAGGAAACACCGTTACTGGTGCCACCGGCTGTGGTGACGGTGACCAGTATCGTCCCAGCCGTGCCTGCGGGGACGATGGCCGTGATCTGCGTCGACGAGTCGATCGTGAACGACGTCGCCGGTGTGCCACCGAAACTCACCACGGTCGCACCCGTCAGATTCGTCCCGGTGATGGTGACCGTGGTCCCGCCTGCCACCGGACCGGCGTTGGGTACCACCGTGGTCAGGGTGGGCACCGCGACGTAGGTGTAGGAGACCCCGTTGCTGGTGCCACCCGCGGTGGTGACCGTGACCGACACCGTTCCGGCCGCACCTGCGGGGGCGACGGCGGTGATCTGCGTGGCGGAGTCCACGACGAACGAAGTCGCCGGTGTGCCACCGAAACTCACCGCGGTCGCACCGGTCAGGTTCGTGCCGGTGAGCACAACCGTGGTGCCGCCGGTCACCGAACCCACGTTGGGCACCACCGTGGTCAGCGTCGGCACCGTCGCGTAGGTGTAGGCGACACCGTTGCTGGTGCCACCCGTGGTGGTGACGGTGACCAGTATCGTCCCAGCCGACCCGGCAGGGGTGACCGCAGTGATCTGGGTGTCGGAGTCCACGACGAACGAAGTCGCCGGTGTGCCACCGAAACTCACCACGGTCGCACCGGTCAGGGCTGTGCCGGTTAGTACGACCGTCGTCCCGCCTGCCACCGGACCGGCGTTCGGGGCGATGGTGGTGAGGGTGGGCACCGCAACGTAGGTGAAGGAAACACCGTTGCTGGTTCCACCCGCGGTGGTGACGGTGACCAGTATCGTCCCAGCCGTGCCTGCGGGGACGACGGCGGTGATCTGCGTCGACGAGTCGATCGTGAACGAAGTCGCCGGTGTGCCACCGAAACTCACCGCGGTCGCACCCGTGAGGTTCGTGCCGGTGAGCACAACTGTGGTCCCACCGGTCACCGAACCCACGTTGGGCACCACCGTAGTCAGCGTCGGCACCGCAACATAGGTGTAAGAGACACCGTTACTTGTGCCACCCACGGTGGTGACCGTGACCAGTATCGTCCCAGCCGCACCTGCGGGGGCGACGGCGGTGATCTGCGTGGCGGAGTCCACGACGAACGACGTCGCTGGTGTGCCACCGAAATTCACCGCGGTCGCTCCGGTCAGGTTCGTGCCGGTGAGCACAACCGTGGTGCCGCCGGTCACCGAACCCACGTTGGGCACCACCGTGATGAGGGTGGGCACCGCAACGTAGGTGTAAGAGACACCGTTACTTGTGCCACCCACGGTGGTGACCGTGACCGACACCGTTCCGGCCGCACCTGCGGGGGCGACGGCAGTGATCTGGGTGTCGGAGTCCACGACGAACGAGGTTGCCGGCGTAGCACCGAAACTCACCACGGTCGCACCCGTCAGACCTGTTCCGGTAAGCACAACCGTCGTCCCGCCTGCCACCGGACCGGCGTTCGGGGCGATGGCAGTCAGAGTGGGCACCGCAATGTAGGTGAAGGAGACCCCGTTACTGGTCCCTCCCGCGGTGGTGACCGTGACCAGTATCGTCCCAGCCGACCCGGCAGGGGTGACCGCAGTGATCTGGGTGTCGGAGTCCACGACGAACGAGGTTGCCGGCGTAGCACCGAAACTCACCGCGGTCGCACCCGTCAGGGCTGTTCCGGTCAGCACAACCGTCGTCCCGCCTGCCACCGGACCGGCGTTCGGGGCGATGGCAGTGAGGGTGGGAACCACGACGTAGGTGTAGGAAACGCCGTTACTGGTTCCTCCCGCGGTGGTGACGGTGACCAGTATCGTCCCCGCCGCACCTGCGGGGGCGACGGCGGTGATCTGCGTGGCGGAGTCCACGACAAACGAAGTCGCCGGTGTGCCACCGAAATTCACCGCGGTCGCACCGGTCAGGGCTGTTCCGGTCAGCACGACCGTGGTCCCACCGGTCACCGAACCCACGTTGGGCACCACCGTGATGAGGGTGGGCACCGCAACGTAGGTGTAAGAGACCCCGTTACTGGTTCCTCCCGCGGTGGTGACGGTGACCAGTATCGTCCCGGCCGCACCGGCAGGGGTGACCGCAGTGATCTGCGTGGCGGAGTCCACGACAAACGAAGTCGCCGGTGTGCCACCGAAACTCACCGCGGTCGCACCGGTCAGGGCTGTTCCGGTCAGCACAACCGTGGTCCCACCGGTCACCGAACCCACGTTGGGCACCACCGTGGTCAGCGTCGGCACCGCAACGTAGGTGTAAGAGACCCCGTTACTGGTCCCTCCCGCGGTGGTGACCGTGACCGCCACCGTTCCGGCCGTGCCTGCGGGGGCGACGGCGGTGATCTGCGTCGACGAGTCGATCGTGAACGACGTCGCCGGTGTGCCACCGAAACTCACCACGGTCGCACCGGTCAGACCTGTTCCGGTGAGCACAACCGTCGTCCCGCCTGCCACCGTACCGGCGTTCGGGGCGATGGCAGTGAGGGTGGGCACCACGACGTAGGTGTAGGAAACGCCGTTACTGGTGCCCCCCGCGGTGGTGACCGTGACCGACACCGTTCCGGCCGCACCTGCGGGGGCGACGGCAGTGATCTGCGTGGCGGAGTCCACGACGAACGACGTCGCCGGTGTGCCACCGAAACTCACCGCGGTCGCACCGGTCAGGTTCGTGCCGGTGAGCACAACCGTGGTGCCGCCGGTCACCGGAGCAGCGTTCGGGGCAATTGTGGTTAGGGTGGGCACCGCGACGTAGGTGTACGAAACACCGTTGCTGGTTCCACCCGTGGTGGTGACCGTGACCGACACCGTTCCGGCCGCACCTGCGGGGGCGACGGCAGTGATCTGCGTGGCGGAGTCCACGACGAACGACGTCGCCGGTGTGCCACCGAAACTCACTGCGGTCGCTCCGGTCAGGGCTGTTCCGGTCAGTACGACCGTCGTCCCACCGGTCACCGGACCAGCGTTCGGGGCGATGGCCGCCAGTGTCGGCACCGCAACGTAGGTGAAGGAGACCCCGTTACTGGTGCCACCCGCGGTGGTGACCGTGACCGACACCGTCCCGGCCGCACCTGCGGGGGCGACGGCAGTGATCTGCGTGGCGGAGTCCACGACGAACGACGTCGCCGGTGTAGCACCGAAACTCACTGCGGTCGCTCCGGTCAGGGCCGTGCCGGTCAGTACGACCGTCGTCCCACCGGTCACCGGACCGGCATTCGGGGCGATGGCGGCCAGTGTCGGCACCGCGACGTAGGTGTAGGAGACCCCGTTACTGGTCCCTCCCGCGGTGGTGACCGTGACCGCCACCGTCCCGGCCGCACCTGCGGGGGCGACAGCGGTGATCTGCGTTGCGGAGTTCACGACGAACGACGTCGCCGGCGTGCCACCGAAACTCACCACGGTCGCACCCGTCAGATTCGTCCCGGTCAGCACGACCGTCGTCCCACCGGTCACCGGACCAGCGGTCGGGGCGATGGTGGTCAGTGTCGGCACCGCAACGTAGGTGAACGCGACGCCGTTACTGGTTCCACCCGCGGTGGTGACGGTGACCAGTACCGTCCCGACTGAATGGGCGGGCGCCACCGCCGTGATCTGCGTCGACGAGTTGACCGTGAACGAAGTCGCCGGCGTGCCACCGAAACTCACCACGGTCGCACCCGTCAGATTCGTCCCGGTCAGCACGACCGTCGTCCCACCGGTCACCGGACCAGCGGTCGGGGCGATGGTGGTCAGTGTCGGCACCGCAACGTAGGTGAACGCGACGCCGTTACTGGTTCCACCCGCGGTGGTGACGGTGACCAGTACCGTCCCGACTGAATGGGCGGGCGCCACCGCCGTGATCTGCGTCGACGAGTTGACCGTGAACGAAGTCGCCGGCGTGCCACCGAAACTCACCACGGTCGCACCCGTCAGATTCGTCCCGGTGAGCACAACCGTGGTGCCGCCAGCCACCGGACCAGCGGTCGGGGCGATGGCGGTCAGTGTCGGCACCGCGACGTAGGTGTAGGAGACCCCGTTGCTCGTTCCGCCGGCCGTCGTGACGGTGACCGACACCGTTCCGGCCGCACCTGCGGGGGCGACGGCGGTGATCTGCGTCGACGAGTTGACGGTGAACGAAGTCGCCGGGGTACCACCGAAACTCACCACGGTCGCACCCGTCAGATTCGTCCCGGTCAGCACAACCGTCGTCCCACCGGTCACCGGACCAGCGGTCGGGGCGATGGCGGCCAGTGTCGGCACCGCAACATAGGTGAAGGAAACACCGTTGCTCGTTCCGCCGGCTGTGGTGACCTTGACCAACACCGTCCCGACTGAATGGGCAGGCGCCACCGCCGTGATCTGCGTCGACGAGTTCACGGTGAATGAAGTCGCCGGGGTACCACCGAAACTCACCGCGGTCGCACCCGTCAGATTCGTCCCGGTCAGCACGACCGTCGTCCCACCAGCCGCCGACCCCGAAGCCGGACTGATGCTGGTCAAGGTAGGAACCCCAGCATAGGTGTAGGGCAGCGGGCTGCTCGTGCCATCCAGCAGTGCCTGTACGGTGACGTTCACCGTGCCGGTTCCAGGCGGAGCGATGGCGGTGATCTGAGTATTGGAGTTGATGGTGAATGTCGTTGCCGTCGTGCCGAACCGGACAGCCAAGGGACCTACACCACTGAATCCGGAGCCGGTGATGATTACCGAGTTGAGACCCGCTGCAGGGCCGGACGAGGGTGTCAGCGAGGTGATTACAGGTGGCATCTTTTTACCTTCTAACCAGTGATTAGCGAAAAAGGCTCTCCCACAGCAGCACAGGCATAGCCGTTACAACCGCTTATCCCCAGTAACCCACCAGCGGCGGCACTTCGGCAATGCATCCCCGGTCCGTTTTCGTCCGGTTTGTATCCGTTCAGACGCCGCGAAGGTACTGAGCGACCTCGCTATTTCGCAGAGCCAGCAGATGGGCGAGTTCCGGATGGCGTTACGGGCACACCGTGAGTGGGACCAGAAAATGGTTAGGCATGCGCGCCAGTTGGGCATCGAATTCGAGGACCCGCCCGAACTGTTCCTGTAACACGAAGGCCCTCCTGGGCTGGACACTGCCGGGGCTATTTCGCGTTACAGAGCGCTGGGTCGGGCAGGTTTGCGCGAACGGTGACGCGAGCCTCGGGCTCGAGTCTGCAATGCAGACCCTCGGCGAGGTCGCCGCTCGCTCCGCGGTTACCGAAGTCATCGGCGACCGACCTCCGGCGCCGCCACACCGACGGCGCCACCGCACCAACGAAAACGCCTCTGCGGCAAGGCCTGACAGGGCCGGCCTGCCCGAAGCGTCACCACCGGCAACGTCCCGGCGACAATCCGAAAACGGACGAAACCGGATCGGGCGTCTCATTGCCCAGGTGCCGGTCCAGGGGTGTTAATGGAAAGAGCCGGGCCACTATGAGATTCGGGGGCACCCCCGGTGCAGAGGAACCCTCACCACCCGAGCCGAAGGAGGCACCACCATACCTACCATCACCTTCCTCTCCCCAACCTCGGGTCCCACGACGGGGGTACCAGTGTCACGATTACCGGTACCGGGTTCACCGGCGCCCCCACCGTGCGGTTCGGCACCACCGCGACCGTCTTCACCGTCAACTCCGCTACGCAGCTCACGGCGGTCGCCCCCGCAGGGACAGGAACTGTGTCGGTCACCGCGACGACAGCGGGTGGAGTCAGCAACGGCGTCTTCTACACCTACGTCTGACGGCTGACGTGACTGGGCCGTCGGTGGGGTGTTGCCGACGGGCCCAGTCGCGTCGAGGTTGAGCGGATAGCGCAGAATCCGTCACACCATAGACGGAGGTTGCAGGGGCAAAGGGGGTTTTCATTGGCGACGGTATTGAAGATGCTGCTGGCGGAGCGGCATCTCAAGAGTCATCCGGATTTTCTGGCCGCATACGATAGGTGCGCCGCGCAGCTGGACCCGATCATTCCCCCGGGGCATGGGCCGGCGAAGGCGCAGTACTACCAGTGGCTATCGGGCCGGATGATCGGGCTTCCCCGCGACTATCACTGCCGGGTGCTCGCCAAGATGTTCCCGGGCTGGACGGTCGAAGGATTGTTTCAGATGGCCAACTCCGCACCAGCAGGTACTCGATCGCACGAGGTAGGTCTGCCATCCACCGACATCGAGCTCGAGGCGTTCCTCGGGCCTGAGATGGTCGCTAACGGCACGACATTGGTATACCCGACCTTCGAGCTGACGAGCCGGTCTGTGGACGCACTCCAGGCGGCGAAGATTCCCCTTCAGCGCATATTCGAGAGGAAGGCCAGTGCGTTCACGACCCGACATCACATCGACGTCCCGGTCATGCTGACGGAGAACGATATTCGCGGACTGATGTACGTGTTCTCCCTGCTTCAGCGCCACACCAACATTCCGATCGACTTCCAGAGCGACCGCGACACCGTCTCGCACTGCGACCGCCCGTACATCAGTTTCGGACTGAGCAGCAACGACTGCACCCATGTGTATCTCGCAAGCGTCGAGCGCCCGCTGTTCACCATCCGCGACAGTCCTGCTCCCTACCTGGAGCACCTGGAGCTGGCTGATGGAAGCCGGTATGAATCGAGCGACGACCGCAACATCGGCATCATCGCGCGGGTACGACCGAGCCCGGATCTGCACCCCGACCGATACTGGATAATTTGCGCGGGTATGGGCCCGCGAGGCACCTCCGGTGCGGGTTGGTTTCTTGCCAACTATTGGAGTTCCCTCCAGCAGCGTGCCGGTGATCGTGAGTTCGTGGCGGTCATCGGCGTCCGCACGTACTCCGACCAGATGGTCAGCTTGGAGAATTTGCTGATGAAATCGCACGACAGTGCATGAGTTGGCTTCGCAGTCGCTGGGCTGTCCACCGCGGACATCGCCCATGGCGTAGGGAAAACCGGATGCAGCTGGGGCCGTATGCTCGTCCGCAGTGGACAGGTCCTCATCTCCCCTGCGAGGGGTCGCAACATGTCATGCCCGTCCACCGGCCCCAGCCACGTAGTACTGGCCCTTCGCGTCTTTGGGCAGAGTCAAGATCTCAGGCTTGTCCGCATACGACTTGTTCACAGGCACACGGACATCCGGCTCCGGCGCGACAATGTAGTACTTGCCGTCCGGGGTTCGTTGCTTGCGACTCGACCTTCGCGATCGTCTCCGGCCACCACCGCGGCCGACGCGGCGCGAGAGCCATCGTCCAATGGGCCCCGGCGCCGGGAACACCGTTTTCACCGTGGTGCCCGCCGAGCCCATCAGCAGCCAGCTCGCGGACGAGCGGGTAGATCACGTGCCTCGACCGCGCTGAGATGTGCCCGCTGCCGACGCCGGGCAGTACGGGTTGCTCGAATTGAATATCAACGCGGCAGATGGCCCGTGGCTCGGTGTACAGGACGACGGCGGACGTAGCGCAGCGGAACTAAAAAAGCACCTTGGGACACCTGCGGCCCTGTGGCTGCCGTCGGCGCGGGGAGAAAACCGTTCGGGAGCGGACGCACGCGGGCGAGTTGACGCGCCTGGGTTTCCCGAGCCAGGAATCGGGAAGAACATCGGAATGACCACGGTTCGCACGCGGATCCCGGCCCGGCTCGATCGGCTCCCGTGGGCGCGCTGGCATTGGATGATCGTGGTCGGGCTGGGGTCGGTGTGGATCGTCGACGGTTTCGAGGTCACCGTCGTCGGCAATATCGCGGCGAAACTATCCGAGCCCGACAGCGGCCTGGCCATCTCCTCGGCGCAGGTGTCCGGGCTGGCGGCGGCCATGTATGTGGCGGGGGCGTGTGTCGGTGCCCTGCTGTTCGGCTGGCTGACCGACCGCTACGGCCGCAAACGGCTGTTCATCATCACGCTGGTGGTGTATCTGGTGGCCACCGCCATGACCGCGTTCTCCTTCTCGCTGTGGTGGTTCGTGCTGTTCCGGTTTTTCACCGGGCTCGGCATCGGTGGCGAGTACGCGGCCATCAATTCCGCGATCGACGAACTGATTCCGAGCAAGTACCGCGGCCGCATCGACATCGTCATCAACGGCACCTACTGGCTGGGCGCGTCCGGCGGCGCGCTGCTCTCGGTGGCCGCGCTGAATCCGCAATTGTTCGCGCCGAACATCGGCTGGCGCTTGATGTTCGGGATCGGCGTGATCTTCGGCTTGATGGTGCTGGTGGTGCGGCGCCACGTGCCGGAGAGCCCGCGATGGATGTTCATCCACGGCCGCGACCGCCAATCCGAGGACCTGGTCGAGAGGGTGGAGGAACAAGTACGCCGGGAGACCGGCACCGATCTGCCGGCTGTCGAGCAGACCATCGAGATCCGCCAGCGCCGCTCCACCGGGTTCGGCGAGATCACCTCGGTCATGATCCGCAAGTACCCGCGCAGCAGCACCCTCGGGCTGGCGCTGTTCGTCGGGCAGGCGTTCCTCTACAACGCGGTCACCTTCAATTTCGCGGTCATCCTCGGCGAATCATTCGACGTGCCCAGCGACCGCACCGGCTACTACTACGCCCTCATGTGCCTGGGCAGCTTCTTCGGGCCGCTGTTGCTCGGCCGCTACTTCGACACCATCGGCCGCAAACCCATGATCGCGGGCTCGTACCTGGGATCGGGAGTCCTGTTGCTGCTCACCGCGATACTGCTGGTGCGCGGCGATCTCACCGCGGTCACACTCACGGTGTGCTGGACCGTGGTTCTGTTCGTGGCCTCGTGCGGCGCCAGTTCCGCATATCTCACGGTCAGCGAGATTTTCCCGATGGAGACCAGGGCCATGGCCATTGCCTTTTTCTTTGCCGTGGGCACTGCCGTGGGCGGTATCGCGGGACCGCTGGTCTTCGCAGAGCTCACAGGTGACGGCGACCCCGCCCGCACCGCGCTGGCCTTCACCATCGGCGCGGCGATGATGATGCTCGGTGGAGTCGTCGAGCTGATCCTCGGCGTGCGAGCCGAGGGCCGCTCTCTGGAAAGCATTGCCGCCCCGTTGAGTTCGCAGCACACCGGCTGAATCAGCGGCACAGTCGAGATGAGCGTTTCGGATAGGCCGTCAGGTCGCGGCGCGATAGCCTCGAGGATTATTTCCCGGCACTGATCGTGCCGAGCTCAACCAACGTCTCCCTCATCGCGTCGCTGCATACCGGTGAGGGACTGTCGGCCGTACTGTCACATCACAGAGTTCTCAACCGGCCGCCAAGCCATCCGACGATGCTCCCGTCCGGGCCGTCCTTCGGGTCGGGAGCGCATCGGATGACGACACGAAAACCCAGACTTCGGCACGCCGCCCGCCGACCGACATCCCGGTCGGTGCAGACTGCCCAGCCGACGCCACGGCATATGCCGTTGACGGTGCCCGCTGTCGTGAACGCAGACTCAGCTGCGTTCAGTCTGCGAGGTAACAGCAGGGTCGTGGAAGCTCGCGGGGGTTTCCACATGTGCCCAGCCGCCTGACTCGCCCAGCAATGCGCTCTCGACCGGGGGTGTCACAAACGCGGGCGGAGCGAATCGGACCTCGCTCTGGCGCCCTGCCGTACTCACCACTGCAAGTTGCTCAGGTCCGCACCATTCGGTAAGCCACAACCGTCCGAAAAACATGATTTCGGGGCGGGACTGATCGGCCAGGGTCACCGTGACATCGGCGCCGACATACTCGCCCCATACCACCCACCACATGTGATCCGGTTCGGTCTCCACTGTTCCCGATGTGCCCACGACCATGTCGCTGCGCCCCAGCCACGGACGCCACAACAGCTTGTCCTGCATCGCCTCGGTCAAGATCGTCGGGGTGGCGGATCCGGAAATGATCATCGGCGTCCCGCCACTGCACAGCCAGACCAGACCCAGGC
Source organism: Nocardia sp. NBC_01009 (assembly GCF_045208035.1). Taxonomy (NCBI): domain Bacteria; kingdom Bacillati; phylum Actinomycetota; class Actinomycetes; order Mycobacteriales; family Nocardiaceae; genus Nocardia; species Nocardia sp. NBC_01009. The sequence goes on along the minus strand of NZ_CP108695.1, from coordinate 4,113,149 downwards.
AGTACCACCTCCTGGAAGTCGAGTCCATCCTCCCTGGCCCCCGATGCGTGCACATCGCAGTGCTGCGAGACTGCCTGTTCGACTCGACTAGCCGCCATGTCGCTGTGTTTCGGTATCAAGATCATCCATTCCTGACTCTGTGCCGCCGCTGTCCCGACCGCCACGAGCTCACAAGTGCCGGCCAGTTCCCCGCAAAGCCTGCCCGGTCCGCCCTCGATCCCAGCGCCTGCATGGTGGGGAGGTCTGGCTCGAATTCCGGCTCGCTCGGAGTGCGGCGAACGAACAGCCGCGCGGGTGCCAGACCGAATTCGGCGGACTGGGAATTCATCATGGTCATGTTGTCCCGATTACCCGAGGCGCACTGTTATCAAACCGTGATTTTTGCGCCCTGGCCTGAACCCCGGAGCGTGCGTGCAATGGCCGCGCCGATACCGCGGGCACCGGCCTTGCAGAGCGCGGCCTTCAGGACGGACATCGCGATTCTTTCGATGCGGATGGGGACTTCAGAATCGCGCAACGACGCCCGTCCGCCGCGAAGGCCGAAAGTCTCTGATCCCCAGGGCTTTCGGCTCGGCTTCAGAAGGCCCTGCCCCTCGGCCGCGAGTCCCTGTGCAAGAGGCCGTCGTGCCTCAGCAATGGCAGTCCGTCGATGGCACCGTGGAATCAACGAAATGGAGAAGCGCCTGGACCATGGCTTGCCCGAGGACAACACCGTCGAGCCAGCAATGGTGCACTCGGTCCTGGCGCCGTCGATACGCAACACCCAATCCTGGCGGCGGCGATCGGCGACCGCACCGTGTGCACCTGGCGTTCCGGCCAGTAAAACCAGGAGCCCACCCACCGGTCATGACCTGCCCGCCGAGGCGTTCTGGACAGCCCTATCGGCCGATTTGGCACGCGAATCCGACTTCGGTGAGGTGCTGTTACTTGGGACCTCCGCCGAGGATCGGTTGACGCGGTTGCGTGCCGGTGAGGCGAAGAGCGCAGTGTCATTGACCGCCACCAACGCCGGGATCGGCAACCTGCGCGCTGATCGAACCGCTGGAGGTCCCGAACTGTGGCACAAGCTCCGACTCGTCAACGGCGCATGTACGCACCCGGCGCGCCGAGTTCATTGATCCCAGTGCCCTAGCCCGGGCTGTCGTCGCACGAGGCCAGGGTGACCGCGAGCCCGCGTAGTTCACCCGGGATCAACACCGATTCGACCTCGCCCCGAAACGACTCGAGTACCACCCCATCCGACCAGGCCAGCTCGTAGCCATACCGGCGGCGCCCGCTATCGAGCGCGGCCCTGATGTCGCGTTCGACGCGCACGGCCAGCTCGGTCAGCGCTGCGACAACCTGGCGCGGACTACCGACGTTGGAGACCTTCCACCACACACCACCTGTACCCGGCTCGCCGATCTCGACCCGGTAGATCAAGTCCATGCCCACAGCATCGGAGGCGCTCACGCTTTCCACTCTGCCCGAAACCAGACTGGACGCCAGTGTGAAACGCCGATCAACTCCGAGCAGGCACGCACCTCGATCCACAGAGGAGAACAGTCAGCCAGATGAACCGAGCCGGGGACGCCGCCGGGCAGCTGGACTGCTTGGCAGAAATCACCTGGCACGCCTGGCGTAGCTCGACGCCGTAATAGGCCGGGAGGAAGGCCGCGCAAGCAGGTGGCCGTCAACAGCAGTACCGGTATCACCGCAAGCGACGGCTCCCTATCATTTGTCGGATTTCCGATGCCACTCTCGCACCGCGTCACGAGTCCGGTCGAACAATGCCAAGGGCGGACCTGTGAGCAGGTTCGCCAACGCCGATTCTCCCGTGTGCGGGTGCGGTCTGGTCGGGGCGATCGCTTCGGCGGCACGAACAGAGCCGGCCATGTGCTCCAGCTGGGTTGCCGAGTACTGCCTGCGCAACAGTGAGAACTCCTCGTTCTCTTCGTGAGTAGCGTGTGCAGTCACCGCCTCGGCGAACCCGGCCAGTTCGGTGTCGAAGTCCGGGTGATCAACCCCGAGCGAATATAGCTCTGCCAGTGCTTGTTTGGCCTCATTCTCTTCTTCCAGTCTTTCGGCGACCAAGTGGTCAGCCCCGAATTGGGCACGGGCGGCAATGGGATGAACCACTTCTTCTTCCGCGCTTTCATGGACCGCGAGTAACCGCACAAGTTCGGTGAACAGCTGTTGTTTGTCGCCGTTGCCCGACTTCAACTGGGCGAAGAGATCTTTGATCTGTTCGTGCTGCGCGGTGAGTAGCTCGACGACATCCTGATATTCTTCGGTAGTCATGAGGACTTCCTTTCGCTCATACGCGGAATGAATTCCTGTGCTTTGGTTTTAACGCCCTGAGCCATGAGATGCCAGGCTCCGGGGTCACCGCGCAGGACGGCCTCCGCGGTATCTTTCATTTGCTCGAACGTCGCGTGGGGCGGGATCGGTGGCACCTCGGGGTCGCAGCGAACATCGAGCAGGGTCGGCCGGTCCGCGCTCAAAGCATGCTTCCATGCCTCGGCCAGATCGTCGGGGTTGTCGACCGCGATCGAGGACATACCCATACCGCGCGCCAGATCGGCGTAGGACACCTCCGGAAGTGACTGGGATTCTTCGAACTTCGGTGCGCCGCCCATCGCTCGCAGCTCCCAGGTGACCTGGTTGAGGTCATTGTTGTGGAAGACACAGACGACAAGCCGTGGATCGGTCCACTGAGAGCAGTAGCGCCCGATGGTGAGCAATTCGGCCAGGCCGTTCATCTGCATGGCTCCATCACCGACCAAGGCGATGACCGGCCGATCCGGATGTGCGAATTTCGCGCCGATGGCATACGGAACGCCGGGGCCCATGGTCGCCAAGGTTCCTGACAGTGATCCCCGCATCTGTCCACGCATGCGTAGGCAGCGGGCGTACCAGTTGGTGGAGGACCCCGAGTCGGCGGTGACGATGGCATCGTCCGGGATCTGCTGGGACAACTCCCACACCACCCGCATCGGATTGACTGGCTTGGCAGTGAGCATCGACTGCCGCTCGACGGTGTCCCACCACCGCGCCACGTTCATTTCGATCCGTTCCCGCCAGGACCGGTCGTTCTTGCGGGCGATCATCGAATTCAGTTCGGCCAGTGTCGCTTTCGCGTCGCCGACCAGATTTGCCTCGGTCGGATAGCGCATCCCGATCATGGTGCCGTCGATGTCGATCTGCACTGTGCGGGCCTGTCCGAACTCTGGCATGAACTGCGTGTAAGGAAAATTCGAGCCGACGATGAGCAGGGTGTCGCAGTCGCGCATCAATTCGTAGCTCGGCCTAGTGCCGAGCAGACCGATCGAACCGGTGACGAAGGGTAGATCGTCGGACAGGACATCCTTGCCGAGCAGTGCTTTTGCCACGCCCGCCCCAGTGAGTTCGGCGCACTCTACGACTTCGTTTGCCGCGCCGCGCGCACCCTGACCGACGAGGATCGCGACCTTGGAGCCGGAGTCGACGATGTCAGCGGCGCGCTGGATCTCGGCACGGGGTGCGGTGACCGCAGCCGGCGCGAAGATCGGCGGTGGGCTCGACGGCACTTGTTTGAAGTCATGGGTCGGTGCTTCGTATGGTTCTTCTTGCAGATCTGCGGGAATGATCACGGTGGTTGGCGCGCGCCGGAACATCGCGGTGCGGAAGGCTCGATCCAGCGCGTTGGGCAGCTGACTCGAGACGTTCACCTCGACCAGATAGTCGCTCGCGACGTCCTTGAACAGGCTCTGCAGGTCGACTTCCTGCTGGTAGCTACCGCCCATTGCGCTACGTGCAGTCTGGCCGACGATCGCGACGACAGGAACATGGTCGAGTTTGGCATCGTAGAGACCATTGAGCAGATGGATCGCGCCGGGTCCGGAGGTGGCCATGCAGACGCCGACGCAGCCGCTGAACTTGGCGTAGCCGGTGGCCTGGAAGGCCGCCATTTCCTCATGCCTGGCTTGGATGAACTGGGGTTTGTTGTCGGCGCGACCGAACGCGGCGACCAAACCGTTGATGCCATCACCGGGGTATCCGAAAACCTGGTGCACACCCCATTCGCGCAATCGTTGCAGGACGTAGTCACCAACTTGCTGACTCATGGAGATCTCCCGTCGGTTCTCTCGTCGTTGGCCGAGGGGTTGCCGGTAGACAGGGACGTGTCCCCGCCTTGCCCGAGAGCTTGCGGTACAGCACTACTGCACCGACGAGCAACGCGATACCGATGATCACAAGTAGTTCCATAGCTGGCGCCTACCCGGTATTCGGAGGACCAATCGAGGATCTCCAGTTGCGACTACTCGGAAACCGAAGCCACCGACGAGTTGTCACAGCGGCGCACTCAGAGCCCAGAACCAGGCCCGCGAATCCGAGCCGAAGTGACACCGCTTTCGCCGACGGCGAGCCACCCGGTCGCCTCAACTCCGCGGAGGGGGCAACCCATCCCGATAGCCTGACGCCTGCCACGCCATCGGCGTACACGGCCGCCGTCCAGACCTGACGGACATGCAGGGTCATACAAATCCGACACACCTTCAGACGCCGACCCGACCGTTGAACACAACACGGCGGTCGCGACTACATCGGTGCGCATATTCCCGACCCCCCGACAGCCGGAGAAATCTCGGGATCAATGTCAGGGTGCGCGACGGCTGCTCAGGATCAGCCCGTTGCTGCGTCTCACTCGACTTCGAGTCCGGATCGACCTTGTCCGCGCGTTCCCACTCCTTGTCCAGCTCGGTTCGCGAATCCGCCGCTTCGCTGCGATGCACTTGCGCCTGCTGGGCAAGCTGTTCGGCCTGCGCCGCCTTGACCTCAGCTTCCGCCTTAGCCGCGCGGCTGCGGGCGGCGACCTCCTCCGCCCGTGCCTGTCGCTGACGCCACTTCACCACCCCCGAGCTGGGAAAATGAACGATCGGATGCACGGGCTGATCCTGTCAAGAGCTGCCGGCGGCGGGAGTGGCCTTGCTACGCTGACAGCGCGGCAAGGCCACTCGAAGGACACCCTGTGTTCACCGATTCCCGAGAAGGAGCCCGCCCGACAATCAGCCTCGGGACCGCGCTCCACCCCCGCATACCGCCCGCCGCACCCCGGCGGAGCTTTCACTACCACTACCAATACGAGGCAGGCACCATGCCTGACAACAACCCGTCCCCGATGTCCTCCGGCGCATCGTCGTCGGCGTCCAATGACAACTCGTCGTCCACGGCAGGCCAGCTGGTCCAGAACAGCATCTTCGAACGATTCGCCCGCACAGGCTTCGTCGTGAGCGGCATCGTGCACCTGATCATCGGCTACATCGCCATCAGGATCGCCCTCGGCGGCGCCGGTACCGCCGACCAATCCGGGGCCATGTCGGAACTGGCCGGCAAACCGGGTGGCGTCGTCGCCCTGTGGGGCGGCGTCGTCGCGTTTGTGGTGATGGCGCTGTGGCGGCTCGCCGAAGCGGCGATCGGCAGCTCGTCCAAACCTGGCGCCGACAGCAAGAAGTCCGAAGCGATCGAACGCGTCAAGGCGTTTGCCCTGGCAGTAGTCTATTTCGCCTTCGCAGTCTCCGCGTTCGGATTCACCCGCGGCCGCGGCGAGTCCAGCAGCGGCCAAAGTGCGGGGATCACGGCCCGCATGATGCATACCACCGCGGGCACGATTGTCCTCGTCGCAGGCGGGCTGTTCATCATCGCGATCGGCGGCTACCACGTCTACAAAGGAGTGAGCCAGAACTTCCTCGAAGACCTCGAGGGCACCACCAGCGACCTCGTGCGCAGGCTGGGCACGGTCGGATACATCGCGAAAGGGCTGGCCATCGCCGCGGTCGGGTTGCTGGTGATCCTTGCCGTGAACCGCTCCGATCCGGGCAAAGCCGCCGGACTCGACGGCGCCTTCAAAACCGTGGGGGCTCAACCCTACGGAGTTGTCCTCCTCATATTGTCCGGCCTGGGGATCATCACCTACGGCGTCTACAGCTTCGCCATGGCCCGATACAGCAAGATGTAGTCGGGTTCGCGCGAGCAGCCGCGGCTAGGAAGCCGGCAAGCTCCCGCCATCAGTCGGGCGTCGCCTCTGCACCGTTGTTTGGTGGCGCGAATGCGGGCTATCCGCAAGAGGACCGGCTGGAAATCGCAGGCCGGGCACCTTCGAAGAAAGGGGCTCGCACCATGAGCGGTGTAGACAAGGCAAAGAACAAGGCCGAAAAGGTCGCCGGTAAGGCCAAAGAAAAGTTCGGCGCGGCCACCGACGACAAGGACAAGAAGCACGAGGGCAAGGTCGATCAGGCCAAGTCCGACCTGAAGGATGCGGGCGAGAAGGTCAAGGACGCCTTCCGTCACTGACTCGACGCCCGCCAGCGTCGATCGCGAGCGGGTGACCCTGGCGAGGTCATCCGCTCGACGTGCACCGATTCCTGTTGTCCACCAGCATATTTCACCGATACCTCCTCGCTCGAGGCGGTATCGGCCATAGCCGTGTCGGCCTGCACCGGACGCGCCGCATTGAGCCGAACCCGAACAGCTAACGCTCGTCCAAAGACGGCAACACCGTTTCTTCGACGATCAGCAGCACCGCGGCAGCGACCGGGATGGCGAGTAGCGCACCGACAATCCCGAGCAACGCGCCACCGACCAGAACCGACACCACCGTCACGATCGCCGGCACCCGCACCGTTCTGCCGATGATTCTGGGCACGAGTACGTAGTCCTCGAACAACCGCAGAACGATAAAGAAAATGATGGTAGCCACGGTGACGGGCACCGACACGGTGAGCGCGACCAGGGCCACGATAATCCCCGCCAGAGTAGAGCCCACCACAGGAATCAAGTCGAGGACAGCGACCAGCACGGCCAGCAACAGCGGGTACGGCACATCGAAGATCAACAGCCAAATGAAGGTCAAAACCGCGGTGATCACCGAAATAACCAAATTCCCCAGAATGTAGCCGCCGACCTTCACGAAGATCTCGTCGCCGATCAGGATCGCCCGTGGGCGGCGGGAGCGCGGAAACAGCCGGTAGATCGACGCGCGAACCTGCGCGAAATTGGCCATGAAATAGCCGGTCAACACCGCGACGATCACTGTGCCACTGACAATGCTGAAGACGATCCGACCCGCACCGAGGACACCCCCGGCCAACTTCGAGGGATCGGACCCGAGCCCTTCCTGGAGTCGGTCCTGGAGATGGAAGCGAGTGTCGAGCGCTTCGATGAGTGGATATCGTTGCGCAAGATGGTCGACGTAATCCGGAGCGTTGTGAACCAGCGTGCTGCTTTGGTTGACCAGCGGAGGTATCGCGGCCGCAAGGAACCCTGCCAGCAGGCCGATCGCCACCACGAACACTGCGGCCACTGCGGCCCATCGCGGGAACCATGGTCGAACCAGCCACGACACGACAGGTTCGAGACCTATCGCCAGGAACAATGCGACGGTGATCAGTACCAGCACTTGACTCGCGGCGAGTACCGCCTGGATCGCTGCGTAGGTCACCGCCACTCCCGCCGCGCCTGTCAAGCCGACCATGAACGGCGATCGCGGATCGAATCGTCGCCCCGGCTTACCCAGCGGATTCTGCGTCGTACTTGCCTGCGCGGCCGCAGCTTCCGCGGCGATGATCGGCCCGCCCTCGTCGGTGGTGTGGGGTTGCGCGACCAGGTCGCTGTGGCCCTGCTCCGCCCCGTCGGCGGTGCGGGGGCCCTCGCTTGGGGCTGGGTCGGTGTCTTCGTTCATAGCGTGGGTCCGCGGGGGGTATGCGACTGCGGCGGAGTAATAATGTCCGTCGGCGGCAAGGGGCGTACGGTCGCTGGTCGGTCGAAAAGCATCGACAAGCTCACCGACACCATCAGCGATCTACTGATCCGGAAGCTCGATGGGCAGGCCGCGAAGCCGACTATTTGAGCCACACTGAGCATACCGTGAACGCATAGCAGGCTGATCTGTGCGCAGTGCAGCCGAACCCGAACACACCGCCACAACTGGCGAGCTGCGAATTCGATAAAACAGGTGTGTACATCCCTGGTCTCGAGGCGTCTACTGGAATATGCAGGACCTCGGGTTGATCATCATGATTGTTCTTCCCATGGCCACGGGGTAGGCGTAGTGACTGGTGCCGACATTGCGCCCACAATCGTATAGGAGCACGGGAGGGTTTCTCGGGCCCTTCGAATGCAGCAGTGAAACTAGGTAGCTGGCCATGATCGTTCTCGGAATCATCCTTCTTATCCTTGGGTTTATATTTGGCATCCCGATCCTCTGGACGATCGGGATCGTGGTGCTCGTCATCGGGCTCGTGTTACTGCTGTTGGGGTCGACGGGTCGCGCCGTCGGCGGCCGACGGCATTACTACTGACCTTTGGATAGCGCTCGCGCTACGATCCGGCCGCGTTCACCGCTGTCGTCTGAGCACCCTCAGCGTCAGAGGTAGTCGACGCGGGGTCAGAGCTAGCTCAATATCGTTATCCACCCACCCCGCAACACTGTCGAATTGATCATCTGCGGCCCGACCCCGTTCGCGCCAGCACCGTCAACTCGGTAGGACCGCTCTACGACGCCGAGGGCATCCAGGTAGACCCGATGCTCTTGACCTCCCGTGCCACGAGATTTTCGCCGAACTCCGGCGGCTTTCCACGCCAACGAGGTGCGTGCAGGGGCGCATCGAGTGAAAGAGCGCAGAATGGAAAACAGAAAGGTCGTCATGCGAGCGATACAGGGCCTGCTCAATGTGGTGTTGGGGATCGTGACGGCCGTGCTCGGCACGGTAGTCGCGTTGCTCGCGGCCGTGGTGTGGATCCTTGGTGCGGTGTTGTGCGCGACGATCCTCCTGATTCCGCTGGGGCTTCCCGTCATCAAGCTCGGCAGCCGCCTGTTCGGCCTTGCTCGACAGCTGATGCATCTCCCCTGACGCACATCCCCAACGTCCACGCCGCGCATATCGTTGTCCCGGGCGTCCACGAGGCGCGCCGACTGACTTGTGGACAGGTTGCGGAACGTTGCAGATGGTGACTTTAGGGTTGACTCCTGTTTGGGGGTCGGGTCATTGGCGGGATCAGTCCGATGGTTGCGCCGATCAGCTCTGTTCAGGGAATGTGGCCGCAGGGCCTCGATTCATGATCAACGGCACGTGCTGGAAGGCCCTGAGCGAAACCGCAGCGTTGTGCCGTTGATCATGAAGCCCACTGGCGTCAGCGGTCGGTCGGATCACGCGGGAGAAGGGTGCCGAGAGGACCGAGGTCGATGTTGAGGTCTTCTGGGGTGAGTCCGAAGTGGTCCCGTAGTTCGTCCATGCGTTGTTCGAGCAGCATCAGGGTGGTGCCGATGCGTTCGATCTGGGTGTCGGTGAGGTCGCCTGCGTCGACGCGGCGTAGTGCTTGCCGCTCCATCAGTTGCCGCAGTAGTTCCACCAGGGTGAGGACGAGGGTGACCAGCCCGCGCTCGACGGATTCCGGTTCGGTGTCGATACGCGGTGGGATACCGCCGAATTCAGTCATCGCCGGGCGGTTCCAGCACACCGCGAGAGGTCCCGACCGGCGCCGACAGCGTGCTGATCGAGGAGATGAGGGCTCGCAACGAGACTTGGACCAGGTCGACGTCCGCGATGGCGAGTTTGACATCGCCGGAAATCACCACCCCACCGGCCAGTACCCGATCCAGCAGGTCGACCAGCGCGACGCGGCGCCCGTCGTCGACATTGTGGCCGACCTGGCTCATCCCGGTTCTCGTTCCACGCCTGCAAACGAATACGGCGGCCACGGGCCGGTGAGTTCGAGCCGGACACCAGGGAATTCGGCACCGAGCATCGTGACGGTCGCGGTGAAGTCGTCGGTGCGATCGTCGTCCACGAGGTATGTCCCGTTGAGCACCATCCAGTCCCGGCGGCCACTCACCACTGGATCGGTCAGCGCCTGCCGGCGTCCGGCCGCGGCGTGGTGAACCAAGCGCGTGTGGATCTCCTCGGCCTGCTCTGCCGCGTCGCGTTCCACGCTGTCCTGCGCGGACAGTTGCGCGCGGCGCCGGGCCAGATACGCGGCCCCGGCCCCCGTTGCACCGCCTTCGTTCGCGGCCCGGGCCTCGGCCACGGCAGCGGTCAGGGCGGCGCGATCGCCGTAGGCTTTCACGCCCCACTCGGTGCGGCCGCTCACCAGGGCCAGAGCCGCACCGAAGTCCGCTTGCCGCTCGTCGAGCAGCTCGCGCACCCGGTTGTCGTCGCGGAAGACGGTGGCCAGTCGCAGCGGGACGGTGGGGCCTCGGCGCACCAAGGCCGACACGACGGCGTCGTGCGCCCGGGCTGTCGCCTCCAACCAGTCGAGATCCTCCAAGTGCCTGTGGAGAGGTTGCTCCCCGAAAACCTCTAACGGCACCGAGCCGACGACTGCCGTCAGATCGTCCGAGACCACCGCCCGCACCGGCTCGCCCGAGACTCCGGTCAGCTCGCTCGGTTCCGCTACGCGGCTGGAGGTCACCGCGTACAGCCAGACCCCGAGACCAGCGGTCACGATCGTTCTTCCTTGGGCTCGCGGCCGCGCTCGATGAGTTGACGGCGTTCATTCGTCGCCTCCAGTTGGGCGATCCGGTCCCGAAGTTCCCGGTTCTCGAGTTCGAGATCCCGATCCTGCCGTTCCAGGGTGCGGGCCTTGCTGTTGAGCCATGGGTCGGTCTCCCACCAGTCGATGCCCACCGCCTTCGCCGTCTCCAGGGACGCGATCACCAAACGCAGCTTGATCGTGAGCAGTTCGATGTCGAGCAGGTTCACCTGGATGTCGCCCGCGATCACCAAGCCCTTGTCGAGGACCCGCTCCAGGATGTCGGCGAGGTTCGTGGACTGATGCCCGCCTCCGTAGGGCTGCGGGACGGAAGATCCACCTCCGACCACCGTCATTGCCGCTCGTTTCCGCCGACGTCGGTGTTGCCGCGCCCATAGCGCCTTATTCTGCGGTAGGCCAGCAGATTCCCGTCGAGATCAATCTCCGCCTCGTAGAGCGCTAGGATGTCCGCCGACGATGGGATGCGACGATCCTCGAGCACCTCGATCTCCACCAGCCAGCCATCCTCCGTCGGTTCCATGCAGGTGACGCCCTGCACGTGTTTCGAAGTCAGTTCCACGAGGTGTTCGATTGCTATCGCTGCGGCTTGCGCCGCGGCCAGGGGAGGCTGTTGGTTCGACGCCGAATGAACGTCCTCGGAATCGTCGGAAGTAGTCTTGCGGGCCACGCGAGTCACTCCGTCCGGTCGATCGCGGTCACGTCATCCGCAGAGCCGGTCATGCGATCCAGGACCGCCTGCTGCGCTTGCTGCTGCTCTTCTTCGGACAAGTGACCGGCCTCCGCCGCGCGATCGATCTCCTCGAGCTCGCCCCGCAACGCCGCGGGATCATGGAGCTGCTGCTCGACCTGGTCCTGGATCACTTCGCCCAGCCACATCACGCCGCGAACCGGCGCGAGGGGCAACGACAATATCGATGAGAGCAGACCCATGCCTCACCCCTCGGGGGCTCGCTTCGTCACGAAGTCGTAGGCCGCCATCGGCCCGAGCAGGTTCAGCTCCACCCGGCCGTCCCAACGCTCGGTGAGCTGGCGCAACGTCTCCTCCAGCTCTGCTTGCCGAGCCAACTCAACCAGCACCGCGATGTGGACGGCATCCTCCTCGTGGCTGGGCTCGCGCTGGTTGACGAGTGGTTCGAACTTCTCGAGTTCGGAAACCACCGTGCGAGTATCCTCGGCTCGCTTGGCCTCGATGGCCTGATTGATCAGCTCGCCCAGCGCGATCCGGGCATCACGCGTGGCGTCTTCCGGTTTGTCGCGGATCTCCTCGCGGAGTCGGGCGGCCTCGGCCTTCTCGTCGAGCAGCTCCCGCAGGATGGCCTCCTCGACGTAGCGTCCCCTGATCACGAACTGCGCCCGGCCCTCGAGTTCCTCCAGTGCGGCGCGGAATTCGTCCTCGTTCGCCTCGAGCAATTCGTTCTCCACCGCCTCCGTGTCGGTCATGACCGCACCGAACCGCAGCGGCAGCACCGGGGCGACCGTGGCCGACCCGTCCAGCAGTTCGGCATGGGCGGTGAGGTCCTCGGGTGTGCCCAGTGGGCGATCGGACTCGAGCGTGCTGATCAACGCGGCGATCTCACCGTGCCGCACCACCCCGACCTCACCCGGAGGATCGCCCACACCGGTCGCGTGCGGCTCGGGTTCGACGTCGGCGGGCACGATGCCATAGACATATACGGAGGTTGCGTCGGCAGCCATCACTCCTCCCGGCGTCTGGACGACTGTGGCGCTGTCTGGCGCTTGTCCTCGATGTCGCCGAGAAAGTCCGAGACCTTCTCGCCGGCCGCTTCCAGAACGCCCTTCGTCTTGTGCTTCGACGCGCCCTCGGTGACGTCGCCGACGATATCGGTCAGCCCCTTCGGTTCACTGCTGGAGATCTCGAGCCGGTTGACCGCTTCGGCGAAACGCAGATACGTGTCGACACTGGCCACCACGACACGCGCGTCGATGGTTACCAGTTCGATGCCGACCAGCGAGACTCGCGCGAACGCATCGATGACCAGTCCTTTGTCGAGAATCGTGTCTATGACATCAGCCAGGTTGGAGGAGTTCGGCCGCGCCAACGTGCCGGCTCCGCCACCGCCTCCTGCGGGTTCGATCGTCATCGGCTTGCTCCTTCGCTCTCACGCGACCGGCGGGTCACCGAGCTCTTGCGGCGGGCGGGCGGACGACGGCGAGGCTGCTTTGGTGTTTCTTCCTCGTCCGGGTCTTGTTGATCGCTCTCTTGCTCGTCGGCTTCGTCGGCTTCGGCTTCGTCGGCCTCGTCCGACTCTTTGTCGTCCGCGCGGTCGTGTTCGACGTCCTGTTCTTCGTTCTCTTCTTCCTCGCGGCGTGCGGTTTCGTCGTCTTTGACGACCTCGCTGTCGTAGATCTCGCCGTGCCAGCCCACAATGTCGTCGCTGTGCAGCACCGCCTCGATCATGACCTGCCGCTGGAAGTGCTTGAGTTCCAGGCGGCACCGGCGACCTGCCGCGCGCCACAGATTGGCGGTCTTCTCGAACACTCCCTTGGGGTGGTACTCGAGCACCACTAGGATGCGGGTCAGCCCCGGGGTGATCTCATGGAAGGTGACCGCGCCGTCGATGTAGCCTTTAGCGCCCTTGGAACGCCAGACAATCCGCTCGAACGGTACCTGCTCGAAGATCGTGGATTCCCAGGTCCGTCTCGACCAGAACACTTTGCCGGTCCAGCTGAGCTTCTCGTCGGCGACCTGCTCGACCTTCTCGACCTTCTTCATGAACTTCGGAAAATCCGCGAACTGGGTCCACTGGTCGTAGGCCAAATCGACCGGAACCCCCACGTCGATGTGCTCGACGATATTGGTCAGCTTCAGCTTCTTGCCACCGCCTTTGCCCTTGCCGCCGGTCAGTGACTCCTTGGCCGCCTCGAACTTTTCGCGGACCGAGTGCCCGAGCTTGCTCACACCCCCGCTGACGGCCGCTCGGAACGGCGAGGCACCTCCGGCCAGCTTCTCCACACCGGTCACCGCCGCCAGCAGGTTTCCTCCGCCACCTTCGGCATACTCGTTCAGCCGACCGGCAGTCTTCGATACCCGGTCCGACAGCCCGGACACCGCGCGGTCGGCCAGGTTTCCGGCGAGGTTCTGCACAGATTGCTGCAGGAGGCCCGTCGGGGTGGCATCTCGAGCTGATTTCCGGGCCGTTGCCCCAGCCCGGGTCGCGGTTTTGGTGGCCCGGGCGGCAGTGCCGGTGGCCACCTTGCCGACCCCGGCCGTCGCATCGCGCAATGTCTTCGCCATCGACCTCATCTCCTCGTGCGTCGCACGGGTGCTTCGTCGGTGTCGGACCGACTACGGCGTCGGACGGATGAAGTCGGTTTGCGATCCCCGGACGCGGACCTACGGACCGAGCCCCGGGAACCGGTTTTCCGCCCGCTGGTGGTCCCCGACCGGCGTGCCCGCGTCCGCGCGGCGGGTCGCCTGGTGTCCTCCTCGTCCGCTTCGTCGTCCTCGTCGTGTCCTTGTTCGGAATCTTCTTCGTCCTCGAGATCCTCGTCCTCGTCGGCCGACGCTTGCTCGTCACCCCGTGTCGGTTGTTCGTCGGACTCGTCTTCGTCGGAATCCGTTTCTCGCGACTCGTCGCGATCCTCCTTGTCCGCCAGGAGCGTCGAGCCCTGCTCCAACCGGGCGTTGAACGCGTCGATGCGGTTGCTCGCGGCGGTGACCGCGGCCGACCGGACTGCGTCCAGTAACTCGCCGCGAACAGTGTCGGTGAGCTGGGTCAGCTGCGGCGACGATTTGAGCAACGAAGTCCCCTGCTTCAGCAGCTCCGCGGGCACTCCCGAGGACCGCCTGGACATTGCGGCACCGGCCATCATCAACGCAAAGCGCATTTTGTGCGTGCGGCCCAGCAGGTACCCGATGCCCACCCCTATCGCAACTCTTGTTCCGCCTTTCATGCTCACTCCTTGCTCGCTCGACTGCCACTGCACTGATGCGACCCGGGTTGGTCGAGCCATGACACCCGTATGAGTGGGGTAGACCACATTGAAATGGCCGCATCTCAGCGTATGCCTAGTTACCGGATGGGTCGATGGGGTCTGCCTGCGAAGATCCGTGAATGGCCAGGAGCCGGGTCGCCTTCCCAGCGACCCCCAACGGGTCGGGAGTCGTTCGACCAGTCGGACAGAATTTCGGAAAAGTTCGCGAATTACGTCGATGACGGCAACACTCCAACGCAGGTGACAGCACGCAGCCACCAAGGAGCGATCATGGTCCCTCAGTACGTTCTTTTGGTTGGACAATCCCGCCGAGAAGCCGCGGCAGTGCAGCGGGAGGCTGTACCTATTCGCCTCCGGCAACTTCCGCGACACTCTGGCGCGCGCTCTCACTGGCGTGCATCTCGTTCGCGTACAGCAGGCCGTAGGTGAATCCGTTCTCGCCGCCTGCCGTCCCCGCTGCTGTAGCGGTTCGCCACAGGAATTCGGTCGACACGACGCTGTCGTTGCAGTCGCCGAGTAGGCGCTGAATCTTCTTGTAGTACTTGATGTTCGACTTTGCACGCGCGGGCTTTCGAAGGGGTTCGTACAATTCGGCGGCGTAGCGTGCACGCTTGGCGGCTTTACGCGCGCGGTGCAGCGATTCGTGTCGCTGGTTGCGCAACGCGGTCATCAACCGGCGGTCGGCCTTATCCGCGGCCCGGCGGGCCCGCTTGACGAGTTGGCGCCGCCGGATCCGTCGCTCGATCGGCGGCTGCGATTTCCATGTCTGCAGGGTCGCGAGCAGTCGCAGGTAGCGGGGCGAGTTCATTGCCTCAGCGAGAGCATTGCGGCTCGGCAACTGCCGATCCAGCAGCGTCGCATCGATTCGCGCAGCGACGGGACCCAAGATGAGTTCGGGCGGTAGGGCGTTGAGTTCATCGGCGAGGCGTCGGCGTTGGACGTGGCAATCGCGTATGTCGCCGAGCAGCGCTGCGTACCATTTCAGCTCGTTGTCGATCTCGCCGATGGCGCAGCGATCCAGCAGCTTGCCGAACACGCGTAGCGTGCTGCGCAGTCGCCGCGTCGCGACACGGGTGTCGTGGATTGGTTCCTCGCCTCGGCGTAGCCCGACATCGCCAACGAAGATCAGGTCGATCTGTGTGGTCATGTATTCGTGCAGGGCATGTTCCGCACGCGAACTGGTGACGGCCGGTCCGGATCGCTCCGGCAGTACATGAGACAGCTTGGAGGGATAGCTCGACTCGCGTGCGCCTGCTTCGGCGAGCCGGTCCCGCAATATCGCGGGGACTTTGTTGGTGTGCGGGCCGAGTTCGACCTCGACCTCACGCCACGCGACCAGTTCCGCAGGCCGGTCAGCGACGGTCGAGTCCACAGTGTCGTCGTCGATCTCGACGATCAGTTCGCCGTCCGAACCGAGGATGCGGTGACGGCGGCGCAATGTGTGAACCCTGGCGACCGCATTCAACGGCCTACCCAGCGCGGCGCCGTTGACGACCTCGGCGAGTTCATGTGGCAGCTCGTCCGACAGCTGGGCGGTTACTTCGACGCGACCATGCGAGTGGGGGATCTTCAGCTGCCAGCCGGATTCGTCGTCTCCCTCACGGCGACGCAACGTCAGGTCGTGGGCGAGGAGGTCTCGCTCGGCGGTGTCGAAGTAGGTACTGGTCAGCTCGACCGGCGCCTCCTCGATGCGGCTATTCGCGACAAGGTCGTCGAGCCTCGGAAGAGTGAAGTCCCGGTCGACCGCCCATTTGCTTTCACGTTCGAGTACGTCCTTCATGCGTTAGCGCATTCCCCGCAAACCGCACGTCAAACAGGGAAAAGCGATCTCGGTTGCCGCTGATCGCGCCGCAAGCTTCCCGGCTTGTTCGCCAGAGTTGGAATCGCGATCCGGTAAGCCTCGTAGTACCGCCGGACTCGCGGTATTCTCCGGTGCGACAGCCGCTGTCGCGCTCATCGCATACCTCGAAGCGGCTCACCGCACACCTGTACTCGTTCTCCTTCGCGCCCTACCACGACTGGTACACGCGGTATCCAGGGCGGTCAGAGATCCTCGACTACCTGCGTCGCATCGCCACCGAACACAGGCTCGTCACGTCGCCACTCGAGCTTTGCGGTTCGGGCATTCCCCGCAACAAGACTCGTTGCCACCGTAGGAGATCGCGATCGGCTTCGGGTCATCGTGGACTACTTCGGTTGTGGGTGTCGCGCGCACCGGCTACCCACATGTGACGCTGGCTGTTTGCTCGCCGAGTCGCGGGGTAGCCGGGAACCATGAGCGACTCGGGATACGATGGTGCCCGTTTCCTGGACGCCGACCGGCACGAGAATGCCTGCGTGATCGCTCGAGTTCTGGTGGTCGTTCCGGTTCGGGATGAAGAGCGGCTGTTGCCTGCCTGTCTGACGGCGCTGGCACGCGCGGCGGAGCGGGTGGATGTTCCGGTTCGGATCCAGCTCGTCCTGGACGCGTGTACCGACGCCTCCGCGCGGGTACCGACCTCGAACGTCGAGGTGATGGAGATCGACGAACGCAACGTCGGCGCGGCCCGTTCGCTGGGTTTCGCCGAGGCAGGCGCGACCTGTGGGGCCGAGACCTGGTTCGCCACCACCGACGCAGACTCCGAGGTCGATGACTCGTGGTTGCGGGCGCAGCTGGGATACGCGCGAAATGACAGCGATGTCGTCGCCGGGGTCGTCGGTGTGCGGAGCTGGGCCGATCACACGGCAGCCACCCGGCGCACCTACGAGAAGCAATATCCCTCGACCGGAGCGCACGGCCACGTGCACGGTGCGAATCTCGGTTTTCGAGCCGACACGTATTGGCGGATCGGTGGCTTTCGGCACCTGCGCACTGGTGAGGACATCGAGATGGTGTCGCGCATGATCGCCGCTGATGCGCGGGTCACGTGGGCCGATGACGTGGTCGTCACTACCTCGGCGCGGCGAATCGGGCGTGCACCGCACGGATTCGCCGACCACATACGACGCATCGAACGAGCCGTGAACCCCTATCGGAAGGAGAGCCGAAGTGCCTGACATCGCCGAACAGGTTCTCCGCCGTTCCACTGGCACGGTGTCGAATACCCTACGTGGACTGGCACATTCGGGTCGGCTCGAACTGCCGTATCCCGGATCGGGCCGAACTGCCGAGCGCTGGCGCATGCTGGCCGAATTGGCGTTCGAGAACACGGTGGTGGGACGGCTGGCAGAAGCGCACGTCGATGCGGACGCGATACTCGCCGAGCTCGGAGGCCACGGTGTGGCCCGCGGTCAGATCTGGGGAGTATGGGCGGCCGAGCCACCGAAGCCGGTGTTGCAGGCGCGATTCGATCCCGGCGGTTGGACCGTGACGGGTCGCAAGCTGTGGTGTTCGGGAGCGACCATCTGTACCCATGCGCTCGTCACCGCCCGGGTGGGGAATGAACGCAGGCTGTTCGCCGTCGACCTCGGACAGCCCTCGGTTCGATCTGTGCCTGGTACCTGGCATGCCGTCGGTATGCGGGAATCCGACTCCGGTGCAGTAGATTTCGATGAAGTCCCGGCCGAATCCATCGGCGAACCCGGCGCCTACCTGGCGCGTCCCGGCTTCTGGCACGGCGCGATCGGGGTGGCCGCGTGCTGGTACGGCAGCGCCTGCGCCATCGCCGGGATGTTGCATGACTGTGTCGCTGCCGGCAAGGCCGACGAGCATGCCTCGGCGCATCTCGGCGCGGTGCTGAGCGGACTGTATGCCGCCGGGTTGTGCGTGACCGACGCCGCGCACCGGATCGACGAAGACCCCCTCGATGCGTCGGCGACGGCACGGCTGCGCGCCAGGACCGTGCGCGCGGTGGTCGAAGACGCGGCCACCACGACCATCGATCGTGTCGGGCGCGCACTCGGCGCTGGTCCACTGTGCGCGGATGCCGAGCATGCACAGCGTGTCGCCGACCTCACCGTCTACCTCCGCCAGAGTCATGCGGAGCGAGACCTGGCCGATCTCGGCCGCGATTACGCGGAAAAGGAGTTCTCATGGTTGCCGAGCCGATGATCGATCTTGCTGTTCGCGGTACTCCGGAGGATTTCTGGTCGCCGTGGCGGCATCGTCGCCGCGAACTGTCCCTCGCCGGGTGGCGACACTTGGTCGTCGTTGCGCCGCATCCCGACGACGAGATACTCGGCGCCGGTGGTTTGATCGCGTTGGCGCGCTCGAGCGATGTGCCGGTCACGGTGGTCACCGTGACCGACGGAGAAGCTTCACATCCCGGTTCGCCCACCTGTTCGCCGACCGAACTCGCCGATCTACGTGTCGAGGAATCTCGGCGTGCGGCAGCCGAACTGGGTATCGGACCACCCATTCGGCTCCGAATCGGCGACGGCGCCGTAGCGGCACAGCAAGCGGCGGTGACCGATGCCCTCGCGGAGATCCTCACTGCATGCGGGCGCATCGGCGCCTGGTGTGCGACGACCTGGCGGCGTGACGGTCACCCCGACCACGAAGCCGTCGGCCGGGCCGCGGCCGCGGCGTGCGCCGGAACCGCGACCCGATTGCTCGAATTTCCGGTGTGGATGTGGCACTGGGCGACTCCCGAACACCCCCTGGTCCTCGTGACCCGCGTGCGGACGTTGACGCTGCCGGAGGCCGTCATCAACGCCAAGTCGCGCGCGATCGCGCACTTCCGCAGCCAGACCAGCGCTCTGTCGGAGGATCCCGCCGACCAACCGATTCTGCCGCCGCACCTGCTCGACCGCTTCACCGGTTCGACGGAAACGTTCTTCTTATGAGCGAGACACGCCTGACCGCAGGCCATTTCGACGACATGTACGCCCGCGATTCCGATCCGTGGGGGTTCACCACGCGCTGGTATGAACAGCGCAAGCGGGCACTGACCTTGGCGGCACTACCGAAGCCGCACTACCGCTATGCATTCGAACCCGGCTGCTCGATAGGCAACCTCTCCGCCGAACTCACCACCCGTTGCGATCGACTGGTGTGCACCGATGTGGTGGCGCAGGCGCTCGATTCGGCCAAGGCCCGGGTCGAGCGCCTGCCCTACTCCACGCGAGGAACCGTCGAATTCCGCCGCTGGGCACTCGGCGAGGAATGGGTCGACGAGCGATTCGACCTGATCGTTTTCAGTGAGGTCTGCTATTACCTCGACACCGCGAGCCTGCGTGCGGTGTTCGACCGCGCCGTCGAACACCTCGAACCCGGCGGCACTGTGCTGTGCGTGCACTGGCGACGAAAAGTGCCGGAGTACCCGATGTCCGGTGATCAGGTCCACGCGATCGCGTGCACTACTCGCGGCTTGTCGACGCTGGCGCACTACCGGGACGAGGACATGTCCATCGATGTCTTCACCGCGGTCGATCACGAGCCGATATCCGTCGCGCAGGCCGAAGGGATCAGGTGACACACCGGCTCGGTAGCCAACCCCTGTGCTCGCTCCCTCTGCAGGTCGTGCACGAAATTTCGATACGCCACCGGCCGTTTACCCAGGCGGCACCGACCGCTGCAATGGCGCGCCGCGAGTAGCCCCGGGCATCCAGCCGCAGCCATTGCCGCTGCCCAGCCATTTCCAGCGAATCGAACCCGCCAGTCTGTTGCTGGGTCGATACTGGTTGGGCACTGCTGTTACCTCACCGCTGTCGGGCAGAGGTAATCCCGTCTGCGTAGCGATGGACTTTCCGAGCGAGGCTAGGGGGTCATGATGCCGCAGTTTCCGACCACTCCGGTTACCAACAAGAGCCTCGGTCTGGACTCCAAATATGCGGTGGTGCGCCAACTGATCGCTTTGGCCGTAGCGCAGGTGCCGGGACACCCCGCGGTGGGGATCACCACCTACCGGCGGGGCGAGCTCGCGGCGATCGCCGCCTTGACGCCGCGCGCGCAACAGTGGGAACAGGCCCAGCTGACCTATCCGGCGGGGCCCGTGTTGGAGTGTTTTGTCACCGCCTGTCCGGTCACGGTGGCCGACCTCATGGCAGAGCACCGCTGGCCGGACTGTATTGCCCGGCTGGTCGTGCTGGGTGTTCGGTCACTGCATTGCCAGCCTTTGATCGCAGGCCGCAACCGCACCGCGTTCGGTGTTCTCACCTTCTACTCGCCTTACCGCACCAGTTTCGGTGGCCCCACCGAACGCATCATCCAAAAGGTGGCGCTTCGGGCCGCGACTATCCTGGCCCGCGACACAGCCATCACAGCGTGAGAACCTGTGCCATGCCTCAGGCCCGCCCCGGTCGCCCGCAGATGAGCACACGCTATGAACCGATGAGCCCGGCGGACCAAGAACGGACTGTTCGACACGTCCAACTCGCCGTTCTCCGCCTCAGTGCCCAACAGCCGCGATGTGTCGCCGGGCGGTGCAGGGGAATGGGGGACGATCGCCGGGCGCTGGGGAGCCCCTGTGACGGAGGAGCTCAGATGATCCACAAAGCCGGCAGAATGGATGCCGAGACCGAAAACCACGACAAATACGGCCCAGTCCTCATTGTCCGAGGAGAAGTAGACGCGCGCACCGCGCCAGGGCTGGTGATCGCGCTCGATCGGGTCCTGCATGACCATCCGGCCCGAGTCCTGGTGGACCTGAGCGAAATCTCGTTCATGGATTCCGCCGGTCTCCAACCACTCATCGACGCAAACAACCTCGCGGGGCCGGACACGGTTTTCGCGGTCATCGCCACGGGCGCAGCGGCACGGCCACTACGCCTGACAGGATTGGACTCGATAGTCGCGATCTACCCGCACCGTGCGATGGCATTGGCCCGCACCGCCGCCGTCCTCACGCCACCGTCGTAAGCCCGACCCCTCAGGCCGGGTGCGGCAGGTGGTGCGAAGCGGAAACGATGCCCGCCGCCCACTTTCACATCCCGGGATTCCTCATGTGCCAGCGAAGTGGCGTGCACCATGTAGCGTCTGGAAACGAGGAACGCCGCTGCGCGGTTGCACGCCGGGGTTCTGGTCGCAGGATTCACCGTCGACGGATTCATACGCACGCTGCGCGTTGACACTGCGGTTCTGTGACCTCGGGACACCCGAATCCGATGGGGTTGCTGTTCCCCTCCCGGGGTCGGCACGGTGCGTAATCCGAACAATTTCGGCAGGATCTGGCGGGCCGCTCGCGGTGAGGCCTTCGCGTGGATCACACCGCGAACCTTCCGCAAGGGCGTCGCTACCAAGGTCGATCGCACTTACAACGACCCCGAGCGCGCGGCCCGCCAGCTGGGCAACACCACCGGTGTGGCCAAAGGGCACTACATCGATATCCCCGAGACGGTACCGGCCAATCGGGACGTTCTCGAGCGATGGGCTCGGGGCGGATGAGCTCGAAATCTGAGATTTTGATGGGATCGGCTCGAATCCGGCCCCGAATCGGACATAAGAAAACCCCTTCCGACCGAGGTCGGAAGGGGTTTATTTGTCGGGATGACAGGATTTGAACCTGCGACCACTTGACCCCCAGGGAACTGGAATGCGTCCCAGGGTGTCCGGCTGGTGCTCTCCCGCCCAGGTCAGAGGCATTTCAACGTCCAGCTCGCATCACCCGGTCCGCCTCGTATCCGCCTCTGTTGGCACGTTCTAGGCACGCTCGATATCACCTCTAACCAGCACGGACAGCGCTGAAGCGGAAGTCGGTGCCACCGCCCACCGATCTCTCTGCCCGACACCGCGGCTATGTGATCGAGCGCCCTCGATCACACCCGGCACTGTCACCGGTTGGAGTGCCCGCCCTCAGCAATGACACACGTCGGCGTGCCGACAGAGCTCGGTTTCTCGATATCGGGAGCACGCCGACAACACCGCAAAGGATCCGTCAAATCGGTCGCGAGCACTTGTCGCCGAGACACGCGGTGGGCTTGAATCGTGGTGTGACCGCAACCTTCGAGCCTCGCTGCGCCTCGCGCCGAGTCCTCGACGTTGCCCGGCACCGCATCGAGCGGATGCCATCCGCCCTGGAGCTTTTCGGCTTCGGCAGTGAGGACGAGCCGCCGAGTCCGGCGTAGCCCGGCCATCAATCCTCGTCGCCGCTGAGCGTGCGACGTTCCACATAACTCCGCGATGTCTGATCGCGAGTTTCCTTCGCGCGCGTCCTCGCGCAACCTCCTGTTCGGTGTCGGATGCGCGCGCTCAATCCTGATGGGAGAACTATGTCCGCAAGCTCGTCCACTGCCCGCACCGTAATGGTGACCGGCGTCGATGGTCGCCTGGGATTTGCCACAGCGCAGCTGCTGATCGACGACGGCGCCACCGTCATTGCACATGTCCTGCAAAAGGATCGTGCCGACGAGACGATGGAACAACTACAGGCCGCGGCCCGTCCCGGTCAGGTGCGCATGGTGCACGCCAACTTCGCGCACCTGGCCGAAGTCGACGAACTCGGTCGCGCGCTCGACGCGGAACTGCCCCGCCTCGACGCGCTGATCAACACCGCCTCCATCGCAGCACCACAAAAACGCACGCACACCGAGGACGGGCACGAATTGACCTTCCAGGTCGACTATCTCGCGCCGGCACGCCTCACCATGGCATTGGCTCCCGCCATCGCGGCAGCTCGGGGACGGATCGTCACAGTGACCTCGAAGCTGCACGTCGGTGGCAATCTCGACTATTCGGATCTGGACCGCAGCCGCGCCATCTACACCCCGCTCGCGATCTACGCGCAGGCCAAGCTGGCTTTGACCATGTTCAGCCGGTCGCTGGCCGAGACCGGACCGCAGGGACTCATCTCGATCAGCGTGCACCCCGCCGACTTCGAGATCGACCTTCCCCAACTGCGCAGCCACCGAACCGCTCCGGTCGACACGGCCGCCTCGCTGCTGGTCACCCTCAGCGCACCGACGACTCCGGTGCTCAACGGCGGCTACTACGAGGGCCCCGAACAAGCGAAACCGGCCGCACTGGTGCGCAATTCGCGTGCACGCACTCGGCTGGCGGTGTGGAGCAACCAGCTCGAGCACGCAGCATAGCCACCGACTCGACCCACACCTGAGGAGACACGACATTGTCCAAGCGCGCCAGTAAGAAACGCGCCCGCCGCAAGAAGAAGGCGAACCACGGCCACCGGCCAGGACAACGCTGATCGCCCGGCACACCCGTGATAGAGCAGCGCGGGTGCGCCGGGATATGGGAGCCGCCGCGCCACCCCGTTTCGGAGTGGCGCGGCGGCTTCGTCGCGACGGACCATAGGTGTTGGGGGAATGACCCGCATGCTTGCGGCATCCGCTGGGGCAGTCGCTGATCCGGCAGGGAACCCCGTAAAGGTTCAGCTGCGTACTGGCAAGGTTCCGTAAAGCCGACCGCCGAGCACTAAGGCCCTCAATTAACGTCCGGAACTGAATTTCGGCGACTACAGACGGCTGCCCCGATGACCGACCTGATGACCTGGCGACACTTCGCACGCTGGTTAGCCACCGCCACGTCGTGGAGATCCTCGATGCCTTGGCGCGCGAGCCCCACCGCGCTGACCGCAACCATCGCGGGCCGCCGCCGTGCGTTGGCACGCGCTGTGCATGTGCTCGCCACAGACGGGCTAGTGACCGCAGACCGCGGCGACAGCTGGGACCGACCGCTCTCGGCGACCGCTCTGCTCCGGATCACCGAGAGGGACGGCGGGTTGCCGAAGCAAAGCTGTTGTGTCACAAGACATCTTGGTGGCACCGCCACTTCTACCACGAGTGCCGCCTCACACTAAGTCCTGCCGTATTGCTGACGCCATCGGTCGATCAGTGGGAGTAGTTCGCGCTCCATATAGTGGTAGAAGTCCTGCATTTCATGCAGACGGACCGCGGTGACGCTGTCAGCGCCCGCGGCGTCGAGCCCTTCTCGGGCCGCCTCACGCATCACCCCCAGCATGGCGTTCTGTTGCGACATCAAACTTGCCCAGGCCCCCTGAGGGAACCGGTAGTGATCGCGGCGACTGCCGGGCGCGGGTACTCGCTCGATCATTCCGGATTGGCCGAGTTGCTTGATGGCGTTCGATACCGCGCCGGTGCTGATCGACAGCTGTTCACACAGATCCGCCGCGGTCATGGAGTCCTGCTGGGTGTACAGCAGCGCCGTCATCACCCGGGCCGTCGCCTTCTGCATCCCGCCCTGGGCCAGGGTCAAGGCCAGCTTCTCGGCCGCGTCGCGGAGCCGCTGTGTGGGGTCCATAGCCCCAGACAATACAGACAACATCCAACAATTCTGAATCTTCACAAATCTCTGAAATTTCGATATATTCTGAGTCATGGACACTGCCATCGAAATCCGCGATCTCACCAAGACCTACGGCACCCGACGCGGATTGACCGGATTGACCCTCGACGTCCGCGCCGGTGAGGTCTTCGGTTACCTGGGACCCAACGGCGCGGGGAAGTCGACCACGATCCGGCTGCTGTTGGACCTGATCCGACCCACGAGCGGGACAGCGACTGTGCTCGGCCTGGATCCGTTGCGCGACGGGGTGGCACTGCGTCGCCGAGTCGGCTATCTGGCAGGCGATTTCGTCGTCGACGGACGTCAGAAGGTGCGTGAATGTCTACGGTTCCTCGGCGCGCTGCGTGGCGGTGTCGCGCCCGCCCGCATCGAAGACCTCGCCGACCAGCTCGGACTGGATCAGAACGCGACGATCAAGAGCCTCTCGAAAGGCAATCGGCAGAAGGTCGGGTTGGTCCAGGCGTTCATGCACACCCCAGAACTGCTCATCCTCGATGAACCGAGCTCCGGACTCGACCCGCTGATGCAGCAGACGTTTCTCGACCTGGTGACCGAGGCGGCAGCGGCCGGTCAGACGGTGTTCATGTCCAGCCACATCATGGACGAAGTCGAAGCAGTCGCCGACCGGATCGCGATCCTGCGTGACGGTGCGCTTGTCGCGCTCGACACCGTTGCCGACCTACGCGCGAGCGCGGTCCGTCGCATCGAAGTCAGCTTCGGCCATCGTGTCCGCATCGAAGAATTCCGTGGCCTGCCCGGAATCACCGAACCGATCCTCGACACCACCGAAACGACACTGCGGGCGCAGCTGACCGGCACGCCCGACGCGCTCATCAAAGCGGCGGCCCGGCACACGGTGACGGCCCTGCACACGACCGAGCCCCACCTCGACGAAATCTTCCATGCCCATTACGCCGCCGCGCCGCAGCCTGCTGCCTGATCGAAATCCCACGGAGACAAGGACTGTGAACGATATGACCACCGTCATGGTGAAAACGCTGCGTGATGGCCGCCGTGCCTTGATCGGCTGGGCTGTGGGCATCACCCTGGCCGCGACCCTGTACGCGAGTTTCTTCCCACAGATGGCCCAGAGCGGCGCCGAGCAGGCCGAAAATCTGCCCGAGGGCTTGCGCGAGGCGCTACGAATGGATGACATCGCGTCCGCGCCAGGCTATCTCGGCTCGACCGTGTTCGGGCTGATCGTCCCGTTGCTGGTGATGTTCTTCGGCGCCGCCACGGGCGCGCGCGCCACCGCCGCCGACGAAGAGGCCGGGACGCTGGACCTGTTGATGGCCTACCCGATCACCCGCACCACTCTCCTGTTGCAGCGCTTCGCCGCACTCGTGCTCATCGCGACCGGAATCAGCGCGGCCGTGTGGCTGGCAATGCTCGCAATCCGCGGCGCCGCCGAGCTCACCGCGGTCAGCCCCGCCCAGTTCGCGGCCCAGTGCCTCAACCTCGCCTTGCTCGCCGTCACTTTCGGTGCTCTCGCCGTCGGACTCGGCGCCGCCACCGGCAGCCGTGGTGTCGTGTTCGCGGTCACCGCCGTTGTCGGCGTCCTGGCCTACGCCGCGCATACCTTCGCCGACCAACTCGGCGTCGGCTGGGCCGCCTACCTGTCACCGTTCCACTACTACCTCGACGGCGAACCGCTGCGACACGGGCTGCAATGGGGCAACAGCGTTGTCTTGCTCGCCGCCTCGGTGGTCCTCGTCGCAGCAGGCACCTATGTGTTCAATAATCGCGACCTGAGCGCCTGACCGCGCTAAACGATCCGGACTGCCGATCACTGTCTCGACAGTTGGGCGCCGACCAGGTGATCGCGACCAGCAAGATCGCCGGTCGCTTCCTCGGAAAGGCGGTGCGCCAACCGGCCGGCCGGCCCGCGTGCACCGCGCCCGCGCACACAGCACAGATCTGGTAGTCGCCGAACGCGCCGTAACCGCGACCGAAGTCGACCACCACCTACGTGACTGCGCGTCGACGCTGCTGGCCGTGCTGCGGGAGCAAACCCGAATCCGGCGTGACGATCCATGCTTGTCGCCGCTCCTGTGCCGAGGACCAAGTGCTGGTGCTACGCGCGGTCCTCGACACAGCACCCGCTAGCCGAGTGCCGAGAAGCTGTCCCGGGTTGATCAGCTCGGATTGGACACCACAGCCTCAGCTGTCCTGGTGGATCCGGAATTTGACCATCACCAGCCTCTGGACGGTGTGGCCGGTTGTGTCCTCGATCGTGGACCGCAGCTGCTGCCACCCGTCGGGATCAGCGTAGATGTAGCGTCCCACCACACCACCGGACTCGCTGTCGGACAGTGACGTCGCGACGGCCGCGACATTGCGCCCGACACCGGTTGTGATCCGCACGTGCGGGTCGGCCTGGACGTCGCCATACCAGCGGCCTTTCCTGCCCGACCACGACGCGACAACGAACTCACCGGGCGCGGGTCGGTCCACGACGACGAGAACGACCGACTTACGACCCTTGTTTCGGCGTCCGGTGTATTCCAGACGCAGCAACCGCGTCCCGAACACGAATCCCAGGTGCGCCCGATACAACCAAGTCGGCACGCAGCACAGCCGATTGGTGCGCAACGCAAGTACACCGATCCTGGCCGCGACCTGTGTTGGGCTCAAGCTTTTTCTCCGCGGGTGATGTCGGACCGGGTGCGGGGCCCACCTCTCGTCGACCTCTCCGCACCGTCAGTGGATTCCCACAGCCGGCGTTCGGCAACCCTTGCTCGCGGTGATGTCATGCAAACAGCGAATGCCACACGAACTCCCAGGATCGGCCCAATCCGTGGCTCGGGAACCCGAGCCACGCCGCCAACCAGACTTCCCGGCACTCCGCAAGTAAAGATGCCGTAACCATCCACCAGAAGCAATCCGGTCTACCAACCCACCAGCAGGCTGGGCCGAACAACCCACCCAGCGCTGAGCCGCATTCGACAGGCGAGGGACCGACCGGCCCCGCCCACATGCCCGGATAACAACCCTGGCCACCGAAAAAACTCGGACATTCGTCGTCAAAATCACGTTAGGGTGGTCAGTGGGTGTGCCGGGAAGTCGGGTCGGCGACGTTTCACCGCGCGACCGCTCGAAAGGACCGCCCGTGTCTCCTCCCCAAAGCCGACACGGCCGACCCCTACACCACTCCGCTATACCCCGTAGAGCCGTCTGCACTGGGTCACGCCGGTGAGCACCGCCGAACCATTCGCTCTCGCGGTACTGATCATCGCCATGGTCGGCCTTGCCGCCGTGCTGTCGAATCGGCTCGGAGCATGGCTGCCGATACCAACTCCCGCACTGTTCCTGATCGGCGCGGCCGCAGCCTCCGACATCTGGCCCGAACTCGGGCGCGTGCCGATCAGCGCCGTCGAACACGTCGCCACGGTCGCGTTGGTGATCATCCTGTTCGACGGCGGCATGCAAATCGGCTGGCACCGATTCCGGTCCGCTGCCGGCGCGATCGTCTGGATCGGCGTGGCCGGAACCCTGGTGACCGCAGCAGCTCTCGCCGCGGCCGCGCACCTAGTGTTCGGCTTGGACTGGCGGATCGCGCTCCTGCTCGGCACCGCCCTCGCACCGACCGATCCAGCGGTGGTGTTCTCGGTACTGGGCAACCGCGAAATCTCCGGCCGCAGTGGAGTACTGCTGAAAGGCGAGTCCGGCGCCAACGACCCCGTCGGTATCGCGCTACTGATCGCCCTGCTGGGCACCACCACCTTCGACGCCCATGCTGTCGTGCACGCGACCGGCGAATTCACACTGCAAATGCTCGTCGGTGCCGCCATCGGTATCACCGGTGGACTCAGCCTGCTGTGGTTCATGCGTCGCATACCACTGCCCGCCGCCGGCCTCTACTCCCTACGAGTCCTGATGTGCGCCTTGGCAATCTATGGCCTGGCCACTCTCGCACACGGATCCGGATTCCTCGCCGTACTCGTAGCGGGCATCGTCATCGGCGATCAACGCGCACCCTACAAAACCGACATCACACGATTCCACTCCGCATTGGCCAACCTCGCCGAGATCGTCGTCTTCGTCATGCTCGGCCTCACCATCCAACTCGCTGGCCCGAACGGCATCACACAGGGTGGCGCGTGGCTGATCGGTCTCGGCCTCGCCGCCCTGCTGACCCTGGTCATTCGACCGCTACTCGTCGGCGCGCTGCTGTGGAAAGTAGAACTCACCCGCGGCGAGCGGGGATTCGTACTGTGGACCGGCCTCAAAGGCGCGGTCCCGATCCTGCTCGGCACTTTCATCGTGCACGCAGGCGTCACAGACAGCCACCGCGCCTACGAGATCATCTTCATCGTCGTCGCGTTCTCCGTCATCGTCCAAGGCGGCCTCGTTCCCGCACTCGCCCACCGGCTCGGCGTACCTCTGCGCACCATCGACCCGGAACCATGGGGCATCGGAGTGCGGTTCCGGCACGAGCCCCACGAACTACACCGCTACACCATCACCCCCGGCTCGCTCGCCGACGGCAGCACCCTCGCCGACCTCCCCACCGACGGCATCTGGATCAGCCTCATCATCCGCGAGGGCCGACTCGTCGCCGGAACCGCCGACACCACACTCCACGCCAACGACGAAGTCCTCGTCATCCTCCCCGACCCACACACCGACCCGCGCATCACCGCCATCTTCACCGAACCCACCCAACTCCCACCCGACAAACCCTGACACCAGTATCTGATCAATGGTTGGTATCGGGTAGTTACCGGTCGCGATGCCCATGCCTTCGAAGGCAATGGCGAACGCGTTCACTGCTGGCTTCCACCTCATCGCCCATCATGCGCGCACGCTGCTGGTGGGGTCCGGCGATCGGGTCATCTGAGACAGGCACTTCAGTGCGTCCTACGGTCGGGAAGTCCCCATGAGCGCGGATCACACACCGGGAGCGGGCGTTCAATGATCTGATTGCGTTGGCGGAGTAGATGATCCGCTGGATGTCGACGTCGTGGTCGAGGAATGTCATCGACCCACGAGTTGTGCCACAGTGTCCTGGGTCGAGCCTGCGCAGCAATGCCCCCGGCCCACTCGCTGTCCGGCCGGTGGGCGGAATCCCTTGTCCTACACCTCGACCTGCGAACCCATGATCACGGTCCGCTCGCCGGGCAGGCCGAAGTACTCCGCAGCATCGGCAGTGATGTAGGACGTGGCAATGAACAGGCGTTTGCGCCATGGCGCCATCGTGTGGGCCGGGCCTTTTTTGAGCTCGATCTTCGACAGGAAATAGGAAGCGCCGTCGACCGATATCGGCCCTTCGGTTTTCGTGGGATCGAGCAGACGTAGCGCGTGCGGAACATTCGGGGTTTCCATGTAACCGAAATGCGCTGTCACGTGGATGATTCCGTCTTCGCCGTAGCCGAGTGCGTCGATCTCCGTCCGTTCCGCATCCGGCACACGCGGCACCGGCAGCGTGTCGATCGCCAGGATCACCACGTGTTCGTGCAGCACGCGATTGTGTTCGACATTGGCTCGCATCGCCAGCGGCGTGGTCTCTTTGCCGCGGTTGAGGAATACCGCGGTGCCGGGAATCCGTACCAGCGGTGGCTCATAGCGCGGCAACTGGTCGATGAATGAGCGCAGTGGTCCTTCGACCTGTTCCCTTGCGCTAGTGACGATTTCACGCCCGCGCGCCCAGGTGATCATCACGGTGAACGCGGTGAGACCGATCAACAACGGCAGCCACGCCCCATGCACCAGTTTGGTGAGGTTCGCCGCCAAGAACATCGCGTCGACCGTCAGCAAAGAGATGCCGCCGAGCAGGACCAGCCACAGCGGAGTGCCCCACTTGGTTCGGGCGACGTAGAAGAACAGCAACGTCGTGATGGTGATCGTCGCAGTCACCGCCATACCGAACGCGAATGCCAGGGCCGCCGAGGTTTGGAAGGCGAAAACCAGCGTGAGCACCGACACCATCAGCATCCAGTTGATCCACGGAACGTAGATCTGCCCGATCGTCGACTCCGACGTGTGCTCGACACGCAATCTCGGCAGGTAACCGAGCTGGGCCGCCTGCGACGCCACCGAGAACGCTCCGGTGATCACTGCCTGCGAAGCGATCACTGTCGCGGCCGTCGCCAACAGCACCAACGGCAACCGCGCCCAGCCGGGAGCGAGCAGAAAGAATGGACTACTCACCGCGGTCTGATCACCGAGAAGCAGCGCACCCTGACCAAGGTAGCTCAGCGCGCACGCCGGCAGCACAAGCCCGAGCCAGCCGCGGGTGATCGCTTTCCTGCCGAAATGGCCCATATCGGCATACAGCGCCTCCGCACCAGTAACCGCCAGTACGACCGCGGCCAGCGCGAAGAAGGCAATTCCGAAGTGCCCGAACATGAAGCTCAGCGCGTAGGTCGGCGACAGCGCCTTCAGGATCTCCGGGTGCCGGGCGATACCGGACACACCCAAAGCACCGATCGTGACGAACCAAAGAATCATCACGGGGCCGAATAGTCGACCGACCGCGGCTGTGCCGTGGCGCTGTACCGAGAACAGCGCGACGATGATCACCACCGTGATCGGAATGATCAGATTCTCGAATCCCGGCGAGACGATCTTCAAGCCTTCCACCGCTGATAGCACCGAAATCGCGGGCGTGATCATGCTGTCGCCGAAAAATAGTGCGGCACCGAAGATCCCGAGTCCGGCAAGCATCGCGGCGGCACGCCGCCCGCGTGTCCCGCCCAACTGCCGCAGCAAGGTGATCAGCGCCATGATGCCGCCCTCGCCGTCGTTGTCCGCGCGCATCACCAGCGAGATATAGGTCAGCGTGACGATGATCATCACCGACCAGAAGATCAGCGACACAACGCCGTATACGTTGTCGGTGCTGATCGGCACCGGGTGTGGATCGTCAGGGTTGAAGACCGTCTGAATGGTGTAGATGGGGCTGGTCCCGATATCGCCGAACACCACCCCGAGCGCGCCGACGATGACCGCCGCCCGAACGGTTCCGCCACCGGTGATGTGAGTCGACGGACCGACTTCTGCGTCGATATTCATTGTGCGCTCCTCGTCTACGGGCTCCGCACCATATCGTGCCGCGGTTAACCAGTAGGGCGGGGTATCAACACAGGCGCGACGTGTACCGCTGACGATAGCCTGTCCGGAGCATTCGAATTCGACTGACTCGAGGCGAACGGAGGGACCGTGACAGCCTTCTCACCACGCGACGCTGGAGTGGCCGTCATCGCAGTGGCCGCGTTACTGACGGGATGCTCGTCGGACCCCGCGCCGAAAGCGGTATCCGCAGCCGAGGTCAACCCGCTGACACAGTGCGAACCGCTCACCAACGAGCAAATCCAGCAAGCCGTCCACGCCGATACCCTCACCGCGCACACCACACCTCCCGTGTGCACATGGCAGGCCGAACGCGCCGGCGTGGAAACAGATCTCACCCTCACCTTCACCTTCACCGAACACGACTCACTGCAACAAATATGGGATCGCGCCCGCGAGGACGGCTACGACACCGAGCACCTGACGGTCACCAGGGAAGCGCTCGGGACCACCATCACCGCCACCGGAATCTATGTACGAGACCCGCGCGATCTCGGATACTGCCAAGTCTCCGTGGCACTCAACGGGACGATCACCTGGCGAGTCCAAAACCCCTCGCACACCCCGGCACCGGACCCGTGCGCCATCGCACTCGAACTAGCCACGCTGACCATCGACCTCTCGCCCTAGCCGCCGCGAAGTCACCTCTTGGATGTGTAGCGAACGGGCAGATCGCCCCTTTTCCTACCTCGGCTCGCGAGCCCGGGGGCACGGCGCGCTCGCACGGCAGGCCGGAAGTGCGTTGTGTCAGAGCCAGTCGCGGAGCTTGAACATCCAATACAAGGTGCCGGAGATGACGACGATGGCAATTGTGGACGCCCAAAATCCCCAGGCATGCTCGAATCCGGGATAGGGCACGTTCTGGCCGTAAAAGCCGGTGATCGCGGTGGGTACAGCGATGATCGCAGCCCAACTGGTGACCTTCTTCATGATCGCGTTGAGCCGGTTGCCCTGCAGAGTCAGCTGCGTCTCCCGGATTGTCGTGACCAGATCACGCAGAGACTCGGTCCACTCGGCCGCACGCAGGATGTGATCGTAAACATCCTGGTAGTAAGGCATCATCGCGTCGTCGACGATGTGGAGGTCGCGGCGCATCACCGCATTCGCCAATTCCCGCATCGGCAGCACCACCCGCCGCAATGTGACCAGACTCTTGCGTAAGCGCAGCGAACGGCGCTGCAGCTCACGGTAGTCGGCATGATCGGCGAAAACGAGATCTTCGAGGGCTTCTATCTGCTCGTCCAGCGCCTGCACCGCCTCGAAGTGGCTGTCCACGACGTAGTCCAGCAACCCGTGCACCAAGAACCCCACCCCGCTCTTGGCGAGCTCGGATGCGGAGTCCCACCGCCGTACGACCTCTTCGATGTCGAAGTTCTCGTCTTTGCGGACGGTGACCAGAGCCCTCGGGGTAACGAACGCGGCCACCTCGTACTTATCGAGCACCCCGGTGCTGGTGTCCAGGCGCACAGTGTAGGCGGTCAGGAACGCGTGGGTGTCGTAGCGGTCGAGCTTGGGCCGTTGGTGCTGATGGACCGCGTCCTCCACCGCGAGCTCATGCAAGCTCAGCTCCTCGCTGATGGTCGCCAAGTCTTCCGCAGTCGGGGAACACATGTCCAGCCACACTGTCGCGGTCGAATCACCCAGATAGTCCGAAACTTCCGCCGCCGGGAAGTTCTCGGATTCCAGGACACCGTTGCGGTACAGACGAGTGCGCGCCATACCCGCAGACGCTAGTCGCCCTGCGTGAGTCTCCTTACCAATAGCAGCACCGCCCGAAAGAGAGCCGACACAAATCCCGACGTCGGCGGCTCAACTCCACTGACCAACCGCGACCGACCTCACCTGATTGCGGTCAGGCCTGTGGTCGTGCTGGGCTCGCTGGCGAAGCCCTTCACTGCGACCGCGCTGATGCGGCTGGTCGCGAAGGGCAAGGTAGACCGTGCGGGCTCGATCCCGACGAGGAGCTCGATCGGCGTTTGCTCGGGCATGTTGTCGGTATCTCCGACGCACGGATGGTCGTACTCCCGTGGCGTTGGGCTGAGATATGTTGTGCGGCAATAATACCTACGGGTCCGTAAGTTGGCTACGATGGAAGGGTGCGGATCGGAGTCGGGCTTTCTACCGCACCCGAGGCGTGGCAGGCGGGTGCGGAGGCTGCAGCGCACGCACTCGATCAGCTCGCGGGCGAGACGCTGTCGCTTGCCGTGCTGCTCACATCCCGGACATACACCGACGAGGCTTCGGCCGTGCTCGCCGGTGTCCACCAGACGGTCCAGGTGCCCGCACTGATCGGATGCGTGGCGCAAGGTGTGGTGGCGGGCCGCCGCGAGATCGAGGACGAGCCCTCGGTGGTGGTGTGGCTGGCATCCGGATTACCCGCCGCCGCTGAGACGTTCCAGCTGGAGTTCGTCCGCACGACGACCGGCGGACTGCTCGCCGGCTACCGCTTCGACCAGGCCGTAGGCGACTTCCATGTGCTGCTGTCGGACCCTTACTCGTTCCCAGTCGATCTACTACTCGAGCATCTGAACGCCGATCTGCCCGGCACCGTCGTGATGGGTGGGCTGGTGGGCGGCGCGGAGGGTCCAACCGGCAGCAGGCTGTTCCGAGACCGCGAGGTAGTGGCCTCCGGCGCAGTCGGTGTTCGACTTCCCGGCCTGCGCGGAGTGCCGATCGTATCGCAGGGGTGCCGGCCGATCGGGTACCCGTATATCGTCACCGGCGCGCGTGGCGCGCTGATCACCGAGCTCGGCGGTCGGCCGCCGAGCGAACGGCTGCGCGAGATCGTCACGGTACTGCCACCCGATCAGCTAGAACTGCTGACGCACGGCCTTCAGATCGGAATCGTTGTCGACGAGCATCTGGCAGCGCCCGGACAGGGCGATTTCCTGATCCGGGGCATTCTCGGCGCCGACCCGTCGAGCGGCGCGATCGAGGTCGGCGAGGTCGTCGAGGTCGGCACAACCGTACAGTTCCAGGTCCGCGATGCGGTCGGAGCGGACAAAAATCTGCGTGCGGCCCTCGTGCAGGCGAGTTCGGATCTGCCTGGGCGCCCGGCCGGTGCGTTGCTATTCACGTGCAACGGACGCGGCCGGCGAATGTTCGGGGTCGCCGATCATGACGCCGCGACGATCGATGACCTTCTCGGCGGCATTCCGCTTGCGGGTTTCTCGGCCGCCGGCGAGATCGGTCCCATCGCGGGCCGCAACGAGCTGCACGGATTCACGGCCTCGATAGCGCTATTCGTCGAATGAGGGTCAACAGCGGGTCTACGCCGAGCTGAACGACTTGCCAGGGTCCGACGCCGTGCGTCGGCTCCAAGATCAGGCGACCGCCGGGCGCGCGGATCTGGTCGTTCGGACCATCTCGCCCGGATTCTACGAGTCACCCCCGCCGGCACGGCGCTGGTGCTATCACGGAGGAGACGGTTCATCGCGCGAGGAGGCCGACATGGACGTCCGGTTCATCTCCGACGACGGTGTGCGTGCCCATCCGGCGACCGACCTGAAGGGGTTGCTCGACCGACCTGACGGACTGGTCTGGGTGAACGTCCCGACCTGGGACGATGAATTCGACCGATTCCTGATGGATCCGCCGAGCGCGCTGCATGCCCTGCTGGCCCCGGCACGGGCGCGGCGGCTGGCCGGTGATCACCGATGAGCGCCCCCACCCTCACCAACGAAGCCTTGTCCGCAGCCCGGCTGGTGCTGGCACGAACGGGCATCACCGCCGCCGAAGTCATCCCAGCGATCCGCGCAACAGTCAACAAAGCCGGCAACTACCGCACCTACAACACCCATTTCATCCGCCTTGAAAAGAGAGGGCACCCGCGGCTGGACAAGCCCACGCAAGCCAAGCTCACCGAAATGGCCGAGCAGGTCAAACGCGACGCCAAGGACAAACCCTCCCGCACCAGGCGGGGTGCGGTCGCGAACTTCATCAGCACCGCGCGCCGCGCTACAGGTGCATGCTGCGTGGGTGCGCCACAGCGAAGGATCCCGCCACGCCGCACCCGAATCGGGCCGCGCGGCGGCTTTGTCCTATTTTCCGCCTTTATTCGAACCCGTTATGCCTCTACGTATTTCGCCGGGCCAATGCTCTTCGCGCGACAGATCTCGCCGGTTCGACGACTGCAGCTGCCACGGCACGCTCGTCACCATTACGCCCGGTTCGAACAGCAGCCGCGCTTTCAACCGGAGCGAGCTCTGGTTATGCAGTAGGTTCTCCCACCATCGGCCGACGACGTACTCCGGGATGAAGACGCTGATGACATCGCGGGGTCCCGCCTTACGCAAGCGTTTCGTGTAGTCGAGGACCGGACGCGTGATCTCGCGATAAGGGGACTCGACCACGATCAGCGGAATACTCACGCTGTGGCGCTCCCAATCCTGGCTCAGTAGACGAGTTTCGGTGTCGTCGACGTTGGCGGTGATCGCGGTGAGAGTGTCCGGTCGGGTCGCTCGCGCGAACTGCACGGCGCGCCTGCTCGCCTTGGTCCAGCCAGATACCAGCACGACTGCGTGCACCCGGGGTGGCAGTGTTTCCTCGTTGTCGTCATCGATGTGGAGTTCGGCGCGAATTGCCGTGTAGTGGCGGTGGATCAGGTACATCAGCACAACAAGGACCGGGATTGCGATCACGACCAGATACGCGCCGTGGGTGAACTTGGTGATCATGACGACCACGAGGACGACACCGGTGAAGCTGGCGCCGAACGCGTTGATCGCCCTCGCGCGATGGATGCGAATCCGGTCGGCAGGGTTGGTGGCGTCGGCCAGTTCGCGGTTCCAGTGTCGGACCATGCCCGCTTGGCACAGCGTGAACGAGGTGAATACACCGACGATGTAGAGCTGGATCAACCTGGTCGCCGAACCGTCGAACGCATAGATCAGCGTGCCCGCGACAACGGCGAGCAGGATGATGCCGTTGGAGAAGGCCAGACGATCGCCACGGGTGTGTAGCTGTCGGGGCATGTATCGATCTTGCGCCAGAATCGAATTGAGCAGCGGGAACCCGTTGTAGGCGGTGTTCGCCGCCAGAATCAGGATCAGCGCGGTCATCACCATGAGGTAGTAGAAGGCGATGCTGTTGCCGCCGAACACCGCCGCCGCGATCTGCGCGATCACGGTGCGCTGCGGATCGGTGTGGCAGTCACCGGGAAAGCCGATCAGATCGCATGCGTTTTCCGCGACACGGGTGTGGGAGATCATGGCCAGCGCGGTTACGCCGGTGAACATCGCGATCGCGATGATGCCCATTGCCGACATCGTGCGGGCCGCATTGAGTGCCTTGGGTTTACGAAACGCGGGAACACCGTTGGAGATCGCCTCGGCGCCGGTCAATGCGGTGCATCCGGAGGAGAACGCCCGCAGCACCAGAAACGCCACCGCCGCGCCGCTGAGGCCGACCTGCTCGGCATGGATCTCGTAATGCGCGCTTTCGGCGACCGGCGCGTCCCCGAACAGCGCCTTGCCGAGACCGACGACCACCATGAGCGTGACCCCTGCGACGAACGCATACGTCGGCACGGCGAATGCGCGACCCGACTCGCGCACACCGCGCAGATTCATGGCGGTCAGCAACGCGATGAATCCGATATTGATCGCGACTCGGTGCGCATTCAGGTCGGGCACCGCGGAAATGATGTTGTCCACCCCGGCAGCGACCGACACCGCCACCGTCATCACATAGTCGACCAGCAACGCCGCAGCCACCACCAAGCCCGGTAGCGGTCCCAGGTTCTTCGCGACCACCTCATACGAGCCCCCGCCGGACGGATAAGCCTGCACAACTTGCCGGTAGGACAACACGACGACAGCGAGCAGAACAACTACCGCGCCGGCGACCCAAGGTGCCAGATGGATATAGGCGAGCCCACCCAGCGTGAGGATGAGCAGAATCTCCTGTGTCGCATACGCCACCGATGACAAAGGGTCACTGGCAAAGATAGGCAGCGCCAGTCGCTTCGGCAGCAACGTCTCCCCGAGCCGGTCACTGCGAAACGGGCGCCCGACAACAAGACGCTTAACCACGTCGACCGGTGAAACCACGATGAGCCAGCCTAAGTCCGACTCGCGGAATTCGGCCCACCTCCAGCTGTAGAGATTCCGTAAAGAAATCAGCGGCAAGCTACAAGATCACGTCAAGACACTGGATGGACAGCGAATAGGTCGCTAACGTCCTCACTCGGATTCTGCACCACTGAGAAGGCAGCCGCCGCGATGAACGACCTACCCCATGTCCTTGCGAGCCTGCGTGAGCTGGTGAGCCACCGGTACATCGTCGAGATTCTCGATGCCCTGTCCAACCGGCCGCACACCGCCGCCGAGCTCACCGCGATCACCACAGGTCGCCATCGTGCGCTGGCGCAAGCACTGCGAGTAGCAGCTTCACACGGGCTGGTCACCAACGACTGTCGAGGCAGCTGGGACGGGGCCATCCCAGCGACCGACATCATCCGGTTGACAGACCGTGGCATGCGGGCCGTCGAATTACTGTCGAATCTGAGCGTATGGACAGCGTTATACGAACACACCGATCACGCTCACGATCGGTAGCTTCTGTCCGCAATACACCCTCGACGGGAATCGCGACGCGGGGTCGCTTCGTCACGCGGAGTTGCATCCGGTTCTCTTGGCACACAGCATCTTTCGACTCTGACCCGCGCGGCGCCTCCGGCGGTCGACCGCTACTCCTCGAAGCGGTACCCCATGCCCGATTCAGTGATCAAATGCCTAGGGTGCGACGGGTCGTCTTCCAGCTTGCGTCGCAAACCAGCCAGATACGCGCGCAAATAATGGCTGGCGGTCTCGTGGGATGGGCCCCACACCTCACGCAGCAATTCCTTGCGACCTACCAACTTGCCGCTGTTGCGCACGAGCATGTCGAGCATTGCCCACTCTGTCGGAGTGAGCCGCACCGTCTCCCCTTTCTTGGTGACCTTCTTCGCGACGAGGTCGACAGTGAACGACGCCGTCACCACCACTGGGTCAGAAGCATCGCCGCCTCCGCGGCGGACCGCGGAGCGCAGCCGCGCAAGCAGTTCGTCCATCCCGAACGGTTTGGTGACATAGTCGTCCGCACCCGCGTCCAGTGCCTTCACCTTGTCCGCCGCGTCCGTGCGTGCGGACAACACGATCACCGGCACAGAGGTCCACCGGCGCAGCCCGACAATCACGTCGATGCCGTCCATGTCGGGCAGGCCGAGATCGAGGATGACCACATCAGGATGCTTGCCCGACGCCAGCAACGCGGCCGCACCTGTCCCTGCGGTGATCACCTTGTATCCACGCGCCGACAGGTTGATGCGCAGCGTGCGCACGATCTGCGGCTCGTCGTCGACCACCAGTACCTTGATCGCCGATGCGTTCGGTGTCACCTTGGCCATAGTGCACTCCGGGTGGTGGGCACCAGCACCCGATCCACGGCGCGCTGTGGCACCGGGTCCAGTTCACTCACCCCGATTGCCATCACGGACTCTCCGATTCCTTTTCGCCGAGCGGCAATTCGACAATCATGCTCAGCCCTCCGCCCGGTGTCGGTTCGGCGTGTACGGCTCCGCCCATTGCCTCGACGAAACCTCGCACCACTGACAGTCCCAAGCCGACACCGGTGGTGTTGTCTCGGTCGCCGAGCCGTTGGAAGGGTTCGAAAAGCTGATCCTCGGATCCTGGCGGTACGCCCGGACCGACATCGACCACCGCAATGGACGCACAATCACCGGCACGTTCGGCGGTGACCCGCACCGGTGTGCCCTGCGGCGCATGCCGCAATGCGTTGTCGATCAGGTTGGCCAGTACCCGCTCGAGCAGACCCGCATCGGCAAGCGCGCAGACCTCGTCGACCTCCACCTTCACCCGCTCCATAGCCGCACGTCGCAACCCCCGTGCGCCCATCCCGACGCTGACCAGCGCCCGGTGCACCACTTCGTCCATGTACACCCGCCGCAGCTGCGGTTTCACTACGCCGACGGCGAGGCGTGACGAGTCGAGCAGGTTGCCGACCAACGAGGTCAGCTGGTCCACCGATTCTTCGATGGTTTCCAGCAATTCGCCGGTGTCCTCCGGTGAGAATTCGATGTCCTCGCTGCGCAGGCTGGAGACAGCTGCTTTGGCCCCAGCCAGCGGCGTGCGCAGATCGTGACCCACCGCTGAGAGCAGTGCCCGGCGCAACCGGTCTGCCTCGAGTAGCGCTGCGGCAGCGGTGGACTCCTCGGCAAGCGTC
This sequence comes from Nocardia sp. NBC_01009, assembly GCF_045208035.1. NCBI lineage: Bacteria > Bacillati > Actinomycetota > Actinomycetes > Mycobacteriales > Nocardiaceae > Nocardia > Nocardia sp. NBC_01009. Next base: position 4,073,212 of record NZ_CP108695.1, on the reverse strand, counting down.
GCCTGGCGCACCAATCCGGCTGCCTGGTTGGCGACCGCGTTCAGCACCGGTCGGTCGATCGCGGCCAGCGGGCGGCCCGCAAGCAATAAAGAGCTCGAGGCGTCGCCTGCCTGGATGACGGTTTCGGCATCGGAGGCACGCTGCGGCGGTTCCACGCCCACTGCAGCGACCACCTCTTCGCCGCAGAGCATGCTGACCGCGCGCAGGCCGTAGGTTTCCCGGACCTGCTCGAGCAGGTTGGGCAGATCCGCGCCGTGCAGGACGGCGCCCGCGAACAAGGTCAACAGTTGCGCCTGCTGTGATGCCTTACGCGCCTGGCGCGCCCGTTTGGCGGCCACATCGACCAGCGCCGCCACCGCGACCGCGACGATGAGCAGCACCACCACGGTGACGAAGCTGTCGGGTTCGGCGATGGTGAGGCTGTAGCGGGGATCGGCGAAGAACCAGTTCAGCAGCAAACCGGAGAACAGCGCCGAAAAGGCCGCTGGGACAATACCTCCGAGTAGCGCGACGGCGACGACGCCGATGAAGAACATCGCGCTCAGGCCGCCGAGCTGGAGGTAGCCGTCGAGGAAGGCGGCACTGACCCCGCACACGATGATTGGCGCCAGCACGGCGGCGAGCCAGGCCAGGACGGGTTGGCGCGGCCAGAATGAGTGCCAGCGCGGTCTGCGGTTGGCCTCCTCGTGCGTCACCATGTGCACGTCGATACGGCCCGACTGTTGCACCACCGCCGACCCGATGCCCTCGTCGAAGATCCGCGCCCACCGCGAACGCCGGGAGGTGCCGAGCACCAGCTGCGTGGCGTTCCCTTCGCGCGCGAATTCGAGCAGCGCGGTAGGCACGTCGTCACCGGTCACCGTATGGAGGCTGGCGTCCAGACTGGCGGCGAGCTCACGCAGCCGGCCCAGCCGCTCGGTCGAAACACCCGCCAGCCCGTCACCCCGAACCACGTACACGAGTACCAGTTCAGCACTGGACTTCGTGGCGATACGACTGGCCCGGCGCACCACCGTCTCCGACTCCGGGCCCCCTGTCACCGCGACGACCACTCGTTCGCGGGCTTCCCACAACTCGAAGATCTTGTGATCGGCGCGGTATTTCGCCAACGCCGAATCGACCTGGTCGGCGAGCCACAACAGCGCGAGTTCGCGCAGCGCGGTGAGGTTTCCCGGCCGGAAATAGTTACGCAACGCCGCATCAACCTTGTCGGCGGCGTACACATTTCCGTGAGAAAGCCTGCGCCGCAACGCTTCCGGCGTAACATCCACGAGCTCGACCTGGTCTGCGCCGCGAACCACCGCGTCCGGCACCGTTTCCCGCTGCACGATGCCGGTGATCTGGTCGACGACGTCGTTGAGGCTCTCCAGGTGCTGCACATTGACCGTCGACACCACGTCGATACCTGCGGCCAACAGTTCTTCGACATCCTGCCAGCGCTTCTCGTGCTTGCTACCCGGCGCATTCGTGTGCGCCAGCTCGTCGACAAGCACAACGGCCGGGTGACGACGAAGCACCGCCTCCACATCGAGTTCAGGCAGCTTCGTACCGCGGTACTCCACTATCTTGAGTGGAATCCGTTCGATGCCTTCGAGCAGCTCGGCGGTCCTGGCCCGCCCGTGCGTTTCGACCACTGCAGCAACCACGTCGCGGCCGCGTTCGAGCCGACGATGGGCCTCGCCGAGCATCGCGTAGGTCTTGCCCACCCCCGGTGCCGCACCGAGATAGACGCGCAGTTGCCCGCGCTTCACTCGTCCATCTTTGCGGGCCGCGCCGTAGACACATGCACCTGATCTATCGCGACGTCAGTGTGCCTGGAATCGTTTGTGTGGCCAACAGTCCCGGCACCTAGTGCCCGAATGAGCAACGCGCAGAATACAAATCCGGCCAGAACTGCGACCGTGACAGCCGACATAGACGATCCCCTTCACAACCGATGCGAGCCGGTTACGCTGGAATCCTCCGCCTGGCCGGTTGCTGACTTTTGTACCTCGCAATCAGGTAGCGATCTCGATCTTTACGGTGTGTTAACGCCTTGCCCGCTGACCTTGACGGCATCCTTTCACCCATACCGGGCGTATCTGTAAGCGAAACGTCAATCCTCATCAACGAGGCGCTAGGAACTCGTAAAGGAGCCCGGCGAAGTCCTCGAATGCCCGCTTGACTCACCCTGTCGCGCTCCATGAAGGAGCGCCAATGGAGGTTGTAAAAATGTCTGTCGTGGTGTTCACGGTGCTCACCGTGGCGATCTTCGCGCTGCTGGGCCTCATCCAGCGGGGGGTGGAAAAACTGTGACCGCGAACCTGATCGGTCTGATTCTGGCCGTCCTCGTTGCGGTGTACATGGTCGCAGCTCTTCTTTTCCCCGAGAGGTTCTAGGTGAACACGACTACCGCGGGGATCGCCTTTCTAGCGTCCCTGATCATCGCGCTCGCGCTGGTACATGTACCGCTCGGCGACTACATGTTCCGGGTCTACAACAGCAAGAGGCACTCCCGCGCGGAGCGCGTTATCTACCGAGCGATCGGCGTCCAGCCCGAGGTCGAGCAGACTTGGGGTGTATATGCCAGAAGTGTGCTGGCGTTCTCCGCGGTCAGCGTGCTGTTCCTGTTCTTCTTCCAGCTGATCCAGGGCAAGCTGCCGCTGCACCTGAACGATCCCGGCACGGAGATGACCCCGGCACTGGCCTGGAACACCGCCATCAGCTTCGTGACGAACACGAACTGGCAGAACTACTCCGGTGAGTCGACCCAGGGACACCTGGTGCAGATGGCCGGTCTCGCGGTCCAGAACTTCGTTTCCGCGGCCGTCGGTATGGCTGTTGCGGTCGCGCTGGTCCGTGGGTTCGCGCGCAGGCACACCGGCGATCTCGGCAACTTCTGGGTGGACTTGGTGAGGGGTACCATCCGCATCCTGCTGCCGATCGCCTTCGTCTTCGCGATCGTGCTGGTCGCCGGTGGCGTGATCCAGAACTTCCACCTGCACGATCAGGTCGCGCAAACACTCAACGGCACCGAGCAGACCATCACCGGCGGCCCGGTGGCCAGCCAAGAGGTCATCAAGGAACTCGGCACCAACGGTGGTGGCTTCTACAACGCCAACTCCGCGCACCCGTTCGAGAACCCGACCACCTGGACCAACTGGATCGAAATCTTCCTGCTACTGGTGATCAGCTTCTCGCTGCCACGCACCTTCGGGCGCATGGTCGGCAGCAAAAAGCAGGGCTACGCCATCGCCGCGGTCATGGGCATCATCGCCTCCATCAGCGTGACGTTGAGCAATATCTTCCAGCTCGCCCACCACGGCACCGTACCCACCGCGATCGGCGCGTCACTCGAGGGTGTCGAAACCCGCTTCGGTGTCGCCGATTCCGCGACGTTCTCCGGTGCCACGACGCTGACCTCCACCGGCGCGGTCGATTCGTTCCACGACTCCTACACCAGCCTCGGCGGCATGATGACGATGTTCAACATGCAACTGGGTGAGGTCGCGCCCGGCGGTACCGGCTCCGGCCTCTACGGCATGCTCATCCTCGCGGTCATCACCGTCTTCGTCGCGGGCCTGATGGTCGGTCGCACACCGGAATACCTCGGCAAGAAGATCACCCCCAAGGAGATCAAGCTCGCCGCATCGTACTTCCTGATCAGCCCGCTAATCGTGCTGGTCGGCACGGCGGTCGCCATGGCGTTGCCCGGCGAACGTGCCGGCATGGCCAACACCGGGCCGCACGGACTGTCGGAAGTGCTGTATGCCTTCACGTCCGCGGCCAATAACAACGGCTCCGCCTTCGCCGGGCTGACCGGAAATACCGAGTGGTACAACACCGCGCTCGGCCTGGCCATGGTCTTCGGGCGGTTCCTGCCGATGATCTTCGTCCTCGCGCTCGCAGGTGCATTGGCCCAGCAGGGCACCACCCCCGAGTCGATCGGCACACTCCCGACACACCGGCCGCAGTTCGTCGGCATGGTCGTCGGCGTGACCGTGATCCTGGTCGCGCTGACCTTCCTGCCCGCACTCGCACTCGGGCCGCTCGCTGAAGGAATCCACTGAAATGACCACGCCCACTACTGAAATCACCAGCGTTCCGGACGAGTTCAGCGAGTCGAAGAAGCAGCTGGAACACAAGTCCGGCCGCGTCCCGCGCGGCGCGCTCGATCCCAAGATGCTGCTGAGCTCGCTGCCCGACGCTGTACGCAAGCTCGACCCACGCACGATGTGGAAAAACCCGGTGATGTTCATCGTCGAGATCGGCGCCGTCTGGTCGACCGTTCTCGCGATCACCGATCCCACCTTCTTCGCCTGGGCGATCGTGGTGTGGCTGTGGCTCACCGTCATCTTTGCCAATCTCGCCGAAGCGGTGGCCGAGGGGCGCGGTAAGGCGCAGGCCGACACCTTGCGTAAAGCCAAGACCGACACCGTCGCACGGCGTTTGGTGGACTGGACGCCCGGCGGCCAGGTCGTCGAGGAGGGTGTCGCCGCACCGGAGCTGCAACGCGGCGACTACGTAGTCGTCGAAGCAGGTCAGATCGTTCCGGGTGACGGCGATGTCGTGGAAGGCATTGCGTCGGTGGACGAATCGGCCATCACCGGCGAATCCGCCCCGGTCATCCGGGAATCCGGCGGCGACCGCTCCGCGGTAACCGGCGGCACCACCGTGCTGTCGGACCGCATCATCGTCAAGATCACCCAGGAGCCCGGCAAAAGCTTCATCGACAAGATGATCGCCCTCGTCGAAGGCGCCAGCCGGCAGAAGACGCCCAACGAAATCGCGCTGAACATCCTGCTCGCCTCGCTCACGATCATCTTCGTGTTCGCGGTGGTCACCCTGCAGCCACTGGCGATCTTCGCCAAAGCCAACAACCCCGGTGTGCCGGATACCTCGGCACTCGATGTGCACGGCATCACCGGAATCGTCATGGTCTCGCTGCTGGTATGCCTCATCCCGACCACCATCGGCGCACTGCTGTCGGCCATCGGCATCGCGGGCATGGACCGGCTTGTGCAACGCAACGTGCTCGCCATGTCCGGCCGCGCCGTCGAGGCCGCCGGCGACGTCAACACCCTGCTGCTCGACAAGACCGGCACCATCACCCTTGGCAACCGGCAGGCTTCGGAGTTCGTTCCGATGCCAGGCATTTCGGACGACGAGCTGGCCGACGCGGCACAGCTTTCCAGCCTGGCCGACGAGACTCCTGAGGGTCGTTCCATCGTCGTGTACGCCAAGCAGGCGTTCAACAAACGTGAGCGCACCCCCGGCGAGCTCAAGGGCGCGACCTGGGTCGAGTTCACCGCGCAGACCCGCATGTCTGGGGTTGACCTGTCCGGCGGGCACCAGCTGCGCAAGGGCGCGGCCAGCGCGGTGATCGAATGGGTTCGCGCACAAGGGGGCAACGTGCCCAGCGAAGTCGGCGTGATCGTCGACGGCGTCTCGGCCTCGGGTGGCACCCCGCTGGTCGTCGGCGAGGTCAGCGACGGCACCGCCCGCCTGCTCGGCGTCATCCACCTCAAGGACGTCGTCAAACAAGGCATGCGGGAACGCTTCGACGAAATGCGTCGCATGGGGATCCGCACCGTCATGATCACCGGTGACAACCCGTTAACCGCCAAAGCGATCGCCGACGAAGCCGGCGTCGACGACTTCCTCGCCGAAGCCACACCCGAGGACAAGCTGGCACTGATCAAGAAGGAACAGGACGGCGGCAGACTGGTCGCGATGACCGGTGACGGCACCAACGATGCGCCCGCACTCGCCCAAGCCGACGTAGGTGTCGCGATGAACACCGGCACATCGGCAGCCAAAGAAGCCGGCAACATGGTCGACCTGGATTCCGACCCGACCAAACTCATCGAGATCGTGGAAATCGGCAAACAGCTGCTCATCACCCGCGGTGCGCTGACCACCTTTTCGATCGCCAACGACATCGCCAAGTACTTCGCGATTTTGCCCGCGCTGTTCATCGCGCTGTTCCCCGGCCTGGATGCGCTCAACATTATGCGGCTGGCCAGCCCGCAGTCGGCGATCCTGTCGGCGGTCATCTTCAACGCGCTCGTCATCATCGCGCTGATCCCACTGTCGCTGCGCGGCGTGAACTACACACCGAGTAGCGCGTCAAAGTTGCTGAGCCGCAACCTGACCATCTACGGCCTCGGTGGCATCGTCGCACCGTTCATCGGCATCAAGCTCATCGACCTCGTCGTCCAACTCCTCCCCGGGATGTCCTGATATGCGTATGTCAACTTGGATCCGGCAGCACGTAGCCGCGTTGCGTGCGCTGCTCGTGCTCACCGCGATCACCGGAATCGTTTATCCACTGGTGGTTTTCGCGGTTGCTCAGCTGCCCGGCCTGCACGACAAAGCCGAGGGCTCGCTGATCACCGTCGACGGAAAGACAGTGGGCTCCAGCATCATCGGGCAGTCGTTCACCGACAAGGACGGCAACGCGCTGGTGCAGTATTTCCAGAGCCGCCCGTCGGCGGCCGGCGACGGCTACGACCCGCTGTCCACTGCGGCGTCCAACCTCGGCCCCGAGAGCATCGTGGACACCCTGGACGGCGATCCGGCGAACGTGAAGCCGAGCCTCCTGTCCACCGTGTGCTCGCGCAGCAAGGCAGTCGCCGACCGTGAGGGGGTCGACGGCAGCCGTCCGTTCTGCACGAAAGACGGTGTGGGTGCAGTGCTCTCGGTGATCGGCCCGCGCGACGCCGACGGCGAGGTCTCGCAGCCGGTACAGGTCGTCAGCGTCAACGAGGCATGCCCTACCACCCCGTTCCTGGACACCTATAAGGGCGTCCGAGTCGAATGCGCCGAGCCGGGCGAGGACTACTCGATCGGCCGGATAGTCCCGATCTTCGGCGACGCATCCACCGACACACCCGTCCCGACCGATGCGATCACTGCCAGTGGCAGTGGCTTGGACCCGCACATCTCTCCCGAGTACGCGGCCATCCAGGTGGCACGAATCGCAGGCACCCGCAATATCCCCGCAGACCAGGTGCGTGCGCTGGTCGAGGCCAACACCGACGGCCGTACCCTCGGCTTCCTCGGTGAACCTCGCGTCAACGTGGTCGAACTGAACATCGAACTCGACAGCAAGTACCCGTTCCGCGGTTAGTCATCCGCAGCCGATCGAACGGCCCGGCCCGGCAATACGAATTGCCGGGCCGGGCCGTTTCGTCGTCGGCGACACCCGCAGGAGATGTCATGCCCGGCCTATTTCTCGAATCCGACCGCCGGCGCGAGGCGCTGCGCACCAATCTGTGGTTCATCCCCACGTTGGAAGTGCTTGCAGCCGTTGCGCTTTTCTCGGTCACCTATGCGCTCGACCGCGCCGTCTACCGAGGCACCCTCACCATCCCGACCTGGATCATCGGCGGCACACCCGACGCGGCCCGGCAGATCCTCACCGCCATCACCGCGGCGATCATCACTGGCGTCGGCGTGGTCTTCTCGATCACGATCATCGCCCTGACCCTGGCCTCGACCCAGTTCGGTCCGCGGATGCTGCGCAACTTCATTCGCGATCGCGGCACCCAGCTCACCCTCGGCACCTTCGTCGCGAGCTTCGTCTACGCGATCGCCGCGCCGGTATCGATCGGACCGGAGTTCGTGCCGCACATCTCGACCACGGTATCGATCGCCTCGCTGGTCCTCGACCTGGCGGTGTTGATCTACTTCATCAACCACATCGCCATGACCATCCAGCCCCCCAACGTAATCGCCGAGATCGCCGGGAAGGTCTCCTTGGCGACATATTCGGCCAGCCTCGATTGCATCCCTGCGCCGATCAGTACCGTGACCACGACCGTGCCACCGTAGGCAGCAGATCTGGCCGGCCGCCGATCGGTATGCAGGCCATCGGAGATTGAGGAATCGAAGGCCTACTGGTTGATATCGATGAGCTGCGACAGGGCGGTGTCGAAGCGGCGGAAATTCTCGTTCGAGGATCCGGTCGTCAATGTGATAGCGGTGGGGCGGTCGATCTGGTCCAGCCGGGCCTGGACCGATCATGCGGGCTGGGCGCAATGAACCGAAGCCGGGCCGCCCGCAAGGACGGCCCGGCTTCGGTATCGAGATCAGCTCATCCGCACCGGCTCTCGATAGTTACTCTGCTGCGACTTCCGCCGGGTATCACCGTGACCCGGCCACCAGGCGCCATGCCCGATCAGCGCGGTGACGGCCGGAGTGAAGAACATAGCCATGACGAAAGCGGCGATTGCCATACCGGCCGAGATGGCGAATCTCATCTGGGCGAGCACGCTATTGCCCGCCAACATCATCGAGGCAAAAGTACCCGCGAGGATGACACCCGCCGCCGCAACGGTCGGACCGGTATGTCGCAGGCTCAGGGCCGCGGCCTGCCTCGGGCCGTTACCTTCGCGAGCCTCCTCACGCAAGCGGGCGACCACGAGGAACGCGGAATGCGGACTCGCTTCCACGAGAACCTCGATCAGCTCGCTACACAGCTGCACGCGATGTGTCTGCACGACCACACCACCCTCGCAACCGCACTGCTGCGCGCCAACTTGGAATCGGCCGCCCAGGCCATCGACATGCGCCGCGAACTCGACACCATGCGAGATGACTGCGGACACGCCGCAGTGACGCTAGTGGCGCTGCAAGCGCCGGTCGCCAGCGAACTACGGCAGGTGGTCACCGCTATCCGGCCCCGAGCTACGGTCGGTGGCCTACTCGGCGGGCACGATCGGTGTGCTTCCGCGTGGACCTGGTGCGGGCGGAACCAGCGCACCAGCAGGCGTATTCGTGCTTGGTGCCGACCGTGCAGGCGGGGGCGCCAGCATCTGCAGTGGCAGGGAAGGTGGCGGCAGCGCGGGCCCGCCTCGCGCCTGCGGGGCAGCGTTGCCGGTGCCGCACGGGGGAGCCGCCGCCGCGCCATGTGATTCGCCGCATGTCGACGTCGGACCCGCCGGAACAATAGGTTCGGCTGAGGCGGTGGCCGCGGCAATGATCAGCGAAACCGACGCACCGGCCGGTGCGATCCAACGCCGCCACCCCCGCATCTGGATCACAGCCATATCGGGTCACCGTAGACCGCGACCGAATTGTCGGCCGTATCTGTGGATATCGAGACGGTCGCGAACGAGCGCAGGCTGACCGCGCCTGCACATGCATCGATCTTGATCTGCACCTGATCGACGGCGACCGAACCATGCGCCCCTGCAAGCGCTTTCGTGCCGAGCGTGATGCTGCTGATGGTGCCAGGCTTGACGGATGTCGACATGTTCGGCAAGACCAGCGCGCTGCCTCCGACTGCGACACCGGGCGAGGGGGCGACAGTCACCATGGCGTTCGGGCCGATCGCCGCAGACATTCCGACGGTAAGACCGTTGGACACATCAGCCTGGCAGCCGATCTGGTATCCCAGCTGCACCGCCCCCGCGTTTACCGCGACCCGGCCCTCGCCACTGATATCGGCTGCCGCCGACAACGTGACGAACCCTTCCCGGCTGAATGGTGTCGCGGCCAGATTGGGTACGCGTTGAACGTCTTCCGCGGTCTTGCTGATCCGCAATTCCCAGCCGTCCTCGGTGCTGATGACGCGAGATTTGTCTGCTATCTGATCAGCGGTCGCGGTGGCGGCAGTCAGGCCGATTACCGCTGCAGTAGCGATGCCGAGCATCGCTATGATCGAGCCTTTCAATGAAAATCCTTAGCGCTAGTAACAGTGTAACGGTGATGTGTAAGTGCAGGTCTTCGGACGTTCGCGCCGCCGACTTCCGGCTTCGGAGACGCACGGCAGCAACACAAGTTCACAGTCGAGCCGGTGTTCGAGCTGGGTCAGGAAGTTGTCGAAGCCTCCGGAACCAGCGCCCAGCGCACGTGCTTGTAGAGCAACGCTATGGACGTGTGGGTGACGGGCGGGCTCGGATTGCGGCGTAGTCGGCCCAGTCGCTCGCGAGGGCCGAGGCGCGTTCCGCGGCAAATCTCGGGTGGCAGCCGACGAGGTCGGCGAGGACTGGCGCGGAGATCTCGCGCAGAAGCTCGTTGAAGGCCGCGACCCGACTGGTGCCGGTGATGCCCATGCTGCGAAGCCGTTCCCGGAGCCGGCTCGTCGTAATCGGACGGCTGGGGCGCTGACCGGGGAACAGCCAGGGCGAGGTGGGGGTTGGTGGCGGTCCCGTATTGCGGCGCTGGGCGATCAAGTCGGCGATAAGGCTCCAGTGGCTCGGGCATCGGCAGGTCTTCCTCAGCGATCCGCAGGAACACTTGCGGCGTATGGCGACGTGCCGAGTCTCAGATGAGGTTCAGCGCAACAGCGATGGCGCCGAGCGTCGCCAGGATCGAGGTCACGCCGACGTGCATCCCGATCGACAACCGGATGTCCTTCTCCCGCCAGGCGAACCAGAACCCCGGGAACATGAAGATCACCCGCGACACGAACACCCACGGCGACCAGAAGTGGTACAGCGAGAACAAGACCGTGCTGACCACCGGTGCCCATCCGCCCAGGTGGGCGATGCGGGGCAGCAGGAAACCGCGGAAGTACAGCTCCTCGATGAGCGGCAGGGAGATCCCGGTCAGCGGCAGGCACATCACCATCGTGGTGAGCGCGACCGAGTGCGAGTATCCGTGGAGGAATTTGGTGAAGCTGCCGGCGCCGTCCGTATACGGGACCCATGTGAAGAAGTTTTCGAGGAAGAAGGTGTTCATCGGTGCCGTCGCGAAGCTCAGCACCATCATCCACACAATGAGCGGGATGACCATCGCCACCAGCTTCCCGCGCGGGAGCGGCTTGTCGGTGTAGTGCAGCACGCCGCGCAGCGAGAAGCGACCGTTGCGCTTGCGGCCCAGCCACAGCAGCCCCGACAGGATCGGTATCAGAACCAGGCACAGGGCGATCGCCCAGCCCATCAAGGTCGGATAACCGATGGCTTCGACGAACGGTTCGCCGATGAGCAGGTAGGCGGCGACGATCAGTGCGCCGGGGACAAGATGCAACACGACCGACAGTGGCAGGGAGTGACGGTCGCCCAGCAGCCGCTCGACTATTCCATTCGGTCGTGTGTCTTCGAAGGCGCGCATGACAAGGGGTTCCTCGAACTGTTCATGGATGGTGCGTGAAATGAGCCGGGCGAGTGCTTACTGGGTGGGAAGGGCTCCGGCACGTGCTTGTAGAGCGTGGAGCGGCCCTGCCCGGACTCCGTCATCCGAGGCAGGATCGGACGGCTTTGGCCAGGCTCGGCGCCCGCGGGTCGTCGGGCCGGAGGTTCCAGAGGTTCGTGACGTAGCCGAAGCCGACCCCAGCATCGGGGTCTGCGAAGCCGATCGATCCGCCGGAGCCCGGGTGGCCGAACGACCCCGGCCCGACCATCGGCAGCGATGGGCAGGCTCGCCAGAACCCGAGCGACATGTAGAAGGAGCGGTCGGCCGGGATGTTCAGCTCCGGCGGCAGCCCGTGCAGCCGAGTCTTGTCGGTCTGGACGACGGTTGCCCTCTCGACAGTTTTCGGATCGAGCAGCCGCACGCCGTCGACATCGCTCACGGTGGCGGCATACATCCGTGCCAGCGATCGCGCGTCCGCGACCCCGTTCGCGGCCGGGAACTCTGCCGCGCGCCAGGCACGCGTGGTGTAGTACGCGGTCGCAGGGTCGGCCATGTTGTCCAAGGCACCGCCGAGCGAGCCGGCGCGGGCTTCGACCGAATTCGGACCCCACCCGGACTTGATCCATGCGGTGACCGTGTCCACATCGAGCCCGGTAGCCGCGACCAACCCGGCGATCAACTCCTCCAAGCTGAACGGAGCCGCGTTCTCGATCAGAGCCAACCGTTGCTCTTCTCGCTCAGGCAGCCCGATCCAGGCGCTCAGTCCGAGCGGGGCAGCCACCTCGTCGGCGAAGAACGTGCCGAGCGACTTGCCCGAGATCCGACGCACGACCTCCCCGACCAGATGACCGAAAGTGACGCTGTGGTAGAGGTGCTCCGTGCCTGGCTCCCACAACGGCGGCTGCGCCTCGAGGGCACGGATGACCGGGTCCCAGGCGCAAGCCTGCTCGAATGTCAACGGTGTGTCGATGATCGGCAGACCGGCCTGGTGTGACAGCAACCAGCGCACCGGGATCCGCTCCTTGCCGGCAGCGCCGAACTCCGGCCAGTACCGGACCACCGGTGCGTCCAGATCCAGCTGGCCGCGCCGTGCCAGCAGATGGGCGCATATCGCGGTAGCGCCTTTCGTCGCGGAGGCGACCCGGACGATGGTGTCTTCGCCCCACGGTCGGTTCGCCGGGCGATCGGCGAGGCCGTCCCACAGGTCGACGACACGGCGGCCACCCACGTAGACGCAGCACGCCGCGCCTACTTCGCCGGGGTTTCGCTCGAAGTTCGCGCGGAACGCGTCGGCGACCTTTCCCCAGCCCTCCTCGACACCGTTCTCGATACCGCCACGGCCACCGCTCCCGGAGTCGTTGCCGCAACCGACGAGGGCGGCGAGTCCGGCGACCGCGCCGACACCCAGCGCGCCCTTGAACAGGGACCGGCGCCCGAAGTGTCCCTGCCCGGATGTCGTGCCTACCATCGCTGTAATCCTTTTTTTGAGAACTGAAACTTCTGGAGAAGACCTACGCTCGGATCGACCGGGAAGCCTTGTCACTCGATCGGTGCTGCCGAGGTGGTGTACGAGAAGCATTTGCAGCCCCCGTCATTGGCGAACACGGCCGTCAGCTCCATGCCGTCGTGTCACTCCCGGCCCGAACTCGGTGGCGCCGTTCAGGGTGAAGGCGCTGATGAAGCCTGTTCCGAGTTCCCGATCCGCTTGTCCATCAGCAGGCCGCGCAGGGTTTCGATATCGGGGTGACCTGCTACCCGGCCGGGCAGGTCACGGTGCTGTTAGGAGATTTTGCGGCGGTAGGTGACCATGGCGAAGGTGTAGGCGAGGACGAGGATGCCGACACACCAGCCCAGCGCGATCCAGATATCGGTGCCGACCGGCTCCTGCGCGAACAGGTCGCGGATGGCGTTGACGATGGCGGTCGTCGGCTGGTGTTCGGCAAAGGCACGCACCGGGCCGGGCATGGTGTCGGTGGGCACGAATGCCGAACTGATGAACGGCAGAAAGATCAGCGGGTAGGAGAATCCGCTCGCACCGTCCGGGGACTTCGCGGTCAGTCCGGGGATGACGGCCAGCCATGTCAACGCCAGGGTGACCAGGGCCAGGATGCCGGCGACCGCGAGCCACGCCAGCACTCCCGCGCCGGAGCGGAAGCCCATGAGCAGGGCGACGAGCACGACGACCACCAGCGAGATCAGGTTGGCGACCAACGAGGTCAACACGTGCGCCCACAGGATGGACGATCGCGCGATCGGCATGGACTGGAATCGCTCGACGATGCCGTTCTTCATATCCAGGAAGAGCCGGAATGCGGTGTAGGCGATGCCCGAAGCAATGGTGATGAGCAGAATTCCGGGCAGCAGGTAGGTCACATACGAATCCGTCCCTGTGTCGATCGCTCCGCCGAATATGTAGACGAACAGCAGCATCATGGCGATCGGTGTGATCGCGGTCGTGATGATGGTGTCCGGGCTGCGCATGATGTGGCGCAGGGACCGTCCCAACAGGTAGCCGGTGTCGCCGAAGAATTGCGTGGTCATCGTTGTCCCTTACTCGTCGATGCCGGGGCTGCGGCATTGCCGGTGTCGCCGTCATTGCCTTCGTCACCGACGAGGGCGAGGAAGACCTCCTCGAGGGTCGGCTGCTTCTCGACGTATTCGACCTTGGTCGGTGGGTGCAGTTGCTTGAGTTCGGCGAGGGTGCCGTTCACGATGATTCGGCCCTTGTGCAGGATCGCGATCCGGTCGGCGAGTTGTTCGGCTTCGTCCAGATACTGCGTTGTGAGCAGCACCGTGGTGCCGTGCTCGGCGAGTGCCTTGACGGCCTTCCACACCTCGATGCGCGCCTGGGGGTCGAGCCCGGTCGTCGGCTCGTCGAGGAAGATGACCGGCGGGTTCCCGATGAGGCTCATGGCGATGTCGAGGCGGCGGCGCATGCCGCCCGAGTACGTCGACACCTTCCGCGTGGCCGCGTCGGTCAGTGAGAAACGTTCGAGCAGGTCATCGGCGATCGTGCCCGGGTCCTCGACGCGCCGCAAGTGGGCGACCAGCACGAGATTCTCCCGCCCGCTGAGGATTTCGTCGACGGCGGCGAACTGTCCGGTGAGGCTGAAGGACTCCCGCACGTTCGCCGGGTGCGTGGCGACGTCGAAGCCATTCACCGTCGCCGTCCCGGCGTCGGCTTTCAGCAGCGTGGACAGGATCTTCACGACGGTGGTTTTGCCTGCGCCGTTCGAGCCGAGCAGGGCAAAGATACTGCCCCGCGCCACGTCGAAGTCCACGCCACGCAGCACATGCAGATCCTTGTAGGACTTCTCCAGGCCCTGCACATGGATCGCCGGAGCATGCTGTGTCGTCATCGAACGGCCCTACCTTCCCTCTCCGGCGGCGCGCTCGATGGCGCTGTTCAGCCGCTCCCGCTCGCGGTTTTTCCACGAGTCCTCCTGGTAGTTCCGCGCGAACGCCTCGATGAACTCGACAGGGTCCTCCCCGACGACCTCGCGGATCGGGGTTCGGTCCGCCGCGCTCTGCTCGAACAGATCGATGAGGTCCTCGAAAATCGCACTGCCGCCCCCAGGCCCGAGGACCATCAGGTACCGCTCGAAAGCATCGACCGCCGTGCGATAGCTCTCGGGAAGCTGCTGTTTGCGCGCCTTGTACTGCCGCCACCGCTTCTTGTCGCCGAGGTCGCCGATCACCTTTTCGATGAACATGATTATTTGTCTCCTTCGTGGAGCTGTTCGAGCCGTTGCGAGAGGAAGCTCCAGGTCCTCCAGAACTCGTCGAGATATTCCCGTCCCTGGGCGTTGAGGGAATACACCTTGCGCGGCGGCCCCTTCTCCGACGGGACCTTCTCCACGTCGACCAGTTCCCTTTTCTCGATCCTGACGAGCAGGGCGTAGATGGTGCCTTCGGCGATGTCGGAGAAGCCCTGCTCCCGCAGCCATGCCGTGATCTCGTAGCCGTACGCGGACCGCACGGACAAAATCGCCAGGACGATGCCCTCCAGGGTGCCTTTGAGCATCTCCGTTATCTGCTTGCCCACGGATCACCTCCTCTTGCTACTCAGTGCTACTGACTACTAGTAGATAGTAACACTGAATAGTGATGACGCAAGCTACCTGTGGCGGCGAGAGGTGCCGGCCGGTGAAAGTCAGGGGTTCCGGCAGTAATGGCGCAAGAGCAACGACGTTTCGGGTAGCGCCTGGTCAGGTGGCTCGAGCGGTTCCGGGCTACGCCGGGGCGGTTGCCCGAATGCGAAAACCGTCCTCTACCAGGGGAAACCGTCATATCCGTTGTTTCGGCGATTACTACCGGAACCCCATCCAAACGGCTGCGCTGCGCGAGAGGCCGATAAGCTCACCCCCGGGTGCGACCCAGTGCGGCACGGCCAACCAGCGCGAGGAACAACCCTTCGGCCAACCCGAATGACGGCGGCGTCGACCCGCGGGCTGGACGAGCGCGCCACGCGGCTGCGGCGTCGAACCTCGCGGTATCGACCCATTCGGCGAGCACAGTCACTGCGACCAAACCTGAGGATCGGCGCGATGCACAAAATGGTCGAGCCCAAGCATCGCGGTATGAAATCGACTGCGTCCCTGATCGTCCCGGCTACCGCCCGCGGTGCCATCCCCCGCAACCCGACCACTTGACTGTGGCCACTGATCGCGGCAGGCGGTTGGGTCGCAGGCCTGCGGCGCGCCCAGCCCAACTTGGCGACCTAGTACTCCAGCAGCACTTAGTTATATTGTGCGGTAACCTCTTTCGTTGTGGTGATCGATGAGGATCTGGCTGCGTGGGTGGCTGGGCTGGATGATCTGTTCGGGCGGGTGGCGGGGCGGTTTTATCGGGCCGAGCCGAGGTTGCGGGCGCGGGCGTATGTGCGGGGGCTGCTGGCGCCGTTGGCGGGTAAGAATGGGTGGACGTTGGCCGAAGCCGCTGGTGACGGGACTCCGGACGGGATGCAGCGGCTGCTGAACAGAGCGGCGTGGGATGTCGGCGGGGTGCGTGATGATGTGCGCGCGTATGCCGTCGAGCACCTCGGCGATCGGGATGGCGTGCTAGTCGTGGACGAGACGGGTTTCCTCAAGAAGGGCGTGAAATCGGTTGGGGTGCAACGCCAATACTCCGGAACGGCAGGGCGGATCGAGAACTGTCAGCTGGGTGTGTTCTGTGCTTACACCACCGGAAAAGGGCGCACGCTGATCGACGGGGAGTTGTATCTGCCCAAGTCGTGGACCGAGGACCGGCAACGCTGCCGTACGGCCGGCGTACCCGACGAAGTCGAGTTCGCCACCAAGGCAACATTGGCGAAGCAGATGCTCGCTCGCGCGCTCGATGCCGGGGTGCCGGCGCGGTGGGTGACCGCCGATGAGGCATACGGCGGGGACTCGAAGTTCCGGTCCTGGCTCGAAAACCGCCGCATCGGCTATGTGGTGGCGGTGCCGTGCAGTCAGGCCATCCCCGTCACCGCGGGCAGCACGCGCGCGGATTACCTTGTCGCACAAGCACCTTCACAGGCGTGGAAACGCCGAAGCTGCGGCGAGGGCGCCAAGGGGCCACGCCTGTTCGACTGGGCCGTGGCCACCCTTCCCACCTACCACGACACCACCGCGCCGGGCTGGATCCGCTGGGTGCTGGCGCGGCGCGCCTTGACACCGAACACTAAAGGTGAGCTGGAAATCGCCTACCACCTGTGCTGCGCACCTACCGGCACCACCGACGACGAACTGATCCGAGTGGCCGGGGCACGTTGGGCCGTGGAGGACTGCTTCCAAACCGCCAAGACCGAGGTCGGGCTCGACCAATACCAGGTCCGCCGCTACGACGCCTGGTACCCGCACATCACCCTCGCGATGCTCGCCCACACCTACCTCGCAGTCACCGCCGCTATCTCCCCAAAAGTGTTGGCAGCGGCCTCATCTCACTCACATTCGGTGAAGTCCGACGTCTTCTGGCACACCTGATCACCACTACCAAGACCCTCGAACAGATCTGGCACTGGTCGATCTGGCGCCGACGCCACCAATACCGGGCCAAACAAGCCCACTACCAGCGACGACACTCCTTATATAACTAAGTGCTGCTGGAGTACTAGTACTCCAGCCGCAGTTCGTGATGTTGCGCCTGTCTTCGCTGGTAGTGGGCCTGTTTAGCGCGGTGTTGATGTCTTCGTCGCCAGATCGACCAGCGGCGCACGGTGGTGAGGTTCGGGATCGGGGTGATCAGGTGTGCCAGGAGACGCTTGATTTCACCGAGCGTGAGTGGAATGAGGCCGCTGCCAATGCTTTTGGGGAGATAGCGGCGGTGACAGCGAGATAGGTGTGCGCGAGCATGGCCAGGGTGATGTGCGGGTACCAGGCGTCGTAGCGGCGGACCTGGTATTGGTCGAGCCCGACCTCGGTTTTGGCGGTCTGGAAGCAGCCCTCGACCGCCCAGCGGGCACCGGCGACCCTGATCAGGTCGGTGTCGCTGGTGCCGATCGGGCCGCCGCACACAAGCGGTGAACTGGCGATTTCGGCCGATATCGCAATTCCCCGGCGATACAAGACCCGCCGAAGTGGCTGGCCGATCCGCGATGATCTGGACAGGCGGGTCGCAGGTTTGTGTCATCGGCAGGATTACCTATAGATGGGAACCGCGCCGACCAGCGGATTCTTTCGGGACAACTGATTGTCAAAGCCGATTTTCCGCTGTGATCGCCTTCCTTGTCCGGTCTCGTTGATCATGAGGCAGCGGCATGGCGCTGAACGTGCGGATCACTCAGGCACCGGCTCCTGCATGGCCAACTCAGATTCCGTTGCAGCCGACGCCTCGGAGTGCGCTGGCGTCTGCGCAGCGAACCTGCGCACCCTAGAGTGCTGAACTGCCAGCAAACCATCCACTGCGAAGGGCCCTCCGAAAAGCGGCTCAGCCGTCACCTGCGGTCCCTGGTAAGGCGGGGTTCGACGAGCCACGAACGTGCGTGGTATGCGGCGGTCACGAGGGTTGTGGCGTGCGCGGCGAACCCCACCCAGCTACTGTTCCAAAAACAATGATTCAGAACGACATCAAACGCTCAGTTATCGCCAGCACGGCCGGAGCGGCTATCGAGTGGTACGACTTCATGCTGTACGGCGCCGCGGCGGCGCTCGTCTTCCCGCGCCTCTTCTTTCCACATGCGAGCCCGGTCACCGGGATCCTGCTGGCCTTCTCCACCTACTTCGTCGGATTTCTCGTACGCCCCATGGGGGCCGCGATCTTCGGTCACGTGGGAGATCGCTTCGGGCGCAAGAAGTCCCTGCTCGCGACGATCATCCTGATGGGCATCGGAACGGTCGGGATCGGGCTGGTGCCCAGTTACGAATCGGCCGGTGTCGTGGGTCCGATTCTGCTGATAATTCTGCGTTCCCTGCAGGGAATCGGGGTGGGTGGCGAGTGGGGTGGTGCGATCCTGCTTGCCACGGAATCGGGTTCCCGGGGCGGCAGGGGGTTTCGGGCCAGCTTTCCGCAGGCAATGAGCATATTTGGAGTCGGCGTCGCCAACCTCGCCTTTCTGGCTGTGGGACTGGGGATGTCGACAGCGGACTTCATGACCTGGGGGTGGCGCATCCCCTTTCTAGCGAGCATCGTTCTTGTTGGCGTAGGTCTGTGGATCCGCCATCGTGTGCCGGAAACCGAGGAGTTCCGCGAACTCGAACACTCCGGTCGGATCGCCAGGGCTCCGCTGATTCGGATGGTTCGCGAGTCGACGCCGGAGATCGTACTGACCGCGCTGCTCAAGAGCGCGGAGATGATTCCGGTCTATATCTTCATCACCTTTATCCTTTCCTATGGAACGCGGACGCTTTCCTACGACCGCAATACCCTGCTGCTGCTGGTATCGCTCGCAGCGGTGATCGCGGCGCTGACGATGCCGGTCATCGCGCGGTACGGCGACCGCGCCGGACATAGGCACGTCTTCATGGCCGGTGCGGTCGCCGTGGCGTTGTTCACCTTCGCCTACTTCAGGATCCTCGATTCCGGATCCGCTGTCGGCGCCCCGATCATGATCGTATTGTCGCTGGTGCCGTGCGCCGCGATGATAGCCGTGGAACCGGTGCTGATCACGGGCAGTTTCCCACCCGAAATCCGCTACAGCGGAGCATCTCTCGGGTTCAACCTCGCCGGCGTCATCGGCGGCGGCCCCGCCCCGTTCGTCGCGACGTGGCTCGTCATGCATGTCAACAGCATGGCAATCGCCGCCTATGTTGCGGTTTTCTGTCTGATCGGAATCCTGGCCGCCCAGGCATTGTCCCGCCGTGGGGCCCAGCACCCCGCAGCGTCACCCGAGGGATCGGGCCGGGTGACCCGCGACCGGGGTTTATTGTCGCGGGCCAGATGATCGTCACTTAGCGGGCGGCCGTTGGGGCCTGTCAGTTGTCGAGTGCCTGGTAGACCGTGGTCCAGAAGTCGTGGATGAGCCACGCCGGATCCGGGATCGACAACCCTACCTGGGTGAGCAGAATTCCGGTGAGCTGTTCTTCCGGGTCTGCGTAGGCCGTGGTGCCGGTGCCGCCGTCCCAGCCGAACTGGCCGAGGGAGGCGTAGTCGCCACGGAAGGTGCGCACCGCCATCCCGAAGCCCCAGCCGCCCTGCTGCCCTTGACCGAAGGACAGATGGACGTTGTTCTTGGCCAGGGTATTTCGCTCGGCCTGCTGTTCGGGCGTGAGGCGATTGGTGGTCATCAGCTCGACGGCGGACCGGGACAGGATCCGTTCGGAGCCGTGCATTCCCTTGTTCAGCAGCATCTGGAAGTAGGCGTTGTAGTCGTCGGCGGTGGAGACCAGGCCACCGCCGCCATGCTGGAACGCCGGAGGCTGGGCGAACCTTCCGTCCGCCGCCTCGTCCCACACGATGAACTCCCCAGTCTGCGGGTCCGGGGCGTAGCTGGGTGGCAACCGGTCGATCTTGTCGGCGGGCACGTGGAAGCCGGTGTCGGTCATACCCAGCGGATCGAAGATGCGGTCGCGCAGAAACGCATCGAGCGACTGACCCGAGACCCTGGCGACCAGCACACCCATCACATCGTTGCTGAGGTCGTACTGCCACCGCTCGCCGGGCTGGTAGCACAGCGGCAACTCACCGAGCCGGCTCATCCACTTGTCCAGATCCGGCGCCGACCCCGCTTCCGGGCTGTAGTTGGCGCGCTCCAGCACCACATCCATGATCGGCGACCCCATCAACGTGAGATCCACCCCGAGCCCGAAGGTGGAGGACAGCAAGTCCCGCACGGTGATCGGCCGCTGCGCCGGCACGGTCTCGTCCAGCGGGCCGTCGGCTCGCTTCAGCACCTGCCGGTCGGCGAGCTCGGGCAGCCACCGATCCACCGGGTCGTCCAACCGCAGCCGGCACTCATCGAGCAGCACCATCGCCCCCGCCATCGTCACCGGCTTGGACGTGGACGCCATCCGGAAGATCGCGTCCCGGCGCATCGGCACGCCACCCTCGGCGCGCATCGTCCCGAGCGCTTCGACGTGTGTCTCACCGCCTCGGCTGACCAGGGCGACGAGCCCGGGAATCTTCTTGGACTCGACATGCCGTGCCAGGACGTCGCGAATTCTGCGCAGCCCTTGTTCGGAGAAGCCGCTGTTGCTTTGTACCATCAGAAATCTCCTTGCATATGGTATTCGATTTGGTGCAGGCCCAACGGCCTTCGTGTTCGCCGTGTCACTGGAGTTCGTGGCCGATCTACACGGCGGCGTCGAGAGCCGCGGTGATCTTGCGGGTCATCTCGGCCAGAGTGGGGGTGGACTCGCCCTTGCGAGCCTGGGTGGCGGCTTCGATAGCGACGAGGACGGTGCCGCGGAAGTTGTCGGCCTCGGCGGGATCCTGCTTCTTCAGCAGGCCTATGGCGGCGGTCAGGGCCGGCAGCACCTGGTCGGCGAGTTCGGCGACGGACTTGCCCTCCAGTTTGATGTCCTTGGACTTCGCGGCGAGCACGTGCCCGATTGGGCCGGTCGCAGAGGACAGGGCTATGGAACCGTTCGTGGCGACCTTGCCCGGCTCGCCGGTGGCATCAGCGGAGGCAATCAGCGACACGGCGCCGTAGGCGGCGGTGCGCAGAGTGGTCTTGTCCTGGTCGGTCAGGGTGATGGACATGGTGGTGTACTCCTTGGGATCGATTGTGGTGAAGTTCGATTGAACGGGCGGCCCGGCGGTCATCGGCTCGACGAACCCGCCAGGTCCTGGACCGCGGCAGTCTCACCGACGGCGTCGGCGATAGCGCGGAAGTCTTTGCGCAGGATGTTGGAGTGGTTGCTGGGGACTTGGGCGTGGATGCTCAGGTGCGGGTTGGTGGCCAGGACAGGGTCGAGTGAGGCGCGGGCGGCGGCCATTTCTTCTTCGCTGCCCCCGAGGTTGGAGCCCGAGGCCAGGACATAGCGCACGGGGCGAATGATGCGGTTGAGGGTGGGGGCCATCTCGGCGCAGATCTGGTTGATTTCGATGGCGACGTCGGTGTGTTCGCCGACCGACATTTTCGCGGCCAAACCGAGGGGCCGGCAGATCGGGAACAGCCAGCACATCTTGTGGAACAGCTTGCGGATGTGTTCTCGGCCTTCGTCTCCGATAAGGCCGTAGGGCATCGCACCGTCGACGGCGACCATACCGACGGTGCGGTCGGGGTTGCGTTCGGCCCAATGCGCGGCCAGGGTCGCCCCGTAGGACCAGCCGACCAGGATCGCGCGCTGGACTCCGCGGGCGGCCAGGACGGCATCGACGTCCCGCAGGCACGCTTCGAACGAGTAATCGGTGGAGGTCTTGGACTTGCCGCGGGCCCGCTTGTCGTAGGTGATGTGGCGGTAGCCGGCACCGAGTTCGGCGATCAGTGGCTTCCACGGCTTCTGGTTGGCGTAGGCGCCGTTCATGTAGATGATCGCCTGCCCCGCCCCGCCGGTGTCGGTCACCGCCAGCGCGGTGTCCTCCACCGCCACCATCCCGGACCAAGCCGCAGCGGTCGTGGGCATGCTGTTGTTCGTCATGACAATCTGTTCCTTCATCTGTTGGGTGTGCAGTGGGGGGTGAATTGGGGTGGCGGATCAGAAGACCCGGCTTGGGGTCTGTTCGGCGCGGCCGATACCGGCAGTCGTATCGATGTCGTCGGTCAGAGCGGCGGCTGAGGTACGGCCGCGGAGCAGAACCAGCGCGAGGGTCGCGGCGACGGCGATCCCAGCAGCGCCGGCCAGGAAGCACGCCGACATGGCGGTGGTAAACGCGTGGCGGGCGGCGGCGGCCAAAGCTTCGTTGCCAGTGTGGGCGGCTGTGGCGAGTGCGTCACCGATCGAATGCCGTGCCGGCACGGGCGCCGACTCGGGCATACCGGCGGTGAACCGTCTCGACAAAATGCTGCCCAGAATCGCCACGCCCAGCGCGGCCCCGGCCTGCGACAGGGTGCCGTTGAGGGCGGAACCAACACCGGCCTGTTCGGCGGGAACCGCGCCCATCAATGCCGAGACCGCCGCGGGCATGGCGAAGCCGGCGCCTGCACCGAACACGAACAGCGCGATCGCGACCATCCCGAAGCCGCTCTCGGCGCGAAGTGAGGCCAGCAGCAGCGATCCGATCGCCATCACAATCAGTCCGCCCACGGTGAGTGCCCGGTTACCGAGGCGGGCGCCCACACTCGCACCGAGCGTGTTGCACAGTAGCGACGCCAGCGCCATCGGAATGAACGCCAGCCCGGCCGTTGCCGGTGAGTAACCGAGGACCGATTGCAGATACTGGGTCAGCGCCAGCAGCAAGCCCCCGTTGCCGACCGCGACCAGAGTGAGCGCGAGACTGCCGCCGGTGAATTCACGATCCCGGAACAACCTCAGCGGGACCATCGGATCGGGTGTCATGGTTTCCCAGACCACGAACCCCACCAGGCCGATGACCGCGGCGGCCGCTGTCGCGAGGGTGGCTGGGCTGTAGATGCCGTAACGGGGCAACTCGATGACGGTCCATACCAGCGCGGTCATGCCGACCACCGACAGTACGGCGCCCAGCGGGTCGGGCCGCCGCCACGGGCCCGTCGATTCCGGCATCAGCACGACTGCGGCTACGACGGCCAGGACGGCGATCGGCACATTGATCAAAAAGATTGCGCCCCACCAAAACTGGGAGATCAGTGCGCCGCCCAATATCGGACTGCCCACCAGGCCCAGCATGCTGACCGCACCCCACACCGACATCGCCTTGCGGCGTTCTTCCGCGTCGAAGACAGTAATGAGGATCGACAGTGTGGAGGGCATGATCAGGGCGCCGCCGACGCCCATGACGATGCGCGCGAGGATCAGTTGTATCGGTGTCTCGGCCAGGGTCGCCCCCAGAGATGCGCACCCGAACAGCACCAGGCCGACGATCATGACCCGGCGTCGGCCGAATCGGTCGGACAGGCTGCCCGAGGTGAGCAGCAGGCCGGCGAATACGAGCATGTAGGAGTCGAGGATCCACTGAATGTCCTGTGCGCTCGCGTGCAGGTCTCGAGACAGCGAGGGAACCGCCACCGTCAGCGCCATATTGTCGACTACCAGGACGAGCGCACTCAGGCACAGCACGACCAGGATCCACCAGCGCTGCGGGTTACGCCCTTGGGACGCTTGATGATTCGGTCTAGATAACACTTCCACGGGAAATCTCTTCGGTAATGCGCACCGTGGCCGGGGCGCGATGGGCCGCCGCACGCGCGGGGCGCGTTCGGTGGGGTTCAGGTAGGTGGTAGTTCAGGCCCCGATGGCGGGGTCCAGTCGACGAGTGGCACGCCGTTGTGGTCGGTGAGCCGCGGCCGCCACTCGCCGCCCGACTTCCGGTGTGGGGGCGTGGTGATGTTCGCGCCTCAGCGCCGCAGTCGTTGGGGTTCGTCGGCGTTGCCGACGACGGTGAACAAGGTGGTGACGTCTCTCGGCCGCAGACTCGGGTGCGGCAGTTCCGGGATCAGGCGTCGAAGTTCGATGCCGGTGTGCGCACCATTGCGCATCTCGAATCAATCAGGGGCGCAGTCGGTTTCGCTTAACCTGCGGCCATGGTCGAACCTCTCGCACTAGCCGCCGGATCCGTTATCGGCGGTGTGCGACAAGCATCGGATGTCAGCCGACGGTTGTCAACCCCAGAGGTAAATCAAGTTGCCCATGTGGCAACACGTCGGGGATTTTTGGGCTAGATTTGTCGTATGTCAGAGCGCGTAATAGATGCCGGGTGGATTGGACGACGGATCGCCGAGTTGCGCGGCGAACGGGGGTGGACCCTGGCAAACCTCGCCGGTCGCGTCGATCTATCCACCACCCAGCTGTCCAGAATAGAGTCGGCCGCCCGCCAGCCCTCCTTGGGAACACTCATCGAACTGGCCCGCGCCTTCGGGGTCACACTGAGCGAACTCGTCGAGGACGAGCCAACCACCGCATATCACCTCGCCCGCAGCGGAGAACGGGTATCCAGGCAGATCGCCGGCGGCCAACTGTCCACCCTGAGTGGATATTTCCCCGGGCTCGAGGCCCTACTCCTCACACTGGACCCCCACTCATCGGCGCCCGAGGCCCGGCACGCCGGGGAGGAATGGCTCTACGTACTCGCCGGTACCGTGGACTTCACCGTCCACACCGACACGGTCCCCCTCTCCCGTGGCGATGCACTCCACTTCCCAGCACGCCTCCCCCACAGCATCCGCAATACCGGCGGCGAACCCGCCGAAATGCTGCTCGTCTGTACACACACCCCCACTGCCAGCCTCCAAGCGCCCGGCACTGGCGAAACAAATGGCATTGCCTCGTATAGCGGATGACCGTCGAGATGGTCAATTGAGCCGTCCCGGAACTTGGTTGCGCAGGAATCGCCTGTGCGCGTAGCGATTCGATGGCGATCCACCGCGGCCTTACCCCCACACGCACACAGCCACGAAGACGGAGAGGCTGCGGACTCACTGCGGACTCCGACCAGCGAATTGATCAACGATGAGCCGGAAGATGGCTCGCCAGCTGCGGCTTCCTAGTGCCCCCAGGGCGATTCGAACAGCATCGACACCGATGGCAACCCGTGGTGAACTGCTGATTTCCGCCGACGTCGCAGTTGCCAGGCGACGGAGGGGGCGCCCACGCTATAAGGCTGACCTGTAATGACCTTGGTGGTCGTCTCGGCTGTCATGCGTTGACGCAGCAACGCATGACGAAAGAAACCGGCTGCCACACAGACCACGCCCGATGGCCTAGCCCTGACGTCTTCCCGCCGAACTAGAACGCACGGTAGCCGAGTACCAGCTTCTCCGGGCCTCTCCCCTTTCGGCCTACGCCGGCATCATCTCATCGACCTGCTCGCACGCTCATCGCACATACCAACATCCAGCCTAACGCCGAACTCCCAACCACCTCTTGACATAGAGACCTCCGATTCCGCTAACTGTCAAGCTGCGGCGGCTGGGAGTTTCGGATCAACGGTGGATCCGGTCTCGGTGTTGGTTGGTGTCCGGTCAGAGGTGTCTGGCCTTCGAAGGCGATGGCGAAGGCGTTCAACGCCGTTTCGATCGCATCGCCCATCGTGCCCGACCACGCCCGGTGGGTTCCAGCGATCGGGTCACCAGATACAGGCCTCTCAGCACAGCCTGTTCGCTGGGCAAGTGGCGCGGCTCAACGCCCGAGGCGCGCAATCCCCGGTGACGGCAGCGGTCATCGAACACGCGCCCGATCCGGGCGCGGCGATCAGCGGTGCCAACAACTGCGGTAATCCAGATGTCGACCTTGCCGGGCTTGTAAGGCGTCGGCGCCAGCGGCCACCGAGAAGGTTTAGGAATGTCGAAGAAGCGGCCACCGAGCTTCGCCTACAAGCGGCGGCGAGCTCGAAGCCACGCCAACAGGTGGCCGATCGGGCTGGTCAATACACCTACGATGAAGCCGAATAAGGCACTGACCCAGCGGCCCATCGGGCCGATGACCGCCCAGTATTGTGCCCCCACGGCAATCAGTAGCATGCCTGCAACTGCGAGGCTGATCATAGCCACGATCTACTAGCATCCAACCCTTCGCGATCTCGCAGAGCGCGGTCGGCTACCGCGCGATAGGTGAGTTGTACGAACCGAGGATCGCAGTTACTCCGGCACCGCCGATTTCTGCTGTGCCAGAACAACTTCCACAGGAACGGCGACAAAACCGCCGCTGACCACCACGATTCGATCGGCCGCCTGGCTCCAGTACAGGGCCGAGTAGCTGGACCTGCCGTCGAACATCTCCGGCGGCACCGGGATATACGTGCCGTTCTCCGGGAAGTAGAGCACCCCGACGTCACCCTCGTCGTTGCCACCGAACTTCAGCAGCAGACCGCCGTCTGGTCCCGGACGCACAGCCATCACATTCGTCCACGCTTCAACATGCCGGATCGGTGTAGCACCCCGATGGATCTCGTACAGGTCGCGATCGGACAGATAGAAGAATCCGTCGTCCCCCGCGGGCACCGAGGTGAACTCGACGAACGAGCGCTGTGCGCCCATCTCGAAGGCGCGGACGCAGCCGGTGCCCGCCGCGTCGAGTTCGTAGCCATTTCCGTCCCACACCAACACGGTGCTGCCGTCCGCCAGCCGTGCGGCCCCGGTCATCGGACGCGCGGCGTCGCCGAGCACGCTCTTCACCACGGCCGCATCCGGGATGCCCGGAACCTGCTCCCACGCACCGGATTCCATGAGCCATAGCGGGCCGGGCAGCGGGTCACCGACATTCAGGCCACCGAATCTCAGCAGGTGCGTCTTCACCTCGTGCAACACCACGGGACGTGCGCCGAGGAAGTAGCACTCGTGCGGGTAGATGTCGGCCTCGCTCGGCCCCTTGGCCGGCAGTACTCGTGGCGCATCCTCTGCGCCGTCCACCAGGATCGGCCCGAACACGCGCGGGCGCGCCTTCGTGTCGACGGTGGAGTTCGCGAGCCATCCGCCGGTGGGGGACCGTGCCGCCGCCACCCAGAATTCGTTGCGCTGCAGCGACAAACGCGGCGGCCATGCCTCGAGATTCCACAATTCCACCCGCGGAGTCTTGCCGGCGCTGTGCGACAGCAGGAATCCGTCGACGATGTCATCGAGCACGCTCGCGATCGGCGAGGACGGCGCGGTCTCCACCGCGGCGGCCGGAGTTCCGTCGTTGCCCAGGTACTGCGCCCACATCAGCTCCGGATCTCCCGGGAACTCACCTGCCGCGGGCACCGCGAGATCGGTTGCCTCCCAATACCCCAGCTTGCGGTCGACCGCCGCCCGCAGGGTCGCCACGATCCCCCGGTACTTCCGCTGCTCGCCTTTCGGCAATGGTGCGAGCTGCTCTTGTACCCACGCCAGCACCTCCGCGACATGATCGGCGGGCACATACAGGCCCGTCGAATAATTCCCACTGAACCATCCCGACGAGAACCGCCCACCCAGTTGCGGATGCGCCGCAACGACTTCGGTGAACAGCCCGTCCGGCTCGTACGCGGCCTTCGGTACGAACACCGCGTCCTGGAACACCCGCCCCGCTTCGAACGCGAGGCTCAGCGCCAGTCCTCGCTCGTACCGGTACGGCAGCATCGAAGCGCTGAACATGACCGCCGCAACGGACACGGCCTCCGCCGCGGCCCGCCCGTCCTCTCCGAGCAGCAGCTCCCGCACCTGCCGCCAGAGGTCCTCAGCGCCTGGATGCACTCGATCCAACGCTGTCGGCCCGGTGGAACTTCCGAGCAGCCGGGGCACGAACTGCTCCCGGATCGCGCCTTCGTCCACCAGATGCAATGTGCAGTCGTATCCCATAGTCCTCCACCTCGTCCTGCGCACCCACATGCAACCACGGGCACGACAGCCGCGCGACGCCGCTTCCCCCGGAATGCGTTTCGCACCCGACTATCGCCCGCCCCTCGAAGTGAATGCGAGCCGATCTCGGCGGTCCAAACACCCGCCGCAGTCGGCACGGACCCGGATAACTAACGCTCGCCGCGGGAAAGCCGCGGCCGCACAGTCACTCTCGATCTCCGCGAACAGGGGCCGGTTGCGCGACTCGGACAGTCCCGTCCGGCTGGAAGGTCGTATCCACCCCGACCTAGCTTCTTCGGGGTCGCTCATCGTTGCGCGGAGCCCTGGGCAAGGAAGAATGCGACCACGAAGGCGACCGCGCGGTAGGTGATGACAGCAGGCACGACGATCGACAGCACCAGACGCAGTGTCGGCAGCACGGCAGTGAAGGCCAGGTAGAGGCACGGTTTGTTGGGTGCAGCAGCCTGAGGACGGCGGCCTGGGCGTTGCGCGCCGATGGACGCCTCCTGAGCTCGAACCAGTGACCTTCCGACGGGTCAGGCATTCTGGTCGCTGGGGAGCTGGCTATGAGTGTGCCGCCCCATCCAGTTCAAATCGGCCAGTCGGCAAACGCGCTCACCGCGCGTTCCACATCCAGCCTTGCAGGCCCTGGAGTCGGCGTGCGCGGGAGGTATCAGGAACCCCCTTCGCATAGTTCTTGCGTTGCCACATGACCCATGCACCGAGACGGTCTCCCTCAAATGTGTACCTCTTCGGGACTAGGGCATCCCCATTGCTTTCAACGTAGTCAAGGAGCCGACTGAAATTCTCTTCCCACAAAGCGTCTCGTGCGCTCCATGTCACGTACCGGATGCGTCTCCCAAAGCATCCCCAGCGGCAGAGCCCCGAAGATTTCCTCGAACAATATGAGCTGCGTACCTTTCAGGCGAAAGGCCCGCTTGCCTACCTCTAGGCACGCTGGAGGGTTTGAAAATGTCGAGCAGAGAGCGGAAAACCGCCTCTGACCTGGTCGGGATGACAGGATTTGAACCTGCGACCACTTGACCCCCAGGGAACCGGTAGTCGCCCCAGGGTGTCCAGCTGGTGCTCTCCCGTCCAGGTCAAAGGTTTTTCAACGTCCGGCACGTATTGCCCGGTCCGCCTCGTATCCGCCCCTCTTGGCACGTTCTAGGCACGCTCGATATCACCCCTAACCAGCACGGACAGCGTTGAACACGGAAGTCGGTGCCGCCACCCATCGATCTCTCCCCGTTCGGTCCGGTACCGCGCCGGGTTAGCCATCGCCTGCACCCGGTCGCTGATGCCTCGGTTCCACCAATGTGCGCAGCGTCATGGCGCCGATGCGGTCTTCGAGGCGCTGCCGGTCCGGCATGACCGCACTGCGGAAGCGATGGGCCGCCAGGAAGGACAGGACCAGCCAGGCGGCTGCGGCCGGGTCGAGATCCGAGCGCAGCTCACCTGCCCGCTGCCCTTGGATCACCACCTCGGCCAGGACGTCGGCGAGTTCGCTCACTTGCTGGCGCACGGCTTGTTCGACGGCGGGTTCGGCGGTCAGGGTCATCGCGTCGGCGAAGATCACCCCGAGCGAACCGGGGGCGTGCAATTCGTCGATGTGGCCAGGGCTGAGCAGATGCGCCAGAAGTCCGGCAATCGAATCCGTTTCGGCGGCAAAGGCGCGCATCATGGCGGACATCTGCCCAGAGGCATGTGCCACGACGGCAGCGTAGAGGCCCGTCTTGGAGCCGAAGTTCTGAAAAAGCACAGGCTCGGTGACGCCCAGCCGTGCTGCGATCTGGGCCATGGTGCTGCGCTGGAATCCCGACTCGGCGAACACCACGGTGGCGGCGTCGATGATCGACGCACGCCGGTCGGCAGCACTGAGGCGAGTGCGCCGCGGATCTGCCGGAGTCGAGGATGCGCGAACCATGGCCCTATCGTATCCACCCTTGCACATTAACTTAGCGGGGACTAAGTTAAAGGTATCTTAGTCGGCACTAAGTTAAGGAGAGAGCCATGGGCCTCGGACATCTGCTGAATCACAACCACAACCCCGGCACCGCCGGACTCACCATCGATCACGGACGCAGCTATGACGTTTTCGGCGCGGCATTCTTCGGCGGACGGCGTGACCGCGTGTACCGCCGCCTCGCCGAACTGAGCGGTGCCGGCCCAGGCGATCGGGTCCTCGACATCGGTTGCGGCACCGGCTATCTCACTCGCCGCCTCGCCGCAGTCGTCAGCTCGGGAACGGTGGTCGGCCTCGATCCATCCGCGGCGGTACTCGACCACGCCCGCCGGATCACCACCGACTCGAACTGCACCTACACCGTCGGCGTCGCCGAATCGCTTACCGCCGAAGATGATTCGTTCGACGTGGTGGCCAACTGCTTGATGCTGCACCACCTGCCCGAGGATCTGCGCCCGACGGCGTTGACGGAGATGCGGCGGGTGCTGCGACCGGGCGGGCAACTGCTGATCGGCGAATTCCGGCCACCGGCGAATCGGATCGGCAGGCATCTCGTCGGCGCACTGACCGGTCCGGCCATGGAACACAATCCGATCCACCTGCTCGAACCGATGATCGCCGACGCAGGCTTCGAGCAGATCACCTTGGGAGATCTGCACCCGTGGATCCGATATGTCACCGCCGTCAAGCCGGGCGCGGCCGGATGAGACACCCAACCGCCCGAGCCATCGGCGCGGTCCGGGTCATCGCGCTGCCGCTGATCATCCTCGGCATCGCGGCACACCTCTGGTTGGGCAGCATGGTCGGACTCACCGTCGCAGGCTTGGGTCTGGCCGCCCACCTGGTCATCGCGGCACTCGGCGGCCGATGGTTCCTGCACCGCACCCGATCCAGATAGTCCACCTCGTGATCAAGCCCGGACCTGAAGGCAGCCGGAAGCAGCGGACAATCGGCTCCGGACACGGAGTCATATGGAGCCCATTGCTTCCATTGCCCAGCAGCAAGGTCCGCGGACGCCGGGATGGCGTGACCGAGTTCCCTCAGAATCCCCCATGCCACCAGTGGCCGATCAGATCGCTCCGCCTCCAGCCGCCAGCCGGTTCCGCACTGGTCGGGCATGCCCGATGCGCTTACGAACGGGCCCACTTACGCACAGGCGCCGTACCCGCCACCGATCCTCACCATGATCGGCAGCGACCATATCGCTGGGATGAGTACCTGAAACCTCGATGTTCGAACACCGGACCAGGCGGGATCCGATCTACCTGTCCTGGTGTGGATTCACGGCAGAGCATTCGTGTGCGGGTCGAACGCGCGGAAAATGCATGCGGGCAACGCATTTGCCCACTACCGCGTGGGACTGATTTCGATCAACTATCGATTGGGAATCTGGGGCTCGCCGCGGTCGATGACACGCCGCTCGACCGCGGTCTGCATGATCAACTGTCCACTGCGGTGGGTCCGCCCGGGTCATATCGACGCGACCGGATCGCCGCCGCAGCACGGGACGTGCGTAGCCGATCGGCTCGATTGCCGTTGCAGCCCAATCAATCTCCCGACAGATACCGTCGTGCGTGCACTGCGCCCACCCGGCCGAGCAAGCCCCGAGGCGCACACCACTCGCCGACGAGCTTCGAGATACATGTCCGCACGTGCGCACGCAAATAGGTTAGGGTGCGGTGGCTTACGAACCCGATGAGCCAGGAGGACTCATAGTAGATCGCGGTTTACAGAACTCGGACCCGGCTTCGTACGAACACTCCGTAGTCCACTCACCATGAATCACGATGTTGCGGTCGTTCTTCAGTCGCTCGGCGCCCTTGAAGAGCTTCCGTAGCGGCTCACCGGTCGTACCAAGCCGCCAGTTTTGCCACGAATCCCGACCCGACCACCACGAAGCCATCGTCTACATCGTCATGATCGCCGTCATATCACGCCGACTCGCCCGCACCAGACACAGTTCTCAGACGCTCACTTAAACAGGAAAGTTATCTTCTAAATATTCTCGTTCCGGCCGAATCTCTGGTAGCCAGCGGTAAGCTGTCGTTGACGCCTTCCGCGGTACCAAATGACGTCTTGTTCGGTCCGGTCGATGCTGCAGCTGTCGGCCAGTCCGAATGCGCGTTCCTATCGGGACGCATCATGTACTTCACCAAATAGCGAATCGCGTGTCGCAAAGTCGATTCGGCACCTAACGCACTCGCAGCCCCAGTCCGGTAGTTCGGCAGCGCGGCCTACTACGCGGACGTCATAAAGCTCGCTGTAAGGAAGCAAAATGTCTAGCAAGATCGTCAAAACCCTAGCCGCGACTGTTATTGCCGCGCCCCTGCTCGTCCTCGCGGCGCCCGCAGCCACTGCCGATTCGACTCCCGCGGCGCCTCCGTCGTCCTCGACCGCTCCGGTCGACGGATCATTCGGATCAGCTACGTGGTGTTTCCCCCTCGGCAGTTTCGTCTGGTGCATCTGAGTGAGCGTCCGAGAACTCCGGTGTTGGGTGTGTGTGACGCTCGAGATTTGAGTGAACTCCTGGTAGAGCAGTGATTGCTGAGATCAATTGCTGTACCAGGGAGTTCATTTGTCATCATCGCGTATTCCCGCGTGTTCGTCGTGCCCGACTGGTGGATCGCGTGGGCGATGCTGCCCTCGGAGTTCCCTCCGGTCAAGACCGTCTACGACATCTACCGGCGCCCTCGCCTTGTCTGATATATCGCGCGTCGCGAAATCCCGCACAGCTGCGGTGTGTCCGACAAAGCCCTTCGCGGGGCGCTCTACGCCGCACGCGACGCCGATCCGCCCATGGTCGGGCTGCTCTACCTGTGCCGGGGACAGGACGTGTTCCGCGTCGTCGACGCCGCCCACCAACGACTCCCGCATGAGCTGGCACCGGCCCCGATCCGCGATACGGGCATGGGTGACACCCATCCCCAGGAATTCGGCGAGGATGTCCAGCTGCAGCCCGTACATCTCGATAACCAGCGCAGCGGCCGTGTTTACCCGCGTTACCTGCATCCGGATGTGGTGACGTTGGCGGAAGGCGGCAGCCGGCTGTCCCGGTTCCTGACGACGCCGAACGGTGGGCCACAGATCCCCGAGCTTCTGGCGCTCTGGGGACCCGATGGCCTCGAATTGGCCCCAAATCTGCGCGTCGTCGAATAGACGAAATCCCCTTCCGACCCAGGTGTGCCTCAGAAGAACTCATCACACCTGGTCACAGACGATCTCTGCACTCCAGTACCCGCCCATCATGTCCCATCAGATCTGGGCAAATCCCATCAAAAGTGTGAGATTTTGGCGGGACGGATCGAATGACGAGATTGGCCATCACCGATGACTCCGACCCTATGCGTGCAAGTCTCCAGTCTTTGTCTTAAGTGTTCCGCCTGCGCTCCAACCACATCGGCGTGTCAGAATCCAACACGCCGAACAACTGGGTTCCGCTGCCGGCATGCTGGCTGTCGCTATTTCTCGCTGTCCGGGTCGAGGAGTGTTTGTATCAATGGTGTGATGAGTCGAAGAATGTCCTCAACGTCGGCGTCTTTCAAGTCGGACATCCGCAAGATGTAGCGCTGGCTGGCGATACCCATCAGCATCGCGCCGGCTAGTGCGGCACGAAGTCTCGCGTCGGGGGCATGGATGCTCGCGGCGATCGGGTCGACCGACTGCGCGGTGATGTGGGTGCGTAGCAGTTCGGCGGCGGCCTCGCTGGTCATGCTCGTACGGACCAGGACGGCCATCGGGCTGTTCGGGTCGGCCGCCCACGCGGCGAGCATCGCCCGGACGCGATTCTCCGTGGTCTCCATCGCGTCGTCGAAGGTCAACTCGGCAATGGGGATGTCCCAGTGCACCGCTTCCCGGAACAGCCCCTGTTTGGACCCGAAGTATTGGATGACCGAGGACTTGTCCACGCCTGCGGCAGATCTGATTACGTTGGCGGAGTAGATGATTCGCTGGATGTCGTAGTCGAGGAACGTCATCGAACCCCGAGTGTGCCAACGCGTGGCTGTCGTAGCGGTCGAGCTTGGGCCGTGCCATGGGTGCGCAAATGAAACGGATCCAGCAGGAAGCCATAGCCCATTTCCAACCCAAAACCGTTGGGACATAAGCGAATCTGAACGGTGCAGGCCCGATCCCGCTGGACCGGGCCGTCATTCACCGCGGCGGAAGCGGAAGGTGCAGGACCGTCGGTCGGTCGGCTGCCCACGCCTGTTCGACAGCACCGGCGAGGGTATCGGCGGTGACCGGTACGCCGTAGCAGCCCATGGCACGGGCGGCGGCGGGGAAATCGACCCGATCCAGCGCCACGGCGACGGGTTCCTCACCGCGCTGGACCATTTCGTCGCGGATCTCGCCGTAGCCGCCATTGTCGACGACCAGCACCGGCAGCGCCAGGCCGAGCTGTGCGGCACCGGCCAATTCGGCAATGGTGAACATGACCCCGCCATCGCCCAGCACCGCGAGCACGTGAGCGTCGGGGTCCGCGAGTTTGGCACCGATGGCGGCGGGCAGGCCGTAGCCGAGCGTGCCCATTCCGGTCGGGTAGAGGAATCCACCGGCCCGGCGCACCCGCAGACCGGACAGAATCCCGTAGTAGCAGGCCATGGTGCTATCGCCGACGACAATGGTCTTCTCGTCCACGACGGTGCGTAGCGCGGCAAGCATGTCCAGGTAGGGCTCACCTTCGGCGGCAGCGTCGGCAATCAGGCCGTCACGCGCCTGCGCGGCCCGTGTGGTGACGCGCGGGTCCACCGGCAGCAGGGCGAGCAGGGCGTCGATCGTCCGAGCCGCGTCGCCGATCAGGCGAACGCCCGGGTCGATATTCGTAATGACCGCTGCGGGATCGATATCGACGCGAATTGTCGTCCCCGACAGGTGGAAGGGGCCGTTCCACAGATCCGACGGGGCGAGTTCGGTGCCGACCGCCAGGACCACGTCGGCATTCTCGACCAAGGCGCGCACGCTCGGGTGATGCAACCCGGCTCCTATCGCGAGCGGATGCTGTTCGTCGAGAACGCCTTTGCCGTTCGCGCTGGTGACCACCGGAGCGCCCAGCTGTTCGGCGAGCCGACGGACCGATTCACTTGCCCAGCGGGCACCACCACCCACGATGATCACCGGGCGCTGCGCCGCGGCGAGCAACTCGGCGGCGGTAGCCAGTTCGCCGGCATCAGGAATCGGGGGCGCGGACTTGGTGGGCGCGACCGCGGGGGCGTCGGCGCGGGCGTCGATCAGGTCCAGGGGTATTTCGAGGTGCACCGGCCGGGGACGTCCAGCGGTCATGGCCGCGAAAGCCGCCGCCACCGCGTGGGGGATCTCGCCAACCGACCGGACGTGGTGGCTGTAGGCGACGATCGCGTCCATCGCCGCGCGCTGATCCTTGACCTCATGCAGCAACCCGTTGCCGCGGGCCGGGTGCCTGGTCGGCATACCGGGTGAAATGAACAGCACCGGGACGGAGTCCGACCATGCCTGCGCGGCCGCGGCAGCGGCATTGAGGATGGCCGGACCGGTGGTTGTGAGGCAGACGCCCGGTCGGCCGCTGGTGCGGGCGTAGCCGTCGGCGGCGTAGCCGGCTCCCTGCTCGTGGCGCGTCAATATCGGGCGCACGCCGTTTGCGACGAGCGCGGAGAACACACCGAGGTTGTGGGTTCCCGGGATGCCGAAGACGGTGTCGACGCCGTGGTCGGCCAATGCGGCGGCAAGCGCCTCGCCGCCGGTGGGCTGCTGCACGGGACCTCCTGAGTTTGATGACTGACTGGTGAATCAGTTATATCAGCCTTCGGGTCAATCGATGTCAAACACTTGACAACGATGTTCTATCACACCTTAACTGACTGACGAATCAGCTAAATTTAGCAATCGAGGTAACTATGAGCATTCCCGTCGACGAGCGTCTGCGGGTATTCCGTGACCCGCGGTCGGTGGCTGTCGTCGGCGCGTCCGCGGACGAGTCGAAGTGGGGGTACTGGCTCGCATCCGGCGCGCTGCGGGGTCGTCACCGCCGCCGGGTCGAGCTGGTGAACCGGCGCTTCGACACCCTGCTCGGCAGCGCGTGCGCGCCGAGCCTGTCCGCGCTGGACGCCACGCCCGAGCTGGCCGTGCTGTCGGTACCCGCGGCCCAGGTGGCCGGAGTCGTGGCAGAAGCCCTGGAGATGGGGGTGCGCGGCTTTCTCGGCATCACCGCCGGAATCGAGAAAGAGGCCGAACTGGCCGAGGCGATCCGGGCTGCGGGAGCGCGATTGGTGGGCGCCAACAGTCTCGGAATCTACGACGCCGTCGGCGAACTCGAGCTGTGCTGGGGACGACTCCAGCCGGGCTCCCTGGCCATCGTGTCGCAGAGCGGCCAATTGGGTTCGGAGATTGCGACTCTCGGAGCGCGACGCGGCCTCGGAGTATCCCGCTTCGTGTCAGTCGGCAATCAGAGTGACGTTACGGCAGCCGAATTGCTGGCCGACCTCGCCGACCACGACCAGACCAAGGTCATCGCGCTGTACCTGGAAAGCTTCGCCGACGGCGAGCAATTGTTCGACACGCTCTCGGCACTGCGCGAGACGGGCAAACAGGCGCTGTTGCTGACCGTCGGCGCCGGAGCTGCCAGCAGCAGGATGGCGCAATCGCATACCGGATCACTGACCTCGCGGATGGATGTGGTCGATGCCGCCTGCCGCCGGGCCGGAGTGCATCGCGCCGGTAGCCCGGCGGAACTGGTACAGATTGCCCAGGCGTGCCTGGCGACGACATCACCGGCCGGAAGACGAGTCGCTGTCGTCGGAGACAGCGGTGGACAGTGCGGTGTCGCCGCTGACCGGGCCGTTGCCGCAGGTTTGTCCGTCCCCGCGGTGAAAGAAGAAGTCGCGACGCAACTTTCGGGACTGTTGCCACCGGGCGCGGCGGTCAGCAACCCGGTCGATCTGGCCGGCGCAGGCGAACGCGAACTGGGGACGTACGTCGATGTCCTGGCCTCCGTTCTGTCCGATCCCG
Source organism: Nocardia sp. NBC_01009 (assembly GCF_045208035.1). NCBI lineage: Bacteria > Bacillati > Actinomycetota > Actinomycetes > Mycobacteriales > Nocardiaceae > Nocardia > Nocardia sp. NBC_01009. Next base: position 4,036,457 of record NZ_CP108695.1, on the reverse strand, counting down.
ACGTCGATGCCGCGGTACTGACCGGGTATTTCGGCCGCTACCACGAGGATGTTCCGGCCCTGGCGGTACGCGAGCGCGAAGTAGCGGAGAATATCGCCGCGGTGTCGGCGTCGTACGGCAAACCGGTCTTCGTGCACACCATGGCCGACTCCTCCAGCATCGCCGACGCCTTGTGGGCCGGCGGGGTACCGGTCTTCGAGGACATCGATGCGACCGTCCGGACAGTGGCCGGGATGGTGGCGCTGCGCCCCATGACCGCACCCGCACCCGCCGAACTCGGTGTACCGGCCGGCGTTTCGCTGTCGGGGTATTGGGCGGCACGCAACGCGCTGGCCGACTGCGGTGTGCCGTTTCCCTCCGGCATGGTCGTCCGCCATCGGCTGGAGGCTGTCGCCGCCGCGGAGACGCTGCAGGCGCCCTACGTCCTGAAGGCCGGCTGGCTGGCGCACAAGAGCGAACACGGCGGCGTGGTGCTCGGCCTTGCCGACGCATACGAACTGGTCGAAGCCTTCGATCGGATGCGGGCGGCCCTGGGCGACGGCGAATACGTCGTCGAAGAACAGGACCGCTCCGAGCATGTCGTCGAGGTCTTGATCGGCGGACACCGAGATCCCGGACTGGGCCCCGTGCTCACCCTCGGCGCAGGTGGCACCGAGGCGGAAGCCTTGCGCGACACCGCCGTCGAGCTGGCACCCATCAGCGAGGAGACAGCGCGGTCGATGATCGCCCGATTGCGCTGCGCCCCACTGCTCGACGGCTGGCGTGGTCGGCCGGCGACCGATATCGCCGCACTGGCGGCACTCGCGGCCGCCGTCTCCAGATTCCTCGCGGCCAACCCCGGGGTGAGCGAGGTGGAGCTGAATCCCGTACGCGTCGGACCGGCCGGAGCGCTGGCCGTCGACGCACTAATCATCGAAGAAACGGAGAACCCGAATGACTGAGGACTTCACCGACAAGGTCGCACTCGTGACCGGCGGCGGCTCTGGCATCGGTCGCGCGACCGCGCTGCGGCTGGCCCGCGGTGGCGCGATCGTCACCGTGCTCGGTCGCCGCGCGGTCGGACTGGAGGAGACCGCCGCGCTGGGCGACGGCCGAATCCACACCGCCACAGCGGATGTCCGCGATTTCGCCGCCGTCCAGCAGGTCATCGATGGAATCGTCGAGCGGTACGGCCGACTCGATCTGCTCGTCAACAATGCCGCGGGCAACTTCGTCACCCCGGCCGAGGAGCTGTCGCCGAATGGGTGGAAGGCCGTCGTCGACATCGTCTTGAACGGCACGTTCCACTGCACCTCAGCGGCGGCCCGGCACATGCTCGATCACGGCGGCTCGATCCTCAATGTCATTGCCAGCTATGCCTGGCACGGCCATCCCGGCACCGTGCACAGCGCCGCGGCCAAGGCCGGAGTGCTGGCCATGACCCGCACCCTCGCTGTGGAGTGGGCCGCGCGCGGGGTTCGCATCAATTGCATCGCGCCCGGACCCACCGAAACCGAAGGCGCTTCGGCCGCACTGTGGCCAACCGATGTCGATCGGGCACGGGTGCTTTCCAGTGTTCCGGCCAACCGGTTCACCACGCCGGAAGAAGTCGCCGAGTCCGCCGCCTTCCTGCTCGGCGACCGCGCCGGGTACATCACCGGCGAGGTTTTGACTGTCGACGGCGGACAGTGGCTGGGCAAGGCGGTCTACACCGACTCCAGGGCGAGTGCCCGATGAGCACCATATGGGACCGCGACGCGGTACTCATCGACGGCAACTGGCGGCGCGCGGCGGAAATCGTGGAAGTACAGAATCCCGCGACCGAAGAAACGGTCGGAACCGCCGCCAGCGCACAGGTTTCCGATGTCGACGACGCCGTAGCCGCGGCAGTTCGAGCGCGGCGCGGCTGGGCGCAGGTACCTCCCGCGGCGCGGATTTCGGCGCTGCGAACGGTCCTGGCGGAACTTCTGCAGCGCCGCGACGACCTGGTGGCCGCGACGGTCGCCGAGGTCGGCGCACCGGTGACCATCGCCGAACAAGCCCACATCGATTGCGGGCTGGACGTTTTCGCGGGGTTCCTGAACGCCGCGCCGGAAGCGCTCCAGCCACAGCACATCGGAAACTCGGTGTTGCTGCGCAAACCAGCGGGCGTGGTCGCGGCGATCACGCCGTGGAACTACCCGTTCTATCAGCTGGTCGCCAAACTCGGCGCCGCGCTCGTAGCCGGGTGCCCCATCGTCATCAAACCCGCTGAGTTGACCCCACTCTCGGCCTATCTGGTCGCCGATGCGGTACAGGCGGCCGGTATTCCGGACGGAGTGGTGAACCTGGTACCGGGCACGGGCACCACCGTGGGCGCCGCACTGGTCGCGCATCCACAGGTCGACGTCGTGTCGTTCACCGGATCGACCGCGGTCGGGCGATCTGTCGCGCTGTCGGCGGCCGATCGCTTCGCCCGCGCGTGTCTCGAACTAGGTGGCAAATCGGCCAGCGTCGTCCTCGATGACGCCGATCTCGCTGCCGCGGTGCAGGGCACGGTTGCCTCCGCGATGCTCAACAGTGGGCAGACCTGCAGTGCATTGACCCGACTGCTGGTGCCGCGGGCGCAGTTGCCCGAGGCACTGGAACTGGCCGCCGTCGCGGCGGGCGCACTGGTGGTGGGCGACCCGACCGCGCGCGATACCGACATGGGCCCGCTCATTTCCGAGCGTCAGCGTGCTGCCGTCGCGCAGCACGTGAGTGGCGCGCTGGATCGCGGAGCCAGACTGGTCGCCGGCGGACCCGGCCGACCGGCCGGGCTGGACCGCGGGCACTACCTGGCACCGACCGTGCTGGCCCACCTCGAGGCGGACGACCCGGCCGTCATCGAAGAAATCTTCGGCCCCGTGCTCGTCGTCTCCGCTCATGACGGCGACGACCACGCGATCGAACTCGCAAACAGCGGGCCCTACGGACTGTCGGGCGCCGTGTGGTCGGCCGACGCCGAGCGGGCACTCGCGACCTCCGACCGGATGGACACCGGACAGGTCGATATCAATGGGGCGCCGTTCAATCCGCTCGCCCCGTTCGGCGGCTGGAAAGCGTCCGGATCGGGCCGTGAACTCGGCCGATCCGGCATCGAAGAATACACCGAATTAACCTCGGTCCAGCGATGAGCTGGGCAGCCAAGGAGTCTCATATGAACACCAGCATTTCCGCTTGGCCGCTGACCGGCGAGCAGCGCCAAATCATCGAACTCTGCCACGATTTCGCCGTGCGGGAGATCCGCCCGCGTGCGCGCGAGGTGGATGAAGCCGACGTCGTCACGCCGGTTGACATCTTCCAGAAGGCCTCCGAGGTCGGCATCACCGACTTCATGATCCCGTCCGAGTACGGCGGCGGCGGCTTCACTGATGTGTTCACCCAGTGCCTGGTGCAGGAGGAACTGTGCTGGGGTGACCCGGGCATCGGAAACCTGATGTGCTCCAACGGATTCTTCTCCGACCCGATTCTCGCTCTCGGCAACGAGGAGCAGAAGAAGCAGTGGCTTGGGCCGCTGACCGGACCGAACCCGCCGATGACCGCGCTGGCCACCACCGAACCGGAATCCGGCTCCGACGCGGCATCCATCGTCACCTACGCCGAGCGGGTTTCCGGCGGCTATGCGATCAGCGGACAGAAGGCGTGGATCTCCAACGCCGGCACCGCCGAATTCTATGTGGTGTTCGCCAAAACTGATCGGACGCAGCGTTCTTCGGGCGTCACCGCGTTCCTGCTCGACCGCAATGCCGAAGGCATCACCTTCGGTCAGCCGATGCGCAAGATGGGCCAGCGGGCCATCGTGTGCCGGGAGATTTTCTTCGACAAGGTGTTCGTGCCCGAGGCCAACCGGCTGGGCGATGAAGGCCAGGGCTTCCACGGACTGATGGCCACCTTCGATATTTCGCGAGTCGTGCTCGGCGCCGCCGCTGTCGGAGCCGCCCGCGCGGCGTACGAGTACGCGCTCGACTACGCGCGCACCCGCAAGCAGTTCGGCAAGGCGATCATCGAGCACCAGGCGGTCGCATTCCGTCTCGCCGATATGGCCACCCGCATCGAATCCTCGCGGCTGCTGGTTCATCACGCGGCGCGAGTACTCGACTCCGGTGCTCCCGCAGCAGGACTGGCGGCGATGGCCAAGCTGACCGCCTCCGAGACGGCCATGTTCGTCACCTGGGCCGCGGTGCAGACGCTCGGCGGCTGGGGCTACTCCCGTGAGCATCCGGTCGAGCAGTGGATGCGCGATGTCAAGCTCGAGGAGATCGAGGAGGGCACCTCCGACATCATGCGGCTGGTGATCTCCCGCAACCTGCGCTGAGGCCCACCACACCCGAAATACCCAGTCCGGCTGCGGCCGGACTGGGTATTTCTCGTTCCGAATCCCTATCCGGGCGGCGATACCGACGGCCCGCAGGGTGGTCCGGCCCGATGAGAAACGGCTGCGGCTGGTCGTCGAATGACGACCGGCCGCAGCCGTTTACATGATCGGTCTAAGGCATGCTGACCTCGGGATGCGGCGCCGAGGTAACGGTGTCCACAGCAGCGGCCCTGCCGCGCTGGTGGCGTCCGATCAATACGAAGCCAAGTCCGACGCCGGCGAACACGACCAGGGGAACCAGCTGAGTCAGTGTGTATTCCAGACGTTCACCGGCGAAACCGGTCGGCAGCGAGTCGTCGGGATGGCTCGTACTGCCGAACCAGCCCAATCCCGCTCCCGGCCACAGCAACTGGACCAGGGTGAACAAGACGATCGCAGTCGTGACAACGGAGGCAGCGACAGCGCCGAGCCGTCCGCCCGGCACGCTGAACGGCCTCCGCGCATCCGGATACTTACGGCGCAGCACCAGCAGGGCAGGGAACAGCCCGAGGTAGGCGAACATCGTCATGGAGATGGCGAGGTTCAGGCCGGCACTGAAGTACTTGCCCGTATCACCCTCGGTGATATTCAGCGCCGCGACCATGATGACTGTCGCCAGCACCCCGGAGAGGATATTGACTCGGACCGGCGTACCGGCCTTCTCCGACAGCACACCGAAGAATCTGGGCCCGGCGCCGTCCGCGCACGCCGTGGCCTGTGCGCGGCTCTCACCGAGACCCCAGGCCACCCCGCTGGTGAACAGGGCGACGATGAGACCGATCGCCGCGATCCAACCGGCGAGGGCACCGAAACCGGTCAATTCGATTGACCCGTCAGGTAGTTCGTGGCTGCCGTAAACGCTCAGCACCGCCTTGCACGCGTCGATGAACCCACCCAGGCTGGTGACCTGATGATTGGGCAGTACCAACAGGATTCCGGCGACCGGCAGGGCGACCATGACGAACGACAGGATCCCGGAGCGCAATACCGCGAGCGGGATCGCGCGTCGTGGATTCTCCATTTCCTCTGCCGCGGAACTGGAGAGTTCGAAACCCACGAAGGTGAATACGATGACCGGAACCAGCACGATCAACCCGGCATAGGTGGGTGTGAAGCTGCCCGTAACCAGCGGTTGCACACCACGTTTGATGCCGTAGACCACGGTGGAGACGAAGAACGCGCCAAGCAGCACGATGCGTGCCCACGCGCCCGCCGCCGGTACCCAGCGGCCGACACGCAGCGACACCGAGGTCGACACCACGCCGGCCCAGATGAAAACGAGCCCGGCAATGTAGGTCCATACCCCGGACAGCGGGTAGACGAACTTCGAGAACGTCTCCATGGCGACGACACACAGAGTGCCGCCAACCCAGACCGGGTTGGAGAGCCAATACACAAGCTGTGTGATGCCTGCGACGAATCGGCCGTAGGCCATTCGCGTCCAGATGTACTGACCCCCCTCCAGCGGGAAGGAAGCGCTGAGCTCGGCCACGATCAACCCGTAAGGCACGAAGAACAGCAGCGCGAGGATGAGTAACCAGCTGAATGCCTGATGACCTGACGAGGCGAGTGACCCGATCGTGTCGAGCCCGACGAGCGAGCAGAGCAGCAGGAAGAACACGTCGAACCGTCGAAGGCCGCGTTTGAGCTTTGCCTTGTTCGCGTGCAGAAAATCTGTGTCGCCGGTGGGGCTGGGTTCGGACACTAGGTCCTCCTTGCAAGAAAAGGATAACTAAATATTCCCTGTCCAGCAGTCTTAACTGACTGATCAAACAGTATGGTGGTCAAGAGTGCGACGCCGGTCACATCTTGTCAACCCCTGAACGAGAAGAACCTGCGAGTAATTTGTGGTCATGCCCAGAGTGAAGAAGGAAGCCGACGCTCGTCGTGAGGAAATTTTGGCCGCGACTCTCGAACTGATCACTGAGCGCGGGATCAGTGGCGTGCGCGCGAGTGACGTCGCATCCCGCCTTCATGTAAGCCCCGGCCTGGTCTTCTACCACTTCGACACGCTCGAGAAGCTCATCGTCAGCGCCTTCCGCAGCGCCACCGAACGTGACCTGGCCCAGCTGGAAGCCCTGCTGACGACGAGCGACGGCACGATGACCGAACGGCTACGCACGGCACTGCACCAATACGGCCCGACCGGCGCCGCCCCGAGCTGGCGGCTGTGGATCGAGGGTTGGTCGGCATCGCTGCGCAATCCGGAACTGCGCGCGGTGATCAGGATTCTGGACAGTAGATGGCGTGCGGTCATTACCGATCTGGTCGCACTGGGAGTCGCCTCGGGCGAGTTCAAAACGTCCGATCCACGGGGGGTGGCGTGGCGCCTGACCGCGATGCTCGACGGCCTCGCGGTGCAGCGTGTGGCCTTCGACGAGGCCATTTCCGGAACAGATGTGGCCAACTGGACCCGCGCGGCGATCGCAAGCGAACTCAACGTCACCCCTTGACCTTCGCGGCAGCCTCCGGTACTAACTAATTGACCAATCAGTTAGCAACAGGAGTCGTCATGTCTCTAACCCTGCCGAATGCCGTCACCGAGTCGGCTGCGGCAACCGACTCGCCGTTTCTCGAAGTCACCTGGCATGACACCGAGTCCAGCGCCACCGGATACCTGGTGATCGATCGGCTCGTCCGCGGACTCTGTAGCGGCGGCCTGCGAATGCGGGCCGGTTGCTCGGCATCGGAAGTACGCGGCCTGGCTCGCGGGATGACGCTCAAGGAGGCGATCCACTTCGAGCCGGGTGCGCACTACGTCCCATTGGGCGGCGCTAAGGGTGGAATCGACTTCGACCCCTACGACCCGGCCGCAGACGGTGTGCTGGAGCGCTACCTTGCCGCCATGGCGCCGCTGATCGAACAACGCTGGACCATGGGTGAGGACTTGGGTGTGCGGCAGGACGCCGTTGACCGCGCGATCGAGCACATCGGCCTGACCAGCTCCGTACAGGCCGCGCACCGGGCGGTCCCGGATATGGCGGCCGCCGACGCACGCATGGCGAAGGCCTTCGGCACCGATGTCGACGGCATTGCCCTCGACGAGTTGGTCGGCGGATTCGGAGTCGCCGAGGCAGCGCTGGCCGCACTGCGCCACCGCGGCATGAACCCGGCCGAGTCGACAGCGTTCATCCAGGGCTTCGGCTCGATGGGCGGCGCTGCGGCCCGCTATCTAGCGCGGGCCGGCGTGCGAGTGGTGGGCATTGCCGACGTGCACGGCGTCGTCTCCAATGAGGGGGGACTCGACGTCGAACGCCTGCTGCTGACCCGCGACCGCAGTGGTGCGATCGACCGCAACCAGTTGCGCGACGCCGACCGGATCGAGCCCGGCGACCGCTGGCTCCAGATCCCCGCCGACCTCCTGGTCCCCGCGGCAACCTCTTACTGCATCCATGCCGGAAACCACGCCGAAGTGCAGGCCACCGTCATCGCCGAAGCGGCCAATATGCCCATCACCCCTGAAGCCGAGCAGGCCCTCGACCTGCGCCAGGTCACGGTGTCCCCCGACTTCGTCGCCAACTCCGCGACCAATGCATGGTGGTGGTGGGTTCTCTTCGGCGACATCGACGGCAGCGCCGAGCAATCCTTCGAGAAGATCTCCACCCGCATCGGTGCCCTCAGCGACGAAATGTTCGCCCGCGCAACCGAAGACAGGACCAGCACCCGCACCGCCGCCTTCGCCATCGCCATCGAACGCCTCGCCGACATCAACACCCGCTTCGACGCCTTCGCCCTCACCCGCTGACGCCCGAGGCCGACACCAGGCATACACGACACCCACAACGTAATCGAGACTGCCGGCCCGAGATCGCGGTGTCGGCCGACCGCCGCTGGTAGCGACCGCCGAACCAGGCGGGGTATGACCGTCGAGGGCGCGCAATCCCCGTGCACCCTCAACCCACCTCGCCCACTACCACAGGACAGGCCGAGAAATCGGGTGGCTGGTTGAGCTCGCCGACTCTGATCGCATCGTGCCATTGCTCGGGAAAGACGACGATGCAGAGGATTCGGAGCCCTGTGATGCCAGGCGATTTCGTAGTCAACTGCATCGTTCACGATCCGCGCTGGGACCACGCAGTCGAGGAACGCACATCGACTGCCTGCAACTGCGGCCGAAGCGATTCAAGCTCAACCAAACACAACTCCCGGCGCACCCCACCTCGACGACAACTACGTCGAATTCCCTAACATCGGCATCCACATCCGCCTCAGCACGGAAGGCAACTGGTTTCCCTATACCCGCGCACGGGACCATTGGGCACCGGCCCCTGGCCATTCACGCGACCCAGCAGCTGCCTACAACTCAGCACTGCACGCTAAACGCAACTGGTCATGACCAGGACGGCCCGGTGCACAAGTTGCGCGCCGGGCCGGCGCCCGGGACTGTCCAGAAAACGGCTCTGGCTCACTTCCGGTGGCGGTCGACTGCTGATGACGGCACGATGCCTCGGTGCTTGAAGTGAATGTTGCTGTCGGCGTGGCTTTTTCGGGGCTCTTACCGCTGGTCTTCGAGGTGTGGTGGACGAGGGTGAACGGATTCTTGTGCTGGCGCGAACGCCGGGCGGTCCAGCGCTATGCCCTGCCTGCGGGGCGAGTCGGGCCGGGCGCACGGCTATCACAAACGGATCGTTGCCGACGTTCCGGTGGACGGCCGGGTCGTGCTCGTGCGGGTGCTGATTCGAAGATGGGTTTGACCAACGATCAACTGCTGCACCACATTTCGAGAAAGGTCGAGTCGAACATCATGCGGCACAAATGATTCCGACATGCTCATCTGTCAGACCGCGCCGAGCTTATCTTCTTCGTCATCACATATCTCACCGGTCTCACGCTGTTCTGGAACAAGTACCGTTGCGTGGCAGTCACTCAGAACGCCATATATGTCCTGGAGAGCAGCAAGCTGTCGGGCGGCGCCAAGCCGCAGCGGCTGGTGGGTAAGATGCCACGCCACACCCAGCTCGTTCCGGCCTCCGGCCGATGGGGGCAGAGGAGCATCCTGGGCAAGCGTCATTGGGTTCACAAGCGTTTTCACGACGCAATCTCTGCCGCCGACCATGAGGCCGGCTTTACTCACTGAAACAAAGGGCCGGTCAACCGATTTCCAGAACTCAACCACCTGTTCGAATCCTCGCTAGCGGCACGAGCCTCACTCACTGCCATACCCACCAGCTATGTGATTCCGCCATTCGATCCGTCCCACCAAAATACAAGAAGCTGGCGAAGGTACATGTTTCTCGGCATGGCGCTGTTTCGCGCTGGGCGCAACCTCGTGCACACAGACCAGCCGATCCCGAGTTCGACCAGGACGAGATCGTCGAATGGCTCCACGTCGCGAGCGTCATGCATAGAGCACTCGATCGGGCCAAGCTCTGACAAATCCTGGCAGTTGATAGTTTCTGGTTGCCTCTACGAGGCGTACTCCGGTCGCATCTCCCAAAACTCCCGAACTTCGGGCACCGCAGCACGAGGGTAGATGTCTCCTACGATGCCGTCGAGGGTGGATTGCAACCACGTCGACGCCAGGTTGCTGATCTGTTCAAAATCGTCGATCAGCCCCTGGCATCCCCCGGCAATCTTTCCTCCTTGAATGTGATTCTCCGCCAACTTGATTCGCCGGACGACGTTCTCCCGCGGCCACGATGCCGTACCGTCAACCGCCGCTCGCGCCGACCTGTCGGCCGTGTAATTACGAGTGACCCCGGCTATACCCTCCGGTGTCCAGCTAGCACCGTTCTGTCCAGGTCAGAGGCCCTCTCACGTCCCGCCAACGTCTCTCCGTCCGGCCTGCACCTGCCTGTCTTGGCACACTGGTGGCACACTGAAAATCGCGGCTGACCTGCGTTCTATCGACGGCGCACCAAGCTGATCGCGGCGCGGGTTCTCTTCTACTCGGACTGCTGATGTCGAGGCTTTCGCCTCAGCACCGTTCACAAGGATGCCCTCATCCACCTGAAACACCTTCCGGCCCCGACAGGTGAGGCGCTCGGCGGTACATCGCAGCGGCAGGCGACGCAGGGGGATTGGCGATCTCGGGATCCGGGCTTCTGTCTTGCTGCGATATCGCGGCATCTGACCGTTTCATGCGCCGAGTGCTGTCCGTAGCGTGTGCAGCGATCGCGGTGGTGTTATCGCCTGCGGCGGAAAGTAGTTGGCGCGCCTGCTTCGGCGTGATCTCCAGCAGTTCGGCGATGTCATCGTTGTTGTGGCCTTGGCTCTGGATCACCGATGCGGCGACCGCTTGCTCGGTCCGTCGCTCGGCGATCGCTGCTTCGGCGCTTTCGCGGATTTCGGCGATCCGCTGATGGAGTCCGGCGATCTCACTGTCGCGACGGCGCTCGAGCTCGTTGATCGTTCGCCATGCCCCGATATGCCGCTACTGCTGCGGTCACGGTCTTCTCGCGTTCCCGCGCGGCGGTCCGACGCACACGGATGCGATTGCGGGCGCGTTCAAGCCGTTCTACCAGTTCTCGTGAACTGTTCGCGCTGGACCGCGACGGCTTGCGGTTGTCGTCCACGACGATTTCCTGACCGCTGATCCGAGTTCTTCCCTGGCATCCACCATAGCCGCGAAACGGCATTGACCCGCGGCCGTACTGCATTTCGCGCTCGGCACCGAACCCTTTCGGTGAGCCGAACCTCTACCGTCGGTCCCGACGTCGAAAGGCCGCCACATGGAGCCGCACACCACGACATCGCCGCACTCCCCCACCGCTGATCCTCGACATTCACAGCACAGCAGAGTTCAATATTCTGGAGATCATCCACCGCCACGCCAGATATCAGCAACGGCGTTGTCGCGCACCAGTCCTCATCGAAGCGCAATGCCGCCGGGAGGGGACCTGCTCATGGACACCGACATCTCATGCCCTACCTGCGGACAGATCGACCGCGTCCAGAGCGTACCGGCGATCCGTGCAACCGGGGTCCAGTCCGTCTCCGGCTCGGACTCCTACAACGGCATCGGGATCACATCGTCGGGGTTCGTCCCCGTTTTCGGCACAACGACAATCGAGCGGACCCACACCTCGATGCTCGCCCAAGCACTCGCGCCCGAACCCGCCCAACGATCCTCGGGGCGCCTGCTGGGCTGCGGCGCGCTCATGCTGATCCGTTTCTCGTCGGATTCCTGCTGACCTTCGCCGCTTTCCATAGTCCAGACCCAGGCGGCGACTTGCCTTCGGCGATCGTGGTCCTGACCTTCATGCTTCTCGCGTTGGCTACCCCAACAACCCTGGCGTGGACTGCCGCGGTCAAGCGAGAACGCCGCAGCAGCCGGATCGCGCGCGGACGTCCAGTGACCTACTCGGTGTGGCGGGCAGGGCAGTATTGCCATCGCTGCGGTGTGTGTTTCTGGCCGTACCCACCTACAGCCGACATTCCCGCGCGACAGTCACTGTCGCCGAACCAGTTCCGGTGGATTGTCTGGAACGCCGGAGGCTACGCGGACGTCTGATAGCGAGGTCCTACAGGATAGGTCCCAGCCTGATTCCACACTGTTGCAACGGTTTCCGCGGCCGATTCCATGCGAATCTGTCGCTACTGACCATCAGTACTCACCGCGAAATCCAAACGACATCCGCCCGGACGGGCACGCTTCGCGGCGGCGTCGATGCCGACTGCAGCCTTGCCGCTCAGGCGAGCGGATTCGAGACTACGCAGCCGGGTAGCGCTTTGTTGCCCCACCGACTGCCGTCTCGCCGTCCGAAGCGGCGTGATCGGAGTCGATCCGATTCCTCGCCGCCCGACCAGCGGCCCAGCCGTACCGGCGACACCGACCCCAGGTTGCTCGCCCTCGGGGCGAACAGCTCGCCTGCACCATCACTACCCGTTTTCGCAAACGACGACGACAGAAGGAGATTTCGTGGAACGCGCCGATCAGCTCACCGAAACATACAGTGCAGAACTGTCTCTGGTCTCAGGATTCTGCACGCGGCCAGCTGAGATCGAATCCACTGGAGGCGGTTGCTACGCCATCGCGGGCTGTCGTTTGCCACCGTTGTGGGACCACCGACAGCAGCTGATCCGCTGGGAGAACATGTTCCAGATTCGTTATGCCGACCGATCATGGCGACGGCAAACTGAACGTCCGGTAATCAGCGTAAGTCATTTTGTGTCAAGCGGTTCGGTCGGTGCCTCGTCCGTCGTCGTCCCTGCATAGCAGTGCTGGGGTTGATCCCAGCAGCGTGTAATCGGGTTGAGGTGACGACGGGCTGGGCTGCCCATGATTTCCGGCGAGATCACGGTGTGTCTCGATGCCGCGTGGGGCTCGCCGCGACCGCCCGCTCGATGGTCGCCGAAATATTCAGGCGGCCACCGGGATTAGGGTGCTGGCTGGTCGTGTGCCGTGCGTGGCGGTACGTGGATCCCAGGCTTGTCCGGTGGCGACGACCGCATGCAGGTGCCGCAGGATCGTCGCGGCGATGGCGGCTTGGGCTTGGGTGGGGGTGAGTTTGTTGTCGTCGCGGCTGGTCAGGTGTTGGTAGCGGGCGGCATAAACAGGGTTGGCGCGTTGGGCGCCCCACACGGCTCGCCACGCGGCCAGTCGCAGGCCGGGTTGGCCCGCGACCTGTGGTTCGTGCTGAAAGTTGGGATCGGTAGGTGGCGCGCGCGGCATCTACTTACCCCATGACATCTTCTCAACCGCCCGCGAACCAACCGCAGTCCTCCGGCTTGGACAAAAAGACCAGCGCGATCCTGTCGTACGCGCTGGGGTGGCTCACCGGAATCATCTTCCTATTTGTCGGGAAGAACGATCCCGATGTGAAATTCCATGCCTCGCAATCGATCGTCTTCTTCGGGGCGGTCTCGGTGGTCAATATTGTTCTGAGCATCGTCAGCTCGCTCCTTGGAGTCCTGGGGATCATCTTCAGCCTCGCCGGACTCGCGGTCGCGGTCTTCGCGGTCGTCGTCTGGATCATGGCCATGGTCCAGGCGAACAACACCGGCGGTGTCCGCGCGGAGCTTCCCATTGTCGGAAGATTCACTGCCCCGTATGCCGATCGGTTGGCCAGCTCGGTCAAGTAGCGGCGTACTCGAAGTCCCCAGCTGGATTTCGTCATCGATGATGCTGTCCGCACCCTGCGCGGCGGCCGGATGCGACAGTCCGAAGATCAACGGCCCGAGGCTATCTCGGGCCGTTGGCGTCCGCTTGGAACATCCGGAACTGCCGATTTGCGAGAGTTTCGATGGGACCGCGCCCCGAGGCGAAAGGTACGTTCAACCGTTACTGCTTCGGCACGGCTACGAGTTTCACCGACTTCGGCTCAATACCGTCCGCGACCGCCAGGCACGCCGCGTCATGATCCCCGCCTTGCAACTCCACGCCCGCTCGCCCGGCCAAAAACGCAGCCCACACAGAGTGGCCATTAGCTACCGACGAATAGAAGCTGGTGGCGAATACCATTGCGTCCACGTCAGCCACGCTGCCCCGCATACCTATTGCCAGTGGCGCGAAATGCTTAACGAGCGCCTCTGCCGTCGCAGCCGAGTCACAGGCGTTGAGCACCACCAGTTTCGGCGGCTCGTCGGTCGCCGCACACGCCGCCGCCAAAGCACTCTCGGTGACCACAACGCCCTCGTGTTGCTCGTCCAGATCTCGTTCGAGCGCGATCAACTTGTCTCCACCGTGGCCGGCGAAGTGCACCACGTGTGGGCGGAACTTTGCGATCCCTTCCTGAAGGTCCGCAGCCGTCGCGGACAGCCTTACATCGAACTCGACGAGGTCACGGTGCAAAGCGGCTTCCACGGCCTTGCGGATACGGGTGTGTTCCCGCGTGATCCGCAGGTCTCCCTCGGGCGAGGCGCCCAGCATCAGGATTCGGAGTGTCTCCACCGCAGGTTCGGCCGATGCACGGACGAGTGTGGCCTTACCTGAGATCACGTCGTACTTCGCACCGGTGTGATCGAGTGTGTTACTGCCGAAGGGGCTTTGAAGTACTTGGACTTCCCGCAGGCGCATTGTCTTCGATTTGCCATTCGGCAGCGTGTCCGTCACCTCGTCACCGTCTTCGACGTCAGCATCTACTCTGAAAGTGATTCCATGCTGGGGGCCGAGGTCCATGGCCTCAATATCGAATACAGTCGCTGTACCGTCGTCAGCGGAATTTTTCAAGGTGGATGAGTCCAGCGGGTGTTAAGCAGCTGCCGTTTCGGCCTCCTGGGCTGGTGGGTTGATCCAGACTGTGTCGGGTAGATCGAGGATCTTCGGCGGTGTGGTGGTGGCGAAGCGATGCGGGTGCCGCGCTCGGGCCGCGGCGAGTACCGCTTCGCGGTCGGCGGCTTTGTCGGCGGCCAGCCCGTAGTGGACATCAGCGGGTGTATGTAAACCGAGGCCGATGTGGCGGTGTTCGTGGTTGTACCACTCGGCGAACGAATCCATGAATTGTCTTGCCTCGATGAGTGATCCGAAGCGTTCGGGGAATTCCGGACCGTATTTCAAGGTCTTGAACAGTGATTCGGAGTAGGGGTTGTCGTTGGACACCCGCGGCCGCGAATGCGAGCGGGTGACCTCGAGATCGGCCAGCAGTGTGGCGACGGTCTTGGACGTCATCGACGTGCCCCGATCGGCGTGCACGACCTGTGGGATGCCGTGGACACCGAAGATTTCCTTCATCAATTCCGTTGCCAGGACACCTGATTCGTGAGTGTGGACATGAACACCGACGAGGTAGCGGGAGTAGATGTCGATCATCACGTAGGCGTCGAAATACTGACCTTTCACCGGACCGGCGAGTTTGGTGATGTCCCACGAATACACCTGCCGAGGTGCGGTCGCGACCAGTTCTGGACACACCTTTGCCGGATGCCGCGCCAACCGCCGCCGCTCGCTGACCTGCTTGTTCTCCCGCAATACTCGATACATCGTGGACACCGAACACAGGTAGGTGCCCTCGTCGAGCAGTTGGGCGTAGATCTGCAACGGCGCCAGATCGACGAACCGAGAACTGTTGAGGACCTCCAGGATTCGGCGTCGTTCCAGCGCGGTGAGCTTGTCGACCGGATCAGGGGCCGGTCCCGGCGAAACCGGCGGGGTCGGTGCTGCCGCGGTTGCGCGGCGCCGGATCGCGGTGGAGCGCACCAGCCCCGT
This sequence comes from Nocardia sp. NBC_01009, assembly GCF_045208035.1. Taxonomy (NCBI): domain Bacteria; kingdom Bacillati; phylum Actinomycetota; class Actinomycetes; order Mycobacteriales; family Nocardiaceae; genus Nocardia; species Nocardia sp. NBC_01009. Next base: position 4,021,017 of record NZ_CP108695.1, on the reverse strand, counting down.
CAACGCCGCGGCCACCCTGGTGACCACCCCACACTCGGTCAACGCGGCATACGCGGCGGTCAACGTTTCTTGCGCGGCTCGTCCGAATCCGCGCTCTCGGACAGAGTTTGCAAGAGCGCGTGTGCTTTTCCCATGATGTCCAGGGCGGTTTCGGTGGTCGACAGGCGCTTGTTCAACCGCTCGTTCTCCCGGCGCAGCCGCGCGATCTCGGCCTGCTCGGCGGTAGGTTTGCCGATCTTCTCACCCGGCTTCTTCCCTGCAAGCAGCCCCGCGTCGCGCTGCTTGCGCCACTCGGTGATCAACGACGAATACAAGCCCTCCCGACGCAGATACCCACCGCCCTCGCCGTGGGCGACCGCGCGCTCATATGCCTCCAGGTGCGCGAGCTTGTCCGAGGCGCTGAACGCGCGCCGCCGTTTCGGCTCGCCACCGCGCGGACCCTGTGAACCCATCCGCCCATTGTCGTCGGCGACCCTCGAGGCCCTCGTACTGGTCATGAAATGCAGATCCGTCTCTCGCCCCGCGTCAGGCTGATCGGCTGTGAGCCGGTGGACTCATCTCACCCTGACACGCAGGGGATGGGCGTGGTGCCGCGCCCCTTTCCTCCCGGCTCGTCATGATCCCAGGCTCTGACTCTGGCTGCACGTCGGGAAAGAGCGCTGTGATGCCGCATACCGCGCTGATCGAACCGGCCAACACGCCGCAGCCGTGTTCGACGGTCGGTGGCCGTGTCGCGGGGTCCGCAGGGGACCCCGCGACACGGCCACCAGCTGTGCTGCGCCGACCCCGCATCCGTCAGGCGGCGTCGAGGGCCGCGGTGATCTTGCGGGCCATCGCCGCCACGGCGGGGCTGGGCTCACCCTTGCCGGGCCCGACGGCGGCTTCGACGGCGACCAGGACGGTGTCGCGGAAGTTGCCGGCCTCGCCCGGATGCTGCTTGCCGAGCAGGCTCATCGCTGCGCTCAAGCTCGGCAGCACCCGGTCGGCGAGTTCGGCGACGGACTTGCCCGGCAAGTGGATGTCTCTGGACTTGGCGGCGAGCACGTGCCCGACCAGCCCGGTCGCCGAGGTCAGGGCGATGGAGGCGTGCGTGATGCCTTTGTGCGGCGCACCGGCGGCGGCCAGCAGCGACACCGCACCGTAGGCGGCGGTGCGCAGGGTGCTCTTGTCCTGGTCGTTCAGGGTGATAGTGATGGACATGTCGTGTACTCCTCGAAACCGGTTGTGGCACCGACCCGAACCGTGTCGGTGCCGGTCGTTGTGTTCCATGTACACACTGTCGCCGGGCTGACTGACACCGACCTGACACACGCCTGACGCCTCCACTGACACCGCGATCGGCCCTAAACGCCAGCTAACCCCGCCGGCAATCACACGGACCGAGATCGCTGTCGCTCAGGACATCCCGCAATGCCGCCTACCGCCGCGTTCGACGGACGAGACCGGCTGCGGCTCGAGACGTCCCATAATGCCGATTATGTTGTGTTCGCTGGGCTATGGCGTTGTCTGGAAACCGCGCTTCGAGCAGTAACTGGGCGCGCTTTCGCGTGGGAGGGAAAGATGCCAACCATGGCCGTGATCGAGGACGTCAGCCCGCTGGGGGTCGAGTTGGAGCGCTCGTATCAGGTCTATGTGCGTGGCCGGTTGAAGTTTCGCGTCAAGCAGATCGTCTACGTGGCATTTTCTCTCGACGAGACCGTGATGGGCTTCGCGTTCCCCAAAGAGGAGCGGGCGGCGCTCGTCGTCAACGAGCCGCACAAGTTTCAGCTGCCGTCGGCGTCGGACATGCGTTTCAACTGGATCCACTCCGACCTCGCGGCCCTGGACCCGATCGAGGCCCGTCAACTCGTCGTCGATGCTTGGCGCATGGTCGTTCCCGGGAAGCTCACCCGCGCCTACGATCTCGCTCATCCCCATGGGCCGATCTGAGGACAATCCGCACATGCCGATGAGCGGTTGTGCGGCGGCCGTGGAAGTGATCGTTCGTCGAGTAACTGGGTTATTGCATCATCTGGATGTGCGGGTGCTCATGTGATGTCGAGCAGATTCGGATGATCTGGTTGTTGGCGTCGGAGACACAGATCTGGGTCGGCATGCTCGGGCTGCCTTGTACGGCACCCCACGAGATGTTGGCGGCCTGGTCCTCGAAGGGGATCCAGTGGTGGATGTCGAAGGCCCACTCTGTGCTGGCGATCGTCAGTAGCGGCTCGGTGGGGGTACCGCAGGTGGGGCAGGGGGTCGGATACGGGTCTTGCATATTCCAGTCGATCCAGCCGCCGATCTTCCAGCCAGGCGCAAGACACAAGGGGTCGTACGGCTGATCGTCGTCTTCGAGACCACCGAACTCGACGCCGGGAATCTGGTCCATGGTCCACCGGTCCACTCGTTGCCGAAGCTCCCCCTCGAGCTCCCCCGAGTTCGGGTATTCGATCACTTGTTCCGGATCGATCATGCACGGTTCGGGCACCAGGTCCTCCTGACACTCCGCCGATTCCGGAGGATCCACCAGGACGTCGGATATTGCCGCCGCCGACCGCCAGAAAAGCGCGGTCTTGGGCAGGCAGTCGCCGTGCTCGTTGGGGCACCACAACACTTGCAGCAGATCAGCTCCCTCGGGCGGATTCAGACCGGGCACGTCACGGGCGTACAGTTGCGCGACTGGCAGCATCGCGATCGGACCGCCGGACGCCGGACGGTTCTCCATCCGGAGAAGGAAGTTCCACTCCTCTGTGGTGTAGTCCCTGTGCTCGCTGTCCTTCGCTTCGCGCATCCGCCGCTTCAGCCTGACGTCTGCCACAGAGACTCTCGGTACCCATACTGCTTCGTGGTCCACGGCACTGCAGTGCGGCCATGGCTCGTCTGCCGGCCACAACAGTGGCCCCCCGATCGAACTGTCGCGCACCGATGGTGTTCCCGGACGCGGGTGCAGGCGAGTCGCGGTGCGGGCCAGTGGTGCCAACTCGGGAAAGACGGTCACGAGATCAACCGGACGTGGCGGAGTAGTACGAGTCACACAACAACCTCTCGACGTACCCGGAGATGTTCGATTTCGATGACGATGGGACCGGCGCGGTCTCATCCCGAGACTAGGCATCCGAGCCTCGACCAACTTCCCGCCACTGGCAATCGCGGAGCGATCCGATGAGCCAAGCCGACCCGGACCCCTTCGCGAACCTCACCGCGGACGAACCCGACGGTATGAAGGCCAGTGCCGAGGACGCGCTGGAGCGTCTGCTGAACGAGCCGACCGTTTCCGTCCCCGACACAGCCCGACTCCTCGGCGTCGGCAAGTCTACGGTCTACACGGCGGTGAAGTCAGGTGAGGTGCCAGCGATTCGAGTCGGCAGCCGAGTGCGAATCCCGTCGAGGTGGGTACGAAAAGTGCTCCAACTGCGTGCCGATCCGAGTAGCGGCGACACTCTGTAGGACGTCGGTGTTGCCCGCCACACCCACAATCGGCCGTTCATCAACCGCTGGACTGGCTTTCCTGAGGTAGGCGCAACGCATCTCCAGCTCGGCACTCCTGTCCGCCGACTTATGCCAACACCAGGACCCCAGGTCGATTCATCAAAATAGCTGCACGGCAGAGACTTTGATGCCATGCCCATTCTCGACAGCTGGATGCCGTTCAAGCACCTCAGTTCTCAGTGCAGACCAAGCACACATCGCGGAACCTCGCACTACTACGCCCGGCGGCCCGTCGAACAAGAAGGCCACCTTCGCCCCGCAACTCGACTCCCACGAATACGCGTAGACGCGAGTCACCGTCGCCAGGAGGCGGAACCTGCTGCACGCCGATCCACCCGCAGAGAACGCAGCCCCAACCGGAAGGAGAACTCACCGTTGACCACACAACCGAGCCACGAGACCGCCAGCAAGCGATCCAGACGTGCGGAACCGATCAACAAGCGCACCTTTAAGAACGGCAAGGTGACTTTCTGGTTCCAGATCGATGTCGGCACAAAGCCGGACGGCAGCCGAGACCGCGAGCGGTTCACCTACGACACCCAGGCTCAGGCCCGGCGCGAATACCGCCGAATCACAACAGAAGTCGCGACCGGAAAATACGTCAAACTTTTAGACATCACCGTCACCGAAGCGATCGAACAATGGCTCAACGGTCGGCGCGGCATCCGGCGAATCACACTGCAGGGCTACCGCAACGACCTGAAACCGGTACGACGGCGCATGGGCGGCAAGAAACTTCGCCAGATCACGAAGGCCGACGGTGACGGACTGGTCGAGTGGATGCTAGCCGAGGGGCGTATCGATCCCCGACACTATCGCCCTGACAGCCTCATGTCGCAAGTCGCTGAGCTGATCGGTCAACACCCCGAAGGAATCTCGGCAGCACGTATCAAGACGGCGTTCCCGGACAACGACATACACACCTGCCTGTCCGGTCTCATCCGATCCGGTCACGTCACCCGACCCCGTCGCGCCGTGTACGTCCTGGCGATCAACGCACAGACCCATCGGGTAGCGAGCGGCGTCAAGCCCGTCACGGTTCGTTCCACGCTGACCACCTTCGGCATGGTCATACAGTCCTACGTCGACCAGGGCGCCCTACCGCGCAACGTCATCGCACTCGTGGAACGCCCCACCGGTGACATCAACGAAGATGACGACGACGAACAAGCAAAGTCGTGGACGGTAGAAGAAGTCGAGACGTTCCGCGACGCGGTACGCAACGAACGGCTCTACGCCTGCTGGCTGCTGAGCTGCTACGGGGCGCGGCGGTCCGAAGTCCTCGGCGTGCGATGGACGCGGTTCGATGCAACCGCACTGAAGGTATGCCGGGGGCGTGTCGCCATCGGTAAGGAGACCGAAGAGAACGTGCCGAAGTCCAGGCGCAGCCGCCGCGATCTTCCGCCACCCGCCGATCTAGCAGAAGCGCTCGACAAGTTGAAGGCGCTCCAGCAGGCCGAGTGCACGGCACTGGGCACCCCCTGGACCGACGATCGGCTGATCGCGGTCGACGAGACGGGAGTGCCGATCCGGCCGGAGTACTACTCGGATATGTTCCAACGGCTCAGGCAGCGGGCCGGGCTGCGCCGCATCCCACTGAAGGGGCTGCGGAACACGAGCGTGTCGCTCATGTTGAAGTTGGGGATCCCGGTCCACATCGTCGCGGCCTGGCACGGCCACGACCCTGCGTTATCGCTGGGCGTCTACAGCGACGCACAACCCGAGGACTTGCGCGCGGCGGGCGCTGCGCTGTTCGGATGATTTGTTGAAATGCCCGCTCCCGCGTGTTGGCACGTTCTTGGCACGCTCACGTACCTGATAACGCCTCACGGAGAGCGGAAACCGCCTCTGACCTTGTCGGGATGACAGGATTTGAACCTGCGACCACTTGGCACAGGTTCCAATCTTCTCGACATACCTCAAAAGTCCTCATCACCCCTGGTCGCTGCCCATATCCAAGCTCCACCACCTACTCATCATGACCCGTCAGATCTGGGCACATCCCATCAAAAGTGTGAGATTTTGGTGGGACGGGTCGAATGACAGAATCCCCCTCCTCGGGGGTTTCCTCCCCCATCGCATAACATCGTTCTTCTCCAGCGGTAGCCTACGGCGAGCGCCATATCCGGGAGATATATTGCAGGATATCCAAAGCGGCAGGCATACCATCGGCGGATTCGGCGACGTGTCGTGCTGCGCCACGCCGACCAATTTTTGTCGACGGCCAACTCATAGCAATCGTAGATCTCCTGGACTCCGCCAAACCCACCTTGAGCCAGGCGGCACTAAATCTCAGGAGCCGCCCCACCGCAGGTCCGGCGCGTGGTCAACGTCGAGTGGGCGGGGTGTCGGCTGCGGCGCGTGTGTGAACGCGATGCCACGCTTCCAGCGTGTCCGTGGTGACCGCGTAGGCGAGCAGGATCTCGCCGAGGGTCTCCCGTGTAGGAAAGCTCTTGACGGTGACAGTGTCGTGCAGCGTGGTAGTGGGCACCTGCGAGGATGCCGCGAGTTCGTTGTAGCTGAGGCCACGCTGCCTATGCAGGCGTTGCAACGCCGCACACAGGTCGGCGCGGATGGTGATCGCATCCGGGTCGATGATGATCTCTGCTACCCCCGGGTTCGTAGTGGATCGAATCGTTCGGCCTATCCGGCGCATTCGGCCGAATTCCCCGGATCGGTGCGACGATCAGGAGTGTTCGGAACGGCCCGGTCACCAGATGCACCGAACGGACATTGTCGCCGATCGTTACCCTCGTGACCACCCAGATCCTCGCCGGTGTTGGCGCACTCGTTCTCATTCTCCAAGCAGCCACCCTCATCCCCGGCGCGCTGACCGACCTCCTGCACGCCAGCCGACGCGTCATGGTCGCTGCCCGTGAGTTCCACACCACACGACAATCTGACCCACGACCGAGCAGACCTGTCACCCGAACAAGAGGACCACGATCGCCCTACTGACAACGAAGTGGGAAATCGCCACTGATATCGAGACGGGAAGTCGCAGTCCGTGTGGACGAGGCGACCGGAAGATGTTGCAAAACCTTCGATTTGGGGCGATTCTGACGGCCGGTAACCGACCCAAAGCGGAGCCTGACCCCGATAATGGCGCATCTCGGTTGCACCTATCCGCGCACCGGTCCCGCGTCAACGTCATGGCCTCATACAACTATCTGGTCCTTAGATCAGCTAGGCACCCGTGACATCGCTGCCGAAGAGGCGGATGATCACAAACAGCCAGATTCCATGCGTTGCACGATCTCAGGGGTGCTGCACCCCGGAAGGGTGCGAGTCGAAGCGCCTGTCTGTACAGCTGTCGTCACCTGTGGAGGCACCGTGGATTTCTCAGAAGTTCTACGAACTGACGATGCTGCGCCCCCCGCGGTTCTGGTCGGCCGAATCTTGACCGCGCCTGCCGAAGGGCCACTTCCCACGTTGGGTGTTGAGATCCACAGCGCCGAGGGGGGCAACCTCCTTGCGGTCGGAAACACGCTGAGGTCGGGTTCCTTCGTGATCGAGATTCCGGCGGAGTCCGTCGGAGCCACTGTGGTGGTGAGTCTCGTGGACGCCGAGGGTACGACCCTCAAGACGGTTCGTGCCGAAGCTGATTCACGTGTCGTGCATCTGCGGGTTCCTCGGCAGACCCTTTCCGATGCACAACCGGTCCCCGTCGACAGGCCAGTGATCTCACTGCTTCCGCGCGTTCAGGAGGTACAACTGCGCGCCCGGATTGATTCGCTCATCGCCTCCGACGAACTTCCCGAGTCCAGCCGCTCGGTGTATGACACTGCCGTTGGGTCCGTGCGATGGCTCGAGGATCTGGTTCCCGACGCTGAGCTGACCCTCGCCGGGAATGAGGACTCCGCGCTGCGTCTGCGGCGCACGCTCCTTCCACTCGGTGAGAATGCCCGTGCACGCGGCGGAGACGGAAACATTGTGCCTCTCCTGACTGCACCACCGTCCGCGAGAGCTGCGGTGGCCATCCTGGCTTCCGCAGCGTTGTGGTCCGCCGACGACTTTGACGAGGCGCAGGTCATGTTGGAAGGCCTGTCTGACGCGGTGACGCCACGGCACTGGATCGAGCTTCTGCTCGACGAACAACTGCAAGCACCCTCCATGCGCTTTCTGATGTCCGGACCTGCCGGTTTCGGTGGATTCGACCGTGACTTCGGTAGCGGTCCGGCCGGTGGCGAGGTCCCCAATATCAAGGTGCCGAGCACCGGCGTGATCCCCGGTTTGAAGGGTCCTCCGTCGCTGGAAGGCCTGCTCAACAAGAAGCCGAAGATCGTGTTCGATCCGCTCGTACCTGGCGGGTTGCGCCCCGACACCCCCGTGCTGCAAAGAACCTGCGTTGAGTGGGCGATCGACGCTGCCGCCAAGGCCAGTGCCCTCGCTCCACGCTGGCGCATCACCGACTTGAGCAACAGAGTAGCTTGCCCCGGTTCTGAATTGACCTTGTTCGGTGAGGGATTCAGCATCAGAGGCAGCGTCTTCTTCACCGGGTCGGATGGCGAGGTGGAGGCCCAGAACGTGTCGCTGTGGACCGCCACGAAGATCACTGTCGAGGTCCCCGCCGAGGCCCGCCCTGGACCGATCCGGTTGAGCATCCTCGCAACAACGATCGCCTCGTGCGGGGCGGGTCGTTTTCCGGTCTTTCGCCGTGGGGGCAGTGATGTGGAGTTCGTCGGTGGAATTCCCGAGGTCAAGGGACTCGGCGTCATTTCCGGGACTTCATGGTCCTCAATCGTCGCTCCGAACACCGACGCGCTCATCTGGGTGTCCACCAGTTCCGGTGAAGGGATCATCGTCAATGTCGATGTGAAGCAAGCAGGCACGACAATTCGAAGCTTCGCCGCCCTGCCGGGCGGCGATCACACGCTCATCTTCCGGACACCCGCGTCGGCTTCTGCGATCCAACTCGAGGTGGTCGCAACCGTCCTGAGCTGGTGCGGCAATTCCCAGCGGCGTGTGACCCTCACAGTCGGCCACGAACCTCACCTGAGAATTCGAGGGATCGAACTTGTCCAAGCCATCCAGTCACCGGATCCCCTGCAACCAGGCGCGGGGAGCACCGCGGTGAGGTTGGTGGCACAGAAGAGGACAGCGGTCCGGGTCTACGTCGAGTCCGGACTGCCTCCTGCCGGGTCGTACGGGCTCGGTCCCGGCGAGATACCGATCACCGGCACTGCCAACCTTTTCGGAACGTTCGGTGGCGTGTACGGAATCCAACGGCTGTCCACGCAGCTATCGCCTGCTGCCGCCCGACCGGCCGCAACCCGGGACAACGCAATCGAGTTCGAGCTACCGTGGGAGATGCTGGACGGCGACATTCGGGTCGAGGTCACCGTGCGGCCGAATCCAGTCCTACCGCTGCCGGTCGATTTTGCGGCATCGAAGGCATCCATCTCCGCCACCTTCGTACGTCGAGGTCAACAGGTCCTGGTCCCCATTCTGATACGCGACGACCTCCACCCCCCGCCCAAGACAACGACACCGACGATCGACGATTGGCGGGCAACACTCGTAGGTGCCAAGGACAGACTTCCGCTGGCCGAGGACGGCTTCATCGAGGCCGTTGCGCCCGGGCTACCGGTTCCATTAGGTACCAAACGTGATCTGACGATGGAGTCTGAATGGCAGAAGCTTCTCGACGACATCGACGAGTTGTGCCGCGAATACTACAATCCAACCCGCGAAATCATCTGGGCAGCAATAACTCCGCCCTCCCCAGAACCTGAATTCTATGGACTCAGGGGAATATCCCACAACTACCACTTCGACAGTGGTGTGTTCCAGTGGCCGGCCTATCCCATCGACCTACGGGTGATGATCGCGCAGGCCGGACTCAGGTCGACTTTTGCCCATGAGATGACGCACCTCTTCAAGATCGATCATTCGGCGTGCGGCAATCCTGAGAGACTCGATAGTCGACTTCCCAGTGAGACCGAGCTCGGTGCCGTTTGCTGGCGCGCATCAGACGACGTCACTTTCGTCGCTCCGTCACCGGAACTTATGGGTTATTGCGGTGTGCCAATAGATGGGTCCAATGAGCTGGACCGAGAGGGTCGGATGCCCTCGATTGCGTGCTGGGACATCGTCTTCGACGCACTGAAATGAGTGAAGGGATTGGCATGACTGACAATGCCCATCGGGCTGTTCAATATCTTCAACTCATCGGACGACTGCACGCTGACAATCATCTCGTCCTGAGGCCCGGATACCTCACCGAACGGCCGCTTCCATCACAGGCAACCGATCCGACGACCCTGTTCGCGGAAATCAGATCACAGGACAGACCTCTCGTCCGAGCACCGCTGGCGGTGTTCGGATACTGCGGGCGAAGCGACTCTGCTCTCGCAGTGCGCGGCACCGTTCCCCTTCCAGATGCTGCCGACAACATGCGAATTGTGCGCAGTGAACGCGATCGCGACGATGTCGTTATTGCCGACATCGAGGTGCCCTCGACAGGACCAGAACTCGAGATCATTGACGTGCCGCGGGGCGCCGTGACCGGTAGCCATCTGATCAGATGGCGGGCCGCAGGTGAACCGCCGCCCACCGAGTTCAGAATCAGGTACAGCCACGATGACGGTCGCGCGTGGATCCCCGTCCTGCTACGCACGACATCCCTATCCGCATCCGTCGACGTCGATGATCTTCCCGGCGGGGATCGGTGCAAGGTAGCCGTCGTGGCCACGAACGGTGTCCGGTCAACAACCGTTCAGAGCGAGCCCTTCCAAGTTCCTGTGAAACCGTGCCGACCGTTGATCCAGAAACCGTCCAGCGATGCGGAGCTGAGCACTGAGGAGGTCGAACTCCTCGGCAACGGCTGGTGGTTGGAGGAATCCACCCCCGAGCTCGATCAGCTGAGCTGGCGATCCGATGTCGATGGCGAATTGGGCCGTGGACGGCTTCTCCGGGCGCGGTTGTCGCCAGGTCGCCACGTCCTCACCCTGACCGCAGGGGCGGGGGAACGCGCTGGCTCTTCCTCGGTGATAGTTCAGATAAGTCCGCAACCCCAGCCGTGGATCAACCGATCTGCTGCCACCTGAACTGCGTGACCGGTCAGCTCGAATGAGACGTGGCCGGACCCGTTCCACATCCGGTGCAGCACGCTGCGGTTCCAGCCCTCGCTGGCCACCAGCAACACCGCAAGCGCGAACGCCTCGACCAGTCAGAAACAATCTGGCCCAGGTCTTGTCGGCGCCGCGTCCGACCAGAACCCGCGCATGCCGATGCAATATGTCCGCACGACCTCCGTAGCGGGGACGTCCCCGGTGCACAGAATCGCATCCAGCGCTTCGCCGATCACCAGTCGGTGTGACCTGACCTCGTTGGTTCTGTCCGCGTGATCTGGCGCCTGCTGGTCGGTCCGCTCAGGAGAACACGTCCTCGGCCATTTCAGGGATTCCACAGAGCCCGGATCATCCCCGCGTGCGCGGGGAGCACACTTGTTGACCTGGCAGTATCCTCAGCAATCCGTCGATCTCCATTCGGTTTGTTCATGTGGGTCACTCAACCCCGGAGCGATGTCATCACATTCAACCAATTCCTCAACACATGGACCCGCGCAACGAGAACAGGAGTATCCACCCACGAATCTCGCACCTACACGTCGGCCACGTAATTACGAGTGACCCCGGCTAAGCCCTCCGGTGTCCAGCTGGCACCCTTCTGTCCAGGTCAGAGGCCCTCTCACGTCCCGCCAATGTCTCTTCGTCCGGCCTGCACCTGCCTGTCTTGGCACACTGAAAATCGCGGCTGACCTGCGTTCCATCGATGGCGCGCCAAGCTGATCGCGGCGCAGGTTCTTTCCTAGCTCCGACTGCTGATGTCGAGGCCTTCGCCTCAGCACCGTTCAAACGAGCAAGGATGTCCTCATCCACCTGGAACACCTTCCGGCCCCGACAGGTGAGGCGGTCCGCTGTACATCGCAGCGGCAGGATCGGTGATCTCGGGACCCAGGCTTCTGTCTTGCTGCGGTATCGCAACACCTGACCGTTTCATGCGCCGAGTGCTGTCCGTAGCATGAGCAGCGACCGCGATGGTGCTATCGCCTGCGGCGGAAAGTAGTTGGCGCACCTGCTTCGGCGTGATCTCCAACAGTTCGGCGATGTCATCGTAGTTGTGGCCTTGACTATGGATCACCGATGCGGCGACCGCTTGCTCGGTCCGTCGCTCAGCGATCGCTGCTTCGGCGCTTTCGCGGATTTCGGCGATCCGCTGATGGAGTCCCGCGATCTCACTGTCGCGACGGCGCTCGAGCTCGTTGATCGTTCGCCATGCCCCGATATGCCGCTACTGCTGCGGTCACGGTCTTCTCGCGTTCGCGCGCCGCAGTCCGACGCACACGGATGCGATTGCGGGCCCGTTCAAGCCGTTCTACCAGTTCTCGTGAACCGTTCGCGCTGGACCGCGACGACTTGCGGTTGTCGTCCACGACGATTTCCTGACCGCTGATCCGAGTTCTTCCCTGGCATCCACCATAGCCGCGAAACGGCATTGACCCGCGGACATCCCGCATATCGCGGTCGGCCCCGAACCTCCTTCGGTGAGCCGAACCTCTACCGTCCGTCCCAACGTCCGAAAGGTCGCCACATGAAGCCACACACCACGACATCGCCGCACTCCCCCACCGCTGATCCTCGACATTCACAGCACAGCAGAGTTCAATATTCTGCAGATCATCCACCACCATGCCGGATATCAGCAGCGGCGTTGTCGCGCACCAGTCCTCGTCGCAGCGCAATGCCGCTGGGAGGGGACCTGCTCATGGACACCGACATCTCATGCCCCACCTGCGGACGAATCGACTGCGTCCAGAGCGTTCCGGCGATCCGTGCAACCGGGGTCCAGTCCGTCTCCGGCTCGGACTCCTACAACGGCATCGGGATCACATCGTCGGGGTTCGTCCCCGTTTTCGGCACAACGACAATCGAGCGGACCCACACCTCGATGCTCGCCCAAGCACTCGCGCCGGAACCCGCCCAACGATCCTCGGAACGCCTGCTGGGCTGCGGCGCGCTCATGCTCATCCCGCTTCTCGCCGGACTCCTGCTGACCTTCGCCGCTTTCCACAGTCCAGACCCAGGCGGCGACTTGCCTTCGGCGATCGTGGTCCTGACCTTCATGCTTCTCGCGTTGGCTACCCCAACAACCCTGGCGTGGACTGCCGCGGCCAAGCGAGAACGCCGCAGCAGCCGCATCGCGCGCGGACGTCCAATGGCCTACACGGTGTGGCGGGCTGGGCAATATTGCCATCGCTGTGGTGTGTGTTTCTGGCCGTACCCACCAGCAGCCGACGTTCCCGCGCGACAGTCGCTGTCACCGAACCAGTTCCGGTGGATTGTCTGGAACACTGGGGGCTACGCGGACCTCTGATAGCGAGATTCCTACAGGATAGGTCCCAGCCTGGTTCCACACTGCTGCAACGGTTTCCGCGGCCGATTCCATGCGAATCTGTCGCTACTGACCATCAGTACTCACCGCGAAATCCAACGACATTGTCAGCGCTCTTCGAAAACCGGCTAACGCTCGCTTTGCGGCTACCGCGTATTCGGACCTTCGTGAATGCGAGCGCCAGCAAGGTTATTGCGGATTACGATCGTCGTCGGGTGGTCGGGTCCCAGCACCCGTTCGCTGTCGGTGAGGGTCGTCTTGTATAGCGGGATCGCCTTATCCAGCTGTCCCGCCGATTGGTAGGCGCTGGCGAGGTTGTTGCGGGAGGTGAAGGTGTCAGGGTGGTCGGGTCCCAGCACTCGCTTCCGGTTGGTGAGGGTCGTCTCGTGCAGTGGGATCGCCTTATCCAGCTGTCCCGCCGAGTGGTAGGCGTCGGCGAGGTTGTTGCGGGCGACGAGGGTGTCGGGGTGGTCGGGTCCCAGCACCCGCTTCCGGTCCTTGACGGTCGTCTTGTGCAGTGGGATCGCTTTGTCCAGCTGTCCCGCCGATTGGTAAGCGTAGGCCAGGTTGCTGCGGGAGGTGAGGGTGCTCGGGTGGTCGGGTCCCAGCACTCGCTTCCGGTTGGTGAGGGTCGTCTCGTGCAGTGGGATCGCCTTATCCAGCTGTCCCGCCGATTGGTAAGCGTAGGCCAGGTTGCTGCGGGAGGTGAGGGTGTCGCGGTGGTCGGGTCCCAGCACCCATTCGCAGTCGGCGAGGGTCGTCTCGTGCAGTGGGATCGCTTCGTCCAGCTGTCCGGCCGATTCGTAGGCGTAGGCGAGGGTATTGCGGACGACGAGGGTGTTCGGGTGGTCGGGACCGAATAGTCGCTCGGCCTCGGCGAGGGTGTGGACGGCGTGGGTGATTGCTCGGGTGAGGTCGGCAGAGTAGATGAGTTGACGGCCTGCCCAATCACCGGTGGACAGCACCCGGGTGGCCAGGTCGGTGTCGCAGGTTCGGGGTAGTCCTGTGGCCCAGAGTGCGTCGATCTGTTCGATCAGCTGGGATCCGTGTTCGCGGCGTGACCACGCCTGATACTCGCCGAACAGGCACGGTTCGATCACTTCGACCGCGGCGGTCACCAGATCAGCGCCGGTCGTGGTGGATTGGGCGCGTTCCCGGACCACCCGGCCGACCAGTCGGTGCATGATGAGCGTGTCATCGGTGGCCGACCACGACAGCACCGACCCCGCGACACACCGCGCGACAGCCTCGTCGACGCAATCATCATCGTGCTCGGGCAGCATCCAACGGGGGACACCGGCCGGCGATAGCATCGCCACCACCCCGATCAGCCACCGCACCACCGCATCCGCTCCGGCATCGTCACTGGTCGCGGCTTCCACGCTGTCCAGCGACAACACGATCGCCTGCACCACCGGGCGCTGATAGTCGTGGCCCGCCTGCCGTTTCAGTACCGACGGCAGCGGCCGGGAAGCCAGCAGCGACAGGTAGCGGGTGTAGTCGAGGCGGCGTGTGGCGATCACGCCGGCGGCTGCGGACAGCGCCAGCGGCAGATCCCCTACCTCGGCCGCCACCAGCGCAGCACCCTGTGGGTCGGGCAGACCGGTGGCGGCGGTGAGGTAGCCGACCGATTCGGTGCGGGTGAACACCGCCAGGCCAATGGTTTCCCCGAGGGTGGCGAAACGCTGGTCGGTGCTGGTGATCACCACCCGCGTCCCGCCACCGGCTGGCAGCAGGCCCCGGATTCGGTCGGGGTCGCAGGCATTGTCGAACACCAGCAACCCCGGCTCACTGCTGCCGGAGAGGTGAGTCAGTAGTCGCCGCGCCGACACCGCGGAGTCACCGTCCGGGTCGCCCACGCCGACCTCGATGGCGATCTCGGCCAATCCGGCGCGGGTGGTGTCGAGGGTTTCCGCGTTGACCCACCCCACTATGCACTGGCCGGTGTCGATCGCGTCGCGGGCCACCGCTGCGGCCAGCTGTGTCTTGCCGACTCCCCGCATTCCGGTCACTACGACCGCCACCCGCGAGCGGCGCACCGCCGCCCGCAAGTCCTGTTGCTGGGTGCGAGCCAGGAAATGAGCTGGCACTTGCGGAATCGTGCTCGACACCACCCGAGGTCGCGCCGAACCATAAGGGGGCGGGTGGTGCACCGTGGTGTGGTGAATCGACATATTGCCGCCGACGCCGACATGGTCGAACGACAGCCATGGTGTGGACGGGTCAGGCGCGGCCCCGCCTAGGGCCGCGCCTGCGGGGGGTGGGGCGGCTCCTGGCCGCCGGCCCGGACGCCGCTGATCTTCATCGCACCACCGACAGCGACATCCGTGCCGATCACACCTGAACCGGTCGAGGCGATATCGGTAATCTCCAGCTCACCGGCACGCACCTCCTGTAACCAGACGCCGACGATCTGCTCCACCTGCGGCACATGCTGGTGCACCACCACCAGCAACCGCCGCGCCGCGGCGAGCAGTTCCTCGTCCTCACCCGCCCCCGCCTTGCTCAGCTCCTGTGCCAAAACCGCGCGCCGGGCCCCGGAACTCGGATCGTGCTCCACCACAGCCACATCCGCCGACTGGTAGCGGCCGGAGATCAGTTTCTTCACCACCTGAAATGCGTCAGCAACCAACCGCTTGGTCGTCTCGTTCACCCCTGCCGCCGCCCCGGCCGCGATCGCCGCTACCACCATTGTCACCGGATCCACCCGTACCGACCTCCCACGTTCGGCGCCAACCCATGATCGGGTGCTCTCACTGAACCAGCCGGCGACCACCTAGCACAAGAGGCGACCATGATCGGGAAATCTCCTGTCCGGGAAAGAGCGCGGATTCCCTACGCGGGGATGAGGTTTCGGGTAACTGATCTCGGCCGCCTGCAGTGTGTATTGGCCCGAATCGATCGTTGGATACCAGTGCGAGTTCGCGATGAGGTCATCCTCGGTGCAGTTTCCGATCCAACGCGCTGAGTGGTCGCGTCCTCGCCGAGAGGATCGTCGAAGTTCGGAGTCGCGGTGAGCCAGTCGAGCAGTGCTCGGTCAGGTGATAGAGCTCGTAGTTCACGGCGACATAGCAGTTGCGGCGGCTGGGTTGCCCAGCCCGGTCGTGACTGCACGCCCCACGAATCAGGCGACCTGCCATCAGCACTGATGCAGGACGGTGGTGACCAGATCACAAGCGCCAGAGCGCTCGTCGCCAGTTGGGGCGGCTCGCAGTGACCGAATTCGACAGACAGATCATCCTTCAACTGCGGCGGTGTGAATCCAGGCTCGACAAGTGTCTGGAGGTGTGGCAGGTCAACGTGCCGGGTGTGACGAGACTGGCCGCAAGCGCGCGGTAGTAGTATCGATTGCGGGAGAATCCAGCAGGCGGGCCCGACGTAGGGGGTCGGCCATGTCTTTGCTTCGTCCGCCGCGGTCACCGCGGACAGCTCGATCCCCGGAAGCCCTTGAGCGACTTGAACGCTCGCGTGCGCGCATTCGTGAACGGCGAGCGCTGGCACGCCAGCGAGAGCAAGCGATCACCGACGCAGTGAAGCCAACACGGCTGTGATATCGCTGTACGCCGGAGACCGAGATCCACACAACCGGGCGCGAGTGGCTCGCTATCGGGTCGCCATCAGCTGGTCGACCAGTGGGGGCACGATCTTTTTTTCAGGACTCGAATGTCCCAGGGGCAAAGAGTGCTTTTCGCTCGCACCGACGCCGCCTCGATAACCGCCCGCGACCAGTCGATCAAGCCCTTGTTACCCAGCGGCACCACCCAGCCAGACACATGCACAAATACGCATGAAATCACTGGCCTGGTTCCGTGTTCACTGAGCCGACCGGCGACGGCTGGCGCGTCTGGACCCACACTAGGTGAGGGCAAGCACTGGCCCTACCGACCCCGCTAGACACAGTGCGCGTTACCCGCACCCGATCAACGGCGTGCCCCACACCTAGAAATCACCACGACGGTTCGTGCGGACGAGGCGGACGCGCAGATGTTGTCGGTGCCGACTCCGGCCAGCTGCGGTCCCCATACGAACCGATCCGCCCGATCGGCCTCCATCGTGGTGCGGCGGCCCCGACAACTCCGCTCATCCTGACTTTCCACCATCTCCCATCGAAGTAGTCGAAATCTCCTCCTGACCCGAACGCCAGGTCTGAGCACACGCTCGGGTCTGGCGTTCTTTCGTTTCCGGAAGGTGCTGCGTCATGCCAGATTCCCCTCACTCCCAACCCCCGTGTGTCCTGTGTCAGTCCAATGATCCGGACGACCGCAACCGGATCGCGGATCAATCGGTGTGCGAGCGGTGCTTGCCGCGACTTGCGCGCTGCGATCGGTGCCGCGACCACGTCATCACCCTGCTCGACACCGCCGAAGGCCTTCAGCTGTGTCCACGCTGCGTCACCGGCTGGACGGCGTGCGTGTCGTGCCGTGCCCTGACCAGCCCCCACAGGCGCACCGACACCGATGAGGTGGTGTGCGCGAACTGCTCGGGAGTGTTCTTCGACCTATGCGGCCGGTGCAGTCGTTTCAGCACAACCAGCCGATACGTCTCCGGCGGAACCCGGGCATGCACCCGCTGCGCCAACCGGTACGCGGCCTGCATCGACTGCGGCACCCTTATCCGCGACGGCGGCGACTGCAACACCTGTGACCGACCGCATCACGTCTGGAACTACAGCTACAAACCCGATCCCCGCTTCCACGGCGAAGGCCCGCTGTATCTGGGCTTGGAACTGGAAATCGTTGTCCCCGAACATTATTACCGCCGGTGCGTGAGGCTCGCGTGCGATCGGCTCGCGGCGCTGGGGTACCTCAAACACGATTCCTCCATCCAACCCAACGGGTTCGAGATCGTCACCCACCCCATGTCCTATCAGCACGCCATCCACGAGTTCCCGTGGCAGCTGTTAGGTGAACTCGACGAGCTCGGCTGCGAGACCGATACCAGCGTCGGGTTGCACGTGCATGCCAGCCGCGACGGCTTCGACTCCCCCGCTCATGTCTACCGCTGGATGAAACTGCTCTACCGCAACGAGTCCGCGGTGTCGACGATCGCGCGCCGCCGATCACACTTCGCACCGTTCGACCGGGTCGCGCGGGCCCGGGCCAAGGACACCGCCAAAGGCAACCTCCACGCCCTGGGTTTGGACCGCTATCAGGCGATCAACCCCTACCCGCGCAAAACCCTCGAACTACGAGTCTTCGCCAGCTCCCTACGGGTGCAGCAGGTCCAAGCGGCACTGGCGTTCACCGCCGCTTCCATCCACTACACCCGCGGCATCGACGTCGCCGCTGTCCGCGCCGGCGCCTGGGAATGGCCACGCTTCGCCGCCTGGGTGCGCAATCAACCCGACTACCAGCCGCTGTGGGCGGAGATGGAGGAACTCGCATGTGCCTGCTGACCTATCTCCCGCCCGGCACCACACCGGATCCGGTCGCCCTGTCGATCGGCGCGACCGCCAACCCACACGGCCACGGCTTCGCCGTGATCGCCGGGCGCCGCATCATCACCGGCCACAGCATGAACGCCGAGTCCGCCATCGACCGCTTCACCACCGTGCGCAAACGCTACCCACGGTGGGCGGCGTTGTTCCACTCCCGCTACGCCACCCACGGAGACCGCACCGTCGCGAACTGCCATCCCTTCCGCCTCGGCGGGGAGGCGCGAACAGTGTTGGCGCACAACGGTGTCCTACCCAAACGCGTCCACCCAGGCCCCTACGACCCGCGCTCGGACACCCGCATCGCCGCCGAGGACTACCTACCTGGCGCACCGTTCGGGTCAATCGACACCCACCGCGGCGCACGCCGCCTGGCGGCCTGGTTGGGCAAGAGCAAGCTCGTCATCCTCACCGTCGATCCCGCCTACCGCTACAGCGCCTACCTCTTCGGTGAGAAGGCCGGTCGATGGGACGGCGGTATCTGGTACTCCAACACCAGCTACCTACCGATCTCCGTGCGCTGGCCGACACAGCCCCGCCGATACGTGTGCTGGTACTGCGGAGCACTCAAGGCGAACCGCACAAGCCGACACTGCGGCACATGCGGCTGGTGCTTCGAATGCGAAGCCAACTTCCCCGACTGCGACAGCGCTGTCAGCCCATCGTCTGACCGCATCTCGCCGCCTCCCCCACGCGCCATCACACCGACGGCCCATCACTGACCTCGCCGCCGAGCCGACTCCACCTAGAACCCGGTCGCTGATTAGTCCCCGAGAACCCCGTGCGCAGCCATTCGTGCTGCACACGGGGTTCTTTTCATTCTGTCGAAAGGCCTTGTGTCATGCCCGCATCCACACTGGTCGACCCGCTGTGCTCAGACTGTGCACACCCCGTCCCCGCAACCTCTGTGACCACGACCGTCGAGGGCGAGCGCTTGTGCCCGGACTGCGCCACCGACGTCTGGTGCTGCGAAGACTGCGACGAACCCACCCGCACCACTCACCGCACCAGCTCCGACACCCTGCTGTGTGAGCAGTGTGTCGCCGGGTGGAGCCAGTGCGCGGACTGCGACGCCTACAGCCGCAACACCCGCACCGCCGTTCGGGACCGAATCGTCTGCGAGAACTGCGTCGACTCGTATGCCACCTGCGACAACTGCGATCTCCTCACCCAGGACACCTACCGTGTGGACAGCGGCAACCGGGTGTGTGACACCTGCCTCGACGAGGACTACCGCGAATGCGCCGAGTGCTACAACCTCATCCCCAACGAGGACACCTACTGCGAGCGCTGCGCCCCGCCCGAACACCACGCGGTCCACGGCTACGACTACAAACCCAGCCCTCGCTTCCACGGCCACGGACCGCTCTACCTGGGGCTCGAACTCGAAATCAAAACCCCCGACGGCGGATTCGGCGACGCGGTCGATACCGCGGTCGCGCACATCGGTGACCTGGCCTACCTCAAAGAGGACTCCTCGATCCGCCCGTGCGGATTCGAGCTGGTGACCCACCCGATGTCCTTCGACTACACGCGGACCCGGTTCCCGTGGCCGCTGCTGAACCGTTTGCGGTTGCTGGGCTGCTACACCGACAAAGACGTCGGTATCCACATCCACCTCTCCCGCGCCGGGTTCGACTCCCCCGCCCACGCCTACCGATGGCTCAAATTCGTGTACCGCAATGAGGCCCCGGTCACGACGTTGGCGCGGCGGTCCTCGAGCTGGGCGGAGTTCTCCCCGGACGCGCGCTCCGACGCCCGTGACTATGCCAAAGGCGAGCGCCACGGCGCGCCTCGCTACCAGGCCATCAATGTTCGCCCCGAAGACACCTTCGAACTTCGGATCTTCGCCAGTTCCCTAAAACCACAACAGGTTCAAGCCGCCCTGGCCTTCGCTGCGGGGTCGGTCGAATACACCCGCCACCTCTCGGCTGCCGATATCGCGCGCCGCCGCGGCTGGGAGTGGACCGCCTTCACCACATGGCTGCGGGGACGCCCGGACTATTCACCCCTGCTCGCCGAACTGGAGGACCTCACATGTGCATCCTGACCTTCCTCAAGCCCGGCTTCAGCCCCGACCTCGACGCCTTGCGCGGTGGCGCTATCGCCAACCCGCACGGGCACGGCTACGCGATCATCACCGGCGACACCATCACCGTCGGCCGTGGCATGGACCCCGAAGCGGTGATCACCGAATTCGCTTCTGTACGAACGCAATACCCGGAAGGTCCGGCGCTGTTTCATTCACGTCTGGCCACCCACGGGGTTCGTTCGGTGGAGAACTGTCACCCGTTCGTCGTCGGAGGCGATGTACGAACGGTGCTCGCGCACAACGGGATCCTGCCAGACGTTGTGCACCCCAGCCCGGGTGATCCGCGATCGGATACGCGCATCGCCGCCGAAGACTTGTTGCCGCGGCGCCCGTTCGGGTCACTGGATTCCTGGGCAGGGCGTGAGCGGCTGGAACGCTGGCTGGACACCGACAAGATGGTCCTGCTCACCGTCGACCCCACCTACAAGCACGCGGCCTACATCTTCAACGAACGTCGCGGGCATTGGGACCAGGGCAGCTGGTACTCCAACAACTCCTACCTGCACCCGTTGTGGGCGGCGGAGGGTGACTGGGGCTTTTGCGAGGAGTGCGGCGAATACAACGACAACCAAGTCGGCCCGCACTGTTCGGTCTGCGGGCACTGCGCCGACTGCTGGCGCCCTTTCCCCAAGTGTGTGTGCCCGCCGTTGGAGGGCGAGGAACGCTACGCCGACCTGTTCGACCTCGAACCCGCTTGAACCCCACCACATCCACCGCCCGGCACCAATTTTGTCGAGCCGGCTGTGGCCACTTCGCGAAGGAAGGCACCGGATTTGCGATGAAACAGAACTTCAATCTGGCCAGCACGTTGATCCGGCTGCGTGACATCCACGATCAGCCGGTGATCGCCAGCACCGATGGGCACCGGGTCCTGCTTCTGATCCCTCGGCGGCACCGATGAATACTGACCTGCACCCCTACACCGCCCGGTTGCGCATCGATCCCCGCTGTGCCCCTTATCTTCCCGCCTCCGACCCTGGTGCTTCCGTCGTGGTCGCCGGCTATCACGCCGCGTTCGGCACCCATCCATGTCCCGCCGCCGTCGTCGGGGTGTTTCCGGGCCTGGATGTCGCCGCCGTCCGCACCGAGTGGCTCGTGGTGATGGTGCTGGTGCGGGTCGAGCACGCCACTCAGGTCATCACACCCCATGGCGACGGCACCAGCCGAACGCGTTGGGAAACCAACGTTTTCGACGGTCTCCCCACTGGGATGAGGTGGTATCTCGCGCCCGCCGCCATCGACGGCGAGGGCCGGTTGGTGATCGCCGGGCAACAGTGGTCACATGGTGGCCGCCAAGCCGTACTGCCCCGATCGGTGACCATGCACGCGCCCGGTGTGCCGATCGTGGTCGATATCCACGACCAGGACCCGCACACCGGAAAACGCTGGACACCAGCGTGATCGCCAGCGGCAAAGCCCTGTTGGCCTGGATCGAAGCGAACCTACCCGCCCTCGATGAGGACCGTTTCGGTCCCTGGCAGACCGGACCGGCCGTACCGGACGCGGTCACCGCCGACATCGAAGTGCGCATCCAGAGCCCCGGCACCGTCGACCGCACCACCACGATCGCCCTGTCGGCAACCCCCGTCACCGATCTTCCCCACTCCGCACCCATGCCGCGCGGCGTTGCGGCGGCACAACACGATTCGAGGTGATCATGACCGATTCACCGACCCCACGCCCGCCGACAGACTCCGACCGCCCGCCGGCGCTGGCGTACTTGGCCGGCGCGCCCACCGCCCAGGGGATGGTGGTACCCCACATCACCCTGGCCCATCGCGACCGTAGCCGGCCGGTGTGGGGGAAACTCGACCCCTCGATCCTGTATGAGACCTTCCGTAACCGGTTGTGTCAGATCTGCGGGCAACGCCTCTACCACCGTGTCGTGGTCTATATACGTCCCGTTGACTACGTGCGTGGTTTGGCCGTCGAGCCGGGCGTTCACCCCCAGTGCGGCTACTACTCCCGTCGCGCGTGTCCGATGCTGGCCGGACGCAGCCACCGCTACAACCCCAACCCTGCCGAGCGTTTCTCCCGCTGCGAGGACCCGGCCTGTCGATGCGCGGTCTGGACAGTGCCCGACCGCGATCCCCGCGAACCCGCACGCGAAGGCCAACCCGCCGAAGCCTGGTACGAGGCGTGGATACCGTTGTCGGACTACACCATCGTCTCCGACCCTGGTGATGACACCACCGCGCCCGCGATCGGGGTCGACCTGCGCAATGCCCGGTTGTTGAAGGTCCGCAAGGTCCGCGACGCCGCCCCCAGCCCCGATCAGCCCATGGATCTGCTCGGCGCGCTCATCGCCGGTCGCACGTTGTTCGGTGGTGGGGGTGAATCGTGGTGACGTCGCGGACACTCGACGGGCTTGCGCGACGGTGTCATCGGTCCCGAAGCCGGGTGGTTGATGCGGGCCACCCTCGCCGACACCGGAGCTCGCTGTATGTAATTCCGATCTCTGCTGGCCAGGAAGGACCGTGATCATGGATCTTCTCGACCTCGCTCGCCAGATCGCCGCCGCGCTCGGGCCCGGGTGGATCGCCGAACGCGGCTACATGATCCGCGCGCACGTGGTGTTGTACGGACCCGACCAGCAGATCCTCACCATCACCCACGGTGACGACTCTCACCGGCACAGCGATCACGGCCGCCTACAGATCAGCGCCTCCTACGGCGAATTCTCACGCCACCTCGGCACTAGCGAAGGAGGCGATGCCATCACCGTCGCCGCCGAGCGGCCCGCCACAGCCATCGCCACCGACATCACCCGGCGACTACTGCCCGACTACGAAACCACTCTCGAGCGCTGCCGCACCCGCGCACACGCCGACGCCCTGCGCCTGGCCGAACGCCGCGACACCATCGACACCCTCTGCCAAATGCTGGCCCCCGCCGAAATTGTGCGCGACGACCGCATCAGCTTCGGCCAATCAGGCGACCACGTCCGCGGCCAGATCCGCGTCCTCTTCAGCGGCGCAACCGAATTCGAACTCGCCGTCACCGCTGCGCACACCCTTCCACTGGCGCGCGTCATCGCCGCCCACCGCCGCACCACCCAGGACCAGAAGTGACCACCGCCCTGCCACCTCCAGGTCCCGATTTACTCAGCGCCGCCCTCGACCACGCAGGCCGAGGGTTCCACATCTTCCCTCTGCAGCCGGGCAGCAAAGTTCCCGCGATCAAGCACTGGGAAGACGACGCAACCCGCGACCTGGATCGGATCCAGCGGTGGTGGCGTCGGTGGCCCGCCGACAACATCGCGGTGGCCTGCGGGCCGTCAGGGCTGCATGTGCTCGACCTCGACACCAGCCACGGCCAACCATCTCCGCCGTCGTGGGACCGCGCCCGTGATGGCCGCGACGTGCTGGCCCAGCTCGCCGCCGAGGTCGGTCAGCCGATCCCGGTCCCCACCTATGCCGTCTCGACGCCATCCGTTATCAACAGGTGGTTCGGTCACTGCAACAACTTCATCGACGAAGTGCTTGTCCTGGACTCGATTTCGTTGTTGCAGTGTTATCAGCAGGGCGGCAATGACGATCATGTCACCGGTTTCGTGCGGCGGCTGGAAGGGGTGGTTGTGCGTGTCCAGTCGTGATCTTCTCGATGCGGCGTTGGCCGCGGCGGCCCGTGGGTGGTGTGTGTTTCCTTTGGTTCCGGGCAGGAAGACGCCGGCGATACGGTCCTGGGAGGATCGCGCGACCTCTGATCCCATGGCGGTCCACCGGTTTTGGGCACCCGCAGCGCGCTACAACGTCGGTGTGGCCACTGGTAGGTCGGGACTGGTCGTAGTCGACTTGGACGACGACCTCGCCCGTGATTCACCACAAGAGTCTTCGGGGAAACGTCACGGCCTTGATACGTTGGCGGCCTTGGCATCTGGTGTCGGCGCAGTGTTTCCTAACGACACTTTCACTGTGGTCACCCCAGGTGGGTTACATTTATATTTTCGCGCTCCTGCCCGGTTTGAGTTACGCAACACCGCAGGTAGGCTCGGCCGCCTGATCGACACACGGGCGCACGGCGGGTATGTCGTGGCCCCGGGATCAATCGTGGGCGGTCGCCGTTACCGCATCCTTCGTGACACGCAGGTCATGGAGCTGCCACACTGGCTCGCGCATCGGCTGATGCCCGCACCGCCGCCGACAGCAACACCACCGATGCAGTTACCGTCCCCGCGCGCGGACGCCTACCTGCGAGCGATTCTCGACGGCGAATCGCGCAAAGTTGCACGGGCACAGGTCGGTTCCCGCCACGATGCCCTGCTCAGGGCCGCGGTGACGTTGGGGCGGCTCGTCGCTGCCGGTGAACTGGCCGAATCAACGGCCCATTCAGTTCTGGAACATGCTTCCGCTGAACATCTCGGCGTCGCCGACTACACCGAGCAGGAGGTGCGGCGCACGATCGACGACGGCATCGCCTACGGCAAGCAGTTTCCGCGCCGAATTAGGAACCTCTGAGCTTCATTGACGTCTCCCCAGCGACCACCAAAACGCGCGCTACGCGGCAGAAGGGCGCGAGGATTGATTTGGTTTTACTGATGCTCATCGTAGTACTTCGCTTCGGCCTGCCGCAGTTCCTCCATGCTCCATTCCGTCCCGGGCGGCAGGTACCCCTTGAGCGTGGCGTCGTGGATGTAGTACTCCCGCACGCGCTCAGGCAGCGAGGCCAAACGGCTGTCCTCGTCGGACCACCGACCGACCACCATCTTGGCTTGAGCGAGTTCTAACTGGTGGAGTGCATGTATTCGGAAGGTGCACTATTCCCCCGGGCGGATGGCGCGGGTGGCGCGTGCACAGCTGAGCTGGCGGCCGAGCGCTCAGCGGCATGAGCGTGCGTTCGGCCCGAGCCCCTCGACGCACAACGCCATGACACATCGCTCATAGGGACTCGGTCTGAGACGCCCGCGACGCGGCGAAGCGATCACGGCTGGCCAGGCGCCGAAGTCTGCGGAGGTACCGGCCGCGCGGTCTACCCGCCACGCAGACAGACTCATTGAGCCCCTGCTGGGTGGACCCCCTACGACCCGAAGTCGATCCGGGCGCTCGGGTGGGCGGCGGTGATCCGGTCGCGGACCTCTCGGGGGATCCGGTTGCCGTCGAGGTCGACGGTCTCGAGGTCAGGGAGCGTGTCGAAGTCAGGCGGCAAGTCTTCGAGGCCGTTGAAGGCCAGGCGGACGCTCCGTAGCCGGCGGAACGTCCCGATCCCGGCGAAGTGCTCGGGCTTGAGCCGCCGGCGCTTGCCGTCGCGGCGCCACCTGTCGATCCGGAGTTCCTCCAGACCGGTCAGCTCCATCGCGAACAACTCTCGCAGGAAGACATGCCCGGGTTCCGGGCCGCGACTGGCCTGCCCGCTGAAGCCGAGGACCTGCAGCGCGGGGAGGCGGCCGAGGTCCGGCAGCGGGGCGCGCAGCAGGCCGAGGCTGCCGCCGAGGTCGAGGTCCACCAGCCGGGTCAGTTGGAGCAGGCTGTCGGGGACGGTGTCGAAGTTGTTGCCGCTCAGGTCGAGCCGGCGCAGGTTCGGGAAGGTGGTGACCACCTCGGGGAAGGTCACCAGGTACCGGGCGGGGGTGCCGGACATCGACACCTCCTCGACGCCGGTCAGGCCGCGCGCGGAGTCGGGGAACACGACGTTGGTGCCGTCAGCGATCAGCTTCCGCATCCCGACCAGGCCGCCGAAGGTGTCCGGCAGGACGAACCGCGTCGACTCGGGCGGTATCCCTCCTGGCTCGTACTCCGCCCCGGTGCGGACCGACAGCGAGGAGATGTCGAGTTCTTCCAGCGCGGACAGTCGGCCGACGGCGGCGGGCAGGGTGAACTCGACCTCGTTCTCGTCCAGGGACGAGTTGCCGGCGACCCGTAGCACCCGCAGCCCGGTCAGGTCGCCGATCGATCCGGGCAGGGCGGTCAACTTGCAGTCGCGCACCGACAGGAGCTCCAGTCCGGTGAGCGTCCCGATCTCCTCGGGCAGCTCGCGGATCGGATTGCGGTCCAGGATCAGGGTGCGCAGCCAGGGCATGCGGAGCACCTCGGTGGGGAACGCCTTCAGCTTGCGCCCGGTCAGGTCGAGATGGTCGGCCCGGTCGGCCAGGGCCCGGGACAGTTGGTCGTCCAGCGTCGCGGCCGCCGACTCGCGCGCCGACCGGGCCCCAGGTCGCAGGACGGGCAGCCCGGCACGCAGCTGGTTCAGGAACGTGTCGATGTCCAGGCGACCCTCGTTGTCGACGACCTCGGGCACGAACGCCTCGCCGAGGCCGTTCCCGGCCACGAAGTCGACGTCCCGGTCGCAGACGCCGAGGTTGTCCACCCAGCGCGCGCCGGGGGCCGTCAGTGCCATGTGGTGGTCGAAGTCGATCACCCAGGGGGTGTCGACCACCCCGGCCGCCAGGGAGCCGTGGTTGTAGTAGCCGTACACCATGTGGGTGAAAGTGCCGTCGTGGATGAAGATCTCGGCGTCGCCGCCTTCCAGCGTCTCGGCCCGGGTGTGGCCGCCGACGTAGAGCCCGGGCTGGTCCTCGTAGAGCGCGATCGGGCCGTTGACCGTCAGGTCACCGGTCACCACGATCAACTCGACATCGTCGTCGCCGTCCACACCGCGCAGCTCGGCGACGGCGGACAGGAAATCCCCGTCGAGGGTGAGGTCACCGTCGAAGAACAGCACGGTGGGATCGTCGGGCTCGTCCGCGGCTCCCTCGAACTCGGCGGACAGCACGCCGCCCAGGCGGGCGTCCACGTCGGCGTAGGACAAGAGGTCGGGCATGGAAAAGGTCGACACGCGAGCAAGCATATGCTCGTGGCTCGGCTGCGTTGCTCGCTCGACTAGCCGCCGTCTCGGGGGTGTTTGAGGCGGCATTTCGGTGCATCGCCACGCTGAGATGATCTCTGTCCGTTGATCTTCCGCACACCTTCGCCAGCTTCGGACCGCACGGGTCGCGGCATTTCAGTGCGTCCGACGGAACGTTCCGACGGAGCCGTCGAGCGGCACATGAATGCGGCAACGTGCGAGTGGGCCCTCCACCGTGTGCCACTCGCCAGCCAAATGGGGATGGGCTGACATCGGCTTTCGGGATGTTCACGACCCCCAGGAGATCCGCCAAAGTGCGTCAGCTTCCTCATAGATCCCTTCGAAGAAGATGTGGTGCACATCGACGCCTCCGAACCACTCCGACTGATGGCGAGTGCTCCTCTCCGTCGCGGTGACGGCGGCGGCAAGGTCACTCACCGTGAACCACTGACCGTTTGGCGCTCGGTGCTCAACGGAATCACCGACCCCACGCAGGTTGAACACCGGCATTTCCAGGACAACCAGATCGAACTCCTCGACGGTCAGATCGCGAAAGTTGCCCTCTTCGAACACATTCAGCGCAAACGAAACCCCAGTGATCGCCGCGGTCGCTGTCGCCCGCTGGCTGGACAGGTTCGCCGCGACATTCTCGGTAGGTTCCGTCAGCTCGATCGATAACGTCCCGGACAAACCATTGAAGAACCTCAGTGACATATGCGAATGGTGACATCGAGCACCGACACCAAGCGCATGCATGCTGGCCACCGGCCGCACGCTCGTCGGCATTTCAGGATGTCCTGCGCGACAGACGATCTCGTGACCGGCTCGACCGATAAGCAGCCGTTATCGGCGGTCAGACCCTCCCCCCTCTCCTCCGAACTACAGTCGGCTGGCGGTGATGTGCTGTTTTGGACTCGCGTCCGCTGGAGTTGATCAGGGAGAAGGACCAGGTTGCGTTCGATGCGACCGGCCGGGCGTGTGCTGCGGTGGGTTGGCGGTGTGCGGTGTGCGATCGGCTCGATGGGCCTCTGGTTGCGAATCAGCCGGTGGCTGGCGGGCTATCAGCATCCGTGGTGCATGAACACCGAGGTTGCCAAGCGGCTGGTGGAGGTGTTTGCGACGCCGAGGCGCAACGGTTCACCCGCGGTGATTCATAGCCTTTCGGTGCGCAGCGGCGACGGCCTCGGACGCGCCCCCGTTCTGGTAGTACCAGGGGTACTGGAACATGTGGTGACTGGTGCGATCGAAGACCGCGGCGAGCTCCGACCATCGACCGGCGTGGGCGAGCGCGTATCCCAACACGCTCATGTCGTGGAGCATCAGGGCGTGCATCGGCGGCTGCGACCCCATCAGGACGGCCATCGCCCGGTCGATGTCCGCTTGTGCGCGCGGCGTCGTCCAGAGTGGGTGGGGCGGATTGACGGCCACCCGATGATCCCCGTGTTCACGCAGCATGTATTCGCAGTGTGCTTGGAGCGGCACGACCACCAACGGAGAACCCTTCGGTGCTTCCGATGCGGCGGTCTCAGCGAACTCGTACATCTGCTCGTGCGAGCCGTACCATTTCTCGGACGAGAACTGCAGGGCGGCAATATATCCGGCCCTGTTGTAGGGATCGCGTGCGCAGGTTTCCTTCCAATACGACCGGAACGAGTCCGGGGATTCCTGCCCACCGATCACCAACCACAGCCTCGCGACCCATGGAGTCGGATCATCCGGGTTCAACTCGATCGCCCGCACACACCACTGCTGCGCACGGCGCAAGATCGTTGCGAAGTTGGCCATTGCCTCGTCCGAGGTCTGACTCGCGTAGGCGCTCCCCCGAGCGTTCCAGGCGCACAATACTTCCGCTTTCGCCCGCAGCACATGCGCATCGGGATCGTCCGGTCGTTCGGCACACCATCCGGCCAACCACGTCATATCCGGTGCCGCCGACTCCGCCAGTGCCTCCACGCGGTAGGAACGCCGATCCCAGTCACGCCCGGTCGCCGCGAGCAGCTTCGCCGCGGGCATCCAGCTCCCGGTCGTCTTGATCTCGTCGAGCGCCGTCTTCAACGCCGAATCGTCTGCGGCCCATTCGGTAACTACCACCGGCGTGGGCCTGTGTCCGAAGCGGCGGAGGAACCCCATCTCAAACTTCCAATCTCACATCCAGCCCGAACGGCATGTTCGCGGCGCGCTCATGATCAACACTAGCGGGCCGGTGCGATACATACCGAGCGGTCCACTGGTGGACGGGAGGGTGGCAGACACCGGGCCGTCAGCGTCAACGTCGAGAGGGCTACCAGTGGTGATACGAGGTGACCCGTGGGCTGGCCGGTGTAGACGGGACCGGCGGTGTCGTCGGCTTGTCGCCGATGTAGTGGAGGCCTGGCGGTTCTGGAGGGCGCTGGCCTGGGGCCGGCAGAAGCCCTAGCTCAATTCGACGATCTGCTCGTTTCTGGCCCTGCCAGGCCAGGGCCACCGGTGCGGCGCAGTCCTCGCGCTGCGATCCGCACCGACCGCCCCGGCACACTTCTAGGAGCTAGCGCCGACATCTACCCTTGTGTTTGACCTTCGTATGGTTGGCTTCGGCGACACACGGGTTGCGGATGCTCTGCGCCGCAGAACATCTCGCCACGCTGCCTGCGCGGGAAGCGGCATGTGAGTGTGTTGTCGACCACCGCAAGGCAAGATAGTCGGGTGGGGTACAAACCCGCCTCGAAGATCGACGCCCTGCTCTACCAACTGTGCGTCGGGATGGGGCACTGCCTGTCGTCCGAGGACTATGCCCGGCTGCTCGATGACCCGCCGCAGGACGCCGAGGACTTCGCCGACGCCGTGCTCCGGGCCGAAGGCATCGACCCCGAGTGGCGGGACAAGCGCACCCACGCCCGGTTCGTCGCCTTCATCCGCGACTGGCTCGAACGCCCCTGGCCTGCGCCCTGACCAGGCGGACGGAGGACATCAGCGGCTGGACACGGCCCATCCGCTCTTCGGCAATACAGTGCGTTGTGAGCGCGCGTGGTGGCTCAACGGCCTGCACGGCGAAGAATCATCGCTGAGCTCGCACCGACTAAGCGGCGCCCCTCTGACCTATGTGCGATCGGGAATGTCAGTGTGGATCACCGTCCCGCAGACAGGTAGGCTGCCCAGCTGGCTTGGACGTATTGAGCCCATTTGTGGGCCGTCTGCGGAGCGACACCATAGAGGTCGCTGACCACGACGGCGTCGAGCTCGAGGACGTTGGTGATCATGGCTGTGTTTCGGGCGGTGAGTGTGGCGAGTCCGTGCTGACTGAGGCCCCGGAGCACGGAGTGGACGTTCCGATGACGGCTGGCCGGGCGGCCTGGGAATAGATAGCGGGGGCCGTCGAGGTTCTGGTTTCGCAGCATGCTGGAGGGCCCGCCCTTGTCGATTTGGGCTTCAATGAGTTGGGCCAAAGAGGGCGGGAGCACGACCGGGTTTTGATCGCCCACCAGGTAGGCGTAGGTCTCATCCCGGCAGAAGCGATCGGCGGTGAGTTCGACGATGCGAACCGCCGGTATCGCGTAGAGCCTGATCAGGGCTCCAATGATCCGGATCTCGAGCGGCAGCGAATCATCGATCAGGCAACGCCGCAGCTGTGCGGTGTGCTCGTCGTGGTCTTGAAATCGTTGCGGCAAACCATCTTTCGGTCGCGTGATCTCGATGTCGGTGATGATACGTCTGTCCAGCATCCAGGACACGAAGGTCAATAGGGCGGCGATGTTGGAGGGCCGGGTGTCGAGGTAGGTGTCGATGTGGTGCTGGGTGAGCTCGGCAGCCGATGTGCCGGCCGAGTCGAGCCAGGCTAGGAAGTTGATCGCGGCCTGGATCCGGGACCGATTCGATCGGTCCGCGGTGGGCCGGAACGGCCCGCGCGCCGCACGCTGGCGGGCGCGCCGGACGATGTACCACTCGGCGTAGGCGCGGATCAGGGTTTGGTGTGGTGCCGGGAGGGTCGCGACGGTGCGATCGACCCACAGCTGCAGCTGTGCCAGGGATTCGTTGCGCCGCGGCAGGAGTCCAACAGCGACAAGCAGTTCGCGCAAATAGTGCGTGCGCCCGTTCTGTGGCAGTTTGTCGAGTTCTTCATGGGTGAGCTCGGCTCCGGAGGTGGCGAGGTCGGCCAGGATGCCGGCCGAGGTTCGGTCGGCGACCCAGTGGCCGACGCTGTCGGGATGGGCTGTGGCAAGCGCTGCGATCAATGGCTGCACTCGCGCCAACGCAGACGCATCCGCGCCACCCAGGAGTTCGGTCACTTTTTCGGTGGTGAGGCAGCGATAGCATTGGCCATCTCGGAAACCGGGGCCTTCCTCGCCGCAGGTCCGGCAGGCGAAGTTCAGGTCCGCCCCGGCGCAGGTCGTGCACACGGATTCACCAGAGTCGTTGATGCAGGCCAGGATCCGTGTGTGTGAGCATTCGGCGCAGGGTTGGGGATGGTTGCGGCGGGCACGGTAGCAACTGCCGCACACCGGCCCCAAAGGCCAGTTGGCAGTAATCGGTTTGAGGGCACCGCAGATCGCGCACAGTCGCGCAGCCTTGGGCACGCAGTTGTTGCAGTAGAACGGGCCGGCGCGGTAATGGCTGCCGTGGCGGCGTTGACCGCAGCTGACACAGTCCCCGATGTTCGCGCATCGATAGCAGGTATCGGGTGCACCCTTGCCGTCGCCGCGGCGTTGGATCGGGCGGGTCTGTCCGCAGACCCCGCAACGGCGCGGCGGGCTGGTGTAGCAGCGTTTACAGACTGGACCTTTGGGCGTGTTCGCGGAGACAATCCCGACCTGGCCGCATTCGACGCACGGCTTTTCCGACTTGGGCGCACACCGTCTACACAGTGCACCGCCAGCCTCTGTTCGGCCGACGGGAGCGCTGTTTTCGTCGCAGCGGCTGCATGCGGTCTGCCGAGCGGGATCGCGGAGATAGCAGCGGCGGCAGATCGGGCCATCAGGTCGGTGGGTGACGATTCTCGCGGTCTCGCCGCAGCGGGCGCAGGGCCGTCGTTCGATCCGTTCGAGGCATCGTTCGCAGCACCGTCCCTCCGGAGTGCGGCGTTTGAGCAACTTGTCGCAGCGTCCGCATCGAGCACAGCCCAGCAGCACTACATAGTCGCCAAAACCGTTGGAAGCCAGCAGCCTCAGCAGCTGCGCCAACGACAGCGGGCAGTACGGTGAGGGCGCGGTGAACGCGTCCGGATGGTCGCCCAGGTGGCGGCCGAGTTCACGGGCATTCGGCGGTGCCCAGGCGTGAGCCTGCGCCAGAAAGTCCCTGGCCTGCTCGTCGCTCAGCGCGGCTCCGCATACTTCCTGCACCGCACAGATCAGGCGTTGCCGTATGTCGGCGAGTTCATCGACGCGGCGCTGACGAGCTGTTTGGCGGCTCATCGTGGCTCGGGTCGTCGAATGACAGTGCGGCGCGGCGCTATCGGCGTCGATGTCGTGTGCTCGCCCGCGGTTTTGGCGATCTGGTGGTTGACGATCTGGGGTTCGATCAGGTCGTTGGGTGTGCAGCCGAGGATGTCGCAGAGCGCGACCAAGACGTCCATGCTCAGCCGCTGGGGTGGCTGGGTGACCAGCCGATAGACCTGCTCGCGCGAGAGCGTGATGCCGCGTTCGGCCAGCAGCGGCACCAAGTTCGAGGTTTGGAACATCTGCTGATCGGCCATCAGATCACGCAGCCGCCAGTGGTAGCCCATCTTCTTGATCACGGTGTCAGCTCCCAGTGGTCACCGAGCCGGCTCTTGAGCGAAGCCAGCAGCAATTGGTTGCGGAACTCGTTGGACACACCGGTATAGATCGCTGTCGTTGCGGCGTGGGCGTGGCCGACTTGTTCCTGGACAAACCGTGGTGGATAACCGAATTCGGTCCAGTGCGTGACCGCGCTGTGGCGCAAGCAATGGACGTCGAGCTTCTCGTCGAGGTCGGCGTCGCGGCGGATGGCGACGAAGGCCTCGTTGATCGAGCGCGGTGAAATTCTGCCCCTGCGCTCGGTGACCCAGAGCGCCGGATGCTTGCCCGGTGAGAACCGTGGTCGTAGGTCGGTGAGCCATTCGTCCAAAACATCGACGGCCCAGTCCATCTCGGGCACCAGCAACACCGAACGGCGTTTCGGTGGTGCTCCTTTCGAGGACTTGCCGTAGCGCACCATCACACTGCCCATCCGCCCGAACTGCGGCATCTTCGGGTTGCGACGCAGGTCGGCCAGATCCAGTTTCGAGGTCTCGGTGCGACGCAAACCGTAGGCGTAGACCGATTTCAGCACCGCCGCATCCCGTGCCGCACCCAGCGCGCCTTTCACTCCCCGCTCGATGATCCGGCCCGGTCGTGCTTCGGCGGCCTCGAAGAATGCTTGGATCTCGTCGTAGGTGAACGGGCGCCGCCGCGGATCTCCCTCGTAGTCGCCCTTGTGCAGGATCGAGTTGCCGTCGTGGAAGATCCGTTGCGGCGTTTCACCGAACCGCTCCGCGCAGACCTGAGCCCATCCGTAGCGCGGGTCGAGCACAAATTCCACGAACATGCTGATCGCGACCTCGTAGCCGCGCGCGGTGGACAGCTCCCTGGGCTTCTCCCCGCCACGGAGGTGGTCAATGAACGCTTCGCCCTCGGCCGGCGTCCACTGCCACGGGTACAAGCCGGTGAGCTGAACAAGGCGTCGGATTAGCTGTAGTCGGCGCGCCACCGTTCCGCTCTTGAGGAACCGCGCCGATTGCTGTCGGCGCCAGCCTTCCAGCAAAGCTTCCAAAACCGCTGGCGCAGGGTCCAAGTGGACAACGTTGTCCGCGAGAACCAGGTGCGCAGATCCAGGCGACTGCAGGGTCACAAGAGTGTTGTAACTGACGCAACAATGATGTCCGCGTGTCGAGGCACATTTGGGAGAGTCCGGACATCGTCACGAGCCTTCACTCGCCGCGGTTGCGACCAGCGAATATGGCGGCACTAGCTCATGACGGATTGTTGCATCTGAAGCAATTCCGCCTAGTTTCCCAAGAAGTACCGGACCCCAGCACAGCGTCTTGCACGCCATCGGCGAGGCCATCCTCGTTCATCGCAAGATAGGCCAGGATCTGACTCGCGGCCTCCACAAGCCGCGGGCGCAACACTGTGTGGGAATCCATATCCGACAGGCTAATTGCCATACTTCACCGATCGGTCGGCTGGCCTGGTCCAGTGTTCCATCCAACTCGTGGCCAACCCCTACCACCACCGAATGCGACTTCCGCAATGTCAGGACCGACACCACCGTGGAAAGCTCGGAATTCGGCATTAGCGCGCGTTCGTCGGACGCTTCCGCCGCTGACGCGACTTTCACCGGCCGGGCGACCCCTCAACATCCGCTTGGTGGCGTACAAGCCAGCTGGTGGTCGACGCCAGAACGCATCAGCATGGCTATGTGGGGAATAGCGCACTCCCCGAATACATCACCTTCGCCAGTGGATCTGCATTCGGGATGGGTGAATCCGCCGTCAAGCTCGCCGGTCAGGGATTACCGTGTGCTCCGACCTGGCTCTACCCCATGGCTTTTCGAGGCGGGAATTGGATGGCGTATGCCCTGGCGGTGCGGCCCTCGTCCGGGCGGCGCACATGGACAGTGATCGATTGTTCACACCGCACAGTCGCGCCGATCGAGGGCTGGCTCGAGGCGCACCGCACGGTGTGGTCGCCCAACACGGTGCGCGGATATGCCACCGCGCTGGCGCACTGGTGGAGCTTCCTCGAGCTACGCGGTGAGGCCGACCGATGGGACGACGCCGAGGTCTCGACCGTGCTCGGATTCGTGTCGTGGCTTCGTAACGGCCGCACCGTCGAACATAGCCTCGTCACCGCCGACACCGAGCCCTCGCCACACACACTCGAGGCCAGGCTGGCAGCGTTGATCTCGTTCTACCGGTGGCAGGAAGCCGTCACCGCGGTGCCGGTGGCCGGTCGGCTGCTGCGTGGTGCACCACGGCGCAAGCCCGCGCGAGGACTGCTGGCGCACCTGTCGGCGCGGGTCGCTCCGCAACCCTCATCGCTGGTGCGGGTACGTCGGACTCGACAGGATCGTCCGCCGCTGTTGCTGCCGAACGATATTCAAGCGGTCCTCGACGGCTGCGCGGTGCCGGATCCGGATACCGCCGAGTGGGTGGGCAATCTGCGCGACCGGTTTCTGTTCGCCGTGCTCGCTGAAACTGGTTGCCGGCTCGGGGAAGTCCTGGGGTTACGGATCGCGGACTTTGTGATGGGCCGTGGTGGCACCGCCTACATCGAGATCGTGCCGCGTGAGGACAACGACAACGGCGCGCGGGTGAAAATGATGCGGCCGCGGCGGATCTATGTCGGTGCCGACCTGGAGCGGTTGTTCGCCGAGTACATCACTCATATGGTTTGCCGGGCAACGGAATCGGGGGTGATGGTGACCGCGGAGTCGGCGCTGTTGGTCAACCTCGATCGCGCGCCGCTGTTGGCGGCTCTGTCCGAGGGCACCGTCCGGACCAAGGTAACGGCCCTGCGCCGCAAGGGGATCGGTCCGCCCGGCTGGACGCCGCACTGGTTCCGGCATAGCCACGCCACCGCGCTGCTGTTGGCGGGCACACCCGACTGGGTGGTATCGCGGCGCCTGGGCCACGCTCACGTGCAAACCACTCTCGATCTCTATGGCAACCCTCGGGAATTGCATCAGGCGGGCGAAAATCTGCTGGTGGCCTGATGGGAAGCAAGGTTGACAATACCGGCATGGCGGTGTGAGAACGCCTGTTGGGCTGCATGTTTGCCATAGTAAGCCCATCTGATGAATGATTCTCGCACTATTCGGTGGTGCGAGGAGGTTGGGTTGCGGCAGGTCGATCTCGCCGGAGCAGCTCATCTGGAGCTGGTGTCCGGGGTGGCGCAGCTGCGTCCGCAGGATGCGATGGTGGAGGCGATGTTTCGCGGTTGGCGCGCTCAGCAGACTGCCCGCGGGCTGCGTGTGGAGACTGTCACGGCCCGGGAGAAATTGGTCCGGCGGTTCATGGAGTTCGTCAACGACTACCCGTGGCAGTGGACGCCGACGCACATCGATGAGTGGTCGCTCCTTCTGACCAGCGAAAAGCATCTGGCGCCGTCGACGATCCGCGGCTACCAGTGCGGGTTGCGGCTGTTCAGCGAGTTTCTGATCGATGGCCGGTACGGATGGGCCGTGGCGTGTGAGGACGCGTTCGGCACTCATCCGGTGGCGATCTGCCACGAGTGGAACACGATCGCGCATTTGAACGACTATGAAGGCCGACCCGAATCACGGCCGTTCACTCGCGAGGAGATGCAGCGGTTCCTCGACTATGCCGACAATCAGGTCGAGCGCGCGGTGCGCGCGAAACGCAAAGGGGCACTTGCCGCTTACCGTGATGCGACGATTTTCAAGGTCATTTACGGGTGGGGGCTGCGTCGTTCCGAGGCGGCGAAGCTGGATCTGGTGGACTTCGGCCGCAATCCGAGGGCACCGCAGTTCGGTAGTTACGGCACGCTCAACGTCCGCTACGGCAAGGCGAAACGAGGGCAGCCGCCGCGGCGCCGCAATGTGTTGGCGGTGATGGATTGGGCGGTGGAGGCGGTTGCCGACTACGTCGAGAACGTGCGTCCGAGGTTCGGCTGTGTCGAGCATCCGGCCCTTTGGGTCACCGAGCGCGGTGGGCGGATCAAACCTGCCGAGATCAACGCCCGGTTCGTCGCCTATCGGGACGCGCTGAAGCTTCCCCGGGAGCTGGTAGTGCATTCCGCAAGGCATTCCTACGTCACCCATCTCACCGAAGATGGGGTTGACCGGCGATTTATCCAATCGCAGGTTGGGCACGAATGCGACAGTTCCACGGCTATCTACACCCACGTGAGCTCGGACTACATGAATACCGTTCTGCAGAAAGCGCTTTCGCCCGCGCTTGATCCGACCACCGTTCCAGCAGAGAAGGACCGATGATGCCCGCCAAGCTCGATTACCACTGGCACCTGCGCCGGGTCATGGCCGACCGGGGGATGTTCCAGACCACCGATCTGATTGAGCCGCTGGACAAACGCGGCATCACGTTGTCCTCCAGCCAGGTCTATCGGCTCGTCGTCGAACGTCCTGAACGACTGAGCCTGAAAATCCTGATGGCGCTGCTGGACATCCTCGACTGCACCATGGAGGACCTGATCGAGCCGGCCGCCGCGATCGAGGCCGCAGCCCGCGGAAAGAGAGCGGTCGGCGCCGAAACCGGCATCGGGGACCTGCGCCCCAGGCGAGCGCGGATCCGGGGCACCGAGCAGAAGTGACCACAGCCGACCCGGGCCGCGCGATCTCGGATCCGATCGGGTTCATTGCGGAGTTGGTCGTGGCGGTCGATGATCGGCTCACACCCGACCAGGTCCGGGCCGTTGTCGCCGAAGTTGCTGGCGGGCGAGCGAAGTCGCGGCGGATGGCAGCCTTTCTCGCCGGGCGCCCAGCGACGTTGACCGACGGTCGTTCCCCGGCACCGCGGGCAATCGGTGACCTGTTGATCGCTTTGCGCGAGGCGGGCGCAGAGGTTTCTGCACCGATTTGCGCTGGATGCGGCAAACCGCTGCGGACCTTGCAGCGTCGCGGTCAGGACTGGTACTGCGGGTCCTGCGGCATCCGGCCGCTGACCTGCGCGGCCTGCGGCCGGTTGCGCCATATCGCGACCCGGGACCGCGTCGGGCAGCCACGCTGCGCACAATGCCCCGACCGCGACGATCGAGATCCGATCGGCGTCATACACGGCGTGATCACCCGACTGGATCCGGCCGTCGACCGTGACCTCATCGCCGCCGCAGTCGGAAAACTCGCCTCCCGGCCTTCACACCAGCGCAGGATCGGTTGGGCGCTGGAAGCGCAACCCGAACTGCTCACCGGCGCTGGGCATCTCGCTCCGGTCCGCGCGATCCTCCCGTTGATCGAAGCCCTCCACGGAGCTGGCGTCGCCGGGATCGTCCGACCGGCATGCCCTCGCTGCCATCGCGTCGTCCGGATCGACAAACCCCTTGGCGGGCAACGCGTCTGCCGCACCTGCATCGCCCACACCCGCATCGAAGAATGCGCGCGCTGCGGCGCCCACCGCGAGCCCGCGACTCGA
Organism: Nocardia sp. NBC_01009; assembly: GCF_045208035.1. Classification (NCBI taxonomy): domain Bacteria; kingdom Bacillati; phylum Actinomycetota; class Actinomycetes; order Mycobacteriales; family Nocardiaceae; genus Nocardia; species Nocardia sp. NBC_01009. The sequence goes on along the minus strand of NZ_CP108695.1, from coordinate 3,982,767 downwards.
GACGAACAGGGCCGGCCACTCTGCCCGAACTGCTTGATCACCGACCCCGACAACCTCGAGGTCTGCCTCAACTGCGGGCGCTGCCGCTCAGTCCGCGTCCGGACACCAGATGGCCCCCTCTGCGGAACCTGCCCACCCCTTCCGGAGGCGATCTGCGCTCTCTGCGGCGAGGAAAAGCCCTGCGGCACATCACGAATCACCGGTCGACCATGGTGTCCTACCTGTCAGCGACACACGGCCCGATGCTGTTCCTGCGGCCGGACCGCGGCCGTCATCTCGGGCACCCTGACCCAGCCGCGCTGCGAGAACTGCACCGCCCGCACCGTCTGGCACGATTGCTCGACATGCAGCGACCCCACCTACCCGCATCCTGGCCGATGCGTCCGCTGCCTGATCAACCAGCGCCTCAACGAGATCCTCGGCCCGCCTTCAGCATCGCTTCATCCCGGGCTGCAAGCGCTGCGGCACAACATCGCGACCGCCGAACATCCCATCACCGCGATGCGCTGGCTGAAGAAGAAGTCCGTCGCGCCGGTCCTGGCCGACCTCGCAGCCGACCGCCTGGCACTGACCCATGAAGCGCTCGATGAGCTTCCCGACAGCAAGCCTCTCGCTCACCTGCGGCGAGTCCTGATTGGCGTCGGCGCCCTTCCCGAGCGTGACGAGCACATGGTCCGCACCGAGCAGCTCATCGACCGCATCCTGGCCGCCAGGACGAATCCCGAACATCGGAAAGTGCTGCACCGCTACACAACCTGGCAGCTCGTCCGCCGGTTGCGGCAACGCAACAACGGCCGCGTCACCACCATCCAGCAGTTCGATTCCGTGCGCCAGCGCACCTACGCAGCTGTCGCCTTCCTCGACTGGCTGACCGAACACCAGCTCACGCTCGGCACCTGCGGACAAGCCGACCTCGACCGATGGCTCACCGATGACACCACGGCGAACCGCGGCCCGGCGGGGCACTTCATCCGGTGGGCACACAAGAACAAGCTCATCAGCGTCCGAATCCCCGCACACCGCTGGATGGGCCCTACCCGCCCCCTCGACGACCACCATCGTTGGGACGTCGCCCGACGCCTGCTGCACGACGACACCCTCAAGGCCGAAGACCGGCTCGCGGGCCTGCTCGTGCTTCTCTACGCCCAAACCCCCGCAGCGATCTGCCGCATGACCATCGTCGACCTCGAGACCGGCAGCGCCCCCGTCAGACTGCACCTGGGCACCGCACCCATCTACCTACCTGAACCTGTCGGCGACCTCGCGCGAGTCGTCGCCGAAAAACGCAAGGGCCACGCGACAATCGGCGCACTGACACCCTCGATCTGGCTGTTCCCCGGTGGGCAGCCCGGACGGCCCATCAGCACCGGGCACCTGGTCCAGCGACTGAACAAGCTCGGCATCCGGCCCGGGGCCGACCGCAGCACCGCCCTGTTCCAACTCGCCCGAGATCCCCGCAGCGATCCTCGCCCGCACCCTCGGCATCCACACCGACGTCGCCGTCGCCTGGCAACGCCTCTCCGCAGGCGACTGGGCAACCTATGCCGCCGAAGTCAGCCGCCGCCCATCCCCGTCCGAGTGAGATGTCCGCGCTGAATCTAACTTTGCGAATATGACTCAATCGAACGAACTGGCAGTGCTGGCATGGCCGCCGCTCATGGCAGGTGACCGGGTCTGCCTCGTCTCTCCGGCCAGCTTCCCCGAACCTGCCGCCATCGACGACTACACACAAGTCTTGCGCAGTTGGGGTCTGGAGGTCGAAGTCGGCAAGCATGCGCTAGACCGGCGTGGTTACATGGCCGGACAGGATGAGGATCGACTCGCTGACCTCAACGCTGCCTATTCCGACCCCGCCGTCCGAGCAGTCATCACGATCACCGGCGGGGCCGGGGCCTATCGCCTCCTCGACGGCCTCGACTTCGCCGCCATCCGCGCCGACCCGAAACCTCTGATCGGATTCAGCGATATCACCTATCTGCACCTGGCTATCTGGCGCCATTGCCGAGTCCCGGGCATCCATGGCTGCTTGGTCGGCCACCAGGCGATCAGAACCGTCCGCCAACTGCTGACCAGCACCGAACCCTCAGTGCTGCATCGCAACTCGCAGTTGATGTCGACCTCGGTCGAGGTGACAGGCCGCACCCGTGGATTCCTGATGGGCGGTTGGTTGGGCGCGTTAGCGGGCATGGTCGGCGCTGGACTGCCAAACCTCAACGGGGCCATCCTGCTGATCGAAGCACAACGCCAGGTCGGACTTGGCCAAATCGACCGGCAACTGACTCAGCTGATCAGATCCGGCGCACTCGACGGCCTCCAAGGAATCGCACTGGGCCGGTTCCCAGGTTTCGAGGACTACACCGACCGCGGCTGGAACCTCATCGACGTCCTCCACGACCGACTGACCCCGCTCAACATCCCCATACTCGGCGGCCTCGAACTCGGTCACGGACCAGACCCGCACGCCGTCTCTCTCGGCACAACCGCTGAACTCGACACCGACAGCGGCACTCTCACATTCGATCCACCTGCATAGCAAGGTTCAGAGAAAACCTAAGGAGTCGGACGCCCGTCTGCACCGCGGTCAGGGCGAGGCATTCGGACAGTTCCAATATCCGACGTCACCATTATGGGTCTGTGAAGACGCGGCCTTACGCGCGGCCGCGGACTGGCGAGCGTTCACCGCGGGATGGGATCTGCGCCTTGGCCGATAACGTCATCGAACTCCACCCCACCAGCCGGGGTGATCTGCTCGCCCGTCTCCGCGACGAGCTGCCCTTGGCCTGGCGCGGCCCACGCATCGGACCCGACATCCCCGGCTGGACCGAGCCGCCGGGACGCCATATCCACGACCTGATTCTCACCGGGCTACCCGAACCGCTGGCAACCGAGCTGGCATGGATGGCCCACTGGCAGCAGATGATCGACGGCACCCCGGTGTCGGTGCAACCGCTCAATCAGTTCGCCATCGCATACCGGCGAGCCTCCGACGCCGACCACGAGCTTGCGACCTCGATCCAGCAGATCGACTGGGAGACCGGGCAATCGCTGCTGAGCTGGTACTACGCCACCCGATGGAAGCGCTTCCCACCCGCCAATACCCGCTTCCGGCTGCGCGCGGTGTTCCAGGTTCCCCGTTTAGCGTTGATCGCGCACTGCCATCAAGGACGCTGGTGGGAGCTCGATGAGTGGCATCCCCGCTGCGACCCCCGCATCCCGATCGGCCCGCGGGAGCCCCACGGCGGCCGGATCATTCCGGCCCACATCACCCAGCCATGGCTTCGCGCGGCAGTGAAATGGCACCTCGGCACCCAACTCGAAGCCGGAACGCTGCGCTGGTCGACCATCGGTCAAGCCCGCCAGCTCACCCGGTTCGACCGATGGATCACCGTCGCGTTCGACGATCCTTGCGAGGTCCTGTCCGACCCGCTAGGCGCGCCCGCACAGGCAGCCGAGTTCCGCCGCTGGGCCGCCGACCCGGTCAACCGAGCCATGCGCCCTTCCGAACAGCATCACCGCGCGCATCGGGTGCATCCTCGACAGGTCAACGACGATCTGCGCGCGGTGGCCGAACTGTTCGCGTTCGTCGCCGCCAACCCTCGCGAAGCACGCACGATGCTCGGGGAGTCGCCATGGTCGGCGGTCACGGAACTGCACGCCGACGCCTGGCGCCGCCAGGTGACACCGATCCGGCACCCGCCGCCGCTCAACGCCGATCACTACGTCGACGACCACGCTCTGGCCCAGATCACTGCGGCACTGCCGCTGCTTGCGCTTCCTCGTGGCCAGCACATGCCGATCCCCCGGGGCGACGGCACCACCATCACCGCCGAGGGATTCGGCGACCCGCAGGTGATGCGGATGATCCTCCTGCAGATCCTCACCGGACGCCGAGCCAGCGAGGTCCGCCTCTGCGAATATGACTGTCTCACACCAGTTCCCGCGTCGACCGAGAACAGCGAGGGCAAGTCGCTGACCCGGTTCCGCTACGCACAGAGCAAGATCGACATCGCCCCCGACACCATCCTCGTCGACGACGAGGTCGTCGAGATCATCGAGGACCAGCGGCGCTGGGTCCGCGACCGCTTCCCGACCACCACCACGCCTTACCTGTTCACCGCCCGCAAAAGCAACCTCACCGCGACCAAACCCTATGCCGCGGGCAGCTACACCCGGCTGCTGAACAAGTTCAGCGACCTCGTCGCGATCCGCGACAGCAAGGGCCGACCCGTCACGCTCGGTCACACCCACCGCTTCCGCCACACCAAGCTGACCCGTCTGGCCGAGCTCGGATTACCGATCAAAGTCCTGCAACGCTACGCCGGGCACGCCACCCCCAGCATGTCGATGCACTACGTCGCCCAACGCGAAGAACACGCCGAACAAGCCTTCATCGCCATCGCCAAGTTCAAGGCCGACGGCACCAGGGTCCGCTTCTCCCGCGACGACCACGACGCCCTGCACCTGTTCGACCGCGCCGACCGCATCCTGCCCCACGGCTGGTGCATGCTCCCGCCGCTGCAATCCTGCGACAAGGGAAACGCCTGCTTGACCTGCTCGGTCTTCGCCACCGACGCCACCCACCGCGACGTGTTGCAACAGCAACTCGACGACACCACCGCCCTGATCGACCGCACCACAACCGAATTCGCCAACCGACACGGCCGACCCATGCCCGACGACAACGTCTGGCTGGCCCAGCGCCACGCCGAACAACAAGCCCTCACCCGGCTGCTCGACACCCTGCCCACCGACCCCGGCCACGCCATCCAAGGACACGGCTGCCCCACCGCAGTCACCGGGCCGGTCCCGCTGCTGCTGGACCCGACCTTTCCGCGGAGAACTCGACCTTGACCGACGACACCCGCGACCGACGCACAGCCACCCTCATCGCCGCCGCAAAAGCCAAGTCCGAGAAGAAAACCCGCGACGCCGAGCAAGCCATCCGGGCGATCGTCAAACGCGGCGACCCCGTCACATTCCAATCGGTCCAACGCGAAGCCGGCGTCTCCCATGCATTCCTCTACAACCACCCCGACCTCCGCACCCGCATCGAGCACCTGCGCGCCCAAAGCGAGCCCGCTCACTGCACCCCGGCTCCGCCGCCGGACTCCGAAAGCTCCCTCGTCCTCGCCCTCACCAGCCAGATCACCCAACTGAAGAAGCTGCACCGCCAACAAGTCGACGAACTGCGCGACGCTCTCGCAAAGGCCCACGGCGAGAACCTCGATCTCCGCCGAGAGCTGACCCGCCGCGGAGGCACCTGGCCGGGGTTTACGTATCCGGGAGAAAAGTCACGCTAATGCGCTTTCGTCGCACGACTCCCACGCGTCCCCGACCAGACGTGCGCGGTCACGGGGCCCTGGGCGCGGACACGAGCCGCCTCGGCTCGATCACTGGGCAGCCCCACTGAGAATCTGTCGGAGCCGCCTTGCCTCGGCGGCCACGCGAGCGGGCTTACGGAGCTCAGCAAGCCCGTCAAGCTCAGGGATCTCAAGGGGGCTCCCAGTCGCAGCGGCGCACTCCGAGCCGAGCACAAGCAGATCGGGCAGTCCCCTTGCACTTGGCTGGGCCGCCAGGGCCGGGAGCATTGAAGCCACTACACCGAGGATTTCACGCGGCAGTCCTGCCCGCGCCGCTTCGTTGAGCGAGGCAAGCAACCGGTTCGATTTGATCATCTGACCGATCCATAGATCTCCCAGTAGGACGCCGAGCTGCTCGGTGTCCAACAGAGTGCGCGTAGCAAGGGTGAAGATCGCGTCTACTGCGGCTACACGGTTCTCCGGCCGCCCGGCAGCCAGCCCGTAAGCCACAGCAAGGTGGACGACCGGTCCGGGTCGACCTGATGTCTCCGCCAGAAGGGGCAGAACTGGGTTGATGCTTCGGGATCGGTCGTTGGCTTGCTGGTAGAGCTCAGGGATCGCGTGCGCTGCCACGATTTCGGAGTGATATGGCAGGAGCGAGGGCCAATAGGCCGAAGGCTCACCCCGCCCTTGCCAGCCGCCCCCGTAGCCGGCGAACGCCCGCACGTGGAATGGATCCGGTGTGTTGGTGAGCACCGTGTAGAGCGGAGATTGTCCGGGCTCGGATGCAGCGCCGAAGCGGGGCACTAGTATCTCGAAATTTGGGGAGTTGTTGAATTGTTCGGCATCGATGTTCCGTACGACGAGGCCTTCGAAGACCGGAGATTTGAGACGTCCAGCTCCGAGATCGGCGACAAATGCCGTGTTCGGTTGACCAGCTATGACCGGATCTGTCTTGGCAATCTCGCGTGCGGCTTCGATGGGCAGTCGCAGTAGCGCCTGTTCCAGGTCCCACGGAAGCGGCACAGCAGCGGATTCGGCGTAGCTCTCGAGCCGCTGAACGAGCACGGCGAGGTCGATGCTTCCGTTGCTGCCTGTAGGCGTGGCGAGCAAGCACGGTATCCGTGCGCCGCCACTGACGAAATACTCGACGAGTTCGTGGGTCCGGTAGAGCGTGGCCCATTGAGGAGCCGGAAGAAACCCGTTGCGTCCGCGGTACAGCTCATCCATCACGAGGGCGCTTCGGCGGTCGTGTCCCAGCACCGCGTCGAAGAGGCAGCGCAACGCTCCGGGGACGGCACGCTGTTCCCAGCCTTCGAGTTGCTCGGCCGGATAGCGCAGCGTCAAGGGTTTGAGCGCCTCAGCCAGAGCTTGCGGATTGCGGTTGTACTCGACCACGACCGCCTCCATGATGCGTTCCGCGTCGAGCGGATCGACTGGACGATCTGCCAGCGCCGGGACGAAACGCTCGGCCAGTTCCCAGACTGACCCGATGGGCGGCGGCATGACTCGCGGCCGGTAGTCGGGCAGAGGCGGAATCTCAACGCCGGAGTGTGGCGAGGGCTCTTCGGCGCCGAGAGTGCGCCGCGCAGAATCACGCAATGCGGCGTCAAGGTTGCTTGCTGCTTCCAGCAGCTCGGCCAGGAGTGCCGCGTTGGCGGCCTTTGCATGCTTGACGACCAGACGGACCGCGCGTTCCTGGATGGCGCTCCCGGGGTGCGTGAACGCGGTAGCCGCAGCACGCAGGACCTGGCCGGCCGTCGCAGGGTCCCGGCGGGCGGCGGTGTCCAGCCAGGCCAGCTGTGCTGTGGCGAGATTCTTCTCCGGCCGGGCGAGGACCGCGACCGCGATGTCGAGCAGCGCCTCCCTGTCAAGACGGCCTGCATCGTCGAGGTAGCTCAGCGCTGATTGGGCGATCTTCGCGACCGTGCCGGCGCCGCCGGCGACGATACCGATGTACGTGTTCAGCCGGTGTGCGATCTCTTCTAACGTCGGCGCGAGTTCCTCATAGAGCATGACGAAGCCGCGCAGGTTTCCCGGCCGGTCACCGCGCAGCAGCTTGGCCAGACACAGGTCGAGCAGTTCACCCCGGTCCAGCACACCCTCATCGGTCAGCTTCGTCAGGGCTTTCGGCCATTCGTTGTCCGGACCGATTCCCGCTGCGTTTTTGTCGGCGAGCAAGGTACCGATGTCGGCGACCTCGAACATGCGTGGAACGAACTCGGCCACTCGCGGTTGCGCACGCAACCATTCGAGCAGCGTGGCGTGGTGCGCAATCGCCGGGCGCAATCCCTGCTGCACGAGCCACTCACGGACACCCGGATAGCCGTGCGGGTAACGCACGTTACCGCCATTACGGACCCATCCGACGATGTAACCGTCCGTCGCCGGCACCACCGCGCCGGACCAGAAGACCAGTCCGTCCAGCGTCTCCCACAGGTTTGGATCACCACGATCGGGAAGCCAGTTCGCCAACCGAACCGCCAAGTCCTGCTGCCAGGCGTTGTCCCGATGCTCCAGAAGCAGGAGGAGCAGCACCGATCTGTAGTTGGCATTCGTGGAGCCGCCGCACCAGGTCGCATCCATCAACCAGCTGCTGGTGAGCCAGTTCAGAGCCTCGGCCGGGCTTCCCGAACTCATGATTCCGGCAAGGCCGAGCGGAGCGAGCTGATCGTAGGCCGTCACGTACCTGGTCCTGTCACCCGAGCGCAATTCGCCGCGTAGTTCCGTGCGCAGGGCCTTGAGTTGCGGCCGGAGGTGCTTCAGTTCGGCGGGCGGAACGGAGGCCAGACGCTGAATCACTGGTTGCGGTATCCGCGCCGCGATCAACGCGTGAAGTTCTGACCACTCGATAGGGGCTGTCATATCGTCCGGTTCTCCTGAGGGTCAGTAGCAGGGTCGAGCGCCGCCGCGAGAATGTGCGTGCACGGTCCACGTCCGCCCGTGTACTCGGCCCACCATCGGCAGGTGCACGAAGCACGGTCTTCGTCGAAGCGGATCTGATAGCTGAACGAGCCGGCCCGCACAGTGCAAAGGTTCCCTGTGCGGTTCACAGCGCCCACGTCGACGAGCGAGCGGGCCGCGGCCAGGCGAGGGTTGTCCTTGGCCGCACGCAGCGCGTCATAGGGCAACTCTCGGTGGAAGAACGCCGCCTCGGCGACGTCGTAGCCGACCTGCCCAGCGGTGCCGAGCTGGGTCAGCGCCGCACGTACCCGCTCACGGGACAATCCTGAGGTCTCGGCCAGTGCATCCGGATCGATCCGGCCCTGGAAGTCGAGCAACGCTCCGACGGTCTCGGCGTCGTCGAGCACCGTGTCCTCGGCCAGTTCCGTGAGCACCGCGCCTTCCCCGGAGAACCCGCGCGCGACCTCGGGCGAGAGAGCCAAGGTCAGTCGCATCCCAGGCAGGTCCAGCTGCCAGGCCGAAGCGGCGGGCTGCGTTCCGATCGCACCACCCGGGCCGTACACGGTCAGTTGTCCACCGAACCGCATCAGCGGAAGCAGTTCTTTGAGCCGATGCGTGCCGGAAAGGCCGACTGCACCCGACGCCGGCCGCGACGTGATCCGCAGCGACCGCCCCGACGGAAGTACCCACAACACCCCACGCTGTGATTTGGGGAGCGTACGCAGGAAGCGCGCCGCGTCCACAGCGGCAAGCCTGGCGCGTGGATCGAATCCCGAGCAGATCGCCTGGACCTCGGCGAAGCCGCGCATCCATCGATACGGGAGCGGCACCTTCCGCTCGACCACGATCCCGTCGAAGGTTGTCACCGCCAGCGCCTCACTGCCCACCTCCAGGCGCAGCGGATCGGCACCGCGTACCCGCGCGAGCGCAAGCTGAAGCGGATGGTTCATGTCAACATTCGTCGTCCCACGAGCCAACTGCTCACCATCCAAAGCCTCGCTCAGGACATCGAGACGCGCATAGACGCCACAGCAGGCCGAGAACGCCTCAAACCGCAGCCGCTCCCCGTCGCAGGTGACCACAGGGTCCCGCATCCCCGTCGGCCGCGGTTGGTAATAGCGGGTGCCGGCCACATTCGCCAAGGCCAACAATGCCACTGCCGCAGGCTCGGCCTCGGCCAGGAACCCGGTGAAGAACCGCGGATGCGCCGACCCCCCGCAACTGTTGGTCCCCCCCGAGGTCTGCAGATCAAGCCCGCCTGTACTCGACAGCCCGGACGCTCGCGCGTACGCATACAGGTGTGAATTCGATGGCACGATTCGGACCCTAACGATGCCCTATGACAATCCACGCGGTGGCTGGTCCATTGTCATGAGGCCGGTTCGACGGCCGATGTGGTCCTCGACATCCGGGTCGCGGTCTCCTCATGGCCGAGGACGCGGTCGAGGGTGAGGGTCGTTGTCATGTGTTCGTAGTTGTGCCCGCGGCCAGGCGAACTGGCTCAAGGGCGGGTGGAGGACCAACGCCCGAGTGCCGCCGATCGGCTTCCATATCCATCGGCCGGATGGGTCGGCATCTGTTCCTGGACAGTTGATCTCGGCCTGCCCGTGATCGGCAGCCTCGCTACCAGAAGCGAACAGCGGAACCGGCGACCGATAGTCGACTGCGGCCTGGAAGGTCCCCGCGCCGATGCGACCTCGCAGCAAGGCCATGCTCAGCCCGAGCAGATCCGAGCCATGGCAACCGACCCACCCAGAGCAAAGCCGCCTGCGGTCGTTTTCAGCGTCGGTCTGATGGCACGGGAACAACCCCGGCGGCTGCAATGCCATCTCAAGGTCGTAGCGACGCCGCTTCTCATACTCCTCGGCATCCCAAACCCCGCTGGACACATCGCGCCGATAAGGACACGAACCGCACGGCCTCGGCGCAGGCGGCCCAGCTCATCGGCACACTCAACCCCACCTTCGGCGGAATCAAGCTCGGGAGTCTCTGGCACAACCACCACAATGCACCTGCGCCAGCCCACACTCAACCCGCATCGGCCGATGACACACAGCTCGACCTGACGCCTCGTTTCTGCAATTGCATCAACGTTCTGACCAGTCAAGATGTCGACAAAACACTTTGTCTCCTGCGGATAACCTCGGGGGGAATGCACCTCTATTACCGCACACCGCGAAAACCACCGCTGCGCAACACCATCGCACGGCTAGGCTGGCGCATCGACAGCCGCGGCAGCGGAGGGTACGTCGTCGCCGCGCAGTCCGAACTACCCCACGGCATCTACCGCGTAGCCGACGAGCATGCACCGATCCCGCTGCCCCGCTGGCTGACACAGATGCTGGCTCCGCCGCCGTCACCACTGATCCCGCGCCGGTTCACCCCGATCAGTCATCCAGACGCCTACATCGAGACGGCGTTGTCGAACCAAAGCGCTCGGGTCCGCGCCGCGCGGACCGGCACCCGGCACCGCGCGGTGCTGTTGGCCGCCAACAGCCTCGGCCGCCTCGTCGGCGCCGGGCTCCTCGATCACGACCACGCGCACACCGTCCTGCTCAGTGCCGCACAGATCCATGTCGGGGTCGACGGGTTCACCCAGGCCGAAGCGGATCGCACCATCAGCGACGGGCTGACCTATGCCGCGCACCGGACCGCGCCCGCCAGTACTGGGCGGCGATAAGACCTGGAGCTCGGCATCGACCTCGACCGATCCGAGCGGCGGCATTCAGCGGCGGTGGGTCTCCTCGGCGTAGATCCGCATCCCCTCCGACACCTTGCGTGCTGCGTGTTCCAGCTGCTCGGGGGTCAGATGCTTGCCGAACGCCGCAGCGTTGAGCAGCTGTTCACGGACCTGATCGAGGTTCATCCACGCCCTGTCCAACCGAGAAAGTTCGGGCATGACGCGACGATACCTCATATCGAACATACGTTCGCATCAGGTCGGTGATGCGTAGTGAGCGGGAAGAAAGTCCTCGGCCCACATCCCAACCGGTCACCGCGAACCCGCCGCCAACCCTATCCCAGCGACACGACCAGTCCGCACATCTTCGAGAGGGGAGACCCATGCCCTGCGCCGACATCTCTGACCAGTTCACCCTTTACGACAGTCTCGGCGAAGTGCTTCCGCACCGCGTCGATCCGGCCCGCGTGATCGCTACGGATCTGACCGCCGCGCAGGCCCTCACCCGGATGCGTGAGCTCGCTGTCGATGCGGGTCGCGCGCCGGGTCGACGGGTGGCGCGGATGTGGAATCACACCACTGTCGAGGCCGACGGTGATCATCTCGTCCTGTCTCACATCGTGCTGCCGGTTCGGCCCCGCCACCCGGCCGACCTCGAGCACTTGATGCGTACCAGCCTGCGCACACGCTGGCCCAGTGCCGCGTTCACCACACAGCCGCCCTACCGCACCGACGCGCAGGTGGAATGGATCGATGGCCCCACCCCCGCCACGGTGCGGGCGTTCGTCAACGGCTGGATCTCCACCGATCATCCCCTCGGCCAGTACTTCACCCTGCGTCGTCACTACAGCGCTCGCGGCTGGCAGTACATCATCGAGCGCGCCGAATCAGCGCTCGCGCTGAGGGTGCCACGCACACATACCGGCGACATTGATTGGATTGCGGCCCAACAGATCCAGATCCCGACACCGGTCCGTATCGGTCACCTCGACACCGACGACGCCGATCGCTACAGCAGTTACGGACTCGACGAAGTGCTGCGCATACTGCCCGACCACATGGACCTCACCGGCCCACGCCAGCCATGACCCGCCCGGCGCGTCGTGGCCACCCGCTCCCCAAATGCAACTGTGCCGCAATTCGGCACGCTGGAGATCAGCGACGCATTCGCGGGACCCGGCAGGTGACGCTGCAAAACAGATCGCTCGGGCAAAGCTGCCGAACGCTTGATATGCGGCACGTGCGGATGTCGGAGCGGCCTCGCCGAGACGGGCCCGAACCACGGGCAACCGCGTGTCCGAATGCGGCAAGCTTGGTCAGGCACTGCCCGCTATTGTCAACGCGTGAGCGACTTGCCTTCTGGCTTAACACCTTTAGAACTTGCTACCTATGTCCGCGCTCAGATCGACGCTGGTCACGCATACGCTCGGCGCCGCAAGCACGGATTCCGGTGGCGAGCCGTTATGCTGCGCGTAGCCTTGGTTACCTTCTCTGCCGCGTCGACAATCATCCTCGGGCTGCAAAACCTCGATCCGTGGACCGGCACCGCGTTCTCACTGGTGGCCGTTGTCACGGCTTTCAGCGCCCTTGAGCCATTCTTTGCATGGCGACCCCTGTGGGTTGCCATGGAGGAAGCTTCGTATCGATTCAATCGTCTCAGGGATGAGTTAGCGTTCTACGTCGCCACAACCGCCTCCGACCAACTTGATCTCCAGCGAGTCCGCGAGACCTTCGATGAGTACCAGCGAATCTGGGAGAAGTTGGGTACCAGCTGGATCAGACTCCGCGACCACTCCGACCGCTGAGGCTCATCGGTCTCGCCGTTCCGGCAGCGCGCTCATCGGCTACTACCGTGCGAACCCCGTTGATCTCATACCAGGTGTCATCGGTATCGACGATCGTGCCATCGGGAAGGTGGCGCCGTTCGTCGAGTTCGCCGGCGACGCACGGTGGAATCGGCTTGGTGGCTTGGCGCACGGTCACCGACAGCGCGCCCGCTCGGTCACCGCGCAGCAGCGTGGCGTTCGCACTGGTCCAACCGCCGAATCCCTTGTTCTGCGTGGCATCGCCGAGGATCGGCTGGAACACCAGCGAGCGCGTTACCGGGGCGAAGGCGATCTCGACATCACCGGGCAGCCCATCCTGCAGCGCCTGCGTCATCGCGCCCGCCTTGGGACCGGAGAACCACGGATAGGACGGATTATCGTATTCGTATGTGACGGAGTGAACCATCCCGAACGTTTGCCCTTCCCGCGGAGGTTCCACGACATCACAGCCTGGGATCTGCACCGGAAACGCGACCGGCGGAGTGACATAGGAGTTTTCGGCCCGAGCCGTGGGCTCCGACGGCTCCGGCTCGTGCACCAGCCAGGCGAGAAGGTAGCCGGTCGCGACGATCGCGGCGCAGGTCAGACCCACCATCCATCTGTTCACAGCCGGGGAGGGCTGGGCCGCGTCGTTGTCATCACCGTTTTCCATGTCCGCCATTGTGTCTGCCGGTACCGACATGCTGCACACTCGTCGGCGGACGCCATGCACGCACGCTCTTCGGCAGATGCGGACGTTCGCGAACGCGCGCTCCGCGGCGTGTGCGGACGTTGGTTGGGCGGGATGCCCGTCGCAGCGCTCTGGCAGGACTGGTCGGGCGATTCCGGCCTCCCTGGGGAGGTGTTCAAGAACCGTTTGTTGAACACCGGCCCGGTTGGACGGAATCGGCAGGACGGCCGTGCCGGAGCAGTGTTCAACAAACGTGTCGAAAACGGTTGGTGTTCAACAAGTACTGTCAGACCTTTCTCGTACAGTCTCGACCATGGCCAGCCAGACTCGCTCCCTCAACATCGCCGAACCGCTCACCCTCGACGGCGATGCGCTCGACCCGATCGGTGGAGGCGATGCCCTCGTCGGCTACGGACGAGTGTCGACCAAAGGCCAGCTGCTCGACCGCCAGATCGCCGCGCTCACCGCGGCCGGATGCCAGCGGATCTTCACCGACAAGAAGTCCGGCAAGAACGCCGAACGCGAGGAGCTGGGTGCCTGCCTTGACTACCTGCGCCCCGGCGACACCTTGGTGGTGCCGTCGCTGGATCGGCTCGGCCGCTCGCTGCAGGACCTGATCACGATCGTTGCCGGACTTCGCAAGCGCGGCATCGGGTTCCGGTCCCTGCACGAAGCCCTCGACACCACCACCCCCGGCGGCAGGTTGGTGTTCCACGTCTTCGCCGCGCTCGCGGAGTTCATCCGCGAGCTGATCGTCGACGGCACCAACGAGGGCCTGGCCGCTGCCCGCGCCCGCGGGAAACGCCTCGGCCGGCCAACTGCGATGAACGCCGAGCAGATTCGACAGGCCCGCGCGATGCTCACCCGCCCCGACGAGACCGTCTCCTCGATCGCGCGGCTGTTCGGCGTCTCGCGCAGCACCCTGTACAAACATATCCCTGAGCTCAGCCCCACCAGACGTGCTGCGATCGAGAGCTGAAGGCGGCAGCCCACACAATGACTGCAAGCATGGAGCCGCGGCAAGCTCGACGCTCACGCCGCAGCTGCTTCACCCTCCACCGGTACCGGACGGGCATGCTGTCCCCGCTTTGACCCACGGAGCTTGAGCACCGGCAACCGCGACGCCCTTTCTGCTCCCGGCTCCGGACCACGCTGGTGCTTGGTGACCTCCAGGACCAACCGCGCATCCCGGCGACGGGCAGAGTCCTTCGAGAGCGCCGCGACCAACCCTGCGACCAAGCGGGCGGGACCGTCGTCGACGATCCACTTCCACGCTCCCCCAACGATTGCCACCAGCACCGTGGTGGTGATTCCGGCAGTCAGCACGACCGGCTCCTCTCCGACTCATGATCAAGTGAGGGAACCGTATAGAGCCGAGGTGCAGACTGTTTCAGTCCGACATAATCCCAGGTAGGAGATGTTATGGCGGGTACGGCGAGGGTGGCCTGCCAGGTATGGATTCGATAACCCACTTCTGGACAGACCGCATCATTGGCTACTGTCATAGATGTACCGTTGTTTCTTGGACGAGATACCGGACTTCGCTGCCCCGGCCTGCTGGAACAGGTCCGGGGCAGCACTCTTTCTGAGCTTTCTCAATCGAACCACGCTCCCAAACCGCGGTGGATGTAAATAGGATTGAGGCATGCCAAGGGGTCTCGGATCGGTCCAAGCCGGTCTGCTGACCGTGCTCTATCTCGACCGGGCTGTGGATCCAATCGGGATAGAGGACTACGTGTTTGGGGGTCCCGGGATCACCTGGTGGTCGATCTCCGTATTGGATGACAAACCACGGCCGCCCGGTACCGCGGCAACGGTGCAACACAGGTCCGACCGTTCGGTTGCCCGCCGCGCGATCTACGGACTCAAGCGGCGAGGCCTCATCGAGTCTTACTTCGGCACCGGCGCCTATGCCGCACAACGTCAGCTGAACGTTCACATCAGCGAGGAGGGCATCCAGCACGTCTCTACACACATGAGTCTGCTGGAACGCGCCCACGTGCTTCGCCGCCGACTGGCCGATGACACCAGATTGAGCCGCGCTGAGGTGGTTCGGTACGCCAAGACGTCGTCACCAACCATTGGTGACGCCGAGTACTTTCGCCGGTGCGCGCTCGAAGAGCTGGACCGCGAAATCGACCTCGACAACTTCGAGCACCTGATCTTGGCACTCGACGAGTACTTCGACCTCGATTTCAGACAGTACGTCGACCTTGACCTCGACGACGACTTTGACGATGCGCTCTTCGGACTGATGCTCAGCGAACCAGCACATCCCTTCCTCATGAGCCTGATGCTGTACCGCGCCAGGCGCAAAAGCACCACGTAAAGCGGGTGTTACTGGCGGTCAGATCGCTGAAACTTGGCTGTTGACAAATCTTTTCGAATCCAGACGAGGAAGGGGTAGTGGTGCACATGGCCGAGATCCAGCGGTTGCACCACTACCGCAGATAATGCGCACCTATTCCGTCACGGAGTGCCGAGGGCAGCCTGCTCCGCAGTCATGAGGTTGATGAAAGCCGAGCAGGTGATGAGCACGTAGCGGGCGAGCGCTTGAGTGATGGCCTCGTGCGGGACCGTCTCACCACCGTGCCGGATGCCGCTCTCGTCGCTACTCCATCCGTACAGCTGTGACCAGGCACCCAGCAGCGCTCGATGCTCGAACCGGCCGGCCGCTACCCGCTTGGACTTCAACTCGGTGAGCGCCTGGCCGAGGGTGTTCTTGCCCGTGATAGGCACCAGGAACGCCTCGACGGCGGCGATCGACTCCTTGATCGAGTTCGGATAGTCCGGCGTGTCTCGGTCGGACAGCAGCTGGATAGCTTGCTGCAGATGGTGTTTCACCGGATCGCTGCCCGTCGTCACTGCCGCCTCGATCTCAGTGATCTCGTGACTGTCGGAGATCGGGACGATGCACCCGTTCAGAAAGCGGTAGCCAGCGAGGTGCTTCACCAGCACCTCGTTATAGAGGTCGCTGTGATCTTTGTGGAACGTGAGGTACTCGAGCAGGTCGTACACCCGATTCCACTCCTCGCTCAGGGTCCACTGCTTGAGCTCGTTGTGGAAGAAAGGTGGGAACCGGTCGATCTCCTTCCCCATCAGCCCTGTCCAGATGTACTGCAGGTGGTCGAAGTCCGCCCCGTAGCTGGCTTGCACGGGCTTCACATAAAGCTGGTGTGTCAGGTTCCAGAGTTCGGTACGCAGAGGGGAATCCATCTGCCCGACCTGGACCACCGACCGGACAGGGACATGGCCGTAGCGCTCGGAGAAGGACTGCATTAATGGATGATGCCGGAACGGCCCGACAGGTCAGAAACCCATGACTGAACCGCAGACGAGAACGAGTCCTCCGCGGGGATCCGGGAGCACCCCAAATTGCTGCAGCCACAACGGTGTTGATCGGCATCGCGAGAAGGGTTATCTTGACCATTGGCAGCTTGTTTCTCCTGTACGTAGTTCCTATTCACGGCACTGCAAGCGGCTGCCGAGACACGTGCTCCGCCCCCTGCATCGGGTCGGGGCACGTCTCGTTCTACGGTCTGCCTCAACTGCCACTGCAGTGTCACTTGAAACCTTAACTGCGACGTCGCCAATTTTCCGATTGCCAATCACGGATAGATAACAAACGCACTTCGTGCAATGTCAAGGCGCCTGCCGAAGTATGTCCAGCTGAGCGGCCGTCCGGCCGCCAGGGGTGGCGGAAAACGGACAATAATGTTCACACACACTGTGTCGGAGATCACTCCTCAATTGTGATGCCGGTCACTAATAGCACAATCGAATACCGCACGGTCTCCGGTTCGGGAGGCGAACGTCAAGTCGCACTACTTCGCACCCCAAAATAGGGGGTGCCGCTCTAGCGGACATCCCCGCATACCATCCAAATGGGCGCGCAGCTTCAGTGCTACATCGCTGCAAGTCAAGTTAAGCTTGACTCATGGAGGCACAAGAGCGGTTGACGGCGCGAGAGGCCATGTCCAACCAAGAAGAAGCCGCAACCCAGGCCGCAGTATCCGAGTTGAGCAGCGCCCTGCTCACGGAATGCGAAAAACTTGCTAGAAAGCTGCTGAGCGAACCGAATGCTGCGGGAACCGAGTTCACCGATCTGGACCTGGCACTGACGAAGCTGCGGATTATGCGCAGATTGAACGAGGTAAGCCTGGATCTGACCGGCCTAGTGGCAGCCTCTCGGAATGCCGGAGCAACCTGGGAACAGATCGGCTCTACCTGCGGGATCACCAAACAGGCAGCCTACGACCGCTGGCGGGTCGCGGTGAAGACCTTGGAGGAGGGAGCGGAGTGGGCCGAGAAGCGCTCCAAGCTGCCCATCGACCCACTCGACCAGTTCGACACGCGCTACGTCTACGACGGGCGTCCAGCGCGCCGTCGACGGAGCCGCAGTCAACCCCAATGACTCAAATATCCGAAAACTCCTCTACAACAACCTATTTCGATCCATTACGGGCACTCAGGATTCCGCCGACGTTGTGCGCATCCGCGCCTGGTCAGTGGGAGTTTTGTTCGGTCCCCGGAAGTTCCCTGGAAGCTCCGCGGGGGCAGAAGGCTGTTCCACTTCCACCGTCGACGACGGCGAGCACACCCGCCGTCGCCCGGTGGGCCTCGGCAGTCTCGATGACCTAGAGCTGATCGACGTATTGATGAGCCTGCCGGGCGGCCTGCAAGTCGAGCGCGGTTGCCTCGCCGAGCGTGAGCAGCGGATCCTGCGCCCCGCCCCGCACAGGGCGGTCGACGAACCCGCTGACATCTCGTGCGCCGCGTGGTCGCGCCTCTGACCGTGCAGTTGGATTCGAGAAGCCTTGCTACTTACAGCTCGATGTTGAGATCGAACTCTCGCTTGTACACCCGCTGTTGCTTCGGTGGAGTGCACATCCTCTTGAGCCGCCGGTACTCCTGCTGCCTGCACGCAGGCTTGCAGTACCTACGCGGCCGCCCTTTGCCTGTTCGTCGAGGTAGCACAGCATGACACGTCCAGCAGTATCTGCTGGGCTCTTGCTCATAGAGATAGGCCGAAAGCACCGAACGTTGCCTCTCGGACCGGCGAAGGTTCATTACGTCCCTACCCAGGGCTCTCCGTATCTCGTCCAGGCTCCATCCCGCCGCCACGGCAAGTTCCTCGATGGAATCGTGCATCATGTAGAGACGCAGCATCGGACCCACGTGCGCTTTGTCAGTGAGGTCGTCTTTGAGGAAGCCGTTGGCCACGTATTCGGCGAGGGCATCGCAGCGGCGAGCACCGCGGCGGCTTATTCGTTTCATTTCTCATCCTCATCAGCTGCGGGCGCAGTGGGATCTGGTCTCCCCGTTCGGCGACCGAAGGCTGCAGCGAAGGCCTCGAACACTCGCGGCACGTCTTCCGGGCGGGCCCGCCACAACGCGGTGGTAGCCACAATGATTACTGCGGCAGCGAGCACCAGAACCGGCAGCTGCACCCAGAACACCGTCCAACCGCTGCTCGCCAACACGGCAGACACGGTATCGACCGACATGAACACCCTTCCGAAACGACAAAAGGCCCCCGGCATGATGGTGAATTCAAGGGGTCGTCGCAACACTGCCTGCTTTTAGCGGGTAAGTAGATCACGCAGACGCTCGGCTGGGGTTTCCCAGTCGAGCGTTTTGCGTGGACGATCGTTGAGTTGGTGAGCGACGTGTTCGAGGTCTTCGGGACCATAGACACTCAGATCGGTGCTTTTCGGGAAGTATTGGCGCAGTAACCCGTTCGTGTTCTCGTTGGTTCCGCGTTGCCAAGGACTCGCCGGGTCGCAGAAGTAGACCGCCATGTCGGTGGCCATCGAGAACTGCTTGTGCCTGGCCATCTCGGCGCCCTGGTCCCAGGTCAGCGACCCGCGCAGGTGGGTGGGCAGGGTCGAGATCGTCCGGATCAAGCCGTCACGGACGGTTTCGGCGTCGTGACCGCCGGGCAGGTGAACCAGCATCGTGTAACGGGTGGACCGTTCCACGAGGGTGCCGATGGCCGAACCACCGTCCTTGCCGATGATCAGATCGCCTTCCCAATGGCCGGGCACCGCACGATCTTCGACCTCGGCGGGCCGGTCACTGATCATGATCATCGCATCGACGAACCGGTGGGTGCGCTGATCTGATTTGCGATGCGGTTTCCGCCGGGTCCGTCCAGTTCGCAACGCTTGCGCGACTTCACGTCTCAGCCCGCCACGGGACTGGAAGTAGAGGGCTTGGTAGATCGTTTCGTGGCTCACCCGCATACTCTCGTCGTCGGGATAGTCCCTGCGGAGCCGGTGACAGATCTGTTCGGGAGACCGCTGCCGTGACAAACCATCGACCACCCACGCCCGCAAAGCCTGGTTGGTCACCAGTTTGGACCCCTTCGGACGCGCCCGCGCATCCGCGGCAGCCTTGTTCGCCTGATAGGGCAGGTAAAGCCCATCGATCCGGTGCGCCCGGACCTCCCGCGACACCGTCGATTTATGTTTACCGATCCGTGCCGCGATCCCCGTCAACGACTGCCCGATCAATAGCCCATCGGCGATATCGAGGCGGTCCTGCAACGACAGGTACCGGTCACTGATCGAAACAGGCTCGACACCAACGGGTTTGATCACCGCAGATGTGTACCGGCTTCCGGTCGTGTAGTCCACCACCGTGCCGTCGGGATGAATCCGCTTGTCCCCGGACCTGCGTATCCCAGCCCGCCAATCCCGGGCAGTTCGTTCGTTCACCCCGACCTCGCGAGCCGCCCGCGCCACCGACCACCCCGAGGCGATCAGCTCACTGAACCGCCTCTTGGCGTCGGGTTTGCCGCGAACTATCGGACCCACGCCGATCAGGCCATCGGCAACCAGAAAACGGCGCGCCACCGAGAAGGCCACCCCAGCGGTCTCGGCCGCCCGGTTCACCGATCCCGTCGCCTCGAACACCGACCTGATCAACTCCGGGTCCGCCGCCCGGGACGCACCCCTGGGTTTGCCCGCTGCACGACCCTGCGCACGCAGGATCGCATAGCAACGCCCCCGCCCGATCCCCAACGCCTCAGCTGCTTGCCTCACCGGGACCCCGGCATCGGCCAGCCGGGCCAGCTGATCACCGAACTGAACCAAATCCTCCGAAAACGACACGGTCGCCGCAACCTCTCACATCGAGAGTGTTGCGACGACCGCATGAACCCAAGGATCGCCGAGGGCCTTGATCTGTAGACACGAAAAAAGCTCCAGCCATGTGGCCGGAACTTTTGGCGGGCGTGAATGTGCCCGATGAACGGGAACATTAGCGTGCCGTCGGAGTCCGGTCAAGTGCTACTCAAGCTGCGAAAACGCTTGCCCCCCAGCCGTATTAGTCCGGATCGCATTTTCGTAACGCCTATACAGCTGTCAGATGTATGCGCTGGTCAACCGCGATCATCCCGGGAAAGTCACCTCGGCGAGGTCCTTGTCACTGCGCAGCCCACGCCAACTCGGATGACGCAGCCCTTCCCCGGTGAACTCACGAAATTCGATGTCGCCGACCAACTCCGGGCGCACCCAATGCACACCCCCGCCGCCGCCACGGCTATGGCCATGACCGCGGCCGGCGGCCGGAGCACCGAACGGCACGACGGTGGTGGCGAGTTCATCGAGCCGGGCTCGCAGGCTACGGCGAGCGGCCATGGTGAAGCCGGTGCCGACGTTGCCGATGTAGGTGAGCCGCCCAGCCTTGTCGTGCGCGGCCAGAACCAGGGACCCGAACGTCGGCGCCATCATCCCGGTGCCGGAGATCCACCCGACCACGATCGCCTCGGCGGTCTTGCGGATCGGGGTCTTGATCCACGTCGGCGACCGTCGACCCGGGTGATAGGCCGCCTCGATCTCCTTGGACACGATCCCTTCCAGGTGATGCTCGCGCGCGACCTCGAGCATCCTGTCGGCGGCCACCTCCAGCCAGTAAGGCGGGACGCTCACCAACCGGCCCGGCAGATCCAGTCCGTCGAGATGGGCGCGGCGGGTCAGGTACGGCAGCACGGTGACGTCCTCGCCATCGACCGACAGCACGTCGAACCCGTAGAACTGGACCGGCACCGAAGCGATCAACTGCGCCGTCGGTCGCACGACATGCATGCGACGTTGCAGCAAACCGAACGACGGCGCACCCGAGGAGGTCTGCGCGATCACCTCGCCGTCGAGAATCAACGCCCGACCGCACGCCGACTCGGCCAGCGCCGCGGCGAGCTCCGGATAGGAGTCGGTGATCTCGCGCTTGTTTCTGCTGTACAAGCGACATGCTTCGCCTTTGCACAGGGCGAGGACGCGGACGCCGTCCCATTTCATCTCGATGGCCCAGTCAGCCGTGTCCGGTGGCCGCCCTGCGACGGCCAACATCGGCGCCGGCACTGCCATCACAAGATCAGCGTATATCCAGCTATCGATAAGAAAGCGTGCACCGCGGGGGCTAGGCTGCCTGTGTGCGGTAGTCGCAGCCGTGGCAGTACCACGCAGGTTCACCGGCGATCCGGGCCGCGTGCAGCATCTCCCCGCACTCACCGCACAGCAATGGGCGGTCGTGCGCCCATCGGTCGATCGCGTCGACGAGAGCGACGCCTCGACCTTCGATGGTGAACAGTTCAACGGAGCGGTCATAGAGCCACATTCGTTCGCTCTCGCCTTCCAGCGCCCAGATGCGTGCGTGCTCGACCAGTTCGTCGAGGTCGTCGAGCGCGATCTGGGTGATCATGACGCCCAGGTTCGGCACCCGGATGTGGGACTCCAAACGAAATCTGGCCACTACAGGTCTCCAGGGTCCGTATCGGCCGGGATCAGCGAGGACACCTTCGCGGGGAAGGGATAGGGGCCCGGCGCATCGACCTCGACCGACTCGACGAGCGCGGTCTCACCGTCGATCTCGAGTACCTGGAACACCGACACGCCACCGGGTGCCAGCAACACATGTTCTCCCACGTTCACCATTCCGCGCCTCTCCCGAGCGACCGATCGGCATGTGGGATTATCGCACGTATGTTCGAGTATTGGAGTGATGAGTTCTCGCAACCGCTCCGGCGTGTTGTCGACCCGCCCAAGCAGGTACTCGTCGACCTGAGCATCGCGATCGCACCGCAAGGCGCGTTCCGCAAAGACGAGGTATCGCTGCGCATCAAGCAGGCCGGCCTCGACCTCACCGCCGTCGTACCGGGCTGGCTCTATGCGTGGGCGCAGTGCACCGACGGCTCTTGGATCGGGTTGATCGGGTTCGCCATCCCAGCGGGTCAGAAAGGGCAAGGGCGAGTCGAGACCAAGCAATGGTGCGCGAGCCGAGCTATATCCGAGCGAGACAGCCCGAACCGGCGCGGCCGATAGTCCTAGCGTTCTGGCCACCGAAAGAACAAACAACCAAAGCCTCGCTGGAAGTGAGGCCGAAACGCTGCCGGGCCCGCCCGGTCCAGGCGGCTACCCGCGCTGCACGTTCTCCCGGAAGTACTGGTTGTTGTTGCCCATCATGTTGCCCGCCGGGTTGTACTGAGCGACGACGTATTGCCCGCCTTCTCCGCCGGTGTTGCAGGCGACCCCGACCCCGAGCTTCGTGCTGGCCTTCCAAACCACCTGTGTGAAATGCCCGGTCTGGCTGGAGAACCCGGTCGGTGCGTCGAAGTCATAGTCCTTGATCTCGTCATACCACGCTTTCGTCGCCGAGAAGCCGGTGTGCCGGCCGCCCCACATAGCAGCGAGGTTCTCGCCGTTGCCCGAACCCTTCGAGTGCTCGAAAATCTGGGTGTCGGCCAGATGATCGGCCCACCTCTGGGCCGAAGCCGACACCGCCGGATCGAGCACCATTTCCGGCGAGCCATGTTTTGCTCGGTACTGGTTGTGGGCGTTGAGCATGTCCTGCGCGAACGACGCCCCGCCACACGTGGAGTCCACTCCGGCGGTGGCCTCACCCGCCCCACCGACGGCGGCAGCCATCAACACAGCCACACAAGCAGACAAAAACCGTCCACGACGCATATCGATCTCCCGAGCGAGTAGGCAAGACGAGCAGGAAGCCAACGACGAATCAGAGACCCCACCGGTGAATCCGGCAGGGGCACTGAGATGTTCGGCGATCAACCTACCGTTGCTGCTGGCTTCGGTGCGAGAACTCCCCCATAGCCAGCCTGCTGGTTTCCGTGATGGACGCCCGGCTGTCGGCGTCGAGCAAGACTGCCACAGCAACGAACACTCCGCCCACCAGAATTGGCAACGAGATCTGCGACCTGTCCACTACACCGACGATGACCGAGGCCACCATCGCTTCGTTCAAACCGACCACACCGGCAGTCGAGGGGCTCAGATGGCCCATCGCGCACCAGTACAGCACGAAGCTTCTATCGCCGGTCAGAACTGTTGCTCGACAACCACATTGGATTGGACTTTTAGCTGGTCACGATCATTCCGGACGCGACGATGCAGTGCAACAGCTCAGTTGGGCTTGAGTTGGCTCTCCGCCGACGAGTCCGGGCTCGCCGATCAGCTGTTGTCCGGCGGACAGGCCCTCGGAGCAGTCGCACCGATGGCTCCGACTCGTGCCGAGTGCGTGTTCCCAGAATCGGCCGTATCCGCTCGCCGCCTGATGCTCAGCAGGGGGGTTCCGGTAGTAATCGCCGAAAAAGCAACGAATTTGCGTAATTCGTTGGTGGCGAGCTTGTTTGGTGCTCAATGGTGCCCTCCTCAGCGTGACTTTTCTCGCCGATGTTCCCGGACCCCCGTTTTAGACTGGCGACGTGTTTTGGCTGATCTTGTTGGTGCCGTTGGTCTGCTGGCTGCTCGCGGCGCGAGCGCCCCGCACCCGGTGGCGCGTGGGTGCGGTGTTGGCGGTGCTGACCGTGGCCGAACTGGGTGTGGCGTACGGGGGCTGGCGAGTGCGCCACTTTCAGCACAGTCTCGAGGTGCTGATGATCGCCGCCGGTGTCGTGGTGCTGCTGGCGGGACTGATCTGGGACTGGGCCGATACAGACGGTGGTGGGGTCCAGCACTGGATCGCCCGGGTGCTCGGCGGGCTGTACGGCGTACTGGCCCTGTTCGTGCTGCTGTACTTCGTGCTGGGTGACCTCGGCGTCTTCGCGGAGGACCCAGCCTACGGAGGCAAGGCCGTCGCGACCCCCGACGCCGAACTGCTGCTACCCCTGCCAGCCGGTCTGACGGTCGCCGACCACACGACCAGCTGCTCCAACACGAGGAGCTACTGCATGCGCACCTTCGCCATCGCCGCCGCCGACGGCACGCCCGATGATCAGGTGGCCGGCCGCTTGCTCGCTCATCTGGGTGATTCCGGTGGCTGGACATTCGGTTCCGCGGGCGAGGAAAGGCTCGCCGACTGGAGCGGTACCCGGTGGCGCGCCTGCCGCACCGCGGGCTGGTGGCTGGATCGCCAGAACGAGAACGTCTCGGTCTTCGCCTTCACCCCCGGCATACCCCACAACCGATTCGCCCCGGCGCGGGCGGCCGTCACCGTTGAATTCATGTTCTCCCACACCCAGGTCTGCGAATAGCGCGGGCGGACCATCTTCTGATCGGCTAGTTCCCCGCTGGAATCGGATTCGCGATTCTCACAAACGATCTTGGTCTCAACAGGTCAACGCGTCACCGACGATAACTGATCAACCCCAGAAGATCGGGTCGCCACTGTTGTCGATGTGATCGAGCAGGTCCTGAACGTGAGGGCTCGGCTCCAAGAGCCGGTAGCGGTGAAATTTGAGGTGTCGGTCCCGCCAATACAGCGTCCACAACCCGGTTTTCTTGGTGTAGTGCAGGCGGGCGATCGGGAATCGTGTCCATTCCGGGCCGAAGTCCTCGCGCCATGGTGGTCGGCATTCGCAGATCGTGACATGGCGCGGCGAGACGTCGCATTCGACCCGAATCTCGTGGCGATATTGTTCGGGAACTCTGCTGGCGCAGTACTTCACGATCCGGGCGACATCGAGTTCGGGAAGTCCTGTGGTAGCCATGCCGGCCATCATGCCAACCACCCCTGATGGCTGGCGCGGTTGAGCGGCACCGGGCAGTCGGTGTTGATCAACTGCCAGACATAGTGTTTCGCGATCAGACGCAGCGTGACCGGGATGGACGCGAAGGGCAAGCTGGTGGCTTGGGCAGCGGCTTCGAAGATCGCTTCGTTGAGATGCCATCGGTCGTCTCCGAAGCGAGACAACCGAGCCGGGTCGGTCCCTGGCCGCAGTTCACGGTTCAGCAGGACCAGAGTGTCGTCCTGCGGCAACTGGCTATCGGTCCCACCGGCGGCGGACCAGAGGTTTTCGCGCGCAGCATTGGTGTTGGTCATCGCAGGTCGAGCTCCCTATTCAGAAACCGCTCCACCAGGGCTCGGTCTGCGTCAGTCGCCGCAGCACGAGCATCGGTCACGTCGACCGCGTCGTGCCTGCTGAGCAGGTCGGCGAGTTGGGCGTGTGGTAGTCCGAATCGCTGGATCCAGGTCAAGGAGGTCATCTCCGTCTTGCGGGTTTCCAGCCGGTCGTGGACGAGCACCTGAATTGGCAGGTGATGCGGCAACGCCCGCGCGCAGGGGCAGCTCAGGCATTGCATGAACGAGGCCCGACAGGTCTCGCCGGCGGCAGCGTTGGGACTGGCGCCGTCCTCAACGCAGGCCGCCATCACGGTGTCGAGTTCTCCCGCGATCAGGCGGTTGAGCGTTGTCGTGTCGATGCCGTGCTCGGCGGCGACTGCGTCGGGGTCGCTGCGAGCCTGCGCGAGGTCAGCTGGTGTCAGGTGCGCGATGACCATGCGGGCACGAGCCTTGTCGACCTCTTCGACCAGGGCCTTCGCGACGACTTTCTGATAGTCGGCCAGACTGCCGCGGTTGCGTGAGAGGTAGTCGTCGGCCAGTGTCTTCTCCCGATGAGCAACCGGCTTCTGGTGTAGCTCCAGGTAGGTCAACTGGATGAGGTCCATCCGGACGTGCAGCGGCAGATGATTGCCGTTGCCGTCCTTTCGGTCGGACATGAGATTGTGCGACCGACTCCAAGGGCCGTACCAACTGTCCGGATCCGCTGGCCGCAGCCCTCGCGTGCTTCCGCGGCCGCCTCCGGTGCGGTGATATCCGACGAAAAGCTTTGTCGTGCCGATTAGTTCGCGCGATCGGGCGGTCAGCTCGAGCATCAGCGCGTAGACACCGAACGGGGTGTGAAGTTCGTCTCGGGACAACAACTGGTCCGGGCGATCGGGAATGCTGATCCAGTCCGGAACCTCCGATAACGCGAGGTTCATGTAGGCGTGGCGGCCGCGGCGGGGTTTGCGAGTGTCGAGGATTGCGGTGGCCGGCCGCCCGGTGTGCCCGTCTGCGCGGTGATGCGCCACCTTGATGTCGACGATCACACTGCCGTTCTGACCGGTCATGACGGCGAGCAGAATCGCGCCCGCCATGGCCTCGCTTGCGGTGAGATGGAGCTGGCCGACGATCTCAGCGGTCGAACCGTGCCGCAGCACCCAATTTCGTGGCGCTCCGACAGTCTTGCCGGACGCAGGTTGGTTGCGGGGAACGTCAGCGTAGCGATCGACATACTCAAGCAACTCCAGGCGCCGGGCAGTGTCGGTCAGATCTCCGGCCCGATATTGCTGAAGCATGCCCCTGTTGCGGCGGATCCGTTCTGCCGCTGCGCGCAGCTCTGTGCGGGCGGCAGCGGCGATCCGTTTGAACTCCCCTCGGCTGTAGCTGGTCTTGCCGTCACCACGGATCCGCGAGGGACTGCGCTCACGCAGTTTGACCACCATCGCATCGCTGACACCGTCACCGCGCCGGAGAAGTCCTTTCAGTAGATAGAGGTCATTCGAGACATCTTTTACCGCAGTTCGGCGGTTACGGACGAAACCGTCGATGTCTTCTGGCATGAGATCAGCCAAGCTGCCGGGCGGGTCGGGAAGCGTTGCCAGGTACTCGGCAAACACATTGATTGCGCGAAACAGGTGCTGGAAGGACTTGATGGAGGTCAACCTGCTGCCGGGCGCTGTCAGGCGCGCGAACGCGACCACCAAACCTCGTTGCATCTGCGGGGAAACCGGGAGTCGATCGAAATCGAAATCGACGTATTCACTGCCGTCCTTGACGAAGCATCGGACCACCCTGCTGTCACCGAGCAGACCTCGGGCAGTGGCGCCTCCCGTGCCGGGCAGGGCGGCCTTGCGTCCGCGCCGGCTCATCGCGCGACAGCCGGGTCGTTGAGCACCCGCGGATGCCCCGCGAGGGCTTCGGCGACGAACTTGTCGATGTCCAAGCCGTCGACCTGGGCAAGCAGGACCTCCACCGACAGGTTCTGAAACGGCTCCAAGTACACCGATTTCGTGGTCTCGACCCTTTGATGTCCCAGGACGGTCTGCACCAGATCCCAGGTGTCGCCGAACTGCTCACGGAAATCGCGGGTCTCCTCCTCATCGAGGTGCCCGATCTGCTTGGCGTAGATCAGCTTTCCGACCGAGAACCACCGCAGAGCTGCGCTGTGCCGCGCCATATGGGGTGTCACATGGAAGTTGGTCAACCCCAGCGACGCGATGCGCTGGTCGGCGGCATCGAAGGTGTGGTGCCAGCCGTGCGGATCACGCGGTAGTCCGTCCTCGTTCAACCACAACCACAGCGGCTCCAACCCCGCGGGGGTCTCGCGGAACATTCTGCGCCGCACAGATGGACGAATCATGCTCCAATCACGCACCACCCACCCGCTGGCCTCCGCATCGGGCATCACCACCGACCCGCGACGCCGACCGGTGTCGACCACCATCAGCCCCGGCAACCGCTCATAAGCACCAGTGGATTGCGCCTGGCGGACCGCTCGTGCTCGAGCGCCCTCGACATAGGCCCAAACCGCGCTCAACGACCGCCGAGGGATCCAATACGAGTGTCCGTAACCACCTTTGGCGCACTTGTCGGCCAACTCACAGGTGTAGAAGCCGCGCCGCGCTTCCAGCTGCGGCAGTTCCGGCAGCACCACACTCGCCCATTCGCTCAGCCGCAGCGCGGTGCCGTAAAGCCCGTCGGCGAACGCCGCGTCACGCTGTTCGTTCCTGCCACGCCACGACCGATCCCGCCGCCCCGATAGATCCCGGCCCCGCAATCCGACATCACGCCACCGCGTCCAGGCAGCCGGATCCAGCCACTTCACAGACGCTTCCCGCTTCGCTGTCGGAAACTCCACCCCGGCGAACACGTCGACAACATCGGTGTAGCGGCCGGACGCCCATTTGTAGAACTTCTTGCACGCCGCAACATCCTTCGCGAACGTCGACGTCCGCACCGTCGCTACGTTCGCTGGATCGGTCAGCCGCCAGAACTCGAAGTCCTCGGCATGCTCCTCATCGGCCTGCCACCACGGACAACCCCGTGCCTCCAGAAAGTTCAGCCACAACGCCAGCGAACGCACGTAGTCACGCCGCGTGTTGTCCGCCAACACCCCGAACTTCGCAGATGCCAGGAACTGGTTCATCCGCACATCGGGAAACCCTCTCGGCCCCAACAGAAACCACTGGTTGTGACGAACACCCAACCCCCGCGCCCACAACCCGAGATCCTGCGCGACACCGCCGAGACCGTCCGGCAACTCAGGCCACGATCGCTCCAGATCGAACCGATGCACGGCCCAATACCCGATACCCACTATCCAGCTTCTCCTCGATGATCTGGTCATCGAACCACAACAGAAGAGTGGCTATAGAACGAAGCCTGGACCCAACAGGACCATGCCGACAGCCAGTTCGGCGAATGTTCGCTCCCAGTCCCACGCGGTCGTTGATAAAAGAGGCGCGCTCAACGCCCCGGCTATGACCAGCTGCAGCCCAACCGACGTGGTCGGATCACGATGGCGAGACTCGCGGGCGACCAAAACGATCAAGGCAGTGACCGCGCCCGCACTGCCGAGCGCCAGACCGCAACCGATCAGTGCCTTGTCAGTGCTGATCTCGGCGCCCGGTCGTGCGGAAACCAGAACGATGGCGGCGATCAGCAGCAGCAGCTCGCCCACGACCCGAATATTCACCGTGCGCCGCCTGGAGAGCACGGCGAGCAACAGCAGCATGATCGGCGAAGCCAGATGCAGCGCCACAACCACCGGCGCTGGCCCGATCGCCAGCGCCGCGGCGTACAGCGAGATGTTCACGGCCTCGAGCAAGCCCAGCTGTAGGTAGGTTCTTGGGTGTGAGCGCAGCTGACGCCAGGGGCGCCAACCAGCGACCGCGGCGATGACCAGCAGCGGCGCTGCGGCGCCCACTGCCACGAGCGGTCCGGCCCGACCGGATCCCAGCAAGGCAAGACACGCGCTGAAACATCCCCACAGGCTTGTCGCCGCTACGAGCACCGCTGTTGCCGAGGTTCGGCTCGCGCCAACCTGCCACACGCCTACCTCCCGTTGCGGTCGAGAGCCCGAGTCTCCGCCGCCCTAACGCCTCGAACGAGTGCTGGCGACGACGCGACCGAAAAGCGTTGCACACTCCAGTATTCCAAGGACGAAGGCACAGCGCCCAGAACACCGACACCGCCGTGCAATACGGGATGGGCAAACCCATCACAGCAAACTACCCGACCTGCTGATGCTGCTACGGCACCTCGAGTTGACCGACCACGCCTGGCGACGAACTCACCCCGCACCACCACCGCCGGTAAACCCCGCCACAGCCGGCTGCACCTGGGCAGCCTGCGCCACGACATCGCCCTCACTTCAACAACTCTCGCTGGGATGGGGCTCGCATCCGGCGAACGTATCGGCGATGTGGTGGCCGAGGCGGCGCTGTCGACGAACGTCCTCACTATCGAGTGCGTGGCGATCGACTCCACGGTTCCTTGTTACCAAACAACCTTTGGCTAGCGGGCAAGCCTGCCCAGGATCGGCAGAAGCGCGCCGCCGGAACACCGCCCGGTGCGAGCGGTTCGATTCCCGGGTCGGGCAACCGCGACCCCCACCACTGACCCGATGCACTGACCTTACTCGCACCACCACGATCGCAGCCGCGGTCGGTGTTGCTCGCAATCACTTGTGTCCATCCACCTTTGGGTACAGCCGTACCCGCCTCTTGTCGACGAAGGAGATCACTCATGGCCGTCATCACTGCTATCGAGACCGTCACCCGCGAGCAGTACTTGCAACGGCAATACACCGGCGCCGCCGGGCCGACCCCCGCGATCGAGGACTCCGCGCTGCTCGAACGCTGGCGTGCGGAGTTCCCGGACTGGCGCGGCAAGTACTGGGCCTTCACCACCGATGACCGCGACGTGCTGCGGCTGCGCCCGATCAACGTTGTCGCCGCCCAGGCCGCCTGACCCCGGTTCTATTGCCATGATCCCGGTTCTTGTTGCCCACCACCCATTTTCGGCGAGGCAGCCCATCCGTACGCCGTGGGCTGTCCAGCCGCCTGATTGTCAGGAGTACTAATGCCCGGTACCGAAAGCGCCACAGCCACAGCTGTCCTCGACCCCGACACCACCATCGAGCCCGATATACGACCCGACGTTGACGAAGGCGACCTGCCTGCGATCGAGGCCAGGTATATGCGGCCCGAGGAACTGGTGATCGCCGAGAATGTCCGCAAAAGCTTCCAGATCGGGGATCATCCCGAGCAGGTCGCCTCGATCAAAGAACGCGGCGTGAAGGATCCGATCAACGCCACCCGCGAGGCCGACGGTTCGGTGTACGCCGATGACGGTCAGGTCCGTATCCTCATCGCCCGCCATGTAGGGACACCGCGGGTTCCGGTGTTGATCACCGACGCGCCGGTCGGGCTCAGTGACAACGAGCGTCGCATTGAGCGGACTCTCGATCAGATCAATTTCAACGAGCGCCGGATCCCGCTCACCAAGGCCGACTACGCCGGAGGGATCACGTTGATGCTCGACCTCGGCGCGAGCGTGACCCGCGTGGCGAAAGGGCTGCAAGCCAAACGGGAAGACGTGAAGAATCACGCCAAGATCGGGGCGTCACCGACTGCGACCGCGCTGTTGGAAACCGATCAGTTCAGCCTCGACCAGCTCGCGGTCATCGGACACTACGAAGCCCTCGGCGACACCGACGCCGTGCAACGGTTGAACCAGACGACACGATCGATGTTCGCCCACGAGGTCCAACGCATCCTCGCCGAACGCGCCGCCGAACGCGCCCGCATGGAAGCCGCACTGCCCTACGGCGCCTACGGGTTCGGAATCCTCACAGCCGAACCCGACACCAGCAGCACCGACGCCGAGTTCATCCCGGCCGAACTGCTGGTCTCTGCCGATGGTGAGTCGGTCACGATCGAGCAGATCAACGCCGACCCGACCCAGTGGGTGGTGTATCTGCATGTCGAGGAGAACGGGCAACTGGTCGAGAAGAACACCGGCGCGTTCGTTGAACCCGACTCTGTCGATTGGGATGGTGTCGGCGAATCCGCGGAGAATCTGCTCGATCCCGAATTGGTCGAGTGGCGTGATCGGTGGGTGCCGTTCTGCTACCTGCCCGCCGATCGGTTGCCCGACAGCGGTTTCCAGCTACATCCCGTCACGACCACACCGCCCGAGGACGGCAGCGGTGAGGACCACGCCGCCGCCGAGGCCGCCGCTGCGGCAGCGGCACAGGCGGCGGCCGACCGTGAGCATGCCCGCCGGCACCGCGCCCGGGTGATCGAGCTCAACATCCGAGGCGAGGCGTCGAAGGAGCGCCGCGATGGTGTGCTGATCGACTTCTTTACCCGCCGCACCCCGCATAACCTGGCCGCTGCGTTCGTGGCCAACTCCATTGCCCACGCACTGGATACCGCCGATTTGCAGAAGGTGCTGCACATCCTGGGCGTGGGCGGCACCCGTGAAGCGCTGCTCGAGGCCATCGAGGCCGCGACACCGGCGCGGGCGTGGGTGATCGTCACGGCGATGATCGTCGCCAAGCACGAAACCGTCCTCGGTAAGTCCCTGTGGCGCAACCACACCGCCGCGACCGAGCGGTATCTGCATTTCCTGGCCGAGGCCGCCGCCGGACTCGACTTCGCCCTGGTGGACGTCGAACTGGCCGCCGCGGGAGACATCGACTACCTCGACATCGACCTCGCCGCATAACACCAGCCCGATCACCGAGCACGGCGTCATCGGTGGCCCCTCACGGTCAACGCTAACGCCGAGGTGAGTGCCCGATTTCTGTCCTCATCAACACCATTCGAAGGAGTAGTAATGGCAGGCGATACGACGATCACAGTGATCGGGAACATCACGGCCGACCCCGAGTTGGCTGTGACGCCATCGGGAGTTGCGGTCACCAATTTCACGGTCGCCTCGACCCCGCGGTATTTCGATCGCAACGCCAACGAGTGGAAAGACGGCGAGGCGTTGTTCATGCGCTGCAACGTTTGGCGAGAAGCCGCCGAGCACGTCGTCGAGTCGTTGACTCGCGGGGCGCGAGTGAGTGTGACCGGTCGACTCAAGCAGCGCAGCTACCAAACTGCCGAGGGCGAGAAGCGCACGGTCGTAGAGCTCGAGGCCGACGAGGTCGCCGCCTCGTTGCGCTACGCCACCGCCAAGATCACCAAAGCCAGTCCACGTGGCGGCTGGAACACCGAGACCCCGAAGAACTCTCGGGCGATCTCTGATGACCCGTGGGCATCGTCGACGCCGCGCGAATCAGCATTCGCCGGTGTAGGAGCCGACACGGAACCCGGCTTCTGAGCTGACGCCTCGCCTTCCCGATCGGGTAGATGAGCGGGAGTCATCGAGTGGGTAGGGATGCCCGTCTGGCCGGTCGTCCAGCCCGACGAGGGCTACCAGACCGTCGGCCGACACGGCGGGGCCCGCGCCCGGCACCACCGAATTTCCCTCCCGCCCATCCTCACCCGGCGGTGGGTTCGGAAATTCGGTGGTGCACGCCCCGGCGCGTTCCCCACCGCGCCGACCGCCGCCCTGGTCGAGGCGCCCTCAGGCTGGCCGCCCGGCCAGCCGACCATCCCCGTGGAATGTCACGTTCACGCGGGGTTGGGTCCTGTCCGCTCGCTTGAAGGGAAAATCCGATGACCAGCACCGAATCTCAAAAGTCCTTCCTCGACGCGATCGCCCACATCGACTGGCAACTCGAAGCAGGACTGCACGACGACGCCCGCGACGCGTTCGAGCACGCGCTCACCAAACTCGCCACTCCCGAGGATCTCGACCGTCTTACCCGCCTCGCCGAGACCTTCACCAACGACCCCTATGTGGCTTGGGTTCATGCGGTCGTCGCAACACTCTCGATGTGAGAGGTTGCGGCGACCGTGTCGTTTTCGGAGGATTTGGTTCAGTTCGGTGATCAGCTGGCCCGGCTGGCCGATGCCGGGGTCCCGGTGAGGCAAGCAGCTGAGGCGTTGGGGATCGGGCGGGGGCGTTGCTATGCGATCCTGCGTGCGCAGGGTCGTGCAGCGGGCAAACCCAGGGGTGCGTCCCGGGCGGCGGACCCGGAGTTGATCAGGTCGGTGTTCGAGGCGACGGGATCGGTGAACCGGGCGGCCGAGACCGCTGGGGTGGCCTTCTCGGTGGCGCGCCGTTTTCTGGTTGCCGATGGCCTGATCGGCGTGGGTCCGATAGTTCGCGGCAAACCCGACGCCAAGAGGCGGTTCAGTGAGCTGATCGCCTCGGGGTGGTCGGTGGCGCGGGCGGCTCGCGAGGTCGGGGTGAACGAACGAACTGCCCGGGATTGGCGGGCTGGGATACGCAGGTCCGGGGACAAGCGGATTCATCCCGACGGCACGGTGGTGGACTACACGACCGGAAGCCGGTACACATCTGCGGTGATCAAACCCGTTGGTGTCGAGCCTGTTTCGATCAGTGACCGGTACCTGTCGTTGCAGGACCGCCTCGATATCGCCGATGGGCTATTGATCGGGCAGTCGTTGACGGGGATCGCGGCACGGATCGGTAAACATAAATCGACGGTGTCGCGGGAGGTCCGGGCGCACCGGATCGATGGGCTTTACCTGCCCTATCAGGCGAACAAGGCTGCCGCGGATGCGCGGGCGCGTCCGAAGGGGTCCAAACTGGTGACCAACCAGGCTTTGCGGGCGTGGGTGGTCGATGGTTTGTCACGGCAGCGGTCTCCCGAACAGATCTGTCACCGGCTCCGCAGGGACTATCCCGACGACGAGAGTATGCGGGTGAGCCACGAAACGATCTACCAAGCCCTCTACTTCCAGTCCCGTGGCGGGCTGAGACGTGAAGTCGCGCAAGCGTTGCGAACTGGACGGACCCGGCGGAAACCGCATCGCAAATCAGATCAGCGCACCCACCGGTTCGTCGATGCGATGATCATGATCAGTGACCGGCCCGCCGAGGTCGAAGATCGTGCGGTGCCCGGCCATTGGGAAGGCGATCTGATCATCGGCAAGGACGGTGGTTCGGCCATCGGCACCCTCGTGGAACGGTCCACCCGTTACACGATGCTGGTTCACCTGCCCGGCGGTCACGACGCCGAAACCGTCCGTGACGGCTTGATCCGGACGATCTCGACCCTGCCCACCCACCTGCGCGGGTCGCTGACCTGGGACCAGGGCGCCGAGATGGCCAGGCACAAGCAGTTCTCGATGGCCACCGACATGGCGGTCTACTTCTGCGACCCGGCGAGTCCTTGGCAACGCGGAACCAACGAGAACACGAACGGGTTACTGCGCCAATACTTCCCGAAAAGCACCGATCTGAGTGTCTATGGTCCCGAAGACCTCGAACACGTCGCTCACCAACTCAACGATCGTCCACGCAAAACGCTCGACTGGGAAACCCCAG
Organism: Nocardia sp. NBC_01009; assembly: GCF_045208035.1. NCBI lineage: Bacteria > Bacillati > Actinomycetota > Actinomycetes > Mycobacteriales > Nocardiaceae > Nocardia > Nocardia sp. NBC_01009. Next base: position 3,947,691 of record NZ_CP108695.1, on the reverse strand, counting down.
CCGAGCGTCTGCGTGATCTACTTACCCGCTAAAAGCAGGCAGTGTTGCGACGACCCCTTGAATTCACCTGGTCGCCAGGGCTCGTTTGCGGTCGCTGTGGCGGCGTTCTGATTCCGAGCTGCAAGCCTGGCTCGACATGTTCGTCACCCGCACCGACCCCGGCCTGCACCGTCGCGCCGAAGACCAGCCCCGCTGGATCACGACCGTTCCGATCACCGCCGTCGACCGGAAGGTCCGGCGCATGGTCGCCCGAGACCCGAACAAGAAGCAGACCGGCACACCGTCGCTCGCTACGAAGATCGCCGCCAAGCGTGCCTGGGAACGCCCCGAGCACATCGCCGCGATCAAGTCCAAGCGTCGCCCAGTGGGCGAACCGCGCGTCGTCACCGACTACGTCCGCACCGGGCTCCTTGTCGACGCCGAACCTGCGTTCAAACCGTCCGCGTGGGATCGCAACTATGTCCGTCAGGTCGCCGAACAGGTTCTCGCCGAACGGGACCGGGCCGGTTCTCGCACTCGCGACGACTTCGACGCCGTCGCGATCGCTCGCACCCGAACCGGTCTCGATGTCCGCGACGACGACCGACCGGCCTTCCTCGCCAACGGCAATGGTCTGGACTACGACCACACCACGCTGCCGCCGTTGCAGGGTTGGGTGTGCGTGTACTGCTTCGGCGAACGCGCCTGCGCCGATCACTTCCGCACCGACACCGACGGGCACCGTGTCAGCGACGACGGGCTGTGCCAGCACTGCCGCGACACCGGCCGCCCCGGGATCGCGGCCCTCCCCGACGGTTTCGGTCTTGCCGAGGAAGTCGCCGCCTACTGCCAGTACCTCACCGACCACTACCCCGCCGCCGCACCCGGCTTGCTCAATGCGTTGCGGCTGCGGTCCGCACGGGTAGTGCGCGGGCTGGTCGTCGCGTTCCTCGATCGCACCCAGCAACCCCCGAGTGCAGCCACACCGGTCACGACACTGACTCCGGTGGCTCTGCGGAAGGGGCGTTGCTACGGCTGCTACGCACACGACCGCCTCATCGACACCGACGATCTCTGCGACGAATGCCGAGACCACTTCCGCCTCGCCGCCTGACCTAACACCGCTCCTCGCCCGCCTTCGACGGGCCCCTCTTCCCGGTCCGCCGCAGTGTCCACTCCTGCGGCGGACCGGACACCACCCCACCGCTCTGCGCGTTCGGTGACCTCACCATCTGGAGGCACTCCCGTGACCAACCCCTGGACCGACTTCCTCACAGACCATTGGCTTTCCATCACCCTATTGATCTGGATGGCCATCGTGATTCGCCCGACCACCAACCAATGCCGCTGTGACTGCCGCTGTTCGACCACGCCGCGTCCCAACCGCGATGCCCAGTAACCGGTTGTGCACGCCAGCCGCACATCCGAGCGGCGGTCAGGTACCTAACCGCATCAAGCTGGCGTCACCTCTCATCACTCCGCCCACCCACTCCCACCAATCACCACCCTCACCTCACCCTCCCAACAAATCTCACCACCCCTTCATACCCAATCACTCACCCTCACACCCCTCCCCCTCCCCTCATTTTCCTCCTCTCTCCACAAGCAGACCTCTTTCATTTGAGGTAACGGTTTGGTAACGACCAGGGGGTTTGCCTGAATTGACGAAAAATTAGGCAAATCAAACCCTTGTCGACACTCGCAGAGGCGTGCTTGATGGATATATGACCGCGACCATTCATAAAGTCGTGGCAGGCAACGGGTATCAATACTATCTGCGCAATGTCGCCGCGAACGATGCATCCACTCGCGGCCGTTCCAGCCTCGCCGACTATTACTCGGCCGAAGGGGAAGATCCGGGCCGCTGGCACGGCTCCGGCCTTACTTCGTTAGGCATCCAACCGGGTGATGAAGTCACCGAAGAACAGATGAAGTCCCTGTTCGGGTTGGGTCGTCATCCGAACGCCGACATGATCGAAGCCCATGTCTACGACACCGAGATGAGCAAGGGCGCCCAGCACAAAGACGCGACCCGTGCGGCCGATCAGGCGTCGCGTTTAGGTAACCCATTCCGCATTTATAGTGAAGTCTCCGAGTTCAGAAAAAGATGCGCAAACGCCTTCCAGGAATACAATTCCGCACACGGATTCGCCCCCCATGACGCTATTGCTGATGACGAACGGGCACGCATCCGCACCCACGTCGCGTTCGAAATGTTCACCGAACAGCACGATCGCGCACCCCTCGATGCGCGGGAACTGTCGGGTTGGGTGGCACGCAACTCGCGTCCGAACACCGCCGCGGTCGCTGGTTTCGACCTCACTTTTAGTCCGGTCAAGAGCGTTTCGGTGTTGTGGGCGGTGGCACCGCGAGCGGTGTCGGAGAAGATCGAGGCCGCGCACCACACGGCCGTCAAGGACGCGCTGCGGTGGCTCGAGCAGAACGGAATCTTCACCAGGCTCGGCCGAAACGGAATCCGTCAGGTCAACGTCGAGGGTCTCGTCGCGGCCGTATTCACCCATCGCGATAGCCGAGCCGGTGACCCCGACCTGCACACACACGTCCTCATGGCCAACCGCGTCCGCACACTCGACGGCAAATGGCGCACCCTCGCCGGCACCGCGATCTACCAAACGCTCGTCACGGTCTCAGAGATCTACAACACCAGACTCGAACACCACCTCGAGCATCTCGTCGGCGTCGATTTCGCCGAACGACCCGGTCAGGACCCGTCGAAGCGTCCGATCCGTGAAATCATCGGTGTCCCGGTGCGATTGATCACCGCCTGGTCGCGCCGCGATACCGCGATCACCGCCCGCCTCGGGCAGCTCGCCGCCGAGTTCCAACAGCAGCTCGGGCGCGAACCGATCCCTGGTGAAATGTATGACCTCGCCGAGCGCGCCACCCTCGAAACCCGCCCCATCAAACACAAATTGCGGTCCTTAGCCCAGCAGCGCAGCACCTGGCGGGCCGAAGCCGTGGCCCTACTCGGTGGCCGGGAAGCGTTGGAGCGGGCGGTAACCGCAGCGCTGAACCCGATCCGAACTGCGCGCTCCGCGGTCACAGCCGGGTGGATTGCCCGCGCCGCCGGGCACGTCGTCGAGGTCGTTTCGGAGCACCGATCGACGTGGCAGCGCCACAATCTGCGAGCCGAAATCGAACGACAGATGCGGGGACAAGTGAGCGGCGACGAGTGGGAGCAAGTCGCCGAAGCCGTTCTCACCGAGGCGGTTTCCCCGGCGCTCTCGGTTGCTCTCGAAGATCCCGACCTCGCCGATGAACCGGGATTACGGGCTGTGCCGGTGTTGTTGCGTCGCCGGGACGGCACCAATGTGTACACCTCCTCGGGTGCGCAGTTGTATACGTCGGCGCAGACGCTGTCGGTCGAACGACAGTTGATCGAGATGTCGGTGCAGCCCGGCGGACGCCAACTTCCACCCGATCTCGTCGCGGCGGCGGTGCGCCGCCATAACGCCCAGAATCCGGATCGCCCGCTGAATGCTGGGCAGATCAGCGTGATCGAGGGCTTCGCCTCCTCGAACCTGCAGGTGCGAACGACGAATGCACCCGCGGGGTCGGGGAAGACCACCGCGATGCGGGTGCTCGCTGACGCGTGGCATGCCAGCGGCGGCCAAGTCCTGGGCCTGGCGCCGACGGCGTCGGCCGCGGCGGTGTTGGGTGAGTCGATCGGCGCGCGGATGGAGACCGTCGACAAGGTCCTCGACGTTCTTACCAAGCACACCCCCAGCCGCGACAACCTTGCCCTGGATCGCGAACATCCGCCGTCGTTGCCGCAATGGATGCTGCAAATCGACCGCAGCACGTTGGTGATCGTCGATGAGCACGTCAAGGTCGGCAACCTCAAACGCCTTCGCCTACTACGATTCCTAACCTCTCGGGGTGCGACGGTCCGCTGTATCGGCGACCCCCACCAACTCGCCTCGATCGAAGCCGGCGGCGCCGATCGCGACATGGACCAGGCCGCCCCCGAACATTCACTCACCCTGACCCACGTCGTGCGGTTCGCTTCTGGTGCTGAATCGACAGCGAGTTTGCAACTGCGCGACGGTGACCCCGCCGCGCTGGGCTGGTACCTGGACAACGGCCGCATCCACGCCGGGCACCTCGGCGCCACCCACGACGATGCCTTCACCGCGTGGGTCACCGACCATCTCGCCGGCCGCGACACCATCATGTTGGCCGCGACCCACGACGTCGTGACCGAACTCAACGCCCGCGCCCGCGCCGACCACATCGCACGCACAGCAGGTGCGGTTGATGCGGAATGTGTTCTCGCCGACGGGCTTGCGGCCTCGGTCGGTGACCTGATTCGCACTCGCCGCAACAACCCGCGACTACGCCTGGGCGACCGCGACTGGGTTCGAAACGGCTACGCCTGGACCGTCACCGCTGTGCACTCCGACGGCGGCCTCACAGCGACGCATCTACATTCGAACAAGAAGATCGGCCACAGCGTGCACCTTCCCGCGGACTACGTGGCCTCGCACGTGCGTCTCGGTTACGCGACAACGATCGATTCCGCGCAAGGAATCACCGCCGACTCGTGCCATGTCGCGCTCACCGGAGGTGAGTCGCGCCAACAGCTTTACGTCGCACTCACCCGCGGAGTACACGCCAATCACGCGTATGTGCCGACCGCGTTGGACGGTTCCGAAGGCTCGTTCTGGTCCGAACCCGCTGTGTATCCACGCACGGCCGTGGAGATTCTGCTGCGCATTCTCGGTCGCGATGGTGCCCAGAAGTCGGCGCACACCATGCTGGCAGATGCGCTCGACCCGCACCGCCGTATCGGTCGCGCGCTCGATATCTACCTCGATGCGATCGGAGTCGCTGCCGAAAACGTGTTGGGCCCTGAGAGTCTCGATCGGCTCGACACCGCCGCGGAAACGTTGCGTCCGAACCTCACCGACAGCCCCGCCTACCCCGTACTGCGCCAGCATTTGGCGACCATCGCACTGTCGGGTCGCGACCCGATCGCAGCCTTGCATGCTGCTGCGAGCGCGCGGGAACTCGACACCGCCGATGATGCTGCCGCTGTATTGGACTGGCGGTTGGATCCCTCCGGCACGCACTCCACCGGTAACGGGCCGTTGCCGTGGGCGTTCGGGATTCCCCGCGGGCTGCGCGCCGAACTCGATTCCACCCAGCTCGTCGCGCGTGCCCGTATCGTCGCCGACCTCGCCTACCAGATCCGCACCGACGTACAGTCCTGGACTCCCGCGTCGGCGCCGCATTGGGCGCGCCCGCTGATCGGCTCGGACCCGCACCTGATCAGCGACCTCGCGGTATGGCGCAGCTCCTTACATATCGATGACCGCGACCTACGCCCGACCGGGCCACCCCGCTACACCGTCGGCGAACGCGAACACCAAGACCTGCTCGACGCCCGCGTCACCCAGGCGCTCGGCGACCTCCATCTCCCAGCCAACAAGTGGGCACCACTGATCACACGCCTCGAAGCCCGAGTCCTCACAGATCCGTGGTGGCCGACCATGGCCGACAAAATCGAGGTCGCCAACCGCTCCGGGATCGACATCGAAACACGGTTGACCCACGCCGCAGCGGCACGGCCGTTGCCCGACGACATGCCCGCCGCGGCCCTGTGGTCACGACTGGAACTCGAACCATCCGCCGCCGACACCACCGGCACCCACCACAACCTGCGCCCCGATTGGGCCCCGGAACTGCACGCGCTATTCGGTGACGACATCGGCGACCGCGTGATCAACGACCCGGCGTGGCCGCGTCTCGTCGCCGCCATCGACCGTGCGACAGGTACCGATTGGACACCACGCGAACTACTCACCACCGCACACGAACTGATCCTCGGCGCCCAACCCGACAGCACCACGAACTTGCGGCCCGACCAACTCGCCAGCGCACTGGCCTGGCGATGCGACGCACTCCTACGCGAACCCACTCACCTCGAACAACCCGACATCGACACCTCCATGGAATTCACCATGCACCCACCCGATGACCGACCCGATCCACCACACGCCGAGGCTTCGCCGCACGCCACCGCCGCACAATCCGCGCCGTGGCCACCGACCCGACCGCCAGACAATGCACCCGTCAACGAGCCCCGCCTGCACACCGGCGTCCAAATGATCGCCGCGCTGTTCCAATCCGGGGACCTCCGAGCAGCCCGCCGAGCCTTTGTCGATCTCACAGACCCCCTCACCGACGAGGAAAGCGACATCATCGAACGGGTCGCAACAACCCTCTACCGCTATGCCTTTCCCAACGCTCTCGCCCGCTTACGTTGGGCTGCAGACAGATTCCCTCAGCACCGCGAACTCATTCGTGCCTTCACACCTGACACTGACCCACACGTCTACCAAGTCGCCACCGACCGATCCGCAACAACGTCGGGCCGCGTCCATCGCGCCGAGGCTGCTCACGATCACCCCGACCGTGTCGACGTCACCGCGCGGCGCGCGCCGCTATCCGACGCCGAGGTTGCCGCCGAACACAGCCGAGTGGCCTACCTCAACAACCGCAGCGACGTCGACGACGACCCCCATCACCTACCCCTGCCAGAGGGCGTGCCCCACCACTACTACCGGGGCAAAGTGATCGAAGAACCCGTCACAGACGAACCGATCGAACCCGACTACGACCGGTTCGCGGTTCGCGCTACTCGCGCACTTCCGTGCGTAGCTTGCGGGATCGACCGGGCAGTCATCGACACCACCCCACGCCTGCCGCGCCGCAGCGACGACGGCCTGTGCAGTGAATGCCGCGACAACGACGAACCCGCCATACCCGACCACCACGCCGCCGAGCACATTCGTGCGCGCTGCGACCACATCGCCGCCACCCAACCACCCGCATCTGTGCGTGCCATGCTCCGGCGTGACTGGCGCGCTGCCCGCACCCTCTCAGAACGCCTAGCCATCAGCGCCTGGATCGACACACATCCGCAGGACACCACCCCTCACTCACAAGCCACGGCGCCAGACGACCCGCCATTGCAGAATCCGCTCATCGTTCTCACCGACGAGCAACTACAGCAACAGATCGATGACATTCACTTGCGCATCGAACTCGTCGATAACGAAGCGATCCTCTACGGCCCCGCCCCCGATCCGCGGGGCAGCGACGCGGATTACGACGACGAAGTCCGCCGCCACCACGCGGCGCAGCAGGCGATCCGCAACGCCCGCTCCGCTGAACAGAAACTCAGCGATGCCGTCCAGGCAGTTCAAGCCACGGCAACCGAACTCGACACCGCACGCAGCGATCTCGAAGCCACACCCGCATACCGTCGTGGAACACGCCGCGAAGTCCAGGCCCGCATCGACGCACTCCTCACTGAACAAAAGAACCGCACCGACACCCGAGAATCGGCACGCACCACCGCCCACAAAGCCCAACGCGATGCCGCCCTCTACGCCGGCACCGCCGACGGGTGGGACCGGCTGCTCGCCACACCAGACCCCGAACACACATACCAGCGACCCGTCCAACAGGACGCTGCCGCCGATGTCGATACCCGTGCTCGAATCGCCGACTTTCGGCAGCAAATCGATGAGCTACGGACTGAACAGCAGCGCCGCGGCATGCTCAACGACGTTCAGCTGGCAGCCGAACTGCAACTGCGACATCAATCGATCCTCGACGGGGACAGCTCGCTTGAGCTCATCGAGGATCCGATCGCATGGGAGCCGGACATCGACTTGGGACTGTAACTGCCTGCCAGTCACAACCCGGGCCTTCACCCCCGTATCAGATCGGGCCAAACACCCCGGAAAGGCCGAGCACGAAAAGAACAGTTCCCATAACGATCGCGACGAGATGCGGAAACATGACGTGAGCGAACAACCAGGGCTGAATCGAGCGACCCAGCCGCCTCTTCGGCCATGGTTCGGGCACATTGGGGTCGCCCTTGCTGTCTCCTCTACGAATCCTGGGTCCGGCCGTCTCCCAACCCCAATCGATGAGCGGCGAGGAAGCAGGACCGCTTTGCATCCTGACCGCGAACAGCTCGTAAGCGATGAACTCTATGTCCCGCATACGCGGGTAGTAGTGGATCTGGTGCATCTTGGTGAAGGCTTCCAGCAGCCAAAACGAGACGCCGCTCGCTGCTGCGACGAGGAACAGGCCGAAATGATTCTGTTGAAAGCCCAGGCCGAGGCCAGCGAGACTGAGCGTGACGCCCCACCCTTTGATTGTGAGCAGCCTCTGATCGAACCCGTTCACGATGTCGACAAGCTGAGAGTACTCGGCTTGCAGGTCGTCGTGTAGACGAGCGAGATCGGGTGATTCAACAGGATCCATCGCGCTTCACGCTTGCGCACCAGAAATTGGACCAGACAAGGCAGGCAACCCTTCTGCTGGCTAACACCACACGCGCCATCATTGTAGTGGGCACATGTTATCGCCAGGCACAGTCGGGATGCATATTCCGACGAGCGCGCTGCGCGGCGTATTGGTCCGGAGCTGTACCGCGATTGGTTAGACGAACAACACTTATGCCTGGATCACGGCGTGGATATGGTCGCGCAGCGCTGCCGCGGTCTTGGCGAGACGGTGCGGGCGAGGGCGGCGGCGCGATCGCTGGCCTCGGCTTCGGGTGCGCCGAAGCTGACCAACCCGATGAGCCGAAGCAGCATCGTCACAATGCGTTCGAGGTCGTAGTCGGTGACGACGGGATCGGGCAGGGCTTCGACCATCGGGGCCAGGATCGTCAATGCGGCGGCGTTGGTCAGCGACGCAGCGTGCAGATGCGCGGTCAACACCGTTGCGATGTCTTCGCCGTTGTTCTGCCGGAACAGCTCGACCGGGCGGTCCCGGAGGAAGCGCCGCGCCAGCGCTTCTGCGCGTCCGGACTGGCTGGCATAGCCATTCTCGGGACTGCCATCGAGTGCGGGTAATGCGTCGTGCACCGGGAGGGCGTGGAAGGTGAGCTGCACGCCGAACTGACGGCCTTCGGGGGCAGTGGCCCGAATCAGGTACTGGCCCGGGTGTTTCGGGTAGAACCGCAGGTGATTCGAACTAGGAGCATCGTGGACCCAGTCCCACCAGAGAGCGTCCGCGCACAGCGACGAGGCCCGAAACTCCGGCTCCGGGTCACCAGAGTCGAGGTAGATCGCCTCGAACAACGAGACGTCGACACTGCCTGCCGGAAAGGGGTTGACGTTCGGAATGTGCCCCCACGCTTCACGATGAACCGACCCCGCTGATACGCCAAAATCGCCATGTCCGGCCCCAAATCAGGGTAGGTGGCGACGGCGCCGCGTTAGAAGCGCTGGACGTGGTAATTGCCGCCACCGATTTCCTCGGCCGCCACAGCAGGCCGAGCGGGCCGTCCCACGCACCGAACAGATGCCAACGCTCGGCGATCAGCCCGATCACCGGCGGGTGCTCGACCGGCGCTACGCCGCAGTGACACCCACGCCGACGCCGACAAGCGCGGTCCAGCCCTGTCGGCTCCGTTCTCCCGAAAACACGCTCGGCCCGTCGCAGCCCTTCACCCGGAAGACATACGAGCCGAAACCCTGCAGCCGCACCCACACTCGCCCCTGGGTCGGACGTTCGATCTGCACGTGGATGTGCCCGCCATCCACGCCGTCATGGCTGACCTCGTGGCGGAAGTAGTCGTAGTGGAAGGTGTCGACGATCTTCCATTCGAAGACCGTGACATCCCACAACCGGGCCGCACCGAGGATGGCCCGCTGTTCGTGCGACCACGCAAGGGAGCCGCGCTCGAAGTATTGCCGCCGCCCGACGGGATCGACAATGTCGTCCGCCGGTCCGGTCGGGCGGCCGTAGGGGCCGAACTCACCACCCGTTTCGCGCCAGTAGTCACCGATCAGCGCATCGAATTCGCTGCCCGACATAGTCAGCCCTCCTGATGACGCGACACCCGTCGATGGGCCGCCACGAACCCGACGAACTCAGTATGCTGACCGCTGCTGCGATGCGACGTCCGTATCAGAGGAACATTACGCGCGGATAATTGCGGTCATTTCGGATCGATCTTGCGACGCTTCTGACCGTGAGATCCTCGTTGCGGCCGCAATTGTGACCGTCGGCGGAAATCGAGTAGCCGACTACTGGTGTAGGTGTCGCCCCTGGTTACCAATACTGTGAATGTCAGTCCGCCCTGCCCAACCAAGGATCCCGGTCAGAGATGGCACGCAAGCCATCGACCCACCAATGGAGGTCGACGTGCGGTTTCAATCAGACAGCCCCGGCGGCACGCTCGTCGCCGTCAGTGGCGTGAACACCATCTCGTTCGCAGTGATCGCCACCGACCAGCTCAAACAAGGGCTGCTCGGCTTCGCCGTCGAACGGCTCGACCCGACCGACAACGAGCGCTTCTTCATGGCGGGCTTCAAAGTCTTCAAGTCGGTCATTCCCCAGCCCCAGCCCGGGATGCGGGCCAGCACCTTTGACCAGCCGGTGCAAAGTTTCGTCTGGGACGACTTCACCGCCAAACCTGATCGCGAGTACCACTATCTGTTTCACCCGTTGAAAGGTGAACCGAAAAACCTCAATCGCTCATCGGCGCCGTTGTCGATCACCGTCCGAACGGAACCGCTGTTCAGCGATCTGGAGCACGATGTCTTCTTCAACCGCGGTGTCGCCAGCAGCCAGGCCTACACAAGGCGCTTCGGGTCTGCTCCGATCGACGAGTTACAGCCACCGGCCAAACGGGACGCGGCACTGCGCTGGCTCAGCCGTGACCTGGACGTGGCGCTGCTGCGGTTCATCGACCACTGTGCCGCGGGTGATCGGCTGTTGTGCTGCTTTTACGAGTTCCGCTACAAACCAGCCGTGACAGCGTTGAAGGCGGCTATCGATCGCGGTGTCGACGTCCAGGTCATCATCGATGCGAAGGTCAATGAATTCACCGACAAGTACGGGGATTTCCATCCCAGCTTCCCGCGGGGAGACAACCTCGCCATGATCGCCGAGGTCGGCATCCCCGAGGCGAATGTCATCCGGCGCGAAGCACGAACCTCGGCCATCCAGCACAACAAGTTCATGGTCCGGATCACTGCCGCTGCCGGGCCGGTCGAGGTGTGGACCGGGTCAACCAACCTTTCCCAAGGTGGCGTCTCTGGTCAGACCAACGTCGGGCACTGGCTGCGCAACAGCGACACCGCGAACCGCTATGTCCAGTACTGGGACGTGCTGTCCGACGATCCTGGCGGCACCGAGGCGGATGCGCTTGCCGAGGTGAAACTCAAGAACAAGGTATTCAAGTCGGCTGTCGAATCGGTGTCGCCGGTGCCGACCGATCTGCACCAGCTTCCTGCTGGCACGACCGCGGTGTTCAGCCCACGATTGACCGACACTGTGCTGCAGTCGTACTCGACGATGCTCGATACCGCGCAGCGGCAGGGCTGCATCACCCTCGCGTTCGGCATCGGAGCGACGTTCAAGGACCTCCTGAAGGACAACACCCCTCAGAACGCGCTCATCTTCATGCTGCTCGAAAAGCGGGACAAACCAGATCCGAAGAAGCCGGAGGCGTTCGTGGCGATCAACGCGTCCAACAACGTCTACAAGGCTTCGGGATCATTTCTGCGTGATCCCGTCTACCAATGGGCGAAAGAAACCAACGCCAAACTGCTCGGTCTGAACCAACACGTCAGCTACATCCACTCCAAGTTCATGCTGATCGATCCGCTCAGCGCCGATCCTGTCGTCGTCACGGGGTCTGCCAATTTTAGTGAACCGTCGACCAAGGAGAACGATGAGAACATGCTCGTCATCCGCGGTGACACGCGGGTCGCTGACATCTATTTGACAGAGTTCAACCGACTGTTCAACCACTACTACTTCCGTAGCGCGGTAGAGAGTTTCACCGCTCATCACGAGGCCACCGATGGAGCCAGTCTGTTCCTGACCGAAGACACAACCTGGCAGGCGAAGTACGCGCCTGGTTCGTTCCGCGCGAAACGTCTTCAACTTTTCGGAAATATCGCGATCGCCTAACTAGACGACCTGATCGTCGGGCCGGGCGATGGTCGGGCGCTCGGGACCGGGCAAGTCCACTCTGCAACACCAATACGATGCCCACACGACGATCTGTCGGCCGTCAACGGTTTCGGCGACCGAACGCCCCGTCGAGATCATCAAACCCAGCCACGCAGGCGACGGTCGACACCTCCGTTGCCGGACACTGTGGATGGTGCGGTGTTCGTGATCAGCGGATGTTGCCGAGGGCGGCATCCACCTCAGTTGTATCGAGCGTGGTGTTCAGGCCCCACAACCCAGTTTGCTTGTCAGGCTGTCCACCAGGACTTGTTCGCCCTCCGGCGTGCGGCTACCTTCGGCAATGACCTTGGCGTAGCAGAGAGCGTCGAGGACCGCAGACTTGATCTGCTCATGGGTGAGGTAGACGTGCAGGTCGTGATCCCATTCGCCGCAGGCGGTGTCGGGTTCCGCTGCAGCCCAAGCGGTGAGGAACTGTTCGCGTTCGTCGGGGTGACAGCCCATCTTGTGCAGGTGAATAGCGACGTCGCAGAGCGGGTCGCCATAGATAGCGAGTTCCCAGTCCAGGAACACAGTCTCCCGGCGGCGGATGATCATGTTCTTGCGGTGCAGATCGTAAAGGCGGTCGCGGGCGAGGCGGGCGGTGGTGAGGATGTCCGGGTCGGGTTGCACCGGTGGCGGCTGTCAGGGGTTCCAGCCACATTGATTCATGCACTCGAAGTAGGCGTCGTCGGCGGCCTGGATCGCTTCTTCGGTCATCTGATGCTGCGCGGGAGCTGGCGCCGCAGCGTTGCCGACTATCTCCCAAGCTGCTGCGAGCGATGCCTGCACCCGCGAGTCGCTCGTTATTGGCCGCATTACTTCCCGGGTCTGCTTCAGGGCGTCACTTTCGGCGTTGCGGGTAGCCTCGAGAACCAGCTTGGGTAGCTGAGTTCCCGATTTGTACGCAGCGGCAGTGAAGTTGAGATCGCGGAGACGACCCGCGGAATCCACTGTCGCGGTAACTGATCCGTTCGCCGAGGATCCGCGCCCTCGAACCTGTTCCAGACTCGCGCGTGCGACCGCAGCCTTCTGCGCCATGTCGGCAACAGTCGCGTCGACGTCGGGGGGGATCGCTGCTCACAGCAGGTCAGCGAATTCAGCGACGATGTCGGGTTTGTTGCCGATGTCTCGCACCACATCGAGGGGGCTGCTCAACCCGAAGTAGCCCTTGATGGTTTCGCGGGTCGGGTCCGCGCCACGCTCACGGAGGAGTCGGATCGTCGCGGGTTGGTCACCGCGGGGGGGTCATGATCGCCCAGTAGATAGGTGGCATTCCCTTGTCGCTCCCCGACGCACCGGCGGTCCTCGCCTCGTTCACCAGCCAGCTACCCAACCAAGCCTGGCCGGTATTCACCCACATCGCTGCCGACGTCGACGAACACGCCATCGCCCGAGCTGCGGAGGCCTTGACCGAAGCGGGCATCAGCTACCGCCCGCGCACCCGAGACGAGATCACCACGATGCTCGCCCAGTTCCGGCTGGAAGAACCCGTCCTGGTCACCGCCGACCAGTGGCAGTCCAGCGCCGGCAACGAACACGGCCGGTTGTCCCCGGTATGGCCGACCCGGCAGGTGTGCTCCTACGCCACAATGGGACAGCTACGCCATCGGTGAGCTGAATACATCGTCGGGCCGAATCGGCACAGTGATCAGTCAGTCGATGAGGGACCCGGAACAGATCCGCGCCAGCTGACCAACACTCAGCTGGCGGGATCCGGTGTCGCTCAGGCCCTCGTTGCGGGCGTGACTGCCAGCAGACCTCGGCTGGCCCGGTTCCGTGCGAACCCAGTCAGCGCGGGTCTGCGCAATCTACAGCACAGACAACAGAAGTAGCAGTGCCGAGTCCGCCACACTCTCAGCATCAACGGCACTTACGGCACCGCATGCGAACACCGTGTTCCACTGAAGTGACGAATCAGCAACAGTGGTACAGGCGCCCAAGTAGCCCGTAGCGGATAACGAAACAGCAAACTCTGGAGGAGACACCTCCCACCGGCCATGATCATCAGGGTTGCGCCTTGTAGTCACGCTGATATGTACCACGTTTCCTGGACCACGACGCTCCGCCATTTTGACGGCGTTGGCGCTCCCATTCACAGATGGCGGCGAAATAAACTTCATCAACAGCAATGGGGTAACGTGGTCGCACCGATCTATTCTATCTCGCGAATAATGGTCGACCTCACGAACTCTCGACCAAAAATCTTCTTTTTTACCGCGACGAACCATTGCCGGAGTTAGGGTCGTATAAGCACCCAGAACCACTTCATCCCCATTAGCAGCCACAGCTTTCCGGGTATCATCGCCGACGCCGATACATATGCGTTCGGAACCCCTACCATCTTTAAGGTCACTGACAGCCCAGGCTAGCGCAACAGTGATGGCGGATCTCAATTCCACAGAGTGCGCATCACAGGCTGCCAACAAGTTCTGGAAGTCCACTCCGAATACAATACGTCCCACGATTCGAGTCGCCCCATCCTCAAGCGATACGCCCTCAGGTGCCATGAGTCGCATTGGACGTTGGGCTGAATGCCGTAACTGCTCCAACATCGAGAGAAACACACGACCAAGACCCGAAACACCGCGATGAGACCGGGGCAACGACTGGTCCGGCGCTAGCAGTACACGACCAGATTTTGTGGCAAGCGACAATTCCCGGTTCGCAACATCCGCTCGATCGTCCGAGAGCTTACATGCAATGTCGACAAGCTCTGATACGAGGCCAGTTGCAGACTCCGCATCGCCGATCACATGCGACAGCGTCAGGATAAGGACATGCGCCTCGGCAAGCGTACCGACGTTTTGTACGACGTCTGTGATCCTAGCTAGGCAGCCGCTACTTGAATCCAGCGCCGTTGAAAGCTCAGCTCCCTCGATCTCGTCCTTCCAAACCGCAACATCACTACCGGAATCGACATGCCTCACGTGAAGATTCGCAGACCGTGCCGCCACGAATGCCGGATCGGTGCCGTCAGGCCTTGCGTCGACACGCACGCGCAGAAGCGGATGCCGCCTATAGAGCACCTGCGCAGCCTGCTCCAAGACATCATGAGCAATATGACCTCGTATAGAAACCCAAGCGACAATATTGAGAGGCGAAACCTGGTCGAGGATCCAGTACCACCTCTCGGTGGGGCTAAGTGCTCGTCTCACCTCGGGACTGTCTACACTACTATGAGTTTCAGACAAATTCATGCGCGATTCCTTTCAAAAGAGGTTTCCAGCATTCATCACAAACCTAGTTCCAGACCGGGAAATCGAAAGTCATTGGTGCCATGTTCTGCTTTCGCACAACAGAATCAGGCATATAACGAAGCACCCCGTTCCGGAGAGCACAAAGCACTGGGTTCTCGATCTGCTCGATTCTGCTCACCTGCCGCGATGTCTCGACCAACATGCGAGTACGCTCCCGCCGAGATGTCTCGTAGGCTCGCAGAGCCACCTCGGCATCAGGGTGGCTAGCGATCGCCGATGCCAATACATACCCGTCTTCAATTGACGAGCCGCCGCCCTGCGCCAGACTCGCCAGCATCGGATGAGCCGCGTCGCCGACCAGCGTCACCGGGCCGTCACCCCAGTTCTCCAAGAATGACCGATCCCATGCAGGCACCGCCATGATCTCCGAAGTGGGCGTTGCCTCAATTACAGAAACAACTTCTTCTGCCCAGCCCCTAAACGATTCAAGCACGTCATTCTTGATGGAATCTTGAGTGGAGACATAATTGTTGCCGACATTCTTTGTCGCCCACCAATATGAATTACCGTTCCCAAGGTCCATCAGACCGAACCGCTGACCACGCCCCCAGTAATGACCCGCGTAACCCACAGGCAGATTGTCATGTGTGAAAGGAACTGTAGCCAGCCAGCATACATATCCGTGATTCACAGGTTCTTCCAGCCCAGCAATCTCACGCCGAACAGAAGAATGAATCCCATCGGCACCGACTAGTACATCGGCGATCACAGCAGAGCCGTTGCTAAATTCTGCTGAAATTCCTTCAGGGATCTGCCTATACCCTGCCAGCTTCGCACCGTAGTTGACCTTGCAATCCCCAAGAGATTCATAAAGCAGATCGGCAAGATCGCTCCTACGAATGGTGACGAGCGGTGCGCCGAGCTCTTCCGTCATCGAAGCCATCGGCACACGTCGGATAAGATCTCCACTTTGGGTCCGCAGCTCAAATCGATCGGTAATCTGGCCGACATTCGAGGATGCGAGGTCTATTCCCAACTTACGAAGAACCTTTGTCGCATTGCTTCCCACACCGAGGGCAGCCCCAGTTACTCGCCTACTTTCCGCAGCTTCGTAAACTTCCGCATCGATGCCGAAGTGGCGCAGAGCCGCTGCGGTCGTCAGACCTGCGAGGCCGGCACCGATGATAATTACCCGCATGTCACTATTTCCGTTCACGTTTCCTCGTTAAATGAGAGTCTGAGAAATGATCTCGTTGAGCTTAGACGCTAGATCGCGCACATGTGGTTCAGCCATCATAGAGATATGATCACCAGAGATATCAGTAATCGCGAGATTACCGGTTATCCATCGATCCCAACCATTCGTAGGGCTTTGGAACATGCTGCCCCCTTGCCGGTGCGCGATATCAACACCCCGCGGAAGAGGTTCTGTGCATCGCAATACCGTGAGGTTGCGATCCAAGGGCGCCAACCGGTAGTCAACGAGTGCCTCAAAATGAGCCTCGAACACCTCAAAGAGGCGCCGAATAAGACTCAGAGAACTGCCCGCAGGCACAATCCCTTCGGCAACCGCCTGCTGAAGGACATATTCAAACAGCTCGTCGACGTCATCGGTTTCTTCCGCAAACTGCATCAACCGATCTCCGTCACTGTTCGCGTACCACAGCAGCTCCAAGAAGAACCACACGACCCGATCCTTCTTCGAAATAAATACATCGACCGACTCGTCTCTTGCAATTGTATCCAGCATGACGAGATGCGACAATTCTGCCTCCGGCAATTGCCGCGCCATCTCAAAGGCCACGTAGCCGCCAAACGACCAGCCACCGATGCAGTAGGGGCCCTCCGGACGCACCTTGCGAATCGCTCGAAGGTACAGGTCTGCGAGCTCCGACATCGAACGTACCGGTTTACCTCCAGGCTCGGCCCCTGCAGCCTGCAGCGCATACACCGGCTGATCCTCAGGAAGGTTCTTTACCAATTCCAGATAGCACATGACATTGCCACCGATTGGGTGAACAAGAAAAAGAGGCGGCCGTGCTCCATGTTCGCGAAGCGGCACAATCGGGTCGTATTCACGATCAACTTTCCCGGAACGTACAATCGACGCAACGGACGTCACTGTGGGATCGGTCATAAACGCATCGAGCGGTATCTCAACACCCCATCTGCGCGCCACGGCCATAACCAGCCTCATCGCCCCCACCGACGAACCGCCCGCATCGAAGAAGCTCATTGATGCTGACAGCACAGTCGCGCCTGCGACCTCCAACATCAGATCAGCGACTTCTTGCTCATATTCGTCAACAAAGTCGATCCGCCCCGTGAGGCCAGGAGGAACGGCGATCAGGCTACGTTCACAAAGCGCCTTGTCATCACGTTTACCACTCGGTGTAAGAGGAAGTTCTACAACCCACTCGAATCGGCTCGGAATCATGTGGGCGGGGAGAACATTACCAAGCCTCGATCGCAGGGTGGCGGATTCAACCGCATCTTGGTTTCCTACCAGATAGGCGACTAGTGATGCATCGATATCGTCACCCTTGCGGGCGATAACGGCTGCGTCCTTAATTTCAAGGCCAAGGGCAAGGATGGCAACCTCGATCTCTGCGCACTCCACTCGATAACCGCGAACCTTGACCTGGCCATCTGCACGGCCCAGACAGATTAGGTCACCGCTAACCATCCGTACGCCGATATCGCCGGTGCGATATAGCCGCACGCCGTTTTGAGCATGTAGGAAGCGCTCGTTCGTCAGACCGTCACGACCCTCATATCCGATCGCGAGACCACGTCCACCGATGTAGATCTCACCCTTGCAATAGTCATCAAGCTCGTTCATTTCTTCGTCCATCACGAACACATGAGCGCCATCGATCGGCTGGCCGATCGGCACTAGGTCGGGATAGGCGGCAGGGTTACCGGCGAGTGTGTGGAACGTAGCGACGTGTGTCTCCGTCGGGCCGTACTGGTTCTCCAGGAGTAAATATTCTCCGCGAAGGCTGCAGAGTGCTCGAATTTCATCTGTGATTCGTAGCTGTTCGCCCGATGAGATGATGACTTTGAGGCTCGTCGGCTTCACGTCCAGCGAGATCGCAGCCTCCGCCAGAGATTGCAGAGCAACATACGGCATGAAAATGCGGCTCACATTGCCCTCAGCGATAGTACGAAGGAGCGCAGGCGGGTTCTTCCGATCAGCGTCTTGGATGAGTCGAAGCGTGCCGCCACCGCATAGCGTGGAGAAGATCTCCTGGAAGGAAACGTCGAAACTGAGAGGTGCAAACTGAAGCGTCGTCCCCCCTAGGTCGGAGCTTGCTGCCCCATTTTGCCATTCGATCAGATTGGCAAGCGCACGGTGGGGCATCGCAACGCCCTTCGGCTCCCCTGTCGAGCCTGACGTAAACAGGACATAGGCAACATCGTCCGGGGAGAGAGCCGGAGCCACCTGCTGCGCTTGCGACGTCACCTTCGCCACGAGGTCCGCAGGATCCATGAAGCGGTCCCACGTCAGCAGGCTGCGATACTTCTCAGGCGCAATGACAGCGAATGGGTTTGCGCGGTTTGCCATCATCGCCAGTCGAGACGATGGGTAGGTGACATCGAGTGGCACAACAGCTCCACCAGCCTGCATGACGCCAATCATCACCGCCAGCTGCTCAGGGCTGCGTTCCATCAACAGGCCGACCCGGTCCCCCTTCTGCAGCCCTGCACTAGTTAGGTTGGCCACGACCGAGTGCACCGTCTCGATGAGCCCGGCATAAGTCCATACGTAGCCGTCCGCGACCAGCGCAGCGGCATTCGGGTATTGACCTGCGGCGCGCGCCAGCAGATCGACAACGGTACAACCCGCGGCAGGTGCCCGGCCGGACGTCGGTTCATCGTGCGGATCGGCCGTCATAGTGGACAGCACGTCTAGGAAGATCTTGCCGAAACGAGCTCCCTGATCCTGGTCTAGCATCGCTCCGTCACCATTGATATGGACAACAAGCTTGCCAGTGCGGGGATCGGTCGCTGCCGTCACCAGCAGCGCAAAGTTAGTTTCCTCACGAGCTTCGAACTCCACAAGTTCCACGTCCTCGGCATCGATAATGGACGCGAACATGTGATAGTTGACGAAATTGAAGGCCGTATCAAATGCCTTCTGAACACCGATAGCATTCTGAATGTTCTTCAGCGGATATCTCCGGTGCTTGAACAGCGCTTGTTCCTCCCGATACACCGCTTCGACTGCCTCCGCCCATGTGGAAGCGTTGGCTCGATATCGGAACGGGAGAGTATTCAAGAATAGGCCGGCACATACCTCTGAACCAGCACGCTGTGGGCGAGCATGCGAGATCACACCCGTGGTGATATCACTCGCACCTGTCATCGCCCTAAGCGTCATGCAATGGGCAGTGAGAAGAACAGACTTGAGCGTGAACCGGTTGGAAGTGCAGAATTCGTCGATAGTCGCCTGAAGTCGATCAGATACCTCCAGGATCGTCCGCCAGGGCGCATCAGCACGACTCACGCGGTAGGCACGATAGGAGTCGATCGAACCTACCGAATCAGCTGACAGGCGTGCCTTCCAGAACTCCGCTTCCTCAACGGAACGCTCCGTGTCTCGCTCCGCCGCTGCGAATTCAGCAAGAACGGTTGAATCATGGATCTGATGCGCGTGATGCTCGACATCAATACCGACATCCGAGAGATATTCTTCAAGTACTTCTCGGATGATCGTTGCAACACTCCACCCGTCAAGTATTGCATGATGGAAACTGTAGACAAGGTCTACACCATCAGCTGACACATACGCCCGCATTTCATACAAAGCGGGATCCATGAAGCCGTAGTCGAACCGGCAGCGTCCACTGATGTAGTCCTCAATTTCTTCTCGCGCGCAAATTTCGCTATAGACAGCAGCGAACTTCGTCGGCACATCGACATGCACGATCTGAAGAGGTATCGAATAGTTCACCACGTCGAAGGATGTCCGCAGCGCGGGATGCCGGCGAATCGCTCGCTCGAACGCAGCTACAAATTTAGACTCGTCCCATGGCATCCTCAGGCTGTACCTGAATACATCCTTATACATTGCGGACGATTTACTTTCGAGGCTGTGATAGAGCATCCCGAGTTGTAGCGCCGTGGCCGGAAAAGCATCTTCACTGCGCGCCAATGCGGCACGGTCGATCAAGGAGATCGTCTCGAACTTCTCCGATATACCCAAACGAATATCGTTCTGAGCAGAAGCTATTGCCGACAAGCCTGCAATGGTCGGATTCGAGTAAAACTCATCTAGATCGAAGAAAATTCCCGCATTTTCAGCGTCGGTCCTGAAGGCGAGTACCGAAATCGAGTCGCCTCCAATCGCGAAGAACCTGTCATGAACACCGATTTCGGATGCACCGGTCAGCTTGGACCAAATATTCGCGACCTTGTGCTCGAACTCATTACGAGGAAGGACGCGATCAAGGTCGCGGATAGCCTCGATCTCCGGTGCAGGAAGGGCTCGACGGTCGATCTTTCCGCTCGAGGTCAGCGGAATACTGTCAAGCCGCAACAGATACCCGGGGACCATGTATCGGGGGAGCCTATCCCGCAGGAAGCTTGAAAGATCTTCCGAAGAAATTCCACTACCTACGTAGTAGCCGACCAGAACTTTTCCGCCATCGGGGCCAGGCCGATCTACAACCGCAGCTCCACTCACTCCAGGGCATTCAGCTATCTGGTTCTGAACCTCACCCAGCGTGATGCGATTCCCACGGATCTTCACCTGGTCATCGAAGCGACCCAGATACTCGATGTTCCCGTCAGCAAGCCACCTTGCGAGATCACCGGTACGGTACCTGCGACCACCTGGGTACCGATCATCCTCGACAAACGCTGACTCTGTCAGTTCGGGCCGATTCTTGTATCCGCGACCCACACCGATACCCGCAATATTCAGCTCGCCGGCGACACCGAGCGGACAACGGTCACCATCTTCATCAAGGATCGCCAAGACGATGTTCTCGATCGGTCGGCCGATCGGAATTACGTCCGACGTCGAGTTTTGCTCGCAGTCAAAGTACGAGACGTCGACCGTGGCTTCGGTCGGTCCATAGAGGTTAACCAGCTTGGGGCCCTCATTGCCGAAGCCAGAGAAGACAGAATGGAACTTCCGGACGAGCGCGGGCGAAAGGGCTTCACCGCTGCAGAAGACTAGTCGCAATGTTGCAACCTCTTCTTTTTCGCCGCGCTCGACCTCATCCAAGAATGGGCCAAGCATCGACGGAACAAAATGCGTGACTGTAACGCGATGCGAAGAGATAGCATTCACGATCTTACGAGGATCACGTTCGTCACCGTCACCCAGTAGCGCGACACTGGCTCCAACTCGCGCCCACCACATAAATTCCCACACAGAAACGTCAAAAGTGTAGGGAGTCTTCTGCAGGATGACGTCGGTCTCGTCCAAGGGATGCTGGTGCTGCATCCAGTCAATCCGGTTAACTACCGACAGATGTTCGATCATCACCCCCTTGGGCTTTCCAGTCGAACCTGACGTGTAGATCACATAAGCCAGTGAATCACCCGGCAGATCCAGATCCCCGGCATTGATCGCCCTGCTACTGAGCCCATCGATCGATTTCTCATCAGACTGCAAAGGTTCAACGATTTGAATGTCCAGCGAACTGGCCACATCACGCGTTCTATCGTCGCCAAGCACAATACGTGCCTCGCTATCCGAAAGAATTGTCTGCAGACGAGAGTCAGGGAACTTGGGGTCGATCGGAACATAAGCACCTCCGGCCCGCAATGTAGCCAGAATTGCGACAATCATGCCGACCGACCTAGGCAGTACGATCGCCACGCATTCTCCGGTATTGAGACCGGCGCTACGCAGCTCGGCAGCCAACGCCGCTATCTTGCGCTCAAGCGCACTGTACGTAATCGCTCGCGATGCGCCCTCGGAATCCGTGAAGGAAAGTGCGGTACGGTCGGGATCCACCGAAGCAAACGGCTGCAGAAGGTGATCCAAAGTCACAGGCGCACTCAGGTGAGTACTCAATCCCTGCTCGAACTCCGCAAGCTTCGCCACCGAACTGGACGAAAGCGTCTTCAGACCCCGTAGCGGTAGATCAGGGTTACTGATTCCCATTTCGACCATCGCCAGCACTTCTTCGAGGGCGGCCCCGAAGGTGTTTGCTTCGTCGAAAACATCATCCGCATAGAAGATGTCTACAGTCATGCGCCCTGTGCGCTCATGGTCGTGGATGATGATGTTCAGGGCGTCGAGAGTCGACCCCGATGAGATCAGCTCAGCGCTGCCAGCCATCCACTCCGCGTGATCGGTATCGGGTATCTGTGCGTATGTGTATGTGACATCGAAGAGGGTCGGAGGAATCCCATTTGTGTCCTGCAGGGCACGTGCGAGCTCGCCGTAGGAGAATCTCTCGTATTGCTGAAGTTCCTGGATATCCTCACTGATTCTGTCAACGAGCTGGATAAGAGTCAGGTCGTCGTCAAATCGGATAGGCAAAGGTAAGACGTTTACAAAGTGCCCAACCATTTGGAGGGAGTCCGATGACTGGCGATTGAGCAGCGGCACGCCCAACACGATCTCGGTAGTTCGATGAACGCGTCGGAGATACGTGGCCAAGACCGCCGCATTGAAGGCAAAGATGGACTTGCCGATCGATCGAAGCTTGTCAGCGTTCAATGATTCGATAGTTAGCTTCTTGTGCAGTCGACGGTGGCTCGGTGCGATCGAGTTTCTGGTAAAAAGTCCGGGCTCGCAGCCACTGAACTTTTCGACCAAGTAGTCGCGGTGGCTCTGCCATTCTGCCGAGTTGCGGTATTCGATATCAGCTGCCACAGCCTCGATGTAGCTGGGGTTTGACCGCGTACGTACTTCCAGCGAAGATTTGCCTACGCGCGTATAGTTCTGATAGACCTGCGCCAGTGCGAGGTTTACGCCGTAGCCATCAGCAATCGCATGATGGAAACGTCCATACAGCACGAACGATTCCGTTGATTCGATGATAATTGCCCATCGAATGAGACTGCCTTCAAGCGGCAGCGGCTCAGAAGACGTGGCTCGAATCCATTCCTCAGTTGCAGCCTCAGGGTTTGGGGCAGTCGTGAAGTCGATTACCTGAAGCTCCGTCGTCTCCGTTGAGACCCACTGACGGAGCTCGCCCTCAGAGAACTCGAATCGGAGTCGTAGCGCGTCGTTGCTACGCACTACTTCGTTGATACTCCGAGTCATCCATTCGACATCAATTCGCCCCTGGATACGAGCAAATGCGGCAACCTCGACCACTTGAAGATCCGAGTAGCGCATACCAACGGATGCGATATCCCTCTGATAAGCGGTAAGAGGGTGGTATCGACGCTCTGCAATTTGATCTTGTGCTCCCTCCTCCACCCTGGAGTCGACATCGCTCAACGTGGCATATTGGCGCGAACCGCCAAGCTTACTGATCAGCCCGCTGGCGCGGGCGATCAGTCCACTGACATCGCGATCAACGATATCTGTATTTTCGACGGCGCTAATGAGTGCATCGATCTGCTCTTTTAGCTCATCCATTCCGCTGTCGCCTGATAGGTGCATCTCATCCTGCAGGTGCCGCGCGAGCTCTTGCGGGGTTGAGTATTCATATATTACCGATAGCGGAATACGGACCCCTGTCTCCGCTCGGATAGCATTTCGGAATTCAAGCGAAGCCAGTGAACCAAACCCCATATCCTTGAACTCTTGATCATCGGGGATCGCATCTGCGTCATCATGCCCTAGCACGAATGCGGCGTGCTTCTTCGTTAGTTTCAACAGCTCTCGGATGCGGTCATCCGAACCCAGTTGCTTAAGCCGCTCGTGAAGGTCGATCTCCGCGATCGCAAATTGCTCAAATTCCGGAATTTTTGCATACAGTTGGCTGGGTTCATCTCTTGGCATCATTCCAAGCGCGGTTTTCCAGTCGATATCGGCAATCATGACGTCGGCGTCACTGCCAAAAGCAACCTGAGACATCAGGCTAGCTGACCTTTGTGGATCCATTTCTCGAATGCCACGCTTGGTCATTCCGTCCGAAACAGCCCCACCCATACCCTTGCCCGCCCATAGCCCCCACGAAATGGCCGTTGCCGGTAGGTTGTCGCTTCTCCTGTATGCGGCGAGCGCATTCAGGAAGTAGTTTCCTGGCGCATAGTTTCCTTGTCCAGCGCCCCCAAGGATTGCAGCTCCTGAAGAGAACAGGATAAAGGCATCCAGCTCGATATCGGACGTCAATTCATGGAGGTTCCACGCTCCGGCCATTTTTGCCCGGAGCGCCCTACCTATCTGAGGCTTTTCCAATTCCTGCAGCAAAGCATCATCGAGTGCGCCTGCGGTGTGGATGACCGCCCTTAGTGGCTGGTCCTGGGAGATGTCTGCCAAGACACGAGAAAGCGCTGTCTTATCGGCAACATCACAAGCCACGATGGTGACCGCAGCACCTAGGCTAGCCAGCTCCCGCTCCAGGACGTCGCAGTCCGCAGCGTCACGTCCCCGACGACTGATCAAGACCAGGTTGTCGGCTCCCTCGCCTGCCAGCCACTTCGCAACCTCTCGGCCGAGACCGCCAGTACCCCCTGTGACGAGGACGGTGCCGGACGGCCGCCACGGCGCGACGCTGTACTCGTCGACCTCCGTCGGTACGATACGGCAACCGTAAACACCCGACTCGCGGACAGCAAGTTCGTCCTCGCCGCGCCGAGTCAGGAACGCAGACACAAGGTGCTGTCCGGCCTCCTTACCCAGTCGTGGCGGCACGTCGATAAGACCACCCCACCGGTCGGCATGCTCCCACAGCACCACCCGGCCGAGCCCCCAGTACAGCGCCTGCCCCGGGTCAATCGGCAAATCATCATCTGCCACACTGACCGCTTCGTTCGTCAGGATCCAGAGCGGTGCACCAACTCCTTCGTCACCAAGCGCCTGAATGAGCGAAACTGTCGCAATAAGCCCCCGCGGAACGTCTCGATACTCATCGTCGGATTCTCTCAAGGACGACAACAGCGAGATCACACCGCTCAGTTCAGCCGATGTAGCAGTTCCTGTCTCGGCGATCAGTTTCCGAAGATCTACTCGGTCGATCTGATCCGGCATAATTTCGACCACGATGACGTGCGCGCCCAACGACATGAATGACTCGGTGATGGCCGTGGCCCATGCATCGCATGCGCTTGGCCGGATGATCATCCAGGTTCCGGTAAGGGCGGCGTGTTCGGAGTCGACTACGCGATCCCACGTGATCCGGTGCAACCACGAACCGTTAGTACTTAGTTGGCCGGCACTGCGCCATACGCGAAGCGCAGGAAGCAACTCCTCAAGTGAAGAATTCTCAGCTACACCAAGGGTTCGGGCGAATTCGCCAATGTCCTGGGATCCGACCGCTTCCCAGAATGCAATCTCCCTACCGGTTAGGGTCGGTCGCCCGCCGGTGCCGGTGAGGGTGTCGGTTTCGAGCCAGAACCGCTGCCTCTGGAAGGCATAGGTCGGCAAATCCACCCGACGCCCACCACGACCAGCCAGCACCGCCGACCAATCCACCACACCACCGGAAGCGAACACCCGTCCCAACGAGGACAAGAAATCGATCATGCCGCCCTGGTCGCGGCGCAAAGTACCGACGATCGCGGCTTCCTCACCACGCCCACCGGCATCCTCACACGTCTCCTGCAAACCGATGGTCAGCACCGGATGCGGGCTCACCTCGACAAACAGAGTGTGGCCGTCCTCGAGCAGCAAACGAGTCACCGACTCGAGGCGAACGGTTTCACGCAGGTTGGCATACCAGTAGCCGGCATCCAGACCACTGGTGTCGAGCTGAGCGGCAGTCACCGTGGAGTAGAACGGGATGCTCGACGACCGCGGCGCGATATCGGCGAGCTCACTCAGCAGGTCCTGCTGCAGCACCTCCACCATCGGCGAATGCGAGGCATAGTCCACCGCGACCCGGCGCACATGCACCCCGTCGCTTTCACACGCGGTCAGGAATTGCTCCAAAGCCCCGGCTTCACCGGAGACCACCACCGAGCTCGGACCGTTGACCGCGGCAATCCCCAGCCCCGGCCCGGCCACCGCCAGCCGCTCGGACACCGCCTCGACCGGCAGCGACACCGAAGCCATCCCGCCACCACCAGCCAACTGCTGAAGAACCAGACGACTACGACACACCACCACCCGCGCGGCATCTGGCAACGACAAACCACCAGCGACATAAGCCGCAGCGATCTCACCCTGCGAATGCCCAACTACCGCAGCGGGTTCCACACCCATCGACTGCCACAATCGAGCCAGCGACACCATCACCGCGAACAGCACCGGCTGAACCACATCCACCCGGTCCAGCGGCGGGGCACCCGCACCACCACGCAGCACATCCGACAACGACCAGTCCACCAGCGGCGCGAAAGCCTGCTCACACTCGTTCATCGCCTCGGCGAACACCGGCGCGGAATCGAGCAGTTCTCGTCCCATGCCCAGCCACTGAGCGCCCTGACCCGGGAACACGAACACCGTCTTCCCGACACCGGCCACACCCTCGACCACACCCGGCATCGGATCGACGCCACCGACCGCGGCCAAACCCGACACCAACGCGTCACGATCGCCACCGAACACCACCGCCCGATGCTCGAACCGCGACCGGGAATCCACCAACGACGACGCCACATCACAGACATCGACATCGGGATACCGCTCAGCAAATCCAGCCAACGCCCGAGCCTGACCAGCCAACGCCTCCCGGCTCCGCCCCGACAACACCCACGGCACCGGCCACGACGCAGCAACACCCACGGCCGGCATCCCTGCTTCATCCGGTGATACCGGCGCCGCGTCGGCCGGCGCGGTCGTCTCGGCCGCTGGCGCCTGTTCGAGGATCACGTGCGCGTTGGTGCCACTGACACCGAACCCCGACACCGCCGCACGACGAGGCCGATCGGACCCGGGCCACGGCGTCGGCTCGGTCACCAACTCGACGGCACCCGCGGCCCAATCCACATGCGGTGTCGGCTCATCGACATGCAGCGTCGCTGGCACCACCGCGTGCCGCATCGCCATCACCATTTTGATCACACCGGCCACACCCGCGGCGGCCTGCGTGTGACCGATATTCGACTTCAACGAGCCCAACAGCAGCGGCCGGCCCTCACGCCGGTCCTGGCCATAGGTCGCCAGCAGCGCCTGTGCCTCGATCGGATCACCCAACGTGGTACCCGTGCCATGGGCTTCCACCACATCCACATCCGCCGCCGACACCCGCGCGTTCGCCAGCGCCTGACGAATCACCCGCTGCTGCGACGGACCATTCGGCGCGGTCAAACCATTGGACGCACCATCCTGATTGACCGCCGAACCACGCACCACCGCCAACACCTCGTGCCCACGACGGATCGCGTCGGACAAACGCTCCACCACCAGCACACCGACACCCTCACCCCAGCCGGTGCCATCCGCGGCCGCGGCGAAAGACTTACACCGGCCATCCGCCGAAAGCCCCCGCTGACGAGAGAACTCCACGAAGATCGTCGGAGTCGACATCACCGTCACACCACCCACCAGCGCCAGCCCGCACTCCCCCGCACGCACCGCGGCCACCGCCTGATGCAACGCCACCAACGACGACGAACACGCGGTATCCACCGACACCGCAGGCCCCTCCAAACCCAACACATACGACACACGGCCCGAGGCGACACTCGCCGCGCCACCGGTCAACCGATAACCCTCCAGGTCATCGTTATCACCCCAGCCATACAGGTCTGTCATGATGCCGGTGAACACACCGGTGTTGGTGCCGCGCAACGCTTTCGGGTCGATCCCCGCCCGCTCGATCGCCTCCCACGACACCTCCAGCAGCATCCGCTGCTGCGGATCCATCGCCAGCGCCTCACGCGGACTGATCCCGAAGAACCCCGCATCGAACTCCGACGCCTCGTAGAGGAACCCGCCCTCACGCGTATACGACTTACCCTTGGCCTCGGGATCGGGGTCGAACAACCCCTCCACATCCCAGCCACGATCCGCCGGGAACTCACCGATCACATCCCGCGACCCGGCAACCAACTCCCACAAATCCTCCGGAGAACCCACACCCCCCGGAAAACGACACGCCATACCCACAATCGCCACCGGCTCAGAAGCGGCGCTTTCCACCTCTTGAATCCGGGTTCGCGCATCCTGAAGGTCTTCGGCAGCTCGCTTCAGATACGACAGGAGTTTCTCTTCGTTAGACATTTCTTCCTTATGTAAACCGTGCTCAAATGAGCTATATGACGCATTCACTGCGGGACGTTCCAGAGGCTAATTTGACGCTCCGGGAAATCATTCACGCGATCAAGATCGCCCGGAAAGACTCCCCGAAGCCCGGTCAAACCGTCTTATCGAAGAAGGCAAAGAGATCTTCAGCAGTCGCACCGGTGAAATCCACCTGCTCCTGAACCGGGACGCTCTTGCGTTGGCTCGCCTTCTTTAGGAGATCTTCCAATTGCAGAACTATTTCATCCTTCGTCGTTTCATCAAAACCGTCAGAATCGAGCAATTCACCAATTTGATGCAGGTCGAGTGCATCTCTGCTATCCGCACCAGAGCTGACGACAGCGAGCGTTCTGAACAGGTAATTCGATAGTGTTTCGATGGTGGGGTAGTCGAATACGAGTGTGGGGGCCAGCCGGGAGCCGATCACGTTGCTCAGCCTGTTGCGGAATTCGACGGCGGTGAGGGAGTCGAAGCCGAGGTCGCGGAAGTTCTGATCGGTGTCGATGGTGTTGGTGTCGTTGTGTCCGAGGACTGCGGCGACCTGCTGACGGACCACCTCGATGATCAGCTGCTGCTGTTCGGCCTCGGGCAGTCCTGCCAAACGCTGTGTCAGTCCTGAGGCCGAGGTTTCGGTGGCGCGTGTTGCGCGTCGGGATCCGCGGATGATCAAGTTCTGCAGGAGTGCGGGGACGAAGCCCGACCCGGCCTGGTCACGGGCCGCGGCCAGGTCCAACCGTGCGGTCAGGGTGTTGACACCGCCCTCGATCAGGGCGTGGTCGAACAGTTCGAATGCTTCCTCGGCTGGCATCGGGACGAACCCTCCCCGGCTCAACCGCGCGGCATCGGTGTCATCCAAGTGGCCGGTCATGCCACTGGACTGTGCCCACAATCCCCAGGCCAGGGACTGCGCGTGCAGCCCGGCGTGGCGGCGATGAACAGCCAGGGCATCGAGGAAGGCGTTGGCCGCTGCGTAGTTGCTCTGTCCGGGGGTGCCGAACACACCAGCCGCTGAGGAGAACATCACGAACGCCGACACCACACGGTTACGGCTGGCCTCGTGCAGATGCAGCGCGGCATCGACCTTCGGAGTCAGCACCGTGTCCAGTCGCTGCTGGGTCATCGACCCGATGACCCCGTCATCGAGCACGCCGGCAGCATGGATCACCGCCAACGGCTCATCGGCTGCGATACCCGCCAGCACCTGCTCGACCGCTGCGCGGTCGGCCATGTCGGCGACCACCACCTCTACCCGTGCACCCAGTCCCGACAACTCGGTCACCAGCTCATGCGCGCCCGGAGCCTCAAGGCCCCGTCGGCTGGTCAACACCAGATGCCGCGCACCGTGTTCGACCACGACATGACGAGCCAACATCGCGCCCAGCGTTCCGGTGCCACCGGTGATCAGCACCGTTGCTGCATCCGACAACCCCGGCACCGCAGGTTCGGGCACCGCTGCCGCAATCCGTGCGAGCCGGCCGACATGCACTGTTCCCGCACGCACTACCACCTGCGGTTCGCCCGAGGCCAGCACCATCGCGGCATCGACTTGGTCATCGACATCGGCCAGCACGATCCGACCCGGATCTTCTGCCTGCGCAGAACGCACCAGACCCCACACCGCGGCACCGGCCAGCGACGTGATGTCCTCGCCATCGACAGCGACTGCACCGCGGGTGCGTATCAGCAAGGTCGACGACGCATAGCGCGGATCCGAAAGCCACTGCTGCACAACTGTCAACACCTCACCGACCACACCGTGAACCGCGTCCACGGTGTTGCCGTCACCGCAGTCGAACACGACCACGTCCGGGACAGTCTGCTCCGGATCCAGATCCGTGAACACGCCGGTCGACACGCTCACCGGCTCCACCGGCATCGCCGACCATTCGACCCGGAACAACCCGTCACGGACCGCTCCCGCAGCCGACAACTCCTGCAGCGATACCGGGCGCATCATCAGCGACTCGGCCGACAACACCGGCCGTCCCACGGTATCGACGACCTCCACCGACACGGTGTCCGAGCCGACCGCAGCGATCCGGGCCCGCACAGACCCGACACCACTCTGCTGCAACGACACACCACTCCAGGAGAAAGGCAACACCATGCCCTGCGCGAACCCACCCATGAACACCGAATGCAACACCACATCCAACAGGGCGGGATGGATCCCGAACCGATCAGCACCGGCCCCGGTATCGGTGAGCTCGGGCAGGACCGCTTCGACGAAGACCTCCTCACCACGACGCCATGCCGACCGCAGTCCCTGGAAGACCGGCCCATAGCCATAACCCATATCGGACAAGCGGTCGTACATGCCATCGAAATCGATGGTGGTCGCGTCGGCCGGCGGCCACTGCACCAGCGACTCCGGCACCGCTGCCACCGAGGACAAACTGCCCTGGGCATGCACGACCCGCTGCGCGCCCTCGCCCTCACCGCGGGAGGTGATCGAGATCGCGTGCGACCCGTCCGCATCAGCGGCCGACACCCGCACCTGCAGCGACACCGCCCCGTGCTCGGGCAACACCAGCGGCGAGACCAGCGTCAACTCACGCACCCCACCACAACCGACCTCGTCAGCGGCCCGCAACGCCAACTCGACGAACCCCGTACCCGGCAACAACACCACACCGGCCACCGCATGATCGGCCAGCCACGGATGAGTCCGCAACGACAACCGGCCCGTGAACACCCAACCCTCGTCCTCGGGCAACTCGACCACCGCACCCAACAACGGATGCTCGGCATCTTCCAAACCGAAACTGGTCACATCACCGGTGAGGGTGTCGGTTTCGAGCCAGAACCGCTGCCTCTGGAAGGCATAGGTCGGCAAATCCACCCGACGCCCACCACGACCAGCCAGCACCGCCGACCAATCCACCACACCACCGGAAGCGAACACCCGTCCCAACGAGGACAAGAAATCGATCATGCCGCCCTGGTCGCGGCGCAAAGTACCGACGATCGCGGCTTCCTCACCACGCCCACCGGCATCCTCACACGTCTCCTGCAAACCGATGGTCAGCACCGGATGCGGGCTCACCTCGACAAACAGAGTGTGGCCGTCCTCGAGCAGCAAACGAGTCACCGACTCGAGGCGAACGGTTTCACGCAGGTTGGCATACCAGTAGCCGGCATCCAGACCACTGGTGTCGAGCTGAGCGGCAGTCACCGTGGAGTAGAACGGGATGCTCGACGACCGCGGCGCGATATCGGCGAGCTCACTCAGCAGGTCCTGCTGCAGCACCTCCACCATCGGCGAATGCGAGGCATAGTCCACCGCGACCCGGCGCACATGCACCCCGTCGCTTTCACACGCGGTCAGGAATTGCTCCAAAGCCCCGGCTTCACCGGAGACCACCACCGAGCTCGGACCGTTGACCGCGGCAATCCCCAGCCCCGGCCCGGCCACCGCCAGCCGCTCGGACACCGCCTCGACCGGCAGCGACACCGAAGCCATCCCGCCACCACCAGCCAACTGCTGAAGAACCAGACGACTACGACACACCACCACCCGCGCGGCATCTGGCAACGACAAACCACCAGCGACATAAGCCGCAGCGATCTCACCCTGCGAATGCCCAACTACCGCAGCGGGTTCCACACCCATCGACTGCCACAATCGAGCCAGCGACACCATCACCGCGAACAGCACCGGCTGAACCACATCCACCCGGTCCAGCGGCGGGGCACCCGCACCACCACGCAGCACATCCGACAACGACCAGTCCACCAGCGGCGCGAAAGCCTGCTCACACTCGTTCATCGCCTCGGCGAACACCGGCGCGGAATCGAGCAGTTCTCGTCCCATGCCCAGCCACTGAGCGCCCTGACCCGGGAACACGAACACCGTCTTCCCGACACCGGCCACACCCTCGACCACACCCGGCATCGGATCGACGCCACCGACCGCGGCCAAACCCGACACCAACGCGTCACGATCGCCACCGAACACCACCGCCCGATGCTCGAACCGCGACCGGGAATCCACCAACGACGACGCCACATCACAGACATCGACATCGGGATACCGCTCAGCAAATCCAGCCAACGCCCGAGCCTGACCAGCCAACGCCTCCCGGCTCCGCCCCGACAACACCCACGGCACCGGCCACGGCTGTTGATCTTCGTGGTTGGACATTGCTGCCGCTGCTGCTTCATCCCCCTCCGATGACAGCGGAGGAGTGATCGGTGCCTCCTCTAGTAGCACGTGCGCATTCGTTCCGCTCATGCCGAATCCCGACACGGCCGCGCGGCGCGGATGTTCCGATTGCGGCCAGGGCCGCTGCTCGGTCAGCAGCTCCACCTCACCGGCCGACCAATCCACATGCGGTGTCGGCTCATCGACATGCAGCGTCGCTGGCAACACCCCGTGCCGCATCGCCATCACCATTTTGATCACACTCGCCACACCCGCGGCCGCCAAGGTGTGACCGATGTTGGACTTCAACGAGCCCAGCCACAACGGCTCACCCTCACGCCGGTCCTGGCCATAGGTCGCCAGCAGCGCCTGTGCCTCGATCGGATCACCCAACGTGGTACCCGTGCCATGGGCTTCCACCACATCCACATCCGCCGCCGACACCCGCGCGTTCGCCAGCGCCTGACGAATCACCCGCTGCTGCGACGGACCATTCGGCGCCGAAAGCCCGTTGGAGGCACCATCCTGATTGACCGCCGAACCACGCACCACCGCCAACACCTCGTGCCCACGACGGATCGCGTCGGACAAACGCTCCACCACCAGCACACCGACACCCTCACCCCAGCCGGTGCCATCCGCGGCCGCGGCGAAAGACTTACACCGGCCATCCGGAGCCAGGGCTCGTTGACGCGAAAACTCGATGAATGCGGATGGTGTCGACATGACCGCGACACCACCGGCCAGCGCCAGCCCGCACTCCCCCGCACGCACCGCGGCCACCGCCTGATGCAACGCCACCAACGACGACGAACACGCGGTATCCATCGACACCGCAGGCCCCTCCAAACCCAGCACATACGACACACGGCCCGAGGCGACACTTGCGGCGCTACCAGTCATCAGGTAGCCCTCAAGTTCACTATTGCCGCGCAAGCCGTAATCACTGGAAATGACGCCGGTGAACACACCGGTGTTGGTGCCGCGCAACGCTTTCGGGTCGATCCCCGCCCGCTCGATCGCCTCCCACGACACCTCCAGCAGCATCCGCTGCTGCGGATCCATCGCCAGCGCCTCACGCGGACTGATCCCGAAGAACCCCGCATCGAACTCCGACGCCTCGTAGAGGAACCCGCCCTCACGCGTATACGACTTACCCTTGGCCTCGGGATCGGGATCGAACAACCCCTCCACATCCCAGCCACGATCCGCCGGGAACTCACCGATCACATCCCGCGACCCGGCAACCAACTCCCACAAATCCTCCGGAGAACCCACACCCCCCGGAAAACGACACGCCATACCCACAATCGCCACAGGCTCGTCCACACCGACCACAGCCGAAACGACCTCGTCGACCTCACCACCGGACACCAGCTCACGCAGATATTCAGCCAGAGCCGCAGGAGTCGGATAATCAAAGACCGACGTGGCCGGCAACATGATGCCGGTGACGACCTTGAGCCGATTTCGTATCTCGACTGCGGTGAGGGAGTCGAAACCAAGGTCGCGGAAGTTCTGATCGGTGTCGATGGTGTTGGTGCCACGGTGTCCGAGGACCGCGGTGACCTGCTGGCGGATCACGTCGATGATCAGCTGCCGTTGTTCGGCCTCGGGCAGCCCGGCCAAACGGTGCGCCAGCACTGACGCCGAGGCCTCGGGAGTACGCGCCACGCTCAGGGAGCCCGAGGTGATGAGGGTGTCGGTTTCGAGCCAGAACCGCTGCCTCTGGAAGGCATAGGTCGGCAAATCCACCCGACGCCCACCACGACCAGCCAGCACCGCCGACCAATCCACCACACCACCGGAAACCTCGACCTCGGCGAGGGCGGTGATGATCGCCGTCGACTCGACATATCCCTTCTTCAGGGCAGAGACCATGGCAAACTCGGTCGAGCCTGCCGACTGTTCGATCAAACTCGTCAGCCCACCAGCTGGGCCCAGTTCGACGAACCGGGTGACACCCAGCTCGCTCAGACGCTGGATCCCATCAGCGAAACGGACCGCATCACGCACATGGTCGATCCAATGCTCCGCCGAACCGAGCCGTTCATCGGCGAGCTCGCCGGTAAGGGTGGACACGATCGGAATGCGCGGCTCGGCATAAGACACACTGTGAGCCACAGCGGCGAAATCATCCAGCATCGGCGTCATCAGCGGCGAATGGAAGGCGTGTGAAACCGTCAGTTGTTTGGTGCGACGTCCCTGCTCCCGAAGTCCTCGCGCGATCTCGAGCACCGCCGCCTCCGCGCCGGACACCACGACCGAATCGGGGCCGTTGACCGCGGCCACACCAACGCCGTCGACCAGCAGTGCCAAGACCTCGGCCTCGCTGGCCTGCACGGCCACCATGGCCCCGCCTGCCGGCAGGGCATCCATCAAGCTGCCCCGGGCAGCCACCAACGTCGCTGCATCTTCTAGGGACAACACACCCGAAACATGCGCCGCTGCCAGTTCCCCGATCGAATGCCCCGCAACAAAGTCCGGATGCACTCCCCAGCTCGCCAGCAGACGGAACAGAGCCACTTCTACCGCGAACAACCCTGCCTGCGTGAAAACGGTCCTGTTCAGCAGTGCCTCGTCATCACCCCACAAGACCTCCCGCAACGAACGTCCCAACCGCTGGTCCAAGGCGGCGAGAACCGAGTCCAGCTCCGCGGCGAAGACCGGGAAGGTCTCATACAGTTCTCGTCCCATGCCCAGCCACTGAGCGCCCTGACCCGGGAACACGAACACCGTCTTCCCGACACCGGCCACACCCTCGACCACACCCGGCATCGGATCGACGCCACCGACCGCGGCCAAACCCGACACCAACGCGTCACGATCGCCACCGAACACCACCGCCCGATGCTCGAACCGCGACCGGGAATCCACCAACGACGACGCCACATCACAGACATCGACATCGGGATACCGCTCAGCAAATCCAGCCAACGCCCGAGCCTGACCAGCCAACGCCTCCCGGCTCCGCCCCGACAACACCCACGGCACCGGCCACGACGCAGCAACGCTCTGGGCGCCACTTCCCATCGAGATTTGTGAAAGCGTTTCCGCAGTTTCATCCGGCGCTTGCTCTAGAACAACATGAGCGTTTGTGCCACTAGCTCCAAAGCTCGACACCGCCGCACGACGAGGCCGATCGGACCCGGGCCACGGCGTCGGCTCGGTCACCAACTCGACGGCACCCGCGGCCCAATCCACATGCGGTGTCGGCTCATCGACATGCAGCGTCGCTGGCACCACCGCGTGCCGCATCGCCATCACCATTTTGATCACACCGGCCACACCCGCGGCGGCCTGCGTGTGACCGATATTCGACTTCAACGAGCCCAACAGCAGCGGCCGGCCCTCACGCCGGTCCTGGCCATAGGTCGCCAGCAGCGCCTGTGCCTCGATCGGATCACCCAACGTGGTACCCGTGCCATGGGCTTCCACCACATCCACATCCGCCGCCGACACCCGCGCGTTCGCCAGCGCCTGACGAATCACCCGCTGCTGCGACGGACCATTCGGCGCCGAAAGCCCGTTGGACGCACCATCCTGATTGACCGCCGAACCACGCACCACCGCCAACACCTCGTGCCCACGACGGATCGCGTCGGAAAGCCGTTCGACGAGGAGGACACCGACACCCTCACCCCAGCTGGTGCCATCCGCGGCCGCGGCGAAAGACTTACACCGGCCATCCGCCGAAAGCCCCCGCTGACGAGAGAACTCCACGAACATTAGCGGAGTCGACATCACCGTCACACCACCCACCAGCGCCAGCCCGCACTCCCCCGCACGCACCGCGGCCACCGCCTGATGCAACGCCACCAACGACGACGAACACGCGGTATCCACCGACACCGCAGGCCCCTCCAAACCCAACACATACGACACACGGCCCGAAGCGACACTCGCGGATCCGCCTCCCAGACGGAACCCTTCGAGCTCGGTGTCGCCGTTGTGGAGCGGATAGTCGCCGGAAATGATGCCGGTGAAAACACCGGTGTTGGTGCCGCGCAACGCTTTCAGGTCGATCCCCGCCCGCTCGATCGCCTCCCACGACACCTCCAGCAGCATCCGCTGCTGCGGATCCATCGCCAGCGCCTCACGCGGACTGATCCCGAAGAACCCCGCATCGAACTCCGACGCCTCGTAGAGGAACCCGCCCTCACGCGTATACGACTTACCCTTGGCCTCGGGATCGGGATCGAACAACCCCTCCACATCCCAGCCACGATCCGCCGGGAACTCACCGATCACATCCCGCGACCCGGCAACCAACTCCCACAAATCCTCCGGAGAACCCACACCCCCCGGAAAACGACACGCCATACCCACAATCGCCACCGGAGTGTGCATAGCATCTTCGGCCTCCGTTAGCCGACGGCGCGTCGCCTTCAAGTCGAGCGTGACTTTCTTCAGGTATGTGCGGAGCTTTTCTTCGTTCGACATTGCGCTCTCCATGACCTCTGGATCCGTTCCCCGATTCAATTAGCTGCCCAGCCCTAGTTCACGGTCCACCAAGTCATAGAGCTCGTCGTCGGACACGATCTCGAGGTCGTCGCCACTCTCAATATCGACCCTTCCTTCGAGATTGCCGATAAATCCCCGCAACTTTCCTATCAGATCATTCAGTTCGTTTCCAGCGATATTATTCATCGCGACACTTTGAATAAGCCCATTTAGCTGATCGAATACCTCACCTGACCCATCGTTAGACATTCCGAGCTCAGCAGCAATAAACTCAGCAACATCCATCGGCGTGGGGTAGTCGAAGATCAACGTAGACGGAAGAGTAAGACCGATTTCAGATTTCAGCCGGTTTCTGAATTCAATCGCAGTCAAAGAGTCCAACCCAAGCTCACTGAATCTCGTCGATTTGTCGAGATTCACTTCAGCAAGTCGGTAGCCGAGTACAGTCGACACAGCATCTAGAACCATCGACACAAGCGAATCTCTCCGCTCTTTGACAGAGACGCTAGCGAGACTCTGCGTGGACGAACCCTGCGCATATTCGACCCGAGCAGGAGCAAGACGACGTTTCGAACCAAATTGCGATTGCAAAACGGAAGGAATACTTTGAACATCCAACTGCGCGAATGTCGACAGCTTGATCGGAACAAGCACATCATTCTCAGACTGGAGCGCAAGATCGAACAGTCTCAGTCCTTCATTTTCCGCCAAAGGTTCGATGCCAAGGCGTTTGATACGCAAGAGGTCATTCTCATTAAGATGGCCTGTCATGCCGCTGCCCTGAGCCCATAGCCCCCACGCGAGCGATACCATCGACTTGCCATTCTTCCGGCCATGAGCCGCCAGTGCATCCAGGAATGCATTGGCCGCTGCGTAGTTTCCTTGTCCAGCGCCTCCAATAATACCTGCGACTGACGAGAAGAATACGACTGACGGTGCAGCGAGTTCATTCGCTAGCTCATAGAGATTATGAGCTGCCTCCACCTTAGGCCCGAAAACCTTTGCAATATCATCATCGGTCATCGACGCAATAGCGCTATCGGCAAGGACACCGGCTGCATGGATAATCAGGCTGAGCGGATAGTCCGAAGGAACCTTCTTGAGCGCAACCGATAGCGACTCACGATCCGAAATGTCACAATCAATGATTTCGACAGACTTGGCGCCAGAGTCAAGCAATTCTCGTCGGAGTTCATGAGCACCGTCGGCGGCAAGCCCGCTTCTGCTTACCAGAATTAAGCGAGGGACGTGATAGTACTTCACCAAATGCCGCGACACTGCTGCGCCTAGCGCACCCGTTCCGCCGGTGATTAGCGCCGTACCACCGAATTCAGGGAGCTCGGCATTCGAGGAGGGCGCCTTTACCAGGCGGGGAATGTAGCACTTGCCGTCGCGTATTGCAATTTGATTCTCGCCGGACGATACTGCGGCCACGAGGCTCTGCAATGAGACATCTTTTCCGTCGGTATCGACAAGGACGAAGCAGTCACCATGTTCCGACTGCGCGGACCGCACCATTCCCCAAGCCGTGGACGAAGCCGGATCAATGTCCCCCGACGTAGGATCCACCGAGACTGCATTCTCGGTCAGGATCACCAGGCGCGAGTGCTCTGACTGATTGGACCCGACCCACTGCTTCAGCAGTTCCAGCACCATACACGCGATCCGATATGCAGACGCACCAAGTTCTTTATCCGAATTTGAACTTACCGTGCGGATCACAATTTTTGGATTATCGTCCGCCACACTGTCTGCAATATCCTGCCCTGAGTGGATACAAGGGGTTCCGGACCGGCGAACCGCCGAACAAGTGTCTACATTATCTGCAATCCAGGCTTTATCGAAGGCGCCGACAACCGGGTTTCCAGTTTCAATCCAATCGAGCCGATATAGCCAATCGATTTGGGCGCTACCCAAACTCAGCAAAGTGTCGGTGTCCACGGAACGCGTCATCAGACTACCGATACTTGCCGCGAAGCGACCGTTAGTGTCGTAGAGTCCGACGGACCAGGTGTCTTCGCTGATCTTCCGGCCGTGGACACGGAGAGTATCCAGACCTGTCACATCCCCGAATCGCAGCTCGGACCATACATAAGGGAGAGCAGTATCGTCAACATTCGTATCATTCTCGCCAATAGCGAGTGAATGCACAGCTGCATCTAACAATGCAGGATGGATCAGATAGCTCCCAGTATCCCGCCGCATCCCCGCGGGCAATTGGACCTCTGCGTATACGTCAGGGCCAGCTGCCCAAACTGCCTGCACTGCGCGAAATGCTGTACCGTATTCGATTTGTCGGGTCGCGAGCCCCTCATATCCGATCTCCACATCGATGGTGGTCGCGTCGGCCGGCGGCCACTGCACCAGCGACTCCGGCACCGCTGCCACCGAGGACAAACTGCCCTGGGCATGCACGACCCGCTGCGCGCCCTCGCCCTCACCGCGGGAGGTGATCGAGATCGCGTGCGACCCGTCCGCATCAGCGGCCGACACCCGCACCTGCAGCGACACCGCCCCGTGCTCGGGCAACACCAGCGGCGAGACCAGCGTCAACTCACGCACCCCACCACAACCGACCTCGTCAGCGGCCCGCAACGCCAACTCGACGAACCCCGTACCCGGCAACAACACCACACCGGCCACCGCATGATCGGCCAGCCACGGATGAGTCCGCAACGACAACCGGCCCGTGAACACCCAACCCTCGTCCTCGGGCAACTCGACCACCGCACCCAACAACGGATGCTCGGCATCTTCCAAACCGAAACTGGTCACATCACCGGTGAGGGTGTCGGTTTCGAGCCAGAACCGCTGCCTCTGGAAGGCATAGGTCGGCAAATCCACCCGACGCCCACCACGACCAGCCAGCACCGCCGACCAATCCACCACACCACCGGAAGCGAACACCCGTCCCAACGAGGACAAGAAATCGATCATGCCGCCCTGGTCGCGGCGCAAAGTACCGACGATCGCGGCTTCCTCACCACGCCCACCGGCATCCTCACACGTCTCCTGCAAACCGATGGTCAGCACCGGATGCGGGCTCACCTCGACAAACAGAGTGTGGCCGTCCTCGAGCAGCAAACGAGTCACCGACTCGAGGCGAACGGTTTCACGCAGGTTGGCATACCAGTAGCCGGCATCCAGACCACTGGTGTCGAGCTGAGCGGCAGTCACCGTGGAGTAGAACGGGATGCTCGACGACCGCGGCGCGATATCGGCGAGCTCACTCAGCAGGTCCTGCTGCAGCACCTCCACCATCGGCGAATGCGAGGCATAGTCCACCGCGACCCGGCGCACATGCACCCCGTCGCTTTCACACGCGGTCAGGAATTGCTCCAAAGCCCCGGCTTCACCGGAGACCACCACCGAGCTCGGACCGTTGACCGCGGCAATCCCCAGCCCCGGCCCGGCCACCGCCAGCCGCTCGGACACCGCCTCGACCGGCAGCGACACCGAAGCCATCCCGCCACCACCAGCCAACTGCTGAAGAACCAGACGACTACGACACACCACCACCCGCGCGGCATCTGGCAACGACAAACCACCAGCGACATAAGCCGCAGCGATCTCACCCTGCGAATGCCCAACTACCGCAGCGGGTTCCACACCCATCGACTGCCACAATCGAGCCAGCGACACCATCACCGCGAACAGCACCGGCTGAACCACATCCACCCGGTCCAGCGGCGGGGCACCCGCACCACCACGCAGCACATCCGACAACGACCAGTCCACCAGCGGCGCGAAAGCCTGCTCACACTCGTTCATCGCCTCGGCGAACACCGGCGCGGAATCGAGCAGTTCTCGTCCCATGCCCAGCCACTGAGCGCCCTGACCCGGGAACACGAACACCGTCTTCCCGACACCGGCCACACCCTCGACCACACCCGGCATCGGATCGACGCCACCGACCGCGGCCAAACCCGACACCAACGCGTCACGATCGCCACCGAACACCACCGCCCGATGCTCGAACCGCGACCGGGAATCCACCAACGACGACGCCACATCACAGACATCGACATCGGGATACCGCTCAGCAAATCCAGCCAACGCCCGAGCCTGACCAGCCAACGCCTCCCGGCTCCGCCCCGACAACACCCACGGCACCGGCCACGACGCAGCAACACCCACGGCCGGCATCCCTGCTTCATCCGGTGATACCGGCGCCGCGTCGGCCGGCGCGGTCGTCTCGGCCGCTGGCGCCTGTTCGAGGATCACGTGCGCGTTGGTGCCACTGACACCGAACCCCGACACCGCCGCACGACGAGGCCGATCGGACCCGGGCCACGGCGTCGGCTCGGTCACCAACTCGACGGCACCCGCGGCCCAATCCACATGCGGTGTCGGCTCATCGACATGCAGCGTCGCTGGCACCACCGCGTGCCGCATCGCCATCACCATTTTGATCACACCGGCCACACCCGCGGCGGCCTGCGTGTGACCGATATTCGACTTCAACGAGCCCAACAGCAGCGGCCGGCCCTCACGCCGGTCCTGGCCATAGGTCGCCAGCAGCGCCTGTGCCTCGATCGGATCACCCAACGTGGTACCCGTGCCATGGGCTTCCACCACATCCACATCCGCCGCCGACACCCGCGCGTTCGCCAGCGCCTGACGAATCACCCGCTGCTGCGACGGACCATTCGGCGCGGTCAAACCATTGGACGCACCATCCTGATTGACCGCCGAACCACGCACCACCGCCAACACCTCGTGCCCACGACGGATCGCGTCGGACAAACGCTCCACCACCAGCACACCGACACCCTCACCCCAGCCGGTGCCATCCGCGGCCGCGGCGAAAGACTTACACCGGCCATCCGCCGAAAGCCCCCGCTGACGAGAGAACTCCACGAAGATCGTCGGAGTCGACATCACCGTCACACCACCCACCAGCGCCAGCCCGCACTCCCCCGCACGCACCGCGGCCACCGCCTGATGCAACGCCACCAACGACGACGAACACGCGGTATCCACCGACACCGCAGGCCCCTCCAAACCCAACACATACGACACACGGCCCGAGGCGACACTGCCAGCGCTACCGTTGCCAAGATACCCTTCGACTTCTTGGGGGATACTCCGCATACGGCCTGCGTAATCGTGATACATGATGCCGGTGAACACACCGGTGTTGGTGCCGCGCAACGCTTTCGGGTCGATCCCCGCCCGCTCGATCGCCTCCCACGACACCTCCAGCAGCATCCGCTGCTGCGGATCCATCGCCAGCGCCTCACGCGGACTGATCCCGAAGAACCCCGCATCGAACTCCGACGCCTCGTAGAGGAACCCGCCCTCACGCGTATACGACTTACCCTTGGCCTCGGGATCGGGATCGAACAACCCCTCCACATCCCAGCCACGATCCGCCGGGAACTCACCGATCACATCCCGCGACCCGGCAACCAACTCCCACAAATCCTCCGGAGAACCCACACCCCCCGGAAAACGACACGCCATACCCACAATCGCCACCGGCTCAGAAACAGAAGCCTCAAGCTTGAGGTACTCGCGTCGAGTCTTCTGCAGTTCAGCAGTTACCCACCGCAGGTTTTCAAGCATCTTCTCATTACTCATGGAACGCCCTCCGATCAGAAGATTTAAAGTATTTGAATTTACAGAAGATGGGCAATTACGAATTGCGGAGTTCACTGTTAATGAAGTCCATCAGTTCGTCCTCTGATGCAGAGTGAAGATCTATCGACTCCTTGGCGACACTGCGCACAGATATATCCGCATATTCCGTAAGCATGCTCTCGAGCCGGGCTTTAATCATGGGCCGAAGGACGGTATCGGCCCGGAACGGAGCCAAGTACTCTTCCAAACGACGGAGAGCGATCTCTTGATCAGCGCTATCCAAATCTGCAGCGGCCGCTATGCCCTCACGCAGGTGTACGGCTAAAGCTGCGGGAGTCGGATAATCGAAGACCGACGTGGCCGACAACATGATGCCAGTGACGACCTTCAGCCGATTTCGTATCTCGACGGCGGTGAGGGAGTCGAAGCCGAGGTCGCGGAAGTTCTGATCGGTGTCGATGGTGTTGGTGTCGTTGTGTCCGAGGACTGCGGCGACCTGCTGACGGACCACCTCGATGATCAGCTGCTGCTGTTCGGCCTCGGGCAGTCCTGCCAAACGCTGTGTCAGTCCTGAGGCCGAGGTTTCGGTGGCGCGTGTTGCGCGTCGGGATCCGCGGATGATCAAGTTCTGCAGGAGTGCGGGGACGAAGCCCGACCCGGCCTGGTCACGGGCCGCGGCCAGGTCCAACCGTGCGGTCAGGGTGTTGACACCGCCCTCGATCAGGGCGTGGTCGAACAGTTCGAATGCTTCCTCGGCTGGCATCGGGACGAACCCTCCCCGGCTCAACCGCGCGGCATCGGTGTCATCCAAGTGGCCGGTCATGCCACTGGACTGTGCCCACAATCCCCAGGCCAGGGACTGCGCGTGCAGCCCGGCGTGGCGGCGATGAACAGCCAGGGCATCGAGGAAGGCGTTGGCCGCTGCGTAGTTGCTCTGTCCGGGGGTGCCGAACACACCAGCCGCTGAGGAGAACATCACGAACGCCGACACCACACGGTTACGGCTGGCCTCGTGCAGATGCAGCGCGGCATCGACCTTCGGAGTCAGCACCGTGTCCAGTCGCTGCTGGGTCATCGACCCGATGACCCCGTCATCGAGCACGCCGGCAGCATGGATCACCGCCAACGGCTCATCGGCTGCGATACCCGCCAGCACCTGCTCGACCGCTGCGCGGTCGGCCATGTCGGCGACCACCACCTCTACCCGTGCACCCAGTCCCGACAACTCGGTCACCAGCTCATGCGCGCCCGGAGCCTCAAGGCCCCGTCGGCTGGTCAACACCAGATGCCGCGCACCGTGTTCGACCACGACATGACGAGCCAACATCGCGCCCAGCGTTCCGGTGCCACCGGTGATCAGCACCGTTGCTGCATCCGACAACCCCGGCACCGCAGGTTCGGGCACCGCTGCCGCAATCCGTGCGAGCCGGCCGACATGCACTGTTCCCGCACGCACTACCACCTGCGGTTCGCCCGAGGCCAGCACCATCGCGGCATCGACTTGGTCATCGACATCGGCCAGCACGATCCGACCCGGATCTTCTGCCTGCGCAGAACGCACCAGACCCCACACCGC
Source organism: Nocardia sp. NBC_01009 (assembly GCF_045208035.1). Lineage (NCBI taxonomy): Bacteria > Bacillati > Actinomycetota > Actinomycetes > Mycobacteriales > Nocardiaceae > Nocardia > Nocardia sp. NBC_01009. The sequence goes on along the minus strand of NZ_CP108695.1, from coordinate 3,903,466 downwards.
GGCACCGGCCAGCGACGTGATGTCCTCGCCATCGACAGCGACTGCACCGCGGGTGCGTATCAGCAAGGTCGACGACGCATAGCGCGGATCCGAAAGCCACTGCTGCACAACTGTCAACACCTCACCGACCACACCGTGAACCGCGTCCACGGTGTTGCCGTCACCGCAGTCGAACACGACCACGTCCGGGACAGTCTGCTCCGGATCCAGATCCGTGAACACGCCGGTCGACACGCTCACCGGCTCCACCGGCATCGCCGACCATTCGACCCGGAACAACCCGTCACGGACCGCTCCCGCAGCCGACAACTCCTGCAGCGATACCGGGCGCATCATCAGCGACTCGGCCGACAACACCGGCCGTCCCACGGTATCGACGACCTCCACCGACACGGTGTCCGAGCCGACCGCAGCGATCCGGGCCCGCACAGACCCGACACCACTCTGCTGCAACGACACACCACTCCAGGAGAAAGGCAACACCATGCCCTGCGCGAACCCACCCATGAACACCGAATGCAACACCACATCCAACAGGGCGGGATGGATCCCGAACCGATCAGCACCGGCCCCGGTATCGGTGAGCTCGGGCAGGACCGCTTCGACGAAGACCTCCTCACCACGACGCCATGCCGACCGCAGTCCCTGGAAGACCGGCCCATAGCCATAACCCATATCGGACAAGCGGTCGTACATGCCATCGAAATCGATGGTGGTCGCGTCGGCCGGCGGCCACTGCACCAGCGACTCCGGCACCGCTGCCACCGAGGACAAACTGCCCTGGGCATGCACGACCCGCTGCGCGCCCTCGCCCTCACCGCGGGAGGTGATCGAGATCGCGTGCGACCCGTCCGCATCAGCGGCCGACACCCGCACCTGCAGCGACACCGCCCCGTGCTCGGGCAACACCAGCGGCGAGACCAGCGTCAACTCACGCACCCCACCACAACCGACCTCGTCAGCGGCCCGCAACGCCAACTCGACGAACCCCGTACCCGGCAACAACACCACACCGGCCACCGCATGATCGGCCAGCCACGGATGAGTCCGCAACGACAACCGGCCCGTGAACACCCAACCCTCGTCCTCGGGCAACTCGACCACCGCACCCAACAACGGATGCTCGGCATCTTCCAAACCGAAACTGGTCACATCACCGGTGAGGGTGTCGGTTTCGAGCCAGAACCGCTGCCTCTGGAAGGCATAGGTCGGCAAATCCACCCGACGCCCACCACGACCAGCCAGCACCGCCGACCAATCCACCACACCACCGGAAACCTCGACCTCGGCGAGGGCGGTGATGATCGCCGTCGACTCGACATATCCCTTCTTCAGGGCAGAGACCATGGCAAACTCGGTCGAGCCTGCCGACTGTTCGATCAAACTCGTCAGCCCACCAGCTGGGCCCAGTTCGACGAACCGGGTGACACCCAGCTCGCTCAGACGCTGGATCCCATCAGCGAAACGGACCGCATCACGCACATGGTCGATCCAATGCTCCGCCGAACCGAGCCGTTCATCGGCGAGCTCGCCGGTAAGGGTGGACACGATCGGAATGCGCGGCTCGGCATAAGACACACTGTGAGCCACAGCGGCGAAATCATCCAGCATCGGCGTCATCAGCGGCGAATGGAAGGCGTGTGAAACCGTCAGTTGTTTGGTGCGACGTCCCTGCTCCCGAAGTCCTCGCGCGATCTCGAGCACCGCCGCCTCCGCGCCGGACACCACGACCGAATCGGGGCCGTTGACCGCGGCCACACCAACGCCGTCGACCAGCAGTGCCAAGACCTCGGCCTCGCTGGCCTGCACGGCCACCATGGCCCCGCCTGCCGGCAGGGCATCCATCAAGCTGCCCCGGGCAGCCACCAACGTCGCTGCATCTTCTAGGGACAACACACCCGAAACATGCGCCGCTGCCAGTTCCCCGATCGAATGCCCCGCAACAAAGTCCGGATGCACTCCCCAGCTCGCCAGCAGACGGAACAGAGCCACTTCTACCGCGAACAACCCTGCCTGCGTGAAAACGGTCCTGTTCAGCAGTGCCTCGTCATCACCCCACAAGACCTCCCGCAACGAACGTCCCAACCGCTGGTCCAAGGCGGCGAGAACCGAGTCCAGCTCCGCGGCGAAGACCGGGAAGGTCTCATACAGTTCTCGTCCCATGCCCAGCCACTGAGCGCCCTGACCCGGGAACACGAACACCGTCTTCCCGACACCGGCCACACCCTCGACCACACCCGGCATCGGATCGACGCCACCGACCGCGGCCAAACCCGACACCAACGCGTCACGATCGCCACCGAACACCACCGCCCGATGCTCGAACCGCGACCGGGAATCCACCAACGACGACGCCACATCACAGACATCGACATCGGGATACCGCTCAGCAAATCCAGCCAACGCCCGAGCCTGACCAGCCAACGCCTCCCGGCTCCGCCCCGACAACACCCACGGCACCGGCCACGACGCAGCAACACCCACGGCCGGCATCCCTGCTTCATCCGGTGATACCGGCGCCGCGTCGGCCGGCGCGGTCGTCTCGGCCGCTGGCGCCTGTTCGAGGATCACGTGCGCGTTGGTGCCACTGACACCGAACCCCGACACCGCCGCACGACGAGGCCGATCGGACCCGGGCCACGGCGTCGGCTCGGTCACCAACTCGACGGCACCCGCGGCCCAATCCACATGCGGTGTCGGCTCATCGACATGCAGCGTCGCTGGCACCACCGCGTGCCGCATCGCCATCACCATTTTGATCACACCGGCCACACCCGCGGCGGCCTGCGTGTGACCGATATTCGACTTCAACGAGCCCAACAGCAGCGGCCGGCCCTCACGCCGGTCCTGGCCATAGGTCGCCAGCAGCGCCTGTGCCTCGATCGGATCACCCAACGTGGTACCCGTGCCATGGGCTTCCACCACATCCACATCCGCCGCCGACACCCGCGCGTTCGCCAGCGCCTGACGAATCACCCGCTGCTGCGACGGACCATTCGGCGCCGAAAGCCCGTTGGACGCACCATCCTGATTGACCGCCGAACCACGCACCACCGCCAACACCTCGTGCCCACGACGGATCGCGTCGGAAAGCCGTTCGACGAGGAGGACACCGACACCCTCACCCCAGCTGGTGCCATCCGCGGCCGCGGCGAAAGACTTACACCGGCCATCCGCCGAAAGCCCCCGCTGACGAGAGAATCCCACGAAGATCGTCGGAGTCGACATCACCGTCACACCACCCACCAGCGCCAGCCCGCACTCCCCCGCACGCACCGCGGCCACCGCCTGATGCAACGCCACCAACGACGACGAACACGCGGTATCCACCGACACCGCAGGCCCCTCCAAACCCAACACATACGACACACGGCCCGAAGCTGCGCTGGCCGCACCGCCGGTCAACAGGTATCCTTCGAGGCCGCCACCTGCGACCACGTGATAACCGTAACCAGCCATCAGACCGGTGAACACACCGGTGTTGGTGCCGCGCAACGCTTTCGGGTCGATCCCCGCCCGCTCGATCGCCTCCCACGACACCTCCAGCAGCATCCGCTGCTGCGGATCCATCGCCAGCGCCTCACGCGGACTGATCCCGAAGAACCCCGCATCGAACTCCGACGCCTCGTAGAGGAACCCGCCCTCACGCGTATACGACTTACCCTTGGCCTCGGGATCGGGGTCGAACAACCCCTCCACATCCCAGCCACGATCCGCCGGGAACTCACCGATCACATCCCGCGACCCGGCAACCAACTCCCACAAATCCTCCGGAGAACCCACACCCCCCGGAAAACGACACGCCATACCCACAATCGCCACCGGCTCAGAAACAGAAGCCTCAAGCTCCCGATTCTCGCGTCGAGTCTTCTGCAGTTCAGCAGTCAGCCACCGCAGATTTTCATACAATTTATCGTTACTCATCGAACAGTCTCCAGCCGCGAACTTGAAGATCAGCAGGTTTACGTGTAGGTGGCATGACGTCTAGGAATTGCGGCGTTCGTTCTCGATCAGATCCAACAGCTCGTCGTTCGATATCGACTGAAGATCCATCGCCCCTTCAACAACATCGCGATCATCACCGGCATCCTCGTAGGTGGAGAGGAGATCCTTCAACCGAGCCCTAATGGCCGAACGAATTGATTGGTCACCCTGATGAGTTATTAGATGTCCCTCTATATGACGGAACGCGTCATCAAGATTCCCTTCCTCGATATTCGTCCTAGTCGTCGCCATACTCTCCAACAGGTAATTCGATAGTGTTTCGATGGTGGGGTAGTCGAATACGAGTGTGGGGGCCAGCCGGGAGCCGATCACGTTGCTCAGCCTGTTGCGGAATTCGACGGCGGTGAGGGAGTCGAAGCCGAGGTCGCGGAAGTTCTGATCGGTGTCGATGGTGTTGGTGTCGTTGTGTCCGAGGACTGCGGCGACCTGCTGACGGACCACCTCGATGATCAGCTGCTGCTGTTCGGCCTCGGGCAGTCCTGCCAAACGCTGTGTCAGTCCTGAGGCCGAGGTTTCGGTGGCGCGTGTTGCGCGTCGGGATCCGCGGATGATCAAGTTCTGCAGGAGTGCGGGGACGAAGCCCGACCCGGCCTGGTCACGGGCCGCGGCCAGGTCCAACCGTGCGGTCAGGGTGTTGACACCGCCCTCGATCAGGGCGTGGTCGAACAGTTCGAATGCTTCCTCGGCTGGCATCGGGACGAACCCTCCCCGGCTCAACCGCGCGGCATCGGTGTCATCCAAGTGGCCGGTCATGCCACTGGACTGTGCCCACAATCCCCAGGCCAGGGACTGCGCGTGCAGCCCGGCGTGGCGGCGATGAACAGCCAGGGCATCGAGGAAGGCGTTGGCCGCTGCGTAGTTGCTCTGTCCGGGGGTGCCGAACACACCAGCCGCTGAGGAGAACATCACGAACGCCGACACCACACGGTTACGGCTGGCCTCGTGCAGATGCAGCGCGGCATCGACCTTCGGAGTCAGCACCGTGTCCAGTCGCTGCTGGGTCATCGACCCGATGACCCCGTCATCGAGCACGCCGGCAGCATGGATCACCGCCAACGGCTCATCGGCTGCGATACCCGCCAGCACCTGCTCGACCGCTGCGCGGTCGGCCATGTCGGCGACCACCACCTCTACCCGTGCACCCAGTCCCGACAACTCGGTCACCAGCTCATGCGCGCCCGGAGCCTCAAGGCCCCGTCGGCTGGTCAACACCAGATGCCGCGCACCGTGTTCGACCACGACATGACGAGCCAACATCGCGCCCAGCGTTCCGGTGCCACCGGTGATCAGCACCGTTGCTGCATCCGACAACCCCGGCACCGCAGGTTCGGGCACCGCTGCCGCAATCCGTGCGAGCCGGCCGACATGCACTGTTCCCGCACGCACTACCACCTGCGGTTCGCCCGAGGCCAGCACCATCGCGGCATCGACTTGGTCATCGACATCGGCCAGCACGATCCGACCCGGATCTTCTGCCTGCGCAGAACGCACCAGACCCCACACCGCGGCACCGGCCAGCGACGTGATGTCCTCGCCATCGACAGCGACTGCACCGCGGGTGCGTATCAGCAAGGTCGACGACGCATAGCGCGGATCCGAAAGCCACTGCTGCACAACTGTCAACACCTCACCGACCACACCGTGAACCGCGTCCACGGTGTTGCCGTCACCGCAGTCGAACACGACCACGTCCGGGACAGTCTGCTCCGGATCCAGATCCGTGAACACGCCGGTCGACACGCTCACCGGCTCCACCGGCATCGCCGACCATTCGACCCGGAACAACCCGTCACGGACCGCTCCCGCAGCCGACAACTCCTGCAGCGATACCGGGCGCATCATCAGCGACTCGGCCGACAACACCGGCCGTCCCACGGTATCGACGACCTCCACCGACACGGTGTCCGAGCCGACCGCAGCGATCCGGGCCCGCACAGACCCGACACCACTCTGCTGCAACGACACACCACTCCAGGAGAAAGGCAACACCATGCCCTGCGCGAACCCACCCATGAACACCGAATGCAACACCACATCCAACAGGGCGGGATGGATCCCGAACCGATCAGCACCGGCCCCGGTATCGGTGAGCTCGGGCAGGACCGCTTCGACGAAGACCTCCTCACCACGACGCCATGCCGACCGCAGTCCCTGGAAGACCGGCCCATAGCCATAACCCATATCGGACAAGCGGTCGTACATGCCATCGAAATCGATGGTGGTCGCGTCGGCCGGCGGCCACTGCACCAGCGACTCCGGCACCGCTGCCACCGAGGACAAACTGCCCTGGGCATGCACGACCCGCTGCGCGCCCTCGCCCTCACCGCGGGAGGTGATCGAGATCGCGTGCGACCCGTCCGCATCAGCGGCCGACACCCGCACCTGCAGCGACACCGCCCCGTGCTCGGGCAACACCAGCGGCGAGACCAGCGTCAACTCACGCACCCCACCACAACCGACCTCGTCAGCGGCCCGCAACGCCAACTCGACGAACCCCGTACCCGGCAACAACACCACACCGGCCACCGCATGATCGGCCAGCCACGGATGAGTCCGCAACGACAACCGGCCCGTGAACACCCAACCCTCGTCCTCGGGCAACTCGACCACCGCACCCAACAACGGATGCTCGGCATCTTCCAAACCGAAACTGGTCACATCACCGGTGAGGGTGTCGGTTTCGAGCCAGAACCGCTGCCTCTGGAAGGCATAGGTCGGCAAATCCACCCGACGCCCACCACGACCAGCCAGCACCGCCGACCAATCCACCACACCACCGGAAGCGAACACCCGTCCCAACGAGGACAAGAAATCGATCATGCCGCCCTGGTCGCGGCGCAAAGTACCGACGATCGCGGCTTCCTCACCACGCCCACCGGCATCCTCACACGTCTCCTGCAAACCGATGGTCAGCACCGGATGCGGGCTCACCTCGACAAACAGAGTGTGGCCGTCCTCGAGCAGCAAACGAGTCACCGACTCGAGGCGAACGGTTTCACGCAGGTTGGCATACCAGTAGCCGGCATCCAGACCACTGGTGTCGAGCTGAGCGGCAGTCACCGTGGAGTAGAACGGGATGCTCGACGACCGCGGCGCGATATCGGCGAGCTCACTCAGCAGGTCCTGCTGCAGCACCTCCACCATCGGCGAATGCGAGGCATAGTCCACCGCGACCCGGCGCACATGCACCCCGTCGCTTTCACACGCGGTCAGGAATTGCTCCAAAGCCCCGGCTTCACCGGAGACCACCACCGAGCTCGGACCGTTGACCGCGGCAATCCCCAGCCCCGGCCCGGCCACCGCCAGCCGCTCGGACACCGCCTCGACCGGCAGCGACACCGAAGCCATCCCGCCACCACCAGCCAACTGCTGAAGAACCAGACGACTACGACACACCACCACCCGCGCGGCATCTGGCAACGACAAACCACCAGCGACATAAGCCGCAGCGATCTCACCCTGCGAATGCCCAACTACCGCAGCGGGTTCCACACCCATCGACTGCCACAATCGAGCCAGCGACACCATCACCGCGAACAGCACCGGCTGAACCACATCCACCCGGTCCAGCGGCGGGGCACCCGCACCACCACGCAGCACATCCGACAACGACCAGTCCACCAGCGGCGCGAAAGCCTGCTCACACTCGTTCATCGCCTCGGCGAACACCGGCGCGGAATCGAGCAGTTCTCGTCCCATGCCCAGCCACTGAGCGCCCTGACCCGGGAACACGAACACCGTCTTCCCGACACCGGCCACACCCTCGACCACACCCGGCATCGGATCGACGCCACCGACCGCGGCCAAACCCGACACCAACGCGTCACGATCGCCACCGAACACCACCGCCCGATGCTCGAACCGCGACCGGGAATCCACCAACGACGACGCCACATCACAGACATCGACATCGGGATACCGCTCAGCAAATCCAGCCAACGCCCGAGCCTGACCAGCCAACGCCTCCCGGCTCCGCCCCGACAACACCCACGGCACCGGCCACGACGCAGCAACACCCACGGCCGGCATCCCTGCTTCATCCGGTGATACCGGCGCCGCGTCGGCCGGCGCGGTCGTCTCGGCCGCTGGCGCCTGTTCGAGGATCACGTGCGCGTTGGTGCCACTGACACCGAACCCCGACACCGCCGCACGACGAGGCCGATCGGACCCGGGCCACGGCGTCGGCTCGGTCACCAACTCGACGGCACCCGCGGCCCAATCCACATGCGGTGTCGGCTCATCGACATGCAGCGTCGCTGGCACCACCGCGTGCCGCATCGCCATCACCATTTTGATCACACCGGCCACACCCGCGGCGGCCTGCGTGTGACCGATATTCGACTTCAACGAGCCCAACAGCAGCGGCCGGCCCTCACGCCGGTCCTGGCCATAGGTCGCCAGCAGCGCCTGTGCCTCGATCGGATCACCCAACGTGGTACCCGTGCCATGGGCTTCCACCACATCCACATCCGCCGCCGACACCCGCGCGTTCGCCAGCGCCTGACGAATCACCCGCTGCTGCGACGGACCATTCGGCGCGGTCAAACCATTGGACGCACCATCCTGATTGACCGCCGAACCACGCACCACCGCCAACACCTCGTGCCCACGACGGATCGCGTCGGACAAACGCTCCACCACCAGCACACCGACACCCTCACCCCAGCCGGTGCCATCCGCGGCCGCGGCGAAAGACTTACACCGGCCATCCGCCGAAAGCCCCCGCTGACGAGAGAACTCCACGAAGATCGTCGGAGTCGACATCACCGTCACACCACCCACCAGCGCCAGCCCGCACTCCCCCGCACGCACCGCGGCCACCGCCTGATGCAACGCCACCAACGACGACGAACACGCGGTATCCACCGACACCGCAGGCCCCTCCAAACCCAACACATACGACACACGGCCCGAAGCTGCGCTGGCCGCACCGCCGGTCAACAGGTATCCTTCGAGGCCGCCACCTGCGACCACGTGATAACCGTAACCAGCCATCAGACCGGTGAACACACCGGTGTTGGTGCCGCGCAACGCTTTCGGGTCGATCCCCGCCCGCTCGATCGCCTCCCACGACACCTCCAGCAGCATCCGCTGCTGCGGATCCATCGCCAGCGCCTCACGCGGACTGATCCCGAAGAACCCCGCATCGAACTCCGACGCCTCGTAGAGGAACCCGCCCTCACGCGTATACGACTTACCCTTGGCCTCGGGATCGGGATCGAACAACCCCTCCACATCCCAGCCACGATCCGCCGGGAACTCACCGATCACATCCCGCGACCCGGCAACCAACTCCCACAAATCCTCCGGAGAACCCACACCCCCCGGAAAACGACACGCCATACCCACAATCGCCACAGGCTCGTCCACACCGACCACAGCCGAAACGACCTCGTCGACCTCACCACCGGACACCAGCTCACGCACGTACACAGCGGTATCCGGCTTGAGGTAGCGCAGTACATCAACTAGGGATCGGCAGTTGTAGATGGTCGCAGGCGAAAGACTCGAATCGAACCTTTCGTTCAACTTGGCAGTCAGAGCGGTCACCCGTAGCGAATCGATCGAAAGCTCGCTTAGTGGCCGCCTTACGTTGATCGACTCTCCAAGAACCTCCCGAGCGCACTGCTCGACAAGTTTGATGTAGCCATCAACCACCGGATCGGACAAGGAATTACTCGTCTCGTGAGGATCCTCCTCGCGAACGAAGCGTCCCGCATAATCTGCGGCGATCTTGGCTACATCACTCAAGAAGTCCGCCGCCTGCTGGCCATTGAATGCCCGATGATCGAAAGCGAGCACCATTCGGCGAACTGATCCAGACTTGCCCGTAGTCACCCCGCTAAGGAAAAGGGTTGCTACCGCAGGAGGCACAACGAGCGGAATCGCGTCATGCACGACCTCTCCCAGATGGGAGAAAATCAGAGTAACCGAGCTGTCTACAGTATTTGCCCCGCCAGCTGCAGCATCCACCGCATTGAGAAATTTCGACCAGAACTGCCCAATGGACAGTTTGTCCGCCGATTCGATCTTAGCAACATTCAGATCCCCTCCGGGGACTGCCACGCTGAGGCCGACATTTACGTGATCCATTACGCGTAGCCGCTTGCGATCAACCAACTGGGACCGAGCAGACCTGTGGTCAGCTGCAGCCCTTGCTGCAAGCCAGACGAAAGCCTGGAACTCAGTGAGCAAACCCACCTCGGGGTTCTCAACAGCCAGCGCACGGGTTGCACAAGCGAGATCTTCGCTCGGTATTTCAACGGTGATACTCGCCGCTACAACAGTATCTCGTGCGTCCGTCATGGAATAATTCAGCATTATCTGCCGTGGACTTAGCTCCACATCGGCGTATTCGCGGCTATCGCCACGATCACCTGCATGGGCGGCGAGATAGGCAGCAATATCCGCTGGAGCAAGGAGCTTGCCCTGCGGCCTTATCTGTCGAAGAACCGCCTCGTCGATACCACGGTCTAACGCATACTTCCGCGTTCTAGGAGGAATTTTGACCCCAACCGCGGCGGTTTCGGCCTCTCCCACAGGCCGTTTCGAGCGCACAGCTACCCCGCCGTCCCCGACAATATGCGACGAAGAACCGTCAGACGCCTCGACCAAGACCTCGGCGACTATAGCACCAATCCCAATGACATCGCCTTCTTCTACTAGCCATCGGGACAAAATGCCATCGACTGGGGATTCCAGATCCAGTTGAGCTTTGTCTGTTTCTATTTCATAGAGCAGAGAGTCCTTTTCGACACTATCCCCCGGAGCTAGGTGAAGAGATAGAATTCGAACTTCTACTTGCCCCTCCCCCATCTGCGGAACTCGGATTTCTTGAACTTCAAGCGCCATGGCAATGGTTTCCTAAGCTTCAGTTTAGCGTCGAACGAATAGCATTCACGACATCGTTGACACTTGGCATTACAGCCGACTCGAGGATCGGGTGAAATGGAATATGAATATCCGGTCGGGATACTAGGCGAGGCGGAGCGGCAAGCGAGAAGAAATCTTCGTCGTTCGTTGCCATCTCGGTCAATACGCTCGCGCCAAAGCTGCTGGTTCGGTTATCTTCCTCGACTACAACAAGTCGGCCCGTCTTCGCCAAGGACTCAGAGACAGCGTCGCGATCCCACGGACTCAGCCATACAAGATCAATCACCTCGACCGAAATTGATTCCGCCGCAAGCTCAGTCGCAGCACTAACTGCCAGCTCAACACAATTTCCCCAGGCCACCACTGTGATGTCTTCGCCTTTTGCAACAACCCTCGCACGGCCAGCGTCACGCACGGGATGCGACCTTGTTAGGTCGCGCATACGCATCAAATGCTTTGGCAGCAGGATTAGAGTAGGGTCCTCACTGGCGAAGGCAGCCAAGAATGCGGCCTCAGTATCATCCGCATGGCTGACCACCACCACTTTCAGGCCTGGAATGTGAGTGAACATGGCTTCATTGCTCTGCGAATGCCAAATTCCACCACCGGGGAGATATGCGCCGTATGGTGCATACATTACAACGGGGCATGACCAACTGCCCATTGTACGCCACCTGAGCGTCGCCAACTGGTTAGTAATCTGATTCCAAGCTGGACCCACAAAGTCAACGAACTGCAGTTCAACTACGGGTCGTTTTCCAGTTGCAGCCAGACCTACGGCAGCACCTACAATAGTCGCCTCTGCGAGTGGAGAGTTGAATACCCTCCCGCCGCCAGCATTTCCGAGTCCTTTGGTGAAGCCAAAAACACCACCCTTCGGATCTTCAATATCTTCACCGAAGAGAACCATATCGGGATAATCTTCCAGGCCATGCCTTAGAGACCCATTTACTGCTTCCACAATAGTGGAGTACTTCCCACTTATCCGAATTGGGGCCGTGTTTGCCGACGAGTACAGGTGGGTGCCGATAGTTGACGGATCGGGTGCCGCCTCGCCCAACACCGCCGATACCTCACCGTCAACTCGGCCACGGATCTCACAACGTTGCGCCTCGAGTTCCTCATTACTCAGTAGACCTTGAGCGATTAGCTGCTGCGCAAAAAGATCGACAGGGTCCCTAAGCTTGGCGAGGTCGGCTTTATCCCGATACACGCGGTGATCGTCGGAAGAAGTATGAGAATCCAGGCGGTCTAGGTCGCACCACAGAATAGTCGGCCCGCGACCAATCCTAGCGGAGGCGGCAGCTTGACCAACAGCGACTGCCACATCCACTGGCGATACACCGTCAATTCTCCGCACCAGAGAATCGTGCAGGACCGGCCGGTGTACTGGCGCAAGACCCGTAGTTGGCGTACTGATGCCATATCCGTTATCCGACACCAGAAATATTATCGGAAGTTGGCAGTCCACAGCCCACGCTACAGCCTCAAAGAACTCCCCCTGTCGTGTCGAGGCCTCGCCGATCGAGCACAACACTACGTTATCTGTGCCGGTGAGCTTCTGTGTCCATGCGGCACCCGCCGCAGGAAGGCACTGACTACCGACAGGACTGGCGATAGAGAATACATTGTGTTCTCTTGAGCTGAAGTGCGAGCCCATATTCCGACCACCAGAATGCGATTGCGGAGCTGCGATGAGGTCGCGAGTCATATCCGTAACACTCATCCCACGCATCATCAATAGAGCACGATCCCGATAATGAGGAAAGATAAAGTCATCCGAACGCAGCGAAACCGCGGCACCGGCCAGCGCCTCATGACCCGATGAAGAGATATGAAACCAGGCCTTGCCCTGCCGGCTCAACATTCCTGCACGTCGATCAAATTCCCTGGATGACAGCATTGCATGCAGCATGCTCTGCAAATCCACGGAAGTTGGCCCAAAGAAGAGCTTTTCAGAATCGATAGTCGTCACGCTGCGATCCTTTCCCACCGAAACCGCCACCATCAAGGATTTGATATTTCATACTCAAAACTTCTTGGGTCCTTAGAGGTCTTGGATCAGACGTTTAGCGTCTTCGAAGCGCCGGTTACTACATCAGTCATCGCGAGAATGCATGAGGTTCGGCAAGGTACAACAAGGACAGCAACGGCGAATTCGAATTGAGCCTGAGAGGCCGAGCCATGCACCGGAATCATCCCCCTAAATCGACAGCTTGGCTATTCCAGCTACTTCACGACGCGGCGGCCGAGTAGCAGGAATCCCCAAAGGTAAAAGACCAAAAACAGAAGGCCGCCCCCGCAGGTGCGCTCCACTGTCGGAGGAGCAGCCACTTCCCGGCACACTACATCACACGATCGCAAGCCAAACGAATTGTGTGAACTAGCACACACCAATTTGATTCCCCTATAACCTTGCGCTGTCGACCGGCCCCTATTCGCAGATCACGTTCCTCACACTAGGGATGTATCACGAGCACATCTGCCCAGCACGCTGGGCAGATGACCAGCATGGTTGCGAGGCGATACCAACTCCACCAGGCAAGCGGCGATCGGCGATCCTTTGGCAGACGTAACCAACCCAACACCAGAAGTTCACGAAACCCCCTCTGGCACTCCGCAACCGGTAAGACCAGCTCAGTTGACAACTTCAAGATCATCGAAATACCCTGCAGGGCAAGGACTCCGGTCCTGACCGTATGCCAATGACGTCTTGAGGGGGATCAACATGCTGGTTAGCGCCACAGTCGCGCGAGTGCTGCACAACTTCGATGGCAGTACGTCTGGCCGATCCCCCGACCCTCTTTTGGCCACCCCCTAGAGTCACCATCCCACACTTCTAATCTCAGCCCCTCCGTCGAAGCCGCACAGAACGGTCCTCACTTGCGCCCGTGGGGCCTGGACAAACGTCTCCGTCGCTCTCGGGCGTCACCATTGGTCGGCCCCGCCTCGCCAAATTCCTAAGACGGACCTGCGATTGCGTTGGCCCCGTTTAACACTGGGTGAGCTGAGCATGGCTCATCGGCGATTCTGGCATTGGACGACGTTCAGGATCCTCGTTGTAGCAGTCTCTATAAGGAATGAGTTCATGAGCCTCACGACGTCAAGCACGTCTGCCGAACCAGTTCGGCCGAGTTCGAAAGCATCCATCGATCGCATCGTGGATCTGGAGTCGTTCTCCGAATACTCGTCAGAGAAGATCGCTACCGATGCCGCAGCCTGCGAAAGCGCAGGCGCAGGCGGGTTCTGGTCAGTCGAGCGGTTACATGATCCGTTCTTGCCACTCGCTTATGCCTCAACCACCACTAGAACCATCGACCTAGGTACCTCGATCACCATTGCGTTGTCGCGCAGCCCAATGACCGTCGCCTACTCTGCGCATGATCTGCAGGCACTCACTGGGGGCCGATTCATCCTCGGCCTTGGCCCCCAACACCAGAGCCATCTGGCAAATCGATTCTCCATGCCGGCAGATCGCCCACTGGGTCGCATGCGCGAGTACGTAGGTGCACTTCGAGCCATCTGGGATTGCTGGAATACAAAGCGGCCCTTGAACTTTCGTGGCCGCTTCTACACGCACACTCTCATGCCACCGTTCGTCTGCCCGCCCCCGAACCCGTATGGTCCGCCTCGGATCTTCATGGCCGCCGTCGGCCCAAAGATGGCGGAGCTCGCCGGCGAGATTGCGGACGGAGTGATCGCCCCACCATTCGCCACCGCACGACATCTGTCTGAAGTCCTCGTCCCCGCCGTAGAGCGAGGACTCACGAAGTCCGGGCGGACTCGCGATGAATTCACAATCATGGGTGTTCCCATGACAGTGATGGGGGACTCGGTCGACGACCGAGAGACTGCGGCGGCGAAGGCCCGGCTTCAACTCGCTCTGCACAGTAGCCCTGCAGACGCTCGAGCTGTATTCGATCTGCATGGTCTTGGACACTTGGGTGAACGTGTCACGGAGATCTTCATTTCGGGTACGGGTGACCAGCCGCGCCAGATGCAGGATCTGGTTACGGATGAAATCTTGGACATATTCACCTTGATCGGTCGACATGATGAAGTCCTGGAGAAAGCTCAGAAGCGCTTCGCCGGCATTGCAGATCGAATCGCACCCGTTATCTATACCGCCGAACCCGACGATGGGGCAGCCCTCACATCAGCTCTTCGCGCAAGCCGCTTAGCGAACTAGAGTTCGTGAGCTACCTCTATTTCGCCTTTCGAGATAGCCGAATACCGGTAAAATACCCGATTCGAAGAAATGTTAGCAGCGTATTCTTCGCCCGCTTCGGCAGCGGTGTGCATTACGCCGATTCCCTCGTATGAGACAGGTAGGAAATGGCTGATAATTCCGATACGGGATTGTGGTTTCGACGATATAGCCCTGCAGTTGCGGCTCCCGTGCGGCTGATCTGCTTTCCGCACGCCGGAGGTTCTGCGTCCTTCTTTCTCCCATTCTCCAGGAGCCTGCACCCGGAGATCGAGGTACTGGCGGTTCAATATCCCGGTCGACAGGATAGACACCGAGAGCCTCTAGTCGATAGCATCGCCGACATCGCGCGGCGGCTCGCTGCCGCAATCGTGCAGATCGATACGAAGCCGACCGCTTTTCTCGGCCACAGCATGGGTACTGTCGTAGCATACGAAACAGCACGACTACTCGGAACCAATTCTCCCCACTACCCTTTAGCTCTCTTCGCATCAGGTCGCAGAGCACCGTCTATTTATCGCGACGAACAGCTCGATTCGTTAAAAGACTCTGAACTAATTTCGGAACTGACCCGACTGGGCGGGACCAGTAGTGCGCTCCTACAGGACCCTGAAATGGCCGAATCTATCGTGCGAGTGTCGCGCAACGATTATAGGGCGATCGGGCTGTATCAACATACAGCTGGCCCAGCGCTACATTGTCCAATTATTGGCCTGGCCGGCGATGCAGACCCTCGAGTCTCCATTGATGAAGTTCGCTGCTGGCACCAGCACACTGAGTCGGAATTCGCAATGCACGTATTTCCTGGCGGCCACTTCTATCTGAATGAGCAAGTGCCTGAGGTTACACAAATCATTCGTAATAAGCTCGGCAAATTGACGCCTACACGTGCTGGCCAACTCTAACATGTGGCGACTTCCTCACGTACGCGGCTCCTAACCCCGGCAGATCCTCATCGCACGCCGCACACCTTAGAGCACGAAGGTCTGCTCTTTGGGGCAAATCCTCTTGACCGGTCCTAGCTTAAGGCCTTGACTACAGTCACGCCTCCTCATCTTAAAGTAGTTGAGCTCAAGTGAGGTGCGTTAGTCGCGTCACACCCTTGGCCTCCCTGCGGAACCGGACGACTCATTATCGCACGCGTCGACAAAGGCGGACGCTACCACCTACCGGCTTATACTGCGTCAGCCCTAGTGCTCTAAGGACAACACAATCCAGATCGTCGGCGGCACTCAGAAATTCCAATGTGATCTGCTCACCCGGCACCGAAACACAGATGTTGCAGATGGTTTCAGGTGGCCAGCGGACCCGGTCTGCTACAGCCGGAATTTGGTGGTTACTGGGGGTGCCGGGGCCGCGAAGTCTTTGATGGCCAGGGATTGGCCAGCTTGCCTTGTTGTTGAAGGGACTTGATCCAGTCCTGCGCGATATAGTGGGGGACGCCATAATGCCGAGATACCTTTGCGATGCTGCCGAGCCGCCAGTAGGTCACTCCGAAGTCTGCTGGCACGCTGGCTTTTTGGCCGTTTCGGAGCTGCGTTTGCTCATGGGTTTCGTCGATCCGCCCTGTGGCGTCGTTTGATGCAGGCGAAAAGCCGTTTGCCTCCTCCAACGTGCGAACTGCACCAACCTTTTCCACTGGCTGTTGATCGCCTCCCTCCTCCAAAATGCTCGACGTTGCCGCCGCGGAGACGCATGCAGATGTACTCGACAGCAAATTCGCAGTTCGAACAAGGAGCGGAAAATCGATGTGCGCCAACGCTTGGGGGACAAAGCCCCCATCATCAGTTGGCTCGGCATGAATCTCGGCTAGTCGCGGCACATCCCCATGAATCTCGACCGTCGCGGTCACCAAGACGGCACCGGTACTTGAGTTCGAGATCATGATCGAGAAATTGTCTGTCATGGTCTACTGAGTCCGTTCAGGCGATGGTCGATCTGCTATCCCCGAGGAGTCGAATCTTGCTGCTGATCCAGTTTGCGAAGCCGTCCCATCCATCCTTGGGCCGTGTGCCTAGGTACGCCATAGTGTTTGGCAACCCCGGTGACGGTACCGACCTGCCGGTAGGTCGCAAGGAGCTCGCTGACCTCGGGCATCTTCCGGTATGCCCTACCGGATTCTGAACCTGAGCCAGCTTCAGCTACCACATGGCTGCCTGAGCCGCTCCCGCTTGGCTGCGTGCCGGCGGATGCTGTCTCCCCGAGCGGTCCCGGAACTGGCGGGTCCATCGATCCCGGCGGCAAGGCGGTATGCGAGAACCTAGCAGCGAGCGCAGCCACAATCGCCGAGACATCGATGTCGAAGATGCTGTCTGCGGTCAACCCTGCCGGCGAGGTTGTATTGATCGCGATATCAGTGACACGCGGCTCTGGGCCGTCGTTGCTGACACCGATGGTCAGGCGAGGAACATCACCGGACTCCCCATCCTTGTGGTCAACACGGGGAATGATTACGACGGAGTAGCGGCCCATTCGTTCCGTAGTCCTCGCGATTGCGTTTGTGGCGGGTCTGACGTCTCGCAGATTAGCATGGGCATCAGACCATCACAGTGGCAGGTAGGGCAAGGTGTGTCCAGAGCAGGTCTACTGCCTGTTCTACGCCTTCTAGGTCTGTCACTACCAAAGCTTAAGTCGGGCAATGTTTTCGAGACGATCGCAGGCATCGCTGACGCTGTCAGCGGCGTCCCGGCCGGCTAGTGTTGCCTAGTCAACTGCACCCCCGTCATCTGCGTGCCGTCACGCCGCTGTTGGATGCAGCTCCACATGCAGGTCGTAATCGCGCAGATTCCGATGGATGCTGCGCCTGTCTCAGCCGAATTCCCAGCACCAACCGCCCGGATGAAGTTTGATCGAACCAGATCTTGCCGTGCCGACGTTTCCAGCCGGTACTGATGTGCGTATACTGCTTCTTCTCGATGAAAGATTCGCAGACATGCGGGAATCGCTTCTCGTACAGCAACTTCCGTGTCGGGGACGTGCACTGCCTGTTCGAACAAGTAGACCTATGACCGAACCTACCGATGTACGCGCCCGCTGGTCGGCTCGGCAACCGAGCTGGCGCGGTGGTTCGAGCTGATGCGGCACAATCGCGCTGATACCAGTTCTGTCAAGTTGAGTAACGGCGTCATTCCCGCCTCCTCAGTCCGGAGTCGTCACGCAAGTGTGAAATAAAAGGGAGCAACGCCATAGGCGCGGTGGTGGTGGCCAACAGCACCGACAAAGGGCTACCCACACAAACGGCGCCCAGTGCGCGAGGCGTTGGGCACCTTCGATTCCGCTGTCCTCAATTCATAACCGAGCGAGCCCCCCGCCAGTCTTGCATCGGCACGGGGCTCGCTCAGGGGTAGTCGCCCATGGTGATCGCTCAGCATGTTTGACGGGGCTGGATAATACATGTCAACAGCACGCCAACCCGGACCATCTGACGGAACGCCAATTTGGACCATCTGCTCGGTGGGATTGATGGTTCAGTCTTCAGTTGTGCCGGCGGCGGGGACGCGGCCGAGGTCGCGGTCCTTGAGCCGGTAGCTGTCGCCCTTGAGGGCGATGACCTCGGCGTGGTGGACGAGGCGGTCGATCATGGCCGCGGCGACCACGTCGTCGCCGAAGACCTCTCCCCAGCGGCCGAAGACCTTGTTGCTGGCCACGATCAAACTCGCGCGTTCATATCGGGACGAAACCAGCTGGAAGAACAGGTTGGCGGCTTCGTTCTCGAACGGGATGTAGCCGACCTCGTCGACCACCAAAAGCGGGTAGCGGCCGAGCTTGGTCAGCTCGGCCTGCAGGCGGCCTGCGTGGTGGGCCTCGGCCAGGCGGGCGACCCAGTCGGCGGCGGTGGCGAACGCGACCCGGTGCCCGGCCTGACACGCTCGGATCGCCAACCCGATAGCCAGGTGAGTCTTGCCGGTGCCGGGCGGGCCGGCCCAGGAACACCACGTTCTCCTTCGCGGTGACGAAATCGAGAGTGCCCAGGTGGGCGACTACGTCCCGTTTGAGTCCGCGGGCGTGTCCGAAGTCGAACTCCTCCAATGATTTCCGGTAAGGGAAACGGGCGGAGCGGATGCGGCCCTCACCGCCGTGGGACTCGCGAGCGGACACCTCCCGCTGCAGGCAGGCAATCAGGAACTCTTCGTGGGTCCAGTTCTCGGCGCGGGCGCGTTCGGGCAGCCGCTCAGCAGCTTCCCGCAGCGACGGAGCTTTCAACGCCCGGGTGAGGAAGTTCAGTTCGGCGGTGAAATCCCTTGTCGTGGTGGGTGTTTTCGCGGTGGTTCTGGTCCGTGGAGGCATCAGGCCACCCCGCCTTCGATGTCGATGCCCAGCGCGGTGTCGTAGTCGGTCAGGCAGCGCTGCTCGACATCGGGCTCGGGTGCCGGGCGCAGGACACCGATCCGGCCGCGCCGCAACACTTTCGCCGCCTCGACGTGTTCGGGGTCGGACAGGGTTTGATGCCAGGCCCAGATCCGTTCGTGATCGGCCACGATCCGGCCGCCGGAGAACACCCGGACCCGGTCCAGGTCGGCGAGGATCTCGATCCGCCGCCCGATCACCGACGGATGCACCGAATAATCATTGGAATCCAAGCGAATGTAGTGATCACGCGGCAGCCGCGCCGAGCGGCGCCACCCGATCTGCGGCGCGACCGGCGGCAACGCCAGCATCGCCTGACGGTCTGCGGTGATCCGATCGGTCGGCGCGCAACCCAGCGCGCGCCGTGTCCGAGCGTTCACCAGCTCGAGCCAGTCACCCAGCTGCGTGTTGAAATCGGTTGGGCTGGTAAATGATCGGCCCGGCAAGAACGACCGTTCGAGATAGTCGTGAGCCCGTTCGATCATGCCTTTGGCTTCCGGATCGGCGGGCTTGCAGACGAGCACCTTCGTGCCGAGCGTTCCCCGGAATGCTTGGCACTCGGCGGTCAACTCGCTGCGCCCAGCCCGCCAACGGCCGATCGCGCCTTCGCCGTCCCAGACCAAAACCCTTGGCACCGAACCTAATCGGTGAATATGTGTCCACCATCCGGCGAACAGGTCCTCCGCATGCCGCGAGGGGATCAGCATCGCCATCAACCAGCGGGAATACCCGAGCACCATCGTCAGGACCGGCAGCTGTTTCGGGCCACGGACCTGCCCGAACCCCACCGGCAACTCGATCGGCGGGAACCAGAAATCGCATTGCGCGATCTCCCCGGCGACATACGCGGTCCGCGACGCGGGATCCGGCGGCAGATACGCCGGCCGCAACTCCGCGACCCGGCCCGAGAGCACCCGGACCGAGCGATTCCAGCCGATCCGCTCGGCGATCACCGTGGACGGCATCGTCGGATACACCTTGAGCAACTCGCGGATCTGCGGTTCGACCGCGTCCACGATCGACCCCTTCGGCGGGCGCTGGTACTTCGGCGGCCCGTCCGAGGCCAGGGCCCGCTTGACGGTGTTGCGGGACACGCCCAGCATCCGGGCGATCACCTGGATCGGCATACCCTCTGAGCGGCGTAAACGACGAATCTCAGCCCAATCCTCCACAGCAAGCATCCCTTCGGTCCTCCCTGGCTCGGATAGAGCCAGGGTCACCGACCAGGTGGTCCGTTTTGAGTTGCCGCGCGGTGGTCATTCTTCACGTGCTGTCGACAATACAGTTCCCAGCTCCATCGATATGCAGGTAGTGAGCTGTGACACCACTCCGGTCGGTGGCGGCTCAACACATCCGCCGATCCGCATCAGCCTGCTGTACTCACCGACTCCCTCCCCAAATTTCTTTCTACCACTTCGATCCTCCGCTGTTACCGCGCTCCCGACACCTCCGTATCGACCGTACGAAGCGGCCTTCTGTGACCGCAGCTTAGGCTGACGAAAACCTCAGACCTCGTCGAGCCGTGCCGGCCGTTTGGACCGCGCCGCCTGAGGGAAGGAGACGTCACCAAGGCACGAAGGTGATCCGATGATTAACGCACTATGTCACCTGCTGGGGAGCGGGTAGCAGCGGTATCGAGCACGATGGGACCTTTGGAGCTCTTGCCACCTTTGACAACACGCAGCCTTTCGCGAAATCCGAGACTACCTGCCTAGATATCGATTTGGCGCAACCGCACCACGATCACGCGGCTTGCCGGTCCCCGACAACACATGCTTGCCTGCTGGCAGGTGGTAGCTGTTGGGTACAACGACCAACTAGACGTCGGGCTGGGCCGTAGCGTGGAAGAGGCTGGGACGGTATGGGGTTGTCGTTGGAGAAGGCCAGATACCTTCTTCCCCTGCTGGTGAAGTCAGAATCCGACGCTCCGGCATAGCGGTTCAGTGGGTCTCCTGTCCCTGCCGATGGCGCTGTCCGGACGCACGGTGTCTGTCGTGTCGGACGCGACAGCGAATCGGTGAAGGGCTGGTGACGACCGTCATTGTCGAGTATTAGCAATCAGCCGCTACGGTGGCAGGCGTGCATTTCACGAATGGGGAATCGGTGATCGATCAACGTCCACTGGCTGGCTGGAGCCGCACCGCACCGACTGTCGCGCAGGTACTTTCCACTCCCGACATCGACACGGTCGCCAAGGCCGTCCGTGAGGCGGGACCGCGTGGTGTCATCGCCCGAGGGCTGGGGCGCAGCTACGGAGACCCGGCGCAGAACGGTGGTGGTCTTGTTGTCGACATGACCGCGTTCGACCGCATCCACACGATCGACCCGGATAGCGGTGTGGTCGACGTCGAGGCCGGCGTCAGCCTGGACACGTTGATGCGGGCTGCTCTGCCGCATGGCTTGTGGGTTCCGGTATTGCCGGGTACTCGGCAGGTGACCATCGGCGGTGCGATTGCTTCCGATATCCATGGCAAGAACCATCATTCCCAAGGCAGTTTCGGCAACCACGTGCTGTCGATGGACCTACTGACCGCCGATGGCACGCTCCGCACGATCGGACCTGACGAGGGTGATACGGATCTGTTCTGGTCGACCGTTGGCGGGATGGGGCTGACGGGCATCGTCACACGTGCCCGAATCAGGATGAAGCACACCGAAACCGCGTATTTCTTCGTCGACAGCGACCGAACCAACAATCTCGACGAAACGATGGACTTGCTGACCGGCGGCTCCGACGACGGCTATGAGTACTCGGTGGCGGTGCCCGACACGATCAGCACCAACGCGAAACTCGGTCGCGCGGGGTTCAGCCGCGGTAACCTTGCCACACTCGATCAGCTACCTGCCAAATTGCGCAAGAATCCGCTGTATTTCAATGCGCCGCAGCTGCTTACGGTCCCTGACGTCTTCCCCAATGGCATGGTCAACAACCTGACTACCCGGATCGGTGGCGAGGTCACCCACCGCACCTTCGCGAAGCAGGGCCGGGGCCTGATCCAGAACATCACTCAGTTCCTTCATCCCCTGGATCTGCTCGGGGAGTGGAACCGCGGCTACGGTCGGCGTGGTTTTCTGCAGTATCAGTTCTCGATGCCTTACGGTGCCGAAGACCAACTGGCCGATGCGGTACGAGCCATCGCACACTCGGGTCATCGATCCTTCCTCAACGTATTCAAGCGCATGGGGCCGAGCAGTCGGGCCCCACTGTCATGGCCGCACCCGGGATTCATGTTGAGCCTGGATTTCCCACTGAAGGCAGGCCTGAGCGAGTTCTGCACCGAGCTCGATCAGCGGGTGCTGGCCGCCGGAGGGCGCCTCTACTTCGCCAAGGAGTCACGCACCACGCCGGAAACAATTCGAGCGATGTATCCGCGGCTCGAAGAATGGCGCCGGATTCGTGACGCCGCGGACCCAGAACGGGTGTTCGTCTCGGATCTGGCCCGCCGGCTCCGGCTAGTCGATGACGAGCCGGTCCGCGCCGGTCACTGGCAACCGATCAGCACAAACACGTAAGCAGTTTCTGCGCGCCGCTACGCGGCCGGGCAACCGAAGGTTAATAACTTGGGCAGTCCGGCCGCAGGTTCATCCTCGATGAACTCCACACCTTCGACGCCCGGTTTCGGCCGCGCCAACCCTGTCAGAAGGCTTGAGGCAGTGCCGATGGTGATCCACGAACCAACCTACCGAGAACGACGCCGCGGTGGCGAGCTGTGAGCGGACCGGCGTCTACGAAGAAACCCCGACCCGACGGGCCTGGGAGATCCTGACCAGACACGGGGACGAGGTCTATGGCAGTCCCCTGGGATAAGCGGTGGCGCGCTGAGGTCGACAGCTATCGAGAACAGTTCGAGCGCGGATTCCTCACTTTCGCCCAACCATTCGACGATCGCTCCGTACAGGCCGATCAATTCGACGAGCTCTTCGACGGCACCGAAGCGATCCTTGCCGAGGACCGCGACAACTACGCCGCAGCGCTGGCCGAAACCGGAGGCGATACTGCGGGGCCGGCTTTTGGCCGACCGCTACCTGATCCCGATGCCACGCTGGGCCGCATCGCTGAGCCGTCGAGCAAGACCTCAATGTCCGCGTCTTCGACGGAGGATACGATCCGGCGCTCGTCGGGCCTGCGGTCCTGTCCACCGGCGCTGTCGTGGGACTGAACCCATCGCAGGAGCCCGACACCGATTCCAGCGACCGGGTCAGCGGGACGAAGCCCACTGCAGAAGAATCGCTGTTGGTGTCGACCGATGCCAGTGCGTAGCCGACCTCGAGACTGTTATCGCCGATCGCTTCGAGCAAGCCCTCACCGACCTCGGCGGCGTCGTACTCGCCACCAAGCATTGCCAGATATGGCCCGTACCACCCGTGGTCTCGTGACGAAGCGGACGGTCAGCCAGGGTGAGCGAATCTACAACGATGTCTCGATCGAAGCTCAATCGGGCTTCGCGGGCACAGCTGTGACGATGGTGACCGGTAGCCATGCCGCTGGCGCGGCTACCCGCGCCAAGGTGAAGAAGGCGATGAAGAAGGTCGCTGACGAGGAGTACAACATGTCCGAGGAGGAGTTCTCCGACCATTGCATGCGAGGGCCATCGCCTTTTGGAGTATGAAGGCGACCGTACTCGATCCGGCCTCATGGCCAAGTGTTGAGAATCGTCTTTTGAACACCGGCCCAGTCGGACGGAATCGGCAGGTTAGCCACGCCGGAGCTGTGATTCGCAGCGTTGTGTGGCGGTGTTTTCGCGCCTTGGCAATGCGAGCATGGGCCTGCCACTACCGAACACGGTGCACGTCTGGCGATGCTCGGGGTATCGACCACCCTCTCGGCTGCCCCGGCGAGCGCCGGCCGATCACCGGTGCAACAGCGGGTTGTTCGGATCGATCCGCCGACACCCGGTGCTGCCGACCACACATGATCGGCACAATTCCCGCGCCGACCCCGCACATCGCCGCTCTAGATTGCTGTTGTGCCCAACCCCCTCGCTCCGCTGCCGCGCTCCGGTCGGCCGCGTTCGTTACGGCCCTGGTCATGCTCGGTGTGGCGCTGCACCGCGGCTGGATAGTGACTCAGCTATGGCTGCTGGCCTTCCGCTGTTCGCACTGGTGTTGCTGATCTCGATCGCCGTGTTCGCCTTCGCGGTGTGGCAGGCAAACCGCGACGTGCAACGGTGGCCCCTGCCTGCCGCAGCAGCACTCGCCTTCGTCGGGATCGCCGGATCAATCGCCTTCATCGTCAGCCCCCAGGCCACGGCGTGGACCCGGTTCCGGCTCGAGCACCCGGCTTTCACCGCTGTGGCCGAGATCGAAGTGCCGCAGCGTCGCCAAGACAACTACTACGGCGTTCCTCTTCCGAGTTACCTGTGCTTCGTTTCGGTGAACTGCAAGGTGGCGGTCATCGGCACCAGCAATGGGCATCCGGTACGGTTCGTGCCCGACTACGTCGGAACCCCGGACGGCGCTACCGGTTACGGGCACTTCTCCGGCCGGCCCGATCCCGGGCCATATGTTGGGTTCGGCGATGACATCTGCCCCACCCTGGAGCTGGACGGCGGATGGTGGTGGCTCGGACCTTGCCCAGAGCTCACTGCCGAGTAGGGCGCCTTGATCAAGGCGAAAACACCGCCACTTACCACCCGGTGGATCGCGTCCGTCGGCGGACACCGTCATTACCACCGCCCGCTGTCGTGGTATGCCGAACGGTTGACCGCCCACGGGCTGGTCATCACCGGAATCCACGAACCACTCTCCCTGCCGCACAACGATATTCCGGTCGCCGAGTACCACAGGTGGTTCAGCACCATTCCCACCATGCTGGCGATGTCATGCATCCCCTCCAATCGGGCAGCGGAGCCGCGGCGCGGCTGATACTCCGGGCTCGCCGACCGAGATCGGCGAGCCCGCCACCGTCCACCAGGAGTCCAAACATCGTTCGCCCCAGCGACCATCGAATGCGCTCAACTCGGCTATTACAGCTCACTGACCTGGCTACATCGAGCACCCCTGCGGGCATGTCTACTACCCCACCGAACCGCTCTACCCGCGCGACTCCGACGCTACAACGGCACTACCTTCCGCCAAGATCACGCCCGACAGCCCTTCAGCACGGCTCACCCGGATCCATCACGGTCTTGATCTCGGCTACATCGCCAGCAGCGGTGGTCGCCCGCTGCGCAGGATGTGGTGCAATTGCGGCTGGTCGCCCACGCTGGAGCCGGAATCCTCGCGCGAACGACCGATGTTCCACAGCGGAACTACAGCAATATCGATGATCCGGCCGTCCTGAGATCGTGCAGGACACGTGGTGCGAGGTACTGTCTCGCAGAATCCTGGTCCGGAGCCGGCATCAGTGTCCCGAATGCTCCGGGGTGCCCGAGTCGACCACCTTGTAGAACTTGCAGTCGCCGTGAGCCCAGTCGAACACCAAACCGGTAGGGTCGGTGAACTCGGCCAGCTCTCGGTCCGCGGTCAGGTACATTTCGATGCCCTCGAACTCGGCATCCACTGTCGTGTAGATCTGGTCGGCCTCGAGTATCTCGTCATTCGGAAGCGTGAGAAAGAACTCCTCGCCCTCGGCCAGGTCGACGGCAAACCGTGCCATAGTGCCGACCTGATGAAGGACCTGGATGCGCGCGTACTCGAAAAAGTTGTGGGCACCGTCGTACACCGATGCCTCGATCGGCTCCCCGGATTCGGTGGATTCGACCTCTATGCCTTCGATTTCGCGCCAAGAAGGCACATCCGCGGGGATCCCTTCGATCGTCACGTCCACCGAACTGCGCCACGGGAATCTCAGTGCCAAGGTGAGTACCGGATCAAGGCCGGAAGACGGGTTGCCGAACAGTTGGCCGCGCCAGGACCCCTTGCGGTCCGAGGGCAACTCGTCGAGAAACAGATCGGCGCTTTGGGTGCGGTCATTCATGGGTCCACTGTATGGGTCGCGTCATTCACGGCGAGGCTCGACGCTTCGAGCCGCCCTTCAGATCCCTTCGGCGCGAAAGCAATTGGCCATACATCTGTCCGGCGGTGTGGATGTCGCAGGTCTGGTCGAGGTCGGTGAACGCCTCGATTCCTTTGTGAGTGAGGTGTTCTCGTCGCTGGCACGCAAGGATCGGGTGGCCACAGCCTGGGATATGTGCGTGGGGTGACGATGGAAGGCAAGCGCAATGCCGATGGGCCGACCTGCCAGAAAGCGGAGTTCGACTGTCCCACAACCGATCTACCTGTTCTCGGCGACGTCGACGATCCTGGCGTAGATGGCGCCAGCCGAACACGAAACCGGAATTACCCCAGGGCGTTCCAGCGTGCCTCCGCGAATTCTGGGTTGCGCAGGCTACAGAGACGATTGTTGAGTTCGCGCTCCGCGGCGCTGTCACCCTGGCTGGCTTGGCGGATGTAGGCGTTGAGGGTGTGCAGGTCACGCATTTCCCTTAGCAGCGCGAACCCGTCCCACTGTCGGACGTCCCAGCCGTAGGCGGCAACGAAGTCGATGATTTCGCTCTCGCTGGTGCCGAATCGCAGGCCTTGGATGGTGTTTATCAGGTCGAGTTCACGCGGGGCGATGCTGATTTCGTCCCAGTCGCCGAGGAGCACACCGCGTGGTCCCCAGAGTGTGTTTCCTGGGTACGCGTCGCCGTGGACCATGCCGCGGCCGAGTTCGGAGTCCACCTGGTGGTACTGGTCGATGAGGTGGCGGGTGCGTTCGGTCAGCCAATGGTGGTCGTGTTCGGTAAGTGCCCGTGAAGTGGTCGGGTCGTGCAGGGTTATCGCTAGGCCGGCCAGTGGTGGGTAGTCGGGGAGGTCGAACGGTGGCGGGGGTAGTGCATGGAGTCGAGCCAGGATGGCACCGAGTTCGCTGGCCGGTGGGCGGCTGAGATCGGTTTGTGGGTAGTACTGCCAGAACGTGACGGTGACCGTGTCGATGTCGATGGCGTGATCGATGCGCGGTTCCGTCACTGGGATGTCGTGGTCGGCGAGCCATCGAGCGATAGCGACGGATGCCCGTGCACGCAGACCATGGTGCTCGTTGTGGCTGATGCGCGCGACGGCTTGTTCTGTGGGCAGCAGGTAGACGGTATTGGAGTGCGCCCGCAGCAAGTGTGCGCTCACGGGCGATAGTCCAGCTTCCTCGCATGCGGCGTTGAGCACCAACCGTGTGGCGTCGAGCTCTGTCATCGCGGCGCGGGCAGCTGCGCAGTGGTGAACATGGCGATCTCCTCGCTCAGGGTTCGGGCGATCAAGGCTTTGGCATCGTCGGTGGCTCGCAGCGAATTGTCAACGGCCCGTAAGCCCTCGGCAACCGGGTGGATGTGTTGTCCGGGTGGTAGCGCGAACACCGGGGCAAGGATTTCGCGGGCGCCTTCGACGGCTCTGTTGGTGATGCGAACGATGGCGATGTCGGCGCGGGCGAGGGCTTCGTCTCCATAGGAACGGTCCTTGTCTGGGCCGCGGGTGTAGCCATCCACCGCCTGCTGCGCCCACTGTTCGGCATCGGCGGGCTCGCCGATGAGCCGATAGGTGGTGCCCAGGTAGTAGGCCAACTTCGTCGGGAACTGTAGTGACCCGCCGAAGGCCACGACCTCATCACTGTTGGGGGTGGCCTCGGCGGCTGCCAGGGCGCGGGCGACCGCGGTCAGAGCCTCGTCTCTGCGGCCTAGCCGGGCGGCGCATCGCGCTTCGAGTGCGGCGAGCCGGATCTGATGCTCCCCGGCGGGTGACCATTGCGATGCCCTACGAACGATCTCGATCGCGCTGCCCGGATCCGCATTCCACTCGGCGATCAGTGCCTGGGTGCCGAGCGTCCAGGCGCGCAGACCGTCGTGTCCCGCTTGGGTAGCCAGCGATTCAGCGGCGAGTGCATGCTGCATCGCTGAGAATGGATTGCCGAGATTGCTGGTGATCTGGGCGAGCAGCTCGATTGTCACCCCTGCGAGGAACAGCAGCTCCCGCGCCTGGCGCGGCGGTGGACCGGCCTGCAGCGCACGACGTATTTTGTCGCGCAACCCACCGAGCTCAACCACCAAAGGACGTGGAGGTGCGTGCACGAATCGCTGTGCGATTCGAGACAACTCGCTAGCAAGACTGTCAACTGTCAACCGGCCAGAGTCGTCATTGCACGCCCATTCAGCGAAGGATATGGACGCCTCAGCCGAGGCGTCCAACCCATCCAGAACCGGGCCAGTCGAACTAGCGGGGTTCTCCAACTCCTCGGCCAACTCGATCAGCAACCCGTCAGCTGAGAGCTCAGCATCAAGGTCTTCAGCGACTCTCCGGGGCGGACGGCGGTGTCCGTTCTCCAGGCGGGACAACGCACCAGCGTCGTAACGGATCGCGGCGGCCACACTGCGGATCGACCGGTCCTGTTGCAGACGTAGCCGTTTGGCTACCTCGCCGAACCTCGATGTGTCGCTCACGCCTGCTCGGTCCCCTCTAACCGCAACGACCCTGACTGTGTTGCCAAGAAACGGCAACAAATGGCAACGCCGCAACACTATCGGCGGGCGCCCTATGGCACGAGCATCATATGCGGCACCCGGCGCCACCTGCTGGTTTATCAGCTCATCACACACCAACCAGCAGCGCGGACAATCCCCTCACGGTCCCCCTCGGTCCCAATCCAGGCCGAGGCGAGTAGGCCACCGCCCCGCGCCGGGTGCCCTGAACTCAGGGAGGCATCGATGTATCCACCAACCCCGGACCAGCGGGACCTGTGGCTGATCACCGGTCGGGACTGCACCAGCGCACCCGGGCCTGGAATCACGAGCGTGCAGGCGGACTTCCTCGCTGCCGTACACGCAGGCCACGGCAGTACCTGCCACCAGTTCCTAGGTGCGGTCGCCCGCCGCCGCGACGCGTGGCGGAGGTGAGCGAGGATGTGGTTCGGATACGCACGTATGGACCTCATCGGTCACCAAACACACAGCGGTGTCGCAGATGCGATGGAGAAGTACGCGGACACGGCTTGTTTCGGGCCTGGGAAGGTGTTGTTCGAGCCCAGAGCACCCGAAAAACTGCTGCGCTCGATGATCGAGGAGGCGGATCGCCGTGACCCAGATATCGGGATCATGGCACGCCTTGATCAAGTGGCGCGGGCCCGGCATCTGGATCTCGCGCAGGTTTTCGACGCGAAGTCTCCCCGGACGCAAGTGCTCTGGGAGTTGATGGAGGAGCTGGAAGGCCACGGTGGTGGACACCTGGTCGTGCCGTCCTGGGCTCATCTGACCAGCCTCGGTCCTTCCGGACACGCCGTCGTTCAACGCATTACGCGGATGAAAACCGCCCACATCTACCGTCTCGACGCCGACGATCCCGTCGCATCCGAAAAGCCGGACGCCGTCGCGCCGCTCACGGTCGCGCCCCTGACTGCCGCCGAGGAGGTGGTGTTGGTGGAGTCCCCGCTGGATGTGGGCGCGACGTTGACCAGATTCGATCCGATCAAGGTCCTGACCATCCGGCGGTGGACCGACCAGGTGATGCCCGTCGACCGGCTCTACAAGGAACTCGTGGCGGACTCCGATCGTGCCGCCATCGCAGCGGGTGACCTTGGATTCGGCCCAGATGGCAACGCTGGAGTCATCCGGCTGCTGCACCGCTGCGATGGCCTGCTCGTGGTGGAACTCGAGGAGACCCGCCACCGTGCTGACGACCCCAGTGCTCAGCTGAAAGCGATCTGCGCGCACGCCGATCGGTTCGCCAACGACAGGCACACGATCACGCGCTGCACGCTGGGGCGCGAGTACGCGATACCTTTCGAGCCGGTCGGTGTCGCGTCGTGACAGAAACTGTTGCACCCGTGCGCTGTTTGCTCGACGCGGCCCTCACACGGCCGACTGGCTACCCCGTCGTCGCCCCAGCAGCGTTGCCTTCGCGTGATGAGCTACTCGCCGCAATCGCCGGTCATCTCACCGACACACCGGCATTGATCGGGTGGGCGCGAGAACTTGGTGATCTGCACGCATCGCTCATCCCCCGCACCGTGGATCCATGGCAGCGAGCGAACGGATTCGACGAGCACGCAGTCCACGCCGAGATCGCCGATCACATTGCCGAGATCAACTCCTGGGCTGTGTTTCATCTGCCGCGAAATCCCGTTGCGCGCATGCATACCCACTCACTCGGCGAAGTGATCAGCCATGTCGCCAAAACCTATGCCGAGGCGTGGTGGACCGTCTTACACACCGCTACCAAGGCCAGCACCGACGGCGATGACGAGGAGCTACGGCACGAGGCGTGGTTCCACCTCGGTGAGGTGTGGGAGGGCTACGCCCAGCTCGTCGAGGACATGAAGTCCCGCCGCGTCCAGCTGCCACTGGGGTGGCGCGGCGTCCCCCGAACTCCTCCATCAACGACATGACAAGGCAAACAACACCAGTGGAGCGCCACCACATCGCCCTCGCGGGATTGCCACAAGCCGCAGATTGGATCGGCCAATTCGCTGCGATCTGGCCCGTCACCGCGCGACCGAGAAATTGGCGCGACCGGCTGGCCGCACTGGGCCGCCTTCGATTCGCGTGCCTGCCACGTCGACGACCGTATGAGCCTGTTCATCCGGTTCTCGACAGCCCAGCATGGTCTGCACTCGCGGTGCGAATGCTCGATACCCATCGGCGCCGCATAGACCTGGCCGGTCCTGCACTGGAAGAAGTCGATGGCGATCTCGCGCAATTGATTCGGAAGATCGACGCGACCATCGCGGCTGTCGTCGACATCCCAGCTGACGATGTCGGGATCGGTGAACTGCTCTCGGCGATGGCCGCACGGTGGATGACCTACGCCGCTACCCCCGACGCTGATACCAGCCTGGCCGGTGTCCTCAAAGCGCAGCGGGACTACAACACTCGCGTCGAGCAGCTGCCGCTCATGCGTGGAAACGCTCGATGAACCGGGTAGCACCGCGGATCGGTCAACTCGTCGTCTATTCGGTTGTCGACACCTTCAACAGCTGACGCGGAAACCGCGGCCCCACAGCATCACCCGACCCAATCCACGCGAAAGGGAGTTCATCTGCCATGTCCAAAATTCGCTCCGCTATCACCGTTGTGGGTTACGTGATCACCGGCCTAGTGATCGCCGACCTGCTCGCGGCCGTGCAGCGTCATCACGTATTCGCCGCCATACGCGGAGCCGCTGCTACCTATGGCGGCGACCACGCCGGCACCGCGTTCACCGATTCCTATTGACCCAGTCGCAGAGTAAGGAAAACCACGATGGAATACGGCACCGTCAGACGATTCGACCCGAAGAAGGGTTTCGGGTTCATCACCCGCGACGGCGGAGGCGACATATTCGTCCACCACTCCAGCATCCTCGCGCCAGGGTGGCGAACGCTGGAGCCGGGGCAGCGGGTCGAGTTCTCCGCCGGCCGCAGCCCCAAGGGCCCGGCTGCCCAGGAGGTACGTGTCCTGTGAAACCACCCGAGCTTGCCGTGTGTGACACGTCCAAGAAGTCCACGCTGCAGCGTGTCGGTCCTGAGGTGATGCGGCAACGGCTCGTGCAGGCGGCGACGGATCTGTTCCTCGCCGAAGGGTTTGCCGCGACATCGATCGAGCGGATTGCCGAGGAGGCCGGATGCAGCAAAGGCATGTTCTCCACGCATTTCAGGGGCAAAGCGGTCATCGGCCATGACGTCGCCGATATCTTGTGCGACCGAGCAATCCAACGGATCCAACGTTTCCAGCCCACCGATACCAACGAACTCGTCATCACACTGGCGAGGTGGACGTCGATCCTGGTGACGCGACCGGGCTGGGCCAGCCTGGAACGCACCCTCGCAGACCTCGACCCCGACAATCCCGCCACCGCCCGGCGAATCGCTCGCATGCGCGAGGCTGTCGCTGAATTGCTCACCACAGCAATGAACCCCGGTATTCCACGCAGGGATGCCGACACCGTTGTGATGCTGTTGCTGTCGTTGGTCATCGGAATTGCCGATCAACACCTTCACGGCCTCGGCATCCCGGGGACCGCGATACGACCACACATCGAACTAGTCCTACGCAGCGCGGTGCCCGCATGAACCTCCCACCGGCACCGAGCAGTGCCGACAGCAGTGAGGGTGGTCCGTCCCCTCTCACCGAAGCCGAAGCGCAGCGGGTGTGGGCAGCACCACCGATCACCGATCGCGCCGTTCTCGAAACGGTCCTGTCGGGGATCCTGGCCATCAACGTTGCAAAAGACCAGCACCAGCCGTCTGACACGCAACACCCCGAAGAGGTTCCCATTGCTCACACCTGACGCCGCGACGACCCCGGCGCGCACGCCGCCCAGCCCTGTCTGCGCAGACGCGGACCCGAGCCCTCCACCTATGTTCGGGTCCGATGCGCCGACCGTCTCGCTGCACCGTGAGGCTGAACTCCGTTTTGGACAACGGGGTTCGCTGGTGGCACACGTCACTCAGTGCAATGCGAACCGGTCTGGCCGTTGGCAAGGCATTGCTTTACGCCAGGCAGCCCTGGCCGTGGCGTACTTCGGCGGCCCGGACTATGTCAGCGATTGCGTGAACTGGTGAGCGCCACGAGGATCAATTACTTCCTGACTTCCGCATTCGGATCTGACCGTCGCCAATGCGCAGGAGCCGCGACGTGACACACACCGTCACCCGACCTCCGTTGATCCGCAACGACATTCCACACTCGGCACGGATCTGGAACTACTTTCTCCGGACTAAGAGTCAGGCTGTGGGTGGCCGGTGAACACGCTATGCCGCGCCGTCGATCACTCCGACGACCCCGTCGAGGCGGTGGTCTATATGAGAATCGTTCTGCCCGAGCACCTCACCAACGCCGAGACGGTGGATAGCGACGATCGGTGGGTCACGATGAGCTGGTTCCCGGCATGTCGATGATGCCGGGAACATTTGTGGCTCAACGTGTTTCGGTTGACCGGCGAGTTATCGGGCCTGGCATTCGACGAACACGCGATCGGCAACCGGTGCGGGCGCCCCAGCGCTGTCCGAGAATCACCGTTGAGCACCTTGGAATGCGAGGTTGAGCCCCAATGATCTTCCTATCAACTACCGACGGCGGCTTACCTGGTTAGATCGGTGAACCCTGACGTCGTTCATCGGCGAATCCTGACGTCGCCCGGCACGAGCAGGAGGCCGCATCGGCGAAATTCGACGTCACGCTTGCGTTTGACACCCATCAGTGGAGGTTCCCGATCGCCGTCACCGCGGCATAGAAAGACGTTCTGCGCCTTAGGTGTGGACGAGCGAACGTCCTCCTGATGCGCTTGTCGGGCTTGGTGTCCCATCGCTGCAGGAGGACGTTCATGGGTAACGGTAATGGGTTGTCCTGGGGTGATCGCAACCGAAACGCGCGTTTGGCGCGGCTTCGGGCACTGGTCCCGCTCGACAACGCGATCGTCGGGATCGATCTGGCTGATCGCAAGCAGATGGTGATAGTGACCGATCACGACTCGAAAGTATTGGCCCGCAAAATCTTCCGATGCCGCGCCTGGGATCTAGGGGTCGCGTTGGACTGGGCTGGCCAACGCGCAGCCGCGGCGGGTTTCGCCGGGGTGACGGTGGCATGCGAGCCGACCGGCCATCGGTGGCGGGTGCTCGGACAGCTAGCAGCAGATCGTGGCATGGCGTTTGTGTGTGTCCAGCCGTCGATGACCGCCTGGTCACGCCGCGCCGAGGATCTCACCAGTGACAAACCGATGAGAAGGACGCGGTGCTGATCGCCCGGCTGACCACGCAGTTGCGCTGCTATATCCCCGCAACCCACCCGACAACCCTGGAACCCGCACATCGCCACCCACGGCACCTGAGGTTCCCCCGCTTAGCCGGAGAGCGAATTATCTGGTTCCGGCTGGAACCCGTTGATGGTAACTGGCTTCGAACTCGTCGGGTGATCGCCAACCCAGCTTCTTCTGGATCCGCCGGGAGTTGTACCAGCCGTCGATGTAGGCGAACAGCGCGTTCTCGGCCTCGTCGCGGGTGTGCCACGCACGGCGGTAGACCAGTTCGGTCTTCAGGGTGGAGAAGAAGTTCTCCATCAACGCGTTGATGCTCCTATAGCTGTCAAGTGGCTGATTCTGCGGGTCGACGGGCCTGTCGGAGGGGTCGCATGAGTGCCCAGACTTCGCGGGCGAGAAGGCGTTTGAGGCAGCGGATGATCTCGGCTTTTGTCTTGCCCTCGGCGGTGCGGCGGGCGACGTAGGCTTTGGTCGGTTCGTGATGTTGCATGCGGACGATGACGGTTCGGTAGAGCGCGGAGTTGGCTTGTCGGTGGCCACCACGGTTGAGCCGGTAGCGGACAGTCTTGCCCGAGGATGCTGGGATTGGGCAGACACCGCATAGTTTCGCCCATGCCGCCTCGGTTCGGATTCGGTCGGGGTTGTCGCCGGCGACGATCAGCATCTCGGCGGCTGTGTCGACACCGATACCGAATGCGGCCGTCAGTTGTGGTGCGATCGAAGCGGTGAGCTCGTCGAGCAGTTGCTCGTGAGCGCTGATCTCTTCCTGCAGTTGCTCCCAGCGTCGAGCGATCGCGCGCAGCGTGTGTTTGGTGGCCGCTTCGACGGTGGTGACCGGGCCGGGCCGCAGGCCGGCGCATCGATGTATCAGCGCCATTTTCGACAGCGGCTGCAACTGTTCACGAAGCTCGTCGGGGGCGTTCACCAGTATGCTTTTCAGTGAAATCATTGCTGCTGCACGAGCTTTGACCGCAACATCCTTGGCGACTTTGATCTGGCGGATCATCTCGACGACGCCGTCGGCGGTCTTCGGGGTGGCGTCGGCGTAGCCGGCCAGCACGGCTCGTGCCGCATTTTCCGCGTCGATGAAATCGGACTTGCCGCGCAGTCGCCGATCACGCCGGTCGGTCCGCAGTACCTCGATCACACCGATATCGGCGCGGCGGACTGCGGCAGTCAGCCCTGCCCCGTAAGAGCCGGTGCCCTCGATCGCGAACGTGCGTAGATGCCCCAAACTCGTTGCCCAGTCGATGAGTTCCTGATATCCGGTGCGGTCGGCGGTGAACTTTCCGGTGGCCAGGACGCCCCCGAAGTCGTCGAGTGCCGCAGCAACATGGAAGTGCTTGTGGGTGTCGACGCCGATGACGACTCGACCCCGGCGTGGCGGGTTTGTCATGCTTGTCCTGCGACCTTTCAGCGGGTTGTGACGCTGGCCGGTCGGGTGGACGGGACTGTGATGGGACCTGGTGAGGTCAGGCTCCTATGAGGTCACTGCCCGCCCGGTCAGCACCAGGTGGTGAGACCGTCTGGTGGACGACAGATCAACAGCCAGGACACCCGAACCGCGGGGTCAGTCGTAAGCAAGAGTCAGGCCACCAGGCGGCCGAATTCATTCTCACAGTCGTAGGAATCGCCGACAGACCCCATTGATTGCGCAATACCGTTGTCGGCCAATCGGTTTGCGAACCTGATCGCGGTGTAGGTCTCAGGTTCAACCGGTGGATGCAACACCCGAGTTCACGGAGGGTGTTATGGGAAGGCCATCGGACTGGATGCGGGAGGTCACCGGACGAGCGCCGATGCGGTCGCCGGGCGCTCCTGGGATCGGGCGCTCAACCGAGCGACTGTTCTGGGACAAGGTCGACGAGGGCCTGCTTCCAGCGGAAGCTGGTGTCGCAGTAGGGGTATCGCCTGTCAAGGGCAGTCGATGGTTCCGCGAAGCTGGCGGGATGTCTCCGTACTCGTGGCCTCGGCCAAGTGGCCGCTACCTGTCCTTTGCCGAGCGCGAGGAGATCGCGCTGCTCAAGGTCCAAGGCAACGGCGTGCGCCAGATCGCGAAGGCGCTTGGTCGCAGCCCATCGACGATTTCGCGTGAGTTGCGGCGCAACGCCGCCACTCGAGGCGGGAAACTGCACTACCGCGCGTCGGTGGCGCAGTGGAAAGCCGAGCTGTTCGCCCGCCGGCCCAAGACCGCCAAACTCGCGGATAACCCGCGACTTCGCAACTACGTCCAGACCCGCCTGTCCGGACCGATCACCGACGAGCGCGGCAACACCGTCAAAGGCCCGATGACGCGCGCCTGGACCGGCCGCAACAAGCCCCACCGCGCCGACCGTGGATGGGTGCAGGCATGGAGTCCCGAGCAGATCGCCAAGCGGCTGCGGATCGATTTCCCTGACGACGAGTCGATGCGGATCAGCCACGAAGCCATCTACCAGGCGCTCTATATCGAGGGCCGCGGCGCGCTCGATCGCGAACTCATCTTGAACCTGCGGACCGGACGCGCGTTGCGGATGCCTCGGGCCCGCTCAAAACGCGTGGTCTGGGCGCACGTGACCCCGGACGTGTTGATCAGCGAACGCCCTGTCGAGGCCAACGATCGCGCCGTTGCCGGGCACTGGGAAGGCGACCTCATCATTGGCACCGAACGCTCCGCGATCGCGACCCTGGTCGATCGAAGCACTCGATTCACGATGCTGATTCATTTGCCCCGCGAACGAGGATGGGCGACCAGCGCCCCGGTCAAGAATGGTCCCGCGCTCAGTGGTTACGGGGCGACGTCGATGAACAAGGCTCTCGCGGCGGCGATCGGAAAACCGCCTGCGCAGATGGTGAAGTCGCTCACATGGGACCGGGGAAAGGAACTGTCCGCGCACGCGGCGTTGACGTCCAAGACCGGAGTCGCGGTCTTCTTCGCCGATCCGCATAGCCCGTGGCAGCGCGGCACCAACGAGAACACAAATGGGCTTCTGCGCCAATACTTTCCGAAGGGAACAGACCTATCACGGTGGAGCAA
Organism: Nocardia sp. NBC_01009; assembly: GCF_045208035.1. Classification (NCBI taxonomy): domain Bacteria; kingdom Bacillati; phylum Actinomycetota; class Actinomycetes; order Mycobacteriales; family Nocardiaceae; genus Nocardia; species Nocardia sp. NBC_01009. The sequence goes on along the minus strand of NZ_CP108695.1, from coordinate 3,866,321 downwards.
GAGAGACTTGACGGCGGTCGCTCACGCACTCAACACGCGACCGCGGAAGGTCCTTGGGTGGCAGACTCCGGCCGAGGCAATGGAACAACATCTACAATCGCTTCAACTACGAAATGTTGCGTCGACCGGTTGAATTCGCCGGTCGACCCCCTGTCGGAATGATGGATCAGTTCACCGTCGCGGACATCGCGCGACCAGACGCCGTATTCCAGGGCGCCGAGCACGAGATCGGTGTCGCAGCGGTCGGAGGTTTTCCAGCCCACGATCCGGTTGGAGAAGGCATCGCGGACGGCGGCCAGCCAGAACACACCCTCTCCGACCGGGATACGGGTCGCGTCGGCCACCCACAGCTTGTTCGGGGCGTCGGCGGTGAAGTTCCGCTCGACCAGATCCGGTGCCGGCCTGGCCCGCGGATCTTGCTTGGTGGACCCGATCCGCCACTTGCGGCGCAAGAATGCGCCCTGCAGTCCGGCCCGGCGCATCAGCCGCTCGACCCGTTTGCGGCCGACACCGATGCCGCGCCGCGCCAGCATGGCATGCACTCGCGGGGAACCGTAGGTGCCGCCGGAACTGGCGTGAATATCGACGATCTCAGCCAGCAGTTGCTTGTCTTCGAGCTGCCGCGCCGACGGCTGGGCCGCCCGCCTCTTCCACTCATAGAACGTTGAGGACGCAATCTCGAGCACCCGTAGTACGAGCTCGACCGGGTACTGCGGGTGGTCTTTCACGAACCGCACGATCACCTCCGGGTCTGGTCGAGCTCCGAGGCGAAATACGCGCTCGCAGAACGCAACACCGCGTTGACCCGCTCGAGTTCGGCGATCCTTTTCTTCAGCTGCCGGTTCTCATCGGCCATGTCTGTCGTCGGCCGATCGGCTCGCTCACCAGCGTCGGCCTCGGCCTGGCGGATCCAGTTCCGCAACGCCTCGTGATGCACCCCGAGCTGCTGGGCCAACTTCCGGACCGTCGGCTTGGGATCCGACTCCCGATACAAGCGGACCGCCCGCGCCTTCAACTCATCGGGGTACTTCTTCGGTGCTGCCACAAGGGACTCCTTCCTGGTCCTATCGGACCATGCTCAGAGCCCTCCGAGAAAGCGGGGGAACCTCAGGTCGGGCGGCGGTGGATACATACAGTGCCAGGATCGCCCGGTCGCGATGCGACGGCATTCGCTCGAACAGCTCGTTGAACTGTTGGTCAGGAATTCCGCGGGGCTGGACGCGGGGGACTTGTTGGCGATAGGCGGCCCGTCGCCGAGGCCGGAAGGGGTCCATCGGATTGTGATGCCCGCCAGCACGAGCCCCTTGTGGTCCTGTGCTGGGTGGCACGGGATTGCGCAGCGGTCCCCGGCCCTGGTCGATGAAGTAGTCGTAGAACGAGGAGACCACGGCCAAGTTGTGGTTCATCGTCGTCTGAGCAAATCCCCAGCCCGGGTATTGCTTTCCGGTCCGAGGGTTCACGCTTCCCGGGACTGGTGCGTCTGTGCGCCGCTCGCGTTCTTTCACGGTGGTGCGCATCCACAGCACGAAGTCACGGACTTGGTTGCGATCAGCGCGGTCCCAGTCGACATCGGTAGCCCAGAGAAACCGCAGCCAGCGCAACAGTGCACGCGCATAGGACTCCACGCTGTTCGGGCTGAAGTCGTTGACCACCGTATATCGCAAGTACTCGCCAGCCTCCGGGATCTCAGCTCCGGCTGCGTCAAGTACCAGCCATGGCAGCGAAGCATCCTCTCCTGGAACGACTTTGCCGATTCTGGCCACTGCTACGTGGGTCGCCGCCTGGCTCGATCTCTCTGTGGGCACGACGGAGAATTCAACCAAAACCTGTTGCCCCACAGTCAAGTCCGCCGACCAGCGCTAGTCCGGTCAACAAGCCGGATGGGCGGCAAGGACTACTACGAAATCGACCAAATAGTCGGAGATTCCTGCGTTGAAAAGTATCCCGACATCACGACCATGGCGGTGCAGTCCAGGCAGTTCCTGGTCCGCACCGTGAGCTACCTCGCGCAGCAGGGCATCCGCCACTTCATCGACATCGGCTGCGGCCTGCCCGCCATGACGAACACACACGACATCGCTCAAACAGTGGCGCCGGAATCGAGCGTCATCTACGTCGATGACGACCCACTCGTCCTCACCCACGCCAGGGCGCTGCTGACCGCCACCACCTGGGAAGGCGTCACGACCTGTATCGACGCCGACTTTCACGACCCCGAACTGATCATCAGCGACACACGAAACGTCTTCGACTTCCGCCAGCCGATCGCCGTGATGTTCATGGGTGTGCCCAACGATCCTGCGGTGCGCAGGCTGCTCGACCGCGGCACAGTCACCGCCCTGGTCCAGGCCCGCGAGCACAACGAACCAAAACCTACAGCGGAATGCTGCACCTGGAGCGCTGCTGGGAAAGCCCGACCAAACCGATGTGCCTGGCGGTGCGACGAGACATCGGCCGCGGCCGTGCGATCGAGACGGTAGCGACTCATCCGGCCACCAGGGTCTTCGCCAACCGGCACGCCCCGGGGGCGCGGCAGGTTTCGGTGAATGCGAAGCCTTTGGCCGCCCGAGCGGCTGCGCACGCCGAGGTCGACGCCTGCATTGCCTCGGCGGATGTCGCGGCGCGATACCCGCAGTTGGAGATCCGCGCCGAGTTCCAGCCGACGATGGTGTGGCTGTTGTACCGGAAGGTCGGCGGCAATGAATGAATCGAACACGATCGCGATCCTCGGCGCCGGGATAATGGCCAACACGGTGGCTAACACCCTGGATACTCACGGTTTCGAGCTGCGCCGCTACAACCGCACAATCTCGGCGATCGAGGGGCCCGCGATCGTGTGCGCCTCCCCGGCGCAGGCCGCAGAGGGCGCGGCCGCGGTTTGGTCGTTCGTGCACGACGATGCCGCCAGCCGCGCGGTGTGGTTCGGCGAGGACGGTGCGCTCGCAACAGCACATGCCGATCGCCACCCAACAGGCATACGAACTAGTTGTGGCGTCCGCGTGCACGCTGTTCAGGGTTGCGGCTGACCACCGCGAGTTGATCGCGGCTCTGCATACTTGCCGACCACACACGCACCTGCTCGATGGATTCCAGCACGCAGTGTTGGCCGCCACGGTCATCCAGTACGGGCCTGCGGAATTCCGTTGTTCGGCAGCCTCAGCGCTGCACGTGATCGCGGCTGCTATCGATCCCGGCACTCTGACCACCGCCCGCGGGGCGCTCGAGTCATTGATGCGGATATCGCCGGTGGAGTTCGGCCGCGGTATCGACCACCCCAACCGGATACTGCGCCAGCATATGCAGGGGCTTCGCCGTGACTACTACGGCTGGCTGGGCCCGCACAACTTCGGCACGCGCCCGATTGCCAACTATCACGGCCCCACAGCCGCGATCCCATCAACCGCGAGGAGACCCGCGCATGGATGACTGGCCCGATTGGGTGCACCAGTTCCCTGCCATCGACACCCCGTTTCCGGGAACCCAGGGGCGTCTGCTGGCCAGCGAGCATGGTCAAGTCGTGCTCTGGCGGTTCCCCGCCGGGGCGACGGTGCCGTGTCATCAGCACGGCCCGCAGATCGGGGTGGTAATCACCGGCAGCGTCGAGCTGAACCTTGGCGAGGAAACCCGAACAGTCACCGCCGGTGAGAGTTTCAGTCTCGCCGATCAGCAACCCCACGGGGCCACCGTCGCGCCGGGCACTCTGGTGATCGAGGTGTTCGCCGACCCGGACCGCCACACCGCCGTGACACCGCAGGCAATTCGGTGAGGGTCCGAATCATCGACGCTGACCGTGTCCTCACCGGGACCGGCGAGGTGATCTCACCCGGCACCGTGGTCACCGCCGACGACCTCATCGCCTGGGTCGGGACCACCGGAGCACGGCCAGCGGACTGGACCGGACATCGCGTCGAGCGAATCCGACTGCCCGGGGCGACGATCCTGCCCGGGCTGATCGACGCCCACGTGCATCTGGGGTTCGGGTGCGCGGTGCACCCCCGGCCCTCGATCCAGCACAGCACCCGCCTCGAAGTCGCCGCGACGATCCGGCGCGCACTACGCACGCTGGCGGCCGCGGGCATCACCACGGTGCGCGACCTCGGCGCGCCCCGCTACGTCGACGTCGACACTCTCGCTACCACCACATCCCGTACACGTGTGCTGAAAGCCACTATCCCGCTGACGATTCCGGGTGGGCACTGCTACAGCCTCGGCGGCACGGTCACGACCGACATCGAAATCGGACGCCTCGTCGCCGCCAACGCCGCGCGTGGCGCCGACTGGATCAAGGTCATGGTCACCGGCGGTTTCACCGTCAGCGGGACCAGCTCGCCCTATGAACCACAGTTCAGCGATCACCAGCTGCGCGTGATCGTGGCCGTTGCCCGCGATCACGGGCTACCGGTCGCCGCCCACGCCCATGGCACCGCCGGTATTCGCCAAGCCGTAGAGGCAGGGGTGGACTCGATCGAGCACTGCACGTGGATGACCGATGACGGTGGGTTCGAATTCGATCTCGGGCTCGTCGATGCCATCGCCGCGCGACAGATCATGGTGTGCCCCACCATCAATCACGAAGCGCTGATCGCGAGGGGCCGACTCGCGTGGGCGGTGCGCCGCGAACAGCTGACCGTGATGCTCGGGGCCGGCGTGCGATTGCTGCCCGGCACCGATTCCGGCATCCCGCGCACCCCACACGACAAATACACCCACTCGTTCCCGGCCTACCTCAACCTGGGCCTCACGCCGGTGGAAGTGATCGACTTGGCCACGCGGCGCGCCGCCGAACTGCTCCGCATCGCCGATCGCACCGGTACGCTCACCGCCGGGCTGTCTGCCGACCTGATCGCCGTCCCGGGCGACCCCACCCAGGATCTGACCGTGCTTTCCACCCCGATCCTGGCTATGACCGCTGGAGACCTGCACTACCCCGTCGCCGTCCCCACCGCCGAGGAGTACACCCGCCGATGAGCACCAGCACCCCCTCCTTGAACTCCGAATACTTCTCGACCACACCGTTACAGGTGCGCATCGACACCCACGCCCGCTACAGCGAACACCCCGACGACCCGGCCGCCGCCGTGCTGGAGGTCCTCGACCTGGCCGGGACAGAGTCGCTGGCCGATATCGGCTGCGGTGACGCCCGATTCCTCGCCCACCTCGCTGAGCGCGGGCACAGCGGCCGCCTGGTCAACGTCGACAACTCTGCGGCGATGGTCGCGGCCGCCACAGCGATCCCGGGCGTCGACGGGGTACTCGGTGAGGCCACCGCGCTTCCGCTCGCTGATCGCGAGTTCGACCGCACCACCGCCCGGCACATGCTCTACCACGTCCCGGACCCGGTGGCGGCGCTGCGCGAATTCCGGCGCATCACCCGCCCCGGCGGTCGCGTGGTCGTCACGGTCAACCACGCTCGAACCTGCACCCGGACAGGGGAACTCGTCGTCTCTCATGCCCAGGCTTACGGCTTGGAACCCGTCGCGGAGCTGGCGAACTCCGTCAACTCCGACACTCTGCCAGAGATGATGGCCGAGGTCTTCACCACGGTGAGCATCGCCCGTTTCGACAACGCCCTTGTCTTCGACACCGCGCCGCCGCTGATCCGCCTCGCCCATGCGATGGCGTCCTTCTGCGGCGTCGGCACCGACAGCCCTCACCGCGACGCGATCCTCGCCGACGTGGCCACCGACATTCACCGCTGGTTCGCAAGTAATCCCGGTCAGGTGTGGCGCGACCCCAAGGGCTATATCGTCGCCACCGGAATTGTTGAATAGCACTGCTACCAAGGAGAATTCAGATCCCGTGAAGCTGCTCGTCACCGGCGGCGCCGGATACATCGGCTCCGTCGTCGCCCACCAACTCGTAGACGCCGGTCACGAGGTCGAGATCATCGACAACCTCTCGACCGGGTTCGCTTCCAACCTGCCCCCGACCGCACGATTCCATGAGATGTCGGTACATCAAGTCGCCGACATACTCACCCCCGGCGCCGGCTTCGACGGGGTTCTGCATTTTGCTGCCAGCATCGAGGTCGCCGAATCGGTGAAGAACCCGGAAAAGTACTGGCACAACAATATCGAAGGTAGCTTGGCGCTACTGCGTGCGATCCGGGCGTCGAACGTGCCGCGCCTGGTCTTCTCTTCCACCGGCTCGATGTACGTCGGCGACGGCACCACCGCGTTCGACGAAACCGCCGAAGTCCGGCCGCAGAACCCATACGCCGCAACCAAAGCCACGGTCGATCAGCTCATCGCAGGCGAATGCCGAGCCTCCGACACACTAGGCGCGGCGACGCTGCGCTACTTCAACGCTTCCGGAGCAGTCCTCACCAAAGATGGGGTCCATCTGGGTGAACGGCACGAATCGGAATCGCACCTGATACCGATCCTGCTGCAAGCCGCAGGTCGACAACGAGACACGTTCACGCTATTCGGCACCGACTACGAAACCCGCGACGGCACATGCATCCGCGACTACATCCACGTCTCCGACCTCGCGGCCGCACACCTGCTCACCCTGGACATCATCCAGCCAGGGCATCACGACATCTTCAATCTCGGCAACGGGCAAGGACACTCGAACCAACAAGTCCTCGACACCGTCCGAGAAGTCACCGGAATCGACTTCCCCGTCCGCATCGAAGGGCGCCGCCCCGGTGACCCGGCAGTGTGCATCGCATCCAGCGAGAAAGCCCACCGCGAACTCGGCTGGAAACCCCAACGGCCCGACCTGGCCGACATCATCGCCGACGCATGGCAGTTCCATCAAGCTGCGCACGCAGAGATGTAGGGATCACGCGCCAGCACGGCGAAACGGTGAGTGCTGGCGCACAAACACAACTAACTCGCCGTAGATTCCGCGCCGGTGTCCGGACTGCTGACGAGATTCCCTCGGCGTTGCGTGCGTTAGAGTTACGCGGCAGGCGTGTCCGATGGACGCGAATTGTGCTCTGCGGGAAGATAATATGCGGTTTCATGCTCGAACCGGCGTCAAATTTCCACGTGCTTGATCGGATCGGCAAGATGGTCTCATGGTCGACCCCATGCCAACCGAATCTCCCCCTCTGTAGGACACCGGCGAGCCCAAAGGCCGAGAAGTGTCGTGGAGATGTCTCACAACGTTGTCGCAATATCATGTCCTCCACCCGGCAGGCCTTCCGACCTGCTCGCGAAACCTTTTGTCCACATGAGGAATCCGCACCACGACCGCCGAAAACCCGTGAGATGAATCGACTGCAATACTCTCCCCGGGCTGGGTGCGACGGTCTTGGCAACGAGCGCACAACTGCACCGGGATCCACCGAATTCTTACGAATCGTTGGCCTTCGACGGATACCAGGAGGCGCCGCCGCGAGTGCAACGCCGCCTGCACGCGCTTCGACACGCCGAAACACGACTGCTGCTTGCAGGTGCCCGCGCTCACCAACATCCTTCAACAACACCTGCCACCCTGAGGACAAACCGAAGTCAGCTACGTTGCAGCATCCTAATCCGGCACCTCATACAGCACGCGACATCTGCAGAAGCGAATTCTGTTTCCGGTCGTCGCCGAATGAATTGCTCGGGCGTGGAGCAAGAGTTGGTATTGATGAAGCCACCGCCGGTCAGACCCGCAACAAGCGTCTGAACAAATCAGGTGTCAGCAATGAGGTTGGTACACAGACGGAACCGTCGTTTGATTTGGATCCTATTATCCACCGTCGGCGTATCGGCGACGAGAGTGCAACGTCCCTCAAACGGCGTCCGTTACGACGCGGGAATGCGGAGTCCCCGATGACCAACACCTCCGGAGCTCAATCGCTACCACCGGACCAATCAGCTCCCCACAATTCCGCATGAGCCGACGTACCCGGTCTCGGCCGGAGCTCGCACACTGGGCAAGTCGCGCCGCTAGTACACGGAGCAGCTCAAGAACGGACGACTACACAGGGGTGCTCGATGGCGTTCTGTAGACGCGTCGTCTTGAGTAACAGAGCCGACCACGGGCAGCAAGCGTCCCAGCCCATTGCGACGTCGACGATCGTGGCGACGACGAGTTTGATGGTCGGCGTGCTGGGCGATGTAGACGGCGACCTCGGTCTGTAAGCCGCAGCCCGCATCTGCCGGGTACCCTCCCGCACGATCTCGTCGATCGACGACCGCGCCGCCGCCGACACGCCCTCCAGATTGGACCGACACCGCCGTCGATTACCTTTAGTACGGGACGTACCTCCCCGCCAGCGTTGGCGCGGCGGATGCGACCAAAACCGCTGATACTCAGATCATCCGGGAAGGTACTTCTTCTGGGTCATCCAGAGGCCTCGATCATTGCTCGAGCGTTGTCCGTATTAGTGTCCTGCACAATTTTGCCGCGAGCGCCGGACAGCTCAGCAACATCAAGACCGGGTGCAATTCCTTCCCTGAATCAAAGACCAACTAGTCTGAACTTTTCATCTTCCAACAGGGAAGGTCACGTACTGGTTTCGCCTTCTTCGGATTCTCGAAGGAGGTGAGGGCAGCCGGACCGGAAATCGCAGATGTGGTTTCATTTTCCATCATGCCTGGTGTTGAGCCTGTGACAGCCAAGCCACTGGACCAGGGCGGATACGAGTAACACACTGAGAGTGCCTGGCGATTGCGACACAGTACTCAAATCCGCCGTCGCCGAAGGTAACTCGCCATCGGAGAAGGCCCCCACCGATGAGGTCCCATGTCCTACGAATCCGCACCATTCTTCCGACGCCTTGCCGCCAGGCTCCTCGATCTTGCGTTCTGCCTGCTACTCACGTTCGTCGTTGCGATACCGGTCGGGATTCTTTTGGTCCCGATTGCCTCGACGACGAGCGAAGCCTATGAGCAGGTGATCTACGGAGCGGCGGCCTGGTTGTGCTATTTCATCGCCTATGTCGGATTGGAGGTCTTTCTGCTGATCCGCCGCGACGGACAGACTCTGGGCAAAGGGCTTCTCGGACTGCGGGTGGTACCTGCTGGAGAATGGGCTCATCCTCGGCTGGAGTTGCTGCCGGCAGCTTCGCGCATGCTGATCATCTTCCTGCCGTTCGTGTTCTTGTCCCTGTCGGGCTCGAATCCTGAATCGGCCATCCTCAGTGGGATCGCCGTTCTCGGCCTGCTCACGCTCATCGTCAGCTTCTTCCTCTCGGCGATTCCCGCTGGAAAACGCCGAGCCTTGCACGATCTGACAACCGGTAGTCGCGTGGTACGCGCGGCCAAGCGAAAGATCGACTGGAGGAACGACATCCCTATGGTGCTGCCCGGCCGTTTGGACATGCGAAAGCGCCCGTAGGTCACTCCGTTGTGGCCTCGCGACGGCTGAACGGGAGCGCAAGACATAGCGCCCTCCGGGCGATTCGGATTGGAGGCAGGGATCTTGTCGGTATGAGACCGACATTCACTCCAGGACCAGCAGTCCCGTCGACGAAGGGCGTGGGCGTAGTGGTCGAGTCCCCCTCCGGACACGACCACGATGCCCACAGGCGGTTGCCCCTCTACGGCGTGCGGCGATGCTGTGACCAGTTTCGCTCACCAAGACGCTTGATTCGCCAATTCGGCAACGGACGACGGGATTCCGTGGCGAGAAAGGTCATCATGTCGATCAGCATGCGTCGAACGTCCTGGATAGGCACGACCAGGTCCTCCCATTGACCGTAATGGGAGTGCACGCGGATCTGGTCACCAGCGATGCGCTCCAGTAAGCAACTCTCCACACCCAGCTGGACTTCGTCGCCGGCCTCTATCCGGAGCCATTGCAGGAGGACCGCCGAGGCCGACCAGTCAGGTCCGCATTGGCAGACGATCTCCTCGGCTGCCCAGCACAACGCCTGCGGGGCCCCCGCAGGCGCCCTGATCACGGTGGTACCGAAGGCCGGAGCGACACTATGGACTGTCCCATCTTCACCCGGCACGGCGGCAGGGATCTCTTCGAGGCCGAAAACCCAAGTATCACTTGAGGAGTGCTGCTGTTGATCAACATCGCTCACCCGCACAACGATGCCAGGTACTACCGGAGCGGCTCGAAAACGACGGAGCCCGAGCCCGATCCAGAGCTCGTCAGTGAACTTTTCCAAACGGGCACTCAGCGTTCATCATGGGCCCGCAGAGGAGACTGATATCTGGCACGGCGCCCGCGCCACCGGACGAGCGCAAGGAAACCGCCGCCGCGTTCTGGTACCACGCCTGCGCCTGGTTCGCCGGAAACGGCATCACAGAACGAAAAGTGCTGACCAGCAACGGTTCCTGCTATCGCTCCCATGCCTTCGTTGACGCCCTGGGCACAGTGATCCACAAACGAACTTGGTCTCAACAGGTCAACGCGTCACCGACGATAACTGATCAACCCCAGAAGATCGGGTCGCCACTGTTGTCGATGTGATCGAGCAGGTCCTGAACGTGAGGGCTCGGCTCCAAGAGCCGGTAGCGGTGAAATTTGAGGTGTCGGTCCCGCCAATACAGCGTCCACAACCCGGTTTTCTTGGTGTAGTGCAGGCGGGCGATCGGGAATCGTGTCCATTCCGGGCCGAAGTCCTCGCGCCATGGTGGTCGGCATTCGCAGATCGTGACATGGCGCGGCGAGACGTCGCATTCGACCCGAATCTCGTGGCGATATTGTTCGGGAACTCTGCTGGCGCAGTACTTCACGATCCGGGCGACATCGAGTTCGGGAAGTCCTGTGGCAGCCATGCCGGCCATCATGCCAACCACCCCTGATGGCCGGCTTCGCTATCCGGCTGCGTAGGTGCCGAGCACCTGTTCTTCTCGCTGGCGTGGGCTGTCCCAGTCGAGCACTCGACGAGGCCGATCGTTGAGTCTGGCGGCGATCATGTTCAGGTCGTCCTGGGTGAAACTGCGCAGGTCAGCATTCTTACGAAGGTACTGCCGAAGCAACCCATTCGTGTTCTCGTTCGTCCCGCGTTGCCACGGATGATGCGGGGCGCAAAAGTAGACGGGCATGTCGAGAGCTGTGGTGATGTGCTCGTGCTTGGCCATTTCCCGTCCGCGATCCCAGGTCAGCGACCGACGCAGATGCGCCGGCAACCTGCTCAGATAGGTGACCAGCGCATCCGCTACCGTCTCGGCCCGGTACCCGTCCGGCAACGCCACCACATGCGTGAAACGGGATTGCCGATCCACCAAAGTCGCGACCGCCGACGGCCTGGTTCCGAATACCAGGTCGCCTTCCAGATGCCCGGGCTCGCTACGATCGTCCGCCGCAGGAGGTCGGCGATCGATGGAGACCATGTTCCGTATCCTGCCGCACCCGTGGGAGCGCTTCTTCCCGCGTGGCCGGCGAATCGGCCGATCGGTACGCAACTCGTGAAATGTAGTGCTGTCGAACACTTTTCGGGACGGAATGTAGAGGCAACGATAGATCGTCTCGTGCGAGACCCACCTCGAGGGATCGGACGGGTTCTCACGTCGGAGCCAGACCGAGATCTGTTGCGGGGACCACTGCTCATGGAGCTTGGTCGTGATGATCTCCTGCAGAATCGGCCGAGCGCACAGGATCGATGCTTTGGGACGGCGGGCACGGACATACGCCGCGGCATCGGCGTCGAGCGCCCGGTACTCCGCACGTCCGCCGTTGCGGGCAATCTCGCGTGAGATCGTGGATGGGGACCTTCCGAGTTTCTCGGCGATCGTGCGAGCGCTGTCGTCGGCGGCTATTCCCCGGGAAATCTCTTCACGCTCACCTGCGGTGATGTGGCCGATTCTCCGTGTTCGTGGGACCGGTCGGATACCGCCGGACTCGCGCAGGAAGCGACGAATTCGGGGCATCGTTTCTCCAAGGACCCGCTCGATTTCTCGTATCGATTCACCACGGCGATGAAGATCCCAGATCAGATTCTCCTGGTCCACACTGAACCCGAGCGCTCTGCTACCCATCCAAGCCTCCACGATCACGCATCTTCTCACCAGCAGTGATGCGCTGACCTGTTGAGACCAAGAACCTGCCCGGACCGCCCGCAACCAACGGCAAGGTGAACGCTTCCACCGCACCCTAATCAGACGAATGGGCCACACCCGCCCCTACCGCAGCAACAGCCACCCTGCGCAGCCTTCACCACCTGGCTGCACACCTAAAATCACCAACGGCGGCCACACCGCACTCGAGGACAACCACCAGCCAGCCGCATACCCAACCTCTCAGGTCAGGACAGCTAGTGAACGATCGAGTCCGAGAGTGCGTCGCCGTCGTCACCGCCGCGCCGCGTTTCATGTCCCGGATCGGTTCACACTCGCCGACCTGACCGCCGTCGACGCTGGCATGCCCCGACGTCGACCTTCGCCGAATACATCCTGCGGGTGACGTTCGGCAGTCCCGTAATCGATGGTCGCCAACGACAACAGCGACTGGCGGATCATCGAAAACCGCTGGAGCAACCCAGCTCTCGACGTGCCCGCAGCCACCGAGATCGAGCACGTGGTCCACGCGCCCCAGGCCAACACCGTGACCACCGATCTTTGTCGCAGTGGCGACCCGGCCGACGATCGGATTAAATAGAGATCGGGAGAATCAGTAGACAGGCGCGAAAGCGATGTCCAATGTCATCATCTCCTGTCAACGTGGCTGTGAATTCCAGCCAATCGAAGAATCGAATTGCCTACGGAACCTCACCACTACGGGTCGCCGTCGAATTCCGCCACGCTTGCGTGGAGAAGAGCGAGTTCTTATCGCCTCTGGTCGGCGGCAAGCTCGCCCCTTGGAGTTCGCCACTTCCATCACTCGAGCTGGCTGACGTCCAGGTTTCGCAGCATTTCAACGGAGTCTGCGCATTCCAACGGAGTCTGTGATGGATAGTGACGACTCTTGGCTGAGCACAGACGACGTCGCCGAACGGCTGAAGATTCCGAAGAAGACGTTGGCCGCTTGGGCATCGGCAGGGGGCGGTCCTCGATTCGCGCGGATGGGCCGGTACCGGCGCTACCGACTGAGCGACCTCCTCATCTGGGAGCAAGAGCAACTCGACAAGAGGTGACGGTCAACATTCCACCTCACACGAGATGTGGCTGTCTTTCAGCAAACATTCTGATCTTGAACACCGCCTTCTGATCTTCGAGACTCGTCCTCGCCTCTCCAACTCCGCCGCTACCGATCAGCAGCCAACCAAGACGAGGCCATGTCGTTCGTCAGCACCGTGGAGCGGACCGGTCCGGTCCCGCACCGATGCCTCCGAACGGACAACGTTCGCACCCTCACACCAAGTACCGAAGGGAGGAAACACGATTGGGCGGCAGGCTACCCAAGCCCGTAGGCACCTTCGGTACGCCGATGAAGCCGAAGAAGCAGAAGAACGGCCGCTGGCGCACCACCGTCTACTTCTACGGAGCCGCAGGCCGGACGCAGTTGGAGCGCATGGGTGTCAGCGCCGACGAGGCACGTAATCGGCTCGCCGAAGCTATGCGTGATCACCGGGAACAACTCGGATCTCAGCGCATCACCCGAACCACCAAGCTGATCGATCTCGCCGCAGAACTGATCTGCGAACTCGAAGCCGACGATGCCAATACCGCAGGAAACATCGAGGACTACCGCCGCGAGATCTACGTCTCCACCGACAAACGGGCGAATCCGAAGACGATCAAGATCGAGAACTCTGTGGGCAATCTTCAGGCTTGGCAAGCCACTGCTGGAGAACTGGATCGTCACCTCAAACGGCTCGTCAGCCTGGGGCTGCGACGGAAGGCCAAGCAGCACAAGATAATCCTGCGGGCGATGATGGCGATCGCCGTCCGACACGGAGCTATCGCCACCAACCCGATGGACGGTGTCGAAGCGTTCACCCGTCGCACGAAGCAAGCCCGCGGCAAGGTCAAAGACCAGCAGGCGTTGCCGGCCTTCCGCGCCCAGGTTCGAGCGTGGGCCCGCGGCGAGGCGATTCCCGGAACACCCGCCTACACGACCGGACCCGCACGGGACTGGGCAGTGGTGTGGGTGATCGACGTGATCACCGGAACCGGCATGCGCCCACACGAGGTGTTCGCACTGCTACTCGACGACATCGATCTCGATGCCCCCGACCCGTATCTGGACGTCACCGGAACACTGGTCGAGGAAAAGGGCAAGGGCACTGGCGGGTGGGTCCGCAAGCCCGCGCCTAAGACCGACAACGGGTGGCGCCGGATCCTGCTACCCCCGCACACAGTCGAGTCGATCCGCGAGGCCATCGAGTACCTGAAGACCTCGGGGCACCCGAATCCGATGGGGTTGCTGTTTCCCTCCCGGGTCGGCACGGTGCGCAATCCGAACAATTTCGGCAGGATCTGGCGGGCCGCCCGCGGCAGCACTTTCGCGTGGATCACACCGCGAACCTTCCGCAAGGGCGCCGCTACCGAGGTCGATCGCACTTACAACGACCCTGAACGCGCGGCCCGCCAGCTGGGCAACACCACCGCTGTGGCCAAAGGGCACTACATCGATATCCCCGAGACGGTGCCGGACAATCGGGACGTTCTCGAGCGATGGGCTCGGGGCGGATGAGCTCGAAAATCTGAGATTTTGATGGGATCGGCTCGAATCCGGCCCCGAATCGGACATAAGAAAACCCCTTCCGACCGAGGTCAGAAGGGGTTTTGTTGTCGGGATGACAGGATTTGAACCTGCGACCACTTGACCCCCAGTCAAGTGCGCTACCAAGCTGCGCCACATCCCGGTTGCGTCCGCATGCGGGCGCTCGAAAAGATTACCTCAGGGAGGGGCTAGACACCGAATCGCCTGGTTGATGACGTGGCGGGGTGAGTTCGGGAGTTACAGGGGTGTAACTCGGGCGGCGGCTCGGGGGTCGTCGGCTACGGCGAACCAGACGTCGAGGGCGGTGCCGTTGCGGCGGCCGATGAGGCGGACGTTGTCGCCTGCTTTGAGGGGTTTGGCGTATTCGATGACGGTGCGGTGGGGGCCGGATATCAGGTCGGCGTGGGTGGCGAGGAGCTCTTCCAGGGCGCCGAGGTAGACGGCGTTGTTGACGTGGTCGAGCCAGTCGATGTCGGCGATGCGCAGCGGGAAGGGTAGTTCGTGGACGTCGGGTTCGTCCGGTGCGGGGATGAGGGTGGTGAGAGCGGCTTTCCAGCGGAGGCGGTGTTCGGTGGTGCTGGCGAGCAGGGGGGCCATGAAGCGGTCGCTCATGCGGGCTGGGACACCGGATTCGGTGCCGAAGTGGATGAGGAAGGCTTCGGTTTCGACGAGGCCGCCTTTGCTGCCGCAGATTTGGACGCGCATGTTGCACCAGCGGTTGGAGAGGCCAGAGCACCAGCGGCGGAGGGTGGCGTGTTCGCCGAATTCGATGGGCTTCAGTACGTCGATGACGGTGCGGCGGACGACCCAGCCGCGGTGGGTGTCGCCGTCTTCGACGGCGTCGAGGTGGTCGAAGCCGATGTCTTGGAGGTAGCGGGCGATGGCGTCGAGGCGCAGGCGTTGGTCGCTGTCGGTGTCGGCGAGGCGCACCGGCCAGCCCGTCTGGAACGGGGATACGGCGGTAGGGCGCTCCGACAGCACGCTGGGAATGACCATGACCCGAATAATGCCAGGTCGGGGCGGTTCGCACGCATTCCGAGCCGCTCGCGTCGCACATATGGGGCAATTCGGAGCAGTCTGTATTCAGGTGCGCCGCCGTCGTCCGTCGTTGGCCGCCGCGGGGGCAGCCGACCATCGGCCACCTTCACTCAACCCGCTGCCGCACCCTGTTCCGGCCACCGCACGAGAACCTCTGTCCCGATAGACGGGAGACATACCCGAAGCGGAGAGCCGGACCGCGGGCGGTGGAAATCTTCGCGCGCTGCCCCGCCGCCAACACAGTGACGAGTGCCCGATGGTCATCGGCCCCAGAACAACGATCCACAGTGGGGCGGAATGACGACAGGCCCTGTTCGCGCACCGTCAGGAGATGGACAATTCGGCGTCGCCCTGTTCGAGGATTCGGGCCAAATCGGCGGGGATGGGCATGGGAGTGGCGATGCCGACTGCGGCGCGGCCGGTATTGCCGATCGGGACCCGGTCGACCGATGAACCGAGGCCGGCTACTGACAGTCGGACCAGGTGACCGAATGCTTCGCGGCGGTCGTGGCAGCGCAGAGCCAGGCGCAGCATGTGCCAGTGGGCGCGGGTGTGCGGCCAAGCCCAACGCTGGGACAGGATGTGCGCGCGTTCGAGTGCGCGCCACATTTCATCGAGATCTGTTGTGGTGTAGGCAGATTCCAGCTCGGCCTCGAAGGCGGCGCGGACTGTGGGCGGCAGGGGAGCCATGGTTTTTCCTCCTCGGGGGCGTCATGAACCAGACTCGCCCACCGGCGCATCGGGTGGCTTGAACAAACCTGCTGTCCAGCCGACGGGTAGCTCGGCGACCCAGCGGATGCCGCGGAACTCCGATGGCGGAGCGCCGAACATGCTGCGGCACACGCGTGTCAGATGGGCGCTGTCGGCGAAACCCGCGCTGTGGTCGGTGAAGACTCCCTCGTCGAAGTTCTGGTTGAACCACGCAGCCTGCAGGACTGTCCATTCAGCGCCGCTCTCGCGCACTGCCTGCTCGGCCGGAGCGGCCTGGTCTTCACCACGGGCGGACAACAGCACGAGTCGCTGGACGCCGTTCGCCACGGCCAGTTCACTGAACGCCCGGATGGTGTCACCGGCGCGGGGATCCCCGATGTCCGGGGTGTACATGAGAAACACTCCGTGCACACCCTGGAGTACCGACGCCCAGGTGCTGCGGTCCTCCCAGTCGAACGGGATCTCCGCGGAGCGGGACCCGATGCGGACCGGAAACCCCTTGGCGGCCAAGCGCTCTGCTACGCGGCGACCCACCTTGCCGGTGCCGGCGGTGACGAGGATGGTCTCGGTGTGGTTCTGCGTTGTTGTCATGCTCCCAGTCAAGCCGGACGGGGATCAGCAGACCATCGGCGAAAGACTCGGCTCCATGTGTGTGCGTCTACGTCGCGGAGACGCACAGCCGAACACTCGTCAAAGCCAAGGAATTACGAGCGTTCCGTGCGCGAAAATTTCCATATCAAAGCTCGACGGGGCCCGATTGGGCCACCGGGTCATTTCACGACTTCGATTATATCGCCGGGCGAAACATGGTGGTACAGCGTCTCTGCACCCTCGGGTGTCATTCGTATGCAACCGTGCGACTGTTCTTCGATCGGTCCGATATGAGTGGCAATGTCGCCGTTGAAGAACACTGCCCAGCGCATCGGCGCATTGTGCATTGTGCTCCAATGGTCTTCCTTCTTGAATGCTACGCGGAAGACGCCGGGAGGAGTTTCATATCCCGGTCTACCATGCGAAATAGGCGTCGGACCGTAGGTCACCTTGCCGTTGTCCAGCAGCCATGCCTGGTTGGTCGAGAGTTGCATGCATACTCGCGACGCCTCGGTGGTGCACGGCGCGACGACCGGAGCGGGCACAGGCGGGATCAGTGCTGGTAGACCCGGAATATCCGGGCCGCCCGGCCACAATGGTTCGGCGTACGCGGGGGCCATGACGGCGAGTCCGGCCGATGCAGCACCGATGAAAATCACCGCTCGGGCCGCCCATTGGAGTAAGCGCTTGTTGCTCATGGCGTTTCTGACCTCTCTACCCTTGCCCGTCACCCTGAGTACCGCCTGCCAGGGCGATGGGGCCATCTCGTCGGCACAAGCTCGGAACAATCTGGAGGTGTTGAAGATCATTGTGAACCGCATTCCCGCTCCTTGCGAGACATTCCGTTCATATTCACCGCGCCAATTGAGTGATCAAGATCGACACATGGGGCAAATAGCGGCGCAAACCCTTCAAACCTTCCAACTGGTCGGAGCTGATTTGTTTATCGCACGACTGCCCCGCACAACAACCTGACCGAACACGGTGGCGGCAAGAGCGCGCTACCGTGGTAGTCAAGTGCTGATCACGCTTGCGGCCCGAGTTCATAGCACGGATCGACGAGACCGAAGATCGGTTCATGGCGAAGGAACGAGTGATCTTGCGACCAAGTCCGGCACTGCGGTTGTCCACGGCGGCGCGGACCACCATTCTGACCATCGGTTCCAGGTTCCCCATCGACACCACAGGCGCCCGAGCAGCCGACCGGCCTGGGACGTTGCCGGCGCAACGGCCGCTGACGAACAGCGGAGTGGCTCTCGCAGCAGCAACTTCGGCGGCGACCTGCATCCGCCACATCCCGACCGCACCCGATAAACCTCCTACGGAGGTCTCGGGTGCCGCCGAGCAGAAAATCGACGACCGCTTTGCGGGCACACCCACCGCGTCGACAACGTGCAACCGATGACCACGTCCAGCACACGCCGGAAAGTCGGTGCGGCCCTTCTTGTCCTGACGATCTCGTACTACGTCGTCGAATTGATCGTCGCGTCACGCTGGCCCGCACCCTATCCCTATAGCTGGGCACAGAACATGATCAGCGACCTCGGCGTCCCCGAATGCCTCGGTGAGGGGCACAAGTACGGTGACAGCGCACTCAGCGGCCGTTATATCTGCTCGCCCTGGCATGCGCTGATGTCCGCCGAGTTCGTCTTGCTCGGCATCCTGATACTCGCCACCGCCGTCCTGCTCTCGCCGTTGCTACCGAAAACCCCACTCGGCAAGGCACTTCCGTATCTGGCCGCGATCAACTGCCTCGGCATGGTCCTCGTCGGCACCTTCCCGGGCAGCTCGGGCGAAATACCCGGCGGCAGCCGATTTCGCGCCGTCGCGCATCCCGTGGGCGCGTACCTCGAATTGCTGACCGGTATTGCGATCATGGCGATAGTCGCCTACCTCTATTGGTCGCATCGCGCTTACACCGCAATCACTCTCGCGCTGCTCGCCGCGAGCCTCGTGGGCGTGGTCGCCGGACTCACCACCACGCATCTGGGCATGGAACCCGGCGCCGCCGAACGACTCGCGATAGATCCTTTCGTCTGGTGGCGGATCATGACCGGCATCGCACTGCTCCTCGCACCCGCGCGATTCGCCACGCGCCGAGCATCGTGAGCCGCTCGCGAACAGCTCACCGTGCACCTGGATGACGCAGCACTGGTCGCCCCATCCCCCGCGACCCGATCCGGTCGGGATGTTCGTAGTCGCGAACCTCCACCGCTGCGGGGCTCCGATGGGGCAGAACTCTGTCCAGGGCGCGTGGAACGGTCGCGCTAGGGTGTGCCCCGGGTTGCGCCGCGGTCATCATCAGGGTGGCGTACTGCGACGTCGACAGACCGAATACCTCGAGCTCCTCCCCCGATGGCCGACCGCATATTCAGCCGTACCTTGCGGACCATGAAGGTCAGCGACCCGACCTGGCCAAGGCCGCCAACAACGCGTTCATTCACGCCATGCACGTCGGGACAGTCTGGACCATGCTGATCGCACTCGCCGGAGCAGGAGTACTGCTGCTCGCCCTGCGCCCTACCCGAAAACCCACGGAGCCGGCGCCAGCACCAGTAGACATCCTGGAATCCGCCGCTCCGTAACAGCGGTCGCCGCGAAAGACTTCTGGCCACAGTTGGCACCCGCCTGAGACAGGGCCCGGTCGCACTCAGAGGGGGCGTACGCCGTATCGGCCTACGCCCCCTCTGAGTGCGGAAGGGCGACAAACGTTTTCGTCGCCGTGATGCCTACTTCTTACGCTCCCGCTTTTCGCGCACGCGGACCGATACCCGCACCGGCGAACCGTCGAAGCCGAACTCCTCACGCAGCCGGCGCTCGATAAAGCGCCGGTAGCCCGCCTCCAGGAAGCCGGTGGTGAACAGCACGAAGGTCGGCGGGCGCGTCGTCGCCTGGGTGGCGAACAGGACGCGGGGCAGGCGGCCACCGCGCATGGGCGGCGGGGTTGCCGCAACCACTTCCTTGAGCCAGTTGTTCAGGCGGCCGGTGGGGATTCGCTTGTCCCAGGATTCCAGGGCGGTTTCCATTGCGGGGACAAGCTTTTGGACGGCGCGGCCGGTATGGGCGGAAATGTTCACCCGCTGCGCCCACGGCACACGGACCAGGTCTCGATCGATTTCGCGATCGAGTTGCAGGCGGCGGTCCTCATCGACCAGGTCCCACTTGTTGAAGGCGAGCACGAGCGCGCGACCGGAGTCGGCGACCATGCTGATCACCCGCAGATCCTGTTCGGTGATCGGCTGCGAGGCGTCGACCAGCATGATCGCGACCTCGGATGCCTCCAGCGCCGACTTGGTGCGCAGCGAGGCATAGAACTCCATGCCACTGGCATGGGAGACCTTGCGGCGCAGACCCGCGGTGTCGACGAACTTCCAGACCTTGCCGCCCAACTCGACCAGCGAGTCGACCGGGTCGACGGTGGTGCCGGCAACGTCGTGCACCACCGAGCGCTCGTCGCCCGCCAGTTTGTTGAGCAGGCTGGACTTGCCGACGTTCGGCTTGCCGACCAACGACACCCGGCGCGGGCCGGTGCCGCCCGAACCCTCACGCGGGGTTTCCGGGAGCACGGCCAGCACGTCGTCGAGCAGGTCACCGGTGCCGCGACCGTGCGCGGCCGAAACCATGCGCGGTTCGCCGAGACCGAGTGACCACAGGGCGGCGGCCTCGGATTCGATCTTCTGATCGTCGACCTTGTTGGCAACGAGGATCACCGGGATCTTGGCCCGGCGCAGCTTCTTGACCGCGGCCTCGTCGGTGGCGGTCGCGCCGACCACCGCGTCCACCACGAGCAGGATCGCGTCGGCGGTGCTCATGGCCAGTTCGGCCTGGCGCGCCACCGACTGCTGCAGGCCCTTGGCGTCGGGCTCCCAGCCGCCGGTGTCCTGAACCAGGAACTTGCGACCGGACCAGTTCGCCTCATAGGACACCCGGTCGCGGGTGACACCGGGAATGTCTTCCACGACCGCCTCGCGACGGCCGATGATCCGATTGACCAACGTCGACTTGCCGACGTTCGGGCGGCCGACCACGGCAAGGGTCGGCATCGGGATATGCGCGTCGAGATCGAATTCACCGTCGAGATCGACCATCTCCCAATCGGATTCATCGCTCCATACGCCGTCGCCGGCGAGAACATCCTCGCTCACTTGGCACCTCCCATCCGGCTCGTCGAAACCTGCCGGCGCACAACGCGAAACAGCTCGTCGATGACTTCGTCCATATTCATGTCACTGGTGTCGACCAGCACCGCATCCTCGGCGGGACGCAGCGGCGACACCTTGCGGGTGGAGTCGAGGTTGTCGCGGCGCTGCACGTCGGCGAGCACGGCCTCGTAATCGTCGCCGCGGCCCTCGCGGATGTTCTGCTGGTTGCGCCGCTCGGCGCGCGCCTCCGCCGAGGCGGTCAGGTAGATCTTGGCGTCCGCGTCCCGCAGCACGACGGTACCGATATCGCGACCCTCGACCACGATTCGCTGTGCCGTTGAGGTGATGTCGCGCTGCAGAGCAACCAGCAGATCACGCACCTCCGGCACGGCGGACACCGCGGAAACTGCCTTGGTGACGGCATCGCCACGGATCTCCGACGACACATCGATACCGTCGAGCAGGATGACTTCCCGGCTCGGATCGGTGCCGATCGTCAGCGGCAACTCCTTGACGGCCGCACCGATCGCCGCGGTGTCGGTCAGCTCGATGCCTGCACGCAGCACGCGCAGCGTCGCCACGCGGTACATCGCGCCGGTATCCAGGTAGTTGGCGTCCAACCGAGTCGCCAGACGACGCGAGACGCTGGATTTGCCGGTGCCCGAAGGTCCGTCCATCGCGACGACAAGTGGCGAAGTGCCCGATATCTGCCCTGGGGCCTCGACCGGAATCTCCACACCGTTCACAACGACACCGCCTCATACAGTTTGCCGACTTCATCGCGACCGAGCACACGTAGCGTGCCGGGCCGTTGATCGCCCAACGCGACCGGACCGATATTGGTGCGCACCAGCCGGGTCACCGGGTGGCCGACGGCATCGAGCAGTCGGCGCACGATGTGCTTGCGTCCTTCGTGCAACACCAGTTTCACCAGGGAACGTCCCTCGCCCAGCTCGAGCACCTGGAACTTGTCGACCTTCGCGGGGCCGTCCTCCAGCTCGATACCGTCCTTGAGACGCTTGGCGATCGACTTGTTGACCTCGCCGTTCACTGTCGCCAGGTAGGTCTTCGGCGTCTCGAACGAGGGATGCATGAGCCGGTGGGCGAGATCACCATCATTGGTGAGCAGCAGCAGGCCCTCGGTATCGGCGTCGAGCCGACCGACATGGAACAGGCGTTGCCCGGCCGCGAT
Source organism: Nocardia sp. NBC_01009 (assembly GCF_045208035.1). Lineage (NCBI taxonomy): Bacteria > Bacillati > Actinomycetota > Actinomycetes > Mycobacteriales > Nocardiaceae > Nocardia > Nocardia sp. NBC_01009. The sequence goes on along the minus strand of NZ_CP108695.1, from coordinate 3,844,145 downwards.
GCGCTCGGCGACGATATCGCCGACGCAGGGACGTCCGAGGTCGTCGGACATGGTGGACTGCCAGCCCTTCGGCTTGTTCAGCGCGATGTGGACGAGTTCTTCGCGCACCATCACGCGGGTCCCGTCGACACGAACGACGGCGGTCTGCGGATCGATCCGCAGACCCTGCTCGGTGACAATGGCGCCATCGACCTCGACGCGACCCTGCTCGATCATTTCCTCGGCAGCGCGACGCGAGGCGACGCCCGCCTTGGCGAGCACCTTCTGCAACCGTTCGCCTTCACCTGCAGGCAGTTTGACGTGACCTTCGGCGACGGGCTCGGCGTGCTGCCGCTTGGCCGGCTTGGCGTTGTTCAGCAGTGTCGGCGCGACAACTTTGCGCTCCGGCTTCGGGTTCTTGGCCTTGCGTGGGCTCGCCCCAGCCGTCGGAGACTGTGCGGGCCGCCGCGCGGCACCGCCCTCCGAGGCGCCGCGGTAGCCACCTTGCGACGAACCACGTTGCGCGGCACCGCCTTGCGCGGATCCACGGTAGCCGCTGTCGCTCTGTGAACCGCCACGGTAACCGCCACCCTGCGACGAACCACGCTGACCGGAACCACCCTGCGAACCACCGCGATAGCCACCGTCGCTCTGGGAGCCGCCCCGGTAACCACCGCCCTGCGAACCACCACGGTAGCCACCCTCACCCTGTGAGCCGCCCCGGTAACCACCACCCTGCGACGAACCACGGTAACCGCCCTCGCCCTGCGAGCCGCCGCGATAGCCGCCGCCTTGTGCGGAACCACGCTGACCACCCTGCGAACCGCCACGATAGCCACCACCCTGGGAGGAACCACGGTAACCGCCCTCGCCCTGCGAGCCGCCGCGATAGCCGCCGCCTTGTGCGGAACCACGCTGACCACCCTGCGAACCGCCACGATAGCCACCGTCGCCCTGCGAGCCACCCCGGTAACCACCACCCTGCGACGAACCATGATGGCCGCCCGCGGCTTGCGAACTCCCCCGTTGACCTCCCTGCGAACTGCCGCGGTAGCCCCCGCTCTGCGAAGATCCGCGTTCACTTCCTCCCCAGGAAGCTCCGCGCTGTGTTTCTCCCCGTTGTGCCGAACGGGCTCCTCGGGAGCCTGCGTCACGGCCTGCGCCGCCTCTGGTGGGCTGGTCGCTTCGTTTTCTACGATCCGGTGTGCCATCTCGGCGAGCGGGCGTATTCATGTTGTCCTGTCAGTCCTCGGTGCCGAGGTCCAAATCGGCCTCGGCTGGTTTCCTCAGCCTGGTGTAACGGGGATCCGTGTCCAGGCTCTCGTTGATCTCATCGATCAGGTCGACGCCCGGAAGTAGGGGCGCCAGTGGCGGCAGATCGGTCAGCGACGGGAGTCCGATCCGTTCCAAGAACAGTTCGGTCGTGCAGTACTGCGTACCGTTCGTCTCCGGGTCGACCCCGGCCTCGGCGATCAATCCCCGAGCCAGCAGGGTTCGCATCACCCCGTCGACGTTCACGCCGCGCACCGCGCTGACCCTGGTTCGGGTCACCGGCTGACGGTATGCCACCACCGCCAGCGTTTCCAACGCCGCCCGCGTCAATTTCGACCGAGCGCCGTCGAGCAGCATCCGTTCCACATACGGCGCGTACTCGCTGCGAGTATAGAAGCGCCAACCGTCCCCGACGAAACGCAGATCAATACCGCTCCCCCGCGCGGACAGTTCTGCCGACATTTCCCGCAGCGTGCGATCCACCCGCGCCGAAGTGTCCGCCAACGCGTCTGCCAGCAACTCTACCGGGGCCGGAGCGTCGACAATCAGCAGCATGGCCTCCAGCGCCGACCGGAATTCGTCGTCGTCGAGCGACTCGGGGGTGAACTGCGCCACTGCGTCGCTCTCGGAGCGCTCGCTGGCAGTCCTCGCTCGCGGGGCATCGGCGTCGTCGCGCTCGGGATCCGCGCTCGACCCACTCGGTCCAGCGGTGTCGGCGGTGCCGTCGTTGTCCGCGATCGCACCCGCGGCTCGCGCATCGCTCGCCGAAATCTCGGCGGTGGCCTCGCCGTTCTCGCTCACCCGTAGTCCTCCTCGATAGTCACGGCGTCGGCCGTCTGCACGGTGTCGTCCTTCGGGTCGCCGATCCAGCTGACCGAGAGCGGGCCGAGCGGGTCGGGCTGGTCGAACTCGATTGTTTTGCCGCGATACAACTCCAGCAAGGCCAGGAAGCGGGCGACGATCTGGATCGGCACGTCGCAGTCGACCACCAGTTCACCGAACGTGGTCCAGCCGCCCAGTCCGCGCAGTTTCAGCATTTCGAGCACGATGGCGGCCTGCTCGACGACCGAGATGGCGTGCGAGTGCAGGTGGTCGAGGCCGACCTTGGGCACCGGGCGCGGCCGGAACGCCGCGGCGGCGATGGCAGCGAATTCGTGGGCGTCGACCCCCAGCGTAACCTCGGGCAGCAGCTCGGCGAAGCGCTCCTCCAGCCCGACCGCACGCGGGTAGCGTCGCAGCGCGACGGCCTCCAGCTCACCGAGCAGCTCGGCCACCTGCTTGAACGCGCGGTATTGCAGCAAACGCGCGAACAACAGATCGCGCGCCTCGAGCAGCTCGAGGTCCTCGGCGTCGGTCATCTCCCCCGACGGCAGCAGCCTGGCCGCCTTCAGGTCGAGCAACGTGGCTGCGACGACCAGGAATTCGGTGGTCTGGTCCAAGATCTTGTCGGCACGCAAGGCCTCCTGCTTGCCGCCCTCCGAGCTCGCCGTCAGCGCCGCCGTCAATGCCTTCGTGTAGGCGATGAACTCATCGGTGACCTGGTGCAGCGCCACCTCGGTGACATCGAGCTTGCGCGAGCTGATCAGCGTGAGCAGCAGATCGAACGGTCCCTGGAAATTGCTCAGCCGCAGATGGAATCCGGTCTGTTGGTCCGAATCGCCCGTGCCGACGACAGACTCCGAGCCGAGCGTTTCCGTGGTTGACGATGGCGCCGGCTCAGCCGCTCCCGTCACCGGCCGGACCGGTGGATGACTTCCCGCGCCATCGCCCGATATGCTTCGGCCCCAGCAGATTTCGACGCCCACGTGGTGATGGGTTCGCCCGCGACACTGGCATCGGGGAACCGGACGGTGCGCGAGATGGCCGTGTCGTAGACCAGGTCGCCGAACACCTCGACAACACGCGCCATGACCTGGCGCGAATGTAGTAGCCGCGCATCGAACATGGTCACCACGATGCCGTAGAGGCTCAGCCTCGGGTTGAGACGGTCACGCACCTTCTCCACGGTGTCGTTGAGCAGTGCGAGCCCGCGCAGCGAGAAGTACTCGCATTCCATCGGGATGATCACGCCGTCCGAGCAGGCCAGCGCGTTCACCGTGAGCAGGCCGAGCGACGGCTGGCAGTCGATGAGGATGTAGTCGTAGCGGTCGCGCACCGGCTCCAGCGCCCGCGCCAGCGTCTGCTCCCTGCCCACCTCGTTGACCAGCTGGATCTCCGCCGCCGACAGGTCGATATTGCTCGGCAGCAGGTCCAGGTTCTCGACGCGGGTCTCCATCAGCACGTCTTCGATGGACACCTTGGAACCGATGAGCAGGTTGTGCACCGTCAGATCGAGATCATGGTGGGCCACACCCAATCCCGCCGACAGCGCGCCCTGCGGGTCGAGATCGACGAGCAGTACCCGCCTGCCGAATTCCGCGAGCGCCGCACCGAGGTTGATGGTCGAGGTCGTCTTGCCGACGCCGCCCTTCTGATTGCACATGGCGACGATCAGGGCATCGCCGTGCCGCTCGAGCGGAGGCGGGTCGGGAACCACACGCAGTGGCCTCCCGGTGGGGCCCAGTGCCGCGTCGTCGGGGACCGGTTCAGCGCCATTGCCCCACAGCGTCTCCGCCGCGGCCGCCGAGTACGGCCCCTGCGGGGTACCCGTAAGCGGCTGCGCCCCAGCACTGATCGGCGGCTCTGCCGCACTGGCTGTCGTCACGATCCGCTGCTCCTTATACGTTCCTACCCGTTGCCTCGCCGAGCGTAGCGAGGCCGATCGGGCCCGACCTCGCTTTCGTACGGTCCAGCTCTCGAAAGAACGCTACCGCTTGACTGTGTCCAACTACCGCGCCTCAGCGCGGCGTGTTCGCAGTGAAACGTTACCTCTCACTCCCTCACCGCCACTCGGGTCCGCCGTCGAAATGGACGTCGAACCGGTCGTGCAACTCGTCCATACTGTCCCAATCCGCCTCGCCTCGCGCGATGCGACCGAGTTGCCGAAAGTATTCGAACCGGACGATACCCGGTGTGAGCACCGCCAGGAACTCTGCCGGGCCGTCTGCCGAGGCACCGAACGCGTGCACCGTGCCCGGCGGGACCACGACCAGGCCACCTGTGGACACCGACTGAAGTTCGCCGTCGACAAGGAATTCCATGGTTCCCGCCAACACATAGAAGATTTCCGTCGACTTGGTGTGGTGATGCGGCCGTGTTCCGTTCGCGCCCGCCTGCAGAACGAGCCGATTGGCTCCGAACAAGCCATCGGAGTTCTCGCTGTCCTCGAGCAGCCGGAAAGAACCGCCACCGGGCAGCGACACCGCTTCGACGTCCGACTCGTGGACGATGAAAGCCTTTGACATTCAACTCACCTCACATGCTCAGCCGACATATTGCCGAGCCGACACAGCGCGGGCCCGACACGGAAATCAACCGGACCGAGGTCCATTTCCTTCCTCAGTGCCCGAGGAAGGCCGATTTCCGCCAAGTGGCCAGGCCGAATTCGCCTGAAATACGCCGGGTCTCGCGGTCCCGGGCCGCGCCCGTCTAACGCGCGCGTGGATGCGCGGTGGCCCAGACTTCGCGCAAGGTGTTGATGGTGACCAAGGTGTAGATCTGTGTCGTCGTGACAGACGCGTGCCCGAGCAGTTCCTGCACCACGCGTACATCCGCCCCACCGTCGAGCAAATGTGTTGCGAACGAATGCCGCAAAGTGTGGGGGGAGACCGTCGCACCGATGCCGGCACGTTCGGCGGCCGTCTGCAGAACCTGCCAGGCAGTCTGCCGCGACAGCCTGCCCCCGCGCACGTTCAGAAACAGCGCGCCCGCATTGCCTTTGCCGCTCGCGGCGAGCACCGGCCTGCCCCGCACCAGGTACGCGTCCACCGCGGCGAGAGCAGGCCTACCGATCGGCACCATGCGCTGCTTACCGCCCTTGCCGTGCAGCACCACCGCGCGCTCAGCAGTGTCGAGGTCATCGACGTCGAGCCCGACCATCTCCGAGATCCGTGCGCCGGTCGAATAGAGCAGCTCGAGTAGTGCACGGTCACGCAGGCCGCGCGGCCCGCCATCCGTTCCGGCCGCGGCATCGGAATCCTCGGCATCCATCGGTCCGCCACCCGCGGCTTCCAGCAACCGCAGCACCTGGTCGTAGGGCAGCGCTTTGGGCAAACGCCTGCCCGGTGCGGGCGGCTTCACGGCATGTGCGACATCGGTCGTGGTGAGGCCCTCGGCCGCCGCGAATCGGTGCAGCCCGCGCACTGCGATCAGTGCGCGGGCCACCGAGCCCGCCGCCAGCGGCGGATGGTCGGCACTTCCTGCCCGCAATGCCATAGTGAACTCGGCGACATCGGACTCCGCGACCGTGTCGAGTCCGATGACACCGCGACCGGAGAGGAAATCCCGGTAGCGGCCGAGGTCACGGCGGTATGCGCCGAGAGTGTTCCGCGCGGCGCCGCGCTCGACCGCGAGATGGTCGAGATAGGCGTCGATCTCTCGCGCGAGCACCGCCGAATCCTCGGTCAGTCTTCGGACTGCTGCTGAGCCGCCTTGCGGCGGAGGAACGCAGTGGGCTGACCCGGCCACGGTACGTCGGCGGGTCGTAGCTCGGCGCTGCCCGCCCGTGCCGCCGCAAGCGCCAGCACCCCGGCAACCGCCGTCGCGTTGACGATCTCACCCGCCAGTGCAGCACGCACGGCCGCATCGACCGGCATCCGAACCAGCTCCAGATCCGCTTCCTCGTTTTCCGGCTCGGGCTGGTGGGTTTCGTACAGATCCCGCGCGAGGTAGACCCGCAGCGCCTCATCAGTGAAGCCGGGCGACAGCGCGACATCCACCAGCACCGACCACTCCCGGGCGGCGAGACCGGTCTCCTCCGCGAGCTCGCGCTCGGCCGCTTCGAGCGGATCCTCGCCCGGCAGATCGAGCAGCCCGGCGGGCAACTCGAGCAACCGAGTGCCCAGCGGATGCCGGTACTGCCGGATCAGCACCACGTTGTCGTCGTCGTCGATCGCCGCGACGGCAACCGCACCGTGGTGCTCGATCACCTCTCGCTCGACGACCCGACCACCGGGCATTGCCACCTGGTCCAGCCGCAGCGCGAGGATCGCACCGCTGTAGACGGTCTTGCTGGACACCGTCTCGAAATCGTGGCTACCCGGTCCACCCCCGTGCGCGGTCATTACGATCCCTGATCCGCGTCCGCGAGCTCTTCTTCGGGCAGGTCGACCGGAAGTCGCTCGGCCAGCTTGTATTTCAGCGCGGCCGCGATGAGCGCGGCGAACAAAGGGTGCGGGCGGGTCGGACGGCTCTTCAGCTCCGGGTGCGCCTGGGTGGCGACGAAGAACGGGTGCTTGTCGGCGGGCAGCTCGACGAACTCGACCAAGTGCCCGTCCGGCGAGGTGCCGCTGAACCGCAGCCCGCTGGTCGCGATCTTGTCGCGGTAGGCGTTGTTCACCTCATAGCGGTGCCGATGCCGCTCGGAGACCTGCTCGGTGCCATAGGCCTGCGCGACCACCGAGCCCTTGGCGAGGGTGGCCGGATACGCACCGAGGCGCATCGTGCCACCGAGATCGGCTTCACCGGCGATGACCTGCTGCTGGTCTGCCATGGTCGAGATCACCGGATGCGGTGTGTCCGGCTCGAATTCGGCCGAGTTCGCCTCGGCGAGACCGACCGAACGCGCGGCTTCGATCACCACACACTGCAAACCGAGGCACAAGCCGAGCAGCGGCAGACCTCGGGTCCGCGCGTACCGGATCGCGCCGACCTTGCCCTCGATGCCGCGAATGCCGAACCCGCCCGGGATCAGCACCGCGTCCACATCACGCAGCGCGGCCTGCGCGCCCGCCGGGGTCTCACAGTCGTCGGACTGCACCCAGCGAATGTTGACCTTGGCCCGCGACGCGAACCCGCCCGCGCGCAGTGCCTCGGTCACCGACAGGTAGGCGTCGGGCAGATCGACATATTTGCCGACCAGCGCGACCTCGACAGTTTCCCGCGGCGAGTGCACGCGGTCGAGCAGATCGCCCCAGACCGTCCAGTCCACGTCGCGGAACGGCAGCCCGAGCTTGCGCACCACGTAGGCATCGAGGCCCTCTCGATGCAGCACCTTCGGAATGTCGTAGATCGACGGTGCGTCCGGGGTGGAGATACAGGCGTCCACGTCGACGTCGCACATCAGCGCGATTTTGCTCTTGAGACCCTGCGGCACATCCCGGTCGCAGCGCAGGATCAGCGCGTCGGGCTGGATGCCGATGCTGCGCAGCGCCGCCACCGAGTGCTGCGTCGGCTTGGTCTTGAGTTCGCCCGACGGAGCCAGGTATGGCACCAGCGACACGTGCAGGAAGAAAACGTTCTCCCGGCCCACATCATGGCGCACCTGACGGGCGGCCTCGAGGAACGGCTGCGACTCGATGTCGCCGACCGTGCCGCCGATCTCGGTGATGACCACGTCCGGGACGTGTCCCTCCAGATCAGGGCCTGCCATCGCGAGGATGCGGCTCTTGATCTCATCGGTGATGTGCGGGATGACCTGCACCGTGTCGCCGAGGTACTCGCCGCGCCGCTCCTTGGCGATCACCGACGAATACACCTGCCCCGTAGTGACATTCGCGTCGCCGGACAGGTCCCTGTCGAGGAACCGCTCGTAGTGACCGACATCCAGGTCGGTCTCGGCACCGTCCTCCGTCACGAACACCTCTCCGTGCTGGAACGGATTCATGGTGCCGGGATCGACGTTCAAGTACGGGTCGAGTTTCTGCATCGTGACGCGCAGCCCGCGCGCCGTCAACAGCTGACCGAGGCTGGAGGCGGTAAGACCTTTACCCAATGAGGAGGCGACACCACCGCTGACGAAGATGTGTTTCGTCGCTGTTCGCGCCTGAATCCGTGTTTGACCCACGGGTCTTCACGGTAACACGAATCCGCAGTTCCGATCGCACCACACGCATGTTTGCCACCAGGTCGCTGCATTGGGATTGCGCGCGCTGCCGACAGTGTTCACAGCGTAGCTGTGGTGCATCTGTCCGAAGCCGCGTCACCACACCGATTCACCCAGACTGCGACTGTGAGAGAGGTCGCCTCGGCACGGCCACGGTATCGCGGAGCACGCATTGGTCGAACCTTCGCAAGAGCGGTCAGTGCGGCAGGGCGACGAGGGTGAGGGAATTCGCCTTGGTGCCGGTGCCGTACCGGCCCGCGCCGCCGTTCAGTTGCTCGCTGAGGCCGAGGACGGTGGTGACCCGGCCGATTTCCCGGTCGAGGTTGTCGACGGTGGTGACGGTGGTGGCCAGGGCCGCGTCGGAGCGAATGGCGGCGATGGGGCCCGGTTCGTCTGCGGCTCCGGAGCGGCCGGCCAGGACCGCGCCCGCACTACGGCCACGGAGGGCTCCTGCGAAACGGGCAATGTTCGAGCCCTGACCGTTCTCGTTGGAGCGAGCGCCGTCGCCGGTGATGACGACCGCGAGTTGCGCCGGGTCGACCGGAGTATCGCCGTAGGCGAGGAAGCCGCCCCCGCGCAGCGTCTCCAGCGCCAAGCTCAACTCCTGCGGGGTGCTGCGGGGTTGCGAGTTCGCGGGATCGAGCAGCAGCACGAGGCCGAGCAGATCGCCCGCCATGCTGCCCTGATCGACCGCTCCACTGCGCAACTGAGCGCCCGCGGGGATGACATTGGTGAGGGTGGTGCGCAGCCGGTCACCCTCGGTGGTGTCGAGGAAGGCGTCGGTGAGTGCGATCTTGCCTGTCACTGTGGCACCGGAGGTGTCCAGGCCCATGGTGACGGCTTCGATGTCGGTAGGGTCGGCGTCGGGGGTGGTGAACACCACAACGCGGCGGTCGATGAGGGTGCCTGTGAGGATCCGGCCCGCTGAGCCTGCGGTGAAACGATCGGCGGCGTTCAGTTCGTCGGTTAGTCGGCGGTTCTGTTCGGAGATGGTGTCGACCTGATTGCGCAGATCGGTCTTGTCCGCACGCAACCCGTGCAGCAGATCCGCCGCCACAGTCTGCGAGCCGAGCACCACGCCGACGGCCAGCGCTAGGAAGATCGCGACGAGAGAAACTGCGTGCAGGCGTAGCGAAATCATCGACGCTCCTGGGTTTCTGCGGTACATCCACCCCCGGCCGGGCTGATGAGAACTGCGCGATGGTGTCTCATCAGCCTTTCCTGTGCAGTCTTTCGCCCGATCATTTGTCGACCAGGCCCTGCGCCCATAGCGCGAAGCGGTTCCAGGTGTCGATGGCCCAATCGAGCACCTCGCCGCCCATGTGGGAGGCGAGCATCGCGACGATCACCGCGATCAGCGCGGCGAGCACGATCATCGCGATCGCGATGCCGGACACACGGTTGCGATACAGCGTGGCAACGGCTTTGGCGTCCATCAGCTTGGTACCGACCTTGAGCCGGGTGAGGAACGTGGCCGGGTTGCTGTCGCGGCGGCCGCGATCGAAGAAGTCGTCCAGCGATGCGGCGGCGCCCGCGGTCACGATCAGCGACGCGCCGTGATGGTGGGCCAGCAACAACGCCAGGTCGGCAGGCGAGCCCGACGAGGGGAAGGTCGTCGCCCCGATACCGAGATCCTGAATGCGCTCCAAGCCCTTGGCGTGGCCGTCGGTTTCCGCGGGCAGAATCACTTCGGCGCCGGATTTCAAGGTGCTGGTGGTGATTTCGTCCGGATCGCCGACGATGAGGTCGGGCCGGTAGCCCTGCTTCATGCAGGTGTCCGCGCCGCGGCCGACACCGACCATGATCGGCGCGTACTCCTTGATGAAGGGCTTGAGCGCCTTCAGATCGTCCGCGTGGTCGGGACCGTCGGCCACCACGACGACGTGCCGATGCTTCATCGCCAGGTCGAGTTCCGGAACGCCGATGCCATCGATCAGCAGCGCGCTCTCGGTGCGGAAGAACTCGATGGTATTGCCCGCGAACGCCTCGAGGTGATCGGCGAGACCGTTGCGGGCCTCGATCATCCGGTCGGTAATGCCGGCTTCGGTCAGTTCGATGCCCTCGACGAGGACCTCGGGCTCTTTCCTGGTCAGCTTGTCCGCGTAGACGATGCCCTCGTTGACGCGAACCTTCGCACCGTCCTTGATTTTGCTGAACGCATCCGAGCTCACCGTGTCCAGCAGTAGTATGCCGTTGGCCACCAACACTTCCGGGCCGAGATTCGGATAACGACCAGAAATCGACGGCGAGGTATTCACCACCGCGACCACCCCAGCCTCGACGAGCCGATCGGCGGTGAGCCGATCCAGATCCATCTCGTCCAGCACCACCACATCACCGGGCCCGACCCGCTCGAGCAGACGCCGGGTGTTGCGGTCGACCCGGGCGATGCCGGTGAGCCCTGGCAGCGTTTCGGTATTCCTCGACAACAACGCCAACATCTTCATGGGCCCGATAATGGCCGCCAACCCTCAACCATTGGTGGAGGCGCGCCGAGTCATCGGTCACATTCGTCACTGTGATACCAGCCAGCGCATCGCGCGGAACACGTCGACGGCCACGTCGACCGATGGCAGGCTTCAGCTGTACGGGCGATCATCCAGACCACGGCCGAGCAGCTCACCGGGGCGCTGAGTGTGGTCGGCCTCGGCGCTGGTCGACACGGGGTCCACATCCGCCTGCCGCACCGCAACAACCGACCGAAGTACCCGTATGCTGCGGGTCACAGATATCTCGAAGAGGAGACATTTATGGCCAGCACCACCGTCGACGCTGTCATCGCCGCCCCGCGCGAGGTCGTGTACCGGCTTTTCGCCGAACGCGAGAGCATCAGTCCCTACCTGCCGGTCCAGATCAAGCTGACCAAGCCAGGACTGACCGAGCGTGAAGGCGTCGGTGCGCAGCACCTGATCGGCGTCGGCCCGCTCGGCGTCACCGAAGAGATCACCAAGCTGGTGCCGGGCGAACGCTTGGAATACAAGATCGTCAAGGGCGCTCCGGTGAAGCGGCACGTCGGAGTCGTCACCTTCACCGACGCCGCCAACGGAACCCTGGTGTCCTACACGATGGAATCCGAGCCGAGCTTGCCTGTGCCGTCCAAGATCCTGGAGTTCGGCCTGCGCAACCTCATCTCCCAGTTCATCCGCGGCGCCCAGAAGGCCGTGCGCTGAACTGGTAACCGCACCCCTTCTGGGATCCGCGACCGCTGGCGATCCCAGGGGTGCACATCCAGACGCACCAGGCGGCTGTCAGGCCGACGCGCGTTCGGAGCGGGCGGTCTCGAGGAGCTCTTCCGCGTGGGCTCGCCCGGTCTCGGTGTCGTCGAGCCCTGCCAGCATGCGAGCCAATTCGATCACTCGCTCATCTTTCGTGAGCGCGCGAACACCACTGTTGACCTTGCCCTTGCCGTCGTCGGACTTGTCCACCACCAGGTGCGTGTCGGCGAACGCGGCGACCTGCGGCAAGTGGGTCACCACGATCACCTGATGGGTGCGGGCGAGACGAGCGAGCCTGCGGCCGATCTCCACCGCGGCCCGGCCGCCGACGCCGGCATCGACCTCGTCGAACACCATCGTCGCGCCGTGGTCGGAACTGGCGAGCACCACTTCGAGGGCCAACATCACGCGCGAGAGTTCACCACCGGACGCGCTCTTACTCAAGGGCAGCGACTGCGCGCCGGAATACGCGGACAGCCGGAACTCCACCTCGTCTACGCCGGATGATCCTGCGTGCAGCTCTTTTCCGTCGACCGTCAGCGGCGCGGAATCCTGTGGGCTCGCCGGCACCGGGCGCACCTCGACCTCGAGCCGCGCTTTACCCATTGCCAGCCCGCCCAGTTCGGCGCTCACCGCGGCGGCGAGCTTGCCCGCCGACTTGGTCCGCGCGGCCGTCAGCTTGCGCGCCGCCTCCCGGACACGCTCGGCGGCGATGTCTACTTCGGCGGCCAAGGCAGTCAACGCCTCTTCCGAAACATCGAGCGAGCCGAGCCGGGTGCGCGACTCATCCGCCCATGCGATCACCCCGTCGACGTCGGGGGCGTATTTGCGGGTGAGCGTCTTGAGTTCGGCCTGCCTGGTGAGCAGCGAGTCCAGTGCCCCAGGATCCGACGGCAGGTCCGAAAGATAGCCGCTGAGTTCGGTGGTCAGATCGACTACCAGCGCGATGGCCTCCTCCAGCCGGGGCGCGAGGGCGGTCAATGCGGGGTCGTCGGCCGATTCCACCCGGGCCCGCGCCACACCGAGCAATTCCAGTGCGCCCGAACCGTCTTCGGGCGAATCCGGGGAACCGGCCAGTGCGTCATGCGCTGTCACGGCCGCCTCGCGCAGGGAATCCAGGTCGCTCAGCCTGCGCACCTCGTCCACGATGCGCACATCCTCACCGGGCTCCGGTGCGATGGCATCGATTTCGGTGAGCGAATGCTTGAGCCGGTCGGCCTCCAGCGCGAGTTCTCTACTGCGCGCGGTGCGTTCGATCAGTTCGGTGCGGGCATCGAGCCAGGACCGCCGGTGCACCTGATACTTGCGCAGCAACGGTCCGACCGTGTCGGCGGCGAACTGATCCAGCGCGGACAACTGCTGGTCCGGGCGCTGCAGCCGCAGTTGGTCGTTCTGGCCGTGCACGGTGAGCAGTGGGGCGGTGAAGTCGGCGAGCACCGCGGCGGGCACACCGCGGCCACCGAGATGGGCGCGCGAACGACCATCACTGCCGACTGTCCTGATCGCGATGATGCTGCCGTCGTCATCGGCCTCTGCCGCAGCCGATTCCAGCACCTTCCCGACCTCGGCGCGCGCGGCATCATTGACGTCGTCCACGGTGAAGCGCCCCTCCACCACGGCGCGCGCGGCACCGAGCCGCACCCGGCCCGCATCGGCCCGCGCGCCGCTGAGCAGGTGCAGGCTCGTGACCACCATGGTCTTGCCCGCACCTGTTTCACCGGTGAGAACTGTCAGACCCTCATGGAATTGCGCAGTGGCGGTCGAGATAACGCCAAGGCCATCAATCCTGATCTCTGTCAGCACGTGTGCTCTCCGTTCGCCGTCGGCCACGCCAGCCTGTCACGGGCAATTGGAACTTGCGCACCATCCGATCCGCGAAAGGCGCGGAATCCAACCGCACCCAGCGCACCGGCACGGCGCCGCGGACCGCTTCGACCCGCCCGCCCTTCGGCAGCGCGAGGGTACGCCTGCCGTCGAGGAAAACTATCGCATCATGTCCCGTCGCAACGGATTCCACGGCGATACGCGACTCGGGGCTCGTCACCAGCGGGCGCGCAAACAGGGCATGCGCATTGCTCGGAATCACCAGCAGCGCTTCGAGTTCCGGCCACACCACCGGACCGCCCGCGGAGAACGCGTACGCGGTCGAACCGGTGGGCGTCGAGATCAGGATGCCGTCACAGCCGAACTGCGACACCGGACGTCCGTCGACCTCCATCACCACCTCGAGCACGCCCATCCGCGCAGCATTCTCGATACTTGCTTCGTTCAACGCCCAACCGGTTTCGACGATCTCGTCATCCACACGGACGGTGACGTCGATCGTCATCCGATCCTCGATGCGGTAATCCTTGCGGACCACCTGGGCCAACGCCTCGTCCAGATGCTCTGCCTCGGCCTCGGTGAGGAAACCGATGCGGCCCAGATTGATTCCCAGCACCGGCACCGCGGCGGGCCGTGCCAGCTCGGCGGCACGCAGGAAAGTGCCGTCACCACCGAGGACGAGCACCATCTCACAACCCACCGCCGCATCCGGGCAGTGCTCGACCACCCGGACCGGATAACCGCCGGGCGCTGCCACCGCCGAAGAGCCTGGCCCCGAGGCCTCACAATCGAGATCAACATCGAACCGGGTGCCTTCCGCCTCATCGGCGAGCACCCGCAGCCCGATCCTGGCATCAGCGAAGATCTTGGCCACCCGATGGGCGGTTTCGATGATCTCCGCGCGGCCGGGATGCGAAACCAGCAGAATCTCCCGGCCACCGGACTCGTCCGGCGCCTGCGCGTTCACTGTGGACCCTCCTCAACCGCACGCTCGACGAGGGCCGCGACCTGCTCGCCGTCGTACTCGAACTGCCCGTCTTTACGCAGCCACAGAAAGTATTCGACATTGCCCGACGGGCCGGGCAGCGGGCTGGCAACCACCGCTCGAGTGCACAGCCCCAACCCCGCGGCCGCGGCCGCGACATCGCGCACCACTTCGGCACGCAAAGCCGGATCGCGCACAACACCGCCGGAACCCACCCGTTCTTTTCCCACTTCGAACTGGGGTTTCACCATCGGCAGCAGGTCTGCGCCCAGCGCAGAACAGGCGGCGAGCGCAGGCAGCACCAAGCCGAGGGAGATGAACGACAGATCGCCCACCACAAGCTCCACCGTGCCACCGATCGATTCGGGGGTCACGCTGCGGACGTTGGTGCGATCGAAAACCCGCACCCGTTCATCGTTCTGCAGCCGCCAGATCAGCTGGCCATAGCCGACATCCACGGCGACGACCTCGCGTGCGTGTTTGGAGAGCAAGACATCGGTGAAGCCACCGGTCGAGGCGCCCGCGTCCAGACAGCGCTTACCGGCGATCGTCAAACCCTCGGGTTCGAACGCTTCGAGCGCGCCCAGGAGCTTGTGCGCACCGCGCGAAGCCCATGACACCTCGTCGGGTTCGTCGCGCACCACCAGCGGGGTGCCCGTTTCGACGGCCGTCGCCGGTTTCACCGCGACCGTTCCAGCTATCAGGACGCGGCCCGCGCCGATCAGCTCGACCGCGTGTTCCCGCGATCTCGCCAACCCGCGGCGAACCAGTTCGGCGTCCACCCGCGCGCGCCTGGCCACCTCAGATCTTGTCCACCGTGGCCAAGGCCTGAACCAGCACCTCATGTGCCTGCTCCAGGATGCGTGCCCGCCGCGTGATGTCGGTGCCGGTTTCGGCGCCCTCGGGCTGACCGGCACGCGAACCGAGCTCGGCAAGCAGGATCTCGACATCGGCGCGAATCCGAGCGGGATCGGCCGGTTCCGGGCGCCCTTGTGCGCCAGGCAGATGCTGGCCCGGCATCGGGACCCCCGGGCGGGGTCCGTTCGAGCCGGGGCCGTTCATACCGGGTCCATACGGTCGGGGCATCGGAGTACTCATCGTGATGTCAACGCTATCGGATTTCCGAACCGGACGCGCGCACCGTCACGGCTCGTCCTGGGTTGCGCCGCAGGCGTGCGGTCAAGTCGGCGACCAAGTCGGTCGCGGCCAGGTCCGGTTCGTCTGCCACGGGCGGGTGATTCAATGCGTCCAGCGATTCCGACACATAGGTCGGGATCAGGTCAGCGGGAGCGTTGCGCAGCTCATCGAGGGTGCTCACGCCCGTCAGGACCAGCAGCGAATCGAGGCCGACCCGGTTGGCGCCCTCGATGTCGGTGTCGAGGCGGTCGCCCACGACCAGCGCGCTGCGGGTGCCCGCCCGCACCAAGGCGTCCTCCATGAGCGGCGCGTAAGGCTTGCCCGCCACCAGTGGCGCACGACCGGAAGCCGCTCGCAGGGCCGCGACCATGGCGCCGTTGCCCGGCGCGAGTCCACGCTCGTTCGGCAAAGTCTTGTCGGTATTAGCGGCAACCCACAGAGCGTCAGCGCTCAGCGCGTAGGCCGCCTCGGCCAGATCCGGCCAGGCGGTCGTCGGCGAATGTCCTTGTACGACAGCATCGGGCGTGGTGCCATTGAAGCGGCGGACCGAACGCAGACCGACGGCATTCACCTCCGCGGCGAGATCATCGGTGCCGACGATCAAGACGGTCGCGCCGGATTCGAGTCGCTCCGCGAGCAGCCTGGCCGCCGCCTGCGCACTGGTCACGACATCGTCGGTCGTCGTGGGGAAACCGAGTTCGGCCAGGTGCTGGGCGACCGCGTCCGGCCCTCGGCTCGCATTGTTCGTGACGTAGACGAGCCGTTGCGGCACGCCGGAATTCGTCAGTGCCTCGGGGGCGCCCTCGATCACCTCGGGTCCGCGGTACAGCGTGCCGTCCAGATCCAGCAGTAGGGCTTCGTAGCGATCTCGTAGCCGCTTCACACCACTCTCACTCCATGTCACCGTCGGCAGCCCTTGCCGAACTCTTCGCCCATGCTCCATTGCCCGGCGATCTGCTTCGCGGGTCGGCACGCGGCCGCAGCTCCCGGAAGCACACAGCACACTACGCCCACCGCTCGACAACAAAGAACGGCCGTCGTCGCCGGTCACGGCCGGCCGTAGAGCAACCGTGCCCGAGCGAGATCCACGAACTCGCCCGGCTGCACGTGCAGGAAGTACTCCAGCTGCCACGCCTGTGTGGCACGGGCCTGACGGTTCGTGGTGTCCGCCCACGGCGGATAGATCCGAAACCCGCGCTTACCACCCGAACCGTCAATAGAGACAATATCTTTCGCACACAACACGGTGCCAGGAAAAATGAATTGGCCGAAGTGGCTTCCGGTGCGGGTACTGATGACGAACAGCTCGACGCGATCGGCGACATCGAACGGCCGGATCGGTCCGCCCACCCCGCGCTGCCACACGGTGACGAACTGACCGACTTTCGTCGGTGTCGATTTGCCTACTCGAAACCGCACCGACCGGCCGCCCACCGTGAAAGAGTGTGCCGCATACTCGACGCTCTCCGGTTCGACTACCGGCACAGAACAATCGAGCTCGAGAGGCTCGAATATCAGCGCTTTCGCGGCAGCCAGATCATCGTGGGCCGACCAAGGTTCCACCTGCACTACTGGACTCCGCCTGCGCTCGCAATCCGATCTCGCCAGAACATTCCGATCAGCACTCCACCAGTACTCACAAGCCTCCGCCGCTGGTCGATTCGGCGCGGCACTCCGACGACACCCGGCAGCCTGTGTCGGTGCTCCGATAGACACAACTCCGACCGCTTCGTGAGGAGGAGTCGCCGAACAGCTCTGCACGGACTCCGACGACGCTGAGAATACCGAGCCGCCGAACAGCTTCGTACCGCACTCACAAACCTGTGCCGCTGCGGTGCACTCCGCCGGCACCCGGAAGTCTGTCCCGAATATCAGATCCGCGGTTCGCTCCGGCAACTTCGGAAGCCGGAGTTGCCGCGCGGCTCCGTAACGCACTCCAGCGGCGCTGAGAAGCCCGAGTCGCCGAACAGTGTCGCGCTGCAGTCCACCAGCATTCACGAGTCTGTACAGCTGGTCAGTTCCGCATTCCACTCCGGCGGCGCTCAGACGCTCGAATAGGCGGGCGGTTCCGCTCTGCGCCCGCCGGCGCGCGGACGCTTGCGGTGCCGGTCAGCTCATGGCACTGTGACGGCACTCGAGAGCCGGTCTC
Organism: Nocardia sp. NBC_01009; assembly: GCF_045208035.1. Classification (NCBI taxonomy): domain Bacteria; kingdom Bacillati; phylum Actinomycetota; class Actinomycetes; order Mycobacteriales; family Nocardiaceae; genus Nocardia; species Nocardia sp. NBC_01009. The sequence goes on along the minus strand of NZ_CP108695.1, from coordinate 3,826,662 downwards.
GCCCGACAGTTCCGTAGCGCGCACCGATCCCACGGTCAGAGGTCGGTCTCGCCGGTCAATTCGGCCGCGCGGTCTTCGGCGTCGGTCTCGCCGTCCAGGTCGGCGGAGGCGGCGTTGAGGAACCAGGTGAGTCCGTCGTCGGTCCGGCCCGCCGCGACAAGTGCGTCGGCGTAGGCATAGAACAGCCGGGCGGCGGCCGAGCCGGTGCGGGACGGGTCCAGATCGGAAGTCTGCAAGGTGACCACGGCCTGGTCGTACTGACCGAGGTCCATACGGGCGCCGGCAACCACAATGCGCAGCTCACTGGCCTCATCGCCGCTCAGGGCGCGGGCCTCGTCGCTGCGGCCGAGTTCGATCGCACGCTCGGGTCGGCCGAGACCGCGTTCACAGTCCGCCATCACCGCGAGCAGACCGGATCCACCGGACATCCGGCGGGCGGTTCGCAGCTCGGAGAGCGCCTCGGCCCACTCACCCGCGTGGTAGGCAGTCACACCCGCGGTTTCGCGAACCACGGCAATGCGGCCTGCGCGTTGCCGTGCTGCACGGGCGTGTGCCAGCGCCAGGCCGGGGTCGTCGTCGATCAGTCGGGCCGCCATGACCAGGTGGCGGGCGACGGCTTCTGCATTGGTCTTGTCCAAGCTCAGCAGGTCACGTCGGACTGCAGGTTCGAGATCTGATGCCTGGATGTCGTCCGGCAGATCCGGCTCCTCGGGCCGCGGCGGGCGTCGATCCGCCGACTGGCCGCCGCCTCCTGCGCGCGCACCCTCGCCACCACGACGACGGTCCTCCGACGGTCCATCCCCACGCTGAAAAGACCCGCGATCCGATCCGCCACGCTCGCCGGACCGTCCGAAGCCTGCACGCTCACCGGAATCTCTGCGCTTGAAACCACCCCGCTGACCGGAATCAGGGCGGTTGGCCCCACGGTCAGCGGACCCGCCTCGTGAATCACCACCCCGATTGAAACCGCCGCGCTGGCCCGAATCACCGCCACGATTGAAACCGCCCCGGTCGCCGGAGCCACCGTGCTCACCCGAATCACCACTGCCACGGTTGAAACCGCCGCGCTGGCCCGAGTCGCCACCGCGATTGAAGCCGCCACGTTCACCGGAATCACCGCCACGATTGAAACCACCACGCTGGCCGGAGTCACCGCCACGATTGAAACCGCCACGGCCGCCGGATTCACCACCGCGATTGGACCCGCCTGGCTGGCCGGAGTCGCCTCCACGGTTGAAACCGCCACGCTCGCCTGATCCCCCACGCGGGCCGGAATCATCTCGTCGGTTGATTCCACCTCGATTGTTGGAGCCGCTGCGCGGGCCGGAACCACCGCTGCGATTGAAACCGCCACGCTCGCCCGAATCCTCGCGGCGCTTGAAGCCGCCCGCGGAGTCACCTCGCTGGCTGGAGCCTCCGGAGTCGTTGCTCCGGTTGAATCCACCACGCTGGCCGGAATCGCCGCTTCGTTTGAATCCGCCACGCTGGTCCGAGCCCTGGCCGCCGGTGCGATCCCGCTCAGGGCGGTTCGAGGACGAGTCGCCATCGCCACCACGTGCAGGGCGCTCGCCGCCTGCACCACGCTGGCCGGAACCAGAGGCGGGGGTGTCACGCCGGAAGGACTTCCGGTTGTCGTTCTGTTCCGACACGGTGATCCCTTTCTAGGTTCCAAAAAGTGGTCGGGGGCCCCACAAATTGAATCACGTGTCGATGGTGGGGCATGGACGCGGAGGCGTGCGATGGGCAGGCAAGGTGCCCAAACGCCGATAGGGGACCCAGAATCTGGGTCCCCTATCGCGAATGATGTTCCGGCGGTGTCCTACTCTCCCACACCCTGTCGAGTGCAGTACCATCGGCGCTGGCAGGCTTAGCTTCCGGGTTCGGAATGGGACCGGGCGTTTCCCTGCCGCTATGGCCGCCGTAACTCTATGAAACTATCCACACAGAGAGCACACCATCAAAAACAGAAAACAATCTGCTTCATCAAGGTGCTTCTGTATCTGTGTATTGTTTCAGATACCGCACAGTGGACGCGTAGCCTCTTCGTTGGTAAGTCCTCGGCCGATTAGTACCAGTCACCTACACCCGTTACCGAGCTTCCAGTTCTGGCCTATCAACCCCATGGTCTGTGGGGGGCCTTAACCACTCAAGGTGGTGAGAAACCTCATCTTGGAACAGGCTTCCCGCTTAGATGCTTTCAGCGGTTATCCCTTCCGAACGTAGCTAACCAGCAGTGCTCCTGGCGGAACAACTGGCACACCAGAGGTTCGTCCGTCCCGGTCCTCTCGTACTAGGGACAGCCTTCCTCAAGTTTCTGACGCGCGCGGCGGATAGAGACCGAACTGTCTCACGACGTTCTAAACCCAGCTCGCGTGCCGCTTTAATGGGCGAACAGCCCAACCCTTGGGACCTACTCCAGCCCCAGGATGCGACGAGCCGACATCGAGGTGCCAAACCATCCCGTCGATATGGACTCTTGGGGAAGATCAGCCTGTTATCCCCGGGGTACCTTTTATCCGTTGAGCGACACCGCTTCCACTTGCCGGTGCCGGATCACTAGTCCCGACTTTCGTCCCTGCTCGAGCTGTCGCTCTCACAGTCAAGCTCCCTTGTGCACTTGCACTCGACACCTGATTGCCAACCAGGCTGAGGGAACCTTTGGGCGCCTCCGTTACATTTTAGGAGGCAACCGCCCCAGTTAAACTACCCACCAGGCACTGTCCCTGAACCAGATCATGGTCCGAGGTTAGAGGTCCAATACGATCAGAGTGGTATTTCAACGATGACTCCACAAACACTGGCGTGCCCGCTTCACAGTCTCCCACCTATCCTACACAAACCGTACCGAACACCAATACCAAGCTATAGTGAAGGTCCCGGGGTCTTTTCGTCCTGCCGCGCGTAACGAGCATCTTTACTCGTAATGCAATTTCGCCGAGTCTGTGGTTGAGACAGCAGAGAAGTCGTTACGCCATTCGTGCAGGTCGGAACTTACCCGACAAGGAATTTCGCTACCTTAGGATGGTTATAGTTACCACCGCCGTTTACCGGGGCTTAAATTCTCAGCTTCGCGCCGAAGCGCTAACCGGTCCTCTTAACCTTCCGGCACCGGGCAGGCGTCAGTCCGTATACATCGTCTTACGACTTCGCACGGACCTGTGTTTTTAGTAAACAGTCGCTTCTCTCTGGTCTCTGCGACCCAACCCAGCTCCGAGAGTAAATCTCATCACCAGACCGGGTCCCCCTTCTCCCGAAGTTACGGGGGCATTTTGCCGAGTTCCTTAACCACAGTTCTCTCGATCGCCTTAGTATTCTCTACCTGACCACCTGTGTCGGTTTGGGGTACGGGCCGTGTACCAACTCACTAGAGGCTTTTCTCGGCAGCATAGGATCACTGAATTCGCCTCAATCGGCTACGCATCACCTCTCAGGCACATGCTGTGCGGATTTGCCTACACAACGCCCTACAGGCTTACACCAGTACAACCACTGACTGGCCCAGCTACCTTCCTGCGTCACCCCATCGCTTGACTACTACCAGCCGGGGTCATGTGCATCCCTCCACTCGAGACCCGAAGGTCTTCTCGGAAGTTCAGGACACTTAGCACAACTGATTCATCATGGGCGCGGATACACGGGTACGGGAATATCAACCCGTTGTCCATCGACTACGCCTGTCGGCCTCGCCTTAGGTCCCGACTCACCCTGGGCGGATTAACCTGGCCCAGGAACCCTTGGTCATTCGGCGGACGAGTTTCTCACTCGTCTTTCGCTACTCATGCCTGCATTCTCACTCCCGTAGCCTCCACGGCTGGATCACTCCGCCGCTTCCCTGGCTACAGGACGCTCCCCTACCCATCCACACCACTGCACCACCCCCCGCAGGGAATGGCGGATGTATTGTGTGAATGCCGCGGCTTCGGCGGTGTACTTGAGCCCCGCTACATTGTCGGCGCAGGATCACTTGACCAGTGAGCTATTACGCACTCTTTCAAGGGTGGCTGCTTCTAAGCCAACCTCCTGGTTGTCTTCGCGACCCCACATCCTTTTCCACTTAGTACACGCTTAGGGGCCTTAGCCGGCGATCTGGGCTGTTTCCCTCTCGACTACGAAGCTTATCCCCCGCAGTCTCACTGCCGCGCTCTCACACACCGGCATTCGGAGTTTGGCTGATTTCGGTAAGCTTGTAGGCCCCCTAGACCATCCAGTAGCTCTACCTCCGGTGTGAAACACGCGACGCTGCACCTAAATGCATTTCGGGGAGAACCAGCTATCACGGAGTTTGATTGGCCTTTCACCCCTACCCACAGCTCATCCCCTCAGTTTTCAACCTAAGTGGGTTCGGGCCTCCACGACGTCTTACCGTCGCTTCACCCTGGCCATGGGTAGATCACTCCGCTTCGGGTCTAGAACATGCGACTGGAAACGCCCTATTCGGACTCGCTTTCGCTACGGCTACCCCACACGGGTTAACCTCGCCACATGCCACTAACTCGCAGGCTCATTCTTCAAAAGGCACGCCATCACCCACCCAACCGAAGTTGGCGCAGGCCCTGACGGATTGTAAGCGCACGGTTTCAGGTACTATTTCACTCCCCTCCCGGGGTACTTTTCACCTTTCCCTCACGGTACTAGTCCGCTATCGGTCACCAGGGAGTATTCAGGCTTACCGGGTGGTCCCGGCAGATTCACAGCAGATTTCACGGGCCCGCTGCTACTCGGGCACTCACTACGAGAGCCGCCAGGTTTTCGTCTACGGGATTCTCACCCTCTACGACAGGCCGTTCCAGACCACTTCGACTAACCCAACGGTTTCTAACTCTCGCTCATCACGGCAGTGATAAGAAAATGAGCCCCACTACCCCACATGGACAACGCCTGCCGGCTATCACATCCACATGGTTTAGCCTCATCCGCTTTCGCTCGCCACTACTCACGGAATCACTGTTGTTTTCTCTTCCTGTGGGTACTGAGATGTTTCACTTCCCCACGTTCCCTCCACACACCCTATATATTCAGATGCGGGTAACACGACATCACTCGTGCTGGGTTTCCCCATTCGGAAATCCTCGGATCTCAGCTCGGTTGACAGCTCCCCGAGGCTTATCGCAGCCTCCTACGTCCTTCATCGGCTCCTGGTGCCAAGGCATCCACCGTACGCTCTTAAACACTTACTAACAAAGATGCTCGCGTCCACTGTGCAGTTCTCAAACAACACACCCAGTACGAACCGAACCACCACCATGCCCACTCATTTACACAAGTGCGGTCTGCGTGAAGCCCGAACCGGATCGTTATCTTGCCTAAGAGGAAACACTCGCGTGTTCTCTCAGGACCCAACAGTGTGTCGATATATCAACCGCGGGACCGGCCACTGAAGGACCGACCACAATGCGGGAGAGCTTGTCAGCGTTCCACCCATGAGCGTCCGCAGCTCCACATACGGGAACTAAACGGTCTCTGGCATCAACGTTTACCATCCCCGACTCTTCGGGGTGCGATGCAGAAGTGCTCCTTAGAAAGGAGGTGATCCAGCCGCACCTTCCGGTACGGCTACCTTGTTACGACTTCGTCCCAATCGCCAATCCCACCTTCGACGGCTCCCTCCACAAGGGTTAGGCCACCGGCTTCGGGTGTTACCGACTTTCATGACGTGACGGGCGGTGTGTACAAGGCCCGGGAACGTATTCACCGCAGCGTTGCTGATCTGCGATTACTAGCGACTCCAACTTCACGGGGTCGAGTTGCAGACCCCGATCCGAACTGAGACCGGCTTTAAGGGATTCGCTCCACCTCACGGTATCGCAGCCCTCTGTACCGGCCATTGTAGCATGTGTGAAGCCCTGGACATAAGGGGCATGATGACTTGACGTCGTCCCCACCTTCCTCCGAGTTGACCCCGGCAGTCTCTCACGAGTCCCCGCCATTACGCGCTGGCAACATAAGATAAGGGTTGCGCTCGTTGCGGGACTTAACCCAACATCTCACGACACGAGCTGACGACAGCCATGCACCACCTGTACACCGACCACAAGGGGGCCTACATCTCTGCAGGTTTCCGGTGTATGTCAAACCCAGGTAAGGTTCTTCGCGTTGCATCGAATTAATCCACATGCTCCGCCGCTTGTGCGGGCCCCCGTCAATTCCTTTGAGTTTTAGCCTTGCGGCCGTACTCCCCAGGCGGGGTACTTAATGCGTTAGCTACGGCACGGATCCCGTGGAAGGAAACCCACACCTAGTACCCACCGTTTACGGCGTGGACTACCAGGGTATCTAATCCTGTTCGCTACCCACGCTTTCGCTTCTCAGCGTCAGTTACTTCCCAGAGACCCGCCTTCGCCACCGGTGTTCCTCCTGATATCTGCGCATTTCACCGCTACACCAGGAATTCCAGTCTCCCCTGAAGTACTCTAGTCTGCCCGTATCGCCTGCAAGCTTAAGGTTGAGCCCCAAGTTTTCACAGAAGACGCGACAAACCGCCTACAAGCTCTTTACGCCCAGTAATTCCGGACAACGCTCGCACCCTACGTATTACCGCGGCTGCTGGCACGTAGTTGGCCGGTGCTTCTTCTACAGGTACCGTCACTTGCGCTTCGTCCCTGTCGAAAGAGGTTTACAACCCGAAGGCCGTCATCCCTCACGCGGCGTCGCTGCATCAGGCTTTCGCCCATTGTGCAATATTCCCCACTGCTGCCTCCCGTAGGAGTCTGGGCCGTGTCTCAGTCCCAGTGTGGCCGGTCACCCTCTCAGGTCGGCTACCCGTCGTCGCCTTGGTAGGCCGTTACCCCACCAACAAGCTGATAGGCCGCGGGCCCATCTCGCACCGATAAATCTTTCCACCAAAAACCATGCAGCTCTTGGTCATATCCGGTATTAGACCCAGTTTCCCAGGCTTATCCCGAAGTGCGAGGCAGATCACCCACGTGTTACTCACCCGTTCGCCGCTCGTGTACCCCGAAGGGCCTTACCGCTCGACTTGCATGTGTTAAGCACGCCGCCAGCGTTCGTCCTGAGCCAGGATCAAACTCTCCGTTGAAGACTCACAACCACACCCCGAAAGGGTGCAATCAGAAGAATAACTAGAGTCCGAAAACCTAGCAAAACAAAACGCCAGCAAAAAGATTTGCTGACTAAATGTCCAACCCTACAACCGGGGGGTATGCAAGGCCGGAACCAATTAAATAATTGGCACTGACATTCATCGACACACTATTGAGTTCTCAAAGAACACACGCACACAGTTCCTCCCCGGATTCTCTCCAGGGGCTCTCTGAGGCAACTTTTCCAGCCTAGCCAATCGTTCGGTCGGAGTCAAGTCCGCTCGCTCGATCGATGTTGCTGACGGTCAGGCGCTCCTCGTCCTACCTCGTTTCCCTCGCCTCCGCTCAGCGTTTCCGCTGGGCTTCTCGGCTCCGGGTCGGTGTCCGTGTCGCTCTGACTTGGATAAAGTTACGCGGCGGAAAACGCTACGTCAAATCGCCAAGAAGCGGAGGTGTTTTCCCAGGTCAGAGCACCTGCACCGACCTGGAAAACCGGCTCGAATTACACAGATGTGACTCAAGCCACCAAGATCTTTAAGCGCCCGCCCGTAGTACGCCTGCGAAGTTGCGCTTTCCCCTGCGCAGCACCAGCCACCGTCCGTGCAGGTAGTCAGCATCGGAGGGGGTCCATTCCAGATCCGAGATGCGCTCGTTGTTCACCGAAGCGCCGCCTTCGTTCACCGCACGACGGGCCGCCCCACGACTCTCACTCAGTCCGGATGCCACCAGAAGATCGACGATTGTGCTCGGCTCCCCCGCGACAACCTCGGCGACCGTGCCGTCGACGGCGGCTTCCCGCAGTGCCGCGGCCAACGTCGCCTCGTCCAACTCACGCAGATCCGCTCGACCGAACAGCGCCTGGCTCGCCAACTGCACGGCGCGGGTGTTCGCCTCCCCGTGCACCAGGGTCGTCATCTCCTCGGCGAGCTTGCGCTGCGCCTCCCTGGCATGCGGGCGTTCGGTCGTCGCCGTCTCCAGCTCGGCCAGCTCCTCCTCGGACAAGAAGGTGAACCAGCGCAGGTAGCGGACGACGTCGGCATCGGCGGTGTTCACGAAGTACTGGTACCAGGCGTAGGGGCTGGTCATCTCGGGGTCGAGCCACAGGCTGCCGCCGCCGGTCGACTTACCGAACTTCTTGCCGTCGGCCGAGGTCACCAGCGGCACGGTCAGCGCGTGCACCGATGCGCTGTCGACCCTGCGGTTCAGTTCCACGCCCGCGATGATGTTGCCCCACTGGTCGGAGCCGCCGACCTGCAGCATGCAGCTGTAGTCGCGGCGCAGCTGCAGGTAGTCGTTGGCCTGCAACAGCATGTAACTGAACTCGGTGTAGGAGATGCCTTCGCCGTCGAGGCGCCGTTTGATGGTGTCGCGGGCCAGCATGACGTTCACCGAGAAGTGCTTGCCGACATCGCGCAGGAAGTCGACGGTCGACAGGTTCCCGGTCCATTCCATGTTGTTGACGATGACCGCCCCGGTCGGTGAATCGTCCAGGTCGACGAAACGCTCGAGCTGGGAACGGATCCGCTCGGCCCAGTCCGCAACTGTGTCGGACGAGTTCATGGTCCGTTCGCCGACGTCACGCGGATCGCCGATGAGGCCGGTGGCACCGCCTGCCAACACGATCGGCCGATGACCGGCCCGCTGGAAACGGCGCAGCGCGAGCAGCGGCACCAGGTGTCCGGCGTGCAGGCTGGGGCCGGTGGGATCGAAGCCGGCATAGAGGGTCAGGCGGTCGGCGGCCAGCGCCGAGCGCAGGGCATCCAGGTCGGTGGACTGTGCGATCAGTCCGCGCCAGGTCAGTTCATCAATGATGTCGCCGCTCACGCTGTCCCATCTTTCCGCACGGATCCCGATGACCCGCGTTCGCCTCAGTCTCGCCGGGGCGTGCCGCGCAGGTCGAGTGGATTTCGCCGGCGTGCGCCGTCCTCGAAAGAGAGCGATCGGCGGACCTCGGTCCGCCGATCGCTCTCGGATGTTCAGTTGGTCGAGTCGGGTTTTGTTCAGCGGGTCAGCGTCACCCGCAGGGCCGCGATGCTGTCGCGGCGGTTCCAGGCGATCCACACGAACACCGGGCACAGGACAAGCGGGAAGATCGCCATGGCCGGAGCGCCGAGCAGAAAGGCCTGGGTCGCGGCGGCGCACACCACGGTGATCGACAGGCCGGCCGCAGCGGATCCGGACAGTCGCGGGATCAGCAGGCCGAGGCCGCCTGCGAGCTCGACGACGCCGGTCACGTAGCGGAACCACTGGCCCCAACCGATCTCCGCGTATACCTCGACGGCGTCGTGCTGCCCGACGAACTTCGGTGCGGCCGAGGCGATGATGAAGAACAGGCCGAGCACGATCTGCAGGGTCCAGAGGGTGATGTTGCGCGTGCGGCTCGGCGCAACAGTGGCGGTGGCGGACTGGACGGGGTGGGCGATGGTGGTCATCCGGGTGGTCCTTTGCTGGTGGCTTCGAGTCGGTGTGGCGCGCCTACCAGATAGGACGGTGGCCACCGCAAAAACTCACCGCTGCCGCCAAAATTTGCCAGTACCTGGGTTTATGCCTGGCTGAGGGTCCGCAGACGGCGCGGACATAATGGGTCAGGACCCGCCGGTCATCGATACGATCCCGGTCCGGAGCCCGTCTCGATCCGCGGTGCGCGTGGGCTGCGGCGGTACACCGAAACCGCAGTCGAGGCAGGCAGCCAGAATCGCCACGCCTGTTCGGCCGCCATCCTGACGCCGACGCGTGGCCCGGTGGCGATCTCGGCTGCGCTCAGTGCGCCCGCCAGTTCCAGCCGGATCGGCGAGGACGGGTCGAACAGTGGAGTTCCGTAGTCGCCCAACGTGATTCCGAGCGTGCTACCGAGATTGCCCGGTCCCTTCGCCAGGTCGGCATCGCTACGTGCGGTCGTTCGGCGCGCGCGTGCTGTCTGCAGCCCGGCCACTACTTCGCCCGATCGGATCAGCACCGCGCTCGCGGTCCCGTCCGGCCCGCTCGTCACATTGACACAGGTGTGCATGCCGTAGCTGAGATAGACGTACAGCACCCCGGCGGGCCCGAACATCACCGCATTGCGCTTGGTCCGCCCGCGCCCGGAATGTGATGCGAGGTCCGGCCACGGCCCGGTCGGATCTCCGCCGTATGCCTCCACCTCGACGATCCGCACCCCGACCGGCCCCGACCAGAGGGTCGCGCCGAGCAATCGGCGCGCGGCGGCGGGCGGTTCCACAGCGAGTTCATCGGCACACACAGCGGCCATTGTCCCGAACCGGGTCGCTCCGATCAGCCCGCGACCCCGCATCCGACCACCACAACTACGGTGATCGTGGTTCGCCCGGACGGACTCGGGTGCGCCGACTAGAGGTAGGCGCTGTGCTGGCCGGTGCGCAGGGTGATCAGATCGTCGGCGATCACGGCGATGTAGGCGACGCCGACGAGCGCGGCGAGCTGGGCCCATGCCACCCACGCGACGCCGATCGGGATCGTCGCCGCGACCGCCGCAGCGGCGACGAGGCGATACCACGAGCGCGGCAGACGTAGGGCGCGGCGGAAGAAGAACTGCCCGAGGAAGTAGAGGGCGACACCACCGGAGAGCGCGGCCGCGGTGGCGACGGAGGCGACCTCGTTGCCGTGCGCGATGCTCATCTTGATACCCGCAGCGGTCACGATGATGCCGATCAGCAGCGGATAGAGCGCGTACCCGTACGCGAGGACGGCAACGGTGGAGCGCTGCCGGTCGGATACCTCGCCGAGCGCGTGTTCGCCGCGCTCGTCATCGATGCCGAAGTACGCCCACCACAGCACATAGGCCAGCGCCAGACCGAGCGCGACATTCGCGACCAGCGCGACGGTCAGTTTCTCTCCCGCCAGTCCGGCGCCGATGGCAACGACGGACTCACCGATGGCAACGATGACGACCAGACCGTGCCGCTCGCAGAAGTGACTTGCCCTGACCACGAAGTTGCCGGTGTCGACCAGGTAAGGGCTGAGTATCTGGACCGCGAAAGCCAGTCCCCAGCACAGGTATTGGGCCCAGTCGTGCACGAAACCGCCGGCCAGCACCAGCCCGGCAGCAAGTGCGTTCAGCGGCGCGATCCGCTTGATGGCGATCGTCGCGGAGGCGCCGCCGCTCGAATAGAACATCGCCGTGTGCACGGTATTGACCAGGACGTAGCCGAGGCCGAACGCGATGCCGGTGCCATGGAAGGCGTCCGGGATCGCCAGCGCGAGCACGAAGAACCCGAACATTCCGAGCAATAGCCAGGTCCGCCGGGACGAGCTGCTCGGCGCCACTTCGTTGGTGAGCCAGACGTAGCCGCTGTACATCCACCAGATGACACCGAACAGCAGTGCTACCTGAGCCAGCGCCTGCCAGCCGGGATGATGGGTGTACACGTGGGTCAATTGGGTGATGGTGAAGACGAAGACGAGGTCGAAGAAGAGCTCCAGCGTCGAAGCCCGGACTTGTCCCCCCTCCACGTTCGTATCGGTGGTCTCGCTGGTCACCGCAAGATCGTAAGGCGGCTGGCGGTTTTCCGCCGTCCGTACCTCAGCCGAGGGTGTCGGTCCCCATGTACAACCCCTTGAGCTTGTGCGGATTGACCTGGAAGCGGAGGTTCTGGATCCGGCCGTCGACAATGTCGTAGGTGAAGGCGGCGCCGGGGTTTCCACCGATGAGGGCGAGCGCACCGAGTTCGCCGTTGATGTCGGCGGATTCGAGGGCGAAACCGACCGCGACCGGTTTGGCCAGCACGCCCAGGATCCAGCGGGCCACATGGTCGGGGCCGTGCAATGGACGCCGCGCCGCGGTCACCACGCCGCCGCCGTCGGACCACGCGGTCACATCGGGAGCCAGCAGATCCATCAGCGCGTTGAGGTCGCCGCCCGAGCACGCGGCCATGAATTGGTCGGTGATGTGCGCCCGCTCGGCCTTGTCGGTGTCGAACCGCGGACGACGGGACTGCACGTGAGCCCTGGCCCGGTGCGCGATCTGACGGATCGTGGTCTCGGGCTTGTCGAGGGTGTCGGCGATTTCGGCGTGCGTGTAGCCGAAGACCTCACGCAGCAGGAAGACCGCCCGTTCGACCGGGCTCAAGGTTTCCAGCACCACCAGCATCGCGGTGGAGACGGTGTCGGCCAACTCGGTCTCCTCCGCGATATTCGGCGAGGTCAGCAGAGGCTCGGGAAGCCAAGGGCCGACGTAGGTTTCGCGGGTGGCCTTGGCGGAGGTCAGCCGATTCAACGACAGGTTGGTGACCGTGCGGACCAGATAGGACTTGGGATGCTGAACGGTCGACTGATCGGTGTCGTTCCACTTCAACCAGGTGTCCTGGAGGATGTCCTCCGCATCGGTGACTGTGCCCAGCATCCGGTAGGCGGTGGCGAACAGCAGCCGCCGATGTTCGATGAAGGGATCCTGTGCCGGCGTTCGGTCGACCATCGACGGTTCCACCTCCCCGAGTATTCAGGCCGTACAAGTCAGGTGAACCTACCGCCCGCCATAGGGTGTGCGGCGGGCGGTATGCGTGGCGTCATGCTGTCGCACGGGTGGCTTTGCCGCCCTTGGACAGCTGCACCGACATCGTCATCTTCTTGCTCATCTTGAAGGTCGGTACCGGGCTGCTGCTGACGGCTTCCTTGTAGATCACCGCGGCACGACCGGTCAGGTAGAACCGGCCTGCAGTGTCGTCGGCCTTGGTGAACTGGATGATCGCGTCCTTGCGTCCCAGGCTGACCGGCTGATGGAAGTAGCCGAAACGGAACGGCTCGACCTTCTTGCCGCACAGCGCCCGCGCGATGGTGTCGGCGGTGTATGCGGCGGTCGGCATGCCGGACTGGCAGGTGCCGTGGACCTGGCCCCAAGCCTGGCGCACCGCGGCAGCATCGCCGATGGCGTGAATATTCGGGTGCGACACCGACCGTAGGGTCGGGTCGACCACAATCAGACCGCGCGCGTCGGTTTCGATGCCCGCCTGGGCGGCCAGTGGAGACACGCGGACGCCAGTAGTCCACAGAGTCAGATCCGCGGGAACCAGTTCGCCGTTGGCCAGTTCGATTGCGTCCGGCAGCACCTTGGTGACGGCATTGCCGACCTCGCGTGCGACACCGAGCCGGTCCAGCGCCTTGTTCAGGTAGGCGCGGGCCTGCTCGCCCATCATCGCGCCGGGCTCGGTGCTGCTGATCAGTGTGACCTTCAACCCCGGGTGGTTCTCGGCGATTTCGGCCGCGGCCTCGATGCCGGTCAGGCCGCCGCCACAGACCGCGACGGTGCCGCGGGCGGCTTCGGCCGCCGCGAGGCGTTCGGAGAAACGGTGCGCGGTACGGGGATCGTTCAGGGTCCAGGCGTGGTCGGCGGCGCCGGGCACGATGGTGGTATCGGTGCTGCTGCCGAGGGCGTAGACGAGGGTGTCATAGTGCAGGGCCGCGGTGCCGTCGACGATGACCCGCTGTCCGACCGTGTCGATGGAAGTGGCCCAGCCCTGGACGAATTCGACGCCGGTGCCCGCCAGCAGGACCGGGATCCGGTGGTCGGCTAATTCCTGGCCCGCCGCGATCTGGTGCATCCGCAGCCGCTCGGTGAACCGGGCGGACGGGTTGACAACGGTGATCTTGGTGTCGAGTTTGCGCGTCCGCCGGGCCAGCCGCACGGCGGCGAGCATGCCGGTGTAGCCGGCGCCGAGGATGACGATCCGCTGCGTGTTCATGGCGCTTCTCCCATGGTCCATGTCACCGGTTCGGGGTTCGTTGGTTGGTGACGACCATGGGACAAACAACGGCCGCGGAACGTGACAGCCACGTCTTGTGATCCACGCCACAATGTCGACACCGGCCAGAAAACGGCTGCTACCAGCTCGAACACGGAGTAAGCCAAGCAGCTCGCGCCGCGGACGACCGTCCCCACGCCCCGCATCAGTTCTTGCCGAGCGCCTCCTTGCGGATCAATTGCAGCAGGCTCGGGTTATCGGTCGTCGTGACGACCCCGACGATCTTGCGCACGAATCGGTCGTCGCCGACCAGCCGGAGCAGACTCGCTGCCAGATCGATGCGCGCGGTATAGCGACTGTCGACATGCCCCTCGACCATCGTGTAATCCGTGACGGCGGGCAGTTCGTACAGCCCGCCGGGACGCACGATCGTCCACTCGAGATCGCTGGCCCGCAGCAGCGTTTCCATTCGTCGCATGTCGTCGTAGAGCGTCTTGCCCATGACCCGCACGATGTAGGGCTGTAGCACCCGATTGAAGAGGAACCCGGCATCCGAGTAGGGCTTCGGGTCGACCGCACTGGACGAAACCACACCGATGCGACGCACGCCGTGGCGGTGCATGGCGGCCACGATGTTGCCGACCCCGGTGGAGTAGGTGGTGATCGCCCCTTTGCCGTAGGGCACGCCGAGCGTGGACAGCACGGCGTCGGCGCCCGCGACGGCCGTGTCGACCGAATCCAATTGGTGGACATCGCCCCCGAAGACGGCAAGCCGCTCGTGGGCGATCGGGAATTCGGCCGGCCGCCGCGTGACGGCGACGACGTCGTGGCCAGCGTCAAGGGCCTGGCCGGTCAGCAGCCGGCCGGTGGGGCCGTTGGCTCCGAAAACGATGATGCGCATGGTGGATTTCCTTCTGCAGATGTTCGGCACGCCTACGGCGCTCGTTCATCCGAGCGCCGTACCATATGAGAACCATATCATCTATTTTGAAAGTCATACAATATGAAAGACGTATCAAATACGGATGCGCGGCGGCATCGACAGTCGGCGCGCGCAGTCAAAGAGTCGCTTCGCGACCTGAACATCCAACTGTCGCTACTGAATCGCCAGTTCGGAGCCAGGGTCGAACTCAAGGACGCCGACTGGAATTGCCTCGACCTCATCAACCGGCACGGCCCGCTCAGCCCCGGCGCGCTGGCCAAGCTCGCCGGCCTGCACCCGGCAACCATGACCGGCGTACTCGATCGACTGCAGCGCGGCGGCTGGATCACTCG
The DNA here is from genome assembly GCF_045208035.1 of Nocardia sp. NBC_01009. Taxonomy (NCBI): domain Bacteria; kingdom Bacillati; phylum Actinomycetota; class Actinomycetes; order Mycobacteriales; family Nocardiaceae; genus Nocardia; species Nocardia sp. NBC_01009. The sequence goes on along the minus strand of NZ_CP108695.1, from coordinate 3,811,655 downwards.
CGAACGCGACCCCGACGCAACCGATCGCCGCGCCGTCACCGTACGCGCGACCCGCGACCGCAATCCGGAGATCTATCGCATGCTCTCCGGCATGAACACCCGCATGGACGACCTCTGCGAGCGGTACAGCGACGCCCAACTGGAGGTGATCGCGGACTTTCTGCGCCGCACCGCCGAGGCAGGGCGCGACGCGACCGCCGAACTCGCCGACGGCTGACTCGCGACGATTAGTCTGCGGTTCAACCATTTCCGGTTGCCGCGCGACGAGATAAGGATGCGCCGCGGCTCGGCGATGGGTGAACAGACGATCATCGACCAGATCTCCGCGTTCGATGATCACGCGCCGCCCGGACCAGGCGCGGCGAGAGTGGATCGAAAGAGGCGTGCGCCTGCGCACCGGCACGGTGATCTGCGCCGAGAATGTCTCGGACACCATGGAATTCGAGCACACCAGCCCGCGCGGGTGTGGCAGACATCGACAATCGGCGGGTAGCACGTATCAGGGGCTGGGTCAGGGGTGAAATAGGGACGCTCCCCGATGTGCCCGGACGGTCCGGATTCCTACTGTCGGTGCATGTCTTCGGTTCCTCGACCGCGCTGGTGGCGACGGTTGCTCATCGGCGTTGTCGCATTCGCGACGGTATTCGTGCTCGTGGTGGGCGGCGGCGTCACCTGGGTGTACGTCAACGCGGTCGTCTCCACGGTCGACAGCACGAAATTCGAGAACGAGTTCGCTATGCCACCGCTGGCGCAATCGCAGCTGCGGCCGGACGGCACCCGGGTGTTCGAGCTCGATATGCGTTCGGGGCGAAAGGAATTCCGGGCCGGGCAGGCAACGGACACGTGGGGATTCAACGGCGACTACCTCGGCCCGACGTTGCGGGCGAAGCGTGGCGAAAAGGTCGAGGTCCGAGTCCGCAATTCGCTACCCGAAGCCTCCACCGTGCACTGGCACGGCATGCATCTGCCCGCGTCGATGGACGGGGGCCCGCATCAGATGGTGGCGGCGGGAGCGACGTGGACGCCGCAGTGGACGATCGATCAGCCCGCCGCGACGCTCTGGTACCACCCGCACCCACACGGTGCGACCGAGCAGCACGTGCGGCGCGGACTCGCGGGGATGTTCCTGCTCGACGACGAGATCTCCGAATCGCTTCCACTGCCGAGCAATTACGGCATCGACGATCTGCCGGTCATCGTGCAGGACGTGAAATTCCGTGGGGCCGCGCTCGATTCGGGACACGCCATCTTCCGTGACGTCGGGTTCCTCGGCGATCAGACGATGGTCAACGGCACCCTGAGGCCGTACCGCAATGTCGGCGACGAGCTGGTCCGGCTCCGATTGCTCAACGCCTCCCCCGCACGCGTCTACACCTTCGGCTTCGCCGACAACCGCTCGTTCTCCCTCGTCGCCACCGACGGCGGACTGCTGGAACGCCCCGCCACGCTCGACCGGCTGCAGCTCTCACCGGGCGAGCGGGCCGAGATCGTGGTGCGGGTCCGTCCCGGTGAGCGCACGGTACTGCGCAGCAACAAGCTCGACGCCGGACTCGACTTCTGGACCGGCAGGTTCGCGGGCGGCGACGACTCGTTCGATGTACTCGAGCTGCGCGCGGCCGCAGCGCTGCGCCCCTCGCCCGAACTGCCTGCGACACTGGCACATCCCTCCACCCCGGACGGTGCCGATGCGGTACAGGAACGTCGCTTCGAGCTGAACCTGAGCGGGATCAACGGCCAGAAGATGGCGATGGACCGGGTCGACCTGACCGTCACACGAGGCACTACCGAAACCTGGATCGTGCACAACAACGACGGGATGCCGCACAACTTCCACGTCCACGATGTGCAGTACCGAGTGCTGGAGCTGAACGGCACGCCGCCGTCGGCAGCGCTAACCGGACCGAAGGACACCGTCTTCCTGCCGCCCAACGCCACCGCGAAACTCGCCATGCGGTTCGACGGACCCGCCGATCCGAACTCGCCGTATATGTATCACTGCCATCTGCTGTGGCATGAGGACCAGGGCATGATGGGCCAGTTTGTCGTGGTCGAGCCAGGACAATCCGCCGGCAGGCCGCCATCGCATCACGGCCACTGACCGAGGCACGCACCCAACCCGGGATCCATCGAGGCAAGGCTCGACACGCGTGGCGACATGCCGGGCTGTTCGCACGACCAGCCGCTACCTCTTGTCCAGACTTCTCCGTCGCGCTAAATTCATCACACAGTGAATTCAACACTCGATGAATTGAGGCGTCCCATGACGGACCTGCACTCATCCCCCGCCGTAGATGTCAGGAACCTGACGGTCAACCGCGGCGGCCGCGAAGTTCTACACGATGTCTCACTGACGATTCCGCGCGGTTCGATCACCGGACTGCTCGGGCCGTCCGGCTGCGGCAAGACCACACTCATGCGCAGCATCGTGGGCACGCAGATCGTGGAATCCGGAGAAATCTCGGCGCTGGGGTTGCCCGCGGGCAGCAGAGAACTCCGCCACCGGATCGGCTACGTGACACAGGCGCCGAGCATCTACTCGGACATCAGCGTCCGCGAGAATGTGACGTACTTCGCCGCGCTGTACGGCCGCGACCGTGACGCCGTCGATACGGCCATCACAGCAGTCGGGTTGCTGGAAAACGCACACCAGCGTGGCGACGAACTCTCCGGCGGCCAGCAGACCCGCGCCTCACTGGCCTGCGCGCTGGTCGCCCAGCCCGACATGCTCGTCATGGACGAACCAACCGTGGGCCTCGATCCTGTACTTCGGGTGGATCTGTGGAAGCAGTTCCACGAGTTGGCCGCCGCCGGAACGACGCTGCTGGTGTCCAGTCATGTGATGGACGAGGCCGAACACTGCGACCAATTGCTACTGATGCGCGAAGGCAAACTGCTCGCGCAACTGAGCCCGGACGAACTGCGCGCCAGAACCGACGAACAGAACCTCGAACAGGCCTTCCTCTCCTTGATCACGATGGGACAGAACTCATGAGCGCCGTCATAGATCTCACCGCGCGCCGGACGCCCACCCTGCGCCCCTATGTCGCGACGACCTCCCGCATCCTGCGCCAACTGCGCAACGACCACCGCACCGTCGCCATGATTCTCGTGGTGCCCGCGCTACTGATGACCTTGCTGTACTTCATCTACAAGGACACCCCGCAGAACCCGCTCAATCCCGTGCCGCTGTTCGACCGCGTCGGCATGAGCATGCTCGGCATCCTGCCGTTCATCGTGATGTTCCTGATCACCGCCATCGCCATGCAGCGCGAACGCACCTCGGGCACGCTGGAACGGCTGCTCACCACGCCACTGTCGAAGATCGATCTGCTGGCCGGATACGGCTCGGCATTCTCGGTGGCCGCGGCCGCACAGGCCGCAGTGGCATGCCTGGTCTCCTTCGGGCTGCTCGGCCTCGACGCGGCAGGCAGCCCGGGCTGGGTTGTGCTGATCGCGATGGTCGACGCGGTATGCGGGGTCGCGCTCGGCTTGTTGGCAAGCGCCTTCGCCCGCACCGAATTCCAGGCGGTGCAGTTCATGCCGGTGGTGGTCGCGCCGCAGATCTTCCTGTGCGGCTTGCTCGTTCCGCGCGAACAACTGCCCGGCTGGTTGGAGGCGATCAGCAATGTGATGCCGCTGAGCTATGCGGTCGATGCGCTGCACGAGGTTTCGAGCCATCCCGAGGCGACCGCGGCGATGTGGCGCGATCTGGCCGTGGTCGCTGGGTTCGCTGTGGTGGCACTGTGTCTCGGCGCGGCCACCCTACGGCGGCGAACCCCGTAATGCCACGCGATAGCGTGGCAGCGGGTGATGGGGCGACGGAAGGCGATGGTGTGACGGCCGGCAACGGAACTACGGCAGGCAATGGCGAGCGCGCCACCCGCACCGGGCGCAGGCCCGGACAGTCCGGCGCTCGCGAGGCGATCCTGACCTCGGCTCGGGCCCGGTTCGCCGAGGTCGGTTTCGACAAGACCTCGATCCGTGCCGTGGCCACCGACGCCGGGGTCGATCCGGCGCTCGTGCACCACTATTTCGGGACCAAGCAGCAGCTCTTCGCCGCGGTGGTCGAGCTGCCGGTAGACCCTGAGGCGACGCTGCGCATCATCGAAGGGGTGCCGCTGGATCAGCTCGGCGCGACCATCCTGCACGCGGTGGTGAGCGTGTGGGATTCCCCTGCCGGTCCCGGGGTGGTCGCGGCGGTGCGAAGCATGCTCGGCGGCAGCGACATCTCGCTGGCAAGGTCGTTCGTGCTCGACATCGTGCTCGAACGAGTCCGGTTGCGCATCGCAGCCCCGGACGACGACGGCCGCGCCCGCGTCGCACTGGTTGCCACGCAGATGATCGGAGTACTCGTCGCGCGCAAGATCCTGGAAGTGGAACCGGTCGCCTCCATGCCCATCCCGGAGCTGGTCGCCGCCGTCGGCCCCACCCTCCAGCGCTACCTCACCGGCGAAATCGATCCCGCCACACCATAATTCCGCAAGTCAACGATTTGTCGACCGGAATATCGCTGGGGCAGAGGGGAATCGGCGCACCGACGGGTCCGGTGGCAACCCCGCGGGGCGTGTGCCACCGGGTCAGCGCCTTGTCAGGCGTCGGTGTGCTGACCGGTGAACGCGATGTGCTCGGCATCGGTGACGTCGCGCGCCTCATCGATGAGCAGCACCGGAATGCCGTTCTCGATGGGGTAGGCCCGGCGCAGGCGCGGGTTGTAGAGCGCGGTGGCGCCCTTGGCATCGCGGACCAACAGCAGCGGACCCTTGTCCTGCGGGCAGGCGAGCAGGCTCAACAGGGTGGCGTCCAAGGCGGTTTCCTCCGGCATGATCGATAACTTACCCGTCGCCTACAACTGCTCCGCACCGGAACCGGTCGACGGCGACAATGCCGCCGGTTCCCGGCGGAACGAGATGTAGCGATGGCCGAAGAAGCTGGCGATCGCGACGAGCCCCATCACCGCGACCGCCGCGGGCTTGTCGGGAAAACCCAGCACCGAGACGGCCAGTTCCAGCAGCACGATATTCAGCAGCAGCCCACCGGAATTCACCGCGACGAAGCGTAGAAAATCACGGACGACGTGGCCGCGCACCCGGAACACCAGAGTGCGGTGCAGCACGAACGCGATCACGATGCTGATGCCGTAGGCCGCGACCACCGCGACCGACGGCGGCACATCGGGGCCGAGCACCGCAAGCCAGGCCACCGTCAGCGTCATGCCCAATGCGGTGTTGAAGCCGCCGACCACCGCGAAGGCGAGCTCCTGCCTGCGCACCAGGCGCAGCAGGGGTCCGGGATCCTCGGTTCCCGTCGCCCCCGCGTGGGCTCCGGCCTCCCCCGCGCTCACTTGATCGCGCCGACCAGGTCGGGTTCCGGCGTGGGGCGGTCCGCGCTCAGCGGCACCGAGGTGCCGCCGCCCGGCTCGTCGTCACGACGTCGGGCACGCAGCGACAGCCACTGCATCGCACCTGCCCCGAGCATTCCGAGCAGCACCGCGCCGACGCCGAGCTTCCAGCCGGGCGGGCGCCAGGTCAACTCCAGGTCCGCGTTCTTGGTTCCTGCCGGAATATCCACGGCGACAAAGGTTTTTGCAACCACCGTGAACGGGACCTCACGACCGTTGAGCGTCGCGCGGTAGCCGGGCCAGCCGAGCCTGGCGAACACGACTCGCCCGCCCTGCTCCGAACTCACCCGCACGCTACTGGTCGGATCCGACTCCGAGACCGAGGTCGCGGTGCCGCCCGTGACGGCGGCGACGCGGCCGTTCCGGGTGGACAACAGCCCGTTGTCGCGCTCCAGCACTGCGATGTACTTCTCGTGCCCCGGGTAGTCGACCCACCGCCAGCCGGGCGGCGCGGGCTGGTTGCGCGCATCCGGGTACAGCGCCTTCTGCAGCACCACCCGGTCGACCTTCATCAGGTCGACGATGGTCTTGCCGGTGGACGGCTCGGTGGCGAAGGCGCGACGGTAGGCGTCGGGGCAGACGCTGGTGTCCCATCGCATGCAGAGCATCTCGCCGAACCAGAAGTGGCCGTTGGGGGTGTAGCCGCTGACATAGGTCAGCTCGAGGTCCTTGGCGTAGTTGCCGAAGACCAGCGACCCATACGCCCCCTGAAGGGTCCGTTCGCCAGGCCGGATCAGTCCGCGGTCCGCGAGTTGCAGTGTGGTGCCCGCGAAATCAGGGAAGGCGGCCTTCATCTCGGAACGATTTTGCGGCAGGTTCCAACTCATCGGCGTCGGCTGCGCCGCGTGCACCTGGAGGAACGCAATCGGGAACACCGAGACGATGATCAGCACACAGGCCGCGGCCGTGCCGCGGCGCACACCGAGCCACACCACGGCAGCTCCCAGGCCTGCGATGCCCAGGGCCGCGACCACATGCCACACCACCTCGTCCGGCGCCGCGGAGAACGACCGCAACCACAGCAGCCCGATCAGCACGGCCGCCGCGATGCCGCGTCTGCGCCGGTCGGCGAAGGCCGCATAGCGCCCGAGCAGCACGCACACCAGCACCAGCAGCCCGAGGGCCAGCATCGGCAGCACCCTGGCAGGCCAGCGCAGCGGGCCGATGGTGCCCGGGCCCGCGGTCCACATCAGCGCCATGATCGCGACGAGCGCGATGGCGGTGAACTCACGCCAGTTCTCGCGCGCCTTGTGCCAGTCGATGAAGGCCAGCGCCGGGATCAGGAACCAGGCGATATAGACCACCGGCATCGGCTGCACATAACCCCACCAGGAGCTGTACGCGGGCAGCGTGCTCGGCAGACTGGCATTGAGCGACTCCGACCACGGCACCGTGAGGAACTGGTCGTTATTGATCTGCGCGGTCCCGCGCCAGGTCACCTTCGCCGAGAGCATGCTGGGCAGGTAGGTCGCCACCCCGGCCACCGCCGCGGCACCCGCCACCGCGAGCAATCGCACCGACGGCAGCCACTTGCGTTGGTAGACCACCTCGCCGACGGCTACGGCACCGATCATCAGACCTGCCTCTACGGCGGGAAAGATGTACTGCACCGAGATCGCCAGGTACAGGAAGACGAAGGTCTGGATCGGCCCGCTGCGACCGCGCGCATAGCGCACACCCGAAGCCCAGGCGTGCACCAGCCACGCGGTACCGGTGAACGCGGTGTACCAGCTGGCCTCGTCGAAGAACAACAGCCACCCGGTGAAGGGGATCGCGATGCCGGCAACCGCGGCCCACGGCAGCTTCGCGCCGTACTCCACGCAGATCCGGTAGACGCCGAGCCCGAGAACGATCGCGAAGATCAGCTTGATCACCGTGGTGTAGACCGCAACATTGTCCACCGAGGGCGCGATCAGATCGATCAGCAGCTGCGGCGGATTCAGCAGACCCGCCTCCTCGATGGTGTAGTTGCCCGCCATCCAGTGCTCGGGGACCATCGCGGGGAACTGCCCGTCACGCAGCTGACGGCCGAGCATTACCCACAACGGCGCGTATTGCGACTCACTGTCGTCGGTGTAGAAGTGCCGGACGTTCGCCAACAGCACCGCACCGTATCCCGCAATCACACCGAGTGCGGTTATGAGACCCCACCTGTACACGTCCCGCCGGGCGGGGGCGCTACTTTCCACCACGAGTTCCAGACCCTACAGCCCGCCGCGGGGAGTACCCGAATGCGCACCGTGAGCCGGACGCAGCCCGCACCGTGACCGGCGCGCCCCTCGGCGTCCCGGTTACCGGATGCGGGTCAGCGTTCACGAAACAACGTCCGCCAGTTCGCGTTCGGGCTCACCGGTGGCGCGGTCGTCGGCAGACACCGCGGCCTCACGACGGCGCGACCGCACATACAGCCACTGCAGCGCGCCGACACCGAGCACCCCGGCCGCCATCGCCGCGATACCGACCTTCCACCCCGGCGGACGCCAGGTCAGCACCAGCTCCGCATCGTGGGTGCCTGCCGGAATATCCACGGCGACGAAGCTTTTCGCGACCACTTCGATCGGGATCGGCTCGCCGTTCAGGGTGACCCGGTAGCCCGGCCAGCCGAGCCGCGCGAATACCACGCGACCGCCGTCGGCCGAGGAAACCCGCACCCGGCTGGTGGTGCCGGTCTCGGAGATCGATGCCGCCGTCGCGTTCTTCGCGTCCGCGACCCGGCCATTCACCGTCGAGATCGGGCCGTCCACCCGTTCGAGCACCGAGATGTAGCGCTCGTGGCCGGGGTAGTCCACCCACTTCCAGCCCTCGGGAGCGGGCTGGTCGCGGGCATCGGGGAACAGCGCGCGCTGCAGCACCACCCGGTCCAGCTTCATCAGATCGACAAGCTGTCGTCCGGTGGTCGATTCCGGGGCGAACATCCTGCGGTAGGCGTCCGGGCACACACTGCTGTCCCAGCGCATGCAGAGCAACTCGCCGAAGTAGAAGTGACCCGTCGGGGTGTAGCCGTTGACGTAGGACAGGTCGAGCGATTTGGCGTAGTTGCCGAAAACCAGGGAACCGTACGCGCCTTCGAGGCTCTTGTCCCCCGGTTGCAACAGCCCGCGCTCGGCGAGCTGGATGGTGTTGCCAGGGAAGTCAGGGAACGCGGCCGCGGCCGCGGAGCGGTTGGTCGGCAGATTCCACGTCATCGGGGTCGGCTGAGCGGCCCTGACCTGGAAGTAGGCGATCGGGAACATCGCGGCGATGGTCAGCGCGCACGCCGCGGCCACGCCCTTGGTGCGATCGAGCCACACCACCCCCGCGCCGAGCGCCGCGATCGCGACGGCCGCGAGCACGTGCCAGATCACGCCGTGTGGATCGGCCGAGAAGGATCGCACCCACAGCAGCCCGATCAGGACCCCGGCGGCGACGCCGCGATTCTTCAGGTCTCGCACCGTGCCGTAGCGCCCGAGCAGCACGCACACCAGCACCAGCAGGCCGAGGGCGAGCATCGGCAGCACCCGCACCGGCCAGCGCAGCGGACCGATCGAACCGGGTCCGGCGGCCCACATCAGCATCAGGACCGAGAAGATCGCGACCGCGCTGAGCTCCCGCCAGCTTTCCTTGGCGCGTCGCCAGTCGATGAACGCAAGCGCCGGGATCAGGAACCAGGCGATGTAGGTGACCGGCATCGGTTGCACATAACCCCACCACGAGGTGAAGGCAGGCATCGAACTCGGCAGGCTGGCGTTGAGCGATTCCGACCACGGCACCGTGAGGAACTGGTCGTTGATGATCTGTGAGCTGCCGCGCCAGGTCACCTTCGCCGACAGCATGCTCGGCAGGAAGGTCAGCAGACCCGCGAGACCGGCGCACGCTCCCGCGACGGTCAGCCGCGCGACCGGCTGCCAGCGGCGTTGATGGACAAGCTCGCCCACCGCCACGGCGAACAGCATGATTGCGGCCTCCACCGCGGGGAAGATGTACTGCGTGGAGATCGTCAGATACAGAAAGACGAAGACCGGAATCGGTCCGCCCGTGCCGCGCGTGTAGCGCACCGACGATGCCCAGGCGTGCACCAGCCACGCGGTGCCGGTGAGCGCGGTCATCCAGCTTGCCTCGTCGAAGAACAGGAAGAACCCCGACAGCGGGAACGCGATACCCGCCGCCGCCGACCACGCGGGCCGACCGCCGTAGGCCAGGCAGATCCGATACACCCCGAGTGCGGCGATGACGGCGAAGATCAGTTTGACGACGGTCGCGTACAACGCCATGTTGTCGACCGACGGCGCGATCAGATCGATCAACAGCTGCGGCGGATTGAACAGCCCCGCATCGTCCATCGTGTTGTTGCCCGACATCCACCGCTCGGGCACCAGCACCGGGAAGGTGCCGTCCCGCAACGACCGGCCGAGGCCGATCCACAACCCGGTGTACTGGGATTCGGTGTCGTCGGTATAGAAGTGCCGGACGTTGGCGAGCAGGACCGCGATATACCCCGCGACCGCCCCGATCGCGGTGATGGCTCCCCAGCGGTACACGTCTCGCCGCGAATCGAGCGCTGCACTATCCGTCACGAGTTCCAGACCCTACCGTGCGCGATGCCGCTTGGCATCGGTCGCAGAAGCCGAAACCCGCACCGTGCTAGAGTTCTGGGCGGCTCGGGCTCTGCTGTCCAGCGGGGAGTACCGGCACGCACCGTTAGCGAAAGTCGATCCAGCTGATGCCGATTCCCACTACCTCCACGCCCCGCACCGATGCCGCAGCGCCGAACGGCAGACCCCGCCCCGATGCGGGCAGCGCGCACACGGTGTCCGTCGTCGTGCCGATCTATCGGGGCGAGGACACCATCAGCGGGCTGGTCGCCGAATTGCACGAGCTGACCGTTCCCACCGAGACGCCCGGCGGCGCCGTCTTCACGATCGACGAGATCATCCTGGTGCACGACCACGGGCCGGATCGGTCCGATGTGGTGTTACAGGAGCTCGAGCAGACCTACCCGGAGGTCCGCACCGTCTGGCTGAGTCGCAATTTCGGCCAGGACGCCGCGACCATCGCCGGCATGTCCGCCGCCCGCGGCAGCTGGATCGTCACCATGGACGAGGACGGCCAGCACGATCCCCGATTCATCGGCACCTTCCTGGACGCGGCCCTCGCCGAGCGCGCCGATCTGGTCTATTCGAGGCCAACCAACACCCGCCCGCACGGTTTCCTACGCAACCTCACCTCACGCGGCGCGAAGATCGTGCTCGCCACGGTGTTCGCGTTCCCGGATTCCACCCGGTTCGAGAGCTACCGGCTCATCCGCGGCGCCATCGGCCGCCAGCTCGCCGAGGTCGCCTCCAACGGCGTCTACCTGGATGTCGCGCTGACCTGGGTGGTCGGCACCGTCGCCCAGGTGCCGGTCGAGCTGCGCGCCGAGGGCCGCGAGGAGTCCGGCTACAACTACCGGCGGCTGTTCTCGCTGTTCTGGAAGATGGTGCTGTGCAGCGGCACTCGCGGTCTGCGGCTGGTCAGCCTGCTCGGTGTCACGCTGGCGCTCGCCGGTGGTGTGATGGCGGCGTTCGTCGTCTACGAGGCGCTCACCGCCGAAAACTGGGCGCCGGAGGGCTGGGCCTCGATCATCGTGGTGCTGCTGCTGGTGTCCGGCGCGACCCTGTTCTCCCTCGGCCTGATCGCCGAATACCTCGGCGTCGCTTTGCACATCCTCGTAGGCAAACCGCTCTACCTGACCGTCGACACACCGACGCCGCGCCCGGCGGATACCCGGGAACCATCCATGACCGCCGCCAGCAGGGGGATCGACCGGCTTGAGCACTGATCGCGTCATTTTCAGCCGCCCGTTCCGGGCACGCCGCGAATTGGCCAACCTGGAGGCCGTGCTCGGCTCCGATCACAGCCACGGTGACGGGCAGTTCACTGCCGCCGCCACCGCCAAGCTGAAGACCATCACCGCCGCGCCGCACGCGCTGCTGACCACCTCGTGCACCTCCGCACTGGAGATGGCGGGCCTACTGTTGGAGCTGGGCCCGGACGACGAAGTGATCGTGCCGAGCTTCGCGTTCACCTCCACCGCCACCGCGATGGCACTGCGCGGGGCCACCTGCGTGTTCGCCGATATCGACCCGGAGACCGGCAATTTGGACCCGGATTCCGTCGCCGCGGCGGTCACCGAGCGGACCAAAGCCGTTGTCGTCATCCACTACGGCGGCGTCGCCGCCGAGATGGACCGGCTACTCGCCCTGGCCGACGCGCACGGTTTCGCCATCGTGGAGGACAACGCGCACGGCCTCGGCGCCAGCTGGCGCGGCCGCCCGCTCGGCACGATCGGCAGCCTGGGCACGCTGAGTTTCCACGACACCAAGAACGTGCACTGTGGTGAGGGCGGCGCGCTGCTGCTCACCGACGAGATCCTGATGGCGCGCGCCGAGATCATCCGGGAGAAGGGCACCGACCGCGCCCGGTTCCTGCGCGGCGCGGTGGACAAGTACTCCTGGCAGGATATCGGCTCCAGCTATCTGCCCAGCGAGTTGAACGCGGCGGTGCTGGACGCGCAGCTGGACGAATTCGACACCATCCAGGCAGGACGGCACCGGGTGTGGGACTCCTATGCCGCGGCGCTGCCGGAGTGGGCGCGCCGCAATGACGTTCGCCTCATGAGCGTGCCCGACGACCGCGCACACACCGCGCACCTGTACTACCTGCGCACCCCCACCGAGGAACGCCGCGACGACTTGATCGCGCACCTGGGCGCACGCGGAATCTCGGCGCCGTTCCACTATGTGCCGCTGGATTCCAGTCCCGCCGGCCTCAAGCTGGGCCGGACCCCGCAGCCGTGCGTGCGCAGCGCCGAGTTCTCCGGCACCATCGTGCGACTGCCGCTGTGGCCGGATCTGACCGACGAGCAGGTGGCCCGCGTCGTCGACGCCGTCACCGCGTTCACGGTCTGATCTCACGCCGAGAGGACGAACAACTTCTCTCGGCCGCCCGCGATCAGCGACTGCTCGACCACACGCGACGCGTAGGCGCGGAACAACGCGTCCAGGGTCGCTTCGGTGAACCGCTGCGCCTGCGCGCCGTCGCCCGCGTCGGTGAAGCGCTGGCCGATCGCGGCGAGCACCCGGTTATCGCTGGAGGCCAGATTGCGGATCGGCTCGGCGATGATCACCTGCTTGCCCGCCGCGGCCAGCATCCGGTCGATCAGCGGTCCCGGCTCGGGCAGGAAGTGGTACAGGCTGGCCTGCATGATCACGTAGTCGGCTTCCGGCAGCGGAGCGTCGGAGTGCAGATCCCACACCGCACCGCGGCCGCCTGCACGTCGCACGCGCGCGATGAATCGCTCGTTGAGATCGAGGCCCGTGTAGTCGACAGATTTACCGCGCAGATAGCGGGCGTGCAGCGTGGCAGGCCCGCAACACACGTCCAGGACGCCGGCTCCGTCGGGAACGATAGCGGCGATGGCACGGTATCTGGCTCCGTAGTGGCGGCCGTACAACCCACGCATCGCCAGCTCGTAGACGATTCTGTTGCGATAGATAAGGCTCGTACCCACAGTTTCCTTGTAAGGTTCCGTTTCAACATCGGCCGCACCACGGATAGTACGGTGAAAACCTGCCGACTACCCGATCGACCCGGCCGTTGCCGGGAATCCGGCAGTACGACAACATGATTCGGCCCCCGATCGGTTTTCCGAGCGGGGGCCGAAATCGTCGGTCAGTCGCCGAGCAGCGTCCGCGCGGACACCTCGGTGAGCATCTCGTAGGACTCCGACGCCCGGTTGTACCACCAGGTTTCGGGACCTGCTTCCGGCCGCCCGGCGGCCTGCACGGCGCGGGCGGACGGGCGGTAGGACGAGCTGCGCGGGATATCGTCCACCACGTACACCAGATCGGGGCGCTGGTGATGATCGAGCACCTGCAGCGCCTCGGTCACATCCTTGGGTTCGAGCCGGAAACCGTAGCGAACACTGACGGCGGCCACAGCGAGGCAGTGACCGCCGACAGGCAGGCCGTAAGCGACCTCCATGTCGACCGCGGTGATGTCGTTGAGGGCGTCCACGATCGGCTGGGTGTACACCGGCCCGCGCGGCGTACGGATCACCGTGTCGGTGCGGTCGACCAGCCAGTAGTCGCCGTCGCTGTCGCGGCGGAACAGATTCTCGGTCGGCATCCAGGCGTCGCCCGCGGTGAACAGGCCGCGCAGGCCGCCGTCGGACAGGTCAACGCCGTCGGAGGCCTTGCCGATCAGCAGACCCACTTCATTGTCGGCGCAGCGGCGGGCGAAACCGGATTCGTCCACCAGGACCTGACCGGCGATCGGGTCGTAGGCGACGAGTTCCACCTTGGCCGTACCGGGCACCGGCCTGCCCTTGCAGCCCGCTTTGACGCCGGTCACGTTGGCCAGCACCACATCGCCCTCGATGGAGGCGTAGAACTCCAGCACGCGGGCGGGGTCGAATTGTTCGGTCGTGCGCCGCCACAGGCCCGCGGGCATGCCGGAGCCGATGAACAGGCGGATCGGGTGCCGGTGCCCCGCGGGGAACACCTCGGCATCGAGGAGGTCGCGCAGCATGGTCCAGGTATAGGTCACCACGGTGACGCCGTAACGGTGCACCTCCTCGGCGAAGCGGGCCGGGTCGAGCGATCTGGCGAGCGCGATCCGGCTGCCGCCCGCGATCGCACCGCCGAGGCTCACCAGCAGGCCGGACGAATGATGCAGCGGGGCAAGGCAGTACACCGTGTCCTTGCGATCGAGATCGGCCGAGGTCGCGGTGCCGATCGCCGAAAGCGCCCAGCGATGGTTGGTGATGTACTTCGCCTCCAGCCGATCGCCGGTGCCGGTCACCAGGACGAAGGCGAGTTCGCGGGCCAGGCCGGGATTCGGCCGATACCAGGCGGGCAGTCGCACCTGGCCGGGATCGATCTGCTCGAGGTCGATCACGTTCTCACCCTGCCGGATGTCGAGTCCACGTGTCTCGCCGCCGCCGAGCACCAGCACCCTGGTACCGGTGGCCGCCGCGGTCCGCAGGTTCTCCGGGTCCGCAACCAGTGTCTTGATGCCGGTGAGTTCGATCGCCCTTTCCAACTCGCCGCCGGGAGCGAGCAACACCGCGACCGCACCGAGACGCGAAAGCGCCGCGACGGTCGCCAGCGCGCTCGGCCGGGTCTCCATCACCACGCCGACCCGCATCGCGGGACGGATACCGACCGAGACGAGGCCGCGCACCACATTATCGATGCGGACATTGACCGAGGCGTTGGTGTGCACGCGATCGTCGAACAGGAAAAGATCGCGCAACGGCGCCCGCTGCGCCTGCTCGGCAAGCAACCGCCCCAGCGAAACCCGGGTGTGCGGCTGGATCATCCCGAGCCGGGTCAACCGCGGCAGCGCCCGCGCCGCCTCACCGACCAGCTCGACCGAGCCGCGCACGGTGTTGTTCGCGATCCCCTCCAGCGCCTTGCCCATGCCCGTGCCGGCCTCGGCCAGCGTGCCGACGGTGTGCACAACACGGGTCGCCGCCGAGAGCGGCCGGTTGCTTGCGACGTGCTCGGCCATCGGCGTGATCTCCGGCGGCAGCGGCTGGCCGCCGTCCATCCAATCGACCCACTGCCGGACAAGAGGCCAGGTGTGGTTGGTGGCCATGCTGCCCGCGACGAGGCCGAAATGCCCTGCCACCAAACTGGCTTCGTACACCTCGGCATTGGGCGCGGCCCGCACGATGCCACGCACCGCGGCGGGCTGGCCGATATCGTCGACCTCACCAACGAACGCCAGAATCGGGCATTTCAGTTCGGCAAGCGAAATCGGCTGATCGCGAATCACGAAGCCGCCGAGCATCAACCGGTTGTGCGCGACGAACTGCTTGAGCAGATCGGCGGCCGCCGGGCCCGCGTAGCCGACCCAGCCGTCGTTGTTGAGGAACCGGCGCTGACGTTCCTTGGGCAGCAACGCTTCCCGGTCGTGCAGCTGGCGCAGGAAATCGATCCTTGACTTCGCGGTCTTCACCGGGTCGAGCAGTTGGAAGCCGATGCGCACCATGGAATCGGTGATCGGCAGCCGGGTGACGACATGGTCGGCGAGGAACTCCGCGACATCCGACACCATGCCGTACGGGAGCCCGAAGGGCATGCCCGCGACCACGTCGACCGGGCTGCCGAAGGTGACGATGCTCGCCACACCCTTGCCGTAGCGGTAGGCGGAGGTCTGATAGGCGAACATGCCGCCCTGCGAGTACCCCATCAGGTGCACGCTGCTGCCGGTCGCCTCGCCGACCGTGTCGATCGCACTGCTGATCGCGAGGACATGATCGGCCAGATCCCGTTCCCACCCGCCCTCTTCGCTCGCGGGCGATCCGAAATCGACCACCCAACAATCGATTCCGCCGCGATGCAGAATCCCGACCGCGCCGTCCTCGGCGTTGACGTCCCAGATGTCGGCGTTCACCATCAGCGGCGGCACCAGCACGGCGACCGGCCGGCCCGGTGTCGCATCGTCGGGGAAGTAATGGCGCAGGCGATACATCCGTCTGCGTTCGACGACCTCGAACGGGGACGATTCGACATCGTGGGTCAGCCCACCGAAGCGGATGACTTCCAGGCCGTTCTGGGCGGTCGCCATCAACCGTTGCACCGACCCGACCATATCCTTCGCACTGAACTTCACGATCGCTCCCAGCCCTACCAAGAAACGTGACACGCATCACACACCCCGACGTGTTCAGACGAGCTTCCCACATCGTGTGTCCATTATGTGTCGGCTGTGACCCGTTCCATGACAGGCCGCGCGGATCAGCGGCGATATGTGACCGAACCGGCCGGTTTTCTCGGTCGGGAGGGCATCAGCGACGCATGACGTTCACATACATGCTCTCGAATGGCTCCGGGCTCACACTCAGATCACCGCGGAACGGCAGATCCATGGCGGCGATCAGGAAAATCATCGCGCCGAGAAAGAAAGCGAAGAGGCCACCGAGCAGCAAATGCGCCCCGCGATGCAGGCTGAACAGGCACAGCAGCACCAGATTGACGGCCGCGCCGACCAGAATGGTCCACCACAGCACCCCGGGCACACCACCGGTGGTTGCATTGATGCGATGCCGTCGTTGCTGATCGAACGTGGCGAACTGGTCGATCGTCGCCGCGTGCACGATCTCCTGGGCATTGTTCTGCGGCTGAAAGGTCAGCAGATGCTCCTGAAACCTGGTCACCAGGGCGGTGCCCCCGATCGGTTCCTCGCCCGCACGCAGCGCGGGCCAGGCCACGGTCAGGGTGTTGTCGGTGTAGTCGACCAGGTCTTGGCGCAACTGAGAGCGCTGCGGCTCCGGATAAGCGCCCGCCTCCCGGTAGAGCGTGCCGAGGGCGGCAGCTTCATCGGCGACCACGCCCTGCGCCGCATCGTAGGACTGGTAGGTCGCGGCGGCGATCAGACCGAGTAGCAGGCCATAGAACACACCGCCGACGGTGAGCACCATGGTGACCGAGTCGTTCTTGCCAGGTTCGGGGCCGAGCGTCCGCAATACGTACGGACGGGTCACCAGGATCGAGCCCGTCGTCAGCACCACGCACGTTCCGGTGATGATGAGGAAGTCCAGCCAGATGGGCAGCGTGTAGATCCAGGTGAACATGACATCTGAAGATAGCTATGCCGCAGCCATCCGTCCGCGAATCCATGATTCATCCCAGGATGTTACGTGCCGTTATCGTGATCGAGGGCATGTCGTGACCATCCGAAACCCGTTGTGCCATCATCGACTCCACGATCTTCGACATTCCACTGCGCGCGCCGGTGCACCCGTTCTACGATCGATGCCGTCTGGAACGCACTGTCGCGTAAATCAATTCACTCGAGTGTCTAGTTTCTGCTGTGCAATCGAAGCGCCACCACCACCGTCGACCGTCACGGTGACCGTCTCGAGGTGAGGACAACGCATGACCATCGAAATGCCAGTCCAAACAGATAATCACGTACGCAAGAGTCTCAGCACCGCCGCGGCACGCCCGCTCGCGACCACCACCAAATCCGAGCCGCAAATGCAGGGCATCAGCTCCCGCTGGCTCACCCGCATGCTCCCATGGACGCAGGTCAGCAGCGGCACCTACCGTGTCAACCGGCGCCTCACCCACACCGTGGGCAACGGCGAGGTCGAATTCGTCGTCGACGGTTCGCAGGCCAGGGTGATTCCGCTGGAACTCCAGGAACTTCCACAATTGCGGGACTTCGACGACGAGGAAATACTGCGCGCGCTCGCGCAGCGATTCGAACAGCGCGATCTCGAACCGGGAACTGTCGTAGCGGAATTCGGCAAAGATGAATCAGGTCCTGCTGATAGTGCACGGAAAACTCAGCAAGATCGGCACGGGAGAATACGGCGAACCGACCATGCTGGGAATGCTGGCGGGCGGCGATTTCTACGGCGATGAAACACTCACCAACCCGTCCGCGATTTGGCCGGTCACCGTCAAAACGGTGACAAGGACGACGATGTTGGTCCTGCCGCGGCAAACGCTGGACGAAGTACTGGAATACACACCGGCACTGCGCGAGCAATTGTCCCGCGTCGCGACAGCACCCGCCCAGCCACAGAACTCCAAGGGCGAGGCCAGCATTCTCATCTCCTCCGGCCATTCCGGAGAACCCTTGCTCGACGGCACGTTCGTCGATTACGACGCTTCCCCGCGCGAATACGAGTTGAGTCTTGCGCAGAGCGTGCTGCGGGTACACACCCGCGTCGCGGATCTGTTCAACGATCCGATGAACCAAGTCGAACAACAGCTGCGGCTGACCATCGAGGCGCTCTACGAACGCCGGGAAGACGACCTCGTCAACAACCCGGACTTCGGCCTGCTGCACAACTGCGATCTGAAGCAACGCATCTACACCGAATCGGGCCCGCCCACGCCCGACGATATGGACGAGCTGCTCAGCATGCGCCGCAGCACGAAACTGTTTCTGGCACACCCGAAAGCGATCGCCGCCTTCGGCCGCGAATGCAGCAAGCGCGGACTGTATCCCGATCCGGTCGAGGTGGACGGCCATCGCGTTCCGGCCTGGCGCGGGGTGCCGATCTTCCCGTGCGGCAAGATCCCGGTCAGCGGCACTCAGACCACGTCGATTCTCGCCATGCGCACCGGTGAGAAGGACCAGGGCGTCATCGGCCTGCATCAGACCAACATTCCCGACGAGTACGAGCCGAGCCTCAACGTTCGATTCAAGGGCATCGATGATCAGTCGATCATCTCCTACCTGGTCAGCTGCTACTACTCGGCAGCCGTGCTGGTGCCGGACGCACTGGGTGTGCTCGACAATGTCCTGGTCGCCCGGCAGGCCGACTGACCGGGGTGATGAGCGATGTCGGTGCTCTCTCGCGCCGCGGCGCCCGCTGCCACGCACGATCTGGCCGCTGCCGTCGCCGCGCTGCTGTCGAATCTCGATAACACCGCCCCGGCGACACTGCCACTGGAGGGTATCGGCGCGTCGGCGGAAACCACGGTGCCGGAGCAGGATTCGTGTTCGGTCTCGCAGCCGCCCGAACGTGCGAGACCGAGCCCGATCCGACTGCTCGGCCCGAGCGGCCTCGGCGCGGCGGCGCTGCTGCTCGAGCCGCCGCCGGCGGCGGTCGAATCGAACCGACCCGGTCCGGATACGCCCGATCCTGGACCGCCGCCCCCGACCCGACCCGATCCGGCGACACCGGACACCCTGCGTGTACTGGCCGTTCCTGCGGCCGGTTTCGAACCATCGCGCGTGGCGCCCCCGGCCGCCACGATTCCCGTCGGCGTGACGCAGGGGGTCGCGCCGACGGGATCGACCCGATTCCGAATACCGTTGGGACCCAGTGGATCAGGAAAAAACTCAGCACATCTGGCCGGCACCGGATCGGCGATTCCGCCGCTGTACTGCCCACCTCCGGTCCGTGACGATCCGGCCCTCGCCGCACTGGTCAACGACGGGCTCATCCAGTGGGCGAAGGAGATCGGCCTCTACGCCGGACGGCTGGAGGAGCTGCGGGACGCCGACTTCGGCCGGCTGATCATGCTCGCCCATCCCGACAGCAACGATCCCGACCGGCTGCTTGCCGTTGCCAAATGCGCGGTCTCCGAATGGTCGGTCGACGACTACTACTGCGAGGAGGGAGCAGACGACACGGCACCGGACGGCACCCCGTCGAATGCGGCGACCGAACTGGGCCCGAAGCTCGAACTCGCGGCCGCCGCAATGGATCCCGTGCATCTGCCGGCGCGCTACGCGCCCCGGCTCGAGCAGGCGCTGCAGGCCGATCCGATCCTGCGCGCATTTCGCACGTCTTTCGAGCACCTGTCCCACTACGCGACCCCGGCGCAGCTCACCCGCTTGCGCACGGAGATCGCGGGCTGGTTCATCGCACTGGCTGCGGAAGCGGGTTGGCGCGCATCGGAACGGATGCCACCGGTGTGGGAGTACCTCACCAACCGGCAGCCGCACAGTTTCCTGCCGTGTATGGCGCCGATCGATGCGGTCGGCGGCTACGAACTCCAAGCCGCCGAATACACCGATCCGCGGGTGCGCCGCGTCGTCACCACGGCCGCGCTGGCCAGTCAGATGGTGAACGACCTGTATTCGATGGCGCGCGAGGATCTTTCGGGCGGACGGGAATTCAACCTCCCGACGGTGCTCGCCGCCGAGGAGAAATGCTCACGCCGGGAGGCGGTGCTGCGCACGGCGGAAGTCCACGACGAGCTCGTGCACCGGTTCGAGCACGAGGCGGGCGCACTGGCCGCCGTCGGCTCGGCCGAATTACGCCGATTCCTCGGCGGCCTGTGGGCATGGATGGGCGGCAACCGCGCCTGGCATGCCGACAGCAAGCGCTACCACGATGCATCCCACCAGTAATCGCGACAACGTGAAGTAGTACAGCGAGAGGATGATCCGAGATGACCATGCTCAACCCCGACACCGGCGCCGTGCTCCGTACCCACTATCAGAAGTCTGTTGCCGAGTACTGGAACAACAACCCCAATGACGATCGGGTCAATGTCAAGCTCGGCGAGGTGGACGGGCTCTTCCACCATCACTACGGCATCGGCGACCCCGATTTGTCGGTGTTGACGGGACCGGAGGACACCCGCGAGGAGCGGATCGTCAAGGAACTGCACCGGCTCGAGACCGCACAGGCCGACTTCCTGCTCGACCATCTCGGCGACGTCCGACCGGGCGATCGGCTGATGGACGGCGGATCCGGCCGCGGCGGCACCAGCTTCATGGCCAATCAGCGGTTCGGCTGCCAGGTCGACGGCGTCACCATCTCCGAATATCAGGTCGGCTTCGCCAACGACCAGGCCGCGCATCGCGGCGTCGCGGACAAGGTGCGCTTCCACTTCCGCAATATGCTCGACACCGGTTTCGACGCCGGCGTGATGCGCGGCATGTGGACCAACGAAACCACCATGTACGTGGACCTTTTCGAGCTGTTCCGCGAATTCTCGCGACTGCTGGAGCCGGGCGGACGCTATGTCTGCATCACCGGCTGCTCCAACGATGTGACGGGCGGGCGATCCTCGTCGGTCAGCTGGATCGACGCCCACTACGGTTGCATGATCCATCCGCGCAGTGAGTACTTTCGGGCGATGGCCGAGAACAATCTGGTGCCGATCGACGTGGTCGACCTGACCGCGACGACCATCCCCTACTGGGGGCTGCGCAGCAAGTCCGAGCTGGCGACCGGTGTGGAGCAGCCCTTCCTCACCGCCTACAAGGAGGGCAGTTTCCAATACCTCATGATTGCCGTCGATAAGGTGGGGAGGTGACCGAGACGCTCTCCCAGCCGTGGACCGACCGCGAAGCGCTGCCCGTCGAACTCGTCGACGACGCAGGCCACGCGGTCGGCGCGTGCCCGGTCGGACAGGCCCATCAGGCGCCGGGCCTGCTGCACCGCGCGTTCTCGGTCCTGCTGTTCGACGACGCGGGCCGGGTGCTGTTGCAGCAGCGTGCCGCGGTGAAGACCCGGTTCCCGCTGCTGTGGGCCAACACCTGTTGTGGCCACCCGGCACCCGGCGAGCCGGTGGCTGCCGCCGCCGCGGTGCGCCTCGACGAGGAGCTGGGCCTGGCCACCGACCTCACCGAGGTCGGCATCTACCGGTACCAGGCGGAAGATCCGGCCACCGGCCGCGTCGAACACGAATGGGACCACGTGCTCATCGGCCGCCTCGACGCGAGCGCACCGCGCCCCGACCCCGCCGAGGTCGCCGACTACGCGTGGCTCCAGCCCGACGCACTGCGTGACGCGTTGGCCGACGAACCGGAGAACTACACCCCATGGCTGGCGGGCGTGCTGGACATCGCCGAGAAGGCGCACCACCGCACTGGACAGTAGTCCCGCTCACCCGTCCGATGCCGGTGCGCACGCCGAGCCCGAGGTAGTCACCGACCATCATCTCGTCGGCGGCGATCCGGGCCCGGCTGCCTCGACCGGAGTAGCCGCCCTCTTTCAGGGGCCGACCGCCGGCTGCGTCATCGCCCATTGCTCCACAGGGTTGGTTTCACCCGTTCGACCAAGTGATCTCGATGGTGATGGGTCCGGTGGCGGGGATGCAGGCAGTTCGACATCGCGCAGGAACTGGTCGAGACGAGCAGGAGAATCCTGCACCATCCCTGCGGTCCTGGTCCGGCACACTCGGCAATGCCTTGCTCGGCTGTTGTCGCAATAATCGTTGAATGCGCATATCCAGGTAGGTGCATGTTTATTGCTGCGATGCTTGTCACACTGCACAAAACCTTCGGGAACTCACAGGAACGGCACAGGCTTTGGCCAGGCACGTCTCCGATGCTTGCCTGAGTACGAGCTCTTGGCAATCAGTGAGGTGCACGATGGTCGAAGTCGAAGTCACGGATACCAAGGTGACGGTCCACGTGCTCGGCGGGCACCGGCTGCTGGCACTGCGCGAGCAGCTGACCTTCGATCTCTCGGATATCACCGAGGTCACCACTGCCGAGGTCGACCTGCGTCCGCCGTGGGTACGCGCGCCGGGAACCTTCTTCCCCGGAGTGATCGCGGCAGGCACCTATCGCGGCAGGCACCGCAAAGAATTCTGGGACACGAAGTTCAACGGGCGGGCCATCCGGATCGAGCTGGCAGGCGCCGACTTCACTCGGGTCGTCGTCGATGTCGACGACCCCGATGCCGCACTGCATGCGCTGACCTCCGCTGTCGCAGCCTGATCAGACTCCGAAGGAGCTCAGCAGCCCGGAGTAGGGCTTGGTCAGCGGCGCGGCGAACTCTCCCCGCCCCGACTTGCGCACACCCAGGGTGAGCAACGACTGCACGGTCAAGGTCGCGGCGGCCACACCGTCGACCACCGGCACACCGATTTCGTCGCGAATGTGCTCGCACAGGTCTGCCATTCCCGCGCAGCCGAGCACAATCGCGTCGGAACCATCGGCTTCCACGGCCACCCGGCAGGCCTCGGTAACGATTTTGCGTGCCTGCGGATCCGTTTCCAACGCAAGCACCGGTATCTCGCAGGCGTGCACGCCCCGACAGAAGCGCTGCATGCCATAGCGATGCGCCAGTTCTCCCGCGCGACCGATGGTTCGGTTCAACGTGGTGACGACACTGAACCCGCAGCCGAGATGGCTGGCCGCGTGCATCGCCGCCTCCGCGATGCCGAGCACCGGACCACCCGCCAGTTCCCGGGCGGCATCGAGGCCGGGGTCGCCGAAACACGCGATCACGTACCCGTCTATGCCCTCCTGCTCGCCGCGCTGGATCGCGGCGAGCAGGCCCGGGATGCTCAGGGCTTCGTCGTAGTGACTTTCGATCGAGGCGGGTCCCATCTCGGAGGTGACCGCGTCGAGCCGGGTGCCGGGGCCTGCGACGGCCTTGGCACACCGCTCGATCGTCTCGGTCATCGCCCGGGTGGTGTTCGGGTTGACGACCCGGATACGCATCAGGCAGGAACTCCCTGCACTGCCGACCTGGTCCGGCTGGCCAGCAGGCAATAGACCACGAACCCGATGCCGCAGCCGA
Organism: Nocardia sp. NBC_01009; assembly: GCF_045208035.1. Lineage (NCBI taxonomy): Bacteria > Bacillati > Actinomycetota > Actinomycetes > Mycobacteriales > Nocardiaceae > Nocardia > Nocardia sp. NBC_01009. The sequence continues at coordinate 3,788,280 of NZ_CP108695.1, read as the reverse complement.
TGAACCAGCTGTACTGCGCGGCGGTATACATGCCGGTGACATCCTTGGCGAGCACCGGGACCACCGCGACGACCGCGCCGAGGGCCGTCGCGATGATCGCGGCGGGGTTGTATCCCTTGCTGTACCAGTAGGTTCCGGTCTTCGACATGGTGAACAGATCGTCGATGATCACTTTCTGTTTGCGCACCAGGTAGTAGTCGGCGATGAGCACACCGAACAGTGGGCCGATGAAGGCGCCGAGCACCTCGAGGGTGTAGTGGATGACCTCGGGGTTGTTGTAGAGGTTCCACGGCGTGATGAGGATCGACCCGACCGCGGCGATCATGCCGCCTGCCCGCCAGCTGATCCGCTGCGGGCTGACATGGGAGAAGTCGAACGCCGGTGAAATGAAGTTGGCGACGATATTGATGCCGATGGTGGCGATGGTGAAAGTCAGCGCACCGAGCACGATCGCGAAGGTGCTGTCGATGTGCGCAACGGTCGCGACCGGATCGGTGATCAGTTCGCCGTAAACCGGAACCGTCAGCGATGCGGTGGTGACCACGAGCAGCGAGAACAGCAGGAAATTGACCGGGAGGCCGAGCAGGTTGCCGCGCCGCACGGCCGCGAAAGACTTTCCGTAACGGGAGAAGTCGCCGAAGTTGAGCATCGGACCGGAGAAGTAGGACACCACCAGCGCGATAGCGCCCAGCATCACCGGCACCGAGGCCGAGCCGGTGTACTTCACTTCGCCGAGCTTCAGGTCGACGGCGCTCCAGCCCGCCTTGGCGATGAGGTAGCCGCACAGCGCGAACATCACGACATATACAGCGGGACCGCAGAAGTCGATGAATTTGCGGATGGACTCCATGCCGCGCCAGAACACACACGCCTGCACCACCCACAGCAGCAGGTAGCTGCCCCAGCCGAGCAGCGAAAGCCCGAGGAAACCGTAGTCGCCGACAACCGCATAGGGCGCGAGCGACGGAAAGAGTTTCACCAGAACAACATCCAGCGCTGCGGAGGCCAGGAAGGTCTGGATGCCGTACCAGGCCACCGCGATCAAGCCGCGGATGATGGCGGGGATATTGGCTCCGAGCACTCCGAAAGCGCTGCGGCACATCACCGGATAGGGCACGCCCGTCACCTGGCTCGGCTTGGCGACCAGATTGCAGAAGAAGTAGACGATGGTGATGCCGATCAGCAACGCCGCGAGCACCTGCCAGCTGGCCAGACCGAGCGCGAACAAGCTGCCCGCGGTGACGTAGCCGCCGACGCTGTGCACGTCCGACATCCAGAACGCGAAGATGTTGTAGGAGCCCCAGCTCTGCTTGCGCAGCGGCGCGAGATCCTCGTTGGTCAGTCGCGGATCGTAGGCGGGTGTGGCAGGCGCGGCCGTCTCCGGCGGCGCGGGCACCGCGGTGGTGAGTATTTCGGTCATGGTGTTTCCCGTCCGAGGGTGAAACTGTGATCCCGAACGACGGTAGGAACCGCGCATTGCCCACCCATTGCACGGTTATTGCCCGGCTATTGCGCGGCAGATATATCTTCCGGTGCCAGCAGCCCGGTATCGGTGGGCAGGGTCGCGATAACCGTCTCCAGCCTGCGGTGATGGCGTTCGGCGATGAGCAGCAGGCGATCGACGTCACGAGCGAGGAAGGCCTCCATCATCAGCGCGTGGTCGGTGTGCAGGCGGATCCGGTCGGCGCGGCCGATGTGCACCATCGACTGCACCGGTTCGGTGACATTCCACGCCGACTCGAGCATGTGCAGCAAACGGAACATGCGTGAGGGCCGGGTCAGTGCGACATGGAAAAGTCGGGACTGCCGATGGTAGGCGACCGGGTCGTCGTCCCGGATCGCGTGCTCCAGAAGGGTGTTCACCGCTATCAGGTGCGCGCGATCGGCGTCCGATGCGTTCATCGCCGCCACCGCGAGCGATGCCGTCTCCAGGGTCTCGCGCACGATGTACATTTCCCGCAGCTCGTTGGCCGTGAGCTGGGCCACCGTGTAGCCGCCGTGCGGTTGATGGGTGACAAGGCCCTCCCCCAACAGCGTCTTGAGCGCTTCGCGGACCGGGATGTGGCTGACCCCGAACAATTCGGCGACCTCACGCAGCGGGATCACCGTGCACGGGGGCACGGCCCCGTCGAGGATCACCCGGCGCAGTTCGCCGAGAATGATCTGCGGCCGGCCCGGTTCGTCGACAACCAACCTCGCGAGCAGCGCCGAACGTCTCCGTGGAGGCATGTCGACCACCGTAGGTGAGCCGTGTTGCGTTTTCGGTCCCTGATGTGACGGTCAGGAAAATGCACGCTCGGACGGCCGCTCGAGCGGGAATTCGACCTGCCATACGCTGTATGGATCCCCGAACGGCAAGGATTACTCGATGACCACTCTTCCGACAACTCAAACCGTCGATCGGCGCTTCGTGAGTCTGGTCGCCGAATTCGACCGGTTGTTCCGGCGGCCCTCCGACGGTGGCGGATCCCTCGTGGTCTACCTGCGCGGCGAACCGGTGGTCGATGTCTGGGCCGGTTTCGCGCACCCGGGGGTGCCGTGGGCGCACGACTCGGTGGCCATGGCGTACTCCACCGGCAAAGGTGTCGCCTCTACCCTGCTGCACCGGCTTGCCGAGCGCGGCCTACTGGACTACGACGAGCCTGTCGCCACCTACTGGCCCGAATTCGCTGCCGCGGGAAAGGAACTCATCACCGTGCGCGCGTTGCTGACCCACCGGGCCGGGCTGCACCGGCTGCGCGGGCTGCTGCCGGGGCCGGTGGACCGCTTCCTGGACGACGCCGCGGTGACAGCAGCGCTCGCCGCCGCGACCCCCGATTCACGACACCTGGTGACCAGCGGCTATCACGGAATCACCTTCGGCCACTTGGTCGCCGAGCTGGTGCGCAGGATCAGCGGTGCGACGTTCACCGATGCGCTGCGCACCGAAATCGCGGAACCGCTTGCCGCAGTGGATCTCTGGTTTCGCGTATCGGCATCCGAACGCGGCAGGATCGCCACCAACTTTCCCCGGCTGACCGTCGCGGGCCTCAACTGGGACAACGGCGCCCGACTCATGTCGAGGACCAGGTTCGCCGCGGCCGCCGACACCACGCCGCAGGGTTTCGCCGACCTGGTGTCCGATCCGCGCCTGCACGATTCGGTCATGCCCGGCGTCAACGGTGTCTTCTCCGCGCGCTCGCTGGCTCGCATGTACGGCGCACTCGCCAACGGCGGCCGCCTCGACGGCTTCCAGCTGCTGCGACCCGAAACCATCGAGCTCATCACCCGACGCCAAGTCTTCACCCCCGACTATGTCCTTGCCTTCCGCATCCCCTGGGCCCTCGGCTACCACGGGGTCCCGATGAAGCCCTCCAAAGCCGAACCCGTCTCCGCCTTCGGCCATTTCGGCCTCGGCGGTTCGGGAGCCTTCGCCGACCCCGCCACCGGCATGTCCCTCGGCTTCGTCACCAACCGCCTCGGCGGGAAGCTCACCCCGCTCGGCGACGCCCGCCTCGCCCGCCTCGGCGCCATCGCGCATAACCTCGCCAAGGCTGCGTGAGAAACGCCCTATGGTGTGCCGCTCACCGTCCCCGACTCCGCGACGGGCGAGAAAGCCGAACAAGTTGCTGCCGGTCGAGGTGTGACCTGGCAGCATGGCGACATGGAGTTGCTTGGGCTTGATCGGATCGAGGCGGCTGCGGCGCTACTTGCGCCGGTGATTCGGCGGACGCCGGTGGTGGCATCGCGGGCATTGTCGGAGCGATCCGAGACCGAGGTGTGGCTCAAATGTGAGAACTTGCAGCGGACAGGGTCGTTCAAGCCGCGCGGCGCCTACAACAGGATCGCGAATTTGCGCCTCGAGGAGCGGGCCAACGGTGTGGTCGCGGCGAGCGCGGGCAATCATGCGCAAGGAGTGGCCTGGGCGGCGACGTCACTCGGAATCGAGTCGACGGTGTTCATGCCGGTGGGTGCATCGCTGCCGAAACTGGCGGCCACCAAGGCATATGGCGCGCGGGTGCTGCAAGTGGGCGAGACCGTCGATGACGCGCTCGACGCGGCGCTCGACTTCGCGGAGCGCAGCAGGGCGACGTTGATCCATCCGTTCGACCACCCCGACATCGTGGCCGGGCAGGCAACGGTGGGACTGGAGATCCTGGATCAATTGCCCGAGGTCGGAACGGTGCTCGTGCCCACCGGTGGTGGCGGGCTGCTTGCCGGTGTCGCGGTCGCGCTGCACCATCTCGCCCCGCAGGTGCGGGTGATCGGCGTGCAGGCCGCCGAGGCCGCGGCCTGGCCCGATTCGCTGGCGGCAGGCAAGCCGGTCCGGGCCGGGCGAATGTCGACGATGGCCGACGGCATCGCGGTCGGGCTACCGGGTGCGGTGCCGTTTGCGCACGTTGCCGAGTACGTGACGACCATGCTGACCGTCGATGAGGACGCACTGTCCAAGGCGCTGCTGTTGTGTCTGGAGCGAGGGAAACTGATCGTCGAGCCGGCCGGCGCCGCTGCGGTCGCAGCGTTGATGAGTTACCCGGTGGCGGAACTCGGACTGCGCGGACCGGTCTGCGCGATTCTGTCCGGCGGCAATATCGACCCGCTGCTGTTGACCCGGCTGATCGGCCACGGCTTGAGTGCCGCGGGCCGCTACCTCGCGGTGCGAGTGACAATCGTGGATCGTCCCGGTGGACTCAGCAGCCTGCTCGGCGTGGTCGGGAAGACGGGCGCGAGCGTGGTCGACGTGGCGCACTCGCGCACCGGCACCTGGCTGGCCCTGGGCGAGGTGGAGGTATCGCTGACGCTCGAGACTCGTGGACCGAACCACCGCAGTGACGTCCTCGATGCCTTGACCGAGTCCGGATATGTTGTCCGCGTGGAAGATTGAGGGAAGCGTGCCGACCGCCGGCACGGTCGGCACCTCCCGTTCAACGACTGCTCAGCACTTTCTCTTGTAGAAGTACTTCGCGTTGGCGTCCATATCCGCCTGAGTGATCGCGACCATGTCGGTCTGGATGTTCCTGGTGACCGGCTTGCCCTCCAACGCAGCGACAGCTTGGTCGACACCCTTGGCCCCGATGCCACCCGGGTCTTGGGCGATCAGCGCCTGCACGGTGCCCGCCTTCAGGTCCTCGACCTGTTTGGGGCTTGCGTCGAAGCCGACCAATTTGACTTGGCCGAGCTTGTTCGCATTGCGCAGACCGGTTGCCGCGCCCTCGGCCGAGCTCAGGTTCGTCGCGAATACACCGGCAAGGTCCGGGTGGGCGGCGAGCGTGGCGGTCACGATCGAGGCGGCTTGGGCGGCCTCGTTGTTGTTGTACTGCACGCCGAGCGAAGTCATGCCGGGATAGTTCTGCAGCGCCGCCTCGAAGCCTTGGGCGCGTGCGTCGGTGGTGGAGGTGCCGGCCTTCGTGTTGATCACCAGCACCGGCCCCCTCTCCCCGACCAGCTTCGCCAAGGTGGCGGCCGCGAGTTCGCCGCCCTTCTTGTTGTCGGACGAAATCGACGACAGCGCAACGGATGTGTCGTCGAGTGCGGTGTCCACTTCGACGATCTTGATGCCCGCGTCCTTGGCCTGCTCGATCGGATTCGCCATCGCCGTTGCGTGTGTCGGCGCGATCAGGATGCCGCCGGGCTTGTTGGCCATCACCCCTGTCAGCACCGGCGTCTGCGATCCGGCGTCGAACTTGGTCGGCGCCTGGGTATCCAGCTTGTAGCCGAGCTTCGTCGCCTCGTCCTGCGCGCCGCACTGCATGGAGATATAGAAAGGTTCGTCGGCGACGCCGGGAATGAGAACCAGCTTCTTGGCGTCCGTCCCGCCGGAATTGCTCACTTCGCCACTACACGACACGACCATCGTGCCGACCGCCACTATCGCGCCGATCAGCACCGCGGTCCGCTTCGCCACCCTCATCCGGCCACCTCCGCCTTTATTTTCTTCTCGCGCAGTGTTGTCGACTGCCTACCTCTATCGGTCCCGCGCCCTGCGGCGGAGCTGGTCGAACCACACCGCCCCGACCAGAACCGCGCTCACCGCGATCGGCTGCCAGAACACCGGCACCCCAGCGATGACGAAACCCTTGCGCAGCACCGAGGGAATGAACACCCCGATCACCGTGCCCAGAACGGTGCCAACACCGCCGAAAAGGCTTGTCCCGCCGATCACTACGCCCGCGATGGCATCCAGATTGTCGGTGCCGTGTCCACCGATGGTGGTGGTGCCGAAGTAGGCGAGGTTCATGAAACCCGCCAGCCCGGCGAGCAATCCCGTCATCAGATAGACCAGCACGAGGTGGCGGGTGACCGAGATCCCCGAGCGGCGCGCGGCCTCTTCGTTGGAACCGATCGCGTAGGTATGGCGGCCGAACCTCGTGGTGTGCAGCACCCAGGCAGCGAACACGGTGACCACGGTGGCGACCAGCACCAGATTCGGCACACCGCCCAGTGAGGTGCCGAACCCCAGTGAGTTGCGCAGCTTGTCGGGCACGGTCCTGGTGTCGACGCCGCCGGTGATCAGCTGCGCCGCACCGAGTGCGGCACCGAACGACCCGAGCGTGACGATCAACGGCGGAATCTTGGCTTTGGCCACGAGCAGCCCGTTCAGCAGTCCCCAGATCCCGCCGCCGACAACGGAAATCAGGAACCCGAGGCCGATGATGCCCCAACCCGCCGCCGTGGCATTCTCGTCGGGGCTCAGCCATTCCATGGTTTTGGCGCCGAGCACCCCGGCGAAGATCAGCACCATCCCGACCGAGAGATCGATGCCGGAGGTGATGATGACGAAGGTCATCCCGACCGAAAGCACCAGCAGCACCGACGTTTCGATCAGCAGGGTCTGCAGGGTGAAACGGGTGGGAAACGCATCGGGCCGAATCACGCTGAACGCCACGCACAAGCCGACCAGCACGACGCCGATCCATACCGTGCTCGCACCGAGCAGTCGTTGCAGCACAGTGCGTTCGGGCAATTCCCGGCCCTTGCCATCGATGCTGACGGCTTCGTCGTTGCTCATGCAGCTCCTCGCTTTCCGAGCACTGCGCGGCGTCTCACGGTGCCTCCTCGGGCGTCAGTGCACCGGTCATCGCACCGACCAACTGCTCCAAGGTGACCTCTGCTGCGGTGAAGCGAGCCACCCGTCTACCCAGCCGCAGCACCTCGATGCGATCGGCGACGGCCAGCACCTCGGGCATGTTGTGGCTGATGAGCACGACCGCGATGCCCTGGTCGCGCACCCGGCGGATGACGTCGAGCACGCGCTCGCGTTGGACAACACCCAGCGCCGCGGTCGGCTCGTCCATGAACACCACCTTGCTCGCCCACATCACCGCCCTGGCCACGGCCACGCTCTGCCGCTGCCCACCCGAGAGCGACCCGATCGGCACGTCGGTGTTCTGCAGGGTGACGCCGAGTCGGCGAAAGTGGTCGACCGCCCGGCTTCGCATGGCCGATTTGTCCAGCATGCCGAGCTTGCCCGCAAGCCCGCGCCGCAGCAGTTCCCGGCCGAGGAACAGGTTCGCGGCGGGGTCGAGGTCAGGGGCCACCGCCAAATCCTGGTACACGGTTTCCACACCGAGCTTCCGCGCGGCGGTCGGCGTAGGCAGCAGCACCGGCCTGCCGTCGAGCAGGATGGTGCCGCCGTCCGGTTGCTCGGCTCCGGAAAGACATTTCACCAGAGTCGACTTGCCCGCACCGTTGTCACCGATGAGCGCGACGACCTCGCCGGCTTTGGCCTGAAAGTTGGCACCGCGTAATGCCTGCACGCTGCCGTAGTGCTTCGCGAGCCCGGCAGCCTCCAGCACCACAGTGGCAGTGCCCGGCGTTCCCATGACCTCGCCCTCATCTCCCGAGGTCATGGGGTACATCCGCGTGGACTCAGCTGAGCAAACGTCCAGTCCATCGCCCGATGTTACGTTCGGCCCCGTGCCGATCGGGACGTATTCGGGAAAATGCAGAGGGCGCAACGCCACTCACGCTCGGCAACCCGCTGCAGGGCACGAACCGGCCGATTTCGGCGGGCTCATGGTGGTGCGCAGTGAATCCTCGGCGGATTTCCGAATCAGTGGGCGCCGCCGAGCTCGAGCGCAAGCACACCGAGGATCACCAGGCCGATTCCCCCGATCTGCACCAGGGTCAATCGCTCATCCAAGAACAGCACTCCGATGACGGCGATCGCGGCGACACCAACGGCCGACCAGATCCCGTAAGCGACACCGATCGCCATACCTCGCTTCAGCGCCTGCGACAGGAAATAGAACGCTGCGCCGTACCCGATGACAACGATGACCGAGGGCACGAGCTTGCTGAATCCGTCGGAGATCTTCAGCGAAACGGTCGCGGTCACCTCGGACGCAATGGCCAGCACCAGCAGCAGCAGAGTCACCGGCGCAGCGTAACCCGGGCCGTAGCCACACGAGAGTGGAGCCGCGGGAGCGCACGCCGCTCGGGGCCCGCGACGACCATCGTGCGGCACGGTAACCGGGTAACGACAGTCACGCCAGCCAGCCGCGCAATTCCCCTGCCGTGCCGCGGATTTCGTCGATCTGCTTCGCGACCTGGACACCTGCCGTGCCGCCGCGGGCGTTGCGCGAGGCGATCGACCCCTGCACTGTCAGCACTTCGCGGACCTGCGGCGTCAGTGCCGGGTCGACGGCCGCGAACTCCGCGTCGGTCAGCTCGTCGAGCCCGACGCCGCGCGCCTCGGCAGCGCGGACACAGCCACCCGCCGCCTCGTGCGCAACGCGGAACGGGACGCCCTGGCGGACTAGCCATTCGGCAATATCGGTCGCGAGTGTGAAACCGGCGGGGGCGAGTTCGGCCATCCGGTCGGTGTGGAAGGTCAGCGTCGAGACGAGGCCGGCGATGGCCGGGAGCAGCAGTTCCAGCTGGGCGACGGAGTCGAACAGGGGTTCCTTGTCCTCCTGCAGATCCCGGTTGTAGGCGAGTGGTTGCGCTTTGAGGGTGGCGAGCAGGCCGGTGAGGTTGCCGATCAGGCGTCCTGCCTTGCCGCGGGTGAGTTCGGAGACGTCCGGGTTCTTCTTCTGCGGCATGATCGACGATCCGGTGGACCAGGCGTCGGCGAGAGTGATGTAGCCGAATTCCGGTGTGCTCCAGATAATGACCTCTTCGGCCATCCTACTGAGGTCGACACCGATCATGGCCAGCACGAATGCCGCCTCGGCCGCGAAGTCGCGGGCGGAGGTGGCATCGATCGAATTGGCCGCCGACGCGTCGAAGTCCAGTTCGGCGGCAATCGCCTCCGGGTCCAGACCGAGCGAGGAACCTGCCAGCGCCCCGGAACCGTAGGGCGACACCGCCGCCCGCTTGTCGAAGTCACGCAGCCGGTCGATATCGCGCAGCAGCGGATGGGCGTGGGCGAGCAGATGATGTGCGAGCAGCACCGGCTGCGCGGCCTGCAGATGTGTCTTGCCAGGCATCACCGCGTCGGGGTGTGCGGCCGCCTGGGCGACAAGCGCGTCGACCACCTCGAGCAGACCGCCCGCGACCCGACGGACCGCGTCGCGCAGCCACATCCGGAACAGCGTGGCCACCTGGTCGTTTCGTGACCGCCCCGCGCGCAGCCTGCCACCGAGCTCGGTGCCGACCCGCTCGATCAGTCCCCGCTCCAGCGCACCGTGCACATCCTCGTCGGACTCCGCAGGTCCGTAGGCCCCGGAGTCCACATCGGCGGCAAGGCGATCCAGGCCGTCGAGCATCGCGGCGAGATCGGATTCCGACAGCAGCCCGGCCTTGTGCAGCACCCGTGCGTGCGCCTTCGACGCGCGAATGTCGTAGGGAGCCAGCACCCAGTCGAACTGCGTCGACTTGCTGAGCGCTGCCATCGCCGCGGCCGGACCGGACGCGAAACGTCCGCCCCAGAGCGCCCCTTCGTTGGTGCTGCCGCTCTGCGTCATCGTGTGCTGTCTCCTGACGGTCGGAAGTCGATCATCGGTGGATGCGCTGGCTACGCAATCCTCGGGGTCGGCGCATGCGCACCGACCCCGAGGCCGCCTACTTCTGGTTCAAATCGCGCCGCGCCGCGACCTTCGAGGACAGGCCGTGGATCTGCACGAAGCCCTTGGCCAGCGACTGGTCGAAGGTGTCACCCTCGTCGTAGGTGGCCAGGTTGAAGTCGTAGAGCGACTGCTCGGAGCGGCGGCCGTTGACCACGACGGAGCCGCCGTGCAGCACCATACGGATGTCGCCGGAGACGTGCTGTTGGGTTTCGGTGACGAAGGCGTCGAGTGCGCGCTTGAGCGGGGAGAACCACAGGCCGTCGTAGACCAGCTCGCTCCAGCGCTGCTCGACCTGCCGCTTGTAGCGGCCGAGCTCACGCTCGACGGTGACGGCCTCGAGCTCCTGGTGCGCGGTGATCAGGGCGATGGCGCCGGGAGCCTCGTAGATCTCGCGGCTCTTGATGCCGACGAGCCGGTCCTCGACCATGTCCAGGCGGCCGACGCCCTGCCGTCCGGCGCGCAGGTTCAGCTCGACGATGGCCTCGAGCACGGTGACCTGCCGGCCATCGATCGCGACCGGGACACCCTTGTCGAAGGTGACGATCAGTTCGTCCGGCGCCTCGAAGTTCACCGTCGGGTCGGCGGTGTAGTCGTAGACGTCCTTGGTCGGCGCGTTCCAGAGGTCTTCGAGGAAGCCGGTTTCCACCGCGCGACCGAACACGTTCTGGTCGATGGAGAACGGCGACTTCTTGGTGACGTTGATCGGCAGCGAGTTCTCCTCGGCGAAGGCGATGGCCTTCTCCCTGGTCCAGGCGTAGTCCCGGACCGGGGCGATGACGTTGAGGTCGGGCGCGAGCGCGCCGATGCCGACCTCGAAGCGCACCTGGTCGTTGCCCTTTCCGGTGCAGCCGTGGGCGACGGTGCTCGCGCCGTGGAACTTGGCGGCCTCGACGAGGTGCTTGACGATCAGCGGGCGGCTGATCGCCGACACCAGCGGGTAGCGGCTCATGTAGAGCGCATTGGCCTGGATGGTCGGCAGGCAGTAGTCGTCGGCGAACTCGTCGCGTGCATCGACGACGATCGCCTCCACGGCGCCACAGTCCAGTGCTCGCTGGCGCACCACGTTCATGTCCTCGCCGCCCTGGCCGAGATCGATGGCGACGGCCACCACCTCGGCACCGGTCTCCTTGGCGATCCAGCTGATCGCGACGGAGGTGTCCAGCCCACCGGAGTAGGCGAGTACGACGCGCTCGGACATGTCTATGTGCTCCTCGGATTTCGTGCTTGTCTGTGGTCTTGTGCCCGCTTCGGCAGGCGCGCAGTCGGGGGCCGGGCCTACGTCCCGGCAGCCTGCACCGTTCTACAAATGATTATGCACGACTATGCAAGCCCATTCACAATCGGGGTCGAGTCGCGCCCGCTTGCCACGGAAATAGGTATTCCGCGTTGCGCGAGCTGTGTGCGACGTGTCGAGCCTGCCAGATTGCACGCCGTCTCCGCAGCACGACGATCGCACCGGGTGGGAAGCGACGCGGACCGGCAACGGCGTGCTGGACATAGGCCGAGCCATCGTCGAGCTCATCGATGACCTGATCACCTCCGACACCACGGGCCGCCGGGCCAGGGCAGCCCCAGCGGCGGATATCCCTTCGACTGGGCCGACCACACAGATCCCGGCCGATCGGCCGGATATGCGGGTGAGTGACACACCATGGTGTGCGTGCACGGCGGGTCGCCACGACGATGTGCCACTCACGACGGACACGTAAGAGTCAGGCGAGTTCTTCTATTTTGGCGGCCAGTTCGGCGCCGGTGAACGGTTCGCGGGCTATGACGGCGATGGTGTCGTCGCCTGCGATGGTGCCGACTATGTAGGGCAGGGCGGCGCGGTCCAGGGCACTGGCCAGGTAGTGGGCGGCGCCGGGCGGGGTGCGCAGGACAGCGATATTGCCGCTGGCATCGGTGGAGACGAGCAGGTCGCCGAGGAGCTTCGAGAGGCGGTCGGTGCCGCCGGTGACGCCGCGCACGGGGCTGCCGTCCTCGGGGACCACATAGACGCCCGCGCCGCCGTCGGCGGCGCGCAGTTTGACCGCGCCGAGTTCGTCGAGATCACGCGACAGGGTGGCCTGGGTGGTCTCGATGCCCTCGGCCGACAACAGCGCGGCGAGCTCGGTCTGGCTGCGGACCGCGTGCGCGAGCAGCAGTTCGATGATGCGAGACTGACGTCCGGCGCGGGTTCCCGCGATCGCGGGCCCCGGCTTGCCGGGTTCCGGGCGGGTCACGCTCATCGCGCCACCTCGCCCCTGGTTCGCTCGCTCACGATGCCACCTCGTCGACGCCCGCCGGCGACGCGCACTGCCACACGACTCTCTCGCTCACACCACACCCTCGTTGCGCTTGGCCAGCAGCCAGACCAGCAGCGCCTTCTGCGCGTGCAGCCGGTTCTCTGCTTCGTCCCAGACGACGCTGTGCGGACCGTCGAGCACCGCGTCGGTGATCTCCTCGCCGCGATGGGCGGGCAGGCAGTGCAGCACAACGGCATCGGACTCGGCATGGGCGAGCAGTTGCTCGTTGAGCTGGAACGGACGGAACGGACCGACCCGGTCGAGACCGTCGTTCTCCTGGCCCATCGATGTCCAGGTGTCGGTCACCAGCGCGTCGGCGCCCTCGGCGGCGGCCACTGGGTCACCGGTGAGCGTGATGGTCGCACCGGTTTCGGCGGCGCGTTTGCGGGCGGCCTCCAGAATCCAGGGCAGCGGCTCGAACCCGGCCGGCGCGGCGATGGTGACGTTCAATCCGGCAGTGACGCCACCCAGCAGCAGCGAGTGCGCCATATTGTTCGCGCCGTCGCCGAAGTAGGTGAGGTTGCGGCCGACCAGGCTGCCCTTGCGCTCGGTGAGCGTCTGCAGATCGGCGAGCACCTGACAGGGGTGGAATTCGTTGGACAGCGCGTTCACGACCGGAACCGTTGCGGTGGCGGCCATTTCGTCGAGGCGAATCTGCTCGAAGGTACGCCAGACAATGGCATCGACATAGCGCGACAGCACCGTGCCGGTGTCGCCGAGGGTCTCCTCGCGCCCGAGCTGGGTGTCGCGGCCGTCGACGACGACCGCATGCCCACCGAGCTGGGCGATGCCCATTTCGAAGGAGAACCGGGTGCGGGTGGAGTTCTTCTCGAAGATCACCCCGACGCCGCGCGGACCCGCCAGCGGCCGATGCGAGAACGGCGCCTTCTTCAGTTCGGCGGCCAACGCGAGGATTTCGGCCTGCTCGACCGGGGTCACATCGTCGTCGCGTAGGAAGTGGCGCAGGCTCATCCCTTGGCTCCCTTCGCATCTTGGGCGGCGCCGTCCAGAATGTCGGGCAGGTCGGCGACAAAGTTGTCGGACTGGGTCTCGGTGAGGACCAGCGGCGGCGCGAGCCGAATGATGTTGGGCTTCGGCGCGTTCACCAGATAGCCCGCCGCCCGCGCCCTGGCCTCGACCTCGGCCGAGACGTCGTCGGTGAGCACGATGCCGAGCAGCAGACCCGCACCACGCACGTGGTCGACCAGCGGGTGCTCGAGCAGCTCGATACCGTCGCTGAGCCGCTTGCCGACCGACTCGACATGCGAGAGCAGGTCCAGCTCGTCGATAGTGCGCAGCACAGCGAGTGCGGCCGCGGCGCAGACCGCGTTACCGCCGAACGTGGTGCCGTGCAGTCCGGGAGTCAGCAGATCGGCGGCCGGGCCGGTGGCAAGCACCGCGCCGATCGGCAGACCGCCGCCGAGACCCTTGGCCAGGGTGATCACATCCGGCACGATGCCGGAAGCCTGATGCGCGTAGAACTTTCCGCAACGTCCGATGCCGGTCTGTACCTCGTCGAGGATCAGCAGCGCACCGTGCCGCGCGGTGATCTCGCGCGCCTTCACCAGGTAGTCGACGGGCGGCACGACGACGCCGCTCTCCCCCATGATGGGTTCGAGGAAGACCGCGGCCGTGTCCTCGTCCACCACGGCCGCCAAGGCCTCGGCATCACCGTAGGGCACGTGCACGACACCGGGCGGCATCGGCTCGAATGGTGTCCGCTTCGACGGCTGACCGGTGAGCGCGAGCGCGCCCATGGTCCGGCCGTGGAACGCCTCCTCGCACGCGACGAGCTTGCGCCGACCGGTCAGCCTGGCCATTTTGAACGCGGCCTCGACGGCTTCGGTGCCGGAGTTGCAGAAGAACGCGCGACCGTGCCCGTCACCGAATTCGCCGTCACCGAAATGCGCGAGCAGCCGTTCGGCCAGCTCGATCACGGGTTCGTTCGCGTAGATGTTCGATGTGTGCCCGAGCGTGCCGAGCTGCTGGGTGACCGCCTCCAAAATCGCGGGGTGGCCGTGCCCGAGGCTGTTGACCGCGATGCCGCCCAGGAAGTCGAGGTAGCGCTTGCCGTCCGCGTCGTAGACCACCGCGCCCGCACCGCGCACCAGCGCGATCTTGGGCGTCCCGTAGTTCTTCATCAACGCGTCGGACCACCGCTGCTGTAGTGCGGCAGTGTTGGTGACTTCGTTCGCTACTTCGCTCATGATTTCGTTCCGTTCGGCGGGCCGGCGCCGTCCGAACTGGACAGCACGGGCGACACCATCGTTCCGATTCCTTCTCCGGTGAACAGTTCCAGCAGCACCGCGTGCGGCACCCGGCCGTCGATAACGTGCGCGGTCGGCACTCCCCCCTGGACGGCGCGCAGGCAGGCTTCCATTTTCGGCACCATGCCCGCGTCCAGACTCGGAAGCAACTTCGCGAGCTCGTCGGCGTCGATGCGTGAGGTGAGCGACGAGCGGTCCGGCCAGTTGGTGTACAGGCCCTCGACGTCGGTCAACACCACCAATTTCTCGGCGCCGATGCCCTCGGCGAGCGCGGCGGCAGCAGTGTCGGCGTTGATGTTGTGCACCACGCCGTCGGCATCGGGCGCGATGGTCGAGACCACCGGGATGCGGCCTGCGGTGATGAGGTCGAGCACGGCCGCCGGGTTCACCTCGGTGACATCGCCGACCAGACCGATGTCGGTCGGAGCGCCGTCGATGTCGACCGTGCGCCTTGTCGCAGTGAACAGTCGCGCGTCCTCACCGGAGATGCCGACCGCATACGGGCCGTGCGCGTTGATGAGCCCGACGAGCTCCCGCCCGACCTGGCCGAACAGCACCATCCGCACCACGTCCATCACCTCGGGCGTGGTGACACGGAAACCGCCGCGGAATTCGCCGTGCAGGCCGAGCTTTGTCAGCATCGCACTGATCTGTGGCCCGCCACCGTGCACCACCACCGGGTGCACGCCGACGGTGCGCAGGAACGCCATATCGGCGGCGAAGGCCCGCTTGAGCTCCTCGTCGACCATGGCGTTGCCGCCGTATTTGACGACCACGATCTTGTCGCGGAACTTCTCCAGCCACGGCAGCGCCTCGGCCAGTACGTGCGCCTTGTCCAACGCCGAAAGGTCGTGGAGCACTTGTCCACTCATGAGCTATAGGCCGAATTCTCTTCGACATAGCCGTGTGAGAGGTCGGTGGTGCGGATCATGGCTGTACCGTCACCGACGTTCAGGTCGATGTGCACGTCGATGTCCATGCCGGACAGGTCGACCTCGCGGGCGCCCGGCGCACCGATGCCGTCGACGCACACCGGGTTCCCGTTGAACGACACCGAGATCCGGTTCGGGTCCAGGGTGATCGGCGCGATGCCGACGGCGGCGAGCACCCGGCCCCAGTTCGGGTCGGAGCCGAACAGCGCAGTCTTCACCAGACTGTCGCGGGCCACGGCGCGCGCGGCGATCAGCGCCTCGTCCTCACTGACCGCGCCGGAGACGATGACCTGCACGCGCTTGGTGACGCCTTCCGCGTCGGCCATCAGCTGTGCGGCGAGATCGTCGCAGACCGCGAGCACCGCGGCGTCGAGATCCTCCTGGGACGGCGTGACCTCGCTCGCGCCGTTGGCAAGCAGCAGCACAGTGTCGTTGGTCGAGCACGAGCCGTCGACGTCGAGCCGGTCGAAGGTGAGTTGCGTCGCGTTGCGCAGCGCCTTATCCAGCTGGTCCGCGGTCACCGCGGCATCGGTGGTGAGCACGACCAGCATGGTCGCCAGCGAAGGCGCGAGCATGCCTGCGCCCTTGGCCATGCCGCCGACGTTCCACTTGTCCTGATGGTGGAAGGCCGCTTCCTTGGGCACGGTATCGGTGGTCATGATCGCGTGTGCCGCGTCCAGGCCGCCCGACAGGCCGCCGCCCATCTCGTGCACGATCTCGGTGACCGCGGGGATCACCTTGTCCATCGGGAGCCGGTCACCGATCAAACCGGTCGAGCAGACGGCGATTTCGCCTGCGCCGGTCTCGGTGCCCCAATTGCTCAGCGCCTTGGCCAATTCCTCGGCCGTCTGATGGGTGTCCTGGAATCCGCCGGGACCGGTGCAGGCGTTGGCGCCGCCGGAGTTGAGAATGACCGCGCGCAGCCGACCGGACCCCAGCACCTGCTGCGACCACAGCACCGGCGCGGCCTTGACCTGGTTGCGGGTGAACACACCGGCGGCCGCGTACTCCGGTCCCTCGTTGAGCACCAGGGCCAGATCGGGTTTCCCGCTGGCCTTGATGCCCGCGGCGATACCCGCGGCGCGGAAGCCGAGCGGTGCGGTGACCCCCTGGGTCCGGACCAGCTTGCCGCCCGAGCCCTCGGTCGATGTCCCAGCGGTTGTCGTCACGGTGCCACTCCTACGGTGGAAAGTCCTGCGGTCTCGTCGAATCCCACGGCCAGATTCATGGATTGCACCGCGGCGCCCGCGGTGCCCTTGGTCAAGTTATCGATCGCGCCGATCACCACGAGCAGGCCCGCGTCGGTGTCGACCGCGACCTGCAGCGTGACGGCGTTGGAACCGAGCACCGAACCTGTCTGCGGCAGTTGACCTTCCGGCAACAGATGCACGAACGGTTCATCGGCGTAGGCCTTTTCGTAGACCGCGCGGGCCTGCGCGGCGTCCACCCGCGTCGGTGCGGTGCAGGTGGCGAGGATGCCGCGCGGCATCGGCGCAAGCACCGGCGTGAACGAGACGGTGACGTCGGTTCCGCCCGCCACCTTCAGGTTCTGCGAAATCTCGGGGGTATGTCGGTGCGCGCCGGCGATGCCGTAGGCACGTACCGAACCCATGACCTCGGATCCGAGCAGGCCGACGTCGAGCTTGCGGCCCGCGCCCGAAGTGCCGCTCACCGCAACGACATTCACCGTCGGCTCGACGATGCCCGCCGCGATCGCCGGTGCGAGCGCCAGGCTCGCCACCGTCGGGTAGCACCCGGGGACGGCAATCCGACTTGCACCGCGCAGCTTCTCGCGGCCGCCGGGCAGCTCCGGCAGACCGTATGGCCAGCTGCCCGCGTGGGGACTGCCGTAGTACTTCTCCCATGCTTGCGCGTCGGTCAGCCGGAAGTCGGCGCCGCAGTCGATGATCACGGTCGACTCCGGCAACAGCTGCGCGATGGCGGCGGATTGCCCGTGTGGCAGCCCGAGGAACACCACGTCGTGACCGGCCAGCTCGTCGGCGGTGGTGGGAGCGAGGACACGATCAGCTAGCGGCAGCAGATGGGGCTGATGCTCCGCCAGCGTGCTGCCCGCGTTCGCCCCTGCGGTCAGCGCGCCGATGACGAGGCGCCCGTCGCGGTATGCCGGATGCCCGAGCAAAAGGCGCAGCACCTCGCCGCCCGCGTACCCGCTCGCACCGGCCACCGCGACCCGCAGCACGGGTCCGTCCGCTGAATCAACCATGTGATGATTATGCACGATTATGCAAGCCCATTCATGAACGGGGTGGCTTGCCGCCGATCAATCGCGCGATCAGCGGGTACATCAGCGACGTGGTCGCACCCGCGGCCACCAGGTGAAGGCCACATCCTGCGTCATCAGTCCAGTGCTCATCGCAACCTGAGTAACCGCGACGATGATCGGCAAACCTCTGTCGCCGCATACAACGCCGGCTGAGCACCCTCGAGCAGCGACGGCAGGTTCGCGCCGTGCCGGATGTAGCACTCGCGTGCCCGAGACCGGCAAGCGACGGCGATGGACAGCACAAGCACGAGGACGGGGACGGCCGCACCGATCCTGTGGCTGGTGAGCTTGTTCCTGTCTGGTCTACCGCAAGGGCGCAGGATCGATTCCGAGCGTCTCGGCGAGACCGGATTCGCCCTGCTGTGTGAGACGGATGGCGCGGCCGTTGCCGACCCGGTGGATCCAATCGAGGTCCTGGAGACGGCGGCACAGCTGCGCTCCGGCGGCGCCGCCGAGGTGAGTGCGTCGCTCGGTCCAGTCGAGGCAGGGTCGAGCAACGGGCCTGCGGGTGGCGTGCAGCCGGGCTCGGTCGATCCCCATGGGGCCGGTGAGCCAGGTCAGACCCGCAGCAGTCAGCGCGAACCCGCCGGCACTATCGAGCAGGCCGCGGGTGGTCATCGCGTCGGTGATTGCCACGCCGAGGCGTCCTGCGAGGTGGTCGTAGCAGGTGCGGCCACGCGCCAGCGCGGCAGCGACGGTGGCCGCGCGCAGCCCTGCCAGTTCGGTGCACGGCGGGTCGAGGTGGGTGACCATCGCCTCCAGCAGCTCCGCCACCTGGGGGTTTGCCAGCTGCACATAGCGGTGTCGGCCTTGGCGGCGTTCGATGAGCAGCCCGCCGTCGAGTAGCCGGTTCAGGTGTTCGGTGGCCGTGGACGGCGCGACACCGGCGTGGCGCGCCAATTCGCCCGCGGTCCAGGCGCGGCCATCGATCATCGCCAGGCACATGTCGGCGCGGGTGCGGTCGGCGAGCAGTACCGCCAGTCCGGCCAGTTCGGCTCCTCGGGTGTGCACCACTCCATGATGGTGCGCTGTTGTTTCGGCGGCCACCGAAACAACAGCGGGATACGGTCACGGCATGAACGCCGATCGGCCCACGATGAACAAGCCGAAAATCTTCCACGAGCTGCACCACCGGGACGAGCCGCTCGTACTGCCGAACGCCTGGGACTTCGGCTCCGCCGCGGCGCTCGCGGCCGAAGGGTTTCCCGCAATCGGCACCACCAGCCTCGGGGTCGCCGTCGCGGCGGGACTGCCCGACGGAACCGGCGTCACCCGCGACGAAACACTCGCGGTGGCAACACGACTCGCGCGCCTCGCGGTGCCGGTGACCGTCGATATCGAAGGCGGCTTCAGCGAGAACCCCGGCGAGGTGGCCGACTATGTCGCCCGGTTGGCCGAATTGGGGATCGCCGGAGTGAACCTCGAAGACGGCCGGTCCGACAGCACACTCGCCGAGCCCGGCCACCAGGCAGAGCTGATCGGCGCGATCAAGGCCCGCACGCCGGAGCTGTTCGTCAACGCTCGCGTCGACACGTATTGGCTTAAGCTGCAACAGGATTCGACGCTTGCCCGGGTCGGCCGGTATACCGACGCCGGTGCCGACGGCATCTTTGTGCCGGGCATGACCGACCCGGTCGAGATCACCGACCTGGTCGCCGCGACCACGCTGCCCGTCAATATCCTGTACGCCGCCAACGGCCCATCGATCGCGGCCCTCGCCGAGTTGGGCGTGCGCCGGATCAGCACCGGCTCACTGCTGTACCGCACCGCGCTCGCGGCCGTCGTCGACGCCGCCCGCGCGGTGCGCGACGACGGCCCGTTCACCATCGAAGTTCCGACCTATCGGGAGGTGCAGGCCATCACCGCGTCGGATGCGTGACACCGAGCGAACTCGGCGGAAGAAAATCCACGGCGATGTCGATCCGGTGCCGACCCGTTCGTATAGGAGGTGAGGCCGGCAGCGCGCCGGCACCTGGGAAGGAGCGGATATGAGCAGGATCATTGCCGTCGAAAACCTCACCCTCGACGGAGTCATGCAGGCGCCGGGGCGTGTCGATGAGGACCTGCGGGGCGGATTCCGGCACGGCGGTTGGGCCCATCGATACAACGACCCGGTGCAGGCCAGGGTGCTGGGCGAGCATATGGCCACCCATCAAGGCGCACTGCTGTTCGGGCGGCGGACCTATGCGGACTTCTACGGATTCTGGCCCCACCAGACCGACAATCCGGTCTGCGAGGTGCTGGACAAGACCGAGAAGTTCGTCGCGTCCCGAACGCTGACCGAGCCGCTGCCCTGGCAGAACTCGACGCTGCTGCCCGGCGACGCGGTCCGCACGGTGGTGGAGCTCCAGCGGGAACAGCCCGACCGTGACCTGGTCGTGCTCGGCAGCGGCAACCTGCTGCAAACGCTGATGCGACAAGATCTCGTCGACGAATATCTACTGATGATCCATCCGATCCTGGTCGGCAGCGGACGGCGGTTGTTCGAGGGCACCGATCTCGGCGACCTTCGGCTCACCGCGTGCGTCCCGACCACCACCGGCGTCGTGATCGCTACGTACCAGCGCAAGTGAGGAGCGTCGAGATGAAGCAATACCTGCTGAGCATCTACCAGTCCGAAGGGGGTGTGCCGCCGGACAATCTGGACGAGATCATGCGCGAGCTGCACCTCGTGAACGATGAGATGCGCGCGGCGGGCGCATGGGTGTTCGCCGCGGGCCTCAATGCGCCGAGCACGGCCACCGTGCTGCGCGCCACCGGCAATGATGTGCTCATCACCGACGGTCCGTACGTCGAGAGCAAGGAATACATCGCCGGATTCAGCATCATCCGGGCCGCCGATCTCGACGAGGCGCTGGGATGGGCCAGCAAGGTCGCCACGGTGATCGGCCTGCCGATCGAGATCCGGCCGCTAGAGGATGGCTGACAACGCGACGGTGACGCCCGCGGTGATCGAGGACGTGTTCACCGAACACTACGGTCGCGCGGTGGCGAGCTTGATCCGCGTCTTCGGTGACATCGGCGTCGCCGAAGACGCGGTGCAGGACGCCTTCACCACTGCCGTGCAGCGGTGGCCGGCCGAGGGGCTCCCGCCGAGCCCGCCCGGGTGGATCATCACCACCGCACGCAACCGGGCGATCGATCGACTGCGGCACGAATCATCCCGCCATGACCGACATGCCGAGGCTGCATTGCTGCACGCCGAATCCGAACCGGTCGACGACGGCGCGATCGCGGACGACCGACTCCGCCTGATCTTCACCTGCTGCCACCCCGCATTGGCCGTCAATGCCCGAGTGGCCCTTACCTTGCGGCTGCTCGGCGGCCTGACCACTGCCGAAATCGCCCATGCCTTCCTGACTTCCGAGTCGACCATGGCGCAGCGGCTCGTCCGCGCCAAGGGCAAGATTCGCGACGCCCGCATCCCCTACCGCGTCCCCGGTGACGCGGACCTGCCCGATCGCCTCCGCTCGGTATCGGCCGTGGTCTACCTGATCTTCACCGAGGGGCACACGGCCAGCTCGGGTTCCCGCCTGGTTCGAGAAGACCTGTGCGCCGAGGCGATTCGTCTCGGGCGTCTCCTCGCCGAGCTCATGCCCGACGAACCGGAAGTCCACGGGCTGCTCGCGCTCATGCTGCTCACCGAATCTCGCCGCGGCGCGCGCACCACACCCGACGGTGCACTGATACCGCTGCCCGAGCAGGATCGCACCCGCTGGAACCGCACCCTCATCGCCGAGGGACACGCCATCGTGCGAGAGTGCCTGCGGCGCAACCAACCCGGCCCCTATCAAACCCAAGCGGCGATCAACGCGGTCCATACCGACGCCGCCGACGCGGCAGCGACCGACTGGCAGCAGATCCTGCGCCTGTACGACCAGCTGGTCGCGATGGCGCCCAACCCCGTGGTGTTGCTCAATCGTGTGGTGGCGGTGGCCGAGGTCGACGGCGCGCGCGCCGCACTCGCCCTCCTCGACGACATCGATGTGGCGAATCATTACCTCTTCCATGCCATTCGAGCCGACCTATTGCGTCGCCTCGGCCGCACCGCCGAGGCGGTAGCGGCCTACGACCGAGCCATTGCCCACACCGAAAACCTTGCCGAACAAACCTTTCTCCGGTCCCGCCGCTCGGCGATCGCGGCAACGGCTCACGAAGACTGATCCCGCCCATTCCGCTGCGCGAAACCGAGAACGGCTTGCGTGCAGCGGTTTTGCCCGGGGCGACCGATTGACGCAGGAGGAAAGGTCGCGGCGGGCGAGCGCGCCGAATGGGCGGCCGTTTCGGTCGCCGGCTCCTCGAGCGCCGCGCACCGGCGGCTGCCGGTTCCGGACGCGGCGCCGGTCGCGGCGGCCGCCGCGCAGGTGCGCGTCACGCCAGCCGACCACCCCCGTCGACGTGCAGGGTGGTGCCGGTGAGGAATGGGTTCGTCAGGGCGAGGAGAGCCGCCGCGGAGATGTCGGACGGCAGGCCGACGCGGCGGGCGGGGTTGGCGGCGGCGATGTCGGCGAAGAAGCGGTCCTTGGCCGCCATGGCGTCCCACGCACCCGAGTCGACGATGCCCGGCGACAGCGCATTGACCCGGATGGGGGCCAGCTCCACCGCGAGCGCCTCGGCGAGGAAGCTCACCGCGCCGTTGGCGGTCGCCATGACCGCACGTCCCGGGGCCGGCCGCCACGCGGCGACGCCGGAGAACAGCAGGATCGCACCGTCTTCGCGGATTCGGGGCGCGAAGTGTTTGGCCAGCAGGATCGGGCCGATGACCTTGGCGTCGAATGCGCGAACCATCGCCGCCCGGCCCAGTTCCGTCACCGGTCCGTTGGCGTGGGCCGCCGCCACCGACACCAGGTAGTCCACGTCGCCGATCTGCTCGGCGAGCCGCTGGATGGACTCCTCCACGCCGAGGTCGACCTGGGCGGTGTGCACCTGGTCGCCGAGAATTGCCTGCGCCGTCCCCAGCGCGCCGGTGTCACGGCCCGCGATGACCACCATCGCGCCCGCAGCGACCGCATCGGCCGCGATCTGTCTGCCGATGCCCGAACTACCGCCGATGATGACCAATTTCTTGCCGTCCATCGAGCCTGTCATGGGGTCTCCTTCGGTAGTTGTTGTCCTTCCCGAAGTCGAACGCCGCACCACGATCGAGCAATCCCGTCGTGATATCGATCTTTTCTGTGTCTCCGATAGAATTTGCGAATGCCAACACTGCGAGGGCTGGAATGCTTTGTGGCCGTGCTGGATTTCGGCTCGGTGACCGAGGCTGCCGCGCGCCTGCACATGTCACAGCCCGCGCTGTCGCATCAGATTGCGGCATTGGAGCGAGAAATCGGCACCCCAGTGGTCGAGCGACTGCCTCGTGGGGTGCGTCCGACGCCGGCGGGACGCGCGATCGTCATGGACGCGCGAGCCGCACTGGCCGCGGCCGCACGGGTCGTGGCCACCGGCCGAGCCGTTGCCCGCGGCGCCGAGGGACAGCTGCGCATCGCATGCGCGGAGAGCATGACGGCCGGGTTGCTCGCACCGGTGCTGCGGGCGTGGCATCGCCGCCATCCCGACGTTCACCTCGCACTGACCGAGCTGGCCAGCGCCGATGCTCTCGCCGAGCTGGTGGCCGCGGGCGGGGTCGATATCGCGATCGGTCCGCGACCGTCGCGGTGGGACGGGCCCCTCGATGTGATCGGTGAGGAAGAAATCGTCGCCGCGATGGCCGGTGACAATGCTCCCGCCACCCCCATGACTTTCGCCGACCTCGCCGCGGCGCCGATGGTCCACTATCACCCCGACAACGGACTCGGCAGCTGGATCGACGAGACCGCCGCCCGCAACGGCGTCACACTGACCGCTGCCACCCGCACCAAACAGGCAACCACCGCCGCACAGCTGGCAGCGGCAGGCCTCGGTGTCGCACTGGTGCCGACGACCGCGCTGACCGCAACCTTCGCGGGCGCGGTTCGCAGCATCGCGCCGCCGCTGACCCGCGCCGTCGTCTGCCTCACCACCACACCGAACGACCCACTAGTCCAACGGTTCCGCACAGACATCCGCCACCGCGGCATCCCGGTGCCCGCACCGATCACCGCACAACTCACCCCGCCACATTGATGCGCTGTCCACACAACAGCGCCGCAAAGATGATCACCTGCGGCGCGCCTCGAGGGCGGAATCGGCGGAAGGCTCCGATTCCGTCGATCATCAAGGCAGCCGGTCGCCGCGGTATCGGCCGGCGCACGAAACCAGCCGGCCGATCCCCCGCCATCGCACCCCGCTCAGTGCTTGCGCACCACTCGCTCCCCCTGGCCCGGCTTCCAGATGGTGATGTCCAAGTGGTCGTCGACGACTGCGACGGTCGAGGCGCTGGTCAGGTCCGCGACGAAGAAGTGGTCGAATTCTTGCCCGCGGATGTCGAACCCGCTGTCGTCGAAGAGCCTCTGCGCGAAACGCGCATGGACTTCTTTGTCACGGAGGTCGGTGACGGTGCCGAAGAGTTTGGCGTCGCCGTCGCCGACCTTGGTGTCCACCGTCGCGGTGTGCAGGCAGAAACGCGGGTCGCGCTCCAGGTCCTTGAACTTCGTCGTGTCGGGCATACCCACGATCGTCAGCATGTCCTCGAAGATGATCGGCTCGACAGGGCTGATCCTGGGGAAACCATCGGACCGGAGCGTGCCGAGCATGCAGAGGTTGCCGGTGGCTTTGTGCCGACGGGCGAACACCGCGGCGATCTGGGGCGCTTCTTCGATGAACTGGCTCCAAGTGGTCATACCGACGACTCTATGACCAAACCTTGACACCTTCTGTCAGGGTTTGGCGACTAATCTCGAGTTCATGAGGGCAAGCAGATTGGTCCAGCTGCTGTTGCTGCTACAGACGCGTGGCCGGTCGACAGCGCCAGAGCTGGCGGGTGAGCTGGGGGTGTCGGTGCGCACGGTCTATCGCGATATCGATGCACTGTCGGCGGCCGGTGTTCCGATCTTCACCGAACCGGGGCGGGCAGGCGGCGTCCAGCTCGTCGACGGCTACCGGACCCGGCTGACCGGACTGACCACCGAAGAGGCCGACGCCGTACTACTGACCGGATCACCCTCCGCCGCAGCCGATCTCGGCCTCGGCACCGTGCTCGCGACGGCGCAGCTCAAGGTGCTCGCCGCACTGCCGCCCGAATTGCGCGGCCGGGCAACGCGAATCGCCGAGCGGGTACATATCGACGCGCCCGGCTGGTTTCATCGCCCTGAGGAGACACCCACGCTGGCGGCGGTCGCCGATGCGCTCTGGCACGATCGCCGGCTCGCGGTGCGCTACCTGCGCAAGGACAAGGTGGTGGAGCGGCGCCTCGATCCGCTCGGCCTGGTATTGAAAGCGGGCACCTGGTACCTGGTCGGACGGGACGGGACCGCGATTCGTTCCTATCGCGTCGGCCGTATCGCCGCCGCCGAGCCGACCGGCGAAACATTCGACAGGCCAGATGATTTCGATCTGGCCGCGCATTGGTCCGAAGCGGCCGACGATTTCGCGCGGTCGATGCTGCGGGTGCGGGCCCGCTGCCGGATCGCCGAGGGGCACGTGCGCCTGCTGCGACTCAGCTTCGATCCGGCCGCGGTGACCGAGGCATTGGCGTCGGCGACACCGCCGGACGCGCAGGGCTGGGTGGAGGTCACTCTCGGCGCAGAGTCCTATCCCGTACTCGCACACGGCATCCTGCCGCTCGGCGAGTACGCGGAGATCCTGGATCCCCCTGAGTTGCGCGCCCAACTCGCGGCGACCGCGGCGGCGATGGCCGACCGCTATGGGCGGCCGGCCGATCAACGGAATCGACACGGCGGCTCGTCGTTCCCTGGCCGCGTGTCACCGCAGTGAGCGGAAGAACTCGCGGACATCGGTGGTCAGCAAATCGGGCGCCTCCATCGCCGCGAAGTCCCCGCCGCGATCGTATTCCGTCCAGCGCACGATGTTGTGGACCTGCTCGGCCAGCTTCCGGATCGAATTGTCGCCCGGGAAGATTGCCGCACCTGTCGGCACTCCGGAGTTCATCGAGTCCACGCCCAGGAGTTCGATTCCCGGTAGAGCCGAATCGAGGACGCGAAGGTCTTGGTGAACCAGTAGACGCTGACGTTGGTGAGCAGCGTGTCGAGATTCACCGCATCCTCCGGCAGCTCCTTCGCCGGATTCGTCCACCGCTGGAACATGTCGACGATCCAGGACAGCAGACCGACCGGGGAGTCGTGCATACCGATGGCCAGGGTCTGTGGACTGCCCGACTGCACCATGGCGTACCCGTAACGGGTGTAGCTGTCGCGCTACTCAGCCGACAAGGGCGAACAGCGCCGCGGCCACCGCGAAACTCACCACCGACAACACCGTTTCGAGCACCGTCCAGGTTTGCAGCGTCTGCTTCACCGTCAGATTGAAGTACTTCGCGATGATCCAGAAGCCACCGTCGTTGACGTGGCTGAGAATGATCGAGCCCGCGGCGATCGCCATAGCGATCAACGCGATCGCCATCTGCGAATAACCGTGGCCCGCGACCAGCGGTGCGACGATGCCGCCGGTGGTCACGATGGCGACGGTGGCCGAACCCTGGGCGATGCGCAGGCCGCAGCTGATGATGTATGCCAGCACGATCACCGGTAGGCCCGCCGCCGACATGGTGTCGGCAAGAGCGGTGCCGATTCCGGTGGCGGAGATGACCTTTCCGAAGAACGCGCCAGCACCGACGACAAGCAGCAGCATGCCGACGGGCTTGAGCGACTCCGCGGTGAGGGTGCTGAGCTCCTGCACGCTGGAACCGCGGCGCACACCGAGGACGTAGAACGCGACGAGCACCGCGATGAGCAGGGCGACGGCGGGCGTGCCGAGGAAGGTGAGCACCTGCAGCAGCTGCGACTTCTTGTCCAGCCACTGCGTGCCGAAGGTCGCGCCAAGGATCAGCAGCAGCGGAATGGCGATGATGCCTCCGATGACGGCGACGGGAGGCGCGGCTGTCTCGGTTTTCGTGACAGCAGCAGCCGTGCCGGGGCCGTCACCGACGACCGGTGCTGTTTGCTCGGTCTCCGGCCGGACGAGGAACTCCTCCGGGACCTCCACGTGCACCCGCTTGCCGATGTAGCTGCCCCACACAATGCCCGCGGCGATGAATCCCGGTATGCCGCAGACGAATCCCATCAGGATCAGCCAGCCGAGGCTGACGCCGAGCAAGCCGCCGAGCGCGACGGGTCCCGGATGCGGCGGCAGGAAGGCGTGCGTCATCGACAGACCCGCGAGCATCGGCATCGCATACAGCACCAGCGACCGGCCACCACGCTTGGCGGCGACGTAAACCAGTGGCGCGAGCACGAAGATGCCAATGTCGAAGAAGACAGGGATGCCGAAGATTAGCCCCAGCAGGCCCATCGCCACCGGGGCGCCCTTCTCGCCGAACACGCTCAGCAGCTTGCCGGTCAACACATCGGCGCCACCGGAACGTTCGAGAATCGCGCCGAGCACCGTGCCGAGGCCGATGATGACCGCGATGTGCCCGAGGATGCCGCCGAAGCCGGTCTCCAGCAGGGAATCTCCCGGCTTGATCGCCGTGCCGACGATCTTCGACACCGGCAGTCCGGCGGCGAGGGCCAGCGCGAGCCCGGTGAGCAGCAGCGCGATGAACGGCTCCAGTTTGACCTTGATGATGGCAAGCAGCAGTACGGCTATCGCGAGACCGCAGAGCACCAGCAGTCCAGGGGTGGTGGTGCGCAGCCAGTCGACGGTCGCGTTCATGCCCGTGCCTCGCCGGCGCTGGGCCCGGGCATACGCCACTCGGCACTGTGTTGAATGGTTCGCTCGGTGGGCTCGCTCACGGGGGTACCTCTCAATTCATGGATCGAACGAATGACGCCGCGCGCGTGGCGATGTCGGACCAGCGGCCCGCGGCGACGTCGGAAGGAGAAACGACATCGGTGCCCGCGGTGACGGCCACGGCGCCGTTGGCGAGGAATTCGGCGGCATTGCCCGCGTTGACGCCGCCCGAGGGGATGAGCGCCACGTCGGGGAAGGGGCCGTGCAGGTCTTTCAGATAGCCGGGACCGAGTGTCCGCGCGGGGAAGATCTTGACCGCGGCGGCGCCGAGGTCGAGTGCGGTGAGCACCTCACTCGGCGTGAAAGCGCCCATCACCACCGGGATGCCGCGCCGGGTGGCGACGGCGGCGACCTCGGGGCGCAGCCCAGGGGTGACCAGGAACCGAGCGCCATTGTCGATCGCCGCCTCGGCCTGATCGGCGGTCAGCACCGTCCCGATGCCGAGCACGGCGGCCTCGGTCGCGGCCGCAGCGCGCAGGTATCCGAGCACACCCGGTGTGGTGAAGGTGAGTTCCAGCGCGCGAATGCCGGACCGCGCCAAGGCATCCGCCAACGCCGCGGGGTCCGGGATCTCCGGCGCGCGCACCACGCTGAGCACCCGGTCGGCGCGGATCACGTCGAGAGCGTCGGTGTTCAATACGTCTCCTTCCTGGCGGAATCCATGCGCAGCGCGCGGCCGGCGCGGGTGCCTGTCGGCGCACCGTTTTCGATGGCGAACTCACCGTTGACCAGCACGTGCTGGATGCCGCGCGCCTGCTGTTTCGGGTTGTCGAAGGTCGCGGTGTCGGTGACTGCGGCCGGATCGAACAGCACGAGATCCGCTGTGTACCCGGTGAAAACGAGCCCGCGGTCGCTGAGCCGAAGCCGGTCGGCCGGCCGGCCGGTGAGGTGATGCACGCAGTCCTCCAGCTCGAGGACTGCGAGCTCGCGCACGTAATGACCGAGGTAGCGGGGAAAGGTGCCCCACGCCCTCGGGTGCGGCCGGTCACCGACCAGCAGCGCGTCGCTGCCGCCCATGTGTCCGGGATGCACCATGATGGCGCGCACGTTCTCCTCGTGGCCGACGTGCTGCAAAATCGTGGTGGCGAACAGATCGCGGCGCAGCAGGTCGAAGAACACGGCCACCGGCGCGACCCCGCTCTCGTCGGCGATCTGATCGATGGTCTTGCCGACGTACCGGTCCAGTTCCGCGTTGGCGACGCCGCTGATCTGAATGGTCTCCCACTCGACGGTAACGCCGTGGCAGCCGTCGGAGCCGTTCACATCGACGTCGAGGGCGATTCGGGCACGCAGCGCTGGGTCGTCGATCCTGGCCAGTGCCGCATCCGGTCCACCGGACATGGCCCAGCTCGGCAGCAGCGCGGACAGCGTCGTCGCGCCGGGCAGATACGGGTAGGTGTCCAGCGTGATGTCGCAGCCTTCGGCACGAGCGGCGTCGACCAGCGCGAGAAACTCCGGTGCCCGACCCCGATTGACGCCGAAGTTCATGGTGGCGTGGGTGAGATGCAGCGCGCAGCCGGTGCTGCGCGACAGCTCGATCATTTCCGCGTACGCCTCGAGTGCGCCCGCACCGTAGGAGCGGGTATGCGGGGCATAGAACCCACCGAAGTCCGCGACGACCTCGCACAGCGCGGCCAATTCATCGGTGTCGGCATACATTCCCGGGGTGTAGGTGAGCCCGCTCGACATGCCGACCGCACCCTCGCGCAGACCCTGCGCGAGCAGCTCCTGCATCCGGCGGACTTCGGCCACGGTCGCCGCACGCTGCTCACTGCCGACGACGAGCAGCCGCAGCGTGCCCTGCGGTACCAGGTAGGCGACATTGGGCGTGATGCCTTGGTCCAGGCGCTCCAGATACTCGGCCACGCTGCGCCAGGAGAAGTCCAGATTCGCGGGATTGCCGTTCCACCCGGCGATCTGACGCCGCAGCACCGCTAGGGTGGCATCGTCGATCGGGGCGTAGGACAACCCGTCCTGTCCGAGGACCTCGGTGGTGACGCCCTGGCTGATCTTCGGGAAGTGATCGGGCTCGGTCAGCAGATGCAGATCCGAGTGCGCGTGCATGTCGATGAAGCCGGGGGCAAGCACCGATCCCGGTGCGGCGTCGACGATCCGGGCGGCGTTGAGCGTGCGCGGCCCGGCGATCTTGGCGATCCGGCCCCGATCGATGAGCACGTCACCGCGGAAACGTGGTGCGCCGGTGCCGTCGACGATGTCGATATCGCGAAACAGTAAGTCGGTCATGGGCATCAGAAGAATGTGTGCAGGAGGTCGACGACCCGCGGACGTTCGGAGTCGGCATCGTCGATCACCGGAATGAGCCGCCATTTGTCGAAGGCGGTGCACGGATGCGAGAGGCCGAGGCGCACCACACTGCCGACGGGCACCTCTGCTGCGGTGCTGCCGGGCAACCGCAGGAAGGCGTGTTGATCGTTGAGCGCCGACACCGTCGCGGCCGGATTCAGTGAGTCCTCCTGTCCCGCAACGTATTGCGGGACAGGAAGCCCCTCATCGAAGGGAAGATCGCGCTTCCCCGCGTCCAGTAGCGCGAGCTCCGGCTCCGGCCGCGACACGGTGCGCGCCCAGCCGTGCATCGCCGAACGCAGCGGCCGCTCGCTTCGCGGTACGGCCAGCGGTGAAATGCCTGCGTAGAAGCCGTCGTCATGGATGATGTAGGCCCCGGAGCGCAGCACAATGGTGGTCGGAATACCCTGTGCGCCTTGCTCATCGGCTAATCCGGCCAGGCACTCGACAACCAGGTCGGGAAAGGCGCTGCCACCCGCGGTGATGATCGCGCCGTCGCGGTAAAGGCCGTCGGCGGCGAGTTCGCGGTGCAGTTTTGCGAGTTCGTCGAGATAGCGGCGGACGGCCGCAACAGCGTCCGGGGTGCGGTCGTGAGCAAGCGCGCCCTCGTAGCCGCCGACGCCCGCCAGGGCGAGCCGGGCCGAGCGGTCCACCGCAACGGCGATGGCCTTGGCTTCCGCCACTGTCCGCGCACCGGTACGGCCATGCGGACCACCGAGTTCGACGATCACCCGGATCTCGGCCTGCCCCGGTGCCGAGCGCAGGTGCTCGTCCATCAGCGTGACCGTCTCGACGCTATCGGCCCAGCAGACGAACTCGAAGGACGGGTCTTGCGCCAATTCCGCGGCGAGCCAATGTAAGCCGACCGGATCGACGAGGGCGTTGGCGAGCACGATGCGACCGACGCCGAAGAAGCGCGCGAGCTGGACCTGCCACACGGTGGCCAGCGTGATGCCCCAGCTGCCCGCCACCAGCTGCTGCGCCCACAGTTGCGGAGCCATGGTGGTCTTGCCGTGCGGAGCCAGGCGCACGCCCGCGGCCTGCGCCCAGTCGGCCATCACCGCTACATTGGCGGCGACCGCCGCCCGATCCACCGTCAGCACCGGCGTCTCGAACTCGTCGAGATGTGGACCCGAGTCGAGAAACTCCCGGACCGTCCGGCCCCACGCCGCGGGCGGCAGACTCTTGTGCTCCGGACCGAGCACTCGATCTTCCAGTGCGGCAACGGCTTTCTCGTCGATCGTCACGGCATTCCTTCCCTCGGACGGGGTCCGCAGTTCCATGCCCCGAGTTCGCGCTCATTTCATACCATTCGCGCATTGCACATTTTGCAACGCACGTTGCATATACTGTTTGGTGTGGTTATTCTGCACGGGATGACCGGTGGCCGCAAGGGCAGAAAGGAGATCGATGTGATGTGGCGTACATCGACCCGCTCGCGGGCGGTGACCATCGGAGAAGGGCTTGCCGTCCTGGTGGCGCGACCCGGCCCGCTCGAGGACTCGGACATCTTCGAGCGCACCGCGGGCGGTGCCGAGTCGAATGTGGCCACTGTGCTGACCCAGCTGGGCATCGACGCCGCGTGGATCTCCCGAGTGGGCGATGACGGGTTCGGCCGGTATCTGGTAGGGCATCTCGCGGATCGCGGCGTGGACGTGTCCGCGGTCGTCACCGACCCGACCCGCCCGACCGCGGTCTACGTCAAGGAACGCGGCAGTGGTTCGGGCAAGGCGACAGATCTCGCCGAGCGAGCCAGCCGGATGCTGTACTACCGCACCGGGTCCGCGGCCAGCGCGCTGTCCACGGCCGATCTCGCAGCCACCGCCGCGACCCGCGTGCTCGACAGCTGCGAGATCGTGCACTTCACCGGGATCACCACCGCACTGTCGGAGTCGGCTACCGAGCTCACCGAGGCGCTGATCGCGATGCCGCGCCGCGGCAGACTGGTCAGCTTCGATCTGAATTTCCGACCGGCGCTATGGGCCGGACGGCTCGAGCGGGCGGCGGATGTGCTCGCCGGGCACGTGCGCGGCAGCGACGTGGCCTTCCTCGGCGCCGACGAGGCGGGCGAGGTGTTCGATGTCGAGGACGCGGACCGATTGCGTGCCCTGTTCCCAGAGCCCGAGCATCTGGTTGTCAAGAACAACGAGCACTCGGTGACCGGATTCTCCGGCCACGAGCGGGTGGAGGTGCCCGCGCTCGGACTCGACATCACCGAGCGGATCGGCGCGGGCGACGCGTTCGCGGGTGGGTACCTGGCGGCACTGCTGCATGGGCGTCCACTCGCCCAGCGGCTGCGGTTCGGGCATCTGTGCGCCGCCGCGGCATTGACCGGCACCGGCGATGTCGCGGAACTGCCGTCGCCCGAGGTACTGCAGTCGCTGGCGATTCTCGACGAGACCGCCTGGGCCGGAGTGCATTACGCCGACGCGGTCGTGGCCCACAATGTGGCGTTATGAGCGTTAGGGCAAAGTCATGAGCCAGAGTCTGTTGCGTGCGTTGACCATTCTGCTGTCACTCGGAGAGGATTCGCGGTCGCTCGAGCAGTTGGCGACCGAGCTCGGCGTGCACAAGTCGACGGTGTTGCGCCTGCTGCAGACCATGGAGTCGCAGCGCTTCGTCACTCATGACAGCCAGCATCAGTACGTCTTGGGCTCGAAGCTGTTCGAGTTGGCCAATCGGGCGTTGGAACAACGTGACGTCCGTACCATCGCACGTCCACACTTGAGCGCACTGAATTCGGCTACGGGTCAGACAATTCACCTCGCCACCTATGAATCGGGCGAGGCGATATACATCGACAAGTTCGATGCGATTCAGAGCGTGCGCATGTACTCCCGGATCGGGCGGCCCGCTCCACTGCACTGCACAGCCGTCGGCAAGGTGCTCGTCGCCGCACAGCCGCCGGCCGAATGGCGGGCCATCGCGGAGCGCCTCGACTACCGCACATTCACCGAGCGCACCATCCGCACTTCCGAGCAGTACCTCGCGGAGCTGGAACTCGTTGCCGCGCAAGAGTATGCGGAAGACCACGAGGAGCACGAGAGCTTCGTCAACTGCATCGGAGTTCCAGTGCGCAATGGCACCGGCGCGGTGGTCGCCGCGGTATCGATGTCGGTGCCCGACATGCTGCTCGACCACGATCAGGTGCTTGCCGAACTGCCGCGGCTACAGGCAGCGGCAGCAGCCATTTCCACCGAGCTCGGCTGGTCCGCCGGCCGGGTCGCCACCCCCATCTGAGACCACCACAGGAGAGGCAGACCATGAGCGACAAGATCGCCATTCGTACCACCGAAGCGCCCGCCCCCGCGCACACCTTCTCCCAGGGTGTCCGCAAGGGACCGTTCGTCCAGGTCTCGGGCCAGGGACCGGTGGACCCGGTGACCAACGAATATTTGTTCCCCGGTGATGTTGCGGCACAGACCATTCGGACGCTACAAAACGTGAAAGCGATCATCGATGCCGGCGGCGCCACCTTCGACGACGTGGTGATGCTGCGCGTCTACCTCACCACCCGCGACGACTTCACCGCCATGAACGACGCCTACGGCGAATTCGTCACCGCCAACACCACCGGCGATGTGCTGCCCAGCCGCACCACTGTCTTTACGGGGCTGCCGCGTGCCGAGATGCTCGTCGAGATCGACGCCCTTGCCATCGTCACCGAATAGGCACGACCAGCGCCTCTTTCGATGTCGAACCGCAACAACACCTCGTGTGATCTCGAAAATCCGTACGACGCCAGAGCCAGTCTTCACACTGGATACCTGACGTCACGCCGCGAACTGAATCTGGTGTTGGGATGTCGACCGGCTAGCCGGAGTTGCGTAGGGCGGTGGCCAGGCCGTTCATGGTTAGTAGGATGCCGCGTTTTACCAGCTCCGAGTCGTCGCCGGCGCGGAGGCGGCGCAGCAGCTCTACCTGCATTTGGTTCAGGGGTTCCAGGTATGGGAAGCGGTTGTGGATGGACTCCGCCAGGCTCGGGTTGTCGGCGAGCAAGTGGTTGTTGCCGGTGATGGCAGCGTGCATGCGGATGGTTCGGGTGTGCTCGTCGCGGATCATGCCGAAGATCTGCTCGCGCAGGGCGGCGTCGTCGACCAGTTCGGCGTAGCGGGCGGCGATGTCGAGGTCGCTCTTGGCCAGCACCTGGGCCAGGTTCGACAGCACGGTGCGGAAGAACGGCCAGCGCCGGTAGAGGTCGGCAAGCGTGGCCAGGCGGTCGGGGTCGCCGCCGATCCACTCCTCCAACGCCGATCCGGTGCCGTACCAGCCGGGCAGCATCACACGCGCTTGGCTCCATGACATCACCCAGGGGATGGCGCGCAGATCGGAGACCGAATTCGTCGGTTTGCGCGAGGCGGGCCTGCTGCCGATATTCAGGTCGGCAACCTCGGCCACCGGCGTCGACTGGCGGAAATACTCCACGAAGCCCGGTGTTTCGTGCACCAGACGCGAGTATGCGGCGCGGGCGCGGGCGGCCAAGTCGTCCATGAGCTCGTAGGAGGGCTCGGCGTCGGTGCCGAGGCCCTCGACGTCGAGCAGCGTCGATTCCAGCGTGCCCGCTATGAGCGATTCCAGATTGCGGTGCGCGGCACCGGGTTCCGCGTATTTGGCGGCGATGACTTCACCCTGCTCGGTCAGCCGCAACGAACCCTGCACCGCGCCCGCGGGCTGGGCCAGAATGGCGTCGTAACTGCGCCCGCCGCCACGACCGACAGTCCCGCCGCGACCGTGGAAGAGCCGCAGGCGAATTCCGGACTTGCGCGCCACTTCGACAAGGTCGAGCTCCGCGCGGTACAGCGCCCAGTTGGCGGCCAGGTACCCACCGTCCTTGTTGGAATCGGAATAGCCGAGCATCACCTCCTGCCGCATTCCCTTGGCGGACACCAGCTCTCGATAGACCGGAACGTCCAGCGCGGCGGCCAGGGTCGCGGCACCCGCACCGAGGTCCTCGATGGTTTCGAACAGCGGCACGATGCCCACCGAGCAGCTCGGCGGCCCGTCCGGCTCGCCGGGATCGAGCAGCCCACCCTCCTTCAGCAGCAACGCGGCCTCCAGCATGTCGCTGACCGAGGTGCACATACTGATGATGTAGTTCGGCACCGCCTCCGCGCCGAGGGTCTGCACCACATGCCGTGCGGCACGAACGATGCCGATCTCCTTGGTCGCGAGCTCACTGAGCCGAGCGTGCGGGCCGAGCAGGGGGCGGCGGGTGCGCAGCTCGGCGGCCAGCAGATCGACCCGCTCGGCTTCGGACAGGCTCGGATAGTCCGGATGCACACCGGCCCAGGCCAGCAGCTCCGCGACGACCTGTTCGTGCACCTCCGAGTTCTGGCGCATGTCCAGACCCTGCAGATGGAAACCGAAGGTTTCGATCGCGTGCTGCAATGCCGCGAGCCGATCGTCGGCGAGCAGGCCGTCACCGCTGGCACGCAGCGATGCGTCGATCGCATCCAAGTCGTCCAGTACCGCTTGCGGCGTCGGATACGGCTGCGCGGCAACGGCTGCCGCGCCGCTCGCCACACTCGATGACGGTCCCACAGCGCCGACGACCCGCACCGCGCTCGACCGGGCTCCGCCCTGCGACAGGTCCCCCGGCCCCTCGACCGATTCGTCCGGCACCACACCGAGCGCGTGTCTTGCCGTCGCGGCCACACGCAACCGAATACCGTGCAGGGCACGGCGATACGGTTCATCCACGTGCGTTGTCGGGTCGGGATAGCCGGTCGCGGCGAGCGCGGCCACCTCCGGTGTCACCGGGACCAGACGCGCGGACTGCGACAGCGACTTCTCCAACTCCACCAGTTCGCGCAGGTACCGACCGAATGCGACGGACGCGGCCTGGTGCGCCGCAGTGCCGACCACTTCCGCTGTCACATAAGGGTTTCCGTCGCGGTCACCACCGATCCACGAACCGGGCCGCAGGATCGGCCGCGGCAAGAGCTCGACACCGGGCCAGCGCGACCGCAGCGCCGCCCGCACCTCGGCGTTGATCGCCGGGATGACATCGAACAGCGTGAGCTCGTAGTAACGCAGCCCGACCGCGATCTCGTCCTGAATCCGCAAGCGCTGCAATCGGATCAGCGCGGTCCGCCACAGCGTGAGCACCTGGCGGCGGATCTTCAGCTCGATTGCGGTGCGCTCGCGTTCGGTCTCGGTGTAGCGCTGCCGCAACCGCATCAGTTCGGTGATGCTGGTCTGCACGTCGAAAACCGTGCGGCGACGGGTTTCGGTCGGATGCGCGGTGATCACCGGTGACACCAGCGCATCGGCGAGCAATCCGGCGACTTCGGCGCCGTCCAGCGCGGCCGCGTCGAGTTTGCGATAGGTGGCTGCCAGCGACGAATCCTGCGGCGGCTCCCCCGCCGCCTCGTGCACGGCGCGGCGACGGTCGCGCTGGGTGTCCTCGGCCAGATTGGCCAGCAGCACGAAATAGCTGAACGCGCGGATCAGCGGGAGCGCGACAGCGATGTCGACGCCGTCGAGCATCTCGGCGACCGCGCTGCGTTCGACCTCCTCGCGGCGCACCCGGAAGGCCTCGATGCGCACCCGCTCGATGAGATCGAATACCTCGGGCCCCTCATGATCACGAATGGTGTCGCCGAGGACGCCACCGAGAAACCGGATGTCGTCCCGCAGCGGCCGGGTCGCGTCCTGCTCCGTCTCGATCCTCGCTTCGCTCATGAACCTGACACTACTGCGCCGACATCAGCGCATCGCGGTGATGTCGGCCGCACTCTTCCCGGGCTCCGACCCACCGGACGCGGGCACCGCAGGAGCGTACCCGCGAGTTCGGTTGGCGAGGGAAACGCAGATCCGAGAGCCATGACCCGGACGAGTACGCCGCGCGCCGGCGGACGCTGGTCGAGGGCTACCCGGACTTCCCGACCTATCAGGCACTCACCTCGCGCACGCTGCCCATCGCGGTGCTGACTCGCGCTATCGGCTGAGCTGCGTCCGCGTTCGGTTCCCAGCACCGCCGAGTACTGACGGCAGCGACGAGAACCGACCCGCGCGTCGTACCGGTGGCTCAGCCCGGAAGCTGGGAGAACCGGAGATGGTTGCCCCACGGATCACGGAAACCGCAGTCCCGCACACCGTAGGGCTGGGTGATCGGCTCCTGGGTGACCTCGACGCCGGCGTCACGCAGGCGGGCGAAGGTGTCGTCGACGGCCTCGGTGGTGAAGATCAGCGTGCCTTGCGCGCCGCTGGCCAGTCGGGCACGGGCAGCCGCGGCGGCCGCCTCGTCCGGCACCATGTCGGGGACCTCCAACAGGAATTCGATGCTCGGCTGCGACGCGGGCCCGACGGTCAGCCAGCGGACGCCGCCGAACGGCAGGTCCTGGCGCACCTCGAGGCCGATGACATCACGGTAGAACTCCAGCGCCTTCTCCTGGTCCGCGACCAGCACCGCGACGTGGGTGAGTGCGAGATCTTTGCCGTTGCTCATGGGTTTCGCCTTTCTGTCGAACTCATGGGGACAGTACTGATGACGAACTCTCGATCGAAAAGTAATCGGTGTCGCTGCTGATGTCCGGCAGCGCTTCGGCCAGTGCCAGGACAGCACCGCCACCATCCCCTGCACGGCGACCGCGGTCGCCGCGAACTCCTCGACCAATTCGATGGTGTGGGCATCGCAGGCCCCGTCGGACAGTGCGGTCACCGACGTCTGTGGCCAGCACAGCTAGCCGACGTGGCGAGCCTGGAGTCGAGGGGCCGACACGTGGTGCAGGAGGACCTGTTCGAGGAGTGCCACCAGGACTGCTTTGACCGATTCACGTTGGCGGGCATCACATTCCAGGACCGGGATCCAGTCGTCGAGATCGAGCGCCTCGCGGACCTCGTCGAGGTCGAACTGGTCGCCGTGCTCGAATCGGTTGACCACGACGACGAACGGGGTGCGGTGCTCCTCGAAGTAGTCGAGAACCGGGTAACAGTCTTCGACTCGGCCGGTGTCCACCACGATCACCGCGCCGAGTGCTCCGTCGACCAGGTCGTCCCACAGGAACACGAAGCGATCCTGGCCCGGGGTACCGAACAGATAGAGGATCAGCGAGCTGTCCAGGGTGATCCGACCGAAGTCGAGAGCGACGGTGGTCTGTGTTTTGTCCGCACTCCTGCCTGGATCGTCGACGCCGACCGCGACCTCGGTCATCGCGGCCTCTGTTACCAGCGGC
Source organism: Nocardia sp. NBC_01009 (assembly GCF_045208035.1). Lineage (NCBI taxonomy): Bacteria > Bacillati > Actinomycetota > Actinomycetes > Mycobacteriales > Nocardiaceae > Nocardia > Nocardia sp. NBC_01009. The sequence goes on along the minus strand of NZ_CP108695.1, from coordinate 3,750,217 downwards.
TCGATCTCGGAGATAGCGCCGATGAAGGTTGTTTTGCCGACACCGAATCCGCCGCTGATCACGATCTTCACCGACGAGGGCATCCGCCCGGCGGTGGCTGGTGTCCGAACTTCGGAGTGCCCGTACAAGGTCCCTGATCCTCTCGATGGCTGCGGTGGACAGTTCCGGGGCGTCGCGCACCGCGACATGGCCGGCCGCCGCGAGATCGCTGACAATGACTTTCGCGACACCGACCGGCACGTGCAGTGCGGTGCCGATCTCGGCGATGGAGTGGGGTCGCTGACACAGCCGCACCACGGTGCGCTGCTCGAATTGCAGTGGCGCGGAAAGGGCGGCGGGCGGAGCTTGCACCAGGGTCTCGATGCGCAACCCGTCCAGCAACGGTGTGGTGCGCCCTGCGGTGACGACGAAAGGGCGGACGAAGCGGTCGGCGTTCTGATCCTGGGCGACTGCTTCGTCGGTACGATCCCGCGGCTGGTCCGGTGCGAACCAGCCGACGAACCGATTCACCGGGATCATCCTCGGATCCGGCAGCCGCGGCCGGTATGGATCTCTCATCTGCGCAACGTCTCACGCAATTCCGAGATCAGGACCGGGTCCAGTAGCGCGCCCGCACGCTCTGCCAGTACCGCCATCTCGTAGCCGACGAGACCTATATCGCAACCGCCGTCCGCGATCACGCCGAGGCAGCTGCCGTCACCGAGGGCGGAGACCAGCAGGAACCCGCGCTTCATCTCGATCATGATCAGCTCGAGGCCGTCGAAGGAATAGCTGCGCGACGCACTGCGCGCCAGGCTGGACAGGCCCGAAACCATCGCGGCAAGCCGATCGGCACCGGTCCGGTCCAAGCCGTCGGACATCGCGATGAGCAGTCCGTCCGAGGACACCGCGACGGTGTCGCGAACACCGTCGGTGTCGCGGACGAAGTTGGCCAGCATCCAGTTGAAGGTGTGTGGGTCGGCGGTCTGCATGTGGGTGGTCACCGAATCTCCTCTGCGGTGGTTGTGGCGAAACCTGAGGTCTGCACCAGATCCGTGGCGCGCGTGTCGGTATCGGGAGATCCGGCAACGTGGGCGTGTGGTGATGCGGAGTGCGCGGAGTCCGGCCCGCCCCGCTGATGGCCGGCCCGGAACGACGACAGCATGCCGCGAACCTCGTCGGGCGAACGCTCCGTCATCGGCGCGCTCGGCTGCCCCGATCCGCTGCGCGGTGCGCCGCCAGTCGTTTCGGACGCACGAGTTCGCTTGTTGCGCTTGACCAGTCCGTTGCGCGTGCGCCGCACGCCCGCTACCTCGACAGGCGGTTCGCCGGATTCGACGGACGTGTCGCCGGTTTCGGGGATCACCCGCATCGACTGTTCCGACGCAGGCAGCAGGTCCGCGGGCGCACCCGCCTCGAGACCGTCCTGCGCATGCCCATTCGTAGCGGCATCTCCTGACGATCCGGCGATCCCGGCCGCGGAGCCGTTCGCGGCAGGCAGACCTGGCATCGACTCGTGCACCACGGAGGCATCGGATGCGGACAGCAGGTGCGTGAACGGCGCAGGCGCGGGTGTCGGCGATCCTGATCCCGCCCTGGGTTGAGCGGGGCCCGTCATTCCCGGGGTGCGGCTTCCCACTGAGCCGGTGAGCGTCCTCCGGTCGGTGTCGCGCGCGGATCCCGATCGGCTGATCATGTTTACCTGCGCACTCGTCGCCACGGTGACCTGCTCGGATGCCGCCGGTTCCGCGACCGTCCGTCCCGCTGGCGGCGCAGGATGCCGATCCCTGTCGCCGGCAAGAATATTCGCGGGCAGCAGCAACCGGGCAACGATCCCGCTGACCGGCGACACTATGAGTTCGACATCGATGCCGAGCCGCTGCGCCAACCGCCCGACCACGTAATGCCCGAGGTAGCGCGTCGGCGCGACAACGAAGTCCTGCTCGCCGCGCAGCCTGGCATTGGCCGCGGCCAACTGCGGCACCGGCATGCCGACGCCGTGGTCCACCACCGCGAGCAGATAGCCGCCGGGCAGCTTTCGCCCGTAGATCTCCACCTCGAGATCCGGTGGGGAGAAGGCGAGTCCGTTCTCGATCAGTTCGGCGAGCATGTGCGCGAGCTCGCTGACCACCGCGCCGGTAATGGCGATGTCGTCCACCCGGCGCAGCACGACGCGGCGGTAGTCGTCCACCTCCGACAGTCCGGCCCGGATCACGTCGGTGAGCGGGATCGGCTCGGCCCAGCGCCGCGGGCTCACCTCCCCGACGAGGACGAGCAGGCTTTCGGCGTTGCGACGCATGCGGGTTGCGAGATGGTCGAGCTCGAACAGGTTCGACAGCGCCTTGGGATCGAGTTCTTCTCTTTCGAATTCGCTGATCAGACCGAGCTGGCGGCGCACCAGATTCTGGTTGCGGCGAGCCAGGTTGGCCATCGACTCGGTGGTGTTGCGGCGGACGAGCGCCTGCTCGGAGGCGAGTTCGAAGGCAGTGCTCTGCACCCGATCCAGCGCGCCTGCCACGGCCGCGATCTCGATGGTAGCGCCGCGCGGTGTGCGCACCGGCGGCGGCGGATCGGGCGATGTATCACCGGAAACCTGCCAAGCCGCAATGACATCGGGCAGCCGTCGGGTCGCGACCTCGTCGGCCTCGGCCGCCAGCGTGCCCAGTGGGCGCACGATGGCTCTGATGCTGGTGATCACCAGCATCACCTCCGCGAGAATGGCGAGCAGTGCGGCGAGCAAAAATCCGCCGAGGGTCAGCGCGGCGTTCTTGCGCAGCACGGCGGCGCGCTGCCGGACATTGTCACCGACCGCCTGCTGCACTGCGCGCTGCTCATCGATGACGCCGGACATCTGCGCCCACCAGGTGATCGGATCGAGCGATCGCACCAGCGGACCCATGCTGGACGCGATCGCGATATTTTCCGATTCCATTGCTCTGGTGGCGTTTTCGCTGCGCATCGCGGCCTCGAGGAACGCCTGCTCGGCCGCGGTGGCATCACGCGCAAAGGCAGCAAGACCGGCGGCCTTGGCGGCGCGGATGTCGAGGAACTGCACGTACTCGCCGGGACCGAATTCATCGGCGGCGAAAACGCCATTGAGGAATCCGCGTTCCTTGGCTGTGTGCTCCTTGGCGTCGCCCAGCGCGTACAGCGCTTGCAAGCCATGGCGGACCTGCGGGTCATCGGCCTGATCGAGACCGAGCGCAAGGCGATTCAGTGCGGCGATGCCATCGGTGTAGAACTGGAAGGCGGCTTGCCGGGTGGTTCGCCGGGTGTCGACCTGCGTGCGGGTCGCGGCGAGCGCGCCGAACTGTCCGACCGCCGAATGCACCTGGGCCACACCGGGCGGACCTCCCGCCAACGCGTCATCGAGCAGCCCCAATGACCGGTCGGTGCGGGCGCGTTGCTCGGCGACGGGCTGCTGCAGCCGGGTGTCGCCGCCGAGCAGGCCGTTGCTCAACCCACGTTCACGCTGCGCTTCCTGCACCACGTCCTGCACCGCGAGCGCCAGCGACACCGCACGCACCGTGTCGCCACTACGCCGGAAGGCATCGATTTCGCGGGCGATGGTGATGCCGAGCAGTGCGAGCACCAAAGTCAATGAGAGAGCGAGGATTCGGGCCAATTGCCCCCGAATGGTGCGTGGCCGCACTATTCGATTGCTCGGCACCTGCCGTTCATCTCTCGCCTCGGTTCGGGTGAGTTCCGGTGTGCCGCCGGATAATTCCGGTCGTCGACGTACACGCACCACCCTGCTCCTCCGCTGCCGGCCGTGCCAGCTCCACGGCGAGCACACGGAAAGTCAGGGGCAAGCTTCCCCAGGGCGCATCGCGGTGTCAACGCGAAAACTCGACAAATCGGACATCGGGCATATTTGTATACATGCTGGTAATCAACCGTTTCCGAGGTGTCGGTCCGCTCACACGCCGACCCAGAGCACTGTGACTTCGCGCGAGCAGAAACCGATGGTCCACCACCTTCGAATCCGAGACCGCGGCGGTCGATCGGCGACAGCACAAACCGCGCCGGACACACCGGCGCGGTTCGAGAAATGCCGAGTCAGTTCGTGGCGTCGGCGAGAATGCCGAGCACCACATCGGAGGTGTAGAAGGGTTCGAGGCGCTCGCGGATCAGCTTGCCGAGCACGCCGTTGCGCTTGGCGCCCTCGATCACCGCGGGACCGTAGCGCAGGATCTCGGTGGCGATGTCGTCGCCGGACAGGCCGAGCTCGGGCAGCATCGCCGCGAGGGTGTAGTCGCCGTACTTGGTGAAGAACACCTCGACGCATTCGTCGACGAGCAGGCCGAAGTACTCCTTTTCCCGTGTGGTGATCGCTATCTCATAGCAGATCAGCACCAGCTCGTTGAGGTCCTTCTGAGTGAGGTAGTCGCGCAGGCCGCTGACCGGCTCGTCGGCGTGCAGATCCCAGAATTCCATCGCGGCCGAATGCACCGGCGCATCACGGAGCATTTCGCGGATGGCGTTATTGGTCCGCTTGAGGGCGAACATGGCGCCCTTGCCCGCCAGATCACCGACGAAGGTGCCATCCGCGGCCTTCTTGGCGCGGTTGGCCGCGGACTGCCCCAGCGACATCAGCGAGGAAACACCGGGGATCTTCTCGGCGCGCTCCCGATTGGCCTGCATGAAGTCGTTGATCAGCTTGTCGACGAACTTCGAGGCGACGGTGGCGACCAGCGGACTCTCGGTGAGACGGTCCAGGATGCGCTCCTGCGCCTGATGCATCCCGAAGATCTTCTCCAGCAGCGCCTCGACCGGCTCCCGATCGACCACCTGGCCGAGGGTGTAGTCGTTATTGGTCGCGATGTGGTCGTAGATCGAATCGGAGAACACCCCGACCATATCGGCGATGACGGGGCTACCACCGATCAGGTCGATGATCGTGGCCACCGTCTGTTTGGCCTGGTCGAGCTCGACCACGTCCCGGAAGACGAGGGTGTCGGCAACACCGATGACCGCCTCCACATCGCGGGCGATCACTTCCGCGAAGCGGTCGCCGGTCACCTCGGCCAGTAGAAATTCCACCTGGGCATCCAGTAGTCGGTCGGCGATCTCTCGCGGCTGGCTCATCGAGTTGCACCCTCACATATCCGTTGTCTCCTACGCCCGGCAGACTACGGCTCTGTTGTTTCGATGTCGTTGCTGTGCAACGACTTCCGTATCCGATCCAGACGCTCGCGCGCGGCTTTCTCGCGCGCTTCCCACTGTTCGTCGGCGCTGCGGCCCGCCGGGGTCTGCCGGTCGAGCTCGCCCATCCCCTGCGCGGTACCGAAGCGCTGCTCGACCTTATCGCGAACTGACTCGAAAGTAGGGACTCCCTCGGGCGAATATCCACCCACCGCCGCCGACGGCGGGATACCGGTCGGCGGTACCGGTACCGCGGGTACCGCAGAAAGCCCTCCGACCTGCCCGGATGCGCCGAGGTTCGCCGGAGACTCATGCGAGAGCGATGGTTCGGTGTCGGGAGTCACATCGACATCGACAATGGCATCATCGGTCGCCGCCGCCGTACCGAGAGCCGCGTGCACCCCGGTTAGCGTCGGACGTTCGGCCGTCGCGGCGCGTAGCACGGCCAGCAGCTCGTCATCCGACAATGCCGCCAACCGGGCGACAATCTCGCTGATATCGCTCATATGGCCAGGTTACGCAGCGCGGCGTCGACTAAGGCTGCCCCGAACCGATCCCGGCTGAAACGGACTGCCGGTCCAACAGATCATCCACGGGACTCGGCTCCGACGGCGGCACCGCGCTCACCTCCTGCGCGGTCTCCTCGCGCTCCTTGACGACCTCGATCCGATAACCGATCAGGATCGAACCGACCAGCGCCGCCGAGATGATGCCCTCGGCGATGAAGAAGGAAGCGAAGTCGATGATCGAGCCGATCGGCGGGGCGCTCGGCACGGCGTTGCGCAGCGGGATGAGCGCGAACAGCAGCGCACCCATCATCGAGCAGGCCGGGAATATCAGGCCGCGGCGGCCATCGACCAGGTAGTAGGTCGCGACCGCGGCCGCGATTGCGATCGCGAGCATCAACACCATGATGAACAGCGCGAAGACCAGCGAGGGTGTGGACCGCGTGGCATGCAGAGCGAGGTCGACGCCGTCGATCTGGCTGTCGACCACCTCAGGGGTCTCCGAGACCGCGAAGAAAGTGTCACCGCTGGACACGGCGGCCGCGACGGGAACGTGCTTGTCCCCACTGATCATGTCGAAAGCAAGTACGGCCTCGTACTTGTCGAACGGGTAATCGGTGAACGTCCCCGACATGGCGATCTTCACCTCCGCGGCCGAGATCGGTTCGCCCGCCTTGATGGTGATCGGTTCAGACTTCAGCCCGGAGGTATAGAGGATGGCGTCGCTGGCGAAGAAACCGAGTCGATCGGCATAGACGCCGTGCGGCCGCGCCGTCACCTCCACCGACACCGCTTGTGCGGCTGGATCGATCTTGCCGATCCACACTCCGAGATCGACTCGATCGGACTTGTCGACGTCACCGAAGGGGTGCACCGCCGCCGTTCGAGCCTTGCCCGCCTCGTACATCGACAGACTCACAGCCAGCACCACTATCAGTGCGATCACCGCCACCAGCGCGGGCAACACCGCGCCGCGCTTCTTCTTCACATTTTGTCCCACACACCAAAAATACTGGGGCCCAATCACCTTCGATTTCGCCACCACGGGAAGTCATCGAACGCTACGTCGAGACTATGCCTGCGGCACCGGCCCAGTCGCGAATGGTGCCCGCCCAGTCCCAGCCGCACTGCATGATGAGGTCATTGTGCCCGGCACCCGGCACTACCAGCAGCCGCTTCGGTTCCGGGGCCGCGGCATACAGCCGCTCGGCGTGGCGCAGCGGTAGCAGTTCGTCCTGGTCACCGTGCATGAGCAGCACGGGCGCGCACAGCGTAGATATCCGCCGCAGACTCGGGTAGGCGTCGGGGACCAACGGCCGAGGCAGGAACGGGTACACCGACCTTGCCGCATCACGGATGCCGGTGAAGGTAGACATCAGGATCAGCCCGGCGGGTGGATGCACGGTCGACAGCTCGAGCATGACCGCGCCGCCGAGCGACTTCCCCAGATACAGCAGCCGATCGGCGTCGACACCCGGCTGCTCGAACAGAACGCGCCGCGCCGCGCGGGAATCGAGGTAGGTCCCATGCTCCGTGGGCCGCCCGGTGCTGCGCCCGTAACCCCGGTAGTCGAACGCGAGCACATCGAAACCAGCCTCCGTGAGCAGCGCGAATATCGGCACCCGGTCGCCGATATTGCCGGCGTTCCCATGCGCGAACAGCACATGCCCGATCGACCGGCGAGCAGGCACCCACCAGCCGTGCAGCTTCTCCCCGTCAGCGGTCGCGATGGACAGCTCGGCGTACTCCAGCCCCAGAACGGCCGGAGTCTGCGCGATCTCCCGTTGGGGCAGGTAGGTCAGCGCGTGCAGGATAGGGCTCGCAGGATGCCGCATGCAGCCCTTCTTACTCGCTGCCCACATGGCGCTGCGCTCGGGCCTCGTTGATGACCGGCTTCGGGCCGCGCGCCCGCACGGCGGGCCCGATGACGCCGCTGCACAGTTCGATCGCGATATTCGGGAAACTGGCTCGCCTGCAACAAAATCCGCGGATCGCGAGGCAGCCGCACGACGATGACGAATTCGCCGAGCTCACCGATCGTAAAACTGAACACGTCGAGACCGCGCGGCCACAATGACCGCGCGGTCTCGACGTCGGAACAGTCAGGCGCGCAGGACCGCGCCGACGGCATCCGCCGCGGCCGCGACCGCAGCGTCGCGGGCGGCGCTGGCCTCGTCCTCGGTGAGGGTGCGGTCGGTGGCGCGGAAGCGCAGAGCGTAGGTCAGAGACTTGCGGCCCTCGCCGGCTTGGGCACCCTCGTAGACATCGAAAAGGGCGATGTCTTCGAGCAATTCGCCACCGCCGGAACGCAGTGCCGATTCCACCGATGCGGCGGCCACCACCTTCTCGACACTCACCGATACGTCCTGCAAGACGGCAGGGAACGGGGAAACCACCGGTACCGGGCGGGATTCGCGCAGCGGCAATGCGTCGAGGTCGAGTTCGACGGCGCAGGTGCGCGGCGGCAGGCCTGCGCGTTCCAGCACGGCGGGGTGCAGTTCACCCGCGTGGCCGACGATCTCGCCGTCGACGAGCAGTTCGGCGCAACGCCCGGGATGCCACGGCAGGTGCGCGGCGGCCTTGCGTTCGATGGTCACGCCCGCCGCGTCGGCGACGGCGTCGGCGAGGGCGAAGGCGTCGGCGGCCTCCACCGCACGACCGGGGCCCCACGGACCGCGCGGGTCGCGGCGACCGGTGAGCACGGCGGCCACATGCACCGGCTGCGCGGGCAGCGAGCCGATCAGTTCCGCGATCTGCTCGTCGGTCGGGCGGCGGTCTACCGGCAGCGCTGCGATCGGCGCGACGTTCGGGCCGGTCAGCACCACCTGGGCGATGCCGTAGACCGCAAGGTCACGCGCACCGCGCGAGATGTTGCGGGCGGCAACTTCCAGCAGGCCGGGCAGCAGTGTGGTCGCCAGTTCGGGACGCTCCGCATCGAGCGGGTTCAGCACCCGGGTGGTGGCGCGGCGCGGGTCGTCGGCGTCCAGGCCCCAGGTGTCGAACACACCCGGCGGCAGGAATACCGGCGGCGGCACCTCCACACAACCGGCGAAGGCAAGCGCCCTGCTCACCCCGCGACGGCGACGCTGGGTCGGGGTGAGTCCGCGTCCGGCGGGTGCGGTCGGGATCACCGAGGGGATCTGCTCGAGCCCCTCCAGCCGCAGCACCTCCTCCACCAGGTCGGCGGGCTGGGTCAGGTCGGGCCGCCAGCTCGGCGGGGTGACGACCAACTGGCCGTGCCCGGCCTCGCTGACGCCGACATCCACCTTCGCGCCGATCTGGGCCAGGCGCCGCGCCGAGGTACCGGTCGGGTAGGTGACGCCCGCGACGCGATCGGCCAGATCGATATCCATCCGGATCGGGTCGGCGGCCGGCACCGGCACTCGAACATCGGTGAGCACGGATTCGACAGTGCCACCGGCGATTTCGGCAAGCAGCGTGGCGGCGCGATCCAACGCGATGACATTGATCTCGGGATCGACGACCCGCTCGTAGCGCTTACCCGCCTCCGAGGAGAGCTTGTGGCGCCGCGAGGTGCGGTAGACGAGCAACGGATTCCAGGTGGCGGCCTCGAGCACGATATCGGTCGACGCGGCGCCGACTTCCGTTGTCGCACCGCCCATGACGCCCGCCAAGGAGATGACGCCCGAATCGTCGGCGATCACCACATCCTCGGCATCGAGCACGCGCTCGGTCTCGTCGAGGGTGCGCAGTGTCTCGCCGGTGTTGGCGGTGCGCACCACCAGGCCGCCGGTGAGCTTGGCCGCGTCGAAGGCATGCAGCGGCTGGCCGAGTTCGAGCATGACGTAGTTGGTGACGTCGACAGCGGGCGAGATCGGGCGCACGCCGGCCAGCAGCAGCCTTCGCTGCAACCACCAGGGGCTCACCGCGTTCGGGTCGATGCCGGTGACTCGGCGGACCGCGAAACGCGTGCACTTCGAGTCCGGTTCGAGCCGAACCGGCCAGGCGTCCTGCTCGTCGTCGGGCAAGGTCCGCACGGCGGGGTCGGCGTATTCGAGGTCGTAACCACACGTCAGTTCGCGAGCGAGACCGCGTACCGAGAAGCAGTAGCCGCGATCCGGAGTGATGTTCAGCTCGATGATGGTGTCGTCGAGGCCGAGCAGCTCGTTGGCGTCGGTCCCGGGCTCGGCGGTGCCCGGCTCGAGCACCAGGATGCCCGAATGGTCCTTGCCGATACCGAGTTCGGCCACCGAGCAGATCATGCCGTTGGAGATATGCCCGTAGGTCTTGCGAGAGGCAATGGCGAAACCGCCGGGCAGCACCGCGCCGGGCAGCACCACGACGACCAGATCACCGACGGCGAAATTGGTTGCGCCGCAGACGATCTCCTGCAGATCAGGATTGCCGACATCGACTTTGCAGAACCGGATCGGCTTCTTGAACTCGGTCAGCTCGGTGATCTCGGCGACCCGGCCGACTACGAGCGGCTTCTCGATATCACCGGTCACCCGCTCGAGCTTGTCGACCTCTTCGACCTCCAGCCCGACACGGACGAACCCTGCGTCGAGCTCCTCCGGCGTCACCGACCACTCGGGGGTGGTCCGCCGGATGATTTCCGTCAGCCAGGACTGCGCTACTCGCACTTGACGTTTCGCTCTCTCGATCGAAGGAAGTTCTTGAATCGCCCAGCTCAGGACCGGATACCGAAGGGCAGCGTGAAACGCACGTCACCCTCGACGATGTCCCGCATGTCCGGAATGCCGTTGCGGAACTGCAGCGTCCGCTCCAGGCCCATACCGAACGCGAACCCGCTGTACACCTCGGGGTCGATCCCGCTGGCGATCAGTACCTTCGGGTTCACCATGCCGCAGCCGCCCCATTCGACCCAGCCCGCGCCGCCCTTCTTGTCCGGGAACCACACGTCGACCTCGGCCGACGGCTCGGTGAACGGGAAGTAGTTGGGGCGCATGCGGGTTCGGGTCTCGGGCCCGAACAGGGCCCGCGCGAACGCGTCCAGAGTGCCGCGCAGGTGCGCCATGGTCAGGCCCTTGTCCACGGCCAGCCCCTCCACCTGGGAGAACACCGGAGTGTGGGTGGCGTCGAGTTCATCGGTGCGGAACGTGCGGCCCGGGCACACGACATAGATCGGCACCTCGCGCTCCAGCATCGAACGCACCTGCACCGGCGAAGTGTGCGTGCGCAGCACCTGCCGCGAACCCTCCGGCGCGATATGGAAGGTGTCCTGCATCGTGCGCGCGGGGTGGTCCGGGAGGAAGTTCAGCGCGTCGAAGTTGAAGTGCTCGGTCTCGACCTCCGGGCCTTCGGCAACCTCCCAGCCCATCGCGACGAACACATCGGCGATCTGCTCGGAGATGACGGTGATCGGGTGGCGCGCGCCGACCTGCTGCCTGCGCGCGGGCAACGTGACGTCGATCGCCTCCGCGACGAGCACCGCGGCATCACGCTCGGCCAGCAGCACCACACGTCGCGCTTCGAACGCCTCGGAGACCCGCGCCCGCGCGATATTGACCCGTTTGCCCGCGTCGGCCTTCTCGGCCTTCGGCAGGCCGCCCAGCGCACGCTGCGCGAGGGCGAGCGGCGCTTTGCCGCCGAGATGCTCGGTTTTCGCGACGGCGAGCGCATCGAGGTCGGCGGCAGCGGCAAACGCCTTCTCGGCCGCCGCCGCGGCGGCGGCCAGTGCCTCCTCGGTGAGCGCCGCGCTCTGCTCGACTGCTGCGTCGTTGTCGTCGGCCACGATCGTTCGACTCTCCCCTGGGGATCGGTTCGAGGGTCCGCATGATTGCCTACCCACATTGCTGCTGGTCGAATCGTATTCGATCCGGCATGGCCGATTCACCCGGATTACCGCTCCCCCGCTTGCCGGGCGTGTGCTAGCGGCCGACTTCGCAGGCCGCGGAGGCGAACGCGGCGATGCCACATCGACCGGACCAGCACCGAGGCCGGTGGCGGCCGCCGCCGGAATACCGCGATGACGTGCTGCGTCCGGTGCGATGGCAGCCAGGGCATACGAACAGCTGTGCCCCCTGCTCCGATCAGGGACCGGAGCAGGGGGCACACCCATACCGCTCAGCGAACCTGAGTGATCTTCCCGGGCAGCAGCCACGCAACCACCGCGCCGACCGCGACAATGCCTGCCCCGACCCACACCGCGGGCACCATGCCGTCGACGAAACTCTGCGGGCTCAGGTAGGAGCCATGTGAGGCGAATACCGACGCCAGCACTGCGACACCCATCGCGACACCCACCTCGCGAATGGTGTTGTTGGTGCCGGAGGCCATCGCCCGATCCTCGGGTGCTGCGCTGGCCATCACGACCGTTGCGCCGGGTGCAAAGGTCAGGCCCATACCGATGCCGCCGAGCAGGAACGGCCCGATAAACGATCCGTAGCTCGCGTCGACAGTGGAGATCGCCGCCATCCAGGCCAGCGCGACAGCCAGCGCGGCCTGCCCCGTGGCGAGCAGTGTGCGGGCGCCGACCCGATCGACGATCAGGCCCGCGAGTGGCGCGACCACCATCGGTGCCAGCGTCCACGGCATGGTGCGAATGCCCGATTGCAACGGGCCATAGCCCTGCACGACCTGGAAATACTGCGCCAGCAGGAAGATCGAACCGAAGACACCGACCGAGAAGGTGAACACCGTCGTGTTGCTCACCCGGAAGGCGCGGGACCGGAACAACCGCAACGGCAGCATCGGGTCCGGAGTCTTCAGCTCCCAGGCGATCAGGCAGCCGAGCAGCACCGCGCCACCGAGCAGCGCGGACAGCACACCAGTGGAGGTCCAGCCGTCGTCGGCGCCGTGCACCACACCCCACACCACCGCGAGCACGCCGCTCGCCGACAGCGCGAGCCCGAGCGGATCCAACCGCCGCTTGCCGCCGTAGGACTCGGCCAGCACCCGCGCCGCGAAGGGCACCACCAACACGCCGATGGGCACGTTGATCCAGAAGATCCACTGCCAGCTCAGACCCTCCACCACAGCACCGCCGATGAGCGGACCGAGAGCGACGCCGAGGCCGGAAATGCCGCCCCAGATGCCGATCGCGGCGCTGCGCATCTTCTCGGGTACCGCCGAGGACAGCAGCGTCAACGACAACGGCATCACCGCGGCAGCGCCGAACCCTTGAATTGCCCTGGCGGCGATCAACATCCACGGATCGGCGGCCAGTGCGCAGGCCGCGGAGGCGACGGTGAAGAGCGCGATTCCGGACAGGAATACGCGGCGGCGGCCGAGCCGGTCACCGATCGCTGTCGCCGTGAGCAGCAGCGAGGCGAAGGCGAGGGTGTAGGCGTTGACGAACCATTGCAAGTCGCCGAGCGAGGCGCCGAGCTCGGTGCGGATTACCGGCAGCGCATTGGTCACCACGAGGTTGTCCAGCGTGACCATGAACATCGGGATGCCGACGGCGGCCAATACTGCGGCGAGAGGTCGGGCGCGGCCTGGACTCCCCGGCGCCGCGACGGGTGCCGACGGATCGGCGACTTCAAGAATCTCGTTCATGTCCAGCCCTTGTTGTAATCGACTGATAACTAACTCGATCAAAAGTATGCATCGACTGATAACATGTCAAGGGGCGGTCGGATTTGGTAGACAAACCATCGACGGGGACGCCAAGGAGGACGACATGACGACCGGCACCAGGCTGACCGCCGCGCAACGGAGCGAAGAAGTACTGAATGCCGCCATTACCGCCTTTGCCGAGGGCGGCTACGCGGGCACCAAGACCGACGAAATCGCCCGGCTCGCCGGCGTCTCTCAGCCCTACGTGATCCGACTGTTCGGCACCAAGCAACACCTGTTCCTGGCCGCACTGCACCGGGTCTGCGATCGCATCGAAAAGGCCTTTCGCGCGGCCGACGACGAACGCACCGATCGCGATGCACCCCCCACGGAGGCATTACGCCAGCTCGGCCGCGGCTACAACGTCTTCCTGGCCGAGCGAGAACTCCTGCAGGTGTTCATGCACGGCATCGCATCGAGCTCCGACCCGGTGATCGGCGACGAGGTACGCGCGCGGTTCGGCCAGATCTTCGCGCTGGTGCGCGAGCTCACCGGCGCGCCACTGACCGAGGCCCGCCGCTTCATCGCCACCGGGATGCTGCTGACCGTGATGAGTGCCATGCAGGTCGCGGGACCCGACGCCATCCCGGCCGACTGGGCCGAGGAAATCCTCGAAAACCTGTCCACCGAAGGGCATTAGGCCACTTCACAGCGCGACACAACAACACTCGGGCGGCGGGAGCTCTACTTCGCGTGCTGCACGCGTGCACTCGCGTACAGGCAGATGGACGCGGCGGCAGCGAGGTTCAGGCTCTCCGCGCGACCGTGGATGGGGATGCGCACCCGGTGATCGGCCCGGGCCGCGACCGCGGGATCGAGTCCGTGCGCCTCATTGCCGAACAGCCAGGCGACCGGACCGGCGAGCAGAGCGTCGGCGTCGTCCAGGTCGACCTCACCGTCGGCCGCGGTGGCCAGAATCGTAATACCTGCCGCCGCAATCGCATCCAAGGTCTCGGCGATATCCCGACACCGTGCGATGGGCACGTGGAACAGGCTGCCCGCGCTGGCGCGCACGCATTTGCCGTTGTGCGGGTCGACGGTCTCCCCCGCCAGCACCACACCCTGGGCGCCGACCGCGTCGGCAACCCGGATCAGCGTGCCCGCGTTGCCCGGTTCGGCGATCTCGACCGGCACCGCCAGCATCAGGGGATTCGCGGCGAGCACCTCGGCGAGCGGCACATCGATCAGCTCGCACACTGCGACGAGCCCTGGCGCGGTGACGGTTTCACCGAGCAGTTGCGCGGCCCGGTCGCTCACCAGCGTGGTTCGCACGCCACTGCCCGCGGCACCGGCCACCAGTTCGTGCTCGCGCGCCGCGGCGCCCGCCGAATAGAAAAGCTCCTGTACCCGCCCCGTATCAAGGGCCGCCGCAACCGAATTGGCGCCCTCGGCGAGGAACTGACCGGTCTTGCGACGGTTCGCGGTGCGATGGAGCTTGACAGCGGAAACGACCCGCGGATTGCGCTCGGAGAGCGCATCCGCGGGTCGTTCCGAAAGGTCTGTCACGTAACCCGAGCTCAGGCAGCCGGGGCGTTGACGTCCTGCGGGAGGGCGGCCTTGGCCACCGCGACCAAGCCGGCGAACGCCTCGGCGTCGGAGACGGCAAGCTCGGCGAGGATCTTGCGGTCGACCTCGACACCGGCAGCCTTCAGGCCCTGGATGAAGCGGTTGTAGGTGATGTCGTTGAGGCGCGCCGCGGCGTTGATGCGGGCGATCCACAGCTTGCGGAAGTCACCCTTGCGCGCCCGGCGGTCCCGGTAGGCATAGGTGAGCGAGTGCAGCTGCTGTTCCTTGGCCTTGCGGTACAGGCGCGAGCGCTGTCCGCGGTAGCCCTTGGAGGCCTCGAGGATGGAACGACGCTTCTTCTGAGCGTTGACGGCCCTTTTGACGCGTGCCATGGGTCAGTCCTTTGTCGATCTAGGGGGCGTCTGCGTTGCGCCCCGGAGTTGGTCGGTGGTCGGCGTCCGGAATCCGGATCGCGGATGCTGCTGGTCTCAGAGACCGAGCAGCCGCTTGACGCGGGGGACGTCAACGGACGCGACGGACTCCGTGCCATCCAGACGACGAGTCCGACGAGTGGACTTGTGCTCGAGCAGGTGGCGACGGTTGGCCTGCTGGCGCAGCAGCTTGCCGCGACCGCTCACCTTGAACCGCTTCGACGCGCCGCTGTGGCTCTTCATCTTCGGCATGGATTCCTCTATCTGTGTCGTACCGGCGGTCCTGCGCGGACCGCCGGTGCTGATCGTTGTTACTGCGACTCGGCCGACTCGGCCGGTGCCGCGGGGGCCGCCGCTGCAGGAGCGGCTTGCGTGTCTGCGGCAGGCGCAGCGGGGCGCGGGGCAGGCTGCGACCGGGCCGCCGACTCTTCCTGCGCCTTCACACGCGTCTTCGCACCCTTGTGGGGCGCGAGGACCATGGTCATATTGCGACCGTCCTGCTTGGCGGAAGTCTCGACGAAACCGAGCTCGGCGACGTCGGAGGCCAACCGCTGCAGCAGTCGGAAGCCCAGCTCGGGGCGCGACTGCTCACGACCACGGAACATGATCGTCACCTTGACCTTGGAACCGGCCTCGAGGAAGCGAACAACGTTGCGCTTCTTGGTCTCGTAGTCGTGGTCGTCGATCTTGGGGCGGAGCTTCTGCTCCTTGATGACGGTCTGCACCTGGTTCTTCCGAGACTCGCGCGCCTTCTGCGCCGTCTCGTACTTGAACTTGCCGTAGTCCATGATCTTGCAGACCGGTGGACGAGCGTCCGGAGCCACCTCGACCAGATCAAGATCGGCCTCGAGGGCGACGCGTAGTGCATCTTCAACACGCACGATCCCAACCTGTTCACCGCCGGGTCCGATGAGTCGAACCTCGGGAACACGGATGCGATCGTTGATGCGGGTCTCAGTGCTGATGGGGCCTCCTAGGTCAAGCGATGTCGTCTGACAACCGCGTGCAATAAATGCAACCCCTTGTTCAACGCAAAAGCCCCGGTGCGGTATTTCTCCGCAACGGGGCCCGAGTCGACCGGCCACCGACATCGCGCGCCAACGGCGCTCGCGTCGACCCCTGTGCTCATCAGCTCCTCCGCGGCGAATCACTCTCCGCGCACAGCATCCCTGCACAAGAAACCCGCCCTGGAAGGGCGGGTGACCGGACCGTTTGACCTGTACGATTACTCGTCGGCAACGGTGGGAGTCGGGCTCCACTTATCAGCCCAAGGCAAGCCGAGGGCGGTCGTCGGCGAGAAGTCTAACATTCCCGCTCGCTATCGCCGAATCGCCCCGTTGATCACTTGTCCGTGTCCAGTCATCGGGCCGCAGCGCGTCGACGTGGAGTTCCGTCAGTGACCAGGCCATTGTCGTGGCTACGCGACCTGCGCACGGACTGGCTCGGCGCACTGAGCAGGCTCACCGAGGGCGACTTGGACAAGCCCTCTGCGTATCCATGGCCTGCCGACGCGGCGCTGACAACCGCACACCCGGCCGGCTGGGTCAACGCCGAACTGATGAAGAACGCCGCCGAGATCGGCCAGCTCCGACTGCTGCGGACAGCCTCGCTAGCCTGATCCCATGACTGAACAGCCCGACACCACCGTCCGCGAACTGGCCGACATCCCGGCGGTCGAGGTGATCAGCCGCGCCGCGATGATGCTGATGAGTGCGGCGGCGGAGAAACTCGGGCTCGGCGACGCAGACCCGGACACCAGCCCGCACCGCGATCTGGACGAGGCCCGCCGTCTGATCACTGCCCTCGCCGGCCTGGTCACCTCCTCCGTCGAGTACTTCGGCCCGCACGCCGGCCCCTACCGCGACGGCCTGCAGTCTTTGCAGCGCGCCTTCCGGGAATCCTCTGCACATCCCGACGAGCCGGGCAAAGGGCCCGGCGAGAAGTACACCGGCCCGGTTTACTGATCCAATCTCAATAATTTTGCCCGACGGGAAATCTTGCCCGTCGGGCACTTTTATCGGTACGCTGATGTCATGCCGGAGGAACAGGTACTCGGTCTGCGGGAGCGCAAGAAGCTCGATACCCGCAAAGCATTGAGCGACGCCGCGCTCGAGCTGGCGATGGAGCGTGGCCTCGGGAACGTGACGCGCGACGACATCGCGGCGCGAGCGGGGGTGTCGGTGCGCACCTTCAACAACTACTTCACCGGCAAGTACGAGGCGCTGGCCTATCGGCAGATCGAGCGGATCCAGCGCAGCCTGATCGCGCTGCGGAATCGCCCTGCGGGCGAACCACTCTGGAGCGCGATCGGCGCGGCGGTGTTGGAGCCGTTGGAGGCCGACGGTGTCGGGGCCGCGCCGCCGACCACCGAACAACTATCGATGGTTCGTGAACTGCTCGATGCGCCGGAGACCCGAATCGCGGTGTCCAAAGGCGTATTCGACGACTGGGTCGAGGTGATCGCGGAGCGCACCGGCACCGATCCCGAGCGTGACCTCTATCCGCGGTTGGTTGCGGGCGTGCTCGGCGGCGTCTATCAGGCCGCGACGGAGACATACATACACGCCGATCCACCGCTGCTGCTCACCACCCTCCTACGCCGTGCCATCGAACAGGTCGCCGCCGGACTACCCGAACCTGCTGTCGACGGCTGACCGCGCCGCACAGCAAGAACCGCAACACACAAAAATCAGTGACAAAGAGGTGTATTCGTCATGCCCGAAATATCTGTCGACGTTGTTGTTTCCGGTGCCGGACCGAACGGGCTCATGCTCGCCTGTGAGCTCGCCCTGGCCGGTGTGCGCCCGATCGTGCTCGACAAACTCACCGAGCCGAGCGCCGAGCCGAAGGCCAACGGCCTTGTCGGCCAGGTGATTCGGCTACTCGATATGCGCGGCCTGTACCACGAGTTCGGCGGCGCGCCCGGCGCTCCGCAGCCGATTCCCGGATATGGATTCAGCGGCATACCGATGTCCTTTGCCACGCTGCAAGACAATCCGATGTACGCGATGCTGCTCCCCCAGCCCAGGCTGGTGCGGCTGCTGGAAAAGCGGGCGCTCGGGCTCGGCGTGGACATCAGGTGGGGGCATGAACTGACCGAGCTGACTCAACAGGACGGCCGCGTCACGGTCGGCGTGGCCGGCCCCGAGGGTCACTACGAGCTGACAACCGCATTTTTGATCGGGGCCGACGGCGGCAAGAGCTTTGTCCGCAAGTGCACCGGAATCGATTTCCCCGGAACCACATTCGCCACCACACTGACTCGGATGGCGCATGTGAGCCTGCCGGCGGAGCTGCGCTCGGCCGACGGTGGCCTGGAGGTTCCCGGATTCGGCCGACTGCCGGCCGGACACAACCGCCTCGAGCGCGGCGGGTTCGTCTTCGCCGAGCTCGACCCTGGCAGGCCGCTCATCGCAACCATGGAGTTCGACACCGAGCCGGTCCAGGAGAACACCCCGATGACGCTGGATGAGCTGCGTGCGAGCGCGCGCCGAGTCCTCGGTGTCGACCTGCCGATCCAACCGCCCACCGGTGCCGGCCCGCACGCGCTGCGCAGGATGGACGGTCAGAACACCCGCCAGGCCGACCGCTACCGCGACGGGAATGTATTCCTGGTCGGCGATTCCGCCCATGTGCACTCCGCCATGGGCGGGCCGGGGCTCAATCTCGGACTTCAGGACGCGGCCAATCTCGGCTGGAAACTCGCCGGACACATCAACGGCTGGGCCCCATCCGGTCTGCTCGACAGCTACCAGACCGAGCGCTACCCGGTCGGCGAACGTGTCATGATGCAGTCGCTCGCCCAGACCACCTTGATGGCGCCCGGCCCTGAGGTCACCGCGCTACGCACGCTGCTCGGCGAACTGCTCGAATCGCCCGACAACATCGCACACCTCGCGCATCTACTCGCCGGATCCGACGTCCGCTACGACGTGGGCGACAGCCACCACCTCGCCGGACGAATGGTCCCGGAGCTGGTCATCGAAACATCGCACGGCAGCAGGCGAGTCGCCGATCTACTGCACAAAGCGCGCCCCGTGCTGCTCGACCTGACCGCCGGCACCGAGTTCGCCGACGCCGCGCACGGCTGGACCGACCGGGTCGATATCGTCGCCGCAACCGGTCCCGACGCCCCTTCGGCACTGTTGATCCGACCGGATGGATACGTCGCCTGGGTCGCGAACGAGTCCGGACGCGGCAACGCGGATCGCCTGCGTGACGCGCTGATTCGGTGGTTCGGTTCGCCGCGACACCCCTGATACAGCGGGTGGATTCCGAACCGGCCACCATCGCCGCGGTGCCGCCGAAGCTCAGCAACCGCACCGAACGTCTTTGCCATCGCCTCGTCGGTGATCCGCTGTAGCTTCACCGCTGCCGTCGCCGATCAGATGCGTGATGCGGACGCGCCTACAATGTTCGAGCAGCTAGTCCGCATCGGTGCCGACTACCTCGAACTGCCGACCGGCCACTGGCCGATGTACTCCCGACCCGAGGAACTGGCCGATCTCATCCATACCGTCGCGCAGCGCCGAGCGACCGAAGTCACCTGAGCAGACGGCAATGAATGGCGAAATACCCTGTCCAGGTTGATATCTCGCACACCGAGCCATAACGGTGATTTGTCATTGACGGGGTGTGACATGCGATGCTCGGTGGATGGCACGCATACTTCTGATTCCCGGATTCTGGCTCGGTGCGTGGGCATGGGACGAAGTCGCCGACGACCTTCGCGGTCGGGGAAACGAGGTGCTCGCGCTGACCCTGCCCGGGCTCGATCCCGCCGACGACGGTCGACTGCAGGCCACGCTGGAGATGCAGGCGCAGGCGATTCTCGATGCGGTCGCGCCGGCGGAAACGGCGGTGCTGGTCAGCCATTCGGGCGGCGCCGCGCCCGCGTATCTCGCCACCGATATCGCCACCGAGCGGTTCAGCAGGGCGATCTATGTGGACACCGCGCCGCTGCCCAACGGATTCATCCTCAACTCCGCCCTCGATGACGCGGTCCGCGAACTCGCGTTGCCGGACTGGGATCAGCTGCAGGCCGACGGCACCAGCATCACCGGCCTGGACGACGCGATGCTGGCCCGATTCCGCGAGCGTGCGGTATCCGAGCCCGCGGGCGTCGCGGCGCGCCCACTGCAATTGAGCGATTCCGCGGCCCGCCTTGCCGTTCCGACGACGGTGATCTGCAACAGCATTACCGCCGACCTGGTCAAACAACTCCGCGACGCCGCCGAGGAGCCCCTGTTCGCGGAGCTGGCCCGCATCGACGCCGAATACATCAACCTCCCCACCGGCCACTGGCCGATGTGGTCGAAGCACAAGGAACTCGCCGACCTGATCCATACCGTCGCGAACCGCTGATTTCGCTCGTCCGCCACTGGTGCCGGTTCGGGGGTCGTGAAATGGTGGCTCGGAGCAAGACTCGTTGCCAGCATTTCACTGTCCTCGGACTGCCTGATCGTCAGCGCAGTGCGGCAGCCTTGCGCGAGGCGCGTTTGGCAGCGGCGCTCGGGGCGGCGATCTTGGTTGTCGTGGTTTTGGCCGGCGCGGCTTTGCTCGACGCTTCCTTGGCCGCGGCGGCCGTGGTCGGTGCTTTCCTCGCGGCCTTCTTGGCCGGAGTCTTCGGCGCCGTCGCGTCGGTCAGCGCGTGCTGCAGGAACTGCCCGGTGTAGCTGTCGGTAACGGCCGCAACATCTTCCGGAGTCCCTTCGGCCACTACGGTGCCGCCACCGGAGCCCCCCTCCGGGCCCATGTCGATCACCCAGTCCGAGGTCTTGATGACGTCCAGGTTGTGTTCGATGACGATGACGGTATTGCCCTTGTCGACCAGGCCGTTGATGACGAGCAGCAGCTTGCGGATGTCTTCGAAGTGCAGGCCGGTGGTCGGCTCGTCGAGGATGTAGACGGTGCGACCGGTGGAACGCTTCTGCAGCTCGGCGGCCAGCTTCACGCGCTGTGCCTCACCGCCGGACAGGGTGGGCGCGGACTGGCCGAGACGCACGTAGCCGAGGCCCACGTCCACCAGTGTCTTGAGGTAGCGGTGGATCGAGGTGATCGGCTCGAAGAATTCGGCGCCCTCCTCGATGGACATATCCAGCACTTCGGCGATGGTCTTGCCCTTGTAATGGACCTCGAGGGTTTCGCGGTTGTAGCGCGCCCCGTGGCACACCTCACACGGCACATACACATCCGGCAGGAAGTTCATCTCGATCTTCAACGTGCCGTCACCCGAGCACGCCTCGCAGCGACCGCCCTTGACGTTGAAGGAGAATCGGCCCGGCTGGTAGCCGCGCACCTTCGCCTCGGTGGTCGCCGCGAACAACGTCCTGATCTTGTCGAACACGCCCGTGTAGGTGGCCGGGTTCGAGCGCGGCGTGCGGCCGATCGGCGACTGGTCCACCTGCACCAGTTTGTCCAGCTCGTCGAGACCATTGATCCTGGTGTGCCGGCCCGGCACCTGTCGCGCACCATTGAGCTTGTTCGCGAGCACGGTCGCCATGATGTCGTTGACCAGGGTGGACTTGCCGGAGCCCGACACCCCGGTCACCGAGGTGAGCACGCCGAGCGGGAAGCTGACGTCGATCCCCCGCAGGTTGTGCTCGTTCGCACCGACCACGGTGAGCTGACGCTTCTTGCTGACCGGGCGCCGCACCAGCGGCACCTCGATCCGCTCCCGGCCCGAAAGGTAGGCGCCGGTCAGCGAATTCGGCTCGCTGAGCAGTTCCTGGTACGGACCGCTGTGCACCACCGTGCCACCGTGTTCGCCCGCCAGCGGACCGATGTCGACCACCCAGTCCGAGGCACGGATGGTGTCCTCGTCGTGTTCGACCACGATGAGGGTGTTGCCGAGATTGCGCAGCCGCGTGAGGGTTTCGATGAGCCGACGATTGTCGCGCTGGTGTAGTCCGATCGAGGGCTCGTCGAGCACGTAGAGCACACCGACGAGGCCGGAACCGATCTGGGTCGCCAGCCGAATGCGCTGCGCCTCACCGCCGGAGAGCGTGGCCGCCGCCCGTGACAGCGACAGGTACTGCAACCCGACATCGAGCAGGAACCCGAGCCGTGCCTGCACCTCCTTGAGCACCTGCCCGGCGATCGCGGTCTCCCGCTCACCGAGGGTCAGCGAATTCAGGAAGTCGGCGCAGTCGGCGATGGACAACTCGCTGACATCCGCGATGGACTTCCGCTCGCCGCCCGCAGCGATGGTGACCGCGAGGATCTCCGGGCGCAGCCGGGCGCCGTTGCAGACCGGGCACGGCACATCGCGCATGTACCCGTCGTAGTGCTCTTTCATCTGCTCGGATTCGGTGCTCTCCATGCGCCGCTGTAGGAACGGCATCACGCCCTCGAAATCGGCGTAGTACGAACGCTTTCTGCCGTAGCGGTTGGTGTAGGAGACGTGCACCTGATCCGAGCTGCCCTCCAGCACCGCCTTGCGCGCCTTGAGCGGCAGGTCCTGCCACGGCGTGTCCATGGAGAAGCCGACGGATTCGGCCAGGCCCGACAGCAGCCTGTTGAAGTATTCGGCGGTCTGGCCGCGCGACCACGGCGCGATCGCACCGTCGGCCAGGCTCAACTCCGGGTCCGGCACCACCAGATCCGGGTCCACCTCCTTGCGGATGCCGAGACCGGTGCAGTCCGGGCAGGCGCCGTAGGGCGAGTTGAACGAGAACGACCTCGGCTCCAGGTCCTCGATATCGAGCGGATGCCCGTTGGGGCAGGCCAGGCGTTCGGAGAAGCGCCGCTCGCGGTCGTGTGCGTGCTCGTCGCGATCGACGAAATCGAGCACCACGATGCCGTCGGCGAGCCGCAGCGCCGTCTCGATCGAATCGGTGAGCCGCTGCTTGGAATTCGGCTTGACCGAGAGCCGGTCGACCACGACCTCGACGTCGTGCTTCTCCTGCTTCTTCAGCTTCGGCGGATCCGACAGCGGATAGACAACACCGTCGACCCGAACCCGGGAGTAGCCCTGGGTGTTCAACTGATCGAACAGGTCGACGAATTCGCCCTTGCGGGTGCGCACCACCGGCGCGAGGACCTGGAACTTGATGCCCTCTTCCATGGCGAGCACCTGGTCGACGATCTGTTGTGGCGACTGCTTGGCGATGAGCTCGCCGCATACCGGGCAGTGCGGAGTACCCGCACGCGCGTAGAGCAGGCGCAGGTAGTCGTAGACCTCGGTAATAGTGCCGACGGTCGAGCGCGGGTTGCGGTTGGTCGACTTCTGGTCGATGGACACCGCGGGTGAGAGACCCTCGATGAAGTCGACATCCGGCTTGTCCATCTGCCCGAGGAACTGGCGAGCGTAAGCGGACAGCGACTCCACGTACCGGCGCTGGCCCTCGGCGAAGATCGTGTCGAAGGCCAGGCTCGATTTGCCCGAGCCCGACAGTCCGGTGAACACGATGAGACTGTCGCGGGGCAGATCGAGGTCGACCCCCTTCAGATTGTGCTCCCGAGCTCCGCGCACAGTGAGGCGTTCCGCCACCAGGTGTCCCTTCTCCGTGTTCAGACGTGTTCAGACGTGCCCCCGCCGCCATGCTAGGCCCGCCCACCGACAAGTTTCGCCGAGCGCCGGACCGGGGCCGGTTCCCACCCAGGTCAGCGCCCTGATCGAGGCCGCTCGCCGGACAGTCCGAGCAACTGCCAGCCATCCTTGTCGACGGTGACCGTCAGCACATCCGAGCCCACGCGCAGCCCGTTGACCCGCAGCGGCAGATACCGGTCCGGCACCGCGGGCGCGATCGAGGCCGGGCCCGATCCGGCCGAACCACCACTGCTCGGCTCCAGTCGCAACATACTGCGCAGAAACAGCAGCGGCGCCGCGGCCGCCCATGCCTGCGGCGAGCACGATGTCGGATAGGGCACCGGCGCCGCGAACTCGGTGCGATCGAAGCCACAGAACAACTCGGGAAGCCGATGCCCGAACCGGCTCGACGCATCCAGCATTCCATCGATCACCCGGTTCGCCTGCTCGGTGTACCCGTAACGCATCAGCCCAGCGGCGCAGATGGCGTTGTCGTGCGGCCATACCGAGCCGTTGTGATAGCTGACCGGATTGTATGCACCCATGGTCGTTGCCAGCGTCCGGATGCCCCAACCGGTGAACATCTCGGGCGCGAGCAGGCGGTCGGCGACCAGGCCTGCCTTGTCGTCATCGACGATCCCGGTCCACAGGCAGTGTCCGATATTGGAGGTCAGCGCATCGATCGGCCGCTTGTCCCGATCGAGCCCGATCGCATACCAGCCGTGTTCCGGCAGCCAGAATGCCTTGTTGAAGGCGGCTTTCAAGCGGCCTGCCTTCGTGCGGAGTCGATCCGCGGTGGCGTGGTCGCCCGCGTCGAGCGCCAGCTCCGCCCGTGCCAGGTAAGCCGCATAGACATACCCCTGCACCTCGGCAAGCGCGATGGGCGCGGCGGGCAGGGTGCCGTCGATGAAATTCACGCCGTCCCACGAGTCTTTCCAGCCCTGGTTGGCCAGCCCGTGTTCGGCGGACCGCTGATATTCGACGAAACCGTCTCCGTCGACGTCGCCGTAGTCGTCGATCCAGTCCAGCGCCCGATCGGCGTGCGGCAGCAGCTCATCGCGGGTCCCGGCATCGAGCCCCCAGCGATGCAGCTCGCCGAGCAGCATGACGAACAGCGGCGTGGCGTCGGCCGTGCCGTAGTAGACGGTGTCGCCGCCGAGCAGCAGTGTCGACGCCCGCCCGAACCGCACCTCGTGCGGAATCCGGCCGGGCTGTTCCTCAGTGGCCGAACGAATCTCGTTGCCCTGTAAGCCCGCCAGGCTCTGTAGGGTGCCGACGGCGAGCCTGCGATCCAGCGGCAGCACCATCCACGAGGTGAGCAGCGAGTCGCGGCCGAACAGCGCCATGAACCAGGGCGCGCCCGCGGCGACCACCGCCCGCTGGGGATGGCCGGGATCGAAGATGCGCAAGGCCCCGAGATCGGTGACGGCGCGCTGCAACACCGCGGCGAGGGTTTCGTCGTCGGTGTGCACGGTGGGTGAATTCTCATACCAGTCGCGGAAGCGCTGCGCGGGCTCGCTGAGCGAGACGGAACTGCCGCACACGTACCGCGGCGTCACCGGGTCCGCGCCGAGCGCGGGCCGATACTGGATGCACGCGGTCCATTCGCCACGCCCGGGAAGGTCCACCTGCCAGCGCAATTCGCGATTGCGCGCGGTTGCTCCCGCCGCGGCGACGGTGACACCCACCCGCAGATCGGCCCTGGTGATCTCGATCGCTCCATCGACGGCGCTGCTGCTGGTGACCACGCCGTCACCGGTCCTGCCATCCTTCACCTCGAACAGGTCCGCGAAGTCGGCGTCGACTTCCAGCGCCACCACGCAGCGGACGGGTTCGCCGGATAGGTTGCGCACAGTCAGGTCATCGCGCATGCCGTCGCCGACGTGGCGCCCGACGATCACCAACGCCGTGCTGTCGGCGCGGCCCGGGCTCGGCGCCGTCCTGGCCAGGATGGTCGCGCTGTAGGGGTCGGCATACTGAACGGTGAGCGGCTGTGGCATTACCCCATCGATCGTGAGCCGCCACCGCGACAGCACCCTGGTGTCGCGGACGAACAATCCCTCCTGGCGATGCGGGCTTATGCTGCCACCGGTTTCGCTGATACAGAATGTCGAGCCCTCGACGAGGGTGACGCCTGCCTCGACCGCCCCGGGCTCACCCGGACCCGCACCTTCCCCCCAGGGGCTGCTCACACCTACAGCCTACCGATGCTCGGCTCCGTGCGGCGGGCAGACAGCGGATCCGCTGTCCGCGCCCCGCTCATGGGTAGCTGCGCCGTTGGCCGAATATTGCTGAAATTCAGTGTCGCCGAATTGCGCTCCGCTATCCCCAACGCGCGCCTGGCGAGTTACCTTGAGCGGGTGGCACAACGGGGCGCGCATGCCCCGCCGAGCAGGGGCGCGGGAATCCCGCGAGGAGGAGAAGGCGGCGTGATCAAGGTGTTCCTCGTCGACGACCACGAGATCGTCCGCCGCGGCCTCATCGACCTACTGGACAGCGACCCCGAGCTCACGGTCATCGGTGAGGCGGGCGATGTCGCGCAGGCCATGAGCGGCATCCACGCGCTGCGGCCGGACGTCGCGGTGCTCGACGTGCGGCTGCCCGACGGCAACGGCATCGAACTGTGCCGCGATCTGCTCGCCGATATCGAGGGCCTGCGCTGCCTGATCCTCACCTCCTACACCGACGAGCACGCCATGCTCGACGCGATTCTCGCCGGCGCCAGCGGATACGTCGTCAAGAACATCAAGGGCATGGAATTGGCCGAGGCCATCAAGGAAGTCGGCGCGGGCCGCTCGCTGCTGGATAACCGCGCGGCCGCCGCGCTCAAAGCGCGCTTGCACAGCAGCACCGAGAACGACGGACCGCTCGCCGGACTCACCGAACAAGAACGCAGACTGCTCGCACTGCTCGGCGAAGGGTTGACCAATCGCCAGATCGCGGCGCGAATGTTCCTGGCGGAGAAGACCGTCAAGAATTACGTTTCCCGACTATTGGCCAAACTCGGCATGGAACGCCGCACCCAGGCCGCGGTGCTGGCCACCAAACTGCGCGACAGCTAGGCGAAGACCTACCCGGCTACTCGGTGCCCGCCGGGACCACGATCGTGAGGTCGCCATCGTATCGGCGATAGAGCAGTCGGCCACGGCCGCTATCCGGATCGGTGAAGAACAGGAACGGCAGTCCCCCTCGACACAACCGCGCCGCCGCCTCGTCCTCGCTCAGCGCGGGCGCCGGTTCCGAATGCACTGTGAGCGGAAGGGAATTCACCGTCAATGCCACCTCTGCCGCCGCCTGCGGCGCAACCGTCCCGTGCTGTCGCGACAGCCGCACGCCCAGCGACTCCTCCCAGTGCACGATCGCATCCTCACCGGTTTCCGAATCGGTGAACAGGTAGGCGTCGTAGTCCATTGCGTCCAGCACTGCCGTCGCCTCGGCCGGGGTTCCGGTCAAAAGCGCGCAGAGCTTCCTGCGAACGATCGGGCGCAGCTCGGTAACCCTGGCCAGTGGTGGACGAGCCGGATCGGGGAAAGGGCGCGCCTGGCTGGTTGCCAGGCGGGCGATCTGCCGGTCCAGCCGTTCGACGGCGAAGGTGACGGCGAACCCGCGCGGTCCGGTGACCTGCACCCGGGTCGGCGTGTCGTGGAAACGGATGTTCGCCTGTACCAGCGTCGGTTCGGTGACATCGGGCGGCACCGTGACCCGCACCCGCGCCGCCGAATCGACGTGATGGCGGCGCAACACCCGGCCGATCGCCCGCACCGCGCGTGTCACGTCCGCTGGGGGCACCGCACCACACGTCGTCACCGCGAGTTCCGGGTCGGCCGCGGTCGCCCACAGCTCGGTCGAACGCAACAGCTCGGTCCTGCCGAACAACTTCGACCCGCCGACCGATTTCGGCCCGCCCATGAGCTCCGACACACCGACCAACTCGGTCTCGCCCACCAATCCCGACGCTCTCACCAGCTCCGACGAATTCATAGGACACCCCTACTTTCTATTCCCGGTGCGCCCACCTCATCACCGTAAGGTCACGGTGAACAGAGCCGAAAGTCCTCGATCGGCCAACTAGACTGGCGAAAGCGCTGTGACGCGCCCGCACGGACAGGAAGCCGAGATGACCGAAGAAAACGGCAGCGGCCCGTATTCGGTGCGCGACACGTTGTCGCAACTTCGGCTGCGGGAGCTGCTCTCCGAGGTCAGGGAACGCGTCGAGTTGATCATCGATTCGCGCGACCGGATGGACGGTCTCGTCGAGGCGATGCTCGCCGTCACCTCCGGACTCGATCTCGACGAAACCCTGAGCACCATCGTGCACACGGCAACCAGCCTCGTCGACGCCCGCTACGGTGCGCTCGCGGTGCGCGGCCACGACCAGCAGGTGACCCAGTTCATCGATGAGGGCATGGACGACGAAACCCGCGACCGGATCGGCAGGCTGCCCGCCGGGCACGGTGTGCTCGGCGTCGTGTTCAACCAACCGAGACCGCTTCGCCTCGACGAATTGTCGAATCATCGTGCGTCGGTGGGGTTTCCGCCGCACCACCCGCCGATGCACACCTTCCTCGGCGTCCCCGTGCGCATCCGCGACGAGATCTTCGGCAGCCTGTACCTCACCGAGAAAGCGGGCGGACACCCGTTCACCGAGGATGACGATGTGCTCGTCCAGGCGCTGGCTGCCGCGGCGGGCATCGCGGTGGATAACGCCAGGCTCTACGAATCCGCCCGCACCCGGCAGGCGTGGATCGAGGCGACCAGAGACATCGCCACCGAGTTTCTGGCCGGGACCGAACCCGATCTGGTCCTCGCCCATGTGGTCGACCACGCCCGCACCCTCACCGGCTCACACCAGTCCTTCCTGGCCAGCGCCGCGAGGGCCGACAGCAGGCTCGGCGAGGTCACCGAGTTGTCGATCACGCAGTGGTCCGGGCCGAGTGCGGGCCACGACGGATGGACCGTGCACACCGAGGGCACCGCGCTCGGCGAAGCCTTCACCCGGCGCACGCCGCTGCGCTTCGACGATGCCGCGCAGGTCGATCTCGGCGCGCCACTGCCCGATGTCGGCCCTGCGCTGATACTGCCGTTGTGCACGCCTGATGCCACCCTCGGCGCGTTGGTCACGGTGCGCCCGGCGGGCTCCGCGCCGTACCCGGACGAATTGGTCGAGCTGACCGCCGCATTCACCGATCAGGCGGCGCTGGCCATGCAACTGGCCGACACCCAGCGCCGCATGCGCGATCTCGACATCCTCGCCGACCGCGACCGCATCGCGCGCGACCTGCACGACCACGTGATCCAGCGGCTCTTCGCCATCGGGCTCACCCTGCAGGGCGCGGTGCCACGGGCCGAGGCTCCGGGTGTGCGCGAGCGTCTGGCAAACGTGATCAACGATCTGCAGGAGGTCGTCCAAGAGATCCGCACCTCTATCTTCGACCTGCACGGCGGCGGCCAGAGCACCGGGTTGCAGCAGCGGATCGAAGCAGCGATCCGGCAGCAGACCGCCGACACCGAACTGCGGGCGACGATTCAGGTGACCGGACCGCTGTCGGTGTTGGAAGCCGAGCTCGCCGATCACGCCGAGGCGGTGGTGCGGGAAGCGGTGAGCAACGCGGTGCGGCATTCCGGCGGCGATCTGGTCGCGGTGGAAATCGGTGTGGCCGACGATCTGACCATCGTGGTGACCGACAACGGTTGGGGCATACCGAATCACGTGATCCGCAGCGGGTTGCGCAGTCTGGAGCAGCGGGCCGAGAAGTCGGACGGACAGTTCACCATCGGGCCCGATATCCACCGCGCCGACGATCCGGATGACCGGCTACCAGGGACCCGCCTCAGCTGGTCGGTGCCACTGCCATGACCCGGGCTCACACCGGCCCGAGCACCACCATCGAATTGTTGCCGCCCATGCCGAGCGACAACTTCACCGTCACACCACCCTCGAACTCCGTCGGGCCGTCGAGCAACCGCTCATACGCGGGCGCGACGATCGGCGCGGCGGGCACGACGCCCCGCTCGTATCCCAGCGCCGCCGCGGCCACCTCGACCGCCGCCGCCGCGCCCTGGCAGTGGCCCGCGAGTGGTTTCACCGCATAGACGTGCGGGCGGTCGCCGAACAGGTGTGTGAGCAGATGCCGCTCGGCGACATCGCATTGTTTGGTCCCGGTGCCGTGCGCGTTGAAATACCGGACATCCGCGGGGGTGACATCGGCGTCGGCCAACGCCATGCGTGCGCAATCGAAAATCTGATCGTGGCCGGGGTCCACCGAAACCACGTGGTACGCGTCGTTGGTCATACCCCCACCCAGCATCGCCGCGTACGGGCGCCGCACCGAACGGGTCAGCACGAATGCCACCGACGCCTCACCCATGCTGAAACCGCGGCTACCCGTCTGGAAGGGACGGCAGGCATCCAGCGGTTCGGCATCGCCGACCGCGGCGCCGAGGCGGACGAAGTGCTCGAGCATGTCGGGCGTCGCGGACATATCGGTGGCAACGCAGATCACGTCATCCGCAACGCCCGCGTCCAACCACAGCTTCGCGGTGATCAGCGCGACATTCGCCGAGCTGCATGCCGCCGAGATATTCATCGCAGGACCGTGGAAGCCGAATTCCTGCTGCAATACCGAGATCGGAGTCGAGGGAAGTAGTCGCATGTAGTCGCGGGAGCGGCGATGGCCGTGGTCGACAAGGTAGAAGTCACGCCAGTTCGTGACGTCGCCGAGCACGATCGCGTGCAGCACGCCGACGGTGCGGCCCGGCCGCCAGCCACGCGCTTGCGCATCGGCGATCGCCTCGCGCGCCGACTCGTGTATGGCGCGCCCGTAGCGGCTGTTGCTGACCGTGTAATCGCCGCCGTCGGGCACCAGCGACGCCCAGGCGTGCTCGTCACGGTCGAGGCCGTAACCGGGTTGCAGGTTCGCTGCCGACTTGCCGCTGAGCAACCCCTCCCACAGGGTCTCGCGGCCCCAGCCGTACCCGCTGACCGCCCCGATTCCGGCGATCGTCATATGATCTTGATATTGCGCTTCGGTCTGCGCGGCTGAGCCAGGCATAGCTTCGCTCCTTCGCCGGTCCTCCGGTCCGACCAGCACGTCGGCTCGAGATGTGCGCGGAGAATCGGGTTTGTAATGATCATCAGATAAGGCCCGATGAAGTGCCCGAACTGTGATCGAAGCAATAGCGTCGACGGTGTGATCTTGTACACCTCGAGGTCAGAATAATCCCATGTTCCAATGGCCATGATTGGGTCGACGATCGGGGGTTCGAGTGGGTGAGAACAAGGCAGACGGTGCAGTAGCGGCCGAGCAGCTGGCGCAGCGCTACCAGTCCCTGGTCGAGCACACCCCGGACGGCATCTGTGTGCACGCACGCGGCACCGTCGTCTACGTCAACCGGGCCATGGCGCGGATGCTTGCAGCCGACAGCGTCGACGATGTGATCGGCAAACCGCTGACCCAGTTCGTCCATCCGCACTCGGTGCTCGGCATGATCGAGCGGATCAGCATGCTGACCAACTCCGGCGACGCCTCCGATCGCGCCGAGATGACGCTGATACGCCTCGACGGCGGCACCGTCTCCGTCGAGACGGTCTCCGTACTCACCGCCTGGCACAACCATCTCGCCTACCAGGTGGTCGTGCATGACCTGACCGCACAGCGCGCCGCAGAGGACGCACAGCTGCGCGCCGAGCAGTACTTCACCACCGTCGTCTCCCAACTGGAGGAGGGCGTGGTGGTGATCGACCGCCACGGCCGCATCGAATCGGCCAATCCGGCGGCCCGGCGGATCTTCGGCACCGACGAACGCGCCCGCGATCTCATCGGCGCGACGATCGACGAACTCCCACTGCTACTGCTGGACGCCAACGCACAGCCACTGCCCGCGACCCGCCACCCGATCGCGCGGACCCTCGCCACCGGCGAAACCATCACCGGCTACGTCTTCGGCGTCGACCGCCACGACGGACAGCGGCGCTGGTTGTCTGGAAGCAGCCGGCTGCTCAACCCCGGCGACCCGGCCTCCCCGGCCGTATCCTCCTTCGCCGACATCACCGATTTCCGCGCCAGCAGAAGGCAACTGGAGTACCAGGCCACGCACGACTCGCTGACCGGACTTGCCAACCGCTCGCTGATCCTCTCCCAGCTCGCAGGCGCGCTCGCCACCAGCGAGACACTTCCGGTGTCGACCGTGCTGTTCATCGACCTGGACGGGTTCAAGGTGATCAACGACACCCTCGGCCACGCGATCGGCGACACCGTGCTGCAGATCGTCGCGCAGCGGCTGCAGCGCGCGCTGCGCGGCGATGACCTGGTCGGCAGGCTCGGCGGCGACGAGTTCCTCGTGCTGCTTTCCGGACCGGCGCGGCGGGTCGACATCGACACGCTGGTGACTCGGCTGCGCTCGTCCATGGCCGAGCCGATCATCGCGCGCGGACACCGCATCGAGGTGAACGCCTCGATCGGCGCCACCGAGCTCAGCCCCGGCGACCACCGCACACCGGAGGCGGTCCTGCACGACGCGGACCTTGCGATGTACCGCGACAAGCCGGCCGGGCACCGGGACAGCGGCACCCCCCTCGGCCGCATGCCGAACAACACCCACGCCTCTTGAAGGTCATCGATGATTCTCGAACACGCGCTGCTTTCCGTCCGTCCCGAACAGGCCGAAGACTTCGAGGCCGCCTTCGCCGAGGCGAAGCCGATCATCTCGGCCATGCCGGGATTTCGGTCGCTGTCGCTGTCGCGCGGTATCGAGACGCCCGACACGTATCTGCTCCTGGTGGCATGGGAGAGACTGGCGGACCACGTCGAAGGATTTCGCGGCTCCGCCGGGTATCAGCGCTGGCAGCAGCTGTTACACCACTTCTATGACCCGTTCCCGGTTGTGCAGCACTTCGCCCCGATAGTGGGCGACGCGACATCAGATACCCCACCTGCGGTTACGGCGAGCACACCGAACCGGCAGTAGACTCGACAACTCTGTTTTCTACAGAGTTCGCGTGCACTCGTCCGCTGCGGGTGCGCAGGTTCATCGCGGTGACTAAGGAGTTCAGTTTGCCCGACCGTCTCACTCAGGATCGTGCCGCGCACGACGGCGCATCCGAGCGAAACCGCGAAATCGAGCAGGAGCAGGCCTACCTGGCTGTGCTCTACGACCGGCTCGACGGCATGCGCGACTATGCCAACAACCGCTTGCGCACGGTGCTGCTGGAAACCGGCGGCACCCCGCAGGCACGCAGCGAGCGGGAATCGTTCAGCGCGCTCTACCATGAGGACCTTGCCAAGTACGACGCCGCCGAACACGGCCTGTGTTTCGGCCGGATCGACCTCGATGGCGATCAGGACGGCGAATACCGCTACATCGGCAGGCTCGGAATCCTCGACGAAAAAGACGATTACGAGACGCTGTTGCTGGATTGGCGCGCACCGCTTGCCCGGCCGTTCTATTTGGCCACCACCGCGACGCCCGACGGGGTGACCCGCCGCCGTCAGATCCGCTCGCGCAATCGCACCGTCACCGCGGTCAACGACGAATACCTGGATCTGGAAGCGGCGCACCAGGCCGGCGTCACCGGCGCGGACGGCGGCGTCGGCAGTGAGAGCGCGCTGCTCGCGGCGCTCAATGCCGCGCGCACCGGCCACATGAACGACATCGTCGAGACCATCCAGCACGAGCAGGACGCGATCATCCGCTCCGAGCACAAGAGCGTGCTGGTGGTGCAGGGCGGTCCCGGCACCGGCAAGACCGCCGTGGCACTGCACCGCGCGGCCTTCCTGCTCTACACCTACCGGCAGCAGCTGGCCAAGTCCGGCGTGCTGATCATCGGCCCGAACGCCACCTTCCTCGACTACATCGGCCAGGTGCTGCCCTCGCTGGGCGAGACCGGCGTGCTGCTGTCCACCATCGGCGACCTGTATCCCGGGGTGAAAGCCTCTCGGGAGGACTCGCTGCGGGCCGGCGAGATCAAGGGCTCACTCGCCATCCTCGAGGTGCTCAAGCAGGCGGTGCGCGATCGGCAGGAGATACCCGCCGAGCCGATCCGCCTGACCTTCGACGGCTACCCGGTGATCCTGGATCGCAAGATCACCACCCGCGCCCGCGGCCGGGCCCGCTCCTCGCGCCGCCCGCACAACCTGGCCAGGCCGATCTTCGCGAGCTCGGTGCTGGACGCACTGACCGATCAGCTGGCCCAGACCATGGGCGCCGACCTGTCCGGCGGCCAAAGTCTGCTCAGCCGAACCGATCTCGCTGAAATCCGCGACGAGATGCGCACCGATCCCGCGATTCAGGCGGCGATCGGTCGGCTCTGGCCGATCCTGTCGCCACAGGACGTGCTCGCCGACCTGCTCGCCGACCCCAAGCGGCTCGATCGCGTGGCCGGCAGCCTCGATCCTGCCGACCGTGCCGAGCTGGTGCGGTCGGATAATGGCGAATACAGCGCGGCCGACGCACCACTGCTCGACGAGCTCGCCGAGTTGCTCGGTGTCGACGACGCCGAGGAACGCGAACGCGCACGGCGCCGCTGGCGGGCCCAGCTGGCCGAGGCGCAGGATGCGCTCGACATCCTGACCGGTTCGGCGCCACAGGATCTGGAGGACGAGCTCGATCCCGAGATCCTGATGGCCTATGACCTGATCGATGCCGGCCAGCTCGCCGAACGCCAGAATGTGCGCGCCAGTCAGACCACCGCCGAACGCGCCGCGGGCGACCGCACCTGGACCTACGGTCACGTGATCGTGGACGAGGCGCAGGAGCTTTCGGAAATGGCGTGGCGAATGGTGATGCGCCGCATCCCGAATCGCTGGATCACCGTCGTCGGCGACGTAGCGCAGACCGGTGACCCCGCGGGCGCCTCGTCGTGGCAGACGATGCTGGAACCGTATGTGGCCAAACGCTGGAAGCTGACCGAGCTCACGGTGAACTACCGGACCCCGGCCGAGATCATGGACGTCGCCGCCGGCGTGCTGAGCGCGATCGACCCCACCGCGGCGGCGCCGCGATCGGTGCGGGCGTCCGGGCAGCCACCGCGCGCCTACGCGGTCACCGCGAACCGATTGCGTAGCGAGGTCGAGCGATTGGTGGGCACCGAGACCGGACCGGGCACCACCGCGGTGATCGCTCCGCACGACCTGGTCCCGGACTTCGCCGAGCTGGCAGGCGAATCGGTGCGCGTGCTGACCGTGCACGATGTGAAGGGCCTCGAGTTCGACGCGGTGTATCTGGTCGAACCCGCGCAGATTCTCGCGGAGTCTCCGCGCGGCCTCAACGATCTGTATGTCGCGCTGACCCGCGCGACCCAGCGCCTCGGTGTCATCCACGCCGGGGAGCTGCCGCCGGTGCTGCACGCACTGGCATAGGGCACACATGAGAAACCCCGTCGTTGCGGCTTCGGCCGGAACGACGGGGTCGGGTCTGTCGACACGAACTGCCCGGAGCGGGCGAGGTTCGCGTAGTGCGGGACTACCTTCAGCGCACGGTGTGCACGATCAGGACGTCGGAGCGCGATTTGCGGGCGACATCGGAAGGCACCGAACCGAGCAGGCGGCCCGCCAGGGTGTTCAGACCCCGGTTGCCGACCACGAGAAGATCGGCCTCCACCTCCTTGA
Source organism: Nocardia sp. NBC_01009 (assembly GCF_045208035.1). Taxonomy (NCBI): domain Bacteria; kingdom Bacillati; phylum Actinomycetota; class Actinomycetes; order Mycobacteriales; family Nocardiaceae; genus Nocardia; species Nocardia sp. NBC_01009. Next base: position 3,714,972 of record NZ_CP108695.1, on the reverse strand, counting down.
CGAGAGCGAGCAGCGATTCGACCGGCTCGCCGACGATGGAGCGCTCGACAATGTTCTTGGCGCCGACGGCGGCGGCCTTGTCCCTGGCGGTGCGCAGGATCTCGTTGGTCGGCGCGGAGCCGCGCACCTGGTAGGCCTCGTCCTTGAGCACATCGGCCGCAGCCGCGACATCGCGATCGTCGGTCGGGTAGTACGCGCAGGCCACGACCAGCGTCGTTTCCCCGTCACCCGCCAGCGCGGCGGCCTTTTCGACGGCGACATACGACGAGTCCGAGCCATCGGTACCGACGACAATGGTCCGGTAGGCGGTCATCTCTCCTCCAACTATGCGGTGGTCGGGTGCCTACGTCCGGCACCACCATCAGTCGTGGCACCGGCGCGGCGACTGGGCTCGACCCTAGCGGCAAAACCGTCGGAAATATCAGAAATCGCAACACATCACACTCGGGGTGTTCGGGCATTCCGAACACCGGTTCGCTCGGCGAATGCTCGATGACCTTACCGACCAGGGCAGATTCAATTTCTCGACCCGAGTTCTGTGATCGATCACAACTCGCGCGAACGTTCTTGTGTGCGTGGGAGATTCATCACAGTCATCCGAGATGGAATAGCGGCCCGGTGATGGTCAATCCGAGTTCGTCGACATGCGCGAAGAAAGCGAACAGCATCAGCGACGCGCCGGCGAGGGCGAGATCCTTGTTGAAGTGGATCATCTCGCCCTGTTTTGTCTCCGGATCGGTCTCCGACCAGAACCGATGCATCAGGAACGCGGTCGGCAGCAGCACGATCACCAGCAGCAGCGCACCCAGATCCGCCCAAATCCCCAGCAGCACACTCGCCGCACCGAGCGCCATCAGCACACCCGCGGCGAGCACGCCCGCCTTCGGCGCCGGCACGCCGCGGCTCTGCGCGTAATCCGTCATCGCCTCGGTCTGCGTGAAATGCCCGACTGCCGAGCCGAAGAACAACACCACGAAAAGCACCCGCCCGATCAAAACCACGACGTCCATGTCCTGCTCCCTCGTTGGCGATGGGTACACGAGGTCTTATTCGATTCTCGGCACCACGGCTATTTCTCGGTAGGAAGAACTTTCGAAGTAACCTCGTTGCGCGAGCGTATCGAATTCTTGGCATATTCCAGCGGAGCCATTCCGACCTCAGCGGCGAACTCACGAGAGAAATGTGCCTGATCGAAGTAGCCGAGCTCCGCGGCGAGCGCGGCCAGGTCTTCGATGTGGCCGCGCGCAAGTAGATCGGCGCCGTCCTGCAGACGATAGCGGCGCAGCACCCATTTCGGTCCGGCCCCGATGTATCTGCGAAACATCCGCTGCAGGGTGCGGATCGGCACGTCGAACCGCTCGGTGACCTGATCGACCCTGGTCAATTCCGGGTCGTGCTCCATCGCCTCGACGATGCGCAGCACAAGTCGATAGGTCGGGTCGTCGTCGGTGTCGCGGCCGGCGAAGAAATCCTCGATGATGGTGCGGCGCTGGAGATCCGATGACACCGCGAGCACGCGCTCGGTCAGCCCATCGGCCTCCGGCAGCACCTGGGCCAGTGGCACAGCCGCGTCACGGAACGAGCCGACGTTCAGGCCGGTGAAAGCACCGAAGCCGCCCGCACGGAAGCGCACCCCGAACGTCTCCCCCCTCTCGCTGAGCTCACGGATGTATCTGCTCGTGGAGACGCCGTTGACGAAACCGCCGGTGCGGGTTGCGGTCTGCTCGAAGGTGACATTCACGCACGGATACGACAGCACCTCGGCGTAGTACGGCGGACGGCCACGCAGATCCCAGCGGACCGACCAATACCACTCGACGAACCGGCCGATCTCGGGTCCGGCGGGTAGCCGGGCCAGCGATCGATGCCTGGCTTGCTCATCCGGGTGCAGGATCCCCTTCACGTCGTCGAGGGCAGGAGCACCGGCCGGTTCCGGTCCTGCAGCCACCTGGTCAGCACCCACGGTCATGGTGTCGCTTTCTTACAAGACCCTGGTCGCGCGATCGACGAGGGTTGTCGGCATGAGCGAAACAGTGAATCCCATCGCCGACGGCTACCACTCGATCACCTGCTTTCTCGCGGTGTCCGACGGCAATAAAGCGATCGACTTCTACACGGCGGTCTTCGGCGCAGAAGTGGTCGGCCGCAGTGACCTGCCCGACGGCCAGCCCGCGCACGCCGAACTGAAGATCGGCGACTCGACCCTGCAGGTGGGCATGCCTATGCCCGACAACAACGTGCTCGCCCCGAACGGCGACTGGGTGCACACCTCGATCGTGCACTACTGCCCGGACGTCGACGCAGTCATCGAACGCGCCATCGCGCACGGCGCCCGCAGTGCCGAACAGCCCCAGACCTTCGTCACCGGCGACCGGTTCGGTGTCGTGATCGATCCGTTCGGTCACCGGTGGGCAGTGATCACCAAGGTCGAAAACGTCTCCCGCGAGGAAGCCGAGCGCCGCGTCAACGAATGGATGGCGACGCAGTCCTGAGCCCGCCGCGGCCGAGCTGCCGGACGCCGCCGGGCCCAGCCTCAACTCAACCCGGCGGCGTCCATGCCGCGCAGTTCCTTCTTGAGATCGGCAATTTCGTCGCGTAGCCGTCCGGCCAGCTCGAACTGCAGATCCCGTGCCGCACTCATCATCTGCGCGGTGAGTTCCTTCACCAGGTCCGCGAGCTCGGCCCGCGGCATCGATGTGACGTCGCGGCCCTCGTAGATGCCCGCGCTCACCGCGCGACCCGGCTCACCCTGGGCCCTGCGGCCACGACTGGCGTTACGACCGGAACCGCCGACGGCGACCTCGCTGTCGTCGGCCTCCTGGTACACCTGATCCAGAATGTCGGCAATCTTCTTGCGCAGCGGCTGTGGGTCGATGCCCATTTCTTCGTTGTAGGCAACCTGTTTGGCCCGGCGCCGCTCGGTCTCGCTGATAGCGAACTGCATCGAGTCGGTGATCTTGTCGGCGTACATGTGCACCTCGCCCGACACATTGCGCGCCGCGCGGCCGATGGTCTGGATCAGCGCGGTCGTACTGCGCAGGAAGCCTTCCTTGTCGGCGTCGAGGATCGCAACCAGCGACACCTCCGGCAGGTCGAGGCCCTCACGCAGCAGGTTGATGCCGACGAGCACGTCGTACTCGCCGAGCCGCAGCTGCCGCAACAGTTCCACGCGCCGCAGCGTGTCGATCTCGGAGTGCAGGTAGCGCACCCGGATGCCGAGGCCGAGCAGGTAGTCGGTCAGATCCTCGGACATCTTCTTGGTGAGGGTGGTGACCAGCACGCGTTCGTCGCGCTCGGTGCGCTGGCGGATTTCGTGGATCAGGTCGTCGATCTGTCCCTTGGTCGGCTTGACCACGACCTTCGGATCGACGAGCCCGGTCGGGCGGATCACCTGCTCGACGACCTCACCGCCGGCCTGCCCGAGCTCGTAGGGACCCGGCGTGGCCGACAGATACACCGTCTGCCCGATTCGATCGGCGAATTCCTCCCAGGTGAGCGGTCGGTTGTCGACCGCGGACGGCAGCCGGAAGCCGTATTCGACGAGGTTGCGCTTGCGCGACATATCGCCCTCGTACATGCCGCCGATCTGCGGCACGGTGTTGTGCGACTCATCGATGACGAGCAGGAAGTCTTCGGGGAAATAGTCGATCAGCGTGGCAGGCGCGGTGCCGGCCGCACGGCCATCGATGTGGCGCGAGTAGTTCTCGATGCCGGAACAGAACCCGACCTGCCGAATCATCTCCAGGTCGTACTGGGTGCGCATGCGTAGCCGCTGCGCCTCGAGCAGCTTGCCCTGCCGTTCCAGCTCGGCAAGCCGCTGCTCAAGCTCCTTCTCGATATCGCCGACCGCGCGCTCCATGCGCTCCGGACCCGCCACGTAATGGGTGGCCGGGAAGATCCGCACCGTGTCGACCTGTCGGACCACATCGCCGGTCAGCGGGTGCAGGTAGTACAGCGCCTCGATCTCGTCACCGAAGAACTCGATGCGTACCGCGAGCTCCTCGTAGGAGGGAATGATCTCGACGGTGTCGCCGCGCACCCGGAACGAGCCACGGGTGAACGACATGTCGTTGCGGGTGTATTGCACGTCGACCAACAATCGCAGGAACGCATCGCGGTCGAGCTCGGTGCCCACCTCCAACTGCACCGACCGATCGAGGTACGACTGTGGTGTGCCGAGGCCGTAGATGCACGACACCGACGCGACCACCACCACGTCCCGGCGCGAGAGCAGGCTCGAGGTGGCCGAGTGGCGCAGCCGCTCGACATCGTCGTTGATCGAGCTGTCCTTCTCGATATAGGTGTCGGTCTGCGCGATGTACGCCTCGGGCTGGTAGTAGTCGTAGTACGAGACGAAGTACTCGACGGCATTGTTGGGCAACATCTCTCGCAGCTCGTTGGCCAGCTGCGCGGCAAGGGTCTTGTTCGGCGCCATCACCAGCGTCGGGCGCTGCAGCCGCTCGATCAGCCAGGCAGTGGTCGCCGACTTGCCGGTACCGGTGGCGCCCAGCAGCACCACGTCGCGCTCGCCCGCCCTGATCCGGCGCTCCAGCTCTTCGATGGCTGCGGGCTGGTCACCGGCGGGCTTGTGATCGCTGACCACCTCGAACCGGCCGTCGGCCCGCTCGATCTCGCCGACCGGCCTGAACTCGGAATGCGCGAGCGGCGTCCCACCGGCCCTGTCCTCGAAGCCTTCCGCTGGGATTTCGGTTGCGAATGCCATGCTCATCAGCCTAAGCCCAGCCACCGACAGATTCCCGGCGGCAGTATTTCAGCGGGAAAGCGCCGGGTGGAGGACCGTGGTCACGACCTTGCGGACAGCGGCGGTCTCCGGCGGCGTGCCCTCCCGGCCCGCGAACAGTAGGTGCCCGGTCCCGATCACCATGAGCGCGAGGGTGTCCACGTCGGCATCGGCCGCGATGCGGCCGAGGTCGCGCTCGACGGTCAGGTAGGAGGTGATCATGGCCGCAGCCTCCGTCAGTACCGGGACGCCGGGCGGCCGGACCTGCCGCAGCCGGGCGCGCAACTCGTCACGGAAGGTAATGAGGCTGATGATCGCCACCGCGACCGACTCGAACAGGGTCGTCAGCGCGCCGGTGACGTTCTCGGCGACGGTGCCGGTTCCCGCGGATTCGCGCAGCGCGACGGCCTGGTTGTCGATCCGGCCGATGCGGTCGAGCACGAGCTCGGCGAGGAAACCGTCGAAGTCGGCGAAATGCCGGTGTAGGACCCCCTTGGCGCAGCCTGCCTCGGTGGTGACCGCCCGGCTGGTCAGCGCGTTCGGTCCGGCACGGAGCAGGATGCGCTCTGCTGCGTCGAACAGCTGTTCGCGCACGTCACGCAGGGCAACGCCGGTCGGCATACCGCGAATCCTTCCCTCGCCCAGCCCTTCTCGATTTACGAGTGGGCACATGCCCACTATAGTGGGCACATGCCCACTATACCGCCGGAGCAACCGCCCCTTTCCGAGCCCGAGCCGCGCGAGGCGCATCGGGCCCGACACATAGCCGAGTCGTTCGGCTCCGACGCCGAACGGTATGACCGAACCCGGCCGCGTTACCCGGACGCCCTGGTGGCGCGGATAGTCGCCGAGAGCCCCGGCCGCGACGTGCTCGATGTCGGGACCGGCACCGGCATCGCGGCCAGGCAGTTCCAGGCAGCAGGCAGCCGGGTGCTCGGAGTCGAACCCGACCCGCGGATGGCCGAGTTCGCGCGCCGCAGCGGCGTCGAGGTCGAGGTGTCGACGTTCGAAGCCTGGGATACCGCAGGCCGGACGTTCGACGCGGTCGTCGCCGGGCAGACCTGGCATTGGGTCGACCCGGTCGCGGGAGCAGCCAAAGCGGCGCAAGTGCTGTGTCCCGGCGGGCGACTGGCCGTGTTCTGGTACGTATTCCAACCACCGTCGGAACTGGCCGCAGCCTTCGCCACGGTCTACCGCAGGGTGCTGCCCGGCTCGCCTTTCGACCGCGCGACGATGCCCGGCCTGGACACCTACTCCGCGTTCTTCACCAAGGCGAGCACGGGAATACAACAGGCCGGCGCGTTCGGCGACGCGGCGCAATGGCAGTTCGACTGGGAGCAGCCCTGCACCCGCGACGAGTGGCTGGAGCAGGTGCCGACCTTCGGCGGTCACAGCCAATTCCCGGCGGACAAGCTGGAAGCACTACTGGATGGCATCGGCGCAGCCATCGACGCGGCAGGGGGCGGCTTCACGATGCACTACACCGCAGTGGCGGTCACAGCGGTGCGAACCGACACCGACCGACCTCCGACAACCGGGTAACACTGGAAACCCGCCCGGAGCGGCCGACCCCACCCGACGTCGCATCCGTGGCCGCCCGGCGCGCCATCGGAGTTCCCGCGCACCGCCACCGGCGAGCGTCGGTGCACAACTTGTTACTTGCCCGAAATGTCCGTTGCCACAACGATATTCATCACATTCCCAGACAAAGCGCGCAACCCCCGGCGGGTGTAGCCTGATTTGGTTATCGGTACAGGGTGTTATCGGTACAGGGTGAAGGAAGACGCCATGAGCGCTCTGATTCCATTGCTCGCCGCAGTGCCTGCAATGACCGGGATAGCCGGATACGTCGCCAGGGACATGCGCGGGGTCGCACCAGGTCAACTGACCGCCAGGCTCGCGACCCCACCACCGGGGCCGCTCGCCGCGGCCGCTCCCGCCAGACCGAAGGTCGAGTATTTCAATCTCGCCGATCTGACCAATACCGACGCACGAGGCTTCGTCCGGTCGGTGGAGCGCTATCACGTCGAGCCGTGGGGCCTGTATATGGCCAGGACGGTCGGCGGGCCGGAGTTCCACTACGTCGAGTCGTGGCTGGTGCCGGAGCTGTCGATCCGCGCGACGATCACCCACCGCAGTCCAGCGCATCACCGAGGGCAGGATTACTGCCTGGACATCGGCGAATTCACGAAGGTCGAACCGAAGCGCTGGAAAGCGATCGACCACTACCTCGACATCATGGTGCAGGGCGGGCGCAAGTCCGAGCTGCGCGGCGTCGAAGACCTACTGGCCGCCCACGCGGCCGGTTTGATCGACACGGCGCAGGCACACCGCGCCTTCGAGCGGGCCACCACCGCGATGGACGGCCTTGCCGCGCACGACCATGATGTCGAACGCTGGCTCGCCTCGCATGGCATCGTGCTGAGCTGGATGTAGCGGACGCCACCGCCACAGCACTCGACGCAGGCCCGGCGGCGGTAGATTCTGTGTGCATGACACAGGCACCATCAGTGGACGTGCATCGCCCGAAGGTGGAGTACTTCGACCTCGCGGCGCAGACCAACACGGATCCGAAGGGCTTCGTCCGGCCGGTCGAGCAGTTCCGCGCGGAGCCATGGGGCCTGTACATGGCGCGTGTTTCCGACCATCCGCAGTTCCACTACATCGAGTCGTGGCTGCTACCCGAGCTGTCCATCCGCGTCACCGTCTTCCACTACCACCCCGAACACCGGCGCGATCAGGACTACTACGTCGATCTCGGTGAGTTCACCCAGGTCGGGCCGAAGACCTGGAAGTCGGTGGACCACTACCTGGACATCGTGGTGCGCACCGGCCGCGACACCGAGCTGCTCGACGTGGACGAGCTGCTCGCCGCCCATGCCGCAGGACTGATCGGCTTCGGCGAGACCCAGGCCGCGATCGAGTACGCCGCCACAACGATCGAGGGCATCGCTGCCAACGGCCATTCCCTCGAGGGCTGGCTCGCCACCCTCGGCATCACGCTCACCTGGCGGTAGCTCCTTTCTCGAGCACCTCTTGACAACGGTCTACCGCCCAAGGCAAGACGACCATGACTTTCCATCTACTCGCCCCTGGCTCGCTGAGCCCAGAGGACGGAGCGCGCGAAGGCTGGCACCGCCGCGGACCACTGCACTTGGCCCGGCCCGCCCATCACACCCAGCGATGCCGGGTCGCGCCCGATTTACCCGTCGCGTTCGCGCCAGGCGCGAACTCGCTCGTACGCGGCGTCGAACCACGGCTCCTTGACCTCGAGGTAAGCGAGCGTCGCCTCCTCGCCGGTCAGCCCGGTCGCCTTGGCTTCGCCTTCCCGTTTCATCTCGAGGTACTCGGCGCGGACTGCGGCATCCGACCGCAGCCAGTCCCGGAAGTCGAGCGCGAACCGCTGCCCAGGCGAACCGGCAACGCGGACATGGACATTGGCGAGCCGGCCGGGGTCGGCGTTGGCATACAGCCGCTTGGCCCACCGGCCGATATCCGTCCCGGCCGGGTCCGCGCTCGTCGGTTTGGGATTGTCGTGCGTGACATGTGCCTTCACGGGGAAGCCCGCCGCGCCGAGCGCATCGCGCAACCCATCGGCCGTCGCCATATCGGCGACCGTGATCTGCACGTCGATCACGTCCTTGGCGGGCAGGTCCGGCACGGCGGTCGAGCCGATGTGATCGATCTGTGATGCGGCCGGACCACAGGCCACCCACAGCCGCGCAATGAGCCGCTGCGCCTGAACCGGCCACTGCGGGTTCGGTGCGACGACACGCACATCCGGCCGCCGCGCGGGCGTTCCGGTGCGCAGGTTGCGCTCGAACGGCACCAGGCGCTCGTCCCACAGCCGGTGCACGATCGGAACGATGTCGTTTGCGGCGCCGCTGTTGTCGAGCAGCACGTCGGCCACCGCGCGCCGCTGCTCGTCGGTGGCCTGGGCGGCAATTCGCGCCCGCGCATCAGCCTCGGAAACACCGCGGAATTCGACAAGTCGCCGAATTCGAATTTCCACGGGGACGTCCACAATAAGAACAAGGTTCATCAACGGCGCGAGACCGTTTTCCACTAGCAACGGAATATCCTGGACGAGAATCGAATCCGGCGCAGCGGCGGAAATAAGTTCAGCAGTTCGCTTTCCGACCAGCGGATGCGTTATCGAATTCAGTGTCGCGCGCGCTTCGTCACTGCCGAATGCCTTGGCCGCGAGCGCGGGCCGGTCCAAGCTGCCGTCCGCGGCGAGGATGTCCCCGCCGAAGGCCGACACGAGCGCCGCCAGCCCCTCGGTACCCGGCGCGACCACCTCCCGTGCGAGGACGTCGGAGTCGATGACCACCGCGCCACGGTCGGCAAGTATCCGCGCCACCGTCGACTTGCCCGCTCCCATGCCTCCGGTGAGGCCGATCCGCAACATTCGACCAGTCTCGCATCCGCACTGGGCGGGCCGGGCTCCCACCCGAGCGGCGGCGCGGTCCCCGGCACCCAATCAGCCCGAATACCCACTCGGACCGACCATTCCACCACCCGCGCCGCTATTTGCCCGATCCGTGACTCCGTCGAGACCATCTCGCAACATTTCCGGCCGATTGCCGTTCGCGGGCGACAACTTTCCGACACGCCGAGGCAATTACGTGCGCAAAATACTCTGACTCGCCCTTTCGTTCGGCTAATCTTCGCCGTGGCGATCCAGGCCAGTACCAGCAAGCAAAGGAACATCATTGGGCACCAGAAACAACCAGACGGGTCGCCACCGCCTGGGCATGGCGGGTGGTATGCACTGCATACAGATCCCCGCCGTTGCGGCCGCGCTCGCCGAGCACCGCCGCTCATGGTTCACCGCGTTGATCAACCCCGCTCGGCACAGCTTCGCCGCTATGCGAAAACGCTCTGCCGCGGCAGCCACGTATTGGGTACCTGCGACCGCCAGCTGACCCCGACTTCCGAAGTGGCCCAGTCCGAACCGGACTGGGCCACTTTCGGCGTGCTCGGACGATGCCACTCGGCCTGCGTCGGCCACCCGGCTGCTGCTGCGGCATTTCATTGGGCGGCACCGGATACGGAATGCCCGTGGTCGCCGTGCCCAATGCCGGATTCGGGCCGCATTGTGCGAGCGCGGCAGCGACTTTCGATTCGGATCGGTCAAGATCGTTTTCGCCGCATTCGGTATCGATCCGAAATCGAACGTCGATGTCATATCTCCGGTGATACCGCGCCGCCACAGCGTCAGGTTCGGCACCTCGACACCGAACCCGGTTTCCAGCCCCGGCAATCGGGAGGCGTGGCCGAAGGTCTCGGAGGCAACGTGGCCGCCGCGGCCGTATGGCGAAATCACCAGTCCCGGAACGCGATAGCCGAGTCCGATCGGGCCGCTGATCCCGCGCGACGAAGTCACAGCGGGCCGACATCGCGGTTGTAGTTCTTCCAGCTCCCCCGACGTCGGACATCCCAAAGTTGGTCAACCGTCCGACTATGCGCGACGGCGGGTAAGTGGCCGCAGCTCAACCAGAATCGGCCATCGGATCCGCGGTCGCCGACGGCCTGACGCACCGTGGCGCGAGCCGAATATCTGACAGTCACTTGCTTTCTTGCCGGACCGATTCGTAGGCTGGCGGAAAATATCTGAGAGTCACTCTCAGAAATAGTAGGTGGAGGGGCGATGACACAGCTGACCGTGCTCGAACGGCAGGATCCACCGGACCCCACGCCGCACCTCGGCATCGTTGGACGCTGGGGAGTCACGGTGGCACGGCACCGCCGAATCGTGCTCACCGCGTGGCTGCTACTGGTGATCGCCTGCGCGTCGGCCTACCCCGCCCTGCATGCAAGCCTCGGCTCGCCCGACTACTCGGTCCCCGGATCGGACTCGGTGGCCGTCGATCGGCTTGTCGCACAACACTTCGCGCGGTTCGGCACCGAACAGGACCTGATCGTCTTCCATTCGGCGCAGCGCACCGCAGACTCGACGGAATACCGTGCGGTGATCAACAAGGCGATGACCGCGGTCCGCGCCACCGATGGCGTCACCGGTGCGATCGGTCCGTACGAGGGCAACGCCGCCGCGCAGATCTCCTCCGACCGGCAAACCGCCTTCGGCCTTGTCGGCGTCGACGGCGGCATGACGGAGCGGGTCCGGATCGCGAAAGAACTGCAGTCCACCCTGGCCGGGCAGTCCGCCGCGGGCGTCGAGGCGATGATCACCGGATTCGCACCGGCACAGGCGGATCTGACCGACATCGAAACCGCCGATCTGCAACGCGCCGAAGGCATCGGCCTGCCGGTGGCCGGCGTGGTGTTGGTGCTCGCCCTCGGCGCGCTGGTGGCCGCGACCGTGCCCATCGCGGTGACCGCGGCAGGCATCGCAGTGGCCATCGGGGCGCTGGCCGGGCTCGCGATCTTCCTGAGCTTCGATTCGCTGGTGCTCTCGGTGGCGACCATGATCGCCACCGGTACCGCGATCGACTACGTGATGTTCATCGTCAGCCGGTTCAACGAGGAACTCACCCGGCGCGGTGTGCGCGATCGGCGCGCGATCGAGGCCATCGTGCAGGCCATCGGCGCGGCCATGGACACGACCGGCCGGACCATCCTGGCCTCCGGATTGATCGTATTGATCTCGCTGTGCTCGCTCGCCGTTGTCGGCCTTCCGATACTGAACGGGATCGCCATCGGTGTGGTGACTGCGGTCATCGCCACCCTGACCGCAGCCTTTACGCTATTGCCCGCGCTGCTGGCGGTGTCGGGTCCGGCCATCAACCGCGGCGCACTGCCCGCCCGACTCCGACCCGCCGAGGTCGAGTCCGCGACGGCCTCGACCGGGTGGGCGCGGTGGGCACGTCTGGTGATGGCGCGGCCGGTGTTGTTCGGTGCGGTCGGCGTCGCGGTGCTCACCCTTGCGGCCGCGCCGATCGTCGGCATCCGGTACGGCGTGGACATGGGGCTCGGTTCGCTGGCCGACCGTCCGACCGGGCAAGCCACCGCGCTGGTGAAACAGAACTTCGGTCCCGGTCTGCTCGCGCCCATCGAGGTGGTTGCCACCGGACCCGATGGCGCGCCGCTGACCGGCGAATCACGCACGGATGTAGAGGGATTCGTCACGGAACTGACGCAAGATCCCCGCATCGCGCGGGTAGTGCCACAGCAGGCCGAAGGCAGGCTGCTCGCGGTAGTGGTGCCCGAGGTTGCCTTCGACTCGACCGATGCCGGCGAGCTGGTGGCCGACATCCGTTCCCGCGCAACGACAATCGACGAGGCGGACATCAGGGTCGGCGGCACCTCTGCCTCGTTCGCCGATGTGTCACAACGGATCACCGCTCGTTTTCCATGGGTGATCATCCTGGTGCTGACCGTTTCGCTGGTCTTCCTCGTCGTCGCCTTCCGCAGTATCGTGCTCGCCGTCAAGGCGATCCTGCTCAACCTGCTGGCCACCGGCGCCGCACTCGGTATCACCGTCGCGGTATTCCAACACGGTGTCGGCGAGTCGGTGCTCGGATTCCACAGCACCGGATTCCTGCAGGTGTATCTGCCGATGCTGGTGTTCGCGGTGCTGTTCGGCCTGTCGATGGACTACGAGGTATTCCTGATCCGACGCATGAAGGAAGCCTGGGATCGCAACCCGGACAACGCCGCCGCTGTCGCGGAAGGATTGCAGCGCACCGCACGGCCGATCACCGCCGCGGCCGCCATCATGGTCGCGGTGTTCGCGAGCTTTGTGACCGCGGATGTATTGGAGCTGAAGCAGATCGGATTCGCGTTGGCCGTGGCCATCACCATCGACGCCCTCGTGGTGCGACTGGTGCTGGTACCGGCGTTCATGCAACTGTTCGGTCGCTGGAACTGGTGGCTGCCGCGCAGCCGCGACGCACGCTCGGAACTGGTGACTACCGGAACATGACCTCGATCGCGTCGACGATCGAACCGATCGCCTCGGTATAGACGTCTTTGAGTCGCCGGGTGAAACCGGTTGCCGCCCAATGGTCCAGGGCCGCGACACATCCCCAGACGCCGGTCGCGGCGGCCATCCCCACCGTCAGGTCCTCGGGGTCGCGGCCGCTGCGTTCGGCGAACAGCATGCGGAATTCGTCGGCCAGGTCCCGCATCTGCCGTGTCTGGCCGTCCCGGATCTCCGGAATCGTCACCACATACTGCAGCCGCCTGCGGATCCGGCGCTCGGACTCCTCGGTGAGCAGTGATTCGATCAACACCGGCACCAGCAGCCGGGTGACGGCGATCAGATCGGCGGGCGCGATTGTTTCGGCGCCGCCCGCGGTTTTGATCACCTCGAGAATCCGCGGATCCGCCTCGTCGTAAAGGACGAGCATCTCCTTGGTGCCGAAGTACCGGTAGATCGAACTGGCTGACACGCTCGCCGCGGTCGCGACCCGGTCGACGGTCACGTTGCGGTACCCATGCTCGTCGAACAGATCCAGTGCAACCTGCTGGATTCGGCTCATCGCCTCGATCTTCCTGCGTTCCCACAGGGTCGAGGAAAACTCCACGGCGGACTCGGACATCAGTTGCGAGGATACCCGGGCCCGACCTCGATCACGGCTTCGGCGCGAATGCCTCCACCACGGCGGTCAGCTGGGCGATCACGCCGGACAACGCTGCCGAGTCGCCGCCGAGTTGGAACGATTTCAGTTCGGCGGGGGCGGGCAGCTTGGCGACGATCTCCGGCAGCGACTCGACCAGCTGTGCCTGGATCGCAGTGGCACTGCGCTCATTGGCGGTGTCCACCCTGATGTGGTCGCGCTCCAGGTCGAGCAGGGCAGCTTCGTGTGCCGCGCGGGTCCGGGCCGCCGCGTCGGCCAGCTCACCGTCGCGTTCCAGCTGCCGCAACTCCTGGGTCCGGCGCAGGTTTTCGGTGCGTTCGGCGTGCTGTTCACCTTCCAGCCGTAGCGCGTGCAATGCGGTCTCCTGAGCAAGATCGGCGACGGTGCGCTCGTCGTCGTGCTGACGGGTGGTGCGGCGCAACTGTTCGGCGGTCTCCCTGTCGAACCGCGCCGCCTCGTTGCGTGCGCGTAGTTCGGCCAGTTCCCGCTCGTTCTCGATACGCCGCTCCTCGGCGGTCCGACTCGCCTCGGTCTCGCGCGCCGAAATCACTTCCTGGGTCGCCAGTTCCGCGAGGCGGGCGATCTGGCTCTGTTCGCTGCGGTAGGGCTTCTGCAAGTTCTCCCAGAGCGTGGACGAGCTGACCACTGCTTCCTTGATCTGTACGGTGACAATGCCGAGGCCGAGCCCTCGGTCGCGGCCGTCCCCTGCCGCATCGCCGGATCCCTCGGCCACCGCTCTGAGCCTCGCCGTCAATTCCTCGATGATCGGCTGCTTGTCGCTGAGCACATCCCGCACCCCCATGGTGGACACCTTGTCCTTGATGGCGGCCTCGGCCTGTTCGCGCAGCTGAATGTTCACCAACCGCATCGGATCCTCGCCGTCGGAGAAGTCGAGCTTGCGATAGGCGGTGGCAAAATCCTCGATGATCCACTGCACGTACCCCTGGACCAGCACACCCTGCAGTTCGCTGCAAATGCAGTAGGCGTTGATCAGGATCGTCTGCATGGCACCGGGCACCACGAGATACGCATCGGTCGCGGGGTCGAAGCGGAAGGAGACGCCGAGCCCGATGTGCAGCGGTTCGCTGCGACCACGCCGGGTGTGCACGACAAAAGCGTTGGGCGGCACCAAAACCGTGCGCCATCGCCAGAATCCGGTGACTCTGACCTCCACCGGCCCCGGCCCACTGCCCTGCACAGCGGGCCCAACTCGATCGGCCCGCTTCGCCATAGCACCGCGACGTACCTGCTGCGCCGGTCCACCGGGCGCGGCCGGCGGTGCGGGCGCAAACGCCTCCGCCGCCATCGGCTTGCGGGTGCGCAAGTCACCTTCGAGTGCGGCCTGCTGGGCAACGACCTGCTCGAGGTAGTCGTTGCGGCCCGAATTGCTCCCCATGCCCGGCACCCTACCGCCGAACGCGACCCTCGACCGCCCGAATTCGGTTACCCCCGAATCGATCCCGCGCACTGTCGCTGGAACCGATTCCCGGGGTCTACCGCGCCGCCGCCAGCAACGGTCCACGCTCTGTGGCCGGTCACGAGATCGAACCAATTGTCATGGATGGACGGGGATGAGCCACAGATCGAATGCCCGAGGCCTCCCGCCGGCAATCGGGAGGCGACGCGCGCGCGAAGACGGCGGTGCCGGCTACGGCGCCGGCCGGCCCGGGTCGGCTCGGTCTTCCCCGGTCGACCGGCTCTGCTGCGCAGGATCCGGAATCACGAGTGTCAGCACGAGCAGCACCATGGTCAGCGGGAGAGCCCAGATCAGGGTGTCCGGAATGGCATCGGCCGTAGCCGTAGCCGAGACGGGTTTTCCGGCAAGTTCGTGGCCGAGGACACCGCCGTAGATTGCGATGCCGAGCGACATGCCCAGACCGCGCAGAGCCAAAGCGGCGGCGGTGACCGCACCGAGTTCCGTTGCGGCGACGGCATTCTGCGCAACTGTCACCAGCAGCTGCACGAGCATGCCGATGCCGCAGCCGAGCACGATCAGCCCCAGCGCCACGACCAGATAGCTCGACTCCGCATCGAGCCGACCGAGCAGGACGAATCCGAAGGCGATCACCACCGCGCCGCCGATCAGGAAGGGCCGGTATCTTCCCGTTTTGCTCGCCAGGCTGCCGGAGAGGAACGAGGCCACCATGAACGCGACGACATACGGATTCAGCGCCAGGCCTGCCTCGGTCGCGCTCATGTCGAAGGCACTGCGCAAATAGGTCGGCAGATACACGATCGACGAATACATCAGTACTCCGAGTACCAATGTCGCGGGCAGGATGACGCCGGTGACCCGGTTGGTGAACAGCCCCAACGGGATCACCGGATCCTCGGTGCGGCGTTCCCGCCACACGAACGCGCCGAGCATGATGACCACCGCGGCACCGAGGCCGAAAATCAGCCCGACCCCTGCGTGTTGCGCACCGCTGGACCATTCACCGATCAGCAGAACTCCGACCACCGCGCCGACCAGCAGCACCGAGCCACCGACATCCAGCCGGCCGGCGAGGCCGCCGCGCGGCAGCCGTAGCGCAGCTCCGACAAGTGCCATCGAGATCAAGCCGAGCGGCACATTGATGTAGAAGATCCAGCGCCACCCCACGGTGTCGGTGATCGCCCCGCCGACCAGCGGGCCGCCGACGGCGGCAAAGGCGAAAATCGCACCCACCGCGCCCTGTACCCGGCCGCGCAGGGCGACAGGGAACAGCTCGGCAAGAGCGATCGTCGGAATCGTGAACAATGCGCCGGCGCCGATCCCCTGCACGGTGCGCAACACCACGAGCTCGGTCAGCGTGCCTGTCATACCGCACAGCGCCGATGCGATGGTGAATATGCCCACGGCGGTGAGGAAGACCGGTCGCCTGCCGAATCGATCGCTGAGCCGGCCGTACAGCGCGCCCGTCGCCGTGGAGGCCAGCACATAACAGGTCACGATCCAGCGCAGCGAGCCGACATCGCCGAGGTCACCCGCGATATCCGGCAGCGCGATGCTGACGATTGTCTGGTCGAGAACCGAGAGCAGCATGCCGAGCGCAAGCCCGGCAGCGGCGAGCGGGATATTACTGGTATGCGCAGCCGGTCCAGCCGCGGTCGTGGTGACGGACACGACTCACTTCTCCTGTGCGGTAAAGGGATTCGGCAGCCGAAAGTCGACGCTGACCAGGTCTTGGTCGAGCACACTGCCGGCGACGGTCCCGCTGGCGGCGGCCGCGACGACCGCGGCCAGTGGAACCGGGATCGTTGCTCGTCGGGCCATATCGCCCGCGGCATAGACGCCGGGCACGCTCGTCCGGTGAAATTCGTCGACCTGCACGGTGCAATCCGAGAACGTGGCGCAACCGAGCAGACCGGGTAGCGGAGACCGCTGGGTCCAGGTGCTGCTGACGAAGGCGACTTCGCATGGCAGCGCCGGTCCGTCCTGGAACGCCAGCGCATGGAGCTTGTCACCGGCCGCCTCGAACCCGGTGATGCGTTCGCGGCGGACCGTGACACCGGCCGCCGACATGGCCTGCGCCGCGGATGGCGGAACATCGGCGGGTCCGTTGGTGCACAGGACGACATCCGCGCTGAACCGGCTCAGATGCAGCGCGAGCCGGATGCGGTCGGGTTCGCCGCCGATCACGGCGATCGGCCGCTGACTGCTCTCGAAACCGTGGCAGTAGGGGCAGTGGAATACCGCCCGCCCCCACAGCTCGGCGATACCGGTGATGTCGGGCAACTGGTCGACCAGGCCGCTGGCCAGCAGCAGCCGCTTGGTGTCGACTTTCGTGCCGTCTGCGAGCTGCACGATGAAACCGCGATCGCCCCGGGCGACCCCGGTGGCCGCACCGTCGCGAACCTCGACGGTGGGATACATCATCAGCTGGTCGCGGCCGATCGCTCGGAGATCGGCGGGCGGCACGCCGTCACGGGTGAAGAAATTGTGGACGGCAGCGGCGGGTGCGTTACGGGCGTGGCCGGAGTCCAGCACCAGAACGCGTCGGTGAGCGCGGCCCAGGGTCAGTGCGGCCGACAGTCCCGCCGGCCCGCCGCCGACGACGATTACCTCGAACATTTGGTCCTCCTCGTGATGACATCGCCTTGACATCACGGACCACTCTGCATGTTAATGTGAACATGAAGTCAAGCCCCGACGGCGATGTCCACTCCCCCGATCCCACCGGCGAGCTCACGATCGGCGCGCTGGCGGCACGCTTCGGCCTGGCCACACACGTGCTGCGGCACTGGGAGTCGATGGGCTTACTGCAACCGGCCGGGCGGGTGAGCGGACGACGACGCTACGTCCAGGATCACGTAGTCCGGGTCGCGATGATCGTGCGAGGCAAGGCGGCCGGGCTGAGCCTGGAGCAGTTGCGCGAAATGCTCGACGCACCGGACCGTACCGCGCGCCGAACCGTGCTGGCCAGACAATACGAGGAGCTCGGCGTCCGGATCGCCGAAGCGCAGGCCTCGCAGCGGATGATCGAGCACGCGATGGCGTGCGAAGCAGAGGACTTCACGCAATGCCCGACATTTCGACAGCTGGTCGCGGCGGTGGCCGAGGGTAACCGCACCCCACTCGGGTAGCGGCTACCCCGAAATACGCAAAAGCCCCGCACCCAGAGGGTGCGGGGCTTTACCAAGCTGCGTCGATCAGATAGCGCGGACGTCCTGGGCCTGCGGGCCCTTCTGTCCTTGGCCGACCTCGAACTCCACGCGCTGTCCTTCTTCAAGGGACTTGAATCCCGAGCCGGACACGGCGGAGTAATGAACGAAGACGTCAGGGCCGCCACCGTCTTGCGCGATAAAGCCGAAGCCCTTTTCGCTGTTGAACCACTTCACACTGCCTTGAGTCATTGCTTACTTCATTCTTTTCTGTAGATGAGCCAAGCGGATCACGTCGATAAGCCTGATCTCACTGGACAACCATGCCATGGATCGGGGGCAAATGACGAAGAGTGTGAGCCAACCAACCCTCGGCACCGGGTACGGCCGCAGCGCGGCGGCCTCCGCGATGCGCCGATCAAGCGATTCCGCCACGCGGGTCGACCTCGGAGTTGGACCATAGATGCACGCGGTGCAGTGAGGGCCGCGTTCTCTTCCCGTTGTGTTCAGCGATCCGTCTACGCCACACAGGAGGAACGAATCCATGATGACCACTCGGAATCATCACCGCACTGTCCGCACCGCGACCGTCTTCGCATCGATGGGCGCCGCCTTGGTGCTGACCGCTGCCCCTGCGCTCGCCGCCAATACCGTCGACATCACCGTTGCCGCACCGAACAACGTCGGCGTCGAATACAACTGCGACGCCGGGGCCGGGGTGACAAGTATCAAGGTGATGGCGGGCGAACCCACCGCTGAGCGCCCTGCGGCCCTAGGCACCCAGAACGACGTCGCCTGTGACGGCAGCCAGCACGTCGCCACGGTCTCCTTGGCAGGAGCCGCCGGCGAGGCGCCATTGGCGGCGGGTGCGGTTGTCCAGATACGCGCGGCCTTGGTCGATCAGAACGACGTCGTGATATCCGGGCAGGCGAAGGTGCTCACGCTGCAGTAAAGCCCTGGGTGATCAGGAGCCACAGCGGCAGCAGGACCAGCGCGATGACGGAGGTCTTCGCGACGATCGCTGCCGCGAGGTCGACGTCGGTGTCATAACGTTGCGCGAAGATGAACAAGTTCTGTGGCGCGGGCATAGCGGCGATCACCACCAGGTAGGTCAGCCATCGGCCGGTGATGCCGAACACGTACTCGGCCACGACGAACGCCAGCAGTGGGAGCGCGACACATTTGCAGGCGATCAGCGCGTATTCGTCGCGAGCGGCTCCGCGCAGTCGCAAACCTGTCCCGCCCAGGTGCAGACCGAGTGCGAACAAAGCCACCGGAGCGGCCGCGTTGCCGCTGAAAGCCAGCGCATCACGGACCCACTCCGGCACCGGAACATCTGCCACATTGGCGGCGACGCCGAGGTAACAGGCGATGACAATCGGCGTACCCAGCGCCGCACAAATGCCACGTATCACCGCAGCGCGCGTCGGACGGTCCTGGTCGTCCTGCGCCGCACCGTATTCCATGATGGCGATGATGACCACCGTCAGTACACAGACCTGGAGCAGGATCGTCGGAAAGACCGGCGCGGCATCATCGAACAGGAGCACGAATACCGGTATGGCGAAGTAGGTCGTGTTGACCTGGACCCCCGCCATGATCCGCAACGCAGTGCCCCGAACATCGGCTCTGATCACCCGGCGCGCGGCGAAGCCCACGACCACCATCCCGACAAGCACCGTTGCCAGATACGCGACGATCGCCACCGGGTCGAACACCTGCCCGAGATCGCTCGCATACAGCGAACCGAACAAGTAGCACGGAATTGCGAAGAGAAAAGCGAAGTCGGAGAAGGCCTTCGAGCTTTCCGCTCCGATGATCTTGCGCCGCGCGAACACCACGCCACCGCCGAACACCACAACGACCGGCGCTAGTTTCGCCGCGGTGCTGGCAAGGCCGCTCAATCGTGCCCCGTTGTCGTGGCCGCCTGCGGTGGTGTGGCCGCCGGGAACGGCCTTGCAATACCCGACACTGTCGGATCGAGATGCTGACCAGTCACCAGGAAGAGCCTAGAGACAGCCTGCGCAGGCTGCGAGCGGGCCATAGTAACCCTCGCGCACACTGACGTGGAAGCTTGTTTCTACCCCACGGCGCACAAACGGGAAGGCCCCGGTCCGCGAGCGGATCGGGGCCTTCCTCGTAACGTGCCTATCAGGCGTTGCCGGAGAGCTTCTCCCGCAGAGCCGCCAGCTGCGCGTCGCTGGCCAGCGAACCACCGGCCGACTCGGGCGAGCTGGAGGAGGACGCCTGCGAACCGCTCTCGGAGGAGTAGTTCGACGAGCCGCCACCGTTCGCGGCCTCGGCCGCGGCGTCGGCCGCCATCTTCTCCATCTGCGCAGTGTGCATTTTGTGGCGACGCTCGGCCTCGGCGTAACGGCCTTCCCACTCTTCGCGCTGCTTGTCGAAGCCTTCGATCCAGTCGTTGGTCTCGGAGTCGAAGCCCTCGGGGAAGATGTAGTTGCCCTGCTCGTCGTAGCTGTCGGCCATGCCGTACTTCGACGGGTCGAACTCGGCGTGGTAGTCCTCGTTGGCCTGCTTGAGGCTCAGCGAGATCCGGCGACGCTCCAGGTCGATGTCGATGACCTTGACCATCGCGTCGTCGCCGACGGCGACAACCTGGTCCGGGACCTCCACGTGGCGCTCGGCGAGCTCGGAGATGTGCACCAGGCCCTCGATGCCCTCTTCGACGCGCACGAACGCACCGAACGGAACCAGCTTGGTGACCTTGCCCGGGACGATCTGGCCGATCGCGTGGGTGCGGGCGAACTGACGCCACGGGTCTTCCTGAGTCGCCTTGAGCGACAGCGAAACCCGCTCGCGGTCCAGGTCGACGTCGAGCACCTCGACGGTGACCTCGTTGCCGACCTCGACAACCTCGGAGGGGTGGTCGATGTGCTTCCAGGACAGTTCGGAGACGTGCACCAGGCCGTCGACGCCGCCCAGGTCCACGAAGGCACCGAAGTTGACGATCGAGGAGACCACACCCTTGCGGACCTGGCCCTTCTGCAGCTGGTGCAGGAACTCGCTGCGGACCTCGGACTGGGTCTGCTCGAGCCACGCGCGGCGGGAAAGGACCACGTTGTTGCGGTTCTTGTCCAGCTCGATGATCTTGGCCTCGATCTCCTTGCCGACGTACGGCTGGAGGTCGCGGACGCGACGCATCTCGACGAGCGAGGCGGGCAGGAAGCCACGGAGACCGATGTCGAGGATCAGGCCGCCCTTGACGACCTCGATGACGGTGCCCTTGACGGCCTCGTCCTTCTCCTTGAGCTCCTCGATGGTGCCCCAAGCGCGCTCGTACTGAGCCCGCTTCTTCGACAGGATCAGGCGGCCTTCCTTGTCCTCCTTGGTGAGAACGAGAGCCTCGACCTCATCGCCCACGGAAACGACCTCGTTCGGGTCGACATCGTGCTTGATGGAGAGCTCGCGGGAAGGGATGACGCCTTCGGTCTTGTAACCGATGTCGAGCAGGACCTCGTCGCGGTCGACCTTGACGATGGTTCCTTCGACGATGTCGCCGTCGTTGAAGTACTTGATCGTGGCGTCGATGGCGGCGAGGAAATCCTCGGCGGAGCCGATGTCGTTGACGGCTACCTGCGGCGAGGTGACGGTGGTGGGCATGTGTCGGTTTGCTCCGGACGGATTGTGGTCGGTTGCGGACATTGGAACTTTCGGTACGCTGCGAACTCACCGCGATGACGCGACGTGACGGACATAATGAACGTACCGCACGGCAAAGCTTGTGAAACTCAGCGCGGGTGCTCTGTTACTTCAGCCCCTTCTCAGGGCATCGGTACGGCAGTACAGAAGGCACTCGCGCGTTCAGCGTACGCGACCTTGGTCCGGCCGGGCAAACCGGTCTCGACGCCACGCCGGACTACGCTGACCGCGTGTCGGAAGATCGCCATGCGCAAGCAAACACACTGCTCGGAACGGCCGGGACCGCGCGCACCCGGATCGGCTCGGAAGCCAGCCAGCAGGCCAGCAGACGCTGGTGGGATGCCGATGCCACCCAGTATCACGAGACCCACGCCGATTTCCTCGGCGTGGATTCCCCCGACGGCGAGTTCGTCTGGTGTCCCGAGGGCTTGCACGAGGGCGACATGCATTTCCTCGGCGAGGTTGCCGGCAAGCGGATCCTGGAGATCGGCTGCGGTTCCGCGCCGTGCGCACGCTGGCTCGCCGGACAGGGAGCGCACGCGGTCGGCCTGGACTTATCGATGGGCATGCTCGAGCGCGGCCTTGCCGCCATGGCCCGCGGCGGATCCCAGGTTCCCCTCGTGCAGGCGGGCGCCGAATCGTTGCCTTTCGCCGACGCCACCTTCGACCTGGCCTGCTCAGCCTTCGGCGCCATCCCGTTCGTCGCCGACTCGGCGCAGGTGATGCGCGAGGTCGCCCGGGTGTTGCGCCCCGGCGGGCGCTGGGTGTTCTCGGTGAACCACCCGATGCGCTGGATCTTCCCGGACGACCCGGGCGAGGCCGGTCTGACCGCCTCGATCCCCTATTTCGACCGCACCCCCTATGTGGAGGTCGACGGCGAGGGCGAGGCCACCTACGTCGAGCACCATCGCACCATCGGCGACCGGGTCCGCGAGATCGTCGCCGCGGGCCTGATCCTCGAAGACATCATCGAACCCGACTGGCCGGAGTGGCTGGACCGCGAATGGGGCCAATGGAGCCCGTTGCGCGGCGAATTATTCCCTGGCACAGCGATTTTCGTCACAAGTAAGCCGACAGCCCGATAGCGCCACCGCGCTGAGCCGATCACGCCCGGTCGACCACCCGAAAACCTGTGCGCCGTCGAGGATTCCAGACCCACCGGCGACGCACAGGCTTCAAGAACGTCAGATCGGCTTCACGTTTTCCGCCTGCGGGCCCTTCTGGCCCTGGGTGATGTCGAACTCGACCCGCTGGTCGTCGTTCAGGCTGCGGAAGCCCGTGTCGGCGATCGCGCTGAAATGGACGAAGACGTCCGGCCCTCCGTCATCCGGAGCGATGAAACCGAATCCCTTGTCCGCATTGAACCATTTGACAGTGCCCTGCATCATCACTCCCGCCGTTGGAATCTATGACCGAACGTCCTGATACTGCCTGGTCCACCCGCAGATTCCCAGCATTTGGCGCCGTGCTGCGCGGTAGGAATTCAGCGCGAAGGTGCGATGACGGGCTCCGACCGGCCGAATTCCGCCGGCAACGCGGCGCGTGCGGCGGCAATATGCGCGCCGAGATCGCCGCCGGAATTCCGCCGCACGAGCACTGGTCGCCTTGCCCGGCGTGCATACGCCTGCCGTCTCGGGCGCTGATCTCGCCTGGCTGGCGACCGATCCCGCAGTTGCCCACGCGACCGGCCGCTACTGCGTCGGACGCGCCGAGCGGCCGTCGTCGAAGATGTCCTACGACCTCGACCTGCGGCACGCACTGTATGACGACAGTATCGAACTGCTGGATGAGCTCACCGTAGCGGCGAGTTCCGAGCACCCATGACAGCAGCGCCGGCGGCACTTCCGACGACAGGCGAGCCGTCACCTATGCCCACCCACCTCACCGAGTCGCCTGTCCAGGCTCGGCGTGGCCGTTGCGGCACACGCCGCAACGCAACAGCACGCCGAAAGGCCCCGTCACCAGAGGGTTCCAGCGTTTGTGCTGGTAACTCCGGGGACGGGACCACGTGGCCGGAACTCGCCGCGGTCACTTCGGCTTTCGGCCTGCCTGTTCCAACGCTCGCCGCAGGGCGTATTCGATCTGCGCATTGATGCTGCGCAGATCATCGGCCGCCCATTTGGCAATGGCGTCGTGCACTGCCGGGTCGAGGCGAAGTAAGAGCTTCTTCCGTTCAGCCATCGCCGCGGCTCAGGAGTAGATCGATCCGGTGTTGACCACGGGCTGGATGGCCCGGTCGCCACACAGGACGACCAAGAGGTTCGACACCATGGTGGCCTTTCGCTCCTCGTCGAGTTCGACCGTGCCCTGTTCGGCCAGCTTCTCCAGCGCAAGACCGACCATGCCGACAGCGCCCTCGACAATGTGGGTGCGCGCGGCAACCACTTGCGCGGCCTGCTGCCGGACGAGCATCGCCTGGGCGATCTCGGGGGCGTAGGCGAGGTGGGTGATCCGAGCCTCGAGCACCTCGATGCCCGCCATTTCGGTGCGCTCCCGCAGTTCGACGGTCAGTTCCCCGGCCACCTCGGCACCATCGCGCAGGCTGGTGCGATCGGCGTCGTGCGC
Organism: Nocardia sp. NBC_01009; assembly: GCF_045208035.1. NCBI lineage: Bacteria > Bacillati > Actinomycetota > Actinomycetes > Mycobacteriales > Nocardiaceae > Nocardia > Nocardia sp. NBC_01009. The sequence goes on along the minus strand of NZ_CP108695.1, from coordinate 3,690,876 downwards.
GTCGTAGGGATGCGTGGTCGCCAGATGCCGGACCGCCGCCTCGGACTGAGTTTCCACGTACTCCTCGTAGTCGTCGACAGCGAAAGCGGCCTTGAAGCTGTCGACCACCCGATAGACAACGACCGCAGCGATCTCGACCGGGTTGCCGTCGGCGTCGTTGACCTTCAGCTTCTGCGTCTCGAAATTACGCACCCGCAACGAGATGCTGCGCCGATCGGTGAGCGGCACCACCGAGAAGAACCCGGGTTCGCTCACCGATCCGATGTAACGGCCGAAGAACTGCACCACCTTCGCCTCGTTCGGATTGACCACGGTCAGACCGGTTGCGAGCAGGAGCAGCACGACCACGATGACCGTCGCGACAATCGCCCCGGCCAGTGCGGGCACATTGCCGTTGCGCCCCGCGATCACGTAGCCGAGCACGGCACCGCCACCGAACAAGATCGTGAGCACCAGCCAACCCAACAGCACCGAAAAGCCGTTCAGGCGGAATGCGTCCCGAAACTTCATAACATCCTCCGAAGTATCAAAGTGATATCACAATGGTAGCAGAGGAAGCCGGGAACAACCGGTTCAGTGAGCTGGGGTGATGTTGCGGTTGAAGCGGAACATGTTGTGGGGGTCGCGGTTTGCCTTCAGGGTGGCGAGGCGGGTGTAGGTGTCGGGGGTGTAGCCCGTGCGGGTCTGGTCCTCGGTGGCGGCGGCGCCCGCACCGTAGAGGAAGTTGAGGTTGTGGCCGAGGGTCCAGGGTGACAATGCGGCGCGGACCGCCGCGTGGCCGGCGGGAGCTGTTGCGGCACTGCCCGGTTCGGGCAAGGTGATGACGCGGACGAGGTAGCCTGCGTCGCGATGGTCAACGGCGATTCCCGCGGGGCCGGGCCTGCGCAGCGCTCCGCTGAGGTGGCGAATGTCGACTACGGCCTGGATCGGTGCGCCAGGGCCGGTGACCGCAAGCAACGCCGACCGGGTTTCCGGAGTGAGGTCGGAGAGTAGGGCGTTGGTCGCCGCGTAGGCGTGCGGGTGGTCGGGGTCGCTGTGAATGGTGTGCGACTCGGTGTAGGGCATCGCGCGCAGGTCATCGCGCAAGCGGTCGCCGATCGCACGAAGCGGGGCGACCAGCTTCTCTCCCTCGTCGGCGGGTCCGTTGAAGGCGATCCGAAACGAGGCCACGTAGCGGCCGCGCAGCGGCTCGGGGACCTGCGGAATGTTCGGAAAGGTCAGCATGCTGACGGTCGAAGTCAGTTGCTCGGGGACCGTTTCGGTCCACTCCCGCCACACGTCGAGCGCCCGCTCGACCAACGCCGTGTCGAATACCAGCTGACCGCCGTACACGGTGCTCACTGGAACCAGCTCCACTTCCATGGCGGTCACTACGCCGAAGTTGCCGCCGCTGCCGAGCACCGCGCCGAACAGCTCGTCGCCGGGAATCAGGGTGCGCATCCGTCCGTCGGCGGTGACCAGCTCGATGACGCGCACATGATCGGCCGCGTAGCCGAATTCCCTTGCCAGCAGGCCGAGTCCGCCGCCGAGGGTGTAGCCGACAACGCCGACCGATGGCGACGAACCGTTCAGCGGCGCGAGACCGTGCCGCGCCGCCGCCTCGACCAGCGCACCCGCCCGGACCCCCGCCGCGACCCTCGCGGTTCCGGCGACGGGGTCGATGCGGATGTCGGTCATCCGCCGGGTGCTGACCAGCACGCCACCGTCGGCGGCGACCGACAGCCCGTGCCCGGTGGCCTGAACGGCCACTGGAAGGCTCTGGCGCGCCGCGTACTCCACTGCGCTGCGCACGTCCGCCGCGTGCACGGCCCCGACGATGAGCGCGGGCCGGTGCGAGTAGGCGGTCTGGAAGCCCGCGATCTCGTCCTCGTACCCGGCGTCGCCGGGGTAGAAGACGGGGCCGGCGAAGGTGTCGATATCGATGATCTGAGCTGCGGCGTTTCCCATGACTCACACGATGCCCGCGCCCGAATGAGAAGTACAACAGATAGTTCTGCTTGCTTCTAGAATCACTGATTATGGAACTGCGTCAGCTCCGCTACTTTGTCAGCGTCGTGGAGGAAGCCAACTTCACCCGTGCCGCGGCCCGCCTGCACCTGGCCCAGCCCGGGCTCAGCGCCCAGATCCGCCAGCTCGAACGCGAGCTGGGTCAGCAGCTGCTCGATCGCAGTGGCCGTTCGGTGACCACGACAGAGGTGGGTGCGGCAGTGCTGCCGCATGCACGAGCCGCACTCGCCGCGACCGAGCGGATAACGCAGACCGTGGACGAATTCACCGGTCTATTGCGTGGGCACGTGCGCGTCGGCTGCATCTCGGGCACTGCCACCGAGGACTTCGACATCTCCTCGGCATTGGCGGACTTCCACAACGATCACCCGCAGGTCGGTATCAGCCTGACCGAGAACACCTCCGAACAGATGCTGGCCGCGGTGCGACACGGCGAGCTGGACATCGCCCTCGTCGGATTGACCGGAGCGGACCTCGATGCCGATCTCGGTATCGACGTCGTGCTCGACACTCCGATCGTCGCGGCCGTCGCGCTCGACGGACCGGACCGGACACACATCCCGCTCGGTGAGCTCCGCGACCACCCACTGATCTGCCTGCCACGTGGCACCGGCATTCGTGGCGTCTTCGACCGCGCCTGCGCCACAGCGGGTTTCGAGCCGGATGTGGCGTTCGAAGCGGCCGCGCCGCCACTGCTGCTCCGCCTGGCCGCCCGCGGCCTCGGCATCGCGGTGGTACCCGCGCTGAACCCCGAGGAAGCCGCGGCGTTCGGGGTGCGGGTACTACCGATCAGCGAGCCGCAGCTGCACGGCAAGCTCGCACTGGCCTGGCGGCGCGACCGGCCCGGTAGTCCTGCCGTCAAAGTCCTGCTCGGTCAGCTCCGAATCAGTCTGGCGCGCACCAGGACTCCGTAGCCGGTGCACGGGCGGCGCTACAGCAGTCGCGACAGGAACGCTTTGGTGCGGGCTTCTTGCGGGTTGGCCAACACCTCACGCGGCCTGCCTGCTTCGACGACCACGCCGGCGTCCATGAACACCAATTGATCGGCAACCTCACGCGCGAAACCCATTTCGTGCGTGACGACCACCATCGTCATGCCCGATGCCGCCAGCTCGCGCATGACGCCGAGCACCTCGCCGACCAGCTCCGGGTCCAAGGCCGAGGTCGGCTCGTCGAACAGCATGAGCTTCGGATCCATGGCAAGCGCCCTGGCGATCGCGACGCGCTGCTGCTGACCGCCCGACAGTTGTGCAGGATAGGCATTTGCCTTGTCCGCCATGCCGACTCGCTCGAGCAGCTCGTGTGCGCGAGCCACCGCAACGGATTTGCGCACCTTCTTCACCTGAGTCGGCGCCTCGATGATGTTCTCCAGCGCCGTCCGATGCGGGAACAGATTGAAATGCTGGAACACCATGCCGATATCGCGGCGCTGCTTGGCCGCATCGCGCGGATGCAGCTCGTAGAGCTTGTCACCCTTCTCGCGGTAGCCGACCAGGTCGCCGTCCACATAGAGTCGTCCAGCGTTCACCCGCTCGAGGTGATTGATGCAGCGCAGGAAGGTCGACTTTCCCGAACCCGATGGGCCGATCAGGCACAGCACCTCGCCGCGCGCGACCTCCAGCGAAATCCCCTTGAGCACCTGTAGCGCGCCGAAGCTCTTGCACACCTGGTCCGCGACGATCATCGGCGGCCGGTCGGCCTTTTCGACGGCGGAGTCCTTGTCGACGTCGACGGTCATTTCGCCTTCACAATCTGTTGCGCATCGGCCAACTCCTGCAACTGCTTCGCAGTCAACTGCCGCGAGACACCACGCGAGTAGTAGCGCTCCAGGTAGAACTGGCCGACCATCAGCACGCTGGTGATCGCGAGATACCAGGTGGCAGTGACCAGCAGCAGCGGAATCGGCTGAAAGTTCACACCGTAGATATCACGCGCCCTGCCGAAGAGGTCGGTGGTCAGCGGTAGCGCGGTCACCAGCGACGTGGTCTTGAGCATGCCGATCAGCTCGTTGCCGGTCGGCGGGATGATCACCCGCATCGACTGCGGCAACACCGTCCTACGCATCGTCTGCGACCAGGACATGCCGAGCGCGGTGGACGCCTCACGCTGCCCCTCGCCGACGGAATTGATTCCGGCACGGACGATTTCGGCCATGTACGCGGCCTCGTTGAGGCCGAGTCCGATCACGGCGAAGGTAAATGCCGCCTGCAGATCCTGCACGTCCAGCTGCAGCAGCTGCGGCCCGAACGGGATGCCGAGGGCAATCTGTTTGTACAGGGACGGGAACAGGCCCCAGAACACCAATTGCACGAAGACCGGTGTGCCACGGAAGATCCAGAGATACACCCATGCCGTCGCCCGCAGCACCGGGTTGGGCGAAAGGCGCATCACGGCGAGCACCGTGCCCAGCGAGACGGCAAGAGCCATCGCGAGGATGGTCAGCTCCAGTGTGACCACCGCGCCGGAGACGATCCGGCTGTCGAACAAGTACTTTCCGTAGGTGTCCCACCGGTACGCGGGATTGGTCTTGGCGCCGTACACGAACAGGCCGACCAGAATCAGAATGATCGCCGCGGCGATCCATCGACCCGGACGGCGCAGTGGCACCGCCTTGATCGGATCGGGCTGGGACGAAGCGGCCTGCCCACCGGCCCCGGCGTTGTCGTCGGGCGCCGACGGGGTGTTCTGTGCGGTCATCGATCAGCTCTCTGCGCCGTTGATGACCGACTTGGTGATCGCGCCTTCCTGTACGCCCCAGTTCTTGGTGATCTCGAGGTACTTGCCGTTGTCGATCAGGTGCTGCACCGCGGCCTGCAGTGCCTTGCCGAGCGCCGAACCCTTCGGGATCGCCCAGCCGTAGGGCGCAGAGTCGAAGACCGGACCGGCGGGCTCGATCTTGCCGTCGCTCTTCTTGATGCCGTAGGCGGTCACCGGGGAGTCCGCCGACATGGCGTCGACCTGGCCGAGCACCAGAGCCGTCGTGGCCGCACTCTGCTCATCGAAGGACTTCTTCTCGATGGCGGGCTTGCCCTCGGCGACGCACTTCTCACTGCGCTTGGGGATCTCGTCGGTGTCCTGAACCGTGGTGGCCTGGACCGCGACCTTCTTACCGCAGGCGTTGTCCGGGTCGACCGGCTTACCGGTCTGCTGCGCCCACTGGCTGCCGGCCTTGAAGTAGGTGGTGAAGTCGACGCTCTGCTCGCGTTCCTTCGAGTCGGTGATCGAAGACATGCCGACGTCGTAGGTACCCGCCTGAATGGAGGGGATGATCTTCTCGAAGGACGACTCGAGGTACTCGGCCTTCACGCCGAGCGTGGCGGCGACCGCGTCCATCAGGTCGACGTCGAAGCCGACGATTTTGCCGCTCGGGTCCTTGTACTCGTTGGGCTGATACGGAATGTTCACGCCGACGACGAGCTTGCCGGACTGCTTGATCTTGTCGGGAAGTTGCGCGGCGATCGAGTCGACTTTGTCGACACCGGCCACCTTCGCCACCTCGGGGCTGCTGTCCTCCGAATTACTACAGCTGGATAGCACCAACACGCCGCCAGTGACGACGCACATCGCCTGCAGGGCGCGCCTGCCAAAAACCGATCGAACAGACACAGCAGCCCTCCACATTTCGGATTCACTAAACCCGGGTGTCACCACCCGTTTGGCAATCTAAGCGACCGGGACGCTTCGTGCTGGACAGTAATGAAAGAACGACACGAAGTCGTTGCGAACTCACCACTGCCCAGGGCGCCGGCACGCCGCCGAGACACCCTACCCCCTCACAGCCTGACCAGCAGCTTTGAGGGGCGGCGATCGCCGTGTCCTCTGACACACCCCGGTCGCTGCTACCGTCCGGCTTCGCGACACTGTCGGCCACCCGTGCGTCGATGGCCGACCCGCAACGACTACCACTCAGCGGCGACCAGAGCCCGGAACCGGCTGGGAACGTCCGGCGATGCCGCGTGTCCGCGCGGACGGCGGGCGAGACACACCGCGGCTCGACGCATCCTGCAATGCCATTACCGCGCGTGGTCTCTTGTGGCCGCGGTCGGTGGCGCGGAACTGTGTCCAACCCTCGAGCACACTTCGGGCGGGACGTAGCGATGCCGCACGTGGTTGAGCCGTTCGCTCGACAGACTCCCGTCCGGCGGACGGATGCCGGTCGGCGGCGGGTTTCGGTTCGATGGACAGGGGATTCATTGAGGGCGTTCGGACCAGAATTCGCAGTGGTGCTCGGCGGCGAAATCGTGGGACATCGTGCTGCCGGTTGCCCGCATGGTCAGTACCGGCCCGTCGAAGCTTTGCTCGGTCGGTTCGGGCCAGGCCGACCATGGGGGTGAGCCGGGTCCGTTCGGGTTGCCGGTGTGGGCGAAGGTGGTCCACCATCGCTGCATTTGTCGGGCGAAGGCACCGGACGGTCCGGTCCATGGGATCGGCAGGCTCATCAGGCTGGTGAACAGGTAGGGCAGTTCACCGGCGTGGAAGGCGCCGGGCAGCAGGGGGTTGGCATCGCCGAATGGGGCTTCGTCGAATTCGTACTGCCACACCGGATGTCCGGTATCGCGGGCGACGCGGCTGACGAACAGTGCGGGGCAGGCGAACACGCCGTCGGTGATGACTGCGGATTGGGCGGCCGCGGGTGAGGGATACCGGTCGACTGGGTATTGGGCAAGTACTCGGTCGGCATAGGTGCCGAATGATCGGCGGACGTAGCGCTCGTAGCTTGCGGCATCCGGGATGCGGCCGTGGGCAAAGTCCGAGTCGACGATGAACAGTGCGCCTTCGTTGCTGTTGTTTCCGACGATGAGGGGTATCTTCCGGTCAGCTGCTCGTGCGAGTGCGGTGTCGAGTGTTCCGGTGACGACGACGCCGTCGATGCTGGGTATCCAGGTCGGTAGTCCGTCGAATTGGGCGATCGGTGATTCCAGGAGCTTCGCGGCGGGTAGTGCGCGCAGGCATGCCAATTGTGTTGCGGGATCGCCGCATCCGACGCTTTCGGCGTATTGCTGTGACCGTGTGAAGGAGTCGTCGCGGTTGCGGGGCATCAAGGATGATCGGACGCAGGATCCGCTTTGGATGATGGCCTTGTTGTAGAGGCCGTCGGAAGCGGGTGCGGCGAAGTGTGTGCAGATACTGCCGGCGCCGGCCGATTCACCGAAGATCGTCACGTTGGATGGATCGCCACCGAAGGCGTGGGCGTTGTCGTGCACCCAGCGTAGGGCGGCTTGTTGATCCTGAATGCCGGCTGTTCCCGTGGCGCCACCGGACTCGGCAGCCAACTCTGGTAGCGACATGAATCCGAACGGTCCGAGGCGGTAGTTGGGGATGGCCACGATGACGTTGCCTTCGGCGACCATCCGGGTGGGCGCGTCGTATTGGCTGTTGGAGCCGTCGGTGTAGCCGCCGCCGTGGAAGAACACCATGACCGGCAAGTTTCTGTCGCGGGTGCCGTCGGGCACGTAAAGGTCGATAGTCAGGCAGTCCTCGCTGGTGGGGCCTGTCGGTAACGGGTCGGGCAGGAGTCCGGTCTGCGAACACTGCGGTCCGTGACCGTGAGCCTGCCGGATGCCGGGCCACGGCGGTGCGGGCCGTGGCGGGCTGAATCGCGCTTCGCCGCCGGTGGGTGCGGCGAAAGGGATTCCCAGGTATTTGGTGATTCCGTCGGCGGCGAAGCCGGAGATCTCGCCGCCGGTCACGACTACATCGGGTGGGGTCGCCGCGACGGGCGCCGGAGCACCCGCGAACGCGAGGCCGGTTCCCGCCATCATGCAGATCGCGGATCGCATGATCAAGTGAATCATTGCTGCCCAATCTCTTCGATGTTGTCGCTGCGGTCGGCGGCGATGGAGCTTGCGACGGCGTCGGGACGCCGCGGTAACTGGCGTTGATCGGCTGGATGTAGAGCTGCACTCTGGTGTCGGGATCAGCCGGACTCGAAATACTGCGAAACTGCGGCGCTCAAAGCTTCAGCCGCCTGACCACTGCACACCCACGGGACTCCCCCACTCTTGATCGACTCGTGGGTCGAGTGGTTCAGGCCGAGTGTGCGGTCTGGTTGATTATTTCAAACTCGACCGGAGTGAGTTTGCCGAGTCGTTTCCGACGGCGTTTCGGTGGCACGATCCGGCTGGAGTTGTCGCTTCGGATGCCGCTGCACTCGGATCGACTCGAAGACTTGTTAGTTCTCTGGTACGCGACTGCCGTCGGCGATGACCTTGGCGCAACGGACCGCGAGAGGAGAACACCACCTGGTCGAGCACATCGCACAACGCAGCGGCCCCGAGGCCACCGAGGCGGCAACGCAAGGCGACTGCGTACGGTGACCCTTCAACTCATGAACTCGCTGACATTGCGAATCGCCGCGATTCGCGGGTCGGTAACGGAAGATCAATCCGATCCGTGCTGAACACCCGAGCGCAACACGCTGATCACCGGCGGTGGACCCTGGCGCAAACCTGCTCGGTGAATTCACTCGTCGACGCGAGACCACCCAGGTCAGCGGTCGCAATACCGGCCTCGAAAGTAGCCGCAACCGCGCGCTCGATGCGCTCCCCCGCGTTGCGCAACATCCGATCGGCGTTGCGAGTCCCCAACCAGTTCAACAACATCGCCGCCGACAGCTGCAGCGCCGCCGGATTCGCGCGATTGCGTCCCGCCAACGTCGGAGCGGCGCCGTGCACCGCCTGCGCCATCGCACGAGACTGCGAGCAGTTCAGCGAAGCTGCCATGCCGAGTGATCCACTCAACTCTCCCGCCAGATCGGAGAGGATGTCGCCGAAAAGGTTCTCGGTGACGAGCACATCGAAATCGCGGGGCGCGCGGACCAGATGGGCTGCGGTCGCGTCGACATGCTCGTCGATGACCTCGACACTCGGATAATCGAGGGCGACCTCATAGCAGACATCTCGGAACAGACCCATCGTCATCGGCAGCACATTGGCCTTGTGCACGATGGTCACCCGCTGACGACGCGTCGCGGCCAGCCGGAACGCCTCTTGGGCGATCAGCTCACAAGCGCGGCGGGTGACGACGCCGACGGCCATCGCGACATCGGGTGTCGGCCGGAACTCCCCCGACCCGGCGAACATATTGCGGTCGGCATAGAAGCCCTCGCTGTTTTCCCTGACAATCACCAGGTCGATGAACGGCGCGGCCGCACGCACACCCGTGAATGCCCGCGCAGGCCGGATATTGGCGTACAGCCCGAACCGCTTGCGAATGGCGCCGCCGGGCGCGACCGCCGCACGATGCACCCCCGGGTAGGACGCATTGTCGTGCGGTCCGAGGATCCACGCGTCGAGTCCCGCCAAACCGGTCAAGGTCGCCTCGGGCAGCGGCTCTCCGAACTCTTCGATCGCGCGGTGACCCATCAGCAACGGAACCCACTCCACCGGATTCGCACCGGCGGCAGCCATGGCCTCGTCGACCACTGCCCGCGTTGCCCGCACGACCTCGGGGCCGATCCCGTCGCCGTCGATCAGGCCGAGGCGGAGTGTAGAACTGTCGCGTTGCGTCGCATCGTTCACCAGGTCATCCTCCCGCCGCTGGTCGGCTGTGACCGAATCGCCCCACGGACACGCCGGAGGGCGCTACTTTCTGGGGACCATGGTGCAGTCGGTCGAATTACTGTTGGACGACGCGGCCGATGCGGAGATCCGGCGGCAGTGGCAGTTGCTCGCGGACGCGGGCATTCCCAGTGTCGCGGCGAAGACCGCCGAGACCACGCGCCCGCACATCACCGTAGCGGTCGCCAGGCAGCTGTGGCCGCGCATCGATCACGTCCTCGAGCAGCAGAGTTTCCGGCCCTTCCCGGTGCGCCTCGGTGGTTTGCTGGTGTTCGGCGCGCGCCATCCGATCCTGGTCAGGGCGGTCGTTCCGTCCGAGCAACTGCTCGCATTGCAACGACGGATCTTCAGCATCGTGGCGCAGTGTCCCGGCGTTCCGTCGAACCTGCACCCGGACGAGTGGACGCCGCACGTGACGCTGGCACGCCGCGTATCCCATCAGCAACTCGGCGAGGCCGTGCACGCTGTCGCAAGAGACCGTGATTTCCCGGCGACCATCGTGGGTATCCGGCGTTGGGACGGTGACCAACGGCGCGAGTGGCCGGTGGCCCGTGGAAGATAAAGAGAACGCCGGACGTTACAGCTGGCAATAAAACGACACGAGAGGACGTCATGGCCACCCAGACGCTGACCCAGCAGAACTTCGACGAGGTAGTCACCGGAAGCGACGTGGTACTCGTCGACTTCTGGGCAGAGTGGTGCGGCCCGTGCAAGAGCTTCGCGCCGACCTTCGAGGCCTCTTCGACCAAGCACCCCGACGTCGTCCACGGAAAGGTCGACACCGAGGCGGAGCAGGGCCTGGCCGCCGCGGCGAACATCCGATCCATCCCGACCATCATGGCGTTCCGCGAGGGCGTATTGGTGTTCGCACAGCCCGGCGCGCTCCCGCCCGCCGCACTGGAGGATCTCGTCACCCAGGTGAAGGCCCTGGACATGGACGAGGTTCGCCAGCAGCTGGCCGAGCAGTCGGAGCAGTCGGAGCAGACCGCAAAGTAACGCACACACACCCCGAGGCGGACCGTTCACCTTCGAGTGGTGAACGGTCCGTTGCGATTTCGGGGCTTGCGAGCCGCTGGGTCTACCCGGTCAACGAACATTTCGGTTGACGCAGGCGATCATCGCGCGAATCGTCGACTCGGCGCCGTCGTCGGCCATGGCCGCACCCCAGCCGCGCCTGCCATTCACCTCGCACTGGACGAAGGTGGCGGTGCCTGCCTCGGTGCGGCGCTGGTGGAACTGCAGGATCTCGACCGGATAGCCCGCGTCGTAAAGTGCGGAGGTCATCGCCGCCACCGGACTGCCGGTGGTGCTGAATGTCCGCAGCTGGTCGGCGAACCCCAGCGTCGCGACGCACTCCGCGCTCCCGTTAGCGGCGAGCGACCAGTCGCTGAGCCGAATGTGTCCGGTGTGTTCGCAGTAGCGGTCGTAGAACTGCGCAGGCGTCAGGGCGCCGCATTCGGCCCGCAGGCCCTTGGGTGCGGCGGCGATAAATGTGCGTGTGTCGAGAGTAAGGATCGTCATTGCAATTCAGGTCTTCCCGAAGAGAATCGGCAGAGGGGACCAGCACTAACAATCAACAGCCCGCAGCGAGGGGACCGGTCCGAATCAGACCCCGCTACGGCGGGTTACTACGAGGAGAAGTCGCCGGGCAGCCACCATCGCGGTAAGCGGAATTAGCGCTGCGCTGTCGCGGTCTGCGACATTCAGCACGGCGCTGTGGTGGTCGGCGGGATTCGGCACGCGATACACGATAGGGGCATCTCGACGCAATCGCAACCTTATTAGCACCCTCGGTGCGCCTACTCGTGAGTATCATTTGCGCAGCTCACGGGATATGTGGCCGGACGGAGGCCGCAGCGCCGTGGCAGCCGATTTCACGGCGTCCAGATATCGCGGCGCAATGGTGTGTGCGCGGGTACCTTCGACCGCATGGGCCTGCTTGTTGCCATGACAATTCCCGGACTGGCGATACTGCTGATGGTGCTCGCCGCGGCCGAGGTGCTGTGGAGCCGCTTGACCGGCAGTCGCATCCTCCCATGGTTCGAGGACCGCGCGGGCCGCCCGGTCGCGGCCGCCGGTTTCGAAGAAGTCGCCGCCGTTTTCCAGGGCTCCAAGCGCCACGAGTTCGAGCAGCGCCAGACCGTGCTGATGCACAAAGAAGACAAGTCCGATGGCGCACCGCCGCGCGACGAGATCGATCTGTCAGCGGGCTCGGCGCGACTGGTGCGCCACCGGGAATAGCACCCGGCGCGCTCGAGTCCGACGTCGGAGATTCCCGGCAGATCTGTGAGCAGAGCGGTCGCCACCCCGGAGACCATCGTGCTCGCGAATCGACTCCGCCGTTGATGGATTTCGATAATCGTGTCGCCTCCACCGGCTGGAAGCCGACGGTTTCCCTCGCGTGGCGGCGACACAGTACGAGCTGCTCGCCTACGAGCGCTGAAAAGCTGGGCAGCACAAGTGGTTTCCGCTGCCCAGCCCCATAGCCGCCGTCGTGGTCACCACGTCACGCAGCTTTTGCGGCCGAACGCACCGAGGGGGCGGTTCGGCCACCGCATGTTCAACGGCGGCCTCCGCTCTCAGTGTGCTGCGGCATCCCAGCTGCGACCGGTGCCGACCGAGACATCCAGCGGCACCGACAGTGCGATGGCCGAGGACATCTGGTCACGGGCCAGCGTTTCCAGTGTCTCCCGCTCGCCGTCGGCGACCTCGAACACCAGCTCGTCGTGAATCTGCAGCAGCATCCTCGACCGCAGTCCCGCGGCCGCGATCGCCTTGTTCACGTTGATCATCGCGACCTTGATGATGTCGGCGGCGGTGCCCTGGATAGGAGCGTTCAACGCCATGCGTTCGGCGGCCTCACGGCGCTGACGGTTACTGGAGTCCAGGTCGGGCAAGTAGCGGCGGCGACCGAAGAGGGTCTCGGTGTAGCCGACCTTGCGGGCCTGCTCGACGACCTCGTAGAGATAGTCACGGATGCCGCCGAACCGGTCGAAATAGACATCCATCTGTTCCTTCGCCTCTTGCGTGCTGATCTTCAGCTGCGCGGAGAGACCGTAGGAGCTCAGACCGTAGGCGAGGCCGTAGGACATCGCCTTGATGCGGCGGCGCATCTCGGGATTCACCTCCGACAGCGGGATGTCGAAGGCCTTGGACGCGACGAAGGTGTGCAGATCCTCACCGGAGTTGAAGGCCTCGATCAGGCCCTCGTCGGCGGAAAGGTGCGCCATGATGCGCATCTCGATCTGGCTGTAGTCGGCGGTCATCAGCTCGGCGAAGCCGGAACCGACGACGAAGGTGTCGCGGATCTGGCGGCCGGTGTCGGTGCGGATCGGGATGTTCTGCAGGTTCGGCTCGGTCGAGGAGAGCCTGCCGGTCGCGGCGATGGTCTGGTTGAACGTGGTGTGGATGCGACCGTCGTCGGCGACGGACTTGAGCAGGCCGTCCACCGTGACCTTCAGGCGGGTGGCGTCGCGGTGCTCGAGCAGATGCTGCAAGAACGGGTGCTCGGTCTTCTCGAACAGCGATTCCAGCGCGTCCGCGTCGGTGGTGTAACCGGTCTTGGTGCGCTTGGTCTTGGGCATGTCGAGCTCGTCGAACAGCACCACCTGCAGCTGCTTCGGCGAGCCCAGGTTGATCTGCTTTCCGATCACCTCGTAGGCCGCGTTGGCCGCTTCGTTCACCTTGTCGGCGAACTGGCGCTGCAGCGTCTCCAACTGGTCGACGTCGACGGCGATGCCCGCGTCCTCCAGGGTGGCGAGCACGCCGAGCAGCGGCAGCTCCATATCCTCGAGCAGCGGAACGGATTCGATCTGCTGGAGTTCGGTGTCCAGCGCCGCAGCGAGGTCGACGACGGCCCTGGCGCGCAGCATTTCGGTCTGTGCGACCTCCGCGTCGACGGTGTCCTCGTCGTCGAGCAGCGACAGCTGCGGCGTCTCGTCGGTTTCGGCGCGCAGCTCGCGGCGCAGGTACCGCAGCGACAGGTCGTCGAGGTTGAAGCTGCGCTGGCCGGGGCGTACCAGATAGGCGGCCAGTGCGGTATCGCTGGTCAGCCCGGCCAGGGTCCAGCCGCGGCCGCGCAGCGCGTGCATCGCGGACTTGGCCTCGTGCAGCGCTTTGGGCACGGCCGGGTCGGCCAGCCACACGCCGAGCGCGGCGTCGTCCTCGGGGGTCAGTACCGTGACGTCGATGTAGCCGCTCTCGCCGTCGCCCCCCGCGATCGCGAGCGCGCGCACGTCCCCGTTGCCGGGAGTACCCGATCCGACCACCGAAACACCGTGCCGGACACCAGCTTTCGCATGCTCGGCGAGCCAGGCCGCGACCGCGCCCACTTCCAGTGCACCACCGCTGATCTCGAAGCCCGCCTCGGCTTCCGGCTCCGGCGGCGCCAGCGTCTCGAACAGCCGGTCGCGCAGCACCCGGAATTCCAGATCGTCGAACAACTGGTGGATCTTGTTGCGATCCCACGGCTGCTGAGCCAGCTGATCGGGGGTGTAGGGCAGCGACACATCGCGCACCATCTCGGTGAGCTGCCGGTTGAGTACCACGCTGCTCAGATTGGCCCGCAGCGCATCGCCGACCTTGCCCTTCACCTCGTCGACCTTGTCGACGAGGGTGGCGAGGTCACCGTATTCGCGAATCCACTTGGCGGCGGTCTTCTCCCCCACACCCGGAATGCCGGGCAGGTTGTCGCTCGGGTCGCCGCGCAGGGCCGCGTAATCCGGATACTGGGCCGGCGTGAGCTGATACTTGGCCATCACCTCATCCGGAGTGAACCTGGTCAGATCGGACACGCCCTTGCGCGGGTAGAGCACCGTGACGTTGTCGTCGACCAGCTGAATCGAGTCGCGGTCACCGGAGACGATCAGCACACGGAAGCCCTCGGCGACCGCCTGGGTGGTGAGCGTGGCGATCAGGTCATCGGCCTCGAAACCGTCGATCGCCATCACCGGAATGCCCATCGCGCCGAGCACGTCCTTGGTCAGCTCGACCTGCCCGCGGAACTCGTCGGGCGTGGCACTGCGATTGGCCTTGTACTCCGGATACGCCTCGGTGCGGAATGTCTTGCGTGACACGTCGAAGGCCGCGGCGATATGGGTCGGCTTCTCGTCGCGGAGCAGGTTGATGAGCATCGCGGTGAAGCCGTACACCGCGTTCGTGGTCTGCCCGGTGACCGTCTTGAAGTTCTCGGCGGGCAGCGCGAAGAACGCGCGATAGGCGATCGAATGCCCATCCAGCAACAACAGAGTCGGCTGCGGACCGGCCGCATCGGAGCCGGCTGCAGAGACGGAGCTCGAACGCTGATCAGTGGTCGCTGGGGTCACGGTGAAGAGTCTAGGGAGGCCCACCGACATCTCACAGCGGCGGCTCCCACGCGCCGCGAGGCATCGAGTGTTACGTCCGATTTCCGCACGAAGGACTGTCGTTGTAAGCGCGGCAGGTGATCCAGCTCGCCATGCCCGTCCGTGGCCGCCATCATGCCCGAGGCGGCCACGGATGGGCATGACTTATCTATCCGACGCCCAGATAGGCCGACTTCACCGCGGGATCGGTGAGCAGGTCGCGACCGGAGCCGGACTTGGTCACCTCGCCGGTCTCCAAGATGTAGGCGCGGTCGCTGCGGGCCAGCGCCTGCTGAGCGTTCTGCTCGACGAGCAGCACCGTGGTGCCCTGCTTATTGATCTCCGAGATGATCCGGAAGATCTGCTGAATCACCATGGGCGCCAGCCCCATCGACGGTTCGTCGAGCAGCAGCAGCCGCGGCCGCGCCATCAACGCGCGGCCGATGGCCAGCATCTGCTGCTCGCCGCCGGACAGCGTGCCGCCGACCTGCTTGCGCCGTTCTTCGAGCCGAGGAAACATGCCGAACACCCATTCCAGGGTGGTGTCGTATTCCGATTTCGGCTCGAACGGCCTTGCGTAGCAGCCCATGTCGAGGTTTTCCTGCACCGTCATGCCGGGGAAGACGCCGCGACCTTCCGGTGCCTGGATCAACCCCAGCTTGACGCGCTCGTGCGCCTTCATATGGGTGATGTCGTGGCCCTCGAACAAGATGCGGCCGCGGGTCAGCGGCAGCAGCCCGGAGAGAGCGCGCATCGTGGTGGTCTTGCCCGCGCCGTTCGCGCCGAGCAGTGTCACCAGCTCGCCGGGCGCCACCTGCAGCGAAATCCCGTGCAGCGCCTGGATTCTGCCGTAGTTGACCACCATGTCCGTGACTTCGAGCAGCGGGCCCGATGCGTCGCCGGGGCTGTCGGATTGCCTGTGTGATGCCATCGCCGTCCCTACCCGTCCGTCCCGTGTGTGTCGTCCGCTGCCCCCGGCTGGGCGCCCTCGTCGGGCGCACCAGCGTCGTCGTCGGGCACACCGAGATAGGCATTGATCACATCGGGGTTCTCGCGAATGTCGGCGGGCAGCCCGTCGGCGATCTTGCGCCCGAATTCCAGCACCACGATGCGGTCGGTCACGCCCATCACCAGCCGCATGTCGTGCTCGATCAGCAGGACGGTGAACCCGTCGTCGCGGATCTTGCGGATCAGATCCATCAGCGCGGACTTCTCGCTGGGATTGAACCCGGCGGCGGGCTCGTCGAGGCAGAGCAATTTCGGCTCGGTGGCCAGCGCGCGGGCGATCTCCAGCCTGCGCTGGTCGCCGTAGGACAGATTGCGTGCCTTCTCCACCGCGCGCGGTGCGATGCCGACGAACTCGAGCAACGCCATGCCGCGTTCGATGGCCTCGTGCTCCTCACGGCGATGCCGTGTCGTGCGGAAGATGGCGCCCGGCACCGAGGTTTTGTGCCTGGCGTCGGTGCCGACCACCACGTTCTCCAGCGCGGTCATCTCGGCGAAGAGCCGAATGTTCTGGAAGGTGCGTGCGATACCGAGGCGGGTGATGGCATTGCGCTTGGTCTTCGTCAGCGGCTTGCCATCGAAATAGACCACGCCCGACGACGGCCGGTACACACCGGTGATCGCGTTGAAGCAGGTGGTCTTGCCCGCACCGTTGGGCCCGATCAGGCCGAGGATTTCGCCGCGGCGAATCTCGAAACTCACGTTGTCCAATGCGGTGAGGCCGCCGAACTTCACGGTCAATCCGTCGGTGCGCAGCAGCGCTGCACCCACCGGTGTCTCGATCTCACGGCTCGGCGCGACCACCTCCGCGACCGCCTCCGCGTCGCCGAGTTCCGGCAGCACGGCCGTCACATCGACAACGCCCGCGCTCGGCGTCGCTTCCGGTTCGGCGGCATAGCCGGCCGACATGTCCTCGTTGTCGAATAGCGCGTCACCCGCGCCCGGCCCGGTCATGCCCGTTCCCCGATCACTTCGTTGCCGAACGGTTTGCGCACGGCCCGATATACCTGCCGCCCGTAGGCGAGCAACTTCTGTCGCACCGGGAACAACCCCTGCGGCTTGAAAATCATCAATACGATGAGCGTGATCCCGAAGAACAGGTACTTGAAATCGCCGAGCGACTGCGCGCCCTGCTCATGGAATTTCAGCACGTTCCCGAGGACAATCAACATCCCGATCACCACGACGATCGCGCCGACAAGATAACCGAGACGCACCGGCCGCTCCAGATCCCGTGCCCAGCGCTTCCACCCGACGATCATCGCGATGATACCGACGATGGCCAGTCCGAGCAGCACGTAACCGACAACGGTCTGCCCGACCAGCTGCACCGACAGCAGCCTGTTCGGCAGATACACGATGATGAACGCGCCGACGATCACGCCGAGCTTGTTGCCCTGACCGCCGATGACGACCGCACAGAGGAACAGCATCGAGTTGATGATGTTGAACCCGCTCGGATTCACGAACTGCACCTGGCCCGCGTACAGCGCACCGGACAGGCCGCCGACCGCGGCGCCGATCATGAATGCCCACAGCTTGAACTTGAAGGTGGGCACCCCCATGATCTCGGCCGCGTCCTCGTCCTCACGGATCGCGACCCAGGCCCTGCCGACCCGACTGCGCTCCAGATTGCCGACGATCAGCAGCACGATGATCACCAGAACCATGCCGACCCAGAACCACCAGATGCCGGAGTTGGCCCTTGCGAAGATGTTCGAGGCTTCCGTGTCGCCGACGTTGCCCGCGGAGAACACACCGTTGGGCCGCTCCGTGGATTCACCGACGCGGGGATAGGCGATGCCGGACAGGCCGAGGCTGCCGTTGGTGAGGTCGCCGAGATTGTCGGCGAGCAACCGGACGATCTCGCCGAAGCCGAGCGTCACGATCGCCAGATAGTCGCCGCGCAACCGCAGCGTCGGTGAACCGAGAATCAGACCGGACACCGCGGTGACCGCCGCCGCCAGCGGCAGGCAGGCCAACCAGGCCCAGTCCTCACTCAGCCAACCGCCGTCGGTCTGGTTCCACGGGCTGTTGGGACTCGTCAGCAGACCCACCGTGTACGCGCCGACGGCGTAGAAGCCGACATACCCGAGATCGAGCAGACCAGCCTGTCCGACAACGACATTCAGTCCGATGGCGAGCAGTGCGTACATCGCGAACTGGGCCATGACGCCGCCGAAGCTGGTACCTGGGGTGTCCAGGAACGGCGGAGGGTAGAGCGGCAGCAGCGCCAGCAGAATGATGGCGGGCACGCCGACGCCCCACTGGGCGGGCCGCGACAGCCCGGCCCACCAGGTCCGCAGTGCATCACCGACGCCGTGCTTGGGAGTCTCTTCCTGCCCGCTCATCGGTGGCGGCGGGCTCTTTACCGTGTCGGTCATGCGCGCGCCTTTCCGAGGCTCTCACCGAGAATGCCGGTCGGGCGAATCATGAGCACCAGAACCAGGACAACGAACGCGACCACGTCGCGCCATTCGGTACCGAAGAGGATCTGGCCGTAGTTCTCCGCCAGCCCGAGCAGCAACCCGCCGAGCAACGCGCCCCGCAGATTGCCGATGCCGCCGAGTACCGCGGCGCTGAACGCCTTGATACCCAGGATGAAGCCGCCCGAGTAGATGATCCCGTTCGGAATCTTGAGCGCGTACAGCAGCGCGGCCGCACCGGCGAGCACGCCGCCGATCAGGAAGGTCAACATGATGATTCGCTCCCGCGAGACACCCATGAGCGTCGCGGTGTCGGGATCCTGTGCCACCGCCCGGATGCCGCGACCGAACTTCGTCCGGTTGATCAGCACCTCGGTGGCGATGGCGAGGATGACGGCGGCGACGATGATCACGATCGTCACATTGGTGACATCCGCGCCGCCGAAGCTGAACTGCTTGGTCGGCTCGACCAGCATGATCGGCTTCTGTGCGTTGGTGCCGCCCAGCTTCGGCCACACCTTCGGCACCACGAAGTGCATGATCTCCTGGATCACGAAGGAAGCGCCGATGGCGGTGATCAGAAAGATGAGCGGTTTGGCTCCGCGCTTGCGCAGCGGTCGATACGCCACCCGCTCCAATCCGACTGCCGCGGCGCCGGATACGGCCATACCGAAGATCATCGCCAGTGCGAGATAGGTGATGGTGAGAACGATGCCTTGGGAGTAGACATCACCGCTCGGTGAAAACCCGAGCAGCATAAGCCCGACATACTGGCCGAACAGGCCGAGCATGAAGATTTCGGAATGGGCGAAATTGATCAGCCGCAGTACGCCGTAGACCAGGGTGTAGCCGACAGCGACGAGTGCGTATATCGCACCGTAGGACAATCCGTCGACGGTCAGTCGCCAGAAATCGTCGATCACTCCTTGATAGTTGAAGTCGATCGAGCCGCCGGCTAGTTGTACAGCACCGGCCAATACTGTTGAAGTCATTCGTAATTCGCCCTCATTCATTCGCCCTCACGAAACAGCAGCACGTACAGGGATTCGCGCGAACCCCCATACGTGCTGCGCGTTTCGTGGTGCGGGTTACTTGACTGTGTAGATCCAGATCAGTGCATTGGACAGTTCCCCGTTGGGGTTCCACTTGTACTGACGCGCCAGACCGGGACCGTCATAGGACCGCACGTACTCGAGCAGTTCGGGACGGGTCACCTTGCCGCTATCGATGCCCTTGGTCAGGATCGTGGCCAGATCGTAGGCCTCGACCGAGTAGACGCCGGGCGCTTGACCGTTGAGCGCCTCGTAATCCTTCGCGAACTTCTCCGGGGCCGGACCACACGGGCAGGTCAGCGTCGCGCCGTTGGCCGAGCTACCCGCCTGCGAAAGGAACTGCGGATCGTTGACGCCGTCCGGGCCGACGAAGACGGCCTTGACGCCACCGGACTTCAGCTGCTGCGCCAGCGGTGCGCCCTCGGCGTAGTACCCCGAGTAGAAGACCGCGTCCGCGTTCGCGCCCGCGATCTTGGTGACAGTCGCGGAGAAGTCCTTGTCACCGGTCTTGATGCTGGCCGCGCAGCTCGGATCCGCCGCGGCGCCGAGCCCCTCGGTGATGCTCTTGGCCAGGCCGGTGCCGTAGTCGCTGTTGTCCTGGACGACGCAGACCTTCTTGTAGCCTGCGGTGCCGACGAGGTACTTGGCGACCGACGGACCCTGAACGTCGTCGTTGGCCAGGCCGCGGAAGAACGTATTCCAGCCATTCTGCGTGAGCGTGGCGTTGGTGGCCGAAGAGGTGACCGAGACCAGGCCCGCATCACTGAGGATCTTGCCGGTCGCCTTGGTCTCACCGGAGAACGCGGGACCGACCAGGCCGATGATCGACTTGTCGTTGACGATCTGCGGGATGACCTGGGTGGCTTTCTGCGGGTCGCCCTCGGTGTCGAACTGCTTGAGCTCGATCTTGCAGCCCGCGTTCGCCTTGTTGTGCTGATCGAGCGCCAGCTTCACGCCCGACACGATGTTGATGCCGAGAGCCGCGTTGGGACCGGTCAATGCGCCTGCGAAAGCAATCGTGGTACCGGCCGGACAGGTCGCCTTGCCGTCGCCCGCCGGATCGGCAGCCTTGGCGGGATCGGTCTTCGGGACCTGCTTGCCGTCGATGTCCACCTGTGCCACCGGCTGGATGGACAGGCTTCCCGCACCATTTGTGCCGGATGAACCCGATTCGTTGGTCGATTTGTCACTGCAGCCCGTCAGCACGAGTGCAGCCGCGGCACCGGCTACCAATACTCCTCGTGTCGAACGACTGCGCCATATCGAACTAAGCACGTCCCTCACCTCTACGTCCTGTACTCCCTCGGCTCGCCGAGGAGGCCGACCACGTCGGCCCGGTCAGAACATAGCGTTGCCACGTTAGTTCCGCATCACATTCGCGTCATGCGAACGACATTGTTTCGAATTCTTCTTCGTGAATGCGTTTCAACGAAGTAAATTTTCCGGCCGCGACCCGGCCAGGGCCCTCGGAGGGTCACTTCGGGGCCAGGTTCTCCAGCACCACCTCGGCTACCGCTTTCATGGTAGTCCGGCGGTCCATCGCGGTGCGCTGAATCCACTTGAATGCCTGCGGCTCCGACAGCCCCTGCGTCTGCATGAGCACACCCTTGGCCCGCTCCACCAGTTTGCGCGTCTCCAGCCGATCGGAGAGATTGGCGACCTCGCTCTCCAGCGCGGTGATCTCATGGAAGCGACTCGCCGCCAATTCGATGGCGGGCACCAGATCGGATTTCGTGAACGGTTTCACCAGATACGCCATCGCGCCCGCGTCACGCGCCCGCTCGACCAGATCGCGCTGACTGAATGCAGTCAGAATCACCACCGGCGCAACGCGTTTCGATGCAATTTCGGCCGCGGCGTCGATGCCGTCGCGGCGCGGCATCTTCACATCCATGATGACCAGGTCCGGCCGATGCTCCACCGCGAGATCGACGGCCTGCTGACCGTCACCCGCTTCGCCGACAACCTGGTAGCCCTCTTCGGTCAGCATCTCCACCAGATCCATACGGATGAGCGCCTCGTCCTCCGCGACGACGACCCGCTTCGCCCCGGCGTCCCGCTTCGTGCCGGCGCCCCCTGCTGTAGTGCTCATAGGTAGACCCCTCTGGTTCCGATGCCTGTCCCGACACGCCGAAGGGTGGCCGTGGCCAATGTGCCGGTCCATCGGCCCACCGTTGCGCTGTCGAGTGATGTAAAGAGTACCTTTCACTTCGGCATAGAACCCATATACCCTGCGCAAACCGCCCGTCCGCGCCGCAGACGGGAACCCATTCGCTTTCGACGCCACCCACCCGCTATGCTTTCCAACCGGTGCGCCGATTTGGCGGAACTGGCAGACGCGACGGTCTCAAAAACCGTTGTCCGAAAGGACGTGTGGGTTCGAGTCCCACAATCGGCACCAACACAGCGGGCGGCCTGTGCTCCTCACGAGCACGGGCCGTTTGCCTTGCCGGCACCCCGGCTCGCACGGTCGAACCGGATGCCGACTCAGCGCGTGTTTCCCGCGTAGGGTGAGCAGCACACACCTCGGTTTCGGAGGTCCCCAGCATGCGAGTGAATAGAACGACAGTCGATCTGTCCGAGTATCCGGATCTGGTAGTCGTCTACCTCGGGATGCGGGTGCGCCGACCGCGCGGGATCCTGCGTCTGCTCGGGCTCGGGCCGAAACTCTATAAGTCACACAAGGATCAGCCTGAAGGGCTGCTACTGCACGAGGACGTGGTCTGGGCGCTGTTTCCGCCGCACTGGGGGGCGCGGCAGTACTGGCGCGATCTCGACAGCCTGGAGCGGTGGACTCGCTCGGCGCCGCACCGCGATTGGTGGCAGAAGTTCCTGCGCGACTCCGGCGGCACCGGGTTCTGGCACGAGGCCTATTTCCTGCGCGGCGGGATCGATGCCATGTACGACGATATGGAGACCGCCACGGGGCTCGCACGCTTCGCGCCCGTCGTCGCCTCGCGCGGCCGGAGGTTCTCCACCCGCGGCCGCGTGCACAACGAGACGGCGAAGGTGGCGCCGGTGATCGACGAATCCGATTACTACGGAACCGAATCCGACTGACAGCCGCACCTTGCCGACGGCCGCGGCTTCCCAGTGCTGACGATATCGGCCGGCGACACCATGATTGAATTCATTCATATCGGGTAACAACGCGGATACGCCCAGACCTCGATGACGGGCCGGCCACCGGTCGGCAACGCCCGTCGAGCGTCTCTCCGAACACGAGGGCGTACTTCGTGTACGCCGCGCAACGCACAGATGAATATGTGCTCGTGGCGGTGTGATTCGCGGCCTGACCGCTTCTGAATCGTTATCTGCCGTCCTACCGTATCCCCATGCACGTCCTGTTCGTCTGCAACGGCAATGTCTGTCGTTCGGTGATCGCCGAGCGGCTTACCCGCGCCCTCGCTGTCGAACACCGCCTCGCCGGCCTCACCGCGGAGAGCGCGGGAACCCGTGCGCTGGTCGGCTTCCCCGTGGAACCACTCGCGGCTCAGACCATCTCGGGCCTGGGCGCGGACCCCGACAACTTTCGCGCGCGCCGCCTGGAGCCGGGCATGATCGACCGCGCCGACCTGGTTCTCACGATGACCGAGCAGATCCGCGACCAGGCCACGTCGATGGGTTTCGGCGCGGGGCCGCGCACCTTCACCCTGCTGGAGGCGCACCGGATCGCCAAAGTGACCGGCGCGCGCAGCATTGCCGATCTGCATCGCGCCCGCCACGACCTCGCACTGGTCGGCCGCGAGAACATCGCCGACCCGGTCGGCCTGTCCGAGGCCGCATTCTGTGAGGTCGGCGACCGGATCGCCGAGGCGCTGGTACCGCTGCTGCTGACGCTGGCCCCCCACGAGCAGCACAAGCAAGTCGACGACGAACGTCCCGGTCTCGTGGTCGCGCCGGGAGCCGCGCCCGCACCGCTCGCGGCATTCCTGGCGGCGCACCGGATCCCGTGACACCGGGTGCGGTGCGGGGACGCTTCCGCACGAATTCGGCCCTTGCTGTGTTCATCCTGTGCATCGAGGGTTTAAACTCCCCGCGAACAACATTCCGCCGTTGCTGGTTCGACACACGACAGGAATCAGACATGCCGAAACGAATTTCGGATGTTTCGCTCCATGTTTATGTGACACCGGAAACCCTGGAGCGCGTCGTCGACTCGGTGCGCGCCGTGGTGGACGACCACCTCCAGGATCGCGAGGTGTTCGCGTGGCGCTTCACGCTGCCTGTCGACTCCGACGCACCGGACCACATGATGCTCGAAACCCAGTGGCGGGTAGACCATCCCGGCCAGGAGCCGGATGGCCGCCGCACCTACGAGATCGCGCTGAGCCTGGTCGGGGCCGCGCGCGATCTCACGGCACCGAGCCTGGCCGCCCTGGAGCGCCGGCTGATGCTGGAAACCTCTTGCGGCCCCACCCAATTGGCCGTCCCTCGAACCATCCGGGTACAGCGCCGCGACAGCTTCGACTTCGAGACCGAGCGCGAGCCGCTCTAGCTCAGGCCCGCGACGGGAAGTGGCGAATCAGGCCTTCCTGCACCACGGTGGCGAGCAATTCGCCGGTGCGCGAGAAGAACTTGCCCGTCGCCAGCCCACGGGAGCCCGCGGCGACCGGGGATTCCGTGGCGTACAGCGCCCACTCGTCGAAGCGGAACGGGCGGTGGAACCAGATCGAATGATTGACCGTCGCCGCGATGATCCGGTCGAGACCCCAGGAAAGACCGTGTGTGGTGATGATCGAGTCGAGCACCGTGGTGTCCGACGAATAACCAAGCGTCGCAACATGAATCAGCGGATCGTCGGGCAGCCTGCCGTCGGCGCGCATCCACACCCGGTTGTGATTGAGCCGCTCGCCGGTGCCCTTCATGATCCAGGCCGGGTCGTTGGTGTAGCGCATATCGATCGGATGCGGGGCCTTGATGAACATCTCCAGCTTGTCTTCCAAGCCTTCGAAGCTCTCCTCCACCCGCGGCAGCGTTTCCGGATCCGGAACGACCGGCTGGGTGGCGGAGTGCTCGAGACCCTTGCCCCAATCCTGGAACGCGGCAAGCATGACGAACAGCTCCTGGCCGTCCTGGCTTGCGGTCACCGTGCGGTTGGCGAACGAGCGCCCGTCGCGGTGGCGGTCGACCCGGTATTCGATCGGCTTCTTCACATCGCCACCGCGCACGAAGTGCGCGTTCACCGCGTGTACCGGACGGTCACCGACCGTCCGCCCCGCCGCCATGATCGCTTGCGATACGAGCTGCCCGCCGAACGTGCGGCTCCACACCTTCTCCGGATGCTGGCCGACGAAGACATCCTCGTCGACCTGCTCCAGATCGAGCAGTCCGAGCAACACCTGCAGATCGGAACCCTCCGTCGACGTCGAACCGACGCCGACGGCACCACTCAGGGAAGCAGTCACTCTAATGGTCCTCCTCACCGATACGGTGCACATGGATCAGGTTGGTCGACCCGACGGTACCGGGCGGGGAGCCCGCAACGATTACCACCAGATCACCTTTCTGATATCGCTCCATCGACAGCAGTGCTACATCGACCTGATGGATCATCGCATCGGTGCTGTCCACCGTCGGCACGATGAAGGTTTCGGTGCCCCAGGTCAGCGACAGCTGGCTGCGTACCTCCGGCAGCGGAGTGAACGCCAGCAATGGCAGCGGGGTGTGCAGCCTGGCGAGCCTGCGCACCGTGTCACCGGACTGGGTGAACGCCACCAGCGCCTTGGCGTTGAGCCGCTCACCGATGTCGCGGGCCGCGTAGGAGATGACACCGCGCTTGGTGCGCGGCACGTGGGTCAGCGGTGGCACCCGCGTCGATTCGGTCTCCACTGCGTGCACGATGCGCGCCATGGTGCGCACCGTCTCGATCGGGTACGCACCGACCGAGGTTTCGCCCGACAGCATCACCGCGTCGGCGCCGTCGAGCACCGCGTTCGCGACGTCGGAGGCCTCGGCCCGAGTCGGGCGCGAGTTCTCGATCATCGACTCCAGCATCTGCGTCGCGACGATGACGGGCTTGGCGTTCTCCCGTGCCATCTGGATGGCGCGCTTCTGCACGATCGGCACCTGCTCGAGCGGCAGCTCGACGCCGAGGTCACCGCGAGCGACCATGACCGCGTCGAAGGCGAGCACGATGGCCTCGAGGTTGTCGATCGCCTCCGGCTTCTCCAGCTTGCCGATCACCGGCACGCGGCGACCGACCCGGTCCATCACGTCGTGCACGAGTTCCACATCCGAGGGCGAACGCACGAACGACAGCGCGATGAAGTCCACGCCGAGCTTCAGTGCGAACTCGAGGTCCTCGATGTCCTTTTCCGACAGCGCGGGCACGGAGACATCCATACCCGGCAGCGAAACACCCTTGTTGTTGCTGACCGGTCCGCCCTCGGTCACCCGGCAGACGACATCGTTGCCTTCGACGCCGGTGACCGTCAGCCCGATCTTGCCGTCGTCCACCAGCAACCGGTCTCCCGGCTTGGCGTCCTTGGCCAGTTCCCGGTAGGTGGTCGAGACACGGTCGTGGGTGCCGACGATGTCGTCGACGGTGATGCGGACCTCTTCACCCGTCGCCCACACCGTGCGGTCCTCGATGAACCGGCCGAGCCGGATCTTCGGACCCTGCAGGTCGGCGAGAATACCGACCGCACGACCGAGGTGGTCGGAAGCGGCCCGCACCTTCTTATAGTTCTCGGCGTGGTCGGCGTGTTCGCCGTGGCTGAAATTCAGCCGCGCCACGTCCATGCCGCTTTCGACGAGTTCTCGAATACGGTCCTCGGTGGCAGTGGCCGGGCCGAGAGTGCACACAATCTTCGTCCGTCGCATCACGAGTAGAGCCTAGTCCCGCCGGGTGTGGTGGTCTTGTCGTGGCCTCGGTGAAACCTTGGTGAAAAATTTGCACACAAGTTGGTGGAACATACGAACGAGCGGTCATCGCGCGACATGACGGCTCAATCGCGTTTCCAGCCGGGTCTGCCCGAAACCGAGGACCAGGCAGATCGCCCAGTAGTAGAGCGCCGCGACACCGTAGAGGGCGAAGAAATCGAAGGTCGGGGCGGCCGCGATCTGCGCGGTCCGCAGCAACTCGGTGACCAGAATGGTCGAGGCGAGCGAGGTGTCCTTCACCAGCGAGATCAACGTATTCGACAGCGGTGGCACCGCGATTCGCGACGCCTGCGGCAGGATGATCAGCCGCATCATCATCGGATACGACATGCCGAGCGCCTGCGAAGCCTCCCACTGCCCGTCTGCCACGCTCAGAATCGCCGCGCGCACCACCTCCGCTGCGTAACCGCCGACGTTGAGACTGAAGGCGATCACCGCCGCCGGAAACGGGTCGAGCACGATGTGGAACTGCGGCAGCGCGTAGAAGACGATGAACAGCTGCACCAGCAGCGGCGTACCCCGGATGATCGAAATGTAGAACCGGGCGGCCGCCTGGACCGGCCACACCGGTGACATCCGTGCCAGAGCCACGAGCAGCGCAATGGCCAGACCGATGACGAAACTGATGGCCGTCAGCGGAATGGTCTTGGTGATCGTGGCCTGCAACATCGGCCACAGGTTGTGCCAAATGAGTTCCCGCGTAGCGGCATCCATGGCAGGGCGCTGCTACTTGCTGATGTCGGTGCCGAAGTACTTCTCGGAGATCTGGGCCAGTTTGCCCTCGGCGCGGAGTTGATCGAGCGCCTTGTTCACCTCGGCGACCAGCGCGTCATCCTTGCGCGCCGCGAAAGCCTGGTGGCTGGTTTCACCGGTCTTGCCCGACACCTTCACGCTGGTGTCGCCGGTCTTCTTGGTGTATTCGGCAACGGCGAGGGTGTCGTTGACGGTGGCGTCGACGCGGCCGTTCTTCAGCAGCTGGATGGCCTGCACGAAACCTTCCACCGCTTCGACTTTCGCGCCTGCGCCGGTGGCGACCTTGCTCCAGTTGCTGGTGGCCGACTGAGCGCAGGTCTTGCCGTTCAGGTCGGCGAGAGTGGTGATGCCGTTGTTGTCGGAGCGCGTGACGATGACGCCCTCGGAGGTGGTGTACGGCTGCGACAGCGAGTACTTGGCCTTGCGCTCATCGTTGACCGTCACCTGGTTGGCGACCAGATCGAAGCGCTTGGACTCGAGGCCGGCGAAGATCGCGTCCCACGGCGTCTGCACGAACTCGACCTTCTTGCCCAGCTTGTCGGCAACAGCCTGGACCACCTCGATGTCGTAGCCGGTGAGCTTGCCGTCGGAGCCCTGGTAGCTGAACGGGGAGTAGGTGCCCTCGGTGCCGACCTTGATCACGTTCGGGTCGTCACTACCACATGCGGAAAGCCCGGTGGCGGCGACGATGGCGAGCATGGCGGCGGCGAACAACTTGCGACGCACGAAATCCCTCTCTTCGGTGCGTGGAGTGCCCACACACAACACACAGATCGACCGACGTTACGCCGGGATCGTTTCGAGGAACAGTATCGCGATCATGGTGATCGGAACTGGCTTTAGCACCGTAAATACCCGTCGGGCCGCCGCACCGGTGCGGTGCGGCGGCCCGACGAGGTGAAAAGGCGTGCTCAGTCGCGCAGTGGACGGCCGTCGCTATCGGGCACCTTGCCCACCAGCATCATGATGCCGTCGATCAGCGGCCAGATGCCGCCGATGCCACAGGTCAACCAGGTGACCGCGATCTGCGCGATGGCGATGCCGGTGTAACCGGTGTAGAAGCGGCCGACACCGAACGCGCCGAGGAAGATCTGCAGCAGCCCCGCGATCAGCTTCTGCTTATCCGAGAAGGGCACACCGAACTGGTCACGCCCGTAGGGCGCTTCCGGATCGTTCGGGTTGTATCCCTGTGGCTGCTGGTACGGCGCGGGTGGGTAGCCCCCCGGCTGCCCGTAGCCGCCCGGCTGCTGCTGTGCGTACGGGTCGGCGGGCTGACCGTACTGCGGCTGGCCGTACGGATCGGCCTGCGGATACTGCGGCTGGCTCGGGTACTGCGGCTGGCTCGGGTACTGCGGCTGGCTCGGGTCCGCCGACTTGTTCAAGTCCGGCCCCGTACCGGGCGGGCCATACTGCGGTCCTGGGTTGTAAGGGTCGGTCACTAAATGTCCTCCTCATTTGTGCGGGCACCCTGTGCTGGCCCCCGGCCTTGCGATCTGCCGAGCGAGCAACTGCCGCGACGATCACGAGACATTCTTGCCGGAACCGACATGATTTGTCGCCCTGTCGCTTCGGCTCAGCAGTCCGGCGACCGACGTTGCTCGTCTCGGTACATATCGCGGACAGTGCCCGCGATGTTGCCGTGCGCGCAGAATTGGGGGCTACTTGGGTTCGGCTGCAGTGTCCTTCTGCTCCACAGCAGTGCTGGTGGTCGGCGCTGCGGGTGATTCCTAGTCGGCGGACCGATCCGGCTCGGTGGACTTCTCGGAGCTGGTGGACCTCGTGGAGGGGATGTCCTTCGCCGCGTCGGTTGTCTGCTCGGGCTCCGCAGTCTGCTCGGACTTGTCCAACTCGACGGCGTTGTGCGAATCGTCTGCCGTAATCGCCGCGGCATCCTTGTCGGCGGTGCCGTCGGTGTCCTCGGTCGATTCCGTGTCCTTGTCGGTCACCGCGTCCCGCTGCTGCGCCGCGTCCTCGTCTGCCGACGCGGCGTCGGAGGTCTCGGCCGTCGCCTGCTCCGCTGCCGCAGCGCGCAGGGCGGCGATCTGCCAAGGCCACGGGCGCGATCCGGTGCTGGGTTGCAGCTGCTCGGCGGTCTCACGGCCCTTCGTCGCGAGGACGAAATAGGCGACGGCGGCCAGGAATACCAGGGCCGAGGTGAACGAATTGATCCGGATGCCCGCGATCTTGGTGGCCTCGTCGGCGCGCATCAGCTCGACGAAGAAGCGGCCGACGCAGTAGCCGGCGACGTACAGCGCGAACAGCCTGCCGTGGCCGATTCGGTAGCGTTTGTCGATCTGCACCAGCAGCACCACGATCAGCAGGTTCCACAGCAATTCGTAGAGGAACGTGGGGTGCACAACCTTGTCGACGACGCCGGTGGAGACACCGTTCATCGGGTCGAGCTTGCCGTCGTCGTCGAAGCGCAGGTAGATCTCCAGGCCCCAGGGCAGGTCGGTCTCGCGCCCGTACAGTTCCTGGTTGAAGTAGTTGCCGAGGCGGCCGATGGCCTGCGCGAGCAGGACCGGGGGCGCGATCGCATCACCCAAGGCGGGCAATGGGATTCGGTAGACCCGGCAGCCGATCCACGCACCGACGCCGCCGAGGAACACCGCACCCCAGATGCCGAGGCCGCCCTGATAGATCTTCAGCGCATCGATCGGATGGCCGTCGGCGCCGAAGTACTTCTGCCAGTCGGTGGCCACGTGATAGAGCCTGCCGCCGATGAGGCCGAAGGGCACCGCGAACATCGCGACATCCAGGATCGCGCCGGGCTGCCCGCCGCGTTCGCGCCAGCGCCGCTCGCCCCACCAGATGGCGACGACGATGCCGAGGATGATGCATAGGGCGTAGGCCCGGAGCGGAAACGGCCCGATCTGCCACACACCCTGGGCGGGACTGGGGATGTAGGCCAACACATCAGCGGTGACGCCACCATTGCTCAGAACGCTGTCTGCGAGGACTCGTAAGGTCACGGGCCAACCGTAGCGGAGCGTTATGTGCGACGTTGCCACCACCACACCGCGGCGCCGACGCCGAGGCTCAGCAACCCGGCCCCGATGGCCGACAGCGCTTCGACAACGATCGGCTCGGCCCGGGTCAGCGTCGCGACACACGGTGCGAGAACAAAGAATACGAGCAGGCTCGCCACCACCGGTCGTGGCGAAGGCGACCGCTTCGGTGCGCTCATGCTTGTTTATACGATGGCGCGAGTCAGGCGGTTCAGCGCTGCTTGTCCAATCGGATACCGGGGCGCTGCCTGCAGCACCGAACCGTCGGTGCGGCAGCCAAGCTCACGAGCGGCACGGCTCACTCGTGGCGGTGCGGCAGCGGCCGGTCGAGCGGCCCGATGCAGTGTCAGGAGGCGACTGTCGCGGACCGGACGCCCTCGGCCAGTTCCTCGGTCAGCGCGCGCACCGCGTCCAGCCCCTCGGCGGCGGCGCTCACCAGCGCCGAGCCGACGATGACACCATCTGCGTACGAAGCGATTTCGGCCGCTTGCGCACCCGAGCGCACGCCGAGACCGACGCCGATCGGGATATCGGAATGGGACCGAATCCGCGCACACAGCGCGGGCGCCGCGGAAGACACCACATCGCGGGCACCGGTGACGCCCATGGTCGACGCCGCGTAGATGAACCCTCGGCTCGCTTCCAGCGTCTTCACCAGGCGTTCCTCGGTGGAGGACGGCGCGACCAGGAAAATCCGATCCAGGTCGTGCGCGGCCGAGGCGACGAACCAGTCGTCGGCCTCGTCCGGGATCAGGTTCGGGGTGATGATGCCTGCCCCGCCCGCCGTAGCCAGATCGCGCGCGAACTTGTCGACCCCGTACTGCAGCACCGGGTTCCAGTAGCTCATCACGACGGCCTTACCGCCCGCCGCGGTGATCGCCTCGACCACCGAGAACACGTCGCGCACCCGGACTCCGCCGCGCAGCGCCTGCTCGGCGGCGGCCTGGATGGTCGGCCCGTCCATCACGGGGTCGGAGTACGCGACGCCGACTTCGACAATGTCGCAACCGGATTCGACCATGGCACGGACGACCTCGATGGAGCCTGCGAGGTCCGGATAACCCGCGGGCAGATAGCCGACCAGCGCGGCGCGGTTCTCGGCGCGGCAGGCGGCGAAAGTGTTGGCGAGGCGGGACTGCTGACTCATTCGACGCTCTCCTTGTCGGCGTCGGGTTCGTCGAAGAGCCCGAACCATGTCGCCGCGGTGTCCATGTCCTTGTCGCCACGACCCGACAGGTTCACCAGGATGATCGCGCCCTTGCCCAGTTCCTTGCCGAGTTGCAGCGCACCGGCCACCGCGTGCGCGGACTCGATGGCCGGGATGATGCCCTCGCAGCGGCTGAGCAGCAGCAGCGCGTCCATCGCCTCGGTGTCGGTGACCGGTCGGTACTCGGCGCGCCCGATGTCCTTGAGGTAGGCGTGCTCGGGGCCGACGCCCGGGTAGTCCAAACCCGCGGAGATGGAGTGCGATTCGATGGTCTGGCCATCATCGTCCTGCAGCAGGTACGAGTAGGCGCCCTGGAAGGCGCCGGGCGTGCCGCCGGTGAAAGTGGCCGCGTGCCTTCCGGTTTCGACGCCGTCACCGGCCGCCTCGAAGCCGATCAGCCGGACGCCGGCATCGTCGAGGAAGGGGTGGAAGATGCCGATCGCGTTGGAGCCGCCGCCGACACAGGCCACGACCGCGTCGGGCAGCCGTCCGGTCGAGGACTGCACCTGGGCGCGGGCCTCCAGGCCGACGACGCGCTGGAAGTCACGCACCATCAAAGGGAATGGATGCGGGCCCGCTGCAGTGCCGAAGCAGTAGTACGTGTCGTCCGCGTTGGACACCCAGTCCCGCAGCGCCTCGTTGATGGCGTCCTTGAGGGTTTGCGAGCCGGTGGTCACCGACACCACCGCGGAGCCGAGCAGCCGCATGCGGGCAACGTTCAGCGCCTGCCGTGCGGTGTCGACCGCGCCCATGTAGATGACGCATTCGAGGCCGAGCAGTGCGCACGCGGTGGCGGTGGCGACGCCGTGCTGGCCCGCACCGGTTTCCGCGATGACCCGTGTCTTGCCCATTCGCTTGGCGAGCAGTGCCTGACCGAGCACGTTGTTTATCTTGTGCGAGCCGGTGTGGTTCAGGTCCTCGCGCTTGAGCAGAATGCGGGCGCCACCGGCATGCTCGGCAAGCCGGGTGCACTCGAAGACCGGCGAAGGCCGGCCGGTGTAGTCGCGCTGCAGCCGGTCGAGCTCGTCCAGGAACGAGGGGTCCAGCCTGCACTTCTCGTACTCGGCGGTGACCTCCTCGATCACCGCCATCAGCGCCTCGGGGACATGCCTGCCGCCGTACACGCCGAAGTGTCCGCCGACGTCGGGCTCATGGGTGCTCCTGTGCGCGACGCCGGCGCTGGCCTGCGGTAATGCCGTCACCGCTGTCACCGGCCCCGCCGCGCAGGCTTCGGGCAGGACGGGTGGGTGCCCGCGGTCACCAACTCGGAGACGGCGGCGCGGGGATCGCCACTGGTCACCAGGCCCTCGCCGACCAGCACGGCGTCCGCACCCGCACCCGCATAGGCCAGCAGGTCGCCGGTGCCGCGGATACCGGACTCGGCGATCCGGATGACCTCGGTGGGCAGGCCGGGCGCGATGCGCGCGAACACGTCCCGATCGACCTCGAGCGTCTTGAGGTTGCGGGCGTTCACGCCGATCACCGAGGCGCCCGCCTCGAGTGCGCGGTCGGCCTCTTCCTCGGTGTGCACCTCGACGAGCGCGGTCATGCCGAGCGATTCGGTGCGGTCGATGAGCGAGGACAGCACGTCCTGCTCGAGTGCCGCGACGATCAGCAGGATGACATCGGCACCGTGCGCGCGGGCCTCATGGATCTGGTACGGCCCGACGACGAAATCTTTGCGCAGGATCGGGATGGTCACCGTGGCGCGGACGGCGTCGAGGTCGTCGAGCGAGCCATGGAAGCGGCGACCTTCGGTCAGCACGCTGATGATGCGCGCGCCGCCGTCTTCATATGCCTTGGCCAGACTGGCCGGGTCCGGGATGTCCGCGAGCTCCCCCTTGGAGGGGCTGGCCCGCTTGACCTCGGCGATGACGCCGATGCCGTCCTCGAGGAGTGCGGCGCGGGCGTCCAGCGGCGAAGGCGCCGCCGCAGCCGCGGCCTTGATTGCCTGGAAGTCCAGGAGGGCTTCCCGAGCGGCGACATCCGCGCGGACCCCGTCGAGAATCGAGTCGAGTACCGTCATCTGGCTCGAATCCTTTCTGGGGAGACGCAACTTGCTGCCTGAGAATCCCCCCAGGCGCTGTCTCACCGATGCTGACAAAGAATAAATGGCTGCTTGCGGCGCTCTCGCGCCGGGGTTTGTCGGGACCTGCCCAGACACTTCACTCGGCATGTTTGCCCTGATCATCACGCGGCGAACCGGCCTCCTCGGTCGGGTCGGTGCCCGCGTCGAGCGCGTCCCACAGCACGCGCTCGGAAAGCTGTCCCGAGGCCGAATTCGCCCCGGCGGCAGCGTCTTCCGCCCGTCGCTGCGTCACCTGTTCGGTGGCGGCAGCCCGCCGGAACACCGGGTTGTCGTATTTGCCGGACAGTTGCGCGGCCTCCTGGGGCATCCTGGCGAGCAGTACACCGGCCGTAAAAGCCGCCAGCGCACCCAGCAGCGCGAGCACCGCGGGGAAAGGCGCCGTGACCACCTCGGTGACCGTTGCCCGGCCGGGCAGTTCGGCCAGGGTGCCGGCGCGGGCCGCCGTCGCGCCGGACTTGGTCAGCAGGGCGAAGGCCGGTACGGCGGTGACCGCGGCGACAAGGCCGATCAGCACCCCGACCATCCGGCGCAGCCAGCCACGAGTAGCGAGCACTGCCGCGATCGCGGCGAGCAGCACCAGCGCCAGCGGGGTCAGCGCGCCGAACCAGACACCGCCGTTGAGATGGTTGGTGCGCGGCTCGGTGAGCCCGTCCGTGGACGACACCGTCACCCAGGTCAGTCGCGACGAACCCCAGAGCGCGGCCGCGGCGATCGCCAACAACACGATCGCGCCGATCGGGTACTTGCGCCGGGGCGCGGCCGCATCGACCGCGATCGCCTCGGCAGCGGTCCCCTCGTCGTTCTGATCCGCTGCACTCATCCCGCGCTGCCGTTCTCGCTTCCCGGCTCGGTGCCGTATGCCCGAACCGTCTTCGCGGCCGCGACCGCCTTGAGCACCGCCATCGCCTTGTTCCGGGATTCGACATCCTCATAGTCGGGGTCGGAGTCCGCGACCACGCCCGCACCCGCCTGGACGTAAGCGGTGCCGTCCTTGAGCAGCGCAGTGCGAATGGCAATGGCGGTATCGGCGTCGCCCGCGAAATCCAGATAGCCGACAACACCGCCGTACACGCCGCGCCGGGTCGGCTCCAGTTCTTCGATGAGTTCCATCGCGCGCACCTTCGGCGCGCCCGACAGCGTGCCCGCCGGGAAACAGGCGCGCACCGCGTCCAGCGCGATCTTGCCGGGCGCTAGTCTGCCGTGCACGGTCGACACCAGGTGCATGACGTGGCTGTAGCGCTCGATCTGCCGGTACTCGGTGACCCGCACCGTGCCCGGCTGACACACCCGGCCGAGATCGTTGCGGCCGAGATCGACGAGCATCAGGTGCTCGGCGTTCTCCTTCTCGTCGGCGAGCAGCCCCTTCTCCAACAGCAGGTCGTCCTCCTCGGTGGCGCCGCGCCAGCGGGTGCCCGCGATCGGATGTGTCGTCGCCACACCGTCCTTCACGGTGACCAGGGCTTCCGGGCTGGAACCGACGATGGAGAACGCGGTGCCGCCCGCGCCGTCGGGGATGTGCATCAGATACATATACGGACTCGGGTTCGAGGCGCGCAGCATGCGGTACAGATCGATCGGGGCGCCGTCGTAGTCCATTTCGAAGCGCTGCGACAGCACCACCTGGAAAGCCTCGCCCGCCTCGATCTCTTTGACGAGACGACGCACTCCGGCGCCGAACTCCTCGGAGGTGCGTTTGCGCCGATACTGCGGCTCGGGCTGGTCGAAGACCGACACGGTGGACTCCGACGGTGCGGCGAGCGCGTGGGTCATCCGATCCAGCCGGGCGACCGCGTCGTCATAGGCCTCGTCGACCCGCTCGGCGGTGCCGTTCCAGTTGACCGCGTTGGCGATGAGGGTGATCGCGCCCTCGTGGTGGTCGAATGCCGCCAGATCGGTGGCGAGCAGCAGCACCATCTCCGGCAGTTCCAGATCGTCGAGGGCGAGGCTGGGCAGCCGTTCGATCCTGCGCACCGCGTCATAGCCGAGGTAGCCGACCATGCCCCCGGTCAGTGGCGGCAGGCCGGGCAGCCGCTCGGTCTCGAGCAGTTGCAGGGTCTCGCGCAACGCCACCAGCGGATCGCCACCCGAGGGCGCGTCGACAGGGATGTTGCCGAGCCAGGCGGCCGCGCCGTCGACGACGGTCAGCGCCGACGGACTGCCCGCGCCGATGAACGACCAGCGCGACCAGGAGCGTCCGTTCTCCGCGGATTCGAACAGGAAGGTGCCGGCCCTATCGCCGGCCAGTTTGCGATAGGCCGACAGCGGAGTTTCGGAGTCCGCCAGCACTTTTCGGATCACCGGAACCACCCGATGTTCCGCGGCGAGCTGGTGGAACTGTTCGCGGGTCGTGGTGGTGGGAGTGGACGCGCCAGGCATTGCTCCATCATCCCAGGCCGCTATGACACCGACTCAGCCGCCCTTCGCGGGCCCAACCGGCCGTAAACCAGCCGTCCGGTTCGCACGCGACTTCCGGGGCTGTGGGCGGCGTCACTACACTCGCTGCGTTCCATGTCGCACGCGGTATCCACTTCGAGGGAGAAACTGATGTACCCCTCGCAACCGGTTACGCCGGAGGGTCGGCACACTGCCGGATCGGGCACATCCCAACGAATGGTCGGCTTGAGCTCGATGGGCAGATCCCAGAACTCCACACCGCTGAACGCGCTAGCGTCCTTCGTCACCTATGTGAAGGCCTTGGAGGCACTGGACAAGCACCACTTTCCGGACGAGTACGCCATCCACAGCGACCGCATCAAGGAACTCGAGCCGCTGCGCGCCCACGACATTCTCGATGTCATGGAGATCAAGAACCCCGAGATCGCCGCGCTCATCGGCGTATAGCGACCGAATCTACCGTCCCCGTCATCCCAGGCTTCTCCTGTCGATCCAGCGATAGCCGGAATACGACTCCTACACCCCACCGCGTGCAGGGCGACATGGGGCGAAAGCACGGGTGGCGGGGATCTGGGCAGGCATCGTGGCACCCGAACCGACGCATCGCCCGGTACTGTCGCCGATATGAAGATAGGCCAGCTCGCACCGCAGTTCGAGCTCCCGGATCAATCCGGCACACCACGTTCGCTCGACGTCTTGCTCGCGGACGGCCCCGTGGTGCTGTTCTTCTATCCCGCCGCCAATACCCCGATCTGCACGGCCGAGGCCTGCCACTTCCGCGATCTTGCCGCCGAATTCGCCGCGGCGGGCGCCGCGCCGGTAGGCATCAGTGCCGACACCGTCGACACCCAGGCCGGATTCGCGACCAAGCAGAATCTCGGCTATCCCCTGCTCTCGGATATCGAGGGCACTGTCGCCGCGCAGTTCGGCGTCAAGCGCAGCCTGCTCGGCAAGCTCTCGCCGGTGAAGCGGCACACCTTCGTCATCGACCCTGATCGCACCGTCCGCAAGATCATCACCGGTGAGCTGCGGGCCGATGTGCATGCCGACGAGGCGTTGAAGTTCCTACGCGAACGCGTCCAGTAAGCCGGCCGACGCCGAATATTCGAGACGGCCGTCTCGAAAACGCCGAGTCGATGATCACGTCACCGCAGATGGCCCGGCCTACGCTGAATTCATGACTTCGAGCGAGGTTCGGCCGGACGGGCAGAAATCCACGCTGGCCACGTGGCGCACGAGGATCCTCGGCGGCCTGGCGGTCATCGCCGTGCTGGTCGTCGCCTACTTCATCCTTGCCGCCTTCATCCCACGGTGGTGGGCCCAACGCATCGCAGAGGTGGTGAGCGGCAGTTTCAGCAAGGGCATCGGCTGGGGTCTCGTCTATGGCGGATTGTTCACTGCCATACCGCTTTTCCTGATGTTGCTGGCAGCACTCATGTGGCGTCGCCGCGCGGGCAAGGTGATCGCGGGCGCGGCAGGCGGGCTCGCGGTGATCGCCGCGATCCCGAATCTCATGACGCTGAGCATCGTGCTCGGCGGCAACAGCGCCGCCCACGCCGGGCAGCGGATTCTCGATGTCGATGCGCCCGCCTTCCGAGGCGCGTCACTGGTCGGCGCCATCGTCGCGCTGGTCGTCTTCCTGCTCGTGGTGTTCGTCGTCGTCCGGCGCGGATGGCGGCGCAAGCATCCCGCAAAGCCGGTGACGTCGACTCCGCCGTCCCAGTCCGCCGCGCCCGGGTCACCGAAGCTCACCTAGGAGCGACACCGACACGCCACGATGACATGTGAGTGACCTCACGTCACACAGCAACTTCATGACGGTCGAGCGAAGTCGTGGCAAACTCATTGTCGCGAGTGACTGTGAATATGACTTTCAATAAATCGCTAGACTAACTAACAAAACACGTCACTTGGCTCGAAAGAAGGCAACCAGTGACGAAGTGGCTCGATCCCGTCGAACAGCGAGCTTGGCGTGCGATCGTGGCGCTCATGACCCGCCTACCAGGCGCGTTGGACACCCAGCTGCAGCGCGAGTCCGGGATCACGCACTTCGAATTCTGGGTGCTCACCCTGTTGTCCGAAGAACCCGGCCACCGGTTGCAGATGAGTGATCTTGCCCACAAGGCAAATGCATCGCTATCGCGACTGTCGCATGTCGTGTCGAAGATGGAGCGGATGGGCTGGGCCGAGCGGTCAGCGACCACCGGGCGACGCGGTGTCCAGGCCGTTCTCACAGACTCCGGCTATTCGAAGGTGGTCGAGGCAGCTCCCGGCTATCAGGATGCCGTGCGCCGGCTGGTGTTCGATGGTCTCGATCCGCATCAGACCGCGCAGCTGGCCGACCTGAGCGAAGTGCTGTCGACACAGCTGGCCGATGCCTTGAGTCACGGTGATGCTTCGCCCTCCACCGAGGATCGAACCGAGCAGCCGCCCGCGCCGTAGCACCGGGGCCGCCTGCCGATCTGCCCGAGAGCGGACGCGGACAGTTCGGGCCGTGTTCCCGACGTGTGGCGACTCAGGACTTATCGGCGAGCAGCACGTCGGAGTCGAAGCAGGTGTGCGTGCCAGTGTGACAGGCCGCGCCCTCCTGGTCGACGACCAGCAGAATGGTGTCGCCGTCGCAATCGAGGCGGACCTCGTGGACGTACTGGGTGTGGCCGGAGGTCTCGCCTTTGACCCAGTACTGCTGACGCGAGCGCGAATAGTAGGTCGCCTTGCGCGTTTCCAGCGTCCTGGCCAGGGCTTCGTCGTCCATCCAGGCGACCATCAGCACATTGCCGCTGCCGCGCTCCTGCGCGACCGCGGACACGAGGCCCGCGTCATTGCGCTTGAGCCGGGCGGCGATGGCAGGGTCGAGAGTCATGCCACCGTTATACAGGGGCAGGATCCATTGCTCGGCACGCGCCTGCGCCGTGGGCCGAGGCTTTACCGGCACTGTCCGGCTGAGACAGACAGATTGCGGCGCAGCGCCTCGGCGACACCATCCGGCGCGTCGAGTGCGGCGGTCAGGGGTTCCGGTAGGTCCCCCGCGCCGCCCTATAGCACGCACGGCCCTCGTCGGGGTCGTAGATGTCTCAGACAAGGAGAGCAACGACGATTATGACGACGATCAGCGCCACAATGCCGAAGACGACCAATACCGTTCCCCCCGAACCGGAGCCCGGCGGGGTCTGGTGGCCATACGGCGGCGGGCTCGCCGAGAAACCAGCGGGTTGCCCGGTGGTAGCGGGATATCCGGGCGCGGCCTGAGGCTGCGGCCCTGGGTTGTGCGGATTCAGGGGAAGCTGGGGGCTCGGGTGGGGCTGTGAGCCCTGGTAGGGCTGCGGATGAGGCGGCGAGGCCTGAGGGGACTGCATGCTCGGATAGGGCTGGGAGCCCTGCGAAGACTGCGGGCTCGGATAAGGCTGCACGCTCGGATAGGGCTGCGAGCCACGGGAGGCCTGCGGGCTTGCATAGGGCTGCACGCTCGGGTAAGGCTGTGAGCCCTGGTAGGGCTGCGGATTCAGGTGCGGTTGCGCGCCTGGGGAGCCCTGCTGGCTCGGGTAGGGCTGCACGCTCGGATAAGGCTGCGAGCCCTGAGAAGACTGTGGGCTCGGGTAGGACTGCGGATTCAGCTGCGCAGGCTGCTGCGCGGGCGGGTGCATGGGGGTCGGCGCTGCGGTCGCGGCCGGGCCGGGCTGGCCTGTTACGGGCATCGCGTGGGGGGCCGACATATGCAGTGCTCGATACACCGCGTCCGCGAACTCGGTGCAGGAGCCGTAGCGGTCGGTGGGGCGCTTGCCGAGGGCCCGGATCAGCACCTCGTCCAATGCCGCGGGCAGGTCGGCGCGCCGTGCGGTGACCCGGGGCGGCGGGACTTGGAGGTGACCCTGGATCACCGCGGGCGGGCTCGGCGCTTCGAACGGCGCCGCGCCGGTCAGCAGCCAGTGCAGCGTGCAGGCCAGCGCGTACTGGTCCGCGCGGCCGTCCATCGGGGCACCGGTCAGCTGCTCGGGTGCGGCGTAAGCCAAAGTGGCGGTGAAGGTTCCGGTCAATGTCAGATGACCGGCGTCGTCGCGCAACCGCGCGATGCCGAAGTCGGTGAGAAACACCCGCTCCTGACCGCCGGTCGCGCGGGCGAGCAGAATATTGGCCGGCTTCACATCACGGTGCAGGACTCCGCTGCCGTGCGCGAAATCCAATGCCTTCGCGGTTTCGGCAACGATCTGGGCCGCCCGCGTCGGCGGCAGCTTGCTCCGATCGATCGTCGAGGCGTCGATGCCGTCGACGTACTGCATGGAGATCCACAGCTGCTCGTCCTCGACACCGCGATCGAACACAGTGACGATATTCGGATGGTCCAGCTGGGCGACCAGATCTGCTTCGCGTTCGAACCGGGCCCGGATCTCGTTGTCGCTGAACAACTCCGGGTTGAGCAGCTTCAAGGCCATCGAGCGCGGCAACCGCGGATGCCTGGCCAGATACACCGACCCCATGCCGCCCTGGCCGAGCAGGCGTTCGATGCGGTATCCAGCGAACAGCTCACCTTCACCCAGCACGCCGTTCCTCCGATCGCAGACCTTGATCGAGCAGCAAAACCCTAGCTCGAGGCATTGCCCGTAGCCAGGTCGGCAAAACCTACCTGACGACGATGCCCTCGGTCCGCATAGCGTGTTTGACCTGTGGGATGGTGAGGTCACCGAAGTGGAACACGCTGGCGGCCAGCACCGCATCGGCGCCCGCGTGCACGGCCGGGGCAAAGTGCTCGATCGCACCGGCTCCCCCGCTGGCGATCACCGGCACCGTCACCGCGGCGCGCACCGCGCGGATCATGGGCAGGTCGAAGCCCGCTTTGGTGCCGTCGGCGTCCATCGAGTTGAGCAGGATCTCCCCGACGCCGAGTTCCGCGCCGCGCACGGCCCATTCGACAGCGTCGATGCCCGTGCCGCGCTTGCCGCCGTGCGTGGTGACCTCCCAGCCCGACGGGGTGTCGGGTTGGCCCGGCGGGACGGTGCGGGCATCCACCGACAGCACGATGCATTGGGAACCGAACCGCTCCGACATTTCGCGCAGTACCTCCGGCCTGGCGATGGCGGCGGTGTTGACCGAGACCTTGTCCGCGCCCGCGCGCAGCAGCCGGTCGACATCCTCGACCGTGCGCACCCCACCACCGACGGTGAGCGGGATGAAGATCTGCTCGGCAGTGCGCGTCACCACATCGATCATGGTGCCGCGGTCGCTCGTGGATGCGGAGACGTCGAGGAAGGTCAGCTCGTCGGCGCCCTGGAGGTCGTAGGCGGCGGCCAGTTCGACCGGATCGCCGGCATCACGCAGGTTTTCGAAATTGACGCCCTTGACCACCCGGCCCGCATCGACATCGAGACACGGAATCACGCGTACGGCCAACGTCATCGGCTCACCCTTCCTCGGAAACTGCAAGTACTGCTGCGGCTCATGCTTCGTCGGCGACCGTGCAGATCATGTCCAGGAGTTCTTCGTGGACCCCCGGCGCGGCGGCGAGCACCGAACCCGAGGTGATGGTCCACGGCTCGCCTGCCAGATCGGTCACCACGCCACCCGCGGCGCGCACCAATGCCACGCCCGCGGCGTTGTCCCAGGGATGGTGCCCGAACACGATCGCGCCACCCAGTACACCGGACGCGGTGAACGCCAGGTCGATACCCGTCGAGCCGTGCATCCGCACCCGCGAGGACAACCTGCTCAGCGGGCCGAGCAGATCGAAGCGGAAGCGACCAGGGATGCGCCCGTTGGAATCCACGTTGAACGCCCCGAATCCGATCAT
Organism: Nocardia sp. NBC_01009; assembly: GCF_045208035.1. NCBI lineage: Bacteria > Bacillati > Actinomycetota > Actinomycetes > Mycobacteriales > Nocardiaceae > Nocardia > Nocardia sp. NBC_01009. The sequence goes on along the minus strand of NZ_CP108695.1, from coordinate 3,649,367 downwards.
CGCCTCGGCCAGCTTGCCGCGCGGCAAGGGCGGCAACGGCTTTCCATCGAGCAATACCGGACCGCCGGACATGGCGGCGTACCGCCGGTCGAGTACCGGCAGCCAGGTCAGCCCGAGCAGTGGTTCGCCGTCGTGCACCAGCGCGAGCAGCATGCCCGAAAGCGGATGCCCGGCGGAGTAATTGAAGGTGCCGTCGATCGGATCGAGCACCCAGGCGGTGCCGGAGGTCAGCTGCGGGCCGCCGAATTCTTCACCGTGCACCTCGATTCCGGTCTGCTGCTCGAGCTGCGCCGAGATGGTGCGCTCCAACTCCAGATCGAGTTCGGTGGCGAAGTCGTTGCGGCCCTTGGCAACCGCGCTCGGCGCGCCGACGCCCTCGACGAAGCGCGCACTGGCGGCATCGAGGATCTCGCTCGCGAGAGCCAGCAGGGACGAAAGTTCGGAATTCGAGCGTGCGGCAGCCATCGGGTCGCAGGCTCAGCGCACCGCGGCCAGCGCCTCGGGCAGCGTGAAGCGGCCCGCGTACAGCGCCTTGCCGACGATCGACCCCTCTACACCCTCGGGCACCAGCTCGGAGATCGCGATCAGGTCCTCGATGGTCGACACGCCGCCCGAGGCGATGACCGGCGCGTCGGTCGCAGCGCAGACCTCGCGGAGCAAGTCCAGGTTGGGACCGGTGAGCGTGCCGTCCTTGGTCACATCGGTGACGACATAGCGGGTGCAGCCGTCGCGTTCCAGGCGCTCGAGCACCTCCCACAGGTCGCCACCGTCGCTGACCCAGCCGCGACCGCGCAGCCGGTGCTCGCCGTCGATGATGCGCACGTCGAGGCCGACGGCGATCCGCTCGCCGTATTTGGCGAGGGCGCGGGCGCACCACTGCGGGTCCTCCAGCGCGGCGGTCCCGAGGTTCACGCGGGCGCAGCCGGTACCGAGCGCGGCCTCGAGCGATTCGTCGTCACGGATGCCGCCGGACAGCTCTACCTGCACATCGAGCTCGCCGACCACCTTGGCGAGCAGTTCCCGGTTGGAGCCACGCCCGAAGGCCGCATCGAGATCGACCAGATGCACCCACTCCGCACCGGCTTCCTGCCACGCCAGTGCCGCATCGCGGGGCGAGCCGTAGTTGGTTTCGCTGCCCGCCTCCCCCTGCACGAGGCGCACGGCCTCACCATTGGCGACATCGACAGCAGGTAGCAGCACAAGACTCACGCCAGCAGCTTAGTTGCTTGCTCCGCGCCCCCCACCTCCGGCCTGCGGATATGCGCTCGGAGAACCCACCCGAGCAATCTCCCCGCAGCTGCCGGCCTGGGTGTCGGATGGTCGTCGATCGGACGGCGCGTGCAGTATGGCAACGCTGGTCACCCGCGCCAGCAGCAGCGGCGGCGCGCGACTCGATACAGCCCGTCGTCGAGAAGGGAGCGGCGATCATGGGCAAACAGAATCGGCGACGCCGAACCGGGCGGGCGGCGCGTACCGAAGGTCCGACGCTGGACGCCACCGCGGTGTCATCGGATCCAGAGCGGATCGCCGACGCGATCACGGCGGCGGCCGTGGCGTCGGCGCAAGGTAATGCTGTTGCGGTGCAGCGCTTCATCGAACAGCTTGCCGGTTCGGGTCCGCTGACGTACGGGCTGGCGGACGGCGTGCGACTGGCTGGTCAGCGCATCGTTGATCGGGTCTTCCAGTACGGCTGGCTGCCGATGGATGTCCATCAGGTGGCCCGTCGGCGCGTCGACGAGTTCGCGGTCGGCTATCTCACCGACGTGATGGCCGCCCACCTCGCGCCTTTCGCGCCCGAGCTGGTGGATGAGACCTGGCGCGCCCAGCTCGACGAGCTGGCCGCCGGCACGTGGTGGGCGGGAGCGCAACCGCATCTCATCCAGTGGGCGGCCCGTCAACTGCTGACCAACACCGAAGCGCTGACGACTGTCGTGGCGGCGCTCGCGCTGCTGGTCGGGCTACCGAAGCTGGAACTGATTCGGCCGTTGCCCGGCTCGGCGAATATGCACCCGGCCACACACCATGGCGTCGACGAGAAGATGCTCGGCCGGGTCCGCGGCCTGCTCGCGAAGGCAGAGTCGACCTCGTTCCCCGAGGAGGCCGAGACCCTGTCGGCCAAGGCTCAGGAGCTGATGACCAAGCATGCCCTCGACCGCGTGCTCGTCGATGCGGACACCGCTGTGCCCGATCTCCCCGGTGCCCGCAGGATCTGGCTCGACACTCCCTATGTGGAGGCCAAGGCGCTGCTCGTCGAGGTGGTCACCCGAGCCAACCGCTGCCGCGCGATCTTCGTCGCGGCGTGGGAGTTCGTGACCGTGGTGGGCGACGACAGCGATCTGGACGCCGTCGAACTGCTGACGACGTCCCTGCTCGTGCAGGCGACCAGGGCGATGATCGCCACCGGTAACCAGACCATTCGCAGCGACGAGTCCCGGTCGCGTGCTTTCCGCAAGGCGTTCCTCACCGCCTACGCCACCCGGATCGGTGAACGACTCGCGGCGGCGAACGAGAGTACGATCGCCGAATCTGCCGACCCCGCACGGCTGCTGCCGGTGCTCGCCTCCCGTCAGCGCACCGTGGATGACGCTTTCGACACCCTCTTTCCCGCGGTGCGCAGCCGTGGCATCACGATCCGCAGTGCCGAGGGATGGGAAGCGGGGCTCGAGGCCGCCGACCGGGCCCGGTTCCAAGGCCACTCGGCGAAGTGTTAACCGGGCAGATCAGGGGCGTATGCGAAATTCCCTCTACTCCCTAGTGTTTCAGTGGCACCGGCCTCGCCTCAGTGCTGCCCCGACAAACCTGCGCGACCGCAGTCGCGCACAGAATGTTGCCTGCCGAGCTGGCATCCACCCCCGGCGAGACTCGCATCGCACACCTCGAAGCGCCGACGCCGAGCGACTTGTTGGCCGCACCCACGATCCGATAACGTTGGCGAAACCAACGTTGGGTCAGCCAACATTCAGTTCGAAAGGTTCCACCCATGAACGAGATCCGTATCGCCCTGGCCGTTGCCGCCCTTCCGCTCGCCGTGCTCGCCACCGCCTGCACGGCGAAAGCCGACGCCACCGACGACAGGCCTACGCAGCGTGAGTTGCGAGAACTGGTGGACCGCAACCAGATCACCGCCCTGGTCGATCGACTGGGCAGCACCCTGGACGAGGGCAGATTCGACGACTTCCGCACGATCTACACCGCTGACGCCACCGCGAAGACTCCCGGCGGCACGGCCGAAGGCCGAGACGCGCTGATCGCGCAAGCCAGCCGAAACCATTCCGGCGATACGCGGATTCAGCACGTCATCAGCAATGTGCGGATCGAACTGAAGGGCGAGACCGCCGACGTCCGAGCCAACACTATTGCCACCTTCGCCCCCGCACCCACCGATCCGAAGACCCCACCGCAGCCGCAGTACACCCTCGGCGGGATCTACCGTTTCGACGCGGTCCGCACCGGCGAGGGCTGGCGGCTGTCACGGGTGGAAACCACGCCGACCTGGTCGATCGGCACCCGCCCCTAACTGTCGGATTCGATGCGCCGCGCCGAGCACCCCCGCGCGATAACAGCAGAGAGCGGCGGCGATCGCGAACACCGCCGTCGCCGCCGCTGCGGCTATCCGGAACCCCTGGCCGATCTGGAACTCCGTTGTGGCACGCTCGATTTCGGCAAGAGAGCAGCGGCCGCGCTCCATTCAGGGAATACCCGAAGACGGATCGTGCCGACTTCGACCCGGGCTAACCGATGAACCGAATTATCGATGCGGTGCTGATCGCGTGTTCGATGCCCGCGACCACGTTCCGACCCGAGAATTCCGAAGCCCCCACCGTGGCAAGGGCTTCGGCGTTGCTACAGCGAGTCCACCCAATTGCGCAGCAGCTGCGCGCCCGCGTCGCCGGACTTCTCGGGATGGAACTGGGTCGCCGCGAGCGGTCCGTTTTCGACGGCCGCCAGGAACGGCACCCCGTGCTCGGCCCAGGTGAGTTTGGGCGAGGCGAAATGTTCGCTCGGCGGGAGGTCCCAGGTTTGGGCGGCGTAGGAGTGGACGAAGTAGAAGCGGGTGTCGGCGTCCATACCCGCAAAGAGGGTGCTGTCGCGCGGCGCGGAGACAGTGTTCCAGCCCATGTGCGGCAGGACCGGGGCCGACAGGCGTTCGACGACACCGGGCCATTCGGCGCAGCCCTCGGTTTCGACGCCGAATTCGACGCCACGCTCGAACAGGATCTGCATGCCGACGCAGATGCCGAGTACCGGGCGACCGCCGGCGAGGCGCTGGCCGATAATGCGCTCGCCGCGCACCTTTCGCAGCCCCGCCATGCAGGCGGCGTAGGCGCCGACACCGGGGACGAGCAGACCGTCCGCGGCGAGCGCGACCTCCGGGTCCGCGGTGACCTCGACCTGCGCGCCCGCACGCACCAGGGCGCGCTCGGCGGAGTGCAGGTTGCCCGAACCGTAGTCGAGTAGGACAACGGATCTCTTGGTCACAGTGTCCCCTTCGTCGACGGCACACCGCTCACCCGCGGGTCCAGTTCGACGGCGGCGCGCAAAGCCCGTGCCACCGCCTTGAATTCAGCCTCGGTGATGTGATGCTGGTCGCGACCGTAGAGCACCCGCACATGCAGCGCAATGCGGGCGTTGAGGGCAATCGACTCGAAGACGTGCCGGTTGAGCACAGTGGAATACGGTGCACCCGCAGTGCCGCGGCTCGACACCGGCGAGCCGGGAATCACCGCGTGCAGTAGGTGATCCGGTTCCCCGGTGTGCACACAGTACGGCCGTCCCGACACATCGACCGCCGCGTGCGCGAGCGTCTCGTCCATCGGAATGAACGCATCACCGAAGCGCCGGATGCCGGATTTGTCGCCCAGCGCTTTACCGAGGGCCTGGCCGAACACGATCGCGGTGTCCTCGACCGTGTGGTGCGCCTCGATCTCGATGTCGCCTTCGGCGCGCACGGTCAGGTCGAAGCTGGCATGTGCACCGAGCGCGGTCAGCATGTGATCGTAAAACGGGACCCCGGTGGAGATCTCGGTCTTGCCGGTTCCGTCCAGATCCAGCTCGACGACAATGCTGGATTCCTTGGTGATCCGCTCCACCCGCGCTGTCCTACTCATGCTCACTTCCATTCGCTTCGGGGGCTGTTCATCGGGGCGTCAGGTCGGTGCCGACCACCAAGGCGCTGACGCGCAGCAGTTCGTCGTTCTCCGCGGCCAGACCGATCGTGGTGCGCAGATAGCCGGGGATGCCGACATCGCGGATCAGCACGCCTTCGTCCAAGTAGCGCTGCCAGGTCTTCGCGGCGTCGGTGAACCGGCCGAACAGCAGGAAGTTGGCGTCGCTGGGGATCACGTCGAAACCGAGGTCGCGCAGGGCCGCCGCGACTCGGTCACGCTGGGCCGCCAATTCGGCGACGCTGGCAAGGGTTTCGTCGGCATGCCGCAGTGCCGCGCATGCGGCGGCCTGGGTCACCACCGACAGGTGGTAGGGCAGCCGCACCAGCAGCATCGCGTCGATCACCGCGGGCGCGGCGACCAGGTAGCCGAGCCTGCCGCCCGCGAAAGCGAACGCCTTGCTCATCGTCCTGGTCACCACGAGTTTGGTGGGATACCGGTCGATCAGGCCGATCGCGCTGGGCGCGGCAGAGAACTCACCGTACGCCTCGTCGACCACCACGATGCCGGGCGCCGCCTCGAGGATCCGTGCCAGATCGTTCTGCGGAATGCTGTGGCCGGTGGGGTTGTTCGGGCTGGTCACGAACACCACGTTCGGCGAGCGTTCGACGATGGCGGTCAGCGCGTAGTCGATGTCGAGAGCGAAGTCCGCGTTGCGCTTGGCCTCGATCCATTCGGTGTCGATGCCCTCGGAGATGATCGGGTGCATCGAGTACGACGGCACGAAACCCAGTGCGCTGCGGCCCGGCCCGCCGAAGGCCTGCAGCAGCTGCTGCAGGATCTCATTGGACCCGTTGGCCGCCCAGACGTTGGCCGTGTCTACCGCGACACCGGTCTGGCCGCGGAGATATGCCGCCAGATCCGACCGCAATGCCACCGCGTCCCGGTCCGGGTAGCGGTGCAGGTCGGCGGCCGCGGCGCGAATGGATTCGGCGACGTCGTCGATGAGCGCCCGGCTCGGCGGGTGCGGGTTCTCATTGGTGTTCAGCTGCACGGGCACCGTCAACTGCGGTGCGCCGTAAGGCTTCTTGCCGCGCAGGTTCTCGCGCAGCGGCAGGTCCTCCAGGCTCACTCGGGAACCGGGCAGGGTGATGTCCGGTGTCATGCGAGCGCCTCGAATCGCGCCTGCACGGCCTGACCGTGTGCGGGCAGATCCTCGGCATTGGCCAGCGCGACCACATGACCGGCCACATCCTTCAACGCCGTCTCGGTGTATTCGACGACGTGGATGCCGCGCAGGAAGGTCTGCACGCTCAAACCCGAAGAGTGCCTCGCACATCCGGCCGTCGGCAGCACGTGGTTGGAGCCCGCACAATAGTCGCCGAGACTGACCGGCGCGTACGCGCCGACGAAAATCGCTCCGGCACTGCGCACGCGTGCCGCGACGGCGGCAGCGTCGGCGGTCTGGATCTCGAGGTGTTCTGCCGCATAGGCATTCACCACGCGCAGGCCCTGCTCGATATTGTCGACGAGCACGGTGCCGGACTGCTTGCCCCGCAACGCCTCCGCGACGCGGTGCGCGTGCTTGACCACCGTCATCTGCGTGCTGAGCGCGGCATCGACGGCGTCGGCCAGCTCGGCGCTGTCGGTGACCAGGACGCTGGCCGCCAGCACATCGTGCTCGGCCTGGCTGATCAGATCGGCGGCGACGTGCACCGGATCGGCGGTGGCGTCGGCCAGGATCGCAATCTCGGTCGGGCCCGCCTCGGCGTCGATCCCGACCAGGCCGCGGCACAACCGCTTGGCCGCGGTGACGTAGATATTGCCGGGGCCGGTGATCAGGTCGACCGGCTCCAACTGGGCGCCGTCGGTGTCGTTGCCGCCGTAGGTCAGCAGCGCGACGGCCTGTGCGCCGCCGACGGCCCACACTTCCTCGACACCGAGCAGCTTCGCGGCCGCCAGGATGGTCGGGTGCGGCAGTCCACCGAACTGTTCCTGCGGCGGTGAGGCGACGACAAGGGATTCGACCCCCGCCGCCTGCGCGGGCACCACGTTCATCACAACGCTGGACGGGTAAACGGCATTGCCGCCCGGCACGTACAGGCCGACCCGCTCGACCGGCACCCAGCGCTCGGTCACGGTACCGCCCGGCACGACCTCAGTGGTGGTGTCGGTGCGGCGCTGATCCGCGTGCACCATGCGGGTGCGTTCGATGGCGACCTCGAGCGCGGCCCGCACGGCCGGATCGAGGTTTTCCAGCGCGGCGTCGAGCTCGACGGCGGGCACCCGGACACCGGGCGGGATCACGCCGTCGAATATCTCGCTGAATTCCAGCGCGGCCGAGACACCGCGGTCACGGATGGCCTCGACCACCGGCCGCACCTGATGCAATACCGAGTCGACGTCGACCCCTCCGCGCGGCAGCGCGGTGCGCAGCTCGGCAGCGGAGGGAGTGCGACCGCGCAGATCAACGCGGGCGAGCTCGATGCGGCTTGTCATCTCGGTGTGCAGTCCTGTCTGTGCTGGTCATGCTTGGGGTTCGGCTACCAGCCTATCGGGCGGTCGCCACCGGTTAACCGCCGCATAGAGACAGATCACGCCACAGCGCGCGCCCCGATCACGTTATCCGGAGATCGGCCGAGGTCGCCGCAGCCGATCGGTGGCGGCTTCGACAGACCAGCGACCGGACGTGGACCTGCCTCGGGCAAGCGACGGGATCGATGCGCTCGCAATCGCGAAGACACCACAGCCCCGCACCGGATCGGAGGAACCGGGGCGGGGCCGCGGGGTTCGATCAGGCGGTGACGAGGCGCTTGATGACCATCGGCTCGGCGAGGATTTCGGCGAGCACGTCGCGCACGTGGAAGAAATGCGATGTGGTGAAGTGCTCGTCGAGGGCATCGGAGCCGGTCCATTCCTCGACGAGAACCATCCTGCCGGCATCGTTGGGGTCGGTGTAGGGCTGGTAACCGAGGCAGCCGGGTTCGGCGAGCGACGGCTCGATCATTGCTTCCAGGGCGGTGCGCAGCCGGTCCTCTTGTCCGGCTGCGGCGCGGAATTCGGCGACAACGTGCAGGTTCATCAGGATTCTCTTTCGGTGTAGAGCGGGTGGGCGGTGTTCGTCAGGCCTGCGCGGGGCCGGTCCCCGCACCGGTGGTGGTGATCGCGGTGGCGATTTCCTGGAGGTCTGCGGGGGTCAGCGTCAGCTCGCGCGCGCCGATCCAGCCGTCGATCTGGCCGATGTTGCGCGCACCGACGATCGCGCCGGTCACGCCCGGCCATGCGGTCGCCCAGGCGAGAGCCGCCTCGGCCACGCCGACGCCGTGCCGTGCCGCGATCGGGCGCAGCGCCGCGACGAGAGCGAGGTTCGCGGTGAGACCGGTGGTGAAGTCCGGGTGCGACGAACGCCAGTCGTCGGCGCCGAGGGTACGGGCCCGCTCCGCATTGAACGCGCCGGTGAGCAGCCCCGATTGCAGCGGCGAGTACACGATCACGCCGGTGCCGTGCTGCTGCGCCCAGGCGATTTCCGGTGCCGCCGAACGGTTGATCGCCGAGAACGGCGGCTGGATCGCATCGACGTGGGCAATGCTTTCGGCGACCTCGAGCTGCGCCGCGTCGTGGTTGGACAGCCCGATCGCGCGCACCTTGCCTTCCTTCTTCAGGTCGGCCATCACCTGCCAGTACTCCGCCAACGGTGTCGCCGCGCCCGCGGCCGCGCCCTCGGCGCCGTAGACGAACACCGCGCCGGTGTCGGGCCAGTGCACCTGATAGAGGTCGATGTGGTCGACGCGCAGCCGGCGCAGCGAGGCCTCCAGCTCCGCACGCACGGTGTCGGGCCGCATGATCCGGCGCGGCGGGCCGGTGCGATCGTCGCCTTCCGACCAGATCAGGCCGGTTTTGGTGAACAGGTAGGGCCGTTCGGTCTCGGGGATGCCCGCGAGCGCGCTGCCGACCAGCTCCTCGGCATGGCCGAGTCCGTACGCGGGTGCGGTGTCGATCCAATTGAGACCTGCGCCGATCGCATGCCGGATCGCGGCGATCGAGTCGGCATCATCGGTGGCGCCCCAGGAGTACTGCCAGCCGGAGCCTGCGATCACCCAGGTGCCGAAGCCGAGCGGAGTGAGGTTCATGCCCGTATCGCCGAAGGGACGAGTGGTGTTCATGGTGTCTGTCTCCAGTCCGTGCCGGAACCGTTCCGGCGGTGAAAACAACTTTCGGCGAACGCAGCGGCGGTAAACAGCGCCGCGCGAGCCTGGGCACACCACGACCACCCTCGCGGGCAACCGCACGGTAATACTGGAATCGTGAGTCTGGATCGACGCGCCGAACTCGGCGAATTCCTGCGTTCCCGGCGGGCGCGCCTGCGTCCTGAGGAGGTCGGGCTGCCCGGCTACGGTAGCCGCCGCCGGGTGCCCGGCCTGCGCCGCGAAGAACTGGCGATGCTGGCTGGCGTGAGTGTCGATCACTATGTGCGCCTGGAACAGGGTCGCACACTGCACTTTTCGGAGTCGGTACTGGACGCGGTGGCCCAGGCGCTGCAGCTGAACCAGGTGGAACGCGAACATCTGTACCGGTTGGCGCGGCCGTGGTCGGGCGAAGAGCCACCCGGCGAGCAGCGGGTGCGCCCCGGTCTGCGCAGACTGCTCGACGCCGCGGGCGACGTGCCCGCGTATGTGGTCGGCCGCGGTACCAACGTGCTGGCCTGGAATCCGCTCGCCGCGGCACTCATCACCGACTTCGGCGCGCTACCGCCCCGCGAACGCAACCTGGCCCGACTGGTCTTCCTCGACGAGGGTATGCGCGAGCTCTACGAGGATTGGCCCGCCAAGGCCGCCGACGTCGTTGCCTACCTGCGGTTGGACGCGGCCCGCAATCCCGGCGACAAGGGCATCGGCACGCTGCTCGCGGAGCTCGGCGACATCCCGGAGTTCCGCAAACATTGGGACAAGCACGAGCTCCGGGACAAAACCCACGGCCGCTACGTCTATCTGCACCCGGTGGTCGGCAGGCTGGATCTCGGTTTCGAAACGCTACGTCTGCCCGACGACCCGGATCAGGCCCTGGTCATGCACACCACCGAGGCGGAATCGGCCAGCGCGACAGCGTTGCAGCTGCTGGCGACGTGGCGGGAGAGCTCCACACATTCCCGCCTGCGATGATCCGATCAGCCTGCTGTCTTGGTGTTGCTGTCGATGAGTGGGGCCCCGCTGCCAGGGTTGATCAACCGCAGCGTCACCGACCTGTTCTGGCCCGCATAGGTCACGCTGGCCACATTGACTTCCACCGAACCGTCTGGGTTGGTGCCTGTACCACCATCGGCCGCGTCAACAGTGTTGAAGCCCGTGACCCGATTCTGCGTCCAGTAATCCTGGAAAGCCGGCTGACTGCCGTAGACCCGCTGGGCGGCGGGAGTCAACTGTTTCCATGCCGCCGCGAACCTCAGATAGGTGAGGTTGTTGTAGAAGTCCACCACTTGATCGATGGATTGCCGCGAGTCTGCCGGGCCGACGCTCTTCGTCTGCCCCGGCGTGCCAGCAGCGGTCGTGGAACTGGCGCCCGACGACACGGAGGACGACGGCGGACTTGCCTGCCCCGACGGTGTGCCGCCACCGCCCTGGGACAGTGCGCCGATCAGGAGCGCGACCACCGTGACCAACCCACCCACCGACGCGCCGATCAGCACCGCCTTGCGCTTGCCGCCCGACTTGCGCGGCACCGGTCTCGGCTGCGTTGTCGTGCGCGGATGTGACGCGGTGCGCGGATGCGCGGCAGTGTTGGGCTGTCTGGTGTTTCGTGGCGGCGGCGCCGGACGCGCTTGCCGTTCGGTGGGCGGATACTGCGTCGACGCGTTGACCGACGGGCGCAGGGCGCGGGTCGCCGATTCGGGCTCACCGACCCTCCGCCTGCCGAAAGCCTCACTGGCAGGAATGAATCCGGCGGGCACCGGCGTAGAACCGGAGTCCGCGAGCGCGGCGAGATGGTCGTGCGCGGCCCGCATGGTGGGCCGGTCCTCGGGTTCCGGACTCAGCAGCTGCAGCAGGAAATCGGTGGCCGGGCCGGCGTGCCGCGGCTCGCTCACCTGGCCGTTGGCGGCCGCGTACAGCACCGCGAGCGGGTTGGCGCTGGAACCGTAGGGCGGCTCACCCTCCAGCGCGTGGAAAAGGGTTGCGCCCAAGGCGAATACGTCCGACGCCGGGGTGGGGTCGGCGCCGCGGGCGCATTCCGGGGCGAGATAGGCGGCGGTCCCGCAGATCAAGCCGGTCTCGGTGAGCGTGACGTCACCGGTGGCACGCGAGATGCCGAAATCGGTGATCTTCACCGTGCCGTGGTCGTCGAGCAGGATGTTGCCCGGCTTGACATCGCGGTGCACGATGCCCGCCTGATGCGCCGCGATCAGCGCCGAGGCCACCTGCTCGCCCATCCGCGAGACCTGTGGCAGCGCCAGCATGCCCTGCGCGGAGATCACCGCGGCCAGGCTGCGCGAATTCATGTACTCCATCACCAGACACGGGTCGCCGTCGTGCTCGGTGATGTCGAACACCACGATGGCGTTCGGATGCTGGAATCGGGCCGCATTGCGCGCCTCGCGGATTGCTCGCTGTCGCATGACGTCGCGGTCCGCCGGAGGCAGGCTGGGTTGGATGTGGATCTGCTTGACCGCTACCGAGCGCTGCAGCCGTTCGTCCATGGCACGCCAGACGACACCTGTGCCGCCGCTACCAATCCGCTCGACCAGGCGGTAGTGTTCCGCGATCAATTGACCGGTATCGATGACGCCTACTCCGAACCTTCTCGAAATCGTGACATACCGCGTATTGACCACCCACGCGTTTCCGGGATGAGTGTAGCGGGCCGCAAACCAGGGCACGCGGCAGCGGGGACATATCCACCGCCCACACCGCGACAATGACTATCGCCGCGCCCGCAGCATACGTCCCGCAGCCTCCACCGCGGGGCCCGAACTACCCGCATCACTGACGAATACGGCGAACGCCAGGTCCCCGTCGATACCGACGAACCAGCCATGCGCGTGCTTGTCGTCGATGTACTCCGCGGTGCCGGTCTTGCCGATCAGGTCGGGAATGTCACGCAGCGCGGTGGCGGTGCCACCGGTGATGGTCTCGCGCATCATGGATTTCACCTGGTCATCGACGGTGGTCGGCAGCGTTTCCGCGGTTTTGTCCGCGACGCCGGGCTGCCCTGTCACCAGTACGGGCGCGGGCGCCGAACCGCGGGCGAGCGCGGCCGCGACCAACGCCATCCCGAACGGCGAGGCTGTCACCTGGCCCTGTCCGATACCGGATTCGACTCGTTGCGCGGGGGTTTCGGCGGGCGGCACCCTACCGGTAACGGTCGTCAGTCCCGGTGTGACGTAGTCGACACCGAGGCCGAGCTGTGTGGCTGCTTTCGTCAATGCGTCGGCGGGCAACTTCACCGCTAAGCCGCCCATGGTGGTGTTGCAGGAGCGCGCGAAGGCGGTGTGCAGCGGCACCTGACCGAGGTCGAAGTTGTCGTCGTTCGGAATCCGGCGGCCCTCGATATTCGCGACGCCAGGGCAGGGCAGCACGGAGTCGGGCGTGACCGACCCCTCTTGCAGCGCGGCCGAGACCGTGACGGTCTTGAAGGTCGAGCCCGGCGGGTACAGACCGGTGAGCGCGATCGGGCCCTGCGCGTCGGCGGCGGCGTTCTGGGCGACCGCGAGCACATTGCCGGTGGACGGTTGCAGCGCGACGATCGTGGCAGGCTGCGCGATCGGCGTGAGCGCGTCCTCGGCGGCGAGCTGGAGGTCGATATTCAGGGTGGTCGTGATGTCGGCGGTCGGCTGCGGATCCTGACCGGCGAGGCGCTTGCTGCCGTCGGGAATCTGGACGCGCACCGCCCAGCCCGTTGCCGCGTCGACCTGCTGCTGCCAGAGTTCGGCCAGGCCCGACAGCGTCGGCGACGCCAGCGACTTGTCGTTGGTCAGCAGCCGGGTCTGCGGGGCGAGGGTGACGCCGCGGGTAGTTTCGAGCGCGGCCTGGATCGGCGCGATGTCGGTGGCGCGCAGGGTGATCGCGGTGATCGGCTTGCCTTGGGCCGCAGCGAGATCCGACTGCAGTGATTGCGCGGTGAGGCCAGAAGCCAGCGGGCCGACAATGGCGGCGATCGCGGCGGTGTCCGCGCCGGGGCTCACGTTCACCAGCGTCACGACCTGCTGGGTCAGCAGTTCACCGCCGGACGTGTCGAGGATCCGGGCAGGCCGGGGGTACATCGGGTCGTAGGCCAGTGGACCGATGTCGAGGCCGGGCGCGACAGCGGTCGGATCCCACTTGACCTTCCAGCCGTCGCCGGTGTCATTCGCGGCGCCGGTGGTGGTGGTGTAGGTCCACACGTTCTTGCCGTCCGGTCCGAACTTCCAGGTGGCGGCGAGGGTGAAGGAGTTCTTGTCCACCGAGCGGACGTCGAAGGTCACCTCTTTGCCGAGACCGTCGTAAAGCCCGTTCAGCGCATCCGCGGCCTTCGTCGGATCGTCGGTCATGGCCGCGGCGGCGGCGATATCGTCGCGGTTCAGCGCGTCGGCGAATTGTCCAGCGACAGTGTCGGGCTGGTCCGGGCCGGAACTGCAGCCGGTCAACGCCAAGGCGGGCGCGGCGAACAGGGTGAGGACCTTCCGGTGGGTGCGCACCCAGCCGACTGTATCTGGCTACCCCGGCGCGCCGGGGTAGCCACGTGGCATCGAGGCCCGCCGGCGGCTGGTCAGTCGGCGAGCCAGGGCCCGTCGGCCAACGCCGCTGCGTCGACGTCGGCGAGGTCGATGTCGAAGACCTCCGACAGGATCTTGGGCAGTTCGCCGGGTGTCAGCTCCCGGACCTCGCCCGAGCCGTCCGGGCGTTCTACGGTCCAGGTGGTGCCGTCCAGGATGTGATGGGCATCCGGGAGGAACCGCTGCACGAACGGCCGCATGGTGAACGGCGAACGCGGCGAGGTCGACACGAAGTGATTGCCCACCGCGAAATCGATGCGGTACTGCGGGTTCGGTGTGAAGGTGTAGCGGGTGATCCAGCCGTCGCGGCCGAACTGGTGCAGCACCCACAGGTCGCTATCCAGCTCGCCGCTGGTGCGCTCCAACCGGAATCGCCACTCGCCGAGGGCGAACTCACCACGACCGTCGGTCAGCTCGTAGGGCTGTAGCGGGCCGGAACCGAATCCGACATCGCAGAGCCACACCCGATCGTCGTCGCTGGTCGTCACGCGCAGCAGCGCGTGGGTGGCGGGCCGTAGGCCGATATCGACGCCCATGGTCACGCGGCCGCTGAGACCGGTGACGCCGAACCCGAGCCGCTCCAGCACGGCCGCGAACAGCCCGACGTTCTCGTAGCAGTAGCCGCCGCGACGCTGCCGGATCATCTTGTTCTGCAACGACTCCAGATCCAGCGGAATGTCACGGCCGAGGACGATCTCCAGGTTTTCGAAGGGGATCGTGGTGGTGTGCGCGTAGACCAGCGCCCGCAAGGTCGCGAGGGTCGGACTGCGGTCACCGTCGAATCCGATGCGCGCCAGATACGCGTCCAGGTCCAGTTCGTCGCCGTTCCAGTGGTAGGCGGGATCGTCGGGCTTGCTCATCACACCTCTTCCTCGTGTCCGTCTCATCGAGGCAACCACACAGCTGCCGGAACTGTTCCTCCGCGGTGCCGCAATCGCGTGACTCAGGCGGCGCACTTCGCGTTCGGCGGCGCGGCAGGGGCGGTGACAAGCCCGTGCGCGACATCCACGATGTAGTCGCGGTCCGGGCCCTCGGTCGGCTCGGCCCCGATGAGCAGGCGTTCGACCACGCAGCCGCCTTCGAAGAACGCCGGGCCGATGCTGTGGCCACCGGGCACCACGGCGCCGTTGAGGTCGCGGCCGGTGACAATGGTGTACATCGAGGTCGGCTTGCCCGCGGCGAGCAAGCCTGCCCGCATCTCCACGCTGGTGGCGTACGGCAACACGTCGTCGCCGGTGCCGTGCACCAGGAACGCGCGCTCGATGTCCATCCGGCCTGCCAGCAGAGCGGGCGACCGTTCGAGGTAGGCCTGCGGACAGGTGGTCGGCGGGCAGCCGCCCGCGTCGCGCTCGATCTGCGCGGGCAGCTTCGGGTCGATTCCCGCCGAGGCCAGCCACATCGTGAAATCATCTGCCGGACCGTAATTGTCGACCCAGTAGTCGAACAGTCCACGCGGGCTGTTGGCCGCGGCGAGGCCGCTCATGATCCCGCCCTGGCTCCAGCCCCATAGTACGGTGCGGGCAATCGAGGGATGCTCGTTCCGGTACCACTGGGTTGCCGCAACGATGTCGTGCGAGCCTGCCGAGAGGTTCCATTCGCCGGGCTTCCATACACTGGTCGCGCTGCGCAGATCCATCGACAGGATCGGGGTCGCGGTGCGCTGCGCGATCGAGGTCAGATAGCCCGCGTGGTCGGCGGCCGAACCGCGGTACCCGTGCACGGCGGTGACCAGGTCCCGCGGTGCGAGATCGCCCGGCGCGCACCGGTACGGCTCGTAGACCAGCCCGGTCGCGTCCTCACCGTCCACGGTCAGCGTGATCGGCCGCACCGCAACTCGCACCTGGCATTCCGGCTCCGCCGACACCGGCGGAGCAACCGAAATGGTCGCCGCGAGCACACTCAGCGCCGCACTACACACCGCAAGCAGTCCGTATCCGCGCGTCATCCTCGCATGATGCCATGCCGCTATCCGTGTCCGGCGGCGCGAACACCGACAAGAATTCCACCCGCGATGGCGGCAATGAACACGACCATCGCAAAGGCTGCAGTGGCACCGGTCAAACCGATTGCGTCGCTGAGGAACCCCGCCGCGAGCGGCAACACCGCCGCAGGCACATAGCCGCCGACATTCTGGGCGGCGTTCGCCTCGGCCAGCCGCGCGGCGGGCACGGCGGCACTGATCGCCGTCAGCCCGGCGAATTGCCCCATCCCCTGCCCGAGACCGGCCAGCACGGCGGCCATGCCGAACAACACGATGGACACGGTGGACACCGACACCGTGAGCGCGATCATGCTCGCCGTGGTCGCGATGGCACTGCCGACCATGATGGTGCGAATCGGCAAGCGCCGCACCGCGAACTGGATGCCGGTCGCGCCGAGGAACATGACGAAGGCCAGCCCGCCCGCGACAACCCGGTTGGTGGCCCCGAGCAGGTTCGACAGCAGCGACGGGCCCAGGGACAGCACGAAGGACGTCGCGGTGATCCCGGGCGCGAAGACCGCGAACCCGAGCAATACCGCTGTCCGTCCGCCCGGGGCCACCGCGGGAATCCGGATCCACGACCCGCGCCCGCCCGCGCCCTTTGACAACCGCAAGCGTGCGACCACCATCGATGCCGAGACCAGCAAAGCGAACTCGACGACGAAAATGGTGACGGTCGGACCGGGCAAGATCTCCGAAAACACCCCGGCCAGCAACGGCCCGAACCCGGCGCCGAGAACCATCGCCGCAGACGCCGCCAGTGCGGCAAGACGTTTGCGCTCCGGACCGCCGACATCGGTGACCGCCGCCATCCCGGCGGAGACGGCGGCACCCACCCCGATCCCGGTCAGCAGCCGGGCGAGCGCGAGCACGAATACCGAAGTCGCCGTGGCGAAGAGCACGCACGCGAGCATCGCGAGCGCGAGTGCAGGCAGCAGCACCGGCTTGCGGCCGAGGCGATCGGACACCACACCGGCCACCAGCAGTGCGCCGAGCAGACCGACGATGTAGCAAGCGAATATCGCGGTCAAGGTGCCCGAGGAGAAGCCGAGCGAGCGCTGCCAGACGACATACAGCGGGGTCGGCGCGTTCGACAGGATGAATACCGCGAACACCGGCCAGGCCGCCAACCAGATCATTGCTCGGTGTGCCCGGTCTCTTCCGGCCGCCTCGTGCGGCCGAGTCACGACTGCCGTCATGCGATCTCCTAGTTCGATTCTTCTCGTACTGGTACGACAATAGTCGAACTTACGTCTGTACGATAGAACTCGTACAAGGCGTCCACGAACCGAGGAGACCCGATGCCGTCGGCCACCCGCGCACCAGACACCACCGCCGCGCCGCTGCCCGAGCCCGCCCGCGCCGATCTCCGCCTCGAAGACGTGCTCGGAGTCCTCAGCGACCCGCTGCGACTTCACATCGTGCAGAAGCTGCTGCTGGAATCGCCCGACACCGATCGCTCCTGCGGCTGGTTCGGCATCGATCGACCGAAATCGACACTCACCCACCACTTTCGCGTGCTGCGCGAGGCGGGCGTCACACGCCAGCAGCAGTATGGGCTCGAACGGCGCAGCCGCGTGCGCATCAAGGACCTCGACGTGCGCTTCCCCGGCCTGCTCGACCTCGTGCGCGCCTGGCGACCGGCGGACTGAGCGCAGGCGAAACCCGGTAATCCTCAACAAGGCACGGCAATTCGGAGCGCGCGAGTCGCGCTGCCGCCTGCTGTCGTCCGCGATCGTCGATCCACGTTCGGGCCTGGCACGGGTCTGCCGCTGGCGAGGAGCATCGTTCCGGGGAGTTGTCATGGCCTGCTTGAATCGCCGCATGTCCGATGCGGCCTCGATCAGCCTCTGACGTCATCGCCGGATCGGCCACGGCAGGCTCGGCGGTTAAGATTCGCCTATGCGTTCGATTGATGCGGCACAGCGGCGAGCCCGACTCGCGGTACGACACCGGCTGGCCACTGCCGCCCGCACCGATGAGGTCACCGATATCGCACGGTCGCTCGTCGTGCTGCACGCGACCGATCCGGCGACGGTGTTCCTGTCGGTCGGCGCGCGCAGCCACACCGCCACTCCGGCACACGTCGAGCAGGCGCTGTACGACGACCGCACCCTGCTACGGCTGCTCGCGATGCGACGCACCATGTTCGTCGCGCCGGTGGAGCTGTTGCCGGTGCTGCAGGCTTCGTGCGCGGACGCGCTTGCCGAGAAGCAGCGCCGCACCTACGGCAAGTTCCTCGAGGTAGCGGGTGTGGTCGACGGCAATGTCCGCGAATGGCTGGCCGATGTCGAAGACGAGACCCACAAGGCGCTACTTGCTCGCGGCGCGGCCACCGGCGCCCAGCTGAGCAAAGACGTGCCCCGCCTGCGCACGCAGGTGGATCCGGCGCCGGGGAAGGCATATTCGAAGCCGACCAGCATCACCACCTGGGTGCTCGTGATCCTCGGTGTCGAAGGCCGCATCGTGCGCGGTCGCCCGAACGGCAGCTGGACGAGCAGCCAATACAGCTGGGCGCCGGTGGAATCGTGGCTGCCCGACGGTGTCGCGACGATGCCCGCAGACCACGCCCGCGCCGAACTGGTCCGAAAGTGGTTGTCGACCTTCGGCCCCGCCCCCATTGCAGATATCAAATGGTGGACCGGCTGGTCCCTCGGCGATGTCCGCAAGGCTCTCGCCCTCCTCGATACCGTCGAGGTCGACCTGGACGGCGTCACCGGCATCCTGCTCGCCGACGACCTGGAGCCCGTCCCCACCCCCGACCCCTGGGTCTCGCTGCTGCCCGCCCTCGACCCCACCCCGATGGGCTGGCAATCCCGCGACTGGTATCTGGGCCCGCACGCACCGGCCCTGTTCGACCGCAACGGCAATATCGGACCCACCATCTGGTGCGACGGCCGCATCGTCGGCGGCTGGGCGCAGCGCAAGGACGGCGAGATCGCCTACCGCCTGCTGGAAGACGTCGGCTCCGACGCCTCGGCCATGATCGAGGCCGAAGTCGCCCGCACCACCGGCTGGTTCGGCGATATCCGCGCCATCCCCCGCTTCCGCACCCCGCTCGAGCGTGAACTCACGGCTTGAGCGGACGCGCGTCGGCGATGTGATGCGGGCTCGGCCACGGACGGTCCGCCTACATATCCAAGCCCAGGTCGAGCACTCGCACCGAGTGGGTGAGTGCGCCCACCGCGAGGTAATCGACGCCGGTGCGGGCGTAGTCGGCGGCGTCGTCGAGAGTCAGGCCGCCGGAGGATTCGAGTCGGGTCTGCGGGGCCTCGGCGTCGCGACGCTGGACGGCGGCCTGGGTCTGCCAGAGCGGGAAGTTGTCCAGCAGGACGAGTTCCACGTTTTCGGCCAGGACCGCGTCCAGTTGTTCGAGGCTGTCGACCTCGACTTCGCAGGCGATGTCGGGGGCCATGGCGCGGACCGCGCGCAGCGCTTCGACCACCGAACCGGCAGCGACCACGTGGTTGTCCTTGATCAGCGCGGCGTCGCCGAGACCCATTCGGTGGTTCACTCCCCCGCCTACCCGCACCGCGTACTTTTGCAGGGCGCGCAGGCCGGGCAATGTCTTACGGCTGTCGCGGATCCGGCATTTCGTGCCGGCGACCTCGTCGACCCACGCGGCGGTGGCCGTCGCGATGCCCGACAGGTGGCAGACCAGATTCAGCATGGTGCGTTCGGCGGTGAGCAGGCCGCGCGTCGGTGCAACCAGTCCGAGCACCGATTGCCCCGGTGTCACCCGGGTGCCATCGGCCACTCGGTCGGTGACCTCGTAGTTCCCTGCCCCGATCACCTCGTCGAGGACGAGCAACCCGACATCGAGCCCGGCGACCGTTCCCGGCTGCCGCGATACCACCGATGCCTTCACCACCGCATCCGCGGGAACAGTTGCCGCAGTGGTGATGTCCGGCCCGTACCGCAGATCCTCATTCAACGCCGTACGAATAAGCGCGAGCACCTCGCCCCGCTCGAGCCCACTATCCGAACTCATCACTGCACTCCTACTCTCCACGCCCGCAGCGGGCAGTATTCGAGGCCCCGAGCCGAGGTGAGTGGCACACCATCGCGGGCGCTTCCCGCGTTGTGCCGCAACCATGTGCCACTGATCGCCCCGGCGGTCACGATGCGCTCGGGAGGGAGTCTCGGGGCCAGGGGTCGGCGACGGCGAATCCGTCGGGGGCCGGGACCGGTTGGCCCTCGGAGCCCAGGCGGAATGCGACGCTGTGTTGCTGGCGTTCGGTCGGCTCCTGATGGTCGGAGCGGGTGTGGCAACCGCGGCTCTCGGTGCGGGCCGCGGCGGCCAGCAGCAGCACTCGGGCGGTCAAGGTGAGCGCGGCGTCCTCGAACTCGGCGATGCGTTGCGCCGCAATGCTGCTGGGCGAGCCGTGCGCAGGGCCGGGTAGCGGCACGACGCCATTCGGTGCGGACGCGTCTTTGTGCTCGGCGGCGCTATCGTGCACCGCCACGCCATTGCGCACCCCACGACCGTCTTGCACCGCCCGATCGGCGGGAATCGCCGCGACATCGTCCATCGACGGATCGATCGCCGCCGCACCGCTCGGGGCCGCACTGCTGTCACGCACCGCCGAACCGGCGGAACCATGGCCCGTCCGCGTCACTCGATGCAGCACCGCGTGCTCCAGCCTGCGTGTCGCATCGGACAGACCGGCGGCATCGCGGACGACGGAGCCGTGGGCGGTCATCAACTGTTGCACCAGCATTCGATCGACGCGAGGTACGGCGCGGAGCGGGATTTCGGTGATGGGCACTTCCTCGCCGAGGCGTTCTGCCGCGGCCGCCCCGGCGCGTTCGCCCACGACGAGCCCCTCGAGCAGGCTGTTGGAGGCCAGCCGATTCGCGCCGTGCAGGCCGGTTCGCGCTACCTCACCCGCCGCGTACAAGCCGGGGACGGCGGTACGACCGTGTGTGTCGGTGACCACCCCGCCGCATTGGTAGTGCGCGGCAGGAGCGACCGGGATGAGGTCGGTGCGGGGATCGATGCCCGCGGCCAGGCAGGAGGCGGTGATCGTCGGAAACCGTTGCGGGAATCCGTCGATGGACCTGGCATCGAGATACACATGGTCGGCGCCGAGTGCCCGCATCCGCGCCGCGATGGCCCGCGACACCACGTCACGCGGTGCCAGATCACCACGGGGGTGCACCCCAGCGGTCACCGAATTGCCTTCGGAATCCACCAGTGTCGCGCCCTCGCCGCGGACGGCCTCGCTGATCAGCGGCCTGCGACCGGTCCCGCCCGGTGTGTACAGCACCGTCGGATGGAACTGGACGAATTCGAGATCGGCCACAGTCGCTCCGGCCCACAGCGCCAGCGCAATACCGTCCGCGGTCGCCCCGGGCGGGTTGGTACTGAGGGCGTACAGCTGGCCGAGCCCGCCGGTGGCCAGCAGCACCGCCGGTGCGTGCACGACCCCGAATCCGCGCTCGGACACTGCGATCACGCCCTGCACGCCGCCGGGACCGGTGACGATCTCCAGTGCCGCGGTCCCGAAGAGGACCGGAAGGCCGGCCGCGTTCAGTGCACGCTGCACCTCAGCGCCGGTGGCGTCGCCGCCGGCGTGGATGATCCGTCGAGTGCTGTGCCCACCCTCGCGGGTGCGCGAAATCTGGCCGTCGCGACCGAGATCGAATACCGCACCCAGGTCCGTCAGCGCGGCGATCGCGTCTTGACCGCCTTCGACGATCGACCGCACCGCATCGACATCACAAAGCCCGGCACCGGCCTCGACGGTGTCGTCCACATGCGACTCCACCGAATCCCCGTGCGGCGCGACGACAGCGATCCCGCCCTGGGCGTACTGGGTAGAGGTGTCGGTCGCTCCGCCCTTGCTGAGGATGAGCACCCGGAGGCCACGCAGCGACGCGGTGCGCGCCGCGGTCAGACCGGCGACACCGCCGCCGATCACGATCAGGTCGGCGTCGGCCTCCCAGTCGATCCGGGGCGGCGCGATCGTCATTTGCTCCTGCCGCTCCGGACGAGCACGCGTGCCCGATTACCGATGTCGGTCCGCCGGCGCACCGGATCATATTCCAGCGCAACCGTTTCCAGCATCGCGCGAGCGGCATTCATTCCCCACCGCCCGGGTTGCCGATCTCGATCATGCGCTGTACCGAGTTACGCGCCAGCGCAGCGGTTTCCAGATCGACGTGCACCTCGTCGCGGTTCTCCACCAAGGCCCGAAGCAGCGCGGCCGGGGTGATCATCTTCATGTACTTGCACGACGCCCGGTCGTTGACGGCCTGGAAGTCGATGCCGGGGGCGGCCTTGCGCAGCTGGTGCAACATGCCGACCTCGGTGGCGACGAGCACCTGGCTCGACTTGGCGGCCCTGGCCGCATCGATCATGCCGCCGGTGGACAGGATGTGCACCCGGTCGGCCGGGAACGAACCCGTACCCGCGAGGTACAACGCCGAAGTGGCGCAACCGCATTCGGGGTGCACGAACAGTTCGGCGTCCGGGTGGGTGCGGGCCTGCTCCTGCAGTTCCTCACCGTTGATGCCCGCGTGCACGTGGCATTCGCCCGCCCAGATCTGCATGTTCTCGCGACCGGTGACGCGCTTGACGTGTGCGCCGAGGAACTGGTCCGGCAGGAACAGCACCTCGCGGTCCGGGTCGATCGAGGCGACCACGTCCACCGCGTTCGAGGAGGTGCAGCAGATGTCGGTGAGTGCCTTCACCGCGGCCGTGGTGTTCACATACGACACGACGACGGCGTTCGGGAATTCAGCCTTCCATGCACGCAATTCGTCCGCGGTGATGGAATCGGCGAGCGAGCAGCCTGCCCGCTGGTCCGGAATCAGCACGGTCTTCTCGGGGCTGAGGATCTTGGCCGTCTCCGCCATGAAATGCACGCCACAGAACACGATGGTGTCCTCGGGCGCCTCGGCCGCGATCCGAGACAGCGCCAGCGAGTCCCCGACATGATCGGCCACGTCCTGGATCTCGGGCAGCTGGTAGTTGTGCGCGAGAATCGTGGCGTTGCGCTCGCGCGCCAATCGCTTGATCTCCTGCGCCCACTCGGGCGTCCCCTCGACGCCGGTGAATCCCGAGGGCCCGTCGGTGACCTGCTCCATCAGCGTGGTGCCAGGCGCGGTTGCGAGCTCTGCTCCCATCGTCGCCATGGTGGCTCCTTCCTCCATGCGCTCGGCAATACCGCCGAATTCGCACCAAACCAGGTTTTCGACTTATAATCGAAAACGTGCCCCATAGTAACACCATCCACGAATCGCTCACCGCGGTGTTCCAGGTCCGGCGCTTCCCCTCCGATATCACCGCAGTTCCCGGCCCCGCAGAGCGCTCCGGCGAGGTCATCCGACGCTGCCCACCCGACCAACGAACCGAACTCGCCGTGCTGCTGTGGCAGCGCGCACTCGACCCACAGAAGGGCACCTGGTCGCTACCGGGCGGCCGACTGCGCGACGATGAAGACCTCGACGACTCGGCCAGGCGCCAGCTCGCCGAAAAGGTCGACGTACGCGAGCTGACCCACCTGGAGCAGTTGTCGGTCTTCAGCAAGCCGGACCGGGTCCCCCACCCGCGCCGCATCGCCTCGGCCTACCTCGGACTCGTCCCGCTGACCGCGGATCCACAGCTGCCCTCCGACACCGCGTGGCACCCGGTCTCCGCCCTGCCCGATATGTCCTTCGACCACGGCACGGTCGTTGACCACGCCCGCACCCGACTCGCCGCGAAACTCTCCTACACCAACATTGCCTTCGCCCTGGCTCCCGACCGCTTCACCATGTCTACCCTGCGCGAAATCTATTGCGCCGCACTCGGCTACGACGTCGACACCACGAACCTGCAACGAGTCCTGACCCGGCGCAGGGTCATCACTCCCACCGGCGCCACCGCAGCCCCCGGCCGCGCGGGTGGTCGGCCCGCCGCGGTGTACCGCTTCACCGACTCCGGCCTCCGCGTCACCGACGAATTCGCGGCGTTGCGCCCGCCGACCTGACCGCCGCCTGTGGGTCGGGTGGTTGGTGGCCGACACCCCCCACTCACGCCGCTGCGCCGCAGGTGGTCCGACACCCGGCAGACCGGATGCCGGACCGTGGTTCGCGGCCGCTATCGCAAGATGCAGGCAGGCCAAAGACACGAAAACCGACTACGCGTCACAGGCCCGCAGGCAACCCCGCGGACAGCAGTCTCAGCGCACCCTGTCGGGCACCCGGTACCGCGGGCCGAATGGCCGCCCGGCTACCGGGCGGCAATCAGCATGGCGGGACGGTGCACTGTCGGACGGTTTCGTCGCCGCGATCCTGTGGTCCGAGAACGTGCAGCACCTCATCGCGGTCGAATTCGGGAAACAGGGCCTCGACGGCTTCGGTCATCGACCGGTCCGGCGCGCCACCGATCTGGTTCAACAGCAGATGTCCCACCTCGTGCCGAACGATATGACCGACATCCGCATCCGAAGCCGCTGCGTCACAGGCGATGACGATCTCGGCCGGGCGTTCCAAGACCAGCCCGCACGGTGCTCCCTCGGTGTGCAGACCCGCCACCGGCAATAGCCGAATTCGCTTGCCTGTCACAGCTTCGGCCCGCTCTATGAATGCCGCCAGGGTCCACGGCAGTGGGACGGCGAGCAATTCCGCCATCCGCCACAGCTGCTCGATGATCGGATCCCTCCGCGGATCGGGACTCACAGGGCATCCAGCGCCCGCACCAGGGCGGACAGGTCGGCATCCGCACGCAGGGCACCGCCACCACGCAACGCCAACCGGGTGACACCGGCCGCACGAATGCTCCGCAACAGCTCCAAATTCCGATGCAGCACTATGACTTCTGGACCGGAATCCGTGAGATAGCATCCGGGAACACCGAAATAGCCCGCCAACGCGACCAGGACCGCGGGATCGCCATCGGAAACCCCGCGCCGCAACGCCTTCAACACCCCGGCCGATACCGGGAACCCCACCCGCCGCGTCAGCTCCCGAGCCACTTCGTCGCCGGACCGCTCCGGTTCCGTCCGCGCGTGAAACGTCGCGAACAGCTGATCGACCCGCTCGGCCACACTCGGGCACCAGTCATCACGCATTCTGCACCCCACCGGCGACACTACTTATCATCCGAGTCTGGGCCCGGCACGGCTGACTGTCCAGTCGCCCCCGAACAGCGGTCATGGCCGCGTTCCCCCGAACGCGGACCGCACCCGACTCGGCGACCTCCGCCGTCGGCGGTCAGCGGTCAGCGGTCACCAATCAGCCGTCGCCCATCAGTGGTCACCTGGCGACCGTCAGCAGTCGACCCGTCACTGTCGGCCGTCACCGGACCAGCCGACACCGGTCAGCTGTCAGCAGTCACCCATCACCGGTGAGCCGTCAGCGGTCGACAGTCCTATCGAATACCGCCGCGTCACGAATCCTGCGACCGATTCTTATGTTTCCGCGTCCGGCGATACTGCCGCTTGCTGGGAACAGGTTGCGCAGCACTGGACCGGCGCAGCGCAGCGCGCCGCCGCCACGCCACCAAATCCGGCCGCTCCCCACGGTGCTCCGGGTATATCCCCGCCAACACCAGCGCCTGGTTACGTTCGTTCATTGCCAACACCTCCTTCCCACCGTCGAAACGACTGCCGATCCACGGTAGCGGCGGCAGCAGTCGGCACTCCACTCATTTATCTGCAAGTGCAACGCCTTCGAGCGTCGACCTATTCGCATGGATGACATACGTGCGGCGCCCACCCGCACTCGACACTGTCGTGGGTGCGACTCAGCCGCGGTCGCGCCTTCAGGTCGCTGCCGTCCTCCGCACCCGTCATGACGGTGCCGCCATTGCTCGAATCGGACATCGAGCAATGGCGGCGCCGGCCGATGCCCCTATCGGCCGGCGCCGCGGCCGCGGATATCGCCGATTCCGAAGAACCCCCTGCGTTCTCGGAAGCGGTGGCATCCGCCGTGTCAGGGCCGCGTTCGGAACCCGTGGCACCGTAGGCATATTCGGAGCGGACCGAGCTTTGGCTCTGCTAGAGATCGATGTCGGACACAGACTGCCGAACCGGCGGGCTCGGCGTCGGAGCGAGCGCCTCCGACCTGCATCGAGCATGGCAGCTTGCCGCCCGCCGATGGACGACTCCACCATCGGATCCAATGAACGTGCAGCTGGAAGGGTGGGAGATCGATTCCGGACCGGAAGATTCGGTCAATTCGCCGACAGCAGCTGGCGCCGGATCGGCCACGAAACCTCGAGGCGCGTCCCGCGAATCGCGAGTGTCGGCACAACGCACCTGTCGATTCGACTCGGGCACGCGATGCAGCACAAACACTCGCACACAGCGCCGACCGCGATGTCGCGGCGATATCGTCGGCCGCCGCCCGGCAGGTCAGGCCGTCTTCATCTGCGGCGTGGGCGGTGGCGGCGCCGGCGCGCGGCGCCCGATGGCGGCCACGCCCCAGAACAGCAGCTCCACCAGCCAGAACAGAATGAGAAACAGCTGTACGACGGTCGCCGGAATGGCGAGGAACGGGACTGCCAGCGCGGCGATCAGCACAAAGCGGGCAATATCCAGCGGGCCTGCGCCACGCAGGCGGCTGCCCAGACGTACTGCGGCCCACATCATCCAGCGACGCGGCACCGAAACGCCCGCCTCGTGCAGCGCGCGCCGAAAGATGCCGTCCGCGTCGGCCACGCCCACCATGCCGGAGCTACGCAGGTAGTCGTGCAGAATCGCGGCTCTGGTGTAGGCGCCGTAGCGGGGTATCAACCAGACGAACGCACGCGGCACCGACGCGAAATCGGTGCGGAAGCCTTCGGGGATAACGAATTCCTCGTCCGCACCGTGATAGACCAGCGGCGCGGCCACCCGCCAGAACTTCGCGTCGAGCTCCTCGACGACTGGCCCGTTACCGACGAACGCCACGACCCGTTCCTCTCTGAACGCAGAGCGTGTCCCCACAATTCTAGGTTGTCGTGGTATTTCGGCACCGACCCGCAGGCAACAGTTCGGCCACCGCGTCAGTAGGTGGGGCGAGACCCCGGCATCGAACCGGATCCGGGCTCCCGGGCCGGCCCGTACTCGCCGTGTGGGACGGCCCCACTACCCGCATGCTCGGCGACGTACGACCGGTAAACGCTTGCCCCGGAGAAGGATCGATCACCGACCGGCGGGGTCGCCCCGAATGGGCCGCTGCTTCCGGTGCCGAGATCGTCCGACGGGTAGAGCGCGGCGACGAACAACACCACCAGCGACGCCAGCAGCGGCTGCACGATCAATGCCAGCCAGCTGCTCACCTCCGTAGGCAGCACCACGATCTGCCCGACGGGCGGATCGTGCGGACGCGGATGCTGCCATCGGGTGAGCTGCTCGCCCACCCAGGACATCGCGAACGCACCGGCGAGAGACCCGGCCAGCAGCCCGAGTTGCACAATCGGCCCGCGCACCGCACGCCACCGCCACGCGCCCACCGCGGACAGCACGCCGGTCACCGCGCCGATGCACACGAAGATCGCGAGCGCGTCGAACTGATGCACGCTCTCCCCGGTCAGTGTGGAGCCACGGCCGGGCTGGACCACCAGCAGCTGCTCGGTCGGGGCCAGCCAACCCCACACGACACCGCCGAGCACGCTGAGCAGCAACACCGCGACACCGACGACCACCGCCGCGCGCACCTCACGCCGGATCCCCGCCGCACCCGCCACCACTAGCGGCGTTCCAGACTCGCCGAGTCGAGCACCCCGTGCCGTGAACACTTCGCCCACCAGCCGTCCGGGCTCACCTGCACGACCATCCGGCGACCGCACTCCGCACAGAAGCGCGGCGGTTCCAGCCCCAGCGCGGCAGCGGTCGGCACCGGGTCATCCAGACCCGGCACGATCCGCTTACCGGTGAACGGGTTGTAGCGCTCGTCCATATCCATGACAGTACTCATCGCGCCTGCCCCTTTCGTCGCAAGGCGGGCGGGTCAGAGCGTTTCGTTGAGCGCTTTGATGGGCATCTTCAACTCGCCGAGCAGATCCAGGTCCGCTTCGGCGGGCCGTCCGAGGGTGGTCAGATAGTTGCCGACGATGACGGCGTTGATGCCGCCGAGGATGCCCTGCTTGGCGCCGAGGTCGCCGAGGGTGATCTCGCGGCCGCCGGCGAAGCGAAGCATGGTGCGCGGCAACGCGAGTCGGAACGCGGCGACAGCGCGCAGCGCGTCGGAGGCAGGCAGCACTTCGAGGTCACCGAAAGGGGTGCCAGGGCGCGGGTTGAGGAAGTTCAGCGGGACCTCGTCGGGATCGAGCTTCGCGAGATCGGCGGCGAATTCGGCGCGCTGCTCCAGGCTTTCGCCCATGCCGAGGATGCCGCCGCAGCACACCTCCATGCCCGCTTCGCGCACCATGCGCAGGGTGTCCCAGCGCTCTTCCCAGCTGTGCGTGGTGACCACGTTCGGAAAGTGCGAACGGGAGGTCTCCAGGTTGTGGTTGTAGCGGTGCACGCCCATGGCGGCCAGCTGGTCGACCTGCTCCTGGGTGAGCATGCCCAGCGAACAGGCGACCTGGATGTCGACCTCGTTGCGGATGGCCTCGACACCCGCGGCGACCTGCGCCATCAGCCGCTCGTCCGGGCCGCGGACAGCGGCGACGATGCAGAACTCGGTGGCGCCGGACTTGGCGGTCTGCTTGGCCGCCTCGACGAGGCTGGGAATATCGAGCCAGGCGGCGCGCACCGGCGACTGGAACAGGCCGGACTGGGAACAGAAGTGGCAGTCTTCCGGGCAGCCGCCGGTCTTGAGGCTGATAATGCCCTCGACCTCGACCTCGGGGCCGCACCACTTCATGCGCACCTCGTGCGCGAGGGCCAGTAGGTCTTCGAGCCGATCGTCGCCGAGCCGCAGCACCTCTAGGGTCTGCTCCTGACTCAGGCCGACACCACGCTCGAGCACCTGCTCGCGGGCAATGGCCAAGATATCGGTCTGAACGGGTGCCTGGGTCACTGCACGAATCCCTTCGTCCGGTGCAGTACACGGTCTATCCGCTGGGGTTCACCCCAGGTGGCCGTGCAACTTGAACGGTGTTCAGGCTAGGGTAATGGTAAGAGTGAGTCAAAACACGACGGGGAAGGAATCCGGGTGCAACTGCACAGGGCGGACGTGGTCGACGGCGCTGTCG
The DNA here is from genome assembly GCF_045208035.1 of Nocardia sp. NBC_01009. Lineage (NCBI taxonomy): Bacteria > Bacillati > Actinomycetota > Actinomycetes > Mycobacteriales > Nocardiaceae > Nocardia > Nocardia sp. NBC_01009. The sequence goes on along the minus strand of NZ_CP108695.1, from coordinate 3,620,427 downwards.
CCATTCTCGACCAATACGGTCTCGCCGATCTGACCATGCGCAGACTCGCGGGCTCACTACAAGTGCAGCCCGGGGCCCTGTACTGGCATTTCCCCAATAAACAGGCGTTGCTCGGCGCGGTCGCCGACAAGATTCTCGCGCCGATGGACGAGCCGATCGACGCGATCGAATGGTCGGGCCAGATCACCGAACTGGCGCATCGGCTGCGCAACTGCCTGCTGGCCTACCGCGACGGCGCCGAACTGGTCTCGGCCACCTACGCCTCCCGTCTCACCACGAACAAAGGCCGGGAACGCCTGGTGAGCGCGGCAATCCGCGCAGGCATGCCCCGGCACGAAGCCGAACTGGCCGCCTACACCCTGCTGTACTACGTCCTCGGCCAAACAGTCGACGAACAGTCCAGGATGCAAATGGACTCGGTCGGCGCCCTCCCCGACGACGCCTCCCCCCTCGACGAAACCCCCGACGCCACCGCCCGTTTCGACTTCGGCCTGCAACTGTTCATCGGCGGCGTCCGCCACCTCCTCGGCACCCGCGTCCGCTGACCGCGAACCGCACCTGGCGCCGCCGGCCGAACCCGGAATTCGGCACATTGCCCTCGGGGCAACTTCGGCACCGACGACCATGATCAGGTGGTGGTCGAGCTGGCGCTCGTCGGCGCGACGTTCGACCCCGCGGGCGTTGGGATCCGACGCACCACAGGCGGATTGTCTTGCCCGGTGCCGGGCACGCGACTTTGTCGTTCTTCGTCACCGGCTGCTCAACGCGCCGGATGACAACGCCCCCGGCTTCTTCGCATTGCTGAACCGTGATCGCCTCGAGCGGCCTAGCAACGTGCGGCCACCCCTATACCTGGTCTAATCGTCCGTATCGCGTGCCGATGGCCGACCGCCCAGATGGCGTGGCTACATCGGTGAGCTGTGACGTCGTTTGTCAGTGAATTTCGACGGCGGTCTGCCCATGCTAGATGTCGCATCGGCGAATTGTGAGGTCACGATCGTTCTTGACACCGCCGAATCGCACCACTCCCCCAAGCTGGCCGATTCGGACGGCGCGGTCAGCGGCACTTCCGGACGTTGGACTTCCATCGAGTCCCGCAAACAGCCCGGCGCGTGGAACCGGCTTGTCCGCCGAGTGGCCGTCGCTACTAGACGACGGTCCCGGGCGGCCCGGCCATGGATGTCGGTGGCTCATGGCAGTGTCAGCCGCTGTGACCGCTTCAGCTGATGACGACGCCTGGTTTCATGATCATGGACTGTGTTTCCCGACCTTGATCGCGATCAACGAACCGGGGGCGTCGTGAACACCACGACTGGTGGCCTCGGGTGGATGTACGACACGGATCTGCCGCTGGTCAGCCTCACCTTCGCGCGTCAGATCAACGCCCGGGAGCTTCTGGAGCGGATGGGCGTCGACCAAGACACGGTGGCGATGCGCGGGCCGGATGACTTCCACTACGAGCTGGGCAACCTTCTCTACACATCCGACGGATATGTCGTCACCGCAGGGCATTACAGAAGCTGGGCCTGGGTTGAGGAGCACGGTAGTTGGAAATCCCTTGATGACCGGGGACTGATGCTGCGCGCCTCGATCGGAACCGCGGCACTGGAGTTGCACGCCACCATGAAACCGGGAGTGGTGTTCCAATACGCCGAGGACGGCCGCCTCATCACCGGACTCCGCACCACCGACATCTTCAAACGGACGGGCAGTGACCCGCACCGCTTCGACACCGAGATGCAGGCCCTCGGCGCCCGACTCGAAGAAGACGAATACGGCCACGAATACGGCCCCTTGGGATCCCGCGGAATGTTCTACAGGCTTGCAGAGAACCTCGGCGTCGGGGTGCCTGAAGAAGATGCCCGCATCGACCGTCCCGTCCTCAGCGGCCGGCTCCTGCCCCCAGCCTCGCGGTAGCTGCCGAGTCACCCAACACGCGCGCCGACGTTTCGTGTGATGCAGACGAACCATCACATAATCGGCATGTTGGTGTGTCTGGCGAGCCGCCCGATAGGCGGCATGTGCGGATGTTTCTGTTCGCGGTGGTTGCTTCCGGTGGCTGTGGGCAGTGCTCGACGAGCACCCGCGCGGTGCGGTCAGCGGGTGGTATCGGCGAGTATTCGGCGATTTGGTGAAGTCGGCGCAGGTCTATCGGGCAGTCTGGACCCGCATCAGCGACAATCAGACGTCAACCGCGGTCGGGTGCGACCGTCGCCTGGTCGACAAGGAATTCGTGGATATCGTTGTTCAGCTGCTCGGCGTGGGTGATGTAGAGGCCGTGCCCGGCGGTCGGATATTCGCGGAAGTCGGCGTGGGGCAACAGTTTCGCGACCCGCCGACTGGTGCGATCGACCGGCGCCGACTGGTCGACGCCGCCGTGCACGATGAGCGTGGGCACGCTCAGCTGGCGCAGGTTGGGACGGAAATCGGTGGCGAAGGTGGCCTGCCACACCGCGGTCAGGGCAAACGGTGCCGCGGACAAACAGCGGCGGACCTCGTTGTCGATCACCGCCGCGGACACGGCGTTGAACTGGGTGGCGAAATAGGCTTGGGCGCGGCGGGCGAACCAGTTGGGGCGATCGCGGCGCAGCTCGGCGACGGTGGCATCGCACAGCGCGGCGGGCACACCCTCGGGATTGTCTTCGGTCAGTTCGAGATACGGCAGGGTGGTGGCGAGCAGCACCAGTCCGGCAACCCGGTCGCGTCCGTGCCTGGCCAGGTAGCGGACGGCTTCGCCGCCGCCTGCCGAGTGCGCGACCAGCATGATGTCACGCAGGTCGAGGTGATCGATCAAGGTGGCTACGTCGTCGGCGCGAGTGTCGGCATCGTATCCGCTCGACGGTCGATCGGAACGGCCGTGCCCGCGCCGATCGAGCAGTACGCACCGGTACCCCTGCTCGAGGAAATAGGGGACCTGGTATTCCCACATGTCGGCGTTGAGCGCCCAGCTCGCCAGGAACACCAGCGGCGTGCCCGTGCCGTAGTCCTCGTAGGCAAGTTCGGTTCCGTCGGCGGCGGTGAAGTAAGGCATGGGGACTCCGTGTCGGCTCAGTGTTATGCGGTGACAATGGATTTCGACAGTAGGTGCGCCCGGGCGGCGGGGAATCTGTCGTCTGTAGGTAATTCGGGCCGGGGGCTACCTACCGACGAGCCGCGCGGCGATTGCCGAGCTCGTTGTCGACGGCGGAGCGGGGCGCGGCGACCGCGACCGTTCGGTGTGCCGCGACCGTTCGATATTCTGAGCCGCACCCGGCATGCTCAGCGCCCGAGAACGCATTCGGCTGTTCAATGATGTCCGGCGGCGACCGATTCGAATTCGCGGTAGTCCGTCAAGCTGATGGCGTCGGCCTTCTGAAGCGACTTGGCCATCATTGCGCGCAACGGTGCGGAGGTCATCGCCCGGACCGACAGGTTACGCATGGCGATGGCAGCGCGACTGGCGGGCAGGAAGCCGTTGACACCGCCGGGCGGCAGCTTTTGGCATTCGGTGACGTAGGGGCGCAGTACTTCCTGATAACGGGTGAACGCGGTCGAATAGTCGTCGCGGCTTCGAGCCAGCTCCCCGGCCAGGACATACGCTCCGACCATCGCCATTGCCGTGCCGTTGCCGGACAGCGGTGAGCCGCAATACCCAGCGTCCCCGATCAGCGCGACGCGTCCGCGTGACCATCGATCGATGCGGGTCTGACTGATGCTGTCGAAGAAGAAATCCGGCGCCTGACCCATCGAACTCAGCAATTGCGGTGTGTGCCAACCCATTTCAGCGAACCGATCGCGCAGAATCCGCTGCTGGCCCAGCCGGTCGTGGCGGTCGTAGACCAGATCGGTCGCGGTGAAGCCGAACATGGCCTTGGCGCTGTTCGGCCCCTCGGGCCGGATCGCGGCAAGTAGGCCGCCGGGGGCGTTGTGCATGACAAACCAGTCTTCGAGCTGCAGCCCCTCGACCTGCACGGTGAAGTACGCCAGGTACGCACCCAGGTGGTGGACGAATTCGGACTCAGGTCCGAAAGCCAGCTTGCGCACGTTCGAGTGCAGGCCGTCAGCACCCACGACCAGGTCGAAGGCGCGTGATGCGTGGCGCTGGAAGTCGACCACGACGCCGTCGGGTGTTTCCCGCAGTTCGGTGATGGAATCACCGAACAGGTACTCGACGCCGCTGCGACTGGACGCGTACAGGATATCGGTGAGATCGCCGCGCAGGATCTCGATCTCGGCGACCGCGCCCGCACCGTCGAACAGTTCCGCAGGCATGCTCGCCTTCCATTTACCGTCGGCATCGACATAGGCCAGTCCGCGCTCGTACACGCGCGCTCGTTCGATGGCAGGCAGTACACCCATCCGCTCGGCCACCTCCTTGGCCACGCCGCGCAGATCGACGGCCTGGCCGCCGGGACGAGGAGCGGGCGCTCGTTCCACGACGGTCACCTGGAATCCGTACCGGCTCAGCCAGTGGGCGAACGTCAGCCCGGCGATGCTCGCGCCGGAGATCAGAATGCTGCGATGAATCATGTTGTGAATCTCCTGAAGTCAGGGAAAGGGCAGTGGAGGTAGTAGGGGTGGCCAGCCGAACTCCTGAGTACGGCGGCGGACCGATTCGGCGAGAGCGCCGCCCGAGCCGCGGCCTTCGACGAGCAACCGGGCCGGGTCGGCGTCGAGTGCGGATGCGTGGTCGGCGGCCCACTCCAGGGTGTGCATCGCATCGGAGACGATCGCCGGAGCCTGTCCGGAACGCGGCCCGTAGCGCACCGATAGCACGACGAAATCGTGGCTGCGGCAGAGTCTTCGGCACAATGCGTCGAAATCGTCTGCTGGTTCCGGGCCGCCGATCTCGAATTGCAGCAGTAGCGGCCGCGGCGGCGGGCCGGTGGGACCGGGCCAATAGACCCTGGCGCTCCGGTCTTCGACGGTGGTGCGCAGGTGCAACTCGGCGACCCGGCACGGTGCTGGTGCGGAAGGCATAGGCCAACGTTGGCACCCCGGGAGTACGGCAGGGAAGGTCCGAATGCGCATGGCAGTCTTGCGAGTACGGCATGACCGCGGGGGCGATGAATCGGCAATACTGCTGAGATGAGTTCCCAGTCGGATGAGAGTGTGTCCGTTGCGCCGACCACGCCGGACGCGATCGAACTGCGCCACCTCCGGGCGTTCGTCACGGTGGCCGAGGAGCTCAACTTCGGCCGGGCCGCCGCCCGGCTCTACGTTTCGCAGCCGGCCTTGAGTAGGCAGATTCGCGCGCTGGAACGACTCATCGGCTGTGACCTACTGCGCCGCACCACCCATCAGGTGGAACTCACGCTGGCGGGCGAGGCGCTGCTGGACCGAGCCCGCCGCATCCTCGAGGGGGTCGACGAGGCGGTGGTGGCGACGCGAGCGGTCGGTGGAGAACTGCTGGCTCACATCACCCGCTACTGGGAGCTCTTAGGTGCGGTCGACGCCGAACTCCACGCGATGCGTACGGCATACGAGGATCTACACGCGCAGTTCCCGGCACCGCCGGAGATCTCGATCCGGCCGATCACCGCCGGCGGGGTATCGAGTCTGCTCCTGACACCCGCTCGCCCCGATGCCGGGACCGTGCTCTATCTGCACGGTGGCGGCTACATCGCCGGATCGGCCTTCGGCTACCGCGCGCTCGCGGGTGCGCTGACAGTTGCCGCCAACACCACCACCCTCGTGCTGGACTACCGCCTCGCACCCGAGCACCCCTACCCGGCTGCGGTCGAGGATGCCCTGCGCGGCTACCGCTGGCTGCTGGAAACCGGCACCGATCCCGGCCGGATCACCTTGACCGGCGATTCGATCGGCGCGCACCTGATCCTGTGCACCTTGCTCCGGATCAGGGAAGAGCAGCTTCCGATGCCCGCCGCGGCGGTACTGCTCTGCCCCGGTATCGATCTGCATTGTCCCGAGCACTCAGAGTCCGAGCCCGCACCCGAACCTGCGCAGGCCCGATTCCATCAGCGCATCATCGGCGACTACCTGGCCGGGCATTCCGACGACAACCCCTTCGTGGCCCCACTGCTCGCCGACTTGACCGGCCTACCGCCCATGCTCATCCAGGCCAGCACTGGCGATAACCATCTGACCGACGCGCACCGGCTCACAGATCACGCCCGCGCCCACGATGTGGCCATCAGTTTGGAGCTCTACCCCGTGGATACCCACAACTTCCACATCTTCTGGTCCTTTCTGCCCGAAGCCGCCGACGCGCTCCGCGCCGCGGGCCGCTTCATCCAAGACCACACTGCCGATATTCACGCCCACCCTCGTGTTCGGCCCAGCGCTTAGGCTGAGCGAACCCGAGGCCGGGCATCAACCGCGCGACCAGCGGCATTACAGGTTGTCCGGACTATGTCGGATATTGCGCTGTCGGCAGTGTTCTGCGTGTCGCGCGAGCAGATCACGGTAGGAGTGATCGCTCCACTCGAACATTGCGCCCTCACCGCTTATGGCGCGTTCGCTGTCGCCATCGAAGACGGCCCCGTAGATCACCAGCGATAGACGCTCGCGGGTCCGGTCGGCGGCAGTTGTGGACGATCGAGCGCACGTTCGGGTGGCCGTCGACACGCGAGCACTGCGAGCAGACCGGGAAACACGCCCCAGACGGTTACCAGCACCAACCAAAACAACGGTGGTTGCGGGACCGGGCCAGGCTCGGGATGCTCGAGAGTCACAGGTGTGAAACCCCTGAGTACCAAACGAGCCAGAGTGCGAAATCGGCGAAGAACAACGAGCAGCCACCAAGGATCACCCACCTCCACCCGCTCGCAGCACCAGCGATCAATGCCACACCCGCCATACCCGCAACAATCAGCTTGGTAACGAACAGGGCGTGACTGCCTGCCGAGACCTCCTCGTCAGGCATACCTTCGACCAGCAAACGCCGACCGAAGGGATGCACTGATACACGACGTGCTCACACCGGAAGCGAGGCCGAGGCGACTGCCACGCTGGTGAGTTCAGGTGCCGACGAGGCGGAGACTCACCCCGGCTGCGCGCCTGATCCGGTGTGAGCTGGACTGGGACCGTCAAGTTCTCCGGGCGCGCTCAAGGTGCCAAGGCCGGGCGGCGGGCGAATTGGCTTTCGGGGCGGGGCAGGCCGAAGTGGTCGCGGAGCGTGGTGCCGGTGTATTCGGTGCGGAAGAGGCCGCGCTGCTGCAGGATCGGGACCACGGTTTCCGCGAAGACCTCCAGACCGCCGGGGTAGTAGGGCGGCATCACGTTGAAGCCGTCGGCAGCGCCGTTACGGAACCATTCCTCGATGGTGTCGGCCACCTGCTCTGGTGTGCCCGCGAATACGCGATGCCCACGGGCGCCCGCGAGGCGGTGCAGCAGGCCGCGGACGGTGGGGCGTTCGCGCTGCACGATGCCTGCGACGACCTGCAGGCGGCTACGGGCGTTGTCGGTGACATCGCCTGCGTCGCTGAACAATTCGACGGGCACCGGCTCGTCGAGCGCGAGGTGGCGCAGGCTCTTGCCCGCGATGCCCTCCAACTGCTTCAGGCCGTACTCGGGGACGGTGAGCTCGTTGAACTCCCGTTCCAGCTTCTTGGCGGCCGCCTCGGTGTCGGCGATGAAAGGGCTGATGCCGGGGAGGATCTTGATGTGGTCGGCATCGCGACCGAATTCCCTGGCCTTCGCCTTGATATCGGAATAGAAAGCCTGCGCGTCTTCGAGGCGCTGATGCGCGGTGAAGATCGCTTCGGCGTACTTGCCCGCGAACGCGCGGCCGTCATTGGACGCCCCGGCCTGCACCAGCACCGGATACCCCTGCGGCGTGCGCGGCGCATTGAACGGCCCACGCACCTTCAGATATTCGCCGACGAAGTCGATCGGATGGATCTTGTCCGGGTCGGCGTAGATCCCTGCCGCCTGGTCGAGCACGATCGCGTCGTCTTCCCAGCTGTCCCACAGCGCGACGACCGCATCCACGAACTCTCTGGCTCGGGCGTAGCGCTCGGCGTGCGACGGATGCTCGGCGAGACCGAAATTGGCTGCGGCGAGGTCGGTTCCGGTAGTGACGATGTTCCACCCGGCCCGGCCGCCGGAGATGTGGTCCAGGGTGGAGAACAGCCTGGCCAGGTTGTAGGGCTCGTAGTAGGTGGTCGAGGCGGTTGCGATCAAGCCGAGATGGGTTGTCGCCGTGGCGATGGCGGTGAGCAGCGTGATCGGCTCCAGCCCCGAGCCCGCATTGTGTTTGACATTGGTACGCAATGCCGGCCCGTCGGCGAAGAACACCGCGTCGAGTTTCGCGGCTTCGGCGGTGCGGCCGATCTCCTGGTAATAGGCGACGTCGTAGATCCGGCCGGGCTGACTGTCGGTGTGCCGCCACGCTGCCTCGTGATGCCCAGAGGGGTAGATGAACGCATTAAGGCTGAGTTGACGCGGTGAGCTCATGACGCCTTCTTCTCTTCGTCGATGTGAGGTGGCGTGGTGTCGACGCCGAGGCTGGCCAGCAGCAATTCCCGCAGCCGAGTGAAGCCGGGATCGCTGTGGCGGCGTGGCCGTGCCAGGTCGATGCGCTGATCCAGCGCGATCCGCCCTTCGTCCAGGACCAGCACGCGGTCGGCGAGCAGCACGGCTTCGTCGACATCGTGGGTCACCAGCAGCACCGCAGGCTTGTGCTCGGCACACAGGTCCTGCAGCAGCGCATGCATTTTGATGCGGGTGAGCGCGTCGAGCGCACCGAACGGTTCGTCGGCCAGCAGCAGTTGCGGCTCCCTGACCAGCGAGCGCGCCAGCGCGACCCGCTGCTGCTCGCCGCCGGAAAGCTCCTTGGGCCACGCCTTTTCCCGACCGGCAAGGCCGACCTCGGCCAGCGCGGTGCGCCCGCGATCGGCGGCTCCGGCACCGGAGAGGCCGAGAGTCACATTGTCCAGCAACCGGATCCATGGCAGCAGCCGCGAGTCCTGGAAGACCACGGCGCGTTCGGTCGGCACGGTCAGCTCGCCCGATCCCGGCACGTCGTAGTCCAATTCGGCCAGCGCCCGCAGCAGGGTGCTCTTGCCCGAACCGCTGCGGCCGAGCAACGCGACGAATTCGCCGCGCGCGATATCGAGGTCGATGCCGCGCAAGACCGCCCTGTCACCGAACCCGCGATACAGGTCGCGGGTGCGCACCACGTTCAGTCGGCCAGTGTCTGCCGCCATGACAGTGCCCTCCGTTCCGCCGCGCGCACGGCGATATCGCCGAACAAACCGAGCAGGCCGTAGATCACCAGTCCGACGACGATCACGTCGATCTGGCCGTAGGTGCGGGCCTGCGTCATCAGATAGCCGATGCCGCTGGTGGCATTGACCTGCTCCACGACAACGAGCGCGAGCCAGGCGATGGTCACCGCGAGCCGCAGGCCGGTGAAGAACCCGGGCAGCGATCCGGGCAGCGCGATCCGCCGGATGAATCCCCAGCGCGAAAGCCCTACCGTCGCCGCGAGTTCCACATACCTGGAGTCGACGCTGCGCAGCTGCGCATGCGTGTTGAGGTAGATCGGAATCGCCACACTGGTGGTGATGACGAGCAGTTTCATCTCCTCGCCGATGCCGAACCACACGATGAACAGCGGAATCAGCGCCAGCGTCGGGATCGCCCGCTTGATCTGAATCGGCCCGTCCACCAAGGCTTCACCGATCCGGCTCAGTCCCGCGATCACTGCGAGCACCACCCCGATGACGACACCGAGGCCGAGCCCGACGCCGGCACGTTTGACGGAGGTGAGCAGGTTCGACTGCAGTCTGCCATCGGAAATCAGGTCACCCGCGGTCTCGGCGACCGTCCACGGTGCGGGCAGTGTCTCCGGATCCAGCGTGCCGGAGGCGGATCCGATCACCCAGGCGGCCACCAGCAGCACCGGTCCGACGGCGATGCCGAACGGGATCGGTCGACCGGGGCCGAGCCTGGGCCGACTCGGCTTGCGCCGGGCGAGCACCGGCGCCGGGGCCGTGCGGGCACGGCCGAACCGGCCGAGTACACCGGCATCCACGGTGGCCATCACCGTGCCTTCGCTTCGAACGCGGCGCCGCTTTCGGTGACGGCCTGGGTGACGGGAGCGTCGAAGCGCAGGTCGAAACCGCCTGCGGCGCGTACCTTCTTCGGCAGCTCACCGGCACCGTCGATGACATCGATGGTCGCTTGCTGGCGGTCGATGAGCGCTTGGTCCAGGTGCGGGAAGGTGTAAGTACCGAGCGATTCGACGATGCGTTGGGCGTCGTCGGCGCTGACCTTCTGGATGTCGACGTAATACCGACGCGCCCACTCATCCTGGTGGGTGTTGGCCCATTGGTGCGCCCGCACGTAGGCGCCGACCAATGCGCGGGTGGCCGCGGCCTTCGCCGGGTCCTGCACGACGGCACGGCGCGCGTACAGGTAGGCCAATCCGCCGTAGATACCGGTGGTCTCGGAGTCCGGGATCAGTGAGGTGCCCGGCGTGCGCAGCAGCCGGGTGACGTTCGGCTCGATCAGCGGTGCGATGTCGACTTGCCCGGTACGCACCGCGTCGAGGAACTCGGCCAGTTGCAACCGAATCAGTTGCACGTCACCGGTTTTCAGCCCGGCCTTGGCCAACGCGCGCAACACCGCAGCCTGCTGGGCGGTGCCTTCGGCGTAGGCGATCTTCTTGCCCTTCAGATCGGCCAGCGTGGTTGCGGTCTTGCCGGGAGCCACCGCGAGCTTCAGTGCGCTGGCGCTGGTCTGGTACGCCGCGACGATCGGTACGTCCTGCCCGGCCGCCAGCGCGTGGATCGGCGGGACATCGCCCACCGGCGCGACGTCGGCGGCGCCGCCACGGAAGGCCTCGAGAATCGCGGGCCCGCCGATGAAGTTGGCGAATTCGACCTTGAACGGCAGCTTATCCAGTTCGCCGGACAACCGCAGCACCGATTGCAGCCGCTCCTGCTGGTCGGCGACAACGAGTTTGGTGCCCGCGGGAATCTCGGTCGGCAGCGGGACGTCGGCGACGGTAGTGGCCGAGGTCTTGTCACTGTTCGCACAGCCGGCCAGACCGAGCGTCGCAGCGGTCGCCGCGACGAGCACTGCGGCGATTGTGCGGCCACGGAGGCCGGTGAAGAACGTGCGTGGTTGGTGCATTCTGGCATTGAAGCAAGACAAATCCGGCGCGGATACGGTTACTTTCAGGCTGATTCGAGCCCTATCCCGGCGCCATCAGCGCGGTCCGGCCGCACTGGCCGTCGCACGGACCTGCTGCTGGAAGCGCTGCACGAACGGCAGAATCTGCTGCTCGATCACCGTGTTGTATTCGCGGGGCCGCTGCATCGGGTTGGCGTGGCCGGTGTTTCGCGCCATCACCACCAGCAGCGTGCCGTCGACGCCGCCGGCGCGCTCGATCAGCACCTGGTGGGAGTATTCGACGTCGACCACCCGGTCGTTGTCGGGATTGCGCGGACGGATGAAGACGATGGCCGGGCGCGGTTTGCCGTCCGCGGGGCGCGACAGTGCGCGCAGATCGTTGAGCGCGCCGCCTGCCACGATCGCCAGGAATTGCGACTCGATGAGGCCGTTGCTCGCCGCGTCGCGGGAAAAAATCTTCTCGCGCAGCACATCCGACACCACCCCGCCCAGTTTCGCGACCCTGATACCCGGCATCCCGGCGCCACCCCGGTCGAAGAAGCGGTCGCGGCGCGCGTAGGTTTCCACGGTCAGGCGCAGCCCGCGGCTCTCCCGCGCGCCGGGCAGCCACGCCATCCAACGCAGCATGTCCTCGCCCCGGCCGCGGCTTTCCGGGCGCACCGCGTTCAGGTCCATCGGCGTGCAATCGAGGATCACCGACACCAGGCGGCGGTCGCTGTCGGTGTGGATGTGCCTGGCGACCTCCAGCGCGATCACCCCGCCCATGCTGTGCCCGACCAGCACGATGTTCTTCAGTCCCGACATCTGCGCGGCGCGGATGATCAGCTCGGCTATCACCCTGGTGTCGATGCCGCTGTTGTCGTATTTGATGGCCCACACGACGCCCATTCGGCTCAGCGCGGGCAGCGCCGCGGCGGTATTGCCGGCATTGAGGCCGCCGAGGCCGACCATGTCGACCACGACGGTGTCCCAGTTCTCGGCGTCGGCCGGGAGCGCGACCGGCAGGATGGCAGGCTCGGTGCGCGCCAGCCTGGCCTGCTCCGGCGCGACGTCGTGCACCCAGTACTGGGCGAACAGCACGAGTCCCGCGAGCAGTAGTGCGGCGACCCGCAACAGCACCAGCCGGGTGCGGCGCAACGACTTCCACCCGTGCCCTAGGCCGGTATCCCGCAGGCGGGCTTTGCGTCGCTCGTCCTCCCAGTCCGTGACGGTGGACGGGTGCCGTTCCTCCAACGGCGACATCTCTTCACTGTAGGCACGCTTCCGGGAGGCCTGCCAGGCGAACGCGAAACAACTGCCGCGTCCGAAAACCCGACCGACCGGTAGAGTCCGAGCCGCCATCCCAGGCGGGTGCGGGAATCCGGTGCACTTCCGGAACGGTCGCGCCACTGTGATCGCCCTCGCGGCAACAGTCACTCTCCTGCCTCGACCGAACTTGTCAGTCCGCTCACACACGCCGTACCTGGGCGGGGTGGGACGGATGGACCCTGACAACCCTGGCACGCCCAGTACTCGGCTTCCGTGTTCGGCTCTACGCGACCGGCAAACCCGTCGAACGTATTCGCGACCGCACTGGTGATCTCCTCACACTGGGGCCACCACCTTGGTGTACTCACAATGCTCCTTCCTGTGCAGCGTGCCTGCTCAGATACCGACCGGCGCGACGGCCGAACTCATCGGCCGGGGTGCCGGAATTCCGGCACCGATGAGTTCCGGGCACGCGGACGGTCTGCATGTTCGAGGACTTCCATGCCACAGCCGGGGTCCGAAACGACGTAGTCCGACAAAGGGGCACCGATGGTCGACATCGACGAGTTCGCCGCACATACGGCGCAATACCGGCGGGAATTGCTCGCGCACTGTTATCGGATGGTCGGCTCGGTGGACGACGCCGAGGATCTGGTGCAGGAGACGATGCTGCGGGCCTGGCGCGGCTACGGCGACTTCGAGGGGCGGGCGTCGATGCGGACGTGGCTGTATCGGATCGCGACCAACGCCTGTCTCAACGCGCTGCAGCACAACAGTAGGCGCGTGCTGCCATCGGGACTTTCTGGGCCGTCGGATGATCCGGAAACAGCACCGTTCCTCTCGAACGAGATCCCCTGGCTCCAGCCGATGCCGGATGTCCGCATCGAGCCCGAGTCGGCGGATCCGGCCGCGATCGTCGCCGCGCGCGAAGGAATGCGGCTGGCGTTGATCGCCGTGTGGCAGTATCTGCCGCCACGCCAGCGCGCGGTGCTGATCCTGCGGGATGTGCTGCGCTGGAAAGCATCCGAGGTGGCGGAACTACTGGAGGTGAGCGTCGCCGCGGTCAACAGCACGTTGCAGCGCGCGCACGCCACCCTGCGGCAACTGCCTGTGGCGACGGCCGATATCGCCGAGCCCGACGATCCGGCCGTGCGTGGGGTGCTCGACCGGTACGCGGCCGCGTTCGAGAACGCCGACATGGCGGCACTCACCGAGCTGTTGAAAACCGATGCGGTGATGGAGATGCCGCCGATCCGCGAATGGTTCCGCGGTAACCTTCGCATCGTCCGACTGATCGCCACGCGATGCCCGGCCCGCGCAGGCGAGGTACAGATGGTGCGCACCGCCGCCAACGGGCAGCCCGCCTTCGGGTTCTACCTGCGCGGCGAGGCCCACTCGATTCATGTCCTCACCGCGACCCAGACGGGGATCGAGCGCATCGTTTCCTTCCACGACAGCGGACTCTTCGAAGGCTTCGACCTGCCGAAGTCACTGCCATGACCCGTGACCTGTTCGACCGATCGGTGCTGTATCTCCTGTGCGCTCTGCAGGGACTCGGCTCCGACCTCACCAGACCGACCCCATGCCGCGGCTGGGACCTGAGCAAGCTGCTTGCCCATGTGGACGAATCGATCGCCGCCCTGCGCGAAGGCGTTGCGGGCGGACGAATTTGCGCCGCCCCGGCCATTCGCCGTCCCGGTGCCACCGCCGTCGCACATGTCCAGGCCGCCGCCACCGGCCTACTCGGCGACCTGACCCACTACTCGCCGAATCCCGTGCTGGTGTCCGGCACCCCGTTGTCCGCCCAAACCGTCGGTGCGGCCGGCGCTCTCGAATTGACGGTGCACGCTTGGGATATCGCCGTGGTGCACACGCCGTCCGTACAGATCCCGGACGAGCTCGCAGGCGACCTACTGACCATCGCGCCGCAGCTCGTCCCGATCGCCGGTCGAGATCCGCTGTTCGGCCCCCCGGTCCCCACCTGCACCACCACGCCGGGCGAACAACTGCTCGCCTACCTCGGCCGCAAGATCCCTGTACACGCGCGAGCGGCTGACCCCGCAGCACTGCCCAGCGCATGGTGACCATCCGCCACAGTCGGTTTCGGCGCCGGCCATCTGCGCCCTCCACCCCATGCCCTACAACCCCAGCTGGTCGATCCCTGTTCCTCAACGGCTCCTGGGCGGCTCGCAGTACCGTAATAGCTTGGGCAACAGCAGCTTCGACGGTGTGCGTGTGGCGAATCGAGTCGACCACGACGAAGTCGTGAGTGATACCCCCGTTGCGGCCTGGACCACCGGGGCGCCCGCCCGCGCAGCTTGCCCGCGAGCATGCCCGCATGCCCGCATACCCAGAATGTGCGCTGAACGAACTCACTGGTTCGCGCCCAAGCGCAACTATGCGCGAGGGACCGAACTTTGTGTGCCATCGACGCGAAATCCACTCCAGCCGAACTGGTTCAGCCTTCACCAGGTGCGCGTGAACCACCCCGGAGCGGCGGCAGTAAAGCGGTCGCGCCCCCAAGCACCCGCGCCGGCGGGGATGGCGCCGACCACGTCGACGCCGGTGACCGCTGGCAGATCGGTGCGGTTGCACTCGGCGGCCAGGTCGGGGTCGGCGGGCCAGGAGCCGATCACCAGCCCCGCACAGCGCACGCCCGCCGATTGCAGTGCGCGGGTGGTCAATTCGCTGTGATTGAGCGTGCCGAGCCCGGCCGCGACGACCACCAAAACCGGTGCGTCGAGTCTCTGCGCGAGATCGAGCAGCGTGAATTCGCCCATACGGACGAGCAGTCCGCCCGCGCCTTCGACCAGGGTGAGGTCCGCGTCGGCGAGAGCCTCTATCGCAGCCACGGTTTCGGCCATGGTCAGCAGCGGTCGGCCGCAGCGGCGGGCCGCGGTGTCAGGCGCCAACGGATCCGGGTAGCGGGCGAGTTCGAGGGTTCGGGTGACACCTGCCAGGCGCTCGACCTCGGCGAGATCGCCGGGTTCGCCCGGAGCGACACCGCTTTGGGCGGGCTTGCACACCGCGACCGATCGGCCGGCCACGCAGGCCGCCGCCGCGATCGCCGCTGTCACCACGGTCTTGCCGACCTCGGTGGAGGTTCCGGTGATCAACAGCGGACTCATGGCCACACCTCGCTGAATACGCGGGCCCGCGAAGACTCGGACGCGACCGTGCCGGAGCGCATGCCGACCGACGGCGCGGCGCCCGGCACGGTGTCGCCGCCCGAAGCTGCGGCGCTGAACTGTCCGCTCATGCCGGCACCACGCTCAACCCGCGAGCTTCGGCCAAGACCTCGGTGAGAACGGTGGCGATGGTGTCGAGTTCGGCGGGAGTGAGGTTGGCGCGGGCGGTCAGACGCAGGCGGGAGGTGCCCTCCGGGACCGACGGCGGACGGAAGCAGCCGACGTCGAGACCACGGGACCGGCAGGCTCGTGCGGCGTCGTAGGCGACCTGCGCCTCGCCGAGCACGACCGAGACCACCGCCGAATCCGGTGCCGGCACACCGGCGATACGGGCGATGTCGGCGGCCCGCTCGAGCACGCGGGCGGCCATCCCGGGTTCACGGCGCAGCAATCGCAGAGCTGCACGCGCCGCGCCGACGGCGGCAGGCGCGAGGCCGGTGTCGAAGATGAAGGTGCGTGCGGCATCGATCAGGTGTGCGCGGACCCGCGCACTGGCCAGTACGGCACCACCTTGGGCGGCAAAAGCTTTCGAGAGGGTCGCGGTGATGACCAGGTCCGGCTCCCCGGCCAGGCCGACCTCGTGCGCCAGCCCGCGCCCACCGGTGCCGCGCACGCCGAGACCATGCGCCTCGTCCACGATCAGCACCGCGCCGTTGGCGCGGGTCACCCGGTGCAGTTCGGCAAGCGCAGCCAGGTCACCGTCGGCGCTGAACACCGAATCGGTCAGCACGAGCGCGCGTTCCTCGGTGCGGGCGGCCAACAACCGGTCGACGGCGTCGACATCGCGATGGGCGGCGATCTCCACCCGCGCTCGCGACAGTCGGCAGGCGTCCACCAGTGAGGCGTGACTGCCCGCGTCGGAGACGACAAGCGCGCCGCGTCCGGCCAGCGCGGTCACCGCGCCCAGGTTGGCGGCGTACCCGGAGGCGAACACCAAACCGGCTTCGGCGCCGACGAATTCGGCAAGCTCGGCCTCGAGTTGTTCATGCGCGGCGGTAGTGCCGGTGACCAACCGGGACCCGGTCGAACCAGCCCCCCATTGCCGCACTGCGTCGATGGCACCCTCGACTACCTCGGGATGCCGAACCAGACCGAGGTAGTCGTTGGAGGCGAGATCGATCGACGGCGATTGCGGCGCCCGTGCCCGCAGCTCGCGCCGCAAGCCAGCGGTCACCCGCTCTGCCGCACGCTCGTCCAACCAACTCAACGGATCGGTAGTCACAGCTCCGAAGCGTACTTGAACACCGTTCAGGTCGCGTAATGGACCTAACTTCCGCCACCCGCCGCGGGTGGGATCCCCCCGATCGGCAGCACACCGTTTCCACAGCTCTTCCGCCTCACCCGATCCCCATCCGGCGACTTCGCCGACCAAGCCGCGAGGGCGACCACACATTCTCCGTGCACCCACGACACCGAAGCAGCACCCAGCCCGGCGGCCACCACCGCCAGTCGGCTCGCGAATATTTCCGGCTAGGCCGACTGCGCTTCGACCGCGGCCCGCATGCCCGCCGTGATCGCCGCGACATCGTCCGACGTGCTGATGAACGGCGGCATCGTGTAGATGAGGTTGCGGAAGGGGCGCAGCCATACGCCCGCGGACACGGCAGCCTCGGTTGCTGTGCGCATGTCGACCGGACCATCGAGTTCGATGACACCGATCGCGCCGAGCACCCTGACCTCGACGACCCCGCGCAGGTCGCCGACCGGGGCGAGACCGGCATTCAGCTCGGATTCGATGCGGGCGACCTCGCCGCGCCAGTCGCGTTGCAGCAGCAGCTCCATCGACGCCACGGCGACGGCGCAGGCCAGCGGGTTGCCCATGAACGTGGGCCCGTGCATCAGACCGCCGTGCGCCGCGCTGAGGGTTTCTGCGATCTGCGCGGTACACAACGCCGCGGCCAATGTGAGGTAGCCACCCGTCAGCGCCTTGCCGACGCAGAGGACATCGGGACGCACGCCCGCATGGTCGGCGGCGAAAAGCGCTCCAGTGCGGCCGAATCCGGTGGCGATCTCGTCGAAGATCAGCAGCACGCCGTGTTCGTCGCACAGGCGGCGCAGGTCGGCGAGGTAGCGCGGGTCGTGCCAGCGCATGCCGCCCGCACCCTGGACGACCGGCTCGACAATGACGGCCGCGAGTTCATCGGCGTGCGCGGCCAGCGCACGGTCGAGTTCGGCGACGTAGCCGGATTCGTAGTCGCGGGGCGGCGTCGGCACGAAGATGTGCTCGACCAGTACGTCGGTCCACAGCGAGTGCATCCCGCCGTCCGGGTCGCACACGCCCATCGGCGTGAACGTGTCACCGTGATATCCACCGCGCCAGGTGAGCAGCCGCCGCTTGCCCGGCAGCCCGAGCGCGCGCCAATACTGCAGGCACATCTTCACCGCGACCTCGATGGACACCGATCCCGAGTCGCACAGGAACACCTTGTCCAGGCCGTCGGGGGTGTGCTCGACGAGCAGTTCGGACAGCCGGGCCGCGGGCTCGTGGGTGAGCCCACCGAACATCACGTGACTCATCCGCTGTGACTGGGCGACCAGTGCCGCGTCCAGCACCGGATGCCGGTAGCCGTGGATCGCGGCCCACCAGGAGCTCATACCGTCGACGAGTTCGCGCCCGTCGGACAGGGTCAGCCGGGTCCCGGACGCGCCCGCCACCACGAGCAGCTCGGTCGTCGCGGGGAAACCACCGTAGGGATGCCAAACATGCTCGGCGTCGATGGCGGCGATCTCGTCGGGGGTCATTGCCACAGGAATCCTCGCGGTCGTGCGACTGCCCCGGCCTCCCCGGAGCTGGCTTGAACGGCGTTCAAGTTACCACTCGAGCTGGGTAAGCACGACCTCGCCGGAGGGCACTCCACTCCAACACCTGACCGCACAACCACACCCGGCGACGCCTCACGGCTCCCCGCGCAGCCGTGCACGCGTTCTGGAGCGAGGCAGCAGATACCCGCGTTCGACCACGAAATCCGCCCCGCCCCTGCGGCATTGGCAGATGTTCCTGCTGTGGCACAACCTGCACGCCGCGGGCCGGAGCACCCGCACCCGAGTGGCACGCGACCCGCTTGCCCCGGCATTGCTGTGGGATTACCAGGACGGCTACCCGGCGGGCATTCCCGCACGGCTTCAACGCGCCGTCCTCGGCGGGCTCGCCGCCATCGCCAAGCGCGCGGGTTACCAGCGTCGCTGGTTGAAAATCAGTCCCGACCAGCACTGACGCGCCCGACCCCAACCACCCACATGGACGGTTGCCCGGCTGCCGCTAGTGTCGTTGACATGGCTCAGCCCGACGCAGCGCCCGGTGACGTGACACCACTCGGTGTTTGGCCCGGCACCGCCTACCCTCTGGGCGCTACCTACGATGGCGCAGGCACCAATTTTTCGGTGTTCTCCGAGGTCGCCGATGCAGTCGAGCTGAGCCTGATCGCCAGGGATGGCACCGAGACCAGGATCCCGCTGGAGGAGGTCGACACCTACGTCTGGCACGCGTATCTACCGACGATCGGACCGGGACAGCGCTACGGCTTCCGAGTGCACGGGCCCTACGACCCGGATCACGGATTACGCTGCGATCCCAGCAAATTGCTGCTCGATCCCTACGGGAAAGCTTTCGACGGCGACTTCGACAACGATCCGTCGCTCTACACCCACGGCCTGGATTCCCTGGGGCACACCATGACCGGCGTGGTGATCAACCCGTTCTTCGACTGGGGCTCCGATCGCAGGCCGAATCGGCCCTATCACGAGACGGTGCTCTACGAGGCGCACGTCAAGGGCATGACGATGACGCACTCCGACATTCCCGAGGAGTTGCGCGGCACCTACGCGGGCATCGCGCACCCGGCGATCGTCGGATATCTGAAAAGCCTCGGCATCACCGCTATCGAACTGATGCCGGTGCACCAATTCCTGCACGACCGTGTCCTGCTGGATCAGGGCCTGCGAAATTACTGGGGTTACAACAGTTTCGGCTACCTGGCCCCGCACAACGAGTACGCCGCGAGCCCGCGTGGCGGCGCCGCGGTCACCGAGTTCAAAGCGATGGTGCGCGCCCTGCACGCGGAAGGCATCGAGGTGATCCTCGACGTGGTCTACAACCACACCGGTGAGGGCAATCACCTCGGACCGACCCTCGCCTTCCGTGGTATCGACAACGCCGCCTACTACCGCCTGATGGACGACGACCCGTCGCACTACATGGATTACACCGGCACCGGCAACAGCCTCAACGTGCGCCACCCGCACACCCTGCAGCTGATCATGGACTCGCTGCGCTACTGGATCCTGGACATGCACGTCGACGGCTTCCGCTTCGATCTGGCCGCCACGCTGGCCCGCGAACTGCACGACGTGGACCGGCTTTCCACGTTTTTCGATCTGGTGCAACAGGATCCGGTGGTCAGTCAGGTGAAGCTGATCGCGGAACCGTGGGATGTCGGCGAAGGCGGCTATCAGGTCGGCAACTTCCCCGGCCTGTGGACCGAGTGGAACGGCAAGTACCGCGACACCGTCCGCGACTATTGGCGCGGCGAGCCCGCGACGCTCGGTGAGTTCGCCTCCCGGCTCACCGGCTCCTCGGACCTGTACGAGGACACCGGCCGCAGACCGAGCGCGAGCATCAACTTCATCACCGCACACGACGGGTTCACGCTGCGGGATCTGGTGTCTTACAACGAGAAACACAACGAGGCCAACGGCGAGGACAACCGCGACGGCGAAAGCTGGAACCGGTCCTGGAACTGTGGGGTGGAGGGCCCCACCGACGACCCGGATATCCTCGCCCTGCGCGCCAAGCAAAGCCGCAACCTGCTGGCCACGCTGGTGCTCAGCCAGGGGACGCCGATGCTCTCACACGGCGACGAAATCGGGCGGACGCAAGGGGGGAACAACAATGTGTATTGCCAGGACTCACCGCTGGCCTGGATGGACTGGTCACTGATGCAGACGAATTCGGACCTGCTCGACTTCACCCGCACGGTGATCGCGCTGCGTACCGAGCACCCCATCTTCCGCCGCCGACGCTTCCTGAAGGGCAGGCCGATCCGGTCCAAGGAACATGCCCGCGACATCGCGTGGCTCACCCCGGCGGGCGATCAGATGACGCCTGCGGACTGGGACAGCGGATTCGGCAAGTCGCTGACGGTGTATCTCAACGGACGCGGCATACCCGAACCCGGCCCCCGTGGCGAACACATCACCGACGATTCGTTCCTGCTGTGCTTCAACGCGCACGATTCCGCCCTCGATTTCGCCCTGCCCGGCACCGATTACGGTCCAGAGTGGTCGGTCGCGCTCGACTGCTCGATACCCGACGGCCGCTGCGAAACCGTCTATCCGGCGGCCGCGACCGTCACCCTCCCCGCCCGGTGCCTGCTCGTCCTCCGTTGCACCGCATGACCGAAACGCCCATGACCGAGACGCAGATACACTTCACCGATCCCATTCTCCGTGGCCGCCGAGCTGCCCGGCAGACCACGGTCCGCAGCACCTACCGACTCCAGCTGCGGCCCGATGTGCTGACTTTCACCGAGGCCCGCTCGATCGCGGAATACCTACAGCAGCTGGGTATCTCGCACCTGTACCTCTCGCCGATCCTGACTGCGGTGCAGGGCTCGCCGCACGGCTACGACGTCACCGACCCCACCACCGTGTCGGCGGCGCTCGGCGGCCCGGCCGGCCTGAAGGCGCTCGCCGACGAAGTACGCAGTCGCGGTATGGGTTTGATCGTGGACCTGGTGCCCAACCATGTCGGTGTCGCCGACCCGCAGCAGAACCCATGGTGGTGGGACGTGCTGCGCAACGGACGCGAATCGAAGTTCGCGCACTTCTTCGACATCGACTGGAGCCCGGCCAACGGCGCGGGCGGGCGGCTGGCGCTGCCGGTGTTGCAGAGCGAAAACGACCCGGCGGCCCTGACTGTCGACCGGTCCGGTTCGGAACCGATGCTGGCACTGCACGACCTGCGTTTCCCCATCGCGGCGGGCACCGACGGCGACAACGCGCTACGCATCCACGACAAACAGCACTATCGGCTGGTCAGCTGGAGGGCCGGACTGTGCACCTATCGCCGGTTCTTCGCCGTCAGCAGCCTGGCTTCGTTGCGTCAGGAAGATCCCGAGGTCTTCGATATCACCCATCGCGAGCTCGCCGCCTGGTGCGAGCACGATCTCATCGATGGCGTCCGGGTCGACCATCCGGACGGATTGTCCTACCCCGCCGCCTATCTGACGAAGCTGCGCAGGCTGATCGGACCGCAGCGGCTGCTGCTGGTGGAGAAGATCCTGGCCAACCGCGAGCCGCTCGATGCGACGCTGCCGATCGACGGCACCACCGGCTACGACGCGCTCGCCGATATCGGCGGCGTGCTCATCGACCCGGAGGGTGAGCCCCCGCTCACCGAACTGTCCCGGCGCATCGCCGGGCACGGCAGCGACCGGGCCTGGATCGGCGAGACCGAGCACCGGATCAAACGCGCGGTCGCCGAAAGCATTCTGGCCCCCGAGGTTCGACGGTTGGTCGCCGCTGTCAAACGCGACGCGCGCGCGGAAAGCTTCGACACCATGGCGCTGACCAACGCGACCATCGAAGTGCTGGCGTTCATGCCGGTGTATCGCGTCGACTACGCGCCGCTGGCCGGGATGACCGGCGCGGTGGTCGCCGAAGTCGAGAAGCGCAACACCGAGCTGACCGCACCGTTGAACATCCTGGTGTCTGCCTTGGCTATCGAAGGCGAAGCCAGCGTGCGCTTCAGTCAGGTCTGCGGCGCGCTGACCGCCAAATCCGTCGAAGACACCATGTTCTATCAGGCGGCCCGGCTGGTCTCCTTGCAGGAGGTGGGCGGCAACCCGGCTCGATTCGGCCACTCGCTCAACGAGTTCCACCTGTCCAACAGCGAACGCGCGCAACGCTGGCCTGCCACCATGACCACGCTGTCCACCCACGACACCAAACGTGGTGAGGACGTGCGGGCACGAATCGGGGTGCTGTCGCAGGTTGCCGAGACCTGGGCGCAGTCGGTCGAGTCGTGGGAGGAGCAGACGCCGGGTCCCGACGGCGCGACGACACTGTTCCTGCTGCAGAACATGTTCGGCGTGTGGCCTGCCGACGGCCGCCCGGCCTCCTCGGTAGCGGGCCTGCGCGAGCGACTGCATCTGTTCGCGGAGAAGTCGATTCGCGAAGCGGGCGTGCACACCTCGTGGGAGGAGCCGGATGCCGAGTTCGAGGCATCGGTGCACGGCTGGCTGGATGCGGTGATCGACGGACCGGTCGGCTCCGAAATCGGCGACCTGGTGCACGAGCTCGCGCCACACGCCTGGTCGGATGCGTTGTCGCAGAAGCTGCTCCAGCTGTGCGGGCCCGGCATCCCGGACATCTACCAGGGCTGTGAGCTGTGGGAGGACACCCTGGTCGACCCGGACAACCGGCGGCCGGTGGACTTCGCGGCACGCGCCGGGCTACTGCAATCGCTCACCGGCACACCGGCATTGAACACCAATGGGGCGGCAAAGATGTGGATCGTCGCCTACGCGCTGTGGCTGCGCAGGGAGCGGCCGGACTGCTTCGTCGGCGGCACCTATCTGCCGCTGTTCGCCACCGGCGACCACGCGGGCAGGCTGGTGAGCTATGCCCGTGGCCGGGCGGGCGAGGCGCCCGAGGTGATCGTCGCCACCACCCGGCACAGCATCGGTCTCGCCGAAACCGGGTGGGGCGACACTACGCTCGCATTGCCGCAGGGCAGCTGGACCGACCGGTTAACCGGCCACACTTTCCAGAGCCGGGCTCGACTGGAGAAGCTCTTCGCCCGCCTGCCTGTCGCCCTGCTCGTCCGCTAGCAGGGTGGACACCCCACCGGTCTGCTCGACCAGGTCCGCCGGGAACATGCCGCCGAGGTCCGCGCGCCAGCGCCGCAGATTCACCGGCCGGTAGTCCGGCTCGGTCTTGGCGCTGGACGCTATCCGGACACACTGGTCGATCGGGGTGGCCAACCGCCGCCAGGAATCCCAATGGAAGCGCCGGTTGCGTGGGTTGCGCAGCATCCGAAGCACATTGAGGACGCGGTAGCCGATGCCGAGGGACTTGTGCAGTTCCAGGTGCTTCGCGCCCTCGGCGTGGCAGCGCTTGGAAAGCCCCGCCAACCGCTCCCGGTCGAAGGCGAGGCCGACCGATTCGGCCTCGGTCACCATCCACTGCAGGGTGATGTCGGACAGGCCGCATTCTTTGTAGCCGCCGCCGATATCGCTGTGCACACCCTCGAACCAGACCTGCTTCACTCGATCGAAGTGCTTGCGGTACTTCACGTTCGGCTCGATCGGCACCTCCCAGAGGCACGGCTCGAAGTTGCGGCGCCGCTCGTCGATCGCCAGCGCCTGGCGCGCGCAGTGCACGTTGGATGAGAGCTTCACATCGTGGAACTTATGCCGCAGCGAGGTCAACCCCGGCACGCCGAGCGCGCCGACGGTGTCGAACACACCGAGGAAGTCGATCTTGGCGGGGTACCTGCAGTGCTCGCCGCGGAAGTCGATCCACTCCTGCGGCTCCGGCGGATCCGGGTTCTGCACCGTCCGGTTCGGGGCGACCTGCCGATGAATGCGCAGCGCGTGTGGATACTGACCGTCGATCATCGCCTCCGGCGTCATGATCCCGATTCGGCCGATCAGTCCGGCCAGGCTGCGGGCGGTGAAGGCGCCGCGACTGAAGCCGAAGATGTAGATCTCGTCGCCGGGCTCCCAGTTCAGTGCGAGATGCCAATACGCCGACGACAGGTTCGCCTCCAGCCCGAGTCCGAAAGCACCGCCCATCAGCCGGTCGGTGAGGAACCCGCGCGCCCCGGGCCCCGACACATAGCTCACCCACTGCTGAATCGACTCTCCGGCCGGTCCCGGCGCGGAGAAGCTGATGGTCTGAGCGATCTTGATGATGTTGGATACCGTGCTGCTCGATTCGGCCTTCCAGGTGCCGTCACAACAAACTACCAGGCGTTTCATGGGCAAATTCTCCCGCCGCATCCCCGTGCAAACCTGCGTACTGGACTACTCGAATCATCGAGGCTCGGGTACGGAATGTTAATAAAAACAATGCATTTCAGTAAACGAATACCCCGCGATGTCAATGGGGGAACGCATGAAGAACCAGAAAAGCCCCGGCATACCGGGGCTTTTTCGGGGAAGCTCTCACAACCAGGTAGGGTCGCCGAACACCGCACCCATGTCGTCGACCTCGGGTGAGGTGGCAATCACATACGTGAATTGCCGGATACTGACCGGACCGGTGCAGGTGTTGATCTTGAGATGGAAGTCCCGAATCACCGTCTGAATAAGCTTTCCCGGAATCATGTCCTTCTCGGTCATCGCGACCTCGGCGACCTCACCGGGCGTGAGGTTGAGTGTCACGATCGGGTTGGGGTTCAAGAGGAGAGGTGGTTGGTCTTCGGTGTCCGGGTCGATCCCGATGATGAGATCGGGGGTCCCGCCGAGAGTGCCGGCGCCGACGGTCACCGCGCAACCGATGTGATACCCCACCCGTAGCTTGCCCACCCCTCCGTCGACCTGGCCATAGGCGACCGAGCTGACAAAGGCCTCCCTGGTGGTGCCCACCTGGTTCAACGGCGCGATGCGGCTGATCGTCTCGTCCCTGTTGCCGACCATCAGGTTGCCGCCCAGCGGTGACGCGTAGGTCCTTTCGTGCGGCGGCAGGGTGATGATTTCGGCTTCGGCGCGTGGTGCCGAAGCTACCGGCGAAAGCGCAGCAAGACACACTCCGGCGAGCACTAGAGCTACCTTCGTCATGTTCGACCGCATGACGGAGATACTAGTAGCGCACCGCTATAGCGACAGGCTAGGACACGGCTTGCGCTTCGTATCGTTTCCCTCGGTCACCGCTTGTGCGCCAATACCGCGAACATGGTCACCGACAGGTGGTAGTCGCCGGCGGCGATGCCCGCGTCCAGGTCGGCGCGGAATTGATCATGTTGTGCTGCGGTGATCGCCCCCGCCGCGACGGCCCGCGCCGTCATTTCACCGTAGAGCGGCAGTGCCGATCCCGGGTCCCAGATCACCGCCTCCGAGCCCATGTCGTCGATCTCGAAATCCGCGGCGACCAGCAGACCGCGCAGACGGCGGCCGGACGCCGGATTGGGCGTGTTCGCCAGCAGCGTCTCCGACATGGCCCCCACGACCGCAGGATCACCGGGATGGGTGATCGCGGTGTGCCAATCACTGTCGATGAGCAGCACCCGGCCACCGGGGCGCAGCACCCGGGCGATCTCGGCGGTCGCGGCGGCCGGATCGTCGAGATGCTGGTACACGCGCTCACAGCGGATCGCATCGAAATAGCCGTCGGGGAAGGGCAGTTGGTAGACCGAGCCACCGAGATATCGCGCCCTCGACCCGGCGGCCTCGGCGCGCTGCTCGGCGACATCAACCATGGCCGGATTCGGATCGATGCCGACCGCCTCGCCGTCCGGGCCGACGCGCTCGGCGAACGCCATGACCTCCGAACCGGTGCCCGATCCGATGTCGAGGGCGCGCTCCCCGGCCGTGACCGCGAGCGCCTCGTGCGCCCAGCGCCGGATCCGCTGGATGCTGGGTAGTCGAGCCTGCACATCGAGAATGGCGACGAGCATGTCGATCTGTCCGGAATCGACATGCTCGACGTGGAAGGACGGCCCCATGTCGGGCGTATCGCCATGTGCCATACGCCCGACGGTACCTGCGCCGCAACGTCGCGTGGGGCAGGCCGACCATTCGCCGACCGAAACGCGGGCACGCCGACCAGACCCGTCCGCGCCGACAAGTCGGTCATTCGCGCAGGTGGGCATATATTGCCGACGACCGACCGTCCGCTCGACGGCTACGGTGAGCAGATGCTCCATGGACGAGAAGCCGAACAAGCACTCATCGATCGGCTGCTACAGGGAGCCAGGGAGGGTCGCAGCGGCGCTCTCGTTATTCGCGGCGAGCCCGGAATCGGGAAGACGGCACTGTTGGATTATGCGGCGGCCCAGGGTATTCCGACGGTGCGCAGTGCCGGTGTCGAGTCGGAGGCGGAGCTGCCCTTCGCCGCGCTGCACCTGCTGGTGCGACCGGGACTCGAGTTGGTGGACACGCTGCCCGGCCCGCAGCGCGATGCGCTGCGCGGCGCGTTCGGCCTGACCCAGCACAATCCGGCCGATCGGATGCTGATCGGACTCGCGGTGCTGTCACTGCTGGCCGAGGAAGCCGCCGATGGCCCGCTGCTGTGCCTGATCGATGACGCGCACTGGCTCGACCGTGCGACGGCCGAAACACTGCTGTTCGCGGCCAGACGGCTGGATGCCGAGGGCGTCGTCATCATCTTCGCCACCCGGCCTGCGAACGACGATTTTCCCGCGCCCGGTCTGGCGGAGCTGACCGTGACGGGATTGCGGCAGGACGCGGCGGCGGCACTGGTGGACAGCCACACCGGCGATCTGGCTCCCGCGCTGCGCTATCGACTGCTGACCGAGGCGGCGGGCAACCCGCTGGCACTGCTGGAATTGCCCGCGATGCTGGCCGTCGAGGCAACCGGCTCGGGTTCGGCGAGCACGGGGCCCAACCCGTTGCCGCTGACACAGCGCCTGCAGGTGGCCTTCCACGGCCAGGCCAGCAGGCTGCCCGCACCGACACGGACACTGCTGCTCGTCGCCGCCGCGGCAGGCATCGACGACCTCGGCACGGTGTTGCGGGCCGCGGCAGCCCTCGGCCCGCAGCTGTCGGATCTGCAACCCGCCGAGGACGCCGGGCTGCTGCACAGTAATGGTCGGACGCTGATCTTCCGCCATCCACTGCTGCGTTCGGCGGTCTACCAGGGTGCACCGCTCGCACAGCGCCTCGCCGTGCACTCGGCGCTCGCCGAGGCGTTGCACGATCCCTCGGACGCGGACCTGCGCGCCTGGCATTTGGCCGCCGCGGCAACAGGTCCCGATGAATCGACGGCTACCGCACTCGAGGAAACCGCCGACCGTGCCCGGCGGCGCAGCGGCTTCTCCGGCGCCGTCACCGCCTACGAGCGTGCGGCCGGCTTGAGCATCGACGCGAAAGCCCGCGTCCGGCGACTGGTCTTGGCTGCCGAAACCGCAAGCGAGGCAGGCCAATTGGACCGCGCCCGCACGCTCGCCGAACGCGCGGCAGGCCAGAACAGCGACCCGCTACTCGACGCGCGCCTGGACCTGGTGCGAGCGACCGCGGAATTCGGTGCAGGCAAACCACTCTCGGCCCATCAACTGCTGCTGGCAGGCGCGGACCTGGTGCGCGACGGCGAACCGGTGCACGCGGCCCGCATTCTGGCGCAGGCAGTGCACACGGCCTGGTATCTCGGCGCACCCGAATTGGCGGACGTCGCCGCGCGGCTGACCGCGCTGGCGTTGCCCGAGTCGGATTCGATGACGCCGATCGCCCGCTACACGGTCGCCGCCATCGAGGGCCGCTACACCGTCGACCTGCGCGAGACGGCCGCCGCGGCCCGCCGCACCGGCGCCGACAGCCCGCGGGACCTGGTCCAGATGTGCGGCGCGGGCCTGGTCGTCGGTCAGGATGAGCAGGTCGCGGAGCTGGCGCAGACTCTCATCGCCGAGTGCCGCGACCAGGGTCGCATCGCCCTGCTGCCGACGCTGCTGTTCTTTCGCGGCGAGGCCGAGGTATTCCTCGGCAGGCCGCACGAGGGCCGGATCGCAGCGACCGAGGGACTGCGGATCGCCGAGGACATCGGGCAGGACCATTGGATCAGCCAGCTCAGCAGCTACCTCGCCTACTTGGCCGCATTCGAAGGACGTGAGCAGGACTGCCGGGCACTGGTCGAACGCGCGCTGGCCGAGCAACTCGGCGGCGCCGCGGCGCCCGGTGCGCCATGGACGAATTCGGCGCTCGGCCTCCTCGAGCTCGGCCAGGGCAAGGTCGAGACGGCACTGGCGCGGCTGGAGCTGCTGACCGCCGAACCCGCCCGCCATCATGTCGCCGGGATGCGCGCCCTGCCGGATTTGATCGAGGCAGCGGTTCGGCTGGGCCGTCCGGAGCGGGCCGGAGACGCCATGGAACGGCTGCAGTCGTGGGCCGCGGGCGCACGGCAGGACTGGATCTCCGCGCTCGCCCACCGCTGTCAGGCGCTGATCGGTCCGGAAACCCTGGCGGAGGACCACTTTCAGGCCGCGCTCGCCCTCAGCGGCAGGCCGTTCGAGCAAGCGCGCACGCAGCTGCTGTTCGGCGAATGGTTGCGCCGCAGCCGCCGCAAGGTCGATGCACGCAACCAGTTGTCGCCCGCGTTGGAAATCTTCGAACGACTCGACGCCGCACCGTGGGCCGAGCGCGCTCGCACCGAACTCGCAGCGCTCGGCGTCGGCACCGCGGCACGCCCGGCGACCGGGGTACTTGCCCGGCTCACCCCGCAGGAACTGCAGATCGTGCGGCTCGCGGCGCAGGGCATGTCCAATCGCGATATCGCTGCGCAGCTGTTCCTCAGCCCGCGGACCGTGGGGCATCACCTGTACAAGGCATATCCGAAGCTTGGTGTGTTGTCGCGAGGGGAGCTGGCCGAGCTACCGCTCGACGCGGATTGACCGACTCCGCCGGGCCGAAAACGGTCACCGATCACGGTGGTGGCCGGCGAGATGCTCGGCCGATCACCTCGCCGGTGGAAAACGGGGGTGATCCAGTGGGCCCGCCGAGAGGACGCAGTCCGTGGACGGTCAGCTTGCGGAGAGGACCCGGTCAGTACGGCGTGCCGAGGCCGACCGGCGCTTACCCACCTGCCCGAGAATCCAGCGGGCTGCGGCCACCGCCGCGGCCGCAAGCACCGCGACCTGCAGCGAGCCGGTGATGAGCGCCAGCATCAGGCAGGTCACCAGCCCGGCGGCGAGCGCCTCGAGCTTGTACGTCGGCCACGCGGTGCCCGCGATATCGACGGCGGAAGGGTGAACCGTTGCCATGGGGTCAGGATATACGGATAACGAAGTTCGGTCCACCGAACATTCTCGGGCGGGAACAGCGGGCGGCACTGTCGCGTTGCCCGGGTTATGCCACTCACAGGAGACTATGCACCGAGCACGTCCGACTGGGCCCGCAAGCAGGCGGAAACGTACGAGAGTTCCGGCGGCACCGACGGCACCTCACTGCAGGGCAAGCCGGTAATCCTGCTCACCACGCGGGGCGCGAAGACGGGCTTGCTGCGCAAGACGCCGCTGATGCGGGTCGAACACGACGGGGAATACGCGATCGTCGCCTCGCTGGGCGGCGCACCGAAGAACCCGGTCTGGTACTACAACATCAAGGCCGATCCGCACGTCGAGTTGCGCGATGGCACCGTCACGAAGGACTACATCGCCCACGAGGTCTTCGGTGACGAGAAGGCCCGATGGTGGGAGCGATCCGTCGCTGTCTGGCCGGACTACGCGAACTATCAGACGAAGACCGACCGTCAGATCCCGGTCTTCGTCCTCACCCCGCAGTAATCCGCCACTGCGCACCGCAGGCCCACCCGCCGCGTCGGGCCGATGCGACGGGTGGCAGCATAATTCGGGTGTCCAATCCGCTCGAGGTCCTCGACGAACTGTCCGCTTCCCGTCCCGCACTGAGCGCTGATGAGATCGACGCCGCCGCCAAGCGCATTGCCGACATTATCGAGCCGACCCCGCTGCAGTTCAGCGCCCGACTCTCGGCGCTGACCGGTGCGCAGGTCTACCTCAAACGCGAAGACTTCTCGGCCGTCCGCTCCTACAAGTTGCGTGGCGCCTACAACCTGATCGTGCAGCTCACCCCGGACGAGAAAGCCGCAGGCGTGGTCGCGGCCAGCGCGGGCAATCACGCCCAGGGCGTCGCCTTCGCCTGTAAGGCGATGGGAATCAGCGGCCGCATCTACGTTCCGACCACCACACCGAAGCAGAAGCGTGACCGCATCCGGGTGCACGGCGGCGAGTTCGTGGAGCTGATCGCCGTCGGAGAAACCTACGATGCGGCCGCCGCGGCCGCCGCCGCCGATGTCGAGCGCACCGGCGCGACCATGGTGCCGCCGTTCGACGATGTGCGCACCGCGGCCGGTCAGGGCACCATCGCCGCCGAAATCCTCGAGCAGCTCGGCACCTCCCCCGATCTGGTGGTGGTGCCGGTGGGCGGCGGTGGCTGCCTGGCCGGTATCGGCACCTACCTGCGCAACCGCTCGCCGCAGACCGGCATTCTCGGCGTGGAACCGGCAGGCGCGGCCTCGATGACCGCGGCGCTGGTTGCGGGCGGACCGGTGACGCTGCCGGAGATCGACCCGTTCGTGGACGGTGCCGCAGTGCGCCGGATCGGCGATGTGCCCTTCGCGGCGGTCTCGGGCTTCGGCGGCCGGGTGGTGTCCCATGGCTCGCTGCCATTACTCACCGCCACCGAATCTCCCGGTGGCGCAGGCGCTTTCCGTATCATGCAGGTGGACGAAGGCGCGATCTGCACCGCCATGCTCGACCTCTACCAGAACGAGGGCATCATCGCCGAGCCAGCGGGCGCGCTCGCGGTCACGGGGCTGTCGGAGATCACCGTCGAGCCCGGCTCGACGGTGGTGTGCCTGATCTCCGGCGGCAATAACGACGTGTCCCGCTACGGCGAGATCATCGAGCGTTCGCTGGTGCACCGCGGCCTGAAGCACTACTTCCTGGTGGACTTTCCGCAGGAGCCGGGCGCGCTGCGGCGCTTCTTGAACGAGGTGCTCGGGCCCGACGACGACATCACCCTGTTCGAGTACGTCAAGCGCAACAACCGGGAAACCGGTGCGGCGCTGGTCGGTATCGAACTCGGCACGCCGGATGGGTTGGCGCCGCTGCTGGAGCGCATCGCTGACACTCCGCTCCAGTGCGAGCGGCTGGTGCCGGGTTCTCCGGCCTACCGCTATCTGACCTGACGCCCGCCGGACTCGGGCGCCGTCCCGCCTTTCGTAGGGCGGCGCACGGGTGCCCGTGCTGATCGCTACGCCGCCTCGGGGGTCTCCACGACGGCGGCGGGCCGCCTGGTCGAGCGCAGTCCGGCCAGCACCATCGGCAGCAGCCAAGCCGCCGAGGATTGGTCGAAGGTCAACTGCCCCACCGAAAGCCGGTTGTGCACGAAGCCGACCGAAAGCCCGAGGCGCGGCTCGGCCCAGCCGAACGAGCCGCCGAGACCGATGTGACCGAGACCCGCGCGAGCACCGGGCATCGGCATCGAGTGGTAGCCGAGGTGCCAGAGCATCGGCGCATAGAACAGCGCGTGGTCGAGCCGGTAGCTCTCGATCCGGCGCAGCGCCTTGATGGTCCGCGGCGACAGGTACTGACGACCGTCTGCCGTTCCATTGTTGGCCAGCGCACCGTACATGGTGGCCAGCGCCGATGCGGTGCCCACCCCGTTGCCTGCAGCGAGTTCGGTGTTCAGGATGGGCGGATTCTCGCCCTCCAGGATCGCTTCGACGCCGGGCAGGAACAGGCAGCGGGCAGCCGCACCGAGTGCGCCAGGAATGCCATAGCTGAAACCCAATACCTTTGCGGTGAGCGGGTTTCCGATCGGACGCAGTTGGTTGCCGGCGAGTTCGGCGTAGCTGGTCGGCGCGGAGGCGGGCGGTCGGCCCAGATGAATACCGTCGATGCCGAGCGGCTCGGCGACCTCGGTGCGGAACAGCTCCGCCATACCGTCGCCGGTGATCGCGCGGGCCAGCCCGGCGAGCAGCCAACCGTAGGTGAGCGCGTGATAGGCCGGAACACCCAGCAGGTGATCGGGTTTCGCGGCGGCGAGGCGTTCCTCCATCAGCTGGTGATCGAGGATTTCCAAGCCGGAGGCGATCGGACTCAGCGCGGACAGGCCCGCACGGTGGGTCATTACCTGACGGACGGTGATGCCGGCTTTGCCATTGGCACCGAACTCCGGCCAGTACTCCGCCATCGGGGCGGCATAGTCGAGCAACCCGCGGTCGGCGAGGCGGTGGATCACCGTGGCAGTGACACCTTTGGTCGCCGAGAAGATGATGGATCCGGTGTCCTTGGTCCACGGCGTGTTGCCCGCGCTCCCGGTCCAGATCTCGACGAGAGGCGCACCGCGCAGATGCACCGCGAGCCCCGCACCCGCGCCACGACGGTTTCCGAATGTCTTCACGAAACGGCGTACCAGTGGTCCGAATTCAGCGGCGGCGCTGCCGCCCACCCCGACGGGGAGTTCGCCAGACAGATCGAAGTCCCCGGATGAAGCCACGTTGCTCATTACTCAACGGTAATGGCGTCGGTCACGCTCGGCAACGGTCATTGTCTCGGACAGTTGACGCCGAGTGCTCCGAGCCGCTCGAGAGGGCGGCTACGAGCCTCGGTTTACGAAGCTTTCGAAACGGTAACATCGTAGGTCAACATGGGTTGATACGCCCACAAACGGCCGACGGTGATAACAATTTTCGTTCGGTTTTCGTGCGGCTGCCGGGCCGGACCACCGGCAGCTACCGGATCCGCTCCGACTCGGTGACCTCCTCCGCCGATACCACCACGAACGAATGCCCGGGAACGCCTGTCCCCGAATCGGCTTCGACAGGTTCGCCCCAGGCCAGCAATACCGTTCCGACAATCGGCACGGTGACCGGATGGGCGGACAGGTTGCACACCAGCCGCACCGTCCCTCGGTGCACGACGATCCAGCGCGCGTCCTCGTCGTAGTCGACCGCAACATGGGTCAGCCACGGGTCGGTGAGCTCGGCCCGCGCGCGGCGCAGCGCGATGAGCGCGCGGTAGCAGCCGAGCAGCCCGGCATGGCGCGCGACCCCCAGCTCCGACCAGTCGAGTTTCGAGCGCAGAAACGTCTCCGGGTCCTGCGGGTCGGGCACGTCGTCACTATCCCAGCCGTGCTCGGCGAATTCAGCCTTGCGGCCGGCGGCGGTGGCGGCCCCGATCACCGGATCGGTGTGCGAGGTGAAGAACTGGAAGGGTGTGCTCGCGCCCCACTCCTCCCCCATGAACAGCATCGGCGTGTAGGGCGAGAGCAGCACGAGGGCGGCCTTGATCGCCAGTTGCCCGTCGGCGAGGTTGACGCTCGGCCGGTCACCGATCGCGCGGTTGCCGACCTGATCGTGGGTGCAGGTGTAGGCCAGTAGCGCGCTCGCGGGGATCACCCTGGTGTCCAGTGGGCGGCCGTGGGTGCGGCCACGGAAGCTGGAATACGTTCCGGCATGGAAGAAACCGTTGGTCAGGGTGTGCGCGAGGCAGCCGAGCGTGCCGAAATCGGCATAGTAGCCCTGTCTTTCACCGGAGACCGCGGTATGCACGGCATGGTGCAGGTCGTCGTTCCACTGCCCCGTCAGCCCGTAGCCGCCCGCGGCGCGCGGGGTGATCAGCGTCGGGTCGTTGAGGTCACTCTCCGCGATCAGAGTCAGCGGCCTGCCCAGGTGCGCGGCGAGGCGTTCGGTCTCGGCGGCCAGTTCGGCGAGCAGGTGGGTGGCGGTGCGGTCCACCAGTGCGTGCACCGCGTCCAGCCGCAGCGCATCGATGTGGAACTCGCGCAACCAGCGCAGCGCGTTGTCGACGATGAAGCGGCGCACCGGATCCGAGCCGGGCCCGTCCAGGTTGAGGCTCTGACCCCAGGTATTGCGCCCCTCGGTCAGATAGGGCGCGAAGCGCGGCAGGTAGTTTCCGGAGGGCCCGAGGTGGTTGTAGACGACATCGAGTGTGACGGCCAATCCTCGTGCGTGACAGGCATTCACGAAGCGCTGCAAACCGTCGGGACCACCGTAGGGTTCGGCCACCGCATACCAGAGCACACCGTCGTAGCCCCAGTTGTGGGTGCCGTCGAAGGCGTTCACCGGCATCAGCTCGACCGCGGTCACGCCGAGGTCGACCAGATGATCGAGACGTGCGATCGCCGCGTCGAAGGTGCCGGCCGGAGTGAAGGCGCCGATGTGCAGTTCGTAGTAGATCGCGCCCGCCAGCTGCCGTCCGGTCCAGCCGGAGTCGGTCCATACCGCCGGGTCCAGAGCGTGCAGCGCCGAGCGCCCGTGCACACCGTCGGGCTGTCGAGGCGAGCGCGGATCGGGCAGCACCGTCGGATCGTCATCGAGGAGGAAGCCGTAGCGCGCAGTCGGCGCGGACGCCACCTCGGCTCGCCACCACCCGTCGGTCGACCTGGTCATCGGATGCACCGAACCGTCCACTTCGACCCGCACCCGCTCCGGACGCGGCGCCCACACCTCGAACAGGGTCACCGCGCCAGCATCGCACGCCCGACCTCTCCACACGTGCCGAGCGTGCGGGCATTCCGGACCTGTGCACGGTCCCTGACCAGTGCGACGGGCCTTCCGCAGGGCCGAATCGCCGGTTCCGCGTTCATCGCATGGCCTTCGGACGGCCCCGCCCGACGGCATCACATGGCGCTCCCGGCACCGCACTGACACAGTGAAGACGTGGGTATCTACAACGATCGGATCGTGCCGCGCATCGTCGAGGTGGCCTGCGGCGCGAAGTTCAACAATCCGCAGCGCAAGCGGGTCTGCGCCGGACTGCACGGGCGGGTGGTGGAGATCGGCTTCGGGTCCGGGCTCAATGTGCCCTTCTATCCGGCGGCGGTGCAGTCGATCAGCGCGGTCGAACCGGCGGATCTCGGGTGGAAGCTCGCCGCAGGACGCTTGGCCACGGCCGCGGTGCCGATCGAACGCGCCGGGTTGGACGGTCAATCGCTCCCCTTCGCCGACAGCTCTTTCGACGCCGCCCTCTCGACCTGGACGATGTGCACCATCCCGGACATCGCGACCGCACTGGCCGAGGTGCGCAGGGTGCTCGTTCCCGGCGGCACCCTGCACTTCGTCGAGCACGGCCTCGCGCCGGATACGAAGGTGCAGGTCTGGCAGCACCGGCTCAACCCGATCCAGAAGGCCATCGCGGGCGGCTGTCACCTCGATCGCGATATTCGCGGGCTGGTCGAGACCGCAGGCTTCGAGATACGCGACATCGATATCTTCTACATGCAGGGGCCCAAGTTCCTGACGGCGCTCACCCTCGGTGTCGCAGTGTCGCCCTGACCCACTCCACATATATTGGAACGATCTGTTCAAAATATGTTAGCGTTGGCCTCATGGCACGACCGAGGCGATTCGACGAGGAGCGGGCGGTGGACGCGGCGATGCGCGCGTTCTGGACCGCCGGCTACGAGGGAACCTCCACCCAGGACCTTTGCGAGGCAACAGGACTCGGGCGCAGCAGCATCTACAACACCTTCACAAGCAAGCACGATCTGTTCGATCGAGCGCTACAGCGGTACGTGACCACCAAGAACGCAACCATTTTCGAGCTGCTCGACAGCGACCAGTCGGCCAAAGCGAAGATTCGCGCCCTGCTATGGCAGGTGATCGACGCACCCGAGGAGGAACCGACCGGCTGCCTGGTGGTCAATTCGACCGTCGAGCTGGCCCCGCGCGATCACGCGGTGGCCGCCACACTGCGCACCGATCAGGAGCTGCGATTGGCCGCGCTGACCGCCGCCATCGAAAGCGGCCAGCGGGCAGGCGATATCGAACGCGGCAGGGATGCGCGCGATCTCGCACACTTCGTGAACGCCACCATCGCCGGAATGCGCGTGGCGGCGCGCGGCGGAGCGGGACGGGATGCACTGGAAGCCATTGCCGGCACCGCGCTCAGCGCACTGTAAGACCAGCAAGGCGGCATCGCGCCGCCTTTTCTTTCGAGTTCATTTTGAACTGATCAATCCAAAACTAGAGAGGTATCTGATGCCGTTAGCCGTCTTCGTCCTGGGGTTGTCGATCTTCGCCCAGGGCACCTCGGAGCTGATGCTCGCCGGGCTGCTGCCCGAAATGGCCACCGATCTCGGCGTGACCATTCCGCGCGCAGGACTGCTGATCTCGGCATTCGCCCTCGGCATGCTGGTGGGCGCACCGGTGCTCGCCGTGGTCACGCTGCGCTGGCCACGCCGCGATGCGCTGCTCGGCTTTCTCGCCGTCTTCGTCGCCGCCCACGTCGTCGGCGCCTCGACCGCGTACTACTGGGTGCTGTTCGCGACCAGGGTGGTGAGCGCCTTTGTCTACGCGGGGTTCTGGGCGCTGGCGGCCACCGCCGCGGTGAGCCTGGTGCCGGAGAACGCACGCGGCAAGGCAATGAGCATCGTCGCGGGCGGACTCACCATCGCCACCATCGTCGGGCTGCCCGCGGGCACCGTCATCGGCCAGCACTTCGGCTGGCGCGCGGCATTCTGGGTGGTCGCCGCGCTGTCGGCGCTCTCGGCGATCGGCGTGCTCGCGAAGATTCCCGGCGGACGGCCGACCCGGGTGCCGCAATTGCGCAATGAACTGCGCACCATGGCCAACCCGCGGCTGTGGCTGTCCTACGCGACCACCGCGCTGTCCACCGGGTCGATCTTCGTGACCTTCTCCTACCTCGGCGCCATGCTCGCGGACACCACCGGAATCTCCGAAACCTGGATTCCCGCGGTGCTCGCGCTCTACGGCCTCGGCAGCCTGATCGGCATCAGCATCGGCGGCCGCACCTCCGACGCCCACCCCTTCCGCACCCTCTACGTCGGCGCGGCGGGCATGACCATCATCGCCGCGGGGCTGGCACTGAGCGCGGACCGGCCCGCGCCGGTGATCGTTCTCGTATTCCTCTTGGGCGCCTTCGGTTTCGCCACCAACCCTGCCCTCAACACCCGGGTCTTCACCGTGGCAGGCGCCGCCCCCACTCTCGCCACCGCCACCAACTACTCCGCGTTCAACGTCGGCATCACCGTCGGCCCCTGGCTCGGCGGCATCGCCATCGGCGCCGGCCTCGGCTACGCCTCGGTCGGCTGGATCGGCGCGGCGATGGGCGGTGCCATGCTGGCCACGATCGCCTGGGCCCAACACGTGCACCGCAGGCCCGCTATTGCGACACCGGAACCACAGCCCCTCCCCGAACTCGCCCACTGACCGGAGGACGCCGAACCGCGCACCGCCGCGCGGTTTTCCACCGACAACCGGAACGCTGTGCGATCCGGCCTCGACGACCGATCCGCGACCAGCTCGAAATGCCGAACCCCGACTTACCTTGTGGCAAGCCGGGGTTCGGCGTCGGAGGTAGCTCAGCCGGCCAAGCAGCCGGGACCGAGTAGGGCCTTCAAATCGCCCATCAACGCCGACGACGGCGAGACGCGCAGGCTGTCGTCGAGTTTCAGCAGGGTGGTCTTGTCGCGGGCACCGACCAGCCGCAGGTGCACATCTGCAGTGCCGGGGTGGCTGGTCAGGACGCGCTTGAGGGCGCTCACCTTGTCGGGGGTGCACAGCCTGGTCGGCAGGATCACCGCGAGCGGCTTGGCCACGCCGATCGAGGAGAGGTCGGGGACGGCGAGATCGTTGGCAATCAACGAGATCCGGTCGTCGCGGACCGAGACACGGGCCTTCACCAGGACGACCGCGTCCTCCACGACATCCATGCCGTAGACCGAATACGACTGCGGGAAGAACAGCACCTCGATGCCACCGGTCAGATCTTCCAGCTGTGCGGAGGCCCAGGCCAGACCGTTCTTGTTGATCCGTCGGTTGACCGAGGCAAGGATGCCGCCGATGGTCACCTGGGCGCCGTCCTTGATGTCACCCTCGAGAATGGCGGGGATCTGCGTATCCGCTTGCGCGGCCAGCACATGCTCGACACCGTTGAGCGGATGCCCGGACACGTACAGGCCGAGCATTTCGCGCTCCAAAGCGAGCTTGTGCTTACTCTCCCACTCGTCGTCGGGCACCTTCACGTCGAAGATCGAGGACACCGACTCGTCGGCATCCATCCCGCCGAAGAGATCGAACTGCCCGATCGCCTCGGCCTTCTTGGTCGACATCACCGCGTCGATGGCATCGGAATGGACCAGCAGCAGACCCTTGCGCGGATGCCCGAGCGAGTCGAATCCGCCTGCCTTGATGAGGGATTCGGTGACTTTCTTGGTGCAGGCGATCGCGTCGATCTTGTTCAGGTAGTCCGAGAAGTCGGTGAACTTCGACTTCTCCTTGCGCGCGGCGATGATCGAGGACACCACATTGGCGCCGACATTGCGCACCGCGCCGAGTCCGAACCGGATGTCTTTGCCGACGGAGGCGAAGTTCAGTTCGGACTCGTTGACGTCCGGCGGCAACACGGTGATACCGAGGCGGCGGCAGTCCGACAGATAGACCGCGGCCTTGTCCTTGTCGTCGCCGACGCTGGTCAGCAGTGCCGCCATGTACTCGGCCGGATAGTTCGCCTTGAAGTAGGCGGTCCAGTAGGAGACCAGACCGTAGGCCGCGGCATGCGATTTGTTGAACGCGTACCCGGCGAACGGAAGGATGGTGTCCCACAACGCCTTGATGGCGGCCTTGGAATAGCCATTGGCCTGCATGCCCGCTTCGAAGCCCTCGAACTCCGCGGCCAGCACCTCGGCCTTCTTCTTACCCATCGCGCGGCGCAAGATGTCTGCTCGACCGAGCGAGTAGCCGGCCACCTTCTGCGCGACGTGCATGATCTGCTCTTGGTAGACGATCAGACCGTAGGTTGCGCCGAGGATGTCCTTCAACGGCTCGGCCAGTTCCGGATGGATCGGCTTGACCTCTTGGCGGTTGTTCTTGCGGTCGGCATAGTCGTTGTGCGCGTTCATGCCCATCGGGCCGGGGCGATACAGAGCGCCGACGGCCACGATGTCCTCGAACGCGGTCGGCTGCATGCGGCGCAGCAGGTCGCGCATCGGACCACCATCGAGCTGGAACACACCGAGCGTGTCGCCGCGAGCCAGCAGGTCATAGGTCGCCGGGTTGTCCAATGGCAATGCGTCCAAGTCGATCTCGACGCCGCGGTTCAGTTTCGCGTTGTCGATCGCGTCACCGAGCACCGTCAGGTTGCGCAGGCCGAGGAAGTCCATCTTCAGCAGGCCGATGGCCTCGCACGACGGATAGTCCCAGCCGGTGATGAGGGCACCGTCCTGCGGCCGCTTCCACACCGGGATGGCGTCGGTCAGCGGCTCCGAGGACATGATCACCGCGCAGGCATGCACGCCTGCGTTGCGGATCAGGCCTTCCAGACCCCGTGCGGTCTCGTAGATCTTGGCGATGTCGGGGTTGGTGTCGATAAGCGTCCGGACCTCGGCCGCTTCTTTGTAGCGCTCGTGCTCCGGGTCGGTGATGCCCGACACCGAGATGTCCTTGGCCATGATCGGCGGTGGCAACGCTTTGGTGATCTGGTCGGCGATGGCAAATCCGGGCTGGCCGAACAACACTCGGGCCGAGTCCTTGATGGCTGCCTTGGTCTTGATGGTGCCGAACGTGATGACCTGCGCGACCCTGTCGCTGCCCCACTTCTCGGTGGCATAGCGCACCATTTCACCGCGGCGGCGATCGTCGAAGTCGATATCGATATCGGGCATCGACACGCGCTCGGGGTTGAGGAACCGCTCGAACAGCAGCCCATGCGGAATCGGGTCGATATTGGTGATGGTCAAGGCGTAGGCCACCAGCGAACCAGCGGCCGAACCACGGCCGGGGCCGACTCGGATGCCGACCTCGCGGGCATGCTCGATCAGGTCACCGACCACCAGGAAGTAGGCCGGGAAGCCCATCTCCAGGATGACGTCGATCTCGTACTCGGCCCGATCCACGTAGTCCTGCGGCACGCCGTTGGGGAACCGGCGGTCCAGTCCCCGGGCGACCTCTTTGCGCAGCCAGCTGCCTTCGCTCTCGCCATCGGGCACCGGGAAGACCGGCATCCGGTCGCGGTGTGCCCACACGTCGTCGTAGGGCTGCACCCGTTCACCGATGAGCACCGTGTTGTCGCACGCGCCGGGCACCTCGGCGTCCCAGATCGCGCGCATCTCCTCGGCGGACTTCAGGTAGTAGCCGTCACCGTCGAACTTGAAGCGGGTCGGGTCGCTCAGCGTCTTGCCGGTCTGAATGCACAGCAGCGCCTCGTGATTGGTCGACTGATCCTTGGTGACGTAATGACAGTCGTTGGTGGCGATCGGCGGGATGCCCAGCTGCTTGCTGATATTCAGCAGCCCCTCGCGGACCCGGCGCTCGATGGACAGGCCGTGGTCCATCACCTCGAGAAAGAAGTTGTCCTTGCCGAAGATCTCCTGCCACTTGGCCGCAGCCTCCAGGGCCTCGCGGTCGTGACCGAGGCGCAGGCGGGTCTGCACCTCGCCGGAGGGGCAGCCGGTGGTGGCGATGATGCCCTCGGCATATTGGGCGATGATCTCCTCGTCCATCCGCGCCCACTTGCCGAGCTGGCCCTCGAGCGACGCCAGCGAAGACAGCTTGAACAGGTTGCGCAGGCCGGTCGCGTTCTCCGCGACCATGGTCATGTGCGTGTAGGCGCCGGAGCCGGAGACGTCGTCGCCCTTCTGGCTCGGATCGCCCCACTGGATGCGCTTGGTGTCGAATCGGGAGGCAGGCGCAATGTAGGCCTCGATACCGATGATCGGCTTGATGCCCGCCTTTTTCGCGGAGTTGTAGAACTCGGAGGCGCCGTACATATTGCCGTGGTCGGTCATCCCGACCGCGTCCATCCCCAGCCGTTTCGCCTCGGCGAACAGGGGCGAAATCTTCGCCGCACCGTCGAGCATGGAGTACTCGGTGTGGTTGTGCAGGTGAACGAACGATCCGGACGAGGCGGCCAAGACGGTCCTTCCTCCCAAGGTCTCGACGGGGGTTGGCCTAGCGATTCTAGGCACGTCGGTACGACAAGTTTTCTGAGGCGCGCACGCCGCAAACAGACGCCCCAGGAGGGCCCGGCGTGTCGGTGGCGAAGATCACCGGCGCGTCTGGCGAGTCGCCATGGAGCTGTCCATTTTCCGCGAATGACGTCTAGCGCGGACCGGTCGACACTACGCGACGCCCGCAGCCACGTTCTCCTCCGCGCTGCCGGATCGGCGGAATCTCGACCACCGAGGCGGCGCGCGTGGCAACGTTTATCGCGATGTGCGTACGGGCATGACCGCACAACCGAGGACCGACCCAACTCTGTAGGGGTGCCGAT
This sequence comes from Nocardia sp. NBC_01009, assembly GCF_045208035.1. Classification (NCBI taxonomy): domain Bacteria; kingdom Bacillati; phylum Actinomycetota; class Actinomycetes; order Mycobacteriales; family Nocardiaceae; genus Nocardia; species Nocardia sp. NBC_01009. The sequence continues at coordinate 3,578,961 of NZ_CP108695.1, read as the reverse complement.
GAATACAGCCAGATCTCTGTTCGTCCTTTCCGCTACACCCGTTGCCGCCGTTGCACTGCTGGCCACGGCCGCACCCGCCACCGCGGAGGGCAAGTTCGCCACCATGTACTCGCTCACCCAGGGCGCCTGTTTCGCACAGGTCGATTCGAGTGTCAACGGTGACGCCTATCCGTCGAGCGCGGCGTTCACCGTCAGCACGACCATGTTCGGCATCGGACCGTGCACGCTGCCGGTCACGCTGAACTGGCGCAATCTCGCCAGCGGCGCGACGGGCTCGTTCACAGTGACCGCGAACGGCCCCGGGTACTGGAGCAACAGCAGCTACTCCGCGATCTTCCAGCCCGGAATCGGCGATTTCACCAGCACGGTGACCATTGGCGCGGCGCACCTGCCGGAACCGGGCAACCGTGAGTTCACGGTGCACGAATACCAGCCGTAGCCTGCGCTTCGGCGCTGCTGTCACCGACCGCGTGACGGCATCGGGATAATCGGGCGATGACGTGGCAGCAACACACCCCTTCGACGGGTACGCGTTGACGACGGCGGCGGTAGCCGTTGTCGCCTCGGTGCTGTTGCTCGCCGGTGCGCTGCTGGTGTGGTCACGGACCCGTCGGTCCGTGACCACACCGGCCGAGCGCGCGGTGCACACCGCGCTGCACACCGCCTCGCTGGCCGCGCGGCACTTGCGCCAGGGCCTGACCGATCAGTCTGCGCAGGAATCGGCGCCGCATCTGCGCGCCCTCACTGGAGCCGAGGCGCTGGGCGTCGCCGATCCGGACGGCACCTTGCTCGCCTGGGACGGCCCGCACTCCGATCTCGCCGAGTATTTCGCCGATGCCGCACGCCGCGCGATGGCGACCGAGCGACCAGTCCTGGTGTCCCGGCCCGGCCGCGTCGAGCACTCCGGGCGCACCTTGATCGCTCAGCCATTGCTGATCGAAAACTCCGGAGTTGCCGGTGCGCTGGGGGTGGTGACCACCGGGCAGCCGGGACCCGGCAGGCTCGGCGCGGTGGCGGAGGTGGCGCGATACGCCTGCGGCCAGCTCGAGTTGGCCGAGCTCGATGCATCCCGCGCCCGCTTGGACCGCGCCGAGGTGCGCGCATTGCGCGCCCAGATCAGCCCGCATTTCATCTACAACGCACTCAATACCGTGGCATCCTTCGTCCGCACCGACCCGGATCGGGCGCGGGAGCTGATCCTCGAATTCGCGGACTTCACCCGCTATTCCTTCCGCGCCGCAGGCGAATTCACCGTCCTCGCGGACGAACTGCGCAATATCGAGCGGTATCTCGCCCTGGAGCGGGCCCGCTTCGGCGATGCGCTCGAGGTACGGCTACAGATCGCGCCGGAGGTGCTCGGCGTCGTGCTGCCCTTCCTCGCGCTGCAACCGCTGGTGGAGAACGCGGTCCGGCACGGCTTGGCGGGGGCGAGCCGCGGCGGCACGGTGAGCATTATCGCCACCGACGCGGGCACCGACTGCGTGATCAGCGTCGAAGACGACGGCATCGGGATGGATCCGGATCTGCTGCGCTCCGGCGCCCTCGACGCGATCGAAACCGGCACCGGCCCTGCGGCTTCCGGCGAATCTGCCCATGTGGGCCTTGCCAATGTCGACGACCGACTGCGCGCCGCCTTCGGCAACGACTACGGCCTGATCGTGGAAACCGCGCCCGGCGCGGGCACCAAGGTGAGCCTGCGGGTCCCCAAGTTCCGGGCCGGCATCCAGGCATGAAGGCTCGACCCGATCCGACGCCGCGAAGCCAGCGCTTACGATGGACCGGCTGTGACCCGGACCACTGACCAGTCCACCGGACCGCTTCGCGTGCTTGCCGTGGACGACGAGAAACCGGCTCTGGACGAGCTGGTGTATTTGCTGCGCGCGCAATCGGGTGTCGGCGAGATCCACAGCGCGGGCGACGCGACCAATGCGCTGCGGCTGATGCGGGCCCATCCCATCGATGCGGTGTTCCTCGACATCAATATGCCCGGGCTGGACGGGATGGAATTGGCGGGCATCCTGTCGGAGTTCGCGAATCCACCCGCCGTGGTGTTCGTGACGGCGCACGACGATCGAGCGGTGGCGGCATTCGATCTCGGGGCCGTCGATTACCTGCTCAAGCCGTTGCGCGAGGCACGATTGGCCGAGGCGGTGCGGCGAATCGCCGCCGCACGCAGCACGCCCGCACCGGTGACCGAGCAGCCGCGCGCCGATCCGAACGAGGTTATCCCCGTCGAGCTCGGCGGCGTCACCACCTTGGTGAACCGCTCGAGCGTGAGCTGGGTGGAGGCGGACGGTGATTACGCGCGGCTGCACACCAGCGCCGGGTCACATCTGGTGCGGATTCCGCTGACCGCGCTGGAATCCCGCTGGGAGAATGCGGGATTCCTGCGGGTGCACCGGTCCTATCTGGTGGCGCTGCGGCTGGTGACCGGACTACGCACGGTCGGCACCGGCACGGTGGTGTGCCTGCGCGCGGACGGGAACGCCGCGGCAGTGGAGCTGCCGGTCAGTCGGCGACAGGTCCGCGAGCTGAAGCAGCGTCTCGTGCACGGCCCTCGACAGCAGCGGAACCACCTGTGACCGGACCGCAGCAGCGACCGACCCGGCAGCGTGTGGTGCTGGCCGAGCGTCGCGGCGCGCGGCGGGTACGCACTCGCGTCGAGGTGGCCGAACAGACCGAGATCGGCGCGGCCATGATCGGCGGGCTCATTCGCGCTCAGCTCGGCCTCGCGCTGCGGCTCGGCCTGGTCACGGTCCTCGTATTGTGCTCGCTGCCATTGCTTTTTCATATCGCAGCGGTCGGCTCGTTCGTGGTCTTCGGTATACGACTGCCGTGGCTGCTGCTCGGTATCGCGGTCTATCCCCTGCTCTACGCCGTCGGCCGGCTGTACGTTCGCCTCGCCGAGCGCAACGAACAGGACTTCCTCGAGCTGGCGGACGAGTGACGTGAACATCGACGCGGCAACCGATCTCACGGAGCGAGTCGGCCGGAGACGACAATGAGCACCAGCACCGCACCCGCGCTCACCATCGCCGCCCTGCTGCTTGCTGCACTCGCCACCGTCGCCATCGGCGTCTACGGCGTGCGCTTGGCGCGGACCACGTCGGACTTCCTCGTTGCCTCGCGTAGTGTCGGGCCGCGCTGGAACGCGGCGGCGATCTCCGGCGAGTATCTTTCCGCCGCTTCCTTTCTCGGTGTTGCCGGGCTCATCGCCAAGTACGGGGCCGACGCGCTCTGGTATCCGGTCGGGTTCACCGCGGGGTATCTCGGATTGCTGTTGTTCGTGGCCGCGCCGCTGCGGCGATCGGGGGCCTACACCGTGCCCGACTTCGCGGAATTCCGGCTCGGGTCGGTGCGGCTGCGCCGGCTGGCGGCGGTCGTAGTGGTGCTGATATGCGGGGTGTACCTGATTCCGCAGTTCCAAGGCGCCGGGTTGACGTTGCGCATTCTGTTGGGCGTGCCGGACTGGGTCGGCGCCGTGGCGGTCGGGGCCATCGTGATCGCGAATGTAGCCGGCGGCGGGATGCGGTCCATCACGCTGGTGCAGGCCTTCCAGTACTGGCTCAAGTTGACCGCGGTGGCGATACCGGCGCTGGTGCTGCTCGGGCATTTCCTCGCCGACGATCGCGAACTCGCCACACCCGCGCCCCCGATCGTCACCGAGCGGACGACGGTCGATGTGAGCACCGATGTGGTCGTTCAGGTGGCCGCGCCACAACTGGTTTCGATCAACGGCACTCTCGACGACCGCGCGGTGACCGGACCGGCGCTGCTGACATCCGGCGAACACGAGCTGGCCGCGGGCACCCAGCTGGTCCTCGATGCCGGCGCTGCCGTGCCGGTGGTGGCCGGTGCGCCCGCCGACGGCGCGGCCTGGTTGCTGCCCGGCGGCGGGTTCGGCGGATCACATCCCACCTACCAGGTGTTCTCGCTGATCGTCGCCACCTTCCTCGGCACCATGGGGTTGCCGCATGTGCTGGTGCGCTTCTACACCAACCCGGACGGCCGGGCGGCGCGGACCACAGCGCTCGCGGTGATCGGGCTGGTCGGAGTGTTCTACCTGTTCCCGGTGCTGCTGGGGGTCTTCGCGCGGCTCTACGTGCCGCAGCTGCTGATCACCGGCACCTCCGATGCCGCGGTGGTGCTGCTGCCGGGATCGGTGCTCGCCGGTCTACCCGGACAGTTGCTCGCGGCGCTGGCGGCCGCGGGCGCGATCGCGGCGTTCCTGTCCACCTCGTCGGGTCTGCTCGTGAGCATCGCGGGCGTGCTCAGCACGGACATGCTGCGCGGGCGCATTCGCGATTTTCGTGCCGCAGCGCTGTGCGCCGGTGCCGTGCCCCTCGGTCTTTCGCTCACCGTCGCCTCACTCGATCTGTCCCGCACCGTCGGGCTCGCATTCTCGGTCGCCGCGTCCACGCTCTGCCCGCTGCTTGCACTCGGCATCTGGTGGCGCGGGCTGACCGCGATCGGGGCGGCCACCGGGCTGATCACCGGCGGTCTGGCGGCGGGCGGCGCGACGGTGGTATCGGTGCTCGGCGGGGTCTCCGACGAGGTGGCGGGCGGCTGGCCCGCGGCGGTGCTCGGCTATCCGGCCGCGATCAGCGTTCCCCTGGCATTCGCATCGATGATCCTGGTCAGCAAGGTGACGCGCCGCCAGAGTGCGCGCACGGTCGGGCGGATCTTCGTGCGCCTGCACGCGCCGGAAAGGCTCGGCATGGGCGCCGACCGGGAGCGCGTGCTGCGCTCCAACTGAGGCTGCCCGCGGTCGAACGAACCGCCGTGGCGATCCGATTTTCGCACTCCGCGGCCGGACCGTTCGTCGCGTCCAGCCGACCGCTCACCGCACAAACAGGCACCTTCACAGAGTGACCTGCGCCACATCATGATTCCCTCATGCCGACCTGGCTACGGTCTGCGCAGTAAGTCACGTCACACGCTAGGACTCCTGATGACCAGTATCGACCTCGACGGCGAGAGCACCGAGCCTCGGCGCTCGGATGCCGCCGCGCCGCCGCGCACGCCGAGCGCCGAGGACTTCGCCGCCGTGCAAGCGAGTCCGCAATTCCAGGAGCTCCGAAGCCGGTTGCGCCGCTTCGTGTTTCCGATGACCGCCCTGTTCCTGGTCTGGTACCTGAGTTACGTGCTGCTCGGCGCTTACGCGCACGACTTCATGGCGACCGAGGTCTTCGGGAACATCAACCTCGGCTTACTGCTCGGCCTCGCGCAGTTCGTCTCCACCTTCGCCATCACCGCACTCTACGTCCGGTTCGCCAACCGCGAACTCGACCCGCGCGCGGCCGCTATTCGTCATTACCTCGAAGGGGGCCGGGCATGACCGTCTTCGCCGACACGCAACACCTTGCTGCAGGGACGGTCGGCAATCCGGCCGCGAACATCGCCATCTTCGCCATCTTCGTCGTGATCACCATGGTCGTGGTGATCAGGGCCAGTCGCAACAACCGCACCGCCGCCGACTACTTCACCGGCGGCCGCGGCTTCTCCGGTCCACAGAACGGTGTCGCCATCGCGGGCGATTACCTTTCCGCGGCAAGCTTTCTCGGCATCGCCGGTGCGATCGCGGTCTACGGCTACGACGGGTTCCTCTACTCGATCGGTTTCTTGGTCGCCTGGCTGGTCGCGCTGCTGCTGGTCGCCGAAATGCTCAGGAACACCGGCAAGTTCACCATGGCGGACGTGCTGAGCTTCCGGTTGCAGGAAGGCCCCGTCCGCACCGCTGCCGCATTGACCACGCTGGCCGTCTCGCTGTTCTATCTGCTGGCGCAGATGGCGGGCGCCGGCGGTCTCGTCGCGCTGCTGCTCGATATCTCCGACAAGACCGGGCAGTCCATCGTGATCGCCGTTGTCGGCGTGCTGATGATCGTGTACGTGCTGGTCGGCGGCATGAAGGGCACCACATGGGTGCAAATCATCAAAGCCGCGCTGCTCATTACCGGTGCCGCGCTGATGACGGTCATGGTGTTCGCCAAGTTCGGCTTCAACTTCTCCGACATCCTCGGCTCGGCCCAGGAAGCGGTGTCCGGTTCGAAGACCAAGGGCGTGGCCGCGCGTGACGTGCTCGCCCCCGGCGCCCAGTACGGCGGCAGCTCGACCTCCAAGCTGAACTTCGTCTCGCTCGGCTTGGCGCTGGTGCTCGGCACGGCAGGTCTGCCGCATGTGCTGATGCGCTTCTACACGGTGCCCACCGCGAAAGAGGCTCGGCGATCGGTGGTCTGGGCAATCGGGCTGATCGGCGCGTTCTACCTGTTCACCCTGGTGCTCGGGTACGGCGCGGCCGCGATCGTCGGCCCCGACCGTATCCTGGGCGCGGCCGGCGGCCAGAACTCGGCGGCGCCGCTGCTGGCGTTCGAGCTGGGTGGCGTTGTGCTGCTCGGCATTATCTCCGCGGTCGCCTTCGCCACGATCCTCGCGGTCGTCGCCGGACTGACCATCACCGCCTCGGCGTCGTTCGCCCACGACATCTACGCGAGCGTGATCAAGAAGGGCAAGGTCGACGAGGACAAGCAGGTCCGGGTCTCCAGGATCACCGCGGTGATCATCGGCGTGCTCGCCATCGGGCTCGGCATCCTCGCCAACGGCCAGAACGTCGCGTTCCTGGTGGCGCTCGCCTTCGCGGTCGCCGCCGCGGCGAACCTGCCGACCATCCTGTTCTCGCTGTTCTGGAAGCGGTTCAACACCACGGGAGCGCTGTTCAGCATGTACGGCGGCCTGATCTCCACCATCGTGTTGATCGTGTTCTCCCCGGCGGTGTCGGGCACCAAGACCTCGATGATCCCGGGTTCCGATTTCGACTGGTTCCCGCTGTCGAATCCGGGAATCGTCTCCATCCCATTGGCTTTCGCGCTCGGTGTGATCGGCACCTTCCTCGGCGGCCGGAAGCGGGAAGATCCGGCGAAGGCCTCGGAGATGGAGGTCCGCTCACTCACCGGCGTCGGCGCGGAGAAGGCGGTCGTGCACTGAGACCTGCCGCCCCGACATTTCGACGGGATGAGACCACATCCCTTGTAGTTCCGATAGGAGTTCCACGTTGACCAGCGCAACCACCGACCTTGACACGACCGGCCTCGACAGCACGTCCGGTGCCGTACCGGCCACCTACTCGCCGGAGGCCGCATTCACCGCGACCGCCAATGCCGGTGCGGCCGTGTACGACCGTGCCGCGGCCGATCGGCTCGGGTTCTGGGCCGAGCAGGCTCGGCGGTTGCACTGGGATCAGCCGTGGACACAGGTCCTCGATTGGCGCGACGCGCCCGTTGCGAAGTGGTTCGTCGACGGCAAACTCAACGTCGCCTACAACTGCGTCGACCGGCACGTACTGGACGGCCACGGCGATCAGGTCGCCATCCACTGGGAAGGCGAGCCGGGCGACTCCAGAGACCTCACCTACAGTGAACTGCTCAGCGAAGTGTCCAGGGCGGCAAACTATCTCACCGAGCTCGGCATGCGGGCCGGCGACCGGGTCGCCATCTACATGCCGATGGTTCCCGAGGCCATCGTCTCGATGCTGGCCTGCGCCCGCCTCGGCCTCACCCACTCGGTCGTCTTCGCCGGGTTCTCCCCCACCGCGTTGCGGCAGCGGGTGGACGATGCCGAGGCGCGGCTGGTGATCACCACCGACGGTCAGTGGCGGCGCGGTGTGGCCGCGCCGCTCAAGGCCGCGGTGGACGAGGCGCTCGGCGGCGCGCCCTCGAGCGTCGAGCACGTGCTCGTGGTGCGCCGCACCAACATCGAGGTGCCGTGGACCGAGGGCCGTGACCTGTGGTGGCACGACACGGTCACCGATGCTTCCCCGGACCACCAGGCGCAGGCATTCGACGCCGAGCATCCGCTGTTCATCCTCTACACCTCCGGCACCACCGGAAAACCCAAAGGCATCCTGCACACCTCCGGCGGCTACCTGACCCAAGCGGCCTACACCCACCACAACGTCTTCGACCACAAGGCCGGACACGACGTCTACTGGTGCACCGCCGACATCGGCTGGGTCACCGGACACAGCTACATCGTCTACGGCCCGCTCGCCAACCGGACCACCCAGGTCGTCTACGAGGGCACACCCAACTCTCCCGACGAGCACCGGCACTTCGACATCATCGAAAAGTACGGTGTCACCATCTATTACACCGCTCCCACCCTGGTGCGAACGTTCATGAAGTGGGGCCGCGAGATCCCCGACGCCCACAACCTGTCCTCGCTGCGACTACTCGGCTCGGTCGGCGAGCCCATCAACCCGGAAGCCTGGCGCTGGTACCGGGATGTCATCGGCGGCAACCGCACTCCGATCGTGGACACCTGGTGGCAGACCGAGACCGGCGCCATCATGATCTCCCCGCTGCCCGGCGTCACCGCGACCAAGCCCGGCGCCGCGATGGCTCCGCTGCCCGGCATCTCCGCCAAGATCGTCGACGACGAGGGCACCGAACTCGAGAACGGCCGTTCCGGTTTACTCGTCCTCGACCAGCCGTGGCCGTCGATGCTGCGCGGCATCTGGGGCGACATGGACCGGTTCCGGGAGACCTACTGGGACCGATTCGCCGAGACCGGTTGGTATTTCGCCGGTGACGGCGCCAAGCTCGACGCCGACGGCGACCTGTGGGTGCTCGGCCGCGTCGACGACGTGATGAACATCTCCGGCCACCGTATCTCCACCGCCGAAGTCGAATCCGCCCTCGTCGGGCACTCCGGAGTCGCCGAGGCCGCGGTGGTCGGTGCCAGCGACGACACCACCGGTCAGGCCATTGTCGCGTTCGTCATCCTCACCGCAGGCGCGACCGACACCGGCGCGGCCCTGGTCACCGAACTGAAAGCCGAAGTGTCCAGGGAGATCAGCCCCATCGCCCGCCCACGCGAAATCCATATCGTCCCCGAACTCCCGAAAACCCGCAGCGGCAAGATCATGCGCCGTCTACTCCGCGACGTCGCCGAGGGCCGAGAACTCGGCGATACTTCGACCCTCGTCGACCCGAAGGTCTTCGAGACCATCGCCCGCGGATAGACGACGCGGAATGCGGCGGACCCGGCCACCACGGTGATGAGGGGGACCGGGTCCACCGCTCCGCGCCACCGGATCATCGGCGCGGGTGTGGTCGCTGCGATGGGTGATCGCGGCTGATACGTCAGTCGGCTTGCCGTTGTGCGACGGAACGCCGGCGTGCGAGCCAGTTGGCATGTTTGCGAGCGGTGAACCGGTAGGCCTCGGCCAACAGTGGTTCGATGGCGTCGAAGGTCTCGTCGCTCGGGTTCACGACACAGACCCAATGCTGAGCACCGTAGGTAGGGTGCGGCATCAGCTGATCCCTGGCCGCATAGTCGTAATCGGTCGCCAGCGTGCCGTTCTCGTCGCGCCGAGTGGGCACCTGCCCGAACATCGCGGTAAAGGTGTCCTTGGTCAGGGAGATGTTCAACCGGTACGCGTCCTCATGGTCCAGCGCGGAGACGGTGTCGTAGTTGTCGCCGGTCACGATGGTCGCGAAGGGGATTTGACGCTTGGCAGGCAGGTCGCGGTTCGGGTCGTAGATGAAGAAACTGTCACCCAGATACCCACTGACCACCACGCCCTCGAACTTCTCACCGATGTAGCGCTTCACTTCGTCGGCATCCATACCGAAACCTTTCTCTAGCGAGATCACCTACCTTGAATTTTCTCATTGAACTTCCCAGTGAGACTTGTCTGAACATGAACGCTATTCGTGCAGAATTTATCGACAAAACCCTCAAACCAGTGAGGGGAGTCACACCGTCGTCTCGACGGCCGCATGGGATTGCGACGACACGTATTCGGCGGCCGTCGCCGCCGTCTTCAGCGCGGGGGTGGATGCCACGTTCGACGAACGTGAATGCCGCCCACGTCAGATCTTCGAACTCGAATCCCGCTAGCCTCGGCCGGTGCCCCCTGGGCCGCCACTCGTCGAACTCCGGCCGGCGGGGTCGGGATGTTCTCACAGCACGAACGGTGCACTGGCGCGAGCCTCGCGCAATGCGCGGGCCCACCAGAGGAGCTGGTCCACTGCACCGTTGACGGATTCGTCGAGCTCGGCATCGCGACGCGGCCAGCTGCCGTCGGCGGCGAAGCGCTGCCATACCTTGGCGATGGGGACGGTGCGGCGAATGGGAACGGCATTCAGTTCGCCGAACACCTGCCGCAGTTGGGCGGCGGCCTGGCTGCCGTCGGAGTCGCGGCCGTAGCTGACGACGGTCACCGGCTTGGCGGCCCATTCGCTGTCGAACCAGTCGATGGCGTTCTTCACAGCCGCCGGGAAGCTTCGGTTGTATTCGGGCGTGACCACGACGAAGGCGTCGGCGGCGGCCAAACGCTGGCCCAATTCGCGCACCGTCGGGGGAACCTGTTCGTCGTGATCGGTGAGCCGATCGGGCAGTCCGACAGTGGCGAGGTCGACGGTGTCCAGCTCGACATCACGACGGCGGCGCAATCGGCCCGCGAACCAATCCGCCACCGTCGGCCCGAATCGGCCGGTGCGGGTGCTGCCGAGGATCAGCGTGACCCGCACCGGGCACGCGGTGAGCGCCACCGGGGCCGGGCCGGCGCCCGGTTCGTCAGTGCCCGCCGCCGCATTCACGGTTCGATCGCCGAGCTCGCTCACCGCACGTCCTGTGCGGGTGCTTCCAGGAAGGCGGGGATGATCGGCAGCAACAGTTCTGGACGGTGCACCAGGGTGACGTGGCTGGTGCCGGGCAGGATGGCCAGCTGCGCGTTCGGCAGGCCTGCGGGTGTGTCGCCCATGATGCCGCCGCCGAAGAGCCGGAACATCTCGACCGCGTGCTCGGGCCTGACGACGTCGGAGTCGCCGATCACCGTCAGCGTCGGCGCTGTGATCTGACGCACCGCCGCTGCCGCAAAAACGGGCAACGCGTTCTGGTCGTGATCCTTGACCCGCGCGACCAACCGCGGGAAGTCCTCAGGACGCGGCGCGTTCTTCATGTAGTCGTTGTAGAACGGCGAACCGTGCAGCATCTCGGGCTGCAGCCCGGCAAGGCCGTCCAGCAGCCCGGGGTGCATCGCGTTGGCGTCGAGGCCGCCCGCCGCGAGCACCTGTTTGCGCACCAGTTCGGGGTGCTTCAGCGAAATCTCCAGTGCGACACCGGCGCCCATGCTGTAGCCGAAGATGTCCGCGCGTTGCACGCCGAGCTGGTGCAGCAGCGCCACCGTGTCCTCCGCCATCTGCGGAGTGCGCAGCGGACGGTCGATGTCGGCGGTGCGGCCGTGTGCCTGCTGTTCGACGGCAATCACCTGGCGGGTCTTGGACAGTTCCGGAATCAGTTGACCGAAGTCGGTGCCGATGCCCGACAACGCGCCGTGCAACAAGACCAACGGCGGCTGCGCGGTCGGAGTCCCGTGCACCTCGTAATACATGTGCAGGCCGTTCACATCGGCGTAGGCGCCGGGAGCCGCGGCCGGAGCGGGCCTCGGCGCGTCGTCGGCGGCCGAGCAGCCCGACAGCAGGGCGGTGGCGGCGAGGGCAGCGGCGACGAATGCGGTGCGGAGTTTCATGTCGGTTCCTTCGGTGGTCGGTGTTGTTCGTTGGCACCAACTCTGGGCTGTGCACCTTCCGGTTTGTTTACGGTCGAATTCCGGTGCCGAGCGCCCGTGCGTCCACCGCTTAAGCTGCGAGTATGCGTTTCGGTGTGCTCGGTCCGTTGACGGTCTGGACGGCGGCGGGCACGGTCGTCCCCATTCCGGGCGCCAAGGTGCGGGCGCTGCTGGCAGATCTGTTGGTCAACGGCGGACAGCCGGTCTCGGCGGATCGGCTCGTCGACGACATCTGGGCCGATGATCCGCCCGGAAACCCCGCGGGCACGCTGGCGGCCAAGGCGTCGCAGCTGCGGAGGGCGCTCGAGGATGCCGAGCCCGGTGGCCGTGAGCTGGTGGTGTCGCCACCACCCGGCTATCGCCTCGGCGGCACCGACGTCGACGCGCTGCATTTCCGTGCACTGGTGGCCACTGCCCGTGCGACCACGGACACGGCCGCGCGCGTCCAGGCGCTCACCGAAGCGCTCGGTCTGTGGCGCGGCCCCGCATACGCCGACTTCCGGGACGCAACCTTCGCCGAACCCGCCATCGCCCAGCTGGAGGAACAGCGGCTGGTCGCTGTCGAGGAACTCGCGGAGGCGCGACTGTCACTCGGCGAATATCGCGAGGTGGCGGGCGATCTCGCGGCATTCGTGCGCGAACACCCACTGCGCGAACGGTTGCGCGCGGGATATTTGCGTGCACTCTACGGTGCGGGCCGCCAGGCTGAGGCGCTCGACAGCTATGAGGACCTGCGTCGACAGTTGGCCGACGAACTGGGCCTCGACCCGAGTCCGGAACTTGTTGCTCTGCACCGCTCGATTCTGGGGCAGGAGCTCCAGCTCGCGGCGCCGCGACCGGAAACAGTATTGCGGCGGCGCAATTCCAATATCCCGGCCCAGCGCACCGAGCTGATCGGCCGCGACGGGGACCTGATTCGGCTGCGCGACACCGTTTCCGCCACCAGGCTGGTGACGCTGACCGGCCCCGGCGGCGTCGGCAAGACCCGGCTCGCGCTCGCCGCGGCTGCCGGACTGACCGAACGGTTTCCTCAGGGCGCCTGGCTGGTCGAGCTGGCGCCGCTGCAACCTACCGCGACCGACGGGTCGACCTGGCTGGCCGAGGCGGTGTCGCAGGTGCTCGGCATCCGAGCCACCGACGGCGCCGATCCGGCGGAGCTGCTCTGCGAGGCACTCGCCGAGCAAGAACTGCTGCTGGTCCTCGACAATTGCGAACACGTCGTCGATTACGCGGCCGACCTCGCCGAACTGCTGCTCGGCGCCGCCCCGAACCTGCACATCCTCGCCACCAGTCGCGAACAGCTGCGACTGCCCGGTGAGGACATCGTCGCGGTCGAGCCCTTGACCGTGCCGACCTGCGACGCCGATCTCACCGAACTCGAACAGTCCAGCGCGGTAAAGCTTTTCCTGACCCGGGCCCGCGCGAGCGCCCGCGACTTCGTCCTCGACACCGACACCGCCGCGCCGGTCGCCACCCTGTGCCGCAGACTCGACGGCATCCCCTTGGCCCTGGAGTTGGCCGCGACCCGGGTGCGGGCGCTCGGTGTGCACGAGATGGTGGCCCGGCTCGACGATCGTTTCCGGCTGCTCGCCACCGGACATCGCGGCGCCCCGCCGCGCCAGCAGACCCTGACCGCAATGATCGACTGGAGCTGGGGTCTGCTCGACAACGAGGAGCGGGCAGTGCTGCGCCGACTGGCTGTGCATGCGGGCGGCTGCACCCTCGACGCCGCCGAAACGGTGTGTGCGGAAGGGATCGACGGGGACACCACCACTACCCGGCTCGATCTGCCCATGGTCGCGGATATTGTTGCGAGACTGGTGGATCGGTCGCTGGTGCACGCAACGGGCAGGCGATTTCGGCTACTCGAGTCGGTGGCGGCGTTCAGCATGGATCGACTGGCGGAGGCGGGCGAAGCGGCCGCGGTCGCCCGGGCCCACCACCGGTATTACCTGCTGCTGGCCGAACGGGCTTCGCCGGAGCTGTATGGCGCGGACCAGCAGCGATGGTTGCATCGACTCGACAGCGAGGATGCGAATCTGCGGGCCGCACTGGACGGATTCGTGCGGGCGAATGATGCGGACCACGCGCTGCGGCTGGTGAATGCGCTGGCCTGGTATTGGCTGCTGCGCGGGCGGTTGAACGAGGCGCGGCGATGGTTCGATGCCGCGCTCGCACTGGGTGGTGCGCCCGAGCATCGCGCACCGGCTCTCGCGTGGAATACCGGGCTCGCGTTCCAGCAAGGCGAATTCACCGACGGTGCCGCGAAGCGCGCCGCGGTGTTCGTGGTTTATGACACCGTCGACGATCCGGCGGGGCGGGCTCGCGCCGAGCTGTTCCTCGCCTTCTCCGCGCTGGAATCCGGCGACCTGCCGGAGCTGGAAGCACTGGTGCGCCGGGCGCTTCCGGTGTGTGAACAGCTCGGTGACCGCTGGGGTATCGCGGCCGCGCACGTGGCGCTGGCGAAATCCGCGCACAGCCGGGTGGATCTGACCGCGTTGGAGCACAATGCCCACTCAGCGGCGCGGATCTTCGCCGAGATCGACGACCGCTGGGGCAGACTACAGGCCGCCGAATGGCTCGGCGGCCTCGCGGAACTGACGGGCGACCTGACCGGAGCCACCGACATCCACACCGAGGCGCTCGGCCTTGCCCAGGAGCTGGAACTGTGGGGCCAGGTGTGCACCCACCTGTGCTGGCTGGGCTGGATCACCATGCAGCACACCGACTTCGACCGCGCCACTGCGCTCGGTGCGCAGGCGCAGCGAATCGCGGCCGAACACGGCTACGGTCCCGGCCGCCTCTTCGCCTCGGTCGTGCTCGCCTTCGCCGCCCGGCGTGACGGCAAACCCGATGTCGCGGAATACATCCTGCGCGAACTGCTGGCACTGACCCCGCCCGACGCCGAAGAGACGCCGCTGTTCCTCCCTATGCTCCAAGTCGAACTCGGTTATCTCCTCGAACAGCGGGGCGAGCCCGCGGCCGCACTCGACCTCCACCTCGCCGCCTTCGACGGCGCCCAACGCATCGCCGCCCCACGCGACACCGCTTTCGCCCTGGCCGGATTGGCTACCGCCACCGCCGGCCTCGGCGAATACGACACCGCCGCACACCTTTTGGGTGCCGCCGAAGCCGTCCGCCTGGCCAACGGCATCGCCCTGCTCCCCGCCGAACGCCCGGACATCGACGGCCCGACCAGCACCGTCCGGGCAGCCCTCGGTGATCCCGCATTCACCGCAGCCCACGCGGCGGGCGCGAAACTGACACCGGGTGCAGCGCGGGCGCTTGCCGCCGCCTCGGCACCGACACCGCGACCCACCGTCGCCGCCGACCATGGCTGACCACCCAACCGGGTGAACTGCGATAGCCATCCGCCGACCGCGCGTCCGTGAGCACCGCTTCCGAGCACGAATGCGGCCCAGGCACCACCAGCCGCACCGACAACACGACCCCCTCACCGCCGAACTGACCCCGCCGCGGGTGAACTGCAACGATCACCCGCCGGAAACACAACGGCGAGCACTCGTTTGCGAGCACGAGTGCGGCCGCCGAGGCACTGGCCCCAGGCCCGACAGTACGACGCACCGCCGGTCCGATCTCAGCTGACCGTCCGACCTGACAGCCCCGGACAAGCACCGGTCGGCCGCACCGCATCGCGCGCTCTCGTGAGCCGCGGCTCGCCCATAACTGCCACGACAGCTGCCCACTTTTCGGCCCGTGGACCTTGGCCGTTTCCCTTGCTCGGTCCGCCGTCGCGCCGGCATATTCGAGGCGTACCGCACGCACGGCGCACCGATTGCTTTCCAGCCTCCTGACCAGCAAACGCGCAAGCATGACACGCCGATCGACGGGTGCCGTGAATGTCGGTTTGAACCGCTCGGGTGGTCTACCACGTAGACAATGCGAGACAGCGGTACCGGCGCGGCGTGCGGTTCGGGGATCGCTTCGGCCGGTCTTTCGACGGCCGCGCATCGAGGAGACCCTATGAAACGTCTGGGACCATTGCTCACCCTCGGGGCGGTGGCCGGGTTGGCCGCTGTCCTGCTCGTCGTCAATATGTCCAAGGAGACCGAGCCGACGCAGGCGAAGCCGAATTCGGTCACCACGACGCAGGCCCCACCGGCTACCGGCGCGCCCACGGCAACACCGTTCCCGGCGAAGGCCGATTACGTCGGCACGATTCCGCTGCAGGCCGGTGGCGCCATCACCCTCTCGATCGCGGTGCAGGGCAGCAAAGCGACCGCATACGCGTGCGACGGCAACACGATCGAGTCCTGGCTGCAGGGCAGCGCTGCGAACGGATCGTTGCAGTTGACCGGCAAGAACGACGCCCGGCTCGACGGCAGCTTCGACGGCAAGGCCGTGCACGGGACGCTGTGGCTCGGCGGCCAGCAGTGGGGCTTCACCGCGGCACCGGTGCAACCGCCCGCGGGGCTGTATGTCTACAACGACGGCGGCCAGCGCGAGAGCTGGATCGTCGACGCGAACGGCGGCGTCACCGGAGTGCGGCGGGCGGCCGACGGTTCCACCGCACCCGCCCCGGCCCTCACGGCCGACGCGACGGCAATCGTCAACGGCAAGAAGATAACTGCGAGCAAGGTCAGTGGTGGTGACAGTGTCGGCTGATCGAGAAGCCCCGACCGTGCGGATCCGGCCGAGCGCAGCGGCGGCGATCGTCGTCCCGCTGCTGATCGGCGCGGCCGTCGCGACAGCGCTCGGTGTGTACGGGAAAGTGCATGACCCACGGTTCTTTTCGGTCAATGTGGCCGGATTCTCCAGCCCGATGGCGGTGAAGACCTGGCTCGCCACGCTCGCGACCGCCTTGGCGCTGTTCCAATTCGCTTCCGCGCTGAGCATGTACGGCAAGATCCGCGGCTTCGCGCCATCCTGGATCGGCGTGGCCCACGTCTGGTCGGGCCGGCTTGCCGTGCTCGCGAGCGTGCCGGTCGCGGTGCACTGCCTGTACGCCCTGGGGTTTCAGGACTATCAGACCCGGGTGCTGCTGCACTCGCTGTTCGGCTGCTTCTTCTATGGCGCCTTCGTCGTCAAGATGCTGCTGCTGACCAGAAAGGGCCTGCCCGGCTGGGTGATTCCGGTTGCGGGCGGCCTGACGCTCA
The DNA here is from genome assembly GCF_045208035.1 of Nocardia sp. NBC_01009. Classification (NCBI taxonomy): domain Bacteria; kingdom Bacillati; phylum Actinomycetota; class Actinomycetes; order Mycobacteriales; family Nocardiaceae; genus Nocardia; species Nocardia sp. NBC_01009. The sequence continues at coordinate 3,562,275 of NZ_CP108695.1, read as the reverse complement.
GCGGCCTGGTCGGCATCTGGCTCACCTCGGCACTGTGGTTCTTCCAGCACAACGGCATCACCTTCTGACAGGAGATCGACCCATGACGATCGACGAATTCGTCCTCCGGCGACGCACAGTGGTGGCCGGCGCGGGCGCGGTGGCCGCCGCGGCCGCGCTCACCGCGTGCAGCACCTACGGCAAGAGCGAATCCGCGGCGGCACCCGCGTCGCAACCCGCCACCGCAGCGGCACCCGGCCCGAATGCCGCTGCGGGGCAACCCAACCCGAATGCCATCACCAATACTGCCGATGTCCCGGTCGGTGGCGGCGTGATCAGCGGCGACACCGTGGTGACGCAGCCGAGCGCAGGCACCTTCGTCGGCCTTTCCTCGGTCTGCACGCATGCGGGCTGCAAGGTGGCCGACGTCTCCGGCGGTACCATCAACTGCGCCTGCCACGGCAGCAAGTTCGGCCTGGACGGCTCGGTGGTGAACGGGCCCGCGACCCAACCCCTCGCCGCTAAGAACGTTCGCGTCGAGGGCGATTCGGTGGTGCTGGGGTAGGCCGCCGGTCAGGAAGTGCCGAACATTTCGGCCATACGCCTGTCCATCTCCTCCGGCGGGACATCCTCGATATGGGTGGCCACCGTCCAGCGGTGCCCCCACGGGTCTTCGAACGAGCCGCTGCGGTCACCGTAGAACTGGTCGGCCATAGGGGTGAGCTGCTTGGCACCGGCGGCGAGGGCGGCGGTATAGGCGGCGTCGGCGTCGGCGACGTAGACGTGGAGATTGACCGGAGTTCCGCCGACGGTCTTCGGGTCGAGGAAACCCATATCGGGAGCGGGATCCCCGAGCATGACGACCGAACTGCCGAACATCAGTTCACAATGCGCGATCTTGCCGTCCGGACCGGGCATGCGCATCCGCTCCGATGCGCCGAAAATCTGTTTGTAGAAATCGATGGCCGCCGCAGCGCCGTCGATAGCCAATCCGGGCGAGACCACCGGATATCCATCGGGAACGGGTTTGACATCGGACATGATTGACCTCCGGTAGAAGGCGATGTGTCGGACACGCCGAGCCTATTACCGGCCACGGGCAAAAATGCCCGATCCCACCGATCTAGGCATCAGGCCCGCGATTCATCGGCTCATTCCGTCCACGACACCTGCGTATTGATGGTCTGCTGCAACATGCTGGCGCTGCGCGCGTCACGGTAGGCCTGATGCCCGCCCACGGTGATGCAACCCGATACCGGCAGCGGCAGCCCCAGGTCGACAGTGATCGTTCCGGTGCCCTGCATGACGTAGTCCTGGATGTCGAGCGTCCCCGCGTTATTGGGCATCATCCACACCGACGTCTGCGGCTGCTGCGTCACCTCGAGCTCGATGGTCAGCCGGTCGCCCTCGCGTTTGGTAAGCGTTGCCGTGGTCACCTGGTCGAGCGCGACGCCGCCGGTCACCTCTTGGCGGACCGTCCACACCGCACCCTCGCCGACCGGCTGGTCGGGGAACGCGATCGAGCGGTAGACCGCTTGATAGAAAGCCTGCTCGAGGGCGGCTCTCGCGGCATTCGAGGTATCCGGCGATGGCTCCAGGCGCAATGCGGTGATCGCGCCGAGCTCGCTCATGTCGAAACCCGCGTGGGAACCATCCGCGGCCGTCAGTGCCTTGGCGAGCGACGGGTCCGGGCTCGTGATGGTGCCGAGGGTGAGGTCGACGCCGTCACTACCCGCCCGTGCGGTCATCGGGATGGTCAGCGCGGGCGTGGAGAAATCGCGCGACGGCTGATCGTTGATCTGCTGCGCGATGCGGTAGTCGGTGCGCAAGGTCACTTGCTGCGCGGTGCCTGCCTGGTAGCTGGGGCGCAGCAGGGCGCGCGGCTCGCTGCCCGGCGAGACGACCGTGGTGACCGCCACCGAGATCGGCACCGTCACTTCCTTACCGATTCCGAGCGGCTCGGTGCCGTCGGATTCGTTGCGCGCCTCGGTCCCATCGCTGCAACCGACACCGAACGCCGAAAGCCCGAGCGCAAGCACCATCAGCAGCACACCCGAGCGCGCGGCCCGAGGGGCGTGGGGGGAAGACAACACCGTCACGAGGATCAGAGTACGACCGCTTCCTGAGTGTCAGCTGGGACATGCAGGAGACCGCGTGCAACAGGGCCATCCTTGCTCGAGAGATGATGGTCGTCGTGAGTGACGACCGGCCGACCGAGGAAGACCCCACTGGCGACAGCGCGCAGGTGGCTCGAAAGGGCACTGCCGACCAGGCGGCGCCACCGACAGAACCAACGCCATCGACTCCCGAGCTATCGACCGAGGCCGCAGCGGTCGCACCGTTGCGATTGCGGACCCTGCTGATCATCGCGGCGGTGCTGCTCGGGCTGGATCTGCTCACCAAGACGATCGCGGTCGCCCAGCTGGAACCCGGCGAGCCGGTGTCGATCATCGGCGATTTCGCCCGTCTGTCGCTGGTGCGCAATCCAGGCGCGGCGTTCTCCATGGCCACCGGCATGACCTGGTTGCTGACGCTGGTCGCTGCGTGCGTGGTGATCGGGGTGATCCGCATCGGGCGCACGCTGCGCTCGCTGTGGTGGGCGATCGGGCTCGGCATGGTGCTCGGCGGCGCGCTCGGCAACCTGGTCGACCGAGTATTCCGGGCACCGGGCCCGCTGCAGGGGCACGTGGTCGATTTCGTCGCGATCGGCTGGTGGCCGGTCTTCAATGTGGCCGATTCCGCGATCGTGTGCGGCGCCATCCTGCTGGTGGTGCTGACGGTGTTCGGGTTCGAACCCGACGGCAGTCGGACCGGTCGCGGTGGCGACACCGCGACCGAAGGGGACGTGCCGGACGGCAGCGATTCCGAGAGCAAGCCGAAGAACACCGGACAGGAGAACGCGGCATGAGGGAAACCAGAACCATGCCGGTGCCCGACGGGCTCGACGGTATGCGCGTCGATGCGGGGCTCTCACGGCTGCTCGGCCTGTCGCGCACCGCGGTGGCCGCCATGGCCGAGGAGGGCTCCGTGCAGCTCGACGGCATCGCCGCGGGCAAGTCCGATCGACTCGTCGGCGGCGCCTGGCTGGAGGTCGAGTTCCCGGAACCGAAGCGGGAATTGACGATCGAGGCCGAAGTCGTGGAGGGCATGACCATTCTGTACGCCGACGACGACATCGTCGCGGTGGACAAGCCGGTCGGCGTCGCCGCCCATCCCGGGGTCGGCTGGCACGGGCCGACGGTCGTCGGCGGACTCGCCGCGGCCGGTTACCGCATCTCCACTTCCGGCGCACACGAACGCCAGGGCATCGTGCACCGGCTCGACGTCGGCACCTCCGGGGTGATGGTGGTCGCGCAATCCGAGCGGGCATACACGGTGCTCAAGCGCGCCTTCAAGCAGCGCACCATCGATAAGCGGTATCACGCCCTTGTGCAGGGACATCCGGATCCGAGCAGCGGCACCATCGACGCCCCCATCGGCAGGGCCCGCGGCAACGACTGGAAATTCGCGGTCACCGCCGACGGCCGCCCGAGCATCACCCACTACGACACCGTCGAGGCGTTCCAAGCGGCCAGCCTGCTCGACATCCACCTGGAGACCGGCCGTACCCACCAGATCCGGGTGCACTTCTCTGCGATCCGGCACCCTTGCTGCGGTGACCTGACCTACGGCGCCGACCCGCGCCTCGCCGGACGCCTCGGCCTGGAACGCCAGTGGCTGCATGCCCGCGCGCTCGGCTTCAATCACCCCGCCGACGGCCGGTATCTGGAGATCACCAGCGAGTACCCGGCGGACTTGAAGAACGCGCTCGACATCCTGCGCAATGCCTGACCCCGACTCTCGGTTCCACCCCTGGCGCGCTCTCGCCGTCGTCGCGGCGGCCGTCGGCCTGGTCGCGGTCATGGCGGTGCTCGGCGCGCTGCGGCCGCCGGTTCCCTCCGGCGTCGCCACCGATCGGCTCGGCCCCGAACGGGGCGAGCCGGTCGCGGAATACCTTGCCCGTGCCCATGACTCGCTCACGGGCACGGATACCGACGAGCACTGGGCCCTGGTGTCGTTCACCGAAACACTGACCCCCGAACAGATTCCGGCCCACAGCGGCGGACTCCGCATCGCCCAGGTGATCCATCAGGTCCAGATTCCCCGCGTCCACACCCCGATGGTCGCCGTCGCGGTCCCGGCGGGCGACGCGGTGGCCGTCGCTTCGGCCGACAACGCGGCCTGGCAGCTGCTCGCGCCACCGGTCTCCGACGAACGCTCCGCCCACCTTGTCGCGCTCTCGGCGGCCCGCCTCCGTGCACACTGCGCATGCACCGTCGGCCTCGTCGTCCGCGGCCGACTCCCCCACCTCCGAGACCTTTCCGTCCAGAACGGAATCCGCGCCGTCCAGGCCCTCCCGCCGGACGCCGTATCCGGCAGCTTCGCCGTTGTCCCGCTGCTGCCGGACCAGCACGATGTCGTACTGCCCGGCCCGGACGACGGCCCGCTCCCCGAACGATGACGACGCAGTGTCGGCGGCCGGCCGGTGCCTGCTGAAGCCGTCTACGCAACCAGGGATCTCATGCCGCTCAGTCCGGTATCGTCACCACGCCGTCGAGGTAGCGGCGGCAACGGCCGATGAGCAGCACACGGTTGCCGACGAGCTCGCAGCGCATGCTGCCGCCGCGATGGGATAATTGGCGGGCGGTGAGCTCGGTGCGGCCGAGTTCGCGGGTCCACAGCGGAACCAGCTGGGCGTGTGCCGATCCGGTGACCGGGTCCTCGATCACTCCGAGATCCGGTCCGAAGACCCGGGACACGATATCGGAGGACTCACCGCGGGCGGTGATGACCGCGTCGAATGCCAGCGGCGGGAAGGCCGCGAAGTTCGGATGGGCGTCGCGCACTTCCTGTTCGGAGCCGAGGACGATCACCTCGTCGAATCCGGTGAACGCGCGCACCGGGCGCACACCGAGTGCGTCGATCAGCACCGGATCGGGCTCTATCTCCCTGGATTCGAGCGCGGGCAGATCGAGCACGTATTCGTCGTCGTCGGTCCGGTCGACATGTAGCCAGCCGCTGCGAGTGAAGAAGCTCACCCGGTCTTCACCGGGGTGGATGTCTTCGAGAACCTGAGCCGCCGCTGCCATGGTGGCGTGGCCGCACATGTTCACTTCGAGGGTGGGGGTGAACCAGCGTAGGTGGAATACGGGCCACTCCCCGGGGCGCGCGCCGGCGTCCGGGGGTAACTGCGCGGTATAGAAGGCAGTTTCGGCGAGGTTGTTCTCCTCGGCCAGATTTTGCAGCAGCGCATCCGGCAGCCACGCCGACAGCGGCATGACCGCGGCTGGGTTGCCCGAGAACGGTGCGTCAGCGAACGCGTCGATCTGGTGCAGCAGTACCTCCATATTCGAGAAGGTACTCCAACACCGAATGCTCGCCTCGCACAAGGTATCTCGCGGCGCGGCGAGTCAGATGTCCAGTTGTCGGGCGCCGCCGCTGGGGGTAGCGGGAAGCAGTTGGCCCCGCTGTCCCTGCAGTGCCGCACTGATCCACCAGGCGGCTTCGACGAGCGCGACACCGATGGCGCCACAGATGATTGCCGCGGTGGTGAGCCGGATGTTCGAGGGGTCGAGCTTGAAGAAGTGGCGGGTGAACGGAACGGTGAACAGGAACAGGTACGCCACCACCGACGCCGTGATGAGCACGATCTTCCACCACACGTACGGCCGCGCCACGATGGCCAGCACCCACACCGCGATCATGATGAGCGTGATCAGCGCCGTGGTGCCCGCCTGCTCCTTCTGCTGCTCGCTCGCATGCGGTCCGGCATAGGCGATCAGGTAGGACACGAAGGTCGCGATGCCGATCACCACGCCGGAGGGAATGGCCAGCCGCAGCACCCGAGGAACGAAGCCGGTGCGGGCCCGCTCGTTGTTCGGCGCCAGCGACAGAATGAACGCCGGGATACCGATGGTGAACCAGGCCGCGATCGTGACGTGCCGAGGCAGGAACGGATACGGGATCGGCGCATAGTCGAAGATCTGCGAACCCACCCCGGCGAGCCCGACGAGGAAGGCGAGCAACACCGCGTACACGGTCTTGGTGAGGAACAGGTTCGACACCCGCTCGATGTTGCCGATGACCCGACGACCCTCGCCCACCACGTACGGCAGCGTCGCGAATTTGTTGTCCAGCAACACGATCTGTGCGACCGCGCGAGTCGCGGGGCTACCCGCCCCCATCGCGACGCCGATATCGGAATCCTTCAGCGCGAGTACGTCGTTCACGCCGTCACCGGTCATGGCGACGGTGTGACCGCGAGACTGCAAGGCGCCCACCATGGCTCGCTTCTGGTCCGGACGCACCCGGCCGAAAGTGGTTTCGCGTTCCAAGATGTCGGCGAGCTCGTCGCGGCCATCGGGCAATTCGCGGGCATCGACCGCGTGGTCGCCGCCGGGGAGGTCGAGCGAGGAGGCCACCGCGCCCACCGACACCGCGTTGTCGCCGGAGATCACCTTGATCGAGACGTCCTGGCCGGCAAAGTATTCGAGCGTCTCGCGGGCGTCGGGCCGGATCTTCTGTTCGAGCACCACAAGCGCGGCGGGTGTCACAACGCCCGGCGCGTCGGGAGCGTCGACGACGCGGTCGCTGCGTGCCAGCAGCAGGATCCGCAGGCCGGAGGAGCCGAGCTCCTCGGCGACCCTGGCATCGTCGGATGTCGGGTCGAGCAGCACATCGGGAGCGCCGAGCAGCCAGTCGCCGTGTTCGCCGTAGGAGTACCCGCTCCACTTCTTCGCCGAGGAGAACGGGGCGACCGCGGTGTGCTGCCAGCCGGGACCGGCGGGCAGTTCTTCGCCGATCGCCTGCACGCTCGCGTTCGGGCGCGGATCGTCGGCGGCCAGGGCGGCCAGCGCCTTGCGCACCTCGGCGTCGTCGGCGTCGTCGAGCACCTTGATGTCCGACAGCCGCATCCCGTTCTCGGTCAGCGTGCCGGTCTTGTCGGCGCACACCACATCCACCCTGGCCAGACCCTCGATCGCAGGCAGCTCCTGCACCAGACACTTGCGCCGACCGAGCCGGACCACGCCGACCGCGAAGGCGACCGAGGTCATCAGCACCAGACCCTCCGGCACCATCGGCACCAACGCCGCGACCATGCCGCTGACCGCGGGCCGCCAGCTCTCCTTGCTGGAGAACAGCTGGTTGTAAATGCTCAGCAGGCCCGCGGGGATCAGCAGATAGGTGATGACCTTCAGAATCGTGTCGATGCCGCTGCGCAGCTCGGATTTCACCAGGGTGAACTTGCTCGCCTCCTCGGCCAGCTTCGCCGCATAGGCGTCGCGACCGACCTTGGTCGCGCGGTAGGCGCCGCTGCCGGACACCACGTAGCTGCCCGACATCACCTGCGCGCCGATCCTCTTGTCCACCGGGTCCGCTTCACCGGTGAGCAGCGATTCGTCGACCTCGAGCTGCGCGGACTCCTCGACGGTGCCGTCGACCACGATCTGGTCGCCGGGCCCGAGCTCGATCAGATCGTCCAGCACCACCTCGCGCGGCGCGAGTTCCAACGACTTGCCGTCGCGACGCACCGTCGGTTTGGCCTGGCTGACGATGGCCAACTGGTCCAGGGTCCGCTTGGCGCGGATCTCCTGGATGATGCCGACCGCGCTGTTGGCGACGATCAGCAGGCCGAACATGCCGTCGATGATCGACCCGGTGGCCAGGATCAGGATGAACAGCACACCGAGAATGGCGTTGATCCTGGTGAAGACGTTGGCCCTGACGATCTCGCGCACCGATCGGCTGGCCCGGTCCGGGACGTCGTTGGTCAGTCCGTCGATGCGACGTTGCTCGACCTCCGCCGTGGTCAGTCCGGTGGCGCCCGTTGCCTGCACGGTTATCGACATGACCGCAAGGCTACCGAGAACTACGGTCGTAGCGTGCAGCGAAGCAGGTCGGTCCCAGGTGTTGTGTTCGGCGCAGGCGCGTTTCTCATCTGGGGCCTGTTCCCCGCCTTCTTCGGGCTGCTCGGGTTTGCCGGTCCGGCCGAGGTGGTCGCACAGCGGATCCTGTGGACGCTGATCCTGGTCGTCGGCGTGCTCGTGGTCAACGGCCGGCTGCGCGAGATGCGCGGGATCGACGCGAAGACCTGGCGGCTGGCCGCGGTGGCCTCGACAGCGCTGTCGCTCAACTGGGGTGTGTACGTGTACGGGGTCACCTCGGGGCACGTGGTGGAGTGCGCGCTCGGCTACTTCATCAACCCGCTGGTGACCGTGGCATTCGGCGTGCTCATCTTCCGGGAGCGGCTGGCCCGGGCCCAATGGGCCGCGCTCGGTCTCGGCGCGCTCGCGGTCGCGGTGCTGACCGTCGACTACGGCAGGCCGCCGGTCATCGCGCTCGCGCTGGCCTGTTCGTTCGCGATCTACGGATTGGTGAAGAAGGTGATCGCGCTCGACGCGCTGCGCGGCATCGCCGCCGAGGGGCTGGTCGCCGCGCCGTTCGCGCTCGCGTTCGCCGTCGTGCTGATGGTGTCGGGTCGCAGCGAATTCGGTTCCGGTGCGGGCCATACCGCGCTGATGGTGTCCACCGGTCCGGTCACCCTCGTTCCGCTCCTGTTGTTCGCCGTTGCCGCGCAGCGCGTTCCGCTGTCCACCATGGGCCTGCTCCAGTACCTCACTCCGGCGCTCCAGATGGCCTGGGGCGTCGCCGTCGCCCACGAACCCATGCCGGCATCCCGGTGGGCCGGCTTCGCGCTGATCTGGGCGGCCCTGGCCATTTTCACCACCGATGCACTGCGCCGCGCCCGCAACGGCAGGCGAAATCCGAAGGCCGGCGCCACGACGCCCGAACCGACCCACACACCCGATGCGTAGCGCAGCTATCCGACAGTCATTCGTACACCGGTGAAGCGCCTTTCCGCCGGCAATCTCCGCACATTGCGGTCTCGGCCCACAGCAGCCGGCAAGCGCGCTCCATCAACTATGCGTACCTTCCGGTCGGTTTTTGGCGTCTGGAGTGCTCAGTAGTCGGTGATGATGTGCCCGGGGGTCCAGAGTCCGGAGTGGTCTTGTTCGGTGATCGTGGGCCGTGCCGGGTCCGCGCTCGCATCGAGCCTGCTGAACTGCTGGAGTTCGCCCCAGTCACGACGCCAGTCGTTGTTCAGGTAGGTGGCCAGGCTGCGTGAGCGCAGCAGCATGTCGGTCCAGCCGAGGGGGCCACCGCCGTCGTGGCTCTGCCATAGACTGGTGATTTCGGCGCCGGGGCGGTCGGGCAGGATGCGGTAGGCCGGGATTTCGGCAATGCCGTTGTGGTGGTCGTAGGGGCGCTGGTTCGGAAACTGAAGTCCGACCATCCAATCGGTCAGCACCGGGGGCTTCGAGCCGACGACCTCGTCGAGCGTCTTGGTCTGCGGCACCCGCGGCGGGGTCAGCGCCAGCCACTGTTTCGGGTTGCGGTCGCGATCGACAGCGACAATCCGGATCACGTCGGCGCGATCCGGGATCTCGGTGAACGGCACCCGCAAGTTCCGCCACGACGGCGCGGGACCGATATCAATCGGGGTGACTCGGCCCATGGATTGCGCGGTCGTCGCGGAATCGGTGGCACCGTACTCGATTTCGAGCGACTGACCCGGCGTGACGATGCCGTCGGCATCGACGGACCTGATGCGCCCTGCCGCGCTCAGCGCGATGATGCTCGCGCGATCGCCGGGGTCGGGCAGGCGATACCAGCCGGTGGTCAGGTCGGCGGGCCCGGCGTCGCCGGAGCGATAGGTGCCCAGCATCGGCGTGGTGGCCGGGTCGAGACCGAACGGCAGGGTGGCGCTTGCGGTTCCCGCGGTGTTCTCGGTGGCCGACTTGCTGCTGAGTGCGTCCGCGATACTGCCGGAGGAACTCGCTTCATCGTCGGGGCGTAGGTCCTCGGCAACCCCGGTGCCGCTGAATCCGGTTCCGCTGCCCGACAACGTGCTGATCGCGTCGCCGATCAGCGGCCGCAGCATGCCCACGTTCGGGTCGGTCTCGACCAACACCTGGCCCGCCAGGCCCGACGTATCCCCGGACACCGCAGCGATATTCGAGCGCGCCAGCGAGAACGCCGGATACTGGGCGAGGGCCGCCTTGGCGAACGAGCCGACGTCCCAGACCACGAGCAGCGCCAGCGCGATGGTCAGCGGCGGGAGCAACGAAACACGCCAGCCGAATCGCGAAATCCGGTGCGGCGTACCGGGTTCCGGAGCATGAATGTGCCACCACGCGGACCCGACGAGCAGCAGGACCGTGGCGACGAGGAACAGCTTGTTGAGCCCGAATCCGGCGACGACGGGCGGCTTGTCCCACCACGGAATGCCGTAAGACGAGACGTACCACCATTTGTTGGGACCGGAGAACACCAGCGCGAGCACGAATGCGATCAAGGCGGCGAACAGGGCACGGTTGCGCGGCGCACGCAGCACCCGCGGGCCGACCGCCATGGCCGTGACCATCGCGACGGCTCCGGCCACCCCCGCGTACACGCCGAAATGATGAGTCCACTTGGTGGGCGTGACCATGACAAGAAGCAGCGCGCCGACGGTGACACCGAGAATGCGCCGCGTCGGGCCCGCCGCGGTCTGCGGAATCCGACCGCCCTTGCGCAGCACCATGAGCACGCACACGGCCAGTCCGACGAACATCGCGAAGACGCCGATCCTGCGGCCGACCGAACCGTCGGTCTCGCCTTGAAATAGGTACTGATAGCGCAGATAGTCGTCGAACCACTGCACATCCGGGCCGACGATGTGATGCACGCGCTTCATCTCGAACATCGCCGCGAGCGGCTGATCGGCGAACATCACCGCCAGCGCGACGGCACCTGCCGCAAGCAGCGGTGCGAGCAAGATCGCGTACTCGATAACCCGCTCGCGCACCGAGCGCTGATTACCGATGCGGGCCATGATGATTCGCGCAACCGGTCGCAACCCCGCGAGCAGCGCGGCGATACAAATGACGCCGGAAGGCCCTGCCGTGCAACTGAATGCCGCGACCGAGATCGCCAGCCCGGCGGGCAGCAACCGCCGAGTCCCGATGGCACGCTCGACAAGACACCAGGTGAGCAGCAGCCCGAGTGCCACCGGCGGTTCAGGGCGCAGGCCGTTGTCGTAGGCCAACCAGATGGTCAGAAAGCCGAGCGCCCCGGTCCACATCGCGATCCGGTTGTGCCGCACCGCAACTCCGAGCCGGGGTGCCACCTCACGGCTGAGCAGCAGCCACATCGACACACCACAGAGCAAGGCGGGCAGCCGCACCCACGGGCTTGCGGTGCTCACCTCGGTCATGAGCCGAATCAAGTCGTAATACGGTGTCCCGACCGGATTTTCGGGCACTCCGAAGTACGCGAAATAGTTGGCCATGTAGCCCGCGACACCGGACGCACGCGCCATGCCGAACTGGTATCCGTCGTCGGAGGTGGTGGAACCGATGAAGTACCACAGCACCATCGTTCCGAGCACCACGCCGTCGAGCAGGGAGAACGTCCACCAGCGCTGCGGAAGGCCCTGCCGAGTGCGCCTGCCGTCACGGCGATCGAGCCGGTATAGCGCGACCAGCGAAACAAGGGTGCACAGCACGGCGAGCCAGATCGCCGCTCGCTTGATCGGAGTGGGTGTCGAGGAGAATCTGGTGTCGAGCGCCGCGGTGACACGGGCACCGTCGGCACTGGCCAGATCGCTGAAGATGCCGACCAGCTGCGGTCGATAGTCGCCATTGAGCACGACGGGGAAGCCTGGTGCTTCGAATCCCACCAGGGTGGCGGTCGCGCTGGTGGTGTCGGCATGCACGGTGAGCTCGCAACCGGGGATCAGTTCGTCGACCGGAACGCTGAGCAGCGCCTGGTTTCGCAGCACAACGTCGAGTCGAGCGGCCGTGTCGCCGCGGGGCGGCTGCACCCGCGCGACGAACCCGTACCGCTCGAGATTCGGCGCTCCTGCCGGTCCGGTGGCAGCGAGCACCCCACCTTTCGCACTGAGCTGGTTGATCGCCGTGCAGGGCAGGGTGGCATCGAAAGTCAGTGGCGCATAGGAGACCAGCGGGGCTTCGATGCTGCGTGCGGATCCGGCTTGCGGCCAGGTCAGCGTCGCTGCGTCCACGCAAACCGGCAGCAATGGCACGGCGACCGCGAACAGCGCGCCGAGCAAACCGGCAATCAGTGCGAGCGGCCCGGCCCATCCCCCGCGTCTGTTCGGTTGTGCCGTCCCGGATTCGGATGCCTCGACGGGCGGCTGCCCCGCCCACACCATCGTGTCAGCCACGGTGCCCGATAGTAGCGGAATAGTTTGCCTGCGAAACGTGTTGCCTGCGCGGCCGACCCCCGAGCCGAGCGGGGGCCGACCGCCCGAGGAACTAGCTGGTGCAGGCCACCGACTGCTGGCCGAGGTTGCTCAGCATGGTGCAGGCCCAGGTCTTCTGGACCTTCCACTTGCCGTCTTCGGCGACGAAGGGCACGTCGACGATATTGGTCTGGCCGTTGAGGGTGAAGTTCGCCTTGGCGTTGACGCTGTCGCCGAAGGGGGTCACCTCGGTGACGGCGACCTGGACGTTGGCGCTCTTGGCGGCCTCGGCAAGACGGTTGGGCAGCTCCGGGTCGGCCTGCGCGCCCTGGACCATGTCGAGCTTCTCGGTATTCGGGATCGACGGATCCAGCGCCTTCTGCAGTGCCGTGTTCAGCTCCGACACGGTCGGGACCGGCGGCAGGTTCGAGCTCGCCGACGCCGCGGCCTTGGCACTGGTCGTAGTGCGGGCCGGCTTGGCGGTGTCCTTGTTGTCGTCGCCACCACAAGCGGTCATGCTCAGCGTGGCGGCGATGGCCAGGCCGGCGATCGCGATGCGTCCAGTCTTACGAAGCTTCAACTGCTCGTCCTTTACGTTCGAGTAGGTACGGGTCAACACGGACAGCGTCCAACCGAACGGCAACGCTGCACGAGTATCACAGGCTACCGGTCAGCGGAGACTGCCTAGTGGATCAGCCCGGGACAAACTGATGTCGTCGGCAGCGAACGTACGCGCCGGGCCGGGCCCTGTCGAGCTGGTCTCGAACCGGACGGTGACCACACCCAGTCCCGCGCCCTGCACCCAGCCGTGTCCGAATTCGGGATGCACCACGTCCATGCCCGGATACCACTGGGTTGCCCGCCGCGCCGTCGAATCGGCTTGCGGCGCCTCGGAATCCGACCTGACGGCGGGCGCGGGCACCCATTCGGGCTCCTCGGTGTGCTCCTCGACAGGCGATTGATCCAGCTCGGGGAACAGCGATTCCTGCCGCACTGTCGAGAGCCCACCGAAGCTCACGCCGACCAACCGGATCGGGCCGAGCTCGGCAGGATCGATCGCGGAGCGCTGCGCGGCGGTGCACAGGGTGGCCAGGTCGGCCGTGGCGTAAGGCAGGGTGAACGATCTCGTCACGATGCTCATGTCGGATTTCTTGAGCTTCAGCACCACCGTACGGGCGGCACGGCCATCCTTGCCGAGCCTGGTGTGGGCGGCGCCGGCCATCGCCTCGATCGCGGGCCGCAGCTGGGCGAGGGTGACAATGTCGTTCTCGTAGGTGGTTTCGGCGCTGATCTGTTTGGCCTCGGCGCGTTCGGCCACCGGACGGTCGTCGATGCCGCGGGCCAGCCGGTGCAGCGCCGCACCGATACTGCCGCCGAGGATCGATACCGCCTCCGACTCCGGCAGCGCCGCGAACGCGCCGACGGTCTCGATTCCGAGCGAGCGCAGCCTGCTCTCGGCCACCGGCCCGATCCCCCACAGTTTGCGCACCGGAAGACCGGCGAGCAGCTGCTGTTGGTCCTCCGGCGAAACCACTCGGATGCCATCGGGTTTGGCCAGACCGGAGGCAATTTTGGCCAGCTGCTTACCGGTTCCGGCGCCGACCGAGGCGACCAGTCCGGTCCGCTCGCGGACCAGCGCCCGCAGTTGCTCGCAGAATTCGTGCACCTGTTGCGCGCTCGCTCCTGCCAGTTCGGCCGGCTCGCCGAACGCCTCGTCGAACGACAGCGTCTCCAGCACCGGGATCCGGCTGCGCAACGCATCGAACACCTGCGCGCTCAGCACGCTGTAGACCGCACCGCGCGGCGGCACCACCACCGCGGCGACGCCGACCAACCGCCGGGCCTGATGCATCGGCATCGCCGAGCGCGCGCCGTACACCCGCGCCTCGTAACTCGCTCCCGCCACGACACCGCGCCCGCCGGTGCCGCCCACCAGAACGGGACGCCCACGCAGCGTCGGACGGGTCAGTTGCTCGACCGAAGCGAAGAAGGCGTCCATATCGATATGCAGCACCCACCGGCGGGCCGTGCGGCCGGTGACGGACGCCGCGACGCCTGCCGCTTTTCCACCCGCCGCGCCCACGTCGCCACCTGTCGCGCCTGCGGCGATGGTGGTGTCGTCGGTGCTCACGACCCGAAATCTACGCCGCCCTACCGACAGATCCGGCATGCGCAGGTCTGGGCGGTCACTGTCGGGTTGCTATAGATATCGGGTAACGGCCGCCACGGCCGCCCTGCCGCGTGACCGCGGCGCATGCGATCCCGCGAACAGGCCGTGACCTGCCCTGATCGGCCCAACGCCCGATGTATCCGCATACAACTGCCCAACCATCGCTTGCCGGGATCGGGCTTTTCGGCCACACCGATATGTGATGATCGGTTCATGAAGATCCGCAAGGCCGTGATCCCGGCCGCCGGAATCGGCTCCCGACTCCTCCCGCTGACCAAGGCCATCCCCAAAGAGATGCTGCCCGTCGGCGACAAGCCGGTCATCGAGCACACCGTCCGTGAGCTGGTCGCGTCGGGCATCACCGACATCACCATCGTCGTCAGCAGCGGAAAGTCGTTGATTCAAGACCACTTCCGCCCCAACCCGGCATTGGTCGCGCAGCTGCGCGCGGACGGCAAGACCGCCTACGCCGACGCCGTCGAAGAGGTCGGTGAACTCTCCCGGCTCGGCCACATCACCTACCTCGACCAGCACGGCCCTTACGGCAACGGCACCCCGGTCCTGAACGCGGCCCGCAATGCCGGCGACGAGCCGATGCTGGTGCTGTGGCCCGACGACGTCTTCGTCGCCGAGGTGCCGCGTGCCCAGCAGCTCATCGACGCCTACGAGGCCACCGGCTCCCCGGTGCTCGCACTGATGCCGATGGACCCGGCCGAATCCCAGCGCTACGGCGTACCGGTGGTCGCCGACGACCAGGGCAACGGCCTGCTGCGCATCACCGGCCTGATGGAGAAGCCCAAGCCCGAGGACGCGCCCTCCGACTTCGCCGCGATCGGCGGCTACGTGGTCACCCCCGGCATCATCGATGAGCTGCGTAGGCAGACCGAACGCTGGTATCAGCACCGTGAGGGCGAGGTCTACCTGACCGATGCCATCAACGTGCACGCCGCGGAGAACCCGGTCTTCGGCCAGGTCATCCGCGGCCGCTGGTACGACACCGGCAACCCCGCCGACTACCTGGTCGCCCAATTCGCCTCGGCCCTCGCCCATCCCGAATACGGACCGAGGCTGCGCACGCTCTTCGACTGACGGCGCGCAGCCACCCCGCCAAAAGCGGCTCCGACCGGCACCCGATCCGGCTGCCTCCTGTCGGCGACCAGCCGCGCCGGGTTCGTAAAACCTTGCCTCACAACGAATGCGGACACCGGAAACCGCGGCGCGACCGGCGCCGCTGACGAACGCCGCACCGCTGGCGGTGCGGCGCTCTCAGCCCGCGCGGTTGGCGCTGTCGAGCATCGCCGCCATGACCGACCCTTGATCGCAGGTGGCGGCGAGCTGACCACTTACCGTCCCGGTCCGCCGATGATGGCGCTGTCGCTCGGACCGCACGCGGGCGTGGCATTTACCCCGCGCACCGGCCTGCTCGGAGCGAAAGCGACTGTACAGGCGAAGAGCTCGACGCTGCGCACGTCGTTCTACGAGGAGCTGTTCGGCCTGACGGCACGCTCGAGGTAGCCAGATCGCCGCCGGTCGGCCGCGACCCGAGGCAGCGCCGGTTTCAGAAGCGGCGGATGGCGAAGATGTCGAACTCGCCGAGCGGGTGCAGACCGACGGGAACGCCCCAATCGTGGGCGTCGAGGATCTGCCCGAAGCCGGCGTAGATGCCGACATGGGAGGCGTCGTCGTTGAGGATGACGACATCACCCGGCGAGAGTGCGGCGAACGGGACCGCAGACCCGACCCTGGCCTGCTCCCAGGTGGTGCGCGGCAGCTTGACCCCGACCTGACGGAAGGCCCACTGGACCAGGCCCGAGCAGTCCCAGGTGAAGGGTCCCGTCGCACCCCATTCGTAGGGCTTGCCGACCTGCGTCGCGGCCGCGGTCAACGCGCCGAGTCCAGCGGTACTCGGCAGCGGCAGCATTGCGGAGCCGCTGGAACTGCCCGAACCTGACCCGGAATTGCCCGAACCCGACCCGGAACTGCCCGAACCCGACCCGGAACCTCCCGAACCCGAGGCGCTCCCCGAATCACCGCGCACCGGTCCGGCTAGTAGGAACGTCACGACCGTGGACACCAGAAACCCGATGGCTATCCGGCGCAATGGTTTTCTCGTCACGTGCTCGCCCCTTCCGTCGACCCGGCTACCGCGCGGCACCGGCCTCGTCGATGGAGTGGAGCCGCACATAACAGCACCTGAACCAGACCCGAATATGGCGTCGGCACAAGGTATTTCAGGTGGATCAGTACAGCACGAACAGTCACTGCCGTAACAGGAGTACTGCTACGCACCAGCAGTAACATTGTTGATTGTGCCGGCCCTTTCAAGATCGCGACAAGCATTCCAGCAAATCTTCAGCATGTGATCTTGATCACAATCACTAGGTCGGGTGCGACCTTCGCGAGGAGCGAGGCCACGAGCCGAGCATCGGCCTTCTCATCCCGTGCACCGAGAACGAACACAAAACGCGGGGCGAGACCGAATCGGTCCCGCCCCGCGCTGTCGATCGAATACCGGTCAGACCTTGGCGATGGACACCCGCACGCCGCCGACGATGTCGGCCGCATCCGCGCCCGGGTCACCAAAAGTCAGCTCGGTGGCCAGGATCTCACCAGCGATGAGGTCGCGATGGGTCTGCGCCCAGGCCGCCTGCTCGGCGGGCACCCCGAGGACCACCGTGATGCGGTCGGAAACATCCAGCCCGGCGGACTTTCGGGTCTCCTGCAGATCGCGGATCACATCGCGGGCCCAGCCCTCGGCCTCCAACTCCTCGGTCACCACCGAATTCAGCACCACCAGCCCGGCATTGCCCGGAAGCGCCGCGGTGGACTCGGGCTCGGCGGCAACCAGGCGCTGGGTGTACTCCTCCGGCAGCAGCTGGATGCCCGCCGCCGTGACAACGCCATCGGCATCCTCGGACCACTCGCCCGCCTTGACCGCCTTGATCACCGTCTGCACGTCCTTGCCGAGGCGCGGACCCGCGGCACGGGCATTGACGACCAGCTCGAACCGGCCGTGTACGGCGACGTCGGTGGTCAGATCGACCTTCTTGACGTTCACCTCGTCGGCGATGATGTCCGCGTACGGGCGCAGTCGATCGGCGTCGGGCGCGGCGATGGTCGCCTCGGCCAGCGGCAGCCGCACTCGCAGGTTCTGGGCCTTGCGCAGGCTCAGCACTGTCGAGCAGACCACGCGGACCTCGTCCATCGCGGCGACCAGCTGCGGATCCTGCGGCAGCTCACCCTCCTCGGGCCAATCGGTCAGATGCACCGACTGCTCGCCGGTCAGGCCGCGCCAGATCACCTCGGAGATCAACGGCAGCAGCGGGGCGGCCAGCCGAGTAACCACCTCCAACACCGTGTGCAGGGTATCGACAGCGTCGCGGTCCTCGCTCCAGAACCGCGAACGCGACCGGCGCACATACCAATTGGTGAGCGCGTCGGCGAACGAGCGCAGCTCGTCGCAGGCGCCCGCGATGTCGTAGCCCTCCAGCGCCTCGGTCATCACATCCCTGGTGGCGGCCAGCTTGGCCAGGATGTAGCGATCGAGCACATTCGTGGAGTCGGTACGCCAAGTGCCCGGCCGGGATGCGTAGAGCTGCAGGAAGGTCCACGCATTCCACAGCGGGCGCAGCGCATGGCTGACGCCTTCGCGGATGCCGCGCTCGGTGACGATGAGGTTGCCGCCGCGCAGGATCGGCGAGCTCATCAGGAACCAGCGCATCGCATCGGAGCCGTCCCGGTCGAACACCTCGTTCACGTCCGGGTAGTTGCCCTTGGACTTGCTCATCTTCAGCCCGTCATCACCGAGCACGATGCCGTGCGCAGCAACGGTTTTGAAGGCGGGGCTGTCGAAGAGCGCGGTCGAGAGCACGTGCAGCGTGTAGAACCAGCCGCGGGTCTGCCCGTTGTACTCGACAATGAAATCACCGGGGAAGTGGCCGTCGAACCACTCCTTGTTCTCGAACGGGTAGTGCACCTGGGCATACGGCATCGAGCCCGACTCGAACCAGCAGTCCAGCACCTCCGGCACCCGCCGCATGGTCGACCTGCCGGTCGGATCGTCGGGGTTGGGCCTGGTCAGGTCGTCGATCATCGGCCGGTGCAGGTCAGTCGGGCGCACGCCGAAATCGCGCTCCAGCTCATCGAGCGAGCCGTAGACGTCGGTGCGCGGGTAGGCCGGATCGTCGGACACCCACACCGGGATCGGGCTGCCCCAGTAGCGGTTGCGGCTGATGTTCCAGTCCCGCGCACCCTCCAGCCACTTGCCGAACTGGCCGTCGCCGATGTGCTCGGGCACCCAGCTGATCTGCTTGTTCAGCTCCACCATCCGGTCGCGGAAGGTGGTGACCGCAACGAACCAGGACGGCACCGCCATGTAGATCAGCGGCTGGCCCGAACGCCAGCTGTGCGGGTAGGAGTGCTCGATCGTCTCGTGCCGCAACAGCTTTCCCGCGGCCTTGAGGTCCTTGATGATCACCGGGTTGGCGTCGAAGACCATCAGACCCTCATATGGCGGCACCATCGAGGTGAACTTGCCGCCCGGATCCAGCGGCTGCACCAGCTCGATGCCGTTGGCGGTGGCGACATCCATGTCCTCCTCACCGAAAGCGGGAGCGAGATGGACGATTCCGGTACCGGAGTCGGTGGTCACATAGTCGGCGGTCAGCACCCGATGGGCACGCGGGTGACCGACGAAGAAATCGAACGGCGGCTCGTAGGACAGATCGGCGAGCGCGGCGCCGTCGTACTCCGCGAGCACCTCCGGCTCCTCGCCGAACTCGCGGGCGTAATGCGAGACCCGTTCGGCGGCCAGCACATACCGCTTGCCGTCGGATGCGCGCACCTGCGCGTAGCGCACATCGGGGTGCACCGCGATAGCGAGGTTGGAGGGCAGGGTCCATGGTGTGGTGGTCCAGATCAGCGCGTTGGCGCCGTCGAGCGCGTGCAGCGGGTGCTCGGCGGGCACGCGCAGCACCATGTCGACGGTGACGGCCGGATCCTGACGCATCTTGTAGGCGTCGTCGAGCCGGGTCTCCTGATTGGACAGTGGAGTCTGCTCGTACCAGCTGTAGGGCAGCACCCGGAAGCCCTGATAGATGAGGCCCTTCTCGTACAGCGACTTGAACGCCCACATCACCGACTCCATGAAGTCGAGATCCAGTGTCTTGTAGTCGTTGTCGAAGTCGACCCAGCGCGCCTGACGCGTCACGTAATCGCGCCATTCACCGGTGTAGCGCAGTACCGAAGATTTACAGGCGGCGTTGAATTCCGCCAGCCCCATCGCATCGATCTGTGATTTGTCCGTGATACCGAGCTGCTTTTCCGCCTCGATTTCCGCGGGCAATCCATGGCAGTCCCAACCGAATCGCCGATCGACGCGCTTACCGCGCATCGTCTGGAAACGCGGAACGAGATCCTTCACATAGCCGGTGAGCAAATGCCCGTAATGCGGCAGACCGTTGGCAAACGGCGGGCCGTCATAGAAGACGAACTCCCCGGCGGGAGCGACGGGCCCGGAGGAGGCGGCCTGCGTAACCACGGAGGACTCCGCGGCCGCCAATGACACTGCACCCGAACGGTTTTCAATGCTGGCGCGGAAGGTGTCATCGGCCGACCAAGCGTCGAGGACACGTCGCTCCAGGTCAGGGAAGGACGCCCCGGTGCCTGCGCCGAGGTCGACGCGTGGGTATGCGCTACTGGAAGTGTCGTCCGCCATCGCGGATGCCGTCTCCTCGTGCCGCCGCGCCGTAGGCGCGTATGTGTCAGCACGGGGACGATTCCGGCGCCGGTTGCGCCGATACCGCGGTACCACCCCGCTTGTCCAGCGGCAACTGCGCCGGACCTCTCATTGCAAGCTGTGACGGGCTCACCCGTTCGGTTCTACTGAGCGTGCCGAGTGTTCGCTCGTGCCGCCGTTCTTCCGAAGACTCCCCGGTGATGGCCGGATCAACGCCGCATATGTTTGATTCTAGCCACTGCGGTCAAACCAGTTCTGGTGGCCCGACCTCAACGTTTAGCATGTCGTCCCGGCGGTGGTGCGGAATCGCTGTCCGGGCTCCGCATGGACAGCGCGCTCACCAACAGCAGCACGGCACCCAGTACACAGACAACGATGCATCCCCACGCCCACACCACCGATCCGGTGGTCAGCGCGGCCACTAGCAGGGCAAAGCCGATAGCGGCAAGGACGAGCGTCAAGACGAGCATGTTGACCCCCTAGGCATGCCAGGCGGCAGGACTACAAAGGCGGCCATGTCGGCCTGATAACGAGACTACTTGCCACCCTTGGCAAACGAGGCCGGCGCGAGATTATTGGCAGTATTGGCATCGGCGAAGGCGCCGTCGCCATCGACCGGGACGGCAGAGCCACGGTTCTCCAGCTCCTCGAGCTGCGATTCCAGGTACGACTTCAGCCGCACGCGGTATTCGCGTTCGAAGGTCTTGAGCTGCTCGATCCGGCTCTCCAGCACGCTGCGCTGCTGGGTGATGGTTGCCATGATCTCGGTGTGCTTGCGCTCGGCGTCTGCCTGCAGTGCGTCGGCCTTCTCCTTTGCCTGACGCAGCTGGTTGTCCGAGCGGGTCTGCGCGTCCGACAGCATCGCATCCGACTTCTGACGAGCGTCGGCAATCATGGCCTCGGAGCGAGTACGGGCATCTCCGACGAGTCGCTCGGAATTTGCCCGAGCGTTCGAAAGCAGGTTCTCCGCTTCGGACTTGGCATCGCTGGTCAGCCGGTCCGCCATCTCCTGGGCGAGGCTGAGCACCTTGGCCGCCTGCAGGTTGGCATCGGCGCTCGGCGCTTCCTTGGCGACGGGCGGGGCCACCGGCATCGGGGCGGGCGGCGGGGCCTGCTGCACCGGAGGCTTGATGGGCTCCGGCGGCGGGGCCTGCTGCACCGGAGCTTTCACCGCATTGGGGCTGGCAGGGCCGCGATTCTTCTTGGCATCGGCCAGTTCCGCGTCCAGCTCGGCGACCCGTTGACGCAGGTCGGCGTTCTCCTCGATCAGCCGCGAGAGCTCCTGCTCCACGAGATCCAGGAAGGCGTCTACTTCATCCTCGTTGTAGCCGCGCTTCCCGATCGGCGGTTTGCTGAACGCGACGTTGTGCACATCGGCTGGGGTCAGCGGCATGGAAGGATCCCTTCACGCGTCTTTTGGAGATCTAGCAGATCTAGCAAGCTATCTTCTCGGTTCATTCTGTCACACCGGGGCTACCGGTTGCCCGAGCCTGCCCACGATCGACATCAGGATGAAGACGATGAAAAGCAAGACCATAATCGACAGATCGAGTCGAATTCCCCCCAGTGACACCGGTGGTATCAACCGCCTCAGGAGTTTCACCGGAGGGTCTGTGATCGTGAAGATCACCTCGAGGATGACGACTACGAAGCCGCTCGGGCGCCAGTCGCGAGCAAAACTACGGATGAACTCGACGATCACCCGGCTGATCAGCAACAGCCAGAAGATGAACAGTACGAAGTACAGCACCGCGAACAAGGCCACGACTTCACTCTGCCCGAAAATTCCCGCCGCGCAAAATGACCACACCGCCCCATGCGTGACAGGTCTGAGACCACCCCCGGATCACACCGCTATTTCTGGTTGTAGAAGCCGGTTTCCGCGATCCTGCGCCGCTCCTCGGCCGATACGTCCACGTCGGCCGGTGAGAGCAGGAACACTTTGGTGGCGACCTTGTCGAATGAGCCACGCAGGGCGAAGGCCAGGCCTGCGGCGAAATCGACGAGCCGCTTGGCATCGGCGTTGCTCAGGTCGACCAGGTCCATGATCACCGGGTTGCCCTCACGGAACCGCTCACCGATGATGCGGGCCTCACTGTAGTCACGCGGGCGCAGCGTCGTGATCTTGGACAAGGGACCTCCGTCCTCGAAGATCCCAGGACGACGCGCAGGGGCGGGCTCGGGGCGCACGCGCTCCTCCAGCCGCCGCTCCTCGGCATCGGGATCGACGGCGAGCGCACCTCTGGTGGCTCCCCGCATCATCGGCGCGTTGCCACCGGCACGGAATCGGCCCGCGGTCGGTGCGGACTCGATCCGGGTCGGGCGACGCGGCGCCTCGTAGCGGTCGTCACCGTAGGGCTCGTCGGCGTAGTCGTCCCGACGGGACACCGGGTACCCGGCCTTGTACGGAGACTTGTAAGCCGGCTCCGGGTAATCGGATTCGTCATCGAAGCGATCGGCACCGTACCGATCGTCCGAATAACGGGGGGCGCCATAGCCCCCACGGTCGGAGTAGTCACGGGGCCTACGGGTGGCACGCTCGTCCACGCCACGAGGGGCATGCTCGGCGACATAGTCGTCTTCGTAATCCTCGAGCGGAACCATGCCGAAGTACGCCTTGAACTTGTGCAGCGTGCTCATGACTGCGCCTCGCTGTCGCTCGGCTCCGTCATGACCACGATTGTGGCTGCGTCGGTTACTCGCTCGCTGCGCTCGCTCATTCTGGTCGACCTTCCTTCGGCCCCGGTGGCGGCCGGGTGTTGAAGTCTTGCTCAGCCCTCTTCTGCCCCAAGCATATGTGTCGAATGTGACTGATGAGGTTTCTTTGCTACGCCGAGGTTATCGGTCGGGCGCCCATCAAGGCGGTTCCGACACGCACACACGTGGAACCGTGTTCAATCGCCGATTCCAGATCACCGGACATTCCGGCGGAAAGTTCTCGTGCGCCGGGATGGTCACGCAGTAGCCGGGCATGCACCGCGGCAAGGCGGGCGAACGCGGCGGTGGGGTCGACATCGAGCGGCGGAATCGCCATCAGCCCAGCCAGCCGCAGCCCTGCGGCGTCGGCAACCCGGTCTGCCAGCGCCGCAAGCTCTTCCGGCGCGACGCCGCCGCGGCCGGGATCCTCATCGAGGCTGACCTGAACGAGCACCTCGACCGGGTCGGTCCGCTCCCCCGCATCCACCGCGGCGCGCGCCGCGGTGTCAAGAGCCATTGCCAGTCGTTCGCTGTCCACCGAGTGCACCGCATAGGCCCAGCGCGCAACGGTGCGTGCCTTGTTGCGCTGCAATCGGCCGATCATGTGCCAGCGCACATCCACCAGCCCGCCCAGCTCGACCGCCTTCGCGGTGGCCTCCTGCTCCCTCGACTCGCCGAACTCGCGGCAGCCCAATCGGTGCAGGATGGCGACATCGGCGGCCGGGAAGAATTTCGTCACCGGTAGCAGCCGCACCGACGCCGGGTCACGGCCTGCCGCTCGACACGCCGCGCCGATCCGCTTGTTCAGCCCGGCCAGGTTCTCCGCCAACTCGGCGGTCCGGCCGTCTACTGCCTCGGCCGCAATGGTTTCCGACTCCGCCGCAGCACTCATGACACCGCCGCCTCGGCGCTCGGCTCCGTCGAAACCGCCGGTGCGGCTGCGCCGATGCTTCGCTCGCTCATGCGTCCGCCTGTGCCCAGATCACACTGCCTATCCTGCCGGTAGGCGCGCCGCGGCGGTGACTGAACAGGGTGCGATCCTCGATGGTGCAGCGTGGATCGACCGCGACGGCGGCGACACCGGCCTCGGTGAGCTGCCTGCGGATTCCGGCGCGCAGGTCCAGTGCGGGGGTGCCACGCACGGTGGTGGTCGCGCTGCCGGGCAGATGCGCCTCGACATCGGCGCGCATCGCGGCGGGCACCTCGTACTGGCGGCCGGAGGCGGCCGGGCCGAGGAAGGCGCCGATCCGATCGAGCCGGGCACCGACGGAGATCATCGCGTCGAGTACCCGTGGCACGATGCCGATCCGAGCGCCGATGCGTCCAGCGTGTACGGCGGCGACCACGCCCGCTTCGTCATCGGAGAGCAGAATCGGCACACAGTCCGCGCTCAGGACCACCAGCGCGAGCCCCGGCACGGTGGTCACCAGCGCATCGGTCGCAGGAACCGGCTCGGACCTCGGGCCATCGACAATTTCGACATGGCGGCCGTGGATCTGTTCCATCCACACCAGCCGCTCGGGCGCCAGCCCGATTCCATCGGCCAGCCGATCCCGATTGCGCTGCACCGTCGCCGGATTGTCCCCCACATGATCGCCGAGATTGAACGAATCGTACGGCGGTGCCGAGAAGCCCCCCGCTCGCGTGGTGGTCACCCGTCGAACGGTCAGCGTCGGCGCAATCGTCATGACACCAGCCTAACGGCCGGCGCCGCTCGGCCCCGAATGCGCGTATCCCACGTCACAGCCGTTTTCGGCCCCCGTCGTCCCGGCGGCCACCGGGACCCGGCCCCTGCCGGATCCTGCTTCTTACCTGCGCATGAACGAGGGCACGTCGACGTCGTCATCATCGTCACCCGAATCCGGGGGTTCGATGTGCGTGCGCGAGTTGTTGGCGATCGTCGGCTCGGCGAGGGTGCGTGCGCGTTCGCTGTCCCGATAGCTGGGCACGGATCCCCGAGTGGAGGCTGACTGGCTTGCGGCAGAAGAGGTTTCGGCACGCGAAGACGCCGCCACCTCGCTGGTGCGGCTCTGCGCGATTTCGCCTGCGCGCGCGGAACCGATCGTGCCCCGGTTCGCGGGTTCGAAAGTACGCCGCGCGGGCGCGCCGCTGTCGAAGCCCGCCGCGATCACGGTGACGCGTACTTCGTCGCCGAGCGAATCGTCGATCACTGTGCCGAAGATGATGTTGGCCTCGATGTGCGCGGCCTCCTGCACCAGCGAGGCCGCCTCGTTGATCTCGAACAGGCCAAGGTCGGAGCCGCCCGCGATCGAAAGCAGCACACCGTGCGCGCCGTCCATGGACGCCTCGAGCAGCGGTGAATTGATGGCCGACTCCGCGGCTTTCACCGACCGTCCCTCACCACGCGCCGAACCGATGCCCATCAGCGCGCTGCCCGCGCCGGACATCACGCTCTTGACGTCGGCGAAGTCGACGTTGATCAGGCCGGGGGTGGTGATCAGGTCGGTGATGCCCTGCACACCGTTGAGCAGCACCTCGTCGGCGGAGCGGAAGGCGTCCATCAGACTCACCGCGGCGTCGCCGAGCTGCAGCAGCCGATCGTTCGGAATGACGATCAGCGTGTCGCAGGACTCGCGCAGTAGGTTGATGCCCACCTCGGCCTGGTTGCCGCGCCGCTTGCCCTCGAAGGAGAACGGCCTGGTCACCACACCGATCGTGAGGGCTCCGAGCTTGCGCGCGATCTGAGCGACGACCGGTGCACCACCGGTGCCGGTGCCACCGCCCTCGCCCGCGGTGACGAAGACCATGTCGGCGCCCTTGAGCACCTCTTCGATCTCGTCCTTGTGATCCTCGGCGGCCTTGCGGCCGACCTCGGGGTCGGCACCGGCGCCCAGGCCGCGAGTGAGTTCACGACCGACGTCGAGCTTGACGTCGGCATCGCTCATCAGCAGGGCCTGCGCGTCAGTGTTGACCGCGATGAACTCGACTCCCTTGAGACCTTGTTCGATCATCCGGTTGACGGCATTCACACCGCCGCCGCCGATACCGACGACCTTGATCACTGCAAGGTAGTTGTGCGGGGGCGTCATTGGCTCTCGCCTTCCTTCGATCTAAAGCCTGTCGTTTTCGGATTCTCAACACTCGGCCGGGAGCAAACCCTAAACCTCAACCATAGGGTTGGCGTTATGTCAAGTATCCGACTGGTGCGGAACGCTATTCGCCGCCGCCGCGATCCGTGCGCAGGCGCGCCGAAACGAGTGAGGAGAATCTTGTGTGATCCCTCTCGTCTCGCCGCGCAACACACACTATCGTGGACGGTTGCCCCCGGCGCCCCGTCTCGGTGACCACCTCCGAAAGCGGAGCAGTCCACCGAAAATTCCCCGGGCGCAATGGGTGTCGATCACCTTACCGTGACGAGATTCGGACTCGAAACGTCGTAGACCGTGCCGTCCCTGGTGAGCAGCGGCAAAACCACAGCCGCTTTGCGTTGGGCGTCGTTCGTCCCGCCCCACAGTACCGTGCGGCCATCGTGCAGATTCAGCGAAATATCCGAAATCGACCGCGCGACAACCTCGCCCACCTGAACACTCACCGCGGGCGGCAGCGCAACCAGCACCGATACCGCGGCCCGGGTGACGGGATCGTCGGCGCCGGGATGCCCGGTGAGCAGTTTCGGCACACCGATCGGGGCGGGCTCGATTGCGAATTCGACGCTTTCGCCATCCACCAGATGCGCCCCCTGCGGGCTGTCGAAGAACAACACGGGGGTGCGCTCCTCCACCGTGACCTTGACGGTCGACGGAAATACCCGCTGCACCCGAACCGTGTGCACCTTCGGGATGCCGGCCACCCGCCCCGCCACCGATGTCGTATCGATACGCAGCATCGAAAGACCCGACGGGATCTCCAACTGCACGCGCACCTGTTGTTCGGGCACCGCGACCAACCCGTCGATCCGGACGGTGCGCACCGAAAGCATGGGCGTGAACCAGGCCAGGACACCGAGAACGACGAGCACGCACACACCGAGCGATCCCCACAGCCGGATTCGTCGCCACGGCATCGCGTCTCACCGCCCGTACTGTGGACGAGCTCGCAGCCCGTCGAGAATTTGGCTGCCGAGCATCGTCACATCACCTGCACCCATGGTGATCACCACATCGCCCGGCAGCGCCAGCGCCGCGACCTGACGGCCGACCCGCGACATATCCGGTTGGTAGTGCACAGGTTTGGTGACCGACTGCGCGACAAGCGCACCATTCACCCCGGGCAGCGGCTTTTCTCGCGCACCATAGACATCGAGCACGACCACCTCGTCGGCCAGGCTCAGCGCGGCGCCGAAGTCATCGGCGAAAGTGGCGGTGCGGCTGTAGAGGTGCGGCTGGAACACCACGATGACCCGGCCCTGTCTGGAACGGGCGCCATCGCGGGCTTCCTGCTGGACCAGCTCGGCGGCGGCGCCGAGCACCGCGCGTACCTCGGTCGGATGGTGGGCGTAGTCGTCGAAGACGCGAACACCGTTTTCCCGTCCCGCGAACTGGAACCGGCGGTGCACCCCGCCGAAACCCTCCAGGCCCTGGACGATTTCGGCCACGTCTGCGCCCGCGGCGCGGGCTGCGAGCAGCGCGGCGAGCGCGTTGAGCGCCATATGCCTGCCGGGCACGGAGAGCCGCAGGGTGCGCGGCGCGGGCTCATCGGCGAGCTGGAACTGAACGACGCCACCGACATCGCGCGGCTCCCAGCTGTGCAGGCGCACCCCGACCGGCACCGGCGCGTCGGACAGCTCGCCCGAGCCGTAGCCGAGCACCCGAATGTTCTTCTCCGCGAGCCGGGCGCCGACGCGTTCGGCCAGTGCCAGCGAACCGGGATCGTCCAAGCACACCACCAGCAGTCCGCCCGCGGAGAGCCGATCGGCGAAATCGTCGAAGACCTGCACATAGGCCTCGTCCGAGCCGAAGAAATCCAGGTGGTCGGATTCGATATTGGTGACCACCGCGACGTGCGGGTCGTATTGCAGCAGCGAGCCGTCGCTCTCGTCGGCCTCGGCGACGAAGATCTCACCGGTGCCGTGGTGGGCGTTGGTGCCCGCCTCGTTGAGTTCACCACCGACGGCGAAGGACGGATCGAGCCCGCAGTGCTGCAGGGCCACGATCAGCATCGACGTGGTGGACGTCTTACCGTGCGTGCCGGAAACCAGCAGCGTGCGATGCCCCTGCATGAGCGAGGCGAGCACGGTGGGACGCAACAGCACCGGGATGCCGCGACGATTCGCCTCGACCAGTTCGGGATTGGTCTTCGGTATGGCGGCATAGGTGGTGACCACCGCGGTCGGGCCACCGGGCAGTAGGTCGAGCGCGCTGCCGTCGTGGCCGATGCGCACTTGCGCACCACGAGCGCGCAGCGCGAGCACGCCGCGACTCTCCTTGGCGTCCGAGCCGGACACCGCACCGCCGCGCGCGAGCAGAATGCGCGCGATGCCGGACATGCCCGCACCGCCGATGCCGACCATGTGCACCCGCTCGAGTTCGGGCGGCAGCGCCGACCGCGCGTCCACGGCGGCGGCTTCCACCTGATTGACGCTCGATTCGCTCATCGGCCCGACACCTGCACGACGATCCGCGCGACTTCGTCCGCGGCATCACGGTGCCCGGCGCCTGCGGCGGACAGGCTCATCTCGATCAGCCGTGCGGGGTCGGTCAGCAGTGGGATCACCTCATCGATCACATATTTCGGGGTCAGTTCGGAATCCGCCACAATTCTGCCACCGCCTTGGCCGACAACCGGCCTGGCGTTGAGCTCCTGCTCGCCGTTGCCGTGTGGCAGCGGCACATAGAACGCGGGCAGACCGACCGCCGACACCTCGGCGACGGTCATCGCGCCGGACCGGCAGACGACCGCGTCCGCGGCAGCGTAGGCCAGGTCCATGCGGGAAAGATACGGCACGGCGACATACCGCGATCGGTCGTCACCCGAGTCCGCGACATCGAGTGTGTTCTTGGGGCCGTGCGCGTGCAGCACCGAGATGCCTGCCGCGGCAAGCTGCGGCGCGGCGGCGGCGACCGCCTCGTTCAGTGTCCGCGCGCCCTGCGAGCCGCCGAACACCAGCAGCACCGGGCCCGTGAGGGGCAGACCGAAGTGTGCGCGCGCCTCGGCCTGCAAGGCCGCGCGGTCCAGCGACGTAATGGAGCCACGGACCGGAATGCCGACGACCTCGGCATGCGGGAGCCCGGAATCGGGCACCGCGGCGAGCACGCGGTCCGCGCGGCGGGCGCCGACCTTATTGGCAATGCCTGCTTTCGCATTCGCCTCGTGCACCACCACCGGCACGGCACGCCTGCGCCGTAGCACCCCTTTGCCCGCGGCCAGGTAGGCGGGCAACGCGACGTAGCCGCCGAAGCCGACGATCACATCGGCCTCGACCGCATCGATGATCGCCCTTGTCCTGGCCACCGAGGCACGGACACGACCGGGCAACCGCAGCAGATCGGCGGTCGGCTTACGCGGCAGCGGCACCGGCGGGATCAGTTCGAGCGGATAGCCGCGCTCGGGCACGAGGCGAGTTTCCAGTCCACGTTCGGTGCCGAGGGCGGTCACCCGGATCGAATCGTCGAGGCGTTTGAGCGCATCGGCGACGGCGAGTGCCGGCTCGATATGTCCCGCGGTGCCACCACCCGCGACAATCACCGACAGCGGTCGGCCTGCTGGCCGCACGTCACTCACCTGGATCTTCCCCGATCTCTCGCATGATTCACCGGATAATTCGGCTCCCAAGCCCTGGTCGCCCGCAGCGAACTCGTGCCCCGGCGCTCCGGGGCACGACGTCTGCCGGAATCGGAGCCGGGCTGTGGACGCCGCGCGGGCGGCAGCGCCTGCCGTGCCCGATCGGCACGGGCCTTCTCTGCGGACCTGGCCGCCCTGGCCGCGGCCGAGCGCGCCCTTGCCGCGTCCGCCCGTGCGGGGGAATACACCTCCGGCTTCGGCAGCCGAAGCAACCTGCTGAACCGACCGTCCTGCCCGGCGTGCAGTGCGGCGACCGCCTCCGGTTCGTGCCGGGCGGCGTTGGCAATGAGGCCGAACATCAAAAGAGTGATCGCCAGCGATGAGCCGCCAGCCGAAACGAGTGGCAGCTGTAGTCCGGTAACCGGAAGCAACCCGACCACATAACCGATGTTGATCAGGGCCTGGCCCGCGATCCATGTCGTTGCGGACGCAGTCAGCAGCCGCAAGAACGGATCCGCGGACCGGCTGGCGATACGGATGCCGGTATAGACGAAGAGAGCAAGTAAGGCGAGCACCAGACCGCAGCCCAGAAAGCCGAGTTCCTCGCCGATGATCGCGAAGATGAAGTCGTTGTGGGCATTCGGCAGGTAACTCCACTTGGCTCGACTCTGTCCCAGTCCTCGACCCCAGATGCCGCCATCGGCAAGCGAGTACAGCGCCTGCCGTGCTTGGTAGTTATCGCCCTGTGTGTCGGTACCGGGGTTGAAGAAGGACCGAACCCGATTCGATCGATAGCCAGCAGACATCGCGAGAACGCCCGCCGCGATCACACCTGAGATCGCGATGGTCACAAAGAGCCGAACCGGCAATCCTCCGTACCACAACAGCGAGCCGAGGACGAGACCTACCGCGACCGTAGTGCTGAGATTCGGCTGTACCACAATCAACAGGCAGACCAGCAGGCCAGCCGGGACAAGGGGCACCAGAATGTCTTTGAGGCTCGCCTGATCGGACCGTCGGGAAGCAAGTAGATGCGCGCCCCACACGATCAACGTGACCTTCACGATCTCCGACGGCTGTACCGATACCGGACCGAACATCAACCAGCGTCGCGCGCCCTGCACGCTGGTACCGATGCCGGGAACCAGCACCAGCAGCAGCGCGAGCACCGATAGCGCAAATGTCGGGAACGACGCTTGTCTCAACAGGCGCAACGGGATTCGCAGCGCGATGTAGAACAGCACGGCGCCGAACACTGCGAACAGCGCCTGCTGATTGAACAATGAATACGCCGAGCCGCCCCCCGCATACTCCACGACCCCAGATGCCGAGAGGACCATTACCAGGCCGAGTGTCGTCAGCAACGTGGCGATAGTGACAACCAGATGGAATGACGCAAGCGGCCGCGCCAGCCATGAACCGGCGCGCGCGCCCAGCCAGCGAGCCGATGCCGACGGCCCGCTCACCTTCTGCGAGCTACCGGTCGGCGCAGATTTCCCGGGCTTACTCATGCGGTCACGCCGACTTCTTCGGGCCGGTATCTCCGCGGCGGCAGTCATAGGTATGACCAGCAGCCGCACCGATAACGGTCGATCCTGTCACGACCTGATCAATCCGCGATAGCCACCGGCCCTTTCGCTCCGTCTCGAGCGAAAGGGGCGCCACGTGCTGAGCGCGTATCACGGAGATCATCGGAATTCCCCGGCCTCAGCGGTTCCCAGATCACCGTCTTCCAGAGCGTGCACCGCCGCAGCGAAGCTGCGCCCGCGGTGCGTGTAGTCGGCGAACATGTCCAGTGAGGCCGCGGCCGGAGCCAAAAGCACGGTATCGCCTTGACGGGCGAACCCGGCCGCCGCGCGCACGGCCTCGGCCATGACGGCGTCGGCCTTCTCGGTTCTGCCCATTCCTGCATCGTCTCCCGCGCGCACCTCGACGACCGGGATCTCGGGCGCGTGTCGCGCCAACGCAGCCGCGATTATCGGCGCGTCGACCCCGAACAGCACGGCGGCGACCAAACGCTCGGCAACCTCTTGGACGAGATCCTCGACCGCCGCGCCCTTCAATTGCCCACCGGCGAGCCAGATCACCTGTGCGTGGGCCAGGATCGACGACCGCGCGGCATGCGGATTGGTGGCCTTGGAATCGTCGATGAACTCGACGCCGTCCAGCTCACGCACGAAGGCCGCGCGATGCGGACCGACCTTGTGCTCGATCAGCCCCTCGCGCACGAACTGCGGTGCGACATCGATGGCCCGGGTCAGCGCCGACGCCGCCAGTGCATCGGCGATGCCTGCGGGTCCCTGCGGGCTGATGTCGCCGACTTCGGCCAGGATCGCTGCCTTGGTGAAGGCACGATCGAGCAACTTGCCGTCGACGACGCCGAGCTCACCGTCGGCGGGCACGCCGATCCGGAAACCGATGACCCGACGGGCTTTCGCACGGCGCGCGAGCGAGGCGGCGACCGGATCGTCGAGTCCGACCACACCGATCCGCCCGACCAGCGCGCGTGCCTTCGCGGCGGCGTAGGCGTCGAGGCCGCCGTGCCAATCCAGGTGATCCTCTGCCACATTCAGCACCACGCCTGCCTCCGGTCGCACCGAAGGCGCCCAGTGCAACTGGAACGAGGACAATTCGACCGCGAGCACCTGCGGACCGGGGTTGCGCCGCAGCGCATCCAGGATCGGCAGCCCGATGTTGCCGCACGCCACACTGGCGATGCCCGCGGCGCGCAGGATCGAATGCACCATCGAGGTGGTAGTGGTCTTGCCGTTGGTTCCGGTCACCACCAGCCACTTGCGGACCGGGCCGTAGATCCTGGCCTGATCGACCCACCAGGCGAATTCGACGTCGCCCCACACCGGGGTGCCCTCGGTCACGGCCGCGGCGAGCACCGGCGAGTCCGGCCGCCAGCCCGGGCTGGTGATGACCAGCGCGAAGCGGCTCCAGTCCGCGGACTCCAGTTCGGTGCACGTCGCGATGTCGAGGCCGAGACCGGCCGCCTCGGCGAGCGCGGACGCGCCGCCATCGGTGACCACCGGCCGGGCGCCGATATCGCGTAGCGGCTCGATCAGCGAGCGTCCGGAGACGCCCCAGCCTGCCACGAGAACATCACGGCCACGCAGAAATTCGAGCATGGGCCCCGGCGTTCGCAGGGCCCTCGGAGAATGTTCGACCATCGCTAGTTCACCCGACCGCGGAGAGATATTCGCTGTAGAACAACCCGAGTCCGACCGCGGAAGCGATCGCCGCCAGCAACCAGAATCGGATGATCACCGTAGTTTCAGCCCATTTGCTCAGCTCGAAATGATGATGGAACGGCGCCATCTTGAACAACCGGTTGCGCGTAGTGCGGTACACCGCCACCTGTAGCACCACCGAGGCCGCCTCCGCCACGAACAACGCGCCGATGACGACCATCAGCAGCTCGGTCCTGGTGGTGATGGACAAGCCCGCCAGCATGCCGCCCAAGGCGAGCGAGCCGGTGTCACCCATGAAGATCTTGGCGGGCGCAGCGTTCCACCAGAGGAACCCGACGCACGCGGCAGCACCCGCGGCACAGACCAGGGCCAGGTCCAGCGGGTCACGCACGTTGTAGCAACCGGCTTCCGGTTTGATCGCGCAGGCGTGGTAGTACTGCCAGAACGAGATGACCACGTAGCCGCCGAGTACCAGACTCATCGAGCCTGCGGCGAGACCGTCGAGACCGTCGGTGAGGTTCACCGCGTTAGACCAGGCGACCACGATGATGCAGACGAACGCCAGGAAAATGATCGCGCCCATCGACACCGTGGTGATGTCACGGACGTAAGACAAGTGCCTGCTCGCCGGAGTGAGCCCGTTCGCGCCGCGGAACTGTAGGGCGAGGACACCGAAGATCACCGCGGCGGCCAGCTGGCCGAGGTACTTGCCTGCGGCGGTCAGCCCGAGATTGCGCTGCTTGCGCAGCTTGATGAAGTCGTCGAGGAAGCCGACGAGGCCGAGTGCGGTGGTCAGTCCGAGCACCAGCAGTCCCGACGCGGACGGGCCCTCGGCGTCGTAGCCGATGCCGATCAGATGCGAGCCGAGGTAGCCGGCCCACAGGCCGATCAGGATGGCGACACCGCCCATGGTCGGGGTGCCGCGCTTGGCCTGGTGGCTGGCCGGGCCGTCGACCCGGATCTCCTGGCCGAACCCCTGCTTGGCGAAGGTCCGAATAAGTAGCGGCGTCAGCAGGATCGACACCGCTAGCGCGATGCCCGCCGCGAATAGAATCTGCCTCATCCTGCTGCCTCCGTGTCAGATCCCGCCCTGGTCCCACCCACGTGACCCCGCGCACGCTCCGTACCGGTCAGATATTCGGCGACCTCCCACAGGCCAACCGACTTCGATGCCTTGACCAGCACCACATCGCCCGCCTCGACTTCCTCGTCGAGCAGCGCGATGGCCGAGCCGATATCGGGAACGATGATCGACTCCTCGCCCCATGAGCCTTCCATCACCGCTCCCTGGTGCATCGCCCGGGACGGCCTTCCGGTCCCGACCACGATCAGCCGGTCGACATCGAGGCGTACCGCCAAGCGTCCGATCCGGTCGTGCTCGATCACCGACTCCTCGCCGAGTTCGCCCATTTCGCCGAGCACTGCCCAACTGCGCCGCGCGGTATCACCCGCGCGCGACATGGTGACAAGCGCCTTGAGTGCGGCCCGCACCGAATCAGGATTGGCGTTGTAGGAATCATTGACCACGGTGACGCCGTCGGCGGTGGTCCGCACATCCATTCGACGGGCCGATGCAGCATGAGCGCCGGAGAGCGCTTGCGCGATGGTGTCGAGATCGGCGCCGCATTCCAGGGCTACCGCGACGGCGGAGAGGGCATTGCCGACCTGATGTTCGCCGTGCACGGCCAGTTGTATCGGGATGCTGCCGGACGGCGTGTGCAGCGTGAAGGCTGCCCGCGCTTCGTCGTCGAGCCGGATATCGGTGGCTCGGATGTCGGCACGCTCGGCCTGCCCGACGGTGACCACGCGTGCGGTCGTGCGGTCGGCCATTGCGACGACTTGCTGATCATCGGCATTGAGCACTGCGAGTCCGGCGGTCGGCAACGCCTCCACCAGTTCGCCCTTTGCCTGGGCGATCGCCTCGCGACTGCCGAATTCGCCGAGGTGGGCGGTGCCGACATTGAGTACGACGCCGATCCGCGGCGGCGCGACCTTCGCGAGAGCGGCGATATGGCCAGGGCCGCGGGCGGACAGCTCCAACACCAGGAATCGGGTGTCGGCATCGGCGCGTAGCGCGGTCCACGGATGGCCGAGCTCGTTGTTGAACGATCCCGGCGGGGCCACCACCGGGCCGAGCGGAGCGAGCACGGCGGCGAGCAGGTCCTTGGTCGAGGTCTTGCCGGAGGAACCGGTCACCCCGACGACCGTGAGTCCGCCTGTCGCGGTGTTGGATTGGCGGCGCTCGCGGGGCTCTGCGTGGTCACGCTCCGCTACCTCCTCCGAGCCCGCCGCGGAAAGCCGTTCGACGCTGACCCGCGCCAGCGTGGCCAACGCGGCCAGTACCGCAGCGCCCGAGCCGTCCGAATCATGGGCCAGTGCAACCGAAGTTGCCGGAACCGCGCCCGCGGCGGGCGTCACCACGATGGCGGGCGCCCCGACCGGCCGAGCGGCCAGGACCGCGACTGCGCCCGCGGCAACCGCCGCTGCGGCGAAATCGTGACCGTCGGCGTGCTCGCCGGGCAGGGCAAGGAACAGATCTCCGGAACCGATTCGGCGCGAATCGAATTCGACCGAACCCGTAACCGTCACCTCCGGGTCGGGGACGTCGTGCAGCGTGCCGCCGACGACGTCCGCGATCTCCCGCAGTGTCATCTCGATCATGAAACCGTCAAGTCCTCCGCGTCCGTACCGTGCGGACTTCGCTGTGCCGACTGGAAATGTTGTGTTGCGCCACCGCGGGCGTTTCGTCCAGCTCTGTCAGACCCGAAGTCGTTGTCTGCGTGGGCTGTTCGACTCATACTCGCGCCTTGCTGACGCTCGGCTCCGACGGGTGTCGAGCACGCAGGCACACAATCGGCTCGCTCATCCCTGCGCCTCGCTGACACTCGACTCCCGCACGTGCCGGGCGCGGCCCTCCAACGCCTCCGCAAGCACGTCACGGTCGTCGAAGCGATGCTTGACGCCCTGGATCTCCTGGCCTGGCTCGTGCCCCTTACCCGCGATCAGCACCACGTCGCCGACGCGGGCCCAGTCGACAGCCGCGGCGATCGCCTCGGCACGGTCGCCGATCTCACGTACCTCGCCACGGTCGCCGGCCGGAATCGCCAGTGCACCTGCGCTCAGCGCCGCCCGGATCGCCGCCGGGTCCTCCGAGCGTGGATTGTCATCGGTAATAATCAGCAGGTCGGCGCCGCGCGCACCGGCCGCGCCCATCAGCGCCCGCTTGCCCGCATCGCGGTCACCACCGGCGCCGACGACAACGGCCAGCCTGCCGGGAGCTTCCGGATTGTCGGCGGCGAGGTGCCCGCGCAGGGTCGCGATCACCGATTCCAGCGCGGCGGGCTTGTGCGCGTAGTCGACGATGGCGAGGAAATCCTGGCCCCGGTCGACCCGCTGCATCCGGCCCGGCACATCGACGGTGGCCAGCGCGGGCCCAGCGATCGCGGGATCGACACCTGCGGCCGCGCACACTGCGACCGCGAGCAGTCCGTTCGCGACGTTGTAGCTACCCGGAAGACGCAGGCGCACATCCACATTCACACCGGGTCCGGCAGCAGTGAACTCCTGCTCGCCGCCGTGTGCCACCACCGGACCGGTCAGATGCCAGGTGCTGCTCGCCGCCGCGATCCCATCGATCGTGGCCACGGTGATCGAGGCATCGATGTCGGCGGCCAACCGCCTGCCCCACTCACTGTCGACGCAGACGACTGCGGTGCGCGCGGCGACCGGCGAATCCGGTTCGAACAGCCGCCGCTTGGCGGCGAAGTAATCCTCGAAGTCGGCGTGGAAGTCCAGGTGGTCCTGCGACAGATTGGTGAACGCACCCACCGCGAAGCGCACGCCGTCGACCCGGCCCAGCGCGAGTGCGTGGCTGGAGACCTCCATCACGACCGCGTCCACGCCCTGCTCGACCATCAGCGCGAACATCGCGTGCAGCTGCGGCGCTTCGGGGGTGGTCAGCGCACTCGGCACCCGACGGCCACCGATCCTGGTCTCGATCGTGCCGATCAGCGCGGTGGACCGGCCCGCGGCGGCGAGCCCGGCCTCCACGAGATAGGACGTCGTGGT
This sequence comes from Nocardia sp. NBC_01009, assembly GCF_045208035.1. Taxonomy (NCBI): domain Bacteria; kingdom Bacillati; phylum Actinomycetota; class Actinomycetes; order Mycobacteriales; family Nocardiaceae; genus Nocardia; species Nocardia sp. NBC_01009. Next base: position 3,525,460 of record NZ_CP108695.1, on the reverse strand, counting down.
CTTGCCGGAGGTGCCGGTAATGCCGATGATACGGAGCCGCTGCGAGGGGTTGCCGTAGATGGCGGCCGACAGTTCGCCGAGTACCGCGCGCGGCTGTTCGCGCACCAGCACCGGCACGCCGACCTCGCCCGCCAGTTCCGCGCCCGCTGCGTCGGTGAAAACCGCGACCGCACCACGCTCGACAGCGTCACGGGCGAATCGCGCTCCGTGCGCTTGCGCACCGGGCAGCGCGGCGAACAGGTCTCCCGGCAGCACGGCGTTCGAGCGCTGCTCGATGCCGGTGACCGACACCTCACGCGCAGTCGGCGCACCGCGTAACTCCGCGGCGACCGAGTTAGCCAGAGTCGTCAACAATGACGCCGGTGGGCACTCGGGCCGCAACGCGCGCGGTAGACCAGACTGCACAGAAACCAGGCTCCTCTCGGGGGCGGTGATCGACGTGTCAGGTTACCGGTGACGGCTCCCGGCACGGCCAGGCAGCCCCACCGCAGCATCAAGACACCGCCCTCGAACCCTACGACCCCCGCACCTCATCCGCGGGCTCCGCCACGCTGCCCATGGCACACAACCGGTAACCGGCCGGGCCGGTTTCGCCATGGCTGCCGAGCACTCCGTCACCGTGCAACCAGCGTGGTGTGGCGTACGCCGGGGGCGGCAATCGACGCGGCGCCGTATGAGCGGAATACACCTGTGCCCCGTCCACATGCAATGCGGGCGGGGCACAGACGATCAGACCGGGGCGATTCCTTCATTCCGACTACGCCACACCACCTCAGCTACATGGGCCGGTGTGCAGGTTCGACCCAGGTACAAGGATCCGACGGATTCTGCGGAGGATTATTCAATGCAGCACACTTCAACGGATCCGTCTGATGGCACGTCTGCATATGGCCATCCGAGTTGCAGAATATGTCGGCAGAAGCGGTCCCTGCGCCGATTCCGAAACCTACAAAACTTCCCCCGACCAGCACGACACCGAACGCAAGATGAGCACAGGCACGTCGACTGGGGTCCGATCGGAAGTAAATACAGCAGCCTCTGTGCTCGATATGTTTGCAGCGAACACACAGGAGATGAACAGCAGAAAACAGAGCACCTGCGTCCGCACGAACATTTCATCTATTATCGAGGACTCGAAGGCAACCTTTCGCAGGCCGCGCATATCACGAGCGATGCCTCATCGAATCAATAGATTTGCACCCGTTAGCTCATGCGACAGTTCGGAGGTCGGCATCGCGACAGGAATCTCGTCGACACCGATACCTGTCCCGCCGCGAACCTTTCGGATACAACTCCCGGCAAGACACCACCACTATTGCGCTGTATCGCGAACACCCCGTAGTGAGCTGTAGGCCAACGCTCTCCGTCGGTCGTCCAGACGTAGTCGACAGCCGGGTCACCCGGCCTGCAGCACGAATCGCTTGGGCGGCTCCGACGGCGGAATGCGGTCACGCTGGAGTGCCCAGGAGGCGATGTTGTGGAACAGGGGGGCAACAGAACCCCCGCCACTGCCGTCCGAGCTACGCATGGGCGCGTCGAGCATGAGGCCGACTACGTAGCGGGGATTGTCGGCCGGCGCGATGCCCGCGAAAGTGATCCAGTAGCTGGAAGTGGAGTAGCACTTGCAGCTGGGGTCGATCGCCTGTGCGGTGCCCGTCTTACCGGCGATCTGGTAGCCCTCGATGGCTGCGGGCGCGCCCGTCCCGGTCTGATTTCCATCCACCCGGTCGCGCTGAACGACCGACTGGAACATGGTCCGCAGGGTAGCGGCGGTTTGCGGACTCACGACGCGGACGCCGTCCGGCTGCGGTTCCTCGGTGCGGGTGCCGTCCGGCGCGATCTCGGCCTTCACGATGCGCGGCGGGATGCGGACGCCGTCGTTGGCGATGGCCTGATACATGCCGGTCATCTGCAGCGTCGTCATCGAAAGGCCCTGTCCGATGGGCAGGTTGGCGAAGGTGGAACCGGACCACTGGTCACGGGCAGGCACGACGCCGGAGCTCTCGCCGGGCAACCCGACACCGGTGCGCTGCCCGAGTCCGAAACGTTTCAACATGTCGGCGTACCGTTCCTCGCCGATCCGTTGCGCCAGCATCAGCGTGCCCACATTCGAGGATCGCCCGAAGATTCCAGTGGTGGTGTACGGCGCCACGCCGTGCACCCAAGCGTCATTGACAACGACTCCACCCATGGAGATCGAGCCCGGAACCTGATGCACCTCATCGGGATTCGTCAGCCCGTATTCGATCGCCGCGGCCGCGGTAACGATCTTGTTGACCGATCCCGGCTCGTACACATCGGACACCGATGCGTTCTTTGTGGTGGCCGAATTCCAGTTCTGTGGGCCGAGTTCCGGATTAAAGGTGCTGTCGTTGGCCATGGCCATGACCTGGCCGCTCTTGGCGTCCAGCACCACCGCGGACGCGCCCTGGGCGCCGGATATTTCACGGGCCTGCTGAACCTGCTGCTGCACGTAGTACTGCAGATCCGAATCCAGGGTCAGCTCGACACCGTTGCCGTTGACCACGGGCTGCTTATCTCGCCAGCTACCAGGAATGACAGCGCCGTCGGAGCCGCGATCGTAGGTTTGCGAGCCGTCGGTACCGGCCAGCACCGAGTCCATCGAGGACTCGAGGCCGATGAGGCCATGCCCGTCCCAGCCGGTGGAGCCGATTACATTGGCGGCCAGCGAACCACCCGGATACTTCCGCAGCGGCTGCGCTTCGGCACCCACCTCCCGGTACTGCAACCTGATCTCGGAGGCGATCCGCGCGTCGACGTCGCGAGCCAGGTACACGAATTCCTCGTCGCTCTTCAACTTGTTCAGCACTGCCGTCTCCGACGGCGCCTGCTTGCCGAGCTTTTCGTGAATGGTCTTGGCGATGGCTTTGAGCCGTTCCTCCGGATCAGGAGCCTTATCGCTCTTCGCGCGTGCGGCCTCGAGGTCTTTACGAACCTGAACCGGTTGGAAAGTCAGCGCTTTGGCAGGGGTAGTGAAGGCGAGCAACTTGCCGTTGCGATCGGTGATCGGGCCTCGGGTGGCGTATTCGGGCTCGTGGGTGATGCGCTGACTGGCTGCCTGCGCGGACAGGCCGGGCGCGGAAATGCTCTGCACCCAGAGCAATTGGATAGCGACGACCGTCAGCGCAATCAGCATCACGATCCGGCCTACGCCGAGGCGTAGCCGCAATGGCCGCTCCACGGTCGCCGCGGTGGCGGTCCGCGGTCTCGGAGCGCGTGATGGTTCAGGCCCGCGTCGCTGCGGCGCGGGCCTGGTCTGCGTCAACGGGGGCCTTCGTCGGAGGCCGGCTGATCCTGCGGCGCCGCGGCCTGGGGCTGGGCTCCGGCGGCCTGCGGTGTTTCCGGCTGTGGCTGCGGCGACTCCGGCTGCGGCACATCGACAGGCGCCGCAGACGCGGGCGGCGTGGCCTGCTGTGCCGTCGGCGGCGCCGCGACGGGCACCGGGCTCGCGGCGGCAGGGCTGGTCGGTGTCGGGCTCGAACTGGAGGCATGCGCCTGGGCGCCATTGGCCTGCTCGGTATTCGGCTGCCCTGGCACGGTCGGCTGCCGGGGGGTCGAAACCGGCACCACTCGTTCGCCCTGTGCCAGCACATGTCCCGGCTGCGAGGCGAGCGGCGCCGACGGCGCGGTATTCAACGGCGGCACCGGGGGCCCCTGCGCCGGAGTCGGTTTGCCGATCACCGTCACCGTACCGTCCGGGGCAACGACGATGCGGGCCGGATCCTTGGCGGGGATCATGCCGAACTCACGGGCTCGTGCCGCCAGTGCGGGCGCCGAGTCGGCGGCCTCCACCTCACGCTGCAGTGCGGCCCGCTCTTCCGAGAGCTTCCGGTTGATCTGCCTGGCGTCGCCGAGCTGATAGCTGTCCTCGGCCGCCCTCGTGGTCAGCAGCAGCGTACCGGCGAGACCACAGCCCAGCAGCGCAATGATGGCCGCCACGAACGGGATTCGGGTCGCCATGGCAGACACCCGCCGAGTCGGCAGGTCGGGCGTGTCGGTGAGCTGCTCGGCGCGAAGTCGGCGGCGGGCATAAGCACGTTGCGCCGCACCGGATTTGACCCGCTCGGCAGCCTGAACCCGGCGGGCGACCCGGCCCGGCGCCTCGACGGCACGCGCCCGAACACTCATGAATTCCCCTCCTGGATTCTCTCCGCCGCACGCATCCGTACCGGCGCCGCGCGCGGGTTCTCCTCGATCTCCCGCTCGGTCGCCTTCTCGGCACCACGGGTCAACAGCTTGAATTCCGGTCCCATACCGGGCAATTCGACCGGTAGGTCGACCGGGCTGCGCGATGTCGTGCGCGGCACGAGCTCCTGCTTGACGACCTTGTCCTCGAGCGACTGATAGGACATCACCACGATCCGCCCACCGACCCGCAGCGAATCCAGTGCCGCGGGCAGCGCGGCCCGCAGCGAATCGAGCTCGTGGTTGACCTCCACCCGCAACGCCTGGAAGGTCCGTTTGGCGGGATGCCCGCCGGTCCGCCTCGTCGCGGCCGGGATCGAGGCGTAGAGCACCTCGACGAGTTCGGCGCTCGTGGTGAACGGCTTCTGCTGTCGGCGCCGCACCACCTCCGACGCTATCCGGCCCGCGAAGCGTTCCTCCCCATAGGTTTTCAGCACCCGAGCCAGGTCACCGTGGCTGTAGGTGTTGAGCACGTCGGCCGCGGTGATACCAGTGGTCGGATCCATCCGCATGTCCAACGGCGCGTCTACGGAATAGGCGAAGCCGCGATCGGCCTCGTCGAGCTGCATCGAGGAAACGCCGAGGTCCATCAGGATCGCGCTCACCGAGCCGGTGCTCGCAAGCCCGGCCTCTTGCAGCGCGTCGGCTATACCGTCATATCGCGTGTGCACCAAGGTGATTCGGTCGTCGAACGGACGTAGCCGCTCAGCGGCCAGCGCCAGCGCCGAGGTGTCACGATCGAGCCCGACCAGCCGGATCTGCGGATAGGTGCGCAGGAAGTGCTCGGCATGACCACCGAGTCCGAGAGTGGCGTCTACATAGACGGCGCCCGGCTCACCCAGCGCCGGTCCGAGCAGTTCGTCAGCTCGCCCGAGCAGAACCGGAACATGACGGGGACCGTGCTGTTCACGGTTCACCTCGACCTCCCGGGATTTGCCTCGCGTCGTCCTGCACTACTTGGAGCGCCTGGGCGGATAAAAGTCCGACCATCGTACGGGTCGCCTTGATAGACAGCTGCTTTCGAAAATACGAATGCCGCGTGGTCTCTGTCCGAAACACGGCACCTGGCGTCGGGGAAGTACGTCAGGGTCCACGTCCGGGCAGAGGCCGCGTGGCACTCGTTCGCTCGGTTAGAAGATTCCGCCCAGCGACTCGTCTCTCGCTTCCGCGTAGTCCTCCTCGTGCTCGGCGAGGTAGGAATCCCACGCCTGCTTATCCCATATCTCCAGGAAGTCGACCGATCCGATCACGACGCATTCCTTGTCCAGGTTTGCGTAACGACGATGGTCGGCCGACAACACAATCCGGCCTTGGGCATCCGGCCGTTGCTCATCGGTTCCGGCTGCCAGCGCGCGGACGAATGCGCGAGCCTGCGGGTTGCTTCGAGACGCCGCCGCGGCTCGACGAGCGAGCGCGGTGAACTCTTCCTTGGGATACACGGCAAGGCTGTGGTCCTGACCCTTCGTGACCATCAACCCTCCCGCCAGATCGTCTCGAAACTTTGCAGGCAACGTGAGTCGCCCCTTGTCGTCCAGCCGAGGTGTGTACGTACCGAGAAACAACTCGATACCTCCCGGATCAACCCCACCTGCGCGGGGAGCACGATCACCTCGGATGTACGACTTTCCTGTAGTGCGCGCTCCACATTACCCCACTTTCCCCCACTTTCAATCGAAACGCGGGGTGATCTGGCTCCCCGCGTCGGCGATTGCGCAGGTCATCCCAGCTATCACCGCGGTGGAGAACTTTTCGGGTGCTCGCCGACACGCACCGCCCAGCTGGGCGGGCGCCCGACAACAACCAGCAAACGCCCTGGTGTCACCCTATTCACCGGATGATCGGTGCGTGGTGGGGGATCTTCGTGGGGCGATGTGGGGGATCGGACGAAACCTGACCGGAGATCATCTGACCGTTCGGCGTTTCGCACACAAGACGGCGACGCCGCACCGAATCGGTGCGGCGTCGCCGTCTGTGCTGTGAGATGTCGGCTAAGCCCGAGCTACTCCTGCTCGAACCGTCGCCGGAATCGATCCTCCATGCGCTCGGAGAAACCGCCGGACTTGCGCTGGCGCCCACGTCCGCTCGATCCGCCGCTCGCGCCACCGGATTGGGCTTCGCCCGACCGGTCGCCCTTGGCAGTGCTCTTCGAACTGCCGAGCAGTAGCAGCACGCCTGCGGCGAACATGACAATGAATCCGATCAGGCTGATGATCGGAAAGTCGCCCAGCTTCACCGGAGCGGCAATGCCGGCGACGAGTAGAAACAGACCAAGGACGAACAAAGCTGCGGCCTGGAGTCTGCGACGACTCGAGGTCGAGCGAAGGCGTCCGCCGCGGACGGACGAGGCGAACTTCGGATCCTCAGCATAGAGAGCGCTCTCGATCTGTTCGAGCATGCGCTGCTCGTGCTCGGAGAGTGGCACGGTACCTCCCCCGGCACTAGGACTTGGCTGTCGCCTCCGGGTAGGCGACAGACAGCCGACCTTGGCGGCTATCTGTCACCAATGATACGAGTTCGATCAATGCCGTACCACCTAATGGGCCCAGCCAGCCGAGTCTGTCGCCAAATTGCGGCGGGCGCAGGGCAGACGCGACAGTCGGCGGCGCGCCGACGACTATGCGGTCATGCCGTTGTTCCAGCCCGGCACCGGACGCAAACGAGCCCCCGCGTCGATGAGATCTTCCACATCGTGCAGGAATGCGCCTACCCGCGAATAGAACTCGTCGGCCTGCTGGTCATCGACATCACGATCGAGTCCCGCCTCCAGCGCGGCGCGCGTCTCCGAGCGGGCACTGAAGTAGTCCGCCCACATGACGAATTCGGGGGCCGCGCGTTGCAGGAGCACCCAGGCGCTGCGTGACCGCGCCCGCGGCGCGGCGTCAGCACCCGTGAACGCGAGCACCGCGCCCGCGCCGCGCAATGCCGCGAGGTACGCGGTCCGGAATCGTTCTCGCGGATCCTCCTCGCCCGCCGCCTGCATCAGCAGGCCGTCTGCCTTCTTCAGCAGTTTTCCCGCCCGACCGGGTTGTCCCGCATGTTCGATCCGACCAGACATCAGCCGTCCCTCCACAATCGCGCACCTGGCCCATCGTGTGCGCGGGAGCCGACTTCCCAGCACCGCGCGGATCGAACAGGTATTCGAACGTTTGAATTGAGATTGAATATAGAGACACCCACCGACAAACTTCCGCGCCAGCGCGGCCCGACGAGAGCCATGACTGCCGTCAAGCCCAACCACACCCCCGCACCCGTCGTCGTCGACCTCTCGGTCGCGGCCCTGCGCTCCCGGCTCCACGATGCGCTGGCCGTGTATGTCGCGGCGATGGATTACCCGCGCGGCACCGAGCAGCACCGCGCGCCGATGTGGACCGAGCACACCACCCGTCCCGGCTGGCAGGCGGTCGCCGCCGTCGTACCCGACGATTCCGGGCACATCGACCTACGATCGTCGCCGATCGTCGCGATCGCCTACGGCTACCGCGGCGCCGCACATCAGTGGTGGCACCAGCAGGTGCACAGCGGCATGCGATGCTCGGGCTGGCCGGAACACTCTGCACGCGAACTACTCTCGGACTATTTCGAGCTCACCGAGCTACACGTGCACCCGACCGCGCAGGGCCGCGGCATCGGCGCGACCCTCCTCGCCCGGCTACTGCAGGACCGGCCCGAACGGGCGGTGCTGCTGTCCACCCCGGAGGTGGATAAGGAGAGCAACCGGGCGTGGCGGCTGTATCGCAGGCAGGGTTTCACCGATGTGGTCAGGAACTTCGTCTTCGCGGGCGACACCAGACCCTTTGCCATCCTCGGACGACGGCTGCCGCTGTGAGAATGCGCGGCGAGCGGGCGGCGTGCGCCAGTGAGGGTCACGTGACGGTTGTGGTGGTCGGGTCGGGCCACAATGCGCTCGTCGCGGCCTGCTACCTGGCGCGCGCTGGACACCGGGTCGAGGTGCTCGAGCGCGACGAGGTGCTCGGCGGCGCGGTGTCGACCGTCGAGCGCTTTCCTGGCCATCTGGTCGATCGCGGGTCCTCCGCGCACATCATGGTGCGGCACACCGGGATCATCGAGGAACTCGAGCTGGCCCGGTTCGGGCTGCGGTACATCGATTGCGACCCGTGGGGGTTCACACCGGCAGGTCCGAGCGGCGGCGCACCGATTGTGTTCCATCGCGATCTCGATCGAACCTGTGCCTCGATCGCGACGGCCTGCGGTGCGCGCGACGCTGCCGCCTACCGACGTTTCGTGGAGGTCTGGGGGCCGCGCAGCGCACGGGTGATGCGCGCGTTCGGCGGCTCCCCCACGCCGGGCCGGTTACTGCGCTCGTTCTGGGGGCTCGACGCACGTGCCGGCGGCAGTGCGTTGTCGCGGGAGTTTCTACAGACCGGGGATGCCCTGCTGGACAGTTACTTCGACGACGAGCGGCTCAAAGCGTCGCTGGCCTGGTTCGGCGCGCAGTCGGGTCCGCCCATGTCGGAGCCGGGCACCGCGCCCATGGTCGGCTTCGCCGCGCTGATGCACACCGTGCCGCCCGGCCGCGCCGTCGGCGGCAGTGGTGCGCTGTCCGCCGCGCTCGTCGCGCGCTTGCGTGCCGACGGCGGCGACGTGTCTGCGGGCGATGCGGTCACCGCGCTGGAACGCGCGGGCGCCGGCTGGCGCGTGCGCACCGCATCCGGTCGAAACCTGCATGCCGACACCGTGATCGCGGGCACCCATGTGCTGACCACCCTGGACCTGCTGCGCGAAGGCGGATACGACCCCGCCGTGCTCGACGACTGGCAACGCCGCATCCGGGTCGGGCCCGGCATCGGGATGGTGGTGCGGCTGGCGACTCGATCGCTGCCGAAATATCCCGGCAGCTCGATCGAAGAGTCCGCGCACGGCCTGCAATTGCTGGTGTCCGATCGGCGACAGCTGCGGCGGGCGCACGGCGCCGCGCTGGCGGGCGACCTGCCACCGCGCCCTGTCGTGCTCGCGATGAGTTTCAGCGCACTCGACCCGACCATCGCCGCCCCCGGGGAACACCAGCTTTCACTGTGGGCCCAATGGCACCCTTACCAACTTGCCGACGGCACCGACTGGTCCCAGCACGCCGACCACGAGGCCGACCGCATCATCGCCGAAGTCGATTCCTACGCACCGGGTTTCGCCGACTCGGTGCTGCGACGCCATGTGCAGACACCGGTCGACCTCGAGCGCGAGATGGGCCTGCGCGGCGGCAATGTGATGCACATCGAAATGTCGCTGGATCAAATGATGCTGTGGCGACCGCTGCCCGAGCTCTCGGGGCAAAGGGTGCCGGACGCGCCGGGGCTGTATCTGACCGGCGCATCGACCCATCCCGGCGGCGGTGTTTCCGGGGCGAGCGGGCGCAGCGCCGCGCAGCTGGTCCTGCGCGACCAGCGCCGGAATCGATTCCCTCGACTACGTCGACGATGACCGAACCCACTCGGCCGAATGCGGCGCGTCGACCAGTGGCCGATCCAGGCGGCCCGGGCAGAGTGGGGCGTTATGCCGCGACGCTCCTGCGACAACTCGCGACGACGGGATCCGCTGACGCGACCGCTGTTGCACCACGGCCGCGAGACCTGATTCCCGCGCTCTCGGCGATGCTGTTGGTCCTCGCGCAGATCGCCTATCCGCTGACCTCGGGGGTCGGCCGCGATCAGGTGACCGTCGTGGTGGTGTTGCTTTCGGCGGCCACCGCGCTGGTCCATGCCGGGATGACTCGCGGACCGAGATATGCTGCCGGATTTCTGGTCATCGTGTCGGGGTCGGGGCTGGTTGCCGAGATCATCGGCACCGCAACGGGTTTCCCGTTCGGCTGTTACGACTACGCGGACGGCAGGCTCGGTCCAGCCGTGGCCGGGGTGCCGCTGGTGGTGGCACTGGCCTGGACCGGCGGGCTGTATCCGGTCTGGGTGGTGGCCGGTTTCTTGACGCGCCGGGCGGTCGGCCGGATCGGGTTGACGGCGGTGGGCGCGGTGGGGTGGGACCTATTTCTGGATCCGCAGATGGTCGCCGATGGGCAGTGGAGCTGGTGCGATGTCGATTCGGGGCTGCCAGGGCTCGCCGGGATTCCGTATACCAATTATCTGGGCTGGTTCGCGGTGGCGCTGCTGATGGCCCTGGCGCTGACCGGTTGGGAACGCACCGCGCGCGACGTGCGGCCGTCGCGCTCGACCATCGCGGTCCCGGTCGTTGTTTTCCTGTGGACCTGGCTCGGGTCCGCACTTGCACACGTGGTGTTCTTGGGGCTGCCCGCCTCGGCCTGTTACGGCGGGATCGGGCTCGGGATTCTCGGAGTACCGCTGGTAGTGCGGCTGCGTCGGTCCCGAGGGCGACACAACGGCGACGGTTCCGCCCGTCGCGTGGCCATCTGAACCGATGGCCTGGCACGATGTGACCCGTGCAGCCGAGTCCTCTCACCACGCCGCTAGATGCTCCGGTTCTACCGTCGCCGCGCTCGCCCCGATTAGGGGTCAGGGTCGCGGCGGCAGTCCTGCTGGCGGCATTGCTGGTGCCCGTGCTCGCCGGCTGCCTGCGCGTGCAGGTATCGATGGGCGTGTCGTCCAATGACCGGGTGTCGGGACGGATCGTCGCCGCAGTCGTCCCGGTCGACCCCAACGACAAGGGCCCGCAGCTGAAGTCGCCCGACTCGCTGGCGGCGAAGGTCCGGGTGGAGCCCTACAACCAGGACGGGTATGTAGGCAGCAAGGTGTTCTTCGAGGATCTTTCCTTCGGTGAGGTCTCCCAACTCGGCGGCCTGTCCGAACAGACACAGGGCATGTTCAACCTGCAGTTCCAGCGCACCGGCGACCTGGTCAGTCTCACCGGCAGGGTCGACCTGAAATCCGTTCCGCCGCACGGCTCGGACGTGCAGTTCACGGTGGCGTTCCCGTCGCGCGTCGCCAAGACCAACGGCAACCGCGAAGACGATTCCACCGTCTCGTGGAAACTGCCGCCCGGTGATGTGTCCACGTTGCGCGCCGAGGTCAGCTACGCCGACCCGAACACCCGCTCCTTCGCAGGATGGGCGGGCATCGTCGGCGGCATCACCCTTGCCGTCGCCGCGATCGTCGCCGCGCTGGCCTTCATGAATCGCAACCCCGCGCCGCCCGGCGCGCCCGAGGGCTTCTCGTTCAGCAGCTTGTGGCAGCCGCGGCGGCGCCGCTGAGCCAGTGACCGAGCGCGTCATCCGACGGCCCGCCGACGCGGATCTCTGTCCATCGACACTGGCACTGACCCGTATCGGCACCGGTATTGCGCTGACCGGAAGTGCGATCGCGCTCTACAACCGGTTGACCGTGCCCAGACTGCCCGAGGTCGCCACCCCTGTCGTCGAACCGATCGCCGTCTGCGTTCCTGCGCGTAACGAGGCGGTGCGGCTACCCGCGCTGATCGGCGATCTGCGGGCGCAGGTCGGGGTCCCCCGATTGCGGGTGCTGATCCTCGATGACGCCTCCATCGATGACACCCATGCCGCAGCCATCGACGCGATAGCAGGCGACGAGCGATTCATGGTGTTGCGCAACGAGATCGAGCCCGGACCTGGGTGGACGGGCAAGGCCGCGGCTTGCGCACGGTTGGCCGAGCTAGTCGACGCACCCACGGTGATCTTTCTCGATGCCGATGTCCGGCTGGCACCGCACGCGATCGCTTCGGCGTCAGCCGAATTCCACCGTCGCGGTGTCGCACTGCTGTCGCCGTGGCCGAGACAGCGAACCGGATCGGTGCCCGAGGCCCTGGTGCAACCGCTGCTGTGCTGGTCGTGGGCAGCCACGCTGCCGATTTCGATCGCCAACCGCAGCAGCAGACCGTCGACAGCGGTCGCCTGCGGGCAGTTCCTCGTCTTCGATACCGCCGCCTACCGCGCCGTCGGCGGCCATGGCGCGGTGGCGGCCAGTCCCACCGAGGACCTGGATATCGCTCGAGTCTTGCGCCGCAATGGCTTCCGCACCGCGCTGGTCGCCGCGGGACGCCAGGCGGAGACCAGAATGTACTGTGGCGCCGCCGAACTGGAAGCGGGCTACACCCGCTGGCTGTGGTCCGCCTACGGCGGCTCCGCAGGTGTCGGTGCGGCCGTCGGAGCCATTGCCGCGCTGGCCTATTGGGTTCCACCGCTGGCCGCTGTCGCAGGTAGCGGGGTGCTCCGTCGCGCAGGCCTGCTCGGCTACTCCGCCGCGGTGGCAGGCAGGCTACTGTCTCGTTCCACCGAGGCGGGCAGCCCCGTCACAGCCACGGATGTCCTTGCGGCACTCGCACATCCACTGTCCATCGGCGCATACCTCGGCCTGTGGGCGCGATCCCGCAGCGCACATCGACGCGGCGCACTGCGCTGGAAAGACCGCCCCCTCCCGCCCTGACCCGGTCCGCCCCGCATCCGCTGCAGCGGACCCCGCAGCGTCCGTACTCCTGCTCCGTCCCCACACCCCGTGCTGTAACCGGACAACCACCAACCGGGTGCGCAGCTGTGACACGGGGGTGTGCGGATCGACACCGAGTGCGGCTGCCGTCGGGCGCACCGGTGTGTTGCCTTCGGCTCCCGCGCCCGTTGATTCCGGACGGGAGTGTCGGGGCAGACCGAGCTATGGGACCGCGGTGATACCGATGGTCGGGAGGAAGAAGCAGGAGTGGCCGTTGTTTTCGACAGTGCCGAAGACGGCGGCGAGCACGGTTCCCGAGCCCGTGTCGACCGGGACGGCGCGGATGCCGCCGACCGGGAGGGCAGCGAAGAAGAAGTCCTGGATCGCGCGTTCGGCGAGGGGGCGGATTTCTGCGGGAACCTCGGCGGGGACCATAGCCCGGAGGACGTCGGAGAGCAGGCCCATCGAGGTGGCGCCGCTGCGCCCGTTGCTCAGGTTCATCCAGGCGACGCGCATGCCCGACACGGTCGAAGTGTCGGGGGCAACACCGTAGGGCACGAAGGTGAACATGGCCTGGCCGGCTTTCACGGCGGTGAGGTCGAGGCCGGGGATGTTCACCGTAGTTTTGGGCCACGGGCCGGGAATAGCGCCCGCGATGGCGGGGACCAGGCCGAGGGTGCCGGCGTCGGAGCAGAATGCCGCGGCGGTCGGATACAGGAAGGGGTCCATGCCGACGGCGCGAAGCGCTTGCACCGCCGATTGATACGCGCCGAGCAGATCGGTGGGCGCGGCTGTCTGGGCGAGACCGGGGCGCTCAGCGGCCGCAGCCGGGGCGGGGGCCGCCGGGGCGCCGAAAGCGGTGGCAGGGGCGGCAAGGGCTAGCGCGGCCGTACTCGTCGCGATGGCGGTCAGCGTGGTCAGACGGCGCACAACGGTCACTTCGGACCCTCCTCAACGTCGGCACGATCGAGGTCAGGGTACTTCGGCAAACTCGCTGAGCAGGGAATTTGTGACATAGCAATTTCCGGCGCGTCGCACGCCACGCGATCTGCGATTCGGATCCATGAGGTGGGCGCTGCTCACGGCGACGGGCTAAATAGTCGCGGGAACCGGCCTCTCGGACAAGGGCTGCGCTCACGCTGATTCGTAACCTTGTTCTGGAGTGCCCTTACTTCGCATGCTATTTCGGCTAGACCCCTCGACGGCCCGCGCTCGCCGCGGGTCGCACCATCCAGAGCGACCGAGAGACCTGGCTCGTCGACGTCGCAGCAACCCCCCGCTCGCCGGGTGCGGGTGCTTCCGCCGGGAACGATGGAGGAAACCGAAATGATCACCGAGCAATGCGTCAACCGCTGGGCCCGTCGACATGTCGACCAGTGCCACATCACCGCCGCGAGCTGTCGCGACTGACCGCACCGCCAGATTGTGCACCCGTCACTGGCCGGGTGATGTGACCGCCTGATGAGGGGCCGGTCTCGTTCGTTTCTTCGAAGGACCTCGATATGAGTGCGTCCATCGCATCCGGCGCAGCCGTCTGCGGCCCAGCCGCTGCCGTCGGCGGTGCACCCAGCTCCCCCGACAGCCCCGGCACAACGGCTGCACCCGGCGAGCCCGTCACCCCGGCATCCGGCGAACCCGCCACTTCCGACACCGTCGAGTCCCATGGCATCGCCCAGCCGCCCAGCGCGGGTGCGACGACCTCTGCCTTGCGATCCACCGCCGCCATCGGTGTGCCCGGAACCACCGCGACCGAAGACGTGGCTGCCGCACGCAGCACGCCCGCGCTGAAGGTTGCTCCGACCCGGCACCCGTGGCGGTGGGTGATCAGTGCGGTGGCGCTGGTGCTGCTTGCACAGTTCGTCCATGGTTTGGTGACCAATCCCGGCTGGGATTGGTCCACGTTCGCGAAATACTTCACCGCGAAGTCGGTGCTGTCGGCGCTGCAGGTCACGCTGGAGCTCACGCTGTGGGGCACGGCGCTCGGGTTCCTGATCGGTACCGCGCTCGCGATCGCACGACTGTCGAACAATCCCGTGCTGCGGGTGATCTCGTGGGTCTACATCTGGGCGTTCCGATCGATTCCGTTGATCGTGCAGCTGCTGTTCTGGTTCAACCTCGCCTACCTGTACAACACCCTGTCCCTCGGAATCCCGTTCGGCCCTTCATTCCTGACCTTCGAGGTGAACGGCGTGATCAGCGGGTTCAGCGCGGCGGTGATCGGATTGGCGCTGCACCAGGCGGCGTACTCGGCCGAGATCATCCGCGCCGGTTTCATCTCCGTCGATCCCGGCCAGCTGGAAGCGGCGGCGGCACTCGGTATTCCGCGGCTGCGCCAGTTCCGCACCATCGTCGTTCCCCAAGCGATGCGCTCCATCCTGCCGAACGCGACCAACGAGGTGATCAGCCTGTTCAAGGGCACCTCGATTGTGTCGGTGATGGCGATCGCCGAACTCTTCTACCAGGTCCAGGTGGTCTACGGCCGCAATGGCCGAGTGGTGCCGCTGCTGATGGTCGCCACGGTCTGGTACATCATCCTGACCACGATCCTGTCGGTGGCGCAGTTCTACATCGAACGTCACTACGCCAAGGGCGCGCAGCGCACACCGCCGCCGACACCGTGGCAGCGGGCCTGGCAGCGGCTGCGCGAGGTTGCCGACATCGGTTCGGCCGCACCGCGTGGAGCGACCCGATGAGCGCCGGGGCACTCGAGACAGTCGAACAGCGCACCGGAGCGGCTCCCGCCGTCGAGGTCCGCGGCGTGCGCAAATCGTATGGCGCACACGAGGTGCTTCGCGGCATCGATCTGACCGTCGCCAGGGGCGAAGTGGTCGCTGTGATCGGCCCCTCCGGTTCCGGCAAATCGACGCTGCTGCGGGTGATCAACCATCTGGAGCCGCTAGCGGCGGGCACCGTGCACATCGACGGCGAGCTGATCGGATATCGGCAGCGCCGCAACACTTTGCACGCACTGTCCGACCGCGAGGTCCGCAAGCAGCGCTCGCACATCGGTTTCGTGTTCCAGCAATTCAATCTCTTCCCGCATCTGACGGTGCTCGACAACGTCACGCTCGCGCCGATTTCCGCGCAGGGCCGCCCACGTCAGGAGGTCGAGCGCGAGGCGAAGGCGCTGCTGGACCGCGTCGGCATCGGCGAGCTCGCCGATGTCTACCCGCGGCGGCTGTCCGGCGGACAGCAGCAACGGGTGGCGATCGCACGGGCGTTGGCGCTGCGACCGCCGGTGATCCTCTTCGACGAACCCACCTCCGCGCTGGACCCCGAGCTGGTCGGCGAGGTTCTCGACGTGATCCGCGGACTTGCCGACGGCGGCACCGCGCTGGTCATCGTCACCCACGAGATCGGTTTCGCCCGCGAGGTCGCCGACACTGTCGTGTTCCTCGATGCGGGCGCGATCGTCGAGCAGGGCGCACCCGCCGCGGTTCTCGACAACCCCGAACATCCGCGCACCCGCGCATTTCTGTCCCGAGTCCGCTGAGCGCACGATGCGCGCTCCCCTGATGAACAGGTATTCGATGAAGTTCTCCGCCCTGGTCGGCGTCGCCGCCACGGTCGCAGTGCTGGTCTCCGGCTGCGGCACCGATCCCGACGAGGATACCGTCGTCGCCCCTGCGGGCACGGTCGCCTTCGACCTCTCCCCCGCCCAGTCGGGCCGGGTGCACACAGCCAAGGTCGACGCCATCGCCGCCGAGGTGCCCCAATCCATTCGCGACCGCGGCACTCTGGTGGTGACCGGCGCGTCCGGCACCGCACCTCCGCTGCGCTTCTACGCCACCGACGACAAGACCGTGGTGGGTTCCGAGATCGACTTCGCCACCCTGATCGCCGATATCCTCGGACTGAAACTCGAAGCGACGGTGGCAGATTGGACACAGAACTTCGTCCGGGTGGATTCCGGCGAGGTGGATGCGTTCATCAGCAATGTCACCGTCACCGAGGAACGCAAAGAGAAGTACGACTTCGCCACCTACCGCACCGACAACGTCGCACTCGAGACCCCCAAGGACAGCACGCTCGACTACCGGGACCGTAAGAGCCTGGCAGGCAAGCGTATCGGCGTCGGCACCGGCACCAACCAGGAACAGCTGCTGGTGAAGTGGAACGAGCAGAACGCCGCCGACAAACTGCCCGCCATCGACATCGCCTACTTCGACAAGACCACCGACTACTATCTGGCGCTCGCCTCGCATCGCCTCGACGGCTACATCGGCCCCAACCCCACCGCGATCTACCACGCGGCAACCGCGGATCAGACCAAGATCGTGGCCACCTTCTCCGGCGCGGGCGAGGCGCTCCAAGGCGAGATCGGCGTGCTCACCAAGAAGGACAACGGGCTGATCGGCGCGGTGCACAAGGCCATCGACCACGCCATCCGGTCGGGCACCTACCAGCAGGTCATCGACCGGTGGGGGCTGAAGACCGAAACGGTGACCAGCTCGCGGATCAACCCGCCCGGCCTGCCGAAGAAGTCGTGACAGCCCGATGACACAGCGACTTTCCTCGAATCGGCGACTCTCCCCGGCCACACGACCCGAGCTGTGCGTGCACGCGGTCGCCCAGGACGATCCGTTGGCCACGCCCCTGCTCGCAGAGCTCGCCGTCGAATACAGCACACGCTACGGCCGGACCGTCGGTGCGGTGCACGACTCGCTGCGCGACTATCCGGCCGCGGAGTTCGCGGCACCGGACGGTGCGCTGCTGGTCGTCACCCGCGACGGCGAACCCGTGGCAGGTGGCGCTTTCCGACGCTACGACGACGACACCGCGGAGCTGAAACGCATCTGGACCGCACGTGAGCACCGCAGGCAGGGACTCGGGCTCTTCGTGCTCGAACAGCTGGAGACCGAGATCGCACGGCGTGGCTACCGCCGCATCTACCTGACTACGGGTCCGCGCCAGCCCGAGGCCGTCGCCCTGTATCTGGCCCACGGTTACACCGCGCTCTACGACCCGGACATCCCGTCGGAAGAGATCGGCCCGCATCCCTTCGAGAAGTACCTGCCCGCCCCACATCCCGCCTCCGACCCGGTAGGAGCCCACGCATGAAGTTCCTGCTGTTCACCTTGGTCACCCGGGTTCCGGACCCGATAACCGGACGGCTGCCCGGCACCAGGGAGCGACTGCGCAATGTCATCGAGCAGGCGGGCATCGCCGAAGAGCTCGGCTACGACGGGTTCGCCGTCGGCGAGCGGCACGAGGATCCGTTCCTGTCGGCCGCACCGCCGGTGATCCTGAGCCACATCGCCGCGGTCACCTCGCGCATCTCGTTGTTCACCGCGGTCACCACGCTGAGCCTGCTGGATCCGGTGCGCGCCTTCGAGGACTACTCGACGCTGGACAATCTCTCCGGCGGCAGACTCGAACTGATCATCGGCAAGGGCAACGGCAGTGCACAGGCGGAGCTGTTCCACGTCACCACCGACGATCAGTGGGACCGCAATCGTGAAGGCTACGAGCTGTTCCGGGAGCTCTGGGCCAGCGACAGCGTGACATGGTCCGGCCGGTTCCGGCCCGAACTCCGCGCGGCAAAGGCGCTGCCACGACCGTGGCAGCCGCGTATCCGCATCTGGCACGGCAGTGCGACGAGTCGCGACTCGGTGGAACTGGCCGCGCGCCACGGTGATCCGCTGTTCTCGGCGAATGTCACCAATCCCATCGAGCCGTATGCCGAGCTGGTGCGCCACTACCGGGAGCGGTGGGAGTTCCACGGGCACGACCCCGCCGATGCCATGGTCGGCGCGGGTACCGCCGGATTCCACGTGGCCAGGACCTCGCAGGAGGCCGCGGAGGCGTTCCGGCCGATCTTCGAGGCGCGACTCGCGCTGGCCCGCAAGCTCGGGTTGCCGGTGGTGTTCGAGACCCTCGACGACTTCCTCGCCCGCAGCTCGGCGTTGGTCGGCAGCCCGGAGCAGGTGATCGACAAGGTCGGCCGTCAGCACGAGCACTTCGGCCACGAGGTGACCCACCTGGCCGCGGATCGCGACGGACGCACCGCGATTGCGCACCGCGACAGCCTCGAGCTGTTCCAGTCCGCAGTTGCGCCGGAACTGCGCAGACGGATCCAGAGCAGGCCATTGGCCGTGCACACGGCCACCGATCATCCCGTTCGACCCACCACCGACTACGACCTCGATTCCCAGGGCGACCTCGTCCGCACCGAAACATCTGGAGTACCACAGTGATCCGACCCCGCTATCGAATCGCGGCCGTGGCCGCAGCCGTCACCGCGGCCGCGAGCCTCGCCGCCTGCGGCAGTGATTCGGCAGGGACCGGCGCCGACGCGGGCCCGCCCAAGCCGGGCGGCACGCTGCGCTACGGCCTGTCGGTGGCGCCGACCTGCTCGGATCCCGCACAGTCGGGCACCAACCAGACGCTGTATGTCAGCCGTCAGATCGTGGATTCGCTGACCGATCAGGATCCGAAGACCGGTGAACTGAAGCCCTGGCTTGCGCAGAGTTGGGAGGTCACCCCCGACGCGAAGGTCTTCACCTTCCACCTCTTCGACGGCGTCACCTTCAGCGACGGCACGCCGCTGACCGCGGAATCGGTGCAGAAGACCTTCGACTCGGTCCTCGAGCTGGGCGCGGCGAAGGCGCCGCTCGGCGCGAGCTATCTCACCAACTATGTCGCGACCACTCCGGTGGACAAGCTCACCGCCCGCGTGGAGTTCAGCAAGCCGAATGCCCAATTCCTGCAGGCCACCTCGACCGCGCAGCTCGGCATCCTCGCCGACGTCACCACCGCGAAACCCGCCGAACAACGCTGCGCGGGCGACAACGTCGGCAGCGGCCCGTTCACCTACGCGAGCTACCGGCAGGATGCCTCGGCGACGCTGGCCAAACGCGCCGGATACCACTGGGGTTCGGCGGTGTTCGCGCACCGCGGTGAGGCCTACCTCGACAAGATCGAGTTCACCGTCGTCCCCGAGTCCGGCGTCCGCACCGGCAGTCTCGGCTCCAATCAACTCGATGCCATCAGCGACGCCCTGCCGCAGGACGCGCCCCAGATCGAGGCGACCGGCGGGCGGGTCCTGAGCACCGCGAACCCGGGCGTGCCGTTCGGCTTCCAGCCCAATGTCACCCGCGGGCCACTGCGCGATCCCGCGGTCCGCCAGGCGCTGCTGCCTGCCATCGACCGCAAGCAGCTCATCGACACCGTGCTCGGCCCGCAATTCAAGACCGCGACGAGCTCGCTGGCCAGCACCACGCCGGGCTATCAGGATCTGTCGGCCACACTGCCCTTCGACCAAGCCAAAGCACGCAGCATCCTCGATCAGGCGGGCTGGACACCGGCCGGCGACGGCATCCGCGTGAAGAACGGTGAGCGGCTGGCCTTCTCGGTCCTGTTCAGCCAGGTGTTCGCGGGCAATCAGGCGATCCTCGAACTGGTGCAGCAGCAGCTGCGCCAGATCGGCGTCGAACTGCGGCTGGATCTGGTTGCGGTCGCGGAGTACACCGCGCGGCAGAACGCCAAGGACTACGACAGTGTCTACTACAACAGCACCCGCGCCGACGGCGACATCCTGCGCACCGCATTCAGCGTGGACAGTCGCAATCTCAATGTGCGCGAGCGTATCCCGACGCTGGACGACGCACTCGACGGACAGTTGAGCACCGGCGACGCCGCCGCACGCAACGCCCTCATCCGCACCGCGCAGCAGGCGGTACTGGATTCGGGTCTGTGGATTCCGACGGTCGAACTGTCGCAGGCCATCGGTGCCGGCGGCAACGTGCAGGATCTGAAGTTCGAGGCCTCGGCGCGACTGCAGTTCTTCGACACCTGGCTGAGTGGGCAGTAGCGATGGCGCGCTACGTGACGCTGCGAGCACTGCAGGCGGTGGGAGTGCTGTGGGCGGCCTTCAGCATCTCGTTCGTGGTGCTCTACCTCCTGCCCGCCGACCCGGTGTCCATCGCCGCCGACGCGGGCGGTTCGGGCACGGCGGTGGACAAGGCCGCGGTCGCGGAACTGCAGGCCAGGTATGGGCTGGATCGTCCACTGTGGGAGCAGTACTGGACGGCGCTGACGCACGCGGTGCGCGGCGACCTCGGCCATTCCATCTCGACCGGCCAACCGGTCACCAACGCGATCGGTGACGCACTGCCCTCGACGCTCGGATTGGCGTCGCTGGCATTACTTTTCGCGACCGTCGGTGGTGTGTCGGTGGCCTTCGCCGCGACGTACTCGCGTCGCCCCTGGCTGCGCAACGCGCTGCGGTCGCTGCCCTCGCTCGGCGTTTCGGTGCCGACCTTCTGGACCGGACTGCTTCTGCTGCAACTGTTCTCGTTCCAGTTCCGGCTTGTCCCGGCATTCGGTGGCCACGGCTTCGCAGGAACCATCCTGCCCGCCGTTACCCTCGCCATCCCGATCGGCGCGGTGATCGCCCAGGTGCTCGCGACCGGACTGGAATCGACGTGGCGGCAGCCGTTCGTCGATGTGGCCGTGGCCAAGGGCGGTTCGCGCTGGTGGGTGCAGCGCAAGCATGTGCTGCGCTCGGCGGCGCTGCCCACCTTCACCATCGCGGGTGTGCTGGTCGGCAACATGCTGGCCGGATCGGTGGTGGTGGAGACCGTGTTCGCCCGCACCGGCGTCGGACGTCTCACTCAGACGTCCGTGCTCGCCCAGGACATTCCGGTCGTGCAAGGCATCGTGCTGCTGACCTCGGCTGTCTTCGTCACGGTCAATCTCGCGGTGGACCTGCTCTATCCGCTGCTGGATCCGCGCATCGCGGGGCGCACCCGTCGTGCGCCGAACGAGACCACCGCCGACATCATCACCACCGGCGAGGAGGTGGGTGCCCGTGCCTGATCTACCCGCGGCATCGTTGCCGAAACGACTGGGGCTCTCGTGGCGGTCGTTGCGCCGGATCACCCCACCGATACCTACTGCACGCACGTTCGTGGCCGACCGTGGATCGGCGCAGTGGCGCGATGCCCCCGTCGTGCGTGACAACACCGTGCTGGCTCTGCTGCCGGAATGGCCTTCCCTCGGCTTCGCCTTCGTGCCGTGGCTGCGCATCGACAACATTGCGGAGGTGAACGTCCATGGTTGACGTACTCGACGAGCGGCGCAGCGTGGCAGCGCCGTGGTTGCGGCGGCCAGTATTGCGAGGGAAGACCTTGCGCGGCAATACGGCGCAGATCATCGCCGTCCTGGTCGTACTGATCGCACTGGGGTGGGCGCTGTTGCCGTCGGTGTTCGCCAGTGGCGATCCGCTGACCGGCGTGCCCGCCGAGAAGTTCCGTGGGCCGAGCGCTCAGCACTGGTTCGGCACCGACAATCTCGGCGGCGACCTCTACACAAGGATGGTGCACGGTGCGGGACTTTCGCTGACCGCAACGCTCTCGGCGGTGGCGATCGCGCTGGTCGCCGGGTCGGTGCTCGGCTTGCTGTCCGGGTCGATCGGCGGTGTCCTCGACACCCTCATCATGCGATTCGTCGACGTGCTGCTGTCGATTCCCGCGCTGCTGCTTTCGCTGGCTCTGGTCACCGCGCTCGGGTTCGGCACCCGCAATGTGGCTATCGCCGTGGGTGTTTCGCTGGTCGCCAACTTCGCCAGGGTGATGCGCTCGGAAGTGCTGCGGGTACGCCAAGCACCGTTCGTGGAAGCGGCGCATGCCTCCGGCGTCCGCTGGTACAGCGTGCTCGCCCGACACGTGCTGCCCAACGCCTACCAACCGGTACTCGCCCTTGCCGCGGTCGAATTCGGCATGGCGGTGCTCTCGGTCTCGGCGTTGAGCTTCCTCGGCTACGGCGCGAAACCGCCTACTCCCGAATGGGGCTCACTGATCTCCGAGGGCCGCAACTACCTCGCCACCGCCTGGTGGATGACCACACTGCCGGGCCTGGTGATCATCGCGGTCGTCCTGGCCGCCCAGCGCCTCGGCCGCGCCGTCAGCGGGAGTGAGCACGCATGAGCAACAAAGATTTCCGCAGCGTCTATCCGGCCGATGACGACGCCCTACAAACGAGCGAAGGTGACGGGCCAGCCGGCGGCCGGCCGCTGGTGACGGTCGCCGAAGCGCCGGTACACACCAGCGCCGACCCTCTCGCACCCGGCGCGATCGGGGTCGAATCATCGGCACCCGATGCCGCGCTCCTTCGCATCGACGGTCTCCATGTTCGCTACCGGTCCGACTCCGGTCCCGTCACCGCGTTGGCCGGTTCCTCGCTCACCGTGGCACGTGGTGAGGTTGTCGCCTTGGTCGGTGAATCCGGTTCCGGTAAGTCGACGCTCGCGCAGGCAGTGATCGGGTTGCTCGGGCCGAATGCCGAGATCAACGGCGGGACGGTCACTTTCGACGGGGAGATCGTGGACACCGGGTCCGAGCGGGCGGTGCGGCGACTGCGCGGGGCGCGGATCGGATTCGTCCCGCAGGATCCCGGGCTGTCGTTGAATCCGGTGCAGCGGGTGGGCGATCAGGTCGCCGAGGCGTTGATCGTGCACGGTCTGGCCGACCGGCGCGGCGCCAAGCGGCGGGCGGTGGAGTTGCTCACCGAGGCCGGGCTCGATCGGCCGGAACTGCGGGCCAGGCAGTATCCGCACGAGTTGTCCGGCGGACAGCGGCAGCGGGTGCTGATCGCGGCCGCGCTGATCTGCGGGCCGGAGCTGGTGATCGCCGACGAGCCGACCAGTGCGTTGGATGCGACGGTGGCACGCCGGGTGCTCGATGGGCTTGCCGCGCAGATCACCGCCCGCGGCACGGCCGTCCTGCTGATCACCCACGATCTCGCGGTGGCCGCCGAGCGAGCCGATCGCCTGGTGGTGCTCAACGGCGGCGAGGTCGTCGAAACCGGTCCCACCGCAGCGGTGCTCGCCGAACCTCGGCACCCCTACACGAAGCGCCTGCTCGCGGCATCGCCGAGCCTGGCTCCGTTCGGCGGGTTCCGGCCGCGCCGCAACAGCGAAGAAAAGCCGCTGCTGTCGGTTCGCGAGGTGCACAAGCGCTTCCGTGCGCATTCCGGCGGATCGGTGACCGCGGTCGCCGGTGTCGGCTTCGACCTCGGACGGGGCGAAACGCTGTCGCTCGTCGGCGAATCCGGCTCCGGCAAGTCCACCACCGCACGCATCGCCCTACGGCTCTGCGAACCCGACAGCGGTGCGGTCACCTTCGACGGACACGAGCTGACAAAGGTCCGGGGACCCGAGCTGCGGGCGCTGCGCCGGCGCTTCCAGGTGGTGTACCAGAACCCCTATGCCTCCCTCGACCCACGCTGGCGCGTCGGGTCGATCATCGAGGAACCGTTGCGCGCGTATGGAGTCGGCGACCGCAAAGCCCGGCAGGCGCGGGTGCGGGAACTACTCGGACAGGTTGCGCTGCCGGAGCAATTCAGCCGGCGGCGCCCCGCCGAACTGTCCGGCGGGCAGCGGCAGCGGGTCGCCATCGCGCGAGCGCTCGCGCTGCACCCCGACCTGCTCGTACTCGACGAACCGGTCTCCGCGCTGGACGCCTCGGTGCAGGCCCAGATCCTGGAACTGCTCGACCGTCTTCAGGCCGAACTGCGATTGAGCTATCTGTTCATCTCGCACGACCTGGCAGTGGTGCGCCGGATCAGCGACCGGGTCGCGGTGATGCGCAACGGACGCATCGTCGAAACCGGCCACACCGCCGATATTTTCGACAACCCCCAGCACGAGTACACCCGGGAACTGTTGTCGGCCATCCCCGCCCACGCCGCCGTCACGAAAGGGCAGTCCTGATGCACATCCTTGCCCGCCCCTGCCGCGACGGCGCACAGATCGCCATAGCAGCGGACTACCCACCCCTCGAATCGACTGGAAAGGATCGTGCTGATGTCTGATTCGGACTTCTTCCTCGGTGTGGAGCTCACCGGAACCGGTGTGCATCCGGCGTCGTGGCGCCGCGACGATTCGCGTGCCGAGGATCTGTTCACCGGCGGCTACTGGGTAGACACGATCGCAGCCGCCGAAAGCGCCGGGTTGGATGCGGTTTTCGTGCCCGATTCGTTCGGCGTGCAGCAGGGCGGCGCCGGGGTCGCCAGAGGCGTGCTCGATGCGGTCGCTATCGCCGCCAGGGTCGCCGCGCGCACCCACCGCATCGGACTGATCGCGCAGGCTGCGGTGACGCACACCGAACCGTTCCATCTGTCCAAGGCGATCGCGAGCCTCGATTTCGCCTCGCTCGGCCGCGCGGGCTGGGAGGTCACCGTCTCCGAAGGCGCCGAGCAGGCACGGGCATTCGGCCGCAAGGACGCCCAGGCGGACGAGTCGCTGTGGCACGAGGCGGACGAGGCGATCGATGCGGTCACGCGGCTGTGGGACAGCTGGGAGGACGACGCGGAGATCCGCGACCAGTCGACCGGCCGCTTCGTCGACAGGGACAAGCTGCACTACATCGACTTCGTCGGCGAGAACTTTTCGGTCAAGGGCCCGTCGATCACCCCGCGTGCTCCGCAGGGTCTGCCGATCATCGCGGTCCGCGCCGCCGACGCCCTGAGCACGGCGGTGGCGGTCCACCGCGCCGACCTGATCCGCGTCGCCGCCGCCGATCTCGACGCGGCGGCGGCACAACGCACGGCGCTGCGTGCCGCGCTCGCGGCGGCGGGCCGCGATCCCGACGAGGTCCGAGTGCTACTGGATATCGACATCCACCTGGCCGACACGGTGGCCGCGGCGCAGGACGAGGTGGCTCAACTGGACCGCTGGGCCGACCCGATCTCCACGGCGGACACCAACGCACCGAACACGCTGCGCCACTTCGGCACTCCGGACACGCTGCGCGAACTCATCGCCACCCTCCGCACTCGCGCCGACGGCATCGTCCTGCGCCCCCTCGCCGCACCTGCCGCCCTCCGTCTCCTCGCCGCAGCACCCCTGCCCGGGATCCACACCCGTTCAGGGCACCCAGAAGGAGTGCGAATCCCGGCAACAGGTGCGGACAGCAGAAACCCAGGCACCCTGCGGTCACGCCTCGGGTTGGCGCGGCCGGCCAGCCGCTACGCGCAAATCTCCACCGCTACTTCGGAAGGGACACTGTGATGAGTGGGAAACCTCGCAAGGCGGTTCATCTTGCCGCCCACTTTCCGGGGGTGAACAACACCACCGTGTGGAGTGATCCGGCATCGAAGAGTCAGATCGATTTCACGTCGTTCGTGCATCTGGCCCAGACCGCCGAGCGCGGGTTGTTCGACTTCTTCTTTCTTGCCGAGGGGCTGCGGCTGCGCGAACATCTCGGACGGATCCACGATCTCGATGTCGCGGGCAGACCGGATACGTTCACCGTGCTGAATGCACTGGCCGCGGTCACCGACAAGCTCGGGCTGGCGGGGACTATCAACAGCACCTACAACGAGCCCTTCGAGTTGGCCAAGCAGTTCGCGTCGTTGGATCATCTCTCGGGTGGTCGGGCGGCATGGAATGTCGTCACCTCGTCGGATGCCTTCACCGGCGAAAATTTCCGGCGCGGCGGCTATCTCGAGCACAGTCAGCGCTACCGGCGGGCCGCCGAGGTTGTCGAAGTCAGCCGCGCGCTGTGGGACAGCTGGCCGGGCGATTCGCTGGTGGTAGATCGTGGGGCGGGCGTCTTCGCCCGCGATGTTCCCGAAATCAGCTATCGCAATACACAATTCGATATCTCGGGCCGGTTCGTGCTGCCACCGAGTCCGCAGGGACACCCCGTGTTGCTGCAGGCAGGCGATTCCGACGAGGGCCGGGAGTTCGGTGCGGCCAGCGCCGACGCCATCTTCACCGGGCACGGCTCGCTGGCAGCTGGGCAGAAGTTCTATGCGGATGTGAAAGGCCGCTTGGCGAAATACGGCCGCACCTCCGACGAGCTGAAGATTCTGCCCGCCGCGACCTTCGTGCTCGGCGACACCGCCGAGGACGCGCAGGAGCGGGCCAGGCACATCCGACTCCAGCAGGTCGGCCCGCAGACCGCGATCGCCTTCCTCGAACAGGTGTGGGGCCGTGATCTTTCCGGCTACGACCCGGACGGACCGCTGCCCGATGTCGAACCATCCGGCGACGCCACCATCACCCGCGGCCGGGTACGCCACGCGAAGGACCCGCGCGCCGTGGCCGAGGGATGGCGCGCGAAGGCCGAGGCGGAGCAGCTCAGCATCCGCGAGCTGATCATCGAGGTCACCGCGCGCCAGCAGTTCGTCGGCACGCCGGCCGCGGTCGCCGAGCAGATCGACACCTACGTACAGGCCGACGCCGCGGACGGCTTCATCCTCGTCCCGCATCTCACCCCCGCGGGGCTCGATGAATTCGTCGAGCGCGTGGTACCGGAACTGCAGGAACGCGGCAGTTTCCGCACCGAGTACACCGGCGCCACCCTGCGCGACCATCTCGGCCTGCCCCACCCGCACCAGAACCACCGCAGCACCGCACACGAAGGAGCCCGAGCGTCATGACCACCAGCACCACAACACTTTTCGAGACCGAGTGGGCTTCCTGGCAACACGCCAGAGAGGATCAGCTGCGCGACCCGCTCGGCTTCCTGAGTCTGACCGGACTGCATTGGCTCACCGACCGACCCGAGCGCCTGCCCGGGGTGCCAGGAACCTGGTGGGTGACCGACGACAAAGTGTTCATCACCGCACAGCCCGCCGATCGGCTGGAGTTCGACGGCACCGGCATCGCGGGCGTGCAGATCCTCACCCCCGCCGAAGGCGCACCCGGACTCACTGTGCTGCACGAGGATCGAGTGCTGGAAGTGATTCGCCGCACCGGACAGTACGCGGTACGAGTGCACGATCCGGCCGCGCCGACGCTGCTGAGGTTCGACGGCATCCCGGCCTACGCACCCGATCCGCGCTGGGTGGTCGAGGGCCGATTCGTTCCGTTCGACGCACCGCAGACAGTGACCACCGGCGCCGTTATCGACGGTCTCGAACATCACCACACTGCCGCGGGCACTATCGAATTCCGCATCGGCGAGGTGACCGAACGGGTCATCGCCTTCGGTGAGCCCGCGAACCTGCGGGTGCTGTTCACCGACGCCACCAGCGGTGTCACCACCTACCCCGCGGCCCGCTCGCTGGCCGTGGACGCACCCGACTCCGACGGCACCGTTCGGCTCGACTTCAACCGAGCGGCGAATCTGCCCTGCGCCTTCACCGATTTCGCGACGTGCCCGCTGGCGCCCGCGGAGAACCGGCTGCGCGTGGCCATCGAAGCGGGAGAGCAGAATCCGCGGCTCGGCAGGTCGGCATGAGTATCCCGCTGTCCATCCTCGACCTCGCGCCGATCAGCGCCGGGTCGACCGCGCAGCAGGCCATCCGCAACACCATCGATCTCGCGCAGCACGCCGAAGACTGGGGCTATCACCGGTATTGGCTGGCCGAGCACCATTTCGTTTCGGTGGCCAGCTCCTCATCGATCACGCTGATCGGTCTGGTCGCCGCGGCCACCTCGCGCATCCGGGTCGGCTCGGGCGCGGTGCAGGTGGGGCACCACACATCCGCGTCGATCGTCGAGGCGTTCGGCACCATCGATGCCCTGCACCCGGGTCGCCTCGATCTCGGCCTGGGCCGGTCCGGGCACCGCCGCGCCCAGTTCGGTGCGCAGCCAGAGCATCCGAAGAAGAGTCATCCGGTGCTCGACACGGTGACCGGACGCACCGAGATCAGGGACGGTGTGGTGGTCCCGCCGCCGTTCGATCCCGGCCGGATCGCCGACCGGTCGAAGTTCATCGCTTCGATCGCCGCGCTGCAGCAGGAGGGCGCACAGCCGCTGGACTTCGCCGATCAGGTCGACGAGGTCCGCGCACTGCTCGACGGCACCTACACGAGCGGCGATGGTGTTGCGTTGCACGCGGTTCCTGGCGAGGGCGCGCAGGTGCAGTTGTGGCTGTTCGGCAGCTCGGCAGGCGAAAGTGCCGAACTCGCCGGGCAACTCGGTCTGCCGTTCGCCGCGGCTTACCACGTCGCACCGGGCACTGCGCTGGACGCGGTCGATGCCTATCGGGCGGCCTTCCGGCCGTCGGCCCAGCTGGCCGAGCCCTATGTCGTGATTTCGGCGGATGTGGTCGTCGCGCCGGACGATGCCACCGCACGACGCAGGGCCTCCACCTACGGTCACTGGGTGCACAGCATCCGTAGCGGCGCGGGCGCCGCCGACTATCTCGATCCGGACCAGGCCACTGCGCTGACGCCGGAGCAGCAGCGCCTGGTCGACGACCGCCTGGCCACCCAGTTCGTCGGCGCACCCGCCACCGTCACCCAACGGCTCGCCGCACTGCAACGCGTCACCGGCGCCGACGAACTCCTCGTCACCAGCATCGCCTACGACCACGAGGACCGTCTCGAATCCCATCGCCTGCTCGCCGAGGCGTGGGGGCTGCGCGCCGCCCGCGCTGCCTGAACCGCAGCACCCGATCCGGCGGGCTCCACCGAGGAGGCCGCCGGATCACCTGTCTGTCCTACTTCGGGCTCGAATCTCCCGGTGACCGTCGATCGGCTATCACCGTGAGCTGTTGCGCCGGTATTGCGTCACCGCAGCAGACACCTCGATGCGGCGGGCGTGGCCGCTGGTGGACCCGACCGACTGATCCAGGCTCGACCGATCAGGCGCTGATCGGCGCGGCCGTCACCCCGTAGCCGAGGTTGGTGAGGACCTCGCTGGTCGCCTTCGCGAAGTTGAGGGTGATGAAGTGCAGGCAGGGGGCGCCTTCGTTGATGAGGCGCTGGCCCATTTCGGTGGCGATCTCGATGCCGACCTCGCGGACCGCGGCCTGGTTGGCTTCCGGGTTGTCGCCCGCGGCCCGGTGCAGCCGCTCCGTGACCGCACTGGGCAGCGGGCGGCCGCAGAGTTCCTCGGCGCGCGCGACTGTGCGCAGGGAGGTGATCGGCATCAGCTCGGGGATGATCGGCTTGGCGGCTTCGATCGGGTCGCACGCGGCCATCCGATCGCGCAGGCGCAGATAGTGCTCGACATCGAAGAACATCTGGGTGATCGAATACTCCGCGCCCGCACGCAGTTTCGCGGCCAGGTACCGGGTATCGGTGTCCAGGTCGGGCGAACGGTGATGGCCCTGTGGGAAAGACGCGACGCCCACATGGAAGTCGCCGAGGTCACGCACGATGCGCACCAGTTCCTCGGCATAGGCGACACCCTCGGGATGCTTGGTCCATTCGCCGAGCGGATCGCCCGGCGGGTCACCACGCAGCACCAGGATGTTGCGGATACCGGAATCGGCGTACGCGCCGACCAGCGAGCGCAGCTCGGCGAGGCTGTGCTCGACGGCGGTCAGGTGCGCCACCGGCAGCAACGTGGTCTCCTGCGCCAGGGCGCCGGTCACTCGCACGGTGCGGTCGCGGGTGGACCCGCCCGCGCCGTAGGTCATCGAGACGAAGGCCGGATGCATCCGCTCGAACTGCCGCACCGCACGCCACAGCCTGGCCTCGGCCGTGGCGTCGCGCGGCGGGTTGAATTCCACGGAGAACGGCACCGCAGTGCTCGAATGGGTCCGCAGGCTCTGCACAACCGAGGGTGTTCCAGAGACGTTCGGTGGCGTCGGGGACGGTCGGCCAGGGGTCGAGGGTCCCCGTACGTTGTCGAAAGTCACCGGTCCAGTGTAGTGGCGGGCAGTCGCAGCCTCGCCGGGTCGCCAGGGCTGCTGTTTCGTGCGGCCGCGTATTCTGCGACCAGGCGGCATGGTCGCCACCGCCGAGCAACACGCGCGACAGCCCGGCACCGAAAACTTGCTGCGTCCGGGACAGCACGCACCCGACGCCGTCCACGACCCGCACGACCTTGGAGGCCCCCCTGTCCGCCGGAACCGGTATCCAGACGCCTCGGGGCACGCCGTCGACCGATGCCGGCACGTCGACGGCGTCCAACGACATCGCATCAACCGACTACGCAGCGCTGAAGGCCGGCACCCCCGCCTTCGTCCAGGCCGTCGAAGCGGCGCTCACCGACTTCTTCCGCACCCGCCGGGCCGCAGTCGAACCACTGGGACCGGTATTCGTGCAGGCCGCCGAGGCACTCGTGCTGTTCGTTCTGCGCGGCGGCAAACGGACCAGACCGGCCTTCGCATGGACAGGTTGGCTCGGCGCGGGCGGCGACCCCACCGGATCCGACGCGGCGGCCGTGCTGAAAGCCTGTGCCGCACTGGAATTGGTGCAGGCGTGCGCGCTGATCCACGACGACATCATCGATTCCTCGCGCACCCGCCGCCGCTTCCCCACCGTGCACGTCGACTTCGAGCAGCGCCACCGCGACCGCGGCTGGGCGGGTGATTCCGAGCACTTCGGTGCCAGCGTCGCCATTCTGATCGGTGACCTGGCGCTGGCCTGGGCCGACGATATGGTGCACGCCTCCGGCCTGGAGCCCGCCGCCATCGCCAGGTTCGCGCCGGTCTGGGCGCTGATGCGCACCGAGGTGCTCGGCGGGCAACTGCTCGATATCAACGGCGAGGCAGGCGGCGACGAATCCGTGGCCGCCGCACTCCGAATCAACCGATACAAGACGGCCGCCTACACCGTCGAACGCCCGCTGCACCTCGGCGCGGCCATCGCCGACGCCGAGCCGCGGCTGGTCGAGGACTACCGCACCTTCGGCACCGACATCGGCATCGCCTTCCAGCTGCGCGACGACCTGCTCGGCGTCTTCGGCGACCCCGCCGTCACCGGCAAGCCCTCCGGCGACGACCTGCGCGAGGGCAAACGCACGGTGCTGATCGCCGAGGCGCTACAGCGCGCCGACCGCACCGACCCGGACGCCGCCGCCCTGCTGCGCGCGAGCATCGGCACCGATCTCACCGCCGACGAGGTGGAACACCTGCGTGCCGTACTCACCGGGCTCGGCGCGGTCGACGAGGTGGAACGCCGCATCACCGACCTCACCGAACAGGGCCTGGCCGCCATCGAATCCAGCTCCGCCACCCAGGCCGCCAAGCAGCAACTGCGCGCGATGGCACTGGCGGCGACGAGGCGTGCGGCGTGAAAGTCGTTGCAGGACCGACCGATCGGGTCGTCGTCGTGGGCGCAGGGCTTTCCGGGCTCGCCGCGGCGTTGTATCTGACCGGCGCAGGCCGGACCGTGACGCTACTGGAGCGCGCCGACCACCCGGGCGGTCGCGTCGGGCTGTATCGCGGACCGGATTACGAGATCGACTCGGGCGCGACCGTGCTGACGCTGCCGGAGCTGATCACCGACGCCCTTGCCGCCGTGGGGCGAACCCCGGAATCCTGCACGCCGCCACTGCGCATCCACCGGCTCGCGCCGAGCTATCACGCCCGATTCGCCGACGGCGCCACCATTCGAGTGTTCGCCGACCCGGAGACGATGGCCGAGGAAGTGACCCGGGTCTGCGGGCCGGAGGAGGCGCGCGGCTATCGGCGACTGCGTGCCTGGCTGGCGAAGATCTATGAGGCCGAGTTCGGCGAGTTCATGGACACGAACTTCGATTCGCCGCTGGACATGGTCCGCAAGCCCGAGAAGCGGCGTGCGCTTGCCGCGCTGGTGCGGCTCGGCGGGTTCGGCAGACTCGGGCCGCGTGTCGGCCGGTTCCTGCGTGACAAGCGGCTGGCCCGCCTGTTCACCTTCCAGGCGCTCTATGCGGGCATGCCGCCCGCCGAAGCGCTTGCCGTGTACGGCGCGATCCCCCATATGGACACATCATTGGGCGTCTACTTCCCCGAGGGCGGCATGCGCGCCATCGCCGCCGCCATGGCGGACGCCTTCACCGCCGCGGGCGGCTCCCTGGCACTGAGCACCGAGGTCACCGCGATCGACTACGCAGGCAGACATGCACGACGGGTACGCACCGCCGACGGCCGGACCTTCGACTGCGACGCCCTGGTGCTCACCGCCGATCTCGGCGCCATCGAACGATTCGGGGTGCGCCGCCGCCGACCGCTGCGCGCCGCGCCGTCGGCCGTCGTCGCGCACGGCACCGTCCCCACGCAGGTCGCCGCCACCTGGCCGGTGCAGGCGCACCACACCATCGATTTCGGCGCGGCGTGGGATCGGACGTTCACCGAGATCGCGGCGGGACGCGGGAAGGGCAGGGTGATGAGCGATCCGTCGCTGCTGCTGACGCGGCCCGCGCTCACCGACCCCACCCTCTACGTCGACAGGACCGACGGCCGCCACGAGCCGTTCTCGCTGCTCGCGCCGTGCCCGAATCTCGAATCGGCGCCGCTGGATTGGGACCGGCTAGGCCCGTTCTATCTGCGCGAGCTGCTGAACATCCTGGAATCACGCGGCTACCGCGGCATCACCGAACACTTCACCGTCGATCACCTCGACACCCCGAGCACCTGGCACGCACAAGGCATGCTGGCCGGTACCCCGTTCTCCGCGGCACACCTGTTCCGGCAGACCGGACCATTTCGTCCACGCAATTTTCCGCGCACCAGCGACAATGTAGTTATCGCTGGTTGCGGCACCACCCCAGGCGTGGGAGTGCCCACTACTCTGCTATCTGGAAAACTGGCAGCAAACCGCATAACCGGCGCTCCGAGCCCCGCTCGGGATGAAACCCCACGCACCACCGGGATAGTGTTCCCGGCGAACCACTAAACTCAACGCCGACCTAATTCGCTCGCGGTTGCGACCGCCGACCACTCCGGGGGAACCGACACCGTATGCCACCCCCCGAAGCCAGCGCCGCAGCCGACACCGAGGACTCGATCATCAACACCAACACGAGCCTCGCGGACCGCACCTCGAGCACACCGGCCGCCCGGCCGAGCCGACGTGGCGCGTCCTGGACCGCCGCGCCCATCGTGACGTCCGCGCACGGACTCCGATGGTGGGTGCGGACCTCGGCCGATTTCCTTCGCAGCCCCGAAGGGCATTCGGCGCTGCTCGGTTTCTTCGGCGCGGTGATGATCACCTTCGGTGGATTCGGCGCGGGCAGCGTCCGCAAACGCGATCCGCTACTCGAGGCGATGCACCTGTCCTGGCTGCGATTCGGCCACGGCTACGTGTTGTCCACCATGGTCATCTGGGTCGGCGTGCTGCTGATGATCACCGCGTGGGTTCGGCTCGGCCGCACCACCATCGGCTTCGGAGATCGGCCGGGGGCAGGCGTCACGCTCAACGAGCTACGCGCGATCGTCGGCATCTGGATCTTCCCGCTGCTGTTCGCCGCACCGATGTTCAGCCGCGACGCCTACTCCTACCTGGCCCAGGGCGCGCTGCTGCGTGACGGGTTCGACCCCTACCAGGTGGGCCCGGTCGCCAATCCCGGTGTGCTGCTGGACAACGTGAGCCCGGTGTGGACCACCACGACCGCGCCCTACGGTCCGGTCTTCCTGCTACTCGGCCGCGCGATCACCGCCATCACCGGCGACAACGTGGTGGCGGGAACGATCGCGCTGCGGCTGGTCATGCTGCCCGGCCTCGCGCTGATGATGTGGGCGGTGCCGTATCTGACCAAACATCTCGGTGGTAAGCCGACGGTGGCGCTGTGGCTGGCCGTGCTCAATCCGCTGGTGCTCATCCACCTCATCGGCGGCGTGCACAACGAGATGCTGATGGTCGGCCTCATGTGCGCGGGCATCGCGCTGGTGCTGGAGCGCCACCATGTGGCAGGCATCGTGGTCGTGGCGATCGGCGTTGCCATCAAGGCGACCGCCGGGATCGCGCTGCCGTTCCTGGTGTGGATCTGGATGTTGCACGAGAAGGAACGCCGGGCGCTGGAGCGAGCCGCGAATTCCCCCGGTGCCACTGCGCCGCTGGAAGGCGAGCCGGATGCGGCCAAGTCCAGCGCGGAAATGCCCCACCCCGCACAGATGTTCGCCAAGATCGCCGGACTCGGACTCAGCGTATTCGCGGTGGTCTTTGCGGTGGCCTCGGTGGCGGCCGGTGTCGGCATCGGCTGGCTGACCGCGCTGTCGGGTTCGAAGAAGATCATCAACTGGCTGTCGCTTCCGACGATCATGGCGCACGTCACCACCTGGGTCACCCCGTGGCGGACGGAATCGGTGCTCGGCGTGACCAGGACAATCTGTGCGGTGGCATTGGTCGCGGTGCTGGTATGGACGTGGTGGCGGTTCCGCCACAGCGAACGCGAGGCCGTGCTCGGCATTCTCATTGCGTTCGTCGGAATCGTCATCCTCTCCCCCGCCGCGCTGCCCTGGTACTACTCCTGGCCGCTTGCGCTCGCCGCGGGCTTCGCGCTGTCGACCACCACCCTGATGGTGCTGGTCGGGCTCTGCACCTGGCTCATGCTGGTGTTCCAGCCCGACGGTTCGATCGGGCTGTACGACTTCCGGCACGTGGCCGCCGCGACCTTCGTCGCCGTGGTGGCGGCACTGTCGCTGCGGAAGGTGGACCCGTTGCGCTTGCGGGCCACCACGTCGGCGGATTCGCCGGCACCGTCCGGGCCGTGACCGGTTCCGCCGCGGCCGTAACGGGTTCGGTGATAGAACTCCCCGCGGCATACCGCGAATGCCGGCAGATCGCCGCGGCGCACGGCCGCACCTACTTCCTGGCGACCCGCCTGCTGTCGGCCGAGCGAAGACCCGCAGTGCACGCGCTCTACGCGTTCGCGAGGACAGTCGATGACATCGTCGACCACACGGACGCCATCGAAGGAACTCTCGACCCTGCGGCGATCGCCTATCGCGGCGAGGACTGCGCCGGACTGCTCGATCGGATCGAGAAGCAGCTGCGCAGTCGCCTGGAAGGCAACCCGCTGTCGGAGCAGATCGGCGAACAGCGGGACCGGGTCCTCCTCGCCCTCACCGACACCATCGAACGCTACGACATTGCCCACCAGCACTTCTGGACATTCATGGACGCGATGCGGATGGACATCGTCGGCACGCCGCAGTACCGCGACCGCTACGCGACGATGGCCGAGTTGCGCGAATACATGCGTGGGTCGGCGGCGGCGATCGGACTGCAGTTGCTGCCGGTGCTCGGCACCGTCGTGCCGGTGGCCGAGGCCGAGCCCGCGGCCGCCGCACTGGGCGAGGCGTTCCAGCTGACCAATTTCCTGCGCGACGTCGCCGAGGATCTCGATCGCAGGCGTGTGTACCTGCCCGCCGACGAACTCGCGGCTTTCGGGGTCGACTACGACCTGCTCGTCGACTGTCACCGCACCGGGCGCACTGATCAGCGGGTGCGCGCGGCGCTCGCCCACCTGATCGCGATCAACCGCGACATCTATCGTGTCGCCGACCGAGGCATCGACCTGCTGGAACCGCGCGTCCGACCGGCCATTCGCACCGCGAGCACGCTGTATGCGGGAATTCTCGACCAGATAGAAAATGGCGACTACGCCATCTTCCGCAGACGCGCGGTAGTGCCACAGCGGCATCGCCTACGCGTCGCCGCGCTGGAATTCGGCGCCGCCGCGGTTCGCGGCCCGCACCGGCCGAACTTGCGTCCCTGACCCGCATCGGCCTGCGACGCGGATCGGGGACGGGTCTGGTCAGAAAGGATCGGCAGCGGCGCGGCGGATGACTTCTCGGGCCAATGGGCCGTGCAGGGCATCGATCGGCCTGCCCGGCAGGGTCTCGTCCTCGGTGAAGATCCACTCCAGGATCTCTTCGTCGGTGTACTTGGCGTCCTTCATCACGGTGATCAGGCCGGGCAGCGGTTTGACCACCGCACCCGTATCGTCGAAGAACCGTTCGGGGACGCCAGCGACGCCGCCGCGGCGCACCGCGAGAAGTTGATGGTCGCGCAGCATCTGATGCACCCGGGTCACCACGAGCCCGAGCTTGTCGGCCACCTCGGGCAGCGGCAGCACGGCCACGGACTCGGGAAGGACATCATCGCTGCAGGGAAATGCACTCACCCGGGTAACGGTAGACGGTCCGCCGCCGCACGTCGTGAGACACCCGGGGCGCATTCGCCGATACCATCGTGGAGGCCGCACCGGGCGGCATGTCGCTTGTCGCACTAACAGCGAGGGGTGAGAATTTTGTGAAAGCCGGAGGACATCACTTGATCGGGCAAATACTGGAAGGGCGCTACCGCATCGACGCGCCGATTGCTCGCGGCGGGATGTCGATGGTCTTCCGGGGTGTGGACACTCGCCTGGACCGCCCGGTCGCCATCAAGGTGATGGACCCGAAGTTCGCCGCCGATCCCCAGTTCCTTTCGCGGTTCGAATTCGAGGCGCGCGCGGTCGCGAAGCTCAAGCATCCATCGCTTGTCGCGGTGTACGACCAGGGCGTCGACGGCGAATATCCCTTCCTCATCATGGAATTGGTGGAGGGCGGCACGCTGCGCGAGCTGCTGCGCGAACGCGGCCCGATGCCGCCGCATGCGGCGCGTGCGGTCGCCGAGCCGGTGCTCGCCGCGATCGGCGTCGCGCATGCGGCGGGTCTGGTGCACCGCGATATCAAGCCGGAGAACGTGCTGATCTCGGATGCCGGCGAGGTGAAAATCGCCGATTTCGGTCTGGTTCGCGCGGTGGCCGCGGCCAACACCACTTCGGCGAGCGTGATCCTCGGCACGGCGGCCTACCTGTCGCCAGAACAGGTCACCAGCGGCACCGCCGATTCCCGCAGCGACGTCTACTCCTTCGGCGTGCTGATCTTCGAATTGCTGACCGGCCGGGTCCCGTTCACCGGTGACACCTCCCTGTCGGTGGCGTATCAGCGAATCGAGAACGACGTACCGAGCCCGAGCCAGTTCATCGCGGGGGTGCCCCCGGAGTTCGACGACCTGATCGCGCGCGCAACCGCCCGTGAACCCGGGCACCGCTTCGCCGACGCGAACGAAATGGTCGCCGCCCTGCATCAGATTGCGGTCGCGCTGAACCTGCCCTCGTATCGAGTGCCCGCCCCGCAGGAATCGGCCGAGCATCTCAGCGCCACCTACCGCATCGCCACGCCGGATCAGCACGCCGGCCAAGCCGCTGCCGGCCGCCAGGAACCGCATCCGCCGCAGCACACCAAGGTCGTCACCGCGCCACGGCCCAGGTACGCCGATTACGGCCCGCCGGACGACTACGAGCCGCAGCCCTCGCACCTGCCGCAGCCTTCGCCATATCAGGAATTCGACTCCGAACGCTCCCGCTCGCGCCGCACGACGCTGTTGTGGGTGGCCGTGGTGGCCATCCTGGCGCTGATCGTCGGTGTCGGCGGCTGGTGGCTCGGCGTCGGGCGTTTCTCCGCGGTCCCGCCGATCGCCGGGCTCGATCAAGAACGCGCAATCGCCACGCTGCAGAGCGCGGGCTTCTCCACCGAGATACGACAGAAGGCCTCGGACACCATCCCGGTCGGCGGCGTGGTCGCCAGCGACCCGTCCGCCGGGTCCAAGATCACCAAGAGCACGACGGTGGCGGTGCTGGTGTCCAGCGGCAAACCCCGAGTGCCGGATGTGAAGCCCGGCGATGTCGTGTCGAAGGTCAATCAGCTCATCCGCGACTCCGGGCTGCAACCGGTGGACTCCGGCGAAACCGGAAGTTCCGCACCGAAGGGCTCGTTGGCGAAGATCGATCCGGCGCCCGGCACCGTGCTTCCGATGAACGCCCAGGTGAAGGTGTATCGCAGCAACGGGTCGCAGCCGGTCAAAGTGCCCGACGTGCGCGGACGCGCCACCGCGGACGCCACCAAGATGCTCACCGATGCCGGGATCACGGTGCGGGAGACCCGCATGCAGTACGACAAGAACGTCGAGGGCGACAAGGTGATCGGCACGGACCCGGCCGCGGGCACCACGGTCCAGTCCGGCGACAGTGTCGCACTGCTCGTCTCGAATGCCGTGAAGATACCGACGGTGGTCGGGCAAAACGTCGCCGACGCGCGCGCCAAGCTCCAAGGCTTGGGCCTGCAGGTGACGGTGCGCCAGCTGACACCCTCGGACTCGTCGCTGGTGATCTCACAGAACCCCGGCGGGCTATCGAAGGTCGAGCCGGGCACCACGGTCACGCTGGTCGCACTCCCCTGAACACACCGAACGTCACATCGGGCGTGCGCCCGATGTGACGTTCGGTAGTGCCGAGAAGATCAGCGCAGCATTTCCGCGACCAGGAACGCCAACTCCAGCGACTGCTGGGTGTTCAGGCGCGGATCGCACGCGGTTTCGTAGCGTCCGGATAGATCCAGATCTGAGATGTCCTGGGCGCCCCCGAGACATTCGGTGACGTCCTCACCGGTGAGTTCGATGTGCAGGCCGCCCGGGTGGGTGCCCAGCGCATGATGCACCTCGAAGAAGCCCTGCACCTCATCGATGATCCGGTCGAAGTGGCGGGTCTTGTAGCCGGTGGACGCCTCATGGGTGTTGCCGTGCATGGGATCGCACTGCCAGATGACCTGATGCCCGGTGGCCTGCACCTTCTCGATGATCGGCGGCAGCACATCGCGAACCTTGCCGTTGCCCATGCGCGAGACGATAGTGAGCCGGCCGGGCTCGTTGTTCGGGTCGAGCCGCTCGACGTACTCCACAGCCTGGTCCGGCGTGGTGGTCGGACCGATCTTCAGGCCGATCGGATTGGCGATCAGTTCCGCGAGGGCGATGTGCGCGCCGTCGAGCTGACGGGTGCGCTCGCCGATCCACAGAAAATGCGCCGACAGGTCGTAGAGCACCGGTTCGCCCGCCGGATTCTCGCCGAGGCGCAGCATAGCGCGCTCGTAATCGAGCACGAGGGCCTCGTGGCTGGCGTAGATCCGGGCGGACTGCAGGCTCGGGTCCTTCACCCGGCATGCGGTCATGAACGCGAGACCGCGGTCGATCTCCTCGGCCAGCGCCTCGTAGCGCGCGCCCGCGGGCGACTGGGCCACGAAGTCGCGGTTCCAATCGTGCACCTTGTGCAGGTCTGCCATGCCCGCGCCGGTCAGCGCGCGCACCAGGTTCATCGCCGCGCTCGCGTTGGCGTAGGCGCGGACCAGCCGCGACGGGTCGTGATGGCGCACGGCCGCGTCGGGGGCCAGCGAGTTCACCATGTCGCCGCGGTAGGACTTGAGGCCGAGCGAATCCGTATCGGAGGAGCGCGGCTTCGCGTACTGGCCCGCGATGCGCGCGACCTTGACCACCGGCAGGCTCGCACCGTAGGTGAGCACGACCGCCATCTGCAGCAAGGTGCGGATGTTGCCGCGGATGTGCGGCTCGGTGTTGTCGGCGAAGGTCTCCGCGCAGTCACCGCCCTGCATGAGGAACGCCTCACCACGCGCGACCTCGGCGAGCTGCACGCGCAGCTCCTCCACCTCGGCGGGCACGCAGATCGGCGGCACACTCTCCAGTACCGTCCGCATGTTGGCGGCCTGCTCCGGATCCCACGACGGCTGCTGCAGCGCAGGTCTGGCGAGCGCGTCGTCCAGCCGTCGCCGCAGCTCTGCGGGCAGCGGCGGCAGTTCCGGCAGGCGATCGATGGGTACGTCGACGGTCCAGTTCACCAGTTCAGAATACGGACCGCACGGTCGCACAGATACCCGGAGGTGGGGGAAGCTGACATACCGAAGGTGTCGAGAATCTCCACCCGAGAACCCCTGGAGCGATCGGCGGGCTACCGGCATAGGGTTGCGGGGTCCGGCACCTCTACAACCGCTTCGACTACCGAGGAGAAGACCGATCTCTCTGCGATATTTTTACGATTGCGAATTCATCGAGGACGGCTCCACGATCGACCTCGTTTCCATCGGCGTCGTCTGCGAGGACGGCCGCGAATATTACGCGGTCTCAACCGAGTTCGATCCTGACCGGGCCGGCCCCTGGGTACGCAAATATGTGCTGCCGCAGTTGCCCGCACCGTCCTCGCCGCGCTGGCGCAGCCGCGAGCAGATCCGCGACGACCTCTACAAGTTCCTGGTTCCCCGCTCCACGGTCCAGCCCGAACTGTGGGCCTGGGTCGGCGCCTACGATCACGTGGCGCTGTGCCAACTGTGGGGCTCGATGGTCGACCTGCCGAGCACACTGCCCCGTTACACCAATGAACTGCGCCAGCACTGGGACGCGCACGGCCGCCCCGAACTGCCCCCCGTGCCGGCGGACGCCCACGACGCGCTGGCCGACGCCCGCCACAATTTCGCGAAGTTCGAGGCGATCGAAGTCGCCCGCCGCGCCGCCACTCGCTCGTAATCCCGGCATACGAAACACGAAGGCCCCGAGTCGGATTCGACTCGGGGCCTTCGTTGACGCCAGCGATCAGTGGCTGTTGTTGCCGCCGTGACCGTTGTCCTTCTGCTGTGCCTTCTGCAGCACGGCGAGCTGCTTGTGCTCCTCCGCGTGCTCGATCTCGAAGGCCTGCTCACTTTCCTGCCACGGGTCGGGCCGCAGGAAGCTGCCGGTGCCCGGCTTGCCCGCCGAACCCAGCTTGTTCATCTTCTTGGGCACGTGGGCGCCCTGGTACTCCAGCGGGACCGGGTGGCCGTGGTCGTCGACCGGGCCGAGCGGCTGGTGCACCTCGATGTACTCACCGTGCGGCAGCCGCTTGATCACGCCGGTCTCGATGCCGTGCTCCAGCACCGCCCGGTCGCTGCGCTGCAGGCCGAGGCAGAACCGGTAGGCGACGAAGTACGCAACCGGCGGCGCGACCAGCAGGCCGATGCGGCCCATCCAGGTGGTCGCATTCAGCGAGATGTCGAACTTCAGCGCCAGGATGTCGTTGACACACGACAGCGTCAGCACGACATAGAACGCGATCGACATCGCACCGATGGCGGTGCGGACGGGCACGTCCCGCGGCCGCTGCAGCAGGTTGTGGCCGACGGTGTCGCCGGTGAGGCGCTTCTCGATCCACGGGTAGACGATCAGCACCGTGAACACCAGACCCATGATCAGCGCGACCCAGAACACGGCCGGGATCGTGTAGCGACCCAGGTAGAGCTCCCACGGCGGCATGAGACGGGCGAGGCCGTCGGTCCACATCATGTAGAAGTCCGGCTGCGAACCTGCGGAGACCTGCGACGGGTTGTATGGCCCCAGGTTCCAGATCGGGTTGATCTGCAGCAGACCGCCCATGATGCCGACGATGCCGAGAGTGAAGGCGAAGAACGCACCCTGGTCCGCGGCGAACACCGGCACGATGCGCGCGCCGACCACGTTGTTCTCGGTGCGGCCGGGGCCGGGGAACTGGGTGTGCTTCTGGTACCAGACCAGGGCGACGTGCGCGGCGATCAGCGCGAGGATGATGCCGGGGAACAGCAGCACGTGCGCGATGTACAGACGCGGGATGATGATGTCGCCCGGGAAGTCGCCACCGAAGATCAGCCAGTGCATCCAGGTGCCGACGATCGGGATGCTCATCGTGATACCGCCGAACGCGGCCCGTAGGCCGGTGCCCGACAGCAGGTCGTCGGGCAGCGAGTAACCGAAGAAGCCCTCGAACATCGCCAGGATCAGCAGCAGGCAGCCGATGACCCAGTTGGCCTCGCGCGGCTTGCGGAACGCACCGGTGAAGAAGATGCGGAAAAGATGCACGATGATCGACGCCGCGAACAGCAGCGCGGCCCAGTGGTGGACCTGGCGGACGAACAGGCCGCCGCGCACCTCGAAGGAGATGTTCAACGCGGTCTCGTAGGCCCGCGACATGGTCACGCCGCGTAGCGGCTGGTATGCGCCGTTGTAGACGACCTCGGTCATCGATGGATCGAAGAACAGGGTCAGGTAGACGCCCGAGAGCAGCAGGATGATGAAGCTGTAGAGGGCGATCTCACCGAGCAGGAACGACCAGTGCGTCGGAAAGACCTTGTTGATCGACCGCTTCATGAACGCTGCGGCCTGATACCGCTCGTCCGCGGCGTTCGCTTGGGCTGCGGCCTTACGACCGAGTGCTGAGGTCATGAACGACGCTCCCAGTAAGCCGGGCCGAGCGGCTCGATGAAGTCGCCATTGGCGACCAAGAAGCCCTCGGAATTGACGGTGATCGGCAGCTGCGGCAGTGCGCGAGCGGCGGGACCGAAGACCGGCTTACCCCATTCGGTCGCCAAGAACTGCGACTGATGGCAGGGGCACAGGATCTTGTTGGTCTGCGACTCGAACAGCGAGGTGGGGCAGCCGAGGTGGGTGCAGATCTTCGAATAGGCGAAGTAGTCGCCGAAGTTGAAGCTCTCCTGCCCCTTGCGCTTGATGGCCTTCTGCGCGTCTTCGGTGCGCAGCCGGATCATCATGACGGCGTTACGGATTCCGCGCAGCGACTGCAGCGTCGCGTGCTCGTCGCCGCGCCACTTTTCCTTCCACGGGAAGACTGTCTCCATGGCGCCCGCGTCCATGTCCTCTGGACGCACGAGCACGATGTCCTCCGGGCGACCGGTGTCGCGGCGGATGTAGATGGTCTCGCCGGGGAAATCCGGGGTCCAGCCCGAGACCCACAGCGGCGACTTGTCGCCCTTGGCCCACGGGTTCTTGATCATGCCGCCGACGAAGACGAGCAGCGCGCCGATACCGAGCACACCGACGCCTGCGCCCGCCGTGCGGGTGATCATCTTGCGACGACCCAGCGTCGAGGTATCCAGCGCGTCGCTGAGCTCGGCGACCAGGGTGCGGCGCTCGACCTCGGGCGACCTGCCGTCGTGGCGGTCCTGGATGGACAGCTCGGCGGGGATGAACTTCTTGCGGATCAGCACCACCGCGACACCGATGACCAGCACCGAGATACCGAAGCTCAGGCCGACCAGCGGCGTGAACAGCGAAAAGGCGGCGTTGCCTTCCTCGTCCTTGCCCTTGTACTCCCAAGGCCAGAACAGGAACACACCGACGAGCACCGCGGCGGCCAGGCCGGACACCGCGAACCAGAACGACACCTGCCGCTCGGCCCGCTTCTCGGCGCGGGTACCCGGAATCGGGAACCGCTCGCGCCGGTAGGCGACGTCGACGCCGTCACGCGCGGTGCCGAGCTTGACCAGCTCGTCGCGCGACATCGCGTCGAGCTCTTCCTCGGTGGGATCCAGGTTCACAGTGCTGTGATCGGACGTTGCCCCGGCTTGCTTGGTCACAGCGGGGGTCGCCTCATCTTTCAACAGCTCGATGCTGTCGTCGCCCTCATCCGGCCGACCCATGTCGTTTGGCTCCTTATCCGTCATGACCTTGATCCGATCCACATCGCGGCGCCGACGACGAGCACGATGCCGACCACCCAGATGGCCAGAGCCTCGGTCGCGGGACCGAAGCCGCCGAGACCGTACCCGCCCGGGTCGCGCTCTTCGGTGGCGTTCTTGACGTAGGCGACGATGTCGCGCTTCTCTTCCGGGCTCAGCTGCCGGTCGGAGAACTTCGGCATGTTCTGCGGGCCGGTGAGCATCGCGTCGTAGATCTGCTGCTCACTGGCGGGCTCCAGCGGCGGCGCGAACTTACCGGAGGACAATGCGCCGCCCCTGCCGGTGAAGTTGTGGCAGGACGCGCAGTTCATCCGGAACAGCTCGCTACCGCGGGCGATGTCCGGGCCGCGCAGCGATTCCTGGGCGATCTCACCGTTCGCTTCGCGCACCACACTCGGTCCGCCGCCATTGGCCGCCACGTACGCCATCAACGCATCGGTCTGGTGCTCGTCGAACTTCGGTGGCTTGCGCTGCGCCTGGGCCTCGTTGCGCGCCATCGGCATCCGGCCGGAGGACACCTGGAAGTAGACAGCGGCTTCGCCGACGCCGATGAGGCTCGGGCCGCGGTCGACCACACCCTGCAGGTTCGCACCGTGGCAGGTGATGCACGAGGTTTCATACAGCTGCTTGCCGTCGCGGATCAGCGCGGACTGGTCCTCGTGCGCGGTCGCCACCTGCGGATCCGGCGTGAAAACCGAGGCGAGGAAGCCAGCTCCGACCAGACCCACCAGCAGCGCGAGCCCACCCGCGATACGGCGGCGGGCGCGGCGCTGCTTACGCGTCTTGCTGGCCTGGCCGCTATCGGGGCCCACGGGCTCTGGCGCTGACGGGGGAGATGAACTCATCTGTGTCCCTTTGGAGTAGACGGAACCGACTTGTACAAGATTGGGGGTTGCGTGCCCGGCTCAGCGGACGAAGTAGATCGTGGCGAACAGCCCGATCCAGACGATGTCGACGAAGTGCCAGTAGTACGAAACGACGATCGCGGCGGTGGCCTGCGCCGGGGTGAACTTACTGACCTTGGTGCGGATCAGCAGGAACACGAACGCGATCAGACCGCCGATGACGTGCAGGCCGTGGAAGCCGGTGGTGATGTAGAAGACCGAGCCGTAGGCACTGCTCGAGATCGAGGTGCCCTCCTTGACGAGGTTCGTGTACTCGTAGCCCTGGCCGAGCACGAAGAGGGTGCCCATGATCAGGGTGATCACATACCAGCGGCGCAGGCCGAACACGTCGCCCTTTTCCGCCGCGAACACA
This sequence comes from Nocardia sp. NBC_01009, assembly GCF_045208035.1. Taxonomy (NCBI): domain Bacteria; kingdom Bacillati; phylum Actinomycetota; class Actinomycetes; order Mycobacteriales; family Nocardiaceae; genus Nocardia; species Nocardia sp. NBC_01009. Next base: position 3,480,711 of record NZ_CP108695.1, on the reverse strand, counting down.
CCCATCTGGCAGGTGAACGAGGAAGCGACCAGCACGGTCGTGACCGGCACTGCGAGCTTCAGATTCAGCTCGGTCGGCTCCGGCGGCCAGACACCGTGGGCCTGGGCGCGCGCGACGAAATACATCGCGAAGAGCCCGGCGAAGAACATCAGCTCGCTAGACAGCCAGATGATGGTACCGACGCTCACCATGTTTGGCCGGTTCAGCGAATGCACACGCTGAGTAATGGCCGATCCTGGGGTCCCTACTGCGGTCGTCACGGGGGTAAGTATGACTCGTCGTAGTACGACACAAGTACCCGGGTACGAAACTTGTCCGTCCGTGTCGGAAAACGCACGGACAGACAGGCTCTCGTGTTCGATTCGACGCGCCTCGACGCGGCGTGTCGGCAGCACCCGAGGCCCCGCGTCCGAGCAGGCGAAACTCGAGCTTCGCCGCATCCGCTGCGGCCGCTGGGACGTGCGGGCGGCCGCGGACGGCGCTGGTCGGGCTCGCACCGAGGTGGCCGGGCGTGTTGGGTACTGCCAGTCTGGCAGGCGACGGTAAGTAGAAGCTGAGACGAGGAGGCGGATGTGACCCCACGGTGGTGGCGACGACTGCGCGGCCAGGTCGGGTCTGCGGCCCTGGACCCGGATGCTGCCGATCTGGTGGTTGTCGCGACGAGTTTCGACGACGCCGAGGCCTGTTCGGCCGTGCTGGCGCGGGCCGCGGCGTGGCAGCCCGACGCCCCGGCGGTGTTGCGCCACCACCTACGTGTCCCCGCTGAGCAGGTCGAACGAGTGTGCGCCATCGCAGCCCAGGACGGGTACGCGCCTGCTGAGCAGTCCGGGGCCGCGGGTTCGGATGACCTGGCACCGGTGATCCTGCAACGGGTGCAAGTGCTCGATGCGCTGCATTGCTCGCAGGAACGCTCGCGCATGGCGGGACTTGCGCAGCGGCACGACGGCACGGCCGATGGATGGGACGCGTTGCAACCCGGTCACACAACCGAGCAGCAGTAATGAGGTCTGGCCCACTAAGCTGCATCGCGACAAACTGGTGTGCGAACCAGTGTGACGGGAGAAGTGGACATGAGGGCGCGCAGCGAGCGAACGATCGGCGCGGCCGTGCATCGCACGGTCATGCCGCAGCCGAGCCTCGACGAGGCGGAGGCATGATGGTACGCAGCTGGCCCCAGGTGCTCGGGACCCTCGCCGACGGTGGCGACCTTGCCGCGGACGATACGGCGTGGGTGATCAATGAGATCTTCACCGACAATGCGACGCAGGCACAGATCGCCGCCTTCGGTGTCGCCATGAAGATCAAGGGACCGACACCCGCCGAACTGTCGGGCATGGCCTCCGGGATGCTCGCGCACGCACGCCTGGTCCAGGTGGACGGCGATGCCGTCGACATCGTCGGCACCGGCGGTGATCGGTCCGGCTCGGTGAACATCTCCACGATGTCCGCGGTCGTGGTGGCCTCGGCCGGTGTGCCGGTGGTCAAGCACGGCAATCGGGCGGCGTCCTCCAAGAGCGGCGGTGCCGATGTGCTGGAAGCGCTGGGTGTGAAGCTGGCCCTCGGACCGGCGTCGGTCGCCCGGTGCGTGCGGGAGGTCGGCATCGGTTTCTGTTTCGCACCGCTGTTTCACCCCGCACTGCGCTTCGCGGGACCCGCGCGGAAAGAAATAGGCATCCCCACCGTTTTCAACGTGCTCGGCCCGCTCACCAACCCGGCGCAACCGCGTGCCGGATTGGTCGGCTGTGCCTTCACGGATCTGCTGCCGGTCATCGCAGGCGTGTTCGCCGAGCGCGGCGCGAGCGCGCTGGTAGTGCGCGGAAACGACGGTTTGGACGAGATCACCACCTCCGACACCACCGCCGCCTGGATCGTCTCGGGTGGACGAGTGCGGGAGACGACGATCGACCCGGCCCGTCTCGGTATCGCCCGAGTGGATCTCGACGCGCTGCGCGGTGGGGATGCCGAGGTCAACGCAGGCATTGCCCGCGATGTGTTCGCGGGCTCCCCTAGCGCGGTCCGCGACGCTGTCCTGGTGAACTCCGCCGCGGCGATCGTCGCCTACGACCTGTCCCAGGGCGTCGGTGATCCCGATGCCGATGTGCACGACGCGCTTGCCGCCGGTCTCGAACGAGCCGCAGCCGCTATCGACGCGGGCAAGTCCGCCGCGCTGCTCGACCGGTGGTCGAAACTGACCAACACTCTCGGAGACAGCTGAATGAGCCGCACCGTTTGTCCGGATTCGCATCATAGTGACAACTATGTTTCGCGCCGCATGTCGTCAGTCCCGTTGTGTCATCGGCAGTTACAGTGACGGCGCAAACCGGCGCCTCGCCCCACGTTCGGCCTCGGGCGTGCGCCGCCCGGCTCGACTTGCAAGGAGCACACACATGAAGCGGGGCGTTTACGCGGTACCCGGCATCCTGGCGGTGGCCGCGACGATCGCGGCCGCGCCGGCTGCCTTCGCGGCACAGGGCACCCTGGTCGTCAACAACACCGTGTATCGCGAGCCGTCGGGCTGCATGCAAATCAACGCCGGGGTTGCGTCGCTGGCACTCGAGAACCACACCGACAACAGAGTGACCATCTTCAGCGGTTCCGGCTGCCGTGGCGATGTGATGGCAACCCTCACGCCGGGTGAATCCCGTGCGTCCAACGGGTCATCACTCCAGATCGGCTGACCCGCTCCGCCTGCGGCTCACTCCCCCAGCGAGAAACCGGCCTCCACGTCCGCGCTCGAGTACGACTTGAACGCGATGTGGGTGATGGTGCGCGCGACACCGGGGGTCTTGTCGATACGGTCGGTCACCACCTCGGCGATCTGCTGGTGATCGCGCACCCGCACGATCGCGATCAGATCGACATCGCCGGCACAGGAGTAGACCTCGGCGACGCCCTCTGTGTCGGCGAGCGCCTGCGCGGTTTCCGGAATGCGGGCGTTCTCGGCGTTGATCATGACGATCGCGGTAATCATGGGTGTCAGCCTAATGTGCACAGCCGGACGCGGTCCGTCCGTAATCTGCGCCGGGCCGAGCGCAGGCGAGGCAGCCGCCTAATGTGCACAGCCGGACGCAGTACGTCCGTAATCTGCGCCGGGCCGAGCGCAGGCGAGGCAGCCGCCTGAGCGCTCGACATATTCCGCTTCGGGGAGTTGGGCGCGTGCCGCGGCATCCGCTAATTCCACCCATCCCATCCAGCGACCCGCCCCGTAGACGGGCTCGTGATAACCATCGGTGGTGCGCACAATACGGGCCCCCGGGCGCGCCAGCCAGCGCGTGACGAGTGCTACTTCTTCCGGCGACGCTCCGCGCAGCGGAGGCATCGTCGACGCGGCATTCCGACGTAGCGCCGCAACACGGCGCGACCGTGAACCTCCAGAGCTCGCATCGACCACCGCGTCGGCCATGTCGCTTCCCCCGACAACATCGCCTCCGCCAACAGCATCGGCATCGGCATCGGCATCGGCATCGGCATCGGCATCGGCATCGGCATCGGCATCGGCATCGGCATCGGCATCGGCATCGGCATCGGCATCGGCAGACCGGAGCGCACCGGAGCCCGGGTCGCCACCGGTGGGGATGACGGTTTCCGATGCCGCAACGATGTGTTCGACGACCGGCATCGGCGACACACCCCGCGCCGCGTTGCCCGCGCCCGCGAGGCGGCCGTAGCGGATCACCGAGAATTCCCATCCGCCTGTGTCATTCGGGTGCGCGACGATCAGCTCGGCGATCCTGGCGACGGCGGCCAGGCGTTGGGTGCGGCGAAGCGCGCGCACGACCGCGACCACGCGATCGCGCAGCCGGGCGGCTGCTTCGAAATGTTCGGAACGCGAATGGGTTTCGATGCGGTCGAGCATGGCGCGCAGTGGCGCGTCGGAGGTACCCGCGAACAGTGCGCGGACAGCCGCAGACGCCGGCGCGTATTCCTCCCTATTAATAGGGAGACCGGTGACAGTCGCGGCGGGGCAGCCGCCGACCATCGCATGCAGGCAATCGTGCAGGCCCGCAACCGATAACCGAGTGGTGCAGGTGCGCAGCCCGGTGTACTCGGCGACGGTGACCGCCACCTCGGTGGCATCCATCCGAGAGTTGAAGGGGCCCAGCGCATCCCGGTTCGGCGTTCGGACAATCGCGAAGCGTGGGAAGGGTTCGTCGGTCAACGTGATCCACCAGGCGCGCTTGGGAAATTTCGAGCGCCGGTTGTAGGGCGGGGCGTGCGCGACGAGCAGTCGCAGCTCACGCACCCCCGCTTCCAGCGCGTGCGCACACACCACGTGATCGACGCGGGTGGCCAGCGACACCATTTCCTTCATCCGCCCCCTTGTCTCGGAACCGGTGAAGTAGTTGCGAACTCGGCGGCGCAGGTTCACCGCGGTGCCGATGTAGAGCACCTCGTCGGAAGGGCCGCGGAAGAGATAGACGCCGGGACTGGCGGGCAGGTCGGTGGCGAACACGCGCTTGGCGCGCTGCCGGGAGGTCACCCCCGGCAGATAGTCGAGCAGTTCGGTGAGGCTGTGCACCCCTTGATTGCCGACGCGGGCGATCAGCGCGTGCAGGACGTCGACGGTGGCCTGGGCGTCGTCGAGGGCACGGTGCGTCGGCTGCGTGGTCGCTCCGAGCAGTGGAGCGAGCAGGCCGAGCCGGACCGAGGGCGCTTCGTCGCGGGTGAGCACCCGCCTGGCCAGCTTCACAGTGCACAGCACCGGCGCCGAGGGCCACGCGGTTTCGCTGCGGGCCGCCGCGGCGCGCAGGAAGGCCATATCGAACCGCGCATTGTGCGCCACGAGGACAGCTCCCGCCGCGAACTCCAGGAAACCCGGCAGCACCGCCTCGATCCGCGGCGCTTCGTAGACCATGGCGGTGGTGATCCCGGTGATCTGCACGATCGCGGGCGGGATGTCCTGCCCGGGGTTGACCAGGGTGGCGAATTCGCCGAGTACCTCTCCGCCGCGCACCTTGACCGCACCGATCTCGGTGATCGCGTCACCCTCCGGGCTGGTGCCGGTGGTCTCCAGGTCGACGACCACGAAGGTGGTGTCATAGAGCGGCGTATCGAGCTCATCGAAGGCCAGCTGCTTCGCGGCGGCCGGGCGCGGCACGGGGTCGGGCACGGCCAGGAGCGTATGGGGTGGGTCCGACAGGAACGCGCGCGAGATCGCACACGAAATGTCCGAATTTATCCCCGAGGATTTCGTTCTGATACCCGCGAAATGATCTTCAATTCGCAAAAGTGACCCAGATCACATTATTGTCAGAATTGCATCAATCGGCCGAGCGAGGTCGATGGTGCCGGACCGGTGCCATCGGCGCACTACCGCGTGTCGAGTCGAGGCCGACCACCCGTCCGATGTCGAGTCGCCATCACCCCCGCCATCACCGCTGCGACCTTGGGAAATACCCGGAAATCCGATCCATCGACTGGCCCAGACAGAACTTCCGACGCGCCGGGTAGCGACTCGAACGCCGCCCGATAACGGTCGGTCGTTATTGTTTCGTGATTGTTGTGACTCATCTCGCATTTCGCGTGTCGCATTTTTGTTGAATATCGACATTTCGGATGCGCCCGACTTTACAAACCACCGTGATGTGTTCGTAACCTTTTTGAGACCTCACGGAGTTCCACCGCGCTGCAGGGCCGGTGAAACGAAGTCCGCCGCACCACCGGGTACGGCGTCGTGGGGCAGATTCGGAGTACCGCATCATGGCGATCAACACCGTCAAGCGACAGGCGCAGCGTGCCGTTGCCGCCGGAGCCGTCGGCGCTGCCACCATCGGCGCGTTCCTTCTTCCGGCCGCCCCGGCCGCGGCTCAGCCGGTGACCATCCCCGGCATCGGAACCTTCGAGGTTCCCAACGAGATCCCGATCCCGGCCGACATCCCCGGCATCCAGCTGGGCAACCCGCCCGTGCCGCTGCCCTTCATGGCGCCCATCAAGACCCTCGGCGAGGTCGCGCTCGACGCCGCGATGAGCAAGCTCGGCGCGCCGTACGTCTACGGTGCCGCGGGCCCGAACGCCTTCGACTGCTCCGGCCTTGTCAAGTGGTCCTACCAGCAGGCCGGCGTGGAGCTGCCCCGCACCAGCGGCGCCCAGCTCGCCGCGGGCGCCGCGATCTCGACCGACGATCTGCAGCCGGGCGACCTGGTGTCGTTCTACGGCGGCGGACACTCCGGTCTGTACGCGGGCGACGGCAACGTGATCCATGCGTCGACCTCCGGCACCCCGGTGATGCTCGCCCCGATCTCGTCGATGCCGATCGCAGGCGCTCGCCGCTTCTGACCCGCTCCCTCGCCCCCTACGACACGGCGGGTCCATGGGATGGCCTACGTGATCATTTCGTGCCCTACTGGACACAGACGTACGCCATTCCGTAACTTAAATGAGACCTTCCGGAGCCGCGAGGAACAGACCGACCGTTCTCGCAGCTCACGAAGCCGATGCGGCTCATCGAGGGAATGCGTCCGAGCACTTGACGAGAGAACGGGGCACGGCAGGCTGTGGCACATCACCCGAGACAAAGCACGAAACGTCTGGTGGGAGGGGCACTCGCGGCCGGAGTCCTGGCCGCATCGCTCTACGGTGGCAGTCCAGCCGGAGCCGATCCGGCCACCCTGCCGACCACGGCCGGCGAGGCCGTACAGCGGATGATCGATCTGTCGAGGCAGTCCGAGCAGCTCAATCAGCAAGCGCTGAACGTGCAGGCCGACCTCGACACCAAACTCGCCGTCCAGCGCGACGCCGACGCCAAACTGTCCGCGAGCACCGAGGTCGCCGACAATGCGCGCAACGAGGTGCGTAAGTTCCAGCCGATGGTCGACCGCACGGTGATCGCCGCTTATCAGGGCGCGCGGACCAACCGCCTGTTCGCCGTGCTGGCAAGCAACTCGCCACAGCAACTGCTCGATCAGATGTCCACACTGGATGTGTTGTCGGCCAAGACCTCTGATCAACTGAAGCTCTACAAGTCGGCAACCGCCGCCGCCACGGCGGCGGAAACCACCGCCCGCACCGCCGACGACGATGCCCGCGCCGCCGCGACCAAAGCGGATCAGGTGCGTGCCGAGCTGGAACGCAAGCGCGCCGACCTGTCCGGTGCGATCGCCCAGGTGGTCTCGGCGTGGGGCACGCTGTCGGCCAGGGACAAGACCGCGCTGGCGGGCTCGCCCTTCCCGCCCGGCTTCGACCGCGACTCGCTGCTGAGCGGACTCGTGCCGGGCAGCGGAACCAGCGCTCTGGCCGCGGGACTCACCCGCATCGGCGACCCGTATGTCTGGGGTGCGACCGGTCCGAGCCAGTTCGACTGCTCCGGGCTGGTGCAGTGGGCGTTCAAACAGGTCGGCAAGAACGTGCCGCGGACCAGTTCACAGCAAGCCGGCTACGGCACCCCGGTGGACAAGAACGATCTGCAACCCGGTGACGTCGTGTTCTTCTATTCCGACATCTCTCATGTCGGCATCTACGCGGGCAACGGACTCATGTTGCACGCTTCCACTTTCGGTGTCCCGGTGGCCGTGGCACCCATGGGCTCGACGCCATACCACTCCGCTCGGCGATACTGAGTCGCTATGAGCGAGCGCAGCAGTGTCGGGCAGGTCCGCGCGTGGCTATCGGCCCGGCGGCGATTCCAGTTCGTGCTCACCGTCGCGATGGTGATGCTGCTGACCGGCACGTGTGTCGGGTTGCTCATGGTGCCGAACCCGGTGCTGCCGAAACTGCGGGCCGCCCAGCAGGCCAGGGCCGAGAGCCTCGGGCAGGTCGCGGCCGCCGATGACGATCCGCGGCTGGCTCAGGTGCGTCGCACCGTCGAACCCTTCGGCCAACTCGTGACGCGCGTGGTGCCCACCGGAGCCGGGCAGGAGTCGCTCGTCGTCGGCCATCCGGCCCAGCGGATCGAAATCGACGTCCTCGCACGCGAACTCGGCGCGGCGACCACCGCCGTGACCGACCTGTGGGGACCTGACTGGGCCCAGTCGGCGCTGGTGGTCGTAGCGTCCGCCCCCGCCGAGTTCGCCACGCTGCTGCGCGCCACCACCGACCTGCCCGAGGACGTCGCCGCCGCCTCCATCGCCGATCCGTTCGCCCCAGGCACCCGACCGACAGCCCAACGCGTGGTTTTCAGCCCCGACGCAGGCCGCCGCCTCTCCCCCGACGGGCTGCGCACGCTGCTGCGCCACGAACTCACTCACGTCGCCACCCGCGCCGAGACCGTCGACGGCGCTCCCTCCTGGATGCTGGAGGGCTTCGCCGAATACGTCGCCCACCGCGGCCAAGACCACCACTTCGGCGATATCGCCCCCACCGTCACCACACGAGCCCGCGCCGGCGAACTCCCCACCGACCTCCCCGCGGCAGCCGTATTCACCGGCAAACCGGCCGTCCTCGCCTACGAGCAAGCCTGGACGATCTGTGCCTTCGTCGCCGACAAATACGACGAACCCCACCTGGTAGACCTCTATCGCCGCATCGCCGCGAGCAAACAGGACCCCGCCTCCGAGGACCGAATCCTGCAGGAAGTCCTGCACACCACCCGAGCAGACTTCGTCGCCGCTTGGCGCGCCTGGCTCACCCCCCGCGCCGCCTGAGGTTTGCGAACCCACACTGATAGCGCACCCGACGGAACTGCAACACCACCGACACACCTCCAGACAGAACAAGCCCTGCCAGCGATTTCGCAATCAGCTCCCCACAACCGAAGCGCACCCCAGTAACGCCGTAATCACCGAAACCAGCCACACGGCGAGCCTTACCAACCGTCCGCAGCAAGCTTGTTGCCGAGCCGCCGAGCCGCATCGAACCTGGTCGCGACCATCGACACCGACGCCCCTTCGGGACGACGACACCTCCCGAGCGCAGCGAGACCGAGCACTAGAGTTCGCCGCCTGTCCACCTCCACACCAGCCCAAGTGCATCGACCACAGTCGCAAGCCCCAGCGACCAACGCCCCCACTCGGCACGATGACACCTTCCGAGCGAAGCGAGACCGAGCACCAGAGTTCACGGCGCATCCCACCTCTACAGCCGCCTAAGCGCCCAAACCAAAGTCGCAACCTCAGCTACCAACACACCCGCTCAGCACGATGACACCTTCCGAGCAAGCGACACCGAGCACCAGAGTTCACGGCGCATCCCACCTCCACAGCCGCCTAAGCGCCCAAACCAAAGTCGCAAGCTCAGCTACCAACACACCCACTCAGCACGAAGATGCCTTCCGGGCAAAGCGACACCGAGCACCAGAGTTCACGGCGCATCCCACCCCCACAGCCGCCTAAGCGCCTGAACCAAAGTCGCAAGCTCAGCTACCAACACACCCACTAGGCACGATGACACCTTCCGAGCGAAGCGAGACCGAGCACTAGAGTTCGCGGCCCGTCTCGCTTCCGAGCCGTCGAAGCGCATGCGCCGAAGGCGCGAGTCTCGACGGCTCGGAAGCGAGACCAAGGGGGCCGCGAACACGCCGCGGCGCAGCCGCGGCCAAAAAAACACAGCGAACACGCAGCGCCGCAGGCGCTGCAAATCAAACACAGTAGGTTGGTGCGCATGGCCCGAACTCTGCTGGTTACCAATGATTTCCCGCCTCGGCCAGGCGGTATCCAGTCGTATCTGCAAGCGTTGGCCGGTGAGCTGCCGCCGGATGATCTGGTTGTCTATGCGCCGAGGTGGCGTGGGGACAGTCATCTGAAATTCGACGCCAAGCAGAAGTTTCAGGTGGTTCGTCATCCGACCACGTTGATGTTGCCGACGCCGCTGGTGATGCGGCGGGCGGCGCGGTTATTGCGTAGTGAGAACTGTGACACCGTCTGGTTCGGTGCGGCGGCACCGTTGGCGTTGATGTCGCCGATGCTGCGGCGGGCGGGGGCCGAGCGCATTCTGGCGAGTACGCATGGACATGAGGTCGGCTGGTCGATGTTGCCCGGCGCCAGGCAGGCGTTGCGGCAGATCGGCGAGCACACCGATGTCGTCACGTATGTCAGTCGGTATACGCGTGGCCGGTTCGCGTCCGCATTCGGCGCGAATGCGGCGTTGGAGTATCTGCCGCCGGGGGTCGACACCGAGGTGTTCCGGCCGGATCCGGCGGCGCGGGCGGAGCTGCGCGATCGTTATGGGCTCGATGATCGGCCGACCATTCTGTGTCTGTCTCGTCTGGTGCCCCGTAAGGGCCAGGATGCGCTGATCGGCGCCATGCGCGAGATCCGCGAGCGCATCCCCGGCGCAGTGTTGGTGATCGCGGGCGGCGGGCCGTACGAGGAGAAGCTGCACGGGCTCGCGGCGGCGCTCGGTGTCGGCGACGACGTGGTGTTCACCGGGCGAGTGCCGTCGTCGGAGCTGGCCGCACATCACACGCTCGCGGATGTCTTCGCGATGCCGTGCCGCACGCGCGGTGCCGGCCTCGATGTCGAGGGGTTGGGCATCGTGTATTTGGAGGCGTCGGCCGCGGGTGTTCCGGTGGTGGCGGGTCGCTCGGGTGGCGCGCCGGAGACGGTGTTGGAGGGCAAGACCGGCCGGGTGGTGGACGGCCGCAAGACCTCGGAGATCGTCGAGGCCATTGTCGGCATCCTGTCCGATCGCGACGCCGCCGCCAAGATGGGCGCCGAGGGCCGGGCCTGGGTGGAGCAGCAGTGGCGATGGGATAGCCTCGGCGCTCGATTGCGCCACTTGTTGCGGTGAACACCGCCCAACGGGACGGTATACCGTCGGTGGCTGCCTGCCACGACGAGAGCCGAGCGGAGCGGAGCGTCGTCCTGGCAGGCCATCCATTACGCTCAGCGAGGTGAGCAACATCCAGGTCGCAGATATGACCTTCGTCGCCGCCGACGGGTCCGCGGTCGCCGACGTCGTGGCGGCACCGAACAATTGGCGCCGCTGGTGGCCCGACCTCACCCTGGAGGTCCGAGAGGACCGGGGCGACAAGGGAATCCGCTGGTCGGTGACCGGCGGGCTGACCGGAACCATGGAGGTGTGGCTGGAGCCCTCGCTCGACGGGGTGATCCTGCACTACTTCCTGCATGCCGAGCCCTGGTCGGCGAACCGGATGTCGCCACGTCAGCTGCTCGCCGCCAATCGGGCACGCCGGGTGGCGGGCAAGAACATGTCCTTCGAGGTGAAGGCGCGACTGGAGGCAGGGCGCCCGGCCGGCATCGCGCCCGCGAACGCAGACTGACCGCGCACACCCGCTCACCACATCATCTAGGCCACAGCACAATAGAAGGCACAGCACCGTAGCTGGAAAGGAACCGTTGTCCGCCATGGCCGACAGGACCCAGAGGTCGATCATCATCGAGGCACCATCGCAGCGGGTGATGTCCGTCATCGCCGATCTGGAGTCCTACCCGGAGTGGGTTTCGGCGGCCAAGTCCGTCGAAGTATTGGACAAGAGTGCCGACGGCCGGGTTAGCACCGCGCGGTTCGTGCTCGATGCCGGCGTCGTCAAGGACACCTACGTGTTGTCCTATACCTGGCGTCCCGATGACAAGGCCGTCAGCTGGACCCTCGTCAGCGGTGACCTGCAGAAGGCACAGGACGGCACCTACGAACTCATCGACCAGCCCGATGGCACCACGCAGGTGACCTACGAGCTGACCGTCGACCTGAACATCCCGATGATCGGCATGTTCAAGCGCAAGGCCGAGAAGGTGATCACCGATACCGCGCTGAAGGAACTGAAGAAACGGGTCGAAGGCTGATCGCGCGCAGTACCGTGCGCCGCACCCGGGTCGAGCTGTTCATCGGCAAAGGCGGAGTCGGTAAAACGACATTGGCGTGCGCGACCGCGATGTCGTACGCGCGGGCCGGTTCCCAGGTGCTGGTGGCCTCCCTCGACCAGGCGCATTCGCTGGGCGACGCGCTCGGATTCCGATTCCCGCACGATGCCGGCACGGTGACCGGGATCACGAACGTTACGCCCGGCCTCGACGTGATCGAGGTGGATTCCCTTGCGCTGCTGGAGGATCGGTTCCGCGAGGTGGTGCGGATGCTGGCGTCGGACTCCGGGCACGAGCACGGTATCGATGTTGCGGCGCTCGATCCCGCCGAGCTGACAGGGCTACCCGGCGTGCAGGAATTGTTGATGCTGGTGGAGATCACCCAGTTCGCGAACGAGGACGACTGGGATGTCATCGTGGTGGACTGCCCGCCCTCGGCGGACATGCTGCGCATCATGACCGCGCCCGACACGCTGCTCGGCTACGTGGAACGGATCTGGCCGCCGCACGCACGCGCGATGAGCACCATCGGTACCGATCTGCGCCGCGCGGTGCTGGCGGCGACCGTCGAGAAGATCGTCGCCGCGGTCACCGAGGTACGTGATCTGCTCGCCGACCACGGCCGCACCGGGGCCAGGCTGATCACTGTCGCCGAACAGGTGGCGGTCGCCGAATCCGAGCGGGTTCGCTCGGCGGCCGCCCTGCTCGGCCTGCGACTGGACGCTGTTGTGGTGAACAAAGTGCTGCCGCCCGCGCCCGCGGAGCCGGCCGAGGCAGCGCATCCCGCGGTGCACTGGTATCTGAACCGGCGCGGCGAACAACTGGACGTCATCGCACGGTTACAGCGCGATCTCCCGGGCATCCCGGTAGTGATCGCCCAGCACAGCGGCCCCGAACCGGTCGGGCTCGCTTCGCTGGCGGCGCTGTCGTATGCGGTGGACGCGGACTCGGCGCTGCGCGACAATCCCGCAGAGGTTCGCACAAGTTCCGGGGATCCGGTGGTTCGATGGGAATCGGGCACCGGACTGCATTCGGTGTACGCGTTGCGGATGCACCTGCCCGTCGTCGATTCGGCGACGCTGCGACTGGGACGAGTGGAGGACGATTTGATCGTGGGAGCGGACGGGACCCGCCGCCGCGTGCGCCTGGCACCGGTGTTGCGGCGGTGCACGGTAGAGGCAGCCGAACTCGACGGGGGCTATCTGGTCGTCCGTTTTCGTCCCGACCCGGAGGCCTGGCCGACATGAGCGGCAGTGATGACGCGGGCGACGAACGACAGCACGGTATTGATGACGGCGGCGCCCAGGCAGATTCCGGCCGCGGCCAGCGTCCCGGATCGGGCATTTTCGACGACGTCGATGGGCTCGGCGAGTTCGCGGCGGAACTGAAATTGCTGGCCGAGGTCGTCTTGGAGCGAGTCGAACCGATGTTGCGGCACGCCGCTGTGGAGGGCCAGACCGAATGGTCGAGTTGCAGTTGGTGCCCAGTGTGTGCGGCCGCAGCGCTGGTGCGCGGTGAGCACCATGACGTGCTCGCCGCGGTCGCAGATCACGGCACCGCGATCGTCACGGTGCTGCGCGAGGCGCTGGCCGGAGTGCCCGTAGAGCCGGTGTGGCAACCCGACGACGATGCGCCGACAGCCCCATCGGACGATAACTCTGTGTCCCACAATCACACACCACGAGACGACTCGATGCCGAACGACGACAGCACAGCAGAGCAGCCGCGCGACGGTCATACCGCGCAGCGCTCCGGCCGAACGCGTTCCCGGTACGTCGGCATTCCCGTGACGATCAAGCCATGACGCGCCAGATGGCGGGCGCGCGTCCGCTGACGGTCGGTATCGACGTCGGCGGCACCAACATTCGCGCCTCGGTGGTCGATGGCGACGGCGAGATGCTCGACACCGTGCAGGCGCCGACACCGCATTCGGCACGCGCTCTGGAAGATGCATTGGACCGGGTGGTCCGCGAACTGTGCCGTCGGCATCCGATCGGCGCGGTGGGGCTGGCCGTGGCCGGGTTCATCACCGCCGACCGTTCGACCGTGCGGTTCGCACCGCACCTGCCGTGGAAGGACACCCCGGTCGCGCGGCGGCTGAGCGAGCGTCTCGAGCTTCCGGTGATCCTGGAACACGACGCCAATGCGGCGGCGTGGGCAGAATACCGATTCGGTGCGGCGGCCGGCGGACACAACGTCGTGCTCGTCGCGATCGGCACCGGCATCGGTGCGGCGCTGCTCATCGACGGCGAACTGTATCGGGGCACCCACGGTGTGGCGCCGGAGCTGGGGCATCTGCAGGTGGTGCCGGACGGGCGGGCCTGCCCGTGCGGGAAGCGCGGTTGCTGGGAAAGGTATTGCAGCGGAACAGCACTGGCCGACACCGCGATCGAGATGCTGGCCACCGACCCGGTGCATTCGACGGTGCTGGCCAGGGATATCTTCCGCGATCCCGGCTCGTTGACCGGACGTCGGGTCGCCGGGGCCGCACAGGACGGCGACCCGCTCGCGGTGCAGGTCATGGCGGACTTCGCACGCTGGCTCGGACTCGGTCTCGCCTTCGTCAGCGATATTTTCGACCCGGATCTCGTCGTCATCGCGGGCGGAGTGAGCAGTTCGGCGCCGCTGTTCCTCGACGAGGCGCGCGAGGAATACGCCCGCGCGATCACCGGCGCAGGCCACCGCCCGCTGGCCAGAATCCGCACCACACAACTGGGGGAGGCCGCGGGCATGATCGGCGCCGCCGAACTCGCGCGGGCCACTCTCGCCGACACCGGCCGCGGCCGATCGCGAGTCGCTCGTACCAGCCACTGAGAACAGACCAATCAGCCACTGAGAACATGTGGTGAGATACGCCGCTCGGCTTGGATGTGATCTGTAACCAGCGGTAAAGTCGGCAGTTGAAGCAGGTGTGCCCGCAACGATCCCGGTTTCGGGGGAAGGACGTCATGTTCTACTGGCTGCTGAAGTATGTGCTGCTGGGACCGTTCATGCATCTCTACAACAGGCCCACGGTCGAGGGTGTAGAGAACATTCCGACGGACGGTCCGGCAATCATGGCGGGTAATCACCTCTCCTTTGCGGACTGGCTGTTCGCGCCGCTGCTGAGTCCGCGGCGAATCAACTATCTGGCCAAGGCCGAGTACTTCAATACCCCGGGCATCAAGGGCGCCTTCCAGAAGTGGTTCTTCACCACCTCCGGTCAGTTCCCCATCGACCGCACCGGTGCCGACGCCGCCGAGGACGCCCTCAACGCGGCGCGCAAGCTGCTCGATCAGGGCCGCCTCGTCGGCCTGTACCCCGAAGGCACCCGCTCCCCCGACGGCCGCCTGTACAAGGGCAAGACCGGCCTGGCGCGGCTCGCCCTCGAGACCGGCGTCCCCGTCATCCCGGTTGCCGTCATCGGCACCGACGAGGTCAGCCCGCCCGGACCGTTCCGCTGGCGTCGCCGCAAGGTCACCGTCAAATTCGGTACCCCGATCGACTTCTCGCGCTATGAAGGCATGGGCGGCAACCGCTTCGTCGAACGCGCTGTCACCGACGAGGTCATGTACGAGCTCATGCAGCTCGGCGGCCAAGAGTACGTCGATGTCTACGCGGCCAGCCTCAAGAAGGGCGTGCCCTCCGGGCCGCGCGAAGCCGCCCGCATTCCGGAATCGGCCGCCAGCTGATCTATTTCGTCCGGCCGGGAGCGCACGAGTCTGCACTCCCGGCCGTTATCGTCTATCCGTGACGGTGCGCGCGAAGATCTGCGGGATCAGGTCCGAAGCCGATCTGCGCATTGCGCTGGCAGCCGGGGCCGATGCCGTCGGTTTCATCTCGGGTGTCACCCATATCAGCGAAGACGCGCTCGATGCCGAGCTGGCCGCCGAATTTTCCCGTGTGGTACCGCCCTTCGTCACTCGAGTGCTGGTGACCCATCTGGAAGCGGCGGACGCGATTCTGGAGCTGGCCGAGCGGGTCGGCGTCGACGCGATTCAAGTCCACGGCCTGGTATCGGATGACACCCTCCGTGCGGTGCGCGCGAACGCCCGCGGGCGCAAGATCATCAAGGCGATCCATGTGGTCGGGCCGGATGCGGTCGATGCCGCGCTGCGGGCGGCATCGGATTGTGATGCCGTACTGCTGGATTCGCGCACCGAAGACCGGCTCGGCGGCACCGGACGGATCCATGACTGGTCGGTGAGTACGGCCGTGGTCACGGCGCTGCGCGGGCTCGGCCGCCCGGTGATCCTCGCGGGCGGGCTCGGACCGCACAATATTGTCGAGGCGATAGCGCGAGTCGATCCCTTCGCGGTGGACGTCAACAGTGGAGTCGAAACAGCCACGGGCGATAAGAATCCCGATGCCTGCGCGGCGTTTGTGACAGCGGCACACCGGACCGGTCACACCGGATAGCAGCCGGCTACTCGAGAGCGCATTTCGTCCAGAGGCTGAAAGGCCCGGAAATGCCGTAGACAGTTTCGGCGTTGCTGATCGCTTTGCTTTCGGCCTCGGCAATGGTGTCGCCCCGTTCGGAACCCCAGCCGTCGGTTTGGCCGATGACGAGGCTGAGGCAGCCGTTGTGCGACCAGCGGGCGGGTGGGCAGCCGGTGCCGCACGCAGCCTCGGCCTCCTGCGCCGCGGCCTCGCCGCTGACCTGGCTGCGGACCCACGACACCTTGTCGGTCTGCGCGTTGTAGGTGGCGGCGATCCAGCGATCATCGGCGTTCGGGACGGGCGTGGTGGTAGCCGCCGCGGTCGCGGGAGCAACCGGTTTGTCCGAGGTGGCGACGGCCGGTGTGGTGCGCTGCGTGGTGGTCTGGTTCTCGCCGGTGCCCGTGGCCTTGATGTCGGCCTGCTCGTTGTACTCGCGCACCCCGATGATCGCGGTGATCGCGAGCACCCCGACCAGTATCGAACCGAACACCACTACAAACCCTGTGGCGCCATCGTTTTCGTCGAGCAGCTCATCCGGTTCGTCCAGTTGCTCCGCCCGCGCGGACCGCCGAACCGGAACCTGCTCGGACTCGTCCGGATACGGCTGCCGAGACGCCCGCTGCCCATCAGGAGGCGGCCGCCTCGACGCCCGCACTGGTCCATTCGGATATGGCGCGGCCGGCGACTGCTCCGTAGGCGGGCGTAGCGCTCCCGGCCGGTACGGCCCAGCGTCCGGAGACGAAGGATCACTCGACGGCTGCGGTCGAGGGGGCCGCACGGACCTGGGCTGGCGCGGCTGCCGAAGAGCCGAGGGCCCTGCAAGAGTCTGCTCCCCGGGTCGACGAGGCGGAGAATTCGGGAACGACTCATCCAGCGAGTGCTCGCCACCCGGATGCTCGATCCCCATCGGGTGCTGTCCACGGGGCTGCGAGTACCCCATTGGAGGGTGCCGCCTGGATGGATGCACCCACTCGTCCTCGAACTCATTCACCCGGGAGTACGAGTCATTCGACGAGTGCTCGCTGGACGGACGCTCTGTCCCCGCTGGTCGGGACCGCCCGGAAGGCACGTACCCCGATGAAGGCTGCCGCCGGGCAGGACGTCCGGGCTCATTCGAGTACAACTCATCCGAAGCGTGCCCGCCGGCGCGCCGCTCGACCCCTGGTAGGTGTGGCCCGGCAGGAGGCGAAGGCTCGACTGGAGGCTGTTGCCTCGGTGGATGGGCAGGCCCCGGTAGGTGCGGACGTCCGGACGGCGACTGCGCGCCGGGTGGTCGCCCGGAACCGGAAGGGTAGGGCGGGCGGAACCGAGGCAACTGTTCGGCCTGCGGTTGTTCGCTCGGCGGACGGACGGATCCCGGTGGCGACGGCCGCCCGGTCGGAGATGAAGGATCAGTCGGACGCTGTGGTCTCGACGGGCGAACGGACTCGGGTGAGTTCGGCGTGGACTGCTCACGCGGCCGGTGCACGGGCTCGGAGTGGTAAGGCTGTCCGGGCCGGGCCGGCTCATCCCTGGACGAACCCATCGGATACGACTGCGGCAATGCCTGCTGTCCGGGAGGGGGCTGCCTCGGTCTGCGGACCGGCTCGGAGGGATGCGGCGGTTCGGCAGCCGGCCGGCGGGCCGGTGGATAGGCGGATCCTGGCGCGTACCGCTGCCCGGATGGGGGCGGGTAAGGCTGCTCAGGGTTGCGCCCGTGCGGGGATGACATCCGTCCCCCCAATCGTTCTCGTCCGAATAATCCAGCGGCCCCACCCTATCCGTCGAGCGCTCGACCTGCGAGGGTCACAAACCACCACAGGCCATGTAAAGCGCGAATCCGACAACCGTGGTGTGTGACTTGCAGTTCCGATGGCGGCTCGATGATCTCGGTCACAGGATTCGGTGGGATCGGCTCGCCGAGCACCGGATGTGACAACCACTCGATGTGCGGCAACACCTCGGTGCACAATCAGGTGAGTACGTGTCCGACTCCGGCACACCAGCACGATGTCGATGAGCTGTGCATCTATCCGTCCGAGGACTTCCGCACCGCACTGGACGAGCTCCCTGCCTGACCGCGCCCCGGCCTGCCACGAGAATCCGAGCGGCAGTCCGAGATCGAACGCGCGGAGAAACGCAAGCAGCTCCTATAACTACAGCAGTATCGGGGCCGGATTGCAGGCGATAGTGGAGAGGTATGCGCAATGATGGTCGGCTCGGACGCGCGCAACGACGCGAGGACTACGGCTTGCTCGTCGCGGCAGCGACAATGTACAGCGATACTGCCGCCCGCACGGTACGACTCCCGCTCAGCGCCAACGGGATCCGGGCCGCCATCCGACAGCGCCGATGCGACGCCCCGACTTCCTCGTTCGGGGCGTCGCATCGGCCGCAGACTTCGGGCAACCGCCCGACGCCGCGTAAGAGGTTACGCCGCAACCATTTCGGCGGCAGAGGAACCCGCCCAAATTGGGCTTTATGCGGCGGTCGCATGGGCGGATCGAAGCGGTTCGGAGTGCGATCGGACGCCGAGAACTTCGGCCGCAGCGCGTTCGCCGCTACACCCCGCACCGTCCCGGTAGCCCTGACGGAAGTCGGCGGTTTCGGTTCCGGCCCAGTGGATTCCACGGACCGTTCGCCACCGGGCGGAACCGGTGAAGACTCCGAGCGTGTGGTTGCGGTGGGCCACCCGTTCCGATCGCATCAGGTGATGGCATCGAGGTCGGCGAGGGCCGGATGGGCACCAGCGCTCGCGACGGACCATATCGGGCAACCTGTCCATTTCTGGCCGCTTGCCGTGTGAACATTGTGCAAGGCCGGGTCAACCCGACAACAGCTGTTCACCCGCCGTTGAGCTCATTGCGCAAAGGTTGCTCCCATGATTCTCGGTGGTTCGGACTTCGGCGTCTCCCGACGCACCCTGCTGCGTGCCACTGCTCTTGGTCTCGTCGCGACCCCCGCGGTGGCCGCCTGTTCGTCGAACGACGGTCCCACGCTGGTCCGCAACCGCCCGAATCTCACCCACGGCGTCGCGGTCGGCGATCCGCGCACCGACGGTGCGCTGATCTGGGCGCGTTCGGATCAGCCCGCGAAGCTGATCGTGGAGACCGCGGCCACCGAATCCTTCACCGACGCCAAGCGCTTCACCGGTCCGCTGCTGACGCCGGACTCCGACGGCACCGGCCGCGTGCGCGTCAACGGCCTGCCGGCGGGTCAGCAGGTGCACTACCGGGTGACCCTCGAAGGCGAGGACGGCGCGCGCTCCGAGCCGATCACCGGTGTCTTCCGCACAGTCCCCACCGACGCTTCCGATATCAAGCTGCAGTGGTCGGGCGATGTCGTCGGCCAGGGCTACGGCATCAACCCCGACCTCGGCGGCATGCAGATCTTCTCCGTTATGGCCGCGCGCGACCCGCACCTGTTCATCCACTCCGGCGACTCCATCTACGCCGACGGCCCACTGCAGGAATCGGTGACGCTGCCCGATGGCCGGATCTGGCGCAATGTGGTGACGGAGGCGAAAAGCGCTGTCGCCCAAACCCTCGACCAGTTCCGCGGCAACTTCGCCTACAACCTGACCGACCAGAACTACCGTCGCTTCAACAGCTCGGTCGCCCAGGTGGTGCAGTGGGACGACCACGAAACGGTCAACAACTGGTACCCAGGCGGCCTGGTCGCGGCATCCAAGGGCTACGCCGAGCGCAGCATGGACACCCTTGCGACCCGCTCCTGGCAGGCCTTCCACGAGTGGATGCCGTTGGAGCCGAAGGATGCGGTGGACGGACGCCTCTACCGCAAGATCTCCTACGGCCCGCTGCTGGAGGTCTTCGTGCTGGACATGCGGACCTACAAGGACACCAACGACATCGACAACGGACCCAGCGGACGCATCTTCGGTCCCGCACAAACGACATGGCTGATCGAAGGGCTGCGCGATTCCAAGGCCACGTGGAAGCTCATCGCCAACGATCTGCCGCTCGGCGTGATCGTCAAGGACGGCGAGCAGAAGGGCACCACCGCCTACGAAGGCCCGGCCAACGGCGATCCCGGCGCACCGTCGGGCCGCGAAACCGAGATCGCCCGAGTGCTCTCGGCGATCAAGGCGAACAAGGTGGGTGGTGTCGTCTGGCTGACCGCCGATGTGCACTACACCGCGGCCCACCGCTATTCACCCGAGCGCGCCACGTTCACCGACTTCGACGAGTTCTGGGAGTTCGTCTCCGGACCGCTGAATGCCGGTGCGTTCGGCCCGAATCCGCTGGACCCGACCTTCGGTCCGGAAGCGGTCTTCGTGCATGCCCCACCCGTCCAGAACACCGCACCGCTCGACGGCGCCTTCCAACATTTCGGTGAGGTCCTGATCGATGGCAAGTCAAGGGAACTGACGGTCAATTTGTGCGACGCGACCGGATCGGTGCTGTTCAGCCAGCGGCTTTCCCCGCAGGGTCGATAAGTGACGACTTCGAGCGAGCACGGGAGACCGCGCTGTGGTTAGCTTTCGTGCCATGAGCACGCCGCACACTGTCGCCGCCGAAGAATATCTACCCCGTGACACTGCGGATGTCGTTCGCACTGTGCGAGATTCACGCAACCGCGCCGATCGGCTCACCGTGCGCGGCGGCGAGCCGTTCGACGACGGGCTTTCGCTGCCCGATCAGCGCATGGTGCTCTCGCTGCGGCAGATGAACGCGGTGCTCGATATCAATCTCGGCAGGCGCACGGTGCGGGTGCAGGCCGGCGCCAAGCTGTCCGATATCGACCGCAGACTCGGCGCGCACGGTCTCGGCCTGCCGATCGTCGGTGACCACCGCGACATCACCGCGGGCGGTTTCGCGTCGGTCGGCGGTGTGAGCACGGCCTCGCACAAGTACGGCATGTTCATCGACCAGATCGTCGATCTGGAATACGTCGACACCGACGGACGCATCGGCACCTGCGGACGCAACCATCACACCGAGCGCTTCCACCGAATCCTCGGCGCGGGCGGACGAGCGGGCATCATCACCGCGCTCACCCTGGACGCGATCGACATCGACAAGGACCACACCTGGCTGACCACCCATGCCGGCCGGTTCCTGGATTTCGACTCCTTCGTCGAACACGCCTATGCCGAAGTCGCTCGCCCCGGCAACGCGGCACTGCAAGTGGGCCGCTGGGTCGACACCGCGCCGCTGAAGGTGTCGCGACCGGTCGGTACCGGGCATGTGCAGTTGGGCACGGTGCGCTTCGGCCAGTGGTCGAGCCTCTACCCCACCACGCCGACCCGATCGCTGCGTGCGCGGCGTGAGGTCGGCACCAAGACCAGAAAGTCGTTGGGCGTCATCGCCTCTGCCGCGGGCGGGCGCGCAGGCGCCCCGGTGCGCAACGCCGCGGCGGGCGCGCTGATGTTCGCCCCGAAGGTGCTGACGCTGCGCGATGCGGAATACCTCGCCGATACGGTGATCAGCTCGTCCGAGCGTGGACCCGCCTACCGGGTGGCCATTTTCGCGCCGCTGTCGAGCTATACCTCGGTGTTCTACCGGCTGCACGATCTGTTTGCCGGACACCGGGAACGAACCGGATGCTTCACCGTCATCTCCGCGATGACCTACGGCGTGCGCTCGAAGTACCTGCAATCGGAGGCCGCGGTGCACAATCTGCCCGCGGAGGACCACGGCCTCATCACCTTCACCTGCCGTTTGCGGCCCTCGGCGCTGCCCTCGGAACTGTTGCGCGACATCGTGTCCGGAATCGATGAGATCTGCCACTCCGAACAGGCTCTGCGCTACGACTCCACGGATTAGACTCCTGTTGCGCCGCACATAGTCGCCGGCCGGTAGCTTGTCGCTGCCGGCGGGCACGGGCGGTCGACTTCGACACTGTCGGCGGGGTGACGATGCGTTAGTTCAGCTCATCTCCTGTGAAGGGTGCTGTTCCGATGCTCGAATTTCGCCCCGGCGGCGAACTATTTTCGGCCCGCTGCGGCTGACGTTGGGCCTGCTGCCCGCCATGCTCGACTCCGGCTCCGGGCAGGTGATCCAGGTGGGTCCATGGAGCCCGAATACCGGCGCCACACCGAACTTCGCGCCCTACGCCAGCTCACAGGCCGCGTGGACCACTTTCGGGCAATGCGTGGACACCGAGCTGTCGCCGCGCGGCATCCAGGTCACCTCGGTGCACTATCCCGCGCACCGCGCGGACAACGCCGTGACGATCGCGCACTGCAGCGAGGATCCCGCCCGCGAGCCCGCGGCCCGCTGGATCGACACCGCCATCCGCACCCGCCCGGCCCGCCTCGAGCCCCGCTTCGCCCGCACCCACGCTCCACCCACCGCCTCATACACGCCTTCGGCATCTGAGATCCCCGCCCTGAGGGTCTGCCTGGCGATGAGGGACGGGCAGCCGAACGCAAAGCGCCCCATCGGATTCCGATGGGGCGCTTCGTTCTGAACAAGGCAACTGATCTCGCGAGCACATGGGTAACTCGCCGGGCACGGACCGACGCACCAACCAGGTGACCGCCAGCCGCCGACGCCACTGTCGCGGCACCCAGACCCGGCCTGAATACGCGCCAGAGGCGGACCAGTCAGTGCTTCTCTGGGCCGAGGTAGTACTCGAACACCAGACCAGCGGCGGCGCCGAGGACGCACACCACGCCGATGGCGATCAGCCAGAGCTGGAAGAACGCGAAGCCCAGTGCGGTGATGGAGCCCGCGGCGGCCAGGGTGATGGGCCAGAAGCTGCCGGGCGAGAAGAAGCCCAGGTCGCCCGCACCGTCCACGATCTCGGCGTCCTCGTAGTCCTCCGGACGGAGGTCGAGGCGACGCGCGACGAAGCGGAAGTAGGTGCCGATGATCAGCGACAGGCCGGCGGTCAGCACGGTGGCGGTGGTGCCCGCCCACTCGACGCCGGTGCGCGACTGCCCGGTGAAGTAGCCGTACACGATTGCCACGATGACGAAGAACACCGTGAGCAGCTCGAAAATCCGCGCTTCGATCTTCATGTCAGATCAGTCCTCACTTGCTGTCGGCCGCGGCCGCGCTCTTGGTCGTGCGGTCGGTGTTGAACGGCCTCGTGGAGGTGGCGACCGGAGATTCACCGATGGACTCGAGCGCCTCGGCGTTGGTCTTGCCCGTCTTGCGCGACTCGATGTACTTGGCGAACTTCTCCGGCGACACGGCACGGACCTCGAAGTTCATCATCGAGTGGAAGGTGCCGCACATCTCGGCGCACCGGCCGACGAACGCGCCTTCCTTCTCGATCTTGGTGATCTGGAAGACGTTATCCGAATGGTTTTCCTTCGGGTTCGGCATCACGTCGCGCTTGAACAGGAACTCCGGCACCCAGAAGGCGTGCACCACGTCGGCGGCGGCCAGCTGGAATTCGATGATCTTGCCGGTCGGCAGCACCAGAATCGGAACCTCGGTGCTGGAACCGACGGTCTCGATCTTGTCGTAGTGCAGGTAGGACAGGATGTCGTTCTCCGGCTTGCCGTGCACAGGGCCCGGCTGCGGGTGACCGTCCTTGGTCCGCTCCTTGTACTCCTCGAGCTGCTCCTGGTTGGCGGCCTCACGCGTGGTGTCGATGCCGTCGAACGTGAAGCCGTTCTTGAGGTCGACATTGCGGTAACCGAACTTCCAGTTCCACTGGAAGGCGGTCACGTCGACGGTGACGTCGGGGTTGTCGACCTTCTCGTGCACGTAGTTCTGCACGACGACGGTGAAGTAGAACAGCACCGCGATGATGACGAACGGGATCGCGGTGTAGGTCAACTCCAGCGGCACGTTGTAGCCGGTCTGGCGCGGGAACTCCGGGGAGTCCTTCTTCTTGCGGTGGAAGGTGATGGTCCAGAAGGTCAGACCCCACACCAGCACGCCCATCACCAATGCGGCGATGACGGACCAGGTCCACAGCTCACGCATCCGAGTGGCCTGCGGCGTGATGCCCGAGGGCCAGCCGAACCGCAGCCAAACATTGTCGATCGAGCAGCCCGAGACGAGCATCGCGGTGATGCCCAACGACACCGCCAGCCCGGCCCGCCGAAGGATCCGGCCCTGCCGACCCCTCGCGGGTCGTGCCCCGATCTCTTCGCTCGCCTTGTGCGCCACGCTCACGCCTTCCTGGTCGCCACACATTCCGACATTGCACCGCCGAGGGTGCGATCGCCTCGGCGCTACGTTCTAAGCACGTTTCAGGCCGTTCGGACGCGGGCGTCGCTTGCACGCACGCACCACCTGAGAATGGCCTGAGTACTACGCAGCGTAGACCAAACCGGCGTCCGCTTTGTCGTCGGGTCGCATTCGACACTCCGCCGATACCAAATGACGTGGCCACGGGCGCACGACGCACGGATTCCGCGCGTGCGGCATACTCGGACACTGTATTTCGATCGCCGCGTCCTCCTCCCCTGGGCGCGGTGCCGTCATGGATCAGGGCACGCGCCCCGACCGCAGGAAATGAGGTTGCCGACCCCGTGTGTGGACTGCTCGGATTTCTGACATCTGACGTCGCAGCACCGGACACCGTGGAGCAGGTGTACAACGCCCTGCATTGCGTCCGCCACCGCGGCCCCGACGAGCGTGGCACCTGGCACGACGACCACCTGATCTTCGGTTTCAACCGCCTGTCGATCATCGACATCGAGCACTCGCATCAGCCGCTGCGCTGGGGTCCGCCGGAGAACAGGCAGCGCTATGCGCTGACCTTCAACGGCGAGATCTACAACTACCTGGAGCTGCGCACGGAGCTGGCCGAGGCGCACGCGGCCGAGTTTCCCGACGGCAAGATCTTCGACACCGAGGGCGACAGCGAGGCGATCGTTGCCGCGTTCCACTACTGGGGCCCCGAAGCGGTGCGGCGACTGCGTGGCATGTTCGCCTTCGCGATCTGGGACACCGAGACCCAGGAGCTGTTCCTGGCGCGCGACCCGTTCGGCATCAAGCCGCTGTTCCTTGCTACCGGCCCCGGCGGCACCGCATTCGGCAGCGAGAAGAAGAGCCTGCTCGAACTGCTGCCCGTACTCGGCCTGACCGACGCGCTCGACCTGCGCGCGCTGGAGCACTACACGGTGCTGCAGTACGTGCCGGAGCCCGAGACGCTGCACGCCGACATCCGCAGGCTCGAATCCGGCAGCCACGCCACCCTGCGCCAGGGCGAGGCGCCGAAGGTGACCAGGTACTTCACGCCGAAGTTCCAGGTGCGTCCCTTCGCGCCCGGCTCGGCGGCCGCCCGCTACCGGGAGATCGCCGAGGCCATGGAGGACTCGGTCGCCAAGCACATGCGCGCGGATGTCACCGTCGGCTCCTTCCTGTCCGGCGGCATCGACTCCACCGCGGTCGCGGCGCTTGCCATGCGGCACAACCCGAAGCTGATCACCTTCACCAGCTGCTTCGAGCGCGAGGGCTACTCCGAGGCGGATGTGGCCGCGGAGACCGCCGAGGCGATCGGCGCGCGGCACGTCATCAAGACCGTCTCTCCCGCCGAGTTCGCGGCGGCGATCCCCGAAATCGTCTGGTACCTGGACGATCCGGTCGCCGATCCGGCGCTGGTTCCGCTGTACTTCGTGGCTAAAGAGGCCCGCAAGCACGTCAAGGTGGTGCTGTCCGGCGAGGGCGCCGACGAGCTGTTCGGCGGATACACCATCTACCGGGAGCCGTTGTCGCTGAAGCCTTTCGAGCGGCTGCCCGGCGGGCTGCGCAAGCTCGCCGGCAAGCTGTCGGACCGAATCCCCGAGGGCACCAGGGGCAAGAGCCTGCTGCACCGCGGCTCGCTCACCCTCGAAGAGCGCTACTACGGCAATGCGCGCAGCTTCAGCGACGCGCAGCTGCGGTCGGTACTGCGCGATTTCCGGCCCGAATGGACCCATCAGGACGTCACGGCCCCGATCTACGCGCAGTCGCGCGGCTGGGACCCGGTGGCGCGCATGCAGCATCTGGACCTGTTCACGTGGCTGCGTGGCGACATCCTGGTCAAGGCCGACAAGATGACCATGGCCAACTCGCTGGAGTTGCGAGTGCCGTTCCTGGACGTCGAGGTGCTGAAGGTCGCCGAGGGGGTGCCCTACGAGCAGAAGATCACCGACGAGACCACCAAATATGCGCTGCGCCGAGCACTCGAGGGCATCGTGCCCCCACATGTGCTGCACCGCGCCAAGCTCGGCTTCCCGGTCCCGCTGCGGCATTGGCTGCGCGGCGCGGAGCTCTACGACTGGGCACAGCAGACCATCGCGGAATCGCAGACCGATCACCTGCTCGACAAGGGCGCCATCAAGGGCATGCTCGACGACCACCGCACCGGCCGTATCGACCACAGTCGCAGGCTGTGGACGTTGCTGGTGTTCATGATCTGGCACGGCATCTTCGTCGAGAACCGCATCACGCCCGATATCCAGGAGCCTGTCTATCCGGTCTCGCTGTAACCCTTTGTACCTGGCCGGCCGGGGTGCCCGGCGTTCGCTCGAAGCCTATACAGCATGCCCGAGCAGGGAGAGAATGAATTTGCTCAGGGTGAGCGGGCAGGCCGGGTAGTCAGGAGATGCCGTCGTGACCACTGCCAGAGACATCATGAAGTCAGGGGCTCAGTGGGTCTCCAAGGAGCAGACCGTGGAGAACGCCGCGCGCATTATGGCCAGGCGCGATGTCGATGCGCTGGTGGTCGGCGACGACAACGACCGCATGTGCGGCGTCATCGGCTACCGCGACATCGTCCTCAGGTGTGTCGCCGAGGGGCTGCCGGCGGCCAGAACCACAGTGGGCGATCTGTGTTCGGGCACCCCCCGCTGGGTTACCTCCGATGCGGACCTCACGAAGGTGCTCGACGAGATGAACAGTCACCACATCAAGCACCTCCCGGTGATCGAGGATCGGCGGTTGATCGGCACGATCGGCGAAACCGACCTGGTCGATCACTTGGACACCGCCCAACTCGGCGAATTCACCCGGGCCCACGCCGGAACGTGACCCGGGTCCGGCCTACAGCAGGGGCTTGATTTCGTCGGCGGCTTCGAGGCCGTACGCCTTGGTGAGGCGCTCCAGGGCATCGTCCTTGTTCAGTGTCCACTCCTGGGTGCCCATGGTCTCCAGGACGAGGACGGCGATCAGCGAGCCGAGCTGGGCGCTGCGCTCCAGGCTCAGACCCCCGGTGTGGCCGGTGAGGAAGCCGGCACGGAAGGCGTCGCCGACGCCGGTCGGCTCGACCTTGTTCGTCTCCGGGACCACGGATACCCGCACCTCGGTGCCGTCGCGGTCGACGATCTGCACGCCGTTCGCGCCGAGCGTGGTGACACGGATGCCGACATGGCGCGCGACCTCTTCTTCGCTGAGCCCGGTCTTCTGCAGCAGCAGCGCCCACTCGTACTTGTTGGTGAAAAGGTAAGCGGCGCCGTCGATCAGCTGGATGGCCTGATCACCGTCGAGGCGGGCCAGCTGCTGGGACGGATCGGCGGCGAACGGGATGCCGAGCTCGCGACACTGCTGGGTGTGCCGCAGCATGGCCTCGGGATCATTGGCGCCGATGAGCACCAGCTCCAGCTCGTGTTCCTCGGCGAGGTCGCCGATATTGATGTCGCGGGCCTCGCTCATCGCGCCCGGGTAGAAAGACGCGATCTGCGCCATATCGTCGTCGGTGGTGCAGACGAACCGCGCGGTGTGCGCCCGGTCGGAGATCTTCACACCGCTGCAGTCGACACCGTTGGCTTCCAGCCAGGCGCGGTACTCGGCGAAATCCGCGCCGACGGCGCCGACCAGCAGCGGCGTCCGGTTCAGCAGGCCCATGGCGTACGCGATATTGCCCGCGACCCCACCGCGGCGGATCTGCAGATCATCGACCAGGAAGCTCAGCGACACATGGTCGAGTTGGTCGGCCAACAGCGCGTCGGCGAACCGTCCGGGGAAACGCATCAGGTGGTCTGTGGCAATCGATGCCGATACTGCGATAGTCACGAGGCTCGCGGTCCTTAGCTGTCGACAGGAAGACACGCCGAGGTAGAACACCCGGCGACAACTTCACCGTATCAACAACAACATCCGTCGAACATCAACAGCCGCCGGGGTGTCCAGGGGGATTGCTTCGACGGCGGCGACTCAACTGCCCCACAACCGACGGTGGGCCCGCCACGCGAATCCGGTGGCACCGATGGTGCGCCGGGATGCGGGCGAGCCCAGCCGCGTCAGCAGGAGAAGCCGCTCTCTGTCCTCAGTTGAACGAATCGCCGCAGGCGCACGAGCCGGTGGCGTTCGGGTTGTCGATCGTGAAGCCCTGCTTCTCGATGGTGTCGACGAAATCGATCGAGGCACCCTGCACGTAGGGGGCGCTCATCCGGTCGACCGCCAGCGTGACGCCGCCGAAGTCCGCGACGAGGTCACCGTCGAGCGAGCGGTCGTCGAAGAAGAGCTGGTAGCGCAGGCCGGCACAACCACCGGGCTGCACCGCGATGCGCAGTGCCAGGTCGTCGCGACCCTCCTGGTCGAGCAGCGCCTTCGCCTTCAGGGCGGCCGCTTCGGTCAGCGTCGCACCGTGGGTTTCGGTCTCGTTCTGCACAGTCATGAACTCTCCTAGGGACAGCTGTGTTCAACCCGTGAACAGCACACGGCTCGTGGCTGTCAACACCATTCCGCAGGCTGCTATTCCCTATCTTGCCATCATCGCCCGCGGACGGAGCACACGACTGTCGTGTGTGAGCGGCGGCACGCCGGGCACCCCTCGCACGCTCGCGGAACCGACCGCATTTCCTGCCGAGTACCGCATCGAATAGCCTGGTCGCTGTGAAATTGTTCCGTCGCGGCGAGTCCAGCACCACCGACGAGAGCGCCGAAGTGACGGCGGGCTCGAACGGCGGCTCGGCCGCGGGCTCCACCCGGACGGCGGCCCCGGCCACCGAGGGCAAGGGCCGTCCCACTCCGAAACGTCGTGACGCGCAAGGCAAGCGCCGCGGTCCGGTCGCTCCCGCACCACTCACCGCGAAGGAGGCCCGCGCCCGGCGCAAGGCCACTCGCGGCAGCAGGGAAGACCGCAAAGCGGCCTCCTCCGAGCGGCGTCTCGCCGCCCAGGAGCGGCGCGCCAGGATGCTCGCAGGCGAGGACAAATACCTCCTGCCACGCGATCAAGGCCCGGTGCGCGCGTTCGTCCGTGACATCGTCGACGGCAGGCGCAACCTCGTCGGCCTGTTCATGCCGATGGCGTTGGTGCTGATCCTGTCGATGTTCGTCGCGCCCGCGCTGCAGACCATCGTCACCCTGGCAATGCTGGTCATGATGGCATTCATGATGGCAGAGGGCTTCCTGCTCGGCCGGATCGTGAACAACCGGGTCCGCGAGCGGTTCCCCGACAGCACCGACACCGGCTACCGGCTCGGCTGGTACGCCTTCGTGCGCGCGTCCCAGATCCGCAAAATGCGGGCGCCGAAGCCCCGGGTCACTCCGGGCGACGCCGTATAGATCCACACAGCAGACCGGCCCGGCGCGTACAGCGTCGGGCCGGTCTGCTGTGTGCTGTCGGTAGCTCGGGCGCGAGCTTCGGGTTTTCGCCCGGTTTCATCGGTGGTGCGACATCCGACCGAACATCGCCGACAGTTCGGCCTGTTGACGCTGAACGTCACGGTCGACGATGTTCGACGATCCGAAGTGGCCGCAACCTTGCGCGATGACGACTGCGAAACCGACGATGAGGGCGAGGACAACGAGGAAAGTAATCATGGCAGTAATTTTGCGCTCGCCCACTTTCAGCCGAAAGTGGCTGTACTGACATTGTTCGTAAAGATTCAGCCAGTTACACTGAATCCATGTTGTCCAAGGTCGCCGTTGTCACCACCGGCCCCCTCGCCATGTTCGAATTCGGGGTCGTCTGTGAGGTTTTCGGCCTGGACCGGACCTCCGACGGACTGCCTGCCTTCGACTTCCGTGTGTGCGGCGCCGAACCGGGCAAGCCCTTGCACTCCACCACGCCCGGCGTCACCGTCACGCCGGAGTACGGATTGGCGGAACTGCGCGGAGCCGACCTCGTGGCGATTCCCGCATTCCACGCCTCCCTGCTCGGCCCCGGGCTCGATCCTCGCATCGTCGAAGGCGTCCGGGCGGCCGCCGACGCGGGGGCGATCATTCTCACGGTCTGCTCGGGCGTGTTCCTCGCCGGTGCGGCCGGACTCCTCGACGGCCGCAAGTGCACCACGCACTGGCGCTATGTGGACCAACTCGCCGAAATGTTCCCCGAGACCACCGTCGACCCGGACGTCCTGTTCGTCGACGAGGGCAACCTGATCACCAGCGCGGGCACCGCCGCGGGCATCGACGCTTGCCTGCATCTGGTGCGCAGAGAGATCGGCAGCGCCGCCGCCAACGGCATCGCGCGGCGCATGGTGGTGCCGCCGCAACGCGACGGAGGGCAACGCCAGTTCATCGAGCGGCCCGTTGCCGCGTGCACTTCCGACAGCCTCAGCGCCACGCTGCAATGGATGAGCGAGAACCTCGAACTCCAGCACACCATCGACGATCTCGCCGGTCGCTCGGTGATGTCGACGAGAACCTTCGCCCGCCGCTTCGCCGCCGAGACCGGAACCACCCCGGTGAAGTGGCTGACCAACCAGCGCGTCCTCTACGCGAAGCACCTCCTGGAAGACACCGCCGACGGCCTGGAACACATCGCCGCCCAAGCCGGCTTCGGCTCCGGCGCCCTCCTACGTCACCACTTCCAACGCATCGTCGGCATCGCCCCCACCGAGTACCGCCGCCGCTTCGGTGGACATCCGACCGCTGAAGCAGACAGCGCGTAATCGCCCTTCCACGCTCGGCGTCGGTCCGCGCGCACCGGTCGGAGCGCCCGGCCGATCAGCTGGGCAGACCAGGCCCGATGCGGCCGGCGTTGATACGGTTGCGCACGTGTCGGACAGCTCACCCACTCCCAGGCGCGTGCGCCGCACCCGCAGGACATTGGTCCTGGGTGGTGCCCGGTCCGGCAAATCCGCGTTCGCGGAAGCGCTGGCGGCCGACCCGGGGCCGGTGCGTTATCTCGCCACCGCGGTCCTCGATCCCGCCGATCTCGACTTCGCCGAACGCATCGCCCGGCATCGCGACCGCAGGCCGGCCGACTGGACGGTTGTCGAAAGTGCCGATCCCACAGCGGTTCTCACCGATTCGGCGAGCGCTGCCGCGGCCGGCGCGACCTTGATCGACGACGTCGGCACCTGGCTCACCGCACGCATCGACGCCCGTGCCGCCTGGGAATCCCCACGCGGCACCATCGCCCCCGACACCGACGCATTCGTCGAAGCGGTCGAGGCCTATGCGCACCGACTGGTGATCGTCAGCCCCGAGGTCGGGATGGGCGTCATCCCCGCCACCCGATCCGGTCGCCTGTTCCGCGACGAAATCGGCACCCTCAACCAGCGCCTCTCCGCCATCTGCGACGAAGCCTTCTTGGTCGTCGCGGGCCTGCCCATCCACCTCAAATAGTGGGAACCGGGCGATGTGCGCGGCAGTATCCGGGGCGGGCAGTATGAGGCGGCGTAGGAACGAACTGCCCTGACCCCGAAAGGCTCGACAGTGACACACGGATTCGGACCGGTTGCGGCGCCTGACGCGCAGATTCGGGCGGCAGCGCAGCAGCGGCAGGCGCAGCTGACCAAACCCGGTGGTGCGCTGGGACGGCTCGAGGAACTGGGCAACTGGGTGGCGGCATGTCAGGGCGTGTGCCCGCCGAAGCAGTTCGAGCGGGCCCGCGTTGTGGTGTTCGCGGGCGATCACGGTGTCGCTCGGCACGGGGTGTCGGCGTATCCGAGCGAGGTGACCGCGCAGATGGTCGCCAATTTCCTGGGCGGCGGCGCCGCGGTGAACGCGCTGGCTGCGGTGGCAGGTGCGACCGTCCGGGTGGCCGATATCTCCGTCGACACCGACACCGATTCGCAGATCGGCAAGCACAAGGTGCGCCGATCCAGCGGGGCCATCGACCGCGAGGACGCGCTCAGCACCGAGGAAGTACAGGCGGCGCTCTCGGCAGGCATCGCGATCGCCGACGAGGAAATCGACGCGGGCGCAGACCTGCTCATCGCCGGCGACATGGGAATCGGCAATACCACGCCCGCGACCGTGCTCATCGCGACCCTCACCGACACCGAACCGGTTGCCGCGGTCGGGCGCGGCACCGGCGTCGACGATGACGGCTGGGCGCGCAAGGTCGCCGCGATTCGCGATGCCATGCGCCGCGCCCGCCCCGTCGCCAAAGATCCCGTCGAGCTGCTGCGCGTTGCCGCAGGCGCCGATTTCGCCGCCATGGCAGGCTTTCTGGCCCAGGCGGCCGCCCGCCGCACTCCCGTCATCCTCGACGGCGTGGTCGTCACCGCCGCCGCACTGGTCGCCGAAGACCTGGCCGCGGGCGCCAGCGCATGGTGGCTCGCAGGCCATCGCTCCACCGAACCCGCTCACACCCTGGCTCTCACCCGATTGCGCCTCGAACCACTGCTCGACCTGAACATGCGCCTCGGCGAAGGCTCCGGCGCACTGACTGCCCTCCCCATCCTGCGCGCCGCCGTCGCCACCCTCGCCGACATGGCAACGTTCGCCGAAGCGGGCGTCAGCACGGCCGAACCGGCGGCGGAGGACAGCGTGTCCGGCGCGAATGCGGACGCGAACGGCGACGATGAGGGGGGATCCTCGGGCACTGCAGTTCCGTCCAGCGCATCCGACAGCAGTACGGGCGTCTCCGCCGACGGCACGGTGCACGAATCACCGGACACGAAGCCGGATCTGACGAAATGAACGGCCGGCAACCGCGGCTGGGTCGGTGCGCATGAACGAGTTGCGGCTGGCGGTTTCCTGGCTGACGGTGGTGCCGGTCCGAGGGCCGGACACCGTGGACCGTGCGACGGCCGGCCAAGCAATTGCTTTGGCGCCATTGGTCGGTGGCGTGCTCGGCGCCGCGGCCGCCGGGCTGTTGTGGGTGCTGATCTGGGCGGGGGTGGCCGCGCCGCTGGCCGGGCTGCTCGTGGTCGCGGCGTTGGCGTTGCTCACCCGGGGCATGCATCTGGACGGCCTCGCCGACACCATGGACGGACTGGGCAGTTACAGACCGCCCGAACGCGCAAGGCAGATCATGAAATCCGGCGGCGTCGGGCCCTTCGGAGTCGCGGCCGTCGTGTTTTCCATTGGCATCCAGGCATTTTCGTTCGCTGCGCTGGCCCAGGCCGAGCGCTGGTTTGCGGTGATTCTCGCGGTGGTCGTCGGCCGGATCGTGGTGGTGCTCGCGTGCAGGCAGGGCATCGACGCCGCACCCGACGCCGGATTCGGGGCCCTCGTCGCGGGAACCCAATCCAGGCTCATCGTCATAGTGTGGGCAGCAGCCGCGATCACCGCAGGGCTGTCGGTCGTCCCCCACTATCGGTGGCTCGGCCCGCTCGTCGTCTTCCTGACACTAACCGTCTCGGCCCTGCTGGTCGGACACTGTGTCCGCCGATTCGGCGGCCTCTCCGGCGACATCCTCGGTGCCACCCTGGAGATCTCGGTCGCCCTGACCGCAGCAGCCCTCGCATTCCGCGCTTGACCGCTCGCGTTGGACCGAGGGCCGGGTGTCGGACAATACAGTCTGGGTCACTGGAATTTTTCCGGCCGCGCCGGACGAATCGTCTGGGCCGGGCAATAAGGTGTGCGGTATGTCTTCCGAGCGCCTGTATTTTCGTCAGTTGTTGTCCGGGCGGGACTTCGCCGTAGGTGATCCGATCGCGACGCAGATGCGGAATTTCGCCTATCTGATCGGCGATCGCGAGACCGGGGAATGCCTGGTGGTTGATCCGGCGTACGCGGCGGGCGACCTGGTCGACATCGTCGAAGGCGACGGGCTGCGAATGACCGGCGTGCTCGCCACCCACCACCACCCCGACCATGTGGGCGGCACCATGCTCGGATTCACCCTGCGCGGCGTGCGCGAGCTGCTCGAAAAGACGAGTGTCCCAGTGCATGTCAATGCCGAGGAACTGTCCTGGGTCGCCAACGTCACCGGCATCGCGCCCAGCGAGCTCACCGGCCACCAGCACGGCGACAAGGTCACCGTCGGCGCCTTCGACATCGAACTCCTGCACACCCCCGGCCACACCCCCGGCAGCCAGTGCTTCCTGTTCGACGACCGCCTCATCGCAGGCGACACCCTCTTCGTCGACGGCTGCGGCCGCACCGACTTCCCCGGCGGCGACTCCGACGAAATGTTCCGCAGCCTGCGCAACCTCGCCGACCTCCCCGGCAACCCCATCGTCTACCCGGGCCACTGGTACTCCCAAGAACCCTCGGCCCCCCTCGCGTCGGTCAAAGACACCAACTACGTCATGCGCCCCAAAACCCTCGACGAATGGCACATGTTCATGCCCAGCTGACCTCAGACCTCGAGCGGCACACGGTCGCGACTACGCGAGCACCATGGTGTGCCACCCACAGACTGGTGCTCGCGACCAACGGGACATGGCTGCGGTAGACAGCGGGAGACGCGCCATGTCCTGTTTCATCGGCAGAGGGCAGGAAGGAAGCCCTTCGAACGGTGAGTGGCGCATGGATGCGCCACACCGCGAGTGGCAACCGCCATGGTGTGCCACTCACCGACCTCACCACGGGAAGCGGGGACAATGCGGCCCGCAAGTGACCAGCGGACTCCACTGTCGCCGAGACATGGCGCCGCTGGTTTTCGCTGCGGCACGGATGCCACAGAGACGGAGATCGTGGGGCAGCGCGATGGCGCCGTCCTGGGTTGCGGACCCGGGTGGGTCCGCGGGTTACATGCCGCGCATCCAGCCGTGGATGTCGGCGAAGGTGCCGCGTTGGATGCCGGTGAGGGTGTCGCGCAGGGCCATGGTGACCTCGCCGGGTTCGCCTCCGCCGATGGCGAATTCGTCGTCGGCGGAACGGACCCAGCCGACAGGGGTGATCACGGCGGCGGTGCCGCAGGCGAAAACCTCGGTGATCTCACCGGATTCGGCGCCCTTGCGCCATTCCTCGACCGAGACCTTGCGCTCCTCGACCGGGTAGCCCGCGTCGGCGGCCAGGGTGAGCAGGGAGTCGCGGGTGATCCCCGGCAGCAGCGAACCGGACAGTTCCGGGGTCACCAGGCGCGCGTCCGAGCCGGAGCCGAAGACGAAGAACAGGTTGTTGGTGCCCATTTCCTCGACGTAGCGGCGTTCGCAGGCGTCCAGCCAGACCACCTGGTCGCAGCCCTTTTCGGAGGCCTGCGCCTGGGCGAGGAGCGAAGCAGCGTAGTTGCCCGCGACCTTGGCCTCACCGGTTCCGCCGGGCGCGGCACGCACGTATTCGGTGGACAGCCACACCCGCACCGGCTTGACGCCGCGCGGGAAGTACGCGCCCGCAGGCGAACCGAGCAGCAGGTACTTGTAGGCCGTCGCGGGCTTCACACCGAGACCTGCCTCGGTGGCAAACATGAACGGGCGCAGGTAGAGCGACTCCTCGCCGCCCGCCGCGGGCACCCAGCCGCCGTCGAGCTCCAGCAGTTGCCGCACCGATTCGATGAACAGCTCCTCCGGCAATTCCGCCATCGCCATGCGGCGCGCGGACTTGCGGAACCGTGCGGCGTTCGCGTCGATGCGGAAGCAGGAGATGCTGCCGTCGTTCTGACGGTAGGCCTTCAGACCCTCGAAGATGGCTTGGCCGTAGTGGAACACCATCGTCGCCGGATCCAGGGGTAGTGGCCCGTACGGCTCGATGCGGGCGTTGCCCCAGCCTTCGGCCTCGGTGTAGTCGATCGACACCATGTGGTCGGTGAAGAACCGCCCGAACCCGGGTGCCGCGAGGATCTCCTGTACCCGCTGCGCCGGGGTGGGCGCGGGATGCGGAACACGGGTGAACTGTGCGGCAACGGTCATGAGCCTGATCCTATCGGGCGCCGATTCCCCGGTGTACGCCTGTTCCGCAAGCCTGCACAGACATCCCGTTTTCGGCTCGATCACATAGCAACTTGTCACCCGACACGCCGTGCACCGGGTGTGCGAACGCCCGATCCTGCCGCAATGCGTCCCGGCAGCCGACGCCGGACAACCCACATCCGAACCAGCCGATCCGGCACCGGCGCGCGCCGAGCAGGAGCCGGCGGGCCGATCATCCGGCCTGCGCTTCCGCAGTACGGACACAGGTGACGCGCGGGTTTCGACGATGGCTGCACGGACCTCGACATACCGGGCGCCGCGTATGCGACGACCTGATCGCCGCCCACGCGGACCTACTTGGTGTTGGTTTCGACGAAGGGCGGGCGGATGATTTCGCAGCGGAGCCGACGGCCGCGGACGTCGACCTCTACCTCGGTGCCGGGCTGCAGGTCGGCTTCGGTGTCGAGGAGCGCGAGGGCGATGCCGATCTTCAAGGTGGGCGAGAAGGTGCCCGAGGTGGTTTCGCCGACCGGTTCGCCGTCGCGCAGCACCGTCTGGCCTTGGCGCAGCACGCCGCGGTCGAGTGCCTTCAGGCCCAACAGGATTCGGCGTGGGCCCGCCGACTTCTCCTGCTCCAGTGCGGTTTTTCCCCAGAACTCGGGCTTTTTCCAGCCGACGGCCCAGCCGGTGCGCGCCTGCATCGGCGAGATCTCCGGTGACAGTTCGTGTCCGTGCAGCGGATAACCCATTTCGGTGCGCAGGGTGTCGCGGGCGCCGAGACCGGCGGGCTGACCGTCGGCGGCACGCACCTGTTCGACGAGAGCACGAAACAGCGGCTCGGCATCTGCCCATCGGGGCAGCAGTTCGAAGCCGTGCTCGCCGGTGTAACCGGTGCGGCACACCCGAACCGGTCGACCATCCCACTCGGCGTCGGCGTAGGCCATGTACTCCATGTCGGTGGGCAGCCCGAGCGCGGCGAGCACCTCGGTCGAACGCGGTCCCTGCACCGCGAACACCCCATATTCGCGATGCTCGTCGGTCACCGTGATGCCTTCGGGCGCCGCCTTCTGCAGCTCGGCGACCACCGCGGCGGTGTTGGCGGCGTTGGGGACGAGGAAGATCTCGTCATCGCTGACGTAGTAAGCGATCAGATCGTCGATCACACCGCCGTTGGACGCACAGCACAGGGTGTACTGCGCCTTGCCCGGACGGATACGGCCGAGGTCGTTGGTGAGCGCCGAATTCACGAACTCGGCAGCGCCGGCACCGCGCACGGTCGCCTTGCCGAGGTGGCTGACATCGAACAATCCGACCGTCGTGCGGACGGCCTGATGCTCGGCAACCGTGCCCGCATACGACACCGGCATTTCCCACCCGCCGAACGGCGCGAAACTCGCCCCGAGCTCGACGTGAACACCATGGATCGGGCCTTGCAGCAGGTTCGTATCGGTCACCACGGGAGCTTAACCCCGGCGGATTCGCCCTCCGGCCCGTACCTGCTGTTGATCCGGGTTGCGTCGTCAGCCTCGAAACCACATCGGGATCAACGTCGGTCCGTCCTCGGGCAGCGTGTGCGTCACGCTGTCACGCACGAAACCGCAGCGGGTGTACAGACGGGCCGAACGTTCGGTACTGGCTTCCAGGAATGCCGGGACGCCCGCATCGGAGGCGGCTTTCAACCGGTCGCCGAGGAGCGCGGCGCCTGCGCCTTTGCCGCGATGCTGTGGCACCGTGAGGATCACCTGGAGATAGCGGTGCGGGAACTCTCGGGGATGTTCGCTTGCGAGCAGTTCCATCACAGTGGCTGCGCGCTGTAGCGGGCGCAGGTCGGGCAGAGCGTCGGCGCGTTCCCTGGCTTTGGTGGCTTCGGACTCGAATCGTGTCACCGACGTGACAACCTGCCAGACCGACACCGCCCATATCTCGTCGTCGAGGCCCGCGGTCCACACCTCGTCCTCGCCCAATGCGCTGTCGATCAGGGCAGGCACGTAGCCGGCCTGGAACTGCTCGACCGAATACCCTTCGAGCACCCATGCACTTACCGCCTCGTCCACGCCACCCGCGACGAAGGCCTCGATCAGCGCATCGCGCCGGCCGACATCGCCGCGCCGGACCGTCAACGTTGTTTCCATCTGTTGTCCTCACGCTCGGAACAGTGTGTGCTTTCGCCAAGGTATGGACAGCACATGGGTTTTGCTAGCATTTCGTCACACTGATTCGTGTGTCGAAATGAGGAACGTGATGAGGTGTGCGACCTGCGGCGGGCAGCTCCTGCAGCCGATGAAGGGTCGCCGCCGCCGCTATTGCTCGCGGTCGTGTCAGGCCCGCGCCTACCGGTCACGCCGCGATGCGGTGATGGCGCCGCGGCGCACCGCGCGGCCCGCCCGCCTCACCACGGTCGGCATCGTGCGCGCCGCCGTCGAGGTAGCCGACAAGGACAGCATCGATGGGCTCTCGATGCGCCGTTTGGCAGGCGACCTCGGTATCGCGACAGCGAGCCTGTACCGCCACTTTCCCGACCGCGAGGCATTGCTTGCCGCGATGGCCGAACTCGTGCTCGCCGAAATCCCGCCACCCCCGGCACATTCGACGGACTGGCGGGCCCGGCTCACGCACGAGGCACGCGAAGAGTGGCGGCTCTACCGCAGGCACCCGTGGATGCTGACGGTCCTCGCGCGCACCCGCCCACCACTGGGGCCCGCCCTGTTCGACATCGTGGAACGCACCCTGTCGGCCCTGGATCGCCCCGGTCTGCCGCCCGAGCAGATGCTCGCGATCTACCTGTCGGTCTCCGGTCTGGTCCAGGGCCTCGCACTGCTGTGGAGCTCCGAGCGGGCGGACCGGATCGGCGGTGTGGAACCACGCGCCTGGTCGGATGCGCTGCGCGGCGAGTTCCCGGAACTCCTGGACCCCACCACCCGACCAGTGCTGCACCGACTCTTCACCAACGCTCCCACCGGCCTGGATCTCAATTTCGACGCCCTGCTGGAGACCGGACTCGAATTGCTGCTCGACGGCGTCGCGATGCGCCACCTGCCGCTCACCCAATAGCCTGTGCCCATGACCGCTGTTGCAGATCGTTCACTAGGACCGGAACTGGCTCGCACACAAACCGTCGGGCCCGACACCGATGTGCTCGTCATCGGATTGACCTCCTCGGAGAACGGCCCGGCGATCGCGCCCGATGACCTGTTCAGTGATGTGCTCGACGCCGACATCCGCGCGGAGTTGCTGGACCAGCTCGGCGCGGTCGGTGCGAAGGGCAAGGCCGAGGAATTGTCCAGGGTGCCCGCGCCCGCGGGGCTGGACGGGGTGACCAGCGTGCTCGCGGTCGGCCTCGGCGCGCCCGACAAGGTCGACGCCGAGCAGATCCGCCGCTCGGCCGGTGTCGCGGCGCGTGCGCTGTCCGGGACCGAACTGGTGGCGACCACCCTCTCGGGCCTCGACCTCGGCGCCGCCGCCGAGGGCTTCTACCTCGGCGCGTACGCGTTTACGCCGTTCAAGTCGGGCAAGTCCGCGCCGAAGCCGGACGAGCGCCCGGTGGCCAGGGTCGAGCTGCTGGTGCCGGAGCCGGAATTCGGCGAGGCAGCGCTGATCAAGGCGCAACTGGTCGCCGAGGCCGTCGCCACCGCCCGGGATTTCGTCAACACCCCGCCGAGCCATCTCTTCCCCGCCGAATTCGCCGCGCGTGCGCAGGTGTTGGCCGAGGCGGCCGGGCTCGAGGTCGAGGTGCTCGACGAACAGGCCTTGGAGGCAGGGGGTTTCGGTGGCGTGCTCGGCGTCGGCAAGGGTTCATCGCGCCCGCCGCGCCTGGTCCGGATCACCTACGCGGGCGGTCCCAAGAAGGTCGCGCTGATCGGCAAGGGCATCACCTTCGACACCGGCGGCATCTCCATCAAGCCCGCGCAGAACATGGAGAACATGACCTCGGACATGGCGGGCGCCGCCGCGGTCGTCGCCACCACACTGCTGGCCGCCCGCCTCGGTCTGCCGGTCACCGTCACCGCGACCGTCCCGATGGCCGAGAACATGCCGTCGGCCACCGCACAGCGCCCCGGCGATGTGCTCACCCAGTACGGCGGCACCACCGTCGAGGTGCTCAATACCGATGCCGAGGGCCGTCTCATCCTCGCCGACGCGATCGTGCGGGCCGGCGAGGACGAACCCGACTACCTCATCGACGTGGCGACCCTGACCGGCGCCCAGATGGTCGCGCTCGGCACCAGGACCCCCGGCGTGATGGGTACCGACGAGTTCCGTGACCGGGTCGCGAAGATCTCCCGCGAGGTCGGCGAAAACGGCTGGGCCATGCCGCTTCCCACGGAACTGCGCGCGGACCTGAACTCCAAGATCGCCGACCTGGCCAATGTCGCGCCGCACCGCTGGGGCGGCATGCTTTCGGCAGCGCTGTTCCTCAAGGAGTTCGTGCCCGAGGGCGTGCAGTGGGCGCACCTGGATGTCGCGGGCCCGGCTTACAACACCGGTGGTCCGTTCGGCTACATCGGCAAGGGCGGCACCGGTGTCCCGGTTCGCACCCTCATCGCGGTGATCGAGAACATCGCCGCCGAGTAGTCATCCCGACGCCGTCCGAAGGTCGCCCGATCCGCCGCACACGGGCACCGGGCGACCTTCGGTCGGGCCGTGCGGGTGAACATATTGAACGAAACTGCGGGCCGGAACCTACAGATCGCGCAGATCCTGCTCCATCGCGCGCTGTCGCTCGATGCGCTTCTTGGCGTCGTAATCGCGCATCCGTTGCGGATAGCCGGTTTTGCGCACGTCGTAGACCGGGATGTGCAAATCTCCGGCAAGCCGCTGCGCTCCGCGCTCACCGACCACCCGACGGGTCCATTCCCCATCAACGGCAATAAGCACGACAGTGACGTCGGTCACTGTGGTTTTCGGTTCGATGTATCCCTCGACCCCGGCGTGGGTGCGCACCCACTGAGCCAGATAGCGGGCATCGTCGCTATGCGGGGAACCCGCACGTAGAACGCCGCTGCCCCGGGCTGCGGCACCACGAAAACGATCCAGCAAACCCACCGCAGTCGACCTCCTGTCCCACACCGGGAATCGTTCGTCACCGGTCTTCCCATCTTGCCAGCTCTGTGCAGTTCGCTGCCCTGTGCTACGTGAGAAGCGGACGGGTGCAAGGATGGAACGCGGTACAAGAACCACACGGATCTCCGGTGCCACGCACAATGATCGGTGGCTTTCGAGCATTCATCGCAACCCGCGATGCGTGCTCGCAGAGAGATCAACTGTTGTAGAACCCGTCGAGCAGTCAGAGGAGTCAACGGACATGGCCTTCTCCGTCCAGATGCCGGCTCTTGGTGAGAGCGTCACCGAGGGAACGGTGACAAGGTGGCTGAAGCAGGAAGGAGACACGGTCGAGGTCGACGAGCCACTGCTCGAGGTCTCCACCGACAAGGTCGACACCGAGATCCCGTCGCCAACCGCGGGCGTGTTGTCGAAGATCGTCGCCCAAGAAGATGATGTGGTCGAGGTCGGCGGTGAACTCGGCGTGATCAGCGAAGCCGGTGAAGCCCCCGCGCCCGCCGCAGCTCCTGCCCCCGAAGCCGCGCAAGCACCCGCCCCGGCACCGGCTCCCGCGCCCGAACCGGCTCCCGCGCCGGTCGCCGCAGCGGCACCCGCACCTGCGGCACCTGCCGCGCCCGCGGCGGCCGCCGGATCGGGTACCCCGGTCAAGATGCCGGAACTCGGCGAATCGGTCACCGAGGGCACCGTCACCCGCTGGCTGAAGGCCGTCGGTGACCAGATCGCCGTCGACGAGCCGCTGCTCGAGGTCTCCACCGACAAGGTGGACACCGAGATCCCGTCGCCCGTCGCAGGCACCCTGCTGGAGATCACCGCGCAGGAAGACGACGTTGTCGCGGTCGGTGGACAGCTCGGCGTCGTCGGCACCGGGTCTCCGGCCGCCGCAGCCCCGGCTGCACCGGCACCGGCGCCCGCACCTGCGGCACCTGCACCCGCCCCGGCACCGGCTCCTCCGGCTCCGGCACCCGCGCCTGCTCCCGCAGCCGCCGCTCCGGCACCCGCACCTGCGGCACCCAAGCCCGCTCCGGTTCCGGCCGCTGTGGCTGCTGCGCCCGCCGCGGATTCCTCCGGCAACGGCGCAACCCCGTATGTCACTCCCCTGGTCCGCAAGCTGGCCGAGGAGAACGCCGTCGACCTGACGGCACTGACCGGTTCCGGTGTCGGCGGACGCATCCGCAAGCAGGATGTGCTCGCCGCCGCGGAAGCCAAGAAGGCACCGGCCGCCGCACCGTCGGCGCCCGCACCGGCCGTCAAGGCGCCCGCAGCAGCACCGGCCGCGGCGCAGTCACAGCTCGCGCACCTGCGTGGCACTGTGCAGAAGGCCAGCCGCATCCGGCAGATCACCGCGACCAAGACCAGGGAATCGCTGCAGACCAGCGCGCAGCTGACCCAGGTGCACGAGGCGGACGTCACCAAGATCGCCGCGCTGCGCAGCCTCGCGAAGGCGTCGTTCAAGGAGCGTGAGGGCGTCAACCTGACGTTCCTGCCGTTCTTCGCCAAGGCGGTCGTCGAGGCGCTCGGCGTGCACCCGAACGTCAACGCCAGCTACGACGAGGGCACCAAGGAGATCACCTACCACGCTTCGGTGCACCTCGGCATTGCCGTCGACACCGAGCAGGGTCTGCTCTCCCCGGTGATCCACAACGCGAGCGACCTGTCGCTGGCCGGGCTGGCGCGTGCCATCGCGGACATCGCCAACCGCGCGCGCAACGGCGGCCTCAAGCCCGACGAGTTGGCGGGTGGCACCTTCACCATCACCAATATCGGCAGCCAGGGCGCACTGTTCGACACCCCGATCCTGCTGCCGCCGCAGGCGGGCATGCTCGGCACGGGTGCCATCGTCAAGCGCCCTGTGGTCGTCACCGACGAGACGGGCAACGAGTCCATCGGCGTCCGTTCGATGTGCTACCTGCCGCTCACCTACGATCACCGCCTCATCGATGGCGCCGACGCGGGTCGGTTCCTGACCACGATCCGGCACCGGCTCGAGGAAGCGGCGTTCGAAGCTGATCTCGGCCTGTAATTCGGGAAGGTCGGACTGTCACGCATGAAGGTGGTGATCGCCGGTTCGTCCGGACTGATCGGGACGGCGCTCGTCGTGGCACTTCGCCGCGACGGGCATGACGTCGCCCGCCTCGTTCGGCGTCCGGCCGCGGCCCCGGACGAGTACGTGTGGGATCCCGCTCGCGCCGAATTGGACGAGCGGGCCCTGCGCGGCGCGGACGCGGTGGTCAACTTGTGCGGCGCGAGCATCGGGCGCCGGCGCTGGAACGGCAGTTACAAACAGGAACTGCGCGACAGCCGAATCACCCCGACCGATGTGCTCGCCAACGCTGTCGCCGCAGCAGGCGTTCCGGTGCTGGTCAACGGCAGCGGCGTGCACTACTACGGCGGCGAGACCGGCGACCGCGTCGTCGACGAAACCTCGCCCGCCGGTGCGGGTTTCCTCGCCACCCTGTGCCGCGATTGGGAGGCCGCGACCGAACCCGCCACCGCCGCCGGCGTTCGCACGGTGTTACTGCGTAGTGCCGTGGTGTTGTCGCACAGTGGCGGCATGCTCGGCATGCTGCAGCCGCTGTATTCGCTCGGCCTCGGCGGCCGACTCGGCAACGGCAGGCAGTACACGCCGTGGATCTCGATGGACGACGAGATCGGCGCAATCATCTTCGCACTCACCGACGACACGATCTCCGGACCGATCAACGCGGTCGGACCGGCGCCGGTCACCAACGCCGAATTCAACCGCGCGCTCGGCCGGGCACTGCACCGTCCGACCCCCGTGGTGGTGCCCGCGTTCGCGCTGCGCGCGCTGATCGGTGAGTTCGCGCAGGAGGCGATCCTGCACGGACCACGAGCCATCCCCACCGCACTCGAGGAAGCGGGCTATCCGTTCCAGCACCAGACCATCGGCGCCGCGCTCGCGGCGACGTTGGGTCGCGAGGGAGATGAGCGATGACCGAACTGCAAGCGCGACCGGTGCTGGTTGTCCGCGACGCACACGAAGGCGATCTGCCGTCGGTGCTGGAGATCCACAACGCGAATATCGCCACCTCCACGGCCATTTGGGACGAGGAGCAGGTCGGCCTCGACGAGCGGCAAGCCTGGTTCCGGACCCGCACCGCCGCCGGAATGCCGATTCTCGTTGCCGACATCGACGGCGAAGTCGCCGGTTATGCCAGCTACGGCCCGTGGCGGCCCAAGTCCGGCTACCGGTTCTCGGTGGAGAACTCGGTGTACGTCGCAGACCGATTCCAGCGGCGCGGGGTCGCCACCGCACTACTCACCGAGTTGGTCGCGCGGGCGCGCGCCAGCGGCACCGTGCACGCGATGATCGCTGCGATCGAATCGAGCAACACCGGGTCGATCGCATTGCACGAACGCTTCGACTTCCACATCGTCGGCGAACTCCCGCAGGTGGGCTGGAAGTTCGAGCGCTGGATGGACCTGACGCTGATGCAATTGACGTTGCCTATCGACCCGCACTAGCTGCCTGCCAACCCCGAGCTATCGACCCGAGCGGCGTCCAGCCGTCTCGGGCAGCTGTCGTGCGAGAGCCGGTGATCGAGCCGGTTACCGTGTGGCATCCCCCACACCACATCGGTAGAACCTGTGAGCCGGCTGAGCGTACCGTCGAGGACGTGAACGACACGCGCACCACGTGGTCCGCCAGATTCGACACGACCCCGATCGTGGTCAAGGATCTCGGACTCATCGACTACCACAGTGCCTGGGACCTGCAGCGCAACATCGCCGCCGAGCGGGCCGACGGCGTCGGAAACGATCACCTGCTGCTGCTCGAGCACCCGTCGGTGTACACGGCGGGCCGGCGCACCGAGGCCGAGGATCTGCCGATCGACGGCAGCCCGGTGGTCGAGGTCGATCGTGGCGGCAAGATCACCTGGCACGGGCCGGGCCAGCTCGTCGGCTATCCGATCGTGCGGCTCGCGGAACCGGTGGACGTGGTGCAGTACGTGCGCAGGCTGGAGGAAGCGCTGATCACCGTGTGCACCGAGCT
The DNA here is from genome assembly GCF_045208035.1 of Nocardia sp. NBC_01009. Lineage (NCBI taxonomy): Bacteria > Bacillati > Actinomycetota > Actinomycetes > Mycobacteriales > Nocardiaceae > Nocardia > Nocardia sp. NBC_01009. The sequence continues at coordinate 3,435,719 of NZ_CP108695.1, read as the reverse complement.
CGGCCTGACCTGCGGCCGCATCGAGGGCCGATCGGGCGTATGGCTGCCCGCGACCGAGCTCTTCGCCGAACGCAAGATCGCCGCCATCGGTGTGCGTGTGCAGCGTGGCGTTGCCCTGCACGGCATTTCGCTGAACTGCAATTCCGCACTCGACGGCTTCCAGGCGATCGTGCCGTGCGGCATCCGTGACGCAGGCGTCACCACGCTGACCCGCGAGCTCGGCCGCGAAGTGACGGTGGCCGAGGTCAAGCCCGCGGTCACCGACGCGATCATCCGCGCGCTCGACGGCGAACTTCCGGTGACCGCGCACGACATCGTGCGCGTCACACCGCAGCCCGCACCGGGCGTCGGCGCGTGACCGCGGTGACCGATGGCGCGGCGGCGGGGGAAAACACCGGGCGTAGCATCGGTTCGGTGACCTCAGCTTCAGCACCAGCAGGACGCAAACTGCTACGCATCGAGGCGCGCAACGCGGAGACCCCGATCGAGCGCAAACCTCAATGGATTCGCACCAAGGCCAAGATGGGCCCGGAGTACACCGAACTCAAGGGACTGGTCAAACGCGAGGGCCTGCATACGGTGTGCGAGGAAGCGGGCTGTCCCAACATCTTCGAGTGCTGGGAAGATCGCGAAGCCACCTTCCTCATCGGCGGCGAGCAGTGCACGAGGCGCTGCGACTTCTGCCAGATCGACACCGGCAAGCCGGCCGCACTCGACCGCGACGAGCCCCGCCGGGTCGCCGAGAGCGTGCAGGCGATGGGTCTGCGCTATTCGACCATCACCGGCGTCGCCCGCGACGACCTGGAAGACGGCGGCGCGTGGCTCTACGCCGAAACCGTCCGCGCCATCAAGCAACTCAACCCGAACACCGGCGTCGAACTGCTCATCCCCGACTTCAACGCCGATCCCGATCAGCTGGCCGAGGTCTTCTCCTCGCGCCCCGAGGTGCTCGCGCACAATCTGGAAACCGTGCCGCGCATCTTCAAGCGGATCCGCCCCGCCTTCCGCTATGAGCGTTCGCTCTCGGTGCTGACCGCGGCGCGCGAAGCGGGCCTCGTCACCAAGTCCAACCTGATCCTCGGTATGGGCGAGACCCCGGAAGAGGTCACCCAGGCGATGCGCGATCTGCACGAGGCGGGCTGCGACATTCTCACCATCACCCAGTATCTGCGCCCATCCCCCCGGCACCATCCGGTCGACCGCTGGGTGAAGCCCGAGGAATTCGTCGACCACTCGAAGATGGCCGAGGAAATCGGCTTCGCGGGTGTCATGGCGGGCCCCCTGGTGCGCTCCTCTTACCGCGCAGGTCGCCTCTACACCCAGGCGATGACCCACCACGGCCGTGAAATCCCCACCGCCATGGCCCATCTCGCCAAGGAGGGCACCGCCTCCCAGGAGGCGAGCGCGGTCCTCGCGCGCTTCGGTTCCTGAGCTACCGCACCTCTCGGTCCCCGCGCTCCGGCGAATATTCGCCGGAGCGCGGGGACCGGGTCGTTTATTCGGTGCGTCGATCGATACGGCCTGCCTGCGGGCCCCTTTTCTGCGCGTTCGCCCGAAGCGTGGACGCGGCGCGACCTGTGGTGGGAAGCTCGATGTACGGCAGGTGTCGGCGAGGAAGCGAGACACACAGTGGACAAGGCGAGTGCAGCTGCCGGGGGCAACGGCAGAGTGGTGAGCGCGGGGCGGCCGGAGGACATCCGGAATGTGGTGCTGGTCGGACACAGCGGGTCGGGGAAAACGACGCTGGTCGAGGCGTTGGCGCTGACGACCGGGGCGGTGAATCGGGCGGGGCGGGTCGAGGACGGCACCTCGCTGTCGGATTACGACGAGATCGAACATCGTCAGCATCGGTCGGTGCAGTTGTCGGTGGTGCCGATCTCCTGGGCGGGGATCAAGATCAATCTGGTGGACACGCCCGGCTATGCCGATTTCGTCGGCGAGCTACGTGCGGGCCTGCGGGCGGCGGACGCGGCGCTGTTCGTCGTTTCCGCGGCGGAGGGCGCCGAGGCGGTCAGTGGTGCGACCCGCGCGCTGTGGGAGGAATGCGCAGCGGTCGGGATGCCGCGCGCGATCGTGATCACCCACCTGGACACCGCACGCGCCGATTTCGACGAGATGACCGAGACCTGTCGCGCCGTTCTCGGCGACGGTTCGTCGGAAAACATTCTGCCGCTGCATCTTCCGGTGTACGGGCCGAAAAGCCTCGACGGTCATCGACCGGTCACGGGGCTGGTCGAACTGCTGCCGCACTGCGTGGTCGACTACTCCTCCGGTGAATGCACGCAGATCGAACCATCCGCCGATCAGGTGACGGCGTTGGAGGAAGCGCGCAACCGCCTCATCGAGGGCATCATCGCCGAGAGCGAGGACGAATCGCTCATGGAGCGCTACCTCGGCGGCGAGGAGATCGATCTCGCCACGCTCGTCACCGACCTCGAACGCGCGGTCGCCCGCGGCAGCTTCCATCCTGTGCTCTTCGGCGCGCAAGCGCCGGAGGGCGCGAAACAAGGCCTCGGCACCGTCGAACTGCTCGACCTGATCACCGGCGGCTTCCCGACACCGGTAGAGCACACCGTCTCCGCGATCACCACGACCAATGGCGCCGTGCGACAGCCGCTGCACTGCGACCCGGCGGGCGTGCTGGCCGCCGAGGTGATCCGGACGGCATCGGACCCCTACGTCGGCCGGGTGTCACTGGTCCGGGTCTTCTCCGGCACCCTGCACGCCGACGACACCGTGCACGTATGCGGTCACGGGCACGAGGACCGCGGCCACGTGAACCACGATGTCGACGAACGGATCGGCGGGGTCACCGCACCGTTCGGCAAACAACAGCGCCCGCTCGGGGAGGCGATCGCCGGCGACATCGCCTACGTCACCAAACTCGGCAGCGCCGAGACCGGCGACACCCTGTCCGGCACTGCGGCGCCGCTGCTCATCGAACCGTGGCCGATGCCGGATCCGCTACTCCCCATTGCCATTCAGGCTCGCAGCAAGGCCGATGAGGACAAGCTCTCCTCCGGCCTCGCGCGCCTGGTCGCCGAGGATCCCGCGGTGCGGCTGGAGCAGAACGCCGACACCCACCAGATCGTGCTGTGGTGCCTCGGCGAGGCGCACCGCGATGTCGCGCTGGAGCGGTTGCGCACCCGATTCGGGGTTCAGGTCGACGTGATCGATCACCAGGTCGCGCTGCGGGAGACGTTCGCGGGCAAGGCAACCGCACGCGGCAGGCACGTCAAACAGTCCGGCGGCCACGGCCAGTACGCCGTCTGCGAGATCGAGGTGGAGCCGCTGCCCGGCGGGTCCGGGATCGAGTTCGTCGACAAGGTGGTCGGCGGCGTCGTTCCGCGCCAATTCATTCCGTCGGTGGAGAAGGGCATCCGTGCGCAGGCGCTGCGCGGTGTGGCGGCAGGTTATCCCCTTGTCGATGTGCGGGTCACGCTCTTCGACGGCAAGGCCCACTCGGTCGATTCCTCCGATGCTGCCTTCCAAACCGCGGGTGCGCTCGCCCTGCGCGAGGCGGCAAGCGCGGCGGGCGTCGCGCTGCTCGAACCGCTCGACGAGGTCTGGGTCGTCGTCTCCGACGACTACGTCGGCCCGGTACTCACCGATTTGTCCAGCCGCCGCGGTCGTGTCCTGGGCACCGAACCGCACGGCGTCGGCCGCACCCGCATCCACGCCGAGGTCCCCGAACTCCAACTCAGCCGCTACGCCATCGACCTGCGTTCCCTCTCACACGGCACGGGCGACTTCAGCCGCACCTACACCCGGCACGAGCAAATGCCCCAGTCGATTGCCACCGCTGTCCGCGGGCAGGCCACTGTCCGGACCTAGCCGCCACCGCTGCGTTTCTCCCTGCGGCCAACCGGCGTGTGCGGCCGCCACGCGCTCAGGTGGGCAATCAGCCGATCTCCAACGACGGGCCACCAGCAGGCTCGATGGCCCGACCGAGCATGGCCACGATGCCCTCCGGCGCGGCAGCGTCAGCATTCTGGTGGGTACGGAAGGCACAGCGGCGGCATGAGCATAGGTGCTGGTTCCGCCGTTTCGACAGGTCCGGGTGGTACGGCGGCGGCCTCGGTGGTCAGTGTGGGCTGGGGCGGCACTACTGCGTCCTGGTGCGACGACGAGCAAGCGGCGGCCAGGAACCACAGCGCGACAAAGGCGCCCACGATGACAGCCACCGCCGCCAGCTGCTGCGGAAGATGCCGGTTGACCGGCACAGGGCCGGTCGTCTGGGCTGGAAAAAGCTGACGGATGGACAGCGTAGGTCGAGTCGTCTGAGCTGGAAAAAGCTGACGGATGGACAGCGTAGGTCGAAGCGATGGCATGCGGAGCCGACGTTCGTTGACGACCGGCTTGGTTCGGCCCGGCAACAGCCTCGGTACGGTTTCTGACGGTAACCAGTTCTCGGCGGGTGGCTGCGCGCTGACGGGGCGCGACAGCATGTCGTCATAGTCCTCGTCGTAGTCGTCGTAGTCGTAGCTATCGGCATCGGCATCGGCATCGGCATCGGCATCGGCATCGGCATCGGCATCGATCCACGACGACCATTGGCCGGTGAAGGACGACTCCGGACCGTCGGATTCCGGCGGCTCCACATCACCCGCATCGACTTCGGTCTCGTACTGCCAGTCCCGGTATGGTGCCGGGGTTCGGTACGACTGTGCCGGATCCGCATCGAGATCGTGGATGGTCGACGACACGTGATGATCTGCACGGAAAGTGCTCGCCGACGGCGGCTCGACCTCGGAATCGGGCACGATCAACGGCGACTGACCATCCAGAAACGACGATCTCCCTGACGGCTCCATCTCGGTGTCAGGTGTGATCCATGGCGGCGGGACCACGGCGGGCGCCCCTCGTTGCTGCCCGCTCGAGTCCGGAGCACGTCGCCCCTCCACGGTCGACCACGCGCCGGGTGCTTCTGTGACGAGTTGCGTGTCGGTGCGGCTTGCGGCGGTAGCACTCGCGCCGGAATGCGACATCAACGCCGCCCCGTCGGATACATCGTCTGTCCGGCGATGATCCACCTGGGCGGACAGGGCGCGGCGCGGGCTCTGATCATCCAGTGGTCGCACCGGAGGCCCGAACCGCGTTACCTGTTCCGACTCGTCCGGTCGCACCCGCAGGAGGGCCGCCGCCTGCGGCGACTCCGATTGGTCCGAGGCAGGCACCGGTTGATCTTCGTCCGGTGGGTAGTCGAGTTCGGCCGAGCGCACCGAGCCGGATGGGGCCGCAGCTACTGCGGGCAGCGGCGAGGTCGGCGAGTGATCCAGATCGGTCGGGCACGGCGGCCCGCTCGAACCCGCATGCGGGCGTGTCTGCGACGGAAAGCCCTCCGCGACCAGGTCTTCGCGGGTGACCAGATCGGACATGTGCAAGTCACCGAGCAACGTGTGCACGTCCTCGGCGGACCAGATCAGCCGTCGGTTCGCGGTGCGGATGAACCAGGCACGCAGCTGACCGGGAGTCGACCCCAGCACCACCGGGAATTCGTCGTGCGGCGATTCGACATTCGACGTGATCCCCGCTTCCGCGGGCGGCACCACGACCATCAGCCCGTCGACATGGGCGTCGACATGGCGCTCACGAACCAGTTCTTTCAGCCTGAAGACAGCATTCGTCATCTGATCGAACAGGCTGCTGTCGTCAGGCACCTGGATCTGATCACCCTCGAACCTGGGCTGTCGCCCATCGGCCCACACCGGCAAGCCACCGGTGGCGGCCACCGGAACGGCCGCTTTCGCTCCGATCACGACCACTGCCTGCGGCGTGATCACCACCAGGTCGGTTTCTGTCACATGGTCCGCGCGGCCAGGCCCTGGGATAGAACACCCAGGAATCGCCAGTCCCACAATGATGCGATGCCCGGTCCAGGTCCGCATCCAGTCGAGCACTCGCTGCTCGGATCCCGGTATCGCCGCTCGCTCGTTGATGACCCGCATCGATGGCCACCCTTCATCGCGTCCACGCTATCGACCGCTCAAAGATATTCGATGCGAGGACCAGTTGGAAATTCGAAAGGCACTGCAAGAGCAGGGCATTGGCGGCACAAGGGCGGTCATAGGCCAGCGCGTCGGACGAATTCGATCACTCGCCTGCCCGTCGCCGTTCAGGCACGGATCTGGAACGACCTTCGTGCGACGCATTCGAACCTGCTGAACTGTTCGCCCGATAGTGAAGGCGCTATGCGTCGCCGTACCGCACGGGCAAGGCCAGGTGGTCCAGCCTGTGTGATCGCGATCATCTCGTATCCGCGAGCCGGCTGCATCGCGATCACTCGAACCACGCCCGTCCCGCCGCCGACCGGGCTATACGCAGCCACTATCCTGAGAGACATGGCAGTAGGCAAGGGCGGCACCCCGTCGAAGGAAGCGAAGGCCGCGGCGAAAGCGGCGCGCAAGCAGCAGTCGAAAGAACGCCGCCAGCAGTTGTGGCAGGCGTTCCAGATGCAGCGCAAGGAAGACAAGCTGCTGCTGCCCTTGATGATCGGCGCCGTGGTCGGCATCACGGCCGTATTCGTGGTGGTCGGCCTGATCTTCGGATTGCAGTGGTTCCTGCTGCCGCTCGGCCTGCTGCTCGGTGTGCTCGTGGCGTTCATCATCTTCGGGCGGCGCGTACAGAAGAACGTCTACGCCAAGGCCGAGGGCCAGGCGGGCGCCGGGGCGTGGGTGCTGGAGAACCTGCAGGGCAAGTGGCGGGTCAGCAACGGCATCGCCGCGACCACCCAGCTGGACGCCGTGCACCGGGTGATCGGCCTGCCCGGGGTGATCCTGATCGGCGAGGGTTCCCCGCAGCGGTTGAAATCGCTGATTGCGCAGGAGAAGAAGCGCACCGCGCGACTCATCGGCGACACCCCGATCTACGACATCATCATCGGTAACGACGAGGGCCAGGTATCGCTGAAGGAGCTGCAGCGCCACCTCACCAAGCTGCCCCGCAATATCGACGTCAAGCGCATGGACCTCATCGAGGGCAGGCTCAGCGCCCTCAACGCGCGCAGCGGCCCGGCTCTGCCGAAGGGCCCGATGCCCGCGGGGGCCAAGATGCGCGGCGTGCAGCGCAGCATCCGCAGGCGCTGACCCAGCGCGGTAAGAATTTCGAAAGGCCCGCGTCCCGGGAATCGGGACGCGGGCCTTCGGTTGTTCGGTGCCGTTACACCGACTCTTCCCTGGTGAGCAGCCAGGTGATCCGGTCGTAGGCGAGCAGGTGATAGACCACGAGCGCCGCCCCCGACACCAGTGCCCACCGCGGCAGCCCCGCGGCCCACAGGAGGGCGGCTCCCCCGAACAGCACGGCAAGCTCGACCGCGAGGCGAACCGGACCGGCCACCGCGACCGGCGCCGCACCGCTTCGGCTCGGGTCGCCGGGAACGGCGAATGTGCCCCACACCGCGGCGGCCACGATCGGCAGCGCCACCACCATGATGAACCGCCAGGGCGATTCGAAGGCCCGCCAGCCGTACACCCCGAAGGAAGCGATTGCGGTGAGTTCGAGAAGTAAGCGAACGGCGAGCAACGCCGGATTCAATGACACCCGCGGAGCCTACCGACGCGGGGTTGCCATTGCCCGGCCGTTTTCGGACATCTGCAGTCCACAGCGAATGATGCAGCATCTCGATCGCCTCGCGGTCGGAAGGTCTCGACCCTGCGTATGGGCCGTAACGTGACGCCGCGTCAGCGGGCGCGGGCGACCGCGGTCCCGGTGGCGCGGTCGTGCATGCCACGACCGTCGGCGTCGGTGAACAGCGCGGGCACCACGAACACCAGCAGCGCCTGCCGAGCCAGCGCACGCACGAAACCGACACCTACCGGCGCATCGACTCGGATCACCCGCAGCCGAAGGAAGTACTGCCCCGGTGTGTAACCGAACAACGTGACCGCACCCACACCGATCACGAACCAGATCAGCAGGGTGAGGCTGGAGGCCGAGCCACCGCGCACGATCAACAGCGAGATCCCGACCGCGATCATCCAGTCCACGAACAGCGCGGCGATCCGACGTCCCATGCCGGGCAACGACCCCGGACCCGACTGCGGCAGACCGAGGTACTGACCGGGGAACTCAGGAGTTGCCGGGTCATCCGGGTCCGTCGGAGGTCCCGAGAGCCATGATCCGGTGCTGCGTGCCATACCCCCACAATAAGCACGCCCAACCGGCCGGTCGGCACCGCATAAGGGGAGTTCAGGTCGGCGCGTGCCCCCGCCGATGGCAGGATTACCATGCTGTTCGAGCCCGGGTGGTCAGCGCCACCCGACCAGCCGCACGTGTAACACTGGCGAAACACAGCCTTGACTGCCGGGAAACACCGCATCCATAGCGTCTGGTCGCGACGAACCCATGCAATCGACACGGGCTGGGAACCGATCCGTAAGGAGTACAAGTGACGTTCAGCACGGCCGACGAGGTCATCAAATTCCTCGCTGACGAGGAAGTCGAGTATGTCGACATCCGCTTCAGCGATCTTCCTGGTGTACAGCAGCACTTCTCGATCCCCGCGAAGGCGTTCACCACCGACCTCGCAGAGGAAGGGCTCGCGTTCGACGGCTCCTCCGTCCGTGGCTTCCAGTCGATCGACGAGTCGGACATGCTCCTACTCCCCGACTTCAGCACCGCGCGACTGGACCCGTTCCGCGCCGCGAAGACCCTGAACCTCAACTTCTTCGTGCACGACCCGTTCACCCGCGAGGCCTACAGCCGCGACCCGCGCAACATCGCGCGCAAGGCCGAGGAGTACCTGCGTTCGACCGGTATCGCCGACACCGCCTACTTCGGCGCCGAGGCGGAGTTCTACATCTTCGACTCGGTCCGCTACGAGTCGGGGATGAACGGCGCGTTCTACGAGATCGACTCGATCTCGGGTTCGTGGAACACCGGCGCGGAGTTCAATCCGGACGGCACCCGCAACCGCGGTTACAAGGTTCGCAACAAGGGCGGTTACTTCCCGGTCGCCCCGTACGACCACTACGTCGACCTGCGCGACAAGATCTCGACCAACCTGCAGGAAGCGGGCTTCGAGCTGGAGCGCGGCCACCACGAGGTCGGCACCGCCGGTCAGGCCGAGATCAACTACAAGTTCGGCACCCTGCTTTCGGCCGCCGACGACCTGCAGCTGTTCAAGTACATCGTGAAGAACACCGCATGGCAGGAAGGCAAGACCGTCACCTTCATGCCGAAGCCGCTCTTCGGTGACAACGGCTCGGGCATGCACGTGCACCAGTCGCTGTGGAAGGACGGCAAGCCGCTGTTCCACGACGAGGCCGGTTACGCGGGTCTGTCGGATCTGGCGCGTCACTACATCGGGGGCATCCTGCACCATGCCCCGTCGCTGCTGGCGTTCACCAACCCGACCGTGAACTCCTACCACCGTCTGGTTCCCGGCTACGAGGCCCCCATCAACCTGGTGTACTCGCAGCGCAACCGCTCGGCTGCCGTGCGCATCCCGGTCACCGGCAACAACCCGAAGGCCAAGCGCATCGAGTTCCGCGCGCCGGACTCCTCGGGCAACCCGTACCTGGCCTTCGCCGCCATGATGATGGCGGGCCTGGACGGCATCAAGCGCAAGCTCGAGCCGATGGCCCCGGTCGACAAGGACCTCTACGAGCTCCCGCCGGAGGAGGCCAAGAACATCCCCCAGGCCCCCACCAACCTGGCGTCGGTCATCGACAAGCTCGAGCAGGACCACGACTACCTCACCGAAGGCAACGTCTTCACCGAGGACCTGATCGAGACCTGGATCTCCATCAAGCGCGAGCAGGAAATCGCCCCGGTGAACCTCCGCCCGCACCCGTACGAGTTCGAGCTCTACTTCGACGTGTAGCCCTGACCTGCATGAATGGGCCTACTTGGCCCGTTTCGTACGCAGTTCATACGCAGTAGACGGCATCGAGTCCACCCGTTCCGTGATCACAGACGCGATCACGCGGCGGGTGGACTCGTCCGTATCCGGCCACAGATGCCCGTACGTGTCGAGAGTCGTCTTCGCCGTCGCGTGCCGCATTCTGGCCTGAACCACCTTGATGTTCGCCCCGTTCGCAATCAGCAGCGACGCCAGGTAGTGACGCAAGTCCTGAAACCCGAACTCCTCAGGAAGGCCGACGACATCCCCGCGCACCGCCCGGAGCGCACGATCGATCTGCCAGGGCGGGACCGACTTGCCGTCGTCATCGATGAGTACACGCTCCCCCGGACGTTGCTGAACAGCTGACGACAGCAAAAGAGCGAGTTCACGCGGTATCGGGATAGGAGCTTCGGAGCCATCCGTCTTCAGCTCCCTGGCGGGCCACTGTTGTTTCGGGTGGACGACACCCCGCACGAAATCAACATCCAGCACCCGCAGTCCGCACGCTTCGGAGATGCGGAGTCCAGCGAAAGCCCCGAGCAGGATCGCGGGCCGCAAATGCGCTGGCATCAGGTCATGCAGCGCCCAAACCTGCTCGGTGGTAGCGCAATAGACCTTCTGCTTGCCCATCGGCGGAGTCGTCCGTTTCGAGCACGGATTCCGCGCCAGGATGCCGTCCAGCACAGCATCACTGAGGATCTGAGACAGCCGACCGTGCAACGCGTAGATATAGCTGGGCTCGTGACCGCGAGCCTTGAGCTTGGCCGTCCACGTCTTGATTGCGGACGGCCGGATGGCTGCCAGCTGCACAGCACCGAACTCCGCGTTGATCTGGGCAATGTGGACGCGGGCCTGGCGCACAGTTCCGTCCCGGTTGTTGGCGTAGCCGCGGAGCCACTCCTCACACCATTCCGAAACCGTGCGCCGCATGTCCTTCGGCGCAACGTGCGTGCCCTGCACCAGCGAGGACATCTGACCATTCAGCCATGTCTTTGCATCAGTCTTGCGGGCGAAGGTCTTCGAATGCTCCTGACCGGTGTCATCCACATACCTCGCACGCCAACGCTTCCACTTGCCATGGATCGCGGAAGGCACTCGCTGCATCGAGCCATCCGGTAGACGTTTCTCCTTGGTCCAAAGGTCTTCGATACCGGAGCGGCGATTACGTCGAGTAGCCACTATGCCGCTGCCGGGTTGCTACCGGTGGCCTGCTCCTGTTCAGCGATCCAGGCCAGCACGACGGACTTACGCCATACCCGCCGACGCGGACCCAGCTTGAACGATTCTGGGCCACGGCCGACGTGCGCCCACCATCGCCAAGTCGCCTCCGGAATGCCGGTCAGGTCCTCGCACTGCTTAGCCCGGAGGAACACGTCATTCTCGATCATCGCTGGATACCTTCCTATGCTGCTTGCTGAACAGTCGAAAACGCTTGTGACACAATGGCTCCCCTGGCATCGCCTGGTGGCCCCTGGGTCATGGCGAGGCGGGCATTGGTGTACTCGGCGCGGTCGTTGATCCGTGCAGCGACCAACGCCATGACCAGATGCGAACGAGGCGGCGCGTCCTTGTCGCCAGGCCCGACAGGGGTGATCCGCAGGTGCGAGGTATCCGGCTTGACGATGCCGACGCGGGCGAGCTCGGCGCGCACGAAGTCGAGGCGATCAGCCTTGTGATCGGGAATCGTTTTGCCTGACCACTTGTCCGAGCTCAAGCACCGTTGACCGGGCAGGCCCAAGGAGTCACGGCGGTGGGCTTTGCCTTTGCACTTGCCTGGTTGGGTCTTCTCGTTGGCGCCCTTGGGGACGATGCCGTAGCGCAGCCATACCGCGCATGTCTTCGAACACGGGGTGTGCTGCAGCTCCGCGTGCAACCGGTCGTAGTGCACCGCGGTACGCACGACATCGGTGTCGAGGACTTCCCCGATGGACTTGGTCAGGTACTTCGTCAGATACCGAACCTTGGTGTCCATCTCCTCCGAGCCCCCGAGGATCTGCACCGCCTTGGACTGACCACCGAACTTCATGGTGTGGGCCGGTTCGAGATCGTCCACGGTGTCCATCACCGCCAGGGCGTCATCCCAGTACGTCAGCGGCTTGTGGGTGCGCGGGTCCACGAAAGTGCCGGCGGTGTAGTCCCACTGCGGCATGTTCGCCTCGGTGTAGACCGGGGTGTCGAAGTGCGGCCACCAAATGTTGACGTAAGTCGCCGCGGTGACCTGATACAGCAGCTGCGAGGGGATCGAACCCCGGATAGCGATATGCAGGTGTGGGGCACCGCGTTTCTGCGGTTCCACAGTCGCGAAGTACTGGACGTTCCAGCCGATCGCGCGGCGTAGGTTCTCGATCCACTTGGAGAACAGCTTTGCCATGTGGATCGTGTCGCGGGCCTGGCGGGTGTAGTCGTAGGACTCGGGGTCGCGCGGGGAACCATCAGAGACCATCTTGCCGGTCTCGGGATCGCGGACACGGTTGATCGCCCCGTAGGAATCCAGGGTGATGGTGAAGAACGTCGAGGGCCGATACTTGCCGTTCGCGTAGGCGGCACCCACGGTCAGCGCCTTGTTGACCTTCTTGCGTGGCAGGTCCGGCAGGTCGTCACGGCGACGGGTCGATTTGGCTTTGCGGCGGGGCTTCTCGTCTAAGGCTGGGAGACGGCCACGTACGCCGAGTTCACGCAGCTCGACATCGAGGTCGGCCACCAGAGCTTTGATCGCATCCGCGAGTTCGTGATCACCGTCACGGCGAGCGTCGTGATAATCGGCGAAAAGGATTGCGCGCCCGCCCAATACATCCTGCTGCGCTTGGGTCGGTTCGGTCTTGGTGTCGACGGGTTCATGTTCGGCACACCAGCCTTCGCGCAGCTGGGTCATGCGCAGGTAGCGGTTGGCTTTGGCACACGCCGGGCACGTCGAGGCCACTGTGGACTTGCAGGGGGCGCCGACGTAGGAGGTACGAGAGGTGATCGGATCGAACGCCCGCATGGGCACGACACGAGCGCACACACCTTCTTTCTCGGCGGCTGATTCGGCGATGTCGTTGATGTCGGGCATCGCGCGTCGGTCGGCGGCTGTTTCCCGGTTGGGGGCGATTCCGATGATCGGTGCGGTCATGCTGCGAGTTCCATGGCGTCGAGGTCGACCGGTTCCACGATGACCGGCGTCGAGGTGAACACGAGCCCGTCAGTTGCCGGGATCAGTCCGGCCACCATCGCGGCGAGGTCGGTCGCCTGCCAAAGGTTCGCGTCGTAGGTCTCGCTGTATGCCCCGCCAATCAGGCCGAGTTCCCGCCAGCGGCAGCACAATTCGCTGAACTCACACGAGGACAGTTCCGAGACTTCCTCGAACGCGATGGACATACGGTTCGGTCGGTCGAGTAGCCAGCACAGCAACCAGCGCTCACGGAACGGCAGAGCATCCAGGCCCAGCAGGAGCAGGCGTGCGTGGTCTTCCTCGGAGACCTGTCCGTTGTAGGTGCGCATCAGTACTGCACCCCGTAGGCCGCCCACTGCGCAGCAGCATCATTCGGATTCGCTTTCGCGATCGCACCGAGTTCGGGAGTCTTCGGCGTCAACGGCGGGTACTTGTAGGGCTCGACAGCCGGGCCGCGAGGGACCAGGCCGGAGGCACCGTTACGGGGCTCATCAGCCGGACGGGCCGGGCAGGTGACGACGAACGAGAGCAGGTCGATCACCTCGGCATCGGGGCCATCCGCCTCGATCAGGCCACCCACGCACTCGCAGCGGGTCATCGTTTCGCGGTCCGAGTATTCCGACCCCTGGCAGATGGTGCACAGCGTCCAACTGCTCGCAGCGTGGAGGGCGATGCAACGAGCGTCGGTGCACCCCAGGGCGATGCAGTACATGCACCAACCAGCGAAGTTGAGCCGCGACGGTCGAAGCCCATCCGAACCCACCCGATTCCGAACCTGCATGATGACCTCCGCTTTTCGACCCTCAAAGTTCCGTGTTCGTATACTAGCACGCGATTACGTTTGCGAGCTAGTACACGATGGGAAATCGTTGGTAGAGACGGAATATCCGCAGGTGATAGACTTGCATGTCAGCTAGCACGCTAACGCCAGGAGGTTGTTTAGATGTCGCCGACACTGGATCGGCCCGCGCCTGCATACCTGCAAATCGCCGCCCACTTCCGAGAACTGATCAAGAAGGGCGAACTGGCCGAAGGCGCCAAATTGCCCTCCGTCGCAGAGGTTGCACAAGGCTGGCAAGTAGCTTCGGCTACCGCAGCCAAGGCACTCACCCAGCTTCGAACCGAAGGCTACGTTCGCAGCACCAACCAGGGCACTTTCGTGTCTATCGCACACAAGCAGACCACCGGCCCCGATCGGTTGCAGATGCTCCGCGCGACTGGAAACGGCTACCGTTCTGGCGAATCCGTCGAGGTTGTCAGCTCCGAGTTGACCAGCGCTGCCTCCGATATCGCGGAGCCCCTTGGGATCCCCGAAGGCTCGTCCGTCGTCCGCCGTCGTCGCATCTATCGCGATGATCTTGGAATCGTCACGGTGTCGACATCCTGGCTGCCTGGCGAGTTCGCCAAGTCCGCACCTGAACTGTTGTCGACCGATCCGCTACCGAAGATGACCTTCGGCCTGGTCGAAGATCGGACTGGGCGGCGGGCTGTCATTCGCCGTGACATGGTGGCTCTCCGTCCAGCCCCGGCTGACATTGCGGAAAGCCTTGGCGTTGAGGTTGATTCGGAATGCTTGACGATGGCGAACCTCTACTGGGATCAGAACGGTGATCCCACGGAGTACGCCATCGATTTCCTTGGCCCAGGGCGTGAGCTCAGCGCGGAGTACTCGCTCGACTGATAGCCAGCGCCCAGGAATGCAATCCGGCTGGGACCCGATCGCCATCTACGGTCGAGGTCTCGGCCGTTTTTGTGTGCACAGCTACGCAGGCGAGCACGCATCGCCACCTCACGTACGCGAGTTGTTGCTGAATTTCGCTATATAGAGTCAAGAGCGCCTGCGGCGGCGCGTGCGCGCCGCCGCCGCGCTACGGTCCTACGCTCTGTCCCGCCGCCGGACCGGCGCGTCGGCGGCACCCACGCGCTAACGGCAGAAGCCGGACTCCTGAATGCTCAGACAGCATCGACCCGAGGGCATTGACGGGTCACGAGGGACCGGCAGTCAGAATTGCCGAACGGTTCACGAACCCGACTCGGCCGGCGTTGTTCCCGATCGACGGCCACCAGCACACCGACTCTCATACGGTGCTGCCGCACGAGCTTCGCTCGCTTGCCTCATAAGACCAGCCTGCCGAACCCGCGTCGGCGGGCACCGAGCCGTCACCGGTCAGCCGAAAAGGCCGGCCTTTTGCTCGATCACCAAGCCGCTCACCAGGTGCGAGTGAATTGCTGAACGGAATCCGCGGACAGGGTGACTGGCTATGGTTGCGTAGATCCCTGCCTCCTCATGGCCCGATTGTCTGACCTCACTCGGACGAGTCAAGGGAAAGAGCGCCCTTGACACGCCCTCCCTCCGCTCAGAGATGGCCAGTATGAGGAAGCAGGGGAAGGGAAGTCACCCGGACATGACGAAGTCGCGGAGCATCACACCCCGCGACTTCATACGCAGCTCATACGCAGCGGCCCCATCGAGAGCCAACATCGGCCAACGCTACGACGGAAAAACCCCAGCTCACAGCCACCGAACCCAACGACCACCAACGACGCAAACGCCCAGTTTCTAGTCCGAGCTCTACTTCGACGTGTAAGCCTGACCTGCACGGATGCGGCTAATTCCCGCGTTCGGTCCGCAGTAGACGGAATCGAGTCCATCCGCTCGGTGATCACATTCGCGATCACCTCGCGGGTGGACTCGTCCGTATCCGGCCAGAGATACCCGTAGGTGTCGAGAGTGGTCGCGGCGTACGAATGTCGCATGCGACTTGCACCACTGTGATGTTGGCGCCGTACGCGATGAGCACTCTCTTTGTGGTTCCTTTCTTCGCATCCTCTCCTCTTGATCTCTTGTTCTTTGTGTTTGGCGTTGTCCCTCTTTCCGTCCGGTCCCCACTCTCTATGAACAGCGAAGCCATAGAAAGCGGGGACCGGGCAGGAAGAGAGACGGCGGAACCTACCCAGCTCAGACCCTATTCTCTACTGAGGGTGCCGGGACCATGACAGGACTAATGAGGTCCCGTAATAGTCCCGGCACTCGCGAGCAGAAGGCCCGCCAGTCGTGCAACCTGGCGGGCCTTCTATCATGAGGGTGCTTATTCACGGGCGGGCGAAGTTGCGTCGCCATTCAATGAGCCCAGCGAGCACCTTCGGCTAAGTCCGTTCGGAGCCAACGACGCCTAGAGGGACGGCAACAAACACCGTGCTAGCCAGACCTATTTCTGGGCCAATTTGATCCACTTCCGAATCCGGGTCACGTCCGGATCCGGTGTTCGAGCCGACGCCTATAAACCCAGGAATGGGCCCACGACAGAAACCAACTGGTCGCAATTATTAGTGTCTTCGGTTTCCCCGCGGCCGTACGTGAATCCCGACAGAATGGCACAGTGCTGTCGTTGATTGGGAAGTCCGCAGGTCGCATCCGCTTGCCTATACGAAGACTGCCGCTACTGCCTGCAGTCTGCGCGGCGGTGGCTGGCGGCCTTGTTATCGCCGTGCTGGCCGTGTGGACCCTCAGTGGGTTAATCCAGACAAGCACCAAGGCTGCCGACCCAATCGACATCACCAAGCTCGGACTCGCTATCGCCGGTGGCGTCGGTGGTGCGGTCGCTCTCGTTGTCGCCTACCGACGACAACGAGATATAGAACAAGGACGCTTCGTTGAACGGTTTGGCGCCGCGGCTGCGCAGCTCGGGGCAAGCCAGGTCGCCGTCCGGATTGCTGGCGTATACGCCATGGCTGGCGTCGCCGATGAATCAACAGGCCTACACCGTCAGCAATGTATTGATGTCTTGTGCGGCTACCTGCGTTTGCCCTACTCTCCGGAACTCGGGGAAAACCATCAGACCAAGTCCATCCTGAAACGCACTTCCGCAGATACGAATGAGCCGGAAGTCGAGGAGCACTTCGAGTATCTACAGAACGACAAGCAAGTTCGTAGCGCTATCGTCCGAGTTATCGCCGATCACCTTCGAAGTGATGAGCATAACTGGTCAGCGAATGACTTCGACTTCTGGAAAGCCCACCTTGTAGATGCAGATTTCAGCAACTCGAAATTTGCAGGGAATGTTAGGTTTGGATATTCAACGTTTGTTGGATACGCCAATTTCACCGCAGCCATATTTACGAGCCCAGCAGCGCTAATCCATGCGAGATTCCTAGGCAACGCCAGTTTCGAAGATGCCTCCTTTGGCGATGTAGTGGCTTTCGATGACTCAAACTTCGATGGCTATACAACCTTCGAAAGAGCACGCTTTCGAGGACGGACAACGTTCTTTGAGGTGAAATTCTCCTCACATGCAATATTCGATAATTCTTCGTTCTCCGAAGACGTTTCGTTCGAAGGGGCAAAATTCTCAGAAGTTATCCGATTTGTTAAGTCGAGATTCTCCCGACGAGCCATTTTCGGAGAAGCACTCTTCTCTGCATCGGTTTTTCATAAATCCGCCAACTTCAGTCATGCAGCATTCCTCGGTGCAACTTTCTTCAACAAGGTTACTTTTTCTGGACAGACCAATTTTCAGTGTGCAGAATTTGCGGCGCCAACGACATTTGAGAACGTCGACTTCGGTTCAGAAACTATTGCGTTCGACGAACCCCAACGGTGGGGACCTCCTCCGCCACAGTTCGATTGGGACCAGGATCTATCGCTCAAACCGGAGAACGTGACCCCCGTCCGCTGGCCACCTGCACAGGCCCCAGATCCGACTACCTGAGGATAAGAGCGGTCATTCACCGGATTTGGGAGTGTTAGGCCTCCAAGTCCAGTGGCGCACGGTTCATAACAGCGGACGATGGCCGGAGGCCGGCAGTACCAAATACGACCCGGGCGGGTACGCAGAAGTACGCAGCAGCCCCGCTTCGACCTAACTTCCTCCAACATCACCACCACGAAATCCGCTGGTCAGATAGCTTCACCAACGTCGTCAATGCGCGCAAACGACCAGGTATTAATCCGAGCTCCACTTCGACGTGTAGGCCTGACCTGCGCGAACGCGGCTGAACACTGCGTTCGGTACGCAGTAGACGGAATCGAGTCCATCCGCTCGGCGATCACATTCGCGATCACCAGGCAAGTGGACTCGTCCGTGTCCGGCCATAGGTGCCCGTACGTCAACACGTCGGTTTGATGCGGTTCTTCCTCTTCCCATAATTCGACCCACGGCAGTATCGGAAGATTAGTCGTCCCATTGGCATCGATGATGGCGATGGGACGCCTACGTATCTGAGCGGACTCGATGTCCTCCTAATTGGCCGTATCATCGCTCTCAGGCCTGCGATCCTGTCGCCCGTCGAACATTGGTCTCTCGTCTCTTCTCACGGCCTCTGGGTGCGCCGCCCTGTACCGGGCGATCACGCCGTCTATTTCGGCTTGCTGGCGGGGTAAGCCGGGCTCTGCTCGCAGCTCTGCCGCAATCCGCGTCATAGTCTCCAGGTCGGCGCGGCTCGCTTCCCGCAGGATCGACTCGACCCGTGCGAACTCCGCCGGTTCGAGTCGGCCGCGCCATGGGAGCCGACCGAGTGGCCCGTTCATGACCGCACACCCGATTGTGAGGTGCGGTGTACCACGCCGGCTGCTTCCAATGTCGACAGCGCGGCTTGCTTCTGCCTGCACTGCACAGACTCGCTATGCAGGTGAATCTGCGACAGCCGATGTGCCTCTTCGACACTGAGAGGTCCTGGGACGAAGCCGCAGTGGTCGTAGTGCGGGTAGGCGTTCGGGTCGTCGGAACCGTTCTCGAATTGCACGGCGATGCGAACCGTGTCGAAGTCGACGTTCATCCAGGAACCACCGCCGACATGTCCGGCCTCGCGAACCCGGACGGAATCGCGAACTCGGGGTGTGGCTCCAAGCTCAGCCGGTACATGACGCGATCACCGGTGAACGCGGTCCGGCCATGGAGCCAACGATGGTTGTGCAACACGTACCCTTGTCCGGGCTCGAGAGCGAAGTGGGTGGTGTGTCGTTTGATCGCGGCAGTTAGCACGGGCAAGAAGCGCATGATCTCCGGCGAGTACTTGACCAGTCCGTCATTGCGGTATCGGACCCGTATCCGGCCTCCCTGGACATGCTCGAAGATGGAGCCCAGATATCCTGCAGCGCCACCGAAAAGTGCTGTGCGGGGCATCGTTAGCGCGTGTGCGGATTCCGGGTCGTTCGTCGCGAGATCGATGTATACGCCGCGTCCGTCGATCGCGACGCACTCACCGCCCGAACTGCTTTTGCGCCCGCACACCACAAGGAGGAGCGCGGGTGGTTCTGTCACCCCCGAGCGGTCGGTGTGTGGTGCGAGGGCACTTGTGCCGAATCCCTCGTAACCGATCTTTTTTGCGAGTCCTCCCCGGTCTTGAAGCGTTGTCACGCCGTCGTCGTCGCTGTCGCGGTGTGCAACGATGCGACCCAGCGACGCCCCGAGCGTGACGAGCTGGGCTCGGGTGCTAATCCTGTCGAAGCGGGCGAACCCGTCAGCAGCGAGCCTTGCCGCCACCCCTGCCGCCCAATCCTGCTGCAAGTCAACCAACATGGGACAACCGTGCGCTGTGGGTCGCTGGTGCGTCCACTGACAGACTGTCAACCTCAACCATCCGCCTTTAGGCGATGGCCGGTGCTAGCGTCGCGATATGACTGCCTCCGGTTACGTGCCGCACATGTACTCGATATCAGTTAAAGGCGTGGTTGTTCGTGACGGTCGGGTATTGCTGCTGAAGAACGAGCGGGAAGAGTGGGAGTTGCCGGGCGGCAGAATCGAAACCGACGAGACGCCCGAAGAATGTGTAGCTCGCGAGATCACCGAAGAGACGCAGTGGCCGGTTACCACGGGGCCGATTCTCGACTCATGGGTCTACTACATCAACAAGGTCGAGAAGCATGTATTCATCGTGACGTACGGCTGCTACCCGGACACCGACGCCGATCCAGTTTTGTCGCACGAGCACAAAGAGGTCGGGTTGTTTCGTGAGAACGAGATAGCTGGGTTGAACATGCCAGACGGCTACAAGCGATCCGTCATGACTTGGTTCGCTCAACTCCGGGCAGCGGAGAACGTCTAAAGGAACAGGATGAGCGGCGGCAGGTGTCAGGCGTGCGGCGTCATCATCAGCCGCTATGCGAGCGAGACCGTGTGTCCCACCTGTGCCGCGAACACCAGTGCCACGAGCCGGATCGTCGTCCGCGCCGCCCCCATCGCGTCCGCCATTTGGTTATGGGCCGCACCCGAGGCAGCGACCGCGATGGCGACCCGCGACCTACCGACGATCCTCCGCGCCTACCGCCGCATCAACGGGCTCAACCAAGTCGCGTTGGCCGAGCTACTCGGCTACGACAAGTCATACGTGTCGATGCTCGAAACCGGCCGCCGCGCCATCACGGACTTGGCTTCCCGCCGACACATCGCGGCGCGGTTGGGGCTGCCCTCCCATATACTCGGTGTGACCGGCACAGACGACGCGGAATACCGAGCCATGCTCCAATTCGGCGACAGTACAGTGCGACTCGCTGAGATCGCCCGCAAATCCGGCCACGCCGTCGAGGCCGTCAACGAGTTGTGGCCCCTGGTCGCTCGGCTGGAAGCCATGGCAGTAGAGGGGCGTATGGAACGAGACAGCCTCATCCTGCTCGCACAAGCTCGGGTTGCACTCGGCGTCTCGCTCGGGACGGTCCTGCCCGAAGAACGCCTATCATCGGCCGCCCGCTGGACCGGCCAGGCGGTCAAGGTGGCCGCTCACCTTGATGACCCAGCGTTCTACGCTCACACGCTCCGTATGCACGGCAACGAGTTGCGTAAAGCCGGCCACGTCGGCGCGGCAGTCGCCCGTCTGGAGCAGTCATTAGAGCTGTCGATGGAACCCGCAGACCAAGGCTCGACGCTTGCGTTCCTCTGCCGTGCGACCGGTGAACTTGGGGACAGTGAACAATTCGATTCCGCCCTGCGTCAGTATCGGGGACTGCTAGAGCTGAACACGGGCAGCGGCTTGCTGTTTCAGCCGTTCACTTTGCGCGAAATTGAACTCCGCGGATTGCTTGGTACCGGTCGCATCGTCGACGCTGGTCGACTCGTAAACCTCACAGTAGGAACCCCTCCCGCACCGCAGTGGCGCATCATCGAACGAGTGACGACAGGCGAAGCCCTGGCCGCGATCAGTGAACCCAGAGCGGCCGCCGAAGCGTTCGCGGAAGCCGTCGTGGCGGCAGAGCAGCACCGTCTACCTCATCAGATTCAGCGGACTATCCGAGCGGCGATCAAGACAGGCATGCGTGAATTGGCCGCCGAAGCCGAAGCAGCATTGCAACGAACCCGCTGGCTACTAGCACCGCACCGCAGCCCGTAGGCCACATGTCTCTTCGGGGACGCTCGGCCTCTTCCAAGAGGGGACCGAGTGACGCGATCCCGCACCGCCTGTCACGGACAACCAACCCTGAAATGCCGTAACCGCACAGAGCCACCGCCTGTACCGTGGGACAGATCTTCACATCCTGGGCTACTGGTCAGTGATTGCTATGCGCGCGATCGAAGTAGCCGGCGGGCTGCTGCGTCGACGACACACCAAGACGAAGCCGGCCGCCATCCTGCCCACACAGCAGCATTCACCGGGCCGGAAGTCCGGTCGAAATCGTCAGAGGTGGAGCAACTTCCGCGTTCATACGCCGAATCTACACGGGACAGGATGAATCCCGTTGAATGGAACTGGAATCCTGTTGAGCAGGAGGCGAATCCCGGTGAGCGGAGCAGTCGCGGCGAAAACGGAGGGAACGCCTGCAGACACCTCGGCCGCGGTTCTACTGTCCCGCGCCATGAAGATTTCTATTGTTTCTTTCATTACAGCTGCCCTCGCGACATTCGCGCTGACCGCGACCAGTTCGCCGCCTACCGCGATTGCCGATCCCACCGTCGAGGCGGCGGCGCGGATCGAGTTGCAGGGGGCGGTGAATGTTCGGGACATCGGCGGATATCGCACCTATGACGGAGCGAAGGTCAAGTCCGGCAAGGCTATTCGAGCCGATTCATTGGACAAGCTAACCGCTGCGGATGTACAGAAGCTGGGCAGTCTGAACCTGAAGGCGGCCATCGATCTGCGGACGCCCGCGGAGGTCCAGTTCTCGGGGCCCGACAAGCTGCCCGCAGGTGTGCAACAGGTCTCGCGGCCGATCGATGACACCGGGCTGTTCCAGCAGATGCTGCAGGCGATTCAGTCTCGCGATCCGCAGCGGCAGGAGGAATTGCTCGGCAACGGGCGGGCCGAGGAGATCATGGCGGGGGTTTACCGGAGTTTCTTCAACACCGACTCGCTGGCTGAATTCGGGCAGACGATCAAGGATCTCGCGGCAACCGACAAGGCCACGCTCTATCACTGCACCGCGGGCAAGGATCGAACCGGCTGGGTGACCTACGTGGTCCTGCGGGCGGTCGGCGTGCCGGAACAGACTGCGCGCCAGGATTATTTGCTGTCGAATCAGTTCCGGGCCGCGGCCGACGCGAAGCTGCGCGAGGACGTGAAACGAGCAGGTCTGATGCAGAACCCCGATCTGCTGATTCCGTTGCAGGAAGTCCGTGCCGCCTATCTGGAAACGGCGGTCGACAAACTGGAAGCGGATTATGGAGACTTCGGGAAGTTCCTGACCCAGGGGCTCGGCCTCGACGGCGGGACCATCCTGCAACTGCGCAAGAACCTCGTCGGCTGATATTCATGAAATTCGTTCGGGTCCATCCGTTTCGGCGGATGGACCCGAACGACTGTGTCAGCGTTTTGCGATCGGACCGAGCGCGGTGAGATCGAGAGCACCCAGCGCCTCGGTCCACCCATGGCACGCAATTCCACCGCCTGCCACCGACCGGGCACAAGAGAATGGCCCGCTGTTCTACCGAACGGCGGGCCATTTTCGCGCGTGGACGCGCTCTTGTTACGCGACCGCGGGCATCCGTCCGGTCGCCACTGCCCGCGCGCCCTTTGCCTGCGGCTCGGCAACCCGTCCGAATCCACGGAAGACCGGCACCGCGAGCTTGCGACTCGCGGGCCGCAGCCCCCACGACGCCACTGCGCACAACGCGAAGAAGCCGGTGTAGAACAGATGGTTCGCGCCGGAGCCGTGCGCAATGTGCGAGGCGAACGCTCCGGTCAGATCGAAGAATGTGCCCGCGTACGCCCATTCCTTCACCAGCGGGAATCGCGGCGCGGCAATTGTCAAGGCACCGAGCACTTTCCACACACCCAGAATGGTCATGACGTAGGTCGGGTACCCCAGTTCGGTCATGCCGCTCGCGGTGTCGGCGCGGTGCACCAGGTCGGCGACACCGCCCGACACCAGAATGAAGACCGTCACCGCGGTCGTGGTCCAATATCCGATCGATCGTGCATTGCTCATGACGGCTCTCCTCGCCTCGTTCCTCCGGCGCGAGTGGGTGCTGCGCCGTCACACCCCTGACCGTTCGCACGGCCCAGATGTGACAGCGCAGGTCACAGCCGAGTCCAGCCCTACTGGACTTCGAGTTCCATCAGTCCGAGCGTCTCCGCATCGGCCAGCAGGTCGATCGCGACGATCCGGCCGTTGGACACGGTGAAGTCGAAGACCACCCGCGGTGTCCCGCCCACGGCCCACACCGCGCCCGCTCGGCCGTCGATGAGCGCCAGCCGCGCCGCCTTGGCCCGGCCGGAGAAGGTTTCGGCCACCGCGCCCGCACCGAGCGCCCCCACCGCACCCGTCGCCATGGCGGCGGCATCCACGCGCAGCACCACATCCGGGTCGAGCAGTGTCAGCAACCTCTCGAACTCGCCGCTGCGCGACGCCGCCAGAAACGCGTCGACAACCTCACGCTGCCGATCGCGGTCGGCAGCCGCCCGCGCACCCTGGACCCGCCGCCGCGCCCGGCTCGCCAATTGCCGTGCCGCCGCCGGAGTCTTGCCGACCATCGGGGCGATCTCATCGAACGGGACGGCGAACATGTCGTGCAGGACGAAGGACAACCGCTCCGGGGGTGCCAGAGTGTCGAGCACCACCAGCAGCGCGAGTCCGATCGAATCACCGAGCACCGCTTGCTGTTCCGGCCCGTCGGCGGACGGCAGCGGCTCGAGGTCGTCGAGTGGCTCCTCGCGCCGCGTCTTGCGGGACTGGAGCATGTTCAGACAGACCCGCGCCACCACGGTGGTCAGCCAGCCACCCAGATTGTCGATCTCGTCGGCGTCCGAACGACTCAGCCGCAGCCACGCTTCCTGGAGCGCGTCGTCGGCTTCGCTTCCGGAGCCGAGCATCCGGTACGCCACCGCGAGCAGGTGCGTCCGATGCTCTTCGAAGCGCTCGGCAAGGAAATTCTCGTCCATGTCACATTCTCCCGATTCGGTCGGTCAAGTAGACGAACCGGAGCGAACACCGGGGAAATCCGCTGGCAAGCGAACACAAGGAGTCGATCATGACCGCAGGACTGCAGACCATCGTGTACCCCGTCACCGACCTCGTCAAGGCGAAGAGCTTGTTCAATGCGCTGTTCGGCGCGGAGCCGATCGCCGACACTCCGTACTACGTCGGCTACCGCGTGGCAGGCCAGGACATCGGCCTCGACCCGAACGGCGCGCAGAAGGGCATGACGGGACCGATCGGCTACTGGCACGTCGAGGACATCCACAAGCACCTCGCGGCCCTGGTCGAGGCGGGCGCCGAGGCGGGGCAGGAGCCCACGGACGTAGGGGGCGGGAAGCTGATCGCCACGGTCACCGATGCCGACGGCAATGTCCTCGGCCTGCTGCAGCCGTGACCGGGTGACCGACACCCCGCTTCCAGGGGCTGGACAGCCGCCCGGGAGCGGTCGATAGTGCTCAGGTGAATGTGGGTGCTGCGTTGTCGCGGGTATTGGTCGGGGTACTGCTGCTACTCGGGGTGGTGGCACCGGTGTCGGCCGCCGATCCGGCCGGGTTGCCGTTCACGTGGTCACAGAGCTATATCACCGCGCCGGACGGCACCCGATTGCACGCGGACATCATGCGCCCGCGCGGGATCTCGGAGGACACGTGAACTCCGGTGGTGCTCACCGTGAGCCCGTATCGTTCGCACCTGGCCTATCTGAGCATCCCGCACCTGGCGGACGGTCCCTCGATCGACTTCCTCCCCGTCGACATGTTCCTGCGGGCCGGCTACACCTACGTGATCGTCGATCTGCGCGGGTTCGGCGGGTCGTCGGGATGCCCGGATTACGGTGGGCCGGGGGAACGTTCGGATGTCACCAGCGCGGTGGAGTGGGCGGCGAGCCAGCCGTGGTCTACCGGCAAGGTCGGCATGGTCGGCGTTTCCTATGAGGGGTGGACCGCGATGATGGGTCTTGCCGGCAAGCCGAAGGGCCTTGCCGCGGTGGGCTCGTTCGCGTCTGCGGTCGATCCGTACACCTACCTGTACATGCAGGGCGTGTCGTGGAAGTTCAGCGGTAAGCCGGTCATCGACAGAGGCATCCGCCCGGCCGACCAGGTGGGCCTGGAACACCTGCTCATCGCCTCCACTCCGGGTCGGTGGGACGACTCCCCCGAATATCAAGCCAACGCCGTGCAGATGTCGCCGCAGTGCTACGCGCAGTACGCCGCGAACACCGCCGACCACAATGTGAACTCCGAGTTCTGGCGCGACCGCAATCTGGTCGACAAGTTGCGCGGTAACACGATTCCGCTATTTCTCGCCCAAGGGTTCCTCGACTACAACACCCGGGCCTACCGCGTGTTCGATGTGTGGGATGCGCTCGGCCCCGGCGAGCACCGGGCCTGGTTCGACCAGTGGAGTCACAGCGATTGCCACGAGAAGTGTGGCACCCCGAATTTCGACGCCGAACTGCTCGCGTTCTTCGACAGGCATGTCGCGGGCCGGGACGTAGAGGTGCCGGGTCCGCGCGTCAGGGTCGGTCAGTACGACGGGGGTTGGCGCTCGGAATCCGCGTGGCCGCCGAAGGACATGCGACGGGTCTCGGTCGATCTGCGGCCCGGCGTCTACACCGACCGCGGCATTATTCCCGGGCCCGATCGAGAGATCTGGTCGGTCTCCGAACCGCTCGCCCAGGACCAGCACCTGGCCGGCGCGCCGACGGCGTCGTTGCGGCTGGTCGGTCCGCCGACGGCCACTGTCACGGTCGAGCTGTACGACATTGCCCCGGACGGGCGCGCCACCATCATCACCCGCGGCATCGCTCCGGTGTCAGAGACCGCCGAGGTCAGGATGTTGGCCCAGGATTGGCCGCTGTCCGCGGACCACCGAATCGGGGCGATGATCACCGATGTCATCGACGATGTGTGGTCGCACACCCCGGCGAACACCGCGGTCACCGTGACGGCGACCCGGCTCGACCTGCCGCTGCTCGGTGCGCCCCGCCAACCCGACCTGACGGGCGGGGTCAGCGATGCCCTGGTCAAATGGCGCGCCGAGAAGACGATCACGCTCGACCCCGGTCTGTTGAACAATGCAACGGTGCCCATGAATCTGCCGCCGTACGAGACCGGTGATCGATGACCGGAGATGCCGCGTTTATCAACCCGACCGCGGTCGATGCGCTGGTCGCCGAGCGATTGGCGCAAGCACTGCGCTGCGTGACGGTGTCCGCTGAAGAATCCGCCGCCGACGACCCGGAGTTCACCCGACTGGGCGAGCATCTGGAGCGATCCTTCCCGCTCGTGCACGACGAACTCGAGCTGGAGCGGTTCGGCCACAGCAGGCTCTACCGGTGGGCGGGTACGGCACCGGACACCGTGGCGGCGATCCTGCTCGCCCACCAGGACGTGGTGCCCGTCGACGACCCGGCGCGCTGGACTCATCCACCGTTCGCGGGCGTTGTCGACGACGAGTTCATCTGGGGCCGCGGCGCCATCGACGACAAGAGCCGCCTGATGGCCATCCTGGAGGCCGTCGAAGCCGCGCTCGCGGCGGGCATCCGGCCCGAACACACCGTATATCTGGCCTTCGGGCACGACGAGGAGGTGTTCGGCGACCAGGGCGCGGTGCGGATGGCGCAGCGGCTGCGTGACGCGGGTGTGCGCGCGGACCTGCTGCTCGACGAGGGCGGCGTGATCACCGATGGCGTTGCCGACGGCGTGGATCGTCCGGTCGCCTCGATCATGTTGGGCGAGAAGGGCTATGCCACCATCCGGTTGTCGGTGTCGGAGGTGGGCGGGCATTCGTCCATGCCGGGCCGCCAGACCGCGGTCGGCCGCATCGCCCGCGCGGTGAGCCGCGTCCAGGACCATCCGATGCCGTTGCGCCTGATTCCGTTGGTGTCCGACATGCTGGCCAGGCTGCGGCATGTCATGCCCGATTCCCGACGCCGCCTGCTCGGCCTCGCCGGACTGGCCACGCCGTTGATCACCCGGGTGATGGCGGCGACGCCGCAGACCGAGGCGCTGGTGCGCACCACCACCGCGCCCACGGTGATCAGCGGCGGCGTGAAGGCCAATGTGCTGCCGCAACAGGCCGAGGCCCTGGTGAATTTCCGTATCCTGCCTGGTGATTCGGTCGCGTCGGTGCTCGAACACTGCCGGAAGGTGGTGCGTGACGCGGGGGTCCGCATCGATCTGGTCGGCATGACCTCGGAGCCGACCAGGTCTGCCCGGCCCGGCGCGGGGTTCGAGCTGATTGCCCGACTGGCCGAGGACGTGGTGCCTGGCATCGCGGTGACCACCGGCATCGTCCCCGGCGCCACCGACGCCAGGCACTACAACGATCTCGCCACCGCGCGCTGTAATTTCGCGCCCATTGTGCTGACCAAGGCCGACCTCGCGACGATCCATGGAACCGACGAACGTATCTCCCTGGTGAACTACGCTCGGCTCATCGAGTTCAATCGGCGGCTGATCGACCATTTCGCACACGTGTCGACCACCGCGCCGCCGCAGACGTCAGGAGCCGACGTATGACATCCGACAGCCTCGAGTCCGCCACCGGTGAATTCGAAGGACGCGGCAGCCGGGTCGCGTGGCGCGCGTGGTTGCCCGATACCGTCGCGCAGGCCGTGATCGTGCTCGTGCACGGGGTCGCCGAACACTCCGGCCGCTACGCACATGTCGGAAAGCGGCTCGCGGCCTCCGGTTTCGCCGTCTACGCGCTCGACCACATCGGGCACGGAAAGTCCGCGGGCAGCAATGCGAACATCGGCTCGATGGACGGCTCCGCCGACAATGTCGCCTTCATGCTCGACCTCGCCGGGCGCGAGCATCCCGACGTACCGCGCTTCGTGATCGGCCATTCGATGGGCAGCCTCATCGTGCTGCACCTGGCCACCCGCGCACCGATCGACGTCGCGGGCATCGTGCTGTCGGCGCCACCGCTGGACATCCCGATCGGCAATCCGCTGCAGCGCCTGCTCGCACCGGTGTTGTCCCGGCTGACGCCGAATCTCGGTGTGCTGAAGCTGGATTCGTCGATGATCAGCCGTGACCCCGAGGTGATCCGGGCCTATGACAATGATCCGCTGGTATTCCGAGGCAAACTCCCCGCCCGCACCGGCACCGAGATCCTGACCACGACGACCCTGGTCAAGGGGCGGTTGAACAAGCTCACCGTGCCGCTGCTCGTGCTGCACGGCACCGCGGACACCATCGCCGCGCCGTCCAGCTCCACCCTCATCGAGGAAGGCGCGGGTTCGAAGGATCTCACGGTGATCCGCTATGACGGGCTGTATCACGAAATCTTCAACGAGCCCGAGCAGGACAAGGTGCTCGGCGATGTCGTGGACTGGCTGGAAGCGCACGTTACCGGGAAGTAGGATCCGACTATGGGCACTAGTACCGGATCCGTCGCGTTCATTCGCGCCATGTGGCACAGCTCGATCGTCGGCAAGGCGTACGAGGGCTTCGCCGCCGAGTACGCCGACCTCGGCTTCGATCCCGCCACCATCGACGTCTTCGAGGTCCCCGGCGCGTTCGAGATCCCGCTGCACGCCAAGCGCTTGGCACAGAGCGGTAAGTACGCGGCGATCGTGGCGGCGGCGCTGGTCGTCGACGGCGGCATCTACCGGCACGATTTCGTTGCCTCCGCGGTAATCGACGGCCTGATGCGGGTGCAGCTCGACACCGACGTGCCGGTCTTCTCGGTGGTGCTCACCCCGCACCACTTCCACGAGCACAGCGAGCACGCCACCTACTTCACCGAGCATTTCGTGACGAAGGGAGCCGAGGCCGCTCGCGCGATGGCGAACACCCTCAGCTCCCTGCGTGCGCTGCCTGCCGCTGCGCAGTGACCTGCTGACCTACCGGTACTGCGTCAGGCAGGCGGACTCACCGTCGAGGACGCCCATCCGGAACGCTTCCAGCCGCTGGAAGCCGCCTGCCACCACCTTGCCGTCTACGTCGGCGGCGACCAAGCCGTCGGCCAGCAGACCGGAGACCGCCTCGTCGAGGTCGTTGGCCGACAGGTGCGGATCGCTGGTCGGCTCGCTCAGCTTGGTTGTCACCACGCCGGTCAGGCACGCGGTGCGCAGTCCGGCCGTGCCGGCGCCGGTCAGCGTGAGCTTGCGATCCTGTTGCACCGCAAGGACATAGCGGGAGATGAACATCGCGAAGGCGTTGTAGTCGCCGTCCACGACCGCCGAGAGCGGTTCGCCTGCCCCCGTCATCGGCCCGCCGCGCGCGGCGAGAGCGGACACATCGGTGCCGATCTTCCCGGAGCTCGGGCAATAGGACACCGGTTCGGTGGTGGTGACCTTCGCGCAGGTGCGCACCACGCCCGCATAGTCGAATTGGGGCGACTTCGGCAGCGGGAAGATCTTCCCGAGCGCCTGACCGAGGCTGGTCAGCGAATCCACGTCGACCGGAAGCTGATGGTTCTCTTCGTCCTCCTCGAAGGACAACGGCAGATTCCCGCGACGCTTGTTGATCTCACCCTTATTGATCTTCTTGCAGGCCGACGCCCCGTCGGTGTATCCGATCTGCACGGCGGTCACGCGCTCGAACGCGGAACCGTGCACGTTCTTCGGATTATCCGGATCCTGGTCGCGCACCGCGACCGTCGCGCCGAGCACTGCATTGAGCCCATCGGTCGTGTTCAGCGTGAAGTGTGCCGAATTGCCTTCCGCCACATGGCGTAGGAAGACCCCCGCCAAGCAGTCCGCCTGCTGCTCCTTGACGATGGCCGAGGTGAGGAAGCCCGCGATCTTGGCCTGTCCCTGGATGGCGTGGCCGTACTCGTGCGCGAGCACCATCACCACCGCCATCTCACTGAACTTCTCCTTCAGCTTCGGCAGCAGCACGCCGCGGTCCCAGCCGATGGTGTGGTCGAGGCCGCAGTAGGCGGCGTTGACCACGTGAAAGGTGCTGGACTTGCAGAACGTGATCGCCTGCTCCTTGGGCGCCTTGGCATCCCACGAGAGATAGCGGGTCACCGGTTCGAAGGTGCCGGGAAAGGTTCTGCCGTACTCGGTCTTCCAGTAGTCCTCCAGGTCGGCGATGGTGTTGAGAGCAAGCTTGTCGATGGCTCCTCCGTCGCCGTTCACCGCGGTCAGTGGCGCGTCCGGCACACCGATGCGCGGTCCGTTCGGTCCCGAGGAAGAGGCCGACCCGGCCAGCTCCCATGGGTTGTCGGCGCTGCTCGCCGCAATATCGGCGCCGACCGTGTCGCTCCCGCATCCGGTCAGCGCGACGCCGAGCACCATCAGCACGGCGACCGCCCCGAAACGCAGCCGTGTTGTCTTCATCAGGTTCCTCCCCGAATCCCGGACTCGTCTCCGAGCCCGCCCCTCCGGCCGGTGTGGCAGACGCACGGCCATCGAGCGTTCATATGGTAATCGCCGCAGGCGCGCGGTGTGTATACCTCGCGCGGGCGAGAACGCAACGCACCGTTATCCGTTCAGCCGGATCGTGGCAATCATGGCCCGGTGGTCGGAGCCCGGCATGGTGAGTGTGTGCACCTCGTCGGCGGCCGCGTCGGCGACCAGGACGTGGTCGATGCCGATCACCGGGCCCCACTGGTAATCGGTCGGGTAAGTGGGCAGCGGGCCCGCGCCGGCCTGCTCGGCAGCCGCGGTGAAGCGCCCGCGCAGTAGATCGCGAAAGGCCGAATGATCGCGCGTCGCATTGAAATCCGCGCCGACGATCGCCGGACCCTGCTGTGCGTCCAGGATGTCGCGGATGCTGTGCAGCTCCGAACTCCATGCGGGAAAGTCCACCGTCGGCGGAATCGGATGGAACGCGAACACCGCGACCGCTCCGGCCTGCGGATGATCCATCGTCGCCGACACCTGGTTGAGCACGAAACCGACATATTTCTTGGTGTCGCGCAACGGGTATCGGCTGTAGATCCCGGTGCCGCCCGCAGCGGAGGTCGGCTCGAGGTACTGATACGGCAGTGCCTGCGCGAGTCCCGCCGCGGCGAGCCGCGCGACCATGTCCGCGGTCAACTCCTCGGTGGTCAGCACATCGACCCGATTGTCGTGCACCGCCCGCACCACGGTCGCGGCATCGGCCGCGCCGAGCATCAGATTCGACTGCATCACCACGACTTCCGGCCCACTGGCCGCTCGGCCGTCCGGCACGAAGATCGGCAGCTGGGTCCACGCCACCGCGGCGACGAGCACCCCCGCAACAGCGGCACTGCGCCAGCCGCGCGCGATCAAGAACAGCACCAGCCCGACGACGGCCCCGATCATCAGATACGACGCGCCGGAAGCGACGAGCACGACCGCCCGCCGCTGCCATGTTCCGAAATACAGAACGACCCCGACGCCCCCCGCCGCCACCGCGCACCACCCCACACCGAGTAGCGCTCGATCCATCCATGTACGCATGCCTCGAACCCTACGTACGCTCGGTGCGGGCACGGTGTCGACCTTGTGGAGGTTCTGTGTGGAGAATGCAGCTGTGTACGTCGAAGAATTCGTCGCCTCCGGTGCCATGACGACCGAAACCGCCGAAGACCTCGCGGCGGTCGCGGGGCGCTACACCACGCGAATCACGGTGAGCAGCAATGGCCACACTGTCCAGGCACTCGTCCTGCCATACTGTTGGAGCGACCTACGAATAGTCGCCGGCTCCACCATCTCGGTTACCGCCGACAGCGGTTACCGCCCGCCCGACTTCGAAGACCGCCGCGCCATCCGCGATTTCGTCTCCCGCTTCCGGTCGCCGACCTCGGACACCGCGCAGCGATAGCCCTCGTGCCACGACGCCGCCGTGCTGAGCGACCAGAGGTGGCCGAACCCAGCACGGCGGCGTCTCGCCCTGCCCGGCGTCAATCGCGCGGTCGACTCAATGCCGCCGTGAGTGTGGCGGTGTCGGTGCTGAGCGAGCCTCCGGCGAATTCGAGTGTCGCGTGCGAACGTTCGGCGGCGTCGGGGTGTCCCGCACCGCAGGCGTCGGTGACGACGACGGGGAAGTAACCCAGGTCCAGGCTGTGCCGGACGGTGGGTTCGATGCCGACCTCCATGGCGATGCCGGCAATCGCGTAGGTGTCGATTCCGCAGTCGCGCAACGCGATATCCAGCGGCGTCGCGGCGAAGGCGGACATGGTGATCTTGTCGAAGACCATCTCGTCGGGGCCGGGGGTGAGCTCCGGCACGAGCTGGAATTGGGGCGAGCCCTGCGGGAAGCTGGAACGCACTTCGGCCGGATCCTCCAGCCGCTGCCATGCCATCGCCATCCGCAATTGGGATACGCCCGCCACCGCCGACGGCAGCGACATGTGCCGGGTGTAGAACACCCGGAACCCGTTGGCCCGCGCCGCATCTCGCAGCTGCACGCAGGTCTGGACGATCTTGTCGCCGTCCGGAATCTGGCTGACGATGCCGACCTGCATGTCGTAGATGATCAACGCCATACGACGGGGGTCGCAGGCATCGTCGAGGGTGTGCGGGATGTCGAGACCGAATGCGTGTCTCATGACGGACTCAGTTCGTCCGGTCGTAGGGCTCGGCGACGTCGACCTTCGGGTCCATCAGTGCCTCGAGCGGCAGCGGCGCCTGCACCGGAACGTAGGTCCATTCCAGGTAGCCCGCCTTGGTCAGCGGGAAGTCGGCGACATACTTCTGTGCTTCCTCGACGCTGTCGACCTCGAACACGATGACCACGCCCGGCTCGTCGGCACGCGCGTAGTTCTCCCGCACGATGCCCGCCTTCCACAGCCGCCACACATTGGCGACCTCTTCGGGCAGGTACGGGTTGATGGTCTCCATCGTCACACCGGGCTTGAAACGGTCGAAAACGATGACCTTCATAGGATTTGGACTCCATGTCTGTAGTAGCTGATGCGGCGAGCCGCGGGGACGACATCTATGAAAGCCGGATGATTACAGTGTTACAAGAACGCACTTTTTAGTGAGTACCGGAGGCGAGAGATGGGTGTGCAGAAGCGCTACAACTGTGCGGTGGAGGTGACCGTCGACCTGATCGGCGGCAAATGGAAGCCGGTGATTCTCGCCCAGCTCAAGAAAGGTGTACACCGCTACGGCGAGCTGCGCCGATTGATGCCTTCCACCAGTGAGAAAATGCTGATCCAGCAGCTGCGGGAGCTCGAGGCCGACAATCTGGTCGAGCGCACCGTCTTCGACACCGTCCCACCCCAGGTCGAGTACCGCTTGACCGAAGAAGGCTGGAGCCTGGTGCCCGTGTTGACGGCGCTGTACGAGTGGGGCCGTAAGCGCGCCGATCGCGTGCACATCGAACTGCCCGGCTGAGCGAACCGTTCCCGCGGCCGCGGAACTACCCGCCGAACACCCGCTCCGCGACGGCCTTGGCTCGGCGCGTGACCCGCATGTAATTGTCCAGGAATTCACTGCCGTCATCGTTCGGCCAACCCGCGACCCGCGCGACGGCCGATAGTAGGCGGCCCGGGCCGGGCAGCTGATCGGCAGGCTTGCCGCGTACCAGGACAAGGGCGTTGCGCGCCTTCGTCGCGGTGAGCCAGGCATCGCGCAGCAGCGCCACGTCCTCGGCGTCGAGCAGCTTGGTCTGCTCGATGACCTCGAGCGATTGCAGCGTAGAGGTGTTGTGCAGACCCAGCACGTCATGGGCGTAGCGCAGCTGCATCAGCTGTACTGTCCATTCGATATCGGCCAGTCCACCGCGGCCCAGCTTGGTGTGGGTGGCCGGGTTGGCACCGCGCGGCAGCCGCTCGGAATCCACCCGCGCCTTGATCCGCCGGATCTCGCGCACCGCCTCCGTGGACACCCCGCCATCGGGATAGCGCACCTTGTCGATGATGTGCAGGAACCGCACCCCGAGCGCCTCGTCACCCGCCACCTGGTGCGCACGCAGCAGCGCCTGCACCTCCCACGGCTGCGCCCACTGCTCGTAGTAGGCGGCGTAGGCGGCCAAGGTGCGCACCAGCGCACCGTTGCGCCCCTCCGGCCGCAGCCCGGCATCCACCTGCAGCGGCGGATCGGTGCTCGGCGCGCCGAGCATCCGCTGCACCCGCTCGGCGATACCGATCGCCCACTTCACGGCCTTGGTCTCGTCCTGGCCCGGACGCGGATCGCAGACGAACAGCACATCGGCGTCGGAGCCGTAGCCCAGCTCCATCCCACCGAGCCTGCCCATCCCGATCACCGCGAAATCGGCGGGTGCGGGCTCGCCGAGCTCGGCCTCGCTGGCCCGAATCACCGCGCGCAGTGCGGCTTCCAGCACCGCGACCCACACCGCGGACAGCGCGCGGCACACCTGCGGCACGTCGAGCATGCCGAGCAGGTCCGCCGATGCCACCCTGGCCAGTTCGTGCCGCCGCAGCGAACGCGCCGCGGCCACCGCCCGTTTCGGATCGTCGTAACGTGCTGCCGCCGTGAGGATTCCGCGTGCGACGTCTTCCGGTTGCGGACTGAGCAGCAGCGGACCACCAGGACCGTCGGCGTACATCCGAATCGTGTCCGGCGCATTGATCAGCAGATCGGGCAGATACTCCGACGAACCGAGCACGATCATCAGCCGTTGCGCGATCGCCCCTTCGTCGCGCAACTCGCGCAGGAACCAGATCTGATCATCGAGACCCTCCGACACCCGCCGGTAGGCCAGCAGTCCGGAATCGGGATTCGGTGTGTCACCGAGCCATTCGAGCAGAGTCGGCAGCAGCAGCGCCTGGATGCGGCCCTTGCGCGAGATTCCGCCGGTCAATGCCTTCAGGTGTCCGAGCGCGTGTTCCGGCGCCACGTAACCCAGCGCGGCCAACTGCCGAATCGCCGCGTCCGGACTCAACCGCAGCGCGTCGGGATCGAGTTTGACCACCGATTCGAGCAGCGGGCGGTAGAAGAGTTTGGCGTGTAATCGCCGCACCCGCACCGAATTACGCCGAATTTCGTTGCCGAGCACGCCGACCGCATCCTGCCTACCGTCGGGCCGGATATGCGCGGCGCGCGCCAGCCAGCGCATGCCTTCCTCGTCGTCGGCGGCGGGCAGGGTGTGCGTTCGCTTGAGTCGCTGCAGTTGCAGGCGATGCTCGAGCAACCGCAGGAATTCGTAGGAGGCGTTGAGATTGGCCGCGTCGTCGCGACCGACATAGCCGCCTGCGGCCAGTGCCGTCAACGCCTCGACGGTGCCCTGCACATGCAGCGTTTCATCCACTCGGCCGTGCACCAATTGCAGGAGCTGCACAGCGAATTCGACGTCGCGCAGACTGCCGCGCCCGAGCTTGAGCTCACGTTCGCGCAGATCGGCGGGCACCAGATCCTCCACCCGACGCCGCATTGCCTGCACGTCGGCCACGAAATCCGGCCGCTCCGACGCGGTCCAGACCATCGGCATCAGTGCGGCGCGATACTGCTCCCCCAGCTCCAGGTCGCCGGTCATCGGCCTGGCCTTGAGCAATGCCTGGAACTCCCAGGTCCGCGCCCACCGCTTGTAGTACGCGATATGCGACTCCAGCGTGCGCACCAAGGCACCGGCCTTGCCCTCCGGCCGCAACGCCGCATCGACCTCGAAGAAGGCCGCGCTGCCCACGCTCATCAGCTCGGCCGCCAGCCGGGTCGCGGTGGCGTCGGCGGGCTCGGCGACGAACACCACATCGACGTCGCTGACGTAATTCAGTTCGCGCGCACCGCTCTTACCCATGGCAATGACCGCGAGCCGCACCGGCACCGGTCCTTCTTTGCACACCCGCGCCACCGCTACCGACAGTGCAGCGGTCAGCGCGGCGTCGGCCAGGTCGGTGAGATGGCGACCGACAACCTGATACGGCAAGACCGGTTCGTTCTCCACCGTCGCGGCGAGATCGAGCGCGGCGAGGACCATCAGCTGATCGCGATACCGCTTGCGCAGCAAGGCAATCGCCTCCGGACCGGAGATGGCGGCCCGGTACAGCGCGGCGGTGGCCTCAGGGCTTTCGACAGGCACAGCTTCGACCGAAGCAAGCAGATCCGCGATCAGTTCCTCGCGACTCGGCAACTTGTCGCGCCGCAGGATCCGCCACGCCGCCGGATCGGCGACCAGGTGATCGGCGAACGCACTCGACGAACCGATCAACGCGAACAGCCTGCCGCGCAACGAAGTGTCGGCACGCAACTGCGAATCCAGTTCCGCCCAGCCCGCACCCAGCGCCGCGCGCAACCGAATCAGTGTCAGCAACGCCAGATCGGCATCCGGCGATCGCGACAGGGCCCACAGCACCGGAATGCTGTCGACATTATCCCACGCCAACTCTCGCAAGGACTGGGCGGCGGTCGGCTCGAGCAATCCGAGCCGACCGACACCGGGAACAGCTGAACGAGCAGTCGGCGGCCGTACCATATGTCCAACTTAGTTCGCCGCCCATGTCTTTCCACACGGGCGGGTGGAAAGACATGCAAACGTGGCCGTTATCGGCCTATTCGCGACACCGGGTCACAAACCGAGGTATTCCTTCAGCTCGAACGGCGTCACCTGGCTGCGGTAGTCCGCCCATTCCCTGCGCTTGTTGCGCAGGAAGAAGTCGAACACGTGCTCGCCGAGCGTCTCGGCGACCAGCTCGGAGCGCTCCATCGCCTGCAGCGCCTCGTCGAGGGTGCCGGGCAGTTCACGGAAGCCCATGGCGCGCCGCTCGGCGGCGGTGAGCGACCAGACGTCGTCCTCGGCCTCCGGAGGCAGCGTGTAGCCCTTCTCGATACCCCGCAGACCGGCGGCGAGCAGCACCGCGAAGGTCAGGTACGGGTTGCATGCCGAATCTGGGCTGCGGATCTCGACGCGACGCGAGGAGGACTTGTTCGGGGTATACATCGGGACGCGCACCAGCGCCGAGCGGTTGGACCGGCCCCACGAGGCGGCGGTCGGCGCCTCGCCGCCGTGGATGAGCCGCTTGTAGGAGTTCACCCACTGGTTGGTGATCGCGCTGATCTCCGGTGCGTGCTCGAGGATGCCCGCGATGAACGCCCGGGCGGTCTCCGACAGGTTGATCGGGTCGTCAGGATCGTGGAAGGCGTTCGCCTCGCCCTCGAACAGGCTCATGTGCGTGTGCATCGCCGAGCCCGGGTACTGAGCGAAGGGCTTGGGCATGAACGTCGCGCGCACGCCCTCGTCGATGGCCACTTCCTTGATCAGGTAGCGGAAGGTCATCACGTTGTCGGCCATGGACAGCGCGTCGGCGTAGCGCAGGTCGATCTCCTGCTGACCCGGCGCGCCCTCGTGGTGGCTGAACTCGACCGAGATGCCCATCGACTCGAGCGCATCGATCGCGTGCCTGCGGAAGTTCGGCGCCGAATCGTGCACGGCCTGGTCGAAGAAGCCGCCGGTGTCGGCGGGGCGGGGGTCTGCGCCCTGCGGTCCGTTCTCCAGCAGGAAGAACTCGATCTCCGGGTGCACATAGCAGCTGAAGCCGACGTCACCGGCCTTGTTGAGCTGACGGCGCAGTACGTGGCGCGGGTCGGCCCAGGACGGCGAACCGTCCGGCATGGTGATGTCGCAGAACATGCGCGCCGAATGCTGGTGACCCTTGCTGGTGGACCACGGTAGGACCTGGAAGGTGGACGGATCCGGGCGGGCGACCATGTCCGCTTCCGAGACCCGCGCGAAGCCTTCGATGGCAGAGCCGTCGAAGCCGATGCCCTCCTCGAAGGCGCCTTCCAGCTCGGCCGGCGCGATGGCGACGGACTTCAGATAACCCAGCACGTCGGTGAACCAGAGACGCACGAAGCGGATATCCCGCTCTTCGAGCGTCCGCAGCACGAATTCCTTCTGGCGATCCATGAACGCGAGCGTAAGCACCTGGCGTTAAATCCGTGTTACATACACGCTTAGGGATTGCAATTCGGTGAGTTGGAACAGATCGCACTATCGGTTCGCAGCACCTGTGAGCGCCCGGTGGCGGGCCGGATCCACCCGCCCGCACGAGGTCAGCAGGTGAGTCCTTGCTCCGGAACGGTCAGCTCGGTGAGGTAGGCGATGACCACATCATCGAGGCAGGCGTCGCCCGCGACGAGGGCCGCGGTGTGCCTGGTGCCGCGGAAGGTGATCAGTGCTGAGCCCAGCTGCGCGGCGAGGTCGACACCGGCCTGGTAGGGCGTCGCCGGATCCTCCGTCGTCGACACCACGACCGTCTTCGGCAGCCCGGTCACCGAGATCTTGTGCGGTTCACTCGTGTTCGGCACCGGCCAGGCGTTGCACACCTCGAGCGGCGCAGCCCCGGTGCCGCGGCCGTCGTCGAGGAACGGTGCCGCCTTGCGGTACTCGGTGTCCTGCTTGCCCGTGATCGCGGGATCGGCGATGCGCGGATCATCGACACAGCGGATCGCGTTGAACGCGTCCTGGGTGTTGTTGTAAGTGCCGTCGTCGCGACGGCCGTCGTAGATGTCGGCGAGCTGCAGCAGCGTGTCGCCGCGGCCGTCGCGCAATTCCGAAAGGCCGAGGGTTAGCACTCGCCAGAATTCGTCGGTGTAGAGCGCCTGCTGCACGCCGGTAATCGCATCGCTGTAGCTGAGCCCACGCGGGTCGGTGGTCGCGGCGGGCTTGTCGCGCAACGGGTTCACCAGGGCCCGGAACCGCGCAACGGACTGCGCCGGATCGGTGCCGAGCGGGCAGTCCGGCTCCTTGGCGCAGTCGGCGCTGTAGCCGTCGAATGCCTTCTGGAAGCCGGCAGCCTGCCGCAACGACTCCTGCACGGGGTCTGCCGCGGAGTCGACCGCGCCGTCGAGCACCAGCGCCCGCACGTTGGCGGGGAACTTCTCGGCATAGGCCGAGCCGAGCTTGGTGCCGTAGGAGTAGCCGAGATAGGTGAGCTTGTGGTCGCCGAGCACGGCGCGGATCACATCCATGTCCTGCACCACCTCGCGGGTGCCGACGTGAGCGAGTAGCTCCGCCCCGGTGCGGTCGACGCAGTGGCCCGCGTATTGGCGGTTCTCGTCCTCCGAGTCGGCGATGCCTTCCGGGGTGTTGTCCGTCGGCCGCTCCGCGCGCTCGGAATCGGATTCCTGCGGGGTCAGGCAGGCGACGGCAGGCAACGAGGAACCGACCCCGCGTGGGTCGAAGCCAACCCGATCGAAGCGCTCGGCGAGCGGCGTCTTGCCCGCGATGCTCGCCATCGACAGGCCCGACACCCCCGGGCCACCCGGGTTCAGCAGCA
Organism: Nocardia sp. NBC_01009; assembly: GCF_045208035.1. NCBI lineage: Bacteria > Bacillati > Actinomycetota > Actinomycetes > Mycobacteriales > Nocardiaceae > Nocardia > Nocardia sp. NBC_01009. The sequence continues at coordinate 3,396,272 of NZ_CP108695.1, read as the reverse complement.
GCGAACCGATGCGTTTGCCGCTCGCCTCCAGCCGTGACAGCGCTATCTGGGCGGTCGGGCCGTCCGGCTTCTCGTAATCGATCGGCACTGTGATGCGTGTGCACTGCGTCTTCGGTGCGAGGTTGTCCTCGGGGTCGCCGAAGCCCTCGCAACCACCCCACTGCGGCACCTGCGTATAGAACTTCTCCAACCCGGCGGGCGGCGCGGGTAATGGCGCCGTCGGCTCGTCCTTCTCGACGGTGCATCCTGCCGCCACCATCGCCAGCACCGCTCCAACGAGCACACCACGCCAACTCCGCATCCACGCCATAGTGAAATCCTGGCAGGGCCGCCGCCGCGCCTGTGCGGCGCACTGGAAACCGCCGCGTCGGTGGTGTGACCAATCGCACCGGTCACAGGCCTTAATACGATGGTTGCGTCGGTGCAGACTGGACTCGTCAGATAAACCCGGGGACCCGCATGGGCCTCGAGGAGACACGACGAAAGGGACGATGATGTCCGTGTCCGATTCGGAAACCCCCGCGTACGGCGCAGCACCGACCGCAACCAAGGCGGCGAAACGCAAGACGCGGGTGCATCACCTGCAGCAGATGAAGGCCGAGGGTGAGCGCTGGTCGATGCTCACCGCCTACGACTATTCCTCGGCGCGTTTGTTCGAAGAGGCCGGTATTCCGGTGCTGTTGGTCGGCGACTCCGCCGCGAACGTGGTGTACGGCTACGACACCACTGTGCCGATCACCGTCGACGAGCTGATCCCGCTGGTGCGTGGTGTCGTCCGCGGCGCACCGCATGCGCTCGTCGTCGCCGATCTACCATTCGGCACCTACGAGTCCTCGCCGCAGCAGGCGCTGGCCACCGCGACCCGGTTCATGAAGGAGGGCCAGGCGCACGCAGTGAAGCTGGAGGGCGGCGAGCGAGTGGCCGAACAGATCGCACTGATCACCTCGGCGGGCATTCCGGTGATGGCGCACATCGGCTTCACGCCGCAGAGCGTCAACACCCTCGGCGGCTTCCGGGTGCAGGGGCGTGGCGACGGCGCCGAGCAGCTGGTCGCCGACGCCATCGCGGTCCAGGAGGCCGGCGCGTTCGCCGTGGTGATGGAGATGGTTCCGGCCGAGCTCGCCGGTCAGGTCACCCGCAAGCTGACCATCCCGACCGTCGGCATCGGCGCGGGCGCCGAGTGCGACGCACAAGTGCTGGTGTGGCAGGACATGGCCGGCTACACCAGTGGCAAGACCGCAAGGTTCGTCAAGCGCTTCGGCAATGTCGGTGACGAACTACGCACTGCCGCAGCCGCTTACGCCGACGAGGTGCGTCGCGGCACCTTCCCCGGCCCCGAGCACAGCTTCTGATAGGGGACCAACGATGAACGGCCGAGCAGTGCACGCCCCGGTGGCGCTGCTCGGCCAACCGCTGGAACCGGTGCTGGACTGGGCCGCCGGAATACTCGACGCACGCAACGTGGAAATCACCGGTCCACCCACGCAGACACGTCGACGCGCGTGGTCGTTGATCGCCAGTATCCCGACCGACGCGGGTCCGATGTGGCTGAAGGCCAACGCGCGCGCCTTCGCACACGAGGGTCCGCTGCTGCAACGACTGGCGGCGCTTCGTCCCGGCAGTGTGCTGGAACCCCTTGCCGTGCAACCCGATCACGGATGGCTGCTCAGTAGCCACGGCGGTGACATCGCCACCGACAGCGAGGCCGAATGGACCGGCCTCATCGAACGCTACGTGGATCTGCAGCAGTCGCTCACGACGCACATCGAGGACCTACGGGACACGGGAACGCCGTATCTGCCGCCTACGCAACTGATCACGATCTACCGGCACTACGAGCCACGGGTGCCAGGGCTCGGCGCCGCGATCGAGGAATCGGCCGCAGCGCTCGAAGAATTCGGCAGGCTCAGCATCGAGCACAACGACCTGCACCCCGGCAATGTGTTCGCCGCGGCCACCCCGGGAACCGGGATGCTCTTCGACTGGGGCGATGCGGTGATCACCCACCCCTTCCTGTCCGAGCGGATGCTGAACGGCCCGCATCGCAAGCAATACTTCGAGTGTTGGCGCCGCGACAGCCCGATCTCCGATGCGGAAATCATCCTGGCCGAACGACTCGCCCCTCTGGTGTCGCTCAACCCGTGGCGCACCATCGACATCTCTCGACCGCGATTCGCCAGGGTGGTGCAGCAACTGCTGGACGGACTGCAGGCCGGTTTTCGTTAGCCCGAATCCGGTCCGATCCGGCGTGCCGCCGCCGTCCGATGGATTCGCACGGGCCCGACGGCGCAAACAATGGCAGACTCGATGCGGACAATGTCGACACGAGCAGAGGTACCGATGCCGCAGCCCCGTTGGATTTCACGCAGCACACTCCTGGTGGCCGGAGTTTTCGCCGCTGCCGCGCTGACCGCCTGCGGAACGAGTACCGACCCGGCTCCGACCGGCAGCTCGGCATCGACCACCGGATCCGCGACCAGCGCGCCCAATGGCACGGCCGCTCCCAAGCCGACCACTCCGCCGGTCTCCGATGCGTCGGCGACCCAGCTGTGCGACATGCTCCGTCCGGAGCTGTCGAACTTCCGAATCCAGGGCGGGACACTCGGCCGCATCGGCCTCAACGCGCTGGTGCACGAATGGGCGCTGCGCAACGGCGGCATCAACAGCCAGGTGCTCGCCGACAAAGCCATCATCGACCGGACCACCATCAAGGCCTGCCCCGACGTGCGCCAGCAGACGATCGAGGCGCTGGGGCTGTCCGACCTCGCTTCCGGACTCGCCTTCTGATGCGAACCCTGTACCCGCCGATCGAGCCGTACGAGACCGGCATGCTCGACGCCGGAGCAGGGCAGTCGGTGTATTGGGAGGTCAGCGGTAACCCGGCCGGCAAACCGGCGGTGTTCCTGCACGGCGGCCCCGGTGGCGGCACCGCGCCGCATCACCGTCAATTCTTCGATCCGGCCGTCTATCGCATCGTGCTGTTGGACCAGCGCGGCTGCGGCCGCTCCACGCCGCATATCGCCGATGGCGCGAGCCTGGAGACCAACACCACGCCGCATCTGATCGCCGACATCGAGGCGCTGCGAACCCATCTCGGCATCGAGCGCTGGCAGGTGTTCGGCGGCTCGTGGGGTTCGACATTGGCGCTGGCCTACGCGCAACAGCACCCGGAACGGGTAACCGAACTGGTGCTGCGCGGGATCTTTCTGCTGCGCCGCAAGGAAATCGACTGGTACTACAACGGCTCCGCAGGCTACGTCTACCCGGACGAGTGGGAGAAATTTCTCGCCCCGGTGCCGGCGGCCGAACGCGGCAACGACCTCGTCGAGGTCTATCACCGACTGCTGCACTCCCCCGACGAGCAGGTCGCCCTTGCCGCGGCCGTCGCCTGGTCGACTTGGGAGGGCGCGACGAGTTCGCTACTGCCCCAACCGGATCGGGTTGCCGAAACGGCCGAAGCACGCTTCGCGCTCGCCTTCGCCCGGATCGAGAACCACTACTTCATGCACGGCGGATTCCTCGAGGAGGGACAGCTGTTGCGCGATCTCGACAGGATCGCGCACATCCCGGCCGTCATCGTGCAGGGCCGCCACGACATCGTCTGCCCTGCCGTCAGCGCCTGGGATCTGCACCGCGCCTGGCCCGGCTCGCAGCTGCACATCGTGGACGATGCCGGACACGCCGCCAATGAGCCGGGCATCACCCATCACCTCGTCGAGGCAACCGACGGATTCGCGAAAGTGAGCTGAAGATGGTCAGCGCCGGAAACGCCCTCGTCGCGGCACTCAGCGACGACGTGGACCGGCTGCTGGCCGCTGAACCGGAAGTCCGTGCGGACACTCATGATTCGGTGCACCAGATGCGGGTCGCGACCCGACGACTACGCAGCGTGTTGCGTTCCTATCGCAGCCTGTTCGAGCAGGCGCCCGCCGCCGCGATGGGTGACGAACTCAAATGGCTGGCCGGGTTGCTGGGTGTCGCACGGGATGCCGAGGTGCGTGCCGAGCGGTTCACCGCTCTGTTGGCCGAGCATGCCGGGCCCGAATCCGGCACGGCCGCAAGCGATTCGGGCGCCGCTCCCGAATCGTCGGCGACAACAGCAGCGCAACCCGACAGTGCCGAACCCACCGCGGCCGACATCGTTGCCGTCACCACCGAGCTGGTCGGCGCAGAGCAAGCGAAATATGCGCGCGCGCATGCCGAGATCCTCGCGGAGTTCGACGGCCACCGGTATCGCAAACTGCGCGATGAATTGTCCGCCTGGCGTACCGATCCCCCGCTCGACCCCGCCGAGGCCGCCCGGCCCGCGGCCGACGCTTTCGAGCGGGTACTGCGGCGGGACCGCAAACGACTGCGCCGGCTGGTATTCGCCGAACCTGCCGTACCACCCGCCGAACGAGTCGAGCTGCTGCACGATATCCGCAAGAGCGCCAAGCGCTTACGGTATTCGTGCGAAGGCGCCGCGGAGACGCTCGGCGCTGCCGCAGCCGATCTGGGCAGCAGTGCGAAACGTCTGCAAACCGTCCTCGGTGACCACCGCGATGCCGTCGAGTCCCGCGAAGCCATCCTCGCCCGCGCCGCCGAATCCCCCGTTCGAGGTCGGGTCGCCGCGCTCTACGAAATCCTGGCCGACGCAGAGGAAATCGAGGCAGGCATGGCCCTCGCCCGCTACCCGATCGCCGCCGCGTTCGTCTCGGGCGGCTGACACCGGACCTGTCCCCGCACACCTGGCCCGGGTCGACCGCGCCCGCTCGGTGCTCGGAGTCGTTCGGCGTACTTCGCGGTTCCGGTTCAGACCGGGAATGCGAAGCCGATCTTGCGAGTGGCCGGGTCCGCGGAAACCAAACGAACGCGCACGGCCGCACCTTCCGGTGGAGAGCCGACACAGGGTCCCGCGACCGGCGGGTCGGCGATGAACACTTCGGCGAGACGGCTGCCGTTGGCTTCACGGATCACCACCGCGTCGAACTCCGCACCGCTGCGCTCGGCGAGCAGGGTCGCCTCGGTCAGGTCGATGCACGCACGTTCCACCTTGTTCGCGAGGGCGTCGCTGCGCCGCATCGACTCGGTGGTGGGTGAGAGGCCGTCTCGAACCCATTGCGGTACTTCGGCTCCCGCACACAGGGCAAGACAGATCTCGGTGGCGAACCGGTCGGCGAGTCGGCGCAGCGGCGCGGTCACATGCGCGTACGGTGCGCCGATCGCGCTGTGCTGCAGGTTATTCGGCTGGTCGGCCGACTGCCTGGTGTTCGCCCCGGAGTTGGACCGCCTGCTGTTCGACTGCTCGGCCCTCGCCCCCGCAGCGGGCTCGACCTCCCCTTGCCCAGCGCTCGGCGGCACGCCGTTGGAAGGCGCCGCGGCAGGCCCGTCTGCGACGGCCCCGTCCAGCACGGTGTACGCGGCCCCGCGGAGCAGCCCGGTGGCCTCCGACATGAGCACAAGGGCAGCGGGCGTGTTCGGGTCGAGTCCGGCCAGCATGCGCCCGACCGACTCCTGGGCAGGCCAGGCGATCCCCAAGGCCGCGGCGGTCCTGCGTATCGATGCGATCGCCGAGTCGGGCGGCGGTGGCATAGTACGCAGCAGTGCGATGCGTTCACCCGACGGAGTCGTCCTGTCGAGCATGATCCTGGCCGCGCACATCCCGGTCAGCAGCGACACCTGCTCGTTCCAGTCGTCAGCGGCGGTGCGCGGCTCCAGCACCAGTCGCCAATGCCCGTCGGCCTTGTCGTCGCTGATCACGCTCTGTGCGGGCAAGCGCAGCCCGATCGCGCCGCGGGCGAGCCCCGCCTCGATGCGCCGCGTGCCGAATTCCGGCAGGGCCGCGATCGAGGGGTGCAGGCGACCTGCGTCGGCGTCGGCTTGCACACTCGCGTAGTCGAGCCTGGCTCGGGACCGAATGAGCGCGCGCACCACCGAGCAGCGCTGCGGTTCGGCGTTCTCGTCCAGTTCGATGGTCCACAGCGCGGCGGGCCTGGTCTGCTCGGGCAGCAGGCTCGCGGCATTCTCGGAGAGCACCGGCGGATGCAGCGGCACGGTGCTGTCCGGCAGATAGAAGGTCTGGCCCCGAGCGACGGCCTCGGTGTCGAGCGCACCGCCCGGCACGATCACAGCGCCGACATCGGCGATGGCGTAGTGCAGTGTGAAGCCGGAATCGGTGCGGTCCAGGTGCAGTGCCTGGTCGAGATCCATCGCACCCGGCGGGTCGATCGTCACGAAGGGGATATCGGTGCGATCGATGCGGTTGCCCGCGAACGCGTCGACCGCGTCGCGGGCTTCCGTGGTTGCCTCGGCGGGATACGCCGAGGCCAATCCGAATTCGGAACGGATGGCGCCGAAATCAACCGGCGCCGACACGATCCGTTGGTGAAGTTCCACGCTGTCGGTGGGCTCTACTGCAACGCCAGCATGGTGCCGTTCAATTCATTCAACGGTCCGTACATGGTGAAGGTCACCCGACCGTTGGGAACACTCGACGACACACCGGCCGCCGCGTCGAGCGCCTGGCCGAACGACGCCGCCGAGGGATGCGGCAGGCCGGCGATCGCCTTCCCGATGTGGCTCTGGTGCACCCAGGCCGTGTCGGCGGGGCTGAGGTCGACCTGGACCCCGCCCGCCAACGGGGTCACCGCGACCGCACCAGCGGACCCGGCGCCAAACACTGCGAAAACCGATGCAGCCCCGGCGATCAAAGCGCCGGCGACCAGTGAACGAACTACCCGCATAGAGTTGAGACCTGCTTCCGCGATCGAAGAATGAACGGCCCGCTGCTGCCCGGCAACAGGCCTTGCCAACGGCGACCACTCTATGACGTCGCTCACGTTATTAGCCAGTTCCGGACGAATCACCATGCCGGACACGCCGAGCCGCCGCCCACCGCGGCCGACTGCTAGGGTTGCCGGGCGTAGCGGGGGTTCGATATTCCCGCACATTTCGAAGTATCCGTACGTCGACAATTGGGAGTTACGCACTCATGTCATCGCTGCTTTTCGACTACCTGATGCCACTGCTCGGCCCGGAACAGGCCGCGTACTGGGCTCAGGTCTTCACAATCTCGCCGGCCTGACCTCACCGCCTCCCGCGCGGCTTCGTCGCCTCCCGTTAACCACATGGGAGGCGACGTTCGTCAAGTGCCGCTAGCATCCCGCTCCGTGCAAAGAACCTCCGCCGCTATCGCGGCCAGCGCCACCCTCTTCACCCTGCTTCTCGCAGGCTGCAACGACGACACAGCAGGCAGCGCCGCCTCTTCGACAACGGCGAGCGCCGGATCGTCCGCCGCGGCCGGCGACGCCCCCGACAACATCAAAGCGGGCACCTTTGTGGTGAGCTTCCGCACCGCCTTCCCCAAACTCGCCGACGGCAAAGACAACAACAAGATTCGCGACGTTCTCGTCGAAACCTGCAAAGACGTCAAGGACGGCAAGTCGGAGGACGCCGTCGTGCAGAACATCATCAAGCACACCAAGACCGGATCGGTCGAGGCGAGCAAGGAAGAGGCGCAGGCCATCTATCAGATGGCCAAACTGCTCTGCTGAACTATTTGTTCCAGGGCAGATAATTCGGCAGGTACTTCAATACGTAACCCACCGTGATCATGACGATGATGGCGATCAAAGGGATAAGCACGGACATCGGTCCGGTCCTTTACGTTGTGCTACCGATGGAGGGATCGTGCCGCACACCATCGAGGCGCGCGGTACCTGTATCGGTATACGCCTCCGGTGTTACGTGTGAGTTCCGTCCTGGCCCGCCGCGGGTGTGTCGTCCTGAGGCTGCACCGGTGGGCTACTGCGCTCGAGAAAGCGCAGCAGCTCCACCGGGAACGGCAGCACCAGCGTCGAGTTCTTCTCCGCAGCGACCTGGACAACAGTTTCCAGCAGCCGCAGTTGCAATGCCGCGGGATGTTCCGACATCTGGGCGCCCGCCTGGGCCAGCATCTGCGCGGCCTGCAACTCCCCCTCCGCCGAGATGACCCTGGCCCGGCGTTCCCGCTCCGCCTCCGCCTGCCGCGACATCGAGCGCTTCAGCGAATCCGGCAGCGCCACATCCTTGATTTCCACCCGGTCGATGTGCACGCCCCACGCCAGTGCCGGGCTGTCGATCATGAGCTCGAGCCCCTTGTTCAGCTGCTCCCGATTCGACAGCAGATCGTCGAGTTCGCTCTTGCCGATGATCGAGCGCAGCGAGGTCTGGGCTACCTGGCCGACCGCGAACAGATAGTTCTGCACCTCGATGACGGCGGCGACGGGGTCGATCACCCGGAAATACACCACCGCGTCCACCCGCACCGTCACGTTGTCGCGCGTGATGCCGTCCTGCGCGGGCACCGGCATGGTGATGATCTGGATGGAGACCTTGCGCATCCGATCGACGAACGGAATCAACATGCGCAGCCCGGGATCCCGTGTCCCCGCAACCCGACCGAACCGGAAAACCAGCCCCTTCTCGTACTGTGTGACGATCCGCGCGCTCATGGCGGTGAGGACACCGCCGACGACCGCTCCTATACCGAAAATGCTGCCGATGAGGGCAAGAATGTCCATAACTGCACCGCCAAGGCGAATCGTCTGCCGCGCCGGAACCCGGTCTCGCGGCTCACTTCCATCATGGCACCGTGCGGGCGGACGAGTTGGCCTGTAAGCCGGATCCTGTCCCCGGTTCACACCGAGTGACGACCATCCATCTGGACACACCGTTGCCGGGTGCCTCGAGCGGTCCACCCGCAGGCTCGGGCGAGCAGCCCTCGAACACCTGCGCAGCCGCACCGCACGCGATGCGACCTTCGACCTTGCTCCGGGCGGGGTTTACCGAGCCGCCCCGGTCACCCGGGGCGCTGGTGCGCTCTTACCGCACCGTTTCACCCTCACCGACGCTCGCGCATCGGCGGTCTGTTTTCTGTGGCACTGTCCCGCGGGTCACCCCGGGTTGCCGTTAGCAACCGCCCTGCTCTGTGGAGTCCGGACTTTCCTCGGCGACGGGCGGCGGCACAGCTGTGCCCGTTCCCATCGCCGCGGTCGCCCGGCCAACTCGTCCGCGGCGTCCAGGGTACGTTGTTCCCGGGCCTGACCTCGCAGCTGGTCGGAGCAGAACAGTACGGTGGGGTGCCATGGAACGTGTCGAGGTCAGTTTTCCTTCGGGTAGCGAGCATTGCGCCGCCTGGCTGTATCCACCCGACGGCGTCCCCAAGCCCCGCCCGCTGGTGGTCATGGGGCACGGTCTGGGGGCCAATCGAGAAATGGGATTGGACAGGTACGCGCGCCGGTTCGCCGCCGCGGGAATGGCTGTGCTGGTGTTCGACTACCGGCATTTCGGGGCCAGCCAGGGTTCACCACGCCAGCTACTACACATCGCCCGCCAGCGCGAAGACTGGCGGGCGGCCATTGCCTATGCGCGCACGCTGCGTGGTATCGATGCGACCCGAATTGCCCTGTGGGGCACCTCTTTCGGCGGCGGCCATGTGCTGTCGGTGGCACCCGACGACGACTACATCGCGGCCGTCGTGGCGCAGGTCCCCTTCACCAGCGGCCTGGCCTCGGCCTTGGCGAAGGGCCCGACCAGCCTGACCAAGGTCGCCACCATCGCCGCCACCGACCTGCTCGTCGGATCGCTGCGCCGCAAGCCGGTGCGCATCCGACTCGCGGGCCGCAAGCGCGCCGCCGCACTGATGAGTGCGCCGGATGTGCTGGAGGGTTTCGGCAGGCTCGCCGACGAAAGTGAAAGCTACGAACCGAAAGTCGCGGCCCGGGTCGCACTGTCGACGCTGTTCGACTCTCCCGGCCGCCGAGCCAAGTCGCTGAAGATGCCGGTCATGTACGTCGTCGCCGACAACGACTCGATCGCCCCGATCAAACCGACGCTGCGGGCCGCGGAACGCACCAAGCACGCCGTCGTGAAGCGTTATCCGATAGGGCATTTCGACGTCTACTTCGACGACCACTTCGAGCGGGCGGTCTACGACCAGACGGAATTCCTGGTCTCGGTGCTGCGTCCGTGACCGAGCCCGGCGTCGGGGCTTTGCCGGCGGTCTCGACGTCGGTATGCTCGAGCGGTACGGTTCGGCCGGTTCGTCGGCCACCACCAACGATGGCCCGGATGCGCCGCGAAGCATCCTCACAATGAATCTCGTTGTCTCCCCCGCGCTCCCAGGGAAGGACCTTCCCGTCCTTCATTGACCGCCGCGCGGGTCCGTACCCGCCCCGAACTCCGTCGCCAACGCAGGCGGCGGGCGCACGGCTGCTGGAACCACCTCCTCATCGCGCCGCTGTGGCCGATGCACGGCGTCAACCTCGGCACCCTGCTGCGCACCTGCGATGCGGTCGGCGCGTGCCTGGCGGTGCCACGGCGGCCGTGGATACCGGACGCGCTCGCCCAGGGCAACACCCTGCGCCACCGACAATGTGTGCACTGGATCGACGGTCGCGTGGAACGGTGGCTGGATCGCCAGCGGACCGAAGGTTCCGCAATCGTCGGCGTCGAGCTCACCGACGAATCCATCCGCCTGGCCGACCTACCCGCCGCCCGCAAGCGCACCGTCATCGTGCTCGGTCACGAAAGCAGCGGCATACCGCCTGAGGGACTCGAACTCCTCGATGTCGCCGTCGAAATCCCGATGGTCGGCACCGGCCACAGCCTCAACGTGGCGGTCGCGGGGTCACTGGTGCTCTACAAGTTGGCCGGACTGTGCTGATGACAATCAGACAGTACGGGCGCGGCACCCGAACACCGCCGCGGCGGTGCCGTCCGCCTACTCGATTGTCGAGTTTTACATCCCGCTCCAACAGTGAGTATTGCCACTGAGGTGTGACCGAGACGCACTCCCTACCCGCGCGCGGAGGCCGTTGCGGGGTCAGCGATCTCGTCCATGAGCATTCGTAGCGTGAGCGAATGCTTCTCTGGCGGTAACGCATCCAGTGCGGCCCGTGCCAGCTTCACACCCTCGGTGCGGTCGCCGTCGCGAACCAGCATCAGCCCTTGATGCATATCCAGGTGCGTGCGGAACCGAGGCAGCGACTCCGGCAGATCCGCCCTCGCCGCTTCCTGGGCCGCCACCGCGACCCGTTCCTCGCCGAGGCGGGCAGCCAGCAGGGAAAGAAAGACGTTCACCCGCCACCAAGGGACCGCGTAGTCGCTCGCCTGATCGTCGGACCCTGAGCGGTCGAATTCCCTACGGCCCGTGTCGATCAGCCCACGTGCCGTCGCCGTGTCGCCCTGGAGTGCAGCGGCATGGGCCTTGCCCCAAAGCGCGTTCAATCGGCCCAAACCAGGGCGGTCACTGATAGCCAACGCCTGGTCGGCGAATCGGTGCGCTACCGGCAGTGCTGCACCCTCGTAGCCCAATGCGATCGCCGCACGTCCACGGACCCATACCCGGATATCCGTGACTTCCGATCTGTCGGCCGCTGCTGCGGCCATCGAATACCAGTTGATCGCCTTGCGCCCGTCGCTACCGGGAAAGGTCTTGGCGTACAACGTCATCAGACGCGCAGCGATGGACCACATCCGGGGCGAGTCCAACTGCTGTTGAAGCACGATCATGTCCGCCGCCAAACGTCGTTGTATCTCAGCACCCCCCGCGCTCATGTAGTCCCGGCCGTAGGTGACGAGTCGGTCTTCCCATTCCTCGATACCCGGCCGCGCCGGGTTCAACCGAGCCGAGAACCCTTGCGCCAAGAGGTCGGACGCCACCACGGGCGCGACGGACGTGGCGGCTAGGTGACTAAGGAATTCGCGACGGTTCACATTCGCCTCCAACAGCTCGAGGGGGCAATCCAGTACCGCCGCAAGATGGCGCAACCAAAACGATGAGGGCTCCGTTGCGTTGGACTCCCAACGCCGGGAAATGTACTCACGACTGATGTTGGCACCAGATGCCTTGCACAGTTCATCGGCCAGTCTTCCCTGCGACCAGCCCTTAGCCGAGCGAAGTTGGCGGATCAGGTCGCCGGTCCCGCTGCTCATACTTTGATCATTCCCCGCCCGCAGCCAGGACGAAAGCGAAACATCCTCACGTGGCACGGATGCCACCCCTGATGCCACTATCCGGCCGTCGCCTCTGCTGGCGACATCGGAGCAGTACGTGATGCCACTGTCGCTGCCACTTCAACGCAAGTGGTGCTCTGCGACATCGTTGTAGTCGGTATCAGGTGCCAGGTTGAACCGACTGCCGTCGTAGTCCCTGGCGTTGGTGCCCAACATCCGCAGCAATTAGGGGACAGACCATGACTGCGAGAGAACTGCCGCACCGAAGCCCGTTCGTCGGCCCTCAACAGCATGAAGTACGAGGATGGCGACCGCTGCCAATGGAAGTGACCGAGCGCTTTGCCGTTGCTGTTCAGGAATGGGCCGAGCAGACCGCGCCCACAGAATCGTCCCGGTGCTGGGGTGAAGAACCAACCCCCCAGCATCGGGCGCACGAACGGCGAGATGGCGTGATGAACCGAGACCGGATGCGTACCACCGAATCACCAGACGGCAGGAAGGTCGCAACGTGGCGGCTCATGCGTCGCGACTGCCAGGTGATCAACATCCAGAACCGCGCAGATGCGTCACCCGCATACCGATGGCCCAGTGGGGAGGAACTGCCGACCGCTACGCCAGGACTGGTGATACTCGACGGCCCACCGAACCTGTGGGAGGCCCGAGACGCGTTCCCCGGGCACGGCGATCTCTGGAACGCGCTGCGATCGGACTTCTGGGCTGCCTTGCTGTGCATGACTGACCTGCCAAACCCGTTGGGGTCGTGGTCGTGATGTCCAAGGCGGAGGAGCGTCGGCGCGGCAAACTCGAGCCGTGGCTACAGAAGCAGCTCGCAGAAATGGGCCGTGACAAGCTCAAACACACCTAAAGCCGTAGGTCAGGGACCTTAATTCGACCACGCCAACCCCAACTGCCGTATACCTGTGATGAACATTAGCTCTCCGAACGAAATCTTTAGAATCGAAATCTTCAGAAAACGAAGCTCTCCCCGAGACGTATCCCGAGGAGAGCGACGTATGTCAGGTTAGCCGCCCGAATTACCGAAAAGTACCGCGGACAGGGCTCCGACCGTGTACTTCGAGTACGCGCGCACCATCTTGATCATCACATAACCCCTTCAGATATAAGGCAGATCGACCACCTTCTCCAGATCGACCCAAGACTGAGAATAGCTCGCTTCAGTGAAGCCCCGGCCATCATGACCTGTTTGGTACATGATCACAGGGACCATTGATGATGTTGTGGGTGGCCGGGTGAATGTAGGTTGCCGCCCCCGGGCCATACGGAAAGAGGGGTCGCGCAGATCGTATGGCTGCCAATGCTTTCGGCGCTTCGGCAGCCAGCGCGGTGATCGTGCGTGACACGATCGGATCCGACACCGCCATCCCGAACACACCCGCATCGGCACGCAGAATGCCGATGTCGGCCAGGCAGTCCCCGCCGAGCGCGACCGTCACCGCCAAGTCCAGCACGATCTTGCCCCGAAATACGGCGACGTAGACTTCCCCACCGGAAAGACGCTCCTCGAATCTGCGTGAATTCCGACTTCAACAATCAGAATTCTCCCAGTTCAGGACACGCTTTCTTGTTCACGACATGCGATCCACGGTCACCTGCGATGAAAGGCCTCAGGTTAACGCTCGAGCATCGCATGTTGTCAGCATGAATATTGTGAAGTGAAGGTTCATATTCGTTAGTCGATTAAGAGTTGAACTTTCGCGTGGACATGTAGTCCATCTGGAGGAGTAGTTTTCAGAAGAGGATATCGAGCAAGTGCGTGCCCAATTGGGGCAACGTCCGTCTCGAACTTCGGCAACAGCGGCTCGACCAGCGCCCACCGTCCATCCGGAACCAGACGTTGCGAATGATCATCGACCACGACCAGACATCATGCGGCACAACCGGTTACAACACACATCGAGCGAATGACACGGCCGCAGAAGCCGTTCAAGTCAGAACACCATCGGCTCTGCTGATTGGAGTGGCGGCTGAAATCATTTCGAGCTACCACCCGACGATGGCCGGGCCCGCGCGCACTGGTGATCGCAGCTCATCAGAGCGTGCCTTCGTGGGTTGCCAGGGTGGTTACGGGTACTTCTGTTATCCCTGCTCTGCGGGCGGCGCGGCGGGCTGTGCCGGGTGAGTCTCCGGTGCCGACGATTTCGCCTTCATGTAGGGCAATCCAGGCGCTCAATGTGGTGCCGTAAGCGTCTCGACTCTTGCTGGAGTGCGCTATCGCTGGTGCTCTGAGCGCTGTTTCGAGGGGAACGCGTGGTGCGACAGTGGTGGGAGCGCGGCGGCGCCAGTAGAGGTGCTGAGCGACAATGAGGGGGCCGAGCGGTGTGAGCACTGGAATCAAGGTGATCGTCGTGGTGGCGAACCCGGCGAACATCGCCGCCATCAGCAGTACGTTGATCGTCACCGCGCAAATTCCGGCGTTGCGTCCGTATGCTTTGATCGCGGCGAGCGGCCAGACGGTCAGCAGAAGGACATCCCCCAACCCGAAGCCGATGGGCTCTGGTGCGTAGCGGGCCGCCAGCATCGGCGCGAACGGGATCCCGTTGACGAGGTTCACGAAGTCCGCGGTCAACGACACGATCCAGGTCGCGACCGTGTCGTACACCATCAGGATCAGTGCCAGTCCTGCGACGAGTGGCGGCTTCATCGCGGTCTGTACCCACATGTTGGTTACCCCGATGGCTACGATGACGAGCGCCACATCGTTCATGATCATCATCGCGGTCGACCAGCCCACGAAATATGCGACAACCTCGAAAACGCACACCGACGCCGCCGCACCCAACGCGCTCCGGCCGCCGATGACGGGAGCCAGCGTGAACTGGACCGCGAGGAAGATGATGAGTGCGAATATTGTGCAGACGAGCCAGGCGGGCATGTTCAGATAGGCGAATGGCGTGAGTACCAGCAGTGCGGCCATGATCGCGATATCGGATCGTACGAACAGCCCCGCCGGTGGCCGCTGGATCCGCACTGTGACGAGGTAACCGACGGCCAAGCCGATCGTGACCAGAATGATCGCGTCCAACGCTAGGACACCTTGCAGTTCGTATTTCACGCGTTGCGTCCAGCCGGGATAGGAATGTTGTGATGAAAGGTGTGCTCGCGGAGGTCCGCACGGACCCGGCAGGGCGTTGGGAGGTCAGCCGGGTCCTCGACCAGCACGATCCCGGCGAGTGGGAGCGCCAGATCCGCTGCCCGCTCCTCCAGCCGGGCCAGCAGCTTGCGGGAGGCGCGCTCGGCAACCACATGCAGCACCGTTGCACCAGCACTGCCGGTCTCCTCGAGCGCATACCGTGTCGGCAGCGGCAAGACCCGCTCGCCGTGGAGCAGCTCGAGCACATCTTTAGTGGTCAGCTGCGAGCCGGTCACGCGCCCGAGAATCCGTGAGGTAGCGGGAGCGGCCGCGAACTCGCATCCCAGTTTCTGCGCCTCGGGCAGCACCCGGACCAGGTCGCCAGTGACGTACCGCAGCAGCGTGGTGGTATCGCGGTATGAGACGAACGGCGTGATCGTCAGCGAGCCAACCGCTCCTGGCGCGACTGGTTCGAGCGTTACCGGGTCCAACACCTCTACGTGTCCTTGGTCGACCGGTAGGTGCAAGTGATCATGCCCGCAGACCTGACCAGCGACCGGAATGATCTCGGTCATCGAGTAGCCGTCGATGATCGGCACGTCGAACAACTCACGCACTCGTTCCCGGAGGGCGTCGGTGAGGATCTCACCGCCCACATGGATCTCCTGGAGACCGAAGTCGGCTGCGGTCCAGCCGCCGCGCTCCGCATCCTGGACCAGCGCCGCGAGATAGGAGGACGTCGCGTTCAGATGGGTGATCTGCGGGCGCTTACCGGGCAGATGCATCGGGGTAGCCAACCGATCCAGCGCGACCTGCGGGTCGACCGGACCGATCGGCACGAAACCCGCACCCGTCAACGTTATAGACCGTTCGGTCAGATAATGGGCGATGGAACGCGTCGTGATGCAATTGCCCCAGATATGTTCGGTACGTAAGCCATTGGTCAACATCAGGGCCAAAGCACCTGTGGCCGCGGTGATCTCGAGTTCGTAGCGCGAGAACCACACCGTAGTCGGAGTGCCTGTCGTGCCCGTCGTCTGCGCCGCCAGCACGGGCTTGCCGCGATCGGACACGAACGCCGATGGCATACCACGCAGGGCCTGCTTCGATGTCGGAGGAATCCTCGTGATCATATCCGGACCCACCGTGGCCAGATCGATATCGACCCCCTCGAACAGGTGCCGGTAATACGGCGTGTGCTGGGCGGCATTACGGACCGTCCGACGCAACCGCCGTCGCGTGAGGCTCTGCTGAATCTCCGGATCAGGGGGGCCCAGCATGTCATTGGCACCCTCACCAGCGGAGCCGAACTCCTCCAGCGTCGCGCGCACATCATCGGCGAGAGCCAACACGTCCTGGACTCGGAACGCGCGACCCGACAATATCGACCACGCCAACCCCAACTGCCGCATACCTGTGATGAACATTAGTTCTCCGAACGAAATCTTTAGAATCGAAATCTTCAGAAAACGAAGCTCTCCCCGAGACGTATTCCGGGGAGAGCGACGCCTGTCAGGTCAGGCCGAATTCGAACAGAAAAGTACCGCGGACAGGGCTCCGACCGTGTACTTCGAGTACGCGCGCACCATCTTGATCATCACATAACCCCTTCAGATATAAGGCAGATCGACCACCTTCTCCAGATCGACCCAAGACTGAGAATAGCTCGCTTCAGTGAAGCCCCGGCCATCATGACCTGTTTGGTACATGATCACAGGGACCATTGATGATGTTGTGGGTGGCCGGGTGAATGTAGGTTGCCGCCCCCGGGCCATACGGAAAGAGGGGTCGCGCAGATCGTATGGCTGCCAATGCTTTCGGCGCTTCGGCAGCCAGCGCGGTGATCGTGCGTGACACGATCGGATCCGACACCGCCATCCCGAACACACCCGCATCGGAACGGCGGCGGAACTGACCATTACACAGCCTCGAGAGATAGCAGTCTATGGGCGCGCGTTCGATATTCTCGCCAAGCAATCAGTTACCGGAGAAGGTGCACGGATATTGATCAGAAACGCACTCGATAAGAGGCGCGCCGACCCGGGATAGCACCACGCTCCGCAGTGAAAATACCCGCCCCTTCAGTGTCTTCGGTTACCACGCCCGGCAATCCGGTGGGCTAGACATGGTCGAGCCAATCAGCAGGGCTGGCTGTACTCGTGACCGATGGTCCGGCTGTGGTGTTGGCACCTCGCACTACAGTTGCCTGCCATGAACCCCGCGATCGCCGTCATCGCCGAGATCGTGCGAGCCATCACGCCATTCGACACCCTCGAGCGGCAGCACATCGCCGAGACGCTGGCCTGGCTCGAATCGACCGATGACGTATTCCGTCGGGTCAAACCCGATACGCCCCCGCGTCATCTGGTCTCCTATGTCGTCCTGGTGGATCCGGAGGCCCGCGCCGTCTTCCTCGGACGCCACCTCCTCGCGGACTTGTGGTTGCCGACCGGCGGCCACATCTCCCCGGGCGAACACCCGCTCGACGCCGCGGGCCGCGAGGCCGCCGAAGAACTGGGCGTCCCCGCCGAATTCACGGTCACCGGAACCGAACCGCTGTTCCTCACCGTGACCACCACCGTCGGAACCCACAGCGGACACCAGGACGTCAGCCTCTGGTATCTCATCCGAGGCGACCGCTCCCGCGAGTATGCCCTGGATCCCCGAGAATTCAGCGAGGGCCGCTGGTGGGATATCGACACCTTCGCCATCCCCGACCCCGACCCGCACTTCCCGCGATTCCTCGCGAAACTCGAATCAGCACTGCACGCTTCGCCAACTCAGCGACGTGCGAGTAACGTGCCGTGATCGCCGTGGCCCACTGCCGAGGACCGCTCCGAGCAGTCCACAGTGGTCGTGATAACCACGGACCGGCAGCGCGGTGATCAAGAGACGGGCTTCGGCGCCGGACACTTGCTTATTTCGAGGAGTGGACCACGACCGTCATCGCCGGTCCGGGCCAGCGATGTGCAGAGCGAATCCGCTGGTGCCGGGAGATTCTCGACCCGGTACCAGCTCCGAACCGTCCTGGTATGTCAGGCCGGTGTAGTCGCCGCCGGACTCGAGGCGGTACGGGATCGGTTCGGCGGTGAAGGCGGTCGCGAGTCGTTGCCGGTAACGTTCGGCGATCTCGGTGTAGCGCTGGTCGTCCAGGTGGACGGCACTGTGCTCGACGAACGGCGGCAGCACATCGAACCCGGTGAACGACAGCACACCGTGGTTGATCGGGAATAGCAGGTCGTCGATGGGACCATTGACTCCCCGCTCGGTGTAGTGCCCAATCCTGCCGCCTGCGGTGGTGGCGACCATGGCACGTTTACCGGCGAACGGACCCGCACCATAACGCGACACCTTCGCGCCATACGCGAAGTCGTAGGTGAACACTCGGTCGATCCATCCCTTGAGGATCGCGGGCATGGTGAACCACCACAGCGGGAACTGCAGGATGACCAGGTCGGCGTCGAGCAACTTTTGTTGTTCGACGCGGATGTCCTCGACAAGCCGACCGGATCGGTAGGCCTCGCCGGAGGCATGCATGAAATCCGGACCCGTGATGTCGTCGAAGTCTGTGTAGTCGGCCGCTGCCTGCCATTTCATGGCGTACAGGTCGGTAACCACGACATCGTGGCCGTCCGCGCGCAGCACGTTGACGGCGAGGTCCTTCAGGGAGCCGGTCAACGAGTTCGGGTCAGGGTGTGCGTAGACGATCAGTACGTTCATGCCACCGATCCTGCGTCCGATGTCGGGCATCGACCAGAGACTGCTTGTCCGCCGGACCAGGGTTCCTGGGACTGGCAGGACCACCATCGTCACGAGCGGCCCGAGTGGCCCATGCGCATACTGGGATGCATGGATGATCTCGGCGACCTCGGCGCGTTCCTACAGTTGCGTCGAGCGCACGTGCCGCCGGAATCGGTCGGCGTCACCATCGGTGGCCGCCGGCGGGTGGCCGGTTTGCGACGCGAGGAGCTGGCGCAGCTGGCCGGCGTGAGCGTCGATTACTACACCCGGCTCGAGCAGGGCCGAGCGACACAACCGTCGGAGCAGGTGTTGGACGCACTGTCGCGGGCACTGCAACTCGACGACGTGGCCCGCGCGCACCTGCACAAACTCGCCAAACAGCGCAACCGTCGGCCGCAGCCGACCAGCTATCCGGCCACGATTCGGCCGCAACTGCGGCAAATCCTCGACACGATGTCGGAATATCCAGCGATGATCCTCAACCACCGCATCGACGTGCTGGCGTACAACCGGCTGGCCGGTCTGCTGTACTGGGATCTGGACCAGGTGCCGGTCGACGACCGCAATCTGGCCAGGATGATCTTTCTCGACGCCGACCGCTTCGACCTGTACGCCGATCGATCGTCGTGCACCGCCGCCACCGTGGCCCACCTGCGCCACGCTGCTGGTGAGTTTCCCGATGACCCGGAGCTGGCCGCGCTCATCGGTGAGCTGTCCATCGGCAGCCGCCGGTTCAGCGAACTGTGGGCCGCCGCCGATGTCAGCGTCCGCGGTCACGGATCGCAACGCTTTCGGCATCCGATGATCGGTGTGATCACGTTGCATCAGGAGCGCTTCATGCTGCCGGACGGTTCCGGCCAGGAGCTGATCACATTGGCTCCCGAATCGGACAGCATCGATGAGGACAATCTTCGATTGCTCGCCAACCTGGGCGTCGACGACATCGGCGCACCGCAGTCGCGGCCCTGAGCCGATCGGCTCGATCCCACCGCCCGGATTTCGGACGTGGCGTATCCGGCTCCCCTCATCGGCCCACCCGGCGCAGGCCGGTGTACTCGAGGCAGGCGAACACCGCGACAACGGTTGCTCCGATCAGCATGAACGCGATACCGAGCCCGGTCAGGTCGATCAGACCCGAGAACGCCAGCGCCACCATCCCCACCGCGGACAGCGCGTTGACACTCACGACAGCGGTGGCCTGTCGCGGCGAAATATCCGGATAGCCCGCGATCAACAGCAGCGCGAGCGCGCCACCGAGCATCGCGATACCGAACGGGATCGACCACGTCGTCGGCAGCCCGAGCGGATCACGCAACGCGACTGCTCCGGCGAGCATGACCACCCCGAACCCACCGGTACTCCAGCCGTCCACCCGCAGCGCGGAGCGCAGATAGTCGGCGCCGGCCCGTGTTCCGGAAAGGGCGGGCGTGACGGCGAGGCTTGGCGTGCTCATGTCCATCTCCTGTGATCGTTTCCGGGAGCCGATCGGCTCCTGGAATCCACCATGCGGAACCGAGGTGAAGGTCTCAATAACCTCGGAGGTCATGGAATGCCGAAACGCGGGTGATTAGCCTGGTCACGTGGTTGGCACGCGGACGGCAGAAAATCTGATGGAGACCCCGTCACGGGTCGGTGGCCTGTTGCGGGACTGGCGGCAGCGGCGCAGACTCAGCCAGCTCGATCTGGCGCTGGCAGCCGACACCTCGTCCCGGCATCTGTCCTATGTGGAGACCGGCAGGTCCAAGCCGAGCCGGGCGATGGTGCTGCGGCTGTGCGAAGCCCTGGATGTGCCGCTGCGGGAACGCAACATCCTGTTGCTCGCCGCCGACTACGCACCCGCCTACCGGGAGAGCAGCCTCGACGACGCCGGGCTCGCCTCGGTGCGCTCGGCGCTGGACACGATGCTCGCCGCGCACGAGCCGTACCCGGCGGTGGTGGTGGATCGGCTGTGGAATGTGGTCACCGGCAACGCGGCCATGGGCGTCATGATGCAGGGCATTCCGGAAGAGTTGCTGCTACCGCAGCCCAATGTCTATCGCCTGGTCCTGCATCCGGACGGGCTGTCGGCGCGGCTGGCCAACCTGACCCAGGTCCGCGAGCTGTTCCTGGATCGGCTGGCCCGGCAGGCGAGTGCGAGCGGTGACCCACAGTTGCGCGCGCTCTACGACGAGGTCGCCGCCTACCCGCGGCTGCCGGACCCACCGAGTGCACCGAACGATGATGTGGTGCAACCGAGTCCGTTCGAGGTGCCACTGCGCATCCGGACGCCGTTCGGCGAGATGCGCATGTTCAGCACCATGGCCACCTTCGGCGCACCCGCCGATGTCACGCTCTCGGAGCTCGCTATCGAATTGTTCTATCCCCTCGACGAATTCACCGCCGCGGCCCTGCGTGGGCTCGCGGCGGCGACGTCGCCCTCCGAATCCGGTTCAGAACGGCCGGAATCCGGCCCCCACGCCACCGGTGGCGTTCACGGCCTCCAGAATCTGATCGATCGGCGCGAAGAAAGCCGGTGAGTGCACGGGGTTACCCGCGCCGACGCACGGCACGTTGAAGCCGATGCCGCCGAGGCCGGTCAGTCGGCCCTGGTTCATGCCGACCAGTCGATCGCCGACGGTCACCGGACCACCGGAATCGCCAGGCTTCGAGCAGGATTGATTGATGGTGGAGCCCTCCAGCCCGCCCCACACCACACCACAGTCGGATCCGCTGGTGCGCCCGCTGGTGCAGACGGTGGCGCCTGGTCCGGGCGCCGCACCGAGCCCGGCAATAGTGGTCGGCCCAACGGTGCGCACCGGGGTGACCAGGGCCGGATCGAATTGCAAGACCGCGAAGTCCAGCCCCTCACCATTGTCCGAGTAGGCCACTACGCCGATCACACCGGCATCCAGCGTCTTCTCGGCGGCCAGGCGCGCGCCGGCCGAAGCGCAGTGACCGGCGGTCAGGCCGACCAACCGATCCGCGTTGTCATAACCGATGGCGGTCAGCGAGCACGCCGAATTGTTGTCGAACACCAGGCCGGAGCTGCCGCCGAGCACCACGTTTCCGGCTGCCTGCGCGGTGCCCGCACCAACGAGACCGATGCCGGCGACGACAACCGCAACGGCCGCCATCCACTTGAACTTCACGCTCAGTACTCTCCTTCTCGAAACCCACAGGCCGACATCGGAATCGGCCACACGACAGCCCATCCGCACGTGCTGGAGTACCGCCCCGACAGTTCTGCGGCCATCGCTGGAAGGGCGAGCACCGATGACCGGTTTGTCCTTCAGCTACCTCAACATCACGGGGCCGACCCGATCCGCAGCAAGGTGTGCGCCGCACCACATTGCCGGGCCGCGGCGGCCCTGCCACAGTGAACCCTAGTCGGATCGAAATGTCTTCCCCTACCGAACTTTTCATGAGAGAGAAGACACCCGATGCGGACCGGGACCCGGCCACCGACACTCGAGGTCATGCGTTGCGTGCATGACCCCTGGCCGGGCGGTCGGACCGGCGCTCACACGTCGAGCATCTGCGCGCCGAGCTCCTGATCCAGACCGGAATCAGCTGCCGACAACGCCGCGTCCAAGTGCATGGCGACCACACCGATGTGCGGCTCGGCCATCATCTGCAAGTGGTCACCCGGCACCGCCACCTGGGTGAAGCGGCGTCCGGCGTACCGCTTCCAGCCGTTGTCCGCGCTGTCGAACATGCTGCCGACTGTCCGATGTGCCACATCGACGCCGGGCGGCAGTCCCTCGCTGGCCCGCAACAGTGTGAAGTCGCGGTCGTAGGGCTCGAGCTGGTATTCCAGCAGCGCCGTGTAATTGGCGTGGAATACGTCGTAAAGCCTGCGAATGGTCTGCGGGGAGCTGTCGGCAGGCAGAATCCCCGATCTGATCGTCTCGGCAAGCACCGCGTCGAACAGTTCGTCGGTACCGTGCACATCGGGCTCGAAATCGACGAGTGCGACCTGGTTTCCGCGTGCGTACCAGAGCAGTTCGAGGAAGAACCAGCGGATCAGCTGCTCCTGCGCGACCGGCGCACGCTTCTCTTGCTGCCGCAATGCGAGCGTGTCGAGCAGCGTCACACTGGCGACCTCGTGTTCAGGCAGCCGCCGCGCCATCTCCAGCGCGACATTGCCGCCGAAGGACCAACCCGCAAGGTGATAAGGGCCTTCCGGATGGACCCGGCGGATGGCCTCCAGATAGGACTGCGCCATCGCCGGGATGGACGTCTCGGGTGTGCTGCCCGAGTCGGCACCTGCCGCCTGCAATCCGTACACCGGACGGTCCGGGCCGAGGTAGCGGGCAAGTGCCAAGTAGCACAGCACATTTCCGCCGATAGGGTGCACAAGGAACAGCGGCGTCTTGGCGCCGCCGCTGATCGGCACCACCGGGTCGAAGGTGCGGTGGGTGTTTCCGGCCCGGATGAGTGCGGCCAGCTCGCCCGCGGTCGGTGCGCCGATGAACGTATCGAGGGGCACCTCCACGCCCCAGCGCCGCGACAATCCCATCACCACACGCATGGCACCGATAGAGGTGCCGCCGGAGGCGAAGAAGTCGTCATCGAGCCCGATCGAGCACAGCCCGGCGTACTCGGCGAGCAGCTCCACGGCCGACCGCTCGTACTCGTCGGCCGGTTCCCGCTGGGCGGCAGCCGAATCGGGGGCATTCTCGACGATCGCGCGCAGGGCGTTGTCGTCGCGCTTGCCGCTCGGCGTACGGGGCAGTTCGTCGAGCCAGATGAACCGCGACGGCACCATGTGGGCGGGCAGCACCGCGCGCAGATCGTGGCGCAGTGCGGCCATATCGGTCTGGTCGGCCGCACCGACCAGGAAGGCGATCAGCGCACCGTCGATACCGCCGAAGCCGCGGGCGACCACGGCCGCCTCGGTAATAGCGGGAAATTCCTCGAATCCGAGAATGCACAGCTCGACCTCGGCGGGTTCGACCCGGAAGCCGCGGATCTTCACCTGACTGTCGCTGCGGCCCAGATACACGATGTCCCCGGAGGACAGCCGCACGCCGAGATCGCCGGTCCGGTACAGGATCGCGCCGCCGTGGGTGGCCACGAACCGCTGCGCGGTCAGGCCCGGCCTACCGTGGTAGCCGCTGGCGATCGAACGACCGCCCAGATAGATTTCGCCGATCACCCCGTCGGGCACCGATCGCAGCGCACCGTCGAGCAGTTCCGCGGTGTCGCCGTCGACCGCTCGGCCGATCGCGGGCAGCGCGGGGAAATCATCGGCAGGCCCGAGCAGCGCGTACTTGGTGGCCACGTGGGATTCGGTGGGGCCGTATTGGTTTTCCAGCAGCAGGCCGGGCACAACCTTGCACAGGGCGCGGATCTCGTCGGTGATGCGCAGTTGCTCACCGGAGGACACGAGGGCCTTCAGGCTGGTCGGAAACGTGCGCTTAGCGACGACGGCCTCCGCGAACGCCTGCAGCGCGACGTAAGGCAGAAACAGCCGCTCAATGCCCTCCTCGACAACAAGATTCAGCAGTTCCTCGACATTCGACCGCAGATCCACCGAGCTCACCCGCAGCGCCGAGCCCGCGGCGAGGGTGGTGAAGATTTCCTGGAACGAGACATCGAAGCTCAACGGCGCCAATTGCAGGGTGCTGGCCAGACCCATCCCCGACGGTGTGCGGTTCTGCCATTCCACCAACGTGGTCAGGCCACGGTGCGGCATGGCGACGCCCTTGGGCTCCCCGGTGGAGCCGGAGGTGAACAGCACATAGGCCACCGCATCCGGCGACACGTAATCCGGCACCACCCGTGCCACACCGGTGAGATCGCCGGTGTCGAACAGCGCGGCAGTATCGAGCACCAGGGCGGTGTCATCGACGATGCCGGCGTATTCCGCGTCGGCGATCACGCGATGCGGGCGGGCCCGGTCGATCATCAGGTTCAGCCGGGCCCCCGGATAGCTGACATCGAGCGGCACACAAGCCGCCCCGATCCTGGTGAGGGCGAGCACGAGCACCACGAGCTCCGGGCGTCGGGCCATCATGATGCCGATCCGGTTGCCGGGCGCTATCCCGAAACCGCTGAGCCGCTGCACGAGTCGATCGCAGTGCTCGATCAGCTCGGCATAGGTCACCGTGTTGTCGTCGCCGATCAGCGCGATCGCGTCGGGGTTGAGCGCGGCGGCATCGGCGACGAGGGTGCCGACATCGCGGGCGGTGGCCGGGCCGGAGCCCCGATCGATCGCCGAATCCGGTTCACCGACAATGCCTGCCAGCATCCGCAGCTGGGTCAGCGCGACGGTCTCGCACTGATCCTTGGTCAGGGTGTGATCGCCGTTGACCCGCACCCACATGCGGCCGTCGCGCGGATCGGTCGCCACCGTCACCAGTAGCTGGAAGTTGGTCTCCTCGCGAACATCGAAGTCGCGCAACCGGACGCCGTCGATGCCTGCGATCGGCGCGAACACGTGGTAGTTGACGAAGTTGAACGCCGTCTCGAAAGCGGGCCCGCCGTCGGCCAGGATGGACCGCAGCGGGTAGCGCCGGTGCGGATAGGCCTCCCGCTCCCGGCGCGCAACCTGCTCGACCGCCTCCCACCAGGTGCCCGCGCACGCGTCCAGCCGTATCGGCAGCGTGTTGAGGAACAGTCCCGCAATGCGTTCGGCCCCGGCCCGATCCGGACGGCCGTGACTGACGACGCCCGTGGTGACATCGGAACGGCCGGTGACCGTGCGCAGCGCAAGGCAGTGCGCGGCTAAATAAACTGCTTTTTCCGGCACCTGGTTCCGGATGGCGAACGCGGTCACCCGTTCGGCGAGCCGGCGCGGCACCAACGCCTGCGCCTGCGGTGGTGCCGTGACGGCGGCCTGGTGGACGCCCAGCGCCGTCAATGCGGTCGGCTCCGCGTCTGCCAAAGCGGTGCGCCAGTACTCGCGCGCCGAATCATCGTGAATGGCAGCCTGTTCGGCCTGTGCGTACTCGGCGAGCACGGTCGAGGAATGCGGGCGGTCGTCGAGGACGGACTCGACGAGCCCGAGGCGATGCAGATAGTCCAGCAGTAGTTCGAGCACCGAGGTCGCGACGCTCCAGCCGTCGAGGATCGCGTGGTGGAAGCTGAGTACCAGGTCGACGGTCTGCCCGGTGTCTGCGCCCGGCCGGAGGAAAACGCGCACGGCATGCAGTGGGGCACGGGCGATGTCGTACTGCGCGTGCCTGCGCTCCTGCAAGTACGACTCGACCCGCTCGTCGGCGAGCGTCGAGTCGATGCCGGTGAGATCGACAATCTCCAGCTCGTAGTCGATGGCGGTGTGCACCACCTGCAGCGGGATCGAGTACCTGCTCAGGTCGAACGAGGACCGCAGCGCGGGCTGCCGCGACACCAGCCGATCGAAGGCGACCCGGAATTCCGCCGCGTCCCACGGCAGCTCGAACCGGTAGCGGAACACGTCCTTGTAGCTGACCGAATCGGCGCGCTCGATACTGTGGAAGAGCATGCCGAGTTGTAATGCGGTGGCAGGGAATGCGTCCTCGGCCTGATACAGCGCGGCCCGGTCGATCAGCGGCACCGTCTCGAAGGCCGCGGCGATCCGAATCCGCGTGCCCTCCTGGCCGTCGGTGACGATCCCGGCCAGCTCGGCGATGGTCGGATTCTCGTAGAACCCGTCGACATCGAAGTACAGGCCGGCCAGCTCGGCGGCGGTGCGCACCGACAGCGCGAGGATGGAGTCACCGCCATGAGTGAAGAAGTTGTCGTGCACGCCGATCGAGTCGACGCCGAGCACCGAGCGCCAGACCTGCACCAGCTCGGCCTCGACCGCGGTGCGCGGCTCGGCGCGGTGTCCGATGCCTGTGAGCTCGGCGGCGGACTCCTTGATCAGCGCGCGCCGATCCAGTTTTCCGTTGCGGGTCAGGGGAATCCGGTCCACCCGCACCAGGCGCGTCGGAATCATGTAGCGCGGCAGTCGAGCGCCGAGCAGATCGGCGATCTCGTCGCCGGTGATCTCGTCGCCGACGAAGTATCCGGCGAGCTGCACGCCGTTGGTGTCGGACCGCTCGTCGACGACGGCGACTCCCCGCACACCGGTGCAGCCGAGGATCGCGTTCTCGACCTCGCCGAGGGTCACCCGGTTGCCGCGGACCTTCACCTGATCGTCGTAGCGGCCCAGGTATTCGAGGGTGCCGTCGGGCAGCCAGCGGGCCAGGTCGCCGGTGCGATAGCGGCGACGGCCCGGCACCGTGCGGTCGTCGACGAAGGCCGTCGCGGTGAGTTCGGGGCGGCCCCGATAGCCGCGGGCCACACCGACGCCCGCGATATTCAGTTCGCCGGCCACCCCGATGGGTAGTCGGCGGCCCGCCTCGTCGAGCACCAGCAGATCGATGTTGTCGATCGGGCGGCCGATGGGCACCACCGCGCGCGAATCATCGTGCGGGCAGTCGAAATACGAGACGTCGACGGTGGCCTCGGTCGGGCCGTACAAGTTCACCAGTTGCGGCGGGGTCGTCCGCGCCGCCGCGTACAGCGCGTGGAAGCGGCGCAGCAGGGCGGGCGCCAGCGCCTCACCGCTGCAGAAGACCCGGCGCAGCGTCGCGAGGCGCGGCAGGATCGTGCGATCGGCCTCCAGTTCGTCGACGAAGGCGACCAGCATGGACGGCACGAAGTGGATGACCGTCACCGAGTTCGTCTCGATGGCATCGACGATGCGGCGCGGATCCCGTTCACCGCCCGCCGCCAGCAGCGCGACGCGCGCGCCTGCGACGGCCCACCAGAACAACTCCCACACCGACACATCGAAGGTCACCGGAGTCTTCTGCAGGATGACATCGCCTGCGGCCAACGGGTAACGACGCTGCATCCAGGTCAGCCGGTTGACCACCGAGCGATGTTCGATCATCACGCCCTTCGGCTCGCCGGTGGAGCCCGAGGTGTAGATGAGGTAGCTCAGATCGGCTGGGTGCGAGATGTTTTCGACGGCCTGACGTGCGGGCAAGGTGTTCGCCACCGATACCCGGGTGACACCGAGCCCGGCGTACACCGAGGCGTGCTCGGGGCCGGCGACCACGAACCTGGCGCCGCAGTCGGCGAGCACCGTTTCGGTGCGCGCCGCCGGATAGTCCGGATCGAGCGGGACGTAGGCGCAGCCCGCACGCAGAATGCCGAGCACCGCGATCAGCAGGTCTGTCGATCGTGGCAACACCACCGGGATGCACTCGTTGCCCGCGGCGCCCAGCTCGCGCAGCCTGGTGGCGAAACCATCCACGCGACGGGACAATTCGGCGTAGGTGAGCGGCTTGTCGCCGGAATCCGCGGCAGGCACCAGCGCAACGCGGTTCGGGTTGCCGACGGCCTGTTCGGTGAACAACCGGTCGAGGGTGGTGTACGGGAAATCGGTGCGCGGACCCGTTTCGAAGGCGGCTATTGCCGCGGCCTCCTGCACGGACAGCATCGGCAGCGCGCCCACCGGTGTCTCCGGATGGTCCAGTGCCGCGGTGATCATTTCCCCCACACTGCGCAGCGCGGATTCGACCGGGAAGGTCTCGGTGAAAACGTCCGTGTCGTAAAATAACTGGAGATTGATCGACCCGTCTCTGCCGTCCTCGGCGACGACGATGGTGAGCGCGTCCGACACCGTGCCAGGATTGAGCACCGTCCACTTCGAGATGAGGTCGTGGACGTAATCCGCGTCGGGCAGCTTGGTGAAGGAGTACTGGACGTCATACAGCGGTGGCGCCGACGGATCGCTGTTCAACGCACGCGCCAGATCGCCGTAGGGAAACCGCTGATGCTTCTTCAGACCACGGATCTGCTGGGTGACCTCCACCGCCACCTGCGCCAGCGGCACATTCCGGTCCACGCGCACCGGCAGCGGGACGACATTCGCGCGATGGCCCTGGGTACGGAAGGTCTCCGCCGAGTGCCGGTTGAGCATCGGGCAGCCGATGACCACCTGGTCGGTGCGGTGGATCGCCGTCAGATAGGCCGCCACCGCAGCGGTCGTATAGGCGAAGACGGTGAAGCCGGTCGCCCGGATGCGGTCGAGGAAGTCGCCCGGAATCATCGTGCTGTAGTGCCCGCGCACGACTTTCGGCCGCTCCGACCGGCCGGTGAAGAGGGCGGGTTCGATCCCGTCCAGCGCGGTGAGCAGCGCGTCGCGATCCTGTGTGTACTGCTCGGACTCGCGGTAGGCCCGGTCGTCCTCGGCGATCGCCCGATACGTGGTCACCGAGCGATCGGTGTGCTCGGTGGGCGGCTCCGGCTTCGCCAGCTCCGCCAGCGGCACGCCGTCGGACTTGGTGTAGCTGTCGTTGAGCAGCGCGATCAGCGGATTCAGCCCATAGCCATCGGCCAGCGCGTGATGCACCGAGATGAACATCCAGAACCGATCCGGCCGGTCCACCACCGCGGCGAGCCGGGCGGGCCGACCGGGCAGCTCCGGGTCGGCGACCGCACGCCACAGCCACTCCTGTGCCGCGGCAACCGGATTCGGCGCACCGGTGAGATCGAAGACCTCGACCTCGGGAATGTCGTCACACACCCACTGGTGGAATTCGCCATCCTCGAAGGAGAACCGCAGCCGCAGCGCGTCGTCACTCATCAGCGCGCGCTCCCAGCACGCCTGCAGCCTGGCGATCTCCAGCGGTTCATCCATGCGGAAGCTGTAGGTCTGCTGCGCGACCGGATCCGGTGCCAGCCGGAAGGCCAAGCCGAGTACATCGCGCTGATACGCGCTGACCGGCCAGGCCTCGTCGGGTCTCTCGGGGGTTGCGCTGGTTTCCGACGTCACAGTCACTCCTATCGCGACAGTCGCGGCACCGGCCGTGCGCAGATCTGCCTAGGCTGTTGCCACAGTTATCCAGTTTTCGGATACCGATAAGCACCGGCATCGACTTCGATGCCGGGCGTCTCGATTGTTTTCGGGGCGAACGCCGCCGGTCAGAGAACGGCCAGCAGCGCGCGTACGCTTTCGTCGGCGAGGCGCTCGGCCCGCTCGCGGGATACCGCGGGCTCGACATAGCCCACGTTGAAGGACAATTCGCCGTGCGTGGCGTTGGCGGTGGCCATGATGAACCCGCTCACCGACATACCCGAGACGAATTGGGCGCCCGACAGCTGCCAGGATCCGATCTTGTCCGGGAAGGGATAGTTGCCGAGGTAGGTCATGCACAGATGGCCGGGACCGCGGGTGTCCATCAACTTCACCGTGGCGGCGCTGGCGGCCACCGATTTCGGTGCCGCGACCTTCAGGAGATTCAGCGCCGCAAGGTGATCGCGGCGCCGCATCCGCGTGCCGTACTCACGCTCGATCTCGGTGGCGATCTGCCAGAGCGAAGACCACGGCGCGTACTCGGCCGGGGTCGCGATCATGCCCTGATAGGTGCCGACCTCGGTGTCGGCGACGACGCCGTCGAGGTGCGCGCGGAAGTTCACCGAACTGCCCACGGTGTACCGGGCTTCCTTCGTGGTGCCCGCTTCGCGGGCCGCGGCGACCAGCAGCGCCGCCGACAATGCGGCCTGCAGGCCGACGCCGTTGCGCGCACAGCCTGCGCTCAGCGCGTCGAGCTGGTCGCCGTTGAGGCTGCGATGCACGACGCGGCTGCGCCGCCGCACAGGCGGGGCCAGTTCGGTCGGCTCCAGCCGCCGCGGGCGGCGCAGCTGCGATTTCTGGTCGCGCAGTAGCGATCCGATGGTCCGCCCGATGCCGCTGCCACCCTGGAATCGGGCCGGGAACAGGTCTTCCGGGCCGGGCCGGATCGGGGCGGGAGCCAGCTCGGCGCCCTCACCCGAGGCGACCTGGAGCACCTGCTTGGCCACCGACATCGCGCTCTCGCCGTCGGCGATCGCGTAGTGCAGGGTGACGACAAAGTCGCTGATCTGGCCGTCCGGCGTGCTGATCAGCACGGCGCGCGCGAGCGGTCCCTCGCGCCAATCGAACGGCTCGCGCAACTCGACATCGTCGACCTCGGCCAGCCAGCGTTGCGGCTCGTCGGACTCGACGACCCGCAGCGGGATCGGCCGATTCGCCACGAGCGCGAATCGCGGTGCGGTGCCGTCGGGTTCGGCCGCAACCGCGACGCGCAGCAGCGGATGTCGGCGCTGTACTTCGTCGAGGCCGGTCCTGACCTGCTCTGCGGTGATGGACCCGTGCACCCGCACCCGGGCCAGGATGTGCAGCGGGGCAAGCTGATCGGCGATCCAGTGCCACCGCTCCATCGGGGACAGCCGGCGCGGCAGCCGCGCGGTCGGCCCGTCCAGTGGTGGGAACGACAGCGGCTTCGCCGTCTCACGCAGGAAGAATTCGGTGGGCGCGTGCCGGAAGTAGGCGTCGCGCACCTTGATCAGCCTCGGGTCCGTTGTCTGCTCGATCTTCCCGAGATTCGACGACCCGTTGACGAGCATGGCGGTCCTTGCCGCACGCAACTGTTCATAACGACGCAGTCCCGCAACGGGATCCAGCGAGGTCTTCAAGGTGTGCGCGAGCACCACCGCATCCTCGATGGACGCGTTGGCCCCCTGGCCGAGGCTGGGCAGCATGGGGTGGGCGGCGTCGCCGAGCAGGGTGACCCGGCCCCGGCCCCACTGCTCGAGCACCGGGCGGTCCTGCGCAGGCACCGCGAGGATGCCGGATTCGTCGGTCTGTTCGAGGCAGGCCCGCACCTCAGGAGCCCAATCGGCGTAGAGCCCCAGCAGCTCCTGTTTACCGCCTTGCCAGTCGGCGGCCTCGGCGGCGGGCATGGTCTTGGTGCCCCACCAGTAGACACGGCCGTGACCGATATCGTGGATGCCGAAACGCATGCCCGTGCCCCAGTAATGGGCCGAGAAGCCGCGCGGCACCGCAGGGTGCTCGAAAGGGATGCAGGCCAGCCAGCACACGAAGTTGCCGGGGCGGGGCTCAGCGCGGGCGTGCAATTGGGCGCGCACGGCGGAGTGGATGCCGTCGGCGCCGATCAGCAGGTCGCCCTCGGCGATGCGGCCGTCGGCGAATTCGACGCGCACGTGCTCGCCGTCGTCGATGAAGCGGGTTGCCTGTGCGCCAACGTGAGTCGGTGTGTCGCCGACCGCGCGCAACAGCACGTCGTGCAGGTCGCTGCGATGCAGAGCAATGCTCGGAGAGCCGAGTCTGGCGTCCTGGCGGTGGACGGGAAGTACGCGCAAGGGAGTGCCGTCCGGATAGCAGAACCGGAACGTCTCGACCTTGCCGCCGCGTTCGAGCAGCTCGTCCTCGATGCCGAGGCCGAGCGTGCGCAGCGCGCTGAATCCATTGGCCGACACCGAAAGTCCGAAGCCCTGGGCGCGCAGCTCGGGCGCGGCCTCGTACAGCTCGACCCCGAACCCCGCATGTCGCAATGCGACCGCAGTGGTGAGTCCCCCGATGCCAGCTCCCAGAACGACAACTTTGATCGGACTACTCATCGAACCTGCACTCTCATCGAACACTCAACGACCCAGGGGTGCCTCCTGTTTCGAAGCGGCCGGCGAGCCACATCGCTCGTCGGTCGTCATCCCCCCTCGGGCGGCGCTGTTCGATGACGGATCGTCCTCGGGAAACGCAGTCGGAGCGGGATGCCCTGTGCCAGACCGCCCCGAAGCCTACCCCGATCGCCGTGTTTGAAACGAGATCGAGTGAGATTCACCGCAAGGGGTCGGTTCGACAGGCTAATTCCATTGAGATGCGCAATAATTCACGCTTTCCGAGGGCGCCGCCATTGGTCGAATGGTCGCGACAGTCACAGATATGACGTGTCATTGACCAGGCGCACCGACGATCCACCGTCGGGATAGAACTCGGCGATCGACAGCGACGCCAGGTCCAAATGCAGGCGATACAGCAGCGAAGGGCCGACGCCGAGCGCCAGCTGCAGCAGGGTCTTGATCGGGGTCACATGACTGACCACCACCAGGTTCGCGCCGGGATACAGCGCGACCAGATCACGGCGTGCCGCCTCCACCCGCTCGCGCACCTGATCGAAGCTCTCCCCGCCTGGGGCGGGCACCGAAGGGTCACCCAGCCAGCGCGCGTGCAGCTGTGGATCACGCTGCGACGCCTCCAGGAACGTCAGGCCCTCCCAGTCGCCGAAGTCGGTCTCTATCAGGCCGTCGAGGACATGCACCGGGACATTCAGCGCGCTCGCCGCGGCCTCGGCGGTCTCGCGGGCCCGGCCGAGCGGGGAGCACACGACAGCCGCGATATTGCCCTTGGCAGCGAGCATCTTGGCGGCGCGCGCGGCCTGCTCGCGACCGAGTTCGGTGAGCGGCGGATTGCCGCGGCCCGAATACCTGCGCTGGATGGAAAGTTCGGTTTGGCCGTGGCGCAGCAGCAGCAGGCGGGTCGGACGGCCGGTAGCGCCGGTCCAGCCGGGGGCGGGCGTCGTTTGCGCACCGATCGGTGCCGCATCCTCGGAATCCGCCACCGCGCCCTGCGCATTCGCGCCGGTTTCCGGCGTGGCCTGTGCGTCCCTGACCTCGTCGACCCGGCTGGGCAGATCGCGCTCGACGCCGAGGGCAGCTCCCTGAGCAGGCGCACCACCCGATGTGCTGCTGCTCCGATCGCCGCCTGCGGGCGCGTGCCCGGCATCGAGCGCGGTACGCACCTCGCCGACCAGCGAGGCGTCATCCATCGCCTCGTTGGCCAGTCGATCCGCATACGAATTCTCCGCGCGCGGAATCCAGGTGAAACTCACCCGATCGAAACCCGCGACCAGCCTGCGCGCCCGGTCGGCCAGCGGAATCATCGCCGCGTGCTTGACCTTCCAGCGCCCCGACATCTGCTCGACGACCAGCTTCGAGTCCATCCGCACCGCCACCACACGCGCGCCGAGCTCGGCGGCCGCCGCCAAACCGGCAATGAGGCCACGATATTCGGCGACGTTGTTGGTCGCGACACCGATGTACTCACGGCGCTCGGCGAGAACACTCGCATGATCAGCGTCGAAAACGACCGCGCCGTAACCGGCAGGCCCCGGATTGCCACGGGAACCACCGTCGGCCTCGACGATCACCTCGAGCTGGGCCATCATTCCCCTCGCTGAACTCGACCTGCCACGGTCACGATCCGAGCACGCGCCGAAACGCGGTCTCGAAAACTCATAGGCCCGATTCCTTGGTGCGCACCATCACCGCGCCGCATTCCGGGCAACGCACGATCGCGTCGGGCGCGGCCTTCGCGATGCGCGCGATCTCACCGCGGTCCAGCTCGATCCGGCAGGCCCCACACCGGCGAGCTTGCAGCAGCGCCGCGCCGACACCGTGCTGGGTGCGCTGACGGTCGTAGATGCTCAGCAGGTCAGCAGGGAACAACCCGACAAGACCCGACCGATCGCCCTCGCAACGGCCTTGCGCCACATCGAGATCCGCGAGCGCCTCGTCCCGCAGCCGCTGCGCGTCGGCCAGATCCTGCTCGGTCTTGTCCAGGCGCGCACCCGCATGCTCGTGGTCGGCGGCGGACGCCTCGCGGCGCTCCATCACCTCGAGCAGCTCGTCTTCCAGCACCGACCGGCGCCGCTCCAAACTGCCCAGCTCATGCTGGATCTCCGAAAGCTGCTTGGCACCCACCGAACCAGCGGTCAGCATCCCCTTGTCGCGCTCCTCACGCTTGCGAACCGCCTCGACCTCACCCTCCAGCTTGCGGATATCGCGATCGAGATCGTCCAACACGATCTCCACAGCCACCGCGGCATCCTTGTGGGCATTGCGCTCCACCTCCAGCCGCGCCACCTCCTGCTGCTCGGGCAGCACGGTGCGCCGATGCGCAATCCGCGTCAGTTCGGCGTCGACAGCGGCGAGCTGCAGCAGCTTGGCCTGGATCGGGGGTTCGACATTCAACGCGAACAAACTCCTGGACGCTATGGACGGATGGGAGGCACCGCGCGCCGGTACGACGGCGAACACCAGTGCTCAACCGTACCTCGGACGGCTGGTGGATCAGGTCCGAGGCCACGTCAGCGGGTGTTGGGGTGGGGTGCGGGGGCCATATAGCGGCGACGGGGTCATGAAACCAGGCCGACAAGACGCCACCACGCAATGGCCATCCACCCCCGCCGGGAACCAGACCGGCAGCCAGCCTTCCGTCGACACCGAGTCCGAGACGCCGGAGCCCGGTGACCGGACGCCTGGAACCCGGACAACCCGCAGAGCACCGATCCAGCGGGCACCCGGCCACCCCGCGGGCCACACCGACCATCAGTCCTGCCGCACCGGCCGTCCTGCCCGGGTAACCGGATACCTCCCGCGCGAGCAGGACATGGCGGCGGCAAACCGCGACCAGCCCCGCGATCATGTCCCGTTCGTGCCCTGGGAACGGAGTTGGGGGCTAATGGCCTGGTGAGCGGGCTTTGATGGCGTCTCTGGAGATGAAGATGTCGAATTCGCCGGGTGTCCCGATGACGGCGTTGCCGTAGGCGGAGCGGACGAAAGGTTCGGTCCACCAGCGGCCTTTCCGCATATCGGCGAAGAAGTCCTGGTCGTCGCCGTTGACGAAAATTTGGTTCTGGCTGGTTGCGATGCCGTCGAGACGCTGGCCGTACAACCGGGTCACTTTGTATCCGGAGTGGAAGCCGAGCGCATTCACCCAAGGCTCCAGCTCGACGATATTGGCCTGCAAGACCCACAGGTCGCCCTCGACCTGGTACTTGTCGTGCTTCTCGCCGTGCTCGTCGTCGCCGTACAGCGTGAGCTCCACCTCTAGTCGATGTTCCTGTCCCGCAACGGGACTCACCACCACATGGGCGGCCTTGACCTCGCCGCTCAGGCCCAGATACGTCTGGATCAGCGTCGCCACCCACAGCAGCACCACCGCGACGAGCAAGAGGCACAGTCCCGCCGCGCCCCGGCCGAGCAGAACCCGTAATCCGACCCTGCGCACCATCACCAACGCCGATATCAATAGTGCGAGCGCAACAAGGATCAGCAGCATCAGCCCGATCTGCACGATCCCCAGGTCTACCGGGAAATCCATGCGGTCGTTATACCCGTTTGCGCCCAACCGATTCGCCCGAACAGCCGACACTCCAGAGACACGCCGAATACGCCCGCATTAGGATCGCCGAGGGGCCTTCAGAGCATCCAGAGCGAGAGACCGCCTTAAGAATCCAGCCTGCCGCACAACCCACGGACCTCGGTCGGGGCGACTTCAGGCGGTGGCGCGCACCGTCCACGGGTCGGTACGCATCGTCGATACCCGGGTTTCGAGATCCGGCAACGCGGCGCGCACCACCGCCTCGGCTTGCGCGCACCAGGGGAATTCGGTGGCCCAGTGGGCCGCATCCACGAGGGCGGGGCCGCCTCTGCGCAGGTGTTCGTCGACCGGGTGGTGGCGCAGGTCGGAGGTGACGTAGGCGTCTACGCCCAGGCGTGCTGCGGCGTTCAGGTAGGAGTCGCCCGCGCCGCCGCAGACGGCGACCGTGTGGATCATGCGGTCGGGGTCGCCTGCGGCGCGGACACCCCAGACGGTGGCAGGTAGAGCGGCCGCGACCCGAGCGGTGAAGGCGCGCAACGATTCCGGCTCCGGCAGCATGCCGACCCGGCCGATACCGAGCCCGGAGGGCAGCGGCGCACGCTCGCTGACGTGATAGGCGGGGTCCTCATAGGGATGCGCGGCGCGCAGTGCCGCAAGAATCGCGGCGCGGGCGGCGGGCGGCGCGATCACCTCGACGCGATCTTCCTCGACCTGCTGCAGCTCACCGAGCGAACCGACCGCCGGATTCGCCCCCGCCACCGGCCGGAACTGGCCGATCCCCGGCACCCGCAGCGCACAGTCCCGGTACGCGTCGTTGCCACCCGCACCCGCGGCGAACAATGCCGCGAGCACCGCATCGGTATGCGAGCGCGGCACCTGCACCACCCAGTTGTCCACGGCGGTGTCCGGTTTCGCGTCCAGCGGTCCGGTGACGGTGAGACCGATCGCCGAAGCCAACGCATCGGAGACGCCGGGATCGGCGGAGTCGGCGTTGGTATGCGCGCTGAACAACGCACAGCCGGACCGAATCAGGCGATGCAGTAACGCACCTTTCGGAGTGTCCGCGGCAACGGTGTCCACGCCACGCAACAGCAACGGATGGTGCACCACCAAAGCCTGTGCCCGCCAATCGATCGCCTCATCGATAACCGCGGCCGTCGCGTCGACAGCGAACAGCACCCGGGTCACCTCCTCGGCAGGGTCTCCACACACGAGCCCGACCGAGTCCCACGACTCGGCCAGCTTCGGCGGATACGCCGAATCGAGTACTCCGATCACGTCCGCCAGCGTCGTCACCATCCGCCTTCCTCCAGTTCGCTCATGCCACAATCACTCCCGGCCCAGGCACAGCGGGCCGCAGGATTTCCGACCACGGGTCACTGCCCGCAACGCGGCCATCGAACCCGCCACCATGCTCGTGCGCCCTCGTCCTCTGGAGCCGCGATCCACTGCGGCGGGCGAGAATTCGTAACCGCGTTCGGCCGCCATCACCAGCCCGCCGCGCGGATTCCGGCGATCAGCCGACCCACCTCTTCGGTGCCGCGCACGGCGACACGAAGATAGTCGGGACCGAGGCCGGGGAAAGTGTCGGCGCGACGGACTGCGATCCCCTGGTCTGTCAGATGCTTTCGCAGCAACTCTCCGTCCGCGACGTGCAGCAGCAGGAACGGCCCGGCAGCGGGTGTGTGGACATCGATGCCCGCTGCTGTCAGCCGTTCGATCATCGATTCTCGTTCGACCACGAGTGCCCGAGCCCTCTCTTGCGCCTGGGCGACCGCGAACGGCGCGGCGGTCGCAGTGATGGCCTCGAGCTGCAGGGTGCCGAGCGGCCAGTGCGGGCGGCCGTGATTCAGCCTGGCGAGCAGTTCTGGTGCGCCGAGGAAGTAGCCGCAACGCAGGCCCGCCAACGCCCAGGTCTTGGTGAGGCTGCGCAGCACGAGGACATCGGGTGCGGCGGAGCTCGCCAGCGATTCGGTCTCCCCCGGCACCGCGTCGGCGAAGGCTTCGTCGACCACAAGGGTCCGGCCGGGCCTTCGCAAGGCGCGGATCATTTCGGCGGGATGCAGCACCGAGGTCGGATTGGTCGGATTGCCGAGGACCACCAGGTCCGCCGTTTCGGGCACCGAGGCCGGATCCAGCAGATATGGCGGGTCGAGCAGGACCCGGGTGACCGGAACGCCCGCGTCACGCAACGCCAGCTCGGGCTCGGTGAACGAGGGATGGATCACCGCGGCCAGTCCGGGCGCGAGCCGGGGCAGCATGGCGAAGCCCTCGGCCGCACCCGCCAGCAACAACACTTGCTCCGGCGGGCGACCGTGGCGCAGCGCCACCGCGGACCTTGCCGCGAGATCCTCGGCAGCGCTCGGATAGCGGCCCAGCGAGTCCAGCCGTGCGGCCAGCCGGCGGCGCAGCCAGTCCGGCGGCGCGCTGCCCTGCACGTTCACCGCGAAATCGAGCATGCCCGGGCGCGCGTCCACGTCGCCGTGGTGGCGCAGTTTCGCATGATCGACGCTGTCCTGGGGCACGAGAAAACACCCTACGTGGCGGCCCGCAGGCAGCACGGGCCAGAATGGCTGTCGTGGCTGAGCTGCACGTGTCGTTCGTCTGTACCGGAAACATCTGCCGATCGCCGATGGCGGAGAAGATGTTCGCGGGGCATCTGTACCGCGCCGGTCTTGCCGACCAGGTGCGGGTCAGCAGCGCGGGCACCACCGCATGGCATGTCGGCGACGACGCCGATCCGCGCACCACCGCGACATTGCGCAGGCACGGCTACCCGACCGGTCACGTGGCGGCCGTCTTCGGCGACGAGCACCGCGACGCCGACCTACTGATCGCCCTCGACACCGGCCACGAACGCGAGCTCGCCCGCCTGGGCGTGCCCTCCGACCGACGCAGACTCCTGCGCAGCTTCGACCCCGCCGCCGACGGTCCGGATGTCCCCGACCCGTACTACGGCAGCACGGCCGACTTCGAACTCGTTCGAGACCAGATCGAGGCGGCCATCCCCGGCCTGCTGGATTGGGTCCGCACGGCGCTCGACACCCGCACCGGGGCCAACGGACCGGAAGCGGGGACAGCAGGGCTCGACGCCAGCGATGAACCGGCGCTCGATGCCGCACCCGACATCGGCAATGCTGCGGACGAACCGGACACCACACGCGAGCCGGCACCAGACGGCGGCAACGCCGTGGACGAACCAGAACCCACACGCGAGCCGGTTCCCGCCGCCACACCTGCGGCGAGCCTTGGGCACGCCGACGCCCACGCCGCCGTCGAGCCGACCGCTATC
Organism: Nocardia sp. NBC_01009; assembly: GCF_045208035.1. Lineage (NCBI taxonomy): Bacteria > Bacillati > Actinomycetota > Actinomycetes > Mycobacteriales > Nocardiaceae > Nocardia > Nocardia sp. NBC_01009. Next base: position 3,357,269 of record NZ_CP108695.1, on the reverse strand, counting down.
CGATACGCCGCGCAACCGGTCACCGACAGACGCTCATGATCCGCAGACTGACGTTCCTCCTACGCCCCAGCTGGCTGATTCTCGCCGTGCTGGTGGCCGCTTTCGCCTACCTCTGCTTCACAGTGCTCGCGCCGTGGCAACTGGGCAAGAACACCGCCACATCGCATCGCAATCAGCTCATCGCCGACTCCGTGGATGCCGCACCGATCGACATCACCGCTGTCCTCGACAACAAGGACACCGACTCACCCGCCGAGTGGCGACGAGTGACCGCAATAGGCACCTATCTCCCCGATACGACGGTGCTGGTCCGGCTGCGCCACCTCGACGGCGCCCCCGCCTACGCTGTGCTGTCGACCTTCCGGCTCGACGGCGGCAGGATCCTGCTCGTCGACCGCGGCCTCGTCGCCGCCGTCGACGGCACCCGCCCACCCGAGATCCCCGACCCACCCGCCGGATCGCAGCGCATCGAGGCCAGGGTGCGCATGTCCGAGGGCGTCACCCCCGGCAAAGACCCGTCCGTCCAAGACGGCTACCGCCAGGTCTACTCGATCGACACCACCCAGGAAACAACCGTCCTGCAGCAGCCACTGACCGCCATCCCCACCGGCGAACGGGGCGGCTACCTCCAACTCGACGAGAACCAGCCCGGCGCCTTCACTCCCACCCCCCTCCCCCAACTCGACGCGGGCCCATACCTCTCCTACGGCCTCCAATGGCTGGCCTTCGGCATCATGGCCCCCCTCGGCCTCGGCTACTTCGTCTATGCCGAAATCCGTGAACGCCGCAAAGAAAAGGCCACCACCACCTCACTGCCCACCGAAGCGCCCACCCCCACAACAGCTCCCACCAAGGAACAACGCCTGGCAGACCGGTACGGCGGCAACCGCTGAACCATCAGACTCCCGACGAACGAGACATCGCTGCGGCCAACAGCGGCCGCCGTCATATCCCGTTCGTCACCCGATTCTGGGCTGGTGGCGACTGGCCGGGCATGGACATCCCTGCGACCAACACCGAGCACAGCCTCCGTCGCATCCTGTTTGTCACCCAATTCTCGGCCGGTGGCGACTGGCCGGGCATGGACATTGCCCAGCAGGCGACGCTGGAAAGTCCCAGGAGCTCGCGCCCGACGAACGGGATATCCCTGCGGCCAACACCGAGCGCCACCTCCGTCATATCCCGTTCGTCACCCAATTCTCGGCCGGCGGCGACTGGCCGGGCATGGACATTGCCCAGCAGGTAGCGCAGGAAAAACTTCGGAGTCGGTCGCGGTGCGCACACCACATGGTGGTGGGGAGCATCCGTGTTGCGGAAACCGTGTGCCGCTCGGTGCGGAGATCGGTCAGCGGGGAGGGCGCAGGAATGACCAGAGGGCGGTGGTGAGGACAGCGCCGAGTTGGACGGCTTCCGACATCCGGACGGCGCGGCGGAGGTCCGCTACTGCCGGGGGTGGGCCTTCGCCGAGGGTGGGGCGCAGTTCGGTGCCGTAGCGGTATTGGGTGCGGCCACCGAGGCGGACGCCCAGTGCGCCTGCCATCGATGCTTCGACGACGCCCGCGTTGGGGCTGGGGTGTTTGGCGGCGTCGTGGTGCCAGGCGCGCAGTGCGGCGGCGGGGCGGCCACCGACCACGGGGGACAGTGCCGCGGTGAGCAGGCCGGTGAGGCGGGCGGGCAGCAGGTTTGCCAGGTCGTCGGTCCGGGCGGCGGCCCAGCCGAAACGTTCGTAGCGATCGTTGCGGTAGCCGATCATGGCGTCGAGGGTGTTGATCGCACGGTAGCCGAGCAGGCCGGGCACACCGGCGACCGCGCCCCACACCAGCGGTGCCACCGTCGCGTCGGAGGTGTTCTCGGCAATGGATTCCACTGCGGCGCGGGCCAATCCGTCCGCGTCGAGCACCTCGGGATCCCGCCCGCACAGCGAGGGCAGCAACGCCCGTGCGGCGGGCAGATCGCCGGATTCGAGGCAGTCGGCCATCTGTCTTCCGGCCCGCGCCAGACTGCGGCCGCCGAGCACCGTCCACGTGGCCAGCGCGGTGGCAACTAGCCCACCACGCCGAGCACCGACACCCACCGCGACAATCGCGCCCACCGACAGCGCCTCGTGCAGCACTCCGGCCGACCGCCGATCGGCATAGGTCACCGCTTCGAGCGCGCTTGCCGCCGAACCGAACCCGGCCACCGGATGCCACCGTCGCGGATCACCGAACGCGCGGTCGAGCGCGAAACCGAGCAGCAGCCCGGCAGCGGTCGAGGTCCCCGTGTGCACCCGGCGAGGTTAGCCGGTACCGGCCACGCGTCAACGGCCACACCGTCGAACCGCACCACGGTGCATGGCACAGCCCACCCGACGCAAACCCGGCATCACCGGTACTGACCGTTCGAACGCTCCGGATTCCCACTCGATGCAACGGCCCGTTCGACTCCGGCAACCGCAGCTGTGTGGGTGGGCTACTTGCCGAAACAGTGCGGTACCACGAGGATCCTGCGCAGGGCCGCCGCCGCTGGACGCCCCGCCCAGCCAGATCACCCTCACACCTCGGTTGCGACCACCAAACAGGGGCCGCGGGTTGGGCCCACCTCACCGCAGCGCACTCCGCGCAACCGCGTGTCCGCGCGGCGTGTCGTCGTGTGTCACACTCTGCTGCCCTGAGTCGTCATCCTGATGACTCCCCATAGACTCGCCCCCGACAGGGGCCGCACGACCGAACGGCGAGACCAGTGACTTCCGATCAGCCCTCCGCATCCGAGCCCATCGACCAGGCCGAGTTGGCCAGGCAGTTCGAGGAGCACCGGCCGTATTTGCGCCGGCTCGCCTACAGCAATCTCGGCAGCCTCACCGACGCCGACGACGTGGTGCAGGAGGCGTGGCTGCGGCTGCAGCGCCAGCACGAGTCGGGCAAGGCTGGCGAGATCGACAACCTGCGGGCCTGGCTGACCACGGTGACCGGCCGGCTGGCGTTGGACTACCTCGGCTCCGCCCGGGTGCGCCGCGAGCAATACGTCGGCGAATGGCTTCCCGAGCCCGAGGTGACGAGTTGGGACGATCCCGCCGACCGCATCACCCAGGACGAGCGGGTCACCACGGCCCTGCTGGTGGTCCTCGAATCCCTGTCCCCCGCCGAACGCACCGCGTTCGTCCTACAGGATGTGTTCGGTATGACCGGCCCCGAGGTCGCCGAGGTGGTCGGGCGCACTCCGGCGGCGGTTCGTCAGCTCGCCTCGCGCGCACGCAAGCGCATCGAGGACGGGACGCCGCGTTTTCCTGCGTCGCCGGACGAGCAGGAGAAGGTGGTCTCGGCGTTCGCGGTGGCGTGGCGGTCCGGTGACCTGAGTGCCTTGCTCGGCGTGCTGGATTCCGAGGTCAGCCTCACCGCCGATGGCGGCGGCAAGGTGCCCGCGATCCGGCAGCCGGTGCACGGCGCCGAGCTGGTCGCGAAACTGCTGCTCGGCTGGTACCACGCACCGTCGGCGGCAGGCGCGTGGGGCCGTGCGGTCCTGGTCAACGGTCAGCCCGGTCTTGTCGTCTTCGACGGCACCCACACCGGCGTCTTCGCGTTCACCGTCGACGAGGGCCGCATCGTCGCCATCGACGTGGTCCGCAACCCGGATAAGCTGCACGACCTGCCGACCACCGGCGCCCCCGACTGGTACCTCGGTCAAAACCCCGAGGCCGGTTCTGCCAGCACCGAATAGCCACCGTCAACGGGCGGTTTCCCGCCAGGGAAGCCGCCCGTTCACGTGTCCGAAGACCGGCTTCCCACAGCCGGTTTCGTCGACATCCAGGCCGCACCTGCTGCCTCCTCGAGCCGGGGTCTCTGTACACGGCAGCGACTTCCACCTGTTCAGATGTCGATGGTCGGATCAGCCGGCCGAGCCCACGGGCTTCAATACCGGGTATCCGTGTGCGGCAGCGACTTCCGCCGAGAGCAGGTGTCCCGCGTCGGCGGTCAGGCCGCGCGCCAGGTCGGGGTGTTCAGCGCAGGCCTGACGCCAGCCGTGGTCGGCGATGGCGCGCACGTAGGGCAGTGTCGCGTTGGTGAGCGCGACGGTCGCGGTGTGCGGGACCGCGCCCGGCATATTGGCCACGCAGTAGAACAGTGAATCGGCCACGCGGAAAGTGGGATTCGTGTGCGTCGTCGGACGGGAGCTGGTGAAGCAGCCGCCCTGGTCGATGGCGATGTCCACCAGCACCGAGCCGGGGCGCATGCCCGCGACCAGCTCGTCGGAGACCAATTTCGGTGTCCGCGCGCCCGGCACCAGCACCGAGCCGATGACCAGATCCGCCGCAAGCACCGCCTGCGCAATCGCGACCGTGTTCGACGCGAGAGTGGTTATGCGCCCGTCGAATTGGGCGTCCAGCTCGCGTAGCCGGACCAAATTGGTATCGAGCACAGTCACTTTCGCGCCCATACCGGCGGCGACCGCGGCCGAATTGCTTCCTGCGACGCCCCCACCGAGCACCACCACGTCCGCCGGTCGCACCCCCGGCACGCCGCCGAGCAGTAGCCCGGCGCCGCCGAGCGGCGCCATCAGGTGATACGCGCCGACCTGAGGGCCGAGCTTCCCCGCGACCTCGCTCATCGGCGCGAGCAGTGGCAACGAGCCGTCGGCCGCACGCACCATCTCGTAGGCGATGGCGGTGCTGCCCGAGCGCAGAATCGCATCGGTGCATTCGCGGGACGCGGCCAGATGCAGGTAGGTGAACAGCACCTGTTCCGGCCGCATCCGTGCATACTCCGGTGCGATCGGCTCCTTCACCTTCAGCACCAACTCGGCCTCCCACCACAGCTGGTCGGGGTCGGGCACCATCCGCGCCCCGGCCGCGGCATAGTCGGAATCGGCGAACCCCGACCCCACCCCCGCGCCTGACTCGATCAACACCTCATGTCCGTGCCGCACCAACTCCCCGGCTCCCGCCGGCGTCAGCGCCACCCGAAACTCCTGCTCCTTGACCTCCCGCGGTACTCCGATCCTCATACCGCCATCGTGGACCACACACCCTCCCGATGCCAGAACGCCGCGCGGTCGACCCCGGCGAACCTCCGACCTCCACGAGCGGCACCCTCGTGTGCCGCACTCTCGTTCTGCCACAACCAGGTGCCGCTGCCGAAGGCTATTGCGGTTCGGGACGTGAAAGTTGGGTGAGGTGGCCGCTACCTCGATGCCCGCGTACGGCACAGCGGTGCTCACATCACGATCATCCGACCGGGCTCGGACGAACAGCCGACCCAGCAATCAGAACTGCCGCAGCCTCGAGGCACCACGTGAGCAGAGCCGCGCTCCACGCTCCGACGAAGAGTCGACCCTGCGATCAGAGCTGTGGTGGCCTCGAGGCCGTGCGTTCGGACAGGGTCACGTTCAGACCGTGAATGTCCGGCCCGGCTGCGGGATGCGGAGTTGGTCGGCGCGGCCGCCGTAGGCGAAGACGCGGGCGAGGTGGTCGAGGGATTCGGTGAAGTGGCCCCACCCTTCGGCGTGCACCGGGATGATGGCCGCGTCGCCGAGGTGTTCGGCGGCCTGGAGGGCGGTGCGGGCATTGAGGGTGACGTCGGTGTCGCCGAAACGGCCGACGTTGGCGGCGCCCACATTCAGGATGGCGATGTCGATGCGACCGATGCGCTCGACGATCTGCTCGACGAGCGCGACCGACGCGTTGTCACCGGAGACATACACCGTCGGCAGGCCCTCGGCCTGCAACACGAAACCGGTGACGACGCCGCTGAACGGTTCGCACCCCTCGGGTCCGTGCAGCGCGGGAACCGCGGTCACGCGGACTTCCCCGACCGTCACGGTCTCCCAGTTCGCCAGTCCTCGAACGCCGTTCACGCGGCCGGCCGCATCCGGCGTGGACAGCACGGTCTCGACGGTGGCAAGGAACTCGCGACCGGAATTGTCGAGATTGTCGGCGTGCTGGTCATGCGAGAGCAGCACCACGTCCACGGATCCGACCTGCTCGAGCGGCACCGCGGGACCGGTGAGCTTGTGCAGGGTGATCGGGCCCTGGTAGTCACCCGGCGCATCGAAGGTGGGGTCGGTCAGCCAGGTCAGACCCGCGTACCGGAAGCGCAGGGTCGGCCCGCCGATGTGCAGGGCCTCGAGGGTGGTGCGTTCGATCGTTTCGCTCATGACGTCGATACTTGCCGATGCGTTTCCTCGTAACCAGTGGCCCGAGTGCCATCTACCGCTAAAATCGGGCCATGCACTCTGTCGCGGTTCTGGCCTTCGAGAACGTCAGTCCGTTCCATCTCTCGGTACCGTCCCTGGTATTCGGACGCGTCGGCGCGGACGGCCGCGCACCGTACCGAGTCGACGTATGTGCCGAGCGCCCAGGCGCTCTGAGCACGCCGGCCGGATTCGACATCGACGTCAAGCACGGCCTCGAGGTCTTGGAGCGGGCCGACACCGTGGTGATTCCCAGCTGGCCGCGCGGCGCCGCGATATCCGATGACCTGCGCGCGGCACTGCACGGCGCGCACGCACGCGGTGCGCGGATCGTCGGCCTGTGCCTCGGCTCCTGGGCGGTGGCCGCCAGCGGCCTCGCCGATGGGCGCGAGGTGACCACGCACTGGTCGGCGGCCGCCGATCTGGCCCGCGCCTACCCCGCGGTCCTGGTGCGCGCCGACCGACTGTGGTCGGATCTCGGCGACCTCGTCACCTCCGCCGGGGTCGCCGCCGCGCTCGACTGCTGCCTGCACCTGGTGCGCACCGATTTCGGCAGCCGCGAGGCAACTCAACTGGCCAGAGCATTGGTCACTGCACCCCACCGCAGTGGCTCACAGGCCCAATACATCCCGATTGCCGTACCCGATGCTGCCGACGACGATCCCATCGAACACGCAATGGTCTGGGCCCGAACACATCTCGGTGATCCGATCGATCTGGATGGCTGGGCAGCCGTCGCGTTGATGTCCCGGCGCACCTTCACCCGACATTTCCGCGACCGCACCGGAAACAGCCCGCAGCAGTGGCTGCTGCACCAGCGCGCCGACCGCGCTCGGCTGCTACTGGAATCCACCGCCGACACCATGGATCGCATCGCCGCCGAAACCGGGTTTGGCACTGCCGTCAGCCTGCGCCACCACTTCCATCGCATCCTGGGCACCAGTCCCGCCGCCCACCGCGCCATGTTCCACTCCGCCGCGGCGGACATTCGGCGCACCAGCGCACGTCTCGATCGAAGCAGTGCGGGCTGACGGGTACATCGGCCCCAGCTTGCCCTGCCCGCGACCGGTGGGTTGCCTCGGTTCTCATTGCTTCCCGCACGCCCCCGCGTCGAATACGGCATTCGAGCAGTCACCGCGCGAGCCACCCGCAATCCAGCCGAGCGAACATTCGGGCCCGACAGCCCGACCCGGATCGCCGACGCACACGCTCGGGCCCGGCGAACTCGGGGCGCTGCGCAGCTGCCGCGGCGGCGTAGCTACGTTTTCCGTATGAGGATTCAGGTGGGCGAGTTTGCGCCGGAAGTCGACGACAGTGCGTGGATCGCACCCAATGCGACCGTGATCGGGCGCGTGCAGCTCGCGGCCGAGGTGAGCGTTTGGTACAGCGCGGTGGTGCGTGCCGACCTGGAGCAGATCAGCATCGGCGCCCGCACCAATATTCAGGACGGCTGCGTGCTGCATGCCGATCCCGGTTTTCCACTGACGGTGGGCACGGGAGTTTCGGTGGGGCACAACGCGATTCTGCACGGCTGCACGATCGGCGACGATGTGCTGGTCGGCATGGGTGCGACCGTGCTCAATGGTGCGGTGATCGGCGCGGGCTGCCTGATCGCCGCCAACGCGCTCATTCCCGAGGGCGCCCACATTCCGCCGGGCTCGCTGGTGGCAGGCGTGCCGGGCAAGGTCCGCCGCGAACTCAGCGCAGCCGAGCAGGATGGCCTGCGGCTCGGTGCCGCTGTGTACCTTCACAACACGGTCGACCACCGCGACGCGAAGATCCTGTGAGACAGCGCACACTCATCAATTGCCCACTTGGAATGGCTGATAACATTTTGCCAGCGTGCCCGACGTCCTGGGATCCGCTGCCGACACAGCCGACCTGCGGCTTGTAGCGCAGAGTCGATCCCATCGGGACGGCGGGCGCGGAGCGTGCAGGCAGGAGGTATCACGGTGGCGTACGGACAGCCGAGTATGCACCAGCCGAAGGGGCGGCTCAGCGTGGCCGACATCGCGGCCCAACCGGGCGGAATCGAGGCGCTACAGCGCCGACTTCACGAATTACGTTCCAGTGGTGTCGATTTCGCGGCCAATGCGATCGAACAAGAGATGGCGGCGCTGGACCTACCGCACCGGTGATGTCCGATCACCGCCTCGTCGTTCCGATGCGGCGGTGATCATCTCCATTGCGGTCTCGCGCTCGAGGCCGAAATACCTGGTCCGGCAACGGTTCGCGAAACGCGCCAATACCCAAAGGCAGCGCCGCCACTGCGAGACATACAGTCCGACAATGACTTTTCCGGCTGCCAAATGCGCAATCTTCGCCGACTGCGCAGTCAGCGTTGTGCGCACGACCGCCGCCGCCGGCGATGCCGGACACCGGCCGCGCCATCCGCGTGCGGTGGCGTGTACTCCGCTCGATGGACAGCTCCGACGGGTCTTCGGCAACACCGATCACGACTCAGTGAGATGATTCATACGCGTTTCACTCACGCTTTCGCGAATCCTCGGCCAATCCGCCGCAACCCGGTGAAATAATGAACATCCATCATCCGCACCGTCGCGGCGCCGCGCACTCTTCGGCGCCCGCGCCGAATCGACTGGAGACCCGATGCCCACCGTCCCGCCCATGCTCCAGCGCATCCTCGACAACCCGGTCAAGGACGGCGAGAAGCTACTGGAGAGCGCGCTGTCGGCATTCCTGGACTTCGGGATCAAGCGCACCAGCATGGGCGAGATCGCCCGCCGCGCCGGCATCAGCCCAGCTACCCTCTATCGCCGCTTCGAATCGAAGAACGAACTGGTCGAAGCGGTGAGTGTGCGAGAGGCACAGCGCTTCGTCACCGCGATCGATGAGCGGGTGCGCACCGTCGCCGGCAGCGACAACCAACTGGTGGAGATCTTCGCCGCGTTCATCAGCGCGATCGCCAGCAACGAACTGCTGCGCAGGCTGCTGCGCACCGAACCCGACCTCATCCTGCCGCGGCTCACCACGGAGGCCGCGCCGATCATTGCCGTCGGCCGCACCTACCTCGCCGCGAAGCTGCGGGAATTACGGACCGACGACGGCTCCGACGATTTCGACGCCGACCTGGTCGCCGAGATCATGGCCCGGCTCGCCCTCTCGCTGGCCCTGACCCCCGACGGGCTCATTCCGCTCGACGATGTCGAGGCCGGACGTGACTTCGCCCGCCGGATCCTGCTGCCGATGGTCGGGGTCCGCACCACAGCCTGACCGCAGCCCGAACGCCGCGGCCACCCGCTCGTTCAACTCGCGCACCGACTCGGCATCGGGCACTCGCCCGTCGTCGACGAATTCGGTAACCAACTCGACGACCCGGCCCGAGCGCGCCGGGTCCGGCAACGGCAGCCGCGACACATACTGGGTAATCCACCGCCGCCGACCCGAGTACAGTCGATTCCCGCATACCGCATCGTAGAAGTGCAGGCCGAGCGCCGAATTCGCCACACCCATCAGCAGATACGCCAGCTGCTCCGCGTCACCGTGCATTCCGATGTCCGCCAGTGACATCCAATAACAATCCCCATTCACCACCGCCCCCGACCGATCAAGAGCAAACCGCGGCCGCTCGCTGATATCGGGAAACACCACCTTCGGCACCCGCCACAAATGCGGGCGCTGCGGCACCCAGATCTCGAACCACTCACGCCCACCGTCCGTCACATATTTCCGACCGGCCAATATTTCCTCATGGGTCCGCAAATACGCTGCGGCACCGGGAAATTCGCTCAGGTCGACCGGGATGCGCCGCGACCGAGTCGTGTCATAGGGATACAACACACGAGTGCCACGACCGCCGGAGACCCGCCACGGCCGGAGGTCATGATGAGTGATCAAGTCGAACAACAACTCCGACTCCGGACATGGCTCCACCTCCCCCCACCGATCCGAAATGAACACCCGATCCGCCGTCGTCTTGATCCCCACCCGAATCCGCGCTATCTCCCCGAATGTCCGCCAGGTCCCGACCCCCACTTGGCCCAACCAGTCGTCCACTCCCGGCCGCGACATCCGCCATGCCCGCCCCGCCGCAGCGGTCCGCCCAGAACCACGCAACTCACGACTGACGAATTGCCCGTCGACCCCGCACACCCCGACGACCCGAGCAACATCCGAGTCCCCCGGCACCGAATTCCCGGCACCATTCGTACCGCCGCCGACTACGGCTCCGCCGTCTGCACCACCGTCACCGATACTGTCGGCGCCGTCCTCGGCACCGGTCCGAGCGCGAGTATCAGCAGCGGTCCGGGGAGCACCGCTCACCGCCCCGTCGGTTTCGACCGATAGCGACGCGACAACTCCCCGATCATCGGAGCCGAGCTCGCCGGTCGCCAGCGTGCCCACTGCTACCGCGAAGATACGACCGTTATGTGCGACGAAACGGCCCCGGTCCTCGGTCAATGCTTCGAATAGCTCTGTGCCGCTGACAGTTTCGCATGCGGGGACCTCGTAGGCCGATACATAGCGGCAGGCTTCGCGGCGCGAAGTGCGCGTGGCGATCGTGACGGCGGGCAGCACGGCGGCCTCGAACAGCTTGGTGTCGCCGAGGTCGTACAGCTCGATCGGAGCCAACTCCGACAGCAGCAATCCTCGAATGTTCGCGCCGGCCTTGGTGGTGAGAAAGCGGTTGGCGCACAACAATCCGAGTACCCCACCCGAGCACAGCAAGCGCGGTGCGATCGCGACGAACGGATGGGTGAGATCGATTCGGCCCCGCAACCCGAACTGCTTGCTCAGCAACTGCGCTGTCGCACCACCCAGCTGCTGGGTGCGCACATACGGCGGGTTGGTGATGATGGCGTCGAAGCAGGCGTCCGTAATGTCCTCGGACACCGTGAGAAAGTCGCCGACATGCCAGTCGACAACGACCCCCGCGGTGCAGGCCCGCTCGCGCGCGACCGTCAGCGCCTCGCTGTCGAGGTCGTAGCCGACCAACTCCACCCGCACCTCGGGCAGCCGGATAGCGGCCTCCTGTTGTAGAGCCAGCAGCAGCTCGCCGTCCCCGCAGGCGGGATCGAGTACCCGGAGTGCAGCAGAATTCCGTGGTCGCGGCATATGTTCGAGTAGCCGCTGCGCCAGAAATCGCGCCAGCGCAGGCGGGGTGTAGTGCCTGCCGTGCCGTTTGCGATCCCGCGCGGCGGCGGTCTCGGAACCCATGTCAGGGATTGTGCCCGGTCCAGCCGTGACAATCGCGGCAACGCGGGCAATGCGACGCATCACGCCGAAACGGTGCCGCACAGCGGTTCCGAAACGAGACTCCGAGTGCTAGCGTCCAGTCTCAAAATGAGACTGAATGAAGTGAGGTTCGAAGCCATGGCGCCTACCGATGACCCCGACCAGTTCGCCGTGCTGTCCCGAATACTCGACGACCGGTGGACCTGTAGGCAGTTCCAGTCGCAACCGGTGGCACGGGAGACGATCGAGTCGCTGCTGCGGCTGGCACAGCGCACCCCCTCGTGGTGCAACACTCAGCCATGGCAGGTCGCGGTGACCGCGGGAGCCGGCACCGATCGGTTCCGCAGAGAACTGCTCGCACATATCGAAAAGTCGACGCCCGAGCCGGATTTCGCATTTCCCGCGCAGTACACCGGGGTTTATCGGGATCGCAGACGCGAATGTGGTCTGCAGCTCTACGACAGTGTCGGGATCACCAAGGGCGACCACGCGAGGACGATGCGGCAGGCGCTGCGCAACTTCGAACTCTTCGACGCACCGCACGTCGCGATCATCACTTCCGAGGCCGATCTCGGCGTCTACGGCGCCGTCGACTGCGGCCTCTATATCGGCAACTTCCTCCTCGGTGCACACAGCCTCGGACTCGGCGCCGCCCCGCAGGCCGCGCTCGCATCCTACGCACCGTTCCTGCGTGAGTACTTCGACATCCCGGATAGTCGGCGAGTAGTCGCAGGCATCTCGTTCGGCTATCCCGACAAGGACCACCCGATCAACTCCTTCCGCACGATGCGCGAAGACCCCCAACACGTTGTGATCTGGGCGGACTGAGAAAGTAACGGCCACCGGCGCCGCGCAGGGTCACCGGTTCGTCGGCGGTGGAGTCACGGGACGAATATGCGATACGCCGAGCGCAGCGCCTGAGCGGCGTCGCGATACGCCGACTGATTCCCGCACCAGGAATGCGTGCATCCGAATCCATTGATGAGAAGCTCGCACACGCGGGCACAGCCCGAGCTATCGAGCCGAACTGTGCGCCCCCGCCGACGCTGCGGTAACCCCGAGGCCCGGCCCCGGCAATGGCGTCACGTCGCGAGCAGTGAGTTCGTTCCCGCACACATCGCATTCGAGCTCCACATGCGCCTCGCCGGTGCACTCGCGATGCCGATACTCCACCGGCGGACCGTCGGGCGCCATATAGGTGTCGCCCCAATCCCGGATCGCCATGAGGATCGGATAGATGTCGTGCCCCTTCGGCGTGAGGCGGTACTCCTCATGAGCCCCCTCGGCCGCCTTCTGTTTCACCAGGATCCCATGCTCGATCAGCCGGTCGAGCCGATCCTGCAACCGACTGCGGGAGATACCGAGCGTGCTCTGAAAGGCATTGAACCGCCGGACTCCCGAGAACGAATACTTCAGGATCAGCAGGGTCCAGCGGTCGCCAAAGATCACCAGCGGGCGCGTAATCGAACACGGCACCTCGGCAAGTTCCTCGTAACGCACCCCCCGATGCTACTCAGCGAAACCGGTCTTCGGATCGGCATCCGCCGCTTCCGTCGACGGTCCGGCGGCAGGGCCGAGCAACAAAGAATGGGCTCCGGGAATCCCGGAGCCCATTCTCGATCAGAACATCACCTCACAGCGGAATGTTCTTGTGATGACTCTTACGAGCCGGCGCCGCGGCCAGCGCGGCGGCGATGATGCTGCGCGTCTTCGCCGGGTCGATGACCTGGTCGACGACACCGATCGCGATGGCACGCTCGACACCACCGGCAATCTGCTCGTGCTCGACGGTGAGACGCTCGTGCAGTGCCTCACGCTCGTCCTCCGGCGCCGCTGCCAGCGCCTTCTTGTGCAGGATGCCGACCGCGGCCTTGGCGCCCATCACGGCGACCTCGGAGCCCGGCCATGCATACACCGCGGTCGCGCCCAACGAGCGGGCGTTCATCGCGATGTAGGCGCCACCGTAGATTTTCCTGGTGACCAGCGTGACGCGTGGCACCCGAGCCTCGGCGAACGCGTGCAGCAGCTTCGCGCCGCGGCGCACCACGCCTTCCCACTCCATGCTGACGCCGGGCAGGTAGCCGGGGACGTCGGTGACCACGACCAGCGGGATACCGAAGGCATCGCACAGCCGCACGAAACGCGCGGCCTTCTCGGCGCTTTCGGAGTTCAGGCAGCCACCGAGCCGAATCGGGTTGTTGGCGAGCACACCGACCGTACGACCGGCGAGCCGGCCGAGACCGGTGACGATACTGCGGGCGTAGCCACCCTGCAGCTCCTCGAACGACGACTCACCGTCGACGTTGTCGAGCAGCTCGTGGATGATCGGCTTGACGTCGTAGGCGCGTTTGGCCGATTCCGGCATCATCGCCTTCAGGTCGACGTCACCGTGTTCGGCGGCGACCAGGTCGAATTCGCCCTGCTCGGCGAACATCGACACCAGTCTGCGACCCCGATGCAGCGCATCGGCCTCGTCGTTGGCGACGATGTGGGTGACACCGGACTTCTTGCCATGGGTCTCCGGGCCACCGAGGGTGGCCATGTCGACCTGCTCACCGGTGACGCTGCGGACCACGTCGGGACCGGTCACGAAGACTCGTCCCTCGGGTGCCATGATCACGATGTCGGTCAGCGCGGGGCCGTAGGCGGCGCCACCGGCCGCGAAGCCGAGGACCACCGAGATCTGCGGAACCAGGCCGGACGCCCGGACCATTGCCTCGAAGACCAGGCCCACGGCGTGCAGTGCCTCGACGCCCTCGGCGAGCCGAGCGCCGCCGGAGTGCCAGATGCCGACAATCGGAATGGCGGAATCGATGGCGGTGTCGATCGCATCGACGATGTGCTTGCAACCTTCCACGCCCATCGCGCCGCCCATGACGGTGGCGTCGGAGCAGTAGGCGACGGTGCGGACACCGTCGACCTCGCCGATTGCGGCGAGCACACCGGACTTGTCCCGCGGATGCAGCGGAAGGACCGTACCCGGGTCGAAGAAGCGCTGCAACCGACCCAGCGGGTCACGCGGATCGATCACTGTTTCGGGCTGAAACGCGGGGGCCACTATCGTCATCGCGTTTACTCCTCACCTCTGTGAAGTACGCCGCTGCCGCGGCTGCGTATGTCGAACCACGGTGGGGTCGACCAAATTCAGTTGGCCGACCCCACCGGGATCGTTGTGCAGTCGATGCGGGCGGCTATGCCCGACCGAAGGCGAGCGCGACATTGTGCCCACCGAAACCGAATGAATTGTTGATCGCGTATTCGATCTCCTGGCGGCGAGCCTCGCCGTGAACCACATCCAGATCGATCTCCGGATCCTGGTTCTCCAGGTTCAGCGTCGGCGGAACAATCCCGTCCCGGATGCTGAGCACGGTGAGCACCGACTCGAGAGCACCCACGGCGCCGATCGAGTGACCGAGTGCTGATTTCGGCGCATACACCGACGCATGGTTACCCACCGCCAGGTTGATCGCCCGCGCCTCGGCGGTATCACCGATCGGAGTGGCAGTGGCATGCGCGTTGACGTGCGTGATGTCCTTCTTCGTCAAACCCGCGGTCTGCATCGCCCGAGTCATCGCACGCGCCGCACCGTTACCGTCCGGAGCAGGAGCGACCAGATGGAAACCATCAGAGGTGATACCGGCACCCAGCAGACGAGCATGGATCGTCGCGCCACGCGCCTTGGCGTGCTCCTCGGTCTCCACGACCATGAGCGCACCTGCCTCGCCGAAGACGAACCCGTCCCGATCCTTGTCGAACGGACGCGACGCACCCTTCGGGTCATCGTTACGAGTACTCATCGCACGCATCATCGTGAACGCCGCGATCGGCACCGCGTCGATGAAACCCTCGACGCCGCCGGTGACGACGATATCCGCGTCACCCATCACGATCATGCGCCATGCGTTGGCAATAGCCTCGGAGCCAGACGAGCATGCCGAGACCGGAGTGACCACTCCTGCCCTGGCCTTCAATTCGAGACCCACAACAGCCGACGGGCCATTCGGCATGACCATCTGAACAGCCAGCGGCGAAATCTTGCGATAGCCACCGTTCTTCAGCTTGTCGACCGAGTCGATCAGGGCGTCACCGCCACCGAGTCCGGTGCCGATGGCCACACCCAGGCGTTCCGGGTCCACTTCCGGGCTGCCCGCGTTGCGCCAGACTTCACGACCGAGAACGGTCGCGAGCTGCTCGACGTAGGCCATGCGCCGACATTCGACTCGGGTCAGCAGGGTCTCGGGCCGGACCTTCAGGTGACCGCCGATGCGGACCGGAAGGTCGTATTCCTCGACGAAGGAATCCTCGAGAACGTCGATACCGCTCTCGCCGTTGAGGAGTCCCTTCCACGTCGCATCGACGTCACCAGCGATCGACGTGGTCGCCGCCATGCTCGTGACGACGACGTTGGGGAAGTTCCCGTTCAAGGTGGAAGGAGTGGTCACAGTGTCGGCCCTACTCGGCGTTGTCGAACTTGGCCTTGAGCTCCGCGGCGGCATCCGAGTTCTCCGCCTCGAGCTTCTGGATGTAGGCGACTGCGTCGCCGACCGTCTTCAGGCTGGCCAGATCCTCGTCAGGGATCTTCACGCCGTACTTGTCCTCGGTCTGCACTGCGATCTCGACCATGGACAGCGAGTCGATGTCCAGGTCATCGACGAAGGACTTCTCGATCGTCACCTCGGAGGGTTCGATACCCGTTACCTCTTCGATGATCTTGCCGAGTTCCTCGACGATTTGTTCCTGGGTCAGAGCGGCCACTTCGTGGCTCCCTTCTTGATCTCTTTGTAGGGCTTCTACTGTTTTTTTCGGTTCGAGACAGCCGATGGTTACCGTCTGCTCGGTCACGATCGTGCGTTTTTATTGCACGTCCGCGGGGGGAAAGCTAGCCGGAGGTGGTGAGCCCGGCCAACGCGGGGAGGTCTTCAGGGGTCTTCAGGGCCAGCGTGGGCGTGCCCTTCAGTTCCCGTTTTGCAATACCGACGAGTGTGCCCGCCGGCGGCAACTCCGCCACTGCCGAAACACCGGCTTGCCTGGTCGTTTCGGTGCACAGATCCCAACGGACAGGTCGGGTGACCTGCGCCGCGAGCTTAGTGATGGCGTCCGCTCCCGAGGCGACCGGCTTGCCGTCGAAGTTCGACAGTAGGGTCCGGGTCGGCTCGTTCGGGGTGATCTGGCTTATGGCTTCCGTCACAGCATCCTGGGCCGGGCCCATGAAAGCGGTGTGGAAAGCCCCCGCGACGGGCAGCGCACGCACCCGCGCCTTCTCGGGTGGGTTTGCGGCGAGTTCTGCCAGGGCGTCCAGTCGACCCGCGGCGACGATCTGGCCCACCGCGTTCCGGTTGGCCGGAACGAGGTCGAGCTCCGCGAGCCGTGCGAGCACGGCAGCCTCATCGCCACCGAGTACCGCGGACATACCGGTCGGCTCCAGCGCGCACGCCTTGGCCATCTCCGCACCGCGGATAGCTGCCAGGGTGACCGCCTCGTCGGGGGTGATGACCCCGGCGACTGCGGCTGCGGCAAGTTCGCCGACCGAGTGTCCGGCGACGATGGTAGCTGCCGGAAGGGAACTCGGGTCGATTTCCGCGAAGGCAAGCAGCGCAGCGGCGACAACGAGCGGTTGGGTAATGGCAGTGTCGGTGATCTCCTCGGCCGTCGCGGTGGTACCGAGACGAATCAGATCCAGGCCGGCGGCCTTGGACCAGAGGGCGAGTCGATCTGTCGCGCCGGGAAGGTCGAGCCAAGGCGCGAGCATGCCAGGTGTCTGGGACCCCTGTCCAGGGGCGAACAACGCGATCACATCTCTAAGAAAACACTGTGAGGCAGGCCGCAGGAGATGTCGACGCGAATGAAGCTTGCGGTGGCCTTTTGTGGGAGTCCCACAAAAGGCCACGTGGGTCGTGCCGATCGACCGGCTCCCACGATCCGTTACAAGCCCTCGTGACCCATGACGAGGTG
The DNA here is from genome assembly GCF_045208035.1 of Nocardia sp. NBC_01009. Classification (NCBI taxonomy): domain Bacteria; kingdom Bacillati; phylum Actinomycetota; class Actinomycetes; order Mycobacteriales; family Nocardiaceae; genus Nocardia; species Nocardia sp. NBC_01009. Next base: position 3,339,956 of record NZ_CP108695.1, on the reverse strand, counting down.
AGTTGCCTCTGGGGTGGATGTTGACGATTCGTTACGGGTTCGTGTCAAACGACCCACTGTGGATGCGATCCGGAGCACATAGGCGTCCCGCGGATTCATCGGATCTCGTCCGGTGACTTCGGCAATCCGTTTGAGGCGATAGCGAACGGTATTTGGATGAACGTACAGCTGACGGGCACACGTCTCGACAGCACCACCGCAATCCAGATAGGCATCGAGAGTGTCCGCCAGCGACGAACCCGCCGCAGCCAACGGTAGGACAAGATACTCGTTCAACGCGTCTATCGCACCTCGATCGCCGAGCAATGCGCGTTCGGGCAACAATTCCGTCGCGTGCACCGGTCGAGGCGCACCCCGCCAGCCCACCACGGCCTCCATGCCTGCCAGGGCTTCCACCGCACTCGCATGCGCGGCACCAAGGGTTCGGGTGGTCGGGCCGATCACCACCGGCCCGTCGGAGAACACCTCGGCGAGCAGGTCCGCAAGGAACGGCGATATATAAGAGCTTTCGCCGAGATGGCCACTGACCACCATCACCAACCGCGAGCCCTGGACAACGGCGAGCGCCGCACGACCATGCCGTGCGGCGATGGTGTGCACCGACCCGACCATGCCGACACCCTGATCTCCCGGCGGAGTCCCGACCAGCACGGTCGCGGGCGCGGTGGCGTCCCAGTTCAATGTCGCGGCACGCGACAGCATGTCCGGGCCGGTATCGCCACGCACGACGGCGTCGACGACCAGCGCCTCCAGGCGGGTGTCCCACGCGCCGCGGGATTCCGCGGCGCTCGCGTACACCGAGGCGGCGGCGAACCCGAGCTCACGCCCGTACCGCAACACCGCCTCGGTGAGCGCGACGAGCTGCCGGTCGTTGCGCGCGAGCGCGGGCAGCCACTGTTCGAAGAACTCCATGGCCACGCGGACCATGTCCACGGTCTGGCGCAGCGTCAGCCGCCGCGCCAGATCCTGTGGAATCACTTGGAAGGCATCCAGACTGAACCTGATGTCGCTGTCGGGATCCTGCAGCCACTCCAGGAAGTTCACCACCGCGGTCTGCACCAGCATCTGGACCCCGGCGCGCTGCGCGGCATCCAGATCGGCGAAGAACGGCAACCGATCCTGCATCGACCCCACCGCCTCGGTGGAGAGTCGACCAGAGAACTGCTTCACACGTTTGAGCAACGTGTCGGGTAGCGGGTCTCGGGTTTGCCGGTTCGGGGATAGCGCGCCGGTCGGCAGATACACCTCGTGCTCGGAGGAGCCTTCGGAGATCCGTCGCGGCCGCGGCGGTTTACGGTCCACCATCCAATCGTCCGCTACTCGCCGTCGCCGTCGCCGCTTGCCACCGACTTCGGCGCGGCGTCCACATCATCGATGCGGTATTTCGCGGCCGCTTCGGTCAGTGTGGCGGCATCGATCTTCCCAGCCCGGACGAGTCCGGCCAGCGCCGCGACCACGATGGACTGCGCGTCCACATTGAACACGCGACGCGCGGCAGGCCTGGTGTCGGAGAAACCGAAACCATCGGTGCCGAGGGTGGTGAAGTCACCGGGCACCCACTGCCGAACCTGATCCGGCACCGCACGCATCCAGTCCGTCGCGGCAATGATCGGACCCTCGGCCGCCGAGAGCGCCTGCGTGACGTATGGGACGCCGACATCGGTGCCCGGGTTGCGCAGCTTCGCGATTTCCTTGCCGAGCGCCTCCTTGCGGAGTTCGCCCCACGACGTCACCGACCAGACATCGGCCTGCACACCCCACTCCTCGGCGAGCAGCGCCTGCGCACGCAAACCGTCCGGCACGGTGACGCCGGAGACGAGGATCTGGGCGCGCACATCGCCCGCCGCACCACGCTTGTACAGGTAAATGCCCTTGAGCAGACCCGGGATATCGAGGTCGTCGGGCTCCGCGGGCTGCTGGTAGGGCTCGTTGTACAGGGTGATGTAGTAGAAGATGTCTTCGCCGCCGAAGCCGCCGTTCGGCTGCCCGCCGTGCGAAACGGCGCCCGGCACCGCGCCCGGCCCGGCCTGCGGGGTCCCGCCGCCGTACATCCGGCGCAGGCCGTCGCGCACGATATGCGCGAGCTCGAACGAGAACGCGGGATCGTAGGTGACAACGGCCGGATTGGTCGAGGCCAACAGCAGCGAGTGGCCGTCGTTGTGCTGCAGACCCTCACCGGTCAACGTGGTTCGCCCGGCGGTTGCTCCGAGCACGAATCCACGAGCCAATTGGTCCGCCGCCGCCCACAGACTGTCGCCGGTGCGCTGGAAGCCGAACATCGAGTAGAAGATGTACAGCGGGATCATCGGCTCGCCGTGGGTCGCGTACGAGGTGCCCGCCGCAGTGAACGACGCGGTCGATCCGGCCTCGTTGATGCCCTCGTGCAAGATCTGCCCGACGGAGCTCTCTTTGTAGGCAAGCATCAATTCCGCGTCGACCGATGTGTACAACTGGCCGTTGCGGTTGTAGATCTTCAACGAAGGGAACCACGAGTCCATACCGAAGGTGCGGGCCTCGTCGGGGATGATCGGCACGATTCGCTTGCCGATCTCCTTGTCCCGCAACAGCTCCTTCATGAGCCGAACCAGCGCCATGGTGGTCGCCACGTTCTGCTTGCCGGAACCCTTGCGGACCGACTTGTACGCCTCGTCGCCAGGAAGTTGCAGAGGCTTTGCCGCGGTGCGCCGCTCGGGCAGGAAGCCGCCGAGCGCCTTGCGCCGGTCCAGCATGTACTGGATCTCGCGCGCCTCCATGCCCGGGTGGTAGTACGGGGGCAGGTACGGATCCTTCTCCAGCTCGGCGTCGGTGATCGGAATCCGCTGCAGGTCACGGAAATCCTTGAGGTCCTGCAGGGTCAGCTTCTTCATCTGGTGGGTGGCGTTGCGGCCCTCGAAGTGCTTGCCGAGGGTGTAGCCCTTGATGGTCTTGGCCAGGATCACCGTCGGCTGGCCCTTGTGCGCCATCGCGGCGGCATAGGCGGCATAGACCTTGCGGTAGTCGTGACCGCCGCGCTTGAGGTTCCAGATGCTTTCGTCGGACATGTCCTGGACCAGCGCCTTCGTCCGCGGGTCGCGGCCGAAGAAGTGATCGCGGACGTAGGCGCCGTCGTTGGCCTTGTAGGTCTGGAAGTCGCCGTCGGGCGTGGTGTTCATCAGGTTCACCAGCGCACCGTCGCGGTCGGCGCCGAGCAGCGCGTCCCACTCACGACCCCAGACCACCTTGATGACGTTCCAGCCCGCGCCGCGGAAGAACGACTCGAGTTCCTGAATGATCTTGCCGTTGCCGCGCACCGGCCCGTCGAGGCGCTGCAGGTTGCAGTTGACGACGAAGGTCAGATTGTCCAGGCCCTCCATGGCCGCGACCTGCGCGAGGCCGCGCGACTCCGGCTCGTCCATCTCGCCGTCGCCGAGGAATGCCCACACATGCTGATCGGAGGTGTCCTTGATGCCGCGATCGTGCAGGTAGTGATTGAACCGCGCCTGGTAGATGGCGTTCATCGGGCCGAGACCCATGGACACCGTCGGGAACTCCCAGAAGTCGTTCAGCAACCGGGGATGCGGGTACGACGGCAGGCCGTGGCCCGGTCCGCCGTGGCTGTATTCCTGCCGGAAGCCGTCCATCCGATCGGTGCTGAGCCTGCCCTCGAGGAAGGCGCGGGCGTAGATGCCCGGCGAGGCGTGGCCCTGGATGAAGATCGAGTCGCCGCCGCCGGGATGATCCTTGCCGCGGAAGAAGTGGTTGAAGCCGACCTCGTAGAGCGCCGCCGAGGACGCGTAGGTCGAAATATGGCCGCCGACACCGATTCCCGGGCGTTGCGCGCGATGCACCATGATCGCTGCATTCCAGCGGATCCAGGCACGGTAGCGCCGCTCCACCTCTTCGTCGCCGGGGAACCACGGCTCGTTCTCGGTGGGAATCGTGTTGACATAGTCGGTCGAGGTCAAGGCGGGGATGGCGACCCGACGCTCACCGGCGCGTTCCAACAGCCGGAGCATCAGATAACGCGCGCGGCCCGGACCTTCCCGGTCGAGCATCTCATCGAACGATTCGAGCCATTCGGAGGTCTCCTCCGGGTCGATGTCCGGTAGGTAGGACGCCACCCCTTCGCGGATCACCCGGACACGGCCGCCTGCCGGCGCGGCAGGCGATCCGTGCGGATCGCGGCCTAGGGCAGGGGCGGTCTCGGAGTTCGGCACAGCGGATTTCGCTGCAGCGGAAGAGTGGATCAGGTCGGTCAAATCTGCTCCTCGTACAGGGGGTGGACATGTGATGGCGTCGGTTTCCCCGGGCAGGCACGCATGGTTGGCGGACCGCCCGCTTCACGAAAGTTTCGGGCGCACCTCCATCCTTGCGGATGATGTGTCCCAGGTCATCATGTCAGCAGCAAATCCAGTACCGTTCTGCAGGGAACGTGAGTCGAGACCGCCGTAGTACAACCGAAGCGGGGAGGACGATGAAGGTGCTGGACCCACGCGGGTTCGGATTGGTGTGCGCGACCTTGGCGGTCGTGGCCGGATTGACGATCGCGGGATGCGCGAATCGGGTAGATGGAGTTGCGAATCCGAACGCTGCAGACCTAGCGGCATACAAGACCGCAGCGGCCTCCTCTTCGGCCGCGGCCACCTCCTCGCGCAAGGCTGCGGCGCAAACGCAGGCGATCAACGACAACTGCGGGCAATTCCCCAGCACCACCGGTGTCGGCGTCTCGAAGTACAACGACTTCATCAACGCACACGACTCCAACGCGCCCGACTACGCGAGCAGGCGCGATGCCGCCGCATCGACCCTCGACGAGGCGGCCGAACGGGTCGAGTCCGGAGTGAGCACCGCGGGCGACTCGCTGCCGTCGGACCTTGCCGCAAAGTTCACCGAATACGTCGCCGCCGCACGGCTACTTGCCTCCGAGAGCCGCAAGATGACCTACACCGCACCGGTCGGACCGCTCAACGACGCAAGCAGACGGGTCAACGACGCACGCAACGCCGTCCGCGAGGCTTGCCCGAAACGCTGAATCGGACAGGAAAACCGGCTCGCAACGATCTTGTCACACGACATTCGACGGGTATTTCGTCCGATCAGCTTGCGCTCGAGCCGATAACCATGTTCGCTTGCAACTACCTATTGTCTGGAGTTGAGGAGGACACCACCGTGGTCGCCGCGGCGGACGCGCAGAACTACGCTCAGAAGCTTGGCATTATTCACGGCATGGTTGTCCAGGAACTGGGCTGGGACGAGGACACCAACGACGACCTGCGAGCCGAGATCGAAGAAACCATCGGCAGCGAGCTGCTCGACGATGACTCCGATGAGGTCATGGACGTCGTGTTGCTGTGGTGGCGCGACGGTGACGGGGATCTAGTGGATGCCTTGATGGAAGTCACCGGGCAGTTGTCGGACGACGGATTCGTCTGGGTACTTACCCCGAAGACCGGAAATTCGGGGCATGTCGATCCCAGCGAGATCGCCGAATCCGCACCGCCCGCGGGCTTCACGCAAACCTCGGCAATCAGTCTCGGGGATTGGGCAGGCAGCCGCCTGGTGCAGCCGAAAGCGCCCTCGAAGCAGCGCTGACCGGTCTTTCGCTATGGTTTCGCCGGGCGGCCTTCGCGCCGCCCGGCGCAACCCGACTCGATGGAGGATTCGCGATGCCACTGGAGGTTGGCCCACTTGAGGTCGGCTCTGTCGCGCCGGATTTCACGCTGAAGGACCAGAACAACCAGCAAGTCACGCTGTCGGACTTCCGCGGCAAGAAGAATGTGCTCATCGTCTTCTACCCGCTGGCCTTCACCGGGATCTGCCAGGGCGAGCTGTGCAAGGTCCGCGACGAGCTACCGAAGTTCCAGAACGACGACGCCGAGATCCTTGCGATCTCCGTCGGTCCCCCACCCACCCACAAGATCTGGGCGGCCGAACAGGGCTACGTCTTTCCCCTGCTGTCCGACTTCTGGCCACACGGTGCCATAGCCCAGAGCTACGGCGTCTTCAACGAGAAGTCCGGCTACTCCAACCGCGGCACCTTCGTCGTCGACAAGGACGGAATCATCCGATTCGCCGAAATGAACGGCCCCGGAGAGCCCCGTGACCAGGCGGCTTGGGAGAAAGCGCTCGCCGCGCTAGATTCATAATCCGTTGCCGCCGGATCTCCGGCGAGCACGGGCGTATAGCTCAGCGGTAGAGCACTGGTTTTACACACCAGCGGTCGGGGGTTCGATCCCCTCTGCGCCCACCGAAGAAGTACCAGTTGGACAAGGGTTTTCTACGCCCGACCTTCTGCTCCATACGCATTCCGCGCGGAACAGGGGTTCAGCCGACCACGAGTTTCACCACCGGATTGGGGCCCAGGTCGGTGACGTATACGTTGCCCGCCGTGTCGACCGCCACACCCTGGGGATTCTTCAGGCCGGTGAACGGCAGCGGGGTCGGCGTCGACGCGCCCGCCGCCAACCTCACCACCCATTTGCTACCCCAGTCGACGACGTACAAGTCTCCCGCCGCGTCGACCGCCATACCCTGGGGATCTTTGAGCCCAGTGACCGGCAACGTGGTCGGCGCCGACGCGCCCGCCGCCAACATCAGCACCCGCTCGGTACTCAATTCGGTGACGTATACGTTGCCCGCAGCGTCGACCGCCACCCCCTGGGGATCTTGGAGCCCCGTGAACGGCAGCGTCGTCGGCGCCGACGCGCCCACCGCCAACCTCAGCACTCGATCATTACCCCGGTCGCCGACGTACACGTTGCCTGCATCGTCGACCGCCACACCCTGGGGATCTTTTAGCCCGGTGAACGGCAGCGGGGTCGGCGTCGACGCGCCCGCCGCCAATTTCACCACCCGATCGTTACTCGTGTCGGTGACGTAAACGTTGCCCGCAGTGTCGACCGCCACACCCTGGGGATTATTCAGGCCGGTGAACGGCAGCGGGATCGGCGTCGACGCGCCCGCCGCCAATTTCACCACCCGATCGTTACCCATGTCGCTGACGTATACGTTGCCCGCCGTGTCGACAGACACATCGGTGGGCAGGCTGACGCCGGTGAACGGCAGCGGAGTCTGTGACGAGTAGCCCGAGCCGATAGGTGCGGGCGAGTTGCCACCGCCGCCTGATTCCCGTTGGACACCGATGACGACAGCTACGGCGGCCACCACCGTAACCCCGACCGCGGCAGCGAGCAGCCAGGCGGCCTTGGGCGACAATCTGATTCGCCGCCCATGACGCGCGGCCACGCCCTCGGTGGTGCTGACCGCGGAATCGCCCACCGCGGCGCGGGCCGCCGCGGCCAGCTCGCGCACGGTCTGGTAACGCTCGTCGGGGTTTTTGGCCATTCCCTTGGCGATGACCGCATCGAACGCAGTCGGTACATCGGGTGTAGTGGTGCTGGGACGCGGCGGCGGGGTGTGCAGGTGATGGGCGATCACACCCTGCATCCCCATTGCGCTCGCAAACGGCGGCCGGCCGGTCAGGCACTCATACAGCACGCACGCCAACGCGTACACGTCCACTCGGGCATCGGCCTTGGCCTCCGCGCTGATCTCCTCCGGCGCCATGTAGGCGACGGTGCCGATGGCCTCGCCGATCGTGGTCAGCGTACGGTCGTCGGCGGCGTGGGCGATCCCGAAGTCGATCAGGGAGGCGAACTCATTGGCCCCTAGCAGGATGTTGGTGGGTTTGACATCGCGGTGGACCAGCCCGACGTCGTGGGCCGCCTGTAGCGCGCCGGCCACCTGTGCGACGATCGCCACCGCCCGCGGCGGCGACAAGGCCCCGTCTCGCGTGATCACCTTGTGCAGGTCGGTGCCCTCGATCAAGCGCATATTCAGATAGAGCCGACCGTCGATGTCGCCGAAGTCGTGGATGGGGATCACATGCGGCTCGGTCAACTGCGCCACCGCCCGGCACTCCCGGCGGAACCGCTCGCGCAGCTGCTCGTCATCGGCGAAGCGCTCGGGCAACACCTTGAGCGCCACCACCCGGTTGGTCAGCGAATCATGCGCCCGCCACACCTGGCCCATGCCGCCCTGCCCCAGCAGCGACAGAAGCCGATAGCGTCCGAACGCCTCCGCTGGCCCCCGAGTGGCGTCCCCGCCACTCACTGCCGTGTCATCCATTGTGTCGTCCTGTGACCACCCGACTGGCAAACGGTGTACTTGCTTGCATTCCAACCCCCGCCCGAGCGGGTAGCCCCACACTAGTTGATTTAGCCAGGCCAGACAGTCGAAAGTCGGTGCTATCGTCGGGCGCGCGAGCTTCCCAGCCATGCTCATACCGGCAAGTACGCGGCCGGGCACTGCCCGCCACCGGTGCGAGTGCGCAGATCGTGCCCAGAAATCCGCCAGCAAACCTGTCGCAAGTTCAGCGTACCTCTGAGCGACACGACCAACTCAGGGCTTCTGTGTTCGGACTCGATCCGCGCACGGATGGCTTCCACGGTCCGGTCCTTCGGGATGCGCTCGGGCCAGAGAATCACCGCGACCAGCACGGCCAGCGGCAAGGCGAACCCGGTCACAGTTCTGCGAGCTTCTTCGCGAGCAAGGCGCGTTCCCGTTCGTTTCCGCAGAGTCGGATGGCGAGTTCGAGTTCGGCACGCGCCTCGCCGCTGCGGCCCAATCGCGTGAGCAGCTCGCTGCGAACGCTCGGCAGCAGGTGCGAATTCGCCAGGGCTGCGGAGGTTTTGAGCTCGTCGACAATGCGGAGGGCGGCCGAGGGGCCCTGGGCCATGGACACCGCGACCGCGCGATTGAGGTCGACGACCGGGGAGGGAGCAAGGCGGCCCAGGGCCTCGTATAGGAGCACGATGCGGTCCCAGTCGGTGGTGTCGACGGATGCGGCGACGGCATGGCATTCGGCGATCGCGGCCTGCAGGCCGTAAGCGCCGAGGCCGCGGCCGACCCGGGTGACCCGGTCCAGGGCGGCGCGCCCACGGCGAATCGCCGCGCGGTCCCAGCGGCGGCGGTTCTGGTGCGCCAGCAGAATCGGCTGCCCTTCGGAGTCGGCGCGGGCCGGGAAGCGTGCAGCGGTGAGCTCGAGCAGGGCCAGCAGCCCGTGCACCTCGGGTTCGGCCGGCATCAACCGGGCCAGCACCCGGGCCAGGCGCTGCGCCTCACCGGCCAGATCGAATCGGATCAGATCGTCACCCGAGGTGGCGGACGATCCTTCGGTGAAGATCACGTAGATGACGCTGAGCACCGACCCGAGGCGTTCGCTGCGCTCCTGCGCGGACGGCACGGCGAAGGGAACGCGAGCTGCTGCAAGGGTTTTCTTCGCCCGCGTGATCCGGGCCTGCACGGTGGCCGTAGGCGCCAGAAACGCCTTGGCGATCTCGTCGCTGGACAGGCCGCCGACCACCCGCAGCGTGAGCGCGATCCGGGCCTCGCGCGAAAGCACGGGATGGCACGCGATGAAGATGAGCGCGAGCACGTCATCGTCGACCTGATCGGGATCCCACGGTGTCTGTGCACTCGCGGATTCCGCGGGCGGGCCACCGGCGGCGACCCCGCCCTCGCCCAGATCCCGGGCGAGGGCGGAGTACCGGTCATCGAGCGCGGCGCGTCGGCGAAACGCGTCGATAGCCCGCCGCCGCCCGACGGTGAGCAGCCACCCGGCCGGATTGCGCGGCACGCCATCCCGCGGCCAGTTCACCAGCGCCTCGGCCAATGCCTCCTGCGCAAGGTCCTCGGCCAGCGCGAAATCTCCGGTGTAGCGCGCGAACGCACCGACAATCCGCGCGGACTCGATCCGCCACACGGCGGCAACGGCCTCACGACCCGTGGAATCGGCCACTCGCTCAGCGACTCACAACTGTCCGGTGGCTTCGCGCCATGCTCGTTCCTTCTGAATCCATTCGTTGTCCTGCGGGAATTCGTCGATCGTGGTGACCCGGCGAATTTCGGTCTTGAATCCCGGCCCGAACGACGGGGCCCGCCTAGCCCATTCGATGGCCTCCTCCTTGGAGGCCACATTCAGAATGTAGAACCCGCCGAAGAGCTCCTTGGTCTCCCCGTACGGCCCGTCCGTGACGACCGGCGGCTCCGACGAATAGTCCACCACCACGCCCTCTTCCGGCCCGGCCAGCCCTTCGGCCGCGACCAGCACCCCGGCCCGGATCATCTCGTCGTTGTACCGCCCGACGGTCTCGAGCACCTTCTCGAAGTCGACGCCCTCCATGGCCGCATTGCCCTCATCGGTGGCCCGCCAGATCAGCATGTACTTCACTGTCATCCTCCTTTTCCGGGTCGCCTACCGACCCTCTCACTCCAAGGTCGAACAGCGAACGCGACAGATCGACACGGCCCCGAAGGAATTTTCGCGGCTGGGCGGGTTTTACGACTGCTCTCCGCCGGACCGAGTTCACGAAAGCAGCGAGGCCCGGTCGAAACCGCGGTCAGCGACTGTCGTTTCCGCGGTGACACTGGTCAGGATCTGACGAAATCGGCCGTCCGGCTGACCCGTCCGGCCTTCGGTATCGGTCGCGCCGATTTTCCGGCGTTCAATTCCAGCAGGTCGCAGTCGCGGCCACCGGATGATTCCGCTGGAAGGAAACGACAATGACCGAGTATGTGACGCTCGAACACGGGCAGCTCGCCTGCGATGTGGTCGGTGACGGACCGCTCGTGGTGCTGTCACACGGCATGGGCACCGTGCGGCACGACTTCCGCCACCTCGTCGGCCCCCTGGCCGCCGCGGGCTACCGGGTGGTCAACGTGGACATGCGCGGGCACGGCGAATCGAGCCTCGACTGGCCGTCGGTGACCGGAAAAGCCGCCATCAGCCGCACCGATGTAGCGGAGGACCTGCTGGGCGTCATCCGGCACTTCGGCGGCCCGGCGGTGATCGTCGGACACTCGCTGTCGGGCGGCTCGGCAACGATCGCCGCGGCGCAGGCCCCGGAGCTGGTGACCGCGATCGTCGAGATCGGACCCTTCACCCTCACCCAGAGCCTGCACGCCGGAGCCCTGCTCACCAGCCGCCGATACCGCCGCGGCATGGTCCGCCTCGCCCTCACTTCGATGATGAATTCGCTGCCCTGGTGGCGGCGGTATCTGGACATCGCCTATCCGACCAAGCCTGCCGACTACGACCAGTACCTCGCCGGCCTCGAGAACATCCTGCGGCAGCCCGAGCGCTGGGCGGAATTCATGAAAACCGGACAGACCACCCCTGCGGACGCGGACGCCCGGTTGGCGGATGTCCGCTGCCCCGCGCTGGTGATCATGGGTTCGGCGGAACCGGATTTCGCCGATCCCGAGGCCGAGGCGAACGCGATCGCGGCCGCCATTCCGGACGGTTTGGGCCGGGTGGTGATGGTCGACAACGGTGGACACTATCCGCACGCCCAGTTCTCGGATCGTGTTGCCGCAGTGATCATCCCGTTCCTCGATCAGCACGCGGTGCGCGGCAAGAGCGCCGGGGTCGGGCGCGCCGGCTGATGTGGCCGCCCGGGCGGGCCTCCCGACCGCCTTTGCACACGGCAATATTCCCGCTGCGCGCGGCGATGGGGAAGCCCGACTGCCGTCACGGTCACGCGCTGATCGTGGCGGCCACCTGTCCCAACTGCGATGATGGCGGCATGCCCGCGCCGCGCACCATCGTTTTCGTCGCCTACGAGGGCATGCAGCTGGTCGAATTGGCCGGGCCGATGGATGTTTTCGGGTTCGTCAATGCGATCGGCGAGAAGACGGTGTACCGGCTCGTGACGGCCACACCGCAGGGCCGGTCGATCAAGACCGACGGCGGTCTGACCATCGCGGTCGAACACTCGCTGCACGACCTGGCTGCCTCCGCTGACGAGATCGACACCCTGATGGTCGTCGGCGGCTGGATCTCCGGGCCGGTGTCCGCGGAAGTGGTCCGCGAATTACCCGCCCTGGCCCGCAAATCCCGCCGAGTGACCTCGGTGTGCTCCGGCGCGCTGCTGCTCGCCGCCGCCGGTCTGCTCGACGGCTACCGGGCCACCACCCACTGGGGTACGACCGATCGACTGGCCCGCACCTACCCTCGCGTCACCGTCGAGCCCGACCGCATCTACGTCCACGATCGCAACCGCTGGACCTCCGCGGGCGTCGCCGCCGGCATCGACCTCGCACTGGCCCTCGTCGAGGACGATCACGGTCGCGAGATGGCCCAGCAGATCGCCCGCGCCTTCGTCGTCTTCACCCGCCGCTCCGGCGGCCAAGCCCAATTCAGCGCCCAACTGCGCACCCAGCCCGCCCGCACCCCCGCCATCCGCGCCGTCCAACAGTGGCTCCCCGACCACCTCGACGACGACCTGGCAGTCTCCGCTCTGGCTCAGCGCGCCGGCATGAGCGAACGACATTTCGCCCGCGCCTTCCGCGTCGAAACCGGAACCACCCCGGCCGCATTCGTAGAAGACCTCCGCATCGAAGCGGCCCGCCGCCTCCTGGAATCCACCGAACTCACCATCACTGCCATCGCCCGCGCGGTCGGCTACCGCCACGGTGAAACCCTCCACCGAGTCTTCACCCGCCGCCTCTCCACCACCCCCGAGCGCTACCGCCAGCACTTCGCCACCAGCGCAAGCCTCGCCGAAGACCGCCCATGAGCCCGATGCACAACAGCTGATCCTTCGGCGACCCGTCGCACTCCTCGTCGAGTTGTCCTAGCGCTTACTGCGGTGTCTCCCTGAGACGACGGCTGCCGGTAGCGTGACGATAGCCGTGCTCGAATGCCGACCGTCTCAACGGCGTCCGGTTCAGCGCCGGGAACCCGGAATCGTGCAACTGGATCATTACCGAGAGCGGGCTATCGAATAAGCATCTGACATGCGATGATCGGATACCCAAGTTTCCGATCGCACTCGAGGAGTCCCACGATCGAGCGCTACGAGATCGAAACGTTCCTGACATTGGCCGAGGAGTTGCACTTCCGACGGACCTCCGAACGGCTCGGGCTGTCGACGGGGCGGGTCAGCCAGACGATCAAGAAGTTGGAGCATCGCGTCGGTGTGCCACTGTTCGACCGCACCAGCCGCCAAGTTGTTCTCACCGCTACCGGACGACGACTCCGTGATGACCTGCGGCCTGCCTACCAAAGCGTCCAACTGGCGATTGTGCGGGCAATCGAATTCGGTCGTGGAATCACGGGCACACTCCGCGTCGGATACTCCACACCATGGGTAGCCGACCTGCTCGGTCTCGCCGCCGAAGCCTTCCAGCGTTCCAATCCCGACTGCGAAATCAAAGTCCACGAAATACAGCTCGGAAATCCGCTCGGCCGGCTCCGATCGGGCGACCTCGATCTACAGATCAGCGAATTCCCCGTCGACGAGCCGGACCTCACGGTCGGCCCCGTAATCTTCTCCGAACCACGTGCGCTCATGGTTCCGGCGCAGCATCCGTTCGCACGCCGGGACACCGTCTCGCTGGAGGATCTCGCGGACGCCCCGCTGGTGTCCATCCACGGCGACATCCCTGCGTATTGGCTGGACTTCCACCTCCCCACACACACCCCGTCAGGCCGGCCGATCCCGCAGGGACCGACCGCCACCTACTGGACGGAAGTACCTTCCCACGTCGCGGCTGGCCGCGGCGTCTCCCCCGTGGCTGTGCGAGGCCTTCGGTACCACGCTCGCCCCGGCATCACATTCGTTCCGTTCCGTGACGCTCCGCCCATCGAATACGGCCTGATCTGGCCGACGACCGGGGAGTCCGCCCTGGTGTGCGCATTCATTCAGACGCTACTCGAGATAGCTGCGGCGCAACGTATCGACGCGCTGGTCCCGACGCATAGCGCGAGCAATCGAGTCGACGATACGTGCGGCGCGCACTGCCTGCGTGACGTCGGACATTCGACCGAACCGGTCGCCTGATACTCCCCCATCAGTCGGCCTGCTCTTGTTTGCGCCCGGACCATTTTTCTTCGATACGGCCATAGCGCCAGACAAGCAGCGCCACCGCCCAGGTCAGGACGAACAGGCCAACGATGACGAACCCGACGCTGTTGAGGTTCAGGCCGCCGATCCAGTCCCAGAGTCCGCCGCTCCATCCGAGTTGGTCCACGAGCAGGCCGAGCAGTTCGATAGTCCCGATGATCAAGGCAACCACCACCGACAGGGCGGTGATGGTGATGTTGTAGTAGACCTTGCGAACAGGTTCGGACAACGCCCACCCGTAAGCGAAGTTCATGAACGAGCCGTCGATGGTGTCGAGCAGGCTCATTCCTGCGGCGAAAAGAATTGGCAGACACAGGATTGCATACCAGGGCAGTCCAGCGGCTGCGCTGGTACCTGCCAGGACCAGGAGCGCGATCTCGGTGGCGGTGTCGAAGCCTAGGCCGAACAGCACTCCGACCGGGTACATCTGCCACGGCTTGGTAATCGATTTCATCAACCCGCCGAAGAACCGGTTCATGAATCCGCGTTTTTCGAGCTGTTCTTCGAGTGCCGCTTCGTCATAGCCGCCTGCGCGCATCGCGCGAAACACTCGCAGGATTCCGACCAGGACCGTGAGGTTGATGATCGCGATGAGGTAGAGGAAGGCGCCCGACACGGTGGTGCCGATCAAACCGGTGTAGTGGTGCAGCACCGACGAGTCGTCCTGTACCGGGCCGACGATTGCCTTCACTCCGACAGCGAGCAGCAGCGCCAACGCGAACACGACGGTGGAGTGGCCGAGAGAGAAGAACAACCCGACCGACAATGGCCGCTGCCCGTCGTTCATCAGTTTGCGGGTCGTATTGTCGATTGCCGAGATGTGGTCGGCGTCGAAGGCGTGTCGCAGACCGAGGGTGTAGGCGGTCACGCCGACACCGATGCCGAGTGTCTGGTCGCCGAGATCGAAGTGTTGCGGGGCAACGAACGTCACCAAGGTGCCCCAGCCGATCACGTGTAAGGCCGCGATCAGTGCCACCATCGCGGCGACGCGGATCCATTCGCGTCGAGTCAGCGAGGCGCGAATTGTGATGCAGCGAGACGCTTTTCGGTCGATTGCCGGGGCCGCCATGGCATGTTCCTTTCGATCAATGCGCCGGACTGGGCTCGGCGGCCCGGCGGATCGGTTGCAGGGTCGGCGCGGGTTCGATGGTCAGGAAGTCGGCGATCAGCGGGTAGACCTGGGCCGGTTTCTCCACCACAAGCAGGTGCGAGGCGCGGGGCACGACGGCCAATTCGGAGTCCGGAATCGCGCGGTAGAGCGCGATGGTGTGTTCGAGTGTCACCGCGTCGTCGTCTGCGGTGATCACCAGGGTGGGGCTGGCGATGTGCGTCAGTTGCTGCTCGGTCAAGGTCGGCTCCTCGGCCATCATCCGCAGCAGTTTGTCCACTACGACCGGGAAGTGCTCCTCGCCGTCGGGGGACACCTCGCCGTATCTCGGTCCGAGCCGCTGCACCAATCCACCGGTCATGAACCCGTTCAGCAAGCCTGGTGTCATGCCGTCATAGTGGAAATTGCCGCTGATCAACACCAGTCTGCGCACGAGGTCGGGTCTGCGGATCGCGACCAGCATCGCCACGATCGCGCCGTCGCTGTAGCCGACCAGGTGGGCCGAGGCGCCGACCACCTGATCCAGGAACGCGATGGTGTCCGACGCCATCAGGTCGTAGGAGATCGGGCCGGGAAGGTCGGGCGTCCGGCCGTGCCCTCGCCGATCCGCTGTGAATACCCGCAATCGGTCGGTGAGCATGGCAACCGCCGGTCCGAAGGAGCGCGAGTCGACAAAACCACCGTGCAACAGCAGCACCGGCTCGCCGTCTCCATGAACGTCGTACCAGGTGCGAACGTCGCCGTGCTGGAAGTAGGGCATTGCGTCCTTCGTATCGTGCGAGTCGGGTTTCGAGGTTCGCGTTGGTGTGCGGTCAATCGACGGTGAGGACGATCTTTCCCGCAATGCGTCCACTGTGGCTGAGTTCGTGTGCCTCGGCGGCCAGTTCGAGGGGCAAGACCGTATCGATCTGTGGACGCAGACGGCCGGTTTCGACCAACGCGGCGATCTCCAGCATTCCGGCCCGGTCGGCTTCGACGATCATGAATGCGGCGCGCAGGCCGAGCGGGCGCGCCTCGTCGGCCAGATAGGACTCGGACGGCGCGGCCAGGGAGACGAGCAGACCGCCGGCGCACAGGGTCGTCAGGGAACGCGGACCGTACTCGCCACCGATCGTGTCGAGGACAACGTCGATGTCGCGGGCGACGGTGCTGAAGTCGACCTGGACGTAGTCGATGACCTCGTCGGCGCCGAGTCCGCGCACGAAGTCGTGTTTGACGGAGCGGGCGGTGCCGATCACGTAGGCGCCACGCGCCTTCGCGATCTGAACGGCCAGGTGTCCGACACCGCCCGCCGCGGCGTGGATCAGCACCCGCTGGCCGGGCCGGACGTCGGCGGTGTCCACCAGCGCCTGCCACGCGGTGAGCGCGGCCAGGGGCAAAGCGGCGGCCTCGGTATGCGATATTCGCGACGGCTTGCGGACAAGGTGCCGTGCGGGGGATGTCACGTACTGCGCGTAGGTGCCCGCCGGTTGTGGGTGCCGTGGCAGACCGAACACCTCATCACCTGGCGCGAAGATGGTGACGCCAGGTCCGACGGCTTCGACGACGCCGGATACGTCCCAGCCCAGCCTGACCGGTGTCTGCCCGCCCGCCAGTCCGCCGCTGGCTCGATGCCACGAGTCGGTCGGGTTGACCCCGATCGCGCACACTCGAACGAGCACCTCGGCGGGCCCGGGCTCGGGCCGCCGCACCTCGATGACCTTCAAGACCTCAGGTCCACCGAAGGTGTCCTGCGCGATAGCGCGCATGTTCATTTTCTCCATTTCCCCATACCGGGTCGCCGAGGGCGGCGGTTGGTCGATCAGACGGGCAGATTGTGCTGCTGCGGTGCGAGATCGGGTTGCGCTGTACTGGTGGGGATCTGCTTGCCGAGGTTGATGAAGAACAGAATCAGACCGATGGTGAGCACAATGTGTCCGAGCCCGGCAAGGCCGGAGATCGCGGCGCTGGTCTCGGCGCCGACGACGGTTTGGATACCGTGGGTGGTCATTATCGCGACGGTCAGTGCGAGACCCGCGTTATAGACCCAGAAGAACCAGTCGAACAATTTGCTGGTGCTCAGGGTGAACGCTTTCTCCAATGCCAGCACGATGAGATGGAACAGCATCCCGAGGGCGAGCAGGTGGGTGTGCACCAGACCGAGTTGGGAGTTGCCGGTGAAATCGTGCAACTTGGTGAACTCGCGATAGAACAAGCCGCTGATCACACCGATGATCATGTAGGTGTGCGCCGCGTAGTAGATCTTCTTCAAGATGGCCTTCGTTGAGTCAGGGTTTCCGGGTGGGCGGGCCGCCCGCGTGCGATCGGCCCGCCCTTTGTCGTTCAGGATCTGGCGTCGTTCCAGGTCGTGCTGTTGCCGAAGTAGGTGTCATAGATCTCTTGGACATCCAGCAGGGTTTCGGGCGGAACCTTCCCGTAGGCGATGCGCTCGAGGTGCCGGAAATACTCGAACCGTTCGACCCCGGGGGTGATGATGATGAGAATGTCGGCGTCGTGTCCCGGCGCCGCGGCGAATGCGTGCGCGAGGCCGGGCGGCACGACGACCACATCGCCGCGTTCGGCGGTCACCACCTGGTCGCCGGACAGCACCTGAGCTGTGCCGTCGAGCATGTAGAAAAGCTCCGCCGAGCGCGAATGATGGTGCGGGCCCGCACCATTCGCACCATCCCGCAGCGTGACCCGATGCGTGGACAGTGCGCCGCCGGTCGAGCTGCTGTCGGCAAGCAGGCGGATGGTTATGGGGGCCTGGCCGATTACTTCGGCGTCGTCGGAACGCACGATGGTGGACTCGGCGAATTCCGGCACGTTCAGTGACATGTGGGTGACTCCTTCGACAAATGGTTCTCGGTTCAGGCTGCTCGGTCGGCGGTACGCCGGAAACGCAACAGTGCCAATGCGAAGCCGCCGAGCGCACCGACGTTCACGATCGCGCGGGCGATATTCCAGGCCACCCACGGTCCCTCGAACTGCGCACGCACCGCGGCCAGATCGGCGATCTGAGCCGGGTCACCCGCAGCAGCCAACTTGTCGTTGAGCGGAACGTTCGCGCCGCTGGTGATCCCGAACATCACCACGTAGCAGACGAACCCGGCGATGGCCCAGTACCGAACCGCCGGATCATCCGACCGCCAGTTCGTCACCACAGCGGCCAACCCCGCAACCAGCCCACCCATGAACAAGGTCATGAACAACGGGTTCACAATGACCACGTTGATGTTCTGCATGACCTCGACGAAGGCGGTATCGCTGCTGCGGCGCAAGCCGGGCATCACGGAGTAGGCGAACCCGGCGAACAGCCCTGCCGTCAGACCGGCCGACACCATTGCCAGGACCAGCGTGGCCGCTCGGGCCGTCCTCACTGTGCGGCCCCGGCACCGATAAGCCGTGTGGCGGTTGCCTTTTCGCGGCCGGTCCGCAGCACGCGCTGCTCACGGAGCAATAGGCCACCGGTAAGCGCGACCAGCACCGCGGTGAGGCCGTGCACGCTCAGAGCGGTCGAGGTCGACCCGTGGTAGCGCAGCACCGTCAGCATGTCGGCGAACGGGGTCAGCGCGATGACCAGAGTCGCCAGGCCCAGCGCAAACCGCTGTCGAGCGGCAAGCAGGGCGAGGATGATCAGTCCCTCCGTGATATCGCGAATGCCCTTGATATTCAAGAAGGCGACCGCGTCACCGTGTGGCCACTCGGGGAGCCCGAATTGCGGGGCCATGGACGCCGGCGTGACCAGATAGCTGATGCCGACGTAGATGATGAACGCGGCGCCGATCAGCGAAAGGGTGGTGGCGATGCGGGAGAGATTCAACTTTGGTGCTCCAGAATGTCGATCGTCGAGCTGGCGATGCCGGAGTTGGGGTGCGCCCCAACGTCATTGAGCGCTGTCCTGCCAGATCCCGGTGGCGGCCGCTGTATCGGCGTAGTCGGTGAAGTCGCGCGGTGGCCGTCGATCCACATCCCGGCTTCCGGTCTTGCCTGTGTCACCGAGCACAAGGACGCTTTTGGTTTTCTCGGACATCGCTTCTCGTCTCTCATCTCTCTGGAAAACTGCGTCTCCAAGAATTCGGGAAGAGAGTCCCGGGAACAACAGCCCGTTGCCTAACAACCGTTTAGAACGACTCAACGATCCGTTCAGCGGTCTCGTTCGGGTGACCTCGGCAAAGGTCGCCCGGACGATCAGGAACAAATCCCGCTTCTCGGCGGTAGTTAGTAGGGCCCTCGAGTTGGCGGGCCTGAGCACGAGCGAGACGGAGTAGCGGTGGAACGGTATGAGATCGAGGCCTTCCTGGCGCTGGCCGACGAGCTGCACTTCGGTAAGACCGCGCAGCGGCTACAGGTGTCGACCGGACGGGTCAGCCAGACGATCCAGGGGATAGAGCGCCGCGTCGGCGCTCCGCTGTTCGAACGCACCAGCCGCCGCGTGGCGCTGACCCCGGTCGGCAAGCAGTTCCTCGACGACCTGCGCCCCGGCCACGACCTGATCCAACTGGCAGTCGAGCGCGCGACCGCCGCGGGCCGGGGTGTAACCGGCGTACTCGAGGTCGGCTTTGTCGGCGCGGGGGCAAGCACCTTCGTGCTGGATGCCGCCGACAGGTTCACCGCCACCCACCCAGGCACCGACGTCCGAATCCGGGAACTGCCCCTCTTCGAGGGTTCGGCAGCCCTGCGCGCTGATCTGGTCGAGATGGTGCTCATGTTTCATCCCGTAGATGGGCCCGACCTCGGCATCGGCCCGGTACTGCGAAGCTTGCCTCGGCTGCTTGCCCTCCCGAACGGACACCCGTTGGCCGCGCGCGACTCTGTGTCTCTGAACGATTTGGCCGACATCACGCTGATCGGAGCGCCCGACTCGACGCCGTCGGTCGTGGCCGACGATCGAGTGCCGAAGCGGACACCCGATGGCAGATTGATCCGGTACGGCAAGACTGCCAACACCTTTCAGGAGGCGATCAGTCTGGTCGGGGGAGGCGAGGGCGCGTTCGTGGTGGGCGACGAGGGTTCCTGCTACCGCGCCCACCCGCGCATCACCTACCTGCCCATCGATGACGCACCGCCGCTGGAAGGCCGCCTCATCTGGCGCGAATCCCGGGAGAACGCCCGGATCCGAGCGTTCAACGAGGCGGCAGTGACGACGAGCAGAAGCGACTGCCGCGGACCACAATCGGCGCAAATGGCCAGCGCCTGCATCGCCGCCGCGGCCCGGCACCCGAAAGGCCAACTGCGCCAACGCCGGTAGACCTCAACGGCAACGGGGACACCTGACCACCCCAAGCCACCTCGATGACGTCCTATTACTGGTGGCCGAGGTCGCCGAGCCTGGACACCTCTGCAACTTCACCGTCCCGATGCCCGGAATCGAGGCTTGTTGGACGCCGGAGTGGTTCGTCGACCTCGACGGCCGCGTCGGCATCATCGTGTCGCTGTTACTCGGTATGAAGTAGGTCCAGGGTGTCGAACCGGTGTGTATGCCAGATGTGGCGCGAGCGTTCCTCGGGGTAGGGCTGGGTGATCGGCTCGGCGGTGTAGACACAGGTGGATCGTGTGTCCGGATCGTAGGGCGCCCAGCCGGGGTTGCCGGTGGTCGCGAAGTTCAGCCAGTCGGTGCGCATGTGGTGTGCGACGCCGATGACCTCGTCTGCGGCGTTCATGCCGGCGGACGGATGGCTGCGCACATCCTCAACGCTGAGCGTGCCCAGGACGAGCAGCAAGTCGAGGCTGTGCGAGGCACCCTGCTCTTGGTTGTAGCTCCAGCAGAGTTCGTAGGTCCAGGCCTGCCCACCCCCGGCGTGCTGGGCGTCCGCGAGATGCAGACTCGGCATCCGAAACAGCCAGTCGGAGTTGACGAGTTCATACAGCTGCGCGGGGGTGGCCTCGGGATAGACGGTGCGGTAACCCCCGCTGCTGTTCGAGGCCGGCGCGAGACCCACGAGTGTGGCGGAAACCTGCTCATCGGTCACCTCGCTGCCCAGCCGAGTATTGAACAGCCGGAATTCGTCTCGGGTGTGCCCCACGAGAAGATCGATGCCCCGCGCGGCGCCGCCGACGAGCGCACGCCAGGGCGCGTGCGGGAGGACGTCACCGTCGACGATGGGTGAGAACGGCGTGGGGGTCAGTGCCATGGGGCCCCATGATTCGACGAGTTCCGGCATCCTCTGGATGATTGCGTCCGTTGCGTTGATCAGCGCGCGCGGAGAGATACGGGCCAGCTCACCAACAGTGGCTCGCACACCGAGTTCGGCGGCGATCGTTGCCGAGATCGCGGCGGCGAGCCTTCTCCGGCACATCCAACGGGTGCATCAATCTTGGCTGCCGCGCTCGGGGTGTGCGTCGTTTTCCTTGATCACGGCCTCGACCAAAACCCTTGCGACCCAGGTGACGGCGTCTTGTTCGGCCTACGGGTCCAGGCCGCGCACGTCGTGCAAAGCGATTTGGGCCTCCCAGCCGACGAGGATGGTGAGGGTCGAGATCAAGCGCTGGTACGACTGTTCGTTCAGGTTCCGCAGCGGTTGACAGGCATGCCGAACCCACACCCGTGGAGTGACATGCCTCACGCACTGTCACAACGATCCAGCACGCGGTGTCTTGTGCCCGAACCCCTTGTAAACGAAGGAGACACCATGACCGAGAACATCGATGTGGTCGTGATCGGCGGAGGATACGCCGGCGTCATGGCGGCCAACCGCCTCACGCAGCGCGACGACGTGACGGTGACCCTGATCAACCCGCGCCCGAGTTTCGTCGAGCGAATCCGCCTGCACCAACTGGTGGGCGGGTCCAACGACGCGGTCGTCGACTACCGAAAAGTCCTGGCCGAGGGCATCCGACTGACGGTCGACACCGTGACACGGATCGACGCGGCCGAGCGCAGGGTGGAATTGGCGGGCGGCGGCACGGTCGACTACGACTACCTGATCTACGCAGTGGGCAGCGGCAGCGCCGACCCCAGCGTGCCCGGAGCGGCGGAGCTCGCCTACCCTATCGCCAGCCTGGAACAGGCGCAGCGGCTGCGGCGGGTCCTCGACGCCGCGCAAGCAACGGCCGCGGTGACGGTTGTCGGCGCGGGTCCGAGCGGTATCGAGACCGCTGCCGAGCTGGCGGAACAGGGCCGCGCGGTGACCCTGGTCTGCGGCGAGGTACTCGGACCGTACCTGCATCCTCGGGGTCGACGCTCGGTCGCCAAGCGGCTGACCGAACTCGGCGTGACCGTGCTCGAAGGCCCCGACGCAAAGGTGACCGGTGTGACTCGCGATACCGTAAAGCTCAGTGGCGGCCACACGCTGCGGAGCGCGGTAACCATCTGGACCGCCGGATTCGGGGTGCCGGACCTGGCCACCCGTAGTGGGCTGAGCACCGACACCGTGGGCCGCCTGCTCACCGACGAGACATTGACGAGCGTGGACGACGCGCGCATCATCGCAGCCGGGGATTCGGCGGCACCGTCGGACCTGCCGTTCCGGATGGGCTGCCAGTCCGCAGTTCAGCTGGGCCCGCAGGCCGCCGAGACCGTCCTCAGCCGAATCGCGAGTGAGCAGCCCGCGACCATCGACGTAGGGTTCGCCGGTCAATGCATCAGCCTCGGTCGCCGCGCCGGCATCTTCCAGTTCTCCAGCAAGGACGACACCGCCAAGAAGTCCTACCTCGGCGGCTGGCCGGGCGCGAAGCTCAAGGAGCTCGTTTGCTGGAGCACCGTCTGGCAACTGACGTACGAGGCGCGCAAGCCCGGTGCGCGCACCTGGTGGGCCAAGGACGACAAGCGCCGGCAGCAGCTGCAGGCCAAGCACGAGAAAGCACTGACCACCGCTGAACTGGCAGCCTGACCCAAGTATCTGTTGGCCGATCCGGTCGATGACGAACGGATCCATACCGCATGCGTGTGGCGGTGCCCCGATTGCAGGACACCGCCACCTGACATGCATTGATCGACAGACCGCCGAGCAGCGGACCCATCGTCCAATCGGCATGTCACAGCCGCACGCCGAGTGTCCACTCTCGATCGCACCAATCGGGCGGGTCGGATCGAATGGCTATCAACGAAAGGACCATGCTGTGGATGCATGCTTGAAAGCCTTCGGCCACCAGGACCGCCCGCGAAGGATGAGCGCGAGATGAGCGACCACACCACCGACCCGGCGACCGAGGCCTTCGTCGCCTACCGCAACCTGCTCTTCACCATCGCCTACGAGATGCTCGGATCGGCGGCCGACGCCGAAGACGTCCTCCAGGAAACCTGGCTGCGCTGGGTGAAGGTCGATCTGGGACAGGTGAGCGACCAGCGCGCCTACCTGGTCCGGATCACCACCCGCCAGTCGCTCAACCGGCTGCGCACCATGAACCGCCGCAAGGAGTCCTACGTCGGCCCGTGGCTGCCCGAGCCGATGCTCACTGCACCGGACGCGTCCCAGGAGGCAGAACTCGCCGAGAGCATGTCGATGGCGTTGATGCTCGTCCTGGAAACACTGTCACCGACCGAGCGCGCCGTCTTCGTACTGCGCGAGGTCTTCGACATCGGCTACGACGAGATCGCGGCCGCCGTCGACAAAACTCCGGCGGCCGTCCGCCAGATCGCGCATCGCGCCCGTCAGCACGTCGATGCCCGCCGCCCGCGCTCGGTGGTCTCCCCGAGCCAGACCCGGGCGGCTCTGGAGTCGTTCCAGCGCGCGCT
Organism: Nocardia sp. NBC_01009; assembly: GCF_045208035.1. Taxonomy (NCBI): domain Bacteria; kingdom Bacillati; phylum Actinomycetota; class Actinomycetes; order Mycobacteriales; family Nocardiaceae; genus Nocardia; species Nocardia sp. NBC_01009. Next base: position 3,316,306 of record NZ_CP108695.1, on the reverse strand, counting down.
CGAAACCGGGAACCCACAGAGCCTCCTCGACGTGCTCGCCCCCGAGGTCGTCCTGATGAGCGACGGCGGCGGCATCAAGCGAGCTGCGCTGCGGCCGGTCATCGGCGCCGAGAAGGTAGCCCGCTACATCATCGGCGGCACCGGCAAGTTCGGAGCCACGCTCGCCATCGACCCCACCGTCGTCAACGGCAACCCGGCACTGCTCGTACACCTGGACGGCGAGCTCGACGGCATCATGGCGATCCGCGTCGAGGACGCCCGCATCACCGGCCTCTACTACATCCGCAACCCGGAGAAGCTGACCCGCATCGAATCCGAGACCCCGCTCACCCTGCGATGAATATCGGTGGCGGAATAGCCCTCTGGGACAGGAATATCGCAAGCGGCGTGTCTGCGACCCCAGGACGATCCGGCCTGAATAATTCGGGCGATGACGTCGGGAAGGGTCTGTCGGAGGTCGGTGCTGACGCTGGCGGCCGGTCTGCCGTTGGCTGCGCTGTCGGTGGGGCGCGCCGCGGGAGGCGCGACTTCGGTGCGGTACACGATGTCCGCATTCACCAACAGCAGCGAAACCGATTTGTATGTCTACGAATCCACCGATGCGACCGCATTCCAATTGCTGCGCGGCTCGGCCTATCGGCCGCCGAGCGGAGTAATGCGTGACCCGAGCATCTTCCGGAATGTCGACGGCGACTACTACCTCGCCTACACCGCGTCGGGCGACGGTCAGATCATCGGATTCGCGCGGAGCAGCGATCGAGTCACCTGGACACACCTCTTCGACTTCACGGTCCCGATGCTCGGTGTGGAGGCATGCTGGGCACCCGAGTGGTTCGTCGATGTCGACGGCCGTATCAGCATCATCGTGTCGCTGACCAACGGGCGCCGTTTCACGCCGTATCTGATGACGGCCACCGATGCGTCGATGCGTTCGTGGAGTGTGCTGACACCGATGGCAGGGCTGGCACCACCCAACCCGTTCGACACCGCCGCAATCGGCTACATCGACACCACCGTGGTCGCACACGGCGGCAAGTACTTCGCGTTCACCAAGAACGAGACCACCAAGTACATCGAGCTCGCCGTCGCCCTCAATGCGGCCGGCCCGTATGTCTTTGTCGCGACGGGCAATTGGGCAGGCTGGGGCACCCCACGCGAAGGCCAGTCGCTCATCCAGCTGCCCGGTGGCGGCTGGCGTATCTATTTCGACGCCTACACCGAGGACAAATACTTCTACAGCGACAGCCACGATGGTTTCCGCACCTGGACCGCGCCCCGCGAACTCCCCGGCCTCTCCGGAACCATCCGCCACGTCACCGTCTTCCCGGAGAACCTGCCAGAATCCGAAACCTGAGCGACGGTTCAAAACCCCACCCGGCCACCAGAAGATCAGTTGTCTTCGCAAACACCTATTGAAGATAAGAGTGTGGACATAGACGAGCAGTCCGAGGTGCGCGGCTACTTGCCTCCGATATCGAGAATTCGCTGGGTTTTTCGGTACAGGTCGCTACCGGGGTAGGGGATCGATGGCAGACGTTCAGTGAGCGGACGGGTAGTCCGTTACCGAATTCTTTGGTGAGCATCGCGGTACCGGATGCGGGGACTACCGCAGCCTTGATCCCAGCGGACCGGATAGTGCGACTGCCGAAGGGTTTGCGATGGCGTTGACGCGAATTTCTGCAGGACGACATCCAAATCCACATCCGCGAGCCGTGGCCGAGGGATCCAGCCGTCAGTGGTCGGGCGCTGGAACCGACCGAGCAACGCTGGCAAAGCCTAAAGGACCCTGCGTATCTCGTGCCGTACGGCCGACTCGGCACGCCGCGGTCACGACTAGCGCTGTACTCGATCTGCGGGCGAGCGCTGAGGGCGGTGAGCGCTCAGGACAGAGAAAGCCCGATCTACCCCACATCCCGGCGGAGCCAGGTGACTTCGGCGCCGGATTCGATGCCGTGACGGTAAATCTCCAGGTCCTCGTCCCATGCGGTGCCCAGGGCTCGGTCGATTTCGGCGGCGAGGTCGTAGCCTGCGTATTTGCCGAGTTCGCGGGAGGCTTGCAGGAGGGCGCGCAGGCGCATCTCACCGAGGGTGACATCGCCGTTGGCGCTCGTGGAACCGTGCCAGAGGCCGAGGTTGGGCACGAAGCTGTAGCGCTCGCCGTCGACGCCGTCGCTGGGGTCTTCGGTGACCTCGAAGCGCAGCACCGGCCAGGACCGCAAGGATTGGGCTATCCGGGCCGCGGTGCCTACCGGCCCGACCCAGTCACTGGTTGCGCGCAATTGGCCGTCGGCGGGCTGCGCGGTCCAGCGCAGTTTCGCGGGAGCGGCCAGGGCCGAGGTGAGTGCCCACTCGATGTGTGGGCACAGCGCGGCAGGCGACGAGTGGATGTAGACCACACCCGCCGTCGCGTCCGCGAACTGACTCGATGCGCGCACCACTAACACCTCCAGTTTCGACGAGGGACGTCTTCCCCAACGACCCGTCGAATCCGGCGTTGCCTGAGTGTACTGGAGTGCCCGGAGTTACACGTGTTACTTCGGAAGCACGTTCCGTGGTGTTACTCAGGCGCCTCATTTCGTGCAAACGTCGACTCCGCTATCACCGCATCGGAGAAGACCGGCCAAACCTCCCGCGCCCAGTCGCCGAAATTCTCGTCGGTCAGCGCGATACTCGCCACCCCTATTTTGGGATCGACCCACATAAACGTGCCGGACTGTCCGAAATGGCCATAGGTACCAGGCGAATTACCGCGACCGGTCCAGTGCGGCGATTTGCCGTCACGGATCTCGAAACCGAGCCCCCAGTCGTTCGGCCGCTGCGAACCGTAACCGGGCAGCACACCGCCCAGCCCAGGAAATTGGACCGACGTCGCTTCGGCGTGCGTCTGCGCGGAGATCAACTGCGGATTCAGCAACTCCGCGGCGAAGCGCGTCAGGTCGGCGACAGTGGAGCGGCCCGCGTGTCCGGCGGGGCCGGTCAGCACCGAGGCGGTCATGCCGAGCGGTTCGAAGACCGCGTCGTGCAGATATTCGGGGAACCCGATCCCGGACTGCTCGGCGACGAACGCGGCAAGCACCTCGAAGCCGATACTCGAGTAGATCCGTCGAGTCCCCGGCGCGGCCAGCACATCGGTGGTATCGAAGGCGAAACCGGAGGTGTGCGCCAGCAGATGTCGCACCGTCGATCCCGGTGGGCCCGCGGGCTGGTCGAGCTCGATCGCGCCCTCCTCCGCCGCGACGAGCACCGCATAGGCGACCAACGGTTTGGTCACCGATGCGAGCGGAAACACTCGCTCGACATCGCCCTCGGTCGTCGCGCCCGCGCTGGTGACGACGCCTGCCCCCGCATGCCGAACCGGCCAGTCCCTGATCTGCTCGAGTGAACGCACCAGGCGAGCGTACGAGACACCCGACAGGCCGGGGTAAGCGGACACTTCCACCGATTCCGCGACGTCTCCGGTGACTCGGACGGGTCCGCGCCGACCGACACCCACAGACTCCGGTACCGCCGGTACCATCTACGAACCATGAGCGCACAGCCCACTATCCATGGCGAGGTGGAGTCCGGTTTCGAACCCGTCGCCGACGCATTTCGCCGCAACTTCTCCCAGCACGGCGAAATCGGCGCCGCGGTAGCCGTCTACGCGGGTGATCGCCCGGTCGTCGATCTGTGGGCGGGTCATCGCGATCGGCGCCGGACGCTGCCGTGGGAGCGGGACACTATCGTCCCGGTGTTCTCCTCGACAAAGGGCATGGCCGGATTCGTGATCGCCGCGTTGGTGTCGCGTGGCCTGCTCGATTACGAGGAACGGGTCGCGACGTACTGGCCGGAGTTCGCCGTCAACGGCAAGGACGCCGTCACCGTCCGGCAGCTGATCGACCACCAGGCGGGCCTGTCCGGTCTGGACACCGTGGTCCGCCTCCCCCAGCTCGCCGACCTCGACGGGCTGGCCACCATCCTCGCCACGCAGAAACCTGCATGGCGTCCCGGCACCCGGCACGGCTATCACGCCATCACCCTCGGCCTCTATCAAGGCGAACTGGTGCGCCGCGTTGATCCCGCACGTCGCTCGCTGGGTCGGTTCTTCGCCGAGGAGATCGCGAAACCGCTCGGACTCGACTTCTTCATCGGCCTGCCCGCCGAGCAGAGCATGGATCGCATCGCGACCCTCGCCGCCACCGAAGGCATGGACATCCTGCGCTACGAGCGCGACATCCCCATGCGGATCGGCGCCGAATTATTCGCCAAGCGCGGGTTTTCCTATGCGGCGCTGAACAATCCGCGGGTGGGCGCGCCGGCAAGGGCGGCTCGGCGCGAGTTCCTCGAGGTCGAGATGCCCGGCTCCAATGGTGTCGGTAATGCCAGGTCGCTGGCCATGGCGTACGGCGCTGCCGCGGGCCGCACCGGAGCACTGCCGATCGACAACGACGTGCTCGACCGCCTCGCCGCCGCGGACACGGCCGATGATGTGCCCGCCGAGGATCTGGTGCTGCACACCAAGAGTCGCTACCACCTCGGTTTCCGCAAGTCGCGCGGCTCGTTCAGCTTCGGCTCCGACAAGCGGGCCTACGGCACAACGGGCCTCGGCGGCTCGTTCGGATTCGCTGATCCGGCAACCAGTCTCGGCTTCGGCTACTCGATGAACCGCCTCGGTCTCGCGGTGCTCGACGATGTCCGCAGCCGCAATCTGCGCGCGGCGCTGCTGCGCTGCTACCCCTGACCACCTCGCCGGATCAATCCATCGCCAACCGTGCACCGAATCGAGGAGCTCGTGGCAACGAAACCTGCGAATATCGACGCCTACATCGCCTCGTTCCCAGCGGATGTGGCAACGGTCCTCGAGGAAATCCGGCGCACCATCGCCGGCGTGCTACCGGACGCGACAGAGGCAATCGCCTACGACATCCCGACCTTCAAGCTGAACCGTCATAACGTCGTTCATTTCGCGGGCTGGAAACAGCACGTCAGCCTGTACCCGATCCCGGACGGCGATGCTGCGTTCGAACGCGAGGTCGAGCCGTACCGGGCCGGCAGGGGTACGGTGAAATTCCCGCTCGGCAAGCCGATTCCGTACGACCTCGTCGCACGAATCGCTGCCATGCTCGCCGAGCGGTGACCGCCGCGACTGTTACCAGTCGGCCTCGGTGTACTTGATGATGCCGCGAATGTTCTTGCCGTCCAGCATGTCCTGGTAGCCCTGGTTGATCTCCTCCAGGGAGTAGCTGCGGGTCACCATGTCGTCCAGGTTGAGCTGGCCCGCCTTGTACAGCGACAGCAGGTGCGGTGCGTCCTGGCGGGCGTTGCCGCCACCGAAGATGCAGCCCTTCACCGTCTTCTGCAGCATGGACAGCAGGAAGGTGTTCATCTTGACATCGCCGGCGTCCATACGGCCCATCGAGGTGATCACCAGGGTGCCGGCCTTGGCCGTCAGGATCAGGCCCTCTTCGACGTAGTCGCCGTGCATTTCCCCCATGGTGAGGATGACCTTCTGCGCCATCCGGCCCTCGGTGGCCTCGATCAGCGGCATGATCGCGGCGGCCATGCTCTCGTAGGTGTGCGTGGCGCCGAACTTCTGCGCCTGCTCGCGCTTCCACGGGTTCGGGTCGATCGCAACGACTTTGGAGGCGCCGGAGAGCACCGCGCCCTGCAGGGCGCTCATGCCGACACCGCCGATGCCGGCAATCACCACGGTCTCGCCCGGCTTGACCTCGGCGACATGGGTGGAGGACCCGAAGCCGGTCGGCACGCCACAGCCGACGAGGCAGGCGACCTCGAACGGGATGGTCGGGTCGATCTTCACCACCGAGGTGTGGTGCACCGTCATGTACGGCGCGAAGGTGCCCAGCAGGCACATCGGGATGACATTCTCACCGCGCGCCTGGATTCGATAGGTGCCGTCGCTGATCGCCTGACCCATCAGCAGCCCGGCGCCCAGGTCGCACAGCGCCATATTGCCGCTCACGCACGCCGGACAGCGGCCGCAGGCCGGGATGAACGACAGGATCACGTGGTCGCCGACCTGCAGGTCGGCGGGACAGTTGGGCCCGAGCTTGGTGATCACGCCCGCGCCTTCGTGGCCGCCCATCACGGGATAGCCGGGCATCGGGGTCGCACCGGTCACGATGTGGTGGTCCGAGTGGCACATTCCGGCGGTTTCCATCCGGATCTGGACCTCACCGGCGACCGGGTCACCGACCTCGATCTCCTCCACCGACCACGGCTGGTCGATCCCCCACAGGATCGCGCCTTTCGTCTTCATTCGTGTAGACCTCTCGCATGCACGGGCTTCTATGTGACTGCACCCACACTACGAGAAAACTGGAACGCGTTCTAGTACCGGGTCGAAAATTCGTCGGTACGGATCAGCCGAACCCCCGAACCGGTTCCAATTCCCGCCGCCCCCAGACCTGCTCGCTTCAGATCCTGCCCGATTTCACCCGCGCACGTCGTGAACATGGTGAATCACGTCATGCACGAAATAACCCGCGAGAGTCTCCACGGTGAAGGTCGAGCCGTCGCTGCGCCGCACCTGGAATCCACGGTCGGCAGCAGGCACCGATTCGAGCGCGCGCGCCACCTTGTCGGCGGCTTCGGCCAGCTCGGCGGCCACGATGGCCGGGTCCTGCTCGCCATATCGGTCAACGATCGCCGTTTCGTCCTGGTCCCAGTTCGAGAACACCGGCACCCCGTCGGCAGCCTCCGCGGCATCGAGCCCCCGCGCATCGAAGGCGGGCACCCGGGGGTCGACCGCCTCGACACGGGCCGCGACTGCGGTCCGATAGGCGAAGATTCGGCACACGTCGCGCACATGGGCGGCGTACTCCAGCGTCGACCACGTTCCCTCGTCCGGGCGGGTGACCGCGTCCGGCAGCGCCAACCTCGCCGTCAACCGACGGGCATACTCCCGTGCCAGCCCGGGGACCGCCTCGTACGGCGTCGCGGCCGCGTCGAATCCGCATTCCGGACAGGACCGCTCGAGGACCCAGGTCCAGTTCTTCACGTCAGGCACGATTGGCATGCGGCCCACCCTATTGCTGGCTGAATATCATCAGCCACACATATACAGCCACATGTCCGCAAGATTCCGACAACCAAAGGCCCGGATCCGTCGAGCCGAGAGAATGGCAGCCCCGGATCACCGACAGCCGCCATCCGGCTCCGTCGGACTACTCCATCAAGCTTTGCGCACGCTCGAAGAGCTCGAGAGTGATGGCGTGCAGGAAGTCGCCGACCTGCTTGGGCGCCTTGCCCGCGAAAGCGCGGGCATGGGTGCCTTCCAGCACGATGCCGAGCTTGAAACAGGCCAGCACCGTGTACCACGGAACCACGCTGAGATCACGGTCGGAGAACTTGCCGTAGTGCGCGATCATCTCCTCCGGGGTCGGCAGCCCGCCGACCGCGCCGAGCTTGCCGACCAGCGCCGCACCCGCGGTGCCCGGCACCGGACGGGTCGCGATCTGCCAGCCGAGGTCCAGCAGCGGATCGCCGATGGTGGACATCTCCCAGTCCACCATCGCCGCCACCTCGGGGCCATCGAAGGAGAACATCATGTTCGCCAGGTGACAGTCGCCGTGCAGGATGCCGGGAGTCCACTGCGCGGGCCGATTGCGATCGAGCCACTCGCCGACCTGCCGCACACCCGGGATCTCCGGGCCGGGGTAACCCTCGTTGGACGAATAGGACTCGAGTTCACCGAGCCAGCGCGGCACCTGCCGTTCCAGGAAGCCGTCGGGCTTGCCGTAGTCGGCGAGTCCGAGCGCCTGGTAGTCGAGCGCCCCGAGCCGTGCGATGGCCTCCACCGCCGACAGACCCATCTGCCGCCGAATCTCCGGATCTCCCGCGTGCAACTCGGGCAGCTCGTTCTGCGGGTTGAATCCGGTGATCGGCTCCATCAGATAGAAGACCGCGCCGAGGACCGTTTCGTCGGGGCAGGCGGCGATCACTCGCGGCGCGCGCACATCGGCGCCGTCGAGCGCCCCCAGCAGCCTCGCCTCGCGCCGGATCACCTCATTGCTCTTGGCACGCAGATGCTTGGGGCCGCGGCGCAATACGTAGTCCCGGCCACCCCTGGTGAAGCGCAGCATGATGTTCTGCGTCCCGCCCCCGAGGGGAGTCACCCCCTCGAACTCACCACCAGGCAGACCCTGCTCACCCATCCACTTCCCGACCACGGTGAAGTCGACAACGTCACGATCCACGTCGACCGGCTGCGCAACAGACATGTCCGACATTGTGCCTCATCGGCTCGCTCCAACTGAAGGCAGTCGACAACAGTTTGCCGTTCCGGGCTGCGCGTAGGGTTCCAGACACCATGCACACGTTGTTGATCGACAATTACGACTCGTTCACCTATAACCTGTATCAGCTGATCAGCGAAGTGAACGGCGTAGAACCGACGGTGGTGCGCAACGACGAGGTCGACGATCTCACGCGGCTGGATCTCGCCCGTTTCGACAACATTGTCATCTCCCCGGGCCCCGGCCGACCCGACGTCGCCCGTGATGTCGGCATCTCGGCAGCAGTGATCCGCGAGACGGAGCTGCCCTTGCTCGGGGTGTGCCTCGGGCACCAAGGGATCGTGGTCGCGGCCGGCGGCGTGGTCGCGGGCGCACCCGTGGCCCGGCACGGCTATCTCGACCACATCGAACACGACGGCAGCGATCTGTTCGCCGGACTCCCCCTCGGCTTCACCGCCGTGCGCTACCACTCGCTGTGCGCCCAACGTCCGCTTCCCGACAGCCTGGAAATCACGGCGGTCGCCGCCGACGGGGTGATCATGGGCGTCCGTCACCGCAGTAGACCGCAGTGGGGCGTGCAGTTCCATCCCGAATCGATAGCCAGCGAGCACGGCGCGGCGCTACTGCGCAACTTCGCCGAACTCACCATGGCCCAGCCGGTGGCACCGCATGTGCACCGGTTCGTGGCAGGCAGATCGGGGACCGGGCGGCCCTCGACCATCGGACAGTCCGGATCCATCACCAGGGTGCGCGAGCAACACGCTTCCGGCGCAATGGGATTCGTCCGAGCAGCCGAGCGGTTCACGCCCGCGATCGAGCGAGGAACCCGGCTCGGCTACGGCGAACCCGTACACCCCCGGCAGATCGAACACAGCGTCATCGAACGAGCCATCGATTCCGAGGCCGCTTTCCTCCGGCTGTATGCCGACTCGCCGACCGCATTCTGGCTCGACAGCGAGCACGTCGAACCCGGCCTGGACCGGTTCTCCTTCCTCGGCGATGCGGGCGGCCCGCTGGCCGAGGTAGTTCGCTATCGGGTCGGCGAGGGCGCGGTCACCGTCGAGTCCTCCGATGGGGGCCGACACCGCGTCCCCGGCACGATCCTCGATTATCTCGCCGCCGAGACCCGCCGAAGATTTGTCGAACTGCCCGATCTGCCTTTCGATTTCGCAGGCGGCTATGTCGGGTACCTCGGTTACGAAGTGAAGGCCGAGTGCGGAGCCGAGGCGGCACACCGTGCGCCGACGCCGGACGCGCAGTGGATCTTCGCCGATCGGATCGTCGTCGTCGACCATGTGGGTGGGCGCACTCATTTGCTCGCGCTCACCGATCCCGCGCCGGAGGCGCTGCGCGCGAGCGCGGACTGGCTGCGTGATACCCGTGAGATCCTGGAATCACTGCCCACCTGGGCGAATCCACCGACGCTCGAGGCGTTCTCCGACACCGCCGCCGTGGCGCCGCTGTTCACCAGGGGCCGCGATCGCTACCTGGCCGACATCGCCGTCTGCCAGGACCGGTTGCACGCAGGCGAGTCCTACGAAATCTGCCTCACCGACACCGCAACCTTCGCCGCCGCCGAGTCCGACGGCCTCGACTTCTACCGCCGCCTGCGCCGCTGCAATCCCGCGCCCTATGCCGCATACCTGCGCTTCGACGACCTCGAAATCGCGTGCTCCTCACCGGAACGCTTCCTCAAGGTCGATCGGGCACGCACCGTGGAGAGCAAACCGATCAAAGGCACCGCGCCCCGAGGCGGCAGTCCCGCCGAGGACGAGCGGCTACGCCGCGAGCTGGCCGACAGCCCGAAGACCCGCGCCGAGAACCTGATGATCGTCGACCTGCTGCGCAACGACCTCGGACGGGTGTGCCAGATCGGCAGCGTGCACGTCCCGAAGCTGATGGCCACCGAGACGTATTCGACCATGCACCAACTGGTCTCGACCGTCCGCGGCACGCTGCGCCCGAACATCGATGCCGTCGACTGCTTGCGCGCGTGTTTCCCCGGCGGCTCGATGACCGGCGCTCCCAAGAAGCGCACCATGGAAATCATCGACGAACTGGAAACCGAAGCGCGCGGCGTCTACTCGGGCACCATCGGCTTCCTCGGTCTGGCAGGCACCGCCGACCTCAATATCGTCATTCGCACCGCCGTCCGCCACAACGGTCTGTGGCGCATCGGCGCGGGCGGCGCCATCGTCCTCGACTCCGACCCCGAGGACGAGTACCACGAAACGCTCCTGAAGGCGGCCGCCACCTACCGGGCCGCGCGATAGGCAGCATCGGCTTCCGGCTTCGAATCCGCGCCGTGTCATAACAGCCGCTTTTCGGGTTCCGGATCGGTTGCGGGCAACTACTGCGGGCGTGAACGTCGACGGTTGACGCATGTTCACGGCCCTGCTGTCGCTTTCCGGCCGGCCGGGTTACTTCTTTCGGCCGCGCGACCGTGGTGGTTCGGGCTCGACCGGCGGCTCCGGAACCCGACCGGCGAATCGGCCGAGGATCGAGACGCCCGGTAACCGGGACAGGGCGGTGAAGAGGTCTTCGCCGAGCCCGATCATCGCCTCGAGCCTCGGCAGCAGTCGGTCGTAGGCCGCGAATGCCGGATCCGCGAGTGCCAGGGTGCGGTCGAGACGGTCGATGGTGGAGTTGAGGCGGTCGACCGCGGTCGAGAGATTCTCGATCAGGTCGGGCAATTGAGCCGCCAACTGTGCCGACGCCGGTGGCAGCCGCACTGCGGCGTCGAATGCCTGCCCTGCCGTCAGCTGAGCCGCGTCCAGCGCCGCGCCTGCCGCCGACTGGGCCGCGGCCGCCGCGGACTGAGCGGCGGCCAGGATGTCGCCCGCACTCGGCACACGCGGACCCGACGCTTTCGGAGGCGTCGTTCTACGGCCTTGCCCTTTTGGGGTGCTCATGACACCACTGTGCCGTACCCGACAGCCGATCGACCGGAAGCCGTACCGGTCAGTCCGTGACCGGTACCGGACAAGGCCGTCGCGGTGTGCTCGGGTACTGCCGCGCTCCACCGAATGAATCCATGTGGATCGGACGGCGCATGCCCGACCTGCTTTCGCTGACTCCGCTGCGCCTCGCACCGCCGAGCATCGACCTCGCGGAATTCGGCGTGTCGGACCCGCGTGGCATAGTTCCAGCACGATGGAACTCAGCAAAGGCGCCAACGCACCGGTACCGACATCCCTTCTTGCCGTGGTTGTTTCATGGCGGTCGGACCATGTCGTCGATGCGCATGCGCTGTTGCTGAGCGACTCGGGCTCGGTACGGACCGATCGCGATCTCGTGTTCTTCAATGCGCCACGGCATGTCTCGCAGGCGGTGACACTCGACCAGGAACCCGCGCCGGGCACGGCCCGGCTGAGCGTCTCGCTGCCGCGCACCGAAACCGACGTGCAGCGAATCGTCATCGCGGGCTCGGTCGACGAAGGCACCTTCGGCGACATCATCGGTTTGACGCTCACCGTCCACGCCGCCGACGGCCCGGTGACGCAGTTCGAGGTCACCGACACCGACTCGGTGGCCGCGATGATGTTCGGCGAGTTCTACCGCAGGGATGGTCAGTGGCGGTTCCGCGCCATCGGACAGGGGTGGTCGAGTGGGTTGGCGGGGCTCGTCACCGAATTCGGTGTCAGCGTCGACGATCCGGCCGAGCGGACCCCGGCGCGCCCGCAAGCCGCCCGGTCCGCGAACCCGTTCGGCAGGACACACCCTCCGACGACACCCCGACTGGTCGGCGACGCCGGCGGGAACCGGTCGGCGGCAACCGCTCCCCGATCGGTGGCCCCGCTCGACCGGGCTCGCGCGGCGGAGCGTGAGTCCCGATCCATCGAACACGCGCAGGGTGCCCGGATGCCCGCGCACGCCGACTCGTTCAATGACGCCGGACTACCCCCAAGTGCCGGCCGGTCGAGCGACCCGTCGGACGGAAGTCGAGCGGCGGCGCCATCCCGTCCGGTCGACCTCGAGCGCCACCGCGGATCGGTCGAACAAGCGCCACCGCCGCCCCCGAATCCACAACGTGCCGACTGGCATTCGGACCCGGAAGACTCCGCCCGGACGCGCTGGTGGGACGGGAACGAATGGACCGGGGCCACCTACCCGCGCAGGCAACTGGGTCCGCGCGACTGCGCTCGGTGCGCCAATCCGCTGCGCCGCAAGCTATTCGGCGGTCTCGCGCCGTGCCAGGTCTGTTCGGTCGAGATCGAGGAATTCCTCACCCACTGGCACACGCAGGCCTGGCGGGTGCTCACGACGTCGGGGCCACGCGGTGACGACTGGGCCGCATTGTGGGCGTCGCTGCGATATCAGCGCATCGACGAGAGCGCGGGTCGCGAAGCCCTGCGCGATGCCGCACTCAGCTATGTGGAGCGACTGGTCACCTTTGCCTTCACCGACGGCGAGGTGGAGCTCGCCGAGTTCGAGGCGTTCGAGCATGCCATCGCGGAGCTGGCGCTGAGCGGGCCACTGATCGAAGACCTGCACAGGCGAATGCATCGCGGCCGCACGCTGTCTCGACTGCGGGCGGGCGATCTGCCGATGATCCGAACTCCGGGACTGCACCTCGATCCGGAGGAGAAAGTGCACCTCGATCTGCCCGCGGTCCATGTCCGGCAGTTGGCACGTGGCCCGAAACTCACCGACGGCCGGCTGATCGGCAGCAATAAGAAGCTCCGCTTCGTCGGGGCCGACACCGGCATCGAACTGCCGTGGGCGCGAGTCGTTTCCGTGCGCCGGGAACAGAACACGGTTGTGCTCGCCGCCACCTCGGCACGCGGCGGCGCGACCTTCGAAGTCGCCGACCCCGACTATGTCGCCGCGGCTTTGGAAGGCGCGCTGCGGGTGGCCAAAAGACTGATCCTGACCCCGGGCCAACGTGACACCCGCAGCATCCCGCAGGAGGTCAAAGCCGAAGTGTGGCAACGTGACGGCGGGAAATGCGTCGAATGCGGCGACGGCCACTACCTCGAGTTCGACCACATCATCCCGCTCAGCCGCGGCGGCGCGACGAGCGCGTCGAACCTCCAAATCCTGTGCCGCGCCTGCAATCGCACCAAGGGCGCCCGCATCTGACCGCCGCAGGCACACACCCCTCTACCGAGGACCGCACTCGCCCGACGATTGCCTAGTCGGCGATCAATCCGGCGGTCCGCCCCAGTTCCGCCAGCATCGTGTCGAAAAGGATCTCGGGGTTGGACAGCGGAATCGGGTAATTGCCGAAGACTTCGAGGGTTACGTGGCCGTAGAGGCGGGCCCAGATCTGAATCATCAGATAGGTCACCCCGAGGTCCAGCTTTTCGGCAGGGAACTTCTGGCCTGCTTCCGACATCGCGGCGAGCAGCTCGGTCTGAAAGCCGACGAGATCCTCGCGCAGGTCCGCGGGAATCACATCGGTCGGCGGCGTCACGACGTCGTAGGTCGCGAGCAGGCGGCCCGCGGCGGCCAGAAATATACGGCCGAACGGTTCGTCGAAGCGCCGCATCACGCCCGAGCGGCCCGCGCCGGGCGAGGCGAACACCAGGGTGAACTCCCTGGTGTGCGCCAGCGCCCAGCGCCGGAAACCCTTGCAGATGGCGAAGAACTGCACCGCGCCGTCATCGGGCAGGGTGTCGATCTCGGCCGACAGCTCGGCCGCGAGATCCGCGCAGAACTCCAGGCGCAGGCTCTCCAGCAGATCGTCGAGCGACCGGTAGTAGCGGTACAGCGCAGGGGCGGTGATCCCGAGTTCGCGGGCGATGGCCCGCAACGTGACCGCCTCCGGCCCCTGCTCGACCAGCAGCGCACGGGCCACCCGCCGGATGTCTCCGTCGGAGACCACCGGCGCGCGGCCGCGCGGTTTACTCATACTGAGATTCAAGCGTATTCGACTTCCCAGCGCTTGATGCCGTTGAGCCAGCCCGAGCGCAGCCGCACCGGGTCGGACACCTGGCGCAGGTTCGGCATGACGTCGGCGATGGCGTTGAACATCAGGTCGATCTCCAACCGGGCCAGATTCGCACCGACGCAGTAGTGGGTGCCGGTGCCACCGAAGCCGACGTGCGGGTTCGGGTTGCGCAGCACGTCGAAGGTGAACGGGTCCTCGAAACCCTCCTCGTCGAAATTGGCCGAGCCGTAGAACAATCCGACCCGCTGCCCCTTCTTGATCTCCTGGCCGCCGATCTCGGTGTCCTGCGTCGCGGTACGTTGGAAGGCGGTCACGGGGGTGGCCCAGCGCACGATCTCGTCGGGCGCGGTCCGCGGCCGCTGCTGCTTGTAGAGCTCCCACTGGTCCGGATTGTCGACGAATGCCTTCATGCCGTGGGTGATCGAGTTGCGGGTGGTCTCGTTCCCCGCCACCGAAAGCAGGATGACGAAGAACGCGAACTCGTCGGAGCCCAGGTTCTCGCCGTTGATATCGGCACTGATCAGCTGGGTGACAATGTCGTCGGCCGGGCATTTACGCCGCTCTTCGGCCATGTTCCAGGCGTAGCCCATCACTTCGGCGGTGGCGGTGTGATGGTTGCCGTCGAACTCCGGATCGTCGTAAGAGATCATCTGGTTGGTCCAGTCGAAAAGCTTCTTGCGGTCGTCCTGTGGGACGCCGATGAGCTCGGCGATGGCCTGTAACGGCAGCTCGCACGCAATCTGCTCGACGAAGTCACCGCGGCCGGACTTCTTGGCGTCGTGCACGATCTTGGCCGCCCGCTCGGTGAGTGCAGCGCGCAGGCTCTCGACCGCGCGTGGGGTGAAGCCTTTGGAGATGATGCGGCGGATCTTGGTGTGCTGCGGCGGATCGAGGTTCAGCATCAGCATGTTGCCGAGCATGTCGATCTGCTCGCGCGTGGTCTCCTCGTTGAACCGGATGATCGCCGTGTTCTCATGCGAAGAGAACACCTCCGGATTCTTCGAGACCTCCTTGATGTGGTCGAGCTTGGACACCACCCAGTAGCCGCCGTCGTCGAAGCCGCTGGCCCGGTCGGACTGGGCGCACCACCACACCGGGGCGGTGCGGCGCAGCTCGGCGAATTCCTGGATAGGCAGACGGTTGGCGAGCAGGTCGGGGTCGGTGAAGTCGAATCCTGCGGGAATCGAGGGGGTGGTCACGGCTATCTCCTACCGGTCTGGGCTGCAGACCTCACAACGTTGTGTGGAACACGTTCCATAGGAGATAGAACCACAGCACACCCCCTTGTGAACAGTGTTTACTAAAACCTGTTTACTTTTCTTTGAGTGCGCTCAGGAAACCCTGACAGTTCGCGCGAAACGGTGCACGGTGACCGCGACCAAGGCTGTAATGGGGGTGACAGATTCGCCCGATGCTCCTTTCGGAGGCTCTCACCATGACCAGCCTGTACGAGCACGCCGGCGGCGACGAGGCACTGCACCGCGTCGAAGCGGCGTTCTACGAGAAAGTTCTCGCCGATCCGGTGTTGAAAACCCAGTTCACCGAACGGCTCCCCGGCCATGTCGACCACCTCACCTGGTTCACCGCCGAATCCTTCGGTGGCCCAGCCCGTTTCACCGAGCAACTGGGATTCGACTACATCATCGCCGTGCACCGCGGCCTAGCCATCACCGACGAGCAGCGCCAGCGGTTCGCCGAACTGTATATCGAGGCGTTCGAGGAGGCAGGCCTGCTCGACAACGAGGCCTTCCGGGCCGCCGTGCGCTCGCACGCCGAGTTCGGTGCGCAAGTGGCACAACAGAACTCACACGCCGAGACCGACGAGCAACTGCACCCGATCCGGGCGGTGCCCCGATGGACCTGGGAGGGCGACGATTGAACCGTTAGCCCCGCGGGATCCGCCCGGCTATCAGATCGATCATCATCTGTGCCAGCGCACCGGTGACATCGGCGGTCTGTTCGTCCGGGGTGCCGTGGGTGTGGGCGGCCACGGCGAAACCCTGCCCGAACGAGGCCGAAGCCACCTCCTGCGGCCCGGAATCAGACCAGCCCCACTTGGTTCCGATGACACCGGGCAACCTGCCGGTGCCCCAATCCTGGGCGGTGCCGTCGGAGGCTGTGGCGTCGGCCGCCGCCATCCAGCCGAAGATCGGCGACTCGGGGTCGGTGCGCTGCTTGATGTGCAGGAAGGTGGCCACGTCCGCAGTGCTGGTGTACGACATGCCCCAATTGGCGCCCGCCTTGGTCGCGGTGAGCCGGTATTCCGCGGCGACGGCGTCGATCGCCTGCGGATACTTGGCTGCCAGCAGCTCGGCCGCGCCGTCGTCGGAATCACGGATCATGCGCTCGGCGAGCGTCCGATCCGGCGGCGAGCCGTCGCCGTGTCGCAGCGCGTAGTCGACGATGTAGAGCTTGACCATCGACAGCCCGGTGCGGATCTCGTGCTCGTTGGCCGTGCCCCACTCGATACCGGGAATTATCGACCGGAACGAGATCGCGGTGCGCGACGGGACCGCACCGGGGTCGGTGGTGTCCAGCGCGCGGCTGAGCACCGCGGCCGCGACATCAACCCAGTCGGCCACGGTCGAGCTCGCGGATGCACCGGACGCATCGCCAACGGGGGTGCGCGGCGGCGCACCGGGGAAATCGGCGGCAGCACCGGGTGCCGCGAGCGCAAGAAGCGCCCCCGTAGTGAGGACCGAGAAGACAACAGCCCGGCAGCCCATCGCCACCCCTACGGCGCCACGTTGAGCACGGGCGGCTTCCACTGTCCATCGAGCGCAATAGGTTTCGGCACGTACAGACGCATCGTCAGCGAGAACTGGCCCGCCTCCGGTATCGGCAGCCAATTCCCGGTGGGCACCCGAGCGCCGGGGTCGCGGTGCTGGATCGCGAGATCCACTGAGCCGTCGGCATTGTAGGCAACTGGCACCTGGTGGCCGATCGCGTAGATATTCGCCGGGTTGGGTACCAGGAAGCCGTCGGCACCATAGGCGGTCAGCGACCAGAATGCCTCGACCGGCGGCAGCTGGCCCGGCGGGAAATGCAGCCGGAAGTTCGCGGGCACGCCGTTGAGGTCGGCGCTGCCGAAGAGGGTCGGATAGATCGCATCCTCGGGCAGGTTGGCGCCCAAGCCGTGCCATGCGACGTTGGCGCGCAACATGTAGTTGGTGCCGTAGGTGCCGATATCGCGGTCGAATACCCACCCGTTCTGGTTCACCGCGCTCGGGTCGGCGCTTGCGGGGATCACTTGCTTCGCTCGGTCCGCGGCGACGGTCAGATCCTCGGCGGAAATACCGGTGACGCTGCCACCCGGCCGGATCCCGATGGCCGCGAAGCGGTTCATCGCGAGCTGATCTTCGGCCCGCGGCGGATTCACCGCCATCACCGCGCACAACCGTTTGAAGAAAGTGCTCGCGTCCATCTCGACAACCTGTTTCGGCGGATTCGCCGATTCCCGCGTCGGCATCGTGGCAGACGGGGGCGCGGCTTTGCCCTCGATCCAGTCGGCGAGCCGAACGAGCTTCAGTTGCTGCTGGATGGCCTGCACGACGGGGAAGTCGTCGCTGCCGTTGACCTGTATCCGGCTGACCAACCACACCATCGGTGTCGGCACGGACAACTGCGTCACACCCTCGGGCAGGCTCCCCGCCCACTGCGGTCCAGTAATGGCATAGGTGTAGGGCGGCGCGGCCGCATCCGGCTTCACCTGCGGTCGAACGCTACTCGGGTTGTGCACGGTATTGGTCCAGGCATCCATCAGCTGCATCAGCCAGAATCGGCCGGGCTCGACAGCAGGCACTTGCAGCACCATGGGCTCGGTGGATACATCGAGCCATGCGGCGGAGTACAGCGTGTCCAGATTCGATCGAACAACATCGTGCTGCTCGGACGTCGGCAGCCCGGCGGCGTGCTGGAAGGTGTTCACCGGAGTGATCTTTTCGGCCGCGACCCTGGTCACGTCCATCAGCACCAGGGGGTAGCCGAAGATATAGGCGTCCGTAGCGATCGTCTTCGGCTCGTCCGGCATCAGAGTCACGGTGGTCGAGGAGCTCTTCTCCGACGTACTGCAGGCCGCGAGGGTGGCACTCGCCATGGTCACAGCGGCCACGCCGAACATGGTCCGGCGCGAGAGCTGCGCGAGTGAACGCTCGTCGCCCATGGTCTTTCTCCCTACTCCCCGATCGAGCCGGACACTTTCGAGAGATCCAGGCGGAAGTATAGCCACATATTTGCCAGACCTGCGGTTTTAGCGCACGCCGTCCGGGATACGGGCCATCAGCGCGAGCAGCATGGTCGTCAGAACGTCGACCAGATCGGCAATCGGCGGACGTGGATCGTCCAGGCTCCATTGATGCACGGTGGCATTGACCGCGCCGATGAAGGCGGTGGTCGCCATCCGCAGGCCACCGGAGGGCAGCTCCGCCACCGCGGCGGCACCCGCCAGCTCGGCCAGCACCTGTCCCCATTCCTGGCGCACCAGCAGCCGATGCGCTTCGACTTCGGCGCCGACCCCCACGATCTCCACGAAAGCCAGCTTCGCCCGCCGAGTATCGGTCGCCATGGCGGACACATACGCGGTCACCGCCGCGACGATGATCGCGGACAGATCTGCCGATCCCACCGACGCGACCGCGGTGCGCACCGCCGCGCGCGCGTCCTGCTGGATGTCGTCGTACACGGCGACCAGCAGTTCCTCGTGGCTCGCATACTCCTCGTAGAACTGCCTGCGCGACAGTCCCGCAACAGCACAGATATCGGTGACCGAGCTCTTCGCGTAGGTCCTTTCGGCGAAGACCGACAACGCCGCCTCCGCGAATCGCGCGCGGCGCTGCGCTCGACGCTGCGCCACCGGCAGGCCGCCGTAGCTGCGATTCGACTCCACCACGCTCATCACCAACAACCCTAACGGCGCTGTCGGGCGCAGTCCGCCGACAACCGTGCCGGGCTGCGCGAAGGCGAGGAAGCCGCCTGACCGGAGCGTGCCACTGCCGAGCCGCCTGCAGTTGCTGACCGGATGCCCGGCTCAGGCGCCGATGACGGCGTTCATGATGGTGCCCGCGCTGGTGGCGACAACACCGCCGATCATGGCTCCGGCCACCATCTTCGGTGATTCCAGGCCGCCGCCTGACCATTTCTCCCAGGCGAAGTGGCCACCGGCGTAAATGATGCTGAGGACCCCGGACAGGGTGGCGAACCAGGTGATGTACCGCACCAGCTGCATGATCTTGTCCGAGAGGGGCGGCGCTTCGGCGGTCGGGTTACCGACCTGCGCCAGTGTGGTGAAAGCGTCTGCAACCGACATCAGGATCGTGCTCACGGTCTGCTCTTCCGGTCGACAGTTGTTCGGACACCGGCGAATTCGTCTCGCTCCAGGACCAGCCCCTGCAGTGGCAGCATCACCCCCATCGGCGGGATCACCGGCTCGCGGCGGCCACCGTTCGACCACACGCGCTACCCATCATCCCATCGGCACCGACTATCGCAAGGTGTCGCGCGTTGCACTGTTGCCTCGACGTGCCTGCGCCACTTCGGATTAACCGATACCATCCCTGTGAGCGAAATCCATCCTGTCCCACATCCAGAATGAGCAGCACCACGATGATCCTGGCCGCCGTTTACGACACCTGGGCACAGATCGGCAATCCGACCCCAGAAGCCCCGCCCATCTCGGACAAGTTCCTCCAACTGGTCCGCTACCTGACCTGGTTCGTACTCTTGGCCGGTGTCTGCGCCATCATCTACGCGGGCGGTCGTTTCGCCTGGGAGAAGTGGTCCGGCGGCGGCCTGGAATCACCGAAGATGGTGGCCGGAGCCATGATCGGCGGTGTTGTCGCCACCAGCGCGGGCACCATCATGAACGCGGTCATCGGCTGACGCACGGCCGCGCCGCCATCGGGTAGTGGCTGCGCAGGCGAATCAATGCAGGATTCCCGCGGTTTTCGCCGCGCGGATCCAGTCCGGGAATTCGCCGAGCAGCCGCCCGTACAACTGGGCGTCGTCGACCTGGTCGATGTCATCGAGGGCGAAAAAGCCTGCATTGTCGACAAGCCGGTTGGCCATCTCGTCGAGCGAACGCAGCAGACCGTAGTTGGCCTTGCCGAGGCCGATGAACTGCCAAAAGGCAGGCAGGCGTGAGGCTTCCCGCATGAGTGCGGCGATCTCGCGTTTCTTGGCGAAGCCGCCGTCGGTGAAGAACAGCACCAGCGTCGGTGGATCTCCGGGTCGCAGCGACGCGATGATGTCGCGCATGATCGGCAACTCGTCGTTGCGGCCGCCCATCGCGTCGTAGCTGATTCCGGCGTGCGTGCCGGACAGATGCAGGAACGTCTGCGCCCACTGCTCGCTGTGCTCGACCGTGATGTCGGGCAGCTTCGCGAATGACAACGCAGAGAGATACGCCTCCAGCGTCCCGTCGTGATCGAGCTGTGTGGCCACCGGAATCATCCGCTGCACCACCCGGTGCACCACTTGTTGCCGATACTGCCGAATCATGCTGCCGGTCTTGTCGATGACCAACACCACGCGCGCGCGAACCCCGAAGGCGTTCTTGGTGATCAACACCTTCGCCACTTCTCGTTTGCGCATGTCCAGCCGGCCGCGCTTCTCGAACGACAGCTTCTCCTCACCGGGCACGGTGCGCACATCGAGGGCGTTCGGCGCCGCAGTCCCTGGCTGGGTCGCGGGTGCGGACACGATCGCCCCGGCGCCATTGCCCGCTCTGCTGGAGGCCGCAGCACATGTCGCATCAGGCGCGGACTGCACCTCGAGCGCCGGCAGTCCCACCCCCGCCGGGGGCGGTTCGTCGTCCACGCTAACGCCGTGGTCGACGACCAAAGCCGCAAATCCGCCTGCGTAGCCCTGCCCGACGGCCCGAACCTTCCATTCGGCATTGCGTCGGTACAACTCGAGTGCGATGACCACCGACTCGGTGCCGAGACCATCGATCACGTACTCGTACAACACGTTTCCGGCATCGTCACCGACGACAGCAACCGGCGGCGCACCCTGCCCGAAAGTAGCCGTCGGATCGTCCAGGGTGATCACCGCACGGATCTGCGCGATGTCCGCAGGCACATCGGCGAAGGAAACCGCCAGCAACGCAGGCATTCCCGGCCGTAACTCGACACCGGGCGCGCTCGGCTGATTGAAGAACACGAAGTCGGCGTCGGAGCGGACCCGGCCGGACTCGGTCACCAGCAGCCCCGAAACGTCCGCCACCATGGCGAGCCGAACCGACACCACGGCCGTCGCCACTGCGAGCGACCCGTTCTGCCCCTTGACGAGCGCCGTGCCCACCGATTCTCCTGCCAGTAGTGACCGACCGCCCGTGTCGTGCGATTACGAGTAGAGCTGCTCGACAACCCATTTCGCGGTGTCCGGGCTCGACCGAACAGTGGAGTGGTCGACGGCGGGGCTACCGGGAAACAGGTCTTCGTAGAAGACGTTGGTGACACCCGGTTCGGTGATGAACGAGCACACTCCAGGCGGTGTCGCGACCCCGTCGTTCTTCGTCGCCAGCACCGAGTACCGAACGCCCGGCTGCACCAGCGGTCCGTCCATGACGGCCTTGTAGACCTCGGAGGCCGGAGTCAGCTGCAGCGCATTGGCCATGCTCGGCATCAACGTCGACAGCACCGGCACCAGGAACGGCAGCGCCGTCACGAGTTGCACCGGCGTAATCGGCAAGTCCTTCAACCCGTACTGCGCAAGGAAACCGACACCGTCGCAACCACGGGCCTCCGGAGTCAGCAGCACCATATTCGGCACCTCCGCAGCGCCCCCGAGCACCTTGACGAAGTAGTTCGCGACGAAGGTGCCCGCCGAGTGCGCGACGATATCGACCTTGGCCGCCCCGGTGGTCGCCTTGACCTTCGCGATGAACTGCGCGAGCTGCCGAGCCGCGCTGGGCATGTCGCCCGCCCATCGCTTTCCGTCGACGATGCCGCCCTGGAACACCAGCGCGCAGGCCCCTTCGTGGCGCAGCGCCGAAACCATCGGCCCCCATTGTGCCGCGGTGTCCGCCGTGCCACCGTCCGCACCCGGCAGCACTATCACCGGATTCGGTCGGGCACTGCTGGGCAGGCAGTCGATCGCCGGTTCGATCACCGTCCCCGCGGACACGACCGGTGCAGCCGAGCCGCTGCCGGGGGCGGCCACCGCCGGTGCCGCTGCCATCGTGAGCGCCCCGGCGAGCAGGACCCCCACCATCCCCGCCCGCGCCGGAGCAATCCACTTCTGACGCCTGAAAATCATGTCCTGCAAAGCCTTTCGACATGTCGGCCGCCAATGCCGGCGCCAACCGAACCGGCCCCGACGACAGGCGCGAACCAACCGAACTCCAAGTCCCGACCAAGTCCTTTCGCCCACATGCCAACAGCTCCCACACCAGATGTCAACACCACTCCCGCAACCCCCGCTGTAGGAACAGGACCTGGCTGCACGGTCACTCGCCCGTTCGCCTCGGCCAGCGCCCGTTCGCCGGAAAGGATGTCAGGCGACGAATTCGCGGTCGCCGTAGCGGAGGGAGTCGGGGGTCCAGGTGCCGCCGATGCCGGTGACGAATTGCTGAGTGAGGGTCAGGTCGGTGAGGTCGGCTACCAGGATGAGGGTGCCTCGGTCGGTGATAGAGCCGCCGACGAGGTGGCCCCTTGCGGTCGGGTCGGCGACCAAGGCGTCGCGGAATCGGTGTACATCGACACCGGCAACCTCGATGGTGAACGCGTCGATTTCCGGTGCGCTCGGCGCCAAGTGCTGGAAGGTCAGCACCGATTCCTGATGGAAGCGGGTGCGCACCTGATCGGCGATGCGGTGCAGATCGGCGGCGTCGACACAGGCCAGGTGGAACTCGCGCGAGCGCTCGTAGGTCGCCTGCTGTCGCTCTTCGGACCAGAAGACGCCGCTGACCAGTGTGGAACCTACGGGAAGGCCGATGTTCTGCACCGCGATCCCGTCGACCGTGAGTTCGAACCCATCCAGCCGCGCGCGCAGCCGCTGATCATCGGGATCGGTGATGGTTGCGGTGTTGTCGGTCGCGAATAGTTCCGCGGTGGGCCGCAGGGGATTTCCCGCCGCACAGGCGGTCGGCGCCGCCTGCGCCGCTCGTGCTCCCCCGACCAGACCTGACGCGACGAACAATGCCGCAACCGCGGCCATGACCCGTGAGGTGATCATCCCGATCCTTTCCGGTCCTGAGTGACCATCCGAACCAGCACAACATGTTTCGACGACCATCGGATCGAATCGGGCATCACATGCTCGGCCCGGTCAGCCCGCGATGAGCACCGCGGTCAGCGCAGCAGCCCCGGGCACCGCCTGCGCGAACAAGATCCGAGGATTCGCCGTCACCGCGCCGTACACCCCGGCGATCACCACGCACGCCAGGAAGAACACCTGCACCCGGAAACCCGTCGGGTCCGCCGCGATCAACCCCCACACCAACCCCGCCGCCAGAAACCCGTTGTAAAGCCCCTGATTAGCAGCCAACGGCGCAGTCGCCTTCGCCATCTCGGCATCGAACCCGGACAACTCCCGCCCGGGCTTTCTCTCCCACAAAAACATCTCCAGCACCAGGATGTACGCGTGCAACACGGCCACCAAGCCGACCAGGATGTTCGCGATAATCGCCATTGCTCGAACAGTACTCACCCGAGTGCCCCATCGGCCGACGAAACGCTCGCCGGCCGAATCCGATGCCATTGCCCTTCTGGGGTCGGCGCCGCCGGGACCACGGCTGAACCGCCACCCGCCGGCGCCGACTATCCGAGATCCGCCTCCCGGTGATCGCAGAGGCGGTACGAGCTGAAGGGCAGCTCATAACTGCTGCATCGACCGCTACGGACGCCTCCGCCGATTCCCATCGAAATGCGCCGATACACCAGCAAATCGAACATAGCGAGCCAGAATCCGGTACACAGCACCGTTGCAGCAAATTAGGGGTTGTCATACACGTTACTGACAGTAACGGCTGAGGTCGAGCCGCTATCGGTGCGTAACCCGGGAGCAGATCCGACCAAAGGTACGAACTACTCCCATTGCTGGCGACCACGATGCCGGGGCAGAGGACTGCGCTATCCCGTCGAACTGGGATTGCGCGCCGGCCTGATCCGGACCGCGAACCCGGGACGACAATGGTCGTATGACCGCCAGTGTCGAACTGCGCGTATACGCCGAACTGAACGACTTCCTGCACCCGCAGGCGCGGTATGCGACGCAGCTGCGACCGATCCGTCCGCACCAGACCGTGAAAGACATCGTCGAGGCGGCCGGTATCCCGCACCCCGAGGTCGACCTGATGCTGGTGAACGGTGAATCCGTCGACTTCGGCCACCACCCGCAGCCGGGCGATCGGCTCGCCGCCTACCCGATGTTCGAGACCCTGGACATCGGACCGCTGACGCGAGTGCGTCCCCACCCGCTCCGCGATCCGCGTTTCGTCGTCGATGTCAACCTCGGCCGGCTCGCGCGGCTCATGCGATTGATGGGACTCGACACCCGCTACGAGTGGACCGCCGACGACACTGCGCTGGCCGAGACAGCCGCCACCGAGCATCGGGTCTTGCTCACCCGTGACCGCGGACTGCTCGAGCGACGCAAGGTGACCCACGGCGTTTTCGTGCGTTCGGACCGGCCGTTCGAGCAGATCGTCGAAGTGATCCGCCGGCTCGACCTGGCCGATCGGCTGGCACCGTTCAGTCGCTGTCTGCGTTGCGGCGGAATTGTCACCGCGGTGGCCAAGCAGGACATCATCGATCGGCTCGAACCACTCACCCGCCGCTACTACGACACCTTCCGGCGCTGCCCGGATTGCGGCCGGATCTACTGGGAGGGTTCGCATCAGCAACGGCTGAACGACCTCGTTACCCGGATCCGCGCCGCGATCAGGCCGGCGTAGACCGTGTCTCCCGTCGCTGATCGGACAGCATATGGATCTTCGATCCGGCTTACCGCGGTCGACCGGGCTAGGCCCGGGTCATGGCGCCCCCTTTCGTGCGCTCGCACCGACGCCGCGTCGATCACCACCTGGGACCACGATCAAGACGTAGCTGGGTAGGTGGGTTGCCGCGGCGGCGATGGTGAGGTGATCGACTGGTGGCAGCGTGGGGACAGGCCGGTCACTTCGCATCAGCCGGCGCACGGGGTAGCGGCGGGCGGCCAGGCCCGACGTGATCACGCCCGAGCGTCGCGATCAGATACTCGACCAGATAGTCGATCCGCGGGAGGTAGCCGTCGATCGTGACCTTTCAGCATCGTCACCGTTGCCCCTACCGCGCAAGAAGATGCCAGCCGGCCCATGCCCACACGAGCACAGCCGCAATCCTCACCACCCGGGTGCGCGTGAGGTACGCGATCGTTTCACCCACGGGCGCGACCAGATCCCGGCGCACATGCGTGACCACAACAACGCCGAGCGTGACCACCAACACCAGCACGAACCCGACGAGGACGATCACCCGATCGCTCATCTCGACACCAGCCACCAGCCGGCACCCAGCCACACCAGCCATCCGGCGAACCGCAGAGGCCACTGCTCGAGTGCCGGATCCAGCAGCGTCGACAATGTCGGGTGTACGTCGCTCGGCCGCGTCCAATCCGATTGCCGCGCAAAGGCATAAACCTCCCACACCGACGCCGTGACCAGCAGCGTCGACCACACGGCCACTCCGCGCCGCAGCCGGGTGGTGCGTGGAATCTGCACGGACCGCACGCGGAAGGCCAGCACCGAAACCACGACCACCGGCACCACCACCAGCACGGTTGCCGACCAACTGAACGGTCGGGTGGCGGCCCCACCCGCCGCCAGCACAGCACCGACAGCCAGTAGCCGCATCCACCGCCGGAATGGTCGCGCCGAGACCGTCGGTTCGCCTGTCACATGGGCAGAATAAGTCCCTGAACACCGGATTCGGGCAGGTATCGCCTACTCCTGGGCAACCGGTGCGCGACCAATTCGAGTAGCGCTCTACTCGTGATGCTCTGCGAGGCACTCGAAATGCTGGAGCAGCCAAGCGTAGAGGCACAACCCCTGACGTTCGGTAACAGCAGCACGGCGCCGATCGGTAGGGCGACAAGTCGCTGTCGGCGGCACTGGTTGTGAGCAACTCTCGATTCGTTCTCCGATGCTGCGGCACGTGCATACACATAATTGACGATCCCTGCCCTCCTGGGCGCGGCTTTCTCGATCCTTCGAGCCTGCCGGTCATGCAGGAGTCGATCGCAATGAGAAGGTCCGGAATCACCGATTCGTCGGGGCGTCGGACATCGACAATAACTATCGTTAGGGGGCAATCATGCCCGAGAGCAACAATCCGATGGCGAGCGCTGCCGTTTTTGATCCAAGAATTATCGCCCAGATCAATACTGTAGGTAACCTGGCAGATCTTCAGAAGAAATTGGCTGCGGTGGGCCAATTGGCTGCCGAATTGGTTTGGCTCGGCGAACCGGCAAGCGCTGCCGAGTCGACGAATAACATGGGCGGGAAATATCGTCACTTCACGAATGGAATTCTCTACAGGTACACGCATAACGACGGCAAGGAAGTCGTCGGAGGTGTCCCACGAGGTGGCGTATACGAACTGTGGACCAAGACGCACTGGGAATACGGGCCGTTCGGCTATCCCATCGACATGCCCGAGGTGAGCGGGAAGAAGACGGTGTGCCGATTCGAAGGCGGCACGATCACCTCGGTCGCAGAGAAACCGCGCTCTGTCATGTTCTACAACACCGCACTCATCGGCGTGGACGTCGATGGTGTCACTCAGAACAAGATCTTCGGGATCGACAAACAGATCTACACAGGTCGTGGGCGCGCCGCGCAGCTGAAGGCGTTGATCGACACGGTGTCTCGCTCGAAAGCCGACGTGGTGGTGCTTGCCGAGATGATGGGCGACGCAGAGCGCGCTCAGCTCGTGAAAGCGGTCAAGGGAACATTCCCGCACAGCGCCGAGGGACCCGACGAGAAGGATCCCGAGGAAGACAGCGGTTTGCTCGTCGTCAGCCGCCACCCGATCAAAGAGCTTCGGACCACGATCTTTCGGTCGTGTTGCGGTGAAGACTGTCTCGCCAACAAGGGTGCGGCGATGGTGCGCGTATCCCCAGCTGACGGGCCGGAGTTCTACGTGGTCGGCACCCACTTGCAGGCCGGCAATGCTTCCTCGTGTTCCTGGCCGACAAATGCCGGCGTCGGAACCGGCGCGAAGGGAAAACGGGAGGCTCAGTTGCGCCACCTCGACTCCTGGATCCTGGCGTCGCGCAACCCCGAACTTCCGGTGATCATCGTCGGCGACTTCAACATCGACGCCAAGAAACCGGCCAACCGCAAGACTCTCGCGGACAATCTCCCCAACGCCAGGGACTTGTGGCCCGAGTACCAGATGTGGCTCCCCAAGGACACCAAGCGATACGACCCCCTCACAAACGACGACGCCAGCGCATACCGACCAGGAAAGGAACCGCTCCCATTGTTGAGCCCCAAGCGCGGCAAGGAGGGTGGACGGATCGATCTGGCCCTCCTCGACCAAGGCGACCACATCACCGCCCACGTCACTCATATGGCCGTGTACGCCTACGAGCTCACTCCTGGTATCGACCTATCGGACCATTACGCGATCTATACCACCTTCGACATGTCGACGGTCACCCACAAACTGAATCGGAAAGTCCAGAAGACGACCGCCTGGCTGAAGTACAATCACGCACTCGAATTGACCGACGGTGCGGGCGTGCCGCACTGGTCGAAGAAGGACCCCGACGAAGTGGACGTCTCGGCACGCATATACAAGGGCAAGCCGGGCACGGCGGATCGCCCGTCTGTGAAAGTCGAGTATGACCCGCGCACAATGTCGATGGGCGAGCGTCACGAGTATTCTTACAAACCGGGAAAGACGCTGATCTTCGACGGAAGCGATGACGTCAATATGGATATTTCCCTTGTCGAAGTCGACACAGTCGGACCGATAACGACGGATCGGACAGCGATCGGGAAAGACCGTGCCGTGGTAGCGCCGAAAGCCTCACAACTGCTCCACGCATTCGAGGGACGCCGATACGCACCCAACGTCATGACCGGCGACGGCTCGGAATACGTCGCAATCATGCAGGTCTACGTCACTCTCGAACCGTTTGCGCATCGGCGGGAATACGAACCACCGTGGGGGCGAATCCTGATTTAGCAAGAGAGACTGTCAGTCATCACGCAGCGGCTCCGGGCCCTGCACGGACAGATCCGCCCCTTCGGGAAGTACTGGCGTAGCAGGCCATTGATGTTCTCGCGGCACAAATCCACGGCGTTCCCGGGTGTGCATGGCAACGGTCTCGTCGACCCGAAGTACGTCAGGCGAAGGCCCAAGCGTGCGGTCAGCGGCATGTACGCCGAGGAAGGTCACCGCCCCGACCACCCAGAGACGGGGTGCATTTCTCGAACGCCAGCCCGGAAAGCAGATTGCTGGAGATACGCTGATTGTATGGTGACAGTGCCAGCGCCGATGCTGGCCATCGAAGGGCAACCACCGGACACGGCTGGCTGGGCCATCGAGATGAAATGGGACGGCGCCCGCGCAATTGCTCTCTGTGAGAGCGGCGAGTGCCGCTTGTACAACAGGAATCGTCATGACGTCACCGACTCCTACCCAGAGCTAGCCTTTGCGCTCGCAAATCTGTCCGGCAGTCGGCAGCTTGTTGTCGATGGCGAGATCGTCGCGCAAACCGCCTCCGGCACACCGTCATCCGGTTTGCTACAGAGGCGTATGCACGTCACTCGTCCCACCAACGAACTGATTCGCACGGTGCCAGTCCGGCTTTATCTCTTCGACTTATTGTCTGCTGACGGCGAGTCGACGATGACGATGCCGTACCTCGCGCGCCGCCGCCGACTGGACGACCTCGAACTCTCCGGACCTCTGGTCACCGTGCCACCGTTCTGGGTGGACCTGGAAGCCGACCGGCTGATGGCGATGGCTCGTGAGCATCACCGCGAAGGCATCATGTCCAAGCAGACCACCTCCACCTACCAGTCTGGGCGCCGATCACCGGCCTGGATCAAATCCCCATTCTGGAAGACCACCGAAGCCGTCATCGCCGGATGGATGCCAGGCACCAGGATGACGGCGGCAACATTCGGATCACTCGTCCTCGGTGCCTACGACAGCGCCAGCCGGCTCGTCTACATCGGCAACGTCGGGACGGGATTCACCATGGCCACCCGCCGCCAACTGCGCAATGAGCTCGACTCGTTGACACAACCGAACAGCCCGTTCGACATCCAGCCACCTCCGGCCAGCATTGGTGCTGCACACTGGGTCCGGCCCCGACTGGTCGGTGATGTCGAATACCGAGAGTTCACCGGTGACGGGCTACGCCACCCCAGCTGGCGCGGCCTCCGAACTGACAAGGATCCCGAGCAGATCCGTCTACCACTTTGACGTCATGCATTACCGAGCCCTGCGCTTCAACTGTCGACGCGCCCCGCGCCTGACCGGCCGCGGACACGGTGCGCCTCGTCCACCGATTGTTCGCTGACCAGGCTCTTTGTTGCGAGTATTCGACTACTCGATTTCTCTCCGGCGCGCCCGGTCGGCACGCTGGCACTCGGCGGCGCCAGCGGATGCCGACCAGCCTGGGGGAAGGTGTCAGGTCCGGGCTGCAGGCCGCGCGGACGTCGGTCGGCCAGATGAAGAGCCGGTAGGTGGGGTCGACGTCGAAGTAGTCCTCGGGGCCGACCAGCACTCGCGTCCGCATGTCGGCGCAGTATCGTTCGCGCCAGGCGAAAGGATCGGCTTGTGCACGAACAGTGTTCGCCAGGTCTCGTCGGTCGTCTCAATAGTTGGGCCGCATTGGCTTTGGCGAAATCGGCTGCCCGCGTGCCAGGAGGAGATCGGCGAACCGGCGCGACACCGGTACGTCGTTGCAGATGGGCCGCCTGCCACTGCTCGGCGGGGCGTCCTTAACGAACACGATCTCGTCGACGGCGCCCAGGTCGCTGCGTTGCCGCCCGGATAAGACCACCCGGATCGTCAAGGCCATCCATGTTCTGCAGGACCGCGAGCTGCCTGAAACCGCGACGCCACCTGTCCACCACTCGGGTGAACCTCACCGCGATCACCGACTTCATCATCGCCCGCTGGATCAACCCGACCCCGCTGACGCTCGCCTATTCCTCGAAAATACAGCAGAGCATCAGGAGCCGATTGATACGGGCATCGTGCACAGAAAAGTAGTTGGTCCCTGCCCGGCCGAAGGGCTTGACCATATCGAAGCCAGGGCTTGAATCGCTGCGAAAATGAACATCCACCTTGGCGATCATGGTTGCGAGACCAGCGAGTGGGACAAAATCCAATCCGCGCCGACTCATAAACTTCGCGCTGGCGCCGACTTCTTTCCCGACAAGTTTACCCAACCCATCCTGGCGCAATTCTCGGATACGACCTAGGCTACCCAAACGGGTCTTCCGGGAATCGACATATCCGACACTTCTACCGTCCGCGTCGTATGCGGAGCGGGAGTTGATTGAACCGGCCCGATAATCGAGATTCGGCCCGGTATACACACCCAGGTCGCAATCCAGATCATCACCCCAGACCAATGATGACAACTTGTCGCGTCGGTGAATTCGAGCCACGGGCCTACCAGATCCGGGCACCAAGACGTCAAAAGTGGTGTCGCGGACTCCAAGTCTGGCGACCACTTTGAACTCGGAAATATTTTCCAGCACCGTCTACCCCGTCGCCGAAGGCAGCATCGTCATCCGGCCGACGCCGAGCAGCGGCGTCCACGCAACGTTCTTTTCGAACGCAAACCCGCGCTGTTCGACGTCCTGGACCACGCTGCCGATACTTACGCTAGTGGTTAAGCCCTCGATGGAATGCTTCGCTTCATCCCAAATCTTTGCGGCTTCCGCCTCGATCAATTGATAAGTCTGGTATATCGTCGCCACGATACCGACCACCAACTTGACTTTCTCGTATATCTTGACCATTCGCCAGGCAGTCCATGCTGCGGCCACAATATCGGCGAGCGGGTCTTCCGGGCCTCCGCCGACGGCTATGATTGCCGCGTCGCCGGCAATCATTTTCAGAGCTTCTTCAGCCAGCGCCTTGATGGCGGTACTGATGGCGCGATCGATCGCGGATACGACGACCCTCACCAGATTTACAATTGCCTCATAACCTGCTTTATAAGCATTTGCAACCACCTTTGCTCCATCCCCTATGCCACCGATGCCACTAGTCCAGCGGAACATGTACGAGTCGAATGCCTTGCCTGTCTCGCCTTGCCATTCACCACCTAGCTTCCAGGATCCCTTGCGCAATGTCGCCGCGACGGTGTAGCACGCGTCACCCAGCGTGTCATATGCGTCGTGCAGATACATGAGACGATCCCAGTCGCCAGCCAAGGGCTTGAACAGTTTATCTATGAGACTGTCCCCGGTCACCATCTTATATGCCTTGTCCGCGATCCATAGATGATTACCACCCATTACCGCTGACCATTTTCCACCGATGCCCTTAGCCTTGAGTGGACTACGGTACTCCACCAGATGCCCGAGCAGGCCCTTGTTGATCGAGTCCGGCTTCTCGGGTGCCTTCAGCGTGACACTCTCGTCATTGAAATTGCCTAGTGACGACGCTCCCGGTATCGCGGAGATATCCGGAAAAGAAGAGATGTCATCGGGAAAAAGCTTCACAATATCAGCGGCTCTGGCCCTATCCTGGGCGCCGAATCGATCGTCGACAATGGTGATCTTCCCTTGGATTGTCCCCATACCGGCCTGGCATTGTTTCAGTTCTTCCGCGAAGAAATCCGCAGGCTCATGCACATGTGGCTTCAAGAGCGATAACAGGCCATCCAAGCCTTCGGATTCCGTACACTCCTTGCCGGCCCAGTCGATCATCGGCGCGAAGTGCTCGGCCTGTTCGGCCAGCAATGTGTTGAAGGCCGTGAAGTCCTCGGTCGGCGGCACGTTCAGTACATCGGCCACGTAGCCTCTCCCAATCTTGTTGCAGGACAACGCATGCTATCCGACCGCGCCCAATCCCCAAGGGGCAGTGCGCAAGACTCCACAGGCCACAGCTACCATCGACGGCAACAGATACGGGTGTGGGAGTGTGACGTGGACGAGTTCAACCCCCAGGCTCTGCTGGCCGAGATCGATCGGCGGGAGGCCGAACTGGAAGAGGCAAACAGACAACTGTCCTCCATCTCCGCCACAGCACAATCCCAGGACGGCTTGGTCGAAGTCGTGGTCAGTGCGACCGGAGCGGTGAAGACAGTGCGCCTCGCTCCAGAAGTCTTTCGCCGTAGCAGTCCGCAATACCTCGCTGGCTCGCTGGTAGCGGCCATCCAGCAAGCCACCCGCAACGTAGCTCCGTCCAGAAAACAGGCGACGGCGCCGAGCGCCGCGATCCGCAGAGACTTCTCGGACCTGGCGGAGGCGAACCCGGAACTGTCGCCCACAACCCTGATTCCTGCACCACGTCCTGACGCCCTTCGTGCGGAGGTCGGCGGCCACGGGACCTCGAACGACCGGACGATCCGAGCAACGGTGAATTCGATGGGAATCATTACCGCCATTGATATTTCGCCGAGCGTCTTTCGTGGAAGCACCGTCATGCGGTTGGAGACTGCGATCGTTCAGGCGGCGCAAAGAGCGGCGCGTGCACTGTTCGAATCCCGATCCGATGCACTGGAGCCAGACCTTCGAGAATCCGAGACGGCGCCACAGGCCCCCGATCTGGATGCGCTCTACCCGGTTCCCGCCGCAGTCGAACCTCCTGCGCCCCCGACACATACGTTCACGCCCGAACCACCACAGCCCCGGCCCGCTCCTGCGGGTCCCACTGGACACGTCATTCCAGGAACACGCAAGCCTAATCGGGATGCGCTATACACCCCGCATGATCTAGACGACGAGGACGACTACTACCAGCACCACCGAAAGAACGGGTGGTTGGTCTGACCACCGAGAAGGGGTTTCTGGGCCTGGACCGTCACCACCCCCGCTCGATCTGCTCGTGGCCCGGATTCTAGATCGAAACCTCTCCAGAAAAACAAAAACCAGCTGGTCAGCGCGTTTTGTGGGGCAGGTGGGGCTCGAACCCACGACCAATGGATTAGCAGTCCATGGCTTGCCGCTCTGGTGCAAACCTCCGATGGCAAACGACACCGCACGGATCATGGCATCGTGATCCGTGCCGCTAGTCCGTTCAATTCGGAAAGACCATACCTGACACGATCCTTATTCCAGCGCTCGAACCAACTCCACCTGAACCTCTCGAGGCGCGGCGTCGACGACGTCCACCGAGCACACTGCTTCGAACAGGCGGCCGGATCGAACCACTGGACCGTCAAGGAACACCGCCTTCTGACACAAGCTGGCCGCGCCCGCGGTGCCGTACGCCGTCCCTCTCGCAAGGATCAGGACACGTCGACCCCGAGGTCATCGAGACGGTCGCGGACTGGCTGAAGGCGCGCTGACGCGGCTGGCATGATCGCGGTGTGAACCTACGATTCGGTATTCAGTTGGCGCCGACGGCGACCGAGCTGCCGCAGCTACGCGCGATGGCCAGGGTGGCGGACCGGGAAGGCCTGGACCTGCTCGGCATCCAGGATCATCCGTACTCGGGCGGGCTGGCCGATACGTTCGCGGTGATCGCCACGGTGCTGGCGGAAACCGAAAGGCTGCGGGTGTTTCCGGATGTGGCCAGCCTGCCGTTGCGCGGGCCCGCGATGCTCGGGAAGCAGAGTGCGACCTTGGATCTGCTCAGCGGCGGGCGATTCGAACTCGCTATGGGAGCGGGCGCGTTCTGGCCCGCGATCGGCGCCATGGGCGGCCCAGTGCGGTCGAATCCCGAAGCGCTGCAGGCGCTCGAGGAGGCCACCGCGATCATCCGGGCCATGTGGCGGCCGGGGACGAAGGCGAAAGTCGAAGGCACGCACTACACCGTGAAGGGCGTGCAGTCCGGACCCGCGCCCGCGCACCCGGTCGGAATCTGGTTCGGCAGCGTCGGCCCGAAGGCCAACGCCCTCACCGGGCGTATCGCCGACGGGTGGGCCGCGCCCATCCCGCACTATTTACCGTACGAGAAATGGCAAGCGACACAGGACATCATCTCTACCGCCGCGATCGACGCGGGACGTAACCCGGCCGACATCACCCGGATGGCACAACTCGTCGGAACGATCACCGACACTCCGGGGCCGGTCACACTGCGCGGCGAGGAACCGATTCGCACCGACGCCGCGGGCTGGGCCCACATTCTGGTTGATCTCGCCATGGAAACCGGCTTCGACACCTTCGTGTACTGGCCGGAATCTGCCGACGAAACCCAGCTCCGCCGCTGGATCGGTGACGTCGTTCCTTCCACCCGAGCCTTGTGCGCCTGACCATCCCCGGTGCCCACCCGCATTCGGTTTCCTACGTTGGACGCACCGATTCGACACCACCTCCGGCGACACACCTGCCGGGGTGGTGCCGAATTTCGCGATCAGAATCGGGTCGCCGGGCGGCCCGACCCGATGCCCGAATTCGCGACCAACTGACGCCGGATTTCACGACTGAAGCCAGTTCGGAAGCGAGCC
This sequence comes from Nocardia sp. NBC_01009, assembly GCF_045208035.1. Lineage (NCBI taxonomy): Bacteria > Bacillati > Actinomycetota > Actinomycetes > Mycobacteriales > Nocardiaceae > Nocardia > Nocardia sp. NBC_01009. Next base: position 3,281,602 of record NZ_CP108695.1, on the reverse strand, counting down.
TGGCGGACTTCCGCACTTGACGATTCGATTACTGCGATCAGAGGAGTGTGACTTCGTCGAGTTACTTGTCGCCAGGACCCCAAACGGAGAACTCCCTGCTGGCGCCAGCACCAACAGGGAAGTTCTCCGTTCGACGGTTGCCGTAGGTCAGCCTCCGGTCTGCGCGCCGTCGAGATGTACCGCTATCAACCTCGCCGTAGTACTCTCCGAAAATCGGGCGGATATCGGAGCAACCGCAGCTGAGGTTGCTATCGGTCGTGACGCCGGGTCCAAAGAGGCGCTGCCGATAGATCATCACCCCTACCAGTAGATATGCCGAACTTCGTTGGATTCTCGGCGATTACTACCGGAACCCCGATTTCTCGCAGATACTCCGCAACCCCTGACCAGTTGGCCGCTATTTCACCTGCCCATGATCACGGCTGGCCGGCGGCGAACGCCTGTACGGCGTCGAGGAACTCGGGGCCGCCCACGACGTATCCGCCGATGGTTCCACCGATCAGCGCCCCCACGGGGATGCTGATCCCCCATATCAGGGGCATACACGCCCCGAGGATGCCGCCCACGAGGGCACCGCCGACGACGCCAGGCAGGTTCTTGTTGATCTGCTCCTTGAGCCGGTCGTAGGAGCTGATGTCGTTCAGTTGCGCAATATCTTCTGCCGTCGGGGTCGGTGTCACCGCCGCTCCGTCGCTGGACTCGAGCACCACCGCACCGTTCTGCGCGATCTCGAACTTGCCATTCTCGACGGTGGAGACAATGACCCTGTCGACTGGCGAAACGGTGATCTGGTAGTTGATTCCGTGATCCACACCGGAAGTCGTGTCCCCCGCACTCACCGCAGTCGGCTGCTCCGTTACGGCCAGCTCTGCATGGGCGGTTGCCGCACTGATACCCACGGCCGAGATGGCCATAAAAACGGCAGCAGTGATTTTCTCGAACTTCATTCTTCGAATCCCTCCACTCAACTGCCCCTGATGGGCGGACCGAGTTCAGACCTTAGGCGGTAAGGACTTGGGCTCCGTCAGGCTGGCCGGAGGACGCGCTGTAGCGTCACGCCAGACCCCTTAACATGAATTATGTTCGCGAACAGTATTCACATTCCGGCTCGTCGGCCCGTCCGCCATCGCCCGCGATAGCGGATTCACCCGCGAGTACGTCGCCAAGATCCGTGACGGCAGAGGCCCGAAGGGCGTATAGACGGTGAGCACCAGCGAATCCCAGTGGCCCGACCACGGTCTATGTCTCAGCGAGTTCGAAGCGAAGCTTCGAACCAGGTTGTCACTCCAGGAAGTGCAGGTCTCGGGCACTCCCAACCAGTTCGTTGTGATTGCAGTCGGCGAGGTGTTCGCTGGCATGAGCCGCGTGCAACGCCAGCTGGCGGTGCAGACAGCGCTGGCGGAGTACATCTGCGATGGAGATGTTTGCGCTGTAGCGGTACAGGCTTACTCACCGACCGAGTGGGCGGAGGTCAGCTCGCCACCATCGTGAGTCGTCGATTCTCACACACAGTCCCATCAGTGCCCCGCGAACGGACTCGGAATCCGGCGGTTCCTCGGTCCGCCGATTCGCCCGGCAGAAACACAAAAACCCGCTGGTCAGCGGGTGTGGGGCGGGTGGGGCTCGGAGAGCAAACACTACAAACACTGTCCTGACCAGGCAATACACCGGTCAGCGGTATGCAAAATAGTAAAATACATTGCTGTCAATCGGTACACATCGCGATCTTGATGCGTTCCAGGGCGGCCCAGGTTCAATCCCAGTATTGCGCACGACGGGACTGCTGCACGATCGGGTGACAGGCTGGAACCCGACAGGCAGCCATACCAAGGACCGGAATAGATGGCGCGAAAGCCCTCACCGCAGGGATGGTGGGCGCGGCGGCGCGAGCGATCGTCGTGACCGTCTCCATAGGACATTTGCCTCCGTTCGCTGGTTGCCAAGGTTGATCGAAGTGCAGCGTCAGCGCACGACCCGGGACAGATCACACGGTCTACTATTCGAATCTATGTTCGATGAGTGGCAGGATGAGTTCGACCCACCCTCGTATCGCGTGGTGGACCCGCCGATGCGCGTTGTCGTCGACTTAGGACGGCTGATCTCGATGCCGGACGCCGTGTTCAATGCCAGCAGTGTGCCGTTGCGCGTGAAGAATGGCGGCTTGGAGCTGGCAGGAAATGCGCCGGGTCTATTGCATGCGTGGGCGCGGACTTCTTCACTGCACTTGGCAAGCAGCTCAACCGAATCGGCCGCAGCGCTCACCATAGAACGGCCGCACGCTGCGCCAGCTCGGCACGGTTAGCGACGCACTCTCATGCCGAGAAGCGCGCATCCCAGGTGGACACGCGCTTCTGCCGAATGCAGGCAGCGGGCGTCGCTACTTGATGCGGGCGACGTACTTGCCCGCCCCGTGACCCGATGCCAGCAGGTCGTGTGCGCCAGTGACGTCGTCCAGTGAGGGCAGTTCGGTGACCGGGAGCGAGAGTTCGCCCTCGGCGAGGTAATCGAGCACACGGCGGGTAGCGGCGGCGACCTTCTCCGGTGCGCCGGTCACGAGACTACGATGACTGAAGCCGGTGAGGGTCAGATTGCCGCCCAGCAAACGGCCGAAGGGCGGCAGGGAAGCGGGTGCGCCGCCCCCGGCATTGCCGAACAACACGATTCGGCCGGTAGGGCCGGTGACCGCGAGATCCAGGTCCAGGGCGTCGGTGCCGAGCGGGTCGAGCACGAGGTCGACGCCGCGGCCGTCGTTCGACGCGCGGATCTGCTCGGCCAGGTCGCTGCCACGGACAAAGACGGTGTCGTAGCCAGGCACTGGCCGGCCCGCGCGGCTGACGGTGCCCAGGAGACGGCCACCACCGAGTAGCGGCACCAACTGTGCCACCGCGCTACCGATGCCACCAGCGGCGGAGTGGACCAGCACTGTGTCACCGGGGGTGAAACGTCCGGCTTCGGTGAGAAGCAGTAACGCGGTGGCCAGGCCGAGGGGGGCGGCGGCGGCCAGCTGCAACGGGACCGCGGCTGGCACCGGGACGGTGAGTTCGGCTCGGGCTGTGGTGACTTCGGCGAATCCACCACCGCCGAGCGCAACCGCGGCGACCCGGTCACCAACGGTGAGATCGGTGACCCCGGCGCCCAGTTCGCGTACGGTGCCGGCGATTTCCAGCCCCGGGCGGTATGGCCAGGACGACGCGTAGCCCGCATCGCCGCGGCGGGCCATCACGTCCATGAAGTTCAGTCCCGCGCAGGCGACGTCGATGCTGACCTCGCCCGCAGCCGGTCGAGGCGTGTCCACCTCGCGGATCTCAGAGTTTTCCGCGCCGCCGGGGGCGGTCATCACCAGTGCACGCATCTTCACTCCACAAACTCACTGCCGTTGGTCGAATCGATCACCCGTGAGGGCTCCACCTTCATACACGATGGCTTGTGCTGGGATATCGATGGCGGTGATCACGCCAGCAATTCGAGGCGAGGTGTCCGGTTGCGCGGCAATGATTTCACCGCGAGCGAGGACATTCTCATTCCGACCAACCCTCGGCCGACGAGCATCTGAGCCAGGCGCGTCACCATCCGCTACTGCCGCATACCGCGCTGACCGAACCGGCCATGGGCCTTGCATCGGGTGCGCGGTCCGCGTCCGTGGCGGCGACGATTTTGGCCCACACCGCGGTCAACCCTCAACGGGTCGGGACTTCTGGTGTCCCGAGTGCTGTGGTGCGGTTGGACAGCCGGCTGGCGTCGTCGCGTTTGTGGCGAAGGAAGGTCAGGGTGAGGTCGATGCCTTCGATCTCACCGAGCCACCCTTCCTCGTGTGCCCGTTGGCGGCGTTGTTCAAGGTCGGTTTCAATGTCGTTGAGCCTGTGAATCATTCGCGGGTCGAATCGTCACCGGCAGCATCGGAGCGGGTTCCTCATCGGGCACTGTGCCTGTGAGACCGAGTGCGGCGGCGAGCTGCTGGCGCTGGCGCAATGGCAGCGAGGCGACGAACTCCCGCACGTCGAACACATCCTCGGGGTCTGGCTCATCGATATCAGCCCACGTCCCCGGTGAGACCAGCCAGTGAGGATCGCCGGCGCGCGGGGGCCGGTATTTGATGACCGGGTCTTTTACCGGGCGTGCACCGCAATCCCACAACCGGCGCGAGACCTGCCGCAGATGCTGGATCGGCAGCAGCGGTGGCGCGCCCTTCAATCCGGGCAGGCCGACGAGCATCCAGAGGAAGGCTTCTTCGGGGTCGGTGAGGTCGCAGTTGTCGCGGGTGGGGAACTGTCCGTCCGAGCTCATGCGAGGACCCCCAGTTCGTGCACACCGGAGACGAGGTCCGAGACCATGTCCAGGGTGCGTTGGCCGCGGTCCTTGTTGCTGGTGGGGTCGCCGATCACAGGCCGCCATTCGGGGAATTGGTCGCGGTCCCAGGCGAGGGTGAGTTCGCGGACGCGGTCGACGCGGATGGTGTAGGTGTCGTCGCCGGGTGCGGTGGCGCCTATGCGGTCGCCGAGGAACCAGTGCCCGTTCTCACCGATCACATAGCGTGCGCCGTCGCGGACGGTGATCTCATGAGAGAACCAGGATCTGGTGTCGTGGAAACCCTTGCGCAGGGCCATCATCGCGGCGATCGTGTAGACGCGGCCGGGCGAGTCGGCCATGTACTCGAAGAACCGCGACCAGCCCGAATTGCTCTTTGGGGAAGTTCACACCCCAACGCTGCGGCAAGGAGGTGGTAGTGGGTGGGTGCCCAGGTGGTGCGGCAGGCTTGGCAGATGCAGCCGTCCACGGTGACCTGAAGGGCCGCTTGGCGGACGAGTTCACCGCTGGCGTCGGGCCGATGGACGGTGCGGACTCCGCAGGCCGGGCAGGCGGCGACGAGTTCCCAGCGGTGCGCGGGCTCGAGCAACGCCTGCCGCTGGCTGCCCGCCGTTGCAGATCGGTGATCCACTCCTCGAGCATCGGCGTGTCCTGCTGGGGCTAGGACGTCGTGGCAAGCAGGTTGAGTCTGCGCACGGTGTCGGGTTGGCCGTTGTCCTAGCCGGCATCTGGGCACCATGCGCCGATGGTGGTGTCGACCTCTGTCAGCCAGTCCAGGCCCTCGACGCAGGCTGGGGGCAGTCTTCCCAGCTCCTCCAGATCAGCTTTGAACGTACCCATACGCCCCAGTCAACGGTGGAGCTGTCCAGCTTGAACCCCCCAAGTTCAAACGGTCCCGACTTCGTCGAGGATCCGCATAGGATCGACGTTCTCGATGAAGATCTCTATCCGTTCGGCAGGGGCCGGTAGATAGGGGCGATATTCGGCGACAGCGAAAACGAATGTCCACGCGCACAAACGGACGTGGTCCAGTAGCGGGTGACTGTTCAGGTGATCCAGTCGTTCCGAGATGGAGGTAGGGCCGTTCTGGATCGCAATCCACAGGGCTGCTTCGGCGTTGATGTCACCGACAGCGCCGAGGGGGTCGATGGCGTACCAGGTGCTGGGGCCTTGAAGGATGTTCTTGGCTTGCAGGTCTGCGTGGAGCACGTGCCGGGCCGAGCTTGTGCGCAGCAGTGCGTCCAGTACGTTCTCGGCGTGTGCGAGATGCGTTGTGGCGCCGAATCGCTTCATCGCTTCGGCGTATTGGGGGTCGGCGAATCGTTCACGGGCCCAGTCCATGCGCATGTGCGCGATGTCGGCGAGGTCTTTCAGCTCGGGTGGTTCCGGCAGGTGGGGTTGATTCAGCTGGGTGAGTAGCTCACCGAATTGGGTTGAGTCGGTGCCGTCATTGTCGGGCCAGGCGATGGCGCCGGGGATGATGCGAGTCATCAGGAACACTCCGGATGTGCTGGCGCGCTGCAGGACTGCTGGTGCGGAGTTTGCTGCGGCCCAGCGTTCGAGGAGCGCCATCTCGGTGTGTCCGGATTCTTGGTCGACGGGAATCTTCAGCACCGCTGGCGTGCCGTTAGGAGCTGTGCAGTAGACGCAGCAGGACATGGCTCCGCTGTCAGCGATGCTGTCGAGGGCCAGATCCCATTGCCGGGCGTAGTTGGCGATGCGCGCAGGCAGCGCATCGAGCCAGGATCGTCCGTCCTGCTCGCCGCGCAGGAAGATGATCGCCTTCTCGAGCCGGTTGGGAATGGCGGGCACGATCATCGGGCGAGTACCTCCTGAATCCGGGTGGTGAGGGTTTCGATGTCGTGCTGGTCGTTGTAGATGTGGGTGGATATCCGCAGCAGGCATTCACCTGCTGGACCGGGACCGACCCATGTTCGCACGTCGGCTGGGTGCAGGGCTGCTTTGACCTCGGCCACGGTCACACCGTCGAGGATGAACGATCGCATCCGTGGTGGCAGGTATTCGGTGGTCGCGGTCGGTCGTGCGCCGAGGCCGGTGATGGCATCGGATGCGTTGTCAGCGACCTTCTCACAGTAGGAGAATTGGTCGCCGCCGCGCCATCGGTTCCACTGCGCTATTGCGGTGTCGAGGCATAGGCGTGGGACGGGATCGAACGTTCCCGGCCACGAGAATCGTTCGATCAGGTCAGGAGAGTCCCATGTCAAGGATACTTCGGCGGGCCGGACTTGGGCCGTGAGTTCCGGTGCGAGCCAAAGAAATCCGACGGGTCGCAGTGTGGGTAGCCATTTGTGGAGGGTGCCGAACATCGCTGTGACGCCCCATTCCGTCGGGGCCATGGGGATGTGGCCGGGACCGTGGGCCGCGTCGAGAATCAGTTGGCCGCCGCGGCGTCGCACCCACTGTGAGATGTCGGCTACGGGTAGCCGGATGGCCGCCGATGAGGAGATCAGGCTCATCTGCAGATACGTCACCGAGTCCGGGACGCGAGCCTCGAGCTCGTCCAGTAACTGCTGCGGACCGTGGAATGGCAGCGACACCGAAATGATGATCAGGCGTGCACCGGTCTTGGCGCACGCGAGCTCCCAAGCTCGCTGGATAGAGGAGTATTCGGTGTCGAGCACGACGACCGTGTCGTCGCCCGCCAGTGGAAGCGACTCGATGATCGCAGCCGCGCCGGATGTGGCATTGGTGCACAACGTTGTTCGGTCCGGATCGATGCCGAATGTTGTTGCCGTGAGAGTGGTTTGGGCGGTGAGGCGTTCGGTGAGTTCGGTGCCGAGGTGGCGGGTCGGGTCGGATTCGATGTGCCCGCGGATGCGTTCGGCTTCGATCATCACCTGTCGTGAGGTGAGGCCGTAGGAGGCATGGTTGAGCTGGATCAGGCCGGGCGCGAGAGCGAATTCCTCATACGCGGCAGATTTCACGACCCGGCTCCGTTGCTTCGGACCGCGGTGCGTAGTTGGGACAGGCTGGGCACATCGAACCGGAAGATCGCGTCTGCGGCCTGCGCATCGTCTTGTGCGACGCCGAACTCCGTGACGGCGAATGCGACGGGGTCCCACTCGCGAGCCCGGTGACCGAGTGCGCGCAGGTAGTCGGCGAGTCGGTTGCATCGGTCGGCGGCGATAAGATCCTCACGGCACGCGTTGCGGAGTTCGATGAGCAGACGCTCTCCAGCGATTGGCCCGTACAGGTCTTCGAGTTCGCGGATCTGGCAGGCCAGTGTGGTTGCGACCCGACCGAGTGCCGAAGGCAGGCTGACATCGAGGTAACGGGCGAATGCTTCGGCGGATTCGGTGAGCCGGTGCTGCAGGCCGAGGACGCGGCTGGAATCACGCAAATGTGGCGGATTCTCGCTGGCGACCCCGGAGGTTTGCGACATCTGGGCCAACTCTTCGAGCAGCTGCCAGGAGCGGTCGAGTTCCAGGCAAGCCATAGTCTTCTTGCTCAACCAGTGCAGCGCTTCGTATTCGGCGTATGGGTGCCCGGTTGTCCGAGCCACCTCGATCGCGAGCGTCAGCCAGCGCTCAGCATCCACGGGCTCGTAGGCAGCCAGGTGGGCGAGTCCGCGATGCCCATATGCTCGCGACTGCACTTCCGCGTCGGCACCCATCGCCGTGACCGCATCGCACAGCTCGATACACCACGATGTGTCTTGTATCGGACCGCACAATTCGACTTCAGCCTTGAGGATCAGCGCCTGCGCCCGGATGTCGCTCGGTTCGGGATGGGCAGCGATCAGCCCGTCGAGCACCTGGCTGGTCTGATCCCAGCGGCATGTCATGCGCAGGTTGCGGGCCCACAGCAGCCGCACGTGCGCCTCGAGCGCTGGGGCTACCGTTTCGGTCCCGACGCAGGCGAGTGCCGCTGCGCAGGCTTCGGTGCCACCGACATGATCGCCCTCGGCCGACAAACATTCGGCCAGCAATGCGTATGCGTTGAATGATGGTGTCTGCTCGACGGCGATTCGCGCGAGGTCACGAGCCTTGGACACTGCGCCCAAGGTGAACTGGCGGCGCGCCGCAGCCAACGCCAGCGCGCCGGCTTTCGCGCGGTTGCCTGCGGCAACGGCTACCGCCGCGGCCCGGACCTGTAATTCGTCGTCCCAGTCCGGTTCGGCCTCCAGGATCTCCAGCAGGCGGGAGTGGTGTCGTCGCCAGCGAGGTGCGTTGGAAGCCCCACGCTCGCGCAGGATTTGGGCGAACAGCGGATGGTGGATGAGATAACGGTCGAAGTCGGCGCGCGGCTCCGCGGGCCGCACCAGTCCGTGTTCGGTGAACAGCAGATGCAGACGCTCGTATACGTCGTCGATATCCATGCGGGCTAGTTGTGCGAGGTAGTCGACCTCGAAGCTGTACCCGATCAACGCAGCGATCTCGAGCAGTTGCTGATCCGCTCCGGTCAGATACGACAACCGCTCTTCCAGGACCGCCGTGATCTGCCGCGGTGCTGACCTGCCCGCCCGATCGCCCAGACGCACCAACGACTCGGCGAACAATGGGTTGCCCGCACTCAGGCGGACAATCCTGGACACCACGTCACGGGCGACGGCGGTGCCGCTCGCGGCCTGGCGCACAAGCAGTTCTGTATCCGAGTTCGACAACCTGGGCAGATCTATCACCCCGGTCTCCGGGCGGTACCGGCACAGCCGAAACACTGCCCGCTGCAACGGATGTGTCTGTTCGGCCGAGTGCAGCTGATCAGGGCGGTAGGCCAAGACTAGGATCAACGGACCTTTGACCCGAAGCGCGATCGTGGTCAGCAAGTCGATGGTGGCGGTGTCGGCCCAATGCAGATCGTCGAGGACCATCAGCACGGGGCTGTCGGTGAGCAGGTCTTCGATGAGGCGTAGGAGTTGGTCGAGTCTGCTGTCGATTTCGGTCCGATCGTGGCCGGATGCGGCAAAGGCTTGCCCGGTGCGCACACCCGCTGCAAGGAGTTGGCCGACTACGGGAACCGACTCGATCCAGTCCGGGGCGTGCTGGCGGAAGGACGATGCGACCCGGTCGAGTCGAGTCCGCGATCCAGAACGCTCGGCCGATGAGGTCAGAGATCGGAGACACTCTCGGACGGCTTGAAAAGAGTCTGAGGCAAGGGAATTCAGCATCGCCTGCCCATAACCGGACAACAGACCAGCCTCCGCGTGCTGTTGCACCGCGCGGTGGGCAAAGGTCGCCAGCAAGCTGGTTTTGCCGACGCCGGCCTCACCGCGCAGGACGACTACAGCGCTTTCGTTGGCTTGTATCGCGAGGTGTACGTGATCCAGTAGTTGGGAAAGCTCGTCGGTACGGTCGACCAAGGGAGGGGGCGCAGCGAGGCCCGACAAGATTTCCCCTCCCACTCGTCCGACGGGTGTGATCACGAATTGTAGTCCTGGACTAAGGAATTCACCGAGCAATAAACGAGGACGAGGTTCATCGCGGACACGCCGAGTCTGGCGATGCAGGCCCTTGGTGGAGGCAGGAGTGCCGACCAGGCTGGCTTCCGCCCAGGTTACGTGAGCGATGATGGGTCTGTGTGGCGGAGGTCGAGTGTCGACTGGGATCTAGCGCCACACGAGTCACCCGCCGGTTAGACCCGCACCACCAAGCATGCGTCAGCTGTTCGGCTAGCTAGTGCCTCGTCCAGAAGGTTGGTGCTGTAGCGATTTTCAGTCTCGGCGTCGGTGTCGTTGCAGGTAGAGAGGAACTACGGGTGTGATGGTTGCCGATGCTCCGCTTTGACGTGGTGTAGCTTCGGTCTGTGCTGCGCTGGTTCCGGGTTCACGCTCCAGTGGAGCTATAGCGAGGTGCTCGACCTTTACATCGTGCCCAGGCTCGGGAAACTCAGAGTCGCTGAATGCACGACCGCCGTGTTGGAAGGCTTTCTCAACGACTTGGGCGACAACGTTGGCAAGCAAGCCAACCGCGAAACTGGCGAAGACCTGCCTGTCCGGGATGTGGACCATCGCGAGCCGCTACGGCGCCAGTCCCGGAAACATCGTCAAACTCCTCGCGCCCATCATCGTCGAGGACAAGCCCGTAGTCGCGTGGTCGGTCGAGGAGGTTCAGCGCATCCGCAGCGGCCTGCGCGACGACGAACTCGCCAGCGTCAACGGGATCACCGACCTGGTAGACCTCCTACTCGCCACCGGCTGCCGCATCGGCGAAGCCATGGCCTTGAAGTGGAAGCACTTCGACCTCGATGCAGCCAAGCCAACCGTCTTCGTCGAGGGCACTGTCGTCCGGCTGCGCGGCGGCGGAATGATCATCCAACCCCATCCCAAGGGAGGTCCGAACGGCAAGCGGCGTCTCATACTGCCCGCCTGGGCGGTGACACGGCTACGAGCCCGACGCACGCTTCTCCCCAACGATCCAGAAGACCTCGTGTTCCCGTCTACACGTGGCACACTGCGCGACCCGCGCAACGTGCGCAAGCAGCTGCTGCGGGCACTGAACCGGATCGGCGTCACCGACATCCCCACGAACCCGCACGCCGCCCGCAAGACCGTGGGAACACAGTTGTCGGAGGACGAGGACGGTGGCCAATCCGACGTCGCCGTCGCGGCAGCGCAGCTGGGCAACACCGAGGCAGTCACCCGACGGCACTACATCGAACGAACCCACCAAGGCCCTGACGCCCGGGATCGGTTCGACGCGTTTCGGCTCCCGGACGAAAACGGAGAGTAAATGGAGACCTGGCCGTTCCAGGCCAGGTCTCCAGCACCCATCCACCCTGCTCATCAGGGGTTTTGTGGGGCGGGTGGGGCTCGAACCCACGACCAATGGATTATGAGATCAAACACTCCGAACCGTGTGCTGACCAGCATTAATAGTGCTGCCTGACGAGCAAATAGTGAAAATACATTGCTGTCGAAAACTAGGTTTCCAGAGGCGGACAGATCGCCTCAGATCGTCACCAACACTGGGCATTGATCACCACACCCATTGGCACAGGACTGCGATCGCTACTCCTGCAACCAACAGCGGACCGTAGACAGGCGCGACGGCCCACGACCAGAGGTCTCGGCGGTCAGGCCAGTAGTTACTTTGGGTTGCCTCGGTGGCAGCGAGCGATACGTTCATAGAGAAGGCCGGGATGTCTCCACCACGGGCGACCCTGTCGTACAGAGTGCGAAACGCACGTTCCTGCTTGAGGTAGTTGGCGTCTAGAACCCCGAAGATCAGGACAGCCAGCACGCCCAGCAGGGCAGTCAGAGGTGCATCCTTCGTGACCGCGAAGCCGTAGGCGGCGGTCACGATAGGTAGAAGCCAGGCTTTTGCGGTCGAGGATGCCTGGGACATCCGTGCCACAACCGACTGGATAAATGCCAGGTGCTGCCGGCGGTCTTCCGCAGATACGTTCAGGTGGCTCCGGGTGAGAGCAGCACCGATATCGAGTGCGGCCTGATCCAGTGTCCGGTCTGTTTCGTCGGTCCCCGCGGGCCAGATCTCCGGCATACGATCCGCGTGCCCTCGCGGGACTAGGTGAATGTGCAGGTGTTCCACCGTTTGGGTCGCAGCCCGGCCATTGGACTGGATGATGTTGAGCCCCTCGGGTGCCAGTGCTGTCCGGATCGCTTGGGCGACTTTCATGGTCGTGCGCGCCAACGGCGACAGCTCTGTCTCCAACAGTCCCCAGACATCCGGGACGTGCCTCGTCGGGATGACAAGGGTGTGCCCGTGGGTTGCAGGTTCCAGCGGAAAGAATGCGACCGTATGGTCGTCGCGGTAGATCTCACGAACACTGAGGTCTTCGCCGGCCACGACCGCGCAGAACGGGCACCCGAGACTGCTCATCAGCTTCTCACAACACCTTGATTGGACCAGCCCTCAAGATCACGTTCGAGGACCTTGTACGTTGCTTGGGAGTCTATGTTCCCGTTCAGGTTCCGGACTGTCGGGTCGAACACCGGCACGCCGGAGATGCCAGCCTTGAGGAAGGGGTCAGCACCCTTGCGGTCAACCGAACCCATGCTTGAGAGGCCATAAATGTGGACGCCGAGCAGTGGTCTCTTCAGGTCCCACGCTCTCTTGATCTCGTACTGCACCCACGGACGGGACGCAGTCTCTTGGCCGATCAGCACGATCACAGCCTTCTTGTACTTCATTTGCTCGTCGATCCACGCCTCGATGGCGGCGTTGCCCTTCGCTTTCACCTCTTCCCACTTTTGGGCTCCGAGTAGGGGCTGCCCCTCAAGAGCACCGATGTTGCGAACAAGCTGGACGCGGTGCACATCTCGCTGGTAGTGGAAGCTGTAGAAGACGGTCTTAGCCAACTCAGTACCCTTCGCTCCGTAGTGATATCGCTTACATGTCGGTTATGCACGGCGGCTGTTACACCCTTCTCGGCGTCTCCTCCGCGACCTACCGGCGCCGAACCCCATAGCCGGGCAACGAGATTCCCAAACTGTGGTGTCTCATGACGTTTGGCTCCACGAGCGTGAACTCGAAGACGAATCGATCGGGTCCTGGGATCGGGCGGCGGGGATGGCAATCTCGGTGTCGGTAAGTCGGTAAGCGCATAGCTGAACACGGCTGATCGACGGGCGGTCCCTGACCTCACCCCGGTATCGGACACCGATCACCCAGTAACCGCGTCCCACAACGCAGCTACCGACTTACAGGTCTCGGCCGCACGGCTGCACCCGACCCACTCTCGTAACGAGAGCCACCCCCCATGAGACACTCCGCCTACTCCTCGACGATCGTGGTCAACCCCCAGCTGGAAACAGCAGCTTTGAAATGGTCGGTCAGTGCCGCCGTGCTGATGCCGGCTACCTTTACCTGCGTTCCGCGCAACTCGCTGTAGGCCGGGTAGGCGTCGAGCTGAGGCGACACGACCACTTCCATCGTCGTCGGATCGATCGCGATCAGCCCCGCATCGAACAGCTTGTGGATATCTGCCCGCAGCGGCAAGCCCTCTTCTGGCAGATGCTTTCCGTGGTCCGCGAACTTGCGCAGGTGCGCAGCTTCCAACGCCGTGGGATGGCAGCGGCCCGTGATCGCACACACCAACCCGTCGCGTTGGAGCACAGCATCCCGAAATTTGTCCTGCCCGTAGCGTGCCCGCGACGTCACCATCCGGTGCCCACCCGCGATTGGCTTCGATGCTTTGGCCTGCTCGCCGGTCGGTTGTCCGGATAGCAAGGTGGGACGGACGACGGCGGCCCTGTCGAGTAACCGATCGAGCAGCTCCATGTCGAGCGGTCGGATCGAGCTTTGCCGATCGTTGTTCGGCCTCGCTGTCATGAGACGTTCTGTCGACAGGGCACCGTCGATGGCCTGCCAGTGGTTGGCGATATGCGCGGTATAGACGGTGCGCGTCTCGTCGCTCAAGACTGGATCGTCGAACTTGTGGCCGCCGCGGTCGCAGCGGAACTTCGTCGGACTGCGCTTGAGCCGGCCGACCGAGGCTTTGCCACACTCCGGGCATCGTTTGATCTGAACCGGCACATCGTGTTCGATCGTGATTGCATCCACGACTGAAACACCATGCACGAGCGCACGATCATGCACCACAGCTGTGTCGCCGACATCCACGCGTCGGCAGTTGCCCACCGTGTTCGTGTAGACGTACTGCACACCCGGTACATCGGGGTACCCGTCGTTGCTGTGCCAGTCCCGATCATCGCCCACCGACTTGAAGGCCCATGCTTGCATCGGCGCCCCTCCCTTCAGCTAAATGTGTGCAGCCGAGACAGCATCGACCACGGCGCTAAGCGTACGCAGGCCCGCCGATAACACCTGACCTGCGGAGCAGGACCATCGACCCCTGACGACCTCGGCGTTGTCGAAGATCCCGATTCGAGATCAATGTTGACCGATGGCTACTGCACCACTCCTGGACTTGGGACGGGACCCAACCCTCACCCTTGCCAGAAGCTAACGATGCGCATGCGCCAACACGCCCCGTTTCGTCTTGACGCATAGGCATCAACTCGACCGTGCGGCTGACTCACGAGTCTTCCGGCCGGTGGGTTGGTGCAAGCAGCCCATTTTGGCGGCCGTAGGCCAGGTAAACGCAGTCGTCGCATACGACACGGTTACGGCCGCCGGGGTCGTAGATGAATCCTCCGTCGGCGCCGACCCCTCGATTGCATTCGATGCACAGGCTGCCGAACTGATTGCGTTGCATAACGTTCTCCCCTAAACAGGTTGGTTGATCCGGATCAGCGGGGCATAACTTGGCGATGCCAGTCGGCACCGCGACCGGTCGCAAGCGGGGGGCTCAGAGCATGATCAGCAGCGCCAGCAGGATTGCTGCGATGCTCCCGAGGGTGACGGCGAGTTTTCGCGCGGTCCGCGCCGCGCCGGTTTCGCTGTGAAGGGCTGTGGAGAGCCGTCGATTCTTGTCCTTCAGCTGATTCACGGCCGTGATGACTTTGTCGAGATCTGCTGTCGCCTTGTCGACTTCGGCGCTCTTGGTGCCGAGGTCGGCTTTGAGCTGACCGATCTCGTCATCCCGGGTTTGAAGGTCGCGTTTGAGGTTGGTGATAGTGGCGGATTGTTGTCGGGTGCGTTCTTCCCAGTCAGTCACGGTGGCCCATCCTCGACGGCTGAGGTCGATGTAAGCCCAGCCGAGTTCGTTGTCGATCCATTGCTGCAGAAAAGAACTCACCGACAGCTGCGACTCGCGCATCCCGCGGCTGTGCGCGCGGTAGAAGCCGGTAAACGCGGTGTATTCGTCGTCGGGTGGGTCGAAGTCGGCGATACCGAGCGCCGGTATGTGCGACAGCCAGTCACAGTGGCGGGTCAGCCAGACGATGTGGTCGACGCCAGCGGTTCTCAGTCCAGTTGTGCGCTCACGGGCGGCCTTTTCGGCCAGCGGCGACCATTGCACCTCGACGGCGAATGATCGGTCCTGGTAGTGGCCGTAGACATCCGGGGTCTGGTTGCCGACCGATTGTTCGACCTGGGCGTCGGTCATGCCCATCTGGCGCAGTCGATTGCGCACCCAGTGCTTCATCCGATTGTGCAGGAACGTTTCTTCACCGCTGTGGGCCTCGGACCCGCCGGCCGCGACCGTGCCAGGTCGGTGGCGCAGGAACCGGCTCTGGTCGCGTTCGACGACAGTGAGGTCGTTCTTACATCCCAGGCAGCTCAATCCTTTGCGGCGGTGCCAGCTGTTGAAGACAGCCGGATCGATGATGTCGACATACTCACCGCCCGGTGTCAGAGCTGCGGTCATCATCTGCCGGGCGGGGCGCCCCGCAGCCGATGCTTCGTTTCCGTTCCCCGCCATCGCCCTGCCCCTGCGTATTCTGATCCGGGTCCTACGATCGCTGACTGTACGGGTGGGCACCGACACTTTTACGGTCGATAGATTTTCTAAAGACGCGAAAGACGCTGTCCCCATTGATGTCTATGCCTCAAACGGTTTGATGCATAGGCACGATTTACGCCGCTGCGACGCCGAACGGCTGTTGGCATACCCCGCAGAGGATCGGCCCGGCGTCGATCGTGCGCTGGGCCGCCCGTACCCGACGCACCGGATTGCATTCACACGTCAGGGCTCGCCCGCTGCGCGGGGCGCGCTCCTCCTCGCCTTCGCCATCCTCACCGCCGTTGGCTCCGGTTCCGGCTTTGCCTCCTGGCCCCGGGTCATGCTCGGAACGCCGGTGCGCGATGAGCACGGCTTCCAATGCTTCGATCTGTTCTCGGTACGCGCGCGCGGTCGCGTCGGTGATGCTGGTCTCCGACCATCCACGGTTGGCCTGACGCGCGATCGCCAACCCGAGCTCCTTCGCGATGGACCGATATTTCGCGTTGTGGTAGGCCCCGCCGCGGCTGGTGTCCTGAATGCCTCGTGTGCGGGCAACCCCGTGGGCAGCTTCGTGAAGCAGTGTGCCGAGCACGTCTCGTGCACCGAGTGCGAACCCTTCGCCGCCAACGAACAGTTCTGGCATCCACTCCTCACCACGTACCCAGCGGTCCGCGCCGAAGTGACCCAACCGCACCCCGCGTGGTGAGCCGATCGAACCGGCCGCCATAGTCACGACCACGTCGGGAACGTCTGCGTGCTCGGTGCGGATGCTCGCCCACACCGCTTCGATGACGGTCACGACTGACCCCGCAAATGCATTCATCGCAGAACCTCCCCGGGGCTTGATGCTTATGCATCAATTTTACTCCCGAAAACTGTTGCCTACCAGTACTTTTCATGAATTTGATGCATAAGAATCAAGTTGATGCACAAGCGTCAATCTCCCGAATTCGCGTTGATGCGTATGCGTCAACGCACGCCATCTCCGACTTGACGCATACGCATCAATCCACCCCGAGCTCACTCCTCTGTTGTGGTCCCTAACTGCCCCAGCACCGACCGCCGCTCGCGTTCCACCACGGCCCCTATGCGCTCCTCGCGGCCTGAAGGTCAAGCCCAAACGCGTGGTGTAGCGGGGATGGTCACCGGTGATCCGGCTTTCATTAGGCGGTGAGAGCTGCGGGGGTGGTCTCCTCCTGTTCGGTGGGGTCGGTGGTGTCACGTGAGCGGGCCAGGACATCGAGTCCGAGGTAGCGGCGGCCTTCGATCCATTCGTCGTGCTGTTCGGCCAGGACGGCCCCGACGAGACGGATGATGGCGGTGCGGTCGGGGAAGATGCCGACGACGTCGGTGCGGCGCCGGATTTCCTTGTTCAACCGTTCTTGAGGATTGTTCGACCAGATCTGGCGCCAGATCTGTTTGGGGAAGCTGGTGAACGCAAGCAGGTCGGCGCGGGCCGCATCGAGGTGACCGGCCACCTTCGGCAGTTTTTCGGTCAAGGCGTCGAGCATCCGATCATATTGTGCGGCAACCGATTCCGGGTCGGCTTGATCGAAGACTGAATGCAGCAACGTGCGAACCCAGGGCCACGATGCCTTCGGTGTGATCGACATGAGATTGACCGTGTAGTGGGTGCGGCAGCGCTGCCAGGAGGCGCCGGGAAGGGTGGCGCCGATCGCGGCCACCAGTCCGGCGTGGGCGTCGCTGGTGACGAGGCTGACCCCGGACAGGCCGCGGGCGACCAGGTCGCGGAAGAACGCCAACCAGCCCGCGCCGTCTTCGCCGCTGGTGACCTGGATGCCCAGGATTTCGCGGTAGCCATCGGC
The DNA here is from genome assembly GCF_045208035.1 of Nocardia sp. NBC_01009. Classification (NCBI taxonomy): domain Bacteria; kingdom Bacillati; phylum Actinomycetota; class Actinomycetes; order Mycobacteriales; family Nocardiaceae; genus Nocardia; species Nocardia sp. NBC_01009. The sequence continues at coordinate 3,264,206 of NZ_CP108695.1, read as the reverse complement.
GTTGACGCCAGTCGCGACCAGGGTGTGGACATTGACCACGCGGCCGTTCTCGCGGACCTTCAACACCAGGGCATCGGCAGCGACGAACGTGTAGGGCCCCTGGTCGAGCGGGCGGGTGCGGAACGCCTCGACCTGCGCGTCCAAGTCGGCGGCCATGATCGAGACCTGTGATTTGGAAAGCTTTGTGACACCGAGTGATTCGACAAGGCGCTCCATCCGTCGGGTGGACACACCGAGCAGATAGCAGGTCGCCACCACAGAGGTCAGGGCCCGTTCGGCGCGTTTGCGGCGTTCGAGCAGCCAGTCCGGGAAATACGTGCCCTGGCGCAGTTTCGGGACCGCCACGTCGATCGTGCCGACCCGAGTGTCGAAGTCGCGGTGGCGGTAGCCGTTGCGGTGGTTGACCCGATTCTCGCTGCGTTCGCCGTAGCCGGCACCGCACACAGCGTCGGCTTCGGCGCCCATCAGTGTCTGGATGAACGTCGAGAGCATGTTCCGCAGCAGGTCAGGGCTGGTGACAGCGAGTTGGTCGGACAGCATCTTGCCCGGGTCGATAGGCTGGACAGAGGTCATCGCGTGAAACTTCCTTCTCATGACTTGGTAGGTCTTCTGAAGGATCACGCGGTGACCATCCCATTCACGGTTACGACACACCCTTGCGCTGCAAGGGCGTTCAGTTCGTACACCATCTTGATGGACTCAACCGGCCTGAAACCTCCGCTCACGCACCTGACTTGCTTCCCCGCACTGAGCGCGTCCTGACGCGCTCACACGCCACCGAAGGTGGCGCTGCTCTGAACGTAACTTCCCCGCCTGATGCAACCCCGCTCCCAACCCTCCCTTTGTGGTCTCTCTTCTCCCTTGTGGTTTCTTTTTCTCTTCCTCTCTTGTCTCTTGTTCTTTGTGTTTTGTGTTGTCTCCTGTCTGCCCCGGTCCCTACTCTCTATGAACAGCGAAGCCATAGAGAGTAGGGACCGGGGCAGACAGGAGACGGCACAAAACACCCCAGGTCAAGCCATGTTTTCGGTGTGATTTGATCCGATTTTGATCGGACGGGGAGTCGTATCAAAATCGGATCAGGTCCGGATCAAATCCGAATCAGGTCCGGATCAAGATTCGTGCTCTAGCACGGGCGCAGTCCGGGCGCTGACAGCTGAAGGCCCGTAGGCGGGGTGCCTACGGGCCTTCAGCCGGGGTGTTATTCGGTTGTCAGGTCGGATGTTGGCTGCCTAGTCGAGTACGCCGAGTAGTCCGATTACGCCGTTGATGATGGCCAGGTAGATCAGGATGGGAACGCTCCAGCTGCTGAGGCCGCCGCCGCTGAGGCGGGTCAGTGGTTCGGCCATCATGACGAAAGCCAGCCCCATCAGCATCAGCGACGACGCCACATAGATCGCGCGCTTTCCACGGGTCCAGGGCAGTTGGGTGTTGCGGGCAATGCCGAGGCTGAGCAGGAACACCATGGCGGCGGGGACTGCGCCGATGCCAGCGGCGATCCCGGAGTTGAGCGTCGTGTCTTCGGTGTAGTCGATCGTGCTGGCCGCTCCAGCGACGGCCATCATGAGGCAGCCGAGAATCAACCAAGCCCAGAAGTATCGTCGTCTAAGCCCCGTACCGGGTCCGATCATCTGCTGGTCCCTTCCTCCCAGAGGCGCCTGCGCGAGCATGCTTCGCCCCATGCTGATCATGTTCATCGAGTATCCCTTCTCCCGATGAAACTGACTGCCGTGCAGCCGAACTCGATTTGTCACCGTCGCATCACCCATGGTGCTCGGTGTAGGGCTGAGCGGCGGTCAAGGTGCGAGTGACGGTAGATGCACTGACGTTCACTTCGTGGGCAATGCGGGCGTGTGACCAGCCTTCCTCCCTGCGGAGTCGCAGGATCGCTGCGACCTTGTCGGGGTCTCGGCGACCGGCGGGGTCGGCCTCGCAGATTTGCTCGGCGACTGCTGCCCACTTGTCGCTGCTGTGCAGCACCTCGATGCATTGCTCATCTGCCGGAGCTTCGATCGCAGTCGACTGGATCTCGGCCGGCGGCAGTGGACCATCCAGAGCGGTTACCCCACTTGTGGTGGATCGGGTCTCGGTGCGGACCTCGCGCACCGAGACGGTGCGTACTGGGTCGGATCGGTGCACAGGCTCGGTCTCGGTGCGCACGACTGGTGCGGTGTGGTGCTCACGGCTGATCATGTGCGCAAGGGCCGCCCCCATGCCGAGTACTGCGACTGGCAGGCAGGCGACCAGGACGGTGACCGGCGCGGGTGCATGGGTGACATTCGCTGCCTTCATCAGGTGGTAGGCGACCTGTCCGACGGCCCCGAGGATGAGGCTGCCGAATGCCGACCACTTCGCGTACCTGCGGGTTCGATCTGAACTGATGCGGCCCGACAGCCACACGGACAGCGCGTAAGACGCGTACGCTTCCATCCCGATCGGCAGGGTGATCGCGGTGTTGATCTCGAAGCCATCGGCGATTCCGGGCAGCGGGTGGACGGGACCGAACCCGGTCAGCTCTCCGAGCCCGACCCAGCCGGACCAGATCGCGACGAACGCCGGAAGCGCCAGCAGCAGCACCGGCCACGCCCGCAACGATCGCTGCGGGACCTGCTGTGCCCCATCGTGTGCACTGCCGTGCGCACCGTGGTGCGCAGCGTTGTTGCTGCGCACCACGTCCGCACCGGAGTTGAATCCGGTCACGCTCCACCTCCACCGACGGCCGGTTTGCTGGTGGTGTCGTGCTCGGCCAGCGCAGCGGGTAGTGCGGTGGCCAGTGCGCGGGCATCGTCGATGGTGAGGCTCAGGCGGGCATGCAGCGGACCGACGAGGGTCACCTCTACCGATGCCTTCAGAACATCGCCGTCGTAGACAGTTCGCTCGGGTTGATACCCGACCGTCACACCGCCGGTGGTGTTCGCGGTCATGACGCTCATGAAGCTGGCCATCATGCACCTGCATTCGTGGCAGGGTTGTAGACCGCGGTGAAGAGGCGGGCTTTCGGGTAGGTGGGATCGGGTCCCGTGTAGGTGACCGACAGGGTCGCACCGATCTCGAAGTCCTCGCTGCCCGCGTTCTCCAACGCGAGGCCGATGGCCTGTTCCATGCGCCACGACACATACAGGTTCCGGGGTCCGGCGCCGGTGTCGAGCGTGACGACGGTCTGCATCACGGGCTGGCCGTCATCGTCGAGTTCGACCTCGCCCGGCGCGCCGCCGAACTTCAGTTTCGGCTCTTCGACCGCGGCGGTGATTCGGCCGTAGACGGTGGTGCCCGGGTTGCTGGTCTTGGTGAACGCGCTCGCGGGGCGTGCAGCGCGGCGGAAACGCTGTCCGAAAGTGTTGGTGGTCATGACGGGTGGTCCTTCCTGTTGTGGTTGGCGGTTCAGCGGTCGCGACGAAAGTCGCGGTCGCGGTGCTGCGCTTCGGGGTTGCCGGAGTCGGCGTGCAGATCGGCCAGGTCGCGGCCTTCGGCAGCGAGGACGTCGAGCACGCCGTAATCGATCTCGAAATCGGAGTGCTGCTCCAGCTGGGCGCGGTGAGTGTCAAGGAAGCGGTAGTAGGCGTTCTCAGCGGCGACCTCCCGGTCCCAGAGATCACGCATTGGGTAGCCGCCGGAGAAGTCGGGGTACACCAGCTCCGGGTTGTTCGCGGCGGCGGTCGCGTTGAACGACCCACGCTGGAGTTGCAGTGCGCGCTGGTAGATCTCGCTCGGATCGAATGTCATGGTGCGGTGGTCCTTCCTTTGTGGTTGAGGTGGTCAGCGGGTGCGGGTCCGGTCGGCCCGGCTCGGCGCCAGGTCGTGGACGGCGCGGCGCGGGCGGGGCCGGTCGAGGTAGCGGACCGGTTCGAGTTCGGACAGGTCGTATCCGGCGTCGAAGTGGTCGGAAAGGTCCTTGCCGCTGCGGGCCTGCATCACCCGGACCTCACCGACGCGGTCGGCGAGGGTGTCGGCGACTTTGGCGGCGTGCCGGTAGCCGGGCCGGTCGCGGTCGGCCACCACGATCACCCGGCCGATACCGCGCAGCCAGCGGGCGTGCTCATCGCTCCATTTCCCGGCGCCCATCGCGTTGCACGTCGCCAGCTGTCCGGCCGCGCGGGCTCGCTGTACGTCCTTCTCGCCCTCGCACACGTACAACTCGCGGCCGGTGTCGATCGCCTCGCGCACGTCGCCCAGCTGCCACGGCAGAGGCGCGAAACCGGTATTGACCCATTCGGTTCCGGTCCAGCGCCGCTGGTAGAACGACTTGGCGTGCCCTTCTTCATGCGGGGTGTGCAGGCGCACCACCGCACCCTCGACCCGACCGTTGGGCCACCGGTAGACGTAGGTGTCCACCGCCTGCGGTTCCCCGGTCTGCCCGCCCAGGTCTCGCTTGGTGGGCAGCGGGAAATGCGCTGCCAGGATGGCCTTCTCGACGGGAGAGACGACGTTCGCTGCGGGGCGGGCGGGCCGCCCGCCGGCCGCGAACGGCCGACGGGCAGGGCCCGGCTGCGGGTTGGTGCGTTCGGGCAGGCGATCCCACAGGTCCCGAACCCGCAGCCCGACCCGGTCCAGCACCTCCTCGTCGTTGCAGCGCGCCCAGCACCGCACCATCGTTTTGCCCTGCTGCGGGTCGTACCGGACCCCCAGCGACGGGTTGTGGTGGTGACCGTCGCCCTCGTGCACCGGGCACAGGTAGTTCGTCCACTGCTGCGGCGCCCGCGGCATCGGCGGTGGCCCGACCCTGCGGGTCAACGCGGCGGTGACCACCTCGTACGAATGCCCTTGGGGCTGTTGCGGTTCCATCTCACCGCTCCCGCTCGATCCGAGGGCGGGTCCGGTCGTTGCCGGTCAGCTCACGAGCCTGTTCCTGACTTCGCCGTTGGATCTCGGTGAGCCCATGTCCGCCGTTGTGGTCGACGTCCTCCATAAATCGGGACATGGTTTTAGGAGCGCGCTGCCAGTCGGACTGGGCGTCTTCGAGGTAGTTCCAGTGCTCGGCGTGCGGGCCGGACCGCCACCGCTTCTCGATATCCACCCGATCCACATCGAGGCGCTCGATATCAGCCTCGGTCACTCCAGGGCCGTACATGTCCCGGCCCAGCTGGTAGTGCTGCTGGAAGTCGAGGCGCATCGCTTCTTCGTGTTCACGTTGCATCTCAACGGCTCCTTTCGATCCCGTTGTTGCGCGGCGCGGGCCACGGCTGGGTGTTGTGGGTGTTGGCGAGGTTGAGTGGGCGTGAGCCGCTGATCTGGGAACTGCCAGTGGTGTTTCGTGCCGAGTCGGTGACGTCGCGCTGCTTGGAGCGCTTTGCGCTGATTACTTGCAGCAGTGCCGCTTTCGGGTGTTCGATGTTGCGGTCGTTGCTGGGCTCGGGGTTGTGCCGGTCGTGGATGTAGACGTGTACGTCGCTGGTGCCGGCGTCCAGGGCCGAGACGCGGTCGTGGATCCAGTCGTACATTTCGCCCTCGGTCCCGAACTTGCCTTCCACGCTCCGCTGCGACTCGGGCAGCTCACGAACCTTCAAGCCCTGCGAGCGGGCCAGTTCCAGCTGGTCTGCACGGGCCACGACCACATCGAAACGGTGGTTAGCTCGTGGCGCCGATGCACCGTTGCGGCCGTTGGTATTCCGGTCGCGGTTACCGAAGCGGTCTTTGTCGGGGGTGCGGTCGATGAGTTTGCGGACCGCCTCGTCGCGTTCGGCCTTGTACTGGTCACGCTCGGCAGCGACCCGCTCGATAGTCGGACGCTGCCGCAGTTCGTCGATCTCGGCACTCAGCCGGATGTTGCGGTTCCTCAGTTCGTCGATCCGACCGTTCGCGCTGTCGAGTTGCCGCTTCATCTCGTCGCGAGCGGCGGTGACCGAATCCAAGCCGCGCTGTAGCACCCCGACCCGCGACTCCAACCGGTCTCGATCGGCGAGGACGTCTCTAAGCTGCCGTTCGATCTCGGCAAACCGTGCCTGAGCTCCCGAATCCTGCTGGCCACGGTCGGTTTCGGAATGTGCTTGATCAACTGACAGCTCGGCGGCCTGTGACCACTGGACTCCTCGCTGGCGGCCGTTGTGTGTGTTCGGTTGCTCGCCCGGGACGTGGTGAAGGTGCTCGGACAGCTCCGGTTGCAGCAGTTCGGTCTGCCGTTCAGCCAGCCGTTCGGCGACCTCGAAAGGATTTCCGTCGTCGCGGAAGAGCACGCCGCCGCGCTCAGCGCGGGTGTCAATGGTCTGCGCCTGCACGGTCGTGCCGGACACCCAGCCTGAATCGTTGATCGTGCGGTGCATCCACTCGGTAGCGACCTGTTCACTCGGGAACGACCGCGACTCTGTCGTCACCCCACCACGCAGGTCATTCCACGTCAGCTGCCCGTAATACCGTCCCTGACCTGGTCGATCGCCCATGCGCTGCCCCGGCGTCGGCTGCTCGACGTGACTTCGGTGATTCTTCTGGAGAGCGGTTGGTCGCTGTTCAACTTGCCTTGCGAGGGCGGCCGATTCCCGAGCGACGTTGGCGCGGTATCGCAATGCGTCCACACCCTTCACACGGTGGGAGCGGGCGAACAGATTCCCAGTCGGGAACTCTGGGAACACGGTCGCGGCGTCCAGACCGTCCAGGGCGATGCCCTGCTCGGTGCGCGACAGGTGCTCGTTGTCAATGAACTGCGCCGCCAGCCGGTTGCGGTGCTCGGCGAGAGCGTAGGTGTCGCGGGCGCGGCGTTCGTGATCAACAGTGGGGTCGTTGGCCCGCTGAGCCACCACCTGGGAGTGCACACGGTAGCGGTCGACAGCTTGGGTGCTGAACGTCAGTTGGTGAGCCCGCAGGATCTGTTGCTCGCGGCGCTGATGCCGGTTGAGCAGGCTGATCTCGCGGCGGACGCGGCGGCGTTCGGCCCAGTTCGATGCCTTGGCGTGCCGCTGCCACAGCATCTGCATCTTCGCAGCGAAAGTGGTTGCCTCGCTGATGATCTCGTCTTCGGGACTGCGCTCGGTCATGATGTGTTCTTTCCTTTCTGAGGGTTACTGCTGGGTCGCGGGAGTTGTGCGGTGGGCTTCGTGCCTGGTGCGGGCGGCATCGGCGCGGCCGATCGCTGATCGCGTGCCCCGGCACAGGGCGCGGGCAGGAACGGCCACGGCACTGCTGAGGGCGTGGGAGACGTGCCCGAGGGCGAGCGGGATCGGTGGCCGCAGGGCGGCGTTCCACCACAGGTAGGCCAGCCAACCTGCGCCGTAGACGGCGAGCGGGCCGGTCACCAGCAGCGGCTCACCCCACCCGGCGGTCACACCGAGGCCGACCACAACGGAAGAGCTCGCCGCTGTGCGGCCCAACATCCGGGCTCGCGGCCGGGCTGGGACCGGTGGCGCCGCAACATGTTCGGCGGGCTGGTCTTCGGTGTTGGGTACGACGGTCGGTGCGGCCCGACGGACCGACTGATCGGTGCTGATGGGTGGTTCGGTCGCGGCGACCGGAGCAGTACGGTCGGGGTTCGCCAAAGCGGCGAGGAATTCCTCGACCTCATCGGCGAACAGCTCCCCCGCGATCGCGGGGTCCGTCGGCGTGGCGGCCGGTTCCTGAGTGCGTCCGTGCTGACGGTCGTCGTCGTCATCGGGGTCGTGGGGTCGGATAATGCGCATTCGGTTGACTTCCAATCTGTTTCGGATCAATGGAGGGTTCAGGCAGTGGCGTCGGCGGTGACGCTCTCGACTACCGGATCGGTGGCGGTAGTGCCGGGAAGGGGTCGCAGAGTGGCGGGGTCGACAGGCACGACGTGCCCGAACACCGCGCGGCCACGGGCGGCGTAAACGAACTGACCGGTGGTGAATTCACGGACCCGGTTCGGGTCGACCAGCCACTTCTCACCGACAGACACTTGGCCTTCATCGCCGGTGCGCTGGCCCTTGATCAGGTGACGTGAGGGCAGCATCCGGTGGATCGGGCCGAAGTGTTTGCACAGCTCGCCCGCGTTCTCCGAATAGCCGATGAGTACTCCGCCCGCGCAGGACTTCAGGATTCGGTTGAGCGCCCACTGGTCCCCCGCCACGCCTTCTGGAGATTGCGCGGCGAACAACACACTCACGCCTTGGGAGCGGCCGCGCTCGCATACCTCTTCCAGCCCGATCGAGCCCTGGGAGGTGGTCAGTGCGCTGAGCTCGTCGATGATCAGGGTCACCGAGCGGCGCTGGTCTTTCGCGGTGCGACCGGCGCGTTGCATCAGCATCCGCAGGATCGCAGCGACCTGAGCGCGGGCGGCGTCCTTGTCCAGGCCCGGCACGGTCACATACAGCACGTCGAGGGCATCGAAGTCGACGCCACCGTCGAACACCATGCGCCCGTTCTCGTCCTGGAGGCTGTCGAACAGGTTGGTGGCCTTGATCAGCATGTCGTCGATCTGGGGAACCTTCTCCGCCTGCAAAGCGGCGACCATCCGCTTCACGTCCGGCGCGTTGCCCCACAGGTCGAGCAGCTTGGCGGCGTCCAAGCGTTCCAGGAACTCCGACGACGACCGCGGCGGACCGGCCGGCGCGTCCACGACCAGGGCCACGACGCGGCGGCGCAGCTCGTCGAAGTGTTGGCCCTCGCTGGTGGAGGCTTGCCCTGCGTTGAGCATGTCGCCGAGGACGGCACGCTGATCGCGGGCGGCCATGTTCCACACGTCCAGGCGAGCGCCGTGCGGGACCTCCGCGATCCGATCCGCGTCAATGCCCTTGCGCTGCGCGATATCACGCAGCTCGCGACCCAGGACCTTGTCGTCCTGACCGCCTTTGCAGGAGACCACGACCAGCAGCGGACGCGGGTGCTTGCCGCGCATCCCCGGCACGTCTATCCAGCGCTGCCAGGCGTTCCACTCGTACTCCAGCATCCCGACCGCGTACCGCTTGATCAGCTCGGTCTTGCCTGAGCCGGTCGAGCCGATCGCAGCCATCTGGCGGCGAGCTTCCTTGTGTGGCACCACCATCCACGGCTCGTGCCTGGTCGTCAGCTCCGACCACAACCCGAGAGGCCGCGAGGAGCGCCGGTCCGCGCACGGCCCCAGCACGATCCCGTCGTTTGTGGTGAACGGGGCGCCGGACTTCGCTGCTCGCGCGGCCCCGGCCAGCTGCCGCTGCGCCAGGGCGGCCTGTACTCGTTCGGTGCGCCCGAGGTCCTTCAACCCGACGGTGTTGGTTTTGTGAACGAACTGCGCCCACCAATACGTCGCCGTCAGTGCGGCGACCGGTGCGCCGAGCACGACCATTGACCGCAACCCAGTCAGGTCGCCGTCGGCGACCCGCGCCGCACCCGACCACAACAAGGAGGCCGGGGTCGACCACGACCCACCCGCTACCACCGATGCGACCGGTAGCAGCAAGGACCCGATCGTGAAGTTCCGCAGCCGGTGTGGGGCCAACGGTCGCCGCGCAGCGACCGCGACGATCATCACCAGCATCGCCACGACCACAACCCCGCACACGGTCGCCGTCGTCGCCGCATCACCGGCCGCCGACAGATCGAAACTCGGCAGATCCCAGCTCTGCACGTGCTTAACCGGTGGTGCCTCCGGCACCATCGGGCCAGCCGTCCCCGGGTCGGCGGCGGGAGGAATCTCGGGCTCGCCGGTGACGGGTACCTGTGCGGCGCCGTCGGGGTGGCAGTCCTCGGGGGTGATGATCGACTTGCAGTTGCTCATGACGCTTCCTGAGTGAGAAGAAGATTCGGGCGGCTGGTCTTGCGGGCGCGACGGCCCTGGTTTCGGCGGGTGAGGAACTTGCCCCACTCCTCGTCGAAATCCCCGATGGCGAACAGCAGCTTGACGGCGGCGAGTTCGGCAGGCAGCCGCTTGTACGCGGCATCCACTGTGTTCATGACGCGCGGGGACCGGCACAGGTAGAGCAGGCCCAGCACGGCCTCGTCCTCGCTGTCACGCGCGGCACGGATCGCGCCTTGAAGCGCGGTGTCCATGTGCACGCGGTCCTTGGCGCTCAACTCGATCTCCAGTGCCCACCAGCCGTGCTGACCCTCGACCTCGCCGAGGAACCGCCCGTCATGCACATGCGGGCGGCCCTTGTGCGGAGACCGGCCGTCGCTGAACACGATGTGACCGGACTTCGACTCGAAGGCAGCCACTTCCGCGCGGCGCCGCAACACGCGCTCCGACACCCACAGCTGCGGAGCGGAACCGACCAACATGACCCGGGCCTGAGCGACCGCGCGGTAGTGGTTGGCGAACATCAGCGGTGGCTTCCAGTCCTTCGGCCGCCAGCCCAGGTACCGCTCGGCCACTTCGCGTTTCGGGTACACCCACGCCCGGCCACGCTGCACCGACAGCAAGGGATGGACCATCCGCCGCTTCAGCAGGGCATCGGCGAGGTCATAGGCGCTGCTGAGGCTGTTGAAGCTCAGGAACTCGGCCAGTACGTCAACCTGCATCCCGTGCATGTCGACCAGCGCGGCCAATGCGGCGTCTTGCTGGAACGACAGACCCCTACTGCCATGCACAACCAGCACCCGACCCAAAGACCCGTAGGGGATGCCGATCTCGTCCGCAACCTCTTGCTTCGTCAGCCCCTGCTCACGCAGTCGTGCCGCCTCGCCCAAGCACGCCTCGACCTGAGCCAACGAAATGCCCAGCCGCTGGCCGATCTGCCGGTAGGACATGCCCTGATCGCGTAGTCCGCCGACGATCTGAGCACGGTGCCGACGCTCCAACGCGGTGTAGCGGTCGGCACTCTTCTTGTTGTGGTTCATCGGGTTCGCTCCCTTTCCTGCCGCAGTTCGCGGCTGTGACCGGCCGCGCGGCGACGCTCGGCGATATCGGCGCGGGCTTGCGCGATGAACTCGCGCATCTCCGTCACATCGACCCCATGCCGTTCCGCGGCGATCGCTGACCGCGTCCACCGCGCCAACTGCAATGCCTCCAGCTGCGCTTCACTCGGAACTCGTTTCGGGACAGCCGATTCCGCGTCGTACAGGTACGCCTTCAACGGCTCGCCACGGCGACCCCGCAGCACTTGCCCCTCGTACTCGTCGCCGGGTCGTAACCCCTCCCGCGCCAGCTGACGATTCGTCCGCAGATGCTGCGGCGCCATCCCCCACGGCCACGTCGGAATTCCGTACCGGCGGCCCTCCGGATCGAGGAACTTGCTCATCGCGACCGCTCGATCCCGCGCATGGTCGGCTGGCTCAGGTCCGGCGCCGTGCGACCTTCGGCGAATTTCTGTGCGGCTCGGGCACGAATGCGATCCGCAGTTTCCTGCCCGAAGTGGGCATTCATCCAGCCATGCCATGCGTCGCGCTTCTCGTCCCTTACGGACGGCCCGACCTTCTTGAGGTAGGCCAGCTTGGCGCGCTCACCCTCGGTGTCGGCGAAGTCGTTGCGCTCCATCGACTCCCACGCCGACTGGTTCATGTCGAAGAGGACTTCATCGATGGTCGAGAGCCGCTCGAACCGCGCCCACGCCTCAGCCTCCGTGCGTTTCTCGCTCGACGTGCTCATCGGTTTGCTCCCGATGCCTTGTCGTGCGGAACGCACGAACCCGGCTGCTCCGCGGGCACGCCAGCATTCGCGGATCGGCAGACGTTGATCGACGGCTGGTAGTCCTGCTGATCAACCCACGCGATGCTGCAACCGGCCATCCCGATCGAGATCAGCACCGCCAGCGCCAGCAACTGCGCACCCAGCGGCAACACCCGCAGTGGTGCGTAAACCGCACCCACACCGGTGAACTCCGGTCCCGCCATCGCCGACAGCGCATGCTGCCCGGTCCGATCGCGCCCAACCCCCGTCACCATGTACCCGGCAGGTGTCGGCTCGCGCCTCCAGTCGGTGTTCATCGCCGAACACCGACCCGACGAGTGGTCCGCCAGATCCACAGCGCCGCAGCGAGCATTAGCACAAACCCGACAAGATCGAGCAGCTGACGCGGCGCGGTCAGCAGTGAGTAACCGACGAGGATGACCGCGATCGCCAAGCCGACTGTCTTCGCGCGCATCAGAATTCACCGCCCCTGCGACGGTTCTCGCAGCGGCGACGACGACTCTGAGCCGACTTCAGTGCCAACCGCGTGTAGTGCGCCTTCCGCGCCTGATCGGCCCGATAAGCCCGTTCCTCCGGGCTCAACAGCCCGTCCGGATCGACGAGCCGATCGAACTTGCTGGCCATCGCGGCGCGCGCCTTCTCGGTCCGTGCGGCGCGGTCATCGGTCTTGGCCCATGACTCGTGCGCAGCGATCCGGGCTTGCAGCGTCCTCTCCACCGGCGTGCTCATGCCGCACCGCCGTCCGCGAGCATCGCGGCTGGCCGAATCAGCGCCAGCAGCTCGTCACGTTCCACCCGCAGGAGGTGACCGTTCACACGAAACCCGTTGAGATCACCGGCCGCGATCCAGTTCCGAATCGTCTTGGTATCGACGTCGACGAGCGCCGCCGCAGTCTTGAGGCTGATCAAATTCCGCGCCTCGTTAGAAGTCCTGTTCATTGATGTCCGCTCCTTCGAAAGTGGGAAATTTCTTGCTGTTCACCACTTTTCGCGGAATCAGCGGGCATAAGCACCGCCAGGATGGACTTTGTGCAGACATCTCAGGTACTGTTAAGAAGTCCCAAGACGTCCCTTCGATTGGAGACGACATGGCGAACGAACGCCTTCGCAGCGCGATCCAGCGGGCCGGCCTCGACATCTCGGATGTCGCAGAAAAGGCCCGCGTGGAGACCAAGACCGTTGAGCGCTGGATCACGAAAGCGCGCACGCCATACCCGAAGCACCGGCACAAGGTCGCCGCCCTTGTCGGAGAAACCGAGAATTACTTGTGGCCGGACGCGCTTGCACCGGAACGGAAAGTCGAGGTTGCCCAGGCAGAGGTGCTGACGGTCTACCCACACCGCAGTGCAATTCCAAGCGACCTGTGGAAGCGCCTGTTGTCGAGCACAAGCGAGCAACTCGACGTCCTGGTTCTTGCGGGCCTATTTCTCGCCGAGGAGCCCGAATTCGCACGAACGCTGCGCAAGAAGACCTGTGAAGGCCTGAAGGTCCGACTGCTGTTCGGTCGCCCATCGGCAGCCGAAGCCGACAAACGCAGCGCCGAGGAACGCTTGGCCGTGGGCACCGTGCCCTCGCGCATAAACAACGCACTCGCACTGGTCGAACCGCTCGCTGACATCGACGGCGTCGAACTCCGGTACCACGACACGACGCTGTACAACTCGGTATTCCGATTCGACAACGAGATGATCGTCAATATGCACGTCTACGGACTACCGGGCGCACACGCACCAGCCATGCATCTGCGCCAGCTTCCCGCCGGAGACATGTTCGAGACGTATATGACCAGCTTCGAGCACGTGTGGTCGAACGCGACTACCGAAGGGTGATCGCCCCATGAGCCGGACCGACTATTTCCATGACCCCGACGCTCCTGAGGCAAACAGCATCAAAGTAGCCGTGAGCGCACTCGTGCGTGATGCGCAGGGCCGAATCCTAATGATTCACCGCACAGACAACGACCGCTATTCGATCCCCGGCGGCGCGCTGGAGGCTGGTGAGACGATCACAGAAGCGCTCACACGAGAGGTCAAGGAAGAAACCGGAATTGACGTGCGAGTGGCCGATCTCATCGGCATCTTCTCCAATCCGGAGCATGTCATCGCCTATGACGACGGAGAAGTGCGCCAGGAGTTCTCGATCTGCTTCCACGCAGACCCGATCGGCGGCGAACTCCGAACCAGCTCAGAGTCGAAAGATGTCAGATGGGTTGAGCCGAACGAGATTTCGTCCTTGAACGTCCATCCCTCGATTGTGCTGCGAATAGAACATGGTCTGAGCACCTCAGCAGACCCGTACTACACGTGATAGCCGAACTATCCCCATTAGCCTTGCAGTAGCTTCTCGGTACGCTCAGCTGCCTCGATCAACGCAGGCGCCGCCTCGTCCAGGGACTTGGAGACGACATGGTCCGGGCCGTAGCGCTCGCAAACCTCGGCGACGCGACTGCGAACATCCGTTGTTTCTCCGGTTGGGGTCGTCGTCATATCAGCCCACCAGAGAGCATCACGCAGCGCCGTGTGCTCGTCCGGCCAACCAATCTCGATATCTCGATTTCGCGCCTCTATGCGAGCACAGGAATGGTTGGCGACGAGAGCGCACAGGCGGGGCGGCGCTCCCTGCTGGCGCAGGAACTCGGCACCGTCAACGGGGTGGAATCCAGTCCGACAGATCGACGGCGCATAGCCGATGTCGTGCAGCCAGGCCGCGGCAAGCAGCAGGTCTGCATCATCAACTACATCTATCGCCTGTCGGGCCTGTCGAGCGACGCCCTGAACGTGCTGCCACCGTCGAGACATACCGACAAGACTTTCCTGGGCAAGCCGCGCAGCCCAGGCGACGAAGTCTTCGGTCATAGGTGCAACCGTAACGCCTCGCTGAATGGCTCGCTGAGGCCGCAGAGTCCAATTGGCGACCAGTGAGGCCGGCCTACAGCTTGTCGCCCAGCCGTGCCCGGCGGTGCGCGGACTTCGCCCGGCTGTCCGCGACCGCGGCGCCGTACCGCGCAAGCATCTGACGCGACCGCCATCCCGCGAGCATCATCAGGTCTTGCTCCTGGCCTCCACTGTCGAGCCACGTATGGGCGAAGAAGTGTCGAAGCTGGTGCGGATGCAACCGCTCGATTCCAGCCGCGTCGCAGCGGCGTTCGAGCATCTGCCGTATTCCGGAATCAGTCATCGAGCCGCGGTACCCGAGCCAGAGGGCGGGATTGTCGTTCTTCGCGCCGGAATGCTTCGCCCGCACCCGGAGGTATCGCCGCAGCGCCGTTCGGGTCTTGTCGCCGAACGGGCACGTTCGCGGTCGGCCGCCCTTGCCTATCACCAGCACCGTGTTCTCGTTGAAGTCCAGAGAGTCCACCTCGAGCGGTGCGAGCTCTCCACACCGCATCCCGGTATCGGCGAACAGCCGGATGATGGCGTTGTCACGTCGATCGACGAAATCGACACCGTCGCACTCTGCGAGGAGTGCCTTTACCGCGTCCATACTCGGCACTGGCACTTGCTGATCGGGCACGGCCGGCGGGCTCATCTTGTCGAACGGATTCGCATCGATGATCTCCTCCGCGGCAAGGTACTTGAAGAACTGTTGCAGCGACCGGTACTGCCCGCGGGCGTACTCCGGCGACAGCGGCTCGCCGGTGCGCTGATTGGGCCGCGTGAGCAGGTCCTCGATGTAGCCGCCGATGTGGGCGCGGGTGATGTCCGGTGCCGTGGTCGGCAGCTCGCGCTGCTGGAGGAAGTCCGCGAAGTACCTGATTCGGATGAGGTAGCCGTCGATGGTCTGCTTGCTCCGGTTCTTGCGACGCAGCTCCGTCGCGAAGTCCTCCGCAAGCTCTCGGATGTCGTCCAGATCCAGCCCCATGTCCGGATTCTACCGGCAAAATACATTGCTGACCGAGCGTTGTTCTGGATCAACTCGGCTGTCGAGTTCACCATTCCCGCTGGTCAGCGGGTGTTTGTGGGGCGGGTGGGGCTCGAACCCACGACCAATGGATTATGAGTCCACGGCTCTAACCGACTGAGCTACCGCCCCTCTTCTGCGGGTGTCCCGCAGGCGTGGGGGATGCTACCGGGTGCGGCGTGGCTTGCACCAGTCGGATACCCAGGAGTGGTTAGGGTGGGGCGTCAACACCACCATTTGGAGGGTCGGGCCGTGGCCAGTGTGTTCGAGAATGTGCTGAAGGTTCATCAGTGGGTTTATGAGAACAGTGGCGGGGTGGTGGGGCATCGGGTGTTGTTCGGGAATCCGACCTTGTTGTTGCGGACGGTGGGGCGCAAGACGGGGCAGGAGCGGACGTCGGCGTTGACGTACGGGCGGGACGGGGATGACTATCTGGTGACCGCGTCGAATGGTGGGTCGCCGCGGCCACCGGGGTGGTTGGCGAATCTGAAGGCGAAGCCGGAGTGCGAAATTCAGGTCGGACGACGGAAGATGAAGGTTGTTGCACGGCCGACGTTGCCGGATGATCCGGATTATGCGCGGCGGTGGGAGATCGTGGACAAGGTGAATCAGGGGCGGTACACCGCGTATCAGAAGTTGACCAAGCGGCCGATCGCGGTGGTGGTGCTGACGCCGGTCGGCTGAGCGCCCTCAGTCGTCCTCGCTGTCATCCCAGTCTTCGTCGGAATCGCCGCTGTCCCAACGACCGTCGTCCTCCGGTGGCGTGCTGGCGAACTGCACGACCGCGGTGACGAGGGCCAGCACCGCGACAACAACGACAACGACAATCAGAGTTTGCACGCAGGCACATTAGCGCCCAGTCGGCCGGTCTGCAGCCAGTCTGACGACCAGTTGTCCACTGCCGCAGCTACTTTGCGAGTCTGCCTGTCAGCTCACACATTGAAATACCGCCGTCCGCTGTGCGATGTACCAGCCGACGATCGAACCAGCCTGCCCTTGTAAAGAACCGACTGGGCCTGAAGCCCAGACCAGCTGTCGCCCAGGCTCCGCCGGTCCCAGCTCACACCGTCAGCAGGGTGCGCCCCACCGTGGCGCGAGAGGCGATTGCGGCGTGCGCACGATCGGCCGCCTCCAACGGAAAGGTCTGGCCGATAACCACTTCCACGTTGCCCGCCACCACCGCGGACTGGGCGCGCTGTGCTAGCGCGTGCCAATCGGTGCTGTCACCGGTGATGTCGAACAACCCGAGCGCGCTGATGCCACGGGCTGCGGCATCGGCCTGATCCACCTCGGCGAATCCGCCTGCGGCAGCGCCGTATCCGATGAATCGACCACCATCGGCGGCAGCTTGGACGGCGGCCCCACCCAAAGCGCCACCCGCACCGTCCAATACGACGTTCGCACCTGTCCCGCCGGTCGCGGCACGCGCGGTAGCCTGCCAATCGGGCTCGGAGTAGTCGACGACGACCTCCGCACCGAGCCGGGTGGCCAGCTCCAGCTTCGCGGTACCGCGCGCAGCGGCGATCACGTGTGCGCCTGCGGCGCGGGCGAATTGGATCAGCAGGGTGCCCAAACCGCCACCCGCCGCGGTGATCAACACCCACTCCCCCGGCTTGATCTCTGCCCTGTCGAATACCGCGAGGGCCGTCTTGCCGTCGTGGGCCAGCGCGACCGCCTGCAGCACGCTCAGGCCGTCGGCGACGACGACAAGAGTGTCCGCCTTGGCCAGTGCCTTTTCGGCGTATCCCCCGATCGGCCGCCCACCGCCGATGCCACTGGCCGCGGTGGCCGTGGCAACCCGCTTCCCGAGCCAGGATTCCTCGACGCCCGCACCGACCGCCGAGACCACCCCGCCGATGGCGCCGCCCGGCACATACGGCGGTTCCAGCTCGAAGAATTCGGTGCCCCAACCGCTACGCAACTGTGTGTCGAGGAACATCACGTCGGCGGCCGAGACGTCGACGACAACCTCACCCGGCCCGGCCACCGGTTCCGGCACCTCACGCACCGCGAGTACTTCCGGTCCACCGAAT
Organism: Nocardia sp. NBC_01009; assembly: GCF_045208035.1. Classification (NCBI taxonomy): domain Bacteria; kingdom Bacillati; phylum Actinomycetota; class Actinomycetes; order Mycobacteriales; family Nocardiaceae; genus Nocardia; species Nocardia sp. NBC_01009. The sequence goes on along the minus strand of NZ_CP108695.1, from coordinate 3,246,792 downwards.
TCTGTTGCCTGCACGGCCCGCATGACATCCTCCATCGCTTCTTGCTCGATCGGTTCGTGAACGAGCATGAAACCTGAAGCACTGTTCAGGTCAAGCCGACGACTGCCGATTGCGCTCCGAGCAGAATCACCGACGGCGGGGTCGACACCGGCCACGACTCCGAGCCGCTCGCTGCTGCCACGCTTCTCGATTGCCGAGAGTGCGCGTCGAGCGTCGCACGGACGCGCCGTCACGCCGACGCTGAACTGTCAGGGCCGCAGCAGTTCCGGCGGCCGCCGGAATCGGTCAGGAGCCGCCGCCGCCACAGCTGCTGCCCCCGCCCCCGCAACTGCTGCCGCCACTACAACTACTTCCGCCGCCGCCGCAGCTACTGCCCCCGCCACAGCTGCTGCCGCCACTACAACTACTTCCGCCACCGCAGCCCCCGCCGGAATCACTGCCACCGCCCGAGCCCCCGGCCATCCACGGCGAACCACGCCCGGGACGCCGGCGGCGCGGTGGCGGCGTACTGGACGCCTTGACGATTACCAGGATGACGACCGCGATTATGCCGCCGACCCCAGCCACCAAAACAAACAAAACGACGAGCGCGAGGCCGATCGACGACACCATACGGAAATCGTATCGGCCCGCACCGTCCACGTGCACGGATCGGAGCCGTTTATTTCACCGGCGAGCAGCGGTTGTGCGCTGTCCGGCCGACGATTTCCGCACCACCAAGATCGCGGCGGAATACGAAATAGCCGTACAGTGAATTGTGGTCCTCTTGCGCCTCCGAAACCGACTACGGCGTCGAATCGATCTCCACGAAGTCGACAGCACCGTGGCCGCGCTCGAATTGCCCGAGGCCGTCTTCAAGACCAGCCCGTGGCAGCCACGCGACCTGGTGGAAACCGGCCTGCGACAGTGGTTGCGCTGCTGTGGTGCCGCGATGCGCGACGGCCAGGTGATCGGAATGCCGTCGCACGCCGTCGACGAGGCATGGCACGGGTTCATTCTCTGCACCGAGCGCTACGCCGCGTTCTGCGCTACCGCCTACGGGCGGTTTCTGCACCACTATCCGGACGGCGTTGGACCACCGGAGAATTCGCCGAAGAAGTCCTCCCACGGCACGATGGCGGAACAACTCGGCCGCACCGTGGTCGCCTGGTCCATGGTCGCCGCGCCCGGCGAAACCTGCGTGCTCTGGGACCTCGACACCAAGGTCGGCGTCGACCATCCGTGGGGCATCGACGCCCGGCGAGTCGCGGCTATCGAAGCCGAACTCGGCCGAGCGTCGGAGTCATCCGGATGAGACTCAGGTGAGCTTCACCCGCGCGGCTACGAGCCGGACGATCGCCGGAGCGAACTTGTTGAACTGGTACTGCAACCGCGCCTCCGGAGTGACCGGGACGATGCTGCGGTCGCGTTCCACGGCCCGCACGATCTGCTCGGCGACCTTCTCCGGCCCGTAGCGCCGCATCCGGTAGAGCTTGTCGTACTGCTCCTGCTTGCGCTTCTCCTCATCGGCACTGACACCCGAGAAGGTCGTGGTGGCAACGATATTGGTGTGTACGACGCCTGGGCAGATGGTGTGCACGGAGATATTGTTCGCGGCCAACTCCGCGCGCAGGCAGTCGGAGAACATGAACACCGCCGACTTGCTCGTGGAGTACGCGCTGAACCCCTGCTGCGGGCTGTAGGCGGCCATGCTGGACAGGTTGACGATGTGCCCGCCGAGCCCACGCTCGGCCATGGCGGAGCCGAAGGCGCGGCAGCCGTTGACCACACCGCCCAGATTGATCCGCAGCACACGATCGAATTCCGCCGACGGGGTGTCGAAGAAGCCGCCCGCCTGGCCGATTCCGGCATTGTTGATCAGGATGTCCGGCACACCGTGCGCCGCGAGCACGGCCGCCGCATGCGCCGTCATGTCCGACTCGTTCGACACGTCCAGCGCATAGGCGTGCGCAACGCCGTGTTCGGCGGCGATCAGCTCCGCGGTTTCCTTGGCGGCCACCAGATTGATGTCCGACAGCACGATCTCGGCGCCGAGCCGGGCGAAGGCGAGCGCGGTCTCGCGGCCGATGCCGCTGCCGCCGCCGGTGATGACAACCAGCTGGTCCTCGAAGGGCCGCTTGCTGCGGCCGACCTCGGCGCGACGCAGCCCGCGCGGCATCGATCCGCCGTTGAGCGTATCGATGAGCTCGGTGGTCGCGGTGGCGAGCAGCTCGGGGTGCGAGAACGGCATCCAGTGCCCGGCCGGGATATCGCGCCGCCACAGCCGCGAGGTCCATTTGGGCTCGTCGTCGAAGCCCGCCGGTCGGACGGCGACGTCACGACCTGCGACGATCAGCTGCACCGGGACCTCGGTATGCCGCTCGCGCGGGGCAAGCATGCGCTGCACGATATTGGCGCGGTAGATGAGCAGACCGTCGACGATGTCCTTGCGGAAGGTCGGTCCGAGCGTGATGTTCGAGGTCGGGGTCTCGTTCATGATCGAGACCACCCGCTGCCACCGCTGCTCGGTGCCGAGCAACCCGAAGGTCGCCCGTGGTAGTCCGGGTGTCATGAAGAAGAACGTGTACGCCGAGGAGAGCAGCTGACTGAACGGCTGCCAGACATTGCGCGGCGTCGGCCGGGAAAGCCTGTCGCGCATCCACTTTCCGATGTGATCGAGGTTGGGACCCGACACCGAGGTGAAGGATGCGACCCGCTCGGCCGCCTGCGGCTCACAGACCGCCTCCCACACCTGCACCGAACCCCAGTCGTGCGCGAGCACGTGTACCGGCCGGTCGGGGCTGACCGCGTCGGTGACCGCGAAGAAGTCGGTCGCGAGGGCGTCCAGCCGGTAGTCCTCGGTGCGCCGGGTGCGGGTGGATCGACCGTGACCGCGGGTGTCGTAGGCGACGACGTGGAACCGTCCGGCGAGCAACGGCACGACCGCGTCCCAGAGATGATGGGTGTCCGGCCAACCATGTACGAGGACAATGGTTTGCGCGCTCGGATCGCCGTATTCGTATACCGCGATGTCGAATTCGCCGCTGCGGACGATGCGCTCGGTGACCGCCGAGCCGATGTCGGTCGTCGTCATTGCCGTGTCTCCTTGTTCCCCGGTTTCGTGCTCATGACCGCGCCGTGCGGGCGCTCGGATCCGTTGCGCCCGGCGGCGTGCTGTCGGTGGTCGGCCGGTCGCTCGCGGCCGCTGTGGCGCGGGTGCGCGCTCATAGGTCGAGCACCAATCGCCCGCCCTGCGACCGCGAGACACAGACGAGCATGTCGCCCGCCGCGTGATCGGCCGCCGTCAGCACGGTTTCGCGATGATCGGGCGTACCGGAGAGCACCCGAACCTTGCAGGTGCGGCAGAAGCCCTGGCGGCACGAGTACGGCCGGTCCGGGCGGCTCTCCAGGATGGTGTCGAGCGCGGACCGATCCGCCGCCACCTCGACGACCTCACCGGTAGAGGCGAATTCGATTTCGAAGGGTTGGCCGTCCACGATCGGCGGCGGTGAGAACCGTTCGGAATGCAACTCCACGCCCGGCATTTCGCGCACCGTGTCGGTGATAACGGTGATCATCGGCACCGGGCCGCAGCAGTACACGGCGGTATCGGCGTCGACGCCCGCCAATAGTGCTGCGGCAGTGGGCAGCCCGTGTTCATCGTCGGTGCGGATGGTGACACGATCGCCGAATGTCTCGATCTCGTCGAGGAAGGGGATGGTGTCACGGTTGCGGCCGGTGTACACCATCGACCAGTCGATGCCGAGGCGCATTGCCAGTCGTGCCATCGGCAGGATCGGCGTGATCCCGATACCGCCCGCGATGAAATGCAGACGGACGGCCGATGATCCGTGGCCGGGCACCGCGAACGGAAAGGCGTTGCGCGGCCCGCGCACCATGACGCAGGAGCCGACCGGCAGCTCGTCGTGCACCTCGATCGAACCACCGCCGCCATTCGGAATACGGCGCACCGCAACCCGATAGGCACGGGCGTCGGCCGGATCACCGCACAGTGAGTACTGCCGCAGCCGTCCCGAGGGCAGTTCCAGGTCGAGGTGCGCGCCGGGACGCCACGGCGGAAGTTCGCGACCGTCCGGCGCTTCCAATCGCAGGCTCACCACGTCCTGATCGTGCGCCTCGATCCGTCGGCCGGTCAGTATCAGCGCCAGTCGACGGTCGTCGATCCGCGGCGCGAGATCCTTGCGGTTGATCAGCGTGCTCCAACGCAGCCGCGCGGAGGCGACCACGTCGAGCACTCGAACTGCCCGGTCGCGATCGCGCTTGCCGAACAGGTCCGCCGGCAGTTGTCCCGGGGCAGGCAAGAAGCTCACAACGCCGCCTGGCTCGTGCTCAACGCCACCGTTTCGTGACGCCCGGCAACCAGGTTCCGCTCGCTCACGAGGCGATCGCACGGGCGGCGGGAGACTTGGCCAGATAGGCCACCGCTTGCGCGGTAGATCCGACCGATTCCGGGTTGTAGCCCGGCTTGAAGGTCGTCAACGCGCTCCACAGCAGTGACGGCACACCGGGCAGCGCGCCTCGCCACATCGATCCGAAGACACGTGTGATCAACCGTGGGTAGCCGAGGTCGGGCAGCGCCGGATCCTGATACACCATGAATTTGGTCCCGCGCACCACCAGGGTGATGAAGATCGGGAACACCATCATCATCACCGCCGCACGCCGGACGTAGCCCGCGTTGAAGTAGACCGCTACGTCATGCGCGACATGCCGGTGTTCTACCTCTTCGGCACCATGCCAGCGGAAGAGATCCGCGACGCGCGGGTCGGCCTCGAACCTCTCCAGATCCGCATTGAGCACCCAGTCACCGAGGTAGGCGAAGAAGTGTTCCAAACACGCGATGACCGCGAGTCGTTCCACCATCACCTGACGCTGCGCGATACCCGCTACGTCCTTCGGCCCCAGCGTCTTGCGGAACAGGAACTCGGCCTGGCGCACATACGGCCCGGGGTCGATGCCGTTGGCGGCGAGCACCTCGTGCAGCACCTTGTCATGTGTTTCCGCGTGCATGGACTCCTGGCCGATGAAGCCCAACATGGCCTCGCGCAGCTTCTCGTCCTTCACGAACGGCAGCGCCTCGGTGTACGCGGCACAGAACATGCGCTCGCCCTCGGGCAGCAGCAGATTCAGCGCGTTGATCAGATGCGACGCGATCGGCTCGGCCGGCATCCAGTGCAGCGGCGTATCGGCCCAGTCGAATTGCACATTGCGGGCATGCAGCGCGACCTCACCCGGATCGATGTCCGGTCGCCGCTCAGCCCGGCGAAGTAACTTCATCGGTACTCCTTTTCCGCACGAGCCACACCGCTTCGTTGCACACCTTCCTGCGTGGCTGTAGCAACGATCATACACATACATGGAACCACGGGTAACACACAATACGTGCCGGATATACCGCGCCCACCGGCCGCATCGACCGACGTGACAATAGAGACCCCCACTGTGATCCACTTCCCTCCTATTACCCAGAACGCTAGAACGCGTTCTAGTAGGGTTTTGCTATGGAGCGACTAACCGGATTGGATGCCAGCTTCCTGTACCTCGAGACCGGGACCCAGCACCTGCACGTCTGTGCACTGCTGATCCTCGATCCCACCGCAGGAGGCACGCACTACTCGTTCGACACGTTCAAAGCAGAACTCGGCAGACGATTACCGCTGGTCCCGCAGATGCGCCGGCGCGTGCACGAGGTGCCTTTCAATCTCGACCATCCGGTCTGGGTGGAGGACCCGGATTTCGACCTGGACTACCACATTCGACGCATCGGCATTCCGAGCCCCGGCGGGCGCGAACAGCTGGCCGAACTGGTCGGCGATATCGCGAGCAGGCCGATGGATCGCGACCGTCCGCTGTGGCAGATGAACGTGGTCGAGGACTTCGCAGGCGACAAGATCGCGGTGATCTGCAAGTACCACCACGCGGCCGTGGACGGCATCACCGGAGCCAACATGATGATGCACCTGTGCGATCTGGAACCCGGTGCGACGCGACCCGAACCGACCGAGCAATGGCAACCGGAGCCGAAGCCGAACGATTGGAAGCTGGCTGCCGAGGGGCTGATCAATTTTCCGAACAAGGCGGGCCTGGTCGGCATGGTGCCGAAGACCCTCGGCATGGTGGCCGGATTCGTACAGCGACGCCGAGAGAACAAGGCGGGCATGGCTTTACCGCTGACTGCACCGCGGACACCGTTCAATCGGGCGATCACCCCGCACCGGGCGGTCGCGTTCACCGAGACGAAACTCGATGCCATCAAGGAGATCAAGACCGCCTTCGGGGTCAAGGTCAACGACGTGGTGCTGACCATCGTCGCCGGAGTGCTGCGCACCTACCTGGAGAAGCATGACGAGCTGCCCGACCGTTCGCTGATCGCCTCGGTGCCGGTCTCGACGCACGAAGACTCCCGCCACGACGAGGGCATCAACAAGGTCTCGACGCTGTTCTCGCGCCTCGGCACCGATATCGCCGATCCGGTGGAGCGCCTGCAGCAGGTGGCCGAGTTCAATCGCGGCGCCAAGGAGGAGTACCAGCTCATCGGCGCCGATTTTCTGCAGGACTGGTCGAAGTACGCCCCGCCGAACACTTTTCAGCTCGCCGCCCGCGTCTACTCGTCGCTGAAGTTGGCCGAACACCATCCTGTGGTGCACAACCTGGTGGTCTCCAATGTGCCGGGCCCGCCGATGCCGCTGTATTTCCTCGGCGTCCGCGTGGACGGCATGTATCCGTTCGGTCCGGTCTTCCACGGCGCCGGGCTCACGGTCACCGTGCTGTCCAACAACGATGATCTGGATTTCGGCTTCATCGCCTGCAAGGAATTGGTGCCCGACGTCGCGACGCTCGCCGACGCCGTACCCGGTGTAGTCGACGAATTACTCGCCGCGGCACGCACCTTGCGCTGATCCACCACCGCCCTGTTCGCCATCGCCGCCGAACAGGGTCTGCCAACCAGGCTCACCGGGCATCGTCGCCCGAGCCAACCGGCGAAACCCCTCCCCGCGCCCGGCAGGTTGTAGCCCGCCGCCCGGCGCGAAATCGTCTTCCCGAGGCCCGCACGAGACCGATTAGCCGCGCGCGTCCGGTGCGTGATCACTCCCCTGTCGCAGCCTTGCTCGAGGTCACTCGGGCGGCAACCGCGGCGCACGCGTCCAGCAGTACCGGCACGAAGCGGTCGGCCGCCAGCACGCATGACGCGTGGCCGCCCTTGACCAGGTGAATAGTCGCACCGGGAATCAAGGTCGCCATCTCGAGCTGGCGATAGACGGGAATCGCCCGGTCCCGGGTCGTGATGACAACAGCTGTCGGCATTTTCAGGTCGGCGAGCCACGGGGTCGAATCGAATCGACCGACCTCCGCGATGACCTGCGCAAGCGCCCATCCGCTCGTGCTGCGGAATTCCGCCAGCGCCCACCGTTCGAGTTTGCCGGGCGGCCAGGTGTGATCCGGCAGTTCCGGCAGCCGTTCGTGATACAGCTCGGCCCGCTGAAAGGCGTAGGGGCCGAACGCATCCGCGAGTACACCGAAGGTTTGATGAAAGGCCCGCTCGCGCAACTTCTCCTGGAACCGATACGGCGTCGCACACAACACCAGACCGCTCACTCGATCCGGATGACGGTGCGCGGCAAGCAATCCGACGACTCCGCCGAGGGAGTATCCCGCGCAGATGGCGCGTTGCACACCCACCGCGTCGAGCACCGCGACGACATCGTCGGCGCAGTCCTGGACCGAGAACCGCGGTGAGCGAATGCCGCGGCCGTGCCAGCGCTGGTCGAACACGATCACCCGGAACCGCTCGGCAAGCGCGTCGAGCGCGGGAAACCAGGTGAGGTATCCGGTGCAGGCCGTCGCGTGCAACAACACCAGCGTCGGCGCACCCGCAGGCCCCGGTATGTCGACCACGTAGGTCCGCCCGCGCCCCGGCAAGTCCACCAATCGCCCACCCGGCACCTCGGCGATATCGGGCACCCGAGTGCGCCGCCCGAACCGTCGCATCGCCATCGCCGCATCGCGGTTCGGGTGCGTCATCGGGAGCCTCCTTCCGCACGGTCCACCGAACAGAATTAGAACGTGTTCCATATCGATGATGCCACAGGACCGCGCAGTGCTCCCGACGGAATCTCGGCTTCAGTCCAGGGCGCGGACGATGTATTCGGCGACGCATGCGGGCTTGTCGCCGCCCTCGCGTTCGATCGTCACCCGCACGACGGCCTGCAGACCGCCACGAACCTCCTCGACACTCACAATCCGGGCGCGGCCGCGGATGCGCGACCCCGCGGGCACCGGCGCAGGGAACCGCACGGTGTTCAGGCCATAGTTGAGTCGCGCCGCGGCGTCGGTGACGACCATCAGATCGGCCATGATCGGCGGGAGCAGCGACAGCGTGAGATAACCGTGGGCAACGGTCGTGCCGAACGGGCCGGTCGCGGCTCGCTCGGGGTCGACGTGGATCCATTGCCGGTCCTCGGTCGCCTCGGCGAACGCGTTGATGCGGTCCTGGCCGATCTCGACCCAGCGGCTCACGCCGAGCTCGGTACCCGCGGCTTTCCGCAGCGATTCCATGGTGAAAGAGGTGGGCTCGCTCATACGCCGCACCTTACGTTCCACCCGGAATATCGGCCCGAGACACTGCGCGAGCGGCCGCCGGTAGCTTCGTCGACGCAGCGCGATCGACACATTTCTGCAACGCGTTCCAGTAGGTTGACGGTGTTCGGCAACAGACGAGAAACGGAGGTGCCGCGATGGCGCGGTTGACCGGCAAGGTGGCATTGATCAGTGGCGGGGCGCGCGGCATGGGCGCCGCACACGCCAAGGCTCTGGTGGCCGAGGACGCGCGCGTGGTGTTGGGCGATCTCCTCGACGACGAAGGCGCCGCGCTGGCCAAGGAACTCGGCGACAACGCCGCCTACGTTCACCTCGATGTCCGCGAGCCACAGCAGTGGCGCGACGCGGTCTCCGCAGCGGTCGACCGATTCGGCTCACTGAACGTGCTGGTGAACAACGCGGGCATCGTCAACGGCAACCTGCTGGTCGACTTCGAACTGTCCGAATGGCAGCGGATCGTCGACATCAATCTCACCGGCACCTTCCTCGGCATGCAGGCCGCCACCCCTGCCATGATCGAGGCGGGCGGTGGCTCGATGATCAATATCTCCTCCGTGGAGGGCATGCGCGGCAGCCCCGGGCTGCACGGCTACACCGCGACCAAGTTCGCCGTCCGCGGCCTGACCAAGTCCACCGCACTCGAATTGGCGCAATACGGAATTCGAGTCAACTCGGTGCATCCCGGCCTGATCCGCACCCCGATGACCGAGGGCATTCCCGCCGACTTCCTGCAGATCCCGATGGGCCGCGCCGCCGAATCCGCCGAGGTCTCCGCACTGGTGACCTTCCTGGCCAGCGACGAGTCCTCGTATTCGACGGGCGCCGAATTCGTCATCGACGGCGGCCTCACCGTCGGCATCCCGCACAAGACCTTCTGAGCACCTACGGCGCTACCACGCGGCGGGCGGCAATCCCCATGCACTGGTCGCCGACCACCGGACGTGCCGGTGGACCACCACCATTCGGGATACCACCCGCTTCGCAATCGGCATGCTCGAGGCATCGGAGTTCGCCTACCTCATCCATCCCGAACACGGTGCGAGCGCAATTGCACCGGGGCGCTGTGCAATCCGTCACCAATGCGAATACGGACGGGCGCAGCACTACTTGGTTGCCGACCGACCGTCAAGCCAGCCATTACCCAGCAATGGGGGGGCATCCGTCCGATGCCGTGCTGCGGGTCGAGCCCGTACTATAGCGCCGGACTGTGACTAGCGTTAAGGACTTTCATTGAAGGGCTCGACCATAGCGATGCTGAGCGTCGCTGCGGTGGCGGCATTCGGCATGACTGCCGCCACCGCCACCGCGGATCAACTAGCGGACAAATCCCGCTCCATCAGCACCGAAGACGGCTGGGATCTGCAGGTCAGTAAGACTGCGGAAGACGTTCAACACGTCCCCAATCTGGCAGCGACGCCTTTTACCCGTGAGGGTTTCGTCAGCTTGTCGGCAGCCGCCGACATCGGTGGCGAAGGCCGGGCTGCGGTGAATTCGGGGACGGTGCAGCTGGGATACCAGATCGGATGCCAGGCGGATGTGACAAATGGCCTGTCTATGGGACTCTCGGCCGCGATCGGCCCGAACGCGATGGTGACCATCGTCCCGCAACCCGGCCTCGCGGTCGGCGGCAGCGCGCTCGTCCTGCCGAATATCTCGGCGACGATCAAGCCGGGCACCATCAGCAGCATCACGCTCGGCACGAAAACGCTTGCCGGAGCACATGGTTCGATCTCGGTCGACCAGGTGCAGATCAAGATCGATGCGTGTGCCGGTGCGGTCAGCCTGCGCTCGTTCGCGATCGTCTCGATATCCACGGCGACCGCCGACAATTCGGTCGCGGTCTACGGTGACCCGATATGGCTGTGATTCGATCGAGCGGGTGGCGCTCGTGGATCGTGCCTGCGGGGGCATCGGTCACGCTCGTCTTTGCCGCGGCGACCGCCGCTGCCGAACCGATCGTTCCGATCGGTCCGGCGGCGTGCAGCGAAAGTCAGGCCGCCGCATGCGAAAACGCCGGTCCGCCGCCCGCGCGCGGCCCGGCGCCCCAGGCACCGCCGTTGCCGTTACACATGCTCGCACCCCCGCCCGCGAAGTCCGCGCCGAGCGGGAATACACCGGCCGGCGCCCTGGTTCCCCCCGCACCGGGTCCCGGTGGCAGCACACCGATCGTCCCTGCCCAGCAGTGAGCAGGCTCTGACACAGGCCACGCTGCGCCGTGCGTGTCCGGCGGTCCGGGCACGCACGGGGCTGCGACGCGCCAGCTGATTGCCGGATGGTTGTCGTAGCCGGACCGGCGGGCAAGACTGAGCGGATGGCGGACCACACCATCGCGATGACCGCGCAGGCCGCTGCGAACATGGGCCGTGCGGCCCGGCGGCGGGTCCCCCGTTCCGCGCTCGGCAGCTGGGCGGCTGCCCCGGACCGCGCCGACCCGATTTCGGTGCTCGAGCGACAGGCTGCCACCCGGGTGCCAGAGCTCGTCCCCCTCCGCTACGCCCGGATGGCGGCAGCACAGTTTCCATTCCTGCGCGGCGCGGCGGCGATCATGGCCGCCGACCTCGCCGGCTCGCCGAATACCGGGCTGACCGTGCAACTCTGCGGTGACGCACACCTGTCCAATTTCGGGCTGTTCGCCTCGCCGGAACGCTCGCTCGTGTTCGACCTCAACGACTTCGACGAAACCCTGCCCGGCCCCTTCGAGTGGGACGTCAGGAACGGCACCGCGTGCTGGACATAGCACGCAAAGTGGTCGGGGTGGGCAGCGTCGGCACGCGCTGCTTCATCGTGCTGTTGGCCGGCCGCCAGACCGGCCATCCGTTGTTCCTTCAGGTGAAGCAGGCCCAGGCATCGGTGCTCGCACCACACACCACCCCCAGCAAGTTCCGCCACCATGGACACCGAGTCGTCAACGGACAGCGGCTGATCCAGGACGCGAGCGATATCTTCCTCGGCTGGGCCACCGGATCCGACAAACGCCACTATTACCTGCGGCAGCTACGGGATATGAAGGGCTCCGCGGTGATCGAGGACCTGTCTCGCACAACGTTGCGCCGGTACTCGGCATTGTGCGGGCTCGCCCTGGCCCGTGCCCACGCCCGCTCCGGCGAGCGCATTGCCATCGCCGCCTATCTCGGCCACCCGAGCCTTCGACCGTGCCATGGGTGAATTCGCCCTCGCCTATGCCGACCAGACGATCGCCGACCATCGAGCCCTCGTTGCGGCGATCGCGTCGGGGCGGGTGCCTGCGGCCGTCGACTGACCGCGCGCTCAGCGGTGTTGGCGCTGTTCGATCACCCACCGGCTGAGGTCTTCCGGTGTCGCGTCGTCGCCGAGCACGTTGTCGATCACGACGCGACCGGCGCAGGCCGCGCGCATCACTCGATCCGCGACGGCTTCCAGATCACCCCACGGCAGATACGGTTTGGCAATCAGCAGCGAGGCGATGCCGTGCGCGCTCGCCCACAGTTCAAGTACCACGGGGATGGGGTCGGCCGGTTCGAACAATCCGGCGGCCATGCACTCGCTCACCGCGGCGGCGAAATGCGTGAAGGCGCCGCTGCCGAGCACCTGATCGACCGCACCTGCGGTCTGACCGGGGGTGGTGGCCAGCCGGTATTGCTCGGGGTGTTCGATGGCGAACCGGACGTAAGCCAGGCCCTGTTGACGCAGGCGTTCCATCGGCGAGGCCGCAGGGTCGCCCACGGCGCGCATCACCGCCTCCAGGTCCTCGAAGACCTGCGCGACCACCGCCTCGATGAGCTGATCCTTGTCCGCGAAATGCCGGTAGATCGAGGGCGCGCTGACACCGACCATTTTGCTGATTTCGCGGATCGACACCGCTTCGACGCTGCCGGTGCGTGCCAGCAATTCCTTTGCAGCGCTGAGGATTTCGGCACGCAGCTGCTGTCCGGAGCCGCGGGCCGACCGTTGTCTGCGCGCAAAGGTCATCGGCGACCGGCCAGTGTGTGCTCGTCGGATGCGGGGACGACGGGCTCTTCGCTCAACCCGATCTTGGCGTGCAACCGAGCCAGCGGAGCCGGCGCCCACCAGTTCGCAGTGCCCATCAGCCGCATCAGCGCGGGCGCGAGCAGACCGCGGATCAGTGTCGCGTCCGCGAGCACCGTCAAAGTCAGCCCCAGGCCCATCATTTGGATGAACGACACCTTCGAGGTGACCATGGCGGCCATGATGATCGCCATCAACAACGCGGCGGCGGTGAAGATTCGCCCGGTGCGCGCCACGCCGATCGCGACCGCGCGCACGTTGTCGGCGGCGGTGCGTCCCGAAGCCAGCCATTCCTCGCGGATGCGGGATAGCAGGAATACCTCATAGTCCATGGACATACCGAAGGCGAGGCAGAACATCAGGATCGGCATCGTCGGGACCAGATATCCCGTCGCGGAGCTGCCGAGCAGGCTCGACAGGTGCCCGTCCTGGAAGATCCAGACCATCGTGCCGAAGGCCGCTGTCAGCGAGAGTGTATTGAGGGCAAGCGCTTTCAGCGGCAGCAGCACACTTCCGGTGAACAGGAACAGGACGACGAAGGTGGCGAGCACGATCAACGCACCGGCCAGCGGGATCCGAGCGCCCAGTGCGTCGAGCGCGTCGACATTGGTCGCCGCGGCGCCGCCGAAGAGCGCGGGCACCGGACTCGGCACCGCGCGCAGCTGCGCCAGTTGGGTCTTGCCCGCCGCGGTGAACGGATCGACCGTCGTTGCGACAGTGAGGAATGCGCCGGTGTTGTTCGACATGGTCGGCGGGCCCGCCGACACCTTCATGCCGCCCGAGTACACACCGACACCGGAGAGCACACCGGCCACGCCCTCCACCTTCGACAATCCGGCGGCATAGTCGCCGAGCGCGGCGGGGCTGCCCCGGTAGCCGTCCAGCACGATGGTGGTGTTCGCGGCCACATCGGCGGCGAAGTCGTTGCGCAGCGCGTCACCGACCTCGCGGCTGGTCGCGGCGGCGTTGGCATTGAGCACCCGATCATCCGGGTAGCCGAATTTCACCGAAAGGAATGGGGACCCGACAGCGAGCAGCAGCACGATGATCGCGATGGCAACCGGTGCGGCATGGCGCATCACCCGGCTGACCGTCCGATACCAGAACGTCTCCTCCAACGGGACATCGGCACGTGGGGCTCGACCGAGCAGGCGTCCCAATGGCTTTCGGACATCGGCCGCGTTCACCCGCTCTCCGAGCAGCATCAGGACGGCGGGCAGGATCAGGATCGAGGCCGCGGCGGCCGCGGCGACGACCGCGACGCCCGCGTAGGCAAAGGATTTCAGGAAGTACAGATTGAACACACCGAGCGCCGCCACCGACAGCGCGACGGTCAGCGCCGAGTAGAGCACCGTGCGCCCTGCGGTCTGCACCGCACGGACCACGGCCGCTTCCACCGCGAGGCCGTTGGCCAGTTCCTCGCGGTAGCGGCTCACGATGAACAGGCTGTAATCGATGGCGAGGGCGAGTCCGAGTGCGGTCGTCAGGTTCAGCGCGAAGATCGACACGTCGGTGAATACCGTCAGAGTGCGCAGGATCGCCAGCGTGGTGAGGATCGCGAAGATGCCGACGGCCAGCGGCAGCATCGCGGCGACCAGGCTGCCGAAGACGAGCACCAGCACGATGAACGACAGCGGGATCGCGACCCCCTCGGCGACCGCGAGATCGTGGGTGATCTGGGTGTTCACATCGTGATAGACGGAGCTGAGGCCGCCCTGATCGACGGTGACGCCGTCGGTGGTCCCGGTGAGCTGGTCGGCGATATCGCCCGCCACCTCCTGGGCCGCGGTCTCGTCGCCGGTGATGTACCCGAGTACCAGTGCGCTCTTGTTGTCCTTGCTGCGCAGCGCGGCGGCGAGCGGTTGTGGCGTGTTCCAGTAGGACTGGACGCCGATCACGTCACCGCGGGCCCGCAGGGAGTCGACCAGTCTGGCGCCCGTGGCCCGGGCCGCCGGGCTGTCGGCGCCCGCTTCGGCGCTGACCAGCAGGATGATATTGGGTTGGGCGCCGCCGAAATTATCGGCGATCAGCTGCGCCACCCGCGTCGATTCGGCATCGCCGGAGGTGAAGCCGCCCGTCTTCATGTGCGAGGTCGCCGAGGCGCCGAACACCCCGCAGAGCACCGCGAGCAATGCAGCGGCCAGCAAGATGGTGCGCGGGTGCCTGGTGGCCGCGTGCGCGATCCGAACGAGCATGAGCAACTCCCCTTGTTCGATTGCCCGTGGGTTTAACAGGGTTAGCGTAACGCCGTTAACACAGAACGAACAGAGCCCGTCGGCAACCGTTCAGTGACCCCCGACTCACTCGGTCCGATATGCCGGAATCGCCCATGCGCCGTCGACCGACTGCCCGGACACCACACCCGTCGGCGTCTCCGCACCGACCGGCCGGATCAGGCAGGCCAGAAAGCGGGGCAGGCCGTGCGGCAGCCGAATGCAATAGAGCTCGACGCGCAGCCAGTCGCGATCCATTGTCAGCAATCGCACCACTGCGCGCGCGTATTCGATGCGGTGCGCGGCCAGCTCGGCCATGGCGGCGAGATAGCATTCCCTATCGTCAGGGTGGATGAGATGTGTTGTGGCCAAATTGAATTCATCGCGATCAGTCGGATCCATATGCTTCGAGGCGGGATGGTGCCGCCAGGCGATTGCGGCCAGCGGCGGCGTCAGCCATTCGATGATCTGCATGCTCTCGATATCGATCAAGGCGGTGGTGCCGCCGAGCAGGGCGGCGGCTGCGTCATTGTGGTAGGTCGGCAGCACAATGCCCGCCACCCGTTCGGCTTCTACCTGCAACAACAGACCACGCAGCGCATGCGGTCCGTGGTAGCGGAAGAAGCCGAACACGCGGGTGGTCCGATCCCCTTCGGCGGTCAGCATCCGCATCGGGCCCTGCCATTCGACGCCCGGCCGCGGGTCGAGGGCCGCGGTGATCAGCCGGTCTCGTTCCTCACACTCGATGATCCGTGACAGGAACCACGCGCCGTGGAGCAACTCGTGACCGGCGGGAAGCACCGCGCCACCGGAACCGTGACTCATCAAGGTCCACTGCCTGTCGTCCCACACGAACAGATCGATGCCCGGCGGATCTACCCGGTCAGCGGGTCGTGCGCCCGCCCACAGCTGCACGGCCATCGGCTTCCCGTCCGGACCTGCCACCGGCACCGCCAGCACACCATGTAGCTCGCCGCGAATACGAACTTCACGTGCGCACTGCTCATTGGACTCGATCGCCTGTGCGAGAGCCGAGTTCGCCAAGACGGCGAGAGAACTCGGCCGGATCGCCCGGAGCAGCGACCGCTCGCGGGCCATGCCCTCCTCCGGCATGTACTGAATTCCCCGATCCGGCTCGGCGACGTCGATCAGATACCACATCCGGCCCACCCCTTCCCGTGCCCCGTCGGGCTGCGTGAACTCTCCTAGCTACCGCACCGCCGTATCGGCGGGATCAACGATGTCGAACGGGCAGGCTGTGCCGCCGGAGTGCGAGTCTAGTAGGACCGATGGTGGCCGGTCGCCGCTTCGTCGGCCACCGGTCGTGATCGGCTCGCCGCACCGAATCCGCATGGCAGACTGCGATTTATGAACGATGGTCCGGCCGGTTCACCAATCCCCACCATCGGCTGTGGCGCCCGCACCAGGAAGCAGGCGGAATCACATCGGCGGGGCCGGACAGCTCGCGGCAGCTCTCGCCGCCGCCGACCTCGCCCGCGGCGACCGCGTTGCGGTCATGCTGCGCAACGACATCGAGTTCCTCGAGGTCTCGCTGGCCATCGCGACGTGCGGGGCGAATCCCGTGCCCATCAACACTCGGTGGCAGGCCCTCGAGGTCGCACATGTACTCGCCGACAGCGGAGCCCGTCTGATCATCGCGCAATCCGAGTTCATCGGCATCGTCGAAGACGCCATTGCCCTGGCCGGTGTCGACCCCCGCCACGCTGCGCATCGTCACCGCACTGCCGCGCGACGACTCCGGCAAGATCTACAAGCGGCAGCTACAGGAGCTGTATCCGGCCTGAACCCGCCGAGCGCGGCATCCGTTACTCCGGCGGCATCCGCAGCACAGCCACGCACAGCCGAGCGCATTCGGCGGCGAGTTCCGCAGCGGTCAAACAGAACCCAGTACCCGCCAGGCGAGCAGCCGGACGGCTTCTTCGCTCGGCGAGCCATGGACCGAGCGCTGATCAACCGGTGAGCACCAACCCCAGGGCAAGACCGCACATCACCAACGCGATAACAGAATCCAGTACCCGCCAAGCGGCGGGACGGGCGAACAGCGGGCCGAGCAGCCGGGCCCCGTAGCCGAGTGCGGTGAACCAGATAATGCTGCCGAGCATCGCGCCGACCCCGAGGAACCAGCGGTCCGGGGTGGCGTAGGTGCTGGCGAAGGAACCGAGCAGCACCACGGTGTCCAGGTAGACGTGCGGGTTGAGCCAGGTCAGCGCCAGGCAGGTGGCGACGGTCGCGCCGAGGGCGACCGAGGCGCCGGTGGCTGCTGCGGCGAGCGCGTCGTTCGACAGCGCCCGGCGCGCCGCGAGCACACCGTATCCGGCCAGGAAGACCGCCCCGCCGTAGCGCGCGATCTCGACAACTGCGGGGACGGAGGTCACGACTATCCCGAAGCCGCCGATACCCGCGGCGATCAGCACCACATCCGACACCGCACACACCGTGACGACAGCCAGCACATGTTGCCCGCGCAGCCCTTGTCGCAGCACGAAAGCGTTCTGCGCGCCGATCGCCACGATGAGCGAGAGCCCGAAACCAAGACCTGAGATAGCAGCCAGGGCTGCCGAGGAAGCCGTCACGTCCGCCGACGTTAGGCGGGTAATCGAGGCAAGACCAGCTAAAGATTCTCACGTACCTTTACGATTTCTTAATGGATCTCCAGCTCGACCAGCTCCGTGCCCTCAACGCGGCCGTCACCGAGGGCACCTTCGACGCCGCCGCGCGCAGCCTGCGGGTCACCCCCTCGGCGATCAGCCAGCGGATCAAGGCGCTGGAGGATGCGGCGGGTCGCATCCTGTTGCAGCGCACCAAGCCCGTGCGCGCCACCGAATCCGGATTGGCGGTGCTGCGGCTGGCCAGGCAGATCGAACTGCTCGCCGGTGACACCGCCCGCGAATTGGGCGACACCGGCCAGGAGCCCAGCATCGATCGGCCGATTCGGCTGCCGATCGCGGTCAACGCCGACTCGTTGGAGACCTGGGTGATGCCGGCGCTGAGCCGAGCATCGTCCGGCGTGTGTTTCGAGATCCACCGCGAAGACGAGGAGCACACCACCCGGCTGCTGCGCGACGGGACGGTCATGGCGGCAATCACCGCCACCGCGGCGGCGGTGCAGGGCTGCAAGGTCGAACGGCTCGGCGCGATGCGCTACCGGCCGATGGCCAACCCCGACTTCGCCCGAACCTGGTTCGGTGACGGTGCCACCGCCAAGACCTACGCGGTGGCACCGGTCGTCCTCTTCGACCGCAAGGACGACCTGCAGGACCGGCACATGCGACGACGCAGCAGGCAACTCATCGACCCGCCCCGCCACTACATCCCCTCCTCGACCGGCTTCGGCGACGCCGTTCGCAGCGGGCTCGGCTGGGGCATGCTTCCTGACCTGCAAACCCAGGCGGATCAAGCCGCAGGCCGATTGGTGCCCATCGACGGCGACGCCTACATCGATGTCCCGCTGTACTGGCAGCAGTGGCGGCTCGAGTCCCCCGCACTGAGCGGCATCGCCACCGCAATAGCCGCAGCGGCCGCCGCCGCACTACTGCGATAAGGGTTGCACGCCAGCATGATTCATCCGAACTACCCGAGATACCTGACTATCGCAGCCGCAATGGCGTCGGCGAATCTCGCTCGCCCGTCGGGTGATTCGAGCATTGCCGCATCACCGGGATCACGCATGTTTCCGCACTCCACCAGCGCCACAGGGCGTTCCGAGAAGTTGAGGCCCGCCAGGTCCGCGCGAGGGTTCAGCCCGTCGGAACCGACGTAGGTCGAGGTGACGAATCCGAAACCGACCATGGTGTCGCGCAACGTCGTCGCCAGCCGAATCGACGGCTCACCTTGGGCTGGATTCAGCGGCGGCGAGGAATACGCGACATGGAAACCGTGCGCCCCCGCAGCCGCGCCATCCGCATGAATCGACACGACCGCCGCCGCTCCACTGCTGTTTCCAATGGCGGCACGCTCACCGATGCATGGCCCGACACCGGCATCGTCGGGCCGCGTCATCACGACGCGGACACCGCGGGCGACGAGTGCATCACGCACCAATGTCGCGACATCCCAGTTGAACTCGTGCTCGGTGTACCCGTCGCTCGCAGAGGTCCCAGTCGTATTGCACGGCTTGGTCCTGCCCCGGCCATCCGGGACCTGCTGATTGATCACTTCGGGATGGGCGGCGTTGCCACCGTTGTGACCGGGATCGAGCACCACGACACGGTCGTCGGCGATGGGGACTGTCGAGGCATCGGGCGAACCGGCAGCCGACTCCGGCGCTGCGCTGGTGGTCCGCTTGCTAGGGCGCGCAGTCGCCGAGTCGTGCGCGCATCCGACGAGCAGCACGCACCATACGCTGATCCCCGCAGCTACCTTCCAGTATCGATATCCCACGACGCCACAGTGCCACAAAACCAGGCGCGGCGACCGGCCACCTGTGTCCCACGACGACTGTTGTGAGTTGTCGGTCGAGATTTCACCCCCGTCGCTCGACATTTCACCTCTGCCAGTAAAGATTTCACCTTGTGGCAATGGGTGCGAGTCGTCACCAGAGTGTCGGTGTGTGACTACAGGCCGTAGCTGTCACCAGCGAGTTTCGTCGACCTGGGATTGGTGTCGTTTCTACAGGCGATGGTTGACACCGAATGTAGGTCGGTGAACGGTTCGGCGAGCGGCCATGAGAACCGCTGCCCAGCTACCTAGGCCGCTTCTGCAGCACTTCGGTCAACTGCTCGCCGATCGCCGGTGTCAATCTGCCCGTCAGCTCGAACCCGAGCTGGTTGGCGACGTCCCGGGCGTACAGGTCGACCGAGGCCTCCACGAGGTCCGCGTATACCCCCACCGCACGGCGAATCCGACGGCGTGACACCAGCAACGCGCACACCCCCGACACGAGCGCCGGCCACCAGTACACACCGACTGCCAGATAGGCCAAGCCCCACACCGGGGTGCGGGCGGCGGAGGCACACCGTTCCTGGACCATCGTCACCTCGGTCCGCGCCGCGTCGGGCAGCACCAGCCACAGCCGCGGCCACGTCGTGGTCAGGTCGAGTCCCGTGCCACGGCTGACGCGATCGTCCACGGTCCGCAGCCGGTCGCCCGCCCACGTTGGGCATACCGGTTCGATCTCGGAGATCGCGTCGCGCCTCAGCACGGCCCGACGCGCTTTGCTCTTGGCTCGCCGGTCCGATCGGTCGACCAGCACCGCCTTGACCGCGGCGTCCGCCTGCGCCGCCGCACGCCGCCAACGGCGGTGGCGCAGCGCGACGAACGGCCTGCCGGCACCCGTGCCTGTCGCTCCCCATGCGGCGATCACGACGCCGCCGAGCGCGGTCATCGCCAACCCCACCACGGCGGTCGCAGCGAGGAACGCCGCCGCGGCCCACACCAGCGCGGGCCCGGTCGACACCGCCGTCACCCGCGTCCGCAACAGGTTGACATCGAGTGCGTGAGAGGGCCCGAGCACGACCGCCACAACCACAACGGCCACGAACACCGCGGCGGGCAGCGCGACCGCGGAAGCCCAGCGGGTAGCCAGGTTCTTGCCGAGCTCGGTGAGAAACGCGTTCACAGGTCGATCCTGGTCTCGCGGAACGGCCGCCCGGTGAGCCGGCAGAACGGACGTTCGTCGGTCGCGGCACGCGTGCACGCACTCGTGGGGCACACCCATGCGGTGACCACGACGTCCCGCGCTCCCTTCCACGGCTCGAAGCCGCGGTGCGCCCGCGTCAGGTTGTCGATGCCATGCCGGGCGAAGGCACTGTCGAGCAGGTCGAGGTCTGCTTCGGACACCTCGCCCCGCTCGGCCGCCGCGACGATGCCGGCCAGCACGTCCGCGACGCCGTAGCGGGAAGCGCGTTCGGCCAGCGCCTCTCCAGCCTGCGCGCACAGGACTTCGACCCGAGGACCCGTCGTTGGTGCCATGCCGACTCCGAACCTCCTTCTCCGCCAACCAGATCACGCTACCGTGGACTGAAAGGGATTGGGGCTGCGCGTGTACGACGACGTCCGGTTGGTGGTCGAGAATTTCGAGTACACCGGCGACGTCGGCGCACTGCTCGCCGCCGGCCTGCCGCCACCGCAGCAGTGCCCTCGGCACCTGCTGCCGCACCTCGCCCAAGCGCACTGGCACCGGTTCCAGGCGCAGAGCGGGTTCACCGGCCTGGTCGACCGGGAGATCGCGGCCGCCCTCGCCGACAGTCCGGGTGATCCCACGGTCGCGCGCGTCACCGCCATGCCGCAGTACCGGGCGCTGGACGAGGCACGCGAGGAGTTCCAGAACTACCAGGACCGCGAGTCGCTGGCGCTGCTCGCGAACGCCTACACGACGTTGATGAACGCGCTGGACGACGAGCGAATGAAGGCCGCGCTCACCGCCGACCACGCCACGTTGCTGCTCATGCTCGACGAGCACGACGGTACCGACGCCTACCGCGAGATCGTCCTCAACGGGCTGAACTGGATGATCGCCCGCACACCCCGCGACGATCCGCAACGCGCCCGCAGGCTGGTCGACCGCGCCCGAGCACAGGTGAACGCAGGCAGGCGGCCGGGCAAGATCATCGCCGACTACCGGGCCGCTGCTCAGCTGGCGCTGCGGGAACGCCCGGTCTGGCGCGACGTCGTGCTCGAGCTCGCCCAGTACCAGTTCGATCTCTGCGCGGGCGGTGGGGCACCCATCCACCTGGCAGGTGCGCTGGTCGCATGCCGTGACCTCGCCGACGCGTTGGAGCGGGACTTCGGCAACACGGCTACCGTGCCCGAGCTCCGGCAGCTCGAGCAAGAGGTAAGCAGCGGGATCGGTCCCGAAATAGCGCGGTTCCTGCTGACATGCCATCGCGATCCCCATGCTCTCCAGACGCAGTACGACCTGGTCGGGAGCCTGCAACAGCAGCCGGTCACGCTTGATGTGCTCGTGCAGCGACGTGATCAGGCGTGGGTGCTCGCCATCGGGCTGCCGCTGGACCACGACGGCAGACTGGACGCGCTGCTGGACCTCTACCACGCGCACAACGACCTCTGGGAGATCGGCGGCGACACCGACGCGATTGCGCTCGCCTACGACACGGTGACCGAAGCGCTACTCACCACGTCACCGGACGACGCAGGCCGGGCGGAGCTGCTGACGGCACTCGCCAACTCCGCGACGACCGCCGCCATGCGGACCGGCTCCCGAGACGAGGCGAAGCAGGCGGTCGACGCCGCCCGCACCGCGCTGGACCTGCCGACCGCAGACCATGGCCAGCGTGCACTTCGGCTCTCCACACTGGCGTCCGCGCTGATCATGCAGTTCCAAGTCGGCGGCAACCCCGCGGCGGGCCAGGAGGCCATCACCGTCGCTGAGGAGGCCGTCACGCTGACCCCAGCCGGCGACTCGAACCTCCCGTTGCGCTGGTCGACGCTGTCCAGGGCGGCCGAGAAGGTGGCCGAGGCCGGTGACCACGACATGTTCACCAAAGCTGTCGACGCGGGTGCATCCGCCGTGGCCACCATCCCCACGGACGATGTACGCCGGATCGGCATGCTCTACAACTACGCCGGCGCCGTGCAGACCCAGGCGGTCAACACGAACGTGACGGACGCGGAACCGTTCCGCGAGGCCGAACGCGCCTACCGGGCCGCACTCGCGCTGGTGGGTCCCGATCACCCCGACGTTCCGCGGATCGAGAGCACCATCGCCGACGTGCTGTATCACCGGTATCGGCAGTGCGGCGACCTCGACGCGCTGGAGGACTCGCTCGAGCTCGCAGAGAAAGCCGTCGATCAGACACCGCAGGCCCACCACTGGTGGCCGTTGCGGGCGATCGCATTCGCGCGCTCGGCCCGTGAGCTCGCCATGTTCGGCGGGCCGCGTGCCGACCAGCTGCGCCAGCTCGCGATCACCCACTACCGGGCAGTCTCCGCGCACCCGGCCACCAGCGCACAGCACCAGATGATCTGCGAACAGGCCCAGGCCGCGATGCTCGCCGAGGCGGACCCGGCGACGTGGCTGGACGCGCAGGAACGAGTGATTGCCGCCATCCCCGCGACCGTCAGCCGGGCACTGTCGCGGTACCGCAGGCTGGAGGCCGTGCGGCAGCTGGACGGCCTCGCCGACCGGGTGGTGGACGCGGGGGTGCGGTCGGGCCAGCTCGACCGGGCGCTGGAGCTGGTCGAACAGTGCCGCGGCGTGCTGTTCGGCGACGCGTGGGGTATCCGCCGCGGCTGGGCACGACTGCGCGAGATACGGCCGCAGCTGGCCGAGGAGCTCAGCGAGGTCGAGCGCAAGCTGGCTGATGCCGACGGGTACGCCGACGTGACGTTCCACATCGAGGTGGAGTTCGACAGCCGGACCTCCACCCGAGACTGGGACCCGCGACCACAGGCCGTCGAACAGATCCGGCAGCTCGCGGGGCGGCGGGACCGGCTGCTTGCCGATGCGCGGGCGGTGCCGGGGTTCGAGGATCTACTGGCGCCGCCGAACCTCGAAGTCCTGCGCACGCGCACGGCCGGGCACACCGCGGTGGTCGTCAGCGCCGAGGGCACCGCGCTCGTGATTCCCGCCGACTACTGGCAGCCCGTCGAGGCTGTGCCGCTACGGCAGATGACCGAGACCACCGCCCGCGCCCAGGTCAGGCGGCTACGAGCGGCGCTCGCCGACGTGAAGGACCCGGCGTGCTCGTTCGACCGACGCGAGCATGCCCAGCTGGACGTGCACGCCGTGCTGGAATGGCTGTGGGACACCACGGCCGGGCCGGTGCTGGACCGGGTCACGACGACGCGGCTGTGGTGGTGCCCGATCGGAATCACGGCCCAGCTGCCACTGCACGCGGCGGGCAGGCACCGCGACGGTGCGGGACAGACCGTGTTCGACCGGGTCGTCTCCTCGTACACGCCATCGCTGACCGCGCTCGCCGACACGTTGACCACGCCTCGGCCGCACCACGCCCGCCACACCGCGCTCGTCGTCGCTGTCGGCGAGCGGAAAGGCGTGCCTGTGCTGCCGAGCGCCCGCGCCGAGGCCGAGGCGGTGGCGGGGCTGCTGCCCGGCTCCACTGTGCTCATCGACTCCGCCGCCAACCCGGAGGCCATCAAGCAGGGCCTGCACGAGCACGCGATCGCCCACTTCGCCTGCCACGGCCAGGCGGTCAGCTCGGCCAAGCACCCCGACCAGGGCGGACTGGTGCTCAGCGACGGGATGTTCGTGCCCTCGTTCGTGCGCGACCTGCGCACCACCCAGGCACAGCTCGCGTTCCTGTCCGCGTGCGACACCGCGGGCCCCGACCCGGCACTGCTGGACGAGCCGCTGAACCTGGCGTCGGCGTTCCACCTCGCGGGCTTCCGCGGCGTCATCGGCACGCTGTGGCACACCGCGGACAGCACCGAGACCGCCGAGGCGGTCTACGCGGCGCTCACTGCGCACGGCACCCGTCCTGCCGACACGGCCGAGGCGGCCACCGCGCTCACCGAAACGTTGCGCCGCATGCGGAACGCCTATCCAGCCGTGCCGACCAGGTGGGCCGCCCACGTGCACGTCGGCGACTGAGTTACCCGTGGTGGTGGAACGCCTCGGCCACCCGCGGACTTGCAAGGAAGCTCAACTGTTGCTTCCGGTTGACTCCGAACACCGCATCCGCGCGGCTGGCTTCCCGCGCGACAAATCGTCGCTCAGACCTGGTGGTGGGCAATGGCGCACTAGCTCCTGATCGTGAGATCTCCAGCGCTGGAGGCGAACTACGATGCGGATGGTGAAGCTCCTGGAACGTCCGGTTGTACTCGCAGTGCTCTATGTCGTCGGCTCGGTCTATCTCGGGCCAGCCCTCTTCCTGGGTGGTTATGCACTCTTCGCCGGAGGAGTCATGGATTACTGCGACTGGGTCAACGGTGACCCAGCTTCACGCGACGCGAAGTTCACAGCTGTTCAAAACTCTCCGGTCATCTGCGCCGTCACCATGCTGGCTGTCGGACTTGTCCTGCTGGCTAATCTGTGGGGCCGTCGCCATCAGGTCAGCCGACTTCGACTTACTTTGAGTAGCTTGGGGATTCTCGCCATGATGTGCGGGTACGGCTGCCTCATCCAGATGGGCAGCCTTCCAGGTCCCAGCTGCTGGCCGGAATGACACCTCGCAATGTGACAATCCCGTCGCCGATGCCTTGCCACTCACAGCGAGCCACCGAGAATCCCTCCCGAAAGGAATCCGTCCATGCCGAACCGCGAAGCCCTGCAACCCGCTGGTCTCGCCATACCGAAATCGCCCTATTCGAGCGTAATCGTCAGCGGAGACCTGGTTTTCACGGCCGGCCAGGCACCGTTCGACAGCGACGGCAACCTCGTCTCCGACGACTTCGCCGAGCAAACCCACCAGACACTGCGCAACCTGCGTAGCTGCTTGGAAGCGGCCGGTTGCAGGGTCTCCGATGTCCTCAAGGTCACGGCCTACATCGTCGACCCCGCGGACTTCGCCACGTTCAACGAGATCTATCAGCAATACTTCACCGAGCCGTATCCTGCTCGCGCCACCCTCGTCACCAACCTTCTGGGGTTCAAGGTGGAGATAGAGGCGATCGCGCGCAAACCGTAGATCATCAAGCGCCCGTGTGTATTTCGACGGAGTCATCACGGAGGTTGAGGTATATCCAGGATTCGGGCTGACACCCGACTGACGTGAACGGCCCCCAGCATCCGAGCTAGGGCCGTTCTAGTCTTTGCGCACTACGGGCGGTCGAACTCGCCGTCTTGCATGCCAACGGTGAAGGCTTCCCACTCGCCAGGGGTGAAGATCAGCGCAGGGCCAGTCGGGTTCTTACTGTCCCGCACGCCCACCAGTCCGCCGTCCAGGTGTGCCACCTCGACGCAGTCCTTGCCGCTGGCGCTGCGGCTGCTCTTGAACCACTTGGCCCCGGACAGGTCGATGTTCACGCTTCAGACTCCTTCGCTACCGCCTCGATGAGGCTCACTGTCTCCTGCTCGCTCAACGCTACCCGTTGGATGGCCGAGCACGCCGCCCGATACGGCTCCACCTCGCTGGCCTTGTCCAGGTACAGCACACCGGTAAAGCCCTCCACGTAGACCACGGGAGGCTCGGTCAGTGCGGGGTTCTGGTGGTTCGGGAACTCCATATATACGAAATCCTTGGTCACCAGTCCAAGGTGATTCGGAGCATCGAACCTGACAACCCGAATCGACACATGAGGTAGGTCGCTGATCTCTATGAGCCGGTTCAGTTGGCCTGCTACTACCTCTCTGTTTCCGATGCGGTGCCGTACGACCGCCTCACTCAACAGAACATCCAATGTGAAGGTCTCCGAGTCGCGCAGTCGGTCTTGGCGCTTCGCGATCAGATCAATCTCGCGCTCGATGTCCACCGGTCCGCCTAACTCTGCGGACACGCCCCACATGGCGCGACGGTAGTCGGGTGTTTGTAGCAAGCCGGGCAACGTCGTCGACTGCCAAGAGATGATGCGGCTTGCGGATTGCTCGAGCCCTACGAACATCTCGACTTCCGGAACCATCGCATCGGTATAGGACTGCCACCAACCATCTTTACGGGACTCCTGAGCAAGCCAAAGCAGTACGCGCCGCTCGTCGTCGGTCGCGCGGTACAAGTCACATAGCGCGTTGATGACCATCTTCTTGACTTCACTGCTACGTCCAGACTCCAAGCGCCACAACGTTTGTGAGCCCATCTCGCACTCTTCAGCGGCACGTGCTCTGCTCAGCTTGCAGTTCTCTCGCAGCTCGCGCAATCGTCGACCTAAGACCCGGCGCGGCAGCGTGGTGTTGTTCGACTCGGTCGGCAAAGGAAGCCACCTTTCGTTAGCTAGCGTCTCGGCTATACCAGGCTACGTGGAGTAATCAGACCGTTTGGAGTGATTTCAACTCGAGCTGAACCTCTTTGGAGTACTCCACCTTTACATCATTCAGTGTTTCACTGGACATGCGCCTCGAGCGACAACTCTCCCACTTCCTCATCGAGGACAGCTTTCCCAGGGGCTGGGCGCACCTACAGCCGCAGTCGATGCACCGGAGGTCGGCAAATGCCGAACAACCAGCTCCCGCAACGAGATCCGCTCAACGCTCCACCTGTCGCCTACGTCGGGGCAAAGGCCGACGTGGTCGATCGCTTCGCAACCGCGCTACGGGAGTGGGCAGGCCCGCCCACCGCAACCGAATCAACGCTGCGCTGGGCTGGCGAGTCCGCGGTACCAGGCGCACCTAACCCACTGTCGAACTGAGCAGAGGCCAAACCCGATGGACCACATACCGTTTGGTGACACCCCGATATCCCGCTGCGTCTTCTACAGGCGGGTATGCGACCTGCCCGCGACCATCGACCCACCGAGCCTGGGCCGCATCATCATGAAAGCCACCCACGTCGGAGGACTCACGATGCCCGCACCGCTGGGCCAATCGGTCAAACACGACATGAATCGACGCGGAGCCGCTATCGGCCCGATCCTGTCACACCCACGATCGAACCGATGGACCTTCTTGATCCGACCCGACGTACCCGACGACGTGCCGCTCTTCGCTGATCTGTTCCGGCACAACATATCTGTGATCCGCGACGGCGGAACAGTGGCACTACCGTCACCGACCACGCAATCCGGAGCCATCAGGCAATGGATCGAACCACCACAGGACACTTTCCGGCCCTCCGGCCTGCTGGTCATCGAATCGGTTCGCGCATGCGTGGGTCCAGGCCGGGTGCGCGCGGTGTCACATGCCTGACAACGACGGCAGGCCAGCGATCGCGTGGCCTGATCGCACCCGTCTCGGCGACACGACGAATACGTAAACCGATGTGCGACATAATCCCTCACCTGCCACCCGGCGAGATCGCCCCAAGCGTGTGGGCGCTACTCGCGGTCTTCCACGAGGACACCGCCCACAAACTCGCGATCGCCCCCACCGACAGTCGGCCCATCGTCCACAGGTCAGACGGCACCCTGTGTGCCGTCGACGAGAACGGCTGGCCCGAACTGCACGACAACCTCGACGAGCTCGAAGCGCTTCCGGTACGCCCCACCAGCGTCCGGGACACGGAAACATCATGAGCCCCAACGGTTCCCCGATGCCGGACGAGGCGGATGTACACCTGAGCGTGTTCCTGCATGGTGTGCGGCTGGATTTCGTCGCGTGTGTGACTGCGGCCCTGCGGTTCATCGAAGACCACCGCGCACGCCACTACGTCGATGCGGTGCACGTGATCCCCGGCGACACGACCGGGTTGGCAAGGCTGCCCAACGAACGGCTATTTCTGGAACCCTCAGCAACGACACTGAGTGGTTCGGCGGAAACACCGACCGGGGCAGCTGACGAATGGCGATGATGAACCGCTGAGAGACGCCGAGCACCGGTCCTACCGCCAGTCTCGAGTAGCCGATGAACGTGCGGGTCACAGGCCGCACGGAACCTCGACCGCAGGTGGGTTGCGCGGCTATCGCTCAGTTCGAAAACGTACGAATGAATCTGCCCCACCACTAACCGACCTCGATCCGCACATCACGTAATCGCCGAACGCGAGGGGCAGTTTCCTTCCTCAGTCCAGGTAGTCCTCTTCAAGGCGCTCCAACGCCCAAGCCCAATACGCCGACTCCGCCCACTCGTGGGCGCGGATCGCGGCGATCAGCTCCCGCGCGGCCTCGTCCGAGTCGGGACCCTCCAGCTGCGCGGCGAGTCCCGCCATCAACGCGACCGCCCCGGCCGCCTCCCGCACCGAGGCGAATGCGACGCCCTGGTCGCCCTCGCCGTGGTCCCAGCCGCTGGGCGCGTAGACCTGGACCACGCCGGTCTCACCGTCCAGCATCAGGGTCATCTCACCGTAGAACTCGCCCAGACCATAGGCGTACTTCGCGGGCGGGGAGTCGTCGTCGGGATAGCGGCGGCCGAACAGCTCGTCCGGGTCGGCCTCCCACATGCCCTTCTCCGGCAGGTCTGCCGAGTCGAACCACTCGCCGTCCAACGCCACCGCAGGAAACCCCACCTCGGTAAGGAAGGCCCGCGACTCGGCGTGCTCCAACCGCTCGGGCAGCTCGACCGGACGCCACAGGGCACCGACGCCGACCTGCGCGGCAAGCCACTCGAAGGTGGGGTCCGCCGCCTTGGTGATCTCGATTGTCATGGTGCCATTGAACATTGCGCCGACAAACCGAATCCGGTTCGGACCAGCCCTCCGCAGCGACCTCCCGCTGAACGCTCCCTGCGGGTTCGCGTGGGTGGGTGGGCTCGCGCTCTGCGGGTGGCGACTTCGTCACCCACCTACGCCGACTCGGCATGCCAGAATTCGCGGGTGTGCAGTCACTTGATCGACAGTGCCGCGGGCAGCGATATCGGCAAACGCTATTCGGCGAACTTCGATGTCACCTACCTCCGTGAGCGACCGCTGCTGGCGGTGCTTGCCGACGGCATGGGAGATGGACCGGGCAGTGCGGCTGCGGGTCGGACCGCAGTCGATATCTTCGTCGACCACGTCATGCGTGCGCCGGAACCAACCCCGGACACGCTGCGGGCTGCGGTGGCGGCGGCTCATGACCAGGTGAGCCGAATCGGCCACGAACTGCAGAGTCTGGCCGGATGCACGCTGACTGCCATGGTCGCCGCGTCGCAAGGCTGCTGGCTCGTACAGATCGGTGACTCCCGTGTGTACCGGTTGCGTGCCGGGCTGCTCGAACTGCTGACGACCGACCACACGATGGCGTGGTTGGGGGCCGTGCACGGCTGGTACCCGTTCGACTCGGCGCAGGCCGCGTCGGCGCGGTATCAGCTGACCCGTTATATCGGGCATGGGGGCGCACCGGAACCGGATGTGCTGAGCGTGACGATGAGACCGGGCGATCGATACCTGATGTGCACCGACGGCGTGTCCGATCAGGTCGACTACGACGACCTACGGACCTTCCTCGGTCGCGATACACGGCCACAGTCCGTCGTCAGCGACACTCTGACTGCCAGCGATAGGGCGGGCGGGAGCGACAACGCCACCGCCATCGTGATCCGCGTCGACTGAGCAGTGCCCTCGTAAGTAGCCGATGTCAGTGCCTACACCGAGTGGCATCTTGTCGATGATCTCGGCATCAGACCACAACCTCGAGTCGACCCTGAAGCGAATTGCGCTCGAACCATCCCGTTTCTCAGCTGATGCTCTGTTGGTCGGGCTCGATGAGAGCGACGACCCGATCCTCGCCGCGCGAGTAGGGACGGCCGATGTACTTCGTCGAGATCCGGTCGATAACTGCCCAGGCGGCGTCGCCCTCGATCCACTCGACGACCCTGCCTCGGATGGTAACCGGCTGAAATGGGTTGTCGGCCGGGGTCAGTGAGAGCGCGACCCGCGGGTCTCGCCGCAGGTTGCGGGCCTTGTGGGAGCCCGGCCCGGTGAGGATCGCGATGTGGTCACCGTGCGTGCCGATCCAGACCGGAACCGAGTGGGGAGCACCGTCGGGGAGGATGCTGGCAAGGTGGGCGAGCGGGGTGCCATCGAGCACCTGACGGACGGCGGGGTCGAGGATCATCGCTGGACCTCGTAGTGGAGATGGGTGACACCCGGCGCCGGGACGGCTTCGACGAGACGCAGGTGCACGTGCTCGGGGAGCGACCGGAAGAAGGGCCGGCCGCCGCCGAGCAGGATCGGCACCTGATGCAGGATCACCTCGTCGACGAGCCCGGCCTGCAACGCCGCGGTCAAGACGCCGCCGCCCATCAGACCAACGTCCTTGTCTCCGGCCGCCTTCCGGGCCGCCGCGATCGCCTCCTCGATCCCGGTGACGAGGGTCTGCCGCTCGGTCATCTCCGGTGCGGGCCGGTGACTGAGGACGAAGAGCCTGGCCGTCGGATGCGGGCTGCCGCCGCCGAAGCGCTCGGAGTCCTCGTAGGTATTACGTCCCGCCACGACCGCACCCACTCGCCCGGCCAGCGCGTCGAAAACGCGGGCGCTCGACTCGCTCAGCTTGAACATGTCGAACACCCGGCTGGAGGTGTCCCCGTCGGTGTACCAGTCGAACAGTGTCGCCCCGTCGCCGAGTCCGTGGCCGGCACCAGGATCGCGACCGGTGATGTACCCGTCGACCGAGACTGCGTGGGCGCTGAAGACCTTGCTCATCGCCGTGATCCTTTCGAAGTTCCTTCAAGAGACTCCAAAACCGTAGCAGTCGCAGTTCCTTAAGGGAACCCCAATTGCTAGACTGCTGGACATGCAACGGACGAACTTCGGCGAGATGGCCTGCTCGATCGCGCGCACCCACGATGTCATCGGCGAGGCGTGGTCACCGTTGATCCTGCGCGACGTGTGGGTGGGGCTCACCCGGTTCGAGCAGATCCAGGCCGACCTTGGCATCTCACGCAAGGTGCTGACCGAGCGGTTGAACCACCTCGCCGAGCACGGCGTACTCGAGCGAAAGGCCTATGACCAGCGGCCACGCTACGAATACCACCTCACACAGCAGGGCACAGAACTCGTCGACATGCTCATGGTCATGGTCGGCTGGGCAGACAAGTGGCTCGCGGGCGCGGCCGGTCCCCCGGTGCTCTACCGCCATCACGCATGCGGTGAGATCAGCAGAGTCGACCTGCGCTGCGCCCACTGCGGCGAGCCGATGCACGCCGGCGACGTCGATCTCCTTCCAGGCCCCGGCGCAGCCGCGTGATCGAGAGAAGGCGCTTCGACTATCGGCAAGTCAATCCTCACCAATTCGACATCGCCGCCAGCAGGCTCAGCCGCGGACTGCGCCCGCTGCGTGCCCGCCGTCGCAAGCGATGACGACGGCGAAGGAGAGTGGCAACCTCGAAGCCAATGGGTACAGCGTTGGACTCTCCCATCGCAGGAGGGTCCACCATGATGGCGTGCAAGACGAACTTCTCACCATCGGGCGTCTCGCTCGCGCCGTCGGACCGACAGAGGCACCGCAAGAAGCACTGATGACCCGGCTGATCATCCCCGTCCAGGAGAGCACGGCGTGACCACGGTAATAGACATCGATGCCCGCGATACGCAGCACTGCGAGACGACAGCTCTAGGGGTGCTGCTGCGGCACCAAGGACTCGATCTGTCCGAGCCCATGCTCTTCGGCCTCGGCTCCGGTCTGTCCTTCATCTACTGGGACAGCAAGAACATAGGCTTCCCGTTCCTCGGGGGACGGGTCAAGCCTTTCGACCTCACCAGAAACGTGGCCGCCAGACTCGAGCTGGAGCTCCTGGTCCAGGAGACCACCTCGCCCCGCAGAGCATGGGAGAACGTCGTGGCTCCCATCAATGCCGGTCAACCCGTCGGGCTGCAGCTCGACAGTTACTACCTGGACTACTTCGGTTCGAAGGTGCACTTCGGCGGTCATGTCGTGGCCATGTACGGCTATGACGACCACGACGCCTACCTGGTGGACACCGACCAGCAAGGCATAGCGGTATCCACCAGCCTGACCAGCCTCGCTCAGGCCAGGGCAGCGCGCGGTCCGATGACCGCCAAGCATCGGTCCTTCACTCTCACCGCTCCGAGAAACCTGCCCTCACCACAGGGCCAGATCATTCCCGCCATCACCGCCTGCGCCGACGCATTCCTCGACCCGCCTATCGCCAACCTCGGTTACCGAGGCATCGAGAGGGCCGGCAAGCTGGTACGCACATGGCTCCAGCGCACTGACAACCCGCAGCGGGACCTGCCGCAGGCCGCCCTCTTGATGGAGAAGGCCGGCACCGGTGGCGCCCTGTTCCGCAACCTCTACCGCGACTTCCTCGACGAATGCACCGAGCGACTCGACAGCAGCCACCTGTGCACCGGCCACAGGCTGTACATCGAGGCAGCCACTCTGTGGACAGAAGCCGCAGCACTGATCACGAAAGCTGGCGAATCGGGCGATGCGCAGTACCTCGTGCAGGCAGGCACTATCCTCTGCGATCTTTCACGAATAGAGCGCGAGGCCATGCAGGCGCTGAGCTGCCTGGGAAGTGCGACCCCGAGGACGAGCCGGCCCTGACCGTCTCCAAACGACCACGGTGCAATAAACGTGCCGAAAATGGTTGGTGTTCAACAAGTCCTGTCGGACGTACAGTCCGCGCGCGAACCCGGCCTGCAAAATGCCTGGGTGGGCAAGTTGCGTACCACTCATCGGTCCGGATCACGAAGGCCCGACGTCCGAGAATGCCGCATGGCCCACGGTCGGCGAACGTCCCAGAATGCCGAATTGAGGACGTTTTCGGTTCGTATGAAGGGTGGCTCGGTCGTGAGTTGTGTCCGGAGCGTCGTGCCGCCCGCGCCCGTCGAGGAACCGCCGGTCGATCAGAATCGGCGGCTACGGCCGGCGACCGTCGCGGAGGTCCGCGATATGGGGGGCTCGGAACCGATCGCCTGCCGTGGGACGACCCCGGCCTCGTGGGCGCTGACCAGGAACGGTTCGGATCGACCGATGTGCAACATGGACATGTTGAGCTCCTTCCCTCAGGGGCAATGACGAAAAGCGCAGTGTGCGTGCGGTATCGGACGAACTGCACTGCCGGAGGTCAGGAGGGGACCACCTCTTCTCGGCGAGCTGTGATGGCCTGGTGCACGGTGAGGAAGAACAGCACGAATCCGATCGTCAGCAGGATGTGACCGCCGCCGGCTAAGTGCGACAGCGGCCTGTATTCGCCGTACCCGAGGACGGTCCGGGCACCGATGATGGTCATGCACGCCACCATCCAGAGGACACCGGCGTTGTAGACGGCGAAGAACCAGCGATAGGCGCGGGTGTTCGACAGGGCGAGTTGGTGTTCGAGCACCAGGACGATGAGGAAGAACAGTGTTCCCAACGCCAGCAGGTGGGTGTGGACCACGGCGAGTTCGGTCTTGCCGGTGAACTGGTGGGCTTTGGTGAGTTCGCGGTAGAACAGGCCCGACGGCAGTCCCAGCGCGGTGTAGCCGACGGCGGCCCAGTAGAGCTGTTTCGGCCCAGTAGAGCTGTTTCATCGAGTCCTCGTTCGTGAAATATCGTGCGGTCTTTCGGGGGCGTGCAGAGGTCAGGCGGGCTGCGCGGCGGGCGCTGGGGCGGCGGCCTGCTGGGCCTTGGGCGCCTTGCTGGTTTCGCGAAGGATCAGCAGGCCCGTGACCGCGATCAGCGCCGAGGTCAGGCCGTGGACGCCGAACGCGGTGGCCATGGAGCCGTGGTGGGCCAGGACGGTGACCATGTCGCCGAACGGGGCGACGGCCGTCATCAGCAGGACCCAGCCCAGGGCGCGGCGCTGGCCCGTCACCAGCAGAATGCCCGTGCCCAGGCCCATCGCGAGTTCGCGGCAGCCTTTCACGATGAGGAAGCCGTCGCCGTCGCCGGCGGGCCAGTTCGGCAGGCCGAAGCCCTGGGCAACGGTCTCGGGGGTCAGGACGAACGAGATCCCGAGATAGAAGGTGAACAGAACGACGGCGGCGGCCAGGACGGTGTTGAGGGTCTTGCGCGACATGGCTGTTCTCCTGTGACGTTGAGACGGTGAACTGTTGTCCGACAAGGCATCCGGCCCTGCCGTGGGGTAATGCCCGGCTGGCTGCGCTCTCGTGCGAGTCGGCCGGGCGTTGAATCGTCGAGTTACCGATCGGCGGTCACTGGGACAGCATGTCGCCGGGTGCTAATTCGAGGGTGAGGTGGTAGATCATCGGTCGTGCGGTGAGGTCGAGGCCGTCCTGGATCCGCAGAGTCAACTCACGCCATTCCGGAGTGCCGAGGGCGTTGCGCAGGGCGGTGCCGCTGTCCCAGTCCCCGACGTTGACGAACACCACCTCGGCCGCCTCACCGGCCGCCTGGAACATCCGGGTTCGGCGGAAACCGGACGCGGCCGCCATGTACTGGGCACTATCGCGCCAGCGCTGCAGGAACAGGTCCCGCTGTGCCGCGGGTACCGACATCGTGTTGATCACTGTTACCGGGGCGTCGGTGTCAGGGACGGCCGGGGTAGTGGGAACCGCGGGGTTGGTTGGAATCGTCACATTGTCACCGTAAGATACAATCTTGTTAGATGTCAATATAGTTACATGGCAATCACGTTGAGTTGCTAGTATCGGGTCATGACAAACCGGCCGCTGGACTCACGCGGGGTATTCCTGTTGTCGCAGATCGGTCATCACGTGGCGTACCGGTTCACCGAGCAGCTGGCGCGATTGGATCTGGATCCGGCCCACTTCGCGGTCCTGGGCCACCTGGCAGCCACGGATGGCCGCAGCCAGCAAGAACTCGCGGATCTGCTGCGGGTGCACCGCAACGCGATGGTCGGACTGGTCGACGAGCTACAGGAGCGCGCACTGGTGGACCGGCGTCCGCACCCGATCGACCGTCGCGCACACGCGGTCCACCTCACCGATCACGCGCGCGAGGTGCTCGAGACGGTCCAATCCGAGGCCGATGCACTGGAATCGGAAATCCTCGCACCACTCGACGAGACCGAGCGAACTCTGTTCGTTCCGCTGCTTCAGCGCATCGCCGCGCACGCCAACCTCCCCGCCGGAATACACCCCGGCCTGCAACGACGGCGCCGCGCGCGCCGAGAACCGCAGTGAACTCAGCCCGTCGAGCATCCCACGGGCACCGGGACCCAAGGCGCCGGACAGGAGGGCAGGCAATTGCCGTATACCGCGCTGATTGAGCCGGCCAGCGAGTAACGGGGCGGTAGTTGGCAGGGCATTATCTCGTTGCGAGCCATCCGATTCGGGACCTAGAGTGTCTGCTGTCCTCGCCTAAGGCGCACTGGCTCCGGATGAATGCGCCCGCAGTTCGGAGAGGGAAGCTGCCTGTTCAAGTCGGGCCGAGTCCGAAGAGGAAGTCTGTATGCGTGTGCGGACTCCCTTGAGCCTCAGTCATCTTCGTCTGTGACGCCTACCCGGCGCCTACTCACCGAACGTCCTGTCATGCCGCGTGGCGCGCGTTCTCGAACGTCCGCAACTGCCGACTACATCGCAGTCGATCGCAGGGCGCATGCCGAGCTGCCCTCTCGAGTTTGTCCCGAATCAGGAAGACGATCGCCGAATCGGCCGCCGGACGGTGACTCGTGCCAGGCTCATGACAACCCCGCCGACTCCGACCCCCACACCCCATCCGGCCAGCACATCGGTCGGCCAGTGCGCCCCCAGGTAGACCATCGCGATACCGATCGATACGACAAGCATGGCAATAACGCCCACGATCCAACGCCGGCGCTCCGTCGGCCAGGGCAGCGCCAGATAGGCAGTGACCGCGACAGCCGCCGTCATCGCGGCCACAGTCGACGGCATCGAGAACGCACCGACCTGAACTACCGACAGATCTACCGGTGGGCGCTCCCGCTGAATCATATGCTTCACAGTCCTGGCTGCCGACTGCGCCGCCACTACCGACACAGCGATCGTAATCCCTTGCCACCACCAGTGTTTCGTGACCACAACAACCAGGCCCACCACACCGGCCGCAGCTATGACCGTGTTGCTCATCCCAGCATCCATTGCCAAACGCGCCACCGTTGTCAAAGCCGGTGTCCGATGTTGAGAAAGCCACCGCAGGATATCCATGTCCAGACTCACCGTGCACATTCTGCTCTGCCCTGCGACCGCTGCCGGATGCGATCGACTCAGCGAAACACCGTCCACCACTACCCGGAGAGACCAACGTCGGCACATGCCGCTGGGTGCGCGGTCGACCCAACGCACGCACATGGCCGGGATCAGGTCCTGGCAGCAGGGTTAAGTAGCCGATCAGCGAGCAATCCGGTCAGCTGCTTCCTTTCCTGCCGCATCGATCCGGCGACTGCGGTAAAACCCTGCGGTCACAGAGGTCGCGCTGGCGATCACCATGTCGGTGGACCATAATCCGGGCTCCCCAGTCGAACTTCGCTTCGAGTGATGCGCCCTCCGGGCTCTTTGTGATGCCATCCGTCGGCCGCTGTTTTGCAGGCGGCGTAGCGCTAACCTGGCAGGCGTGACGACTGACGCGCTTTCTGAGGTCCGCGGCCCCGCGCGGACACCGGTGGCGTGGATGCGGCCTGGTCACATCGGATACGTCGGGCCGGATCTCGGCGTCGACCCGCATTCTCCCTCGGTCGCGATGCTCAGCGTCGGGTTGGACGCGCCACTTGTGCTGCATACCGGCGCGCATGGGCGGATACTCACCGGCAGTTCTTTCGCTCCCGCCCGCACGACGTAGCGCATAGTCGCCACCGAGGGATGGATCCCGGCGCTGTTCGTCGAGCCCGCGGGCGCACCGGCCACCACAATTGTTGACGAGATGACCTCTGCTGCAGGATCTTTCGGACTCAACCATCGCCGGGAACGTGAGTTGGCCGAGCTGTGCCGAGCCGAGCGAGTAGACCCCGACCACATCTACGCCCGTGCCATCGCCGGCACCGCACCGCCCGCCGATCCGCGAATCGAGCAGGTCGCCGCCACTATTCGCACTGACCCGTCCCGAACCTTCCGCGCCGACCGGATAGCCGCGAACCTGGGCCTGTCCACCACCCATTTCCTGCGGCGATTCACCCAGCCGTATGGCACCACATTCCGCGGGTATCAGCGGTGGAACCGCATGACCCACACGGTCTCTAAGGCTGTGGCCGGACACGACCTCACCCGATCCGCAATCGACGCAGGCTTCGCCACCCCGTCCCACTTCAGCGAAACCTTCCGCGACATGATCGGACTGTCTGCCACAACAATGCTGCGTGCCGGTATCCGCTTCGATCTCGGAACCTAGTCCGCGCATTGATACTGCTGGGATAGTCGCGGAGCG
The DNA here is from genome assembly GCF_045208035.1 of Nocardia sp. NBC_01009. Lineage (NCBI taxonomy): Bacteria > Bacillati > Actinomycetota > Actinomycetes > Mycobacteriales > Nocardiaceae > Nocardia > Nocardia sp. NBC_01009. The sequence continues at coordinate 3,209,281 of NZ_CP108695.1, read as the reverse complement.
CGCCTACATGGCCTCGGGCACATAACAACTCAACACGCGCACATGTCGGTGACAGGATCGGGGCCCGGGCGCTGCCGCTCCTCGGCGCGGTGTGGCTGCCAAGATGGCTCCATGGTTGACCGTGGGAATCGCGTAGGACCGGACTCGAACAGAGTGTTCGACTACGACGCTGAGCTACGCCACTATCATCAGCGGCTGGGCGACGCCATGGACGTGGCACCCGACGACAACGTCCTCGACATCGGTTGCGGCGCCGGGCAGACCACCCGTGACGCCGCCAGGCTCGCGATCCGGGGCAGTGCACTCGGCGTTGACGCGTCCTCGGTAATGGTGGCGCGTGCTCGCCGGCTCGGTGCAGCCGAGGGACTCCACAATGTGCGATTCGAGCAGGCGGATGCACAGGTCCATCCGTTCCCACCGGCGCATTTCACTCTCGGGGTCAGTCGGTTCGGCACGATGTTCTTCGCCGATCCGGTCGAGGCATTGACCAACATAGGGCGCGCGCTACTGCCCGGGGCGCGGCTGGTGCAACTGGTCTGGCAGGACAGTAGTCGACAAGAGTGGGTAACCGCGATACACCGCGCACTCGTGGGTGGTGACCCGCCGGTCCCCATTGCGGGTGACGGCCCGTTCTCCCTGGCCGATCCGGCCACAGTGAACGGCATTCTCACCACGGCCGGGTTTACCGACGTACGCTTCACCGACGTGTGCGAGCCCGTCTATTACGGCGTGGACCCCGATGCCGCTGTTGACGCGGTGCTCGTGTTGCGCATGGCCAGCGATCTGCTCGTGCAGCTCGATGCCGACGAGACCGAACGGGCGCTCGAACGACTGCGCCTGGTGATGGCCGCGCACAGCACAACCGGCGGCGTGTGGTTCGACTCGCGCGCCTGGCTGATAACGGCTCGCCGCTAGGCGAGGATCTCGATCTCGGCGATCTCCGGAAGGTCAGCTCAGGATGTGCGGTGGATGCTGGCGCGTACGGGTTGCACCACACGACCTTTACCTGAGTCGAACGCACCTTCAGCTACGGCGTTACCCGTGCATACGCCGGTGTTTCGCCGATGCGGGTCCAGAAGGGGTACGAAGTCGGCGTGCGGTGATGGGCTATGGACGGCCGATCACCATCTGCCGACCGTGGTAACCGCTACCGGCACCGACCAGTTTCGCGACGTACTCCCGACCGCGGCGGCGTTGGCGCGGATGGCATTCGGCGTTGAATGCTTGTGGGCTGGCCGGTGACTCGGCGAGGCGAACCGTTCACCCACCCGGGGCAGGCACATCGAAATGCGCTAGCGCCCCGAGGCGTCCGACACCGGGAATGACCGGTGCGGTTCTGGCAAATTCACTGCAATAGCGCGCGCTCGCTGATGCGTAGCGTAGCGGCACAAAGAAATCCGGCCCCGACGGACGAAGCGGTGCTCTACCGAGACCGAATCAGGCGGCGGGCTTGGGCTGGCTCAGGTCCCTGACGCCGGTGATCGCATCGATGATGTTGACGATGGCGGAGGTGCCGCCGTCGAGGGCCGAGCTGCCGGAGTCGAGCATGGCCGAACCGGAGGACGAGCCGGCCGAACCGGTGGAGGAGCCGGCCGAACCCGAGGCCGAACCCGAGGCCAGGCCCGCGGAGCCGGTGGCGGCGGAGTCAGCGGAGGTGGCGGCGGAGGCCACCGCGACCGGGCCGAAGAACAGGGCGGCGGCGGACAGGGTGCCGGCGGCGGCGAGGATCTTACGAGAGAACATGTACGGAGCTTCCTTCCACGGATGGATAACGACGCCATAACGGGCGGCACCAGCAACGTTATGAAATAGAGATCTGTAAATCCACTTATATTATTGTGAGATGAATCACCGTTAATAATGGGCTAACACTCTATTGTGTCGAGGTAACGCAATTTGATCTTCACTCCGGATGCGATATCGAAGATCAAATTCGGTTCGATTTATTCGACGGCGCCGTATCGGCGTGCGGCGGAGCCGATCTCGCATTTGATCTTCACCTCGGACGCGGATTCGAAGATCAAATTCGGTGATCGAATTCGGTTGGTTTATCCGACGGCGCCGTGTGTCGGTGTGCGGCGCAGCCGGCGGACCTTCGATCCCGGCGCGGCGCGACCCGAGCCGACGACGCGCTCGGGGGCCCGCTGGTATGACGCTGATCCGGCGCTACCAGGCGAGGTGGCGCGCCGCGCGACGGCGCGACACTCGAGACCCGATGTCGTCGTGTGCGGTCTCTGCCCTGCCGTGCAGCAGCGGGGATTCGTTATGGTCTCCGGTACCGGTCCGGGCGGGGATCCCTCTCACCTGCAGGTTCACAACATGTCGCTGCATCCACCACAGAACGCTGAACCGCGACCGGCCGGGATCGGGTCCTGACATCAGTCTCTAACTAGCCGATGAGCGTTCCGACCCGGCTCACACGGCTGGTAATCCGGCGACCGGGGTGTCGACGTGCTCGTGTGGACTTCAGGGCGCCGGGCAGACCGCGGCACTGAGCGCACGACTTCCAGCGGGCGAACGCTCTTCATCGGTGAAGTCTTGGTTGAGCGCGATGGTCACTGTCCGCCCTGTAGCCGGAACCGCGCCGGCATAGGTCAGCGACCCCGGTATGCCACCGGCGTGCCCCCAGAATTCTCTTTCGCAAGGCATCCAGATCCGTATCAACCCGAGACCGTATGCCATTTTGCTGCTCTCTCCGGTGGACCTGACATTCTTCATTTCTGCCAATTGCACTGGCGGAAGCAGTTTTCCGGCCAGCAGTGCGGTGAAGAACCGGTTGAGGTCCGCGCCGGTGCCGACCATCGCTCCCGCTGCACCAGCCGACGACACATTCTGGCTTGTGTAGTCGACCCGTTTGCCGCCGACCTCGCTGTAGCCGACGGGATGCGGACCGCGGATATCGGTTTCGTCAGGATCCGGATAGTAGGTGCCACGCAAGCCGAGCGGCTCGATGATGCGGTGGGTGATCTCCGCGCCGACCGAGCCTCCGGTGATCTTTTCGATCACCATCCCCGCCAGGGCGTAGTTGGTGTTGGAATATGCCCACTGTGCTCCGGGTTCGAAATCGGCGGGCGCGGTCAGCGTATTGCGCACCGCTTCGGCCATATCCGTTTTTCCCCACCGCACCTGCTCGGTGCGGATCTCGAGTTGTCCAGGCTTGGGGGTCGCCCCGAACTCCGCCGCGTATTCGGGTAGTCCGCTGGTGTGCTGCAACAGATTTCGGATCGTGATCCGATTCCCGTCGATACCCGGCCCGCGCACCGCTCCGGGCAGATATCGTTCCACCGACGCATCCAATTCGACCTTGCCCTCGGCCACTAGCTGCAGCATTACCGTCGCCACGAATGTCTTGGTGATGCTGCCTATCCGTACCCGGGCATCGTCGGGGAACGGCTCGCCCACTGCCAGGTCACCGACGCCCGCGGTGACCGTCCAGGTGTGACCTTTATCGCCGATCACGGCCTGCGCACCCGGATACCCCAGACGCACAGCATCATTCAAGGCAGCGGTGACCTGCTCCCGACCCGCTTCCCTCGTATCGGCCGAATTGTCCACGCCGCAGGACGTCGCTGTCGAAATCGCCACCACTAGCAACGCAAGTTTCAACCTCACGGCATCAAGCTACGGAAAGCGACCTGCAGCGAGCAGCCTGCTACCGCCCCAATGGCAGGTAGTGTCAGCACTACTCGCGACTACGCGAAACGGAACGTTCTGGTCAATCGATACAGGTTCGAGCCGCCGGCTGCGTCGGCTCGCAGAATCGACGACATCGTGACCCGAAATCCAAGTCCGGCCATGCCGCTGCGGGATGTTCGGGCGAGTACAGCCGATGGCTGTACTCGATCTCGCGAACGTCCTACTACCGGCTGGACAGTCGTCGCGATCTCTCTAGACCGGGCAGATGTCCTGAGCCGCAGCGGATTCCGTATGCGAGTCGGGCGCATGACGATGCAAGCCGGGCGCAAGGGCGGTGCAATCGCCGGCCAGCACCCTGGTCACCATGACCACTCCAGTAACGATCATCGGCGCCGGACTCGGCGGCCTCACCCTCGCCCGGGTCCTGCACGTTCACGGCATCGCGGCCACGGTCTACGAGGCAGAGTCCTCACCGACGGCACGCGCGCAGGGCGGGATGCTCGACATCCACGACTACAACGGGCAACTCGCTCTCGAAGCGGCCAGCCTGATGGACGAGTTCCGCGGCCTCATCCTGGAGGGCCGCCAGGCAATGCGGGTCCTCGACCGGGACGGCACCATCCTGCTCGACAAGGCCGACGACGGCACGGGTGGACGCCCCGAGGTGCAACGCGCCGAGCTGCGACAGATCCTGCTCGACTCACTCCCGGCCGGCACCGTCCAGTGGGGCCGCAAGCTCAGCGGTGTTCGTGCCCTGGGCGAGGGCCGCCACGAGCTCGCCTTTTCCGACGGCAGCACCGTCGTCACGAGCCTGCTGGTCGGCGCGGACGGCGCGTGGTCACGGGTGCGGCCACTGCTGTCCGCCGCCACACCCGACTACACCGGCGAGTCGTTCGTCGAGATCTACCTGTTCGACGCCGACACCCGGCACCCGGCCGCCGCGAAAGCGGTCGGCGGCGGATCGCTGATCGCGCCCGCACCGGGCAACGAGATCCACGCGCACCGGGAAAAGGACGCGACCCTGCACACCTACGTGGTGCTCGCCAGATCGCAGGACTGGTTCGCCGCCATCGACTTCACCGATGCCGCCGCGGCCACCGCGCGGATCGCGCAGGAATTCGACGGCTGGGCACCGGAACTCACCGCACTGATCACCGACGGTGACACCGCACCGGTCTGGCGCCCCCACTACGCTCTGCCGATCGGGCACCGGTGGGATCGGGTGCCGGGCGTGACCCTGATCGGCGACGCGGCCCACCTCTGCGCCCCGAACGGCGAAGGCGCCAACCTGGCCATGCTCGATGGCGCCGAACTCGCCAAGGCCCTCGCCGCACACCCCGACGACGTCGAGGCCGGCCTCACCGACTACGAGCAGGCCATGTTCCTCCGCAGCACCGAGATCGCCACCGAGACCACCGAATTCTTCGAAAACCTCTTCGACGGCACCGCCCAAAGCCTGGCCACCACATTCACCGGACACGAGCAAACCCCATGACTTCAGGCCACCGCGTCGGCAGCGGAGCCGCCCGTGCTGCCGGCGTACAGCAGCGCACAGTCATCGGCCCGGCGGTCGACCTTCGAGAACGTCCGCATCTGCCGATGTGCGGGCCTTCATGAACGGGAGTGCCGGATTTGTTCCGGCACTCCCGTTCGACGGGTCAGCTCAGCGGCCTGGTCTCCGGATGCGGCATCCGCCACGCTCCGGCCAGCCGGGACGGATGCAACTGTGTACTGTCGCCGAAGAACTCGCAGAACTTCATGATCAATGGATCCCATCCCACCGGGTCGACGTACTGAGTGCCGGGAATGACCAGATCGTCGGCCACATGAGCGCGCATAATCCGCACGGTGTGCGCGGTCGCATGAGTATCGATGCCGAACGGCTCGGCGGATAGCAGCTCACACTCCAGCTGAATCGGGCACTCGGCCACACGGGGTGCCGCGACGACATCTCCCGGGAGAGGGGTGAGGCCGGCAGCGGCGAACTTGTCCGGCTCGTACCGATATCCCTTCTCGATCTTGTGCGGCGTCATCACCGGCGAACCGGTCAGCAGCGCCAGCCGATCCACCGCCGCCACGAAGTCCGAGGACGGCAGATTCAGCACGCACTCGCGCTCGCGGAGCAGGTTCTGCGTCGTCTGTGACGCCGTATTCATCCCGAGCATGCACTGATCGCCCAGCCACCACGCCGAGGACATCGGCGCCAGATTCGGCGTCCCGTCCGGGTTTCGCGTGCCGATCAATACCACGGGCGTACCGAAGTAGAGAACCTTGAGATCAACCACTCGATGCATGCTGCCCACGATGCCGTCCGCGGGCGTGGGGGCGCTGGCGGTAAACGGACTCGACGTAGATGACCGGGTCGCACTTTCCGCTGCCATGCCCCGCTGATCATGCAGTCCTCCCGTATCGCGACTGAGTCCGACGAACACGCGCTCATGCCGCCTATCGCGCGTCCAGTGGACGAAACACGCTGCGGCTCAGGACATCCCCTAATGCCGATTATGTGGCGCCTGCACGCAAGGGCCTGTGTAGTCGGCAGCCTCTGTGGCACGGTCAGTGGTCAGCGGCGAGACGGTCGAGCCACTCTCGCAGGAGCTGTTGTTCGGCGGTGGTGAGTGTTGTTTCCTCGGGGAGGGTGGCGCGCAGGGCGCGGGCCGCGCTGGCTGGGCCGGTGTCTTGGAGGGCCGGGTGTTCGTTGGTGACCGCGGTGACCATGGCCTCTCGCAGGGCGGTGAGCAGGGCTGGGTCGCGGTTGGCTTCCGGGACGGACAGCCAGGTCAGGACCGCGCCCCGGCCTGTCGCGTGGATGATCCCGGCCGCAAGCCGCTCATCGACACGTAACCAACCGCCTGCGGCGAGGCGACGGACCCGTCCGCGCAGGATCTGCAATCCAGCCTGGAATGCGGCCGATTCGGTGCCAGCAGGCTCGCTGTACATGAGGGAGTAGAGCGCCGGGTTGGACAGGCCGAACTCGACCGCGAGGTCCCACCCGGCCCGGAGGTCCTCGATGGGGTCGGCTGGGTCGGGGTCGACGTGTTTGCCAGCGACGAACTTCGCGAAACCGTACTCCGCGACCGCTTCCAGCAGCCCGTCCTTATCGCCGAACAGCCGGTAGATCGCCGGCGGTTGCAGCCCTGCTGCGTCGGCAACCGCGCGAGTGGTTACCGCGCCCCGACCCGCATGCTCGAGTAGGTCGGCGGCGGCTTCGATGACGCGCTGCCGGTGCTGTTCGCGTCCCGACGCCGTGTCGCCGGGGTCGGCGGTGGTGCCATTCCTGCGCGGGATGGGCGATGTCATGAATCAAAGATAACGCTTGACTGTTTCCAGTGGAAGTATCATGGTTAACGTATTGTCGTTTCCAATGGAAACAGGATGGGGAACAGTATGATCATCGTGACCGGAGCCACCGGGCAGCTGGGCAGTCGGATTGTCGAGAGCCTGCTGACGCGGGTGCCTGCCAACCGGGTGGGTGTGAGCGTCCGCGACCCGCGAAAGGCGCAAGGCCTGGCCGAGCGTGGAGTACGGGTGCGACAGGGCAGCTTCACCGACCAAGACAGCCTGTCTCACGCTTTCGAGGGTGCTGGACAGGTGCTCATCGTGTCGGTCGACAAGCTCGGCACGGAGGCCATCCGACAGCACAGGGCGGCCATCGAGGGCGCCGTCGCGGCAGGCACACGCCGCATCCTGTACACCAGCCATATGGGTGCCGGCCCGACCTCGCAGTTCGAGCCCTGCCGCGACCACGCCGCCGACGAGGAGGCGCTTCGGGCCTGTGGTGTGCCGTTCACCTCGCTCCGCAACGGGTTCTACGCCGCCAGTGCAATGCGGTTGTTCGGGCAGGCCGCCGAGACCGGACGACTTGTGGTACCCACGGATGGGGCGGTGAGCTGGACCGCGCATGCCGACCTCGCCGACGCGACCGCGGCGATCCTTGCCGAGGAAGCCCGATTCGACGGTCCCACACCGCCATTGACCGCTGCGCAGGCCATCGACTTCGACGAGGTTGCCGCCCTCGCGGCCAAAGCCACGGGCCGAACCATCAAACGCGTCACCGTATCCGACGAGGAATTCCGTCAACAGATGGCGGGCTACGGTATCCCCGCCGCGCAGGCGGACATGATGGTGGATATCTTCGCCGCCAGCCGAGCCGGTGAATTCGCCACGGTCGACCCGACATTGGCGAAGTTGATCGGCCGCGAGCCAATCGGCTTCGACACGGTTCTGCGCGAGGCGTTGTCAGCGAGCTGACCACCCTCGGCCAGCGATCAATGCCCGGACGACACCCATATGCAGGACGGTACGAAACTCCCGGACGAACGTCCGCTCATGGCTCCCCTTTATGTCAAGACATGGCTGGGAGACGGTGGTTAGGCTGGGTGGTGGTAGGTCCGGGATGTGGCTTGTTCGAAGGGCCGGTGTGCGGGGTCAGGCCGGTCGCGCTGGATTGCAGAGCCGTTCCCGATTGCCCTCCCGGGCTTGCCGTTTCGCTTCGTTTCTGGTCGGCGAGTATGCGCGTGTAGACGACGTTGGATAGTTGTCGTTTGAGCGATCGCATGGCTTCCATCGAGGTCTTCCCGGCTGCTTTCCTGGTGTCGAAATAGGTGCGTCCTGGGGTGGGGTTGCGTAGTTGAACCACGGCCATGATGTGCAGGACTCGGTTGATTCGTCGGTTCCCGGCTCGGGAGAGGCGGTGTCGTTGCTGCTCGCCTGAGGATGCGTCCAAGGGTGCGGTGCCGTTCCAGGAGGCGAATCGGTCCCGGTTGCGGAAACGGTGGACGTCACCGGTGTCTGCGAGAAGTCGTGCGGCGCTGGAGGGTCCGATGCCGTGCAGGTCGGTGAGGGTCGAGCCGCGGTCGGTGACCAACTGCTGGAGTTCTTTGTCGGCGGCTTTGATCTTGCGGTCGATACTTTCGAGCTCACCGATCAGCTCGACGGCGAGGCGACGCCGGGTCTTGCCGACCGGATCGCGCGGTTTGATCGTCGCGATCAGCTTGCGTGCCTGCATGGCGGAGAGGAATTTCTTGGCGCCGCCGGGGAACAAGTCCAGCAATATCCGGTGCAGACGGTTGACGGTCTCGGTGCGGGCCGTGCCGAGACCATCGCGGCGATCAGCGAGCATGCCCAGCACGATCAGCTCCGAATCCGCCTCGACACGATGCAGATTCGGTGAATGCAGTGCTGCCAGTGCTACCGAGTGCGCATCCACTGGGTCGGTTTTGCGGCCGTTGCCGGTGGCGAACACGCGTACTTGCGCTGACAGTTTTGCCGGCACATCCAGCACCGTTTCGCCGTCGTGGACCAACCGGTGTGCGATATGGCGGCCGATGCCGTTGCAGCCTTCGATCGCCCACACTCGATCGGTGAATCGACGCCCGGCGCGCAGCATGTCGGCATAGCCGGTCTTGTCGGTGCCGTACCGGCCGAGGGCCAGAACCTTCCCGATGTCATCGATGATTTCGATGGTGGCCGAGCGTTTGTGTGGATCCATTCCGATGATGACCGCCACTGGTGTTCTCCCTGGCTAGCGTGTGTTTTCAGGCTAGGGAGGGCACCGCTACTTCGAGCCCGGGCAAACCCCTTTCGAGCCACTCCCCGCACGGCGCCCGGTGAGACGCAAGCCATGAGAGAGCCACACCGATCACGATGGTGGGCAGCCGCATTGGGGGAGCGTCTCACCGGGCACCTGGACCAGAGCTTGGCCGAGCACCGGTCCTATCGCCAGTCTTAAGTAGCCGAAGAGCGTGCGTGCATGGCGTCCGCCGACGAGTGTGCAGCATGTCGGTACCGGCAGACACAATGCAGGACATGGAAAACGGTGATGACAACGACGCGGCCCAGCCCTCCCCGGCCGTGAACAGATGGACGGTGGGTCTCACCTGCGCCGCGATCGTCGCGACCGGCTACCTTCTCGCCTGGCTGGTGCACGAGCCGGAGCCGTCGGAGCCCACAGATCGGGCCGAAAACTCCTATGTCACTCCGCCGGTCGCGTTTCCGGTGCAGATCCCAGGCTGTGATGTCGTGGAACCTCCGCGGGAAGGGCAAACGTTCGGGATGGTTCACTCCGTCACATACGAATACGACAATCCGTCCTATCCGTGGTTCTCCGGTCCCAAGGCGGGCGCGATGACGCAGGCGCTGCAGGATGGGCTGCCCGGTGATGTCGAGATCGCCTTCGCCCCGGTAACGCGCTCGCTGGTGTTCCAGCCGATCCTCGGCGATGCCACGCAGAACAAGGAATTCGGCGGTTGGACCAGTGCGAACGCCACGCTGCTGCGCGGTGACCGAGCGGGCGCGCTGTCGGTGACCGTGCGCCAAGCCACCAAGCCGATTCCACCGTGCGTCGCCGGCGAACTCGACGAACGGCGCCACCTTCCCGATGGCACGATCGTCGATACCGATGACACCTGGTATGAGATCAACGGGGTTCGCACCCTTACGCGCGACGCCACCGCTTATCTGCCCGACGGATCCGTCGCCCACGCGAACGCCACCGATCAACCCGCTGAGGGCAGCGGCCGTCCCCGAGCCGTCCCCTTGGCCATCGATGAACTCGTCGCGCTCGTGACCGATCCCGAACTACGCATCAGCGCGCCGGTTCCGCCCGGAACATCGAGCCCGCCCGAGGTCTGCCTGCCCTTCTCGAAATCCGGCGCGGTGATCGATCAAGCCCAGGCACGTCGATGGGATGCGGTGCTGGCCCAGATCCCGCTCGACGGTGTGACCCTGGACCGGCCATTGGGGACGCTGCTGCAAGGGCATAGGGGCGGCGGCGTGTGCCAGGCGGTTCAAGTAACCACGCCCGGCCGGCAATCGCGGTTGAGCGTCGTGATCAGCACCGAGCAACCCCTCCCGCAGGAGCCCGATACTTCCTCTTACGGCGGCGCGACGCGGCGGCTGCCGGACGGGACTGTGGTCGAGACCCACGAAGAGCGAAGTGCGGCGCTGGCGTCCACGCCGCGAACTGACCGTACGGTCACCGTCACCCGCCCGTCCGGGACACAGATCGAAATCTCCTTCGCCGACGCCCCCGCCGAGCTTCTGCCGTTAGCGCTGCTCGAGGAGATCGCCCTGAATCCGGGACTCGACGTGTCGTGATGAGAACGATCCGTGCTGACTTCAGTCAGCGCGAGTGAGCGATAATGCCGCGACCCGCGCGGTCCGGAGCTGCCAGGCGTGGGTTCGCGAAAGATCAACGGGCAGAGTTCATCTCGGCTTCAGCAACACACCATATTGCCGATGAGCGCGCACTTCGACCAGGCGGCTGTCCGAGAATCGGTCGGCTCATCTTGTCGGACGGGTTGTCTGTTCGACACGTTTAATCGACAGCGTCTGGCACGACGGCGCAGGGGATTCGCTGGTTGGGTCGGTGTGCAACAACCGAACGATTCTCGACACGAGGCGCGGGCGGCGGTTCCCATGCTCGTCCGCGCGGACCGGACACAACGGATACACCGGCAGCGGCCAGTCCGACCCAAGAGACGCGTTACGGGCTTACGGTCGTGGGACAGCGTCGAATATGACCGTCATGTCGGCCGTGTAGAGGCCATTACGGGCCGCGACTATCGGGATCGGCGTTGCCGGTTCAGCAGCGCCAGCCGTGTACGTGGCAAGCAGGTTGCCGGCCCATCGGTGACCGGGAGAAGCGTCGGGACGACGCGCCCACCGGTGAGCACCAATTCGGGCACACCATCGGTGTATCGAACCGACAACGCGCCCACATCCTCCGGCGCCACCTCTGTTGCCGGGATCACGATCAGTTCGGCGCCTGTCAGTTCGGATTGCGACTCAGTCATATCCAGTCCTCCCGTGGCCCTTGAACGTTCGCGAGCGCAGTTCACCCGCCAAAGACAGTCTGATGCCTATATCCGGCGGCTGTCTCGATTACGACCGCAACGGAGGTGGGCGCGCCGGGGCACCTGCATAGGCAGGACCGCCGCGAATCGATCGGTTCTTGAACACCTACCCAGGGCGGCCGGAATCGCCCGTCCAGTCCCGCCAGAGCGCTGCGACGAGCATCCCGCCCAACCAACGTCCGCACATGGCTCCCCTACTTATCCCCGGACGATCCGATCTGTGAGCTCGTGTCGTTCAGGTCTGGCGCGGTGACCCCTTTGGCTCCCCTTGGACTTTGAGACCTCACTAGAGGCCGCGGCCGTCGAGGCCGGACCTCGATCTGACGGCGGATCCGGTTGGCGCGGTGTGTCTTCCGGATCCGGCGTTGGTGAGCAGTAGAGATTGTTCGTGGTTCGAGCCCGCCCGCGCGACCAGACGCCCTGCTGAACCGAGAGCCTGTCGAGCTCTGACGCAGACCGGTGCCGTGCGGGTGCGCTGGGATCGCGAACAGCTCATCGGAGGCAAGCCCGAGAGGCTCGTAAGTAGGGTGCTGCGCGTTCTCGCCTGGGTCTTGGACCAGCGGAAACCGTCTGATGGAGGACAGATTTGAACCGATACTGCGGAATCGACTGGGCCGAAGGCCATGTGCGCCACGAGGCGCTTGAAGTCGAGCGGAGGTGAGAGACCTTCGCCATCCGGCCGTCGCAGCGGCCGGATGAAGCTGAGGACAGCCTGATCCGGGAGACGCCGGTGAGGGTGGGAGCAGTCCTGACAACGCCGGGACGTGCCAGCACTGCCAGATGGCGCGGGTCCGGTCAGCAAGACGGAAAGGTGTACGCGAGAAACCAGTGCTTGACGCCCCTTAACGGCCCTCCAGCTCAAATCTGGCGGATATGGGCTGGTCGCGGTGCGCACCCGACGCTGATGGAGGGTCGGGGAACTCTTGGCGGGGATGTGACAAGCCGTCAGGAGGCCACGGTGAATGCCTGCGGCGTAACCGTGGCGATGCCGCAGGGGTAGAGCTGGGCGCCTAATCCGTCGATCGACTCTCGAGTGAACGTGGGAACCGTTCGATGTCGTCCCTGTCTCGTGCAGCCAGCACGAACCGGGGACAGGCCCGTCGTCGGCTGACGACAGCGAACGGGGCGGAGGCTCCGTAGTAGTCCGAGATCGGGAAAGCCGATCACATGGCGAAGGGAGCCAGCAAATCAGCAGCGGAAGTATTGGAAGACCAGGAGGGCACTCGTGAATACAAGTGAGCTGTCGCTCAACGCGATTCGTGCTGAGCGGCGGGTACTGGAGATTCAGACCAAGCTGCATCGTTGGGCGAACGACGATCCTCATCGTCGGTTCGACGATCTGTTCAACCTCGTCACCGATCCCAGCTTTCTGCTGATGGCCTGGGAGAGGGTTGCGGGGAACAAGGGCGCGCGCTCGGCCGGAGTCGACGGCATGACCACCGCCTTCGTCCGGGACAGGATCGGCGAGGACCAGTTCCTCGTCGAGCTGCGGGATCAGTTGAAGGCCCGCAGTTTTCACCCGACACCGGTCCGAGAACGGATGATTCCCAAGCCAGGGTCGCGCAAGCGGCGTCGCCTGGGCATTCCGACCGTGGCCGATCGGGTGGTCCAAGCATCCTTGAAGCTGGTGCTGGAGCCGATATTCGAGGCGGACTTCGCTCCGTGCTCCTACGGCTTCAGACCGAACCGGCGTGCGCACGACGCGATGGCCGAGACGCGCTTCCTGGCATCCAAGACCTACGAATGGGTGCTCGAAGGCGACATCAAGGCATGCTTCGACGAGATCTCGCATTCGGCCCTGCTGGACCGGGTGCGGGCTCGAATCGGCGACAAGCGAGTGCTCGCGCTGGTGAAGGCGTTCCTGAAGGCCGGCATCCTCACCGAGGTCGGCACATCCAAGGAAACCGTCACCGGCACCCCGCAGGGCGGGATCCTGTCTCCGCTGCTGGCCAACGTGGCCCTGTCGGTTCTGGACGAGCACTTCACCAGAATCGAGGGCGGCCCGCAGACCAGCCCGAAGCGACGGTTCACCCGACGCCAGAAGGGGTTGCCCAACTACCGGCTGATCCGGTACGCGGACGACTTCGTCATCCTGGTCTCGGGCACCCGAGCCCACGCGGAGGCACTGCTTCCCGAAGTCTCGGAGGTCTTGTCCACCGTCGGCTTGCAGCTGTCGCCGGAGAAAACTCTGATCACCCACATCGACGAGGGTCTCGACTTTCTCGGCTGGCGCATCCAGCGCCACCGAAAGCGAGGCACGACAATGCATTTCGTCTACAACTACCCAGCTAAGAAGGCACTCCGGTCCATCAAGGCCAAGACGAAGACGATCTGCCGAATGAACGTCAGCCTGTCGCTGGCAGTCCTGCTGCACAAGCTCAACCAAGTGCTGCGGGGCTGGACCGCCTACTTCCGTCCCGGAGTATCGGCCCGCGCCTTCCAATATCTGCGCATGATCGTCTGGCGACAGGTATTCGGATGGCTGCGGCGCAAGTACCCCAACGCAGGATGGAAGGAGCTTCGCCGCCGCTTCTGCGACGGCGGATGGTGGCCACACGATCGAGAAGTCGTGCTGTTCAATCCCGGCTCGGTGGTCACGACGCGCTACCGACCACGGGGCACGACAATCCCCTCGCCATGGCCCAGCACACGGTGAGATAAACGACAGCTCAACGAGATTTGTGGAGAGCCGGATGCGGGGACAACTCGCACGTCCGGTTCGGGAGGGCGGCGTGGAGAAACGGACCGGGAGCAATCCCGGCACCGCGCTCCACGTCGACCCCACCACGACATCGCGATTGTCGATCGTGACGGTGTGCTGGTGGCGAAGAAGCGGATCAGCGACGACCCGACGGGTTTCGCCGAGCTGATCGAACTACTCGCCGACGCCGGTGACACCGCCGAGGAACCGATCCCGATTGCGATCGAAACCTCCCGCGGGCTGATGGTCGCCGCGCTGCGCGCGACCGGTCGACCAGTGTTCGCGATCAACCCGATGGTGGTCGCGCGTTATCGCGAACGCCGCAGCCTGGCCCGCGCGAAATCAGATCACCTCGACGCGATGACATTGGCCAACATTTTGCGCGTCGATGCCCATATTCACCGACAGCTGCCCGCCGACAGCGAACTCGCCCGGGCGATCACGGTGCTGGCCCGGGCGCAGCAGGATGCGACTTGGCGGCGAACCAAGGCCAGCAACGAGTTGCGCTCGCTGCTGCGCGAGTACTATCCGTCGTTCCTGGCCACCTTCGCGGCGAGATCTGTCACCAACCTTGCTAAAGCTGAAGCGCGAGCTGTTCTTTCGATCGCGCCGACTCCGGCGCAGGCGATGAAACTGACCAAGACCCGCGTCGCTGCGGCATTGCGCCGGGCCGGGCGTCAACGCGGCATCGACCAACTCGCCGCCGACATCGTGGACGGATTGCGCAAACCCCAACTGCGCCAACCCGAGTTGGTGGAAAAGGCGATGGGCCGCCAAGCCGAGGCGCTGCTGGCCATGCTCGATGCCGCCTGCGCCGGCGCTGCCGACCTGGAGCAGGCCGCCGCCGAGGAGTTCCGCAAACACCGCGACTACTCCATCATCACCAGCTTCCCCGGCTTGGCCGACCTCACCGGGGCCCGGATGCTCGCCGAACTCGGCGACGACCGCACCCGCTTCACCAACGCCCGAGGGCTGAAGGCTTATGCCGGCTCAGCGCCGGTCACGCGAGCATCCGGCAAGACCATTTCCATCACCCACCGCCGGATCAAAAACGATCGCCTGGCGGCCCTGGGCTGGGTGTGGGGCACCACCCTGATTGTTTTGTCCGGTCCTGCCTATGAGCACTACCGACGTCGTCGCGACCACGGCGACCGGCACGCCCCCGCGGTCCGGCACCTGTTCAACAAGATGCTCGGCCAGCTCCATCACTGCCTGCAAACCCGTCAAACCTACGACCCCGCAAAAGCTTTCAGCGAACCTCCCACGACGTCAACGGCATCCGCTGCAGCTTGACAGTTAGCGGAATCGGAGGTCTCTCGTGTCAAGACGTGGGTTCCAGGTCGGGGCTATTCTGGTTGGCGGTAAGTCCGGGTTGTGGCTTGTCCGAAGTGCCGGTATGCGGGGTTGAGCCGGTCGCGCTGGAGTCAGTAGTCGCCCCCGATTGCCCTCCCGGGCTTGCCGTTTCCCGTCTGCGCTAGTCGTCGAGCATGCCTGCTTAGACGACGTTGGAGGGGCGCCGTTTCAGTGCCCGCATCGCAGAAACTGATTGACAGCGCGCCGGGACATGTCGCACATGTGCGCCGACTCGTGTTCGACCCGCTGACCACCGTGCAGCGCCGAAAGCTCCGCGCCGCACTTTCCGGCATCGCGGAGACGGTGCGGCGGGAGGCGGCCGGTGGTCCCACCGGGTAAGCGCGCTCACCCGCCCGCTCGGCGCAGCCTTCGCTGCACGGCGCGGCCCGATGCGACGCAGGGTTCAAGTTTGTCGAATACTGCCGAGGCGGGCATTCGACGCTGCCGAATAGATAGCTGCGCCGCCCTTCGACAGTCCTGATCGCGATCATTCCGGGCGGCAGGTCGACCCTCGCCCCTTGACTTTCCCAGTAGGAAAGTGGAGACTCACTTTCCTACTGGGAAAGTGAGTTCACCATGGAAAACGTCGCTCCGGATCAGGCAAGCGCCGCGCTGGACACGGTCGAGCGGGCGCGCCGCCGTGTGGCCGAGGAGGTCGGGCTGCCGCGCGGATACTGGTGGGCAATGGCCGCCGGCTGGGTCGTGCTCGGCGCGATCGGGGACCTCGGGCCGCAATGGCTGATCATCGCCGCGACACTGATCTTCGGCGCCGGGCACTCGTTCGTCGCCTCGCGGCTGCTCAACGGGCGTCGCCGCACCGATCAGGTGCAGGTCAGCGCGGCCGTGGCCGGACGCCGCACCCCGATCGTGGTTGTGGGCATGCTGTTCGCGCTCGTCGCCCTCACCATCGGCCTGGCGATGGCTCTGGACGCGGACGGCGACCGCAACCCCGGAATCTGGGCGGGAGTGCTGGTGGCGGCGATCATCGGCTTCGGCGGCCCGGAAATCCTTCGCGTCCTGCGGCATTGGTTGCGCGCGTGACGCAGGCCCGCTTCGACGAACTCATCCACCCGAGCACGCGTCTCTCGCTGGTCGCGACACTCGCAGCCGCCGACTGGGCCGAGTTCGCCTTCCTCAAAGACCACCTGGGGCTGTCGGATTCGGCCCTGTCCAAGCAGCTCGCCACCCTCGAAGACGCCGGTTATATCGCCACCGAACGCCGCCTGGACGGCAGCCGCCGCAAGGTCCGTGCCCGGCTGACCGAGCACGGAAGGGCAGCCTTCACCGGCCATATCGCCGCCCTACAGGAAATCGTCGCCGCAGCGACACCCGCGGACCCGGCCACAACGTCCTGATTCGAAACCTCGGCGGAGGCCGCTGATCGCTTCGAATCGCCCTACCTAACAGGAGCTCGACATGGGAATCTTCCGCAAGACCAAACGTGACCCCGAACAGCCGCCCCAGCAGCAGCCTGCAGCGACGCCGCCCCGGCCCGACCAGGAAGCCAAGCGCCGCCGCCGGCGTCGCCTGCTGGGCGGCGCGTACACCGGCGGCTGGAGCGGGAGCTGACCGCGCCGCGCTGGATCCGCGGCCCAGCCTGCGCTACTGAACGCGCCGCCCTGAATCAGGTTGCCGTGCAAGCCGACCGAAGCAGGAACTACACGTTCTCGAGGGCCTGTTCGATCTGCTCGGCAGATTCCTCGCGGCCCGCGAAAGCACTTTGTGGAACGTCCGCACATCAGCGTAAGTGGTTTTGTGTCAAGCGGTTCGGTCGGTGCCTCGCCCGTCGTCGTCCCTGCATAGCGGTAATGGGGTTGAGCCCGGCAGCGTGTAATCGGGTTGAGGTGACGACGGACGGGGCTGCCCGTGATGTGCGTCGAGATCACGGTGTGTCTCTATGCCGCGTGGGGCTCGCCCTGACCGACCGCTCGGTGGTCGCCGTAATGTTCAGGCGGCCACCGGGATTGGGGGTCGTGTGCCGTGGGTTGCGGTCTGTGGATCCCAGCGTTGGCCGGTGGTGATGACGGCGTGGAGGTGGCGCAGGATCGTCGCGGCGATAGCGGCTTGGGTTTGGGTAGGGGTGAGTTTGTTGGTTTCGCGCCCGGTCAGGTGCTGGTAGCGGGCGGCATAAACAGGGTTGGCGCGTTGGGTGCCCCACACGGCTCGCCAGGCGGCTAGACGCAGGCTGGGTCGGCCTTGGCCGGTGAGTTTGGTGCGCCCGGTGAACGCGCCGGAGAGTTTCTCTCGTGGTGCCAGCCCGGCGTGTTTGACCAGCGCTCGGGCCGTCGCGAAGCGGGTGGGGTCGCCGGTTTCGGCCAGGATCGCCGCCGCCCCCACGCCGGAGAGCCCGGTGATGGAGGTGACCAGGTCGGTGAGTCGAAGGTCGTTGAGCACGTTGATCATTCGAGTCTCGGTGTCGGTGAGTCGTCGTTGGTTTTCGGCCCAGTCGCCCAGCAGTAGTTGTACTCGTTCCAGCGCGCCGCGCCGGTGCGCGATCACTCCGGCCGGATCGCCGAGGGCGGTGAACAGGTTTCGAGTGATGCGCAGCGATGGCTTCTGACCGCCTCGGCGGGTGATCTCGCGGCGCACCGCATGCTCGAAGCGGGTCGAGCCGAGGCGGCGAGTGCGCGTGAGGTCGCCGTTGTCGCGGTCGCAGATCACGCTCATCGCCGCGACCCAGGTGCGGGACCGAAACGGTTGTCGCGCGGTATCGAGTGCGGCCGGCCATACGCATTCCAGCAGTGAGCGCAGCTGCTGGATTTGGCTGACCATATCGACAAGTAACTGCTCGCGGCGAGCACCCAGATGCCGCAGCCTGCCCCAGGTCTCATCGACAGGTTCGGGGATATAGCAGCGCAACTGCGCGGTCAACCGGGCGATCAGCACCGCGTCTTTCTCATCGGTTTTGTCGCAGGTCAAATCCTCAGCACGGCGCGACCACGAAGTCATAGACGGCTGGACACACACAAACGCCATGCCACGATCGGCGGCCAGCTGTCCCAACACCCGCCACCGATGTCCGGTCGGCTCACACGCCACTGTCACACCCGCGAACCCCGCCGCGGTTGCGCGTTGGCCAGCCCAGTCCAACGCAACCCCTAGGTCCCACGCACGGCATCGGAATATTTTGCGGGCCAATACTTTCGAGTCGTGATCGGTCACCACGACCATTTGTTTGCGGTCGGCCAGATCGATCCCGACGATGGCATTGTTGACCGGGACCAGCGCTCGAAGCCGCGCCAAACGAGCGTTTCGGTTGCGATCACCCCGCGACAAACCATTACCGTTACCCATGAACGTCCTCCTCCTGCGATGGGACACCAAGCCCGACAAGCGCATCAGGAGGACGTTCGTCCGTTCCACACCGCAGCGCAGAACGTCTTTCTATGCCGCATATCGGGCGTTCGATCAGGGACAAACGTTGGCCAACAGTTGATCTCGCGATCGCGCGCTCATGCCGATGTCCGAGCAGTCAGAGCCGTCGATAGACGGAGCCTGTGCGGCTCGCGGGTTCGCCCATGACGACAGATTGGTCAACCTCCGCGAGCTGATTATGCAGATCGGCGAGCACGCTGGGCCGCCACCGCAGCAGGGCTGAGGCCGAGAATGGGACCGGTCGGCGAGTGTGGATTCGGGAGGTGATGCCGGTCTGCTGCTCGAGTGTGGCGAATCCATTTGCGATCACCTGCTGCCGAATGCCGTGCCAACATCGAGGTATGACGCAAATCCCTGTAGGCAGAACACCTTTCGACGACATCTATGACCAGCCGGACCCGCGGGGGTTCTTCGGCGGTCTCGGCCGGTTCGACTACCAGACCCCGCAGCATGCCCAACGGGTATTCCGCCGTCTGGCCGCGGCACGCGCACGATCGGGACCCGTGACGGTGCTGGACCTGTGCTGCTCGTACGGCATCAATGCGGCGTTGCTCAACCACCACCTGACCCTCGCCGACCTGTACGCCCGCTATACCTCCCCGGGGGTGGCCGCGCTGGACACGGCCGAACTGATCGAGTCCGACAAAGACTTCTACGCCGCTCGTCGCCGTGAAGATGCCGTGCCGGTCGTCGGGCTGGATATCGCCGCCCCGGCGATCGACTACGCGCTGGCCGTGGGTCTGCTCGACGCCGGCTTCTCCGAGAATCTGGAGACCGACACCGCTTCCACGGCCCTGCTGCGCGCGGCCGGAGCCGCCGGTTTGATCACTGTGACCGGTGGCGCGAGCTTCCTGACCGCCCGCACCATCCACCAGTTGCTGTACGCCGCAAAGGAACCGGTGTGGGTTGCCGCGTTCGTGCTGCGCACCGGCTCCTACCAGCCCATCGCCGACGCTCTGGCCGAGCATGGGTTGGTCACCGAGGTCGATTCGGAACGCACGATCGTTCAACGTCGATTCACCGATCCCGACGAACAGCGCTACGCCGTCGCGGCCGTCGCCGCGACCGGCGCCGACCCCAGGGGGAAGGAGACCGAGGGCTACTACCATGCCGCATTGCATCTGTCCCGGCCTCGGGACCGGACCTTGCCCTACGCCAGCCTCGCCGGGCCCGAAACCAGCTGAGCGATGCCTGGATACCACGCGAGACTCACACACCCGCCATCCGCTCACGCCGCTGGCGCGCGCCGAAGCCCGGCTGCGGCCCGCGCTCAGGTCGACTCACCAGCGGACGTGCGCACATGCCGATGATCGTGCGGGTTCTGTGACCGTCCCAAGGCGGCTAGTTCACCCTTAGTAGATGGATCCGGCCCCGCAGTATCGCATCGACCCGGCCGGACTGCCTGGTGACACTGCCCGGACGCTGTTCGAGGCGTGGGTTCTCGATCTGTCCCGCGAGCGATTTGGCAACCCGGGATGGGGAACGGGTGGCGACGGCGAGGGACCTACCTTCACGGTCGGCGACCAGGAGGGGGACCACTTTGTGCTGCGCTGGACAGGGCTGGACATCTCGATAGTGGCGTCGACCGGCATTGAGAGCGACATCGTTCAGTCGATTCTTGAGAGCGCGTCGGCCAGGGTCGCCGCGAGGGACACCGGAACACCGGTGATCTACAGCGTGGAGATGAAGCTGACCGGGCTCGACTTCAATTCGGGCGCAGCACACTTCATACGCGTCTTGGGCGACCAAGTCCATATCGAGGGCAGTCGTCGGCTGGGTGACGAAATCCTGCTCGACTTCGAGGAAGGGCGCTTGAGCGATACGCCCGTCCAAGGTCTGCTCTTGGCACCACCGAGCAAGGTACAGGTGACCATCTTCGCCCCAGGGCCTGGACCCAGCGAGTGGTCCCAACGCAATGTGGCGGGATGCGCCGAAGTGGTGGCGGCGATCTGCGCATTTGCCACCGGCCGTCCAGTCGAATACCAAGTGCCGCAGTTTCCAGCAAAAGATACCTACGCCGAACGAGCCGTTGCACGCCGGCACAGCCCGGAAATCATGGGGCTCGCGCGAGATTTCGTCTCCTTGGATGTAGTCGGTGACCTGCCGATGCGGGGCGGCCTGGATGCTGTGCTCCGGGTTCGCGGCGCCCTGCTCGCCTATCACGCGGCACTCAAACAAACCACCCCGGACGTCGCCGTGATGCTGTTCGTGACCGCGATCGAGTCACTGATCGCACCACACCCCGAATGGGGAAAGGACAAGGTGACAACTCGGTTCATAAAGTCGCTGATCGACCTCTGCCCGTATGCAGTAGATGCGCTGCTCGCGCACGACAATGTCGAGCAAGCTTTCGAATACCGGAAGCGAGGAAAGGTCAATCGGCAACGGCAGGACCTAGTCAATCGGATCTACCAAATGCGATCTACTCCTACTCACACCGGACTTGCCTTGTCGGCGACGGGCATGGCCATTCTCGGAACGCCGAGCAGCATGCGCGTCGCCTTGCTCTCCGATCTCGCTCGGGCCGCGATCTTGAGCTTCATTCGCGCGCCTCGCTCGTCAGTAATCGGTCACCCGATGATCGATCAATCAACTGATCGCCAGATGACGTACAAGCACCTCCCGATGCTGACAACCGTCGTTGACCCCCGGCATGCCGCCGGTCAGTACGTTTTCTCGATACCGCACTCATGAGTGGGAGCGATCTCACTCATGGTCAGCCACGATCCAGTTCGTCGGCGCTGGCGGGGATTCGGCAGGTAAGGGGGTGCGAGACGGTCTCGTCCCCCACCGCGTTCCCCGACGAGGTACACCACAATCCTGTCCGGTCCTTTTCACCGGGTGATTTCCTTCAGGATGCGCCCAGGTGCGGATGGTCGAAGCGGGGATACGCCAGAAGTATTCGATGTCGGCGGCGGACAGTTCGGCGTCGAGAGTCCGCAAATGCCGCGTGGCGCGCGTTCACGAACGTCCGCAACTGCCGAATTCCGGACATGCCGTCGATCCGCTCCGGCGGGCTGAGCGGGTACTCCGAATTGGTGCGGGGCTGCATGCCAGTGGCGTGTGAGGGCGGTGCAAGAGCCCGCTGTAAAGGTCGATGGCATGACGTGGCATAGCGGCCAGCAGGCCGAGGGGAAAACAATTCTGATTACCGGCGCTAACGCGGGCATCGGGTATTTCGCCGCCGAGCAACTCGCGGCCAACGGTGCCACGGTGGTGCTGGGCTGCCGTGACACCGCCAAGGGCGACCTCGCAGTACGTGCGATCCGGGCACGGGTTCCCAGCGCTCGACTGCGGTGCGTGCGCTTGGATCTGGCGGATCTGTCCGCACTGCCTGCGACAGTGGACGCCCTCGATGCCGACCGCCTGGACGCGGTCGTGCTCAATGCCGGGGTCCTGCTGTCGGGTCCCGATCGCCGCATGAGTGCTCAGGGGCACGAATTAATGTTCGCGACAAACCATCTCGGGCACTTCGCGCTGGTCGCTCAGCTGGCGCCGATACTGACCGCCACCGCGAACAGTCGGGTGATCACGGTGGGCAGCTTCGCCGCGCGGTCGGAGCGGCTGGATCTCACCGATCTGCAATCGGAGCACGACTATCGGCCCAAGCGCAGCTACGGGCGATCGAAACTGGCCCAGATGCTGTTCGGTTTCGAACTGGATCGCCGTCTGCGCGCACACGCTGCCGGCACCACCAGCATGGTCGTCCATCCCGGCGGTGCCCTGGACTCACTGACCCCGTCGCGGCCACCGTTGTTCATCCGCACCACCGCCCAGCGCCTGCGCGGGCTACCCGCAAGCGTTGCGCTGCACGGCAAACACGCAGGGGCCGAAACCCTTGTCCGAGCCGTTCTGGACACCGAAATCACCGGCGGGCAACTGTGGGGCCCAAGAGTTTTCGGTCTCCGCGGACAACCACACAGGGAAGCACCCCACGCGCATATGACCGACCTCGACACCGCCGCCGGACTGTGGGCCGCTAGTTCGGCACTCACAGGCGTCGACCCGCTCGGCGTTGGCTCGGCCTGAGACGGCTGCCGTGTCCTACCGCCGTATTTCGAGTGCCAACAGAACACAGGCAAACCACTTCGACTTCTCCAGTCTGAACGAATCCTCGAACTCCGACCAGGGTAAATCTCCGATCAGGCATGGTCGCCGAGGCCGCCCTCCTCGAATTCGACTTCGGGGCAACCCGACCGGACACTCGAGCGGCGCTACTCCATTACCTCCGCTGGTCAGCCGAACTCGGCGGGGTTCACCGCGGCCGCCATGGCGGCATAGCCCGCATCGCTCGGGTGGATGTGATCGCCGCTGTCGAATTCCGGGGCGAAGCGCTGGGGATCGGCCGGATCGCGTAGGGCGGCATCGAAATCGACCACGGCGTCGTATGCACCGGCGGTGCGGATCCAAGCGTTGAGTGCCTGGCGGGCGGACTCGGCCGCGGGTGAGAAGTAGGGCGAGCCGTGGATGGGGGTCAGGGTCGCACCGATTACCCGCAGGCCCTTGGCGCGGGCCTGGCGGATCAGATCGAGATGCCCGGCTACGAGTTGGTCGGTGGAGACGGGGACGACGGTGTCGGCAGCGCCCGGACCGTCGGTGCTGAGGCCGATGTCGTTGATGCCCGCGAGGATGATGACGGTGCCGACACCCGGCTGGTCGAGTACATCGGTGCGGAATCGGCGTTGAGCACTGTCCCCCAGCCAGGACGAGTCGACGGTGACCCGGTTGCCCCCGATGCCCTGGTCGATGACCGCGCGTGGATTGCCTTCGGCGGTAAGACGTTCGGCTAGTTCGTCAGGGTACCGGTTGTCGGCGTCGGGGGTCGAGCGGACGCCTTCGGTAATGGAATCACCGAAGGTGACCACACCGGAGCGGTGCGGGAGCACATCGAAGACCTCGACGCCCGACAGGTAGTACCAGGACTGGGTGGTCTCGGTGAAGGCGGTGCCGACGCCGTCCGCGCGGTGGTCGCCGGTCGCGCGGTAGGTGGCCGCGAGGGCCTGTGCATGATGGGTCGCCGGGCCGGTCGGCTCGGCGAGGTGGAGTGTGATGGTCAGTGACTGGAAGGGCGCGACCGGCAGCAGCACCGGATCGGTGGTGAGATCGGCCCCGGCCGGGATTCGGAATTCCGAGGCGAGACCGAAGGCCAAGGGCCGCAGGGTGTCCAGGCGAATGTTCGCGCCGGCATCGGTCACCGCGATCGTGGCCCCGGCGATTGCCAGTGGCTCGGTGCCATATCGATTGGTCAGCCGTACCCGGGTGGCGACACCACCCTGGCTCACCCGGACTACCTGCCGCAGAGTGTGATTCGAGAACCCCCCCTCGGACCAGTTGGGTCCCATTGTCTTACTCGGCATTTGTGCCGAGGTCGCCCACACTGCGGTCCACCCCGACTCCTCCACCGGTGCCGCATGCGCGGTTACGGCGGCCGCGAGCAGAAAGAGGCTGGTCACCAAGGCCCGAAGAAAACGCATGACGAAGTCCGTTCAACAGCAGGGATTCCGGATGGGTCAGAGAGCGGGAGCCGCGACTTCCGCAGGGGCGGAAGCGGTGATGGCGGGCCGACGCAACACGGTTAGGCTGACCACGAGCGCGGCGGCCAACAGCCCGGCCGCGACGGTGAAGGCCAAGCGGTAACCGCTGGTCAATGCCGCGGCCTCGGAAGCACCCGAAACCAACCGGCTCCCAGTGCGAGAGGCGGCGAGCGTGGACAGCACGGCAATGCCCAGCGCCATGCCGACCTGCTGCGTGGTGTTGAACAATCCGGAGGCCAGCCCGGCATCCTCGGCATCCGCATCGGACATACCCAACGTGGCCAGCGCGGGCAGCACCAGCCCGCCACCGGCGATCAGCACCATCATCGGCAGCAGATCGACGACGTAGGAGGCATCCACCGGAAGCCTTGTCAGCCAACCCATTCCGGCCAGCAGCAATACCAATCCAGCAACCAGCACGGCACGTTCACCGAAGCGGGTAATCAACCGAGCCGAGGCGAACAGCGACACCCCACCGATTGCGGCGGCCGCGGGCAGCATGGCCAGCCCGGTGGCCAGTGCGCTGTAGCCGAGGACCTTCTGCATGTACAGCGCGACAATGATCTGGAAGGCGAACATGGCCGACAGCGTCAGCATCTGCACCAGATTGGCGCCGGATACATTGCGGGAATGGAAGATTCGCAGCGGCAGCAGCGGCGTAGGCGCGGTCTGCTGACGCACGACGAAGGCGACGAGCATGCCGACCGCAACCGCTCCGAGCCCCAGCGTGTGCGCGGAAGTCCAGCCGTACTCCTCGATCTTCACCACCGTGTAGATACCCAGCATGAGTCCACCGGTCACCAGCAGCGCACCGAGCGCATCCGCACCCGCGGCCAACCCGATACCACGATCGGCAGGCAAGGCCTTCACCGCCAGCGCGACGGTCACCACCCCGATCGGCACATTGATGAGGAAGATCCAGTGCCAGTTCAGCGCATCGGTCAGCACCCCGCCCAGTACCTGGCCGATGGAGGCGCCGGCCGCACCGGTGAAGCTGAAAATCCCTATGGCCTTTGCCCGTTCACGATTCTCGGTGAACAAAGTGATCAGGATTCCCAGCACCACCGACGAGGCAATAGCACTGCCCACGCCCTGGAGGAAACGGGCGGCGACCAGCAGCTCCGGCGTAGTGGCCGCTCCGGCGAGCAGCGAGGCGACGGTGAATACCGCATTCCCGGTGAGGAACATGGTCTTTCGGCCGATCAGATCACCGAGCCGCCCGGCCAGCAGCAGCAATCCACCGAAGGCGATGAGGTAGGCGTTCACGGTCCAGCTCAGTCCGGCCGCAGTGAAGCCCAGATCGTTCTGGATGGCGGGCATCGCGACGGTCACGATGCTGCCGTCGAGGATGGTCATCAACGTCGCCGCCGACAGTACGGCGAGGGCGAGGCGCTTGGACATTGTCATGGGTCATCTCCCGTTCGGAACCAACAAGAGAGACCGTACTAGATAGTTCCGTTGCAGACAATATTGAAGCGGACTATTGCCTGGCGCGCCGCGCCGCCGACGCCTCCGCCGGTGCCGCGAGATGCCCTTCTGCCAGGGAATTCAAGGCGCGCAACAAGTTTTCGCGATCCCCCTTCGGCAGGGCCTCCAGAGCCTTCCGATGCACCCCATCGACAATCTTCTGACTCCGCTTGGCGACCTTCTCCCCCTCCGGGGTAACCGCGATTATCCGAGCCCGCCGATCCGTACTGGATGGCCGCCGCTCCGCCAACCCGGCCTTCTCGAGCGCGTCGACAGTGACCACCATGGTGGTCTTATCCATATCCCCGATCTCCGCGAGCTGAACCTGGGTCCGCTCTTCCTCGAGCGCATGCACCAGCACGCAATGCATGCGAGCGGTCAGCCCGATCTCGGCCAGCGCCGCCGCCATACGAGTGCGCAACACATGGCTCGTGTGATCGAGCAGAAACGACAGGTCGGGCTCATCACGCTTGGGTGCCAGTGCAGTCATACCCCCAATCATAGTTTTGTTGCAGATAATCTTCACACCCCACATCTTCCCCTCCCACGTGGAACGCACGCCCATGCCGCGATCAGCGCGGCTCGAGGTCCTGATCGGGTGCATCGTTGTTCATGAGTACTTCAGTGGACATCGATGTCGCCCTACCGCGCGGTCGGCAATGTCCGCTTCTGCCGATTTCAGGATGCTTCCGCGCCTCGCCCCTGACTGCCGATAACCGGGCTTACCAGCGGCCAGGTGCACACATTCGCGGCGATCACCGGCACCCAATTGGCCGGGATCCGCCTGGGCGCGGGCCGTGTCGGGTCGTCGTCCGACAGGGCCCACGCGGTGGTGCGGCGTCACGCGGTGACGGCGAGCGCCTCCGCCGCCACGATGATGTGGCGGCGGCGGGTCGGGAGCATATTCGTCGGGTGGGTGATGCTCCAGGCTGCGGACTTGCAGACGAACTCCTTGATGCGGGCGGCCGTCTTGCCGGTGATAGCGGAGGGCTTGGGTTGGTCGTCGGGGGTGACGAATTGGATGATGGCGTCGTAGCGGCCGAGGCTGATGCACTGGACGGTATAGCCGATGGTCTTCTGGGGAACCTTGCGGCCGGTCAGGCGGGCGGCGATGGCGTCGGCGGCATGATGGGCCATGGGGACGCCCGACGCGCAGGACATGCGGAGCGGTTTATTGCCCGCGCCCTGTGCCAGTGCGGCGTCGCCGACGGCGTACACGTCGGGATGCGAGACCGAGCGCATGGTTGCGTCGACGACGATACGGCCCGTCGCATCTACCTCGAGGCTGGTGGCCGCGGCGATGGGGTGGACCGCGAAACCGGCCGTCCACACCGTCGCCTGGGCAGGGATCACGCTGCCGTCGCCGGTGACCGCACCCTCGGCTCGGACGCGCGTGATGTCAGCGTGCTCGTGCACGGCGATGCCGAGGCGATCGAAGGTACTACGCAGGTGCTGCTGGGCCTTTGGGCTGAGCCAGTCACCGAAACCGCTACGGGCCGCGATCGATACGCGCAAATCGAGGCGGGACTCGGCGATCTCGGTGGCCACTTCGACGCCGGTGAGGCCGCCTCCGACAACCAACACGGCACCGCTCGCGCCGAGGTCTTGCAGCCGCTCATGCAGCCGCAGCGCGGACGGCTTGCCCGCGACGGCGTACGCATGCTCGGCGACGCCGGGGACGCCATTGTCGGCCGAGGTGCTGCCGAGGGCGTAAACGAGTGTGTCGTAAGCGATCTCGTTGACGCCCTGATCGTCGATGAGCGCGACTGTCTTGCGGTCCGCGTCGACGGCGGTCACCCGTGCGATTCGCACCTGCACGCCGGTACCCGCGTAGACGTCGATCAGCCTGCGGCGCTGCAGTTCCTGTCCGACCGCGAGCTGGTGCGAGCGGACCCGCTCCACGAAATCGGGATCAGCATTGACGACAATGATCTCGGTGTCGTCGAGGTGCAGCCGCCGAGCCAGGCGTCCGGCGGCATTTGCTCCGGCGTACCCGGCTCCGAGAACGACAATGCGGTGCTTCATGGCTTGCTCCTATCGGGTTTGACTCACCTCCTGAACCGGACAGCTCCGCAAACCCTGACAGCCATGGACTGTGAAGTGGATCACCACCCCGTGGTGAAGGGCCGCTGAGGTTCGGCGGCCTGCCACTGGCGCGTGATGTGTTCCAGCTTGTCGGGGTTGAGCTGGATGTGGATATTCGCGACGCCCTCGGCGGTCGTATCGAAGCCGAAGACGCCGTACACCCGCCCGTCGACCTCGACCAGCGCGGCCGGAGCGCCATTGACCTCTACGACATAGAGCGACGGCTCGCCGCCGACCAGATCGCGCTTGACCTTGGTTCCACGGAACACGTCGCGCAGGTAGCGCGCGATGCCCAGGGCACCGAGGACCGGCGTCCTGCGGGCGGGCACCTTGCCGCCGCCGTCGGCGATACTGACCGCATTGTCGGTGAGCAACCGGATCAGCGGCTCGGTATCGCCGCTGAGGGCCGCGGCGAGAAATTCCTCGACGATCCGGCGCGCGGCTTCCGCATCGACCGTGGTCCGGGAGCGCTCGGTGCTGACATGCTGTCTGGCGCGCCGATAGATCTGCTGGCAATTGACCTCGGTGAGGTCGAGGATCTCCGCGACCTCGCGATGCGAGTAGCCGAACGCCTCACGCAGCACATACACCACCCGCTCATTGGGCGTGAGCCGCTCCATGACCGCGAGCATCGCCATGGAGACCGACTCGCGCTGCTCGACGGTGTCGGCCGGACCGAGCATCCGGTCACCGGCGAGTACCGGCTCCGGAAGCCATTGCCCCACATAGGTTTCCCGTCGCGCCCGCGCCGAGGTGAGCTGATTGAGACAGATATTGGTCAGCACCTTCGTCAGCCACGCCTCGGGCGTCTCGATGTGCTCCCGGTCCACGGCATGCCACCGCAGGAACGCATCCTGCACCGCGTCCTCGGCATCGCTCGCCGACCCCAGCAACCGGTAGGCGATCGCCTCCAAACGGCCCCGGTAACTCTCGAACAGATCGGCCTCGCGTGTACTGAGCGACATCTGCCCATCGTCGTCCACGCGCACGGGCCGCGTCCACCTGCGCTGGGCTCGGCGCGGAATGGTGGCCGTCACGAGAATATTCGCCGGCAGGTCACCGGCCGCGCTTGTTATGGTCGCAATCGTGAGCTACCAGTTGTAGCTCTGATTCCTATCGAGTCGGGTCTGTTCACCGCGGCCTATCGGCTCTCTACCGGCTGATCCGGCGCGGAACCGCCGCCGTGACGAGTTTGTCCGGGTTGCGGATGGCATAGAAGTTGGTGATCGTGCCGTCGATGATCTCGATCAGGTAGATCCCTTCCAGGTGGTCGTCGCTGTAGACGGCGATCGCGGGCGTGTTGTTGCAGTTGACCATCTCGATCCGTAGGTTCGGCGTCCTACTCGCCCTGTGGAAAAGGTGCATCAGGTACTGGGCTATCCGCTCCGCGCCCACCACCGGCCGGCGCGCCGCGATGACCTTGCCGCCGCTGTCGGCGGTCCAGGTGGCGTCGGGAGCGAGTAGCGCGAGCAGTCCCTGTGTGTCACCGGTAGCCGCCGCTGTCATGAATTGTTCGGTGATCTGTGCGATCTGCGCCGCGTCGAGCGGCTCGAAGCGTTTACGCCGCGCCTGCACGTGCTCGCGGGCACGGTGCGCCACCTGGCGCACCGTCATAACGGACTTGCCCACGGCTGCGGCGATCTCGTCGTAGTCGAAGCCGAACACCTCACGCAGCACGAACACCGCACGCTCGTCGGGAGTGAGTGTCTCGAGCAGCACGAGCATCGCCATCGAGACCGACTCGGCGAGCACCATGTCAGCCGACGCGTCGTGCTCGTCGAGCAACAGCGGCTCGGGCAGCCACGGACCGATGTAGTCCTCGCGACGGCGCCTGCTGGCCCGCAATGCGTTGAGCGCCTGACGGGTCACCAGTCGTGCCAGATACGACTTGGTGTCGCGCACCGTCGCCAGGTCCACCTCGGCCCACCGCAGATAGCTGTCCTGCAACACGTCGTCGGATTCGGTTGTCGAGCCGAGGATTTCGTAGACGATCGTGAACAGCAGCGGCCGCAGCAGGGTGAACCGCTCGGCATGCTCGTCGGTCATCATCAGGATGTAACCACCAGCGCAGCGGAGGCCGACTGCTCGGGACGCGGGCCGCCCTTGGGCCAGATCAGCGAACCCGGCTTGCGGGCCTCGCGACGTATCTTCCACACCGCGACCTTGCAGGTCATCTCCTTGATTCTCGCGCCCATGCGGCCGCCGATGTAGAGGTTCACCGCGATGTCGTCTTTGCGGGCGAGCTGTCGGATGCCGACGCGACGGCCGAGGCTGATGCACGACCCCGTGAGGGCCAGGTCGATCACCGCGGGTTCGGTCCCCGCGATGTGACTCAGCACGGTATTGGCGGCCTGTGCCCCGAGCGCCCCCGCGCCCTGGCAGCTCATCCGCAGCGGCTGGCCCGACGGCGCGGCGGCGTCGCCGGTCGCCACGATGCGGTCGTCGTCGATACTGGTCAGCGTCTCGTCGGTGAGCAGCCGGCCGAGCGCGTCGGTCTGCAGCCCGCTCTCGGCCGCCAACTCCGGCACACCGAAACCTGTCGTCCAGATGGTGAGTGCGCTCGGACGTACCACGCCGTCGGCGAAGACGACCGCATCCGGCCGAACCTCGGTCACCGCGTCGGCCTCGAGCACGGTGACACCGTGCCGGGACAGCCACTTGGCGACGTGCCGGCGCCCCGACGCACTCAGTGACGGCATCAGGGTTCCTCCGCACACCAGCGTCACCGTGTGTCCTTGTTCGGCCAGTTCGGCGGCCGTCTCGATGCCGGTCGGTCCGCCGCCGACCACGGTGACCGGAGCATCGAGGGGCAACTCCTCCAGCCTGGCGCGCAGCCGTTGCGCGTACTCGAATTCAGCGAGGGGGAAAGCGAACTCGGCCGCGCCGGGCACTGACGACGGTATCGCAGCGGTGCTGCCGACCGCATAGATGACGTGGTCGTAGTCCAGCGCGTGACCCGACCCCAGCCGCACCACACGGGCGGCGGTGTCGATGCGGGTGGCGCTGTCGACAACCAACCGGATGCCCTCGCCGAGCAGTGTGCTGTAGTCCACCGTCGCATCGCCGGTGCCAGCCACGAACTGGTGCAGCCTGACTCGATCGACGAACTTCGGGCGGGGATTGACCAGCGTGATATCGACATCGGTACGCATCCGCAGATGGTTGGCCGCAAGTGTCCCGGCATAGCCGCCGCCGATGACAACGACCTTGTGGCGTGTGTTGTGTTCAGTCATGCCCTCGAGACACCGCGCATCGCCGAAACATGACACGAATGAATGTGATGTGCATCACTCGACTCGAGAGCGTGCGGACGCGCCGACCGTGCAGGTCGATGCGCCTGGACTTGTCGCAGGATACGACCGGCTCAGGCGACGATGCTGCTCCAGTGCCCGAAGCGTCCGGCCGGGAAGTCCACCATGTTGACGCATTTTCCGTCGGCGTCGATCCGAGCCGTTCGCGCTCGCCCCCTGCGTGGGTTGTAGAAGAAGACCACCATCGACGGAGACGATGTGCTGCCAGTCCTCCCCGTCGAACGTTCCAGACGCGTAGTCCCTCACATGCGTGTAGTTACCCGCCGCATCGATCCTCCCGAGCGAGCCATAGAACCTTTCGCGTAGAAGAACAGCCGGCCGTCGCCGAGTGACACGATGTGGTCCCAGAATTTCGAAAACTGCGGCGGCGGGAAGTTTTGCAAGTTGGTGAACTTTCCATCGGCGGCCACCTTGCCTGTAGCGACTTGTCCGGTGATCGAATTCGATTCGCCACCATTCGCCGAACGCTCCAGGCGGGAAGGTGTTCAGGTTGATGTAATTGCCATCGGCGTCGAGTTTCCCACCGCGCCCGCATGGGTCGAATAATCGTAGAAGAACATTGCATTCCCTCTTGTGCCGGTGTATCGAATTCTCGGCGCACCCGGCGGCTCCGATCACGAACGCACTGCTCGTCAGTACTACTGCCAGACATGCGCCGAATACTCTCGAGATTTGCCCCCGGCCCCCTATGCAGGAATGGGAACTATCCAGGCATACGACTCATGGGCAAGATCCATTTGAGATTCGGGTGCAGCGTGAGCACCGGATGTCCTCGGAACGCCCGCTCGAAGCCAAATCATGGCGCGACCTGTAGGGGTGGCCGCTGTTCCCGTGACCGGCGCGGCTGCTGCTACTCCGCGAGGTGTTCACCGCAGCAGGCGGCGTTCATGACGACCGGGAGGATCCGCGTGTCATGGCGCGGGCCTACCCGCTGGACAGCTCTGCTGTCTCACCAGAAAAGGCCCAGCGCTGCCGAACAACCTGCCCAAGGGCCCCAGCCCTGAGCGGCGAGCACCTGCTCGGCGACGGCGATCTGCTGTTCACGGGTGGCTTTGTCGGCAGTCGGCCCATACGCGACACCGCCATATGCAGCCCAGGTGCCCGGCGAGAATTGCAGGCCGCCCTGAAACCCGTTACCGGTGTTGATACTCCAATTACCACCCGACTCACACGCGGCGAGGCGGTCCCAATCCTGATCGGTAGCGGCGGAAGCTTGGCCAACGAATGCCATGCCGGCCCCGCCAATAATCGCGCTGGTAGCGACGATCTTCTTGATTGGGGTGCCCAAAGCGCTCATTTCGCAGTTCCTTTCGAGTCAGCAAACCTATACAGGTGTCCAAGCATGAAAGGTGATCACTGGATCTTTGGCCCGTTCGAGTCTGTGCTGGGCGCGATGAGCTGAAGTGGCAGTCCTCGATATCGTGTCCACATCGAAATACAGACCCATGTCGTGCGTGAACATATTGGCGGCCGCCGGTCGGTCGAAAAGCTGCATCGACCGGGCGGATGAATGGCGGTGTGCACGCGCGGTAATCCCGATTTCCGCGTGTTTCGCGATGTCCGAATCTGCCGAGTTGCGCGATCAGGACGGCTGGTATGTGATCGGCACTGCGGCCGGGTCGGGGGTGCGGACGCTGATGGCGTCGATGATGCGGGTTGCCCAGTCGATGGGGCGGTCGTGGCCTAAGAGGTCGGCCAGACGTTTCGCGCGAGTGCGGCGCTCGGTGCGGTCGAGGGACAGTGCGCGGGCGAGTGTGGCGGTGAGGTCTTCGGGGGAATGCGGGTCGGTGAGTAGGGCGGCGTCGCCGAGTTCTGTTGCGGCACCGGCGTAGCGGGACAGCACTAGCACCCCGGGCCGGGAGCCGGGTCCGGTCACTGCCGACTGGGCGGCGACGAATTCCTTTGCGGTCAGGTTCATGCCGTCCTGCAGGGATGTCACCCAGAACACGTCCGCGGCCAGGTAGTGGTCCATCACCTCGGAGAGCGGCAGGTTGTGCGGGATGTAGTCGATCGGTTGCCAACTGCCGACACGCCAGACGTCGTTGATCTCGGTGATGCGGCGCTCGAGAGCGCGGCGAGTGGTGTCGTAGGCGGAGATGCCTGGTTCCGGTGGTGGGCAGACGAGCCGGAACACCAATCGGCCGTGCAGGTCCGGGCGGTGCTCCAGCAACGCCGCTATGGCGTCGACCTTGTGTACGGGGGCTTTGGTGTAATCGAGACGTTCGACGGAGAGCACCATCGCGTGTCGGCTTGGCCGTATGCGCGAGGCACGGCTGCGGGCGAGTGTTTCGATGGCTGGACGATCGATACCCAGCGGATGGACACCCAAGACTGGCAGTGTGGGCTGGCCAACCAGGGTTTGTCGAAAGTTGTCGGCGAAGGCATTGGTGTGAAATCCAGCCCAGTCCAAATGTATGAGCGAGGAACGAACTTCGTCTGCCGTGGGCAGGGCGGCGAACACCTCCGGCGGCGGAAACGGAGTGTGGTGGAACAGTCCGATGCATAGATCGGGTCGGACCTGGCGAAGCAGGCCGGGGACGAGCCATAGGTTGTAGTCGTGTAGCCAGACGGTCGCGCCGTGTGCTGCTCGCTCGCCGATACGCTCGGCGTATCGCTGGTTGATGACACGATAGTGGGCCCAGGCCGCGGTATCGAAGCGCATGCGGTGCGGCTCGGACATGAGGATCGGCCACAGTGTGTCCTTGCATGCACGATGGAAGTAGCCACTCCATTCGTCGGGGGTCACCGGCAGCAGTGACAACGGGGCCTCGTGCTCGCGTGCGTCGACACCATCCTCGCCGACCTGAGCGGCGATCCAGATGCCCGGCAACCCCTGAGCGAACAGGGCGGTCAGGCTGGGCAGAATCCCGTTGGGGCTGGACGGTGATCGTCGCTCACCCCGGGGGACCGGTGGTCGGTGATAGCCGACTATCAGGCAGTGCCGGTCCTCGGTGCGGTTGTCCGGTGCGACCCACCCCAGCGCGTGTAGTGCTGTGAGAATCCCGCCCGCGCCCGGACGCTCGGGGCGATGGATACGCGCGTCGAGGGGAACCGCCCGGTATAGGGCCGGCTCGGCGGCGCCGACTATCACGCCGTGTGTGCCCAGTTCGAACAGCGATGCATCGTTGAGCGAATCACCGGCCACCAGGACGGAATCCATTGGCCAACCGAACTTTTCGGCCAACGCCGCCACGGCGTTGCCCTTCGATGCGTTCGGCGGCACGACGTCGAAGTAGCGGTCCGCCGAGTACAGCCACCGGCATCCGAGCGCGCGGACAGCGGCGGTGAGTTCGTCGGTCAGCTGGCCCGATGCCAGGTGATACGAGCAGCGCCCGTCCTGCGCCACCCGCTGGTACGTCAGTTGCCCGAAGCGGCCCAACGCATGCCGAACTTGTTGTGTCCCAGGCCATCCGGTACGAAGGTGGGCCTGAATATCCCCGACCGGCCGCAGGTCGGTGCCGTCGACCACGGTGGCACCGACATCGGCGATGATCCAGCGTGGTCTCGGCACCAGCGGGTCACACAGCACATCGGCGACCGACGCCACGCCGCGGCCGGTGGCGAAAACCACCGTCACCTCGGGATGGCGGGCCAACACCGCACACAGCCGACGCCGGTCGGCGATCTCCCCGCCCAGCAACGTACCGTCCAAATCGGTGACCAGAATTCTCATCACCAATCCAAAGCTAACACCCGCAACATGAATCCCTGTGCCGCCGTGACCGTCTCGACCTCCCACATCCGGCACCGCACTCCCGGTACGCTCATCGGATGGGCACAGACGAGCCGGATGGGCGGGAAATTCTCGTGGTGGGCGCCTATTTCGTGGATCTGATCTTCCACGGGCTACCCGAGCCCGTCCGACCCGGCCGAGAGGTCTTCGCCGATGGGTTCACAATGATGCCCGGTGGCGCCTACACCCTGGCCATGGCCGCGCATCGGCTCGGGCACGATGTTGTGTGGGCGACCGACTTCGGCACCGACCCCTTCAGCACCCATGTCCTCCACGCGGCACGCGCAGAAGGATTGGACGAGAGCGGCTTCCGACATCAGCCGACCCCGCTGCGTAGCCTGACCGTCGCCCTGTCCACGCCCGAGGACCGTGCGATGGTCAGTTTCCAGGACCCGAGCTCCCCGCAACCGCTCTCGTCGCTGCTGCGACAATACCGACCACGTGTCCTGATGGTGCCGCAACTACGCTACGACGCCGACACCGTGCACGCGCTGAAGCTCGCCCGCCACCTCGGCATCACCGTAGTGATGGACTGCCAAGACGTCGCCGTCGATGTCGACACCCCCGGAGTGCGAGCCGCGCTGGCTTCCACCGATATCTTCGCACCCAACGCCGAGGAAGCACTGCGGCTGACCAGGGCGCCGACCATGGATGATGCGATATCGCGGCTGACCGAACTTGTGCCGACCGTGGTGATCAAACTCGGCAGCGCCGGAGCCACCGCAACACACGACGGCGAACGTTACGACATTGCCGCACCACAGATTTCGGCTCTGGATACCACCGGAGCCGGGGACTGCTTCAACGTCGGTTTCGTTCATGGCCTGCTCGCCGGCTGGCCGCCGGCGAAATGCCTCGCCGCCGCCGTGGCGTGCGGAACGGCAGCCACCACCGGCCCAGGATCCAGCACGGCTCCGGGGACCGCCGACCTCGAGCGGTGGCTCGCGCGAACCACAATATCGAGTCGCGCGGCTGCGGCCCGCGAACAACGCCGGCAACCGGTTCAGCCTCCCGCAACGCACTGAAATGCCGACTAGCGGATGCTGAGGCTGACAGATTCTGACCGTCACGAGGTGGTGAGCCGGTAGGTCGTGAGGGGCGCGTCCACTGTCGCCCGCGTCAGATCTATTGAATGGCCGACCGCTGGATCCTGGAATGCAGGATTGTCCAAGCGACTGCCAGAAGCGCCGCAAGACCGAGGGCGGCAAAGGTCAGTGGCAGGTAGGTGAGGCGGACCAAGAGGAAGTCCTCGTCGACCATCGCGTGGTCAGTGTCGTCGGGGTCGTAGCGGACCGAGACATGGTCACCCGGATCGATATATCGCGACGCCGATCCGCCGTCGAACCGTACTGTTTTCCCGGATACGGTGGTGAACTCGATGACGGCGGAGGTGCCGTCCGGGCGGCTTCCTTTGGTGTTGTCGCTGAGTTCCCGCCCGTATCCGACCCCGGTGCCGCTCGCGAGTCGCGAGTTCGCCAGGAACAGCGCGTTGTATCCGATTGGAACTGCGGCGAACAGGATTGCTACCACAGCCATCAGTGAGATGGCGAGACCATTGGAGTTGACGTGAGCGGCGAGTGAACGTTGCACGTAGTGTCCTTCCTGGAAACCCCTAGCCTTCCTGGAAGTTCCGCGCCAGTAATCCTACTGGCGGGGCGAGATCAGCCGGTCATAAGCCGTAGCTCCTCGTCCGGCGCGGCAACGCACTGTAATGCCGCGACCCGCGCGTTCGATCAGGGACAAACATTGGCCAGCAGTTGATCTCGCGAACGCACGCTCATGCCGATGAGCGAGCTGCTATCACAGCGTGCGGGACCTGACTCCGGGATTTCCAGCTCTGGGAAATGGATGGCTTGCGGCGAGAATGGACCGCTGATGAGAGCGGACATGGATATCGAGGAAATGCTGGACAGGCTCGGCTCGGTGATCGGGTCACCGCCCGCGGGTGGAGTTGTTCCGGTTCCGTGGGAACTCGGCCCCGAGATGATGGGTTTTCAACTGCCTGCGGACTATCGGGCGTTCGTCGACCGGTACGGGATGGTGAGCATCAGCAACGAGCTGCACATCTACGCACCCTCGGCAGCGCCTAGTTCCCATATCGGGGAGCCGCCCGGTTTCGAGGGATTCCTGTACAACACCACGGACCCCTACGGATACTGCGCCATGCTGGCCCAGGCCTACCAGGGCGGGGACTACGACGAGTGCCCCTATCCGCTGTTCCCGGCCGAGGGTGGGCTTTTGAAGTGGGGCAACAACTACAACTCCGACCACTTCTTCTGGCTGATGCGGGGCCCGGACCCGGACCGGTGGCCGGTCGCCGCCAAGTTCGACGCGATGATGATGTGGGACGTGTTCGAGGGCGGCTTCCTCGAGTTCGTGTTGGCAGCGGTGACCGAACAGTATCCGTACCACGGGGCAGTCCTTCCCGGAGGGATGACGCCGGTCGGCGATGGCCGTGGTTACCGCCCTCGAGGCGACTGGTCCAAGCAGCTGTGAAAGCTGAAACCGCGAAAATGGTGAACAGCCATTCCCGGGGAGTCTCGGCGTGGTGACCTGAGGATCCCGTTTCCATCGGAAGTGGCGTCCTACGGCGGCTACGTGCCCAGGATGCATTCGCCAGGCTGACTTCAGTCAGGGCGAGTGAGCGGTAATGCCGCATATCGTGCTGTTCGAACCGGCCACGATGCGGCGACCTGACCCCTACGGCTGTCGCCGAATCGACGCCGGCCAGCCCCTCGAAAAGGCCGGGCCGCGCCTGGTGACAGCGACCATGGGCTGAACTTGCCGCGGCCAGGAAAAACGCTCGAACGCTGCACATCTGCCACTCCGGGTGCCGCCGAAGTGACCGCGCTTGCGACAGTCGGGGATCAGAGCGGCGGGTGAGGCGATGGCTGGGCTGGGAGTCGGTAACTTGTAGCATCAGCTGGTGAAAATTGGAATGTGCTCTGTCGCATGCGCTCTCGCAATCGCTGCAATGTCCGTCGCGGCTCCCACTGTCTCGGCCCTCCCCACCGGCTCAGCCGGGAGTGGAGACGACCGAGAAGTGGTGATCATCGAAGGCACTCTGGAGCTGAGCAACCTGGACTCGTGCTGGGCTAGTGGTTTCCCGCATGACATACGCTTCGAAAATCGCAGTAAGCGCAATTTCCTGGTGTACGCATCCAACGATTGCACAGGCGAGCCCACTGCGACCGTGGCTCCAGGTGGATTCGCGACACATTACGGCTGGTCGGCCGTGGCGGCCAGGTAAGAAGCGGTCGAACGCGCAAGGAGCAAGCTCCGAACGAAACTGGTTTCGTTCGGAGCTTACGTTGCAATAAACCGCGTCGCTCAGTCTGGTACGCCACCACCGGTGCTCAAACATTTTCAACGGCTACGGAGGTCCACAACCATGCAGGCATCGCAGGATCCTGCTTCCCCGACAGCTGAGCCCACTGGCCCTGGTGCCGCAGATTCTCCCACGGCAATGGAGCAAATAGTGGACTCGATCGGTGGACGAGCCGGTGCAGCAACAGTTTTCGGCGAACCGATCACCGCCGACGGCATCACCATCATCCCCGTTGCGCGCGCAGGCTTCGGATTCGGGGGCGGGGGCGACAGTGTCGGCGGCGGCACCGACGTACGCCCGCTGGGCTACATCGAAATCAGTCACGGCGTCGCGCGCTACCACCCGATCCGTGATGCATGGGGCCAGGTCATCGTGCCGCTGACCGCGATCGCTGCCGGACTCGCTGCGCCGTGGATGATCCGCTCGGCGATCAAATTTCGCCGCACTCTTCATCGATAACACCGCTGGACCTGAATATGGGTGGCGACTGGGCAGGCGTGGCGGAATCGTTCGAGCTGTTCGAGTCCTGATCAACTCAGTGAGACCGGCAGCGATTGCAGCCCGCGGAAGGACAGCCCCGACCGCCATATCTGTTCTCCCGCAGGCGCTATGGCAGGGAGCCGGGCCAGCAGGCGCGGGAAGAGTTCGATGCCCTCCATGCGGGCCAGATGTGCGCCGAGGCAGAAGTGGATGCCCGAGCCGAACGCGAGATTCGGGGAGCCGGAGCGGGTGAGATCGAGGCGGTCTGCAAGGAAGTCGCAGACCTGACCGGCGACAAGCCCTTCCGCGCAGCCGCCGACGCCTACCGCGACTGCGCCGACATCTGGAGCCGCTTCGCCGCGCTCGCCACCACCGACTCCCCCGACCACAACGACCTGGCAGCCTGCATAGCCGACCTACCTGCGGCCGAACACCGCGCCGCCGACGCCCTGTCCCTGGCCGCCGCCGCACCCTGAGACGATCGCGACGAGCGTGCACTCAGCGCGCCGACTACGTCGTGGCACCGAAATGCCTACTGCCACAGACTCGATAACCCCTGCAGCAGGTCGCAGTCTAGATCCGTTTGATTGTCGCGAACCAGGCCGGTGCGCCGTCGTCGTGGAATCTCGTGTGAATCCGGTCGGATTCGATTGCGGCGACATTCCATCCATTGCTGGGGTTGAACGCCGCCCTCAGCTCGTCCCGGCTGACGGGGTGCGGGCCGGTATCGGGACCATCGTCACTGAAGCACAACACATACAGGGTTCCGTTGTGCTCGGTCGCCGACGCCAGGCTCGCCACGTATCCGGGTCGCTCGTCGCCGTCGAAGGTGTGGAACAGTCCGCAATCCAGCACCGTTTCGAACCTGCGCCCCAATCGCTCCAGCTGGAACGCGTCAGCCGCAGCGAACTCGACCTCGACCTCGATCCCACGGTCCTGCGCCTTCTCCCGGGCGATCGCCAGTGCCGTCTCGGCCACGTCGACGCCCAGCACCGACAATCCCAGCGAAGCGACGTGCAGCGCGTTCTCGCCGGTCCCGCAGCCCGCATCGAGCACCGCTCCGACGAATCCGCCGTCGGATGCCACCCGCACTATTGCCGGCTGCGGCCGACCGATATCCCAAGGCGCAGGACCGTCGTGGTACGACGCATCCCAGGACAGTCCCGCCAGCCGCTCGTGACTGGTTGGGTGCCGACCACCGAACGGATCATCAGCGAGGGTTCCTGATCGCTCCGACAACTTCGTCCCCTTCCTGCAGAGTCAGGCCTGGTCGGTGCGGGCGGCGTTGCTGGCTGCCGCGGAGTCGCCGCCGTTGAGAGTCAGCGTACGGGCTTGTTGATAGGGGCAGCAGGCTGTTTCGAAAGCGGCTGCGATGGCGAGTAGCCGTGCAGGGTCGTTGTCGAGCAGAGCCGTGGCTCGGTCGACCATCGCACCGGCGATCGGGTTACCGGCCACCACGGTTCGAGCCGTGGCGAGGTAGTCACGGGCATCCGGATGACCGGCGAGCGCCGCGGCTTCGGCACGTAGTGCGAAGTACCAATGCCGCCACACCCAGATGGCCTGCTCGTCCATCTCGTCGGGCTCGGCCGATAGTTCCGCCAAGGCTCGGTCGGCCTGTCCGTGGTGAAGCAGGACGATGGCGTCGAACACGGCGCTGTAGGCGGCTTTCTGCTCGGGTGTCACACCGAGTTCGTCGACGATGGCCAGCCACTCGGCTCGCGCCGCGTCGTCACCGCGCAGGCCGTGGACCAGCGCCACCGCAGCCGCTGCCGTGGCGAGGTTGGGCGCGTGCAGGCGTCCGGAGAGCTCCCATGCGTCGATGAACCGTCTGCTGCCGGCGAGCACGTTGTCGACATTGCCCGCCAGCGCATCCGCCACCAGCAGCCGCGATGTCGCGAAGTCACCCCGTTCGGCCAGCAACGGCAGGTCGCGAAGCTGCTCACCCCACCGGCGAGCCCCCGCCAAATCACCCGCTCCGATGCAGGTCTCGGACGCCTCGGAGAGCGCGTTGACCCGCTCGAGCGCGCTGGCCGGTGTCATCGGAACCGCAGCGAGCAGCTCGACTCGCCGATGGGTTGTTGCCGCGGTGGCGAAGGGATCTCCCGCCCAGCACTGGGCCGCGGCGAGCGCGTCGAGAGCCGCACTGTGGGCCAGTGGATCGCCGGTCCGGTCGGCCAGGTCGACTGCCCGCTCGGCGAGCGTGATCGCCTCGGGCACACCGTGATCCGAATCGACGGCGTCGACGAGAACACCGCACTCGGCCAGGGCTACCGCGGCCTTTGCGGCCGGGTCGTCGCCGGCCAGCTCGCGTGCCTCCGACAGCAGCGCCGCGGCCTCACCCGAGGGCGGCGACTGGGAGAATGTGTCGGCCATCCGATAGACAGTGATTGCGGCCGTGGCCAGATCGCGGGCGGCGCGGGCCGTATCTCCGGCACTGCGCGCGGTGTCCGCGGCGGCGCGGTACAGGCGGTACATGTCCTTGCCGCGCATTCGACAACCGGCCACCACCGCGGCGTTCCGAAGCGCCGATGCCGCGACGACCGGGTCGTCGGTGAGCGATGCCGCCTGTTCGTACCGCTGCTGGGACTCGCCGACCAGATTCCGGGTGAAGGTCAGCTGAGCCAGGGCCAGTGCCAGGTCGTGCGCGTCGGCACGGTGATCGGACTGTTCCGCCGCCCAGGCCAGGGCTGCCCGGATGTCGTCGACCGCGGCCTCGAACCTCTTGCGCCAGTCGCCGCTGGCGGGCAGCGATTCCTCGGCCAACGCGGCGGCGGTCGTCGAGCACCAGCGCAGGTGGCGCGCAAGCATTTCGCGGAGCTCACTGTTCGCGATGAGTTGCTCGGTCTCGTACTGGCGGATTGTCTCCAAGGCTCGGTACCGAGTGCCGCCCGAGGAAGCCACGGTGGTCAGCAGGCTCTGCTCGGCGAGCCGAGCCAGGCCATCTGCGACCGCGTTCGGCTCCAGCGGTGGATATCCGGCCACCTCGGCGGCGTCGGCGGCAGTGAACGGCGAGACGAGGACCGAGATGCGCCGGAGCAGGCACCGGTCCGAGGTGGTGAGCAGGGCCTGGCTCCAGTCGAGCATGGCCCGCACAGACTGGTGCCGCTCGTCGGCACGACGTCCACCGACCAACAGCCGCAACGGATCGGCGAGGCTCGCGGTGAGACCGTCGAGACCGAGCGTGGGCAGCCGGGCGGCCGCAAGCTCGATCGCCAGAGCAAGCCCGTCGAGCCGCTGGCAGACCTCATTGACCCGGTCCAATTGCCCCGGATCTACGGGCCAGCCCAGGGCAGCGGCTCGTTCCAAGAACAGCGCAATGGCGTCCGCCGCGGCGGCGTCGCCGTCGAGGGACAGCGGGGGAACCGCATAGACCTGCTCGAAGGGCACCATGAGCCGGGCCCGGCTGGTGGCCAGTACGGTCACGCGCGTGCAACGAGCGAGTAGGCGCTCGATGAAGGGCACCGCGCCATCGAGGAGGTGCTCGCAGTTGTCGAGCACGAGCAGGACCTGGCGATCGGCGAGGGCGGTCAGCACCGAATCGTCGAGGCTGCGGCCCTGTTGCTCACCGAGGCCGAGAGCACTGGCCACCGCGGATCCGACCATCGCCGGATCCGTGACCGGCACGAGGTCAACGAACCAGACGCCGTCCGCGAAATCACCGGCCAGATCGGCAGCGACGGCCAACGCCAGTCGGGTCTTGCCGACCCCGCCGGGACCGAGGGCGGTCACGTGACGGTGCATGGAAACGGCCTCGCGCAGTGCGATGCGCTCCTGGGCTCGGCCGACGAACGACGTCAACGGCGAGGGAAGGGCGACCATCGTCTCGCTCATCTGCTCCGCACGGGCGAGCTTGACCGCGCGGGCAGCGAGCGCCCGCCTGTCGGGAACACCGACCTTGCGCAGCAGCGAGGACACATGGGTCTCCACGGTGCGCACCGAGATGAACAGCTGCGCGCCGATCTCGGCATTGCTGCAATGTTCCCCGACCAGGGTCAGGACCTCGGCCTCCCGGTCGGAGATCCCGGCGGCAACCTTCTGCTGTGACACTTCCCCATCTTCGCGCACCGGTCTCTTCCCGTCGCGCGGGCATAGCTACGTACTCATTCAGTGGAACGTTCCGTGCTCGACACGGATGTGACGCCGCCGAGCCGTGCCTACCGTAATTGCCATGGACGCAAGACGAACGGTTCAACGGCGAAGTCGCCATCCGAGTGAGCGGACTGTCGATTCCCGGCCTTCCCATTAGCCGTCACCCCCGACCGCACCCACGACATCAGGACTCATCATGACTGCCGCTTCCACCTTGGGAATCAAGACCGTGCTGTATCCCGTTTCCGACCTGGCGACGGCCAAGAGGGTGTACACCGCCCTGCTCGGCCTACCACCGCAGACCGACGGAACCTACTACGTCGGCTTCGAGACCGAAGGCCAGCACATCGGGCTGGTGCCGGGCGGTGGACCGCAGGGCATGACCGCACCGGTGGCGTACTGGCACGTGTCCGACATCGAGGCGAAGCTGGCCGAGGTAACCGCTGCGGGCGCCACCGTGAAAGAGCCCGTGCGCGACGTCGGTGAGGGCCGTCGGGTGGCCACCGTTACCGATCTCGATGGCAATGTCCTAGGGCTGCTTCAGGACCGGTGAGTGCCGCCCTCGGCGCTGCTGCTGCCGATCACCGACACCAACGTCTACAACTGACTCAACGCCCCCACCCCGCAGGTCGCCCGGGCTACTGATGCCCAGCATCAAGATCATCCCCAGCAAAACTGACACGAAGGAAACCAGCAATGAATGCGCAGAAGTCCACCACACGCACAACCGCGAAAAGCAAGACTTCCGTGGGTTTCACGGAGGAGGAGCGTGCCGCGATGAAGGAGCACGCCCAGGAGTTGAAGACGGCGGCGCGCCGCGGCTCGCGGGCATCG
Organism: Nocardia sp. NBC_01009; assembly: GCF_045208035.1. Lineage (NCBI taxonomy): Bacteria > Bacillati > Actinomycetota > Actinomycetes > Mycobacteriales > Nocardiaceae > Nocardia > Nocardia sp. NBC_01009. The sequence continues at coordinate 3,165,499 of NZ_CP108695.1, read as the reverse complement.
AAGGCGGACGGGGAGACCGACGTGCTCGCGAAGATCGCCGAGATGGCGGAATCCGATCGTGTCCTGGCCGAGCGGGTCCATGCCATCGTCAAAGCCAGCGCACCGGACTTGTCGCCCAAGCTCTGGTACGGGATGCCCTCGTATGCCAGGGACGGCAAGGTGGTGTGCTTCTTCCAGAGCGCGGAGAAGTTCAAAGCGCGGTACGCGACGTTCGGGTTCAACGACACCGCGAACCTCGACGACGGCACTATGTGGCCGACCGCTTTCGCGTTGACGACGTTGAGTGCCGCCGACGAGGCACGGCTCGGCGAGCTCGTCAAAAAAGCGGCGGGCTGAGGCCTATGCCTGCCACTGCACCCAGTGGCAGGCTAGCCTGCGTCAGCGCACTGCAGGAGTGCCGATCAACGATCGGCACTCCTGTTTTCAGGGTGCGCCGAACCAGCCGGAGAGCGCATCCCGCAGCGCGAGCGCGGCGGTATCGGCAGGTTCGTCGATCGTTGCGGCCCAGGCGATGTGGGCATCCGGGCGGATCAGAACGGCGTCGGCCGGTCGGTCATCGGTTTTTGCGATGCGGATTTCGATCCGATCCTGCCAGTCACCGGCGACCTCGCGGAGCTCAGGGCGGTCGGCGAGATCGAGGAGGATGGGCCGCGCGGTGTGCATGAGTTCCGCGACGCTGGTGACGCCCTGGTCGGTGTGCAGGGTGAGGTCGGGTGCGAAGGTGCCGGTCAAGGCATGGTGATTGGAGCCCGGCATCGGATAGCGGATGTCAGCGTGGCCGACAAGGGCTCCCATGCGACGCAATGCCGGCTCGTCGAGAAGCAGTTCCTGGAAGACTTCCCGCAGTGCCTCAGCGGCCAGGTCCTGTCCGCGCCGCAGTGCCACCTGGGCCCGGGTCTGCTTCAGTGCACGTGCGCCGGCGAAGTGACGCTCGTCGTGATACGTGTCCAGCAGGCCGGCCGGCGCCCAGCCGTGGATATCGGCGCCCAGCTTCCAGGCAAGGTTGACCGCGTCGAGCATGCCGACATTGAGCGCCGTGCCGGTGGCGGGAAGCAGGTGGGCCGCATCGCCGGCCAGCATGATCCGCCCATCGCGGTATCGTTCGACCTGCCGATCCTTGAAGGTGTAGCGCGACAGCCGAATCGGTTCTCCCAAGGGGAGATCCGCGCCGAGCACACGGCGAGCACTGTCGGCGAGCTCGGTCATGGTCAGCGGCTCGTCGTCGTCGTATTCGGTGGACTCGTCTTCGGTGGTCTGCATCGACAGCATCCCGTCCATGACCGCGAACGCGAACACACCGCGGTCTGTTCGGGTGAAACCCGCATGGATCGTGCCCAGCCCGGGGACGTCGATGTCGCCGTTGTCGAGCACGGTCACCGAATCGTGCACGGCGACCTGGGCCAGCCGGTTGACCTCCGGATATGTGATGCCAGGGAACGGGATGCCTGCCATATCGCGGACCCGGCTGCGCCCGCCGTCGCAGCCCACCAGGTATCGGGCGGTTACCTGATACGGCCCGTCCGGCCCCCGCACGTCCGCGGTCACCGTGGCATCGTCCTGGCTCACACCGACCACCTCGTGTCCGCGACGGATGTCGGCGCCGAGTTCAAGGGCGCGTTCGCCGAGTAGTCGCTCGATTTCCCGTTGTGGGAGCGGCAACGCCCGCATCGGGGGATCTACCAGTTGCGTGAGGTCCAAATACACATTGCCGAACGGGAATCGGGGAGCCACGTGGGGGGCGCTGCTGGCTGCTTCGAATCGGTCCAGAATGCCTCGGTAGCGCAGCAAGTCCAGAATCCGCCCGCCGATACCGCTGGCCTTCGGGGTGTCTCGCGGCTCCGGCTGCCGCTCCAGTACCAGCGTTCGCACTCCGGCCAGGCGTAGCTCACCGGCCAGCATCAGGCCACTCGGGCCCGCGCCCACGATGATTACGTCGATGTCCGTCACTCATTACTCCAATTTCCGCAGGTTCTGGCTTCGGCGGACGAGTATGCCGCACAACCCGGGCCTTGCCGCAAGCCCGCCAGTGCGCTATATATTGGGAGTGGAAAGGACTATGTACTCTCCTTTTCCGTTATCGCCCGCACTGGATGGGCAACCTCCTCGCTAAGCAGCGGCTTGCCGCGTACGTCGGCACAGTCAGCTCTCTATGAGCCTCCGGACGCAGCCGCGGTCCGAGAAGTTCTTCGCACCTTTGGGTGGGGCATTCGCCTGACCGCTGGTAGAGGCCGTCAGAGAAGCCGAGCCCGTTCGACGCGAGTCGTTCGCAACTTGTCGGGGGCAGCTATCGAGCTTTCAGCCGCGACGGATGAACTGCGCCTCACCCAGCGACTTACGAAATCCTTCTCGAAGCGCAACGCAGTGAGCGAAGCCCCTTTACGAGACCGCAGCGCATGCTCGTGACGTGATCCACAGCGGATGGGGCCTGAACCCCCAGCCGCTAGTTCGCCGGACGATCGGGCAGCAGCCGATTGTGGAGTCGCTGTCGTATCCGCCGAACGCCGGGGGCCTGTGATCCCGGTAGCAGCGGGCCTGGATATCTGCTCCGCAGATCGCCCACAGAGCCATTCGCGACGTCTGCTTCCAATTGCTGGAAATCGGTACGGATTCGGCTGTCCAGGCGGTACGGATCCGACGAGAGGCGATAGCCGACGATTCGTCGAAGCCGGGCGAGCTCCGCGCGCACCGTCACTGTTTTTCCGGCATTCCCGTACAGCTCTTCGGCCAATGCCGCCGCAGTCAATCCATCAGGGTTGGCGAGCAGGAGCACCACCAGCTCGCTGTGCCGGAGACTGAGCTCATGGACGACCCCATCCATCCACAGTTCGGCGCGGTTACGGCCCAGCGAGGTCACGTGTGGGGCTTGTCGGCCAGCAGCGTGGTCCGGCAGGGCATAGACGGAGAACGGTCCGCCCAGCGAGAGTCGTTCGACAACGACCCTACGTCCATCGGGTAATTCGGTTTCGCCCTCTATCACCGGTACGGGCCAGTTAGCAGGCAGCCAACTCGACGGAGCGGCATCCAACAACCGCCCCTCTTGCGAGATCAAAGCACAGTGGCCGCCGACACGATTGAGGACGCGGTCGCGGTAGCGGGTAAGTATCTCGGCATGACGTTGCCGGGCGAGATCACGCAGATGCGCCTCCGCGAGTCGCGCTGCTGTGGTAACCAGCGGCAGCGCAAGCGAATTCATGTTGCGGAGCTTGCAGGTGACGTCGACGACACCGATCACCGCACCACTGACCGGGTCTCTGATGGGTGCCGCGGTGCAGGTGAAGTCCGCGGCAACCGACAGGTAGTGCTCGGTTCCGCGGACTTGGAAAGGTCTGCTGAGGGCCAGGGCCGTGCCGACACCATTGGTACCGGCTTCGGCTTCGTGCCATCGTGCTCCTGGGACAAGGTTTGCTCGTTCCGCCACCCGGCGAGTCGTGGAATCACCCTGGACCCACAGCAGATGGCCGTCGGCGTCGCCACCGAACAACACGTGACCCGGTTCGAACGCGGCACTCTCCAGGCTCGCGAACAGTATCGGCCATACCGAAGCCATCTGATGGTCCCTGCGCCAGGTCCGGACCTCGTCTTCGGCCAAACCGACATCGGGCAGATGCCGGTCCGGATGCAGACCTCGACGTTGTGCACGATCCCATGAGGCGCGCACGTCTGCACGCATCAACTGCGTCTGCCCTGTCACCAAATGCGTTCGCCTCGTGGTATTCCGGTCGATTCGGAGTGGTCCCGCCGGCCGCCGTGTCAGGGCGTTCATCGGGCTCGAAACAAGAGTAAGCACGTCGCCATGGTCTGACAACGGGTTGCCTCTCGCTGCAACGTTGATGCAACCCCTGCTGTCCACCTTGGCCTTGCGACTGCAGGCACGCCATCGTGTGGGAGCACTTCTTCTCACGAGCTGGAGGTTGTTGATGCCTTACCTGGAACTGCCTGATGGTGTGCCGATGTACTACGAGGATCACGGTGCCGGTCGTCCCGTCGTGCTTATTCACGGCTGGACGATGAACACCACCTTCTGGGCACAGAACGTGCCTGCGTTGTCGGAGGGGAATCGGGTGATCAATGTCGATCTTCGTGGGCACGGTGCCTCCGGGAAAACCGACGAGGGCCACACCCTGGCGCAGTACGCGCGTGACATCCGTAGCCTGCTCCAGCATCTCTCGCTCGAGGACGTGTCCCTGGTGGGGTGGTCGATGGGCACCGCGGTGATCCTCGCCTACATTCAACAATTCGGGTGTGCGCAGCTGCGGTCGGTGACCTTCGTAGATCAGTCACCGCGTTTCCTCGACTCGGCAGGGTGGGAGTTCCCGCTGCAAGGTGGCTACTCCCAGAGCGACCTCGCCGTGTTCGTGCAGGCGGTGAAGCACGCCCGGCCGTCGGTGGTCAAGCCGTTCATCGCTGCTTGCTTCGCCGAAACACCGCCCGACGAGGTGATCGACGCCGTGTATGCGGAGACGACGAAGATGTCGACGTCGGCGGCATGTGCCATTTGGTACGACATGGCCTTCGCGGACTTCCGCTCGGTCCTGCCCGAGGTGACCGTGCCCGCACTGCTGATCTACGGCGCGCGCAGCAAAATCTTCCCCGGTGCACTCGAAGAATGGCTCGCAGGGCAACTGCCGGCTGCGAAGGCAGTGCGGTTCGAGCACAGCGGTCATGCGCCGTTCTCCGAGGAACCGGAGCGCTTCAACGAGGTTCTCTCCGATTTCCTTTGAAGAGCTGGCACAAGACAAATTCCGGCGGCGATCCTGTCCTTCCCGGCGGCACCGTCGGCAAAACGTCCCTCGGTAAGGGCATGTCCCGCACGATCGCCTCGGGGAATGCGCCATGCTCGGTGGCGGTGCCGATGAGAACCGTCGGATGCACGCGAGTGCTACCTCGGCCAGGCCGACGACGGATGCTGTTGCGCACTAATCCCATTCGCGGACCCCGGCGACAGGGCGAGCGTAGGGGACCTGGAAGTCCACGGAACCCGGGCATGCCCTCGGTGAGCAGGCCATAGCGGTCTATGCACCAGAATCGCGACCGCCCCTGGTCGCGGCCGTGCCCATCGACGGTCACGACGGCGCGGAGTTGGTCGGCGATGCCGATGCCGGCTGTGCCCCCACCGAGCAAGACGATCCGATGCTCGGTCAGCGGGGCACGGCCGGCGGATTCCGCAGTTCGGGGTTGACGCACTCGAACAGCAGCGTGATGAGCACGCCGCCGAGCACCATCAGTGCGGCGCCGGCCCACCCATCGCAACCGGATCAACCCTGCGCTTGCCTGTCGCGTCCGTGGCACCAGGCGCACCCAACCCCCTGTCGAACTGAGCAAAGGCCAAACCCGATGGACCACATACCGTTCGGGGATTCTCCGGTATCCCGTTGCGTCTTCTATCGGCGGGTATGCGATCTGCCCGCGACCATAGATCCGCCGAGCCTGGGGCGCATCATCATGAAAGCCACACACGTCTGGGCACTGACGATGCCCGCACCACTGGGCCAGTCGGTCAAACACGACATGGGCCGACGCGGAGCCGCCATCGGTCCGATCCTGTCGCATCCCCGGTCGAACCGGTGGACCTTCTTGATCCGGCCCGACGTACCCGACGATGTGCCGCTCTTCGCTGATCTGTTCCGCCACAACGCATCTGTGATCCGGGACGGAGGCACCGTGGCGTTGCCATCGCCGACTATCCAATCCGGAGCCATCAGGCAATGGATCGAACCACCACGCGACACTTTCCGGCCCTCCGGCCTCCTCGTGATCGAGTCCGTTCGCGCATGCGTGGGACCGGGCCGGGCTCGGACTGTGTCGCATGTCTGACGACATAGTCCCGCACCTCCAACCCAGCGAGATCGCCCCACCAGTGCAGGCGTAACTCGCGGTCTTCCACGAGGACACCGCCCACAAACTCGCGATCACTCCGACCGACAGTCGACCGATCTCCCGCGGTGGGTGGTGTGCATCCACCACCCACCAGCTCATCCTGCTTGTTGCCGCTCCAGCCGTCTCTCGAGCTGGTGACCGGCGATAGTGGGCAATCAGGATCGAGATGGGCAGCCGATTGCGAGAATTGGAGTCATGTCGACAGGGGTTGTTTCAACGTTGGTTACGGGCCTGCTACCACTACTCGGCGCGGGGCTCGGCTCATCGGCAACGCTTATGGTGCAACGGAGTTCGGCGCGTGCCGCGAAGCTCAAGTTCCGCGCGGAGAGTCGCCTTGCCCGCAGAGAAGAGGTGAAGTCAGCGATCATCGACTACTTCGAGACAACGCAGCGACTGCAGGGAGAACTCGATATCCGCGAGCGCGGAGGTACCCCCGCCGACATGAAGCCACTGATCGAAAGCGTTTGGCTAGCAGAGAAGCGGGTCGAGATCATCTGTTCGGACGCTCTGCGGGACCGCGTAGTTGCTCATGCCCGGGGATTGCACGACGCCGTTCGGGACCCTGTGACCTACCCTGACTGGTGGGCTCATTGCTCGTCGCTGCAATCCGACCTCCTCGCAGAAGCAAAGGCAGAGCTGAAACCAACGCACGATTGGTGAATGGGTTCAGGGCGCAACCTGGAGAAACTGGCCGACGACGGGCTGGCCGAGTGCCGAGCTGATTACGGCAGGGCAGGGCGGCCGAAGACTCGGTATCGCTGGAAGGGCTGAGCGCCCGTCCCAGGTGTCAGCTGCCGAGCATCCGGTCGCTGGATACCGTGGACGGGACAGCCCGCGCAACCGCCGGTCGCCCCAGCCGGGCAGGCAGGCATGTGCTCGTAACCGTGCAGGGTGGACAGGCCGCGGCGGCGTGGTTCGCACTGCCAGCGCAAGAGCATGAGCGAATCAAGGCCGATGATGTTGCGGCCGATCCCGCGAAGGCGGATACGAGAATGCTTGCGCAACACCCCCGTCCGCAGCAAGGTCGACTCACCCGTCAGCCCGCTGACGATCACCCCGACACACTGGGTCTCCCTGTGCTGCTAGTCACCGCATCAGATGGAACCAGGCGCGCCGCAGTCGAGTCGAAGACACGTAAAGGAAGATCTCGAGCAGGACGGGTCAAAGGTGGAGAAGCCCGCGAAATAGACTGTCCAACAACATGCTCCGGAGGCGACTACGCTCACCGCAATATCGGCATAGGTCACGTGATCAACGAGGGGAAGGCGTAGTGGAGGATCTCGCCGCGCGATTCGAGGAGCTGGGTCGCCTGGTACCGATCCCCCACCCATGGGACATAACGGAATACATCGCGCGGGTGGCAGAGTACCGGGGACGGCCGATCACGTTGTGCCCGATCGACGTCGGCGCACTCTTGGGTAACGGATGCGGCACCGGAAGCGGCCTGTGGATTGCCCGGGAAGGCGACGACGTGATCATGTACGGGGCCGACACCGCATGGCATGCCGATCACATCATCGCCCACGAGATCGGTCACATGCTGCTCGGCCACGGAGGGACTGCGAGCGGTTCCGGTGGTGCCGCGGCTGATCTGCCGTTGCGCGAATTGATGCCCTCGCTGTCGCTGGAAACCATCCGCAGCGTACTGCGCCGCCAAGACTACGGCAGTGAACGCGAGCGCGACGCCGAAACCTTCGCCGACCTGCTGCTGGTCGAAGCGATGCTGCCGAAGCGGTCGGCGAGCCGGTTCCGCTCGACGTTCTTCCGAAACCGGCATCGATGAGATGACCTCCCCGATCCCGGGTCTGATCACCTGGCCCGTCCTGACCGGTATGACGTTGGTGCTCGCCGGTCGGTGGTGGCTGTTGCGGGACAGCATCATCGACCGGCTCATCAACCGCGGGCTCGCCGCCGCTCTCGTCGAAAACCTGTTACGGGAGGCTTGGTTCGAACAGTCACTGGCCTGGCTGCTGCCCGGCGACGACAGCGACGTGGTGAACATCGCCCGACAGCTCTCGCTGGGAGCAACCGTGTTGACCATGTCGAATATCTACGGCCTTGCCAAGTTGTGGGCAGGCGCCGATCCCGCCCACACGTGGCGCAGGCAGCGGCGCTATTACCTAGTCACGATCACCGCCACCGCCGCCATCCTGATCGCAGGGACGCCCGCCCGCCACGCCGACCAGTTGATCGACCAAGCCCTCGGCTGGCCAGCTGTCGTGGTCTGCGTCGCGCTTTCCCTGCCGCTCGGCGCTACAGCCCTGCTCCTCGGCCGGGTAAGTGTGCGCGAGATGCGCACCGCAGGCGACACCACCTGGCAGGAACGTGCACTGTACACAGCGGTCCTGGGCACCACAGTGGGCCTGGGAATCGTAGCGGTTGGATACCCGCTCGGGACCATCATCAGTCTCATGACAGGCCAACCGTCATTCGACCCCGAAATGCGCTGGGAAGCATGGAGCGCCTTCCTTCTCTCTGCCGTCGGCGCTCCCGCCACGATCACCGTGCCGCTGATCAGCACCCTGCTCACCCACATCGGATGGGACCGCACCGGCCGATACTGCCGCCGCCTACGGCCGATGTGGGCCGATCTCACCGCAGCCGTACCCGAAATCGTCCTAGAGATGCGGCGCGACCACAACGGCCGAACAGACCCGGCCATCCGTCTGCACCGCATGACGGTCGAGATCCGCGACAGCCTGCTGCATCTCGAGCGCTACAGCGACAGCCCTGACGATCTGGCCGTTACAGGCGGTGACCCACATTTCTATGCCCGCCGCATCGCCGAGGCCATTGCCACCAAAGCTGCCGGGCACCCCCCGAGCGCGAGCCGGTTCACGCCCCACCAAGTCCAACCGGGGGCACGGGATCTCACCGCGGAGCTGCGCCAGCTACTCGCACTTGCCAAGGCATGGCCACACGTCCGCGGCCTGACCACCACCATCGACCATGGTCCCCCAGCCGACTCGGCCGCTGGCTGGATCCGCTGATCGAGTGGATTCCCCACACGCCCGGTCGCTGCACTCCGGCGCTTCGGCGGTGCGCCGATGACCGGTCCCCGACGACGAGACCACCCGGTGGTCGAGTCCGGTTGTTTTTTGACGCCGAACTCGAGGAATGGCAGGACTAGTACAAGTACCACCGGCCCCAGAGCGGTCTCGACGGCAGACCCCGATGGGCATGATTTAGCTTCCCGGGTTACATTTAAGATGGTTACACTAAATCTAACGAAAGGCTCTATAACCTATGGGTAATAGCTGGCTGCGGCGCCTATCCCCCTCCCCAGGGAATGGATCCCATAAATTGGTCTGCTTTCCCCACGCCGGCGGCTCCGCCATATCTTTCGGACCATTGGCCAAGTGCATAGGATCGGAATATGACGTTCTCTCTGTTCAGTATCCGGGACGACAGGACAGAAGACATGAACCGCTCGTGGACAGAATTTCAGACCTCGTCGACGGCCTGCTGCCCGAGCTGATCGAAACGGTCGAGGACGCCGAGAGCTTTTCCATCTTCGGCCACAGTATGGGATCTGTCGTAGCTTTCGAGGCCTGCAGGCGGCTCGAACAGGAAGTGGGAGCGACCGCGAGAGTCCTGTTCGCCTCCGGTCGGCGCGCCCCTTCGTCAACGCAACCCGGGACCGTGCACCTGCTGAGCGATCGAGAACTATGTGAACAATTACTGAGCGTCGGCGGCACACCACCGGCATTGCTAGAGGATCCTGAATTTCGGGAAATTATCCTCTCGACCACCAGAAACGACTACCGGGCTATCGAGACCTACGAGTGCACTACGGACGCAATCGTCAGCTGCCCCATCGTCGCAATTGCAGGCAACCGTGACCCCGATGCAAGTCTCGCGGACATCGAGGCGTGGAGATCACACACCTCTGGAAGATTTTTCGCGAAGTCATTTCCAGGCGGTCATTTCTTTCTCGATTCAAATTGCGGCCCAGTAGGGCAGCTGATCCGCGATCATAGCTCGCCAGCGCTCTCGAGCTAGGCGAGAATCGTTGGCGGATCATATCGAGGGGCTTCTGAACGCGGCCGCGCCGCAGTGAAGCCCGCCGTGTGCATGGAAATCACGCCCCTGCGATCGCACGACGGCGACGGCGGCAAACGCAGTCAATAAGCATGAAGACACAGAATGCCGAGCTATCGACAGCGGAAATCGCCCCGATCGTGCACCCCGACCAGCCGAGTAGCTCCGACCGCCTCCCGCTCCAGGTCACCACCAGCTCGTCGCGGGCCCGGCTGGCGGCGACGTACAACAGCGAGCGTTCGCGTTGCATGGCCTCGGCCTGCTCCTCCTGAGGATATCCACGCAGGGTTGCAGCAGAGGGGACGTGGCGTTCTTGAAATCGCGAAAGGTGCTCTGAACAGCGATAGTTCTTCTTGCTGAGGGAAGAAGGATCGAGTTCGAGGAGAACCTTTCTGGTGAGTGAGTCTATTGGATTGCGTACGCCGCGGCCATCGATGCATTACCAATCGCTACTTCAGCCGATAGTGTCCGGCAGCGCCGCAGCGAACTTCAGACCGCGCAGCACGCGGTCATCGACGTCTGGCAGTGGCCGCTCATCCGATCTCCGGACTCGATCGAGCGCGCGTTGTGCGCCTGCTCATTGCCCGCCGCCTAACCAGGTCGGCGGTCAGTGGCCACTAGCCGACCGACGGCGGGCTCATGTGTGCGGCATCGGGTTTGCAGCCTGCGGATAAGAGAGGTTGGCCTGAGGGGCGGCATCCCGCCGCTGCTGGGCGGCCTCTCGAGGTGGTCAGCGAGAGGCATACCTCTGCCTGTGTTCGAACTTGTTGGGTGAGAAGTGATGTGCGCCCGACCTCGACTGTGATTTATCCCGTATATCCGGTTCAATGACACGTTCCGTGTCGATACAGGCTTAACGTCGCGACGGCACAACAGTCGGTTTGGAAGGTGGCAGCGAGCGTGGCAGGTACCCAGGCGAAGATCGATGAACTGGTCAAGATCCTGACGATCGCTGCGGAACCGGCAGGTGAGGCCGGTGCCGCCAAGCGGGAGAAGAAGGGCATTCCGAGCGTTCGCCAGCGTGTGGACATGCTGCTCGACCGCGGGACGTTCCTCGAGACCGGTGCGTTTGCTCGTCAGCCCGGCCAACCTGATGCTCTCTACGGTGACGGGCTGGTCACCGGTCGCGGGCTGATCGGGGGCCGTCCGGTGGTGGTGATCGCCCACGATCAGACCGTCTACGGCGGGTCGGTCGGTATCACGTCCGCCCGCAAGTTCATGCGGGCGCTGCAACTCGCGTTCGACACCGCGTGCCCGGTGGTGACGATCAATGATTCCGGCGGTGCGCGTATCCAGGACGCGGTCGGTTCGATCGCTTCGTTCGGTGATATTTCCCGGGTGCTGGAGAAACTGTCCGGGTATGTGCCGCAGGTGTCGATCATTCTCGGCAAGTGCGCCGCGGGTTCGGTATACGGGCCGATCAACACCGACGTGCTCATCGGCACCAAGGATTCCTACATGTTCGTCACCGGGCCGGAGGTGATCAAAGCCGTCAACGGCGAGGACATCACCGCCGAGGAGCTCGGTGGCGCCAAGGTACAGGCCGAACGCGGCACCCTGCATCACGTGGCCGACACCGAGCAGCAAGCCTACGACTGGGCCCGCAACTACCTGAGCTACATGCCGACGAGCTGTCTCGAGCAACCGCCGATCGTGAACCCCGGTCTGGAGCCGGAGATCACTGCTTCCGATCGGGAGCTCGACACGATCATCCCGGATTCCGATCGCGCCGGTTATGACATGCATGAGATCCTGCTACGGATCTTCGACGACGGTGAATTCCACGAGATCCGTGCCGCGTTCGCCCCGAATCTGATCACCGGGTTTGCCCGGGTCGACGGATATCCGGTCGGTGTGATCGCCAACCAGCCATTGGTGTTGGGTGGTTCCATCGACGCCGCCTGCTCGGACAAGTCGACCTACTTCATCCGGCTCTGCGACGCGTTCAATATCCCGCTGGTGTTCGTCGCCGACACCCCGGGCGTGCTGCCGGGCCTCGAGCAGGAAGCCAATGGTGTGATCATCCGCGGCGGCCGGGTCCCGCGCGCGATCATCGAGGCGACGGTCCCGATCATCAACCTGGTCGTGCGCAAGTCCTACGGTGGCGCCTACGGCATGATGGCGGCCCGGCAGGTAGGTGCCGATATCAGTTTCGCCTGGCCGACGGCCCGGATCGCGGTGATCGGCGCCGAAAGCGCGGTCGACCTCATCGGCAGGCGGCAATTGGCGGCGGTGCCGGAAGAGCATCGGGCAGCAGCGCGCGAGTTCATGATCAACCAGTACAACGAGACGATCGCCACCCCGTGGATTGCCGCCGAACGCGGCTACATCGACGCGGTCATCGAACCGGCGCACACCCGTCTGGAGATCCGGCGCGCACTGCACCTATTGCGCGGAAAGCCGCCGGTCAAGCCGGAGTTCAACCCGCGCAAACACCCGGTGTATCCGATGTGATCCTCCCGAACCGCTCATCCATCCGGTCAGTAACAGCAGATCCATCGTGGCCATGAAGTCCGGGGCGAACGACCACCCACGCCCGGTGCGTGGGTGGAGCACCGGCGGCCGTGTCTTTGTGAACGGTTTTCGCCACTTGTCAACTCCGGTCCGAACGTGACCCGTATCTTCCGGGCGAATCGGGACCCGGCCGCCTACGTGGACGTCCGGAAATGCCGAGTTGAGCGCGGTGTGACGCTCACTCATGGCGCGGCCGCTACATCGATAATTGATCCAGCCACTGCTGGTACAACGGATTCTTGACACGAGATCGACTGCCCCGGTCAGGGGGCTCAGGCAGATGACCACTTCCGGCAGTTCCCAGGCGGTCTTGATTACGGGATCGGTTGTCTGCCGCGTCGGCGAGCCGAGTTCAGCAGTGAGGCTGTCGCACAATGTTGAAACGGCATGGTTCATCGGGTCCGGGGCCGACGTCGCGCGGGGGCGGTGGGTTTGCCCGTATTCCCACGGTCTCAGCTCAGTGGTGTGTTCCGTGGTCGGCACGGATGTGACCGTGGCGGCCCGTGTCTAGCGTTATGAGCATGGAAATCAACGCGACCATCGGCACCGGCATCAACGTTCACCTCGAGGTGGCCGATCCCCAGGCCGCTGCCGTGATCTACGACGCCGCGTTCGGACTGGGTGACCGGCTCGGGTTCCGGGCTTCGGCGGCGCCGGCTACAGGTTTCCGTGGATTCATCTTGTCGCTGGTGGTGTCGCAGCCCTCCACCGTCGACAGCCTCGTCGGCACCGCGGTCGACGCCGGGTTCACCGTCCTCGAGCCCGCGAAGAAGAGCCTGTGGGGTTACAGCGCGGTGGTGCAGGCGCCGGAGGGCACGATCTGGAAGATCGCCACCTCGAAGAAGAAGAACGTGGGCCCGTTCACCCGCGAAATCGACGACCTGGTGTTGCTGATGGGCGTGACGGATGTGAAGGCCAGCAAGCAGTTCTATGTCGATCGCGGCTTGACGGCATCGAAGAGCTTCGGCGGCAAGTACGCCGAGTTCGCGGACTCGGGCTCGCCGGTCACCCTGGCGTTGTACCCGCGCAAGGCTGCCGCCAAGGAGGCGGGGGTCTCGCAGGAAGGCAGCGGATCGCACCGCATCGTCATGGACAGCGGCATCGGCTCATTCACCGACCCGGACGGGTACGTGTGGGAGGCAACGGCCTGAGCTGGTCGAACCGTTCGCTCAGCCAGTCCTGCTCAACCACCGGTTACCTTCCTCATCCGGTCCTGTCATACCGATTGACCGGTACGTATACCTCCATAATGCAAGGAGTAAGACATGAAAGCGCACGTCAGCTCGATCCTCCTCGGTGTCCGGGACATGGACCGGGCCAAGCAGTTCTACACCGAGGGGCTCGGCTGGAAGATCAAGAACGACTACGGCATCTCGGTGTTCTTCGAATCGGACGGCGCCTCACCGGTCGGCTTCTACGGTCGCGAGGGTCTGGCCGGCCAGGTGGGCACGGACCCGGAAGGCAGCGGCTTCAGCGGGCTGGTTCTGACCTACGTCGTCCGCAGCGAGGCGCGGGTCGAGGAGATCATGGCGGAGGCCGAGAAGGCCGGCGCCACCATCCTCAAGCCCGCCGGTGCGCTGCCGTGGGGCGGGTACGGCGGCACCTTCGCCGACCCGGACGGCTATGTCTGGAGTCTCGGCTACAGCGCCCAGGGAACCGACCAGCCCTACGCCGAGTAACCGCGTTCTCTTGCCTAATGGCCCCCCGGGACGGCGCGGTGCATGCCGCAGCCGTCCCGGACACGGCGATGGTCCCGGTGTAGGAAGTGGGAGCGGCTCTCGGAGCCGGACGGGCCGGATCCGCGGTGAGCCGGTACAACAACAGGAGAAAGATCATGAAGTTTCGGACCCACGTCGAGCCACCCGAGCCAATGCGGGGCCTGGAAGTTCCGTCCGAGGTGGTAGCAGCGCTCGGAGAGGGCGCGCGGCCGCCAGTGACGATCACGATCAACGGGCATTCCTGGAAGAGCCGGGTCGCCCTCATGCGCGGCCGCTACCTGCTCGGCCTCAGCAACGCCAACCGGCAGGCCGTCGGTGTCGCGATCGGCGACGAGGTCGAGGTCGAGGTCGAGCTCGACACCCAGCCGCGCGTCGTCGTCGAGCCCCCGGACTTCGCCCAAGCCCTGGACGACGACCCTGTCGCCCGCACCGCCTACGACAACCTCGCCTACAGCCGCAAGCGCGAGCACGTGCACGCCATCGAGAGCGCGAAGAAGCCCGACACACGGCAACGGCGCATCGAGAAGGCCATCGTTACCCTGCGGGGCTGAAACCCGAGAAACGAGACGCCGCCGGCTATGAAATCGCCGCGCGGAGTCCTGACCCGGCGAAACGATATTCAGCGCGGCGTAGTGCTGTCTCGAAGCCACTGGACAAGTGTGCCGCGCGCGAGCTCGCCGATGCCTGCCGTCAACCTCGAACCACGCGACACAAACGCACTGTCATGCCGCCTATCGCGCGTTTAGTCAGTCGTTGGTCTTGGCCGCGGAGACGCGTCCGAGGTCGCGGTCCTCGAGGCGGTAGCTGTCTCCCTCGAGGGAGATGACCTCGGCGCGATGGACGAGGCGGTCGATCATGGCCGCGGCAACGATGTCGTCGCCGAACACCTCACCCCATCGGCCGAAGGGTTTACGTAATGGTCGCGAGGCAGCCGCGTCGATATCCGCCACCCAACGACCGAGTCGACCGGTCGGCAGTTCGAGCATCGCGGCTCGATCGCCAGACCAACGATCGACAGGTCGACAGGTCGACAGCCGATGCTGGCGCTGGTTGGCCCGGTCAAGCCACTCGGCGAGCTGGGTATTGAAATCATCAGGGCCAGTGAAGCTTCGACCGGGAAGGAACGAGGTCTCGAGGTAACCGTTCGCGCGTTCGACGAGCCCTTTGGCTTCAGGATCGCCGGGACGGCATTGGATTATCTTGATGCCGAGGGTTCCTCTGAAGGCGTTCAACGCGTCGGTCAGCTGGGGTTTGCCACCGCGCCATGGTCCGACTGCGGATTCGTTGTCCCACACCAGCGCTCGCGGCACTCGACCCCAATGCGAGATCAACGCCCAATGCGCAGCCAGCAGATCCGGGCGTTGCCGGGTCGGGAGCATCACCGCGGCGATCACCCGCGAATACCCACTCACCATGACCAGCACCGGTGGTCGGCCGACATGACCGAACCCCAGCGGGATATCAGCTGGCGGGAACCACAAGTCGCACTGAGCGAACTCACCAGCCTCATACTCGGTGCGCGAGGCCGGGTCCGGTGGCTTGAACAACGGCCGCAGCTGCTGCACCCGTTCGAAGAACACCGTCTTGCCGCGCTGCCAACCGACCCGTTCCATGATCACCGTCGTCGGCATGTCCGGGAACTCCGCTAGCAGCACCCGGATCTGCGGCTCGAAAACATCCACCGACGAACCCTTCGACACCCGTTGATATCTCGGTGGTTCGTGCGAGGCAAGCGCCTTCTTCACAGTAGTTCTTCGAGACGTGCAGATGCCGGGCGATGGCCCGGATCGGCATTCCCTCGGCCCGATGCAATCGGCGGATTTCCGCCCAATCCTCCACGTTGAGCACCTCATGATTCGTCACAGGGTGGGTCAGCGTTCGCCCGGAACTACCGGGTCAGGATCGCACTGGAATCGACAGACGGCGTCAGCAGAACACGCTGACCGGTTGCGGCAACGAGTCGACGATATCCGTGCAGGCAATCGGAATCGGAATACGTCTTGGAGCCAGTACATTCCGCATGGCCTCTAGCCGCTGGCGGGACCGATCGGGCCTGGTCCGTTGCTCTAAAATCTGCCCGGGTGTCCGATGCCAGATGA
The DNA here is from genome assembly GCF_045208035.1 of Nocardia sp. NBC_01009. Classification (NCBI taxonomy): domain Bacteria; kingdom Bacillati; phylum Actinomycetota; class Actinomycetes; order Mycobacteriales; family Nocardiaceae; genus Nocardia; species Nocardia sp. NBC_01009. The sequence continues at coordinate 3,149,250 of NZ_CP108695.1, read as the reverse complement.
CGGGACGCAGATCCAGCGCGGTGACCTGCAGTGTGTCAGGTATGTGGCAGATCGTGACCGCTGGTCTTCTGTCAGATTGCCGACGCAAGTCACCGCCCAGGTTCACGTGCGTTTCCGGCGGCGCCGACCACCCAAAACGTGGCCGGGGACGAGATCATCGCCAGGTACCGTTGAGCGGTGAACCCAGCCGATGCGCGACGCCTCAAAGACGGCGATCTCGAGACCCGCGAGGAAAATCTGCGGCACCTGCTCGCGCGAGCTGCTGACGGCGACACATCCGCCAAGGAAACACTGTGCGCGCTCGTCCGCGACTATCCCGACTACCACCGGTCGCTCTACAGCCGGGCGTTGAACCAGGCGGCGGTCTTCGGCGACGACACTCTGAAGGCACCACTGCTCGCGTCACTCGCCGACACTCGATACAACTGCCAGGCATGGGCCGCGATGGGCTGCGCGGCGCTCGGCTTCCGCGACGCGGTTCCCGGCTTGGTCGCGATGCTGGACCACCCACAGCAGATGGCTCGAGAGCAAGCGGTGATCGCTCTGGGCACCCTCGGCGACGAATCGGTCGTCCCGGCACTCACACCCCTGCTGCAGGACTCGATCGCAGGAATGCGCGAACGTGCCGCCGAGGCCCTCGGCATGATCGGTGGCGATGCAGCCCTGGCCGCACTATGGGACGAACTCGAGAACCGCCGGTACTACCGCATCGGCTATATCGCCAGCGCGCTGGCCAAATTCGCCCCGAACGTCATCCCGAGGCTGTGCGAGGCGGCCGACAGCGACGACCCGGACCAGCGATACTGGGCGGCTGTCGCGCTCGGCTCGACCGGCGACGATCGTGCCGTGCCGACGCTGGAACGGCTGATGGCCCAAGACCGGGGCTCAACAGTCTTCGACGGCATGGTGAGCGTCGCCGCGAAGAAAGGCCTGCGCACGCTACGACGAATCCAAGCCGCAATCGCAGCCCGCGAATCCTGAAAGTGCAGCGGCCGCGCTGATGAACTCGGCCCAGCAGTCCTCGTCAACCCCGCTCGCAGCGGCGACAACACGACCCACGACGACCACTCCAGGCAGGTAACTACCAACAACCTGCGTCAGAGTTGGTGGCAGAAACCGCGTGTTTGCGTCAGACACGCTGGCAATGTGTCAGGCCAACTCGCAAAGGACACCGGTGTCCTGTCTCGTTGATCATGGGCAGGGTGTGGGCGTTGACCTGCGGTGCCTCAGGTGTATGAGACTTGCAGTCCTGCAGCGTGTCTCACTGATCTGAGGCAAGTATCCGTGGCTGGAGACGCATTTCGAGGGTCAGTTCGTGGTGGAGTTCGGTGCGGTGGCTGCCGATGTCAGTTGTGGAGTTGGTGGCTGCGATATTCGGCTGGCGGCGCGCGGAATTCCAGCTGGTTCTCGTCCATTCCGTTGCTGATCGTCACCCGGTCGTCGGCAAAGATGAAACTGACCGCGACCATGCCGTTGGCAATATCCCCGCCGGTCCACTCGAGCAACTCGACCGCTTGCAGTTGCCGGCCTTCAAGGGCCGCCAACTCGCGGCAGGTGTCATGCCGCCAGCTCAAATGGAAGGTATGGACGTCCGGGTCATCGTCATCGCCGTTCGACCAGTTGGCCTGCACGACGGGGTCGATGGTGTTCCAGGTGATGGATAGATCGGCGAACTTCTGGTGATTGAGCTCTACCTGCTCGCCTTCGAAGTCCAACAGAACCGGGCCGTCGGCGAACCACTCATCGTCGTCGCGGTCCCAGATGAGCCACCCGCGGTTGAGGTGGCGCCCGACCAGCGCCTGGAGTCGCCGGCCATGAGCGGTGGCGATCGCGCGGCGGCCGCTGAGCCACTGCGGTTGGTAACCCTCGATATCGAAGTACGACATGTCCTGTTCCGTTTGATCGTGAGGCAGGGTTCGGGTGCTGAGCTGCGGTGCCTCAGTCTTGTGAGACAGCAGTCCGGCGACTTGTTTCGTCGATCGTGGGGCACGTTTCGAGCGCCATCAGGACGTCGTCGACGTAGCGGTCTTCGAGCAGGAACTGGCCGACGAGTCTGCCTTCGATGCAATAGCCGTGTGCGAGATAGAGTGCCTGAGCGCGAGTGTTGGTGCCCAAGACTCGCAGGGTGATCCGGCGGGCTCGGCGTTCGATTGCTTCTTGGTGGACAGCATCGAGGAGTAGGTGGCCGATACCGCGTCCTTGATGGTGTGGAGCGACGGCGAATCCGTTGATCTCTTGGACATGTCCGCCCGATGCCGGCATCAGAGAAGGCCGGAGTTTCACGTATCCGAGGATGTGGTTGTCCTCGTGTGCGAGCAGGACGTTCTGCGGTGATGTCGCGTCGTTGAAGAAGAGTGTGTCCAGCGGCCAAAGCGGGACAGGATGCACCTGCGTCGACCAGGTGGCGTAGTCGATGGCGGCCAGTGCCCGTTCATCGCTTTCGGTGGCGGATCGGATACCGATACCAGCTAGGCCGTCCATGTATAGCGATCTTTGTCGCCAACTGGTCTGACTGACGACCGAACTCGCTTGCCTGGGCGTAGTTGGGTCTGTGACCGCTGGTGTTTCGGTGTGGCCGATGACCAACAGGGGTGGTCGGGGTGCCGGGCCGCGGCGGCTGGCGACGTAGCCGCGGACCGATTCGTAGGTGACCGCGGCGTGGTGGTCGTTGAGCAGGTGTTCCCAGATTTCGCGGACCGGCATGGCCGGGGTGGCGGCCAGGACGGCGTCGATGTGCGGGATGAGCCCGTGCAGGCGGGCTCGTTCGCGGGTCGGGTATTCCTTGCGGGCTGGCGGGACCGGAGATTTGAGCGCCGCTTGGATAGTGCGGTGGCCGACATTGTGTTTGCGTTCGATCGCCCGGCCTGGCATTCCGGCCGCCGCGTCTGCGCGGATCGCGGCGTAGCGCTGCCGTTTGGCGTCGTCGTTGCGTTGTCTGCGGTTTCGCTGTTCGGTGGCAACGCCGGGGCGTCGTGGAGGGTGGCGGCGTGCCGCCAGTTCGGGGAACATGCGCAGAACGACCGGAGTGGTTCGGTCGCTGACGGCGGCGAGTTTGTCGGGGTCGATGGCGCCCATTCCCCGTCGGCCCGGAGTGATGTGGCGGCGTAGGTGGCTGGGCTTGAGGTGGTTGGCAACGGCCAGGCGCAGCACGAACGATTCGGCGGTTTCTGCGGGGGTTGGCCGGAGCCGGACCGGCAGTGGAGCGGGAAGGCTGTCGATGATCATTCGATCTCCGCGAATGCTGGTGCGTCTAACTGGATTTGGTGTGGGCGGCGTGGTCGAGGTCGATGGTGTCGAGAGCGGATTTAGTGATCTTCTCGGTCCCGGTGAGGATGGCGTCGAGCGCGGCTTCGCGGATCAGCGCGGACAGACTGCCGATCATCCCGGCGGTGCGCTGGTGTAGGTAGCGGTCCAGGCCGGTCAAGGTGCCCAGTCGGTGGTTGTGCAAGCGCAGAGTGTGTTCGATGGAGGCGACGACGCTGCGCCAGTCGTCGGTGTAGGGGAACCCGGTGGTGGCGATCAGGGTGTGACGCCCGGCGATCTGCTCGCCGCGGGTGCCGGTGAACAACCCTTCGCGTTCGACGTTGATCCCGGAGTAGATAAAGGTGGCCGGGACGCGCTCGGAGAAGTATTTCAACGTGTCGGAGACCTCGGCTCCGGCGCGGGTGGCCAACGAAATATTGTGCAGCTCATCGCAGATGACGACGCTGGTGCCGGTGTCGCAACAGACCCCGCAGACCGCTTCGATGAGGTCGGTCAGGTTAGCGCGCTGGGTGACGGGCAGGCCTAGGAAGCGGGCGAACTCGGCGGCCAGCATCCGTGGCGTCGCGGCGGGCGGGACGGTGACGTAGAGGACCGGGATGCGGTCGCAGGAGTGCGGGTGGCGTTGCCGGTCGGCGACTTCGTGCATCTTGCCGAACTGGGTGATCGCGGTGGTCTTTCCGGTGCCCGCGGCACCGGACAGGATCAGCCCGCGCCGCGCGCTGACCGCGTGCCGGTTCAGCAGGGTCAGCCGACGGCCTTTCTGCGCAACGGCTTTCACCGTCGAGGTCGCGATCACCGTCAGCCGGGTGTGGTAGTCGATGCGGTCCTCCTCGTCACGGTCACGCGTATCGGCGTCGAGGCCAGCTCGGTCGGGAGGTGGTAGGAGTTCGGGGATCATCGGCTGGTCGAGGGTGAATTGCCGCCATCCGCTCAGCGTGGTCAGCTGCCGTCTGGGTTGGGTGGCCGCATCATTGTCGGCCGTGGTTGTCACCAGCGTTTTCTCGCTTCCTCGAATGGGTCGAAGATCCCCAGCGGAATCACCTTCGCAAGCTGATCGGTGTCCTGGTTGTCTTCCAGCGGCGGCGAGGGCGACGGTGGAGGCAGCCGCCGATCGGCGGCAGTAACCGCCCTGGCCCGGCCGGCGACCCGGCGATCCTTCTTCGTCGGTTTCTCCCGCCCGGTCCCATGCTCGGCTTTGTCCAGCAATGCCGCTGCGGCGGTAGCGATCTCGGATTCGGTGGCCGGGTCCTGACCGCGTCGGGCCAGCATCTGGCGTGCGTGGTCCCAGGCTTGTTCACCGAACGGTGTCGGCTCGCTGCGTAGATGTGTCCATGGGGCTTGGATCCAGCCGCCGTCGCGATGGTTGCGGACCCAGATCCGGGTGACGTCGTAAGGGTCGTAGTGGACCTCCCACAACCCTTTCCGAGTATCGACCCCTGAATGCTGACGACGGTAAGGAGTCAGCTCGGCGCAGTCGTAGCTGCGGTGGTCGATCTTCACCCCGTAGGCGTTGATCGCCCGCCAGCGGACCGGCAGCAGTTCGATGTAGTCATCGGCTCCCAGTCCGACCGGCACGTATCCCGCGGTTTCCACCAGCGCGGAATACATTTCGTTCGGAGACAAGGCTTTTCCCGGAATCAGTGGGTGCCGTAGCCCGTCGTGGGGCCGGTTCGACCAGGTCGTGACCAGCCATTCATCCAGGAGTTCCTGTAACTCGAGCATCGACCAGACCGCGCCGGCCTCGGCGTCGCGCCCGCGACGTTCGACGCTGGAACCGACGTAGCCGGCGACGTATTGTGCGAACAGGGTGCCCACTGCGGAGAAACTGGTTTCGACGGTGCCCTTCTCCCAAGGCGAGCCCTCGTGGGACGGCTGCAGGGTGATGCCGATCGCGCGGCAGGCGTTGCGAAATGCTGCGGACATGTAGGCCATACCATGGTCGCAGACAATGGTTTCCGGCACGATCACCGGCCGCGCGGCCGCGTGTTCGAGCCGCTCGTCGATCGCGGTGAGCCGCCGGTGCGGCAGCACCGACCGTGACATCCGCAGCGCGTCGGGCCAGCCCGGCCGCATCGGTTCCGGGGTCATCGCGCGTGCCAGCAGCAGTGCCGCATCGACCGCCTTGGTCGTGGGCCGCAGCACCGCCGCCGGGATCGTGCGCGTGGCAAGGTCGATGATCCAGGTCAGCTCGACCCGGTCGACGACGCCGTTGTCCAGCACCACCCGGACATCCAAAGGGGTGGAGTCGATTTGGGTCCACTCACCCGGGCGCAGCGCGGTGACCGTGCCGAACGGGCCGTTGGGCCGCTGCGCCAACGACCGGCGGGTGCGCGCCGACTCGAAGGTGTGCTTGCCTGCCGCGACCTGCTCGACCAACCGGTAGAACGTCGCCCGCGCCGGCATCACCACCACCGGATCCACCCCGTCGACGGCCAGCAGTTGCTCCACCCGCCGCCGCAACCTGGTCACCGTGCCCGTCGACTGATCGGTCTGCTCGGCGACCGCTTTCCCGATCGCGGCCAGGACCCGCTCGTCGGTCCGCGCGCCCGGACGCTGCGTCGTGCGGTGGTCGAGCAGACCCCACACGCCCTGCTTCTCGTAAGCCAGCCGCAACCGCTGAAATGTGCTCAGCGGCACCGCGTTCTCACTGTGCGCCAGCTCGTCCACCTTCGCCAGCTCGCGGCGACGAAGACTGCGCGTAGCCGGGTCGTATTCCGGTTTGGGCCGCGCGGTGCGTCCGGCCTCGGGCGGTGTCCCAGTGATCACCTCGACGATGTGGTGTTCCCACCACCGCGCCTGTTCGACCAACTCCGCAGAGACATCGTCGAGCAGTCCGCGCGGCGGCAACGCCGCCGGTGACCGCGTCACCACCGCGAAACCGTTCGCGGACAACAACTCCGGCAACGCGACCTCGCACTCGATCCCCGTCACATCGGCCAGCCGGGCGCCGGTGCCGGACAGGGCGATGACCATGTAGGCAGCACCGTCCAGGCGGACCTGCGAACCCACCCGCAGTCGCGGCGGCCTTGACACCATCATCGGCCGCCCTTCGGCGCCTGAACCATCGACGCCCCAGTCAGCGGTGAGGACTCCAGATCCGCGGTCAAGACCTGCGACCACATCAGGTGGAACAGCGACGGCAGCACCGCAAGCCGATCACCGACCGTTTCGACCCCCTCCAGCAACGGCCGCGGCGCGGCGAAAGCTTCCTCCAACGCGCCCCGATGCTGATCGCGCAGGCACCGAGCATGCTGATACCCGGCCAGCCAGCGCACATTCGCCACCAGCACTGCATCCAGCACACCGACCCGGCGATAACCCCAGCCCACCGATTCACACGCCGTTGCGGTCACCGCGAACGCCTCGGCGTCATGGGGCTCGATCCGATCATCGGGCCGGACATCGATCACCACACCACCACCGTCGACCAAGCGGACGAAGAAATCCGGTGCGTGACGACGCATCCTTCCACCCGAGGGCCAGGACAACCAGAATGGCTGCGCAGCAAAAGATCTCACTCGTGGCGAATAGTCGAGCATCATCAAGTGATCACGCTCGAGCCACGACTCGAACCCCACATGACGGCCCGAGCACCCGGCGTAATACAGACCCGGAAAGTTCTTCTGCCCCTTGTGCGACGGGAACTGCCGCACCGGCGGCGCATCCTCAAACCGCGTACTCCAGCAGGCTGCCAACGGACCGCGCCGCTCAACAGCGCCAGCACGACCGATCTCCAAGTACCGCAATGAGAATGAGTCAGCTCGACCACTGGCAGCCGTCACCGCCGATACACCGCTACCGGCCATGGCAACCCCGGCCCCTCGTCGCTGCACGAACCGGCTCACCGTATCCGCCATGCCTCGAGTGCATGAGACGAATCAGCAAATGCCTCAGATCAACGAGACTGCCTCAAAACCAATGAGACAGGACAACCGGGTCCGGCCGCGTTATCGCGTGTCCTGTCTGGCTACGCTGGTGAATTCCGACGTCAATCATCGGTGAACTGTGACGTCGGTCGACCCAGTGGCTCGGTTCACCAACTGTGACGGCGGTTGTTCACGAATCTTGACGGCATTGAATCCGCACCGACCGGTACCTAAGTGCCTGTGAACAAACTGATCGTTTAGTGGCTTCGGTGGGCGGAGCTGCGGAAAGACTTTGGGCCCCTGTTGTGGTGGGCTCCGGTGGGACGTTCAGCGATTCCCGGCCCGATTTTGCTCGACCGCGGCCACGAAATCCAGGTGCGCGAAAACGATCAGCTGGTCGGCTGTTTCGTTCATCCAGACATCGGCGAAATAGCGGGAGCGACTCCAGGACAGCATCGCCACCAGCAATGCGATCGGCATGCATCCGGGCACGATCACGAAAGCCAAAGGTAGATAGAGCGGTTCGAGTTCGAGCGCCCGTACGATGAGAACGGCCGCGATTGCCAGTGGTATCGCCAGCAGTGCCAGCAGCGCGATTCGACGGAAGCGCCGGACCTCGTGGAGACAGAACTCGCAGGCCGGGCAGCCGAAGCGGACGCGCGCCAGGACGGGGTCCCGCCGCCCGGGTTTCATGGAGCGCAACATGGCTCGCGGTGTCGGCAGCTCCGATAGTGGGCCACTGGAATTGACTGCGAAGGAACGGGTCTCAATAGCGGTGAAACCGTGCTCGCTGCACAACCCCGGCATCGGCTCGGTGACAACGAGCTCCGTCGGTGCCGTCGCGAGAGTCGGCGTCCAATCCGGGTTGATCTCAGTGTCGAAGACCACCTGCGCCCGGGTCACTGCAGCCATCCGCGCTGCTGGCGGTCGCGGAAGTATTCGTCGTCCTCGTCGTCGTCATCAGTCGGGGTTACGATGCGATCGCGGTTGGGCTTGCGGGTGCCCGGGATAACGGCGTTCCCGGCGAGCGCCGGCCGATCCGCGGGAGGGGGCATCGGCCGGTCCGACGGCCGCTGGTCCCCTAGTGGTTCAGACCGGAGTCGCACCAACTCGGCTTCGCCCTGGGCGGCCAGCCGTTGCCGTTCCTCCTCCGGCATGTCCGCGAACTGCTGCATGGCGGCGGGCACCGTGCGATCGAGCACCCGATTGAATGCCTCGCTGTGCATCAATTCGCGTGCGCTGCCCTTGCCTTCGAGGACACCGCGCAGCTGCTCCTTCAATTGCGGATCGGTGGCGGTATCCATCAACACCCGAATCGCCCGGGACAGTTGGCGCGAGGCCCCGAGATCGCCATGGGCCAGATCATGAATCGGCTCGGGCGCGTTCATTCAGGCTCCAGGGTGGTCGTAGGTGGCGGTGGGCAGGCTCGGCATATCGGCGGACTCGACCACCGCGACCACGCCGAAACCGACCCCGGCGATGGCCTCGAGTGCTACATACGCGGCGTTGAACTTCTCGACCAGCAGGCCCCATTCCGCGATCACCTTCGCCGTGGTTGCGGTAGCAGCGGCGACCAGGGCCGCCGTTGCGAAAATTCCGACGCCGGTGAGCGCGGAGGCCTCGGCCGCGGCCCACTCGATCACCGCCATGGCGCCCCAGTCCAGCAAGGTCTGCAAGGCATTACTCATGGCGGTGGAGAGGTGGTACGCCGTCGACGCGAAGCGGTTGATCTCGGTCGCCATCTCCTTCAATGGCTCGACCTGCGCGGAAATGGCTGCCGAGAGCTTCGTGAAATAGGCTTGGGCGCTGGTCGCCGCGTTACCGTCCCACGTCGCGTCGACAGTCGTCGCGGCGGACTTGACCGATTCGGAGAAGCTCGCGCTGTAGGAAGCCAGGTTTTCCACCGCCTTGCCCGCCGTCTGCAGGGCCTCCCAATCACCGGAGATCTTGGTGGTGAGCCACTTCAGCGGGTCTGTCCCGAGGACGTTTTCGCACCACTTACAAGCCCAGTACGTCGGCGAAATGGCGTTCGAGGTGATGAGGAACTCGAAACTGTCGTTGAGCGGGTCCTCGAGCGAAGGTTCCGCCAGGTGCTCGGACGGCGTCTTGGTCATCAGTTGCTGCCTGTGGGGTACGTACGGTCCAACTCGTCGGCGCGCGCGTCGTCGGTGGTCCGGTAAACCTGCGCGACCTTGGTCAATTCGGTCGCCGCAGCCTCGGAGAGGGTGCCGAGGGTGGCGTAATTGGGCTTCAGCTTGTTGTGCGCCTCTGCAACGGCGCTCAGCCCGATACGGATGAGCCCGCCGTCGCCCCACACGGTGTTGTCCAAGACCAGCCACTTGTCCAGATAGGTCGCGACATTCGCATTGGCCTCGGCCAGCGTCTTCAAAGCCGCGGCGAACGTGTCCACTGCGGCTGGGTCGACTTTGAAAGTCTCCGACATCAGATCCCCCTCTCGGCCGCGCGCCGGCCGCTCTACACCGAAGCACCTTCACACAAAATGCCTGCTCAGCGCAACTTTCGCCGATATCTCGGGCGGCGGCGCGTGGCAACCGTCCCGACTGCGGACGATCTGCGGCACCCCCTGTGCGCGTCTTGGTGCCTGTGAGCCAAGCTGATCGTTTAGCGACCCGGGTCGGCTGACCTGCGAAAACGCTTGGGCCACTGTTGTGGTGGTTGCCAGGAGTTTATCGTCGACGCGGGGTGGGCGATGTAGGCGGCGATGGTGTCGTGGCGTGAGGAGCTGCACCGGCGTGAGGCGGCCGCAGCTGAACAAGTCGAGCAGCTGCGTCGCCAGATCGCGGAGCTGACCGAACAGCTGAATGCCGAGGAGCATCACTTGTCGCGGCTGGCGATCACGCGGGAACCGATGAGCGAGATCTGCGCCGAGACCGCCGAACCGACCACACCCGAGGTGGGCGAAGATTCGGCCGGTAGAGCGGGAACGGTTGCGTCGCAGCCGATTCCGGATGGATCGCCGATCGGGTTGGTGCTGGTGCCGCAGCGGGCAGCGGGGATGAACGCGTCGGCGCTGCCGGAGGATTGCGGCGAGATCCTGGCGGTGTTCGCCGAGTCCGGTGGCGGGTTGCGGGCCGGGCAGGTCGCCGCCGAGCTGGGTATCGATCGGGTCGATCGGTCGAAGGTCGAGTCGTTGCGGGGGAAGCTGAAACGCCTGGTGGCGCGTGGCTGGCTGGAACAGGAGCCTTCTGGGGTGTTCACGATCGCCGAATAATGCTGGTGCGGTGGGTGATTCATTGCCGGGTGCGGGCCAGGCGCCGCGACATCAGGATGATCATCGACCAGGTCACGAGGGCTTCGTGGTGTTCGGGTAGTCGTTCGTAGTCGCGGACCAGGCGGCGGCGCCGAGAGATCCAGGCCAGGGTCCACTCGACCACCCAGCGGCGGGGGAGGACGACGAATCCTTTTGTGTCGCTGCGTTTGACGATCTCGATGGTGAGGGCGAGCTCGTCAGCCGCTGCCTCGTCTCCGGCTTGGAACTGGACTCCGTCGGCAGTTGCCGTCACCTCGACGAGACCGACTCGAAGCATCAGGTCCAACCCTGCTTCGACGGTCTCGCGCTTAACACCGAGTGGCACCCTGGAAGTCCAGATAGGAAATCGTGTCGGCATCGTCGAGGATCTCGATTTTGGCGCCGCGAAGATCGGTATCGGGAGCGTCAAGTAGGTCTGGGCATGCTGACTATCGGTTGCCCCAGTCATGAGACCCTCTCCCCACCGAGATCGCCGTGACGGCGCCTCCCGCGGCGGCCCCACTGCCGGCACCGATCCCCAGGTTGGCCCGGGTTGACGAGAGGCTCGCCGCCACGCAGGATCGATCGTGAGATGAGCGATTCATGCTGGTAGGACTATTGGGTCCGGTGATGGTGGAGGCCGCGGACGGGACGAGGGCGTCGGTCGGGGGGCCGCGGGTACGGGCATTGCTGGGGTTGCTCGCGCTCGAAGCCGGGCGAGTGGTTCCGGTGGCGCGACTGGTGGACGGGGTGTGGGGAGAGGACCCGCCGGCGGGGACAGGGAATGCGTTGCAGACCTTGGCGAGTCGGTTGCGCGCGGCGGCGCCGGGGGTGGTGCGGAGGGATGGGGGCGGGTATGTGCTCGAACTTGCGTCCGAGGACGTCGACGCGCATCTGTTCACGCGTGAGGTCGAGGCGGGGCGGACATTGCTCGCGGCCGGGGAGACAGAACGAGCCATCGCGCGCTTCGATACCGCGCTCGCGCTGTGGCGCGGGGAGCCGTTGATCGATGTGGGGGAATCGGACGTATTGCACGCTGCGGCACTGCGATTGACCGAACAGCGGCTCGAAGCGATCGAACTGCGAGCGGACGCCTTGCGAGCCTTGGGCCGAGGCGGCGAAGTATTGCGTGAGCTCCGCACGGAAGTCGCGGCACATCCGTTCCGTGAGACGCTGGCCGCGCGACTGGTGCTGGCACTGGCGGCAGCGGGGCGCACATCCGAGGCGATACAGCAGTTTCAACGCACCGAGGCCCTATTACGGGAGGAGCTGGGCACGACACCCGCCGAGGTGCTGCGCTCGGCCCTGGCCGAACTTCACACCAACGCATCCCATGATCCCACCGTCGACGGACCTGTCTCCGAGACGACGTCCGGATCGGGTCGCACGGGAGTTGTGGCAGCATCCCCGACCACCGGGGCATCGATGGTATCCGCGCCGCTGCTGCCCGGGCGTCGCACCAGTTTCGTCGGACGCGGACACGATGTGGACGGAGTGCGGCAGGCGTTGCGCGAGTCCCGACTGGTGACACTGTCGGGTAGCGGGGGCGTGGGGAAGACTCGGCTGGCCGCCGAGACAGTCAGGGCGCACGCCGTGGACTGGGTGGATGACTACGCCTTCGTCGAACTGGCCGCACTCGAGCGAGAACGAGCCGGCCGATCTGCCGTGACCGCGGTCGGAGTGGCGATAGTGAACGCGCTCGCCGGGTTCGAGCGACCCGACGAACTGTGCACTGAGTGGGCCGAAGTACTGGAGCGGACGCTGTCCGGCCGCCGAATGCTGTTGGTACTCGACAACTGCGAGCATGTCGTGGAGGCGACCGCGCGCCTGATCGACGATCTATTGCAACGGCTACCCCTGCTGCGGGTCCTCACCACGAGCCGGGAGCCGATCGGCGTGGACGGCGAGCGACTGTATCCGGTCCGGACCTTGGACCTGCCCGAAGCCGACGTGGATTTCCCGGCGGCAGCCGCATCGCCCGCGGTCCGGCTGTTCCTCGACCGCGCCACCGCGGCCCTCCCGGATTTCGCGCTGTCCGAAAGCAATTCCGCGGATATCCGTGCCATCGTGCGCAGCCTCGACGGCATGCCGCTGGCCATCGAGCTGGCCGCCGCTCGCGTGCGGAGTCTGCCGCTGCCGGACCTCAGCGCGCGGCTCACCGATCGCTTCCGGCTGCTCACCAACAGCACTCGTCACGCGGTCCCGCGTCATCGCACCTTGCACGCGGCTGTCGCCTGGAGCTGGGAACTGCTCACCGATGCGGAAGCCGCAGCAGCCCGGCATTTTTCGATTTTCGCGGGCGGCGCGACATTGGACGCCATCACCAGGGTGTGTGGTCCGGACGCCATCGACACGGTCACCTCACTGGTGACAAAGTCGCTGGTGGATTTCGACGGACAGCGCTATCGAATGGCGGAGACCATCCGAGCCTATGCGACCGCGGAATTGACCGCAGTCGGCGAGGCGGACGAGGTCGCCCGCATCCATGCCGACTGCTTCCTGGACTTCACCGACGCCGCCGCCCCCGGATTACGCACTGCCGCACACCCCGATTGGCTCGCGCGTCTGATCGCCGAGCACGCCAATTGCGAAACCGCGCTGCGGTGGGCGCTGGACGCGGGCGACGGCGAGCGCGCGGTTCGCCTGTACGGGAATCTCGTCTGGTACTGGCTGCTGCGCGGGTTGCACGGCGACATCTCCGAACGCCGCCGCGAGGTCCTCGCCCTGCTCGGCGACACACCGCCGCCGGGGTGCACCGGGGCCTACCTGGCCTGCCGGTACGGCGAGGAGCTGCTCGCGTACTTCACCAACATCTGGTGGGGCCAAATCCGGGAGAACACAGGGCAATTCGAGCGACTGACCCGTGCGGCCCTCACCGAGGATCGGCCCCCGCACCCGATGTTCGTGCTCATACTGGCGCTGCGTGACCTGCTCGGCGACGACGACAGCCTGTTGACCGCCTGCACCACCTCCGACGATCCATGGCTACGCGGAAATGCGCTGATAGCACAAGGTTTCGATGAACTGGGAGGCGACCATCCGGCCCGCGCCCTGCCCACGTTGGAGGCGGCGCTGACCTGCCTGAGCGCGCACGGTGACGCCCGGTCACACAGCCGCGCCCTGATCTCCCTGGCCAGCTACCGGACCCGGATGCTCGGCCTGGACAGCGCCCGCCCGCTGATCGCGCACGCGCTGGAACTGCTCAGCGCCGACCTAGGCGCCGGTGAGCGCATCGGCGTGCTGCTCTTCGCGGCGGAGATGTACCTGGTCGGCGGCGATACCGACAGCGCGGCAACCTATCTCGACCGGGCCGAGCCCCTGATCACCCCGCACATCATCCCCGCACCCGGGCGCTTCCTGGCGGCGACGCAGGCGCACCTGGCGCACCTGCGCGGCGACAACGACCGCGCGATGGAACTGTTCCGGCGGATGTCCGAGCAGCCGCTCCCTGCCGGCCCGCCGCCCGCGGGACGCCACGATACCGTCCGCTTCGTGAACCCGGTCTTCGTGAGCACCGTGCACGCGGCGACCCTGGTCGCGGCGGGGCAGCCGGACGACGCGCTGCGAGAGCTGGCCATGCCTCGCGATCTGGCCGCCCAGACCTCGGCGGCGCTGCTGGCCGAGGTCGGTATCGGTTACGCCCTGGTCGCGCTGGCGAAGGATGCCCCGGGGCGCGCGGCCCGCATTCTCGGCGCCACCGACCGGATCAACCGCAGGGCCGGGGTGATTCGCATCGGCCCGTTGCGGCGGCGAGCGCTCGACCAGGCGGAAGCGGCGCTCGGGCCCGCGCGTCTGGGCGCGGAATTCCTCGCGGGCGCCCGGCTTCCGGACGAGGCGGTGCTCGAACTGCTGCGTACCGTTCGCTGACAACGACTGTCAGCGAACGGTACGGGCAGCACTGGATGCTCTGGACGCGTATCCCACCGATCCAGGAGTGCTCATGTCCGTTCCCTCGAATGCGGAATCAGTTGTTTCCGTGCGTAATTTCCGCCGACTCGGCGAACGTGTCGGCATGGCCGGCGCCGTACTGGGTGCCGGGTTCATCATTGCCGTCGGCGGCGGTTATCTGCTCGTCCCACAGCAAATGGCCCAGGGGTTCGGCTTCACTGATTGGCCGCACAGCGAAGCCGACGGTTTCCTGAACGTCAAAGGCGTCCGCGATGTGGTCTCCGGCCTGATCTTGCTCGCCTTGCTCGCGGCCGGGCAGCGGCGCGCCGTCGGCATCGCCACGCTCACCGTCGCCCTCATCCCGACCGGCGACATGCTCACCATCCTGCTGCGCCACGGTTCCACCGCCACCGCCCTGGGCGTGCACGGCTTCACCGCCGCCCTTGTGGCCGCCAGCGGCGCGCTGCTGCTACGCCGTGAAAACCGTTGAGCGCCCGATGAAGACGCTGGTCAATACCGCTCACATCTACATGATCATCGGCCTGATCTCCGGGTTCTACTACCGCGAGATCACCAAGATCGAACATTTCACCGGGAAGTCGCAGCTCAGTGTCGTGCACACCCACCTGCTGGCGCTGGGCATGCTGTTCTTCCTCATCGTGCTGGCCTTGGAGAAGCAGTTCACGCTCAGCGCCCGGAAAAGCCTGTACGGCTGGTTCTTCCGGCTGTACAACATCGGCCTGGTCATCACCGTCGCGGCCATGACGCTGCACGGCACCCTCACCGTGCTGGGCAAGAGCAGTGGTGCGGCAATCGCGCTCGTCTCGGGTGTGGGCCACATCCTCCTGACCGCCGGGCTGGTCCTGTTCTTCATCACCCTCGGCAAATCCATCGACGACAGCCGAACACCGCGCACCACAGCGGTATTCGCCGAACAGGAGGCATCGTGACCACCGGCCGGGACAGCGCGCTGTGGACGCGGGATGCGGTCTCGCTCGCTGCGCTGATCGCCGAGGGCGCCGTCACCGCGGCCCAGGTCGTCGAGGCGCATCTCGAGCGCATCGAGCAGGTTGATTCCGAAATCGGCGCGCTTACAGCGGTATTCGCCGACGCCGCGCGTACGGAGGCGGCCGCGGCCGACCGCAGGAGGCCGACCGGGCCGCTGCACGGGGTTCCGGTCACCGTCAAGAACAACCTCGATGTCGCGGGCAGCCCGACCACCTGGGGCGTGGCGGCCTTCGGACAGGCCATCGCGACAGCGGACGCACCCGCGGTGTCCGCACTACGGCGAGCCGGGGCGATCGTCATCGGGCGAACGAACATGCCGGACTTCGCCACTCGCTGGCACACCGACAACGACGAGGCGGGCCCGACGGTGAATCCGTGGTACCCGACCCGCAGCCCGGGCGGTTCCAGCGGCGGTGACGCCGCCGCGGTAGCGACGGGCATGACACCCCTCGGCCTGGGCACCGACTTCGGCGGTTCACTGCGGGTACCCGCCGCGTTCTGCGGAGTCGCCTCGCTGCGTACCACGCCCGGCCGGGTGGCGGTGGCCTCGAGCCTGCCCGGGGCCGCGCCCGCACCGACAAACCAATTGTTCGCGGCGCCAGGGCCGTTGGCGCGCAGCGTGCGCGATCTGACGACCGCCTTGGAGGTCCTGCGCGACAGCGCTGACGTGCGCGATCCCGGATGGATTCCGGTGCGTGACGCGACGGACACCGCTCTGCCCGCGGTCGCCGTCACGCTCGGTGACGATATCGATCCGCAGGTGCGGGCCGCGGTGCTCGGCTGCGCCGACGCCCTCGAACGCGCGGGATATCCGGTAGCCGAACTGGATCCGCCGCACTTGGGCGAGGTGGCGGCGGACTACGGCCGATTGGTCTCCACCGAGGTGGTGGTCCAGCGCCGCGAAGCCATGCGGCATGTCGGCAGCGCCGGACTGAACACCTTCGTAGACGCCGCGATCAACCTGTTCCCGCCGTTGGATCTGGCGGGCTACATGACCGCGCTGAGTGAGCGACTCACCCGCCGCGCGGCCTGGTCCCGTTTCCTCGCGGAGCACCCGATCGTGCTCGGCCCGGTCTCGACCGAACTGCCCTGGCCGGTCGGCTACGACCTGGGCGGCACCGCACAGGTCGCGACCATGTATGCGGCGCACCGCCTCACGATCGCCGCCAACTACCTGGCCCTGCCCGCGGTCACGGTCCCCGCGGGCGTCTCGGTCGAGGGTCTTCCCATCGGGGTCCAGTTGATCACCGCCCCATTCGCCGAGGTCCGCGCGCTGACCGCCGCCGCCCATATCGAAGCGGCCTTTCCGATGCCCACGCCCATCTCCCCGGCAACCGACCCGACCACCCGGCGCCCTGCCCCGAGCCAGGCTCCGTCCAGTGGCTCGGGCACGACGCGGTGAATATTTCGTAGCGAAGGAAATCCAGATGTCACACAACACATTGCGATCCGCCGTGCGCGGCCGAGTACTGCTGCCGGGCGACGAAGAGTTCGATACCGCACGGACGCCGTGGAATCTGAATATCGACCAGCCGGTCGCGGCGGTCGTGCACGTCGAAGACGCGGACGATATGGCCGCGGTGGTCGGCTACGCACGCGCCGCAGGTCTGTCGGTGACAGCTCAGCCCAACGGCCACGGCGCTTCCGGTGATACCGCCGGCACCATCCTGGTGCGCACCCGCCGACTCGATCGGGTCGAGGTGGATCCAGCGCGGCGACGTGCCCGCGTCGGTGCGGGAACCAATTGGGGCCAACTGCAGGCGGCGGCCGCCCCACACGGCTTGACCGGGCTGGCCGGAAGCTCCCCGGTAATCAGCGTTGTCGGCTATACCCTCGGCGGCGGATTGTCGTGGTTCGGCCGCAAATACGGTTGGGCGGCCGACAGCGTCCGAGCTTTCGACATCGTCGATGCCGACGGTCATCAGACCCGGGTCACCGCTGAATCCGACCCGGAGGTGTTCTGGGCATTGCGCGGCGGCGGTGGGGATTTCGCACTGGTGACGGCGGTGGAGTTCGATCTGTTCGCGGCTCCGGCCCTCTTCGGCGGCCTGATCGCCTGGCCGGCCGAGCAGACCGAGGCGGTCCGTGATGCCTTCCAGGACATCACCGATCACGCACCGGCCGAACTCACGGTCTGGCTCAATCGGCTGCAGCTGCCGCAGGCTCCGCCGGTAATCGCGATTGCCGCCACTTACCTGGGCGAATCGGCGCGCGGGCGGGAACTGCTGCGACGGCTGGACACGATCGACGGCATCCTCGCGGACACGCGCCGGGAATTGTCCCCGGCCGAGTTGGGCACCATCGTCAACGAGCCCACCGCACCGGGCCCCGGACTGGTGCGAACCGAGCTGCTGACCACACTGGACGAGGCCGCCGTCGAGATTCTGCTGCACGCACCGATCGATCCACTGATGGGCATCCAACTCCGGCAGCTGGGAGGCGCGCTCGCCGAGCCCACCCGAGGCGCGGTCCCGCCGTTCGCGGAGCCCTACGCACTGTCTCTGCAGGCCATCGGCTCGGACCCCGACACCCTCGCCGCGGTAAACTCCACTCAGAAGCGCATCATCGCCGATCTGGGCGCGCGAGTCAGCGGCCGCAAACCGTACACCGTCCTGTCCGCCGGCGACAGTGTCACAGAGGTTTTCGACACCAGCACCTTGGACCGGCTGCGAAAGCTCAAGCAGGCCCGCGACCCACACGGCGTATTCCGCGCCAACTTCCCGATTCTCCACTGAACCTTCGGTTTCGAGCCCGAGGTCAAGCACCTCCGCACCGCTGTGCCCCGCCGATCGTGATCGGCGGGGCAGCACCAGGTCGACACCGAAATACGGGACCGCCCACAACGGCGAATCCCGCAGCCTCGTTGGGGTCCACGAAGGTGCGGACGGCGACCATGACGTAGCGAGAGCACCGCGTCGACTCCGTCACCCCGGCAAGGAACGAATCGGCACACCAACGACGCCCGAACTATCCAGAGCCGCACGGTTCGGCGCTCACCACGGTGGACGACTCGGCCGAACCGCTCGACGGCGTCGGCCAAGTCGTCCGATCGTCACTTCGGCGGTGGAATGACCGGGGTGAGGAGCATTCGGCCTGCGGTGGAGACGGTTTCCTCGAGGGATCGTTTCGTCAATTTGAGGAGCAGGGTGTTGTCGCGCTGTATCCAGAGCATCTGGGTGGTGGCCCAGGCAGCGTCTCGGGCGCGGGTGATGCTGAAGCTGCTGAGGATGTGCTTCAGCGCTTCAGCGTCCCTGGTACTCAGTTTGAGCAGCGCGGGCTCGTATTCCGCCCGGATCTCCGCCTCGACCTTGGCCAGCAGTTCGTTGACCCTGAGGTAGTCGGCGTGCACCGGTTTGGTGTCGGGGGTGGTGGCCCGTTCCTTGCACGTTTCGACCACCGCGACCGCCAGATCGTGGTTGATATGGGCGTTCATGCCCGCCAGTGCGAATTGCAGCGGCCACACGGTGCGGTTGGCGCGGGAGTCGAAGACCGGTTTCCAGACCGGATTGGGCGGCTTACCGCGTTTGGCGGCGTCGACGGCGTCGAAATACAGCTGCGCGAAGATCACGTCGAGGCGTTCGACGAATCCGGGGTCCTTGAAGAAACCTTCGGTGATCTGTCGACCCACCAACTCGGTGACACGCAGGTACATGTTGTTGAAGCTCGCGACACCGTCTCGCGGGTCGAGTTCGTCCTTGATGGCGCGCATCCGCCGGATGACCTCTTCGACGGGTGCCGGAATCTGGGTGATTGCCATGATGTTCTCCTCCGCAGGGATCGTTCTATCCGTCACACGACATCGCGCGGATGCCGCACTGAAACGTGCATCACGAAATCCATTGGAACAGTGCCACTTTCACTGCAGCACAAACCTGAAGCCAAATGCGACGCTCCCCAGTGCAGCCGCCCCTCGTGGCAGCGACCCCTAGCGCTCGAGGTCGAAACCTCAGTACGGCGGCAGAGAGCGAAGCTCGGTATCTGCACTGAACACCGGTTCGCTTTCCCTGAGCAACATCATGATTGTCGCACCGACAGACGGTCCCGGGGCCGAATCGCCCGAAGCCTGCACCGCCTCCCCCGAGTACACGCCACAAACCGCTGACAGCTGCCCGCTAAGACCGTGTCTCACGTGGTCGCTTTGGCGAGTTTCTTGTAGCAGGTGAGTGTGGCCCCGAGGGTAAGGAAGGCGCAGAAGTGGTTGGCGTAGCGCTCGTATCGGATGCTCAAGCGGTGGTAGCCGAACAGCCAGGCGATGGACCGCTCGATCACCCAGCGATGCTTTCCGAGTTTCTGGCTGGATTCGATGCCTTTGCGGGCGATGCGCACCGCAATTCCCCTGTCGCGCACCCACTCTCGCAGCTCCGTGTGGTCGTAGGCTTTGTCGGCATGCAGCTTGTCCGGTTTGCGGCGACGCGGTCCGCGTCGGGATTTGATGGCGGGGATGGCCCTGACCAGCGGTTTGAGAGCTGCGGCGTCGTTGGTGTTCGCGGCGGTCACGGCGACCGACAGCGGCAGGCCGGCCCGGTCGGACAGCACGTGGATCTTCGATCCCGACTTGCCTCGGTCGACCGGGTTCGGGCCGGTCATGGGTCCCCTTTTTTCGCCCGCACGGACGCTCCGTCACAGACCGCGCGTGACCAGTCGGCCAGGCCCCGGCTGCCGAGTTCGTCGAGGACCGCGCAATGCAACTTGCGCCACAGGCCCGCTTCGGTCCAATCGCTGAACCTGCGATGCGCGGTGGGGACCGTCACCCCGAACGACGGCGGCAGATACCGCCAGGCACATCCACTGGTCAGGACGTACACGATCGCGGTGAGCACCGCACGGTCGTCCACCGGTGCCGTGCCGCCGCCCTGGGGGCTAGCGTCGAACTTCGGGATCAGCGGTTCGGCCAACTCCCACAACTCATCCGGCACCAACCGCCGCGAAAGCTCCTCCACCACAACAGATTAACCAACACCGATCAGCTAATTACAACCACGTAAGACGCGCTCTAAGGGATCGGATACATGGTGATGACGCCGCCGAATCGATCGGTTACCACCTTGTAGCGTCTGGTCGCGGCGCCACCGAGTTCTTTGCCCGCAGTTGGTGGCGTCGGGAACGCTGACGGTCACCCCGATGCTGGAGAGGACGCCCGTTCCCTCCCGTCTTGGGCCCTGCACCGACCGGTCACTTGATCTGCTCCGCCAACGCGACGATGATGCCCGCGGGGCCGCGCAGGTAGCAAAGCCGGTAGCTGTTCTCGTACCGCACCAGCTCTCCGACGAGTTCGGCTCCGTGTCGCCGCAAGCGGTCGACGATGTCGTCGATGTCTTCGACAGCGAACATGATGCGATGTGCGCCCACCATATTCGCGGGAGCGCGCGGGGCACCGTCTCGGCTCGACGGCGTGTGGTACTTGGTCAGCTCGAGCCGCCCGTGGCCGTCGGGGGTGCGCATCATCGCGATGTCTGATCGGACTCCCTCGAGTCCGACGAGGCGATCCACCGTGCCGCCCTCGACTGTCGCCTCGCCTTCCAGCTCCAGTCCGAGTTCGACGAAGAACGCCTTGGCAACGGCGAGGTCGTCGACGACGATGGCGACGTTGTCCATCCGCTGGATCGTCCCGCGCCCGAGGTGGGGGCCCTGCTGGTTGGTGTCGTCCATGATGATCTCCCTTCGGTTTGCGACCCTAGCTGGTCGCTCACCCTAGGACGGAGCTATCACGCCGTTCTCGACATCGACCGCGTAATTCGGCTCCTACGTCCGGGCTGCATCTCCTCGACCTCTTTGATGCAAACCGTCGTCAGGACGGCCGCACCAGATGGCTTGCCGTGCATGGACCAAGACCGACTCCGGCTACCGGACAGTCGTCCTCCCTCAGTTCGTCATCGACACCCTCCGACGGGTCGAAGCCGAAGCAGTCACCAACGAACTGGACCTGGTCTTCCCCAACCGCGACGGCGGCATCTGGGATCCCCATAACTTCAACCGCCTGTGGCGCCAAGCCCGCGGCGAGAAGTTCGCCTGGGTCACCCCCAAGACCTTCCGCAAGACAGTCGCATCCCTCATCGCCGACCAGTACGGCCCCCAGGCCGCGGCCCGGCAACTCGGCCACGCCAACGACTCCATCACCAAACGCCACTACATCGACCAACCCACCGAAGCACCCGACTTCACGGCGGCCTTGGGCCACCTCGCAGGCTGAAAGCGTGTCGTTCTACCCCAAAAACGACTAAAACCAGGGTCGAACGGTAACGTTCGCCCTGGTCAAAGCTCCCCCATCTGGACTCGAACCAGAAACCTGCCGATTAACAGTCGGCTGCTCTGCCAATTGAGCTATAGGGGACTATCCTTGGCTCGTCCGTGTCGGGCGCGCCGAGGAGAAACTTTAGCGTATTGCCGCGCGGCTTCCCAAATCGTGTCACTACCTGGGGACATGCGTCCAGTTCAGTATGTCCGGGCGGGTCGTGGGGTGCGGGCTATCCGGATCGACAGGCGGATGGGGCGTCGGGCAGGATAGGTGGGCGCGGACAGGCTATTGGGAGGAGCTCCAGGAGATGCTGCGGTTGATCATCGGCGTCGCGGCCGGCTATGTGCTCGGCACCAAGGCCGGGCGGGTTCGCTACGAGCAGATCAGTGCGGCGACCCGCGCTGTGACCGAAAGCCCGGTGACTCGCAAGCTCGTGCTGGTCGGCAGGCAGAAGCTGTCGGACAAGTTGAGCACCCGGCCGCAACTGGAGCCGATGGAGCCGCTCGATGAGCGGACCACCATTCTGGTTCCGCAGGATCAGTTGCGGCGCTGAGCAAGCCGGGCAAGGTGTAAACGGGAGGGCCGACCGAGGCAAGGGCGCGGTCGGCTACCCGTTCAGCTCGGTACGAAGTCGTCGTGGTTGCCCATGGCCTGCTCCAGCAGGCTCTTGCGGTACTGCTCCAGCGCGACCAGGTCGCCGAACAGCGCCATGTACGCCTCGGGTTCCTCGGTCGAGGACACCCGCTGCAGTTTCGATTTCAGCTCGGCGGTCTGACGACCGACCCACGCCTCCTGGGTGCGCGCCAGCACACCCGCGATGAAGCGGGGAATGCCATTGGCGGTCTTCACCGGCAGCGGTTCACCCGACAACTCGGACACCAGGGCACGCATGGTCAGGTCGTCGGTGCCGTCACAGACCGCGTTCACCCATTCCGCACCGCCCAGCCCGGCCGCCGTGCCGCCTGCCTTGGCGATCAGCGCACGCACCGCCGCGTAGGCGGGGTGGGTGAAGGCTTCGGGTTCGAGCGAGTCGAAGACGGCACCGGCCATCGCGGGATACTGCAGGGCCGCGCCGAGCGTCTGACGCTGCGGCAGCAAGGTGGGATCGTTCGGTTTCGGACGCGCAGCGGGGTGCTCGGCGACGGTGGCGCTCGCTTGCGCGGCAGTGCGGCTCGGTATTCCGGTGCGGCCCCCGCCATTTCGGTTCCGCTTGGCTTCCTCGCCTACCCGGCGCACGACGGTCTGGATATCGTCCCAGCCGACCCAGCCCGCCAGCTTCGTCGCATATGCCTTGCGCAGTGCGTTGTCTTTGATCTGCGCGACCACCGGCACCGCACGCCGCAACGCCTCCACCTGGCCCTCGGCGGTGTCGAGGTTGTGCTCGGCGAGCAGGCCGCGCACCACGAACTCGTACAGCGGGGTTCGCCGGGCCACCAGATCGCGGACGGCGCCGTCGCCGGAATGCTGCCGCAGCTCGCACGGATCCTGGCCGTCGGGTGCGATGGCGATATAGGTCTGTCCGGCCAGTTTCTGGTCCCCTGCAAAGGCTTTCAGCGCCGCTGCCTGGCCCGCCGCATCGCCGTCGAAGGTGTAGATGATCTCGCCGCGCCAGAAGTTGTCGTCCATCAGCAGGCGGCGCAGCAGCGCGAGGTGCTCGTCGCCGAAGGCGGTGCCGCAGGAGGCGACGGCGGTCTTCACACCGGCAAGGTGCATGGCCATCACGTCGGTGTAGCCCTCGACCACGACGGCCTGGTGGCCCTTGGCGATCTCACGCTTGGCCAGGTCGAGACCGAAGAGCACCTGAGACTTCTTGTACAGCAACGTTTCCGGTGTGTTGATGTATTTGCCGGGCATGGTGTCGTCGTCGAAGAGTTTGCGCGCGCCGAAACCGATGACGTCGCCGCCGAGATTGCGGATCGGCCACAGCAACCGCCGATGGAAGCGGTCGATCGGGCCACGCTGCCCCTGGCGCGACAGCCCGGCGGCCTCGAGCTCCTTGAAGTCGAAGCCCTTGCGGAGCAGATGCTTGGTGAGCCCATCCCAGCCTGCGGGCGCGTAGCCGCAGCCGAACTGCTGGGCGGCATTGGCGTCGAAGTTGCGTTCGGTGAGGTATTTGCGCGCCGTCTCGGCCTCGGGCTCACGCAGCTTGGCCATGTAGAACTCGTGCGCGGCCGCGTTGGCGGCGACCAACCGGGAGCGGGTGCCGCGATCACGCTGCACCGAGGTGCCGCCACCCTCGTAGTTGATCTGGTAGCCGATCCGGTCGGCCATCTGCTCGACCGCTTCGACGAACCCGATGTGCTCGATCTTCTGCAGGAATGCGAAGACGTCGCCGCCCTCACCACAGCCGAAGCAGTGGAAAAGCCCATGATTGGGCCGCACATGGAACGACGGTGACTTCTCGTCGTGGAACGGGCACAACCCCTTCGCGGAGTCCGCGCCCGCGCGCTTCAGCGCGACGTACTCCCCCACGACATCCTCGATCCGAACGCGTTCACGTATCGCCGCGATATCGCGATCTGGAAGTCGTCCGGCCACGGAGAGAGTCTAGGCCAGTCCGCCCTCGACGCGCCCAGCGGCTGGTCATGCCACTTTCGTTCCGGTTACGCACCGTTGGCGTATGGCTCGGTCAGCGCCATCGGGGTGCGGGCGATCTCCAGGGCCGCTTCGGGGAACCGTGATCCGGCGACGTAATACCGGGCACGAGTTCGCCCGACCGATTCGAGCACGCCGGCAGTGGCCAGGTCGCGCAAGTCCCGTTGCGCCTGTTGCATGCTGAGGCCCTCGGACTGTTCGTATCGGGTGCGGCGGACACGTCCGGCCATGGCAACGTCATGTAGCGCGGTGACCATGCGATCGTCCAGTTTGCGTTGCCGCGCGAATTCGGCCAGCGCCTCCCAGGCACGACTTGACCGATCGAGGCGAGCGTGCACGGATTGTGCCTGCTGGTGGTAGGCGGTCAGGTTGAACCGGATCCAACTGGCGACATCCTGATCCGGCCGGTAGGCACTGCCTCTGAGGGCGAGTTCCCGGTAATACTCCCACGTATTGCCTGGACGCCCCAGCCACGCTTCGATCGATGAAAACTCCGGAGCCAGCACGCCCTCACGGGCGATGATCAGCGTTTGCAGGGACCGGGACATACGCCCGTTCCCGTCCGCCCAGGGGTGGATGGATACCAAGTGCAGATGCGCCATCGCCGCCCGAATCAGCGAATGCGACTGGTCGTCGGCGTTGAGCCAGTCGACCAATTCCCCCATGAGTTCGGGCACGATTTCGGCGTTCGGCGCGGTGTATGCGGCGATACTCGGGTCCCGGGCATCGGTCACATAAACCGGTCCGTGACGCCACTGGCCTGCAGGTTTGCGCGGACTGTTGCGATGCCCCTGCAGCATCCAATGCAGCGCATTCAATTGGCCCTTGCTGTACTCGAAGTCATCGACGTCGTGCAGGGTCTGGATGTAGGTCATCATCCGCTGGTAAGCCAAGGTCTCGTCGCGGTTCTCATCCGAGACATCGACGTCACTCTCGCCTGCCATCAGATCCTCCACGTCGACCGTCGAGACCTTGAATCCCTCGATCGAGTTGGAAGCAGCGACCGCGTCGGCCTGGAGGAACTTGCGCAACCCGCCGGACCACTTCGCCGGGGTAGCGAGCAGCTGATGTCGGAGTTCACTACGCATCCGATCGACTTCCGCCAAGACACTTTTATCGCTCGGCGTCAGGGCAGGCGTAGGAAACAGCATGACGCTATCATAATATGACGTAATGATTACGTCAACGAATTTGTCGCGACCGTTAGTCGCCGAGCAGGGTGGCGACCCGCTCCAACCTGCTCTCGGTGTAGGAGGCGATCTGGTCAACGATGACGCGGACTCGGGCGGTGTCGTCGGTGGCGGCTTCCCACCAGGGCAGCAGGAGTGGGTCGAGGTGGGTGGGGGCGGCGGACAGGAGGCGGGTGGCGACGTCGAGGATGAGGTCGCGCTGGGCCGCTTGGCGTTGTTTGTGGTCGGGGTCGGACATGACGTAGCGCAGGGCGATGGTTTTGAGCATCGCCACTTCGGCGGCGACGATGCGCGGGATTTCGAGGTCGGCGGCGTAGCGGGACAGTGGGTCCGGGCCTGCGACCTCGCGGGTCGCGATGATGGCCGCGGTGGCGAAGCGGCCGACCAGCTCGCTGGTCAGGCGCTTCAGAGCCACCGAGCTGGTGAGGGTGCCATCGTAGTCGGTGACGGCGGCGACGACGGGCAGCTCCGAAAGCCGTTGAGCGGCGGCGACGAGTTCCTCCACCGACGACGCGGGGTGCTGGGCGTGGCCGAGGCGGGCCAGCGCTGCCTGCTCGGTCGGATCCGCGAGTGCGTGCAGTTCGATCCGGCCGGCGATGACGCCGTCTTCGACGTCGTGCACCGAGTAGGCGACGTCGTCGGACCAGTCCATGATCTGGCATTCGAGACTCTTGGTGCGATCGGGCGCACCCTTGCGGACCCATTCGAGGCGGTCGGCGTCGATGTCGTAGGCACCGAACTTGGTACTGGGTCCCGGTCTCTCCCATGGATATTTGATGGCGGCGTCGAGAGCGGCGCGGGTCAGGTTGAGGCCTGCGCTGACGCCGTCGGCATCGAGCACTTTGGGTTCCAGCCGAGTGAGGATGCGCAGGTTCTGGGCGTTGCCCTCGAATCCGCCGTAGGCGTCGGCGAAGGTGTCGAGTGCCTGCTCGCCATTGTGACCGTAGGGCGGGTGGCCGATGTCGTGCGCAAGGCCGGCCAGGTCGACGAGGTCGGGGTCACAGCCGAGGCCGTCGGCGATACTGCGGCCGATCTGGGCGACTTCGATCGAGTGGGTCAGCCGGGTGCGTGGTGTGTCGCCGTCGCGTGGACCCATGACCTGGGTTTTGTCGGCGAGCCTTCGCAGTGCCGCGGAATGCAGCACCCTGGCGCGGTCACGCGCGAATTCGGTGCGGTGCCCGGTTTCGAATTCGCTGCGCGGCGGACCGAGTCCGGCCGTTTTGGTTCCCTCGACGACCAGGCGCTCCCTGTCGTGCTCGGTGTAGCCGTCGCTCATCGAATTTCACTGCCCTGCTGTGTATTTGAAGTCTGCCGAGAAATGGGTGAGCTGGTACCAGAGCAATGCGCCGGTCTCGCGCAGGATGCCGTGGGCTTGCGATTCCCTGGTGTATACCGCAGGTCCGGTGCGGGTCGGTGCGGTCCATGCCTTCAAACCGGCGTCGCGCGCCATGGTCCGGGTGCGCAGCGAATGCCACGGATCGCTGACCAGCACCGCGGAGGACAGCTCACGGGCGTCCATTTCGGACGCGACCGCTTCGATACTGCGCAAGGTGTCCGATCCGGTCTCCACCGCGAGGATGTTGTCGGCCGGTATCCCCCTGGCCTCCAGATAGTTCTTGCCCGACGCGGCCTCGGTGTACAGATCACCGTCCTGTTTGCCACCGACGGTGATCACTCGGGGCGCGACACCGGCCTCGAACAGGTTGTAGGCCCGGTCCAGCCGCGCCTCGAACACTGTCGAGGGTGTTCCGGAGTACTGCGCGGCCCCGAGCACCACGATCGCGTCGGCCTTCGTGTAATCGTCGATGCGGGCGACCTGCCACACCCGAAAGGCAGTCCCGCCCACCAGTACCGACCCCATGAGCAGTGCGCCGACAACGAGCCGTCGCGCCCACCGCAGTAGCCCGGCGCCACAGCCACGCTGCTTGCCGGGTTCCATCGCGGTGCGCTGGGGAGCCATGGTCACTCCACCCAGTTTGCCAGGTCACCTGCGGTGTCGATGTGCCTCGGGTTACCGCTGGATCTCGATGGCGCGATCGCACCACCGCGACCCGATACTTACCTATGGGTAAGTACCCGACCAAATAGTAGGTACTTGCCGCTGCCGCGGTATGTGCCGAGAATTGGTTCCGGCGCGCCACACCGAAGTTCTTCCGCTCGACCGAACCGGACCCCCGGACGGCAGAGCGATTCGACAACACTGAGGAGTGGACAGGATGGCGGAATCTCCGCGCACAACGGTGACGGTGCTCGGGCTCGGCGCGATGGGACAGGCGCTGGCCGCGGCCCTCGTACGAGGCGGGCACCAGACGACGGTCTGGAATCGCAGCCCGGGCAAAGACATCGAACTCGTTGCGGCAGGGGCGAAGAGCGCGACGACCGTCGCCGAGGCGGTCGCGTCGGGCGACCTCGTCGTCACCTGCCTGTTCGACCGTCAATCCGTGCACGACGTGCTGGACGCGGTGGCCGATCAGCTGGCCGGGCGGTCAGTGGTGAACCTGACGAGCACCGAACCGCAGGGCGCGCGCGAGCTCGCCGAATGGGCGCAGCGGCACGGCATCGACTATCTGGACGGTGGCATCATCGCCACTCCCCCGATGATCGGACAGCCGGGGTCCTCGATCCTCTACAGCGGATCGCAGCGAATCTTCGACGATCACCGCGAGGTGTGGAAGCTGTTCGGATCCGCCGAATACTTCGGCACCGACGCGGGCAGCGCGTCGGTGGTCGATTTCGCGCTGCTGGCCGGGATGTACGCCATGTTCGCGGGCTTCTATCACGGCGCGGCGATGGTGCGGACGGTAGGAATCTCCGCGGCGGACTTCGGGCAGCGGTCCGCAGGGTGGTTGGCGGCGATGACCGCGTCGCTGCCCCGGGCCGGGGCCCAGATCGACACCGGCGACTACACCACGGTGTTCCAATCGCTCGACTTCACCAAGGCCGCGATGGACGCGATCGTGTCGGCCAGCCGCGACGCGGGTGTCGACCTCGACATCGTCGGCCCGCTCAAGAACCTCGTCGACCGCCAGGTCGCCGACGGCTACGGCGCCGAAAGCACCGAGCGGATGTTCGAAAGCCTCAACCCGCGGCCGGGAGGCAAGCCGCGCGCATAGCCTGTAAGTAAGCCGCGCGCGTAGACAAGGCGGCACCAACCTTTTTCGCACCACTCGGCCAGGTGCGGACGCTCGGTGCCGAGGTGGTGTCGTCGCCGTGACCCGGATAGATGATTGCGTCGTCCGGGTACCGGTCGAAGATGAGATCCACAAGTTCGTTCTGAAACCTAATTTGAACGAGAGTTTGGGCCATGCGAAAGTTTCCGCGCCCAGCCACTTCAGCCCATCTTGCAGCAACGGCAACAGCAGGCCACAGCGGGATTGGACCACTCGTCGTCTCGCAGATCACCACCAAGGAAGCACACAAGGTGTCGGACAGTCTCACCATTACCCAACGGATCGTTGTCCTGAAGGCACTCGGCATTCGTGTCACGATCCTTCCGGCTCGAGGCGGGCCAGGTTTCAAGCCGAAGAGCGTGCACATCAACCGGGATGGGGCTGACACTATGCGCGCTTGATAGCGCGGCGCAGCAGCAATGGATTATGAGTTCAAACGGAATAAACACTGCCCTGACCAGCAAGAAGACTGCTCACCGACGAGCGTGATCTCGTAATACATTGGTGTTCAACAGCTACCGCAACGATCTTGATCACGATGGATCCTTAATGCTTCGATCCCAGTATCGCGCACCACCGAATCATCGTGATTGCCACTTAGGCAGTACTTTCTCATCATGGGCGGGAGACTGGCACTGATCGTCGGATCCGAGTGTGACGCGCTGGCGCAGTTGGGTTTCACTGATGAGCTGGCGACTCGCCTCTACGACGATCTGCGCCGACTCGGCGGCTGGCAGTCTGCCACCGCAGACGACGGGCCGCTGCTCAATCCCACAATCAGTCAACTGAAGTCGGCGGTCAATGCCGCGTTCGCTGCCGCCGCTCGGCAGCAGGCCACCTTATTGATCAGTTTCATCGGACATGGCCAGTCCACAATCCGCGACCAGTTCTATCTGCTCGCCAGAGACTCGGATCCAGCAAAGGGCTTGGACTCCGACACAGCTTTCAACCTCGGCCACACAGTTCTCGAAAAGCTCGTTCCCGCCCGCTTAGATGGCTTGATCGTGCTGGTCGATGCTTGTGAAGCCGATGCCGGGGCGCGAGCAGCCCATGGTTGGACCGAAGGCATCGATCCTCGCTCTGGCCGGATCGAGTTGCTGGCAGCATCGAGCAACGGAAACGCATACGGCGGGTGCTTCACTCGCACGATGCTCGAAACCTTCAAGGACGGACTCCCGCAGCAAGGCACGTACCTGCTCCCAAGCGACCTCCGTCCCCACATTGCAGCGCACTGCACACGACAGACACCGCGACAGTTCAGCACGGCAGTCGGTGGTGACCCGGGATTGTGGCTGGTGCCCAACGCCTCCCGGATCAAAGATGCCGTATTCGGTCGTCCCTCAGCGGGATTCATCGACCAGCTCATCAATGGGCCAGCAATCAGCTCCACCCTGTGCGACCGCGCTGAACAGGTTTACGCCGACAACGCGCATCGTTTACGGACGGTGATCGGCCCCGCTGGGTGCGGCAAGTCCACCCTCATGGCGCTGCTGATCCGCCCCACACTGCTACCAGAGGCAACATTCAACTCCAAATACATCACCGCGGCAGTGTTTCTGGACTTGGCCAGCACTATCGAATCACTTACGCAGGAACTGTCGACCCAACTATCGTCACGGCTAAAGGACTACGCAACCGCCGTCGCCACTGTTGCCCAGCGCTACGATGGCCACGATGGTCCGCGGCCGGACAGTACCGAACTGCTCGTGTTGCTTCCACTTGAGCTGACGAAACCACGTTATGGCCAGACGGCCATCATCATTGACGGGCTCGATCAACCCGAAGATGGCGCTAAGAGACAGATCTTGGCTCTCCTCGGTGAATTGACCAATCGCGCCACTCTGTCCCACATCCGGGTCATCGTCGGAATCCGTGAGGGAACCGAGACTGAAACATCGTCCCATCTCGCTGGACAACACACCCACTATCTCACTGCCCCTACCGACTACGACATCATCGCCACAGTCCGCCAGGCACACGGCATACTCCGCCAACGAGACGGTGGACCCGAATGGCGCCAATGGCTGAACTCGCTGATGGACCGAACCAGTGCTGGTGGTTGGCTACTGGCGCGCTTGATGACTGAGATCCCTGGCTTCGACGCCGACGACATCAACAACCAAATCCAGCTCGGCAAGCTCGTCCAACGACGCGTCCACGCTGCCGTCAAAACCTCGGGGCCGGACTCCAGTCAGCCGATTGGTGCCATCCTCGGTGTCCTCGCCGCGGCAGGCACCGGCCCGGTACTCCCACTGACTTTGCTTCACGCCGCGCTCCCCGCGCTCGGTATACACACGCACACTTCTCAGATCCGCGATCTGATCGCCAACCTCGGCGTTCTCATCAGCCGCAGCAACCCCGGCACACCCGAGGAAAACCTGGGGCTCGCGCACACTGACTTCCTGGCACCGATACACGAAGTAGTCATCCAGCTCGATATCCAAGTAACCGAAACTCACCACGCCATCCTTACCGCAATCAGAACAGCCGCTAGCGAAGCGACGGGACGCTACGCCCGAACATCCGCAGTCCGCCACTTGCTCGCCATCGGCGATTCCAGTTCGGCCGTCACACTTCTGCGGACGTTGGACACAGCAGATTCGGCGGACAATCGCCAACGATGGGCTACTTGGCTACCGCTGTTTATCGAATCCCTCGGTCCAGACCACCCCGACACTCTCATCGCCCGAAACAACCTCGCCGCGCGACGCGGCGAGAGCGGCGACCTCGCCGGCGCCATCAACGACTTGACACAACTTCTTGCCGACCAACGACGCGTGCTAGGCCCCGACGACCCCATCACCTTCGCCATCCGAAACAACCTCGCCTCCTGGCGAGGCGAGAGCGGCGACCTCGCCGGCGCTATCAACGAATTGACACAGCTTCTTGCCGACCAACGACGCGTGATGAGCCCCGACCACCCCGACACCATGAGGGTCCGACACAACCTCGCTGCCCGGCGAGGCGAAAGCGGCGACCTCGCCGGCGCCATCAACGACACCGAACAACTCCTCACCGACCAACTCCGGGTGGCTGGCCCCGACCACCCTGCCACCCTCAGCATCCGACACACCCTCGCCCTCAGACAAGGCGACGTCGGCGACCTCGCCGGTGCCATCAACAACTTTGAACAACTCCTCACCGACCAACTCCGCATGCTCGGCCCCGATCACCCCGACACACTCGCTACCCGAAACAACCTCGCCTCCCGGCGAGGCGAGAGCGGCGACCTCGCCGGCGCCATCACCGACTTGACACAACTTCTTGCCGACCGTCGGCGTATCTCGGGCCCCGATCACCCCGCCACGCTGATCACCCGAGGTAACCTCGCCTCCTGGCGAAGCGAGAGCGGCGACCTCGCCGGCGCCATCACCGACATCGAACAACTCCTCACCGACCAACTCCGCGTGCTGGGCCCCAACCACCCCGACACACTCACCACCCGACACAACCTCGCATCCTGGCGAGGTCGAAACGGCGACATCGCCGGCGCCATCAACGACATCGAACAACTCCTCACCGACCAACTTCGGGTAGCAGGCCCCGACCACCCCGACACCCTCACCACCCGAAGCGCCCTCGCATCTTTACGAGGCGATGTCGGCGATCTCACCGGCGCCATCAACGACACCGAACAACTCCTCACCGACCAACTTCGGGTAGCAGGCCCCGACCACCCCGACACCCTCACCACCCGAAACAACCTCGCCTCCTGGCGAGGTCGAAACGGCGACATCGCCGGCGCCATCAACGACTTCGAACAACTCCTCACCGACCGCCTGCGCGTGCTGGGCCCCAACCACCCCGACACCCTCACCACCCGACACAACCTCGCATCCTGGCGAAGGCGAAACGGCGACCTCGCCGGCGCCATCAACGAATTCGAACACCTCCTCACCGATCAGCTCCGGGTAGCGGGCCCCGACCACCCCGACACCCTCGCTACCCGAAGCGCCCTCGCATCTTTACGAGGCGATGTCGGCGACATCGCCGACGCCATCAACGACTTCGAACAACTCCTCACCGACCGCCTGCGCGTGCTAGGCCCCAACCACCCCCACACCCTCACGAGCCGACACAACCTCGCCACTTTGCGAGGGCAAAGCGGCGACATCGCCGACGCCATCAACGACTTCGAACAACTCCTCACCGACCGCCTGCGCGTGCTGGGCCCCAACCACCCCGACACCCTCACCACCCGAAACAACCTCGCCACTTTGCGAGGGCAAAGCGGCGACATCGCCGGCGCCATCAACGACTTCGAACAACTCCTCATGGACTATCTGCGCGTGCTGGGGCCCGATCACCCCCACACCCTCACGAGCCGACACAACCTCGAACAGCTGCGTCGTCGTTACCAACAGCCCTGATGACTGGACCCCTTTGAGCAGGTCCAGCGGTTGTGAGAGTTCTGATGCACCAGAATGGGTGCAGGAGGACGAGATCACGACATGGCGCGACGACGACACACCCCCGAGCAGATCATCCGCAAGTTGCGCGAGGGCGAGAAGCTGATCGGGGAGAAATTCTCGATCGAGGAGGTGTGTAAGCACCTCGAGATTTCCGAGGCTTCCTGGCATCGCTGGCAAGCCCAGTACGGCGGCATGAAATCCGACGATGCGAAACGGCTCAAGGAGTTGGAGCGCGAGAACGCGCGGTTGAAGAAGATGGTCGCCGAGCAGGCCCTCGATATCGACATGCTCAAGGAAGTGAACCGGGGAAACTACTGAGCCCGGACCGCCGTCGCAGGGCCGTGGTGGTTTTGCAGCAGCGGTTTCGGGTCTCGCAACGCCGCGCCTGTGCAGTGGTGGGGCAGTCGCGGTCGGTGCAACGTCGGTCGCCGGCGGTCGCCGAGGTCGAACGGACGCTGCGGGAGCGGCTGCGCGCGATCTCCCGGCGTCATCCGCGGTGGGGCTGGCGGAAGGCCCACGCTTTGTGCCGCAGCGAAGGTCTGGTCACCAATCACAAACGCACCCAACGACTCTGGCGTGAGGAGGGATTGAAGCGACCGAGTCGAGTGCGTAAGAAACGCCGCATCGGGCCGGGTCGGAATCAGCGGTTGAAGGCGTCGTTTCCAGATCAGATGTGGGCCCTGGATTTCCAGGTCGATATCACCGTCGACGGCCGACAAGTCCGGTTCCTCAACATTGTCGACGAGTTTACGCGGGAAGCTTTGGCTACCAGGGCATTCCGGTCGTGCACCGCCGATCAGCTGGTCGGTGTGCTCCACGAGATCATCGTGGCAACCGGGCGGAAGCCAACACACATTCGCATGGACAACGGCACCAAGATGACCGCACACGCGATGCGGGATTGGTGCCGGTTCACCGGGGTCGATGCCTCGTTCATCGATCCGGGATCGCCGTGGCAGAACGGTGTCTGCGAGTCGTTCAATGGGCGTTTCCGCGACGAGTTCCTGTCCTGCGAGGTGTTTCATTCCCTGACCGAGGCGCGGGTCCTTGCCGAGGATTGGCGCATCGAGTACAACAGTTACCGGCCACACGGATCGCTGGGTTTCCTTACCCCGCAAGCATTCCGTGAGCAATGGGTACCGACCGAGTTCGAGCAGCAACTACAACTCGCATAGCCGGTGGACCTGCCATCGGGGCCCAGTCACTGACGTTATGTCCGCTCACCAACAGAACCGATGCGAAATCTAAAGCGCGACAACGAACCCAGTACATAGCCCCGGCTTCCGCCGCAGCTGATTCGGTACCCAACGGGCGCCCAGCACCTCGCCGGTCGGCGACGTCTGAAGCACGCCACTGGTGGCAGTTGACTGGTGCTTGTGCCTCAACGGAATTGATGCACACGCATCAATCAACCACGGGTTGCCGCCCTGAACACCATCACACTGCGTGCCCCAGGCAGGCCTAACGCCTATGACGAGGACACACACCGACCCCCTTCCGGCTACCGTAGTCAACGATCGCGGTAAGCAGCTTCGCCGCATTGATATACTCAAAGCGCGCAATATCGAGCCCAGTATCATCGCGGATGAGAGTAGCCGCAGACGATATGCGCATAACTGGGAGGCAATGGAAGATAATCTTGGAGAACGGAACTTCGAGGATCTATTTCACTTGCTTCGACTGATCTACGTCAAAGACAAACCTCAACAAGACCTGTTGAATGAGTTTCAGCATCGCGTTTTCGATCGGCCAGCAATGCCCACTCGCGGCAAGCGCTTTCTCGACGAGCTCGACGACTTTGCCCAGTTGTATCAGCAACTCTTTGTTGATCGGGATTTCATGGAAGGAGACGAGGAAGATACCAGATTCAAAACTATGATGTGGGCAATGGTTGGCCATTTTCACGCCTCCGAGTGGAAGGCTTGCGTCCTGTCCTACGCCCATTCGTTCGGCAAGGAAGGCATTTATACCTACCTGCTCTTTATCGAGAAAGTCTATCTGGGACATTGGGCAATGGCGATGCGCAAGGACGAGCGCTACGCCGTATATACAGATCTATTGAAGGCCATCGACTCCGGCAGGTCGGGCTCCGATGCCGTCGCAGCAGTAAAGCCTTCCGTCCACGACATCCGCGACGCTTGCCTTGTACCTAACTTCTATTCAACAGGGTACTGCAAATACATGCTTCTGCGAGCAGAGATATCCGCTAGCGAGCTTCATGACCCAAGATACTTTACAGTGCGTTCCATCGAGCATGTGCTACCACAGAATCCAGGGTCTGGAAGCCAGTGGCGGAAATGGTTCAATCAACGCGAAATAGATGATTCTGTAAACAAGGCCGGGAATCTCGTTCTATTGAGTAAAGGCAAGAATTCATCGGCAGGCAACCGCGAGTTGACAGAAAAGCAGGAAAAGTATCTGAAGCCTAGAGTTTCAGATTTTTCTCGGAGCATGCAGGTCCTCGGATACAGCGAATGGTCGAAACAGGCTATAGATGAGCGTACCGAGGCTTTCGCAGACCTCATACTGGCGAACCCCTAGATTGCAGTGATGTGGCGTCGGCGTGCCAGCCCAGCACGTCGGCGCCACTTCGAAACCACTTTGATCAATGAAGCACCGCAGTGAGCGGCACCACCGCACCAGCCGTCCGGTGAACTACCAGCTCGCGGTGGCCCAGGTGTAGTGCTCCCGCACCGCATCGCAATCCAGCTCTGCCTTCACTTCGGTGTCCCGCAACTGGTCATAGTGGAGGTAGGACGCCAGAGCAGGGGCGACAACCAGGCGCATGGTGTCGGGTGACACTGCCATGCGGCCGCTGTCGAACATCTTGTGGATGTCCGCGCGCAGAAGCAACCCTTGACGGGGGTCGTGGGACTTGTGGTCGGCAAACTTGCGCAGGTGCGCTGCCTCAAGGGTTTCCGCGGGATTGTCGCCGGTGATTGCGCAGCGAAGACCATAGTGGCGCAACAGCACCCGACGGAACTTGTCTTGGTTGATCCGCACGGCAACAGTCCTCACGCGATGCCCGCCGGCGGGAGTGGCAGCCCACTCGCACGTGTGCTTGGGCACGCGGGCGTGGATGCGGTCGAGGAGCTTGGAGAGTTCACCGAGATCGCAACGCCGGATCGCGCTTTGCCGATCGCGTGTCTTCACCGCGGTTTCGAGGTCGTCGGTTGTAAGCGCACCGTCAATCAACTGCCAGTGTGTTCCATAGCTGGCGGTGTAGAGAATGACCGGCTCCTGGCGCTCTTCAGGCACGTCGAACTCGCTTCGACACTTGCCGCACAAGTACATCGGCCGCTTGGTGACGCGCCGATCGATGCTTGTACGCCCGCAGTTGGGGCACATTCGTCGCAGCTTTCGTCCCGGGAGAGAGTCGATGTGGTCGATTAGGGACACCCCGTGCACGACCTCTCGACCGTAGACCACGATCATGTCGCCCACAGTCACCATCAAGTGGTTCCCGACGCCGCTGTCGTACACATACACCGAGCCGAGCACATCCGCATATCCGTCGTTGCTCTGCCAGCTGCGTTCCTCCCCAACGGATTTGAAAGCCCATGCTTGCACAGTTGCCCCTTCATCATCGCCAGCCACACCAGGTCACTCAAGCATACGAATCGGGTCCGACAGGACAATTGAACTGACCAGCTGGGCGTTATCCAACCCAGCGCGGCCGGCACCAGCCTGACGAGGTTGCACAATGGGCCCCGCCGCAACGACGGCGAAAGTTGTTACCGAATGCAGGACGCTGTTGTCACCGATCGATGTGAGGCGGGTGTATCACAGGCCGACCACCGCCCGTCGACGACAAGACCTCCGCCGCGGCGGGTTTGATAGAGGTATCCCGGCTCAACATGGCGGCTGTTGATCTCGTACACCGGCCCCAATCGTCGTGAGCATGAGCGAATGCGAGCCCATTCGGCTTTCCGTCCGCTCCGCCGCCTCCAGCAGATACGGCGCGGCCTCAGCGACCGATCGAGCAACTATGTGCTCCAGTCCGTAGCGTTCCTGAACCTCAGCAATACGCTCCCGAACCTCGGTGACGTCCCCTGACGGAGTCGTGGTCATATCCGCCCACCACAGCGCGTCTCGCACTTCTGATTCCTCGTCGGGCCAATCGATACGAACTCCACGGTGCCGGGCCTCGACGCACGCGCAGGAATGATTTGCGACCAGACCACACAGCCGGTCACTGATTCAGCGTTCGCGTAAGAACTCAGCCCCGTCGACCGGATGAAACCCGATTCTCGCGATATCTGGGGCGTAGCCGATATCGTGCAGCCACGCAGCGGTCACCAGCAATGAAGGATCGTCCACACGATCGCTGCCCGCGCGGCCTGCCGAGCCACACCCTCGACGTGTGCGAGGCGTCGCGGCAGGGGCGCTAGGTACTCACGGGCCAGCTGCTCGGCCCATTCCGCAGTCTCCCTGCCGGTCATAGTGCGACCGTAGCGAGCCAGAGTGCACCGCGAAACAGCGACCCGGCGACTCGACATACTGTGTTCGACTCGCGAGACGATTCGATCACCAGCCCCGGCTCCGCCACTCCCCCAGCTGCGGCCGTTCAGTACCGAGCGTGGTGTCATCCCCGTGACCCGGATAGACGAACGCGTCATCCGGGTACCGATCGAAGATTTTGCTGGTCACGTCAGCGAACAGCGAGTCGAAGTCGTTTGGATTTGTTGTCCGCCCAAGACCCCCCGGAAAGAGCGAATCACCAGTGAACAGGTGCGCGACACCGCTGTCGTCGATGAGAGCCAGCGCAACAGAGCCCGGAGTGTGGCCGCGAAGGTGGATTGCTTCGAAACTCAGGTCGCCGATGTCGATGAGGTCGCCGTCGTCCAGCAAGCGGTCGGGGCGGATCGGCAGGGCATCGGCGTCGAGGCGGTGGGCGGCGGTGGGCGCGCCGGTGGCGGCCGCGATGTCCTTCAGCGCCAACCAGTGGTCGCGGTGCAGGTGGGTGGTGACGATCAGGACTATTCGACCGGGCGCTTCCTGCGTGATCAGCGCCTCGATGCGGTCGGGTTCGTCGGCGGCGTCGATGAGCAGTGCGGCTCCGGTGGCGGTGCACTGCACGAGATAACAGTTGTTGTCCATGCCGCCGACGGACATTTTGACGATTCGGCCACCGGGAATATCGCGCTGCTGCGGATTCGATCCTGGGGATACATGACCGGTGTACGGGAGATCGATCGTGATCACCCCTCGATCGTATCCAGGGTGTCTGCGACAGGTGGGTGCTCGCGATACATTCGTGCCATGCTGCTGCCGCATCGTCGAGCCCGCTGGTCTGTCCGGGCGACGATCACCTTGCTGCTCGCGGGTATCGCACTGCTCGGCGTTGCGACCGCGACGGCCGAGCCACCGAGCCGGTTGGGCACCTATGTGGTCGACTCGGTGGAGGTACTCGACCGCGCACAGTTCGACGATGTGCGCTCGGCCGTCGACCAGTTGTACGCCAACCAGCAGGTTCGACTGTGGATCGTCTACGTGCAGGACTTCGACGGACTCGGTCCCGAGACATGGGCCGCGCGCACGGCGACGCTGTCCGGTTTCGGCAGGCGTGACCTGTTGCTCGCCGTGGCCACCCAGACCCGCGACTACTGGTTCTACGGCGACTTGCCGAGCGGCGTCAGCGATTCCGAGCTCGACAGCCTGCTCACTACGCGTGTCGAGCCCGCGCTGCGGGAGAGCAGATGGGCCGAGGCCGGGATCGCGACCGCCGAGGGCCTGGATTCGGCCATGCACGGCGATGGCGGCGTCAGCGTTCGCGCGTTGCTGATCGTCGGGCTGGTGATCGCGCTCGTCGTCGGCGGGCTGGTGCTGTATTCGCGCAAGCGGAGCAAGGACCGCAGCACCGCCGAACTGCGGGCCGCGCGGCAGTTGGATCCGGACAACAGCGTGGCGCTCGGGGCGTTGTCGCTGGAGGTGCTGCAGGTGCGGTCGCGGGAGGTGCTTGTCGAGATCGACAATGCGATCCGCACCAGCGGTGAAGAGCTGGAGCTTGCGACCGGCGAGTTCGGGGCCACCGCGGTCACCCCGTTCAGCACTACGCTGGCCCACGCGAAAACGGCCGCCTCCAAGGCATTTTCGATCCGTCAGCAGCTCGACGACGACATCCCCGAAACCTCCGACCAGCAGCGGACCATGCTCGTCGATCTGATCGGCACGGTCGGCCGCGCCGACCGGGAGCTCGACGCCCAGGTCACCGAGTTCGACGTGATGCGCGACCTGCTCATCAATGCCGCCGACCGGCTGGACGCGCTGACCAGGGATCTGGTCGAACTCACCGGACGCACACCGGCTTCGGAGACCGAGCTCACCCGGCTCACCACCGCCTACCCGGCCGGCGTGCTCGCACCGATCCGCGACAACGTGACCATGGCGCGTGCGCGAATCGCCTTCGCGGAACACAACATCGACAACGGGCGTGCCGTTCTTGCCCAGCCGGTCGGCAAGCAGGGCGGCGCGGTCGCCGCGATCCGCGCCGCAGAGGCGGCGGTCGGCCAGGCCCGCGCCCTGCTCGATGCCGTCGACAATGCGGCCGCGAATATCCAGCAGGCGACCGACGGGCTGCCTGCCGCACTGCAGGAGCTGCGCTCCGACATCGCGACCGCGAAAACTCTTGTGTCCTACGGTGGTCCGGAATTCGCCGTCGCCATCACCGCGGCGGAGGCGGCATTGGCGAAGGCAACGGCCAACGCGACGGATGATCCGCTCGATGCCTTCCACGACGCGATAGCGGCCGATGCCGAACTGGACCGAGCCAACGCGGCGGCGACGGATCGCAAACTGGCCGTCGAGGACCTACGACGCAGGCTGGAGCGGGCGCTGACCGACGCGCACACGCGGCTCGATGCCGCGACCGACTACATCACCACCCGCCGCGGTGGCATCGACGCCGACGCGCGCACCCGGCTCTCGGAGGCCCAGCGCAATCTCGATGCGGCCCGGCAGCTCGATGCCACCGATCCGGTGCAGGCGCTCGCGCACGCGCAGGCCGCCGCAGACATGGCCGGGCGCGCGCTGCAGGAGGCCCAGGCCAGTGTGCGGGCCTGGGAGAGCCGTCAGGGACCGTCCGGCACCGCGCAGGCAGGAGCGGTGCTGGGCGGCATCCTCATCGATGGCCTGTTGCGTGGCGCGGCGAGCGGTGGCAGGTCCGGGTCGGGCGGCTATCGCCCGGGCTCCTACGGCGGCTCTTCCGGGTCCCGCCGGACTAGCCGCGGTGGCCGATTCTGACGAACACCGGGTGGTTCCGACAACACCCTTGACCCTGACACCGTGTCAGGCCATAGACCAGGAGTCGTCATGTTCAGTATCGGAGACTTCGCCAGACACGGACGGGTATCGGTGCGCATGCTGCGGCACTACGACGCGACCGGGCTGCTGCGCCCGGATCGGGTCGACGCGGTGAGCGGCTATCGCTACTACGAGGCCGGGCAGTTGGCTCGGCTCAATCGCATTGTCGCGCTGAAGGATCTCGGCTTCACGCTGGAACAGGTGGGCCGGATCCTCGACGACCGGGTCGACAGCGCCGCGCTGCGCGGCATGCTCACGCTGCGCCGGGCGGAACTGGAGCAGCGGATCAGCGACGATCGCGCCCGGCTCGTCCAGGTCGAAACGAGGCTCCGCATCATCGAGAAAGAGGGCGCCATGCCTGCCAATGATGTGGTGATCAAGTCCATCCCCGCGGTACGAGTAGCCGAATTGACCGGCGTAGCCGGTGATTTCGAACCACAGTCGATCGGGCCTGTCGTCGGCCCGTTGTTCGAGGAAGTGTGCAAACGCCTGGAACAGGCCGGGGTGGCGATCGCGGGTCCCGCGATCGCGTACTACGACGAGAACACGACGGGCGACGGCTCGGTGCTCGTGCATGCGGCCGTTCCGGTCGACATCGAGCCCGATGCCGCGCACGACTTCGCTGTCGTCGATCTGCCCGCCATCGCACACGCGGCGACGGTCATCCACCGGGGCAGCATGGACAACGTCCTGGAGCCGTGGCAGGCGCTGGGCCGCTGGATCGACGCGAACGGCTACAAGTCGGCGGGCTATGCCCGTGAGGTGACTCTCGAATACACCGAGGATCCGAGCGGCTGGGTCACCGAACTCCAGGAGCCGATCACTACCGTGTGACCGTAATCAGCTCGGCCTCAGGGCTTTCGGTGGCGCGCAGTGCGTTTCCGGCCGCTGCCGTGCGACGCGGTCACGCTCTACCGCATGTCCGGCGGCGGTCGCCTGCTTCAGGAAGTCCGCGCCCCGGAAGCCAACCAAGGACGCCAAGAACTCCGCGACCCAGAGACCGACCAGCGAGAACGAATGGGCGGCGTCCCCGAGCCGGGATGCGGAGAGCTGAACTCGGGGCCGAATGTGTTCGGCTCAACCGGTAGTGCCGACGACCTGCCTCCGGACGAATGTCCTGGGGCAGGAACGCCGCCCTCAGACCCGAACCGTCACGGTGTGGAAGCCGCTCGGTCCAGCAGGGAACGCCGCGCGGTCCTTGCCGTCCTGAACCTCGCCGGAGCGGCTGATCGCGCGCGCCTGCACGGAGTGTGCACCCGCAGGCAGTTCGATGGTGGTGCGCCAGCGACGCCAGGCGGCGGGGGCGAGTTCGGTGCCGAGATCGACCGCGCGCCACTCCCCCTCGTCGACTCGGATCTCGACACCCGCGACACCATGCGGCGGCGCCCAGGCGACACCCGCGACGGTGGTGGTACCCGCCGCCGCACGACCGGGCGCGGCAACATCGATGCGCGCCTGTGGCGTGACCCAGATCGGCTCCGAGGG
Source organism: Nocardia sp. NBC_01009 (assembly GCF_045208035.1). Taxonomy (NCBI): domain Bacteria; kingdom Bacillati; phylum Actinomycetota; class Actinomycetes; order Mycobacteriales; family Nocardiaceae; genus Nocardia; species Nocardia sp. NBC_01009. Next base: position 3,107,585 of record NZ_CP108695.1, on the reverse strand, counting down.
CCAGCCGCGCCGCACCCAGTAGTCGACGTGGGTGTCGTCGGTGAGTTGTAGTTCGGCAAGCCACTTCGCGCCGGTGTACTGGCCGTAAAGACCGGGGACGAAGACGCGAGCCGGGAAGCCGTGCTCCGGTGCGAGCGGTTCGCCGTTCATGCCGACCACCAGGTACCCCGGCCACGCCCCGGAGCGCAGTGGCTCGATCGGCAGCGAAATGGTGTAGCCGTCGACGGCCCTGGTCACCAGCCTGGTCGCGCCGACTTCCGGGATCGCGTGCTCCAGCAGCTTCGCCAGCGGGACACCGAACCAGCGGGCGTTGCCTGCCCGACCCTCACCGGGACGGTTGTGCACGCAAACCATCACCGCATCGAATTCCAGTGCGTCGGCGGCCAATTCGGCCAGCGAGAGCCGCAGCGGATGCGCGACCATGCCGGTGACCGACAGCCGCCAGCGAGTCGGGTCGATCCGGGGCGGACTCGGATTGACGTCGGCCACATAGAAACTGCGGTTGCGGGTGATCAGCGACGACAGCCCCGGCTCGTCCTCGAGCCCGTCCTGCGGCACCGCGGCGAGACTGCCCATCGGGCCGACCTTCTGGATCGCCTCGTCCCGGCGACGGTCGAGGTCACGATGCAGCGCCCGCGCGGCCACGAAGAGCCCGGCACCCACACCGGCCGTCGCGAGCGAGCCGATCAGTCCGCGCGGCTGCTTGCGCAGGCCGACACCGAGCACACCTGCGGCCGTGACCGCACCCGCGAGGGTGGCCGCGGATCGAGTCGCCTGCCGCAGCCCGAGCGCGGCCGCGCCGGCGCCGAATGCGGCGACAGCGGCGGTGCGCGCCCGATCTGGCAGTACGCCGAGACCGATGGTGGCCGCGAGAGCGCCCGCACCGACTCCGATTCGAATGACGGCCTTGTCGTGCCTGCCGGACAGCGCGACGGTGGCCTCGACGACCGGAACCGGCGCCACATCGGTCAACGCCCGGCCGATGGCATCGATCAGCGAATCGCCCCGCGTCGCGGCGACCACTTCGCCGACGCCGAGCGCCGCGACACCGACGGCGGCGGCACCGAGCCCACCGCGTCTCCGGTCTCTCTTGCTCCGCACCGTCGCAACACCCGCTTCCGTCGATCGCCACCTGTGCCGTGCTATCCAGCATTCTCCACGAACCCACCGACCCGACAGTCTTTTCCTCACGCGGCGTCGGTGCGGTGATGCCGCCACCGCGGCCAGTGCGAGACGGAAGACCAGATCGGGCACCCGAGCGGCTTCCGGCACCGAGCACCCTCAGTCGAGGTTCCTGGAGATTCGGATGAGGTGCCGATCCGCGCCCTCCACTTCTGTTATATCCCTTTCGTTACACCACACGCCGCTGAGCTTCAGCAGGTGCTGGAGGAAGCTGCTGTCGAGGCCGAGAGCCGGTCACCGGAGCGCGCGAGCAGGTTCGCTCTGCTCGTCGAGCAGTTCCAGGCTGCCGCTCAGGTGATTGCTCGGGCCGCCGAGTCCATCGCGCCAGATGCGCGCGCGGTTATCGAGGCAGCCGGAGCGGCGGGCGCGGCGGAGCACGAGATCATCCATATGGTTACCGTCACCGATGAGGAGCTGACGCACGCGCACACTCAGCTTCGAATCGCCGAGGCGCTGGCTGAGGAGCGAAAAAGCTGGCCGACAAGCACGCCGATGAGCGGCATCGGACGGCCGTGGAGCGCGATGAAGTGCGGGCAGCCGCGACCTCCGCGAAAGCGGAACCTCGCACCAATTCCCGACAGCCGGGCCTCGGTTGCCAGCGGCTCGGCCTTCTTCGGTCGGCCCGGTCTTCGACTCCGCCGAATCATGTATTTATACAACGGGTTTCAGGAGGGGATGCTAGTCGGCGACCAACTCGAGATCGGGGAGGCACTCGCCCCCAGCGGGACTCACCAACCCGATCTCCCCCAAGCTGCGGAGGCATCAAAAATGGCCGATACCAACATCTTCCGCGCCAGGTGGTGTCGAATTGCCATTGATCGGCGGTGTTGTAGATGACCGATGTAACCAGTCAGGAGTTCCCGCGTGCCACGTGAAATAGATTCCGCTGTCTTCCCGCACCTGGATGCCGACTTGGACCGTGTCCGTGACGTTCTCGGACCGGTGCGGTTCGAGGGCCGCCCCGAGTTGACTGCGCTCACCGATGAAGGGCCCGACACATCTCGTCGTCTGGTGCGTCCTACGTTGACGTTGCTGTCGTATTACCTGCTCACCGGTCCCGCGGCCCCGGCCGACGACCGGGTGGTGCGCGCCGCTGCTGCGGTGGAGTTGCTGCATCTGGGCTCGCTGTATCACGACGACGTCATCGATCACGCGGATCAGCGTCGCGGCCGCCCCAGTGCCAACACGGTGTGGGGTTCGCATATGGCCGTATTGGGTGGGGACTGCGTGACGTCCTCGGGCGGGCGCATACTGATCGAACTCGGCCAGCGCGAAGGGCTCGCGGGTGCGATCGCTGGTGAGCAGATGTGCGCGGGCATGGTGATCGAGGCCGCCGACCAGTATGTGGCCTCCCGCAGCGAGCAGTCCTACCTGGACGCGATCGACGGCAAGACAGCGGCGCTGCTCTCGCTGGCATGCCGGGTGGGCGCGATGCAGGCCGGCCGCTCCGATGAGCACGAACAGACACTGGCCGGGTTCGGTCGACACTTCGGGCTGGCCTACCAGCTGTATGACGACATCCTCGATTTGACTTCGACTGCCGACGAGATGGGCAAGCCCGTCAACGCGGATCTGCCCGAGGGCATCTACACGTTGCCCGTGATCCGCGCGGCTGTCCGCGACCGAAGCCTTGCCCGCCTGCTGCGCAGAGCAATGACGGGTGAGCAGGCCGCACGTGCCCGCGAGCTCGTCATCGACTCCGGCGCCGTGGAGGAAGCACAGGCGATGGCCGAGGAATTCATGGATCAGGCTGCCGGTCAGCTTGCCGCCGTCGCCGTCGACCCGCGCGCCTGCCACGCGATGAGCACCTACGCTCGGTCCATACTCGACCGGCGAACGCCCCGCTGTGTCGTCTCCGGGCCCTCAACGCAGTTACCCCTCGCCGACAGTAACCTCTTCTCGCCGCAGGCCATGTCATGGTTGAAGAGCTGGATGGTGGACACCGGCCTTGTCGCCTCCACCGCCGAAGCCGACTACCACCGGTGGACAGGAGCGTTCCGGTTCCCGGCACAGGCCGCCCTGACCCCGGCGGACGCGGCCCATGAACAGACCTCCGTCGCCATCGCCGTGCTGATCGCTGCGTGGGACGACCTGTTCGAAGATTCGCGGCTGACCGATCCGGAAGCCGTCACCGCGCTGCGGCGGGGCGCGGTGGCAATGCTGCGCCAGGACCCGGAGAAACCGTTGGGGCCCGGCGCGCTCCCGACGGCGTGGGCGAGTTTGTGGCCGCGCCTGCGCGAGGGCCGCACCACCCGCTGGCGGGAGCGGTTCCTCGACGACCTCGAAGAATGGTTCAACGCCTGCGAACGCGAAGCCCACCATCGCATCAACCGCTACATTCCCGCCACGGCCGACTACCTGCCGCTGCGGATGTCGACCAGCGGGTTCGACATCATCCTCGCCGGCCTGGAGGTGTACCAGGACCGGGAACTGCCGTCGAAGCTGCGCAACCACCCCGTGATCCGCCGTATCGAGGAACACGTCTTCTGGGTGACCTCCATGGAGAACGACCTGGCCGGGTTCGATCGAGACGAGGCAGACCATATCCCCTACAACCTGGTAAGGGCGATCCGTCACGAGACCGGCTGCACCCGGCGCGAGGCAGTCGAGCAGGTGCAGCGCCAGATAGCCGAGCAACGCGCCCAGCTCGACGCGGTGGTCCGCTACCTCCCCGCGCTCGTCCGCATGATTCCCGGCCTGCCCGGCCAGGTGAAGGAGTGCGTGTCTGTCTACGAGAACGTGACAAACGTGCTCGAGGTGCATCAGTCCGAGCGGTACACACAGACCTCGGCTTCCGCAGCGCCGGACCTGGAACGCTTGCGTCGCGAGATCTACTACTACCCGGCCGCCGACCCGGCTCCTACCGCACCGTAAGCCCCGCAGCCGGCAAAGCAGGGTGTGTCCCGCGCGATCCATCGTGGTGGTCGCGCGGGACGTCCCCTCAGTGCTTCGCCGACTGTGCGGCCTCGTCCGGTCCGGGGATGCGAGGTCCGGGGCTGCCGATCCGCATCGTGGGTCGAAGAGACGAGCGGGTGCGCAAACGGAAAGCAGCCGAGTCCACTTACACGCGGCCGCGAGTCACCGCGAACGCGTGGCATCCCGCGGTTTGATTCGGTGTGGCGGATCGCTGTGGTATTGGCCCCAGTTTGGTTGTGCCGGCGAACTCTGACGTCGTTCGTCGGCGAAATCTGATCTCGCGTGGGTTCGTGCGACGTGGTCGTGACGAGCCTGGGGCGGCCGGCGACTGCAAGCTTGCCGCTCACTGGATGTGTGTCAGGAGACCCTGAATGCTCGCCGGTAGGCGCTCGGGGTTGTGCCGACCTGAGCGCGGAAGCGGCGGCGCAGGTTGACCGCCGAGGTGAGCCCGACACGGGCCGCGATCGACTCCACCGGCAGGTCTGTCTCCTCCAACAGAGTGCGTGCCTCGGCCACTCGGCGCGACAGCAGCCACGCGCCCGGGCTCGTGCCGAGCTGGTCGGCGAAGCGCCGGGCCAGTGTGCGGGACGAGACGCTGAGATACGCGGCCAGCGCGCCCACCGACAACGGTGTTTCCAGACGCGCGCCGGCCCATTCGAGGAGGCCACCCAGCGCGTCCGCGGGCGGTGGGGGTGGCGCGTACTGCGCCTGACCGCCCTCGCGGTGCGGCGGCATCACCATATGCCGCGCGACGAGGGCCGCATGCGCGGCGCCATGGTCCTGCCGGACGAGGTGCAGGCACAGGTCGATTCCCGCACCTGCCCCGGCGCTGGTGGCGACATCGCCGTGGTCGACGTAGAGCACATCCGGCTCCACGCGCACCCGCGGGAACTCCTGGGCCAGCTGTGCGGCGCGCGCCCAGTGCGTGGTGGCCGAGCGGCCGTCCAGCAGCCCCGTGCGGGCCAGCGCGAACACTCCGGAGCAGATCGTGACCAGCCGTGCCCCACGGGCGTGCGCCCGCAACAGTGCGCGGCGCACGCAGGCCGACAGCGGCGCCTCCACTGGCGTCCAGCCTGGGATGAGCACGGTGTCCGCGCACGCGAGCGCCGAAAGGCCACGCGGCACGGACATCGCGTATCCGGCCGTCGTCGGCACCGAGCCGGGCGTCTCCGTGCACACCTCGAACTCGTAGTGCTGCGGTATCCCATCGCGCTGTGTAGCGAAAACCTCGACAGCGCAGCCGAGCTCGAACGTCGACTGCACCGGCCGCACCAAGGCCACCACACGATGCATGGCAGAAAAATACCCTATGGTGTCTTACTCGACACTTTCTCGGCGCCGCCGCGCGCGGCACCGTGGAAGGTATGCACCTCGAGATCCTCGCCCAGGAGGGATACACCTCCGCCTCCGTTACCGAATCCCCTATCCGAGAGCTCTTCCCCGGGATCCGGGTACGTCCACTGTGGAAAGGGCCGTCCGGTGCGCACGCCAACGTGTTGGAGATGGACCCGGGCACGGCGTGGCCGCGCCGTGATGTCCACGAACCCGGCCCGGAGGAGGTCTACGTGGTCGCGGGCACGTTCAACGACGGCGCTCGTGACTACCCCGCAGGCACATTCCTGCACGCACCAGCCGGGTCATGGCACGTGCCCGCCACCACAACCGGCTGCACCCTGTTCCTCTTCTACCCCGAAGGCTAGTTCGATGCTCAGGCAGCAGGCCGGCGTCATAGCAAGCCGTTGTCGACTGTTAGGGCTCAGGAGATGCTTGACCGCTGGTTCTCGAGAGACGCTTGACGTTCGGCGTGATCGAGCCGCCGCCGCACTCCATCGGCGGCGGCGCTGCGGTCGAGTTCGACCTGCGCGTGCCGCCTACCAGCAACCTGTCGGTTCGGTCGGGCCGCCAGATGGTGTCGCTGCACGAGAGCATGGCTCGGCAATGCCTGCGCATCCAGACCACCGGTCCCCGTACTGACGTCCGATCTGGACGATCTGACTCTGCTGTGCGGCAACGGGATCAGGATTGTCAAGGTATAGCCCCCACCATGGAGCTCATCCGTCGAGCGCTTCCTCCGACAAGGCCGTCAGTTCTTTGCGGACGGCGGAGAGGAGTCGGTCGGCGCTGGGGCCGCCGCCGAGTAGGCCGACGGTGAGGCGACCGGCGAAGGTGTAGACCAGGAAGGTGACGGCGGCGGAGGCGCCTGCGGAGGGGCGCGGATGGGCCGAGAGATAGACGATTTCGTAGTCGGAGAGTTCGAGGTTCGCGGGGACTCGGAAGGTGGGGACGACGCCGGTGTTGGTCACGGCGATGTGGCCGGCCAGGGAGTGGACTCTGGCGGGGCCGAAGAAGTCCGGGAAATGGAGCACCGACTGCTGGGTGATGCCCGCGGCCAGGTCGTGGTGTAGTCGGGACGAAATCCGTTGGGCGAGTTCGATGATTCCGGCCGAGACGTCGATGTCGGCGGCGAAGGAGGCCAGGCCCGCCATATTGGTGCCTGCGGCGGCGGGGGCGGGTGGGGTCAGGCGCGAGCGCATGTCCACGGGGTACAGACAGCCGAGCGGGACCGGATCGCCTGCGGCTCCGTCCTTTTCGGATGCGTAGGCGCGCAGCAGTGCGGCGGTGACCAGCCCGTTGACCGTGATGCCCTGGTGGCGACCGAGTCCGACGATGCGCGTGGTGGCCGCGCGGTCCAGCACCGCCCGCCGCGGTCGGACGAGCGCGCTCGGCGCCGGAGTGGCGGGGTCGGCGGGAACCGACCGCTCCTGCGGCGTGAGCGGCCGCGCGACGTCTTCGAACCCCGACGGCGTGCTCCGGCTGATGCCACGCGCCGCCGCAAACCATTCCAGCGCCTGCGGATACTCGTGCGGCACAACGGTTGTCGTTCCGTACTCGACATAATCGGTGTAGTGGTCCCAGAGCCGCGCCAACAACTCGACGCAGTGGCCCGCGTCGGCGATGCTGTGATGGGCGAACAACGTGATGCGCGACCGTGCCGTGTCCGTCCGCACGACGTCCAGGTAAACGAGCTGGAGCGCCGGATCGATCGGCTCGGCGGGCAACCGCACGGTATCGGGATCACCGAAGTTTGCCCAGACGCCGACCGGTGACTGCACCCCGGGACGCAGCAGATAGCCCTGACCTGCCGCATCCTCCACAATGCGGCAGGTCGCGACCGGATAAGCCTGCTGCAGCGCGGCGAACGCGGCGCTCAGTGCGTCTATATCCAGATCGCCGACCACCGACACGGAGCGACCGGTGTAGGTCCCGTGGCGTACAAATCGCTCCTCCGAGGGTGCCAGTACCCGCACCACATCGTCCTCATCCCGCAACACACCGCAAGCGTGCGGCAACTGCGAGCCGGGTGCAAACCGGAAACCGCGCAGGCTGCGAGAGACTGCATATATGAGTCTCGCGGCACATCTGGAGAAACTCGGCCGTCCGCTGGTCGAGCAACAACTCACACACCCCACGGTCGCCGGTATCGCCACCGGCGACCTGGCCGAGCCGATCTTCCGATCCTGGCTCGAGCAGGACTACTTATTCCTGCTCGACTATGTCCGGGTGTTCTCCCGACTGGCCTGGCAGGCGCCGGCAGCGCACCTCGGCGACCTGGTGGATCTGGCCCACGCCACCTATCACGAGGAGCTGTCGCTGCACCGTTCGCTGGCCGCCGAGTTCGACGCCGACCTCGACGGCGCGACGAAAGGCGGTCCGTGCGTTGCCTATACGGCCTTCCTACTGGAGTCGGCAGCCGATTACGGCGAGGGACTTGCCGCGCTGTACCCGTGCATGTGGGGCTACTCGACACTCGGTAGCATCCTCGCCCGCAACCCACCGGCCGAACCTCGCTATCGCCGCTGGGTCGACACCTACGCCGACCCCGGATTCGCCGCGCTGACCCGGCGCTGCGCCCAGATGCTCGATGAGGCCGGCATCGAGCAGGCCCGCGCCGAAGAGCTCTTCCTGGCAGGCATGGACCACGAACTCGCCTTCTGGGACGTGCCGCGCTGATCTGCACAACGCCCAGTTCCGAAGTCGCGCATCGTGATGGCCGACTCACCCGGTGACCGACTTCATCGCTGTCGTCCGAAGTCGTCCACACTGACGCGCTGGGCTTTGCGCGCCGCATCGCACCGGCCGTTCGGCTTCCCACACGTTCTGGCCAGATTACGAACGGCCCGAATTATGGGGAGACGCCACCTATCGGCGCACGGTGTAGTCGGCCAGTCCATGCTCCAGCACTTCGACCGCGCGCTCGCCCTGAGCGAGTACGTCACTGATCAGGTCGGGGCCGCGGCGGCCGGCGAGCACCGCACGGTGGATGTATTTCTGCATGGCGCGTAGTACGCCGATCAGGCCGTTGGCCACAACCCATGCGGCGATATCGGTGTCGGTGGCGCCTGCCTCTTCGGCCAACAGGGTGGCGAGGCTGTCGGTGCTGGCGTCGAAGAGTTGTCGTTGACGGGTTTGCAGGGTGGTGCTGTCGTCGATTATTCGGGCCACCGCGGCCAAGCGTTCGATGGCGTCGGGGTCTTCAGCAGCCAGCAGGCCACGAGGTTGGACCACGAATTCGCCGAATGCGGCGAATGGCGATACACCGTGTGGCCGTTCCCGGATCGCCTGCAGGAGGGCGGCGCTGAAATCGTCCATTCCGCTGAAGATCAGGTCTTCCTTGGTGCCGAAGTAGTTGAACACGGTCTTCTCGGAAACGTTTGCGGCGCGCGCGATTTCGGCCACCGTGACGTCGTCGAAGCCGCGTTCGGCGAACAGTACCGCCGCGGTGTCGACGATCTGCTGCCTGGTCTGGAGTTTCTTGCGCGCCCGCAATCCGAGTTCGGTCACCGGTTCACGGTAGCATTTGACGTACAGTCACAATATTTTTACAGTTCCAGCAATTTAGAGATTGCGGGAAGAGAACCGGACCACGACGGCCACGGATGACATCCCGGAGCCGGGCACTCGCCCGACTGAATCCATACCAGCCGAAGCGCTCGCCCATCAGTCTCGAGTCGGCGCGAGAATCGACCGCGCGATCGAGCTCACCCGCCTTCGCGAAGTGCCGACAACCGATTCGATCGCACGACAGTCGCTCCGAGTTACGCATCCCTGGCCGATCTCACGTCTCACAAACCGTCTCATAATTACTCTCCCGGCGCGTGCGACTCCCCCCGCACCGACAAGTGGCGATAGAGGGTTGCGCGCGAGACGCCCAGCTCGGCGGCGATGCCATCGACTGTGTACGCGCCGGCCGCGCGCATCTGCCGCGCGGATTCGACCATCGCTGCGCTCATCGTGCCCGGTCTGCCTCGAAGATTGCGCCGATCCGAACTCGACTGCGGCGTCGCCGCGACGACCGGTGAATCGGTCGAGATTCCTTGTGGCACAGCCATACCGAGGAGACGACGTGCCCCTTCCAGGATCGCGGCGCGCAACTCGGCGGTCGGCCGATCGGCGAAGATGACCACCGGGTCGCTGAGTGCGGCGTAGACCTGTGCGGCGTTCACCCGCGCGGCCAGGTCGGCGTCTGCGCCCGCGATCAGCTCTTGCGCGCGGAGAGCCGCATCACGCAGCCTGCCGAAGGTCGCGACGTGCGCCGAGAGCGCCTGGTCTCGCATGTGCATCTGCAGCAGCAGGCCATGTGAGAGCCACAGATCCAGCAGTCCGACCACAACCGCCCACCGCGCGCTCTCGGGATCGGACTGCCCGCCTGCCGTCGTGAGCACGGCGTCCATCTCGGTCAGCAGCGGCTCGGCCAGCGCGGGGATGATGTCGCTCTTGCTCGGAAAGTGGTAGAGCACAGCAGTTTTAGTCAAACCGAGATGTTGGGCGATCTCCCGCACGGTGACGGCGTGATAGCCGCGTGCGGCGAACATGTCCAGCGCTGCCCGCAGGATGCGGGCGCGAGTGTCATCGGTCATCCGCAAAATTCTAGCCCTTGACTGACCCATGGTCAGGAGCCTATGGTCGCGACTGACCATAGGTCAGTATTTATGAGATGCAGGAGCGGACATGAAGAACGAGCGAATTCTCATCTCGGGCGCCAGCATCGCCGGGCAGACACTGGCGTACTGGCTTGCGCGACACGGGTTCCGGCCCACCGTGGTCGAGCGAGCGCCGCAACTGCGCTCCGGCGGACAGGGCGTCGACGTCCGCGATCAGGCCATCCAGGTTGCCGAGCGGATGGGCGTCATGCCGCAGATACGGGCGGCCGCCGCCGATGTCGCCGGTATGCGGTTCGTCGACGCGCAGGATCGCGGCCTGGCCCGCATCGATATGTCCGGTATCCAGGACAAGTACGGCAGCGGCGAGGTGGAGATCATGCGCGGCGACCTGGTCGAGATCCTGCACGACGCCAACGCCGATCCCGTCGAGTATCTCTTCGGCGATTCGATTCGATCCCTCGAGCAGGACGACGACGGTGTCGCGGTCACCTTCGAAAACGGCCGGCCCCGGCGCTTCGACCTGGTCATCGGCGCGGACGGCATGCATTCGACCGTGCGCGGTCTCGTCTTCGGTCCGGAATCGCGGTTCGTGCACCATATGGACCACTACTTCGCTTTCGGCAACGCCGATTCGGCACATGGCCAGGACCGGACGATGACGGTGTTCAACACGCCGGGAACGATGGCGGGCGTCTACCGCTCGGGCAACCATGCCCAGGCCAAGGCGTACTTCATGTTCCGCAGCCCACAACGCGACTACGACCATCGCGATCCCGCTGCCGAGCGCCGCCTGCTCACCGACGCGTTCGCGGACCGAACCGATTGGCGGATACCCGAGCTCCTCGCAGGCGCGCTCGCCGACCCCGACCTCTACGTCGATGCCCTCAGCCAGGTGCGCATGGATTCCTGGGCGACCGGTCGCATCGCGCTGGTCGGGGACGCCGCGTACTGCGCATCGCCCGCCTCGGGCGCAGGTGCCGAGCTGTCGCTGATCGGCGCCTACCGGCTGGCGGGCGAGCTGACGGCCGCGGGTGGCGATCATCGAATCGCCTTCCGTCGCTATGAGGAAACCCACCGCGAGTTGGCGGACCGCAAGCAGAAGATCGGCCCGAACCTGCGCCTCATGGCCCCCAAGACGCGGATCGGCATGGCGGTGCGCAACACCATCGCGCGATCGCCGCTGCTGGAGTCCCTTGCCGGCATGGAGCGCATCATGGCGCCGTCGACGACCGCCGCGCTGCCCGAGTATCGTCCAGTGCCCTCGACGTCGGCGATCTGATCGCCGATGCGATGACTTCTGCTCGGCTGCCCGGTCTACATACGCAGACGTGTGTTCATCGGAGCCCGAGGAGAATTGTCATGAATCGTCCGACCGTGGTTTCCCGCGACGAATGGCTGACGGCGCGTGTGCAGCTGCTCGCCGAAGAACGGGAACAGACCCATCGCCAGGATGCGCTGGCCGCCCGGCGTCGCGAACTGCCGATGGTCGCCATCGACAAGAAATACGAATTCGAGGGGCCGAAGGGGAAGGTCGGCCTGGCCGAGCTTTTCGACGGGCAACGGCAGCTGATCGTCTATCACATGATGTGGCGCTGGGACCTCGATGCGGGCTGTCCCAGCTGCGCGCTGCTGCTCGACAACGTCGGTCACACCGAGCATCTCGAATACAACGACACCAGGTTCGTCGCCGTTTCGCGCGGGCCGTGGGACACGCTGAACCGCTACCGGGATCGCATGGGCTGGACCTTCCCGATGTACTCGTCCTTCGACAGCGACTTCAACTACGACTTCCACGTGACACAGGACGAGTCCATCGCACCCGTCGAATACAACTATGCGAGCAAGGCGGAAATGCAGGCCAAGGGACTCACCTGGCAGGCCGAGGGCGAACAGCCCGGCACCAGCATCTTCTGGCGTGACGACGACAACGCGGTCTTCCACACCTATTCGTCCTACGCCCGCGGCGGCGACATCCTCATCGGCACGAACAACTACCTGGATCTGACCCCGCTCGGCAGGCAGAAACACGTCGCCGAATTCCCCCACCACGACCGCTACGGCAGCACCGCAGACCACTGCCACTGACCCCACACCCACCGGGTCTGGAGCACAACCGAATCCATCGCCGGGACACCAGCCGACATCCGGACGGCTCGGTCGATTCTGTGACTCGAGGCCCGCATTTTCGCCGAACCCACAGATCACTGTGCGCACGAGCTCGATGTGCCATGGCCTGTCGAATCACGCTGCTGCCGAACACATCAGCATCTAAGCTGACCTTCGTGGGTGAGGACACGCTGCGCGCATCGGACGCAGACCGCGAAAAAATCGTCGAGCAACTGCGGCAAGCGATGGATGACGGGCGGTTGTCCCTGCACGAATACGACGACCGAATCCAGCAGGCCTATGCGGCCAAGACCTATGGCGAACTGACTCCGCTCCTGTCGGACTTACCTGTTCGCCAGAATCCGCCGAAGGCGGCGCCGCGCATACCGCCGTGGGTCGTCATCATGTGGATTCCATGGGTCGCGGTCAACGCGCTGTGCCTGACGATCTGGGTGGCGACCGGCGCCGGGTATTTCTGGCCGTTCTGGGTTGCGGTGCCTTGGGGTTTCGCGTTGCTGATCCCGACCGCCATCGGGCTGACCGTCGGATCACACACGACGTCACAGCGTTGAAACAGCGAGGCCGCCAGCACCTCTGCTGACGGCCTCGACGGTTCTGTTGGTCTCAGGAACCGATCAGGTGCTGAGCGAGGTAGCCCTCGACCTTGTCCAGCGCGATTCGCTCCTGCGCCATCGAGTCGCGCTCGCGGATGGTGACGGCCTGGTCGTCGAGCGTGTCGAAGTCGACGGTGATGCAGAACGGAGTGCCGATCTCGTCCTGGCGACGGTAGCGGCGGCCGATCGCGCCCGCATCGTCGAACTCGACATTCCAGTTCTTCCGCAGCTGCGCGGCCAGGTCTTTCGCCTTCGGCGTCAGATCCGCGTTGCGCGACAACGGCAGCACGGCCGCCTTCACCGGTGCGAGCCTGCGGTCCAGCCGCAGCACCGTGCGAATATCCACGCCGCCCTTGGCATTCGGAGCCTCGTCCTCGGCGTAAGCATCCACGAGGAAGGCCATCAGCGAACGGGTCAGACCGGCCGCCGGTTCGATGACGTACGGGGTGTAGCGCTCGTTGGTGTTCTGATCGAAGAAGCTCAGGTCGGTGCCGGAGTGCTCCGAATGCGTCTTCAGGTCGAAGTCGGTGCGGTTGGCGACGCCCTCCAGCTCGCCCCACTCGCTGCCCTGGAAGCGGAAGCGGTACTCGATGTCGACCGTGCGGGTCGAGTAGTGCGAGAGCTTGTCCTTGGGGTGCTCGTAGAGCCGCAGGTTCTCCGGGTCGATGCCGAGGTCGGTGTACCAGGCCAGCCGGGTGTCGATCCAGTACTGGTGCCACTGCTCGTCTTCGCCGGGCTTGACGAAGAATTCCATCTCCATCTGCTCGAACTCACGGGTGCGGAAAATGAAGTTGCCCGGCGTGATCTCGTTGCGGAAGCTCTTGCCGATCTGCGCGATACCGAACGGCGGCTTCTTGCGCGCGGTGGTCTCCACGTTCTTGTAGTTGACGAAGATGCCCTGCGCGGTCTCCGGGCGGAGGTAGTGCAGGCCCTCCTCGGACTCGATCGGGCCGAGGTAGGTCTTCAGCATCATGTTGAAGTCGCGCGGCTCGGTCCACTTGCCGACGGTGCCGCAATTCGGGCACGCGATGACGTCCATCGAGACGCTGTCCGGGTCGTCGAAGTTGTTCTTCTCGGCGTAGGCCTCCTGCAGGTGATCCTGCCGGTGCCGGTGATGGCAGTTGAGGCATTCGACGAGCGGATCGTTGAACACGCCGACGTGGCCGGAGGCCACCCAGACCTGGCGCGGCAGGATCACCGAGGAGTCGAGGCCGACGACGTCCTCGCGGCTGGTGACCATGGAGCGCCACCACTGCCGCTTGATGTTCTCCTTGAGCTCGACGCCGAGCGGACCGTAATCCCACGCCGATTTGGTGCCTCCGTAGATCTCACCGCACGGGTACACCAGACCCCGGCGCTTGGCGAGGTTGGCAACGGTGTCCACCTTCGACTTGGGTGCCACGCGAGAATTCTCCATCCACTGCGAGTCGGATTGGTAGTGACGACGGATTCGCGTAGTCACTACGCTGCAAGTGTCACCAGACTATCGGCATCGGCCAATGGGATTTCCACCGCACAGGGCGACACCGGCGGCGAGCCCGTTTGACATGCGCAACTGTGCATATCAAAATGGAATCGCTTTCCAATAAGGAGTTGGTTCGATGACCGCCGAGACCGCCACCGCTCATCCCCACAACCCGTATCGGTCGCCCGCGCCCGCCGCGGTGCCCGCACGGACCGTCCTGGAGGACGCAGGCGAACTGCTGCGCGCCCTCGCCGCCCCGGTCCGCATCGCGATCGTGCTGCAACTACGCGAGTCGCCGCGCTGTGTGCACGAGCTGGTCGATGCGCTCGGTGTCACCCAACCGCTGGTCAGCCAGCACCTGCGCATTCTCAAGTCCGCGGGCGTCGTGCACGGCGAGCGGTCGGGCCGTGAGGTGCTGTACGAACTCGTCGACGACCATCTTGCACACATCGTTGTCGACGCCGTGGCGCATGCCGAGGAAGGGTAATTCGTGACGGACAAGACGGTCTTCCCACAGAAGCCGGTGGGCATTCGCAGTACCCGCCAGCGCAGTGCGATCGCCGCGCTGCTCAGCGACATCGAAGAGTTCCGCTCCGCGCAGGAGCTGCACGACGAGCTGCGCCGCCGCGGCGAGGGCATCGGGCTGACCACGGTCTACCGCACCCTGCAGTCGCTGGCGGACGCCGGCCTCGTCGATGTGTTGCGCACCGACACCGGGGAGTCGGTCTATCGACAGTGCTCCACCGGACATCATCACCATCTGGTCTGCCGCCATTGCGGGCGCACCGTCGAGGTGGAAGGTCCCACGGTGGAGGCATGGGCCGAATCCATTGCGAGTGAACATGGTTTCACCGAGGTCAGCCACACTATGGAGGTCTTCGGCACCTGCAAGTCCTGCGCGAAAGCGGGTCGCACCGTCTGACAAGGATCAGGACCACGCGTCGTTCGCGGACCCCGGGTGGCCTTGCCTTGTTTGTTGAAGGCCACCAGCACTCGGCAGACCGGGCGGTGGTGGCCTTCGGGTTGTGCCGAGCGAGTCAGACGGCCGCGACCGGCTCGGGTGTGGCGGCCCGCGACTGCGGGGCGTCCGCGCGGGTGCCGCGCAGTGCGCCGACACCGAGCAGAGCCAGCGCCGCGACAGCCCAGATCAGCAGGACCACAAGGGGTTTCGTGGCACCAGCACCGTCGAAGTAGGCGACCGAGCGCAGGAGCGATGCGGCGGCGCCCGGCGGCAGCAGCTGACCGATGGCGCCCCACGGCTGCGGCAGCAGCTCCGGGGCCGAGGTGGCGGCGGAGAACGGGTTGCCGATGAGCAGCATGGTCAGCGCGGCGAGGCCGATGCCCGGTCGGCCGATGGCGGTGGCAAGGCCGACAACCGCACCCGAGACGGCGAAGGACACCAGTCCCGCGACCGCGGCCAGCCCGAGATAGGGACCCGGCACCACCGACATCCACCCCTCGACGATCGCCATGCTCAGCAGGCCACCGGCGACACCGAAGGTCACCAGACCGACCACTCGGCCACCGACCGCCGGAATCAGCAGGCTGAGCAGCACGCCCGCTGCGATACCCGACATGACCAGGGGCAACACCATGGCCCCGAAGGCGGTGCCGCGCGGGTCGTCGGAGTCGGCCGCGACCACGTCCTCGACCTGCGTGGCCGGTGCGCCGGAGAGCTGTTGCGCGATCGCGGTGAGCTGCTGAGCGACGGCGGGGCTTGCGCCGGAGGCAACGAGCACCCGCGGCGCGCCACCACCGGTGATGATCGCGCCGTAGACCTCACGGTCTTCGATGGCGGCGCGCGCGGCGGCTTCGTCGGCCGGGTTCGAGATGTCGAAGGCATCGGGGCTGTGCTGGCCGAGCTTGTCGGCGACCATGGCGGCCTGCGGTCCGGTGACGGCGAGCGGCACGTCGCGCGGCGCGATATTGGCGGCAGGCCAAGCGAATGCGATCAGCATCAACGCTTGGAGCAGGGCGGCACCGAGGCCGACAGCGAGCGCCCGCTGGGTGGTGTTCATGTCAATCTCCCGAAAATCGAATGTTCGTTCTCTTTCGATGAGAACACCGTTACACGGGGCAGGAAAGTTGTCAAGAACGGACATTCGTTTTACTTTGGAGACATGCCCCGAGTCAGCGAAGAACACCTGGAACGCCGTCGCCAGCAGATCCTCGACGCCGCGCAACTGTGCTTTGCCCGTAAAGGCTTCCACGAGACATCCATGCAGGACGTCTTCGCCGAATCCGGGCTGTCCGCCGGGGCGGTCTACCGGTATTTCAAAAGCAAGAACGAGCTGATCTCGGCGCTGGCCACGCAGACCATGGTCGACGTGCGCGCGACCATGTCGACACTGATCCACGGCGACCCGCTGCCCACCCCGGCCCAGTTGGTCGCCGCTCTCGCCCAGCTGATCGTCGCGCAGAGCGGGCCAGAGGGCACAATCCGACTTGCTCCGCAGGTCTGGGCGCTGGCCATGGTCCATCCCGAGGCGTCCGAGTACGTCAAAGACGCCATCCTCGCGATGCGCGAGCTGTGGCACGAGTACGCCGACCTGATGCACGCCGCGGGCTGGCTGCCCACGGACGCCGACACCCACGCGGTGGCGACCGCGATGATCTGCTTCATTCCCGGATTCATGTTGCAGCACTTGATCATCGGCGATCCGGACCCCGAAACGCTGGCTCGCGGCGTCCGGACCATGCTCCCCTACGGCGAACCTGTCGCACAGCCCGTGACGACCTGACCGACCTCCGCCGTGTCGGCGCGGGGCCGGGTTTCCGGCTCAGCGCCAGCCGCGGCGTTCGGCGGCGCGGACCGCTGTCGTGCGGGTACTCGTTCCGGGTGCGAAGCACAGCCGCTACTTCCGACCGCCCGATCATTTGCCGAGCATGCGGCCGCACTCGGCGATACCGCCCTGGCGAGCGTCTCTTCGACCGGACGCGGTCGACATGCTAGGTGCCGATCAGTCGCACGCTTTCGACGACAGTGAGATCGGGCAGCCGACCGATCAGGGCAGCAGACCCTGTCTGGCCCGGCCCGCGCCCGACAGCACCAGCAACAGCATGGTCGCCAACGCCTGATCGTCCAGGCCCGCGGCCGGGAAGGTGTAGCGCAGAATCACATCGGCCAGCTGCCCGTGTGCGATCAGGGTGATCGAGCCGAACTGCAGCGCACTGTTGCGTTCGGCGACGCGCTTGTGCAGCTGCGTTTTCAGCGGACGATCCCAGGCCAGCACACAGGTCAGCGTCAGCACGTCCAGTCCGGGCGCCAAGTTGACCGCGCGCAGCGAGCACAGCGCGCCTTCGTACTCGAAACCGAGCGAACCCTCCGGGTCGACGCGTACGTCGACGTCGTACAGCGACATACAGGCGCCGGCCCGCGCCTGTAGCTCCCGCTCCGGGGTGACCGCTGCGTCCATATCCGTGCCGCCGTTCAGTTGGTGCCGTCGTTCATTTGGTCCCACCGAAGCGGCGGTCACGCGAAGCGTACTGGAGGCATGCCTCCCACAGGTTGCGCCGGTCGAAATCGGGAAACAGTGTGTCTTGATAGACGAATTCGGCGTACGCCGACTGCCAGATGAGGAAGTTCGAACTGCGGAACTCCCCCGACGGCCGCAGGAAAAGGTCGACGTCCGGCATATCCGGCTCGTCGAGATACTTGGCGACCGTCGCCTCGGTGACCCGCTCGGGGTCGATCTCGCCGGCCGCAACGCGACGCGCGATTTCCCTTGCCGCATCGGCGATTTCGGCGCGGCCACCGTAGTTGACACACATGGTGAGGGTCATCACGGTGTTGTCCTTGGTGAGTTCCTGCGCGGTCTCCAGTTCGTTGATCACACTGCGCCACAACCGCGGCCGCCGACCGGCCCACCGAACGCGCACGCCCATCTCGTTCATCTCGTCGCGCCTGCGGCGGATGACGTCACGATTGAAGCCCATGAGGAAGCGCACTTCCTCCGGGCTGCGCCGCCAGTTCTCGGTGGAGAAGGCGTAGGCCGACAGCCACTTCACGCCGATCTCGATGCAGCCCTCGACGGTGTCCATCAGCACCGCCTCGCCGCGCTCGTGCCCCGCGGTGCGCGGCAGCCCGCGCTCCTGCGCCCACCGCCCGTTGCCGTCCATCACCAGTGCGACGTGGGTGGGCACCAACTCCGGCGGCAACTCCGGCGGCCGCGCCCCCGAGGGATGCTGCGACGGCGGACGGACGATGCGCTGGGCATCCGGCCGCGCGCTGTTCGACCTGGTCCCGGAAGAGTCTCGACGGAGGATCACGGCCTCCATCCTGCCTGATGCCACCCGCGCTTCGGAACGCCCTCCACCCTCGCCGGCCGGGAGGCACACCACTGTGCCGACGGTGGCGTGGCGCACGCCATGAGGTGCCGCTCAGCCGGGGTATCCGGAGGGGCCGGGGCGGTTGATCAGCCGGTGTGGCCGGCGGCCGCGGGTTGCGGGGCCGCCCCGCCGAGCGCCTGCTGGGTCTGAGAGCGTTCGATGAGGGGCAAAGTGCGCAGCTGACGCTCGAGGTGCCACTGCAGATGGGCCGCGACGAGACCGCTGGCTTGCCGGCGAACTCCGTCGGAGGTGGTCTCGATGTCGTCCCACTCGCCGCGGCGCAGTGCGATCAGCAGATCGAGCACTCCCGGCGCGGGGGTGGCCGCACCGGGCGGACGGCAGTGCACGCACACCGCGCCACCGGCGGCGACATGGAACGCTCGATGCGGACCGGGGGTCGCACACCGGGCGCATTCGTCCAGCGCGGGCGCCCAACCCGCGAAACCCATGGCGCGCAACAGAAATGCGTCCAGAATCAATTCGTGCGGCCGCTGCTTGGCCGCGATCGCCCGCAAGGCGGCCGCGGTCAGCGCATGCAACCGCGGCGCGGGTGCGCGCTCCTCACCGGCCAGCCGCTCGGCAGTCTCCAGCACCGCGCACGCCGTGGTGTAGCGCCCGTAGTCGTCGACGATGTCGGAGGCGAAGGCCTCCATCGTGTGCACCTGGGTGACGGTGTCGAGATTGCGTCCCGGATGCAGCTGCACGTCCACGTAGGCGAAGGGCTCCAGCCGAGCACCGAACCGCGACTTGGTCCGCCGCACGCCCTTGGCCACGGCGCGCACCAACCCGTGCTGGCGGGTCAGCAACGTGACAATGCGATCCGCCTCGCCCAGCTTGTGCTGGCGAACCACCACCGCCTCGTCCCGATACAACCGCACCCGGCCATCCTCCCACGCCCACCCGACACCCACCCTCCGACGCACCCACCGCTTCATCCCGCCGAGCGGGACATGGTGACGCGGCCTCTCGGCGTGTGCGCGGCCACGCCCCGTTCGGCGCTATCCGTTCTGGATGAGGCCGGCGACCAGCAGCATCAGGGATTGCTGGGCCTGGGAGCGGGCGGCGGCTTTGTCGGCGGCGTGGGCGACGATCAGTCCGGCCTCACTGACGGCGCTGAGGATCAGTTGGGCGAGCACAGTGATCGAAACGTCGGGGATCAGCCCTTCGGCGCGGGCGCGTTCCAGTTCGGAGATGATCAGTCCGAGTCCGTGGCGGGCCTCGAATTCGCGCCAGGCCTGCCAGCCGAGCACGGCGGGGGCGTCGAACAACCCGATCCGGATCATCTCGGGACGCTGGCAGATTTCCAGAAAGACGCCGAGGCCGATGGCCATGGAGGTCATGATGTCGTCGGGGCCTACCGCGCCGATGGCGTTTTCGATCTCTGCGGTGCTCTCGATCTCCAGTTGCTCCAGCACCGCGAGGAACAGACCGCGTTTATCGCCGTAGTGGTGGTGGAGCGCGCCGCGGGTGACGCCGGCCTCGGTGACCAGTTCTTCCGCCGAGGTAGCAGCGAAGCCGCGCTCGGCGAACAGGCGGCGGCCTGCCTGCTCGAGCGCGGCTTTCGTGGTGCGGGAGCGATCCTCCTGGCTACGGCGTGGCATGCAGCCGAGTGAACTCCAGAATCGTTTCGGCGAGCAACTCGGGCTGATCTTCCGGCAGGAAGGTGTAGGAGTCGTCGATGAGGGTCATAGTGGCGTTCGGCAGGTCATGAGCCAGGCGCTCGGCGAAGGAGACCGGGAAGAATTTGTCCTCGCGGGCCCAAGCGACCAGCACCGGAATCCGGACCGCCGCGAAATGGGTGGCAGCCTCCAGTGTGTAGCGGCGGTGCACCGACGTGATGAAGCGCCGCAGGTCCTTGCGGATGGCAGCGGAATTGCGGCTCGGCAGCAGATAGGAATCGACGATCTCGGGTGCCACCGGGTATTTGGCCGCCCACCCGAAGGCGATCGGCAGTCGGTGCAGTGCGCGGATGCGCATCAGCTCGGTCAACGGCCGCAGCGAGCCGGGGATGCGCGCGATCGCAGGCAGTGTGCTGAACGGCGGCGGGAAGAAGCTCTCATAGGAGTCGACGGAGGCCAGCACCACGCGCCCGATGCGGTCCGGTTTACGGGTCAGCAGGATCTGGGTGATCGCGCCGCCGGTGTCGTTGGCGACGATGGTGACGTCGGTGAGGTCGAGCTGTTCCAGGAAGGCGGCGATGAGATCGGCTACGCCGGTCGGCGTGAGGTCCGCGTCGGGGACCGGGATCGAATGCGCGCCGAGCGGCAGATCCGGACTCAGGCAGCGATAGCCCGCCGCGGCGACGACCGGGACGACCTCCCGCCATAGATCGGCATTGACCAGGAGGCCGTGTACGAACACGACGGGCGGCCCCTCTCCCGTGTCGTGATATCGGATGCGGCCGCCCGGTAGATCCACCTCATGCGTGCGGCCGAGTGACGTACTGATTCCCATGGTTCCTCCAAGGTGCTCGCGGTACCGATCCACTGTTACATACATACCGTATGTATGTCTACAGATTCGCGACGAACCCCTGGGCCTGTGCGCACGTAGACCCGACAGATCGCACCGATGTGGACGGTTGACCAAATGCGCGCTACCGTGCATATGCAGAGAATTAGAGACGGAGCTCACATGTTCGTAGCGGACCCCACCCAATTGCCGACCGACGACCTCGGACTTGCCGACCTCGCGGCCGCGATCGCCAAGGGTGCCGTCGGCTCCGTCGCGGCAGTTGGTTCGGTCCTCGATCGCATCGAAGCAAGCCAGACGACGCTCAACGCCTTTCGTCACGTGCGCCGTGCAGAGGCACTCGCCGAAGCAGCCGAAGCGGATCGGCGACTGGCCGCGGGTGAGCGCCTGCCGCTGCTCGGTGTGCCGATCGCGGTGAAGGACGACACCGATATCGCCGGTATGCCGACAGCATTCGGCTGCGGTGGCGACTTCGCGTCGAAAACCGAAGACGCCGAATCGGTTCGGCGACTGCGCGCGGCCGGTGCGGTGATCGTCGGGAAGACCAACACCTGCGAACTCGGACAGTTGCCCTTCACCAGCGGCGCGGCCTTCGGCCACACCCGCAATCCGTGGAACGCCGCGCACACACCTGGCGGCTCCTCCGGTGGTTCGTCGGCCGCGGTCGCCGCCGGATTGGTGCCCGCCGCACTGGGTTCCGACGGCGCGGGCTCGATTCGGATCCCTGCCTCATGGACGAATCTCGTCGGCATCAAGCCACAGCGCGGCCGGATCTCCACCTGGCCGGAGGCCGAGGCATTCCACGGCCTCACCGTGAACGGACCGCTGGCCCGGACCGTCGGCGATGCCGCACTGCTGCTCGACCTCGCCGCAGGCCCGCATCCCGGCGACAAGCACACCCCAGCCCCCTTACGGGTCTCGGACGCGGTCGGCCGCGATCCCGGGCGGCTGCGGATCGCACTGTCGCTGCGAATTCCCTTCACCGCCACCAGGACTGCGCTGCACCCCGAGGTCGAGGCCGCGGTCCAGGGCATCGCCACCGCGCTGCGCAGGCTCGGCCACACCGTCACCGTCGCCGACCTGAACTACGGCGTCATGATCGGCGCGACGTTCCTGCCACGGTCGATGGCGGGCATCAAGGCGCGGCACGAGCAAATGCCCGGCGCTGTCGTCGACCCGCGCACCAGCGCCAACGTCCGCGTCGGTCAATTGCTCAGCGGCCCTGCCCTGTTCGCGGCCCGCCAGGCAGAACCGTTGCTGCACAAACAAATCGGCAGCTTCTTCCGCGACTTCGACGTCGTCCTGTCCCCGACCACCGCCACCCCGCCACCCCGCGCCGAAGACATCGACGGCATCGGCGTCAATGCCACCAACAACCTCATCACCGCGGCCTGCCCCTACACCTGGCCGTGGAACGTCCTCGGCTGGCCGAGCGTGAACGTCCCCGCCGGCTTCACCGACACCGGCCTGCCCGTCGGCGCCCAGCTGATGGGCACCGCGAACTCGGAGCCATTGCTCGTTTCCGTTGCCGCCCAACTGGAATCGGAACTCCGTTGGGACCGACACCGGCCCGACCCCTGGTGGTGAACCAACCCGCTGCGGGGTTTACCGCCGTGGCCGTGCGCCACGACCGGTCGTGACCCCGCCGTTCGCCCCTGCCCACCGGGTGCGGACGCACACCGTCAGAAGCCGAGCTTGCCGAGCTGCTTCGGATCGCGCTGCCAGTCCTTGGCCACCTTCACATGCAGGTGCAGGTAGATCCGGACGCCGAGGATGTGTTCGATCTGGTGGCGGGCATTGGTGCCCACCTCCTTCAGGCGCGCGCCGCCCTTGCCGATGACGATGGCCTTCTGGCTGGGGCGTTCGACGTAGAGCAGCGCGTGCACGTCGAGCATGTCCTCGTTCTCTTCGCGCGGGAGAACCTCTTCGATGACGACGGCAAGCGAGTGCGGCAGTTCGTCGCGGACACCCTCGAGCGCCGCCTCACGGATGAGCTCGGCCATCAGCGTTTCTTCCGGCTCGTCGGTGAGTTCACCGTCGGGGTAGAAGGCCGGGCCCTCGGGCATTTTCGAGGCGATAACGTCGACGAGGACTTCGACCTGCTCACCCTTGACGGCCGAGACCGGCACCACGTCGGCGTCCGGGCCGAGCAGTTGCGAGAGCGCCATCAGCTGCTCGGCGACCTGGTCGCGGCTCACCTTGTCGATCTTGGTGACCACGCCGAGGACGGTGGTTTTCGGCGCCATCTGCTTGATCTGCGCGACGATCCACTTGTCGCCGGGGCCGATCTTCTCATCCGCCGGGATGCACAGCGCAATGACATCGACCTCGGAATAGGTGTCGCGCACCAGGTCGTTCAGTCGCTGGCCGAGCAGCGTGCGAGGACGGTGCAACCCGGGCGTATCGACCAGGATCAGCTGGGCGTGCTCGCGGTGCACGATGCCGCGGATGGTGTGCCTGGTGGTTTGCGGACGCGAGGAGGTGATCGCGATCTTCGAACCGACCAGCGCATTGGTCAGCGTCGACTTGCCGGTGTTCGGTCGACCGACGAAACAGACAAAACCGGAACGGAATTCAGCCACGGTGCACCTCGGTGGCCGCAGCATCGTCGACGATGTCGAAGACCGCACCGTCACGATCGGTGAAGACGATCCGCGCCTCGGCGGACACTTCCCGAACCGCCGAGACTCCGGCGTCGGAGAACCGGCCGCCGACAACCACCGCCGCCTCGAATCCCTCCGCGCCACTGGAGATCGCGGCAGCCACCGCGGCCTGCAGCGCGGTCAAGCGCAGCGATTGCAGTGCGACCTCGCCCGCCGCGTAGGTCCGGCCGTCGGTGTCGCGGATCGCCGCACCCGCACCACCACCGGTGCGGCCCAACGCGCCTCGCGCAAGAACCACGAGTTTGGTGTCCTCGGCATCCAATTCAGTCATCGCTGTCTCCATCCTGGTCCCGATCGGGCACGGTCTCCCGCTCCGATCCATTGGCTCTGCGTTTGCCGTTCGATTTCTCGGACTCGGCTTTGTCGCTGCGTGATTTCTCGAGTGCCCTGCGCACCACGATGGTGTTCACCCGCACCCGACCGCGGGCATCCGGGCCGCCTTCACCGCGCAGCATCAGGCCGTGCACGACGACCTTCGAACCGGGCAGCGGCACCCTGCCGAGCGCGTGCGCGAGCAGGCCGCCGACGGTGTCGACGTCCTCCTCCTCGATCTCCATGCCGTAGATCTCGGCGAGGTCGTCCACCGACAGCCGGGCCGACACCCGGTACCGGCCGTCGCCGAGATCTTCGATGGGCGGGGTCTCGTCGGTGTCGTATTCGTCGGCGATCTCCCCGACGATCTCCTCCAGCACGTCCTCGATGGTCACCAACCCGGCGATGCCGCCGTATTCGTCGACCAGGAGCGCCATATGGTTGCGCCTGCGCTGCATCTCGTCGAGCAGGCTGTCGAGCGGCTTGGAGTCGGGCATGAAGACGGCCGTGCGCATCACCTCGCGCACGTGCACCTTACGGCTCCGATCTGCGTACGGCACAAGGTCTTTCAGATAGACGACGCCCAGAATATCGTCGACGTTCTCGCCGACCACCGGAATCCGGGAGTGCCCACTGCGCACCGCGAGCGACATCGCTTGGGCCGCGGTCTTATCGGCCTCGATCCAGACCATCTCGGTGCGCGGGACCATGACCGCACGAGCTGGGGTGTCGCCGAGCTCGAAGACCGACTGGATCATCCGGCGCTCATCGTCGGCCACCACGCCGCGCTCGGAGGCCATCTCGACCACCTCACGCAGTTCGATCTCGGAGGCGAAGGGCCCGTTGCGAAATCCCTTACCCGGCGTAATCGCGTTACCGATCAGAATCAGCAACCTGCTCACCGGGCCGAGCAGCGCGCCGATGAACTGCAAGGGCACCGCGGCCGCCAAGGCAATGGAGTACGCGTGCTGGCGACCGAGGGTGCGCGGGCCTACCCCGATCACGACATAGTCGATGAGCACCATTACTGCGGCGGTGAACAGCAGCGCCCAATCGTCGTCCCAGAGCGGGATCAGCGCCGCCGCGAGCAGCACCGTCGCACTGATCTCGCACAGGATGCGCAGCAGCACAAGGAGATTCACGTACCGAGGCCGGTCGGACACGATCCGGCTCAGCCGGACGGCGCCGGCCCGTTCGATACGGACCATATCGTCGAGACGAGCGGGTGAGACGGTATTCAATGCCGCATCCACGGCGGCGAACACGCCGCCTACCGGGACCAGCAGGACTGCCGACAAGATGAGGGTCAGCGAACTCACGCGGGGCCCAGCGCGTCACCCGGTGTAGTGAAACCCGCCTTCCCCAGCAACCTGGCGTCGCGGGCGGCGAGTTCGGCGCGGCGCTGCTCCTCGCGCAGGCTCTCGTACCACTCTTCGAGCAGCCGGGCCTGCAGCGCGAACATCTCTTTCTCCTCCTCCGGCTCGGCATGGTCGTAGCCGAGGAGGTGGAGCACGCCGTGCACCGTGAGCAGCGCTAGTTCGTGGTCGAGCGAATGGCCTGCCTTGCGGGCCTGGGCCGCCGCGAACTCGGGGCACAACACGATGTCGCCGAGCATCGAGGGGCCGGGTTCGGGGCTGTCGGGCCGTCCGCCCGGCTCCAGCTCGTCCATCGGGAACGACATCACGTCGGTCGGACCGGGTAGGTCCATCCAGCGCATGTGCAGGTCCGCCATGGTGTCGAGATCGACGAGCACCATCGACAGCTCGGCCGCCGGATGCACGTCCATTTGGGTGATGGCAAAGCGCGCGACACTGACGAGGTCTTCTTCGGGCACGTCCATACCCGATTCGTTGGCGATCTCGATACTCACCCGATAAGACTACGGCCCGGCGGTTGTGCCGTCGGACCGGAGGCTGCGTGGCGGTTGGAAATCACCGCGGGACACGAAAGGCCGACGCCGCCTCGAGGCGGCGTCGGCCTTCCTGCGCTGACTATCGCCGATCGTTGCGGCCCGCGGCGCGGCGCTGTGCCCGGTTGCCCGCATAGTGCGGCGCGACCTGTGGCCTGTTCTCTTCCTCGAACCGGCCGTAGGCGTCCACGATGTCCGCGACCAGCCGGTGTCGCACCACGTCGCTGCTGGTGAGCGTGGCGAAGTGGATGTCGTCGATCTCGGTGAGGATTTCGCTGGCCATCCGCAGGCCGGACCGGGCGCCGCCCGGCAGGTCGACCTGGGTGACGTCACCGGTCACCACGATCTTCGAGCCGAAGCCGAGGCGGGTGAGGAACATCTTCATCTGCTCGGCCGTGGTGTTCTGCGCCTCGTCCAGAATGATGAATGCGTCATTGAGGGTACGACCACGCATGTACGCCAGCGGGGCTACCTCGATGACACCGGCCGCCATCAGCTTCGGAATGGCCTCCGGATCCATCATGTCGTGCAGCGCGTCGTAGAGCGGGCGCAGGTACGGGTCGATCTTCTCGTTGAGCGTGCCGGGCAGGAAGCCGAGGCGCTCGCCCGCCTCCACCGCGGGACGGGTGAGAATGATGCGGGTGACCTGCTTGGTCTGCAATGCCTGCACGGCCTTGGCCATCGCCAGATACGTCTTGCCGGTGCCCGCGGGACCGATGCCGAACACGACGGTGTTGGCGTCGATCGCATCGACGTAGCGCTTCTGGTTGAGCGTCTTGGGCCGAATGGTCTTGCCTCGCCGGGACAGGATGTCCAGGCTCAGCACCTCTGCGGGCGACTCCGAGGAGCCCTCGGTGAGCATCGAGAAGGTGTGCCGGACGGCCTCCGGTGTCACCACTCGATTACGCCCGGTCAGCGCGACGAGCTGTTCGATGACCCGCTCGGCGAGCGCGACATCGGGCGCCTTGCCGGTGAGGGTCACGGAGTTGCCGCGTACGTGAATGTCCGCATCCAGCAGCCGCTCGAGTTCACGCAGGTTCTGATCAGCCGAACCGAGGAACGGGAACACGGATTCTGGAGCGAGTTCGATGCTGGAACGCACGGTCCGTGCTGCGGGACCCGTACCGTTGTCACCGGCACCGATGCCTGCCGTGGGTGTGGATGGGTCGCCGATCTCGCCTTGTGTTCTCAAAAGTGGCTACCGCCTGCTTTCCGGTCTCGACTGCCTTGATGATGAAAGTTTAACGCGCCCCACTGACAACACACAGTGAATAAGTCGCTACCGCAGGGCACCCGATTACCGCCGCGGTAGCTGGATTCCCCGCCTGCGCACCGCCCAATCCTCGGCGAAATCACGGAACCGTCGCACCGCGTCCGAGGACGGACCCGCCGCAGACCAGATCAGCCCGACATCCCGGGCCGAACCCGCATCGGCCAGCGGCAGCGTCACCACTCCTGGCAGCGGGGCCGGATCTTCGAGCGGAACCACCGCGACACCGAGGCCCGCCGCCACCAAACCCGCGACGGTGACGAGATCGCTCGATTCGAATGCGATGCGAGGACGGATATCGGCCGCGGCGCACATTTCGTCGAAGATCCGGCGCATACCGAAGCCGGGATGCATCGTGATGAATTCCGCGTCGGCGACGGCGGCGAGCCGGATCTGCCGCCGCCCGGCCAACCGGTGGTCGGCAGGTACGGCCAGCACCAGCGGTTGATGCAGCAGGCTGCGCCAGCCGATGCCCGCCTCGGTCGGCCGCGGGGAGACGATGCCGAGATCGGCTTCCCCGTCGAGCACCTGCGCGGTCACCACTTCGGCGGCCGCCTGGCGCAGGGTGACGGTGATGCGGCCGGAACCGCGGCGGAAACCACCGACGAGCTGCGGCACCAACCAGCCGCCGAAGGAATGCAGAAAAGAAAGTCGCACAACACCTTTGGCTGGATTGGCCAGATCGGCAATGGCGTGTGCCGCGGCATCCAGTTCGGCGCGTGCGCGGCGCGCGTGCTCGTAATAGATCCGACCGAAATCGTTGAGCGCGATGCGTTTTCCGTTGCGGTCGAATAATTCCACACCCAGCCTGCGTTCGAGTCGGCCGAGCATGCGCGACAGCGTGGGTTGAGCGATGTGCAGTCGCTCGGCGGCAGCGCCTACCCGCTCCAATTCGGCAAGTGTCGTGAACCACTCCAGATCGTCACCCAGCACGGCCTGCCCTCTCTATATGCACTCAGTGCATCAGCAGACCAATTATTATTCATTTCCCTTCATAAAGGTGGATGGCAATCCTGGAGGACAGGAGGAGCCATGACCACAACCGCAATGCCCGGTGTCGCACCCTCGCACGAGCGCCGGATCACCACCGCGCTCTTCGCCGCAGGGCTGACCACCTTCGCGTCGATGTACAGCGCTCAGGCGTTATTGCCGAGCCTGTCCAGCGCGTTCGGCGCCACGCCCGCCCGGGCCGCGCTCGCGGTTTCGCTCACCACCGGGTTCCTTGCGCTGGCCATCGTGCCGGTGAGCGCACTCTCGTCGCGGATCGGCCGGACCCGGGTGATGATCGGGTCCGCAGTCACCTCGGCCGTCATCGGGCTGCTGCTTCCGTTCAGTCCGTCGCTCGATGTGCTGCTGGCCGGGCGTGCGCTGCAGGGTCTCGCGCTGGCCGGAGTGCCCGCGGTCGCGATGGCCTATTTGGCCGAGGAGATCGGCGCCGAGGGGCTCGGCGCCGCCATGGGCATCTATGTCGCGGGGACGTCGATCGGCGGATTGGCCGGTCGGGTGATTCCCGCCGTCACCCTCGACCTGACGTCCTGGCGCTGGGCCGAAGCCGCCGTCTCGGTGGCGGCCGCGGCATGCACCGTCTGGTTCGTGCGCGGCCTGCCGGAATCTCGCGGTTTCCAGGCCCGCCCCGCCGGAATCCGCACTGTCCTGAGCGATCTCGGCACTCCCCTGCGCAACCCCGGCCTGCTTGCCCTCTTCGGCATCGCCTTCGTACTGATGGGCGCTTTCGTCTCGGTCTACAACTTCCTCGGCTACCGCCTGACCGAGCCACCGTTCGAACTGCCCGCCACCATATCGGGATCGGTGTTCCTGCTGTATCTGGCCGGTACCGCAGCCTCGGCGGCGGCTGGACGACTGGCCGACCGACTCGGCAGACACCGGATGCTCGCCGCCTCGGTGGCCACCATGGGCCTCGGGCTGGCACTGACCATCCCCAACCACCTGACCGCCGTCATCTTCGGCGTATTACTCTGCACGGCAGGATTTTTCGGTGCACACACCGTGGCGAGCGCCTGGGTCGGCAGCATGGCGACCGATAACCGCGGCGCAGCATCATCGCTCTACCTGTTTTCCTACTACCTGGGCAGCGCGATCATCGGCGGCGCGGCGGGCATCGCCTACGCCGACGCCGATTGGATCGGCCTGGCCGTTTGCGTCGCCACCCTCATCACCATCGCCGCGGTCCTGTTGTGCACCTTGGCAACCCGGTCACGGCAGCTACCTCGCCACCTAGACACCACACCGGAGCTACCAGCGCGGAGTCAGGGCGCCTAGGGCGCCGAGGGCTACGGCGGCGGCGGTCGAGGTGCGCAGGACGGTGGGGCCGAGCAGGGTCACCGCGGCTCCGGCGTCGGCAAATGCCGTGAGTTCGGAGTCGTCGAGGCCGCCTTCGGGGCCGACGATCAGCATGATCTCGGCGGCCTCGGCGAAGGGCAGCTCGACGAAGCGGGCCGTGCCGGATTCGTGCAGTGCCACCACTAGTCCGCCCGAGTCCACGACCTTGCGGATCGCTTCGAGCAGGTCGCGGGTGCGGTGGAGGTCGGCGACCTCGGGGATATAGGCACGACGGGATTGGCGGGCGGCCGCGCGGGCGGCGGCGCGCCACTTGTCGACGGCCTTACCCGCCTTGCCTTCCCAGTTGGCGATACAGCGCGATGCCTGCCACGGGGTGATCGCGTCGGCGCCTGCCTCGGTCATCAGCTCGACGGCCAGCTCCGAGCGGTCCGACTTCGGCAGCGCCTGCACAACGGTCACCCGCGGTGTCGCGGGTGCGGTGAGCACGCGGTTGTTGACCTTCAGCTCGAGCCGATCTTTCTGCGCCGCAACGACTTCCGATTCGGCGAGCAGGCCGCGACCATCGGAGAGAGTGATCGGCTCGCCGACCCGGGTCCGGCGCACTGTCGCGGCGTGCCGTCCTTCCGGGCCGTCGAGGACCGCGATGGAGCCGGGCTCCGGGATGTCGTCGAGGTAGAAGACCGTGGCGGCCAACGACTATCGCCCGCTGAAGGACGCCCGCAACCGGGCGAACAGGCCGCTGTTGTGCTCGGACTGGGCCGACATCACCTCGGCGCGCTCCCGTTCCCGGGTGCCCTTGTACTTGCGCAGCAGGTCGGTCTGCTTGGCGTCGAGCTTGGTCGGCACCACGATGTCCAGGTGCGCGAGCAGGTCGCCGCGCGCGCCGGAACGAAGGCGGGGCATCCCGTGGCCGCGCAGCACCGAGATCTCGCCGGGCTGAGTGCCGGCCTGGATGGTGAGCTCGGTGGGGCCGTCCAGAATGGTGTCGATGACCACAGTGGTCCCGAGCGCGGCGTCGACCATCGGGAGCCGGACGGTGCAGTGCAGGTCGTCACCGTCGCGGACGAAGACATCGTGCGGCTGCTCGACGATCTCCACATACAGGTCGCCCGCATGCCCGCCGCCGGGGCCGACCTCGCCCTGCGCGGCCAACCGCACCCGCATGCCGTTGGCGACACCGGCCGGAATCGGCGCGGCGATTTCGCGCCGCGCCCGCACGCGGCCGTCGCCGCCACACTTGTGGCACGGGTCGGGGATCGTCTCGCCCGCACCGCGACAGGTCGGGCACGGACGCGAGGTCAGTACCTGACCGAGGAACGAGCGCTGGACCGACTGCACTTCACCCGCACCGCCACAGGTTTCGCAGCGCACCGGCTTGGAATTGCCGTTGGTGCCCGAACCGGTGCATACATCGCACAGGATGGCGGTGTCGACCGTCAGGTGCTTGGTGACACCGACCGCGCATTCGGCCAGGCTCAACCTGGTGCGCAGCAGTGAGTCGGCGCCGGGCTGCACTCGGCCGCGCGGCTTGCGGGTGGCGCCGGTGCCGCTCATTCCACCGAAGAACGCCTCGAACACGTCGCCGAGACCGCCGAAACCGGCGCCGGAATAACCCGCGCCGCCACCGGATTCGAGCGGGTCACCGCCCATGTCGACGATGCGCCGCTTCTCGGCGTCCGACAGCACCTCGTAGGCCGCCGACACTTCCTTGAATTTGGCCTGCGCTACCTCGTCGGGGTTGACGTCGGGATGCAGTTCGCGCGCCAGCTTGCGGTAGGCGCGTTTGATTTCCTGGTCGGTCGCGTTCTTCGCAACACCGAGCAGTCCGTAGTAGTCCCGTGCCACTTGAGTTCTCTAGTCCTTGGTCGCAACAGCATTAGTCGGATGCACTCAACTTTATCCGGCCGAAAGTTCGAGGGTAGCAGCGACGTCGGCGGACGCCGCTCCTCTTCAGCGCTCGGCGAGCACCTCACCGATATACCGGGCAACGGCCGCGACCGAGGCGATCGTTCCTGGGTAGTCCATGCGCGTCGGACCGAGCACACCCATACCGCCGAGCACCGCACCCGCCGCACCGTAGCCGGTCGACACTACCGAGGTCCCCCGCATCTGCTCGACCTGGGTCTCCTCACCGATGCGCACCGTCACGGTACCGGGGTGCTGCGCGGCCGCCAGCAGCTTGAGCACGATCACCTGCTCTTCGAGGGCCTCCAGCACCGCGCGCAACGAGCCGGGGAAGCCGAAGTCGGCGGCATTGCGGGTCAGGTTGGCGGTGCCGCCGAGAACCAGGCGCTCTTCCGGATGTTCCACCAGCGTCTCGACCAGCACGGTCGACACGCGCACCAGCACATCACGCAGCCGCTGCGGAGCCCGCTCGGGCAGTTCGGCGACCGCCGCCGAGGCCACGGCCAGGCGCTTGCCGTCCATCGCGCCGCCGAGCATGCCGCGCAATGCGGCCAGGTCGTCGTCGCCGATGAGCGCACCGAGTTCCACCAGGCGTTGGTCGACGCGACCGGTGTCGGTGATCACAACCAGCAGCAGCCGGGCCGGATTCAGCGCGACGACCTCGATGTGACGCACCGTGGACGCCGACACCGTCGGATACTGCACCACCGCGACCTGCCTGGTCAGCTGGGCCAGCAGGCGCACACCACGGCGCAGCACGTCGTCGAGGTCGACCCCCGATTCCAGGAAGTCCATGATCGCCCTGCGCTCGGCTCCCGACAGCGGCTTCACCTCGGAGATCCGGTCGACGAACTGCCGGTAGCCCTTGTCGGTGGGAATGCGGCCCGAGCTGGTGTGCGGCTGCGTGATGTAGCCCTCGGCCTCCAGCACCGCCATATCGTTGCGGACCGTGGCGCTGGACACACCCAGGTTGTGCCGTTCCACCAGGGTCTTCGACCCGATCGGCTCCTTGGTCGCGACATAATCCGCGACGATCGCGCGCAGGACCTCGAAGCGCCGATCCTCGGTGCTCGACATCGGCCCCACCTCCTCGCTTCGTCCACGGGTACGCCCCGCACTGATGGCGCAGCCGGAATTCCGGTTCGCTATTCACCCAGTCTAATTGCCAGGCCACCGACCGCTCGTTCACGCACCTGGGGATACGGGTCGAGCTCGGCCGATGCCCCGACCTCCAGCGGTACACGGCCGACGAATCGTCTTTCGACGGAAGCCATACGGCTGATAGCGTGCCCGACATCGTTCGCAGGCACGATGATCAGCAGGGGGGATCCTGGTTTGCTCCACGCGAGTGGTCGAACGCCGACCGTGAACCGACCGCCGGTGTACCCAGAGCTGCGGTGATCCCGTGCCGGCGGCGCAGGCGTTGTGATGGCAACCGACGGCGCGATTACCGGAACAACTGCGTGCCCATCGAAGCCGGCCGCGGCTCGGTCCCCGAGCCGGCGGCTCGCACCCGCCAGACTCATCCGCGCCTCGACCTCGGCATCGCCGTCTCCAGGTCCTTGGAACTCGACGAAGAACCACGCGCGGCCCATGGCCGACATCGCGGGCACCGGCAGCCCGATCGCTACTGACACAGCCGGATTCGAGACAGAGGTAGAGCTATGAGCAATCCCCTTGGTGAACAACAGAATTGGCAGCCGAGCAGACCAGGTCCGCAGCCACACCAGCCGTATGCGCAGCCACACCAGCAGCACCCGACGCAGCAGCAGCCACAGGTCACCGCACAAGCACCCACTACCGCGGGCCCATTGTGCCGATCCTGAACGACGCACTCGCACCACAACAGCCGAAATCGCCGGGTAGGACGTGGTACCTCATCGTGTGGGCCATCGTCCTCGTGCCCATCGTGCTCGCCATCGTCGCCAACTTCACGAACTGACGCCGAGTGGCACACCCCCGTGGTGGTGTGCCACTCGTGCGCCGGATCAGTGCGCGGCGGTTTCGACCAAGGCCGCCACCTCGCCGGGGTGGGAGACCAGAGACGCGTGGGATGAGTCGATCTCACGGGTCTGCGCGCCCATGCGGTCGGCCATGAATCGTTGGGACGCAGGCGGAATGATGCGATCGGCGCCGGAGACCAGATACCAGCTCGGCGTCGATGCCCAGGACGGCGCACCCGACGGTTCGAGATTCGCGACAACGGCGATCGAGCGCTGGTGGGCGAACATGTCGGCAGCGGTCGCGTCGCTGACGTCTTGGGCGAAGACCTCGTGGAAGTAACCGGGCGCGACGTATCCGTCGATGTTCTTGCCCGCGACGCCCTTGGGGTCGTCGACGACCGCGACCTGCAGTACCGGCGGCAGCAATCGGCTGCCGGGGAAGCGGATCGGGTCCAGCTCGGCTTGGGCGATCTCCGACTGCACCGGAGCGAAGGCCGCTACATAGACCAGCGATTCGACCTTGGGGTCGTGCACGTTGCTGATGACGAACCCGCCGTACGAATGCCCAACGAGCACAACAGGTCCCGAGATGGTATCCAGCGTCCGCTGCACGGCCGCGGCATCGTTGGCCGGGCCGCGCAGCGGGTTGTCCGGTGTCACCACCCGGTAGCCATCGGCGCGCAGCAGCGCCGCGACACCGTCCCAGCTCGTCGCGTCGGCGAACGCGCCGTGCACCAGCACGATCGTCGGCTGGTGCTCGGCGGTCGCGGGCGCCGCCACGACGGGCGTCAGAGCGAGAGTCAACGCGACCAGGCAGGCGCGCACGCTACGGGTGATGGTCATCAGTCCCTACCTATCCGTTCTTGATGAAGTCGAGCAGGTCGGTGTTGAAGAAGGTCGTCTCGAAGTCTCCGCACAATCCGTGCGGCGAATCAGGATAGGTCGGCGGCCGACCGTTGAGCGGTAGCCGCGCCGACTTCGCGCCCCGCCGCGACCGGCACGACCTGGTCGTTTCACCGAGTGCGACCAGCACCAGAACCTGGATGCCCCGCAAATCCCCGGTGGCCGGAGGCGGAAACGGGATTCAGGCCTCGACCTGCGCGGGCAGGCCGTTCTTGGCCAGAAAGTCCAATGCGGTGTCGGCGAGTTCGCCCCACCCGTGGTCGGCGGGCATCGAGTGACCGCGATCTTCGAGAACCACGAGCTCGGTCACACCGGGATTGCGCCGCTGGATGCCGAAAGCCGAGCGGGGCGTGCACGCACAGTTCGATGTGGAAGTTCGGCGACGCCAGCATTTTCCGTGCGCAGATGTCGGGCATCCAGCTGGTCCGCACCCCGAAACAGGTACTGACAACGCCTGCGCCGGTGCTGGCAATTGCCGACTGACCCGCGATGCCGATTCGCTCAGTGACGATCCTGCCGCACTGCTATCGGGCTGCGCCAGTATCGAACTCGTTCGCGGGTTGTTGTTGTCGGCCGGAGGCTCCGGCCGTGACGGTGGCGTTGTCCCCGCCGACATCATGCTGAGCCGGATTCGAGCGCACGTGCGCCGCAACCTCACCGACCTCGACCTCAGCGCCGAACAGATCGCTCGCGCGCACAACGTCTCGGTCCGGCACCTGTACAAAATCTGCGCGAGCGCCGAGTACAGCCTCGAACAGTGGATCATCAGCCAGCGGCTCGGTCAGGTGCGCGCCGAACTCGCTCGCGCGGACAGCAGACACCGATCAATCGCGATGGCGGCGCGCCGGTGGGGTTTCCGCGATCCGTCGCATTTCGCGCGACGCTTCCGCGCTGCCTTCGGCATGTCACCCGCGAATGGCGCCGGACAGCGCTGGAAGAAGCCATCCGCCGACCGCTCCGCGGGGAACGGGACACTCTGCTTCGACCGTGTCCCGTTCGCGGCGCGGGTGGAACTACAGCTCAGGGCCGGTGGTGACCCTGGCGAGCTTGCCGGCGAGGGCATCCAGACCGAGCATCGCCAGGAGGGACACGCAGTCCTCGGCGTTCTCGGAATGGCTGGCGACCGTCCTGGCCGCGATCGCGCTCTGTCGCGCGGTTTCTGCTTTTTCTGCGGCCCGCGCCTCAGCGAAGTCGCTTTGTTCGTGAATCAGAGTGATGTGTCGTGCCGGGGGCATAAGACTCCTTGGGTTACTTCGGAGCCTACGCGGGTTGACCGAACCGTGATAGTGCAACCATCGCAACACGCGCGCGACCGACAACAGATAGGCTGCGTCGGGCGCTCGGCCCGCCGACGACAGCGTGGTCGTCGAGGCGCCGCCGGCAGATGACCCCGCGCCACCGGATGACGCGCGGCGAACTCCACACAGTCGCACGCAGCGATCGGCGTGCCCCGCGCCGAAACCGCGGCCACGCCAGGATGCGCCGCGATCGCTGTCCAACGCGCACGCAGGCACCGCTCGATGCCCACGGAGGCAAGGGATTCCGATGCCTGGAAACGGCGCGGCGCCGCAGGCGAACAGCGGCGGCGCTGCTCAGTCCAGCAGCGTCCGCACCACACCGTCGGCGAGCAGGCGACCGCGATCGGTCAGCACCAGATGATCGCCCGAACGGACGGCGAGGCGGTCGGCGACAACACGTTCGGCCGCCGCGGTTTCCACCGCGTTCAGCTCGGCCAACGGCAATCCGCTGCGCAGCCGGGCGGCCAGCATGACGCGTTCGGTGTGGCGCTCCTCCTCGGTCAGTTCCTCCCAGCCCGCGGCAGGCAGGCCGCCGAGCGCGACGCGATCGGCATACCGTGCGGGGTGCTTCACGTTCCACCATCGGACGCCGCCGACGTGGCTGTGCGCGCCAGGGCCTGCGCCGAGCCAGTCGCCACCGTCCCAATAACCGAGGTTGTGTCTGCAGCGCGCGGAATCGCCTGCGGCCCAATTGGATACCTCGTACCAGGTGAGTCCGGCCGCGCTCAATCGCGCGTCGATGCGTTCGTAGCGGGCGGCGAGCACGTCGTCGTCGGGAGCGGGCAGTTCGCCGCGGCGGACGCGGCGGGCGAGGGCGGTGCCGTCCTCGACAATGAGCGAATACGCCGAGACGTGGTCGACGCCGGCGCTGAGTACCGCGTCGAGGCTGGCGTCGAGGTCGCCATCGCGCTCGCCGGGGGTGCCGTAGATCAGGTCGAGGTTCACGTGGTCGAACCCGGCCGCGCGCGCTTCCCTGGCAGCGGCGACGGCCCGGCCGGGAGTGTGTGTGCGGTCCAACACCTTCAGCACGTGCTGTGCCGCCGACTGCATACCGAGCGACACCCTGGTGAATCCGGCCGCGCGGATCCGCTCGAAGAATTCGGGCGAGGTCGACTCCGGATTCGACTCGGTGGTCACCTCGGCATCGGACTCGAGGGTGAAGTTCGCCCGTACCGCATCGAGGACCGCGGCGAGCCCGTCGCCGCCGAGCAGCGAGGGCGTCCCGCCGCCGACGAAGATGGTGGCAACCTCCGGAGTCGCTGTCGGCAGCGCGGCAAACCGCTCGGCCGCCGTGGCGAGTTCACCGCGCAGCGCCTCCAGCCAGGACTGCGGCGATGCCGACGTACCGAGCTCCCCCGCCGTGTAGGTGTTGAAGTCGCAGTACCCGCACCGCGTCGCACAGAACGGCACGTGCACATAGATCCCGAATGCCCCGCCCCCGAAATCACGCAGCACGAGGTCAGCAGTCTCGGCATCGGTCGCGGTAGCAGCAGAACTCACCCCACCAGTGTGAACGCCGCCCACTCGGCCTTCGCCCTCGGGCAGCCCGATCGGCCGGCCTGACACGCAGGACGCCGCGACCATCATCGGGATACGCCGCCTTGCGGCTGCCGGGAAGAGGACGGATCTCGATACAGGTGCGGCTATGGACCCGGTGTCGACGGCGGGCGTCAGGAATCGGCGACCACGGTGTTCTGGTTGGCGGTGAGCAGCCAGCGGCCGTCTTCCTTGGACATGACGTACATAGGGCTGCCCTGGCCGGCCTGCTGGCCGTCCGCTGCGAAATAGCGCTGGACGACTTTGACGGCGGCGACGTCAGGGCGGATGAACAGCACGTGTTCGACCTCGTAGGTCGCGGTGCCCGTACGCATCGCGCCGGGCAATACCTGGGCCGTGAATTCGGCGATGGCGCTACGACCGAACAGGCGTTTGCCGCCGCCGGTGGTCCAGATGGCGTCGGCACGGAACAAGCCGACGAATTCGTCGACGAGTTCGTTCTGCTGGGAATGCTGAATGGTGGCGACCACCTGGCGGATCGCTTCGATGTCGGTGTCTACGTCGACGGCTGCTGTGCTCATGACACCGAGCCTGCTACCTCGAGTTAACTTCAGGTCAATGAACGTGCGCCAGTTCACAGCGGACTCATCTGACGCATCACCGCCCGCATTCGTGCCACGAACTATGACAGCCATCACAGTTGCCGCCATCGGTCCAGGGAATTTCCCTCGAATCCGCGGGAAATATGGCCGCGCGGTCGGAACGTCCACCCTGACGTGGCACAATGGCCGCATGCGCGGATCCGGAGTACGACTTGTGGCACGTCGCCACGTCGACTTCAAGCGCGTCTGTAGCGCCTGCTGTCTGCCCGGTTGTCCCCGGTAGTTCAGCGGCGCGCATTCCCGGGTCTCCCCGGCGATCTTCCGATTTCGATGACATCGGCCCGCTGATACCGCAGGCGTGAGTCAGCCCCTCGCGCCCTCAGCACGGATGTTCACTCACCCCGCAGGAGCGACCCCATGACGTCGAGCACCGACGCCGGTCCAACCGATCAGCCTTCGCCGGAGTCCCGGCCCGGGCATCACACCCGCCCGGACCGCCCGGCCTCCGAGCGACGCGTGCGGCCGGACCGGCCACGCGCCGAGGCCGGTGCGGCCCCGCGCGCCCGCACCGGTAAGCCCGTTCGCCGCAAGGCGGAGGGCCAGTGGGCGCTCGGCTACCGCGAGCCGCTGAACCCGAACGAGCAGTCCAAGAAGGACGACAACCCGCTCAACGTCCGCGCCAGGATCGAGAACATCTACTCGAAGCAGGGCTTCGACAGCATCGATAAGGGCGATCTGCGCGGCCGGTTCCGCTGGTGGGGTCTCTACACCCAGCGCGAGCAGGGCTACGACGGCAGCTGGACCGGCGACGAGAACATCGACATTCTCGAGGCCAAGTACTTCATGATGCGCATCCGCTGCGATGCGGGCGCGCTCACTGTCGAGCAGCTGCGCACCCTCGGCCAGATCTCCACCGAGTTCGGCCGCGACACCGCCGACCTGTCCGACCGCGAGAACGTCCAGTACCACTGGATCGAGGTGGAGAACGTCCCCGAGATCTGGAAGCGGATCGAGGCCGTCGGGCTGAAGACCACCGAGGCGTGCGGCGACTGCCCGCGTGTGGTGCTCGGTTCCCCGCTGGCCGGTGAATCGCTGAACGAAATCATCGACCCGACGCCCGCCATCGACGAGATCGTGCGCCGCTACATCGGCAAACCGGAATACTCCAACCTGCCGCGCAAGTTCAAGTCCGCGATCTCGGGCCAGCAGGACGTGGTGCACGAGATCAACGACATCGCCTTCATCGGTGTGAACCACCCCGAGCACGGACCGGGTCTCGACCTCTGGGTCGGCGGCGGTCTCTCGACCAACCCGATGCTGGCTCAGCGGGTCGGCGCGTGGGTGCCGCTCGACGAGGTGCCGGACGTGTGGGAGGCCGTTGTCTCGTTGTACCGCGACTACGGCTACCGCAGGCTGCGCACCAAGGCCAGGCTGAAGTTCCTCATCAAGGACTGGGGCATCGAGAAGTTCCGCCAGGTGCTCGAGGAC
This sequence comes from Nocardia sp. NBC_01009, assembly GCF_045208035.1. Taxonomy (NCBI): domain Bacteria; kingdom Bacillati; phylum Actinomycetota; class Actinomycetes; order Mycobacteriales; family Nocardiaceae; genus Nocardia; species Nocardia sp. NBC_01009. Next base: position 3,068,468 of record NZ_CP108695.1, on the reverse strand, counting down.
GAATACCTGAAGCGCAAGCTGATCGACGGTCCCGCGCCGGAGCAGCCGACCAAGCCGATCGACCACGTCGGCGTGCAGAAGCTGCGCAACGGGCTCAACGCCGTCGGCTTCTCTCCCATCGCGGGCCGGGTGTCGGGCACGATCCTGACCAAGGTCGCCGACGCGGCGGCCAAGGTCGGCTCGGATCGGATCCGGTTCACGCCGTACCAGAAGCTGATCGTGCTCGACGTCGCCGACGACAAGGTCGACGAACTCATCGACGAGCTGGCACCGCTGGGCCTACAGGCCCGCCCGTCGCTGTGGCGGCGCAACCTGATGGCCTGCTCCGGCATCGAGTTCTGCAAGCTCTCCTTCGCCGAGACCCGCAAGCGATCCCAGGTGCTCGTTCCCGAGCTCGAGGAGCGGCTCGCGGATCTCAATGCGCAGCTGGATGTTCCGGTGACCATCAACATCAACGGCTGCCCGAACTCGTGCGCGCGCTCACAGATCGCCGACATCGGGTTCAAGGGTCAGCTCGTCGATGACGGCAGCGGGAATCACGTCGAGGGCTTCCAGGTTCACCTGGGTGGCAGCCTCGGATTCGACAGCGCTTTCGGGCGCAAGCTGCGCCAGCACAAGGTGACCAGTGACGAACTCGGTGACTACATCGAGCGAGTGGTGCGCAATTTCATCAAGCACCGCGAGGACGGCGAACGGTTCGCGCAGTGGGCGGTTCGAGCCGACGAGGCCGACCTGAAGTGATGAGCGCGGCGAACAGCGGCGATCGGGCAGAGCTGTGCGACGGCTCGGTACGGGAGATCTGACATGACAACACAGTTGGTGGGCAAGCTGTCCGAGGACGAGCTGCGGGCGATCGCCGAGCGCGGCGCCGCGGAGCTCGACGGCGCTTCGGCCGCGGAACTGCTGCGGTGGACCGAGGACAACTTCGGCACCGGGTCGAACGGAGCGCAAGGCGATCGCGCCAGCTACATCGTCGCCTCGAACATGCAGGACGGCGTGCTGGTTCACCTTGCCGCGCAGGTCCGTTCGGGAGTCGAGGTGTTGTTCCTCGACACCGGCTACCACTTCGCCGAAACCATCGGCACCCGGGACGCGGTCGAGGCCGTGTACGGCGTGAACGTGATCAATGTGCGGCCCGAGCATTCGGTGACCGAACAGGATCAGCTGCTCGGCAAGGATCTGTTCGCGCGCGATGCCGCTGAGTGCTGCCGGCTGCGCAAGGTAGTGCCGCTGAAGAAGTCGCTCGCCGGCTACAACGCCTGGGTCACCGGCATCCGCCGGGTGGAAGCACCGACTCGGGCCAACGCGCCACTCATCTCGTTCGACGAGGCGTTCGGCCTGGTGAAGATCAATCCGATCGCCGCCTGGTCCGACGACGAGATGCAGGCCTACATCGAACAACACGGCATCCTCGTCAATCCTCTGGTGGAAGAGGGATATCCGTCCATCGGCTGCGCTCCGTGCACACGGAAGCCGGAGCCGGGTTCCGATCCGCGAAGCGGCCGCTGGGCCGGCCTCGCCAAGACCGAATGCGGGTTGCATCAGTCATGACCGAAACCATCGTGGGTGAATTTGTGAACGAATCGTCGAACACCGCCGAACGTGCCCTTGGCATTACCGAATTCGACACCCTCGCGGCGCTCGAATCCGAGTCGATCCACATCTTCCGTGAGGTGGCAGGCGAATTCGAGCGGCCGGTGATCCTGTTCTCCGGCGGCAAGGACTCGACGGTGCTGCTGCATCTGGCGCTGAAGGCCTTCTGGCCTGCGCCGCTGCCGTTCGCGCTGCTGCACGTGGACACCGGGCACAACCTGCCCGAGGTGCTGGAATTCCGCGACAAGATCGTCGAGAAGTACGGTCTGCGGTTGCACGTCGCGAAGGTCGAGGACTATCTCGCCGACGGACGGCTGACCGAGCGGCCCGACGGCATCCGCAACCCGTTGCAGACCGTCCCGCTGCTGGACGGCATCGCCGAGCACCGCTTCGACGCGGTATTCGGCGGCGGCCGCCGCGACGAGGAACGCTCCCGCGCCAAGGAGCGAATCTTCTCGCTGCGCAACGCCTTCGGACAGTGGGATCCCAAGCGGCAGCGTCCCGAGCTGTGGAACCTGTACAACGGGCGGCACGCACCCGGCGAGCACGTGCGGGTGTTCCCGCTGAGCAACTGGACCGAGCTCGACATCTGGCGCTACATCGCGCGCGAGGACATCGACCTGGCGAGCATCTACTACACCCACGAGCGCCCGGTGTACCAGCGCGACGGCATGTGGATGACGCCCGGCGTGTGGGGCGGCCCACGCGAGGGCGAGGTGCTGGAGACCCGTTCGGTGCGCTACCGCACCGTCGGTGACGGATCCAGCACCGGCGCAATTCTTTCCGAGGCGGCTGACAACGAGGCGATCCTCGCCGAGGTGGCCGCCTCCCGATTGACCGAACGCGGTGCGACGCGCGGTGACGACCGAGTGTCGGAAGCCGCGATGGAGGACCGCAAGCGAGAGGGTTATTTCTGATATGTCCGACCTATTGAGGCTGGCCACCGCCGGTTCTGTCGACGACGGCAAGTCCACTCTGGTCGGACGCCTGCTCTACGACACGAAGTCCGTGCTCGCCGATCAGATCGACGCCGTCACCCGCGCGTCGGTGGACAAAGGTCTGGCCACCCCGGATCTTTCGCTGCTCGTCGACGGGCTGCGGGCCGAACGCGAGCAGGGCATCACGATCGATGTCGCCTACCGCTACTTCGCTACGCCGCAGCGGTCTTTCGTGCTCGCGGACACCCCCGGGCATGTGCAGTACACCCGCAATACCGTGTCGGGCGCGTCCACCGCACAGCTGGTGATCCTGCTCGTGGATGCCCGCAAGGGTGTCATCGAGCAGACCCGTCGCCACGCCGCGGTGCTCGCACTGCTCGGCGTGCCCAAGCTGGTGCTCGCGGTGAACAAGATCGACCTGGTCGATGACGCCGCGACCGTGTTCGCCGAGATCTCCGCCGAGTTCAATCAGCTCACCAGCACGCTCGGGTGGGCGAGCGAGGACGTGCAGGAAATCCCGGTGTCCGCGCTGAACGGCGACAATATCGCCACCCGCTCGGCGAACACCCCGTACTACGACGGACCTTCGCTGATCGAGCATCTGGAGTCGGTTCCGGTGGATGCCGACAGCTCGGGTGCGCACGCGCTCGGGCTGCGTTTCCCCGTGCAGTACGTGATCCGGCCACGCACCGCCGAGTACCCCGACTACCGCGGTTACGCCGGCCAGATCGCGGCGGGTTCGGTCGCTCCCGGCGACGAAATCGTGGTGTTGCCTTCGGGTATCCGTTCCACGGTCGAGCGGGTCGATACCCCCGACGGTGAACTCGCGGTGGCACAGACCGGGCGCAGCGTCACGCTGATACTCGCCGACAATGTGGACATTTCCCGCGGCGACATCATCGCCTCGGTGGCCGACGCCCCCGAGCCCATCGATGCCTTCGATGCGACCGTGTGCTGGTTGGGCGACCGGCCGCTGCGCCCCGGCGCCCGGCTGCTGCTCAAGCACGGCACCCGCACCACCCAGGCCATCGTCGGCGCCCTACTGGAGCGGTTCGACGAGCAGCGCCTGATCGCCGACCCGAACCCGGAGTCGCTGGAACTCAACGACATCGGCCGCATCTCCGTGCGCGTCGCCGAGCCCGTCGCGGCCGACGACTACCGCGTGAACCGGCACACCGGCAGCTTTCTGCTCATCGACCCCGCAGGCGGCAACACCCTGGCCGCAGGCCTGGTCGGCGACGTGCTGTCGGCGGTCGAGGTCGGTACCGGGGTCTGATATGCGGTCCGCGCCAGCTCTTTTCGACCCCGCGCAGGCGCGGACCGCTGCCACAGCGCACACCACGTTCGGTCTCCCCGCATCGACGCACACCGCCACGGCCCTGTGCGCTTGCGAACCGATCGAGCCCACGCCACCGGAGGCCGCCGCAACGTCCTCGGCCAATTCCACACTCGCCGTGTCGACACCGACGTGGACTGCTGAGACCCACCCGCCGGCGCCTGACGTCGATCTCTCCACGTCGACTCGGCCCGGTGCGAAACTCCACGCACCCGCGGCGGCGTTCCCGACGGCCGCGTGGACGGTGGCACCGCGACCGGCACTGATCGCCGTTGCCCACGGCAGCCGCGACCCGCGCTCGGCCGCAACCATGTCCGATGTCGTCGCGCTGATCGCCGCAGCGCGCCCGGACGTCGACGTGCGGCTGGCGTTTCTCGATCTGAGCACCCCTTCGGTCGAGCAGGTCGTCGATGCCGTCGCCGCAGACGGCCACACCCATGCCGTGGTCGCACCCCTATTGCTCGGCAATGCCTTCCACGCCCGAATCGACCTACCCGGTCTCCTGGACACCGCCCGCACCCGCCACCCCCGCCTTCACCTCACCCAGGCCGACGTCCTCGGCCCCGACCCCCGCCTCGTCGCCGCGCTCCGCGACCGTGCTCTGGAAGCCCTCGCTTCCCACCCCGCCGGCGCCCCGCACCTCGCCGATGGCCACGCGGTGAGTGGCACATGGCTGCGGCATATCGCGAGAGACGCCCACGATGGCGTGCCACTCGGCACCCGCACGGAACGACCCGAGCGGGTCGGGATTGCGGTAGCGGCGGTGGGGTCGTCGTCGGGGGCGGCCAATGGACGGACGGCGCTGGTTGCGCAGCGGCTGTCCGCTGCGACGGGGTGGCGCACCGAGATCTGCTTCGCCACAACCGAACCCGGTGTCACCGAGGCGGTTTCGCGCCTCCGGTCACGCGGGGCGGACCATGTCCTGGTGGTCCCCTGGTTCCTGGCCCCAGGCATGCTCACCGACCGACTGGCGGCCGGCGCACCGGAACTCGTCCACGCCGAGGTCATCGGCGCGCACCCCGCCCTCGCCGACATCGTGTGGAACCGCTACGACGCCGCCTTCGCATCCACACTGACCCTCTCGGCCTGAACCAGAGCTCGTCGACGCCGAGGTCAACGGCCGGAACCTCGCTCTCGCCGGCAAGTCCGGACGCCGCGCACCAGTGATGTATTCCGTTGCGCCGACCACTGATCGATAGTGCGACCTGAGCGTCCGACAATGTAGAACCCACGTGAGCCACCTCACATGAGCCAGCCTTGCTTGATACCCCCAGGGGGTATACTTTCGATTCTGTCGGAACGAAGAACAAGATCAGAGAGGCCGAGCAATGAGCACTCAGGCGAATACCGCGCAGCACAACACCCCCGTGGACCACGAGGCCACTGCCGACCCTTCGACGCACGCGACCTCCGGCGCTCACACGGGTCATGACACCCACTCAGGTCATGACACCCACTCAGGTCATGACACCCACTCAGGTCATGACACCCACTCAGGTCACGACACCCACACAGGTCACGACACCCACAACGCTCATGCAGCGCACATCGCGGCGGGGATCGGTGGGCAACAGATCGCCCAGAACGGAATTCACGAGAACCACGCAGGCGACGACGACCACGCAGGACATGGGGACCACGCGGCCCACGGCGGCCACGCGGGTCATGGGGACCACGCAGGCCACGGCGACCACAGCGCTCATGCGGCGACGGGGCCCGGCGGGCTGCAGATCACCCAGGATGGGTACACCTTGGAGTTGGCGAGCACGATTGTGCAGGCGGGTGAGATCGACTTCCGGTTCCGGATTGTCGGGCCCGACGGGCTGCCGGTCACCGAGTTCGCATCAATCCATGACAAGGAGCTGCATCTGATCGTTGCGCAGCGGGAGCTGACCGGGTTCTGGCATGTACATCCCGAGCGTGCCGCCGACGGCACCTGGTCGGTGCGGCTGAATCTGCCTGCGGCGGGGGCATATCGGGTGTTCACCGATATCGCGCCGCGAGCTCTCGGGCGGACGATCACGCTGGGTGCGGATCTCGCGGTCGCGGGCGACTACGCGCCGCAGCCCACACCGGAGGTGGCTCACACCTACGTGGTGGACGGCTACGAGGTTGCACTGGATGGAGAGCTGGTTCCCGGCGCCGGCCGGCTGATCACGCTCACCGTGTGCAAGGACGGCGAGCCGGTCACCGACCTGCAGCCCTATCTCGCCGCATTCGGGCACCTCGTAGTGCTGCGCGCGGGTGACCTCGCCTACGTCCACGTCCACCCGAACGGCGAACCCGGCGACGGAGTCACCGCACCTGGCCCCGAAATCACCTTCCACACAGTGGTTCCCGGCCCCGGCACCTACCGCCTCTTCCTCGATTTCAAGCACGGCGGCACCGTTCGCATCGCTGCCTTCACCCTGGCCACCACTGCCACCCACGAACACTGAACCACTGCGGGTGCAGGACTCCAAGCGAGATCCAAACAGCTCACCACTACTGAAATACCCGCGAGCGGGCGCCCATTATCGGGCGCCCGCTACGGTTTTCGCCGATCGAGGTCGGCCGATCAGGGCGCTGGCTCACCTATGAGGTTGTCGACGATGGCACGAGCGGTGGCGACACCCCAGTCCTCGCCCATCTGCTGGGCGGTGTTGGCGGCGCTGAGCACGGCCTCGATTTCGAAGGCGATGATATCCGCGTTGCGCTCGCCGAGATGACCTTGCTCCTGGGCCTGGCGAATCTCTTTGGCCAGGAACGCGAGCCAGTCCCTACGGTCCTCGGCGATGGCGTCACGGACCGGGCCCGGCTTGCTGTCGAATTCGGCGATGGTGGCGACGCGGAAACATCCGCCGGGGAAGGTCGGGTCGGTGATGTGCCCGAACCACAGCTCGATCAGGACCCGGAGGCGGTCGTAGCCCCGCGGCTGGGACATGCTCGGCCCGATGACCCGCTCGATGAAGACTTCGCGGGCCGACTTCACCGCGGCTACCTGCAGCGCCTCTTTGGTGCCGAACAAGGTCGCGATGCCGCTCTTACTCAGGCCGAGATCGGCGGCGAGCCTGCCGATGCTGACCCCGGTCAACCCTTCGACGGAGGCCACTTCCGCGGCGTGCCTGGCGATAGCCGCCCTGGCTCGTGCGCCCTTGGCCAGGCGCTGGTCGGTGCCGGGCGGCAGCTCTGGAGGGATTGTCAACTCGGCCATGGCTGCCATTGTTCCACCTAGGGGTTGCAAATACGAACGTACGGTCGTACGTTAATTGCACGAACGATCGTACGCTTTGTTCGTCCTCCTCGCTAAAGGATCTCCCCCATGACCGAAGTGACCGCGCGGATCGACAATCCTCCGACCACGAACACCGCAGCACGCACCCTCCTGATCGCATCCGGCGCCGCGTTCATCGCCTTCCTCGACCTTTCCGTCGTCAACATCGCCTTCCCCTCGATCGCTCGTGACTTCCCCAGCACCCCGGCCACCACGCTGACCTGGATCGTCAGCGGCTATGCAGTCGCGTTCGCCGCACTGCTCACTCCGGCGGGCCGGTTCGCGGACACCCTCGGCAGGCGCAAGCTCTTCTTGATCGCCATGGCCGGTTTCGCGCTGACCTCCCTACTGTGCGGACTCGCGCCGAGCGCGCCATGGCTGATCGCCGGCCGCCTACTCCAGGGCGCGACAGCGGCACTCATGGTGCCGTCCGCGCTCGGGCTCGTACTCAGCGTCACTCCCCGCGAGAAGATCGGCGCGGCGATCGGAGCCTGGTCTGCCGCAGGCGGATTCGCCGCCGTAGTCGGTCCCGCGATCGGCGGCGCGTTGGTCGAGACGTTCGGCTGGCGCTCGGTATTCATGATCAATATCCCGATCGCGATCGCGCTCATCGTGCCCGGTCTGCGCATTCCGGTGCCCGACACCCGGCAGCCGGGCGGCGCCATGCCCGACCCGCTCGGCACGATGGCCATCGCGCTCGGACTCGGCGGCCTTGTCGTCGGAGTCACCGAGGGACAAGAGTGGGGTTGGAACGCACCGGTCACGCTGATCGCACTGATCGGCGGAACCCTGCTGATCCTCGTCGCACTGCTCCGCTCGACCCGCCACCACAATCCCGCCATCACCGTCCGGTTGTGGCGCAGCCGGCCGTACGCGCTCGCTACGGCTTCGACCTTCGTGTTCGGCGGGAGCATGTTCTCCTGGCTCTTGGCGGGACCGCTTTTCCTGGATGCGATTTGGCAGTACTCGGTGCTGGAATCGGCCGGCGCGCTGACCGTCGGCGCGGTGTCCTCGATGGTGACCGCCACCATTGCCGGTCGTATCACCTCCCCCACCACGCGGCGCTGGGTCGGTGTGCTCGGCGCGCTGATGTACACCGCCACCACGGCGTGGATGAGTACTGATGCATTCGGTTCGACACCGGCGCTGTGGTCGGCCTGGATCCCTGCGGGACTGCTCGGCGGCGGCGGCGTCGGGATCGTTGTCACGGTGCTCGGCACCGCTGCGGCGAGTTCTCTTCCGCCGCAGGAGTTTGCCGCGGGTATCGGGATGAACCTGACCGCGCGGCAGGTCGGCGGTGCGCTGGGCATCGCGGTGCTGGCCGCAGTGTTCGCGGCGCATCCCGGCGATCCGCTCGGCGGATTCCATACCGTGTTCGCCGTCTCCGCGGCCATCGGCGTGGCGGCTGCGCTGCTCATCGCGATCCCGGGTCGTACGCCCGCTACCGCACTCGCGACTCAGTAGGAGCAAGCATGCCGCACCACAGCATTCGGCCCGCCGACGTCGCCGAACCCTCAGCTCGAGAATTGGGAGTCACCGTGACCGACAACATTGTTCGTACTGAAGCCGACGACCCTATGCTGCTGCCCGCCGACGAAGCGCGGCGCCTACTGGTCGGCGCACCGTGGCAGCGTTACGCGGTGCTCGGCGACTCCATCGCCCAGGGCGTCGGCGATCCGAGCCCCGGCTATGCGAGCACCGCGTGGGCCGACCGTGTAGCGGGAACGCTTTCGTCGGTGAATCCCGGTCTGGCGTATCTGAATACCGGCCAGATCGGCGCCACCACCGCGCAGGTGCTTGTCGAGCAGCTGCAGTCGGTTCTCGATTTCGAACCCGACCTGGTGCACCTCAGTTGCGGCGGCAATGATTTGTTCCTGCCCGGCGGCAGTGTCGAGGAGTTGCGCACGAATCTCGATGCGCTCTTCGGCGCGCTGGCCCGCAGCGGCGCTCAGGTATGCACGTTCACGCTGGCCGATGTGTGGGAAGTGGAGCGAATGCTGCCGATGCGTCCGATGCGGGATCGGATGGCAGCGCTCAATGATGTTGTGCGTGAAATGGCCGCGCGCTACGACGCCATCCTGGTGGAATTCTGGGATCACCCACTGCGGTTGCGCCCCGACGTAATGAGCGCCGACCTCATCCACTTCACGATGAGTGGACATGCCGTGGTGGCAGCCGAGATGGTGCGCGCACTCCACAGTCGCTTCTCCACGCGCGCCGAAGAGCACGCACACTAATTACCCGCACGGCCATACTTATTCGAAGAATGCTCCCCGCAACGACGCTGGGCCGGGCCAGGACATTTCTGTCCTGGCACGGCCCAGCGTTCGCTAATTCGCCCCAGGAATCAGGGCAGCACCTGCGGCACCATCTCCGGAGCGAGCGCACCGACCAGCAGACCGATCACCGTGCCCCACAGCGCACCGTTCAGCGCACCGCTGATCGCACACGGGATCGCGCCGACGATGAAGGCGGGCAGGCACGCGACACCCGCGAGGACGCCCGAGCCTGCGGCGCCCGCGAGAGCACCGCCCGCCGCACCGTTGGCCAGCGGATCGTGGTTTGTCGCTTCCGGATTGGTCGCGATCTCTTCCAGCGGGATCCCGGCGGCCACCGGCGCAACGACCGGCTCGGCGACCAACTGCACCACCGGTGCAGGCGCCGGAGCGAGCTGCCCCGGATCGGCCGATGCCCCACCGGCGACGGTGACCGCAACCGCCAACGGCATCGCCGCGGCAACCAGCTTGTTCACGAAGGTCCGACGGACCATGTCTTTTCTCATTTCTCCCCGACCTCCGATATCGAATCGAACGTCTCCGAATTACTGTTCGGCTCAGGATGATCCGAACAGCTCAACGTAACGGACGACTGTTCAGATTTCAAACCGTGCTGCCGCAACCCTTTTCACCATTGGGAACCCGCCGCCGAGATCACGGCGGCACCCGCCGAATCAGATCGGGCACGACCGCGCCGATCGAGAATCCCTGGGCCACATCAATTAATCGCCGATGATTCGAAGACGAAATCTTGACGATTCGATGTGCAGGACTCATTCTGCGAATCCGATTCAGGTCCGATAACTGTCGACGAGTTCGGTGCCGAGTACCGCAAGCTGGTCGCGCACCGACTGCGGACCGAGCACTTCTATTTCGGCCCCCCAACCCGCCAGCTGCTGGGCGATCATGCGCGGTGTCGGCGCGGTGACACGGACTTGGATGCGGCCGTCCTCGACCGGGCCGTCCACCACACAGTGCCTGCCCTGCTGATTGTGCAAGACGGGCAATAGGTGCTCCGCGATCAAGGCGGTTGCGGAGGTGGCCGCCCGACGTTGCTCCATCTCGCCGACCACTTCGCCCCATGCGTCGGACAGATCGAAATCGGCGGGGCGAGGGGCTGTTTCGTCGGTGACGAGCGCGTCACGGATGCGGTCGACACGGAAGGTGCGCTTACCGCGATCAGTGCCCGCGATGAGGTACCAGATGCCGTCTTTGTCGACCAGACCCCACGGATCGACCAGCCGCTGCGTTTTCTCACCCTTGCGGTCGTAGTCCAGGCGCACCTTGCGGCGTTCGACGACGGCCCGCTGCAACCGGGTGACCATTTCCGGGCGTGTCGGATCATGGGCGCCCCAGCGCGCGGGATCGATGACCACGGCGTCGGCCGCGGCCTGCGCATCGTTGCGAAAGGTCTGCGGCAGGGCGCGCACCAGCTTCCGTAGCGCGGACTTCAGTTCGGGTACCGCGTTCGCCGACGGGCCTGCCAGGAGGAACAGTGCGCGCGCTTCCGATTCGTTCAGGCCGCTGAGATCGGTGCGTGCGCCGCCGATCAAGGACCAACCGCCGCCGCGCCCCATCTGCGGGTACACCGGAACCCCCGCCGCCGACAGCGCTTCGAGGTCGCGACGCGCGGTGGCGACCGAGACCTCGAGTTCCTCGGCGATCTCCGCCGCCGTCACCCGTCCACGCGCCTGCATCAACAGCAGGGTCGCCACCAATCTGTCTGCTCGCATGTTTTTCATTCTCCCCGTAAAAGTGCTCATTCCGTGAGCACTTTGGGTTGGATGATGGTTTTTACAAGAAGACGAACACCGACGAAGGAGACCGAAAATGCTGCGTGGAATGGCGACCGTGACGTACTGGGCCGAGGACTTCGAGGGCGCGAAGGACTGGTACACCGAACTGCTCGGAGTCGAGCCCTACTTCCACGTGCCCGGCGCGTACTACGAGTTCCGCATCGGCGACTACCAGCACGAACTCGGCATCCTCAACCGGCAGTTCGCCCCGGAGGGCGCACCTACCGAGCCGGGTGGCCAGGTCTTGTACTGGGCCGTCGACGACCTGCAGGCCGCCCTGGACCGGCTGATGGAACTGGGCGCGAAGGAGTACCAGCCGGTGCGGACACTCACCCAGGGATTCGCCGTCGCCTCCGTGGTCGACCCGTTCGGCAACGTGCTCGGCGTGATGAGCAACCCGCACTACATGGAGGTGCTGGCCGAGACCGGACCCGCGTAGCCGACTCGAGCAGTAGTCATCGGTGGTAGTGAAATGGTGGTTGCGTCAGACGCCATTTCACTACCCTCGATGCCGAAAGCGACGGTGTCCGACAAGGCCGGTTCGTCAAGCACCGAACCAGCGCTCGAGCACCTTTGCGACGCCGTCGTCCATGACGTCGTCGGCGATTTCATCGGCGAGTACTCGAATTTCGTCGGGTGCGTTTGCCATCGCCACGGAATGCCCGGCCCAGCGCAGCATTTCGCGGTCGTTGTAACCGTCTCCGATCGCCAGGGTTGCGTCGCGGGGGATGCCGAGGGAGGTGCGCAGGCGTTCCAGGGCCCAGCCCTTCGAGACACCCTGGCGCGAGACTGTCAGCCACGGACCGAATTCACCGTGTACCCAGCTCGCGCCGGGCACCTGCAGCGAACTGAGCAATCGCAGCATTTCCTCCAGCGCGCCGTCGGGCCACCAGCCGTTCAGTCGCGGCGTGGGCTCCTTGCTCAATTCACCGTCGTCGACCAGCAGGTATTCACCGATGGAGAACTCCCCCGGGCTGATACCGGTCGCCCAGGTGCCGATGCCGACCTTCTCCACCGCGAAGATCATGTTCGGGAACAGCGCACGCAAGGCGGTGACAGCGGGCGCGGGATCGAACGCCTGCACGGTGACCGGCTCGCCCCTCGCCACATCTATGTGGACGGCGCCGTTGGAACACAGCGCATGCCCTTCTATCAGTCCGATCTGCTCCAACACCGGACGCGTTGTCAGCAACGTCCGCCCGGTCGTCACGACCACATGCGCACCCGCCGCGACGGCTGCCCGCACGGCATCGGTCACCCGTTCGGTGACCGGCGATCCCGTCTGCAGCAGCGTCCCGTCCACATCCAGCGCAATCAGCTGGGGTCCCCCGACTACAACCACCCACCCATTGTGCATCGGCGCGCCGCCGGGCGTCATCCGATCAATTGTCACCGGACTTCCACGCGCACTCGGTCATTCAGACCTACCGACCCGGCGCGGGCGCGGTCATCCACTCGCTTGCGGGGGAGTAGGCCACACGACTTGATTCGATGTGCCGGCCGATCGCACGAGAGGCCGTTTCCCTATGACGTCCCGGGCCGACACCGCGAACACCGCGGGACCGACCAGAGCGAAGGCGGCGATGACGACCATCGCTCGAGCGACTCCCCGCACCCGTCCGATGCGCACCGACGAACAGCGCGTACACGGCCGGATACACCTAGCAGAGTTCGGTTGGCGTGGGTCCGCCGCATCCACGTCACGCTCGCCGCCGCCCTGGTCGTCGGCCGACATTCTTGGTTGCCGGCAGGCCGATGGCCAGGTAGGAGCTGGACCGGCGGATGGCATGGCCGACAAGCGCAAGGCAATGGCACGCGACCAGCTCGCGGACGGCCGGTGGGCAGTCGCTTACGTACGCGTCGGTGCAGCTCTCGAAGTCCTCGACTCGACTTCAGCGGCCGCGCGCACCACCACCGAAACCACCTGCGCCGCCCAAACCACCCGCGCCACCCGCGCCGCCCAAACCACCCGCGCCACCCAAGCCACCCGCGCCACCCAAGCCACCCGCGCCGCCCGAGCCACCAGAGTGGCCCGAGAAACCACCACTCGACGAAGCTCCACCTGAACTCGCGCCACCCGACGAAGCTCCACCCGAATCCGCACCGCCTGGGTAAGCACCGCCGGTCGAGACCCCACCCGAGGACGCACCACCCGAAGTGGCTCCGCCAGACGATGTTCCGCCAGTCGAGGCAGCACCGGGCGCAGCTCCCCCAGAGCTTGGACCACCCGAAGATGTCCCACCGGATGCACCCGACGACGAACCGTCCGCACCTCCGGAGGACGCGCCACCGGACGAAGCTCCTTCGGAGGAAGCACCACCCGAGGTGTCGCCGCCGGACGATGCGCCACCCGAGGCTGTGTCGGAGGACCCGCCGCCGGAAGTCGCACCACCGGGCGTTGTTCCCGACGTGGAACCGGAGGTGCCCCCGGAGGCTGGAGTGTCGGTCGCACCACCGGACGTCGGACTACCAGTCCCACCGCCGGACGTCGGGGTACCAGTCGAACCACCGGACGTCGGACCACCAGTCCCACCACCAGACGTCGGACCGCCAGTCCCACCACCAGACGGAGTTCCCGTGCCGGGAGTCGTTGGGGTGGTGGGGCCCGGATTGGACGGGGCGGGAGCAGGAGTCGTGCCCGGGAAGCCGGGCGGGAAACTGATCCTGGGAATGACGGGGACACCCGGCGGCAGGTTGAGGTCGGGTGCGGGAATGAAAGGCAGCGGGTTGATGAATTGAGCCGGGTTGGCGTAGGTGCCCAGGCCGGATTGCGGTGTGTCGCAACAGGATCGTTGGTTCTCGTGGGGGCGGGGGCCGGATTCGGCCAGCGTAGGGCCGAATCGGGTCGACCGGGCGACAGGTGCGATCGCCAGACCGGAGGGGATATAGGTGACCGGCCGCGATCCCGCGCCCCCGGTTCGCCAGAGCTTGTCGAGCGATCCGTCGCCGCTGGGTTCGTACAGCAGCGCGTCCGCGGGAACGTCGATGCCCGGTAAGAGCTCGAGCGCCGGGGATAGGCCGGTGTCGACAGGTCCGCCGAACACGGTGACGGCCGAGACGGCGATCGCGGATGCGACTGCGGCGCTGGAGAACACCGTGGGGTGCGGCACAAAATGATTGCCGGTGACGGCGGGGACGAAGGTGCGCGCGGCGTAGTAGGCGGCGCCGGCGGCGACGGTCTGACCAGGATCGGCCGACATCACCACGGGGCGACCGAGTTCGGCGAGCGTCCGCGCGACCTCTGCCGGCCGGCCTGCACCGCCGATGAGCAGGATGCGTCCGATATCGGAGAGGGTGAGGCCGGTCGACTGCACACACGCCCGCACCACATCGAAGGAATCGCGGATGTGCTCGGTGCGCAACCCGTCGACGTCGACGATCGACGTCAGCGATAGCGGCGCGGTGCGACCGGGCTGAGCGTATCGAGCGATCATCGACCCGAGCGGGCGGCCGCCGAAGTCGTAGGAGCGCAGCGGCTTTCCCACCATCGGATGGTCTTCCCAGTCGGGCCCGACCCGGACGACGGTGACATCCAGACAGGTGCCGCCGAGGTCGTACACCAGCATGAAGCCGGATTCCAGCGGACCCTGCTCCTGCTCGAGCCACTCTGCTGCGGCCACCGGTTCGGGCACCAGCAGCACGTCTCGCGCTCCGGCGAGATCCATGGCCTGACGCAGCAGCGCGACCTGTTTGTCGGAATACGCTGCCGGATAGGTCGATACGGCGCCCGCGATCGGCTCGACCGCCTCGATCAGGCCGTTCACCACGGCGGCAACCAGATTGGCGGGGGACCAGATCCGTCCGCCGACGATCACCGGCTCCGGATCGCGCGCCAGATCAGCGAAATCACTGACCGCCATACTGAATTGGGGTATCCCCCCGATTCTGATGCCGCCCGCGCTGTCGAACGTCACCGCCGAACGTCGAGTGCGCACCGATGGCCGGGAGCGTCCCTCGCTCACCGAAGCCGATACGGAGTTCACTGAACCGATGCTGAAGCCCACGCCAGTAGTCATTTGCTATCCCGTCAACGCACCGTGACCACGTCCATCACACAGGAAATCCATGTGGCCGCGGTCGTCTTCCAAACAGCCCCCACAGGTTAACTGGTTACCGGCCAGTACGGATGCTGAATTGATATGGAAAATTTGGCCGCCGTTGACATTCCATCATTTGCCCAGGTAGACGGGTTGCATAAGCGCGATTCAGACCCCTCGACGACGGCGATTCGACTGCGGCAAGGCGGATTCCGCTACCACACAGCGACCTGGATATCCATTTTGGATGCACCACTGTCGCCACTTGGCAGCCTTCGATCAAACCCGGACAACACACACCGACCGGTCGGTAACCAAATCGTTGCCAGTGCCGTGAATTTCGTGGCACGCGCGCCCCGTTCGATGAACATGACATGTCAAATGCAACGGCGGTTTTCCGCCAGCACCGCACTACCGCTGCGGCTTGACTGAGTACAGCGATGCGGCGCACGACCGAGACAAGATCCAGGTCTGCAGCTACATCCGACATGAAAAGGCAAGGACGAGAAGGGAACTGAAGACGATGTCTACACGCTTCGCGGAGAAGGTCGTGCTGATCACCGGAGCGAGCTCGGGGGTGGGCAAGGCTGTGGCCCTGCGCGTCGCCGCCGAGGGCGCGGCAGTGGTACTCGGCGCTCGTGGCAAAGACGCAGGCGAGCAGGTCGCCTCCGACATTCGCGCGGCGGGCGGCCGCGCGCTGTTCGTGCCGACCGATGTCACCGTCGAAGCCGACGTGGCCCGGCTGACACAGGCCGCGTTGACCGAATACGGCCGCCTGGACGGAGCCTTCAACAACGCGGGCGCGATCAACGCCTTCGGTCCGGTCTCCGATATCGAGGAGTCGGGCTGGCGCGCCGATATCGAGCTCAACCTGACCAGCGTGTTCTACGGTCTGCGCCACCAGGTTCCGGCATTGGTCGCCTCCGGCGGCGGCGCGATCCTGAACAACGCCTCGAACCTCGGCGTGGTGGGCATGGGCCAGGTGGCCCCTTATGTCGCGGCCAAGCACGGCGTGATCGGGCTGACCCGCGCGGTGGCGTTGGAAACGGCCGAACAGGGTGTGCGGGTGAACGCGATCGTCTCCGGCGCGATCGACACGCCTGCCTTCCGCAACTCGATGGGCGCGACACCGGAGGGCGAAGCGGCCATTGCCGCACTGCATCCCCTCGGCCGAATCAGCAAGCCCGAGGAAGTCGCCTCGTTCTGCGCGTACCTGCTCAGTGCTGAAGCAAGCTTCGTCACCGGCGCGGCACTCGCGATCGACGGCGGGTTCACAGCTCGATAAGTATCGCGTCCTTGTGGACAGGCGCGGCACCTCGGCTCGAACACGCCCTCATCGCGTGGCCGCCGGCCGAGGTGCCGACAACCGCTCTGGCGACCCTACCGCGTGATCGCGGCCGCCGGACCGAGTCCGGACAACAGTCCCGCATTCGGTCCGAGAGCGCGCCGGCCGAGGGCAGAAGGCGATCCGGCAGTGCCATGGCGGTCTGCGACTGTGCGTATCAGACCGCCCCCGCAGCCGTTGCCGCCCGTACCCACCGATCTGCGGGTTGCGAGGGGCAGCTCGGCCTGCGATCAAGCGCGGGCAAGCAGTCGGCGGATCGGGCCGGGACGCTGAGCCGCCCCTGTCGCGTGCACCGCAGGCTGACGGTTGCGCACCAGGCGATCGAATTCTTTGGCACTGCTGCGGGGTTCGCGCAGCAGACCGGCGTTGAAATCGTCGGCCAACTGCTGCACCGTCTCCTGCGCACACGACTTGTTGGTGCCGATGAAGCCGGTAGGGCCGCGCTTGATCCAGCCGGTGACGTAGGCGCCAGGAAGCACCGATCCGCCTGCCTCCTGTAGGACACGTCCGTTCCGGTTCGGGATCACCGCGGTCTGGTCGTCGAATGGCAAGCCGGGCAACGCAACACCGCGATAGCCCACCGATGTGAGGACAAGTCCGGCGTCGATCCGCTCGGTCTCCCCCGTTGCGACGGCACGTACCCGGCCGTCCGGATCGGTGCGGAGTTCGTTGCGACCGACCTCGATACCGGAGACCTCATCGGTGCCGAGAATTTCGGTCGGTGCGGCCAGGTAGCGGAAGATGATCCGTTTGCGGGCACCGAACGGCCGGTCGGCCACGCTGCGCAGCAGTCGCAGCTTCTGCTCCACCTGGTAAGGCAGGCCCTCGGCCGGTTCGGGCAGCTCGCCCTCGATGGCGATATCGACATCGGCACCGAGCAGACCCACGAATTCCGGAACGGTGAAAGCAGATTCGGCAGGACCACGGCGGCCGAGGATGACGACCTCCTCGATCTTGCTGTGCCGCAACGCCCGCAACGCGTACGGCGCGATATCGGTGCCTGCCAACGACTCCGGATCGCTGGCGAGGATGCGCGCGACATCGAGCGCCACATTGCCGTTGCCGACGATGACGACCCGGCGTTGCGACACATCGAAGGTGTCGCCCGCATGATCGGGATGCCCGTTGTACCAGGCGACGAAGTCGGTGGCGGAGACATTGCCCGCCAACCCCTCACCGGGGATACCGAGCTTGCGATCCGAGGACGCACCGACCGCGTAGATCGCCGCATGGAAGTGCCCGAGCAGCTCCTGATGCGAAACATGCTTGCCCACTTCGACATTCAGATAAGACCTGAACCCGGGCTGCGCCGAGATGACGTCGAACAGCTCGCTGACCTGCCTGGTCTTGCCATGGTCCGGCGCGACGCCGTGGCGGGCGAGCCCATAGGGCACGGGCAGGCGATCGAAGACGGTCACCGACACGTCGGGCTGGGTCAGCAGCTCATCGGCCGCATACATCGCCGACGGCCCCGACCCGACGATCGCCACCCGCAGCGGCTGGCGTTCGGTATGGATCTCGGCCGCGGGCACCGGCCGCGCGAGCAGCGGACGCGGGCGCGCCTGCCGGTAGAAGTCGGCGTTGATCTCGATGAACGGCTTCTGCTCATCGGTCAGCTTCTTCGACGAGGTGATGGCATCGACAGGGCAGGCGCTGGCGCAGGCACCACAGTCCACACACGCCTGCGGGTCCACGTACAGCATCTCCGCCGTCAGGAAGTCCGGTTCGTCGGGCGTGGGATGGATGCAGTTGACCGGGCAGGCGTAGACGCAGGACGCGTCGCTGCAACAGGATTGCGTGACAACGTAGGGCACGTCAGGCAGCCTTGCCCGCGCGCAACGGCTCCGAACGGTAGCGGGTGGTGTGGCCGTCGATCCGGAGCAGCTTCCAGACCGCCTTGGAGATCGGGTTCATCAGGCCGATGTCGTTGGCCAGGGTGCGCACGTCGGCGAAGTAGTCGCGGAAGACCTGCTTGGCTTCCTTGGAGCCGTAGAACAGCTCCTTGCGGACCGACTGCGGGATGTCGAACTCCTTGAAGAACGTCTTCGGCGGCGTCGCGATCGAGCGACCGAGGATCCACATGACGATCGGCATCGCAACCGACAGCACCAGCTTGCTGGCCGGGTTCGCCTCCGGCACATGCTTCTTCAGGAACTCGTGCGCGAAGGAGATATGGCGCGCTTCCTCGGCGACGTGAATGGCCATCACGCCGAGCATGATCGGATGGACCTCTTCGCCGGAGCGCAGGATGGCCTTCTGGATGTGGTCGATCGGCTCTTCGCCGGCCAGCACCGCCATGAAGAACAGATTCGGGAACAGCCCGGCCACCGGAGCACCGAGGTACTTGAACTTGCTCACCAGCGGGCCCATACCGGGAACGTCGACGCCGATCCGGTTCACCATCTCCTGGAACATCAGGGTGTGGTTGTGCTCCTCGATCATTTCGTGGGAGCAGTAGCGGAATTCGGGCGAGCCGTTGGGCAGGCCGAAGTTGTGCGTCGCCATACCGCTGATGAGGATCGACTCGAACTGCAGACCGACCTTGGCTACGTTGGCCTGACGGTACTTGCCGATCTTGATCTTCTCCTCGTCGGAGAGCGCGAGGTACCAGGGATGGCGGCCGAGGGTGTCGCCGGACATCGGCAGGATCCACCGCTCTTCGCCGGCGTCGGCCGCGTAGTCGGGGTTGTCCCAGTCGATGTCCTCGAACGGGTCGAAGTGCTTGTTGACCGAACCCTCGGAGAGCAGCAGCAATTTCGCTGCGTACTCCTGCGCCTTCTCCAGATCGGGATCGACTGCGGGCGTCACGGCTGCAGACATCGTCGTCACTGCCTCTCCTCATGGGACCAGTTACCTGTTTCCCATGGTTACACCAACGACGGCGGCAGTCAACCCGGCACCCACTCGGCCTCCCGGCGGCGAGCCGGATACTCGCCACCGCAGCCGCTCTCCCCCCGCGTGATCACACCCCGAGCTGCGACAATCCTGCGACCACCGAATCTGCGGACAAGGCGAGGACAAGCGCGACACCCCCCGCCGACATCCCCGCCGCAATGGCGACCTTCGTCAGCCTGCGCCGCGTCCGTCGTGACAACAACAAGGCCCTCGTCGTCGCCCTGCGGTGCGACCCGCGATGTTTGCGCCCGTGCGGAACGCCCGCTGCCTCCTCGACAGCGGCCGCCGACCTGCGTGCCATGATCGCGGCACCGTCGGCGATCGTGCGCTCCGGATCCGGGGCTGTGATCACCGGGCGCGCCAACTCACCTGCCAGCACCTGAGAGACCTCGATCGGCCGAGCCGCGCCACCGACCACCAGTACGCAGTCCACATCGGCCATCGTCACGTCGGCCATGCCGAGGCAGCGATACACCAGTTCCAAAGAGCGGCGCACATGCTCGGTACGCAACGCGTCGGCGGTCGTGCCGGTGACCGCCCCCGACAGCGAGGCGGCGACAACACCGGTCCCGACCCGCTCGGCAACCAGCGCGCCGAAGGCGCGGCCGCCGAATTTCGGTGAGCGCAGCGGGACGCCGACGATCGGATTGTGCGGACGGCCCGCGCCGACTCGGACCAAGGTGACGTCGAGGGTGGACCCACCTAGGTCGTAGACCAGCGCCAGCCCCGGCATGAGCGGGCCGCGCGTGGCTTCCAGCCAGGTCGCGGCGGCGACCGGCTCGGCGATCAGCGCCACATGCCCGAGAGCGACGGCATCCAGTGCCGCGCGCAACTCGGCCAGGTGATCGTCGGTGTAACCCGCCGGATGGGTCAGCGCGATCCCGGCCTCGACCGCCCGGCGATCGCG
The DNA here is from genome assembly GCF_045208035.1 of Nocardia sp. NBC_01009. NCBI lineage: Bacteria > Bacillati > Actinomycetota > Actinomycetes > Mycobacteriales > Nocardiaceae > Nocardia > Nocardia sp. NBC_01009. The sequence continues at coordinate 3,048,092 of NZ_CP108695.1, read as the reverse complement.
CCGCGCCTCGGTGATCAGACATTCGGCGACCACTGCGACCAGGTCTGCGGACGACAGGGCGCGGTGCCCGACTCGGGCCCGCAAGGTGGTGCGCTGGGTGAGGTCGGCGAATTCGGTGATGGCGCGACCGTGCCGCGGAATCATGCCGACCCGCGCCATTCCGGTGCTATCGAAGATGAGTGTGGTGCGGCGGGTGATGGCGGGCGAACGCTCGGCGGCGGAGCGTCGCCCCGGCGGAGCCTTGGCCGAACCCTCCTGCGCCAGAGCGGAAACCGTGTTCACTGTGCCGATGCTCAAACCGAGACCAACCGCCATCGCAATCCACCTGATCGCCGAGCCGATTTGCTTCGAACCCTACTAACGCAACCATTTGGCGACCCGCCTGCCAACCACCGGACATACGATTGTCCGCATCCCGCCTGCACCGACACACGTCGTATAGCGAAGGCACCGAGCGCCGCTCACCTGCCGCGTTGGGCCCAACTTTGCGCAGCCAGCCGGATTTCCTTACGGCGCGGCGAAATTCGAGGATGCCCTGTCCGAGTTAGCCAGCCGCGGAGCAGACCGTCCAGTTGCCAACAAATACACGTTCCGCCCCGCAATATGGGCACAGCGCCATCCCGTCCGGCAACAAGACAGCACCGACCCAGTTACCACCTGGCTGAATCCCTCCACGGCACAGGCACTTCCGGATCTCCACCGGGTGCACATTCGCCCGGTGCGTGACGATTTCCGTGACCATGTCCGCCGCCTACTCCTGCCGCCTGAGCAAAGAGCGTCGGGAACGCTGGGTTGCGACCTTCCAGAGGGGCCCGTGCACGAAGTCCCGCACGTGCACCTGAAGTGCCTTATCCGGCGGGCAACTCCGGAATACGGGTGGCACGGGCGAAGACCGTCTCCCCCTCGTTCAGGTGCAACGCCTCGGCATCGCCGCGAGTCACCTGAGCCGCGAACAGATCGCCGGTGGCGGCGTTGCGCAGCTCGACACGCACCTCGAAGCCCAGATGCACGATACGTTCCACGGTCGCCCGGGTGACACCCGCCGATTCCGCGGTGCCCTCGTGCGCGGCCAGCGCCATGCTCGCGTCGCGGCCGACTCGAATATCGTGCGGACGCACCAGGTGTCCGTTGAGCCGAGCCACCGCACCGAGGAACGACATCACGAATTCGTTGGCGGGACGGTCGTACACGTCCTCCGGAGTACCGACCTGCTCGATGCGCCCCTTGTTCATCACCGCGATCCGGTCGGCGACGTCGAGCGCCTCCTCCTGATCGTGGGTGACGAGCACGGTGGTCACGTGGACCTCTTCATGCAACCGGCGCAACCAGGTGCGCAGATCCGCGCGAACCTTGGCGTCCAATGCGCCGAACGGCTCGTCGAGCAGCAGCACCTGCGGGTCGACGGCCAGCGCGCGCGCCAGCGCCATGCGCTGACGCTGACCGCCCGACAGCTGTGCAGGGTAGCGATGCTGGAAGCCGTCGAGGCCGACGATGCCGAGCAGTTCGTCGACCCGCTTGGCGATTTCGCCCTTCGGGCGCTTGCGGATCTTCAGCCCGAACGCCACGTTGTCGCGCACCGTCATATGTTTGAACGCGGCGTAATGCTGAAACACGAAACCGATGTCACGCTTCTGCGGCGCCACCCTCGTGACATCGCGCCCCGCGATCACGACGACGCCGGAGTCGAGCGACTCCAGCCCGGCGATCGACCGGAGCAGCGTCGACTTGCCCGAACCCGACGGTCCGAGCAGCGCGGTCAGCTCTCCGGAGGGGATGTCGATGGAGACATCGTCGAGAGCGGCGAACGAACCGTAGTTCTTCTTCGCGTTGTTCACGGTAATCATGGGTGGCCTCCGGCAAGGGTGATCACTTGGTGCCCCGCTTACGTTCGAGGAGGGTCATCAGCAGCAGTACGACGAGCGCGATGCCCATCAGCAGGGTGGCGGCGGCATATGCGCCGAAGGTGTTGTGGTCGTTGATGTATCGGCCGTGCACGAGCAGGGTCAGCGTCTGCGACTTGCCGGGCAGCGCGGAGGACACCATGATCACCGCACCGAATTCGCCGAGCGCGCGAGCGACGGTGAGCACAACGCCGTAGGTCAGGCCCCAGCGAATCGCGGGCAGCGTGATGCGCCAGAAGGTCTGCCACCGGGATGCGCCGAGCGTAGCCGCGGCTTGCTCTTGATCGTCGCCGATCTCGTGCAGTACCGGCTCCACCTCACGCACCACGAACGGCAGTGTGACGAAGATGGTGGCGATCACCATGCCCGGCAGATTGAAGATCACCTTGAAGCCGAGGTCCTCCAGACCGCCGAACCAGCCGTTGGCGCCCCACAGCAGGATCAGCGCGACGCCGACCACGACCGGCGAGACGGCGAACGGCAGGTCGACGATGCCCTGAACCAGCGTGCGGCCGGGGAACTTACCGCGCACCAGCGCGAGCGCGGTGACGATGCCGAAGATGACATTCACCGGCACCACGATCGCCACGATGATGATCGAGAGCTGGAAAGCGGAGATCGCCGCGGGCGTGGTGATCGAGTCGATGAACGCGCCGACGCCCTTCTCGAAGGTGCGCCACAGGATGATGATCAGCGGCAACACCAGCAGGATGAACAGATAGCCCAGCGCGATGATCCGCAACGAAATGCGGGTCAGTGGAGAAAATTTCATCGAGCGGCCTGTTCTTTACGCGCACTGCGCTCGGCAAGCAGCCGCAGCACGAACAGCGCCACGAACGAGATGGCGAGCAGCGTGACCGACACCGCCGCCGCGTTCACCGGCCGGTCGATCTCGATCTGCTTCTGGATGTACTGCGAGGCCATCTCCGTCTTGCGTGGAATGGCCCCACCGATCAGCACCACCGAGCCGTATTCGCCGATGGCACGGGCGAAGGCGAGGCCGCCGCCGCTGATGACGGCGGGTGCCAGGGTCGGCAGCACAATCCGTCGGAAAGTGGTCCAGTTGTCCGCGCCGAGTGACAGTGCGGCCTGCTCCACCTCGCGGTCGGCCTCGATGAGCACCGGCTGCACCGAGCGCACCACGAACGGCAGCGTGACGAACGCCAATGCCACGATCAGGCCGGGCTGGGTGGCGTTGAGGTGGATGTCGATCGGGCTCTGCGGCCCGTACAGCGACAACAGCACGATGCTGGCCACGATGGTCGGCAATGCGAAAGGCAGGTCGATGAGTGCGTTGACGACGCCCTTGCCGGGAAATTCGTCGCGGACGAGCACCCACGCGATCAGCGTGCCCATCACAACGTTGATCACCGCGACCACCACCGACACCAGGATGGTGATCCGCAGCGAGTCGAGCGCGGCGGGTGCGGTGACGGCGTCCCAGAACCCGGACCAGCCGTTGTCGAAGGACGTGACGGTAAGGGCGGCCAGCGGCAACAGCACGATGATGCTGAGCCACAGCACGGCGGTGGCGATGCCGAGCGGGCCGACCGAGCCGGTGACCCGCAGCCACGACCAGTTGACGCGCCCGGGCGCTGCGGCGGGCACTTTCGCGCCCGCCTCTACGGAAACGCCGGAACCGGGCGCGGGCCCGGTTCCGGTGTTGCTGCTGTCTGTCACAGTCTCGAGTATCCCGTGTGGCTCAGGTCACCGAGCTACTTGGTGGCCTTGTCGTAGATGACCGCGACAGAGCCGGTGTTCGCGGTGAACAGCTCCTTGTCCACGGTCTTCCAGCCACCGAGGTCGGCGATGGTCCACAGCTTCTGCGGGGTCGGGAAGTCCTTGGCGTAGTCGGCGGCCACCTTCGGGTCGACCGGGCGGAAACCGGCCGAGGCCCACGCCTTCTGGCCCTCGGGGGTGAACAGGAAGTCGCGGAAGGCAGTGGCCTTCTCCAGGTTCTTGCTGTTCTTCAGTACGGCGACCGGGTTCTCGATCTTGAACGTGGTCGGTGGGACGACGTGCTCGATCGGGTCGCCGTTGCGCTCGGAGAAGAGCGCCTCGTTCTCGTAGCTGAGCAGCACATCACCGGTGCCTTGCAGGAAGGTCTCGGTGGCCTCGCGACCGGACTTCGGCTGGACCTTCACATGCTCCTTGGAGATGAGCTGGCTCAGGTAATCGAGGCCGGCCTGCGGGTTCTTGCCGCCATCGCTCTTGGCGGCGTACGGGGCGAGCAGGTTCCACTTGGCCGAGCCGGAGCTGAACGGGTTCGGGGTGACCACCTCGACGCCCGGCTTCAGCAGGTCATCCCAGTCCTTGATGCCCTTCGGGTTGCCCTTGCGGACCACGATCGCGACGACCGAACCGAACGGAATTCCCTTGGTGGCGTCGGCATTCCAGCTCGCGTCGACCAGACCCGCGTCGACCAGTCGGGTGATGTCGGGCTCCACCGAGAAGTTCACGATGTCGGCCTCGGCGCCGTCCTTGACCTTGCGGGACTGGTCGCCCGAGGCACCATAGGACCCGTTGACCTGGACGTTCTTGCCTTTTTCGGTCTTGTTGAACTCGGGGACCACCTTGTCGAAGCCCGGCTTCGGCACGGCGTAGGCAAAGAGGTTCAGGGTACCGCCGCTGCCGTCGGAACCACTACCTCCGACGGTGTCACTGGCTCCACCGCCGCACGCGGTGAGTGCAACCGCCGCGATCGCTGTGAGAGCGGCAGCGCCGTAGCGTCGACGCGGCGAGAGCCAAGATTTGCGAGACATCTGGGGTGGACCTTTCCAACGGAACCGTCACTGCCGGCACGGCGATCGATGACGGAGGAGCTGATGCTGATCGGTAGACCTGCCGCTGCGGCAGTGGCGCGACTCTCGGCCGGACGGCCGTCGGGGTTCGGACACATCTGCGAAAAAGGTGCGTGCCAGTCTACGAGGAAACGACGCGCAGAAGTGCCGGGTTACCGATCAACGACAGTGAATATCGGCGACATCGAGGTTGCCGACAGCGATCAACGCCAATTGATGGCGGACCAGCGGGACGGCACTCGAAGACACGGGCAGACTGTAGCAGAGCGGACGCCACTGTCTCGAATTGTGACTGCGACTGCTTGCAGGTTGCTGACAACAGGCAGAGTTCCAGGAAGAGGGGGTTTTCATCCCATGACTACCAGCCCGGATCGTGTCCGCATCTGGTTCCCGGGCATCAGCACGCGCGCCTGGGAACATCCGGCCGACCGCACCGCCCTGGTGACACTGCGCTCGCTGTCCGGATTCGACGTGGTGCTGCGCGCACTGTCGGGGTTGTTGCAGGAACGCCAGCACCGGCTGCTGTATCTGGCGACCGCCGTCCGGGTCGACGAGCGCCAGTTCCGTTCACTGCACCAGTTGCGCGAGGACTGCGTCGAGATCCTCGACGCGCGCACGACGCCCGAGATGTTCGTCTTGCAGAGCCCGGACGTCAACGCCTTCACCATTGGCATGGACACCCCGTTCATCGTGCTGACCACCGGACTCATCGACCTGATGGACACCGAAGAGTTGCGTTTCATCGTCGGCCACGAACTCGGCCACGCCCTGTCCGGCCACGCCGTCTACCGCACCATGCTCATGCACCTGTTGCGGCTGTCGGCCAGCATCGGCTGGATGCCGGTGGGCGGCTGGGCATTACGCGCCATCGTGGCCGCGCTGATGGAGTGGAGTCGCAAATCCGAGCTGTCCGGCGACCGGGCCGGACTCCTGTGCGGTCAGGACGTCGAAGCCTCGGTACGGGTGCACATGAAGACCGCAGGCGGCACCTGGATCAAGGAAATGAACCACGGCGCATTCCTGGCCCAAGCCGACGACTACGAACGCTCCGGCGACCTGCGCGACGGCGTCCTGAAACTGCTCAACCTGGAGCTGCAAAGCCACCCGTTCTCGGTGCTCCGCGCCGCCGAACTGCGCCGCTGGATCCAATCCGGCGAATACAACCGCATCCTGGCAGGCGAATACCCACGCCGCGAACACGACAAGAACACCAGAATCAGCGACGAAATGAAAGAAGCCGCCCGCACCTACCGACAGAACTTCGACCAGTCCGAGGACCCACTGATCCGCACCGTCCGCAACCTCGGCAAGGACGTCGGTTCCGCCGTGAGCACAGTAGGCCACGACGTCGGCGAAACGGTGTCCAAGATCGGCAAACGATTCAACGATTGGCGCACCGGCGAACGCGACAACCAACCACCGACAGACTAGGCCGATAACGCTCGAGTCGACGTGACACCAACCGTCCCGAGGGAGGGGTCAGCGGGTGAAGAGCCAGGCGACAAGTACGAGGACGAGTAGGGCGACGAGGGCTAGCTGAACGCGTGAGCGGGGCATCAACGGGCTCCGCTCTGGGCCGGCTCGCGCACTTCGGCGACGGGGAGGGCCGGCTCTTCGAGCGCGGCGGCGGCTACCACACGGTCGCGGCCGAGGGCGTGCATGGCGGCGCGCAGGATGCGATCGAGGCCGTAGGCGATGGCGAAGCTGGTCGGGACCATGCCGACCAGGACAACGAGGAACTGCGGGATGAACGGCAACCCGGCCACCCAGAGCTCGAACCCGTCCCACCAACCAGCAATCGCATGCACAGCGACAGCCTACTCACGCCGGATAAACGAGCCATAAACGAGCGCGGCTCGGCGGCCGGTGGACGTGTGGGCGAGCTGGAACGAAGATGAGGTATGGCGTCTTACGATGATCTGACCGTCCAGGAACCCGATGGCCTGCCGTCGTTGAGTCCGATGACGGTGTCAACGCACCACGCCACCTATCCGCCGATCGACGACTATGCGTTCCTGTCGGATTGCGAGACCACCTGCTTGATCGCCAGCAATGGCGCAGTCGAGTGGATGTGTGTGCCGCGCCCGGATTCACCGAGCATTTTCGGCTCCATGCTCGATCGCAGTGCCGGGCATTTCCGGATCGGTCCGTACGGCGTCAATGTGCCTGCCGCGCGCAGGTATCTGCCCGGCGGGATGATCCTGGAAACCACCTGGCAGACCGAGACCGGCTGGATCATCGTGCGCGACGCCCTGGTACTCGGGCCGTGGCACAACAACGATCAGCGCAGCAAGACCCATCGCCGCACCCCGATGGACTGGGATGCCGAGCACATCCTGCTGCGCACGGTGAAGTGTGTGAACGGCACGGTGGAGCTCGAGATGAGCTGCGAACCGGCCTTCGACTACCACCGTTCGACGGTGAGCTGGCAGTACACGGGCAAGGTCTACGAGGAAGCCACCGCGGTGCGCCCCGTCGACCCGGGCGCGGGTCCGACGCTGGTGCTGACCACCGATCTGCGGCTGGGGCTGGAAGGCCGTGAGGCGCGCGCCAGGACCAGGATGAAGGAGGGCGACGAGATATTCGTCGCACTGACCTGGTCGGAGTTGCCTGCGCCACGCACCTTCGAGGACGCGGCCCAGAAGATGTGGGCGACGACCGAATGCTGGCGGCAGTGGATCACCCTCGGCAAGTTCCCGGACCATCCGTGGCGCAACTACCTGCAGCGCAGCGCGCTGACCTTGAAGGGCCTCACCTACGCGCCGACCGGCGCACTGATGGCCGCCGCCACCACCTCGCTGCCCGAAACGCCTGGCGGCCAGCGCAACTGGGACTACCGCTACAGCTGGGTGCGCGACTCCAGCTTCGCACTGTGGGGCCTCTACACCCTCGGCCTCGACCGCGAGGCCGACGACTTCTTCGCCTTCCTCAACGACGCCACCACCGGCGAAAACGGCGAACCTGTTGCACTGCAGGTGCTTTACGGCATCGGAGGCGAACGGGAGATCACCGAATCCACCCTCGACCACCTGGCCGGCTACGACGGGGCCCGCCCGGTTCGCATCGGCAACGGTGCGTACAACCAAGACCAGCACGACATCTGGGGCACCATGCTCGACTCCGTGTACTTGCATGTGAAGTCGCGCCAGCAGGTACCGGAGACGCTGTGGCCGCTGCTGGAACGCCAGGTGCACGCGGCCATCATGCACTGGCAGGAGCCCGACCGGGGTATCTGGGAAGTACGTGGCGAGCCACAGCATTTCACCTCGTCGAAGGTGATGTGCTGGGTGGCACTGGATCGCGGCGCGAAACTGGCCGAACTGCACGGCCAGTTCGAGCACGCCACCGAGTGGTACACCATCGCCGAGCAGATCAAGGCCGACGTGCTGGCCAACGGCGTGACTGCCAACGGAGTGTTCACCCAGACCTACGGCGGCGACACCTTGGACGCCTCACTGCTGCTGGTGGTGCTGACGCGGTTCCTGCCACCCACCGACCATCGGGTCCGCGCCACCGTGCTCTCGATCGCCGACCGGCTCACCGAGAACGGCCTGGTGCTGCGCTACCGGACCGAAACCACCGACGACGGGCTCAGTGGCGAGGAGGGCACCTTCACCATCTGCTCGTTCTGGCTGGTGTCGGCGCTGGTGGAAATCGGTGAGCTACAGCGAGCCAGGCACCTGTGCGAGCGACTGCTCGGCTACGCGAGCCCGCTACGGCTCTACGCCGAGGAGATCGATTCGCGCAGCGGCCGCCACCTGGGCAACTACCCGCAGGCATTCACCCATCTGGCGCTGATCAACGCGGTTATGCATGTGATCCGCGCCGAAGAATCACGCCACACCGGCGCCTTCCAACCCGCCCACACCCCCGCCAGCCACCCCGGCTGAGCGGGGTTCGAAATCCCGGCCGAACACGACCTTCGCAACCCCGGGAGCGGGACTTTCGCTAGGCCGGGGCGAGATCGTCTGCGATCGAGCGCAATCCGCGCAGCTTGCCCAGTTGGAGGTCGAGGTCGGCGATCCGCTGTTCTCTGCGGTCGCCGTACTTCCCCGATGCTTCCTCGGCGGTGCGCAACGCCTCGTCGGCCGCGCGCAGCACGTCGGTGGCGATATCGGTGAAGTGGTCGCGCAGTGTGCGCTGCATGGCGCGCAAGCGGTTTCGCGATTCCTTGCCGACCTGGAAGACCACATCGTCCATCAGTCTGGCGACCGCGACCTTGGCCTCGGCTTGGCGGCGCTGCTTGCGGGCCTTGCGGTCGTCCCACAGCGCGTTGACGCCGAGCAGTACGGCGGCCGCGGCCGAATACCAGTTCACCAGTGGCATTTTCAGCAGGCTGGTGAGCAGGCCGACCATGAGCAGACCACCGTAGGAGCCGCGCATGGCGGTCAGCAGTTGGGTGAACACGCCGGCTTTCGCGCTCACCAGCGATTCCAGCGGTGCGACCGGCCCGAGTACTTCCCCGGGGTTGGTCAGCCGTAGATCCGGCAGCGATGGGGCGCGGTTGTCGGCGGGAAACCGCGCGGCAACCTGCTCGCACAGCTCGACTGCCCGGTAGTGCGCCATCACGAAGTTCTCCTCGACGGCCTCGCAAATGCGTGCGTCGAGATCGGTGCCGAATTCTTTCCACCGGCGGGCCGGATCGGTCTCGGCGATCTCGGCCTCGGCGTCCCGGACCAGGCTGCGCAGCCGATGCCGCAGGTCGTGTTCGATGTCGGCCATCAGTTCGGTGCTGCCGTCGACCAGGGTGACCTGCCAGTTCGCCGAGCGCTGCCGCAACTGGTCGGCCTGATCGCGGGCGATGACCAGCCGTTCGGTGATCTCGGCGCGCTTGCGCGGATCACGCAGTGTTTCCGCCTCGGTCCGCAGCGTCATGGCCAGGTGGTCGGTGACCAGGCGGATGTCCTGCACCGCAGCGTCGATCGCGACGGTGTCGGCCCGCGCCACCACGTAGTCGCGCAGGTGATCGATGAGCTGCGGGACGCCGGACTCGATGTCGCGCTGGTAATTACCCGCCTCGCGATGCAGCTGCGCGGACACCGGCGCGACCGCGAAACCGAGCCCGGCCGCGTCGAGCAGATCCCGGTTGCGCTGCTGAACCTGCGCCCACTGCGGGTATAGGTCGATCTTGTTGAGCACGCAGATCACCGTCGGGCACACCTGCTGGATGCGCTGCAAATGGGCGATCTGATGCGCAGTGAATTCGGTGCTCGCCTCGCCGACGTAGAGCACGGCGTCGGCGGCGGCGATCATCGACCAGGTGGTGTGGTCCTCACCATTGGCACCAGGGGCATCCATCACGACCACACCGTCGGCGAGCAACGGGCTCGGCTCGGTGAATTCGGCGCGGATCACGCCCTCGGCGTTGAGCGCGGGGGCCGGGTCGAGCGGATCGACCGCCTGGCGTTCGATGCGACCATTGCCGACCGACTTCACCAGGGTCGCAGAGGCTTCCGGCGCGTACTCCGCGATCACCGGAACGCTCAGCGCACTGTCGGTTGCGCTGACCTGCGCCCCGACCAGGCTGTTGACCAGGGTGCTCATGCCGTTCTTGGAATCACCGACCACCACGAGCCGAACCCGAGGATCGCTGACCCTGGCCCGCACCATATTGAGGCGCCCACCGAGATCTTCGCGACCGGCGGATCTGGTCATCTCCCGCAGTTCGTCGAGAATCCGGATGAGTGGCGCCATCGCGTCCGGGTGTTTCACCGTCACGGCCTCCAGCCCGGCTGCGGCAGACAACACTCCTCCTGACTATGGTTCGCTTCGCTCAACGATGACATGACGGTGCGCGGGCTCGTGCACGCACCCCGTATCGCGCTCTCGATGCGCTCCGACTACAGCAGCGCGCTGTCGAATCCGCCGGCCAGCTGGTGGTGCGCGTCGTGCATGCTCGCCTCCGGCATCAGCGGGGTGGCCAGGCCGCCCGCGGCCAGCAGCGTGAACGCCGAAGGGTCGTAGTACATCGACGGATCGGTGTGTGACAGCAACGCGCTCATTGGGTCGTCGAGCTCGCCCGCGACCCCGTGCGGCTTCGGGTCCACGCCCATCGGAGGCTTCATCGGGGTGACAGGCCCCGCTCCGGTCGGGAGGGGGTTCTGCGCGGTCGGCAGTTCGACGTCCATCGTCGGCGTGATCGGGATCATCGTCGGCGCGGGCGCGGCATGCGAGACCGTCGGCTGCGGCAGCGAAGGCTGCTGGGTCGGCACGACCACCGTCGGGATCTCGGCACTCGGCTGAGTGTGCGTGGAAGGGGTGGTGTGCCCGGTGCCCGCGCCGCCGCCGGTGCTCGGCAGCGTCATGTCGTCGTCCGGCGTGGTGGGGCGCGTCGGAACGGCGGTCGTGCCCGGGGTCTGGGTGCCGGGCAGGCCCGGTGTCTTGGTCACGTCGATCCCGGTGCCCGCGCCCGGCGTCGGCGTGAGAACCGCCGTCGGCAGCTTGGTGGTGCCGAGGTCGGGCAGCTCCGTGGTGCCGGGATCGGTGATGACGTTGCCCGGGGTCGGCACGGTGAGGGTGATGGTGGTCGGGATGGTCGGCAGCGTCACGGTCGGCACCGGGGTCAAGGTGGGCAGCAGGTCCACCACCGGCTTCACCGGAACCGGCGGCACAGGCTGGTCGAACAGTGTGGGCAGCACCGCGGCGGGCGCGGTCAGCGGCGACGGACCCGGTGGCGGCGCAAGCACATTGGCGATCGGCGTGCTCGCCGCGTCCGGCTGGATGGTGGTCTGCAGCGGCGTGGCCGCCACCGGCTGCACGACATTCACCACGGGTGCGGACGGCGCGATCGGCGCGGGCACCGGCGCGATCGGCTGCGCCGCGACCGTGGACAACGCGGGCGGCGCCACCGCAGGGGCAACAGCAGGAGCCACCGGCTGATGACCTACCCCGCTGTTGCCGAGACCCGAAGTGCCCGAACCACTTCCGTGCTGATCCGCCGTCGCGCGCCCGGACGGGCTCGCCGGGTGCGTGCCGTGCCCGTCGTGGTCGAGCCAGTCGTTGAACCGATCGACCTGATCACCGACGTTGCTACCCGCGGCCGCGACGACCTTCAGACCCGCGGAGGCTTCCACCTTCAGGTCGGTGCTCATATACGCACTCTTGGGGCCGATGCCGACGTCCACGGTGAACTCGGTGTGCACCTGCACCCCGGCTTGTGCGCCGAGGTATATGCCGAAGTCGCCGTTGCCGACTCCGTCGAAAGGATGGCCCGACGCCCCGTCGGACATCCCGTCCAGGTAGTGACCGGAAGTCCCGTCCACGTAATGACCTGACATCCCGTCGAACATGTGGCCCGGCACCGCATTCGGCGTTTCGTCGTACACGTGGCCCGGCACGGTGTCGGTCGCTTTATCGCTGACCGCTTGCACTTTCGCGCTCTCCGCAACCGGAACCTTGGTCAGGCCGAATACGTTCCCCGGCGGGACGAAACCACCGCCATCGGGAAGGCCGAAGCCATGACCGGAGGGGCCCAACCCGTGCCCGGGCAGCCCGAAACCAGGTCCGCTCTCGGTCGAATCGTCTTCTTCCGACTTGTCGGCCTTGCCGCCGGTGATCGCGTCCCACCAGTTGGGCGCGTGCCACTCGGGCAGCTGGAATCCGGGCAGACCCGACGGTGCATGCGTTTGCGGTGTCGGGTCACCCCATTCGGTAGTGGACGGCGCGCGCAACGTGGGTACGTTGCCGGATTCCGACCAATTCGGTTTGGTGGACTCCGACCAGTTCGGCGTCGAGGGGGTGTGCCCCTCGGGCGCGCCCACCCGAATGTAGGGACCGTTGGACGGCGCGTGTCCGTTGGGAGCCACCGGCGCGGTCGGGAAGGACGGCAGCTGGAAGCCGTGGTGGCTGTCGCGAGCGAGCGGCGGCGCGGGGATCGAATGCAGGTCCGGCTCCGGGAAAGTCACCACCGGGCTCGGCGCATCGGGTTCCGGATCGCTGCTGCCCGCGGCCCAACCGGTGTGCCAGCTGTCGAGCCGTTGCGAACCGGGATGGGTGGGTGCGCCACCGCCGTTGGACGCCACCAGGGCGCCGCCGGTCACGTAGGCGCCCGCCCTTGCCACCCGCGCTACGCCGGTGGCAATGCGGTACGCGGTATCGCCCGCGCGGTCGTCAGCTTCGGTGTCGTTGCTGTCGAAGGGCAGGTCACTCGTCATGCAAGCTCCACTCTCAGGGTTCCAGCATCCTCACCAACGCCGGGCAGACCCGAGTGAAGATCACCTAACGATATTTCCGGAAATCACAGCTGTCACATTCTCCGGCCACCCTGCCATGGCAATTACCAGAACGGAAGCCCTTTTTCCCCGGGCATTCCAAACCGGACGCAGCCTCAAATATATGCCGCGACCGGGGCCGATCCACACCGCAGACGCCCCCTTGCGCACGCGCACCGAAGTCGTGTCGACGAAGATTAAGAGATCTCTAACGAATGCTCAAGGGGCGCTGAAGATCCACTCCCTACCTTCGATCTCGCGCCGCCGATCGGTCGGCAGCATCGCAGCGAAGGAGACCTCAGCATGACGGCACTCACCGGACGCCGCCGAGCCCGCATCGCCGCCGTCCTCACCGGGACGACACTCGCAGGCGCGGCGGCCGCCATCGTCGCGGGCGCCGCGTCCGCCCACCCACCGCTGCCGGCCGAACCCGGCGGCCCCACCATTGTCTGCACTATCCAGGCCCCGCCGGATATGCCGCTGCCTCCCGGGCCTGTCCGCATCGAGCAGATCGAACCGCTGCCGACCGAGCCGGGCCCGCACGTCCGCATCGAACGCGCCGAACCGCTGCCGCCGGGCGTTGCTCTCCCGGACTGCCCCGATATCGGCCCGCACGGCATCATTTCGGTCCGGCCTGCGGAGCCCGGTGGGCCGCAGGTGACTATCGAAAGGGGCAGACCAGGCGAATCCGGCGTCGGCTACGTACAACCCGCACAACCTGCGCGGATCGCGCCGACCGGCAGTAGCGGCAGCTGATCGATCAGCGGCTCTATGGTGGCCCCATGACCCGACAACGCATCTTGGTCGTGGACGACGAGGTTCGAGTTCTCGCGTCCCTGCGACGCGGGCTCGAACTCTCGGACTTCGAAGTGATCACCGCGGGCGCACAGGCGTCGAAATCCTGATCGACGACGACGGCACCGGCATCCGCAACGACCTGCGCCCGGATGCCTTCGACCGTTTCGTCAAAGGCCCCGGCTCCCCCGGCTCCGGCCTCGGCCTAGCACTGGTCCGCCAGCAAGCCGAACTCCACTCGGGCACAGCCGAACTCGACGACAGCCCACTCGGCGGCGCCCGCCTTCGAGTACGGATCGCGACACCGAAGTCTCAGATGGAACTCAGTCGACCCAGTCTTTGAGCGGTGTGGTGTCCAGTGTGATGCCGACCGGTTCCGGAAGCGTCACCTCGCGCCCAAAGGCATAGCTGTGCGTGTCCTGGTAGTAGCCATCCTCATCGGGCTGGCTGTGTACCACGACTTTGCCGGCCTCACGATCGATGAGCAGATAGATCGAAATCCCGGCTTGCGCATAGGCAACCGGCTTCTCCACCCGATCACGCTGATTGGTGTCCGAATCGTGCGAAGTGACTTCGACGGCCATTGCGACGGCCTCAGGTGACGCCCATTCACCGGCCCCGACAAATGCATCAAGGGGCGCCAGAATTCCATCAGGACGTGCCCGACCTTTGCGTTAGGCCCCGACGGCCAACCCTTGCCCGATGACGTGCAGAAACAGCCCCGGGTTCAGCGGTAGCAGCAGCAGAAGCAGCCAGTTGAGGATCCGACCATGGTCGCCAACGGGCACTCGCTTGACCCCCAGTCGTCCGCCGATCAGCTCGACATGGACACCCGCTGTCTCGCGCTCGACCGCACGGGCGATCGATTCGAACTCGGTTGTGACGATTAGATCCGGCTCCACCGCAGGCATCGCCCTCCTCCTGGTACCTGCTCGGCACGCGATTCAGTCGGTAACCCACGCACTACCAGCGACGAGTCCGCGCGAATCATGGACACAGTACAACTGTGTCCACTGATTATGCGGCCCAACCTGGTCTACTACTTGCCCTTCGGCTTATCGGACGCCGCGTCCGAAGACAACGCCGCGACGAAGGCTTCCTGCGGAACCTCCACGCGACCGATGGTCTTCATCCGCTTCTTGCCTTCCTTCTGCTTCTCCAGCAGCTTGCGCTTACGGCTGATGTCACCGCCGTAGCACTTGGCGAGCACGTCCTTGCGGATGGCGCGAATGTTCTCGCGGGCAATGATCTTCGAGCCGATGGCGGCCTGGATGGGCACCTCGAACTGCTGGCGTGGGATGAGCTCGCGCAGCTTGGTTGTCATCTTGTTGCCGTAGGCCTGGGCGGCGTCCTTGTGCACGATCGCGGAGAACGCGTCCACCGCCTCGCCCTGCAGCAGGATGTCCACCTTGACCAGCTGCGAAATCTGCTCGCCCGACTCCTCGTAGTCGAGGCTGGCGTAGCCACGGGTGCGCGACTTCAACGAATCGAAGAAGTCGAAGATGATCTCGGCCATCGGCATGGTGTAGCGCAGCTCGACGCGGGTCTCCGACAGGTAGTCCATGCCGCCCAGGTCGCCGCGGCGCTGCTGACACAGCTCCATGATCGAGCCGATGAACTCGCTCGGCGAGATGACAGTGCACTTCACCTCCGGCTCGAAGACGGTGCGCACCTTGCCTTCCGGCCAGTACGAGGGGTTGGTGACGATGTGCTCGGTGCCGTCCTCCATCACCACGCGGTACACCACGTTCGGCGCGGTGGAGATCAGGTCGAGATCGAACTCGCGCTGCAACCGCTCACGGGTGATCTCCATATGCAGCAGGCCGAGGAAGCCGCAGCGAAAGCCGAAGCCGAGCGCCACAGAGGTTTCCGGCTCGTAGGTCAGCGCGGCATCGTTGAGCTGCAGCTTGTCCAGGGCGTCACGCAGATCGGGATAATCCGAGCCGTCCACCGGGTAGAGACCCGAGTACACCATCGGGCGCGGCTCGCGGTAACCGGTGAGCGGTTCGGTGGCGCCGTTGCGAGCGGCGGTCACGGTGTCGCCGACCTTGGACTGGCGCACGTCCTTCACACCGGTGATCAGGTAGCCGACCTCGCCGACGCCGAGCCCCTGGGTGGGCTTGGGTTCCGGGGAGACGATGCCGACCTCGAGCAGTTCGTGGGTCGCGCCGGTCGACATCATCTTGATCTTCTCGCGCGGCACGATCTTGCCGTCCACCACACGGACGTAGGTGACCACGCCACGGTAGGTGTCGTAGACGGAGTCGAAGATCATCGCGCGGGCGGGCGCGTCGGGATCGCCGACCGGCGCGGGGACGGTCTTGATCACCTCGTTGAGCAGCTCCGCGACACCGACGCCGGTCTTGCCGGAAACGCGGAGCACATCGTCGGGTTCGCAGCCGATGATGTGCGCGATCTCGCTGGCGTAGCGATCGGGGTCGGCGGCGGGCAGGTCGATCTTGTTCAGCACCGGGATGATCGTCAGATCCTTGTCCAGCGCGAGATACAGATTCGCCAGCGTCTGCGCCTCGATGCCCTGCGCCGCGTCCACCAGCAGCACCGCGCCCTCACACGCCTCGAGCGCCCGCGACACCTCGTAGGTGAAGTCGACGTGGCCGGGTGTGTCGATCAGATGCAGCACGTAATCGGTGCCGTCCACCTGCCACGGCAGCCGGACATTCTGGGCCTTGATGGTGATACCGCGCTCGCGCTCGATATCCATCCGGTCCAGATACTGGGCGCGCATCTGCCGCTCTTCGACCACACCGGTCAGCTGCAGCATGCGATCGGCCAGCGTCGACTTTCCATGGTCGATGTGCGCGATGATGCAGAAGTTCCGGATCCGCGCGGGATCGGTGAACGTCGTGTCGGCGAAGCTGGCGGGCACTCCACTCCTCATTGGTATCGGCAAACTGTCGTCTATCGTCCCATGGGCGGTGTACAGCGATCGCCATCGGTTGGCCGTTGTCCAGGTCACAATCGATCTGTCCGAGCCATCAGGTATCCCCGTTGCGCCGCGCGATCGGCACATTCGCCGCCGTACCAGTCGAATTCCCGCGCGGATGTCAGAACGGCGGCGCGCCGTTATTCTCCAGAGATGGCCCGAAGTTGGAACTCTCTCGGCAAGCAGTTAGGCCTCATCGCGAAGGAACAGGGTCCCAGGATCGTCAAGCAGCAGGGACCGCAGCTTGTCGACAAGCTGCGACGCTCGTCATTGCTGGAACGTGCGGTCGGCTCGATCGCGCAACGCAGGACACCCGCCGTTGCCGTGCGCCCCACTGCCTCCAGGCCCGTACCGACGGCCGAGCGCGCCAGGCAGATCGTCTACGCACCGCAGCTGGACGGCCGCGCCGACCCCGGTGAGATCGTGTGGACCTGGGTTCCCTATGAAGAGGACCCGAATAACGGCAAGGACCGTCCCGTCCTGGTCGTCGGGCGCGATCGCAAGACCCTGCTCGGGCTGATGCTTTCGTCGAATCCGGAGCGGGCGCACGACCGCAATTGGGTCGGGATCGGCAGCGGCAGTTGGGATCACGCGGGCAGGCCGAGCTGGGTCCGCCTCGATCGGGTGCTCGATGTGCCCGAGGACGGCATCCGTAGGGAAGGCGCCATCGTGGAGCGCAAGACATTCGACCTGGTCGCACACCGACTGGTTATCGAATACCACTGGAGCTGAGAATGATCGACAGGGTGCTCGGGCCGACCAAAGTCGCCATGCTGATCACCGACATCGGCTTTCTGATCTATTGGGCGATCGCCTTCGCCCATTTGATCCCGCCGGAATTCGCGTACAAGGACTACACCGATCCGGTGCTCAGCGACTGGAACTTCTCGTTCGTCGCGCTCGACCTGGCCGCCAGCGCAACCGGCCTCGCCAGTCTGTGCCGTGGCAACGGCTCGCGAACACTGATGACGGTGTCGCTCACCCTGACCAGCACCGCGGGACTCCAGGCGATCGCATTCTGGGCCCTGCGCGGCGACTTCAGCCTCACCTGGTGGATCCCGAACCTCGTCCTGCTGCTGTTCCCGATCCCCGCCCTGGTCACGCTGACCTGCGGCGCGGCACCTCGATCCGGTGCTGCGGCCGAACCGGGAGCGGTCCGCTAGCGACGTGCTCACCGAACGAACTCCGCTGCTCACTTCGCGGGAGCGGCCGGCATCACACGAGCCCGGGCCGACACGTCCATCGGAACGTGCGACCCGGGCTCGGGTTGTTCGATAGGCCGGATGCTCAGCTGATCATTTCGCGAGAGCGGCCGAAGAGCAGGCCGTAGACCAGCGCACCGAGGACGCCGCCGATCAGAGGGAAGACGACGAAGGCCCAGACCTGGCCCATCGCGCCGTCCTGATAGGGCGCGACGGCGAGGGCACGGGCCGGATTGATCGCCGCGTTGTCCACCGGGATCGCGACCAGATGGATGACGGTCAGGGTGACGCCGATCGAGAGGCCGGCCAGCGGGACGTCGGAAAGCTGGTCGGTCGAGGCGAGCACCACGAACACCAGCAGCGCCGTCAGCATCACCTCGATGATGATCACCGCGGCCAGGCCGTAGCCGTTTTCGATGATGACCTTGCCGAGGGGGCCGGTCTTCGCCGACGGGCTGTGCTTACCCCAGCCGTTGGCGGCGAGCCCGTCGGCCGCGCGATCGTAGGACGGCAGGTTCTTCGCGAGGGCGAACAGCACGAGACCGGCCAGGAACGCACCGATGAGCTGCGCGATCACGTAGCCTGCCGCGGTGAGCGCCGACAACCGGCCGAGCAGCAGCTGACCGACGGTCACGGCCGGATTCACGTGGCAGCCCGAGATCGGCCCGATCGCATACACCAAGAACAACAGGGTCAGCCCGAAGGCGAACGCCACCCCGAGCGCACCTACCCGCTGACCGGCCAGCACCGCGGTGCCGACACCCCCGATGACAAGAACGAACGTGCCGAGCGCCTCGGCGGCCCATTTCTTGGAGTCGGGAGTCGGTGCTAGCTCTGTGGCTTCCTCGATGACTTCCTGAGCAGTGGGCATACATGTCACCTTCCGAGAGAACACCCCGCGTGCACGGGGAGCACACTGGTTCTGCCTGAGGTCCTGCTGCGTTCGATAGTGCCGAGTAGTCGATCCGTTCGGGACGTTACGCGAGGTAGTAGTGCTCCACAACAACCCTCGACCTGCGACGACCGAATTCCCGAACCCCTGGGTGGCTCGCCGGGTGCGCCCAGAACCCGGCCGATCGCCGATTCACGGGCATCGGCGACTGAATAAAGCGCGAAAAGGCCGCAGTCTAGGCGAGACGGGTGATCTCCACGACGACCTCGAGGTCCGTGGAGCCGCCACCGGAAAAGATTCCCTTCAGCGGCGGCACATCCGCGTAATCGCGGCCGACCCCGACCGATACGTGCTGTTCGTTGCTGGCGATGTTGTTGGTCGGGTCATAGCCCCACCACTGGCCGGTCCATGCCTCGATCCAGGCATGCGATTGACCGGCCACCGTGGAGTTGATCTCGGCGTCCGGATGCGGATGCAGGTACCCGGAGACGTAGCGGCTCGGTATGCCCATGCTGCGCAACAGGACAAGGGTGAGGTGCGCGTAGTCCTGGCAGACGCCTTGCCGCTCGGCGAACGCCTGCACGGCCGAGGTGTGCACGGAGGTGGTTCCGGCCAGGTAGGTCATCTCCTGATGCACCCATTCAGCCGCTCGCACCACAGCTTTCGCCGGTGGCACCCCGCGCGCCAGCTGCCGCGCGACGGTCGCCAGCTTCCGATCCGTCGGCACATAGGTGGTGGCGGCGAGCATTTCGTCGAACCGGTCGGCGATCTGTTCGCGGCGCAGCTCTTCCCAGCCCAGTTCCTCGGCCGGACCGGCGAACGGCTCGGTCTCCACCACCGAGGAGCCGGTGACCTCCAATTCGGTGTGCGGCGCATGCAGGTCGAAGGAGGTGACCGCGGTGCCCCAATAGTCGGTATAGCGGTAGGAGCGGGTCGAGGGCACCGTCTCCACCCGATTGAGGATGACGTTCTGCCTGCTGTCGGCGCGTGGGGTGAGCCGGGCCTCGTTGAACGACCGGGTGACCGGCGCGTCGTACACATAACCGGTGGTGTGCACCACCCGAATCCGCCAGCTCACAGTTCTCCCTCCACCTGCGCGTGGTTGTCGTGACTGCTGCGCAGATCGGTCCACGCCACCCACGGCGCGGCATGGAAATATTGCAGCGCGATCGCCTCGCCGACCTCGCGGAAGTTCCGCTGCAGCAGCAGCAACCGATTCTGCAGGTCCTCCAGCAGCACACCGGGCGGCAGGAATTCGAGTTCACTGCGGGCCCGGCCCAGTAGTCGCTGTGCCTCGTGC
Organism: Nocardia sp. NBC_01009; assembly: GCF_045208035.1. Lineage (NCBI taxonomy): Bacteria > Bacillati > Actinomycetota > Actinomycetes > Mycobacteriales > Nocardiaceae > Nocardia > Nocardia sp. NBC_01009. Next base: position 3,028,047 of record NZ_CP108695.1, on the reverse strand, counting down.
CGTGCGCCGACCCGGCTGGTCGGCCGTTGGTCGAGTTCGGCGAGACAGTCCTCGGCAACCCGCACCGAATGGAACAGTGACCGCGGGAAAAGCCGGTCGAGCAGAATGAATTCGGCCACCAGATTGGCGTCGAGCGCACCGCGATGGGTGCGCAGATAGGTGTCGTGCGCGCCCGCCGAGCGCAGCACCGTCACCCAGGCCGGTGACGAGGTGCGGTCACCAGCTCGCGAAAGCAGTAGCCGCACAGTCATATCCGCACGTTCGATGGAGCGGCCGAGCAGCAGGAACCGGTAACCGTCGTCGCGACTGAGCGTCGAATCCGACAGTCCGGCGAACATCGCCGCCCGGTCCTTGATGTAGTGGAAGAACTCGTGCGGCCCGAGGCTGCGGGCGGCGCGTTCGGCGGCCGCCAGCCCGATGTAGGTGGCATTCAGGCACTCCCACATTTCACTGGAGGCGACTTCTCTTGCGCCCCTGGCATTCTCGCGAGCATTTGCGATCGAGTTGGTGATCGACGCACCGTGCTCGGGAGTGAACGCCACCAGATCGGTGACCGACCAGACATCGAGTTCGCCCTCGGGCGGCTCGATACCGAGCACCCGCAACAACACTCGCGAAGTACGGTCCGGATCGACCGTCGCATCCTCCAGCAGCTGATGCACCGCAACGTCGAGGATGCGTGCGGTGTCGTCGGCGCGCTCGACGTAGCGTCCGATCCAGTACAGCGATTCGGCATTGCGGGCCAGCATCAGCGCACCACCCTCGCACCGGATTGTCGCTGCTCTTGTTGTTGCTGCTGCTGTTGCTGATTCGACTGCTCGGCAGTCAGTTCCCGGCCGAGTTCACGCGAATCCGATTGCGGCGGTTCGCTGACCAGCTCCGCACCCGCCAGTTCCCGGTCGGCGAGCGAGTCGCGTCCGGACAACACCCAGGTGTCCTTGCTGCCGCCGCCCTGACTCGAGTTGACCACCAGGGAGCCCTCCGGCAGCGCGACCCGGGTCAGCCCGCCGGGCAGCACCCAGATGTCGTCACCGTCGTTGACCGCGAAAGGCCTCAGGTCGACGTGGCGCGGCACCAGTTCGTTGCCGATCTTGGTCGGCACGGTGGACAACTGAACCACCGGCTGCGCGACCCAGCCACGCGGGTCCGCCTTGATCCTGCGACGGGCGGCGTCCAACTCGCGCAGCGTGGCGTCCGGTCCGATGACGATGCCGTAGCCGCCGGAGCCCTCCACCGGCTTGACCACCAACTCACCGATCCGGTCGAGCACCTCCGCACGCTCGTCTTCCAGCCAGCAGCGGTAGGTGTCGACGTTCGGCAGCACCGGCTTCTCGCCGAGGTAGTACTCGATGATCGTCGGTACATAGGCGTAGATCAGCTTGTCGTCGCCGACGCCGTTGCCGATCGCGCTGGAGACGACGACATTGCCCGCGCGTGCGGCATTCAGCAGACCCGCGACGCCGAGCACCGAATCGGGACGGAAATGCATCGGGTCGAGGAAAGCGTCGTCGATGCGCCGGTAGATCACGTCGACCTGCCGCTCCCCCGCCGTGGTGCGCATGTATACGACGTTGTCCCGGCAGAACAGGTCCCTGCCCTCGACCAGCTCCACGCCCATCTGCCTGGCCAGCAGCGAATGCTCGAAGTAGGCCGAGTTGTAAACGCCAGGGGTCAGCACGACGACCGTCGGATCGGCCTCGTTCGGCGCGGCCGAAGCGCGCAGCGCCCGCATCAGATGACTCGGGTAGTCACCCACCGCACGCACCCGATGCGAGGAGAACAGGTCCGGGAAGACCCGTGCCATGGTGCGGCGATTCTCCATTACATAGGAGACACCTGATGGGGAACGCAGGTTGTCCTCGAGGACCCGGAATTCGCCGTGCTGGTCGCGGACCAGGTCAATGCCCGCGACGTGGATGCGCACGCCGTTCGGCGGCACCAGCCCAGCGGCCTCCCGGTGGAAATGCTGGCAGGAGGTGACCAGGCGTTTCGGGATCACCTCCTCGCGCAGAATGTTCTGCTCGCCGTAGATATCGGCGAGGAACAGCTCCAGCGCGGTCACCCGCTGCTTGATGCCGCGCTCCAGTTTGTTCCATTCGGCGGCCGCGATGACCCTGGGCACCAGATCCAGCGGGAACGGCCGCTCCTGACCAGACAGCGAGAACGTGATGCCCTGATTGATGAAGGCGCGATCGAGGGCGTCCGAACGCGCCGCGAGGTCCGCGACGTCGATGGGCGCGAGCGCGGAGAAGATGCCTTTGTAGGGCTGCCGGACCCGGCCCGAGCTGTCGAACATCTCGTCGAAGGCCTGGTCATAACGGCCGGGTCGATAGCCCTCGAACAGTCCGGTAGAAGGTGCTCGCCCATGGCCACCCGCACGTCCGTTCGACCGGACCGGTGTCGGCACAGGAGATCGGGCCGATCGCGGCGGCGAGGCGGAGGTCATGCAAGAATCGTGCGCCATGCAGCGGCTTTGCCGTGTGAGACACAGGTAAATTTCTTGCATCACTCGTGCGTTGCGTGTGAAAATTCTGTTCGACAAACTGGCGGGTCCGCAGCGGTGACTCGGGCGCCGGATGCACCGATTTCGTGTGCCAAGCCGTGGCTGGTACCCTCGATCTTCGGCGTTGCGTTACCGATTTACTTCGGGTGTGTCGCACGCTCGCAAACTTTTCAGCACAGTCCATTCAGCGACAGGAACACGAGGAAACAGGCGTGGCCAACATCAAGTCCCAGATGAAGCGGATCCGCACCAACGAGGAAGCGCGCAAGCGCAACCAGTCGGTCAAGTCCGCTCTGCGCACTGCGATCCGCAGCTTCCGCGAGGCCGCGGCCGCAGGCGACAAGGACAAGGCTGCCGAGCAGCTGCAGTTCGCCAGCCGCAAGCTGGACAAGGCTGCCTCGAAGGGCGTCATCCACGCCAACCAGGCTGCCAACAAGAAGTCGGCGCTCGCGCTGGCCCTCAACAAGATCTAGTCCGCCGGTATCGCGAGATACCGCATGTGCTTTTGACGCAGCCGCCGTGGCCTCGATGACCACGGCGGCTTTTGTCGTGCCCACCGACACGAGCTGGCCACACGACGCCGTGTCGACGCACCGCCGAGACCGTGATCTGCGGGGACGAGCGCGGCAGGAGAATGATGTGTGAACGGTTTCGGGCAAACGCCCGGCGTCCTCCGAATCGGCGGTAGTGTCTGCCAGGCGAGGGCACTCGTCAGCAATGTTTTCACCAATGATTGGAGTTACCGTTGGACGGCGACCGCAACACCATTACGTTGTATGCCAACCAGACCGTGGTTCGGTCCGAGGACCTGCCCGATGTCATCCGGGCTGCCGACGTTCTCCAGATCGGTCTGAAGATCGAGAACATCATGGTTCCCGCCGGTGAGGGCGCGTACTCGTTGGAGTGGATCGTCACCCGTGACGACGACGTGCCGTTCTACGAGGAATGGGACGGCCGCTACGAGGACTCCGACGAGGAAGACGAGCTGACGCTCGCCTCCGTCGAGTAGTTCTCAGGACTCGGCCAACCGGTCCAGCGCCGTTTGGGAATCGGCGTCCGCGGCTCGATAGATGACGATCCGCTGGTCGGGGTCCTGGATCGGCATCAGTACTTCGTAGTTGACGACCAAAGGCCCCACCACCGGATGCCGCAATGGCTTCCGGCCGCGACCGTTCACCCGCACATCATGCCTGTCCCAGGCCCGTGCGAATTCCTCGCTGCGGGTGAACTCGGCAATCAGGTCCGCAAGGGCCTGATCGTCGGGATGCGCCGCCCATGCGGCTCGCAGGTCAGCGATGCCTTCTCGGATGATCCGTTCCCGGTCGGCATAGAACTCGCGCATATCAGGGTGCATCAGGCACAGCCACATCGTGTTGCGCTGGCCCGGCGGCAAGGTGTCGAAATCGACGATCAACCTGGCCATTTCCCGGTTCCACGCCAGAATGTCGTAGCGATGATTGACCAGCATGGCAGGCAGTGGGGAAAGATCCTCGACCAGCATGACAAGCGCAGGAGCGGCCACCGTGCTCGGTTTGCCCGTGTCGGGTTGACGCTGCTGGGCCAGGTCGAACAGATAGGCGCGCTCGTCGGTGTCCAGCCGCAACGCACGCGACAGCGCCTCCAGCACGTCCGCGGACGGGCGTAATCCGCGCCCCTGCTCCAGCCGGACGATGTAATCGATACTGACCCCTGCCAATTCGGCGACTTCCTCCCGCCGCAGCCCGGGCGTGCGGCGGACCTGCCTGCGCTCGGGCAGCCCGAGGTCGCCGGGGGTGAGGCGCTCCCGCCGGGCCCGCAGGAAGGCCGCAAGTTCCTGTGTCGCGTTCACCGTGCCAGTCATCACCTTCGATCCTACGGCTGGGTGGTACTGGCCTTCCCAGGAAGAACCTTCCCTTATCGTCGGCCTCGCGCCGTTCCAGACTTGTTGCCGAACGAACGACGACAGGAGCCCGACATGTCCACAGGCCTCACCCTCGACACCTACCGGCTGCTCGGCCGCTCGGGGCTGCGGGTTTCCCCGCTGTCCCTCGGCACCATGACCTTCGGCGCCGACTGGGGCTGGGGCGCCGACAAGGACGAAGCCCGCAAGATTTTCGACACCTATGTGGAGCGTGGCGGCAATTTCATCGACACCGCCAGCCAGTACACCAACGGCACCTCCGAGCAGCTGCTCGGCGAGTTCACCGCGGACAATCGCGAAAGCCTTGTGCTGGCAACCAAATACACGATGCTGCGGCGACCGAGCGACCCCAACTCCGGGGGCAACCACCGCAAGAGCATGTTCGCTTCGGTGGAGGCTAGCCTGCGCAGGCTGAACACCGACTACCTCGACGTGCTGTACCTTCACGCCTGGGATTTCCGCACCCCGGTCGAGGAGATTCTGCGCGCGATGGACGACCTGGTCCGTGCGGGCAAAGTGCTCTATGTCGGCATTTCCGACGCACCGGCGTGGCAGGTCTCGCGCATGCAGGCCATCGCGGATCTGCGGGGCTGGTCACCGCTGATTGCGCTGCAGATCGAATACAGCCTCATCGAACGGACCGTCGAGCGCGACCTCATTCCGATGGCGCAGGAAATGGGTCTTGGTGTGATCCCGTGGTCGCCACTGGCCAGCGGCGTACTGACCGGCAAGTACAGCAGCGCCGACCTGGCGCATGATGCGGAGGCATCGGCGGAAGGCTCGCGCAAGAATGTGGCCGCCGCCAACGGCTCGCTCACCGCGCGCGGTCTTGCCATCGCCGATGTGGTGAAAGAGGTTGCGGCGCAACTGGGTAAGGCACCGTCACAAGTGGCGCTCGCCTGGACGCTGCGCAACCCCGCGGTTACCGCACCGATCATCGGCGCCCGCACAGCCGCACAGCTCGAGGACAACCTCGGTGCCCTCGATGTCGAGTTCGACGCGGCGCAGGTGGCTCGGCTGGAACAGGCCAGCGCTATCGACCTCGGTTTCCCGCACGAGTTCCTGGCCAGGCCGATGACGCAGAGCGTCACCTTCGGCGATCTGAAGGTGCAAGAGCGCAACTGAATTCGGCACGGTTCGCGGCGGCGCAGAGCTGGCTTGCACCGCCGCGAACCGCTGTCCTATGCTCGGTGCCACGACATCGCGTCGCCGTAAGCGTTCACGTCAACCAACGCGCCGATTCCGCCGCCCGGCGGAATCGGCGCTGTGACGACCTTACGGAGTGAACCGATGACTTCCGCGAACACCAACTCTCGCACCGGTTTCAAACTGCCCGCCCGCTATGCGTCGGTGCTCATGCCGATGCTGCTGTCGATCCTGATGACCTGCATCGTCTCCCTGATCAGCACCCTGATGAGCGATGGCCTCGCGGTAGGGATGTGGCTGCGCTCGTGGGTGGTGTCCTGGCCCATCGCCTTCCCCACCCTGCTCCTGGTGCTTCCGCTGGTACGCCGGGCCACGGCGGCACTGGTGCAGGCACCGAAAGCGGTGTGAGGCAACGCCTTACCTCGGATAATGCTGATCCGGCGGCGCCGGGGCAGGTGGCTGCCACGCACCGTGCCCCGCACCCGCCGTCTGCGCCTGGTGCAGCAGTTCGGGGACACGCTGGTGAGGCACTTCCGATTCCGCTCCGCACCACGTGCACTGCACGGTGTGCTTGGTCTTCAGCGCGAAGAGCGGGATGAAGAAGAGCGTGAACTTGGTGACAAGTTTGCGCAGAGCGTGCGCCGCCGGATTGTGGCAGTTGCCGCATACCAGCGTGAGCATGGCGAGTTGCTGGACGGTGCGCCGCCAGCCCCAAATCAACATAGGAAACCCCCAGGATGGAATCGAACGACGTCGACAGTACTCGCATGATCGAGGACCAGCGCACCGTCGGTGGAGTCGGTAGTGCGCTGTCCATGCCGCAGACGTCGTGCAGCGGTTGTGAGGGAAATACATGCCGCTGTTGGCCACGATGCCGGTGCGCTGAACAGGCCGGAGCCCCGTTCACTAGACCGGCCGGAAAGCGCGGCGCTTCGGTCAACCTGCGGAGTGCAGGTCGAGGATCTGGGTGAGAGCGTGTTCCAGGGCGTAGCCGGGGTCGGCGGCGCCGCCCTTGACGTCGGCGTTCAGGCTGGCGACCACTTGGAGGGCGGAGCCGATGGTTGCCGAGCTCCAGCCGCGGGCCTGGGCTTGGGCTTTCTTCACTTTCCATGGGGGCATGCCCAGCTGTTGGGCCAGCTTGAAGGGGTCGCCGCGACCCGCGGAGCCGACGCGGGCGATGGTGTGTACAGAGTCGGCGAGTGCGTCGGCGAGTAGGACATGCGGGACGCCGCGATCATTGGCCCAGCGCAGTGCTTCCATCGCGCCGGGACGGTCACCCGCAACGGCCAGCTCGGCGACGTCGAAGCCGGAGACCTCCGCTTTGCCGGAGTAATAGCGGCGAACGGCCGCGACGTCGATCTTGCCGCCGGTGTCGGCGGCAAGCTGCGAACAGGCGGCGGCGAGCTCACGTAGCTCCGAACCGACCGCCTCCAACATCACCTGCACAACCTCGCCCGACACCCGCACCCCTGCGGCCCGGAACTCGTTACGCACGAATTCGACCCGCTCGGCCGCCTTGGTCAGCTTGGCGCAGTTGTGCACCTCGGCGCCCAGCTTCTGCAGCGCAGGCGCCAGCGCCTTGGCCCGGCCACCTCCCGAATGCAACACCACCAGCACCGCGCCCTCGGGCGGATCCCCGGCAGCCTCGGTGATCACCGTGACGGCGTCCTTCCCCGCCTCGGCCGCCGACTCCAGCACGATCAACCGCTCCTCGGCGAACAACGAGGGGCTCAACAACTCGGCCAGCTCAGCCGTGCTGGCATCCCCCGCCCGCAACCGATCAATCGGCACCGCGTCACCACCCGACGCACCCGCCCGAACCTGCGCAGCGATCTGCGCGACCGCCCGCTCGATCAACAACTCTTCTTCGCCGAGAACCAAGTGCACCGCCGCAGCTTGCTCGCTCACGACCGCACCCCGCTGACGCTGGGCTCCCTGGTGCCGGCAATCGACCGCGACATGATCCGCTCGCTGCACACGCTCATGACTGCACCTCGCCGACGCTCGGCTCCAGCGCACCCGAAGGCGCCATGTCCCTGGTTGGCTCGCCGCGCTCGCTCACGGGCCCGATCCTACGGTCCGCCACCGACATCTTTTGCCACGACCACGCTGCTCGGCTGTCCCAACCAGAGCTGCCGACATCGACGGCGAAGAGAGCAGCCCGGGCCCAGACGAGCAAAACCCGATCAAACGCCCCGACGCTTGTCACACATGCCTTTGATCGAGACTGTCCGTCAGATTGTCAGCATGTCAGCTCGCGACTTTGGTGTTGTGGCCGGTCCAGCGATTGTTGGCGATCGCGAGACGCGGGTTGACGACAGCCGAGCGGACAGTATTTCTTTTCAGTTTTGCTCAGAAACATTATGAGCAAGTTTCGGTATCCAATGCGCAACGATCAAGGCCGGACTTCAGGTAGTCGCCTTCGGCTGGTTTTCAGGGGATAAAAGAGGTCAACGGTATCTCTTTCTCCGGCTGGCATTCGTCATCGACTGGGTGAAGACTGAAGAGGGGTGATGAGTTATTACAGTCGGAAATATATCCACACCGGAGGACGCAAAATGTCTACCAAAACCGTCAAAATCTTCGCCGCAATCGCCATGGCCTTGTCCCTGGGTGTCATCGCAGCTCCCGCGGCATCGGCCAACACAGTTCCATCCGCTGAGCCAACGTCGACCTCGGCCACTCCCACGGATGGATCAATCGCGCTGTGCTTCCCTCTCGGCAGTGTCGTCTGGTGCATCTGAGGCCACCGCCCTGAGAAGCCCGCAGAGGCGGGGCTGATGCGATCAGCTCCGCATATGCACTTCGGCGGACAACTTCGCCGTTTCGGCTGGTCCAGCGATTGCTTCGGCTGCGGCCTGCGGTTGTGATGCCCGAATGCTCAGCCCCGCATGCTGAGCTGCTTCCTCGTTGCTCCCACCCGCATGCCGAGCTGTCTTCTCGCTGTCCGCATGCCGAGCTGTCTCCTCGTTGCTCCCGCATGCCGAGCTGTCTTCGACGCTCCCGCATGCCGAGTCTGCCTCCTCCTTGCTAAGGAGATCCGACCGATTGCAATGTCACCACTCACACTTTCGATCCTGCACCGATGATCACAATGTCGCCGAACTGATCGGTGCGGATGATGCCGCTGCTTACGCATGCCAAGCGGCGAGTAGGCCGTGACGCGGGTGACCCAAGGCGTAGTCCGCACCGACGCCGACTATCGCGAGGCGCGAGCAAAGGATGAAGAAAGTGATTCTTTTCAGTTTGCTCGGCAACATTCCGAATAAGCTTCGGTCTCCAGTGCGCAACGATCATGCACCGAATCCAGGTGATCACCTTCGGCCAGACTATAGGGGATAAAAGAGGTCAGCGGTATTTCTTGACCCAGTCTGGCATTCGTCGACGGCCGGGGCCACACTGAGGAGGATGACGAGTTATTGAAGTAAGAAGTTTATCCAAACCAAAGGAAGCAAAATGTCTAACAGAACCGCCAAAATCCTCGCCGCGACCGCCATGGCTTTGTCGCTGGGTGTGATCGCAGCTCCCGCAGCTTCGGCCAGCACGATTCCATCCGCTGAGCCCACATCGACCTCGGCCACTCCAACCACCGGTGGATCAATCGCACTGTGCTTCCCTCTCGGCAGTGTCGTCTGGTGCATCTGAGGCCACCGCCTGAGAAGCCCGCAGAGGTGGGCCGAATGTAGTCCTTTCTGGGCCTCCGTCCAGTGCGTAAACGCACTGGACGGAGGCCCAGAAAGATCTCCGGACAACGCCTCCGAGTGCGAGTTGGATTCGCTGAAGGCTGCCGACCACCATGGCGGAGAGAACCGAGCCACAATTCAGCGCAATGTCACCACTTGCATTTTCGATCCTGCACCGGTGATCACGACGTCGCCCAACTGGTCTGTGCGGATCACGCCGCTGCCGGCGCGTGCCAAGTCGGCGAGTAAGCCGGGATGCGGGTGACCGAAGGGGTTGTCCGCGCCGACGCTGACTATCGCGAGGCGAGGGTGGACGGCGGCCAAGAATTCCGCTGCGGTGGTTCGTGATCCGTGATGTGGGACCTTGAGGATGTCGGCCTGGACCGGGGCTCCGGAGTTCAATAGGCGGTGTTGGGCGGGAGCCTCGATGTCGCCGGTCAGCAGGATCCGGCCCGCGGGCGTGGTGGCGGCGATGACGACCGACCGGTCGTTGGCGTCGTCGGCTGCCGCGCTGCCCGCTGACGGTCGCAGAGATGCTGTCGGCGCGAGAACCATCAATTCGACTGCGCCGAAGCTCATTACGTATCCCGCCGACAGTTCCACAACAGGAACACCGGCCCGCGCGGCAGCGGTTGCGACCTGGACCGGCCCATTGGTTGCGGCACGCGCGTGGCTGGTCGGAGCCCGCGGCTTACTGGTCGAACCGCGCGGATCGCCAGACGAGGCACGCGGCCCACTCGTCGTCACACTCGGATCGCCGGTCATGGCGCATGAGCCGGCGGTTCTCGGAGGGGGATCGCCGGTCACGGTGCACGGGTCGCCGACTGCGGCGTGTGGGCAGCCGCCCGTCATGCCGCACTGGTCGCCGATCGGGGCACACCGGTCACCGGGTGAGGCGCCCGGGCCGTCAGTCGCGGCACGCGAGTCGCCGATCGAGCTGCACAGGTCACCGGGTGTGACGTGAGAGTTGGCCGCAGGCGCTGAACTGGCGGTGTCATCACCCGTGCCGCCGTTGACGCTGGCCGCGATGTGACGCAAACCGGGTACTGCGGGGAGTTCGCCGGGGCCGACGGCCAGTGCTGCGACCGAGCGTCCTTCGAGTGCGCCGGTGAGGCCACCGATGTGGTCGGCGTGCGGGTGGGTCAGGACAAGCAGCGGGATTCGGGTGATATGGAGGCGATCGAGGCAGGTGCGGATGGCACGGGGTTCCGGGCCGACGTCGATCACTATCGCGGCACCGTCGCCGATCGACAGGACTAGCCCGTCTCCCTGTCCGACATCGCAGGCGGCAAGTACCCAGCCGGATGGTGGCCACCATGGGTGCCAGATCCGGAGGGGAAACAAGACGGCCGCTATCCCGAGAAATGTTGCGGCCGTGAGTCGGCGCACGATGGCCGACCGTAGGGACCACACGAATACCGCAACGACTGCGGCGGTGATCGAACCGCCGTACAAGCCACCGGGAAGGTCGATCGTCGCGCCGGGTATTCCTGCCGCGTGTTCGGCAATCGTCAGCAGCCACCACATCGGTGGTCCCGCACAGCGCAGAACCAATTCGGCAGGCAGTTGCCAGATACACGACAACACAGCACCGGTTGCGCCGATCACCGTGATCGGCGCGACAACAGGTGCGACAAGAACATTCGCGAGAACTGCCACGAGACTGAGCTGTCCGGTCAGCGCGACCATGAGCGGAGTGGTCACCACGAACGCGCCTGCCGACACGGCGACGATTTCGGCGGGCATCCGCCACCAACCGCGGGCGCGCAGCCAATCGGCCCAGCTGGGCGCAAGGAGTATCAAGCCGGCCGTGGCGACAACCGACAGCGCGAAACCGGCCCGCACGGCCAGCTCGGGCCATATTGCAAGCAGTCCGAGAACCGCCGCGCACAACGCGGGCAACGCCTGCTTCCTGCGACCGGTGACCAGTGCCAACAAGGTGATCGCGCCCATCGCACCGGCCCGCAACACACTGGGATCCGGCCTCGCCAGCACAATGAACATGAGCAACGCCGCCGCTGCGACCATCGCGGCAAGACGTGGACCGAGGGTGAGGGCACGCACTACGAGCAGCACTACCGAGAGCAGAATAGTGAAGTTCGCACCGCTGACGACGCACAGATGTTGCAGCCCAGCTATTTTGAACTCTTCCCGCACGTCATCAGGCAATGCCGAAGTGTCCCCCACGACGAGTGCAGGCAGCAGTCCGGCTGGATCCGCGGGTAGGGCACGAGACGCAGAGGCAGCGAAATCCGTACGCACCGCGGCGGCCACGCGTTGCCACCACGGCAGCCTTCCGACCACGACCGGCCTATCGAGCGCCCGCAACGTGACGACCGAAAGATCCTGATGCCACGGCTGATCTATTTGCGCGCGGAATTCGACCGGTCCGCCGGGCAACAGCTGCGCCCACTCCACACCCGAAGCCAGAATCACCACCACACCACCGGTCCGCACGGTCACCTCACCCTGTCGGTACTCGCGCAGCTCCGCGCGCACCGTCCACCGCCGCTCGCCCGCGAAAGAATTGGTGCGCACCGGTTTCGGATCATCGATCGGTGTCGCCACAACCCGCACCGACGCACCGATCGCTGTCCGCAACGGATGCGTGGCCACCCGATGCTCCCGCCACGCCCCCGCGATCGCGAACCCCACCCCGAGCAACACCGCCGCGAGCGCGACCACCGCGACGACCCGCCAACGTTCACTGCGGTGCGCAACCGCCCACAGCAACAACACCCACAACCCGATCGCCAGCACCGACAACCCCGCCGCGACCACAAGCCCAACCACCCACCCACTGGTGACCGCCACAATCGTTGCGCTCCAACAACACAGCGTCGCAGGCAGCAGCCGCGCATCGAGCACCTGCGGCTCGTCATCCCGATCTTCGTCCCGGTTGTCGCTGTCGCTTGGTCGACGGTCTACCCCAGGCCCGCTACTCATCGGACATGCACCTCTCATGCGCCACCGCTGAGGGCCTCTCGCCGCGTTGTGAAACCGGCGGACACTGCCGGTCTGTAGTCCTGGGTCTGCACAATCCCCGTGCTCGACCGACCGGCTCGCGCCCCTCGAGCCTCATACCTTCACCAGCCCGCGCAGGCGGGCAAGTCGAGCGGGTCCGATGCCGTCTATTTCGCCGAGCTGTTCGATATCGGTGAAGCGGCCATTCTTGGTGCGCCAGGCGATAATTGCGCGGGCAGTCACCGGCCCGACGCCCGGCAACGCGTCGAGGTCGGACTCGGTCGCGATGTTGAGATCTATGCGGGCGGTGATGGACGGTGACGATGCGGAACCCACATGCGGCGCCGGGCGGGTAGCGGTGTGGCCAGCACTGATGGTGGTGCTGCCCAATTGCATCGGCCCAGGACTTGGGCCGGTGGCGCCGACCAGCACCTGATCGCCGTCCTGCAAGCGCTGGGCCAGGTTGAGCCCGCTGAGATCGGCGCCTTCTTTCACACCGCCCGCCGCCGTGATGGCGTCGGCCACTCGAGATCCGTTCGGTATCCGCAACAGGCCGCCGTTGTGCACCAGACCGACAACACTGACGACCAGTTCGACGCCGGTGACGCCCTCGGGGCCGTCGGGCGACACCGGCGCTGCACCGGGTGGCGCAGCCACAATCGGCGCCGAAGTCAGCTGCGCCGAGGCGCGAACAGCGGTCGTCGTGCGTACTGCGGGCACCGGTGGAACGGGCTGCGCGACAGGCCGTTCCCGCAACACGACCACCGTCGCCGCGAGCATCGCCGCCAGCCCGACCAAGGCCAAAGTCACCACACCCCGCCAGCCCGGATCGAACCGCGCACCCCGAAACCGCTCCGGCACAATCCGGTCCCGCCACACCGAGCGGCTCCCTGCCTCCTCCAGCCACCCTGGCACGCGGACCTCACCGTCCCCGCCTGCCAGGTCGTGTTCGCCACCGGGCTCACCGTCCGACCCATCCGACTCCATTCCTCTCGTCGGCAACCGGTCGTCATCCCATCGCCCGCCACCGCGCACACCCTCTGCCCGCCCGATCTGCCCCACCCGCTGCGCCTTTCTCGATAGCTGCACTCCACCCGGCGACTGTGTCTCCCATGCCCGCTCGCCGCCTTCCGATCGCCCATGGGCCACGCGCAGCGCGATACCCTCCGGCCGCCTACGACCTACTGCCCGGTCGTTTTCGCCGACCAGCTCGCCCTCGCTCGCCGCTGCGGCGATCTCTGTCGTCGACCATCGCGTATGACTGCCGTCCCGCGATGTGGGCTCGATCGCGCCGCGAATCCCGGACCCGGCTGTCCTGCTCGCGCCGACCCGGCTCGTCAGTTCGCTGAGGCGCTGGCGGATTCGCCGGCGTTCGTCGTGTCGTGACATGGCGGTGACGGTAGTGCGATTCGAATTCCTGGGATCCGCGCTGAACAGCGGATTCGATGGATCTGTTGATAACCGCGTGGCTGTGGACAACCGCGTCGCGAACGATACCGACAAAGGCAGACCGGTCGGTACTATTCGGGGAGTTGCCAGCACAGCGTTCGAGTTCACGAAGGGACCGGCGATGTCGGCGAGGCGGGTGTGACACGACTGCCGCACTACGCGGCGATGCTGGCGATGGCGGGCGTTCTCCCCAGCGACGAACAGGGCTGGGCCTACGAGGCCAAATTCGACGGCATTCGCGCCATCGGCCACATCGAGGACGGCCTGCGACTGATGTCGCGCAACGACAAGAACATCACCGCAGCCTGGCCCGAGATCGCAGACATTGCTCCCGCGGCCCCTCGATTCGTCGTCGATGGCGAAATCGTCGCCTTCACGGCCGACGGCAGACCTTCGTTCGAGGCCCTGCAACTCGGATGCACCAGCGCAATCCCGCCAAGATCCACGCGCTCGCCAAGGCCGTCCCGGTCACGTACCTGATCTTCGACCTACTGCACATCGGTGATCGATCGCTGATCGGCCTGCCCTACCAGCAGCGCAGACAGCTGCTGGAACAGCTCGGCCTCGACGGCCCGCACTGGCAGGTCCCACCCCGCCTGCCCGGCACCGGTGCCGACGAGCTCGCTGAATCGAAGCGCCTGCAATAAAAGGACGTGCTCGACGTCAGAGAATTCGAACAGGAGCGAAGTCCACGTCGGCAGGGGTGTCGGTGACGGATACCGAGAGGCCGGTGATCCGAGGGGTTCCTCTCCGGATGGGGTGGTCCGGTCATCGCCCGGGCCGTCTCAACCGGAGCGGAATCCTGTGCACCCCGAGTTCGGTTGCGGTGTCGCTGAACTCGGGGTGCGCCGGTGGCATGGCCCCTGAGTGTCGGCGCATGGCATCTACCTCCGTTTCGGGTCGGCAGCATGTGCTGCCTGCTGGATCGGGTCGGATTGCGGTTAGGTGTAGAGCCTCGCGATGAAGGCGTTCATGTTGTCCCGGACCCGTTCGACCTTGGTTTCGACGGAAATGAGGTCTTCGCGGTACCGATTACCGAGTGCGGGCGTTCTCTTGCCGCGCGCATACAACGAACACGCGAGGTCGGTGCACATATAGGTGCCGACCGAGTTGCCGCGGCGGCCGGACTCGCCCGCCTTGTGCGCGGTCATCAACGAGACACCCTTGCTGGTGTGCGTGGTCATGCAGATCCCACACATCTGAGCTCGGCCGAACCCACCGATTTCGTAGCGCAGTGCGACACCGATGAGGCGATCATCTTCCTGCGGGACGACGAGGTAGCCGCGTCCGGGCAGCGATGGATCGCCCCAGCCGAGGAAGTCCAGGTCATCCCATGGACGATCGTCCAGGTTCCGAGGTGCGGGCAGCTTCTTGGCGGTGGTTTTGGAACAGTTGACGAACGACGACCTGATGTCGCGTTCGGTGACGGCTTTCATGACAGCATCGACTCCTTCGGTTGATCCGTTGACAAACCGAAGTGACGTTACAGCTGGTCGCAGCATCGAACAAAGGAATTTCCCGGTCATGGCGACGGAGTGTGGCCGCCACCATGACCGGTGCAAATGGCGCGACGGGTCAGACCCGGCGCATCACCGAGACCACCTTGCCGAGCACCACGGCCTCGTCGCCGTCGATCACAGCGTAGGCGGGGTTGCGCGGCTCCAGATATACGTGGCCGTTGCGACGGCGATACACCTTGACGGTCGCCTCGCCGTCGATCATCGCGGCGACGATCTCACCCGAGTGGGCTTCATGCTGTTTCCGGATCACCACGATGTCACCGTCGCAGATTGCGGCGTCGATCATCGAGTCACCGCGCACTCGCAGACCGAAAACCGTACCGCGGCCGACGAGTTCGCGCGGCAGCGTCATCATGTCGTCGGTGTGCTCCTCGGCAAGGATGGGACTACCCGCGGCAATGTCACCGACGACCGGCACGGCCACCGAGTCGTCCGACGGCTCCCGCGGCGCGGCAGCAGCAAGAAACATCCGGACATCGATCGGCCGCGACATCGTCTCGCTGCGGCGCAGGAACCCCTTGTCCTCCAGGCTTTTCAGATGCTTGGACACCGACGAGGAGGAACGCAGCCCCACCGCATCGCCGATCTCCCGCGTGTTGGGCGGATACCCGTGCCGGACAACGCAGTCCCGAATCGTGGTGAGAATCTGCTGCTGTCGCACTGGCAGCGTCGAGGTGTCGAGGTGCTCGAACGCGTCGAGGTGGTCGTATCCGGTCACCCGGGAATCGTAGATGGCACACCGAACCCACCAGCCGCACATCATGGACGACCATCGGCGTGTCGCCGACCTACCACCGAGTTCCCTCCGCATCCACTCCTGCGCCGCCGACCTCTGGCCACGCGGCACCGAACGGCACCACGGCGGGAAATCCTCGCGCTTCGCCGCAGTCATGTCCCGTTCGTCAATGGATCGCGTGGCGGAGGTCTGTCAGGGCAGGGCTTTGGCGAAGCAGTTGGAGAGAGGGAGGGGTTCGTAGGGGGAGAACAGGGGGATTCGGTGGTAGCCGCTGCGTTCGTAGAAGCGGACCGCTTCGGGCTGGAGGTGGCCGGTTTGCAGGATCAGGCGGGGTTGGCCGAGTTCGCGTGCGGCATCTTCCGCGGCGGCGAGCAGGCGGGCGGCGACGCCGGAGCCGCGGTGGGCGGGACGCACGAACATGCGCTTCAACTCCAGGTCGCCTGCATTCCATCGCACCGCGGCATGCCCGACCGGCTCGCCCGAATAGGCGACGAATGTCCGGTGCACCGTCGCGGGATCGACCGCTTGCGGATTGACGCGCAACTGCTCGGCCAGATAGGCGTACCGGGGGCCGACTTCGGCAGCCATCTCCGCACGAAGGATTACCGCGTCCTGATGCTCCCAGTCCGTCGACTCCACAGTCAGCGGCGGACGGGTCGGCGGCTGCGCAGAGCTCGTCATATCGCGACCCTAACCCGCCCCACCTCCACTGAACCCCGTTGCGATCAAGCAGATTGGTTTACTCACCGAGGGCCGACGGGCGGGTGATTCAGGCGCAGCCGCCGGGGACAACCAGGACGCCGACGGCTCCGTGGCCGAGGTGGACACCGAGGGCGGGGCCGAATTCGGCGATGATGAGTTCACGGATGCCGGGGACGAGGTCGCGGAGTTGGGTGGCAACGGTGTTGGCCACTTCTTCCGCGCCGAGATGTTGGACGGCTACCGCGGCGCCGTCGTCGCCTGCCGCATCGACTGCTGCCGCGACGAGTTTGGCGTAGGCCTTGGAGCGAGTGCGGACCTTTTCGCGAAGCTCGAGACGGCCCTCGACGATCTGCAGCAAGGGTTTGGTGACCAGTTCGCTGCCGAAAAATGCGGCAGCGCTGCTCAATCGGCCGCCACGGCGCAGCTGTTCGGTGCGGCTCACCAAGATGAAGGTGCGTGCGCGGCTCGACGCGGCAACGGCGGTGTCGTAGACGATGTCCAGTGCGGCGCCGCCGCGGGCTCGGCGGGCCGCCGCCAGCACAGGCAGCCCGGTGGCCAGGCCGGCGCCGAGCGAGTCGACCAGACGCACGCGGTCGGCGGCGTCCATATCGCGGACCGCCTGCCTGCCTGCCTCCCAGGTCCCCGAGAGCTGGCGCGAAATATGCACCGCGACAACACCGTCACCACCGCTGCGATCCAGCGCTTGCTCGTAGACCGCACGTAGTTCGCCGGGCGAGGCGGCCGAGGTGGTCACGGTGTCGGAGGAGTAGTCGATATCGATGGGGTCGACGCCCTCGCGGATCGCGCGATCACCCACCAGGACATGCAGCGGTACGACGGCGATGTCCAGCTCGTCGACGAGCTCGGCGGGGAGGCTGGCGGAGGAATCGGTGACGACCACAACGGCCAACTACCGAACCTCCTGCAAGGTCTTCACCATCGCAGTGGCCACCGCGGTGTGTCCGGCCCAGCCCCAGTGGATGCCGTCTGGGTTGGCCTCACCGGAGAAGATGTTGTCGCGCACCGCTTCGCCGAGATCGACCAGCGGCACCGAGGTCTTGGCCGACCATTGGCGCAACGCCTGCACCGCGCGCTCGCGGCCCGAGTGCACGCGACCGTAGGCAGCGCAGTTGTGCACCGACGGCAACACCGCGACGACCGGCAGGTCGGGACGCAAGTGCGACAGCGCTTCCCGCGACTGCTCCAGGTAGTCGACGCTCACCCTCGGCGGCAGCGCCACCGGACGGCCGAGCTTCGATAGCTTCGGCTGCAGCCAGTTGTAGGTGCCGCGCACCGCGCGGCGAATGGCAGGCGGACGCACGTAGCGGATCAACTCACGCAACGCGGTCGGCAGCGGCGACGGCAGCGTGTCCATCCCGCCGACCGCGAAAACCACCGCACCCGCACGCGGGACCGCGGCCCACACCCGAGGATCGCCGATCAGCGCCCAATACGCATCCCGGCAGGTCCAGCCGATCCGTCCGACCAGCTCGACATCCCAATCGAGTTCGGCGCCGACAAGGTTCGGCCAGATCTGCGGATGATCCGCAGGCAACCCGCCCTTCGGGCCGAAGTAGGACAGCGAGTCCGCGATCACCAGCAACACCGGCCGCGCCGGAGACTGCTTCGCCGCGACGATCGAGTCCGTGCCGGAAGTCACAGCGGCATCTGCATCAGCCGAGTCCGCACCAACAGCCGCCGGCGCGTCGACCTCGGCAGCTCCAACCGAGTCCGCACCAGCAGTCACAGATGACGTCTCGACCGCCACGGCGGAGTCCACCTCGGCCAACGCGGCCGAGTCAGGCCCAGTAGCCGCAGCGGAGGCCGCGCCGGCAGCCACAGTCTGCACGGCTGCGGCGGAACTGCCGGATTCGCTTGCTGTGGTATCGGATTCGGTATTCGAAGCCTCGGCAATGGACGGGGCGGTTCCTGCTACCGCGGACGCCACGTCGATAGTCGGGACGGCCGAGCCCGCGTCGTCCAACGGTGCCGCGGCGGTTTCGGTAGGCGCGCCTGCACCCTCATCCGACCTGACCGCGTCGGCCACCGATACCGGGTTGGGTGCGGATTTCATTGCGGCAGAGGAAGACTCTCCACCAGAAGCCGCCGAGTTGACGGCAGCAGCCACCGAATCCGCCGGGGGAGTTACGGAATCGGTGACTCCGGGAGGCTCTCCGGCAGCGGGTGCGACCGCACCTCCCCCGGATTCGGCTGCACTGGACGCGGACTCACCTGCACCAGCGACCGACCCAGCAGCATCGGACGCAGGTTTCGCGGCACGGGCTACCGCCTCGACAGCACCGGATACGGACTCGCCAGCACCAGACACCGAACCGGCAGCACCAGACACGGACTTACCAGCACCAGACACCGAACCGGCAGCACCAGACACGGACTCACCAGCACCACACACCGAACCGGCAGCACCAGATGCGGATTCGACTGCACCGCTGGCGCCGGACGCGGATTCTGCTGCGGCGGACGCAATCTCGGTTGCGTCGCGCGCGGATTCCGCGGCGTTCGCCTCGGCCTCCGCGGCGGCTACGGGTTCGGGTTCGACCGGCTCGACAGACTTCTTGACCGGAGGGGGTCCGAACAGCGCGTCGGGGGCAGCCCGTTCGGGCTTGGCCGATATGCGCCGGAACAGTTCATCCGGAACCTGTCGAATCGGTTCTTCAGAGGACATCGGGGGCCACCTTCGCCGCTGCGTTCCACACATCCAGGCGCCAACCGGGTTGATCGATGCTCGGGCCGTGGCTGCTCAGCTGCACCCAGCTGGTATTGGCCAAGCCCCCAAGGGCAGGCCAGTTCCGCGGCGGCAGGTCGAGCAGCGCGGCCGTGAGGGCGGCGATCAGCCCGCCGTGCGCCACCAGGATGATAGTCCGGCCCGGCCAATCCTGCCGGTCGGCGAACAATTCTTGTACCACCGGAAGTGACCGCGCACCGACCTCGAGCTTGCTCTCGCCGCCGGGCGGGGTGTACGTCGCGTCCAATCGCCAGGCCACGCGGGCACCGGGGTAGTCGGCGTCCACGTCGAGGTGGGTCAGGCCCTCCCAGTCACCGAGGTCGGTTTCGCGTAGCCGCGCATCCGTGACGACTGGCACCGTGGTGTGTTCGGCCAGCGCGGAGGCGGTGTCGAAGGCGCGCCGCAGATCGGAGGAAACGATGGCGATGGCGTTGCGCGAGACCAGCTCACGGGCAGCCTCTTTCGCCTGGCGGCGGCCCAGTTCGGTCAGGTCGGTGTCGATCTGGCCTTGCATCCGATCGGAGGCGTTCCATTCGGTCTGCCCGTGCCGCAACAGGATCAGGGTGCGGACGCCGGCATGTCTGCTCACTCGGAGTCGTCCCCCGCTTCACCGCGCACAGGCTCGCCGTTCACGGATTCACCATTGCTCGCGACCGGCAGCTGCTGCGGTGCGCCGATGCCCTCCACGGGAACCACCGGGCAGTCCTTCCAGAGCCGTTCCAGCGCATAGAAATTGCGCTCGTCGTTGTGCTGGATGTGCACCACCACGTCGACGTAGTCGAGCAGCGCCCAGCGACCCTCGCGGGTGCCCTCGCGCCGGACCGGCTTGTGCCCGGCCTCGCGGAGCTTCTCCTCGATATTGTCGACGATGGCGTTCACCTGCCGCTCGTTCGGCGCGGAGGCGATCACGAAGCAGTCGGTGATCACCAACTGCTCGGAGACGTCGAGCACGACGACGTCGGAAGCCAGCTTCTCGTCGGCCGCACGTGCGGCAACCTGCGCCATCTCCACCGATTCGACAGATGCGCTCATGCCGCAACCTCGCTGCGCTTGCTCACGTTCAGCTACCTTCCGCTCCTGCGGTCACGTAAAGGTGCCGCTTCGATATGTACTGCACAACCCCGTCGGGGACGAGGTACCACACCGGCCGATTCTCGGCCGCGCGGCGACGACATTCGCTCGACGAGATCGCCAAGGCCGGGATTTCGATCATGGTCACCGCGTCGACCGGCAGGTCGCGCAGATGCTCCGCGAGATGATCGGCATTCAGCTCATACCCCGGTCGACTCACCCCGACAAACTTCGCCAGTTCGAACAGTTCGGACCAATCCTGCCATGTCAGGATGTTGGACAGAGCATCCGCTCCGGTGATGAAGTACAGCTGGGCGTCCGGATGCTTGCTGCGCATCTCGCGCAGGGTGTCGACGGTATAGGTGACTTTTCCCCGGTCGATGTCGGCCCTGCTGACCGAGAATCGCGGGTTGGAGGCGGTCGCGATCACTGTCATCAGATAGCGATCCTCGGCCGGGCTGACCTGTTTGTCCGCTTTCTGCCATGGCTGTCCGGTCGGGACGAAGATCACTTCATCGAGGTCGAATCGATTCGCGACCTCGCTGGCGGCGACCAGGTGACCGTGATGGATGGGGTCGAATGTGCCGCCCATCACGCCTAGCTTGCGTTGGCGCCGACCTGTCTCGTGCATGAGTGCCGAGCTTAACGGGTTACCCGCGTGCGAGGTCGTCGAGCGTGCACGGAACCGGCTGCACGAGCGGGTGCGCGACGCACCGATTCGCTGTCAACTGCTGACGACTGCCCGCAGACCCGGCTTCAGCACACCGTCGAGCGCCGACCACGGCACGGTGATGTCGATGTAGCCCATCGCGTGCGACGCGATCTCGCCGAGATAGATGCGCATACCCGCCGGGGTCGCGACCCAGCGTTCATAGTTCTGCACCCTCGGCTCGAGATCTTCCTTGAAGTAGAAATTCGTGCCGACCCGCGTCTTCGGCAGCAGTTCCGCCGCCTGTATAGAAAGCACGTTCAGTCCCTGCTGCAGGTCGGTGAACAGATCGGGCAGGGTGAGCGCCGTCGCGGTGTCGACATTGGTCACGTGGGTGGCCTTGTAGGTGGCCGGATGCGCGCCGCCGGTGTCGACCTCGATCCCCAGCACGCCGCTGAGCACATGACGGCCGATTCGGGCGACCTCGCTGCGGAACCCGGTGACCTTGATGTCCGGGCCCGCGTCCCGGATGAACTTGTCCGCCTCGGCGTGCATCCCATTGTCGAATTCGGTTCGCGCGTCCTCTTTCCCACCGGCGACCTGCGGCAGATCGACGCTGTATCCCACGCCCTCCAAGCGCACCGTGGTCGCGGTGAACCCCCAGGTCGTGTCGGGCGCGGGCGACCCAGCAGCGGCGGACGTGGCGGACACCGTGGTGGCCGGGGCGGCCTGATCGGTGGATCCACACGCGGTGAGCACGGCGGCCAACGCTGCGGCCACGATGGCGGCGACGGTCTTCTTCATTCGCGGAACCCTCCCAGACGATGCCCGGTACAGCCTAGTGATTCGCGGCCGGATCGTCGGTGGACGACTGCCCGCATGTCGCAGCAGCGATCAGGAGCCGACGACCGCCCGCATGCCCGGCTTCAGCACACTGTCCAGCTCGGACCACGGCACCGTGATCTCGATCTTGCCCAACGCGTGCGGCCCGATTTCTCCGAGCACGATCCGCATGCCCGCCGGAGTGGCCAGCCAGTTCTCGTAGTTCCGCTCCTCGGGGGCGATGGCTTCCTTGCGGTAGTCCGCGCCGGCCCGTGTCTTCGGCACCAGCAGCGCGGCCTGCGCCGACAGCGCCTCCAAACCCGTGCGTGTGTCGGTGAACAGGGTGGTCAGCGTGATCGGTTGACCGGTGTCCACGTTCGTCACGTGGGTCCCGTAGAAGTTGTTCGGATGCGCGGCGCCCTGCGCGTACACGATGACGACCAGCTCGCCGCTGAGGACGTGCGTGCCGATGTGCACAACCGCGCTCTCGCCGCCGGTGATCGAGGTGCCGGGAACGAGCTGCGCGATCCATTCGCCCGCCAGCGCGCCCATTCCGTCGTTGAATTCCGCTCGCACGCCGGGGTTCCCGCCGTTCACCTGCGGTACGTCGATGGCGTAGTTCGGGCCTTCGAGCCGGATGGACGACGGGGTGAAGGCAGCATTCGGATCGGCCTGGGGTGAGGTAAGCGCGGTCGAAGGCGCGGTCGACCCTGTTGACGGTGCGGTCCCTCCCACCGATGGCACCGACGAACCCGCGGCACCGACCGACGACGGCGCGCCACCGGAGTTCGGAGCGTCACCCGGCCCGCAGGCCGTCAGCACAGTGGTGAGCGCGGCTGCCACGGCGGCTGCGGCAATTTTCTTCATGTGGAAGCTCCCGAATCGGCGACGCACCGAGCCCATCCCGGTGTCCATTCTCGACCATGCCGGGATCGCCTAACGATTCCCTTATCAAGGAGTAATGGACGTCAGGAATCCGGTGCACCCGTGTCGCCGACTTCGCGCCGCATATCCGCCAACTGGCTGTGGGTGTGCGCGAGTTCGTTGGTCACCTCGGCCGACGGCGCGGTGCCTGCGAGTTGTTCCAGTTCGGCGAGCAACCCACCCATCGTCGCGAGCCAGGGTCGCTCGTCGGATTCCGCGCTTCGGCTCCATACCTGCACCCAGGCGGCCGAGCGCAGGCACCTGGCCCGCGAACCCACTCGGCCGAGCTCGCCCCAGAGCTGAGCGGCACGCAGATAGGCCACCAGCGCCTGGTCGTCTTCGTCGCAGTTTTCCAGCGCGGTGGCCGCCGCCCAGGCAAGGTCGGCCTGTAGCTCGATGCGTTCGGGGTCGTCTTGAACCAAACGTGCGGCTTCGACGAATTGTCGTGCCGCAGCGCGGAATCGGCCGAGCCTGCGCAGTGATTCGGCATACTGCCTGCGCAGCACGGCCATCTCGGCGGCCGGGTAGGGCGCCTTTCCCGCGCCAATCGGCTGCTCGAACAATGCGGCGGCCTCGCCGTGCCGTCCGGCCCGATGGAAGGCACGCGCCGCAACGAAGGTGAGATGCACGGCGTCTGCGTCGGAAATCCCCTCCCATCGCGCGACGGCGTCGAGGGCCGCGTCGGCCAATTCGGATTCGCGCCCCGGCTGCCCGGACAACACCATGACGAGCTGCGAACCCAGCCGCGCCAGGTGCTCGGCAGGCAATACGGTCGCACCGATCGACAGTGCCCGCCGCAGATGCCGTTCGGCGACCGCAGGCTGGTCGATGAGCCGGGCCGCGGCCAGACCTGCCAGCCACAGTGCCTCGGCCTCCCGTTCGGTGCCAGCGGTGACCCGCGCTGCTGCGGTGGCGGGGCGGGCTGCGCGCGGCAATGTGTTGCGCAGACCGAGGGGAAGGTGTTCGAGCAGCGGTTGTTGTGCCAGTCGCGTCGCGACGCGGGCACTGACAACGGTGCTGTCGTTGCGGGCATCGAAGCGGTCCGACAGCTCACCGATCTCGATCTCGAGGTCCGCGCGCACCGAGCACACCGTTCCGGCACCGATGGCGAGATCACCGAGGCCGAGGGCTTCGAATCTGCGTAGCAGCACCGACACTCCCGCCGTGAACGACAGCCGGGCGGCGGCGTCGGCGCCCGGATCGGTCAGCCACGCGGCGTGCACGGCGAGGATGTCGAGGCCGCGCGCTTCGTTGCCGGTGAGAGCACAGAACTCGATGTGTTCGGCGACCGAGTGCCGGAGATCGGGACTGTGTCGGACCAGTGGATACCCGGTCAAGTGCGCATTGCGCGCTTGCGTGGTGCGGCCGGTACGCACCAGCGGAAGCAATGCATGCGCGAGCACCCGGTGCGGCTGCTCTGCGCAGCTGCGCGCACCGTCGAGAACCGGCTGCCAGTGGGCGAGTGCGGCCTCGTCGTCACCGGCCCGGGCACTATTGACGCCCCATTCGTTGCGTTCGCACGCCTCGCAGTCGGACATGCCGTCGCGCGGCGCGGCCATCGCGGTCTCGAGCAGGCGCGCGGCCTGCTCGTGCTCGCCCAGTTCCCGAGCCAGATCCGAGCGCAGCGCGAGCACCGGACGGGCACTGTAACCCTGCTGGCGATAACGGTTTTCGAGCTCATCGAGCCACCGGTAGGTTGTCGGAAGCGGCACCGCGGGGTTTCCGATCAAACCCGACGTCATCCACTTCAGATACCAGTGCACCGACGGCGCGATGGCGCCGAGTTCGGCAGGAAAGTCATCGTGGATCCGCAACAATCTCGCGTAGACGACCGGAGCCAGATCCCGTTCGCCCCCTTGCGCATACGCTTTGGCCAACTCCAGCAGCACCGCCCCCTCCAGGGCCCGGTCCGGCCCTACCTCAGCGGCCGCGGCGAGCATCTCCAATCGCTGCGTTCGTCCGCGCCCGTCCGGCAGCGAACAACTGAGCGCCAATGCGCTGCGGATCTCTGTCGCGTCCATCTCACGCCTCCCCTACCTGTCTCATATCACCCACACACCACCGCAACCTCACCCCGCCGCAGCCCACCGACCGAGCCTTGTGTCGCCCAGTCGAGGAATTCACCGAACGCTCGGTTGGCCAGCAGTGTGTCGGCCGGACGCAGCGGACGGTGGGTCATCAATAGCGCTCGGCCGTAGCAGGATTCGATCGCCGTCATGGTGAGGGCGGGGTCGGCGATTCGGCTCAGTCCGCGGACCACTGGTCTCGGCCACCGTGAACCAGGCGAGCAGCCCGGCGTTCTGTTCACCATGGCGACCGATAGTGCTGCTACCCGCCAATGGTCGGCTTAACGAAAGCTTGACAACCTTCAGGCGGTGGGGCGTTTCGACTTCGCCAGCTTGCTCACGACTGCGTCATAGGACTGGTCGACGAGTTCGGTGAGCTCGTCGTCGGGAACCGCGCCGCCGAGCTCGACACTGTTCCAGCCGTACCTGCCGATGTAGGCGGAGGCCGCTACGTCCTGCGGGTAGACCCGGATCAGCTCGTCGGCTTCCTCTCGGTTGCGGCCGCATTTGAGCCCGACCGAGGTCGAGCCCAGGAACGCGAAGATCTTGTCGCCGACCTTGGCGACGATATCGCCCTCCCACGGTTCGTCCTGCCAGGCGCCGGGTTTCGCCAGGCAATACTCCAGCAGTTTCGTCTCATCCATGTCGGCTCCTCACACCGGCAGCAGCCGAGACACCACCGCGGTCAGCTGGCTGGCGGAGCGACATTCGTGCATCTCGATCACCTGCTGGTACTTGTCGGCGGCGGAATCGCCGGAACCCCAGTTGACTCGCATCTCCGGATTGAGCCAGTGCGCATGCTTGGCGGTGCGCACCAGCGACCGCAACGTATCCAATTCGGGGTCACGGTAATTGGTGCGCGCGTCACCGAGGATCAGCAGTGAGCTGCGGGCAGTGACGGCATCGGGAAAGTCTCTGACGAATCCGGCCAGCGCGTTGCCGTAGTCGGAGTGTCCGTCCATGCCGACGACAGCCGCCTCGGTGAAGATCCGGGTCATTGCAGTGTCGAGCTGCGTGCGCGGATCGAAGAATCGGGTGACCTCATCGGTCTGGTCGACGAACGCGAAAATCCTTACCCGCGAGAATTGTTCACGCAGCGCGTTGACCAGCAGCAGGGTGAAGTTGCTGAAGCCGGCCACCGAGCCGGACACGTCGCACAGCAGGACCAGCTCCGGACGGCCGGGCCGCGGCTTGCGATTCACCAGGTCGATGGGCACGCCACCGGTCGACATCGACTTCCGCAGGGTTTTGCGCAGATCTATTTCGCCGCGACGGGAATGTCTGCGCCGCACCGCGAGTCGAGAGGCGAGGATGCGCGCGAGTCTTTGGGTGCTGCGCCGCATCTCGATCAGCTCGGATTCCGAGGCGCGCAGGAAATCGACGTCCTCGGATTGCCGCGAGACGGCGTAGCTCGCGACGCGTTCGCGGCCGATCCGCTCGGCCACCCGCCGTCGGGTTTCCGCTTCCACTGACGCACGGAACCCGTTGATGCGGCCGCGAGCGGCCCGCCTGGTGATCTCGGTGTCGAACGCGCTGGCGTCCGGCCCGGCCGCCAAGCCGGCCAGGATCTTGGCAAGCAGGGTTTGCGGCTGCACGTCTTTCAATGCCTTGTAGGCCGAAAACGACGACCCACTCGCGGACTGATACTGACCGAGCTGCTCGACCAGCTGGGCGGCCAGCGCCTCCAGCTGCGCCTCGGCCGATTCCTGGGCCAGCAGTTCCGCGAGCAATTCCCGCAGGGCTTGGATGTCTACCTCGCCCGAGGGTGTCTTGGGAATCTCGACCTCGTCGCCTACCGCGGTACGCTCACCCACCGCGATCGGAAACCACAGGTCGAACAGCCCGTCGAAGGTCGTGCGATGCGTGGTGCGGCGCAGCAACGCACACGCCAGCCCCTCGCGCAGCACGTCACGGTCCATCAGGTCCAGCACGGTCACCACCCGGCCCGCGTCCACGGTCTCCGACGGACCCACCGGAATACCGCGCGTCCGCAGCGCCTCGACGAATCCGACCAGGTGCCCGGGTAATCCGTGCGGCGCATCCATCAGCGCGGCGTCCGCAGGGATCGATCCCGCCGACATGGCTCAGGCCAGCTTCAGCTCGGCGACCGCACGCTGGTGGTCGGCCTGATGCTTGAGCACGACGCCGAGCGTGGCGCGCACGGTCTTGTCGTCCAAGTCGGTCAGCCCGAGCGCGAGCAGCGTGCGACCCCAGTCGATCGATTCGGCGACCGAGGGCAGCTTCTTGAGCTGCATATCGCGCAGCACGTGCACGATTCGCACCAGCTGGGTGGCGACCGCGGCGGACAGCTCCGGCACCCGGCTGGCCAGGATGCGGCGCTCCAGCTCTTCGTCCGGGAAGTCCAGGTGCAGGTAGAGGCAGCGACGCTTGAGTGCCTCGGACAGTTCACGGGTGGCGTTGGAAGTCAGCACCACGAACGGTTTGCGCTCGGCGGTAATGGTCCCCAATTCCGGGACGGTGACCGCGAAATCGCTGAGCACCTCGAGCAGCAGACCCTCGATCTCGACGTCGGCCTTGTCGGTCTCGTCGATCAGCAGCACCGTAGGTTCGGTGCGCCGGATCGCGGTCAGCAATGGCCGGGTGAGCAGAAACTCTTCGGTGAAGACGTCGGCTTTCGTTTCTTCCCAGTCGTTTTCGCTGGAGGCCTGGATGCGCAAAATCTGCTTGGCGTGGTTCCACTCGTACAGTGCGCGGGCCTCGTCGACACCCTCATAGCACTGCAGGCGGACCAATTCGGCGCCTGCGGTCTGCGCGACCGCCCTGGCCAGCTCGGTCTTTCCGACACCGGCCGGACCCTCGATCAACAGCGGCTTGCCGAGCCGGTCGGCCAGGAACACCGAAGTGGCGGTGGCCTTGTCGGCCAAGTAGCCGGTGGTCGCGAGCCGTTCGATCACATCGTCGACCGACGTGAAAATCGGCTGCTGCGGTGCTTCCGCCACGGGTTGTCCTTCCTCGGGGGTGAGCGGAACGGGCCGCCGCACTCCTTATCTATCCAGAGCTCTAAACCGGCCGGATCTGGCCGTCGCCCCACACGATCCACTTGGTGGAGGTCAGTTCCGGCAACGCCATCGGGCCGCGGGCATGCAGCTTCTGGGTGGAGATGCCGATCTCCGCGCCGAAGCCGAACTGCTCGCCGTCGGTGAACGCGGTGGACGCGTTCACCATGACCGCGGCGGCGTCGACTCGGCTGGTGAACTCGCGTGCCGCGGCGACCTCGCTGGTGACGATGGCTTCGGTGTGGCCGGTGCCCCAGGTGTTGATGTGCTCGACGGCCGCGTCCAGGTCGTCGACCACCTTCAGCGCGATGTCGAGGGTCAGGTACTCCTCGCCCCAGTCCTTCTCGTTGGCGGGCACCAGACCGGGCAGGTCACCGTGGACGGTGACGCCGTGCCGTTCCAGCGCCTCGATCAGGCGCGGCACCGCGGTGGTGGCGATCGCGTCATCGATGAGCACCGTCTCGATGGCGTTGCACACGCTCGGGCGGCGGGTCTTGCCGTTGATCAGGATGTTCTCGGCCATCTCCAGGTCGGCGGCGGCGTGCACGTAGACGTGGCAGTTGCCGGTGCCGGTCTCGATGGTCGGCACCGTCGCGTCGCGGACCACGGCATTGATCAGACCGGCGCCGCCGCGCGGGATCACCACGTCGACCAGGCCGCGCGCCTGGATCAGGTGCGTCACGCTGGAGCGGTCGGCGCTGGGCAGCAGCTGCACGGCGTCTTCCGGAATGCCTTGCGTGGCAAGCGCTTCCCGCAGCACGGCGACAAGGGCGCTGTTCGAATGCGCCGCCGAGGACGAGCCACGCAGCAGCACGGCATTGCCGGACTTCAGCGCCAACCCGAACGCGTCGACGGTGACATTCGGCCGTGCCTCGTACACCATGCCGACCACGCCGAGCGGCACCCGCACCTGGCGGATCTCCAGCCCGTTGGGCAGCGTCGAACCACGCACCACTGTCCCGATCGGATCCGGCAGCCCGGCGACCTGCCGCAGCCCGGAGGCAATGCCGTCGATCCTGGACTTGGTCAGCCGCAGCCGGTCCAGCAGCGACTCCTCCACGCCCGACGACTTCGCGACCAGCAGATCTTCGACATTGGCGTCGAGCACCCTGTCCGCGGTGGCGAGCAGCGCATCGGCCGCGGCATGCAGCGCGGCATCCTTCTGCGCAGTGGTCAGTCGAGCCAGCGCACGGGACGCGACGCGAGCCTTGCGCGCGGCCTCGTGCACCACTTCGCGAGTGTCCTGCTCGGTCGTCGTACCTGACGTCATGGGTACAGCCTACGCACCCGGTTTTGCACCGGTTTCACCCACTCGAGGCCCCGGTACAGCTGCGCAGCCACTTGTTAGAGGGCGATATAAAGCCGGGGTAGCGCACCAACGGCAACGCCGTGCTCACTACGTTGAACCCACTGGGACCGCACACCGGCCGGGTCTCCGGTGCCGAGGCACACGCCGCACCCCCATGTGACACGGAGCTGCGCAGGCTGGGACTACCGTCGCGCGTATGACCGCCGACCCGAGCAAGCCCGCAATCGCCGTGCTTGGCAGCATCAATATGGACCTCGTCACCACCACCGAGCAGCGCCCCGCTCCTGGGGAGACCGTGCTCGGCACCGGGTTCGCCATGGTGCCCGGCGGGAAGGGCGCCAATCAGGCGATCGCGGCCCAGCGCGCAGGCGGGGCTGTCGAATTCCTCGGCGCGGTCGGTGACGACGTCTTCGCCGGTGGGCTGCGGGGCGTGCTGAACGATTCGGGCGTCGGCACCGGGCGATTGCGCACTGTCGCCGGTCCGAGCGGAATCGCCGCGATCGTGGTCGATGCGGGCGGCGAGAACAGCATCATCGTGGTCGGCGGGGCCAATGCCGCCATGTCGGCACTCACCGACGCGGATCTGTCCGTGATCGCGGCCGCCGATATTCTGCTGTGCCAGTTGGAGATTCCGGTCGACACCGTGGCAGCCGCGGTCATGCATGCCAGCGCGAACGGGACCGTTGTGGTGCTGAATCCTTCTCCGGCACAACATCTGATGGCCGACCTGTGGGCACATGTCGATGTGGCGGTGGTGAATTCGGGCGAGGCCAAACACCTCGGCTCCGATCTCGAGCCCGTCGCGCATCTGGTGATCACCCACGGCGCGGACGGCGCCACTTACCGCGGACCCAACGGCAGGGAGCTGTCACAGCCCAGCCCTCGAGTCGAGGCGATCGACACCACCGGTGCGGGCGACACCTTCACCGGTGCTCTCGCCGCGGCCTGGCACCGCGGCCCCGAGGCCGCATTGGCATGGGCGAGCACTGCCGGTGCGCTGGCAACGACCACACTCGGCGCGAGTTCTTCGATACCGACACGGGAACGCATCGAGGCGGCGCTCCCGCCGCGGTAGCGCACCCCGGTTGCCCGATATCGAACATGCTGCCGCCGAGTCTGCTCCGACCGCGACCGTCGCCGACTATCGTTGCGGTTCATGCCAACCATGCCGGAACGCATACCCTCCGACGGCGACGCGGAGGCCGTCATCGGCAGGCTGGATGCCGATATGGTCGTGCTGTCGTTCGTGGACAACGCCGGTATCACCCGAGTCAAGACGGTGCCGAAATCCCGGCTCGCGCATGCGGCGCGGTATGGCGTCGGGGTGTCGCCGTGCTTCGAGACGTTCGCGTTCGACGATCTCATGGCCGTCGGGCGGTATCTCGGCGGCCCGGACGGCGATCTGCGTCTGGTTCCGGATTTGTCGAGGCTCACCGAGCTTGCCTGCCAGACCGGCTGGGCCTGGGCGCCCGCCGATAAGTTCACCCAGGACGGCATGCGTTTCACCGCCTGCCAGCGTGCCTTTGCGGCGCGGCAGACCGAGGCGGCGCAACGGGTGGGTATGCGGTTGTCGATGGCCTTCGAAACCGAGTGGTCGGTCGGACGGGACGATCCCGACGGCCACAGTTTCATTCCCGCCGTGCCCGGCCCGGCCTACAGCATCATTCGGTTCGGCCAGGTCGGCGACTACGCAAGAGACCTGGTCACCGCGCTGCAGCGGCAAGGAATCACGGTCG
Organism: Nocardia sp. NBC_01009; assembly: GCF_045208035.1. Classification (NCBI taxonomy): domain Bacteria; kingdom Bacillati; phylum Actinomycetota; class Actinomycetes; order Mycobacteriales; family Nocardiaceae; genus Nocardia; species Nocardia sp. NBC_01009. Next base: position 2,997,104 of record NZ_CP108695.1, on the reverse strand, counting down.
AGCAGTTCCATCCCGAATATGCGCTGTCGCAACTGGAATTATCGGTCGCGGCGACGGATCCGGTCGCGGCCGCCGACGACGCGGTGCTGGTCCGGCACACCATCCGACAGGTCAGCCTGCAACACGGTTGGCGTGCACTGCTCGCGCCCTGCATCGAACCGAACGGCGCGGGTTCCGGTGCCCACCTCCACCTTTCGGCACACGATGAGGACGGTTCGCTGTTCGTCGGCGGCCATGGCCCGTACGGTATGCGCGGCGCGGGCGAATCATTCCTGGCCGGTGTGCTGCGTGAACTGCCCGCCCTGGTCGCCGTCGGCGCGGGTAATCCGGCGAGCTTCCTGCGTCTGGAACCGTCCCGGTGGGCCGGGGTGTGGCAATGCTGGGGCCGCGAGACACGGGAGGCGGCGCTGCGCTACGTCACCGGGGTGCGCGGCACCGAACCATGGGCGGCCAATGCCGAGGTCAAATGCTTCGATGCGACCGGAAACCCCTACCTGATCGTGGGCTCGGTCATCGCCGCCGGGCTCGCCGGCATCGCTGACGAACTCCGACTGCCCGCCGAAATCACCGGCGACCCAGCGACATTCGATGCCGAAGCACTGATGATCTCCGGTGTGCGCCGACTGCCGACCGCGCCGTCGGAGGCCGCGGATCGACTTGCGGAGTCGGCCGTGCTCGCCGAAGCCATGGGACCCGAATTGCACGACGCGCTGCTCACCGTGCGCCGCGCCGAGGCCAAGCGCTATCGCGACACCTCCGCGGCAGAACTGGTCGAGCTCACGCGGTGGCGGTTCTAGCGATGCTCACCGACGGTGTCCCGCTCACCGACCACCATTGCCACGGCGTGGTCACCGACGACCTGGACCTGCCGCACTTCGAGGAGTTGCTGGGCGAAGGGCAGCGCGGAACGTTCGAGTCATCGATCGGACTCGCGGTGCGGCGCTGGTGTGCGCCCGTGCTCGACCTGCCGCCGCACGCCGAACCGGACGACTATCTGACCCGTCGCACCGAACTGGGCTGGCGCGAGGTCTCGGCGCGCTTATTGCGTGCGGCCGGCACGACTCGATGGTTCCTCGACACCGGTTTCGGGTCCGATGATCTGGCGGCCTTTGCCGAGCTCGCCGCGGGAGAGGTCGGCGAAGTTGTGCGCCTCGAGCAGGTCGCCGAACAGGTTATTGCCGAGATCGGCACGCCGGCAACACTATTCGATCATGTTGAAGCCGCACTGCGCGAGCGAGCCCGACATGCTGTCGGCTTCAAGACGATAGTCGCCTACCGGTGCGGCTTGGATTTTCCACTCGTGCACACGGACCCGACTACGGTCGCCTCCGAGCAACGCCTCACCGATCCGCAGACACTGGGCCGCCTTATCGGACTCGGCGCGCGCCTCGGCGCCGAGCTGGGTCTCCCGCTACAGTTCCACACCGGATTCGGCGACACCGACCTGCGCTCGACACGCGCCGATCCCCTGTTGCTCACCGATTTCCTGCGTTCGACCGCGGATACCGGGCTCACCGTCGTGCTCTTGTACTGCTGGCCCTTCCACCGCAACGCCGCGTATCTCGCGCACGCGTATCCACATGTGCTGATGGACGTCGGACTGGCGATTCCCTATGTGGGACACCGCTCTTCGGCTGTGCTGGCCGAGACGCTCGAGCTCGCGCCGTTCCGATCGCTGTGCTACTCCTCCGACGGCTACGGACTGCCCGAACTGCACTATCTCGGTGCGAAACTCTGGCGCCGCGGTCTCGGCCTGCTGCTCGACGAATGGCTGGCCGCGGACGCGATCACCGTCGCCGACGCCGAACGGCTGGTCGCCGCTGTCGCGCACGGCAATGCAAAGCAGCACTACCCGCCCATCCCGTATCACGGACCGACGTCGAGCACTCATTGGGGATGAATTCGGCCGCAGTGTTCGACGCACCGGACGCGCGGATGACAACGGGCACTCCGATCGACCAGCACCGACCCCGCGCTGGTTCGAGCCACCGGGACGAAGGCGCGTCGCGCGGCGGGGCCTGGAAATTTAGTGGTCTCGCGCCCTACTTCATAGAGCCCTGACGGCGGATAATGGAATGCGAGGCCGGCGCAACGACTCTAGCGTTGGGGGAACAGATCAATCGAGAGAAGGACGTTCCCATGTTTCCCGTCGAGCTGCGCGGTACCAGGGCGCAGACGCTGATGTGGGCCCACGAGCACGACATCGACCAGGCCGCGCTGCGGCAACTGCGAAATATCGCGCAACTGCCCTGGGTGCACGGCGTCCGCGTGATGCCGGACGTGCATCTCGGGAAGGGCGCGACGGTCGGCTCGGTCATCGCGATGAAGGACGCGGTGGCGCCCGCCGCCGTCGGTGTCGACATCGGCTGCGGCATGGAGAGCGTGAAGACCGACCTCACCGCCGCCGACCTGCCCGACAACCTGCATTCGCTGCGCTCGCGCATCGAGGCGGCGGTTCCGGTCGGTTTCCATGCGCACAAGGACGCGGTCGATATCACCCGGCTCGGCGCGGAGTTCACCGCATCGCACGGCGACCTCGCGCGGTACAAGACGGGCTGGGATCGGTTCTGGTCGTCCTTCGGGTCGCTGGACCCGGGAGTGCAGGCGCTGGAGTCCAAGGCGCACAGGCAGATCGGTTCGCTCGGCGGCGGCAACCACTTCATCGAGGTATGCCTGGACGAGAACGACTCGGTGTGGATTCTGCTGCACTCCGGCAGCCGGAATATCGGCAAGGAACTCGCCGAGCGGCACATGACCGTCGCTCGGGGGCTGCCGCACAACGCCGATCTGCCGGATCGCGATCTGGCCGTATTCCTTTCCGGCACATCGGAAATGGATGCCTACCGGCGCGATCTGACCTGGGCGCAGGAGTACGCCGCACGTAACCGCGCGGTGATGCTGTCGCTGGTCTGCCGTGCGGTCCGGAACGAATTCGCCGGACGTGTGGTGCGTTTCGACGACCCGATCTCCGCCCACCACAACTATGTGGCCGAGGAGACGATCGACGGCGTGCCGATGCTGGTGACCCGTAAGGGCGCGGTGCGCGCCGGGGCGGGCGACCTCGCGTTGATCCCCGGCTCGATGGGCACCCGCTCCTATGTGGTGCGCGGCAAGGGAAATCCCGCCTCGTTCCAGTCGGCCTCGCACGGTGCGGGACGGCGGATGAGCCGGACCGCGGCCAAGAAGCAGTTCACCGTCGCCGACCTGATCGCCCAGACCGAGGGCGTCGAGTCCCGCAAGGACGCGGGCGTGGTCGACGAGATCCCGGCCGCGTACAAGGACATCGACGAGGTCATCGCGGCGCAGCAGGACTTGGTCGACATTGTCGCCACGCTGCGTCAGGTGCTCTGCGTCAAAGGTTGACGGGTGGCCCCGCCCATCGAGTATGGGCGCGGCCGACCTGACAAGCGTGCCGGATTCGGATCGCCGATTTCTCGTTTCGCCACTGGCGACTGACCCGGCTGTCCGAGGTAACCGCAGGGGCAAACCGCGAGCTGGGTGAGGGCCGGGTTCAGCGACGTCTCATGGTGGCGGCGATGCCGGAGCCGACCAGCATCATGCCGGTGATGAGGGCGAAGCCGTTCATCAGCCAGGCGTGCAGCGCTTGGTGCATCTCGCCGGACAGACGGGGTAGGTCTTCGACGATTCGCCAGGTGTCGTCCGGGAAGCTGACGTGCGCGATGCCCGGGATGAGGCCCCAGACGAGGCCGGCGATCACGGTGCCTGCCGGGGAGTACCCCGCCAAGGTTGCCACCAGGAACAGCAGTAGCGCCCCGCCGACCATTTGGAAAGTGGATCCCCACCGCGCGCCCGCGTCACCGAAGATGACCCATTGCCGGGTGTCCAGTGCCCCGTGTGCGGCAAGCCCGATCCCGATCGGCGTCACCACCAAGCCGATCACGGTGCCGACCACGGTCCGTGAGGCATTGCCCCTGGTGCGGAACTGGGCACCGGGCGGCGACCAACCGGGCGGTGGCTGATAGCTGCTCGACATGGTTGCCTCCTGCGCGGTCCCGCGGTGCCGAGGAAATCCTCTCATCCTATTGTCCGGTGTCCAGCGGGATTTCACGTTTCGTAACGGGATCGGCGCAGGACAAAGCAGTGCCCGCGCATGTCCTGACAACCATCCGGCACTCGCCCTGGTCGCCATCGGGCACGCGGGTGCCCGCCGGCACCGGGCAGAGGTGTTTCTTGCGTCGGCGTCGGCGCGCACCGGTTCGTGCGCAGCGACACATGTCGGCTCGGATCACGTCCGCGGCGACTACCCCGGGATCGGCGGCGACGACGCGGCCCGAACCGCTGTCGGTGCCATCCGGCACGATGGAGCCCATGACCACGGCCGCGCACAGCGAAGCGATCGACCTCACCTCGCCAGATCTGCGCGAGCGTGCCGAAGAACTGCTGCGCGAACTCGCGGGGCCGCAGGCGCGGCTACGCGAGGACCAGTGGACGGCAATCGAGGCGCTGGTGGTGCAGCGGCGCCGGGCGCTGGTGGTGCAGCGCACCGGCTGGGGTAAGTCGGCGGTGTATTTCATCGCGGCCAAGCTGCTGCGCAGGGCGGGGCGCGGGCCGACGGTGATCGTGTCGCCGCTGCTCGCGCTGATGCGCAACCAGGTCGCGGCCGCGCAACGGGCGGGCGTGGTGGCGGCGACCATCAACTCGGGCAATGTCACCGAATGGGACGAGATCCACGATCAGGTGGCCGCGGGCGATGTGGACGTGCTGTTGGTCAGCCCGGAACGGCTGAACAACCCGGACTTTCGCGACCAAGTGTTGCCGAAACTCGCCGCCGACGCCGGACTCGTCGTCATCGACGAAGCGCATTGCGTCTCCGACTGGGGGCACGACTTCCGGCCCGACTATCGGCGGATCCGCACACTGATCGCCGATCTGGGCTCCGACGTTCCGGTCCTGGCCACCACCGCGACGGCCAACGATCGGGTGGTGACCGATGTGGCCACCCAGATCGGTACCGACACGCTGGTGTTGCGCGGCACCCTGGATCGGGAATCGCTGCACCTGTCGGTGGTGCGTTTCGCCGACGCGGTCGAGCGCACCGCCTGGCTGAGCGGACACCTCGGCGAGCTGTCCGGCTCCGGCATCGTCTACACCCTCACCGTCGCCGCTGCACACGATCTCGCCGACGTCTTGAATTCGCACGGGCACAATGTGGCCGCCTATACCGGGCAGACCGATACCGCCGAACGCGAAGCGCTCGAGACCGCGCTGCTGAACAACGAGGTCAAAGCGCTTATCGCGACCTCCGCGCTCGGGATGGGCTTCGACAAACCGGATCTGGGTTTCGTCGTGCATGTGGGCGCGCCGTCCTCGCCTATCGCCTACTACCAGCAGGTGGGTCGTGCGGGTCGTGGAACCGAGCGCGCCGAGGTGGTGCTGCTGCCCGGCCCGGAGGACGCCAGGATCTGGAGTTACTTCGCCTCGGTCGCTTTTCCACGCGAGCACATCGTGCGTGCCGTGTTGGATGCGCTGGATTTCGATCGGGCCATGTCGACCGCGGCCCTGGAGCCGTTGGTCGAATTGAACCGCTCCCGGCTGGAGATGGTGCTCAAGGTGCTCGACGTGGACGGCGCGGTGCGCCGGGTCCGCGGCGGCTGGATCGCGACCGGTCAGGAATGGGCCTACGACACCGAACGCTACGAGCGCCTCGCCGCGGCCCGCGAGGTCGAGCAGCAGGCCATGATCGACTATCAGTCCACGTCAGGGTGCCGGATGCAGTTTCTGCGCCGTCAGCTCGACGACCCGGGACTCCCTGCTCTGGAGGGGAATTCTCCCGGCTGCGGCCGCTGCGACAACTGCACGGGCACCCGGCCGGACGTCACGGTCGACGCCGCGGCCATCGCCGCGACCCGGGCCCGACTCGACCGCCCCGGCCTCGATCTCGCGCCACGCAAACAGTGGCCGACGGGCATGGCGAAGCTCGGAATTCCGCTGTCCGGCAAGATCTCCGACGGCGCGGAAACCGGCCGCGTCCTGGGCAGGCTCACCGATCTGGGCTGGGGCCAGCGCCTTCGTGCCCTGCTCGACGCCCCCGACGACCCCATCCCCGACGCGGTCTTCGATGCCTGCATCGCCGTGCTGCGCGACTGGAACTGGACCACCCGGCCCACCTCGGTCATGGCCCTGGAATCCCCCCGCTACCCCGTGCTGACCGCCACCCTCGCCGCCCGCCTCGCCGAGGTCGGCCGCCTCCGCGACCTCGGCACCCTGCAAACCCGCCCCGACAGCCCACCCGTCTCGGCCGCGAACTCCGCCCACCGCGTCGCCGCCCTCTACGACTCCTGGTTGCTCCCCGACCTCAGCTCGGTAGACGGTCCGATCCTCCTGGTGGACACCCTCACCGACACCGGCTGGACCATGACCCTCGCCACCCATGCCCTCCGCACCGCAGGCGCACCCGCAGTACTCCCCTTCGCCCTGGCGACACCCACCTGACAGACCCAGACGCAAGATCCGCACCTCATCTCAGGAATCCAGATCCCTTCAGCGCACCCGCAACGAGTACGGGCCCAGAGAAGGTGCCGCTGAACCCTGGCTGCTCGAGGACTGCTGGACACGCTGCACGCGGCCGGGCGAGCGGTGCGGGCATCGCTGTGATCCAGCCCGAGTCAGTTGATCCATGGTCAGCCCTGTTATGGCCTCGTACCGCAACGGCACCCGGTTCTCGTTCTTGGAGTTGGTCTTCGACACGCGATACGGTGGAGCCGTTACCAATTCAGGCCGCCGTATTCTGTGCCGACCCGTCCACGGCTGTGTATGTATTGGCGGAGTTGATTGCCAATCGGGTGCTGCCGTCGCGAGAGTGCTCCCCTGGTACACGCCCAGGTGTGCAACGGCGGGCGGATGCAAGAGGAAAGTGGTTGTAATAGACGCAATGGACGCACAGCTGTCGCGGATCGCGGACAAGCTCGAGCGGGCAGCAGCAGACCCGAGACTGCTGGAATCCTTCGGTGCACACAAACATGGCTTCCGACTGAACCCACCGCTGTCGGAGTCGACCGTCGCGGCGTTCGAAACCGAACATGGTGTTGTGCTGCCCGAAGGCTATCGTCGGTTCCTGCTCGAGGTCGCAGATGGCGGTGCCGGGCCGAGCTATGGGTTGCTCACATTGGCCGACGCACACGATATGTTCGCGGACTGCTTCGCCGGACACCTCACCGAGCCGAGCCCGTTCGTGCCCGGAATTGTGTATTCCGATGACTGGTGGGACCGGTTCCAGGGACCACAGGGCCGCCCGGACCCGATACAGGGAACGCTGTCCATCGTTCATCACGGCTGCACCAGCTGCACCCAGCTCGTGATATCCGGACCTGGGCGCGGCCGACTGGTTGCCGTCGATTTCAACGGTGTCCCGGCTCCGTATGTGCAGGAAGATCCCGACTTCTTGACCTGGTACGAGCGCTGGGTGGATGAACTGCTCGCTGGTTACGACGTCGCCGAGTTCGGACACAAGCTTCCTGGAGACGAAGCCACACTGCTCGGGATCCTGGCCACCGATCCGTCGCCCGAGCGACGTGCGCGCGCAGCCACATCACTGCAATGTCTCCCCCAGCTCTCTCCGACAGCTGTTCAGGCCTTGGCGACTTCGACTGGAGACCCTTCCGCACTGGTGCGGGCCACCGTGCTGGGATGCGCTTGGAGATCCGGGATCCCGATCGATGCGGCGGCGCGAGCGGCATTGAACGATCTGGACGCCTCAGTCCGCGCCGAGGCGATCAGTGTGTTGCGAGTCTCGAGAACAACCGATCTCGCCGAGCGAGCCCGTGCACTGCTCGAAGACCACGACCGGGAGGTGACGGGGCGAGCGCTGTGGGCATTGGCCGACAGCGGGGACCTGACGGTCGCGGACCTTGCCCCGTTGGCCGCACGACCTGATGCACGCGCCCGCGAATTGTCCCTGTACCGCCTTGCCGAAGCACGCGGTGACGCAACGGATCTGATCGCACGTACTCTCGCCGACGAACAACCGGAAGTACGCCGCGGAGCGATCCAGGCGGCAGAGACACGCGACGACCGGGTACTGCTCCCGATCCTGCAACACATGATCCGGTCCGAAACCGACACCTATGTCCTGATCAACCTTCGCCGCGTCATCTCCGCGTGGACGGATACCCCGTCGATCAATCAGACCAGCTGACCACGCGGGCGACACTGCACGAACCCACCCAGCCTCGTTGTGCTGGCAGCCATCGGGGCAGACGACGAGTTCGCCGACCTTCGGACACCGCTACCCTGTCCGTCACTGTGCTCGTCCCGGCGCCGATAAGCCACCATCCGACATGCCGCAGCCACAAGCCGCGCGAGCGCAATGAAATGGCGGCTCCCACCCCAAGAACCAACCACCATTCGACTACCCTCGCCACCGAAAATGCTTGGAGCGCAACCCAAGCCAGTCTTCACGCTGGAAGTTTTTGCCTGCCTGCCCAGCTTGCGGAAGAGAAAGTCGGGTACGGCGCACGACGTGCCCAGCACTGCCCGGAACACCGCTGGGACGTGAGTTCACGTGTCGAGCCGCGGCACGCCACCCCGCTTCGGCTCTGTCCGGCGCGGATTCACAGTGGTCGCGGGATGTCACTGTTGGGGTCCGGCAGGATGATGGTTTTGGGGTCGGGGTCTGGGGTGAAGGGGCGGGTCGCGCTCAATGGGTCTTCCGGTGGGATTGGTCGGCGTGGCTCTCTGACGCCTGCCGTGCCGCCGCTGTCGGGGCCGTCGCGGCCACCGGGGTTTCCGGCCGGTGCCTTCCTGCCCATCAGTCTGCGGATCGCCCGCATCAGTTTTTGCTTCATTCCTCCAGTGTGCTCGCGCAACACCACCTGGCCGACAGTTTTCGCAGGTAGCGAAGCGGCCGGAGGCTATTGCGACCTGAGTGGAACGACGGACACGGTTTCGGCGGCGCGGGACCCGTGATCGCGGGCGACCGCTTCGATGTGGCGAGGCCGAGAGTGCGCGGCATATCGCGCCTTGACTTCGGGACTGCCGAGTCAGCGAGCCGAATGTTCCGGCCTGCCCCTCGGCCGTTCAGAGGCTGAGCGTGGCGCGCAGGCGGGCATCCAGGGAGTCGGTTTCCGTGGGCGTCAGCTCGCCGAGGTGCTCGGCCAACCAGGGGCGGTAGATGCGGTGTAGCTCCAACGCATCGGCCCAGCCGTGTGCGGTCTCGGCGGCCAGGACGTGGCCGGGATCGTCGTCCATCAGCGGGACGGCGCTCAGCCAGCGATTGGGCGAGGTCATCACCGCGGTATCGGATACCAGCACAACTCTGGTTTGCCGCGGAAAAGGCGTGCCGTCACACAACGTCGGTGCGTAGCGCCAGATTTCGCCGCGCCTCATGCCGCGCCGCGCGGGCCGCGGTCATCGGACTCGGCCGCCCTCGTGTGGTCCAGATCGGCGTAAGCGGCCGCCAGCTCGGCGTCGTCGTCGACCACCAGCTTCGCCAGGCTGTCGTGCACCAGTGCGGTGCGCAGCGCGGAGTTGATCACCGACGACAGGCTGCGTTGCTGCCGGTCGGCCGCCTGTTCGGCCCATACGGCCACCTGCGGGTCCAGCGTGACCGTCACGCGCTTCGCCTTGCTCATACCGAAATGCATACCAGTTCGGTACCAGGGTGGATCGGCTATGGTCGGACTCGTGGCCAGCAAATCTGCGACGCCCGCCATCGAGCTGGATGTCGGCGACCGCACGATTCGTATCTCCAACCCGGACCGGGTCTACTTCCCGGAGTCCGGCGCGACCAAGCTCGATTTGGTGCAGTACTACCTGAGCGTCGGGGACGGCATCGTCAACGCGCTGCGCGACCGGCCGTGCATGCTGCACCGGTTCCCGAAGGGGCTCCCGGGTGACAAGGTGCACCAGAAGCGGCTGCCCGCAGGCGCGCCGGACTGGATTCCGACCGTGCGAGTCTTCTTCCCGCGCTATGGAAGACATGCCGACGAGCTGTGCGTGCGCGAGCTCGCCGATGTCATTTGGGCAGTGCAGATGTCGACGGTCGAGTTCCATCCGTGGAATTCGCGGCGCGCCGACACCGAGCGCCCCGACGAATGGCGGATCGATCTCGATCCGATGCCCGAATGTCCGTGGTCGCGGGTCCAGCGCGTGGCGGGTGTCGTGCACGAGGTGCTCGACGAGCTCGGCGCGGTCGGCTGGCCGAAGACTTCCGGGGGCAAGGGTCTGCACGTATATGTGCGCATCGCACCCGAATTCGGTTTCAAGCAGGTGCGCCGGGCCGCGCTGGCGTTCGCGAAAGAGGTCGAGCGGCGGGTGCCCGACGACGTGACAACCACGTGGTGGCGCAAAGACCGTGATCCGAAACTGCTGTTCGTCGACTACAACCAGAATGCCCGCGACCACACCATCGCGGCCGCCTATTCGGTGCGCGGTGTGCCGGAGGCCACCGTCTCCACACCGATCCGCTGGGACGAAATCCCCGATGTCGATCCGCACGACTTCACCATGAAAACGGTGCCCGCCCGCTACGCCGAACTCGGCGATCTACATGCGGGCATCGACGATGCGATATTCCGCATCGAGCCGCTGCTGGAGTGGGCGGAACGCGACGGCGTCGATGTCGACTTGGACACGGAGTAGCGGACCGATCCGACCCGGGACGACCCCAGCGCCGGGACCATCACGATCACGCAGATTCTGTCGCTGAGGTCCGACGGCCTCAGGTGCTACCTTCGCTTCTGGACACCCGCGAATAGTCCGCGGGCCGTCACCCTCACCGCGAACGCACCGTCGTACCTACTGCAGGAGGTCTCGAGATGAGCCGACCCGAGTTCCCGGTGCCAGTCGCGATCGGCCCGGCCGCCCCCGCCCCGACACTGCTGCAGAAGGCAGTCGTCGAAGGCGGGGCCACCCTGACCGAAATGGCGCAGGCCCGAGGATTGATCTGGGTCGGCGGCCCCGGCGAATTCCCCGACGAACTGCCCGAGCGCATCGAATGGGTGCAGCTGCCCGCAGCCGGTATCGAGGACTGGTTCACCGCTGGCATCTTCGCCAGGCACCCGGATATTCGATTCACCTCCGCCGCAGGCGCTTTCGCCGCCAGCGTGGCTGAACACGCGCTGATGCTGCTGCTGGCCGGCGTGCGCTACCTGCCCGAGCACCTACATGCGGCGAGCTGGCGGCAGCAGGACTTCTTCCCGCACATCGGCACCTTGCGCGGCAAGACCGTCACCATTATCGGCGCAGGCGGTATCGGCCGCGCCCTGATTCCCATGCTGGTGCCGCTCGGCGCGCACATCATCGCCGTCAACCGTTCCGGCGGCCCGGTGACCGGCCCCGGGATCCCCGACACCATCGAGACTATCGCCGCCGACCAACTCGGGAAGGTCTGGTCGCGCACCGACCATGTCGTGATCGCCGCTCCGGCGACACCTGCCACAGAGCGCCTGGTCGGTGCGGAGGAACTGGCTCGGCTGAAGCCGTCGTCCTGGGTCATCAACGTGGCCCGCGGCAGCCTGATCGACACCGACGCGCTGGTCGCGGCGCTGGCATCGGGCGCGATCGCGGGCGCGGGCCTCGATGTCACCGACCCGGAACCGCTGCCCGACGGCCATCCCCTTTGGGTCCTGCCGAATGCCATTGTCACCCCGCATGATTCGAACCCGCCGCAACTGCGCTTGGCGGCCTTCGCCGACCATGTCGCCGCGAATGTCGCACGGTTCGTCGAGGGCAGAGATCTGCTCGCCCCGATCGATACCGAGCGCGGATACTGAGGCCCACCCGACGGATCGCCCATCACCTGGGGATACGTGGTCCGGCCTGGCCGACGAGTGACGGCGACGACCAGGCCTGCTATTCGAGAAGCCGGCGGCCGAACTCTTTCGGCGGCCACCTGCTGGCCTACGGCGGGTCGGCCGTGCTCGCGGCCTGTGGCCGGTTCGGGAGGGGGCGCACAGGCGGGTGCTGTCGAGCGCCGTCGACATTGCGGCGGCGAGCCGACTCGACACAGTAATGCCCTGAAGCCGCGCCCAACCGAGGCCGGGCAGCCTCGAGGTGTGCCCCACCGCCCCAATCAGCCTTTTTTGAATGTGCCATTGACAACTGGCACATTTATAGATGACTCTTAATGCATGACAAGGTCAATGAGGACCTCGGTCCCCGGCGTTCCCTCGGCGCCATCCGCGCGGTCCCGGCTCGCTGCCACGGCAGCGGAGATCGGGATGCGGCCACTGAACAATGTGGTGCCGATGAACACCCCCGGCATCTGGTTCGCCCGGAAGCTGATCGCGACCGTTATGGCCGCGGCGGGGCCATCGCTGCGCGGCACCGCCGTCACCCAGGTCCGATCCGGTGCGGTCCGCGGCGAATGGGTGCGAGCGCCCGGCGTCGATTTCGGCAAGCGCGCCATCTACTACATTCACGGCAGCGGATACGTGCTGTGCTCGGCCCGCACCCATCGCGGACTTGCCTCGCAGCTGTCGAAAAAGACCGGGCTGCCGGTCTTCCTCACCGACTACCGGCTTGCGCCGGAGCATCGGTTTCCTGCCGCCGCCGACGATGTCGAGGCAGGATATCGGTGGCTGCTCGACCGCGGCATCGCCCCGCAAGATCTGGTGATCGCGTGCGATTCGGCGGGCGGACATCTGGCACTCGATCTGCTGATCGAAAACGGCCGCCGGGCCAGGCCACAACCCGCTGCGGTCGCCATGTTCTCGCCACTGATCGACCTCACCCTCGGGCTGGCCGCCGAACAGGAACGGCGCCAACGGGATCCGATCATCTCGGCACGTGCGGCGAGCAGGCTGCCCCACGCCTACACCCGAGACCTGCCCGCCGACGCACCCCGGCTGCGGTTGCGGGTACCACCCGGCACGGCGCTGCCACCGATGTTGGTGCAGGCCGGCGGCACCGAAATGCTCAGTGCCGACGCGCGACACCTGCACGACATGGTGCGCGCCGCGGGCGGCAGCTGCGAACTCGAGATCTGGCCGGGCCAGGTGCACGTGTTCCAGGCCCTGCCGCTACTAGCTCCCGAGGCCGACCGCGCGCTGGACCGGGTCGCCGACTTCCTGTGTGCCGCAATGGTTTTCCCCACCACCGTCTCGGAAAAGGTGAGCTGACATGTTCGGACTGGAGAGACTCATCCCCCTGGGTATCCGCTCGCGCCGCACCCACGGGGCACGAGCCGTGGTGACGGGCGCCGGCAGCGGCATCGGCCGCGCCTTCGCGCTCGAAATCGCCGACCGTGGTGGGCAAGTGATCTGTGCCGACATCGATGAGGCACGTGCGGAGGAGACCGTCGCCCTCATCGAACGCAAACACCCTGGTGCGGCGCATGCGTTCCGATGCGATGTCGCCAGCAGGGAAGACGTGGAAATCCTTGCGCGCTTCGCCGAATCGCTCTTCGAACGCCCCGTCACGCTGGTGATCAACAATGCCGGCGTCGGCATCGGCGGAAAGCACGTCGGCGATATCGGATTCGACGACTGGGAATGGGCGCTCGGCATCAACCTGTGGGGCGTCGTGCACGGCTGCGAGATCTTCGCGCCGCAACTGCGCGCGGCCGGACGCGGCGGCATCATCAACGTGGCCTCGGCGGCCGGATTCGCTGCCGCCCCCTCGATGGCCGTCTACAACACGTCCAAGGCCGCGGTGATGTCACTGTCGGAGACGATGGCCGCCGAAATGAGCGGCACCGGCATTGCGGTCACCGTACTGTGCCCGACCTTCGTCAAGACCAATGTCGCTCGCGACGGTCGCATTACGCAGGAGGCGACCCGACTGGCCGACACCCTCATGCGTTGGACCGGCTTCTCCCCCGAGCATGTCGCGCGCACCACCCTCGACGCGCACGACCGCGGCCAGCTGTATGTGCTTCCGCAGCTGGACGCACACCTCGTGTGGCGGCTCAAGCGCTACTTCCCCGCCCAGTACACCTATGCCCTCGGCCTCCTGGATCGACTACTGCCACAGGAGAACTCGACCACCACCGACCGTGTCACGGTCACCGACAAGACAGGAGTCTGACATGGCGACCGCTATGGACTTCGACGACATGCTCCGCAAGATCAAGGATCGGCAGTGGGCGCTGGCAGATATCGACTGGGACGCCCCTGGCGCGGAGACGATCTCGCCCGAACTGCACGCCAAGCTCAAGCCCTTCATGGCCGACCTGATGTGGATCGAGAATGTCGGCGCGCGCGGCTTCGCGGCAATGGCGAAGAAGGCGCCCACCGAAACGCTGCGCGAGATCTACCGCTACTTCCACGCCGAGGAGCAGAAGCACGCCAATGCCGAACTCGCGCTGATGCGGCGCTGGGGCATGCTCGACGGTGACGAGATCCCACAGCCGAATGTGAACGTCAAGCTGGTCATCGACTTCCTCGACAAGTACTCCGACGACATGTCGTTGTCGTTCCTCGGCACCGTGATCCCGATGCTCGAGGTGACTCTGGACGGCGCGCTGGTCAAGTTCATCATGGACGAGATCGAGGACCCGATCTGTCAGGAGGCGTTCAAGAAGATCAATGCCGACGAATCACGGCATCTCGCAGTGGATTTCGCGGTGATGGATCTGCTCGGCCACGCCACGCTGCGTAAGCTGCTCGTCGATCTGGTCGGTGGCTGGGCCAAGCCTTCGCTGCTCATCGGAGTGTTGAGCTACGTGCCGCTGCTGAACAAGATGCGCGACAACATCGTAGAGATGGGTGTCGACGAGGAGAAGCTGTACGCCGCGCTCAAGCGTTACGCGAATGTCGGTGAGCGTAGCGAATTCGCACGACGGCTGCCGATGTACCAGCTGGTCAAGATGCACGGTGGCTGGGTGATCAACCGCGATCATCCCTACCATCTGGTGGCCGACGCGCTGGTCAAGATCACTGCCCGGGTCCCCAAGCGGCTGCTGCGGCCGCAGCCGACCTGGTCGAAGGAACTCACCTACGAGCCCGCGGCGTGAGCACGATGAGCACCACGACTCTCGACATCGCTGTCATCGGCGGCGGGTTCGCCGGCATCGGCACCGCAATTCGCTTGAAGCAGCACGGGATCAGCGATTTCGCGATCTTCGAACGCGGCATGGCGATCGGCGGCACCTGGCGCGACAACACCTATCCCGGTGCGGCTTGCGACATTCCGTCGCGGCTGTACTCCTATAGTTTCGCGCCGAACCCGAACTGGTCGCACACGTATTCCGGGAGCGACGAGATCCTCGGGTACATCGAGTCGATGGCCGCGGAGTTCGGGCTGCACAGCCATTTCCGGTTCGGCCACAACATCACCGGCATCGTGTTCGACGAAACGACCGGGCGATGGGACATCACCGTCGAGGGCCGGTCGGATGCCGTCCATGCTCGCACGGTGGTGCTAGCCTCCGGACCACTGGCCAATGCCAGCTTTCCCGCCATTCCCGGGCTGGAGAACTATCAGGGCCACAAAATCCACAGTGCTCGTTGGGATCACGACTACGACTTCACCGGCAAGAAGGTCGCGGTGGTCGGCACCGGGGCCAGCGCGGTGCAGATCATTCCGGAACTCGTCGACAAGGCAGCCTCGGTGAAGGTGTTCCAGCGGACGCCGGGCTGGGTGCTGCCGCGAGTCAATCGGCGCACCAACGCACTGACCAAAGAGCTCTACCGGCGGGTGCCCGCCGCCGAGAACCTGGCCAGGCGGGCCTGGTTCTACGGGCACGAGTCGGTCGCGCTCGGCGTCGTCTGGAATACGCCGTTGACCAGGGTGGTCGAGCTCGTCGGCCGGGCCCAGCTGCATCGACAGGTGAAGGATCCGTGGCTGCGACGGCAACTCACCCCGGACTTCCGGGCCGGCTGCAAGCGTCTGCTGATGACCGACGACTACTACCCGGCATTGCAGCAGGACAATTGCAAACTGATCACCTGGCCGATCGCCCGTATCGCCGAGCACGGCATTCGGACCGCGGAAGGTGTTGAGCACCGGGCGGATTGCATCGTCTTCGCCACCGGATTCGATGTCTCCAAAACCGGCACACCGATCCCGATCACCGGACGCGACGGCCGGGTGCTCGCCGAGGAATGGCAGCGCGGCGCTTACGCCTACAAGAGCATTGCGGTATCCGGGTATCCGAACCTCTTCTTCACCTTCGGCCCGAATTCCGGCCCCGGCCACAACTCGGCGCTGGTCTATATGGAAGCGCAGATCAACTACCTGGTCGGTGCGATCGAGACCATTCTCGACAGAGATCTGCGGATGCTCGATGTGCGGCGCGACCGGCAGGACCGCTACAACGCGGGAATGCAGCGGCGGCTCACCGGGACCACGTGGAACTCGGGCTGCCGCAGTTGGTATCTCACCGAGGACGGATTCAACGCAACCATGTACCCGGGCTTCGCGACGCAGTACGTCAATCAGCTGCGGATGGTCGACCTCGACGACTACAACGTCGTGCCCGCCGATGCGCGGACGCCACGGATCGCGGCGGTCTCCTGAGGTGACGGTCGCCGGCCGCCGGAACGTTAGACTCGGTCGATCGATGACCGTGTTGTTCGGCTGCCGGCAGACCGGCGCCGCAGTGGGCGAGGGAGGTGAGGCCGATGCCGGAGTACCGGATCGATGACCTCGCTCGCGCCGCGGGCACCACCACCCGCAATGTGCGCGCCTACCAGGAACGCGGCCTGCTGCCGCCGCCCGCGGGCAAAGACGGGCGGGCCAGCATCTACGACGACGCGCACCTGGAGCGCCTGCGCCTGATCGACGCGCTGCTGCAGCGCGGCTTCACCACCGCGCACATCGCCGACTTCATCACCAGCTGGGAGACCGGCAAAGACCTCACCGAGGTGCTCGGCCTGCAGCACGCGGTGGCGGCCTCCTGGGCCAAGGACGAGACCTTCGAGGTGTCACGCGAGCTCATCGGCACCATCCTCGGCACCGACACCGACGAGCTCGTCGACCGGCTCGCGGAGATGAAACTGGTCCGGTTCGAGGGCGACACCGTGGTGTTCACCGACACCCAGCTGCTGGCCTCGTTCGCCGAACTGCACGAGTACGGCATCGAACTGCGCACCCTCATCGAGATCTACGCCAAGGTGGCCGACCGGATCGACGACATCACCCAGCTCATGATCACCGCGGCCAAACAGCACATCGTGGATGAACACGGCCCCGGCTGGCTCCCCCAGACCAGCAGCGAAATCGCCGACACCACAACAATGCTCAACAAAATGCGCGAGCTGGCTGTCGCCTCGGTGCACACCACTCTGGCCCGCTCCCTCGACGTCACCCTGCGCCGAGAACTCGGCGACTACCTCGCCACCGCCGCCGAACGCGAACGCCAACGCCACGCCGACCGCTGAGTTTTTGGCAGCGCTGTGTTTTTGGCCGCGCCTGCGGCGCGGCGTGTTCGCGGCCCCTTTGGTCTCGCTTCCGAGCGGCCGAGACTCGCGCCTTCGGCGCATGCGCTTCGGCCGCTCGGAAGCGAGACGGGCCGCGAACTTTAGTGCTCGGTCTCGCTTCGCTCGGAAGGTGTCATCGTGCCGAGTGGGGGCGTTGGTAGTTGAGCTTGCGACTTTGGTGGATGCGCTGCGGCTGTTGCGGAGGCGGGACGGGCCGGGACATCACATCTAGTGCTCGATCTCGCTGCGCTCGGAAGACATCATCGTGCCGAATGGGGGCGCGGGTGTGCCACAGTCGAGTTCCGTTCGCTGGCCTTCTGAGGCTGGCGGCCCCGACCCCCGACAACGACGAGTGATGCGGCCTGCGTCTTCGCAGGGATTGTGTCTGCCACGATGGACAGCGTGGGCGAGATCCGGATCGGCACATCGGGGTGGGTGTATCCGCCGTGGCGCGGCACCTTCTATCCCGAAGGGGTGACCCACAAGAACGAGCTCGCCTATCTATCGCAGCAACTCGACAGCGTCGAGATCAATGGTTCGTTCTATGCCTTGCAGCGTCCGTCGAGCTACCAGAAGTGGGCGAGCCAGACGCCGGAGGACTTCGTGTTCGCGGTGAAGGGCAGCAGGTTCATCACCCATATGAAGCGGCTGCGCGACGGTGACGCACTGCTGGCGAACTTCCTCGCGTCCGGTCTGCTTGCACTCGGCCCCAAGCTGGGGCCGATCCTCTGGCAGCTGCCTCCCAACTTGGCCTTCGATCCGGTCCTATTAGCCGAATTCTTCGGCCACCTGCCCCGCACGACGACACGGGCGGCCGAGATCGCAGCACAGCACGACCATCGGGTCGACCCCGGATTCACCACGACCGACGCCGAACGGCCGATGCGGTACGCGCTCGAGATCCGACATCCGAGCTTCGTCACGCCGCAGTTCACCGAACTGTTGGCCGCACACGACATCGCACTGGTCGTCGCCGACGCGGCAGGCAAATACCCGCTTATCGAGGAAGTCACCTCGGATTTCGTCTACATCCGGCTGCACGGCCACGACGAGCTCTACGTCAGCGGCTACACCGACGATGGCCTCGACATGTGGGCGGAGAAGATCCGCTGATGGGCCGCGGACCGCGATGTATTCGTCTACTTCGACAACGACGCGAAGGTCATGGCACCACGCGACGCCCTCGCACTCCAGGCGCGCCTCGGCGGCTGACCCTGCAGTCGGCATCGCGGTGCGAGGCGGCTCACCTCCGATACCGCCTCGTGTACCGGTCGGCCGAACCGGGTAGCGTGCCCGTCTCGACAAGCAAGCTCACGTCACCAGCGGTGGTCCGGCCAGTGCAGGGCGCACCACCTGCTCGCGGGAGCCGCGATCTGGGGGGCAGCGCCGCTGGCGGCGTTGCTGCTCATTCAGCCGCGCGAGCGGCGAATCGCCACGTAGCCTCCTGATAGAAAACTTCTCGATTCCCGACGGGATGGAGGCACGGTGGCATCCAACCGATCGAAAGTTCCACCGCAGGCGCTGTTGCGGGTGATCGAATTCGCCCGCAATTCGATGGCGGGGCTGCACCGGCGACTTGTGCCAGGGCATATCGCGCTGCTGGAAATGATCGTTGCCGGGTTCTTGACCCAGGCGGTCCACGCGGCCGCCGCACTCGGCGTGGCAGACGCACTAGCCAATGGTCCGCGTAGCAGTGCGGAGTTGGCGCGCGCCACCGGCGCGAACGAGGACGCGCTACGGCGCCTGCTACAGCTGCTGACGAGCCACGGCATCTTCGCTCGCCGATCGGACGGCAAATACACGCTCACCCCGATGGCACAGGCGCTGCGTCGGGATGCGAGCGTTTCGCTGCGCGATACCGTGCTCTTCTTCGGCTCGCCGATGCACCGCAATCATTGGACGCATCTAGTCGACGCGGTGCGCACCGGTGAAACCGTCGGCACAGATCTGGACGGCATGTCGTTCTTCGACTACGTGCAGAAAGACCGCGAGCTCGGCGAACTGTTCGACCGCGCCATGACCAGCATCGGCACCCTGGCGATAGAACCGCTGTTCGCCGCCTACGACTTCGGCCAGTACGGCACGATTGTCGATGTAGGTGGTGGACAGGGCACCCTACTCACTGAAATCCTCTCCCGCACACCGACATCACGCGGCATCCTGTTCGATCTGCCGGAAGTGGTCGCGTCGGCGCCCGCCCGCCTCGCCGAACTCGGCCTCACCGACCGCTGCACGGTCGAAAGCGGCTCCTTCTTCGAGACGGTGCCCAAGGGCGGCGACGCCTACATTCTCAAACACATCATCCACGACTGGTCCGACGACAAAGCCAAGCAGATCCTGCACACCCTGCGCGAGCAGATGCCCGATGACGCGACGCTGCTGCTCATCGAACTCGTTCTCCCCGAAGACAATCGACCGCACCCGGGAAAATTCATCGACCTGGAAATGCTCATCAACGTAGGCGGCCGCGAACGCACCGAAGACCAATACCGAGACTTCCTGGCCGCCTCAGGATTCACCCTCGTGCGCCGTATCCCCACCGTAGCCCCCGACAATGTCCTCGAAGTGCGCCCCAGTTAGGCGCCGAGTGGCACCTGGCTGCGGCAAACGTCGAGAGACGCACTCCACCATGTGCAACGCGCCGAAAGGCGTTCGCGGCGGTGGGCTGCGAAGGAAGATGATGCGATGACCACGGATCAGTCGGCGGAGTCCAGCGAGATGAATGACCCGCTACTGCTGGATGCGAGGCGGGCGCGGTTGCTCGAGCGAGTTCGCGAGTTACGAGGTGACCTCGAGGCGCTCGGCGCGGAATACCAGGCGTTGCCGGGTTCAGGAGTGCTGGTCGATACCGAAGGCGTCGGAGCGTTGACCACACCCGGGTACTGCATCGCGGGCGCGGTGGAAGTCTTCGAGGAGGCACAGATCGAGTTGGATGCGGCGGCGGATGCACTCGATCGGGCCGGAAGATTCACGACTCGACTGCGGCCTGTGGTGTTCGACTGACCTCGGTGATCAGGTCAGGACCAGCGCCTGAACGATCAGCACGAGGTAGAGGGCAAGAATGAACAGGACCGCGGGTAAGACCGGGTAGTCCGGTGTGCTCGCGCGTCGGAACTTCGATGCTGCCGTGGCTGGAATCAGTAGGAGCACCACAGGAATCCAGGCGATCAGTGCTTGCGGCCCGGAGTAGGTCCACGGCCGAACCAGGGCGAGGTCGCCGAAAACCGCTATCGCGGCGCACACCAGCGCAGCAGTCGCGCTGCCGTTGGCACCCAAGGCATTCGAGTAATACATCTCGCCGGGGCGCGGCGACTTGGATGTCTTGCGGGCGAATTCGAACTGGAGGAAAGCACCGGCGAAGATGATCGCGACGGCCGCTGCCTGCCAACGGGATCGGACTTCGCCGGTTCCGATCGCAGAAACGACGACGTACGCAGTGACGAGTAGCTGGACCGGGTAGGTGATGGCCAGGTTCAGCACGATGTCGGTGCGCACGGTTGTCGAAAGATTCTCCAGACCCCAGAGGACAAGGCCGTAGGCGAGTACGGCGGCGATCAGCACCGCCGAACCGATCGAGAGTGTCAGGCTGGCGGCGATGGCGCCCACCGCGATGACCGTCATCGCGCTGCGCAGCTCGTTCGCGCTGATCGCGCCGGTCACCAGGGGGCGGTCGGGGTTGTGCACCCTGTCGTAATCGAGGTCCTTCTGTTCGTCGACCATGCGCAGGTACAGCAGGACGAAGGCGACGACGACGATGCGGACAACAGTGGACGCGGTCGGATGCCACGACGAATCGGGCTGGGAGACAAGGGCTGCCGTGCCTTCGAGTGCGAGCACCCAGAGCACGCCGTACAGCAGGTAGTGCGGCTTGTACATCACCGCAGTGAATCGGGCGATGCGCGCGAGGGAGCCGAGCACGGGCGGAGTCGACGGTGTTGCTGCTGCACTGCTCATTCCGCGCCCCGATGCTCGCGACTCGCCGCACCCACCGATACGCCCCTCACTCCTCGCTCCAGCGGTTCCACATCGTCACCTCGGCGGCCGGAATGCGGCGCGGGCCTCGGCTTCTGGTACCGGGCAGCAGGTGTGCCACCGGGAGCATAGCGACCTGGGTTATCTGGTCGAAGGGGATGCCGAGGAGGTCGGCGATCTCTTGCTCGTATACCAGGTGCGCGGTGGTCATGGTGGATCCGAGGCCGCGCTCGTGCAGGGCCAGCATGAAGTTCCAGACCGCCGGGTAGACGGAGCCGTAGAAGCTGGCGAGTTGGAGGGCGGCGGCGTTCGCGGGTGGGCGGCCGAGCGAGCAGACGACCACCAGCGCCGGGACCTCGTGCAGGTGGGCGGCGAGGTAGCGGCCGGAGGCGAGGTCACCGAGTTGATCGGGGCGTGGAGTGCGAGCGGACAGGTAGGCGGCAAAGCCTTTTCGGTAGTACTCGGCGATCTGCTGTTTGGTATCGGGGTCCTCGACCACGAGGAAACGCCACGGCTGCCGGTTGGTGCCGCTCGGGGCGTGCACCGCGACGTCGAGGCAGTCGAGCAGGTCCTGCCTGGCGACCGGCCTGGTGAGGTCGAGGCGGCGCCGGAAGGCCCTGGTGGTGGTCAGCAGATCGTTGCCCATCGGGCTCCTGTCCATCAGACGATTACCGAGTCCGCTTCGGCCTCGGGATCCAGTGTGTCCTGCGCGAATTCGAGATCGACTTGGGCCGCGACCGCACCGGCCTGGTGGATCTCGCAGTGGATCACCACGGTGCCCGCACCCTGTTCGACGAATTCCGCCACGCATTCGGCTGGCAGGTCGAGTTCGACGAATCGATCGAAAGTACTTGCTACACAATCCAACCGCGGCAGTTCGTCGACGATCATCGATAGTGCGGTCTGGCGGCACGCTTCGATGAGCAGACTGCCGGGGACATGGTCGAGCTGATGATCGAACAAGAACGGGTGGCCGAGGTCGGCGACCAGCACGGCCCGCGCGGTTGCGCCGTCCCGGCGCGGTGGACCGATGACGACGTTGTGCCAGTTCTCCCGGCCCACCGCGGCGGGCACGGCGCGCTCGGTCAGTGCCGAAGCGCCGTGGAAAGGTCCGAGCCCCAGACTGTCCCGGAACGCGGAGCGCAGGCCCGACCACTGTCGCGAGGTGACCCAGGAGAAGGAACCGTCGACGGTCAGCATCGGCTCGCCCGCACACTCGATATCCAGCACCATGTCGAGGCCGTGCAGCACGCCACCGCGGCGATGCTGCTGTGGCACCCGTACCCGCATCACGAGGTCGGCGGGCGCGGTGCGGACTTCCCAGGCCGGGGTATCGGAGGCGGTGCCGTTGAAAGTCCTGACGACGAACGCCATTTCGGGCGGCACACCGTAGAACTCGTGGGTCAGCGCGATCGCCGCCTGCCTGGCTGCCTCCATCACCAGCAGCGGATCGTGTCGCATCGCGAGCGAACCGTGGTGGTCGCCGTAGTAGGCGTGCATTCTCGGTAGCTGTGCGCCCGCGACGAACTCGTCCGGTGCCGCGGTATCCAGCGAGGTCACGAAGACCTCGGAGACCGCGCAGCGATGAGCTAGTTCGCGGGAGATGGTGCGGACGTGGCTTGCTGCCCGTACCGGTGCTGCGTCTGTGGTCACGATCGACCCTCCAACCAATCTGTCGCGGACACGGGCCGCAAGGTCTGCGGCTGAGTGCCGGTCCGCATGGGAAGTACGTATGAGCCGAGCACGATCACCGACCACGGATCCAGGTCCTGGTCGGCGGCCCATGCCGAGTACAGCAATTGCGCGCAGCCCGTGTCGGATTCGAGGTCGAGCTCGGGCGGGAGCGTGAAACCTGGGCGGTCGAGATCGCTCAACAGTCGTGCCAGTGCGTCGGCACGATCGAAGCTGCGGGCAGGAGCGTGGGTGTACAGGTCATGAGCGATCGCGACGGCATCGGCCGAGCGGTCGACACCCGTGTCTGCCTGCGCGATCACCGCCGCCCGCGTCCGCTCGTCGAAGTAGATGGCGAGCTCGCGCAGCACATCGGCGGGATCGTCCGGCGAGTGCACAAGATTGAGCAGATAGTTGTGCCTGCCGAGCAGATACCGCAATTCGCCGGGCCGGCGTTTGCGTGGATCGGTCGCGCCTTTGGCCTCGGTGAGCCGCACCGAGACCGGCAGCTCCCCGTCGGGACCGTGCACCACCAGGACAAGCACATCCGAGATGCCGACCAGCAGATCGGCAAGCCGCCTGCGTTCGGGTGAGGCGATATTCCATGCGAAGTACCACAGTGCACGGGCCAGATGTCGATCTACCGGAACGCGGTAGGCGCCGACCACACGAAAACCGTTGTCGGCCAGCCATTGCAGCGTCGGTTCGACGGCGCGGGCGACGATCGCATCGGGTTTGAGCAGCAGCAGCGAATGTTGCATGGCAAATTTCGCCGCGTCGACACCCAACCGGTCGAGCTGGTCGACCGACTCCTGCACGTAGGTGTCGTCGAGGTAGACACCGGCTTTCTCCGCCGACGGTGTCGAACCCGCCAGCAGCTCGCGCAGCGAATCGCCGACGATCCCGTCACGCCCACCCGGTGATCCACTGCTCATCGCCCGCCTCCGAAGTCGTTGCTCGCCAATACATCTTCGATCGATGGCAGCGGAACGCCCAGGTATCCCGATTCCAGGCAGTAGTCGAGTAGGAGACGCAGGTAGTCCTTGCCGCTCGGTGGCGACGGCTTGCCCAGTAGTACCTCGGCATGGGCGGTGTCGAATATCAGACGCCGCTGGAAGTAACTGGTGTAGAGCGAGCCGATGCGCCGGTAGTACTCCCGTTCTACCGGGTCCAGGTCGTCCTCGGCAAAGGTCGCTTCCGGCACGAACGTGGCCACCTCGAAGGAGGGATATTCGGCGAGCACATCCGATACCTCGCGCAACGACAAAGTGTCTCGGCCGAGCGCGTGGAAGGTGCGGCCGTGCGCGGAGTCGAAATCCAGGACGGCCGCGGCGATGACGTCGGCGACGTGATCCACCGGGGCCAGCGACAAGGTCGCGTCGTAGCGGCCCGGCAGTGCCCGGAGTTTGCCTTCCACCATGAGTTTCACGACGGTGTAGAGGTTCTTGTATTCGCGGATCGCGCCCGAGTCGCCGATGCCGGTCACGATGCCGGGCCGTACGATCGCCCAGCGCAGGCCATGCTCACCTGCCGCGTGCACCAACTGTTCGGCGCGAAACTTGCTGTCCTCGTACCCATTCCCGAACGACTGGCCCGCATCCAGCTCGTCCTCGGTGACCACGCCGCCGCGCCGTCCGCACACATACGCGGTGCTGACGTGCACAAGCGGAACATCCCACTGCCTGGCCAGCGCGATGGCGTGCACGGTGCCGCGCACATTCAGTTCCTCGTAATCGGCATCTCGCGCGTCGAACGCGGTGGTCGCCGCACAGTGCACGATGGCGCCGACGCGCTCGGCCAGGTCGGCGGTGTCGCGCTCCGACATGCCGAAACCGCGTGCCCGAATATCGCCCGCCACCGGCGTGCCCGCCTCCAGCACTGTGCCGTCGTTACGGACAATGCTCGAATTGCTGTGCAGCACAGCAGCCACCGGTCGGCCGGCGGCGGCCAGCCGCGCCACGACTTCGGCGCCGACCAATCCGGTCGCGCCGGTGACCAGCACGGTGTCGCGCGCGCTCGTGATCGCACCGCGCTGCCGGTCAGCCCTGGCCTGCTCGCTCATGATGGGCCGCCTTCAGCCAGCGTCCCCGAGACGAGGGCGATCACTTGCCCGACGCGACGCACACCGATCAATTGCTCCGGGCGATAGCGCGGCAGGTCGAAGGAGCGCTCCAGCACCACCGTGAGTTCCATCAGGCGCAGAGAATCGAAGCCGAGGTCTTCGACCAGCCGCTTCTCGTCGTCGGTCGCCGATGGTCGCGGCGCCATCGCGAGGACGAGGCGGCGGACCTGCTCGGCGATCGCGGTATCGGCTACAGCGGTCATGCCGACTCTCCTTCCCGTAGATGAGGCTGGTGGCCACCAGAGGTCAGCAGATCGCGGGCCTCGTCGAGCGGCAGGTCGGTGTTCAGGTAACCGGCCAGGCGCAGCCAGTCGTAACCGATCGCCAGGGTCCGACGCCATTGCTCGCGCGAATCGAACGAGGCGGGGAAACCGGTCGCGGACTCCGAGCCGCCGGCGATCCGCCGCACCAGGGCGACGAAATCGTCGAGGACCGCAAGACCGGCGCTGATGTCACCGCTCGTGCGAAGGATGTCCGAGAAGCACACCTGCTGCACCGATTTCAGCTGTGTCAGTAGCTCATCGCGACCCGACGCGTGCGAGGGAAGTATGCGCAGCACGGTTTCGACGGGTGCCACGTCGGCGGGCAGTGGATGAATACCGAAGGCGGACAGCACGACCCGAACAGCCATCGCGATCAGACGGTGGGCGGCTATGTCGGCGACCGCGCCCTGGGAGTTCTTCACCGCACCGGCCAGGTCCTCCCTGGCATTCTCCAGAACGATGTTGGACCACACCAGATTCAGTGCGCATTCGGTGAATCTGGTCGCCGGCAGTGCAGAAAGGGTGACGATCGGATCGTCTCCCGCGGCTCCGGTCACGCCGAGCGCAGGGGCGCTCATACTCGGCACCGGCGTGTAGTGCTGCACCGGCTTGCACATTGCCAAGGCGGGTTCGATGAGTTCGCCGCCGCGCCATTGCAATCCGACGAAACCGAGCCGGACGAACTCGGACAGCTCGGTGGCGATGTCCGACTGGGCGCGGGCGAGCACGTCACGCACCGAATGCCGGAACACCACCGACCGCCAGGCCCGTGCAGCCGGGTCCGAGAGCACGAAGACATCCCGATCGTCGCGCACGACATGCACGCGCCCACCGATCGTCCAGGTGGTGACGCGGGGGCGGCGCGCGAACAAGATCTGATGCGGATCGTCCGCCACCGCGGGCACGCCGAGTGCGGCGGCCAGTTCCCACACCTTTTGCCAGGTCAGCTGTTCGGCCGCTGCTCCGGCTTGCGCGTCGCCGGGCCGATCGGCTTCAGCTACGGACACGGGGACGGCATGGTGCTCAGCTCCAGAACCCGGTTCCGCGTCGCCGACCTTCCGCGCCTGGTCGTCGAACGCCCAGGCGGCGGGATCACTGGTGTCCCGGTAGCGATCGATGAGGTCGTCGCGCCCGATCCGGTCCAGCTGCTGCGGCAGCCATTTGGTCTCCAGATAGCTTTCGCCGTGCCGCGCCGCCCACCCCTTCATCGCCTGCAAAAGACCATCGCGCGCCCAACCACCCGCTTCGGCGTGCGCTCCCAGCGCGCGCAGTGCGACCGCGAATCGCAATGCCTGCGTGGCCCGCGCGGTCCACCAGTGCGCCATCAGCTCCGTGAAGCCGGAATAGGGCAGCAGCGAGCGCAATTCGGCTACCTCGGGAGTGCCCGACCGGACCACGGTCGCCCGCAGGAATCGCTGACACCGGTTGAGCAGGTCCTCGTCGAGTTCTGTGGGGTTTCCCGCCGCCGCGACCTGCGCCAACTGTCTGCACAGCTGTGCCTGCGACCGGGTGCGCACCTCGACTCGACGCCCATCGATGAACAGCACTGTCGGCAGTGTCGGCATCTCCTCGTCGCCGGGCGCGAGGACGAGGAAGTCCACATCGGATCCCTCGTTGCCGAACCCCTCGGCCAGCGAACCTTCGAACAGCACCGTCGAATCCCGCGGTACCACTATGGTTTCCAAGGCTCGCTCGAGCAGCTGGCGGACCCGCTCCGCAGCCAGCGTGGGCTCCGGTGCGATGTCCTGAGCGGCGCGGCCAGCGCCGGCTTCGATGTTGTCTGCCCCGCCGGCGCCGGTGGTGCCGTCTGTCTCGTGGGCGATGGCGCCGTCGAGGACTCCATCGCGAAACAGCTGCCACATATGGCGGCGGCGCGGTTTGCCGCTGGAAGTGCGGCGAATGGTGCCGCGCGGTCCGGTGACGATGGTGACGGACTGCGCGGGGCCGAGCTCACCGCGAATAATGCTGCGAGCCTCGGAGATCCAGTCACCCGGCGCAGATTCGGCGAACAAGGCGATGCCCTGCGCACCCGCCTCGGTGATGGTGACCGCGGCAAGTTTGCCTTTGGTGATCCCGGTCTCCTGAGCGACCCGGGATTCGATGTCCTCCATGAACACCGAGCGACCGCGCACCTTCAGGCTCGAGCCCATCCGGCCGAGCACGAAAACTTCACCGCGATACAGGAATCCCGCGTCACCGGTGTAGAGCCTGCCGTCGGTGATCCGGGTGGACGAACCCGCTGCGGGCTCGCTGGAATCCGTCACCGAATACCCGAGCGCCACCGAATCGCCGACCACGACCATCTCGCCCAGGGTGCCGTCGGGGAGCTCGCGACCGTCCTCGTCGACCACCGTGACCGTCGACTCCGGCGTCGAATAGCCCAGGCCGGTAATCCATCCCGCGCCTTCGACCCGACGGGTGTCGTCGAGCAGTTGCTCGTCCAGGATCGTGATCCTGGACCCGAAGCGCAGACTCGGGTTGTCGAGGCGCAGCGCGGTGACAGGGCGGTTGCGTGCCGACGAGGTCACCATCAGCGTTGCCTCCGCGAGCCCATAGGCCAGCGTGTACGCCTTGGTCGAGAAACCTTGTTTGCCGGCGAGATTCGCAAACGACTGTAGATCGGCGGCCTCGACGGGTTCGGAGCCGACGGCGAGCGTGCGCCAGCCGGAGAGGTCGAGCTCGGCGATGTCCTCCTGCGGCACCCGATGCGCTACATAGCCGAGCGCGAACGAGGGTGACGACGAGTGCTGGGCATGGGTCATCGCACGCAGCCACCGCACCGGGTCGCGGACGAACTGGTCGGGTCGCATCAGGTACAGATCACCCTGATTGGTCACGGCAGTGAGGAAGGCGCCGACCAGGCCCATGTCGTGATAGAGCGGCAGCCACGAGACCACGGCCTCCCCAGGCCGCCAGTCGACGAGGGTGGAGATCATCGCGATGTTGTTGGCCAGGTTCTGCCAGCTGACGCGCACGCCGCGCGGTGTGCCGGTGGAGCCGGAGGTGAATTGCAGCAGCGCGCACTCGTCCGGCTCGCCGAACTCACGCGCCGCGGGTGGCGGCCCCAGGGTCTGAGCGTTGATCACCAGTGGCTCGTCGGTGCGGCCCGCTTCGATCGCCGCCCTGCGGACGAGTTGCTCGAACTCCGTCGAGGTCACCACCAGTCGCGGGCGGGCCTGCGCCAGGATCGCCGCGATGTGGGCGACGATCTGGTCGAGGTCGCCGAACATCGGCGGCGCGACCGGCGTGAAGACCCCGCCGCAGGCCCACACGGCGTAGAACGCTGCGGCACAAGGGAATCCGGTCGGCATGATCACACACGCGCCGTCGCCGCTGCCCATGCCTTGCGCCCGCATCAGGGTGGCGATGGACCAGGTCGTGTCAGCGAGGTCGCGATAGCTGCGATAGGTCCAGCCGTCGGCCTCGTCGGCCAGGTATACCCCGGCGTCCGCCGCGGGCTCGGCAAGCCAATTACGCACTGCCGCAACATATTTGTTATGCTCCATCGCGGAAGTCTCCTTCGGACAGCACGGTAACCGTCCCATTGGTTCCATCGACCCGAATCCGCATACTGGACCGTATCTTTTTCGTGAGGTCCTTGACCTGTACCACGGTGGGGACTCCTAATTCACGCGCCACGATCGCGACGTGCGTGAGGGGGCTGCCGCGCTCGATCACCAGCGCCGACGCCGAAGGCAGCGCAGCCACCCAGCCGGGGTCGGTTCGATAGGCCACCAGGATGCCGCCTGCGACGTCGCGTGGCTCGTCGACGACGATAGCCGTACCCTCGACAATTCCCGACGCCGACGGCGTTCCGGGCAGCACTGTTCCGACCGTTGCGGCCGGAGTGTCGGTGACCGGCACCCAGCCCTGAGCCGCAAGCTCGACCCGCCCGAAGGTCGGACCCGCTGTGACGAAGCGAGCCGGCGCGACCAACTCACCGTCCCTGGCGCGCTGAGCTTTTCGCGTCGCCACCAGATCGCGCAGCGTCTTGGTCTGCGCGCCTTCATAGCAGCCGCGCAATTCCTGCACGGTCAGGAAGAACACGTCGCCGAACTCGTCGATGACCTCGCGCTCGACCAGGTCGCGGCCCATCACCCGGATCATCCGCTTCACCATCCCGAAGGCTCGCGTCCGGCAGAAGCGCAGCCGTTCGCGGTGCGCGGCGCAACGATTCACCTTGGCGCGCAACCGTTCATAGATCCGACGGCGCAAGCCGTGCAGGTGCGCGTCGAGATATTCGTCGGCCTCGGCGCTGCGGCTGTGCTGTGCGGCGTCTCCTACCCGCCCGATGGCGCTGCGCAGCATGACGAACAGGCTGGCCGGGTCTTCCCGCAGATCGGGCGTCTCCAGTTTCAGCTCGTCGAGACTGCGATAGCCGTAGCGATCGATATAGGCATCGACGCGGGCCAGGAATTCGGTGCGCTCCGATCCGCGCAGTGCCGGGTAGATCTGTTCCGGCGGAGTCGAATTGACCAATGCCACGAGTTCCGGCTCGGCGCGCACGAACTGGGCCAGCTCGGTCATCGCGCGCGCGGGCTCGGCCGATTCGACATCGGCACCCGGGCCCACCACGGCATACAGGAACCACTCCGGCGCCTTGGGCAGCAGCAGTTTCGTCAGCAGGAACATCAATCCGGTGCAGGTCAGCAGGATCGCGTCCAGCACCATCAGCGGGCCCCAGCGCTGCACCAGGTCACGGTCGACGGTGCGGTAGGACGCGTAGGCCTGTTCGCCGGACAGGGTCGTGTAGTCCATGGCGTCGTATTCGTCGTAGACGCGATAGAACTCGGTCAGGAATTGCTCGACCATATCGTCGATTCCCCACAGCCGCCGCAGATAGGTCACCGTGGTGACGGTCCTGGAGCGAAGCCGGGCGAATTGCGTTCGGAAAGTGAACGGCCGCAGCGTCTTCGCGAGCTCGTCGGCGAGCGGTTCGTCGACGCCGAGCGCCGCCTCCAGCACCTTCCTGTTCAACGGGTAGCCGGGCGCGATGCCCACCATCCGGTACCAGTGCAGGAGGTTGTAGTAGACGCGGCCGTGAAAGTAGCCCAGCAGCACCGGAGTCCAGCGATCGGTCTGGCGCAACTGCTCATCGGGCACCCGCAACGATTTCGCGTAACCGTGATAGACCCGGCCGTAGATGTCGGCCGCCGTGGTGAACGTCAACGGCGAGGTGATGCCGCTGAAACTCTCGATGATGTTGGAGTTGTCCCAGATCCGCTGCTCGTCGTCTTCGAGGACCTCACCGGCGCCGCGCAACAGCGCGTCACCGGATCGGGAGGTGTCGCGCACGGCGGTGGTGATCGGTCGTGTCTGCAGCAACCAGAGCCCGCCGTCGTCGATCGCCCACTCGACGTCCTGCGGCGCGCCGAGGTCGGCCTCCAGCTTGCGCCCCAGTTCGACGACCTCGAGGAGCTCGGCATCCGACAGCGCGGCACGGCTGCGACGCTCCTGATCCACCTCATCGACCGCGACGCCCTGGTCACCGGCGGGTGTGTAGGACCGCTCCTTGTCCCCCAGCACCGTTTCCAGCACCGCGCCGGAGGATTTGTCGACGATTACCGAGTCGGCGTCCACCGCGCCCGATACGAGGCCTTCACCGAGCCCGTAGACCGCACTGATCACCAACTCCTCCGCCGTCCCGGTGATCGGGTTCGCGGTGAACATCACGCCGCTGGTCCGCGCGGAGATCAATCGCTGGAGGACGACGGCAGGAGCGCCGGTAGGCGGCAGCTCATGTGCGAAGGCGTAGCGGATGGACCGCTCGGAGAACGCCGACGCCCAGCACGCCCGCACCCGGGATGTCACCGCGTCGAGGCCGTTCACGTTCAGGAACGAGTCGAATTGGCCCGCGTAAGAGTGGCCGGGGCCGTCTTCAGCGGCCACCGAGGAGCGCACGGCGATCGAGCCGCCGTCGAGCCGGTCGTAGGCGTCGGTGATCAACGCGAGGACCGTCGGCGGCAGCGCGGCGGCGGCGACCTGTGTGCGCAGCGCTGCCCCCGCCGCCAACGCCGTTTCCAGGTCGTCGATGGCGAGAAAAGCCGTCAGCTCCTCGGTGAGGTCGCCCGCGTGCAGCACCTGCTCGAACGCGTCGATACCCAGCACGACCCATTCCGGTACGCGGAAACCACTGGTGTGCAAGCTGTGCAATCCGCGCGCTTTACCTCCCGCTAGCGCGGCGATCGTCGCTGTATCGGTCCACGGTCCAAGTACCTGCAAGGTGTCTCCCATCGCCCCCTCGGGACCGGGCAGGAGCCGGATGCTCCGGCACAAGGCACGCCGAACAAACAAAGGGGACTGTTTGGATATATCCGAGAATTCACCTCGACGTTAGCCCGCAATCCTGCGGGCTCGCTTGCCGACGAGTTGGTCGCAATCCTCGACTCGCCGCTAAGCTTCAGGCTGATTCGGTGGGTTCGGTGAGGATGTGAGTCTGCGTGGGTTGGACATTCACCCCGGATGAGTTCGCTCATGTCTGGCAGGAAACCAAGGTAGATCGCCATCCCTACCCCATCCGGATCCTCGAGACACCGCGCACGGAGCGTGACGCCGATGCGTTGCGCGCGCAGCTGGACGAGCGACTGCCGCCCGGCAGCGATCCGGACCTGACCGCATGTCTGCGGATCCTGGCCCAACCGCACACGCGGATAGTGGCTATCGGCGGGGCGCACCGCCCCGGCACCGAGATCCGATTGTTGGCGGGTGCGATCTTCGACCATGCCGTGCTCGCTCTGCAGGAGCCGGGCACCAGCCCGGATTTCGGTGGCCGAGTGCGCATCTCGATCGGGCACAGCGCCAAACTCGGCGCCAGGATCGCAGCGCTGCTGCCGAAGACCCCGCCGGGACGGGAACCGGCCAGAGCCGCACCTGCCGACACCATCCGCGACGAAGAGATAGTCGCGCGCCGACCGGCCGCGCCGCCGATCCGCAGGCTGTTGCTGAAGCCGCACACCGCGGAGGGACACATCCGGATCGAGGCACGGCTGGATCGGGCGGAACCGGCGCCCCCGATCCACTACACCTGGATCGATGTCGAAGGCGATGGGCGCTACCTGATCAAGGCGGGTTCGACCGTGCATGTTGTGCCCGCTTCGGCCGAGCAACTCGCCGCTCAGCTGCAGAAACGCGTTCCAGCGCAGGCCGGATGACTAGCGCCGCCGGGTAACTATTACTGACCGGAGACTTGGCTTCCGGTTAGTCTGGGTCGGACCGACCGATCTCAGGGGTGCGCATGACGATCGAGACCAGCCGAGCCGAAATCGCCCGGTTCAAGCAGCAGGCGCAGGCAGGAACAGTCAAGTTCGATCCGGCCGCGGCACGGCGCTGTGCCGAGATGTACGACCAGCAGGCCGATCGACTGATCTATCTGCAACAACGCCTCGAAACCGCGTCCGAAGCACAGGGCTTCGGCGGGTTCGTCTCCGCTCAGCAGCTCCAGGCCGGTTTCAGCCACAAGGCCCGCGACGCCGCCGCACTACTCGACAATTACATCGAGGCCGCCTACCGGATGAAGGAGGCGTTCCTGATCAGCGGCGGACTGCTCGAGGAGGCCGACGCCGCGAATGCCGCCGCGTTGCGGGCCATCGAAACGAGGGTGCCGCGGTGAACGGGAACGACCCCGACTACATCAGCTCGATGGAGCATTTCGAGTCGATGCGGCACGAGGAGATCTACGCCAAGACTCAGCAAATCGACGCCGCGCAGATCCTGAGTGCCTCGGCCGCCTGGCTGGAAGTGGCAGGCACACTTGCTACTTCGTTCCCGCTGACCCGCGCGAGCTCGGATCGCGTGATGAACTCCATGGAGTGGGAGGGCGCCACGGCCGACGCGGCATACGCCAGTGCCCGCAGCTACGCCGAGTCGGTGGACGAGCTCGCCGCCATCATGGGCCAGGTGGGCGCGCGGCTGGGTGGGGTCGCCGCGGCCGCCGAGGCAGTGAAGATTGCCGTGGTTCCCCCCGGCAGCTCGGGCCCGATCGGCGCGATCGCGAAACTGCTGGAGGCCGGCGGCATTATCGACGCACAGATGGCGGCGGAGACACTGCGCCAGGAAGCCGTCCTCGCGATGAACATGGTGTACAAACCGGCCTACAACGTGGCAGGCACCGGCGTTCCTGCCCTTCCCGAACCCCCACAGCTGCCCGGCGAGATAGCACCGCGGCCGAGCAGCCCACGACAGATCACACCGGAATACTCCGAACCCCCACTGCCGCAACAGGATCAGCAGTCGGCCACCCCGGTTCCATCCACCCCCGCCCCGATACCACCCGGCACCACTGTGCCCCCGGCTGCGCCGCCGACACCGGAACAGCAAGCCCCCCAGCCCGTTCCGACACCACCGTCCACCCCGACACCATCGACGCCGGCTGCTCCAGCACCGTCGACGCCTGCACCTGCGCCCGACCCGCAGCAAACCCCCAGCCCCACGCCGGAGCCGACCCCTCCGCCGACCCAGCAAACCCCGCCGCCCACACCAGCACCGGCTCCACAGCCGGAATCACCCTCTCCCGCACCGGAGCCCATTCCATCGACGCAGCAAGCACCGGAACCACCACCGGCCCCACAGCCCGAACCATCGGTCCCCACAGTCGAACCAACTCCGCAACCTGCTCCGCCGACACAACAAGCACCACCACCAGCCCCACAACCCGAACCACCGGTCCCCACAGTCGAACCAACTCCGCAACCTGCTCCGCCGACACAACAAGCACCACCACCGGAGCCGCCGCCGGCCCCACAGCCGGAACCATCAGCTCCTACACCCATACCTGCCCCGCAGACACAACAAGCACCACCACCGGAGCCACCCCCCGCCGCCCCGCAACCGGAACCACCGGCCCCCCAGCCGGGAGAACCCACTCCCCCACTTGTCGACCCCGGCGGCCAGCCCGGCGTCACCGGCCCCATCACAGAAGACCAAGACCAGTCACCTTCGACCACCAACCAGCCCGGCGTCATCCCCACACCCCACAAGTAGGCCACCGAGAGCACTCGCCGCTTGTAGTCGTGGGTCTGTCTCGCCCGGCCCTTCGACCATCGGCAGCGACGGCTGGGTGCGGTCCAATGCCTGCACCGAGGACTTCTCGGCCGCGCCCAGCACGATCGCCTTCTCGGGCGGATTCAGATACAGCCCGACGACATCGACCAGTTTCTCCTCGAAGCGCATCGTTGGACAGCTTGAACGTGTCCACCCGATGCGGTTTCAGTCCCCGCGCGTGCCACACCAGTTGCACCGTGGACTTCGACACCCCCGCTGCGTCGGCCTTTGTTCTACAGCCCCAATGGGTTTCACTCTTGGATCGGTAGTTCAGTGTCAGATCGAGGATCTCGTCGATCTTGGACTGCGGGATCGACGGTTTGCGGCCACGACCCTTGCGGACCTGCCCCAACTTCGTCAAACCCTCCTCGGCGAACCGCTCACGCCAGCTCTTCACCGACAACGGCGACACCGACAACGCCACGGCGATCGCCGTGTTGGCCACGCCGTCGGCCGCCATCAGCAGCGCCTTCGCCCGCACGACCTCCTGTTGCGCACCCGACTGCTACCGAGCCAACGACTACAGGCGCACCACTAGTTCAGGACCTCGGCGTCGCGACGGGCACGACCACAGGGGGCACGACCACGGCTGACGTCGGCTTGCGGCGGCGCAACAGGACGATCGTCGTCACGGCAGCGACGGTCGCGATCGCCGACGCCGTGGTGGTGGCGGCGTCGAGTCCGGTCGCGAACGCAGCCCGGACGACGCCACCGTCGTGGGCCTCCGTAATCGCCAGCGCGGCATGACCGCTGGTGAGCTGGTCTATCGTGGTTGAGACGTTGCTGACTTTGTGCTCCAGGGAATGCCCTACCGCTACTCGGAAGACACTGCCGAGAATTGCAATCCCCAATGCGTAGCCCAGTTGACGGAAAGCGCTCACGGCACCGGCGGCCATCCCGCCCCGCTCCGGCGGCACGGCGGCCATCGCCGCCGCCGTGACGCTCGGCAGGGCCATCCCGACGCCTACCCCGGTGATCGCGAAACCGGGTATGAGCGCGACCCAACCCGATCCCGCAGTAAGTACCGCCTGGCTCAACGTCCCGACACCGACCAACAACAGCCCGACGCCGATGGTCCACCGGGGCGAGAACCCGTGCAGGAAACGTCCGGTAAGCCAGGAGGCCACGAACGCCAGGCCGCTGATCGGGAGGATCACCAGACCGGCGCCGATCGCGCTCAACCCTTGTACCGTCTGCAGCCACAGCGAGGTGTAGAGCAGGTAGGCAAAGGCCGTCCCGGACATCACCAGCGAGGCGATCATGACCCCGGCAAAGGTCGGGTCACGGAACAGACGCAGATCCAAGATGGGATGTTGGCTCCGAATCTCGACTATGACGAAGACGAGCAGAGCGGCCGCCCCAGCGGCGAGCATTCCCACAGTCGTTGAAGCGGTCCATCCGACCTCACCCGCCTTGGTCAGCGCGGTGGTCACCACTGCGGCGACCACCGCAAACGACACGACCCCCGGCACGTCGATTCGCCGCGCCGCCGAACTGCGCGACTCAGCCACGACCCGCAGCGTCAGTACTACCGCCACTATGCAGACCGGCAGATTCACCAGGAAGATGCACCGCCAGCCGAACTGCTGCGTCACCAGCCCGCCCAAAATCGGGCCGACCCCGGCCGCAGCGCCATTGACCGCACCCCAGACCCCGAACGCCACCGCCCGATCGCGGCCCTCGTATGAGGCGTTCACCAGTGCCACCGTGGTCGCGAACATCATCGCTGCGCCCGCCCCCTGAATCGCTCGCGCGACGATGAGTGTCACCGCGTCCGGGGCCAGACCACAGATCAGTGACGCGAGCGCGAATACCACCAGCCCGGTCACGTATACCTTGCGGCGTCCCACCAGATCCGCGAGGGCGCCCGCCCCCATCAGCAGCGCCGCCAGCACCAGCGCATATATGTCCATCACCCATTGCAGCGACGAAAACGACGACGCCAACCCCGTCGACATTTCCGGCAATGCCACCGTCACGATGTTGACGTCCACCAGCAGCATGAACGCCCCGAGGCACACGGCCGTCAGCGGTAACCACTTGCCCATCTCGATCCTTTCGATCACTCGTATAGACCAGGCAACGATCACGGATGATCTGCGAGATAGCCACATACTCAGGTCATTTTTCAAACTTCTCGACATAAACTAGCCTTGGATGGTGAAATCCCCCACCGCTGACGACCTGGACCGCAGGCTGATCCACGCGCTCCAACTGGATAGCCGAGCCTCGTTCAGCCGCATCGCCGAGGTGCTCGGCGTTTCCGACCAGACCATCGCCCGCCGTTACCAGCGGATGCGCGCTCAGGACCAGCTACGAATCGTCGGCTCGCCTCCTGCCAACTTCGTCGCACACGGCCGATGGCTTCTCCGGCTCCGATGCGTCCCCGGTGCGGCTCCGAGCGTCGCCGCTGCTCTTGCCGACCGTCTGGACACCGCATGGGTTCAAATCACCTCCGGCGGCACCGAAATCCTCTGCATCACACGGGCCCGCAGCCAAGACGAGAGCGAACACCTGCTTCTGGACAAGCTGCCACGGCGCGGTCGGGTCGTCACAATCGCCGCCTATTCGGTCCTCCACACCTATTACGGCTCGCCGCAACGGATCCGAAGCCTGAACGCCCTCACGCCACACGAGATCGAACAGCTGAGTATCACGCAGGCGCCCGAGATCGATGACGTTCCGAACGTGGATCCTGGCGACCAACGCCTCCTGGACGTACTGGCCCGTGACGGCCGGGCCACCCAAGCCGAAATCGCCGCAGCGACCGGCTGGTCGCAGTCCACCGTCGGCCGCCGTCTCGACTGTCTCCAGGCCACCGGCCTTCTCCACTACTACGCCGAGTTCGATCTGCCATATGTGGGGCTGCACACCGCCGCGCGCCTCTGGATCACGGTCGCGCCCGGTGAACTGGTCGCCACCGGTCAGGCACTGGCCGAACACCCCGAGATCGTTTTCGTCGCAGCCACCACTGGCCCCACTAACCTCGCCGCCCAGGTCGTCTGCCGGAACTCCCGCGAGCTTTACCGCTACCTCACCGAACGAATCGCTCCGCTGAAAGCGATCGGCCACCTCGAGACCGCACTCATCGCCCAGAACGTCAAACGCGTCGGCGCCATCCTCGACCCCACCTTTCTGAATACAGCCAGTGGTGTGTCCTAGTCGGGTTCACATCGGGAGGTCGAGACGTTCAAGTTGTCCATCGCCAAGCACTTCGAGGAGAAACTGGTCGACTTCGTCGGCCTGTATCCGGACCCACCCGAGAACGCGATCGTGTTGTGGGCGCAAGCTGACCGACAGGGCGTTGCGGCGCGGGGTGTTCCGCTGCGTCCCGGAGCTGATCACCTCGATCCAGGAACACATCGGCGCCCACAATGACGACTCGAAGTCCTACCCGCGTCACCGGGCACCCACTTAACGAAGTGCCCTGCGGGATCCGGAGGCCAGGTGCGGATCTTGCGGAGTGCGGGTCAGACGTTGACGAGGTCGTCGGCGTGGATTACCGGGCGCTGCATGGTGTCCGGAAGTTCGGCGGTGGAGCGGCCCAGCATGCCGGCGAGTTCGGTGCTGTCGTATTCGATTACGCCGCGGGCTATTACGTGGTTGTCGGGGGCTACGAGGTCGACTACGTCGCCGCCGTGGAAGCGGCCGCGGACGCCGGTGATGCCTGCGGCCAGCAGGGAGCGGCGGCGGTGGGCCACGGCTTGGACCGCGCCTTCGTCGATGAGGACGGCGCCGCGACTGTCGGCGGCGTGGCGGACCCAGAACTTGCGGGCGGACAGGCGGACCGGGCGGGCGGCGAAGGCTGTGCCGACGGTGCCGGTGGTCAGTGCGGTGGCGGCTTCGGTGGCGGCCGCGAGCAGTACGGGCACGCCCGCGTCGGCGGCAAGGCGGGCCGCGGACAATTTCGAGGCCATCCCGCCGGTGCCCAGTGCGCCACCACTGCCTGCGATGACGCCGTCGAGATCGGCGCTGCTGCGGACCTCGGGAATGAAGTTCGCCGCACCCTTGCGCGGGTCGCCGTCATAGAGGCCTTCGACGTCGGAAAGCAGGATCAGCGCGTCGGCGCCGACCAGGTGGGCCACCAGCGCTGCGAGCCGGTCGTTGTCGCCGAAGCGGATCTCTTCCGTTGCGACAGTATCGTTTTCGTTCACTACGGCGACCGCACCGAGCGAGCGTAACCGGTCCAGGGTGCGTTGGGCGTTGCGGTGGTGCTCGCGGCGGGCGAAGTCGTCGGCGCTGAGCAGCACCTGTCCGACGGTGCGTCCGTACCTGGTGAAGGAGGTGCCCCACGCATGTGCGAGCGCCAGCTGGCCGACACTGGCGGCAGCCTGCTTGGTGGCCAGATCACGCGGGCGGCGGGTCAGCCCGAGCGGCGCGATTCCCGCGCCGATCGCGCCCGAAGACACTACGACCACTTCGGATCCCGCGCGCATGCGCGCTTCCACCGCATCGGCAAGCCGATCGAGACGCACGGTATCCAGCCCGCCCTTCAGGCTGGTGAGCGCGGACGAACCGATCTTCACCACCACACTTCGCGCCGAAGCGATCGCCTGCCGAGCCTCACTGAGCCCATCCTGCGACATCGCCTCGGCCATACCAGAACTCACCTGCATAGCAACCGAACTCCCTGCACCGCACCAGAACACACCGTCGCCCCGCCGAACACCGGGGCTCGAACGACACCAATGGCACCGCGAGACTCCAGCTTCCGCCCTGACGACCAGACGGCTCGCAAACGCACGACGCCTGCACTGGAACCCCAACACGTACCGCGCAATCCGGTCATAACCCGCCACGCAACAGCAGCGCGCGACCGCACCGCATCCACACCGGAAGCACCGGAACCCCAACGCACACCACCAAATTCCGGCGTGCGCCGCACCGACAAGGTGGCAGTTCCCGCGCCCCCGGGCAACATCACTGGTCCTCTTCCTCTTTCACCAGACCACGGCGCACTCGGGACGCGTGCTTGCGTTCGGCGGCGCCGATCCGGTCGTTCTGTTCCAGCCGCAGATCGGTGCCGCGGCCGGTCGGCACCATATCGATGCCCGCCGAGATCTGCGGCTCCCATTCGAAGGTCACATCGCCGATGGTGACCGGCGCTCCAGGCTCGGCGCCCTGTTTCACCAGGGCATCTTCGACACCGAGGCGGGCGAGCCGGTCGGCGAGGTAGCCCACCGCTTCGTCGTTGTCGAACTGGGTCTGGCGCACCCAACGCTCGGGCTGGCTGCCACGCACGATGAAGCCGCCCGGCTCGTCGGGATCGGCGATCACGCTGAAACCGGTCTCGTTCGCCGCGATCGGCCTGATCACCGGGCGTGCGGGCGCTGCCTTCGGATGTGCCTCACGGTACTTCAGCACCAGGTCGGCGAGGGCAAAGGTCAAGGGCCGCAGGCCTGCTCGGCTCACCGCGGAGATCTCGAACACAGGCCAGCCGCGCGCGGTGAACTCCGCCGTCACCATCTCCGCCAGCTCCGCGGCATCGGGCACGTCGATCTTGTTCAGGATGACCACACGGGGCCGATCAGCAAGGTCGCCGAGACCAGTGTCGGCGTTGAGCATGGACTTATAGGCCGCCAGCTCCGCCTCCAGCGCGTCCACGTCGGACACCGGATCGCGACCTGGCTCCAACGTGGCGCAGTCGACGACATGCGCGAGCACCGCGCACCGCTCCAGATGGCGCAGGAATTCCAGCCCGAGCCCGCGGCCCTCGCTGGCTCCAGGAATCAGTCCCGGCACGTCGGCGATGACGAACGTGGTGTCGCCACTGGCGACCACGCCGAGGTTTGGCACCAGCGTGGTGAAGGGGTAGTCCGCGATCTTCGGCTTGGCCGCCGACAGCACCGACACCAGCGAGGACTTGCCCGCCGACGGGAACCCGACCAGACCGACGTCGGCGAGCGACTTGAGTTCGAGAACCAGGTCGCCTTCTTCACCGTCCTCGCCGAGCAGAGCGAAGCCGGGAGCCTTGCGTGCCTTGGACGCGAGTGCCGCATTGCCGAGGCCGCCACGACCACCGCGGGCCACGATGAACTTGTTACCCGCGCCGACCAGGTCGATGAGGACCTTGCCGTCGTTGTCGAGCACCACGGTGCCGTCGGGCACCTTCAGCAGCAGATCGCTGCCTTGCTTACCGTCGCGGTTGCTGCCCTCGCCCGGCTTGCCGTTGCCCGCCTTGGCGTGCGGATGGAAATGGAAGTCCAGCAGGGTGTGCACATTCGGGTCGACCTCGAGGACCACATCCCCACCGCGACCGCCGTTACCGCCGTCGGGCCCGCCGAGCGGCATGAACTTTTCGCGGCGCACGGAGGCACAACCGTGACCACCCTTGCCCGCATGCACGTGCAATACGACACGGTCGATGAATTTGGACATAAGCCGAATCATCCTCCTCGGTGGTTGTGGTTGTCGGTGCCGACGCGATCGTTCGAAAACGCGAAAACGGGCCAGGGTGTGTCACCCTGACCCGCTCGGCTGTTGTCTGGAGTAGCAGGCGGCTGCCTCGCCTGCGCTCGGTCGGCGCAGTCGGTGGACGGACGCCTATCAGGCGGTCAGGCCTGAACCGGCTCCGGGACGACGATGTTGACGGTCTTGCGGCCACGCTTGCTGCCGAACTCGACCGCGCCCGCCGCGAGGGCGAACAGGGTGTCGTCACCGCCACGACCGACGTTGACGCCGGGGTGGAAGTGGGTACCGCGCTGACGAACCAGGATCTCGCCGGCCTTGACGGCCTGGCCGCCGAAGCGCTTGACGCCGAGTCGCTGGGCGTTCGAATCGCGACCGTTGCGGGAGCTGGACGCACCCTTCTTATGTGCCATTTCTGAACTCCTGTGAAGTAACTCGAAATCGAGGAGGCTTACTTGATGCCGGTGACCTTGATGACCGTCAGCGGCTGACGGTGGCCCTGCCGCTTGTGGTAGCCGGTCTTGTTCTTGAACTTGTGGATGCGGATCTTCGGGCCCTTGGTCTGCTCGACGACCTCGGCGGCCACGGAGACCTTGGCCAGCTTGGCCGCATCGGTGGTCAGCTCGGCGCCATCGACGACGAGAACCGGAGCAAGCGCCACGGAAGTACCCGGCGCACCCTCGATCTTCTCGACCTTCACCAGGTCACCGACCGCGACCTTGTACTGCTTTCCGCCGGTCTTGACGATCGCGTACGTTGCCATCGGTCGGCTGCCCTTCTTCCTGTAATGCGCGCGGCTGATGCTCACGCGGCTGCATGCTCCCACCCGGACAATTCCGCTTGGAAACCACAGCACTCTGGTCTGGTTGTCACCGCCGCCTCAGTAAACCTGAAGGCCCTCGGCCTCGGGGCCGAGTCACAAACACAGCGCAGTAGAGCGCTGTCGCCGGGCAGCGACTGTTCGAGATTACAGGACGCCTACCACCGGGTCCAAACCGGCGTCTCCCGAACAGGCGTACCTCCGCCTTCGCTCCGGCCATGCGCGGTAGTCCGGCACGCCCGAAATACGAGACCCCCGCCACCATCGTGACGGGGGTCTCGGTCGTTCGGCACGATCCGATCAGCTCGGACCGGTCAGTTCGCCTCGTCCACCGGCGGCCCCGCGGGACGTCCCGCGGCCCGGCGGCGCGTCTTGCGCACAGGCACCGCTACCGGAGCCTCGGCCGCAAAGTCCACGACCGGCGCTGCGGACGGCTGATCCGCCGACAGCACGAACACGGCACCGCTGCTGTCGGCTGCGGGCGCCGCGGCCGAACGGGCCACCCTGCGCCTGCGACCGGTCGTCCGCGGTGCGGCGGGCTCGGGAACACCGTTTCGGGCAGCAGGCTCCCGGACGGCGACCGGCTCCTGTGCAGCAGGGGCTGGGGCCTGCGGCTCCACCACGGCTGCAACAGGCTCGGCGGCCACATCGACCGGCTCGACCTCGGTCGCCACGGCCTCCTCGGTCACTGCCGCAGCTGTTTCGGTCGGCTCCTCGGCTACGGCCTCGGTCACCACAGCATCGATGTCGGCAGCTTCTGCCTCGACCAAGTCGACTGCTTCGGCGTCGGCCTCGGTCGCGTCACCGTGATGTGCTGCCATTGCCAACGCGACCGGATGCGCCCGCTTGACGGCGGCATCCTCCTCGACGGCCTCGGTCACCGGCGCAGTGCCGTTGGTCGCAGCGGGTGCGGCGGCCGCACCCTTGTCCCGGCCCCTACGTCGCCGCGAACCGGTCTCCCGGCTCTTCGCGCCGCCGTCCTCGCCGGCGGACGACGACTCCACCGGGTAGGCGTGCACCAGGATGCCGCGGCCATGGCAGTGCTCACAGGTGGTGGAGAAGGCCTCCACCAGCCCGGTGCCCAGCTTCTTGCGGGTCATCTGCACCAGGCCGAGCGAGGTCACTTCGGAGACCTGGTGGCGAGTCCGGTCGCGGCCGAGCGCCTCGGTCAGTCGACGCAGCACCAGGTCGCGGTTGGACTCGAGGACCATGTCGATGAAGTCGACGACGATCATGCCGCCGATATCGCGCAGCCGCATCTGGCGCACGATCTCCTCGGCCGCCTCCAGATTGTTGCGGGTGACCGTCTCTTCGAGGTTGCTGCCGCCCGCACCGGTGAACTTGCCGGTGTTGACGTCGACCACCGTCATCGCTTCGGTGCGGTCGATCACCAGGGTGCCGCCCGAGGGCAGCCACACCTTGCGATCGAGCGCCTTGGCGAGCTGCTCGTCGATCCGGTGGGTCTCGAACACGTCGATACCGTTGTTCTCGTGCCGGGCGACCCTGGCGAGCAGGTCCGGTGCGACGGTGCCGATGTACTTCTCGACGGTGCTCCATGCCCGGTCACCTTCGATGACGAGCTTGGAGAAGTCCTCATTGAACAGGTCGCGGATGACCTTGACCAACAGGTCGGGCTCTTCGTACAGGGTCTTCGGCCCGCCGGAGTCCTTACCGTCGGCAGCCTTCTCGATGGTGCGCCAGGTCGCCTGTAGCCGCTCGACGTCGCGGGCGAGCTCGTCCTCGTCGACGCCCTCCGACGCAGTGCGGATGATCACGCCAGCGTCGGCGGGCACGATGTCGCGCAGGATCTCCTTGAGCCGCTTGCGCTCGGTGTCGGGCAGCTTGCGGCTGATGCCGGTGGACGAACCGCCCGGCACGTACACAAGGAAGCGGCCGGCCAGGCTGATCTGCGTGGTCAGCCGGGCACCCTTATGCCCGACCGGGTCCTTGCTCACCTGGACGAGCACCTGATCGCCTGGCTTGAGCGCCTGCTCGATCTTGCGCTCCTTGCCGCCCAGTCCGGCGGCCTCCCAGTTCACCTCACCGGCGTACAGCACACCGTTGCGGCCACGGCCGATATCGACGAACGCCGCCTCCATGCTGGGCAGTACGTTCTGCACCTTGCCGAGGTAGACGTTGCCGACCATCGACGCGGAACCGGTGCTGGTGACGAAATGCTCGACCAGAATGTTGTCCTCGAGCACAGCGACCTGGGTGGCGGTGGGGAGATCGGGGAACGCCTTCTCGCGCACCACCATCACCCGGTCCACCGCCTCGCGGCGGGCCAGGAACTCCGATTCGGTCAGGATCGGCGGCCGACGGCGACCGGCCTCGCGGCCGTCCCGCCTGCGCTGCCGCTTGGCCTCGAGCCGGGTGGAACCGGTGATGCCCTGCACCTCGTCGGATGCGGCGGCGCGGTTGCGGCTCTTGTTCCGCGGTTCACGTTCGTGCACGACGGTGTTCGGCGGGTCGTCCTCGGAGACGGCTTCGGACTCGGCGCCCTCCCCTGCCACCTTGCGGCGACGGCGACGACGGCGACGGCGGGTCGAGCCCTCCGGCAGTTCGGCCTCGTCGTCATCGGACTCGGCGGTCTCGTCGGCATCGGCAGGCTCGGCGACGGCGTCACGCGATTCGGCGGGCTGCTCGTCCTCGGTGTCGGCATCGGAGTCCGCGGTGTCGTTCTCGTCACCTTCGGCATCGCTGTGCTGCTCGCCCCGACCACGACCGCGGCCACGACGACCACGGCGCCTGCGCCGCGGCTGGCCGTCGACATCACCCTGCTGGTCGGATGAGTCCTGATCGTCTTCGGTGGTGTCGACCTCGTCCTCGACCACCTCGACCGGCGGCTCTTCGGTGCGACGGGTATCGCGCTCGACGCGACGCTTACGCCGCGTCTGTTCGGCGGCGGCAGCGTCCGGTGGCAGGAACAACGGCGCCTGCACCGTGACGGCGGCCTCGAACACTGCGGGCGCCGCGACGTGCGGCTCCTCCCGGTCCAGGTGTGTGAACAGCTGCACCGACGGCTGGTGGGCGGGCTGGACCGCACCGGTAGCCGCCGAACCGGACTGATCGATCACCGGGTCCGGTGCCGAGAACAGCAGCCCTGGCTCTCGGGCCGGGGCAGCAGGCTCGGGCTCCGGCGCGGGACGCGTTGCCTCGGGCGCAGGAGGCGTTGCCTCGGGCGCGGTGACGGTGGCGGCGGGCTCGACCAACGCGTCGCGGACAGTCTCCGCAACCGCTCTGT
Source organism: Nocardia sp. NBC_01009 (assembly GCF_045208035.1). NCBI lineage: Bacteria > Bacillati > Actinomycetota > Actinomycetes > Mycobacteriales > Nocardiaceae > Nocardia > Nocardia sp. NBC_01009. Next base: position 2,952,244 of record NZ_CP108695.1, on the reverse strand, counting down.
CGACGTTCGACTGCGCACTGCGCGCATCGGACCCCAACTCGGTGAGCTTGGCCAGGATGCGCTTACTCGTCACTCCCAGCAGCTTGGCAAGCGCGTGAACTCGGATTCGCTCCGGCAATTGTTCGGCATCCTGTGATGTTGTTTCCAGCGGCTCTTGATCGGCCACGAAGTCTCCTCGGGACCCCCGGGCGCGTCCCTCCTGGCAGAAGTGACGCGGCCGACGCGGGGGCACTAATCGTTCGCCTCACGTGGTTGACGCAAGGTCATCTGGTCTCGCCCCGCATGCCCGGTTATCACCTGGTTGTTCGTCGGGCTAACTGGTCACGCGGCGCCTGGCTGTTGGCTGAACTCCACGAAGCGAGCGCTCATCCAGCGTGCCGACGCGAACAATCAACCCCCAACAACCGGGCTGTTTGTCCGTGGCAGCGATGATCGGCATCGAACCGCGGTGTCATCCGGCTGCTTCCGTCACCGATCGCTCACGTACCAGCGCGAACAGTCGATATCGGTTGCACCCGATGCCAGTATCCCACACCGTGCGCCAACAGTTCGCCATCGGCGCACGACTAGACCCCGCATTCGCGTGGTTTCGTCGTACGCCGAGGGCGCTGTGCCCACCGGTGCGCTCGCTACGCTCCCGCACGACTCGACCCCGCATTCGCGCGGTTTCGTCGCATGCCGAGGGCGCTGCGCGCACTGCGGACGTGACGCGTGGCGGAATTGGGTCAGGCCGGGAACTCAGGGAACCAGAGGGCAATCTCGCGCTTGGCCGATTCCGGCGAATCGGAGCCGTGGACCAGGTTCTCCTGGGTCTCCAGGGCAAAGTCACCACGAATGCTGCCGGGCACGGCCTTCTCGACCGGATCGGTACCGCCGGCGATCTGCCGGAATGCCGCGATGGCGCGGGGGCCCTCCAGGATGGCCGCGACGACCGGGCCGGAGGTGATGAACTCGATCAAGGAGCCGAAGAACGGCTTCTCGGCGTGCTCGGCGTAGTGGCCGCGGGCCACCTCTTCGGAAACCTGCTTCAGCTCCAGGGCGGCGATCTTCAGCCCCTTGCGCTCGATCCGGGCCAGCACCTCGCCGACCAGGCCACGGGCCACGCCGTCCGGCTTGATGAGTACCAACGTCTGCTCAGTCACGGCGCACAGCCTAACCGGCGGTCGGGCGAAGTATTCAACGGGCAACTGCGCAGCGGGCCGGACAGGCGGCTAGGCGGAGCGCCGAGTGCGCTGACTCGGCAGCAATCCCTGCTCCATGCGGCGCTTGACATCGTGACGCAAGACCAGGATGAAGCCCCACACCACGGCGAACAGAATCCCCATCACCCCGATGGAGACGTGCACGAATACGCCGAGTATCAACAGCACCTGGAGGCCGAGGTTGAACGGTATCGCCCACGGGCGGCGCTGGAGTCCCGCGCCGAGAATCATGACCAGCGCCAAGATCACGAGGTAACTGCCGGAGAACCAGCCCACCCCGCCGCCGACGGACCCGACGACGGGCAACGCGAGCAGAACCGTGATCGCCTCGAGAATCAGCGTGCCCGCCATGACACCGCGCAGCCCCTTCCATGGGTCCGGGGCAGTGGGCGCGGCGGCCTGGTCGCCGTCGGTCGGCTCACTCATGCTGTCTCCTTTGCCGCGGATCGAACCCTCATGCCGGATCCTTTCCGAACAGCGCACGGGCCGCGCCCGCCGTGACCACCGAACCGGTCACCACGACACCGGCGCCGGAGACCATCTCGCCGGGCTCGCCGACTTCCTCGGCCAGTGCGATAGCCGTTTCCAGGGCGTCGGGCAGTGTTTCGGCGGTGACGACCCGCTCGTCGCCGAAACGCTGCACGGCCAGGTTGGCGAGGGTGTCGACGTCCATGGCACGCGGCGATCCACTGCTGGTGACGACGATTTCGTCGAGGACCGGCTCCAGCGCCTCGAGGATGCCCGCGGCGTCCTTGTCGCCGAACACCCCGACCACACCGACCAGTTTGCGGAAGTCGAACTCCGTGGTGAGCGTCGCGGCCAGGGCTTTTGCGCCTGCGGGGTTGTGCGCGGCGTCGATGAAGATGGTCGGCGCGCTGCGCATACGCTCGAGCCTGCCCGGGCTGGTGACGCTCGCGAAACCGGCTCGGATCGCGTCGATGTCGAGCTGGCGGTCCGCGCCCGCGCCGAAGAACGCCTCGACCGCAGCGAGGGCGAGCACGGCATTGCGCGCTTGGTGCTCGCCGTGCAGCGGCAGGAAGATCTCGTCGTACACCCCGCCGAGGCCTTGCAATTCGAGCTGCTGGCCGCCGATCGCGATCTGCCTGGCCAGCACCCGGAACTCCGAGCCCTCGCGAGCCACCGCGGCGTCGACCTCGACGGCGCGCCGCAGCAGCACCTCCATGGCTTCCGGCTCCTGTTCGGCGATCACCGCGACGGTGTCGCGCGGAATCAGGCTGTCGGGCGCACGCTTGATGATCCCGGCCTTCTCCCCGGCGATGGCGGTGAGGTCGGGGCCGAGGTAGTCGGTGTGGTCGAGGCCGATCGGGGTGATCACCGCGACCTGCCCGTCGATCACATTGGTCGCATCCCAGGTGCCGCCCATGCCGGTCTCGACGATCGCGACATCGACAGGCGCCTCGGCGAAGGCCGCGAAGGCCATGCCGGTGAGTACCTCGAACTTGCTCATCGCCGGGCCGTCCGCGGCGTCGGACTGCTTGTCGATCATCTCGATGTAGGGCAGCAGCTCACGGTAGGTCGCCACGTACTGGGCGGGCGTGATCGGTTTGTTGTCGATGCTGATCCGTTCGGTCGCCAGCTGCAGGTGCGGGCTGGTGATCCGGCCGGTCCGCCGGTGCAGCGCGGTAAGCAGTGCGTCGATCATCCTGGTCACCGAGGTCTTGCCGTTGGTGCCCGCGACGTGGATCGCCGGATAGTGCTGCTGCGGTGAGGCGAGCAGATCCATCAGGGTGGCGATGCGGGTGAGCGACGGCTCGATCTTGGTTTCTGGCCAGCGGCGATCGAGTTCTGCCTCGACCAGGGCCATTTCAGCCAGGTCGACAGGAGAGGGCCCGGCACCGAGCCGGGTGGCGGGGATCGGTGACCCGTCGTCGTCGTACTGTGGTTCCGGCTCGGCGTTCATTTGCCGCTCAATTCCGCGAGCCGGGCGCTGATGCGGGTGACTTCGGACGCGGCGACATCGCGCCTGCCCTTGATCTTGTCGACCACCGGTTCCGGCGCCTTGGCGAGGAAGGCCTCGTTGCCGAGTTTGGCCGTGGTGGCTGCCAATTCCTTCTCGGCGGCGGCCAGGTCCTTCTCCAGACGACGGCGTTCGGCATCCAGGTCGACGGAGCCGGAGGTGTCCAGTTCCACGGTGACGGTTGCCGCGCTGAGCCGAATCTCCAGGGACGCGGTCGCCGCGAAATCCTCGCCCGGCTCGGTGAGCCTGGCCAGGTTGGCCACCGACGCCTGCTGCTCGGTGAGGCCCGCCGCGTCGAGGCCGATCAGCTTGGCCGCGACCTTCTGCTTGTCGGCGAGGCCCTGATCGCTGCGGAACCGACGGATCTCGGTGATCAACCGCTGCGCATCCGAAATACGCTGCGCCGCAGCCACATCGGTCGGCACGCCGCTGGCCTGCGGCCACGCGGCGATAACGACCGACTCTCCGCCGGTCAGCGCCTGCCACAGCGATTCGGTCACGAATGGGATTACCGGGTGCAGCAGTCGCAGCACCGCGTCGAGGACATTGCCGAGCACCACGGCGGTCGACTCGGCGCGCGGACCCGCCGCGGCGAACTGCACCTTCGCCAATTCCAGGTACCAGTCGCACAGTTCGTCCCACGCGAAGTGGTAGAGCGCCTCGCAGGCCTTGCCGAACTCGTAGGCGTCGAACGCCGAATCCACTTCGGCGCGAACCTCTTCGAGCCGGTCGACGATCCAGCGATCGGCGTCGGTGAGCTCGGCGCGCGCCGGTAGCTCACCGGTGTGCGCGCCGTTCATCAGCGCGAACTTGGTGGCGTTGAACAGCTTTGTCACGAAGCTGCGCGAGGCGAGTGCGTGCGGTTCGCCGACCGAAAGGTCACCGCCCGGCTGTGCGCCGCGCGCCAGGGTGAAGCGCAGCGCGTCCGCGCCGTAGGAGGTGATCCAGTCCAGCGGGTCGATGCCGTTGCCGCGCGACTTGGACATCTTCTTGCCGAACTGATCGCGAATCAGACCGTGCAGGAACACATCCTTGAACGGCACCTGTTTCGCGCCGTTCTTGCCCGCCGTGAGCACCGGGTCGTCGGAAACGAACGTGCCGAACATCATCATCCTGGCCACCCAGAAGAACAGGATGTCGTATCCGGTGACGAGCACGCTGGTCGGATAGAACTTCTGGAGTTCGGTAGTGGAGTCGGGCCAGCCCATGGTGGAGAACGGCCACAGCCCCGAGGAGAACCAGGTATCGAGCACGTCGGGGTCCTGCACCCAGCCTTCCGGCGCGGTCTCGTCCGGCCCGACGCACACCACTTCACCGTCGGGGCCGTACCAGATCGGGATGCGGTGGCCCCACCACAGCTGTCGCGAAATGGTCCAGTCGTGCATGTTGTCGACCCAGTCGAACCAGCGCGGCTCCTGGCTTGCCGGGTGAATGACGGTGTCGCCGTTGCGAACCGCGTCACCGGCGGCCTTGGCCAGTGCCTCGACCTTGACCCACCACTGCATCGAAAGGCGCGGCTCGATCGCCTCGCCACTGCGCTCGGAGTGCCCGACGCTGTGCAGGTAGGGCCGCTTCTCGGCGGCGATGCGGCCCTCGGCGGCCAGGCGCTCGCGCACCTTGACCCTGGCCTCGAACCGGTCCATGCCGTCGAATTCGGTACCGGTGTCGGCGATCCGGCCGCGCTCGTCCATGATGGTCGGCATCGGCAGGTTGTGCCGCAGCCCCATCTCGAAGTCGTTCGGATCGTGCGCGGGGGTGATCTTCACTGCGCCGGAACCGAATTCGGGGTCGACGTAGTCGTCGGCAACGATCGGGATCTGCCGTCCGGTGATCGGGTGGTACAGCGTGGTGCCGATCAAGGACTGGTACCGGGGGTCGTCCGGGTGCACCGCGACGGCGGTGTCGCCGAGCATTGTCTCCACACGGGTGGTCGCCACGATCACGTGCGGCTCGTTGTCGTCGAGGGAGCCGTAGCGCAGCGAGATCAGCTCGCCCGGCACCTCCTCGTGCTTGACCTCGATATCGGAGATGGCGGTGCGCAGTTCCGGCGACCAGTTGACCAGCCGCTCCGCGCGATAGATCAGGCCCGCGTCGAAGAGCCGCTTGAAGATGGTCTGCACGGCCCTGGACAGGCCTTCGTCCATGGTGAACCGGTCGCGACTCCAGTCGACGCCGTCGCCGAGCGCGCGCATCTGCCACTGGATGGCGCCGCCGGACTCGTGCTTCCAGTCCCAGACCTTGTCGATGAACAGTTCGCGGCCGAAGTCTTCTTTGGTCTTGCCGTCCACCGCGAGCTGTTTTTCCACGATGGTCTGGGTGGCGATGCCCGCGTGGTCCATGCCGGGCAGCCATAGCACCTCGTAGCCCTGCATGCGCTTGCGGCGGGAGAGGGTGTCCATCAGGGTGTGGTCGAGGGCGTGTCCCATGTGCAGGCTGCCGGTGACGTTCGGCGGCGGCAGCACGATCGAGTAACCGGGCTTGTCGCTCGCGACATCGGCGGTGAAATAACCGGCGGCTACCCAGCGCTCGTACATTTCGGCCTCCACCTCGCTGGGGTTCCAGCTTTTGGGGAGGGCATCGGCACGATTACGCGAGTTGTCAAAGGCTGCGCTGGTCACCCGACGATTCTAGTGGCCGAGTTCGGCGCGCTCACACCGCCCACCAGGCATAGAAAAAAGGCGGAGTCTTCGGTGGATGAGGGACACCGAACACTCCGCCTACAGGTGAGAGCTTACCGTCGATCCGGGGCAGGCCCCGGAATCCATAAGTAATTCTCAGCTTCTTTGCGCATTCAATGCGTGGCTGCCACAACGCTGGTGTCCTGCTCCACCAGATCGGCGTTTATCGCGATAGCGGCGGCCGATCCCGCGCCCGCGGCGGAGATCACCTGCGCGGCCGGGTCGGCCACATTGCCCGCGGCCCAGACGCCGGGCACGCTGGTCCGGCCCGACTTGTCGGTGTGCACCCAGCCGTTGCCGTCGACGTCACAGCCGAGCGCGAGGAGCACATCCGCATTGGGCACAAAGGGCGGCGCGACGAACATCGCCGCTCGCGGCACCGCGCGCCCGTCGACCAACTCCACACCCCGCAGCCGGTCCGCCACGACCAGCCGCGCGACCTGTCCGTCCACGACACGCACGCCACGACCAGCGAGCCTGGCCCGGTCGGCCTCCGACAGCGCCATGGTGTGCGCGAAGAAGATCACGTCGGCCGACCATTGGGGCAACAGCAACGCGACATGCACGGCTCTGGCACTCGCAGCGGGCTCTGTTCCGCCGAGGATCCCGAGCGGCTGGTCACGCACCTCGTAGCCGTGGCAGTACGGGCAGTGCAGTACGTCGGCACCCCAGCGCTCCCTGATGCCGGGTAGTTCGGGCAGCACGTCGCGCAGACCCGTCGCCACCAGCACCCTGCGCGCACGCAGTTCCCGCCCGCTCGCCAGTCGCACCGTGAAATCACCTGGCTCGCCGGTCTTTTCGGCGCTGGTGACCATATCGTCGATCAGCTCACCGCCGTATCCCGCGACCTCGGCCGAGCCGCTGGCAATCAACTCACCGGGGGGCATGCCGTCCCTGGAAAGAAACCCGTGCATGTGCTCGGTCGGTGCATTGCGCGGAGCACCACCGCGCACCACGGCAACCCGCCGCCGCGCCCTGGTGAGCACCAGGGCAGCGGACAGTCCCGCCGCACCGCCACCAACGATCACTACGTCATATGTTTCGCTCATCTGCGATCACCTCCGCGGTCACCCTGCCGCCGTCCACACGATTTCGGCAACAAATGTTGCTGATTCCGGGAATCAGCGGTGCACTGGTGGGATGAAGATTCAGCCGGGCATCACCCAGGCCATCGCCGACATCGGCCCGCGACTCAAGGCGTTGCGCACGCACCGTAACGTCACGCTGACGGCGCTGTCGGAGGCCACCGGGATCTCCAAGAGCACCCTGTCGCGCCTGGAGTCCGGCCAGCGCAAGGCCAGCCTGGAGCTGCTGCTGCCGATCGCGCTCGCCCATCAGGTGCCGCTGGACGAGCTCGTCGCCGCACCGAAGATCGCCGACCCGCGCGTGCACTCCAGTCCGCGGAAGATCAACGGCACCACGATCATTCCGCTCACCCGGCAGCCAGGTCCGCTACAGGCGTTCAAGATGGTCATCCCGGCCGAGCGCACCGAGCCCGATCCCCGTGTCCACGAGGGCTTCGAGTGGCTCTACGTGCTGTCGGGCCGATTGCGCCTGGTCCTCGCCGAACACGATGTCGTCCTCGGCCCCGGCGAAGCCGCCGAATTCGACACCAGACAACCGCACTGGTTCGGCAGTGCCGGGCGCGGGCCGGTGGAGATACTGAGCCTGTTCGGTAGTCAAGGCGAGCGCATGCATCTGCGGGCGCGCTCCCGCGGCCGCGCGACGACCTAGCATCATCAGGGAATTCTCAGCCGAAATCAGGGTTTTCCCTGTTGCCGAATCGAATTCGGCCCGCGACGCTGGAAAGGGTGAACCCTCCGCTCGACGGGCCGCCCTTCGCCGCTGCGCAATCGCGGCCGCCGCTCGCCGAATTCCCTGTCATCGCACCGGATTCCGTCCACGATCTGCGCGGACTGATCGTCGATGAGTTGCGGTATCCGGCGACGGCCGCGCTGATCGTCGCGGGGGTGCCCGGCGCGGGCAAGAGCACCGCGCTGCGAATGTTCTTCGGTGCGACAGCGGATGCCGACCAAGCGACGAGGGGACCGCAGGGTTCGGTCGTGCTCGATTCGAACCAGACCCGCAACTGGTGGCGACACCGGGTCGGCTGGCTGCCCTATCTCCTGTGGCGACCGGTGGTGCACATCGCGCATTTCGTCCGGATCCGAAATGCGCTGCGCGACAATGCAGGACCGGTGGTGATCCACGATTGCGCGACCTTCGGATGGACGCGCCGACTACTCACACGGTGGGCCACCGGGTACCACCGGGAAGTGCACGTGATCCTGCTCGATGTGCATGCCACCGCGGCCCGCGCAGGCCAGTTCGCACGCGGGCGCCGGATCAACGGGCCCGCGTTCACCCTGCACTGCCATCGATGGCGACGACTGATCCGCGAACTCGGTGCGGGCCGCGTGCCACAGCCCGCACCGGCCTCGACGGTGATCATCGACCGAACCAATGTCGACCGGATCAGCCGAGTCGGCTTCGCCGCCCAGGGATCCGACGACTAACGGCGAACCAGCACGGTAAGCGCGCCGGGTACGGCACTGATCGTGACCGGCAGCGTGCCCGCTGGTTCACCGTCGGCGGTGGCCGGGGCGCCTGCGGCGGTCAACGTCACCTGCGCAGTTCGATACTGCTTGGTCGCCGGATGGTCGATCCGCTTGCCCGCCGACAGGGCGGGAAGCAGCCGGAGCATGTCCAGTCGCGATACCGCGCCGACCACGGTCAGGTCGAGCAGGCCATCGTCCATGATCGCGTCCGGGCAGATCAGCATGCCGCCGCCGTAGGTGCGGGTGTTGCCCACCGCGACCATGACCGCCGCCGTCTCCACGACCGTGTCCGTCGCCGGATTGTCCAGTGCGCCCGGCGCGACCCCGGTCAGCTCGATCCGATAGGGCACGGTGAAGCGACCGGAGATCTCGGCCAGCGCCGCGAACGTGTACCGCAGTGGCCCCTTCGGCCAGCGCATGCCGTTGGCGCGCAGGGTGACTCGGGCATCGAACCCCGTGCCGGCCACGGTGGCGAACCACATCGGCTCCGACCCGGGCGATTCGATCCGGCCGAGATCGATGGTGCGAGTGTGGCCGTCGAGTACGAGATCCGCGGCGGCCACCGGATCATCGGTGGGGACGCCGAGTTCCCTGGCGAGGTCGTTGCCGGTGCCCGCGGGGACGAGCCCGAGCGGCACTCCGGTCTGTGCCAGTGCCTCGAGGACGACGTTGACGAGCCCGTCCCCGCCGATGCACACCACCGCGTCCGGTACCTGATCCACGCGGGAGATCGAATCCCGTACCAGGCGAACAGATTCGGCGGCAGATGGTGCGCGCACCTCGGTGACCGCGACACCACGCTCGGCGAATCGGGCCAGCGTGGCGGCCGCGACGTCGTGCCCACGGCCGACCCCGGACATGGGGTTGGTCACCACGGTGACCGCACCGATGGTGCGTGTCGAGTCCTGCGTCACGGGACCAGCTTTCCAGGATTGAGGATTCCTGCGGGGTCCAATTCCTGTTTCACCGCGCGCAATACCCGGACACCCAGGTCGCCGACCTCCGCAGACATCCAGGGGCGGTGGTCGGTGCCGACCGCATGATGGTGGGTGATGGTGCCGCCTGCGGCCACGATGGCGTCGCCGACCGCGTGCTTCGCGAGGCCCCACTGCGAGATCGGATCGTCCAATTGCTTGGCGATGATCGTGAAGTACAGCGAGGCGCCCGTCGGGTAGGTGTGCGAGATGTGGCACATCACCAGTGGCGGCGTGCCCTGTCTGCCCAGTGAATCCGTCAGTGCCGCAGTGACCTTCGCCTTGAGGTTGTCGAGATTCGACCAGGTGGTGGCGGTCTCCAGCGTCTCGCACAGCACCCCGACGTCGAGCAGCGCGTCGCGCATGTAGGGCGCGGCGAAGCGGCCGTGCTCCCACTCCTCGGCAGGAGTCGCACCCAAGTCCGTGCCGCCCGCCGCCGTCAAGAGCGCACTCGCCTCGGCGCTGCGCGACGCGACGTGGGCTCCGGTGCCTTCGAACGTGGTGATGGCCAGGCATCCCGACACCGGGGTGCCGCCGACATCACCGGAGCGGGCCAGGTTGATGCCGGTCTCGACCTCGTCGGACAGGCGCAGCACCGTCGGCGCTGCGCCCGTCTGCACCACCGAGCGCAGTGCGGCTGCGCCCGTGGCGAAGTCGGGGAACGACCAGGCCCGGTAGGCAATGGTTTCCGGCACCGGATGCACCCGCAGGGTGACCTCGGTGATCACGCCGAGGGTGCCTTCCGAACCGACGAACAGTTCGCGCAGGTCCGGACCCGCGGCCGAAGCGGGGGCACGGCCGAGCTCCAGCGTGCCGCTCGGCGTGGCGATCTTCAGGTGCTGGACCATATCGTCGAAGCGACCGTAGCCCGCGGAGGCCTGTCCGGAGGACCGGGTGGCCGCGAAGCCACCGATGCTCGCGAATTCGAAGCTCTGCGGGAAGTGGCCGAGCGAAAGTCCCCGGTCGGCGAGCAATGCCTCGGCGCGCGGGCCGGTGAGACCGGCGCCCAGCGTGGCGGTTCCGCTCACCGGATCGATGTCCGAGACGGTGTCGAGGCGACGCAGGTCCAGCGCGATGACCGCCTCGAAGCGGCCGCGCACCGGGTCGACGCCGCCGACCACGCTGGTGCCGCCACCGAAGGGAACCACCGCGATGGCGTGTTCGGCGCAATAGGCCAGGACCGCGAGCACCTGCTCGTGGCCGGCGGGGAACACGACCGCATCCGGTGCTTCCTGTGGCTCGGCGGCGCGGCGGCGCAGCAGGTCCGGGGTACTTTTTCCGCCTGCGTGCAGCAATCGATCGCGGTGGGCGAGCGACACGTTGTCCGCGCCGACCACCTCGACCAACCCATCTCGTCGGGCCGGGGTCAGCACCGACTCGCGCAGCGGTACATCGCCCTCATCGCGGCGCGCCACCGGGTCGCCGGACACTCCGAAAACCTGCGCCAGCAGGCCCCGGATCTGTGCCGAAAGCGGCTTGTGTCCGGCTGGAATACCCCAGGCGTCCCAAACCATACTTGCTGCGTGCTCCGGTACGCCCGGCTTTGCCACGTGGGCGTCCGAGCGGGGCGCCGAATCCTCGTCGGCATGCTGTTGCGTCTCGACCATGCGTTACAGTTTGACATATACTGTCAAGGAGTAACGATGCTTGCCCACTTCGACACCCGGCGGTGACACCCGAATGCCTGCCCCCGAAGAGCCCGACACCGCAGTGTCGGCCACCGACCTTGCGATTCTCGACGCCGCGCGAGACTGCGTCGAGGAATTCGGCGTGCGCCGCACCACCCTCACCGAGGTGGCACGGCGAGCCCGGGTAAGCAGGCCCACTGTCTACCGCCGCTGGCCCGATACCGGCGCCCTGGTGGCCGAACTGCTGGTACGCGAATTGCGTGCAATCGTCACCACGACCATGCCGGCCGGGGGGCCGGCGCGCACCCGCCTGGTCCGAGGCATTGTCACCGGCGCAGCGGCGATCCGGGAAAACCCCTTGTTCGGCAAGATCTTCCGCACCGACACCGACCTGATGCTCACCTACGTGTTCGGCCGCCTCGGCCGCAACCAACGCCACCTGATCGAGCTGTTCACCGCGGGAATCCACGAGGGCCAACAGGATTCATCGATCCGCGACGGTGACGCCGAGCAGATGGCGACCATGCTGCTGCTGATCGCCCAGTCCGCGGTGCAGTCGGCGGGCACCGTCGCCGCCCTGCTCAACGGAGCAGCACTCGACGCCGAATTGATGCGCGCTATCGACGGATACCTTGTTCCACCGGTCGGCTCGGCCGCGGCCGACACCAGCGGCGTCGAATCGTCGGACGCCGCACATGAGGAACGGACATGAGCGAGCGGACATCGGCCAGCACCGAGCCCGCCGACGGCAGTCCCCCTGACGCCCGATCCGCATTGTCAACGATCGATCACCTCCGCACCGGCGGCAGGTCCGACCCCGGAAAGAAGCAGTGATGACCGCTAATTCGGCCACCGTCGGCAACTCCGCACTGAACGCCGCCCGGCGCTCCCGCGAGCTGGCACAGCTCGGCGATGACACCGAGATCGATGTGCTGGTGATCGGCGGCGGTGTCACCGGCGCGGGCGCCGCACTCGATGCCGCCGCGCGTGGCCTGCGCACGGTGCTGGTCGAACGGCAGGACCTGGCGTTCGGAACCTCACGGTGGAGCTCGAAGCTGGTGCACGGTGGACTGCGCTACCTGGCGAGCGGTCAGGTCGGCATCGCGCACGAGAGCGCCGTCGAGCGCGGCATCCTGATCGGCACCACCGCACCGCATCTCGTACGTCCGCTGCCGCAGCTCGTGCCGCTGCTGCCGGAGATCGGCGTTGCGCAGAGCACGCTGATTCGGGCCGGTTTCGTCGCGGGTGATGTGCTGCGGCGCACCGCAGGCACCCCGGCCGCGATCCTGCCCCGTTCGCGTCGCGTCGCCACCGCGGAAGCGCTGCGGCTGGCGCCGACTGTCCGGCGCGATGGGCTGCGCGGCGGTCTACAGGCCTGGGACGGACAGCTCGTCGACGACGCCCGACTGGTGGTCGCGCTCGCCCGTACCGCGGCGGCCAACGGCGCAACAGTGCTCACCCGGGTGGAAGCCGTTGCTGTCGAAGGCAATTCGGCGACCCTGCGCGACACGCTGACCGGCGAGTCGATGACCATTCGCCCCCGCACCGTCATCAACGCCACCGGCGTCTGGGCCGACCAGGTGGACCCGAGCATCGAGCTACGCCCCAGCCGCGGCACCCACCTGGTGTTCGACGCCGAATCCTTCGGCGGCCTCACCGCCTCCCTGACGGTGCCGATTCCGGGTACCACCAGCCGCTTCGTGTTCGCGTTCCCGGCCGCGCACGGCCGGGTGTATCTCGGCCTCACCGACGAGGACGCCCCCGGCCCGGTTCCGGACGAGCCGCAGCCCACCGAGGCCGAGATCGACTTCCTGCTCGACACCATCAACACCGCACTGCGCGAGCCGTTGACCCGCGCGGATATCCGCGGCACCTACGCAGGACTGCGCCCGCTGCTGAAAACCGCGGACAACGCCACCGCCGACATCTCCCGCCAACACGCGGTCCTGCACTCCCCCACCGGCGTCATCACCATCGTCGGCGGCAAACTCACCACCTACCGCCAGATGGCCGAGGACGCCGTTGATGCCGCTGTCGCCCACGGCGACCTCGCCGCGGGGCCCTGCCGCACCAAGCGACTCCCGCTGGTCGGGGCGGTGTCGGGAGCCGCACGCGACCATATCGCCGCCCCACCGGTCCTCGTCGAACGCTACGGCAGCGAAGCGCCCACCGTTCTCGCTGTCGCACAAGATAATTCGGCCGCGCTCGAGCAGGTCGCCCCTGGCATCGACGTCACTGCCGCAGAATTCGCTTTCGGCATCACCCACGAAGGCGCACTGGACACCGACGACCTCCTCGACCGGCGCACCCGCATCGGCCTGGTCGCCACGGACCGGGCCGCCGCTCTGCCCGCGGCGGCAGCCGCCTTCGCCCGGGCTCGCGGTTAGTCGAACACCCAGCCCACCAGCTCCGCGCGCATGCAGGCGCGGGGCCATTGATCCAGCCCGTTGGCCGCCTCGGCGGCGCGGATCTCGCGCAGTCCCCGCGTCTCTTGCGCGGCGGTGAGGTAGCGAAAACCGAGCCGCTCGTAGTAGGGGCCGTTCCAGGCGACGTCGGTGAACGTGGTCAGGGTCATGGCCGGCAGCCCTTGCGCTTTCGCCCAGTACACCGCGTGGTCGATGAGTCGCTTGCCGATTCGGTTGCCGGCATACACGGGATCCACCGACACCTGATCGACATGTGCGTCGCCGTCGACGATTCCGAGAATCAGGTAACCGATCGGGCGGTCGGCGTCATCGGCGTACACCCACGCGCGCCCCGCGCGCAGGAACTCGCGCAGGGTGTCCAATGGCGGCGGATCGTCGTCGGCGACGGCCGTCATGCCGATGTCCGCGAACGGCTTTCCCGCCGCGCGCTCGATGTCCTGCAGGACCGGCAGGTCGTTCTCGGTCGCCGGTCGAATTGCTTGCATTGCCGCTCCTCGCGCGGGGCTCACTCGGCCGGGGTAGCCAAGATGCCGTTGATCAGCACCCGCAGCGCCCATACTTCACGGTCGTCGCCGTTGCCGCTCATCATTTCTTCCCGCAGACCGACAAGCATCGGATACCGGTCGGCAGGCAGTTCCGCGAAATGCCGCTGGACCTCGGCGACGTAGTCGTTCTCCTCGCGCCCTCCGACGTTGTAGGCGCTCTGCTCCGCAGCCTGCGCGGTGATGTGCAGGTAGAGCAGGTCGACGGCCCAGGAATTGGTCCTCTTGTCCAGACCGCCCTCGTCGAGCAGCGTCAGCATCCGTTCGACGAGCAGCAGCGCGTTCGGGCTGGTGGGAATCGAGCCGAGCGCGACGAGCGCCAGACCTTCGTGCTTGCTCATGGCCGCCACGGTCGACGCGACGAGGTCGCCGAGCCGTTCGCGCCAGGTGCCACCGGCCGGCTCGGGCACCGTGCCGAGCACGTGGTCGAGCATCGCGGCCATCAGATCGTCCCGGTTGGCGACATAGACGTACAGCGACGCCGCACCCGTATCCAGCTCCTGAGCGACGCGACGCATGGTGAGGGCGGATAGGCCGTCGTTGTCGAGGATGCGCAGACCGGTTTCGACGATGACATCACGGCTGAGTGGAGCCTTTGCGGGACGGGCCCGGCGGCTGACGGGTGCGGAGCTCATGCCGCCGAGCATACGCCGAAACGAACACCGTTTGACACGAACAGTGTTCGTCTCCTAGAGTTCGAACCAACCGAACAACGTTCGTCACGATCGATGTTCGCTCGATTTCTTCCTCGAAGGGGAACCTCATGTCCACCATCACGCATCCGGAAACGGCGGCAAACACCAAGGTCGGAGCCCGCATGTGGGCGATACTGGCCGTCATCCTGGCGGCCGACGTCCTCGATCTGCTCGACTCGACGATCACCAATATCGCCGCGCCGACCATCGCGAACGACCTCGGCGGCGGCCAGTCACTGATCCAGTGGCTCGGCGCGGGCTACGCCCTCGCACTCGGCGTTCTACTCGTCGTCGGCGGCAGACTCGGCGACCGGTTCGGCAAACGCCGCCTGTTCCTGATCGGCGTCGCCGGCTTCACCGTGGCCTCGGTCGCCTGCGGCCTCGCCATCGACCCGACCTCGATCGTCACCGCACGACTTGTCCAGGGCGCGTTCGGCGCGCTGCTCATTCCGCAGGGTTTCGGCATCCTCACCCAGGTCTTCCCGCGCGAACAGCTCGGCAAAGCCTTCGGCGTGTTCGGCCCTGCCCTCGGCCTTTCCGCGGTCGGCGGCCCGATCCTCGCGGGCTTCCTGATCGACGCCGACCTGTTCGGCCTCGGCTGGCGAGCCATGTTCCTGATCAATATCGTGCTCGGCTCGCTCGCCTTCGCCGCCGCATACCGCCTGCTGCCCGCCGACGACGGCGATCGCACCGTCGCCATCGACGTGCTCGGCTCCGCCCTGCTCGGCGCGGCTATGTTCGGCTCGCTGTTCGGCCTCATCGAGGGTTCGGCCAACGGCTGGACCGCCGCACCCTTCGGCTACCTCGCCGCAGCCGCCGTGGCCTTCGCACTCTTCGCCCGCCGCCAACTCACCGCGACGAATCCGCTCATCGAGCCGTCACTGTTCGCCAACCGCGGCTTCACCTCGGGCCTGCTGCTGGGCCTGGTGTTCTTCGCCGCGGTGTCCGGTCTGCTCTACGTGCTCTCGCTGTTCATGCAGACCGGCCTCGGCTACACCCCGACCGGCGCCGCACTCGGCCTTGCGCCACTCGCCGCCGGCATCATCGTTGCCTCGGTCGCCGCACACCAACTGCTTGCAAAACTCGGCCGCACCCTCATCCTTATCGGGCTGCTGATCACCCTGGCGGGCACCGGCCTGCTGCTCGCCCTCGCGCTGACCGCCGGAACCGGTATCACCGCATGGGTTCTGGCCGTACCCGTCTTCATTCTCGGTGTCGGCATGGGCACCTGCTTCGGCACCATCTTCCAGATCACCATCGGCGATATCGACCCGGCGGAGAGCGGCAGCGGCAGCGGTTCTCTCTCGGCCGTGCAGCAACTGGCCAACGCCATCGGTGCGGCCGCCGTCACCACCGTCTATTTCCGCACCGTCGGTCCCGGGCAGGCGCACGCGCTGACCGTCAGCCTCCTCGTCGTCGCCGCGATCACGCTGGTCAGCTGCGGCCTTGTCCGGCTGCTTCCCCGGCGAGCACCGGCAGCAGACCACTGATCGGCACGCCGATCGAACATCATCAACCGCACGACCCCACGGAGTTGTCATGATCCTCATCACCGGAGGCCGCGGCGCGGTCGCCACCAACCTGCTGTCCCTGCTGCTCGCCGACGGCCACGCCGTCCGGGTCGGCTCCGGCCGACCCGACCAGCTCGAACTCCCCGACGGGGTATCCGCCGTCACCTGCGACCTGCGGGACCCGACGACTTTCCCCGCCGCGCTGGCCGGCGTCACCTCGGTATTCCTCTATGCCGAGCCCGCGTGCATCACCGAATTCGTCACCACCGCAACCGAAGCCGGGGTCGAGCACATCGTGCTGCTGTCTTCGTCCTCGGTGCTCGACCCCGACACCAATCCGGTCGCGAAGTCGCACCTCGATGCCGAACTCGGACTCGCGGACGCGCCGATGGCCGTCAGCGTGCTGCGACCGGGCGCTTTCGCAGGCAATGCCCGTGGCTGGTCGTTCTCGATCAAGACCGACCGCCCGGTCGCCCTGCCCTACCCCAACGCCTACGCCGACCCGATCCACGAACTCGACATCGCCGAGGCCGTCCACGCCATGCTCACCGAGCCCGAGCACCGTGGCGAGGTCTACCACCTCACGGGCCCACAGACCCTGACCTTCACCGCGCAACTCGACCTGATCGCCGAGCTCACCGGCCGCAGCGTCACCATCGACCACGTCACCCCCGACACCTGGCGGCAGGAGATGGCCGAGTACATCCCCGCCCACTATGCCGACGGCCTGCTCGACTACTGGCGGCGTTGCGACGGGGTGCCCACCGTGATCACCGACACGGTCGCCACCCTCACCGGCCACCCGGCACGCACCTTCGCCGACTGGATTCGTGACAACGCCGCGGTATTCGCCGTCTGAACTGCGAACGCACGCAAGATGACTCGATAGCGCCACCTCCCACACCACCGACAACAGGGCGGGCACGGACGATTCCGTGCCCGCCCTTCGGTTGTTCGCCGCGCCCGTTCCGGGTGCCGTCCACGCTCTATGCTGGGGGCCGTAGTGCGCCGGGAAGGAGGGCACGGGTGCCGAAGGACCCGTCCACCGTTGGAATCGCGCCGGGCGATGGTTTGATCGCACGCTTCGGTGCGGTCGTCGTGTACTTGGCCGGCGAAACGTCTTCCACCGACCGCATACTCGGTGCGATCGAAGCCGTCGCCGATGGCGAGCATCCCGGCGCGGCGATTGTGCAGCGCCTGGCCGCGGTGGTGTTCGGCGGCGGGTCGGAGCCACCGCCGTTCGGCGTGGTCGCGCCGACCGGCGATGGCACGGTCATCCTGTTGCGCGGGCCGGTGAGCGCCGAGATCCAGGGCGCGGAGGGGACCAGGCGGCTGGCCGGTGCGCGTGCGTTCACCTGGGTCGACGAGATCGTGCGCGAGCCGGTGCGGCAGATTTCGGTCGGCGCCGACACCGCGCTTCCCTTGACCACGCACCCGCGCAGCAATTTGCGCGACGGCGTGGTTCCCGGAGGCGGTTTCGTGTTTCGTGTCGCGGTGCGGAAAACCGGGAAGGCCGCGCGCCCGGCGCCCGCCGCGCCGCAGTCCGCGGCCGGGGACGAGCCACCACCGACGGCTCCGGCCGGCATGGTCGCGCTGTCGGAATCCGATACCCCGTCGAGCCACGAAGCTCGGGCAAGTGCGGAGATCGGCACCCGGGCGGGGCCACTGGCCTGGTCCGAGACATCGGACGCGACCCGGCCGACCACCTCCTCGCGACCACAACCTGTTGCGCTGGACAAGGTTCCGACGCAGGGCGGCGCGCGACCGCGGCGCGTGCGTCCCACCGGCAGCGCACCGGCGCCGGCAACCTCGACACTCGGTCCGGCCACCGGCGCGCTCGTCTTCGAGGACGGCGCCGCCTACCCACTCGACCGCCCATACGTCATCGGCCGCAGCCCCATGTCCGACGATTCGGTGCGCACCGCCGCCGCCTCACCTATCGCCGTCCCGCGCGATCGGCATGTCTCGCGCGTGCACGCCTATGTCTCGCTCGAACGCGGCAAGGTCTATGTTCGCGACGCTTCCACTCCCGCGGGAACTTTCATCGCGGCGCCCGGCGCCGAGCAGTGGACCCGCGTCGGCACCGCACCCATCGAACTCCCGCCCGGCTGGAGTGTCCGCATCGGTGAGCGAATCGCCACCCATCGCATCGAAGATCGGCGCAAGGACGCCACGGAGATCTCCGGTGAACGCCACGCTCGCGGTTTGTCGTGACCGCCGCCGGAGTGCGGACCATTCGCGCGCGCAGGTCGTTCAGTGCGGCGCCGGGAACCTTGACTCGATACCGCACAGAATGCTGGGCCGCGGCCAGGTCGGCGGGGTGATGGCCGAGCACGGTCGCACCGACTGCCCTACCCTCTGACAAGCCGCAGTCGCACCATCCCACGTACCGCGGCCGAGCCGTTGCCGGGTGCCGCGGTCACGCGTCACGCGCTGCCCAAGCCGTCCCGCATGCCGCACTCAGGCCTTTCCACGTGCCCAGTCGCACCTCCCCTGCATACCGCTGTCGGGTCATCTCCCTTGCCGCAGTCGGGGGTCATGTCACGCCCACGCAACCGGGCCTTCTTGCGCGCACCGGTTGCGGAGCGGACCCGCGGCGGGTACGCACGATCGGACAGGCTGATCTCGGCCCCGCCGAGACAGCCTCCCTGCGGAGAGGACAATGACGACCATGCACCGTAATGGGCCGACACGCGACATCGACGAGACCGCGCTGAGCGTGACCGAACCGAAGGAGCAGGCGGCCGGGGTCACGGCCGTCGCCGTCGCGCTCAAACGCGCGGTCGAGGAGATGGGCGTGGTCCGCACCGCCCGCACGCTGGCCAGGGTCAACCAGGTACACGGTTTCGACTGTCCCGGCTGTGCCTGGCCCGAGCCGTCCGGCCATCGTCGCCCTGCAGAGTTCTGCGAGAACGGCGCGAAGGCGGTCGCCGAGGAGGCGACGCTGCGCACCGTCACCCCCGAATTCTTCGCCGCGCACTCCATCGAGGAGCTGGCAGACAAGTCGGGCTACTGGCTCGGTCAGCAGGGCAGGCTCACCCATCCGATGGTGCTGCGCCCCGGCGCCACCCACTACTCCCCCATCGAATGGGACGACGCCTACCAGCTGATCGCGGAGCAGCTGCGCGCCTTGACGACTCCGGACGAGGCGCTTTTCTACACCTCGGGGCGCACTGCCAACGAGACCGCGTTCCTGTATCAGCTGCTGGTACGCAGCTACGGCACCAACAATCTGCCGGACTGCTCGAACATGTGCCACGAATCCTCCGGCGCCGCGCTGACCAGTTCCATCGGCATCGGCAAGGGCTCGGTCTCGATCGACGACTTCGATGCCGCCGACCTCATCATCGTCGCAGGCCAGAACCCGGGCACCAATCATCCGCGGATGCTCAGCGCACTGGCCGGGGCGAAGGCAAAAGGCGCCAAAATCATCGCCGTCAATCCGCTGCCGGAGACCGGGTTGCTCGGCTTTCGCGATCCGCAGACCGTCAAGGGCTTCACCAGCGGCGTGTCCATCGCCGACGACTTCCTACAGATCCGCCTCGGCGGTGACATGGCGCTGTTCCAGGGGCTCGGCCGCCTGTTGTTCGAGGCCGAGGACGCCGCGCCGGGAACGGTGGTGGACCGCGAATTCGTCGACGCACATTGCGCGGGCTTCACGGAGTACGAAAAAAATGTGCGGGCCGTCGATTTCGACACCGTCCTCGCGGCAACCGGGCTGACCGACGACGAACTCCGTCGCACCGCCCGGCTGCTGGCCGAATCGCAGAACATCATCATCTGCTGGGCGATGGGCCTCACCCAGCAGAAGCACGGCGTCGCCACCATCGAGGAGGCGACCAACCTGCTGTTGCTGCGCGGCATGATCGGCAAGCCGGGAGCGGGTGTGTGCCCGGTACGCGGCCACTCGAACGTGCAGGGCGATCGCACCATGGGCATCTGGGAGAAGATGCCCGACTCCTTCCTCGACGCGCTCGATCACGAGTTCGGCATCACCAGCCCGCGCAAGCACGGCTTCGACACCGTCGATGCCATCCGCGCCATGCGCGAGGGCACGGCGAAGGTGTTCTTCGGGATGGGCGGCAACTTCGTCTCCGCGACGCCCGATACCGAGGTGACCGAGGCGGCGCTGCGCGGCTGCGCGCTCACCGTGCAGGTCTCCACCAAACTCAACCGCAGCCACGTTGTGCACGGGCAGACCGCGCTGATCCTGCCCACCCTCGGCCGCACCGACGAAGATCTGCAAGGCGGCGTGAAACAGCAGGTGTCGGTGGAGGATTCGATGTCGATGGTGCATCTGTCCACCGGACGGCTGAAGCCGGTGAGCGACCAGCTGCACAGCGAGGTCGCCATCGTCTGTGAGCTCGCGCAGAGCCTGTTCGGCGCCGACCACCCGGTGCCGTGGGCGCAGTACCAGCGCAACTACGACAAGATTCGCGATGCGATCGCGCGCGTGGTGCCCGGCTGCGCCGACTACAACACCCGGGTCCGGCAACGCAACGGCTTCGTGCTGCCCCATCCGCCGCGCGACTCCCGCGAATTCCGCACCACCACAGGTAAAGCCAACTTCGCGGTGAACGATCTCACCTGGACTCCGGTCCCCGACGGCAGGCTGATCCTGCAGACGCTGCGCAGCCACGATCAGTACAACACCACCATCTACGGCCTGGACGACCGGTACCGCGGCGTGCACGGGGGGCGCAAGGTGATCCTGGTGAACGCCGAGGACATCGCCGAATTGGGTTTCGCGGACGGCGAATTGGTGGATCTGATCTCCGAGTGGACGGACGGCACCGAACGCAAGGTGACCGGCTTCCGCATCATCGGTTACTCGACCCCGCGCGGCAACGCCGCCGCCTACTACCCGGAGACCAATCCGCTGGTTCCGTTGGATCATGTTGCGGCACGGTCGAATACCCCGGTGTCCAAAGCGGTGACCATCCGGCTCGAGCGGCACACGCATATCGGGCAGCCATCGTGACCGCGCAGACCGTCGCCACCGATCGCCTGCCGAGAGCAGTGAGGTGCCGCCGTGAGTAGAGTGACCGCGCGCCGGCCGACGATCCGCATCACCTCCCACGGTGAGATCACCAGGCCCGACACCCTCGCGGTGGAGGAGCCGCTCGAAATCCGCCTCGGCGGAGAGCAACTCACCGTCACCATGCGCACTCCGGGCAGCGATATCGACCTGGTGCACGGATTTCTGCTGGGCGAGGGCATCATCGGCGCCACCGACGATGTGGTGAGCGCACGCTACTGCGCGGGCACCGACGAAAACGGGCACAACACCTACAACGTCCTCGACGTCCACTTGCGCACGCCGGTCCCGGTGCGCGGCCGCCACGTTCTCACCACCGGCGCCTGCGGGCTCTGCGGCAAGACCGCACTCGATGATGTGCACACCCGCACCCGATTCCCGATACCGGCCGACGGCCTCCTCGTGGACATCGCCACCCTTGCCACCCTGCCCGACGAATTGCGCACCCGCCAAGGCGTTTTCGACGCCACCGGTGGTCTGCACGCGGCGGGGCTTTTCACCGCGGACGGCACCGCCCTCGTCGTCCGCGAGGATATCGGCAGACATAATGCCGTCGACAAGGTGCTCGGCTGGGCACTGCGCGAAAACCGTATCCCGGCCCACGATCTGGTGCTGATCGTCAGTGGCCGAGCCTCCTTCGAATTGGTGCAGAAAGCGGTGATGGCAGGCATCCCGATGCTCGGCGCCGTCTCCGCACCCAGCTCGCTCGCCGTCGACCTGGCAGCCGAATCCGGCCTCACCCTCGTCGGATTCCTGCGCGGTCGGACCATGAACATCTACACCGGCGCGCACCGGCTCGACCGCACGTCGGTCAGCGATGCGCCGATTGCGCCCACCAACGTAGGGACCCGCCCCTGACGGTGCGCCTATTGCCCGTTCCCGATGTCCGAATTACGGTTGCTTCACCCGATCCAGAAATTCGGCTTGAACGGAGCGCCCGATGCGGATTTCGGTGGAAGGCAAGTCCGGCGGCGTGCGCGTGCGCATGCGGTTCGAACAGTTTCGACGGCGGCTGCTGATCGTTCGGATCATGCTGGCAATCCTCGCGGTTCAGGGCGCGATCGTCGGCCTGTGGGCGGTCTTCGCACCGCACTCCTGGTACACCAGCTTCCCCGGTTTCGGCATGCACTGGATTTCGGTGGATGGGCCATACAACCATCACCTCGTAGGTGACGTCGGCGCCTTCTTCCTCGCCTTGACCGCGATCACCATCGCCGCGCTCGTCATCAACGGCACCGCGGTCGCCCGATTGGCGGGAATCGGCTGGCTGACGTTCGGTCTACCGCACTTCATCTACCACGCCTTCCACAAACCGGCCGAGATGGGCGCGGGCAGCTTCACGCTCAGCCTGCTCGCCGCCGCCGTGCTGGTCATTCTCGGCCTCGGCTGTGTAGTCATCCCGCCGCGCGGCGACATCCCCATGTCCGATCCGGCGCCGATGGACATCCGGTTCCCGCGCCGCCGCCCGCGCTGATCGATCGGCACCACTCGTTTGCGGGCCGTCGCTGCCGAGCAGCCGAACGACTTACGGCGAGCCCCAAGCATCGATGGAGGTGAGGTGGTCCAGGGCCTTGCCGACGGCCGGGGCGCATAAATGATGGTCCGCAGGACCGAGCCACGTCATTTCCGCGATCTCCGCGGCTGGAGCTGGGTTGCCGTGGCCCGGCGCGGTGAAGCAGTGCATTTCGACGAGAGTGCCGGGACGCCCGTGGGCAGGAGCGGTGATGGTCACCACGGGCGCGATCCGATGCGCCTCCAACTCGACGCCGACTTCTTCTCGAACTTCACGAACGAGCGCTCCCGCCAGGGTTTCACCCGGCTCGGGCTTGCCGCCCGGTAGGTAGAAGGCGTCGCGTCCTCTGGTGCGGACCGCAAGCAAGCGGCCGTTCTCGACGCACAACCACGCCACCGACGTGAGCGTTCGTTCCTCGATCATGGTTACCTCGACAGTTGAGACGCGATCAGGCGTCCAGTGCCTCGAGCAATGCGGCACGCTGGCGAGCGCCGAGTCCACCGATGCGGCGGTCCTCGGGAATCTCGGCCTGGTCCAGCAGCTTGGCGGCCTTCACCGGGCCGACGCCGGGCAGGGCCTTGATCACGGCCGCGACCTTGGTCTTCTTGACCAGCTCGTCGCTATCGGCCTTCTTCAGCAAATCGGCAACCGAAACCTTGCCAGCCTTCACTTTGCCGATCAGTTCGGAGCGCGCCTTGCGGACCGCAGCCGCCTTGGCCAGCGCCTCAGTGCGCTGCTCCGCGGTCATGGTAGGCAGTGCCATGTCTCCTCCGCTTTCACTCGTCACTCGAACATCTGGTTGACCGGACCGATTCAACAGCACGTCGCCGAGAGCGCAAGTCCGACACACCGGGGCGCGACCGGCGGAAATAGCGATGAGTTTTCCGGGCCCGCGCCGTCGAATCAGGTGAGAAGCCCGCGCGCGGCGGGCGACAAGGACGAAAGGAAGCCCCGCCATGGAGTTGTCCCTCACTCAGTTCGTCACCCTCGACGGCGTCTATCAAGCGCCCGGCGGACCGCAGGAGGACCCGAGCGGCGGGTTCACCCACGGCGGCTGGTCGGCACCCTACGGCGACGCGGACTTCGGCGCCTTCATGACCGAGGTGTTCGGCAAGGTCGACGCTTTCCTGCTCGGTCGGCGCACCTACGAGATCTTCGCAGGCTACTGGCCGAAGGTCACCGACCCGACGGATCCCATTGCCACCACACTGAATTCGCTTCCCAAATACGTGGTGAGCACCCACCTGGACAGCGCGGGGTGGGGCCCGGCCGAGATACTGCGGGGCGATCTGGTCAAGGAGGTGACCGCACTAAAGGAAAGCCCCGGTCGCGAACTGCAGGTGCACGGGAGCGGCAATCTGGCGCAGGGTCTGCTGGCCGCAGGCCTGATCGACACCATGCACCTGCTTACCTTCCCGGTGTTGCTCGGCACCGGCAAGCGGCTGTTCACCGAGGATGTGCAGCCCACCGGATTCGACCTCACCGATTCCCGCACCACCGCTTCGGGCGTTGTCATCGCGACCTACCGCAATGCGGGCGCCCCGAAGTACGGATCGCTTGAATAAGTGACGGGCGTAACATCGAAGGCCCCGCGTACGACACCATCAACGACAGCACCCGAATGGGACGAAGGTTCAATGGCGAACCAGGCGGATCAACGGCGATCCCCGACCCCGGGCGCGATCGAACGGCAGCAGCCGGCCGATCGTCACCGTGTCCCCGAGGGTGCTACTCACAGGGAGTTCCGGGGCCGTCCGCGCGCACGCATCCGCTCGGCGGCCGATCCGGTAGGTATCGAGAGTGCAATCCGCGACTCCGGCATCGTGGACACTGCTACGCTCCGAATTAGAACATGTTCCAATTCGGCAGGAGTTTCCATGGCACAGCAGATCCGCGATGTTGTCGAGCAGTACGTCAAGCTGGTCGGCTCGGGTCCGACCGAGGATATCGTCAACCTCTACGCCGCCGACGCGACCGTCGAGGATCCCATCGGCTCCGAGGTCAAACAGGGCCACGCTGCCATCCGTGAGTTCTACGACGTGCTCGCCAACCTCGATCGGGAAACCGAACTGAAGCCGGAGACCATTCGCATCGGGGGCAATCACGCCGCCTTCATGTTCAGCATCATCACCAAGTTCGGCGACCAGCGCTTCACGCTGACCCCCATCGACGTGATGGAATTCGACGACGACGGCAAGATCATCAGCATGCGCGCATACTGGGGCCCTGACGATATGCACACCGAAGCGGTGTAGCCCGACGGGCCAACACGTGCGGTGGATCACACCCGGCTGCCCGTCACATTCCATGATCCCTCCTCGTCCGAGTAGCAGGACAACGTTGGATCGAAGGAGAACCGTGATGGACACAACCCGTATCCCCGCCGTCACCCCCGAGCAGGCGGGGCCGCTCACCAAACTGTTGTACCGCATCGCCGAGCGACGCTTCGGCGCGGTGCCCGAACCGTTCGCGGTGACGGCCAACCACGGAAAGCTGCTGGCCGCCAGCGGTATTCACGAAGTGCTGATGGAACGAGCATGCACAAAATTGCCTGCCGCCATCCGCGAGATCGCCGTATACCGCGTGGCCTGGATCGTCGGCTGCTCTTGGTGCATCGACTTCGGCGCCATGCTCATGCGGCACGGCAATCTCGATGTCGACCGCCTCGAGCACATCGCGGAGTACGAAACCTCACCGCTCTACAGCGCCGGCGAACGCGCCGCGATCGCCTACGCCGACGCCCTCACCGCGACGCCGACCACCGTCACCGACGATCAGGTCGCCGACCTCGAAAAGCGTTTCGGCCGTGCGGGTGTCATCGAACTGACCTACCAGATCGGCCTGGAGAACATGCGTTCACGCTTCAACTCCGCGCTCGGAATCACGACACAGGGATTCAGCACCGATTCCTGCCGAGTTCCCTGGCCCCAGGACTGACCCCCGCGAAACGACCGTGCCGCCCGTCGAACAATGTCGACGGGCGGCACGAGAAAGCCGCTATGCGGCGTCGGCTATTACCTCGGCCAGGCTGGTCACCGTCTGGAAAACCGCCACATCGCCAGCGGCGGCGAGCAATCGGTCGACACAGCGTCGGCCGGTGATCAGCACGAACTTGCCTCCCGCAGACCCCACCACTGCCTCGGCCTCGATCAATACCCGCAGACCTGCGCTGCCGAAGAACGTCACCCTGGACAGATCGACCACCACCACAGACCCGGCGGTCCCGAGGGATCCGATCAGACTGCTCCGGAAGACATCGGCGCTGTAGTAGTCCACCTCGCCAACGAGGGCACACAGCGTGACCGAATCCGTGGGTGTCATCAGGGTGACCCGCAGGCGGTCGGACGGACCGCGACCGGACGGCCACGGCTCCGCGAAGTGAGTGGCGGATTGGCTGGAAGTAGCAACAACAGTCGACATAAGGACCTCGGTCCGGTCGCGCACGGCACGCTCGAAACATTGCCGGCGTTGATTTCGCCCGGATGCCTCAGCTCCAGGACTGGGCTGGTTGCTCAACCCTGGATAAGGACTACCCCAACAGACAGGTCTGTACACCTCTGATATGACCTGATGTCCACAATGGGCGACGACACGTCGCCTCTACTGCCGCTGGCCTCCATTACGACGACGCAGCATGGCGTAATAGATGTACTGCATCTCGAGCGGGTTGGTGAACACGCTCACCAGCTCGAATCCGAAGTGTTCGTCGAGCCATTCGACACACGTTGTCAGCCTCGCCAACAGGCCCTCCTGATCCGGGCCCGGGTCCCGGAGCATGCCGCCCGCAGTGCGCGAGAAGACCACGAGATGTGTGTGCTGATAGGTCCGCATGTCGACGGTGCCACTGAGCACGCCCCGGACATCCAGCAGCTGACCCGGCCCCGCCGGATGCCGCAGTGGCTGCGGTTGCACCCTGAAATCCCTTGCCGTTAAGCGACTACGCCGACTTCTCGCGCCGCTCGGTGCGCTGCGCCTTGCGCGGCACGATGGTGGGCAGCACGTTGTCGTTGACCGTGTCGGCGTCGACGACCACCTTGGCGACATCATCGCGGCTGGGGATGTCGTACATCACCGGCAGCAGGACCTCTTCCATGATGGCGCGCAGACCGCGCGCGCCGGTGCCACGCAGGATGGCCTGATCGGCGATCGCCTCCAGCGCGTCCGTGGTGAACTCGAGGTCGACGCCGTCCATCTCGAACAGTCGGATGTACTGCTTGACCAGCGCGTTCTTCGGCTCGGAGAGGATCTTGACCAGGGATTCCTTGTCAAGATTGGTCACCGAGGCGACGACAGGAAGGCGGCCGATGAACTCGGGGATCAGACCGAACTTGATCAGGTCCTCCGGCATCACCTCGGCGAAGTGATCCGAGGTGTCGACCTCCGCCTTGGAGCGCACCTCGGCGCCGAAGCCGATGCCGCGGTGTCCGGTGCGGTCGGAGACGATCTTCTCCAGCCCGGCGAACGCACCCGCCACGATGAACAGCACGTTGGTGGTGTCGATCTGGATGAATTCCTGGTGCGGGTGCTTACGTCCACCCTGCGGCGGCACGCTGGCCTGGGTGCCCTCCAGGATCTTCAGCAGCGCCTGCTGCACGCCCTCGCCGGAGACATCGCGGGTGATCGAAGGGTTCTCGCTCTTTCGAGCGATCTTGTCCACCTCGTCGATGTAGATGATGCCGGTCTCGGCCCGCTTCACGTCGTAGTCGGCGGCCTGGATCAGCTTCAGCAGAATGTTCTCGACGTCCTCGCCGACATATCCGGCTTCGGTCAGCGCGGTGGCATCGGCGATCGCGAAGGGCACATTGAGCATCTTGGCCAGGGTCTGCGCGAGGTAGGTCTTGCCGCAACCGGTCGGCCCGAGCATCAGGATGTTCGACTTGGCGAGCTCGACCGTCTCGCCACGGCTGTCGCGACCCTTGTCGCCGGCCTGGATGCGCTTGTAGTGGTTGTAGACAGCCACCGCGAGCGTGCGCTTGGCCGTGTCCTGCCCGATCACGTAGTTCTCCAGGAAGTCCCGGATCTCGGCAGGTTTGGGCAGCTCATCGAGTTTGACCTCGCTGGACTCGGCCAGCTCTTCCTCGATGATCTCGTTGCATAGATCGATGCACTCGTCGCAGATGTACACCCCTGGTCCCGCAATGAGCTTCTTGACCTGCTTCTGGCTCTTTCCGCAGAACGAGCACTTGAGCAGATCGCCGCCGTCTCCGATGCGCGCCATCTCGTGGGTCCCTACTTCCTTGTCCGCGTGCAACCGTCCGTCCAGGTTGCCGGCAATCCGCCACCCTCGGGTGTAATCACGAACACCTCGAGCGTTCCGGCGGGTCGAGCACTGCCGTCAACCGGGAGCAAAGGCCCCTAGGTTGACCGTACCCGGTGTGCGCGACGGAGGTCGACAACTCGAGCATGTTTCTCGCCGGGGTTGCGCGAGTTCTCACGGCACTAGAACACGTTCTCCCCGAGCTGCGGCCGAAACCAGGTCCGGCCGCCCGCCTCGTGGCCTATCCCGCCGGACACCCTTCCGGTCGGTCGGTTCCATCGAAGCAATCCGGCCGGAACGGATGCCGAGCGGCACCTGTCCCGGCCGGATTTACCTGACTAACAGCAACATACGAGCGACCGGCGCACCCGTATCCCGGGCTTACCCCGGAATCACTGCCTGACACCTGATCGCGCGCGGAGATTACTTCTGTGCGCTGAGCTTGCGGTAGTCGAACACCGTGTCGATGATCCCGTAGTCCTTGGCCTCCGCGGCCGTCAGGATCTTGTCGCGGTCGGTGTCCTTGCGGATGGTGTCCGCGTCCTTGCCGGTGTGGTAGGCCAGCGTGGTCTCCATCAGGCGACGCATGCGCTCGATCTCGGCGGCCTGGATCTCCAGGTCCGAAACCTGCCCCTGGATACCACCCTCCAGCGACGGCTGGTGGATCAGCACACGGGCGTTGGGCAGGCAGGCACGCTTGCCCGGGGTGCCCGCGGCGAGCAGCACGGCGGCCGCGGAGGCCGCCTGGCCGAGGCAGACCGTCGCGACGTCGGCACGCACGTACTGCATGGTGTCGTAGATGGCCATCAGCGACGTGAACGAGCCACCGGGCGAGTTGATGTACATGGTGATGTCGCGGTCGGGATCGAGCGATTCCAGCACCAGCAGCTGCGCCATGATGTCGTTGGCCGAGGCGTCGTCCACCTGCACGCCGAGGAAGATGATGCGCTCCTCGAACAGCTTGTTGTACGGGTTGGACTCCTTGACACCGAAGCTCGAGTGCTCGATGAACGACGGCAGGATGTAGCGCGCCTGCGGGCTCTGCGGTGCAATACCGCCGAGGCCGGCGCGTGGGTCGATCAGGTTGGCCATCTTCGTCTCCAAAGTCTGAGTGGGTGAGCGGTTCTCAGCCGTTGCGACTGGGTGCAGGTCGCTCGAAATGGTCGGCTACTTCGCGCCGTTCCCCGCCTGATTCGCGTGGCTGATCACGTGGTCGATGAAGCCGTACTCGAGCGCCTGCGTCGCGGTGAACCACCGGTCGCGATCGGCGTCGATGGTGACCTGCTCGACCGACTTGCCGGTGTGCTGCGCCTGCAACTCGTTCAGCTCACGCTTGGTGTGCGCGAACTGCTCGGCCATGATCGCGATGTCGGCCGCGGAACCACCGATGCCCGCCGAAGGCTGGTGCATCATGATGCGCGCGTGCGGCAGCGCGTAGCGCTTGCCCTTGGTGCCCGCGGTGAGCAGGAACTGCCCCATCGAGGCGGCCAGACCCATGCCGTAGGTGGCGATGTCGCACTCGGCGAACTGCATCGTGTCGTAGATGGCCATACCCGCAGTCACCGAACCGCCGGGCGAGTTGATGTAGAGCGAAATGTCCTTGACCGGATCCTCCGCCGAGAGCAGCAGGATCTGGGCGCACAGCTTGTTCGCGATGTCGTCGTCGACCTGCGTGCCGAGGAAGATGATGCGCTCACGCAGCAGGCGCTCGTACACCGAATCACTGAGGTTGAGACCAGCAGTAGCGGCTGTCATGACCCCTGCCTGGTTGATTGTCACGGATACCTGCCTTCTCTTCTCACCGGCTTGTCACTGAAACCTACACAGCGCTGATTGCTACAGAGCCATCACCGTTCGCTGTCACAAACATTAACGAAACAGGGCGGCACCGAACTCCCGGCACCGCCCTTATTCGCTCACAGCACAATCACACAACCACTCGGCCGTCGATCACGCTGGCATTCCATGGAATTATTCGGCGCTCGCGGCGGCGGTTTCTTCGGCGTCGGACTCGGCCGCGGAACCCTCAGGGGCGCCGAACATTTCGGCGGTGTCCACCGAGTTGCCCTCGGAGTCGGTGACCTTCACCTGGCCGACGACACCGGCGAGCGCCTTGCCGCGGCGCACATCGGCGAACACCGCGCCGAGCTGGCCCGCCTGCTGCACCTGCTGGATGAACTGTTCCGGCGACAGGCCGTAGCGCTGGGACTGGAACAAGATCCGCTCGGTGAGCTCCTCCTGGCCGACCTGGGTGTTCTCCGCCTCGGCGATGGCGTCCAGCAGCAGCTGGGTCTTCACCGACTTCTCGGCGGACTCCTTGGTGTCGTTGTCGAACTCTTCGCGGGTGCTGCCCTGCGCCTCGAGCGCGGCGGCGAAGGCGTCCTCGTCGTGGTCGAAGCCGTGCACGGCGTCGTGCAGCACAGCGTCGATCTCGGCTTTGACGACGGCCTCCGGCAGCGGCACCTCGACCTGCTCCAGCAGCGCCTCGAGCACCTTGTCGCGGATCTCGCCTGCCTGCTCGACCTTCTTGACCCGCTCGACGCGGGTGCGCAGGTCTGCCTTCAGCTCTTCGAGGGTGTCGAATTCACTGGCCAGCTGGGCGAAGTCGTCGTCGGCCTCGGGCAGCTCGCGCTCCTTGACCGAACCGACGGTGACGGTGATGACCGCTTCCTTGCCCGCGTGCTCGCCGGCGACCAGCGTGGAGGTGAACTCGGCGGACTCACCGGCCGACAGGCCGGTCAGCGCCTCGTCGAGACCCTCGATCAGCTGGCCGGAACCGACCTCGTGGGACAGGCCGGTGGTGGCGGCTTCCGGCACATCCGCACCGTCGACGGTGGCCGACAGGTCGATGGACACGAAGTCGCCGTCCTCGACCGGACGCTCGACACCGGTCAGGGTGCCGAAGCGCTGGCGCAGCGACTGCAGCTGCTCCTCGATGTCCTCGTCACCGATGCTGAACGCGTCGACCGACACCTCGATGCCGTCGTAGGCGGGCAGGGTGATCTCGGGACGCACGTCGACCTCGGCGGTGAACGCGAGCTCCAGGCCGTCCTCGATCTTGGTGATCTCGATCTCGGGCTGACCGATGACCTTCACCTCGGAAGTGGTGACGGCCTCGCTGTAGCGCGCAGGCAGCACATCGTTGACGACCTGCTCCAGGATCGCGCCACGGCCGACACGGGCCTCGATCAGCTTGGCCGGAGCCTTGCCCGGGCGGAAGCCGGGGATACGGACCTGGTTCGCCAGTGCCTTGTACGCCTTGTCGAAGTCGGGCTTCAGTTCCTCGAAGGGCACCTCGACGTTGATCCGGACCCGGGTCGGGCTCAGCTGCTCGACGGTGCTCTTCACGGACATGCTCCTTGTTCGTTGGTGGTTCTGGTCGACTTGCTTCTCATCGACATGGGCGCCTTGCTCTCATGGACATGGACGCAGCGCGCCCACGCGCACGCATCCCGACAAGGTTAGTTGACCGGTCGCGGCGGGTTGCGGGCAGCACCGTCCTAGACCGTCCCAGCGGCTGCTTGCGAGTCGCAGGCGAAAGATCAGCTCTTGGGAACGGTGACCGCGTCGGTGACGAAAACGAGAGTCTCGTTCGGCTTGATGCCGTTGCCACCCGCGCCGTATCCGAGGTCCGGCGGGATGATCAGCAGCCGCCGCGCGCCCTGCTGGACACCGACCAAGCCCTGGTCCCAGCCGGGAATGACCTGCCCGGCACCGAGGGGCAGCTGGAACGGCTTGCCGCGGTCGAAGGAGCTGTCGAGCTTCTTCTTGTCCGACCAGGTGACCAGCGAGTAGTTCATGGTGAGTTGCTGGCCCGCGACCGCGCCCGGTCCGCTGCCCTCGACCAGGTCCTTGACGATCAGCTGCTTGGGCGGGTCGCAATCGTCGGGGATGGTGATCTTCGGATTGGCGCCGAACCCACCGTCGACCTTGATGTCGTCGGCGGTGCATTCGCGACCCTTGCTCTGCGGCGCGCCGGCCGCGGACGAGGCCGTCTTCGCTGCCGCGGTGGTCGTCGCGGACGCCGAGTTGTTGTCGTCCCCCGACCCACACGCGGTCAGTGCGAACGCAGCCGCGGCGATGGCGCCGAGGCCGATGATCCTGCCGAGTATTTGCATGCGGCGCACCCTAATCCACGCGCGGCCACCGGCATCGTGCCGCCCTGACCACACGGCGGGTCGAACGGTCGACCGTCACGGAAGGACAAAGCAGGATTCGTACGCGTGCACAGAAGCCTGACTCGCAGGCCGGCTGCCGGTAGCCTGACGAGGAATTCTCCATCCGGTGTTGTCGATCGTTCTTCGACAGCCGTGCAGGACCCGGCGATAGCGGTTCCTCCGGTACCGCTCCCGATGCCCCGAGCGTGAGGAGAGTCGGCGTATGACGCAGATGGCCAATGTCGGGGGCGATACCTCGGCCGACAATGTCGACAGCAGTGGCGGTGCGACGATCGCGCCGCGGCCCTATCGGCTGGTGCAAGTGCCCGGTCCGCTCGACCGCGGCGAACTGGAGTCGATCGACGCGTGGTGGCGGGCGGCGAACTATCTCGCGGTCGGCCAGATTTATCTGATGAGCAATCCGCTGCTGCGGGAACCGTTGCGGGCCGAGCACGTCAAACCACGGCTGCTCGGACATTTCGGCACCGTGCCCGGCTTGAATCTGGTCTGGGCGCACGCCAATAGGGCCATCCAGCAGCGCGATCTGAACGCGGTGTTCGTCGCGGGGCCCGGGCACGGCGGGCCGGGCCCGAATGCGTGTGCCTGGCTGGAGGGCACGTATTCCGAGCTCTACAGCCATGTGCCACAGGACGGTTCGGGGATGGGTGCGCTGTTCGCGCAGTTTTCCTTCCCCGGCGGCGTGCCGAGTCACTGCGCGCCCGAAACGCCTGGCTCCTTTCACGAGGGCGGCGAACTCGGCTATTCGCTGCTGCATGCCTTCGGCGCGGCGCTCGACAATCCGGATCTCACCGTTTTCTGCGTGGTGGGCGACGGCGAGGCGGAGACGGGTCCGCTGGCCACCAGCTGGCACGCCGATAAGTTCCTCAACCCGGGCCGCGACGGCGCGGTGCTGCCGATCCTCGCGCTCAACCAGTACAAGATCGCCAATCCGACGGTCCTGGCACGCATTCCGGAATCCGAGCTGCTGATGCTGCTGCGTGGGTACGGCTACGAACCGATCGTCGTCTCGGGGGACGATCCGGCGGCCGTGCATCAGGCGATGGCCGCCGCCATGGACGACTGCTTGGACCGCATCCGGCAGATCCAGCGTGCCGCGCGCGCTGGTGCCGACGGGGTGCGCCCGATCTGGCCGATGATCGTGCTGCGCACACCGAAGGGCTGGACCTGCCCACCGGTGGTCGACGGCAATCAGGTCGAGGGCACGTTTCGTGCACATCAGGTGCCGTTGCCCGCCGCGCGTACCGACGACCGGCACCGAGCGGTGCTCGAACAGTGGCTGCGCTCGTATCGACCGGAAGAGTTGTTCGACGAAGCGGGCCGACCGGTGGCTGTGCTCGGCGAGCTGGTGCCGCGCGGCGATCGACGGATGAGCGCCAATCCAATTGCCAACGGCGGCACGCTCGTTCGGGATCTTCGGCTCCCGGACTGGCGCGACTACGGCGTCGAGGTCGGGTCACCCGGCGCGAGCAGTCACGAAGCGACCCGAGTGCTCGGCGGCTGGCTGCGCGACGTCACCGCCGGTAATACCGACAACTTCCTCACCTTCGCGCCCGACGAGCTGGCCAGCAATCGGCTGCAGGACATCCTGGAGGTCACCGGGCGCAATTGGCAGGCGGAGATGGGCGAATTCGACGTCGACCTCGACCGGTTCGGCCGGGTGATCGAGGTGCTGTCCGAGCACATGTGTCAGGGCCTGCTCGAGGGCTATCTGCTCACCGGCAGGCACGGAGTTTTCACCTGCTACGAGGCGTTCATCCATATCGTCGACGCAATGTTCAACCAGCACGCCAAATGGCTCGACGCCAGTGCGGAAGTTCCGTGGCGACGTCCCATCGCCAGCCTCAATTACCTTTTGTCGTCGCATGTTTGGCGTCAGGACCACAACGGATTCACTCATCAGGACCCCGGATTCCTGGACGTGGTGCTGAACAAGAAGCCGTCCATCGTGCGCGTGTATCTGCCACCGGACGCGAACACGCTGCTGTCTACCTTCGACC
Organism: Nocardia sp. NBC_01009; assembly: GCF_045208035.1. Classification (NCBI taxonomy): domain Bacteria; kingdom Bacillati; phylum Actinomycetota; class Actinomycetes; order Mycobacteriales; family Nocardiaceae; genus Nocardia; species Nocardia sp. NBC_01009. Next base: position 2,918,069 of record NZ_CP108695.1, on the reverse strand, counting down.
ACTGTCTACGCTCCCGGCACTACGTCAATGTGGTGGTGGCGGGCAAACAGCCACAGGCGGACTGGCTTTCGGTGCCCGATGCCGCCGTGCACTGCGCCCGCGGCGCAGGCATCTGGGACTGGGCCGGGCACAATGACGATCCCGGCACCACACCGGATGTCGTGCTCGCCTGCGCAGGCGACGTGCCGACCTTGGAAACCCTTGCTGCCGCGGCCATCCTGCGCGAGCGGCTGCCCGAGCTGCGCATCCGGGTGGTGAATGTGGTCGACCTGATGCGGCTGCAGCCGCCCGACGCACATCCACACGGCCTGCCCGATAGCGAATTCGACACCCTGTTCACTCGCGGCCGTCCGGTGATCTTCGCCTTCCACGGCTATCCCTGGCTGATCCACCGCCTGACCTACCGTCGCGCGAACCATGACGAAATGCACGTCCGTGGATTCAAGGAAAAAGGCACCACGACAACTCCTTTCGATATGGTCATGCTCAACGACCTCGATCGGTACCACCTGGTGATGGATGTCGTCGATCGGGTGCCGACACTGCGGGACAAGGCAGCGGGCCTGCGTCAGGAGATGGTCGACGCCCGCTGGAATGCGCGTGCCTGGACCCGCGAACACGGCGAGGACATCCCTGCTGTCGCCGACTGGACCTGGCCGAAGCTCAGCCTCTGACGCGGAATACGGCCGCCGGGACCGCGAAACTTCCTTGCGGCGCCTGCCCGGCTGGGCCACGATCGCAGGATGCTCTTGACGATCACCTGCACACCACCGGAGGACGCCGCGTGGCCGGCGACCGACCTGGGCTTCTTGCTGCACAAGAACCCCGACCGGGTGCAGGCGTTCGAGCAGTCCTATGGCGTTGCGCATGTGCTGTACCCACAGGCCGACGCCGCACGGTGCACGGCGGCACTGGTGCTCGAGGTCGACCCGATCCGGCTGGTGCGCGGACGCTCGCGCAGCACACCGGATTTCAGCCTCGGACAGTACGTCAACGATCGGCCGTACGCGGCGTCGTCGCTGCTGTCGGTCGCGCTCGGCGCGGTGTTCCGCACCGCATTGCACGGGCGCTGCGACCAGCGCCCCGAACTGGTGCGCACCGCGCTGCCGTTGCGCATCGAACTGCCCGCCGTGCCGTGCAAGGGCGGGCCGGAGGCAGCCGAACGCGTCTTCGCCCCGCTCGGCTGGACTGTGGCGGTCACTCCCCTGCCACTGGACCCGGCCTTTCCCGAATGGGGCGATTCCCATTACGTGCGAATCGAACTCACCGGCACCCTGCGGCTCGCCGACGCCCTCTCGCACCTGTATGTCCTGCTGCCCGTCCTCGACGGCGCCAAGCATTATTGGGTGGCCGCCGACGAGGTCGACAAGCTGATCCGCGCAAGCTCGGGCTGGCTCGCCGAGCACCCTGATCGGGCCTGGATCACCCGGCGCTACCTGGCCCGGCGGCACTCCCTGGTCCGCACGGCGCTCGCACGTCTCGCCGAGATCGATGACACCGACCCGGAGCAACTGGGCGCGGTCGAAGACACCGGCGACGAGTTCGGCAAGGACACCGGCGCCGCAAGCCCGGCAGCCGAGCAGACCACCGTCGAAACAGCTGAACGCACACCATCGCTGGCAGTACTGCGGCGCGAAGCGGTACTTGCTGCACTGCGTGAGGCCGGCGCGCGGCGAGTGCTCGATCTCGGCTGCGGTGACGGGGCGTTGCTTCGAGAGCTGCTGGCGGAGAAAGCGTTCAGTGAGATCGTCGGAGTCGACGTGTCGATGCGGTCGTTGAACACCGCGAAGCGGCGGCTGCGGCTGGACCGGTTGCCGGAGCGGGTGGCGCAGCGGCTGACCCTGCGCCAGGGCGCGCTGACCTACACCGACACGCGGCTACGGGGCTACGACGCGGCGGTGCTGATGGAGGTCGTCGAGCACGTGGACCCGCCCCGCCTCGGGGCGCTCGAACACGCTGTATTCGGTTCCGCCGCACCGAGTTCGGTGATCGTCACGACTCCCAATGCCGAGTACAACGCGCTGTACGAGGGACTGGCGGCCGGCACCTTCCGGCACTCCGACCACCGGTTCGAATGGACCCGTGCCGAATTCGCGGCGTGGGCCCATCGAGTCGCGGCGCAACACGGATACCGCATCCGATTCGTCCCGGTCGGACCCGAGCATCCCGACGCCGGTTCATCCTCCCAGATGGCGGTGTTCACCAAGGCAACCACCGACGGCGCAACGAAAGGAGTCGCGCAATGACCGAGCTGTCCGTCCCCGAGCTTTCGCTCGTCGTGCTGATCGGCAGCACCGGCTCCGGGAAATCGACCTTCGCGCACAAACATTTCCGCTCGACGGCCGTCGTGTCCTCGGATGCCTGTCGCGGGATCGTCAGCGATGACGAGAACGATCAGTCGGCGACGCCGGACGCCTTCGCCCTGCTGCACCACATCGCGGGCGTGCGGCTGCGCCGCGGACTGCGCACCGTCGTCGACGCCACCAATGTGCAGCCGAAGGCGCGTCAGGAACTGATCGCGGTGGCCCGCGCGCACGATGTGTTCCCGGTGGCGATCGTGCTCGACGTGCCGGATTCGGTATGCCTCGAACGCAATGCGCTGCGCGCCGACCGATCGCACCTCGGGCGGCATATCGTCACCAGGCAGCAGCGCGAACTGCGCCGCGGTCTGCGCAGCCTGGCGCGCGAGGGCTTCCGCAAGGTGTATGTGCTGCGCGGAGTCGAGGAGATCGAATCCACGACGATCGTCGACGAGCGGTCGTGGAACGACAAGCGCGAGCTCACCGGCCCATTCGATGTGATCGGCGATGTACACGGCTGCCGCGCCGAACTGGAGACGCTGCTCGCCCGGCTCGGCTATGAGCTGCACCGCGACGACCTCGGCCGCGCCGTCGGCGCGAACCATCCGGGCGGGCGCACCGCGGTGTTCGTCGGTGACCTGGTCGACCGTGGCCCGGACACCCCCGGCGTCCTGCGGTTGGTGATGGGCATGGTGGCCGCGGGTACCGCGTTGTGTGTCACCGGCAATCACGAGAACAAGCTGGTGCACGCACTGGAGGGCAGGAACGTGCGCGTCGCACACGGCCTCGCCGAGTCGCTGGCCCAGCTCGAGGCGCAGGACGAGGACTTCCGCAAGGCGGCCACCGAATTCTGCCGCGGTCTGGTCAGCCACTATGTGCTCGACAGCGGCAATCTGGTGGTCGCCCACGCCGGGCTGAAGGAGGAGTACCACGGTCGCATGTCCGGCCGGGTCCGGTCCTTCGCCATGTACGGCGAATCCACCGGGGAGACCGACGAATACGGCCTGCCGGTGCGCTATCCGTGGGCCGAGGACTATCGCGGTCGCGCCACGGTGCTGTACGGGCACACACCGGTCACCGACCTGCAGTGGGTGAACAACACGCTTTGTCTGGACACCGGCGTGGTGTTCGGCGGCCGCCTCTCGGCACTGCGCTACCCGGAGCGGGAATCGGTTTCCGTGCCCGCCGAACAGGTGTGGTACGAGCCGGTGCGCCCGCTGCAGGCCACCACCATCGCGACGGCCGAGGGCGTGGTGCGCCGCGATCCCGGCGTACTCGACCTCGACGATGTGATCGGCCGCCGGGTGGTCGAAACCGGCCAGCACGGCCGCGTCGGCGTGCAGGAGGAAAACGCCTGCGCCGCACTGGAAGTGATGAGCCGCTTCGCGATCGACCCGCGCTGGCTGGTCTATCTGCCGCCGACCATGGCGCCCTGCGCGACCTCGGAGCTGGCGGGCCTGCTGGAGCACCCCGCGGAAGCCTTCGCCTATTACCGGTCCGAGGGTGTCGAGCGGGTCGTGTGCGAGGAAAAGCACATGGGCTCGCGCGCCATCGTTCTACTGGCACGCTCGGCAGCGGCGGCGCGTGACCGGTTCGGCGTCGAGGACGGCGGCACCGGCGTGATCTACACGCGCACCGGTCGTCCGTTCTTCGACGACACCGCGCAGACCGAGGCCTTGCTGGCCCGAGTACGTGCGGCCGCCGAAACCGCCGGGCTTTTCGAGGAGCTCAACAGTCAATGGCTCCTGCTGGACACCGAGTTGATGCCGTGGTCGGCCAAGGCGGTCGGCCTGCTGCGCAACCAATATGCGGCGGTAGGTGCGGCGGCACGGGCCTCGCTCGGCGCGGCCACCGAATTGCTGGCCGCAGCAGCAGGCCGTGGCCTCGACATCGCCGACCTCGCGGACCGCACTGCCGCCCGCAAGTCGGACGCGGACGCATTCACCACCGCCTATGGCCGGTACTGTTGGCCGGTCGACGGGCTGGCCGGACTCCGGCTCGCCCCGTTCCAGGTCCTGGCCGCCGACGGCGTCAACTACGCAGTGCGCGAACATGATTGGCACCTGGAGCGGGTCGACCGACTGGTCGCGGCGGATGGCGATCTGTTCGCCGCGACCGCACGGATGATCGTCGACCTCGCACAGCCCGACTGCGAAGCAGCGGCCACCGCGTGGTGGTCGGAACTGACCGCGGCGGGCGGTGAGGGCATGGTCGTCAAGCCGGTCGAGGCGCTGGTGCGCACCGCGGCGGACCGGCTGGTCCAGCCGGGCGTGAAATGCCGTGGACCCGAGTACCTTCGGATCATCTACGGCCCGGAGTACTTGCGCGAGGACAACCTTCGACGCCTACGCACTCGCGGCCTCGGCCGCAAGCGGTCGATGGCGCTGCGCGAGTATGCACTCGGCTTGGAGGCGCTGGATCGTTTCGTCGCGGGCGAACCGCTGTGGCGTGTCCACGAGGCCGTCTTCGCGGTCCTCGCCCTCGAAGCCGAGCCGGTCGATCCTCGGCTCTGACCGCCGAAAACAAGCCGGTCGCTACCCGGTGAAGCCGGGTAGCGACCGGAATCAGTCGCTGGTCGACGGCATCGTGTCGCCGGGCGGCAGTGGTCTCGACTGCGGTTGAGCAAGCGACCATTGCCGCCCGTAAGTGACACCCGTTACAGTTTGCGTTAGCACGCTGCTTGCAACTGTTACGTGCCAGCTTGCAGGCATTTTTGACAGACAAAGGAGTCTGACCATGCCCGCTGCGAGCATCGACGCGCCAGGCCACATGCTGATCGACGACCGGTTCACCGCGGTCGCCGCCAAGTTCTTCTCGATGTTTCGCCGCAAGAGTCAGGGCGGGGGCGGGCTTGCGGTCTATTTGCACGGCGAGCCCGTCCTCGACATCTGGGCGGGTTGGGCCGACACCGACCGACGCTGGCGGGCGGACTCCATGGCGCTGTCGTACTCGACCGGCAAGGGCGTCGCAGCGACCATCGCACATCGCCTCGTCGAACGCGCCGTGCTCGACCTGGACGAGCCGGTGGCGACCTACTGGCCGGAGTTCGCGGCGAACGGCAAGGCGGACATCACGATTCGTGAGGTCCTCAACCATCGCGCCGGGCTGCAGCGCACCCGCGGCCTGGTCGAGAACCCGGACGACCTGCTCGACCACGACGCCGTCGCGGCCGCCATGGCCGCCTCCGCGCCCGACCCGATGCGATTGCGCGCGTCCGGCTATCACGGCCTGACCTTCGGCACACTCGTCGCGGAGATCGCCCAGCGGGCCACCGGCCGCAGCTTCCTCGAGGTGGTGCGCAACGAACTCGCCGAACCGCTCGGCGACAACGACTTCTGGTTCGGCGTGCCCGAGCATCAGCGTCACCGCCTGACCCAGCTCGCACCCCGCCTCGGCGTCGCGGGAGTGCCGTTCGACACGCTGATCGCCCCGTTCGCGGCGGTGCGAATCGTCCGCTCGGCGCGCAGCGCCATCTACGACGGCTGGGCCGACATGACCCTCGGCCGGCGTCCCTACGACGCCATGATGCCTGGCTGGAACGGCGTTTTCACCGCACGCTCGCTGGCCAAGATGTACGGCGCCATCGCCAACGACGGCATGGTCGGCCACCGCCGCCTGCTGCGGCCCGAGACCACCCGCCGCATCGCCGAGATGCCGCCGAACGGCCGCTACGACTACGTCCTCGGCGCCGCACCCCATTTCGCCCTCGGCTACCACCGCGCCATCGTCGGCGCCAAACTCACCAGGCATGCATTGGGCCACTTCGGCATCGGCGGCTCCGGCGGCATCGCCGTACCTCGACTCGGCCTGTCGATCGGCTTCGTCACCAACCACCTCGGCAACCACGCCATGTCACTCGGCGACGCCCGCCTGCCCATGCTCGCCGCCATGTCCGAGCGCGCCGCCTGCTCGGCAGACACCGACAGCGCCTCCGGTCACCTCGATACCACCGCGGCGGCGAGCTGACCGGCCCGAGCCCGCCGCCGCTCGGCAGACACCGAGCGCCTCCGGTCACCTCGACGCATCGCGGCGGCGAGCTGACCGGCCGGGCGTCGGCAAGGACAGGCCGCCGCTCGGCGTGAATACACGGTCGGCTGTGGAGGCCCCCTCCAGGCGTCGATGGCCGGTCAGGTCGGCTGTTTCGGCAGTGTGAGGCCGAGGGAGCGCACGAGGTGGCCGATTTCGTTGCGGTAGAGCTTGTCCGGGGCATTTGTTTGTGAGCGCAGGTGGCCCAGGATCTCCAAGGAGACCAGGCCGTGCAGGTGGCCCCAGATGCGTAGCGCGATCGCGATGGCGGCCGGGGGCAATCCCGGGAAGTCCTGCGCGACCTCGCCGACGAGTTCGTCGTCGAAGTCCGACCACTCGAAGCCGCTGTCCGCGTACAGCTTTTCGGCATGCGGCCAAGCGCCTGCCGCCAGGCCGGTGAGGCCCGCGCACACCCGATGCTCGGCCTCGGGGGCCGCACCGCCCGCCGGTGGCTGATAGCCGGGCACCGGATCGCCGTAGATGAGGCGGAAACCCTCGGAATTGGCCAAAGCCCATTCGCGGAAGGCGCAGGCCCAGGCCAGGATTCGGCCTGCGGGGTCGGCCGGCGGGCAGGCGTCCCGCGCCGCTTCGACGGTGTCGGCGAGTTCGCTGTACACGTCGTTGATGAGCGCGGTGACCAGGTCATCGCGGGTGGCGAAGTAGCTGTAGACCGCGTTGGCGGTCATGCCCATCTCGCGGGCGATCGCTCGCAGGGTGATCGCGCTGGGTCCGCCATCGGCCATCAGGCGCAGGGCAACCTGCTTGATCTCGGTTGTCGTCTCGGAACGTCGTAGTTCCCGCCTGCTCGGCGCCGCAGTGGCCACGGAGGCCACTTTACAGCGGTGTGCAGAAACTAGACGTAGCATAGAAACTTCACGGCGTATAGTTTTTACACGCCGTACCAAACAGCTCTAGGAGAACCATGTTCATCGGAATCATCGGCGCGACCGGCACTATCGGCAGGCGGGTGCACGCCGAAGCCGTAGCCCGCGGCCATCACGTCACCGCGTTCAGCAGAGATGCGAGTGGACAGGCCGCCGATCAGCCGAACGTCGCCTGGCGCAGCCTCGACGTGTTCGACAGCGCCGCCGTCGCGGCCGCCCTGCCCGGGATGGACGTGCTGATCAGCTGCTATCAGCCAGGCAATGCCGCAACGGATTTCGCGGGCACGGTGGCGACATCGATCGCCGACCCGACCGTCTACGCGACCGCGGCGCGCTCGCTGGTCCAGGCGCTCGGCAGCCATCCACGCACCCGCCTGATCGTCGTGGGCGGCGCGGGCAGCCTGGAATTCGCGCCGGGCCGGGTCACCGCCGACGACGACCAGCGCCTCACCGACACCCTCGACAGCGTCGGCCTGCCCCGGGAGTACGCGGCGGCGGTGCGCGGCCACCGCGACGCACTGACCGTGCTGCGTAGTTCGAACCGGTGGTGGACCTACTTCAGCCCCGCCGAACTGATCGCACCGGGCGAACGCACCGGCCGCTACCGCGTCGGCGGCGATCAGCCGGTGCTCGATGCCGACGGTCACAGCCGCATTTCGATCGAGGACGCCGCCATCGCGCTGCTCGATGAGGCCGAGCTGCCGCGATTCGTGCAGCGCCGCTTCACGATCGGCTACTGACCCGACTCCTGCGCCTTCAGCTTTCGCCACCCACCGGCGCGGTTGTTGGCGATGATCTGGCGGACCATGGTCAACAGCGCCGGAGCATTGAGGGTTTCCCCCTCGCGGATCGCCACCGTGCGCGCGGTCTTGTTGTCGTGACCTGCGGTGATGATGCCCTCGGGGTCCGGCACGATGGCGCCGTCGTAGAGGAACACATTGACGTGCAGTCTCGCCGCGAGCAGCGCGCAGATATTGCCATCCAGCACGAAGTACGGCTGGACGTTCCGCTTGACCGTCTCGACGACCTCAGAGTCCGCCTCGTGCACCAGTTCGCGAACCTCCCGACAGATCCGCTGCTGCCACTCGGGTAGCGCGTCGATATAAGCGTCGACGCGTGGGTCGGCCTTATAGGACATGCGAATAATCCAAACACAGACACCCGCCGGCGCGTGCCGTGTTGCGGCAGGCGACGGCGGGTGTTCGCGCTCAGTAGTTGTGGCAGGTGTCGGCCACGGTCTGCATCTTGTCGCGCATTTCGGTGAAGCGCGGGTCGTTGCGGCGTTCCTCGATCTTCCCGCGGTGCTCCTCGATGCGCTCCTTGACCTTGGGATCGTCGAGACGCTGCTGGATGGCAGCCTTGCGCTGCTCGGGCGGCAGATTCAGCAACTGCTCCAGCTTCGCCTTGCGATCAGGGTTGGCGTCGAGGCGGGCAGCGAGCTCGGGGGCCGCCGCGTGCAGCGCGGCATCCACCTGAGCGAAGGAGCACGTCGTTTCGGCGAGCAGGTGGCCCGGCCCGCCCGGCGCTGCCGCGGCGATTCCGGGAACCAACAGCGCCGCCGATGCGCCGACGGCGAGCACGCCGCCCGCCACGGCGATCCGGATACGACTCGATGTGGACCTCATGTTCGAAACCTCTCCCAGTGGGTGAATCCGATGTCGATCAACGACACCTGGGATCGAACCCGCGAATTCTAAGACCAGCCTGGGAACCAGCTGCGAACCACATCCGTATCGAACCCGAGGTCGGTAACAGAAGCTCGGGACGCCGAATGCACCGGCCGCTACCGCACCGCTTCTTCCCAGCACGCCCGACAGCTACAACCGAGGGGGTGGGGGACCCGCTGCCGGAACCGGGCGGGCTGGCCGATCACGGCAACGCCACGGCCGACAGGCCGGAGAACATTGCTGTCGAACTGTTGTCGGGGTGACAGGATTTGAACCTGCGACCCTCCGCTCCCAAAGCGGATGCGCTACCAAGCTGCGCTACACCCCGTTGCCCTCGCGGCGGTATCGGCCGCCGCAGAGGATGAATAACCCTGTGTGGAGCGGGTGACGGGAATCGAACCCGCACCATCAGCTTGGAAGGCTGAGGTTCTACCATTGAACTACACCCGCAGGCATACGACATCAATGGGATCGCCACGATGCCGTGTGCGTACCGACTGTACCGAACGTCGCTTCGGAAACGCTAATCGCCCCACGCGGACCGGTGCGCCGCAATCGTTCTCGCCGGTACGGCCCCGGGTTGACCTCTGGTTGTAGGTCGCGGCTATGGCCGACGAGCAGGGTGGGTTCGCTCCTACTTCGGACCCGCTCCGGCGCGCCGTCGGCGTGTCGGTTCGCGACTTCCCAGCGAACGAAATTCATGTGTAACGCCCGGACCTCGATAGCGATGACATACCCGATCGCCATTCGTATGGGTTCGGGAACACGTTGTAAAACAGCGTTTTTCGAAGCCGGGTGGCTTGCTAGGATCCTTTTTGCCGGACGGGGGTATCTGGAAAGGGGGCGGTGAGCGTGCACCAGGCAAGGTGGACACAGCCGCATGGCAGTGAGAACGATCGGGGTGAGGCCGGCGCCGGTGTGGGTTCAACACACCGCGCTACCGACTCGAGCTGTGCCGGGTGAGTGCGATGGCGACCGACATCGAGCCCCCGGTAGCCGCCATGGCCCGAGCCTGGGCGCGTGCTGTCTGCGCCGAGCCGGGTTCGCACGCGGCACCCAGGCAACTGGAACCGGTATTGATCGAGATCATCGAACGACTGCTGCAACTGGCCAAGTCCGAGCCGTTCCCCGTGCCAGAGGCGCGGATGCTCGGCGCCCGGCTGGTCGAGGCCCCGTTCGAAAGGACCAGGATGTTGGCGCAGGCCACCAGGTGGCTGCTCGGCTTCCCGGCTGGCGCACCGGGATCGTTGGTCGCCACGCGCTGGCCGTTGGTCGCCAGCCAAGCCATCGACAGCTATGCCCAGGCCCTACAGGAGCGCGCACTCGCGCAGCAGGAACAACATATTTCGGCCGCGGTGTCGCTACGGGTGCAGGAAATTGCCGCGTTGCAGCATCGACTGCGCCACGAGGCGACCCACGATGCGCTGACCGATCTGGCCAACCGCACACTGCTGCAGGACCAGGTCCGGCTGATGGCGGCCGATCCGACCCGCGGCGTCGGCCTGCTGCTGATCGACCTGGACCGCTTCAAGCAGATCAACGACAGCTTCGGCCACGCGGTCGGTGACGAGGTGCTCGTCGAGCTCGCGCGCAGGCTGCGTGAGATCTGTCCGCCGGACACCGTGATCTGCCGCTACGGCGGCGACGAATTCGTACTCGCCACCAATCCACATCACAACACCCTCGGCGATCTCGCGCACCAGATCGTCGGTGCGCTGCGCGACCCGGTGTGGTCGACGGCCGGGCCGGTGCCGGTCTCGGCCAGCGTCGGCACCGCCTACTGCGCACCGGGCAGCCCCTGCGATTTCACCGACCTGCTGCGCCGGGCAGATCGCGCGATGTACTCGGCGAAGACCGCGGGCGGCAAGCGGTTCGCACTCGCCGAATCCGACGAACCGGAGATCAAGACGGCCGTCGCAGGCTGAGGACGACCCGCACAGCGTTCTACGTCCGCACTGCGGCTGTGGGTCAGCCTGCTTGGCAGCTGGGGCACCAGAACAGGTTTCGCGTCTCCAGCACGGCATGCCGGATCGGAGTGCCGCAGACACGGCATGCCGAGCCGGGACGGCGGTAGACGTAGGTCCGTGGCCGGTCGACCGCGTAGGACGGTTCACCGTGGTCGTGTTCGGGCCGGACGACGACCATCTTGCCGACCCGCACACCGACCCGCATCAGCGCGACCAGATCGGTCCACATCGCGGCCCACTCGTCGGCGCTCAGCGCAGTCCCTGGCCGCTGTGGCGAAATGCCGTGCCGGAATAGCAGTTCCGCCCGGTAGACGTTGCCGACACCGGCGAGCACCTGCTGATCCATCAGCAATGCGCCGATCGACCTGCGCGAGCGGTGAATTCGCTGCCAGGCCCGATCCGGGTCGGCGCCGCGCCGCAGCGGGTCGGGGCCGAGCCGATCGGTCAGCGCCGCCACCTCGGCGTCGGTGTACACCTCGCAGGCAGTCGGGCCGCGCAGGTCGGTGCCGAAGCCGGGCTGCTCGCCCGATCCGCTGCCGAACATCCGCATCCGTACCTGCCCGATCGGCTCACCCATCGGCACCGGCGCCTCGGTGAACTTCCCGTACAGTCCGAGATGCACGTGCACGACGAGCCCCGACTCGTAGTGGTGCAGTAGGTGTTTGCCCCACGCCTCGGCCCGCACCAGCAGCTGGCCATCGACCCGCGCGGCCCCGGCTGCGAACTTCCCCTGCGGGCTCGACACCCGCACCGCACCGCCCGCGAGGCGCCGCTGATGCAGCTTCGCGAGACGGTGCAGCGTATGTCCCTCAGGCACAGTTGATGACGACCGCGCCCGGATCAGTACGCGGGAACGGCCGGTGCGACACCGGTCTTTTCGTACTCGGCGAGGATGTCGATGCGGCGCTGGTGGCGCTCTTCGTCGGACCACTCGGCCGCGAGGAAGGCATCGACGATGGCGAGTGCTTCCTCGGTGGAATGCATGCGGCCGCCGATGCCGATCAGCTGAGCATTGTTGTGCTCACGCGCCAGCGTCGCGGTCTCGACGCTCCAGGCAAGAGCGCAGCGGGCGCCGGGCACCTTGTTCGCGGCGATCTGCTCACCGTTGCCGCTGCCACCGAAGACGAGCCCGAGGCTGCCGGGGTCGGCGACGGTACGGCGGGCCGCCTCGATGCAGAACGCGGGGTAGTCGTCGACAGCGTCGTATTCGAGGGCGCCGCAATCGACGGCCTCGTGGCCCGCCTGCTCCAGATGGGCCTTGACGAGATTCTTCAGTTCGAAACCGGCATGGTCGGCACCCAGGTATACGCGCATGGCAGCGATTGTGTCAGGCCGCTTCGGTGGGGTCGCGAGAGGGATCGGGAGACGACACGGCACAGGATCAACACCCGCACCGCCCTCCCCCGAAACCAATTGTGCACGATGCGCGACGGCGCCGATGGTCGCCCGGCACCGCGTGCGGCAAGCCTGTCCCGCCGACCGAACAGAGTGGCTTCCCATGCCCAACGATCCTCAGCCACAGGCTGATCCAGCGCCCGAGCCGGGCCGCCCACCGATCGAGGCCGACCGGTGGGCGGAGCCGATGGCCGGACCCGCAGACCGGATTCTGAATAGAGTTCTTCCCATGCAGCCGCACGAACCCCAGCAGGCAGGCCCGCCGGTCGACCCCTACACCCCGCAGCGGGCCGGGTGGGCACAGGCTCAGGACGCGGCCGCGGCACCCTACGGCTCGGCGCAGTATCCGCCGGTGCCCAATCCCTATCCGGGCGTGCCCTATCCCACCGGTCCTTATCCCACGGCTCCCTACGGCCCCGCACCGTACGGCGGGGCGCCGATGCCGCCCGCGGTGCCGCCGCAACAGCAGCCGCGCGGGCTGTCGCCCTTCGGGATGCCGGCTCGGCACAGCTGGGAGATTCCGCTGCTGATCGTCGTCGTCATGCTCACCGTTGTCACGTTCATGTTCGCGATCCTGTTCGCGGCGCTCGGCACCATCAACGAGTACATCCTGTTGTTTCTCGCCGCGCCGCTGCTGGTGTGGCTGGTGCGCGGTCAGACCTTCGCGAGTCTGCGGGTCAACGGCGTCAAGATGTCGCCGACTCAATTTCCCGAGGGCTATCGGATGGTGGTCGAGGCGGCAGCCAGATTCGGTATGAAGAAGGTGCCCGACGCCTACGTGCTGCTCGGCAACGGCCAGATCAACGCCTTCGCCTCCGGGCACGGATTCCGCCGCTTCGTCGCGGTCTACAGCGATCTCTTCGAAGTCGGCGGGACGGCGCGGGAACCCGATGCGCTGGCCTTCATCATCGGCCATGAGGTCGGGCATATCGCCGCGGGCCATGTGTCCTATTGGCGGCAGCTCGGCATGTACCTGGTGCCGTTCCTGCCGATCCTCGGCAGCTCGCTGATCCGCGCACAGGAGTACACCGCCGACAATCACGGCTACTGCTACCGGCACCTCGGCGCGCCGACGGCCATGGGCACCCTCGCCGCGGGCAAGTACATGAACACCCTCGTCGGCTACGACGAGATGGCCGACCGGGCGGCGACCGAGAAGGGTTTCTTCGTCTGGATCGTCAACGCCATGTCCTCGCACCCGGTGCTGACCTGGCGCATGTGGGCGCTGCGTGATCGCAGCAGGCACGGCAATATGTTCCTGCGTCCGAGTCGACCCGCGGGTGCTCCCCCGGCGGGCAACTACCCGGGCAGCTACGGCGAAGTCCCGGCGCTACCGCCGAAACCCGTGCCGTAACCGGGCGCGATCGGTGGCATCGCATGCTGCGCTGCCACCGATCGACGGCGAACAGCCCGTCTAGTCGAAGGCGGGGTCTTCGGTGCGGGTGCGCTTGAGCTCGAAGAAGTGCGGGTAGGACGCCAGCGCGACCGCGCCGTCCCAGAGCTTGCCCGCTTCCTCGCCGCGCGGGATCCGGGAAAGCACCGGACCGAAGAAGGCGTTGCCGTTGATGTGAATCGTCGGGGTGCCGACATCGGGGCCGACCTTGTCCATGCCCTCGTGGTGGCTCTTGCGCAGCGCCTCGTCGTAGTCGGTGCTTTCGGCGGCCTCGGCCAACTCGGCGGGCAGGCCGACCTCGGCGAGCGAATCGGCGATCACCGCGGCGAGGAATTCCGCCTGCGACTCCCGCTCGTACTCCGCGCGCCGGTTGTGGATACGTGATCCCATGGCGGCATAGAGCGGCGCGAGCACCTTGTCGCCGTGCTCCTGCGCAGCGGCGATCGCGACCCGGACCGGGCCCCAGCCGGTGGCGAGCAATTCCTTGTACTGCTCCGGCAAACCATCCCGGCCCTCGTTCAGCACCGACAGGCTCATGACGTGGAATCGGACCTCGATATCGCGCACCTGCTCGACCTCGAGGATCCAGCGCGAGGTGATCCAGCACCATGGGCACAGCGGGTCGAACCAGAAGTCGGCAACATCCTTTTCGGCGCTCACAGGTCGCTTCCTCTCGATCACATGCTCGTAGCGCGGCGGAAATTCGCCTCGCCGCCATTTGGGCCAACCACCCGATCGCGCGATTCGTTCCCGACTTCGGGTCCATTTTTCCGGTGGGTCGTTTTCGAGAACGACGACGACCTGTCCCAGTAGGGTGAAAGCGCAGGAGTCCGGTTCCCTCTCGACAAGGAGTCCGCAATGACCTCTGATCGGCGTTTCGTCATCGTCGGCGGCGGGCTGGCCGCAGCCAAGCTCGCGGAAGCGCTGCGAGACAACGATTTCGACGGGGCCGTCACAGTGATCGCCGCCGAGGAGCACCTGCCTTACGAACGACCACCGCTGTCGAAAGAACATCTGGCAGGCAAGAAAGCGCTCGCCGATTTCACCGTGGATCCGGCGCAGTGGTACCGCGACCACCACATCGATCTGCGGCTCGGCACCACCGTCACCGCGATCGATCCGGTGGCGAAGACCGTCACGCTGCCGGACGATTCGACACTGCCCTACACCAAGCTGGCATTGGCGACCGGTTCGACGCCACGTCGGGTGCCGATTCCGGGGGCCGAAGCCCCCAACGTCTACACATTGCGCACCATCGCCGACTCCGACACCCTCATCGACCTCTTCGGCAAGGCCCGCAGGATTGTGATCATCGGTGCGGGCTGGATCGGGCTGGAGGTGGCCGCCGCGGCCCGCGCGGCCCGGGTCGAGGTGACGATTGTCGAAACCGCCGAGTTGCCCTTGCTCGGGGCGCTCGGACCGGAGATGGGCGCGGTGTTCGCGGATCTGCACCGGGCGCACGGAGTCGATTTCCGCTTCGACACTCAGGTCACCGAGATCGTCACGCACGACGAGACAGCCACGGGGGTCCGGCTCGGCGACGGCAGCGTTGTGGATGCCGACGCGGTGCTGGTCGCGGTCGGCGCCCGGCCGAACATCGAACTGGCCGCCGATGCCGGGCTCGCCGTCGACGGCGGGGTGCTCGTCGATGCGAGCCTCGCCACCAGCGACCCGGATATCGTCGCCGTCGGTGATATCGCCGAGCAGCAGCACCCTGTGCTCGGGCGCCGAATTCGGGTGGAGCACTGGGCGACTGCGCTCAACCAGCCCGCCGTCGCGGCCGCGACCATGCTCGGCAAGTCCGCGTCCTACGACCGCATGCCCTACTTCTTCACCGATCAATACGACCTCGGCATGGAGTACACCGGGTACGCCGCACCCGGCGACTACGCGCGCGTGGTGGTGCGCGGCGATCTGGCGAAGCGCGAGTTCGTTGCGTTCTGGGTCGATGCCGACAACCGGGTGCTCGCCGGGATGAACGTCAATGTCTGGGATGTGACCGAACGGATCAAGGACCTGATCGGCGAACAGGTCGACCCGGAACGGCTCGCCGACACCACCGCGCCCCTCTGACCAATTCTTGTGATGCAAATCACATTTCGAACACCCAGAATATGTCGAACCGGAACCGCGGGCTCCGACCTCACCGCGAGAGCGTCGCATGGACGCACCGAACGGCAAGGAGCCGTGCCATGAAGTACATGCTGCTGAAGACCTACAGCCCCGCCGCCCACTGCGACACCCCGATCACCGAGTGGACGCCCGAGGAGATCCAGGCGCACATCGACTTCCAGCGAATGCTCGGCCAGGAGCTGACCAAGTCCGGCGAGCTCGTCGACGCGCAGGGCCTGGCCGGACCCGACCAGGCGCAGCTGGTCAGCTCGGACGGGCGGTCCGCGCCGGTGATCACTGACGGACCGTTCCCGGAGACCAAGGAGTTCCTGGCCGGGTATTGGATTGTCGACGTGGACAGCCCCGAGCGCGCCGTGGAGATCGCCGCCAAGGCGTCGGCAGCCCCCGGCCCCGGAGGCCAGCCGATCGGCGAGTACATCGAGGTGCGTGCGGTGATGGGCGCTCCTGCCAGCGAGCAGTGACCGGACCCGGCGCGGCGGCCGTCCGGATCAGCGTTGCACTAGAACGCCGCGGCGCAGACGGCACCACCCAGCGTCGAAACCGAACACGCCGACGCCAGGACCGCACGACGGGCCGAGCCGGCGACACCACCGAAAACCCCGACGCCAGGACCGCATGACCAGCCGAGCCGGGAACACCACCGCTCGGCTCACCACAGCGACTGCCGAGGGCACTTCACACCGTTGCGCACCTACCGAGCGAACAGGTGCGCTGTGATCTTGTCCCCCATCGTCGCGTCGCGGACAATCGCACAGTGACCGGGACGCTGCCTGTCGGCACGGAGGATCTGTTGCGCGAACTCGCACCGCAGGTCCTCGGCATCCTGGTGCGCCGATTCGGTGACTTCGACACCGCTGAGGACGCGCTGCAGGAGGCCATGATCGCGGCGGCGACGCAATGGCCGACCGAGGGACTGCCGGACACCCCGCGCGGCTGGCTCATCCAGGTGGCACAGCGCCGGATGGCCGACGTGGTGCGCGCCGAGGTGGCCCGGCGGCGCAGGGAGACAATGGTTTTCGAGCAAGACGTGTCCGGCGCGGAAGCAGTCGATCGCGATGACACGCTTGCCATGTTCTTCCTGTGCTGCCATCCGGCACTATCCTCGGCGAGCGCGATCGCACTGACGCTGCGCGCCGTCGGGGGTCTCACAACGAGCGAGATCGCCCACGCCTTCCTGTTGCCGGAGACCACTATGGCGCAACGTATCTCGCGCGCCAAGAAGCGGTTGTCCACTCTCGATCGCCCCTTCGCGCGACCGGGCGACGCCGAATGGCGGGAACGGCTCGGAGTGGTGCTGCACGTGCTCTATCTGATCTTCAGCGAAGGCCACACCACCAGCTCGGGTCCGAATCTGCATCGCACCGATCTGTCCACCGAGGCGATTCGCCTGAGCAGGTCGATCCACCGGCTGCTGCCCGGGGACACCGAGGTCACCGGCCTGCTCGCGCTGATGTTGCTCACCGACGCCCGCCGCGCCGCGCGCACCGGGGCGCATGGCGAACTGATTCCGCTCGCCGAGCAGAATCGCGCGCTGTGGGACCGCGCGGCGATCACCGAAGGTGTGACGCTGACGACCAGCACCCTCGCACGTGGCCTCACGGGCCCCTACCAACTCCAGGCCGCGATTGCCGTCCTGCACGCCGAAGCCTTACGCCCCGAGGACACCGACTGGCTCCGAATCCTCGTGCTCTACAACATGATCGAACGCATGGCCCCGAATCCGATGGTGACCCTCAACCGCGCCGTCGCCACCGCCATGGTGCACGGCCCCACCGCCGGTCTCGAACTGGCCGACACCCTCGACAACCAACTGGCGGGCAACCATCGGCTCGACGCCGTCCGTGGCCACCTCTACGAAATGGCAGGCGATGTCGACGCCGCCATCACCTCGTACACCGCCGCAGCGGGCCGCACCACCAGCACCCCCGAGCGCGACTACTTGACCATCCGCGCCGCCCGACTCCGTCGCATGCCTCCGGAGCACTGACCGGCCGAACTCGTCGGGATCACGAGCGGCCCGTCGACTTCCCGCCTCTCGACCGATCAGCGGCGTCGGTTCCCGACGGGTGCGGAACACACCTATCAGAAGGCAAGCGCGAACGCGGCTCTGCGATGTGGAGGGCGCAACCGCCGTGTCCGTCCGGAGCGTCCCGACAGTGCACGGCAGACTGCTTGCTGTGGCAGGCAAATACAGCGCGGGAATTCTCTTGTTCCGCCGGACCTCGGGCGACACCGAGGTCCTCATCGGACATATGGGTGGACCGTTCTGGGCGCGTAAAGACAACGGCGCCTGGTCGATTCCGAAAGGCGAGTACGAACCGGACACTGAGGACGCCGCTGCTGCGGCGCGTCGCGAGTTCACCGAGGAGCTCGGCCTGCCCGTGCCGGACGGTGAGTGGATACCGCTGGGTGAAGTGCGCTACGGCAGCGGCAAGAGCGCAAAGAACCTCACCGTGTGGGCGATCGAGGCGGACCTGGATCCGGCACAGGTGGTGCCGGGAACATTCGAGATGGAGTGGCCGCCACGTTCCGGTCGGATGGCGCTGTTCCCCGAAATCGACCGCGCGGCATGGTTCGACCTTGCCACCGCACAGGACAAACTGGGCACCGGCCAGCGGCCGTATGTGGACCGCCTTGTCGAATATCTCACCGGCCGGACACCGGCCTGAGCGGACATCTGCACACCCACCCCACCGTTCACCACGGAAGTGAACGGTGCCCGCCCGCGTCGCAACTGCGAGCTACGCGCTCCAGGTCTTTCCGGTGATCAACTCATAGGCCTGCATATAGCGCTGCCGGGTCGCTTCGACAATGTCGGCGGGGATTTCCGGGCCGGGTGGCTCCTTGTCCCAGCCGGTCGAGGTGGACCAGTCCCGGACGAACTGCTTGTCGAAGGAGCGCTGCGGGCGGCCCGGCTCCCACTCGTCGGCAGGCCAGAAGCGCGACGAGTCCGACGTGAGCACCTCGTCGCCGAGCGTCAGCGTTTCACCGTCCCAGCCGAATTCGACCTTGGTATCGGCGACGATGACACCGCGCTCGGCCGCGTGCGCCGCGCCGCGGGAGTACAGGTCGAGGGTCAGATCGCGCAGCCGCTCGGCGACCTCGCGGCCCTCCTGATTCACGACATCGTCGAAGGTCATGAACTCGTCGTGCCCGGTATCGGAGATCTTGGTGGTCGGAGTGAAGATCGGCTCGGGCAGCTTGTCGCCCTCGCGCAGACCCGCGGGCAGCCGCACGCCGGAAACCGCGCCGTCACGCTGGTACTCGCGCAGCCCCATGCCGACCAGGTAACCGCGCGCGATGCATTCGACCTGCACCATCTTCAACGGCTTGACCCGGATGGCGCGGCCTGCGAATTCGGCGGGTACATCGGTGGTGGACAGCACATGGTTGGGGATGTCGGCGAAGAACTCGAACCACCAGTTCGACAGCTGGGTCAGCAGCTTGCCCTTGTCCGGGATGGGGGTGGGCAGCGACACGTCGTACACCGACACCCGGTCGGTGGCCACGAGCAGCAGGGTATCGCCGTCCTCGTAGAGGTCGCGCACCTTTCCCGCGTGGATGTGCTTCACGTCGCAGCTCCGATCCTGGTCGATAGGGTTTATGAGAAAAAGTTCCGCGCGGGCAACCTTACCGAGGTGGCATTGTGGTCACTGTCGTGCCTGCCCGGGCACAGTTCTTCGACCAACGAAGGAGACTCATGTCTGCACCCAACCTGACTCGTGACCAGGCGATCGAACGCGCCTCGACAGTGTCGGTCGAGAACTACCGCATCGAACTCGACCTGACCGACGGGGCGGGCAAACCGGGCGAGCAGACGTTCTCCTCCCGGACCACGGTCACCTTCACCGCCACCCCGGGTGCGAGCACCTTCATCGATATCGTGGCGCGCGGGGTCGGCTCGGCGGTCCTCAACGGCCGGCCGGTCGATGTCGCCGACTACGACGAGTCCACCGGGATCACGCTGATCGACCTCGCCGAGCGCAACGAGCTCGTGGTGGAGGCGGACTGCCAGTACTCCAACACCGGTGAGGGCCTGCACCGCTTCGTCGATCCGACCGACGACACCGTCTACCTGTACTCACAGTTCGAGACCGCCGACGCCAAGCGCATGTTCGCCTGCTTCGACCAGCCGGATCTCAAGGCCACCTTCGACATCTCGGTCACCGCGCCTGTCGACTGGAAGGTCATCTCCAACAGCGCTGTCGTGGAAACCCTTGCCGCCGACCCCGGTAAGCACATCTTCCGCACCACCCCGAAGATGAGCACCTACTTGGTGGCGCTGATCGCCGGACCGTACACCGCGTGGACCGATGTCTACACCGACGACCACGGCGCCATCCCGCTCGGCATCTACTGCCGCGCCTCGCTGGCCGAGTACATGGACGCCGACCGGCTCTTCACCGAGACCAAGCAGGGATTCGGCTTCTACCACAAGAACTTCGGCGTGCCCTATGCCTTCGGCAAGTACGACCAGCTGTTCGTGCCCGAATTCAACGCGGGCGCCATGGAGAACGCCGGCGCGGTGACTTTCCTGGAGGACTACGTCTTCCGGTCCAAGGTCACCCGCGCCTCCTACGAGCGGCGCGCGGAGACGGTGCTGCACGAAATGGCGCACATGTGGTTCGGCGACCTGGTCACCATGAAGTGGTGGGACGACCTGTGGCTCAACGAGTCGTTCGCGACCTTCGCCTCGGTGCTGTGCCAGTCCGACGCCACCGAATACACCAGTGCCTGGACCACGTTCGCGAATGTGGAGAAGTCCTGGGCCTACCGGCAGGACCAGCTGCCCTCCACCCACCCGATCGCCGCGGACATCCCCGATCTGGCGGCGGTCGAGGTGAACTTCGACGGCATCACCTACGCCAAGGGCGCGAGCGTGCTCAAGCAGCTCGTCGCCTACGTCGGCCTCGAGCCGTTCCTGGCCGGGCTGCGCGCGTACTTCGCCGAACATGCCTACGGCAATGCCACTTTCGACGACCTGCTGAGGGCACTGGAGAAGTCGTCCGGCCGTAACCTGTCGACCTGGGGCACCCAGTGGCTCAAGACCACCGGCCTCAATATCCTTCGCCCGGACTTCGAAGTGGCCGCCGACGGTACGTTCTCGTCGTTCGCGGTCGTCCAGGAAGGCGCGGCGCCCGGCGCGGGCGAGCGGCGCGTGCACCGTCTGGCCATCGGCGTCTACGACGACCAGGACGGAAAGCTGGTCCGCACCGAGCGCATCGAACTCGACCTAGAGGCGGCCGAGCGCACCGAGGTCCCCCAACTCGTCGGCGTTGCGCGCGGCAAGCTGGTGCTGGTCAACGACGACGACCTCACCTACTGCTCGGTGCGCCTCGACCCCGATTCGCTCGACGTGCTGGTGAACCGCATCGGCGATATCGCACAGCCGCTCCCCCGCACCCTGGCGTGGTCGGCCGCGTGGGAAATGACACGGCAGGCCGAGATGCGAGCACGCGACTTCGTCGCACTCGTCCAGCGCGGCATCGGAGCGGAGACCGAAATCGGTGTGGTGCAACGGCTGCTGATGCAGGCCAACACCGCCATCGGCAGCTACGCCGATCCCGCGTGGGCCGCGGCCACCGGCTGGCAGGAGTTCGCCAACCGTCTGCTCGAGCTCGCCCGTGAGGCCGAGCCGGGCTCCGACCATCAACTCGCCTTCGTCAACGCACTCACCGGCGCCAAACTGTCCGCATGGCACACCGAGGTGCTGCGCGAAGTGCTCGACGGCGATCCCGCCGAGGTCGGCCTCCCCGGCCTGACCGTCGACACCGACCTGCGCTGGCGGATCGTCACCGCACTCGCGGCCGCAGGCGAGATCGACGCCGACGGTACGAGCACCCCGGTGATCGACCAGGAACTGGCCAACGACCCGACCGCGGCAGGCAAGCGGCAGGCCGCCGCGGCCTCGACGGCGCGACCGATCGCCGAGGTAAAAGAGCAGGCCTGGGCGACGGTGATGGGCGACGATTCGGTCGCCAACATCACCGCCCGCTCGATTGTCGGCGGCTTCGCACCGGCCGGTCAGGACGAGCTGCTGACGCCCTATCTGGACCGGTACTTCGCCGAGGTCCCCGGTGTCTGGGAGCGGCGCTCCAGCGAGGTGGCGCAAACCGTGGTGATCGGCCTCTACCCGGCCTGGGCGATCAGCGCGGACGCCGTCGCCGCGGCCGATAAGTTCCTTGCGGGCGATCACCCGCCCGCACTGCGCCGCCTGGTCACCGAAGGCAAAGCAGGCATCGAGCGCTCGCTGCGTGCCCGCGCGTTCGACGCCGAGTCGTAGAGACCAACGGCGGATTGGCGAAACGAGGCGTGCTCGTCCACCACAGCGGTGGGCGAGCACGCTCGTCGGGAGCAGCGTGGAACTTCGCGAAATCGGGATATTTTTGGTCCTGGCCGATGAACTGCACTTCGGCAGGACAGCAGAGCGGCTCGGGGTATCCCCGGGACGCATCAGCCAGGTGATCAAACAGCTGGAAAGCCGGGTCGGCGCACCGTTGTTCGTGCGCACCAGCCGTCAGGTGACACCCACCCCGGTCGGACGTCAGCTGCGTGACGATCTGGCCCCCGGCTACCAGCAGATCAAACAGGCGATCGCCAAGGCGACCGCGAATGGGCACGGCATCACCGGGGTCTTGCGGGTCGGCTTCTCCGGCGCCTGGTGCGGCAACCTCATCGTCGCGACGGGTGATCTGTTCCAGACGCGCTACCCCGGATGCGAAATCCAGATCCAAGAGGCGGCGCTCAACGATCGCTTCGGGCCGTTGCGTACCCGTGAGCTCGACCTCCAGCTCACCGAATTTCCTGCCGACGAACCCGATGTCACGACCGGCCCCGTCATCTTCTCTCATCCGCGCGCACTCACCGTTCCGGCGGCACACCCCCTTGCCGGTCGCGAATCGGTGTCTCTCGAGGACCTTACGGACTACCCCCTGATCACGATCGACGGGCCGCCGCAGTATTTTCTCGACTTTCATCTGCCGCGCCGCACTCCCTTGGGCCGACCCATCCCGCGGGGCCCGGCGACCACTGCGTGGCAGGAAGTCCTCTCCCTCGTGAGCGCGGGTAAAGCGGTCTGCCCCACCTCCATTCGCTCGGCCGACTACTACAGCCGCCCCGAACTCGCCTTCGTCCCCTTTCACGATGCCCCGACCATCGACTTCGGACTCACCTGGCTCACGTCGGCCGAGAACACTTACATTCGAACCTTCGTTCAGACGATCCTGGAGGTCGCCGCGGACTTCCCCGGCGCGGTCGACGCCGGACAGATCGTCAGCGAAACAGGTGGGCGTTAGCGGCTGCCCACCGGGCGAAGGTAGTGGCCGGGGCGCCGGTGATGTCGGCGACCGCGGTGGTCGGCTGTTGCGGATGCTCGACCATCATCTCGAGGCCGTCGACATACCATTCGGCGAACTCGCCCATGGTCGGCGTGAGCTGCTGGATCGCTGCTGCGCGTGACACTTTCACGAAGTCGATCGGGCTGCCGATGGCTTCGGCGAGCTGCCTGACCCGGTCGGCTCTGGTCAGTGTTTCCGGGCCCGTGAGGTGGTGGATTCGGCCTTCGTGTCCGTCGGACAGCAGGATGGCGGCGGCCACCCGTGCGATGTCGTCCATGGTGATCGGGGCGTTCGCGGAATCGGGGTATGGCTCGCGGATCTCACCGGTCGAGCGGACCTGGTCCGCCCACATGAAGGTGTTCTCGGTGAATTCGCCGGCGTATAGGTGGGTCCAGTCGACTCCGGACTTCGCCACGGCGGTGGCGATCGGCTGCCATTCGGTGTGCTCGTCACCCGAGAGGTCGACGATGTGCCGGATGCCCGCATCCTGTGCCAGCGCGACGACTTCGTCCACGGTCTCGAGCACCGGGGCGAGATACATCCGGTCCACACCGGCGAAGGCCGCGGGCAGCGACGAGACGCGGCGCAGGTAGCCCTCGGCGACCTCGACACCGGCGGGAAGTGCAGCGCGCTGCGGGTTGTTGGTCAGCGCCCGTACCTGCTCGGCTCCGGCGGCCAGCAGATGATCGACGACCATTCGGCCGATGTTCCCGGTCGCGCCGGTCACCAGAATCTTCATCTCCCTACTGTTCGCAGGTTGCCGGGCATCGCGCAAGGGGCACTTTCGCGGGCAGACACCGGGGACGTGCCCACCCCTCGTGATGAGCACGCCCCGTTCGTCTTTCGGCTCAGCCGAGCTTGCGGCCGAGGAAGTCGCGGATCAGCGCGGCGATCTCGGGGCCGTGCGTCTCCAGTGCGAAGTGGCCCGCGTCCAGCAGGTGCAGTTCGGCTTCGGGCAGGTCACGCAGGAAAGCGCGGGCGCCGTCGGGACCGAAGATCTCGTCGTGCTCGCCCCAGGTGATCAGGACCGGCGGCCGGTGTTCGGCGAAGTACTTCTGGAAATCTGGATAGCCGTCGAGATTGAGCTTGTAATCCGCGAACAGCTGGAGCTGGATCTCCTTGTTGCCGGGGCGATCCAGGTAGTGCTGATCCAGAGTCCAGGTGTCGGGGCTGACCAGCGCCAGCCGGTCGGCCGGAACACCATGCGTGTACTGCCATTTCGTCGCGTCGAGTTCGAGCAGCTTGCGCACGGCGGGTTCGTGGGTGGCCCGGTCGTTGGCGTGCGCGAAGAGCACCTCCCAGAACGGCGTGAAACCCTCCAGGTAGGCATTGCCGCTCTGGGTGATGATCGCGGTGACGCGCGCGGGGTTGCGGGAGGCGATCCGCAGCCCGATCGGAGCGCCGTAGTCCTGGATGTAGAGGGCGAACCGCTGGATGCCCAAGGTGTCCAGCAGTTCCAGGGTGATCTCGGTCAGCTTCTCGAAGCTGTAATCGAAGGCGAGCACCGACGGCATCGCCGACTGGCCGAAGCCGATATGGTCCGGCGCGATCAGGTGGTAGTCCGCGGCCAACTCGGGCAGCAGATTGCGGAACATGGCCGAGCTGGTCGGAAAGCCGTGCAGCAGAACAAGTGTCGGCTTGGACGGGTCGCCCGCTTCGCGGTAGAAGACCGGCAGGCCCTGGATCTCGACGGTGTTGTGGCGAACGTTGGTCATGTCATTTCTCCTGTTGGTGTGATCTGTTTCTGTTCGGGACGGACTATCGGTGGGTCAGCGGTCTCGACGACCCCGAGCTGCGTGACCGGGTGCTCGGCGGCGCGTTGGCCTGAGTGGCGCTCATGGATTTCCTCGGGGTTTCGGCGGTCAGGCCGCGCTGGCGACCAGTTCGATTTCGGGTTTCCTGGTGGGGGTGAGCAGCAATGCCGCGGCCACGCTGAAGGCCAGCCCGAGTGCGAAATAGCCTCGGTAGCTGTCGGTTTGGGCGTGGATGAGACCGGCGACGGCTAATCCCGCGGCGGCGGCGAGTTGATGGATCACCCATGCGGGCGACAGTGTCCGTCCCATTCGAGCGGGGTCGAGACCACGCGAGATGACGGCCATCGTCAGTGGAACGATCGGGAAGGAGGCCGCACCGAACAGCGTGGCAACCGCAATGAGCGCGGCGGGTGCGGTGGACGAAACAGCAAGTGTCAGTGCGACTATGCGCACGAGATAGAGAATGCGGAGCAGGGTTTCCTGGCGGTGTCGACGTTGCAGCCGAACCATGGCTGCGGAGGTGATCCCGGCGGCGAACGCGGCCAAGGCCACCAGGCGTCCGGCCCCGACCACCGACCAGCCCGCCTCGACGGCATGCTTGGGCAGCATCAAGATCACCACGTAGAGGGTCGCCGAGTGCAGGCCGAACGAGACCAGCACCTTGCCCCGGCCTGCCAGTGACTCCCCGCGCCTGGCAACGGCATTGGTGACTCGATCGGCGGGCAGGACGGCCCACAGGATTCCGGTGACCGCGAGCCCGACCGCACCGAGCAGGGCATAGGTCGCCCGGACGCCGACCGGTTCGAACAGCGCGGTCGCCGCCCACGGCCCGATCAGCTGACCCAGGTTGATGCCGACCGCCGCGCGGGTGAGAGCGGGCCCCACCTGGTTTCCGTGCGATCGCCCGATCAGCGTGGTGACCGTCAACGTGGACGAGGCCGCGAAGCCGAGCCCGCCGAGCAGCATGTAGGCGACCACGAATTCCCAGGTCTCACGCACTACCGCAAGTGCGAGGTAGCTGCCCGAGATGAGCGTGAGTCCGCCGATCAACACCAGCGTGGAACCGACGCGGTCGAGCAGCCTGCCGACGAACGGCTGAGCGAACCCTGTCACCGCGGTCCCCAATGCGGCAGCGATCGCCAGCACCGATGGGCTCACCCCGTAGGAGGCTGCGGTCGGTGCGAAGAACACACCCATCGAGAAGTTCAAGCCGAACGACACGGTCATTGCCGCCAACCCGGCCCAAGCGACCTGTTCGTGTCGCATGCTCACCACTTCCTAACTATCTAAACATTGTTTAACGGTTATAGCAAGTGGTGCGAGACCACTTGTGCGGCAATATCAATACCCTCGTGACCGCCGCGTCACAGAACGCCAGGGCCGATGCGTGCCACGCCGCAGCTCAGCGCGGCTCAGTTCGGACGCGGCGGTCCATCACTCGCAGCCGATACTCCCCCGCAGCTTCGCGTTCTCCCGTTCGAGCTCCGCGATCCGGTCCCGCAGCGATTGGACAGCGTCCAGGACTTCTTCGCGTGGATACAGCTCGGGGATGTGCTGACGGCAGTTCCAGTCGAACGCCTCGACCTGGATCAGCACCGCTCGCTCGACGCGCGCCTGGTAGCCGTCGACAGCCAGCGCCGCCATCAGCTCCGGATCATCCACCGCCTCGACAGCTTTGGCCCGTCCGAAGATCTTCATTCGAGTCTTGGCCGAGTAGTCCATCAGGAACAGCGCCACCCGGTCGTCATGATCGAGATTGCCGCGGCTGATGTACTGCCGGTTGCCACGGAAGTCGGCAAACCCGAGCGTCGATGAGTCGATGACCTTCAGAAACCCCCTCGGACCGCCCCGATGCTGGATATAGGGCCAGCCCGTCTCGCCGACTGTGGCCAGGTAGAAGCTGTCGCGCTCCCCGATGAACCACGCCTCGTCCTGACCGATCCGGTCGGCCACCGCGGGCACCTCGGCCATCCGCTCGTAACTGCGCAGGCTGCCGTGCTTGCGCTGATGCTCGCGGACGGCCGGGGTGAACGCCACCTGTGCGTAATGCCCGGTCATCTCGACGACTTTCGCTGCGGACGAATCTTTGACATGTCCGGATTCCCTTCTCGGAAGCGGCTATTCGCGCGCGCTCAGCACGGACTCGCCGCAGCGGCCGACGCTAGCTCGCGCGCTCGATCTTGACGGCGAGTACGGTGAGCAGGCTCTGCAGCAGCTCGATTGTGGTCTCGTCGACGAGGTTGCCCTCGTCGTCGAAACGCTCGTGTGAGCGGAAGGCGATCACCTCGGGCTTCACCACGACGTCGCTCTCGGTCCACACGAACACCTGACGCAGCGCGAGTTGCGCACGCACCGAACCGAAGTTGGTCGGCGCAGCCCCGAGGATCGCGACCGGCTTGCGCAGCAGCGGCAGCCCCTCGGTCTTGGTCCAGTCGGTGCTGACCCAGTCGATGGCGTTCTTCAGCACGCCGGGGATGGAGTAGTTGAACTCCGGAGTGGCGATCAACAGACCGTCCGCCTCGTTGATCCGCCTGCGCAGATCCACGACCGCGGCGGGCCGGTGCTGCGGGTTGTCCAGATCCATGTCGTACGGCGGGATTTCACGAAGCCCCTCGTAGATTTCGATATCCAGGCCGGTGTTGAACTTCTGCGCCGCGCGCAGCAGCGCGGTGTTGTGCGAGTCGGCACGCAGGCTGCCGGAGATGGCAAGGATCTTGAAGGGGGTCATTGTCATTCCTTGTTCGTCGTACTTGGTCGAAACAGCAGGCGCGCTCGGTCTTGCCTCGTGAGCAAGGCCCAGCGGGCCGCTGGTCAGTGCTGGTGGTGGCGCACGACCGGCCAGTCGATATCGGTGTCGACGGCCTTGTTCAGGTAGTTGGTGAACACATTGAGCGCAACGCCTGCGATGACTTCGGTGATCTCACCATCGGTCAGACCGGCGGCCGTCGCGGCTTTCAGGTCGGCCTCGTCGACACCGCCGCGGGTGCGGACCACCGCGGTGGCGAAGGCCAGCACGGCTTCGGCTTTCGGATCGGCGGACCGGCCGCGCCTGTTGCGCTCGATCTCGTCGGCGTCGAGCTTGGCGATATTGGCACCGATGTAGGTATGCGCCGAGAGGCAGTAGTCACAGCCGTTTTCCTCGGCCACCAGCAGCGCGATCCGCTCCCGGGTCGCGGCGGAGAGCTCACCGCCGGCCAGTGCGCTGGAGAAACCGAGGTATGCCTCGAGGACGGCGGGGCTGTTGACCATCGCCCTGGTCATGTTCGGAGTGACACCGAGCGTCTGCTGCACGCGTGCGAGCAGGGTGGCGGCCGCGTCGGCGGCGACATCGGACTGGATGAGCGGCACACGGGACATGAGGAAACCTTCCGTCGAAGCGGAGACAGGGTGATGACCGGTTGAGCAACAGATGCAGCCTAACTGCTAACGATCATATTAAAGGTTAGAACCATCCCGTTGATTCCCATTCCGTAGAAGTTTTTTCGCACTTGCGGCCGTTCGGCCTACATCCATGAATCTAGGGCGCACAGCGACCCCACCCTGCGGACCCGAGACGCCGCGATGCGGACCGAACACGACACGGGGCACCGAGCAGAACGCCATACGACCCCCCAACCCCAGGGCAGGTCCGGACCGAAGCGGACCCGACCGACCGGGATGCGGACTTTTCACGCCAGATATCCCGGATCAGTTGCCCCGACGGGGCCGGATATGCTCACGCCGGTGATAGCCGGCACGGTGTCGACCCAGTTGACTCGACTGCTTCGAACGACTGCCTTGCAGGGCGGTGTCGCACCGGAAGAACTCGCCCACCTGCCGGGGCTGACCCCGGAGCTGCTCGGTGACGACCTGATGCGGGTGCCGGTCGAAACAGCCTTCCGGATCTGGGAGCTGATCGGCGCCCGCGCCGGGCGGGGTTCCGGTTTGCGGGTAGCGGCCGGCGCGAACATCGGCAGCCTGCACGTCTGGGACTACTTGTTCACGTCAAAGGCCACCCTCGGCGCTGGCCTCCAGGCCGCATTCGACTTCCACGCCGCGATCACCGATCCCGCCGTCGGCGTGGAGGTGATCGATACCGGTCGGTTGCTCACCATCCGCTACACCGGGATCGATCCCGACTACATCGTCGCGTCGACAGAAGAGTTCGCCCTTTCTTTGCTGCTGCGGCGGATCCGCGAGGCCACCGGCCGACCGCTCGTTCCGGTCCAGGTGACCTTCGGTCATCAGGTGGACGGGAGATACCAGCACCTCATCGACGCATTCGACACCGGCCGTATCGACTTCGGCGCACAGCACACCGAACTCACGTTCCTCGACGCCGGATCACTGCCCACCGGAGCCGACCCCCATCTCGGCCGCATCATTCGGCAGCACGCCGAGCTAACCATCGCCGCCGCCAAGACCGCGCCCGGCTGGCACGATAAGCTCCGCGCCGCCATGACCGACGCCCTGATCCGCGACCAGCTGAGCCTTGACGTCGTCGCGCACCAGCTGGCCATGAGCCCGCGCACGCTGCAACGCCGCCTCGGCGAGCAAGCCACCAGCTGGCGTGCAGAGGTCGAGGCCGTCCGGCACGCACACGCCACCGCACTGCTGCGCGATACCGGACTACCGATGCAGTCGGTGGCTGCCCGGCTCGGCTACACCGATGCCCGCGCGCTGCGCCGCGCCTTCCACCGGTGGACCGGTCAGAGTCCCGACGCCTTTCGCCGAGCGATCGCGATCACCGCCGACGCCTGACCGAGGGCGAGATCAGCCGTAGGCGAGCCCGTCGCGAACCGCCAACGGCGGCAACCGCTGCCAGCTGCGCACGGCTCGGCACGGTATCCGACGTGAGCGGCAATCGAGCGCATCGACAGGTCGGTATCGATCAGCAGGATCAACGCTCGTTTTCCTGGCGCACCTGCTCGACCTCGGCGCGCCAGATGGTGTCGTGTTCGGCGAAGGGGCACTGCAGGGTGCGCGGGCTCATCGCGGGCCGCTCGGCCACCGGCGTCCAGAGCGTCATTCGCCCGCGCGGGCCGCGGCGCGGGTCACGAGAATCGAACGTTCCGTGTCGGCACGGAACGGGTGAGCCGTTCCGCGCCTTCAGGATTCAGCGACCGATGGCCGCGGCCATAACGCGGACCGCGGAGACGAGACCGTCGATGAGCTCGCCCTGGCGGAAGGAGCTCAGCGCAGCGGTCACGCCGAGCTGGCAGACGCGATCGTTGGCACGGTCGGCGACATCGCTGCCGGAACGGACCTCGATCGCGCGATCGTTGGGCGAGACAGCGATGAGCACCGAATGCGCCGCCTCGGGAGTCGTGGGGAAGATCGCGTCCGCGCCTGCGGCCGGGTCCTCGCCCAGATCGCCGACGTAGACGTTGAAGCGGACCTTGGTCGCCCTGGTCGCCTCGGTGAGCACGTTGTCCACCGTCAGCCGCTCGTCATCGCTGAACGGCGCTTCCTTGAATACATCGCCCGCCTCGTGCACGCCGGAAACCCGACCGCTCGTGGTGATGACGTACCCGTGCGGTAGATCGGCCTCGACCACCGCGGGCCAATTAGAACTTGCCACTTGCCCGGCCTCCGATCAGCTCCGCCTGTGCGGATTCGATAGCCGCATGGGAGCCATGCGGGGTCTCAGCGTGGTGACCCTGGGCGGTCACCTCGTCGGTAGCACTCCACAGCACCGGCGGCTGTGTCCACTTCTGACCGAGGTCGTAGTGGACCGGCTTCTCACCGGCCAGTGGCTTACCGAGAAACGACAATCCGGCGATCGCGCCGTAGATCACCAGCGGGATGCCGACGAAGATCAACACTGTCTCGAGAATGCTCACGGACCAACGGTAGACGATCGCGTGTAGTAGATCGCCTTCTGGTCGACACCGCCCGCCGTTCGTGTCGAAGTCAGACCAGCCAGGCCGCGGCGTTGGGGGGCAGCTGTCCGTTCTCCGGTGGCGCGCTCGCGAGAAGTACGTCGCCGGGCGGCAACGAGATCGGGACGGCCGAGGCATTCAGCACACAGACCAACCCACCAGGTCGCCGGAAGGCGAGGCAACCCGCAGGGCTGCCGTACCACTCGATCCGCGGACCCGCGAATTCCGGTCGCACGCCGCGCAATTCGATCGCCATCCGGTAGAGCGACAGGGTGGAACCCAGTTCTTCCAGCTGCGCCTCCACCGTCAGCGCCGCCCACTGGGGTGGGATCGGCAGCCAGGATGTCGCGGCGGTGGTGAATCCGAACGGCGGTGCGCTCCCCTCCCACGGCAGCGGCACCCGGCAGCCGTCGCGACCGCGTTCGGTGTGCCCGGAGCGTTCCCAGACCGGGTCCTGCAGCACCATCTCGGGCAGATTGTCCACATTGGGCAGGCCGAGCTCGGAGCCGTTGTAGATGAACACCGCGCCGGGCAGCGCGAGTTCCACCATGAACATCGCCCTGGCCCGCGCCACGCCTTCGAAACCACCGCCGTAGCGGGTGACCTCCCGGGCGATGTCGTGGTTGGACAGGGTCCAGGTGGGCACTGCGCCGACCGGCGCGACCGCGGCAAGGGAATTGTCGATCGCCACACGCACGGCATCGGCCGTGAACAGGGTCTGAGCGAGCCGGAAGTTGAAGGCCAGATGCAGTTCGTCCGCACGCACGTATTCACCGAAGCGGATGTTGTCGTCCACCCACACCTCACCGATGGAGACCGCGTCCGGATATTC
Organism: Nocardia sp. NBC_01009; assembly: GCF_045208035.1. NCBI lineage: Bacteria > Bacillati > Actinomycetota > Actinomycetes > Mycobacteriales > Nocardiaceae > Nocardia > Nocardia sp. NBC_01009. The sequence goes on along the minus strand of NZ_CP108695.1, from coordinate 2,886,520 downwards.
GTCGAGCACCTTGCGGATGCGGCGGTGAATATCGTGCACACTCGGATTGTTGAAACGCGGGTCGCTGTCGTCGTTGACCAGCAGTTTGGTCTGTACGAGCGCCATGTCCGGCAGTCCGTCCGGCTTGGCCATCCCGTGCGCGACATCGAGCCGGAAACCGTCGACGCCCCGATCGAGCCAGAACCGCAGCGTCTCCTCGAAGTCGGCGGCCACCTCCGGGTTTTCCCAGTTCAGGTCCGGCTGCTCGGCCGCAAAGATGTGCAGATACCACTCGCCTGGCATGCCGTCGGCCTCGATGACCCGAGTCCAGGCCGGCCCACCGAAGATGCTCGGCCAATTGTTCGGCGGCTGCGCGCCATCGGGACCTCGACCGGGACGGAAGATGTAGCGGGCGCGCTCCCGACTGCCGGGCGCGGCGGCGAGTGCCGCGATGAACCAGGGATGTTGGTTGCTGGTGTGGTTCGGCACCAGATCCATGGTGACCTTGAGGTGGCGGCCGTGCGCCTCGGCAATCAGCGCGTCCATCGCCGCGATGCCACCGAACAACGCGTCGATATCGCGCGGATCGGCCACGTCGTAGCCGCCGTCGGCCATCGGCGAGCGCATCACCGGACATATCCACAGCGCGTCGACGCCGAGTAGTTCCAGATAGCCGAGCCGCTCACGGACACCGCCGAGATCACCGATGCCGTCACCGTCGGAGTCCGCGAAGGATCTGGGGTAAACCTGGTAGAACACGGCCGACCGCCACCATGGTTGCGTGGTGCGATCCACCGGCGCCGGAACGGCTGGTGTATCAGTCACACCCGCAATAGTGCCAAAACTATGCGGCAAAATCGCTCAGGCGGCGCAGTGTCCTCGACATCGGGCAAATCACCAGCATTCACCGACGCAGGTCGAAAACCCTGCCGCCATCCTCATACTCGACAGGAACCGCCTCAGAAGGTGGCGTTCATCAGCGAATTCGCCGCCATCTCCAAGTAGTCGAGCAGCGCCTTGCGATGCTCGTCGTCGAGCGTCGCGGGCTCTATCTCCGCCACGCCGATGTGCATGCAGCGCAGCCATGCGTCGCGTTCCACCGGACCGATGGTGAAGGGCATGTGCCGCATCCGCAGCCGCGGGTGCCCGCGCTCCTCGGAGTAGGTGCGTGGACCGCCCCAGTACTGCTCGAGGAACATCCGCAGTCGCCGCTCGGCCGGACCGAGGTCCTCCTCCGGGTACAGCGGACGCAGCACCTCATCGGTCGCCACCTCGCGGTAGAACGCGGCGAGGATCCGCTGGAACGTCTCCGCACCACCGACCGCCTCGTAGAACGACTGTTGTGCCGTTTTCTGACCCGCCGCTTGCTCGCCGGAAGTCATCAGGTCCTCTCGATCGGTCCGAATCCACCGCAGTCCATTGTGCCCGCGTCACGAATACGCGGCCCTTCAACCACAGTTCATCCGACATTGTGCGAAATCACCGTGCAATAGCCGTCGTTCCATGGTCAACTGGGTGGCAGTGTCTGCCGAGATACCACATGATCTTGAAATCAACGAAATCGGGGTCCCCATGAAGCAGCGGCACGGCCGATCACACGAGGCCAGGACGCACCGACAACTCCAGCCCGCCGACGTCCACAATCGTGGGTCGGGGGCTACTCCGCTGCACATTTTGTCCGATCACTATCCGGGTGCACATCGCACCGATGAGATTCCTCATCACGGTGACCCCTCCCATCACGGTGAGCATGGTCACTATCTCGCGTCCGTCCCGAGCGACGGCACCAACTGGTTGAAGCGCCGGGTGCTGCTTCTGAACGCCACCTACGAGCCGCTCACCGCCCTGTCCGCGCGCCGCGCCGTCGTCCTGCTCATCTGCGCCAAGGCAGACACCGTCCACCACGATCCCGAGGGCTCTGTAGTCCACTCCGCCGAAGCTGCCGTCAGCATTCCGTCGGTGATCCGGCTGCGCAGCTACGTGCACGTGCCCTATCGAGCCCGAGTTCCGATGACCCGCGCGGCCCTCATGCACCGCGACCGCTACCGCTGTGGCTATTGCGGCGGCAAAGCGGAGACCATCGACCACGTCATCCCGCGCAGTCGCGGCGGCGAGCATTCCTGGGAGAACTGCGTCGCCAGCTGCGCACCGTGCAATCACCGCAAGGCCGACAAGTTGCTCAGCGAACTGGGTTGGACGCTGCGCTCACCGCTGGTCTCACCGAAGGGTCCGCACTGGCGGCTGCTGTCGACCACCGCCGATCTCGACCCGGTGTGGTTGCAGTATCTCGGCGAAGGCGCCGCCTGAGCGGCGACCGCTCGGCTCACGTGTACTCGGCCACCAGAATTGCCCAGGTGCCCGGTTCGAGTGCCTCGAAAACATGCGGGACATCGCCCGGGTAGGAGATGTAGTCGCCGGGGTGCAGTTCCACCGGCGCGTCGATGAGGCCGACGAGCGCCCGGCCGGTGGCGAGCAACACGTGTTCGACGACACCGGGAATGTGTGGGTCGGATCGGCGTGCATGCCCCGGCTCGGCCGTGATCCGGAACAGGTCGCGGCGGGAACTGATCGGCGCCGCCGCGAGCAGGGTGGCGCGGTAGTCGGATTGTTCGGCGACCACCACCGGCCCCTCCCCCGCACGAATCACCTGAACGTTGGGGCGCGGCGGGTCGAGCAGGCGCGAGAAGGGCATATCCAATGCGACACACAACGCCCAGAGCGTCTCCAGACTCGGATTGCCGGTGCCCGATTCCAGTTGGGACAGAGTCGATTTCGCGATGCCCGCCCGGCTCGCCACCTCGGTGAGCGACAGGCCGGCCCGCGTGCGTTCCCGGCGCAACGAGGCGGCGATCACCGCCTGCGGCGTCGCCACCGTCGATTCTTCCGGCACCATGCCCGCTCCCGTCGAGTAGAAGACCGCCCAACAGAAAACCATATTGACGAACGGCTCGACCATGTTCAGTATAAGAAACATGCGTTCGATATGGCGAACACTCGATCGGGGCACGCTCTCCGGCATCGCGGCGGTGTGCGTTGCGGTCGCACTGATCGGTGTTTCCTACGGCGCAACGGCCGTGACCTCAGGTTTTCCACTCTGGCTTCCCATTGTGCTCGGTGTGCTGATTCTCGCGGGCGGCTCGGAATTCCTGTTCATCGGCATCGTCGCCGCGGGCGGCAGTCCGATCGCGGCGGCATTTGCCGGACTGCTCGTGAATGCCAGGCATGTGCCCTACGGCTTGTCGATTCCGGACGTGGTCGGCACCGGCTGGCGGCGGCCGATCGGCGTGCATGTGATGAACGACGAATCCGTCGCACTGGCCATGGCACAGCCCGACGTCGCCCGCAGGCGGGCCGCATATTGGATCAGCGGGCTCGGAGTGCTCTTGGCCTGGCCCGGCGGCGCCGCGATCGGCGCGGTGATCGGGACTGTGGTTCCCGACACCTCGGTGATCGGGCTGGATGCGGTATTCCCCGCGGTGCTGCTCGCACTGGTCGTTCCTGCGCTGCGGGCCAGAACGGCGACCATGCGCGCGGCATTGTTCGGTGCGGCTGCCGCCGTGCTCAGTTCGTTGTTTCTGCCCGCGGGCATGCCGGTACTCGTCGCACTGATCGGCGTCGTCTTCGCCGCGTGGGACCGGGGCGAAGCCGCCGCGCCGGAACCGAGCATCGAATGAGTGCACCTTCGGCACTTACGTCCGACCCGAACATGTTGGATAACAATAGCTTTCGACAGCGCGCGGCTCGATAGGCGGATGTGCACATGATGTCGCCGTTATTGCTTGCTGCCGCACTCGTGCTCGCGGTGGGAACCTACGCGTTCCGGTGGGCCGGGCCTGCGTTGCGGACTCGGATCCGATTCCCCGCTCGGGCAACGGCATTGCTCGATACGGGCGCGGTTGTTCTGCTCACCGCACTGGTGGCGATCACCACCCTGCCCGTCGGATCCGGCCACCTCGGATTCGCCCTGCCCGCAGGGGTTCTCGTCGGCGGCCTGCTGGCCTGGCGCAGCCAACCCATGCTCGTGGTCATCCTCGCGGCGGCGGGCACAACCGCCCTGCTTCGCTTGGTGGGCGTCAGCTGATATGAGTCAGCTGGGGGTGAGCGGGATGGCGCCGCCCATGCGGCGGGCGACCGAGCCATAGCGGGCATCGATGCGCAACCAGGTTTTGGTGGCGCGGACGCGGACTATTTCGGTGGGCAGGATGCGACGGGAGTCGGCCTTATCACCGGAGTGTGGGATGAAATCCATTGCAGTGAGGGCGAAGACGACTCGCATCGGCACCTCCACCTGCAGGTCCGCGGCAGAGACGGTCAGCACCGTCTGGTCGAGCAGCGAGGCGGGCGGCCCGTGGCTGCTGCCGTGCTCCTTGGCCAATTGCGCGCCTTGTTCGGCGAGTTCGACCAGGGTGCGGGCGGGCACATCATCGACGTGGACGAAACCTTCGGTGGGTGGCAGGGCGCCGCGCCAGGCCGAGTCCATCGAGTAACCCAGGTCGATGGGACTTCCGGTGGCCAAGCCCGCAAGCACCAGATCGGCGCCGACGGTGACATCGTCGACGCCGAGCTCGGCGACCACGGTGCGCGCGGCCAGCGCTTCGAAACCCGTTGCCACCCAGCCGGACACGAAACGATCCCCGCGACGGCGCAACCGCACCACCGTCGCGGGGTCCAAGCGCACCGCCCTGGTGAGAAAAGTTGCGAGGTTCTCTCGCTCGGCTGGATCGGACACTTCCAGCACGCGTTGCCCGGACATCACGCTGTTGTCACCACGCAGCTGTCACCGATTGCGCGACCTTTCACTCCATCCACTCGGCGAGGTAATCGCGCTCGGTGTCGGTGATCCGGCGCAGCCGCTGCTGCTGGATGTCGAATGCCGCGATCTGCGTCGAGGCGATCACCGCCGGCGGTGAGTCCTGCGCGGCGCCTGCCGCGCGCACCTCGTAGCCGATGGTGAAGTCGACCGCGCGCAGCTGCTCGATCCACATGGCGATATCGAGCGGGGTGTCCTCGTGACGCAACTGGCCGCGATAGCGCACCCGCAGGTCGGCGAGCACGCAGCCCTCTCGCAATGGCGCGGTCGGGCGGCCGTCCTCGAACAGCCACGGGATCCGCGCCTCTTCCAGCAGCGTCACCATCCGGGCGTGGTTGACGTGCTGGAACACGTCCATATCCGACCACCTGACGTCTACCTTGGCGTGGAAGCGCTTCGGCAGCACGATGCTGCTGCCGCGCGCCGACCCGCTACCGTTCAACGAACTCGTCAACGTGGTACCTCCGATTGGGCGCCCACCCCGCTCACCATGCTTCGCACTTGCCGCGCTGCAACCGACAACGTGGCGAGATCGTGGGTTCCGGACTCGAACAATTCCGACAGTGCGGCACGGGCACGCCCGAGCCGCGACTGATTCTTCGACTCCCAGTATGCAATCTTCTCGTCGGCAGTCTCTTCCGGGTCACCGCCGGAGAGCACGTCGAGGGTCAGCGAGCGCAGCGAGCCGTACATGTCGTCGCGCAGTGCCAGCCGGGCGAGTGCATGCCAGCGATCACCGCGTTCCAGGTGGCTGACGGCCTGCAGCAGCCAGTCGATCTTCAGGTGTTCGTTCAGCGCGTAGTACAGCGAACCGACCTCGTCGCCGCCGCGATCGGTGATGTCTGCGATATCCAACACATCCAGCAGCGGGAAAAGATTCAGCAGGCCGAAGATCTCGGTGGCCAGATCGGTTGGCGCGCCTCGGGCGATCACTTCCGCCGACTGATCGGTCAGCGTCGTGACGTGGTGACCGCGCAGCCAGCCGGGGACCTGCGGTGCCAGCTCCCGCACGCCCCTGCTGTACCTGTTGACCTCCGCACCGACCGCGATCGGCTGCGGCCGGTTGCTCAGCAGCCAGCGGGAGGCACGGTCGAGGATGCGCTTGGTTTCCAGCTCCAGTTCGTCACGGACCGCGACCGAGGCGTCGGTGGCGCGGATTCGCCGCCATACGTCATGCAAGTCGAAGATCTCGGTGGTCGCCGCGAACGCGCGCACCGCGTCGGTCGTGGTCGCGCCGATCTCCTCACTCAGCCGATGTGCATAGGTGATCCCGCCGTAGTCGACCATCTCGTTCACCACCACCGTGGTGACGATCTCGCGCCGCAGCCGGTGCTTCTTGATCGCGGTGCCGAACCGGCCGCGCAGCGGCGTCGGGAAGTAGTCGGGCAGCCGGGCCGCGAAGTAGGTGCTATCGGGCAGGTCGGTGTCGAGCAGATCGGCCTTGAGCGAAAGCTTCACGTGCGCCATGAGATTGGCGAGCTCGGGGGAAGCAAGGCCGGAACCCTCCTCCATCCTGCGCTTGATCTCGGCATCCGAGGGCAGCGCTTCCAACTCGCGGTCGATGCCACGGCGTTCCTGCAGGTGTTCGATGAGGCGATGGTGCACATTCATCATGCGCGGCGCCTCGGCCCGCGAGATGCCCATCAGGTAGTTCTGGGACACATTGTCCTGCAACACCATCTGCGCGACCTCGTCGGTCATCGAGGCGAGCAGCGGATTGCGGTCGGCCTCGACCAGCTGGCCCCCGCTGACCACGCCGTCGAGCAGTACTTTGATGTTGACCTCATGGTCGGAGCAGTCCACACCCGCCGAATTGTCCAGGGCATCGGTGTTCATCTTGCCGCCGTTGCGGCAGAACTCGATGCGGCCGAGCGCGGTCGCGCCCAGGTTGCCGCCCTCGCCGATCACCTTGACCCGCAACTGGTTTCCATTGACCCGCACCGGATCGTTGGACTTGTCGCCAACCTCGGCGTTGGTTTCGGTGCTCGCCTTGATATAGGTGCCGATGCCGCCGTTCCACAGCAGCCCGACCGGTGCGAGCAGGATCGCGCGCACCAGTTCCGGCGGTGACAGCGCCTCCACCCCGTCGGCCAGGCCGAGCGCCTTGCGCGCCTGCGGGCTGATCGGAACGGACTTCACCGTGCGGTCCCACACGCCACCGCCCTCGCTGATGAGCGAGGTGTCGTAGTCGGCCCAGGAGGAGCGGGGCAGCTCGAACATCCGCTGCCGCTCGACGAAGGAGCTGGCCGCATCCGGGTTCGGGTCCAGGAAGATGTGCCGATGGTCGAACGCCGCGACCAAGCGGATGTGCTCGGAGAGCAGCATGCCGTTGCCGAACACGTCGCCGCTCATATCGCCGACGCCGACCACGCTGAAGTCCTGGGTCTGGGTGTCGATGTCCATCTCTTGGAAGTGGCGCTTCACGCTCTCCCACGCGCCCTTGGCGGTGATACCCATCGCCTTGTGGTCGTAACCCGCCGAGCCACCGGAGGCGAAGGCGTCACCGAGCCAGAAACCGTAGCGCTGTGCGACGTCGTTGGCGATGTCGGAGAACGTCGCGGTGCCCTTGTCCGCGGCGACCACCAGATAGGTGTCGTCGCCGTCGCGGCGGATCACCCGCTCGGGCGGCAGCACAGCGCCGGTCGCGAGATCCACGTTGTCGGTGACATCGAGCAGGCCGGAGATGAAGGTGCGATAGCAGGACACGCCCTCGGCACTGAGCGCCTGCCGATCCACGCCGGGATCCCCGGTGGCCGTAGGCGGCTGCTTGACCACGAAACCGCCCTTGGCCCCAACCGGGACGATGACGGCGTTCTTCACCGCCTGCGCCTTCACCAGACCGAGGATCTCGGTGCGGAAATCTTCCAGACGGTCCGACCAGCGCAACCCGCCGCGCGCCACCGGCCCGAAGCGCAAGTGCACGCCCTCGACCCGTGGCGAGTACACGAAGATCTCGAATTGCGGCTTGGGCTTGGGCAATTCGGCGATCTCGCGCGGCTCGACCTTCACCGATATGTACGACCGCGGTGTGCCCTCGGCGTCGGTCACGTAATAGTTGGTCCGCAGCGTCGCCTTGATCAGCGACAGGATGGCGCGCAGGATGCGGTCGGCGTCGAGGCTGACGACCTCGTCGATGCGGCCGCGCACCTGGGTCTCCAAGTCGCCGACATGCAACGACGTTTCGGTGTCCGGATCGAATCGGGCCGCGAACAGGTCGACGAACAGCCGCGCGATGTCCGGATAGGTGAGCAGCACCCTGGCGATATTCGCCTGGCTGTACGGAAAATCGGCCTGCTGCAAGTACTTCGAGTACATGCGCAGAATCGACACCGCACGCCACGGCAGCCGGGCGCGCAATACGAGTTCATTGAGCGCGTCCGCTTCGGCGCGGTCGTACCAGACGGCTTCGAAGGCCTCGGTGAACCGCTCGCGCAGGCCACGCACCTCCGATGCCAAGGCGGCGACGCGGGCCGAGGACTCCAGCAGTTCCGCGTCCAGGTCCCGATCCAGGGAGCTGCGCAGCAGCTCGGGCCTTGCGACAAGGCCGAAGTCGTAGATCCAGCGTTCGACAGCCTGATCGCCGCTGGGCGGTGCGTCGAGCTGGACCTGGTACGGCCGCTCGTCGACCACCTCGACACCGAGGCTCTGCAGTACCGGAAGCACCTGACTCAGCGACACCCCGGTGCCGCCGATGTACAGCGTGAACCGCCAGGAACCCGGGTCCGAATCCGCACGGCGATACAGGTTCTGGTCGATGGAGCCTTCGGAGAGCCGCTCCAGTCGGACGACGTCGAACAGCGCACGGTCCGGTGTGAAGTCCTGCTTGTACCCCTCGGGGAACGCCTCGGCATAGCGCTGGACAACACCGGGATCGAGCACCGTCGAGGTGCTCACCTCATCATTGAGGTGGTCGTCCCAGGTCCGGCTCGCCTCGGCGAGCAGCTTCTGGATGCGTAGGCGGTTGTCCTCGGAGGTGTCGGCAACCGCCTCGGAGGTGCGCGGCACACCGAACTCGGCCTCCGGCATCCGCACCGTGAAATAAACGCTGGCCAGCTCGCTTTCACTGACCCGCGCCGAATAGTCGATGGAGACGCCGCCCAGTTCACGCACCAGGATTTCCTGCATCTCCAACCGCACCCGTGTGGTGTAGCGGTCCCGGGGCAGATAGACCAGGCAGGCGACGAACCGGCCGTAGCCGTCCGAGCGCAGAAACAGCCGAACCTGTCTGCGCAGGCCGACATTGAGCACCGCGGTCGCTGTCCTGCGCATCGTCTCGGCGTTCGAGGAAAACAGCTCGGTACGCGGGAACGACTGGATGACCTCGAGCATCGCCTGCCCGGAGAAGGAGTCCAGATCGAACCCGCTCTCCTCGATGACCGAACGCACCCTGCGCTCGATGACCGGAATGTCCAGGACGTTCTCGTGCACCGCCGTCACGGTGAAGACACCGATGAACAGATGCTCACCGATGATGGTTCCCGCCTCGTCGAAGTCCGCGACGCCGACGAAGTACGGGTACACCGAGCGATGCACCGTCGCGGGCACCAAGCCCTGGGTCAACATCAGCAGTGGCCGCTCGCCCGCGTTGACGGGCACCCGGAAATCGGTGCCGACATCGGGACGCAGCACGCCGAGGCAGGTGCCCGGCAGTGCGGCCGACACGGCCTGGCCCTCCGTGATGCTCTGCCGGTAACGGGCATAGCCGAGTACGGTGAAATTGCCACTGGCCAACCAGCGCAACAGGTTCGCGCAGTCCACCAGGTCGGTGCCGGAGAAGGGCGCGGTGCCGGCCTTGGCCGCGATTTCCAGCTCGTCGGCCAGCTTGCTCTGCACGTCGCGGATGGCTTCGGTGTCACCGGTCACCTGGCGCACATCGGCGATCACATCCGGCATCGCCCCCTCGATCCGGTCAAGCAGCGCCCGGCTGGTCGAGGGATGCAGCTGGATGTGCATCCATGATTCCTGCAGCCCGGTATTGCCGTTGCCGTCGACCTCGTGCGGCACCGCCCTGAGCAGTCGGCCCTCCGCGTCGCGCTCGACCTCGAAGATCGGGTGGATCACCTCGCTGACGCTGACGCCCATCCGGCTCAGTGACGAGGTGATCGACTCCACCAGCAGCGGCATATCGTCGGTGACCAGCTGCACCGCGGCGCCCAGCCCGGATGCGTCGTCCGGGTGATACACCCGAACCAGCGCCCGACCGGCCGAGCGGGTCATCGCCAGCTCTGTGTGCCGTCGGAAGATCTGGGTGATACCGGTGATCGCGCAGTCCACATCGCCCGCGTCGACGTGGCGGAAATACGCCTCCTCGAGTGGCCCGAGGTCGCCGCGCAACGCCTGCGGCAAACTCGCGGCCCACGCCGCACTGGACAATTCGGACGAGACCGTCATTTTTTCGCCAACTCCCTCGGATTCGGTTCCGCACCAAAGTGACGCCGGTCCGAGAGTAGCTGCGAGTCGCGGACATAGGGGTGAATTCCCTTTCGAACCCAGGGTGTTCACCGCGAACGCGAGGTTCGCCACTCGATTGCCGCAGTCGACGATCCCGGCACGGCAACCGATCGGACCGACGAAGTTATGTAGCCGCGTCGGCGATAAAACCTAACCAGTCCTCGGACTGCGCCTTCGCATGCACAGATCCCACCCTAACCAGATCCGATCCGTGGCGCGGGCCGACCGTATTTCCTTCGGCAACTGGTCCGTTCCGGCGGAGTTGTCCGTATTTCCTTCGGCAGAGTCGGCAGTTACTCGCCAGTCTGCTCGACCGCCTCGACAGGCCGCACCCGCAAGTGCGGCCTGTCGAGGCTCCGCTCAGTCGCGAGTGAGCTTGCGGTGGGTGACCCGGTGCGGGCGGGCCGCTTCCAGGCCGAGGCGTTCGATCTTGTTGGCCTCGTACGCCTCGAAGTTGCCCTCGAACCAGAACCACTTGGCGTCGTTGTCGTTGTCGCCCTCCCACGCCAGGATGTGGGTGCAGGTGCGGTCGAGAAACCAGCGGTCGTGGGAGATGACCACGGCGCAGCCGGGGAACTGCTCGAGCGCATTCTCCAGCGAGCTCAGGGTTTCCACATCGAGGTCGTTGGTCGGCTCGTCGAGCAGGATCAGGTTGCCGCCCTGCTTGAGGGTGAGCGCCAGGTTCAACCTGTTGCGCTCACCGCCGGAGAGCACACCGGCAGGCTTCTGCTGATCCGGACCCTTGAAGCCGAACGCACTGACGTAGGCGCGCGACGGCATTTCCTGGTTGCCGACCTGGATGAAGTCGAGGCCCTCGGAAACGACCTGCCAAACGTTCTTCTTCGGGTCGATGCCCGCCCGGTTCTGGTCGACATAGCTCAGCTTGACCGTCTCACCGACCCGCACGATGCCGCTGTCCGGATCCTCCAGCCCGACGATGGTCTTGAACAGCGTGGTCTTACCGACACCGTTCGGGCCGATGACGCCGACAATGCCGTTGCGCGGCAACGTGAACGACAGATCCTTGATGAGCTGCCGATCGCCGAAGCCCTTGTCCAGGTTCGCGACCTCGACCACCACATTGCCCAGACGCGGACCGGCCGGGATCTGGATCTCCTCGAAGTCCAATTTCCTGTGCTTGTCGGCCTCCGCCGCCATCTCCTCGTACCGGCCGAGGCGGGCCTTGTTCTTGGCCTGGCGGGCCTTGGCGCCCGAGCGCACCCAGGCCAGCTCGTCCTTGAGCCGCTTCTGCAGCTTCTGGTCCTTCTTGCCCTGGACCTCCAGCCGCTGGGCCTTCTTCTCCAGGTAGGTGGAGTAGTTGCCCTCGTAGGGGTAGGCGCGACCACGGTCGAGCTCGAGAATCCACTCGGCGACGTTGTCGAGGAAGTACCGGTCGTGGGTGACGGCGAGCACGGCGCCCGCGTACGCGGCCAGGTGCTGCTCCAGCCAGAGCACGCTCTCGGCGTCGAGATGGTTGGTCGGCTCGTCGAGCAGCAGCAGATCCGGCTTGCTCAGCAGCAGCTTGCACAGCGCGACGCGGCGGCGCTCACCACCGGAGAGGTTGGTGACCGGCTCGTCCGGCGGCGGGCAGCGCAGCGCGTCCATCGCCTGTTCGAGCTGTGAGTCGACATCCCACGCATCGGCATGATCCAGGTACTCCTGAAGCTTGCCCATCTCGTCCATGAGCTCGTCGGAGTAATCGGTGGCCATGAGCTCGGCGATCTCGTTGAAGCGATCCAGCTTCACCTTGACCTCGCCGAGGCCCTCCTCGACATTGCCACGAACGGTCTTCTCTTCGTTCAGCGACGGCTCCTGCATAAGGATGCCGACCGTGGCGCCTGGCGCGAGGAAGGCGTCGCCGTTGTTCGGCTGGTCCAAGCCGGCCATGATCTTCAGCACGCTGGATTTACCGGCGCCGTTGGGGCCGACGACGCCGATCTTGGCGCCTGGAAGGAAGTTCAAGGTGACATCGTCGAGCACGACCTTGTCGCCGTGCGCCTTACGAACTTTCTTCATTTGGTAAATGAACTCAGCCATATACACAAGCCTATCGGTGTGAGGTTTGGTGGAACGAAGCAGAGCTACCACTGCCGCCGAGCGCAAACCAGCCGTGCGGTCAGGCGTCTGCCGACGCGGATTCGGTGATCCGGGCCGGTACAGCAGGCATGGGCGACGCGCCCTCCCCCAGCGCCTCGCCGTCGACCCGTGCACGGTCTTCTGCGCTCGATCGGTCACAGGTATTGCGCCCTAGATTACCCGGGCCGAATGAACGGCCTGCTTCGGTCCGGCGGATCGGCTGCGCGGTGCAGCGCGACAGGTCGGGGCCCAATGCACTGGCTCGCATTTCGAGGTCGCGCCGTTCGACGCCATCCTTGGTCCGGTATTCGTGCGACCGCAGCTGGCCGTAGACGATGATCGGGTCACCCCGGCGGATCGACGCATCGACCCCGGCCACCAGCCTGCGCCAGCAACTGATGGTCAAATACAGCGTTCCACTGTCGACCCACTCCCCGGTCGCGGGGTCGAGCCTGCGGGAATTGCTGGCCATCCGAAAAGTGACCACCTGCTCCCCGTTCGTCAGATCCCGCTTGACCGGCTGGGTGACCACATTGCCGATCACCGTTGCCATTGCCTCGTACATGATCCCGCCCCTTCATTCATGTTTCGCCCCTCGGCCATCCGCCTCGGTCGCTGCCTCCCCCGCCAGGAGGGCACCTCCAGCCTGACCGATCCCGAGCCCGAACGGACCCCTGAATTCCGAACCTGTGGACAACTTTCCCGGATGTGGACAACGGCCATTTCCAGCGTTGTCGGCAGAAACCGGCCCTCGGATCAGGCGGCGACCGACACCAGCTGTCTCCGCGCTGAGATCCCCTGTGGTGTAACCGAGTCCGTAGCGGAACGGATATGCGAGCACCGCACGACTGCCGACCGGCACGACATCGAGCGGTTCGCTGTGCCGCCATCGGCCGATCTACGCTCCCGCAACGATCCAGCGATCCGACTTCGCCCAGCGACGAAACCGCGACATCGGCATGGGCGCACTCGCGATCCGCCCGGATCCGTTCGGAGCAACCGGTTTCCGCACGATAGCGGGGCAGCCGAGCGCTACAGGACCGCCAGATCGGTGTTTGCCCCACACAGCACCACTATCGGTCGCTCACCTTCCGCAGGAACATAAGCCCCACTCTGCACCGCCGCCAAGGCAGTCGCCCCAGCGAGTTCGACAACGACCCGGAACTCCCGCCACAGATACTCCCGGGCGGTCGTGATGGCATCATCGGTGACCAGTACCGAACGCACCTCGTGACGGCGGGCGACATCGAGGGCGATATCGCCGATCCTGGTGGCGCCGAGGGAATCCGCCGCGACACTCGACACATCGATGTCCACCGGCCGGTTCGCGACGAGCGCGGCGTGCAATGTGGGGATGCCCTCCGGCTCGATGCCGATCACCTGCTGGCGGCGACCGACTGCAGCGGCGATCCCGGCGACGAGTCCGCCGCCACCGACCGCGACGAGCACCGGCGGCCTGCCGCGTACCTGCTCCTCGAGCTCCAGGCCGACGACACCGGCGCCCGCTACGACGGCGGGCAGGTCGTAGGCGTGCAACTGCAAGGCCGCGCGCTCGGCGGCCAGATCGGTCGCATAGAGGTACGCCTCGGCGTATGTGGTTCCGTGCCACAGCACTTCGGCGCCGTATGCCCACATCGCGGCCACCTTGGTGTGCGGCGCCGATTCCGGCACGACCACGGTGCACGTCTTATTGAGGCGTGCCGAGGCCAGCGCTGCGGCGATGCCCGCGTTGCCACCGGAGGCGATGACCACCTGTTCGACGTCCGCGCCCGACTCGAGCAGCGCATTGAGACTGCCCCGCACCTTGAAGGTACCGCCGTGCTGGAGGTATTCGAGTTTCAATGTCACCGGTACCGGTCCGTGCGGACCCGAGACGGTGGTGTGGAAGACCGGCGTCTTGCGGGTCTGCCCGGCCAACCGCTTACGCGCGGCACGGACATCCGATCGGAATACCCGCCGAGACGTTCGGTGCTGCGGCTCAACTAAAGCCCGCTCGATCACTTGCGCACCTCTCGGTCACGTTTTGCCAGCTCGGCGAACATCGCGTTGTGCGCGCTGAGGTCCGCGTCGTTATCACGGTCGGCGGCTCGGTCGGTCCGCTTCGCGAGTTTCGCATCGCTGCGCGACCACTGGATCAGCAGCGCGAGCATTACGACAACCAACGGCACTTCACCGCTGGCCCATGCCAGGCTACCGCCGGTGCGCTGATCTCCGAGCAAATCGTTGTTCCAGCCCAGGCCGAGACTACGGAAGAACCACCCGCCCATGACGGTGGTCATGCTCATCAGCGCGATTCCGAAGAAGGCGTGGAAGGGCAGCGAACCGAATACCATGCCCAGTTTGGTCAGCGGTTGCACCTGGCGCGGCTTGGGATCGATGCCGATCACCACCCAATAGAACAGATAGCCGCTGAGCAGGAAGTGCGCATTCATCAGCAGGTGCGCGGCGTGCGAGTCGACGAACGAGTCGTAGATGCCGCCCATGTACAGCGCGTAGAAACCGCCGACGAAGATCACCGACGCGACGATCGGGTGGGTCAGGAAGCGCGACACGGGGTTGTGCACCGCAGCCTGGATCCATTCCCGCGGCCCTGGAGTGCCACCGCGCCCGGCCGGCGGCAGCGCGCGCAACGCCAGCGTGACCGCGCCGCCGAGCGCGAACAGGATGGGCGCCAACATCGACAACGCCATGTGCTGGCCCATGTGCACGCTGAACACGGCAGGCGAATAACGCCCGACGCCCGAGGACGTGGCGAACAACAGCACCGCGCACCCGGACATCCAGGCAAGGGTTCGACCGACCGGCCAGGCATCGCCTCGGGCACGCAGCCGTCGCACCCCGAGCAGGTACAGCACCGCGAGCACGATGGCCAGCGTGCCGAACATCAGGTCGAAGCGCCAGTCGAACAGCAATCGCATGGCCGTCGGCGGCCCGGCGAGGTTGTAGCCGAGCTCCACTTCGGCGGGTGTCGGCACCGATGTCGGCGGGGGCGGGGGCGTGCGGCCGAGGCCGACGGCCAGTCCCACGGTCGCGGCGAACACCAATGCCTCTACCCCACCGAACCGGATCAGTGCCGCGCGGTCACGTGGGTTCGCGGCCAGCGCAGGCAACGAAGCACGGCGCTGCAGATAGCCGAACACACCCAGCGCGACCAGCGCGGCGACCTTGGCAAGCACCAGCCGGCCGTAGGTGGTGGTGAACAGTTCATCCCAGCTCGGCACCCGGACCCACGAGTTGATCACACCGCTGAACCCGATCACGACGAATGCGATCGTGGCGGTCATCGAGAATCGCCGGGCGGCGACATCGGTGTGCGCGCCGTTGCGCATGGCGTGCGCGACCAATGCGAACAGTCCGCCGACCCACACCGCGGCGGAAACCAGGTGCAAGATCAGGCTGTTGGTGGCGAGATCGTGCGCACCGCCGGAGGATGAATGCCCGGTCAGCGCCAGCGGCATCATGGTCAGGATCGCGCCGCCGAACAGCACGGGAGTCCAGCCCCAGCGCAGCGCAAGGCGACAGCCGACCGCGACGACCAGCGCGAACACCATTGTGGTCCGCCAGGCCTCGGCCAGGTCGATCTGTCCGATCGCCCGCCACAGCTGTTCGGGCCGCCAGACATCGGCGACCGGTTGACCGGTCGTGTCCGAGACGGTCAATGGGATCAGCAGCGCCGCGCAGCAGGCCCAGACGACGGCGAAATTCGATGCACGTCGCACCGCGCGATAACCGCCGACATCCAGCAACCCGTTGGCCTGCGGCGGTACCAGAAATGCAGCGAACAGCAGCGAGCCGACGGTCAACGCCGCGGACAGGTCGGCGAGCGCGCGGATCGCGGGCAGACCGTAGGTGGTCAGCGGACCGGGATCGGGAATGCCGAGCAGGCTCAGCGCCTGCGCCGCGGACAGTCCGACCACCAGTGCGGCGACCACCGCCGCCGTCGCACCGGCCAGTGCGGTCAACATCGCGAAGGCCGACCAGGAACCCGACTTACCCGTCTCGACGTCGAGTTCTAATGGCGGGTCCTGCGCTGACGACATACAACTGAGCGTAGTTCGGTCGGGAATGCGTAGTCCGGTGGGGTTTGGGCCGATACTGTGGGGCGCGGACCCGGAGGTGCGATGTCGATCGTGTTGATTGCCGTGGTGGCGTTGTTCTTCGCCGGCATGGGAATTTATGGGCTGTTGCGGCCCAGCCAGCTGGTCGATCCGCTCGGCCTGCTCGCCGATCGCCCCGATGCTCGTGCCGAAGTGCGTGCCGTTTACGGCGGCTTCGGCATCGCGATCGCCGCGGTCCTCGGGTTCGCCGCCGCCGATGTCGGTGACCTGAGATATGGAGCATGCCTCGCCGTGGCAGCTGCGCTCGGCGGTATGGCGTTGGGCCGGGTGTGGTCGGCCTTCGTGGAACGCCCCTCCGCCTTCTATCCGGTCTGGTTCTTCCTGATCCTGGAGCTGATCATGGCCGGAATGCTGGTACTCGCCGTACGTGTCGACTGAGGTGACTGGAATGTTGCTAACGCTAAGAACCTAGCAATCTGGACAGTCGCTATACTTGCTGCGCTGGACAGCGCGGCCAATGTCGGCCATGGTGGATGCCACTGCCTCCGTAGCTCAGTTGGATAGAGCAAGGGCCTTCTAATCCCTAGGTCGCAGGTTCGATTCCTGCCGGGGGCGCAAAACCCGCTGTGACCTGCATAAACAGCAGGCCACAGCGGGAATACCCGAAGCGCACAATGCTTAAACACCTAGGGATTCAGCCGCGTAGGCCCCTGCTACCGGGTGGAACACACCCTCACTCGCCGTGCCGGCCGCCCCGTCACCCCGGCGTAGCCAGCTGCGGTTACCGCAGCCTCCAGCAGTTCTGCAAGTACCTCGTCCGCGAGGACCTCCTACCGGATGATCCGTTCCTCGAGGTGCGCCGGCCGACCGTCCCGAACAAGCCGATACAGGTGCCTCGCACCGAAGTGCTCCGAAAATTGCTGATCGAGTGCGAGGGAACAGATTTCGCGGCTCGACGGAACACCACGATGATTCGGCGCGGGCGAAAAACATTGACGACGACGCGGTCTCGCGAAGAGCACCGACTGTTCGGTGGGCCGCGAGGCCGCGCCCCCATCGCCGGACGACGGGCGATCGGTCGCCTATTTCGGAGTCGTGGCCTGTGCCAGGAAGGGTGTGATCGCCGGGAGCAGTAGGTCGGCGCGGAACATCATGTCGTAATGGGTTGTGCCCGGCGCGACTACCATGCGAGCGCCGAGAGCGGGACGGCTGCACCGAACCGGTCCCGGTGACCGGGCAATTCCCTCCCGCAGCCGGGCCCGCCACCGTACTTTCGGCGAGGTGGAGAAACTGGTCT
This sequence comes from Nocardia sp. NBC_01009, assembly GCF_045208035.1. NCBI lineage: Bacteria > Bacillati > Actinomycetota > Actinomycetes > Mycobacteriales > Nocardiaceae > Nocardia > Nocardia sp. NBC_01009. The sequence goes on along the minus strand of NZ_CP108695.1, from coordinate 2,868,849 downwards.
TCGTCCTGCGGCATACCGATAGCGATGCCACCGAGTCGTGGTGTACCGCACTGCGCACCACCGTGGCCGACCGTCTCGTCGAACTCGGGGCGGCGGGTGTCACCGTCTACGTCCGCGATGCCGCGGTGCACGGCGCGCTGATGCGCTACGCAACGATGGATCCGCCGATCGCCGCGGTCGTCACGGTCTGGGTCGAGCAGAGCTACGGCGCCGAGGCGGCGGCGGACATCCTCGGCGAGGTCTCTGCCGCGGTGCACGGCTATCTGGTGACCGAGTCGGTGCCGCTACGGCTGGACGATTCGATCCCGGCGCGGACCGAAGGCTTCGGCAACCTGGCATTCCTGCGCAGGCCCGCCGAGCTCACGCCGGAGGAATGGCTGAGCCGCTGGCAGGGGCAGCACACCGCGGTGGCGGTCGAGACGCAATCGACGTTCGGCTATACGCAGAACGTAGTGGTCCGGGCGATCACACCGGACGCGCCGGTCATCGATGCCATTGTCGAGGAACAGTTTCCGGCCGCGGCGCTCACCGATCCGATGGTCTGGTACGGCGCCCGGGACGCGGCCGAGTTCCAGGATCGGGTCGGGCGGATGATGGCATCGGTCGCGCGGATCGGGGCCGATCGCAACCTCGATACCGTGTCGGTGAGCAGATATCCGGTCCGCAACCCGTTCGTTGTGACGAATCCCGCTGCGGTACAGAAGAACACCGGCGCATGAGATTCACCTACTCGCAGGCGATGACCGATCCGGCGCATTATGTGCCGCTGGCGCGGGCTGCCGAGGCGGCCGGGTTCACCAGCATGTGTGTGGCCGACAGCATCGCCTATCCGGCCGAGTCCGACTCGACCTACCCGTACTCCCGCGACGGCAATCGCGAATTCCTAGAGGACAAACCGTTCGTCGAGGCCTTCGTGCTGTCGTCGGCTTTGGCAGCCGCGACCACAACGCTTCGGGTGCTGCCGTTCGTGCTCAAGCTGGCAATCCGGCCGCCGGTGCTGGTCGCCAAACAGGCCGGTTCGCTGGCCTGTTTGAGCGGCAATCGATTCGGGCTCGGCGTCGGAATCAGCCCGTGGCCAGAGGACTTCGCGATCATGGGCGTCCCGTTCGAACGCCGCGGCAAGCGGATGGACGAATGCGTGCAGATCATCCGTGGGCTGTGCGCGGGCGGCTACTTCGAGTTCCACGGCGAGTTCTACGACATCCAGCGGATCAAGCTCACGCCCGCGCCGACCGAGCCACTGCCGATCCTGGTCGGCGGGCACAGCGATGCGGCATTGCGCCGGGCCGTGCGGCTCGGCGACGGGTGGATGCACGCGGGCGGCGACGATGCCGAGCTGACCCGGCTGCTCGACCGGATCGATGAACTGCGTAGCGAGCGTGATGATCCGAGGTCTCCGTTCGAAATCCACGTCGTCGCATCCGATGCCTACTCCCTCGACGGGGTGAAGCGGCTGGAGGATCGGGGCGTTACCGATGTCATCGTCGGGTTCCGCCCCTCCTACCGGCACGGACTCGACGTCGAGCCGCTGGCCGCAAAAATCGACCGGCTGGAGCAGTACGCGGAGACCATTATCGCCAACTCACCACGATGATCCGCGCGCGGCGCTGCCGGCGGGCTCCGGGTCAGGTGGCCGTGGTCGTCATCGGTGGAAGGTACTCGCCGACCAGCTCGCGATGCCACCATTGTCGTTCGCGCCGCAACTCGTCGCGGGTTGTGTAGCGGTACACGTAAATCCGCGCCCGCACGAACCGCGGCGGAGCGTCGGGGAAGGGGCACCGGCGCAGCAGTCGCAGTGTGGCGGGGTCGTTTCGCAACAGTCGCTCGACGAAGGCGAACAGCCAGCCGCGCGCGTACATCGGCGAGATCGCGGCGAACCACATCAGCCAATCCAACCGCAAATGGTAGGGGGCCCATTGCCTCGGCAATCGGCGCGGATCACCCGGCTTGCCTTTGAACTCGTACTCCCGCCACCGCGTCCGCTCGGTGATCTCCGCGTCTTCGGTGCCCTCGAACACCACCTCCTCGCGGATGCGGCCGATACTTCCGAAGGCCCCGTAGGCGTTGACCAGGCGAAATGGATTGAAGGACGTGTTCATTCGCTGATGCCGCGAGATCAGATTGCGCGCGGGCCAGTAGCTCAGGAAGACCACCGCGACGGTGAACGCGATCACCAGACCCGCGAACCACGGTGGTGCGTCAGGCAATGACGGCGCGTCCGGCACGGGCAGCACGGCCGCGGCCGACGGTCCATCGATCGCGGTGGCGGCCAGCAGAATCGTCACCCAGTTCAGCCAGGCGAAGTTTCCGGACAGCACCAGCCACAGCTGGGTGACGATGAGGAACGCCGCCGCCACACTCGCGACCGGCTGCGGTGCGAACAGCCCGAAGGGCACGACGAGTTGAGCGAAGTGGTTGGCCGCTACCTCCACTCGATGCAGCGGCTTGGGCAGATGGTGGAAGAACCAGCTCAGTGGACCGGGCATCGGCTGGGTCTCGTGGTGGTAGTACAGGCAGGTCAGATCCCGCCAGCAGGAATCCCCGCGCAGCTTTATCAGTCCCGCGCCGAACTCCACCCGGAACAACAGCCATCGCGCCAGCCACAGCACAAGCACCGGCGGCGCCACCTGATCATTGCCGAGGAAGATCGCGAGGAACCCGGCCTCCAGCAGCAGCGACTCCCATCCGAACGCATACCACGCCTGCCCCACATTGACGATCGACAGATACAGCACCCACAGCACCGCCCACAGCAGCATCGCCGCCCACAGCGGCACGAGATCCGGCGCACCGGCCACGATCGCGGCCGACAGCACGACGCCGGACCAGGCGACGACGGCGAAGAACCGATCCGAGTAGTAGAACTGAAAGATGCTGGGGGCCAGGCGAAACGAGATCCGCCGCACGAACCGCGGCACCGGCAGCATCCCCCGCTCACCGATCAACGCTCGGAATTGCCGCGCGGCCACTAGGAAGGCGATCAGATAGATGACGCCCAGGCCGTGCTGGAAGACCAGCCTGCCCAACCAGTACTCGGATTCGGTGAAGGACATCATTGCCCGCTCCCCCACACCACCCGCGGTGCCACCGAGATCGAATCCGGCAAACCCGACGCGGCGGCACCGCACCGTAGATCACCGACTGGCGTCATACCTGGGCGGTACCCGGGAACCGGGCGGGCAAACTCAGCGCAGGGCGAGACCCACGTCGTGGATCGGCGAGCTCATCGGTACTCGGTACTGCCCACCCGACACCGATCCAGAACAGCCTCGGGAAATAGGTCGATGAGGTTTCTCCCGCCCCTTCTCAAACGGTCGAGGAACAGCCCACCACCGGCGGATTCGACGCGTACCGCCGACACGAATCGGCCCCTTCGAAGGCAGCCCATTCCACGCATGCAAACCGGACAGCCACGCAGTGCTACTCGACATCAGCTGAACCAGCCTCCCCGGTCGACCCCTGCCCATCGCCGGCTGACCGTCCGGCAGGCGGCGCGAGCCCTGCGAAACGAACGTCAGCAGCCCCGCATCGGCCACCATCGGCAATCCTGTACCGTCTGTGGCGGCCAGAACCGGCCTCGCGAAGACAGTCGTGAACGTCATCGGCGTCAGCCCTTCCCATTGCCAGGTGCCCCCCTTCCGGTCTGCGACCGGAGTCCGACCACGTGGAACCATTGCTGCCGCAATTGCGTTCCCGCACAATACTTTCCATGAGTGGGAACAGTCGAGATCGAGGAGCTGGAAGGATCCAGCCGACTCGATTGGCTGTGCACAGGGAGGCGTCGGATTGGCTTCACGCTCGGCACGCAACAGGTCTCACCGAATCCGGGCTGCCCTGACGGCGCTCGCCCTCGGAGCGAGCATGTTCGGTTTCCCCGCGGTGGCATCGGCGGATGACGAAGCGGACCCCTACCTCGATCGTCTCGCCGAAGCAGCGGCCACTCCGACATTGTCATGGTCGGACTGCCAGGACGGATTCCAGTGCGCCTCCGCACAGGTTCCACTGGACTACAACCTGCCGAACGGCGAACAGATCGAGCTGGCGACGATCAAATTGCCCGCCGCTGATCCGAGCCGACGGATCGGAACCCTGTTCGTCAACTTCGGCGGACCGGGCCCGTCCGGCGTCGACCGGCTGCGGGAGCGGGCGCGGTGGCCATGGCTGTTCTCCGATGAGCTGCGGGCTCGGTTCGACATCGTCTCCTGGGACTCGCGATCGGTGGCGCGCAGCGCGGCCGCGAGATGCTTTCGCGATGTCGACGAACAACAGGCGTTCCTCGGGTCCCTTCCGGACATGCCCACCGATGCGAGCGGCGAGGCAGCGTTTTTCGCCAGTTCCACCGAGCTCGCCGATCGCTGCAAGCAGCTGGCAGGCCCGATTCTCGATCACGCCTCGACCGCCAACACCGCACGCGATCTGGACCTGCTGCGCCGCGCGGTCGGCGATCCACAACTGACCTATCACGGCATTTCCTACGGCACCCAGCTCGGCGCGATCTACTCGAACATGTTCCCGAGCCGAGTGCGGGCGTTGGTGCTGGACGGATCGATGGACTTCGAGGGAAACACCAACGGCCATGGCGGCGAGGGCCCGACGGTTCCGCTCGATACCAGGCAGGATGTCGCGGGCGGCATTGCCGCGACCTTCGACGCATTCCTGCGAGATTGTTCGGCCGCCGGGCCGCGCTGTGCCTTCTCCTCCGGCGACCCGAAGCTCAAGTGGGCCGTGCTCGCGGAGCGAGCGCGGCTGGCCCCTATCAAGGTCGACGGTCAGACATGGAACTACGCGGCGGTCATCAACGCCGCCGCCGAGCTATCCAAGCCGTCGGACTACCCCGACCTCGCCGTACTGCTGCAGAAGTTGTTCGATACGGGCACCGCTATCCCGGGCCTGCGGCCGGTTGCACAACAAGCCACCTACCTGGGCAATCGCACCGAAGCCTTCTACACGATCCAGTGCAGCGACTCCGTCGTCCCGACCGATCCCGCCGTCTACAGTCGCGCCGCGGTCTCGGAGGACCAGCGAGTGAAATACTTCGGGCGCATCGGTGTCTTCGACGCGCTCCCCTGCGCGTTCTGGCAGGGCCACGACGCCGACCGGTACACCGGCCCGTGGAACCGCCGCACCGCCGCACCAATTCTCGTGCTCAACAGCAGATCGGACCCCGCGACACCGTTGCGCGGCGCCTACGCGGGCGCCGCGGAACTGGCCACGGCACAGGTGGTTGTGATCGAGGGCGCGGGCCATAGCAGCATGTACGTGCAGAGCACCTGCGCCGAACAGGTCAAACGCGACTACCTGTTCTCGGGCCTGCTGCCGCCGGAGCGCACCGGTTGCGCCATCGATAAGTCCCCGTTCGACTGACGCCGGTCAGCCGCAGATCACCTCGACCGCCCCGACTAGCAGCGCCAATCCGCGTTCGAGTTCGTCGTCGGTGATGGTCAACGGCGGCAGGAGTTTCACAACCTCGTCGGCCGAGCCGGAGGTTTCGACAAGCAGGCCGCGCTCGAAAGCCAGTTGGCATACCTTGCCCGCCTGCGACGCATCTTCGAACACCACGCCGTGCACCAGGCCGCGGCCGCGGGTCGAGAGGCCAGGCAAGGGAGCGACGAGCGCGGCCAGCGCCTGAGCTGTTCGCTCCCCTTTGGCCAGCACAGCTTTCTGCAGAGCACCGTCGGACCAGTAGTGCTCCAGTGCCACCCTGGCCGTGACGAAGGCCGGGTTGTTGCCGCGGAAGGTGCCGTTGTGCTCGCCGGGCGCCCATTGATCGAGTTCCGGTTTGAACAGCACCAGCGCCATCGGCAAACCGTAGCCACCGATCGATTTCGAGAGGGTGACGATGTCGGGGGTAATGCCCGCGACCTCGAAGGAGAAGAACGGGCCGGTGCGGCCGCAGCCCATCTGTACGTCGTCGACGATCAACATGACGCCGCGCGCCACACACAGTTCGGCGAGCTGCCGAAGCCATTCCGCGCGTGCCACATTGACCCCGCCCTCGCCCTGCACCGTCTCCACGATCACCGCGGCGGGTTTGTCCACGCCCGAGGAAGGATCATCGAGGGCGCGGCGCATCCAGCCCAGTTCGTCGGCCGCATCGAGGTAGCCGTCGTAGGGCATCGGTGTCACGTGCACCAACGGCACCCCTGCGCCCGCACGTTTGGCGGCATTGCCGGTGACCGACAACGCGCCGAGCGACATTCCGTGAAAAGCATTGGTGAAGTTGAGAATCGTTTGCCGACCGGTGACCTTGCGGGCCAGCTTCAGTGCCGCCTCCACCGCGTTGGCACCGGTGGGTCCGGGGAACTGCACCTTGTAGTCGAGGCCACGCGGGGCGAAGACGGTGTCGCGCAGGGTTTCCAGCAGACGGCGCTTGGCGACCGTAGACATGTCCAGCCCGTGGGTTATCCCGTCGCCCGCCAGGTAATCGATCAAGGCACGCTTGAGGACCGGATTATTGTGGCCGTAGTTCAGTGCGCCCGCACCCGCGAAGAAGTCCAGGTAGTCCTTGCCGTTCTCGTCGCGCAGCCAGGCCCCGCTCGCGGTGTCGAACACCGTGGGCCAGGACCGGCAGTACCCGCGGACATTCGACTCGAGTTCCTCGAAAACGGTCATCTCGGTGTTGTTTCGATCAACCGGCAAGCAGTCGCCGGCCGTACCGTTCGGACCGACCTGCGCAGCGGTGACAGTCATCGACGATCCTTCCTGTCGTGCACGAGCAGCTGGCGTCGGGTGGCGGCGACGGCAGATCTGAAGTGACTGTGTTTCTAACACTGGCGCACCGAGTTCGCAGCACTTTTCCAAAAATCGCGCGGAGACCTTCCGCGCGTCCGCTCGCCCCCTCTAGAGTTGACTGTTTGTGCACGCCAGAGCGGAGGGGGAGGGTTGGCTCGCCGTAGCAGTGCACCTTCGGCGGGCGATTATGGTGTATGTACGCCTCGCTAGAGCAGGTTTCCGGCGGCAGTCACAGTACAAACTCGCGATGTTCGCCGGGCTCTTCACGAACTGCGTGTTCGGATTCGTCAGGGCCGCGGTGATGATGGCCGCGGTCCGCGCCTCGGACGGCTTCGGGGGTTACGACGAGGGCACGATCGGCGCCTATGTCTGGCTGTCCCAGGGGCTGCTGGGCGCAACCCAATTCATGGGTCCGCCATTGGAACTCGTCGACCGGGTCAAGAATGGCGATATTGCGATCGACTTCTTGCGACCGGTCGATGTCCAATTCAGTTATCTGGCTGCCGATCTCGGCCGGGCGGCGGCCACCATCCTGCCGCGCGGCGTGCCCAGCGTGCTCGTCGGCGTGCTCACCTTCGGACTGACCATGCCGAACACGCCCGCTCCCTACCTGCTCGGGTTGCTCAGCGTGCTGCTTGCCGTGGCGTTGTCTTTCCTGTGCCTGTTCGCCGTCGGGCTGATCGGATTCTGGGTAGTGGAAACACGCGGCCTGCGAGTGCTGTACCAGATTTGCGGCACGTTTCTGGCCGGGTTGTTCGTGCCGGTGCACATGTTCCCGGGCTGGCTGCGCACGATGGCGCAGGCCACCCCGTTTCCGTCGATCCTGCAGTCCCCGATCGACATCCTGTCGGGCCGGGTCACCGGCATCGAGGCGGTGACGGTCGTTGCCACACAGGTGTTCTGGGTGCTCCTGATCGGCGCGATGGGCCGGGTATTGCTCGCGGCAGGGCGCCGCAGGCTGGAGGTGCAAGGTGGCTGAGCCGCCGTTCGTGCCCGCACCCGCCGGCACCTGGTGCACACCGTATGCGGCCGTGCTCGCGTCCCGGATCCGCGCTCAGCAAACATACCGATTGTCCTTTGCCAGTGAGGTATTCAGCGCCTTCCTGATCGGGCTGGTGGAGTTTGCCGAGGTGTGGGTCATCTTCCACAATGTCCGGGTACTCGGCGGCCTCGACCTGGACGGCGCGCTGCTCTTGTTCGGGCTGAGCAATACGAGTTTCGCGCTGGCTCAGGTCTTGTTCGGCCACCTGGATTCGCTTCCGGTCCTCATCCGGATGGGCACGATCGACGCCTACTACCTACGTCCGCAACCGTTGCTGCTGCAGCTCATCACCAGTGATATCTCGCTGCGCCGCCTCGCCCGCGCCTCGGTCGCGATCGTCGTGCTCGGCCTCGGCCTGATTCGTAACGATATCTGCTGGGGCCCCGACACATTGGCGCTCCTGGCGACTACGCTGACCAGTGGTATCGCCGTATTCGGCGGCCTGTTCGTATGCGCCGCTGGCGCGCAGTTCTTCCTGATCGACGGATCCGAACTGACGAACAGTTTCACCTATGGCGGGTCGTTCGCCGCCATGCAACCCGCGTCGGTGTTTCCGACCCCGCTGAAACTGTTGTTCGGATTCGCCATCCCGGTTTCGTTCACGGCTTATCTACCCACCATCGCACTGCTCGACCTGCCTGGACCGCCGCTGCTGCCGGCCTGGCTGGCTTGGCTGTCCCCTCTAGCGGCGATATGGGTATGGCTGCTCGCGCTCGGCTTGTGGCGAATCGGTACTCGGCACTATCAGGGAGGCGGCGGATAAGCATGGCGGACAGTGAATTACCGGAAGCAATCATCGATATCAGGGGCCTGACACGCGAATTCATCCTGTATCGCAAAAGTGGGCACCGCTGGCGAAGACGCCGCGAAATACTCACTGCCGTCGACAGGATGACCTTCCGTATCGACCGCGGCGCCGCGGTCGGCTATATCGGGGCGAACGGGGCGGGCAAATCGACCACCATCAAGATGCTGACCGGCATCCTGGTCCCCACCGCGGGCACCGTACGCACCTGCGGCCTGGAACCCGTCCGGCAGCGGCGCGATCTGGCCGCCCGTATCGGGGTGGTGTTCGGGCAGCGTTCGCAGCTCTGGTGGGATCTGCCACTGCGCGAATCGTTTTCGATCCTGGCCGCCATTCACCGGCTGGAACCCGACGTCGCGCACAAACGCACGCACGAACTGGTCGAACAGCTCGAGATGGCCGAAACGCTCGACACTCCGGTGCGGCAGCTATCGCTCGGGCAGCGGATGCGGGCCGAGATCGCCGCGGCGCTGCTGCACTCACCCGAGCTGGTGATTCTCGACGAGCCGACCATCGGACTCGATGTGCTCTCCAAGCAACGGCTACGTGAGTTCCTCCGCGCCGAGCGGGCCGACCGCGGCACTACGCTGCTGCTCACCACCCACGACATGGGCGATATCGAGCGACTATGCGATCGGGTTCTCGTCGTCGATCGCGGCAGCCTGGTCTACGACGGATCGGTGAACGGACTCGCGGTCCGAGTCGGCGCCCGACGCGTGCTCGCCGTCGACCTGGCCGAGCCGACCGGTGATCTCGACAATCTGCCCGGCGCCGAGCTCCTGACCAGCGAAGGCGACGGGATTCGCCAGCGGCTGGCCTTCGATGCCGAAAGAACCACGGCTGCACAACTTCTCGCGGAGGTGTCGGATCGTGCCGTGGTACGTGACCTCTCCATCGAAGAGCCGGACATCGAGGACGTGGTCCGGCGGATCTACGAATCCGCCACCTGGTAGTCGCTCGATGCCCGGCTCTATTGCCGTGCTGTTCAGTTGTTTTCGGGTTCCCGCGCACCTTGGTCGAGCCGGAAAGGCGGATATTCGTCACGTAGCAGCGAGGTGTACACCTGCACCCGCAGCACCCACCTGTTGACTCCCATCGCGAAATCGAACAGACCCTTCGGATAGACTGCGGTGAACAGCAGCGCCACCACCGCGATCAGCGTGATAATCGGCAGCAGGGGGACCCAGGAGACGCCGTAGTCGTCACCGAAGGCCAGGTATCCGCCACCGACGAATGCCGAAACCACCAGGAAGTGCGGAATGGCAAGCAACCACCATTTCACCAGAACGAGACCGCGATGCAGTCGCTCCGGATAATCCACCTCGATATCGGCCGCATAGTCCGCGCTCGGCTGGAGGCTGAACGGCGGATATTTGTCGGTGCCGAGCGGTGACCAAGCGTAGAACCCCACCCGCCAGCTCCAGCGGAGCACGCCGACACCGAAGTCGAACAGCCCACGGGGATACTTGCCGGTGAACAGGATCGCGAAGAAGGCGATCACGGTGACAACGGCCCATGCGATGTGCAGGAAAAACAGCACGATGTAATGCGGGATGGCCAGGATCCATTTGACCAACCACATCCAGCGCGACAGCGCTGGGTCGAGATCTCCTCTGATACGTACCGGTTCGACGGACTTACCCAGATCGACAGGATTTTCGGGTTCCATGATCGACGCTCCTTCGGGTGCTTCGACACACGCAACGGATCGGGTTGCGGAATGTCCTGATTGTCCCGTACCGGAAGGACTCCGAAGCTACGTTCGGATACCGACACGCCAACGAATCCCCGCCCGGGTGCACGCACCCCACAGTCCCCGCCCGTGGCAACGCCGTGTTGCACCATGACGCCACGGCGCGAAACACTGGGCGGCGTTTGTCCAATCGTATTACCACGGGGGTAATCCAATGCGTAAGTCTCGTCCTTTCGTGCTCGTAATCGGCGCGTTGCTCGTCGCCGTGCTGGTGTTGTCGATGAGCGGCTGTGGCAAGAGCAAGAAGCGCCGCAGCTCGACCTCGTCCCGACCGGCCGCGACGTCGACCGTCACCAGCACCCCACAGCGTCCGTTCAAGGACTGCACCGAAGCGTGGGCCATCGGGAAGCCACCGCTGCGGCGGACCGACAAGGGCTACTCGATCACGCTGGACAAGCTCGACGGCGCGGAGGACGGAATCGCCTGCGCGGTGCGCCCGACCCGCTGAGACCGACACATCAGCCCGTGACATCCGCGGCGCGGCTTGTACTATCGGGAAACGTGACGTTCAGCGCGGTGCGTTTCCCGGGGACCCGGGTGGTGATCGCTTTCGCGTTCACCCTCTGGGCGCTGACGCTGGCGCTGCCGGAATGTCACCTCTTCCCGCAGACGAGCACCGATCACGCGCATATCGAATCGGTCGATCCGTCGGTGGCCTCGCCTGCGCCGGTCCAGTTCCGGATCGATCGTCATCAGCACGCGGCCGCGCCGAACCAGCATCTGTCCAACGACGTCATAGCCGTCACGCTGCCCCGCGGCGCGGCGTCGATGCTCGGCCTGCTGATCCTCGCCGCCACACTGATATTCGCGCTGCCGTTGCCCGCCGCTCTCGGCGGCGGGCTCCGCGCACCGCCATCCCTGCTGCCTGCCTGTCGAGGCAGAGACATTCTCCTTCGAATCGGCATCGCCAGAATCTGATCGGCCAGCGTCAGGCTGGAGCTTGCCGGGGCCCGGCCGGTGTTCGTGCGTTTCCCGCACTCACACCCGCTCGCTGTCCACCAGCGACCGAACAGAATCGACGATTCCCATGCAGCACCTGGCTGTGCGCACGCACGACCTGCTAGAGCCCGCTCTCCCGACCGACCCGGCCGCGCTGCCGAGTCCGGCAAGCCTGTTGACGACGGCGAATCGCTGCCAACGCCCCGCCACGATGGTCGGGAATACCCCCGTCCTCTGGATCACTGAACCACTCTCTCCCGCAACGGATTCGGCACACGCACCGGACGGCCGCGGGTTCTGGGCCAAGTTGGAGGGCGCCAACCCCGGCGGTATGAAGGATCGCACCGCTCTACACATGGTGGCGCGCGCGACCGCCCGCGGCGAGCTGACGCCGGGCGCACCCATCATCGAATCCACCAGCGGCACACTCGGTTTGGGCTTGGCGCTGGCAGGCATGGAGTACCGGCATCCGGTCCGCCTCGTCACCGATCCCGGCCTCGAACCGCTGATGCGGCACATGCTGGCCGCCTACGGCGCCGAAGTGGAGATGGTCACCGAACCGCATCCGACCGGAGGCTGGCAACAGGCACGGCGTGACCGGGTGGCCGCACTGCTCGCCGAGGACCCGCGGGCCTGGAGTCCCGACCAGTACCGCAACCCCGACAACCGGGATGCCTACGCGCCACTTGCCATGGAATTGGTCGCACAGCTGGGCCGGGTCGATGCGCTGGTGTGCTCGGTGGGCACCGGCGGCCATTCCGCGGGCATCGCCCGGGTACTGCGCCGATACTTCCCGCACCTGCGGCTGATCGGCGTCGACACCGTTGCGTCCACCATATTCGGGCAGCCCGCGGGCCAGCGGCTGATGCGCGGGCTCGGCTCCAGTATTCATCCCGACAATGTCGACTATCCGGCGTTCGACGAAATCCATTGGGTCGCACCGGCCGAGGCCGTGTGGGCGTGCCGCACGCTGGCCGCGACGCATCACGCGAGCGGCGGCTGGAGCGTGGGCGCTGTCGCGCTCGTCGCAGGCTGGCTGGCCCGCACCAGCGACCGGGACGTGCGCATCGCCGCGGTCTTCCCGGATGGTCCGTTGCGCTACTTCGACACCGTGTACAACGACGAGTACTGCCGCGCGAACGGGCTGCTCGGCATCGCCGCGCCGAGCGAACCGGCGACCATCGCCCATCCGGCGGCAGCCGTTGTCGACTCGTGGACCCGGTGCACCACTGTCATCGATCCCCGCAATCGCGAAGAACGTGGCAATCCGACGGCACCCCAGCCGAGCAGGCGCGCCGATCCGGCCGCACGGTCGCACAGCGCAGCGGCAGCACCATCGCCGGTCGGCGAGGCAGCACCGGAGGTGACCCGGTGACCAACGTTTACGCCACCTACAGATCCTTCAACCGGCCGAGCCGGATGCTGATGATCAACCAGTTTGCCATCAACACTGGCTTCTACATGCTGATGCCATATCTCGCCGGATATATGGCCGGTCCGCTCGGCCTGGCCGCCTGGGCAATCGGACTGGTGCTCGGCATCAGGAACTTCTCCCAGCAGGGCATGTTCCTGGTGGGCGGCACCTTGGCCGACCGGCTCGGCTACAAGCCGCTCATCGTGGCCGGGTGTCTGCTGCGCACCGGTGGTTTCGCGGTGCTCGCCGTCGCCGATTCCCTGCCCGCGCTGCTGATCGCCTCGGCGGCAACCGGTTTCGCGGGCGCACTGTTCAACCCCGCAGTACGGGCCTACCTCGCGGTGGATTCGGCCGAGCGCAGGGTCGAGGCGTTCGCGGTATTCAACATTTTCTACCAGGCAGGCATTCTGTTCGGCCCGATCGTCGGCCTGGCGTTGATGGCCTTCGATTTCCGGGCGACCGCGACAGGCGCGGCCGTGGTTTTCGGGTTGCTCACCCTTGCCCAGCTGCGCGCGTTGCCGCAGCATCGGGCCGAACCCCAAACCGCGTCGGTGCTCGACGACTGGCGGGTGGTGCTGGCCAATCGTCCGTTCCTGCTCTTCGCGCTGGCGATGATCGGCTGCTATGTGCTGTCGTTCCAGGTCTATCTCGCGCTGCCGATGCAGGCCGCCCACATCGTCGGTGCGGATTCGGCGTCCATGGTGATGACGGCGGCGTTTGTGGTGTCCGGAGTGATCGCTATCGCCGGTCAGCTGCGTATTACCCGCTGGTTCACCCGGCGGTGGGGTCGTCCACACAGCCTGGTCTTCGGCATGGCGACGCTGGCGGCCGCGTTCGTCCCGCTGTTGCTGGTGCCGGGCGACGGACTCGGAACCTGGACTGCCGTCGGCGCGCTGCTGGTCACCGCTGCGGTGCTGGGTGTGGGTGCGGCAGCGGTGTTCCCGTTCGAGATGGACACGGTGGTCGCGCTGTGCGGTGATCGTCTGGTCGCCACCCACTACGGCGGCTACAACACCATCGTCGGTATCGGCATTCTGCTCGGCAATCTCGGCACCGGGACGATCCTGGACGCGGCGCGCGGCGCAGGCATGAGTTCGCTTGCGTGGGCCGGGCTGATCGCGATCGGCGCGGTCGCGGCGAGCGGGCTGTACGCGCTCGCCCAGTCCGGACGGCTGGACGCGCCACTACCCATCGGTCGAGCATCTATGTAGCAAACGAAATCCCGCCCCGGACACACAACATGCCCGGGGCGGGATGGCAACGTTCGCGGAAGACTTTATCCGCCGAAGGAACCCGTAAACAAAGTGTTGAAAATGCCCTCAAAAGCGGCACTACCCGTGTTGAACAGGCCGGACAGGGCGGCACTACCAGTGTCGATGATGACCGGAATCATGAAACAACCTCCTTGTTGGGTTCACATCGCCGGGCGCCCTTCTGGGGTTCCCGGCGACAGCACCGTGCCGAGCTGCTCTGATAGATCACTGATCATTTGCTGAGAGCGACCTTTGAAGGGAAGATGTTTCAGACATCCAGGTCGGCGCGGGTCAGCTCGGCGCTTGACCGGTTGCCGAATACAGGCTCACTTCACCGTCCTCGCTGAGGAAGGCGTTCACCAGCATGGTGCGGTTGGCCGCCATCTCGTCCGGTTCGGGAGCGCTGGTGGTGATCGAAATCTGTGGGATGACAGCCCAGTTCACGACATATCGTTCGGGCGGGCCGTCGTCGTCGGACAGTCGCGCGAGTCGAAACACCGACACAGTCTTGCGGACGATGAGGTTGCGCACGACCTCCGCAATTCGCTCGGGGTCTTCCAGGGCGAACATGAAGCCGAATGTCAACTCGGGCGAGGACACGTAGGCAGGCACGAACATCGAGGCTAGCCGATGGAAGGGCGCTGCGCAGCTCCCGCGCCGGAACAGGTTGCTGCCCATGCGCTCACGGATTTCGCCACGACATCGATGCCACCTTTATGTGACCGATCCGTAACGGACCATAACAATTTCCAGGCAGGTTCTCTCTTTTTACACCATACGGTTGCGCAGATCCGACTATCGAGCTTTCCTGAAAGAGTCCCGATTTCTCGGGCCGTCTTCCTCATCGCAACGTCGCGGATTTCCCGGTTTCTTTGCCGTGCTGGTGGACTGTGGGGGTGGCGCTCCGAGCGCGGGTCTGCGCCGGAGCCGAGGGGTGCCCCTCCCCGAAATCCCCCTCGGCCCTGGCGTATCCAGATATCGCAATCGTTACCGCAGGGGTATGCACATGCCTACCGAATACGTAGCAAGCCGTATCGGAACCGGAGAGCTGCCACCACCGTCAGCGCTGCTGCGCGCATTCCGCGAGCCCGACAACTCGAATCGCCGACAACACCGGGTCCTGGCTGCGGCGCGCGAACTGGTCGAATGCCATGAACGCAGGCATCGCGCCCAGCAGGCGGCACACGCCCCCGGTGCATCCAGCGGACGGGTCGCGGCGTGCACGCAGCTGGTCGAGGACATCGACGGGCACCGCGCGGAGCTGGTCGGCCGCATCGACCATTGGGTGGCCACCAATATCCAGCACCGCACCGGCGCTTCATTACACACCGAGACCCTCGGCGCTGTCATCGATCGAATGGCCGCGAAATGGATTGCGGCGCAACAGGCTTTAGGAATCACGGCACCCGTCGACCCACATCCACTGCAAGTGGACGGGGAAGCCCACCTGCAGTGGTGCCGGTTGGCCGAGCTTGCCGACGGCTACAAGGATCTGATCACCGAAGTAAACGAACACCGGCGCCGACTGCCGGTGTGGTGATCACCGGAGGTCTTCGGCCCCCGGCTCGACCACCTCGGCCTCGACGAACGCGGCGCCCGCGGAGGGCTCCACTTCCGCGTCGTAGGAAACGCCGGGGCCTTCATCGAGCAGATCTTCGGCGAACTCGTCCTTGTGCGGCGACTCGGCATCGCGCCGCGCCGCCGCCGCGGCTTCGTTCATCTCGATGGCATCGGTGATCCACTCACCGATCTCCCGAGTGACTTCCTGCACGGTGCCGGTGATGATCGACGCAATATTACCGACATGCCGTGCACCGGAAGTCGTTAATTCCTGGATCAAATCCTTGTTGCTTTCGAATTTCCCGATCATTCACACGCCCACTTCAGTTGGCTGCCGTTGACGCATCACAATAACACCGGGCGCGCTCTCCTTCCGGATCAAGAACGGCGGCAGTGCGAGCTTGAAAAGTTTTCCCCACACCGATCCGATCTGCTTGCTGAATGAGCCGGTGTTGTACGGAAGGCCGTACTTCTCACACAGCACCCGCACCTCTGGAGCCAGCGCCGGATACCGGTTCGCGGGCAGGTCCGGGAAGAGATGGTGTTCGATCTGATGCGACAGATTGCCGGACATGATGTGGAACAGCCGACCGCCGGTGATGTTGGCCGAGCCGAGCATCTGCCGGACGTACCACTCACCGCGCGTCTCGAACTCCGTCTCCTCCTCGGTGAACGTTTGTACGCCGGTCGGGAAGTGGCCACAGAAGATGATGGAAAAGGACCAGACGTTGCGAACCAGATTCGCGGTGACGTTCCCGGCGAGCGTGCTGAGGAACAGCGGACCCGACAGTGCCGGGAAGACCACGTAGTCCTTGAGCACCTGCCTGCTCGCTTTGCGCCACTGGCCGCTCAACAGCTTTTTGACATCGGCCCACTTCCGCTTGCCGCGCACGATGTTCTCGATCTCGAGGTCGTGGCCCATCACGCCCCACTCGAAAAGGACCATCAGGCCGAAGGCATACAGCGGATTGCCCAGTCGCAAGGGATTCCACTGCTGTCCCTCGTCCACGCGCAGGATGCCGTAGCCGATGTCGCGGTCCTTGTTGTGAATGTTGGTGTAGGTGTGGTGCATGTAGTTGTGCGAGTGCCGCCACTGATCGCCGGGGCAGACGTTGTCCCACTCGAACTCGCGGGAGTTCAGATCCGGCTCACGCATCCAGTCGTACTGGCCGTGCATGACGTTGTGGCCGATCTCCATATTGTCCAGGATCTTCGACACGCTCAGCGCGGCGACCGCGGCCAGCCAGAACGGCGGCAGGAAGCCGAGATACATCAGGCCACGGCCCGCGACCTCGAAACCACGCTGCGCCTTGATGATCGAGTAGATGTACTCGCGGTCGCGATCGCCGAGGTCGGCAACGACCTTGGCGCGCAGCTCGTCGAGCTGCCTGCCGAGCTCCTCGACCTGGTCCGGAGTCAGTACCAGCGGGCCGTCTTTCGTTTCGGTCAAAATAGTCATTGCTCAACTCCCCTTGTAGTGAAAATCAATTGCTCAGATGTCGATCTCGACGTCGCCGACGGGCGCGCTGATGCACAGCTGGATGGGCTGGTCGGGGTCGCTGTTGGTGTCGCCGGTGCGCATGTTGCGCGTGCACCCGGTGCGCCGAACCGCGGTGCAGGAGAAGCAGATACCCATCCGGCAGCCGTATTCCGGTGTCAGACCGGCCGCTTCGGCCTGCTCGAGTAGCACCGCGCCGTTGTTCTGCGCGCTGACCCCGCTCGCTGCGAAGCTCACCGTGCCGAAAGCCTCGCCCACCGCCACGGGGGCGGCCGACAGGGTGAACTCCTCGGCGTGCAGCCGGTCGGCCAGCTGCTCCGCCTCGAAGATCTTGTGCACCGCGTCCATCAGTCCGGGCGGGCCGCACACAAAGGTCTGCGCGTCGGCGAACCACGGCGCGACCCGCTCCAGCTCGTCGTAATCGAAGTAGCCCGAACCGTAACTGGTATAACGCGATTCGATGCGGAAGTTCTGGTGCGCCCGCTCGATCTCCGCCAGTTCCGGGCGATGCGGCTGTACCTCGGGCGATTTCGCGTAGTGCAGGAATGCCACCTCACCGGGATAACCCTCGTCGGCGAGGGTCCGCAGCATCGAGAGCACCGGTGTGATACCGCTGCCGCCGCTGATCAGCAATATCCGCTCCGGGCGTGGCTCGGGCAGCTGGAATACGCCCGCGGCGGGAGTCAGGTCGACCACCATTCCCGGCAGCGCCCGGTTGTAGAGGTACTGCGAAACCAGGCCGTCCGGGTGCGCCTTGACAGTGAGCTGGATGTGCCGGTCACGGCGCGAGGCCACATTCACCGGCGAGTAGCAGCGGGTGTGCCTGACGCCGTCGATCACCACGCCGATCTGCACGTACTGCCCGGGTGCGTGACCGGTCCACTGTCTGGTCGGGCGCAGGGTCAGCGTCACCGACCCCAGCACCGAGCGGCGCACGTGGATGATCTCGGCCCGCATCACCCGCGTTGTCAGCGTCGGGCGAATGAGTTCCAAGTACCGATCGAGGGGGTGCGGCGTGGTCAGGGTCTGCACCAGGTTGATGAGATCCACCATTCGGTTCTCCGTGCCTTGCTTGTCGGGAGCCAGGGCCCTGCTTGTCAGGGCTCGGGACGTGCGGCCAAATTTCAGTGCACGTCTGTACACTCAACTAGTGTGACTGATGACCGGGGTCCAATGTCAACCGGCAAAACGTGTGACCCGAACTACATCTCTCGATAGGGCGAATGGTGAACGGATGTATGCTCACCGTGATGAGCGAGCAGGCAGCAACCCGAGGCGAACGCAAGGAGCGAACGCGCCAGGCACTACTGGACGGCACTCTCGCCCTGGCCGCCGAACGCGGGTTCGCCGCGCTCAGCCTGCGTGAGATCGCCCGCTCGGCGGGGATCGTGCCGACCGCGTTCTACCGCCACTTCTCCGCACTGGAGGATCTCGGCGCCGCACTGGTCGACGAGGGCGTCAAAGCACTGCGCCTCGCACTGCGCGAGGTGCGGCGCACCCCCGACGCCAGCCTGTCGGACACGGTGCGGTTCGTCTTCGAACAGGTCGCGGCCAAACGCGAGATCTTCGGCTTCCTCACTCGTGAGCGCCACGGCGGCTCGGCGGCGCTGCGCCAGGCCATCGCCATGGAGCTGCAACTGATCGTCCGCGAACTGGTCGCCGACCTCTCCCGCATCCGCGCACTGGATTCCTGGCCGCCCGACGACCTCGAAATCGCCGCCGACCTCCTGGTCGCCACGGTCACCGACGGCATCGCCGCCTATGTCGCCGCGACCCCACGCGACCAGCGGTTCATCGTCGACCGCACCGTCCAGCAGGTCCGCCTCATCGCCCTCGGCATGGGCGCGTGGCGGCCGACGAGGGACTGAAGCCGATTGTGGCTGTGCCCGCCTGTTCGCCGAGACGCCGAGACGCCGAGACGCCGAGACGCCGAGACGCCGAGACGCAGCCATCCGGTCCGATCCCGGCTGGTCGAACGGCTAGCTCCTGGCGGCGAACTGAATGTTGAGAGACACACTCTAGGTGTTCGCTCGGGCCGGTCGCGGTCCCGGCACCATCAGCAGCGCGGCCAAGCCGACGGCGAGCACGACCAGCAGACCGGCGATGCCGGCGCGGTCGGCATCGAAGAGCCAGACGAAGAGGCCGAAAAGGCTTGGGGCGAGGAAGGAAACGGCGCGACCCGTAGTGGTGTAGAGGCCGAACATCTGGCCCTCGCGGCCGGGCGGGGCAAGCCGGGTCAGGAAGGAGCGGGCGGAAGCCTGTGCCGGGCCGACGAAGACGGTGAGCAGGAGGCCGAAGATCCAGAACATCAGTGGGCCGGAGACGAAGACCAGCGCCAGTCCGCACAGGAGCATCGCGCCGAGGGAGATGACGATGACGATCTTCGGGCCGACGCGGTCGTCGAATCGACCCGCGACGATGGCACCGAGGGCCGCGACGACATTCGCGGCGATGCCGAACAGGAGCACATCGGAGTCGGCGATGCCGTAGACGCGGACGGCGAGCACCGCGCCGAAGGTGAAGACACCGGCGAGGCCGTCCCGGAAAATCGCACTGGCCACCAGGAAGCCGACGGTGCCGCGGTCGACGGACCACAGCTCGCGCAGGTCACGCCACAGCACCCGGTAGGACCCGAAGAAGCCCGCCTTGGCCGCGCCGGGATCGGCGCCGGTGCGCGGTAGTTCCGGCACGGCGAAGAGCACCGGAAGGGAGAAGGCGGCGAACCACACCGCGGCCAGCATCGCGACCAGCCGGATGTTCAGTCCGTCATCGGTGGGCACGCCGAGCAAACCGCGGCTGTCGCCGTCACCGGAGATGAAACCGAAGTAGCAGATCAGCAGGAGCAGGATGCCGCCGAAATAGCCCATTGCCCAGCCGAATCCGGAGACCCTGCCGACGGTCGCCGGCGTGGACACCTGGCGCAGCATGGCGTTGTACGGAACATTCGCCAGCTCGAAGAAGGCCGAGCCGAACCCGAGCAGCACCAGTCCGATCCACAGATCGTGGTAGTCGTCGTGCACGAAGAACATCAACGCCATCGCCAGGATAGTCAGCGCCGTCAGAACCGCAAGGGAGCGTTTACGTTTCGCGGTCGCATCGAAGCGCTGCCCGCTGATCGGCGCGGTCACCGCCACGATCAGGCCCGCGATGCCCAGCGCCCAGCCCAACCACGCGCTCGCCGAAATCCCGCCGGGCAGATCGTCACCCACCTTGTCGGTGAGATACACCGAGAAGACGAAGGTGAGGATTACCGCGTTGAAGGCCGAAGACCCCCAGTCCCACAATCCCCACGCCACCACTTGCCCGCGCCCGGCCGCCTGCCCGACAGTCGCCCGCGCGTCCACCTCGGTCATGTCGCGCAGCCTAATGCGGATCCGCCGCCGCGTCGGGACAACACTCGAGACGACCGTCCCGGCTCGCGTTCACCCTTGCCGCCGCAGCCGCGCGGACGTGCCGACGACCGGTTGGGCGGGCATCGAGATCAGCACGCCCGATGCACACCCATTCCGCCCGCAGTGCACCGGCTGTTCACCATGGGTTGCCGCCGTAGGCGAGAACTGGTCGGCTATGACGTGCGAGTCACCGCATCTACGCTGACGAAACGCATGTCGGTCTCGTCGACTTTTCTGTGCGGCACCGTGAATATGGCGACTGCGCAGAGTATCGCGACGATGAAGCATGACAGTGTGTACCAGAGATTCCCGACCGGGTCTCCCTCGCTTGTCGAACCGTCGACGGCGTCGAAGAAGTCGGGCAACGCGGTCGCCCAGAGCAGCGCCATCACGCACAGATACACCAGGCTGTAGATCCGGACGAAGCTGTTGGTGTAGCACGAAGTATTGCCCTGGTCTCGCCGTAGCCGGAGCCACTGGCGGGCGAGAATCGGGACAGCGACAATGGTGACGATGACCAGTTCGGCCGCATAGAGGAATCCCCGCAGCGTGGTATTCCCCGTTCCGAAAACGGTTGCAGGGATGGGCAACACGGCTGTACCCAAAGATCCGAGTAGGCCGATGACAACGGTCCGCCAGACCAACTGCAGTCCAGAGAAAGTGCGGCCCTGGTCGACGTGACGACCGACGAACAACTGGACACAGAACGCAAGCGACATCGGCCACAAAGCCGCGAACACAACCACGCTCGGCAGCGGTACCGAATCGAACATCGGTTGATTGAGCGGGTTTTCGGTCGACCACTCCCACCACCGCAGTTGCGGTCCGAGGTGGTCGAAGATTTCATAGAAGGCGTGGTGGACGAAGCCCACACAGACGGCACCGACGAGTACACCGTACTGTCGGAAAACCCCCAGCATTCTGACTATTTCGAAGGCCAGTGTGGCCATCAGTGGGTAGATCGCGACGATATACAGCGGGAGTCGACCCCAGAGGAACTCCACGGTGAAGACGTTGTGCGCGAACATCGTGTCGACGTGTGCGTCGATGCCGAAGGCCGCGGGAAAGTACAGCGGCGGTTCGATAATGAACAGGTACGCGGTCGCACCGAACCAGACCACCAGGTTGGTCGGATCACCATGCCGACGCAAGCGCACGATCGCGTATATCAGCGCGAGCACCGCGCCGAGCACGATAGTGAACTCGAGGACCGGTAGGGTCCAGTTCTCCAACCCCACAGGGTTTCGCACCTCGACAAGTCCACCGGCCTCCGCACAGGTGAAGCCGAGCGCCTTCGCGAGCTGGTCGAAGGTGGGTGCGCAATGATCGGCCATCAGTCCGCCTGGCGCGATGCGACCGTACCCGCGGTGTACCAGTGCGAGACGTCGTATCCGGCGTCGTAGCGCTCGAACCACACATCGGCGAGTGCGGGTAGCTTCTCGTGGTCCGGGTTGTGCTTCGGTAACTGACTGCGAATGACGCCGACCAACGCGACGAGTTGCTCACCGAGTGGCAGCTCGTCGAAGGCGCGCAGCATCGGACCGTCGTCCTCCCCGGGCAGCCGGAGCCACTTGCGCAGCTTGTGCTTGTGCCGGTGCGTCGCGAACATCGACAGTGCGTCGATCTTCCGATCCTCCAGCGGGACATGCTTGTTGAAGCCGGCGCATGCCAACCTGATCACCTTCATCACGTGCCGGAATATCGACGGTGCCATACGCATCCGGTAGGTGTCGCTTCCGACAATGGACTCGAAAATGATGAGCGCGGAACTTCGATGTTCGACTTCCTCGACGAAGTGCCAGATGAACAGCGACGCGACCCGGTCGTCTCCGGGCTGGAAGAGGGACGAATCGTTGTCGAGCATGAGTTTGAACACCGGGGTGAACGTTGCCTCCAGGTCGGCGGTATAGGCAAGCCGGTACTCGAGGGAGGTGTTCACGGTGAGGCGGTCGAATTCCGCGATGACGTCGTTGAGCGTTTCCTGAAGACCCGGAAATCGCCTGATCAGTGCATTCGCATGCTGGCGATGGGCGGTCGAGTGCTGCCCCTCCTGACGCACGAACGCGTCGGCTTCCTCCGCAATCGCGCGATCGGTTATCCGCGGCATAGCCTCGCGAATCATGTTGACGATCATCTTCTCGAAGCCGATGGCCAGGAAGGACACCGCATTGGCCATGGACGAGAAGGCCGGATTCGCTTCGTTCCACACGAAGGGCACGTCGTAGTCCGCGAAGGCGAACCGCATCTTTCGGACTTGCAGATCGGTCACTTGGCTATACCTCGAATTTCGGAAGTGGTCTGACCTGATGGCCCGCTCGGATTCACCGAAGCCATGCCATGGTGAGGTGATCATACACATAATCGCTTCTGTGTATGATCACAATCAGCGGCGCAGGCTCGCGCTGGGAGAACGACGATGGGACGGCCCGTGGTACCGTCGAGCCCCCGATCGGGACCGTCGATGGGGTTCCCACGCGGTCGAATTCACACGCGACGGACACACAGTTCGAACCGAGGAAGCGAGCAGTGGCAGGAAGGCGCGGATGGGGCGGGAGTCCACCGGACAACGATGAAGACGCGTCTCGTCGAATTGTCGCCGCTGCCGTCGATCTGATCGGACGAACGGGTTCGGAGATCAG
Source organism: Nocardia sp. NBC_01009 (assembly GCF_045208035.1). Classification (NCBI taxonomy): domain Bacteria; kingdom Bacillati; phylum Actinomycetota; class Actinomycetes; order Mycobacteriales; family Nocardiaceae; genus Nocardia; species Nocardia sp. NBC_01009. The sequence goes on along the minus strand of NZ_CP108695.1, from coordinate 2,845,822 downwards.
CATTGCCGACGTCGCGGAGTCACTCGGCGTCATCCGTCAGACGGTGTACCGATACTTCCCCAGTGCCGATGCCCTGATGAGGGCCGCGGCGATCGCGTCGGTCGACGGCTTTCTCGATCGGCTGGCGCAGCAGGTCAGCGGTATCGAAGACCCGGTCGCAGCAATGACCGAGGGTGTGGTTTACACACTGACCGAGGTGCACAGGACACCCCATCTCGGCATCCTGCTCTCGAGCACGTATTCGAATGTCCACCCCGAGAGCCTCACTTCCGAAGAGGCACAAACCTTCGGAATGCTCATGATCAGGCGTTTCGACGTCGATTGGGAACGCTACGGGTACGACGACACGGCGCTACACGAGCTCGTGGAATACGTCCTGCGAACAATGCAGTCGTTCTTCGTTTCACCGGGCAATCCACCTCGCAGTGACGAGGATCTGCGGCGATATCTGACCCGCTGGATGGGGGCCGCGATCATCGCCCAACTCGAGCAACGCTCGACACCTGGACCGCCCGAGCACGATTCGCGATAGCAGCCCACATCGGCGGGTCGCCCCCCAAGAGTCACATCGATAGACCTGCTCTTCACCCGCCCGTCACGCTATGCACCCAGTTGCATAGTACCGCGTGTAACGATTATTCTGACCGCATGGCCCTCGAGCATGCCCTGCTGGTATCGCTGACCGAGCGGGCCGGCTCCGGATACGAGCTGGCGCGCCGGTTCGACAAGTCGATCGGCTTCTTCTGGAGCGCCACCCACCAGCAGATCTACCGGGTGCTCAAGCGCATGGAGGAATCCGGTTGGCTGACCGGCGAATCGGTGGCCCAGGAGGGTAGGCCCGACAAGAAGGTCTACTCGGTCAGCGAGGCCGGTCGCGTCGAATTGGCCAGATGGATCGCCGAGCCGAGCGACACCAGCATGCCGCGCAACGAACTCGGCGTGAAGGTCCGCGCCGCCGCGCACGGTGACATCGGTGCGCTCTGCGACGAGGTCGCCAGGCACCGCGACCAGCACAACCAGCGACTCGAGCTGTTCGGGCTCATCGAGAAACGAGACTTCCCCGCACCGGATCAGCTCTCTGGTACGCCACTGCACCAGTACCTCGTCCTGCGCGCGGGCATCCGCGTCGAGGCGGGGTTCGTCGAATGGTGCGACGAAGTTCTGCAAGCCCTGCAACCGCGTGCGACAGCCCCGCACCCGGAACCCGAAGAAAGATGAGACTCGCAGATGAGTTCCTTCCCCCACCTGTTCGAGCCACTCGACCTCGGCTTCACCACCTTGCGCAACCGCGTGATCATGGGGTCGATGCACACCGGCCTGGAGGATCGCGCCTGGGACACCAACAAGCTGGCCGCCTACTTCGCCGAACGCGCCCGTGGCGGAGTCGGTCTGATCATCACCGGTGGCTACGCCCCCAATCGCACCGGCTGGCTGCTGCCCTTCGGTGCGAAGCTCACCAACAAATCCGAGGCCTATCGGCACCGGACGATCACCAAGGCCGTGCACCGAGAGGGCGGCAAGATCGCCATCCAGATCCTGCACGCGGGCCGCTACTCCTACCTGCCCGGCAGCGTGTCAGCGTCCTCGATCAAGGCCCCGATCAACCCGTTCCGGCCGCGCAAGCTCTCGGCCAAGGGCGTCGAGCAGACCATCGATGACTACGCCCGCTGCGCGAAGCTGGCCCAGTTCGCCGGCTACGACGGCTGCGAAATCATGGGCGGTGAAGGATATTTCATCAATCAGTTCCTCGCGCCGCGCACCAATAAGCGCACCGACAAATGGGGTGGCTCGCCGGAGAACCGCCGCAGGATCGCGGTAGAGATCGTGCGCCGCACCCGCGCTGCGGTCGGCCCGAACTTCATCATCGTGTTCCGGCTGTCCATGGCCGAACTGGTCGAGAAGGGGCAGAGCTTCGACGAAATCGTCGCCCTGGCAAAGGAACTCGAAGCTGCGGGCGCGAATATCCTGAACACCGATATCGGCTGGCACGAGGCGCGCGTGCCGACCATCGTCACCTCCGTGCCCCGCGCGGCCTTCGTCGAGTTCACCGCGAAGATCACCGAGCAGGTGCACATTCCGGTCTGCGCGTCCAACCGGATCAATATGCCCGAGATCGCCGAGGAAATCCTCACTCGCGGTGACGCCCAACTGGTTTCACTCGCCCGGCCCTTCCTCACCGACCCCGAGTGGGTGAACAAGGCCAAGGGCAACCGGGTCGACGAGATCAACACCTGCATCGCCTGCAACCAGGCCTGCCTGGATCACGCCTTCCAGCACAAGACCGTGTCCTGCCTGCTCAACCCGCGGGCGGGCCACGAAACCGAGCTGAAGCTGCTACCGACCCGGCGCACCAAGCGCGTCGCGGTCGTCGGCGCGGGGCCGGCCGGGCTCTCGGCCGCGGTCAGCCTCGCCGAACGCGGCCACCGGGTAGACCTTTTCGAGGCCGACGACAAGATCGGCGGCCAGTTCGACATCGCGCGCCGCATCCCGGGCAAGGAAGAGTTCAACGAGTCGATCCGCTACTACACCAGGATGCTCGAGGTCACCGGTGTGACCGTGCACCTGAACAAGCGGGTCACCGCGGAGGAGCTCATCACCGCCCGCTACGACGAGGTGGTACTGGCCACCGGTGTGCGCCCGCGCATTCCGAACATCCCGGGCGTCGACCATCCGATGGTGCTGTCCTACGCCGAGCTGGTGCGTGAGGAACGCCCCGTCGGCAAGCGTGTCGCGGTCATCGGCGCGGGCGGCATCGGCTACGACGTGAGCGAATTCCTTACCGTCGAAGGCCATCCCACCCTGAAGCTCGACGAGTGGAAGGAAGAGTGGGGTGTCGACTCCGAGGACGAGCAGGCCCGCGGCCAGCTGACCACCCCCAAGCCCGCGCCCGCGGCTCGCGAAGTCGTACTGCTGCAACGCAAGTCGACCCCGTTCGGCAAAGACCTCGGCAAGACCTCCGGCTGGGTGCACCGCGCCGCACTGAAGGCCAAGGGCGTCGAGCACGTCGGCGGCGTGAACTATGAGCGCATCGACGACAACGGCCTGCACATCAGCTTCGGCGAGAAACGCCAACGCCCGCAGCTGATTCCGGTCGACAATGTCATCATTTGCGCGGGCCAGGAATCGGTGCGCGACTTGGAGGACCCGCTGCGCGCAGCAGGCATCAACCTGCACCTGATCGGCGGCGCCGAACTGGCCGCCGAACTGGACGCCAAGCGCGCCATCGACCAGGGCACCCGCCTGGCCGCCCGCCTCTGATCCCACCGATACACGAGCCGGTGCGGCATCGGCGAAACTCGATGCCGGACCGACTCGATCGACCACGTCCGAGGCAGCGGCCGGGGATTCACGACACCGAGCAGGCAGCGGCCTCGGCGGCTGTGAGCATGTTGTTCTCGACCCGGTCTGTGCTGGGATGCCGGTCGACGGTGGCGGTTACCGCCCGGCCTGCATCCCTCCGGCGATCGGGCGGCACGGACGCAAGGCATCGCCCCGCCGACGCGACGTGTGCGGCCGCACGAGAGTCGCCGACCACTCGACACGCATCGGATCGATGATGGTGCTCGTCGATCAGGATGGTCGCATCGCCTAGGCTCCACTCGTGAGCCTGCCCTCCCCCACCTCCGAGAATCGCGCGGTCGTCACCGGCGCCTCCTCCGGCATCGGCACCGCGCTGGCCGCCGACCTCGCCGCGCGCGGCTACTCCCTGATCCTCGTCGCCAGGCGCGGTGACCTGCTCACCGAACTCGCCCAGCGGCTCACACTGGCGCACGGCATCACCGCCGAGGTGCGCGCGGTCGATCTGGCCGACCGGACCCAGCGCGGCGCCCTCGTCGAGGAGCTTGCCGCGCGCAATATCGCGATCCTGTGCAATAACGCGGGCATCGCCACGTTCGGGGCCGTCGCCGAACTGGATATGGCCTACGAACGCGCGCAGATGGAACTGAACGCCGTTGCGGTGCACGACCTCACGCTCGCCGTGCTGCCCGGCATGATCGCGCGCGGCGGCGGCGGCATCCTGATCAGCGGCTCGGCGGCGGGCAATATGCCCATCCCGAACAACGCCACCTACGCGGCGAGCAAGGCCTTCGCCAACACCTTCTCCGAATCGCTGCGCGGCGAGCTGAAGGACTCCGGTGTCCACGTCACCCTGCTCGCGCCCGGCCCGGTGCGCACCGAAACGCCGGACCCGTCCGAGGCATCGATCGTGGACCGCATGGTTCCGGACTTCATGTGGGTGACCTCCGAATACACGGCGAAGGTGTCCATCGATGCCCTGGCCCGCAACAAGATGCGCGTGGTTCCCGGTCTGATCAGCAAGGGCATGAGCGTGGCGGGTCAGTATGGACCCCGCTCGTTCACCGCACCCATCGCCGGTGCTTTCTACCGGAAGCTCGGCGGCTAGATTTCGGCTGCTGTTCGCTCGCAAACCGGCCGGTGGCAACGGATCGCCGCCGACGATCGCGCGCCGGGCTGAGTAGTAAGCAGTTGGCGCGACGTTCGTCGACGACCTCGTGGGCGTGGCCTCGTCGTCGTCGCTCTTGCTCATTGTGCCGATTACCCGGAACATCGCGAACAGCGCGACGACTGCGCCGCCGATGATTCCAAGCGTTCGGTTACTGGGTTTCTTCGGCGTCCGCGGCGGAAGCGGAAAGTTCGGTCGGCCCAGCGTAGATCCAGAGAGCGCCATAAGCGGACGTCCGGTCCGGCGACCCAGATGTGTTGGCCGATAACCGGTCAGCCGCCTCGGTCCTCGGTGGACATCCAATATCACACCGCAGTCCGATTCCATGTCATACCGGAGGATTACGGGTATCGAGAATTCGGCCGATAGCTTCGGGGTATCGAAATCGGCGCTCCGCCTCGCCATCGACCGGCCGGCATCGTCGACGGACGGAGGTGGCGTCTCCGACCCAGCTCTGAGGAAGATCTATGACGACACCTGCCCTGGTCCCCGAGTCATATCCACGGTCACCGCGGCGCGGTGCTGACGGTGATTACGCCCGTCTGTTGCGCCGGATCTCCGACGCCGGGCTGATGAACCGGCGTCCCGTCTACTACGCCATCCGGCTCAGCCTCGTCGGGGTCGCGTTCGCAGCCGGCTGGGCAGCGTTCGTCCTCATCGGCGATTCGTGGTGGACGCTGCTGGTCGCGGGGGTCATGGCCGTGACGTTCGCTCAAATCGCACTCGTCATGCATGATGTCGCGCACCGCCAAGTCTTCCGGCTACGGCAGCCGACGGAGCTGGTGGGACGACTCGTCGGCAACGCTGGCATCGGCCTGGGCTACGGCTGGTGGCAGGATAAGCACACCCGGCATCACGCCAATCCGAACCACGAGGAACTCGACCCCGATGTCGCGCCCGACATTCTGGTCTGGTCACAACGGCAGGCACGGTCCAGCCGCGGTCTGCCTCGTCTCATCGGGAGGGCGCAGGCGTTCCTGTTCTTCCCCCTCCTGTTGTTGGAGGGCCTGAACCTCCATGTGGCCGGCGTACGTGCGCTCAGAGATCGATCGGTCAAACACCGCGGATTGGAGGGCGCGCTGCTGTTCGGCCACTTCACCACCTACTCGGCCGCACTGTTCGCGGCTCTGCCCGCCGACAAAGCCTTCGCGTTCCTTGCTGTCCACCAGGGCCTCTTCGGCCTGTACATGGGCTGCATCTTCGCACCGAACCACAAGGGCATGCCAACCTTGACCGGCGACGACCGCCCCGACTACCTACGTCGACAGGTGCTGACCTCCCGCAACGTGCGGGGTGGTGTGTTGACCGACCTCGCCCTCGGTGGGCTCAACTATCAGATCGAGCACCATTTGTTCCCGAGCATGCCGACGCCGAACCTGCGTCCCGCCCAGGTGATCGTCCGCGACTACTGCACCGAAATCGGCGTGCCCTACCACGAAACTGGGCTGATCTCCTCTTACCGCGAGGCGCTGCGACACCTGCATCACGTCGGCGCCCCCCTACGCACCTCTCCGGGTGCCGAAGTGCCACAACACAATCGTTGAACACAAGCTGGGCATCACGCCCCCCGGACGCACCGGGGCCGTCGGCGGCCGCGGTGTTGGGCGTCTACTCATCGGCTACTCGAGACTTGTGCCACGGCCGACGCCCGGCCAAGCTCGGTCGAGGTGTCCGGCGGGACGCTCTCTTTCGACTGTCCACCACGAATTTTGGTGTGACTCGGCTGCGGCGCGTCGGCCGGTTCGATCAGCGCGGTATGCGGCGTGAGCGGACGTAGTCCGGCGGTGGCCTACCGAAGCGTCGTCCCTCTCGACACGTTATGTGACACCTACGGCTTGGCCGACGAGGTGATCGGCGGGCCGGCCGGGGCCCCGGAGTCCGGCACCCCTGCGTAGTCGGGCAGCTCGACGCCGTTGATCGCACGCTCGACCAGTTCGGTGAACCATTCGCTGTTGAAATCGATGCTCGGCTCGGCGTCCGGCCCTGGGACGTCGCGGCTGCGCGCGTTCAACCGGCCGATCTCCTGGTTGGCCTCGACGAACGAGCGCATCCGCTCCTCGTAGCCGGCGAACCCGGCCTCCGGGTCCCACCCGGCAGCGGCCAGCTCTCCGGCCAGCAGGTAGGCGCCGACCAGGGCCAGCCCGGTGCCCTGCCCAGACATCGGCGATGAGCTGAACGCCGCGTCCCCAAGCAGCCCCACCCGCCCGCTCGACCAGCGGTCCATCACCACCTGGGCGACCTGGTCGAGGTAGAAGTCCGGGGTGTCGTCCAGGTGCGCGAGGATGCGCGGGGTCAACCAGCCCAGACCGGCCATCCGCTCGCGCAGCAGGCGCTTCTGGGCCGCGATGTCGCGGTAGTCGACGTCGAGGTCGGCCGAGGGGAAGGAGAACATGGCCATCGCCCGAGTGGCGTCCTGGATGGGCCGCAGGCCGGCGGAGCGCCCGGACTCCTGGTAGTCGATCAGCCAGCGGTCCAGCCCGAACTCGTTGGGAACGGTGTAGAAGGCCAGCACGTGCCCGAGGTGGCGGACGAACCGCTCCCGCGGCCCGAAGACCATCGCTCGCAGCGCCGAGTGCAGCCCGTCCGCCCCGACCACCAGGTCGAAGCGCCGCCGGTCGCCGCCGGCGAAGGCCACGTCGACCCCGTCCGCGTCCTGGGTGAGCTCGGCGATCCGGTCGCCGAAGATGTACTCGACACCGTCCCGGGTGTCGTCGTAGAGCACCCGGGACAGGTCCCCGCGCAGGATCTCGATCTCCGAGATGTACCCGTCACCACCGTCGTCGTCCGCGCGGTAGGTCTCCAGCACGTTCCCGTCCGCGTCCACGGTGTGCGCGCCAGCGGTCTCGGTGCAGGCCGCGCGCACCGCCGCGTCGAGCCCCATGTGCCGGATGACCTCCTTGGCAACCCCGCGCGCGTCCACCGCCTGCCCACCGGGACGCAGCTCGGGGGCCCGCTCCACCACAGTCACCTCGGCCCCCCGCCGGCGCAGCCAGTGGGCCAGCGCGGGCCCCGCGATGCTCGCCCCCGCCACCAACACCCTGGTACCGCTCACTGCGCCTCCTGCTCACCCGTCCGGATCACGTCCGGATCGTTTGCTCCTGCTCTGACCCACCGCTGTCGGTGTATCCAGAGGTATCGACGACGGATCCACACGAAATTCATCGGTGCAGCCGAGATCGTGTCCACGCTCCTGCGAACACCCTGAACTCGGCATTTCAGTGAGTTGCCGAGACTGCCGTGCCGGCGACGTACTACCGGCGCACCCACCTGGTTGCCGCGGCGGCTGTTTACGGGACGTTGGTCGTCATCCACGCCAACGTCATTCCGACACCGATGCCCCTCCGGCGTGGATAACGACTATGCGGCGCAGCCGATTTCACGTCCTGCCGCCGCCGGTACGCCGTGCCTGTTCACGCAGTCGAGGCCTTCGTCGACATCAATCACGTGCCAGCGCATGTTCCCGTTCCACGCGGAGTACTGGAACAGATACATGACCGGATGCAGGGTGCCCTCCGGTTGGCTCATCGCCGAGGCGTAGGTACCGCTGCACCGTGCGCGCTGGAGATCTGCCAGCGGATACTTGGGCGTCCCAGTCATTCTCAACGAGGTGATCAGAAACTCGCGGGTGACCATGGCGCAGGGTTCGTCCGCTGACGGCGTGTCCGAAGGTTGGGGTGCCGCCGAGGTAACGGTGCTCTTGGTGGCAGGCGCCGTGGTTTCCGCGCTGGGCGCGGTGGTTTCATCGCCAGGCGCGGTGGTTTCATCGCCAGGCGCGGTGGTCTCATCGCCGGGCGCGGTCGTCTCGACGGTGGACACCGTGGTCGGGACGGTTTTGGAAACGGTGCTCGATGCCGAGGATCCGGCATTGGACGCGCCCTCACCGCCACACGCACCGAGGGTCACCGCGGCGGTGGCCGCGACGGCCGCGAGCAGAATACGTCGGGTCATGTCGGCTCCTCGGGTAGGGCCGCCCTCATTGGCGGCCGCTCCCAGATCATCTGGCCAAGTGGGGATTTCGTTTCATCCGCGAACTATGGCAGGTCTCACAACCGGCCCCTGTATCACTACGGCCGACGTGACCGATTGGCCGCGAACGTGATTCAGCGTTCTCCCGGATTGCCGAGGTGGGCGGCGGCATCTCGGTATTCGTCGTCGGTGAACGTGCTCGAGCCAGGCGACGTCGTCGCCCCGATGGCACCAGACACTCAACTCGGCATTGCCGCGCACTTGCCAGTCGGTCAGCCTAGGCCGGAACCGGGCGGGTCCGGTCGGTAGCTAGTAGAACGGCGACGCCGCCGAGCATTGTGCCGGTGACCCAGCGTTGTGCCCGCATCCAGAGCGGGCGGCCCGTCAGGAACGCTGCGATTGTGGCGGCTCCCAGCACGATCAAGCCGTTGACCGTCAGCGCGATACCGATCTGCACTGCGCCCAGCAGCAGGCTCTGCAACCAGACTCGCCCCTGTTCTGGGGTCACGAACTGCGGGATCAACGCCATGTAGATGATCGCGATCTTGGGATTGAGCAGGTTGGTGACCAGCCCCATGGTGAAGAGCCTGCGCGTGGATTCGGCGGGCAGATCGGAGGGCTCGAACACAGAGATGCCGCCGCGCAACGTCTTCCACGCCAAGTACGCCAGATACGCTGCGCCGGCCAGCTTCATGCTCAGATACAACCCCGGCACCACCGCGAAGATCGCGGTAATCCCGACAGTGGCGGCCACGAGATACACCATGAACCCGACGGCCACCCCCGATAGCGATACCAGACCCGCTCGCCGTCCCTGCGATATGGTGCGCGACACCAGATACATCATGTTCGGGCCCGGCGTCAGCACCATTCCCAACTCGGTCGCGGCCACTCCCAACACCGCCGTGGTTTCGATCATGCTCTCATCCTGGGGTACAGCTGGCTATTTGTCGCGAGCCAGTTCCGACGCACTGGAACGCGTAACCGTTGCTGTCGCGAGAACCCGCCGTTGAAACATCGCGGAATCGGCAGATGCGGACGTTCACGACCACGCGCCCAGCGGCAGTTGCGGAGGTTTACCGGACACAGAACCTCCACACAACAACCGCAGGGCCGCCATAGTGGATAGTTATTGTCTGACACCATGACCAAGAACCGGCCATTGTTGTTTGCAGTGATCTACATCGTCGGCTCGATCTTCATTGGACCGGCGATCGCCGTGGCCGGATACGTGATCACCCCGGCCAACGGCGACTACTGCGATGTGAGCCCGCACGGCAGCTCCGGGCAGCGAGACCGGGATTACGCGCTACTCGAGGGCATTCAGACCACGGGCTCGATAATCATGCTCGCGGTCGGATTGTTCCTGCTGATCTATCTGTGGACGAATCACCTCCGCATCAACTCGTTATCACTCGTGCTGACCAACACCGGGATCCTCGTCATGGTGGCCGGGTATCTCCTCGTTCTCATCGCAGGCACGGCCGCAAACACAAGCTGCTGACGACCAGCACGAGGGCCCCAGCCCATGCCCTGACGTCGGATCAGCCCGTATCCGCTCATCGGCATTATGGGACGTTCGTCTCATCTCACCGGATGAGCAGTCAGCGGACCCATGCCGACTCACAGCAACCTGTAATCGGTGACCTCCAGGGCGGCATCGTGATATTCGAGAAGCTGGACACCGGTTCCGGGTGGCTGTGGTTGATCGCTGAGGGCAGGTCGAAACTCTGCGGTCACCTGGATGGCGGAATGCACAAGACGTGCGCTCACACCGCCCGATCGCAGGTGCCGACGACGCCGAGCACAGCGGTTGGGCTTCAGGTAAGCGCCTGGTCGGCGGCCTGTTGCGATCTCGTCAAGATCAGGCGGCGATACGTCAAGGTCGCATATGCCGGTGGTTCGGGCATTGGAAATCGGCGTAGTCCTGACAACGGCCCCGCAGGTGGAGAAAGCGGGGGCGACACAGGAGACATCGTGACGCTGCTCGAAATCTTCCCGTCGCTGCGGTCGGGGGGAATGCCCCCGCGGCTCGACTCCGCGATCTGGCCACGGGACACGCATTACGACGATGCTGGCCGAATAACCGTCGGAGGTGTCGCGCTCGCCGATATTGCCGACCAGTACGGCACGCCCACCTACGTACTCGCCGAGCGTGAGGTCAGGCAACGTTGCCGGGCATATCGAGCTGCCTTTCCCGACGCCGAGATCTACTACGCGGGCAAAGCGCTGATGATCACGGCGGTCGCCGACTGGGTCACCTCGGAGGGACTATCCGTGGATGTCTGCTCGGCGGGCGAACTCGCCGTCGCGCTCGCCGCGGGCGTGGATCCCCAACGAATCATCTTGCACGGCAACGGAAAATCCTTCGACGAACTGGAGGCCGCTGTCCAGGTCGGCGTCGGCCGGATCGTGGTCGATTCGCTCGCCGAGATCACGCTGCTCTCCGCACTGGCCACCGGCTCGCAGCAGGTCATGCTGCGGCTGTCCCCCGGCATCGACGTGCACGGCCATCCTGCCGTTGTCACGGGGGTCACCGATCAGAAGTTCGGTTTCCCGCTCGGTAGTGAATCGGCCGCCGAAGCCGTCGACCGCATTCTGCGCCAGCCGACATTGCGGCTGGTCGGCTTCCATTGCCATCTCGGCTCGCAGATCTGCGATCCGGACTACTACGGCGAGGCCATTCGACGGATGGTCACCGAGATGGCGCGCGTCCGCGACGAGCATGACCACCTGCTCACCCATCTGGACATCGGTGGCGGACACGGTGTCGCCTACCGCTGCGGCGACGCCGAAATGAATCTCGCCGAACTGTCCGCGATCGTCGAGGACGCCCTCGACGCGGCCTGTGCGCGCCGCGGTTTCCCCCGCCCGGTCATCGCCATCGAACCGGGCCGCGCCATCGTCGCCCGCGCAGGCGTCACGCTGTACCGGGTGCGCTCGATCAAGCACATCGACGGCGGACACACCTATGTCACGGTCGACGGTGGGATGAGCGACAACCCACGGGTCGCGCTGTACGGCGCGCAGTACAGCGTGGTCGTCGCCAACCGGCATCCGACCGGCCCACAGATGACCGCCACGGTCGCGGGCCGGTTCTGCGAGGCCGGCGACATCCTCGCCACCGACGTGCAGCTACCTGCAGACCTCCGGCCCGGCGAGTTGCTGGCCATGCCGTGCACCGGCGCCTACCACCACAGCCTCGCGTCCTCCTACAACAGCGTCGGCCGGCCGCCGATCGTCGCGGTGCGCAAGGGTGTCTCCCGGGAATTGGTACGCCGGGAAACTCTGTCCGACCTGCTCAGCAGGGATATCGGCCGCTGAGAAGCGGCGTCGACCACGGCATGTCAGTGATTCGTCAAGATGGCCGATCGGGTGGTCAAGGTTGTGCTAACGACAGGTCGAGCACCCCTCCTGGCGAGGTACACCTGAATATCCCCCGCAGCTATCGCCAGCGGGCGCACACAGGAGAACACCGTGACGCTGCTCGACCTCTTCTCGTCCACCCGGTTGGTGCCGGCCGCACGCCTCGACACCGCGATCTGGCCCCGCGATTCGCATTACGACGAGTCGGGCCGGATCGTGGTCGGCGGTGTCGCGCTCGCCGATATCGCCGAGCGGTATGGCACCGCAACGATGGTCCTCGACGAGCACGAGGTCAGGCGCCGCTGCCGTGCGTATCGTAAGGCTTTCCCGGAGACCGAGATCATCTATGCCGGACAGGCATTGCTGGTTCGCACCGTCGTGAACTGGGTCACCGACGAAGGTCTTTCGGTGGCTGTGCACTCATCCGACGAGTTGGACGTCGCTCTGGCCGCCGGCATCGACCCGAAGCGAATCATCATGCACGGCAACCGGGAATCCTTCGACGCGCTGGTGACTGCGGTCGATCGCCAGGTAGGGCGGATCGTGGCAGGTTCGCTCGCCGAGATCAATCTGCTCGCGGCGGTGGCCACCCATCCGCAGCGAGTGCTGCTGCGCTTATCCACCGATATCGACGTGGATGGTCAGCCGGACATTGCTCGACGGCCCGACTTCCCGGTCGGCGCCGCGGCTACTGCCGCTGTCGAGCAGGTGCTGAGCAAGCCGATGCTCGACCTGATCGGCTTCCACTGCCAGGTCGGCTCCCAGATCTACAATCCCGACTACTACGGCGAGGCGATACGGCGGATGGTCGCGGAGATGGCGCAGGTGCGTCACGACCACGGCCGGATCCTCACCGACCTCGATCTCGGTGGCGGGCACGCGGTCGCCTATCGCAGCGGCGACGCCGAGATGAACCTGACCGAACTCGCCGCGATACTCGAGGACGCACTCGACGCGGCCTGTGCCAGACAACGCTTCCCGCGCCCGAATATCGCCCTCGAACCCGGCCGTGGGATCGTGGCTCGCGCCGGCGTGACGCTTTTGCGGGTGTGCTCGGTCAAACACCACGACGGCGGGCACACCTCCGTCATCGTCGACAGCGGTGCGCGCGCGGGCACGCGGCCCGCCGCGCTGGCGGCCACGGTGCTGGCGAATCGGCAGGCCGCCGGACCGCACCGAACCGCAACCGTCGCGGGCCGAGCCGGAAATGAGATCCTCGCCACCGATATCCGGCTGCCCGCCGACCTGCGCCCCGGTGACCTGCTGGCGGTGCCGTGCAGCGGCGCATATCAGCATGGATACGCCCTGTCCGACACCGCACGACTGCCCGTCATCGCCGTCGACAGCGGCCGCTGCGTCGAACTCGTACGCCGTGAACCTGACATGCTCGACCGCGACGCCGGCTGACCCACTGCGCCGACCAGACGCTGACCAACGTCCTGACCGTCACTCGCGCTCCGGGCGCGGGCCGACGGATTGCACCAGCTTCGGCACGCTGCTCATTCCGATCCGGCTGCTGCTACCGCAGCCCGATACGCAGCGGGTTGTCGGCTACCTGAACACAACCCGCTCAGCGTTTGCGGGTGCCGAAGATGCTGCGACTGATCTCGCGACCCGCCACGGTGGCGGCCGAACGCAGGAAGCTCTTCACGGCCGGGTTCTTCATGATGCGCTCGGCGGCCGAGCCCTCCTCGGCGGCCCTCGTGAAACGCCCGGGCGCCGCGGGCGGTTCCGCATTCTCCTGTGCCGCGGCAACCTTCGCGGCGAGCATCTCGTACGCCGATTCCCGGTCGATGGTCTGGCCGTACTTGCCGAACAGCGAACTCGACAGCGCGCGGGACTTGATCGCCTCGTCGCCGATGGTGTCCATCAGCGAGCGCGGCGGCGCAATCCTGGTCCACGCCACCGGAGTCGGCGCACCCTTCTCCGAGAGCACGGTGACGATGGCCTCGCCGGTGCCCAGTGAGGTAAGCGCCTGCTCCAGATCGTAGGTGCCGGTCTTGGGATAGGTCCGCACCGTCTTGGACAGCGCCTTCTGATCGTCGGGTGTGAAGGCGCGCAGCGCGTGCTGGATACGCGCACCCAGTTGGGAGAGCACGGCATTCGGGATGTCCGTCGGCAGCTGGGTGCAGAAGAACACGCCGACGCCCTTGGAACGGATCAGTTTGACCGTCTGCTCCACCTGCTCCAGGAAAGCCTTCGACGCGTCGGCGAACAACAGGTGCGCCTCGTCGAAAATAAAAACCAGCTTGGGCTTTTCGACATCGCCGACCTCGGGCAGGGTCTGGAACAGATCGGCGAGCACCCACATCAGGAAGGTCGAGAACATCACCGGCCGCGCCGCCTGGGCACCGAGCTCGAACAGGGTGATCACGCCCTGCCCGCCCGCGACACGCAGCAGATCCGCCGGATCCAGTTCCGGCTCACCGAAGAAGGTGTCGCCGCCATCTGCCTCCAGGTTCACCAGCGCACGCAGGATGACCCCGGCGGTCGCCGCCGAGACCCCGCCGATGCCCTTGAGGTCTTCCTTGCCTTCCGGGCTGGTCAGATGGGTGATGACCGCGCGCAGATCCTTCAGGTCCAGCAGACCCAGCCCCTGCTGGTCCGCCCAGTGAAAGATCAGTCCGAGCGTCGATTCCTGAGTCTCGTTGAGCCCGAGCACCTTACTGAGCAACACCGGACCGAAGGCGGTGATGGTCGCGCGGATCGGCACCCCGATGCCACCGGTGCCGAGCGAGACGAACTCCGTCGGAAATCCGGACGGCTGCCATTGCCCCGCACCGGTTTCCAGCCCCCGCGCGCTCAGCTTCTCGTTCGGCTGACCGGGTTGGGAAAGACCGGAAAGGTCGCCCTTGACATCCGCGAGCACCACCGGCACTCCGGCGCGCGAGAGCTGCTCGGCAATGCCCTGCAGCGTCTTCGTCTTACCGGTGCCGGTAGCGCCCGCGACCAGGCCGTGCCGGTTCAATGTGCGCATCGGAATCCGCACCAGCGCAGTCGGATCGACTTCCCCGTCGACAATCACGGAGCCGAGCGCGAGCGCCTCGCCGTCGAACGCATAGCCCGCGGCGATCTGCTGCGCGGGCGACTGCTCCGCCGAAATCGCGGTGTCGGATGCTGCCGCTTTCGTAGCTTGGGCCACCGCGGCGGTCACGGCAGCGGTCTCCGCCGTGGCGGCGGCCATTGCCTTGGACTCGGCGGCCACCACTGCATCGGCGCCATCGGCCGCACCCGAGGCGGCCGCGGCCTCCTGTTCGGCCAACTCGCGCTCTGCGGCTTCCGCGGCGGCGGCGGCCGCCGCGGCGACCCGCGCCGCCTCCTGCGCGGCCTTGCGGGCAGCGGCCGCTTTCTCCTGGGGAGTGGTCATCGCGCGTCCTCCGTCTTGGTCTGACTGTGACTGCTTTCGCAGTGTTAGCTGTCGTGCCACAAACGCCTACGCCGAACTCCCGCAAACTCTATCGCCGCTGGTCGCGTACGGAGGGCTCAACCCAGCCATCACCGGAGGACACCGCTAGTGTTGCTCGGGTGTCCGACAAATTCGTGGTGTGGATGGATTGCGAGATGACCGGCCTTCGTCTCGACAGCGACAAGCTGATCGAGGTGGCCGCACTCGTGACCGACAGCGACCTCAACATTCTGGGTGAGGGCGTGGATATCGTCATCCACGCCGACGACGAGGCGCTGGCCGCCATGCCACCGGTGGTCGCCGAAATGCATGCGCGTTCCGGTCTCACCGAAGAGGTGCGCCGCTCCACGGTCACCCTCGCCGAGGCCGAGCAGCAGGTCCTCGACTACATCCGCGAGTACGCGCCGCTCGCGGGCACGGTCCCGCTCGCGGGCAATTCGATCGCCACCGACCGTGGCTTCATCGCCCGCGACATGCCGCTGCTGGATACCCACCTGCACTACCGAATGATCGACGTGAGCTCCATCAAGGAGCTGTGCCGCCGCTGGTACCCGCGCATCTACTTCGGCCAGCCCGAGAAGGGGCTGACCCACCGCGCCCTCGCCGACATCAAGGAATCAATCCGTGAGCTCGAGTACTACCGCCGCACCGCGTTTGTCGCCGCACCCGGCCCGTCGACCGCCGAGATCTCCGCCATCGCCAACGAACTCGGCAACAACAAGAACGCAGCGGCCGCCCAGCCCGACGCCGAGTAACCCCGCCGCGGGCACCGGATCGGCGGACCCCGCGGACAGCCCGGTGTGGTCGGGCGCACCGCAAACCCCGCGGCGCGCCAAAAGCCCAGTACAAACGGCACGCCCTTAACCGATTAGGGACTCCAGGGGGTTACACGCTAATATCTACCGCGCCGGTGATTCACCGGCGATGGTGGCTGTAGTTCAGTTGGTAGAGCACCAGGTTGTGATCCTGGCTGTCGCGGGTTCGAGTCCCGTCAGCCACCCCAACTGTCGTGGTGCGCGAACCGTCCCCTGGGACGGTTCGCGCACCACGGCCAGCAGATTCTTCACTGTCGACGACATCGTCCACTGGAATTCGAAAGACCGGGACTCGCCGATCCGGGGCACTAATCATCACCCGGGCAACCAACTCCTCGATCAGCGCCTTCGTCTCATTATGGCTTCCGGTGTGAATTACGTCACGTACGCGGTGCGCAACATCGTCCAATTCGGCTGGCGCAGGTGCCTGCGGCCCAGCCGACACGATCCGGAGCAGATCTCGTTGACGGATCTTCAACTGACCGATCCGTCGCGGTAGACCTGCACTCGACGTGTTTCGTGGCCGCCGGGTGGTCCGTCCCCAATGAATGAGACCGATCGGTATTAGAGTCCTGTTGGCCCTGGTGAGGGCTGGAAGGGACGATGCACATCATGGCTGGTCGCAAGCGGCATTCCGCGGAGGGCATCGTGCGCAAGTTGCGTCGTGCCGCCCGGCTCCCCGCGGCGAAGAAAGCTTCATCATCATCCAACTCGGGATAGTGGGCAAACGCGACCCCGCCGCAGTGGAATCGTCTGGTCCGCGCGACTTTCCGAGCCTCCATTTCGGCCCGGTACATGCGGTCTGGGGTCCACCACTCCTGGCCCGTCCATCCGCCGACAATCTCGCCCTGCTCGTTGATCGGCGGGTACTGTCGATTCTGCCGAGCCCCGGGGACTGCCGCTCCGAGTCGGCGCGGCGAACCCTGTTCTGGCCTGCGAACATACGCCGAAGGTGCGGGTCAGCCGACCGTCTGGTGGCTGTGGACGCGCGGACCGGTATGCGCGGGAAGGTGCTTGTAACCGTGCAGGGTGAACAGCTGCCGCCGGGTGGGCGGATCGGTCAATCGCAGGTCCGGAAACACCTCGAAGAGTGCGCGCAGGGCATGCGCCGCCTCCATACGGGCCAGACCGCCGCCCAGGCACACATGGATACCGCTGCTGAAGGACAGATGATTGTTGGCGTTGTCCCGGGTGATGTCGAAAAGGGCCGGGTTGGTGAACACGGCGGGGTCCCGGTTCGCACCGGCCAGCGACAGCACCACGGTCGACCCCTCGCGCAACCGGATACCGCCGATCTCCAGCGCTGTACGGGTGGTGCGAGCGGTGGTCTGCACCGGAGGATCGATCCGGAGGATCTCCTCCACCGCATTGGACCAGAGTTCGGGCTCGGCGCGCAAACGGTCCAGCTGATCGGGGTGGCGGAGCAGCCAGATGATGCCCTTGCCGATCAGGTTGACCGTGGTCTCGAAGCCCGCGGCCATCAGCAGAGTCGCCGACGCGCA
Organism: Nocardia sp. NBC_01009; assembly: GCF_045208035.1. NCBI lineage: Bacteria > Bacillati > Actinomycetota > Actinomycetes > Mycobacteriales > Nocardiaceae > Nocardia > Nocardia sp. NBC_01009. The sequence continues at coordinate 2,828,302 of NZ_CP108695.1, read as the reverse complement.
CAGTTCGTAGGTGGACAGATCGCCCGCAATGACCAGGCTGCTGAGGATATCGTCGCCGGGTTCGGCGCGGAGGCGCTCGACGTGCTCGACGAGATACCGGTGCACCCGCTCCGAGGATTCCATCGCCCGCTGATGCGTCCGCCAGGAGATCCCGAGGTCGAGCAACGGACTGATGTCGTCGCCCCAGCGCAGGAACATCTCTCGGTCGGAGTCCGGGAAGCCGAGCATCTCGGAGATGATGGCGATGGGCACCTGCGCCGCGTACCGCGCCACCAGATCGGTGGGCCCGTCGTCGGGGAGCGCCGCGAGCAGTTCCTCGGTGACTGTCTCGATCCGGTGGCGCAGCCGGGCGACGGCACGCGGGGTGAAGGCGGCGGTGACCGGTTTGCGCATCCGGGTGTGCTCGGGCTGGTCGATCGCCAGCATCGACGGCGGATCCACCGGGTTCGGTGGGAGGGGTCGACGCTTCAGCGCGCGCAGCACAGGGCGTGGCGCGAGCACGGTCGGTACGCCGACACCGAAACGGTTGTCACGCAGTATCTCCCGGACCATACCGTGATCGAAGGTGATCCATACCGGATGGGTCCGGTGCAACCCACCCTCCCCGCGCATCTGCTCGATCAGAGCGTACGGATTCTCGATACCGTCCGCGCTGCCGGTCAACCGCGCGAACAGATCGCCACGACGGAGCAGTACCTTCTTGAACAGGAGGATCACCCCGTGGTTGTTGACCCACCGATACACGTACTGCGGTTTCATTGAGCCCTCCATCGTCGAGCCGTGACTTCCCTTTGGGCGTTACGTCCACAAGCGGCTATCCAGCGAGCTGAATCTCGTGCTGGATACCGCGCAGCCCATGGCAACGCGGCACCAACGAGAACATCAACAACCTGCTACCCCAGTACCTATCGAAGGCCACCAACATCGGCACCTACAGCCAGGCCGGCATCAATGCGATCGCCGACCGCCTCAACAATCGGCCACGCAAGTGGCTCGGCTATCGCACGGCCGCCGAGTGCGTTGCGTTGACAGGTTGAATCCAAGCTGCATTCGTTCATGAACCTTTCGAGAATCGGGCCGATGATGGCCAGTGCATACGGGTGGGTCAACTCGAGGTGACGTGCGTCGATGACCGTGTTGTGAATGTCGCCTGTGATATATGGTCGCCACGTCTGTGCGACAGCGTCGTGGTCGACGCGGTCTTTTCCTGCGGTGAAGAAAACCAGGTCTCCGTCGAAAACTCCCGGCCGGTAAGCGTCGGCGATGCCGCTCGCGGTCTCGAAGCTCGCCATCACCCGATCGGTCTGGTCGGCGGTGAACATTCCGGTTCCGGTCACCTGGTCACGAATGACGGCCCACGCTTGCTCATGGGTGTCCACTTCCACCTCGTCGCCGAGGTCGAACAGCTCCCGCCAGCCGCCGAGCAGGTCGGCCATCAGTTGTCCCGGCGCAGCCTCGTCCACAGTGGTGATCGTCGAGGCGACCAGCGACTCCGATGAGCCACCGGCGCTGTCCATCATGGCCAGCACGCCGACCTGCTCACCATCGCGCTGGAGCAGTATCGCCATGGCATGCGCGATTGCACCCCCCAACGACCACCCGAGCAGGTGATACGGCCCGGTCGGCTGTACTCGGCGAATCTCGGCCACATAGCGTTCGGCCAGTTCGTCCACGGAATCCGCACGTGGTTCGCCCGCCACGACGTGGGGATCCTGCAAGCCATAGATCGGCCGATCCTTGTGCAGATGTTCGACCACGCCGCCATAGAACCACGCCAACCCGCCTGCGGGGTGCACACCGAATACCGCAGGCTTCGGGCCGCTCGCACGCAACGGAAGCAACACTTGTAGCCCGGAGACGCCATCCGTGTCGTCGGCCCTGCCCGCCAGCGCCTTCGGCGTCGCATCGTCGAACATCCACGGCAAAGCGATCATCACACCCTGAGCACGCAGCTTGGTCACCACCATCGTGGCCAACAGCGAATTGCCACCCAAATCGAAGAACCCGTCCGATGCCCCGACGCGCTGGACTCCCAGGACCTGCGCGTAAACATCGCTGATCACCTTTTCCGTACGGGTCCGCGGCGCGACGAACTCGTGTGCTGATACCTCGAAATCGGGAGCAGGCAGTGCTTTTCGATCGAGCTTGCCGTTGACCGTCAACGGCAGATCGGGCAATACCATGATCGCCGACGGCACCATGTAGCTCGTCAACACCTGAGCAGCGGTTTCCCGGATCTCGCCCGGATCGATCTGCTGCCCATCGACGCCCACGACATAACCGATCAGCTGATCCACGCCACGATCGTGGCGATGCACTGCCACCGCGGCCCGTGTCACGCGCGGATGCCGGAGCAGCGCCGACTCGACCTCACCCATCTCGATCCGGAAACCGCGCAACTGCACCTGCGCGTCGGCCCGGCCGACGTACACCAACTCCAGCCCGCGCGCGGACTTCCGCCACCGGCCGACATCTCCTGACCGATACAACCGGGCGCCGGCCGGATCGAACGGGTTCGCCACGAATCGGCCCGCCGTCAACGCCGGAGCTCCCAGGTAGCCACGCGAGAGTTGCCCACCGGCCACATAGATCTCCCCGGCGACGCCGATCGGCGCCGGGTGCAGCCGGTCATCGAGCACATACACCTGCAACCCCGGTAGCGGCGATCCGATCTGGGCCACGCCCGCATGATCGATCTCGGAGAACGTCACATGCACAGTCGTCTCGGTGATCCCGTACATGTTCACCAATCGCGGCGATCCCGGCCCGTGCGCGGTAAACCAGCCGGTCAACCGCGACGCATCCAATGCCTCACCACCGAAAACGACATATCGCAAGGCGAGATCACCGGCAGGACAACCGGATTCCCGATATTCACGCTCCGCATCGACGAACCCGTAGAACGCCGACGGGGTCTGGCTCAACACCGTCACGCGCTCCCGCGCCACGACGTCCACGAACGCCTCCGGCGACCTGGAGGTGTCGTGGTCGACAACGACCAGCCTGCCACCGGACAGCAATGCGCCCCAGATTTCCCACACCGTGAAATCGAAGGCGTACGAATGGAACATCGTCCACACGTCGTCGGAACCGACGTCGAATCGTTCGGCCGCGTTGGTGAACAATGTGACCACTTCCCGATGGCTGACCGTCACCCCCTTGGGGCGGCCCGTCGAGCCCGAGGTGTAGATCACGTAGGCAACATTGTCCGGCCGCACGCCCGAGACCACCGGACCGGAACTGCCCGCGACGGCGTCCACGCAATCCTCGACGAGCACCACCGGCGCCGCATACTCCGGTACCGCCGATACCAGGTCGGCCGACGTCAACACGGCTGCCGGGCCTGCGTCCTCGAGGATGAACCGCAATCGCTCCGGCGGATACGCCACATCCAGGGGCAGATACCCCGCGCCCGCTCGGATAACTCCGAGCAGGCCGACGATCAGTTCGATCGACCGCGACAATGCCACTGCCACCAGCGATTCCGGTCCCACACCGTGCTCGCTCAGCCCAGCGGCCACCAGGGCGGAACGCCGATCCAGCTCCGCGTAGGTCAGCTGCGACTCACCATCGGTCACCGCAACCGCATCAGGCTGTGCGACGGCCCTGGCGGTGAACAGCTCCGCGAGCGTCACGTCCGCGACCGCGACGCCGTCGTCCCCGGCCGCGTCCAGCAATGCGCGCCGCTGCACCGGATCCACGATGTCGATTTCGCCGACAACGGATTCCGGATTCGCGGTCACCTCCTCCAGAATCCGCACGTACGCTTGCGCGAACCGAGTCATCGTCTCCTCGACGAAGAGGTCGGTGGCGAAGGTCAGTCGGCCCACCATGCCGGCCGGATGCCCCTGGTCACTGAACCGCTCGACAAGCTTGACGCTCAGGTCCGCCTGCGCCTGATCGAAGCCGTTCTCGAGCGGCTCGACGGTGAGCCCAGGCAACTGCAACGCGGCTTTGCTCAGATTCTGGACGTCCAGCGTCACCTGGTACACCGGAAGATGCGCGGTGGACCGGGGCGGATTCAGCGCCTCCACGACCTGTTCGAAGGGCACATCCGCATGTGCGAACGCGGCCAGGTCCGTCTCGCGCGTCGCGGCCAGCAATTCGGCGAACGGCTGATGCGACAACACCCGCGACCGCAACACGAGCGTATTGACGAACATGCCGATCAGATCGTCGAGTTCGCGCTCCCCACGGCCGGCCACCGGTGTGCCTATCGCGACGTCGTCGACGCCTGCCAGCCTTGACAGCAGGACGGTCAATGCAGCGTGCAGGACCATGAAGACCGTAGCGTTCGCCTCGCGCGCAACCACCTCGATTCGCGCCCGCAACTGGGCGGAAATCTGGAAATCGACTGCGCGGCCGCGCATGGACGCAACCGGCGGTCGGGGCAGGTCGGTCGGCAACTCGAGCAGCTCGGCCAGCCCGCTGAGTGTGTCCTTCCAGAATCGCAACTGTCCGGATATTGCCGAGTCTGGATCGTGCTCATCGCCGAGCAGCTCACGCCGCCACAACGAGTAGTCCGCGTACTGGACCGGAAGGACCGGCCACATCGGCTCTGTCCCTTGCCTACTCGCCTGGTATGCCGCTGCCACGTCCCGCGCGAGCGGCATCATCGACTGTCCGTCGGCACAGATGTGATGGACAGTGATCACCAAAACGTGATCCTGGGCATCGAGGGCGAACAACTCGGCGCGCAACGGAGGCGCCTGTGTCACATCGAAGCTCGCCGAGACCGCGGCGGCCGCCCGCTCCATCACATGCTCTTCGTCGACCCTGACCGGAGTCAGTACGGGCGCGACCTCCTCGACGGCGACAACGACCTGATGAGGCGTTCCGTCGATCATCGGGAACTTGGTGCGGAGCGACTCGTGCCGGTCGATGACCAGTTCGCACGCGTGTCGCAGCGCGTCGATGTCGAGCTCGCCCTTCAGCCGAATCACCAGCGGGATGTTGTACGCGCCGACCGAGGTATCGAACTGATTGAGGAACCACATCCGCTGCTGCGCCGGCGAAAGCGGCACAAGAGCAGGCCGAGTTCGCGGTGCCAGCCGCACCTGGATGTTCCGGTCGAAGGTAGCCAGACGCGCGGCGAGCTCGGCGACTGTCGATGCTTCGAACAGGTCCCGGACGCCGATGCTCACTCCGAGTGCCGCGCTCAGCTGGGCAGTCACCCGCGTTGCCGACAGCGAATTGCCACCGAGGTCGAAGAAGCTGTCCGTTGCCCCAATTCTTTCGATGCCCAAGACGTTCCCGAACACTTCCGCGATGTGCCGCTCCGCGTCGGTGCGCGGGGCGATCCACCGACCGTCCGAGAACTCCGGCATGGGAAGCGCCCGGCGGTCGAGTTTGCCGGTGGTGGTGAGGGGCAATTCGGCGAGCATCATGAACACGTCGGGCACCATGTGCGCAGGCAGTCGCAACCGTGCGGCAGCCCGGACATCGTTCGGATCTACATCCTCGACGCTGACGAAGTAGCCGACGAGTCGGTCGATGCCACGTTCGTCCTTCCGCAGCGCCACCACCGCATGTTCGATCCCGGGATGCCCGGCCAGGACGGATTCGATCTCACCGAGTTCGATACGTTGACCGCGAATCTTGACCTGGAAATCGCGGCGGCCGAGGTATTCCAGGGTGTGCTCCGGTGTCCAACGGGCCAGGTCGCCGGTGCGGTACATGCGCGAGCCTGCCGCACCGAACGGGTTCGGCACGAACGCCACCGCTGTTGTCACAGGCCGGTTCACGTATCCGCGTGCCAGTTGCACGCCCGCGAGGTACAACTCCCCCGCTACCCCGACCGGCACCGGCCGCAACCACTCATCCAGCACAACGGCCTCGACACCACGGATCGGATGGCCGATCGTCACCACGTCACCGGGGTACAACTCGCTGATGCCGGCCAGGATCGTGGTTTCGGTCGGACCGTATCCGTTCAACAGAAGCCGGCCCGGCGCCCACATCGCGACCGTTTCCGGCGACACCGCCTCACCACCGGCCGCCAGCACCCGCAATGATCCCAGTCCTGCGGGCGACATCGTCGCCAGCACGCTCGGTGTCAGGAACGCGTGCGAAACCCGCTGCGCCCGAATCAGTTCCCCCAGCGCTTCGCCCGCGAACAGATCCGGCGGCGCCACCACCAGCACACCACCGTTGGCGTGTGCCAGCAGCACATCGAGCACTAACACGTCGAAGCCGGGAGCGGCGGCATGCAGCACTCGTGACCCACTGTCCGCACCGAAGCGGTCACGCTGCACTGCTGCGAAATTCGCCAGCCCCTCGTGGGTGACCGCGACCCCCTTCGGTGTCCCCGTCGACCCCGAGGTGTAGATCACGTACGCCGCATCCCGGACGTGCGGGGTACGCACGCATTCCACGTCGGTCACGGCGGCTGCCGATCGCGAGGCGATCGACTCAGCGGTGTCCGGATCATCGAGAACCAGCAGGCGCACTGCACGGGGAAGCAGGTCCCGCGATGCCGAGACCGTCACCGCCACCTGCACAGTGGAGTCGGCCATCATGAGCGCGACCCGCTCGGCCGGATTCCGAGTATCGACCGGCACGAACCCCGCACCCGCTTTGGTCACCGCCCACAGCGCGACTATGAACTCCACCGACCGCGGCATGACCAGCGCGACCTGATCACCTGGGCCAACGCCCCACCCGATCAAGTATCGCGCCACCTGGTTCGACCAGGCGTCCAGCTCGCCGTACGATACCGTGCGCTCGTCCGAAATCAATGCCGCCGCAGCGGGATTCGCGGCTGCACTGGCCGATAGCAACTCGGCCAGCAGGCGTGGCGCCTCCGCGCTGCCACCTGAAGCGGGCACCAGCTCGCGCCGCTCGCACGTGGACAGCAGATCGATTGCGCCAAGAGGCGTGCGCGGATTGCTCGTGACCGTGCGCAGCACTGTTTCGACACGGGCGGCGAGAGCGGCCGCCGTTACCTCGTCGATGCGGGCCTGCTGGTAACGGATTCTGATGTGCAACTCGTCGGTGTGGTGCGCCTGCACGGTGATCGGGTAGTGCGCGGCGTCACTTCCTTCCGCCGATACCACGCGCATCCCATCGATGTCGGCATCACCCAAGCCGCTGCTGTCGACCGGATACGACTCGAAGACGACCAGGGTGTCGAACAGTTGGGTGCTGCCCGCGGCCGCCATGATCTGCGACAGTTCGAGGTAGTGGTGGTCGAGCATGCGGGTGTTGTCGGCCTGCAACCGATTCAGCGCGTCCTCGATGGTCATGTCCCGGCGCACGTCGGCGGCGACGGGGATCGTATTGATGAACAGACCGATCATCGACTCGACGCCCGGCAGGTCGGCGGGACGTCCGGAGACCGTGCTGCCGAAGGCCACGCGTTCGACGCCGAGCAGGTTGCCCAGCACCACCGCCCAGGCGAACTGCACGATCGTCGCCATCGTCACCGCTCGTGCTCGCGCGAACTCCGCCAACTCGGCCGTCGCGGCACGATCGAGAACGATCGCCAGATCGATCGGGATGTCCGCGGTCGGCGCCGTGTGTGGATCGGCGACCAGCGTGGGCTCGCTGATAGCGTGCAGCGCATTCCGCCACATCTCGACACTGACGGAGCGGTCGCGCCGGTCCAGCCATGTCAGGTAGTCGCGGTACGACGCCCCCGAAGGCAGCAACTCCGGCTGCGTGTCCACCGCGTACAAGCCGATCAGCTCACGCCACAGCAGCGGCAGTGACCAGCCGTCCAGCAGGAGGTGGTGCGCCGTCAGCACCAGCCGGAAGTCTTGCGGCGCTACGGCAACGATCAGGAACCGCAGCAGCGGTGGATCGGCGGGATCGAAGGTGACCGCCCGCTCAGCTGTGATCAGCTCATCCAGTTCCATTGTGCTGTCGGTCAGATCGATTCTGCGCCAGCACACGGCGGTGTCGGCGGGAACAACCTGTGCAGGAACGCCGTCGGCCGTTCGGGTGAAGGCGGCCCGCAGGTTGGGATACCGCTCGAGCAAGGCGTTCGCAGAACGCTCGAGCCGGTTCTCGTCGACGACGCCGGCAAGGGCGACTACCGATTGCGCTGTGTAGACGTCGAGTTCGCCCGCGGCGAGTTCGGCGTGGAACAGCAGCCCCGCCTGGAGCGGTGCCAGCGACCATACGTCGGTCAGCGGTCCGTACCGGTCGGCGAACGTGTCCAGGTCGGGCTGCGTGACGTCGACGAGGGGAACGTCTGCTCGGGAGAGTCCCCAGTCATTGTTCGCGCGGGCCGCCGTGGCGATCCCGGTCACGGCGTCGATCCATTCGTCGACGAGTTCGGCCACATCATCGTGGTCGAGCAAGCGCGAGGCGTAGCCGACGTGCGCCGACAGCTGAGGTCCGGCCTCGGCGTCCACGATATTCACATCGATCGTGACGACCGCTGCCGCAGGCATGTCCGGATCGAATGCGGCCCGTCTATCGAACTCCTCCTCGGTCGGAATCCACGCGACGTCCGACAGTGTCGTGAGATCGACGCCGACGCGGCCGAGATTATTGAAACTGATCTGCGGCTCGGGCGACGCTGCGAGCCGGTCCGCCGTGTCGGTGTTCAGATAGCGCAGCAGGCCGTAACCGATTCCCTTGTCCGGGATGTCGCGCAGCTGGTCTTTCACAGACTTCACCGCCGCGCGGGGGTCCGCGTCATCGATCCCATTCAGGTCGAGCGCAACCGGATACGCGTTGGTGAACCAACCCACGGTGCGTGAGACGTCTGCTCCCGCGGCAATCTGCTCCTCACGCCCATGGCCCTCCAGCAGGACTTTCATGCCCTGGTGAGCGAGGCCGCGCCGCCTGCGCCAGCGTGTCACCGCCACAGCCAGACCGGCCAGCAGCGCATCGTCGACGCCGCCGCGAACGGCTTCGGGCACCGCGTCGAGCAACGCCGAGGTGACCTCCGTCGGGATGGACACCGCCAGATGCCGCACAGTCGACTGGATGTCGACGGCGGGATCCAATGCCGCACGGCCGAGCAGCGGATCGGCAGCCGCACTCATCCGGTGCCACAGCTCGAACTCACGAGCGCGACCCGCGGCAGCGGTGGCCAACGCGTGCGCCCACCGACGCATGGACGTGCCCTGCGCGGGCAACTCCACCGGCTGCCCCTGCGTGATCTGTTGCCAGGCAGCCACGAAGTCGGGAACCAGGATCCGCCACGACACCCCGTCGACAGCCAGGTGATGGATCACGATGAGGGCACGGGCGTCGGCATCGACACCCGGTTCGGGAAGCAGGCACACGACCTGCAGCATCCGGCCCTCGGCCGGATCGAGACCGTCGGATGCCTCGGCCAATGCCGCTTCCACCACGGCGGTGAAGCCGTCGCTGCCCGGAGCCTCGTCCGCGCGGAATGTGCGGGTCAGAACCGAACCCGCGGCATCGGCGGCGCTTGTGGGCAGCACGTCCAGCCGTCGTTCGCGCAGCCTCGAGCGCAACATGTCGTGCCGCTCGAGCACCGCCTGCACGGTCGAGGTCACGTCGTCGACTCGCGCGTCACGCGGCAACCGCACCAGCATCGACTGGGCGAACCGATCAGCGACCCCGAGTCGGTCGGCGAACCAGGACACGATCGGCGTCAACGGGATTTCGCCCACACCGCCCCCGGGCAGCTCCTCGAGCGACATCCGTTCGGAAGCCGCGGCCACCAGCGCCAACCCGCGAACGGTCCTGCGCTCGAATATGTCCCGAGCTGTCACGACGACACCCGCGGATTTCAGTCGGGACGCCAACTGGATCGACATGATGGAATCACCGCCGAGCGCGAAGAACGAGGTTGTCGCGCCGACCGACGTTATCCCGAGTACGTCCGCGAAGACCGCGGCGATGGTGCGTTCCAGGTCGGTCGATGCCGCGACGGCATCATCTCCGACGGTTTCGAAGACGGGTTCCGGCAGCGCTTTCCGATCCACCTTGCCGGTCGAGGCAAGCGGCATGTGGTCGAGCACCGTCAGCGTCGACGGCACCATGTGCGCGGGCAATACGGCAGCGACATGATCGAGCACGGTGCTCGGTTCGACGACTGTTCCGAGCTCCGGCACCATGTACGCGGCGAGCGTAGGTTGCCCGCCGGGTCCGCTGCGACTCACGGTCACAGCGGCGGCCACCCTGGGATGCGCGAGCAGCGCGGCGTCGATCTCGCCGAGTTCGATGCGCTGGCCACGAATCTTGACCTGGAAGTCGATGCGGCCGATGTATTCCAGCGCGCCCTGCGCGGTCCAGCGGACGATGTCGCCGGTGCGATACATCCGCGAACCCGGTTCACCGTATGGATTCGCCACGAACGCGCCCGCCGTCGCCGCAGGCCGATTCAGGTACCCGCGCGACAGCTGAGCACCCGAAAGGTACAGCTCCCCCGCTACGCCGACCGGCACCGGCCGCAACCGCGCGTCCAGGACCACGGCCGCCGCACCGCGGATCGGACCGCCGATCGTGATCACGTCGGTGGGCTGCACCGGGTCACTCATCGTGATCACGATCGTCGTCTCCGTCGGACCGTAGATATTGTGCAACCGCCGGCCCGGCGCCCAGGCAGCAATCACATCCGTAGCCAGCATCTCACCGCCGACCGCCAGCATCCGCACCGAATCGAGACCGGCAGGCGACATCGTCGCCAACACACTCGGTGTCAGGAACGCATGGGACACCTGATGCGCCTTGATCAACTCGGCCAGATCCGGGCCGCCGAACACCTCCGGTGGCGACACGACCAACGACGCGCAGGCCGCGTGCGCCATCAATGCCTCGAGCAGGACCGCATCGAAGGCGGGCGCCGCCACTTGCAGCACTCGCGACGTGCTGTCCACCCGATAACGATCACGCTGCTCGGCCGCGAAGCCCGCCAACCCCTCGTGCGTGACGACAACGCCCTTGGGCGTTCCTGTCGACCCGGACGTATAGACCACATACGCCGCATCCTGAATCCGCAATACGCGTGGGCGATCTGCGTCCGTGATCGCGCGGCCAGGTTGTGAGGCGATCTCGGCGGCCGAACGTGGGTCGTCGAGCACCAGCCATCGGACACCACCCGGCAACGACGTGCGTGCGGCCGTGAGCGTGATCCCGACTTCGACACCGGAATCGTTCACCATGTGCGCGATCCGGTCCATGGGATACCGCAAATCCACCGGCACGAATGTGGCGCCGGTCTTCGCGATCGCCCACATGGCGATGTGATAGTCGACCGACCGCGGCACGGCGAGGGCGATGAACACTCCCGGTCCGACACCCTGGACGAGCAGGTGACCGGCGAGCTGGTTGGCCCGACGGTCGAGCTCACCGTAGGTGAGGGTCTCGCTGTCCCCGATCAGGGCAATCGCAGATGGGTCTGCTGCCACGGCCGACGCCAGCAGAACGGGAAGCAGGCACGGGGGTGTGGTGTCGCCGCCACGTGCCGGGAGCAGACGTTCTGCCTCCTCAGCGCTCAGCAGCCCGATGTCGCCTACCGGCCGGGTCGGATCGAAGGTGACTGCTTCGAGGACACGAATAAACCTCTCGGCAAGCGATTCGGCAGTCGATTCGACGAACAGGTCTGTGGCGTAGATGATCTCGCCGTCGATACCGGCGGGCCGATCGCCCTCGAGGCGTTCGGTCAGCAGCACGGTGAGGTCGGTCTTGGCCTGCGCAATGCCCGGGTCGAGGAGTTCGACATCGATACCGGGCAGCTCGAATCGAGCCGCGCGCGTGTTCTGCAACCCGAACATCACCTGATACAGCGGCGAATACGCCGTCGAGCGAGGACGATCGAGGACGTCGACCAGCCGTTCATAGGGCAGATCCGCGTGTGCGAGCGCCTCCAGGTCGACGCCGCGTACCTCCGCCAACAGATCCCGGAACGACCGGTCGTCGCGAACCCGTGTGCGCAACACCACGGTGTTGACGAACATGCCGACCAGATCGTCCAGGGCCCGCCTGCCGCGACCGGCGACGGGAGTGCCGACCGAGACATCCTCGCTGTGCGCGGTGCGAGCCAACAGGATCGCCAACGCCGCGTGCAGCACGACGAACACGGTGACACCCTCACGGTGTGCCAGCCGCACGATATCGTCGTGCAGCCGCGTCGACATGCCGAACCGAACGTTGCCACCGTCCATCGACATCGTGGCGGGCCGAGGCCGATCGGTCGGCAGGCCGAGCAGTTCCGGGGCATCGCCGAGGACCTCGCTCCAGTAGGCGATCTGCCGCGCGATCACCGACGCCGGATCGTCCTCGGAGCCGAGCATCTCCTGCTGCCACATCGCGTAGTCGGCGTACTGGACTTCCAGCGATTCCCACTGCGGCGCTCGACCATCCACACGTGCCCGGTAGGCGGCGAACACATCGCGCGCGAGCGGCGCCATCGACGAACCGTCGGCCGCGATGTGATGGATCACGAGCACCATCACATGATCGTCGGCGCCGAGGTGATAGAGCCGCGCCCGGACGGGCACGGATTCCGCGATATCGAAACCAGTCCCGACGGCCCGCTGAATCCGGTCGGCCAGCTCTGCCTCGTCGACGACCGACTCCGGATCCAACACCATGTCTGCGGCTATCGCCGCGACATCCTGCACGACCTGACACGGTTCACCGTCGACAGTGGGATACACCGTCCGCAACGGCTCATGCCGGGTCGACACGTCGAGGAACGCCGCTCGCAACGCGTCGACATCCAATGGTCCGGTCAACCGGGCCGCGAAACAGATGTTGTATGCCGCTGAGGCCGTGTCGAACTGGTTGAGGAACCAGATGCGTCGTTGAGCCGCAGCCAACGGCACGGCCGCGGGGCGTGGTCGTGGCGCGAGCGGAATCACCGTAGAACGGGTACGCATCGCGATCCGTTCGGCCAATCCGGCAATCGTCGGTTCGTCGAAAATGTCACGGATGCCGACCTCGACACCGAGAGCTGCCTCGGCCCGCGCCGCGATCTGGGCAGCCGAGAGCGAGTTGACACCGATCTCGAAGACGTTCGCCGTCACGCTCACCCGGTCGGCGCTCGTGAGTTCGGCGACAATTCTCGCAAGCGCCACCTCGCGATCGGTTCGAGGCGAGACGAATTCCTCGCCGTCGTCGAACACCGGCTGTGGCAACGCGGCTCGGTCGAGTTTGCCGTTCGCGGTGAGCGGCATCGAATCGAGCACCTGGACACCGGCCGGAACCAGGTACGACGGCAGCGAGCGAGTGAGCTGATCGCGAATCGCGCGGCCATCGATCACCGCACCCGGTACAAGCGTCACATATCCGACGACTCGTTCCGCCGTCACAACGGCCACAGCACGCGCGACTTGCGAAATCGCAAGCAGCGCCGCTTGGATGTCACCCGGTTCCACCCGCTGACCGCGCACCTTCACCTGGAAGTCACTGCGGCCCAAGAACTCCAGCTCCCCGGTTTTCGTCCACCGGACCAGGTCGCCGGTGCGATACAGGCGCTGACCCGCCGCACCGAACGGGTGCGCGACGAAGCCGCCGCAAGTGAGGTCGGCACGCGCGTGATACCCGCGCGCCAGCTGGACGCCCGACACGTACAGTTCGCCGACGACACCGGTCGGCACCGGTCGCAACCGCGAGTCCAGCACGTAGACCTCCATGCCGGACACCGGTGCACCGATCGGGACCGTCGCATGGGTTGTCACACCGGGCAGGCACCGCGCAGCGGTGACGACCTCCGCCTCCGCCGGGCCGTACCAGTTCACCAGATCCGCATTCACGAACACGCGCGCGGCAGCGTCGACAGTGCTCTGCGCCAGCGCCTCACCCGCGACGAATACCCGCCGGATCGACGGCAGCTGCGCAGCGCCCGTGGATTCGAGGAGAACATCCAGCATCGACGGGACGAAGTGGACCGTGGTGACCTGATGACTCGCGATGACGCCTGCCATGTACACCGGGTCGCGGTGCCCGTCGGGTTCAGCGACGACGATGTGCGCACCGGTCTGCAGCGGCCAGAACAACTCCCACACCGCGATGTCGAACGTGATCGGTGTCTTGTACAGCACGGTGTCGGACGCGTCGTGTGGCCACTGCTGCTGTGCCCACGCCAACTGGCTCACGGTCGCGGCATGGGTCAGGGCGACCCCCTTGGGGACGCCGGTGGAGCCGGAGGTGAACAGGACGTAGGCCACGTTGTCCGGCCGGAGCGGCGCGCGCCGCTCCGTGTCCGCGATAGGGGCATCGGACACACCGGCCAGATCCACGCGATCAACGCGCGCAGATTCGAATCCATCCGGCAGTTGGTCGCCGTCCGCGGATGTCGTGAGCACCACCAGCGGCTGCGCCGCATTCAGCACGCTGGCGATCCGCGTGCTGGGATGATCCGGATCGATCGGAAGGAACGCCGCGCCCGCCTTGGCCACCGCGTACAGCGCTGTAACGAGCTCGGCCGACCGGCGGATAGCCACCGCCACAACGGTTTCCGGCCCGGCACCGCGGGCGATCAGCCACCGGGCAAGACGATTGGCGCGGGCGTCGAAATCCCGGTAGGTCCAGACGTCACCCTCTGGAAGGCGGATCGCCGGAGCGTCCGGGGTGCGTGCGACCTGTTCGTCGAAGGCGTCGACAAGGGTCCGGCCCGTCGCGACGGCGCCGCCGGTGTCGTTCCATCGCTCCAGCAGCAGGTGCCGCTCTGTGGCGTCGAGCAGCTCGATCCTGTCGACGGTCGAGTCGGCGTCGGACGCGGCGGCGTCGAGGACGCGCATGAATTGTTCGGCGAAACGCCGTACGGAGTCCTCGTCGAACAGGTCCGTGGCATACGTCAGGCGCAGCGTCATGCCGGTCGGCTCGTTGTGTGTGCCGTGCCCCTCCGTCATCATCAGCAGCATGTCGTAGATCGCGGCACTGTCGCCCGGGTCGATGTTCTCGACGGCGAGACCCGGAAGTTCGACGCGTGCTTGCACCATGTTCTGGTAGGCGAGCATGACCTGGAACAGCGGTGTGTGCGCTGTGGACCGCGCGGGTTTGAGTGTCTCCACCAGCTGCTCGAACGGGACGGTGCTGTGGTCGAATGCCTCGAGGTCGGTGCGCCGCACCTGATCGAGCAGGCTGAAGAATGTCTGATCGGGTGTGATCCGGGTGCGCATCACCAAGGTGTTGACGAACATCCCGACGAGGTTGTCGAGTGTTCGGTGGCCGCGGCCGGCGTGTGGCACGCCGATAATGACGTCGTCGCTGCCGGACAACCTCGACAGCAATACCGCCAAGGCCGTGTGCACAACCATGAACGTCGTCGCCCCGGCTCGCCGCGCCAGCGCCTCCACGCGGCCCTGCAGCTCACCTGGGATCGTCACGTGGATGACCGCGCCGCGTTGTGTCTGCACCAGTGGCCGCGGCCGATCGGTCGGCAGCTCGATCAGGTCGGGTATGCCCGCAAGTTGGGTTCGCCAGTAGACGATGTCGCGGGCCACGTGTGAACCCGGGTCGTCCGCCGAGCCGAGCACTTCGCGCTGCCAGAGGGCGTAATCGGCGAACTGCACTGTCAGCGGCATCCAGTCCGGCGGGTTCGCGCTGGACCGCGCCTGATAGGCCGTGACGATATCGGTGGCCAGCGGCGCCACCGAATAGCCGTCGCAACTGATGTGGTGCACGGCCAACGCCACGGTCCAGATCGTGTCCGACAGCTGGTACAGCGCTATGCGCAGCGGCACACCCTTCGACACATCGAATCCGATGCTCGAGAATTCGGCCAACTGGTGTGACAGCTCGCGCTCACCGATCGGCTGCGGTGTGAGATCGCACCTCGCGACGACATCGGCCGCGTCCAGCACGAGCTGAGTGGGCGTACCGTCGACTGCCGGATACACGGTGCGCAAGCTCTCGTGCCGCTCGATGACATCACCGACGGCGGCTGCCAGCGCATCGATATCGAGGACACCCTCGAGCCGAATCGCCAGCGGCACAACGTATCCGGCCGAATCGGTATCGAACTGGTTGAGGAACCACATCCGGGCCTGTGCCTGCGACAGCGGAAGGCGATCCGGCCGCGGCTTCCGAGTCGGCGCGGGAAGACTCGGCACTGCACGCAACTGCGAGATACGCTCGGCCAGGTCGGCAACCGTGGGCGCCTCGAATATCACTCGTACGGGTATGGACACATCGACGACGTCGCCGATACGGCTCAGTGCTCGAGTCGCGATGAGCGAATTTCCGCCCAAATCGAAGAAGTTGTCGTCCGCGCCGATCTCGGGAAGGCCGAAAAGCTCGCCGAAAACCCCGGCGATGGTCTGCTCGACGAGCCCCCGCGGCGCCCGGTACTCGGACTCGTAGGCGCTCGGATCCGGCACGGGCAAAGCCCTGTAGTCGACCTTGCCGTTCGCCGTGAGCGGGATCGAGTCGATCCGGACCACCGGTGACGGCACCATGTAGGCGGGCAGTCGTTGCAGCAGAAAGCCCCGAATCTCCTTGGCATCGAGCGCTTCTCCGGCCACCACATAGGCGATCAAGCGTTGCTCACCGCGGTCGGTGTGTACCTGCGCGATGGCCGCGCTCACCCGCTCGTTGGCGAGCAAAGCGGCTTCGATGTCGCCGAGTTCGATTCGCAGGCCGCGAACCTTCACCTGGGAGTCGGCGCGGCCGACATATCGGATGCCTCCGCCCTTGTCCCAGCGCACCAGGTCGCCGGTGCGATACAGGCGAGAACCGCCCGCACCATCGAAGGGGTCGGCAATGAACGTCGCCGCCGTCAGGCCGGGACATTCGTGGTACCCGCGGGCCAGCTGGACACCGCCCAGGTACAACTCACCGGTCACTCCGACGGGGACAGGATGCAACCGCGAATCCAATACGTGGACAACCACATTCGCCTCAGGGACGCCGATCGGCACCGCGATGCCGTCGACCGCGTCGATCCGGTGGGCGGTCACGCTGACCGCTGCCTCGGTCGGCCCGTACAGATTGTCGATGCGCGCATCACTGAGATCCCGGAACCTGCGGACAGTTTCAGCCGGGAGCGCCTCGCCGATGCACAGCACACGACGGAGGTCCAGGAGCTCGCGAGGGGCGGCCACCTCGATAAATGCCGAAAGCAAGGACGGCACGAAATCCACGGTGGTCACCCGATGCTCTGCCATCAGCCGGGCCACGGCCTCGGGGTCACTGTGTGCGTCGGGACCCGCGACAACCAATGACGCGCCACAGATCAACGCGGAGAACAGCTCCCAGACCGACAGGTCGAATGTGACCGGCGTCCGCAGCAGCATGACGTCGTCGCCGCCGAGCTGGTAGTTATCCCGCATCCACTGGAGTTGATTCACCACCGCGGCGTGCGGAATCGCCACGCCCTTCGGCACACCCGTCGAGCCGGAGGTATAGATGACATACGCCAGATCTTCCGGATTCAGCGGCCGGCTCCGATCGGCATCCGTCACCGTCGACGGATCTGTGTGCCCGGCGTCGAGCTCCTCGAGCGACCACACCGGCACGCCATCGGGCAGACCCACCTTGTCGACCAGACGGGTGAGGACCGCACTCGGCCGGGCAGCAGTGAGGACGGCACGCACGCGGTCGACCGGATGATCCGGATCCAGGGGCAGGTAGGCCGCACCTGCCGCATGGATCGCATACAGGGTCGTCAGCAGATCGACGGAGCGCCGCATCGCTACCGCCACCACGTTTTCCGGGCCGACCCCACGCCCGATCAGCACTCGGGCCAGCGAATTCACCCGCGCCGCGAACTCACGGTAAGTGAGCCGACCGCCGTTCTGGGCGTCGAGCACCGCTGTGTTCTCGGGCGTCGCCGCTGCCTGCACTGCGAACAAGTCCGCGATCGTCGAACTCGATGCCTGCACCGCCGGCCCCGTCGAACGCACGGTCAGTTCGCGCGCCTCGAGCTCGGTCAGCAGGTCGATGTCACCGACGGCGCGAGTGGGATCGGCAACGGCCGCGCGCAGCAGCAGCAGGTAGCGGTCGAACATCGAGGTGATCGTCGCCTCATCGAAAAGGTCTGTCGCGTAACAGAATTCGACTGCCATGTCGCCCGGTTCGCCACCCGGCTCCAGAGCGTCGACGAGATTCAGATGCAGATCGTATTTGGCCACGCTCGGATCGACCATCTGGGCCGAAACCGTCAGGCCCTCGAACCTCACCGTGGGGATCTCGATGTTCTGGAACGAGAAACCCACCTGCGTCAACGGTGCGTGTGCGGTAGTGCGCGGCGGATTCAGCACCTCGACGAGGCGCTCGAACGGAATGTCGGCGTTCTCGAACGCTGCCAGATCGGTGGCCCGGACTTGGTCCAGAACGCGGATGAAGGAGGTGTCGGGCTCGATCTGCGACCTCAGGACCAGCGTGTTGACGAACATTCCGATCAGGCCGTCGAGCCCGGGCTCGCCGCGACCGGCGATCGGCGTGCCGACCGCGATGTCACCGGTTCCCGACAGCCTTGCGAGCAGCACCGCGAATGCCGCGTGCGTCACCATGAAGACCGTCGTGTTGTGGCGGCGGGCCAGCGCGGCCACGTCGCGATGGAGATCGGCAGGCAGTGTCGCCGACACTGTCGCGCCGCGGAAAGACTGTTTCACCGGCCGCGGCCGGTCGGTGGGCAGGTCGAGCACCTCGGGCAGGTCGGCGAGAGCCGCCAGCCAATACCCGGTCTGGGCGACAGTCGGGCTGTGCGGGTCGTTCTCGGTGCCGAGCAACTTTCGTTGCCACACTGCGTAATCCGCGTATTGCACCGGCAACGGCTCCCATTGTGGCGGCTGCTGCCGAGCGCGGGCCTGGTAGGCGGTCATCAGGTCTGCGGCGAACGGTGCGAGCGACGACCCGTCGATGCTGATGTGATGGACGACGAGAACCAGGGTGTGGTCGTCAGGTGCGCTGCGCAGCAATGTGACCCGGAACGGAACCTCGGATGTGACGTCGAATCCGACCGCCGCCTCGGCGGCGATGCGGGCCTCGACGTCGCTCCCCGCGACGGCGACCGGGGCCAGCCTGGGCAAGGACGCTTCCACCGAGACGATCATTTGGTGCGGTCCGCTATCGCTGTCCGGGTATACGGTCCGGAGCGATTCATGTCGGTCGAGCACATCCGCGATCGCCGCGTGCATGGTGGCCACGTCGAGATCTCCCGACATACGTACGATCAGCGGAACGTTGTACACCGGCGAGCTTGTGTCGAACTGATTGAGGAACCACATGCGGGCCTGTGCTGGCGACAGCGGGATCCGGTCCGGGCGCTCTTGCGGCACAAGCGGTTCTCGTTCTACTGCATTGGCGGTCCGAAGACTCTTCGCCAACGCCGCGATGGTCGGCGCCTCGAATATCGCGCGCAGCGGAACGTCGACGCCGAATGCGCCGCTCAGTCGCGCTGCCGCCCGGGTAGCCGACAGCGAGTTGCCGCCGAGATCGAAGAAGCTGTCGAGGACGCCAACTCGCTCGATGCCCAGAACGCCCGCGTAGACGTCTGCGACGACCTGCTCGGCCGCGTCGCGCGGCGCGACGAACTCGGTGGTGGTGATAGCAAACACCGGTTTCGGCAACGCTGCACGATCGACCTTGCCCACCGACGACAGCGGCAGCGTGTCGAGCACCATCACCGTGTCGGGGACCATGTGCGACGGCAGGCGCTGGGCGGCGTATTCCAACAGCTCCGCGTTGTCGATGGCACCGTTCGTCGGCGTCACGTAGGCAGCCAGTCTCGATCCGCCGTCCGTCGCTACGCCCACTGTCACCGCTGCCGCCACATCGGGGTGTCCGGCAAGGACGGCTTCGATTTCGCCGAGTTCGATGCGTTGACCGCGGATTTTGACTTGGAAGTCGGTGCGTCCGAGGTATTCGAGGGTGCGATCGGGCGTCCAGCGGGCCAGGTCGCCGACACGGTACATGCGTGAGCCTGCCGGACCGTACGGATTTGCCACGAATGTGGTGGCTGTGGTGGCGGGTTGGTTGAGGTATCCGCGGGCCAGTTGCACACCTGCGACGTACAACTCTCCTTTCCCCCCGACCGGCAGCGGGCGCAGCCAGGCATCCAGCACGAGGGCCTCGACGCCACGGATCGGGCCACCGATTGTGACCGGGGCACCGGTCTGCAGCGGGTCGCTGATCGCGACCATGATCGTGGTCTCGGTCGGTCCGTACCCGTTGAACAACTTTCGGCCCGGCGCCCACACCGCCACGGTTTCCGGTGACACCGCTTCGCCACCGGCTATCAGCACCTGCAACGAATCCAATTCGGCAGGCGACATCGTCGCCAACACACTGGGTGTCAGGAACGCGTGCGACACCTCATGCGTCCGAATCAGTTTCGCCAACTCCACACCGGCGAACACCTCTGGTGGCGATACCACCAGTACCGCGCCATTGGCATGCGCGAGCAACAGCTCCAGCACCACCGCGTCGAAACCCGGAGCGGCTACCTGCAACACCCGTGACCGCGAATCGACCCGGTAACGTTCACACTGCTCAGCCGCGAAGTTCGCCAACCCTTCATGCGTGACCGCCACACCCTTCGGCGTCCCGGTCGACCCCGAGGTGTAGACAACATACGCCGTATCTGCGACACGACAAGTACGCACCCGATCCGCATCCGTCACAACCGCGGCCGATCGCGACATGATCGACACCTCGGTGTCCGGATCATCGAGAACCAACAAGCACACCTCACCAGGAAGCAAGCCCCGCGACGCCCCGACCGTGATCGCGACCCGCACATCGGAATCCGCGACCATATGCGCGACCCGCTCGATCGGATTCCGCGGATCGACCGGCACAAACGCGGCGCCCGCCTTCGCCACCGCCCACACCCCCACCGCGAATTCCACCGACCGCGCCATCACCAACGCGACCTGATCACCCGGACCCACACCCCATCCGATCAACTCACGCGCAACACGATTCGACCACTCATCCAATTGCGCGTAGGACACCACCAACTCACCCGACACCACCGCGACCGCAGCCGGATCCCCCATCACGCCGGCAGACAACAACTCCGCCAGCACCCGCGGCACCTCGGCACTACCACCCGAAGCCGGCACCAACTCCATCCGCTCGACCCCCGACAACAACTCCACACCACCCACGCGCATCTGCGGGTCCGACACGAACGCATCGAGGATCCGATTCAATCGCGCGGCAAGCTCCTCGATCGTCCCCCGGTCGAACAGGTCAGTCGCGTAATTGATCCGCAGTGCGACATCGCCGCCCGCGGCCGAGCTTTCGGCGACGGTGACGATGATGTCCACCTTCGCCGGTTCCGGCCCCGAATCCAGGACCTCGACGGTGAGGTCGGGCAGTTCCAAACTCGCACGGTCCATGTTCTCGAAGGCGAGATAGACCTGGCACAGCGGTGCATACGCCATCGACCGTGCGGGATCGAGTTCCTCGACGACGCGTTCGTACGGCACGTCGCTGCAGGCGAAGGCATCGACATCGATGTCTTTGACTCGCGCCAGGAATGCGGTGAACGATTCGTCATCACGCACCTCGGTGCGCAGCGGCACAGTGTTGACGAACATCCCGATGAGCGGTTCGAGCGCGCGCTCACCCCGACCCGCGACCGGCGTCCCGACGGTGATGTCGGAGGAGCCCGACAGCCGGGCGAGCAGCACGGCTAGCGCGGCATGGACGACCATGAATGTCGTGACGTTCGCGGCACGCGCCAACCGCTCGATTTCGGCGAAGGTCTCGGCCGGGATCACCGTGCTCGCGACGTCGCCGCGCATGGACTGGCGGCCAGGACGTGGACGATCGGCAGGAAGCTCCAGCACCGGCGGCATCCCCGCCAATTGCTCTGTCCAATAACCCAACTGGTGTGCGGCCAGCGAGTTCGGATCGTTCTCGTCGCCGAGCAGTCCGTGGTGCCAGATGCTGTAGTCGGCGTACTGCACCGTCAAAGGCTGCCAGTCCGGAGTTTTTCCTTCCGACCTCGCACCGTAGGCGACTGCCACATCGGCCGCGAGTGGTCGAAGAGATGAGCCGTCGCAGCAGATGTGGTGCAAGACAAGGACCAGTACGTGGCATCGGCGGTCGCCGGTCTCGAGCAGCGCGCCCCGGATCGGCGTGCGTTCGCGCACGTCGGTCCCGATCGACGCGAGCTCACGAATCCGGTTCGCGATCTCGTCGGGGTCGGTCGGCTGCGGGGTCAGATCGAGCTCCGCGACGACCTGCTCGGCCGACAGAATGACCTGTGTCCCCGCACCGTCCACAGCAGGGTAGAAGGTACGCAGCGACTCGTGCCGATCGATCACGTCCGTCAGCGACGCACGCAGTGCCGCGGTGTTGAGACGTCCGGTCAGCTGCACCACGAGCGGAATGTTGTACGCCGCGGACGCCGGGTCGGCCTGATTGACCAGCCACATCCTGTTCTGCGCAGGCGACAATGGGATCGGCTCGGTCCGCCGCGCCGTGCTCAGCGCCGGCCGACTGGCGCGGTGCCCGTCATCGATATGCGCGGCGAGTTCAGCGACGGTCGGTTTACCGAACAGGTCGCGGACCGACACGTCGCATCGGGTTATCTCAGCGATGCGCACGGCGGCGCTGATCGCGGTGAGCGAATTGCCGCCGAGTTCGAAGAAGCTGTCCAGCACGCCTACTCGCTCCGTGTCGAGAACCTCGGCGAAGACGTCTGCGATCAACTCCTCGACAACCGTGCGGGGCGCGACGTACGCTGCGGCCGAATCGAATACCGGCTCGGGCAGCGCACGGTGGTCCACCTTGCCGTTGACCGTCAGCGGCAACGCCGCCAACACGACGATCCCCACCGGGACCATGTATTCCGGCAGTCGCGCACCAACGTGCGCGCGAAGGGAATCGGCCTCACAGATGGCGTCGCCGGCGGGCACGACGTATCCGACGAGCCGGGCCGCGTCCGTGCCGGGAAAATGCACAACGACGACGGCCGCCGAGACAGTGCTATGGCTCAACAGCGCGTTGCGGATCTCGTCCAGCTCGATCCGGAACCCGCGCAACTGCACCTGCTGGTCGGCTCGGCCGCGGTATTCCAACTCGCCCTTGTGATTCCATCGTGCCACGTCGCCGCTGCGATACAGGCGTTCGCCCGACTTCCCGAACGGATCAGCAACGAAGCGTCCCGCGGTCAACGCAGGTCGGTTCAAATAGCCGCGTGCGAGTTGGGCTCCCGCGACATAGATCTCGCCCCACGCTCCCAGCGGAACCGGACGCAACCGCTCGTCCAGGACAAACGTCCGCAAACCCGGCAACGCCGGTCCGATTGCGCTCGGCGCGCCCGGCACGGCGATGTCTGGTGTCAG
This sequence comes from Nocardia sp. NBC_01009, assembly GCF_045208035.1. Classification (NCBI taxonomy): domain Bacteria; kingdom Bacillati; phylum Actinomycetota; class Actinomycetes; order Mycobacteriales; family Nocardiaceae; genus Nocardia; species Nocardia sp. NBC_01009. The sequence goes on along the minus strand of NZ_CP108695.1, from coordinate 2,805,128 downwards.
GCCGAGGTAGGTGACGAAGACCGTGGTCTCGGTGATCCCGTAGCTATTGGCAAGCACGGGCAAGTTCGGGTTGTGTTCATACCAGTCCGCCAACCCCGCCGGATGCAGAGCCTCACCCGAGAGAATGACCAGTCGAAGGGAAAGCTCACCGTGCGGCGCAGCTGCGATCGCGTATCGCTGTTGCGCGGCCGCGAACTGGAAGAACGCCGACGGCGTCTGGTTGAAAATGGTCACCTTCTCGCGTACCGCAAGTCGCACGACATCGTCCGGCGAACGCGTGGTGAGGCTGTCCACGACGACGACACGGCCACCGGTGACCAGCGCGCCGAATATTTCCCATACCGAGTAGTCGAACGCGATCGAGTGGAAGAAGGTCCAGACGTCCTCGGACCGGACTCCGATCTCGGCACACGCGTTCACCAAGTAGGTGGCGACGGCGCGATGGCTTATCGACACGCCCTTCGGTCGACCGGTCGATCCGGACGTGTAGATGACATAGGCGACGTGGTCGGAACACAGCGAGCCCCTCCGATCGGCATCGGTGATCGGATCCGAAGCATCGTCACGGGCAGCACCGGGAACGTCGTCGAACAGCACGACGCGGCCGGGATCACCCGGAACGTGCTCGCGCATACTCCGGTTCGTCACGACAATGATCGGATCGGCATCGCTCAGTACGTATTCGAGCCGCTCGGTCGGGTGGGCCACGTCCAACGGCAGATACCCGGCGCCCGACTTCAGCACGGCCAGCAGAACGACGATCAGATCGGCATCCCGTGGCATCGCGATGGCCACCAGTGATTCCGGCCCCGCACCGAGGGCGATAAGCCTGCGAGCGAACCGGTTGGACAGCTCGTCGAGCTCGCGGTAAGTGAGGGTGGTCTCACTCGACGTGACGGCCACCGCGGACGGCGTCGCGGCAGCCTGTCGCGCCAGCAGATCCACCAGTGTCGCGGAGGGCGATTCGCCGTCGCCGCCCGCGAGTTCACCGACGATTCGCAGCTCCTCGGCGGGGTCGACGAGCGGGATGTCGACAACGGGGGTGCCGGGAGGCGAATCGATCAGCCGATGCAGGAACTCGATGAACCGATGTGCGTGCGATTCGAGTTCATCCTGGCCATACAGGTTCGCGTTGCCGTGCAGTTCGATGAGCAGCGGCGCATCGGCCCCGGAACGGTACATGTTGAGCTGCAGGTCGTCGAGCACCCCCGAGGTCAGTGCGCGGTATCGGCCGACGGCTGACCCGAGGCGAATCTCGGAGTCGAAGAACAGGATGTTGACGATCGGACCGAACGAGTTCGCGGCCGCGTCCAGCGCGTTCGAGTCGCGGCGCAGATCCTCGAATCGGTAGAGCTGGTGCCGCATCGCCGAGACGAGTTCGGACACCGACGCACCGACCAACTCTTCCACGGTGGTCGTCGCGTCCATGGTGAATCGAATCGGCACCATGTTCGCCAACATCGCGGCGGCATTGCGCAGCCGCATCGTGACACGCCCGCTGACCGGCATCGACAACACCACATCGTCGGTGCGTGTCATCCGGCTGAGGAACGCGCCGAATGCGGCGATCACCACCTGCGCGGGCGAGGCTTTCAGGTTATCGGCGAAGCGATCGAGCATGTCGGACAACCGCAACGGAAGGTTCAGGCCGGCTACGCGGTCGTCTGCGCTCCACCGTGCGGTGCGACCGGACAGACTCGCCGGCGTCGGAAGGTCGGCAACCTTGTCGAGCCAGTATGCCTTGTCGTTCTCGAACCGCGAGCTGGCGCGATAAGCGTGCTCCGCCTCGACGATGTCGCGCAACTTGGCCGCCACCACCCGTGCGGGCGGCCTGTTTTCGAGAATGGCGTTGTAGTGCTCGGCGATTCGGGTGATGGCGTTGAACGCGCCGTAACCGTCGATCACGAGATGATGAGCGCGCCCGTACCAGAGATACCGGTCTTCGCCGAGTCGGATGAGCCGAGTCGCGGTGAGCCGGTCACGGCTCATGTCGACAGCCTTGGTGTGGTAGTCGCGGCGCATCCATTCCATCGCCGCCGCGAACGGATCGTCCTCATCACTGACATCCAGCACGGGCTCGTCGAAGGTGATGCTGCGGTCGACGAATTGATATGGGCGACCGTCGAACTCGATCACCCGTACCACCAGAGACTCGGTTTCCTGCGTGGCGCGGGTCACCGCCTGAGCGAACACATCCGCGTCTATCGGGCCTTCGATCTCGACGTACTGTGCGATGTTGACAGGCGGGCCGCCGGGCATGCTGTCTGCGAACCACATACCGTACTGCGCCCTGGACAGCGGAATCAGACCCAGATCGCCGTCGGCAGTTCCTGCTGACTTCGGATTCATTCTGTAACCCCTCGCTCAGACTCGCCGGCACCGCGGCGCGACGGAACCACGCCGTGCCACCTGTCCGAAATTTCCCCTTGTATTTACTTTTTCCAATTTCGAACCGGCACTACCCTGCTCCCGAATGCGCCGATCGCATACGGCGTGTAGCTCGCTACGCCCCTCGCTCCCAAAACAAAAACCGAAGCCAAATGTAATTCCACGCGTGCAGCAGCAGTACGGTCCTTTTCCTGCGGATCGGACCACCGGTACCCGAACAGCGCAATAGGTGACTCGAGGGCGACAGGGAGCAGTTCCGCCGCACCGGAACCTCACATTGAGGGAACTAGCGACGGGTCACGCTGGCGAGCGGACTAGCCACCAATATGCCGACAAGATTCAGCAGCATTCGATCTCCTTGCGTTGTCTATGGATTCCCCATTGTCGGTCGCTTGCCAGTCGATCAGCAGGCGGCACCAGCCCGGCCGGACCGAGAAGCACGGCCGCGATAGCGCACTCACACGGACCGCCTGCCCGTCGGTGTCACCGCCCGCGATATGGCATCACGACCTATTCGAAGCCGCGGAGATCGCGGATCGGAACAACTTTCGTAGTCTCGTTTGCCATTGCGTGCACGGTATGAGGCAAATCGGCGATTCGTCCGATTCGTGTCGAACAGGTTCCGACCCGCACACCTCGGTACTGCCGAGTAGTACTTGATGACTTCTTGTTTCACGGCGGGAGGTAGCATTTCGCTCCCATCCGCACGTCGTGCTGCCTCGAATACCGTGCAGTTCGTAACCTGCACTTGCCAGGAACGGTCGGCCACAGCATGAAGGAGAACTCGAAAGTGTTGCAGCGTATCGGTCATCTGGTCGAAGAAATCGCCGATGTGCTCGAGACTCTGCTCACCGCGTGATCGCGAATCCCCAATCCCTCGGTTGCGTGCCACCGATACAGATACACCCGGGGATTCTTCTGCTCGCTATTTCCTGCTCGTGGTGAACAAGGTCCGGTTTTTCTTCCGAGCCGAGGTAACCACCCTTTTGCAACGGTTCATTGCCAGGCCGATGCAACGCTCGGGGGATCCGATCCGGATGAGACGGACTACGAGCGCTGCCTGTCCGTGCACAATGCCAGTTTTATCCAGTGAGGTGAAATGAGCACCAATCCCTTCGACGACGAACACGGCCGGTTCTTGGTTCTGGTCAACGACGAGGAGCAGCATTCCGTCTGGCCAACCTTTGCCGAGATCCCGGACGGGTGGAGAGTCGTGTTCGGCGAAGACAGCCGGGCCGCCTGCATCGAGTACATCGACAAGAACTGGACAGATATGCGGCCGAAGAGTCTGCGCGATGAAATGGCCGCCGACAACGCGGCACGCAAGGCCGCCAGGCCCAGGTCCTTAACCGGCGATAGCAGATAGTGCGCAGCGACGGTTCGGCCTGAGATACGGCTGTGTGACGCCGCCGGCGTCACATGGCCGCCCGCACCCGCCCGCTCATTTCGGCAGCACGCTCTCCAATAAACTGCTCCCTGTCGCCCTCGAGCCACCTGTTGCTGCAAATGATCGCGACCATCGTCGGCCAGACCGACGTGCTGACACTAACTGCCGAACAAGTGCGCACCCGATATCAACTCGGGCAGCCCCCCGCACAGTTTCAGGCGATGTCCCAGCAGATCGCCGATATCTGCATCACCTCTCGCGTCTTGCACTCGATCACACTGTCGGCGAATTGGGCGCTGGCGCAGGAGGACGACAGCGCAGCGCATCGCGAGCGCGTCGACACCGACCTCGACGTGCTGGCCTATTGGGTCGCCTCGGCGCTGCCGGAAGCCATGCAGAAGTGCTATCGCATCAACAGCGACATCGGCACCGAGATCGCATATCCGCTGCACCGCTATTACTCACAAGTCGAGGACATCGCCCGCATGCTCGGCGGCACGTCGTTCCGACTGGATTGTCTCGGGGCCAGATGTCCTTCGGCTCAACTTCAATACCAGTGACTTAGCCTCGATCCGTGAACTGACGTTGGTGGTGGTGTCGCGGCCGGATTCGGCCGTGACGCGATGTTGGTGGGCTGGTTGGGGCAGGGAGTAGCCGCTGGTCTGCCCAGCTTTTCCACTTCGGTGTAGGTTCGACCCCGCGTTCGGCTTCGATATAGCCGGCGATTTCCCCGTCCACTCCGGCCGTGCATGCGCCCCTGTTGGTCCGCACCCGATCCCACGCCACCAGAAGGAACGCGGGATCGGCGACGAGATTGAACAGATCATCGAACCTGCGACGAGGATCATCACCTGCCCAACGGTGCAGCTTGGTTTGGATCCCCAGTACCCGACGCTCGGCTCTTGCGAGCTCGAACGCCAGCTCGTCGGTATTCACCAACGGCCTCCCGGCATTCCAATCTCCTCCCTGCCGACTTGCTGGCCCCCCATTCGCCATGCACGCGACTCTCGCGCGCTCGGACTACTGCAGGGCGCCGCCGCCTCGCCCCACCTCTTCGACGAACGACGCGTCTATCCTGCCCGCCCGGATGGGTCCCGGGCCGTGGGGACGGCAGCACGATCATCGGCCACCATCAACACACGGCCCGCGACCGGACCCCAACCCGGCCCCATGTTCATGCCTAACCGGGGGTCCTTCAGGCTGGCAGGCAACAGATGATTTGCCGGCCTCCTCTATAGGAGCTCGCGCACCGACACCGCGATAACCGACATGGCTCCGACTGCTGCGGCTATCGGCGGCGCACTCTTATACCCCACCAGCCGGCGCTGTTCGAGGCTGAGTTTGTGGACCCGGCAAGAAAGCTGGATCCGGCACCGGCGTCAGCGCCAGCGGTGAGCCGATGTCGAAGCAGTCGACGCAAAACCACGAACATCAGGAGCATCCAAAGGCAATCCCACATAATGATGTTGGCTGGGTCGCTAAGGGCGTTTCCGCTGTCTTTCCGCAGTGCGTGCCGTGCGGGAGCAGCCTCGGGCGCAGATTTGGCCGTAGCTGGTTGGGCGCCCTGGCTCTCCGGTGGAGACGCATCGCCTCGCGCTACAGCTTGATCTGGATCCATTGGCCGACTAGGAGCATTCGGTGCAGCGGAAGCCTTGGCGGCGGTGCCTGTCCGGGTGGCGAGACTGCGCGCCAGCGCCGCAAACCAGCCCGCGACGAATTGGGTAGACGTCTGGCCGGTTTCTGTGACGGATTCCCATACATAGGCGCCATGGCGTGCGACAACATCCTGATATCTCGCCCACGTTGCGGGTTCGAGGAGCACGGCGTTGTCTGCGACGGCAAAGGCGACCGCGTCGAACGCTTGTATCACCAGGTTCCCGGCGGCTTCGATCGGCACCGATGGGAATCGCGGGCCAGCAATCTTTTCCGTAAGGAGGGCAATGCCGTCCATAGGTTGATTCTCACCCACGCTGAGAATGTCGGCGACTTCGCTCGGTTCGAGTGTCACGCCTACTACGGCGAGCAAAATATTGAGCGCGACTGTAGCCACTTTGAGCAACGCCGCCTGCGCGTCGGGACCATGAACCGGCACCCGAGGGTCCGAGGCTTCCGCAAGGCGCTGACTGAGCGTCCTTTCGGAAGTCAGCGTCAGTGTTCCGACCGTGTTGCCGACCACATCATTGCTTACGACGGCGGCGGCGGTCTTCACAGTTGTCGCGACAACGGCTTGAATGATAGAGGACAGTACGGTAATTGGGTCGAGCGGGGACAGCAGCGCCTGGCCGATGATGTTCGTCAACGCGTGCAGTATCGGTGCGCCGGTGGGTGCGTCGCAGGCGAGGTCTTCTGCAATGCACAACGAAGCCACGCGTCCGGTGAGCGCGCCGAAGTCTGCGGCAATGTCTTGTTGCGGTCCGATGCCACCGCCCGCTGGCATCGTCTGTGCAACTGGTGGCAGCCCCGCTAATGCTGTTCGGTCGGTGCCGGGTGCGGGGGCGGGTGTGCGCTGTCCCGGCGCGCCAGGGAACACTGGCGCCCCCGGGTCACGGGTCGGGTCGGCGAAGAGGGCGGCGCCGGCTATCTTGTCCGGTGCCACCACGCCGTATCCGAGCCCTACTTCGCGAAGGAACAACGAAACAACGTGCGCCCCTTGTGAATACCCCAGCAAAGCCAGGCTGGTGTTCTCGCATCTACTTGTGATCGCGCGGGTCATGCTCCGCAGCTCGTCGAGTCCGGCGAAGACGGATTGTGCGTACGGCGGCGTGGCAGCGCCGGGCACGATCCCGCCGAACGCCGCGGGATAGGGCACGTATGCGCGATCGACCGCTCCGGGCTTCGAAACGCTGGCCAGCAATGGCGCGAAAACGCCCGACAGCATGCCGGTGTCGACGGTGGGCGATGCGCTGAGGGAGGACTGCCCTGTGCCCTGAACGCCGAGGGTGTACAAAGCCGGGCAGTCGGTCGGATCGAATTCCGGAGCGGCGGTAGAGGGTTGGGCTACGACGGCGCCTGTGGCTGCGATGACGGCACACGCGCCGGTTACGGCGACTGCTCGAGCTAGCTTCCTCGACACAACGATCCGACCTCTCTGCGACTCGAGCTTTACTTGGACTTGCCGCACTTCACGTTCATCCCGCTGGGGTTGTCATAGCCCCTAGAGCAGGCCGCCGGTCAGAAAATGGATTGTGTTTCCCGCGACGGCGAGAAGTCCTGTGACGAGGTCGATTACGGGCTGGAGGATCATTCGGACAGCCTTTCGGTTGATCGTCTTTGTATCGGTTCGGCGTAGTGAATTGTTTGCGGCCCGACCCCCGACGGACTGTTTTGAGATGTCGGGGGTCGGGCCGCAAACCAAGCATTCGTGTCAGAGCAGCGAGTGGACCAGAACGCTGACGACACCGGTGAGAAGGTTGCCTACGACCGGCAGCAGACCGCTGAGAAGACCGCCCATGTTTCTTTAACCTCTTCTTGTTTGGTGAGTGGTGGTGCCCCCGGGGACCGTCCTCGAGAGGACCGTCCTCGGGGGCGCTTGCTTGGTCGCCCGCCAGAAGAGGGATCGCCCACTAGTTGCGAACCGCTGCTACTTCCGTGGCGAGACTCGACCGTGACACCGCATGCCGCTGCAGCGGCCAACGTTGTTTGCCGCTGCAGCGGCAAACAACGCGCGCGAGCATGTCGCACCAGTCGTTTACTGCTGCAGCAGCAAACAACGCGCGCGAGCATGTCGCGCCAGTTAGATCGGCATCGGAAGGTACTTCGTAGGCCGCGCAGACCTGGATGGGTTAATTTCTGGCTTCGGACTGTCGTTGGGCTCGAGCCGGTTTGGAGTGCGGCCAAGGGGCGGATGAAATTCGCGTCTGGATCGACCCATCCACTCCTACCGATTGGATCGAAGACGGACAGTGACATTCATACGTGTGCCGTTCAACGGCGAAGGGAAACCAGTGACATTTCCGTCCAACTCGCCCCGGCGGCGTCCGATCAAACGATTGATCGTCGCCGGGGCGACGGTTGTGACCGCCACGGTCCTGCTGATATTCAATGGGGTAGCGTCAGCGGCCCAGCCCCCGGTCGGGTTAGGGACGGCCACATCGTTCGCGGTGTTGGCGGGCCAGACGGTCACGAACACGGGACCTTCGATTATCACCGGTGATCTGGGGGTCAGCCCGGGTTCCGCGGTCACCGGCTTTCCGCCGGGATCAGTGGTCGGAACCATTCACGCTGCCGACGCGGTGGCGTTGCAAGCGCAATCAGATCTGACTACGGCATATAACGATGCTGCGGGTCGCGGTCCTGCCACCGCTGCTCCCCCTGATCTCGGCGGCCTCACACTGGTTGCGGGGGTGTACAACACGGCGGGCCCCATGGGCCTAACCGGGACAGTCACCCTCGATGCACAGGGCGATCCCAACGCGGTCTGGATCTTCCAAGCGGGATCTACGTTGATCACGGCATCGAGCAGCACGGTCAGCCTCATCAACGGGGCCTCACCGTGCAACGTCTTCTGGCAGGTGGGTAGCTCCGCGACACTGGGCACCAACTCCACCTTCGTCGGAACCATCATGGCGTTGACCTCGATCTCGGTGCAGACCGGAACCATCGTGGAGGGACGGGTACTGGCACGCAACGGCCAGGTCAGCCTGGACAATAACAGGATCACCCGACCCAACTGCACTATTCCACCGACGTCCACGACGACAGCGCCGCCGACAACGACAACGACGACAGCGCCGCCGACAACGACGACAGGCCCGCCGACAACGACGACAGGCCCGCCGACAACGACGACAGGGCCGCCGACAACGTTGCCGACCATCCCCATCCCCCCTGGCGGAGTCATCCCCGGCGGCATCCCCGGCGGCGGCATCCCCGGCGGTGGCATCCCCGGCGGTGGTGGCGGAGTCGGAGTTCTCCCCATCCCGATCCCCATTCCCATTCCCATTCCGATTCCCCCTGGCGTTATTCCTGGTGGTCCCGGTGGTCCGGGTGGACCGGGCGAGCAAGGGCCCGGCGAGCAAGGGCCCGGCGAGGAAGGACCCGGCGAGGAAGGACCGGGCGGTGGCGGGGACGTGCCCGAGGGGTCTCCGGAAACGGGTGGCGGTGGTACTGCCTAGCCCGGACAATTCACCGTTTTCCGGCATTGTGTACCGGTAGAGAGCGAAAGGTGCTCTAGCAGGCGGCCGGGAGGGTTCACCTCCCGGCCCTCTCAGAGCCGTGTGTGACAGTCTCCCGTCACACGGCTCCCATCATCGAGCGTTCACGGTTGCGGGGGTTCCCGATTGCCCAGTCGGAGAAGAATTTCGGGTAGGCCTCCGCGGCCTTCGGAAGCGCTTCACGTGCTCGTTTCCAACGGCCCCGGAACCGCCTACCTTTCTGCACGAGCCACCGCACCAGGTAGTCATTGATCCGCTCGACGACCAATGGGCATACCTGTCCAGCATCGCGCGACTATCCCGAAACAGGTTGCCGCACTGGCCACCTCGCTGTAGAAAGCCGGGTGCTGGGCATTCCATGGACCGGCGACCGGCTGATAGCCGTCCACGAAGACGGCGCACCCTCCGACCCGAGTGGTGCAGCGACGAGTTCCAGCGGCTCCGTACACGGGCCGCCCTTCGGCGGATCCCCGTTGAGCATCTTCGCAATACCTCGGTGTCCCTCATGCTCGCGCGGCATTCCCCCGCACGTCGCCGCCGCCTGGCACGGCCACGACCCCGCAGTCTCACTGTCCACTCCTCGAGTCGCCGGTTCACCAGGCGCAAGGATCGGTGGGCGAACCCGGTTCAGGCGGGATGTCTCGACCGCACGGTTCAGGCAAGACCTTTCGCCTACGTGTCGCCCGCTGGGGCAGCTGGCCATCTCGCGCACAGCGGCAGTCGACTCTAGGGCTTCACCAGTGGAAACGTAAGCCCATCAGGGGTGGTTTTTAGTACTTGTCGGCCTCGAGTACGCGACCGGCCCCATATTGGTATCGGGCCCTGACGAGCCGGAATCTCACATCAGTTCGTAAGAACGGCCCATTTCGACCCGGTCATACGGCACGACTACTTCCAGAGCCCGTGCTTTATCGACCGCGCCCGCGCGGAGTTGGACTGCATTGGATGTAGGACGGGCTCCTGCTTCTCGAAGACCTCCGGGGTCTGCGTCAACCGTCCCCGCCATGCCGGATTCGGCGACCCCGTTCTGGGCCCCCTATGCCAGGAGGTCGACCGGTCGCGTCGCTCGACTTCCTTACACTGAACTATCCCGCGAAAAGTGTTGTGCCACGGGCTTGATGAGCCACGTAGTTGTGGGTGAAAAGTTGGGAGCCCGGAGGAGGAAAAGAAGAAGGAACCGGTAACCCAAAGAAATAGCCAACGAAAAATTGTCGAGCTTCAGGTGATGATTGACGTTTTGGCTTCACGGGATGTTTGACGTCACCAATTCCCGGTGGGCGGATCGGCCGCACCCGACGTCACCACCAGAAGTCCCTGATCTCGGCCCTACTCGGCTCTCTAAAACCGACCGGTCGCCTGGTCTAATGCGAGCCTGACAGAGCGGGGCCTAGCCACTTTCCCCCGATCCCCCACCCATGGCTGCTACGGCAGCCTAATAGATTCATTACATTTAGTTTCGGTACAACACTCAAACTCAAAGTTTAATTAGGAGACATAGTCTTGAAGCGTAATATCGCAGTAACACGTGTTGAGTTCAATAAGCACTTCGTTGGCTACCGAGGCAATAGACCGATCCGCTCGCATTCACGATTGCATGTGAGCCTTGTGGACGAATTCTATGTGTCGAGGAGTTCCTATGAGGTCGTCATTTTGTGCTGTGCCGGTCATTCCAGGGGTGCCCGGCGGTCCCGGCCCACCGATTCCGGAATCACCACCGCAAGACCCCGGCGGTTCAGGTGGACCCGGTGGTGGTCAGGGCGGCGCCGATACGCCCGAGACAGCACCGCCTGTGACGCCTGGCCCCGGAGTTCCGCCAAAGGGTCCGCCAGGTACCGGCGAGGGCGGCACCGCCGATAGTCCGCACCCAGTTGATGACCTTGGGTGTGCCGGCGGTACCCGGACTCAGCCTCCCGCTCGAGCGGACCACTCGCCGACGTCAGGGAGCGACCACACCGCGGGCGGAACAGCACGAGCGCGCACTCCGCGCAGTACAGAACGCAGCAGTTCACCGGTGTCGTCGAAGCACCTACGATTAGCGGCGAGCATTCTGCTATTTCTTGCGGCACTGAGCCCGATCGCTCGACTGTGCCCGGGTGGGAACCTGGTCCCGGCCACCGATGCCGCCGTGACCGCGTTCGATAGCGTGGCCCCGGCCGCGCTTCCAGAATCGCTCCCTGTGGAACTACACATCCCAGCTATCGCGGTGGATGGACCACTCTCCGAGCTCGGCCTGAATCCTGATCGCACCGTAGAACTTCCGACGGACTTTCAGGTGGCGGGCTGGTACCGAAACGGCCCCCCACCCGGAGACATGGGCTCCGCGGTCATCCTGGGACACGTAGACTCCTACACCGGACCTGCGGTCTTCTACCGACTATCGTCACTGCGCCCCGGGGACCAGGTCGACGTGACAAGAGCGGACCGATCGGTTGCTCACTTCCTCGTTCAGGAAGTAGCCACCTATCTGAAGTCAGAGTTCCCAACTCATGAGGTCTACGACTCGCGCGGATACAGCGCGCTGCAACTGGTGACGTGTGGTGGCGAATTCGACCACACCATAAGAAGCTATCTGTCCAACGTGGTGGCCTACACCGTGCTCGTGGGCATCACCCCGCAGCCTGCTGGCACACCATGGCCCTGAAGAGACCCGGGCTCGCAGCATCAACCTCGGTCGATGAGGGCGGTTTGACCGCGAATACTGCCCGCCAGGTTGTCGCGAGAGCGGGAGACGGTGTTGATCTTGTCGTGGTGGGCCCACTTTGCGCGACGGCACGCATTACGCGGATGAAAACCGCTCACATTTACCGCCTCGACGCCGACCAGCCAATGACATTCCAACAGCCCCTCACGAGCCGCTCACCGTAGAGCCGCTCACTGCTACACCCGTGACTGCCGCCGACGAGGTGGGGGTGGCGGTAGGTGTCGAATCCGTTCCAGTAGTGCGAGTGTTCAGCTCCCGCCCAGTGCACGCGGCCAACGGAACATCGCGCCAACACCCCAACACGATCTCAAATCACGTCCGGGCCGACACCCACTCGGATGGCGGATGCGAATCGGTTCCACAGATCGCGCCGGTGACTACTCCGATCGGCGCCGTGGCCGCCGCGCCGATGAGGCGGCCGACGATCAGCAACGAGCGAAAGGCCCGCAGGCCTTCCGAGTCGCCAGGCGTGGATCGTGATGACGTACCCATCGGGGTCCCGGAGCGGGCGTACAGTGGCCAGGCGCAAACGGGAGATCTGTTCTGCTGCATCATGATTCGCGCCTGGTCTGCGCCGATAGCGGGAGGGACCGCCTGGGCAGGTATTCCAGGCCGCCGAGTTCGACGTCGTGTTCCTGAGCGCGGAGATGAGTCCACGTAATCGCATCGCATCGCAGGGAAACCTGCGATGCGTTCCGTCACAGCAACGGCACCGCCCGCTCACAGCGGGTAATCGGCTGCGATCACCAACCGCCCACCCGAAACCCGCAGGTCGTCTGCATTCCCATGTTCGATGTGCCCCGCCGAAGTCACGAACCTGCGACCGGCGAACAGCGAACAAGGGATGCGCTCGGCTTCAGCATCTGACGCAACAATTGGCGCTGAACAGTCCCAACCGTCCGGATCACGATTTCCCGCCCGCTGACCAGGATTTCGCGGTTCGTATGCCGGGACGTCGGGGACCGATGTCATAGTGTGCGAACCACCCCCGGGGTGGTTCGCACACTATGACCAAACAACTCTTCGCCATCGATCGTGTCGTCCCCCGGGGTCCGGAAGACCGGCCAGCCAGTTCGAGGCAGTGACCGGTAGCCGGACTGCCAACTCCTCGATCAGTGCCTTCGTTTCATTGGGGGTCCAGCGTGAATTGAGTCGAAGAACTCTCGGCGACGATTAGTCCGATATTCTGCCAAGCCATCGTGAGCAGCCTGCTCGACCTCGACCCGGCGCGAGGTAATCAGCCGGTACGCAAAATACGTCAGGCGAAATACCGTCGGCGTACAGCGCCTCATCGAGGTCGCCGAATATCTCGAGCAATGTGTCATCCATTTCTTGCAGGCAGCTCTTCCCAGGTCTGGTCACATAAGAGCAGACCTCCCGCGATGCCTCGATGCAGACATGTCACCACGAAAGCGACTTCCCAGCCGAGGCAATAGGGAGATCGGAAACCCGAATACGCTGCCACCACATCCGAGGTCGCGCAGACCACTGCCACCTCGAGCCAAATGACCGGAAAGGACTCGGCGCATATGCTGCTCGCCCATGAAGGGGTGGACCTTTCCTACGACGTGCGCGGATCCGGAGAACCGTTGCTGCTGATCCACGGGTCCGGCGCACCGGCCGCGATCTGGGGTCGGACGGTCGATGACCTGGCGGCGGACGGGCACCGCGTCATCGCCTACGATCGCCGCGGCTACGGCGCGTCGACGCACTCGCCGGTGCGCGACTACCGCCGCCACGTGGCCGATGCGATATTCATGCTCGAGCGGGTGGCCTCGAGACCGGCCACCGTTGTCGGCTGGAGTTCGGGCGCCAATGTCGCACTGGCGCTGACCGCCGACCGTCCCGATTTGGTGCAGCGCCTGATTGTGGTGGAGCCGCCGCTGCACGGTCTGCGGCATCCGACGGCCGGTTCACTGCGCATGATCGGAAGGGCCAAATGGGCCCAGCTACGCGGGAGGCCCGAAAAGAGCGCCGAGATCTTCTTTCGCTTCGTCGCTGGAGATGAGTCGTTCCAGGCGCTGCCCGAGCACGAACAGAACATGATCTGTGCCCACGCGAGCAACATCTTGGCCGAACTCGACCCACACCCGTTCGGTGCGATGTTCGAGCACTTCCCGATCCGCAGGATCAGCGACATCGAGGTTCCCATCACCTTCCTGATCGGCGCGAACAGCGACGTCTTCTTTCATGAGGTGCATCAGCGGATCACCCTTGCCGTGCCGTCGATCCACACCGAGGTGATTTCCGATGCGGGCCACCTGGTACACATCGAGGCCCCGGATGCCTTCGCCGCCGCGATCCGCACTGCGATGTCGGATCACCACAACGGTCGGCGATAGCCAGGACCAATAATTCCCGAGGCAGGTACACCACCGCTGCAATTCCCGATCCTCGGTGCGATCTCTCTTGTTTCCAGGTGGTTTCGGACGGCACCTGAGCCATGCTCACGGCGCCGTACGCGACTCGTCGTCAACTTCGCTTTTCCCTGCCCGTGGTGGCCGCATTGGCATCGGGCACCGACGCTGCTGTGGAGTTGGCCCAGCTGTGCGACTCCGAATCCCGATGAGCCCTGCGAATATCGGTCGAGCGATGGAGTTGGTCAAGGCAGCGAATGGACGGCGCTCGGCGCAGCAGTACGCCGACCAGAAGATGGCGGAGGCGATCGGCGTACTGCGCGATCGGGGGCGCGCCGGCGATCTGATCGCATTGGCCGACGTTGTGGCACACCGGAATCGGTGAACCGGACTCGAGACCCTCAGGATGGCGTGATCCAGGCTATTGGCGCTGAACAGTCCCAACCGTCCGGATCACGATTTCCCGCCCGCTGACCAGGATTTCGTGGTTCGTATGCCGGGACGTCGGGGACCCGCTACGGGCCAGGTCAGAGCGGAAATGTTTCTGACCTGGCCCTTTTTGTCGACTCGCGAGCAACCATGGCAAGTATTCAGCCCCGCAGGCGGCGGGGCGATAGGCACATAATCATCGAGCACGTCCGTCTTATCCGGCACCTCAGCCGTCGGTCACAGACGCTCGTCGAGCCATTCGCGGACGACCTGCGCAGTGTGCTCGGAATCCCGGCCGACCAGACCGAAATGATCCGATCGCACGGTCCGGAGATCGTGGGTGTCGTGGAACGGCCGCGTCTGCCAGCGGGCCGGGTCCCCGACACCGGGGGCGAACGGCTCCGTGGCCCGAACGAACAACACCGGCACCTCGACCGGGGCGAAGTCCATGCCGGACATCACCACGAGCCAGCGGCCCATGGCCGAGAGCCGGTCACCGGTGGGTCCGGCGATACCGGTCTCGTCCACGAACATCTCGCGCAGAATCGTCTCGATCGGGACCGCCGGGTCATCGATCGGGAAGGTGTCGATCATCACCAGCGCGGCCAGCCGAGCCCCGGGGCTGCGTTCCAGACGACGCGCGGCGGCATACGCCAGCGCACCGCCCGACGAGTAGCCGAGCAGCACGAAGGGCTCGTCCGCTGCGGCACCGAGCACACCGTCCATGACCGCGGTGAGAGCGGCTTCAGCGGAAGCAGGCAGTTTCTCGCCGGACGCAAAGCCGGGCAACGGCACTGCCGAGAAACGCACTGCGTCCCGGAAATGCGCGGCGAGCCGAGCATGCTGGTGGACACCGCCATTGGCCATCGGCGAGCTGAGGGCGATGAGCCGGGTGCGATGCGGTCCCTCGGTCAAGGTAGTAGCCGCAGGTAGCGGGCCACGATCGGCGCTGTCGGTGAAGGATGTCCGCAGGTCCGCGGCCGCGCGCATCACGCTGAGGGCCGCATCCGGGTTGCCTGCGGCGACTGCGTGCTGAACGACCGCTCGGACCGACTCCTCGTATCGCGATACTGTCGCGACCGGCTCGGTCTCCGGTGTGCGCGGCGACCCGATCAGCTCATTCCACACTCGCATCGCGAGCGCACCGGAGGTCTCGGCATCGAACACGGCCATGAGCGGTAAGCGGAGGCCGGTCGCCTTGTTCACGGCGTCGTGCAACTCCTTCGCCGACAGCGAGTCGAAGCCGATCTCCAGGAACTTGCGATCCAGTGCCACCGCCGCCGCGTTTCGGTAACCGAGCAAGGCCGCGACGCGCTCCCTGACCAGGTCCTCGATGAGCCGAACCTGGTCTGCGGTGTCGAGTCCGGTGAGTTGGCGGCGAAGCGAGTCCGATGGTGTGGCGGCAGTCGCCACGGACCGGGTCGCCGGGACGGAAGACTCCGGCACGGGACGGACGAGCTCGCGCCAGATCGGCGCCGTCGGTGTCGAGCCGATCGCGGCGAGATCGACGCGCATCGCTGCCAACAGCGCCGGTCCGGCGGTGAGTGCGGCATCGAACAGCGCGAGACCGTCCGAGTCGGAGAGTGCGAGGATGCCGTTGCGCGACATTCTGGCGTGATCGGCGGGGGTCAGCGTGCTCGTCATCCCGGTGGCCTGCGGCCACAGACCCCAGGCCACCGAAACCGCGGGGAGACCCCGCGCCCGGCGATGTGCTGCCAATCCGTCCAGATAGGCGTTCGCGGCACCATAATTGGCCTGGCCGGGATTGCCGAGCAGACCGGCAATCGAGGAGAACAAGACGAATACTCGGACCGGAAAGTCCCGGGTTAGCTCGTGCAGATGCCGCGCCGCATCGGCTTTCGACCACAGCACCTTCTCGATTCGATCCGCGTTCAGCGCGCCGAGCACCCCGTCGTCGACGATCCCCGCCGCGTGTACGACACCGGTCAGCGGGTGTTGTGGATCGATGCCTGCCACTACTTCCGCGAGGGCGGCACGGTCGCCCACGTCGCAAGCAACGATGCGCACGTCGGCACCGAGATCCGCCAGTTCGGCACGCAGCGCCTGCGCACCGGGGGCATCGGATCCGTTTCGTGAGATCAACAGCAGATGCCGCACGCGGTGCCGCTCGGCCAGGTGCCTGGCCATCCGCCGCCCGAGGCCACCGGTTCCGCCGGTCACGAGGACGGTGCCATCGGTCGTGAGCAGAGCGTCATCGGTGACAAACGCGGCGCCGTCGGTCACAAGCACAACATCATCAGTCACCGACGCAATACCGGTCACCAACGCAGCGCCGCCGGCATTCGCGGCCTTCTGCGTTCGGACTGCTCGCTGCCTGATCAGGCGAGGGACGAGAACCGAGTCGGCGCGAACCGCGAACTCGTTTTCCCCCACAGGCACTGCCCGCTCGAATGCGGCCGGGTTGTCGGTGTCGGCGAGGACGAACAGGCCCGGATGCTCCCGCTGGGCGGAGCGAACCAGGCCCCATACGGCGGCCTGCACGGGATCGGTGTCCTCGAAATCCGCCGTGGCCACGGCATTCCTGGTCAGCACGAGCAATCCGGCTTGTTCGACTGCCTTGCCCTGCAGAGCGGTCAGCACGAGATTCAGCGCGGTTCGGAGGTCGGGCACGGCGCTGACGTCGAGCAGCTCACGGTCGTCGCCGGACCGTTGGCCCGCGTGCTTCCAGCCGATCCGGAACAGCGTGTTCGGCGCGATGGCGCTACCTGGTGGCATGCCGTCGGTGCGGCGGCAGATCAGCGACTCCACTCGTGCGACAGGTCTGCCGAGGTCGTCGGCGATATCCAGGGCGATCCCGCCTTGTCGATCGACCGCGGGACGCAACCGCACTCGCAACGCCGTCGCCCCTGTCGCGAAGAGGCTCACACCCCGCCAGGCGAACGGCAGCATTGGTCGTGGGCCAGGAGCCGGCTCGCCCGGTCCACGAGCGACACCCGCTCCTGGCCACTGCACCGCGGTATCGGTGTGGTCCTGCGTCACCGCGATCGGATGCAACGCCGCGTCGAGCAGAGCCGGATGCAACAGGAAAGACCCGGCCGAAAGGTCATCGGGCAGTACGACTTCGGCGAAGAGTTCGGTGCCGCGCCGCCACAGTGCACCCAGCCCACGGAATGCCGGGCCGTGCGCGACACCCGCCTCGACGAGCGACTCGTACACGGTGTCGACATCGATGCGCTGCGCTCCCAGCGGCGGCCAGGTGGCAGACCCGAACCCGGACACCGCGGTGTCCGTTTCCGGCACGAGCGCACCGGTCAGGTGCTCGGTCCAGGATTCCTGTCCGGTGATCCTCGAGTGCACCGTAACGACGACGCGCTTGTCCTCTTCTTCTGTCATCCGCACCTGGAGTCGGACGCTGCCGTCCTCCGGCACCACCAGCGGGGCAGGCATGACCAGCTCGTCGACCTGGTGGCAGCCGAACCGTTGGCCGAGGTGGACGGCCAGCTCGACCAAGGCCGTTCCCGGCACCACAACCGCGCCGTGCACCCGATGATCGGTCAGCCAGGGCTGCTCGACCAGCGAGATCAGGCCCGTGCAGGTCACACCATGCTGGCCGGGGTGCTCGACGAGTGCCGCCACCAGCGGATGCGTGATGTCCTGTTGGCCGAGCCCGGCCGCGCTCGACTGTCTCGTTCGACCGACCCAGTAGTGGCCGCGCTGGAACGGATAGGTGGGCAGATCGATGCGTCGGGCATCGCTGCCGTCGAAGAATCTCGTCCAATCGACCGGCAGCCCACGGACATACGCCTGGGCGAGCGAAGCGGCGAAGCGGCGCAGGCCGCCATGGCCGCGACGTAAGGTACCGACTGCCAGGCCGCCCTCCCCGACCGTCTCCTGCATCGCGGTGGTCAGCACCGGGTGGGGCCCGACCTCGATGAAATGGTTGAACCCCGCGGCCGCAAGCGATTCCACGGTCGCGGCGAATTGCACCGGGCGACGCAGGTTGTCATACCAGTAGCCTGCGTCGGCATCGCGGCCGGTCATCGGTTGGCCGGTAACCGTCGAATACCAGGGAATGTGCGCCGACTGCGGGCTCAGTTCGGCCAGGTCTGCCAGCAGCCGGTCACGGATGGGCTCGACATACGCCGAGTGCGACGCGTAGCCGATCGGCACAACGTGGGCCGGCTTGCCCGCATCGCGGTAATCCTTCGCCAGTGCGGTGAGAGATTCGGCATCTCCCGCCAGCACGGTCGAGGAGAGACTGTTGCGCGCGGCGATGCTCACCGCCGGGTAAGCGGCAAGATAGGGCTCGACGTCCTCGACCGATCCGACCGACAGCATCATGCCGCTCAACGCGGTGCACAGTTCGCCACGGCGGACGACGGCTCGGATCGCGTCACGCAAGGACAGGACGCCCGCGATGTGCGCGGCGGCGATCTCGCCCTGAGAATGACCGATCACGGCGGCAGGCTCGACGCCGTGGTGCTGCCACAGCCGGGCCAGCGAAACCGTGACCGCGAACAGCACCGGTTGCACGACTTCGGTTCGGCGCAAGGCTGATTCGTCGGCGATGACCTCGGTCAACGACCAGTCGACGAACTCCGACAGCGCGTCCTCGCACTCGGCCATCGCGGCCGCGAAGACCGGGGCCGAACCGAGCAGTTCGGCCCCCATCCCGGCCCATTGGGCCCCGTGCCCTGGGAAAACGAACACCGCTCCCCCATTGAGGTCGGCACGCCCGGTGACCGCAGCGCCGGCAGTCCCCGACATCAGCGCGGCCAGGTCGTCACGATCGGCGTCGAGCACGACCGCCCGCTGCTCGAACGTCGCACGGGTAGTGGTCAGGGAGTAGCCGACATCCGTTGGTACCGCGCCCCCGCTCAGGAGGGCATCGAGCCGTCCCGCCAGAGCTGCCAGAGCCGCTGTTGTCGATGCCGAGAAGACCAGCGGCACAACCGGCTTCGGCGGGCACGCGAAGCGATCATTCGTTCTGCTGCCCCGCTCGGTGCTGTGATGTCCACGATCGTCCCGTCGGGTGGCACCCTGTCCGGTGCTGTCCGAGCCCGGGTCGCGCTGTCCAGCGCCACTCGGATCACGGTCGCCGCGTCCGGTGCCGCGCCGTCCGGTGTCACCCCCTCCGGGCCCGTCCCCCTCGGTGCCGCGCTGTCCGGTGTCACCCCCTCCGGGGCCGTCCCCTTCGGCGCCGTCCCGTCCCTGCCCGTCCCGTTCGAACGGAGCTTGTTCGAGGATGACGTGTGCGTTCGTGCCGCTGATCCCGAATGCGGAAACGCCCGCGCGGCGCGGTCTTCCGGTCTCCGGCCACGGCACCGCGTCGATGACGAGGCGTACCGCGCCGGCCGCCCAGTCCACGTGCGGGGAGGGCTCGTCCACGTGCAATGTCTCGGGCACCAGGCCGTTGCGCATTGCCAGGATCATCTTGATCACGCCGACAATGCCTGCGGCGGCCTGTGCGTGCCCGAGGTTCGATTTCATCGAACCGAGCAGCAGCGGCCGCTCGCGGTCCTGCCCATAGGTCGCCAGGATCGCCTGGGCTTCGATCGGGTCACCGAGCGTGGTGCCGGTGCCGTGCGCTTCGACCGCGTCTACATCGGACGGATCCAGCTCGGCGTCGGCCAGTGCCCGACGGATAACTCGTTGCTGCGCATGGCCGTTCGGTGCGGTCAACCCATTGGAGGTGCCATCGGAGTTCACGGCGCTGCCGCGGATGACGCCGAGCACGCGATGGCCGGCCCGGCGCGCATCGGAGAGCCGTTCGAGGACGAGGACGCCGACCGCTTCACCCCAGCCCGTCCCGTCGGCCGCGGCGGCAAAGGACTTGCATCTCCCGTCGGCCGCGAGGGCGCCCTGTCGAGCGAACTCCGCGAACGTGGCCTGCGTCGACATCACCGTCGCACCGCCGACCAACGCCATCGAGCATTCCCCGGCCCGCAGCGATCGGGCCGCGAGATGGAGCGCGACGAGGGAGGAGGAGCATGCCGTGTCCACGGTGAGCGCCGGGCCGCGTAGCCCGAGCACATAGGAGATCCGACCGGAGGCGACGCCGCCCGCATTGCCGGTCATCGCGCCCACGTCGGAATTCGTGATCGACTCATAGGTGCGTGGCAGGTAGTCCGAGGCCATGGCACCGACGAAGACACCGGTCTCGGTGTCCCGCAACGAGTTCGGGTCGATCCCGGCGTGTTCCAGTGCCTCCCATGTCGTTTCCAGCAGGAGTCGTTGCTGCGGGTCCATCGTCATGGCTTCGCGCGGTGAGATCCCGAAGAAGGCGGGGTCGAACCAGGCAGCGTCGCGCAGAAAGCTGCCCCGCCGGGTGAAGGTGGCGTCCGGGTCGAAACCCCAGCCGCGATCGGTGGGGAACTCGCCGAGTGTCTCCCGTCCCGCCACCAGCAGTTCCCAGAACTCATCGGGAGACGTGGTGTCGCCGGGCAACCGGCATCCCATGCCCACGACAACCACCGGGTCCTGGGCGGCCGGTCGTGCGTGGTTCGAGGTGGCCGGGGTGCCGACCGGCGACTTTTCGGCCAGTAGCTCACAGAGGTGCCGAGCGAGCAGGTTCGGGGTCGGTAGGTCGTAGGCGGTGGTCGCGGGCAGGGCGAATCCGGTGGCCTCGGACAAGGCGGCGCGCAATCGCACCGCGGTCAGGGACTTCATGCCGAAATCGGTGAAAACCTGGTCGGGCCCGATCGATCCGGGATCTCCCAGCACCAGACGCACCTGTTCACGAACCAGGTCGAGGGCGTGCCGCAGCCGTTCGGACGGCGGTAGCGCCAGCATGCGGCGCACCCAGACCGACTGCGCGCGTGAAACATCACTGTCCAGCATTGCGGCGAGTCTGCGCCTGGCGATCTTGCCGGTCGGCGTGCACGGTATCTCCTCCTGCACGATCAGCTCGGCCGGAATCTTGTACTCCGCAACACCTTTGGCCGCCAAATGCGCGGTGACCTCACGCAACGTCAGCGCCGCGCCCGCGCGTAAAGTCACTACGAGACAGGGGTATTCGCCGAGACGGTCGTCCGGGCGCCCGACCACAGCGAGCAGCCGCGGCCCCGGCAGGTCATCGAGCAGCATCTCGATCTCGGACGCGCTGAACTTCACACCACCGACGTTGATCACTTCGGCGTCCCGGCCGCGGAAGGCGACCGTGCCGTCCTCGTTCAGGACGGCACGGTCTCCGGTGCGCAGCCATCCGTCGACGGTCAGCGCGTTCCTCGTCAGTTCCGGTTCCTCGAAATATTCGGTGAACATCGAGGGGCCACGGAATTGAAGCTCTCCGGTTTCGCCTGTACCGCAGGGATTTCCGTCTTCGTCGACGACCCGAACCTGGCCACCGGATACCGGCCGGCCGACCCCGCTGGTCGCCGCATGCAGGGGATCATCGGGCCGCGTGCACAGGCCGGCACCCACCTCGGACATGCCCCAGTGCGAAATCACGCGTGCACCGAGCAGCCGCCGGGCGTCTTCGACGAGCGTGGCGGGGATGGCCGCGCCACTGGCCCGCACCTCCGTCAGCCGAATCCCACCGTCGTCGCCGGACGCTCCCAGCCGGGACACGATGTCTCGGATCTGCGCCGGAACCGCGTAGAGCACCCCCGCCTCGCTCGCGGCTGCCAGCCGCAGCAATTCCCGCACGTCCCAGCCGCGCAGCAAGGCCTGGCGCCCACGGGTCACGAGGCTGACGTGCACCGAGAGCAGCCCGAACAGATGCGTGAAGAGGCTGGCGCTGATGATCGTGTCGGTACCGCGAGCACGACCGTCGGCAGCCACCGCGACGGCGTTCGATATGAGGGCGTCATGGGTGTGCACACAAATCTTCTGGCGCAACGAGGTCGTACCGGACGACGGGAGCAGCACGAAGGGGTCGTCCGGGCCGACCTGCACCGGCAGCGGGGTCGCCCCCGCCCACCGCCGCGCCATATCCTCCAGTGCCAGAACATCATTCGGTGCGAAGTCCGCGTCACCGACAACCAGCACGTGCCGCAGCGCCGGGGATCCCGCACGTAACTCGGCGAGCAGTCCGCGCATGCGATCGGCGGTGCCGACCAAGGTGGCTGCCCGAGTCCTGGCGAGCAGCGCGCGCAGTTCGTTGCCCCCGAGGCCCATGTGCAGCGGAAGCATGGTCGCGCCCGCGGCGGCGACGGCGACATGAACGGTGAGGAACTCCCAGCAGTTGGGCAGGTGCACGGCGACCACGTCGCCCTTACCGATGCCGAGATCCTGCAATCCACGCGCCAGCGCATGGGCCTCGGCGCGCCACTGCGCCCAGGACCGGTAGCCGCCGTCCACGAAGACCGCCGGTTGCGCACCCCCGGCATCGGCGGCGGCTTCGAACAGCGACGGAAGTGTGTGACGCATGGGTACTCCCGATGAGATCGGTGCGGCGGTGATCAGTGCCCGAGGCTGCCGCGCAGCGGCTTGCCCATGGCGGACCGAGGAATCGTGGTGAGCGCCTCGATGCGGCGGATCTTCTTGTACGGCGCCACCCGCTCGGCGACGTAGGCCGACACGTCATCGAGCGGGACATCGGCGCTCAAAACCACGTAGGCCACCGGGATCTCCCCGGCGATCTCGTCCGGCACTCCTACCACCACCGCGTCGGCGACGTTCGGATGACCGAGCAGGATCGCTTCGAGCTCGGCGGGCGCAACCTGATGCCCCTTGTACTTGATGAGCTGCTTGGCCCGACCGGTGATCGTGACGTATCCCCTGGCATCACGGCGACCGATGTCGCCGGTGTGCAGCCAGCCGTCCTCGTCGGTGACCGGAACGATCTCGCCGTCGCCCTGCACGAAGCCCGGCGAAACCTGCGGACCGCGGATCCAGATCTCGCCGGGGTCGGCTTCGTCGACATCGAGGCCGGTGTCGGGATCGACGAATCGGGTCTGCGTTCCCGGCACCGGCAGACCGATCGATCCCGCCGGGCCGGGATCGATGTCGGGCGGGGCGTAGGTGCAGCAGGCTTCGGTCATGCCGTAACCCTGCACAACCGGGGCTCCCAGGATTCGTGCGCAAGTCGCCGCGACTTCGAGGGGCAGTGGCGCACCGCCCGAGTAGACCAGCCGCACGCTGCTGGTGTCGTAGCGTTCGACGTCGGGGAACCTGGCAAGTTCGGCGAGCACGCTCGGCACCAGGTACGCGACGGTGATGCGCCGACGTTGGATGGTGTCGAGCAGGTCCGCGGCGGTGAACGGAGTGGCCACCGTGACAACCGTCGCCCGGACCCGCAGCGTGCTGTTCAGCGGATGGAGCATCCCGTACACATGCCGGAACGGAGTGAGACCGAGCACGACGTCCTGGGCCGTCAGCCGGTGCGCGAGATCGATCTGCACGAGATTCGCGGCGATATTGCGGTGGGTCAGCACGATCTGCTTGGGCTCGCCCTGGGTCCCGCTCGACGCGATCAGCGTCGCCGCATGGTCACCGCCGACGGCCGCGGGAACGGTCGTCGTGGCCTCGGCGAGCATCGCGTCCCACCCGACCGCGTCGGCGGTCCGCTGCGCCGGGACCGTGCCGTCGTCGTCGATCACCACCACGTGCTCGAAACGCTCCGCCAAGCGCTCTCGCGCGAGCATATGCCACACCGCGCCGGTCACGACGGCGAAGCCGGCCGGCGTACGGGTGAGCGCGGCCTCCCATTCGTCGGTGGCACCCAACGGATCCAGCGCAAGAACCACACCGCCGACGAGCAACGAGCCGTAGTACGCGGCGATGAACTCGGCGCCGTTAGGGCAGATCACCGCCACATTGGCACCGGGGTGCAGCCCACGCTGAACCAGCGCGGCCGCGAATCGCCTTGCGGCGAAGATGAGTTCGCGATGGCGGTAGGTCCGGCCGGTCGAGTGTTCGATCAGCGCGACCCCGTCCCGGTCACCGGCTCCCCACACGAATTCGGCGAGGTTGCGCTGCCCGACGGCAGCGGCGACATCGAAATCCGTTGCGTTCACTGGGGATTCCATCCGCCTTCGGGGACCGTCATCGTGAACGCACCGCAACTGAAGCTCAGTCCGAAAGCCACGAGCAGGCCCTGTCCGGCCGGGCGGTGCACCGGCTCGGCCACCATGAGTGGAACCGAACATCCGAGGGTGTTGCCGTGGTCGCGCAGCACTCGATACGACGAGGCGACAACCTCGCTGTCCTTGTCGACGCCGAACTCGGCGCACAGTGCGTCGACAATGCGCATGCTGCCGGTATGCAAGAGCAGCGCCGAGGCGTCGGCGGGCTTCGACAGCTCGCAGGAGTCGTCCTCCAGTGTCATGCGCACCGTCTCACTGGCGTAGTGGGCGCCACGCGGTGTGACATCGGGACTCAGCGTGTAGATGCGACGCCCGTACACCACCGGGATGTCCGAGCCGCCGTCCGGAACGGTGCCGAGCTCGGCGTCCGACGCCAGCTCGTTGGTCAGGTTGGCCACCGGGCCGAACGATGGCCCGTCGCCCTCCGCGCCGAACACCATGGCCACGGCCGCGTCCGCGAACAGAAACCCGTGCATGACGTCCACGGTGCCCTGACGCTGCTGCGGTCCCACTTCCGAGAAATGTGAGTAGAAGCCGGGAAGCACCGGAGACAACGGCGTGATCGCTTCCATGAAGCAGACCAGGACCCGCTTCTCCGGATTGCACGTGAGGAACCACCTCGCCGTCTCGACGGCCTTCGCCATCGCCGAACAGCCCATATATTCGATGCTCAGATTCGGTGCGGTCCGCGGCAGTTCCGGCATCCGCGCGAATATGTCGCAAACCAGGCTCGGTAGCAGTCGCCCCGGAGTACTGCTCACGCCGAGCACGAGGCCGATCGAGTCGGGCGAAACGTCAGCTTTGGCAAGGCATTTGCGAGCCGCCCGGACCGCGAGATCGGCCGCGGCGATGTCCAGCTGCGGTTCGGCGCCCCCGAACAGCACATCCGGATAGTTGGCGAGCACCGAGTGCCGCTGCTCGATGCCGAGGCTCCCGAGCATTGCTCCGAGCTTGTCGGACAAATGCCCGCGACTGGCGGCGAGTAACTCCTCGGTCGAATATTGATGAGGGGGAACCTCAGTGGCGATAGCAACGAGGTATGGGTCAATTACGGCCGCGGTCATGCCTTTTCACCTATGCCTTTGAACAGACGTAGCGAAGTGTTTGACGAATACCCGATCGTCGAACGTGTGGGATCTGATAATCACCCTCCAGTGCGACACTGTCAACCAACAGAACACGACGATAAACCCACTCAATCGTGATGTCCGACACATGGATTCGCGTACGTACGCATACCGATATCTTTGATAACCAAAAGTTAACGATACGTATTAGATATGACCAATTCTTTGCGCACCTAGAAGTCGATTCTGCCGCTATCTCGAGTAGACAGATCAAAGAAATAGGTGCAGGATGATGCCGCAAGGGGCGAATCATCAAAAAGATAAACGGGTTTGGGTCCAATGCATGAGATGGAAGCCGCGACCGCGTTTCCCCGCGAGAAGAATCCCATCGGCGCGGCGCGGTGCCGACCGCGTCTCGGCCAGCCCGAGTTGGCGGCACCGACGGGCGGAGCACGGTTCGCCGATCCGACCACTCGAATGCTCGTCACCAACACGAACCTGACCACACCGGCGCTGGAAGCAGCGCTCGGCACCACACTGCGGGTGCGGGTGCTGCGCCAGGACATCATGTCCGCCGAACGGCTGCCCGACACCGTTCGAGCACCGTTGCAGTTACCGTCCGGCACCGAGGTGATGGTCCGGCGATCATGCCTGCTCAACCCGGATTCGATTCCGGTATCGGTCAATTACGTCGTCAGCGCCGTAGGTGTGGGCGCGGAGCACAAGCTCGACAGTGTCGACACCGCCATCGGACACAGCCTGCAGGCCCGACAGGTCGCCCAACGCCGCGAGTTGCTGCGGGCGGGCTTGGCACGATGGCCCGATCAGCGGGTGTGCGCATCGCGGTCCTACATCATGCGGGTCGACGCAGGCCCACTGTGCTACATCCGGGAGAGCTTCAATCCTGGCCTGATCTCACCCGAACTCCTCGTCGAATATCCCGAGCTGCCATGGGATGACGAGCCGGTATCGCCGTCGCGCTGGACCGGCGAACCGACCACAGCGCCGCTATGGCTGGACACCGCCCGTGCCGATGCCGATCAGCTGCGCGAACTGCCCCCGCTCGTCAGTGCCGACGAATGCGACGCTCTCACATCCGAACTCGCCATGGTGACGACCGGACAAGCGTTCGCATTGCATGTGGGCGACTCTGTCGAAACACCCGCCAACGGCCGCGCAGGCACGCTCATTGCCGGCCAGGCGATGGCGGCGGCCGCCGCCGCGGTCCTGGCATTCGGATCGGGTCGGCGCATCGTGACGATCAGCCGGATCGCCGATCAGCGCGCACGGCCATGGTCTGCGCCCAACCCCGATCCTCAGGAGATGCTGTCGACGTATCTCCATGCGGCAGCGACGCTCAATCACCTTCGGACCCATCCGGTGGCGCCACCGGCACCGGCGGTCGCGCTGTTGGATCACGCTGCCGACGCCGGCCCGAATCCGTTGTCGGCGGAACTATTGCGCAACGTTGCCGACATGTTCGCGGGCGCCACCACCGCACCGCCCGGCGGCCGCCAGCTGCACAGCCTGGTGCCACGGCTGTGGACCTCACACGAGGCACTGCTGCCCTACGCACACGCGCTGACGCGCCGCCATGACGACGGCAGCTGGTGGGCAGGCTCCGCCCACCTACTGTGGGTCGGCGACCACACCGGCAACGAGGCTCAGCTGCGGCTCGCGGCCGCGATCGACAACCCGATCGCGGTCACCGTCGGACCGACGGCCGAGCCGGACGACATAGCCGCGCTGTGCCTGCGGCTCAATCCCGACAAGATCCCCGGCAGACTCACGCTGATCGCCCGCCTCGACACCGCGCTGCTGCTGCCGCTGCTGGCGGCCGCCACGGCCACCGGAGTGCCGGTCGCCTGGGTCTGCGATCCGATGCCCGCCGTCGCTCACCGCACCGGCCGTGGACTCGAGACCACCGACTTCGAGGCGATCGCCCTCGAAATACACGGTTTCTTCGACGCATGTCGCCGCGCGGGCGTGATCCCCGGCGGTCTGCGCCTAGCGGCGTCGGGGCGGCTGAACCCCGCCCAGGCGCTGCACTGCGTCACCATCGCGCACCACGAGCTCCACTCCCTTCCCAGCATCGCGTCCTGAAGCCCTTTTCGATGGAGAGAGAAAATGACCGACCTAGCGCAAGCGACCGCAGGCCACCCCGATCTGATCGGCGGTCCGTCCACCACCGAGCTGGCCGGAACGGTGATCGAGTACCGATACACGACCGGCAACCACTACCGCATGACATTCACCGCAGACAACCTCGGCTTCGTCCTGCTCAGCGACCCCAACCGGCACGCGGTCGACGCAATTGCCTACCGTGCGCGCAAGCTGCGCGAGGACTTCTACCTGGTCTGCTGGACCCTGAAGCCGGGCATCCATGTGGCACTGCTGCTGGATTTCGAGCAGCGGCAGGTCCACGTCACCGCGATGATGCCGCCCAACCAATGGGAATTCTTCGATATCGGCGAGATCCTGCAGGCCGAGCGCGCGTCCTGAGCGCTGACCACCCTGCGCGACAGGCAGTTTCGCTGTCCCGCAGCCCCCTCGTCGTTCGAGAACAATGACTTCGCCGATTGTCTGACAGATCTCCGTTTCACTCCGTAGACTGCGGCTCGAGGGGAGGTGTCGCCAGGCATCGCCCTGGTTGACAAGAAAGACAACAGTTCGTGATGCGTGCCACAGTTATCGCGACCCTCGTCGGCGCAACATTGCTGACCGGAGCCACCGGAACGGCCGCCGCGGATCTCGGAACACCGATGGAGTCGACCGGACTGGAGTCCTCGACCGGATCGGGCAGCACCGGATCGGCGGGCGGGGTGACCACAACCGGGTCCTCGGGCACCGGATCCTCGGGCGCGGCCTTGGCCGCCTTCGAAAAGCTCCTCTTCGGCGGCCCGTTGCTGTGCGCCGCGTTGGGCAGCGCGATCAACGCGAATCTCACCTGCCCGGGCACGCCAGGACCTGTCATCCCCTGATTTCCGCCCGCCCCGGGCCTTCTCCTTCGTCACCGGACGTCGGCGTTGCCCGCCTTCCATTCCGGCCACGCAATGTTCCAGTCACCGAGGCCGTCGACACCCGACAGGGTGCCGCCCACCGTGTTCTTGACGATG
Source organism: Nocardia sp. NBC_01009 (assembly GCF_045208035.1). NCBI lineage: Bacteria > Bacillati > Actinomycetota > Actinomycetes > Mycobacteriales > Nocardiaceae > Nocardia > Nocardia sp. NBC_01009. The sequence goes on along the minus strand of NZ_CP108695.1, from coordinate 2,776,541 downwards.
GTGATGTCGCCGCGCTTGGCGTTCTGATAGACCCACTGGGCGTTGGCCGGACTCAGGTTCAGACAGCCGTGGCTGGTGTTCGAATACCCCTGCTGACCGACCGACCACGGCGCGGAATGGAAGAAGATGCCGCTGTAGGAGAGGCGGGTCGCGTAGTCGACCGGAGTCTTGTAGCCATCGGACGAACCCACCGGAACGCCGTAGGTCGAGGAGTCCATGATGATCTTCTCGAACCGGTCGCTCACGATGTAGACGCCGTTGTCGGTGGGCGTGCTCGACTTGCCCATCGAGGTCGGCATGGTCCGCACGACCTGGCCGTTCTGCTCGACGGTCACCTGCTTGGTGTTGTCGTCGGCGGTGAAGACCACCGCGTCACCGACGGTGAAGAAAGAGTGGATGTTGTCCTGGCCGAACAGGCCGTTGCCCAGATTCTTGCCGTAGACATTCACCTCGACGGTGACCTTGGTGCCCGGCGCCCAGAAGTGCTCGGGCCGCCACCGGACCTCACGGTTGTTCACCCAGTAGAACGCGCCTTCTACCGCGGGCTCGGTAGTGATCTTTATCGCATTCTGGGCGGCCTTGCGGTCGGGGATGTTCTCGTCGAACTGCACCGCGACCGGCTGCCCGATGCCGACCACCTCACCCTCACCCGGCAGCAGGTAGGGATGGGTCTGGCTGTCCGGCGAGCTGGTGGTGAAGCTCAAGGTGGTGGAGTTCGCCCCGCCGAGGCCGATGGCGTCGGCGCGCAGCCGGTAGGCCTTGCCGTAGCCGAGCACCTCGGTGGTCTCCCAGGACCGGCCGTCGGCGGCCAGCTTGCCGCTCACCGACTCACCCTGCGGGTTGAGCAATGTCACTGCGGTGAACTTGCCGTCGTCGGCTTTGAAGACCATCGGCATACCCGGCGAAACCCCCACGTCACCGTCCTTGACCGGGGACAACAGCTTCGGCTTGATCAGTTCGGTGATGGGGTTGCGGTCGATGGCAACCTGCGAGCTGTCGGCGCTGCCCGACGAGCACGCCGATAAGACCAGCGCGAACACAGCGAACACAACCAGAGGTGCAGTGACTTTCCCCATCGTCCGATGTCGACCCTGCGCAACGCTCATCTCAACCCCGTTTCAAGTCCCGGTGCGCCCAAGAAGCGCACCGATGGCTTCGGATCCAACCGATTGCTAGCTCAACCCACCGCGCCGGCGGGATCGGTCGAGACCACGCCCGATATTCTGCCAGCTCCGCAAGCCCGAACCAACGCGAACGTAGCGCCGACGCAGGCGAGTTCACCGGTTAGATCCCGACTACCCCACCGGGCGTTAACACCCCTCGCGAACTCGACCGACGCCCCCGGTCGGATATCGATTTCACTTCTGCGCCCTCGGCCTGTTAATGTCTGTCCCGCACCGGAACACGGAGCAAGCGCCATTAGCTCAATTGGCAGAGCAGCTGACTCTTAATCAGCGGGTTCGGGGTTCGAGTCCCTGATGGCGCACAGCAAAACCAAATCCCTCCTCGACACCATGTCGACGGGGGATTTTTTGTTGCCAACAATCAGATCACGCCGGGTGTGTCCTTCGCCACGCGCGACACCGTCGGGTGTGATCGGCTCGGGAGTGGGACCGCGCGCGGACCGGATCTCGATATCACCGCGTGGAGACGACCGATTGGTTCGAGCACGATCGCCACTCTCCACCGCCAACGACCGCGAGACATCGACATCGTTACCACCGCAGTCGATTTCGGAGGCGGAGCTGGAGCCCCACACGACCATGCCGTGGCATCGGATGAATCTGTTCTACGAGGCCGTCACGCACTGCGTAGAAGAAGCGGTGCTGAATGCGCTCCTGGTGAACCGACCAGGACATGACCGGCCGCGATCACCACCTCTCACCCGCCTTGCCCCACGATCCCCTGCTCGAGCTCATCGGCCGCTGAACACCCGCGGAACAGTTCGGCCGCGGCCAGGGTTGAGCACCGTTGCTACGACAAGGAGGCAGTAATGGCAGTGACGGTAGAGCTGACCCGTTTCACGGTGGCGCCGGACAAGGTCGAGGAGATGCTGGCCGCCAGGCCGGGGATGGTCGCGGATTTCGATGCCGACCGCGAGGGGTTCCTCGGAGCCCGGCTGGTTCGCCTGCCGAATGACGAGTGGCTCGACGTGGTGGAGTGGCGCTCCGAGGCGGATTTCACCGCCTCCCGCGCCAAGGGCCCGAACCTGCCCGGCATCGCCGCATTCTTCGCAACGATCTCCGGCCTGGTGAGCGACGAGCTCGGCACCCTGGCCTGATTACCTCGGCGGCCTGGCAATCCAGGTGCTGGATTGCCAGGCCGCCACAACCCTGCTCGTGCCGACGGGCCTCAGCTCGCCCATGGCGGGGTCAGGCGGGTGCCATCGGCGAGCTCTGCAGCGAATCCGACCGGAACGGTCACCACCAGCGCCGCGGGCTCCGATCCGGTGTTGTCCAGGCTGATGGTCGAGCCCGCGGGCGCGATGGCCGCGTCACCGGGTTCCAGCGCCGACGCCTCACCATCGATGTGCAGCGTCACCGCGCCCCTGATGACGACAAAAGCCTCCTCACGCAGGATCTTGTGGCCTACTCCCACCGTGCCCGGATCGATTCCGGTCTGCCAGACACACAGTTCGGTGCTGCCCGTCTCAGGACGGATGTAGGAGGTGAAGCGGGCGTTGTGCATTTCGTGGACCTGGGCTTCGGCGGCACGGATCACAGGCATGTCTTGCTCCTTCATTTAGTCAATTAGATTGACTAGATAGTCAAGCATGTTGACCATATGTGTCAAGATGGAATTCATGACGGACCTGAAGCCCGCTTCGACACTGCGCCAGGGGCAGGATCTCGCCCTGCTGCTGCTCGCGGCGGGCGCGACGGCGACGGATGTGATCCACGGCGGCGTCCAAGCGGCCGGATTCGACGATGTACGACCCGCCCACGGGTTCGCGTTCGTGCGGATGGCACCGAATGGCGCGACCGTCGGCGAGCTCGCGGAGCACCTCGCGGTGACCAAGCAGGCGGCAAGTCAACTGGTGGACGAATTGGTGCGTAAGGGATACGCCGAACGCAATCCGCATCCCGACGACGCCCGCGCGCGACTGATCACATTGACCGAACGAGGATGGGCCTGCACGCGTGCGGCCGATGCCGCTGCCGCGAATTTCGCCGCACAATGGACGGCCGTTCTTGGCGATTCCAAGATCACCGAATTACGTAACACATTGGCTCGCGTCGTGGCCCCCGGAAGGGTGCGTCCGGCGTCTTGGTAGGGCACAAAACGATAAAGGTGTCGTGCGTTACCGTTATATTTACGTGACCTGCATCACATTGAGTTTAGGGGCAAACTCCCCGCATACATAGGGTGTCGACCTGCATGATCTTGGTAATCCAAGATCGAGAAATCCCCCGATTCATCTTTCGTTTACCTTCCGTTAACCGGTCGTGACCATCCTGATATCAGGTCCAGAACAGACCGGCAGTTTGGTTAGGCCGCGGAGTAATCCACGGACATTCGGAAAACGACCGCAACAGCAAGATGTTCACTCGCGGTCACTGGAGTACCGCGCGGCACCGAAGGGTACCGCAATACTCCCTTTCGATGACAGCGGCACCCGTGGGGCGATTGCCCCGGGTACCTGAGCCGCCCGCACGGGGAACCGAATCCCCGTCTTTCACAACAAAATCCGAAAACCGCATAAAAACCGAATTCGGCGAGCACCCACACCTGACGCCCGCCATGGATCCGTGTTGCCAGGCATGCCCGGATCGAACCCCAGTCCCCGAACAAGGAACCGATTTCGCAATGCATGACAGACGCTTCTTCTCCTTCCACCGTCCCTCACTCCGCGAAGGCTTCACCTTCGCGATCGCCGCAGCGGGCATCATCGCCGTCGCCGCTTCTTCCGCAGTGTCCGTGGCAGACGACAGCGTCCCGTCTCGCGTCGCCATGGTCGCCGAGGAGCAGGCCGCCCCGGTAGCCGCCGCCCCGGTGGCCGATGCAGCGGCACTGCCCGCGCTGCCCGAGCTTCCTGCCATGCCCGCGCTGCCTGCCCTGCCTCCGATGCCCGAAGTGCTCCCGCCGCCGCCCGCTCCGGTCTACGAGAACAACCTCAACGGCTGGATCCTGCAGTCCCTCGACATCATGCGCGCCAAGGGCATCCCCGGCAGCTACGACGGCATCCACCGCAACATCATGCGCGAGTCCGGCGGCGACCCGCAGGCCATCAACCTGTGGGACTCCAACGCCGCCGCGGGCATCCCCTCCAAGGGCCTGCTGCAGGTCATCGACCCGACCTTCGCCGCCTACCACGTCGACGGCACCCCCTTCGACATCTGGGACCCGGTCGCCAACATCACCGCAGCCTGCAACTACGCGGCCAACCGGTACGGCTCGATGGACAACGTGAACTCGGCCTACTGATCCGACAGCACGCAAGAACAACGCCTCCCCGGCGATCGCCGGGGAGGCGTTGTCGTCCGCTAGGGTCGACCGGGACCAACCACCACCGATGCGGAATGCGCCATGACCGATTACGCCCACTCCGACTCCGCGTCGAAGAGCCGCGCCGAGAAGGCGCGACGGCTCGCGGGCTATATCTGGGATCGCGGAATCACCGGAGCCGAACTGCTGGCCATGCCTGCGGCGCTGCGGCGCAAGCTCGCGCGTGCCGCGGCAACGAATCCGCCGAGCACCGACGAGACCTGGGCGGCCGTCGCCCGACTCCTCGACGACAAGGACGCCTGGGCCGGGCACCATCCGAATCATGCTGCGGCACAGCGCAACCACACCGACGAGAAGCTGATGTGGGTGAAGCCGCCGATCACACCGTGGTGACGGGCGCTCAGAGGTTGAGGCCGGTGCTGCATTCCGCCTCGGCCACCACCTTGTCCGCGAGCGAGCGCAGCGCCCTCGCCTCCGCGGGTGTCAGCACGTCGATGAACAGGCGACGGACCAGATCGACATGGTTCGGTGCGGCACGTTCGAGCGCTTCCCGCCCGGCCGCGGTGAGTTCCACCAGGATGCCGCGGGCGTCTTCCTGCGCGGGGCGGCGTTCGACGAGCCCGCGGGCAGCCATGCGAGCCAGATGCTTGGAGAGCCTGCTCTTCTCCCAGCAGATCTCCGCGCCGAGCTCCTTGGCGCGTAGGCAGCCGTCCGGCGCGGCCGACAGCGGCACCAAGATTTCGTAGTCGGCCGGCGACAAGCCGTCCTGGGCGAAGCCCGCGGCCAGCGCCGCGTCCATTCGCTGGCGCAGCCGGATGAAGGCTTGCCAGGTCGTTTGCTCGTCATCGCTCAACCATCGGACCACGGGAATTATCCTAGCCAGCCTTTGGTTGACATGGACACCAAACCTGCCAGGAGGTGCCCGTGCCCGCCATCACCGTCCCCGACATCATGGTTCTGCCCCGCCTGCCCAGGCCGACCGAGCCGACGCGCGAGCGTCCGGTGCGCAGCATCAGCACCGCGCAAAAGCAGCGCGAAGGCGCGGGCTTCGAAGTCCGGCGGCCGTTCCCGAGCATGGACCTGCGCTCGGCCGACCCGTTCATCCTGCTCGACCAGATGGGTCCGGTGGCTTATGAGCCGCACGAGGCCAAAGGCGCGCCGTGGCATCCACACCGCGGCTTCGAGACCGTCACCTACATGCTCGACGGCACCATGGTGCACCACGACTCCAACGGCGGGGGCGGCGTCATCAGCGAGGGCGACACCCAGTGGATGACCGCGGGTTCCGGCATCCTGCACGACGAGGTGCCGCCGGAAGAGCTGGTCGCCTCCGGCGGCTGGTTCCACGGCGTCCAACTGTGGGTGAACCTGCCGCGTGCGTTGAAGATGGCCGCACCGCGCTACCAGGATCTGCGCGGTTCCGAGCTGACATTGGTGAGCTCCCACGACGGCGGCGCGCTCGTACGACTGATCGCCGGCGAGATCGGCGGATTCGCGGGCCCAGGCTCGACCTACACCCCCATCGCATACGCGCACGCCTCCCTCAGCGCCGGCGGACAGCTGGAAACACGATGGCCGCAACAATTTACGGCGATGGCATACGTGTTGTCCGGCAGCGGCACCGTCGGCGCGGAACGCAGGCCGATCGGCGAGGGCCAGCTCGCAGTCTTCGGTCGCGGCGACTCCATCACCGTCTCGGCCGATGCCCGACAGCACGATCACACCGGCGATCTCGAGGTGTTGCTACTCGGCGGCCGGCCCATCAATGAGCCCGTCGTCCAATACGGCCCCTTCGTGATGAACAGCCGCGCCGAAATCATCCGAGCCGTCGAGGATTTCCAAGCCGGACGAATGGGAAATATCCCGGCCGAACACGTGGCGGGAAAGCACCTCGGCGCGTAATTGCGGCGTTGCGCGCACAACATTCGCATGTAGCCCGGTTGACAACCGAGCGGCCCGTCACAACAGTGGATGCGGCGCCTCCCTCCTTCGGCGCCAATCCACCGCAGCAAACACATAGAGGAATACATGAACGTTCGCCGGCTCACCGTCAGCGCTGCCGTCGCGGGTCTGACCTTCCTTGCGGCGCCCGCCGCCATGGCCGCTCCCACCGGTTCCGCAGGAACAGGATCGTCCGCCATCGACACCGGCTCGGCCGCGACCGGCTCGGCAGGCATGTCGCAGACCGGCTCGGCGGGTGGCGCCTTCGCCAACTGCGACGCGGCCCGTGCTGCCGGTCGGGCGCCGATCTTCCGTGGCGAACCCGGTTACGGCCCGCACCTGGACCCCGACGGCGATGGATTCGCCTGCCCGACGGTCTAACAGCCCGAAAAAACGAAACACCCGGTGTGGCAGACCACACCGGGTGTTTCGTTTTCCGTCAGCGGAAGATCTTGAGCAGCACCAGCCCGACGACGACAACGCCCGCACCGATCAGGCTGTACTTCACCTTCGGCTCGTTCAGCTTGGCAAGCACGATGTGCTTGGTTTCGTCCGCGATTCGCTGCGGATCCGCCCGCACGGCAAGTTCGTCGAGCGTGCCCGCGAGCTGTGTTCGCGCGGCCTCGATCTCCCGCTCGATCTGCTCGGTATCCCTAGCCACGTATCTCCTCCTGTGTCTGATTGCCACGAGTCTAGCCATCATCTACGCACTGTCATGGCCTTCGGTTACCGTGCAAGGCGTGACCGACAACCAACGACTCTCCCCCGGTGATACCGCCCCCGATTTCACGCTCCCCGATGCCGACGGCAAAGACGTGGCGCTGTCGGATTACCGCGGCCGCAAGGTGATCGTCTACTTCTACCCCGCCGCGAGCACACCCGGCTGCACCAAGCAGGCCTGCGATTTCCGCGACAACCTCGCCGAACTGGCGGGTGCGGGGATCGAGGTCATCGGCATCTCGCCGGACAAGCCCGCGAAGCTGGTCAAGTTCCGCGACGCCGAAAAGCTCACCTTCCCGTTGCTTTCGGATCCCGACCGCACCGTGCTCACCGCTTGGGGCGCGTTCGGCGAGAAGATGATGTACGGCAAGACGGTGACCGGGGTCATCCGCTCCACCTTCCTGGTGGACGAGGCGGGCAAGATCGAGGTCGCCCAGTACAACGTCAAGGCCGCACATACGACAACAAAGATCGAAAGAATCCTGGGAAAACGAAAGTAGTGGCCTCGGCAACCAGACGGAGCGCTCCGCATCCATGCTGACCTGCGACTTCCAGGTATCTCCCGCATGACAGGTGGCTCAGAAACGAATCAGGCCCCGCACCTCACCTCGGTTTCACACGGTCGCCCCGACCCCTCACATCGAGAGTGTGTTGCGACGACCGCGTGAACCCAAGATCCAAGCACGAGGTGCTGGGCTTTTTCTTGACGGGTCCTCAGTTGCCGTGTCGTCGTCGGCATCGACGAAGTCGCGAACGGTGTCGGCCGCGGCACGACGGATCAGGGACCGGGTGGTGTCACGGCGAGTTGATCGGACCGGCGGCGGCGCCGAAAATCTCTCGGCGTTTCGCCGTATTCGGATTTGAACGCCGTCGAGAATCCGGCGTTGGTGAATCCGGAGCGTGCGGCCACCTCCCCGATGGAAAGCGGGCCAGGGCAGGCCAGCAGATCGCGTGCGGTGCGCAGTGCTTCGGTCCGCCGGAGCTCCCGATAGGTGATGCCGGTCTGGTGCAATACCGACCGCAGTTGGCGGGGCGACCAGCCGAGCGCACGAGCCACCGCGGGCAGCCGCACGTCACCAGACCCGATGTTCGCACGCACGAATGCTCTGATGGCATCGACGGTTTCGGCCACATGGGCCTGCTGTGGCCCGACGTCGCCGATGAACATCAGGCACAACAGTTCGGTGATGCGGTCACAGACGGCGTCGAATTCCAGCGTCGTCAGGTTCGATTGCCCGGCATGTGTGGTGGCGAGCATGCTCGCCACGACCCGGCCGAGACCCGATGACATATCGAGCACCGTCTGCGATACGCCGCGGGTGGGCAGCCGTTGATTGAACTGCGCGCGGGGGAGCCGGAGCGCGTAGGCCGTCGATCCGGGTAGCAGCACTCGGCAGATTCGGTCCAGCTCGAGGACGAACCCACGATGTGGCGGTACCCGGGTGAGCCGGTCCGGCTGCTGGATGACGTATTCGCCCCGTTTCGGGAACACGATCCAGCAGTGATCGGTCGGACCACCCCGGATATGTGAGCGGCTGCGGTTCATCAGGTGGTCGCCGCGTTGCTGTGTGCGCAGCAGGGTGTAGCCCGAGGATTCCTGAACCGTGATCCGGGCCCACCAGTTAGCCGGGTCACGGTAGCGGTGGTCCGCCGTCAGGAAATGGTCGGTGACCTCGGTCCACACCGTTGCGCTCGCGACGGTCAGCTCGGAATACTGCATGACGGTTGCTCTGTCGGTCTGATGCTCATCTCCACTATTCACTCGGTGGGGTTCCGACATAAGTCTGACAGCTTCCCGCCCGGAGGGCGTGCCCGATCAGTCGAGGGTGTGGAGCTGCACCGGCACAGAGAGTGGGCCGTTGGTCATGAACTGCGGTGCGTAAGGGATCTCGGCCGGATCACACGCGAGCCGCAACTGCGGGAACCGGCCGAACAGGGTGGCCAGTGCGATGCGAGATTCCAGCCGGGCCAGATGCGCGCCGAGGCAGAAGTGCGGACCGCGACCGAATGCCAGCTGATCAGAATTATCGCGGTCGATATCGAAGACGTCGGCATCCGTATGCTTCTGCGGATCGCGTCCGACACCCGCGTACCAGCCCACGATCGCACCCGCGGGGATATCGACACCGGCGATCTGGACATCACTCAAGGCGTACCGGTTGAACATGGCGCAGGCCGCGTTCCGGTAGCGCAAGGTCTCCTCGACGACGTCGGACCAACGGTCCCCGTCCTTGGCCGCTGCGAGCTGGTCAGGATTGGCGGACAGAGCCACCACCGCATTGCCGAGCAGATGCATCGTGGTCTCGTGACCGGCCACGATGATGATCCACAGCATTTCGACCAGCTCGGCGTCGGCGAGTCCGTGTTCGGTCTGGGCCCGCACCAGGTCCGAGGTCAGGTCGTCACCGGGATTGGCGTGCTTGTCGCTGACCAGCCCTGTCAGGTAGCCGGCCATTTCCTGCATGGCGGCCTGGGTCTGCTCACCGGTGCTGGTGTGCGATACCAGCGTGGCGGTCCATCCGCGGAACTTCGACTGATCACCGGCCGGTACGCCGAATAACTCGCAGATCACCCCGACGGGCAGCGGCATTGTGAAGTGCTCGACGAGATCGACCTCCGGCAGGTCGGCGAATCTGTCGATCAGGTCGTCTGTGAGCCGCTGGATGCGCGGTTGGAGTTGGGCAACCCGGACGGGGGTGAATGCGCGGGCGATGGCCCGCCGCATCCGCATGTGGTCGGCGCCATCCTTGTTGAGCAGGTGATCGGCGTCGGTCAGGACGCGTAACGGCCAGTCTGCCGGGACGGTCCCGTCGTGCATCACGGGGCAGTTCTTCGCGTTCTTGCTGAAAAGCGTGCCGTCACCGGCAAGGACCTCGCTGACCGCCTGATGGCTGACCGCCATCCAGGCCCGAACTCCGCCCGGCAGCTCGTAGGGAACGATGGGCCCGGTCCGGATCATCCGGTCGAAGGTGTCGATAACAGATTCTCCAGCGGTGGGCAGCTGAATGAGTGACTCGGTCATGCAGGTCTCCGGTGGCGTAATCGGCCTCTGACGGCGCGTTTCGATGCGTGCTCGACGATTGTGCTGCCGGACGGGTGATCGCATCGACTCGAGCGAAATTCTCTGCCTCGCAGCGAAATCCGCTGGCGCGAATCCAAAATGTCAGCGCACCCTTGGGCGCGAACCTGACTAGAAGGCATCGCGCTGGCCGGGTTCATCGCGGCAGGCGTTCTGTTCCGGCCGCCGCACCGCGGACTGAACAAGCGAAAGGTCCGACGCTGGCAGCGCCGGACCTTTCGTGGTTTCCGCTTGCGGTGCGATGCCGCCTAGGTGGACAGCAACTGCTGCGACGCCCACTGCAGCATCAGGCGGAAGTGGTTGTCCCACCAGTGATAGGACTCGGGTGTGAACGCCGCGGGCGGCGGACTCTCACCCGGGAACAACATCGTGCCGTTCGGTGCGCCGACCTTCGTGGTGGAGCCCGGAATGCCCGTCCCGGGCAGCAGCTGCGGCGCGGACTCGGTCTCGGCGACCGAGTCCCACGGTGTGAACGACAGCAGACGATCCTGCTGGCCGCTGCCCCATCGCTGCGCCGAGTACTCCGGGAGATCCCCCACGACCGTGGTCGGCTCCGGGCCGAGTTCGCCGGTCATGGATCCCCGGCCTCTGCCCGCCGAATCACGAGAGTCGTGCACGCCGGGGTCTACCGCAGAGCCCGCATTCGATCCGATCTCGCCGCCGACCACACGCGTATCCGCGGCTACCCGCGCATCCGCGACGACAGCGCCGGTAGCCGACCGCGAGAAACCGCCCGCCGCGTAGATGCCGCCGACAGCCAGTCCACCCGCAAGCACACTGGCTGCCGCGAACAGCGCAACGGTGACACGGCCGTTGTGTACCCGCTCCACTGTTGCGTCGGACTCCTCCACGTCGACTATCGCGGACAGCGCCGCACCCACCGCGGACGCGGATGCCGCGATCTTGCACGGAATCACCGGCGCACCGAATCCGTCCGCCGCGGCGACGACCACCGCAGCACGCGCAAGCGATCCGATCAGCACCACGGCATCCGGTCGTACCTCGGCCGCTTCGAATTGATCCCCGGCCGCTGTCACAGCCGCGCCCATCGACTCGGCTGTCGCCGAGCCTCCGGTTTGGCTGTTGGCCGCAAGGACCCTGCTGCGCTTGCGATCGATCAGCGTGAACGCCTGATGGCCGGGAACGACATCGCAGATCAGCAGATTGTCGAATTCGTTCAGCCACGTCATGGCGCCTGCCACGTTGAGGTGCGCGGCCTTCGCCGACACCAACGAGGCCGAGTGCCACTGCCCGGACGCCAGCCGGGTGACGATGGCCCGGCGTTCGGCGGCATCGCGGTAAGTGACAGCCGCACCGCCGATCTCCTGCTCCGGGCCGAGTTCGGCGGCCAGTACATCCATTGCTATCGCGACGGCGTCGGCCAATTCCGCCTTGCCGTCGCCGTCGGTCTTTACCACCCGATGAAGCAGCACGCGCTCAGGCAGTCTCTCGCTGGAATCGGAGAGAGCTACCGCGTGAACAGCGCCGCGTTCGGTGGAAACGCCTAGGGTTACCACAGATCGAGCCACCACAGATCACGCCTTCCCAATGTTTTGCCGAGCTCACGAACGGGTTCTTCCCCGCTTGCGCGAGGACGCACTGCGCGGTAACGCGGTCAAGATGCACGCAGGCTCGCTTATGTGTTCGCGGCCACATCCGGCTTTGGATGGGTGGTGAAATGTGACAGTCCTCAACACACAGGCGCCGTGCGCGTGTCGCGCGTGTGTCCCTACCGCTAGCCTGGATGCGTGGATGTACGCACGGAGGCCAGGTCTAAGCGACGTCTGGACCCTGCGCTGGACCTGCAGGACGACCCACAGGAGCTCATGCCGCGGCGTCGACCGACCCAGGAACGCAGCAAACGCAAGTTCGACGCACTGTTGCAGGCGTCTCGCGAACTGCTCGTCGAGGTCGGGTTCGAGTCGTTCACCTGTGAAGAGGTGGCGGCGCGGGCGGAGGTGCCGATCGGCACGCTGTATCAGTTCTTCGCCAACAAATATGTCATCGTCTGCGAGCTGAATCGCCAAGACCTCGTTGCCGTTTCCCAGGAACTAGCCGACTTCCACGGCGAGATTCCGTCGCTGGACTGGTTGCGGCACATGAACCAGTTCGTCGACCATTTGGCCAACCTGTGGATGACCGACCCGTCGCGGCGCGAGGTCTGGCTCGCCATGCAGTCGACACCGTCGACGCGGGCCACCGGTGCGATTCACGAGAAAGAATTCGCCGAAGTCATCTCCCGGATGCTGCGGCCATTGACCCCGCGCACCCCGCGGTCGCGACGCTCCATGATGGCCGAGGTGCTCGTGCACGTCGTGTACTCGATGCTGAACTTCTCCGTTCAGGACGAGCAAAGCCATGCCGAGGCCGTCTCCGAGCTCAAGCGGCTGATGGTCGCCTACCTGCTCGTCGCCGAAAAAGAATCCCGCTCCGCCAGCGAACGCTAGCGGAGCGGGACATCGCGACTAGCCGCTCGCTTCGCGGCCATCGATGAGATCGGCCAGTTCACCCGGATCTTCCAGGACGACCATGGCGGCGGCGGTGTCGCCGTCGTGGGTCAACGACAGGTGAACCCTTACACGGGGCAGGAATTCGGCGGCGAGGCCGTGCAGCTTGATGCTCGGCCTGCCCCACGCGTCGTTGACCACTTCGATCAGGGGGTACGGGTTGTCACCGATCTGCGGGCGGCGGGCGAACCGAGACGATGCCCATGCCTTGAGCACCGCCTCTTTCGCCGCCCACCGTGCTGCGTAACTGCGAGCGGGGTCGGTTCCCTTGCTCTGGCAGTAGCGCCGCTCACCCGCGGTGAAACTCTCCCGGAGCATGGTGGTTCCGGACCTTTGTAGCTGTTCGGAGAACTCGGAGATGGTTACCAAGTCCAGGCCGATACCGAGGATCGTCACAGGGGCGAAGCCTACGACTCCGCGCGCCCGGCCGCGCGCGAATCATCCGCGACCCGGCCGGTATTGCAGCCCCAGCCGTCGGCACGGTAGGTGCCGTCGGCCGCGAGGCGTGCATCCGCGGACAGCAGCACATCGGCCTCCAGCTGCCGAATCTGCTTGGCGGGCGTGCCATCTGCGCCGAGGCGCCGATCTGCGGGCCGCTCGTACAGTGCGGCGCCACCGCACATGGCCTCGGTGATCCGCTGCCGTCCCGCGAGCTGCCGCTCCTGCGCCCGACGCTGGTACTCCGCACGCTGTTCCGGCTCGATCGCTTGGACGAAGGCCTCGGGATGCACCACCGCGAGCAGACCCGACACATGTCCGAAGCCGAGCGAGGTGACAAGACCGGCCTTGAGCGGGTACCGGTCGCCGAAGCGCAGCGGTTCGCGCGCCCACACCAGGTGCGGGTAAGCCTGCATCTTGTCGTCGACGCAGTCCAGGCTGCGGTTCGGCGGAATGACACCCTGCTCGAGCACCTGGCACAGGCCGATGAGCTGGAAGGCCGCCGCGCCGCCCTTGGCGTGCCCGGTCAGGCTCTTCTGCGAGACGACGAACAGCGGTGCGCCCGCCGAACGACCGATCGCATCGGCAAGCCGCTCGTGCAACTCGGACTCGTTGGGATCGTTGGCCGCGGTCGAGGTGTCGTGCTTGGAGATCACCGCGATGTCGTCCGGACCGACGCCGAGCTTGCGCAGCTCGGTGGCGAACCGGGATTCCCGGCCACCGCGGCCCGCGCCGAGCGCGCCGAGGCCAGGTGCCGGAATCGAGGTGTGCACACCGTCGCCGAAGGACTGTGCCCAGGCCACCACGCCGAGGACCGGAAGGCCCATTTCCACCGCCACGTCACCGCGGGCGAGCAGCACGGTGCCACCACCCTGCGATTCCACGAACCCGCCGCGACGACGGTCGTTGGCGCGGGAGAAGTACCGGTCGCTGATGCCCTTGGCGCTCATGGCCGCCGAGTCGGCGGTCGCGGACATGTCACCGAAGCCCTTGATGCCCTCGATGCCGAGATCGTCGAACCCGCCGGCCACCACCAGTTCGGCCTTGCCGAGCCGGATCTTGTCGACGCCTTCCTCGACCGACACTGCGGCGGTCGCGCAGGCCGCCACCGGGTGCACCATCGCGCCGTAGCTGCCGACGTAGGACTGAACCACGTGCGCCAGTGCCACATTCGGCAGGGCTTCCTGCAGTATGTCGTTCGGCGTCGGCTCGCCGAGCAGCGAGTCTATGTACAGCGAGCGCATCGCGGACATGCCACCCATACCGGTGCCCTGGGTGTTGGCCACCATCGACGGGTGCACCCAACGCATCAGTTCGACCGGGCTGAACCCCGAACTGATGAACGCATCGACGGTGGTGACGATGTTCCACAGCGCCACCCGGTCCACCGAGCTCGCCATATCGGCCGAGATGCCCCAGATGGTCGGATCCCAGCCGGTGGGGATCTGACCGCCGACGGTCCGCGAGATCTTCGCCCGGCGCGGCACCCGGATCTCGGTGCCTGCCTTGCGGGTAACCGTCCAGTCGCCGGATTCCGGCACGGGCACGATCACCGTGTGCTCGGGGTCGGCGGCATGGAAGGAGCGGGCCTCGGCCTCGCCGCCGACGGTGAACGACAGGTCCTGGTCGAGGAACACCGATGTCATCAGCGGCGAGGTGTTGTCGATCATGGCGCCGTCGTCGCCGTAGCGGCGCACGCCGCAGCGCGCGACCACCGCGTCGTGGTACTTCTCGGCCAGCTCGGATTCGGGCACGTAGTCACCGGATTCGGCGTCGTACCAGCCGGGCTTGGGATCGTTCTCCCAGCTGACCATGCCGGTGGTCCAGGCCAGCTCCAGCACGCCCGCGGCCGAGAGCTCGTCTTCGACCTCCATCTCGAACCGGGTGCGCGAGGACCCGTACGGGCCGAGCTCACCGGCGCCGACGATGACCACCATGTCTGCGAGATCGGCGGTGACAGTTCCCCATTCGGGCACCGGCAGGGCCGAAGTCATAGTCGGCGGCGCAGGCAAGGCGGCGACGGTCGCGGTCGAGTCGACCTCGTCGGTCGATGCGTCAGCGGCCTCCTGCGCCTGCTTGGCCAGCGCGGGCAGGTCGAGCTTGGCCCGCGCGAGTCCGCCGGTCAGGTCGATCTGCTGGGGGCCTGTAGCAGTCACCTGACGGGCCCGCGAGGTGCACCACTTGAGCAGTTCGTCGGCCATCTCCGCGGTGGACCAGGTTTGCACGCCGGCCTTTTCGACCGCCTCGACCATCGGATCGTTGTGGCCCATCAGCCCGGTGCCGCGCACCCAGCCGATCAGCGCATGCACCAGGGTGACGCGCGCCGACCAGGACTTCTCAGCCCGCCACTTGGCGACAACCGCGTCGAGCGCCGCCTTGGACTCGCCGTAGGCGCCGTCGCCGCCGAACATGCCGCGGTTGGGCGAACCCGGAAGCACCACATGCAGTTTCGCGTCGACGTCGTGGTCGGCACCGAGCTTGGACAGCCCACCGATGAGCTTCTCTACCGACCAGAGCAGGACACGCATTTCCATTTCGGCGCGGGCGCCCGCGTCGACGAGGTCACCGGCCACCCGCGGCGCCGCGAACGGCAGCAGCAGGGTCGGCGTCATGGCGTCCTTGGTCTTGATCTTCGCGCCGCCCGCGTTGTCGACCTGCTCGGTGCCGACCCAGTCGATCAGTGCGTCGATGTCCTGGTAGGAGGCCATGTTCGCCGGGACGACCCACAGAGCTGCGCCGTGCCTGGCGTTCTCGCGGTAGAGCTTCCGGTAGAAGCCGAGCCGCTCGTCGTTCAGGCCGGAGGTGGTGACGACGACGGTCGCGCCGCCACCGAGCAGCCGTCCCGCGACCGAGGCCGCGATGGATCCCTTGCTCGCACCGGTGATCACGGCGATGTCCGACGACCACAGGCCGGCCTCTTCGGTGCTCAGCGCGGCCTCGGCGATGCGCTCGTAGAGCCGGGCGAGCACCGAGCGCGCCTCGTGCTTGGCCCGCTCACGCCACCAGTTCGCCTGTGCGGCAACAGCTTCGCCCGCGCCGAGGAAGCCGACGACCGGACCCTCGCCCGAGCCGGCGTCATCGAGCAGCCACAGCTTCGCCAGGTCCTCGCGTGCGGTGGCCCAGCGGTCGTCGATCAGTACCGCCTTGCGCGCGTCGAAGGCCGGGGCGACCAGTCGCGGCCAGTCCGAACCGAGTTCCGCCGAGACCAGGTCGACCAGCGAATCGTCGCTCGCCTCCGGTGCCGAGACCTGCTCGGTCAGGCCGAGCTGCTCGAGCACCACCCGAGCGGCTGTCGCCAGTACTCCGTCGCGCCCGGTGATCTGCTCGGTGAACTCGCCGAGTGCGGCCGCGTCGACCGTGGCACCGCCACCGCCGCCCGCGCTGGGCAGCGACACCGCGACACCGCGCCGGGCCGCGACGGCCTGGACCGCGGCGTCGATCGCCGCGTCGACCGACGCCGCGTCGCTCAGTGCGCCGGACACCAGCCCGCCGAGCTCACCGCCGCGCACGCTGGCACCCTCGCGGGTGCCGAGCGACACCTCGGCGGTCACATGGTTGGCCCAGCCGTCGCCGAGCTCCCAGACCTTCTTGACGCGCTCGGCGATCGCGGCGGGCCGCTTGCCGGACGGGCCGAACACCTTGCGCAGGTGGTCGCCGATGGAATCCGACAGCACCGAGCCGAACGGCTTGTAGGTGCGGGCCAAGCGCTCGACGGTCGCGGACAGCGCACCCATATCGGCGTCCGCCGCGCCGTCGATGGCGCCGAGCGACAGCTCCGAGCCGAGGTCGACGAGCAGCTGGTTACGCCGGGAGGAGACACCGTCGCACAGACCCTCGATGGTGTCGACCGGGCCGATCTGGTCCAGCCGCAGCTTCGTCCACAGCGCGATCAGCACGCGAGTGGCGTCGGCCGCGCTGAAGGCGATGTCGTCCGGACGCGGGCCACCCGAGCTCGGCGCGGGCGCGGCGGCCGGCGCGGCGGCGGCAGCAGTGGCCACCGGCGCGGATGCGGTCGGCTCGTCGGCAGGTTCATCGACGGGCGCGGGATCGGTGTCGGTCGAGTAGACGACGCCGGCCTCGCGCTCGATGTTGAGCACCTCCACCGTCGCGGTGGCGAAGGCGGGCAGCTTCAGTGTCTGACTGGCCAGGTTCGCCACCGTCGGGGTGGCGCCGAGGCCGATCTCGACGAAGCGCTCCACACCGAGACCACCGTGTGCGGCGTCGGTGAACAGCAGGTCCTGGGTTTCGATCCAGCGGACCGGGCTGGCGAACTGCCACGCGAGCAGCTCGATCAGCACCACTCGGCAGAGCTCGGTCGGCCGCGCAGCCCAGCTGTCGAAGTCGGCGAGCACCGCGGCGAGCGGCTCGGAGGGCACCAGATCCGCGATCTCCTGGATGAAGGCCTGCTCCAGCGAGAAGGGCTTGGGCACCAGGTTCGGAATGTAGCGCCCGAGCAGGATTTCCGGGTGCAGATCCTCCGGCAGCAGCTGCTCGAGCTTCTGCCGGAACTCGGGAACGCCCTCACGCAGCACGGTGGAGTGGAACGGCACATCGATGCCGGGCACCAGGATGAACGCGCGCTTCCCACCGAATTCCGCACGGCGCCGGTCGATCTCGGTCTCGAGGGCTTCGAGACCTGCGACGGTGCCCGCGATCGCGTACTGCGAGCCGCGCAGGTTCAGGTTGACGACCTCGAGGAACTCACCGGTCTGTGCACCGATGCCGGAGACGAAACCGACGACCTCGTCGTCGGGCAGCCCGATCTGCGAGGGCCGGATGGCGGCCATCCGGTAGTCGCTGCGGCCCTGCGCATCACGCGGCACCAGTTCGTGCATGGCGGAACCGCGCTGGAAGACGACCTCCAGCACCGCCTCCAGCGGCAGCACGCCCGCGACCGCCGCGAGGGCGTTGTACTCGCCGACCGAATGTCCGGCCAGCATGGCGCCTTCGACGTAGGCCCCCGCCTCGCGCAGCTCGGCGACCTGGGCGACACCGAGCACCGCCATCGCGACCTGTGTGAACTGGGTCAGGTGCAGCACACCGTCCGGGTGGCGGTGTTCGACACCGCGCGCCTTGAGGTAGGTCGGGTTGTCGCGCACGACCGCGAGGATCGAGAAGCCGAGCGCCGCACGGGTGTGCTTATCAGCGCGCTCCCAGATGTCCTTGGCGGCCTTGGAGCGGGCGCGGGCATCCAGGCCCATGCCCTTGCGCTGAATGCCCTGGCCCGGGAAGGCATAGACGGTCTTGGGCGCCACGGTGCGACCGGTCGCGGTCATCACCAGGTCGCCGTCGGTCCGGCAGGACACCTCGACGATCTCGCTGCCCGCGTCGACCGCGATCCGCTCGACCCGCACGTCGATCTCTGCACCGGGACGCACCATGCCGAGGAACCGGGTGGTCCACGCCGTCAGCGTCCTGGCAGGCACGGTGGCCGACGGGTCGAGCGCCGACACCGCGTGCTGCGCGGCGGCCGAGAGCCACATGCCGTGCACGATCGGGCTGCCGAGGCCGGCGAGCTTGGCGGCGGCGATGCTGGTGTGGATGGGGTTGTGGTCGCCGGAGACCGCCGCGAAGGCGTGCATGGCGCGCGGCGCCACCATCGTGACGTCGCGGCGGCGCCTGCGCGGAGTGTCGGTGGCCGCGTCGGACAACGTGCCCGCGGCGCGCGGCGGGTCGGTCAGCTCGCCCGCGCCGTTGCGGCCGCGGATGGCGAAGCGTTCGGTGAGCGTCGCGAGCGTCGGCATGGACATCCCGGTTTCGGGCTTGTCGAGCATGCCGGTGATCTTCACGTGCACCTCGACCACGCGGCCGAGGTCGGTGTCGATGGTCTCGCCCGCCTCGGCGCGGACCACGAGAACGCTGGTTTCGGTGGGCAATTCACCGATCAGCGCGACCTGGTGGTCGAGATGGACCAGGTCGAGCATGCCCTCGATAACGCTGTCGTCGGACGCGCTGCGCGCCGCGCCGAGCACCGCGAATACGGCGGGCCAGCAGGCGCCGACGAGGACGTCGGGAACGGTACGGCCGAGCGTGCTCAGGGTTGCGGGCAGGCCGGAGCCGGTGACACCCGCATGATCGGCGATGAGGTCGGGGGTCCACGCCACATTCAGGTGTGCAACCTTGCTCTTCACCTCCGGCAGCGACCGCCCCGCAGCGACCGCGAGCAACGCGGACATGGCGGCGTCGGCGTCGGCCTCGGTGACGACAGGAGCGCCGCCGTTGAAGGTGGTGACCGGCACGGTGATCCGGATGCGCACAGCGTCGCGCCCCAGCAGCGGCACGCTGAGCTCCAGGTAGGAGTCCTCGACATCCGGCCCTGTCGTCTCGACGAGGGTCGCGCCGGTCGGCGGGTGCAGCGCGCCCTGGCCGTCGACGGTCCATTCGGCGATATCGCCGAGCCGGTGCACCGGGTTGATGGTGGTGCGGCCGGACCATTCGACATCTGGAGCCGCGAGCACCGTGTCGATGGCCCCGGAGGTCACGCCTGCGGTGCGGCGGCCGTCGATCGCGACCGGCACCACACCTGCACGGACGAGCGAGTAGGCGGTGTCCTTCTCGAATCGGTCGAGCAGCTCGCCGACCGGCTCGTCGACCCGGGTGATGCCCGCGACGGCCACCGTGCCGGGGATGACGCAGACCTGGTCGGCCGAGTAGCGCGGATCATGCGCCTGCCACAGCGAATCCGAGCGCCACCAGCGACGCACGTCGCCGTCGACGACCGGGACGAAGTTGACCGGCTTGCCCGGCGTCTTGCACAGCGAGATGAAGAACGGCACATCGGCCGGGTGCAGCAGGGTCTGCTCGGCGGCGGGGTAGCGCTGCTTCAGCGTGCACAGCGCCTCGACCGGGCTCTCGAAGGCGTCGTCGCCGGCGAACAGCGTCTCGATCTCGCCGCGATCTGCCGGGTTGAGCCGAGATTCGGTGCGGCGCACCATGTCCGCGAACCGATCACGCCAGGTGATGTCCAGCCACACCGAGCGGGTGGCCTCGAGGAAGGCGTCACCGAGGTCGCTGCCGCAGTCGAAGTCCTTGCGCCGGTCGAGGCCGATGGCGAGCTCTACGTAACGCTCGAGCCATTCGAGGTAGGTCATCGTGGTCAGGTCGCCGAAGTACGGCTTGGCCGTGGCGTTCAGTGCCGCGATGATCTCGTCGCGGCGCTCGGCGACCGCGTCGGCATCGCCCGCGACCTCGTCGAGCAGGCGGCCGGTGCGCGAGGCCGCATTGTCGATCTCGTGGATGTCGGCACCCAGTTGGCTACGGCCCGACGCCATGCCGCCGTTGGCGGTGCCCGCACCGACCCAGTCCGGGGTGCCGGGGGTGTCGACCAGCAGCTGCTTCACCTCGGGCGCGGTGGTGGCCTCCAGAGTTGCCATCGCCGCGGTGCCGACCAGCACGCCGTCCAGCGGCATCACCGGATAGCCGTGCGGCACCGCCCATTCGCCGGTGAGGTACTCGGTGGCGCGCTCCGGCGTACCGATGCCGCCGCCGACACAGATCACCACATTGTCGCGGTTGCGCAGCTCGGCGTAGGTCGCGAGCAGCAGGTCGTCCAGGTCTTCCCAGGAGTGGTGTCCGCCGGCGCGGCCGCCCTCGATGTGCATGATCACCGGGTAGTTCGGCACCTCGTCGGCGATGCGAAGGACGGCGCGGATCTGGGCCACCGTGCCCGGCTTGAGGGCCACGTGGGAGATGCCGACCTCGGTCAGCTCCTCGATGAGCGCGACGGCTTCCTCGAGCTCGGGGATGCCCGCGGTGACGATGACGCCGTCGAAGGGCGCACCCGCCACGCGGGCCTTCTGCACCAGGCGCTTGCCACCCAGCTGCAGCTTCCACAGGTACGGGTCGAGGAACAGCGAGTTGAACTGCACCGACCGCCCCGGGTGCAGCAGCGTCTTCAGCTCGGCAACCCGGTCGGCGAAGATCTGCTCGGTCACCTGGCCGCCACCGGCGAGCTCCGCCCAGTGGCCCGCATTCGCCGCCGCCGCAACGATTTTGGCGTCGACCGTGGTCGGTGTCATGCCGGCGAGCAGGATCGGCGAGCGGCCGGTCAGCTTGGTGAACGCGGTCTCGACGACGATGCGCCCGTTGGGCAGTCGCACCGGCCGCGGTGCGAACGACGTCCACGGCGCGGCCACCTGGGGTGCGGCGCCGGGCGTCAGCAGTTCACGCTGACCCGCGCGCGTCGCGGCCGCGACGGTGCCGACACCGGTGCCCTTGAGCGAGCCGCCGGTGAGCCTGCTGAGCAGATCGCCGGGGCCGAGGTCCAGAATCCATTGCGCGCCCGCGGCTACCACGCCGTCCACGGTCTCGACCCAATCGATCGGGTCGACCAGGATCTGCTGTGCCAGTGCACCGGCAAGTTCCGCGTCGATGCCGCACTGGGTTGCCCAGCCTGCCACCAGCTCCACCGTGTCGGCCAGCGCCGGGTGATGGAACGCAACGTCGACGGCGATGTCCTCGAAGACCGGCGCGAACACCGCGCCACCGCGTGTCTTCGCGTCACGCTCGCGGGCCTGTTCATCGTGGATCTGCGCGCAACGCTGCCGCACCCGCTCCAGTTGGGTCGGGGTACCGGACAGCACCGCCCTGCGCCGCCCGTTGCGGATCGAAACCACCGCTGCCGCAGCAGGATCCACACCTTCGGACACCTCGGCGACCACTGCGCGCAGCTGCTCGGGGTCCACATTCGACACCGCGACCATGGGCGAGCGCTCGCCGACCGGCATCAGACCACGCCGCCGTGCGACCAAACCCGCTGCGGCGCCGATCAATTGCGCCATCGCCAGCAGTTCGGCGTCGCGCTGCCCGCCGGTCTCCACCGCCGTCGCGGCGAGGCGACCCTGCGAATGGCCGATGACGGCCACCGGAGCATTCTCGACCGGATCGAGCCCCTGGAGGCGCAGCGCCCGCATCGCCGCGAGCTGCGTCAGCAACACGCCCGGCATGGACACCACGGCCGAGCGCAACACCTGTTCGGAGGGCGCTGCGGAGGCCTCTCCCTCGTCACCGTCGGCGAGCTCCTCCTCGAGCATCCAGCCGACCGGATCGAAACCGACCGGTCGCACCACGAGCAGTTGTGCCGCAACCGGTTCCAGCAGCGCGGCCGCCTCGTTGACCAACGCGGTCAGCTCTGGCTCCAGCGCGCTGTCGCGCCCGATCTCCTCCAGCTCACGCAGCCACTGTGCGCCCTGGCCGCCGAAGGCCAAAGCGTAGGGGGTGCCGCCGAGCAAACGATCCAGCAGCGGGGACCGCGCCCCACCCGCCTTGGTCGCGGCGGCCACCGTCGCGCTCCGTGCAGTCCCGGCTTCGGTGCTCTCGTTGATCGTCAAGGCGCTTCGACTTCCTTCTCCTGGCGACATGCCCTAGGCGGACACGCCGCTCCCTCCGGTGCGCAGGTGTTCCTCAACCAATGGGCTTGATAAGGGCGAGCTTGGCACAAAATCATGAGGAAATCCTCACGTTTGCTGCGCGCGCCCTCCTGTACCACCGAGTATTTATGCACTCTCGTACCAGAATGCTCAGGAACATGACCCTCCCTCACGTTTGAACCCGCTGGTCCACTCGGTTACTAACGCGTAGGAAACATGAGCGCTCCTCATGTTGTCCGTTACTTAATCGTTATAATCCCAGGTGGGGTTACCGACGAGTACGCCACGCCCGGGCAGAGCTTCGCGATCGCGGTCAAGCCCGGTAGTCTTTGGACGGTCGTACCATCACGCGCGAGTGGCGAAATTGGCAGACGCGCCAGATTTAGGTTCTGGTGTCCACGGACGTAGGGGTTCAAGTCCCCTCTCGCGCACCACCCACCGCCCCGGTGTCCACAACGGACATCGGGGTACATACCTCAGCGAGACCGCTCATCTAGGCGTGACGCACGCTAGAGCAATCCCGCACCCCGCACCCTGCGTTCGCCGAAATGCGTTCCGACACTCCGTACGAATCCGCCGGATCCCGATTCCGGCCGTGTTGCGCAGGCCGCGCTGCACGCGGCCCGCATGTGCGCCACGTAGTGGACCCCGCCGCGCTGGATATCGCAGGCCTCCCGGTTGAATACGTCGCCGGTGACCGAACACATGGACGGTTCCGCAAGGCCGTCAGGTAGGAGCCGCCTCTCGAGTTGCCCTGCCCACTACTCCGGCAGAAGATCGAGGCCGCAATCCGATCTGACACCAGGTTTCCGCGAAGGCGATAGTGGTGTACTGCTCGGGTTCGATGGCCTACGCATTCCTTTCACCGTCCACACGTTGATACCCCGTGCCAGGCACCCGCACGGCCCTGCCGCGCGGAGGTGACGACCACGCGCAGCCTGCCGACTCCCGGGAGCGGGCCGAAGAGGCTGGAGCTCAACTACTTTCCGACCAGCGTGACGCGTGCCCCGCTTCCGCCGAGCAGCGATCCTCGACAGGAAACCGGAGGCGTCGTCCGCACTCGGTCAGCCCTCCCCCACTCCCCACACCCGGCCATCTTTTCGACTTGCTCCGTTAACTCGATTCGAATACGGTCCGGCAATCGTGAGAGCTGGTGCGGTAATCGAATCGCGAAGAGAGTTACACCGGTGGGGCGCGGTTACCGTAGTAGGAGTGATCGCCGGGTATGCGGCGGTCCTGCTGGCCAACGTTCGGCACTTCTACACCGACGACACCGAAGCCCAATACGGCCCGATGTGGGTCATGCTCGGCACCCAACTGCGTGCGGGTCACTTCCCCCTGCTGGCGCCGTGGGAGTGGATGGCGGGCAACTACGCCCTGGAAGAGGCGGGGCTGTACAACCCACCGCAGTTGCTGGTCTATCTGCTCGCACCGTCGATGGACAACCTCGCCGTGTACGCCACGGCGGTGAAGCTGATTTTCTCGATCATCGCCGCGCTGGGGGTATTTCGGATCTGCCTGGTCTATGGCGCCCGAACGCCGTGGGCGGCGGTCGCGGGTGTCGCGTTCCCGTTGAGCGGCTGGTTCCTGTTCTTCGACGAGGCCAGCTGGGTGACCTCACACACCGCCACGGCGTGGCTGGTGCATGCCTGGGCATCGGCGGTGCACTACACGCGCGGCCGCAGTGGGCCGATCCCGGTCTTCGTCTTCCTCTACCTGGCGCTGACGGTCCAATATGCTTTCCCCGCGGTCGAATCCGGGTTGATGATCGTCACGATCGCCGCCGGTGAGGTCGTCTACCAGCGGCGCTGGGCCCCCTCGATGCGGCTGCTCGCGGCGGCCGGATGTGCTGCGCTGGCGGCAGCGGTGGCCAACCTGCCCGGGATCCTCTCCTCACAGGCGACCTGGCGCGGCAGCGCCGAGATCCACAACGATCCATTCCTGACGGTGCCGTGGTCGGAGTCGTTGAACGCGAGCCTGCCGAGCACGACGCCCGCATTCACTGCCTGGTGGGGGCATGTCCAGCCCTTGCCGATGGTCTACATAGCGTGGTTCCTGATTCCGGCGCTGGCGTTCGTCGGCTGGCATGCGGCGCGGCAGTCGGTGCGGGAATTCAGTGGGATTGCGTTCTTCGCGACGGCGGTGCTCATGTGGACCGCGGGCCCCGGCGCGATCGGTCCGCTGCGCTGGCCGGCCCGCGTGTTACCGATGGTCGCCTTGACACTGCTCGTGCTGGTGTGCGTATTACTCAGCCGCTATGGCACTTTCGCGTCGTCGCGCCGGCGCGCAATCGCCGCCGCTGTCCTGATCGGACTACTGTTCGTGCGTTCCTCCTCGGCCGCTCCGGAGCTCATCGTGCGGCATCTCGTCGCGGTCGCGGTGGTGGCCGCGATCGGCGCGGCGGTGGTGTGGCTCGCCCGTACCCGGGGACCGGCGCCTGCGTGTGTGCTGACCATCGTGGCGATGTTCCCGATTGCCTACGCCCAAGTGCAGGGCGCGCCGCCGACTCCGATGTCCTACAACTTCCCGGAACGACGTTCGGAGATGGTCGCCGCCTTCCCTGATTTCGACGGTGTCACACTGCAACTCGCCGACCGCGTGCTGGTGGGACCGGAGGACAAGAGTCTCGCGGGCGCCTACGGCTCACTGTCCATCGGCAGCTACGCAAAGAACCTCGGGCTCCACTATGTCAACGGCTACACCCCCATCGGCCACGCCGCGTTCAGCGACCTGGTGTGCATGGCCTGGGACGGCAGCACCTGTGCTGACGGGTTCCGCCGCGCCTTCGCCACCGAACCGTCCACCGGCAGAACGATTGTCGACCTGATGAAGGTCGACCGGGTGGTGCTGCAACGCGCTCAATATCCCGACGCACGCGACCACGCCGCGCCGTCCGGCTGGAAGTGGGTCGACTATCCGGGCCACGAACGCTATATCTGGGTATTGGAACGGGAAAGCGGCCGCATCTCCACCGTGAACGGCGTGATCGCCGATACCCACGACGTGACAGCCACGTCGATCTCGCAGGGCAGTTTCCGCAGCGATGTCCGTGTCACGTCGTCCGGCGGCGGTCGTGTGGTGTTTGCGCGGCTCGCCTGGCCCGGCCACCGAATCACCGTGAACGGCAAGGAGATCTCGGCGACAACGGTGGCGCGAACCTTCCTCGCCGCCGATATTCCGGCAGGCACCGACAACGCCGAGCTGACGCTCACCTGGGCCCCGCCGGGCTGGCAAGTCAGCGTCGCGATCGCGGTGGCCGGAATCGGCGGAATCGGTCTGCTGCAGTGGGCGTACCGGCGAACGCGCCGCCGCCTGCTACTCCCGCCTGAGGATTGTCCGCCCGAGGATTCTCCCTCGGAGGATTGTCCGTCGGAGAAACCGGCGCGTGAGCTGATCACCGCTGACGTGTAGCGCACGCGATTCGCGTCACCGTTCGCACGCGACGGCAGCGCCGGACGCGGGCCACTGCCGACGGATTACTTCCGCGGGCAGTGGCATCGGCCGTAGGCACCGCGTCACGCTGCTGGTGCATCGAAGCGATCCGGTCCCGATCGTGATCCGGGTCACCGAGACAACGGCCGCGCGGTCCCCGGTAGGCTCGGGGGTGACCGGCTTCGGCAGGCAGCCGCGGGTTTTCGCGATCGTGGGTGAGATCGGACTCCATTAACCGGCCCGCATGGTCGTGTTCACATCGTGTTTACGATGACCGAATGCTTATTCACGACGCGCAGGGCCGTTCGACCTCACCTCCCGAGCGGGTGGGTCTTGCGCGGTTCCAGCAGCGTCGCGCACCGGCCGTCTGGTGCGGCATCGTCGCTGCGATATCGGTGCTCGTCGCAGGCCAGATCGTAGCCGCCCATATCCACGCTCTCGGCCCGCTGACCAGCCTTTTCCGCGACTACGCCGGGACACCCAAGTCCGCGACGACACCATGGGCCGGCTTCCTGCTCGCGCTGGTCGGCGTGACCACCCGGGTCCGCGTGACCGCACTCGCCGCCGCGGTCGGCCTCGACCTGGTCTTCGTGACCATCCGGACGCTGGAGGGTCGACCGTTCACCGTCGGCAATGGCCCGACCATCGTGCTCACGCTACTGGCGGTCATCGCCGCACTGCGGTGGACCGGCACGCGGCGGCGGACGGCACTACACACCATCGCACTCGGCGCGCTGCTCATTCTCGCGACGAAGGTCGGCGAGATCTGGCTGGACATCACCGCATGGACGTGCCCGCAAGTCCTCGATCCCTATGTGCAACTGGCCGATCGTGCACTCGGCAGTCCGTCGTGGCTCGTCGGCCACGCCCTCGACGTGGCGGGACCGGTGCCGCTGGGCGTGGTGCGCTGGGTGTATTTCGAGCTTCCTGTCGCCGCCATCGTGGTGGCCATCTGGCAGCTGCGCGGTGTCACCACAGGTTCGTGGCCGCGGCACCACCTGGTGCGCACGTTCCTGACACTCGGCCTCATCGGCCCGATCTTCTACGTGGTCTTCCCCGTCGTCGGGCCGATCCTCGCATTCGGGTCGTGGGGCCACGGTATGGAACTGGCGAACGTATGGCCCAATACCGTTCCACTGGTGCCGGCTTCGGTCGAATCCATGCCGTTCGACGATTTCACGCCGCGTAATTGCATGCCGTCACTGCACACTGCGTGGGCGCTGTCGCTGTTCATCCACTCCCGGCGCGGACCGCGGTGGCTGCGCTGGGGCGGCGCATTCTGGCTGGTGTGCACCCTCGTCGCGACGCTCGGGCTCGGCGCGCACTACGGCATCGACCTCGTCGTCGGCGCCGCGCTGTGCCTGACCGTCGAGTCCGCATTGCGCGACCCGGACCGGGGCTGGGATCGCGCGCGGATCCGGCTGGTGGCCTTCGGTATCGCCGTGTTCGCGGGGGTGCTGCTGTGCATCCGCTACCTTGCCCTTCCGATGGCGAACCACCCTGTCCCCTTCGGCATCGCGATCCTCGGCACTTTCGGCGCACTGGCGATCACCTTCTACACAACCTGGTTCGCCCCGACGCGCGGCGAGGACGTCCGCGCGCCCGCAGCCGAACACGCTGACCTCGAGCACCGCTGAAAGTGCAGTCTCGAGCCTGCGGCCTCGCCCAGCCCGCACCGGGATCGTCCAGCGGACAGCGGATCTCGATATCCTGCCCGGATTGCGCACCACGGCGTGGATATATCACGGCAGCTTCCCCGGCCCTACCCTGCACGCGCGACCGACCTGCCGTAGCGCACCTTCGCCGAGCGATGCCATCGGTGGCCACCGCTGTGACCGGGGTGACCGGATTCGCCCACCCGGCGCCGACTGCGAGGCGGTGGCCACCGGGGAGCGCGGCACATTCGCGAAGTCGGCCGGCGGCGCCATGCATACCGGATCACCGGCCGAAGCCGTTGCCGCTCCAGACAACGAAGCCGCGACGACCCGTCCGACGTGCAACGATATCGGCGCGGATATCGGTTCTCACACCTTTTGGTCTTGGACAGCCGTACCAGCTCTGTGATGTGGTGCCCCCATGAGACAGCTCAACAGGAGTGCACCGGTCCGCTCGCGGATTGCCGTGCTGGCGTTGGCGCTACTGCCGGTGCTCGGCGCATGCGAGTCCGGCACGCAGAGCCCGGCTCCCGCATCCACCGTCCAGCCCTCCGACACCCGGCTGGCAGGCATCGAACAGCAGCACCAGGCCCGGCTCGGGATGTTCACGATCGACACCGACTCGGGTAAGACCGTCGGGTACCGCAAGGACGAACGGTTTCCGATGTTGTCGACCTTCAAAACACTCGCCTGCGCCGCGCTGCTGCGCGAACATCCGCTCGACACCGGATACTTCGATCAGATCATCCATTTCACCGAAGCAGAGGTCGCGGCCGCCGGCGGTTCGGCGGTCACCGGCCCTCGTGTCGAAAGCGGCATGTCGGTATCGGAGTTGTGCGACGCCGCAATCACCAAGAGCGACAACGCCGCAGGCAACCAGTTGCTGAAATTGCTCGGCGGCCCGCAAGCCCTCACCCAGTTCCTCCGGACCCTCGGCGACCAGGTCAGCCATCTCGACCGCTGGGAACCGGACCTCAACACCGCCGTACCCGACGATGAGCGCGACACCACGACCCCCGCCGCACTCGCCGCCGACTATCGGGCGCTGACGGTCGGCGATGCGCTCGCAGAGCCGGAGCGACGACAGCTGACGACCTGGCTGCTCGCCAGTACCACCGGCGCAACCCGCATTCACGCCGGCCTGCCCGCCGAGTGGAAGACCGGCGACAAAACCGGCACCGGCGATTACGGATCGGCCAACGACGTCGCCGTCACCTGGCCGGTCGGCAGCACGGCGCCGATCGTAATAGCGGTGCTGACAACACATTCCGATCCCACTGCGCAAGCGGACAGTGGTTTGGTCGCCGAGACCACCCGACAGGTCGTCGACATGCTGAAGTGATCGCCGATCCCGGACGATTGCGGCCCGGCCGGCGCGCCGACGCGCCGCAGTCGTCCAGCGGATCGCCCCCGAGCGTTCGGAAGCCGCTTGCTGTCGGTGCCGCTGCTTATCATCCGCACCATGGCACATGACTTTCAGATCACCCGTCGACTGCGCCGATCCGCACGTCCTCGCAGACTGGTGGGCCGAAGCCATCGGCCGGCGATTTCCGCAGCCAGGCCCCCTTCGACTCAGCTCGGCGAGATCGGGTGGCGCTATCACGTAGCGAAGTTGGAGTGACCGGAAGCTATCGCGCAGAACATTTGGTGATGAGATATTTTCAAGTGCGCTTCAGGACTATGGCAAATTTCTAGCCGCGTTCCATGTCTCGTGTCCCAGTCCGCTGGATCTACCTCGGGAGTGCTATGAATCGCAAGGACAGTGCCTTCGAACACCACGGTGCGGGACAATTCTCCCGCCGCTCCATGCTCGGCATCAGTGCGATGGCAGTGGCCGGACTCGGCCTGGTCGCGTGCAGCGACGACAGCGAATCGACATCTTCGACCACGGCCGGCTCGACCACCGCCGGCTCGACCACCGCCGGCTCGGCGGCGGCCGGTGATGTGAAGTCGATGGCGACCGAGGCCTACATTTTCGGGTACCCGCTCGTGCTGATGGACGCGACCCGAGCCGTCGCCGCGCCTGTCAATTCGTTCGACCACGGTGTATTGCCCAATCCGGCCGACAAAGAGGTGGTCCGGCTGAACCTCGACACGCTGTATTCGCAGGCCTGGCTCGACGTGCGCTCGGAGCCGATGGTCTTGCAGGTTCCCGCCATGGACGCCGGACGCTACTGGCTGATGCAGATCCTGGACGCGTGGAGCAACACCGTCCACGATCCCAGCAGCGTCGAACCGCAAACCACCTCCGGCACAACGTCTCCGCCCTACACCTACGTGATCACCGGTCCCGGTTGGTCGGGCACACTGCCCGCGAACACCACCCAATTGTCCATGCCGACACCGACGGTCTGGATCATCGGCCGGATCCAGATCAACGGCGACGCGGACACCGCGGCCGTGCAAGCACTGCAGCAGCAGTTGAAGCTGGTACCGCTGAGTGAGTGGGCGCAGGGCAACGAGGGCGGCACCGTCAGCCGCACCCACGTCACCGATCCCACCGCGATCCCGCCGGTGAAGCGGGTCGCCGCCATGGACGGGCGCGCGTTCTTCGATCGAATGAGCGCGCTGATGGCGACCGACCCACCCGCCGCCGCGGACGCCGATGCGATGAAGCGTTTCGCCGGCATCGGCATCATGCCCGGCGGCAACGTCGACAAACTCGCCGCCGCCGATCTCGATGCCGCGGTCGCCGACGCGAAGCGCCAGATCGCCGACTACGTCAACCCGGAGATCAAAGACGAGAACGGCTGGAAGTTCGCGACCAACGTCGGCACTTACGGCACCAACTACAAACAGCGCGCCTATATCGCGTTGTCCGGTCTCGGCGCGAACCTGCCGCAGGACGCGATCTACCCGACGGTCTTCGGCAATGCCGACGACAACGGGGCCCCACGTCGCTTCCGAATCCGCTTCCCCGCAGGACAATTGCCACCCGTCGCCGCATTCTGGTCCATCACCGCCTACGACGTCGACAGCTTCTTCATCCCGAACCCGGACAATATCTACGCGGTCGGCCACCAGGTGCCCGTCGTGCCCGGCGCCGACGGCTCGGTCGAGATCGCCGTCCAGAACGCCAACCCGGGCCCGAGTGTGCCCACCGGCAACTGGCTGCCGATACCGGCATCGGGGAAGTTCTCCCTCACGCTGCGGCTCTACTCGCCCAAAACTGCTGCCACCGAGGGTGATTGGAAACCACCCAGCCTCGAACCAGTGGCCTGATCGCGGCGCCACATCGGCGAATCCGTCGCGCACCGATCCAGTGCGGCGGATTCGGCGAGGTCCGAGACCAACCCACCACGGCATGGGAGCGGCCATGACCTGGATCGGCGGGGGCGGCAACAGCACTGCTGCGTGGGCTCCGGCTGTGCGCATACCCGATTTGACGGCAAGCGCACCATCGATCAGTTCAGCACCGATCGCGCAGTGCGGTTGTCGCATTCAGGTAGCAGGACAGGATGTCCCGCGTTTCGGCAAGGCAGTCCATCTTGGCCTCGAGGGCGTCGAGTTCCCTGCGCAGCAATGCGAGCATGTCGGGATGCAGTTCCAGCTGCGGTACGGACCCGGGCGCGCAGGGCAGGATGTCGCGAATCACCTCGGTGGACAGCCCGGCCGCCAACAACGCACGGATCTGCCGCACCACCACGGGCACATCTGCGCCATAGTTGCGGTAGCCGTTGCCTTCTCTGTCGGCCGAAATCAGGCCCTGCTCTTCGTAATAGCGCAACAGGCGCGGGCTGGCTCCGGTTTGCGCGGACAGTTCTCCGATTCGCATGCGATCCACCTCCCAGCAGGTTGACCCTGACATAGGCGTGAAACTTTAGCGTGACGGTATGACACCTTCGACCGCCTCCGAACTCGCCGCTCTCGTGCACGGCACCGGGCCCGGCCTCCTGCTTTCCCACGGCGCGGACAGCCCGGATCCGTCAGCCGGTTTGCCGGGTTGCCGAGGCTCGTAGTGCCCAGTCGAGGATGGTGTCTGCGACCAGAGCCGGGTCGTCGTACATGGGGACGTGGCCGACACCGGGGAGAGTGCGCCAACCGGCGGCAGGCACGAGGAGACGCCAAGGGTCGCAGTATCGAGGCGCGATGAGGAGCCGATCATATTCGCCCCAAGCCATGAGAATCGGGATGCCGAGATCGCCGTAGGGTTCGGTTTGCGCGGGAACCGGGTGGACCAGATTGTCGACGAGGGTGCAGGCGAGCGCATCGCGGGCCGCGTCCATCGCCTGCCTGGGCGAGAGCCGGTCACCGTGCTCGCAGACGATGCGCATAAGAATCCGCCGCAGCGCCGGTACGCGCATGACCAATGGAATCGCGAAGTAACCCAACCGCAGTTGTCTGCGCATGGATACGAAGATCTTCGGAACCCGGGTTTCCGTCGGCAGCCAGCCTCCCGCAGGCGAGAGCGCAACCACGCTGCGGGCACGCCCGCGGCGCGCAAGCTCCATGGCCACCCAACCGCCGAGCGAGTTGCCCGCGATATGCGCGGTGTCGAATCCGGCTTCGTCCATAACGGTTTCGACCGCGTCGGCGAGACCGCCGATCGCGAGCGGTTGGCTGCTCGGCCTGCCCGCATGCCCGGGTAGGTTCGGCGCGAGCACATCGTGCTTGTCGATGAGCGTGGGCAGCAACGATTCCCAGCACCGCCACGAGCTGGTGCCGCCGTGCAGCAGCACGAGCGGTGCACCGGAACCGCCTCGATAGTGCGCGGCGGAGGCGGGCAGTTCCTGATCAGATTCAGTCATCGTTGACAAATCCCTTCTGCGTTGGCTTGCCGCCGAACCTCATTCGGTTCGTGGCGGATCGGAGGCCGTGAGCAGCGCCTGCACGAGCTGCCCGAAAGATCGCGCGATCCGCTCCGGCGGGCCCGAGGGCCGGAGCATATGACTGAACAACAGCCGGACCAGACTTTCCGCGACGAACGGCACGTCGACGTCGGCGCGAATCAACCGGACCCAATGCTGTTGGGCGAAGGCGATATTCAGCTGGGTAGCGGCCTCGATGAACGGCGCGGATCGGGTCGTCGCCAACGCGAGCAGGTCGTCGGGCGTGCCCGGTGGCGCATTGAGCACAGCGTGCGCCAAGGGATCCGCGGCGATGGTCGTGAGCACGAATTCCGTCACCGCCGTGACCGCCGCTACCGGATCGTCGCCGTGCTCGGCCAGCCGCGCTGCGACACCCTCCAGATACCGCGACGTATTGTGCCAGGCCATCGCCTCCAGCACACCGCTCTTGGACTCGAATTCATTGAAGACAGTCCGCCTGCTCACCCCCGCACGCTCGGCGATATCGACCATTCGGATGCTGTTCCATTCGGTGGTGCTCGCCAGCTCGATGGCGGCCGCGAGGATTCGCTCGCGTACCAGTTCGCGCGTTGCGATCCGCACCGAAGGCATTCGACTCCTGTTCACCGTCGACATTCTTCCCGGCTGTCCCCGCCGATTCCCGATCATCCAGTGCGGTGAATGCACTCTATCGACTCAATAGTGCATTTCTTACACCATTAAGTCAACAAAGTGCACGCCTCACCTCTCCTGGGCATCCCGTCCTCCCCGCTCGACGCGTCCTGCGGGGACCGACGAGTAGGTCCATGACGAGATGGTGACGGCGCGACTCGGCTGGCGCGGAGCGGGTTATCGTTCGATTCTCAGGCCGACGCCCTGCTGGCCTGTGGCTATCGGATCCGGCCGATTCCGCATCTCGTGGTACCCGAGGAGACCACTATGACCAGCTACGACGATCTACGGGCGCTGTTCATCAACTGCACACTGAAGCGGTCGCCCGAACCGAGCAACACCCGGGGACTCATCGACGTGAGCGCCCGAATCATGGAGAAGAACGGGGTTCAGGTTTCGCATATTCGCGCCGTCGACCACGACATCGCGACCGGGGTCTGGCCGGACATGACCGAGCACGGGTGGGCCACCGACGAGTGGCCGCAATTGCAGCGGCAGGTGATGGACGCCGACATCCTGGTGCTGGCCGGACCGATCTGGTTGGGCGACAACAGTTCCGTCACCAAACAGGTGATCGAGCGGCTGTACGGCAATTCGTCGATACTCAACGAGCGCGGCCAGTACGCCTACTACGGCCGGGTCGGCGGGTGCCTGATCACCGGTAACGAGGACGGCGTCAAGCACTGCGCGATGAATATCCTCTACAGCCTCCAGCATCTCGGCTACACCATTCCACCGCAGGCCGACGCAGGCTGGATCGGCGAAGCGGGACCGGGGCCGTCCTATCTGGATCCTGGTTCAGGCGGTCCCGACAATGACTTCACCAACCGCAATACGACCTTCATGACCTGGAATCTGCTGCACCTTGCCCGCATGCTGAAGGACAACGACGGCATTCCCGCGCACGGCAATCAGCGCTCCGAGTGGGACGCAGGGTGCCGGTTCGACTTCGAGAACCCCGACTACCGCTAGCCCGCTTCCGCGCACGTTTCCTTCGCCGACACTCCGGGCGGTATGCCGCACGGTGGCACTGACCAGTGATTTGCTGACTGTGGCGTTACCAGCTTCGAGCTTCACTCACCGGACGCGAAGGAGCAAGTCGTGCCGCACGTCAAAGCTGCCCTCGCAGCGGCCAGCTGCGCGCTCGCCATCGGGGTCACTCCCGCCACTGCCGCACCCGCACAGTTCGATGCCACTGTCCCCCATGCGGATTCCACGTTGCCGTCCGGCTCCGCGGAAACGCGGGTCGGCTCCAGTTTGGCGCCGGTCCGTGCGGCCACCAGACTCATGGCGATGTCGATCGTGCCGCTCTACGATTTCTGGGCCTTCGACAATGTCGTCATGCGCGAAAGCAGTTGGGACTTCTTGGCCGTCAACCCAGCCAGCGGCGCGTACGGGCTCGGCCAGGCCCTGCCGCCGCACAAGATGGCCACCCACGGCGCCGATTGGCTGTTCAATCCGGTGACCCAAATCCGCTGGACATATGACTACATGAAGAAGGTGTACGGCAGTCCCGCGGGCGCGTGGGCATTCTGGCAGGAACATCACTGGTACTGACCAGTCTTCGGCCCGGCATTGTCATCGCAGCTCGCACAGCGAATTATTGAGCAACCGGTCAGCACAGCCGATAGCGAACCGGTCTGTCACGATTTCCAGATCACTATTTCAGTGACCGCATCTCGTTACGAGCGCTCGGGAGCCGTTCGGGTAGCGAGGATTCCGGCGAGGATGACGCGGAGGCCGTAATCGAACTTCGCGTCGACATCGCCGGCGAAGAGGTCTGCCACCAACTGAGCGGTGCGAGGGTAGCGAACGGGGTCGACGACTTGTTCGAGGCGGTCGGGCTCGTAGGGGTTGGCGACGGCGTATTCGATGCTCGGGTGTTCTTGGCAGGCGACGCCGCCCACATCCACTACCCGGCCGGCGGCCAGGGCCAGAATCTGGGCGTGCAGGACGCGGTCAACCTCGGCTGGAAGCTCGCTGCGACCTTGCACGGCAACGCATCCGACGAACTGCTCGACACCTACGAGACCGAGCGCCACCCCATCGCCGCCCGGGTCCTGCACAACACGAGGGCCCAGACGGCACTGTCGCGCTCCGGCCCGCATACCGACGCGCTACGCGACATCATGAGCAACCTGATCGACACGGACCAGGTGCGCCACCGCCTCGGCCTCATGATCACCGCCCTCGATATCCGCTACGACACCAAAGCCGACCATCCACTGGCCGGCCGCCGCGTGCCGGACGCCGACCTCACGACCAAGGGCGGCGATACCCGAGTCCACACTCTGTTGCGCTCCGGTCGGCCGGTGCTCTTGATACTCGGCGGAAACGACGTTCCGGCCATACCGCAATGGCACGACCGGGTCGATATCGTCACCGCCGAAAGCCGTACCGACCGCTGGACCATCCCCGGCATCGGCGACATTCCGGCCCCGGCTGCGGCACTGCTGCGTCCCGACGGCTACATCGCCTGGGCCGCCGACGAACCCACTACCGCCGGATTGACCGAAGCCCTCACCACCTGGGTCGGCGCACCGGCCTGATGCCCTCGGTTCGGCAGGAAAGCTACGGTGGGCGGTCTGATTTTTCAGCGCGCGGTGGTGCGCACCGGCCGCTCTACTTCGTCCGCTCGATCACTCCGCGAATGTAGGCGGCCTGGCCCGCGTGCTGCAGATCATCGGAGATCACGCTGATCAGACGGACACTGAGAGTGACCGGCGGGTCCCATCTGGTGTCGACGATCCGGCCGAGGTCCTCGTCGGTGATACCTCGAACGAACCGCAGAGTCTGCTCGTGGACCGCGTCGTAGTAACCGAGGAGCAGGTCGGCAGGGGCTTGGATGGCGACGACGTTCTCGGGACGGTCGCCGTATCCGATGGTGCGCCGGTCGATCGGCAGGCCGAACCGGTGGTACCAGCCCTGCGCGGTCCACACCTGCTCCACGCCTGCCACGTCGGCGACGTGATCGTCCTGCACCCGTGTCAGGTGCCAGATAAGCCAGGCGATCGAGTTCGCGCCCGGGTCGATCCGATAGGCCAGGTGGTCCTCGGTCAGGCCGTCCACCGCCTCGTGCACCACCTCTTGAATGCGCCCGTAAGCATCGGCAAGTACGTCGGCACTCGTCATCTTGTCGGCTCCGTCCGTCGATGTCGTGGTTTCGACCGTACTCACACCAGGCGCGGGCCGCCGCGTTCTCGGTGTTGATCGGCCGACCCATCGAGGAGCCCGACTTCATCGCAGGCCCGGTCCTGATCAGCGAAACCCGCATGCTCGCAGTGTCTTCCCGGCATCCACCGGCTGCACGCACCTCGATCTCACTGGAGGACCTGGCCACCGTCGGCTTGCTGAGAATGCCAGCTTCACTGCCTGCCGCGAGGACCCGGTCGGCGGTGGCATCGACATGCGGAGTGCGCAGAGACGGCTCGGCCATTGCGCGACCAAACCCGCCTGGTGTTCACTAAGTGAATATCAACTAGCTCGAACAATGAGCGTGAGGGATGGCGATGAGTAGACGAGCCGTGGTGGCAGGGGTCGGGATGATCCCCTTCACCACCCCAAGCAAATCCGAGACTTACGACGTGATGGGCACGAAGGCGGCGCGAGCGGCGCTGCAGGATGCCGGGGTCGAGTACTCGGCGATTCAGCAGGCCTATGCCGGGTATGTGTACGGCGATTCGACCTGCGGTCAGGCAGTTGTCTACGGCCTCGGACAGACCGGGATTCCGGTGGTCAACGTCAACAACAACTGCTCGACGGGTTCGACCGCGTTGTTCCTGGCCAGGCAAGCGGTCGAATCCGGCGCGGCCGACATCGTGCTGGCCGTCGGGTTCGAGCAGATGCAGCGTGGCGCGCTCGCCATGGGCTACACCGATCGGCCGACGCCGTTCGCTCGCTTCAACGCGGTGATGGATCGCATTCAGGAGCGCGATGAATCCCCCTTCGCTGCGCAGATGTTCGGCGGGGCCGGGCGTCAGTACGCGGAGAAGTACGGCACCGCACCCGAGACGTTCGCGAAGATCTCGGTGAAGTCGCGCAAGCATGCCGCCAACAATCCGTTCGCGGTGTTCAAGGACGCGGTCACCGTGGAAGAAGTACTGGCCGCGCCCCATATCTACGGCCCGCTGACCCGCCTGCAGTGCTGCCCGCCCACCTGCGGTGCGGCCGCCGCCGTCATCGTCAGCGACGAATACGCCCGCAAGAACGGTCTCGACGGCTCCGTTGTGATCAAGGCACAGGCGATGGCCACCGACTTCGCGTCGACATTCACCGAGCAGGACATGACGAAGATCGTCGGCTACGACATGTCGAAGGCCGCCGCCCAGCAGGTCTACGAAGCATCCGGCGTGTCCCCCACCGACATTCGCGTCGTCGAGCTGCACGACTGCTTCACCGCCAACGAACTGCTCACCTATGAGGCCATCGGCCTCACCCCGGAGGGCACCGCGGAGAAGTTCATCAACGACGGCGACAACACTTACGGCGGCCGGGTCGTCACCAACCCGTCCGGCGGCCTGCTGTCCAAAGGCCACCCGCTCGGCGCGACCGGCTTGGCCCAGTGCGCCGAGTTGGTATGGCAGCTGCGCGGACAGGCCGCGGGCCGGCAGGTCGACGGCGATCCGACAGTCGCTCTGCAGCACAACATCGGGCTCGGCGGCGCGGCGGTCGTCACCCTGTACGAGAAAGTGAGCTGACCGATGCCGGTGGACCCCAGCGTGATCGGCAAGCAACTCCCACCGACCACCTCGACCATCGAAGCGGGACGGCTGCGCTTCTTCGCCGAGGCGATCGGTGAAACCAATCCGGTCTTCACCGACCTCGAGGCGGCACGCGCCGCGGGCCACGCGGATCTGCCAGTGCCCCCGACCTTCCTGTTCGGCATCGAACTGGAAAACCCCGACTCCTTCGCCTGGCTTGCTGATCTCGGCGTCGACCTGCGCCGGGTACTGCACGGCGAGCAGTCCTTCACCTACCACTCGACCGCGGTCGCGGGCGACGTCCTCACCGCGACCCCGACCATCGGCAACGTCTACAGCAAGAAGGGCGGCGCGCTCCAATTCATCGAGAAGACATCCAAGGTCACCAGGGCGAACGGTGATCTCGTCGCCGAGCTGAAAAGCATAATCGTCGTGCGGAATCCGGAGGCAGGCAAGTGACGATCACCGAAGCCGTCGAGGTCGGCGCCGAACTGCCGCCCTTGTCGATCGGCCCGATCTCCCGTACCACGTTGGCGCTGTTCGCCGGCGCGTCCGGCGATCACAATCCGATGCACATCGACATCGATGTGGCCGAGTCCGCCGGACTCGACGACGTGTTCGCCCACGGCATGCTGTCGATGGCCTACCTCGGCCGATTGCTCACCGATTGGGTCGACCCGCAGTCGATTCGCTCCTACCGGGTGCGCTTCGCCGCGATCACGCCGGTGCACGCAAAGCCCACCGCCACCGGCAAAGTCACCTCGATCGACCGGGTCGACGGCGAACGCCGTGCCACCCTCGAACTGGCCGTCACACTCGCCGACGGCACCGTCACGCTGACCGGCGACGCTGTCGTCGCCGTATGATCACCCGAAAGGACATGCAGCACATGGGAACTCTGGATGGCAAGGTCGCCATTGTCTCCGGCTCCGGCCGTGGCATCGGCCGTGAGATCGCGCTGAAGCTCGCCTCCGAAGGCGCGCAGGTCGTGGTCAACGATCTCGATGCCGAACCGGCGAAGGAAACGGTCGCCGCGATCGAAGCCGCAGGTGGACAGGCTGTTTCATGCATCGGTAGCGTCACCGACGCCGACTTCGGCGAGCGCTTCGTGCAGACCGCGGTCGAGAACTACGGCGGCCTGGACATCATTGTCAATAATGCGGGCTACACCTGGGATTCGGTGATCCAGAAGATGACCGACGAGCAGTGGGACGCCATCCTCGACGTGCACCTCAAGGCGCCGTTCCGGATTCTGCGCGCCGCGCAGCCGGTGATCGCCGCGGCCGCCAAGAAGGCCAAGGAGGCCGGCGAGCCGATCCCCTGCCGCAAGGTCGTCAATATCTCGTCGATTGCCGGCACGGGAGGTAATGCGGGACAGGCCAATTACTCCTCGGCCAAGGCGGGCATCACCGGCCTGACCAAAACTCTTGCCAAGGAGTGGGGTCGCTACAACGTCACCGTGAACACGGTCGCGTTCGGCTTCATCAAGACTCGGCTCACCGAAGCGTCGGCCGACGGCGACAGCACGATCGACGTGCAGGGCAAGGAGATCAAGGTCGGCGTCAATCCCGATCTGCTCGCCGCCATGGAACAGATGATCCCGCTGGGCCGTGCAGGCACGCCCAAGGAAGCGGCCGGCGCCGTCTACCTCTTCTGCACCCCCGAATCCGACTACGTCAGTGCCCAGACCCTGATCTGCGGCGGCGGCTTCAACATCTAGGAGCGAGGATCTCCCCGGGCGGGCAGCCGACGATCCTGCCCGCTGCTGGCCTCGGCCTGCGAACCGCAGTCAACTGATCGCAAGGGTCCTGTTCTGCCACAATGGAAACGCCCGCCACCAGGTCCCGTTGGTCTTGTGCCGGCGGGTTGGGTCGCCCCTGCTTCGTCTACTGGGCCGCGTCGGGCGCGCGGGTGAACAGCCGACCTGCGAGGTCGGCCCCGACGATCTGCCCGTGTTCGTCGCGGGTGAAGTAGCCGCGCTGCCCCTGGAGCCCGCCGCCGGTGACGACGTACTCGTCGTCGGGCAGCAGTCCGAGGCCGGCTGCGGACAGGTCCGGGGGGAGTTCGGTGTCGGATGCCGCGCGGATCTCCGGCTTAATGCCGACCGCGACCGTCAGCCCCTCGCCATCGCTATCGATGGTGAGCCGCATGACATCGATGTCGTAGTCGCCCACCACTTCTCGTGCCCGCACCGCGTCGTGGGGCAGCGGCACCGGCTGCCGATCGATCACTCCCAGGTAGTGCTCCAATGCCCAGCGCGCAACCGCCTGGTTGAACAGGATGCCGTCGTCCGGTCCCGAGTTGGACATGACGGTGATGGCGAAGGCGTGTTCGGGAATCATGAGCAGCTCGGCGAACTGGCCGTTGCCCGACCCGCCGTGCCCGACGGTGCGCACACCGTCCACCGCACGCAGGAACCAGCAGATGCCGAACGCGTCGCCGAGCGTGCTGCCCTTCAACGCGACCGTCGGTTCCTGCATCCGCGCCAGCGCATCGGAGGGCAGCACATCGAAGCCGCTTTCCGCCCGGCCGTCACCGAGCTGGAAACGCGCCCAACGGAGTTGGTCCGACACCGACGACGCGAGACCGCCACCGGGGTTGTTGCCGCGGGTGTCCTTCCACTGCCGCGCGACGGCGAGGGTGCCGTCCGCGCCGAGGTTGTGACCGACGGCGAACCGCCGAACCATGACATCGGCAGGCGCGTAGACGGTGTTCGACAGCCCAACGGGCTCGAGGACGAGCGACACGACCGCCGCTTCGAAGGTGAGACCGGTGACCTTCTCGATAATCCGCCCGAGCAGGTTGTATCCCGCCTGGCTGTAGGAGGCCCGCGCGCCGACCGGTGCGATCTGATCCAGCTCGCGCATGCGCGCCACATACCCGGCCAGCGCGTCGTCACCGTCACCGGTTTCGACGATGAGCCGCACACCAAGTCCCGCAGTGTGATTGAGCAGATTGAACACCGTCAACTCCGCCGCAGCCTGCTCGTCGGCGAGCTCCAACTCGGGGACATAGTGCCGCACCGGCGAGTCCAGGTCGATCCGCCCCTCCGCGGCCAACCGCATGAGCGCGGTCGCGGTGAAGGTCTTCGACACCGAGCCGAGCAGAAACACGGTGTCCGCGTCGACGGGCAGCGGATTGTCGCGGCTGGTCACGCCATGAGAAGCGAACACCTCCTTACCGCCGACCCACACTCCGACCGCGACACCGGGGATGTCCAGCTCGGTCGCCGTGGCCTCGACGAATTCGGACAATGCGGTATCAGACATTTCAATCCCTTTCGATCGGCTCTTCGCCACGACACCGAGTCCCTGCCATTCGGTACCTCGTGCGTCCGGCTTGCGGGAAACGTTGCCCGCCTCCGCTGACATGGCGCTGACACGCGGCGTCAGGGTCTGCGTGGCTTGCCTTTCGACAGTTGCCCGGTCGCCCTCCGGTCCCGCCGATAACGAGCGCCTCGCAGCGTCGGCGGCCGCACGCAGTGGGCCGAGGCGGTAATATCACACGCTCGCCATAGGGCGATGATCGGAGGCAAAGGGCATGGTGCGTGGGTCGGAGGAGCGCACGCTCAGCGACCCCGTCCGCGGCACCAGGCCCGCGAATCGGCGTCAGCTGATTCTGCGTGCGGCGGCGAATCTCTTCTACGAGAAGGGCTACGCCAAGGTCGGTATGGGCGATGTGGCGGAGGCGGTGGCCATCGGCCCTTCGGCGCTGTACCGGCATTTCCGTGGCAAGCAGGATCTGCTGGCCACCGTCGTCGGCGAAGCGCTGAACACCCTGGACAGCGTGCTGGTGACGGCCACCGCCGACAACCTCATCGCAACGGTGGTGACGGCGACGCTGGAGAACAGGCGGGTCGGTGTGTTGGTCCGCCGCGAATCCCGCCAGTTGTCCGTCGATGATCGCGCGGCGCTACGCGCGGTGACCAAACGCATCGGCGCGCGATTCGCCGAGCTGATCAGCGAACGCCGGCCCGAGCTGGATGCGGCGGCGTCCGATCTGCTGGCCTGGTGCGCGCTCGCGACCGGCAACAGCCTTTCCTTCCATAGTCTTTCGCTTCCGGAGCCCGGGTTCAGCGCCCTGATCGAGGAACTCGTCACGACCATCGTCGACGCGCCGATCGCCTTGTCCGATGGGTCCGCCGCGCGCACGGAGCACCTCGGGTCTTTGACCCGGCAATCGCGGCGCGAGGCCATCCTGGCCGAGGCAACACGACTCTTCGCAGGCAACGGATTCGCCGGCGTGAGCATGGAGGATATCGGTGCCGGCGTCGGCATCTCCGGCCCCAGCGTCTACAACCATTTCCCGACCAAATCCGACATCCTGGTCGCCGCGATGTCGCGTGGTGACGAATGGATGCAGAGGGAGATGAACCGCACGTTCGCGCAGGCCGCGGACGCCCGCGACGGCATGTTCCGACTGCTGCGCAGCTACTGCGCGTTCGCCTTCGAGGACCCCGACCTGGTCCAGTTGCTCGTCTCGGAATCCATGCACCTACCCGACGCCGACCGACACCGAGCCAGAGCGGCTCAGCACTCCTACATCGCGGAGTGGGTGCACCTGGCAACTCAGGTGCACCCTGACTGGGATCCGATCAGTGCCCGAATCCGGGTGCAGGCCGTGCAGACCATGATGAACGACATCGCGCTGATGCCCCACCTGCGATCCCGCCCCGGTGTCGATGCGGCACTGCTGGCGATCGGCGCTCGGCTGCTCGCGATCTCCGACGACTGACCGGCTCGCCCATCCACGAGCTCTACCACCCCGTATGGACCGAACGTTCTCGGATTCCGCGCGGAGGAGACTGAGGGCGTGACGAAGGACGAAGTTCCGCTGATCGTGGTGGACGCTGCCAATGTCGTCGGCTCGCGGCCCGATGGCTGGTGGCGCGACCGTGCGGGCGCGGCCCGGCGATTGCTCACGCAGCTGACCTCACTGAAAGAACACCTGGAGCAACCGACCGATGTGGTCGTCGTGCTCGAGGGGGCGGCGAAAAGCGCAGTCGCCGAGCAAACAGCCCCGGACGACCTGCGCGTGGTGTCAGCGGACGGATCGGGAGATGACGCGATCGTCGGTGTGGTGGCGGCAGCCGCTGCGCAGGACAACGGCCGGTCGATCACCGTCGTGACGGCGGATCGCGGACTGCGTGATCGAGTCGAGCCGCTCGGGGCCGTGACGGTCGGTCCGCGCTGGCTGCTGGATCGCATCGGGCCGTAGCCGAACCAGCGAAGTCGGCCATCCGTACGAAGATCGGTCGGGCGTGTCGATCGAGGCAACGCGGTTTCCAGCGCAACACTGAGCGAATGGCCGAACGACACTCTTGCGCCGCCGAGGTGCTCGACCTGACCGCGCAATGGGCCGAACTGTTAGTGCCCGGCGGGCTGTCGGACCGTTATGGGCACGCCGCTACGAAACCGGCCACAGCGCTCGGATAACGGAGGAGACCGGCATGTGCCGACTTTTCGGAATGACGGCGTCCCCACAGCGAGTCAAGGCGACCTTCTGGCTCCTCGATGCCGAAGACAGTCTGGACCACCAGAGCGAGACGAACCCCGACGGCACCGGCCTCGGCACCTTCGACACACACGGCATGCCGTTGGTCGAGAAGCAGCCGTTGGCCGCCTACGCGGACCGCCAGTTCGCCACCGAAGCCAAACACCGCGAGTCGGCGACCTTCCTCGCCCACGTCCGCCACGCATCGACTGGTGCCCGCACCGTGAACAACACCCATCCGTTCACCCAGAACGGACGCATCTTCGCCCACAACGGCGTCATCGAAGATCTCCCACGACTCGACGAGCAGCTGGGCCCTTACCGTGCACTGGTGCAGGGCGACACCGACTCGGAACGATTCTTCGCGCTGATCACCCAACACATCGATGCGCACGGCGGTGACGTCACCGCCGGGATCACCGACGCCACCCGATGGGTCGCCGACCAGCTGCCGATCTTCGCGATCAACCTGATCCTGACCACCACCACCGAGCTGTGGGCCTTGCGCTACCCCGATACCCACGAGCTCTACATGCTGAAACGCAAAGCAGGAGAACACCTCCGGCATGCGGGCAGCAAGGGAACCATCCGCGTCCACTCAGCCGATTCGGCCGAAACCCCGACCGTGGTCATCGCCAGCGAGCCGATGGACACCGACCCCGGCTGGCGTCGCATGCCCCCCGGCGAGCTACTGCACATCCACCCCGATCTGCACACAGACAGCAGCCCGATACTCGATCGCCCACCGGCCCACCTGCTGTCGCTGTCGGACCTCAGCGCCGAAGCCGCCGCCTCGCAACTCACCCGCTGACGGCACATCCTTCGCTTGCGGAATCTTAAGGTAGATCTGATCTACGTAAGATTCGATCTACGTTTAGGACCGCGGGCATGATGAAGCGCGCGCCAGCCTCCAACCGGACCTGACCACTGAGCACATGGAGAAAGCGGCCCTTGCGTCGGCGACCAATCATGTTCGCTCGACGTGCGCTACGGCGGACCGACAGGAGAGTTTCGTCCCAGGCAACGAACGGTGAATGTGGACCTGCCCGGAGCGCAGTGGTTCAAGAGCAGCCACAGCAGCGGAGGCCAGGAGTGCGTAGAAGTCGCGTTCCTCGACAGTGGACTCGTCGGGGTACGAGACAGCAAGAACCCCAACGGCCCAGCACTGGTGTTCAACCCAGGCGAGTGGGAAGCCTTCACCGCGAGCGTGCAGGACGGCGAGTTCTACCGTCCGTAGAGATGATCAGCGAACGGTCCCGCGCCGAGTTCCCTTGGCGCGGGACCTTTTTCATTCAGGGCTGACGAGGTGGGTTCGGTCAGCGACCGGCGGCTCGAGCGAGACGCTCCGGATAGCGCGCGCCCGCGAAAGCTCCTGAGGGAGCGGCGGCGTCGATGCGGGCGAGATCGTCTGCGGTCAGGGTGATGTCGGTGGCTGCGACGTTTTCCTCGAGGTAGGTGCGGCGCTTGGTACCGGGGATCGGGATTACGTCCTCGCCCTGGCTCATGACCCA
Organism: Nocardia sp. NBC_01009; assembly: GCF_045208035.1. Classification (NCBI taxonomy): domain Bacteria; kingdom Bacillati; phylum Actinomycetota; class Actinomycetes; order Mycobacteriales; family Nocardiaceae; genus Nocardia; species Nocardia sp. NBC_01009. The sequence continues at coordinate 2,731,792 of NZ_CP108695.1, read as the reverse complement.
GGCCAGGGCCAATTGGCCTGCGGTGATGCCCTTTTCGGCGGCGAGCTCGCGCAGGGCGGCGACGATAGCAAGGTTGCGGTCGAGGTTGTCGTCGGCGAAACGCGGTAGTTGGCGGCGCATGTCGTCGGCGGGGAGTTCGGCGGTGGAGGTGATGGCGCCGGTGAGGAAGCCGCGGCCGAGCGGGGAGAACGGCACGATGCCGATACCAAGCTCGCGGCAGGTCGGCAGCACCTCGGCCTCGATGTCCCGTGTCCACAGCGACCATTCGCTCTGCAGCGCGGTGATCGGGTGCACGGCATGCGCGGCGCGGATGGTTGCGGCCGAGGCTTCGGAGATGCCGAGGTAGCGCACCTTGCCCGCGGCGACCAGTTCCGACAGTGCGCCCCAGGTCTCCTCGATCGGGACGTTCGGATCCACCCGATGCTGGTAGTAGAGGTCGATGTGGTCGACACCGAGGCGGGCCAGCGACTCGTCGCAACTCTGCTTGACATAGGCGGCGTCACCGCGCGCATTCATGGTGCCGTCCTCGCCCCACACGATGCCGAACTTCGTCGCGAGCACCACCTGATCACGACGATCGGCGATAGCGCGCCCGACCAGCCGCTCATTGGTTTCGGGCCCATACACATTGGCGGTGTCGAGCATGGTCACGCCCAGGTCGAGCGCGCGATGAATGGTCGCAATGGACTCGTCGTCGCTATCGCGCACGCCATAGGCCTGGCTCATCCCCATGCAGCCGAGCCCCTGCGCACCTACGGCCAGTTCGCCGAGTTTCCTGGTCGGGATCATTGCGGGATCTCCTCCTTCAGCACCGGACGCGATGTCCAGCGGCAGGTCCGGGTCATGACTACCAAGATCCGACGCTACGACCTGGAGTGCACTCCATGTCAAATACAGCCCCGTCGGCGCTGGAGAAACAGACAGCCGGCCACGGCATCGAGACTCCTCGTCGGCCTGCCGGTGTGGATCGAGTGTCGCAATGGCCGCAGAACTCGGCCTCGGACACCTGATCGCCGAGCTGCCGGGCCGCTCGAGTGCGGCTTCAGATCCGATGCAACGTTCTGGCGAAGTTCGCACCGAAGAGTTTCGCGGTCGCCAGATCTCCCTTGTCGAAGGAATCCACGGGAGCTTTGTGATGTATTTGGGCCATCGCGCCGGTCCATGATCCGAGTCGATCGACAGCTGGATCCGGAGTCGCGCCGACATTGTTTTCGAAATCCAGCGGATTACCGACCCACAGCATCCCGTGTTGCATCGAGAACACCACCATGGACATCAGCGTTGATTGTTTATCGCCCGATGGATACGACGAGACCGTGAAGCCGGAGGCAAGTTTTCCACGCAACTCCTGGGTGCGGAAAAGGGGCGATGTCGAATCCATGAATGATTTGAAAGGCCCGGAGACTCCTCCGAAATAGGTGGGAGAACCCCAGATAATGCCATCGTAGGTAGCCAACCGAGCAGGCGAGGCGACGAGCTGGTCAGCCTTCAGCAGACTAACCTCTGCACCTGCCACATTCCTGGCGCCGGCGACGACATGCTTTGCGAAGCATTCCGTACGCCCATGGCCGCTGTGATAAACCACGGCCATTTTCTTCACTGCTGATGTTTCTTCATTCACGGCGCCAAGGATGTTCTCCGGCCATGCCGGCCGGCAACTATCGTTGCCGTTTCCGGAACGAGCCCGAATCGAACGCCTATCGGTCCAGCGCCGACGGCGTGAGGCGCGGCCACGGCCTGCCGTGATAGCGCTCGATGTCGGTATTGAACCGCTCGAGGTAGGCGGCGAAGGTGGCGACGTCTTCGGGCGACCAGCTCGCCATGATGTCGTCCAGGCCGCGCACGCTGTCGGCGCGACCACAACCTCCCGTACCGCCGGACGACCCCCCACTCCCCCGCCCCCTTCGGCGCTGCGCCGAAGGTCGCATCCAGGGCCTGAAGCGAGTGTTGACACGGTTGGCTAATTGCATTAGCTTTATGGCTATCAGCATTAGCTACCAGCACAACGGGAGTTCGACATGACCGAGTACCTGACCATCGATGGTGGACAGATCGCCTACGACGTGACCGGCGATGGCCCACTGGTCGTGCTGTCGCACGGCATCGGTGACCGGCGCCAGGCTTTCCGGTTGCTCGCGCCGAAGCTGGTCGGCGCCGGCTACCGGGTCGCAGCGGCGGACCTGCGTGGACACGGAGAGTCCAGCATGAACTGGAAGTCCCACGACGGCAGTGACGCGATCTCGCGGACCGATGTCGCGGGCGACCTGCTCGCTCTGATCCGCCACCTCGGCGGTCCAGCGGTCATCATCGGACACTCCATCTCCGGCGGGGCCGCCACTATCGCTGCGGCACAAGCGCCCGAACTTGTCAGCGCCATCATCGAACTCAACCCGTTCACCAAGACCCAGAAGCTCGCCGCAGGCGCGCTGTTCACCGTCCCGCGCTACCGCAAGGGGCTGGTGCCGCTGATGAACACCATGATCTTCAAGAGCCTCGGACAGTGGATGCGCTACCTGAACGTCGCCTACCCGATCAAGCCTGCCGACTACGACCAGTACATGGCCGAACTGTCGGCGAAGCTGCAGGAACCGGGCCGGTTCGCGGAATTCATGAAGACCGGCAAGTCGACTCCCGCCGATGCCGAGGCGCAGCTGCCGAACATCAGTAGCCCCGCGCTGATCATCATGGGCACCGAGGACCCCGACTTCCCGAACCCCGAAGCCGAAGGCGACGCCATCGTCGCTCTCATGCCTGCGGGTCTCGGCACCGTCGTGGTGGCGGAGGGTTCCGGGCACTACCCGCACGCGGACGCGCCGGACCGGGTGGCCGAACTCGCGCTGCGGTTCCTCGCGGAGCAGGCCCGTGCCTAGGGTCGGGCTGACCACAGCCGACGTCGTCGGTGCGGGTGCCCAACTCGCCGACGACGTCGGCTATGACAACCTGGCCATGGGTCTGCTTGCCGAAAAGCTCGGTGTCCGAACACCTTCCCTGTACAAGCACGTGGCCAGCCTGGCCGATGTGCAGCACGGCATCGCCGTGCTCGCGATGACCGAACTCGACCGCGCCGTTCGCGACGCGATGCACGGCCGCTCCGGCACCGAAGCATTGGCAGCCTTCGCCCGCGCATTCCGCTCATACGTAGTCGCGCACCCTGGTCGCTACGCCGCCACCGTCGGAGCCGAGTTCACCAGCCCCGACGATCCCCTGCTGGAATCCAGTGGCCGCGTGCTCGATTCGATGGTGGCAGTGCTGCGCGGTTACGACATTCCCGACGTCGAGATGGATCACGCCCTGCGCACCTTGCGCTCGATGTTCCACGGATTCGCGTCCCTACAGGCATCCGGCGGCTTCCAATGGACCGGCGATCCGGAAGTCAGCTTCGACTGGATGATTCGGTTCATCGACCGTGGATTACGTGGGCTGTGAAGAAGTCCCACGCGAGGTCGGTCGCGTTCACCCCGGCCTGCGCATCGGAGAGTTCGCCCTGCGCGGCGCCCGGCCACGAGTGCCCCATCTCGGGAAGCCGGTAGATCTCGACCGTGCTGCCGTCGGCGCAGGTGGCCGTCGCGACGGTGATGCCATTGGCCAGGTCGGCCTGCGCTCCCCCGGGAGCGCAGGCGAGTCGCTCCTGCCACTGCGTGATCCCGGTGTCGAATCGACCGAAGAAGCGATCCTTGCCACCAAGGAAGGTGATAACCGATACCGGTGTCGTCGGCTTGTAGGACGGCTCCGCCGCGGCGGAGCCGATGAAACCCCTGCTGACCGCGGCGATGGCGGCGAAGGTGCCAGGTAGTTCCACCGCGAGCTTGAAGGACATATCGCCGCCGTTCGAGATGCCTGCGGCATAGACGCGCTTCGGGTCGGCTTTCCAGAAGCCGGTCATTCGGGCGAGGACAGTCTTGACGAAGCCGACATCGTCTTCCGAACCGCAGCAGACGAAAGCGTTGTACCCGGAAGCGTGCCCCTCCGGATAGACGACGAGGAAGTTTTCCTTGTCCGCCTTGGTATTCAAGCCGCTGGTGGTGGCGATCCGCGCCGCGTCACCGGGATAGAAGTGCAGGGCGACCAGGAGTGGCAGGGCGGCGCTGCCGTCATAGCTCGGCGGCGCGTGCACCACATAGGAGCGGGTCTTGCCACCGAATTCGATGGTGATCCGTTGGTCACCCGAGCCAGGCTTGTCGTCCTGCGTAGTGGCGGCGGGGCTACTCGGCGATGTCAGTGGCGCGACGGGGCTCTGGCAGGCCGTGACCCAACCGCTACCGGTTGTGGGACGATGCCGTCGCCGATCGGATCATCGCGGTCCCCGGCGATCTCGCCGCACCGCGCCTGGGCCTTTCCGATGCCGACTACGACCGCCTCGCCGACACCATCGACGTCATCTACCACAACGGCGCTCGCGTCAATCACGTCGATCCCTATGCTCGACTACGCGCCGCCAATGTCGAAGGCACCAGGGATGTACTGCGCCTGGCGACGACGCGGCGGGCCAAGCCCGTCCATTTCGTCTCCACTATCGGCGCCGCCGTCTCGACCACGCCGGAATCCGGCGTCGTCGAAGAGGACACGCGGCTGCGGGGCCGACCAGGTCTCCGACAACGGCTACCTCACCTCCAAGTGGGTCGCCGAAGAACTGGTTCGGCAGGCGGGCGAGCGCGGGCTTCCGGTCGCCGTCTATCGTCCCGGCACGATCAGCGGCGACACCCGCATCGGCGTGAACAGCGCCGACGATGCGATCTGGAACATGATCCGCGCCGCCGCAATCCTCGGGATCGCACCCGATGTCGGCGACGCGACGGTGTCACTGGTTCCGGTGGACTACGTGGCGGGCGCGCTCGTCGAGATCTCGGCCCACCCAGCGTCGGAGATCGTGTATCACCTGGTCAACCGCACTCCGGTGGCGGTGCGCGACATCTTCGACTCGCTGCGCGACCACGGCCTCCCGGTCGCGACCGGGAGGCTGGAGGCCGTCCGTACCGAGCTGGACCGCGAGTCCCGCCTGCGCAACGACGCGGGCGACGATTCGCTCGTCCGCGCGGCGCTGCTCAGCGCGAACTTCGCCGGGCTCGCCGGACATCTCGACTGGGACGACGCCCACAGCCGTACCGCCTTGGCGGACACCGGCATCGAGTGCCCGCCCCTCACTCGCCCGATACTCGACACCTACATCAGGGAGTTCATCGCATCAGGGTTCCTGCCGTCGCGATAGCGCACGAGCGCATCCGCTGGCGCGCCACCGAAGCAGCAAACGAGACGCCAAAGCTATGCGCAGCATCCGACAGCTGCAGTCCTCGGAAGGTCATCTCACTGAGATGGGTGAGGCGACCGGGGCCGGTGTGTCCGGGCGGCCATAGGTTTCGGGTGCGCGAGAATGTTGCCTGTCATGAGGGCGCCAGCTTGCTTGAGGCGGTGCAGTACCGGTGAGAGTTCGAAACTGTGGATGCCCTCGAGCGCAGCCATGGTGGTGGTCAGATACCGGTAGAGGTCGTCGGCGCTGTCGGCGGTCAGCACAGCGAAGATGTTGAATGGTCCGGTAATAGCGGCGGCGTAGCTGGTTTCTTCGTGCTCGGCAACCGCGAGGCCGATGGTTTCGAGATGGGCGGGTGATACTCGCAACCACAGGAATGCGGCGGTGCGGGTGGGCATGGCGGCGGGCGCGATGTCGAGGTCGAAGTAGAGGATGCCGCCGGCTTGCAGTGCGGCGATACGGCGGGTCACCCGGCCGATGCTCATGCCGGTGGCACGGGCCAATAGCGTGTAGCTTGTCCGGCCGTCTCGGGCCAGTAGCTCCAATAGCGCGTGGTCGGTATCGCGCAACTGGAGGTCGTCGTCGGTGTATTCGTCGGCGGTGGTACAGGTTTCGCCCTGCGCCGCATATTGCCGTCCTCGCCAGTCGGCGACATCGCGGCGTACGAAGCGATGCAGGATCATCGCGGCCGCGATGTCGTGCACCGGGGCGCTGCGCTGCAACCGCTGTACCAGCAGGTCGTCCCGGTCTTGTTGACTGCGTGGATGCAGTGAGAAGACGACCTCGGCGCCGCCGGCGGCGATGCTGATCCATGCCGCGTCGTCGCGCTGGCCCAACGCCTGGGCCACCTGCAGCGCGCCGTCCGGACGGCAGCGCACGCGAATGATCCAGTCGTTCTCGCCCAGGGCGCGGGCATCGACGGCGCCGATCACTCGAACAACACCGTCGCGGCGCAATCGTCGGTATCGACGGGCGATCGTCTGCTCGGCAACTCCCAGGTCAGTGGCGATGCGCCGGAACGATACCCGCGGGTCCAATTGCAGGGCATGCACTATTTGTGTATCGACAGCGTCCAAGGCTGCGGTTCTGCGTAACTTCTCGGCTGTCACTAGAAGAAATTAGCGCCAATGGCGCTATGCCGTGCCTATTTCGCGGCCGCCTTCGGATACTCGACGCCTCATCCCCACTTCGAGAGGACAAAGGCGTTGCGCAAATGGTTACCGCTGCTGACGGTGTGCCTGGGCACCTTCATGCTGCTGATCGACGTCACGATCGTGAACGTCGCGCTACCCGATATGCAGATCGATCTGCACGCGTCGTTCGGATCGCTGCAGTGGGTCGTCGACGGCTACGCCCTGGCCGTGGCCGCGCTGATGCTGGGGGCAGGTTCGATCGCCGATCTGACCGGCCATCGACGCGCCTACCTCGCCGGGCTGGTGCTTTTCGCGGTGGCTTCCCTGGTGTGCGGGTTCGCGCCGAACCCGATGGTGCTCATCGTCGCCCGCGCCATGCAGGGCGTCGGCGCGGCCACGATGTCGTGCACCACCTTCGCGCTGTTGAACAACTCCTACACTGGGCGCGATCGAGCCGGCGCATATGGCATGTGGGGCGCGGTCGCCGGTGCTTCCTCGGCCATCGGACCGATCGTCGGCGGGATCCTCACCGATATCGCGTCCTGGCGCTGGATCTTCTTCGTGAACCTCCCCGTTAGTGTGGTGGCGGTTGCGCTGTGCGTGGGGGTGCTGACCGATGGTCAGCGCCCGCATCGCGGCCGGATCGATGCGGCGGGGGTGGCGACATTCACGGTGAGCGCGGCACTGGCGACCTACGCGCTGATCCGAGCCAACGAGCACGGCTGGTCGGACTCGATCACCTGGTGGACGCTGCTCGCCGCCGCGGTCGCGTTGGCGGCCTTCGTGCGGATCGAAATCGTTTCGCCACAACCAATTCTCGACCTCGCGCTGCTGCGAGACCGCGCCTTTGTAGGGGTACTGATCGCAGGCGCGATCTTGTACTTCGCGGCATTCGGGGCACTGATGTACACCCAAATCTGGATGCAGTCCCTCCTCGGGATGAGCCCGATCCAAGCCGGTGCCGTCGGGCTTCCGCTGTCGGTCATGGCGTTTCTGGTGTCCGGTGCGATCGGCCGGTATCTGCACGGTGCGCACGCCAGGTGGATTATCGGTGGCGGCCTCGCCGCGGTGGGCCTCGGCGGCATCATCGGCGCGCTCCTGGTCCATGACCGGGCAAGCTGGACCGCGCTCGTTCCTGGTTTCGTCGTAGTCGGCGCAGGCGTCGGCCTGGCCACCGCGACGCTCAGTTCGGCAGCGGTGTCACTGGTGCCGTGGCAACGCGCCGGAATGGCTACCGGTGCGCTCAACACCGCACAACAGCTCAGCTTCGCGCTCGGCATCGCCACCCTCGGCAGCGTGTTCGCCGAACGGGCCCGCAGTGTTCTCACCGACCGCGCGGTGTCCGATCCCACAGCGACGGCCCGAGCCATCGCCGGCGGCCAGTCCCCGCAGCTGATCCAGGCCGCACCCCCGATCCAGAACGCCGTTCACACCGCGGCCGCGGCCGGAGTCCACACCACTCTCGCGCTGAGCGGCGCGGTCGCCCTGCTGGGCGCGGCGCTAGTGCCAGTACTCATGCGGCCCCGCAGGCCCGACCGGCACGTCACTGAAACCGTCGAACCCACAACACAACTCGCAGGCGCCTGAGAAAGGACACCCATAATGGAGCAGCAAGCTGTCACCGTTATCGAGGGATTCGTCCCCGTGATCGATCTGTCATCGCGAGACACCGAGCACGGGCGGCGGATCATCGCCGATGCCATCAACACCGCCTGCCGGACATCGGGCTTCTTCACCATCGTCGGCCACGGTGTTCCCACGGAACTCATCGACCGTATGTGCTCGACCACGCGCGAGTTCTTCCTGCTGCCGGAAACGGCCAGGGACGCGGTGGCGCACCGGCCAGGCGTATCCGGGTTCCGCAGAATCGGCGGATCGACCGCACACAGCCTGGACCAGAAAACCCCACCCGATCTGTGTGAAGTGTTCTCCGCGCATGTGACCGGAGACCTGAGCGACCAGGAACGCGCCCGTCTCGGTGATTATTGGGCATCATGGAAACTGGCCAACGTGTGGCCGCGATTCCCGGTGAACTTCGAGCGGACGTGGCACGAGTACATGGCGGCCCTGACGCACCTGTCGGCCGACCTCATGCGGTTGTTCGCCCTGGCTCTCGAACTCGACGAACGTTTCTTCGACGACAAATTCGACCGTCACGTCTCCTCGATCGCCGTCAATTACTACTACCCACAACAGCGAACACCGCTGCCCGGGCAGCTACGCCGTGGCGAACACACCGATTGGGGAAGCTTGACCATCCTCTACCAAGACAGCGACCGAGGAGGTCTACAGGTCCGCCAGGGCGCGAACCAATGGTGTGACGTCCCAACCATTCCCGGCGGGTTCGTCGTCAATATCGGTGACCTCATGGCCCTGTGGACTGTCGGCCGGTGGGCATCGACCATGCACAGGGTCGTCAACCCGCCACCGGGAGACACGTCCGCACGCTTGTCGATTCCGTTCTTCTACCTGCCCAACCATGATGCGGTCGTCCACCCGATCGCCGCATTCACCGACTCGGGCGATCAGGATTCGATCGACGTATCGACTGCCGGACAATGGATCTCACGCAAGATGCAGAAAACATTCGCAGCCGATCCGCAGGACTACGCGGACGCCGATTGAGTGCCCGGCAGGTCTCGGCGGAGATCAGCCGGAAACGCTCCCGCGGCCCCTCGTCTTCGCCGCGGGTGCGGGCTGACTCCGCCGGCACCGTCTGCCGTGCGGTGATCGCTACTGCAATGCGATGTATTTGGTCTCGAGGTATTCCTCGATGCCCTCACTGCCCGCCTCGCGGCCGAGGCCGGATTGCTTCACACCACCGAAGGGCGCCGCGACGTCGGAGATGATGCCGCGGTTCACCCCGACCATCCCGGATTCGAGCGCCTCGGCCACCCGCAGCGCGCGGTCCAGCTCTGTCGTGTAAATGTATGCGGCCAAACCGAATTCGGTGTCGTTGGCCGCGGCGATACCCTCGGCTTCGCCGTCGAATCCGGTGATCGCGGCAACCGGTCCGAAGACCTCCTCGCGCAGGATCCGCGCATCGGCGGGCACATCCGCCAAGACCGTCGGCTCGTAGAAGTAGCCCTCTGCTTCCGTATTCGCGCCGCCGGTGGTCACCACCGCACCCTTCTCGACCGCATCGCGCACCAGCTCGGCCACCGTGGTGCGCTGCTTCTCGCTGATCAGCGGCCCCACCTGCACACCGTCGAGATGGCCCGGCCCGACCTTCAGTGCGCGCATCCTTGCGGTCAGCATCGCCGTGAACTGTTCGCGCACCGCATTATCGACATGGAAGCGGTTCGCCGCGGTGCATGCCTCGCCGGTGTTGCGCATCTTGGCAGCCATGGCGCCATCCACCGCCGCGTCCAGGTCGGCGTCCGCGAACACCACGAACGGCGCGTTGCCGCCGAGTTCCATCGACGTGCGCAGCACGCGCGTCGCCGACTGGGCGAGCAGGAGTTTCCCGACGCCGGTCGAGCCGGTGAAGGTCACCTTCCGCAGCCGGTCGTCGGCGAACATCGGGTCGGTGAGCTGCGCGGCCTGCGAGGTCGGCAGGATCGACAGCACACCGGCGGGCAGTCCGGCGTCGGCGAACACCTGTCCGAGCAGCAGCATGGTCAGCGGCGTTTCGGCGGCGGGCTTGACCACCATGGTGCAGCCCGCCGCGAGGGCGGGCGCGATCTTCCTGGTGCCCATGGCGAGTGGGAAGTTCCACGGCGTGATCGCCAGGGTCGGACCGACCGGCTGCTTGGTGACCAGGATGCGCCCGGTGCCCGAGGGCGACTGCGTGTAGCGGCCGTTCACCCGGACCGCTTCCTCGGCGAACCAGCGCAGGAACTCCGCGCCGTAGGTGACCTCGCCGTAGCTCTCCGCGAGCGGCTTGCCCATCTCCAGGGTCATCAGCAGCGCGAAATCGTCGCGGCGCTCGATGACCAGTTCCCAAGCGCGTCGTAGGATTTCCGAGCGTGACCGGGATGATGTTGCGGCCCAGTCCTTTTGCACGCGAGCAGCGGCCGCCAATGCGCGTGCGCCGTCGGCAGCGGCCGCATCGGCCACCTCGACGAGTAGCGCTCCGGTCGCCGGATCGTGCACCGGGAAGGCGCGGCCGCCTTCCGCGGGCACTTGCTCGCCGGCAACCCACAGTCCGGTCGGCACCGCGGCGAGCAGGGCAGCCACATCACGCATCGTCAGGTTCTCCTCGATCACTTCGAAAGGGTTTTCTCGTCAGTGCAAGGCATCGGTCAGCCGGCCAGGCGGCGCAGCGCGTCGGCGAGCACATCGATGCCGTCGTCGAGCAGCTCGGCGCCGATCACCAGCGGCGGAAGCAGCCGGATCACATTGCCGTTGGTCCCGCACGTCAACAGCACAACACCGGCGGCGAGCGCGGCCGCGGCAACGGCTTTGGTGAGCGCCGGATCCGGTTCGGTGCTGCCCGGCCGCACGATCTCGATCGCGAGCATGCCACCGCGACCGCGCACCTCGCCGATCACGCCGACCTCCTCGGCCAGCGCCCGCAATCGCGGCACGACGGCGGCCTCGATGGCCCGCGCCCGCGCGGGCAGATCGAGCTCGCGCATCACCGACAGCGTGGCGAGCGCGGCCGCGCAGGCGACCGGATTACCGCCGTAGGTGCCACCGAGACCGCCGGGGTGCACCGCGTCGAGCAGTTCGGCCCGTCCGGTGATGGCCGCGAGCGGCATACCACCCGCGATCCCCTTGGCCATGGTGATGATGTCGGGCACCACACCCTCGTGCTCGCTGGCGAACCAGGCGCCGGTGCGCGCGAACCCGGTCTGCACCTCGTCCGCGATGAAGACGATGCCGTTGCTGCGCGCCCACTCCGCCAGTGCCGGAAGGAAACCCGGTGCCGGGACGATGAACCCGCCCTCGCCCTGGATCGGCTCGATGATCAGCGCGGCCACCGAAGTCGCACCGAGCTGTGCCTCGATGCGCGCAATCGCGCGCTGTGCCGCCTGTGCGCCGGTCAGCCCGGCCTCGTCGCGGTACGGGTAGGAGGTCGGCATCCGGTAGATCTCCGGAGCGAAGGGCCCGAAGTTCGTCTTGTACGGCATCGACTTCGCGGTCAGGGCCATCGTGAGATTGGTGCGCCCGTGGTAGGCGTGGTCGAACGCGACGACTGCGGCGCGTCCGGTGGCCAAGCGCGCCACCTTGATCGCATTCTCCACGGCTTCCGCGCCGGAATTGAACAGCACGGTGCGCTTCTCGTGGTCACCGGGTGTCAGCGCGTTCAGTTCCTCCGCCACCCGCACGTAGCCTTCGTACGGCGTGACCATGAAGCAGGTGTGGGTGAACCGGGCCGCCTGCTCGGCGACCGCCGCCGCGACCGCGGGATGCGAGGCCCCCACGCTGGTTACGGCAATGCCGGAACCGAGGTCGATCAACGAGTTGCCGTCGACATCGACAATGACGCCGCCGTCGGCATCGGCCGCATACACCGGCACCGACGAACCGACACCCGCCGCGACCGCGGCCTTGCGGCGGTCGGCCAGCGCCGTCGACCGCGGCCCTGGCAGGGCGGTGACCATGGTGCGCTGCTGCGCCAGTCGGTGGCCGATGGCGATCATCTTCGGGCTCCTGTCCAGTCGAAATGTCTCTATCCAGTCTCGGCGCAATCGGCGCTCCGAACCAGCGCCACTTCGGCCATGCGCCACCCCTACACGCGCCATTTCGTCGTTGCACGCGGAAGAGCGGCCTATGCCGCCGGCGCTCGGGTCTACCGCTTGTCCACGCGGATCACTACAGCGTCATCGCTGATGACCGGGGTCTGCCTGGTGAGCGTGTCGCCGCGGAAGAACTCGGGGTTGCGCCACCGCATCACCGACATCAGCACCGCGCCGAGGCACAGCATCCCGAAGCCCATGAAGAACACCAGTCCGACACCGCCCACCGACGCGCCGCTGCCGTTGTCCGGGTTCATGCTCTCGCGCACGGAGATCACGAACACCGTCGCCAGCATCAGCCCGCCGAGCAGCGGGAACAACAGTTTGAAGACGACATCGCGGACGCTGCTGAACAACTCCTCGCGGAAGTACCACACGCAGGCGAAGGCCGTGATGCCGTAGTACCAGCAGATCATGATGCCCAGTGCCGCAACGGTATCCAGCAGTGTGTGCTCCGAGAGCAGCGTGACCACGGTGTAGAAGACGCCGGTGACGACGCCCGCGACGATGGCGCTGAACGACGGCACCAGGAACCGCGGGCTGACCTCGGCGAACTTCTTCGGGAACGCACCGTAGGCGCCCATCGCGAGCATGGTCCGGGCGGCGGGCAGGAACGTCGTCTGCAGGCTCGCCGCCGAAGAAGCGAGGACCGCGAGCATCAGCAGCGGGCCCGCCCAGCCACCGAGCACCGGATCGGCGAGCGCACCGAAAACATTGCCGGCATTCTCCTCGTTGCCGAGGCCGAGACCACTGGCACCGACACCGGCATACATCATCACGGCGACCGCGACGAGCAAGTAGGTCAACAGGATCGAGAGCACGCAGAGCAGCCCCGCACGCCCGGGCACCTTCGTCGGATCCTTCGACTCCTCGCCGAGGGTCAGGCAGGTGTCCCAGCCCCAGAAGGCGAAAATGGAGCCGGTGAGGCCGACGGCGAACGCGCTCAACGTGATTCCGGTGAACGGGTTGAACCAGTCGAAGCTGAAGCCGAGTGATCCCGGTACCGCGCCCCGGCCGACGTGCACGAGCGCGACCACCGCGAAGGCGAGCAGCACGATCATCTGGAAGCCGACGAGCACGTATTGGACGTGCTCACTGGTGGTGATGCCACGGCTGGCGATAAAGGTGGCGACGGCGAGGAACAGGAGGGTCGTCGCGATATTGATGCCCTTATTGCCCGCGAGATCGGCGATGCCGGGATCGCTGAAGATCCTGGCGAAAAAGAGATAGCAGAATTCCACGGCGATCGAGGCCAGATTGGACAGCACGATGACCGAGGCCATCACCATGCCCCAGCCGCACATCCACCCGGTATAGGGACCGAAGGCCTTGGTGGACCAGGTGAACGACGCACCGCAGTCGGGCACTCGCGAGTTCAGCTCGCGGTAGGCGTAGGCGGTCAGGAACATCGGGATGAAGCCCGCGATGAGAATGGCGGGCATCTTCAAGCCGACGGCGGCCACGATCAGGCCGATGCTCGCGGTCAGGGTGTATCCGGGCGCTACGCACGAAATACCCAGTACCGCACCGGCCAAGGTGCCGACCTTGCCCGCCGCCAGCCCCTTGTCGAGGAACGGCTCGGCGGATGCTGCCACGATCGGACCGGAGGCATCGGGCGGCGGGACAGCAGTGTCACCGGCCATGGTCGTTTACCCCCTCTTTCGGAACCACGACCATCGGTATGGCAAGCGCTACACCGTCGGCGCCGCTCGGGGTGGCGAGGAAACCGACCACCAACCTCATCTGCGTGCCCGCCCTACCCGTGCGAACTCATAACGTGCTTGACCCGGGTGTATTCCTCCACGCTGTACGCCGAGAGATCCTTGCCGTAGCCGGACTGCTTGAACCCGCCGTGCGGCATCTCCGCGACGAGCGGGATATGGCAGTTCACCCATACCGCGCCGAAATCCAGTGCACGAGTGAGTCGTTCCACTCTGGCATGGTCCTTGGTCCAGACGCTCGCCGCGAGCCCGTAGCGGACACCGTTGGCGTATTCGATGGCCTGGGCTTCGTCGCGGAACGGCTGCACCGTCAACACCGGGCCGAAAGTCTCGTCCTGGACGATGCCGTCGTCCTGTAGCACCTGGGTAACGATGGTCGGCTCCACGAAGAAGCCCTTGTCGCCCCAGCGCTTTCCACCGGTGGCCAGCTTCGCGTGCGCGGGCAGTGCATCGAGTTTGCGCAGCACCTCGGTGAAGTGGTTGATGTTGTTGAGCGGGCCGTAGAACGTGTCCGGATCCTCGGGCAGACCGGGCTTCAGCATTTCCGCCTTTTTCACCAACGCGTCCACGAGCTGGTCGTGGATCGACTCGTGCACGAGCACGCGGGTGGCCGCAGTACAGTCCTGGCCCGCATTGAAGAACGCCGCTTCGGCGATTCCGCTTGCGGCCGTTTCGATATCGACGTCGCCGAACACCACGGCGGGCGCTTTGCCACCGAGCTCGAGATGTGTGCGTTTGACCTGCTGTGCCGCCGTCGCGGCGACCGCGATGCCCGCGCGCACCGATCCGGTGATCGAGACCAGCCCCGGCGTCGGATGGCCGACCAGCTCGGCGCCGGTTCCGCCGTCGCCGAGCACGACATTGAACACGCCATCGGGCAGGATGCCCTTGGTCAGCCGGGCCAGCACCAGGGTGCTCTCCGGGGTGGTGTCGCTCGGCTTGAGCACAATGGTGTTACCCGCGGCCAGCGCGGGGCCGATCTTCCAGATCGCCATCATGAACGGGTAGTTCCACGGTGTCACCTGACCGACCACACCGATCGGCTCGCGACGTACGTAGGAGGTGAAGCCCGCCATGTACTCGCCGGCCGACTTGCCCTCCAGCATTCGGGCGGCGCCTGCGAAGAATCTGATCTGATCGGCGCTCACCGCGATCTCCTCGGCGGCGATGACCGCCTTCGGCTGCCCGGTGTTGCGGCATTGCGCCTCCACCAGTTCGTCGCTGTGCGCCTCGATGGCATCGGCCAGCTTCAGCAGTGCCGCCTGCCGCACACTCGGGGTGGTCCGGCCCCAGGATTCGAAGGCTCGCTGCGCGGCCGCCATCGCGGCATCGATGTCGGACCTGTTCGAGATCGGGGCTTGCCCGACGACGGTTTCGTCCACCGGATTCACCAGGTCGAGGGTTTCGATGGCGGACGAAGCCACGAATTCGCCGTCGATATAGTTCTGGAGCGCAGGCCTCGACATTAGTTTTCCGTCCATCTCTCGGTGCGTTGTCCGGGGTTTGCCTAGGTCAGTGTGCCCCGCGACACATCGCGGACACCCTGCCAAGATGGATAAGAGGCCGGCGATTCTTCGACATTCTGTACACTCACCAGCGATGGCGGTTCCTGTTAGCTGGGTGTTGTCCCAGCCCGATCTTGCGGTGCGGTTGAAAGGCGGCGCGGTAGGCATCGGCCGCGAGATCGACCTCGTCGTCACCTCCGAGCTCGAAAGCCCGTTCCGCTGGCTATCGGGCGGAGAACTACTGCTCACCACCGGGATGCGGCTGCCTGCCACGCGACGCGACCGGCTCGGATATCTGCGCGGCCTGGACGAATGCGGTGTCGCCGCAGTCGGATTCGGCACCGGATTGACCCACGCCGAGGTGCCCGCGGATCTCACAGAAGCGGCCGACGCGATCGGTATTCCGCTCTTCGAGGTGCCGTTGCCGACGCCGTTCGCGGCCATCGTCGAACGCGTGACCGCGCGGCTGGCACAGCTACAGCACGACGCACTGCTGCGCGCCTCGCGCGCCCAACCGCGCATGACGAGAGCACTGGTCAAGGCAGGAGCGCAGGCCATCGTCCGTGAATTGGCCGGATCGCTCGGCGCGAAGGTCCTGATGCTGGATTCGGCGGGCGCGGTCACCGAATGCCATCCGGGTGCGCCGGATGACAACCTGCTGCGTACGGTGCGCGCGGCGCTTGCCGCGGACCCGGCCGCATCGGTGAGCAGCGTCCACACCGATACGTCGGGGATGTCGATCACGCACCAGCGCATCAGCGTCGGCCGCAGCTCCTACGGTGATCTGGTGGTGGTCAGCCCGGCACCGCTCAGCGCTGTCGATCAGATCCTGCTCGGGCACGCCAACTCACTGCTCGCGCTCGATTTCGAGAAGCCTGCACGGCTGCAAGCAGCACAGCACCTGCTCAATAGCACCGCGCTCGGGCTGCTGCTCGGCACCGACGCCGACCTCACTCCGGCGTGGGGACAGCTGGCCCAGGCCGCCGACGCACGGGGCTGCATCCGTGTCCTGGTCGCCGAGTGCGACGCCATGGGCGCGGTCGCCGGAGTGCGGGTAGCACTGGAAGCAGCGCTCGTCCGCGCCGGACTTCCCCTGTTCATGCACGTCCTCGAGCGCCGGGTGCTTGTCGTGTTGCCCGCCGTCGAGGGCACGGCGCTGGCCGGCAGGCTCGCGACCGAGATCGATGCCGCGACCAGAAAGCTGGTCCGTCTCGGACTGAGCGGCGCGCATCCCCCGCACGATCTCACCGCGATGCTGGCGAATGCCGAGCTCGCTGCCTCCGCCGCCGAACGTGGCGGTCCCCCTGCGGAATTCACCGAACTGGCCGGTCGTTCATTGCTATCGTTCGACGCCACCAGGCAGGTGCTGAACGCGATGGCCGACACCATGCTCACCCCGCTGGTCGACTACGACCGCACGCACGGCACCGATCTGCTGAGCTCGCTGCGCGCGTTCCTCGAGTCCAACGGACAGTGGGAATCGGCGGCGGCCGTGACGGGGGCGCATCGGCACACGCTGCGCAAGCGGATCGCCATGGCGCAGAGTGTGCTCGGCTGCGATCTCGACAATGCCCGGGTGCGCGCGGAGCTGCTGCTCGCGCTGCTGGCGCGCGGATCCTGAGCGACGATGACCCGACACCTGCGGGCATCACTGCGATATAAAGGTCGTCAGTCGTAAAATTCGACGGATTTCGTTGTTTGCAGCGTCCGATATCGATGCATCCGATGTATTCACCACAACTCTCGAGGAAGGATGCAGCGTGTGAGCGACCAGGAGAACCACCGGCCCGCACCGGTGCTCGACGACATCTCGAAGCGGATCATCGCCCAGCTCCAGGAGGACGGACGCCGGGCCTACGCCACCATCGGCAAGGCGGTCGGACTGTCGGAGGCGGCTGTTCGGCAGCGGGTGCAGCGGCTGTCGGACGCCGGCGTCATCCAGATCGTCGCCGTCTCGGATCCCTTGCAGGTCGGGCTTTTTCGCCAGGCCATGATCGCGATCACCGTCGACGGACCGTTGCAGCCGGTGGCCGACGCACTCACCGCCATGGACGAGATCAGCTATGTGGTCGAGTGCGCCGGGCGCTACGACATCCTGTGCGAAGCGGTCTGCACCGATGACGCGGCGCTGCTGGACCTGGCCTCCAACCGGCTGCGCACGTTGCCCGGCGTACGGCACGCGGAGATCATGGTCTACCTCAAGTTGCGCAAGCAGACCTACAAGTGGAGCACTCGCTGACCGGGCAACGAAATCCGTAGCAGCATCGACGGAAATGATCTTAATTCGTTGTCGATCATGCAAACGACAGCAGATTCAGTTGCGATACGCCGTACGGTGTGGAATAACCGAGTGGACCAGTCCCGCCTCCGAGGAGTCCGCACATGACTGCCACGATCGACTTCCATCCCCTTGCCGCCCCGGATGCCTCCCGCGTCATCCGCGACCACCTGTGGATGCATTTCACCCCGCACACCGGCCTGACCGGCGCGGACGTTCCGGTCATCGTGCGTGGCGAGGGCGCCTATGTCTGGGACTCCCACGGCAAGCGGTACCTCGACGGACTCGCGGGCCTGTTCGCGGTGCAGGTCGGCCACGGCCGCGAGGAACTCGCCGAGGCGGCGGCCCGCCAGACTCGCCAACTCGCCTACTTCCCGATCTGGGGCTACGCCCACCCGACGGCGATCGAACTCGCCGAACGTCTCGCCAACGCCGCACCCGGCGATCTCAACCGGGTGTTCTTCACCGTCAGCGGCGGCGAGTCGGTCGAAACGGCGTGGAAGCTGGCCAGGCAGTACTTCAAGCTCGTTGGCAAACCGACCAAGCACAAGGTGATCAGCCGTTCGATGGCCTATCACGGCACCTCGCTCGGCGCACTGTCGATCACCGGAATCCCCGGCGCGAAGGCCGATTTCGAGCCGCTGGTGCCGAGCACCCAGCGGGTGCCGCACACCAACTTCTACCGCGCCACCGAACACGCCGACGACTACGAGGCCTACGGCCGGTGGGCCGCGGACCGGATCGAAGAGGCCATCGAATTCGAGGGCGCCGACACCGTGGCCGCGGTCTTCCTGGAGCCGGTGCAGAACACCGGCGGCTGTTTCGTGCCGCCCCCGGGATACTTCCAGCGCGTCCGAGAGATCTGCGATCGGCACGACGTACTGCTCGTCTCCGACGAGGTGATCTGCGCTTTCGGCCGCCTCGGCCACGATTTCGGCGCCAAGCGCTTCGGCTACCAGCCCGATATCCTCACCACCGCAAAGGGACTCACATCCGGGTACGCCCCGCTGGGCGCGGTGCTCGTCAGCGACCGGCTGATGGAACCGTTCCAGCACGGCGCCACCTTCATGCACGGCTCCACCTACGGCGGCCACCCCGTTTCCTGCGCGGTCGCACTCGCCAACCTCGATCTCATCGAGCGCGACGGCATCTACGAGCACGTGGTCACCAACGAGTCCGCGTTCCGATCCACCCTGGAAAAGCTCTCCGACCTGCCCATCGTCGGCGATGTCCGCGGCACCGGCTACTTCTATGCGGTGGAGCTGGTCAAGGACCGCGACACCAAGGAGCGGTTCACCGACGAGGAAGCCAACCGCATCCTGAAGGGCTACGTCTCCAAGGCGATGTTCGAGGCGGGCCTGCACTGCCGCGCCGACGACCGCGCCGAACCGGTCATCCAGTTGGCCCCGCCGCTGATCTGCGATCAGACCCAGTTCGACGAGATGGAACAGATCCTGCGCCACGCGCTCACCGGAGCCTGGGCCCAGCTCTGAGCCACGCACGGCGGCCCGACTCACACCGTCAGCACCGCCAGTAGTTCCGAAGCGACGGCGGCGACGCGCGGCTCGACCGCCGCGCGGACATCGGCGGATTCGCAGGCACGCCTAGGGATTCCGCGCGATATCAACTCGGATAGTGTCGCCATCCTTGATCACGAAGACTCGATCCGTTTTCGCCTGCCACAGCTGGGGCAGCAAGTAGTACCGATCTGTCGTGCGAGCCAGTAGCCACAGGCCGCTGTAGACGTAGCGATACTTTTCGCCTGGCATCGTGATCTCACCGACCTGTGCGCCCGCGCCGTCGATCCCGAGTCGATCGACGCTGAAAACAAGGATCGACGGTTTATCGATGAAGTGATCACTGGCCGCGTGCTGTGCGTCATCGAGGCCGCGGCGGTCGGCATACGCAGCGACAGCCCACACGTAGGCCACCATGCCAACCGCGATCAACACCAATATCCGCGTTTTCGACGCGACCACGTCGGCCGCCGTTCGTGGTGCGCGGATGCCGAGCAGCGAGCGGTACTTCCAACGAAGCCTGCTCGCGAATCCCAAACACACCATCCCAGCGAGCAGTACGAATGGCGCGTAGATGCCGACCGGCCCCGCAACGCTTGTCGGCACGAACATGACGATTGCCACCGCGGCCGTAAGTGCGACACCGATCGTCCCGGTTACCTCGACCCAACGACGCAATGTTCGCCGCGGGCGGCGACTCCACCGGGCGTGCAGCTCAGGGAGCCACCGCCCGGCCAGCAGCACCAAGATCGCCAACAGTGTGAACATGCCCGGACGAAACAGGCTGTTCAAGCTGCGCAACACATATTCCTGGGTCGTGAATCCGAGTGCGCCCGCGTCCACCCCGAAGTATGCGAAGTAGGCGTGGCTGTAGGCCCACCCGAAGTAGTAGAGCACGCCGGTTACGAAAGCGACCTGGGACAAAAGCGCGCCGATCACGGAGATCGTCGATGGCATACTCGGCACGTTGGATGTCACGGTGCCGCCGACGGCATCGTCGATAGTGGTCTCGTCGGTGGCACCGTCGATCGTGGTGTCGTCGGTGGGCGACTGGGCAGCGACGACGGGGGACCCACGTAGCCTGACGAGGCTTCGGCCGAGCGCGTCAACGGCGAAACCGTCGGCGGTAGCACGCCCGGGGTTGGCGAAGATGCCGAATCGGGTGTCGAAACGCCGACGATCGATGTCGGACTACTCGGTGACGGTTCGTCATCGCTCTTATCCCAACATCCGCCGACAATGGCGCACGCCATTATTACGACAGCCAGCGCAATACCCGCTGCCGGACGTTTCATGCACTATCTCCTACCCGTAGCCGAGTGTTCGAGCGCAGAGAAATTGTGCCACGCACAACCAGGTCCGATGCCGGAAACCGACGTGTCATGTGGGAGCGTTCCATGCCCGCCAGCAAGTCGTCGAATACCGCGTCGGCGGGCTGCGCAAAAAGACTCACTGCCGATCAGTAGGCGTTGACGCGATGCGATCGCAGTGAGCTCAACTCGCCTGCCAGGTCTTTGGGGAAGCTGACCGTGGTCGGATCGCCGTCGGAGGTGTAGCGCTGATCGGGGTGATCGGCGAGCCGGTCGAGCCAGTAGGCCGAGTCGAAAGCCACCTCGCCTTTGCCGGATCGGATGCGCGGGACACCCATGGGGTCGATCGTGCTGAACGGAGAAGGGGCGGGCTCGGCTCCCACCAGCATTACGGCGTCGAAGGCGTACGGGGTGCCGTCCCAGTTGCCTCCGGCGGCGAGGGCGTGGTCGGTCGGAAAGATACCGAGAGGCAATGCCATGGTGCGCACGTCATTCCGAGGTGCGGCGGATTCGATGGCGCGGACGTTTTCCGCCAATTCGCGCTGCACGCCCACGACGTCCAGACTCGCCAGGTTGGCGTGGGTCGCGGTGTGCGCGCCGATCTCGTATCCGTGTTCGGCCAGCCATGGCAGCGTTCGTGGGTCGCTACCGAAAGGCTCGTTATTGACGTAGAACGTGGCTCTGGGTGTGAAATCCGGATTCCTGGCGGCGAATTCCGTGAGAATGCCCAGCGCAGTATCCGGGGCAAGGGTGCCGTCATCGGCGAACCGGACCTGGCTGATGGTCGAGTCGTCGAAGGTGAGCACGACAGGATGAGTGCCTGCGGGGAGGTCGATCCGGCCGGAAATGTAATCGACAGCGGTCACGGGGCGGTAGCCCTCGCGGTAGAGGCGTTCGAGTTCGAGGCGGAATTCCGCTGCCGTCTGGTCGTATTCGCTGACGGGCGACGGCGTCAGTTGGTGGTACATCAGGACGGGCACCAGCCCGAGTTCATTCGCCGCGACCGCTGCCGCATCGGGCAGCGAACTTGTCGGCGGCGGCATACTTTCGACGGCAGCGGCAACGGGATCTTTCGGCGTTTCGCAGGCGGGAACTGCGGCAAATACCGCTGCCGACGCGATAATGATGATCCCGATGCGAGCATTCGGCGTCACCGATCCAACATTACGTGTCGGCGGGTGAGTTCGGCTGCGAGAACGTGGAATAGCGCCTGCTTTCGGCGTCCGGCGGTGGATAGTGAGGGAGAGCGATGAACGAAAGCTGGTGCGCGTTGAACAAATCGGTCTTGCCTACAGGACGACGCCGGCTGCTGGCAATAGCGTTTATCGCAGTTTTATCAATTCTGGTCGCTTCGGTAACCATTGGTGCGTTCCGCGCGGAACCCGAGGGTTTAACGATGACGGGGCTCCCGGAGGGCGTTGTCGGCGCTTCAGCCATGGCCGCGCTGGAATTACGGGTGGATGCCCGCGGTCACGACCCGAATGACATGCGGCTCGAACTCGACGGCGAACCCGTCACTGGTGCCGTCGCGGGCAATGCCGTGAGCTACCGGCCGGGCAACCTCGCCGACGGCACCCACAGGTTCACCGCCGAGATCCGATCGGGCGGCCTGCTCGGCTTCCTCAAGGCCGGACCAGGCGTCACCAAGATATTCACCGTCGACACCGAGCCGCCGACGGTGGAGCTGAGCCAGCCCGCGAGCGTGCCCTCCTACCGCCAGTCTGTCGTGTTGCGCGGCAAAGCAACCGGCGCCGACCACGTCTCGGTCGGAACGCAATCGGTGCCGACCGCCGCGGACGGATCCTTCGAGATCACAGTGCCACGCGCGCCGGTCGACGCCGAGATGATCGCCGTCGACGCGGCGGGCAACACGGCCGCCAAGGCCATCAACGCCGCTGTCGACCTGCCGCGAATCAAGGCGGTGCACGTGACCGCCTATGCGTGGATGCACGAGGGTCTACGTGCGGGCGTGCTCGACATGGCGCGCGAAGGGCGCATCAATACCGTCCAACTCGACATCAAGGACGAGGACGGCATCGTCGGCTACGACTCCCAGGTGCCGCTCGCCCGGGCATCGGGCGCGGCCGCCGGGATCTACGACGCCCGCGCGGCATTGCAGCAGCTGCACGACATGAACCTGAGCGTCGTCGGCCGGATAGTGGCATTCCGCGATCCGACGATGGCGGAATGGGCCTGGCGCGAGGGACATCGGGACTGGGTCATCCAGAACCCCTCTGGTGAGCCGTATTCCAGTCATTACGGCGCGATCGCCTTCACCAACTTCGCCGATCCCGAGATCCGGAAATACAACATCGACCTCGCGGTCGAAGCCGCGGAACTCGGCTTCGACGGGATCATGTACGACTACGTCCGACGTCCGGACGGCAGCCTGTCGCAGATGCAATTCCCCGGCTTGACCGACACGCCCAGCGTATCGATCGCGCAGTTCCTGCGTGAGAGCCGTGACCCGGTGCGGGACAAGGGTGCTCATCTCGGTGCCGCGGTCTTCGGGATCGCCTCGACCCGGCCGGACGCGATCGCCCAGGACATTCCGATGATCGCCCAGTACGTCGACTATGTCGCGCCGATGCTCTACCCGTCGCATTGGAACCCGGGCGAATACGACGTCGCCAACCCCAACTCTCAGCCCTACGACATCGTGTTCCGCTCACTGGCGGACTTCAACATACTGACCGCAGGCACGCACGCCGATGTCATCCCGTGGTTGCAGGACTTCAGCCTCGGGGTGAACTACGGCGACGCCGAGGTCCGAGCCCAGATCGATGCCGCCGCGGCGGCGGGCGACACCAGCTTCTTCCTGTGGAACGCCGCGACCCGCTACCACTCCGGGGCACTCAGCCCGAATTGACACTCCGAAGTACTTCTATCAGCAGAGTCTCATCATAGGACCCCTATGCTGAGGTCATGAGACGGACTTCTTTCGCAGGCTGGCCATGCTCGGTCGCACGGACCATGGATCTGCTCGGCGACTGGTGGACGCCGCTGGTGCTGCGCGAAGCGTTCTACGGGATTCGACGCTTCGACGAGTTCCGCCACGAGCTCGGGATCGCCCGCACCACGCTCTCCGAACGGCTGCACCGGCTGGTCGAGGAAGGACTGCTCGAAAAGCAGGCCTACCAGCACGAGCCGGTGCGCTACGAGTATCTGCTCACCGAGAAGGGCGCCGACTTCTGGAGCGTGCTGCTCGCCATGTCGAAGTGGGGCGATCGGTGGCTCGCCCCCGAGGATGGACCGCCGGTCGTCCTGCACCACACCCGGTGCGGTCACGAGACCCAGGTGAACGTTGTCTGCGCACACTGCGGCGACCCCGTCCCCATCGAGGAGTCCCGCATGCGGATGGGGCCCGGATACCCGCCGCATCTGGCCGAGCGGCCCGAGATCGCCCGGCGGTTCACGGTGGAGTGACCCACTTCAGTTGCTTGACATGCTAAGTCTATCTACGGGACTATCCGTCACAGGGCAGGTCACAGAGAGGTGGTTGCCATGGAGTGGACGGGCGCCAAGTACGCCGACGGCCCGACGGTGGAGGTCGAGACGTGGATCGATGCTCCGCCGCGGCGGGTCTGGGAGATCGTCACCGATGTCGAGTCGATGCCACAGATGAGTACGGAATTGCAATCGGCGAACTGGCTCGACGCGGCGGGGCCCGCCGTCGGCAGCGCGTTCATCGGCACCAACAGTCACCCGGCGCTCGGCGAGTGGTCGACAACCTCCTACGTGGTCGAATGCGATCCGGAGCAGGTATTCGCCTGGGCGGTACAGGATCCCGACAATCCGACGGCGACCTGGCGCTTCACCCTGCAGGCCCGCGACGGCGGCACCCAGCTGCGCCAGTGGGTCCGCATGGGTCCCGGCCGGTCCGGGCTCTCGCAAGCGATCGACCAGATGCCGGACAAGGAAGAGAAAATCGTCTTCGTCCGGATGCGGGAGTTCGAAACCGCAATGACCGGAACGGTCGCCGCCATCAAGCAGCGCGCAGAATCGGCGGGTGACCGGTGAGGACCGCGACGACGATCGAGGCGTCCGACGCCGCGGGGCAGACGCTGGACTTCGTGCTCGAGGCCGAGAAGCTCGGCCTCGACATCTGCTGGGTCGCGGAGGCCTGGGGCTCCGACGCCCCGTCGGTGCTCGGCTATCTGGCCGGCCGTACCGATCGAATCCTCCTGGGCTCCGGCATCATTCAACTCGGTACCCGAACACCGGTGGCCATCGCCCAGACCGCGCTCACCCTCGCCGACCTGTCCGATGGGCGATTCCTGCTCGGGCTCGGCGCCTCGGGTCCGCAGGTCATCGAGGGCCTGCACGGCGTGCGCTTCGATCGGCCACTGACCCGCATGCGCGAGACGGTGCAGATCATCCGCCGAGCATGGGCCGGGGAAAAGATCACGTTCTCCGGCAAGGTATTCCAGATCCCATTGCCGGGCGCGGCCCGGCCGATGCGGCTGTCGAAGGCTGCGAACCCCGACATCCCCATCTATCTCGCCACCCTCTCCCCCAAAATGCTGGAACTGACCGGCGAAATCGCCGACGGCTGGCTCGGCACCAGCTTCGTGCCCGAGGGCGCATCCGCCTACTTCGACCACCTCGATGCCGGACTCGCCAACGCCGGCCGCACCCGCGCAGACCTCGACACCTGCCAGGGCGCCGAGGTCGCTCTCTTCGACGACGAAGAACTGATGCGGTCCCACATCCGCAGTCGCAAAGGAGAACTCGCGTTCAGCATCGGCGGCATGGGCAGCACCGACACCAACTTCTACAACGCCGCCTACAGCAGGCAGGGCTGGTCCGAGGTCACCAGCGAGATCCGCGAACGCTGGCAGGCCGGCGACCGCGACGGCGCCACGGCACTGGTCACCGACGACATGGTCTTGGCCACCACGCTGATCGGCACCGAACCCATGGTTCGCGACCGGCTCCGGGTCTGGCGCGACGCGGGCATCGACACCGTCCGGCTATATCCCGCCGGCGCAACCCTGCGGGACCGCCTCGCCACCCTCGGCCGGGCCATCGAACTCGTCGCCGAGGTCGGTTGATCTCCGTCTGATCATGCAGTGGCGCAATATTCCGGTGCAGATGGAATACGTTGTCCGGATGGATCTTTCGCTTCAGGTGTTCGTCGACCAGCACGTCGCTCGCATCGAGTATCGAGTGCCTGTCGGCGGTACCGGCTGGTTCCTCTACTGATCACACCGACTGCCGGAAGCCTTGGACGGCAACCGTGTTGACGGCTGCCGGACGGGGAGTCGCACGCCGGTGATCTACTCCCGGCTTTCGCCCGAGGCGACCGACAATCGGCAGCAGCACGAGGCTTCGATCGGGACATCCGCCACGGCAGCCGCCAGTTTCAGCTGTTGGCCGATGATCATGGCTTCGCCGGTCTTACCGAGCCGCCTCAGGCATTCGTGGTAACCGTGCAGGCTCCACACATTCGCGGGATGTTGCGCGGCGCGCGGCAGGCTGTTGTCGATGCCGAGGTCGGCGCGGTAGACGGCTTCGGCCTCGCGCACGTGACCTTGTTCGAGCAGCAGCGCGCCGTAAGCGTGCCTGGTCGGCTGCATCCAACCCCACGGTTCGTCGTAGGGCAGGTGGTCGTCGAGTTCGATCGATCGGCGCAGGGCTTCGAAGGCGTTGTCGTAGTTGCCTTTTCGGTAGTGCAGTTCACCATCCAGCATCGCCGAGGCGACGGCGAGGATGTCGCGGCAGGTGTTGTTGAACAGCGTCCTGGTCTCGGGGACTCGGTCGAGCGCGGCATGGAACAGGCGCTGCTGTTGGTGTGCCTTCGGGATGTCGCCGGTCGCCGACTGTGCGACGCCCTTGGCGTAGTGCAGCATTGCCGTGCTGACGCAGTACAGGTCCTGGTCTTTCGGGAGCGGGAGGTCGATGATCTCCGCCCATTTGCCGAACCTGACGAGGACGTGCGCCCGCATCGACAGAAAACCCTCCAGCCAATCGGCCATCGGCGGAACCTGTACCCGCAGCAGATCCTCGGGGATCGAGTTCTCCAGCTGCGCCACCGTTCTCAGTGCTACTTCGTATTGTCCGAGGAACATTGCGCCGTAGACCTTGAAGTGATAGTTGTGGGCGCGATACAGGGTGTAGAAGTTGATCTCGCCCGCCTGCTGCGCATATTTCCGGTCCGCGACGATGGCCGCCGAGTTGGACGAGACCACGGCCCGATAGTCACCGCACAGCACGTCGATGTGGGAGGGCATGTGCTCGAGGTGACCGGCATCGGGCACCAGCCCGCGCAACCGATCAGCCGCAGGCTGCGCGGCTTCCGGCGTCGCGGACATCTCCATCAGGTGGATGTACATGTGCAGCACACCGGGGTGCGCCCCGCCGGTTTCGCTGCGCAATGCCCGCTCGAGCACCGCCTTGGTCTCCACGGCTCCCGCGCCCGGTTCGCCGGTGTGCTGGTCCCACAGGCCCCACGGTGTCAGGTTCATCAAGGCATCGGCGAACAGTACGGCCACGTCGATGTCGTCGGGGAACCGCTCGTAGACGGCACGCATCGCATCGGCATAGTCGCGATTCCACGCCGAGCCATCGCCGTCGGGCCGGTTGCGCTGGTAGCGCGCGGCGAGTGATTCGATGAGTGCGCGTTCGACCGGGGACGCCGAGCCTACGAGTTCCAGCGCCCGCCGCGTCGCCTCGAAGGTGCGGGTGACGGTGTCGACCAGCTCCGTCTCGTCGAAGAACTCCCACGGCTTGTTGTAGTTGGGGCCGAGCGCATAGGCCAGGCCCCAATGGGCCATCGCGCAGCCCGCATCCTCATCCGACGCCAGGGCGAAACATCGAACTGCTTCTTCATGATTGAAGGCATAGGTCCAGATCAGACCCCGGTCGAACCACCGCTGCGCGGCAGGAGAGGGCGTCGTCACCGGTCGCGTGTATTTCCCGAGATCGTAGTAATCCACAGCCATCTCCTCCAGGCCCCACGACGAGTCGAGCACAGCATTGGCGATGATCGTGCCATCGGCCGCCCGCACCACGGCAGGGTCCCCCGCGCCGCGGGAGCCGAGTTCCCTCGCGCGCGCGACAATTTCGCCGTCAGCGCTCCGCAGCCTTATCGACGCCTGGTTCCCGCTGCCGACGATGCACCCGAAGGTCAGGTGGCCGGTGTGGAGACGTGCCGTAAGGCAGGCTGGAACACTTCGATCAGATTGCCTGCGGGATCGGCGATCAGGATCTGGCGTCCACCTGGGCCGGTAATCACATCGCTGCGGAATTCGACGCCGGTGGCGCGCAGCCGTTCGATCTCGACATCCAGGTCGCCGACGACGAGGTTGATGCGATTACCGCCTGGTTTGGTGGCGTCAGCGGGGGTGGCGCGAGCTCCCGAACTAGCTGGGCCGGACAGCAGTAGTCGCAGCGAGCCGCGCACCACATCGGCGAAGGCGGGCGTGGCGCTGGTGTGCAGGGTGAAGCCGAGGTGCCCGGTGTAGAACTCGATGGCCGCCTGCACGTCATCGACGAGGTAGCGGACGCTGGCGTATTCACTGGATGTTGTCATCATTCACTCCTTTTCACGGGTCGCCGACGGTGAGGACCGGCAGCAGATAACGGATGCGGGTGTCGATCTCGGCGGCGGTGGCCCGGAAGATCGGGTAGCTATCCTCGTCGGTGCCGCCCGATGCCGCCGGATCGGGGATGCTCCAGTGGATCAACCGCGGATCGTCGCCGAACTCGGGGCAGACTTCACGGGCCCCACATTGATTTGATGGAACTGACCGGATCGGGTCTGTGACGGGAGCGTGGTGACCGAGACAACGCCGACGGATACGCCGGACGGGCTGCGTCGGAGCCTGGGAGTGACCGATGCCGTCGTGATCGGCCTCGGCTCCATGATCGGGGCCGGAATTTTCGCGGCCCTGGCTCCGGCGGCGCGGGCGGCGGGATCGGGGTTGCTGCTCGGGCTTGCGATAGCGGCGGTGGTCGCATACTGCAATGCGACCTCGTCGGCACGGTTGGCCGCGCGGTATCCGTCCTCCGGCGGCACGTACATCTACGGGCGCGAACGGCTCGGCGAATTCTGGGGGTATCTCGCGGGGTGGTGTTTCGTGGTCGGCAAGACCGCCTCCTGCGCGGCCATGGCGCTGACTGTCGGCGCGTATGCGTGGCCGGAGCAGGAACACGCCGTCGCTGTCGCGGCGGTCGTCGCATTGACGGCGGTGAACTATCGCGGCGTACAGAAATCAGCCCTGGTGACCCGGGTGATCGTCACGATCGTGCTGGCCGTGCTCGCCGCGGTGGTTGTCGCGGCGTTCACCTCCCACGCCTCCGACGTCGCGCGGCTGGAATTAGGTTCCGACATCACCGTCGCAGGGGTGTTGCAGGCAGCGGGTCTGTTGTTCTTCGCCTTCGCCGGATACGCGCGGATCGCCACGCTCGGTGAGGAAGTTCGCGACCCGGCGCGCACGATTCCCCGCGCGATCCCGCTTGCGCTGGGCTGCGCCCTGCTCGTCTACGCGATTGTCGTGGTCGCGTCGCTGATGACGCTGGGGCCGCAGGGATTGTCCGAGGCGGGCGCGCCGCTGTCGGACGTGGTGCGGGCGGCCGGGGTCGACCGGCTGGAACCGGTAGTGCGGGCCGGAGCCGTTGTCGCTGCGCTGGGATCGCTGCTGGCGCTGATCCTCGGTGTCTCGCGTACGACACTGGCGATGGCGCGCGACCGGCACCTGCCGCACGCACTGGCAGCAGTGCATCCCCGGTTCGCGGTGCCACACCGCGCCGAGGTCGCCGTCGGCGTCATCGTGGGCGTCGCTGCCGCGACCACCGATGTCCGTGCCGCGATCGGATTCTCCTCCTTCGGCGTGCTGCTCTACTACGCCGTCGCGAACGCGGCCGCCTGGACACTGACCGCGACCGAGGGGCGGCCGGTGCGGCTGATCCCGGCGATCGGCCTGCTCGGCTGCCTCATCCTCGCCTTCACCCTGCCGATGGCGTCGGTGCTGGTAGGCGCGGCCGTCGTAGCCATCGGCGCCGCGATCTACGTCGTCCGCCGCAAGTTCATCACCGGTTCGGCCGCAACAGCCCGATCCCGATGAAAGCAACCTGATCAGAAGGAGCGGATCCACTTGTCCACCAACTATTTCCGGCACACCCGGCTGATCTCGACCAGCGCTCCCGCCGCGGTGATTCTGATCCGTTTCTATGTCGGTGCGATCTTCTTGTTCGAAGGCATCCTGAAGTTCCTGCGCCCCGACGCATTGGGCACCGGCCGGTTCGACAAGGCGGGCATCCCCGCACCGGGCTTCTTCGCACCCCTGGACGGGGTATTCGAAATCGCCTGCGGTGCACTCATCCTCGCTGGGCTGCTCACCCGACTGGCAGCGATCCCGATGATCATCGACATGGTCGGTGCGCTGCTGATCACGAAACTGCCCATTTTGTGGGGCAACGGGCCGCTGTTCGCCGATAAATCCGGATGGTGGGACTTTCTGCACGAATCCCGCACCGACCTCGCCCAATTGTGCGGCAGTCTGTTTCTACTCCTCGTCGGCGCCGGCTCCTACTCCCTCGATACCCGCTTCGACCGCGGTCGCGCACCAGTGCCCGGTACACCATCCCGATAAATTGCGCCGCAGCCCACGAGGACATCCTCGCCCTCTCGAGCGCTGACGGAATCGCCGGTCAGAACAAGGTCATCGGTTCGACCGGCTGTGGCTCGGGCAGCGGTGCCAATTCCGGGAGCCGCGCCTGTATCTCGTCGTAGAACCGGCGCGCGAGATCCAAAGAGCTTGCGTTGTCCGGAGTATGGAGGAAGACCGTCGGCGATCGACCGTCTCGCAACCACTCGACCACCGTATCGAGCCACGGCTGCCAGCCCTCGATCGTGGGTTCTTCCGCGTCACGCCCGTGATACCGAATGATCGGGAACTCGGTGAGCGCCCGCATACGGCGCGGCAGGCGCGGCTTCTTCGACCGCGCCTCGGCCTCGGCCGGGCTGGTCGCGGGGCCATCGAAAAGCACTGTCGTATCGAAAGGTATCCACTCCGCATCGACGAGCGCGAGCACGCTTTCCAATTGCCGTGCGGCGGAATCGTTCTCGAAGAATGCGGGATGCCGGACCTCGACAGCGGATCGATACGAGCGCGGGAGTCTGCGCAGGAACGCGGCAAGCGCGCCGAGATCGTTCGGGCCGAAGGAACCGGGCAACTGCACCCACAGCGCGTGCGCGTTCGTCCCCAGCGGCTCGATGGCGTCGAGATACGCACGCATCTCCGCGTCGACGCCTGCCAGCCTGCGCTCGTGGGTGACCGTCTTCGGCAGTTTGACCACGAACCGGAAGTCGGGCCCGACCTGGTCGGCCCACGATTGCACCGTCCGCCGCTGCGGCGTCGCATAGAAGGTGGTGTTGCCCTCCACCGCGTTGCACCACTCGGCATAGGACCGCAACTTCTCGCCCGCAATGGGCTGCCGTTCCTGCCAAGCGGCGTGCGTCCACATCGCACATCCCACGTGTAGCCGCATACCCACGACGCTAGCGCAGACCACCGACAGCGGCGACCGCGTCCGCAAGGCCGGTCAGCGCGGTGGAGCAGCCCACATCGAGGGTGAGTGCGGCGAATTCGTCGCCCCGGGTTGGGCCTCGATTGATGATGACAACGGGCCGTCCGTGTTTCGCCGCGTGACGGACGAAACGCAGGCCCGACATGACGGTCAACGAAGAACCGGCGACCAGCAGGACCTCGGCGTCGTCGACCAGGTCGAAGGCGGCAGCGACGCGATCCTTGGGGACGTTCTCGCCGAAGTACACGATGTCGGGTTTGAGCATGCCGCCGCAGCGTGCACAGTCGACCATGCGGAAGCTTTCGGTATCGGCGATCACCGCGTCGGCGTCCGGCGCCCCCTCGACCCCGCTGGCCGTGGCATCGGCCGCGAAACCCGGGTTCGCCGCGTCCAATCGCTCGGCCAGCGTCATGCGGGAGATGAGCGCTTCGCAGCCGAGACAGCGCACCCGCGCATAGGTACCGTGCAGGTCTATTACCCGACGGCTGCCCGCCTTGGTGTGCAGCAGATCGACGTTCTGGGTGATCAGCCCGGTGACGACGCCCATCGACTCGAGTCGGGCCAGCGCACGATGCCCGGAATTGGGGCGGGAGCCGTCCATGGCTCGCCAGCCGATGTGGTTGCGGGCCCAATACCGTCGGCGGAAGACCGGATCACCGACGAACTGCTGGTAGGTCATGGGATTGCGGGCCGGTGAGGTGGGACCGCGATAGTCGGGGATGCCGCTGTCGGTCGACACACCGGCACCGGTCAGCACCGCCACCCGGCGGCCGTTGAGCAGCTCGAGCAGCCGGTCGAAGTCCGCATCGAGGCGCGGTTGCGCGATTACCGACATGGAAATCAGAGTACGGCGGCTCGCCCAACCCGGACCGACACGTCCTCGTTCGCGGCGGCCAAGCGGTTGTCGGTCCCGGAATTCCGCCGCAGCTACCCGCGCCGGTGTGCGCCGACGCAGAATTCGAGGACAATCGCGATGCCGATTTCGACAGCGCGATGCGGTGACTCGCGCCTCAGACCGCCCCGGTCCGTTGGTTGGTCAGGAAGGCCGCCATCGCCTCGGCGACCACGTCGGGTCGATCGAGCATGGACAAGACGTAGGCATCGTCGATCTCCACGAGCCTGCCCTTGGGCAGCAACTCCGCGAGCCGACGACCGTGGTCCCTCGGCATCACCTTGCCCGCCGATGACCACAGCACCAGGGCGTCACCGGAAAAGTGCTGCAATGCCTCGGTATTCGCGATCAGCTCGGGTCCACGGAAGTCCGACTTGGCATATTTGATCAGATCCCGCCGAATTGCCTTGTCGTGCAGCGCCGGTTCGGTCCACTCGCGCACCAGGTCGTCCGGCAGCGGCTCGCGCGCCATCATTCCCATCAGTAGCGGCGAGTTGCGCAAGAAGCGGATCCGCAACTGCCGCAACGCAAGTGCGACCCCGCCGGGAATCGCCACCGCGATGGCGACCATCTTGCCCGGCAGTCCGGGCGGAAAGTTGTCGAACGCCTCACACGGCAGTGCGATCAGTCGGGCCACCCGCTGATCGAGACCGTACGCGGTGAGGAACAGTCCCCCACCCCAGTCGCTGTGCACCAATGTCACCTCGCGCAGATCGAGCGCGTCGAGGAAATCGGCGATGATCTGATTCTGCCCACGCAGGGAGAGGTCCGTGCCGGGATTCATCGGTGTCGCGTGCGCGCCGAGCGGTAAGTCGGGCAGCACATAGCGGAATCCACTCGGCAGCAGGTCGATCACCCGATCCCACACGGTGTGGTTCATCAAAAGACCGTGGAGCAGCACCACGGGCGGGCCGTCGCCACGCTCGACATAGTGGATCCGACCGGCGGCAATATCGACTGCAGGCATCGCAGCACCTCCGCTAGAGGAGTCGCTCTAGAGCATTTGCTCTAGTCTTACGGAGTGGCCGAGAAGATGTCAACCAGCACCAGGGAGCGGATCCGCACAGCGATGGCGGAGCTGATGCGCACGCAGGGCTACGGCGCGACCACCGTCAAGCAGGTGAGCGAGCTGGCGCAGGCACCGATGGGCTCGCTCTATCACCATTTCCCGCAGGGCAAACAGCAGATCGCGGCCGAAGCGCTGCGGGCGGCGGGCGCGGCCTACATCCAGCTGCTGCCGATGCTGATGGATCCGCACGAGGATCTGCGCGAAGCGGTGACCGCCGCCTTCACGGATGCCGCCGAACAGATGGAACAAGCGGGCTGGCTCAATATGTGCCCGGTCGTCACGATCGCGGGCGAAATCGCCGACAGTGAACCAGCACTGCGGGCAGTCACCGCCGAAATTCTCGACTCGTGGATCGCTCGCGGCACCGAATACTTCGTGCGGCGCGGGCTCGATGCGACCCAGGCGCGCCAATTCACCCTCGCACTACTGAGCGCACTGGAGGGGGCCTTCATCCTCAGCCGCACCCTGCATTCGACCGAACCCCTGCGGGCTGCGGGTCGCGCCCTGGCAGTTCAGCTGGTCGACGACACGGTGTAGCTACCGCGGCTGTTCCGGTGTCTCCTGCGCCTGGGTCGGCTGCGGCTGCACGACTTTCGGCTTGTCCGCCCAATGCGTCGTGCCGTCGGCGGCCACCATCGTGTTGACCAGATCAATACCCGCGACGATCAGGACGGGGCCACCGACGATGGTGGTTCCGATGATCCCGCCGATGCCGGCTCCGGCGAGGAACCCGCCGATGCAGCCCGCGGCGATGGTGACCACGCAACCGATGGTCGCGCCGACCGCGGTCCCGATAAAGCCGCCGATCGCAGTGGCAAGGCCGAATTGGGTGGCGAATTGATTTCTGGCGCGCTCGTTCTCGAGCATCGACGCCACCGGCTTGACGGCAACCGGCTGCGAGACAACGAGCCCCGCCGGCTTCCGGGGCGTCAACTCCAGCACCGTGCCGTCCTTCTGCACGACCGGTTCGACCGGAATCGAGGTCTGCGCGATACGGAAGTCGAGCGGCAGGGTCAGCACGGTGTGACCAGCACTGTCCTCGAGATCGACCACGTCGACCACATCGGCGATATCGGCGGCCTTGCCCGTGGCGTCGACCAGCTTGCCGTCCCGCTCGACAAGACGACCGTCACCGCCTGCGGCCAGCACACCCGCGAGCGCTTTCGACAGCTCGAAGGTGCCGCCCTTCACGGTGGTCACCACAGCCTTGTCCACCAGCTTGACCGAGTACGTGATGTTGGGCTGCGCGGGCTCCACGGCGGGTTCGGCGTGGACGATGCCTGTACCAAGGGTCACGGCGCCGATAACCAGGACGGCCGCTGTAGCGCTGTCGCAAAGCCTCATTGCGTTTTTCCATTCCGTCATCAGGGCATTGATCTGCCGCGTCCTGCACACCGATGTTCGAACCAGTTCCGCACTCGCGATACTCCCCAATCGAATGTGCCGACATGCACAATGAGGAGGCAGAGGGGAGCATAGCCGAGCGGTCCGCGAGATGCGAGTGGCTATTCCCCAGAGAACCCTGTCACGGCAGATCGATTCGCGGTGTCGGCCAGTGCCATTCGTCGAACGACACCGGCCGGGGCACCGCCCTACCCGACGGTAGCCGCCTCCGTTTCCTTCGCCGGCTCGGCCGGGCGCGACCGCAGCAGCACCAGACCGAGCAGCGCGGCGGCGATGCTGAAGCCCGCGCTGATCCAGGCACCGGTGGACATGGCGGTCGTGAAGGCTGTCTTCGCCGGCTCGATGTAGCCGAGTTGGAAAGCCGCGCCGATGGATTCGCGTGCCGCGTCAGGGGCATCCGCAGGCATGTTCGAGGTGAACACCCCCGCGAGCACGCTGCCCAGAATCGCGATGCTGATCGCCATGCCGACCTGCTGCAGGGTGTCGTTCATGGCCGAGCCGACGCCGGCGTGCTCGAGTGGGATGGCGCTCATGATTGCGGCGTAGGCGGCGGGACCGGCAAGGCCGCCGCCGATGCCCATCACCAGCATGCTTCCCAGCACCGCGAAGTATCCGGTGCCGAGGGCCAGGATGCCGAAGGCTACGCCCATCACGAGCAGGCCGGCCACGATGAGTGTCTTATTGCTGAGCTTCTGCCCCAGAGTCGCGCCGAGACCGTTGAACACCGCGGCGGCCACGGCGTACGGCAGCAGCGCGAGACCGGCCTTCATCGGCCCGTAGCCGAGCACGAACTGCAGATACTGGGTGAGCATCAGCATGATCGCGCCCATACCGAACACCATGAGCAGCAGGGTGAGCGCCGTGCCGGTGAAGTCACGCTTGCGGAAAACCGCCAGCGGCAGCATCGGGTGTGCAGATCGGCTCTCCCAGACCGCAAACGCGATGAACGCCGCGATCGCCAGCACGATCATCCCGATGTTCCACTCACGTTCGATGATCACATAGACCGTGGAGCCGAGCGCGGTGATGGACAGCACCACGCCGAGCAGATCGACCGGACGCTGCTCCCCGGTCGATTCCGGCATCAGCACGGTCGCGGCGACGATCGCCGCCGCCGCGACCGGAATATTGAGCAGGAACACCGAGCCCCACCAATAGTGTTGCAGCAGAAAGCCACCCAGCGTCGGCCCGAGCACGATGCCGACCATCGAGACGGTAGACCAGGCGGCCATCGCCTTGCGCCGCTCGTCTTCGGCGAAGGTGGTCATCAGGATCGACAGCGTCGATGGCATCAACAGCGAGCCACCGATGCCCATGGCGGCCCGCGCGGCGACGACCTGCCACGGTTCGGTGGCCAGCACGGCGAACAGGGATGCCGCACCGAACACCGCAAGGCCGACGATCAGCATTCGACGCCTGCCGAACCGGTCCGACAGGCTGCCCGCGGTGAGCAGCAAACCCGCGAAGACGAGGACGTAGGCGTCCAGGATCCACTGCACGTCCGAGGGCGAGGCGCCGAGCTCGCGGATGAGTGACGGGATAGCGATATTGAGCACGGTGCTGTCGATCATCAGCACCAGCAAGGACAGACAGAGGACCCCGAGAATCCACCAACGGCGAGGGTCTCGTACAACGTTCGATTCCACTCGCACACCGTACGATAGAATCGCACAATGTGCGAGCGAATTATGCTGGCCCGATGACCAAGCAGTTCACCTCGGTGTGGACCCGCGAGCCCCGCCAACCCAAAACGGCGGGCCTGCGCCGCGACCAGATCGTCGCTGCCGCAGTCGAACTCCTGGACGCCGAGGGGAGGGAGGCGCTGAGCATGCGCAAGCTCGGCGCCAAACTCGGCGCGGGCGCGACCAGTCTCTACTGGCATGTCGCGAACAAGAACGAACTACTGGAACTGGCCCTCGACGAAATCTGGGGCCTGGTGGACACCCCGGAGCCCGACGAAACCTCGTGGCGCGAAGTGGTGACGACCTTCGCCTACAGCTTGCGCGTCACCATGCTCGCCCACCCGTGGGTGGCGTCCATGGCGGTCCAGATGCCGAGCATCGGCCCGAACTCGTTCCGCCTCGGCGACCGACTGCGCCGCACCTTCCTCTGCGCGGGTTTCACCGGCATGGACGTCCACCTCGCGACCAGCACGGTGATGAGTTTTGTTCTCGGCCAGATCATTCCGGCGATCACGGCGGACAAAGCATTCGACGGCGACCTGAAGCCGGAGAACATGATGGAGGTGATGGAGCAGATCGGCCACGACTACCCCGAGATGATGGCGGACTACCGCACGACCCTCCCGACCGACCCGGAGGTCGCCCGCGCCATGGCCTTCGACTTCGGCTTGCTGTGCGTCATGGACGGCCTCGAAGCGCGGCTGCGCGCCGCGCCGAAGTCCTGATACCGCCGCTACCCGCAGAGGGCGGCATCGACGAGAGCGTTCATGGCACCCAGGTATACGCCCATGACCAAGAAACCGGTGAGCTCGTTCGTGCTTACGGTCACCGCACGGTCGGTGGTCGCAGCGCCGAAGACGAGGAAGCCGTTCATGGCGCCACCGTGGCCCCAGGTCTCCATGCCACAGCTGTTGATGCGACGGAACAGGCCCAGACCCGCCTCGCGGGGCCGGGCCGGCTCGTTGGTGGGGATGGTGTGCATCATCTCGGTCTGCACTTCAGGTGGCAGCAGCCGCCCGGACACCAAGGCCATGAAGAATCGGTTCAGATCCGCACCGGTGGACACCAGTGCGCCATCGGGCAGGCCCCAGCCCGGGTCGATGTCGGTGATGTCGACGCGGGTGCCACCGAAGTTGTGATACCCGTGCGGATGCGGTTGCCGAATCACGTTCTCCACCGGGAACAATGGCCAGTAAGTATGACCCAGCCCCAGCGGCACCAGGATTCTGCGGGTGATCTCGACGCTGACCAGGGACCCGGTGACCTGCTCGATCAGCTCCCCTGCCAACAGATAATTGGTATTGGAGTAGCCGAAGGCCGAGCCGGGGGTGAACTCGGCCGGATGGTCGAGGCCGAGCCGGATCAGCTCGTCGGCCGGCCGCGACCGCCGCAATGCGTCGACGGAACCGAGGTCGAGGTAGGGGAGATAGTTGGGAATACCACTGGTGTGCTGCAAGAGATTTCGGACGGTGATCACACGGCCGTCGCCACCCGGCCCGTAGACCCGACCCGGGAGATACCGCTCCAGCGGAGCGTCGAGTTCCACTCGATGTTCGGCCACCAATTGCAGCACCACCGTCGCGACGAAAGCCTTGGTATTGCTGGCTATCCGCACCTGAGCGTTATCCGGGAAAGCCGCGCCGGTCGCCACATCTCCCACACCGCCATTGATCTGGGTGTCGGTTCCGTGCTCGGTGAGCACCAGTTGCGCACCGGGCACCAAGGTGTCCTTGACCAGCTCGTCCAGACCGACCTGCAGCACCTGGGCCCGCACCGAGAATGCCGGATCGGCACTCGACGCCGACGTCAGGGCCAGTGGCGAAACCAGCACTGCCACAGCCGAAACCGCCGTCATCGCACACCGTCTCATCGGGCCTCATCCGGCTCGGCCCGTGACCGTCCCGCGGATAGGCGATCATTCGTGGCTGGAGTTCGAGCACTGCGTGAGGCAATACCCGGACGGGTCCCGTTCGGTTCGAACCGACGCCGTACTGCAACCACCGACAATGCGGCCTCACTTCTGCTCGACGAACTCCTTGATCCGGCTCAGCGTTTTCCGCATTCCGTCACGATTGGTCTTCCCGCGCGCCCGACCGGCCACCAGCCAGTACAGCCGCAGCCCGACGATGTCGGCGAGCCGGAACGACTCGGTGACATCGGTGCCGCCATCGACCGTCTCGAACCGGTAGCTCCAGGTGTTGAGCGCCGCCCCGCCGGGACCGAGCACGGTGAAGGTGAACTCCCGGCCGGGCTCGCAGGCGTCGATCCGGCAGACCGTCCAATACTTCAGGCCCCAGCCATTGCGGTTGACGTGGCCACGGAACTTGACGCCGACGGCAGGTGCGGTCGCACCACCGAGCCACTCGGCGCCGAAGGTCTCCGGACTGAACCGGCCGGTATTGGTGATGTCGCTGACCAATTCCCAGATCTCTTCAGCAGGCGCAGCCATCCGAACCGTCACGCTATCGTGCATATTCGAACGCTATCACCGAGCGTGCGCACTAGGACCGGGCAGCGACGCGACGGTCGATGACGGTCAGCGCGAACTCCGGCCAGCGGATGTTCTCCCGCCGCCTGCGCCCTTGGCAAGCCCACGGCCATCGAGGCACGGATCGCGTCGGCGTTTTCTGCGTCGACGGCTTGGACCTGCACACTCAGCCCGTCGCGAATCACGGTCGGTTTCAGTACGCCGACGGCGAAGGCGTGCAACGCTACGCGCCCGGCCGGGGTGATCGAATGCAGTCGCTTGGTGGGGCAGCACCCGCTAGCGTTCGATTCGGATACTCAACACATCGACTATGAGAGGTGGGTCATGCACCCGTTCCGGAAAGCCGTCGAAGCCGGTGACGCGGCCGCCATCGAGGCACTGCTGGCCGACAACGTCGTCTTCACCAGCCCGGTGGCGTTCAAGCCGTACCCGGGCCGGGCCATCACCGCCGCCATCATCCGTGGTGTGATGCGAGTCTTCGAAGACTTCCACTACATTCGCGAGATCACCGACACCAACGGGCTCGATCACGCCTTGGTCTTCGAGGCGAAGGTCGACGGCAAACAGCTCACCGGCTGCGATTTCATCCACGTCGATGCCGACGGCAAGATTGATGACCTCATGGTCATGGTCCGCCCGCTGTCGGCGGCCAATGCGCTCGCCGCCGCCATGGGCGCACAGTTCGACCAGATCCAACGCGAGGCCACCGAGCAGATCGAGCGAGAAGCCGCCGGCGCATAGGCACCGAGGTGCGCCGGCTCGTCGATTCCCATTGCGGACGCACACCGCCCGACCCTGGGCCGCGACGACTACGCGTCCCGCCTCCGCAGCTCGACGCCGGCGGCAATGAGCCGCTTGGCATGCTTCTTGTGTACCGCCTGCCTGGTGACCCCGAGTGCCTCGGCAACCTGCGGCCAGCTCCACCCCTCCCGCATCGCCTGTTCGACGGCAGCGTCTTCGACCTGATCGGCCAAGCGACGCAGGGCCGCAACCGACGCAAGCGCATCGGCCGGGCCCTGGGTACTGGGAGGATCGGCATCGGGCATGCAAGCAACTTTAGTTGACTATATTCATTTCAGTCAACCAGGGTTGCTTATCGGCGACATCTCGAGTGACGTGGGCCACGTTCCCGCTCGACGGAATAGCAGGCTCGCTGTTCATGTTCCATTGGTTGCCACATCCACCAACTGGATGTAAGACTTGGATTGAGGAGGTGTCGTGCAGTTCGGAATCTTCACGGTCGGGGACGTGACCACCGATCCGACCACCGGTCGTACGCCGACCGAGCACGAGCGCATCAAGGCGATGGTGACGATCGCACGCAAGACCGAAGAGGTCGGCCTCGACGTGTTCGCCACCGGTGAGCACCACAACCCGCCGTTCGTGCCGTCGTCGCCGACC
Organism: Nocardia sp. NBC_01009; assembly: GCF_045208035.1. Lineage (NCBI taxonomy): Bacteria > Bacillati > Actinomycetota > Actinomycetes > Mycobacteriales > Nocardiaceae > Nocardia > Nocardia sp. NBC_01009. The sequence continues at coordinate 2,691,930 of NZ_CP108695.1, read as the reverse complement.
ACCATGCTCGGCTACATCGCCGCACAGACAGAGCGGCTGCAACTGTCCACCTCTACGACGCTGATCACCACCAACGATCCGGTGAAGATCGCTGAGGACTTCGCCATGTTGCAGCACCTGGCCGACGGTCGGGTCGACCTGATGCTCGGGCGCGGCAACACCGGGCCGGTCTACCCCTGGTTCGGCAAGGACATTCGCGACGGCATCCCCCTTGCCATCGAGAATTACCATCTGCTGCACCGGCTTTGGCGCGAGGACGTGGTCGATTGGGAGGGTAAGTTCCGCACGCCGCTGCAGTCGTTCACCTCGACGCCCCGCCCGCTCGACGGCGTGCCGCCGTTCGTGTGGCACGGGTCGATCCGCAGCCCCGAAATCGCCGAGCAGGCTGCCTATTACGGCGACGGGTTCTTCGCCAACAACATCTTCTGGCCGAAGGAACACTTCCAGCGGCTGATCGAGCTGTACCGGCGGCGCTACGAACACTACGGCCACGGCTCCGCCGACCAGGCGATCGTCGGCCTCGGCGGACAGGTGTTCATGCGCAAGAACTCTCAGGACGCGGTGCGCGAATTCCGTCCGTACTTCGACAATGCGCCGGTGTACGGCCACGGCCCGGCGCTGGAGGACTTCACCGAGCAGACACCGCTGACTGTGGGCAGCCCGCAGGAAGTCATCGACAAGACGCTGAGTTTCCGCGACTCTTTCGGCGACTATCAGCGCCAACTCTTCTTGATGGACCACGCGGGCCTGCCATTGAAAACGGTGCTGGAACAACTGGATCTACTCGGCGAAGAGGTGGTCCCGGTGCTGCGCAAGGAATTCGACGCGCTGCGCCCGGAGCATGTGCCCTCGGCTCCGACCCACGCTGCTCTCGTCGCTGCCCGAAGCGCGGAAGTGGAGGTCGCGCAGTGACTCGCATCGCCGTCATCTCGGCCGGGCTGGCGCAACCGTCCTCGACGCGGCTGCTTGCCGATCGTCTCGCAGCGGCGGCCGATCGGGCGCTGACAGCGTCCGGTCGGGCCGTGCAGTTCGATGTCATCGAATTACGGGACCACGCCCTCGATTTGGCCAACAACCTGGTGACCGGGTTCCCGGCGGGCGGTCTCCGGGAGACGATCGGCACGGTCGTGGACGCAGACGGCATCATCGCCGTGACACCGATCTTCAATGCCTCCTACAGCGGCCTGTTCAAGACCTTCTTCGACGTGCTGGAGCCGGATTCGCTCACCGGAATGCCGGTGCTCATCGGCGCGACCGGCGGCACGGCCCGCCACTCGCTCGCACTCGAGCACGCCGTGCGGCCGATGTTCACCTATCTGCGCTCGGTCGTAGTGCCGACCTCGGTGTACGCGGCCTCCGAAGACTGGGCGTCCGCGGACGCAGACGGACTCAGCGCCCGAATCGACCGTGCAGCAGTGGAATTCGCTGATGCACTGGCCACAGCTCACCATGACCGCCCGTCCGATCCCTATGACGAGCCGGTGCCGTTCGCGCAATTGCTCGGAGGCACCGCGAGCTGACCACCGGTGCAACGACGCACCGCCCCCAGCACCACCGCTGGACACCTGTTCACACCGCAGTAATTGAAAAATCAACTATATTAGGAGACAGCATGACGACCAACACCGCCAACGCCCTGACCGCAGGCACCTGGGCGATCGACGCCGCCCACTCCACCCTCGGCTTCTCGGTTCGCCACCTCATGGTGAGCAAGGTGCGCGGCCGCTTTGCCGACTTCTCCGGCAAGCTGGTCATCAACGAGGACGGCACCGCGCAAGCCGACGCCGAGATCCGCGTCGACTCGGTGACCACCGACAACGAGCAGCGCGACGGCCACCTGCGCACCGCGGACTTCTTCCACGCCGCGGAATTCCCCGTCGCGACGTTCTCCTCGACCGGATTCCGTGTCAACGGCAACGGCTTCGTGGTGGACGGCAACTTCACCATCCGCGGCGTCACCAAGCCGGTCACCCTGGACGTCGAGTTCCTCGGCGTCAACCCGGGTATGGGGAACGGCCCGGTCGCCGGCTTCGAGGCCAAGACCGTGATCAACCGCCGGGACTTCGGCATCACCATCGACATGCCGCTGCCCGACGGCGGCGCCGTGATCGGCGACAAGATCACCCTCACCCTCGAGATCGAGGTCGGCCTGCAGAGCTGATCAATCCTCTCGAAGCCGAATCCGCAGCAACGGCTTCCGATCGGCGCCGAGCCCCACTCGTGGAGCCCGGCGCCGATTGGCGTTACTACCGACCACACCGGGTGTTTCGGCCCCAGCCGAATGTGTGGGTGCGCGCATCGTCCGCCGTTTCCTACGCTGCTGAGCGCCGACAACTCAGGAGGAGTGCGGGGTTAATGAACACGAGGTGACGACACCCGGCCCAGCCTTGCTCGACGGTGATTTCGGCAGCGGCGTGCGCATCGCATAAAGCCGTCGCTCGCGCAGTGTCCGATTCTTGCCACGATCGCAGGACCGGGTGACACTGGATCGACCGAGTGCGGCAACCATCCGCGGATGGTCAGCCACCGGCTCGTGCGCAGTGTCGAACGAGTCGAGACGAAAGTTGAGGCGGCGACGAATGACCCGGCCACGAAGGCTGCCGCAATGATGGACGACGACACTGTTCCCGGCGCCGAGGTCGACGGCCGATGGCCGCAGCGCCCGCCGCGCTCCCGGCAGGCGGCGCACCGGCGTGCGGCACAGTCCCCGAGACGGCGGCACGCGGCCGAACCCGCGCCACGGGCTCGTCGAGCCACCGAACCCCCACGACGTGGTCGCCGCGCCGCGCAGCTCGCGACCCGAGCGGTCGCCTGCGCCGCCGCTCTCGCTGTCCTGTCCGGCACCGGATTCGCCTGGTCCGCCAAGACCGATTTCGAGCACGGCTTCACCCGCACCGAGGCCATCCCCGACGACGCACCGCATTCGCTGGGTGGCGACATGAATATCCTGCTGATCGGCCTGGACACTCGAAAAGACCTGAACGGCAACGACCTACCCAAGGCAATCCTCGACCAGTTGCACGCGGGCGACGGCGACAACGGTGGATACAACGCGAATTCGCTGATTCTGCTGCACATTCCGGCAGATATGAAGAAGATCGTCGCCTTTTCCATCCCGCGCGACGACTACGTCGCGGTGTCGGGCATTCCCGGCTACGACCACGCCAAAATCAAGGAGGCCTACGGCCTGAAAAAGGCCGCCGCCCAGGCCAAGCTGATCAACAACGGCGAAAAGGACCAGGTCACGCTGGAGCGGCAGGGCCGCGAGGCGGGCCGCGCGTCCATTGTGCAGACCGTCCGCAACCTCGTCGGCGTGCCGATCGACCGGTTCGCCGAAATATCGCTCGCCGGTTTCTACGACTTGGCGACCGCGCTCGGCGGTGTCGATGTCTGCCTGAATCACGCGGTCGACGACAGCTACTACTCCGGCGCGTCCTTTCCCGCGGGCCCGCAGCACTTGAACGGCTCCGACGCACTCGCCTTCGTTCGCCAGCGGCACGGCCTGGAAAACGGCGATCTCGACCGCACCCATCGTCAGCAGGCGTTTCTCACCTCGGTCGCCAAGTCGATCAGGGACACCGGCACCCTGACCAACCTCGGCAAGCTGTCGGAGCTGATGAACGTCGCCCATCGCGACGTGGTGCTGTCAGGCGGCTGGGACCTGCTCGATTTCGCCCGCGACCTCGGGTCCGCGGGCTCGATGTCGGTCGAGTTCCGCACCCTGCCGGTGCTGCGCTACGACAATGTCGACGGCCAGGATGTCAACGTTGTCGATCCGGTCGCCATCAAGAAGGAAGTGCGGGCCGCCTTCGGCTTCGAGGCGGCGCAGCCGACCCCGGCCCGCGTCCCGACGAGCACGGTCGACGTCCACAATGCGAGCGGCCGAACCGGTCAGGCCGCCAAGCTCTCCGCCGCACTCGCCACGCGCGGCTACCGGCCGGGCGCAGTGGGCAACGGCACCTACGCCGACGGTTCTGCATCCACCGTCAGCTACGGGCCCGGCGCCGAGGCCGAGGCCACCCAGTTGGCCGAAACCCTCGGACTGACCGCGACGGCCTCGCCGACCACCGCGACCGGCCACATCACGGTCGTCATCGGCAGCGACTTCTCGATGCCCACCGAGCTGACCCCGGCCTCGGCCACTGCCTCGGCCGCGCCGACCACCGCACCGGATCTGCCCGTCCCCGACTCGGGCAGGCCGGTTGCGACCCAGATCGGCAGCACCGTGCCCTGTGTGAACTAAGTCATCGGTCAGGGCGGATATCGACGGCAAAGGCAGCCCTCAGCGGCCGGTAAACTACGGATGGGGACAGTAACCAGAGCTGCGCCGCTGGGAATGCACGGCGATATATAGGAGATCCATGTCGAGTCGCCGCTTCCGATCGAGTGTTGCCGCGGGTGTTGTGCTGGTGACGGTTCTGGTTGTCGCCGCGTGTTCTTCGTCTGCGCCGCAGGCGACGGGACCCGCCGAGCAGGCACCCGCCGGGATCTCCATCAGTCCGGGGGACGGCGCGAGCAAGGTCGACCCGCTCGGCCCGGTCCGGGTGAGCGCGGGCGACGGTCAGTTGACCTCGGTGACCATGACGAACGAGCAGGGCAAAGCTGTCGAGGGGATCCTGACCCCGGACAAGACCGCATGGAAGCCCGCCGAGCCGCTCGGCTACGGCCACACCTACACGGTCACCGCCGAGGCGCTCACGATCACCGGCCGCACGGGTCCGACCACGGCGACCTTCTCCACGCTGACCCCGAACAACCAGACCAAGGCATATCTGAACACCACCGCCGGCACCCCGTTGACAGACGGCGGCACCTTCGGCGTCGGCACCGTCATCGTCGCGCACTTCGACGAGGACATCCCCGACCGGGCCGCCGCGGAGAAACGGCTGGTGGTGACGACCACCCCCGTCGTCGAAGGCGCGTGGTACTGGGTCGACAACCGCAATGCGCACTGGCGCCCGGAGCAGTATTACGCGCCGGGTACCAAGGTGACCGTCGCAGCGAACATCTTCGGCGCCGAACTCGGCAAGGGCCTGTTCGGCCAGGAGGACAGCAAAACCTCCTTCACCATCGGCCCCTCCCATGTGTCGATCGCCGACGACAACACCAAACAGGTCCAGGTCTTCGAAAACGGCAATCTGATCCGCACCATGCCGACCTCGATGGGCATGGGCGGCAGCGAGGTCGTCGGCGGCAAGACGATCACGTTCTGGACCCAGCCCGGCGTGTACACGGTCATGAACAAGGCCAACCCGGTGATCATGGACTCCTCCACCTTCGGGCTGCCGGTCAATTCGCGGCTGGGCTACAAAGAGTCCATCAACTGGGCGACCCGGATCAGCACCGACGGCATCTACCTGCACGAGCTGGCGTCCAGTGTGTGGGCCCAGGGCAACACGAACACTTCGCACGGCTGCCTCAACCTCAGCCCCGCGAACGCGCAGTGGTTCTTCAACTTCGCGGCGCCCGGCGACATCGTCGAGGTCCGCAATACCGGCGGTGCGCCGCTCGAGGTCTGGCAGAACGGCGACTGGGGCCTCCCGTGGGACCAGTGGCAGCAGGGCAGCGCACTGCACTGAGCTCGTCGGCCGCGGCGTGGAGCGGAAGGGGACTGACTTGGACATCTCGACCATGCCGCGCTCCTACGGCGTAACCGTGCCGCAATGGGTCTTCGACGAGCTGCGCGCGACGCCCGATACGCTGAGCACCGACGAGGAACGAATGTCGTTGGTGCACAAGCTCGCCGCACGTAACCCGGCCGAAGGCTCCGGCGGCCCGTTCGCTGCACTCGTCGTCGACACCGCTACCGGCGAAATCGTCTCGGCGGGCGTCAATCTCGTTCTTGCCAGCGGTCTTTCGGCGGCGCACGCCGAGATCGTCGCACTGTCGCTCGCCCAGACCCGGATCGGGGGCTGGGATCTCGGTGCGACGGGCGCTCCGGACCGTGAGCTCGTCGTCAACTGGCGGCCGTGCGCCCAGTGCTATGGCGCCGCCCTGTGGTCGGGAGTGAAACGCCTGGTCGTTGCCGGTGCAGGCCCGGAGCTGGAGCAGCTGACCGGCTTCGACGAGGGCCCGATGCGCGAGGACTGGGCCGAGCAGTTCCACGGCCGCGGTATCGAGGTGGTCTCCGATGTGTTGCGCGAACAGGGCACTCGAGGTGTTCGCCGCCTACGGCCGGATGGCTGCCGAGCAGGGGCTCACCGTCTACAACGCGCGCGGCACCACCTAGCCGAAGCCCGGTCGGTCACTCCTGCACCCCGCCCCCACCCGACGCCGGGTACGTCACTGCCGCCTACCAGGGCCGCACGCCGGTGACGAGTCGGCCGCAAGTGGTCGCACGGGAATGTCGGTGCCCCTTGCTAACTTTCGAGATGTTCTGATCTCACGAAAAAAGCGGGGCTATGCGATGACCACCGGGGGCACTACCTATCTCGAACTGTCCGAAGACGGCGGTTCGGCACACAAGTTCTACGAAGTCGCCGTGGCGGGCACCGAGGTGACCATTCGGTACGGACGCATCGGCGACCAGGGGCAAATACAGGTGAGTTCCTTTGCCACCGCGGAGAAAGCGGCCGCCGCCGCCGCGAAGAAGGTCGGCGCGAAGGTGCGGCGGGGCTATGCGCCCGCGGTGATGGGTGCGCGAACCAAGCGCCCGGTCACCCGGCGCGCGATCGTCAGCCAGCGCTCCACCGCGAAGTCGGCGCCGGTGCTGTGGACCTTCGACTCGGGCGCGGCCGCGTTCGGCATCTTCGTCGACGAGCACCGCTGCTGGGTCGGTAACGAGCACGGCGACGTGTTCACCTTGACACCCGCCGGCGACGTAACCGGCCGCTTCCGTCTGCCCGATGCGGTGAAATGCATTGTGGCGGACGATTTCTGGATCTATGCCGGATGCGACGACGGCAGGGTGTACGACCTTTCCGGCAAGGTGCCGCGCGCCGCATACGACATCGCCGCCGATGTCGACATCTACTGGCTCGACATCCACGACGGCATCCTCGGCGTCTCCGATCGAGACGGCGGCATCACCGTGATCGACCACGAGGAGGAGTCGCTCTGGACTCGCCGTAGCACCGGGAACTCGGGCTGGATGGTGCGCATCGACCAGGACGGCGTCTATCACGGCCATTCCGACGGCGTCACCAAATATGGTCTCACCACCGGAAACCACCAGTGGCATGTCCGTACCGGCGGCCCGGTCCTGTTCGGCTGGCAGGAGACCGACGCGGTCTACGCGGGCACCAGCACCCGCCAGGTGCGGATGGTGGCGAAGAACGGCCGATCCGAGCGCTCCTACCAGTGCGATGCCGCCGTATTCTCGTGCGCCACTTCGCCGGACGGCCGCTACGTCTTCGCCGGTGACAACTACTCCTCGGTCTACTGCTTCGATTCCAGCGGTCAGCGCCTGTGGAAACTGGCCACCGGCTGCGGTTCGGCATACTCCATGCAGTACCACGACGACAAGCTGTACCTGGTCACCACAAACGGAGCACTGGCCTGCCTCGATGTCAGCGAGGCGGCCATCCACAATGCGGAGCAGGGCGTCCTGCCCCAGACGCTGTCGGTCAAAGCGCCGGAGATCTCCGCCGTAACTCCGAGCAGGACCGTCGAAGTGGCCGTGGACGCGGGCTCCGGCATCGTCGTGGAGTGCGTCGAGGACGGCGGCAATCTGCGGGTGCATGTCGTGTCTCCCGGCTACCAACGCGCCTGGAACGTCCAGTTCCCCCGCGATATTCGCGAAGCAGGCGTTCGCTACGTCGTCGATGCCGTCGCCGAGTCGGCACGCGGCGGTTTCTACCGGGTCCGTGGCGATATCCGGCGATTGAGCTGACACCGGTGGCGAACCAGGCGTGCCGGATGCGCCCGCCACACCTGGTTCGCCCGGCGAGCTACGCAGTCCGAGCTCGGTAGCAGACCGGCCGCTATCATCCATTGTGTGACGCAGACGACACTGGATCAGTTCCGGTAATGACCGGGCTCAACTCGCAGACTCTGTCCGATCTCGACGCTGCGATATCGACACCCACTTATGAACGCACCGGAATACGCGCCGGCATAGTGCATTTCGGTGTCGGCGGCTTTCATCGGGCCCACCAGGCGCGATATCTCGACCTGCTCCTCGAATCGGGTGCCGCCCGGGAGTGGGGAATCTGCGGGGTCGGCGTGCTCGCCAAGGATCGCCGGATGAGCGAGGTGATGGCCGAGCAGGACTGCCTGTACACCCTGTGCGTCACCGAACCCGACGGCGCTTGGACGCCGCGGGTCGTCGGCTCGATTGTCGAGTACCTCTTCGCCCCGGACGATCCCGAAGCGGTCGTCGAGAAGCTCGCCGATCCGGCCACCCGCATCGTCTCGCTGACCATCACCGAGGGTGGATACAACATCTCCGCGACCACGGGCGCGTTCGATACGGCGAATCCTGCCGTCCGCGCCGATCTCGCGCCGGGAGCCGTCCCGGCGACGGTGTTCGGCCTTGTCACCGAGGCACTTTCGCGGCGCATGGCACGTGGGACGGCGCCGTTCACGATCATGTCGTGCGACAACATTCAGGGTAACGGCCATGTTGCTCGAAACTGCTTCACCGCCTTCGCCCGCCTACGTGATCCGGCACTGGCAGACTGGCTGGACCGCGAAGGCGCGTTTCCGAATTCGATGGTCGATCGGATCACCCCGGCGACAACCGATGCCATGAGGGCCGAGCTCACCGACCGTTTCGGCATCGAAGACGGGTGGCCGGTGGTGACCGAGCCGTTCCTCCAATGGGTGCTCGAAGACGAGTTCACGCTGGGCCGCCCCGATTTCGGCAGGGTCGGCGTGCAGCTGGTCGAAGACGTCGCGCCCTACGAATTGATGAAGCTGCGGATGTTGAACGCCAGCCACCAGGCGCTGTGCTATCTCGGGCATCTGACCGGATATCGACTGGTGCACGAGGTGGTTCAGAACGAAGCGTTCCGGCGGTTCCTGCTCAGATATATGGACGAGGAAGCCCGACCGACGTTGCTTCCCGTCCCCGGTATCGACCTCGACACCTACCGGGACACTCTCATCGAACGGTTCTCCAATGCCGCGATCGGCGACACTGTGGCCCGGCTGTGCGCGGAGTCTTCCGACCGGATACCGAAGTGGCTGCTGCCGGTGCTGCGCAGCCAGTTGGCCACCGACGGCGCAATAGCTTGCGCTGCAACAGTAGTAGCGGGGTGGGCGCGCTACTGCGAAGGAGTCGACGAGGGCGGTGCACCGATCGATGTCGTGGATCCGCTGCGCGATCGCCTGATGGCGCTGGCCCGCCGCCAGCGCGACGACCCGACCGTATTCCTCTCCGACCGATCGGTATTCGGCAACCTGATCGACGAGCCCCGCTTCGTCGCCGCCTACCGCGCGGCATTGGCGAGCCTGCACACCCGCGGCGCGCGCGCCACCGTCGTCGAGCTGCTGCGCGATCAGCGGACACCGTGACAAGCAGCTACCGTCTGCTTCGGGCCGAAGTGCCGGCTGTGGTCGCGTATGGCCCGCGCGCACTCGGCGTCGACGCCTCCGAATTCCCGCAGATCGGCCGGAGTCGGGAACAGGCGCCCGAGCCCGAACTGTTCCAGCCCGGCGACCGGTGCGCCGTACTCTGTGGCGATTTCGCCGAGGACGGCCGAAGCAGTTGCCGCGCCGACGGGTCGGCCACGATGGCGCGGACACCGGCCTCGAACGGATCCCACGCGCGTCCATCGAGGAAACGCCGCACCTGGTCCACCTGGTGGATGAGTCCTTCGATACGCGGTAGGTGGGCGATCAGCAGCGCATCGGCAGGCCCGGCCGCGCTGATCTCGAGCACTCCCGGATCGCCGTCGACGCGCACCGTCCGCCGGTAGACCGTCTTCGTGGCGTTCTCGACGCCGCGGATCGCCTGGCAAGCCAGCTGCGAAAGCCGTCGGCCGAGACCGCGTCGTGCATTTCCTGACCACCGAATTCCCCGCGGTGTTCGTAGCCGACCGGCAAGTGGACTTCACAGCAGTCACCGCGACCGACACGACTGTCGTAGTCGAGACCCGAATGCGAGCAACCCTGATGAACGGCCGCCCCTACGACAACGACTACTGCTTCATCTTCGAACTCTCCGATGGCCGGATCCACCGGGTACGGGAGTACATGGACACGCAACGCGCTCAGGAAATGTTCGACGGCAACGGTTTCCGGCAGAACGGCTGAAGCTCTGTGCCATGCTCCTCGATCGGTGTGCGGTCAAAACAGCCGCAGCGCACTCAAACGCCAGCCCTTGGCACGCGTGCGGGTGATGCGGGCCGCCAGCGCGAAATGGCGGCTGCCGCGGTCGTAGGCGGCGCACACTTCCGCCGCGGCGGCATCGACCATGACCACGTCCACTCTGGTCAGCACCGCCGCGCCCAGGGTGCGCCCTGGCGCCAGGTCGGCTCTGACCAGAGTCCGCACCGCGGACAGCACCGCAGGCTCGGCGACCGCGGCCAGCTGTGCGACCGGTCGACGGTGATCGAGCACTTCGAGGGTGAGGCGCAGTGTTCGATCCGCGAATAGTTTCGTCGCCGAATCCACTTCGAGAATCGTGCTCTCGACGGCCGACGGAGCGGCAGCCCGGCGGACACCGGCCGGATCCCCCGAAGGGCGCGCACGGCACATCCGCTCGCGTGGCGGCGGTGGCAGCTCATCGAATCCCGTTGTTCGACGCGATGGCCGGCACGGCCGCAGAGGTGGCTCGCTTCGTGGCGCGCGCGACAACGCCCTGGGATACCTGTCCATACAACAACCCCCTCGCCCCTGATCGCGACCCCCGCGATCGAATCGCGATAGCATGTCACGGATCTCGATGCAAGTAAAGCTGCAGGTCAGCAGGCCAAGCGACCGCTCGGGTGCGGGGTCGACCGAAGGCGTTGATACTCGGGTGTATTGATTCGAGCAGCCGACGAGCTGGCCGATCACAGCGGTGCGGAGCAGCGCTCAGACCGTGCCGAGAACTCCCTCGAATGCCGCTTCCGCCGCACCGAGAAGTTTCAGATCCGGCCCGAGAGAAGACTTTTCGACTCGAACGCCGCCGAGCGCCCGGCTCACCATGCTGCGGCGACGCACCTGCTCGGCGGCCCGCTCCACAACGGCGTCGGGCAGCGCGGTGAGCAGGTCGCCGAGGACGACGAGTTCGGGGCCGAGGATGTTGACCACGTTCACCAGACCGAGAGCGAGCCAGTCGATGTATTCGCCGAGTCGGTCGACCGCGTCGCAATTGCGTTCCAGCTCACGCAGTTCCGCGACAATCGCGCCGCGCGGGCTGTCCGCGGCAAGGCCGAGCGCTCGAGTCAGTGCGGCCTCGCCGACCTCGGTCTCCCAGCAGCCCTCGTTGCCACAGTGGCACGGGCGGCCACCCGGCCGCACGGTCATATGGCCGATCTCGCCGAGATACCCTGCCGCACCGCGTAATAGCGAACCTTGCGCGATCAGTCCCCCGCCGACGCCGATGTCCGCCGACACGAAGACCGCGTCCGAAACACCACGCCCGACGCCGCGCAGATGCTCGGCCAGCGCACCGAACTCCGCATCGTTGCCGACGACAACGGGAACCCCGAGCAGCGTGGTCATCCGATCGCCGAGCGCGACATCGACCCAATTGAGGTTGGCCGCATCGTGCACATGCCCGTCGGAACGCCGCACCACGCCCGGCACCGAGATACCGGCGGCGGCGGGGCGCAGGTCGAGGTCGCTGCTGAGCAGCGCCGCGGATTCCGCGACATGGGTCATCACCTCGCTCGATTCCCGTTGCCGCCCACGCAGATTCCAGCTGTCGCGGCCGAGGATCTGGCCACCGAGCCCGATCAAAGCGATCCCGACATGCTCCACCTGCACATCCACCGCCAGCACGACCACCGCCTGCGGTTGCGGCAGCACCAGCAGTGAGGGTCTGCCCGCACCACGCGCGAGCCGAGGCACCCGCTCCTCCACCACTCCGGTCTCGGCAAGCCCGTCCACCAGCATCTTGATCGTGGAACGGTTGAGACCGAGTTCTGTTGCCAAGGCCGCCCGCGTCGCCGGGCCGCCCGCGTGCAACCGGCGCAGCAGGATCGCCCGGTTGACGCGTCGCAACTCGTCAGGGCGGGCGACGGCGGGGCTGGTCATGCCCTCAGGGATACCATCACCCGCACTCAACCTTCCGTAGTGGCCGCACGGCGGCGCGTCAGCGCGTCGACGGTTGCCGCCAGCAACAGCACCAGACCGGTGACGATGGCGACCACCGCGGCGGGCTGCTCGAGCAGCCCGAGCCCATTGGCGACGACGGCGAGCACCGTGCCGCCGATCACCGCGTCCGCGACCCGGCCCTTGCCGCCGAACAGCGAGGTGCCGCCGATCACCGCGGCACCGACCGCGAACAGCAAAGTGTTGAGCCCGCCCGCCTGCGGGTCGACCGAGCCGACCTTGGACGAGTACACGATCGCGCCGATGGCCGCGCACGACGAGCACACCACGAAAACGCTCGCCCGGATCCGAGTGACATTGATGCCGGCCCGCCGCGCGGCCTCGCGATTGCCGCCCACCGCGTAGATGTGCCTGCCATAGGTCGTCCTGTTGAGGACATAGGTCCCGATGACCAACAGTGCCAAGACAATCGGCACAACGTAGGGCACACCGCGGATCTCGATGGCGTCGTTGCGCGATCTGTTGATCGTGAGCAGGGCGGTGGCCACCGCCGCCAAGACGGTCAACACCGAAACCTTGACCACCACAAGCGGCGTCGGCTGGGTCACCAGACCACGCCGCAAACGCAAGACATGTCTGCCGATGGTGAGCGCCGCATACCCCCCTGCCGCCACGACGAACAGCGCCCAGCTGCCCACCGTCGACAGGTTGCCGTTGGCCACCCGATCCAGCACCGTCGAGGAGCTGATGCCCAGCACGCCGCCCTCACCGATCAGCTGCAGAATCACACCCTGCCACGCCAGGAACAGTGCGAGGGTCACCACGAAGGAGGGCATGCCGATCTTGGCGATGAGGAACCCGGTGATGCAGCCGATCGCCGTGCCGACGCACACCGCGAGCAGCATCTCGATCCAGGGATTCGCTTCCAGTCCGGACACGGTCAGCGCGAGCCCGAGCAGCGACACCGCGACGCCGGGCCAGATCCGTAGCAGCCCGGCCAGGACGGCCGCCAGTATCAGCATTGCGACGAAGATGATGAACACCGTCGAACCCATGCCAGCGAGCAGGTTTCCGTTCTCGACATAGTGCATCGCCAGCACCGCGCCCGCGACGCCCGACGCCGTGCCCGCCGACAGGTCGATCTCCCCGATCAACAACACGAAGACGATCCCGATGGCGATGATCGTCTGCCCCGCGCCCTGTGCGAGCAGGTTCGCGATGTTGTTGAGCGAGAAGAACACATCCGACAACGCCGAGAACATGATGACGAGCGCGACAAGTCCGAGCAGCGCGGGCAGCGAGCCGATATCGCCGCCGCGCAGCCGGGACAGATACTCGCGGACCGCATCCGCGGTGGACTGCGTGGTGGTGTCGATCCCGAAGTCGGCGACCGCCGTTGTCGTCGGGACCACGGAAGTATTCGTCATTGCATTGTCTTTCTCGTTCACAGCACTCTCGTTCACAGCACCGCGGATTCCGGTCGAGCCAGCCCCAGATCACCGGAACGTCCCGCGGTGATCAGTTCGACGACCTGACTGTGGGTCACGTCCTTGGTGTGCACCTCGGCCGCCATCCGCCCCAGATACAGCACCGAGATCCGGTCGGCGACCTCGAAGACGTCGGCCATGTTGTGGCTGATCAGCACCACGCCGAGCCCCTGTTCGGCGAGCCGTCGGACCAAGTCGAGGACCTGCCGGGTCTGCGCGACGCCGAGCGCGGCCGTCGGCTCGTCGAGCAGCACCAGATTGCTGTTCCAGAGCACCGATTTCGCGATGGCGACCGTTTGACGCTGCCCGCCCGACAGCGCCGACACCGGGGTGCGCACCGATTTCACGGTGCGCACCGACAGCGATGCCAGTGTCTGCCGCGCCGCCTCCTCCATGCTCGCCTCGTCCAGCAGCCACGGACGTCCGCGCTCCCGGCCGAGGAACATGTTCTGCACGATGTCGAGATTGTCGGCCAGCGCGAGGTCCTGGTACACAACCTCGATGCCGAGCTCCGCTGCGTCCTTCGGACCGCGGATGTGCACCGTCTCGCCCCGGTACCGCACCGTCCCGGAGTCGAAAGCATGTATGCCGGCAATGCATTTCACCAATGTGGACTTGCCTGCACCGTTGTCCCCGACGAGGGCGGTGACCTCACCGGCGGGCGCCGTGAAATCCACATCGTGCAGGACATGGACCGGTCCGAAACTCTTGTTGAGACCGGTGATCTGAAGAAGTGGCTCACTCATGCTCGGCGCCTCAGGAAATACCGAGCTCGGTGCAGGCTGCCTGCAGGTCGCCGCCGCAGATCTCGCGCGCCGGGACATAGCCTTCGGCGACTACCCGCTTGACGGTCGGCCGGGTGATCGTGAACGGCTCCAGCAGCACTGACCTGACCTCACGCTTGCCCTTCGCATCCTGACTCACGCCGGTGGCGAGGGCATCCGCCGCCGCTTTGTCGTTATTGGCGAGTGCGACAGCAAGTTTGGCGACCGCATCGGCCTCCTGCTGGATCGGCTTGAACACGGTCATGTACTGGTCCCCGCGCAGGATCGCCTTCAGTCCTTCGGCTGTCGCATCCTGCCCGGTCACCGGCACCTTCCCATTGAGCCCGTTCTTCTTGAGCACAGTGATCACCGCACCGGCCAGACCGTCGTTGGCGGCGACCACGCCATCGACCTTCCCGACATTTGTGGTCAGTATCTGTTCGAAGGTGGTGCCACCCTTCTGGTTGTTCCATCCATCGATCGGCTGGCTCTGGACCAGCTTCAGCGCGCCCGAGTCGTACAGCGGCTGCAGAACTTTCCGCTGCCCGTCGTGGAACAGCGTGGCGTTGTTGTCGGTCGGGGCCCCTTCGATCTCGATCACCTGCCCGCCGGGCTTGTCCTTCAGCGCATCGGCCAACCCCTGCCCCTGCAACTGCCCGACCCGCACATTGTCGAACGAGACGTAGTAGTCCGAGGATCCGCCGAGGTTGAGCCGGTCGTAGTCGATCGTCGGAATCCCGGCCTTCTTCGCCTTGGCCGCAACCGCGCCGCCGACTTCGCTGTTGATCGCCGCGATGATCAACACCTTCACGCCCTTGGCGATCATGCCGTCCGCCAAGGTAGTGAACTTCTGCACCTCGCCCTGGGCGTTCTGCACGTCGGCATCGAACCCCTGCGCACTCAAAGCCTTCTCGAGCATCGGTTTGTCGAAGCCCTCCCACCGGGCCGACGTCGCGGTCTCCGGCAGGATCACCCCGATCGTCCCGTTCTTCCCACCGCCGGACTTGGTCTCGCTGCCCCCGTCATTACGCGAAGAGTTCGCGCCGCAGGCGGTGAGCGCCAACACCCCGACCAACCCCACCGCCAGAGCCCCGACCCGTGCCCGTCCGTGCCTGTTTTTTCCGAACGAGACCTGGCTTTTAGTCCGCATCTGGAGGAACCTTCCTGGAACAACCGACGACCCGTCGGAAGGACTCCGGCACTGCGTCGAGCTAATATGTTGTGGGCAACAACATATGCCGGAGGGCAACGCCACGGTGTGCGGATAGCATCACGATTCGGTAACAGTGGACATGTCGGCGCGAGTCGCTCACGACACGCCTTCGTCGCACTACGCCACCAACACGACGGCTGCCCGTCGGCGGCCCCGATGCTGGCGGGGATAGCAAGCTCGGACAACCGGCCGCCCCCGGCGTGGACAGCGGCTCGACCATCAAGTCTTCGCCGATCGCACGGCCGCGGTGAGTCGTACCGCATTCCTCGAAACAATCGCCGAGTGCGCGCCCGCTCTGCTGCGCGAGTGGGACTACGCGCAATCTTCACTGATAGCCGAAACGAATACTTCGTGACGATCGACAGACCCGAGAGTTCGTTTATCTGCACCCATCGAAATCATCGAGGAGATTGCATGAAGCGCATCATCAAGAGGTTCGCCGGCGTGTTCGCGGCCGCGGCGGTGGCCCCGGCCCTGTTGGCTGGTACCGCACAGGCCGATGACGGGAACACCGTGTATTTCAGCAATGGCGTTATGCAGTGCGCCATTACCGGCGACGGTACCGTCGGCTGCGATCTGACGAACTCCATGCAGATCCAATACTCGTTCCTGCCGTTCCTCTTCCCGGTGCGCGACATTGCGATCGACCAGCCGTCGCTGCCCGCCCACCCCACTTTCATGAGCGGCACGCCGCGCACACTGCCGGGCGGCAACCCGACCCTCTACGACGCCAGGACCGGCGACGGCCAGTGGGGCCCGTTCATCGAGCACGCCGGGGCCAAGTGTGAAGCCGGGTTCCATGGCAGCTTCACCTGCCGGACGAAGGGGCGCGGCTTCTCGATCTACAGCGGGATCATCTCCGCCTGAGCCGAATGCCGCACCCCACGCCTTGATTGTCCCGGGGCGTCGGCGCGCGGTAGCCGTTCCCTGGATAGCTGGTGAGTGGGGCACCGATGTCGGCGAGGTCGCAGCCGGCAGTGATGATCGACGTGTGAGTCACAGTTCCCGCATTCCGCAGCTCGATTGCCTTCAACCACATCGTCGAACTTTCTATAAACTTGTCCCGTGAATAGCACGGATCTCTGCGTAGAACCTTCAAACAGAGATGGGTAGCGGACGACTGCGTCCGGTCGACCTCGCGCGGGCCCAGGGTCTGTCCACGCAGGCGATCCGGAACTACGAGGACGCGGGCATCCTCCCGCCTGCCGAACGCACGCCCACCGGATACCGCGTCTATACGCCTTTGCACGCCGCGGCGCTGCGCGCATTCGCCGCTCTGGTGCCCGCCCACGGCCACCAGACTGCGACGGCGATCATGCGGGCCGTCAATGACAACGCTGTCGCGGCCGCGCTCGCGCTGGTCGACGCGAGCCATGCGCAACTCCTGGAAGACCGCATGACACTCGACCTGGTCGACAAGGCGCTGCGAGACCTGACGTCACCACATCTCCGGGGATCGCCACCCATGGGAGCGATGTTCATCGGCCCACTCGCCCGTCAACTGCGCATCCGACCGGCGACGCTACGGAAATGGGAGCAGGCCGGATTGATCACGCCGGATCGCGATCCCGAGACCGGTTATCGCGTCTACACACCGGACGATGTCCGCGACGTTCACCTGGCTCACCAATTGCGCCGTGGCGGATACCTTTTGAGCCAGATCGCCCCGCTCCTCGCCCAAGTGCGCACCGCAGGCGGACTGGCTCCGCTGGAGGCCACCCTGGGCGACTGGCGCGACCGTCTCACGCAACGCGGCCGGGCCATGCTGGCCGGTGCCGCCGAGCTGAATTCCTATCTGACGCACCGTGAATGACGTGTCGCAGTGTGCCTGCCACACGGACACCCTCGGCGCGGTCCCTACCCGTCGTCAGGCCGAACGACGAACTCGATGCTCGGCCACATGCACGCGGTTCGAGCAGCGCGTCGAGCAGAACCGCCGCCGCCCGTTGCGGGAGGTGTCGACGAAAACCAGGCCACACCCGGCCCGAGCACAGCGTCCGATTCGGGCGGGATCCTCGCAGAACAGCTCCGCCAAGCCGGCCGCGGTGTAAGCCTTGACCCGCTCATCGATGGGCGCGGTCTCGCGGGCGAAATGCAGGTGTGGCTTCCTGCCGTCATGGGTGGAGATGTACGGCTGACTCGTCGTCTCGGCCAGTAGTGCGTTGAGCAGCTCGACGCTCGGCGCGGAGAAGGCCGTGCCGAGCTTGGCGATCCAACGGCGCAGTTCTGCGTCTTGGCGGGCATTCAGTGAGCTCAGCGGCTTATATCCGGATTCGTCGAGCAACGCGAGGAGATCCTGGTCCGGGTCGGCGTTCACCAATCTGGCCGCGAGTTCGGCCGCCGCACCTCCGTAAGGGTTGAAATGCACTGACTCATTACATCAGGCTGGACCCCATGATCGCCACCTGCCCCTCGTGCTCCTGGCCCGCCCCGGCCCTCGTGTCGTCACACGGCCCTATTCGCTACCTGCGCTGCGTATGCGGCCAGTGGTTGGTCAGCGAGGGCGGCGCGGTGGTGGCGACCGCGGGAATCAGCGTGTTCAGCGATTCGAGCAGCGCCGAATACAGTGCGCCGGTGACACTTCCGGAGCACTGACCACGAATCACCCGCTATGGCAGCTGGAAACGCACCCCGCGCCCCCGCGCTCCCCCAGCAGCCTTGTTGCGATACATCGCCGTGTCGACCGCATGCATCAACTCGTCGACCTCCGTCGGCCGGTCCTCGACGAATACCGCGCCAATGCTGGCGCCGACGACAATTGGGCGTCCGGCAACCTGCATCGGCGCAGCAAGGGCGGCAAGTAAGACGCCTGCGACCGTCTCCAATTCCTTTCGACCGGAACACTTTTCGACCAGCACGATGAATTCGTCGCCACCGATTCTGGCTACCAGGCCGCCGACCGGTTCGACGGAAGCCTGTAGTCGCTGCGCGACGTCGCGTAACACTCGGTCGCCGACGGTGTGGCCCCACTCGTCGTTGATCTTCTTGAAGCCGTCGAGATCCAGATAGCACATCCCCACCGGCGGTGTGGCATGGGCCAGCCGATCGAAGAAGAGCACCCGGTTCGGCAGGCCGGTGAGGCTGTCGTGCGTCGCGTCGTGCCACAGGCGATCGGCGAGCTGCTTGCGTTCGGTCACATCGACGGCGACGCCGATGAGGAAGCGGACCCGGCCGCTACTGTCGCGCACAGTGGACATCGACAGGTCGATGCGGGCCAAGGTGCCGTCCGGGCGCACGTGGTCGGTCTCGAGACGGAAGCGGTCGATCGCTCCGCTGAGCATTCGCCCCAGTTGCGCGTAAGCGGGTCCGATATTCTGCGGACCGAGCACCTCGGCCGCCGAAAGACCGGGCATGGCGGCCGCCGGCATGCCGACCATTTCGGCCATGGCCTCGTTCACATCCAGCACGTGGCCGGTGATGTCGACAGTGCCGATGCCGACCGACGCGCCCGCGAAGACCGCCTCGAACCTGGCCTCCGACAACTGGCGCCGCACCTCGGCGTCCTGAGCAGCCGACAGCACGGCTGCCAGCGTTGTTTCCTGTTCATTCAAGGCCGCACTGCGCAGCGCCCCGGTGAAGCCCGCGGCGAACTCGGCGGCGACAGCGATCGCCCGATCGCGGATCTGCTCGTAGTCGGGGGTTGTGGGGGTCGGGCGGATCTCACGGACCATGTCCTGACAGATCACCGGAATCGAGCGGCTGACAGCCACCGGATCCCGGTAGTTGGCGGCGACGAGCGCCGCCGCGGCATCGTGCGCGACCGCGACATCGGCCGTCCCCTGCACCGCGGCCACCAGCGCCTCGGCCTGCTCGGCGAGCAATCCTTCGATCTGGGTTCGCGTGAGCGTCGGCGCGACGACGCCATCGAGCGCGTCGGCCCATCGCGCCGCCAACTCACCCATCCCCACGCCACCAACCCCCTGCCGGTTCGCTTCGCCCGCTCAGGCCTTGAAGCCGACGCCTGCCAAGCCGAGCGAGCGACCCGGCGCCTCGTGCAGGTCGCGCTCGGATTCCGGACGCCACGCAGGCAGCTCGACCACCCCTGGCTCGACCAGCTCCCATCCTTCGAACATAGTCGCGATTGCGTCCCTGGAACGGAAGTGGATGCCGATCCGGCTCTCGTTGGCCGCGTTGGCGCCCAGCTTGCCCGCGTCTTCGGGGCGCAGCGCCGAGGTCAGGTGGGAGATCGCGACATAACTGCCGGTGGGGACGACCCCGCGAAGCCGAGCGACCATCTCGGCGGGTCGATCCTCGTCCGAGAGCAGGTGCAGCACCGCGATCAACAGCACGCCGACGGGCTTGTCGAAGTCGATCACGCCGGTTTCCCGGACGCGAGCCAGCAGCTCGTCCGGTTTGCGCAGGTCGGCCTCGATCGCGGTGGCATTGTCGTTGCCCTGCAGGATCGCCCGCGAATGCGCGACCGCGACCGGGTCGATGTCCGCATAGAGCACCCGGCACTCCGGGTCGATGGCCTGCGCGACCTCATGGACATTTCCTGCGGTCGGGATGCCCGAGCCGATGTCGAGGAATTGCCTGATGCCCGAATCGGCCAGGAAACGCACCGCCCGCCGCAGGAAAGCACGGTTGCTCAACGCCAATCGCGGCAGGTCGGGCACCAATTGCTTACCCATCTCCGCGGCTTTGCGATCGATCTCGAAGTTGTGCGAGCCACCGAGCAGGGCGTCATACATCCGTGCCGGGCTCGCCTGCTGCATATCCACGCCCTCGGGCGCCCACGCCGGCCTATCCATCGAAAACCCCTCTACGCTCGCGATCGGACCTTCCCGACTCCGGGCCGCCCGCCCCTTCCGGATGCGGTGTTCTCGATCACCCGAAAGGCGCAGTCCGCATAGTAGCCGGACCGGCGAATCCCGGTGCACCGCACACGATCACGAAAACGCACGAGCCGGACCGCGGCACCCGACCTTCAGGCCTGGCGCGACGGTATGACACGCGCTTAATATTCATACATGCGCATGCGTGCAAGATGGGTTACCCTATCCTGCGACAGGCCCGTGAAACAGAAGGGACGTTCGACCATGGGAGAGCAGTGCGTGTCGTCGAAGCGGTCGGTGGAGACAGTCCCCCACTCCGGCCACGATCATGGCGCGAAGGCCGGTGATGGCCATTCGCATGACCACTCGCACGGACACGACCATGGCGTTTCGGCGAATTCCGACCCACGCTGGCTGTCCATAGCGCTCGGGCTGATCCTCGCCTTCATGGCGGTCGAGGTGGTCGTCGGCATCCTGGCCCACTCGCTGGCGCTGATCACCGATGCCGGGCACATGCTCACCGATGCCGCATCGATCGTGCTCGCCATGATCGCCATCCGGCTCGCCAGGCGGCCCGCGGCGGGCCGGTTCACCTACGGGTTCAAGCGCGTCGAGATACTGTCCGCCCAGGCCAACGGGATCACCCTGCTCTTGCTCGCGGTATGGTTCGTGTACGAGGGCATCAGCAGGCTGATCGATCCGCCCGACGTCTCGGGTCCGCTGGTGTTGATCACCGCGCTGGTCGGGATCATCGTCAATATCGCCGCGGCGTGGAGCATCAGCCGCGCCAACCGCACCAGTTTGAACGTCGAAGGCGCCTTCCAGCACATCCTCAACGACCTCTACGCCTTCATCGGCACCGCCATCGCGGGTGCGGTGGTGTGGCTGACCGGTTTTGCCCGCGCCGATGCCATCGCCGCGCTGGTCGTCGCCGTCCTGATGGCCAAGGCGGGCTGGTCGCTGGTCCGTGAATCCGGCCGCATTTTCCTCGAGGCCGCGCCCGCACACCTCGACCCCGATGCCATCGGTGCGCGCATCGTCACCATCCCGCAGGTGACCGAGGTGCACGACCTGCATGTCTGGCAGATCACCTCCGGCCAGCCCTCGCTGTCGGCACACATCCTCGTCACCGACGGCGCCGACTGCCACGCAGCTCGCTCGACGATCGAAACAACCCTGCACGACGAGTTCGGCCTGGCACACACCACGCTGCAGGTCGACCATGTCTCGGACCTCGATCCGTCCCCGGCAGACCTGCACTGCGCGGATTCCCACGGGCCGATCCACCGATCCTGACCACCGGCCGCGGCCCATCACGTCCCGTCGAGCAGCGTCAGCAGTGTCCGGCGCACCGCATCGGAGGCCACCTCGGGTGACCTCCCGCACCGGTCGACGAGATGGTGGCGGAAGCTCCACGCGGTCGTGGCCTCGATCAGATCGAGGAGTTCTTCGTCGACGGCGCCGTCGGGCTGCTCGAGCTCGTCGGCGAAGGTGCGGGCGAGCTGTTCGCGCAGCAAGCGATCCCCACGCCGCATCCGCTCATCGATAATGGGCACACTCGGCGATTCGACGAGGCCGGTCACCCGGATCCGGCGCTGCAGGGTGAACACCTGCGCGGTCTGCACTACTACCGCAGCCACCCGGTCGCGCAGCGGCAAGTCCGGGTCGGCACCGGTGATCAGTTGTTCGACGCGATCGGTCTGCTGAATCGTCGCGGCGGCCTTGAGCTCGTCCAGGTCCGGGAAATGGACAAAGATACTGCGCAGCGAAACTCCGGCCCGCTCGGCAATACTCTTCGCGGTCGGCGACACCTCGCCCGCGTCCAAGGCGGCCAGCAGCGCATCGATGATCACCGCCCGCGTCCGAATCGGATCACGGATCCGTCCGCGCGCCATATCGCCTCCCATTGAGCTGATTGACCAGAGATTAACGCCGAGCCTGCCGCGGGGACCGGTAGACCCGCTGGCGCAACCATCACTCGGGCCAGCAATAAACCACCTGCGCAATTCGGACCCACCGGAGACAATGGCGCTTTCCTACGAGCCAGGAGGACATCGTTTGTGTACAACCCCGGAGTGCTGCCGCTGCTCGGTCAGGTCGCTGCTGTCGTCGCCGAGGCGATCAGCAGGACCCGACCCGACATGACAGGCGCAGACCCGGTTGTCCGACGATCCGTGCACGCCGACTTCCAATCCAATGCGGCTCTTGCACTTGCCAAACGCCTCCACCTGAAGCCGGCCGAATTCGCAGAACAGCTCATCGAGGCACTGGCCGCGGAAGCCGATCATCTCCTCGCGCCGGTGGAGTTGTCCGGGCCCGGATTCCTCAACATCACGGTGCCCGACCGCGTGGTCTGGGCACAGGTGGCAACGCGGCTGGCCGACGATCGCCTCGGCGTCGCCGCCTCGGAACTCGGGCGGCGCACGGTAGTCGACTACTCGGCTCCCAACATCGCCAAGGACATGCACGTCGGGCATCTGCGCACCACGATCATCGGCGACAGTCTGGCGCGGGTACTCGGATTCCTCGGTGCCGACGTGATCCGACAGAATCACTTGGGCGACTGGGGAACCCAGTTCGGAATGCTCATCCAGTACCTCGATGAACACCCAGCGGCGCACTGGCGCCATACCGACCTCGCCGTCGACACCTCGGCGGTTTCGGCACTCGATCGGCTCTACAAAGCAGCCCGTGCCGCCTTCGATACCGACTCCGATTTCGCCGACCGTTCCCGAACCCGTGTGGTGGCGCTGCAATCCGGCGACCCCGCCACGCTGGCCAGGTGGCGCGAGATCGTCACCGAATCAGAGCAGGCATTCGGCGACATCTACCGCCGCCTCGACGTGCTGCTCACTCCCGACGACTATGTCGGCGAGTCGTTCTACAACCCGCTGCTGGCCGAGACCATCGCCGAGCTCGTGGACAAAGGCATTGCTGTCGACAGCGAAGGCGCACTGGTCGTGTTCTCCGAGGAGGTCACCGGCCCCGACGACAAGCCCGTGCCGCTGATGGTCCGCAAGCGCGACGGCGGATTCGGTTACGACTCCACCGATCTGGCCACCATCCGCTATCGCATCAAAACCTTGCGGGCCGATCGGCTGCTCTACGTCACCGACTCCCGACAGGCACTGCACTTCCGACTCGTCTTCGAAACCGCACGCAGGGCCGCGTGGCTGACCGATGTCATCGATGTCGAACACGTCTCCTACGGAACAGTTCTCGGGCCGGACGGACGACCCTTCAAGACTCGGGCAGGCGGTACCGTGCGGCTGACAGAACTGCTCGACGAGGCAGTCGCCACTGCCAGAGCGGTAGTCGCCGAAAAGAACCCCGACATGCTGTGTGCGGACCTGGACAGCATTGCCGAGCAGTCCGGTATCGGCGCGGTGAAGTACGCCGACCTGTCCACCTCGCGCGTCAAGGATTATGTCTTCGACCTCGACCGCATGGTCGCCTTGCACGGCAACACCGGCGTCTACCTCCAGTACGCGCACGCCAGGATCCGTTCCATTCTTCGGAAGGCCGAAGACCACAATGCCGTCATCGACCCGACCATTGCGCTGCGGCCTGCCGAACGAGCTCTGGCGCTGGAGCTCGACAACTACGGTGCGGCGATCGCCGAGGTCGGTGCGACTCTCGAACCGCACCGGCTCTGCGGATACCTCTACGATCTCGCTCGCGATTTCACCACCTTCTACGACAACTGCCCCGTCCTCACCGCCGACGAACCCACCCGCGGAAACCGGCTCGCACTGTGCCGGCTCACGGCGGGCACCCTCGAACACGGCCTCGGGCTACTCGGCATCGCCGCACCCGAACGCATGTGAACCGCAATCGGATCGGGTCGTCGGGCGGACCGAGCGATATGGTCCGCCGACCGGCGCGATGCCTCCAGCACCAAGCGCCTGCGATCAGTGTTGACGCAGCTGACAGTGGTCGAGCAACCGAGTCGACTTGCGCGCCAGCTAGTGGCGACCAGGTACGAATAGCGCCCGATGTCCCGAGCGTGCACTCCGGTGAACCGAATGGCCCGGCCCGCGCAGGGCCTACCCTCGACACCATGGTCAACGTCAGTGTCGAAACCCGCGAGCAGACCGAACAACGGCTGCGTCGCGTCATCGCGGCCGCCGAGTTCGTCGTGCACGAAGGCGTCTGGTCCTTCCACGAAACCCCGATCGATCAGCCGCCGACACTGACCCCCGACACCCTCGCGGTGGTCCGCGACGAAACCAGTTGGAGCACCCTGCGTCCCGCACCGCTCGCGGACGCCCGCGTAGAACGATTCGGCCTATGGTCCTTCCACTTCCCACCGAACGCCGACAACAGCGGATTCGTCGGCTGGCTCGCCACCCACCTCAAAACACAACTGGGCACCGGCGTTTTCGTGGTCTGCGGCAGCAATCGCGAGCGCGGCGGCATCTACGACTACTGGGGCTGCCCTGCCGATCTGCTCGACCAGGCCACCAAGGTGATCGACGAATTGCGCGCCAACAATTGACCCACGAAAACGATCGATGCCGGTACCCGTCGGCCTGTCGCCGCGGCGGGCCACGTCTTACTCGGGCGACGCTTCAACTGTGCCGGTGACGACACCGACCAGGAATTCGAACTGAGCCGCCACCCGGTCCAACGGTTGCGCACTTCGTTCCACGACACATGGCAACGGTGCCCTCGACAGCGGCAACGATCAGCGTGTCGGTACGTTCAGCATCGAGATCCGTTGCGCCATGGGCACGTAACGACTCCACAAGCAACGAAGTCACACACCACGGGCCACATTGATCCGGCAATCGAGTTCGTGGGTGGTTGACATGATTATGCAGACCGGTCTAGCGTGTTGTATGGCAACAAAGGGAGATACGACGCGAGCACGGATGGTTGAAGCGACTCGATTGATGGTCGAGGCGAATGGATACCACGGCACCGGACTGAAGCAGGTGCTCGAGCTGGCCGAGGCTCCCAGAGGCTCGCTCTACCACCACTTTCCCGGCGGTAAGGACGAGCTGGTCGGCGAAGCCCTCGCCGTGGCGGGCAGGGATGTCGATCGCATGGTCAAGGAGTTGGCCCTACAGGCGCCCACCCTCGGCGATCTCGTGCGAGCGATGCTGGAAACACTGGCAGACAGGATGGTCGCCGCCGATTACAGCAAAGGCTGCCCAGTGGCCACCGTGGCACTGGAGGTAGCTGCCACCAACGACGCCCTGCAACCGATCTGCGGCGGCATCTACGCCGGCTGGCAACGAACGCTGGCAGATGCCCTGCGCGCCGACGGCCACGACCCGACCGAAGCGGATGAACTCGCGACGACGGCGCTCGCCCTAATCGAAGGTGCACTGGTGCTAGCGCGTGCCAGCCGCAGCCGGATCCCCGTTGAGCGGGTCGGACGGCGCATCGCCAGGCTACTCACCAAAGACTGACGATCGCACAAGATTCAGAGACGTCTAAACGTAATATGTAGACCGGTCTAGTTAGAGGATGAAATGGAAGAGACCTTGAGCAGCGCTCCAGACGCGGTGGTATTCGGCGCGACGGGCCTTATCGGCAAGTGGACAGTGCTACATCTCCTGGATCAGGGCCGTGCGGTCGCTGCCGTTATTCGCAATCCGGCTCAGAGGCGCGCGAATGCCGAAGGCGAGCCGAGAGGAACCCGAGAGGATGAATTGCGCGTGTGGCTAGGCGATCGCGGCGTGGCCGCCGATCGACTCACGGTTGTGTCCGGCGATTTCACGAAAGGCACAGACCTCGGGTTGAGTCAGGCGGATGACGATCGACTGGCCGGTATCCGGGATGTTTTCAACGTTGCCGGTATCTATCGGTTCGGGCTGCAACGCGAGGAGGCAAGTGCTGTCAACGTCGAGGGTGCTCTCAACGTGTTGTACTGGTCCGCGACCCGTCGTGCCCTTCGTCGACTGATCCATGTGTCCGGATATCGGGTCGGATCCGACCCTGAACCGCGGTATCCGCTTCCCGAAGAAGAATTGGCGAAGCTCTACCGGGGCAAAGGAGCCTATGAAGGTTCCAAGACCGAAGCGGATGCCGCCATGCGGGTGATCGCGGCGCAATCGGGTGTCCCACTGACTGTGGTCAATCCCAGCAGCGTGATCGGCCATTCAGAGACCGGCGAGGTCGGTCAGTACCTTGGTTTGGCTGAAGTGGTCCGCGATCTGTGGATGGGGAAACTCCCAGCACTTCCGGGAACCGCACGTACCTTCGTGCCCGTGGTCGCCGTCGATCATTTCGCAAAGTTCATGGCCGCGATTCCCGATTACGATCCGGAGCCTGGCGGTCTGCACTGGGTGCTCGATGCGAACACGCCCAACCTGCCCGATTTGGTGCGGCTGCTGGCCGACCACCTGGGCGTACGTGCACCCAAAACGCAAGTGCCAGTCGGGCTGATCCGCAGCCTGCCAACCGCATTGACCGGCGTAAACCCCGAAACACTGACATTCCTCTCCGAGGACCGCTACGACACGACCTCGACCGATAAGGTCGCCCGAGCCGCAGGGCTCCAGCAGCCCCGAGTCGAGACCGTCCTGCGCCGCTGGGCCGACCGGCTGGTATCGGACGGCTTCGGGGCGACGCCGACGGATTTTCCCGGCGGCTTCCATGAAGTCGGCGGATCTCGGACTTTTGTCGCCGGAGACAGCACCTCGCCGGATTTCGTTCTCCTGCATGGAATTCCCCTTGACGGTGATTCATGGCAGGGAGTGATCAGCGAATTGGACAACGAGCGCGTTCTCGTCGCCGATCTACCCGGACTCGGCCGTTCTACCGCTACAGCGGCGACACCGTTGGACTGGGTCACCGATCTGCTGAAGCCGGTACGAACCCGCCCCATTCTTGTCGCCCACTCAGCGGCCGCCGCACCGGCACTGCGCTATGCTGCCGCCCATCCCGAACGCATCGCGGCCGTGCTCGTTATCTCCCCGTACTTCCTCCAAGCGCGGCCCAACTGGTTGCTCCGTACACCAATGCTCGCCGCACCACTCCTCAGGCGGATGTCGGCCGACCGTTTGGCGAGCACTCTGCTCGGCGACAGCGGTGCCCTTTCCTCAGAACATATTCGTCGGGCCATCGAAAGCGCGCAAAAGCAACTGCAGCGACCTGGCGTCGCCCGCCGAGTAGCCAACTGGCTCCGGGCTGCGAACCAACGCTCGGAACGCGCTGCTCTCCAGGCATTACTCGACGGAACCGAGCCGTTCCCTGTCCCTGTCCACATCGTTGCCGGATCACTTGATCCGCTGATCGGTGATTCCGGCGATGCCACGGTCGTAACCGTCACCGACAGCGGACATTACCCGCAACTCACGCACCCCTCAGACATTGTTGCCACGATGCGGAGCATTGCCGACCGCTCGATCCGCAGTGCTGCATCCAGCCCAAGTAGATCAATCCCCGTCGAATCGCAGGATTAGACCGACATGACAGGAACAGTTGTCGTGGACGAACACTGGCAGCAGGTCTACCGGCACCTGCACGCGCACCCCGAGTTATCGGGGGTCGAAGACGCTACAGCGGACCTGGTGGCCCAGGAGCTGCGGTCACTGCCCGGCTGGGAGGTGACGACAGGTGTGGGCGGCACGGGAGTGGTTGGTGTTCTTCGAGGAGCCCCCGGACCGGTGGTCTGGCTGCGGGCGGATATGGATGCGTTGCCGGTCCAAGAGGACACCGATCTCGAATACGCCTCAACCGTGCCCGGGGTCATGCACGCATGTGGCCACGACTTCCATGTCGCCGCACTGCTGGCCGTCTGTGCCGAGTTGGCAGCCTCAGACGCGCTACCCGGCACAATCGTTGCGATCTTTCAACCCGCCGAGGAAACCGGCTCCGGAGCCACGGCGATGCTCGACGACGGTGTGCTGGAAAAGGTTCCGCGGCCCTGGATCTGCCTCGGGCAGCATGTGAGCCCGTTGCCTGCCGGGCTGATTTTGACCCGGGGTGGTCCGTTGATGGCTGCCGCCGATTCGGTGCGGGTGTCGCTGACCGGCGAGGGCGGGCATGCCTCGACTCCACACCTGGCCGTCGATTCACTCGCGATGGCGGCCTCTCTGGTGCTGCGGCTGCAGGCGTTGACTGCCCGGCAGACCTCGCTGTCGGCAGCTCCAGTCCTCACTGCTGCGGCGCTGCATGCCGGACAACGCGCCAACATCATCGCCGACAGTGCGGAAATACTACTGAGCTTGCGGACGTTCACCCCTGGCTCACGTCGGGACATGCTGGAAGCGATCGACCGAATTGTCCTAGCGGAAGCCACAGCCGCTGGCGCACAACGTGAGCCGGTAGTGGAGGTCTTCGACAGCTTCCCATTGACCGTTAACACCCCCGGCGCCACCGAGCGCGTCATGACGGAGCTCACCGCAGGCGGACTCACAGTGTTTCCATTGCCGAAGCCGATCACCGGCAGCGAAGACTTCGGTCTGCTCGGCGCGGCGGCGGGCTGTCCGTCGGTGTTCTGGCATATCGGCGGCGCCGATCCCAGCCGGTTCACCTCGGAAGACCAAGAATTGCTACTCACTGAGGGGAGCCTGCCGTCGCGGATGCCCGTCAACCACTCGCCACGCTTCGCCCCGGACCCTCGGCATGCGTTGCCTGCGGCTGTCGCTGCCTTGGTGACCGCGGCGCGCGCGGAACTCGAGCCCACAGACAAACGCCCGTCGTGATCGCGGTGACCAACCGGATTGGATTCTGCAACAGGAATCATCCCCCACCTTCACCCCCATGAAAGACGGCACGATCCCGTTGTTCCAGTCCGACGTCGGCGCCCTGCGCGACCCCACGAACTTCAACGACCAATGGCGACGCGTCCGGCGCGCGCTCGGCATCCCCAACTCGATCACCGGACACTCGTTCCGCAAGCTCGTAGTCGACCTCGGCCCGGACGCTGGGCTCTCGGCAGCCATTGTCGCCGACCAGGTAGGCCAGGCCGACCCGACCGAAACCCTGAGAACATACGCAACACGAGGACGGGCGAGCAAACAGATGGCCGCAGTCATCCAGAACGCCGTGTTTCCAAACCAAAACATCCAGGAAGCCGAAAAATGGCCCAGGTCAAAGGGATCGAAAATCTCTCTGACCTGGGCCGCCTGTAGCGGGGACAGGATTTGAACCTGCGACCTCTGGGTTATGAGCCCAGCGAGCTACCGAGCTGCTCCACCCCGCGTCGGTAGTCGCCAGTCTACTCGACTTCTGGAGACGGTTTTTACCAACGGCCGGGCCAGGTCTCACGAGGACCAGGTGGTTCGCGGCAGGCAGGGGCCGTGGTGTTGACCTTCGGGTTACCTGAAGCTCCATGATGGCCGAGTGACGGAATTCGGGTCGGAGGAGTTGATCACCATCGGGGTGCTGGCGCGGGCCAGTGGGCTCACGCCGAGTGCGCTGCGGTTCTACGACGACTGCGGGCTGTTGGTTCCCGCGCGGGTCGATGGCGCGACCGGGTACCGGTATTACCGCGAATCGCAGTGCGCGCGGGCAGTGATGATCCGGCAGCTCAGAGGGATCGCGGTGCCGCTCGAGGTCATTTCGGAGATCTTGGCGGGAGATGTCGAGCGGGCGGCGCGATTGCTCGACGCGCATGTGCTGGAGCTGCGGCGGCAAGCAGAGGAGGCGGCGGTGGTTGCTCGCACGATCAAGGGCACGATCGGCGACACGGCCACGAGGCAGACTTCCTTGTCCGCCGCGACGCTCGCGGCGGCGATCGACCAGGTGCGGTCCGCCGCGGCTCGGACCGACGAAATACCGGTACTCGCCGGTGTTCTGATCGAGGCAAGCGCAGGTTCGCTGACGTTGACGGCAACGGACCGGTATCGGCTTTCGACAAGAACGATTGCGCTGAGCCGACCAGCCGCTGACTGGTCACTGGTTGTCGACGCAGGCGATCTCGCGTCGATCGGTTCCTGGCTTCGTGAGGCCGAGGAGGTCACCGTGGCCCCCGCGACGGGAGCGCTTGTCGTCGCAGCCGGCAGCATCGAGCGCCGATGCCGCACGATCGATGATTCGTTCCCGGACTATCGCGCAATGCTGGCGGGGCTGGCACCCGCGCGGACGCGAGTGCTGGTGCTACGCGACCGACTGCTGGACATGATCGAAGGTTACGACGGCACGATCATCTTCTCCGTCGAAGCGACGGTGCTGGCTTTGTCGCGCGCCGACGGCCGCACCGCGCGACTGCCCGTGACGCTGACCGGACCCGGCATCGATCTCACCTTCGCCGCCACGACCCTGTCACCCGCGATCGGTGCCGCGCTCGGCCCGGAGATCATGCTCGACATCGCTGCGCCCGACTTGCCGGTCCTCGTCCGTTCGGCGACCGACGGCGACCTCACCACGCTGGTAATGCCCACAGCACACCCGAACTCGAAGGGACACAACGTATGACTGCCTCGGCCACAGCAGGATCGCCGGATGAAACGATGGCGGCGATCACTCGCGCGATCACCCTCGGGCGCGAAGGTTCTCCGGACGCCGCCCGCAATGCGCTGCGGGAGATCTGGGATTCCCTCGGGCCACAGGGTGACCCGTTGCACCGCTGCACTGTTGCGCACTACCTGGCGGATCTATACGAAGATGCGGCGCAGGCGCTTTCGTGGGATATCCGGGCGCTGGACGCGGCAGACAGCATGACCGCCGACCGCGCCAGGCAATACGACGCCCAACTCGACGTGCGCGGCTTCTACCCCTCACTGCACCTGAACCTGGCCGACAACTATCGCCGACTCGGCTCCTTCGATGCCGCGCAACATGAGATCGACGCGGCCCGCAACAGTCTCCACACCCTCGGTGACGACGCTTACGGAGCGATCGTTTGCAAGGCGGTTGACGAGGTCGCCCAGTCTATTCGCGTGCGGGAAACAGCGCGCAGAAGTTCCGCGCCCGACGGGCGTTGAACACCGGGTGATCCGCTACCCGCCACGAGTGCCGCGATGACCTGATCATCGACTGAAGGGAGCGCCGTCACCTACGATGTATTTCGCCTTGATAGTGCCATCGGATGTTTTGTCCCCCTGCACGATAACCATCGTGCCGACTTTTACGTCGGCCGCACGGACCGCGGCCAACATCAGAACCCGAGTGCGTGCGTCGATGCGCACCACGGCCACGCTGCCCAGCACACCTTCGACCGTGAGTGTCGATCCGTCGTTGGCAGCGACCCTGCCGACGGCAATCCCGCGGACGAACTTGGCAGCGGATGCCGCCGGTGCGACCTTGACGCTCGTCGTCGTAGCCTGCGACGCTTTGACATTCGATGAGCTGCTTGTCGATGTCGAGTTGTCGTGCAGTATCATTGGCAGCAGGCCGATGATGATCAGCAGGACCACGCCGACCCCGATCAACAATCCAGTTCTGTTCGGCGGCTCGGGCTGCGAATGCTGCTGCGGCGCAGTCTTGCTGAGTTCGGCGGCCGGCGGGCGGTACAGCTCCCGGCGGGCAGCCTCGTCGCCGGGCGAATACGGCACCGGCGGGCCGAATACCGCTGTCGCGTCCGGCGCCTGACCGGGATCGCCGACCGGAGAACCGCCGACCCGCGTTGGTCGTCCGCCGCCGACACCGACCTGCGTCGGCCCCGAGATCGGGGCACGGCGCCGCTCGCTGGACCAAATCCTGGGCGGATCTGACCACGGAGTCTGCTGGGCGGCCATGAATCAGAGCGTAAGCGAACCCCCGGGGACGGGTGTCGCGAACGTCACGGTGACCAGACTCCGCGATCGAGCAATACCCCTGTCACACTGGGCCTTTCGTGGAACTGCCGAGCGTATGCTTCCCGACGTTGGCAACAATGGATCGCCAACGATGCATCGCTGCCCGAGAGGCCCGACGCGCGTTGCGGCCGCCCACTCACCTGAGTGCCGTGCAGTATCAGGCCCGCTCGGAGAGCGCGGCGATGCGGATTCGGTGACGCTCCTGGAGTTCACGGGAGCGGCGCAGGAAATCGATGACGGTGCGCAGTTCGGCCGCGGTGTAACGGGCGACCTCTACCGAGCCTTCCTGCGCGATCGGGCCGTAGATCTGCATTATCCGAGCGAGTCCGATTTCGGTGATACGGATGAGTACCTTGCGGCGGTCGCCCGGCCCGGGATGGCGCACGACGTAATCGAGTTTCGACAAACGATCGAGCATGGTGGTGACGCTGCCACTGGTGAGGCCGAGCTCGGCGGCGAGTTCACCCGGAGTCGAGTCGCCGTGCCAGAGAACTTCCAAGCAGCGCAGATCGGTTCGGTTGATGCCGAGCACCACCGCAGCGGCTTGGTCGACAGAGTCGACGGCCGCCTGCAGGGCCTGCGACTCGTGTCCGACCTGCTCACGGAGCCCATCCAACTCTTCTCTTGACATTCAAACCTCTTGATGTTCAAACTATTCATGTCTTGATTATCAAGATACATCACGATCGAGAGCGAGCTGGAGGAGACACACCATGAAGAAAGCCCTGATCATCGGCGGCGGGATTGCCGGACCGGTGACCGCGATGGCTCTGCTGCGGGCCGGGCTGGAACCGATCGTGTGCGAGGCGTATGAGGAGGCCGCCGCTGAGCAGATCGGCGCTTACCTGACCGTCGCGGTGAACGGGCTGTCTGCGCTGGCGCTGTTGGACGCCCACCACGTGGTGACCGAGATCGGACACCCGACCAGCACGCTGTCGTTTTCGACCAGCTCCGGCAAACACATCACCGACATGCCGATCGGCGGAACCCTTCCCGACGGCACCGTCACCCACAGCATCAAGCGACGCGACATGTACCGGGCGCTCAATGCCGAGGCGACCCGGCGGGGGGTGCGCTACGAGTACAACAAGCGGCTGGTGAGCGCTGTGTCGACCGGCAGCGGCGTCAGCGCCGCGTTCGCCGACGGGTCGGCCATCGAGGCGGACGTGCTGATCGGAGCCGACGGAATCCGTTCCTGCACAAGGGAAATCATCGACCCGGCCGCACCGAAAGCACATTTTCTCGGGATTTACGGTCTCGGCGGATTCGTCACCGACCGAACGCTGCACACCGAGCTCGGGCTACGCCCCGGCATTTACAGCATGATCTTCGGCAAGAAGGCGTTCTTCGGCTACCTCGTCGCACCGGATGGCGAAATCTGGTGGTTCGCGAACATGCCTCGTTCGCAAGAACTCTCGCGATCCGCCGGCGAAAGCACCACCCAGGCACAGTGGCGGGATCAGCTCGTCGAATTGCTGTCCGCCGATCGCGGACCTGCCGCGCGCATAGTGGCGGCAACCCCGGATGACACCTTCGTGCCCGGCTTCGACCAATACGACCTGCCAACGGTCACGACGTGGCACAACGACAATATGGTCATCGTCGGAGATGCGGCGCATGCCGTGGCCTCCTCGTCGGGCCAGGGCGTGTCGATGGCGGTCGAGGACGCCGTCACGCTGGCGACGTGCCTGCGCGACATCCCCGACACCGCCGCGGCATTGGCCGCCTACGAGGACCGTCGCAGAGCGCGCGTCGAGCGGGTGGTCGCCTACGGCGCGGAGACCAGCAGCGACAAGGCCTCGAGCGGGCTCGGGCGACTGCTGGTGCGACTGCTGACGCCGTACTTCCTGAAGAAGGCCGCGAAAGCCGGTGTCGCGCCGTTGAACTGGATGTTCGACTACCGGATCAGCTGGGAGCCCCAGCGTTTTTCACACTGAGGTGTACCGGGTCAGCCGGTGACCGACAAGTCACGATGGCGCACTGCGGACTTCGGGGTTGCCTCGAGGGTCTTGTGCAGGCTGGTGCGCATGGTGGTTGCGGAGTCGAGCAGGTAGTTCTGCCTGACCTTCCACGGGTGGCGGTCGCCTTGGCGGGGGAAGTCGCCGATCGAGCGTTGGACATATCCGGAGGCGAGGTCGAGCAGGGGGCGTTCGTCGAGCTTTCCGTCGGGCTTGGGCACCACCGCGGCGTAGCTGTTCTTGTCCATGTGGTTGAGGACCCGGCAAACCAGCCGCGAGGTCAGGTCGGCGCGCAGGGTCCAGGAGGCGTTGGTGTAGCCGATGCAGACCGCGAAATTGGGGACACCGGTGAGCATTGCGCCCTGCCAGACGAATTGATCCGACAGCGCCACCGACTCACCATCGACCTGCGGGGCGATGCCACCGAAGGCCAGTAGTTGCAGACCGGTCGCGGTGATGATGATGTCGGCCTCGAGAATTCGGCCGGACTTCAGCCGGATGCCTTCGGGTACAAAGGAATCGATGTGATCGGTGACGACTTCGGCCTTGCCTTTCTTCATCGCCTTGAAGAAGTCGGCGTTGGGCACGGCGCACAGGCGCTGATCCCACGGGTCGTAGGTCGGCGTGAAGTGTTCGGCAACAGCCTGTTCGTCCTTCAGGATGCGCGTGGTCAGACCGGTGAGCAGTTTGCGCGCGGCCTCCGGGCGGCGTCGGCAGTACTGATAGAAGCCGATGTTGAACAGGATGTTCTTGGTGCGGATCAGGCGATGCGCCAAATTGGGCGGCAGCGTCGCGCGGAGGCGGTCGGCCAGCTTGTCCCGGCCGGGGACGGCGCTGATCCAGGTCGGTGAGCGCTGCAGCATCGTCACCAGCTCGGCCTGGTCGGCCATCGACGGAACCAGAGTGACGGCGGTGGCGCCGCTGCCGATGACGACCACCCGCTTGCCCGCGTAGTCGAGGTCTTCGGGCCAGAACTGCGGGTGCACGATCTGTCCGGCGAAGGCGTCGGCGCCGGGGAAGTCGGGGGCGTGACCGTGGTCGTAGTTGTAATACCCGGCGCAGGCATAGAGAAAGCCGCAGGTCAGCATGCGTCGCTCGGTGTCACCCGAGGCGTCGCGAAATTCGAGGGTGAGTGTCCAGCGGGCCGTGTCGGTGGACCAGTCGGCCGCGACGACCTTGGTTCCGAAGCGGATATTCCGGTCGATGCCGAACTCGGTGGCCGTCTCCTGGACGTAGCGCAGGATCGACGGACCGTCGGCGATCGACTTGGCGTCGCGCCACGGCTTGAACGGATAGCCGAGGGTGAACATGTCGGAGTCCGAGCGAATACCCGGATAGCGGAACAGATCCCAGGTGCCGCCCAGTGCGTCGCGCGCCTCGAGGACCGCGTAGGTCTTGGTCGGGCATTCGGTCTGCAGCCGGTAGGCGGCACCGATTCCGGACAACCCTGCGCCGACGATCACGACATCGAGGTGTTCCGGAGCTACGACAGTCTCGGTCATGACTCCAGTGTGGGAGGGTTCAGGGGCAGCTTCTTGACTTTGCACGACAAGTATTTGATTCTGGGCGACATGTCGGTGATTCGATCCGCGGGTCTACGCGGATTTCGTGCCACGGTGGCCGAGCTGGGCGGAAACGCCGAGGAGTTCGCCACCACCTGCGGCCTGCCCATTGCCGCACTCGACGCCGACGACCTGCTGGTACCCGACCAGGCCGTCGCGGCTGTCCTGGAGCTGGCAGCGCATCGGCTCGACTGCCCCGACCTCGGCCTGCGCATCGCGCGCCGCCAGGATCTCGACATGCTGGGCCCGCTGGCACTGGCCATCCGCAATTCACCGACCCTGGCCGATGTCGTCGAATGCTCCTCGCGCTACCTGTTCCTGCACGCCCGCTCACTCAGCCTGATCCTCGAACCGGACCCCTACGGTGATCGCGGGGTGCTTGCCCTGCGCTACGGCGTGCCGCCCGGCGATCCGACCCCCATTCAAGGCACCGACCTCGGCTTGGCATTCGTGCACCGCACGATTCAACGCCTGGTCGAGGATCGCTACGGCCTGCGCTCGGTCGAACTCCCCTACCGCCCGGAGGCGCCGCTGCATACCTACGAAGAACTCTTCGGAGCGCCGGTGCGCATCAACCGTCCCGCGGCGGTCCTGCGGGTGCCGAGCAGCCTCGCA
Source organism: Nocardia sp. NBC_01009 (assembly GCF_045208035.1). Classification (NCBI taxonomy): domain Bacteria; kingdom Bacillati; phylum Actinomycetota; class Actinomycetes; order Mycobacteriales; family Nocardiaceae; genus Nocardia; species Nocardia sp. NBC_01009. Next base: position 2,655,716 of record NZ_CP108695.1, on the reverse strand, counting down.
ACACGTCCGCTCAGCGGTGGCGACGAAAATCTGCACCGCCTGGCGATGGCTTTCCTCGCCGAGCAGTCCGGCGGCGCAAACGCATCCCTGGTCCCCAAGGTGCGCGCCGCCGTCCAACAGCTACTCGGCACCACACCTCCCGAAATCGGCGCCGTAGCGAGACTTTTGACCGCGCACCCCCGCACCCTCCAACGCCGCCTCGCCACCGAGGGCACCTCGTTCGCCGCCATCCTCGACGACGTCCGCCGCGACGCAGCCCGCCGCTACCTCACCACCACCGACATGCCCATGAGCCAGGTCGCCTCCCTCATCGGCCTCTCCGAACAAGCCACCCTCACCCGCAGCTGCCGCCGCTGGTGGGCCACCACCCCCACAGCCATCCGCCGCGACGGCACCCCCGGCCGGCCCTAGCCCCACCGACCGGGAGCCCTTGCGGCGAAGCCGAACTCGAGCACGTGTACGCCTTCCCTCCGTCCTGCATCAGCCTGCCTGCCAGCGCGAACCGCCCGCACAGTCGGCCCGATGGCACGCTGGTCGGTATGACCGCTGTCTCCGACGACGAGCTGAACCGCGACGCCCGGCCCGAGCCCCTACCACAACCGACGCCCGACAAGCCGCGGATCAGGTCATACTCGTTCCGAGCCACGTACTTACAGCGCCGTCCACTGCCCGAGCTCGAGGATCGTCGACGTGCGCCCGGCCTTCGACGAGCTGGTTTGCGGTGGGGTGCGCTGCTCGCCCTGGTCGTTGTTCTCGGGCTGGCGGGCGTGCCGGTCTATATCCATCCGCAGATAGATCCGCTGCGGAAGGCGGATGCGATCGTGGTCCTCGGCGGGACAGCCTACGAACGCTTCGATATGGGTCTCGATCTCGCGCAGCGCGGATACGCCCCGCAGTTGCTGATCTCGCGATCGACCGGCATCAACGACCACGCGATGGACAAGTACTGCGCCGGCCGATTCGACTTCCAGGTCGACTGTTTCGTCCCGTATCCGTGGACGACCGACGGTGAGGCACGCGAAATCCGGCGCCGGGCACAGTTGTTCGGCTGGCGCCACATCATCGTGGTGACCTACACCCCGCATGTGTCGCGGGCCAGGTACATCGTGAGCAAGTGCTTCGGCGGCGAGTTGACCATGGTGGCGAGCCCGAGCGACTCCGGTGTGAAGTTCTGGACCTGGATGTATGTCCGACAGTCCGCGGGCTATATACGCGCGTTCTTCAGCCGGGGCTGCTGAAGCACCGGCAAAAGTCCGGCCCGCCTTTTACAGTGAACGGACGCGAGCCTGCCAGGGGGGTTCGTGGCCGGGGTGTTTTGCGGGAGAGGACCTCCGTTGCGTATCGATGATTTGCGGTCGGTCGGGGACGACGAATTGTCCGCTGATGTATGCATCGTCGGGTCCGGCCCGGCAGGGTTGACCCTCGCTGCCGAGCTGGCGGGCACACCGCGGCGAGTGCTGGTGTTGGAGAGCGGCGGCCTCGAATTGTCCGAGGAGGTGGACGCACTCGCCGATATCGACAATGTGGGTGCGTGCCGAGCCCAGTCGACGCGGGTCGCAGGCGATCGGATTCTGGGCGGCGCGTCGCATACCTGGAGCGGACGCTGCGGGCTGCTCGACGAGCTCGATTTCAGCGACCGCCCTTGGGTTGCCCACTCGGGCTGGCCGATCGGCGCAGGTGAGCTCGAACCGTTCCTGGAGCGGGCCGCCGAGCACATCGGGATCGGCTATGGCAGTGGCTTCACCGATGACGCGTTCTGGCAGTTGGCCGGTCGCCCACAGCCGTCCGATGCACTGGATCCGACGCGCTTGCGCCCCTACTTCTGGCAGATCAGCCGGGATCCGGTGGACCCGTTCGACTGCAAGCGATTCGGCACGCATGTGAAAGACCTTGTCGCGCCGAATGTCCGCGTACTCATCAACGCCACTGTCACCCATATCGATACCGATCAGGATGGCGCTCGGGTGAATTCGTTGCAGGTCGCGGGCGCCGATCCGCGACCGCGAACGGTGCGGGCCGCGATGTTCGTGCTCGCCACCGGCGGCATCGGAAATCCACGCCTGTTGCTCGCCTCGCGGCGGGTCCGGCCGGAGGGCATCGGCAACCGGCACAACCTGGTCGGGCGCTATCTGATGGACCACCGCTGTGGCGCGGTCGGTGCGCTCGACCCGGCGGTCGCGGACAGTGCGCTGGAACGTTTCGGCAAATACGTTGTCAAGACACCGCACGGCAAACACACCTTTCTGCACGGTGTCGCGCTGTCACCCGAGGTCCAGGCGACCGAGGGACTGCTCAATTGCGCGCTGTGGCTGCAAGAGGTGCCCGCCGAGGACGATCCATGGGATTCGGTCAAGCAACTACTGCGCGGCCGCGGCACCACGCACGACGCGAAGGTGGCACTCGCCCATTCGGGTTTGCTGCTGTCCGGTGCGCGGCGCAGGCTCATCCAGCACACGGGGCTGCCGCACAAACTCGACCGAATCGAGTTGCGCTGCATGGTCGAACAGGCACCCAACCCGAACAGCCGCGTCATGCTGACCGACCGCACCGATCGGCTCGGCATGCCGCTGGCCCGGATCGACTGGCGGGTCAACACACAGGAGGACTCCACAGTTCGCCGCGCGGCCGCACTCGCGATCGACGAATTCACTCGTCTCGGTTTCCCGGCACCCGCGCTCTACGACTGGGCGCGCGAAGCCAGCGCATTGCCGCTGCAGCTCACCGACTGGGCGCATCCGACCGGAACGACCAGGATGTCGGTGGACCCCCGCGACGGCGTCGTCGATGTCGAGTGCCGGGTGCACGGCGTGGACAACCTGTTCATTGCCGGCAGTTCGGTGTTCCCGACCACCGGGCACGCCAATCCGACCCTGACCATCGTGGCGCTGGCGGTTCGGCTGGCTGATACTTTGCGGACTTTGACATAGTGTGCGGCTCATGGACGAGACGACCGGGCCGGGCAGAGGTGCGCCGCATCCACACGAGCCGCACGCCGAGGGCCTGGCGTCGAGGCTGAACTGGCTGCGCGCGGGCGTGCTCGGCGCGAACGACGGCATCGTGTCGACCGCGGGTCTTGTCGTCGGCGTCGCCGCGGCGACGACAAGTCCGTCGGCCATCTTCACCGCGGGCATCGCCGGACTCAGCGCGGGCGCGATCTCCATGGCGGTCGGCGAGTACGTCTCGGTCAGCACCCAGCGCGACTCCGAGCGCGCGCTGTTGGCCAAAGAGCGCGTGGAACTGCGGGATGAACCGGATTTCGAACTTGCTGAACTCACCGACATCTATCAGGCCAAGGGTTTATCGGCGGCCACCGCGCGTCAGGTCGCCGAGGAGCTGACCGCACACGACGCGTTCACCGCGCACGCCGAGGCCGAGCTCGGGCTGAACCCACACGAGCTGACCAATCCGTGGCAGGCGGCCATCTCCTCGGCGGTCTCGTTCATCCTCGGTGCGGTGCTGCCGCTGCTGGCAATTATGTTGCCGCCCACCACGGCTCGTATTCCGGTGACCTTCGGGTCGATGCTGGTGGCGTTGGCGATCACCGGTTCGGTCAGCGCCCGCCTCGGCGGCAGCCATCGCGGCCGGGCCGTTGTACGCGTTGTCATCGGCGGCGCGCTGGCCATGGCAGTCACCTATGCCATTGGCCAGCTCGCCGATGTGTCCGGGATCTGAATCGCCGCCGGTCGACGTTCTAGTAATAGTGACGCCGGCCGCCGACAGGGCGACCCACCGATCCGGCGATCCAGAGCACCGCTCCGATAATCAACAGAATGATTCCCGCGGTGGTGAGCAATGGAATACCGAGCAGGTATCCGACGACGAGCAGAATAAGCCCTAAAACAATCATGGTCATTTCCTTACTGTTTCGACCGGGGTTTTCCCGGACGGTTGGCGCATGAACCGGTTCCAGCTCCAAGCCGGGCTACCGCTCGGCGGCGGGCTTGCCGGTCGCGAGGCAGGCGGTGCTGCGGGCGGCGGTGGGGTGGCGTCAGGTGGCGTGTTGCGGCGTACCGCAGCCACCTCCTTGCGGGTCTTTCGCAGCTCGCGTCGCGTCGCCATGCCACGGCGAGAACTGCGCCAGACACCGGCCAGCAGCAGGCTCAGCCCGAGCATCCCGATGGCCCCGACGGCAGCTCCGTAGCCGAACAGCTGGCCTGCGTCGGCGGTGAAGTGATAGTCGAACATGGCGAAATCATTCGTGGACGTGCTTACTTCGCCCATATTGGCCGCTACCCCGGCAACGCCGATGATTACCGCGGCTATCAATACGACGAGTCCGATAATTATGATCATGACAATCCCGATGCACTGGTTGGTGTTACAACTCCGCTATTCCCGGTAATTCAGGAGTCAAACAACGGACGTCGAAACGTTTGAGCACTCGGAGTCGGGATAAGCCCGTCATATGACTTACACGTTCGATTTGCCCAACTACTCCGACCAACACGCCAAGGTTGCCGAACAGGCACTGCTCGGCCTCGGCGGGGTGGATTCCGTCGACGTCGACCGGGTGGCGGAAACGATCACCGTGAACTCGACACTCAGCTACGGCGAAGTCCTGGACGCGATCCGCTCGGCCGGCGTGGCCGCGAAGTAACGACCAGCGTCGCCCGAGATCGAGGCGACGCGGTCGCGTGTACTTTGGTGCGCGTCGGGCGCCGACGGGAAATGTTGGCGGACAACGGGGATGGTGACTGGTGCAAGAAGTTTTCGATGCCGAGTTCGCGGCGGACCCGTGGCCGGTGCTCGACCAGCTGCGACGCGACGGCGGTGTGCACCGGGTACGGACACCGGACGGTCCGCCCGCATGGCTGGTGACGCGATACGACGATGTGCGGGCCGGCCTGCTGGATGACCGGCTGACCAGCGACGTTCGCACCGCGGGCCGCACGGACTACCGGGGCTTCGCGGTCCCGCCACCACTGGACGCACTGCTCGTCACGGCACCCGGCGATCATGCGCGCCTGCGCAAGCTGGTGACCGGCGAACTCTCGCCGCGACGGCTGACCGAGTGGGACCGACTCGCCCCATTGCTCGTCGAATCGCTGCTGCGGAAAGTGGATTCCGATGCGGAAGTCGATCTGGTCGAACGGCTTGCGGTGCCGCTGCCCGCCGCGGTGCTCGGCGAACTTCTCGGTCTCGGGTCCGACGAGCGAGAAGCGCTTGCGGTGTGGGCGAATTCGACATTGCTCGCCTCCGCCGCTCCCCCACGCGCCAGGGACACGCTTGCGACGATGCAGTCCATCATCACCGCGGCGACCGAGCAGGCGCGGGCGGAGCGGGCCGACACCCTGCTCGGCAGATTGGTCGCCGCCCATGACGACACCGGGTCGCCGTCCACGGAAGAGCTTGCCGGACTGCTGTTCTACCTGTTGTTCGTCTGGTACGAGGTGCTCACCGATCTACTTGCCGGTTCGATCCTCGCGCTGCTGAACCACCCCGACCAGTTGCCCGCACTGCACTCCGCATCCAACATGCTGCCCGCCGTCGAGGAGTTGCTGCGGTACGTGTCACCACAGGTGCTGGCGGGACCTCGCTTCGCGACCGCCGACATCGGGTTCGGCGACTACACGATTCGGTCCGGTCAGACGGTGCTGCTGTGCCTGGCCGCGGCCAACCACGATCCCCGCGTCTTCACGCGGCCGGGCGAATTGGATCTCGGCCGCAAGCGCAACCCACACCTCGGCCTCGGCTACGGCATCCATTCCTGTCTCGGCACCGCGTTGGTGCGCACCATCACCGGCGCCACCCTCGACGCGGTGTTCACCCGATGGCCCGGCACAACACTCACGGTGTCACCACGAGAAATAGTGTGGCGCTCCGGGTTCAGGCATCGCGGTCCGCTGACGCTGCCGGTGAAACTCGGCTGATGGCACGTCACCACCGCTGCGGCACACCGACCATGCCGGCGCGTTGCCGTCGTTCGTCGCGGGTGCACCGGTTGGGCACGAGCTGCCACGAGGTGAGGCAACGCCAGATCCCTTCGATCGGGCCGTAGCGGAACCAGCGCAGCCAGTAGTAGCTGAACAGCGCCTGCACCACGATGATCGCTGCCGCCGAACCGAGCACATGCCAGGCCGGATCGATGATTCCCGGTGCGACATATCGGTGATCTGCCAGATGTCGACGACCAGAATCCCGCACAGCGCAAGCCCGCGCACGGCGTCGAGCTCATGGATGCGTGGACGCGGCACGACAGCGTCGTCACTCATGCGCACACGCTATCGAAATCCGGCGTTTGTCGGCGTTGCGGCGCTGAGGTGTCGCGCACATTTACTTCATGCACTAACTATTAATGCGCTAACATGTCGGGGAAACCAGGAGGACCAATGGAGACCCGGATCGACGACCCACTGCAGTTGGATCGCCAAGTGTGTTTCGCGCTGGCCGTCGCCAACCGCGCGGTGCTCGGCGTTTACCGCCCGCTACTCGAACCGCTCGGGCTGACCCACCCGCAGTATCTGGTGATGCTTGCACTGTGGGGCGAGGCGCCGATGTCGGTGAAGGCGATTGCCGAAGCGATCCAGCTGGATTCCCCGACACTGTCTCCGCTGCTCAAGCGACTGGAAGCGGCCGGCTTGATCACCAGGACCCGCGATCTGCGCGACGAACGAAACCTGCTGGTCGACCTGACCCCAGCCGGTATCGCATTGCGCAAGCAGGCCGAGCAGATCCCGCCGGCCGTGGTGGCGCGCCTCGGCGTACCGATGTCGGATCTGGAAGAACTGCGCGACGTCCTCAACAGGGTCAACGAGGCCGCCCGGCGAGCTTTGCTGGGTGCTGACGAAAAGCCTTCCGACACCACGACAGGAGTCCGCCGATGAGCCAGGCACGCCCCAACCCGATCCAATGGATCGGCTACGCCTTCGGCCGCCGCCTCCCGGATTCCCTGCGCGGCTGGGTCCGCAACGACCTCACCGGAAAATACGCTGCCCCACGCCATCTGCTGCGCGGCATGGTCCCCTTCACCCCATTGTTCGCGGTGTTCCTGCTGTTTCCAGGCGAACTCTGGCTCCGCGGCTCGATGGTCCTGCTCGCAATGCTGCTCGCGCTCTTCTACACCACAGCCTTCATGCCGATGAACCGCGCCCACCGGCTGGCCAAGCATGGCCTGCCCGCTGATCTGGAAAATCCGGAACGCGCACGGCGGCGCGCCGTCGAACGCGCGAGATACGCTGCGCAGCACCCACACTGAACGCTATCGGCAGCGCTGGAACCGACCCGTCCCCGACGGGATCGAACGCCCCGGCTAGACACCGGCCCGAGACCAGCGTCAACTCACCGATCTCGTTGTCGAGGTCGTCTTGACGACGTTGCCGTTGTCAAAGACCACCTTGTCGCCGATGCGCGGCGAACCCTCGTGGCAGCGAATGGCATTGCTGTCGCCGATGTGCACCCAGCACACGTACCGAGCAAAATCGACACCGCTGGCACTACTCCGGACCCCGCTGTTGGACCCGGGTGCCGAGCACGGCGAGTCGAACTCGGTTGGTGGCGCCGGTTTTTGCCATGAGGTTGGCGATGTGGGTCTTGACCGTGGTGACGCCCACGTGCTGTCGGTCGGCGATCTCGGCGTTGGAGAGGCCGGTGACGACAAGGCTGAGGACCTCGGCCTCGCGTGGGGTGAGACCCTGGGGCGCGGTGGAATTCGCGCGGTTCTCCACACCCTTCGCCACACGTGCCGCCACTGCCGAGCCGACCAATCTTTGCAATATGGCTTGGGTGAATGGAGATTCGCCGGCAGCCGCGCGATGGATGCCGTCGAGCAGGTCGGTCGGAGACGCATCCTTGACGAGGAACCCGCAGGCGCCCGCCGCAAGCGCCGGATAGAGGTGATCGTCGTCGTCGAAGGTGGTCAGCACGACGATCCGGATCGCGGGGCGAGTCGCGAGAATCCTTTCGGTGGCCCGGATTCCATCCATGCCCGGCATCCGCAGATCCATCAGCACGACATCCGGCGCGAACTGCTCGGCCAGCCGAATCGCGTCCCCACCACCGGCTGCCTCCCCGACCACCTCGAGCGCACCATCGGTTTGGCACAGCATCCGCAATCCGGCCCGCACCAACTGCTGGTCGTCGACAATGAGCACCCGAATGGTCATGACCCGCACCCTGTCACAGCACGTCGCCCCGCGGCCGCTGCCAAGCCATCACCTGCGCTGCGGCGAACACCCGAGCGGAAAACCAGCCACCACACCATTGCCCGATCGAACAGCGAAGTCACCTTCCGGAACCGCACACTCACCACGCCACCATCGGCAATCGCAGCCGATCGCCACCACCGCACCGACGAACGTGGCCACCACATCACCCTCCAGAGGTGCACGCTCACATCGCCACCCGCGCCAAGCCGGGACAGATGCACAACCAGACACCAAATCGCCCTCCAAAACCACACACTCACGTCGACACCCGTGCAGCGGTGGGCAATCGTGCGACCAGCTGCCACCCCATATCACCTGGCCCCGCGGTGAACTCACCGCCGAGTAGTTCGACTCGCTCGCGCAGCCCAACCAGGCCGAGGCCGTGCCCGGTTCCTTTCGGTTCGGTGCGCATCCCCCTGTCGCATAACACGAAATCGACGGTGCCGTCATCGATGACATCGATGGTCAGCCGTGCTTTCGTGCCCGGGGCCGTGTGTCTCACAATGTTCGCGATGCCTTCCTGAGTGAGGCGCAATAGCGTCAGCGCGCGCAGCGCGTCGACGGTGGTGACGGCGTCGTCTACGTGCACCTCGATGGTGTGGCCCAGTTGCGCGGCGCGGTCTGCGACGCCGGTCAGAGCGGCGGGCAAATCCGTTGGTGCGATGAAGGATTCGCCTGCCATGGCCGGATCGCGCAGGATCGATACGAGCAGTCTCAGGTCGGCGAGGGTTTCGGTGCCGCTGGCGTGGATGTCGTCGAGCACCTCGCGCACGGCGGGCGGCGCATCGGGGACCGCATGCCTGGCCACGCCAACGCGCAGCACGGTAGACGAAACATGGTGGGCGATAAGGTCGTGCAGCTCTCTGGCGATGGCGGTGCGCTCCAACGCCCGCGCCGCCGCGATATCGGACTCGCGGCGCAGCGTCAGCTCCCCCGCCTCCCACCTGGCCCGTTCCGCACCCTCACGCGCCGTCCGCAGCAAACTGCCGATCAGCAGCGGCGCACCAGCCATGACGAGTGCGCGATAACCGGTCGCGGCGACACCCCCCGCCGGATGCAACAGATACGCGCCACCCAATGCCGCTGACGCCAGCAGGGGTTGCCACCCGCCCCGCCGCGCCGCCAGCTCGATCAGGGCGATGGCGGCAGCGACCTTGGCAACCACCGGCCCCACCTGGCCGATCTCGAACCCGACAGCGAGCAGCCCGGTCGTGACGAGCGAAGTGACCAGCGGCCAGCCCACACCCCCCGCCGTGGCCAGCACCGCCAGCAGGCCGATCACCCAGTCCACCGGCCCCGGTGCATCCGAAAGCAGCAGCAGGCACCCCACCGCTGCCCCACCGAGCGCGATCAACCGCACCGGCAGCGACCGCGCATCGAGGGCCCACTCGACCCCGCGAGTCACACCTGCCGAATCCACCACGCAAACAATGATGCCCTGCATCCGCGCCACCCGGTTCCTCCCGCTGGAGGAGTATCTCTCCTCCTACCGGCCGCACGGCCGAGATCTCGGCAGAACACCCTCGCCAACCTCGCAGCCCCACTCAGGCGCCGACCCGGTGACTCCCGCCGAAGACGGCATCTCCACTCGAGGCAGCACATCGGCATCCTCGACAGAACTTGGCACCCATACGGCCGTACACAGTCAACCGATCCGACTCCTACCGCGGGAGGAGCCGCCCGCCCTACTCGAGGCCGCGACTCGGGCTCATCGAGGGAATCGGTCGGCCCGCGTGTCGGCGACGGTTGTGGCATGACACACGACGCGAATGACATCGACACAGCAACTTCCGAGGTGTCCTCGGGGAAGCCCAACCGGCGCAAGCTGTTCGGCTTGGCCGCCGCCTCCGGGCTGGTGGTCGGTGCGACGGCCGGGCTGGCGGGCGGGGTGGCGCTCGGCGCGAATTCGAATCCGCCCGCTTTTCGTCCGTCCGGGTTGCGCCGTTTCGAGAACAAGGTTGTGCTGATCACGGGCGCGACGTCCGGGATCGGCGCGGCCGCCGCTCGACTGTTCGCGGCGGAGGGTGGCCGAGTCGCGTTCTGCGGCAGGCGGATCGAGCGCGGCCGGGCGGTGGAGCAGGAGATCCGCGCGGCTGGCGGTGAGGCCACTTATTTTCGTGCCGACGTTCTCGTAGAAGACGATGTGCGGGAGTTCGTCGACGCTGTGGTGCGCACCTACGGTCGCCTCGACGTGGCGTTCAACAATGCCGGGATCACCATTCAGAAGAAGCTGCACGAATACAGCGCCGAGGAGTTCGACCGGGTGCTGCACACCAACCTGCGCGGTACCTTCCTCGCGATCAAGTACGAAGTGCCGCACCTGCTGCGCGCGGGCGGCGGCACCATCGTCGTCACCGCGTCCAGCAACGCCCTCGCCACGGACTCGAGCCGCGCCGCCTACACAGCCAGCAAGCGCGGCCTCGCCGGTCTGGTCCAATCCGCCGCCCTCGATTACGCCGCCGACGGCATCCGCGTCAACACCCTCATCCCCGGCACCACCGACACCGAACTGGTCCGCCGCGCCGCGGGCATGGAAGCCCTCCCCGACGATGCCTGGCAGGTCCTGATGAAACAGTGGGCCAAGTCCAATGTCCCTGGCCTCGGCCGCCTGGCGACCCCGCAGGAAATCGCCTCGTTCGCACTGACCCTCGCCTCCGACGAGCACCCCTACCTCACGGGCGCCCAACTGGTCATCGATGGCGGCAAGACCGCCCACGCCTGACCCCCACGCCACGCCCACGATTGGTTGCGCGTCTTGCCGCAGGAGAGCCGATCTGTGGAAGTCGTTCGGCTACGGCAGGTTTCGATCGATCACCAGGGACAATCTGTGGTGGCGCCGGACGAAGATGCTCGGGACCCATTGGGCGGCTGTATGTTCCGAGGCGATCTGGAACGAGGTGGTGCGGGTCAGGAGGGTGTGCAGCGCGAGTTCGGCTTCGAGGCGGGCGAGGGTGGCACCGACGCAGAAGTGGATGCCTTTGCCGAAGGCGAGGTGATTGCGGGTAGCGCGGTCGAGGCGGATCTCGTCGGGGTCGAGGAAGACTGCGGGGTCTCGGTTGGCGGCACCCCAGAGCAGGAGCAGGTGACTACCTGCGGGGAGGGCGACATCGCCGAGGGTGGTGTCGGCCTACAGGCAATACCGACTCGGGCAAGTTTCGACGATGGCGACCCACGCACAGCTCAGCGGCGGCGAATCAGGCGGCGGGTCGCAGACTTGTCGGGCGGTCTGGTCACGGTTGTGTTCGCGCGCAACTGATTACGCGACGGGGCGGGGGCCGGGCGGGTGATGTGCCGGGCCAGCTTTCGTTTCATTGCCGGGGGTTCAGCGCATCGCCCAGGGGGCGATGGCTTGGACAGCGGGCCAGCCGAAGTCTTCGGTGTCCTCGTCCGCCACGAACCAGAGCCAGTTCTGAACGGCGCGCAACAGGGTCCAGGCGCGGGCGCGTTCGGCGTCGAGGCCCGCGATGGCGACGATGGCGGTGAAGCGGTCGTCGAGGACGGACTCGGTACGGCGGTTCCACAGCAGCGAGAGCATGGTGAATTCGAGGTCACCGACGAGCGGCTGCGGGTCGATGACCTGCCAGGGTTCGCGGAAACCGCCGAGCACATTCTCGAAGTGCAGGTCCTCGTTCACCAGTAGGCGGTCCGCGGTCGGCCCCAGTTGACGACACACCTCGACGGCAGCGTCGAGCATCTTGCGCGGGAAGGGGGAGCCGAGTCGCTCCCATTCGCTCGGCAATTCCTCGGCCCAGCGTTCGGCCTCGGTTCTGAGGTCGCGGGAAAGGCCGGACGGCGCGGGGATGGCGAGGCGGCGCAGCAGGCCCGCGATGATCGGCACCGCCTCATCGATCGGCTCGGTTTCCAACGACCGGCTGGGGTCGAGGCGCTCGAGCAGGAGCACACCGTGTGCGGGGTCGCTGTCGAGCAACTGCACCGCGCCCTGCCCCTGCCAGGCGGCGAGGGCAAGTGGCTCGTCCCGGGTTTCCGGGGTGATATAGCTGAGCTTCAGGACGGCGGGAGTGCCGTCGCTGCCGAGCACCGGCAGTACGACGCCCGCGTATCCGTGCATCGGCTCACCGACAATGCGCACCTGCCAGCGGTCGGCGTATTCGGCGGCTTGTTCGGGCAGCCGATCGAGCCAGGCCTCGGCCTCTGGTTCCATGTCGACTAAGCGGTTGGCAAAGAAATCCGGGACGACAATCACCCATCGAGCATCTCAGCCGTGTCTATCGAATTTCGCCTGATACCGCGGGCGGCGGCGCGGGCTCCTCGCCGCCATGCGCTGGTGGAATACACACCCAACGTCCCTGCGGGGTGCGGCCCCACTGTGCGATGACATCACCGTGCGAGCAGTCGTCCCCGATCCGATGTTCTTCGCGGCCCTGCTGCAGCGGGGCGCACACCCATAGCCCGTCGGGGGCCAGGCCCCACTGGGCGACAATGCCACCCGCGGAGCAGTCGTCACCGATCCGATGTTCTGCAGAGCCCTGCTCCTTCGGGGCGCACACCCATAACCCGTCGGGGGCCAGGCCCCACTGGGCGACAATGCCACCCGCGGAGCAGTCGTCACCGATCCGATGTTCTGCAGGGGCCGGCTCCTGCGGGGTGCACACCCATATCCCATCGTGCAGATGCCACTGGGCGACGACGTTGTCGTGTGAGCAGTCGTCACCGATCCGATGTTCTGCAGGCCCCTGCTCCTGCGGGGTACACACCCATATCCCATCGCGCAGATGCCACTGGGCGACGACGTTGTCGTGTGAGCAGTCGTCACCGATCCGATGTTCTGCAGGCCCCTGCTCCTGCGGGGTACACACCCATATCCCATCGCGCAGATGCCACTGGGCGACGACGTTGTCGTGTGAGCAGTCGTCACCGATCCGACGCACCGGTTGGACGCGCGGCAGCACGGGCCTGGCGCCGGAGGTTGCAGTCGGCCGCGCCGTGGTCGAGGTGGACGTCGCCGACGGAGTGTTCTTGTCGTCATCGGCTTGCTGATCGGTGCGCAGGACCAGTGCGACCGCGACCACCAATGCGAGCACCCCGGTGAGTACGGCCGCGATGACCAACATCCGCGAGTTGTCGGTTCCGCCGCCGGGCTCCGAACTGCCGCCGGATTCCACCATCGCACCGCCTTCGTTGGGACTGCACCGTCACGAAAAGCTCGCCAGGTGGCACGTTACCGAAAGTTGCGCAGCAAAAGATCAACTTCGACACGCCGTGTCGCCGCAGGTAGAAGCCACCAAGGTCAGGATGCCGAAAATTCGCCGACTACTTGACGGTGACGCGGACCTTGATCGAGTCGTCACCGGTCTCGTGCAGGGCCTGATGGATCAGGCTGCCGAGGTCGATGCGTGGCGCGGTGGCGGTGACCATATCGGTCAGCGGCCGAAATCCCGGCATCAGCGACTTCAGCTCCGGACCGACCTTCGCCATCCAAATGATCAAGATGTTCAGCAGCAGTGCGACGTGACCCCTCGCCACTTACTCGTCGTTGACCACGCGCGGCCAAGTTATTCATGGTTCCGGTCGTGGCCGCTACGGACTGGCGGCCAGGAACACAAAAGCCGAGAACAACGCGAGGTGAACGCCACCTTGGAGCAGCGTTGCCCGACCAGGCACGACGGTGAGCACCCCCACCACAACCGTCAGACCGAGCAGCACCATCTGGGTGGCACCGAGACCGAGCACCAGCGGTCCCTCTAGCCAGATACTTGCCAGCGCGATCGCCGGGATGGTCAGGCCGATGCTCGCCATCGCCGAACCGAGCGCGAGGTTCAGGCTGATCTGCACTTGGTCGCGACGGGCGGCCCGCACCGCAGCGAGGGTCTCCGGCAGCAGCACCAGCAGCGCGATCACCACACCGACCGCCGACTGCGGCAGCCCGGCGGACGCGACCGTCGACTCGATGGACGGCGACACCACCTTGGCAAGCCCGACGACACCGATCAGCGAAACGAGCAGCAACGCAAGGCTGATCAGCGTGACACGCACCGACGGCCGCTCGTCAACGACATCGTCGTCGGTGACCACGCCGTCGCCCTCGACCGGCAGGAAGTCGTCGGGATGACGCACCGTCTGCACCATGACGAACAACCCGTACAGCGCCAGCGAGGCCACCGCGGCGAACACCAGCTGAGCGGTCGAGAACTCCGGACCCGGCTTGCTCGTGGTGAACGTCGGCAACACCAGACTGAGCGTGGCCAGCGTCGCCACCGTGGCCAGCGCCGCACCGGTGCCCTCGGCGTTGAACACCGCGACCCGCCTGCGCAGCGCGCCGACCAACAGCGACAGACCGAAGATCCCGTTGCAGGTGATCATCACGGCCGCGAACACCGTGTCGCGCGCAAGTGAGGCGGTCTTCTCGCCGCCCGAACTCATCAGCGTGACGATCAGCGCCACCTCGATCACCGTCACCGCGACCGCCAGCACCAGCGATCCGAACGGCTCGCCCACCCGATGCGCAACCACCTCCGCGTGCCGCACCGCCGCGAGAACCGCGCCCATCAACGCCGCGACCACGATGATCACACCCACCGAATGCAGACTTCGCCCCCAGGTCAGGGCCAGCGCAGCGGCGGCAAGAAGGGGTACGAACACGGTCCAGCGGATAATCGACGCACGGATCATGCCAACCATCGTGTCAGCAAATTGTCCGCACTCGGTTACCTAGCATCGTGATCATGCAGCGACCACAGCCTCGGGCACTCCTGACCGGTGTCCCGCTCGCGCCGCGACCTCGACCTCGACCCCTGCCGTCTCCGGCCCGTCAAGCCATACTTTTCGACCTCAGTCGTCCAGATCGATGCGGACGGTCAGCAGGTCGGTGCCGACCAATCGGACGGCCGAGCTGTTGACTTTCGGCAGCTCGCGCAGGCGGGCGCGGGCGTCGTCCTCGAGCAGAAGGTGCGCGGTGCCGGTGTGCCACCGGCCGTGCAGGCGCACTCGGACTCGGTTGTTCGCGTTGATATTCCGGATGTACTGGGAGCGTTGGCCGAATTCGGAAACGAGCCAGAACTCGGTGCCGATCCGCCGTCCACCGATCGGCGTGCTGCGCGGCTGACCGCTCACCCGGCCGGTGGTCTCGAGCAGCTGCTGACTCGGCAGCCTGCGCAGGATCGGATTGCCGATCCGCCGTTGAAAAGCCGTCACCACTCGATGTTGAATATCGCGTTTGCTCGGCACATGTCGACGGTAACACCGAATCCGGCCTCGGCAGAGTGCCTGATCACGGGCAGCGGCACCGACCGTCCGGTCCATACTCACCAGAGCGTGACAGGGTCGGTGCCGTTGTCGAAGGGCAGGTAGCCGTCGATGGTGGCACTCACCTGCATATTGCTCACGTAGACCGCGCCGCCGTGGTTATCGAGGAACGCGGCATCAGAGGCATCCCTGCCGGTGGCGATGCGGATCAGCGACAAGCGCGGGGCGAGATGGGTGGCATCGAGAACCCGCCATCCGCCATCGATGTATGCCTCGGCTACGGCATGGAAGTCCATGGGAAACAGCCCCGGCGCGTACACCGACACCAAGCGCGCCGGCACTTTGAGCGCCCGCAACAATGCCACCAGCAGATGGGTGAAGTCGCGGCACACGCCTGCCCCGGCCAGCAGTGTCTCCACCGCGCCATCGATGGGGTCGCTGCTGCCAGCGACATAACGAACACGACGGCCGACCCACGACGAGACGATGGCAGCAAGGTCCGCAGGCGTTGCGCCGCTGGGGAATTCGGCTGCGGCGAATCCGAGCAGTTTGTCGGACTCGACGAAACGGCTCGGCCGCAGGTATACCGCGAGGTCGTAGTCCGATATCGGTTCGGCTATCGCGGTACCGAAGACTGTTGCGCTGTAGCGCACTTGCAGCGCGCCGGTGCCGACCTCGAATTTATGAATGCGCGTGCCGTGCGTACCGAGGATTTCCTGCGCCGCGATCGTGCGGCCGTCGAGGTCGAACACCAGCGACTCGGTCAGCTCGATGCCCGGTTGTCGGGCCACGGCGATCTGGAACTCGAGGGTGGTCGGCCCGGAGACCGCGATTTCCAGCTGCGCCGAGACGTCACGCTTCATTCCACAGTCTCCCGCACCCGGCGAATCTTTCCAGTTCTAATGCCACAGCCTGCGAGTTCCGGCCAATGCGGCGGCCGAATAACCTTTCGAGTACTCGATTGGCCGCGGATAGGCGACAATTTGCCGGTGCGGACCCAGTTCACTCGCGAGCTTGTCGCGTTGACCAATGACTTGACGCTGATGTGCAGGCTCGCCCACGATGCCGCCGAGCGGGTCACCGATGCCCTCGCCGACGCCGACCTCACCGCCACCTACGAAGTGTTCGCGCTCGACGAGCAACTACAGCAGATGTACAGCGCCTGCGAGGCGCGGACCGTGGTGTTGCTCGCGCTGCAGGCGCCGGTCGCCAGAGACCTGCGCCATGTGGTCACCGCCATCCAGATCGCCAGCGAACTGTCCAGAATCGGCATGCTTATCAGCCGCGCCGCCGAGCAGGTCTACAAATCCCACCCTGAACCCGTTGCCCCGCGGCCCATCATGGACCTGTTGATGGCCATGGGCCGGCTCGCCGCGCACCGCACCGCCATCGCCGGTCAAGCGGTCGCCACCGGCCATCAACCGCCTGCCGAACCGGCATCCGACGCACCCACCATGGACGAACTGCATCAGCAACTGCACGCGGCACTCACCGGCCCGGTGTGGTCCGGGCCCACGGATGCCTCCATCGATATCGCCCTCGTCGGCAATCATCTGGAACGCTGCGTCGATCACACCGCCCGTATCGATCGACTGATCCGCTTCCTCGACACCGGGATTCCGCCGACGGCGCAGCCCGAGGATGCCCCCTGATTTCGGCGTCGACTTTGCACCAGCGCTACTGGGTGCGGCGAGCGATGGCGTAGAGATCGCGGGCGGGGCCGGTCAGGCGCTGACCGCTCGGCCAGATGGCACGCAGAGTGCGGGCGAGGTCGAGGCCGGTCACAGTAGGCGAGATCAGGGTGCCTGCGGTGATCTCCGCGGCGACGGCCAGCGAGCTGAGGACTGCGGGACCTACGCCGGAGGCGACCGCGGTTTTGATGGCGGTCGTCGAGGACAGCTCCAGAGCAACGGTCGGCTGCCAGCCCGGGATGCTTCGCGTGATCGCATGCTCGAACCAGGTTCGGGTGCCCGACCCGACTTCGCGCTGGATCAGCGGGGTTTCGGCGAGTGCTTCGAGGGCGACCGCACCGTGCCGGGCCCAGCCGTGCTGCGGGGCCACCACGACGACCAGTCGGTCCCGCGCGACGATATGACTTTCGATGCCGCGGAAGTTCTGCGGACTCTCGATGAACCCGATGGCGGCCTTGCCGTCGAGCACGGCGTGCACGACCTCGACGGAATTGCCGGATTCCAAGGCAATGGTGGTGTCGGGAGCGGCGGCGCGCAAGGTCATCAGCCAGCCAGGGAACAGGTACTCCGCGACAGTCTGGCTGGCAGCAACGCGAAGGCGGGAGTCACGTTCGGCCCGCAAAGTGTCGATGCCCGCGTCGAGCTGCCCGGCAGCGTCGACCACGACGCGCGCCCACTCGGCGATGAGTGCGCCCGCGGGTGTGGGCCGGGAGCCGAGCGTCGTGCGCTCCAGGACCGGAAGACCGACGAGCTTCTCCAGATAGCGAATCCGCGAGGACGCCGATGGCTGACTGATGCCATGCGCCTCTGCGGCCCGCCCCAGGCTGCCCAGCTCGATTACCGAGAGCAGCAGGTCGAGCGCAGACAGATCTGGGACGCGCGGCGACAGGGGCATAGATCGAGTCTATGCCATCGGGTCACGAGACACTGGCGCTCTCGGAGGGGGCCATAGTGACGACTGGACATAGAACGAGTCTATGTACCCATAGGAGCGCGGTGCCTACTCGCAACGTCCGCCAGCGGCGACGCTGGAGACATGACCGCCACAGTGACTCCTCACCCCGCCGGATCGCGGCGTCTCTTGGGCGAGCTCGACCACGACGACACACGTCGAGGCCGCCTCGCAGCCGTGCACGAAGACACGCTCGGCGCTGCCGGGCAGCACCGGCTCAGCGCCTTGCAGGAGGAACGGCTGCGCCGCCGGGCGGGGCTGCGGCATCTCGGCCCTAACTGGTTCGCGACTGTGATGGGGACCGGGATCGTCGGCAACGCTGCCGCCACGCTGCCCTTGCAGTTTCCCGGGCTGCGGGGTGCGGCGACTGTGGCGTGGGTGCTGGCCGCGCTGCTGCTCGTGGTGCTGAGTTCGGCGTGGGTGGTGCAGTGGGTGCGTTTTCCCGAATCGGCGCGTGACCAGTGGAACCACCCGGTGATGTCGCAATTCTTCGGTGCTCCCCCGATGGCGCTGCTGACTGTCGGCGCGGGCACGCTGCTGCTCGGTCGCGATGTGATCGGCCTGTCGGCGGCGTTAACCGTGGACTGGGTGCTGTGGTCGGCAGGCACCGTGCTCGGACTGCTGACCGCGTGCGTGATTCCCTACCGCATGTTCACCCATCACCACGTCGAGCCGGACGCCGCGTTCGGCGGATGGCTGATGCCCGTTGTGCCGCCGATGGTGTCGGCTGGCATGGGTGCGCTGCTGGTGCCCTATGTCCCTGCGGGCCAGCTCCGACTGACCATGATTGTGCTGTGCCTGGCCATGTTCGGCATGAGCCTGATCGCCGCGCTCGTCACCATCGCCATGATCTGGTCCAAGCTGGTGCACTACGGTATCCCCGAAAACGGCATGGTTCCCACCTTGTGGCTCGTGCTCGGCCCGCTCGGCCAATCCATCACCGCCGCAGGTCTTTTGGCCAATGCCGCCCCCGCCGCCCTGCCCGACCTCTACGCCAAGGGCCTGACCGTCTTCTCGGTCATCTTCGGCGTCGTCACCTGGGGCTTCGCCATGCTGTGGCTGGCGCTCGCTGTCGCGGTCACCGCCAAGACCGCCCGCGCGGGCACACTGAAGTTCAACCTCACCTGGTGGGGCTTCACCTTCCCCCTCGGCACCTGCATCACCGGCAGCACCATTCTCTACAGCCACACCGGCGCCAACCTGTTCGCGGCCGCCGCTGTGGCGCTGTACATCGGGCTGGTCGGCGCTTGGGCAGTAGTGGCAGCGCGGACCGCCCGCGGCCTGCGGGGCGGAACATTGCTCCGCCCCGCCCCCGTCACTGCCTGATCACGCCGCCATGGGGCCCCTTCTGGTCACGCGCACACAATCCACTCGAGCGCATCGGCAAGTGCTCAGTCCAGTAGGGGGAAGCGGCCGGATCGCAGGAGTCCGGTGATCGCGTCCATCTTTGCTTGCGGCGCGGCGTAATCCGGGTGGGCACGGATTACGCCTGCGGCGTCGGTGAGGCGCAGCATTTGCGCGGCGGCCTCGGCGAGAGTGCGGCCACCGGGGGTGACCGGATGGTTCACAAGTTGTGGTTTGCCGGGGTGGATGCGGCCGATCGCGACGGCCTTCTCCACTCGGCGTTGGCAGCGGCAGAATGCTTTCGGTTCGGCGAGACTGCAGGTGGAACGCAGGAAGGTGGCCAGGTGTTGCCTGGCGCGCTCCAGGCGCTTCTGGAAGGCCGACGGCGTGACGTCGAGAACCCAGGCTGCATCGGCGGCTTTCAGCTCGAAGACCTCACCGAGGACGTAGGCGACGCGCTCGTCGCGGCTCAGGCATTGCGTGCGCGCGTCCGGGATGCCGTGCGACCCAGTCCATCGCGAGCGTCCCGCCCCAGTCGTGCCCGACGAGGACGACCTCGTCCAGCCCGAGCGCATCGAACCAGGCATCGAGGTAGCGGGCGTGGTCGTCGAGTCGGTAGTCGATGTCCGGCTTACCTGATTCGCCCATGCCGATGGGATCGGGTGCGAGGCAGCGCGCCTGGCCCGTGATGTGCGGGAGCACGTTGCGCCACAGGTACGAGGAGGTCGGGTTGCCGTGCAGGATCACCACCGAAACCGAGCCGGTGCCGAGGTCGATGTAGTTGATGAACGAGTCGAGAACGTCGACGGTAGCCATGATGTGCGCCTTTCCTGGATCCGGCTTTCTGCCTTCACCTGGTTTGGACACACAACTTCGGGCTGCTGTGACCGCTTCACCCACAGCTCTATTGTGATGCTCATCACTCAATGACGAGCAGTGGTGGCCGGCCCCGCCGCTACCGCCATGCACACATCCGCAGATGAGCGACATTTCCGTACTCAGGTAGTAGCAGTTTCAACTTCTACTGCCACCTACCTGGCACAGTCGCCCAGAAGGTAATGTTATTGCAAAGAGATCCGCGAGCACCTACTATCTTTCTACGTAGGAAGCGGGGCGATTGAACGGAGATACGCGGTGCATCGGCAACACGCAGATCCGCGCACTCCACCGCCCGACAGCTATCCGTAAACCGTCACGACGAGTCGGTCGTGCGACAAGCGCCCGAGACCTCCCTCATCGGCCTCGAACGCTGGGCACGGACCCCGGTCTGGACAACCGGCCCGCTCCCCCGTCACATGACAGAACAAACGCTCGATCGTGATCGATCACCCCTGAGTCGGCGCCGGCACGGCGACTCGGGGGTGTTCTGCGTTTCCAGCCCCCTTGGCGCACACGAAGTTTCTCATGGACTGTGCCGAAGGTCATAACGGACAATGACTTCCATAACGAGCCGAACCCGGTAGCTTGACGCCCGTTCTCAGTTCGGTGTTTGCGTAAGGAAGTTCGATGATGTCGGTGTTCTCGTGAATGTATTCTCCTCCCGCACCGTGCGTCGCATCTTCGCCGTCTGTGCGCCCATCTGCCTCGCTGTGCTCGTAGCCATTGCCTACGCCTATATCGACAAGCCAGCCGACGGCGACGGAGGCGGACCCGGGTCGGCCAGCGCGGCAACGGTTTCCAGCAAGGATGCCACCGAGCTGCTCGGGCAGCTCGTCGATGCACCCGAGGCGGCAATGGCCGGATACAGCCGCGAAAAGTTCCCGCACTGGGATTCCAACAAGCCAGAACACGGTTTCGGCCCCGACTTCGCGCAGTACAGCCGCTGCACCAGCCGTGAGGTGATGATGCTTCGCGACGCCACCGGCTCGGTCACGCTCGATCCGAAAACCTGCGAACTGAAGGTCGGCCGTGACGGCGGCTGGCGCGACGAGTACGGATTCCTCGACTCCAAGACCGGAAAACTGAAGCCGTACAAGTGGATGACCGATCCGGCATCCGTCGATGCCGAACACATCGTCGCGCTGGCCGAGGCATGGCGCTCGGGCGCCGACAAGCGTGATGAAGACACGCGCCGCCGCATCGCCAACGACGCGGTCAACCTGGAGGCCTCCGATCCGTCGGCCAACAGGTCCAAGGGTGACCAAGACGCCGCAAACTATCTGCCTCCCGGAACTTTCCGGTGCGCCTATGTCGAGCGTTACATCAAGGTCAAGGTAAAATACGCGCTGACCGTTGATCCCGCCGAGCACGTCGCACTGCGCACCGCAGTCGAGGACTGCGTCCGTCGAGGAGAGTTCAAATAAGCGACATCATCGAGATTTCCGCCAAGGCAGCTGTCCTGACCGAAGAGGAAGGGACGGTGTCCGGCGACCTCGATGTCACCGTCGACGAGACCGGCAAGGGCCTGGTCCGCTACCGAGGTAACGACAGCTGGTACACCATCGGAAACCTCGAGGCCGAGCCCCCTCGTTCCTGGGCCACCGTCGCCGACCTCGCAGCCGCTGTCGAGGCCGGTATCGGAACACGTGACGCCGCAGGCAATATCGTGCCGTTCGAGGCGACACCGGCCGGAGCCGAGAACGGCCCGCCTGCTGAGGACCGCGGCAACCAATCCCCTGGCACCGGCCAGTCTGCTGACAGTCATATCGACCAGCCGACCGATAACCAGAGCGGCCAACCGACTGACACTCGAACCGGCTCAGCTGACAACCAAAGCAACCCACCGGCTGACAGCCACAGCGACCAGTAGGCAGACCGTCGAAGCGGCCATGAAGATGATCCCCGTCGAAGCGACCCATCGGCATTGGGTGAAACCAGCCGAAAGGTCGCCATGACAGCGGAACTCGACGACCAGCCCTGATCAGGGCATTGTGACGACGACCTTGCCGAACGGGTTGTCGTCGCGGAAGTAGCGGTAGGCCTCGACGGCCTGGTCGAGTGGGAATGTCCGATCAATGACCGGGTGCAGTCGGTGTTCGGTGATCGCGCGGTTCATCGCCTCGAAGTCGGTACGGCTGCCGACGGCGATGCGGCGGATGCCGAGATACGGGCCGACGAACGGATTCTCGAACGGCCGGCCCTCGGACATTTGGTTAGCGCCGATCATGGTGATCATCGCGTTGTACCCGGCGGACTTCACCGACTTCGACAGGGTCGGCAGCCCAACAGCTTCCAGCACATGTTCGACACCGTGGCCCTCGGTGAGCTCCAGCACCGCCTCGTCCCAGTCCGGCGTCCGGCTCCGGTCGACGACCTCGTCCGCACCGAGCTTGCGCAGCCGCTCGGCCTTGTCGTGGCCCGAGGTGATCGAGATGACGCGGGCGCCCAGCATTTTGGCGTGCTGCACGCCGTAGAGCGCAACCGTGCCGCTGCCCACGGTCAGCACCGTCTCACCCGGTCCTACCGGCTGCGGCTTGGTCAGTGCCGCCCACGCGACGACACCCGCGCAGGTCAGCGTGGCCGCCTCGACATCGGTGAGGTGCTCGGGCACGTGCACCACCGAGTCCTCCTCGATCAGTGCGTAGGTGGCCAGCATGCCGTTGAAGTTGGCGCCGTACTGTTCGGCGACCTGGGCCAGCCGCTGCGGTCCGTCGATCCACCGCACGAAATACGAGGCGGTCACCCGGTCACCGAGCGCGGTGCGAGTCACCTTGTCGCCCACGGCGATCACCTCGCCGACCCCATCCGACAACGGGATGATGCCGGGCGTGGCGGGCAGCGGGTAGACGCCCTCCAACAGCATCAGGTCGCGTCGGTTGATCGAGGCCGCGCGCACCCGGATGACCACTTGGTTCGGACCCGGCTCGGGAACCTCCTGTGCCCGAGCCGTCAGTCCTTCGAGGCCGCGCAGCGGATCGAGGTGGTAGGCAATCGCATTCATGACGTACTCCTGAAACTCTGTGTTGCTGAAACTCTGTGGTGCGAAAACGCTCGGTGTCAGGCGACGCCGATGAACTGGTGGTCGACCCGGATGCGCCCGTCCTCGTCGAGGGCGAGCACGTCGTAGCCGCCGCCCGCGACCGATCCGTCGGCCTGCGCGACCATCAGCCAGGTGATGCCGACAAGGTTCACCGACAGCTGGGTGGCCTGACCGCGGGCGGCGAAGATGTGCTCGCCCGGCGCGACAAACATTTCGTAGGCGCGGGTGACCCGGCGATCCAGGGCGTCGTGCCCGCGGACCTCCAGAGTCGGAATCGGGAAGGCGAGTGCCGCGGCCGCCTCGCGGATTTCCTGCGGCGGGTCGGCCAGTACCTGGACTCCGTCGACCGCCCACAGTTCGCGGATCAGCTTGCTGCGGTTCTCGGCGTCGGGCTCGTTCCACATGGCGACGTAGCGCTCGGTCAGTGTGGCCAGTTCGTTCTCATCGAATTGCTTGCTCATGGCACAGAGTTTTGCCGAGGCCGATCAGGTGCGCGATTCCCCGCAGGGAATGAAGGGTATTAGCCGCAGGTACACCCCGATAATTCCCTGCGAGGAATGGCGCGGACCAGCTCGGTCGGATTCACTGGAGCCATGACGACGGTGCTAGAACCGAGCCCATTCGCCACGCAGCTACGGCACTGGCGAACCCAACGCCGGGTGAGCCAGCTCGACCTCGCGATTCGCGCGGACACCAGCCAGCGGTATCTGAGCTTCCTGGAACAGGGGCGGTCCAGGCCGGGCCGGACCATGGTCGTCCGGTTGGCCGAGTCGCTGGAGCTGTCGCTGCGCGAGCGCAATGGACTGTTGCTGTCGGCCGGGTTCGCGCCGGTCTTCCCCGAATCGGATATGGACACCGAAGCGTTGGGCCCGGTACGTGATGCGCTGGTGCGCATACTCGACGGGCATATGCCTTACCCCGCGGTCGTCGTGCGGCCCTACGGAATTCTGCTGGCCGCCAACGCGGCGTTCGATGTGCTCACCGAGGGTGTCGCGCCGGAGCTGCTGACGCCTCCGATCAATGTGCTGCGTCTCGCGCTGCATCCCGATGGTCTCGCGCGGCGCGTGGTGAACCTGCCGGAGTGGGGCAGACATGTCACCGAAAGCCTGCGCGGCAAGGCCATGCGCAGCCCCGATGCCGGCCTCGACGATTTCATCGCCGAGCTGGAAGGCTATCTCCCAGAAGTGAATCCGGGCCCGGACCATCTCGGCTTCGCGGTGCCGCTGCGGCTGCGCAGCGACGACGGCGAACTCAGACTCATCACCACTATCACCTCGTTCGCTACCGCCGTCGATATCACCCTCTCGGAGTTGCATCTGGAGGCGTTCCTGCCCGCCGACGAACAGACCGCCGACATCCTGCGCCGCCACGCGGACCGCCGAGGCGGCGCCGAGACCGACTGAGGACGACCGAAGCAATACGTCGGCCGCTGGCCCGAATGCGCGACCCGCAAAGCCTCAGCCGCAACGCCGCAACGCCGCAACGCCGCAACGCCGCAACGCCGCAACGCCGCAACGCCGCAACGCCGCAACGCCGCAACGCCGCAACGAGTGTGCTCGAGGTCGTCGCGCAGGTGCGGAGGCGCGGCGACCTCGGCACACGGCCTGACATCTGCATCCCCAGCCGAACAGTCGACCCGACCGAGGGTGCCGCGTCCGGCGGCCGGCACAGGCACGAGGTCCCTGGTGTGCACGGGCTCACCACTCGCGGCGCACCGCTAGTAGCTGATCGTGGACCAGATCGATGTGCGGACGAGTCGTGGCGCCGGGCCTGCGCACGAGGAATCCGGTGTTGATCGGTGGATCCTCGGGTTCGAGCAGTGCGACCAAGGCACCGGTGGCGAGACGTGCCGTGCACAGGTAGCGCGGCAGCACGCTGATGCCGCCGCCTGCGGCGACCAAGGCCGCGACCGCGCGGAGATCGGCAACTACGACCGCAGCGTCGGCGGCCAGTCGCACGCCGAACACATGCCGCCAATACCGCCGCAGGATCGGCAGATCCGCGGCGTAGCTGACCAAGGGGACGCCGGTCAGCGCCGTCGGCCCCTCGGCACGCAGTCGGGCGACATCGATCCGCTCTGCGATAGCTGGTGCGGCAACCAGGACGAACTCCTCGTCGGCAAGCGGTTCGGCGACAACTGCCCTGCCACGCGGCCGGACGGTGGACACGACCAGGTCGTAATGCCCGGCACGCAGCCCGGCGAGCAGTTCCTCCGAAAGCCCCGCCGTGACATTCAGCCGAACGCCACCGGCGATCAGCGGGGCCAGCGCGGGAAGTGCCTGCACCGCAAGCATTTCGGCGGGCCCGGCCAGGCGAACCGGCGGCTGTGTGATCGGTTGCGCTGGTGCGGTGTCGCCCACAATGCCACCGAGCGCGTCCAGCGGGCCGGCCACCCTGGCGGCGAGTTCGACGGCGGCGTCGGTTGCTGCCACCCCGCGCGGCAGCCGGTCGAACAGCCGATAGCCGAGCCGTTTTTCCAGCGCTTGCAGCTGCGTCGTCACCGTCGGCTGGGACAAACCGATCAGCCGTGCACCCGCGGTAATGGATCCCGCACGGTGCACGGCAAGGAAGGTGCGCAACTGGTTCAAATCCAGGTTGCCATCGGAATTCCTATCGGTCACCCACCAAGTGTATTGACATAGGCCCGGTATCAGCTGGGGTTGCACGACGCGGTGACGAGCAGTTCGGGCACCCGCCCGGCCCACACACCACCCACCATGCGACGGCGGGTGCGGGCGAAAGTTGCTGCAAATCCCGAACACTGTCCGATCCTCGCCCAGATCGTTCTCACCGTAGCTACGCCGCTCGGTCGGAACCGCCTCGGCCGTGGCAGCGGCTGGGCCACGGCCGAGTTTCGGGTCAGCCGACTGCCACCGGCTCCTGATCCACGGGGGCATCCCAGTCGATGCGGTAGCGCTGCTCGGCGCCCATGGTCTTCTCCAGGTCCATGAATCTGACCATCACCCGCATCATCACCGGCATCACCTTGCGCGCCACCGGGCCCGGCGTCTTGCTGTGGTTGATCTTCGCGGCCCGCGCGGCGATGCCTTCCACCCGCGAGCGCCGCGACCGCTCGTATGCGGCGAAGGCCGATGCCGGGTCCGGCAGATCTCGCAGGCACCGTGCCAGTTGGACGGCGCTCTCGATAGCGAGTGACGCACCCTGGCCGGAGCTGTTGGACGGCGCGTGCACCGAGTCGCCGACCAGCACCATGCGACCTCGGTACCACTGCGGAACCGGCGGCATGATGTGCAGGGCTCCGGTCGTTTCGAGGGTTTCCACGGTCGTATTGCGGGCGAGCTCGCCGCCGGGGGTGTCCGCGGCGTAGGTCTCGCGCAAGATCTTCAGCCAATGCTCGGCCGGGACCGCCCGCGCCTCGCTCAGCGACATGTACTCCTTGTGCGGGAGGTTCGCGCCCCACATGATCTGGCCCGGCTCGACCGCCCCGTACAGGTAGTAGGCTTGCTTTCCGAAGGCGAAAGTCATTGTCCCCGGCTCGATGTCGATATCGCTGTCGACGATCGCACCGAAGCCGAGCATGCCGGTGTACTCCGGTCCCGGCGCCTTCGGGTCGATGAGGCCGCGAACGGTCGAGCGGATGCCGTCGGCCCCGATCAGCACATCCGCGGTGGCGCTGGTGCCGTCGGCGAAATGCGCGGTGACGCCCGACTCGTGCTCGTCGACGCCGACCAATCGTTTGTTGTATTCGAAGGGAACGCCCGCGGCGACCGCGTGATCGTGCAGCGCCTGATGCAGCTCGTTGCGATCGACCAGTTGCAGCAGGGTGTCCGGCAACGTCGGCAGGTGCAGGTGCTTGCCGCCGATCGACATCGCCACATCGGTGATCGGCGAGGCCATTGCTCGAATGCGATCACCCGCGCCGATGATGTCCAGTGCGGCAACGCCGTTCGGAGCGAGCGCGAGCCCGCTGCCGACGCCGAAGGTCGGGCCGGGGTACGCCTCGTAAACGCGGGCGTCGATGCCCGCCTTGCGCAGCGCGGTGGCCGCGACGGGTCCGGCGACGCCGCCGCCGATGACAAGTGCGGTTCGTGTTGTGGACATGGGTGTCTCCAGGTTTGTGCGATACGGGTTGGGTGGAATCCCCGAACCGACCCGCCTGCCGCTCACCCAGTTATCCTGTGGTTGCCAACCTCGTGGCCGAGTGCGCGTATGCGGGCACGGTTCGAGACGGTTACATCGGGCTCGGCGGCGGTGTTGCCGCACCCCGCCGAGCCTGGTCTCGATCCGACGATGACATCGATCTGACAATGGCGCCCTATAGCGGCGCGTTCCCCCCTTCGACGAGCTTTGCGACTTCCGCGGGCTCCGCACCCTCGGCATGCAGCTGCCGCCACCAGTCCACGCCGGGGAAGCTCCCCGAGGTGAGTTCGTCGCGGAACGACCGCGCCCAGGCCTGCTCGGCTTCCAGCATCGCGAGCCCGTACTCGGACTCGATGATGAACAGCCGTGGCAGCGTAGTGGCGAGTGCGTCGAGTTCTCGGCGCACAGCCTCGATGATGTGACCCAGCGCCTCGATGCGCCTGCCGAGCAACTCGGCCACCTCGTCCGGCGGCAGCGCCGCCGCGATGGAGAGTCCCGCGGTGAACCGGTGGTGTTCGGGTTCCGGGGTGGCGATCAATTCTCTTGTCCAGTCGGCCATTTCCGTGCGACCGGCGTCGGTGATCCGGTAGATCGTGCGTTCCGGGCGTGCCCCGTCGCGCTCGCTGCCGACGATCTCGAGGAAGCCGGCCTTTTCCAGATTCTGTACGACCGTGTACAGCGAGCCCCATTTGATGTCCATGTCGCGGTCTTTGCCGCGATCACGCAGCGTCGACGCGATCTCGTATCGGTGCATCGGCCGCTCGACGATCACCGAGAGCACCGCAAGCGCCAGCAGGTTGTTCACCTTGCGCTTTGTGGCCATGACTACCTCCTGATTACTCGTATACGAATATACGTCTACGAGTAATTGTGTGCAAGGGGATCAAGCGTCGACGGGTTCACGCTCCTGGGCCTCCTCGTCGAGGAGCTTGGTGGCGATGTTCTCCAGCGCCTGATCGAGCAGCGCGCGGTCGACGGGGTCGCCGTGGTCCCAGTCGTCGAGCTGGGTGTGCAGCCACCGTCGCCACGATGACTGGATCAGGTCGACCTCGGCGCGGCCGGAATCGGTGAGTTGAACGCGGCCATCGTCGGCGGTGACATAACCCGCGGCGATCACCTGCACGTAGACCGGGCGGATCACCTCGGGCGGCATCTTGTGGGCGTGCGCGATGGCCTCGAGTGTGGCCACACCGCGAACCCGGGTGTGCATGTACACCTGGCCGAGCGCCCACGCCCGGCCCGGACTCAGCTTCGACCCCGAGTCCGCGAGAATGCGCGGTCCGATCGGCCCCTTGGCGTGCGCCTTGCGCATCGCACCGGAGACCGCGCGCTCCAGCAGCACCAGGCGGTCTGGGGAATCGGGCACCGAAAAGCCCTCGCCCACATCGGAAGCGCCGGCCCGGACGCTGTCACGCAGCGGTATTTCCTTCAGGAACCACGCGACAACAAAACCGACGAGAGCGACCGGGACCACCCACAGGAAGACGTGGTCGATGGACTTCGCGTAGGCGTCGATGATCGGCGCGGCGACGTCGGCAGGCAGGGCCCGCAGCTGCTGCGGATTCGCCGCCACCGCGGGCGGCACGACCTTCACCTCGGTCAGGGCCGCGGTCAGATTGGGGGTGATCTGGTTGGTGTACAACGTGCCGAATATCGCGGTGCCGAAAGCACTGCCGAGGGTGCGGAAGAAGGTGACGCCCGAAGTTGCCGTGCCCAATTGCGCGTAGGGCACGGTGTTCTGCACGACGATGGTCAGCACCTGCATGGCAAGGCCGATGCCGAGACCGAGGATCAGCATGTACAGCGATTCCTGCCAGATGCTGGTGTTTCGGCCCATCCTGGACATCAGATACAGACCGACCGCCATCACCGCGGTGCCCACGATCGGGAAGTACCGGTAGCGACCGGTCTTTCCGACGATCTGCCCGGACAGGATCGAAGTGAACAGCAATCCCGCGACCAGCGGCAACGTCCGGACGCCGGACGCGGTGGCCGACACCCCGTTCACATACTGCAGATACGCGGGCAGGTAGGTTATCGAGCCGAGCATCGCGAAGCCGACGATGAAGCTCAGGATCGAGCAGACCGTGAACACTCTGCTGCGGAACAATCCCATCGGCAGCATCGGTTCGGTCGCCCGCAATTCGACCGCGACGAACGCCGCGAGCAGTAGCACCGCGGCGACGAACAGGCCGATGATCTGCCGAGAGCCCCACGGATATTCGGTACCGCCCCATTCCAGTCCGAGGATGAGGCTGGAGACGCCGAGCGCGACCAACCCGATGCCCGCATAGTCGATGATGGGCTTGATCACCGCCCGCACCCGCGGGATGGTGCGCGCGGCAAGGGCGATCATGACGATCGCGACGGGCACGTTGACGTAGAAGCACCAGCGCCAGCTCGCATGGTCGGTGAACAACCCGCCGAGCGTCGGGCCGATCACCGTGGTGACGCCGAAGACCGCGCCGAGCGCGCCCTGATACTTACCGCGTTCGCGCAGCGGGATGATGTCGGCGATCAGTGCCATCGCCGTGACCATGAGGCCACCGGCACCGAGGCCCTGGACGGCGCGCGCGATGATCAGCAACAGCATGCCGTTGGCCAGGCCCGCGACCATCGAGCCGATGATGAAGATCAGCGCGCTGAGCTGGAACACCAGCTTGCGGCCGAACAGATCGCCGAGCTTGCCCGCCAGCGCCGTCGCCACCGCCTCGGCGAGCAGATAGGACGTGACCACCCAGGCCAGGTGCCCCGCACCGCCGAGATCGGCGACGATCGTCGGCAGTGCGGTGGAAACGATGGTCTGATCGAGCGCGGCCATCAGCATGCCGAGCACGATGGTGCCGAACACGATGTTGGTCCGTGCCCTGCTCAAGGGCGCGGGCGCGGATGTGTCGGCGACAGTGACTGCACCGGTCATCGGTTCAGTATGTGCCGACTTCGACGGTCGGGACGGCGCGACACGAGCCCAGGCAAACGGGAGGCAACCGGCCCGGCGCTCAGCCTGCCGCCGCCTCGAGGATCACCTGGGCGACCGCCTCCGGGTTGGACACCATGACCGCATGGCTGGCGCCTGCGACCTTGGTGGTCTTCGCGCTCATCCGCTCGGCGAGCACCTCTTCGAGCCGCGTGCCGATGATCAGGTCGTTGCCCGCGACGATGTACCAGCTCGGGAATTCGCGCCAGGCGGGCGGACCCGAGACGAAGCCGAAACGCGCCGCGTCGCTCGGACCTTGCACCGCAGCCATGACGCGCGCCTGCACCGGGTCGACATCGAAGGCGAAATACTCGACGAACTTGTCCTGCGGCAAAGTCACCCTGCCCTGCGGGTCGGTCACGAAGAATTGCGCCGAGGGCGGCTGACCGAACGGCTCACCGAGCGCCGTGACCGTCTCACCCTCGTCCGGCGCGAACGCCGCGACGTAGACCAGCGCTTTTACATTCCTGGCTCCGTGCGCGGCATTGGTGATGACGCAGCCGCCGAAGGAATGCCCGACGACCACGGTCGGGCCTTCGAGGATGTCGAGGGCCTGACGCACCTTGGTGACATCGTCGGGAATCGAGGACAGCGGCTGCTGCACGGCCACGACATGGTGGCCGGCGGCCTGGAGCGTGGGGATGACACCGGACCAGGACGAGCCGTCGGCGATAGCACCGTGCACGAGCAGGATGTTGACCATTGCGGAACCTCCGGAATCGTGGGCAATCGGGAGCATGCCGAACAACACACACGAACTAGGGAAACGCTGCGGGCAATCTTTCCGCAAGCACCGTCGAAGCGCTCGGCAATCGCCGAGAGTCTCGGTGTTCACTCGATGGCGACCGGCCCACTTCGGTCAGCGGCCCGCACCGCGTAGTCGGCCAGCGACGGCGCCAGCGCGGCGAAGGCGACCTCGATGTACCCGTGCAGTGTCGTGGCGATGTCGTCGTTGGACTCGCCGGCAAGTGTGCGGCGCATCGTCTCGTCGAACAGCACCCGATGTACCCCGCCCAATAGCGCTGCGGCCACCCGCGGCGTGATGTCGCCTGGCGCAGTATCGGTTTCGGTCGCAAGGGTTCGCGCCAGCGCTGCCTCCCGCTCCTCGTGGAATTCGCGCAGCCGGGCGACGAGCGCGGGACTGCCGGCAATCAGCCCGGCGAATTCCGGCCCGGAGAATCCGATGACCGGATCCTGATCGGCGACCGCCGCCAGGTAGGCGCGCCGCAACGCGGCGAGCGCGGACTCGCCCGCCGCGCGTTCGCGGACGGTGCGGCCGAGCTGGTCCACGAACACTTCGCCCAGATCCAGCGCTAGGTCCTCCTTGCGCGGGAAGTAGTTGGTCACTGTCATCTTGGCGACCTCGGCGGCCGCGGCCACGTCCGCGATCGTCACCTTGTCGAATCCGCGTTCCAAGAACAGCAGCGTGGCCTGGTGCGAGATCTTCTCCCTCGTCTGCTGTTTCTTTTTGGCCCGAAGTCCCTGCTCGGCGCCCGTGTCGACGGTCTGTGCACTCATGTCGAGCAGACTACATGATCTCGTCATAAATTTATGCTTGACATATTTTTAGGCCTGTTCTAAGTTTGCTCTCGTCGCCGCGAGACGACGAAGACGAAGGAGAAAGCGGATGCCCCACGGTCACGACGTAGCAGCCCCGACCCGCAACACGATGCAGACCAGCCACGAGGGAGCAGCCACCATGGCCGAGTACCACACCACGCACAGCACGCTGGACGCGGCGATCCGCGGCATGCACGAGCAGAGCTCTACGCCGAAGTCGGGCGAGCCCGCGGCGGCGCGATCCGCGAATCACGCTGCTGCCCAACAGATCTGGGCCACAACCGGGTTCCCCGGCGGCAATAGCAGGCGCGGCCGTCAGTCGAGCAACGCACCGAAAGGACAGGGATTCCGCGCGCAGCCACGGCGTCCGCTGCGGATTCTCGGCCGCTGAATCCGCACCGCCCGCTGAATCCGCACAACCCAGCCGGTAGTCGATCCGGCCCATCGGCATCGACTACCGGCTACTCCCCTCGCTCGACCGAAAGGCGCACCCGTGACCCAGATCTGCACCACTCGCTCCACCCGCACCGCCCAGAGCATGGTCAGCGAGGACCCCATCAAGGACTACCTGCGGAAGATCGGGCAAACCGCGCTGCTGAACGCAACGCAGGAAGTAGAGCTCGGCGAGCGCATCGAGGCGGGTGTGCTCGCCCAGCAGCGCCTCGACGAAAGCGCTGCCGCGGGAATCGAACTCACCGCCGCACAGCGGCGTACGCTGCAGCGCACCGCCGGGGACGGCAGGCGCGCCAAGGAGCACATGGTCCAGGCCAATCTGCGCCTTGTCGTCTCGGTCGCCAAGCGCTACCCGACGCCGACCAGCATGTCGCTGCTCGACCTGGTCCAGGAGGGCACCTTCGGATTGATCCGTGCGGTGGAGAAATTCGATCACCGGCGCGGGCTCAAGCTGTCCACCTACGCCACCTGGTGGATCCGCCAGTCGATCGGCCGCGCGCTGGCCGACCAGGGCCGCACCATCCGCATCCCCGTGCATGTGGTGGACGTACTCAACCGCGTCACCCGCACCCAGCGCACGCTGTCGCAGCAACTGGGCCGTGAGGCGACCGCCGCGGAGGTGGCCACCGAACTGGACCTAGCGGTCACCCAAGTCGAGGAGGTGATGCGCCATGGGCGCGAACCGATTTCGCTGCACACCTCGGTCGGCGAGGAGGACGACACCGAACTCGGCGGCCTGCTGGCCGACGATGTTCCCGACCCTGCCGATGTGGTAGCCGAGGGCATGATGCGTGTTCAGCTCGACGCGGCACTCGCGACGCTTACCGCCAAGGAGGCCGAGGTGATCGGGCTGCGCTTCGGCCTGGATCGCGGCGAGCCGCGGACCTTGACAGAAATCGGCACCACCCTTGGCGTATCCCGCGAGCGAGTGCGGCAGATCGAAGCCAAGGGCATGGGCAAATTGCGCAGGCCGTCGTGCACCCGCACGCTGGAGGGCATGCTCGCCTAGCGCGGTATCCCGGTGGCGGTCATGGCGTTTCGATCAACGCCACCGCCACCGGGACGAGCACCTCGACCAGCGCCTCGACCGGTGGGCGCGGGTCGGCGAGCAGCCATTCATGGGCGAGTCCGTTGATCGCGCCGATCAGGGCGCTGGTGCTGAGCCCGGGTCCACCGCGCACTCGACCGCCCGCGGTGACGGCGGGCACCACCAGGGATTCCAGCACCGTCCCCCAGGAGTGGCGGCGCTCGCGCCGGTGGCGTTCCATACGCTCGCTGACACCGACCACCTCGATGAACGCGACCTTGGCCCGGTACGGGTCGGAGCCGACCGACTGGAGATACGCGGCGAGCACCGCGGTCATCGCGGCGGTGATGTCGAAGCTCGGATCGAGTTGCTCGAGTGCTGCCATGATGGCCGCCGCGGCCTCGTCCTGGATGCGGTTGTAGGCCGCGATCAATACGTCTTCCCTGGTCTGGAACTCCTCGTAGAACTGCCGCTTCGACAGTCCTGCCGCGGCGCAGACATCCGCGAGCGAGCACGCGGGGTAACCGCGTTCGGCGAAGATCCTGGTCGCCGCGTCGAGGAACCGCAGACGGCGCTCGGCCTTCCGCTCGGCCACGGCGCGACCGCCGTATTGCCTGCCCACCGTGGTTGTCACGCCCACCACCGTAGCGAAGCGGGATCGACAGCCCTGTGGCCGCTCGATCGGCGATTGTCCGCGGATCGCCGGGTGTGCCTTGCGGCATGACCGCCGCCACATCCCATCGGCGCACCACGGGCACCGCTGTGGCTGCAGGATCGCTTCGCGGGCGCTCCGGTCGCTGCGGGCGGCTCGACCAGTGATGTCGGCTCGATGATGCTCGATCCGGCGACCTGGAAGGTCTGGGAGGAGACGGTGGGCGCCACCCTTGCCGCGGCGTTACAGCAGCCGATCGGCAGCGGGCGCTGATGTACTTCACCCGCGTGTCCGAGCGTTTTCGGCCGCGCGGGGCCTTGGCGTCCGAGACGCTCGGATTGCACATCCGTGTCGCTCTTCCCACGAAACTTACTCCGGAGTAAGGTCGGGCCATGGCGTGGAAACCACAAGAAGTACCCGACCAGAGCGGGCGCACCTTTATCGTCACCGGAGCCAACGGTGGGCTCGGCGTCGAGACCACCACGGTGCTGGCGGCCAAAGGCGGCACGGTGATCATGGCCTGCCGCAACGCGGAGAAGGCCAAGACAATCGCCGAGCGCATCGACGGCGATGTCCGTGTCGCCGTGCTGGATCTCGCGGATCTGGCCTCGGTACGCCGATTCGCGGACAGTACCGGCGAATTCGACGTGCTGATCAATAACGCGGGCCTGATGAACGTGCCCTTCTCCCGCACCAAGGACGGGTTCGAAACCCAGTTCGGCGTCAACCATCTCGGCCACTTCGCGCTGACCGGGCTGCTGCTGGACCGGATGCGCGATCGGGTGGTGAGTCTCGCAAGCATCGCCCACAAGCAGACCCCGAAGCTGTGGATCGATGACCTGAACTACGAAAATCGTCGCTACCAACGCAATCTGGCCTATGCCCAGTCCAAGCTCGCGAACCTGATGTTCGGCAGGGAATTACAGCGCCGACTGGCCGAATCCGGTAACAGCAAGCGCTCTTACGTTGTGCACCCCGGCGTCTCGGCCACCGACCTGTTCGCCAACACCGAGACCCCGATCGACTGGGTCAGCAAGCCCTTCATCCGCCTCATCGGCCACTCCCCGGCCAAGGCCGCGCACTCGACGCTGTTCGCAGCGACCATGCCGGACGCCGACCCGAACACCTACTGGGGCCCGACCAAGTTCTTCCAGACCCAGGGACCGGTGGAGGCGGCGCCGTCGAGCAAGCTGTCGAACAACCGCGTCCTACAGCGTCGGCTCTGGGAGGAATCCGAGCGCATGACCGGAATCTCCTACAAGTTCTGAGACGGGCGAATTCCGCAGCGGAAGGCCCGTCGGCCACAGCGCCGGCGGGCCGCACCGATCCCGATCAGCTCAGAACCGACACCACGATTTCGATCTATCTCCGGCTGGCGCGTCGATAGCCCACCGCCGCAGGAACGGCGAACATGATGATCGCGCCGAGCGACCAGATGATCGTCAGGGTCAGCGGCCTGGCGAGCGGGCCACCCAGTGCAAGCGCTCGCATCGCGTCGACCGCGACCGAGAGCGGCTGGTTGCGCACCACCGGCTGAATCCACTGCGGATAGGCAACGAGCGGGACGAAGCCGGTGCTGAAGAACATCAGCAGCGAGCTCAGTATCGTAATGCCTTCGACGAGAGTCGCTTTCGCGGTGTAGACCGCGATGGCAGTGACGATCGTGGCGAAGGCG
Source organism: Nocardia sp. NBC_01009 (assembly GCF_045208035.1). Lineage (NCBI taxonomy): Bacteria > Bacillati > Actinomycetota > Actinomycetes > Mycobacteriales > Nocardiaceae > Nocardia > Nocardia sp. NBC_01009. The sequence continues at coordinate 2,620,018 of NZ_CP108695.1, read as the reverse complement.
AGGCCGAACAGCACGGGCACCAGCAGGAACATCAGCGCGGCGAGCACACCCTGCTGGAAGCGGAACCCGAGCAGATATCCGACAACGACGACGATGACGGTTCCGGCGAAGATGCGGCAACCCTCGGCGAGGATCCTGGCCAACAGGCCGGAGGCGCGGTGGACTGGCAGCACCCAGAACCGGGCGAGCAGACCGGCGTCGCGTTCGCGCCCGAGCATCACGCCGCTGGCCACCGCGCCGGATAGCGCGCCGACGATGGCAACCATCGGCACCGAGCCGTAGAGGCCATCGCCACCGGTGAACTTCTCGATCTGACCGCCGATCACGGTGTCGAGCATGAACAGCAGCAGGCACGGAATGATCAGCGTCTCCAGCATGGCAACCGGATGGCGCACCGAACGCAGCAGCAGTCGCTGTGTCTGCAGAATCGTGTGCCGCACCAGCGACACCGGTGATGTCTCGGAGCCGCGCACGCTGGGCGTGGCAAACAGTGTCATCACGCCCTCCTAGAGCTCAGCCGCACGGCGATCGGAATACACACGACCAGGATTCCCAACGCCCACAGCAGTGGTGGGCCCATCAGCGACCAGGTCACCTCACCCGCGTTGCCTTTGGTGTCGCCGGCCAGCGCCCGCAGTGCGATGGCGAACTGCGAGACCGGCTGGTTGCGCACGAACCACTGCACCCAGTGTGGAAATTGGCTCGCCGGAGCCAGCCCCGTCGACAGCATGCCGAAGATCAACGGCGGCAACACCAGCGCCTGCGTGACGGTCTCGGGACTCTTCGACACCGTCCCGATGACATCCGCGCCGAGCGTGAACGCAATGCCGATGAGCAAGGAGAACGCCAAAAAACCGAGCGTGTGGACGGCGTCCAGACGGAAACGGAAGCCGATGACATACCCGCACACCACTGCGGCGGCCAAGGCGAGGAGCAGTCGAAAGATATTGCCGGACATGCGCGCCGCGACGGGCACCAGCGGCCAAATAGGCATCGAGCCGAACCGGCGGTCCAACCCCGCGACAGCGTCGGAGGCGGCGCGGAATGCGGCCGAGATGGCCGTGAAGGCCGCCGCCTGCAGGATGACCAGCGGCATCATGTACTGCGCGTAGCTGCTGAAGCCATTGCCGGAGAAGGTCATCACCGTCTTCAACGGGATGTAGAAGCTGGCGGTGAAGGCCGCGGGCGCGAGAATCGACGCCAGCACTTCGCCGGTCTTGACCGACGGCACGATCAACCGCGAGGTGAGCACCCACCACTGCTGCACGGTGGCCGGGGTCGCGCGGGCTGAGGTCAGCCAGGTACCCGCCGTCATGAGACCGCCTCACCGTCTACCGAGGCGAGATGACCGGTCAGCTGCAGGAATACATCGTCGAGCGACGGCCTGCGCAGCGCGATGTCGACCAATTCGATCCCGGCGCCGTCCAACCGTCGCAGCGCCTCCGCGAGGGTCTTGGCGCCGTCGACCGCCGGGATGGCGATGCGATCCGAGTCGGGTGTCAGTGCGGTGCGAGTCTCCTCCGGCAGCAGTGATCCGAGCGCCGCCACGATGGCGGGCACATCCTTGAGATCCAGCGGCACCACCTCGCAGTAGCTACCGCCGGTCCGCGATTTCAGCTCGTCGGCGGTGCCTTGCGCGATCACCACCCCGTGGTCTATGACGATGATCCGATCGCAGAGTGCGTCGGCTTCCTCCAGATACTGGGTGGTCAGCAGGGTGGTGATGCCGTTCTTCTTGAAGCTGGACACCAGGTCCCATACTCCTTGTCTGCTGCGCGGATCCAGGCCGGTGGTCGGCTCGTCGAGGAACACCACATCCGGTCGGACCACCAGACCGCAGGCAATATCGATCCGCCTGCGCATGCCGCCCGAATAGGTGCCGACTCGGCGACTCGCAGCGCCCACCAGATCGAATTCGGTGAGCAGCTCATCGGCGCGCGCCTTGGCGGCGCCCTTGCGCAGCCCCATCAACCTGCCGAAAAGCACGAGGTTCTCGTAGCCGCTGAGCATGTCGTCGAGTGCGGCGAATTGCCCGGTCAGCATGATGGATTTGCGCACTGCCGCGGGATCGGCGACGACGTCGTGCCCCGCGACCATGGCTCGGCCTTTGTCCGGTGCGATCAGCGTCGACAGGATGTTGACCATGGTGGTCTTGCCCGCGCCGTTAGGTCCGAGGATGCCGAGCACCTCCCCCTCGGTGGCGGTGAAATCGATACCGCGCAATGCCTGCACAGCGCCGAAGGATTTCTCGATGCCCTCGACGAGGACTCCGGTGTCGGAACTCATCGCCTGCCTCCCAGCTGCTCGTCGAGTACGCGGGCGATGGTTGCCAGCGCGTGTGGTGTGGTCAGTTCGTCATGGGTCACGTCGACATCAACGGTGGTGATCTCGCCGGTGACATACTGTCGCCAGCCATCCGGACCGAAAATGTCCGAAGTGTCCACAGTGGCGTGGAAATACAGCACGTCGCCGTGGTAGGTCGGGCGCTGATAGCCGGTCCTGGTGCGCGCCGACGCGTTGTAGGAGCCTGCCATTCGTTCAAGGGTGTCCGCGTCGATGATCGAGACGCCACCCATCCGATCGCGGATGAGATCCGCCGCTTCCTGTGCGGTCGCCTCGGCGGGAACATCGTGGATACCGAAGACCGCGCCGAAAGTGTTGACGAAGGCGCCCGCGGTGAGCCGCTCGATGCTGTCACCGTCGATGTCGGCGGTATCGGCATCCAGCAACGCCAGCACCCCGACCGATGCGCCGGCCTGCTCCAGCTTCGTGGCGATCGCCTGCGCGATAAGCCCACCGAAGGACCAGCCGAGCAGGTGGTAGGGGCCGTCGGGTTGCACCCGGCGGATCTCGGCGACGTAGCGGTCGGCGAACTCTTCGATGGACCGAACTGACGGTGCGCCACTGAGATCCGGAGCCTGCAGGCCGTAGATCGGACGGCCCGCCGCCAGTGCGTCCGCCAACCCGAGGTAGGTCCATGCCATTCCGGACGACGGGTGGATGCAGAACAATGCCGGTTCGTCCCCGCCGAGCCGGATCGGCAGCAGCACGTCGAGTCCGAGTCCGCCCGGCCCGGCCTCGGCGACCGGTTGCGCGGCAAGGGCAGCCTCCTCGGCGGCCGCCTGCTGCGCCTCCGGCGTCTGCGCGAATTTCGCTGCCGCGCCGAGGGCCTCGGTCCATATCCGCGCCAGCTCCTCGACATCACCGCGGTCCACAAGGGTTTCGGGGTAGCCGATGCTCACGTGCAGCCGATCGCCGAGAACGACAGCGTTGACGTCGATCTCGGACATCAACGGCACGTCCGGATGCTCGGCGGCGTGCAGGTCACCGAACTCGTCGGTCGGCAGCCAGCCGAGCCCTTCCAACCCGGCCGGAATACTTGCCGTGGCGTAGCGGCCGAGATAGTTGAAGCCGACCCGCCCCGGCAGCCGTTTCGGCAGTTGCTCCACCGCAGCGGAGTTCAGATAACGCAGCAGCCCGAAACCGATGCCCTTGTCCGGTACCGCACGCAACTGGTGCTTCACCGCGCGGATCGCCGAACCCATCGCGGCGCCGCCGGACAACGCGGTGTCGAGGTCGATCTCGGCGAGATCCAATCGCACCGGGTAGATGCTGGTGAACCATCCGACAGTCCGCGAAAGATCAGCGCCGGGAATCACCTCCTCTTGACGACCGTGTCCTTCGAGCCGGATGAGCGCAGACCTGCTCGCATCGGAGGAGTCCGTCGGCGAAATTCCGTCGTCGCCATCGAATTCCGCGCGCCCCCGCCAGCGCATCAGCGTCAAGGCCAACGTGGCGAGCAACGCGTCGTCGGCGCCCCCCTGGAAGAGTGCGGGCAGTGTCGTCAGCAGTCCGGTGGTCACCTCCGCGGACACATCGAACTCGACCATCCGCATGGTGTGCGCCTGATCGATGGCCGGGTCGAGCTCGCGGGAGCCGATCAGTGGGTCGGGCCCGTCGACGACGTCACGCCAGTAGGTGAGCTCGGCCGTGCGAGCCTCCCGGTGTGCCTCCTCGGCCAGCGCGTGCGACCAGCGACGCATGGAAGTTCCGGTTTCGGCGAGGATCGGGGTGCCGCCGGTGGAGACCTGGGCCCATGCGGCGATCAAGTCCGGCACCAGGATTCGCCACGACACACCATCCACGACGAGGTGGTGCGCGACGACGATCAGACGGCCGGGCTTGCGCCGAACACCCGCGTCGCCGACGGGATCGAGCCAGATCAGCTGCAGGACGACACCGTTGGCCGGGTCCAGTCGGTTCAGCGCGGAATCCACTTCCGCGATGGCGTATTCGCGGACATCCACGGTGTCGGCATCGGCGTCGAACTCGATGCGGTGCACGAGCGCGTCCACGTCGATCGAGCCGGGCTCGCCGACCTGCACCTGCCATTCGGCCGTGGCGTCCTGAGACAGGCTGGCGCGCAGCATATCGTGCCGGTCGATGACGGCCGTGAGCGTCGCGACGAGTTGCGCGCGCTCGATGCCGACCGGCAGCTCGAGGACCGCGGTCTGGGCGAACCGGTCGAAGTTCCCGCCCCGCTCGATCATGTATCGCACGATCGGTGTCAGTGGCAGCGCACCCACGCCGCCGCCGGGCAGCTCCTCCAGAACCACCACCTCGCCTGCGGCGTCGGCAAGCACCGCAAGCGCTTCGACGGTGCGGTGCTCGAATATTTGCAGCGGTGTGAACACCAGGCCGTGCATTCGCGCCCGGGACACCAGTTGAATGGCGAGAATGCTGTCGCCACCGAGAGCGAAGAACGAATCGTGCACGCCCACCTTTTCGCGGCCGAGCAGCTCCGCAAAGATCTTCGCGAGCCGCTCCTCGGAAGGTGTTTGCGGCGCCCGGTATTCGGTCTCGACATCGTCGAACACCGGATCGGGCAACGCGCGACGATCGAGCTTGCCGACCGCGTTGATCGGGATCTCGTCGAGGACGACGAACGCGGCAGGAACCATGTACGCGGGCAAGGTTTCCGCAGCGAAAGCGCGCAGTTGCGCGAGGTCGAGCGTGTGGTCGGCCGCCGGAACCACATAGGCTGCCAGTGCCGTCGAGCCCGCGGGTCCGCGCACGCCGAGCGTCACCGCGAATTCCACACCGTCGGCGCGCCCGAGCACCGCATCGATCTCGCCGAGCTCGATACGCTGCCCGCGCACCTTGACCTGGAAATCGGTCCGCCCGATGTACTCCAGCTGCCGGTCGCGCGTCCACCGGACGAGGTCACCGGTGCGGTACATCCGCTCGCCCGGCGCGCCGAACGGGTCGGCGATGAACCGGGTCGCGTTCAGCTCCGGCCTGCCGTGGTAGCCCCTGGCCAGCGCGGGTCCCGCAATGTACAGCTCGCCCGCGACCCCGACCGGGACCGGACGCAGCCGATCGTCGAGCACCAGGACCGCCGAACCACGAATCGGGCGGCCGATGGTCACCGGAGCACCCACGGCCATTGCGGTGGAACTTGTTGTCCAAATGGTGGATTCGGTGGGTCCATAGAGGTTCACCATGGTGCGTCCCTGCGCCCACCGCTCGACCAGTTCCGCGCCGACCGCCTCACCGACCACCGCGAGCACCTGCACGCTCGGCACCGCCGCGGGGTCCATCGTTGCCAGCGCCGACGGGGTGATCACCATATGCGTCACTTGCTCGGCGCCGATCAGCTCGGCAAGCGGTATGCCGCCGAACACATCCGGCGGCGCGACCACCGACGCACTGCCCGAGCCGAACGCCATCATCGCCTCGAACACCGAGGCGTCGAAACTCGGTGACGCCACCTGCAGGACTCGCGAATTCTCGTCGAGCGCGAGCTGTTCCTGTTGCGCCGCCACCAGATCGGCGATGCCGCGATGCGACACCGAGACGCCTTTCGGTGTTCCGGTCGACCCTGATGTGTAGATCATCCATGCGGGTTGGTCCAGATGAACCGGGCTGCGTAGCTCGCCGGCCCGCACGGCATCCTCGCCCATCGGCTGGATGCGCGCGGTGAACTCGGCATCGTCGAGTACCAGCCACTGTGCGCCGTCCGGCAATTGGGCTCGATGTGCGGCCACGGTGAGTCCGAGCACCGCGCCGGAATCGGTGAGCATGTGCTCGATGCGGTCGGCCGGGTACTTCGGATCGACCGGCAGGAAAGCCGCACCGGCCTTGGCCGCCGCCCACATGCCGGTGAGCAGTTCGGCCCCGCGGGTGAGACCGAGCGCGACCACGGTTTCCGGCCCGGCACCGGCACTGATCAGGACTCGGGCGAGCTTGTTGGCGCGGGCGTCCAGCGCGCGGTAGGTAGTGGCGCGCCCGTCGACGACGAGCGCAGGTCGCTCCGGATGCGTCGACGCCGACGCAGCCAAGACCTGCGCGAGCGTCATGGTCCCGCTGCTGGCGGGCCCGCGCACGGGAACCAGTGTCTCGCGCTCGGATTCCTCGAGCACATCGATATCGGAGATTGCCTGGTCACTGTCGGCGACCACCGCGTTCAGCACGCGCTGCCACCGGGCCACCAGTGTCGCCGCGGTGGCCGCGTCGAACAGGTCCGTCGCGTAGGACAGCACGCCGCTCAGCCCGGCCGGCTCGGTCCCCGAGAGATGTTCTCGCAGATCGAGAGTCAGGTCGAACTGCGCGGCGTCCCGGTCGAGGTCCTCGACCTCGATGCGCAGACCGGGCAATTCGAGGGCCGGCTCGACGAAGTTCTGAAGCGACAGCGATACCTGGAAGATCGGGTGGTGCGCCGTCGAACGCGTCGGATTCAGCACCTGGACGAGCCGTTCGAACGGCACATCGGCATTGCCGAACGCGTCGAGGTCGGTCGAGCGCACCGTCGCGAGGAACTCGCGGAAGCCCGTGTTCGGATCGACCGATGTGCGCAGGGCAAGTGTGTTGACGAACATGCCGACCAGCCCGTCGAGGGCCGCCTCGCCGCGCCCCGCGATCGCTGTGCCGATCACTACGTCGTCGGTGCCACCGAGGCGGGCGAGCAGCACCGCGAGCGCGGCGTGCACAACCATGAACAGGCTGACGTCGGCCGTGGCCGCGAGCTCGCCCAAGGCCCGGTGCAGTGCCGCGTCGATCTCGAAATCCACATCGGCACTGTGCATTGTCTGCACGGCGGGCCGCGGTCGGTCGGCGGGGAGTTCGAGCAGGTCGGGTGCGCCGGTCAGCGCGCCGGTCCAGTAACCGATCTGGCGCGTGGCCATCGACTCGGGATCGCGCTCGTCACCGAGCAGCTCGCGGTGCCAGAGCGCGTAATCGGCATACTGCACGGCCGGTGGCGGCCCCGCCGTGCCCGCGGCATAGGCGGTCATCAGGTCACCGGCCAGCGGCGCCATCGACGAACCGTCGGCGCTGATGTGATGGACCACGAGGACCACCACGTGGACCTCGGGCGCGACACGCAGCAATCCGACCCGCAGCGGCGGCGCGGTGCCGATGTCGAATCCGGTACCGGTCAGCTCGGCGATCCGGTTATGCAGCGGCACACCGTCTTCGGTGTCCGCCACGGTGAGCGCGGGCAACGCTGCCGCACCACGCAAGACCACCTGCCGCGGCCCCTGCGCGTCGGCGGGATACACGGTGCGCAGACTTTCGTGCCGGTCGACGACATCGGCCACCGCCACCCGCAAGGCATCGATATCGAGCGTGCCGGTGAGCCGCAGCGCCACCGCGATGTTGTAGGCGGGTGAACCCGGATCCAACTGATTGAGCACCCACATGCGCTGTTGCGCGGGCGACAACGGAATCCGATCCGGCCGGATCCGCGGCGCGAGCACGAACCTGCTCCGATCGCCATCGGCGGCGGGCACGATCCGCGCGGAAAGCTGGGCGATGGTCGGGGCATCGAAGAGGTCGCGCAGTGCAATCCGCGCACCGAGTGCCGAATTGATCCTGGCGACGACCCGGGTCGCGCTCAGCGAGTTGCCGCCGAGCTCGAAGAACGATTCGTCGATGCTGACCCGCTCGGTGTCGAGCACGTCGGCGAACACCCCTGCGACGGCCTGCTCGACAGGTGTGCGCGGCGCGAGATAGGCGCGTCGCGAGACCGAGAAATCGGGCACCGGCAGCGCGTTGCGGTCCAGCTTGCCCACCGGGGTCAGCGGAACCTCGTCGAGTGCGATGAGATAGCCGGGGACCATATATCCGGGCAGCGTGGTGGCGATCTGGTTGCGCAACTGCTCGGTGTCCAGCTCCACCCCGGCGACGGGAACCACGTAGGACACCAGCACGGTCTCTCCCGCCGGTCCGGCGCGGCCGATCGTCGCCGCGTATTCCACCCGTTCGTCGGCGGCGAGCACCGCGTCGATCTCGCCGAGTTCGATACGCAGGCCGCGAATCTTCACCTGGAAGTCGCTGCGGCCCTGGTAGTCCAGCTCGCCAGGCTTATCCGGCACCCATCGCACCATGTCGCCGGTGCGGTACATCCGCTCCCCCGGCGCACCGTACGGGTTGGCGACGAATCGTCCCGCGGTCATCGAGAACCGATTGAAGTAGCCGCGCGCCAGGGCAGGCCCCGCGAGGTACAGCTCACCGGTGATGCCGACCGGGACGGGACGCAGCCATGGGTCGAGCACCATCACCGCCGCACCCTGAACCGGTCCGCCGATGGTGACCGGTTCGCCGATTCGAAGCTCGCTCGGTCCTGTCGCCCAGATGCTGAATTCCGTTGGGCCGTACAGGTTCACCATTCGGCGTCCCGGTGCCCACTGGGCCGTCAGCTCCGGACTGATCGCCTCACCGGCCACCGACAGCATGCGCAGCTCGATGAGGTTGCTGGGATCCATGGTGGCGAGCACCGACGGTGTGATGACCGCATGGGTGATCTTTTCGTCGCGCATCAACTGCTCGAGCGCACTGCCGCCGTACACATCCGGCGGTGACAGCACCAGCTTCGCGCCGGTTGCGTGCGCCATCAGCAGCTCGAACACCGACGCGTCGAAACTCGGTGAGGCGACCTGCAATACGCGTGCGGTCGGGACGAGATCGAGCGAATTGCTCTGGGTCGTCACCAGGTTCGCCAGGCCGCGATGGCTCAGCAACACGGCCTTCGGCTTGCCGGTGGAACCCGAGGTGTAGATCAGGTAGGCGGTCTGCTCGATGTCGATGGCGTGGCCGCGATCCGCGTCGGTGATGGGCGCGTCGGAAACCGTCATCACCTTGCGGATGGTGTTGAGATCGTCCAGCAGCAGCCAGTCGATGGTGCCGGGCAAGGTCTCGCCGGTCGCGCAGACCGTCACGCCGATCGGCGCTTTGGAGTCGGTGAGGATGTGCTCGATCCGCTCCGGCGGATAACTCGGGTCCAGTGGCGCGAAGGCAGCGCCGGTTTTGGCCAGCGCCCACACCGCGACCACCGACTCCACCGAGCGGGTGAGCGCGAGCACGACGAACACTTCGGGGCCGACACCGCGACGCAGCAGCACCCTGGCGAATCGGTTCGACCAGGCATCGAGTTCGCGGTAGGTCATGGACACGCCGCCGGCACTGACAGCAGTGGTATCAGGGGCGATGGCCGCACCGGAGGTCAGGATGTCGGGCAGCGTGCGCAGCGGCATCGGGGCGGGCCCGCGGACCGGCAGCAAGGCAGCGCGTTCGTCGCGATCGCAATGCTGCACCAGCGCCACCGCCTGCTGCGGTTTTTCGGCGATCTGTGTCAGCAGCAGCACGAAGCGGTCGAGCAACCGGCGCGCCGCGGGCGCCGCCAGCTGGTCGGCCATGAACTTCACGGTGATCCGCATGCTGTCGCCCGCAGGCCCGCCGGGCAGCGGAATGACCATGAGGTTCAACGGATACGGCGTCGCGTCGGTCCCCGTCACATCGAGCACCCGCATGCCCGCGATATCCAGCGACTGCGACAGCACCTCCCGATCGATCGGGTAGGACTCGAAAACGGTGAGCGTATCGAACAGTTCGGCAAGCCCGACGGCTTGATGGATCGCGGCCAGCCCGACATGCTGGTGATCCAGCAGCCGCGCCTGCTCGGACTGGACGCGAGCCAGCAGATCGACGACCCGCTCGCCCGGCTCGAGGCGCACCCGCACCGGCAGCGTGTTGATGAACAGTCCGACCATGTCCTCGACACCCGCCAGCTGCGGCGGCCGGCCGGAGACCGTGCCGCCGAACACCACATCGCTGCGGCCGGTCACCATCGCGAGCAGCAGCGCCCACGCGACCTGCACCGAGGTGTTGACTGTCGCGCCCGCCTCGCGCGCGGACTTCTCCAGCCGCGCAACGGCATCGGCGGACAGATCCACCGAAACCATGCCGGATTCGGTGGATTCGATCCCCGCCAGTGTCGGCACCGCGCGCGTCGGAGCGTCGATCCCGGCCAGCGACTGCTGCCACGCCGCGATCGAGGCCGCGTTGTCCTGCCTGTCGAGCCAGGACAGGAACTCCCGGTAGGAGGGGGCGGGCGGCAGCGCGGGGAGCTGCCCCGCCGCGCCGGCGGTGATGTAGATCGCCAGTAGCTCGCGCACCAGCAGCGGGGTCGACCACCCGTCGAGCACCAGGTGGTGATTCGTCATCACCAGCGTGTAGTCCTCGGCGGCGGTCCTGATGAGGGTGAAGCGCAGCAGTGGCGGACGAGTGAGGTCGAAGCGGGTGCTCGCGTCGACCTCGATGAGGCGTTCCAGTTCGCGGTCTCGTTCGGCGTTGTCGGTGATCGCGCTCAGATCCAGGTCGTACCACCGTATCTCGGCGGTCGCGAGCACGAGCTGGCGTGGACCGTCGTCGGTATCCACATAGGCGACCCGCAGATTCTCGTGCCGTTCGACCAATGCCTGTGCGGCCGAACGCAAACGGGCCGCGTCGACGCGACCGGCGAGGGCGAGCCTGGTCTGCACGGTGTATCCGTCGGCGGTGTCGGAGTCGTACCAGGCGTGGAAGAGCAGGCCGTACTGCAGTGGCGAGAGCGGCCACACGTCGGTCAGATTCGGGTAGCGCTGCTCCCAGCCGTCCAGCTGGCCTGCGGTCACCCCGACGAGGTCGAAATCCGACGGTGTGTGGCCGCCCGCACCTGCGGTCCGCGCATGCGCGGCCAGGGCGCGCAGGGCCTCCGCCCACAGCTCGGCGAGCTCACGCACCTGTGCCTCGTCGAGAATCCGTGACGCATAGCCCCAGGTCACCTCGAGCTCGGTGTCGCCCATGATGGCGTTGATGTCGACGACAGCCGCCAAGGGCGCGCGGTCGTCGTTGCTCGCGGCGAATCGCTCCGGCTGCCAGGTTGCGCCCGCGCCTCCGGTTGCCGCCCGCCCGAGATAGTTGAAGCTGATCTGCGGGGTCCCGGTATCTGTCAGGGCTGCAGCGGTTTCCGGATTCAGGTAGCGCAGCATGCCGTAGCCGACGCCCTTGTCCGGAATCGCGCGCAACTGTTCCTTTGCAGCCTTGATGGCGGCTCCCGCGGCGGGGCCGCCCGCGAAGGCGTCGTCGAGGTCGATGCCGGTCAGATCGATCGCGACCGGATAGACACTGGTGAACCAGCCAACGGTGCGGTCGACGGCGGCGTGCGGCAGCACGGCCTCCTCGCGCCCGTGGCCCTCCAGTGTCAGCAGCACAGCCGTACGCGGACGCCAGCGGCATACGGCCATGGCGAGCGCGGTGAGCAGCGCGTCGTCGGCGCCGCAGTGGAATCGGTCCGGCACCAGTTCGAGCACGACACTCGCCACCTCGGCGGGCACCGTCGTGCGCACGTCCGCCATGGTCGCGACCACGTCCAGCGCCGGATCCATGTCGCGGGCACCGAGTTCCTGATCGGGAGTGGCCAGAATCCGCTGCCACACCGGGAGTTCACCGGCTCGGCCGACCGCGGCCTCGACCTGGCCGTGCGCCCAGCGCCGCATCGACGTGCCGACCGGCTCCAGCTTCCCACCGATCAAGGCGGTGACCAAGTCCGGCAACAGAATTCGCCACGACACCCCGTCGACCACAAGATGGTGCAGCACCAGCCACAGCCGCGGATCCGCGTCCGGTGACTCGATCAGTACCACGCGCACCACGACGCCCGCGGCCGGATCGAGCAGATCGGCCGTGCGCTGCAACTCGCGTTCGTAGGACTCGGTCGGATCCGGACCGGCGGCGACGACGTCGATGAGGTTGTCGGCATCGACCGAACCAGCCGCGCCGACAACCCATTCCCAGCCCGCCGCCGACTGTCGCAGCGTGCTGCGTAGCACATCGTGGTGATCGATGAGCGTCGCCAGGGCCTTGGTCAGCTGTGCTCGCTCGACGCCGCGGGGCAGGCCGACCAGTACAGCCTGACTGAACCGCTGCCACGGCTCGCCGTGCTCCAGCATCGCGTGCACGATCGGCGTGAGCTCGACCGGGCCGACACCGCCACCGGGCAGTTCGCGCACCTGATGTGCGGCCGCGTCGGTGGCGACGGCGGCCAGTCCGGCAACGGTCTTGCGCTCGAACACATCTCGCGCGCTGAACGACAGACCTGCCGCCCGTGCCCGTGACACCAGCTGAATGGACACGATGCTGTCGCCGCCGAGCGCGAAGAAGTTCTCGTCGACACCCACCTCGTCCAACCCGAGCACCTCGGCGAACAGCGGTGCGAGCACTTCTTCGTTCGGTGTGCTCGGCGCGCGCTTCACAGCACTGCGAGCGGTGAAATCCGGCGCGGGCAGCGCCCGTCGATCCACCTTGCCGACCGGGGTGAGCGGCAAGCTGTCGAGCAGCATGATGACAGTAGGCACCATGTGGGCCGGAAGTGTCGCGCCGACAAATGCTTTCAATTCCTCGGGGTGCACCTGCGTGCCCGGCTTTGCCAGCACATACGAGACCAGCGCGGTGGCTCCGGACGGCGTCGTCGCGCCGATGGTGAGGGTGAAGTCGATGTCGGGGTGGCGCTGCAGCGCGGCGTCCACCTCACCGAGTTCGATGCGGAAACCGCGCACCTTCACCTGGAAGTCGCTGCGCCCCGCATAGTCCAGCTCGAGCCGCCCCGCGCGCCGATGCCAGCGCGCCAGATCTCCGGTGCGGTACATGCGAGCGCCCGGCTCGTACGGGTTGGCGACGAATCGGCTCGCGGTGAGCCCGTTGCGCTGGTGGTAGCCGCGGGCGACGCCGTCGCCTGCCAAATACAGCTCCCCGATCGTGCCGGTGGCCACCGGCCGCAACCAGGGATCGAGCACGACGGCCGAGACGCCGCGCACCAGGCTGCCGATCGTGACGGGTGCGTCCGGCGCCATCGGTGCGCTCAGGGTCGTGGTGACAGTGGTTTCGGTGGGCCCGTACCCGTTCAACAGTCTGCGATCCGACCACTTCGCCACCAGCTCCGGCGGGCAGGCGTCGCCGCCGACGATGACGGTGCGCAGCGCGGGCAGGGTCGCGGGATCGAGCGAACCCACCACGGCGGGAGTCACATTCAGATGGGTGACGCCGTGCGTGCGCAGCACCTGCGCCATATCCTCGCCCGCGTATGCCGACGGCGGCACCACCGCGACCGTCGCGCCGACGGCGAAGGCGACGAGCAGTTCCTCCACCGAAATATCGAAACTCGGCGAGACAGCGTGCGCCACAACGGAATCGGCCTTCACACCGAAGCTGGAGCCGGATCCGGTAGCCAGATTCGCCAGCCCACGATGCGACACCATGACCCCCTTGGGCAGGCCCGTCGATCCCGAGGTGTAGATGACGTAGGCGGTTTGGTCGAGCAGCACGGGCGCGGTGCGCTCCGCAACGGTGATCGGCGACGAATCCTGCATCGCGGCCATGTGATCGGTCGTGTCGTCGTCCATGATCAACCAGGTCACCCGGTCCGGCAGCGACGCCCGTACCGCGGCGACGGTGAGACCGGCGACGATCCCGCTGTCGCCGACCATGTGCTGGATACGGTCCGCGGGATAGTTCGGGTCGATCGGCACGAACGCCGCACCGGTCTTGGCCACCGCCCACATCCCGACCACGGAATCCAGCGAGCGCGGAATCGAGATCGCCACCGTGCGCTCCGGGCCCGCACCCGCCGCGATCAGCAGGCGGGCCAACCTATTCGAGCGTTCGTCGAGCTCACGGTAGGTCATCGCGACCTCGCCCGCCCGGATGGCGACCGCGCCGGGTTCGATAGCAGCGCCCGCGGCCAGAATGTCCGGAAGCGTTTGCGCCACAACCCCGTTCGGCCCATACGCGGGAACCAGCTCGGCCTTCTCGGCCTCGGAAACGACCTGCACCGTGGACAGCGCCGCATCCGCGCCCGCTGCGAGGAAGCGGGACAGGAAAGCACCGAAACGGCCGTGGTGTGCGACCAGCTCGACGTCACTGTAGAGATTCGGGTTGGCCTGGAAATCGATGTGGGTGCTCTCGCCCGCCACGCCGGGATACACGTTGACGAACAGGTCTTCGATCATCCCGGAGGTGAGCACATGCAGGCGACCGGTGACCGACCCGAGGCGGATCCGGGAGTCCATCATCATCAGGTTCACCGTCGGACCGAACGAGGCCGCCTCGTCCAGAGTCCAGCCGAGATCGCGGACGATGTCTTCCTGCCGATAGCGCGGTCGCCGCAGCGCGCCAGTGAGCTCGCTCTGCGTCGCCCGGATCAGCTCGCCTACCGTCGCGGTCGGATCCAGGGTGAGGCGCAGCGGCACGACATTGGCGACCATGCCGCCCGAGCGCCGCAGCGATGCGGTCGTGCGGGCGGACACCGGCAGACTCAGCGCCACCTCGGGCGCACCGGTCATGGCGGCGAGATACGCGGCGAACGCGGCCACGATCACCGGTGCCATGCTCGACGAACTCGCCTTCGCGACGGCATCGAGCAGTTCCGCGGTTTCGGCCGACAGTGCGCCGCTGACCAGCCGCGGGTGCGCGTCGACCGCGGCGAAGCGGCCCGCAAGGTTCACCGGCTCCGCCATCCCGGCCAGGTGTTCACGCCAGTACTGCCGGTCGGCCTCGAAACGCTGCGAGTCGCGATAGGCCACGTCCGCGTCGACGATCTTGCGCAGGTCCTCGGCCTTGCCTTCCGGGGGCTGCTGCCCCTCGATGGCCGCGTTGTAGAGATCCATCGTGCGCTGCAGCATGGTGATCGCACCGACGCCGTCGAGCACTATGTGATGGATTCGCGAATACCAGTACCAGTGGTCGTCGGCGAGGCGCAGCATCGTGACCTCGCACAGCCGATCGCGCAGCAGGTCGAGCGGCGCGGTGTACTCCGCCCGCATCCACGCCCGCGCCGCCGCCGCCGGATCGGGTTCGGCGCGCAGGTCGTGGATGGTGGTGCGGTCGTCCAAGGTGGTGTCGATGACCTGGAACGGGGCGTCGTCGACCTCGATCAGGCGCAGATAGCCGGTACCGAACTCGCGACCGGCCTGACGCGCCGAATCGGCCAGTATGTCGACGTCGACCGATCCGACGAATTCGACGTACTGGGCGATGGAAATCGGGTTGTCACCAGCAAAGTGCTGGGCGAACCAGATTCCGCGTTGGGCCGCGGACAGCGCGAACGCACCCGCGGGCAAACCGTTGCTCGCCGCGATGGGCGAGCGGGATTGCTGCTGCATGGGTATTCCTGCATGCTGATCGTGGACCTCGGTCCGCTGGTCGAGCAATAGTCGATCCTCGGTGCTCGCCACGCGTCAGCCGACCAGGCCAGGCCACATCGAAACGACTGCTGATACGGATGATTCGACCGGCTTGCACACCGCTATTTTCCCCTCGATGGTGTCGACAGGTGGCGTCTTCGGAATGTTGGTGATCTCGGCAACGTCCGACATGAGGTGCCGGCTTCCTCCCCTATCCCAGGTCCGAGGGCTATCGGTGAAGCGCCACGTTTCCCCAGCTCACAGCATTGAATAACGAAATCCTGATGGCGAGAAGCCGGGCGGATCCCGGCGTGGAAGCCGAGATCCGCCCGTAGGTGACAAGCCGGATCAAGCGATCTCGCGCACGATGGCGCGGTCCGCGTCGGTAATGGGCGCGTCGGAACCGGTCATGTAATGCACCAGGGTCGTGCGATCGTCGAGCATGAGCCAGTTGAGCGAATCGGCGAGTTCGCCGCGCAGCGCCTTGGTCGTCACACCGAAGGTGGCGCCGTGGACGGCCGTCCCGGGAGCGACCGCGACGGCGACTGCGCCGGTCTTGGCGATGGCCCACTCGGTCACGGTGGCCTCGACCGCGGGGGTGACGGCCACCGCGACGCGGACACCAGGGCCTGCGCCGCGAGCAAGCAGCAGCCGGGCCAGACGGTTCGACCAGAGGTCGAGCTCACGATAGGTGAGCTCGCAGTCGGCGGCGGACACGGCGACGGCGGTCGGATCGTTCACGGCATGCGCGGACACAGCGCTCGGCCGCAGCTGGACAACTGTTTCAGCAGGCGATTCGATCAGCGTGGTCATGTTCGTCTCTCTCTCGAAATCTTGGTCCGTGGCGTCTTCGGTATGCCTATTAATCTCGTCGTCGGAGCCTCATTTCGACAGGAACCCCAGTACTGGCCGATCCCCTCCGAGGGTGTGCGTTTCTCACACCTTGGTGTGACGTCCACGAGTGGACCTGCCTCCTACGTGTCGCGTAGTAGACGGGTACCGTGGTAGCCGTGTCCGCTCCACCTCGCCGCTCGGCACACAATCGCCCAGCCCTTATTGCGCTGGTGATCGTTGCTGCCCTCGGCTGCCTGGCCCTCGGCTGGTGGCAGTGGCAGCGGTTCGAGTCCGCGAGCGGCACCGGCCAGAACCTCGGTTATGCGCTGCAGTGGCCGCTGTTCGCCGGATTCGCGGTGTTCGCCTACTTCCGTTTCGTGCGCCTGGAACGCGAAGCCGAGACCGGAGACAATGCGGAGCAGGCGCCGGTGAAGCCGAAGCGGGCCCCGAAACCCGTTGCGCCACGAGAGATTCCGGAAGGGTTGCTGCCGGAACGGCCGACGGCCGTTCGAGACGAAGACCCGGTGCTCGCCGAGTACAACAGGTATCTGGCCGAGCTGCACGCCAATGACATCGACCAGCATGTCCGCGAGGCGGGCCTGCGTGCCCGCGATACCGAGAGGAGCGCCGGTTGACCACCAGCGAGAACTCGACCGAGCCCACCCTGACCGAAAGCGCGCCGGCAGCCGCCGTCACCCCGACGAACACCGGCAAGATCACGGGCGCGCTGCTGCGTTACCGGGTGCTCGCATGGGTCACCGGTCTCTGGTTGTTGCTGCTGACCGCCGAAATCATCGCCAAATACGGCTTCGACGTGCACACTCCGAGTTGGATCGCCGTCGTGCACGGCTGGGTGTATTTCGCCTACCTGCTGGTCACCGCCGACCTCGCGGTCAAGGTCCGCTGGCCGCTGCTGCGCACCGTCGGCACCCTGATCGCGGGCACCGTCCCGCTGCTGTCCTTCTTCGTCGAGCATGTCAACGCCAAGAAGGTCAAGGCGGACTTCAACCTCTGACCCGCGGGCGAATCAGTCCGCGAGCGCGGCGAGCGCGGGAACCAACTGGGCCAATGCGCGCCCACGATGCGAGACCGCGTTCTTCTGCTCGGGCGTGAGCTGCGCGGCGGTGCCGAGCCCACCCGCGGGAACGAACAGCGGGTCGTAGCCGAAACCGCCGTCGCCAACGGGTTTGCGCCCGATCGAGCCGGGCCATTCGCCGCGAACCACGGTCTCGCTCCCACCGGGTACCACCAACGCGCACGCGGAGACGAACTGCGCACCGCGCCGCTCGTCGGGCACATCGCCGAGTTGAGCAAGCAATAGCGCATTGTTGGCCGCGTCCTCGCCGTGGCCACCGGACCAGCGCGCCGACAGCACGCCGGGCATCCCGTTCAACGCATCCACCGCGATACCGGAATCATCTGCGACACAAGCCAATCCGGTGGCCACGGCACCGTCGCGCGCCTTCGCCAGCGCGTTCTCCTCGAACGTCGCGCCGGTCTCGGGCGCCTCGTCGTAGGCGGGCACATCGTCGAGCCCGACGATCTCGATGCCCGCGACACCGGCGTCGTCGAGGATGCGCCGCAGCTCGTTCAACTTCTTCGCATTACGGCTGGCAACCAGAACGCGTCGCGTCATTACTTCTTCTTCGACTCGGTCGGCTCGGGCAGCACGCCAGGATAGGGCAGCGCCAGCGCCTCTTTCTGCACGACGAACAGCTGCTCGCAACCGGCGAGCGCCGAGTCGAGCATCTTGTCCAGGGTGGAGCGCGGGAAGGTCGCACCCTCGCCGGTGCCCTGGATTTCCACCAGGGTGCCGGTGTCGGTGGCGACCACGTTCATGTCGACCTCGGCGCGCGAATCCTCTTCGTAGGGCAGGTCCAGGCGTACCCGGCCGTCCACGACGCCGACGCTCACCGCGGCGATCGCGCACGAGATCGGCTGCGGATCGTTGAGTCTGCCTGCAGCGGCCAGATAGGTGACCGCATCCGAGAGCGCCACGTACGCGCCGGTGATGGCGGCAGTCCTGGTACCGCCATCGGCCTGCAGCACATCACAGTCGAGGGCGATGGTGTTCTCACCGATGGCCGCGAGGTCGATGCAAGCACGCAGCGATCGACCGATCAGCCGGCTGATCTCCTGCGTACGGCCGCCGACCTTGCCCTTGACCGATTCCCGCCCGCTGCGGGTGTGAGTGGCCGCGGGCAGCATCGCGTATTCGGCGGTCAGCCAACCGAGGCCGGAGTCGCGCCGCCACGGCGGCACGCCGTCGGTGACACTCGCGGTGCACATCACGCGGGTCTGCCCGAACTCCACCAGCACCGAACCGGCTGGGTGCGCGGTGAATCCACGGGTGATCCGTACCTCGCGGAGTTGATCGTCCGCCCTGCCATCGGCTCGTCTCGACACGGGCCTAGCCTACTGTGTTTGTTTTGCAGCGCCTGCGGCGCTGCGTGTTCGCGGCCCCGAAGGCTCGCGTCCGAGCGGCCGAGACTCGCGACTTCGTCGCATGCGCTTCGGCCACTCGGACGCGAGCCGGCCGCGAACGGTCGCTCGTAAGACTCGCTCCGTGGTGGGTGCTTTGGTGGGGAAGCTCGCGACTTTGGTGCGCTGTATCGGTTGCTTGGGTGCTGGCCGCGAACGGTCGTTCGTAAGACTCGCTGCGTGATGGTGCTTTGGTGGGGAGGCTCGTGACTTTGGTGCGTTGTGTCGGCCGCTCGGACGCGAGCCGGCCGGGACGTCGCTCGTAAGACTCGCTCCGTGGTGGGTGCTTTGGTGGGGAAGCTCGCGACTTTGGTGCGTTGTATCGGTTCCGTGGGTGCAGGCTGCGAACGGTCGCTCGTAAGACTCGCTCCGCAGTGGTTGGGCTGGAGGGGGAATCCGGGCGTTGGACGCACGGTCAGATGTCGAAGGTTTCCCCGGGTGCGACCGCATGCACCGGGCCGGAGAACTGCGCCTTCGCCTCAGCGATGACGTCCTCGCGGGAGGTCCACGGCGGGATGTGGGTGAGCAGCAGCTCTTTCACCCCGGCCTGGGCCGCGATCATGCCCGCCTCGGTGCCCGAAAGGTGAATCCCGGGAGGCCGATTCGCCGGATCGTGCGTCCACGAGGCCTCGGCCATCAGAATGTCGGCGTCCTGGGCCAGTTCTTGAACCGCCCCGCACATCGCGGTATCACCGGTATAGACGAAGGTCCGGCCGGCGGCGGTGACGATCCGCAGCCCATAGGACTCCGGCGGGTGGTACATCCGCCGCGCCGTCACCGTATGTCCTGGCCCGAACTCGACCGCCTCGCCTTCACCCCAGGCCCGATGATCGATGACGTCCGACCAGTCGTCGCATTCCCCGCCGATCTCCGCGGAGGCATTGCCGATGCGCAACGCGCTGTCGGAAGGACCGCGCACGATCGCCTTCCCCACCGGTGGCGTCGGATGGTAGCGCCGCCACACCAGCAGTCCAGGCAGATCGAGGCAATGATCCGCATGCAGGTGGGTCAGGAAGATATCGACCTCACCGGGATCGGCGTGGCGTTGCAATGCGCCGAGCACGCCTGGTCCGAAATCGATCACCACCGGCCGCATATCGGGGCCGCTCAGCAGGTACCCCGACGCAGGGGAGTCCGGGCCGGACACGCTGCCCGAGCACCCGAGGACGGTAAGGCGCATTCCCCCATGCTGCCACGACGAATTCTCGCTCAAGGAAGGATCCCCCACATTTCCCGACGGGCCGCACGCTCACCGTGGCGACGCACTGACTCCGGCTCGATCCCCGCGACGGTGTCGACGTTCATCACCAGAGAGTACCCAGCCTGCCAGCACTCCACCCATTGCCCCGAAAAGATGTCCCTGCCAAGAGATTCCAGGTTGTCCGGGTAATACGCCCCACAACAGCGACCCGTACACGGCCAAAACGACGAGTCCGACGACGATTTGCGCGATATTGCGGGCGAACCAGCCGCGCGAGATCAGGAAGGTCAACCAGCCGAAAACCAGGGCGGACGCACCCAGATGCACCGATCCGCTTGCTCCGGTGAGCCAGGTTCCGATCCCGGCCACGACCCAGATGATCGCGGTGGCGGCCAGCCCGCGCCCGATCCCCGCGAGCAGCGTCAGGAAGCCGAGCAGCAGCACCGGCAGGGTGTTGCCGATGAGATGGTCCCAGCCGCCGTGCAGGACGGGAGCCCACAGGATGCCCCACAGGCCGTCCGCGGTGCGCGGCTCGATGCCCGCGCGATCGAGCTGGGTGTCGTCGAGTTGATCGACGCCCTCGATGCCGTACAGCAGCACGACGAATCCGGATATCAGAATTCCGGCGCGCAGCCAGAGCTGTTTGACGACCCCGAGGTTGCCGGAAGTCTCGGCCGGGCTCGGCGCAGGCGATCCCGGCAGCGGCGCGCTCGGTGGAGTCGAGCCGACCGGGTTACCCAGCTGCGCGCGCAGCGCGGCAATCCGATCCGGATCGAACGACGATCCGATTCCCGCACCGCCGGTCATCGCAACCTCCTCGTCGAGCAAGGCATCGCGGTCGCGAAGGTCCGATCGCGAGCCGGTGCCCCGCCTCTTCGAGAGTACCGGTGCCTATCGCCACCAAGCGGTAGGCAAGACCGAAAGCCTCTGGTCGACGCGACGGCGGGTCAGGCCCAGAGTTGGCCTTCGAGGCGTTGCTCCGCCTCTTCGAGCGTGCCGTCGTAGGCACCGGTCGAGAGGTACTTCCAGCCGCCGTCGGCCACCACGAAAGCAATGTCCGCGCGCCCGCCTGCCTTGAGGACCTTGCGCGCAACCCCGAGCGCGGCGTGCAGAATCGCCCCGGTCGAGATGCCCGCGAAAATGCCCTCCTCCAGGACCAATTCGCGGGTGCGCTTGACCGCGTCGAACGGGCCGACCGAGAACCGCGTGGTCAGCACGGACTCGTCGTAGAGCTCCGGGATGAAGCCTTCGTCGATATTGCGCAGTCCGTAGACGAGTTCGCCGTAGCGCGGCTCCGCGGCGACGATCTCGATGCCGGGCACCTGCTCGCGGAGAAAACGCCCGGTCCCCATCAGGGTTCCGGTGGTGCCGAGCCCGGCGACGAAATGGGTGATCTCCGGCAGATCGGCCAGGATCTCCGGGCCGGTCGTCTCATAGTGCGCCAATGCGTTGGCGGGGTTGCCGTACTGGTAGAGCATCACCCAGTCCGGATTCTCGGCCGCGATCTGCTTGGCCTTGGCCACCGCCTGATTCGAGCCACCGGCGGCCGGAGAATCGATGATCTGCGCACCGAACATGGTCAGCAGCTGACGCCGCTCCACCGAGGTGTTCTCCGGCATCACGCAGACCAGCCGGTAGCCCTTGAGCTTGGCTGCCATCGCCAGCGAGATCCCGGTATTGCCGCTGGTCGGCTCCAGAATCGTGCAACCTGGCGTCAGCAGACCGTCGGCCTCGGCCTGCTCGATCATCCGCAGGGCGGGGCGATCCTTGATCGACCCCGTCGGATTGCGATCCTCCAGCTTGGCCCACAACCGCACCGGGTTCTCGCCGTCCCACCGCGGGGACAGGTTGCGCAGTCCGACCAGCGGGGTGTTGCCCAGCGTCGCGATCAGCGATTCATAGCGCGCCACGGGGTCGCTCAGCCGCCCGCGACGGCCGGCAGGATGGTCACCGAGGCATCCGCGGGCACCTCGGCCGCGAGGCCACCGGAGAAGCGCACGTCCTCGTCGTCGACGTAGATGTTGACGTAGCGGTTCAGCTTGCCGTCCTTGAGCAGCCGCTCGGCCAGGCCGGGGTGGTTGGCCTCCAGATCGGCGATCAGTGCGGACAATGTGGCGCCGTTGGCCTCGACCCGCTTCTCACCGCCGGTCAGGCCACGCATGATCGTCGGGATGGACACGGTTACCGACATGGGGACTCCTCGATTTCGACAAATAAGGGGGCGGGTCTAGGCGGGGGCGTAGGCGTCGATGATCTGCACGGGCTCCTCGGTGACCTCGCCGTCGAGAATCCGGTAGCTGCGCAACTCGTGCTGCTCGGGATCGCGGGTGGAGATCAGCACGTAGTGCGCATTCGGCTCGGACGCGTAGGACACATCGGTCCGGCTGGGGTAGGCCTCGGTCGCGGTGTGCGAGTGATAGATCACCACCGGCTCCTCGTCGGCACTGTCCATCTCGCGCCACACCTTCAGCTGCTCACCGGAGTCGAACCGATAGAAGGTCGGCGAGCGCTCGGCGTTGACCATGGCCAGGAATCGCTCCGGGCGGTCGGAGCCTTCCGGCCCCGAGATGACGCCGCAGGCCTCGTCCGGGTGATCGGCGCGGGCATGCGCCACCATCGCCTCGACAAGGTCGGCCCTGATCACCAGCACGAGTCAAACCCTTCCGCAATTCGGTGTAGCAGTTGCCGACCTATCGCACTCGACAACGAGCCAGAATATTCGGCTATTCCCCGGCGGCTGCGAACAGGTCGGAGTATGCGGGAATCCCGGCGATGGATCGGGCGGCCAGGATCGCGTCCACGATCGCGCGTTCCACACAGACCGCGGCGGCCGTGCACACTTCGTCGAGCACCAGCAGGTCCGGCGGAAACGCGGGCGGCAGCGGGAAGGTCGCCGGTCGCGCGGTTCCGGTGGCCAACGCGAACAAGGTGTCGCCGTCCAGCGGGGAATGCGCCGGGCGGATCGCGCGGGCGATGCCGTCGTGCGCGGTGGCCGCCATCCGGCGGCAGCCCGCCGGATCCAGCGGTGCGTCGGTGGCAACGACGCCGATGGTCGTATTGAGGACGGTGCCCTTGACCGCGAGCGCGTTGGCCCTTGCCAGCGCCTCGGGGTCGGCGGGGCGCAGCCCGAAGTATTCGGGGCCATCGGTCCCGGTCCCCCACGGCAAACCGGTGCGGGGATCGAACACCGAGCCGACCGGATTGGCCACGATGAGCGCGGCGACCGTCACGCCCGTGTCGAGCACCACACTCGCGGTGCCGACTCCGCCCTTGATCGACCCGGCCCGCGCGCCGACACCCGCACCGACGGTGCCGCGCTCGAACTCGACCGCGGCGGCATCCGAGGCCAGGTACCCGAACTCGGCGGTGGGCCGAATCCCCCAGTCCCCCACCGGAAGATCGAAGATCACCGCACCGGGCACGATGGGCACCACCCGGCTCGGGTCGGCGGGATCCATCGGGATGCCGTCGCCGTTCTCCTCCAGCCAGCGCATCACGCCGTCGGCGGCCGCGAGGCCGTAGGCGCTGCCGCCGGAGAGCAGGATCGAATTCACCTGTCGCACAGTGTTTGCCGGGTCGAGCAAATCGGTCTCCCGGGTGCCGGGCCCGCCACCGCGCACGTCGACGGCAGCGGTCGCACCGTCCGGCGCGCGGACCACGGTGCAGCCGGTCGCCGCACCGGAGCCGAGCGTCGCATCCGGATCGAGCTCGTGATAGTGCCCCACCAGCAGCCCGGGTACATCGGTGATCGAATTGCGTTGTCCGGGTCGACCGTTCATAACAACGCCTCCTGACTGTGGGTCACAGAATCGTCTCCGTTGCGGCGAAGTGGTGATATCCCTCGGCCGGACGGGGTTACGGAGCGAGTGCCTGCAGCAGCGAATCCTGCATCCAGGTCAGCCAGTGGTACACATCGAGATGTGGCCCGCGCGGGTCGTCGGCTTCCAGATGATCGGGCGTATCGGCATCGATGCCGAGCACCGCGCCGAGGGCGAGTCGTACATCGGTGAGCGCGATCAACCACGCGTCGGCCTGTTCCGGGGTCAGCAGGATTCGGCCGCCGTCCGCGGGCACCGTGTTCAGCACCACCGAGCCCGCGGCCAGCTTGGCGTCGATGATCTCCGGCTCGTGCAGGCCGCGCAGCGCGCTGTTGAGATCGGCGCGATCGGCGTCGGGAGAACCGGGTTCACTGCGGTGGAAGTCCGGCAGCAGGCGGTGCAGCCGAGGGTCGTCGGGCGGGCTCGAGTTGCCGGTACGCAGCCCGGTCAGTGCGGCGAGATCGTCTTCGGGGGCCGAATTGGCCCGTTCGGTCAGCAGCCCGGAGACCGAGCCGACCAGGGAACGCAACACGCTCGCCTCACGCGCGTCCATCTCGGAGCGCAATTTGAGGCCGCTCAGTGAGTTCTTTCGGCTCCACTTCCGCACTGACGTCAGCGTAGTCGTATTGGTCAGTCGTCCCGTTGCATGGTCGCCCAGAGTCCCGCGGCGTGCAGTCTTCTGACGTCCTGTTCCATCTTGTCCCGCGAGCCCGAGGACACCACTGCCTTGCCCTCGTTGTGCACCTGAAGCATCAGTTCGGTGGCCTTCGCCTTGGTGTAGCCGAACAGCTTCTGGAAGATGTAGGCGACGTAATGCATCAGGTTGACCGGGTCGTCCCAGACGACCGTGACCCACGGACGGTCCTCGGCCTCCAGAATCTCGGTGTACTCGACCGCCTCCGGAGTCGCCTGTGCCGCCGACAGTGCCGCGTTCGCTTCGCACAAGCCCATAACACTCAGGGTACGACTCGACCCCGAAATCACAACACCCGTCCACGATCTTTTCGACGTTCGGGAGACGTCCCGACCACACCGGCCTATCATGCCCGCCACCGATGTCTAGAGTGGCTGCGTGGACATCCGCGACGGCGTCGGCAGCACCGCACTGCTGACCGACCAGTACGAACTGACCATGCTCGCCGCCGCACTCGCCGACGGTTCCGCACACCGGCGCTGCACCTTCGAGGTGTTCGCCAGGCGGTTGCCGCACGGCAGGCGCTACGGTGTCGTCGCGGGCACCGGCAGGCTGCTGGAGGCGCTGGCGCACTTCCGATTCGGCGAACCGGAACTGGCGACCATCGCGGGCTTCTCGGACGCCGCGACCATCGAGTGGCTGCGCGATTACACATTCACCGGCGATATCGACGGCTACGCCGAGGGCGATCTGTATTTTCCTGGCTCACCGATTCTTTCGGTGCGTGGCAGCTTCGCGGAATGCGTCCTGCTGGAGACGCTCGCGCTCTCGATCCTCAACCACGACAGCGCCATCGCCTCGGCTGCCGCCCGCATGGTGAGCGCCGCAGGCGGGCGTCGGATGATCGAGATGGGCTCGCGGCGCGCCCACGAGCTGGCCGCACCCGCCAGCTCACGAGCCGCCTATCTTGCGGGCTTCGACGCCACCTCGAATCTGGAGGCGGTGCGCAGCTTCGGCGTGCCGGGCGCGGGCACCAGCGCGCACGCGTTCACCCTGCTGCACAGCGCTGCCGACGGCGCACACGAGGCGGCCGCGTTCCGCAGTCAGATCGACGCGCTCGGTGTCGGGACGACGCTGCTGGTGGACACCTTCGACATCACGGCGGGCGTCGCGACCGCCATCGAGGTCGCCGGCCCCGAGTTGGGTGGCGTGCGCATCGATTCCGGTGATCTCGGCGTCCTGGCCAGACAGGTGCGCGATCAGCTCGACGGCCTCGGCGCCACCAACACCCGCATCGTGGTGTCCGGCGATCTCGACGAGTACGCCATCGCCGCGCTACGGGCCGAGCCGGTCGACGTCTACGGCGTCGGCACCGCGCTGGTCACCGGTTCCGGCGCGCCGACGGCAGGCATGGTCTACAAGCTGGTCGAGGTGGACGGCCTGCCGGTGGCCAAGCGCAGCAGCCACAAGCAGTCGCGCGGCGGCACCAAGAAAGCAGTCCGGCTGGCGCGGCACACCGGCACCATCGTCGAGGAGATCATCTACCCGGCCGCGGGCACCACACCGGCCACGAACGGATTCGAGGCCCGCGAGCTGCTGGTTCCGCTGGTGCGCGGCGGGAAGGTGGTCGATGGTCTGCCGACACTCGCCGACAGCCGCAAACTGGTGTCGCGCGGGCTGGTCAGCCTGCCGTGGGAGGGCCTGAAGCTGTCCGACGGCGACCCGGCGATTCCGACGACATTCGTGAGCTGATCGGCGGCGGGGCTCGGACACCCGAGCGCGGCGCTTGGCGACCCCGATGGACGATGATCCCTGTCGGTCCCAACCAGTAGGCTGCTCGCGTGCCCGAACTGCCGCCCACCTCTGACCTTTTGGCCACTGCCGTGCAGGCGCTCGGTGGGAAAGAGCGGGTCGGGCAGGTGACGATGGCCGCGGCGGTGGACCACGCGATCGATACCAAGGAGCATCTCGCCGTGCAGGCGGGAACCGGGACCGGGAAGTCGCTGGCATACCTGGTGCCGAGCCTGCGGCACGCGGTGCGGACCGGGCGGACGGTCGTGGTGTCGACCGCGACGATCGCCTTGCAGCGCCAGCTGGTCGACCGGGACCTGCCCCGGCTTTCCGAGGCGCTGAGCAAGCCGCTCGGGCGCACGGCCCAGTTCGCGATCCTCAAGGGCCGCAACAACTATCTGTGCTTGAACAAGATCAATAGCGTGATCCCGGACGAGCCCGCCGAGGCAGAGCTGTTCGACGCGTTCGCGATCTCCCGGCTCGGCCGGGAGGTGCAGCGGCTCAACGAGTGGGCCTCCGACACCGAGACCGGCGATCGCGACGAGCTGGCACCCGGTGTGACCGATCGCGCCTGGCGGCAGGTCAGCGTGTCGTCGCGGGAATGCCTCGGCAAGTCGCGCTGCCCGTTCGGGCAGGACTGCTTCGCCGAACGGGCGCGGGCGGAGTCGGCGCAGGCCGATGTGGTGGTGACCAATCACGCCCTGCTCGCCATCGACGCGATCAGCGGCATCCAGGTGCTGCCGGAACACGATGTCGTCGTCATCGATGAGGCGCACGAGCTGGTCGACCGGGTGACCGGCGTGGCCACCGCGGAACTGGCGCCCTCGGCCATCAGCGCGGCGGCACGCCGCTGCGCCAAGCTCGTCGACGAACAGGAGGTCGACCGTCTCGAAGGCGCGTCGGAGGCCTGGCACAACGTCCTGGACGAGCTGCCCGCCGCCCGGTGGGACGCGCTGCCCGATGGTGTCGCCCCGGTGCTCGCCCTGGTCCGCGACGCGGCATGGAACGTGCGCACCGCGCTGGCCCCACAGGGCGGCACGTCTGCGCAGGGTGACCCGGAGAGCGCCGCCGCACGCACCCAAGCGCTCGCCGCGATCGACGAGGTGCACGACAGCGCGGTACGCGCGCTGACGGCGTTCGACGAACCCGATCCTGCGAGCAGGCGCGATGTCATCTGGCTCGCTGCCGACGAGATACGCGGGGTCGTCCGGCGCACGCTGCGGATGGCGCCGCTTTCGGTGGGCGGCCTGCTGCGCAGCAGGTTGTTCGGCACCGCGACGGTGGTCTTGACCTCGGCAACATTGCAGATCGGCGGTTCGTTCGATGGCCTCGCGATCACGTGGGGCCTGCCCGCGCAGTCGGGGAGCCGCACGGATTCGGCCACCGCGAACGGTGCCATCGCGCCGTCGGATGTGGAGACGGTCCGGTGGAGTTCACTGGATGTCGGCTCGCCGTTCGACCATGCCAAGTCCGGCATCCTGTATGTCGCCAAGCATCTGCCCGCGCCCGGTCGCGATGGACTCGCGCCCGCCTACCTCGATGAGATCGAGCGGCTGATCCGCGCCGCGGGCGGCCGCACGCTCGGCTTGTTCTCCTCCATGCGCGCCGCCAAAGCGGCCACCGAGGCGCTGCGCGGGCGGCTCGACACACCGGTGCTCTGCCAAGGCGACGACTCGACCGGCGCGCTGGTGCGCAAGTTCGCCGACGATCCGGAGACCTCACTGTTCGGCACGCTGTCGCTGTGGCAGGGCGTCGACGTGCCGGGCCCGTCGCTGAGCCTGGTGATCTTGGATCGGATTCCGTTCCCCCGGCCCGACGATCCGCTGCTGACGGCACGGCAGCGCGCGGTGGAGTCACGCGGCGGCAACGGCTTCATGACCGTCGCCGCCAACCATGCGGCGCTACTGCTCGCCCAGGGCACCGGCAGACTACTGCGCAGCGTCGACGACCGCGGCGTGGTCGCCATCCTCGATTCCCGCTTGGCCACCGCGCGCTACGGCGGCTACCTGCGTGCTTCGCTGCCGCCGTACTGGGAAACCTCGGACCCGAATGTGGTGACCCAGGCACTCGAACGACTCACCGCTACGTCACTGTGATACCACTCACAAAGCGGCCGATTACTTCCAGACAGAAGTAAATTGGGCCTTGGTACTCCGCTGGAATCCAATTCCCACACCGGACGTATCGGCAGTCCCCGCGCCAAGCCCTGCACGCGGCGCGGGGACACCAACCTTCGCGCACGGCCGAACCCAAATCCCCTGCTGCGCAGCACCCCAACATCAGACCGTGTCCCAATGCATGCGCCAGCACGATCTCATCGAGAGTCTACGAAAAGAGCTGCACGACAAGGGGATATAAACCACTCCCCGGGAAATGCGCGACAAGTTCCACCATGCCGCGACGAATGTTCCAGTCCTGCACTCGAAGCCGAGCCCGACACTGCACTGAGATCGCGCAGACGGTTCACGACGAGGCCGGCCCTGCCGCCGCCGCGTTGTGAACCGCCCCTTACCGGCACGAGGCGAACTCCCGGTGTCAGCCGCGCACGGCGACGGCGTCCACCTCGAACAGCATCGTGGGCAGCGCCAGCGCGGCAACCCCGGCCAACGTCTGGACCGGCGGCTTGTCGCCCCAGATTTCGGCGATCTTCTTCCCCAGCACGGCGAGCTTGTCCAGATCGTGGTCGACGATGAACGTCCGCAACTGCGCCACATCGGCGTAATCCAAGCCCGCCGAACGCAGCGCAGTGCCGAGATTGGCGAAGGCACGGTCGACCTGAGCGACGAAGTCGTCGCTGGTGGTGTGCCCGTCGGCATCGGAATCATATTGCCCGGCGATCAGAACCAGCTCGCCCGTCACTCGTGCCACGTGGCTGTAGCCGAACCCGGTGGGGTCGTGCAGCTCGGCCGGGTTACTGATCTCGATCGCCATCGTCGTCTCCTTCATCGTCACCTGTTGCCCTGCAACAACTACAACGACGATGCGAGTTGCCCGAGTGTGACATGACGACGCTCACAGACGACGGTGGCGCGGCGACCCCTCGGTCACCGCGCCACCATCTACGAATTCCATTGAGCGTCCGCAACCGAACGCGTCGAGATCAGAGCGTCCACTTCAAGATCAGGGTGAGCACCGCCGCGGCCACGGCCAGCACCACAGCGCCCGCGCCCCAGACGAAGCCCTGTCGCTGCCACGGACGGCCGCTGTCCAGCGAGAACTTGCCCGGCCCGGTGAACGCGATGGTCGCGCCGACGACGGCGAACAGTAGGGCCGTTTCGTAGCCTTTGCCGGTCATCAGGCCGCCACTCCAGGTGGTGTTGATGGCGTTGATCATGGTGCCGAGCACGATGGCCGCTGCCAGCGGAGTCAGCAGGCCCAGCAGCAGCAACAGACCACCGGTCAGCTCGCTGAGCCCGGCGAGCGTGCCGAAAAGCTTGCCGGGGTTGTAGCCCATGGAGTCGAAGGCGGCGGCGTTCTTGCTCCAGCCGTATCCGCTGAACCAGCCGAACAGCTTTTGGGTGCCGTGTGCGGCAAGCAGCCCGCCGAAGACGACCCGCAGCAACAGCAGGCCGATGTCGGCGGAGAAGGTATCGAGATCGTTTGCGCTGGTAGCGCGCTCGGGCGTGCTCTTGGTGGTCATGCTGGTCCTCATCCTTGCAATTCGATTCCAAACGACATTTCATTGGCCTCGGCGACGAAGTGGACTGCGGTCCGATTGTCGCACGATTGGGGCCAACCGGCCAGAGCGCCGCCTTATTCCGCGAGAAAGAAGAAGTATCCGAGGAACATCACCATCAGTGCCCACATCGCCGGGTGCACCTCTTTGACGCGCCCCTTGGCAACCATGACGATCGGGTAGAACAGCATCCCCATCGCCAGCCCGTTCGCGATCGAGTAGGTCAGCGGCATCATGATGACAGTGATGAAGGCCGGGATGGAGTACTCCAGCCGGTTCCAGTCGATCTCGCCGAGCGCCCGTGCCATCAGCACGCCGACCACGATCAGCGCGGGCGCGGTGATCGAGGCCGAACCCGCGACGACCGCGAAGATCGGGTAGCAGAACATGGCGATCAAGAACCATCCCGCAGTGGTCACGGCGGTCATGCCGGTCCGCCCGCCCGCCGAGACACCCGCCGTCGATTCGACGTAGGCGGTGGTGGTGGAGGTCCCGATAACCGCGCCTGCCATGGTGCCCACCGAGTCCGCGGCCAGCGCGCTTGCCGCCCGGGGCAGCTTGCCGTCCTTGTCCAGCAGCCCGGCCTGGTTGGCCACGCCGATCAAGGTGCCGGAGCAATCGAAGAAATCGACGAACAACATCGTGAGAATGACGACGGCCAGCTGTCCGGTGAACGCGTCGGGCAGATGGATGATCGCCTGACCGAAGGTGTGCTCCAGCCCCTTCGGCATCGACACCACACCGTCGGGCAGATCGACCAGACCGCTGATGACGCCGACCAGCGCTGTGAGCACGATGCCGTACAGCACCGCGCCGTGCCAGCCGATGACGAGGAACACCACGGTCACCACGAGACCGAACAGCGCGAGCAGCGTGGTGCCCTTGGTGAAATCACCGAGGGTGACCAGCGTGGCCTCGCTGTTGACCACAACGCCCGCGTTCTTCAAGCCGAGGAACGCCACGAACATGCCGATGCCGGCCCCGACAGCCAGTTTCATCTGCATCGGAATGGCATTGAGGATGCGTTCGCGCACCTTGGTGATCGCGAGCACGAAGAAGATCACGCCGGACAGGAAGGTCCCCGACAGCGCCACCTGCCACGGAATCCCCATCCCGAGCACCACCGAGTACGCGAAGAACGCGTTGAGCCCCATACCGGGCGCGAGGGCGATCGGATATCTGGCCCAGATCCCCATGACGAGCGTGCCGAACACCGCGGCGACGGCCGTCGCGGTGAATACCGCCTGCATGGGAATGCCTTTGTCACCGAGCGCGCCCTCATCGCCGAGCACCGACGGGTTCACCGCGAGCACATAGGACATGGCCAGGAACGTGATCGTGCCCGCCATCAGTTCGCGCTTCACGGTCGAGCCGGTCGAACTGATGCCGAAGTACGCGTCGAGGCGTCCTCGGGTGCGCGTCAGAACGTCGGTGACCATGAGCTCTCCAGTCGGAAATGGGTACGGGGGTGCCAGGGCACGGTAGCCGACAATTCACTGGACAAGTGAACTCGGTCGATGTCCCGACCGCTCACTTCGTGAGCAACGTCACCATTGCCGTCCCGCAGCCCCAACAACCACCCGTCCCGAGCTCGCTGACCTCGGGTTACCTCCGGCGTTCCGGCGCCGCGACGCGCCCGGAATCGCTAGGCGCTCGGCGCGGCGACCAGCCCCAGTTCGGCATCGCTGGCAAGCAGCTCATGGTGGGGCAGCACCCGCACCGTGTAGCCGACCGCGCCGGACAGCGGCACCGGAGTTTCGACGGTGAAAATTTCGACGCCGGAATCCGATCCGGTGTGGGTCATCGGAAACGTGGTGACATCGGACAGGTCGTCGGTCGGCGACACCCGGCCGAGCACGGCCTGAACAGTGACGTCGGACGTGCTGAGGCCACCGAGGTCGATGCGGGCGGCCAGGGACAATTCCGCGCCGATGATCGGGGTGTCGGGCAGGCCCGCACTGTCGACCTGAATCACCTTGACCGAGGGCCATGCGGCCTCCACTCGGCGGCGATAGTCGGCGCTCGCGCGAGCGGCGGCGAATTCGTCGGCGTTTGCCCGCAGGCCCGCCGCCGCGGCAGGAGCGTAGTACTCGACGGCATAGTCACGGACCATGCGTGAGGCCAATACCTTCGGGCCGAGGGTCTGCAATGTGTGCCTGACCATCTCTACCCAGCGCACCGGCATGTCGTTGCGGTCACGATCGTAGAAGCGCGGGGCGACGGTGCGTTCGAACAGGTCATAGAGGGCGCCGGCCTCCAGATCGTCGCGACGGTGCTCGTCGGAGACGCCGTCGGCGGTCGGAATGGCCCAACCGTTTTCGCCGTCGTACATCTCGTCCCACCAGCCGTCGCGAATGGACAGGTTGAGTCCGCCGTTGAGCGCGGACTTCATGCCGGAGGTGCCGCACGCCTCCAGCGGCCGCAGCGGATTGTTCAGCCACACATCGCAACCCCAGTACAGGTAGCGGGCCATCGACATGTCGTAGTCGGGCAGGAAGACGATGCGGTGGCGCACCTCGGGATCGTCGGCGAAGCGGACCACCTGCTGGATCAGCGCCTTGCCGCCGTCGTCGGCGGGATGACTCTTACCCGCGACCACCAGCTGCATCGGCCGTTCGGGATCGAGCAGCAGCGCACGCAACCGCTCCGGGTCGCGCAGCATCAGGGTGAGCCGCTTGTAGGTCGGCACCCGGCGGGCGAAACCGACGGTCAGCACGTTCGGATCGAAAACACTCTCGACCCAACTCAATTCGGCCGACGCGGCACCGCGCTCCAACCAGGATGCGCGCACTCGGCGGCGCACCTCCTCGACAAGGGTGGCGCGCAAGGCGTTACGGGTCGACCACAGTTCGCCGAGGTCGACGTCGCGCAGCTTCTCCCAGCCGCGCGCCTCTTCGACCAGCTCGGGGCCGATGTATTCGCGGGCCTTGTCGAACCATTCGCGTGCGGCCCAGGTCGGGGCGTGCACACCATTGGTGACCGAACCGATCGGCACCTCGGCCGCGTCGAAGCCCGGCCACAGCGGCGCGAACATCGCGCGGCTGACCGCACCGTGCAGCTGGGAGACACCATTGGCGCGCTGAGCCATCCGCAAGCCCATGTGCGCCATATTGAAGACCGACGGATCGGCCTCCCGTCCGAGGGCCACGATCCGGTCGACAGACAGTCCCGGCAGCATGGCGGACTCGGATTCACCGTGGCCACCGCCGAAGTACCTGCGCACGAGCGGCATCGGGAATCGGTCGATGCCCGCGGGCACCGGAGTATGCGTGGTGAATACCGTTGCGGACCGCACCGCGGCCAGCGCGGTATCGAAATCCAGTCCCGCCGAGACGAACTCGCGGATCCGCTCGACACCGAGGAAACCGGCGTGCCCCTCGTTCATGTGGAATACGTCGGGATCCGGCAGCCCGGTCGCGGCGGTATAGGCGCGCACCGCACGCACACCGCCGATGCCTGCCAGAATCTCCTGCTTGATGCGGTGGTCCTGGTCGCCGCCGTAGAGCCGGTCGGTGACCGCTCGCAGCTCCGGATCGTTCTCGGCGATATCGGAATCCAGCAGCAGCAACGGCACCCGCCCGACCTGTGCGATCCACACCCGTGCCCGCAGCACTCGCTGATCGGGCATTGCCACGTGGACGAGCACCGGCGCCGAATCCGACCGCCCCGACTTCGCTCGACCGTCGTCTGTGGTCAGCAGGCGCAGCGGCAGGCCCTGCGGATCCAGCGCCGGATAATGCTCGGTCTGCCAGCCGTCGCCGGTCAGCGATTGCCGGAAGTAGCCGGACCGATACAGCAATCCGACGCCGATCAGCGGCAGGCCGAGATCGGATGCGGCTTTCAGGTGATCACCGGCGAGGATGCCGAGGCCGCCGGAATAGTTCGGAAGCACCTCGGTGACACCGAATTCCATGGAGAAGTAGGCGATGCCACGCACGGCGGGCGCGTCGGTCTGCCGCTGGAACCAGCCGGGCCGCGTCAGGTAGTCGCGCAGATCCGCGGCCGCGGCGTCGACCCGCCCGGTGTAGTCCGCGTCGGCAGCGAGCTCGTCCAGCCGTGCCGCGGGCACCTCCCCCAGCATCCGCACCGGATCGTGTCCGACCTCGCGCCACAGCTCGGGATCGAGCTCGGCGAACAGGTCCTGGGTAGGCCAATGCCACGACCAGCGCAGGTTCGTGGACAGTTCGCCCAGGGCCGCCAGACGGTCGGGCAGATGGGCACGGACGGTGAATCGACGAAGTGCCTTCACCAGGCGAACCCTACCGAACAATCGCGCGCTCGACTGTCAGGGCGACCCGGGTCACTGCGCACCGGCGCAGTGATCACGAGGTGAACTTCTCGGCAATGTACTCGTCGCTGAACTGCTCGGCGTATTCCTGCGACGGCGGGATCACGGTGATCATGTCGATCAGCACACCGCTGGGATCGGCCACGATGAAGTGCCGCTGCCCGAAGTCCTCGTTGCGGATTTCCAGCTCGGCTTCGATGCCGCCCTGTACCACCATCCGCTCCCACTCGGCGTCGACGTCGACGACCTCGAAGTTCAGCAGCAGACCCTGCACCGGCTTGCGGTAGGCCGCAGGCACGGTCTCGTGGGTGTAGTCGAGCAGCGCGAGCTCGTAGTTCACCGTGCCCGGCCGGCGCAGGCTGAGATACCAGTCGGCCTCGAAGGTGATCTCGAAGCCGAGCCACTTGGTGTAGAAGTCGCGGGTTTCGGTGAGCCGATCGGTGCCGATGACGGGGTAGAGGCTGCTCAGTTCCATGTTCTCGCCTTTCACATACCGTTGGTATGCGAGCTAAGCTAGTCGACATACCGTCGGTATGTCAACGAGAGGACAGCAATGCCGAGCACCATGCGTGCCCAACAGCGCGAAGAGACGCGTAGCGCGCTGCTGCGCGAGAGCCGGCGCTTGTTCGCGGCGAAAGGCTATGGCGCCGTTGGCCTATCGGAGATAGTGACGGCTACCGGAGTGACCAAGGGTGCGCTGTACCACAACTTCGCAGGCAAGGCCGAACTGTTCCGCGCGGTGCTCGAACAGCTACAGCACGAGGTCGGCGACCGAGTGGCGGCGGCCGCGGACGCCCACACCGATCCCTGGACCCAGCTGGTGGTCGGCTGCGAGACCTTCCTGACCACCTGCACCGCCCCGGAGATCCAACGCATCATGCTGATCGACGGCCCCGCCGTACTCGGCTGGCACGAATGGCGCGCGATGGACGAGGCCGCCTCCGCCCAGCACCTCGCCCAAGCGCTGGCCCAGCTCATCGACGACGGCGTACTCACACCACAGCCGATAGCACCCCTCACCCACCTGCTGTCCGGTGCCATGAACGAAGCGGCGCTGTGGCTGGCGAGCACCGACGACCCCAGCGCCCTGGCCGACACAACTGCGGCATTGCGTCGACTGCTCGAAGCGATGCGCACCGGAAAGCCGTGACCACCCGCGTGGCCGTCGACCGACCGGCCGTCAGTAGTCGCGTGGGTACGTCTTCGGACTGACGATCCTCTCGCAATTTCTGCCCGCCGACGGACCGGTGCTGCCGACCGTGCTGGTCCTGGCCATGATCCATGGCTCACCATCGACACTGCATGGTGCGTCGGCGTTGTGGTGGCCGCCGACCGGGCCGGGGCCGGGCTGCGCAGAACCGGGATCCGGCAGCGGATCGAGCGGGCGCTCGGTGCGGCGCTGGTCGCACTCGGCCTCGGCCTCGCCGCCGACGCGCGCTGAGCAACGTCTCGGCGCGAGGTAACGGTACGGTTGGTCCCGTGACCGGCCGCATCGCTATCGATGACATTGCCCCGTCCATCGCGGGCGGCCGACCGGCCAAGGCCGTGGTCGGCGAGGTCTTTCCGGTGCGCACCGTGGTCTGGCGTGAGGGGCACGACGCGGTTGCCGCCACGCTGGCGGTGCGCGCTCCCGGCACGTCACGGATCACCAGGATTCGGATGGCGCCGGATTTCGAGCCCGACGTGTTCAACGGGACATTCGTCCCGAACCTGCCCGGCGCGTGGACCTATCGCATCGAGGGCTGGAGCGATCCGATCGCCACCTGGCGCGCGGCGGTCGAGGCAAAACTGGCTGTCGGGCAGAGCGCCGTGGATCTGGCCAACGATCTCGAGCTCGGCGCCCGACTGTTCGAGCGCGCGGCCCAAGCCGTGCCGAAGAAACAATTCGAGCGCCTCCGAGCGGCCGCGACCGCGCTGCGCAGCAACGAACAGCTGCCCGCACGGGTCGCATCGGCCTTCGGCGCGGAGATCTCCGAGATCCTGCGCACGACGCCGTTGCGGGACATGGTCACCCGAGGCGCGCAGCACACCGTGCAGGTGGAACGTCAACGCGCACTGTACGGCTCGTGGTACGAGTTCTTCCCGCGCTCGACCGGCGGCCGGGACGCCGCGGGCAACCCGATCCACGGCACCTTCGCCACGGCGGCGAAGGAATTACCGCGCATCGCGGGCATGGGTTTCGACGTCATCTATCTGCCGCCGATCCATCCGATCGGCGAAATCAACCGCAAGGGCCGCAACAACGCGCTCACCGCCGAGCCGGACGATGTCGGCTCGCCGTGGGCGATCGGGTCGAAGGACGGCGGGCACGACGCGATCCATCCGGCACTCGGCACCGAAGCCGATTTCACCGAGTTCGTCAGCACCGCTTCCGAACTCGGCCTCGAGGTGGCCCTCGATCTGGCCCTGCAGTGTGCACCCGATCATCCCTGGGTACAGGCGCATCCGGAGTGGTTCACCACCCTGCCCGACGACACCATCGCCTTCGCCGAGAATCCGCCGAAGAAGTACCAGGACATCTATCCGGTCAACTTCGACAACGATCCCGACGGGCTGTACGCGGAAATCCTGCGTGTGGTGCGGCACTGGATCGGCTCGGGCGTCAAGATCTTCCGTGTCGACAACCCGCACACCAAGCCCGCCGACTTCTGGGAATGGTTGATCGCGCAGGTGCGACGCACCGACCCCGAGGTGATCTTCCTCTCCGAGGCGTTCACCAGGCCGGCTCGGCTGTACGGCCTCGCGAGACGCGGATTCAGCCAGTCCTACACCTACTTCACGTGGCGCATCGCCAAATGGGAGCTGGCCGAATTCGGCAAGGAGCTGGCTGCGAAAGCGGACGAGGCCCGACCGAACCTGTTCACCAACACCCCCGACATCCTGCACGAGAGCCTCCAGCACGGCGGGCCGGGCATGTTCGCCATTCGCGCGGTCCTCGCGGCGACCTTGGCCCCTACCTGGGGCATCTACTCCGGATTCGAATTGTTCGAGCACCAGGCGGTGCGACCGGGCAGCGAGGAGTACCTGGATTCCGAGAAGTACGAACTGCGCGCACGCCCGTTCGCCGAGGCGCTGGCGCGCGGAGAATCGTTGGAGCCGTGGATCACTCGGCTGAACGAGATCCGTCGCGCGCACCCCGCCCTCCAGCAGTTGCGCTGCGTGCATTTCCATCACGTCGACAACGACGCGCTGATCGCCTACTCGAAGATCGATCCGGTCAGCGGCGACGCCGTGCTGATCGTGGTGAACCTCAACCCCTTCGGCGCCGAGCAGGGCATGATTTCGCTCGACCTGCCCGCGATCGGGCACGAATGGCACGACCATCCGGTCGTCTACGACGAGGTCAGCGGCGAGGAATACCACTGGGCGCAAACGAATTACGTGCGGCTGGATCCGGCCAACTCGGTCGCTCACATTCTGGCGCTGCCGCCGGTGCCGCAGCAGGTTCGCGCCGAACTCGCCTATCGCAGGACCTTCCGATGAGCGATGCGACGGTGGTGAAACGCCGCGACCTGATGCTGCTCGCGGCCGGAACCCATACCGATCCGCACACCGTGCTCGGCGCGCACCCACACCGCGACGGCACGGTCATCCGGGCGCTGCGGCCGCACGCAGAGACGGTGTCGGCACGCGTCGGTAGTGCCGACCATCCACTGAAGTCGTTGGGGCACGGGATATTCGCCGCAGTGCTGCCCTACCCCGAGGTCATGGACTATCGCCTCGTGACCACCTATCCGGGCGGCCAGCAGATCATCACCCCCGATGGGTACCGCTTCCTGCCCACCGTCGGCGAGCTCGATCTGCATCTCATCGGCGAAGGCCGCCACGAACACCTGTGGGATGTGCTCGGCGCGCATCCGCGCCACTACACCACCCTCGACGGCGAGGTGAGCGGCACCTCGTTCGCGGTCTGGGCTCCGAATGCCCGCGGCGTCACCGTGATCGGTGATTTCGACAGCTGGAGCGGCAACACCGCACCGATGCGCGCACTCGGCTCATCCGGGGTCTGGGAAGTGTTCGTGCCCGGCGTCGGCGTCGGCGCCAAATACAAGTTCCGGGTACATGGTGCGGACGGCCGGACGGTGGACCACGCCGATCCGCTGGCGTTCGCGACGGAACTCCCCCCTGCCACCGCGTCGGTCGTCACCGAGAGCAATTACGCGTGGTCCGACCATGATTGGGTCGCCGCTCGCGAACGCACCGATCCGACACGCGCGCCGATGAGCGTCTACGAAGTCCATCTCGGATCCTGGCATCCCGGTCTCGGGTACCGCGAATTGGCCGACCAGCTGGCCGATTACGTGCGCGCGGCCGGATTCACCCACATCGAGCTGCTGCCGATCGCCGAGCACCCGTTCGGCGGTTCCTGGGGATACCAGGTCACCTCCTACTACGCGCCCACAGCGCGCTTCGGCTCCCCCGACGACTTCCGCTCCTTCGTGGATCGCCTGCACGCCGCGGGGATCGGCGTGCTGTTGGACTGGGTACCCGCGCACTTCCCGCGCGACGAATGGGCGCTGGCCCGCTTCGACGGAACCCCACTCTACGAACATCCCGACCCGCGCCGCGGCGAGCAGCTCGACTGGGGCACCTACGTTTTCGACTTCGGCCGCAACGAGGTCCGCAACTTCCTCGTCGCCAACGCCAGGTACTGGATCGAGGAGTTCCACATCGACGGCCTGCGCGTCGACGCGGTGGCCTCCATGCTGTACCTGGATTACTCACGCCCCGAAGGGGGTTGGGAGCCGAATGTGTACGGCGGCCGGGAGAACCTGGAGGCCGTCGATTTCCTCCAGGACCTGAACAACACCGTGCACCGGTACCACCCCGGCGTCGTCACCATTGCCGAAGAATCGACGAGTTGGCCCGGAGTGACCAGGGGCACCGACGTCGGCGGCCTCGGTTTCACCATGAAGTGGAACATGGGCTGGATGCACGACACCCTCGGGTTCCTCGGCCGCGATCCGATCCACCGCTCCTGGCACCACAACGAGATCACCTTCTCATTGGTGTACGCATGGAGCGAGAACTACGTGCTGCCGATCAGCCACGACGAAGTCGTGCACGGCAAAGGCACCCTGTGGACCAGGATGCCAGGCGACGATTTCGCCAAGGCCGCGGGCGTGCGCGCCCTGCTGGCCTATATGTGGGCCCATCCCGGTAAGCAATTGCTGTTCATGGGGCAGGATTTCGGCCAGTTTCGTGAATGGTCGCACGATCGCGGCCTGGACTGGCACGAGCTGGACAATCCGCTGCACCTCGGCATCACCGCCGCCGTGCGCGACCTCAACGCGGTCTATCGCGCGCACCCCGCGTTCTGGACGCAGGACACCGCACCCGGTGGGTACTCCTGGATCGAGGCCGACGACCGCGCCAACAATGTCCTGGCCTTCCTGCGCTACGGCTCCGACGGCTCGATGGTCGCCTGCGTCTACAACTTCTCCGGTTCGGTGCACGACGAATACCGCGTCGGCCTGCCCGCCACCGGCCGCTGGCGCGAAATCCTCAACACCGACGCCATCGCCTACGGTGGCTCCGGCATCGGCAACCTCGGCGCCGTGACCGCGCTCGACGAGCCATGGCACGGCAGGCCGGCGTCGGCGACCGTCGCCCTGGCCCCCAACAGCGCGGTCTGGCTCGCGCCGGATTAGCCGACGCCATCGGGCGAGCGGAGCGGAATCGTTGCCTATACGATCATTTCGATACTTCGTCAGTTATCGAAATGAATGGAACGCGTCATGGCAGTTCGCAACATCTTCGCCCGCATCTACGTCGACGATCTCGATACCGCCCTGCCGACCTTCACCGCTCTGACCGGTGCGCAGCCGGGTCTGCGCTTCGCCTATCGCGATGTGGAGCTGGCCGGAATCGGTGACTTCCTCCTGGTCGCCGGGACCCCGGAGAGCCTCGCTCCCTTCCGCAATGTGCAGGCCACCACGATCGTCGACACCCTCGAGGAAGTCCTCGCGGTGGTCGAGCGGGAGGGCGGGCAGACACTCGACGGACCCAACGACGTCCCGACCGGGCGCAATCTGACAGTGCGGCACCCGGGCGGTGCGATCGTCGAGTACGTCGAGTTCGATGCGAGCAAGGTCGAGGCGCTGGCCTGAGCGCACCCGGCAGCGGGCGCGCTCAGTACAACGCGGCGGCCAGCTTCCTGCGGGACGCAACGACGGCCGGATCGGCCGGATCAAAGAGCTCGAACAGTTCCAGCAGGCGGGTGCGGACCTGTGTCCTCTCATCACCGGCGGTCCGCTTGATCAGCGCGATCAGCCGGTCGAACGCGGCCTCGGGCTGCTGGTTGAACAGTTCGAGGTCCGCGGCGTCGAACGCTGCACCGACATCGGCCGGATCGGAATCCGCGGTCGCAATTGCCGATCCGGGAATGTTCTGGGCACGACCGAGGAAACGCAGCTGACGCAGCGCGACCTTGGCCTCTTCGTTGTTCGGCTCTGCGGCGATGATGGCCTCGTAGGCGGCCTCCGCGGCTGCCATGTCACCCTGCTCCAGCGCCGCCTCGGCAGCGGCGAAACGGGGATCCTCGGCGGGCTGCGGCTCGGCGGTCTCGCCGTCGAGCTTGCCCGCCACCGCCTCGATGACCGCGTTCAGCCACTGCCTGACCTGCGATTCCGGCTGCGCGCCTTGGAAATCCGCGAGCGGCTGGCCACCGGCTACCGCGATCACCGTCGGAATGCCCTGCACGCCGAAGGCCTGCGCGATCCGCATATTGGCCTCGGCCTCGACAGTGGCCAAAGCCCAGCTGCCGCCGTTTTCGACGACAAGTCGCTCGAGCAGTTTGACCAACTCGACGCTGCCGGGGCTGCGCTGCGAGTACAGCGCGACAACCACCGGCACCGCGATCGAGCGGCGCAAAACCTTTGTCTCGAAATCCGTCTCGTTCACCGCATAGTCGCCACCGGGCGCACCGGCCGCCCCGGCCGGGGGCTGCTTCAGGCTGGACAGATCGACCGCACCGGACATAGCGGCGGCGACGGCGGGCGAAGGACGGCGGGCAGCAGGTCGAGTCACGGCTTCCAGTTTGTCACGGCGTGACGGATGCGGGAGCCCCGGAGTCGACCGACGGCGCGTTGCTCAGCTCACCCAGCTGACCCGTCCGCACCGCCCACACCTCGAAAAGCATCGTGCAGAACGGCGGAATGCTCGACAGCAGCGCAAGCACCGTGGTCTTCACGGTCCAGCCCAGCTCACGGGCCGCGACGATCGTCGCGATCACGAACAGCACGAAGATGATGCCGTGCGTCATCCCGAACACCTTGACCGGCCACAGGACCGGCTCGGGGAGACGCTTGAACACCATGCCGACAATCAGGAAGGCCCAGGAAATAGCCTCCAGCACGGCGATGAAGCGGAAGCGCTTGGCCACGGTGCTCAGGTCGAAGAAATTGTCCATGGCCACCATTGTGCCGGACTCCTACGACGGTCCGTAGTTGAACCCGTCACACCACGGCGGTGCGGATCAACCTGCCCATCGCCATCGGCGCCGCGGGCGTGCTGATCACGGCGAATGCCCCGATCAGACCGCCTGGTCCGGCACCGGTCGGCTAGACCTTGATGATCAGGGCGTCACCCTGACCGCCGCCACCGCACAACGCGGCAGCGCCGATGCCACCACCGCGGCGCTTCAGCTCCAGCGCAAGGTGCAGCAGGATCCGCGCGCCGGACATGCCGAGCGGGTGACCGATCGCGATCGCGCCACCGTTGACGTTGACCTTCTCCGGGTCGATGCCGAGCTTGCGGGTGGAGGCGATGCCCACCGCCGCGAAGGCCTCGTTGATCTCGACCAGATCCAGCTCCGCGGGCGAAATACCTTCGCGCGCACAAGCCTTGGCGATCGCATTGGCAGGCTGGTCCTGCAGCGACGAGTCGGGACCGGCCACCACGCCTGCGGCGCCGATCTCGGCGATCCAGCTCAGCCCGAGCGCCTCGGCCTTGGCCTTGCTCATCACCACGACGGCAGCCGCGCCGTCGGAGATCTGCGAGGCGGTGCCCGCGGTGATGGTGCCGTCCTTGCGGAAGGCCGGACGCAACTTGGCCAGCGACTCCGCGGTGGTGTCCGCGCGAATGCCCTCGTCCGCGGAGACCAGCACCGGGTCGCCCTTGCGCTGCGGCACCGCGACCGGAACGACCTCCGCGTCGAAAAGCCCGTTCTTCCACGCCGCCGCGGCCCGCTGGTGCGAGGCGGCCGCGAACGCGTCCTGGTCCGCGCGGCTGATCGGCTCGGTGTCGTTGCGCTGTTCGGTCAGCGCACCCATCGGCTGGTCGGTGAAGATGTCGTAGAGGCCGTCGTAGGCCATGTGATCGCGCAGCGCCACGTCGCCGTATTTGAAGCCCTCCCTGCTCTTTTCGAGCAAGTGCGGCGCCTGGCTCATCGACTCCTGGCCACCGGCGACGACGATCTCGTACTCGCCCGCCCTGATCAGCTGGTCGGCGAGGGCGATCGCGTTGATACCCGACAGGCACACCTTGTTCAGGGTCAGCGCGGGCACGTCCATCGGAATGCCGCCGGCTACCGCCGCCTGCCGAGCCGGGATCTGGCCCGCGCCCGCGGTGAGCACCTGACCCATGATCACGTAATCGACCTGCTCGGGCGCGACGCCACCCTTCTCCAGCGCCGCCTTGATCGCGAAGCCGCCGAGGTCGGAACCGCTGAAGTCCTTCAGCCCTCCGAGCAGCCGGCCGACCGGGGTACGCGCACCGGAGACGATCACGGAAGTGGTCACGACGAGCCCTCTTTTCCTTACAGCAGCATTCGTTGGATCGCCAACGGCCGCGCCCGGGCGCGGCGTCGAATCTTGTACTCAACGGTAGCTTGTCCGTCCGAGTCGGCCCCTGCCAGGTACGCGGTGCCCTCACCTGCGCTGGGCCGAGCACGGGACTACCGCTGGACGTCGTCCGACTGCGCCCCACCAAGCGGTGGCCTCGCCTGCGCTCGACCGAGCGCTGGACTGCGGATGGACCCCATCCGACTGCGTCTCACCAAGC
Organism: Nocardia sp. NBC_01009; assembly: GCF_045208035.1. Lineage (NCBI taxonomy): Bacteria > Bacillati > Actinomycetota > Actinomycetes > Mycobacteriales > Nocardiaceae > Nocardia > Nocardia sp. NBC_01009. The sequence continues at coordinate 2,576,795 of NZ_CP108695.1, read as the reverse complement.
AGTGTCTTCGACCGAGCACAGAACTATCGATGGTCTTCATCCGGCCGTGTCGGGCAGACGCTACGTTCGAGTGGTGAGCAACGTTATGGATCCTTCGAGCTTCATCCCCGGCGACTACGTCATCGCCGTCGATCATGTCGGCATCGCGGTGCCCGATCTGGATGCCGCGATTGCCTGGTATGCCGAGAATCTCGGCATGATCGAGACGCATCGCGAGGCCAACGAGAGCCAAGGCGTGCACGAGGCGATGCTGTCGCTGCCCGGCGCACCGGACAGCGCGACTGCCCTGCAGTTGCTGGCGCCGCTGAACGCCGACTCCACCATCGCCAAGTTCATCGACCGTAGCGGACCGGGCCTGCAGCAACTCGCCTACCGCGTCACCGACATCGATGCGGTGTCGACCTATCTGCGCGATCGAGGTCTGCGTTTGCTGTACGAGGCGCCACGGCGCGGAACCGCCGATTCCCGCATCAATTTCATCCACCCGAAGGATGCTGGCGGTGTGCTGATCGAGTTGGTCGAACCGAACGCGAATGTTACGCACTAGTATCAAGATCGGGCCCGAAAAACTCTTCAGAATCACATTCGCGGTCGAGTCACCATGATGTCTCGGTAGGCTGTAGTTTGTTGGCCATGTCGTCACCTGAGTCCGATCGCAATCGCTTCGTTGCACTGCCCTTCACCGTTGTGCGCAAGGGTTATGCGCAAGACGAGGTACGCAACTACTTCGACCGCTTCGATGCAGAGCTGAGGGTCACCGCCACTGACCGGGATGCTGCTGCGGCACAAGCCCGTAACCTCGCGAGCCAGTTGGAGGACGCGCGGGACGAGATCGACGAGCTCCGCAAGGAGGTCGACCGCCTCTCGGTTCCGCCGACCACTGCGGAAGGCATGTCCGACCGCATCTCCCGCATGCTCCGCCTGGCCTCCGACGAGGCCTCCGAGGTCCGCGCCCTGGCGCAGGCCGAGGCTGCGGAAATGGTGTCGATCGCGGAGCAGCAAGCCACGGAAATGCGTGGCAAGTACGAGTCGTTGCTTGCCGAGACCAAAGAAAAGCGCGAAGCACTCGAGATCGAGTTCGAGCAGACCCTGGCCAATGCGCGTACCGAGTCCGCCAAGATCATCGAAGCCGCTCAGGCCGAGGCCGACCGCCTCGGCAAGGAAGCCGACGCCAAGCGCAAGGCGACCCAGCAGGACTTCGAGGTCACCATGGCCGAGCGTCGCACCAAGCTCACCCGCGCCATGGAGGAGCTGGAGGCCACCAGCCGCGCCGAGGCCGCACAGCGGATCAAGGACGCGACCGACGAGTCGAATCGCCTCATCACCTCCGCCACCCAGACCTCCGAGCGCAAGATCGCGCACGCGAAGGAACTGGCCGAGGAGATGCGCGTGCTGCGCGGTCGGGTGCTCGCCCAGCTGCTCGGCATCCGCGGCCAGCTCGACTCGGTGCCCGCCATGCTCGCTGCGGTCAACCGGGAAAGCGAACTGCTGGACGGGGTTCCGGACCAGCGCAAGTCGATCGGCGGCAACACCAAGTCGGTGACCGGCTCGCGCACCAAGGCGATCCCCGATGTCGCCACCGAGGATGACGACATCGTGGACGAAGAGCGCGAGAACGCCGACATCACACACTGACGTCGGACCACGCGGCGACACGCGGTACCACCAAAATTCACACTGAAGGCCGCCCCGACCGGGGCGGCCTTCCTAATTCTCCGACCGCCACTGCATGTACCCGGGCTGTACCCGTTCGCTGCTACGACAGTTGCGTTCAGGTCCCACGGCGGATGCCGAACCAGTCTCGGGCGTGCCCGACGCGTTATTCGACCTGCCCGCGAATTCAGTCGTTCCATCGGCTAACAGGGCCTGCGTCTCCAGGAAAGCACGTTCGGCCGCAAGGGCATTCACGACCAGCGACGGGTTATCCTGCGCGTCTGGCGGCCGTTCCAGCAACCCCGATGCCAGTGCCTGCGATCGTCCTCACCGCCATAGGCGGGCCAGGCGACGACATGGGCTACGCCGGGGGCGATTTCGTGATCACAGCCCGGACAGCGATATGTCTTGATTGCCCGACTACCTGGGATGGTCCGGACGGTGTAGAGGTCGTCACTGTCCGGTCCCGGCTCGGTACTTCCGAAGACGTCGCCGAGCCCACCGCCCGCGGGCGGACCCGCGCGGCGGTCGGTGCGAGGCTTCCGACGCGGCATGCACTCAGCCTAAGCCTCGACCGAACGCGCTCTTTGCGCCCGTCTGGATCGATCGGAGCCATCGGTCGGCTACTTCGACTCAGAAGAGGCGGAATTCGTTGCTCTCGGTGCCGCGTAGGGCGTTGTAATCGAGGATCAGGCATCGAATTCCGCGGTCCTCGGCGAGCGTACGGGCCTGCGGCTTGATCTGCTGCGCCGCGTAGACCCCGGCGACAGGGGCGAGCAGCGGGTCGCGATTGAGCAATTCGAGGTACCGGGTGAGCTGTTCCACACCGTCGATCTCGCCGCGGCGTTTGATCTCCACGGCCACGGTGGCGCCGTCGGCATCGCGGCACAGCAGATCCACCGGCCCGATGGCCGTCATGTATTCACGGCGGATGAGCGTATAGCCGGGACCGAGGGTCTGCACGTGCTCAGCGAGCAACTCCTGAAGATGCGCCTCCACGCCGTCTTTCACCAGACCAGGATCGACGCCGAGCTCATGCGAGGAGTCGTGCTCGATGTCCTCGATAGTTATCCGCAATTCTTCGCCGGCCTTATTGGTGACGACCCACAGCGCCTTCGCGCCGTCGGGCACCTCGTCACCGCTGCGTTCCTCCAGCCAGCACGGCGGGCTCATCCAGTTCAGCGGCTTATAGGAGCCACCGTCGGAATGCACGAGAACCGAACCGTCCGCTTTCATCAGCAGCAACCGGCGGGCCATTGCGAGATGGGCGGTGAGTCGCCCCACGTAGTCGACCTGACAGCGAGCAATCACTAGGCGCACCCAAGCACTGTAGGCGAGTGCCCGGCCGCCCCTGTCGCCAGCCCGTCGCGCCGCCGGTCAGCCCATGAGCATGATGGCCGCGAGCAGTACGCTCACCGCGAGCAGAGCCGATTCGACCCTGGTGAGTTTGTGGGTGGATGTCGCATTGGCCCGAATCATGCCGAACCCCACGGCCGATCCGATGCAGCACGAGAGCAGATGACCGACGCTGGTGAAGGTCCGCTCGATCAGGACGCCCTCTGCGGCGATCATGAACCATGTGGTGGCCCAGGCGATCCGCCAGCGGTGTGGGACCGCTACGACGAGAGCACCGATCAGTGCCATGGCCCCATAGCTCACGCCGACATCTTCCGCCCAGCGGATACTCGCGGGCACCCAGCCGACATCGATGGCAACCCAGAGACCTGCGGCGACGAGCAGCGTGGCCCCGAGGTGCCCAGCCAGGAAGACGCGCACCACGTGCACCGCGCCGAAGCGCAATTCGGCAAGGGCGAGCAGGCAGCCGAGCAAGGGAATGATGGCCCAGGCTGCGCTCACATCACCGATCACCAGGGCGCTCGAAAAAAGGGTGCCGACGTGCCCGTTCAGCAGATTATGGAGGTTGGTGCTCGCGTGCAGCACCATCTTCGACTGGTCGGAATCGCTCAGTACCGAGAAGATCGTCGTGACGATGACGAGCGCGGCCAGGTAGCCGGCCGTCGCGGGCAATCTCGGCCACGAGCGAGATCGGGTCGGTGCGCCGGCATCACTGGGCGCCCGGTCGGCCGTTGTCGTCGCCACGACCATGTGCACCTCCATGCTTCTCGGCTTATCCGTCCCACCGATGATATATGTCTACGTTCATGATCAACGCCGGTGCTCTGCTTACCTTGACTGTTCCCTGCGAGATTGCTGCGAAACCACTTCGTCCTGTGTATCTCGTCAGTAAACGACGAAAGCCCCCCGACCGAAGTCGGGGGGCTCTCGCGAATGATGTTCCGGCGGTGTCCTACTCTCCCACACCCTGTCGAGTGCAGTACCATCGGCGCTGGCAGGCTTAGCTTCCGGGTTCGGAATGGGACCGGGCGTTTCCCTGCCGCTATGGCCGCCGTAACTCTATGAAACTATCCACACAGAGAGCACACCATCAAAAACAGAAAACAATCTGCTTCATCAAGGTGCTTCTGTATCTGTGTATTGTTTCAGATACCGCACAGTGGACGCGTAGCCTCTTCGTTGGTAAGTCCTCGGCCGATTAGTACCAGTCACCTACACCCGTTACCGAGCTTCCAGTTCTGGCCTATCAACCCCATGGTCTGTGGGGGGCCTTAACCACTCAAGGTGGTGAGAAACCTCATCTTGGAACAGGCTTCCCGCTTAGATGCTTTCAGCGGTTATCCCTTCCGAACGTAGCTAACCAGCAGTGCTCCTGGCGGAACAACTGGCACACCAGAGGTTCGTCCGTCCCGGTCCTCTCGTACTAGGGACAGCCTTCCTCAAGTTTCTGACGCGCGCGGCGGATAGAGACCGAACTGTCTCACGACGTTCTAAACCCAGCTCGCGTGCCGCTTTAATGGGCGAACAGCCCAACCCTTGGGACCTACTCCAGCCCCAGGATGCGACGAGCCGACATCGAGGTGCCAAACCATCCCGTCGATATGGACTCTTGGGGAAGATCAGCCTGTTATCCCCGGGGTACCTTTTATCCGTTGAGCGACACCGCTTCCACTTGCCGGTGCCGGATCACTAGTCCCGACTTTCGTCCCTGCTCGAGCTGTCGCTCTCACAGTCAAGCTCCCTTGTGCACTTGCACTCGACACCTGATTGCCAACCAGGCTGAGGGAACCTTTGGGCGCCTCCGTTACATTTTAGGAGGCAACCGCCCCAGTTAAACTACCCACCAGGCACTGTCCCTGAACCAGATCATGGTCCGAGGTTAGAGGTCCAATACGATCAGAGTGGTATTTCAACGATGACTCCACAAACACTGGCGTGCCCGCTTCACAGTCTCCCACCTATCCTACACAAACCGTACCGAACACCAATACCAAGCTATAGTGAAGGTCCCGGGGTCTTTTCGTCCTGCCGCGCGTAACGAGCATCTTTACTCGTAATGCAATTTCGCCGAGTCTGTGGTTGAGACAGCAGAGAAGTCGTTACGCCATTCGTGCAGGTCGGAACTTACCCGACAAGGAATTTCGCTACCTTAGGATGGTTATAGTTACCACCGCCGTTTACCGGGGCTTAAATTCTCAGCTTCGCGCCGAAGCGCTAACCGGTCCTCTTAACCTTCCGGCACCGGGCAGGCGTCAGTCCGTATACATCGTCTTACGACTTCGCACGGACCTGTGTTTTTAGTAAACAGTCGCTTCTCTCTGGTCTCTGCGACCCAACCCAGCTCCGAGAGTAAATCTCATCACCAGACCGGGTCCCCCTTCTCCCGAAGTTACGGGGGCATTTTGCCGAGTTCCTTAACCACAGTTCTCTCGATCGCCTTAGTATTCTCTACCTGACCACCTGTGTCGGTTTGGGGTACGGGCCGTGTACCAACTCACTAGAGGCTTTTCTCGGCAGCATAGGATCACTGAATTCGCCTCAATCGGCTACGCATCACCTCTCAGGCACATGCTGTGCGGATTTGCCTACACAACGCCCTACAGGCTTACACCAGTACAACCACTGACTGGCCCAGCTACCTTCCTGCGTCACCCCATCGCTTGACTACTACCAGCCGGGGTCATGTGCATCCCTCCACTCGAGACCCGAAGGTCTTCTCGGAAGTTCAGGACACTTAGCACAACTGATTCATCATGGGCGCGGATACACGGGTACGGGAATATCAACCCGTTGTCCATCGACTACGCCTGTCGGCCTCGCCTTAGGTCCCGACTCACCCTGGGCGGATTAACCTGGCCCAGGAACCCTTGGTCATTCGGCGGACGAGTTTCTCACTCGTCTTTCGCTACTCATGCCTGCATTCTCACTCCCGTAGCCTCCACGGCTGGATCACTCCGCCGCTTCCCTGGCTACAGGACGCTCCCCTACCCATCCACACCACTGCACCACCCCCCGCAGGGAATGGCGGATGTATTGTGTGAATGCCGCGGCTTCGGCGGTGTACTTGAGCCCCGCTACATTGTCGGCGCAGGATCACTTGACCAGTGAGCTATTACGCACTCTTTCAAGGGTGGCTGCTTCTAAGCCAACCTCCTGGTTGTCTTCGCGACCCCACATCCTTTTCCACTTAGTACACGCTTAGGGGCCTTAGCCGGCGATCTGGGCTGTTTCCCTCTCGACTACGAAGCTTATCCCCCGCAGTCTCACTGCCGCGCTCTCACACACCGGCATTCGGAGTTTGGCTGATTTCGGTAAGCTTGTAGGCCCCCTAGACCATCCAGTAGCTCTACCTCCGGTGTGAAACACGCGACGCTGCACCTAAATGCATTTCGGGGAGAACCAGCTATCACGGAGTTTGATTGGCCTTTCACCCCTACCCACAGCTCATCCCCTCAGTTTTCAACCTAAGTGGGTTCGGGCCTCCACGACGTCTTACCGTCGCTTCACCCTGGCCATGGGTAGATCACTCCGCTTCGGGTCTAGAACATGCGACTGGAAACGCCCTATTCGGACTCGCTTTCGCTACGGCTACCCCACACGGGTTAACCTCGCCACATGCCACTAACTCGCAGGCTCATTCTTCAAAAGGCACGCCATCACCCACCCAACCGAAGTTGGCGCAGGCCCTGACGGATTGTAAGCGCACGGTTTCAGGTACTATTTCACTCCCCTCCCGGGGTACTTTTCACCTTTCCCTCACGGTACTAGTCCGCTATCGGTCACCAGGGAGTATTCAGGCTTACCGGGTGGTCCCGGCAGATTCACAGCAGATTTCACGGGCCCGCTGCTACTCGGGCACTCACTACGAGAGCCGCCAGGTTTTCGTCTACGGGATTCTCACCCTCTACGACAGGCCGTTCCAGACCACTTCGACTAACCCAACGGTTTCTTACTCTCGCTCATCACGGCAGTGATAAGAAAATGAGCCCCACTACCCCACATGGACAACGCCTGCCGGCTATCACATCCACATGGTTTAGCCTCATCCGCTTTCGCTCGCCACTACTCACGGAATCACTGTTGTTTTCTCTTCCTGTGGGTACTGAGATGTTTCACTTCCCCACGTTCCCTCCACACACCCTATATATTCAGATGCGGGTAACACGACATCACTCGTGCTGGGTTTCCCCATTCGGAAATCCTCGGATCTCAGCTCGGTTGACAGCTCCCCGAGGCTTATCGCAGCCTCCTACGTCCTTCATCGGCTCCTGGTGCCAAGGCATCCACCGTACGCTCTTAAACACTTACTAACAAAGATGCTCGCGTCCACTGTGCAGTTCTCAAACAACACACCCAGTACGAACCGAACCACCACCATGCCCACTCATTTACACAAGTGCGGTCTGCGTGAAGCCCGAACCGGATCGTTATCTTGCCTAAGAGGAAACACTCGCGTGTTCTCTCAGGACCCAACAGTGTGTCGATATATCAACCGCGGGACCGGCCACTGAAGGACCGACCACAATGCGGGAGAGCTTGTCAGCGTTCCACCCATGAGCGTCCGCAGCTCCACATACGGGAACTAAACGGTCTCTGGCATCAACGTTTACCATCCCCGACTCTTCGGGGTGCGATGCAGAAGTGCTCCTTAGAAAGGAGGTGATCCAGCCGCACCTTCCGGTACGGCTACCTTGTTACGACTTCGTCCCAATCGCCAATCCCACCTTCGACGGCTCCCTCCACAAGGGTTAGGCCACCGGCTTCGGGTGTTACCGACTTTCATGACGTGACGGGCGGTGTGTACAAGGCCCGGGAACGTATTCACCGCAGCGTTGCTGATCTGCGATTACTAGCGACTCCAACTTCACGGGGTCGAGTTGCAGACCCCGATCCGAACTGAGACCGGCTTTAAGGGATTCGCTCCACCTCACGGTATCGCAGCCCTCTGTACCGGCCATTGTAGCATGTGTGAAGCCCTGGACATAAGGGGCATGATGACTTGACGTCGTCCCCACCTTCCTCCGAGTTGACCCCGGCAGTCTCTCACGAGTCCCCGCCATTACGCGCTGGCAACATAAGATAAGGGTTGCGCTCGTTGCGGGACTTAACCCAACATCTCACGACACGAGCTGACGACAGCCATGCACCACCTGTACACCGACCACAAGGGGGCCTACATCTCTGCAGGTTTCCGGTGTATGTCAAACCCAGGTAAGGTTCTTCGCGTTGCATCGAATTAATCCACATGCTCCGCCGCTTGTGCGGGCCCCCGTCAATTCCTTTGAGTTTTAGCCTTGCGGCCGTACTCCCCAGGCGGGGTACTTAATGCGTTAGCTACGGCACGGATCCCGTGGAAGGAAACCCACACCTAGTACCCACCGTTTACGGCGTGGACTACCAGGGTATCTAATCCTGTTCGCTACCCACGCTTTCGCTTCTCAGCGTCAGTTACTTCCCAGAGACCCGCCTTCGCCACCGGTGTTCCTCCTGATATCTGCGCATTTCACCGCTACACCAGGAATTCCAGTCTCCCCTGAAGTACTCTAGTCTGCCCGTATCGCCTGCAAGCTTAAGGTTGAGCCCCAAGTTTTCACAGAAGACGCGACAAACCGCCTACAAGCTCTTTACGCCCAGTAATTCCGGACAACGCTCGCACCCTACGTATTACCGCGGCTGCTGGCACGTAGTTGGCCGGTGCTTCTTCTACAGGTACCGTCACTTGCGCTTCGTCCCTGTCGAAAGAGGTTTACAACCCGAAGGCCGTCATCCCTCACGCGGCGTCGCTGCATCAGGCTTTCGCCCATTGTGCAATATTCCCCACTGCTGCCTCCCGTAGGAGTCTGGGCCGTGTCTCAGTCCCAGTGTGGCCGGTCACCCTCTCAGGTCGGCTACCCGTCGTCGCCTTGGTAGGCCGTTACCCCACCAACAAGCTGATAGGCCGCGGGCCCATCTCGCACCGATAAATCTTTCCACCAAAAACCATGCAGCTCTTGGTCATATCCGGTATTAGACCCAGTTTCCCAGGCTTATCCCGAAGTGCGAGGCAGATCACCCACGTGTTACTCACCCGTTCGCCGCTCGTGTACCCCGAAGGGCCTTACCGCTCGACTTGCATGTGTTAAGCACGCCGCCAGCGTTCGTCCTGAGCCAGGATCAAACTCTCCGTTGAAGACTCACAACCACACCCCGAAGGGTGCAATCAGAAGAATAACTAGAGTCCGAAAACCTAGCAAAACAAAACGCCAGCAAAAAGATTTGCTGACTAAATGTCCAACCCTACAACCGGGGGGTATGCAAGGCCGGAACCAATTAAATAATTGGCACTGACATTCATCGACACACTATTGAGTTCTCAAAGAACACACGCACACACCATCGCCCAGATTTACTCTGATTGATCGGTGAGGCAACTTTTCAAGCTTAGCTCAGCCGCATACCCAGGCGCAAACCGGAGTCTCGATCGAGCTAGTGTGATCGTCAGGCGCTCCTCGTACTACCTCGTTTCCCTCGCCTCCGCTCAGCGTTTCCGCTGTGCTTCTCGGCTCCGGGTCGGTGTCCGTGTCGCTCTGACTTGAATAAAGTTACGTGTCTGCGTGCATGATGTCAAATCGCCTGGTCAGGAACGGTTTTCGACGACACGCGATCATTGTGTCCGTCCATTCCTGGCGGACAAGATCAATCAGCCGCGCCGACCCGCTCCACTTGACCACCCAATGCCTGCAGCTGCTCGACGAAATTCGGGTAGCCGCGGTCGATATGGAAGACGTCGTGCACTTCGGTGACACCATCGGCAACCAGACCCGCGAGCACGAGTCCCGCGCCTGCACGAATATCCGACGACCACACCGGCGCACTCGACAACCGCGGAATTCCGCGCACCACAGCGTGGTGTCCATCAGTTCGCGCGTCGGCACCGAGCCGAATCATCTCCTCAACGAAGCGGAACCGCGCTTCGAAGACGTTCTCGGTGATCATCGAGGTGCCGTCGGCGATCGCCGCGAGGCCGATGGCCATCGGCTGCAGATCGGTCGGGAACCCGGGGAAAGGCAATGTGGAGAAGTTGACTGCACGCGGCCGGTCGGCCTGGACCACACGGAAACCGTCCGGTTCGAACGAAATCCGCGCTCCTGCCGAGCGCAGCTTGTCCAGCACCAGGGACAGATGCTTCGGGTTGACGCCGGTCACCCGGATGTCGCCCATAGTCATCGCGGCGGCAATCCCCCAGGTGGCGGCGACGATGCGATCACCGATCACACGGTGCGTGGTCGGCGAAAGGCGCTCGACGCCCTCGATCGTCAGCACCGACGTGCCCGCGCCACTGATACGGGCGCCCATCTGAACCAGCATGTTGCACAGGTCGACGATGTCCGGTTCACGTGCGGCGTTATCGATGACCGTCTCCCCTTCGGCCAGCACGGCCGCCATGAGGATGTTCTCGGTCGCCCCCACCGACGGAAAGTCCAGCCTGATCCGCGCGCCGCGCAGTTCGTCCGCCCGCGCGACCACACAACCGTGTTCGATTTCGCTGGTCGCCCCGAGCAGGCGCAGGCCGGCCTGATGCATATCCAAGGGACGCGAACCGATTGCGTCCCCACCGGGCAGCGCGACAACGGCCCGCTTGCACCGAGCCATCAATGGTCCGAGCACACAAACCGACGCGCGGAACTGTGTCACCGCGGGAAAGTCCGCGTGGTACTTCGGTTCCGCAGGAGTGTTGATGATGACGACCGAACCATCGATCGTCACGTCGCAGCCCAGGCCGCGCAGCACATCACCCATCAGCGGCACATCGAGGATGTCCGGGCAGTTCGTAATGGTGGTCGTGCCCTCGGCCAGCAGGGCAGCGGCCATCAGCTTGAGGACGCTGTTCTTGGCACCCCCGACCGCGACCTCACCGACGAGTTGATTCCCGCCGGTAACCAAAAACCTCTCCATGCCGCCTCTCAGTCCGCCTCTCCGGATATTCAGCGCACTATTGAGTGCCACGATAGTTGCGTTTCGGGCCGGCGGTAGGTGCCTGGCTCAGTTCCGGGCGTACCCGGCGAGTTACCCATGTAGTCACGAAATCAGCCGTTGCGTGTCGAGCCCATCGTGTCCGCGTTCGCGTCCATCATGATGCACCCGCCTGGTCTCCGCCCGGCTTCCAGAGCACATCGCCGCCAGGGTTGGCGACCCGGCTCAGGATAAACAGCAGATCCGATAGACGATTCAAGTACTTGGCCGGCAGCACGTTCGTGTCGTCCGGGTGTGCCTCCACCGCAGCCCATGCGGCGCGCTCGGCGCGGCGCGCGACGGTGCGCGCGGTGTGCAACAGCGCAGCAAGCGGAGTGCCGCCGGGCAGGATGAACGAATTCAGCGGCGCCAGTTCGGCATTGAATTCATCGCACCAGGCTTCGAGCCGGTCGATGTAGGGCTGGGTGATCCGCAGCGGCGGATACTTGGGCTCCGCGACGACGGGGGTGGACAGGTCCGCGCCCGCGTCGAACAGGTCGTTTTGAATCTGGTGGAGCACCGCCAGTAGTTCCGGCGTCGGGCTGCCGAGTGCGATGGCAACACCGATGGCAGCATTGGTCTCGTCGCAATCGGCGTAGGCGACCAGTCGGGGATCGGTCTTGGCGACCCGGGAGAAGTCACTGAGTCCAGTGGTCCCGTCGTCCCCGGTACGCGTGTATATCCGCGTCAGATGCACGCTCACAAGACCACCTTAGATGTCGGACCCGAACGACTGACCGTTCAGAGGCCTGGAAGCCTGCGGGTGCGGTCGGACGGACGGGATTCGACCCAGGAAAGGAAGGCCGCGAGAGAACCGCGGTCCAAGGCGAGTTCGAAAGCGCCGTCGCTATCGGACACCGCGGTCACCGACAGTTCTTCGGTCATGATGTCGAACTCGTCGCCGCGCGGGCCGCGACGGTCACCGATCTCGATGCCCTGGCGTCGAATGGTGGAGTCGGGGCCGAGTTTGAGGCTCGACAGCTTGTAGAAAACCAGCCGATCCTCGTCGTATCGGATCAGGCCGTGCCGCCAGCCCTGGCCACCGCGCGCGGGCAGCACCCGCAGCAACGCAGCCGTGCCACCTCGACGCAGCATGATCAGACGGTAGGTCGAAGCCAGCGCCAGAAAAACGAGCATGAGCACCAGAATGATCAGGAGAACCATCCCGGTCTGCAATGCCGTTCGTCCCTTCGCTCCGCCGCCGTCTCGGCGACACCTCGCGGTCATTCAACCACGGACCCGAGTTTACAAATGGCGCGGCCATGTCTTTTGCCCCGCAGCTCGTACCAACCCCCGAAACGACGCTGTCGGCGGCGAATAAGTTTCGCCGCCGACAGCGTCGTGCGCAATGGTGGTGCGTGACTACGCGTTCGCGTTCTGCTCGACCGCGCGCACTCGGGCCTGAGCCGCCCGCTGCTGTTCCTCGGTGGCGTCCGAGTCGGCCAGCACCCGGCGGGCCGCCTCGACGTCGACCTCACCGGCGAACTCCGCGGACTCGGCGAGCACCCGGACCGTGGTAGCGGTCACCGAGAAGAAACCGCCGTGCACCGCAGCGACGATGCGCTGCCCATCGGTGTCGACGATGGCCACGGTGCCGCCCTCGACCAACTGGCCGAGCAGCGGCTCGTGGCCCGGCATGATGCCGATTTGGCCCTCGGTGGTCTGCGCGCTGACGAACGACGCCTGGCCGGACCAGAGCAGTCGCTCGACCGCGACGAGATCAACTGACATTTCCGCCATCGGTGACTACTTTCCGGCGATCTTCTTCGCGGCGGCCTCGACGTCGTCGAGTCCACCGCAGCTGTTGAACGCCTGCTCCGGGAAGTGGTCGAACTCGCCCTTGCAGACGCGGTCGAACGCCTCGATGGTGTCGGACAGCGGCACCACCGAACCCGGCTGGCCGGTGAACTTCTCGGCCACGATGAAGTTCTGGCCGAGGAACTTCTCCAGGCGACGGGCCCGGCCGACGAGGACCTTGTCCTCTTCGGAGAGCTCGTCCATGCCGAGGATGGCGATGATGTCCTGCAGTTCCTTGTACTTCTGCAGGATCCGCTTGACCTCGTTGGCGACCCGGAAGTGTTCCGCACCGACGATCGAGGCCTCCAGGATGCGGGAGGTCGAGGTCAGCGGGTCGACAGCCGGGTAGATGCCCTTCTGCGAGATCGGGCGGGAAAGCTCGGTCGTCGCATCGAGGTGGGCGAAGGTGGTCGCCGGAGCGGGGTCGGTGTAGTCGTCGGCGGGCACGTAGATGGCCTGCAGCGAGGTGATGGACCGACCACGGGTGGAGGTGATGCGCTCCTGCAGCTCACCCATCTCGTCGGCCAGCGTGGGCTGGTAACCGACGGCGGAGGGCATCCGGCCGAGCAGCGTCGACACCTCGGAACCGGCCTGGGTGAACCGGAAGATGTTGTCGATGAACAGCAGCACGTCCTGGTGCTGCACGTCGCGGAAGTACTCGGCCATGGTGAGGGCCGAGAGAGCGACGCGCATACGGGTGCCCGGCGGCTCGTCCATCTGGCCGAAGACGAGGGCGGTGTCCTGCAGGACGCCCATCTCTTCCATTTCCAGGTGCAGGTCGGTGCCCTCACGGGTGCGCTCACCGACGCCGGCGAACACCGACGTACCGGAGAACTCACGCGCGATACGGGTGATCATCTCCTGGATCAGCACGGTCTTGCCGACACCGGCGCCACCGAACAGACCGATCTTGCCGCCCTTCACGTACGGGGTCAGCAGGTCGATGACCTTCACACCGGTCTCGAGGATTTCGGTCTTGCCCTCGAGCTGGTCGAATGACGGTGGCTTGCGGTGGATGCCCCACTGCTCGCCGTCCCGGCCGAGGCCGGGGGTGTCGAGGCAATCGCCGAGGGCGTTGAACACGTGGCCCTTGACGACGTCACCGACCGGCACCGAGATCGGCTTACCGGTGTCAGAGACCTTCGCCCCACGGACCAGGCCGTCGGTCGGCTGCATCGAGATGGTGCGCACGATGTTGTCGCCGAGGTGCTGGGCAACCTCGAGGGTCAGGGTCTTGGCCACCGACGCCAGCGCGATCTCGGCGTGCAGAGCGTTGAACAGCTCTGGGATGGAACCCCGCGGGAACTCGACGTCCACGACGGGGCCGATGACACGGACGACGCGGCCTGTTGTCGCGCCCGTCCGGCTTTCTTGCGTGACTGCTGCGGTCATTATTCTCTTCCTGCGCTTAGTCGCGGTCCGAGCTCGAAGCCAGCGCGTTCACGCCGCCCACGATTTCACTGATTTCCTGCGTGATCTGGGCCTGCCGCGCCGAGTTCGCCTGCCTGGTAAGGACATTCGACAGCTCATTGGCGTTATCGGTGGCGGCCTTCATTGCGGTGCGCCGAGCCGCGGACTCGGATGCCGCTGCCTCGAGCAACGATGAGTAGATACGCGTGTTGATGTACTTGGGCAGCAGCGCCGCCAGCAGCACATCGGCGTCGGGCTCGAACTCGTACTGCGCGTGCACATCGGCGGTGGCCGAATCGGACAGGCTGTCCTCGCCCAGGTCGAAGTTCTCGTCGACGTAGCTCACCTGGATCGGCGCCAACCGGCGCACCTCCGGGGTCTGCGTCAGCATCGAGACGAACCTGGTGTACACGATGTGCAGCTCGTCGACCCCGGCGATATTGCCGGTGCCGTTCGGAGCAGGAACCTCGCCCTCGGAGCCCGCCATGAAGCTGTCCACCAGGTGCCGGCACGCGGCCGAGGCATCGGTGTACTTCGGCTGCTGGGAGAACCCGGTCCACGACGCACGCGGCGCACGGTTGCGGAAGGTGTAGTAGATGAGGCCCTTGTTGCCCATCACGTACACCACCGGCTCTTTACCCTCGCCGCGCAGCGTGGTCATGAGCTCCTCGGCGCGCTTGAGCACGTTCGAGTTGTAGCCACCACACATACCGCTGTCACTGGTGATCACCAGCACGGCGGCGCGACGCGGGTTGGAGCGCTCCGTCAGCAGCGGATGCGAGAGGTTCTTCGACGCACTCGCCAGCTCACCGAGAACCTTGGTGATCTCCTCCGCGTACGGCTTGGCCGCAGCAACCCGGGCCTGAGCCTTGGTGATTCGCGAGGTCGCGATCAGCTCCTGGGCCTTGGTGATCTTCTTGATCGAATTCACACCACGAATGCGGGAGCGCAATTCACGCAGGTTTGCCATCAGCGGTTCACTCTCCCTTCATTCGCCAGATTCCAATAACGCATGCTCGCCCGCGCTACTTCTCGACGTGCTTGCGGGTCACGGTCAGCGACTCGACCTCTTCGGACTCGAGCTCACCCGCTCCGTCCTCGCTCACCACACGACTGCCGTCAGAGGCGAGGAAGCCCTGCTTGAACTTGTCGGTGGCCAGCTTGATCGCGTCGGCCGCGTCGCCCTGCAGCACCTTGCCGCCGGCGATCGACTCGAACGCCTCGGGTGCGGTGCGGTGCAGGTCCTCGATCAGCTCGGCGTTGAACCGGCGGATGTCGGCAACCGGGACCGACTCGTAGTAACCGGCGTCGACCAGGAAGATCGAAACGATCTGGTCTTCGACGGGGACCGGCGAGTACTGGTCCTGCTTGAGCAGTTCCACCCAGCGGGCGCCACGCTCGAGCTGGGCGAGGGAGGCCGCGTCCAGGTCGGAAGCGAAGGCGGAGAACGCCTCCAGCTCGCGGTACTGCGCCATTTCCAGACGCAGCGAACCGGCGACCTTCTTCATGCCCTTGGTCTGGGCGGCGCCACCGACACGGGAGACCGAGGTACCGACGTTGATCGCCGGACGGACACCCTTGTTGAACAGGTCGGACTCGAGGAAGACCTGGCCGTCGGTGATGGAGATGACGTTGGTCGGGATGAAGGCCGAGATGTCGTTGGCCTTGGTCTCGATGATCGGCAGACCGGTCATCGAGCCCGCGCCCATCGCGTCGGACAGCTTCGCGCAACGCTCCAGCAGACGGGAGTGCAGGTAGAAGACGTCACCCGGGTACGCCTCGCGGCCCGGCGGGCGGCGCAGCAGCAGCGAGATCGAGCGGTAGGCCTCGGCCTGCTTGCTCAGGTCGTCGAACACGATCAGGACGTGCTTGCCCTGGTACATCCAGTGCTGGCCGAGGGCCGAACCGGTGTAGGGCGCAAGCCATTTGAAGCCGGCGGAGTCCGAAGCGGGGGCCGCGACGATGGTGGTGTACTCCATCGCACCGTGCGCCTCCAGCGCGGTCTTGACGCCCGCGATGGTGGAGCCCTTCTGGCCGATCGCGACGTAGATGCAGCGCATCTGCTTGGTCGGATCGCCCGACTCCCAGTTGGCCTTCTGGTTCAGGATCGCGTCGATGCAGACCGCGGTCTTGCCGGTCTTACGGTCGCCGATGATCAGCTGACGCTGACCACGGCCGATCGCGGTCAGCGCGTCGATGGCGGTGATGCCGGTGGCCATCGGCTCCTCGACCGGCTGGCGCTCCAGCACCGACGCGGCCTGCAGCTCGAGCACGCGCTGCTCTTCGGCTTCGATCTCACCGAGGCCGTCGATCGGCTGACCGAGCGGGTTGACCACGCGGCCGAGGAACTTGTCGCCCACCGGAACCGAGAGCACGTCGCCGGTACGGCGGACTTCCTGGCCCTCTTCGAGGGTGGCGTACTCGCCGAGGATAACCGCACCGATGGCGCGGTCCTCGAGGTTCAGCGCCACGCCGAGCACACCACCGGGGAACTCGAGCAGTTCGTTGGCCATCGCCGAAGGCAGACCGCTCACGTGGGCGATACCGTCACCGGTGTCGGTGACAACACCGACTTCTTCGATGGAGGTTTCCGGGGTGTAGCTCTGGGTGTAGCTCTCGATCGCGCTACGGATCTCATCGGTGGAGATCGTCAGCTCCGCCATAGTCTTCCTGCTCTCGCTGTCTGGTCTCGAATGTCGGGGGGATTAGGAGTCGTCAGGCTGTGACATCAAGCCAGGGCCCGACGCAGCCGTTCCAGTCGGCCGGTGGCGCTGCCGTCGATCACGTCGTCGCCGATGTGCACGACGACACCGGTCAGCAGACTCGGATCGACCTGGACGTGCACCGTGACCGGCTTGCCGTAGATGCGCTGCAACGACGCCGCAAGGTGGCCGCGCTGCTGGTCGGTCAGCATGATCGCCGCGCGAACATGCGCAACGATTTGCTCGCGCCGCGCGGCCGCGAGATCGGACAGCTCGTCGAATGCTTCGCCGATGCCCGTCTTCGACCGGGTGACCACCTGGTCCGCCAGGGTCTGGGTGATGGTGTCGGTTTTGCCCGTGAGCAGGCGTCCGATCAGCTCACGTTTGGCCGTTGCCGGCTTCCCGTGGTCCGACAGTGCCTGCTCCAACTCGGGGTTGTCGCTGATGATCCGGCCGAGTCGGAACAGTTCGTCCTCGACCGCGTCGATCCGCCCGCTGTCGGCAGCCGACTCCAGCAGCGCTTCCTGCCCGAGCAACACCAGAGTGTCGACCAAATCGGCAGTGCGCGACCAGTTCTGGGCCACCGCGGTGGTCAGCACCGCCAGCGTGGCAGCGCTGACCTTGCCGCTGAAGACCCGCTCGCTCAGCTCGGCGCGAACCGCGCCGGGCACCGAAACGTCCGCGAGCGCAACACGCAGCGAACGCTGGTCATCCAGCACGGCGACAACGGCGAACAGTTCCGACCCCGTCGTGGCCGCAACACTGTCGCTTCCGGTCAGAGCGGCCCGAAGCGCCTCCCGGGACCGGGAGCTTGCCTCGCGGCTCGCTGCGTACATGCTTCTCACTTTCGCGTCGCTACCTTCCGACCCCGATGCCGGCATTCGACTGGTCGAGCTCGGACAGGAACCGCTCGATCGAAGCCGCTTGCTTGGCCTCGTCCGAAACCGACTGTCCGATAATCTTTTCCGCCAGATCGACGGCCGTCTGTCCGACCTCGGCACGCAGTTCGGTGAGGATCTGCTGCCGCTGGGCTTCCAGCTGGCTGTGGCCTGCCGCGACGATGCGGTCGCTTTCGGCCTGGGCTTCCGTGCGCATCTGCGCGAGGATCTGCTGGCCTTGTGTGCGTGCGTCCTCACGGATGCGCGCGGCCTCGAGCCTGGCCTCGGCCAGCTGCTGCTGATACTGCTGCAGGGTCAGCTGGGCCTCTTCCTGCGCGGCCTCGGCCCGCTGGATGCCACCCTCGATCTTGTCGGCACGCTCGTCCAGCACCTTCATGAGGCGCGGAATTACGTACTTGTAGAAAATGAAGCCGATGATCGCAATGCAGACCACCGACCACACGATGTCGTATGTCTCGGGGATAAGGGGGTTGACATCTTCCCCTGTCTCCGCGGCGAGCACAGAAAGCGTGGTCATCGCAAACTCAGAAAATGAAGCCGGCGACGAGGCCGATCAGCGCGAGCGCCTCGGTGAACGCGATACCGAGGAACATGTTGGTGCGGATCGTGCCCTGGAGCTCGGGCTGACGGGCGATGCCCTCGATCGCCTTACCGACGACGATGCCCACGCCGATGCCCGGGCCGATGGCGGCCAGACCGTAGCCGATGGCGCCGAAGCCCTTGAACTTCTCGGAGGTGGTTGCAGCTTCCTGGGCCAGGTACGCGAGGCTCATGAGTTCCATTCCCTTTCTATTGCTCACCCGCCGGTCGGCGTGATGTAGCAGGTTTCCGGTAGTTGTTGCGGGTCAGTGCGAGTCAGCGTGTTGCGCGAGTCCGATGTAGACCGCGGTCAGCAGGGCGAACACATAGGCCTGCAGGAAGATGACCAGGATCTCGAAGAGGGTGAACCCGAGTCCCGCGATCAGCGAGAACGGCGAGAACACCTTCATCCACGCGGTGGCGTCGAACAGGAAGAACCAGGTGGCGCTGAAGAACAGCACCAGCATGATGTGCCCTGCGAGCATGTTCGCCATGAGTCGGACGGTCAGCGTGAACGGGCGGAGCACGAACGTCGAGATGAACTCGATCGGAATCAGCAACCCGTGCAATGCGAGCGGAACATTCGGGACCACGATGCTGCTGCGCATGTACTTGAGGAATCCGTACTTCTTGATACCCACGTAGTTGAACGTGATGTACGCAAGCAGGGCAAGTACCAGCGGCATGCCGACTCGGGCGTTCGACGAGATGTTCAACCCCGGAATGATGCCGGAGAAGTTCAGAAAGAGGACCGTGAAGAAGATTGTCGCGATCAGCGGGAAGAACTTGCGGCCGGATTCCTTACCGAGAACCTCATCGCAAATCTGTTCCTTGACGAAGACCAATCCGGTTTCGGCAATGTTCTGCAGGCCGCGCGGGACGATGCGGGGACTCCGGAATGCCAACACCATCACAATGACAAGAACTGCCGTCATGATCAGACGGATCAGCATCAGTCGGTCGAGTTCGAACGGCGTACCCTCGAACAGCACAGCTGGAGGGAAGAAGTCGGACAGCGATGGCGCGTGGAACTCGCCCGCCAAAGTGGTGACGCTCAGCGTTCTCTCCCGTGTTCGGGCCGTGGGTTCGGTCGTACCCACGGTTCGATCGGACATTGACGATCAATTAGTCGACTCAGGTCGGCTCGAATTTCGTCAGCAGCTGTGCGGTGGGATGGACTCCACCTGGCGTCTGTACGTGTGTCGGCGACATCGTCGACATGCAGAACCGGAACCCTCGGAGCCCGGCACGGCAGTAAGCATAGCGGCACTCAGCGGGATCGGGGTGATCCCCCCTCGCTTGGTTGCTTGCTTACCAACACTTTACCAAGTTATCTACGACAGTGTGTAGGTGGGTGGGATTTATTACCGACCAGTACCCGGTTCGGGCTCGGCATCGGGCACCGTCACGTACGGAACCTTCTGGCGCAGAACGCCATACGTCTCAGCTCCGAGCACGATGACGAGGGCGCCCACCACGGTCAGGAACAGGGCCATCCGGTTGTAGAAATCGAAGTTCTGCAGCACCGCAACCACCACCATCGCGACCAGCAGCTTGCCGACCCAGCTGACCAGCATGACCAGGCCCGCAGTGCTCGCGGGCAGCTTCGCGCCGAGCAACACGACGACCGCCGTGGTGAGGATGAAACCGCCGCCGATGGCCGCGCCGATCAGCGCACCCCAGAAGCCGGGCATACCGGCCGCCGCGGAGGCGATCGCCACGGCGAGCACGACCAACACGATCAATCCGATCGCGCCGTAGCGCAGCGCCGCCTTGAGCGGCGCTTGGGGACCGGGGACAGGTGTCGGAGTAAAGCTCACGACCAAAACTTTACCCGGGCGGCGTCCGGTCACCCGCGGCATCCCCGCGGCGCAGGCCTGGGATCGCCGTAACGACGAGGGCGAAAACCAGCCCGCCCGCCATCAGCAGCACCACCAGCCGCCGGTCCATCAGTGCGGTGCCGACAGCGCCGAAGGCGAGCACACCGACCCACAAATAGATAAGCAAAACCACGCGCCGGTGCGAATGTCCGATCTGCAGCAACCGGTGATGCAAGTGCATTTTGTCCGGAGTCGAGAAACTGACGCCGGCACGGACTCGGCGCACAATCGCCAGCACGAGATCCAGCACCGGAATGAACATCACTGCGCCGACCAGCAACAGAGGTGACAGCAAGCCGACTACATCGCGAGGCCCGAAGCCGTTCAGCGGTATCCGCCCGGACGCTCCGGTGGACACTGCAGCCAACATCAACCCGATCAGCATCGAGCCGGAGTCGCCCATGAAGATTCGCGCCGGCTGAAAATTATGCGGAAGAAAACCCAAGCACGCACCGGCCAGCGCTGCAGCGAGCAGAGCTGGCCGATAGGTGTCAGCTGCTCCACCCTGCTCGTTCAGCAATCCGATAGTAAAGACGAACACAGCCAAGGCCGCGATCAAGCCGAGGCCCGCCGCCAGGCCGTCCAGACCATCGACAAAATTCATTGCATTGATCATCACGACGGTGATGCCGACAGTAATCAATCCGCCCAGCAATCTATCGAGAACCACCGTCTCGTTGTTGAACGGGTCGTAGACGATAACCCAGCTCAAACCCATAACGGCCATCACTCCCGCAGCAGTCACCTGCCCGGCAAACTTTGTCAGCGCGTCCAAACCCCAGCGATCGTCGACAATGCCGACCAACACGATGAGTGTCCCTGCCACCAGAACTGCTGAAATATCATGCTGCCACTCGAACCCACGACGCAGCGCGGGCAACTGCTGAGCGAAGAGGATTGCGGAGACGACCCCGACATAGATGCCGACCCCACCCATGCGGGGGATCGGCTTGACGTGGACGTCCCGCTCACGCGGCACCGCGACTGCACCGAAGGCAATCGCCATCAACCGAACCCCTCCGGTCGCCAGGAACGTCACGGTCGAGGCAACCAGCAGCACAAGCAGTAGCTCACGCAGGGGGACCACAGCTCCCTGACCGGTCACCGCAGCCCCTCATCCACCAGAAGCACGCTGCCCGTCCCCAGCAAACGACCATCGAAATAGATGTTGTCCCGGACCATCTTCACGGCGACCATCATCGCATCCATCACCTGAACACCACGCATCCCAGATTGATCGGGCCAGGCAGCAGCGGCGACCCACACCGGCCCGGTTCGGCTCCGCGACCATACCGAGGCCTGCGGTCGACATGCGCCACGCGACCGACAGCATCGGACGGCAAGCCGCTTCATGTCCGTGGCCGAGGTCAAGAGCTCAGCGCCTCGGCTTGCGGTCCGACATCCAGGGTTACTGCATCCGGGCCGAGCAACTTATCGCGACACAGCGCCGGTCAGGGCTTCCGGCGACATTCCCAGCACCTCGGCAATATCGGCGACCGCCACCGCGCCCTCGCGCAGAACGCGCGGCTGGTCGGCGGTGAGATCGACGATGGTGGAGGCGACGGCATGCTCGGAAGGTCCGCCGTCGAGGTAGACCCCGACCAGATCGCCGAGCTGATCGCGAGCCTCGGCGGCGGTCTTGGCAGGCGGCTGTCCCGAAACGTTGGCACTGGACACCGCCAGCGGGCCGACCTCACGCAGCAGCTCGAGCGCGACCGGGTGCAGCGGCATCCGCAGCATTACCGTTCCTCGGGTGTCGCCGAGATCCCAGGCAAGCGAAGGGGCTTGCTGCACAACCAGACTCAGTCCGCCGGGCCAGAACGCACGAATCAGTTCGCGGGCCTGTGGGCGCACCGAGAAGACCAGGCCGTCGATGGTGTGCCACGATCCGACCAGCACCGGCACCGGCATGTCCCTGCCGCGTCGCTTGGCCGCAAGCAGCGAACCGACCGCCGAAGAATCGAACGCGTCGACGGCAAGGCCATAGAGCGTGTCGGTGGGCAGCACGACCAACCGCCCGGATTTCAAGGCGCTCGTCGCTGCGGTCAGTCCGGCGGCGCGGGAGTCGGCATCCGCGCAGTCGTAGACGGTACTCACGCCCCCATCCTGTCACAGTGTTTTTTGGCAGGGTTGTGTTGTCTTGGCAGCGCCTGCGGCGCTGCGTGTTCGCGGCCCCCTTGGTCTCGCTTCCGAGCCGTCGAGACTCGCGCCTGCGGCGCATGCGCTTCGACGGCTCGGAAGCGAGACGGGCCGCGAACTCTAGTGCTCGGTCTCGCTGCGCTCGGAAGGTGTCATCGTGCCTAGTGGGGGCGTCGGTAGTTGAGCTTGCGACTTCGGTCGAGGCGCTTCGGTGGCTGTGGAGGTGGGATGCGCCGCGAACTCTCATGCTCGGTGTCGCTTTGCTCGGAAGGTGTCTTCGTGCCGAGTGGGTGTGTTGGTAGCTGAGCTTGCGACTTTGGAGAATGCGCTGCGGCTGTTGCGGAGGTGGGGCGGGCCGCGAAGTCTGGGGCTGGATCTCGCTGCGCTCGGAAGGCGTCACCGTGCCGAGTACGTGCGTCGGTAGGGCTTGCGACTTCGGTCGACGTGCTTCGGCTGTTGTGGAGGTGGGGACGGGCCGCGAACTCTAGGGCTGGATCTCGCTGCGCTCGGAAGGCGTCACCGTGCCGAGTACGTGCGTCGGTAGGGCTTGCGACTTCGGTCGACGTGCTTCGGCTGTTGTGGAGGTGGGGACGGGCCGCGAACTCTAGGGCTGGATCTCGCTGCGCTCGGAAGGCGTCATCGCGCCGATAGGGGTGCATCGGTAGCTACACGCGGCATTTACTGCCGGCCGAAATCCGACTGGTCGAAGGACATAGGACAAGGTCGCGAGCATCAGTTCGACGCACCCCTCGGCACGACATCGTCTTTCGGGCTCACCAACCCCCCTTGGCAGGACGACACCGTGGTGGATGCTGTTGGGCTGCACGAGTGGTGGGATAGACCGCGGGCTCTAGTGCTGGATCCAGCTGCGCAGAGCAGGCGAGACTCGGGCCGTGGGGGTAGGGCGCTCGGCGTGTAGCGCAGCTGACGAGCTGGACCGGATCAAGGGCGTGGTGGGGCGGTCATGTGTGGTTGGCGGCGACGAAGCGCGGTTTTCCGGCGAGGTCGGGGTGTTCGACGATGTCGGTGAATTCGCCCTGTTTGCCGAGTAGGGCCGCCAGTTCCGAGCCGTTGGTGTCGTCGTGTTCGATGGCCATGGTGCCGCCGGGGCGCAGCAGGCGGGTGATGGTGGGGATCATCGCGCGGATGACGTCCAGGCCGTCGGGGCCGCCGAACAGGGCCAGATGCGGGTCGTGGTCGGCGACCTCGGGGTCGAGTTCGGCGGCATCCGGGATGTAGGGCGGGTTTGATACCACGAGGTCGACGCGGCCGTTGAGCTCGGACAGCAGGTCCGGGTCGGTGACGTCGTCGGCGTACAGGGTGATGGCGGTGTCGCCGTCGGCGATACGGAGGTCGGCATTGCGGCGGGCCCATTGCAGTGCGGATGGATCGATCTCGATGGCGTGCACGTCGGCGTCGGGGCGGGCGTGCGCGATGGCCAGGGCGAGCGCGCCGGAACCGGTGCACAGGTCGACCACGATGGGCGTGTGATCGTGCGGCAGCTTCTCCAGCTGGCCCAATGCCCAGGCGAACAGCAGCTCGGTCTCCGGACGCGGCACGAAAACGCCGGGCCCGACCGCCAGGTCGATCTCACCCATCGCGGCCGTACCGGTCAAGTGCTGCAACGGGATTCGTTCCGCACGCTTGGCGACCAGCGCGCGGTACTGCGCCAGCTTCTCGGGCTCGACCAGAGGCGTCAACGCCAGTCGTGTTCGCTCGACGCCGAGCACGTGTGCCGCGAGATGTTCGGCGTCTGCCTGCGGACTGTGTACCCCGCTCGCCCGCAGGGTCTCGACGGCTTCATTGATGACTGGACGCAACGGCTCACGACTCATAGCGCTGACTTTGCCCGATCGAGGCCTATTCGGCGGCCATTCGGGCCTCGCGATCCGCCTTGCCCAGCGCATCGAGCAATGCGTCCATATCGCCATCGAGCACAGCATCCAGGTTGTGGGCCTTGAATCCGATGCGGTGGTCGGCGATCCGATTCTCCGGGAAGTTGTAGGTGCGGATGCGTTCGGACCGGTCGACCGTGCGGATCTGGCTGGCTCGGCCCGCCGCGGCTTCCTGGTCGGCCTGCTCCTCGGCGAGCGCCTGCAGCCGTGCGGCGAGCACCTGCATGGCACGTGCCTTGTTCTGCAGCTGGGAACGCTCGTTCTGGCAGGTCACCACGATGCCCGAGGGCAGGTGGGTGATGCGAACGGCCGAGTCGGTGGTGTTGACGCCCTGACCGCCCTTGCCGGAGGAGCGGTAGACGTCGATGCGCAGATCGGTTTCGTCGATCTGCACCTCTTCCACCTCGTCGGGCTCCGGATAGATGAGCACGCCCGCGGCCGAGGTGTGGATGCGGCCCTGCGATTCGGTCACCGGGACGCGCTGCACCCGGTGCACACCGCCCTCGAATTTGAATCGCGACCAGACACCGTCGCGTGCGGCGTCCTTGCTCTTGATCGATAGCGTGGCGTCTTTGTAGCCGCCGAGGTCGGAGATGGTGACGTCGAGAACCTCGACCTTCCACCCGTGCCGCTCGGCGTAGCGGATGTACATGCGAGCCAGGTCAGCAGCAAACAGCGCGGATTCCTCGCCGCCTTCGCCGGACTTGACCTCGAGCACCACATCGTCGCCGTCGTGCGGGTCGCGCGGAGCGAGCAGATCCGCCAGCGTCTGCTCCAACTCGACGACCTGGCGTTCCAGATCGGGCACCTCGGCCGCGAAAGCCGCGTCGTCGGCCGCGAGTTCCTTGGCGGCGGCGAGATCGTCGCGGGCGGTCTGCAGCTTGTTGTAGGTGGCCATGATGGGGGCCAACTCGGCGAACCGCTTGCCGACCCGGCGCGCAGCGCCCGGATCGTTGTGCAGCGCCGGATCGGACAGCTGCATCTCCAAGCCCGCGTGCTCGGCCAGAATGTCATCGATCGCGGACGGTTGCGTCACGGTAACTGCTTCCTCTCGATTTTCCACGCCATCCCGGGCGAAGACCGGGACCACACAAAAGCACCGACGCCCGGCCTGCAGAAGCAGGACCGGGCGTCGGCGAGGAAGCTACTTGGCGTCGGCTTCGGCTTCGGCCTTCTTGCCGGCACGCTTGCCGTAGCGGGCCTCGAAGCGGGCCACACGGCCGCCGGTGTCGAGGATCTTCTGCTTGCCGGTGTAGAACGGATGGCACTGCGAGCAGACCTCGACGGTGATGTGTCCCGACTCCTTGGTGCTGCGAGTCTGGAAGGTGTTGCCGCAACCACAGACGACCGTGGTGTCGACATACGTCGGGTGGATTCCTGCCTTCATGGGTGTCCTCTCGATATTGGCCGCCGGGTCGCCCTTGCAGATCGCGAGAGCGTGAACCGGAGCCGACTAGGCGGGAGGTCTGCTCGGTGAGCAGACGCAACGACCGTTCAGTATGCCAGAACTGCCGCTACGCTCCCAAAACGCATCCCGGTACGGGTTTGTTCCCGGCCAGCGAGTACTCCCCCGCCTTCCCGCCCATAGAAGTCCGGGCACGCGGATCCCACGCTCTTACTGAACCCTTAAGTCGAGTAGTCCGCTACTCAGGAATGCGAACACTGCTGTTCATAGAGTTTGAGCCCTGGTAGCACAACGCCGTGCCGAGACAGAAAGGAGAACTCATGAACAGCCGAATCGCACTCGCGATCTTCGCCCTGTTGATTCTCACTGTCGCGGTGGGCTGGCTTGCCGTACCCGACGCCCCGCACACCTCGACCGCCGTATACACGGCGCCGACCACAACGGCCTTCGAACCCGTGAACACCGCAACCGCCTCCGGCTCAACAGCAACGACCGCAATGATCCTCGGCTGCATGATCATTGGCGCCGCCGCTATCGGCCTGGTGTTCTTCAGCCCACGCAGCACTCAGGGGCCCCGTGTGCACGGAGCCCCTGAGATTGCTGGAACAACTACTGATTTCGCGAGTACCTGGGTAGCTCTGGGGGTACACCCAGAAGTCGCCGAGTACTCGACCGCCGGCCCGCCGCGCGACTCTCGCGGCACTTATTTGTGCGCTCGAGTCGCGGGGAGGCGGACTGGCTCATTCGTCGAGTGCGCCTGGCGCGGTCTTACTCACCTGCATCAGGAACTCGAGGTTGTTCTTGCTCTTCTTCAGTCGGTCGATCAGCAGATCGATCGCCTGATGCGAGTCCAGGCCGGTCAGTACGCGGCGCAGCTTATGCAGCACCGCGGCCTCGTCGGGGCTGAGCAGTAGCTCGTCCTTACGGGTACCGGACGGATTGACGTCCACCGCCGGGAACACACGCCGTTCCGCGATCTTGCGGTCCAGCTTGAGCTCCGCGTTGCCGGTGCCCTTGAACTCCTCGAAGATCACCGTGTCACCGGTCGAACCGGTCTCCACCATCGCGGTGGCGATGATCGTCAGCGAGCCGCCGTTCTCGATATTGCGCGCCGCGCCGAGGAACCGCTTGGGCGGGTACAGCGCGGTGGAATCGACACCACCGGAGAGGATGCGGCCGGAAGCGGGCGAGGAGTTGTTGTACGCACGGCCCAATCGGGTGATCGAGTCGAGCAGCACCACAACGTCTTTGCCCATTTCGACCAGGCGCTTGGCCCGCTCGATGGCCAGCTCGGCGACCGAGGTGTGGTCTGACGGCGGCCGGTCGAAGGTGGAGGCGATGACCTCACCCTTCACCGAACGCTGCATGTCGGTGACCTCTTCCGGACGCTCGTCGACCAGCACAACCATGAGGTAGACCTCGGGGTTGTTGATGGCGATCGCGTTCGCGATGTCCTGCATGATCGTGGTCTTACCCGCCTTGGGCGGGGAGACGATCAGCGCACGCTGACCCTTGCCGATCGGCATGATCAGGTCGATCACACGCGTGGTCAGCTTGTTCTGCGTGGTTTCCAGACGCAGTCGCTGATTCGGGTAGAGCGGGGTCAGCTTGCTGAACTCGGGACGACGCTTGGCCGCATCGACGTCACCGCCGTTGACGGTGTCCAACCGCACCAGCGGATCGAACTTCTGCCGCTGGTTGCTCTGCTCACCGTCACGCGGCGCGCGCACCGCACCGGTGATCGCGTCACCGCGACGCAGGCCGTTCTTGCGGACCAGGTTCATCGAGACATACACGTCGTTCGGTCCGGCCAGGTAGCCCGAGGTCCGCACGAACGCGTAGTTGTCGAGCACGTCGAGGATGCCCGCGACCGGCTGCAATACGTCGTCTTCGCGGATCTCCAGCTCACGGGCCTCGCCCGTGCTCGGGCCGCCTTCGCGGTCGCGACCACGACGACGCTCACGGAAGCGACGTCCACGCCGTCCGCGACCGCCCTCGTCCTCGTCGCCGCCACGGTTGCTGTCGCCGCCACGGCTTTCGCCGCCACGGTCCCGATTGCCGCTCCCGTTCTGGTTGGCGCGCTCGGACTGGCCACGCTCACCGGACTGGCCGCGTTCGCCGGACTGGCCGCGTTCACCGGACTGGCCGCGTTCACCGGACTGGCCACGCTCACCGGACTGGCCACGCTCACCGGACTGGCCGCGTTCACCGGACTGGCCGCGTTCGCCGGACTGACTCCGCTCGCGGCGGCGTTCGCCCTGCTCCTGATCCTGCTTCGGCTCGTCACCCCGCGATTCCGCCGACGCGGTCTCGCCACCGGAGCGGGCCTGGTCACGTCCGCGACGCTGCCTGCCACGACCACGCTGACCCGGCTCGCGGCCGGAATCCTCGGTGGTCTCGGTCGGCGCGGCCTCGGCCTGCGCCGAGTCGGCCTGCGTTTGCTCGGATCGAGCAGACTTCGAGGGAGCGGACTTCGACGTGGCCGCGGGAGCTTCATTCGACTGAGCCGCGACGGGAGCCTGATTCGACGGAGCGGAAGCCTCGTTCGCCGCGGCAGGAGCCGCGGGCGTCACATCCAGGGTTGCCTGCACCGGCACCGCCTTGGCGGTGTCCGCATCGGACTTCACCTCGCCACGCGCGGACTTTTCTGCCTTCGCCGACTTTCCGGCCTGGTTTTCCTTGATAGCGGCGATCAAATCGCCTTTGCGCATTCCGGAGGTGCCTCGGATACCGAGCTCCCCCGCGAGCGCGCGCAACTGCGGCAACAACATTCCAGTCAGCCCCGATCGTGCGACGTCGGTTTGTTCGCTCATCTTCGAAATCTGTCCGGAGTCACTTTCGCGGTCGCCCGGGGTCGTTGGGTTGGATTCCACCCCGGGTGTCGCGAGCAGGTCCGTATCTGTCACGGAAATCCTTTCCTTCCCTCGATTGCCGTGTGCTATTTCGAGGGTTTGTTCCGCAGTTCGGGCACTGTGCCGAACTCGGAGTACAACCGCCGGACATCCGTCCTGCCGGTCGCTTTGTGCCGTATCACCTGCCCCGCCGGACCGGCGGCTTCGCCACCAGTTTGTGAAAGGTGGGAGAGATCATTCCAGTTGCGCAGCTACGCAGCACCCCCATGGCCTGGAGGCTCGAGCCTGGAGCCTGCTGGAGCGATTGCCCTGATGAAGCACCGGCGTCTGATGCGCACGATGTACGGACTCGCTCAGGATAGCTGGCAACTGTCAACCTCGGCAAGGCAGACTCGCCGTCAGTCGACCTGGACGCCTTCTGCGAGTCCCGGCTCGACCACCCGCAGACCTTCTGCGGCTGCCAGTTCGCGGAGTTCCTGGGGGAATTCGCTGGTGACGAGGGCCAGTACGGTCGGGCCCGCGCCGGAAACCGTCGCCGCGATACCAGCGGCCCGCAGCCGGTGGATCCAGGCGGTCGTCAGCGGCAGGGCGGGCGCACGCTGGCCCTGATGCAGCCGATCCGCGGTCGCGGGCAGCAGCAGATCCGGGCGCTCGGTCAGTGCGACCACCGCGAGGGCGGCCCGGCTGACGTTGAACGCGGCGTCGCCGTGCGGCACCACCTCGGGCAGCAGACCACGAGTGTGCGCGGTGGACGAGCGCTCCTCGGGGATGAGCACCACCGCACGCAGGTCGGGATGTGGCTCGAGGCGCACCGCACGGTAGATCCGGGTCGGCGCGGCCGCGGTGCCGTCCGCGCCTGCATCAGCGGGCCGGTCGGTCTCGGTCCAGGACAC
Organism: Nocardia sp. NBC_01009; assembly: GCF_045208035.1. Lineage (NCBI taxonomy): Bacteria > Bacillati > Actinomycetota > Actinomycetes > Mycobacteriales > Nocardiaceae > Nocardia > Nocardia sp. NBC_01009. The sequence continues at coordinate 2,547,343 of NZ_CP108695.1, read as the reverse complement.
CACCACACCGCCCAGCACGCTGGCGGCCGCGTTGTCCGGATGACCTTCGAATTCCGATGCCAGCTGCACCAATTGGTCCGCGCCGGTGGCCAGTGCCGGATCCAATTTCGCGGCGAGCGCACAGCCGGCGGCCAGCCCGCCGACCACCGCGGAGGCCGACGAACCCAGACCACGTGAATGCGGAATCACGTTGCGGCACACCACATCGAGGCCGTCGGCCCATACGCCGGCAGATTCCAGCCCACGCTCGATGGCACGCACCACCAGATGCGAAGGGCCCCACGGCACGTCGTCGGCGCCCTCACCCTCCACCCGGATCGTCAGGCCGGAATCGGTAGTGCGCACCTCGATCTCGTCGTAGATGCCCAATGCCATACCGAGCGAATCGAATCCGGGACCCAGGTTCGCGCTGGAGGCGGGCACCCGCGCGAGCACGGACAACCCAGCGGGCAGCGTCCGCGTCATGGCTACTGCCCGCTCATGCAGTTGACTTTCCCGAGCACTCAACTCAGGCCAGCTCTAGTTCGGCCGCCACCGCGACCGGGTCGACCTCGAGCGCCTGGACCTGTGGCATTCCCAACAGCGCGGTGTCGGGATCCTTGAGTCCATTGCCGGTGACGGTGCACACAACGGTCAGGCCGGAGTCGAGCCAGCCCTCCTTGCGGGCCGCGAGCAGACCTGCGACGCTGGCCGCCGAAGCAGGCTCGACGAAGACGCCCTCGGTGGCGGCGACCAGTCGGTACGCCTCCAGGATCTCCTCGTCGGTGGCGGCGCGGAATGCGCCACCGGACTGCTCTTTGGCTTCCATCGCACCGTTCCAGGACGCGGGCGCGCCGATCCGGATGGCGGTGGCGATGGTTTCCGGGTCCTTGACCGGGGCACCGTTGACCAGTGGCGCGGCACCCGCGGCCTGCACACCGAGCATGCGCGGCAGCTGCGTGGTGATGCCGTCGGCGTAGTACTCGCGGTAACCGCGCCAGTATGCGGTGATGTTGCCCGCGTTGCCCACCGGGAGCACGTGCACGTCCGGCGCCTTGCCGAGCACATCACAGATCTCGAACGAGGCCGTCTTCTGCCCCTCGATGCGGGCCGGGTTCACCGAGTTCACCAGACCGATGCTCGGGAATTCCGCGGTCACCTTGCGGGCCAGCTCCAGGCAGTCGTCGAAATTGCCCTCGACCTGGATGATCTTCGCGCCGAGCATGACGGCCTGGGCCAGCTTGCCCATCGCGATCTTGCCCTGCGGGATCAGCACGGCGCAGGTCATGCCCGCGCGGGTCGCGTAAGCGGCGGCCGACGCCGAGGTGTTGCCGGTGGAGGCACACAGCACGGCGGTCTGACCGCGGTACTTGGCGTCGGTGATCGCCATCGTCATGCCGCGGTCCTTGAACGAACCGGTCGGGTTGAGCCCCTCGACCTTGAGATACACATCACACCCGGTCAGCTCTGACAGGTGCGGCGCGGGCACCAGCGGGGTGCCGCCCTCGAAGAGGGTGACCGGCTCCCAGTCGGCCGCGCCCGCGAGCCGATCACGATAGGCCGCGATCAGCCCCGGCCAGCGCGAATGCACTCCGGTCTGCGGTGCGACGCCTGCGGTGTTCATGCCAGCGCTCCCTGCGTCGGACCGGCAGCGGGTGCGCACCGGAAACCTGTGGACATATCGCCTCGAATGTCGGCGACTGTCCGCACATTCGTCCTCATTCTTCGGTGCCTTCCAATCTCAGAACACTGGTCACTGATGTGACGGACTCCATCTCCGCGAGAGCGGCCACGGTGTCCGCGAGCGCCGACTCCACCGCGTGGTGGGTCACGACAACAAGGCGCGCACCGTTGCCGTGCCCTTCCTGGCGGACGGTCGAGATGCTCACCCCGTGCTGGGCGAACTCGCCCGCAACCTTGGCCAGAACCCCAGGACGGTCTTCGACCTGCAGGTTCACGTGGTAACGGGTCGGCGTATCGCCGATCGGCGCAATCGGTAGCTCAGCATAAACCGATTCGCCGGGAGCACGGCCACCGTAGAACTTGTTGCGCGCGGCCATCACCAGATCACCGAGCACCGCGGACGCCGTCGGAGCGCCGCCCGCGCCCTGACCGTAGAACATCAGCCGTCCCGCGTTCTCCGCCTCGACGACCACCGCGTTGAACGCACCGCTGACCGCGGCCAGCGGGTGCTTGCGCGGGATGAGGGCCGGGTAGACGCGCACCGAGACGCGGTCCTTGCCGCCTTCTTCCGGGCCGGGCTCGCCGGGGCCCGAGTCGACGCGCTCGCAGATGGCGAGCAGCTTGACGGTGCAGTTCAGCTCGGAAGCGGTCTCCAGGTCCTCCGCGGAGATCTTCGAGATGCCCTCGCGGTACACGTCGGCAGCGGTGACCCGGGTGTGGAAGGCCAGTGAGGCCAGGATCGCGGTCTTCGCGGCGGCGTCGTAGCCCTCGACGTCGGCGGTCGGGTCGGCCTCGGCGTACCCGAGGCGAGTGGCCTCGGCGAGCGTGTCCGAGTAGTCGGCGCCGGTCTCGTCCATCGCGGAGAGGATGAAGTTGGTGGTGCCGTTGACGATGCCGACGACCTTGTTGACCCGATCACCGGCCAGCGACTGGATGAGCGGGCGCACCACCGGGATGGCGCCGGCGACGGCGGCCTCGAAGTACAGGTCGGCGCGGCTGCGCTCGGCGGCCGCGGCGAGCTCACCGGTGTAGTCGGCGAGCAGTGCCTTGTTGGCGGTCACCACGGATTTGCCCGCATTCAGCGCGGCCAGGATCAGTCTGCGCGGCGGATCGATGCCGCCGATGACCTCGACAACCAGGTCGACGTCGTCGCGGGCGACGAGCGCGTCCGGGTCGGTGGTCAGCAGTTCGGCGGGCAGACCGCGGTCGGTGTCGAGGTTGCGCACCGCGACACCGCGGAGCACGACCGGTGCGCCGACGCGCGAGCGTAGGTCATCGGCGTGGTCGCGCAGAATGCGCACCACCTCGGTGCCGACATTCCCCATCCCGAGGACCGCGACCCCGATCGGACGATCGGTTCCCCAGGTTCCATGCTTCGCGGCATTGGTCATGATTCCACCTCTGTGTTAGTGCGGGATACCCGCACTCGATCGGCTTCGATGAGCGAGGCTGCGTCGGTGTTGCTCATTACACCTCCAGGCTGAGCAGGTCCGACACCGTTTCCCGGCGCAGAATGAGTCGCGGAACTCCGTCGCGCACTGCGACGACCGCGGGACGTGTCAGCTGGTTGTATCGACTCGACATCGAGTAGCAATACGCACCGGTGGCCGCCACTGCGACCAGATCGCCGGGGCCGACGTCGGCAGGCATCCAGGTGTCCCGGATAATGATATCGCCACTCTCGCAATGCTTTCCGACCACGCGCGCAACCACCGGGTCGGCGTCCGAAGAGCGCGAGACCAGCCGGCAATCGTAGTCCGCCTGATACAGCGCGGGGCGGATGTTGTCGCTCATGCCGCCGTCGACGCTGACATAGCGGCGGGTAAGTCCACCGTCGAGCGAGACGTCCTTGATCGTGCCGACCTCGTACAACGTCACAGTGCCCGGTCCCGCGATGGCGCGACCCGGTTCCACCGCGATGGTCGGCTCCGGCAGTCCGGCTCGGTCCGCTTCCTCGCCGACCAGCTTGCGCAGGCTCGTTGCGAACTCGTCCAGCGGCGGCGGGTCGTCGTTCGGCAGGTACGAAATACCAAGGCCGCCACCGAGATCCAGGGTGGCGATCTGGGCGGTGCGCTCGATGCCGAACTTGTCGACGGCGGCGCGCAGCAGTCCGAGCATCCGGCGCGCGGCGATCTCGAAGCCGTCGAGCTCGAAGATCTGCGACCCGATGTGCGAGTGCAGCCCGACCAGACGCAGGTTGTCGGCCTCGAAGACGCGGGCCAGCGCTTCCATGGCGTCGCCGCCCGCGATGGAGAAACCGAACTTCTGATCCTCGTGCGCGGTCGAAATGTATTCGTGCGTATGGGCTTCCACACCGACGGTGACACGAACGAGCACATCCTGCACCACGCCCGCGCGGCCCGCGACCACCTCGAGGCGATCGATCTCGATCAGCGAGTCGACCACCACATGCCCGACGCCCGCCGCAACCGCCGCCTCCAGCTCGGGAACCGACTTGTTGTTGCCGTGCAACGCGATTCGCTGGGCCGGGAAGCCCGCGTGCAGCGCGACGGCAAGCTCGCCGCCGGAGCACACGTCCAGCGAGAGCCCTTCGTCGCGGATCCAGCGGGCGATCTCGCCACACAGGAATGCCTTCGACGCGTAGTGAACTCGCGCATTCGAGCCGAACGCGCGCACCATATCGCGGCAGCGGGAACGGAAGTCGTCCTCGTCCACCACGAACAGCGGGGTGCCGAACTGTGCGGCCAGCTCGTGCACCGGCACACCGGCCAGCTGCACGACACCGTCGCCATCGCGAGAAGCGTTGCGCGGCCACACATTTACGGGCAGATCGATCATCTGCTTCGGGTCACGCGGGCGCTCGGCCAGACTGGGGGCGTGCGGGATCTCGGCGTGCCGGGGTCCGGCTGGATGCGCGCTCACTGAACTACCTTCCTCATGCTGCTCGTCTCGAAGCCCGATAGCCGGTTCACATGCGCTCCGGCGCACTGACGCCGAGCAGCCCGAGGCCGTTGGCGAGCACCTGACGGGTGGCCTCACACAGCGCGAGCCGTGCGGTGTGCAGCGGCGTCGGCTGCTCGTCACCCTTGGGCAGCACCTGGCAGGCGCCGTAGAACCGGTGGTACGCGCCGGCGAGCTCCTCCAGATAGCGGGCGACCCGGTGCGGTTCACGCAGACTCGCGGCGCTGGCAACCACCCGCGGGTACTCGCCGAGGGTGCGGATGAGTTCGCCTTCGTGCTCGGTGGCGAGCAACCCGAAGTCCGGGTTCGCGGCGCTCACCCCGAGATCCACCGCGTTGCGCGCCAACGACGACAGCCTGGCGTGCGCGTATTGCACGTAGTAGACGGGGTTTTCGTTGTTCGCGCTCGTCCACTGGTTCAGGTCGATATCGATGCTGGAGTTCACCGAGCTGCGCACCAGGGCGTAGCGGGAGGCATCGACACCGATCGCCTCGACGAGGTCGTCGAGGGTGACAACGGTGCCCGCGCGCTTGCTCATCTTCACCGCGACGCCGTCTTTGACCAGATTCACCATCTGCCCGATCAGTACCTCGACCGTGGCCGGGTCGTCGCCGAACGCGGCGGCGGCGGCCTTCAACCGGCCGATGTAGCCGTGATGGTCGGCGCCGAGCATGTAGATGCACAGGTCGAAGCCGCGGGCCCGCTTGTTCTGGAAGTAGGCGATGTCGCCCGCGATGTAGGCCGCGTTGCCGTCGCTCTTGATGACCACACGATCCTGGTCGTCACCGTAGTCCGAGCTGGCGATCCACCATGCGCCGTCCTTCTGGTACAGATCGCCGGAGTCCTTGAGGGTGGTGACGGCCTGCTCCACCGCGCCGGACTCGAACAACGAGCTCTCGTTGAAGTAGACGTCGAAGTCGGTGCCGAACTCGTGCAGCGATGCCCTGATCTGGGCGAACATCAGCTCCACGCCCTCGGCACGGAACAGCTCGAGCCGCTCGGCCTCCGACAGCGTCAGCGCATCGGGACGCCCGGCGACGATCTTGTCGGCGATCTCGGTGATGTAGGCGCCCGCGTACCCGTTCTCCGGCGTCGGCGCGCCGGAGGCGGCAGCGACCAGCGACTTGGCGAAGCGGTCGATCTGCGCGCCGTGATCGTTGAAGTAGTACTCACGAGTCACGTCGGCGCCCTGCGCGGCCAGAATCCGGCCCAGCGCGTCACCGACCGAGGCCCAGCGGGTACCGCCGAGGTGCACGGGGCCGGTCGGATTGGCCGACACGAACTCCAGGTTGATGCGAGTTCCGGTCAACGCTTCCGACGTGCCGTACCCCGCGCCTGCCGCAAGAACCTGCGCGACGATCGCGCCCTGTGCGGACGCGGCGAGCCGGATGTTCAGGAAGCCTGGACCCGCCACATCGGCGGAGTCGATGCCGTCGGTCGCGGCGAGCGCGGCGGCCAGCCAGGCGGCCAATTCACGTGGATTGGTTCCGGCCCGCTTGCCGACCTGCATCGCCACATTCGTGGCATAGTCACCGTGTTCCGGATTACGGGGGCGCTCCACACTGACCGCGTCGGGCAGGACCGCAGGGTCCAGTCCACGTTCGACAAGCACCTTCGCCGCAGTTGCGCGAAGGAGATCTGCAAGGTCAGCTGGAGTCACGAGTCTCTATCCTATGGTCTGGGCGGGTGTGCACCTCGAGTGGGCACCGCACTGCCAGCGGATCCATCACGTCGAAAGAGCACAACGAGCAATGCCGAGCACAAGTGCCAAATCGGCCAAGGCCGTACGGGCCGCCGGGAAGTCGTCGTCTTCGCGCAAAAGGGGCGGTGGCAAGAGCCCGCTCGGCAAGAAGCGCCAGATTCCGTGGCTGGCCATCGGCGCTGCCGCGGTCATCATCGCACTGGTCGGTGTCCTCGCCTACAGCCTGGTCCCGAAGTACCGAGACAAGGCCGACCTCGAGAAATACACGCCGAGCGCCCAGCGCAAAGACCCTTCCGATCAGATCTCGGGCGTGACCAAGCAGGAGTACCCGGCCGGTCTGCACGTCTCCGGCGCCCAGCGGGTGGCCTATGACCAGAGCCCACCGTTCGGCGGCCCGCACGATCAGGCCTGGGCGAACTGCACCGGCGTGGTGTACAGCAAGCCGATCCGGGCGGAGAACGCGGTGCATTCGCTCGAGCACGGCGCGGTATGGATCACCTATAACCCGGACAAGGTGGACGCCGCGGGAGTCGAAACTCTGAAGAAGAAGGTCGAGGGCAAACAGCAAACCCTGATGTCGCCGTACCCCGGCCTGACATCGGCGGTGTCGCTGCAGTCCTGGGGCCATCGGCTGACGGTGGACAGCCCCGACGACAAGCGGGTCAACCAGTTCCTCACGGCGTTGCGTGGCAACCCTTACGGCGCCTACCCCGAGGTGGGCGCGAGCTGCTCCAACCCATCCTTCGACGCGAACAACCCGCTGCCGTTCGACCCCAGCCCGCCCGGACCGAATGCGGTGCCGATGGACGGTAAGGGCCTCGAACCCGATCCGACCGAGCTCGGTGGCGGCATGCCGGGTCTGCCCGGCGGCATCCCCGGCGTGCCCGGTGTTCCCGGTCTGCCCGGTGCTCCTGGTCTGCCCGGCGCTCCCGGCCTTCCTGGTGCGCAGATCCCGACCCAACCCGCCCCCGGTCAACCGACGACGGGCCAGTAGATGGCCGACACAGGAACCAAGCCGGACCCGAGCGCCGGCAGTGACGCCGGTGGCGGTCCGATCGAACAGGACCTGGCCGCTGCCCCCGGCAATCACGCCGGTGCCGAGTCGACCGAACAGGACCCGACCGCCGCATCCGGAGATGACGACGGCACCGGTTTCGGCGCACAGTTCCGTCGTCAGCGCACCGCGTTGCTGGTCATCGGTGCGATCGGCATCCTGCTGATCGGTTTCGCCGTCGGCGTCCTCGCTCGGATTCCGTTGGACCACAATGCCGAACCCGACCCGAACGCCGTGGACACCGGTTTCAGCCAGGACATGTCCGCTCACCATGCCCAGGCAGTCGACATGGCAGGCGTCGCGCTCATCGGCTCCACCGACAACGACGTACGCAGGCTCGCCTACGACATCCTGACCACCCAGCAGGCCCAGCTCGGCAGGATGCAGGGCTGGCTGCAACTGTGGGGCAAGCCGATGCAGGACATCGACGGCTACATGGGCTGGATGACCGAACCCGCGGGCGGCGGCCACGACCACGCCGGCGCGGGCAGCACGGCGGGCCACCCGATGTCCGGCCCGATGCCCACCATGCCGGGCATGGCGACCAACGCGGAGATGACAGCGCTACGCCAGGCCACCGGCCCGGCGCTGGACACGATGTTCCTGCAGCTGATGCTGCGCCACCATCAGGGCGGCATGTCGATGATCCGATACGCGGCCGAGCACGCCGAAACCACCGCCGTGCGCAGCCTGGCGAGCACCATGGAGACAACCCAGCGCGGCGAAGCCCAGCTGATGACCACCATGCTCACCGCCCGAGGCGCAACACCCCTGCCGGTGACCTGAGCCCCGGGTCGAACCCGCGAAACCACCCGACCCGGCGCACTTTTTGGCGGACAGCTGCCGATGCGATACGCTTGCCCCGCCCGATCGGCCGCCCCACCCGGCGTTCGACCGAGATCTATCCCGCCCTCGTAGCTCAGGGGATAGAGCGTCTGCCTCCGGAGCAGAAGGCCGCAGGTTCGATTCCTGCCGAGGGCACACACGGAAATGGCCCTGACCAGCGCGCAGCTGGATCAGGGCCCTTTCTTTGGTCACGCACTGTAGCCCATCGACCGATTCCCGAACTCGCAGGTCGGGCGGTTTCTACGGCTCCGGTCGGGAGCTACTCCCTCAGCCCGCGTCTGTTCGTCCGCAGGGTCGGCCTGATCCTCGAGATCGTCTCCGATGCACCGACACTGAATTCGGTCACCTACTACGACCACAACTCCGAGCCACAGCGGGAAGTCGAAGTGGCGGCACCGTGGTCGAAATCGGTCACCAACAACTTGGGGATGGTGATTGTCGGCCTCCGCGCGCAGACCAAGGGAACATCCGTCACGTGCCGGGTCATCGTCGATGGCAAGGTGACCGACGAGAAAACCGCTACCGGCAAGGACGCCGCGGTGGTCTGCTCGGGCAGCACCTTCTGAGCGCGTAACCTCCAGCTCGAGAGCCCGATCCGGTCCCCTTCCGACAATTCACACCGTCGCCACGTGGCGGGCCGACTCCAGTAGCTCCGCCCGCACCGCATCGATTCGGTGATGGACGAGTCGCCCACCGCGTTTGACGATCTCGCCGCCGACCAGCACCGTGTCGATATCGGCTGTTCCGGCAGCAAGGACAACTGCGGCGATCGGGTCCGACAGGGCGCTCATGCCGAGGCTGTCGGTGCGCAGCACAAGGAGATCGGCCTGCTTGCCGGGGCGCAGCGAGCCGGTGACATCGCCGAGCCCGAGCACTTCGGCGCCTTCGAGAGTGGCCATGCGCAGGACGTCGCGGGTGGTGAATTCCAGTCCAGGACAGGCCCTTTCGAGTAAGTAGGCGGCTCGCATCACGCTGAACATGTCACCGGGGCCACTGGTGACGGAGTCCGAGCTGAGCGAGGTCGGAATACCGGCTGCGCGCAACCGGCCAGTGGCGGGATAGCCGATGTGCAAGCCGGCTTCGCTGATCGGCGCGATCGACGCGGTGCCGCCGGTGTCGGCGATCCGGCGCAGTTCGTCGTCGGAGAAATAGTTGGGGTGGATGTAGGTGGTGCATGGTCCGAGCAGGTCGCTTGCCGCCAGCACCGCCAATCCTCGTGCGGCGCTTTCCCTTCCATTGCCACCCATGTGCACCGTGATCGGCAGGCCGAGCTCCCTGGCTTCGCGCCATTCTCGAATCCCCTCGTCCGCTCCGGCGATTTCGGGCCCCATCGCGGCGTAGGCGAATGTCAGCCGAGGCGCGACTGCCGCGGGAGCGGCACCGCCATAGGCGAATACACCACGGATGCCCGACTCTCGGAGTCCCTGGATCGCGGCATCGGTGTGCTCCGGAGTCGCATTGAGCTGCGACCAGTCGAGCAGGGTCGTCGTGCCGGAACCGAGCGCGTCCAAAGCCCCCGCCAGGTTGCCGATGCGCACGTCGGCCGGTCGATACCGCGGCGCAAAGCCACCGAGAACACGAGCGAGGTAGTCGGCGAGGGTGGCGTCGGCGGTCGTCGCTCCGATGGCGGCCTGCCAGGTGTGGCGATGCGTGTCGACGAACCCCGGCATCACGATGTGACCGCTGACGTCGAGCACCTCGGGTGCACTCAATCCCGTTCCGAGAGCAGCGATTCGACCGTTCTCGATCAAGACGTCGGTGTGCTCGGTGACCCGCGGCTGCGGCTCGGTGTCCAGCACGATGCCGCCGCGGAGAAGAAGTGTCGAACTCATGACCCAAGGCTAGATTAAAAGCTTTTAAGAAAGCAATAGTGAAAGCTAGTAGACTCCCCGCTGTGCAGGATGACGTCGACGAACTGGTGCCGGGATGGCAGGCCAACGGCCTGTCCGACTCGTTGATCGCGACGCTGGAGCTGAGCAAGCGGATCTCGCGACTCGACGGGGTGATGCAGCAGGCGATCCGGACGGAGATTGCCGAATTCGGGCTCACCTATGCCGAATTCGATGTGTTGGCAGCACTATTGCGCGCGGGCGCCCCACATCGACTCAAGCCGAGTGAGCTCAGTCGCGCACTGTTTCTGACCTCGGGTGGCACCAGCAACGTGTTGCAGCGCCTCACCTCCGCAGGCCGCATCGAACGCGCCGAGAACCCTGGTGATGGACGCAGCCGATGGGTCCAGCTGACGCCCGAGGGCCTGCGCGTCGCCGAGGCCGCGGTGGCGACCGCGGGCCGCGTGCACCAGCAGGTGATGGCCGCCGTACCCGACGACGTGGTACGCCGAGCCGCGGACGCGCTACGCGACATCAACGCGATTGTCGGCCGACGACGCTCCCGCTGACCAGCACCTGCCCGCCCTCGGGCGGTCATCGCCAGCGTTGTCCCGGTTCCGTTCGCCAGCCCGCACAGTGCCGTAATCTTCGTGGCGAACCGGGGGTGAGCGGAGGGATGGGACGATGACATATCCGCCGAGCGGGCAGCCCCCGTACGGATCGCAGTACCCGGAACAGCCAGGTCAGCACGGGTATCCACAACAGGGGCCGTACCCGCCGCCGCAGCCCTACGGATACCCGCCGCAGGGCGGCACGGGCTACCCGCCGCCCGGATATCCGCCGCAGGGGTACCCACCACCGCCGAAGAAGAAGCGGACGGGGCTGTTCATAGGTTTGCTGGTGCTGGCGTTGATCGTCGCAGGCGGGATTGCCGCGGGTGTGGTGCTGACGGTGCAGGGCAAGACGCCGCTCGCCTCCGACGAGAAGAAGATCGAGGTGGCTATCCACGAGTTCTATGACGCCCTCGGCAAAGACGGCTTCCGAGCGGCGGCCGCGAAGGCGTGCGCGTCGGATCGGGCCGATTTCGACTCGCTGAGCCAGGAGCAGAAGCAGGCCTTCGATGCGGCCCAGGTGTCGGTGACCATCAATAGAATCGAGGACATTGTGGTCACCGGAGACACCGCGACCGCGCACATCGTCGGACACCTCACGCTCACGCTCCCCGGCGAGACGCCCAACACCGATGACAGCACCAACGAACATTTACGGAAGGAAGACGGGAAGTGGCGGGTCTGCTCGGCGGAAACGGGCAAGAACTGAACGCGCACAGTCGTTTATGAGTTGCTGCGGCCCCTCGCGCCGAAACCTGCTCGCCGCCATCGGCCTCGCCACGCTACTGCCCGTCACAGGCACGATCCGGTCGAGTTCGGCTCGGGCACAGCCGAATTCGCTGGTCGCCACCGACCTGGAGGTAGTCACGATCACCGATCGATCGGTGATCCTGACGTGGACCACGGTGACGCCGGATCCCTGGGGAGGGCTGGTGCCTGCGGACTCCGACACCGAAGTCCGCCTCGGCCCCGCCGACTCAGCACGCGCCGTGACACCGGTCTACGCCGACGCCGACCCCACCCCGTTCCACTACGCGGAAATCGACGGCCTCGAACCTGGTCGACGCTATCGATTCGAGGCGGTGTCGAACGGCGTGCCCGCGAGCCCCGCGCTCTCGTTGACCACGCTGACCCCCGGCAGTCCCGAATCCACCGGCGAATTCACCACATTGGTGCCGCCACCGGGCCGCCCGCTGCACACCCTGGCGCTGGCCAACGACGTGCACTACGGCGAGCAGGTCAGTGGTCTCGTCATCGGCGACCTGCCGCCCGGATTCCGGCAGGAGCCCAACCTGCCGCCGTATCCGGAGGTGATGCTCGCGGCATTGCTCGACGACTTGCGCCGTCCCGACCGCGACGCCGACCGGCTGATCATCGCGGGCGACCTCACCAGCGAGGCGACGGCTGTGGAGTCCCGCACCGTACGTGCCCACCTGGATCGGTGGGGCATGCTGGGGCGTGACTACCTCGTCGCGCGCGGCAACCACGACCGGCCTCATCTCGGCGCGGCTTATCAATCCTGCACACCCGCGCCCGCCGACCATCACGACTGCTGGGCCGACGAATTCACCCCACGCCAGCAGCTGATCGAGCACGAGGTCGGCGGGCTGCGGGTGATCGGCATGGACACCAGCGAGCTCGACGGCGCGGGCGGCAGCATCGAACGCCCGCAATTCGAGCACCTTGCCGGGCTGCTACGCGCCGACCCGGACCGTCCGACGCTGGTGTTCGGCCACCATCCGGTGACCATCGAGTCCGGACTCACCAACACCGCAGGACCCGGTTTCGTGCTGAACCGCCCCGACAGCGCCGAACTGCAGTCGCTCTACGAGCGGGCTCCCGGCGTGTTTCTGCAGCACAGCGGCCACACTCACCGCAACAGACGCACCCGCCCGGATGCGACGTGCGCGGTCGAATTCCTGGAAGTGGCCGCAGTGAAGGAATATCCGGGCGGCTACAGCCTGCTTCGACTCTACGAGGGCGGGTACATGGTGAATTTCTACAAAACCCGCACACCCGCGGCCAAGCAATGGAGCGCGACGACCAGAGCCGAATACTTCGGCCTGCTGCCGGATTACACGCTCGGCACGTGCGCCGATCGCAATCACGTTGTGCTGCGTGATTTCTCGGGACTCGGATAACAGCCCGGAATAAGGGCGTTGCTCGAGTGACCTGCATGCCGTCGTAGGCGGTGTTGTTCGCCCGACCTGCAGGCCGTCACCGACTGCCGTCGCACGGTGAAGCCGCAGCAGGACCGATACCATCCGCGCACGTCGAACGCGGTATGTTGCTTAGGTAAGCCTCATCATAGGTAGGCGGGCCTAGTACGCGTCGGAAGGACAGATAATGGTGTCGGTCAGATGGAAGTCGGTTTCCGCGACGCTGGCGGTCGCGGTCGCGGCACTAGGCATGACAGCCTGCTCCAATTCCTCGGACGACACCAACGAAATCACGGTCTACAACGCACAGCACGAATCGCTCACCAAAGAGTGGGTGGACGCGTTCACCAAGCAGACCGGCATCAAGGTCACCTTGCGTCAAGGTGGCGACACGGCGCTGGGCAACCAGCTCGTCGCCGAAGGCGCCGCCTCCCCCGCCGACGTCTTCCTGACCGAGAACTCCCCCGCCATGGCGCTGGTCGAGAACGCGGGCCTGTTCGCCGACGTCGACAAGCAGACTCTCGATCAGGTGCCTGCGCAGTTCCGCCCCTCCACCGGTAAGTGGACCGGAATCGCCGCTCGCTCAACGGTTTTCGTCTACAACAAGAACAAGATTGCCGCCGATCAGCTGCCCGCGTCGCTGCTGGACCTCGCGCAGCCGCAGTGGAAGGGCCGCTGGGGCGCGGGTGTCTCCGGCGCCGACTTCCAGGCCATCGTGGCCGGCCTGCTCGCGCTGAAGGGCGAGGACACCACGCGCGCCTGGCTGAAGGGCATGAAGGAGAACGCCACCGCATTCCCGAACAACGTCGCCACCATGAAGGCCGTCAATTCCGGCCAGCCCGACGGCGGCGTGATCTACCACTACTACTGGTACCGCGACCAGGCCAACACCAAGGAGAGCAGCGCCGACACCGCGCTGCACTACTTCAAGAACCAGGACCCCGGCGCCTTCGTCAGCGTGTCCGGCGGCGGCGTGCTGAAGTCGAGCAAGAAGCAGGAATCGGCGCAGAAGTTCCTGGCGTTCATCACCGCCGAGGCCGGGCAGGAGATCCTGCGCGCCGGCAACTCCATGGAGTACCCGGTGGCCAGTGCCGTCGCGGCCAACCCGGCGTTGCCGCCGCTCGCCGATCTGCAGGCGCCGTCCGTCGATCCCAGCAAGCTCGACGCCAAAAAAGTGACCGCGCTGATGACCGAGGCAGGTCTGCTCTAACCGTGGCCGTTCGGACCGCCGTCGTTTCCTCCCGGGTCGGTAGACCCGGGCCTCTCGTCACGACCGTCGCCCTGCTGCTTGTCGCGGCGACGTTCGTACCGCTGGGCTACATCGTGTCCACGATCTTCTCCACCGGTCTCGATCAGGCCGCCGATCTGGTGTTCCGGCCCAGAGTCGGTGAACTGCTACGCAATACGGCCGGACTGGTGGTGCTCACCGTGCCGATCTGCGTGGTGCTCGGGGTCGGACTCGCCTGGGTGGTCGAGCGCACGGCGGTTCCCGGCGCGGCCTGGTGGGGTCCGGTGTTCGCAGCTCCGCTCGCCGTGCCCGCCTTCGTGAACAGCTACGGCTGGGTGAGTGCTTTCCCGACGATGCACGGGCTGTCGGCCGGTGTCGTCATCTCGACCATGTCCTATTTTCCGCTGGTCTACCTGCCCGCGGCGGCGACACTGCGTCGCCTCGATCCCTCGGTGGAGGAATCCGCGCGTGCCCTGGGTTCCGGACCGGTCGCGGTATTCCTGCGCATTGTGCTTCCACAATTGCGGTTGGCGATTCTCGGTGGCGGGCTGCTGATTTCGCTGCACCTGCTCGCCGAATACGGCGCGTTCGTGATGGTCAGATTCGACACCTTCACCACCGCGATTTTCGAGCAATATCAATCCAGTTTCGCCGGTCCCGCAGGCAGCATGCTTGCCGGTGTGCTCGTACTGTGCTGCCTGGTATTGCTCGCCGGCGAGGCGGCGGCCCGCGGTAGTGCGCGCTACGCGCGGATCGGCAGCGGCGCGCCGCGCGCCGCGACGCGGGTTCGACTCGGCCTCGGCACAATTCCGGTGCTCGTCGCACTGACAGCGGTGACCGCCGGCGCGCTCGGGGTGCCGCTGTGGACGATCGTGCGCTGGCTGCGGTCGGGTGGTGCGAAGGTGTGGGACCTCGGCGAGATCGGCCAGGCGCTCGGGCAGACCGTAGCGCTGGCCGCCATGGCCGCCCTGATCACCACCCTCTGCGCGTTCCCGGTGGCCTGGATCGCGGTGCGCTCCACCTCGACGTTCGCCCGAATTGTGGAGGGCGCAAACTACATCACCAGCTCGTTGCCCGGCATCGTGATCGCCCTGGCCATGGTGACAGTCACCATCCGGTGGGCGCCGCCGCTCTACCAGACGGTGACCATGGTGGTGGCCGCATATGTGCTGATGTTCCTGCCTCGGGCGCTGGTCAGCGTGCGAGCCGGGCTGGCGCAGGTGCCGATCGGGTTGGAGGAAGTGTCGCGCTCGCTCGGGCAGTCCGGTGTTGCCACCTTCCTGCGAGTGACATTGCGGCTCACCGCACCCGCCGCGGCGTCCGCGGGCGCGCTGGTCTTCGTTGCCGTCGCGACCGAACTCACCGCGACATTGCTCTTGGCGCCCAGCGGAACTCGCACGCTGGCCATGCGCTTCTGGTCGCTGTCGGGCGAATTGGACTACGCGGCCGCGGCGCCCTATGCGCTGATCATGATCGTCGCGGCGGTGCCGGTGACGTATCTGCTGTTCACCCAATCCAGGAAGGCGGCGGGAGTATGAGCCGACTTGTCGTGGCCGACGTCGCGAAGACGTTCGGGCACACCCAGGTTCTCGGTGGGATCACCCTGGAGGTTCCCGATGGGAGTTCCACCGCGGTGGTCGGCTCGTCCGGCTGCGGCAAGACGACCCTGCTCCGGGTGATCGCAGGCTTCGAGTCGCCGGATGCCGGATCGGTGTCCATCGGCACGGAAACCGTTGTCCGGGATAGATTCTCGGTGCCGCCGCAGCGGCGCAACATCGGATACGTCGCGCAGGATGGCGCGCTGTTCCCGCATCTGACCGTCGGCCAGAACATCGCCTACGGTCTGCGCAGCGGATTCTGCGGTATGCGCAGCGGCAAGCACCGGGTCGGCGAACTGCTGGAGATGGTGTCGCTGGACCCCTCCTATGCCGACCGGCGCCCGCACCAGCTCTCCGGCGGGCAGCAGCAGCGCGTCGCGCTGGCCCGCGCACTGGCACGCAAACCCGATGTGATGCTGCTCGACGAACCGTTCAGCGCCTTGGATGCGGGCCTGCGCACCACCACCAGGCAGGCCGTGGCCGAGACGCTGCGCGCGGCAGGCATGACGAGCATCCTGGTCACCCACGACCAGGAAGAGGCGCTCTGCTTCGCCGAGCAGGTCGCGGTCATGCGGCAGGGCCGGTTCACCCAGGTCGGTGCGCCCGAACAGGTCTACGCCGCACCCACCGATCTGTTCACCGCCCGCTTTCTCGGTGACTGCGTACTGCTCGACGCGATCGTCGACGCGGATGTCGCCAAGTGCGCACTCGGGCGAATCCCGGTGCAGAAGTCGGCGCCTTCCGGCCCGGTGACCATCATGATCCGCCCGGAACAGCTGGTGGCCGATGTAGTTTCGGATGCCGAACAGTGCAGCGGCGTGGTGCACGAGGTGGAATTCCGCGGCGCCGATGTCATGCTGACCATCGCCTTGAACGGCAACACCGATCCGGTGCGCGTGCGCCGCGCCAGCGCCGCGGCCCCGATCACCGGCCAGCGCGTGCGCCTGGACGTGCTCGGCGCCGCAGTCGCGTACGAAGCAGTAGACGAATCCTGAACCAGCAGGGTGCCCGGCTCGGTGATGGTGTTCACCGAGCCGAGCACCCAGGCGGCACTCCTGACCGCATAGAGCGAGCGGCGGGAATTGAACCCGCGTAAACGGCTTTGCAGACCGTTGCCTCAACCACTCAGCCACGCCCGCCTCGCATTGAATAGTGCCGTTTCGAGCCGAGCCCGCCCACCCTTGCGCTCACTCTGATTCGAAGTGGGTTCGCGCGTTCGCCGAGCCGGGCCGGATGTGACGGGATGGCGGAATGGTGGCCGTGCGCATGGAATGATCGAGGTCATGTCTCGGCCACGCCCTCTCCCAGTGGACCCGATCGAGGAGGCCCATCGCCAGTGGGTCGACCACGGCTGGGGTGATGTCGCCGACGGAATGGCCGCCGTGACCTCTCTGGTGCGAGCCCAGCAAATCGTCATGGCCCGAGTCGACGAGGCTCTGAAACCGACCGGTCTGACCTTCTCACGCTACGAACTTCTGATGCTGTTGAACTTCAGCAAGACCGGCGCGCTGCCGATGGCCAAGGCGAGCGCCCGACTTCAAGTGCACCCGACAAGCGTGACGAATACCGTCGACCGACTCGAAGCCGCGCGGCTCGTCGAACGGGTACCGCACCCCAGCGATCGTCGGGCAACATTGATCGAAATCACCGATGCCGGAAGGGAACTGGTCGCCGAAGCGACCGAGGAGCTCAATGCGAAGGTGTTCGCGGTACCCGGGCTGGAGCCGGATCGGCTGCACACGTTGTTGCAGTTGCTCGCAGAATTCCGGCATGCCGCAGGCGACTTCGACACCGAAGGCGAGCCAGCTCGTTGGACCGCGACCGATCGCTGACTTCCGCACGAGAACTGGTTGGTACTACCCGAACTGAACGACCGCCCTGTAACGGTCCGGCATCCAACTAGCGAATTCCCAGCCCTGTCGTCTTGGCAGCGGCGCGGAAAAGGTTCACCATGGAGTCCATGGTGCTGGTCTTGGGGGTATCGGCGGGTGCTGGAGGCGCGCGCGCGATGCTGACACATTCCGATCAGCCGCACCTCCCCCCGATCGATCGCTGCCAGGTGCCGCGACGTGCGGGCGGCGGCGTCGACGAGCCCGTTTTCGAGGCGATTCGCCAGATGAGCGGATCCGCCGAGCGCCGCGACGAGCTGATCACCGGAACCGCGGTGACCTGCCGCTGCCCACTGCACGTTGAGTCCATCCGGGCCGCGGCGGGCCGCACCCGGCTCACCATCGTCGACGAACCACTTGCCCAGCTGCGGTATCTACGCTTCACCGGCCTGCTCCCCGACACCGGCTCGGTGATCCTCTACGACCTCGGCAGCTCCGGCCTGACCATCACGCACGCCGACTGCCGGACCGAAACCATCCTGTCCAGCAAACGCAGCACCGTGCTCGGCGGCGACGGCTACGACGCACTGCTGCGCTGGCAACTGGCCAGGGGCAGCGTGCTGACCGACAAACTGACAAGCCGCAGACACCGCGAAGCCCTGAGCAGCGCCAGGGTGGTGACAGCCATGGACCCCACCACCGGCGGCCGAGCCGTTGTCACCCGCAGCGACCTCGCCGAACTGTGCGCGGCGAGCATCCATCATTCGGCGTCGTTCGTCCGTCAGCTCATCGACGAAACCGGCGTGCAGCCCGAGGCGATGGTCCTGCTCGGCGGCTGCACCCGCAACCCGAGCATCCGCGAGGCGCTCGGCGAAATGACCGACCTGCCGATCATCTACGACTCCGAACCCGAATACGTCTCCGCCCGCGGCGCCGTCCTGCTCGCCGCCGAACGCCCCACCGGCGACGTCCGCATGGCCCGAATCCGCACCGGCGCAACCTTGCCCACCCTCCCCTCGCGCACCGTCGGCCGAAGAAAACTCATCGCCGCCGTAGCGGTCACCGTGGCACTCGGCGCAACCATCGCCGGATTGCTTGCCATGGGCAAGAATTCGGCGCAGACCCCCGGCGGGGGGACCGCGCCGACTCCGGTAGAGGTGGCGGGGATCCCGGCAACGCCCTTCGGCTGATCGATCGTCGCACCCGAACCCGACCGAGCTTCGGACATCGCACGCGAGCCGCTCTCGCTACGATGAGCGCGTCAGCACCCGAAGCTGCGAAGGGGGACACGGGTGGCATTCGCGCATTCCCGGCAGATCTTCAAAACCTCTGCCACAGTGTTGAAGTCGCGCAAAGAGTTGGCGCTGTTTCCGGTGTTGTCGGGGGGGGCGTACATCGTGGTCGGGCTCGCGTTGATGGTGCCGCTCGCGGGTCGCCGACGCCGCGCGGGAGTCATCGGCGGCTGTGCAACGCACATGGGGCGGCGGCAACGTCGTCGGTGAGACCGGCTTCGGCTTGCTCACTACCCTGTTGATCGTTCCCGGCGTGGTTGTGTTCTTCGCCAGCGGCTTTCTGTTCGGCGTCAGTGTCGCCGCGGCGTTTCTCGTCATGGCGTCGGCCGTTGTCTGGCTGCTCGTGACAGCCGCTGTGGTCACCGCGGTCTCCGGGATCTGCCGAACCGCGTTCTACCGCCTCGCCGTCGACGGCCGAGCTCTGGCGGCCTTCGCCGACGCCAACCTGTCGCGGCCTTTTCGCGGGGTCTGAAAACCACAAGGCCCGGCCGAAGTGCTCGGCCGGGCCTCCCTCATCGGCTGTGGTCAGCGGTTGGTGAATTTCGCGGGGCGCTTCTCGACGAAGGCGGACATGCCTTCCTTCTGGTCCTCGATCGCGAAGAGCGAGTGGAAGACTCGGCGTTCGAAGCGCAGGCCCTCGGCGAGGGTGGTTTCGAACGAGCGGTTGACGGCTTCCTTGGCGATCATGGTGACCGGCAGCGACATCGAGGCGATGGTCTCGGCGACCTCGAGTGCGGTGTCGAGCAGATCGGCGGCAGGCACGATGCGGGAAACCAGGCCGGCACGCTCGGCTTCCTCGGCGTCCATATTGCGGCCCGTGAGCACCAGGTCCATGGCCTTGGCCTTGCCGACGGCGCGAGTCAGGCGCTGCGAGCCGCCGATGCCCGGGATGACACCGAGCTTGATCTCCGGCTGGCCGAACTTGGCGTTGTCGGCGGCGAGCAGGATGTCGCAGATCATGGCCAGCTCACAGCCACCACCGAGTGCGTACCCCGCGACCGCGGCGATGGTGGGTTTACGGAATGCGGCAAGCCGATCCCAGCGCGCGAAGTAGTCGTTCATGAACATGTCCATGTACGACTTGGGCTGCATCTCCTTGATGTCGGCGCCCGCCGCGAAGGCACGCTCCGAGCCGGTGATGACGATGGCGCCGATCGCGTCGTCGTGCTCCAGTTCGTCGAGCGCGGCGATGACATCGTCGAGGACCTGCGCATTCAGCGCATTGAGCGCCTTCGGGCGGTTCAGCGTGATCCAGCCGACCCGGCCCTTACGCTCCAGCAGAATCGTCTCGAAGTCTGGCCCTCCCGTCACTCGACCCCCACCCCCCACGGAATCGCTTCGCGATGCGTCCATCTTTTTAGGCACCCTCTTGGTCGGAACGGTTACGGATATCGGTGACGATAGCCGAGAAGTCCTTTCCAGCCTCGGCCTGGTTGAACCGGGTGTAGATCTCGGCGGCGAGCATGCCGAGCCGGCCGTCGATGCCGTTGTCGCGCAGGGCGTTCGCGGCGAGACCGAGGTCCTTGGTCATCAGCGCGGTGGCGAAACCGGGCTGGTAGTCGTTGTTGGCCGGGCTGGTCGGCACCGGACCGGGGACCGGACAGTAGTTGGTCAGCGCCCAACTCTGGCCCGACGCGGTGGAGACGACGTCGAAGAACGACTGGTGGCTCAGGCCCAGCTTCTCACCGAGCACCAGTGCCTCGGACAAACCGATCATCGAGATACCGAGCAGCATGTTGTTGCAGATCTTCGCGGCTTGGCCGACACCGGGGCCACCACAGTGCACGACCTTGCCGCCCATGACCTCGAGCACCGGCAGTGCGTCGGCGAAGTCCGCGGCACTGCCGCCGACCATAAAGGTCAGCGTGCCGGCGGCAGCGCCTGCGACACCGCCGGACACCGGGGCGTCCAGTGCGCGATGACCTGCGCCGACGGCGAGCACGGCCGCGGCCTTGGCGTCGGCGACATCGATGGTCGAGGAGTCGATGAACAGCGTGCCCGGTGCGGCGGCGGGGAGCAGATCCGCGTAGACGTCGAGGACCAGTTTGCCGTTGGGCAGCATGGTGATCACGACATCGCGGTCGGCGGCCGCCGCGGCGGCGGTGTCCACCACGGTGGCGCCGTCCTTGCGCGCCTGCTCCTGCGCGGCGGGGACCGGGTCGAAGGCGATGACGTCGTAGCCCGCCCGCACCAGGTTGGCGGCCATGGGTCCGCCCATGTGGCCGAGGCCGAGGAAGCCGATCTTCTTACTCACTGTTGTCCCTCCGGAATCGTCGAACCCAGTTCGTACTCGCCCAATTCGGCGAAGTATGCGTCGACCTGCGCCGCCGTGACGTCGGCGAGCGTCGCGGGCGACCACTGCGGGTTTCGGTCCTTGTCGATCACCTGCGCGCGGATGCCCTCGACCAGATCATGCGAGGCCAACGAGGCGACCGAAACGCGGTACTCCTCGTTCAGCACTGCCTCAAGGCTCGACGCGGCGCGGGCCGCACGCAGTGAGCGCAGCGTGACTTTCAGCGCGACAGGTGATTTGCCGAGCACATCGGCAGCGGCCTTGACCGCAGCAGGGGAATCAC
The DNA here is from genome assembly GCF_045208035.1 of Nocardia sp. NBC_01009. NCBI lineage: Bacteria > Bacillati > Actinomycetota > Actinomycetes > Mycobacteriales > Nocardiaceae > Nocardia > Nocardia sp. NBC_01009. Next base: position 2,526,035 of record NZ_CP108695.1, on the reverse strand, counting down.
TCGCCTGCAGTCGGGCAACGATCTCCTCGACGGAGTCCGCGCTGTAGCAGGCATCGATCCAGTCCTGCTGGGCGACCAACTCGGATTCCGGTGCGTCCGTTGCGAACTTGGCGATCGCGATCTCGGCCGTCTCCGAGCGCAGCGTTTCCAGCAGTGCCGGAATGTTTTCCGAGGGCACGTAGTAGTCGGCGAAGCCGGTGGCTATGGCGTCGCCCGCACCCATCCGTGCGGTGGTCAGCGCGATGTGCGTGCCGATCTCGCCGGGGGTGCGAGCCAAGAGGTAGGTGCCGCCCACGTCGGGGATGAAACCGATGCCGACCTCAGGCATGCCGATCTTGGAGCGTTCGGTGACGATGCGATGGCTGCCGTGGCCGGAAATACCGACGCCACCGCCCATCACGATGCCATCCATGACAACGACGTAGGGCTTGGTGTAGCGGCCGATCAGCGCGTTGAGGATGTACTCGTCGCGCCAGAAGGCGGCCGTCGCGCTGGTGGCGGCGTCGCCGCCGGCCTTCGCGTCGTGGTGGATGGCGACGATGTCGCCGCCCGCGCACAGCCCGCGCTCCCCCGCGCCGGTGACGACGACGGTGCGCACCTCGTCGTCCTCGGCCCACTCGCGCAGTGCGCGCGACATGGCAAGCGCCATCTCGTGATTCAGCGCATTGATGGCCCTGGGCCGGTTCAGCGTGATCAGGCCGAGGCCGTCGCGCTTGTCGATCAGGATGTCGGGTTCTGTTTCGGTCATGCCGCTCCTACCACCGAGCGGGCGACAACCACCCGCATGATTTCGTTCGTGCCCTCGAGAATCTGGTGCACCCGCAGATCGCGGACGATCTTCTCGACGCCGTATTCGGCCAGGTAGCCGTAGCCGCCGTGCAGCTGAAGCGCCTTGTTGGCGACATCGAAACCGGCGTCGGTCGCGAATCGCTTTGCCATGGCGCACAACTCGACCTTGTCGTCGGCATCGGCATCCAGTGCCGCCGCGGCACGCCACAGTAGAGTGCGAGCCGCTTCCAACGAGGTGCGCATATCCGCCAGCTCGAATTGCAGAGCGGTGTTGTCCAACAGTCGGGCGCCGAAGGCTTTGCGCTCGCCCAGGTAGGCAACCGCCTTGTCCAGTGCCGCGCGACCTCCGCCGAGCGAGCAGGCGGCGATGTTCAATCGTCCGCCGTTGAGCCCGTTCATGGCGATCCGAAAACCGTTGCCCTCCGGGCCGAGTCGATTCGCAGCCGGCACCCGGACCGCGTCGAGGATCACCTGACGGGTGGGCTGTGCGTGCCAGCCCATCTTCTTCTCGTTGGCGCCGAAAGAGATTCCCGGTGTGTCCGCGGGGACGATGAACGCCGAGATGCCACGCGCACCCGCATCGCCGGTGCGCGCCATCACGACGTACACGTCGGTGCTGCCCGCGCCGGAAATGAATTGCTTCACCCCGGTGAGCAGATAGTCGTCACCGTCGCGAACGGCCTTGGTGCTCAGGGCGGCCGCGTCGGATCCGGCGCCGGGCTCGGTCAGCGCATAGCTGCCGAGCCATTCCATCGAGGTGAGCCGGGGCAGCCAGCGGTGACGCTGCTGCTCGTTTCCGTAACTGTCGATCATCCACGAAACCATGTTGTGGATGGAGATATAGGCGGCGATGGCCGGGCAGCCGGTGGAGAGCTGCTCGAAGATGCGGACGGCATCGAGCCTGCGCAGCCCGGAGCCGCCGACATCCTCGCCCACGTAGATGCCGCCCATGCCCAGCGAGCCCGCCTTGCGCACCACATCGACCGGGAAGTGTTTCTGCTCATCCCATTCGAGGGCATTCGGGGCGAGTAGCTCGTCGGCAAAGGAGCGGGCCGTCTCGGAGATCGCCTTCTCGTCGTCGTCGAGTACGAACATGACCTCAGTCCATCGTCGGGATGACGAAGGCGTTGGGCGTGGAGCCTGCGGAGCGACCCACAGGCCCGAGCTCCTTGAGTCCGGAAGGCCAACGCTGCGTCACCGTCTTTGTCTTGGTGTAGAAGCGGATCGAATCGGGGCCGTGCTGGTTCAGGTCGCCGAAACCGGAACGCTTCCAGCCGCCGAAGGTGTAGTACGCGATCGGGACCGGGATCGGGACATTGATGCCGACCATGCCCACCTGGACGCGGGCGGCGAAATCGCGGGCGGTGTCGCCGTCGCGGGTGAAAATCGCTACGCCATTGCCGTATTCGTGCTCGTTGGCCAGGCGCAGGCCCTCTTCGTAATCCTTGGCGCGCACCACGCTGACCACCGGCCCGAAGATCTCTTCTTTGTAGATCCGCATCTCCGGGGTGACCTTGTCGAACAGGGTGGCGCCGACGAAGTAGCCGTTCTCCCCGCCTTCCACAGTCAGCCCGCGGCCGTCGACGACCAGTTCCGCGCCCTCGTCGATGCCGATCTGGACGTAGTTGTTCACCCGGTTCACGCCGTCCGCGCCGACCAGCGGACCGAGGTCGGCGCCGGGATCGTCGGAGCGACCGATATTGAGCTTGTGCACCCGCTCGGTGAGCTTGGCGACCAGGCGATCCGCGGTCTCCTCGCCGACCGGCACCGCGACCGAGATGGCCATGCAGCGCTCGCCCGCCGAACCGTAACCGGCGCCGATCAATTGGTCTGCGACGTCGTCGAGGTCGGCGTCGGGCATCACGATCGCGTGGTTCTTCGCGCCGCCGAAGCACTGCGCGCGCTTGCCGTTCGCGGTCGCGGTCTCGTAGATGTACTGCGCGATCGGCGTAGAACCGACGAACCCGACGGCCTTGATCCTTGGATCGTGCAGCAGTGCGTCGACGGCCTCTTTGTCGCCGTTGACCACATTGAACACACCCGCAGGCAGACCCGCCTCCAGGAACAACTCGGCCAAGCGCAGCGGCACCGAGGGGTCGCGCTCGGAAGGCTTGAGCACGAACGCGTTCCCACATGCCAGCGCCGGACCGGCCTTCCACAACGGGATCATGGCCGGGAAGTTGAACGGGGTGATGCCCGCGACGACACCGAGCGGCTGCCGCATCGAGTAGACGTCGATACCGGTGCCCGCGCCCTCGGTGTACTCGCCCTTGAGCAGGTGCGGGATGCCGGTAGCGAATTCGATCACCTCGAGGCCGCGCTGAATATCGCCCTTGGCGTCCGGGATGGTTTTGCCGTGCTCGCTCGACAGCAACGCGGCCAGCGAATCCATCTCGTCCTGTACCAAGGTCAGGAACTTCATCAACACCCGCGCCCGCTTCTGCGGATTGAACGCGGCCCACACCTGCTGCGCCTCGGCGGCGTCGGCGATGACCGCCTCGACCTCCGACTTGCTCGCCAGCGGCACCCGCGCCTGCACCGCCCCGATGTTCGGATCGAAGACATCGCCGAACCTGCCGGACGTGCCGGCAACGTGCTGCCCGCCGATGAAGTGTGTGAGTTCGCGAACCATGCCAGTCCTCAGGTGTCGACAGCGGCGGCGTGGACTCCACGCCAGATTTATGGTCATCCTATAGTTGGATGTCCAAGTAAATCCAGGCAAGGGTGCAGATGTGGGATACACCACTCTCCAAAACCGCAGGTCAGACAAAGAAGGGCCAGCCCAGGGGTTCAGAGCGAGGGCCGCGGGCGCAGGGGCGCGGCTCCAGTACGCGCCGCCCGAGGGCAGCGATGGCGGTGCGACCGCCCGCGCCACACCGAGAGTCGCCGTTCCGCACAGGGGGCCACTCACAGCGCCGGCCCGCAGGATCATGCGAGAGCGGCCTCCGATGGATGAGCCGCTGCCGCAGCACTTCCGACCGCGAGCATCTACGCCACGAACGCCCACGCAACCGCCACAAAGGCCGCCATGCAAGCTGCATGACATTGTGACCACCCTCACCGTAGAATTAGTTTGACGTCCTAGTATCGGGCGCCAAAAGGACCCGACGGAGGACCACCGTGGCCGATAGCAGCGCGCTTCACACGCCCGCCAACCCCGTCCGACTCGTGACATCCGCCGCCCTGTTCGACGGGCACGACGCGGCGATCAACATCATGCGGCGCATCCTGCAATCACAGGGCGCCGAGGTGATTCATCTCGGCCACAACCGAGCGGTGCACGAGGTCGTCGCCGCGGTGGTCGAGGAAGACGTGCAGGGCGTTGCGGTCAGCTCGTATCAGGGCGGGCACCTCGAGTACTTCGAATACCTGGCCACCGCGCTCCGCGAGGCCGGGGCGGAGCAGGTGCGGATCTTCGGCGGTGGCGGCGGCGTGATCGTCCCCGAGGAGATCGCGCGGCTCGCCGAATCCGGCGTGACGATCTTCTCGCCCGAGGACGGACAGCGGCTCGGCCTACCCGGCATGATCAACGAACTGGTCCGACAGTGCGATGTCGATCTGTCGACCGACCGGCCTTCGATCGATGCGGTGCTCGCGGGCGAACGCACTGCGCTGGCCAGGGCTATCACCTGCCTGCAACAGGACAGCCTCACTCCTGCCGAACGCGACGCGCTGACCGCGGCGGCGGCTGCGCGGGCCGTACCGGTGCTGGGCATTACCGGCACGGGTGGCTCCGGAAAGTCTTCTCTCACAGATGAATTGGTTCGCCGACTGCGCTCGGATCAGCAAGACAAGGTCCGTGTCGCGATCCTCGCTGTCGATCCGACTCGACGCCGCGGCGGCGGCGCACTGCTGGGCGACCGCATTCGGATGAACGCCTTGGACGGCGACCATATCTTCTTCCGGTCGCTGGCCACGCGCGGCAATCACGAACTACCGCAGAATATCGACGTGATCATCGCGGCCTGCCGAGCCGCCGGATACGACCTGGTGATTCTGGAGACGCCGGGCATCGGCCAGGGCGACACCGCGATCGTCGACCACGTGGACGTGTCGATGTATGTGATGACACCGGAATTCGGCGCAGCCTCCCAGCTGGAGAAGATCGACATGCTGGACTACGCGGATGTGGTGGCGATCAACAAGTTCGAACGCCGCGGCGGCGCCGACGCACTGCGCGATGTCTCGCGCCAGCTGATGCGCAATCGTGAGGCGTTCGGGGCAAGCCCGGACGATATGCCGGTATTCGGCACCAGCGCTGCGACATTCAACGACGACGGCGTGACCGCGCTCTACCAGCACCTGACCGCGCGCCTGGGCGAGCACGGCCTGCGACTGGAACCCGGGACGCTGCCCAGGGTCGAGACCCGCGCATCGACCCGCTTCGCCCAGATCATCCCGCCGGCCCGGGTGCGCTACCTCGCCGAGATCGCCGAAACAGTACGCGGTTATCACGCCGACACCGAGCAGCAAGTGCGTGCCGCGCAACGAGTTCAGCGCTTCGAACAGGTGCTGGCGGAACTCCCCGACGACACAGCGGTCGCCGCATTGCTCGACAACGCCCGTTCGGAACTGTCCACCGAGAACGCGGCTCTGCTCGCCGACTGGCCCGCCGTCGCCGAAAGTTACCGCGGCGCCGAGCAGGTGGTGCGGATGCGCGATCGAGAGATCCGGACGCCGTTGCGTCGGGAATCATTGTCGGGCAGCAGCATTGCCCGGGTCGCGTTGCCGCGCTATACCGATCACGGTGAGCTGCTGCGCTTCCTGCGCTCGGAGAACCTGCCCGGCCGCTTCCCGTTCACCGCGGGCGTGTTCCCGTTCAAGCGCGACAACGAAGATCCGGCCCGCATGTTCGCGGGCGAGGGCGATCCGTTCCGCACCAACCGCCGTTTCAAGGTGCTCTCCGCACATGCCGAGGCGACCCGGCTTTCCACCGCCTTCGACTCGGTGACCCTCTACGGCCGCGACCCCGACGAACGCCCGGACGTCTACGGCAAGGTCGGCACCTCGGGGGTGTCGATCGCCTCGGTCGACGATATGCAGGTCCTCTACGACGGATTCGATCTCACCGCACCGACCACCTCGGTGTCGATGACCATCAACGGACCCGCGCCGACCATCCTCGCCTACTTCCTCAACACCGCCATCGACCAAGCGCTGGCACGGTTCTCGGCTGCCGAGGGCCGCCGACCCACCGCCGACGAGGCCGCCGATATCCGGGTGCGGACCCTTGCCACGGTGCGCGGCACGGTGCAAGCCGACATCCTCAAGGAAGACCAGGGCCAGAACACCTGCATCTTCTCCACCGAATTCAGCTTGCGCATGATGGCCGATATTCAGGAGTGGTTCGTGCGCAACGGAGTTCGCAACTTCTACTCGGTCTCGATCTCCGGCTATCACATCGCCGAGGCGGGCGCGAACCCGATCAGCCAGTTGGCCTTCACCCTCGCCAACGGCTTCACCTATGTGGAGGCCTACCTCGCGCGCGGCATGCGGATAGATGAGTTCGCGCCGAACCTGTCGTTCTTCTTCTCCAATGGCATGGACCCGGAGTATTCGGTGATCGGCCGTGTCGCACGGCGTATCTGGGCCGTGGCCATGCGCGACAAGTACGGCGCCGACGAACGCTCACAGAAGCTGAAATATCACATTCAAACCTCGGGCCGCTCATTGCACGCGCAGGAGATGAACTTCAACGACATCCGCACCACGTTGCAGGCCCTCATCGCCATCTACGACAACTGCAACAGCCTGCACACCAACGCCTACGACGAAGCGGTCACCACCCCCACCGAGGAATCGGTGCGCCGCGCGCTGGCTATCCAGCTGATCATCAACCGTGAGTGGGGCCTCGCGATGAACGAAAACCCGCTGCAGGGCAGCTTCATCATCGATGAACTCACCGACCTGGTCGAGGAGGCGGTGCTCACCGAGTTCGAGCGGATCAGCGAGCGCGGCGGCGTGCTCGGCGCAATGGAGACCGGCTACCAGCGCGGCCGCATCCAAGACGAATCCATGCTCTACGAGCGCCGTAAGCACGACGGCTCGCTGCCGATCGTCGGTGTCAACACCTTCCGCAATCCGCACGGCGAACCGCACCGTGAACTCGAACTTGCCCGCGGCACCGAAACGGAGAAGAAGTCGCAACTCGATCGGGTCCGCGAATTCCAGCAGCGTCATCGCGACGAGGCCCACGACGCCCTTGCGCGCCTGGACGCCGTGGCCCGCACCGATGGCAACATCTTCGAGGTCCTGATGGACGCGGCCCGGGTCTGCACGTTGCAGCAGATCACCGACACGTTCTTCACCGTCGGCGGCCAATACCGCCGCAACGTCTAACGACACCGACTCCACGGCGGCGGTCCGCTTCATCAGGGCGAGCACCGCTGCCCGATCGGCGTCCGTGGCCTCGTTCCGGAATCCGAAACGCAACAGGTGAACGATCATGACCATCTCCTCATTTGAACCGACTAGTTCAAACGGCCGAGTGCGCGGTGGCCGAAACCACCGAACGACACGAACTCGGCAACACACTGCTAGCTGAGTGCGCCGTAGCCGAAACCACCGAACCACGCCGGCTCAGCGACCACCGCACATGAGTACGCCGAAGCCGAGGCCACCGTGCGCACTGTGCGGGCAACCTACCGCGCTGAGCAGCGACGGCTACGGGGACGTTTTCGACGCGCGCGCGAGCAGTACCGCGCCGATGATGAGAACTATTGCGCCGACGGCCAATACCGAACCCGCCGCGCCGACTGCTCCGTCGGTCCACTGCCATACCGCCTCCGCCGCAGCCACGGCAACCGCGACGCCGCCACCGATGACCAGAACGGCCGAGCGCTGCGCGGCATAGAGCGCGAAGCAGGCGACGGCCACCATGGCGGTGAGCAAGTAGGCCGGGGTCAGATTGTGGTCCCCGGTCAGTTGAGCGCCGAGCAGCGAGATCAGGATCGCCACCGAGTAGCCGGCCCATAGCTCGGCGAATGCGCCGATTCGGGTGAGCGCGAACCAGATTCCGCCGAGCCCGAACAAGCCGACGCCGATCCACGGCTCGTCGATGCCGAAGGTCACATCGAGCACCGCAGGGACCATGCAGGCACTGAAAACAGCGCAGGTGAGCAAGCCGGTCAGCGAAGGAAGCGCGAGGTAGCCGAGGATGGCCGCCAGTGTGCCCGCGACGGTCGCACCGACCCACCCGGCGGCGCTGTCGCCGCTACCTATCGCAGTGCCCACCGTCACGGTCACTGCCCCCGAGGCAAGGGCGAACAGCACTGTCGCGAGCCGAAGCCGCGCGGTGCTTCCGTCGACCGCGCGGTGGAACAGCGTGGAAGATCCACCGGCCACTGCGATCCCACCGGCCGTGAGCCCGATCGTCACCACCGCGAAGGTGACAATCCGGGCGGCACGCGCCATGTCCTCCCAGGATCCGGCGAGCACGAGCCCGCCGCCGCCGAAGAGCAACCCGGCACCGATATAGGCGGCGATCTCGGCGAGCAGCTTGCCCGGCGGCGGCCGATTGCCGGATTCCTCGGCAGCCAGCGCCGCTGCGACCGCCTCGAGCTGGGCCGCGGTCAACACCCCCTCGTCGACCAGCCGCTGCAAAGCGGCGGACGTCGGATGCTCTGCTTGCACCCGGTGATTATCGCCCCCGCTCCCGCGGTGACATGTGACAATCGCCGGAGCGGACGGTCGGCGTCGACGGGACGGGCACCATGGACCTCACAGGCATTCGCATCATCGATGCGCACATCCACCAGTGGGATCCACTGGCGACGCCACGAGACTTCAGCGCCATGGCGCGGCTGTTCAAGTACTTGCCGCTGCCGATCGAGATCGCGATCCGGCTCGCGCCGCGGCGAGACCGCGAATTCGTCGGTGATCCAACATTTTTCGCGCATCCCTACCTGCCGGCGGACTATCGCGCGGATGCGGAGGCGACTCCGGTCGAGGCGATCGTGCACATCGAGGTCGGGTGGTCGGGAGCGGGACCGCTGGCCGCAGCCGACGAAACCCGTTGGGTCGCAGAGCTACCGTTCGGCGGCGTGAATCCCGCGCTCGGCGCGACCCTCGGCCACGCGAATCCCGCAGCACCGAATTTCGCCGAGCTGCTCGACGCGCATCGCGCCGCGTCTCCCCTGCTGCGCGGCATTCGCGCCATGGTCGCCCACCACCCCGACCACGATGTGCGCTCGTTCACCAAGACCGAAAGCGCCCTCACCACGAAGGCATTCCTGGACGGCTTCGCGGCGCTGGCAGAGCGCGGTCTCTGCTTCGAGGCGTGGGTGTATTCGCACGCACTACCGGATGTCACCGCGTTGGCCGCACGATATCCCGAGGTGCCCATCGTACTGAACCATCTCGGCACTCCCGCAGGCATTTTCGGCCCCGTCGGCAAGCACACCGGCACGAATCCGAGCCTGCGCCGCGAACTGTTCATCCGCTGGCGCGACAATCTCACCGCGCTTGCCGCGAATCCGAACGTGTTCGCGAAGGTCAGCGGCCTGATGATGCCCGTTCTCGGCCATCCGGTCCCCCGTCGGGGTCACCCGACACCGGTCCCCGCACTCCTGGACCGGATCGGCCCACTCGTCGAACACGCACTCGACGTCTTCGGCGCCGACCGACTCCTGTGGGGCTCCAATTTCCCGGTAGACAAACCGATTACAAGTATCGGCAACAGTGTGGAGGTGATAGCCGCCGCAATCACCGGCCACGGCGGCGGCAGACCCGAACTCGAACAGATCTTCCGAACCACCGCGCTACAGCTGTACCGAATCGATACCGCAACCTGAGTTCCCGTTCGACGGCCCCGACCGGGTAGCCATTGGCCGGATCCGCCACGAATGCGCCCGCGGCGATCAGGCCCGCACCGAACACGGCGACCAGCCGGGGCGCCCACACTCGGCCCGGGCCGTCGGTGAACGAACGTCGTAGCCCCGCCGGGATGAACAGGGTTCCGGTGACCAAGAAAGCTGCACGCTGAGGTCCTGATCGTCGAGTGATCAGCCGGCCGATCGCCTGGTTGACCGTAGGCGGAGGCCGTACCGTGGATGGCATCGAGCACGGCGTCGACTGCGCCGAGGATTCGGACCGTGTGACGCCAGGGCGAGGTGAACTCGCAGGCCAAAGGAGGTCGCATGAGCAGCAACGCGATCGATCACCAGGTGATCGTCGTCGGGGCCGGGTTCTCGGGGATCGGCGCGGCGATAAAGCTACGGGAGGCGGGGTTCGACGACTTCCTGATCGTGGATGAAGCCGATGGGGTCGGCGGGACGTGGCATTGGAATACCTACCCCGGTGTCGCCGTCGACATACCGTCGTTCAGCTACCAGTTCTCCTTCGATCAGCGGGCCAGCTGGTCACGGGTGTACGCGCCGGGGCGGGAACTGAAGGCGTACGCCGAATCGTGCGTGGACAAATACGAGCTGCGGTCTCGGATCCGGTTCGGCACCACGATTACCGAGGCCGAGTTCGACGAAGACCTGCACTGCTGGCGATTGCACACCGGGGACGGCACCGAGCTCACCGCACGCTTCCTCATCAGCGCGACCGGCGTGCTGACCAGGCCGAAGCTGCCCGATATCCCAGGCGTCGCCGATTTCGACGGTGTCACCATGCACACCTCGCGCTGGGATCACGGGCAGGATCTGCGCGGCAAGCGTGTCGCGATCATCGGGACCGGCGCGTCCGCGGTCCAGGTGATTCCCGAGATCGCACCGGCGGTCGACCGACTGACGGTGTTTCAGCGCACCCCGATCTGGTGTTTGCCCAGACCGGATCTGCCGCTGCCGAAGCCGGTCCGGTTGGCGCTACGCGTGCCGGGTGGACGGACGCTGACCCGGCTGGTCAGCCAGACCTACGTGGAGTTCACCTTCCCGATCTCGGCGCACTATTACGGCACGCTACCGATGGCCAAGCTCGCCGAGCGGGCGGGGCTCGCGCACCTGCGGCGCCAGGTCGCCGATCCCGTCATCCGTGAAAAGCTCACGCCGCGTTACGGTCTCGGCTGCAAACGGCCCGGCTTCTCCAACGACTACCTGGCCACCTTCAACCGCGACAATGTCGTGCTGGAAACCGACCCGATCCAGGAGATCACCGCCACCGGAGTCCGCACGTCGAGCGGCATCGAGCACCCAGCGGACGTGCTCATTCTGGCGACCGGCTTCAAGGTGATGGAATCCGGCAATATGCCGACTTACGATCTGCGCGGCGTCGGCGGCCGCGATCTCGAAAAGTGGTGGGACGACAATAGATTGCAGGCCTACGAGGGCGTCAGCGTGCCCGGCTTTCCGAACTTCTTTTCCATCATCGGACCCTACGGCTACAACGGCTCGTCGTATTTTGCACTGATCGAGTATCAGGTCAGGCACATCCTGCGCTGCCTGCGACAGGCCCGTACGGCCAACGCCACCCTCGTGGAGGTCACCAAGGCAGCCAACGACCGCTTCTTCCAGGAAATGCTGGCGCGCCGCGACGGCCAGGTCTTCTGGCAGGACAGCTGCGCGCTGGCCAACAGCTATTACTTCGACGCGCACGGCGACGTCCCGCTGCGTCCGTCCACCACCGTCGAGGCCGCCTGGCGCAGCGGCCACTTCGACCTCTCCGACTACCGATTCGCCACGGGTGGCCGATGAGTCGAGCTGTGGGCTCCGACGGGCGCAACCGGCGGCCCATCGATTGTCGACAGGATCGGGCCCTGTCCGGCTGCGATCACCGCCCTGACAATTCGCCGGCGATCCCCATCCGAGCCCTCGACCCCTGGAGCGGCCAGTGGGTCTGTCATAGGACGAACGACTGCGAGGGCACGGACTCCCGAGCAGCCCGCACTTGTCGGTGCCGGTCGTTACCATTCGCCGCATGAAAGCAACCGGCACCTTTTCCGTCCCGTCCTTCGTCCCGACCGATGTCGTACCAGACCCGGCCATCACCACCGCGCTCTCGGTCGGTATCGCGCACATCCAGAAAGAATTCGAAGGTGAGATCAAGGGACGCTCGGCAACGTTGTTCACCTCCGCGTTCGACCATGCCACCGGAGTCGGTACATACGTTGCGATGGAGTCCTTCGAAGGCACTCTGAACGGCGCCGCGGGGACATTCAACTTCGCCCACTCGGCAACCACAGTCGGGACCGACCGCGGGGCCGAGTTCTTCATCATCGTCCCCACCAGCGGCACCGGCGACCTGGCAGGAATCAAGGGCACCGGCGGCCTGACCGTGGACGAAGACGGCACCCACCACCTCTGGTTCGACTACGAGCTCGGCTGAGACACCCGCCGCCGCGGTCACCGCTCGACGTTCAGCTCACGCAGCGTTGACCGCACGGTGCCCCGCGCACCGCCGTCAGCCACCCGGAGATCACCTCGCACAGCAGTCAACTCGCGCGGTCTATTCGATCGGCAAGCACAGCGCGGGCCGTGGCGAGAGAGGGGCCGTACCAGGTGAGTGCGCGACCTTCGACCAAGGCCACGGGGATGCCGGGGAAGGCGTCGGGGCCGTCGGTTTCGGTGAAGACGTATGGCTCGTCGGGGAGTACGGCCAGGTCGATATCCGCGGTCAGTTCGTCGTCGGTGAGGCGTGGATAGCGGCCGGGGCGGTCGGCGTGCACCAGGTTCAGGCCGAGGCGGCGGGCGAGGTCGCCGGTGAAGGTGTTGCGGCCGACTACCATCCACGGGTTGCGCCAGATGGGGATCACGGCGTTACGGGTGGGCGCGGGTGGCATTGCGGCCCAGGAAGATTCGGCCTCGGTGAGCCATGTCGGCACCGCGGCGCCGAGGGCAACGGTGAAAAGCCTGGTCAGCGAGGTGATGGCCGCGGGCACCGTCTCGATCCTGGTGACCCACACCGGGATTCCGGCGCTGCGCAGACGTTCGACATCGATGCGGCGGTTCTCCTCCTGGTTGCACAGCACCAAGTCGGGGGCCAGCTCGACAATGCGGCGAACGTTCGGATTCTTGGTTCCTCGGACACGCTCGACATCCAGATCGGCCGGGTGACTGCACCAATCGGTCGCCGCGACAAGGGTTTCCGGGCAGGTGGCCGCCACCGCCTCGGTCAGCGAGGGCACCAGGGACACTACCCGCCGTACCCGTCCGGCGAGCACGACTTCGACCCCGAGGTCGTCTGCGACCGTCGTCATCGAATCACCGCCCGCTGCCACCGAAACAACGTCCGGACTGTCCACGCCCGAGGCGACCTGAGCACCACCCGCCGCCGCCCGATCGCGCCCGGGTTGTCCACGCCCGAGATCACCGAACTACCCTCCATCACCCGATCGCGCCCAGTCCATCCGCAGCCATGGCCACCGAACCACCTCCCCATCACGCCCGGATTGTCCACGCCCGAGATCTCCGCCACCGAACCGGTTGCGCCACAGCCTGATTCGCGGACAGCCCGCCGGTCGATGCTCATCCCACGATCCGACGACAGAGCTCGCGAAGCTGCTCCGGTGGCACTGCGGGGAGCACACTGCCTGCTCCGAGCACGAGCAGGTAGAGGATCTGCGCGATGTCGTGTGCATCGGTCTCCGCATATCCGGACTCCATCAGAAGAATCCGCAAGAAACCGAGCCGAGCGTTGTCTACGCGTTCCTTGGCCGCGGCGGCGATCGGGTCGTTGAGTGCCCACGCCCGCACGGCCATTTCTATGTTGGCCGGCTCATCGTCTTCGAGCACCAAGTCGATCAGCAGCTCGAGCCGGCCGCGTCCATCGAGCCGCTCGGCGGCCGCCCGCACCTCGCGCAGGTAGCGGGTGGTGTGCATTTCCTCGAAGTACGCGAGCAGCGCGGTCTTATAGCCGGACATGCCAGAAAAGTGGTGGTAGAAGGACCCGGTGCTGAGTCCGGTCGCCGCGACCAGCTTGTCGATCGTGAGGCCGGTCGGCCCCGCTGTGCCGAGGATCGCCAGCCCCGATTCCAACCATGAACTCTTGCCTGCCACATCGCCCAGCCTATAACATAACTTTTGTTCTGTTCCTGGGAGCAACCCGAGTTTCCGCGTTTATGGAGGTCGCGATGACCGCGATAACAACCTCGTCCGCATCGAGCAGCACTACTTCCGCACGATGGGCCGCACCCGTCCATTTCACCGGCGCCGCGCTGCTCGGCGCGATCGGCCTAGCGCACCTGCTCGTGGTGCATGTCTTCGGCGGCGTGGATACGCCAGCAGAGGAAGCAATCAACGAGCTGTCGGCGCGGACCACAACGACCTTGATCGAGGGTGGCCGACAGCTCAGCGTCTTCGACCTGAATACCGGCTACAGCGTCGGAATGGGGCTGCTCGGCCTGCTTTTCGGGCTAGTGGTGATCTCCGCCGTCCGCGCCGCCCCGCAATTGATTGCCCGCTGGTCACTGTTCAACGGCGTCTGCGTCGTCGCGGCAGCAGGCGTCTTCTGGATCGCCCTGCTGTATTTCCCCGAACCGGTCATCGTGATATCCGGCCTGGCGACCCTGTGCTTCACCGCGGTGTTCGTGGCAGGGAGCCGGGGCGTTCGATCGCGGTGATGCGCCGTCAGCGACCGAGCTCCTCGTAGAGCGTGCGCAGATCACGCAGCCCGGCGGCGGCGATCTGTTCGTCCTCGGCGGTCATGCGCAACGCTCGTCGCAACAGCACCGGATCCAAATCATCCATGGCCGAATGGAATTCGATCTTCGGGAGCTTCGGCAGCTCGGTCCGGTCGCCGTAGGGATCATCGGACTGCGCCGGATTCGGGTCCCGTTCGATGCCCGCGATGAGCGTATCCAGATCGAGCCCACGCAGCGTCAGAATCTCGCGCGGGCGCTCGTCGAGCCGTTCGGCGAGCAGGTAACAGGTCGCGGCGACGTGCTTACACGGCCAGCCGGGGTCCGGGCAGGTACAGGCGAAATCCAGATCCGCGGCCGTGGTCGGCAATAGATGCGGGCCGAGTCCCGTCGGCAAGGCGCCGGAAGCGATCTCGGCGAGCATTCCCGGTGCGGTGCGGATGGTCTCGATGAGCAACGCGAGTTCCTCGTCCCGCAGCGGTCGGACGGTGAACACTGCCGTGAACGGACGGGGCTGGCTGCCCTGCACTTCGGCGGTCACCGCGCCCGGCTCGATCCGATAACTCACCACCTGCCCGGATCTGGCGTAGGTGCGGCCGCGGGCCAGCCGACCCGGCTCCGACATCGCCTCCACCACCTCGATCAGTGCCTTCCCCCACCACGTGTGCCCGAATGCGCCACGGCGGCTGCGCGCCTCGACCCCGCCCGACACCGGGCGGCGCTTGCCGTACTTGCTGTAGTCGGTGTAGGGACTCAATCGCCCACCGCCTCCGCCCCGAGGGCGAACAGATCACGCAGTTCGTCGGTGCTCAGCTCGGTGATCCAGTTCTCCCCCGCCTCGATAGCCAGATCAGCGAGTTGCCGCTTGCCGCTGATCATTTCGTCGATCCGCTCCTCGATGGTGTCGACGCAGATCAGCTTGCGCACCTGCACATTGCGCTGCTGACCGATGCGAAACGCACGGTCGGTGGCCTGGTTCTCCACCGCCGGATTCCACCAGCGGTCCAGGTGCACCACGTGATTGGCCGCGGTGAGGTTCAGTCCGGTGCCGCCTGCTTTGAGCGACAACAGCATCAACGGCGGGCCGCCGGGCTCCTGGAACCGGGTCACCATGGTGTCGCGGCGCTTCTTCGGCACACCGCCGTGCAGGAACGGGATCTCGGTGCCGAAACGCTCGACGAGGTAGGGCGCGACGAGGTCGCCGAATTCGCGGAACTGGGTGAACAGCAATGCCTTCTCGCCGTCGGCGAGCACGGCGTCGAGCACGTCCTCCACCAGGGCCAGCTTGCCCGAGCGATGGCTGCCGCGATGCAGCACGCCGGAACCGTCGCCGAGGAAATGCGCCGGATGGTTGCACACCTGCTTGAGGCGGGTCAGCGCCCCGAGCACAGCGCCCTTGCGCGCCATACCCTTCGCGTCCCTGATCTTGTCGATCATGTCGTCGACCACCGCTTGATACAGCGCCGCCTGCTCCACCGTCAGGTTGGCCCGCACCGTCATTTCCAGCTTCTCCGGCAGGTCGCTGATCACGGTGGGATCGGTCTTCACCCGGCGTAGCACGAACGGCTGGGTGATCATGTGCAGGCGGCTGACCGCGTTCTCGTCACGCTCCCGTTCGATGGGCACGGCGAAACGCGCACGGAAGGACTGCGGTGTGCCCAGCAGCTTCGGGTTCGCGTAGTCCATGATCGACCGCAGCTCTTCCAGCCGGTTTTCCACCGGAGTTCCGGTGAGCGCCAGCCGATGCCGCGCCCGCAACGACCGTGCCGCCCGCGCCTGCCTGGTCGCCGCGTTCTTGATGTGCTGCGCCTCGTCGAGCACGATCCGATCCCACTGCCTGCGACCCAGCTCCGTGGCATCCCGAGCCAGCAGCGCGTAGGTCGTGATCACCAGATCCGCGTCCGCCACCGCCGCGTCCAACTCCTCGCCCGCCAGCCGCCCGACCCCGTGATGCACCCACACCCGCAGATCCGGCGCGAACCGCTCGGTCTCGCGCTGCCAGTTACCCACCACCGACATCGGGCACACCAGCAGGGTCGGACCGGGCGAACCGTCGACCGACTGTCCACCATCGCCAGGCCACCCGCCCGCCGCTTGGCGCTCATGCACCAGCAGGGCGAGTACCTGCACCGTCTTGCCCAGCCCCATGTCATCGGCAAGGATTGCGCCGCAACCCAATCGGCTCATGGTGGCCAACCAGGACAGGCCGCGCTCCTGGTAGGGCCGCAGTTGCGCCTTCAGTCCGATCGGCGTTGGCACCGGTTCGGGTTCGCGCGCCTGATCGAGTAGTTCGGCGGCCCAGCCGGTCGCGGTGACTTCGGTGATCGGCACCTTCGCGACATGGCCCGCGCCGAGTTCGCCGATCAGATCGGCGAAGGTGAGTTCGGTGTCGTCAGTGTGGGCGGCGACGTAGCGGGCCGCGGCGGCGAGCACCTTGTGGTCGGCCTGCACCCACTCACCGCGCAGCTGCACCAGGTCGGATTTGGCGGTGATCAGTCGTTGCATCTCGGCCTTGGTCAGCACGGTGTCGCCGAGCGCGAGTTCCCAACGGTAGGAGACGAGTCCGCGCATACCGACCGTGCTCTCGGCGGCAGGCACGGCGCTGTCCACCCGCATGCGCATGGTCGGCGACGAAATGTTCCAGGCCCGCGGCAGCATCAATCGAATGCCGTCCGCCCGCAGCGCGTGCGCACCATGGGCGACCAGGTCGACGACCACCTCGGTCGGCAGCAGCAGATCCAGCGCGCGCGGGTCACTCGGCAGGTCGCGCAGCCGCGGATACGCGCGTTGCGCGACCCCCAGCTTTTCCACCGCGGTGCGAACCAGACTCGGATCACCATGCAGCGGTACGGGACTCGGGGCCTCACCCTCGGTCTGCAGGCACACCTCCAAGCGCCACAGGGCCACCGCCTCGTCCTCGGTGCCGAGTTCGCCGTCCGGCTCCAGTAGCCGCAACACCAGATTCGGCTCATCACCGGTCAGGCTCGCGCGCCACCGTTCGAGTGCCTCGGCCAGCCGGTGACTTCCGCCGTCCAGAGCCACATCACCGAGCAGCGCGGCCACCAGCGGATGGGTCGACTCCCCGAGGTCGAGCAGTTCTCTGGCAATGGGATCGGTGAGTTCGGCGACCATGTCGTCGAGCACTGCGCCGGGCCGACCGGCAACGCGAAGGGCGGGGGGCATGGCCACGGCAAGTTCGGCGAGCCAGGCGCGCTGCCGCTCGCCGCCGACCAGCCGCCAGCGCACCCACCATTGGCCATCGTCGCGGCGCAGCTCCGGCACGATCCGGCCGGCCCGCGCCCAGCGTTCGATGCCGTGCGCGACATGGGCGAGGAAGCGCAGATCCCCCGCGACCGCCTCGGCGGGCAACCGCTGCCGCAACGCGCCCGCTGCTGCGGCCGGTGCCATGGCGTGCGCGCGCACCTGTTGGGTCGGCGCCTCGTGCGCACGCAGGTGCGCCGCCGTATGTCCACGCGCTTGCCCGGTGACCACCCCCTGCGCGCGTTCGGCCGGCACTCCGGGCACCGGCATTTGCTCCGCATCCGACCCGATGACCAGCACCTCGGCCCGATGCCGGAATCGCGATGTCCGCAGCACACTGCCCAGCGGATCGGGTAGCGCGACGACCGGCGAGTGCTGCCAGAGCAGCAACCCCGATCCCGGCGACCACAGACCGTGCAGCATCAATCCATCCAAGCAGGCGGGTCCGACACGCCTGCGCGGGCCGTCGCGCCGGATTCCTGGATTTCTGAGCGCGGTCGTAACATACTGGGATATCCCCTGGTCATTGTGGCTGAATCGGAACTGGGTGCCAGCGGGAAGCTTAGGTATCTACCACAGAGTTTTAGGTATCTATGAAAGTCGGAGGGCAGCAGCATGACGATTCTGCTCCAGGCACTCGAGCAGAGCTTTACGCCTACGACGCCGTGGGAACGACGCAAAATCACCTTCGTGAATACCGCCAAGATCGTCGGTATGCGACTGGACGGACAGTGCGGCGTGTGGCTCGACCTGTCCCGCCCCGGTGAATCACAGCGCTTGGCCCGCACACTGGATCCGCATGACGCGATCACCTTTCTGCTCACCGCTTTCGCCAAGATCGCGGAGTGCGAGGAACGCGGCGGATCGTGGCTGATCGGGCATGACGGCGTGCGCGTCGAATCCATCGCGGCCACCAGGTTCCCGCCACGCTCGAGCGAGGTCACCGACGACGAGTTACTGGCTCGCGCCTGGTTGTGAGGTCGGCCCGCGGCAATTCTTTTTGCCCGGGCGCACGATCTCCAGGTTCTACGTATGTCGGTTCGTGCGGGTAGATCCGACGCCTTGCCGACATTCGGCGATGACTGCTGCTCTTGACGCATGCTGCCACCTGCCCGTGCAGGCAACTGCCTACGCGAGCAGATACAACGCCGTCGCCATCGATACGACCTGCCGGTGACCGCCACCGACAACGCGCATGGCACGACGTCGCCTGCACCTGCCCGTGATCGAACCTCAGCTACCGGTGGCGATCGGACGCTTGGGATCGTTCGACCATTGCGACCACGAACCCGGATAGAGGGCGGCCTGCACACCGGCGACCGCCAGTGCAGCAACCTGATGGGCCGCGGTGACACCGGAACCGCAATACACGGCGACCGGCCCGGAACCGAATTGGGCGAAGCGGCTACGCAATTCGTCCGCCGCGCGGAAGCGTCCGGCGGCATCCAGGTTCGCCGAGGTCGGCGCGCTGTGCGCGCCGGGGATATGTCCCGCCTGCGGATCGATCGGCTCCACCTCGCCGCGAAAGCGCTCGCCTGCGCGCGCATCGAGCAGCACGCCGTCCCATTTGGCCGCCACGTCGGCGTCGATGGTCGGCAGGTGCCCTGGGCTGAGGTGCACATCGCCGGGTTCGGGATCCGGCTCGCTGCCGGCGGCGATGGCACCGCCCGCACTCGTCCACGCGGGCAGTCCGCCGTCGAGGATCCGCACATCGGCGATCCCGGCCCAGCGCAGCAGCCACCAGGCCCGCGCCGCCGCCATGCCGCCGGTCGCGTCGTAGACGACGACGGGATCACCCGTCCGCACACCCCAGCTGCGCGCGCACTTCTCCAACTGCGCGACCTCGGGGAGCGGATGACGTCCACGCGCCGGCGAAGGCGGCGCGGCCAGTTCGGTCTCCAAGTCGACGAACACCGCGCCGGGAATGTGGCCGTCGAGATAATGCTGCGGGCCGTCCGGGTCACCCAATGCCCAGCGCACATCGAGCAGGCGAACCTGCTTGTCCGCCAAGGCTTCCCGCAACTCCCCTGCCGAGATAAGTACCGCGCCCACCACAGCTCCTCGCTCAGAATCCGTACCCTCGAGCACCGACTTTCCCCACCCTACGCAGTTGCGGGCGGCAGTGTCCGCGCGGATCGAAAGTACTCGCCGGTTGTACCGATCCGCCCCGTGTCCGTGGTCTTGCCCACATCGCGGCCGGAATTCAGTCCACTTCCGGACCACTGGCTGGTGACATGCGGTGGCCGGTGACGGCAGTATCCCGGAGATGTCCCACGTTTCCCCGGCGTCCGAAACGACCGATCCGATGCCGGATTCGACGATGCCGCACGAACCTGCGGCGCTTCCCGGATCAACGGTTCCGCCGGACCCGACCGACTCATATGAGCAGACAGCGCCGGGCAGTTCGAGCGTGCCGCCGGAGCCGACGATGCCGACCGCTTCGAGCGTTTCACCAGAGCCGACGATGCCGACCGCTTCGAGCGTTTCACCAGAGCCGACCAGTTCGAGCAGGTCCCCCGAGCTGACCAGTTCGAGCGGGTCACCCGAGCCGATAGGGTGGCCCGAGGCCGAGGGAGGGTCCACCGAAACAGGGCTCGCACACCCGCTCGGGGCCGGGGTGGTCACCGCTCTGGTCGGGTTCACCAGTTCGTTCGCGGTCGTGCTCGGTGGTTTGACCGCCGTCGGCGCCACCTCGGCGCAGGCGGCGTCGGGACTGCTCGCGATCTGTGTCACCCAAGCCGTCGGCATGATGTTGCTGAGCTATCGGTATCGAATGCCGATCACGCTGGCGTGGTCGACGCCGGGGGCCGCGCTACTCGCGAGCACCGGCGCGGTGGCGGGCGGCTGGGCCGCGGCGGTCGGCGCGTTCGCCCTCGCCGGTGTGCTGATCGTGATCACGGGATTGTGGCAGCGGCTCGGCGGGCTGGTTGCCGCGATTCCGGTGGAGATCGCACAGGCCATGCTGGCGGGGGTGCTCTTGCCCCTGTGCCTGGCTCCCGTGAAAGCGGTGCAGACCAGTCCGGCGGTGGTGGTTCCGGTGATCGTCGTCTGGCTGGTGCTGCAACGCGTGGCCAAGCGGTGGGCGGTGATCGCGGCGTTCGCGACCGCCGCCGTGGGTGCGGGGATCAGCATCACGGTGCAGCACAAGCACCTCGATCTCGCCGCGATGGCGCCCTCGATCGAACTGACACTGCCGCACTGGAATTGGCAGGCGATGATCGGCGTCGCAATCCCGCTCTACATCGTCACCATGGCCTCGCAGAACCTTCCCGGCATCGCGGTGATGAGTTCCTTCGGCTACAAAGTGCCATGGCGCGCGGCCATGAGCGTGACCGGCATCGGCACCATCCTCGGCGCTCCCGCCGGCGGCCACGCGATCAACCTGGCCGCGATCAGCGCCGCACTGTCGGCCGCACCCGCGGCGCACCCGGACCCCAAACGACGCTGGATCGTGGCCTTCACCACGGGCGTCAGCTACCTGATCCTCGCGCTCGGCTCGGCCGCACTGGTCACCCTGATCGCCACCGCACCGAAGGGCACCCTGGAAACCGTTGCGGGCCTTGCTCTGCTTGCCACCCTGGCCACGGCATTGGCAGGCGCACTGAAGTCGGAGCAGCACCGCGAAGCAGGCGTCGTCACCTTCTTGATCGCCGCGTCCGGCGTCGGCTTCCTCGGCATCGGCGCGGCCTTCTGGGCGCTGATCGCCGGACTGGTGGTCCGGCAGGTCCTCACCCGACGCACGGCTCGGTCCTGAACCCTCAGCGTGCGGATGCGGCGCCGACCACCGCGAGCGCCGAAGTGACTGTGTCCGTCAGGGTTTCGACCACCGGCACCCCATAGCGCCGCGCGGTCGACACCAGGTAGCGGTTGCGCTCCGGGTTCGGGCAATCCGGCGGACACCCGAGGACGACCCGGCCCGAGCGGGCATACAGGCCGAACTCCACGTTGGTCGTGAAGCCCGGCAGCCGCCGAATATCCCGCGGGATCCAGAACAGGATCGCGCTGGCGCTGTCGAGTCCGGCGACCTCCCAGTCGACCTGATCGTCGTAGTCCGATTCCCGCAGCCCGCCCCCGGTTTCCGGAGCAAGCACCAGCAGTGGTCCAGGACCTCGCCAGTGCGCTTCGATGGCGGCTATGGCAGCCGGACGCCAGGACGGCGTGTCGGCGTCCCGTGGCGTCGGGCCGGCGAGGAACACACTCGGCCCGGCCGGGATGGGCTCGCGCGCCCAGATCACAGTGACTCGGTCGTTCATGCGCGTTCCGCCTCCATGCCTTACTTTCGGGGACCGGTCCTATGAGACCACAGGCCTGATCAGCGAGCGGGTAAGTGGTTGCGACTCAGGCGGGGACGGGCACCGGGTCGGATTTCGAGGTCGGTACGCCGCCGGTGAGCAGAATCCGCCCGAAACGTGGCAGCACGCCGAGCACCACCAGGATTACGCCCGCTCGCCGCGGTGACGTGGCGGCTGTGTACCCGTGCATCGGCGAATGTGTGACTACATGCGGCCGAGGAGAGTGAGCGGGTCCTCGAGGAGACCTGCGACGGTCGCGAGGAATCGGGAGGCGAGCTCACCGTCGATCATGCGGTGATCGAAGCCGATGCCGAGGGTGGTGACCCAGCGGACGGCCACCTCGTCGCGGAACACCCAGGGCCGCTTGCGGATCGAGCCGAGGCACAGGATCGCCGCCTCGCCGGGATTGACCAGCGGTACCCCGATGTCGACACCGAACACTCCGACGTTGGTGATGGTGAAGGTGCCACCACGCAGATCGGTGGGCGTCGCGCTGCCCGACCGGGCCGTTTCGGCCAACCATCCGATCTCCTGACACAGCTCGCGCAGACTCAGTGCCTGAGCTTCCTTGAGATTGGGCACCAGCAGGCCGCGGTCGGTGGCTACCGCGATGCCCAGATTCACATAATGCTTGGTGACGATCTCCTGCTTCGCTTCGTCCCACAAGGCATTGATATCGGGGAATTCCGCGAGAGCGGCGAGAACGGACTTGGCAATCAGCGCGAGCGGAGTCAGCGTCAGCCCCTGGAACGACTTCGTGGTGCGCAAGTGGTCGAGCAACTCCATCGATGCGGTGAAGTCGAGGGTGACGAAGGTGCTCGCCTGCGGGATGGTGCGAGCGCTCGCGACCATGGCCGCCGCGGTGCGCTTACGGATGCCGCTGATCGGGGTGCGTTCCTCGCGGGCGGCGGGCCGGATCAGGCCGCCGTGCTGATCGCTGTCCGACCGCGGAGCCGCCGCTGCCCGAGCCGGGGCGCGCGTGGCCGCCGGGCGCGGCTGGGAGACCGGGACGGCGGCGCGGACATCCTCGACGGTCACCGCGCCGTCAGGTCCGGAACCCGCGACATACCAGAGGTCTATCCCGAGTTCGCGGGCGAGCCTGCGGGCCGCTGGTGTCGCCGCGGCTCGGGCGGTCTGCGGCACCGGTGCGACCGTATTATCCTGCGGCGCATCGGGTTCCACTGCGGCGGGAGCAGGCCTGCGGCGACGGGAAACCGTTTCCCCTTCAGGACCGTAGCCGACGAGCACGGCGGTGCGTCCGGTGCCGTTCGCCGAACTGTCCGGCACCGAGTTGTCTTGTTCTGCGGCGGTCGGCGCGGGAGCATCCGCCTCGGTACGCACGCGGATCAGTGGCGCGCCCACCAGCACGGTGTCGCCCGGCTGGGCGAGCAGCTCGACGACCGTCCCCGCGAACGGCGACGGCAACGCGACGACGGCCTTGGCAGTCTCGACCTCCGCGATCGTCTGATTCAACTCCACCGTGTCGCCGATGCCCACCGACCAGGACACCAGTTCGGCGTCCGCGAGCCCTTCACCGAGGTCGGGTAGCCGGAATTCCAGATCTGCCACGGAGGCACCTCTCACTGAGCGGGCGAGGTCAGGCGGCGAGCGAGCGATCGACCGCCGCCAGGATGCGGTCGGGGTCGGGCAGGTGGTGCTTTTCGAGCTTAGCCGGGGGGTAGGGGATGTCGAACCCGCCGACGCGCAACACCGGCGCCTCCAGGTGATAGAAACAGCGCTCGGTGATGCGCGCGGCGATTTCGGCGCCGAGCCCCGCGAAAACCGGCGCCTCGTGCACCACGACCAGCCGGCCGGTCTTGGTGACCGACGCCTCGATGGTGTCGAAGTCGATCGGCGAGAGGCTGCGCAGATCGATCACCTCGAGCGAATGCCCCTCCTCGGTAGCGATTTTCGCCGCGGTCAGTGCGGTCGCCACGGTGCCGCCGTAGGCGACAACAGTCGCGTCGGCGCCGGGTACGCACACTCGCGCCCGGTCCAGCGGGATGTCGTCGGGCGCGGCGAAGTCGACGTCGGCCTTGTCCCAGTAGCGCCGCTTGGGTTCGAAGAAGATCACCGGGTCGTCCAGCGCGATCGCCTGGCGGATCATGAGATACGCATCGGCCGGGTTGCTCGGTGTCACCACCCGCAGTCCGGCGGTGTGCGCGAAATACGCCTCCGGCGACTCCGAATGGTGTTCCACCGAACCGATCCCGCCGCCGAACGGAATGCGAATCGTGAGGGGCGCGATCACCTTGCCCTGTGTCCGAAAGTGAATCTTGGCGACATGCGAGACGATCTGGTCGAACGCCGGATACACGAAGCCGTCGAACTGGATCTCGCAGACCGGCCGAAAGCCGCGCAGCGCCATGCCGAAAGCCGTTCCGATGATGCCGGATTCGGCGAGCGGAGTATCGACGACGCGGTTGTTGCCGAAGTCTTTCTGCAAAGTGTCGGTCACCCGGAACACGCCCCCGAGGTGGCCGATGTCCTCGCCCATCAGCACGACCTTCGGGTCGTCTTCCAGCGCCCGCCGCAACCCGGCGTTGAGGGCGGCCGCGAAGGTGGTGATCATGAGTGGACTCCTTCCTCGTGCACCGCAGCATCGCCGGGATCGCCGGCCAGATACTGCGCGTACTCGCTCCGCTCCTGAGTGATCAGCGGATGCGGGGTGGCATAGACGTGCTCGAACAGCTCCATCGGCGCCGGATCGGGCATATCGATCGTCGCGGATCGCACTTGATGCGCGACCTCGTCGGCATGGGCGGCGACTCGCCGCTCGAATGCCTCGTCCCACAGCGACTCCCGTTCCAGCAGCTTGCGCAGCCGGTCGATCGGGTCGCGGCGCTTCCACTCCTCGGTCTCGGCGGCGGAGCGGTAGCGGGTGGGATCGTCGGCGGTGGTGTGCGGGCCCATGCGATAGGTGATGGCCTCGATGAACGACGGGCCGCCGCCCGACCTGGCCCGTGCGATGGCCTGCCTGGTCACCGCCAGCACCGCGAGCACATCGTTGCCGTCGACCTGGAGGCCGGGAAGGCCGTAACCGTAGGCGCGGCGCGCGATCGGCGTCGCGCTCTGGATGCGCACCGGGGAGCTGATCGCCCAGTGGTTGTTCTGGCAGAAGAACACCACCGCCGCGCTCCAGCTCGCGGCGAAGCCGAGTGCCTCGGCGAGATCGCCCTGGCTCGTTGCGCCGTCGCCGAAATAGGCGATGGTCGCGATTTCCGCGCCCTCGAGGTGGGCGGCGTAGGCGTAGCCGGTCGCGTGCAGACCCTGTGAGCCG
Organism: Nocardia sp. NBC_01009; assembly: GCF_045208035.1. Classification (NCBI taxonomy): domain Bacteria; kingdom Bacillati; phylum Actinomycetota; class Actinomycetes; order Mycobacteriales; family Nocardiaceae; genus Nocardia; species Nocardia sp. NBC_01009. The sequence goes on along the minus strand of NZ_CP108695.1, from coordinate 2,500,897 downwards.
ACGATGATGTTCGGGTTGGTCATCTTCACCGCGTGCGGATCCCAGCACGAGTGTGCGACGCCGCGCCACAGCCGGGTCAGTTCGGTGGGATGGACGCCGCGGCAGTAGGCGACGGCATGCTCGCGGTAGCTGCAGAACGCGTAGTCGTCGGGGTGCAGTGCCCGCGCCGAGCCGATCTGGGCGGCCTCCTGGCCGAGCATCGGGGCCCACAGTCCGAGTTGGCCCTGGCGTTGCAGTGCGGTGGCCTCGATATCGATCCTGCGGGTGACGACCAGATCTTCGTACAGGTCGCGCAGCTGCTCGGGCCCGATATCGGCGACCAGCGCGGCATACTCCCGGTCGAACACGCGACGGCCGTCGGGCTGGATCAATTGAATGGGATACGCAGACTTGTCTGGCATCGTGATCGCCTCCTCACCACGGGCGCCGAGCGCGTGTGTCCTATATCACACAGCATGCCTCAGATGTCGATCTGCGCAAGCGTTCGACACACGAGTGAGCAGAATGCCCAATTCCAGCAGGGCAACCAATGTCATACTGCGTTGTATGTCCAGTAGAGAACCCGTCGACGCCACCCTGGACGCCACCGATGCGCGGCTGCTGCTGGAGCTCGTCGCCAATCCACGCGCGACCGGTGTGGAGCTGGCCACCCGGCTCGGGCTGTCCCGCAATACCGTGCAGGCTCGGCTGTCGCGCTGGGAGGCGAGCGGTGTGCTCGGCAGCTTCGAGCGGCGGGTCCACGCGCGAGCTCTCGGCTATCCGCTGTCGGCCTTCGTCGCGGTCGTCGTCGATCAGCATCAGCTGGATTCGGTGGTCGACGAACTTGCCGAGGTGCCGGAGGTGACCGAGGTGTGCGGCATGACCGGGCCGACCGACCTGACCGTCCGGGTGGTTGCCCAGGACGCGGACGACCTGTACCGGATCGCCGGGCAAATCCTGAAGATCCCCGGCGTGGAACGGACCAATATGGCGCTGGTGATGCGGGAATTGGTCGGGCCGCGTACCGCTCCGCTGCTCGACCGGCTGGCCGGGTCGGGCTCCTACCCGCGGTCGGCGCTGGAACCCGGCATCCGTCCGTAACGACGACGCGCCCGTGTAGCGCAGCGGGACAGCGCCGAGGCGTGGCGGGCGGCCGGGACGAATCCCGCTTTCCAGCAGCGCCTTGCCGCGGCGCCGACCTACGCCACCGCCAATCCCGCGCTGTACGAGGTGGTCGCCGAGTTCTAGGGTGCGGGCATGGAGATTTCGGGCAAGGTTGCGATCGTCACCGGAGCAGGTGCGGGCATCGGGGCTGCGCTGGCGCGAGGGCTGGCCGCGAACGGTGCGCGGGTGGTGCTCGCCGACCTGGATGCGAACGCCGTCGCGGGCGTCGCCGATTCGATCGGCGCGAGCGCGGTGGCGGTCGGCGGCGATGTTGCCGACGAGCAGACGATCCAGGGGTTGATCGATCGCGCCGCCGCCGAATTCGGTCCGGTGAACCTGTATTTCGCCAACGCCGGAATCGGCGGCGGACCAGGGCTCGACAGCACCGACGCGCAGTGGTCGGCCGCGCTGGAAGTCAATGTGCTCGCCCATGTGCGGGCCGCGCGACTGCTGATGCCCGACTGGCTGGAGCGCGGCAGCGGCTATTTCGTCAGCACCGCGTCGGCGGCCGGACTACTCACCCAAATCGGCTCCGCACCCTATTCGGTGACCAAGCACGCCGCCGTCGGCTTCGCCGAATGGTTGTCGGTCACCTACGGAGACAAGGGGATCCGTGTCAGCTGCGTATGCCCGATGGGCGTCGACACCCAGCTACTCCGCGGCGGGCTCATCCCTGAGGACGCCGCCGCCGGCGAACTCGCCGTCAAAGCCGTCACCACCGCAGGTGCCGTGCTGACACCCGAGCAGGTCGCCGAGGTCATCCTCGCAGGCGTAGACGCCGAACACTTCCTGATCCTCCCCCACCCCGAGGTCCTGAAAATGTACCGCCACAAGGGCGCCGACTACGACCGCTGGCTCGAAGGCATGCGCCGCTTCCAATCCGCCCTACAGAGCTAGCGGTACCGAGGGCAGTCGAATGGTGGTCCCGGAGACCTGCCCCAATTTCATTACCGCCGACAGCCTGAGGGCCCGCGCCTGCCGGAAGGCCTACTCGGTGACGAGCGTGGCGGCAGCAGTTCGGATGACCTCGGGAATCTCTACCGGTTTTCGGGTCTCGGCGTCGACGTAGACATGCACGAAGCTGCCCGTGGCGGCAAGCTCGAGCGCGTCGCCGTCTTCGCGGAAGATCGCCAGGTCATAGGTGATGCTGGAGCGCCCGAGCCGGGAAATGCGTAAGCCGACCTGGAGTTGGTCGGGAAAACTCAGCGACCCGAGGTACTGGCAGGAAGTCTGGGCGACCACACCGAGCGCGGGCAGCTCCCGAATATCGGTGCCGGTGGCCTGAATCAGCCACGCATTGACCGCGGTGTCGAAATACGAGTAGTACGTCACGTTGTTCACGTGCCCGTAGTGGTCGTTATCGGCCCACCGGGTCGGCACCGGCCAAAGGACTGGATACTGCTGGGTCACCCGGCCGACGATAGCTCAGCCGGGGTCGCGCCCTGACGGTGGTCGCGTGGGCTGACGCCGAAGTGGCGTTTGAACGCGGTGCTCAGCGCGAAGGCGCTGCCGTAGCCTACTTGGCGGGCGATCGATTCGATGGTGGCGTCGGACTCCTGGAGATAGTCGGCGGCGAGTGCGAGACGCCATTCGGTGAGGAATGCCATCGGCGGTTCGCCGACCAGGTCGGTGAAGCGGCGGGCCAGCGCGGCCCGCGATACGCCGACCGCCTCTGCCAAGCTCGCCACCGTCCAGCCGTGTGCCGGGTTGTGCTGCAGCAGCCGCAGCGCCTTGCCGACCAGCGGGTCGCTGTAGGCGTGATACCAGGCCGGTGCGTCGTTGCGGGCGAACCAGGCGCGCAGCGCCGCGATCAGCACCAGATCGAGCAGCCGGTCCAGGACCACGTTCTGGGCGGGCTCGTCCTTGGTGGCCTCGTCGACGAGCACGTCGAGCAGCCGGGTGTCGAGGTCGCCGCGCGACAACACGACGACCGGTGGCAGAGCGCGCAGCAGTCGTTGGCTTGCCGCGCCTGCGGACTCGTAAGTACCTGTCACCATCATGGTGGCGCCAGCCGCGTTGGTGCCCCATTGACGTGTGCCGAGACTCAATGTCTCACAAAGGATTTCACCGTCGGGAGTCTTGGTGACATTGCCGGGATCGATATAGATCTGCGGTTCGGTGGCGGGATCGTCCGCGAGTGTGTAGTGGTCGGGTCCTCGGAATATGGCGACATCACCCGCACTCAGCTTCCGTGGCGCGGCAGGCTTTCCACCCGGCTCGGTCATCACCCACGCGGTGCCCCGGATCATCGACACCACCGTCAGCGGGGCCTGGTCCTGAATACGCAGCGACCACGGCGGGTCGAGCAGCGAGCACATGACGAACGCACCTCTGGCGCGTGGACCTTCGAGCAGACTGGCGAGCGCATCCACACGACAACAGTAGACGAATACACATGATCATGAGCCGCTGAACTATGTCCCGTCTCGCGCTGGGCCGATGTACTCGAACCATGACAAACAGCACCGCTCACCAGCACCTCATCCTCGTCACCGGCGGCACGGGCAAGACCGGCAGCCGCATCGTGACCCGACTACGTGCGGCCGGTCATCCGGTCCGGATCGGCTCCCGCACCGCGGATGTTCCGTTCGATTGGGAAGACCGCGCCACCTGGACTCCGGCATTGACCGGTGTCGACGCGGTGTACATCGCCTACCAGCCCGACCTCGCCGTACCCGGCGCACCGGTGGCCATTCGCTCGTTCACCGCCGCGGCCAGGGCCGCCGGCGTCAGAAAGCTCGTGCTGCTGTCCGGCCGCGGCGAACCGGAGGCACTGGAATGCGAGCAGATCGTGCGGGATTCCGGCCTCGACTGGACCGTTGTGCGCTGCAGCTTCTTCGCCCAGAACTTCAGCGAGGGCGCCTTCACCGACTATGTGCTCGCCGGTGAGGTCGCGCTGCCCAACGGTGACGTTCCCGAGCCGTTCGTGCACGTCGACGATATTGCCGACGTGGCTGTCGCCGCGCTCACCGAGGACGGGCACAAGGGCGAGGTCTACGAGCTGACCGGACCGCGCGCGCTGACCTTCGCCGAGGCCGTCGCCGAGATCGCGGCGACAACCGCGCGCGAGATCGCCTATATCCCGCTGTCCCGGACCGATTTCATTGCGGCACTGACCGAATACCAAGTTCCCGCCGATGTGGTCAGCCTGCTCGACTACCTGTTCGGCACGGTGCTGGACGGCAGGAACTCCGCAACCGCGGACGGCGTGCACCGCGCGCTCGGCAGACAACCGAAGGATTTCTCCGAGTACGTCCGGGATGCGGCGGTCTCCGGGGTCTGGAACACACCGGGCCAGTAGGGAATTGGGAAGTCTGTCACCGGGTGGGCGGATCGCGACGGCGCGATCCACCCGCCCGGACCGTAGCGAGCCGACAGTGTCCGGTTCCGACCCGCTACAGCCGGGGCGCGGCGAGTGTGTTGTTGCGGGAACAGCCCGCGACCACGGCCGCGACGCGACCGCTCGCCCCTCGGAACTATCGTCGGTACCGTCGAATCGGTGGCAACCTCGACGATCGACCCCGCGACCCGTATCGCTCGTGCCGCAGTATTTGTGGTGTTCGCGCTGAACGGTTTCCTGCTGGCCATGTGGGTGGTCCACATTCCGGCCGTCACCGATCACACCGGCGTTTCGAAGTCGACGCTGGGCATGTTCATCCTGCTGATGGCAGGCGCGGGCATCGTCGGCATGCGGATCGCCGGCCCGCTCGCGGACCGCTTCGGCAGTCGCACCCTGGTCGGCGTGGCCGCGGCCATCGCGTCGGTCACGGTGCTCGGCCCCGGCCTTGCCAACGGCCCAGTCACGCTGGCTATTGCGCTGGCCTGCTTCGGTTTCGGCAACGGAGCGCTGGACGTGTCGATGAATACCCAAGCGGTACACGTGGAACGCAGCTATGGACGTCCGATCATGTCCGCGTTCCACGCGCTGTTCTCCGGCGGCGGACTCCTCGGATCCCTGATCGGTGCGGCGGCATTGCGCGCAGGTTGGGACGCGCGACCGACCTTGACGCTCGCGGCGGTCGCCGGCTTGATCGTCACCGCCGCGGTTGTCCCGCAACTGCTCCGCGATACCCGATCCGAATCGAGGACTCCCGAACCGTCCACCGCGCCGCCCGACGGCGGCAACCGAACGCAACCGATCGACAGCCCCGGAGCGCAGGCTGGGCAACACCCCAGTCGTGCAGATCAGCGCCGAAAGGTGCTGGCGCTGGCAGCTATAGCCTTCGGCGTGCTGCTCGCCGAGGGCGTGGCCAACGACTGGAGCACGCTGCAGATGCGCGAGCACCTCGGTGTCGACGAGGCCACCGCGGCACTGGCCTACAGCGCCTTCTCGATCACCATGACCGCGGGCCGATTCACCGCGGACCGCATCAGCGGCGCGTTCGGCCGTGTCACGTTGGTCCGCTACGGCAGCGCACTCGCTGCCCTCGGCTTGGGCCTGATCATGGTGTCCGGCTGGGTGCCGCTGTCTTTGCTCGGCTGGGCGATCGCCGGACTCGGCCTGTCCGGCACCGTCCCCCAGATCTTTACCGCGGCAGGAAATCTCGGTACCGACACCGCCGCCACCGACATGTCCCGCGTCTTCAGCCTCGGCTACTTCGGCCTGCTCGCCGGCCCCGCGGTGATCGGCTGGCTCACCGCCCTGGTGCCCCTCACGGTCGCGATGGCCGTCCCATTCATCGCGGTACTCCTATGCTGCCGATACGCGAGTGTTGTTGCTCCGCAACGGAACTGAGTGCTGTCGGCGACAACCTGGCCGGTCACCCGAGAGCTGCCGGTCGAGCAAGCGCAGCCAGCTCCCGCCACTGCGGCAGTGGCAATGCCGCGGGATCTGTCGAGAGCACTTGCAGGCATACGTGATCGGCCCCCGCGTCCAGGTGTCCGCGCACCCGGTCGGCGATCGTGTCCACATCGCCGTACGCCACGATCGCGTCGACGAGGCGTGAGCTCGGCCCGCCCAGGATATCGGCGTCACCGAAACCCAGCCGCCGGATATTGGCCACCTGGTGTGGCGCCGAATCGAGATAGCCCGCGATATGCGCCTGGGCGACCGCACGGGCCCGCATCCGATCGGTGTCGAGGACGACGACCTGCTCGACGCCGAGGAAAGCATCCGACCCGATGATCCGCCGGGCCTCAGCGGTGTGCTCTACGGGCGCGTGGTACGGGTGCGCGCCCCAGGTACGTTCGGCCGCCAACGCCAGCATCTTGGGCCCTAAAGCGGCGAGTACCCGTCGCGGTGGCGGGTCGGGTGCCGGCCCGTACTGCGGAACGGCCTCCATCGCGTCGAGATATCCGCGCATCAGCGCCAATGGTTTGCCGCCCGAGGGAATCGTGTATCCGCCGGCGTCGACCGAACGCCCACCGACCCGCTGGCCGCCGAGCCCGAGCAGGTATCGGCCGGAAAACGCCTCGCCGAGCGCGCGCTCGGCGGTGGCCAGCGCCATCGGATCACGCAGTGCCACATTGGCTATGCCCGCGGCGATCACCATCTTTTCGGTCGCACCGAGCAACAGCCACGCCTGCCCCACGGTGTCACGGCCGAATGCTTCGCCGAACCAGAGGGCACCGTAGCCCAGTTCCTCGATCTCCGCGGCGGCGTCTCGGACCAGTCCCGCCGGTTGTCCGTCGAAGGCGAAGGTCCAGATACCCACGCTGCCGAGTGCCCGTTCCACCATTATCGTCTCCTACCCAATCAAACGGAGAGGTTCTCCATTTACTGCACGGTACGATACGGAGAACTTCTCCGAATAACCAGGGGTGTGCATGCGAGTCGACGCACAACGGAACTACGAGCGGGTGCTCGCCGCGGCTGGCCGCGCGTTCGCCGAAGAGGGCCCCGAGGCATCGCTCAACGACATCGCCCGCCGCGCCGGGGTCGGCCCCGGAACTCTCTACCGGCACTTCCCCAACCGCCAGACGCTGCAGGCGGCCGTGCTGCGCGAGCGGATCGACACGCTGTGCGGATACGCCGAGGAACTGAGTTCGAGCGAGCCGACCTCCGCGCTCACCAGCTGGCTGCGCGCCCTGCTGATCCATGCCCGCACCGATCACGGCCTCGGCGGCGCGGTACTGGCCGGGCCGGTCGAGCTGGGCTTCGACTGCCAGCTGGCCATCCACCAGGCCGGTGCGGTATTGCTTGCCGAGGCCGAGGCAGCCGGTGGAATCCGCACGGATGTCACCATCGACGATGTGATCCAGCTGATTGCGGGCATCGCCTTGGCGGCCCGGCACAGCACCGACCCCGACCAACCCGATCGACTACTTCAACTCGTTCTGGACGCACTGCGGCGACCGCGCGAATAGTGTCGCGCCGCAGCCGGCGGCGACCTCGGTATGTTCGTGGCATGTTCGACAACAACAGACTCGAGCGCAAGATCGAACGGCTCGAACGCAAGCTCGATCTGATCATGAAGCATCTGGGCATCCCCGACCCTGCCGCGACGCTCGGAAACACCGAGATCGATGAACTCATCCTGCAGGGCAAGAAGATCCAGGCCATCAAGCGCTATCGGGAACTCGACCCGAGCGCCGGGTTGAAGGAAGCCAAGGAGGCGGTCGAGGCGCGCGAACACCAGCTCCGGCACCGCTGACGCCGCAGCAGAGTCCATAACGCCGGGAAAGCCCGTCTCCGCGAACGGAAACGGGCTTTCCCGATCCCCGGTGCGGCCTGAGAGAGCTCGTGCACCAGGGGTTTGGAGCAGTGCGAATGCTGCGCTTTTGCCGTCTTTACAGCGCCTTCAGTTCCTCGGTCACCGCGCCGACGGACTTCTTGGCGTCGCCGAACAGCATGGAGGTGGTATCGGCGTAGAACAGCGGGTTGTCGATACCGGCGAAACCGGAGTTCATCGAACGTTTGAGCACGATGACGCTCTTGGCCTGGTCGACATTCAGCACCGGCATGCCGTAGATCGGCGAGGACGAGTCCTCCCGCGCGGCCGGGTTGGTGACATCGTTCGCACCGATCACGAGGGCGACATCGGTACGGCCGAATTCGCCGTTGATGTCGTCCATTTCCTTCATGGCGTCATACGAGACTTCGGCCTCCGCCAGGAGCACGTTCATGTGGCCGGGCATGCGTCCCGCCACCGGATGGATGGCGTACTTGACTTCGACGCCCTTGGCCTCGAGCAGCTCCGCCATCTCCTTGACCGCGTGCTGCGCCTGGGCGACGGCCATACCGTAACCGGGCACCACGATGACCTGGTTGGCATACGCCATCTGAATCGCGGCATCGGCGGCCGAGGTGGCCTTGGCCTGCTTGGCCTCGCCATCGCCGCTCGCGCCGGGAGCCGCCCCGCCGCCACCGAATCCACCGGCGACGATGGCCGGGATGGACCGGTTCATCGCCTTGGCCATCAGGTTGGTGAGGATGGTGCCGGACGCGCCGACGATCATGCCCGCCACGATCATCGCGGTGTTGTTCAGCGCGAGACCCGCTGCGGCAGCCGACAATCCGGTGAGCGCGTTGAGCAGCGAGATGACCACGGGCATGTCCGCGCCACCGATCGGGAGCACGACCGCGAGGCCGAGCACGCCGGCGAGCACGAGCAGCGCGATCATCCACAGCTGCGACACACCGTCATCGGTGGCGCCGATACCGATCACCACGGCCGCCGTGATCGCGCCGAGCAGCAGCAACAGGTTCAGCGGTTGCTGAAGCTTGCCGAGGCCGATCGGACGGCCGGGCAGAATCTCCTGCAGCTTGCCGAAGGCGATCAGCGAGCCCCAGAACGAGATCGAGCCGATGATCGCCGCGAACAGCGAACCGACCACGATGTGCACGGTCGGCTCTTCATCGAAGCTCGAAAAGCCCTGGCTGTTGATGAATTCCGACCACGCGATCAGCGCGACCGTGCCACCGCCGACACCGTTGAACGCGGCGACCAACTGCGGCATCGCGGTCATTTTGGTGAACTTCGCGGGCGGCACACCGAGGGCGATACCGACCACGAGCCCGGCGATGATCAAGATCCAGTTACTGGTGTGGCGCACCGAGATCAGCGTCGCGACAACCGCAATGAACATGCCGACCGCGGCGATCAGGTTGCCGCGCACCGCGGTCTTCGGACCGGTCAGGCCCATCAGTCCGTAGATGAACATGCCGAAGGCCACGATGTAGAGGCCGTTGACCAGATAGGTCACATTGTCGAAGGTGTGCATCACTTATCCGCCTTTACCGGCGCAGAGTCCCCGGGTCGCTCCGCAGGCTGCGCTCCCGCGGCCTTCTTGCCCTTGAACATGCCGAGCATCCGGTCGGTGACCACGAAACCACCGATGACGTTCAGCGTTCCGAACACGACGGCGACGAACAGAATGATCTGCGTCAGGATCGAGGGATCCTGCACATTGCCGAGGGTGACCAGCGCACCGAGCACGACGATGCCGTGAATGGCGTTGGTGCCCGACATGAGTGGAGTGTGCAGCGTATTGGGCACCTTGGAGATGACGGCGAAACCGACGAACCCGGACAGCACCAGGATCGCGATGTTCGCGAGCAGTTCGGTGTACATCAGGCATCACCCTCACGTGTCACGCAGGAATCGGCGAGCACCTGATCGTGGAAGTCGGGCGCGAGCTTGCCGTCGACCAGCATCAGTTCCAGCAGTGCCGCAATGTTCTTCGAGTACAGCTCGCTGGCGTGCTCGGGCATGGTGGCGGGCAGGTTCAGCGGCGAGGCGATGGTGACCTCGTGCTTGACCACGACCTCACCCGGCTCGGTGAGCTCACAGTTGCCGCCGGTCTCACCGGCCAGGTCGACGATCACGCTGCCGGGCTTCATGCCCTCGACTGCCGCGGCGGTGACCAGGCGCGGTGCCGGGCGGCCGGGCACGAGCGCGGTGGTGATCACCACGTCGAAGCCCTTGATGGCGTCTTCCAAAGCCTGCTGCTGGGCCGCCTTTTCCTCGTCGGTGAGCTCACGGGCGTACCCGCCTTCACCGGCGGCGTCGATGCCGAGGTCGAGCCACTGCGCACCGACCGAGCGCACCTGATCGGCGACCTCGGGCCGCACGTCGTAGCCGGTGGTGCGGCCGCCGAGGCGCTTGGCCGTGGCCAGCGCCTGCAGTCCGGCGACACCGACGCCGAGCACCAGCACGGTTGCGGGCTTCACGGTGCCCGCCGCGGTGGTGAGCATCGGAAAGAAGCGCGTCGATTCCGACGCCGCGAGCAGCACAGCCTTATAACCGGCGACGTTGGCCTGCGAGGACAGCGCGTCCATCACCTGGGCGCGCGAGATGCGCGGGATGGCCTCGACCGCGAAGGCCTGCACCCCAGCCGACTTCAGCGCATCGATCTGGTTCTCGGCGTTGCGCGGCGCGAGGAAGCCGATGAGGGTCTGTCCGCTGGACAGCTTCGCCACCTCGGCGTCGCTCGGCGGGGCCACCTTCACGACCACCTCGGCCGACCACGGGTCGCCGATCGTCGCGCCTGCCTCGACATAGGCGGCGTCGGGAATGAGCGCGCCGAGACCGGCGCCCGATTCGACCACCACGTCCACGCCGTGCTTGCGCAGGCTGGGGATGATCTTCGGCACCAATGCGACACGCCGTTCGCCCGCGTTTGACTCGCGAACGACGCCGACCCGCGCGCCACGTGGCGACTGATCGCCTACGCTCTGCGTTGTCTCCACTTGTCAGACTTCCTTCTCGTGCTGAGCTTCAAGCAACCGGACGACGGCCGGACGATGTTACTTCAGAGTAAGTTCGTCCAAATCCTCGCAACTGTACCCGGCTCGCGGTGAGCGTAGCTGAGATGCCCGTCACATATTGATGCCGGATTCCACCGGTATGCCGGTTTCGGGGTGTTGGGGCGGACATGGTCGGTACCTCCGGCACTGGCGATTGATCAGGACTTACCGCGCTCTGATAGTTGTCGCCGCAGGTGAACGCGACAAGACCGTACGTAGAAGTCCTTTACTTACCCCGAGGTTCGAGAACTGGTCAGCGGCTCGACACACCGACCGACAGTGACGTGCATCATGCCGAATGCCGCATTCGGGGTATGCCGCGCTCGTCGTACGCCGTATGGTCGGCGATGTGAACGACTGCGTCTTCTGCCGCATCGCGGCGGGCGAAGCCCCGGCGACGAAGGTCTACGAGGACGACACACTGTGCGCATTCCTCGACATCCGTCCCATCGCCCGCGGCCACACGCTGGTGATACCGAAGCGCCACGCCACCGAGCTGGAGGACCTGGACGCCGAGCTCGGCGCACACATCTTCCGGGCCGGACACCGCCTGGCCCTGGCAATTCGCCGCAGCAGCCTGGCCGCCGACGGCGCCAATCTCGTCCTCAACGACGGCACCGCGGCCTTCCAAACCGTGCCGCATGTGCATCTGCACGTGATACCGCGCAGATACGGCGACAAGCTGCGCTTCGCGGCCGGACTGCTACTGCGCCGACCGCATGACCCCGCGACCACCGCCGCGGCCATCAAGGGCGGGATCGCGGCGCTGGACAACGAAGAAGTTCCGAGCACCGACGAGGCAGCGCCAACCGGCCGCGCCGAGAAAGGACCACAACGATGACCGACCCGACCCTGGACCGGACCGAGCTGATCGGCACGCTGTCCGACCAGTGGGACGCCATCGCGACGCTGGTCTCGGATCTCGACGACGACCGTTGGCGCACACCGTCTGCGCTACCGGGCTGGACGGTGTTCGATGTGGTCGGCCATGTCATCGGCACCGAATCGTGGCTGCTCGGCGAGCGCCCGCCCGCGCACGATCCGACCAGGGAGAAGACAGATGTGCGCGCGCTCCCCTATGTGCGCAACGAGACCGCCGTCCTCAATGAGATCTGGGTCGACCGGTTGCGCCCGCTGTCGGGTCCCCGACTGCTCGGGCTCTACCACGATGTCATCGACCGCAGGCGCGCGGCGCTCGCGGCGCTCGGCGACCCCGAATGGCAGGCCGAAACCCCCTCCCCGATCGGCCAGGTCAGCTACGGCCGTTTCATGCGGGTGCGGCTGTTCGACTGCTGGATGCACGAATTCGATATCGCCGACGCGCTCGGCGTGTCCGTCGAGGAGGGCGGCAGGCGCGGCGAACTGGCGTTCGCAGAGTTCGCCGGTGCGATCCCGCGAGTGGTCGTCAAGCGCGGCAAGGCACAGGACGGTTCACGGATCACCTTCGAGCTGACCGGCCCGCTGGCCAGGACGCTGCATATCCAGGTGGCGGGCCGGGCGGCGTACGTGGACGAGTTCGACACCCCCGCGGACGTCGAGATCCGCTTGGACTCCGGGCTTTTCGTCCGCCTCGGCGGCGGAAGGACCACCGCCGACAAGCACCTCGACGCGATCGCCATCAGCGGCGACGAACAGCTCGGCCGGCAACTGGTGCACAATCTGGCCTTCACGCTCTGAGACGCGGTGCGACTGTTCCTGTCGAGCTACCGATTCGGGGCGCACTACGACCGGCTCGCCGAGCTCGTCGGCAAGCCGGGCCGGGTTGCGGTGATTCCCAACGCCTGTGATGCCTGGCCCGCGGCATGGGCGGGCGCGGTCACCAGCGACACGGTGCCGCTACGCAAGCTCGGCTATACGCCGGAGACGCTCGACCTGCGCGATTACGTCGGACGCGCAACGGAATTGGAGCGGACGCTGGCCGAATACCCACTGGTGTGGGTACGCGGCGGCAATACTTTTGTGCTGCGCGCCCAATTCGCCCGCAGCGGAGCAGATCTGGCGCTGCGGAAGTTACTGGCCGCCGACGCGCTCGTGTACGCGGGATACAGCGCGGGGGCGTGCATCATGGCCCCGGATCTGCACGGCCTCGACGAGATGGACGATCCCGCCGAAGTGGCGCCGACCTGCGGTGTCGAACCTCGGTGGGACGGTATGGGATTGGTCGATCACCGGATCGTGCCGCACATCGACTCCGCGACGGACCCGGACGGTTACGGCAACCGGCTCGCCGCGCGCTACCGGGCCGAGGGCACTGCGCACTGGGCGCTCACCGATGACGATGTCGTAGTTATCGATGGCGACAAGACCGAGGTGCTGCGCTAGCCGGACGTTCGGGCGTCCGTGCGGCGGAACACCACCCAGCGCATCGCGCTGTACATATAGACCGCTTCGCAACCACCTGCCAGCAGCCTCGACAGATGGTACTCGAGGCCGAGGGCGGTCAGCCCACTGCCGACCCCGAGGATGAACGCGACGTAGTTGATCGCCACAACCACCGTATACACCACCGCCTGCCTGCCGACCGGCGCATGCGAATGGAAATTGAAGGTGCGATTGAGCACGAAGCTCAATCCGAAGGCGCACACGTAGGCCACCGTCACCGACAGCCAGACCGGAAGCCCCCACCAACCGTGGAACACCGTCAGCAACACCAGGTCGACGCCGAAGGTGCAGCCGTTGATCAGCGCGAAGCCGAGGAAGGTCGGGGCGACAAGACCATCCAGGCCCCAGGGCAGGCGCGCGACAACGGCCACGCACCAGCGGGTGAACCTGTCGGCAACGGTGTCGGTGGTCGTGGCAAGGCCTGGCACGCCGCCAGCATGGCAGCGGCAGGTGTCCACGAAGTGATCGTCGGGCAAACCGGCAGGTCGAACGGCCGCAATCAGCCGATCTGGGTGAGCGGAGGCCGGCGGTCGAGCGCCGACCACGCGGCCAGACAGCGTCTGCGAGTCACGTCGTCGGCCTCCGCCAGCAGTGCGTCGAGCAGGACGAGCGGGTCTTGCCGCCATTGCTCGGCGACGGTCGTCAACGCTGCTTTGTCGAAGACCCCGGAACGATCCAGCGCGGTGAGCCATTCGCCGAACTGGCCGGCATGAATTCGGCTCAGCACGCTCGCATCGATGCCACCGGCGACGAACTCGTGCGAGAACATCGCCGCGACCAGCTCGCGGTAGTCCGGTGAAACGACCTGCATCAGTGCCTCCTCCAAACGCCCAACGCTCCCTCGCCTGGATTCTTACCACCACTGGGCCCGAGCACCACTCCCCACCGGCGAGGGCACCACCGCTAGCTGGCCCGGCCCCAGCCGATGCGCAGGTCTGCCCCGCACGGCGCGGGCCGCGAACCCGACCGGCCGAACACGCCCGCTGCCTGAGCACAGGGCGCCGGGTCCGGCCACGGTCGAGCAGATACCGTGACCTGTGTGGAACTGGATGACCTGATCGCTCGGCTGCCCGACGGTGCGGTACTGACCGACGCCGATCTGCTCGCAGGCTATCGACAGGACTGGGCGCGTGACCCCGATGCCGGCGCTCCGCTGGCCGTCGTGCGCGCCACCAGCACCGACGATGTCGTCGCGACGCTACGTTTCGCACACGAGCACAAGATCGCGGTGGTCCCGCGCGGCGCCGGGTCCGGACTGTCCGGCGGCGCGACGGCCGTCGAGGGTGGCATCGTGCTGAGCACCGAGCGCATGCGCGCCATCGCCGTCGACCCGGTCACCCGCACCGCGGTGGTGCAGCCCGGACTGCTCAATGCCGAGGTCAAGCGCGCGGTCGCCGAGGAAGGACTGTGGTATCCACCGGACCCCTCATCGTTCGAGATATGTTCGATCGGCGGCAACGCCGCCACCAACGCCGGTGGTCTGTGCTGCGTGAAGTACGGCGTGACAACCGATTACGTGCTCGGTATGGAGGTGGTGCTCGCCGACGGCACCGTAGTGCGTCTGGGTGGTCCCCGACTCAAGGACTCGGCCGGACTGTCGCTGACCAAATTGTTCGTCGGCAGCGAGGGCACCCTCGGCGTGATCACCGAACTGACACTGCGGCTGCTGCCCGCGCAACCGCCGCAGAGCACGGTGGTCGCCTCGTTCGCGACGCTGACCGCCGCCACCGACGCCATTCTCGGCATCACCGGAAAGCTGCGGCCGTCCATGCTCGAGTTCATGGACGCGGTGGCGATCAACGCGGTCGAGGACGAGATGCGGATGGGATTGGACCGCAACGCGGCGGGCCTGCTGGTCGCGCGCTCGGACGCACCGGGCGAATTCGCCCGCCACGAGGCCGAAATCATGGTGGCCGTGTGCGAGCAGGCGGGCGCCACCGAGGTCTTCCACACCGAGGCCCCCGAGGAGGGCGAAGCCTTCACCGCCGCACGACGTTTCGCCATTCCGGCGGTGGAGAAGCTCGGACCGCTGCTACTGGAGGACGTCGGAGTGCCGCTGCCGCGCCTCGGTGACCTGATCAACGGCGTCGCGGCGATCGCGGCACACAACGACGTGATCATCTCGGTGATCGCGCACGCGGGCGATGGCAACACCCACCCGCTGATCGTGCACGACCCGACCGACGCCGCCATGACCGAACGCGCACACCGCGCCTTCGGCGAGATCATGGATCTGGCGATCGCGCTCGGCGGCACCATCACCGGCGAGCACGGAGTCGGCAGGCTGAAGAAGGCGTGGCTGCCCGATCAGCTCGGCCCCGACGTGATGGCGCTGACCCGGCGTATCAAGGACGCGCTCGACCCGCATGGCATTCTCAATCCCGGCTCGATTCTGTAGACCAGGCCAGACCCACACCACAGCCGCAGGAACATTCCCGGTCGAGAAGGAGTTTCACCAGATCATGACCACCAGGCTCGAGCACAACGCCGCCGATACCCGCTTCGAGATCTATATCGACGACACCCTCGCCGGGTACGCCGACTACGCCGAGGCCGAGGACACCAAGGTCCGCGACTTCCACCACACGATGACCTTCCCCGAATTCCGCGGCCGCGGCGTGGCCGCCCAGGTGGTCGAGTACGCGCTGAACGAATCGCGCGGTGCGGGCTTCACAGTCATCCCCACCTGCTGGTATGTCGAGAAGTACATCGCCGAGCATCGCGAATACGCCGACCTGGTCGCCTAGTTCCCGGCGCGGCCGACGGCCGACGCCTACTCCCCCGCAGATACCGCGCGAGGATCGGACCGATCACCTCGAGGCCCTGCGTGTAGCGGGCCGCACGCTCGGCCAGCGGACCGGCGGCCGGTTTGCCGTCCGCAACACCGGGTGATTGCAGGCCGTAGATGCCGCGGCCTCCGGGCCCGCACCCGATTCGATCAGTCTGTGTGCCAAGCGATTCGACAGTCGGTCCAGTTCCCCGTAGGTCAGCGTGCGAACACCGCACACCACCGCAGGGGCTGCTGGACCGGCCGCGCGCTGCCCGGTGTCGAGCACATCGGACAGCAATCGCAGTGTGGGAACCTCCGGCCCGTGCACGCCATTGTGCAGCCGCCGCTCATCGTCGAGGAAATATTCGAGGTCCCGCACCGCCGTCTCCGAGTCGACGGAGCCGAGCCCACCTACCAGTGCGGCCGCCGCGAACGAAGATCCGAGCGTCATTGCAGTTCTCCGGTCAGGAGGCCGGCCTCGGCCCAGTGGACACGGACTTCCCGTTGGCCCTGCCATGGGTCCTGCTGTCCGACGCACTGCTGGACGTCACTGTCCGGTCCGCTGCCGGCCGGTCCACTGCCGTCGTGCTGCCGTCGGATCCGGCGGCAGGCGCTGCCTCGAACTGGTACGTCAGGACATCGGTGCTCGAACTTGCGGTCAACCGGCTCACCACCGCCTCCCGCACGTAGGCGGGCAGCGCGGGCGCGAACTTATTGACGTAGGCCGCCATCCACTCCGGCCGCTCCAGCAGGAACGGAAGATCGGTGGCCACCATGCTGCGCACGACAAATATCGGAATCGGAGCGTCGAGCGGGCGGTTCCCGTTCCACAGGCCGGGCTGGTCGCATCCCGGATAGAACTGCCCGAGCATCGTGCCGCGTTCGACGAATGCCGACCTGAGCTCGTCGTGCAGGTCATCGATCAGGGCGTAGTCCCGCACGTCCGGCAGCACGGTGAGCAGCGTGCGCAGCACCGCCGCGCTGCCTTCGGTGGGCGGCAGGGTGGGGAGCAGCTCCATCGCATCCAATAGCACCAATCGTACGAACGACGGCCGCGGCAGCGTGCCGGATATTCGGCCGACCCACATCAGATCGCTGCGGAAGGATGGCCCGACAGGGGGGCACACCGGGCCGTCGCGACGGAGCTCAGGATGCGTCACGGTCAAATGATCTTGTGCCCAGGTCTTGACGACGTCCATGGTGGACCTCGTGAACGGGCATGCAATTTCGCCTGTGGACAGCGGGATCCAATTCATCCCCGACCGTGGTCCGATAACGATCTTTGTCATAAATTCACCTCGTCTCACGTCACGAGGTCCAGTCTGCACCTGTCCTACAAGTTTTTACTAGGTATTGGATACAAAAATTTCCGAGGCAGCGGGGACACATAATCAAGTGAAAGAACTGATAACGCCGCCCGGACCTGCGGCGATATAGATAGATGGCGCCTTTTCGCCAGCGCGACCAAAGATCGCGATTGCTTCAAGCGCAAATCAGCGCGACGCGTCCGAATTCGGTTTCGAACTATCTGTGCTCCGAATATGTTTCAAAATAGCTCTTGCGGAGGATACAAGTCGACAACCGATCAGCGTCGAAATTATTTCGATGGGGGATCATGTCCCGAAAAACAGGGTGGCCCGAGGCGAACGCCCCGGGCCACCCCCCAATGAATACCTGCTCAGCCACGCAGCAGCGCGCGCGACATCACAACGCGCTGGATCTGGTTGGTGCCCTCATAGATTTGCGTGATCTTGGCGTCGCGCATCATCCGCTCGACCGGGAAGTCGGTGGTGTAGCCCGCGCCGCCGAAGAGCTGAACGGCGTTGGTGGTGACCTCCATGGCCACGTCGGAGGCGAAGCACTTGGCGGCCGCGGAGATGAAGCCGAGGTTCTTCTCACCACGCTCGGCGCGGGCAGCCGAGGTGTAGACCATGAGGCGGGCGGCCTCGATCTTCATCGCCATGTCGGCGAGCATGAACTGGGTGTTCTGGAAGTCGGCGATAGCGGTGCCGAACTGCTTGCGGTCCTTGGTGTAGGCGATCGCGGCGTCCAGGGCGCCCTGCGCGAGGCCGACAGCCTGCGCGCCGATGGTGGGACGGGTGTGATCGAGGGTCTGCAGTGCGGTCTTGAAGCCGGTGCCCGGCTCGCCGACGATGCGGTCACCCGGCACCCGGCAGTTCTCGAAGTACAACTCCGCGGTGGGCGAGCCCTTGATGCCGAGCTTGTGCTCGAGCGGGCCGACCACGAAGCCCTCGTCGTCCTTGTGCACCAGGAATGCCGAGATGCCGTTGGCGCCCTTGTCCGCATCGGTGACCGCCATGACGGTGTACCAGGAAGACTTGCCGCCGTTGGTGATCCAGCACTTGGAGCCGTTGAGCACCCAGTCGTCGCCGTCCTGCTTGGCACGGGTGCGCATGCCCGCGGCATCGGAGCCCGCCTCACGCTCCGACAGCGCATAGGAGGCCATCTCGCCGCCGACGATGTCCGACAGCACCTTCTGCTTGAGTTCCTCGGAACCGTTGAGGATCAAGCCCATGGTTCCGAGCTTGTTGACGGCCGGGATCAGCGATGACGAACCACAAACGCGCGCAACCTCTTCGATCACGATGCAGGTCGCGACCGAGTCCGCACCCTGGCCGCCGTAGGCCTCCGGCACGTGCACCGCATTGAAGCCAGAGGCGTTGAGCGCGGTCAGCGCCTCCTCGGGGAAGCGGGAGTTGGCATCGACGTCCTTGGCGTACGGGGCGATTTCCTTCTCCGCGAGCCCGCGGATGGCCGCGCGCAGCTCGTCGTGGAAGTCCTCGAGCTTGAACAGGTCGAAATCGGGGTTTCCCGCCATGGGGGCACGCTCCTGGTCGTCGGTCGTGATCACTGTGTCCCGAAGCAACACGGAACATCCAGCTCCTCGGCACTCAGTGCCAGATTATCGTCAAGTATACGCCCGCATCACAAGGTCAAGTGCAGTTATTCGATGGCACCGAGTGTCATCTACCACATACTATGATTCCCGTCACAGATTACTCAGCCGACGGGTCACGAGATCGGCGACCTGTCGTGGCGGCATGTCACGCGGAAACACCGCGACCACCATGTCCTCAGCGCCCGTCGCACGCCCCGCGCCCCGAGGGATCGCCGCCAACTCCACCCGCAGGTCCGCAGCACCCGCATCGGACTCCCCGCGGACCATCCGTCGCAAGAGATAGTTGTGCGTCGCCGTGACCGTCGCCGCGAACTGCACCCGCGCCAGATCAGGAACCTCGGGCAGCCGCTCCCGCAGATAGTCCGTGAACAGCCGCTCGTAACGGAACACCGTCACGATCTCCCGCTCGCGCAGCGCGGGCACCCGCCGCACCACTCGATACCGCCGCTCCGCGATCTCCCGCCACTGCGTGAACCGCTCGAACACCTGCACCACCGCGGCACACACCGCCTCCCACGGATCCCCCTGTGCGGCGGCGAGGGACTCTGCCGCCTGCGCCAACTGCGACTCGTGATCGGCGAAGATCACGTCTTCCTTCGACCGGAACTGCCGAAAGAATGTCCGCCGCGAAATCCCCGCCGCCTCGGCGATCTCGTCCACCGACGTCGCCTCGTACCCCTGCTCGGCGAACAGCCGCAGAGCATGATCAACCACCGTCAGCCGAAACCTGGCCGTATCGTCGTCGTTTGCCACCGGACCACCGTAGTCAGGCGGGTCGACCGACTACCCGAGCAGCTTGGTGCGCAGCGCCTCGTCCTTCTGCAGGACCATCTCTTCCAGACCGGCCTGGAACTGTGCCATGCGGGCCCGCAGGGCCGGGTCGGCGGCGGCGAGGATGCGGACAGCGAGCAGCCCGGCATTGCGGGCGCCGCCGATGGAGACGGTGGCCACCGGGACGCCTGCAGGCATCTGGACGATCGACAGCAGGGAGTCCATGCCGTCGAGGTACTTCAAGGGGACAGGGACGCCGATCACCGGGAGAGGGGTCGCCGAAGCGACCATGCCGGGCAGGTGGGCCGCGCCGCCCGCGCCCGCGATGATGACCTGAAGACCGCGGCCCGCCGCGTCACGGGCGTAGTCGAGCATGCGCTGGGGCGTGCGGTGCGCGGAAACGACGCCGACCTCGAAGCGAATACCGAACTCCGCCAAGGCTTCCGCCGCGGCCTCCATGGTCGGCCAATCGGAGTCGCTGCCCATGATCAGGCCAACTTGCGGTTCATTCGCCATGGGGATCCCATCCGTCGGTCCACATCGCGTGCGACATCCACCGTGCCGCGCGCTCAGCCTTTTCTCGCACCACCGCGACGTCGTCGCCGAGCACGTTGATATGCCCGATCTTGCGGTCCTCGCGTTCACCCTTGCCGTACAGGTGCACCTTCGCATCGGGCATCCGCGCGAACAGGTGGTGCAGGCGCTCGTCCATCGACATCGCCGGCGCCTCGGGGGCGCCGAGAATATTCGCCATCACGGTGACCGGGGCCAGCGGGCTGGTATCGCCGAGCGGATAGTCGAGCACGGCGCGCAGGTGCTGTTCGAACTGGCCGGTGCGGGCGCCGTCCATGCCCCAGTGCCCGGAGTTGTGCGGGCGCATGGCCAATTCGTTCACCAGCAGGGTGCCGTCGTGAGTCTCGAACAGTTCGACGGCCATGGCGCCGACCACCCCGAGCGCCTTCGCGAGGTTCAGTGCCAGCGTCTCCGCCTCGGCCGCCAGATCCTCCGCGAGCTCCTGCGCAGGTGCGATCACCACCGCGCACTGTCCGTTGCGCTGCACCGTCTCCACCACCGGCCAGGTCGCCGCCTGACCATAGGGTGAGCGCGCCACCATGGCCGACAGTTCCCGCTTCAGGTCCACTCGAGCCTCGGCGAGCAGGTGCACACCGTGCACGAGCTGGTCGTCGACGATCGCCTCTGCCTCCGCCGCCGTCTCGGGCATCCAGACACCGCGACCGTCGTAGCCACCACGCACCGCCTTGAGCACCATCGGCCATCCGTGCTCGGCACCGAAGCGCACCGCGTCGGCCGCCGTGGTCACCGGCGTGAACGCGGGCACCGGCAGCCCCAGCTCGGACAACTTGGTGCGCATCGCCAGCTTGTCCTGCGCATAGATCAACGCCTGCGGCGGCGGCTGCACGTTCACGCCCTCGGCGACCAGCGCCTCCAGGTGCGCGGTCGGCACGTGCTCATGGTCGAAGGTCAGCGCGTGCGAGCCGACAGCGGCCTTGCGCAGCGCAGCCAGATCGGTGTGGCTACCGAGCACGACCTCCGGGCTCACCTGCGCGGCCGGATCGTCCTGGCGCTCGGCGAGCACGCGTAGACGCTGCCCCAGGGCAATGGCCGCCTGGTGGGTCATGCGCGCTAGCTGGCCGCCACCGATCATGGTGACGGTGGGCATGACAGACGGATCGAAGGAACGTGGGCTCACGATTGCGCCTCGCTAACGCTCGGCTCCGTCGTGCGCCCGCGCGCTGCATCCAGGGTTCGCTCGCTGCGCTCCCTCACGACTGCGCCTCGCTAACGCTCGGCTCCGGCATGAGCCGGGCTGCTGTGTCGATGGTTCGCTCGCTTCGCTCCCTCACGTCTGCCAATCTTGTCACGTCGAGCCCGAATAACTGCTACCGGTACACTCGGGCCTTGTGTCATTCGTCGACGACGTGGTCAACGTCCTCCCCCAACCGCTGCGGGAGATCGCGTACCGCCACCATGAGCTGATCAAATTTGCCATCGTCGGCGCTACCACTTTCGTGATCGACAGCGGCATTTTCTATGCGCTGAAGTGGACGGTCCTGGATACCAAGCCGGTCACCGCCAAGATCATTTCCGGCGTCATCGCCGTGATCGCGTCCTACATCCTCAACCGCGAATGGTCGTTCAAGAATCGCGGCGGGCGTGAGCGCCATCACGAGGCGCTGCTGTTCTTCGGTGTCAGCGGTGTCGGCGTCGTGCTCGCCTTCCTGCCGCTGTGGGTGTCGAGCTATGTCTTCGATCTGCGCCAGCCCAACGTGAGTTTCACCGTCGAGAACATCGCGGACTTCATCAGCGCCTTCATCATCGGCAATCTGCTACAGATGGCCTTCCGCTTCTGGGCAATGCGCCGCTGGGTTTTCCCCGACGAAATGCAGGAGATCGTCGAGGAATTCGAGGATCTGCTCGAGGAAGAGCAGCTCGGCCACAGCTGATTCAGCGCGGTTCGGGCACTCCGCTCGCCGACCGGATGGGCGTGGTCGCCCCGAGGAACACCGCGAATAATGCGGGCCTGCGCCGCTGCAACTCCAAGCGCCCGCCGTCGGCCTCGATCAGCGCCCGCGCCAAGGCCAACCCGACACCGGTCGATCCGCCCGCCGAAAATCCCCGATCGAAGATGTGCGGCGCGAGTTCGTCACGCACACCTTCGCCCTCGTCGGCCACTTCGACACACACCAGCGGCTCCCGATCCCGCCCTGGGCGCACTGTGCGCACCGACACCGTGCAGGTGCCGCCACCATGCATGAGGGCGTTGTCGACGAGCACCGCGACCGCCTCGCGCAACCGCGACCCGGTGATCGGCGCGCACAGCGACTCGTCACCGATCAGCGACAGCGTCCGGCCCGCCTCGCTGAACGGGTGCGTCCATTCGGTGACGACACCGCGCAACTCGGCCATCACCGGCACCGGATCACGGTCCGCCGCGTCCTCGTCCCGCGACGCGCGGACCAGGTCGTCGATCGCCTCGGTCAGCCGGTCGACCTGCGCCATCGCCTCCTCGGCCTCGTGCACGACATCGGGATCGGTGTGGGCGGACAACTCGTCCAAGCGCAGCCGCACCGCGGTCAACCGGCTGCGCAGCTGATGCGACACGTCCGCGACCAGGGCATGCTCGCGTTGCAGCCGGCCCGCGATCTCGACGGTGGCCGAGTCGAGCACATCGGAGACCCGGTCGAGTTCGGAAATGCCGTGCCTGCGCGGATCGGGCCGGAAGTCGCCCTTGGCCAGCCGTGCGGCCCGTGCCGCCACGTCGCGCAGCGGATCGGCCACCCGGCCCGCGGTGACCATCGCGACCGACACCGCCGCACCGAGCGAAGCGAGCACCGCAAGCGCCACCACGGCAACGGCCTGTCGCTGCCTGACATGCATCGGCCCCGACGGCACCTCCAGGCGCAGCGAGCCCGCGGTTCCCATCGACAGCGACTCCACCAGCGGGTCGGAGACCCGGTCCACGCCGATGTCCAGGCGCGAGGCGTTGTCCTTGGGGGCCGGATAGACGATGGTCAGCCTGCCGCCCGCGGGGACGAGCGGGCGCACCGATCGCTGGTCGAACTCGTCGGTCACCATGCCGTCGCCGTGCTCCTGCACGATGACCTCCGCGGCGATCCGCTCCAGCCTGCTCTGCAGATCATTGCGGGTGATGTCCTCGACCCACAGCCAGGCGGTGTAGATCAGCGGAACGCCGAGCACCACCGTGGTGATGGTCAGCACCGTGAGGATGGATCGCAGAATTCTGCGGCGCATGTCAGTCGGTGTTCAGCCGGAAGCCGACGCCGCGGACGGTGACGATGCGCCGCTCGGCCATCGGGCCCTCGTCGCCGATCTTGCGCCGCAGCCACGACATGTGCATGTCCAAGGTCTTGGAACCGCGCAGCTCGGCGTCGCCCCAGACCTCCCGCAGGATGGTCTCGCGCGGCACCACCTGGCCCGCGCGATCGATCAGCACCTTGAGCAGTTCGTATTCCTTGTTGGCCAAACCGATCTCGACGCCGTTCACCAGCACCCTGCGGGCCGCGGGCTCCAGCCTGATACCGCCGACCTCGACGACATCGTCACCGATTCCGCTGCGCCGCAACAAGGCTCGCACGCGAGCCAACAGCTCGGCGAGGCGGAACGGCTTGCCGACGTAGTCGTCGGCGCCCGCATCGAGTCCGACGACGAAATCCACCTCGTCGGTGCGCGCGGTGAGCATCAGCACGGCCAGATCCGCGCCGCGAGCGCGCACCTGGCGGCACACCTCCAGCCCGTCCATACCGGGCAGGCCGAGGTCGAGGATGAGCAGATCGTGGTTGCCCTCCAACGCGCGCTTCAGCACGGCGGGCCCGAAGCGCTCGACCGTCACCGAATACCCCTCGCGCCCAAGGGCTCGGGACAGCGGCGCGGCAATGGCCTCGTCGTCTTCGGCCAGGAGTACGGCGGTCATGACCCCAGATTACGGATCGGCGCGACAGCGACCGGGCATCTCATCGGTGGCCGCCGCCGGGTGTGCCGTGGCGACCGCGATCGTCCCACCGGTCCCCATTGCCCTGCGACTCCTCGAACACCTGGCGATACAGCAGCGCATGCACCTGTTGCACCTGCGGGATGTCGTCGTATTCGAGTGGTTCTTCCGAGGAAGAGCCGATGATCAACGTCCCGGTGCCGAGCAGCCGGTCGAAAAGACCGTGCCGGAACTGCACGCTGGAGATACGACTCATCGGAATATCGATGCCGGTGTGCGTGATCACGCCCTGACGAATGAGGACCCGTCGGTCGGTCACGATGAAATGGGTCGATTTCCAACTCAGAACCGGTGCGACACAACGCCATCCGAGGATGCCGAGCCAGGCGACCAGGATGACGCCGAGCAGGATCGACCGCGTGGTGGCTTCGGTGTTCCGCCAGGCGAGGCCACCGAGGAAACCGGCCACCGCGGTGGCGACGATCAACGTCACCGCCGGCCAGAACAGCATTTTCCAATGCGGATGACGATGGAGTATCAACTGCTCGTCCGGCGCGAGCACCTCCTCCGGATAACCCATGCCGGAACCCTACCGTGGCAGATGGCAGAATGCCTGGACACCGGGGCGCGCCGTGCTGCACAATCGTCACCTCGCGCAGCCTCCATCGCGCCCGAGATTCTCCCGTTCGCTCAAGTGATGTCCGCTCGACCTAGCTGTGAACGCTCTACCTGCGGAAAAGCCAAGTCCTGCTAGACAAACTGTCGATACGACCGTGGAGGCCCGAGTGACCAAGAATCTGACTCAGCTGGAAATCCTGACCGAACTCGAACCGGTAGCCGAAGCGAACCTGAACCGGCACCTGTCAATGGCGAAGGATTGGCACCCGCACGACTACGTCCCCTGGGACGAGGGCCGCAACTTCGCGGCGATGGGCGGGACCGACTGGGCGCCGGAGCAGTCCAAGCTGAACGAGGTCGCCAAGGCCGCGATGATCACCAATTTGCTCACCGAGGACAACCTGCCCTCCTACCACCGCGAGATCTCCGAGCACTTCTCCGCCGACGGCGCATGGGGCACCTGGGTCGGCCGCTGGACCGCCGAGGAGAACCGGCACGGCATCGTCATGCGCGACTACCTGGTCGTCACCCGCGGCGTGGACCCGGTCGCGCTCGAAGAGGCCAGGATGATCCATATGACCAGGGGTGTGCACTCCCCCGAGTACTGGAGCGGGTTCCTGGTGAACGTCGCGTATGTGACCTTCCAGGAATTGGCCACCCGGGTCAGCCACCGCAACACCGGCCGGGTCTGCAACGACCCGATCGCCGACCGCATGCTGCAGCGCATCGCCACCGACGAGAACCTGCACATGATCTTCTACCGCAACCTGTGCGGCGCGGGCCTGGATCTGGTCCCCGACCAGGCCATGGAGGCGATCACCGGGATCCTCGCCAATTTCGTCATGCCCGGCCACAGCATGCCGAACTTCCGCCGCAACGGCGTGCTGATGGCCAAGCACGGCATCTACGACCTGCGCCAGCACCTCGAGGAAGTGGTGCAGCCGGTACTGAAGAAGTGGAACATCTTCGAGCGCAACGACTTCGGTGCGCGCGGCGAGGCCGCCAGGGAATGGCTCGGCGAATACCTGGAGAAGCTGGCGGGCGATGTACTCAAGTTCGAGGAGCAGCGCGATCGAATGTTCGCGCGGGAAGCTGCCAAAGGCATCATGCAGCCGGTGTGAGTTCACTGTTCGCGGCCCCGGCGAAAGCCGGGGTCCCACAGTGGGGCGGAAGGCTCAGGCTTCGGCGCGCAGGTGGGTGACGTCGCCTGCGGACACCGCCTGATCGCCGATCAGCAAGCGCCCGGTGGCGTCGACGTCGGTGGCCGTGCCGGTCAGCGTTTGCCCGCCGGGCAGCTCCGCGCGCACCCGCGCGCCCAGCGTGGAACACCGCTCCCGGTAGGCGGCGATCAGATCGGTTGTCGCCCAGTTCGCGTCCTGCCACGCCGTGAAGCGTCGAGCGAATTCGGTGAGCAGCGACCGC
Source organism: Nocardia sp. NBC_01009 (assembly GCF_045208035.1). NCBI lineage: Bacteria > Bacillati > Actinomycetota > Actinomycetes > Mycobacteriales > Nocardiaceae > Nocardia > Nocardia sp. NBC_01009. Next base: position 2,474,712 of record NZ_CP108695.1, on the reverse strand, counting down.
GCCAGCAGCGTGCGGTCGGTGTCGGCGGCACCGGCCAGCGTCAGTGAAGTGGCGTGCGGCACCGGCAGTTCCGCCTCGGTGAGGCTCACATTCAGGCCGATGCCGATCACCACGGTGGGTGCGCCGTCGCCCGCCGCGACCTCGGCCAGAATGCCCGCGACCTTACGGCCGTCGATCAGTACATCGTTGGGCCACTTGAGAGTTGCGGCCACGCCCGACGTCGAGCGCACCGCATCGACCACCACGACCCCGGTGAGCAGCGGCAGCCAGCCGAGTGCTGCCGGGGCAACACCGGGCAAGCGCACCAACAGCGACATCGACAGCTGCGCTCGTGGCGGGCTCACCCAGGATCTGGCATGCCTGCCGCGGCCGTGCTCCTGAGTTTCCGCCAGGAGCACGCTGCGATCCGCATCCGGCTCCCCGGCTCGCGCAATCAGGTCGGCGTTGGTGGACCCGGTCGACTCCAGCACATCGATGCGGGAGAAGAACGACAGCTCGGGCAAGTCGGTGAGACTGCGCCGCAACTGTTCTGCATCCAACGGTGGCCTGTGCACATCGGCAGGCTACTCGGTGCCGATCGGCTTACCCCGATAGGTCGGCGGAGCCGTCACCATCGAGGTAAGCCGACGCATGCTGCGGTCAGCAGACGAGGTCGTACTCGCGAATCGGTGCTCGCATACCGGAGATATTCGCCTCGTCGCCTTCCCCTTCGTCCGCCTCGGCCCAGAATTCCGGGTCGACGACGGTCGGTTGCGGAGGCGTGGTCTGCCAGCTCGTCCAGGTCGCCGCGGTGGCAAATTCGGCGACGGTCCTACCCCATTCCCACATTGTTTTGCTCCTCCCCTGAGCCGAAAACCGGACGCCTTCAGGCTATCTGGGCATCCACACGCGGCACCAATTATTTTCTTGTAGGGAAACGCGGTAATCGACCAGGAATTTTCTGTCCGATGTCACAACGCAACGTGATCTAGCTGCGGTTTTCTACTCACTGGTAGCCGGTGCTCGTTTCGTACAAGCCACTGGTACTCGTTACACTCCGGAGCCATGACGAGTGTCCAGCAGCAGCCCTCCTCGGAATCGGCGGGCTCCCCCGATATCCACACCACCGCTGGGAAGCTGGCTGACCTGCGGAATCGGCTGGAAGAAGCCAAACACCCGATGGGTGAGGCCGCAGTCGACAAGGTGCACGCCAAGGGCAAGATGACCGCCCGCGAGCGCATCCTCGCACTGCTGGACGAGGGCTCCTTCGTCGAGCTCGACGCGCTGGCCCGCCACCGCAGCGTGAACTTCGGCCTGGAGAACAACCGTCCGCTCGGCGACGGTGTCGTCACCGGCTACGGCACCATCGACGGCCGCGACGTCTGCATCTTCAGCCAGGACGTCACCGTATTCGGTGGCAGCCTCGGCGAGGTCTACGGCGAGAAGATCGTCAAGGTGATGGATCTGGCGCTGAAGACCGGCCGCCCGCTCGTCGGCATCAACGAGGGCGCCGGCGCGCGTATCCAAGAGGGCGTCGTCTCCCTCGGCCTCTACGGCGAGATTTTCCACCGCAATATCCAGGCCTCGGGCGTGATCCCGCAGATCTCGCTGATCATGGGCCCGGCCGCGGGTGGTCACGTGTACTCCCCCGCACTCACCGACTTCGTGGTGATGGTGGACGGCACCAGCCAGATGTTCGTCACCGGCCCCGACGTCATCAAGACGGTCACCGGCGAAGACGTCACCATGGAGGACCTCGGCGGCGCGCACACTCACATGACCAAGTCCGGTGTGGCGCACTACGTCGCCTCCGGCGAGCAGGACGCCCTCGACTACGTCAAGGATCTGCTGTCCTACCTGCCGAGCAACAACCGCGCCGAGGCACCGCGCACGGCGCCGACCGACCCGATCGACGGCGCCATCGAGGACTCGCTCACCGACGAGGACCGCGAGCTGGACACGATCATCCCGGACTCGCCGAACCAGCCCTACGACATGCACGAGGTCATCCGTCGCCTGCTCGACGACGACGAGTTCCTCGAGGTACAGGCCGAGCGTGCGATGAACATCATCTGCGGTTTCGGACGCGTCGACGGCCGCAGCGTCGGCATCGTGGCCAACCAGCCCACCCAGTTCGCGGGCTGCCTCGACATCGACGCCTCCGAGAAGGCCGCGCGCTTCGTGCGCACCTGCGATGCCTTCAACGTCCCGATCATCACCCTGGTGGATGTGCCGGGCTTCCTGCCCGGCACCGGCCAGGAATACAACGGCATCATCCGGCGTGGCGCGAAGCTGCTCTACGCCTACGGCGAGGCCACTGTGGGAAAGATCACGATCATCACTCGTAAGGCCTACGGCGGCGCCTACGACGTCATGGGTTCCAAGCACATGGGCGCCGATGTGAACCTGGCCTGGCCGACCGCTCAGATCGCCGTGATGGGCGCCTCCGGCGCCGTCGGCTTCGTCTACCGCAAGCAGCTGCAAGAGGCCGCCAAGAACGGAAACGACGTCGATGCGCTGCGGCTCGAGCTGCAGAACGAGTACGAGGACACTTTGGTGAACCCCTACATCGCCGCCGAGCGCGGCTATGTGGACGCGGTCATCCCGCCCTCGCACACCCGCGGTCAGATCGTCTCGGCGCTGCGCCTGCTCGAGCGCAAAATGGTCACCTTGCCGCCGAAGAAACACGGCAACATTCCGCTGTGATGAAGCGATAAACCGTCATGGGCCGCGCACACTGGATGATAGAGCTGCAATTCAGTCGCTTCCAGAGGAAGATCATTTCATCGGTTCCACATCGAGTCGGGGAATAGGCCCGACCGATATAGAGAAAGGATCTGGCACTGTGACGACCGTGGCAGAGGAAGATGTGTTGACCGCCGTCGAACTGGAGCTCACAGTCGACCCGATCACCGACGAGATCGAGGTGGCCGTGGATCTGGTCGCTCCGGCCGCCGAATCGGGCGGACAGCCGTTCATTCGCATCGTCAAGGGTTCGCCGAGCGACGAGGAGGTCGCGGCACTGGTCTGCGTGCTGACCGCGGCCGCCAACAGCGCCGCCGCCCGCTCGACCGGCCCGGCCGACAACTGGGGCCGACCAACCTTCATGCATCGCGGCAGTTCACCGTTCTCGCCCTACGCTTTCCCGCAGCTGTCGCACCTGCGCGACTGACGTGCATCGACGCACCGAGCCGACCATCGACACCACCGCTTCGAGGCATGTCGCGACCGAACGCAACGGAGCGCCGTCGTGACCCGGCTGGTTCTCGCGTCCGCCTCGCCCGCCCGCCGCGAAGTGCTGCGCTCGGCGGGCATCGACCCGATCGTGCGAGTGTCGGATGTGGACGAGGACGCCGTCGCCGCGGCGCTGCCGGACAACACGCGACCGCAGGTCGTCGTGGTCGAGCTGGCCAGGGCGAAGGCCATGTCGGTTGCCGCCGTGATTCCCGAATTCGCCACCGATTGTGTGGTGGTCGGCTGCGATTCGATGCTGCTGGTCAATGGCGAACTACAGGGCAAGCCACACACTCCCGAGGTCGCACGGACCCGTTGGGCCGAGATGGCCGGGCGGAGTGCGGATCTCATCACCGGACATTGCGTCCTGCGGATGCGGGACGGAGCGGTCGTCGCCGAGGCTGTCGACTGCAGTTCCACTACAGTGCATTTCGCCAAGCCCGAACCCGAGGAACTGGACGCCTACATCGCGACCGGTGAGCCACTCCAGGTGGCGGGCGCGTTCACCCTCGATGGCATGGGCGGCTGGTTCGTCGATCGCATCGACGGCGATCCGTCCAGCGTGATCGGGATCGGTCTACCACTGCTGCGCCGACTGCTTGGCGACGTTGGGATCGGCATTGCGCAGTTGTGGGGCCACGCGGCCCGCTGACGGTGTCGCGATCCGCGGCTCGGCGGCGGTGGCCTCGGCACCGACCGGCACCGTCGTCACAACTACGGACGCGTCCCGGCCGGTGTCGGGCTCCCGTCGCATCTCCTGCGCCATGAGCTCCAGTCGCACGACACAGAGCTCCGGCTCGACGAACGGGTGCAGCCGCACATTCACCGCACCGCGGTCCCCGCCACGATCGAGCACCTCTTTGATCAGGCCGAGATGCACTCCGCACACCACCTCGGAGTGCGTGCGCGCGAGTTCACGCAGTGGGCAGGCCGTCAGTCTGATCGGCGCCTGCTCGTCGGCCTCGGTGGCCTGTTCGCGTTCCGGCGCGAAGCCGAGCTCCGAAAGCAGCGTCATCGCGAGGTCTTTGGCCTCCTCCAGCGTTTCGACGTGCTGGTCACCGACATCCAGCTTGGCGCCCCATGCACGCCCGGCGGCGATGGCCGCCTCCGAACGACGTCGCGGATCGGGGCCGAGCTGGTCGGCGAGTACCTGCGCGAGTTCCTGATAGCCGACCGATCGCTGCACCGCGCTGTATCCGATACGCGGGCGCCCGCGGCCACGGGGCGGCTGCTGGAATTGCCGCACCAGGGATTCCTTGGTGAGCACGTCCAGATGAAACCGAACCGTGGTGACGTGCTGTCCGGTGATTCTGGCCAGTTCCTGGGCGTCGAGAGGCTCACTGGCGCCACGTAGGATCGCGAGCAGTCGCCGCCGCGGCCAAGAATCGGACATAGCTCACCCCTCCTCCTGGGAGACTTTATCGGATGTGGGTGCGATTTATTCGCCCATTAAGCCGATTTGTGATCTGAAACGAGAGTCACTATCGCCTCACACCTACCATCGCTGTGAGACCCGAACCGCTGTAACCACCGTCTACCACGCGTGAAGGACCCACACCGTGCCCGTTGCCAAGGACCCTCATCCCTCATTCGGTTCCTACGCTCAGCCTCACCGACTGGTAACCACGGAGTGGCTGTCGGCAAACCTGGGCGCCCGCGGACTCGAGATCGTCGAGTCCAACGAGGACATACTGCTCTACGACATCGGACACGTACCCGGCGCCACCAAGATCGACTGGCGTGGCGACCTGAATGATCCGGTCACGCGTGACTATATCGACGGTGTCCGTTTTACCGAGCTTATGCGCGCAAAAGGAATCGAGCGCGACGACACGGTGGTGATCTACGGAGACCGGGGCAATGCGCAGGCGGCGCACACCGCGTGGCTGTTCACACTCTTCGGGCACGAGGATGTCAGACTGCTGGACGGCGGACGCGACGCTTGGATTTCCGAGGAACGCGACACCACCTTCGATCTGCCGTATCTCACGCGCAGCGAATACCCCACCGTGCGTCGCGACGACAGCACCGCGCGCGCCTTCCGCGAGGACGTGCTCGGCCACCTCGGCAGGCCGCTGATCGACGTGCGCTCACCGGAGGAATACTCCGGCGAACTCATCCAGCCACCGATCAATCCCGAGGATGCCGCGCTGCGGGGTGGACATATCCCGACCGCTGTGAATATCCCGTGGACCGAGACTTTCAATTCCGACGGGCGATTCCGTTCCCGCACCGAACTCGACGAGGTCTACGGCGCGCTGGCCGCACCGGACGAGCTGATCGTTTACAGCCGGGTCGGTGAGCGGTCCAGCCATACCTGGTTCGCACTGACGTTCCTGCTCGGATTCGACACGGTGCGCAATTACGATGGCTCGTGGACGGAATGGGGCAACTCGGTGCGAATGCCGATTGCCAAGGGAGCTGAACCAGGCGAGGCTCCGGCCGGTACATCACGTAAGACCCGCAGCAGATAAGGCCTACGCCACACCCGACGCCCTGGTGTGATGTGCGACCTACTGTTCGGTAGGGCTATCCGAGTGCAGTGTCTGTTGGCAGACTGCCTACACTCGCCCGAGACGTAAGTTTGATCGACCACGGGGCGACCAAAAGATTGCACACAGGAGGCTCAGTGCCCAGCCATGCCAGCGCGCGGATAACGAAGGTACTCGTAGCTAACCGAGGCGAGATCGCCGTGCGCGTGATCCGGGCGGCCAAAGATGCCGGAATCGGCAGCGTCGCGGTGTACGCGGAGCCGGACGCCGACGCCCCATTCGTGAAGCTCGCCGACGAGGCCTTCGCCCTCGGCGGTCAGACCTCGGCCGAGTCGTACCTCGTGTTCGACAAGATCCTCGACGCGGCGGCCAAGTCCGGCGCCGACGCCATTCACCCCGGCTACGGATTCCTCTCCGAGAACGCCGACTTCGCCCAGGCCGTCATCGACGCCGGGCTCATCTGGATCGGCCCGTCGCCCCAGTCGATCCGCGACCTCGGTGACAAGGTGACCGCACGCCACATCGCCGAGCGCGCGAACGCGCCGATGGCCGCGGGCACCAAGGACCCGGTCAAGAACGCCGACGAGATCGTCGAGTTCGCCAAGCAGTACGGCGTGCCGGTCGCGATCAAGGCCGCCTTCGGTGGCGGTGGCCGCGGCATGAAGGTCGCGTACTCCATCGAGGAGATCCCCGAACTGTTCGCGTCGGCGACCCGCGAGGCGGTCGCCGCATTCGGGCGCGGCGAGTGCTTCGTCGAGCAGTACCTCGACAAGGCCCGCCACGTCGAGGCGCAGGTCATCGCCGATCAGCACGGCAATGTGATCGTCGCGGGCACCCGTGACTGCTCGCTGCAGCGTCGCTTCCAGAAGCTGGTCGAGGAGGCTCCGGCCCCGTTCCTCACCGACGACCAGCGGGCGCGGATCCACGCATCCGCCAAGGCCATCTGCAAGGAGGCTGGCTACTACGGCGCGGGCACCGTCGAGTACCTGGTGCAGGGCGACACCGTCTCGTTCCTCGAGGTGAACACCCGTCTGCAGGTCGAGCACCCGGTCACCGAGGAGACCGCAGGCATCGACCTGGTGCGCCAGCAGTTCCGCATCGCCAACGGCGATGAGCTGGAGTTCAAGGAAGATCCGGCCCCGCGTGGCCACTCTTTCGAGTTCCGCATCAACGGTGAGGATGCCGGTCGCGGCTTCCTGCCCGCGCCCGGCCCGGTCTCGGTGTACCGGGAGCCGAGCGGCCCTGGCGTGCGCGTGGACTCCGGCGTGGTCGAAGGCAGCGTGATCGGTGGACAGTTCGACTCGATGCTGGCCAAGCTGATCGTCACCGGCGAGAACCGCACCCAGGCGCTGCAGCGGGCGCGGCGCGCGCTTGCCGAGTTCCATGTCGACGGCCTTGCCACCGTCATCCCGTTCCACCGCGCGATCGTCGAAGACCCGGCGTTCGTCGGGGACGGCGAGAAGTTCGACGTCTACACCAAGTGGATCGAAACCGAGTGGGTCAATAACGTCGAGCCGTTCACCCCGGGTGGCGCCGCTGCCGATGAGGACGAGGAGCTGCCGCGGCAGAAGGTCGTCGTCGAGGTCGGTGGGCGTCGCGTCGAGGTGTCGCTGCCCGGTCAGTTCAGCCTCGGTGGCAGTGGCGGTGGCTCGACCGGGGGTAACGGCGCCGGTGTGGTGCGCAAGAAGCCCAAGCCGCGCAAGCGTGGTGGCACCGGTGCCGGTGCGGCCTCCGGTGACGCGGTCACTGCGCCCATGCAGGGCACCGTGGTCAAGGTCGCGGTCGAGGAAGGCCAGTCCGTCGAGGCGGGCGACCTGATCGTGGTGCTCGAGGCCATGAAGATGGAGAACCCGGTCAACGCGCACAAGGCAGGCGTCGTCACCGGTCTTTCGGTCGAGGCGGGCGCCGCCATCACCCAGGGCACTGTGCTCGCCGAGATCAAGTAAACAGCTGCGCACAGCCGAGGTTGTGTCCCGTTAACTGCACATGAGCAACCGCTGGAGCGGGCGCTGGACCCAGACGTCCACGCCCGCTCTGTCGTATGGTGGATCGGGTGACCAGTTCGCCCGTTGCAGCTACCGTCGCGGAGGTCATCCGCGGCCGTCGTGAGTCCGCGAGCCGCAGCGACGGGCATCGCCTCGCACTGGTCATCGAGGGCGGGGGCAGCCGCGGCGTCTATTCCAGCGGCATGGTGCAGGCGTTGGAGGAGCTCGGTCTCGCCTCGATCTTCGATGCTGTCTACGGCACCTCCGCGGGCGCGATCAACGGCGCATGGTTGCTGTGCGGTCGGGCGCTGCCCGGTATGCGGTCGTGGACCGATCCCGCCATCATGCGACGCGCTGTCGATCCGGCCAGGCTGCTGTGCGGACGACCCGCGTTCGACCTGAACTACCTGGTCCATCAGGTGTACGACGGCGTCGAACCGATGGACTTCCCTGCGATCCTGGCCAACCCCACCACCTTCCACCCGATCGGCACCGATATCCGCACCGGCCTCGCGGTCGACCTACGCCGCCACATCGTCGATAAGCGGACGCTGATGACCGCGCTGCGCGCCTCGGCCGGGCTGCCGATTCTGGCCGGACCTCCCGTCCCACTCGGCGACTCCCACTACCTCGACGGCGGGCTCGCCGAAACCGTGCCCATCCGCACCGCAGTCCGGGACGGCGCCACCCACGCGCTCGTCCTACGCACCCGCCGCACCGACGAACAGCGCCCGCCCGCCTCCCGGCTACATCAGATCGTCGGCGGCAGCTACCTGCGCGTCCGCGCCCCGGGCGCCTACCGGGCCTGGTTGCAGCGCCCGCTCCAGCAACACGTCGAAGACCGATTCCTCACCGGCCTCGGCCACACTGCCCTCCAAATCCACCCCCCGCTCGGCTCCCCCGACATCGACAGCGCGGCCAGGGACACCACCCTTCTGGCCCGAGCACTCGAGATCGGCCGCCGGGCCGTCCACTCCAGCCTCGCCGCCGCCCTGGACATCAGCAGCGAAACCGCCTGACAGAGGTCCGCTCTGGTCGAGCAGTACGAATAGGCCACTGTGCCCATCTCGGACCAAACCGCGAGCACAGCGACCGCGACGATGTGCGACCGCCCCGCGCGGCCGCCGTGGTCAACCCACCATCAACGTGACGCCCTGGGAGAGCGGGAAGTCGTGTAGGTCGAGGTGACTCGGGGTGGAGTCGGGGGCGACGTCGAAAACCAGTTGGGTGGTGGCTGATTGGCCGGGGTGCAGTTCGAAGGAGTAGTTGTGGCGGCCTTGGGTGGTCTGCCACATGGTGGCGGCGGGGTCGTGGTCGATCACGCGGCCCTGGGTATCGATGAGGTGTTGACCGAATGGCAGGAACCACTTCGACTGGTCGGAGATGTTGTTCACCGTGACCGTGACGATCGTGAAAGAACCGCGGGCCGATTGGAATCCGACGCGGGAGATGCCGGAATCGGCACTGGTGACCACGAATTCGAACTTCCCGTCGCGCACCGCTGACTGCGCAGGCGCGGGGCCGGCCGGACCGGGATCCGGCGGGGGCGCGGGATGTTCTTCGGCCGCCGCCGTCGGTCGCGCGGCGCTCGAACCACCGCTCGAATCGCCGCCCCGGCTGCCCGAGGCCAACAGCGCGACGCACCCGGCCGCGAGCACGAACGGCGTCAGGAACACCACGACGAGCGCGCCGATTACCTTGGTGAGCACGCCGCCCGACCGCCGACGGCCGCGACGTGGGGCCGCGGGCGGCGGCGCGATCCACGGACGCCCCCGCGACACCGACCACCGCAGCGGCGCAACCGACGCACCACGCTGCCGCTTCGACTTCGGCTGATAGGCAGGCCGTTTCGCCGGGACCGGCGGCGGCACAGTCGCACCGGGCTGCACAGGTGCGTACGGCGCGTATCGCGAATTCTGCTGCGGGACAGCACCTCTTACCGGCGCCGGCACCAGCGGCGGCGCGAGCCGGGTTACCACCAAGGTCGGTGTCGGCCCCGGCTCCGGCAGCACCTTCGTCGGCACAGGATGTTTCGGCGCAGGGACCGATGATCGCGCATCGGCCGCCGAGTTCGGCGACTTGCTCGAAGCAGCAGGTGCTTTCCACGGCGACGGAGATGACGACGGTTGCCCCGTCGCCACCAACGTCGGTGTCGGGCCCGGCTCCGGCATCACCTTCGTCGGTGTCGGATGTCGAGGCGCGGGCGGTATCGGCGACTGCGCACCGGCCACCGACGACGGACCCGGCGTCGGACCGTCCGATGCAGCAGGCGGTGGCAGAGGTGCCGACGGTTCCGATCGACCCGTCGCCACCATTGTCGGCGTCGGTCCCGGCTGCTCGAGCAACTTCGTACGAGGCTTCGGTGTTGCCGACTGCGGCGGCACGAGCGGAGTGACCAACCGATTCCCGGCGCGCGGATTCGAGCGTTCCGAGCCGACGGCGGCGCGGGCGGCGTCCGCGAAGTCGCGGGCGCTCGCGTAGCGCCTGGCCTGATCCTTGGCCATGCCGCAGGCGATGACCGCATCCAACGCCGCTGGCACCGACGGATTCACCGAGGCCGCGCACGGCGGCGTGGCCATCAGGTGGTCGTGCATCTGGCGGGGTGGGTCGGTGTCGCCGTACGGGCGACGGCCGGTCAAGCATTCGTACAGTACGCAGGCCAGCGAGTAGATGTCAGAACGCGCGTCAACCGTCCCGTTGAAGCGCTCCGGTGCCATATAGGGCCAGCTGCCGATCGCCATACCCGTTGCGGTGACGGCGGTCTGCCCGATGCCCTTGGCGATACCGAAATCGATCAGGTACGCGTGCCCGCCGCTGTCGATCAGGATGTTGGACGGTTTGACGTCACGATGGATCAGCCCCGCCCGATGCGCGGCATCCAGTCCCGAGGCCACCTGCGTCACGAAGTCGACGGCCGCGGCCGGGGCCAGGGTGCGGACCCGGCCGAGCATTTCGGCCAGATCGATGCCGTCGATGTAATCCATCGCGATGAACAGTCGGCCGCCCTGCTCGCCGAAGCCGTGAATGCGCACGATGTGAGGGTTGCGCAGGGTCGAACCGAGCCTGGCCTCCCGCTCGAACCGCCGCCGATACTCCCCATCGGTAGCCAGGTTCTCCGACAACACCTTCAGCGCAACCTCGCGCCCGCCATCGGTGTCGCGCGCGAGCCACACTTCCCCCATCCCGCCCCGACCGAGCAAACGGTCGAGCCGGTAGTTCCCGAACTGTTCCTCCCCCATCGCTGACCTCCCGGTAACCGCGCCGCTGCGGGTGGGGCGGCAACCCGGCGACCCCGAATTGCCCGAACCTGCTCCGACCCTAGCCCCGCCACCCACCCCCGCACAGTGTGATGTCCCCTACGTAGCACTACCTCACCGCCGAAGCTGCCGACACCCCTCCGAGTACGCTCACTGCGGAGTACCGCCGACCACTACTTGCCCGGTTTGCCATGGCCGGGTGTGCCGTTGTGCGGCTTGTCGTTGCTGTGACCAGCGTTGCCAGAGTTACCGCTGCCGGCGTGCGGCTTGCTGTTCCCGTGACCGGCGTTGCCAGAGTTACCGCTGCCGTTGTCCGCATTGCTGTCGTAGTTGCTACCGGCGTCGGAGTTGTCGCTGCCCAGGGGGCTGTCGCCGCCCGGGGTGTTATGGCTGTTGCCAGAGTTTTCCATGGCCGGTTTGTCGTTGGCCGGTTTCGGTGTGTCGACGTGGGGCTGGGCTGGAATCCACGTGGCGAGGTGGCCGTCGGCGGGCAGGCAGGCGAGAGGGGTGCCGTCACCTCCGACCGTGTTGTCGTCGACGGCGGGGTTGCATGGCTGCCCGGCGGCCGGGACGAACGCGATCGGTGGCTGTGCTGATGCCGGTCCGATCGGCGCTTGCGGCCGCGGCGTCGGACTCGCCGAGGTCGGTGTGGATGACGGTGCGGTGGAATCGGTCTCGGTGCCCTGTGGGCGCCCGAGCCACAGCGCCATCCCGACCATCGCAAGGAGGGTCGAAAGGGCCGCGGCAGCGAGACCCGTGCCCAGAATCCGCGCCGGCTCGTGATCACCCGGCGGTTGCGCTGCACGCACCGATCCGGCCGTACGCAACGGCTCGATCCCGCGCAACGAATCAGCCCCACCGGACGACTCCACTCCACGCAACGACCCGACTCTGCGCGGCGAGCCGGCCTCACCCGACCACTCCACTCCAGGCATCGACCCGGCGGCACGCACCGAATCGAGCCCGTGCTGCGAGCCGGCCGCGTGCCACGATTCCGGCAGCACTGCTTGCGTGGCCACGCGCGCCGCAGTGATCTCGACCGTCGCTGTCTCCCGACCCGTGACCGCGGCATACGCATCGGAGGCCATTTCGCCTGCGCTGGACCAGCGCTGGTCCGGGTCCTTGGACATGCCGCGGGCGACGACGGCATCCAATGCCGCGGGCACGGTGGGATTCACGGCGGCGACTCGTGGTGGGTCGGTCATCAGATGCGCACGCAATTGCTGTGTGGAATCGACGGTGCCGAAGGGGCGCTGCCCGGTGAGGCACTCGTAGAGCACGCAGGCCAGTGAGTATTGGTCGGCGCGGCCGTCGCAGGTGCCGGTGAACCGTTCCGGCGCCATATACGCGAGGGTGCCGACCACGTTGGTACTGGCCGTGATCGTGGGCTGGTCGATCCGGTGGGCGGTGCCGAAATCGATCAGATGGACGAATCCGCTGGGGCTCACCATGATGTTGGACGGTTTGACGTCGCGGTGCACCAGCCCGGCCCGATGGACGAGGTCGAGCGCCGCCGCGGTCTGCGCGACGATCTCCACTGCCCTGGCCGGCGACATGGGCCCGTCACGTCGGAGTAGACCAGAGACATTGGTGCCCTCGATGAACTCCATGTCGATATATAGGCGACCGTCGAGTTCGCCGAACGTGTGGATCGGCACTAGGTGCGGACCACGAACCTGGGCGGTCAGCCGGGCCTCCCTGGTGAACCGCTGCCGGTATATCGCGTCGACGGCATGCACCGCGGCCAACAGCTTCAGCGCGACGTCACGCTGTGTGACGCTGTCGTGCGCCAGCCAAACCTGCCCGGTGCCCCCACTACCGAGCAACCGGTCGAGGCGGTAGTGGCCGAACCACACCTCGCCCATATCGAAACCTCTCACTAGCCTGCTCTCCCTCGAACAGGTACCCGAAATCCTCACCGGCACTACAAAATCGAGAACCCAACACGACAGCCATCCATCATTTCGCAACCCGCCACCTTCGGGGCACGGAATTCTCCCACCACCTCGCACCGGATCCATCGACGTACTTCGGTCCGTCAACACACAGGTGCCACGTCGGTCCCGACAGTCCACATCCGGTCGACCCAGCCGCCCACCAACAGACACCGGTGCGGCGGCCCGCCCGAGCCGGCACCCGACCCAGGTCGATGAGCAACGGCGGGGCGGCCGCATCGTCATCGACAGCCGCTAGCCTTGCTGGTATGAGTGACGTGCCCGAGATCCGCATCGGCACCGCGGAGCGTGAGCAGGCAATGCAACGGCTGTCCGACCATTTCGCCGCCGGTCGGCTGAGCGTCGCCGAGTTCGACGAGCGCAGCGCGGTGGTCGCGGCGGCGATGACCCGCGGTGTTCTGGACACGGTGTTCGTGGATCTTCCCGAGCCCGTCGCGGCTACCGCGGTGCCCGCGAAGCACGACACGAGGTTCATGGCCGAATGGCCGGAGCGAGTGATGGCGGTCATTCCGATCGTTGCTGTCATCCTGTTCTTCCTCACGCATAGCTGGCTGTGGTTTCTGGCGATTCCGCTGATGGGCGCGCTGCTGTACGGCAATCGGCACGATCGCGGGCGGGACCGGCGCCGGGGTCGGGGTCGGGGTCGGGGTCGGCGCGCGGAGGACAAGGACTGATGGAACCGGTCGAGATCAACGCGGGCACGTGGTACCTGCGCGCACTGCGCGCCGACGAACGCATCGACGACCGTCCGGCCCTCGCCGAGGGCGGCATCGATGACCCCGACTATGTCTCACTGCGTACAACGCAGTGGGACAACGGAACCCATTATTCGTGGGCGGTCTGCGAACCTACGACTGCGGAGATGGTCGCCGAAATAGGCGTGACCCCCGGGACCGACGACACCGCCGACATCACCGGGTGGGCCCGGCCCGGCTACGAAGCCGCGCTCGAGTCCGGCCTGACCTCCGTCAGGCGATTCGTCGAGGGCGGGCTCGGATTGCGGCCGAACACCCACTCCAGGCGGGATCCGGCCGCTTCCTGAGCTATCGCATCACGCCGGTATGCCCGGTGGAGTAGCGGCCGGGTTGTGGCCAGACGGTCAACCCGTGTGCCCCTCGGCCAACCGGTATGCGAGCCAACAGGTTCCAATTGACGATATCTACGGCGTAGACCTCGCCGTGATGGCGGCCAGAGACCCAGAAGACCCGGCCGTCAGCGGAGATATTGCCCATGTCGGGGCTGCCGCCTCCCGGGATGTACCACTTGTTGACCAGCTTGTTCGCCGCGAAATCCCACACCGAGATGCTGCCCTCGTGGCGGTTGGTGATGAGCATCTGCTGGGAGTCGCGGGTGACGTAGAGGCCGTGCGCGCCCTTGCCGGTGGGGATGAAGCCGGTGTTCTCGAAGCGGAGGGCGTCGACGGTGTAGACACCGTTGGCGGCCATATCGGCGATGAAGAAGGTGCGTCCGTCCGGCGAGAGCTTGACGTCCTGCGGCATACCGGAGCGCCCGCCGGGCAGGTCGATGGTCTTGACCTCGGTGCGCGCCGCAACGTCGAAAACCAGCATGCGCCCGGCGAATTCACAACTGGCCAGCGCGAACCGGCCGTCGGCTGTGAAGTCCATGTGATCGATGCCGGCGCACGTGGGCACCGCCATCGAGTGCAGCTTCTGCCAGGTGTGCGGATCGTAGAAATCCAGCGACTTGTCCGCTTCCGCGACGACGAGCGCGAACTGGCCGTCCGGCGTGTAATACATGTTGTAGGGGTCGCGTACCGGAAACGCCGAACCAGGCAGGCCGGTCTTCGGATCGATGGCCAGCAGGCTGCCGGCGCCGATCGGCAGATCGTTGGTGACATACAGCGTCTGCATGTCGTAGGACGGCACCACATGCTGCGGTTCCGAGCCGCCCGACCGGAAGGTGTCGATCACCTGGAAGCTGGCCTGGTCGATCACCGAGACGGTGTTGGATTGACTATTGGGCACGTACACCAGCGCCCGATGGTCGGCCACCGCCGGACTGAGCTCGCGGTTCGCGGCGTACACATCGGTCGGTGACAGCGGCGGCGGCATACCCGGTAGCAGGTTCTGTAGGTCCGGAGCCACCGCACTCGTAGTCGGCGCAGCAACAACCGAGCTCGGTGCTTGCGACACGCCTGCCGAACCCGCGCCGCTGGAGGCGCACCCCGCCACGGCCGCTACTACGGCTAGGGATGCGATGAATTGATAGGGGGCCGCGGCCGGAAGTCGGTCCGGTCGAGCGGATGGTGCGCAGCTGCGGAACATGCGCTGCCGGTTCACGCGCTGCACCATGCCAGGGGGTGGTGAAGACGAGATGACATGGGTGCGAAGCCTAGGTGGTGGGGCGCGGATTCTGCGGTAATCCGCGCCGAATCCACCGAAGCAGATTCTGCCACCCGGACATTCGCGACAGAACTCTTCCGAGTCGGGTCAGAGCCCCGGTCCGCGGTGTCCGCCGGCGCACCGGACAGAGGCGCATAGCCCAGGTCCGTGGCGGCGCGGATTCCGCAGCAATCCGCGCCGGATCCACTGAAGCAGGTTCGACCGTCCGGACATCGGCGGCTGGACTAACCGAGGCCCGTCGAACCTCGAGCCACAGCATCGACCGTCTGGCCGAACGCAATCCGCGCGACGGTCAGTCGAAGCCGGTCCTGCCATCCGGACATCAATGGCGAACTACCCAAGGCCGGTGAGAACCCGATCCAGGGCGTCGACCGCCGCATCCAATTCGGCATCGCTGACGGTGAGCGGCGGCCGGAAGCGGATGCCCCGTTCACCGGTGCCGAGTATCAGCACATGCTCCTCCGCCCACAGCCTGGCCAGCACTTGGTCGCGCAGCTGCGCCGAAGCGACTGTGACCGCGCACATCAGGCCGCGCCCACGGGGTTCGGTGATGCTCGGGTGCACCTCGGCGAGCCCTTCAAGTCGCCGCAACAGATGCGCGCCGAGCTCTCGAGACCCCTCTATCAATTGGTCCTGCTCGAGCACCTCGAGAATCCGCCTGGTGCGCACCATGTCGGTAAGGTTGCCGCCCCAGGTGGAATTGATCCGGGAGCTGACGACGAACACATTGTCGGGCACCTCGTCGATACGCCCACCCGCCATCACGCCGCACACCTGGGTCTTCTTCCCGAACGCGACCACGTCCGGCTCGAGCCCGAGTTGCTGGTAGGCCCAGGTGGTTCCGGTCATGCCGACCCCGGTCTGCACCTCGTCGATCACGAACAGCGCGTCGTTCTCGTGACACAGTCGCTGTACGGCCTGCAGGAACTGCGGCCGCAGGTGCCGGTCACCGCCCTCGCCCTGGATCGGCTCGGCGATGAAACATGCTATGTCGTGCGGGTTTTCGTCGAAGGCGCGCCGCGCCTGGGCCAACGCGTTCGCCTCGGCGACGTCGATGTCGAGGTCGTCGCACAGGTATGGTGCCTCGATGCGGGGCCAGTCGAACTTCGGGAAGCGCGCGACCTTCACCGGATCGGTGTTGGTCAGCGACATGGTGTAGCCGGTGCGGCCGTGGAATGCCCCGGTCAGGTGCAGCACCTTGGTGCCGAGTTCCGGTGCGCGGCCATGGGATTCGTTGTGCCTGCTCTTCCAGTCGAAGGCCGCCTTCAGCGCATTCTCCACGGCGAGTCCGCCACCGTCGATGAAGAACAGGTGCGGTAGCCGTGGATCGCCGAGCACCCGCGCGAATGTCTCTACGAACCGCGCCATTTCGACCGTGTAGATGTCGGAGTTGCTCGGTTTGTTGAGGGCGGCTGCAGCGAGTTCGGCGCGGAAAACTTCGTCCTCGGCCAGCGCGGGATGGTTCATCCCTAGCGCGTTCGAGGCGAAGAAGCCGAACATGTCGAGGTAGGAGCTGCCGTCTCGTTCATCGACGATCCGGCAGCCACGCGAATTACGGAGGTCGAGCACCAAGTCGAATCCGTCGGCCAGCAGGTGCGCCGACAAGATCTCGTGTACCCGGGTTGCGGGGGTGACCGGTGCTATGTCACCGTCCGTGCGGGTGCGGTCCAGTTCGAGGGTCACACCGGTCAGGGTACGGAAATATTTACGGAATCTCTACATCTCTTCGTACTAATTACGGCCAATTGTTATCTGTCATAGAATGTCTGCAAGATGATGGTGCTTCGGGTCCTGACGTTGGCGGTCGCCCTGATCTCCTGCAGCAGCTGCTCGAGGTGCCGTGGCGAGGCCACTCGCACCAGCAACACGTAGCTCTCGTCACCGGCCACCGAATGGCATGCCTCGATACCGGGGATATGTTGCAGAACGGCAGGCGCGTCATCCGGTTGCGAGGGGTCGAGAGGAGTGATCGCGACGAATGCCGACAACAGTTGACCGAGCGCCTCGGGGTCGACATGAGCCGTGTAGCCCCGGATCACCCCACGCGCCTCTAACCTGCGCACCCGCGATTGCACCGCGGAGACCGATAGGCTCGCCTTCTCTGCCAGGTTCGATAACGTGGCCCGACCGTCGGCCATCAGTTCCCGAATCAGCAGGCGATCGATGTCATCGAGTGCGGGTCTTGCCGGTGTATCCGCCATCAGCGAAGGCTAACTCAGCAAGCGCGACTCGTGGCGGAAACCTCTACTCGTTCACTTCCCGTAACAGCACAGCCATTGTGCGAATGCCCAAAGCGACAGCGGAGCAATCGATGACACATACGCTCGACGATCACCTCACCATGGACCTGGCAGCCCGTGCGGCGGCGCTGTTGCGCGAGCTCGGCGCCGAGCCGCCGGCAGCGGGCGCATTGCCTGCCCGCACACCGATTACCGGCGGTCAGCTCCTGACGCTGGCCGTCGACTCCCTCGACGACGTCGACGCCGCGATCGACCGTGCCGCCCTGGCATTCCGCGGGTGGCGCACCGTCCCCGCACCCGTGCGGGCCGCGGTGGTACGGCGGCTGGCCGAGCTGCTCACTGTGCACAAGTCCCAACTCGGCGAGTTGGTCACGCTGGAGGCCGGGAAGATCGGCCCGGAGGCACTCGGCGAAGTCCAGGAAATGATCGACATCTGCGAGTTCGCGATCGGACTTTCGCGACAGCTGTACGGCAAGACCATGCCCTCGGAGCGGCCGGGACATCGACTGCTGGAGACCTGGCATCCGCTGGGTGTGGTCGGGGTGATCTCCGCGTTCAACTTCCCGGTCGCGGTGTGGGCGTGGAATACCGCCGTCGCCTTGGTCTGCGGTGACACGGTGGTGTGGAAGCCGTCGGAGACGACGCCGTTGACGGCGCTGGCCTGTCATACCCTGCTGCGCCGCGCTGCGGCCGATGTCGGCGTGGATCCCGAAGTGCACCAACTGATTCAGGGTGGTGCCGAGGTCGGTTCACGGCTGGTCGACGACGAGCGCGTCGCGCTGGTGAGCGCCACCGGTTCGGTGCGAATGGGGCGCATCGTCGCACCACGGGTGGCCGCGCGCTTCGGTCGGTGCCTGCTGGAGTTGGGCGGCAACAACGGCGCGATCGTCACGCCGTCGGCGGATCTGGAACTGGCGGCGCGCGGCATCGTGTTCGCCGCAGCGGGCACGGCAGGCCAACGCTGCACCACGCTGCGTCGGCTGATCGTGCACGCCGATGTCGTCGGCCCACTGCTCGAACGCGTGGCGGGTGCGTATCGGCAACTGCGGGTGGGCAATCCGATCGAGGACGGGGTGCTGGTCGGCCCGCTGATCGACGGGCGGGCCTACCAGGGGATGCGTGCCGCGCTGGATCGGGCACTCGCCGACGGCGGCGAGCTGGTGTGCGGCGGGGAACGGGTGGACGGTTTCGGCGACGACGCGTTCTATGTGCGTCCGGCGATCGTGCGGATGCCCGCACAGACCGCGGTAGTGCGCGAGGAGACCTTCGCCCCGATCCTCTACGTGCTGACCTATCACGACTTCGACGCCGCGATCACGCTGCACAACGCAGTGCCGCAAGGACTTTCGTCCGCCGTTTTCACCGCCGACCAACGCGAGGCCGAGCGCTTCCTCGCCGCCGACGGCTCCGACTGCGGCATCGCCAACGTCAATATCGGCACCTCCGGCGCCGAGATCGGCGGCGCCTTCGGCGGTGAGAAGCAGACCGGCGGCGGCCGCGAATCCGGCTCGGACTCTTGGAAGGCCTACATGCGCCGTGCAACCAACACCATCAACTACTCCGACCAACTCCCCCTCGCACAGGGCATCCAGTTCGGCTGACAGGCCTCTGACCTCGCGATTAGGTTGGACAGCCACCCCATGCGTAGTCTTATGGCTACCCAACGCGGGGTGGAGCAGCTCGGTAGCTCGCTGGGCTCATAACCCAGAGGTCGCAGGTTCAAATCCTGTCCCCGCTACTAAGAAGACGGCCCGGAACGCATCGTTCCGGGCCGTTTTCGTTACCCCATGGGAGCGGATTCGGGAACCCTCAGCCAACTTTCGATCAGTGACTCGGCAAGACTTCGGCGAGAAACGCGTCCGTGTCGGGGCGGGCTTGCGACAAGAGCGTGAAGTGGATCGGCCGGGGATGCTCACGGGTTGGTTGCGGTGAGAATTTCGCGCGCAGCGCGTTGCCCGGATTCGACCGCGCCGTCGATGTATCCGGCCCAGCGGGTCGCCGTTTCGGTACCGGCCCAGTGCAGCGAGCCGGTCGGGCGGCGCAACTCCGGTCCGAAGCGTGTCAAAGTCGATGGGGTCGCGAAGGCGCCGTAACAGCCGCGGCTGTAGGTTTCGGTGGCCCAGTCCTGCTCGATGTAGTGGACCGGACTGCGCGCCTTGGGGCCGAAATATGCTGCGAGGTCGTCGAGAACCGCGTCGCGGCGTTCTTTCGGCGCCAGGCGAGCCGCGGCTTGGGCATGGGTGGCTTCGAGGAATCCGACCAGGACCGCGGGGTCGGCGCCGGGCGGACTGGCATCGAAGACCGTGCCGAGCGCGCGCCGGTCGCTGTTGGCCTGCCCGGACAGACCCTGTGCGCGCCAGAACGGCTCGTCGTAGACCGCGTTGACCTTGATGGTCCAGCCCATCGGCAGACGTTGGAGCAGTTGGGCGCGCTCGGCGGGCAGGTCCGGCGTGCATCGGATTCGGCTCACCAGCGGAGGCGGGACCGCGATGATCGCGTGCCGTGCCCGCCACTGCCGCCGCCCGGCACGCACCCGAACCTCGTCGTCGCTCCAGTCGATCTCGGTCACCGCGGCGCCGAGGACGACCCGGTCACCCAACTCCTCGGCCATGGCGATCGACAGTCGCTGTGTGCCGCCGACGACCCGGTCCTGCTGTGCACCACCGGTCGTGTTGATCAATGAGTCGACGCCGCCGCCCGAATGGATATAGAACTGCGCCCACAGCGCCGACATCTCGTCCGGCTCGGCGCACCAGACCGCCTGGGTGACCAACCGGAAGAACGCGCGTCCGGTGGCGGTGTGCGAGTGCTTGCGCAGCCACGTGTCGAAGGTCTGACCGTCGAGTTCCCGCGCATGGGGCGCCGTCCACGGTGCCTGCAGGGGTACTCGTCGAGCCGAGCGATCGAGTCGCAGCTGCGTGAGGCCGATATCGGCGAGCACGAGCGGGTTCAGCCGGGGCATTCGGCCCCGGAAGCGGCTGACGCGACCACCGAAGTCGCCGATGTTCGCGCCCTGATCGTGCGTCGGGTACGTGGAGAACCCGAGTTCGGTCAGCAATGCCAGCACCCGGTCCTGGCCGGGGCCGACCCACATGCCGCCGACTTCCACGTACGCGTCACTGCCCGGTACCTCGACGTTGCGGGTTCGTCCGCCCACTCGCTCCCTGGCCTCCAACACCACGACATCGCGTCCGGCCGCCGCGAGCGCGCGGGCTGCTGCCAGTCCGGCCGCCCCGGCCCCCACCACGATCACATCTTTGAGATCCGACATTCGCATACACCTAACATTTCAGATACACGATGTATGCGAGGGTAGTCTTGTCGCTGTGACTGTCAAGGGACGACGTGCGGAATACGCCGAAGCCACCCGATCCGCCCTGCTGGAGGCGGGCCGCGAGCTATTCATCGAACGGCGGTACTCGGAACTGTCCGCCGACGAGATCGCCCGAGCCGCCCGCCTGACGCGCGGAGCCGTGTACCACCACTTCAGCGGTAAGCAAGGATTGTTCGAGGCCGTGTTCGAGCAGGTCGAACAGGAGCTGACCGAACGTTTGACGAGTGCGCTCGGTGAACCGGGCAACCCTTGGGACACCGCGGTCCGCGCCTTGAACGTGTTCCTCGACGAATGCACCGACATGGCCTATCAGCGCATCGTGCTGCAGGAAGGGCCGTTCGCCCTGGGCTGGGACCGGTGGCGCGAACTCGACGAGCGGTACATGGTCGGCCTGATCCGCAACCTGGTCGACGAGCTGGTCCGAGCCGGTGTCTTCCGGCCTCGATCGCCCGAGCTCACAGTCCGCGCCATCTACGGGCTGCTCACCGAACTGGCCTGGAGCCTCGCCGACACAACCGACGATCAGCTGCGCCGGGAAGCGGGTCAGATCGCGCTCGGCATGATCAGCTCGCTACGCCGCGAAGCCGAATGACGACGAACCTGCGGCCTGCAGTCAGGCATGACGAATGGTTCTTTTGATGCCACCTGGGAGGCACTGACATGTTCATGACTCTTGCGGGCACCGAAATTCCCGAGCCTGGGCTCGGCGTTCCCGGGCGCGGCCCACATCGTCCTCTCCGCCTGCACGGCAACGGGCGGACCCTCAGCACCGGGCGGGCAGATCATTGGGCAACTGTGACGCACACATGCTCACTCGTCTTCGGCCACTCCGAGAATCTGTTTGCCCACCACCCCCGCGAGGACCTCGGTCGAGTAGGCCATCAGCTGGCCTGCTTCGGCATCTCGCAGATGGCGTTGGATCGGAGACTGTTTGAGGTAACCGGAAGCGCCACCGATACGGACGCCGAGTTGCGCGACGTCCACCGCCACCTTGTTGGCGAGATATTTGGCGCGGGCCAAGTTCGGGAAGAAGGCAGGGATGCCGTTGTCGGCCTCCCAGAGGGCACGGTCGTAGAGCGCGTGTGCGGCGGCGAGCCGGATCTCGACGTCGGCCACGTCGAACTGCACCCACTGCTGGTGCGACAGTGGCCTGCCCATGATCACTCGCGACCGCGCGTGCGCGATCAACGCGTCCAGCGCGGCGTCGGCGATGCCGAGGGAGATCGCGGGCAGTCCCGCCGGGATGACCGCGAAATCGCCGGGACCCGGTGCGCGGCCACGATATTCGGCGCGCAGCACGGTGTTGTCGAAGGAGAGCAGTTGGCTGCGGGTCGCGCGCAGACCCAAGGTGTCCCAGATCGGGATGACCGACACCGTGGCGTCGGGGATCACGCCGAAGAAGGTCGGCACATCGTCGACACGCGCATTGACCAGCAGATAATCGGCGATCTCGCTGGCCGAGACGAAGCGCTTGGCGCCGGTGATCGACCAGCCACCGTCGACAGGGACGGCTTCCTGTTGCGGATTGAGGAAACGGTTTCCACTGGCCGGCTCCGACAATGCGTTCGCGAACCGCTTGCCGGCGAGGAATTCGTCGGCAAAGAACGAGCCCAATGAATCCCGGGTGAACTCGGCGAGCGCGACACCCGCACCGGCGTGCATCACCCAGATCGTCGCCGTGGAAGGATCGGCCTTGGCGAGTATGCGCACCAGCTGCCCGAAAGCCAGGTAGCTCAGGCCCAGACCCCCCACCTGCTCGGGCAGCACCGCCCGATCGACGTCGGCGTCGTGGAGTGCGTCCAGATGCTCGACCGCGATCACGGCGCGCTCGTCGTAGTCCGCGGCGGCGGCATCGAAATCGACGGCCAGCTCGACGACCCGGGCGAGGATCTTGCGCTCGACATCGCGCAGCGGGCCTGGGAATTGCGCAGTGTTCACGAAACACTCTCCGGTAGTAGGGGTTCCGCGATCGCGCGGCGATTCGTCGATCAGGGTACGCAGCGCAAGTGCACCGGAGAGCGGGAAATTGAGAAACCCGCCGCTTATCCGCCGGGCCGACACCGGCGGAGCGCCGTTACCGTGACGGCCCAGGCGAGACGGCGCCACACCGCCCGGCCTGGGCCGTTACCTGCTTGCCTCGGACCGGCCGTCAACGGTCGGAGAGCAGCAGTTCGTTGCCGACTACACCTGCGGCGGCTCGATGCCGAGTTCGCGCAGGCCATTTCGATACAGCTCGACGTTGGCGAGCTTGATCTCCTCATAGCCGCGAACGATGTCGGTGAGGGCGGCCGCTTCGACGGCCCGGTCGTAGCCGACCGGGTCGAGGTCGGCGGCGAGCGCCGTCACCATCTCGGTGTAGTGGGCGAGCAGGGCGCGTTCCACTCGGCGGACGTGGGCATAGCCGAAAGGATCGAACTTGGTACCGCGCAGCCGCTTTCCCTTGGCGAGCGCACGCAGCACCAGGTGACTACGTGGGCCGAGGCCGATCTTCTTCTTGCGGCCCATGGCGCGCAGCACCGGCGGGTGCAGGCGGTAGGTGAGGTTGGCCCCTTCGGGGAGCTGGTCGGCCACATCGTCGAGGAACGCCGGATCGGTGAGGCGGCGGGCGACCTCGTATTCATCCTTGTAGGCGGTGAATTTGTACAGGCCGCGGGCAACTTGCTCGCTGAATTCGGTGCGGTCGGTGACGCGATGCTGCGCGTCCCAGATGTCTTGCACCGTTCGCACATAGGCACCGGCGACGCGGACACCTTGGAAACCGATCAGCTCGACGGCGCGCAGCTCGAGCAGACGCCTGGTCTCTCCCGTCGCGGTCACGCCGTCGAAAAGGTCTGCGGGGATGTCGATCTCGGCCCGCTTGCGCTGCTTGCGAGTGGTGGCGGCCGTGAAAACATCCGGGCGCTCCACCGCAACCCGACCCCAACGGAATGCCGCGATGTTGGCGGCCACGGCGACGCCGTTGATCTCGATGGCTTCCTCGATCGCCGTGGCGGGCAGGCGCAGGCCGCCGATCTGATAGGCGGCGCCGACCATCAGGAAGTTCGCTGCGGAGGTGTTGCCGAACAACACCTCCGCAGCGGCGAGTGCGTCGAACGAACGCACCGAGCGCGACACCTGCTCGAGCCGTGACAGCAACATGCCCTCATCGGGGTACGCGACGGACTTGTCGTAGACCATGTCGCCCGTCGGAGTCTTGCTCGTCGAAGCGACCGACACGGTGGTCGCCTTCGAGCCATAGGCCAGGTTCTTGTTGTCCGTGGCGGCGAGCAGGTCGAAAGCCACGATGCAGTCCGCGGAACCGGGCGTCAGCCGGTTCGCGGGCTCCAGCTCGCCGAACGCGAACCGCAGATGTGACACGACAGGTCCGGCCTTCTGGCTCAGACCGATCTGGTCCAGGCTCGCGACCTCGTAGCCTGCGCGCAGCGCGGCGGTCGCGAGCACCTGGTTGACCGTGACGATGCCGGTGCCGCCGATGCCGGCCAGGAACACATTCTGGGTCGTCGTGGGTGTCGTGTCCCGGAGTTCGGGCAGCACCGGCGGCTCGGCGCGCTTGGTCTCGGCGCGCTTCTTCGCTTTCGTCGGCTCCGGGAGCTCGACGGTGACGAACGAAGGGCAGTCGCCGTCCATGCAGCTGTAATCGGTATTGCAGGAGGTCTGATCGATGGTGGTCTTACGGCCGAATTCGGTGTCGACCGGCTGGACCGACAGACAGTTGCTCTTGACACCGCAGTCGCCACAGCCCTCGCAGACCGCCTCGTTGATGACCACCCGAGTACGACGAACCGGCAGGGTGCCGCGCTTGCGCCGGCGGCGCGCGTCGGCGGCGCAGTGCTGGTCGTAGATGAGCACCGTGACGCCGGGGACTTCCCGCAGCGTGCGCTGTGCTTCGTCGAGCCGATCGCGGTGCCACAGCAGGGTGCCCGCGGCAAGATCGCGCTTGCGGTACTTCTTCGGCTGGTCGGCGCAGATGATGATCTGCCGCACGCCCTCGGTACGGAGCTTGTGGGTCAGCATCGGCACCGCGAGCGCGCCCTCCGCGTCCTGCGCACCGGTCATCGCGACGACGTCGTTGTAGAGCAGCTTGTAGGTGATGTTGACACCCGCGGCGATGCAGGCTTGCACGGCGAGCTGCCCGGAGTGGAAATACGTGCCGTCACCGATGTTCTGGAACAGGTGCGGGACGTCGGTGAACGGCGCCTGGCCGATCCATTGCGCGCCTTCGCCGCCCATCTGTGTCAGCCCGGTGACCTTGCTGTCGTCGCGACCCGACATGGTCACCATGGTGTGGCAGCCGATGCCGCCACCGGCCAGTGAGCCCTCCGGCACCGCGGTGGATCGGTTGTGCGGGCAGCCGCTGCAGAAGTAGGCGGCCCGCTTGGCGGGCAGCACCGACAGTGACAGTGGTTGCGGCAGTGGTCGTTTCATATCGAGCTGCCCCTGCAGCGCGCGGCGCAGTGGCGCAATGATCCGGCCGGTGGTGAGTTCTCCGTCCTGGCTGAACAGCGGCCGGTTATCGGCATCGCGCTTGCCGATGATCTGCGGCGCGTCCGGTGTGCCGTACAGGATCTCCCGGATCTGGGTTTCGATGAAGGCGGTCTTGTCCTCGACGACCACGATGCGCGAAAGACCATCGGCGAACTGCCGGACCCGTTCGGGCGCAATCGGATACGGCATCCCGATGCGCAGCAGCCGGACTCCGGCGTGCTGCAGCGCCGCATCGTCGACACCGAGGTCGACGAGGGCCTGACGCACCGCGTCGAAGGTGGTTCCCGTTGCGGCGATGCCGAGGGTGGCGCGGGCCGGGTTCACCTCGATGACGTCCAGCTCGTTGAGTGCGCTGTAGGCCTTGACGATTTCCCAGCGCGGGCCGTATAGATCCGCCTCGGCGATCACACTGTCCATCGGCGCCGCCATCGGCCGCTGCAGATAGCTGAACGGCCTGCCCTCCCAATCGATTTCCGGCACGGTGATGGCGATGTCGCCCACCGAGCCTTCGACCGTCCACGCACCGTCGGCCACATCCGCCACGATCTTCAGCGCCACCAGGCATCCCGAAGCGCGGGACAGTGCGACACCGTGCAGACCCATGGTGACGATCTCGCGCGCATTGCGCGGGAACAGCACCGGGATGTTCAGCGCTGCCAGCGAGCGCTCGCTGACCGCGGGCACGGTCGACGATTTGGAGGCGGGGTCGTCGCCGACCAGCAGCAGCACGCCGCCGCGCGGATTCACCCCGTACATATTGGCGTGCCGCAACGCATCCGTGGCCCGGTCGAGCCCGGGCCCCTTGCCGTACCAGACCCCGACTACGCCGTCATGCGTCGCGGCGCCCGCGGGCAGATCGGCCTGGCTCCCCCACACAGAGGTGGCGGCGATTTCCTCGTTCAACCCCGGCACAAAGGAAATATCGTGCTCGGCAAGAACGTTCGGCATGCCGTTCAACATCTTGTCGACGCCGCCGAGCGGGCTGCCCTGATACCCCGAGACGAAGGTGCCGACCCGCTGTCCGGCGCGCAGATCGCGCACATGCTGTTCGACCAGCTGTCTGGCAATCGCCTGGACGCCGGTGAGAACGACGGTTCCGGCGCCGACCCGGTAGCGGTCGGCGAGGTCATACGGGGCTGAGATCAGTTCGCGGTCAGCGAGCTCGGTCATGCAGTCCACCCATCCGCTCAGCGCCGATCAGGCGCTTCGCTTCGTTGAGCACTTGGTGCCGTCATCCTGTCTTCGAAGACCCAAACGCACAATAGTGGTGAAAAAAGTTGAGCAAAGTGCGCAATCTCACCAATACAGAGTGGGCACCGCCTATGCAGGATGCGAGGTATGTGTGACCGTGACCACGCTACGCACGGGCCGCGGATTTTCGTCGCACCCGCGTGCAAACCCGCGCATGGCCCACCGCCGTCCGTGGCGGCCGATCTCGAGCCGCAGCCGACACTCGGCTATCTCGGGGACACCGCACCGCTGATTTCGTCGGCGCTGCACGGTCGGTTCGACCGACCATCTCGGCTTCTAGCGGAACTCGGCCACGGCAGCCACAACTAGGCAACTATTCGGCCTCCATGTGATCTTGACCAAGCCCACATGGGTTAGGTTGTGAAACTGACAGTTTCAGCAGGACGGTGTGGCCGTTTTCGTCGGGTCGACGATAACTTGTCGCATCGGATGGTGTCGCCTACGGCGGACACCGGCAGCCCACGAGCCGAAGGAGGTGCGACAGCCTGCCGCGATCGGCTCGTTCGGTCCGGCTGCCGGTTCCTCCTTTCCGTCTACGCAGTGAACGCAGAGGTTCGCTGCGTTTCCCCGTGTAATGCCGGTCCGTCCGATGCGCTGAGACCTGGGGCGTTGCTGCCCGAGGTCTGCGCCGGCGGCTGCCCCCATCGAAGGAATGCCTTGTTCAGAGTTCCCTTCAGGATTGCGATCCTGTTGTTGAGTATCGTTTCGCTCGGCCTGCTCGGTGTGCCCGCCAATGCCCAGCCGTTGTATCCCACCCCGGATCCCGATCCCTTCTACACGGCGCCATCCGAACTGGCGGCGCTGCGCCCGGGCGACGTGGTCCGGACCCGCAAGATCGACACCGCGTTCTACATCGGAACCGAGGGCTGGCAGGTCGCGTTCCGCTCGACGAACTCGCAGGGCGGCCCCGTCATGGGGGTGACCACCGTCCTGCTTCCCGTCGGTATAAAGAACCCGCCGCTGGTCTCCTACCAGGCGTTGATCAACTCCCTCGGCACTCAGTGCAACCCGTCGCGATCGCTGTTCAACGGCGAATTACAGGACGCGCCCGGCGCCATGCTCCCCATCGGTCGCGGGTGGGCGGTCTCGCTGCCCGACTACCTCGGCCCCACCTCGGCCTACGGCGCCGCGAAGCTCAGCGGCATGATGACCTTGGACAGCGTCCGCGCGGTGCAGAAGGTGACCGAACTCGGTCTGTCCACCTCACCGGTCGCCATCGCGGGCTACTCCGGCGGCGGCATGGCCACCGCGTGGGCGGCGGCACTGCAGCCCACCTACGCCCCCGACCTGAAACTCACCGCCGCGGTCGCGGGCGGCATCCCCGCCGACCTCGAAGAGATGGCGCTGTCACTCGGCTTCAATCCGCACCCCGGATTCGGCCTGGCCTTCGCCGCGGCCATGGGCCTGGAACGCGAATACCCGAACCGGTTGCCGATCTCCGATCAGCTCAACCCGAACGGCCTGTGGTTCCGGGAATTCACCCACGACGCCTGCCGCCGATTCCTGCTCTTCCACGGCGCGTTCCGCAGCGCCGAGCAGATGGCGGCGTCCAAGAGCCTGATGGACAGCCCCGAAGCGCGGGAGGTCCTGCGCGAGAACAGCTTGCGCCACTTCCCCGGCATCCCGACGGTGCCGACATACATGTGGCAGGGCCGCTTCGACGAGCTCACCTTCTTCAACCCCGTGGCCGAGGTAGCCGACCGATACTGTCGCGCTGGAGCCCCGGTCGAGTTCCGCCCCTACGACATCGCCGAACACATGACCACGGCCGTCGCCGGTTTCCTCGACGCGTGGAACTACGTGGAAGCCCGTTTCCGCGGCGACCCGGTACCGACCAGCTGCTGAGCACTCACCACGAGGCGGCCTCGGAGACGTTCTCCGGGGCCGCTTTTCGTTGGTAACGAGCCGTCGCCCAGGTCGATGAAGCAGGTACCCCGGGCATCGCAACATTCGTCGACCGGCCTGGAGTTCCTAGTAGAGAAGACATGTCGCACAGTTTTCGCACGCTCGTGTTCGCGAGTGTCACCGTCGCCGGGTCGTTCGCGCTCTTGTTGGGCGGTTGCTCGACTCCCCCGACCTCGACGAGCGGCGTGACAACCGCTCCGCCCGCCAACGTCGCGGCGCAAACAACCACTGCCGCACCGACTACTACGGCAACCGCCGCGGTGACGTCGCCGACCGTTCCCACAGCGCCTCGCCCGGTGGATTCGACGCCGCCGACCACGCCACCCGCAACCACGGACTACATCCCGCCCGCGGCGATCCTGCCCGCGCCGCAGAACGGTCCGGCCGCGTGCGGGCCGAATTCCTACCTCAATTCCTACGACCAGTGCGTGCACCGCCCGGAATCGGCTGCCGCCCCACCACCGGGAGCGACGGCACGGTGCAAGGACGGCACCTACAGCTTCAGCAAGAACCGCTCCGGGACCTGCTCGGGCCACGACGGGGTTGCGACCTGGCTCTGACCGCATCCAGGCCGACAGGCGGGTCACTCGGTGATCGAGCGGACTTGCTCCTCGTACTTGGCACGGGTCTCGTTGTCGGTGGGATGCAAGGCGCGGTCGCCGTCGAAGAGCTTGCGCACCAAGCGGACTGCGCGTTCGGGGGCGGCCGCGAGGGCGATGTCGATGGGGCCGAGGTAATTGGGGACCGCGACCTCGGCTTTACGGGTGTGGACGGTGTGCACGATGGCGGCGGCGACATCTTCGGGGTCGACGGTCGGCATGCCCTTGCCGAGGGTCAAACCCGACGACAGACGCGTGCGGACCGCCGAAGGCAGCACACAGCTCACACTGACGCCGTGCGGCGCGAACTCCAAACGCGTTGCCGCCGAGAGACCTACGGCGGCGAACTTGCTCGCGTTGTAGACGGCGAGACCGGCCACCGGGATCTTGCCCGCCAGCGAGGCCACATTGACGACGTGGCCGTGGCCGCGCTCGATCATGCCGGGGACCACGGCGCGCATGCCGTTGATCAGGCCCCACACATTGATATCCATGGAGGCACGGCCGACGGCGTCCGGTTCGTCGAGAAAGGCGCCCGCAGGCATGACGCCCGCATTGTTGACCAGGATGTCGATGCGACCGAAGTCGGCGACCGCCTTGTCCCATTGGTCGCGTGCCCGTACATCGAGTTCGTAAGCACGCGCGCCGATGGCGGCCGCGGCGGATTCGGCTGCGGCGGTGTCGACGTCGGCGATCGCGATCTCGGCGCCCTTGGCGGCGAACAGTTCTGCCGCGAATCGGCCGATGCCGCGGCCCGCCCCGGTGATGAGCACCCGGGCGCCCTTCAGGTCGAAGTCGGGGTAACCGCGTCCGAGAATGCTCATGCGAAAGCTCCTTGTTCCAGCGCCCGGCGGGTGCTGCGCAGACTGTGTTCGAAGGTGTCGAGACGGCGGCGGCCGTCCATGAAATTGGGGCCCACTACCGCGAGATCCTCGGCGGTGGCGTCGATACGCAGCACCGTAGTTCCCGCCGCGCGCAACGCCGCGACCTCGGCATCGAGTTGGGCGCTCATGCGGTTTCGCAGCTGCCGCTCGAAAAAGTGACCGGGTCCGGTTGCCGGAATCCCCCCGGTCGAGGCCATGGGGGCGAGCACAACAACCTCGTCCAGCTTGTCCGGGATGAGCAGGTCCACCGACGCCGTCGAGCCCGCGCCGCCATCGATGAAGCGGCGACCCGCGATCGAGACCGGCGGGAACCAGCCGGGCACGGCCCACGACGCCCGCAACGCCTCGCCCAGCGTTGCAGCGGGCGCGTCGGGCGACCCGAACGCGACGCGTTCCCCGGTGGCATAGTCCATGGCGACCAGCCGGGTCGCGGGGTGCGACACCCAGGTGCGGCCCGGGTTCAACCGCTCGGCGAGTTGCTGCAACCAACCCGGGTCACCGCCACCGACCGGCAGCAGGCCACTGCCCGCGGTGAGCAGCGCCTGCCCGGACTCGCTGCGGCGCAAGGGTAGTCGCAGCGAGCCGAGCCGCGGGCGCGGCAGCGGCGGAAAGCGTCCGGGTTCGGACCGCATGTGCGCCAACAGAATCGGATTCGTCGAGGTGCCGCGTTGCATCGCGACCAGCTCGTCGACCCCGATGCCGCTACCGAGCATGGTCATCATCTCCGCGCCCGCGGAGGTGCCGATCAGCACGTCCGCCTCGCGCGGATCCCAGTCCAGTACATCACGGGTCGCGGCGAGCGCGGCGACGATCCAGGCAGCGCCGAGTGTGCCACCGCATCCGATGGCCAGGCCACGCCGCTGTGACCCGTTTTTGTTACCCATAGTTCCAAACACTAGCAGAATCCAAATACCTGCGGTATCTGAAATCCATCGGTACGTAGAATCATCCGCATGGCACGTCTGACCCGGTCCGAGAGCCAGGCCCGCACCCGCGCGGACCTGATCGCCACGGCACGCGATCTCTTCCTGGCCGAGGGCTACGCGAAAACCAGCCTGGAGCGGGTCGCCGAGGAAGCGGGCTATTCGAAGGGCGCGGTCTACTCGAACTTCCGCACCAAGAAGGAACTCGGCCTCGAAGTGCTCGGGCTCATCCATGCCACCAAATTCCAAGAGGTCACCGACCTGATCGCGGCGGGCAGCACATTGGACGATCAGCTGGAGCGCTTCCAGGAATGGGCCGAACGGACCATCGGTGACGTCGGCTGGACCCTGCTGGAATTCGAGTTCGCCACGGTCGCCCGCGACGACCCCGAGTTGCAGGCCGCGCTGGTGTCCAGCCTCGCCATGGTGCGCGGCGCCGTCGCCACGCAAGTGCAGAGCCTGTCCGACACGGTCGGAATTCCGCTGCCGATGCCCGCGGAAGAAGCCGCGAGCGCGATCCTCAGCATGGGTATCGGCCTCGGCATGCAGCGCGCCATCGATCCATCGATCCCGGCCCGACTGATCACCGATGCCGTGCGGCTGCTGGTGACCTCCGGCGGCGGGGCGCTGCGTGCGCAACCACGCACGCTCACGCGGTGAAGTGCAGCGTCCACTCACCGCGGTAGTGCAGCCGGGTGACGCTGCCCGGCGGAATGTCGATCCGCCAGAACGATTTCGGCGGTGCGTCGAGGGCGACGAGCAAGGCCGCCCTGATCACCGCCGGATGGGTGATCGCGATGGTGGACATGCCCTCGGAGGCGATCTCGGCCATCCAGTATCTGGTCCGCTCGACCACGTCCACCACGGATTCACCGCCGTGGCCGCGGAACTGCGGGTCGGTCAGCCAGGCGTATAGCTCGTCCTGCGGCACCGACATCAACTCGCCACCGCGCCACGCCCCCGCGTCGAGGTCGCGCAGCCGGGTGTCCTCCTCGCCGGGCAGTCCCATCAGGGCCGCGGTTTCCACGGCCCTGCGTTCGGGGCCGGTGAGGACTCGGGCGGCGGTGAGCGGCCCGCACGCGGCAATTGCCCTGCGGCCCGCCTCGGTGAGCGACTCGTCGACTGGAAAACGTGCCTTTCGCATCGCCTCGGTCATACCATGGCTGACCAGGTCGAGTCTGAGCACCTTTTGCACGGATGGAAGCGTACGGCGCGGCGGAGGTGGCCGTTATTCGATTGCTCTGCCTTCGCTCGGACAGTGGGCAGGACGGGGACGCCGCCGCCGGGTTACCTGCACGGCCGGATGAGTTGTCGGTGCCCAGGTGCAGACTGGTGCCATGGCTCAGTTCTCCACCGCGACCCAGGAGTGGTTCGACGGGGCCTTTCCCGCACCGACCGCCGCTCAGCTGGGCGCATGGAAGGCCATCGCGGCAGGTGAGCACACATTGGTGGTGGCGCCGACCGGGTCGGGAAAGACGTTGTCGGCGTTTCTGTGGGCGATCGATCAGCTCGCGAGCCGGCCGAAACCCGAAGGCAAGCCCGCTGGCCGCGGTACCTCGGTGCTCTATGTGTCACCGCTCAAAGCGCTGGCGGTCGATGTGGAACGCAACCTGCGCGCGCCGCTGGTCGGTGTCACGCAGACGGCCGGACGGCTCGGCCTCGATCCGCCTGCCATCACGGTCGGGGTCAGGTCGGGCGACACCAGCGCGGCAGACCGGCGGTCGATGCAGCGCACACCGCCGGACATCCTGATCACCACACCGGAATCCTTGTTCCTCATGCTGACTTCCGCGGCGCGGGAAACCCTCAGCGATGTCCACACGGTGATAGTGGACGAGGTGCACGCCATTGCGGGTGGGAAACGTGGCGCGCATCTGGCGTTGTCGCTGGCCCGGCTGGATCTGATGACCGAGCGCCCGGTGCAGCGGATCGGTCTCTCGGCGACCGTGCGGCCGCGCGAGGAGGTCGGGCGATTCTTGGTCGGCAATGCGCCGATCACCATCGTGTCGCCACCCGCACCGAAGACCTTCGACCTGTCGGTGCGCGTACCGGTGGCGGACATGACCGAGCCGGGCGACTCCGACCAGCCGGGTTCCATCTGGCCACATGTGGACGACGCGATCGTGGACCTGGTGCTCGAGCACCACTCCTCCATCGTCTTCGCCAACTCCCGACGCCTGGCCGAACGACTCACCGCGCGGCTCAACGAAACCTACGCGGCGCGCATCGGCGAGCCCGTCGAAACCGAGCACAAGCCGCCCGCGCTGCTCGGGGCGTCCACGGAAGTGATCCATGGCGCCGGGCAGCTACTTGCGCGGGCGCACCACGGTTCGGTGAGCAAGGAGCAGCGCGCGCTCATCGAGGACGACCTCAAGACCGGCCGACTGCGCTGCGTGGTGGCCACCAGCAGTCTCGAGCTCGGCATCGACATGGGCGCAGTCGATCTGGTGGTGCAGGTGGAGGCACCGCCCTCGGTGGCAAGCGGCTTGCAGCGGATCGGGCGTGCCGGGCACCAGGTCGGGGAGATCTCCCGCGGCGTGCTGTTCCCGAAGCATCGCACCGATGTGATCCACTGCGCGGTCGCCTCGCAGCGCATGACCGCAGGACAGATCGAGGCGATCCAGATCCCAGCGCATCCGCTGGACATTCTGGCGCAGCAGACGGTCGCCGCGTGCGCGCTCGAATCGATCGACGTCGACGGGTGGTTCGAAACAGTGCGCGGCACCGGCAGTTACGCGGCGCTGCCGCGTTCGGCTTATGAGTCGGTACTGGATCTGCTGTCCGGCCGCTACCCCTCCGACGAGTTCGCCGAGCTGCGACCACGGGTGGTGTGGGACCGGGACGCGGGCACACTGACCGGGCGGCCGGGCGCGCAACGACTCGCGGTGACCTCCGGTGGCGCGATCCCCGACCGCGGCATGTTCGCGGTGTACATGGTCGGCGAAAAAGCCTCGCGGGTCGGCGAACTCGACGAGGAGATGGTGTACGAATCCCGCGTCGGCGATGTCTTCGCCCTCGGTGCGACCAGCTGGCGGATCGAGGAGATCACCTTCGACCGGGTATTGGTGACCCCCGCGTTCGGGCAGCCGGGCCGCCTGCCGTTCTGGCACGGCGACGGACTCGGCCGCCCCGCGGAACTCGGCGCGGCATTGGGCGAATTCATCCGCAAAGCCGGACAAGACTCCACCGCGGCCCTTGCGCAGCGCACCACAGCTACTGCCGACGCGCCTCGGAAACGATCGTCGCGCAGTAAGACCGGTGTCTCGGCGACGGCGGCAGGTGTGGCCGATTCGTCGCACAATGGCGCAGGCGCCGGCTTCGCGCAGATCGTGCAGGGCGCGGGCCTCGACGACAACGCGGCGACCAACCTGCTCGCCCTGCTCGAGGAGCAGCGCACCGCCACCGGTCAACTGCCCACCGATCGAACGTTGATCGTGGAACGCTTCCGCGACGAGCTCGGGGACTGGCGGCTGGTGCTGCACTCGCCCTATGGGCAGCCGGTGCACGCGCCATGGGCATTGGCCATCGGCGCGAGGCTGCGCGAGCGATTCGGTGTCGACGCCAGCCCGACCTCCTCCGACGACGGCATCGTGGTGCGGCTGCCCGACACCACCGATGATCCGCCCGGCGCAGAGCTTTTCGTGTTCGAGCCCGACGAGATCGATGAGATCGTCACCGAGCAGGTCGGCGGTTCCGCGCTGTTCGCCTCCCGCTTCCGGGAGTGCGCCGCGCGGGCGCTGCTGCTGCCACGGCGCGATCCCGGCAAGCGGGCCCCGCTGTGGCAGCAGCGTCAGCGCTCGGCGCAGCTGCTGGATGTGGCGCGCAAGTTCCCCGACTTCCCGATCCTGTTGGAGACGGTGCGTGAATGCCTGCGTGACGTCTACGACCTGCCGTCACTGCGCGACCTGCTCGGCCGGGTGGCGCGCCGCCAACTGCGGCTGGTGGAGGTGGAGACCGCGACGCCGTCGCCGTTTGCCAACGCCCTCTTGTTCGACTACATCGGGCAGTTCATGTACGACGGCGACAGCCCGCTCGCCGAGCGCCGCGCCGCGGCACTGTCCTTGGACTCCAGCCTGCTCGCGGAACTGCTCGGCCGGGTGGAGCTGCGCGAACTATTGGATGCGGCGATCATCGAGCAGACCGAGCGGGAACTGCAACGGCTGACCCCGGAACGCCGAGCCCGCGATGCCGAGGGTTTGGCCGACCTGTTGCGCCTGCTCGGGCCGCTCACCGCCGACGAGGCGACCGCGCGGTGCGTCCGCCCAGGCGACACCGATCCGGATACCGATCCGGATCGAGCGAGCAGCCCTCGCGCCGATGACGCCCGATCGGATACCGACCCCGCCGAATGGTTCGCCGAACTGGTGAAAGCGCGTCGGGCGCTGGAGGTTACCTTCGCGGGCCGCACCTGGTGGGTGGCGGTGGAGGACGCCGCCCGGCTGCGCGACGCGCTCGGAGTGCCACTGCCGATCGGCACGCCCGCGGCCTTCATCGAACCGGTCGCCGACCCGCTCGGCGACCTGGTCGGGCGCTACGCACGCACCCACGGGCCGTTCGGCACCGAGGCGGTAGCCGCCCGATTCGGCATCGGCACCGCCGTCGCCGCTACCGCCCTGCATCGCCTCGTTGCCGAAAAGCGTGTGGTGGAAGGTGAATTCACCCCGGCGGCCAGCGGCTCGGAATGGTGCGACACCCAGGTCCTTCGCCGCTTGCGTCGCCGCTCACTGGCGGCAGCACGGCACGAGGTCGAGCCGGTCGCCACCGCGGCCTTCGGACGTTTCCTACCGGCCTGGCAGCACATCGGCACCGGCGAACTGCGCGGTGTGGACGGCGTCGCCAGCGTGGTGGAACAGCTGGCGGGCGTGCCGATCCCCGCCTCGGCCTGGGAATCGCTGATCCTGCCCGCCCGGGTCCGCGACTACTCCCCGGCCATGCTCGACGAACTGATGGCCGCCGGCGAAGTGATCTGGTCCGGTCACGGCGCCATCACCGCCAAGGACGGCTGGATCGCCCTGCACCTGGCCGACCAAGCACCCTTCACGCTGCCGCCCACCGACGACATCGAGCTGTCCGAGGTACACCTGCGCCTGCTCACCGCACTCGGCGCATCGATCGCACCGTGGACGCCGATCGAGGCCACAGCGTCGGTCGAACCAACGATATCGGCCGATGACATGGCCGCCGGACATCGTTCCGTGGCAGACGGCAGCTCGCCGTCACTGCGACTGCCGCCGATACTGCAGGGCGGCGGCGCGTATTTCTTCCGCCACCTCTCCGACTCGACCGGGCTGCTGGATGACGCGAAAGTGGCTGCCGCACTGTGGGAGCTGACGTGGGCCGGCGTCGTCGCGGGTGACACTTTCGCCCCGGTCCGCGCATTACTGTCCGGCACCGCACGCACGACTACCGCGCACCGCATGCCACGCCGAGCGCCCCGGGGCCGCGTCTACCTGCCACGGCCGAGTACGCCGACGCGGTCCGGACCGCCCGCGGTCGCGGGCCGGTGGTCGCTGCTGCCGGATCGGGTGTCGGACAACACCGTTCGCGCGCATGCGACGGCGGACATGTTGTTGGAGCGTTACGGCGTGCTGACCCGTGGTTCGGTCCAGAACGAAGGTGTGCCCGGCGGATTCGCGCTCATGTACCGGGTGCTCACCGAGTTCGAGGACCGTGGACGTTGTCGCCGCGGCTATTTCATCGATTCGCTGGGCGGCGCGCAGTTCTCCACCACCGATGTCGTCGACCGGCTGCGCTCGTTCGACACCGATCGTTCGCACACCGCCGAGGACCGGCAGCACACCGGCTCCGCGCTCGCGCTGGCGGCCAGCGATCCCGCCAATCCCTATGGCGCAGCTTTGCCATGGCCCAAGGGATCGACCGAAGGCGCAGGCCACCGGCCCGGCCGGAAGGCGGGCGCGATCGTCGTGCTGATCGATGGCGAGCTGACGCTCTACCTGGAACGCGGCGGCAAGACGCTGCTCACGTTCACCGAGGATCCGAACGCGCGCCAGGCCGCCGCCACCGCGCTGGCCGGTCTGGTCCGCGACCGCCGCGTCGACTCGCTGGTGATCGACAAGGTCGACGGAGAATCCGTGCACGGCAACACCTTCGCCGGCTTTCTCGCCGAGGCAGGCTTCGCACAAACACCACGCGGTCTCCGCCTGCGGAGGCAACCGTGACCCACTACGTCGTGACCAGCTCCAGCCACTCTGCATCCGGCCATTCCGTCACCGACCACTCCGCAACCTACCGCGCGTCGACCGACCGACCGTCCGCCCATGCCTGAAGGCGACACGGTTTTCCTGACCGCGAGCAGGCTGCGCCTCGCGCTCGACGGAAAGACGCTGACCCGCAGTGATTTCCGAGTGCCCCGCTACGCCACCGTCGACCTGCGCGGACAACAGATCGAGAGCATCGGCAGCTACGGCAAGCACCTGTTCATCAGGACACCGGAGGTCAGCGTCCACACCCACCTGAAAATGGAGGGCGAATGGCGCACCTACTGCACCGGGGAACGCTGGACCCGGCCGCGGGTGACCGCACGCCTGGTACTCGGCACCGAGGACACCGAGGCGGTCGGCTTCGCCCTCGGCACTGTCGAGGTGCTGCGCCGTGCAGACGAGCACACCAGAATTGATCACCTCGGTCCCGATCTGCTCGGCGCGAACTGGGACGTCGCCGAGGCGATGCGGCGGCTGACCGAGCACCCCGCGCAACCGATCGGACTCGCGCTGCTCGACCAGCGGAACCTGGCGGGCATCGGCAATATCTACCGCAGCGAGATCTGCTTCCTGCGCCGGGTGCACCCGGCCACCGCAGTCGCCGATGTTCCCGATCTGCTGGCACTGGTCAACGAGGCGCATCGGGTGCTCACCAAGGCCGCCACCGAACCACCGTGGCGCCCACTGGCCTATGGCCGCACCCGCCGCCCCTGCCGACGCTGCGGCACCCCGATCGTGGTCCACCTGCTCGGCGAAACCGGCCCGGGCGACCGCATCACCCAACGCGAGCGCGGTATCTACTTCTGCCCGCGCTGCCAGCCGCCACCGGCCTGACGGGTCCGCCGAGTGCACACCGACACGCAGAAAGCCCTGCTGACGGTGTGATTTGCCATTTCATTGCTAATACTTCTCTACCGCCGCGCGACAACATCATCGGAAGGCGTCAGCGAGCACCATGAGAGCAGGCAAATGATGAGTGGCCCGACCAGAAGGTCGCAGCTATTCGCGATTGCCGTTCGTCTGCTCGTTGCCGCCGTGGCCATCGCCGCCACCGTGGTGTTCACCTACTGCCTGGCGCATTCGACTGCGCCGACGGGCGATTCGACCACACCCGACCCACGGCCACCCTCGATCTCCACCGAGGATCTCGACGAGCGCCTTCCCTGATTCACTAGACCGGTCGTCATAGTTACTGCTACCGTCGGAGCATGGCACCACGCACCGGCTCGCGACAGCGCTTCTTCGATGCCGCCGCCGACCTGGCTCGTTCTACTTCCACTTCCCCGGCGGCAAGGAACAACTCGCAGCCGAGGCGCTCACCCAGTCCGGCGACCGCCTGCGCGAAGCCGTCGACACCATCCTCGGCGGCGGCGACCTGACCACCGTCTTCGACGATGCGGTCGGCGACCATCTCCGCACCACCTTCGAACGAGAGCTCTCCTGATGCGAATCCATCACCTCAACGGCGGCACCATGCGCCCACTCGGCGGCCGACTCGTCGACGGCACCGGCGGCCTGTTGCGCCACGCCGAAATGGTCTGCCACTGCCTGCTGATCGAGCTCGATTCCAGGCTTGTCCTGGTCGAGACGGGATTCGGCGAACAGTCGGTGCGCCACCCCAAGGAATGGCTGGGCAGCAAGTTCCTACTCCTTACCAACCCGGTCCTCGAACTCGAGCAGACGACGGCATACCAGGTAGAGGCACTGGGCTTCCGCCGCGAGGACGTCCGCGACATCGTGCTCACCCACCTCGATCTCGATCATGCGGGCGGCCTCGCCGACTTCCCGAACGCGCGGGTGCACGTGTATGCCGAGGAACTGCGCTCACTCGAAGGCACCCATGGACCCGGGGAGCGCCTCCGCTACAAGGCCCCGCAGTTCAGGCATGGCCCGCACTGGGAAGCGTATTCCGACCTCGGGGAAAGCTGGTTCGGATTCGACGCGGTGCGACAGTTGACCGGACTACCTCCGGAGATTCTGCTGATCCCGCTGTCCGGGCACACCAGAGGACACGCGGGCGTCGCGGTCGACACCGGCAACGGCTGGCTGCTCTCGGCGGGCGACTCGTATTTCCATCCCGGCACGCTGGACTCCGTTCGTCCACGACAGCCGATCGGCGTCTCGATCTTCGAACGCAGCGTGCAGACGCTGCCCGGTCCCCGCATCGAAAACCAGCAGCGCCTGCGCGAGTTGGTGCGCGACCACGGCGACGAGGTGACCACCTTCTCCGCGCACAACGCCGCCGAGCTGCGCGCCCTCCAGAACGTGCCGGCCTGACTCGAAACCCTTGACGCCGCACACCCTTCCGATTAACTTGCATTTTGTAAGTTAATCGAGGGAGTGCACCGTGAACGATCCGCGACGGTATGTGGTCATCGGAGGCGGGCTGGCCGGGCTCGCCTCCGCTGTCTGGCTGGCCGAGGCAGGCAAGCAGGTCACCCTGCTGGAGCGTCGAGGCAGGCTCGGCGGCCGAACCCACGCCATGAGGGTCGATGCGGTCGACGATCTCCCCGACAATGGCCAGCATGTGATCGCCAGCGGTTACGACCACCTCTTCCGGTACCTGACCAGCATCGGAACCCGCGAGTTCGTCGCCTTCCCGCACCACGCCACGCTGCGCTGGCCCGATGGTCGCCACGCGACCATGGCAACGAAGGGCATCGGCGCACTGCGCACCCTGTTCGGCGCCCACCCCGACGCGAGCCTGCTCGACCGGCTGCGCGCGGCCCGCGCCACCCTGCGCCTCGGCTGGCAATGCCTACACCAGCCTGCCGATCTCGCCGATCTCACCACCGAGCAGTGGTTCCAACGGATCGGCATGCCCGCCACCGCACGCGAGGCGCTGTGGGACTGGCTCGCACTCGGCGTCGCGGCCGAGCCCGTCCAGCAGGAATCGGCGAAAGTACTCGCCGGCGTGATGGCCACCGGAATTCGGCTCGGCATCAAACATCGGCAACCTGCCACCATCGGCTATCCGACCACCGACCTGGACACACTCTTCATCACCGGCGCCGAAACGGTCTTCCAGCGGCACGGAGTCGAAGTCCGCCGACGCGCGGTGGCCCGGCGAATCCACATCGTGGACGGCGTGGTGACCGGCGTTGCGCTGGCCGACGGCACCGTGGTGCCCGCCGACGCGGTGGTGTGCGCGGTCCCCAACTCCAACGTGGGCGGCCTGCTGGACGAATTACCGGAGCACGCCGAGATCTACGCGGCCGCAGACAAACTCGGCTACACCCCGATCGTGAGCACCAATCTCTACCTGGACCGCCCGCTGGGCACCACGTCGCAGTTCGAGGCGCTGATCGGCGGCACCGGCGTCATCGACGAGGTCTTCGATCGGCAGCGGATGACCGGCCGCAACACCGACAAGGCCTGGCTGTACTGCCTGACCACCAGCGGCGCCTACCAGCAGATCCACAAGACCAACGAAGCAATCGTCGCCGAGCAGATGGAGCTGCTGCGCCGCTACTACCCCGCTGCCGCGGACGCGAAAGTGATTCAGGGCCATGTGGTTCGGATGCCCAAGGCCACCTTTTCCCAAGTGATCGGCACCCATGGGCTGCGGCCGGACCAGCGGACATCGGTGCCGACACTGGTGCTCGCCGGCGACTGGACGGCCACCGACTGGTCGGCCACCATGGAAAGCGCCGTCCAGAGCGCCGCGAAGGCCGTGGACCAGCTGCTTGCGCTACCGTCTGTGTTGTGACCACGGAGCGCTCCACATCCGAGCACCGCGCGGCCCGGGCACGCACCGCAGAGCCCGACACCACGCCGAAGCGCCGCATGTCCGCGGCCGACCGGCGCACGCAGTTGCTGGATGTGGCGCGCGACATCGTGGCCGCCGACGGATTCGGCGCGGTGAGTATCGATCGCGTGGCACGGGAGAGCCAGGTGGCCCGCGCTCTGGTGTATCAGCAGTTCACCGACCTGTCGGGCCTGATGACCGCGCTGCTGGAACGTGAGACGGCCGTCGCGCTGGCCGGCGTCAGCAGCGTCGACTGGTCGGGCACCAACTATGACATCGACGAGGTCGGCCGCGGCGTGCTCGCCTATCTACACGCCGCACCGACCAGCTGGCAGATCATCCTGAGCCCGCCCGACGGCGGTCCGCCCGATCTGCGCGAACGGCTCGAGCTCGGCCGCGCCTATGCGCGCGCGATCGGTGCGCGTCATCTGTCGCGCTTCACCGGAGTCACCGTCGACCCGGACGGCGCGACCGAGCGGATCATGTTGGCGGCCTTGGAAGAACTGGCTCGACTGCATCTGACCGACCGGGATCGGTACCCGGACGCCATGGTGCTGCGTTATCTGCGCTCGCTCGTGGCATGGGCCGCGGACGTCGAAGTGCCTAACAAGACCCGCTGACCTGCGATTTCGTCATCATCACGAAATCCTCACAGTGCGATTGGTTTTCTTGTTCCAGCGCGGAGAACCGCGCGGGGAAACGAGAGGAAATCCAAACCATGAAGATCAAGACCGCCATTGCCGCAGGAATTTTCGCCCTCGGCGCCGTCGCCGCCGGCACCGGCGTCGCCAACGCCGAGTTCATCGGAAACTACGCAACCTATGAGGCCTGCGCGGCCGACGGCAACTCCCCCAAGACCGGTGGCACCCAGTGGCAGTGCGTCGAAGTCGCCGAAGGCTGGGACCTGCACACCTTCTGATCGATCGAGTTCCGACTACCGACCGGCCCGGAGGGGTCGGGCCGGTCGGACTCCGGCCCGCACGCGGTGTCTGAAGTGCCTTATTCTCAGACCTCGTGCGGGTTTTGGTGATCGAGGACGACGAGGGTCTCGGCAACGAGGTGGCAGCGGGACTACGGTCGGCGGGCTTTGCGGTGGACCTCGCCCACCACCTCGCCGACGCCGATCTCAAGATCACTGTCAACACCTACGATTGCCTCGTCGTCGACCGCGGGCTGCCCGACGGTGACGGCCTGCACCTCGTCGCCGCCCAGCGCGCCGTAGGCCTGCGAGTGCCGGTGCTGATACTGACCGCGCGCGACGGGCTCGCAGACCGGATCGCGGGCTTCGACAACGGTGCCGACGACTACCTCGTCAAGCCCTTCGCGCTGGCCGAACTCGCCGCGCGGGTGCGCGCCCTGTGTCGTCGGCGCGAGCAGCCCGCGCCCGCACGGATCGTGCTCGGCGACATCGACATCGATCTGCCGCGTCGCCGCGTGCAGCGCGCGGGCATCCTGCGCTCGCTGACCCCCAAGGAATTCGCCGTGCTCGAACTGCTCGCCACCCGCGCGGGCAGCGTCGTGTCCCGCTCCGAGCTCATCGAATGCTGTTGGGACGAAATGGCCGAACCCGCGTCGAACGTGGTCGACGTGGTGGTCGCGCAATTGCGCCGCAAGCTCGGGGCACCACCGGTGATCGAGACCGTTCGCGGCACCGGCTTCCTGATCGGAAGTGCACCATTCGCACCGTGAGTTCGCTGCCCGCACCCCTCGGCGGCAGGTCCATCGGCTCGGCCGCCGACCGGCCCGCGGTGGCCAGGCTGCGCCGGACTCGCTGGCAGCTGACGGCGCTGATCACCGCAATCACCGCGACGTCGCTGATCATCCTCGGGCTGGTCGCGGCGACGATCGACTCGCGGTCACGCGACCATGCCATCGACAATTCCCTCGACCGCGTGGTGACCGGGCTGTACCGAGCCGTCAACCTGCCGCCCGGCGAGGACATCCTCGACCTGAGCCAGCTCGAGAACGACGCCCTCGCCAACGGCGAAACCGCGGTCATGATCGTCAGCTCCGACGGCGACGGCAAGTGGACAGAGAGCTACGCGCACCTGCGCACCTGGTTGCCCGCGGACGACGGTGCCGCCGCCCTGGCCGACGACGCCATCTTCGCGGGGGAAACGGTGTTCCGCAACGGCTTCGACAATATGGGCCGACCCGTCCGTATCGCAGCGACGCCGATCTCGTGGGAGGACTCCCGAATCCAGGCGGTCGTCATCGCGGGCACGAATCCTGGCCTGTGGGACCGTGATCGAGCGCTGCTGATCTGGGG
Source organism: Nocardia sp. NBC_01009 (assembly GCF_045208035.1). NCBI lineage: Bacteria > Bacillati > Actinomycetota > Actinomycetes > Mycobacteriales > Nocardiaceae > Nocardia > Nocardia sp. NBC_01009. Next base: position 2,431,588 of record NZ_CP108695.1, on the reverse strand, counting down.
ACTCGTCGTCGGCGGCGCCACGCTCGTCGCACTCTCGGCCATCGCGGGGCACCTGCTTTCGGGCCGCAGCATGCGCCAAGCCATGGTGATGGTCGAGGAGCAGGAGCAGTTCCTCGGCGATGCGGCCCACGAACTGCGCACCCCGCTGACCACGCTGCGGCTGGTCACCGAGCCACGCGAACGCGCGCCGCAGGAGAATCAGCGGGCGCTGACCGACGCGCGGGCCCTCGGGGACAGGATGGAGCGCATCGTCGCCGGTCTGCTCGCCAGGGCGCGCATGCAGGCAGGCGTCACCACGATGGAGCAGGTACAGCTGCTGCTCGATCAGCTCACCGAATCGGTCGTCGAGGAGTTTCCGCAGGCGAATATCGTTGTCCAAGCCCATCCGACGGTGGTGATCGGCGACCCAGGCCTACTGAGCCTCGCGGTACGCAATCTTATCGAGAATGCGATCGTGCACGGCGCGGTGAACCGCAGCGCGCCGATCGAGGTGCACGTGGCAGACGGTCGCGTCAGCGTCCGCGATCATGGTGCAGGCATCAATCCGCAGCTGTCGAGCAATCCGTTCCAGCGCGGCGTGACCGCGGGACGCGGCAGCGGCATCGGCCTGGCGCTGGTGGCCTGGATCGCGGACCTGCACGGCGGCAACGCATCGATGGAACCCGCCGCCGGTGGCGGCACCATCGTCTCGATCGCCCTGCCGCCGCCGTCACTCGGCCACGCCTGACGGCTCAGCTGTCCAGCGGTACCGGTTCCAGAATCTCCGGGCGTGGCTCGGGAGCGGCGACGCGCAGTGCGTCGGCGGAGGCGTCGTCGGGCTGGGTCTGCGAGCGGATCTCGGCCTCGACCCTTGCCTGGTAGGTCTTCACCTCGCGGTCGATGTTGTCGTCGTCCCAGCCGAGTATCGGCGCGACGAGCCCGGCCACCTGTTCGGCGCAGTTCGCGCCGCGGTGCGAATACTCGATGGAGATCCTGGTCCGCCTGGCCAGAATGTCCTCCAGATGCAGCGCGCCCTCCGCCGCCACCGCGTAGACGGCCTCCACTTGCAGATACGAGGGCGCGTCCGTAATCGGTTGCAGTAGTTCGGGTTTGCCGTCGGCAATGGCCATCACCTCGTTGATGAGCGAGCCGTAGCGGTCCAGCAGGTGCTCGATCCGGTACGGGTGCACGCCGTAGGCCTCGGCCAGCTGCACCGTTTGGTTGATCAGCGCGAAATAGCCGTCGGCGCCCAGCAACGGGACCTTCTCGGTGATCGATGGTGCCACCCGGGCCGGAATATCGTGCGCCGCTTCGTCGACCGCGTCGTAGGCCATCACCCGATAGGTGGTGTACTTGCCGCCCGCGATACCGACGAGTCCCGGCGCGACCCGCGCGACAGCGTGCTCACGCGAGAGCTTCGAGGTCGAATCACTCTCTCCCGCAAGCAAAGGCCGCAGACCCGCATACACGCCATCGATGTCGGCGGGGGTGAGCGGCGTGACCAGCACCCGGTTCACCCGGTCGAGCAGGTAGTCGATATCCGCCTTGGTCGCCGCGGGATGCGCGAGGTCCAGATTCCAGTCGGTGTCGGTGGTTCCGATGATCCAATGCGCGCCCCACGGAATCACGAACAGCACCGAATTGGCGGTACGCAGGATAATGGCGGAATCGCTGACAATGCGGTCGCGGGGCACCACGATGTGCACGCCTTTGGAGGCGCGCACGTGAAATCGGCCGCGATTGTGCGAGAGCGCCTGCACCTCGTCGGTCCACACACCCGTCGCGTTGATCACCACATGACCGCGGACCTCGCCGGTGCGGCCGTCCTCGCTGTCGCGGACCTTCACTCCGACGACGCGGTCGGCCTCGCGAAGGAAGCCGACGACCTGGGTGGAGGTGCGGATGACCGCACCGTAGTGCGCGGCGGTCCGGGCGACGGTCATCGTGTGCCTGGCGTCGTCGACGACGGTGTCGTAGTAGCTGACGCCGCCGATCAGCGAATCGGGCCGCAGGCCCGGCGCCAACCGCAGCGCGCCGTGACGAGACAGATGACGTTGTCCTGGAACGGATTTGGCGCCACCCATGGTGTCGTAGAGCACCAGACCGGCCGCCACATACGGGCGCTCCCAGGCACGGTGGGTCAGCGGGTAGAGGAAGCACAGTGGTTTCACCAGGTGCGGCGCCAGCGTGGACAGCGCGAGTTCGCGCTCGCGCAGTGCCTCACGCACCAGCCCGAACTCCAGCTGCTCCAGATACCGAAGTCCGCCGTGGAACATCTTCGAGGATCGGCTGGAGGTACCGGAGGCGAGGTCACGCGCCTCGACCAGGGCAACACCGAGGCCGCGGGTCGCCGCGTCCAGCGCGATTCCGGCCCCGACCACGCCACCGCCCACCACGACGACATCGAAGTGATCCTTGCCGAACCGCTCCCATGCCGCCGCGCGCTGCTGGGGGCCGAGAAACTGCGATTGCGGATTCTTGGTCATTGCTCGACTCCTCCAGCCGACGACGGCGTCGGGTGTAGACGACGTTGTGGGTCTTCACGGGCACACGATCGAGCTGCTCTGGGTACAGGCTATGCGAGTCGAGGACGAATCCCCGGCCGTGGTACCGGCCGTGTCGCCGGGGAGCTACCCGCGGGTAACCGAGGTCCACAGTAGTCCGGCGACACCCACCACGCGAGGCGATGCGCAGCGCGCTCGACACCCACCGTGTCGCGTCGTTCGACCCGCAGCGCGCACCGCATTTAGTAGCCTGCACAAATGCGTCGCTATGTGGCCGCCATTGATCAAGGCACGACGTCGAGTCGGTGCATCGTGTTCGACAGGCAGGGCCGCGTGGTCGGCGTCGCCCAACGGGAGCACGAGCAGATCTTCCCGCGGCCGGGCTGGGTCGAACACGATCCGGAAACCATCTGGCGCAATACCGAATTCGTCCTCGGCGAGGTTTTGCAGACCACCGGTCTCGGCGCGGACGACATCGCGGCGGTCGGCGTGACGAATCAGCGCGAGACAACGGTGGTGTGGGAACGCGCCACCGGCAAGCCGATCTACAACGCCATCGTCTGGCAGGACACCCGCACCGACCGGCTGGTGACCGAACTGGGCGGGGAGTACGGCGCGACCCGCTATCAGGACCGCACCGGCCTGCCGCTGTCCACCTACTTCGCCGGACCGAAACTGCGCTGGATCCTCGATCATGTCGAGGGCGCGGCAGCACGCGCCGAGGCGGGCGAGCTGTGTTTCGGCACCATCGACAGCTGGGTGCTGTGGAACCTCACCGGCGAGCACATCACCGATGTGACCAATGCGTCGCGCACCATGCTGATGGATCTTCGCACGCTGCAATGGGATCCACAGATCTGCGCGGAATTCGGCGTGCCGCAGGCGATGCTGCCGCAGATCCGCAGTTCGTCGGAGGTGTACGCGGCGATCACGGCGGGCCCACTGGCCGGTATTCCGGTCGCAGGCATCCTCGGCGATCAGCAGGCAGCAACCTTCGGCCAGGCCTGCCTGGCCCCCGGCGAGGCCAAGAACACCTATGGCACCGGCAATTTCATGCTGTTGAACACCGGGACGACGCCGGTGGTCAGCAAGCACGGACTGCTCACCACCGCGTGCTACCGGCTCGGCAACGAGCCCGCGGTGTACGCGCTGGAGGGCTCGATCGCGGTCACCGGCTCACTGGTGCAGTGGTTCCGGGACAACCTCGGCATCATCTCGGCGGCCGAGGAGATCGAACCGCTGGCCCGCAGCGTCGACGACAACGGCGGCGCCTATATCGTGCCCGCGTTTTCCGGGCTGTTCGCGCCGCGCTGGCGGCCGGATGCTCGCGGCGTGATCGCCGGCCTCACCCGCTTCGTCAACAAAGGCCACCTGGCGCGAGCAGTACTGGAGTCCACCGCATTTCAGACCCGCGAGGTAGTGGACGCCATGCGCGCGGATGCCGAATCCGAACAGCTCGACCTGGAACTGACGACACTGAAGGTGGACGGCGGCATGGTCGGCAACGACCTGCTGATGCAGTTCCAATCCGACATTCTCGACGTCCCGGTCGTCCGCCCGGTGGTCAACGAAACCACCGCTCTCGGTGCGGCCTACGCCGCCGGACTCGCGGTCGGCTACTGGCCGAATACCGATGACATCCGCGCCAATTGGGCGGCCGACAAGACCTGGGAACCGACCATGTCTGCCGAGGACCGCGACCATCACCTGGCAGAGTGGAACAAGGCTGTGGAACGAACCTACAACTGGGCCTCTTGATCGACCCGAACCTCCAGTTGCACAACCTATTCCGCGGCGAGCAAGCTAAACCAGCCATGGCATTTCAGAGGCAGGAGCCGTGGGCTACCTCGCACTCTGCGAGGCAACCCACGGCTACGCCGCGGTGATTCGCGCTGATCGTGGACTAGAACTCGGACAGCGGCAGAGCAGCGGGTTGGCACCATGTCGTCACCGGCTGGCAGGGCGGCGGTGGCGGTGGCGGACAGTCGGTTGTCACCGGCTGACAAGGACCCGCCGTGGCAATGCTCGGCGCAAGAAACACCAGGCCGCCGGCAATCAGCGCACCCGTAATGAATTTCGCGATCATGAATCCCTCCCTTTGAGATCAAATACGGACGCTACCGCTGCGGTTCACTCCACAGCAAGAGGATCGATCAGCTTGGCAGTCCGAAAGATGATGTGGCAGTCACTGATTCGCGACAGCACGCGCCAAGCGGTCGATAGCCTCGGTCAGCGTCGTGGCATCCGAGGTGGTGAAGCACATGCGCATCGAGTTGCGGTAGCCGCCGTCGACGGCGAAGGCGGAGCCAGGGACGTAGGCGACACCTTCGGCCAGTGCGCGCGGGAGGAGCGCCTGGGTGTCGGTGTCGTCGGTGAAGTCGGCCCAGACGAACATGCCACCGGTCGCGTCGGTGCAGACGATCCGATCACCGAAGCGGTTGCGCACCGCGTGCACCAGAGCCTTGGCTCGGGCGCCGTAGGCGGTGCGGACGTTGTCGACATGGGCGGAAAGCCAGGTCTCGTCGGCGAGCAGCTCCGCGGCGATCTGCTGGGTGAGTGCCGAACCACACAGGTCCGCCCCCTGTTTCAGCAGTTCCACCCCGCGGCAGACCTGGTCCGGTGCCACCATCCAGCCGACGCGCAGGCTGGGCGAGAGGATCTTCGAAGCGCTGGAGAGCCGAATCACGTTGCTCGAGTATGTGGCAACCGGTTCGGGGGCGGGGCTGTCGAACCACAACTCGCCATATGGATCGTCCTCGATCACCCAGAAGCCGTGCGCATCGGCCAGCTCCGCCAGTTCGCGACGACGCTGACGGCTCATCGTCACCCCGCCGGGATTGTGGAAGTTGCTGACGGTGTGCACGAGTGCGGGACGTTCGCCGCGCCTGAGCAGCTCCGCGAGCACGTCGACCCGCATACCCTCGGCATCCAGCGGCACCGCGATGATCCGCGCCCCAGCGGCCCGGAACACTTGTAGCGCACCGACATACGCCGGATCCTCGACGATTACCAGTGCGCCGGGATCCAGCAGTACCTCGGCAAGCAGCGACAGCGCCTGTTGCGAGCCGTGGGTGACGAACACCTCGTCGATCGGGACGACACGGCCGAGCCGGGCCGACTCACGCTCGGCGAGTACGGCGCGCAGCGGCGCCCAGCCGGGCGATTCGGTGTACTGCAGGCAGCTGGTGCCGCTCAGCGCTGTGTCCGCGGCGGCGGCGATCCGCTCGCGTGGCATCAGCGCAGCATCGGGCAGGCCGCCCGCCAGGCCGATCACGTCGGCCCGGGTGGTGAGCTTCAGCAGATCGCGGATCGCTGAGCTCTGCAGACTGCCGAGCTTGCCTGCGAGCGGTGGGATAGTCGGCGGCATGCGCACCTCCGGGGACACCATGGACACGTGACCCAACTGTCCCAGATCAATTACCAGAATATGAAACTGTTTCCCATATGATGGGAACTCATCAACGTTCCCGGACCGCGAAGATCAACTTCTTGCCGTCCCGGTCGACCGTGCTGACCGTTTGCGGGTACACAATGGTCGTGCCGTTGGCACGGTGCTCGGTCAGGTCCACATCGTAGGTGTCCGGGGCGGTCTCGGCGATCCGGACGCAATGCGTGGTGCCCACCGGGATCTCCTCGTTGATGGCCTTCTGCAGGATTTCCGCGGGCGACAAGTACTCCGCATCCGGCGCGAGGTAGCTGCGGGCCCGCTCTCCACTACGCTCGACGTAGTACGCGTACTGGAAGCCGAGAATCGCGCCTGCGCCGCTATTGGTATCACCGGCACCATTGCCGACGGTCACCTTGCCGTCCTTGCTTGCCGGGCAGCTCAATGCGGCTGTCGGCGTAACAGGCGGCGGCGCCGCGGACCCGCCGCCGCTATCGCGGTTCACCGCAATGATGGTCGCCACCAACGCGCCCACGACCGCCGCCGCGGCGACCGAGCCGAGCGCGATCCAGCGGCCGCGCGAACCCTTCTTCTGCCGATTCGTGGTGAACACCGGGGTCGGGATGGCGCTGGGAGCCAGGCGCTTGGCAATGGGATCGTCCGACCACGACAGGCCGGGCTCCGAAGCCGGCGGTGGCGTCGGGACACCGCCGCCGTCGGCGGGCTGATTCCACCACGTATCGCGTTCGACACCGGGCGGCGCCGCCGGTGGACCGGGAGTGGTGAGATCTTCGTCCGCATCGACCGGAGGCTGCGGCGCCCGCTGATCCGGCGGCACGGGCGGCGGCGCATCGGGGAAGACCGTGGTGTCGGGCGCTCGATACTGCGCGGGCGGGGGCGGCATCGCCGGCGGTTCGTCCGCCGGACGCCAGATCAGCTCGGGATGATCGGTCGCGGGCTCCGACCACTGCGGCGGTTGACCACTCGTCGGCGGACCGAAATCGTCCACGGGCGGACCGAAGTCGCCCATGGGAGGGCCGAATTCGCCGACCGGCGGCCCGAATTCCGATACCGGCTGGCCGAAGTCGCCCATCGGTGGACCGAATTCCGACCTGGGCTGGCCGGATTCTCTGCCCTTCGTATCGTCCTCGGAACCCACACCAAATCCTTTCCCCAGGACACACGTGTGGGGCGGTCGCGAACGACCGCCCCACCCGTCGAATCAGCTCGTGTCAGTACTGGAGCGAGCCACCCCACTGAGTCGTGACACCAGCAATGTTGACCGTCTGCGGAAGCAGTTCACCCGGCTGCACCGGAAGTTTAACCTGCGCTGCCGCCTCGAGGGCAGCCGCGCCACCGGGCTGTGCCGCGATCCAGTGCTCGACGGCCGCCTTCGCCTTGTTCAGCTCGGTGGTGTCGAGAACGACGGTGTTCTTGTTGTCGGCCAGGCCCTCGCCACCGGTGTAGCTGGTGAGCTTGATGGTGTTGGCATCGACGTACTCGACCGACACACCGGCCTCGCCCGCACCGGTCGGGGTGTGGTAGCCGACGGTGCCGACATAGCCCGCCGCGTTGTTGAAGTGGTGGGTGTTGGCCGCGAAGCCGGGCAGCGCGCCACCACCGTCGATGTTCGCGCCGAGCTCCGCGTGCGGACCGGTCATCTCGACGACCGGAGCTGCGGGCGCGGCCTGCAGACGCGGCGCCTGCCAGCGCGGCGGCTGCTGCACCAGGGTCTGCGATTCGGGCTGTGCCGCCTCGACATTCGCCTCGCTGCCCGGTGCGGCGCCGGGGGTGCCCGGCTGGGTCGCACCCGGCTGGACCGGCTTCGCGTCGGTGCCGGCGGGATCCGGCACGACAGCAGGCTGAGCGGGCGGCTGCTGACCGGGAACCGGCAGCGGCGCAACCCGCGGGCTGGTCACACCCGGCTGGGTCGGTGCGGCGAGCTTCGGATCCTTCGGATTCGGCATCACCTGGTTGGGGTCCGGCGTGGTGACACCCGGCTGGCTCGGCGTCGGCTTGGACTCCGGCTTACCGGGTTCCGGCTTGGTCTCCGGCTTGTTCGGCTCCGGCTTGGTGGTTTCCGGCCCCTGGTCCGCAGGCGCATCGGTGCCCGGCTGTGCCGGTGCAGGTGTGGTCGGTGTGGTCGGCTCATTGGGAACTGCCCCCGCCGGCGCCGCGAAGAGAGTGGCCACAGCGGCCGCAGTGGCCAGCGGCAACGATGTACTCGCCATCGCTCGCTGCGCCCGACTCGGCTTACGATGTTTCACTTTTCGCAAATCCCTTTCCCGGGTGCGACCGAACCGACCGCACTCAGTTGTCTCCGGTGAGACGCACGGCCGCCGAACGGCTTCAGGGCCGTTCGCCGTATCCCGTTTGGAAAGGAGCAAGCCCCCCATACAGAAAACCTCGCGACCGCCCGCCGATCGCATCTCTGCGGGAAGTGAACCACATGTAAGCCGCACTGGCAATGCAATGAAATATGCCCAACGCCAGGAACACTCACGCAGCCGCGATCAGCGCTCCCCACCTCGACCGATCCGGGGCCGATGACCGGCTGTCAGTCCAAGTCGTCGTGGCGCATCAACAGGCGGGCGGCTTCGGTAACAGAGCCGGTCAGGGACGGGTACACCGAGAAGGTCTGGGCGAGATCATTGACGGTCAAATTGTTCTGCACCGCAAGGGCAATCGGCAGAATGAGCTCCGAAGCGATGGGGGCCACCACCACGCCGCCGATGACCACGCCGGTCGCGGGCCTGCAGAAGATCTTGACGAAACCTCGTCGCAAACCCGACATCTTGGCGCGCGGGTTGGTGTTCAGGGGCAGCATCACCGTGCGGGCGGGCGTCTCACCATTGTCGATGGCGGTCTGGCTCACGCCGACCGTCGCGATTTCCGGGCGCGTGAACACCGCGGAAGCCACAGTCTTCAAGCGAATCGGGCTCACGCCCTCACCCAGTGCGTGATACATCGCGATGCGACCCTGCATCGCGGCCACCGAGGCCAGCGGCAGCAGGCCGGTGCAGTCACCCGCGGCATAGATGCCGGGCACCGAGGTACGCGACACCCGATCCACCCGCAGATAACCGCGGTCGAGCTCGATGCCGACCCGCTCCAGACCGAGATCATCGGTATTGGGCGTCGAACCAACGGTCATCAGCGCATGGGTGCCGGTGACGGTCCTGCCGTCGGACAGCTTGACCACGATGCCGTCGGCGGTGCGCTCCACCGCGTCGGCGCGCGCGTGCTTGACCAGCTCGACGCCGCGCTCGGCGAGCGCGTCCTCCAGCACCAGCGCGGCGTCCGCGTCCTCGCCGGGCAGCACCCGGTCGCGGCTGGACACCAGCTTCACATGCACACCCATTTCGGTGTACGCGGAGACGAATTCGGCGCCTGTGACACCGGAACCGACCACGACCAGCGTCTCCGGCAGCTCCTGCAGGTCGTAGAGCTGACGCCAGTTCAGGATGCGCTCACCGTCCGGCTCGGCGCCGGGCAACACGCGCGGGCTCGCACCGGTGGCGATCAACACCACCTCGGCCTCGACGATCCGCTCCTCACCGCTGTCGAGATTCGCGCGCACCTGATGCGCGGCGAGACCGGTCGCGGCATCGATCAGCTGCCCACGTCCGGCGAGCACCGTCACCCCGACGGTCTGCAGCTTCGACCGAATATCCGAAGACTGTGCGAGCGCAAGTGCTTTCACACGGGCGTTCACCTCGGGCAGCTGGATGGTCGCCTGGCTCGGATCCAGGGTGATGCCCAGGTCACGGGCGCGCCGCAGGTCGGTGCGCACGCCGGTCGATGCGATGAAGGTCTTCGAGGGCACACAGTCCCACAGCACGCACGCGCCGCCGATGCCATCGGAATCGATCAGGGTCACCGATGCGCCGTGCTGCGCCGCAACCAGCGCCGCTTCGTAGCCGGCCGGCCCGCCACCGATGATCGCTATGCGGGTCATGGATACCTCCGCTCGAGCAGTTCGACCGGGATCTCCGGCACCTCGGACAACGTTAGCTGGGGCAGTTTGCCGCTGCTACGCGTGGTTGCGGCCGTAGTGGCGGCGCGCACAACACGGACATCTGCCGGGATGGAGTCGATGTGCGGCGGTTATTGGATACCCTTTGCTGGTGCCGATCTACGCCGCCTACGGGTCGAACATGGACTCGTCTCAGATGCTCGAGCGCTGTCCGCACTCCCCCATGTCCGGTACGGGCTGGTTGGAGGGCTGGCGTCTGACCTTCAGTGGCGACGACATCGGCTGGGAGGGGCCGCTGGCCACCGTCGTCGAAGAGCCGGGGTCCCGGGTCTTCGTCGTGCTCTACGACGTCTCACCGGAGGACGAGCAGCGGCTGGACCGTTGGGAGGGCTCCGACTTCGGAATCCATCGCAAGGTCCGGCTACGCGTCTCGCCGAATCCGGGCAGTGGCGCCCAGCCGATCCTCGCCTGGCTGTACGTGCTCGACGCCTACGAGGGCGGCCTGCCCTCCGCGCGCTACATCGGCGTGATCGCGGACGCGGCCGAGAAGGCCGGCGCGCCCGAGGACTACGTGCATTCCTTGCGCACCCGCAACAGCCGCAATGTCGGTCCCGGCAATTTCGGCTGACCCGACGCTCTCTCCGACAAAAGCAGCTGCGGCCGGACCCATTGGTCCGGCCGCAGCTGTCTGCGCAATGTTCGGTCGCTCAGCCCGCTTGCAGCACGATGTTGCTCAGCACGCGGACTCCGACCGCAAGCGCCCGCTCGTCGAGGTCGAACGTCGGCTGGTGCAGGTCGAGCTGTTCGCCGTGACCCGACCAGACGCCGAGCCGCGCCATCGCGCCGGGCACTTCCTCCAGATACCAGGAGAAGTCCTCACCGCCACCGGACTGCATGGTGTCGGCGAGCGCGTCCGGACCGATCTGGCGGATCGCGTCCTCGAACATCCGCGTCGACTGCTCGTCGTTGACCACCGGTGGCACGCCACGCTTGTAGTTCAGCTGGTACCGCACGCCGGTCGGGGCGAGCAGGCCGTCCACGATCTCGCGCACCATCGGCTCCAGCAGCGACCAGGTCGCGTGGTCGCCGGTGCGAACGGTGCCGGTGAGCATGCCGGTCTGCGGAATCGCGTTGGGCGCCTTGCCCGCGCTGACCGCGCCCCACACCATGACGGTGCTGGTGCGTGGATCGATGCGACGGCTCAGCAGCCCGGGCAACCCGGTGATCACGGTGCCGATCGCATAGACCAGATCACTGGTCAGATGCGGACGCGACGTGTGGCCGCCCGGCGAATCGAGCACCAGCTCGATCGTGTCGGCAGCCGAGGTGATCGCCCCGACGCGGATTCCGATACGTCCGACTTCCAGCCGCGGATCGCAGTGCAGCGCGAAGATCCGCTCCACACCCTCCATCGCGCCGGTGGCCACCACGTCGATCGCGCCGCCCGGCATAACCTCCTCGGCGGGCTGAAACACCAGCCGCACGCCCTGCGGCAGATCGGCGTCGGCGAGCGCGAGCGCGGTGCCGAGCAGAATCGTGGTGTGCGCGTCGTGCCCACAGGCATGCGACACGCCCGGCACGGTGGAGGCGAAGCTGAGCCCGGTGAACTCCTGTAGCGGGAGTGCGTCCATATCGGCGCGCAATCCGATCCGCGGTCCATCCGGTCCGATGTCACAGATGAGCCCGGTGCCGCCCGGAAGCCGTCGGGGCGAAAGCCCAGCCTTCGTCAGCCACGCCGAGAGGAACTCGGTGGTGGCGAACTCGGTACGAGAAAGCTCCGGGTTGGCGTGGATATGCCTGCGCCATTGGACGAGGTCGACCGTGTGCTCGGCCAACCATGCCTCGACCGCTTCCTGCCCGGTTCGCACGGTGTCCGACGATGCGGCGCTCGCCGAACTCTCCGTGGTTGCCGGGGCCACCGCTTGCGGGCCCGACGCCGGGGCCGCCAAACGGCTGGTATTGCTCACCGGATGTCCTCCTGTCGTTGAACGAGCCGTTGCAACAACCTGTCTCTATCTACATCATCGCGAGCGACGGCAATAGCGGTACGCGCGAGCGCTAGTGCGCCGTCGGTGACCGCACGATCCGCCGAGGCGTTGATACTCGCCGCGGCGAAGCCGGGCTGATGTGTCACCGCCCCACCGGCGTCTATGCCGATGACCGGATGGATGCCCGGAATGACGTTGGTGACGTTGCCCATGTCCGTACTCCCGAGCGGTCGCTGCGCCTCGAGCTCCGGTGCGATCGGCACCCGGCCCAATTCGACGATCTGCTCGCGATAGGCAAACAGTAATCCCGGATCGGGAGTTAGCTCGGTATATGTCGGCGCAACCGTCCGTATTTCGTGCGTGCAGCCGGTCGCCAGAGCGCCCGCCTCGAAACAATCCGCTGCTCGTTGCATCAAATTGTCGAGAGATGCGGAGTCGGCTGCACGTAGGTAATACAGCAATTCCGCACGTCCGGGCACAATGTTGGGGGCTACGCCACCGTCGCTGACTATACCGTGCAGTTGCTGACCAGGCAGAAGATGCTGCCTCAGCAACCCGAGAGCTACCTGCGCGACCGTCACCGCATCACCGGCGTTGCGACCCAGTTCCGGCGCGGCGCTCGCGTGCGCCTCGCGCCCGTGGAAGGTCACCGACAGATCCGCAAGGGCCAGCGAGCGCGCGCCGACGATGTCGAACGGGCCGGGGTGCACCATCATCGCCATCGCGATGTCGTCGAAGACGCCGCGTTGCAGCATCAGCACCTTGCCGCCGCCACTCTCCTCGGCGGGCGTCCCGAATACCACGACGGTGATCCCGAGCGCATCGGCGACCTCGGCGAGACCGATCGCAGCGCCGACCGCCGACGCCGCAATGATGTTGTGTCCGCAGGCGTGTCCGATCTCCGGTAGCGCGTCGTATTCAGCGCAGATGCCGATCGTCAGCTCGCCGCTGCCGTAGGTGGCACGGAAGGCGGTCGGCAGGTCGGCAACGCCGGTCTCGATCTCGAAGCCGCGCTCGGCAAGCGGCGCGATGGTCTTGGCGGCGCTTCTGGTTTCCTCGAACGCCAGCTCCGGTTCGGCATGGATCGCGTGCGACAGACCGATCAGCTCGGCGGCCGCGGCATGGATCGAAGCATCCGCCGCCTCGACCGCACCCATCCGCCCAGCGTGGTGGTCGCTGCGCGGTTCAGGGAGCCCGCTGCGCGGTGGTGGCATGGAACACAGTGTCGCACTGCGCCGGTTATAGGGCGCAGGCCACGTCAGTCCGATTGCTCACATCAGGGCGTGATCACGGGTTATCCGGCGGCGAATGCCAGATTCTCCGGGGTGGTCGGGGTGGCGAGGCCGGCAAGCGCCTTGGCGTGCAGTGCACGCTTGATCACCGGCAGGTTCGGTTTGCGGTTGCCCGCCAGTTCCGCGGCCCGCGCGATGGCAGCCCCCAGCAACGCCTCGGCGTCGGCCTTGTCGTCGACGATGCCCGCGGCGATCGCCTGATCCGCCGAGTAGCGGTGGCCAGTGGTCATGGCCTGCAAGGCGACCTGGTTGGAAAGCCGCTCGGTGAGCAGTGCGTTCATGCCGACGGTGAACGGCATCCCGAGGTGCACCTCGGGCAGGCAGTAGAAGCCGCGATCGGCGCGCATCACGCGGAAGTCGTGCGAGGTGGCGAGCATCGCACCCGCACCGAAGGCGTGACCGTTGATCGCGGCCACCGTCGGCATCGGGAAGGCGAGCAGCCGGGTGTAGAGCGAGTGCACACGGTCGAGGTAGCCGTGGATCGTGTCCAGATTGCCGAACAACCAGTCGGTGTCGAGACCGTTGCTGTAGAACTTCCCGGTCGCGGTGGTCACCAGCGCGGCAGGCCCCTCGGACGCTTCGACCTCGTCGAGCAGGCCGTGGAATTCGTCGATCCAATCAGGATGGAAGCGGTTCTCGCTATTGGTCTGCCCCTCGTTCCCGAGGTAGACCACGAACACATCTCCTTCACGTGACAGATACGCCATGCGTGCAGCGTATCGGGTGCGGAGCACCACCCCTACTCGCGGGTAGCTTGCGCAGGCGGGGTGCGTGGACACCCCCACAGCGCCCAGTTGCGAGCATCACATGAGCCCCCTCGGCGGAGCCGCTGCACAAGCGAAGCTCGCGGCCCGCCCAGGTACCGAAGCGGTGCCCAATGTCGCGAGCCTCCCCACCAAAGCACCCACCAAGGAGCGAGTCTTACGAGCGACCGTTCGCGGCCGGCTCGCGTCCGAGTGGCCGAAGCGCATGCGACGAAGTCGCGAGTCTCGGCCGCTCGGACGCGAGCCTTCGGGGCCGCGAACACGCAGCGCCGCAGGCGCTGCAAATCAAACCCAGCTATCGTGACTTTCATGCTTGCCGAACAGGCCGCCGAGGCGATCGCCGAACGTACGGGAGTCAAGCGTCACCGGGTTGCGGTGGTGCTGGGGTCGGGCTGGCAGGAGGCGGCCGCCGAGATCGGGGCGGCGACTGCGTCGGTGCCGATGCCGGAGCTGCCGGGGTTCGGGACGCCGAGTGCGCAGGGGCATGTCGGCATGGTTCATTCCGTTGCGGTCGGCGAGACGCCGGTGCTGCTGTTGATGGGCCGCCAGCATCTGTACGAGGGCTATCAGCCTGCTGAGGTCGTGCATCCGGTGACCGCGGCCATTGCCGCCGGTGCGGAGACGGTGGTGTTGACGAATGCAGCCGGCGGCATCCGTGACGGATTGCGTGTCGGTGAGCCCGTGCTGATCGGCGACCATCTGAATCTGACCGGTCGCACGCCGCTGACCGGTGCGACCTTCGTCGATCTCGTGGATGCTTGGGATCCCGAATTGCGTGCGCTGGCAAGGGAAATCGACCCAAGTCTAACCGAGGGTGTGTATGCGGGACTGACCGGGCCGCAGTACGAGACGCCCGCCGAGATTCGGATGTTGCGCACGATCGGCGCGGATCTGGTCGGCATGTCGACGGTGCTCGAGGCCATCGCTTGCCGCGCGCTCGGTGCACGGGTGCTCGGCATCTCGCTGGTCACCAATCTGGCCGCCGGTGTCACGGGTGCGCACCTTTCGCATGCCGAGGTGCTCGCCGAAGGGCATGCGGCCGCGCCGCGCCTCGGCAAGCTGCTGCGTGGCGTGCTGGAACGGCTGTAGATGCTGCGCTTCGGCACGGCCGGGCTGCGCGGGCCATTGCAGGATGGGCCCGATGGCATGAATCCGACGACCGTCAGCAGGGCGACGGCCGGTCTCACCGCGTGGTTGCGCGACCGTTGTCTCGGTGGCGGTGCGGTGGTGGTCGGTCGCGATGCCCGTCACGGCTCGGCCGAATTCGCGATCGCGACGGCGGAGATCTTTGCCGCCGCCGGCTTTCCGGTGACGCTGCTGCCGCGCCCACTGCCGACGCCGGTCGTCGCATACGCGGTTCGGGAACTGGGAGCCGTTGCCGGAGTGCAGATCACCGCATCGCACAACCCGGCGACCGACAACGGCTACAAGGTGTATCTGGGCGGTGGCTCGCAACTGATCGCCCCGGCCGACACCGAGATCGAACGCTGCATCGAGGCGGTCACCGAACCGATTGCCAGGACCTCGGTCACCCCCGCCGATGACGATCTTGTGCGCCGATACCTCGACCGGGTGGCCCAGTTGCCGACACTCATCGGCGGTCCCGGTGAGCGCTCCGATATCCGGATCGTGCTGACCCCGTTGCACGGTGTCGGCGGCGATACCGCGGTGAAAGCCTTGGCGGACGCCGGATTTGCCCACGTGCACGTCGTCGGCGAACAATTCGCGCCCGACGCCGACTTCCCCACCGTCGCGTTCCCGAACCCCGAAGAGCCGGGCGCCACCGACCTTTTGCTCGCCACCGCCGAGCGGATCGGCGCGGACATCGCCATTGCCCTCGACCCGGATGCCGACCGCTGTGCCGTCGGTATCCCCGATGGCAGCGGCGGCTGGCGCATGCTGCGTGGCGACGAAACCGGCGTGCTGCTAGGGGATTACGTGCTGCGCACCGCACCGCCGGACTCGCTGGTGGCCACCACCATTGTCTCCTCGCGACTACTGTCGAAGCTCGCCGCCGCCCGCGGCGCACGCTATGCGGAAACCCTGACCGGCTTCAAGTGGTTGGCCCGAGCAGGAGACGGCCTGGTCTACGCCTACGAAGAGGCCATCGGCCATTGTGTCGACCCGGCCACGGTGCGGGACAAGGACGGGATCTCCGCGGCCGTCCTCGCCGTCGACCTGGCCGCCCGATTGAAGGCCGTCGGCCGTACCTTGGCCGACGAACTCGACGACTACGCGCTCGAATTCGGCGTACACGCGGTCGATCAGGTGTCGCTGCGCCTTCCCGACGCGGCCGCAGCCGCCGCCGTCGTCGACCGCTTACGCGCCGCCCCGCCCGGCGAGATCGCGGGCGACCCGATGGAACACACCGACCTGCTACAGGCCCGCGGCCGAATGCGTACCGACGCAGTGATCTTCGAGAGCGCTACCGCACGCATCGTCGTCCGCCCCTCCGGCACCGAGCCCAAACTCAAGTGCTACCTCGAAGTAGTCCACCCCGCCCCCACCCGCCAAACCTTGCCCGCCGCCAAAACCGCCGCAGCCCACCACCTCTCCACCCTCCGCACCTTCTGCGAACAGCTCGCCCACTAGCTTCACGCGCCTGCGATGGTGAGCGTCAGCGCGGGCCGAATTGGCGGTCGCCGGCGTCGCCGAGGCCGGGCACGATGTAGGCGTCGGCGTTCAGGCCTGCGTCTACGGCGGCGGTGACGAGACGGACCGGGAACCCTGAATCTTCCAGTGCGGCAACACCTTCAGGTGCAGCCACGACGCAGACCGCGGTGATGTCTGTGGCGCCGCGCGCGGCGAGCAACCCCAGGGTGTGGCACATCGAGCCGCCGGTGGCCAGCATCGGGTCGAGCACGTAGACCGGGAGCTCGGAGAGGTCCTCCGGTAACGACTCCATGTAGGGGACGGGCTGGTGGGTCTGTTCGTCGCGGGCGATGCCGACGAAGCCGACCCTGGCATCCGGAATCAGTTCGGCGGCCGCGTCGATCATGCCGAGGCCCGCGCGCAGGACCGGCACCAGCAGTGGCGGTTTCGCCAAGCGCACGCCCTCGACCGGCGCCACCGGGGTGGCCACCTCGAATCGGACGACGGGGGCTTCGCGCAGCGCCTCGTAGATCAGGATTCCGGTGAGATCGCGCAGTGCGGCGCGGAAGGCCGGGTTGGCCGTCCTGGCATCGCGCATCGTGGTCAGCAGGGCGGCGGCGAGTGGGTGGTCCACGGTGTGCATGTGCATGAGTGAACGATAAGGTTGGCAACGAGTTCGACGTCGAACCTCCGGCGGGGAAATTTTTTCGATGGGGCTGGAACCGATCCGGAAGGCAGCGCGTCGAACTAGGTGGATGACGTACTCTGCCTGGGAAGAAAACAGATGGGGGAAGCACTATGCGAAAGATGTCGGCCGACACCGAGGGCATCGCAGCCTATGGTGCGTCCGCCCACACCATGGCCGCGGAGATGGCGACGGCCAGTGCGGGCGCGGCGGGCGCCGATCCCGCCTTACTAGGTCCCATCATGGGCTTGATCGGCGGTGATTTCATGGCCGCCTACACCGCTGCCCATGCCGGGCATGTCGCGGCGATCGGCCAACTGTCGGCCGTGCTGATGACCGTGGGTGGGGCCGCGACCGGCGCTGCTGTCGTCCTCGGCGAAACCGACCAGACCAATGCCGCCGCGATCGACAGCGCGGATTCCGGACTGGGCGAGTGACCCGATGATCGATATCAGCGTGCTGGCCAAGCCACTGCTCGACCTGCTTTCCAGCTTCGGCTCGGGAGTCCTGCCCACCGACGGCCCCTCCGGTCAGCTGCAGTCCACCTCGAGCATCATCGACCAGATCCACGCGTTCGGCCGCAACAGCATCAACAGCATGAACGAGGCCTGGGATGGTCGGGCTGCCGATTCCGCCACCGCGAAGGCGTTGCGTGTGCAGACCTCCGCCGCGACCATCTCCGATCGCGGCAACGACATGGCCACGGTGGTCGATCAGGCTGCCGCCCAGGTCGAGACCGGGCAGAAGGAACTGAGCGCAATCGTCGAGTCGTTCGTGAACACGGCGTCCGCTCTCGGTCCGACCATCGCGACGCCGGAAGGTCTCGCGGTGCTCGTCGGCTCCGCGATCGACCATCTCGGCCAGGGCTTGAACGTGGTCGGGCGGGTGCGCAGCGAACTCGACACCCAGACCGCGAGCATGACCGAATTGACCCCGCCACCGTCGACGGCACCCGCGACGCTGCCCGCCGGTCTGGCAGGCGGTGCGAGTGCGCTGGCCAGCGGTGCGGGTTCGGGAGCGCAGCAACTGCTCTCGACGCTGACCAGTGTCGGCGGTTCCGCGGGCAGCATGCTCACCAGCATGGCGACCCCGTCGATGTCCGGCTCGACACCATCCAAATCCGGCTCGTCGCCCAGCACACCTGGCCAGCAGAAACCCAACAGTGGTTCGGCGGGCCAGACGCCGGACGGCAAGGGTGTGAAGGTCACGCTGCCGGACGGCAGCGTCGTCGAGGCACCGAACGAGCAGGCCGCGCAGGCGGTTCGCTCCGCGCTCGGCGCCGTCGGCACGCCATATGTGTGGGGCGGCACCAGCCCGGGCGGCGGGCTGGACTGCAGCGGGCTCACCCAATACGCATACGGCGAGGCAGGCGTCGAGCTGCCCCGGCTTGCCCAAGAACAGGGCAACGGGCACATGGGGGTCTCCCCCGGTGACCTCATGCCCGGCGACCTGGCCGTGTGGGACGGCCATGTCGCCATGGTGATCGGCAACGGGCAGTTCGTCGAGGCGGGTGACCCGGTCCAGATCAGCTCGATTCGAACGGAGAACATAGGCATGGACTTCTACGGCTTCTACAGGCCGACCACATGAGTGAGCGCAGCGAGCAAATCAACGACACAGCGCCATCGGGCATGACGGAGACGATCGCCGGCGAGGCGCAGTCATGACCGAACCGAAGCCCCCGGCCGTCCCCAATGTCACGGTGGCGGCGAGCACCAACCGGTCCGGCACCATCTCGGTGCGCGCCACCGATCAGGGCATGCCGGTGGAGATCAAGTTCGAGCGCAGCGAATACCGTTACGGCGCACAGACTCTGGCGGACGAAATCCTGCGGCTGACGAAGCGCTCCACCGTCGCTGCCCGCGCCCGCAGGCGCGAAGTACTCGCCGAGGCCGGCCTGCCCGCCGACATTCTGGACCGGCTCAACCTGCCGACCCGCCAGGCTGCGGTGGACGAACTGGACCGGATCGATGACGCCGACACAGGACCCACGAGCTGGATGAGGCCGGTATGAGTGAGCGAAGCATCGACACCGTCGCTCCTGCGATCATGACGGAGCCGAGCGCCGGGGAGGCTCAGTCATGAGCGCGGAGATGGATGCTCTCGTCGCCAACGCGACGCAGAAGTTGGAGGCATTGGAGGCCGCGCTCTATGGCCTCAAGCAGGTGCGCGGCCGGTTTCGCACCGAGGACGGCGCGGTCAGCGCCGAGGTCGACAGCGATGGCGCGCTGGTCGCGCTGACCCTGTCGGAATCGGTCACCACGCTGCCTCCCGCCGAGGTCGGCCAGCTCATTGTCTGGGCCTGTAAGCAGGCCGCGGAGGACGCGGGCACCCAGCGCTCGAAGGTCGTTGCGACACTGAACGAGTCGTTTGTCCCGGCCGCCGAGGGGGCTCCGGGAACAATTGGGGGCGGGCCGGATAGTGCCTGACGCGGAAGGTCGATAGGCTTCCGCTCATGGCTTCTGGAGACATCGTCCCGATCGAGCTCGGCCTGACCGACGGCGATCTCGTCACCCTGTGGGCACCGCGCTGGCGCGATGGTGACGACGAGTGGGAGGCGTTCCTCGGACACGAGGACTCCCTCTACGGTTTCGAAACCGTCGCGGAGCTGGCCGCCTTTATCCGGACCAACTCCGACAACGACCTCATCGACCATCCGTCGTGGAAGGTCGTCGCCGGTCTTTCTGCGGTGGAGCTGGAGCCGGAGGAGAACTTCACCTTCGATCTGGTCGCGGTGCCGGAGCTGGCCGCGGGCGATCCCGATGTCGATACCATCGCGGAGCTGGAAGACACCCTCGCCATGGTCCGCAACATCGGCGAGGTGTGCGAACTGGAGACGGTGACCAAGTTCTTCGGTTCGCACCCCGTCCTCGGCGCGCTGCCGGGTGGGGTGAGCGCCTTCGTCGGACGCGACGGCGAAGACCTGTGGGATCAGATCGGCGCCGCCATCGCCAAGGGCTGGGACGACGTCCTCGATGCCATCGACTCCGTGGTGCAGACCCCGGATGTCGACCCCGAGGCCGTCGCTGTCGCGGAGGCGGAGCTGCTCGCCGCCGAGGAGAACGTCGTCGACGCCGACGACGCGGCCGACAGCGAGGAAGAGGAAGAGTTCGAAACCGTCGACCTCGATGCGGACGACGAAGACGAAGAGGACGACGAGGAAGAGGACGAGTCGTTCTGGCACGAGGTCGGCATCGACCCGGTCAAGATCATCACCGCCGACGGCAACTACTTCACGCTGCGCTGTTACCTCGACGACGAGCCGATCTTCCTCGGCAAGAACGGCTCGATCACCGTCTTCGGCTCCGAGCGGGCGCTGGCTCGCTACCTGGCCGATGACCACGAGCACGATCTGTCGCGGGTGAGCACCTACACCGATGTGCAGACCGCCGCCGTCGACGGCTCGCTCGAGGTCGAGGTCACCGACGAGAATGTCTACGTGCTGCCCGGCCTGGCCGACGATCTGGCCGAGGGCCCGGAGGCGGTCGATGTCGAGCAGCTCGATCTCGCGGTCGAACTGTTCACCGACGCCGCCGACTATGCCGACGACGACACCGTGGAGCAGGCACTCGCCCAGTCCAACCCGCTCGGCTGGTACGTCTCCTACCTGCTGAACCCGGACCCCAACCGGATGGCTCCCAACCCACCGTTCACCGCCGAAGCCCAGAGCTGGCGGGAGCTGGAGCGCAACTTCGAGAGTCGGCTCGCACCGCAGTGACTGTTCGAACGCTCCAAATTCCCGCTCGATTCAACGGCCCGCCCGGCTCCGGCAACGGCGGCTATGTGGGTGGGCTGCTTGCCGCGCAGCGCGACGATGCCGCGGTGACGGTGATCCTGCGCAGCCCGCCGCCGTTGGACACGGCGCTGCAGATGCGTGCGGGCCGGTTGTACGACGGCGACACCCTGCTCGCCGAATCGCGAGCGGGTGAGTTCGAACGGGACGCCCCGCAGCGCGTGTCGTTCGACGACGCCGAGGCCGCCGCCAGCTCCTACCAGAGCAACGAACTGTTCGCGCACTGCTTCGTCTGCGGCAGCGCTCGCACCGATGGCCTGCGGATTCAGGCGGGCGTTGTCGGCGACAGATTGGTCGCCGCACCATGGGTTCCCGACGATTCGCTGCCGCTGGAGACCGCCGTGCTGTGGGCCGCGATGGACTGCCCGGGCGGCTGGTCGCTGCCGGGGATGTTCGAGCGGCCCGCGGTGCTCGGCTCGATGACCGCCACCGTGCACGCGCTGCCCGAGGTCGGCGAGCGGTGTGTGGCCGTCGGCGAGAATCACGGCGAACAGGGCCGCAAGTCCTTCGCTTCGACGGCCGTGTACGGCGCCGACGATCGACTACTCGGCCGGGCCGAGCAGATCTGGATCCGCCTCAACTGAGCGGGACCGCACGCACCCGGCAAGCCGGACACGCGCGAAAGCCCTTGCCGCCATGGCTATCCGAGCAAAACTGCGTAACCCGGCTTGATGATGTCGTCGATGATGCGCAGACGTTCCGGGAACGGGATGAAGGCCGACTTCATGGCGTTGATGGTGAAACGTTCCAGGTCGCTCCAGCCGTAGCCGAAGGTGTCGACCAGCTTCGCCATCTCCTTGCTCATGCTGGTGTCGCTCATCAGCCGGTTGTCGGTGTTGACGGTGACGCGGAAACGCAGTCGGGCAAGCAGGTCGAAGGGATGCTTGTCCAGCGAGGGAACCGCACCGGTCTGCACGTTCGACGACGGACACAGCTCGAGCGGAATCCGCATATCGCGCACATAGTTTGCGACCAGGCCGAGGCTGGCGTCCTCGATCGCGCCCGGCACAGCGATGTCGTCGGTGATCCGCACGCCGTGGCCGAGCCGGTCGCAACCACAGAAGGCGAGGGCCTCGTGGATCGAGGGCAGACCGAAGGCCTCACCCGCGTGAATGGTGAAGTGCGCACTGTTGGCGCGCATGTATTCGAAAGCATCGAGATGTCTGCTCGGCGGGAAACCCGCCTCCGCGCCCGCGATATCGAAACCGCCGACGCCACGATCACGGAAACGCACGGTGAGCTCGGCGATCTCCCGCGAGCGCGCCGCGTGCCGCATGGCGGTGAGCAGGCAGACCACCACGATCGGGCGGCCCTCCGCCGCGGCCGCCGCCTCGCCCTCGCGGAAGCCGGCCAGGGTGTGCTCGACCACCTCGTCCAGGGTCAGGCCGCGCTCCAGGTGCTGTTCGGGCGCGAAGCGCACCTCGGCGTACACCACGCCGTCGGCGGCCAGGTCTTCCGCGCATTCGCGAGCGACCCGGCGCAAACCCTCCGGTGTCTGCATCACCGCGACGGTGTGGGCGAAGGTTTCCAGATAGAGCTCCAACGAACCGCTGTCGGCCGCGTCGCGGAACCACGCGGCCAGCGCCGTCTCGTCGGAGGCGGGTAGGTCGTCGTAACCGCAATCGGCGGCGAGCTCCAGAACCGTCGCGGGTCGCAGGCCACCGTCGAGGTGGTCGTGCAGCAGCGCTTTGGGAGCTTGGCGGATCGAGGCAAGGGTCAAAGGCATCGGTCCTGTCATGACCACACGTTAGCTGCATGTCACCGCTGCGGCAGCCCACTTGGTGCGCGTCATCACTTGTGATTGCCCTCTCGGGCGCGCCGCGTCGAGACGTCGACCTCATCCGAATTGCTCGAGTGGCCGTTCGCCACCGGATGCGGTATTCGGGGCCACGCACCGAAACCGCCGCCGACGTGCTGGCGTTCCCGACCGGCCGCATCGGGCATCCGATTGCGGTGGCGACGGGTTCCCTTGGCAGCCAAGGCATTCGACCGATATGCGTGCCAACGTCGGCACATCAGGAGGCCGCCGATGATCATGGTGGCGGAGGAGACTTGTTGCTCCGGGGCCGACAAGTCAGGCGGGCAGCGTCGGTGGGCAGCCCGGCAAGCGCAACCATGTGGTCAGCGGCATGGCGATGCCCACGTCGGCGCGTGCGCGGCAAGGCCGGTAGCGACACTCGGTACGGGATCGCGGTCGGCCGCAGAGATGCCGATCGAGTCAGTGACCGATTCGTCCGAGAATCAACGGCGCGTCCAGCTTCGGTCCCACCTCATCGATCGTGATAGCTCCTTCCAGCGCCGCCACAGCGCCGGAGAACGCCTCCGGAGTATCGGTATGCAGGGTGAGCACGGGTTGGCCCGCGGTGACGGAATCACCCGGCTTGGCATGCATCTCGATGCCCGCACCGGCTTGCACCGGGTCGCCCTGCCTGGCGCGGCCCGCGCCGAGCCGCCATGCGGCGATACCGACACCCATGGCGTCGAGGCCGGTGAGCACCCCGTCGTGCTCGGCGCGCACGATTTCGGTGTGCTTCGCGCGGGGTAGCGGCGCGTCCGGGTCGCCGCCCTGTGCCTGGATCATGGCGCGCCAGTGGTCCATGGCGCGGCCGTCGGCCAGTGCATCGGCGGGGTCGACGTCGAGCCCGGCCTGCGCGACCATCTCCCGAGCCAGGGTGAGGGTCAGCTCGACGACATCGGCAGGCCCGCCGCCCGCGAGCACCTCCACCGACTCGGCGACCTCGAGCGCATTGCCCGCGGTGCGTCCGAGTGGAGTGTCCATCGCGGTCAGCAGCGCGACGGTTCGCACTCCCGCGTCGGTGCCGAGTTCGACCATCGCCGTCGCCAATTCGCGGGCGCCCTCGATGGTCTTCAAGAACGCGCCCGCGCCGACCTTCACATCCAGCACCAGCGCGGCGGTGCCCTCGGCGATCTTCTTGCTCATGATCGAACTGGCTATCAACGGAATGGATTCGACAGTCCCGGTGACATCGCGCAACGCGTAGAGCCGCTTGTCCGCGGGAGCCAGATCGGCGCCCGCCGCGCACACCACGGCGCCGATGTCGGGATCTGTCAATATCTCGCGCATCCGCGGCACTGACACATCGGCCCGCCAGCCGGCGATGGCCTCGAGCTTGTCCAGCGTGCCGCCGGTGTGGCCGAGCCCCCGCCCGGACAGCTGCGGCACCGCCGCACCACAGGCCGCGACCAACGGCGCCAGCGGCAGCGTGATCTTGTCCCCGACGCCGCCCGTCGAATGCTTGTCCACCGTCGGCCGCGGCAGATCGGTGAAGTCCATCCGACGGCCGGAGGAAATCATCGCGGCGGTCCAGCGCGCGGTCTCGCGCCGCGTCATCCCTCGCCAGACAATGGCCATCGCCAACGCCGCCATCTGCTCGTCGGCCACCGCCCCCTTGGTGAATCCGTCGACCACCCAGTCGATCTGCGCGTCCGACAGCTCCCCGCCGTCCCGCTTGGTGGTGATGATCGAAACCGCGTCCCATGCCGTCACAGCCGCCAGTCTGGCACGGGACACGTTCGAGCCCTGGTTCCTGTCGGCGGCCTCCGATAGCCTCGCCGCATCATTCGTTCGAAGGCTGGGGCCGATAGTTACTGCTGCCCGGCGTCCAGGTCGTCGGGACCGAAGGCATCGGGCAGCAAGGTTCGCAGCGCAACGGGTCCGGACTTGTGGTCGATCAAAAGATCGGCGCCGCCGTGCTCGTGGAGCAACTGCCGGCACCGCCCACAGGGCATCAGGATTTCGCCGCGAGAATCGGCCACAGAGACCGCTATCAAGCGGCCGCCACCACCCGAAAATAAGTTACCGATGAGTACGCATTCGGCACACAGGCCCAACCCATATGAGACATTTTCCACATTGCATCCGCTTACAATTCGACCGTCGGCACTGAGCGCCGCCGCGCCGACCGGGAACCGCGAGTACGGCGCATAGGCGTTGCGCATGACTCGAATTGCATTGTCGCGCAATATATTCCAGTCGATTTCCGACATCGACGACCTCCCGTGAACCAGCCCGAATCGGGCCGCGCGAGGACTGCCGCGCAACCCTTCACGCATCAAGAAAGGTAAACCTAACTCTCCGGAATGTCGCGCAACGCACGGCACGCCGAATTAGTTCCGGCATTGCGAGGGGATTAGAGTCCACAACAGATCGGTTCAGGTTCCCGGCGGCGGGCCCCGCGTTAGCTCTTTGGCACAGCAAAACGCAGCCACCTGGGCATTCGCCCCTTTTTGCATGCCGGCGTCGGATCTGTAACCGGGTCCATCAACGACGTTGGAGGCGACCGCACTCTATGACCACGATAGAAGCTCCGGCACAGCCGAAGCGGAAGACGCTGTACCGAGGCGACCCCGGAATGTGGTCCTGGGCGCTGCACCGGATCACCGGTGTCACCATCTTCTTCTTCCTCTTCGTGCACGTCTTGGACACCGCACTGGTTCGGGTCAGCCCCGATACCTACAACGAGGCAATCGAGATCTACAAGAACCCCCTCGTCGCGCTGATGGAGATGGGCCTTGTCGTCTGCGTGCTGTTCCACGCGCTCAACGGCGTCCGCGTGATCCTGGTCGACTTCTGGTCCAAGGGACCGAAGTACCAGCGTCTGATGCTCTGGATCATCCTCGCGGTCTGGTTCCTGCTGGCGGTACCCGCGATCGGGCGTCAGTTCTTCTACCTGTTCACGGAGCACTGATCACTATGAGCGCACCCGTTATCGGTAAGTCCTATGACCGGCCTGCGAGCCTCGATCTGCCGCGGTCCCCGCGGTCGCGGTCGACCGGCAACTTCGAGAAGTACGCATGGCTGTTCATGCGGTTCTCCGGCCTGCTGCTGATCGTGCTCGTGCTCGGTCACATGGCGATCATGCTGCTGCTCGACGGCGGCGTGAAGCGACTGAACTTCGCCTTCGTGGCCGGTCGCTGGTCCAGCCCGTTCTGGCAGTTCTGGGACCTCACCATGCTGTGGCTGGCTCAGCTGCACGGCGGCAACGGCCTGCGCACGGTGATCGCGGACTACTCCCGCAAGGACTCGACCCGGTTCTGGCTGAACACCGCGCTGGCCATCTCGATGGTCCTCGTGGTTGGCGTCGGCACCTACGTCATCTTCACCTTCGACCCCAACATCAGTTAGGAACAGGCCACCTCCGATGAGTGAGCGCAGCGAACGAATCATCGACACGGCGTGTTTCACACATGCCGGAACCGAGCGCAGCGAGGTGCAGGCATGAGTGAATCGCGGATTCAGGAGCATCGCTACGACGTCGTGATCGTCGGTGCCGGTGGCGCCGGCATGCGCGCGGCGATCGAGGCCGGGCCCCGGGCGCGAACCGCCGTGCTGACCAAGCTGTACCCGACCCGCAGCCACACCGGTGCGGCGCAGGGTGGCATGTGCGCCGCACTGGCCAACGTCGAAGAAGACAACTGGGAATGGCATACCTTCGACACTGTCAAAGGTGGTGACTACCTGGTCGACCAGGACGCCGCGGAGATCATGGCCAAGGAGGCCATCGACGCGGTGATGGACCTGGAAAAGATGGGTCTGCCGTTCAACCGCACGCCCGAGGGCAAGATCGACCAGCGCCGCTTCGGCGGGCACACCCGCGATCACGGCAAGGCCCCGGTCCGCCGCGCCTGCTACGCCGCCGACCGCACCGGTCACATGATCCTGCAGACCCTCTACCAGAACTGCGTCAAGCACGACGTGGAGTTCTACAACGAGTTCTACGTGCTCGACCTGGTGCTGACCGACTCCGACCGCGGCCCCGTCGCGACCGGCGTCGTCGCCTATGAGCTGGCCACCGGCGACCTCCACGTCTTCCACGCGAAGTCGATCGTGTTCGCCACCGGCGGTTCGGGCCGGATGTACAAGACCACCTCGAACGCGCACACGCTGACCGGTGACGGCATGGCGATCGTGTTCCGCAAGGGTCTGCCGCTGGAGGACATGGAGTTCCACCAGTTCCATCCGACAGGTCTGGCCGGACTCGGCATCCTCATCTCCGAAGCCGTCCGCGGTGAGGGCGGCATCCTGCGCAACGCCAGCGGTGAGCGCTTCATGGAGCGCTACGCCCCCACCATCAAGGACCTCGCGCCGCGTGACATCGTCGCCCGCTCGATGGTGCTCGAGGTGCTCGAGGGTCGCGGCGCGGGACCGAACAAGGATTACGTCTACATCGACGTGACCCACCTCGGCGAGGACGTGCTCGAGGAGAAGCTGCCCGATATCACCGAGTTCGCCCGCACCTACCTGGGTGTGGACCCGGTGACCGAGCTGGTGCCGGTCATGCCGACCTGTCACTACGTGATGGGTGGCATCCCGACCAAGATCCGCGGCGAGGTGCTGCGCAACAACACCGACGTGGTGCCCGGCCTGTACGCGGCGGGCGAGTGCGCGTGCGTCTCGGTGCACGGCTCCAACCGTCTCGGCACCAATTCGCTGCTGGACATCAACGTGTTCGGCCGCCGCGCGGGCATCGCCGCCGCGGAGTACGCGCAGCGCTCCGAATTCGTGGACATGCCGGAGAACCCGGCGCAGATGGTGCAGGACTGGCTCGCGTTGATCCTGTCCGACCACGGCAACGAGCGCGTCGCCGACATCCGCACCGAGCTGCAGTACACGATGGACATGAATGCCGCCGTGTTCCGGACCGAGGACACCCTCAAGCAGGCCCTCACCGATATCCATGCACTCAAGGATCGCTACAAGCGGATCACGGTGCAGGACAAGGGCAAGCGCTACAACAGCGACCTGCTCGAGGCCGTCGAGCTGGGCTTCCTGCTCGAGCTGGCCGAGGTCACCGTGGTCGGTGCGCTCAACCGCAAGGAATCACGCGGCGGCCACGCCCGCGAGGACTACCCGGACCGCGACGACGTGAACTTCATGCGGCACACGATGGCTTACAAGGAGGGCGCGGAGCTCATCTCCGATATCCGCCTCGACTTCAAGCCGGTAGTGCAGACCCGCTACGAGCCGATGGAGCGTAAGTACTGATGACTGCTGTAGCCGAAGCACCCTCATCACAGAAGCCCGCGCCGATCCCCGAGGGTTCGGTCATGGTCACCGTCAAGGTTGCCCGGTTCAACCCGGAGGACGACAAGGGCGCGCACTGGGAGTCGTTCCAGGTGCCGGTTCTGTCGACCGACCGCTTCCTGAACGTGCTGATCTACATCAAGTCCTACCTGGACGGCACGCTCACCTTCCGGCGCTCCTGTGCGCACGGTGTGTGCGGCTCCGACGCCATGCGGATCAACGGTGTGAACCGGCTGGCCTGCAAGGTGCTGATGAAGGACATGCTGCCCAAGGACGGCAAGTCCATCACCCTCACCGTCGAGCCCATTCGCGGCCTGCCCGTGGAGAAGGACCTCGTGGTGAACATGGAGCCGTTCTTCGACGCGTTCCGTGCGGTGAAGCCCTACCTGATCACCTCGGGTAACGAGCCGACCCGCGAACGCATCCAGAGCCAGGCCGACCGCGCCAGGTTCGACGACACCACCAAGTGCATCCTCTGCGCCTGCTGCACCACCTCCTGCCCCGTGTACTGGACCGACGGCAGCTACTTCGGCCCGGCCGCGATCGTGAACGCCCACCGCTTCATCTTCGACAGCCGCGACGAAGCCGCCCGCGAGCGCCTCGACATCCTCAACGACGTCGAAGGGGTCTGGCGCTGCCGCACCACCTTCAACTGCACCGACGCCTGCCCCCGCGGCATCGAGGTCACCAAGGCCATCCAGGAAGTCAAGCGCGCACTGCTGTTCGCCCGCTAGCCTTTCCGACCCGGTTCAGTAGAACGAAGGCCGCCTCCATCGAAAGATGAAGGCGGCCTTCGTCGTTCCCGTAAGCGGGCGGCGCGGAACCGACGGGTATCGCCTCCCGCGCCACGGGTCACGGCAACTGCTGTAGCCCGGCCGCGGTGAGCATGTACTCGGGGGCGCTGGTCTCGGGGTCGGCCCGAACCAGTTCCACCAGGGCGGACCCCGCTATCTCGGGGGTCAACAGGTCGCCCGATGCCTGCAGGAATTCCTCTTCGGTGCGACCGCTGCGGGCCGCGTAGGCCCGAAAGCCTCGTCTGCCCACGTCTCCGTGTGGAGTCATCCTGGGCATGATCGTCGTCAGGGTGATGTCCAGGCCGGCACGGCGCGATTCATCTTGTGTGTACGCCGCGATAAAACGCTGAGTGGCCTTGGACCCGGCGTAACCACCGCTGGCAGGTGATCCGTTGATGGCGGCCCCGCTGCTCACCACCACCACCCTGCTGCCAGGCGGCAGTGGCTTCAGCAGTGCCTCCCGAAGCCAGGTGAACGCGATCTTGACGTCGGAATGCCAGTTCACGGAGAAGGTTTCCCACGTCTGGTGCTGGAGCGGACGCATGACCGGGTTGGCGCCGGCGACCAGGATGAGGACCTCCGGCTCGTATCGGTCCAGCAAGCTCCATGCCGCCGTCGCGTCTGCCGCATCCGCGGTTTCGGTCCGAACGCCGGCATTGGTCGCGGCCAGCTCGGCGAGTTCAGAGCCGGTCCTGGCGACGGCGACCACGGGAGCACCCGCCTCGGCGAATGCGGCAGCGATCCCTCGACCCAGGCCGCGACCGGCGCCGACTACGAGTGTGGTCCGGCTCGACAGGTCACTCATGGCCCGACCGCCCAGTCCCCGCCACGATCAGGTTCCGCAAACTGCCGTTGATGTAGGAGCCCCACGCATCCGAGCAGGCATCGAAACACTCGTACTCCGGGACCAAACCGAAGTGCGTGAAGCGAACCTGTGTCCCTTCATCTTTCTCGGACAGCTCGAAAGAAATCCTTGTGCCCTTCCACTCGGTTCTGTCTTCGACAAAATTTGGGCCGCCTTCGACAACAAGCCACACGACCCGTTCGCCGGGGATGGATTCCGTTATCCGCTGCTTGGAATGGTGTAAATCTTGGTAGCGGTAGGTGAACTCATCGCCGAGTTCGCTGGTACCGCCTTCGATCTCCCCCGACCACCAGCCGCGAACGTTGGTGATGGCATTGAATACTTCTGCCGGTGTTCGATCGACCGTGAAGGTGGTTGTGTAGCTTTCTGCATTCATGGTTCGCTCCATTTCCTGGTGGCGGGTTGTTCATGCCACAACGGGTGTGACGACAAAAGACGCGTTCTGGCGCTCGAGCGCCTTGGCGGCACCGCCGAGCCAACCCTCGGCCACGGACGCCGACATCGGATCGGGGAAGATGTCCTCCTCACCCTTCTCGAGTCCGTCGAAGATGCCTCGTGCCGCGGACTCCGGCGCGGCCTTCGGAATGTCGAAGGCCGCGTTCATGTCCGTGTCGACGGGGCCGGTCAGGACGGCATGAACACGCACGCCCTGACCTGCCAGCAAGGCGCGCAACGATTGCGACAGGGAGAACGCGGCCGCCTTGGAGATCGAGTAGGCCGGAATCACCGGCAACGGGGCCAAGGCAGCCAGCGAAAGACCATTGACGATGGCGCCGCCAGAACGGGTGAGCAGGGGCAAGAAGGCCAGGGTCATGTCATACATGCCGTAGAAGTTGACGGCGAGGGACTGGTCGATCGCGGCACGATCGCTCACCTCGTCGTACAAACACACGCCCGCGTTGTTGATGAGAATGTCGAGGGATTCGACGCTCTCGACAGCTGCCCGAATCTGCTCGGCGTCTGTCACGTCGAGCGTCAGCGGCGTGACGCGCGCGTCCGGGTGGTCCATGGGCTGGCGTGTCCCCGCGTACACCCGCCGGGCACCTCTGCGCAGGGCCTCCTCGACCAGCGCCTTTCCGATACCGCGGTTGGCACCGGTCACCAGAACCACTTTGTCGGCGATTGTCATACAAACTCCTCGCAACGAATCACACTGTCGAAGAGGTAGACACCGAGCCGTCGAGAAACTGGGCGCACAGTCACCGCCCAGTTCGCGGCTCGGGCGGTGTCTCTATAGAGAGGTCGACTAGGAGACTGGAGAAAGATGTGACGCGAGGGTGGAGTGATGGCACGTGGTGAGCACCGACTTGATCGCCAGGGCTCGGGCCGGAGACGGCGCCGCGTTCCGAGAGCTGACCGAACCGCACCGTCGCGAGCTACAGGTGCACTGTTACCGCATGCTCGGGTCCTTCCAGGACGCCGAGGACGCACTGCAGGACACGCTGCTGGCCGCCTGGCAAGGCCTCGACGGGTTTGCGGGACGCGCCTCGATTCGCACCTGGCTCTACCGGATCGCCACCAACCGCTGCCTCAACGCGTTGCGCTCGGCCAGCCGACGCCCGGCCAAGGAGTGGGACATCCCCGGAGTTGAGCCGCCGGAGCCGAATCGGCTCGGCGAAATCGTCTGGCTGGAGCCGTATCCCGATGCCCTCCTCGAGGGCGGGATCGACGTGCCCCTCGGCCCCGAGGCACGTTATGAACAGACCGAATCGATATCCCTGGCCTTCGTGACCGCGCTACAGATCCTGCCTGCCCGCCAGCGGGCCGTCCTCATTTTGCGAGAGGTCCTCGGATACCACGCCGACGAGGTGGCCGACATGCTCGATGTGACCGTCGGTTCGGTCAACAGCCTCCTCAAACGAGCCCGCGCCGGCCTTCAGCAGCGGCTGCCGCCGAGCGAGGATCCGGCGCCCGCGCCCCACTCACCTGCCGAGCAAGCACTCGCGGCAAAGTTCGTCAGCGCCTACCAGGCCGGCGATATCGAAGCGCTTGTCGCACTGCTCACCACCGATGTCCGCGTCTCCATGCCGCCGATTCCCCTCGAATACCACGGCCGTGACGCCGTGGCCCGCTTCTACGCCAGCATCATCGGCCAGGGCCGGACCTATGACTTCGTGCCGACGCGGGCAAATGGTCAGCCTGCGTTCGGGGCCTACCTCCGCGCTCCCGACGGCATCCGCCACGCGACCGGCATCATCGTCCTCACCCTCGCCGGCGACCGGATCTGCGCCATCACCCGATTCGACAACAGCGTGCTCCCACGGTTCGGGCTGCCGCGGTCACTCCCCGACTGATGCTCGACATTCACCAGAGACCGGGGACGAGGCGTTGGGTGTCGGCTCAGTAGATGTCGCAGATTCGGCCGAGTATCTCTGCGCAGGTCAGCCGAAGCTGCCGGTCGGCGGCTTGCCGGTCACATCGACAATGATCACGTCTGTCGTCGACGCATAGTCGTGGTTGCCGGTCGGGCGCGACCATGCGCACGCACCACGCACTCGCACCTGTCCGGTCGGGAGCCCGCCCAGCGAGGACTGAACCGTCTGACCCGCTTCGGCGAAGGAGGTGGGGTTGTTGCCGCCGAATATCTCTCCGGTGGCTTCGTTGAACGCCCAGCAGACGCCCCGGTCGTTCGGGTTGTGGAATGTCGCCGATACGGTTCCGGGCAGGGTGAAGACCTCGATCGTCGGGGGTTCAGCCCCCGGTGCGGCGGTGGCAGTGGCGCCGGAGGCGAGTGTTCCCGCCAGTGCGGGTAGGGCGAGCAATCCGGCAAGCGCGAGTCGTCGATTGGTCATGATCGCCATCCTGCCATCGGCCCGGCCGGTCACAGCGATGCAGGCCGCTGTCGTTCACCACCGCTGAAGCGCGAATCCCCCTGGGCTGCATCTGGTTTCCCGCCGATCCCGCGATCGACGGAAAAGATCCCAGCGATGGGGACCACTCGACAACGCCCACATAACTGCAACGGCGCGGCAGTCGGGATTGCCGTGCTGACCTTCCTCGTCGCGCTGACCTTCCGCAACCCGAGCCCGGCGAACTGATCTCCGCGCCATCACAGGCCCGAGAAACATGGCAGGCCGACAACGGCAGGCGGCACACACCGCCGTCAGGCTCCGACACCCAATCGCTGTGCCGCGATCGCCAGATCCTTGTCACCGCGACCGGACAGGCCGAGCACGATCACCGAATCCGCAGGCAGCTCGCCGTCCTCGGCCATTTCCATCAAATATCCGACGGCATGGGCGGATTCGAGGGCGGCGATGATGCCTTCGCTGCGACTGAGTGCCTGCATGCCCCGCAGCGCGGCTTCGTCGTTCGCGGCTCGGTAGGTGACACGGCCGGTGTCCTTGAGGTAGCTGAGTTCGGGGCCGACGCCCGGGTAGTCGAGGCCCGCCGCGATGCTGTGGGTTCGGCTGATCTGACCGTCTTCGTCCTGGAGGAGATAGCTGTAGGCGCCGTCCATTTCGCCGGGGCTGCCCGCGCTGAGACTGGCCGCGTGTTCGCCGGTCTCGATGCCCCGGCCTGCGGCCTCGACACCGATCAACCGGACCTGCGGATCGTCGGCGAACGAGTGGAACAGACCGATGGCGTTGCTGCCGCCGCCGACGCAGGCCATGACGTAGTCGGGCAGTTGCCCTTCCGATTTCAAGATCTGAGCCCTGGCCTCGATGCCGATCACCGTTTGTAAATCGCGCACGATCTTCGGGTACGGCGCCGGGCCCGCCGCCGTACCGAACAGGTAGTAGGTGGTCTCCACGTTCGCCACCCAGTCGCGGACCGATTCGCTGATCGCGTCTTTGAGCCTGCGACTGCCGGTGTGCACCGCGCGCACCTCGGCGCCGAGCATGCTCATCCGCACCACATTGGATGCCTGTCGTCGCATATCGTCGGCGCCCATGTAGATCACGCAGGTCAGGCCGAGCATCGAGCACACCGTCGCGACCGCGACACCGTGCTGGCCCGCACCGGTCTCGGCGATGATCCGACTCTTGCCCATCCGTTTGGCCAGCAGTACCTGCCCCAGCGCATTGTTGATCTTGTGTGCGCCGGTGTGTGCCATGTCTTCGCGCTTCAGATAGACCCGCAGCCCCGGCACCGCAAGCGATTCGGCGAATCGCGGCACCTGGTGAAACAGCGTCGGGCGGCCGACTCGGTCGCGCAGCAAAGCCGCGAGCTCGTCGATGAAGCCGGGATCGATGCGGGCCAGACTGTAGGCCTCGTCCAACTCCAGCAACGCGGCCATCAGACCTTCCGGAACGTACCTACCGCCGAATTCGCCGAACCTGCCGTGATCGTCCGGAAATACCCCATGCTGATAGGCGTTTCGTGCCGCGAAGTGGTCAATAGTCATCAGCACCAACGCTTTCGCTGTCGAGGATCCGGCACCGAGTCTGTGCTATTGAGACGAGCGTTCGGCAACGGCCTGGTAAACACTCGGTCTAACCCAGATCCTCCAGCTGAGCAACCGACCGGTTTACCGGGACTGGGAAGCCCTCAGCTGCGAGTGAGCGCCGGAACGCTCGCCCACCGCTCCCCCGCGATCACCACGTGCGCCAGAAATCGCAAGCCGACAGTCGCGGCGGCTTCGGTGAGCAACGTTGTGGCACGCCGGTCGTCGAAGCTCGGCGTCGGGTCGCCGGAGGGGTGATTGTGCACGAGCGCGAAAGCTCGACCGTCGTGACGAAGCACGGTATTGAGGATTTCGCGGACCGGGACAGCCACCTGGTCGATGGCGCCTTCCGCGACGAATACCTTCTGCCGCAATCGATTCTGGACATCGCAGACGAGCACGAGGAGCCGCTCGACGCGGGCGCCTGCAAACAGCGGCCCCGCGACCCGCACGACATCCGCAGCGCCGTCCAAACGGCATACGACCTCAGGGCTGTTGCGCGCTCGCGAGCCGAGGTGGAAAGCGGCAACCACCGCAGCGGCCTTTGCCACGCCCACTCCGGTGCGGCGGGACAGTTCCTCGGGGCGCGCTCCGGCCAGGCCGGTCAGCCCGCCGTATTCGGCGAGCAGATCGATGGCCATTTCCAGCACACTCTCACCGCGCCGACCCTGGCGAAGCAACAATGCGAGCAGCTCGCCGTCGCTGAGCGCCTGCGGACCGAGCGCGAGCAGCCGCTCACGTGGTCGTTGACCGTATGGCAGGTTGGCAATGGGTACCGACATCAGATCCCCCTCGAATGCGGTGCGATCCTCGGATCATGCCAGTGCTCACCGACATGTTGCCCACTGCCGATACCTGCCGGGATTCGGGGAGACAGTCACTCCCTGATCGATCCGGTACCGCCCGCCACACCGGCCGGACGTCTACTTCCTTCGCGGCGACCGAACTCCGCCGCCCGCGCCCGGGCTAGCCGTCGGCCACAGTGATGACTTCCGGTCCCGGCAGCGCGGACAACACACCCGCAGCCAGCCGCTCCAGATGATGAAGCTGTCGCTCGTGCACCACAATTCGGCGCAGGGCCTCGTTGATGGTGGCGTTGCTGGATGAGGTGCCCATGATAGAGGCGGCCGCGGCCAACAACTTCTGGTCGAGATCGATCCGCACGGTTCTCATGCGTCCTCCTTCGTACATTCGCCATCTTGCGTCATAAAGGAGGATCATGTCCGGTGAATCGCACATAGTCCGCGGCGTCAGCCCGCAGGACCGGTGGGTGCACGAGCAATCGCGGCTCTGGTCACTACTGATCAGAAACACCTCCCGATGCCGCCATCGGCGCCGGGAAGAGCGTCCAAAAGCCCTTCCAGCTAGGCAATTTGCGCATCTGGCTGGGCTTTTGTTGTCGGCGGGCCCAAGCAGTGCTTGCCTGGAGGCATGTTCACCGAGGCTCAGCTGTATTCGCCTGTGACCCGCAGCGGCACGGGCGACGTAACGGTGCACCTGAGCGATGAGCACCCCGGCGTGCACGACCCGGACTACCGGGCACGCCGGAACGCGATCGCCGCGCAGGCACTGGACTACGGACCCGGCAAGCCGGTGCCGCGGGTCGACTACACCGCAGAAGAACAGGAAGTGTGGCGCATCGTCTCGGCCGAACTGGCCCGCAAGCACGAGCGGTACGCCTGCACGGAAGTCCTGGAGGCCTCGGCTCGGCTCGGGCTCCCGCAGGACCGCATCCCCCAACTCGACGAGGTCTCCGCCGCGCTGACCCCGCTGACCGGCTTCCGCTACGTCCCGGCCGCAGGGCTGGTGCCGCTGCGCGAGTTCTTCGGCTCCTTCGCCGATCGCACCTTCCACTCCACCCAGTACATTCGGCACCACTCGGCTCCGCTGTACACCCCGGAGCCGGACGCCATCCATGAGATCATCGGTCACGCCAACCAGATCGCCAGCCCGCGTTTCGCCGCGATCTACGAGACGGTCGGCGCGGCCGTCGCCCGGCTCGGCACCGATACCGCATTGAAGTTCCTCGCCGATGTCTTCTGGTTCTCGATGGAGTTCGGCGTGGTCCGCGAGCACGGCGAAGTCCGGTGCTACGGAGCCGGACTGTTGTCGTCCTACGGCGAGATCGAAGAGTTCCGCCATGCTGATCTGCGCCCGCTCGACGTGGTCGCGATGGGCACCGCGACCTACGACATCACCCACTATCAGCCCGTGCTGTACTGCGCCGAATCGGTGTCCGAGATCGAGGATGTCATCGGCGGTTTCTTCGCCACCATGGACGACGACACTCCGTTGCGAGCCGCGGCCCATTCCCGTTGAAATCAGCGGGTCGGTGTCGGCCCCGAACCCGCCGAAGCATGGAAAGCATTCACCCCCAACGGTTTCCACCGATGAAACTGTGACATTCCACAACCCGTGACATCGTCCCTGGCCACCGCTGCGCGCCAGGGCTCATTGCCGTCGCACGCCCCGAAACATGTCGAGACAACCGATCGAGCGGCTGTTACCTTCGACGCGTTGATCGCACGCGAAAGGGGCGGGAAGCCGAAATGTCCGTTGATACAACAGATTCCACACCTGAGGCAGAAACACCACTGTGGCTCCAAGGCCGCGATGCCGTGGTCGCGGCGACGCCCGCCGAAGACTGGCGCGGCGCGCCACCGGACTACCACCTGACCAACCAGATCGTGCCGCGCGAGCGCACCACCAACCACGAGGCGGGCTCACTGGAGGCCATCGTCGAGGACCTGGTGCGGGTGTTCGAGATGGAGGTCTCACACAAGAAGGATCCGGCGACCTGGGTTTCGCTGGTGGCAGCGCACTACCGCGGCCGGGTGAACGGCGGCCCATGGCAGAACGCCGAGGAGTTCGCCAGGATCGGCAGCTACAACATCCTCATCGGCGACAACCCGTACTACGAGGTGGATGCCGAGACCTTCGAGTCCTCGCACCAGACGTTCCACACCGCATTCCCGAACGGCTTCTTCTGGGAGGTCCTCGAAGTACTGGCAGGCCCGCCCGCCGTCACCTTTCGCTGGCGCCACTGGGGCAACTACGACGGCGCCTACAAAGACCACCAGCCGACCGGCGAACAGATCGAGATGTTCGGTGTGACCATCGCCAGGGTCTCCGACGATCTGCGCATCCTCGAACTGGAGCACTTCTACGACAACAACAAGCTGCTCGGCCCCCTGGCCCACGGCTGCCCGGTGACGAAGTCCTCCTAATTCTTCCGCGCAGGCACGTCAGGGCCGCTCGGTCGGCTCAGTCTTGCCGAGCGGCAGCCCTGCCTCGAGGAAATCCAGTGCGCGAGTGAGGTTCTCGGCGTTGAGGGGCGAGGTGGTCCCGATCGCCAATGCGGCGCCCGCGATCGCACCCGTCGCCACCCGCACCTCGAAGTCCATCGGGTCCCTGCCCATCCGCTCAGCCAACATGCCCGCCATCAACTCGATACTGCGCTCGAACTCGGCTCCGATGGCCGAACGCAATTCGGGCACGTGATAGAGCAGCGCCTGCCGCTCTTGCTCGAACGCCACCTCCGCCTCGGGCAGATTCGCGAAGACCCCGGCGGCCGCATTACGGAAGGCGGTCAGCGGCGCAACGTCCAGCGGTTGCGCTCGCAGTGCCTCGATCATCAGTGGATCGAGGTCATCGGCGAGCACCAACTGATCCTTGGTCGGGAAATAGCGGAAGAAGGTGCTCGGCGAGACCTCGGCCGCCGCGGCGATCTGCTCGATCGTGGTCTCGCCGTAGCCCTGCTCACGGAATAGCCGGAACGCTTCGACACGAATCGTCCGGCGGGTCCGTTCCTTCTTCCGCTCCCGCAGTCCGGGCACAGCGGGCCCGTCACCGGGTAGTTCAACCGACATGTGTCGATTCTGTCGCATCGACGTCGGTGAGCGCCGCAGGCACCGCCTCGTCGGCTCGGACCGCCACCGATCGACGCGGCAGCACCCAGAGTGCCAGCGGGACCGCGACGGCGCTGATGGCCGCGCACACCCACAGCATCGCTCCCATTCCACTGACGAATGCCGACTGCACATGTTCGAGCATGCCCGCTTCGCCGGTCGACTTGGCTACGGCAACACCGGAATTCACGCTGTCGCTGATCGGGTCGACGTTCAGGTCGCCGAGTTCGCTGCGGTAGACGGTGGCCAACACCGTGCCGAGCAGCGCCACCGCGATCGTGCCCGCCGCTTGCCGCAACGCTTGCAACAGTGCCGAGCCCATGCCGGCGCGGGCTACCTCGAGGTCGTCCATCGCAACCGCCATGCTCACCGGCAGACCGAGCCCCATGCCCGCACCGACCAGGCCGATCCAGACCGCGGCGTACCAGTACTCGGTGCCGACCGAGGTCAGCGCGCCCAGACCGAGTCCGAGCGCGAGCACCACCAGGCCCGCCGCCACCATCAGTCGCGCACCGAGCTTCGGCAGCAGACCGTCGCTGAGCCGCGATCCGACCAGCAGGCCGCCGATCATGGGGAGCAATCGCAGTCCGCTGCCGAGCGCGTCGGTACCGAGCACGGCCTGGTAGTACTGCGGCACGGTGAAGAACAGGCCGAACATCCCGAAGGTGATGAGGACGGCGAACACCGCGCCCCAGCGGAAGCCACGGCTGGTGAACAGGCCGAGATCGATCAGCGGGAAGGCCGTCCGGCGCTGCCACCCGATGAACAGTGCGAGCACAATCGCACCGGCGATCAGCGCGCCCCAGCCGAGCCCGTTGCCCCAGCCCTCGTCGCCGAGGCGAATGAATCCGTAAGTCACACCGAGCATTCCGGCCACGGACAACACCGTGCCCGGCAGATCCAGCGGACGCCGGTCGGGATTGCGTGACTCCGGAACCAGACCCGCAACCGCGACCGCGCCGAGCACGACCATCGGGACATTGATCAGGAAGACCGAGCCCCACCAGAAGTTGTCGATCAGCCAGCCGCCCAGGATCGGACCGAGCGGCAACCCCAATGCCGTCGAGGTGATCCAGATATTCATGGCCCGCGCCCGCTCCTCCGAGCTCGGAAACAGCACCGGCAGCACGGCCAACGACAGCGGCATCATCGCCGCCGCCGCGACACCGAGCACCACCCGTGCCGCGATGAGCTGACCGGCGGTCGCGGCGAATGCGCAGGCCAGCGAGGCCGCACCGAACAGGACCAGCGCCCCGAGCAGGATCTTCTTGCGGCCGTACCGATCCCCGAGCGCGCCGGCGGGCAGCATCACCGCGGCGAGCGCCAGCGTGTAGGAGGTGCTGAACCATTGCAGCGCACCGTTATTCGCATTCAGGTCTACAGCCAGCGTGGGTAACGCGACGGTCAGCACCGTGATGTCGAGGCCGATGGTCAGCATGGCGACCGCCAGCGCACCGAGCGCCAGCCAGCGGCGGGTCGAGTCCGTATTCATGAGGCTCCAATAAATGGTAGTTACATCTTTTTGATAGTAACTCTCATTTACTAGTGTCTGTCAATACTTGGCGCGGCGCGCCGACACGCTCCGCGCCGTCCGGCGAGTCATAGCCGAACTCAGTCCGGCTGCGCCCATTAGGCTCTCTGCCGATGAGCATCCGGGACTTTCACCTCCGCACCGCGCTGTGCCTCGGCGCCGCACTGACCATTGCGGCCGTGACCGGGGGCGCCACCGCGGCTCCGGCGCCCGCGACACCGCCGAGCAGCACGACGACCGCGCCGTTCAGCACCCCGAACACCGACGGCTGCCCGCAGAAGATCAGACCGCCCGCGCCGATCGACGAGTCCGAGGTGCCCTCGCCCGGCGAGCCGACGCCGTCGGCATTGCCCGT
Source organism: Nocardia sp. NBC_01009 (assembly GCF_045208035.1). Taxonomy (NCBI): domain Bacteria; kingdom Bacillati; phylum Actinomycetota; class Actinomycetes; order Mycobacteriales; family Nocardiaceae; genus Nocardia; species Nocardia sp. NBC_01009. Next base: position 2,391,745 of record NZ_CP108695.1, on the reverse strand, counting down.
GCCCTCCCCTCCGCTCGGCGGCGCGCGGATGGGCGAATGCGGTGTGGTGATCCCCAAGGGCGCGCCGCCGGTGCCACAAGATATTTCGGCGACGGCCTGGCTGGTCTCGGATCTGGACACCGGCGAGGTGCTCGCTGCCAAGGATCCGCACGGCCGCTACCGCCCGGCCAGCACCATCAAGGTGCTGCTCGCGACGGTGGCGCTGCGCAAACTCGATCTGAACAAGGTGGTCACCGGCACTCAGGAAGACGCCAACGTCGACGGCACCAAGGTCGGCATCGGTCCCGGCGGCCGCTACACCAACCGGCAGCTGATGCAGGCGCTGATCATGGCGTCCGGCAATGACGCCGCGCACGCCATCGCGGCTCAGCTCGGCGGGGATGCGGGCGCGGTGGCGCAGATGAACGAACTGGCAAAGTCGTTGCACGCCTTGGACACCCGCACCGCGAGCCCATCCGGCCTCGACGGCCCCGGGATGAGTACCTCCGCCTACGACCTGACGGTGCTGTTCCGTGAGGCCATGTCGATCCCGCTGTTCGCCGAGCTCATCCACACCGAGGAGGTCGACTTCCCCGGCTACCCCAAGAGCCCGGAGAACCCCGACGACAAGGACCACCCCGGCTTCCCCATCGGCAACGACAACCACCTGCTGTACGAATACGAGGGCGCGATCGGCGGCAAGACCGGCTTCACCGACGACGCCAGGCAGACCTTCGTCGCCGCCGCCGAACGCGACGGCCGCAGGCTCGCGGTGACGCTGCTGAAGGCCGACGTCAAGCCGCTACGCCCCTTCCTCCAGGCCGCCCGCCTCCTCGACTACGGCTTCGCCCTCCCCAAGGGTGCCGACGTCGGTCAACTCCCCGACAGCAGCGCCAAGCCGTCGAAAACCGGTGCGGTGCTGGCGTCCCCACCGCCGAAGGACAACGATCAGGAGGTACAGGCCAGTGCCGAGGACAACGATCGTGCAGGCACCAGAACACTGCTCGTGGTCGGTGGCATCGTGGTCGTACTTGCCCTGCTCCTCGGCGCCCGCCGCAGGAACAAGTCGCGATTCTGACCATTGCTGCTACTGGTGCCACCCCTCTGGGCACCAGTAGCAGCGGATCAGATCGGTAATTTTCTTGTTCGTTGGTTTCGACGCGCGAACAACGATCTTGGTTCCATCGATTCAGCGATCTGCCGCGATGCGGGCCAGCGACGGCGACCGGGCATCTTGCGCAGTTCCGACGACGTCAACCAGCCACCACCCGCAACGACACGCGAAACAGATTCCGCACAAGCTAAGGCTTACAAAGGCTTTCGTGCAGCGGCATCGCGTCGGCACGATTGACAAACCGAACGACGCTAGCGAGGGTGGCAGCGTCCGCCGGATTGGCGGCAGGTATCGCGAGTGGGGGTTTGATGCCGATTCCAGAGAAGAGAACGCTGTCCGCGTCGACGGCCAGCGGTTGCCGTGAGGTGCAGTGATGGCCGGCCGAGGGTTCTACAACCACTCGCAGGCGGCGAGTTTCAGTGATGCATCGGTTGATGGGGACAACAAATCCAACTGGAAGATCGTGTAATCGTGTCCATTGAAGGGTTCCGCAGCGTGGCCGCATGGGAAAGGGGGCTCCGCCTGTTCGAACTCGTTCTCGGAGCAACACCGGCCACCCTGATCGGGTGTGGACTCATGTTCACATTCGTCGGCGAATGGGCGGGAGTCGGTCCCATCCAGCGAGTTGCGATCGGGTTAGCGTTGGCAGTGCAGCCGATGGCGATCGCGATCAGCCGACGAGAGCCGCCACAGGGTTGACTCCTTGTCACACTTCGAAGCGCTTTTTTCACGACATATGCGGCGGTGGTGGTGGCAACGATTCTCAAGTTTTCGGACGGGAACTGGGAATTCTTGTCAATCACGATCTACTTCGCGCAGGCCACTTCGCTCCACGTTTTGTATGAACGCTGTGTCAAACCGACTAAGCCGCTCGGTAGCAGATGAGCCTTTTCATCCTGCCCTGAGGGCAATTGTCGCAGCGACTCGCTGGGCGGCGGGTCGTTGCGAGGATGAGTAAATCCTATGGTGAACGGCGTTTCTTCCTACCACTACCAGAGACAACAGTGGGTCTCAGTGAGCCTTTCCGGGTAGTGGTCGGTTCGGTGGCTCGAGCTGGCGACACGCCGGAAGGGGTTGTAGTGCAATGGGAAAGCAGAGTATCGGTAGAAAGAGTTCTTGCGATCCTACTCGGCTTCTGCGTGCCGCTGGATGGCCCGTGAGAACTCCGCCATAGAGCCCTCCAAGTCAGTCCGCCCGGCGTCGTCCGCGTCGAGCAGCGGCAGCTCTCGAGTGGCGAACTCATTGACGGCCTGCCAGACAGCGTCAAGGACCTGTGCGGCGTCGGTGTCGGCGATCTTGACGCGGCCGGCGCGAACACTCATCCTCCGTTTCATGAGGGTGAGGTTGAGCGAGAAATACGAGGACATTCCCGTGTAGTCGAATCCGCCTCGTCCCCGCTCGACCAGCGTGCACAGCTCGTCGAGCAACACCCCGACAGATACAAAGATCATCATGGGGCCCACGCCATCGTCCTTGGACGAGGCACTGCCCAGATCGCCGACGACCTCCATGTCGCCGAAGTCGAACCCGGTCGGACCCAGGTCGTCGGGATTGTCCTCGTGGCGGGAGAACTCGAAGATGATCATTGAGCCTCTCTGGGTGGTGATCGGCCAGGTGGCCTGAGTTGGCGACAGGCCGGAAGTGGTTGTGGTGCAACGAGGAAGCGCAGAACCTCGGGTATGAAGGTGGTCCGTCGAAAGATCAACTTCATAGAGGTCCTGCGCGAGATGAGTGTGACATACACAGCGGTGCTGCCGATCGCCGCTCGCTGGTATGCGACGCACGGCCGATGGCGTTGTGCCACAGCCGAAAGCTTGGGCTTGGGTCAGGGTTCAATGGACTCGAAGCCATCGATCTCAGCAGAGCGCGGACAGTGCTGTCACCTATCGAACTCGCCGCGCGTTGCCGCGCTTGTGAAGGCCGACCACTCGGCAGTGGTGAACGTCAGCGCCGGGCCGGAGGGGTTCTTCGAATCACGCACGCCGACGAGACTATTCGGGAGAAACGCGACTTCGACACAGTTCCTGGAGCCGTCGCTGCGACTGCTCTTGAACCACGACACATTTGACTGTTCGTTCACCACGACCCGTACTCCTTTGCTACTTGTCGCAACAGTTCTCGGCTGGCCACAGCGTCCAAGGAGCTTTGCTGAAGGCAACCATATGCCTGATGATATCGCCGAACGATATGAGGTTTCGAGAGATAAAGCTCGCCTATGTAGGACTCCGAGTACACGACCGGCGGTTCGATCTGCCTCCCCTTCTGGTCGGCACCGAACTCGAGGACAACAAATGGTCCAACCTGCTCCCTCAACGGTGAACCCACGCTGAACGGCAGCACCCGCACACTGACGTTGGACCGAGTTCCCATGTCCGACAAATGCTTCAGCTGGGTGGCCATGACCCGGGGGCCGCCGACCACACCCCTGAGTACCGACTCTCGCACGATGACGTCAAGCGTTGCTGGCTTGTATTTCCGAGTGATACGGGCCTGCCGCCGCATACGGAAATGAACCCGACGTGCATGCTCCTCGGCACAGTCCTCCGGATACGCGGCACGTATCACCCCACTGGCATATGCGGAAGTCTGTAGCAAGCCCGGCACAAATTCGGGCTCGTAGGTCGCCAGCTTGCATGCCGCGGCTTCCAGACCTGCGTAGATATGGAAGCCGTTCGGAATCACGTCGCCGTACTCACGCCACCAGCTCTGCTCGTTTGCCTGTGCCGCAAGGCCGTTCATCGCCGCTGCGTGGTCCGCGTCGAACTCGTAGATCTTGCTCAGCGCCTCGAGGTCGGCACCGCGCAGATGCGACACCACGCCCTTCTCGATACGTTGCAGCGTGCTGGCACTGCGCTCGATCAGCTCGGCCGCCTGATGGAGCGTTAGCCCGCATTCCTCCCTCCCGGTACGCAGATACTTTCCCAACTGTCGCCGCGCCAGCGTCGATCCGTCCTCCGACATGCCCGCCTCCCATCAGGATTCATCGCTCGCACCAGCAGACCACGCCACCATCCCCCAGGGCGGCAACCCCGCGAATTCTCATGCAATCAGCACATAACCCCAGGAAGAATTTCGTTTCACGGCGGTTTCGCACCGCAGTTGGGCACCGGCACAGGCCCGTTAGACGCGCCGGTCCGATCCGCTACAAACCCGGACCCCGTGCGCAGGCCGAGTGGGACTCGGCGTCTGAGCCGCGACACGCGCCAAAACCGCAGGACCGATCCCGGTCGAACCGACCCCCACGTCCCAACGGAACCGATCGCCTATGTCGTGCGTCCAGTAAAGTGAGCGGGCAAATGCCAAGGGAGGGCCAGTCGATGGAAGTGGGGCAGTCAGCGGCGAACGCGCTGTACCAGGACGCCGTAGGGGGAACATTTCGGATGGAGGCCGATGCCGCCCGACGGTGCGCGGACGTATACACCAGATTGCTCGACACGACCCTGGACCCGCAGATCAAACGATCACTCGATTTGCACCGACTCAATGGCTTTGGGGGGTTCGACTCAGCTCAGCAACTTCAATCTGGGTTTTCAGACAAGGCAGGGAAGATGACCGAGGCGCTCAAGGGGATGAGAGAGGCCGCCCTCAAGATGGCGGCGGCCTACCTGCGGGCCGGTCAATTGGTGGAGGAAGCCGACGCGATGTACGCGAAATCGATCAACACCGCTACCCCGGAGGTGTAGTCCCCATGGCGGGAATCCGCAGTTCTGTGCTGGTACTGCTAGCGGCGTCGGTGATCCCGTTGGCGGCGGGCTGCACAACTGACAACGACGCGGCGCAGCACCCAGCAGAGTCAGGTCAGGCCACCACGTCGTCCACCGGCACGCAATCGTCCCGGCCGACGCTTACGGCTCCAAAGCTCCAGCCGCCGCAACAGGACAACAAATACTCCGCTAGCACAGGCCGATCAAAGGTCGTTTTCGATCCCTGCACCTGGATCAGTGATGTAACCATTCAAAAGGCAGGATTCGAACCCGCCTCCCGAAAACGCGGTGACGATCTGGTCGCCGAGTACAGCTTCCTGACCTGCGATTTTTCTTCGCCAACAAAAGACCTGAGTTTGAACTCGGGAAACGCATCCTGGGATGAAGACCTCAAGAAGGTCGGCTCATACAGCGAGCCGACCACCGTCAATGGCCGCGAAGCCGTATGGGTCCGCGACCCAACCCCGGCACTGCGACGAAGCTGCCAGATCGACGTGCGAACGAAGGTGGGCTTCGTACAGATCGCAGTCGATCTGACCGACCAGGTTGCACGGGGTACCGACCCATGCGTCGGACTACTCGACATCGCAACCACCATCGAGCCGGAAATCGGCAAGGACAACTGACGATGACCGGCTCGTATATCAATATCAATGACAATCCGGCGGCACTGAGCACGTTCGGCGCTGGGGACAAACCTGATGTCGCCCAGCCGAGTTCGCGGTCACGCGCCCAACAGCAGGGTGCGGAGGGGGCTCAGCAGTCGGTTTCCGACAACGGTGCCGATCCGGCGTATATCGCCCGGATGGAACAGTTCGAGGGACACACGCACGAGGAGATCTACCGCAACGTCACGCAGATGAGTCCGGGTGTCATGCATCAGCAGGCCGACACATGGATCAGCATCGCCGACACGCTGAGCGGCGGACTGCTCGGCATGCATATCGCAATCCAGAAGGCCCTGGCCGACGGTGTAGAGGGACAGATGGCCGACGCGGCTGTCGCCGCTGCGCAGAAGTTCTACCAGCAGGCCAGCGATGTCCAGCAGGTAATCAGCACCTGCGGGCACCGGGTAAAGGGAGTCGCGCACGCCGCCGAGGTCATCAAGATGTCGGTGCCCCCGCCGAGCGCGGCGCAAGGGCAAGCGGGCTCGGCCACCACGCTGGACCCGGCGCAGGTGATCATCTCCGCGGTGGGTGCGGGGCTGGTAGGCGACGGGGACAGCTCTGAGGTCGCCTATCAACGCGGTGTGGAGGCGCTTTACCGCACGGCGATCGACACCATGAACAACAGCTACAAACCGTCCTATGGGCCTGCCGGGACCGGAGTCCCAACCTTCGTGCCCGTCTCGTTGCCGGGTGACGGTGGAGGCGGCGGCGATCCCGGCGGCGGCAATGGCAGCGGTGGCGGTGGCGGTGGCGGTAATGGCAGCGGTGGCGGCAACCCGGGCGATCAACCGACATCGGAGCCCCCGACCTCGGTGGAACCCGCCGGGTCCGGCCAGAATTCGGGCGCTGAGCAGCAATCGGCGCAGACCCCCACCACCCCCAGTGCCAGTACCGCGCCCGCCGCGGCGACCGTTCCCGACGCGGGAGCGCTCGGTTCGGGGCAGCCGGGCGGCCCCGGCACGTCTCCACCCGGCGGCCCCGGCACATCCCCACCCGGAGGTGGCGGCCCACCCAAACCCGGCACACCCGGGCCCGGTGGGATCGGTACTCCGAGCCCAGGACGCAGCATCAGCGGCCAACCGACCGCTGGAAGTCCCGCCGCGGCAACGGCTTCCGCGGCCAATCGCGCGGGGGCAGCCGGTCGGCCCGGCATGTCCGGCATGCCGTCGGCCGGTGCGGGGAAAAAGCAAGACGACTCCGAGTCGGCTCGCAAAACCCCCGACTACCTGATCGTGAATCGTGAAGAAGAACTACTCGGCGCACCCCAGCGGCTGGTGCCGCCGACGATCGGCGATGACGCGCCGGCAGCCCAGCAAAGTCCGCCGCAGCGCTCGAGCAACGAAGACCACTACCAATGATGTGGGAGTTCACGTCCGACGAGTTCATGCATATCTGGCGGGAGACGGGCGCGGATCGATATCCGTTCCCGCTTCGCCTGATCGCGTCGACGCGGTGGGAAGACGAACACGAACAGCTCACCCGCCAGCTCGACCAGCGTCTCCCGCCGCACGGCGACCCGGACCTATCGGCCGTGTTGCGGGTGGCGGCTGATCCCGAAACATCGTTGGCGCTCACCGGAACCCGGACCCGTCCGATACGGGCGTACGGCGCGATCGACGCCGATATCGGCGTAACACTGGTCCAACGCCCGGGCCCCACAAAAGATTTCGGTGGCAATGTCGTCATCGAGGTCGGCACCTCGGCGATCGTGCCCAAGGTGTTCACCGCCGTGCTCGGCAACGTGTCGCCCGGTCGCCATCGCGCCATCGCCGAAGACCTCGAGCTTCTGCGCGTGGGCCTCGAATCCTGGACCGGCACAAAGGAAACCGCGGCCGACCGGATCTGCCGCCTGCTTCGCGCCCCCCGATCCGGGTCCGGAACCCTGGAAGCCCTCCGCGACTTGCGCGGTGCGCGACCGTCCACACCGGAGTACCTGAACTGGTTCGATGTCGACGGCGACGGGCGTTATCTCTACCGCCGCCAGTACAACGAATTCCACATCGTGCCCTGCGACCAGGCCACGATAGGTCGCGAAATAAGCCGCCTGGCACACGCCGTTCGGTAGTGCCGACCACCTATCCACCGAATACCTACCCGCACAACAGCTATCCGCCGCCTTCACCCCAAGCCAACCAGCCGAACAGCTATCCGCCCAGCCGTATCCAGGGCACAAACATCTTCCGCGCACCTACTGACCGTCCGCTACGACCAAAAGGCGTGCAGAGCGGGTCAGCGACGGCGGCCGGAAACCTTGCGCAGTTCCGAAAGAGCGAGGGCGGCAAGGGCACCGGCACCGAAAGAAGCAGCGACAGTGCTCATCGATGAGCCCGGCCCTGTCATCCGTGGTGCGATCACCGCGGGTGCGGGCGGGGCGATCTCGGCTTCCCGCAGATTGTCCGACGAGGTCGCCGCCCATGCCGTGGCGAACAGGATGATGCGATAGGTGACGTAGCTGAAAACCATCAGACCGATGATCGAACCGAAGGCGGCGCCCGCGGGGCTGTTCAGCACTTTTTGCAGGTAGATGGATGCCACGTACTTGAAGACCTCGAAGACCACGGCGGCAATGGCCGCCGCTCTTGCCGCACTGCGCAGCGTGACCGGTTCCCGTGGCAGCCGCGCGATGATCCAGGCGAAGACGGCCCAGGACGCCAGGAATCCGAGCAGGATCGACGCCAGTATCAATAGCAGGCGCGCGCCGGGCAGATGGGACAGACCGAGGCTGATCAGCAGTCGCGCACCGAGGGTGCTCGAGCCGAGCGCGGACAGGCCGAGCGACACCACGAAGGCGAGACCGAGCCCGATCAGCGCGCCGAGGTCGGACAGTTTGGTCAGGAACCAATTATCATCCGGGCTCTTCTGATCCCATTGCTCGGTCAGCGCCGCGCGCAGGTTGGCCATCCAGCCGAGACCGCTATAGACACCGGCGAGCAGACCGAGGGTGCCGACGGTACCCCTGGAGCGGACGGCCTGATCGATCAGATCGTTGAGTTGGGCGCCGAGCGAGCCCGGCATGTTCTCCACGATCTTGTCCTGCAATTCGGTGAGCAACTCCTGGTGGCTGGACAACACGAACCCCGCGACCGCGAAGGCGACCATCAACAGCGGAATCAGCGACAGCACCGTGAAATACGTGATGCCCGCCGCGTAGAAGTCACCCCGCTGCCGCTGGTATCGCCCACCCGCTCGGACCAGATGGTCCAACCAGGGGCGCCGCTGGATCCGCCGCTCGAGCCACGCCTTGATGTTGTCGATCGCCTGCACCAGTTGCCCCTTCACAGAGACCCCGCCGGGTTGTTTCGACCGACTTGCGAGCAGTCGCCGGTGGTGGAGCCGCCCGCGAACTAGCGGGGCAGCAGGCCCACCCGGTCATATACCTGTGCGAGGGTGTTGCCGGCGATCTCACGCGCCCGCTCGGCACCGGCGGCGAGGATGCGGTCGAGTTCGCCCTGATCTGCCAAGTACTCTCCCACCTTCGCCCGCAACGGCGTGACAAATTCGACCAGCGCGTCGGCGACGTCGGACTTCAGATCGCCGTAACCCTTACCGGCGTAGTCCTGTTCCAGCGTGACGATCGGCGTGCCGCTCAGCGAGCTCAGGATCACCAACAGATTGCTGACACCCGGCTTCTGCTCCAGGTCATAGCGGATCTCACGCTCAGTGTCGGTCACCGCAGAGCGGATCTTCTTGGCGGTGATCTTCGGGTCATCGAGCAGATTGATCAGGCCGGCATCGGAGGAGGCCGACTTGCTCATCTTCGCGGTGGGGTCCTGTAGGTCGTAGATCTTGGCGGTGCCCTTGGTGATGTGCGCCTCCGGCACCACGAAGGTCTTCTTGAACCGAGTGTTGAAGCGCTGGGCCAGGTTTCGGGTCAGCTCCAGGTGCTGGCGCTGATCCTCGCCGACCGGCACCTGATGTGCGCGATAGAGCAGGATGTCCGAGGCCATCAGCACCGGGTAGGTGAACAGCCCGACCGTTGCGTTCTCCGCGCCCTGTTTGACCGACTTGTCCTTGAACTGGGTCATCCGGCTCGCCTCACCGAAGCCGGTGATGCAGCTGAGCACCCAGGCCAGCTCGACATGCTCTGGCACCTGACTCTGCACGAACAGGGTGGAGCGCTTGGGGTCGATGCCAAGTGCCAGCAGCTGCGCTACCGCGCCCCGCGTCCGTGCGCGCAGTTCCTTGGGATCTTGCGGCACGGTGATGGCGTGCAGGTCCGGGATGAAGTACAGCGCGTCGTAGTCGTCCTGCATGGTCACCCAGTACTGCAGCGCCCCAAGGTAGTTGCCGAGATGGAAGGACGAGCTGGTCGGCTGGATCCCGGACAGTACCCGCTGTTTACGTTCAGCGGCCGGGGTCGTCTGAGCAGGACTGGACATACTGCGATCTTCGCACGGCGCTCAAGCGGAATTTCGCGCCGCCCAGTTGCGCGGGTCGACGCCGGGCATGCTCGGGCGTCCGGCACGCGCCAGTTCGTGTTCGCGCCGAGACACCAGCTGGTAGACCGGCGCACTCGGACCGGCCAACGTGCCACGCAGCACCGGCGGCACCAACGGTGGAGCAATGTGCGCCGTGCGGACGGCCGTGGCGAGCGCGCCGTAGGCGACCTGCTCGGCGATCCCCCACCGCATGCCGTACATATCGCGGATGCGTGCGGGCAGGCTGCCCTGCACCAGCAGGAAGAACGCGGAGGTGACCTGCTGTAACGGCATTCGCTGTGGATAGGGCACTCGCTGCCCGGCCAGGTAGGAGCCGACCAGCCTGGCCTCGTCGGTGAGGAACAGCTCGTCGGAGCGGAGGTAGGCGTCGAAATACCTGCGGAACATCGGGTAGCTGCCCGGCGCCGCCTCGCGCGGCATGCCGAACAGTTCCGCCCAGCGCACGTAGTCCTGGTACAGCGCTTCGCGTTCGCCATCGGTCAGCGGCCGGACCAGCAGGTCGTACATGACCTCGGCGGAATCGAAGGTGAACGCCATGGTCATGAACATCAGGTGGGGATCGGCCGCGGAGTAGCCGGTGCCCGCCGGGTGGTGCGAACCCGCGTCTTCGGGCAGCGCCCCGCGCACCTTGGCGTGCTTCTTGCGCGTGAACGCCAGCGCCCGATCGGCCTCGTCCTTGCTACCGAGGAACACCGCCTCGAACAGCTTGCCGGTGAGTGCGAGCCGGGTGTAGGGCGTCATTCGATGCTCGGTGTTCTCGGCGGTCCCGACATAGAGCAGCGGGTGCACAGCCCCGATCACCAGGGCACGCTGCCCGTAGGTGAGCCCGACCGCTCGCTTGCTCATGACCCGCCGTGCCATGGAATTGTCGGCGAAATAACCGGGTGCGGACATTGCTGCCTCCTCGTCGAGCGCATCTGGCAACAGCATCCACCAGAATCTCAATTCTGGCAATGGATCATGCCAGAATTGTGACCACACCAATTCCATACCGGCGCGTTGCAGCGCGGCCGATCCGGCACTGTCAGAATCGAGCAGTGGCACAGCGGACCTACGGCGGAATCTCCGCAGACGAGCGGCGCGCGCAACGGCGCGCGGCACTGTTGGACGCCGCGCTGGAGATCATCGGCACCGATGGCCTCGCCAAGCTGACCGTCTCCGGACTGTGTGCGCAGGCCGGGCTCAACGAGCGGTACTACTACGAGAGCTTCGACAGCCGTGACGCGGTGCTGAGCGCGCTGGTCGACGGGATCGCCGAGGAATTGGCGGGCGCGATCGTCACGGCATTGCACGCCGCGCCGGACGATACGCGTGCCAAGGCGCACGCCGCGATCACCGCGGGCATCCACCTGCTCACCGACGACCCGCGCAAGGCCAAGGTCGCGCTGGTCGCGGGCATGGCGACGCCGGAACTGCGCGCACGCACGAATCAGACGGTGCGCGTTTTCGCCCGGCTCGTGGCCGCGGAGGGCATCGATTTCTACGGTGTCGCCGACCCGCCGGACCCCTCGATCGACTTCCGCGCCACCTATCTCGTCGGTGGGCTCGTCCAGACCCTGACCGCCTGGCTACAGAATGATCTGCCGCTGACCCGCGACGAACTCATCGAGCACACGACCGATGTCTTCGTGCTGCTCGGCGAGGATCTCGCGCGCCGACTGACCTGACCGGGGCGCGGGTCCCGCACCGAAGTCACCGAGTGGGCCGGTGCCGAGGCGTCGACAGGTCAGAGCGTCGCGATGTCGGAGATCAGCGCAACGGCCTTCGGAAGCATCGGTTCGCCTTGGAGAACGACACGGAAGACGATGTCCCTCCTCGACCAGTAACCGGCGCAGTCGTCGAGGGCCTCGGCGAACCACTCACGCTCGTCCGGCTGCTCGATGAGTAGCGAGGACGAATTCCGAATCACAGCAACGTATCCGGCTGCCTCGCCGACGAAATCATCCAGGTCGCGCAGGCATTCGTCGAAGGCGTCCTTGTTCTCGCCGAAGTAGTAGGGGAATTGGAACGCGGCGGCGAACTCATCGAAAACGCCCATGGTGGTGTGCATCTTCGGTCCGCGCAGTTCGCGCACCACATAGCCGGAGGGAGCGCGATAGCGCAGTGCGCTCAGCTCCGCGGCGTCGATGGCGAGCGCACCGAGTGCGGGTGCGGCGACCGGACCGGCGGCGGGACCGGATTCGGCGTCGCCGGGACGGGCGAGGAACTGCGACAACGGGATCGGCACGGCCATCAGCGCATCCTCGCGAAGGTCTCGTAGTGGTCACCGGTGTACCAAGCGGAGCCGTCGCTACCGGTGACGATCCGTTCGGCATCCCGGGATCGGTTGCGTTGCTTGGGATTCACATCCCATTCCTGATAGGTGATCGGCTTGCCGGTGGAATCCCTGGCCGCCAGGGTGCCCGCACGATTCATCCACCGATCACCGCCCTTGGTGCCGGCTGCGTTCGCGGAGTCCGGCCAGCGGCCCGCGTCGATCTCGGCCAGGGTCGCGTACGCGCGGTCCGGCACACCGGGGGCGCGGGACGCGGCCGGTGCGGTGGTGCCCGCGAGTAGCGGTGTCGTGGTACTGCCCGCGGCAGGTGGTTTGGCCTGCGTCGTAGGCGCACCGCGGGCGCTCGAGGTCGCCGAGCCGAGGACCGAGCCGCCGTCGCCGCCACGATTGAGCGCGATGAGTCCGACGACCGCAATCAGTACAGCCAGGACACCGAGCACCGTGTACGTGCCACGCTTTCCTGCGATCATCGCAACCACCTACCGACCGTACCGATGACAAGAGTGTGGGGGCACATATTTCCGTCGCTCATCGGTACTGCACCGTGACCGGGGCGTGGTCCGACCAGCGCTGATCGTAGGCGGCGGCGCGCTCGACGACGGCTTGCTTGGCTCGGGCTGCCAGGTCGCCGCGGGCGAGTTGATAGTCGATGCGCCAGCCCGAATCGTTGTCGAAGGCGCGGCCGCGGTAGGACCACCAGCTGTAAGGGCCCTCGACGCCCGGATGCAGGCTGCGCACCACATCCGCATAACCCGCGGCGAGCAACTCCTGGATCCAGGCGCGCTCTTCCGGTAGGAATCCGGCCGACTTCAGATTCCCCTTCCAGTTCTTGATGTCGAGCTCCGACGGTGCGATGTTCCAGTCGCCGCTCACCACGAATTCGCCGGTGCGGCTGGTGAGGTAGGCGCCGAGCTCGGCCATGAAGCGGTACTTCTCGTCCTGGCGCGGCGTGCCGGCATCACCGGAATGCACGTACACGCTGGCCGCGGTGACATCATCGAAATCGGCCTCCACATAGCGACCAGATGCTCCGAACTCGTTGCTGCCGAACCCGATTCGCGCAGCCTTCGGCTCGCGCCTGGACAGGATGCCGACCCCTGCCCTGCCTTTGGACTCCGGTTCGGCATGCGTGAGCCACCAGCCGTCGGCCAGTGCGGGCGCGAGCGCCGCTCTGGTCTGCTCGTCGGTGGCGCGGGTCTCCTGCAGGCAGACGATGTCGGCCTCGGTGGACGCGAGCCAGGCGAGCATGCCTTTGCCCGCGGCGGCGCGGACGCCGTTGACGTTGATCGTTGAGATGATGGTCGGCACCTCACGACCGTACAATGCTGGTCAGATGAATTTCCCCGGACACCGCCGTCCAGGAAGGGGTGTCGACGATGACGTCTCACACCACCACGTCCGCTGTCGCCAAGTCCGCGACCGATCCCCAGCCGATCAAGGCCCTGCACCTGGGTTCCGGCGATCCGGTACTGCTGTTGCACGGGTTCCTGCTGTCACCGCATTGCTGGGAACAGGTGGCGATCCGGTTGTCCTCGAACTGTGAGGTGTTCGCGCCCGCGTTCGCCGGACACTGGGGTGGTGGGGGCGTCGACGGCTGGTCGGTCGACGCCTACACCCTGGCCGACCGGATCGAGGACCAGCTCGACGAACTCGGCTGGCGCACGTGCCATATCGCGGGCAACTCACTGGGTGCCTGGGTCGGCTTCGAATTGGCGCGGCGCGGGCGCGCCCGCACGCTCACCGCGATCGCACCGGCAGGCGGCTGGAACTTACCGTCGCTCACCCAATTCCGGGCCGGACTGAAGTTCCTGTCGCTGGTGCCGATCGTCGAAATCGGCAAGCGCCTCGGCGGATTCGCGGTGCACAACGCACTGGTGCAACGATTCGCGCTGCTGGCATTGAGCAAGAACGCCGCGGCCGTACCCCGCCGCGATATCGCCGCCATGATCGCCGCGATACTGCACTGCGATGCCATGCTGCCCTTCATCGTCGGCAACCTGCGCGCCCCCGCGCTGGAAGACCTCTCGACGCTCGCCACCCCCGTACGGCTGCTGATGGCCGAATACGACCGGGTGATACCCAACCGCGTCTACGCGCGCCGCTTCCTGAAGGAACTCCCCGACTCCGCGGACCGAATCCTGGTCAACGGCGTCGGCCACGTCCCGATGCTGGAGGCCCCCGACCGGATAGCCACCCTCATCGCCGAACACATCTACGCGAGCCGCACCCACCTGCGCGCGGTCTGACTCGACGGATATCCACAGGTCAGCGTCATCCACAGATCGAAATATGTTTCGGAACCACACCCGGGCGCGCACACCGTTGTGACGCACCCGGGCCGATCTGTCTACCGGGCCAGCAGACCCTTCGCGATGTGGGTCACCTGGATCTCGTTGCTGCCCGCGTAGATCATCAGCGACTTCGCATCACGGGCAAGCTGTTCCACGCGGTATTCGGTCATGTAGCCGTTGCCGCCGAACAGCTGCACCGCCTCCATGGCCACCTCGGTGGCGGCCTCGGAGGCATACAGCTTGATGGCCGAGGCCTCGGCAAGCGTGGGCGGCTTACCGGCCCGACCCCGCTCCAGCGTGTTGAACACCATGTTCTGCACGTTCATTCGGGCGATCTCCATCTTGGCCAGCTTGAGCTGGACCAACTGGAAGCGGCCGATCTCCTGGCCCCAGAGCTTGCGGTTCTTGGCGTAGTCCAGGCAGAGCCGGTGGCATTCGTTGATGATGCCGAGCGCCATGAAGCCGACGCCGATGCGTTCGGCGGTGAAGCTGGAGCGCGCGCTGTCGCGGCCGTCGCCGCCCTTGTGTTCCTCGGTCTCCCCCAGCAGCCGGTCCTTGGAAAGCCGGACGTTGTCGAAGAACAGTTCTCCGGTCGGCGAGGCGTGCAGCCCCATCTTCTTGAACGGCTTGCCCTGCGTGAGGCCCTCCATGCCCTTGTCCAGCACGAACGTGAGCACTTTGCGCTCACGCTTGTCGCCGCCGTCGCCCTCGTCGAGCTTTGCGTAAACGATCATCACGTCGGCGAAGGGGCCGTTGGTGATGAAGGTCTTCTGCCCGTTGAGGATGTAGTCCGCACCGTCGCGCCGCACGTAGGTCTTCATGCCGCCGAAGGCGTCCGAACCCGAGTCCGGCTCGGTGATCGCCCAGGAAGCGACCTTTTTCATGGTCACGAGGTCGGGCAGCCAGCGCTCCTTCTGGGCCAGCGTGCCACGCGACATGATGGTCGTCGCGCCGAGGCCGATGCTGACGCCCATCGCGGTGACCATGCCCATGCAGACGCCGGAGAGTTCCCCGATGAGCACCGCCATCAGCGATTCCTGACCGCTGAACGGGCTACCACCGGAAGACTTTTCTTTCTTCTCCGGCAGCGGCTCGCCTGCCGCGATCGCCGCTTCTTTCTTCCGCTGCTTGGCGAGCAGCTTCTCGACCGCATCGGCGCCCATGGCATCGATCCCGAAGTCGCTGAACAACTTCCGGATGATCGGGTAAGGCGACATGTCACCGCTGTCGAGCGCGTCGAGGTTGGGGCGGACCTCCTTGTCGATGAAGGTACGCACCGCCTCGCGGATCATCTCGTCGGTCTCGGACCATTCGAACATCGTCGTTCTCCTAAACTTGTTCAGCCGGACAGCGCGAGATCAAGGCAGCCGGGCGGCGATATCGTCGATGAGCCAGGGCCCTTCGGTCTCGATCGTCTTCACGTCGTGCCAGCCTGCCAGCTCGGAGATGGCTCCGCCCTGCACTGCGAAAACCTTGCCGGTGACCGGGCACTTGTCCGACGCGAGGTAGGCGACCAGCGGCGAGATATTGGCCGGGCTGAAGGCATCGAATTCGCCCTCCTCGACCTCGGCGCCGAGGATCGCGCCCATGCCGGGGGTGGCCAGCGTGAGCCGGGTGCGAGCGATCGGGGCGATCGCATTGACGCGCACGCCGTAGCGTTCCAGCTCGTCGGCGGCGACCAGGGTCAGTGCCGCGATCCCCGCCTTGGCGGCCCCGTAGTTGGCCTGACCGGCGTTGGGCACGGTGACGCCCGAGGCCGACGCGGTGTTGACGACCGCGGCGTTGGGCTGGTTGCCCGCCTTGGACTGTGCCTTCCAGTACGCGGCCGCGTGGTGCAGCACCGCGGCATGGCCTTTGAGGTGCACCGCGACGACGGCGTCCCACTGCGATTCCTCCAGGCCGGCGAGGAAGCTGTCGCGCAGAATGCCTGCGTTGTTGATGACGATGTCGAGGCCGCCCAGCTCCGAAACGGCCTGCTCGATGAGGTTGCGCGCGCCGCCCCACGTCGCGATGTTGTCGGTGTTGGCGACCGCCTTGCCGCCGGCGGCCACGATGTCGTTCGCGACTTCCTGCGCCGGACCGACATCGGTGCCTTCACCGGCATTGCTGCCACCGAGGTCGTTGACCACCACCGCCGCGCCCTCACGAGCGAACAGCAGGGCGTGCTCACGCCCGATGCCGCGACCCGCGCCGGTGATGACGGCGACCCGTCCTTCCAATGCACCCATGGAGTGCCTCCTGTCCTCGTCCCCCCGGCGTTCGGTTTCTGCTCGTCCCCCGGCGCTCCCGGCCGAAGCCGCAAACGCCTGCTATGTCGGCGTCCCTGTCGACCGGCGCACAGTCCGAAACGACAGAGCAGCGTCGGCGATCAGTCCTCGATCTCCGCCAGGCCGTCGCTGAGCACGACATCATCGCCGCGCACGGTCTCGAAGGCATAGGTGGTGACGCCGCGCTCGGAGCCGACCTGCCAGATCCGGGTCTCCAGATCGTCGCCGGGGAAGACCATCTTGGCGAAGCGCACGGCAAATCGCTTCAGCCGGTGCACATCCGAGCCCGCGACCTCGGTGAGCACGGCCCACGAGGCGAAAGCCATGGTGCACAGGCCGTGCGCGATGATGCCGGGCAATCCGGCATCCTTGGCGACCTGCTCGTCCAGATGCAGCGGCACCGGATCACCGGAGGCCGGTGCGTAGCGGTAGGTCTGGTCGAGATCCACATGCTGTGGCACCACCGCCACCGGATCCTGCGCTCGCAGGCTCTCGTCGAACTTGTGTGCGGGCGCTGGGGCGCCGACCGTCTTGCCGGCGTCGATGTTGCGGAAGAAAGCGGTCAGATACTGCTCATTGACCACCTCGCCATCCTCCGTGCGACATTCGATGAGGATGGTGATGGCGGTGCCGTTCGAGCGGCTGGTGTACCCGGTCGCCTTGGCCCGCGAGACCAGCTTGTCTCCCGGCTGGATCGCGCGATGGAAGTGGAAATCCTGCTCCCCGTGCACGACTCGGCCGAAGATGTCCATCGGCGCGACATCGATCACCGGCATCATCATGGCTTCGAAGACCGGCACGATGCCGAAGACCGGCGCGGCCGACTTGCCGGTGAGATGCGCCTCGATCGGATCATTGGTCGCGGCCGCGTATTCCGCGATCCGCTCCGGTGTGACCTCGAATCGCTCATCGTCACACCAGGTTTCGAGCCCACTGTCGTCGAACTCGACCAGCCGGGCTGCGGCGGCCTCCGCTGTCATCGCACTCTCCTTCGCTCGACGCGATCCGGCATCAGACCGAGGCCAGCGCGTCGAGCTGCTCGAGGGATTTGTCCAGCTGCTTCAGACCGTCCTTCTCGACCGCCTTGCCGAGCGCACCCTTGATCAGCGCGCCTTCGAAGTCGCCGGAGACCAGGATGGTGCTGCCGCCGTCGCCCTTGGGCTGGATATCGAAGGTGAATTCGGTCTTCACACCGGCCATGCCGGTGCCGCCGAGGGTGAGCTTGCTCGGCTGCTGCACCGAGACGACGGTCCATTCCAGCTTGTTCGCCATCCCGAGCATGACGATCTTCGCGACCAGCTTGGCCCCTTCGGTGAGGGTGGCGGGCGGCTCCTCCATGAAGCGCTCGTGGATGGTGAACCACTTGTCCCAGCTGTTCGGGTCGGAGACGACCGCCCAGAGCGCATCGGGGGTGGCGTTGACGTCCTTGGTGGCTTCGATGTGGCCCATGAGTTACTCCTCGTCGAGTGGTGAATAGCCTTGGTGTGCCCTGACTTTCGCCGGGGCGACGGATCAGATCAGCGGTCGGCCCGCTGGTAGGCGGTGACGACCGCGGCGCCGCCGAGGCCGATGTTGTGCTGGAGGGCCGCGGTGACGTTGTCGACCTGGCGCTTGTCCGCGGTGCCGCGCAGTTGCCAGGTGAGTTCGGAGCACTGCGCCAAACCCGTCGCACCCAAGGGGTGTCCCTTGGAGATCAGGCCACCCGAGGGGTTCACGACCCATTTGCCGCCGTAGGTGGTCTGGTTGTCGTCGATGAGCTGTCCGGCCGCACCCTCGCCGCAGAGCCCGAGGGCTTCGTAGAGCAGCAGTTCGTTGGCGGAGAAGCAGTCGTGCAGCTCGATGACCTGGAAGTCCTCCGCGCCGAGGCCCGCCTGCTGGTAAACCTTGCGTGCGGCTCGGACATTCATGTCGTAGCCGATCAGGTTCTTGGCGGAGTCGTCGAAGGTCGAGGCGAAGTCGGTGGTCATGGCCTGCCCGACGATCTCCACCGCCTGCGCGGCGAGGTCGTGGGTGTTCACGAAGTCCTCGCTCGCCAGGATCACTGCGCCGGAGCCGTCCGAGGTCGGTGAGCACTGCAGTTTGGTGAGCGGATCGTAGATCATTCGCGAGGCGAGGATGTCGTCGAGTGAATATGCGTCCTGGAACTGCGAATACGGGTTGTTCACCGAGTGCTTGTGGTTCTTGTAGCCGATCTTCGCGAAATGCTCGGCGGTGGTGCCGAATTGCTTCATGTGTTCGCGGCCGGCGGCGCCGAACATCCACGGCGCCACCGGGAAAAGCACCTCGGAGATCTCGGCGAGCGCCATGATGTGCTTGGCCATCGGCTGCTCGCGGTCGTCCCAGGTGGAGCCGAGCGAGCCCGGCTGCATTTTCTCGAAACCGAGTGCCAGCGTGCACTCGGCGAGACCGCCCCGAATCGCCTGTGCCGCAAGGTAGAGCGCGGTCGAGCCGGTCGAGCAGTTGTTGTTGACATTGACAACGGGAATGCCGGTCATGCCCAGTTCGTAGACCGCGCGCTGCCCCGAGGTCGATTCGCCGTAGACGTAGCCGACATAGGCCTGCTCCACGAGGCCGTAGGCGATTCCGGCATCGGCGAGCGCCTTGGTCCCCGACTCCCGAGCCATATCCGGGTAGTCCCAATCGCTGCCGTCTTCGTTCTTGCGGCGGCCCGGCTTCTCGAACTTCGTCATGCCGACGCCGACGACGTAGACCTTGTTCGCCATCGAACTCCTCACGTAGTACCTGCCCCGGTGTGCACTCGGCCGTAGCCGACAGTGGCAGCCGACAGTGACCGATCCGGCCGGACCGGACAGAAACAAACATACAGAGCTGTATGTAAGGCCGCAAGGTCATTGACCCGTATAGCCGGGCATTCGACACAGTTGCCAGCTCAGACCGATCGGTCCGGACATACAGCCAGTCGCGTATGTTGCGCCATCGAGCCGTACCGCCGCGAGGACGACATCGACCAGCCGGTGTTAGACGAGCACGACAATCCGTCGGGCGAGATGCCGGCCCGCCACGTCACCGGAGTCGAGTTCGACAGGCCGGACATTGTCGGCGCCCGGCCCGGAAGGCGAGATCCGGCACATCAGTTCGCCGGCGCTGCCCACTCACCAGGACGGCGCACACCTACCGCCCCGGCAACACTGAAACAGGCAGGCGCCGCAGACACGGCGATCGGGCGGAAAGCGGCCGTGACTATTCGGACTTCTCGACGGGACGGTGTGCGGCAAGTGCGGCGGTCGCGATCTCACGCAGGTGCACCGAGGCCCGCCGCCAACGCCGATGCGCCCGTTCGGTATCCGGATCGATGAAGTTGGACACCAGGATTCCGCGCAGCGCGTCCATCGCGGTATAGACGAAGTCCCGAGCTTCCTTACGCCGCATCTCATCCGGCACGAATCGGGCGACCGCCATCAGCACGGCGTTGTTCACGAACGGCTCGACCTTCTCCATGGCCGAGGCGAGCACCCGGTCGGTCCGTCCCGCCACCCAGAGCTCTGCGGTCGCGATGAACAGTGGTCCCTGGTGCAGTTCCCACAGCGAGTCCAAGGCCGCGCCGACCGGATCGTCGACGCTCTCGATCTTGGACATCTCTCGCATCGCGGTCTCCGCGCGCAATTGCGCCAGGTGACTGATGGCTGCCACCACCAGATCGGTCTTCGACCCGAAATGATGAACCTGAGCCCCGCGGGTGACCCCGGCACGCTCGGCTACCCGGGGTGTCGTCGTCCCGGCGTATCCGTACTCGACCAGGCAGTCGATGGTGGCATCGAGCAGCCGCGTACGCATCTCGCTGCTACGCTGCTCCTGCGTGCGGCGCTGCTGTTTGGGCGCTGCGGACCTGGTCATTCCGGCGATTCTACACTTACATACAGATCTGTATGTTCACGCGGGCCGGGCCCGTCCGCCATCCACCACGGCCGATAAGCAGAACTGATCAGCCGTGCGCGAATTCGGCGGTTGTTCCGACATCGCCACGTCACCGAAGCTGAGCCGGCACGTTGGATCAACCCATGGAGCCGAATTGTCGAGGCGGCCGCCTGGTGACACTGCCGGACACCGTCCGTCGACAATCGCGCCGGGCCGAGCGGAGGCGAGGCAGCCGCCTGGGTGACACTGCCGGACACCGTCCGTCGACAATCGCGCCGGGCCGAGCGGAGGCGAGGCAGCCGCCTGGGTGACACTGCCGGACACCGTCCGTCGACAATCGCGCCGGGCCGAGCGGAGGCGAGGCAGCCGCCTACCAGGTCCGGCCGAGGTAAGCGAACAGCTTCCGATGCGCGGGGGCATCGCCCGACGCCGGGAGCTCGGGTCCGAACATGCCGGGTGTGCGGAAGTTGTCGACACCCATGTCGCGCATGATCGCCAGCATCTCGCCACATAATTGCTGGTCGAGCAGCTGTTCCTGATCGGTGGCGATCGCGAGGTCGATGCCGTGCACGAGTACTTCGGTCAGGTGGATCACCGCGGCCATGGGACCGGGCACGACACCGAATCCGAGGCGCACGGTCTGTTCGAGCGCGTCGGGGCGATGCCACGCCGCGCTGTCGGCGACGGCCGCAGCGGTGTACGCCCCGTGCGGATCTGCGCCGAGCCAGTCGTCGTGGTGGCCTCGGTCAGGGTCCTCGCGCTCGAGTTGCGCGGCGAAGATATTCATGCCGCCCACCAGGTGGTTGAGCAGGTAGTGGACGTCCCACTCGACGCACGGGGTCGGCGCGCTCATGCGGTCGGCAGGGATTCCTGCAACGACGGCGGCGGTCATGTCGATGGCGCGGTCTATGCGGTTGATCATGGCGTTCATGTGATGCTCCAGAAGATGGTGACAGCCAAGAGGATTGGTTCGCCGGACGACGCTCAGGAGTGCCGAGTCGGTGCAGTCCAGCTCCTAAACGCAGTTCGTAACGGCGTTAATTGAACAGTAGCGACCGCGACCGCGTAAACGCAAGTGCTAACTGCGTTAAAGTGGTCGGCATGGAGGAACGCACCCGCCGCCCCGGCGGTCGCAGCGCCCGCGTCCGCGCGGCGGTACACCGGGCGGTCACCGAACTCGTCGCCGAACGCGGATACGGGAACTTCACCGTCGCCGAGGTCGCGGCCCGCGCGGGTGTGGCCGATACGAGCGTCTACCGCCGCTGGGGCAATCTCGAGGCGCTGGCCATGGAGGTTGCGGTCGATCGACTCACCACCGAGTCCGCGATCCCCGACACCGGAACCCTCGACGGCGACCTGCGCGCCTACGCGGCGAATGCGGCCCGAGATGTGAGCGGCCCCAACGGACTTGCGTTGCTGCGCACGATCCTCGCGCTCATCGATACCGGCGCGGCAGGCGAAGAAACCCGCGACCGATTCCTCGCCGACCGCGTCGATCAGATCCAACGCATGCTCGACCGGGCCACCGCTCGCGGCGAAGCCGCCCCCGAGGTGCTCGAGGTCGTCGACATGGTCCTGGCGCCGATGTACACCCGCACCCTGTTCGGCACCGGCCCCCTCCGCGACGAGTATGTCGACACCCTCGTCGACCGCCTGCTCAGCATCGCCAGCCCCGCCGCCCCCAGGGGGATTCGCCGGCCCCGACGCCTCGGTGCGCGACAGGTCGATAAGCCAAACTGATCGGGAACTCGGTGTTGTTCCCGACAGGCCATTCTCGCAGGCTAAGGCAGTGCCAGAGATCAGACCGTTCCGTATCGAAATTCCCCAGGCCGACCTGGATGATCTGGCGCAGCACCTTGCGAACACCCGGTCGGAGGCTCCCTTCGACGAGCTCGTGGGTAATGCCGACTTCGAGCTGCCGGTCCAGCTCAGCTGGGACTACCGGGGGCCGCGGTCATACGTGCAACCGCTTCTCGAATACTGGCGCGATCGGTTCGACTGGCGCGCACAAGAGCAGCGGCTCAACAGTTTTCCCCAGTTCACCACCGAGATCGATGGACAGAACATTCATTTCGTGCACGTCCGCTCCCCGGAACCGGACGCGACACCACTGCTTCTCGTCCATGGCTGGCCCAGCTCCTTCACCGAATTTCTCGGCCTGATCGACGAGTTGACCGATCCACGCACGCACGGCGGCGACCCCGCCCATGCTTTCCATGTCGTCATCCCGTCCTACCCCGGCTTCGCGTTCTCCAAGCCGGCGGATCGAGCCGGCTGGCATCCGGTTCGGGTCGCCGCCGTCTTCAACGGACTGATGGCCAGACTCGGCTACGACCGGTTCGGCGTGCACGGCAACGACGGCGGCGCCATCGTCGCGCCGGAAATGGGCAGACTCGCCCCGGACAAGGTGATCGGCGTGCACGTCGACCAGATTTTCTCCTTCGCCAAGGGGGAACCGGACGAGCTGAACGGGCTCAGTGACTTCGAACTGAAGCTGATGGGTTTCGGGCAGCAGTTCCTCAAAAACGCCATCCACGACTCCGCATGGCGGGCACAACGGCAGGCCATCGGCCGGGCGCGCACGGATTCGCCCGCAGCCTTGATCGCGTGGAGCGGACAACCCACCTGGAGCGGGCAGGTGCTCACCGATTCGATGACACCGGACGAGCTGCTGACCAATATTTCGATCTACTGGTTCACCAGCACCGCGGCGCCCTCGGCCCGGTTCTCCTTCGAAACCAGCGACGCGGACGCGCCGACGACCGTGCCGATCGGACTGGCTTCCTTCGGCTACGACTTCACGCCGCCACGCAAGTTCGCCGAACGCGACCACGCCAACATCGTGCAGTGGAACAAATACGAGATCGGCGGTCACTGGGCGGCCCACGAGGTGCCCGACCTGCTGCTGGATGACATCCGCGGCTTCTTCGCAAAGGTGCACTGACACCGCCCGGCCACTGCTCGCCGTCGCGACCTTCGAGGGGTCGGTCCCGGCAGCGACGCATCAGGTGCTCGGAATGATCTCCCACTCCCGGCGTTGCACGAGTGCGCGAACCGGGCGACAACGGAAGGCGGTAATGCCGTGGAACTGCGGGACATAGAGATTCTCCTGACGCTGGCCCAGGAGCTGCACTTCGGCCGCACCGCGCAGCGATTGCAGTTGTCCCAGGCGCGGATCAGTCAGTCGATCAAGGGCCAGGAACGCCGTCTCGGCGCGCTTCTCGTCGATCGCACCAACCCGCGCAATATCCGACTGACACCGCTCGGCACGCAATTGTGCGCCGACCTGCTTCCGGCGTATCGCGATGTGCGACAGGCGCTGGACCGGGCGCGGTCGGCCGCGGGCAGTGCCTCCACGATGCTGCGCATCGGCATTATCGGCGGGAACGCCCACGATTACCGCTCGATCTGGCAGACCTTCCGCACCAGACACCCCGAATTCGTGCTGCAGATCCGGTCCATTTCGTTCACCGACCCGTTCGGCCCGCTGCGCCGCGGTGAGACCGACGTCGTCATCGCCTGGCTGCCGGTCGAGGAGCCCGACCTCACCGTGGGGCCGACGCTGTTCACCGAGCCGATGGTCGCGGCGGTGTCGCAGAACCGTGAACTGGCCGGGGTCAAAGGCCGCGCCATCCAACGGATCTCGACGGTGTCGAACGGTGACAACATGTCCAAGTCCGTGCTGGGCTCCGACGGCGCCATCCATAACGTCTCCGACCATCTGCCCCGGTACTACAGGCCCGGCGTCAGTTATCTCCCCATCGCCGACGCACACCTGCTCCGCTGGGCGCTGGTCTGGCACAGCGAGTCCGAAACCGATCAGATCCGCGCGCTGGCGCGCATCGTCGGCGAATTCGGCAGGCCCGACCACCGCTGACTCGACCGAAGCGCTGTCATGGGCGCTGGTGGCAGGCTTTCGGCGGAGTCGGTGCGACGTCGAGCGCGGGATTGCGGTCGAAGAAGCCGACAGGTTTGAGCCAGAAGTTCACCGTGTCCACCGGCATGATCGGCCAGTCCTCCGGGCGGGTGATGTGATGGATGCCGAAGACGTACCAGAGCACTACGTCGGTGTTCACGATGGACCGGTTCGCCGCCGTCCACTCGGGCAGCCCGTGATCGACCTTGCTCTGGGTGACGAATTCTCCTGCGGGCCAGCGCTCGTCGGGAGAATTCGGGGTGACCCACAAGGTGTGCTCGATTGCCTTGCAGCGCGCGAGGATCGGCGATCGCGGATCGAACATGGCCGGAATCGCGCCCCCCGGCACCAGCTTGTAGGCCGGTGCGGTGCCCAGTCCGTTGGTGGTGTTGTCGTTTGCCACTTTCCAGACGCGCTGGGTCGACCAGTCGAAGTCCTGCTTTCCTTCGGCTTCGGTGCGCAAGGGAGTGTTGTTCTGCCGCAACGAAAGTCCGTAGGGGTTATCCGGTCCCATCGGGACGATCTCGGTCTCGCTGCGGTAGACCGTGTTCTCGGTGCCGTCGATGTCGAGATCCAGGCGGGCAACCAGAAAGTGCTGATGGAACGGCGCGTAGGTGCGCTGGTCGACCAATGTGCCATGCGGGTGCGCACCGCCTGCCGGGAAGTGACCGACAACCATAATTCCGGTCGCACGGACCTCACACTCGATATTGCCGTCCTGGTAGAAGCGCCAGTAGACGAGGTACTCGTAGTTCGCGACGGTGACGTGGGAGGACACTGTCAGCCTGCGCATTCGACGCACCTCGGCGCCCGCGTGATGGTCGACGTGTTTCCACAGGACGGCGTTGTCCTCTTCGTGGAGGCAGATGGCGTTCCTGATCGTGACGGGTTCACCACTGCTGTTGTGCACCACCGCATCGAGGTAACGGATCTCGCCGAGGCAGTCGCAGCCCAATTCGAGCGAGGTGGTCATGAATCCGATGCCCCACTCACCGATGTCGAAGGCCGTTCGGCGGTAGTGGTCGGTGCAGTGATCCCGGTACGGAACCATCATCTCCGCGAAAGAGAGCCGGTTCGCGATCGAGCGGATCCGGCCGCCGTCGTTGTACTTGACCGCATGCAGTGTCATGCCCTCGCGATAGTTGAAACCGACGCGCAGCGACCAGTTCTGCCACTCGACCTTATTGCCCGCCACTGCAAAGGACGGCCCATCCGGCTGCGTTATCTCCAAGGGGCGCAACGGTTGCCGGGTGCTCGCGGCGCGAATCCGGTCCGGGATGTGGCGAGGGACGTACTCGCCCATGATCTCCGGTGTGTCGACCGTGCCGGTGTCCTCGATCTCGAGTAACTCCATGGTGTTCATGTCGATGATGCAGTGGAATCCGTTGACCGGCCCGGCATAGGGGTTCGCGCCGTCGGCGGCCCTGACCCAGGTATCGGACCAGCCGAGCCTGCGACCTCGATACTGCGGCGGCAGCACCGCGTCACCGTAGGTCCAGGTGTCCATGAACACCAGGCTCATGTCGGTGATCCCCCGCGCGGCCAAGGCCTCGATCACCTCGGGATGCCCGCGCAGCGCCGCGTCGGCCTCCTCCCATTCGTCGAGGGTGAAGTTCGCCTGCACGCCAGGCAGGTGCGTCCAGGACAGCACGGTGTCGGTGGTCAGCGAGACGAGCGCCTTGTAGGTCTTGTTCTCGGCCCGCTCGAAACACACCACGTGCGCGTTGCGGTCGGGCACCGCTGCATCGGCATCGAACGCTGCTATCTCGGGCTTCGACGGCTCGGCGAGTTCGATCGACGCGTACCGCCAGCCGGGGCCGACGCCGTATGTACGGGTCAGCACGGCGACAACTCGACGGAACTCGTCGGACGACAGCGGATCGAGCGGATGGAACGTATCGGCCACGATTACTCCCTACCGGTCGAAGGTCCTCGGTGTGACGGGCTCGCTGCAACTTCGCTACGCCGACCCTACGACGCCGAGCAACTCTTCCGGCACTGTTCGGCCCGCGCCGCAACAGGCGTCGGCCGTGACGGGCAGCAACGCACCAGCAGACCATGAGCGGTAGTGCCTTCCCCACGGCGTTTCCACACCCAGCCGCAGGACTCGCCCGGCCGACGGAACGTCAGGAGTGCACAGTGCGCCGCGAAGTCCAGACGGTGATGGTGAACAGCACAACACCGAGTACCGCGAGGCCCGCACCGACGGTCGCGGGAGCGGTGTAACCGAGGCCCGCGGCGATAACGAGGCCGCCGAGCCAGGCGCCCGCGGCATTGGCGATGTTGAGGGCGGCATGGTTGAGGGCAGCGGCGAGGGTTTGGGCGTCGGCGGCGACGTCCATCAGCCGGGTCTGGAGGGCAGGGGCCAGTGCCGCGCCCGAGGCGCCGATGAGGAAGGCGCCGATGGCGGCGGTGTACGGGTTGTGTGCGGCGGCAACGAATCCCGCGAGGATGACGACCATCGCACCGAGGGCGGCGACGATCGCGAAATCGACGCCACGGTCGGCCAGGACGCCGCCGACGATGTTGCCTGCCACCATGCCCAGGCCGAAGAGCATGAGGACAAGCGGGACCAGACCCGCTCGCATATCGGCGACGTCGGTGAGCGTGGTGGTGATGTAGGTGTAGACGGCGAACATGCCGCCGAAACCGACCGCGCCGACGAGCAGAGTCAGCAGAACTTGCGGGCGGCGCAGCGCACCGAGTTCGGTCATCGGGTTAGTGGTTCTGATGCCGGTGAGCTCCGGCACGTAACGCAGAAGGGCGGCCACAGTCGCCAGTCCGATCGCCGCGACCACGACGAAGGCGTCCCGCCAGCCGAGATGCTGGCCCAACCAGGTGGCACTGGGAACGCCGACAACGTTGGCGGCGCTCAAACCCAGCATAACCGCAGCAACAGCCTTGGCACGCTGCCCCACCGGGGCGAGGGTCGCGGCGGCCAGCGACGCAACGCCGAAATAGGCGCCGTGCGGCAGGCCGGCGATGAAACGTGCGACAACGAGGGTTGCAAACGTCGGGGCGAGCACGGTCAAGGCATTTCCGATGGTGAACGCCACCATCAGCACAACGAGCAGACGCTTGCGCGGCACCCGGGCGCACAGGGCGGCGATCAGTGGAGCGCCGACGACCACGCCCAGCGCATACGCCGACACCGCGTGCCCTGCCGTCGGCTCCGACACACCCATGGCACTCGCGATGTCGGGCAGCAAACCCATCGTGACGAACTCGGTCGTCCCGATCCCGAAGCCGCCGAGCGCCAGCGCCAGCATCGCCGGGATGTGCCAATCCCTCCGTTCGGCCTCGACTGGTGCGATGGGCGGCGGGGCTACGGGACTGGTCACGTATTCATGTAACCGCCCGCCCGGCCCTTCCGCTTCCCGGGCAAACGTGAGTTCGCCCACCTCAGCGTCGAGTTATCGCGCAGGTCATCCCGCGAACGACCCGTTCGAGCAGCCACCGGGCAATCCGGCGCTCAGCCGGAATGCAGTGGCTCGCGGCGTTCGAAGGTGCGCCGGTACTCGGCGGGTGACACACCGATGACGCTCGCGAAATGACGGCGCAGGTTGGCCGCCGTGCCTCGGGGCCGCAGCCTCCGAGCGGAGTTGACCGGCTCGAGCCGCAAACAGTTCGGGCACCCGTACCACTTGCCGATCCGAGCGACCGGCATGCAGTCGCCCGCGGCGTGGTGCGGGTGCCCGTTTGTTCGCGCCCGGCGCCGGAATGTTCCAGCGCCGGGAGTGGTGGGAGTCCGGTCAGCGCAGGGCGCGGGCCAGATTGGCGTCGAGCGCACCGAGGAACTCCTCGGTGGTCAGGTAGCCCTGGTCGCCGCCGACGAGCGCGGCCAGGTCCTTGGTCATCTGCCCGCCTTCGACGGTCTTGATGACGACGTCCTCGAGAGTCTGCGCGAAGCCGATCACCTCGGGGGTGTTGTCCAGCTTGCCGCGGTGCTCGAGACCACGCGTCCAGGCGAAGATCGACGCGATCGGGTTGGTCGAGGTCGGCTTGCCCTGCTGGTGCTGGCGGTAGTGCCGGGTGACCGTGCCGTGTGCGGCCTCGGCCTCACAGGTGCGCCCGTCCGGGGTCAGCAGCACCGACGTCATCAGGCCGAGCGAGCCGAAGCCCTGCGCGACCGTGTCGGACTGCACGTCGCCGTCGTAGTTCTTGCAGGCCCAGACGTAGCCACCCTCCCACTTCATGGAGGAGGCCACCATGTCGTCGATCAGCCGGTGCTCGTAGGTGAGCCCCGCCGCGTCGAACTGGGTCTTGAACTCGGCGTCGAAGACCTCCTGGAAGGTGTCCTTGAACATGCCGTCGTAGGCCTTCAGGATGGTGTTCTTCGTGGACATGTACACCGGGTAGTTCTGCGCGAGTCCGTAGTTGAGCGATGCGCGCGCGAAATCCTCGATGGACTTCTTGAAGTTGTACATGCCCATCACGACGCCGCCGTCCTCGGGCATTTTCACGACCTCGTGCACGATCGGCTCGCTGCCGTCGTCCGGGGTGAAGGTGAGGGTGACAGTACCGCCCTGGAACACCTTGAAATCGGTGGCGCGGTACTGGTCGCCGAAGGCGTGGCGGCCGATGATGATCGGCTTGGTCCAGCCGGGCACCAGGCGCGGGACGTTCGAAATAATGATCGGGGCGCGGAAGATCGTGCCGCCGAGAATGTTGCGGATGGTGCCGTTGGGCGACCGCCACATCTTCTTCAGGCCGAACTCCTCGACGCGCGCCTCATCCGGGGTGATGGTGGCGCACTTCACGCCGACGCCGTGCTGCTTGATGGCGTTGGCGGCGTCGATGGTGACCTGGTCGTCTGTTTTGTCCCGGTACTCGATGCCGAGGTCGTAGTACTCGAGGTTCACGTCGAGATACGGGTGGATCAGCTTGTCCTTGATGAACTGCCAAATGATCCGAGTCATCTCGTCGCCGTCGAGTTCTACGACGGTGCCTTCAACCTTGATCTTGGACATGGATCTTCGTGTCCTCCTAGGATGGTGCCCTCATTGCACGGCCAGGCGAACACTTGTGAGCGGACCCCAGCTGTTCCAAAGACAACGTATATGCCCCGCGTTGTCCGCGGAACGTGTGGTGCAAACAAGACAAGCGTACTGCTGGTGAGGATCTCACCGCGCGGGCAGCCCCCCGAGTGAGCGCGCCCGAAATGGTTACCGACAAGTAGGTCGGGAGTGGCCGCGATCACACGCGAGCCGACGACCGACGCGGCGTTGTGCCCGTCACCACGGCGTGTCCTGCGGCGGGCAAAAGAAAGTCCACGTATCGCCACCGAGCGGAGGCGATACGCGGACTTCCGATGCCGTGAGAGGAAGATCTCAGACCCCGACGTGGACCCGAGCGCCGTCCTCGGAGCCCTCGATCAGGTTCTGCGGCTTGTCCCTGATCATGAACGCGATCACCGGGACCGCGGCGAGGAAGAAACCGGCGCCGACATAGAACGCCACGTCGTAGCTGTGGATCGAGGCACGGGCGACCAGGTTGTCGAGCGTCGGATTGCCCTCCGCGAACGACTTGGCCGTCTGCACCGAGATGGTGGTCAGCAGGGCGGTGCCGACCGCGCCGCCGACCTGCTGCGCAGCGTTCAGCAAGGCACTTGCCACACCAGAGTCCTCTTCCTCGACCTGATGCAGCGCGACGGTCTGCATGCCGACGAACAGCGGACCCATGCCGAGCGCGATCAGCACCTGCGCGGGCAGCACACTCGCCGCGTAGCTGTCGCCATAGCTCAACTGCGCCAGCCACAGCAGACCGAGGACACCGAGCACGGCGCCCGCCACCATCAGCGGCCGCGGGCCGAGCTTCGGCAGCAGCGCACTGGTGACACCGGCGGAGATCGCGATGCCCGCAGGGAACGGCAGGAACGCGAAGCCGGCCTTCAGCGACGAGTAGCCGAGCGTGATCTGGAAGTAGTAGCTCAGGAACAGGAACATCGCGAACATCGCGATCGGGATGAGCAGCGCGGCGAGGAAGGCACCGCCGCGGTTGATCTCACCCGGAATGTGCAGCGGCAGCAGCGGATTCGAAGAGCGACGCTCGATCGCGACGAATGCGATCAGCAGCGCGACACCCGCGACGAGCAGCCCGAGGGTGCTGCCCGCCAGCCAGCCGTCGTCGGCGGCGCGGCTGAAGCCGTACACGATCGCGATCAGGCCGAGTGTCACGGTGACGGCACCCGGCACGTCGTAGCCGCCGGTGCGCGGGGCCGGTATGTCCTTCACCACAAAGGCCAGCGCGCCGACCAGAGCGAGAATGGCGATCGGGGTGTTCACCAGCAGGCACCAGCGCCAGGAGGCGTACTCGGTGAGCGCGCCACCCGCGATCAGCCCGAGCGCGGCCCCGCCCGCGGAGATTCCGGCGAAGACACCGAACGCGGTCGCGCGTTCTTTGGCCTCGGTGAAAGTGACCGAGAGCAGCGAAAGTGCCGCCGGCGCAAGCAAAGCCGCGAACGCGCCCTGCAGCGCGCGGCCGGCGAACAGCTCCACACCGTTCTGCGCGAGACCCGCCAGCGCGGAGGCCGCCGCGAATCCCACGAGACCGACAATGAAGATCCGGCGCCTGCCGAGGTAGTCGGCGAGCCGGCCGCCGAGCAACAGCAGACCGCCGAAGATCAGCGTGTAGGCAGTGAGCATCCATTGCTTGTTGCCATCACTGATGTCGAGATCACGTTGTGCGAACGGCAGCGAGATGGTCACGATGGTGGCATCCAGCACCACCATGAGCTGGGCCAATGCGATCACCCCCAGGGCCCACCAGCGCGCCGAACTGCCTTGTTTTCCCGGAACGTCTACCGCTGTCGCAGTCTCGGTCACCTTGATCTCCTTGAAACTCGAAGTCGTGACGCCATCCTGTCATTGTCAGACATTTGTCGTCAAGGGAAAAATGTCGCAATCCGACATTTGACCGCTAACGACACGAAAAGTCCCAGTTGCGATACAGTGGAAGGATGCTCGAGTCATCAACGCCGACCGGCGCGAGCGCAGCAGCGGACTCCCCTGCCAGCGCCGAGTCGAACCAGGACCTGGACCAGGACCGGGCCGCAAATCCGGCGCCTGCCGGCCTGCGCGAGCGCAAGAAGCAGCAAACCCGGTTGCGCATCATCGAGGTCGGACTCGACCTCTGCGACGCGCACGGTTTCGATGCCACCACCGTCGAGCAGATCGCCAATGCCGCCGACGTCTCACCCCGCACGATCAACCGGTATTTCGACAGCAAAGAGGACATCATCCTCGGGCCGATCAAGGACTTCGGCCGCACTGTCGCCGAGACCCTGCGCGGACTCCCGGTCACCGGCAACGAGCTGCAAGCGCTGCGTGAAGCCTTCCTACGGACCGTCGACCAGGCGGTAGATGGAAACGACATGATGCTGTCGTTCCGGCAGTTCCAGCAAATGCAGCGCATCCTGCGCAGCAGTCCGTCGGTCAGTGCGCGCAGCCTCGAGCACGCCGACAACAAGACCGCCGCGATCGCCGAGGTGCTCGCCGAGCGACTCCAGACCCAGCCCGACGCACTGGAGGTGCGGCTGATCGTCGGCACCTGGCAGCTGATCGGTCAGCTCGGGATGGAATGTTCGGTCGACATCTTCGACGACGGCGACCCGGCGGCAGCGGCCTTGGCGGGCCGCACCGCGTTCCTCTCCACCTTCGACGAGTTCGTGCGCATCTGCTGCGTACCGCTGGCCACCGCAACCCGGTGAGTTTCCACGACGATTTCGATCGTCGACCGACCGCCAGCTATGATGCCGATCAGGTCATGAGTGCCAGCGCGAAGCCCCGGCTTGCTGGACGGCAACCCTCCAGCAGCGGTGGGGTGCTCCGGGTGATGACCGGGCTCTCGAAAGTCGAGAGCAAGCGCGCACTTCAGGAGGTACCCCCAATGTGTTGTTGTCCGTCGCCCGCATCCCATTAGCAAGTAGTTCTGGCGAACAACCCCTTTGGAGCAAGACATGAGTGACCCCATCGCGTCCGCGGCCGATCTCGATCCGATCGCATCCGATCCGACGCAGTGGTCCTTCGAGACCAAGCAGGTCCACGCGGGGCAGGCCCCGGACGAGGCCACCGGCGCCCGCGCCCTCCCGATCTACCAGACCACCTCCTACGCCTTCCGTGACACCGATCACGCGGCCGCGTTGTTCGGCCTCGCCGAGCCGGGCAACATCTACACCAGGATCATGAACCCGACCCAGGACGTGGTCGAGCAGCGCATCGCCGCCCTGGAGGGTGGCGTCGCCGCACTGTTGCTGGCCTCGGGACAGGCCGCGGAGACCTACGCGATCCTCAACCTGGCCTCGGCGGGCGACCACATCGTGTCCAGTCCGCACCTCTACGGCGGCACCTACAACCTCTTCCACTACTCACTGCCCAAGCTCGGCATCGAGGTCTCCTTCGTGGCGGACCCCGACGACCTGGAGCAGTGGCGTGCGGCCATCCGGCCGAACACCAAGGCGTTCTACGGCGAAACCATCGCCAACCCGAGCAGCGCCATCTTCGACATCCCGGGAATCTCCGCGATCGCGCACGCCAACGGACTGCCACTGATCGTGGACAACACGGTCGCCACCCCGTACCTGATCCAGCCGCTCGCGCACGGTGCCGACATCGTCGTGCACTCGGCGACCAAGTACCTGGGCGGCCACGGCACCGCGGTCGCGGGTGTGATCGTCGACGGCGGCACGTTCGACTGGACCGTGCGTGACGAGCAGGGCGAGCCGCAGTTCCCGGGTTTCACCACACCGGACCCGAGCTATCACGGTGCGGTGTTCGCCGACCTCGGCGCACCCGCGTACGCGCTGAAGGCGCGCGTGCAGCTGCTGCGCGACCTCGGTGCCGCGGTGTCGCCGTTCAACGCCTTCTTGATCAGTCAGGGCGTCGAGACGCTGAGCCTGCGCCTGGAGCGCCACGTCGCCAATGCGCAGGCGGTGGCCGAGTTCCTGACCGGCCAGCCCGCCGTCGAAGCGGTGTACTACGCGGGCCTGCCGTCCTCGCCGTGGCACGAGCGCGCCAAGCAGCTCGCGCCGAAGGGGCCGGGCGCGATTGTTGCGTTCGAGCTCAGCGGCGGGGTCGATGCGGGCAAGAAGTTCGTGGACGCATTAGCACTGCACAGTCATGTCGCTAACATCGGTGATGTGCGTTCTCTCGTGATCCATCCTGCCTCGACCACGCACTCGCAGCTGACACCCGAGGAGCAGTTGGCCTCCGGCGTCACGCCGGGGCTGGTTCGGTTGGCGGTGGGCATCGAGGGAATCGACGACATCCTCGCCGATCTGCGAGCCGGTTTCGCGGCGGCGGCGACGTGACCGTGCGCGCCGAACCGAGTGCCGTGCGACCCGCCGCGGCGGTGGCCCTGCCACCGCCGGACGGGCGGCTCGGCATGATCGCCATCGGGGACGTGCGGCTGGAGAACGACGCGGTCGTCCAGGACGTGCACCTGGCCGTGCAGCGCTGGGGTGAGCTCTCCCCCACGCTGGACAACGTGGTGCTGGTCGAGCACGCGCTGACCGGCGACTCGCATGTGATCGGACGCCCGGACGACATCCATCCGCTGCCCGGGTGGTGGGACGGCATGGTCGGTCCCGGCGCGCCGATCGACACCGACGAGTGGTGTGTCATCGCGACGAATGTGCTCGGCGGCTGCATGGGCAGCACCGGACCCACCTCGCTGGCTCCCGACGGAAAGCCGTGGGGCGCAAGGTTTCCGGAGATTTCGATCCGCGATCAGGTGAACGCGGAAGTGGCGCTGATGGATCTGCTCGGCATCGAAAAGCTGGCCGCGGTCGTCGGCGGGTCGATGGGCGGCATGCGAGTGCTGGAGTGGATGGTCGGCACCCCGGATCGGGTCGGCGCCGCCCTGGTGCTCGCCGTCGGCGCGCGCGCCACCGCCGACCAGATCGGCACGCAGACAACGCAAATCGCCGCGATCAAGGCCGACCCCGACTGGCAGGGCGGCGACTATCACGACACCGATCGCGCCCCGACGACCGGCATGGGCATCGCACGGCGCATCGCGCACCTGACCTATCGGACCGAGTCCGAGCTGGATCACCGCTTCGAGAACAACGCGCAGGGCGACGAGGATCCGTGGCGCGGCGGCCGCTATGCGGTGCAGAGCTATCTGGACCATCAGGCCGACAAACTCTGTAGCCGTTTCGATCCGGCCACCTACGTCTTGCTCACCGAGGCGATGAACCGGCACGACATCGGGCGCGGGCGCGGCGGGGTCGAGGCCGCGCTTGCCGCGACGCCGGTGCCGTGTGTGGTCGGCGGCGTCGACTCCGATCGGCTCTATCCGCTGCGCACCCAGCAGGAACTGGCCGATGGGCTGCCCGGCTGCGATGGACTGGAGATCGTGCATTCGCGCGACGGCCACGACGGGTTCCTCACCGAGGCGGCCGCGGTGTCGAAGCTGCTGACCGAGACGATGCGGCTGGCTCGGGTGCACCGCAAGCCGGTCGACTGACACCCGCTATTTCGGCGAGCCCGGGCACTGGTTGCCGGGCATGCGAAATACCTTGTCCCAAGCCTATTCGGCGACGGGTGCGCCGACGAGCAGACCGACGATGGAACGCACGTAGGCCTGCAGCCGCTCTCTGGGATAGGCGTCGGGCTCACTGACCGCCAGCCGGCCGAGCATCTCGGCGATGGTCAGCAGCGAGCCCCCGACTCGCCGAGCTGGAAGATCTGGACCGCACCGACCGCAGTGATCGGCTTCCAGCGCGCGGTGGTCCTCGAACATTTCGACCCGTTCCTGACCGCGGCCGTCGCCGACTCCCGCGGCATCTACACCGACCCGCGCAAGCGCCTCGACCACACCTTCTCGTACTTCCTCATCGTCGCGGTCGCCGACGGCCGCACAGCCATCGAGGCCGCCGAGCACCTGATGCAGGTGCACGCCCCGATGACCGGCATCGAACCGATCAGCGGGACGCGCTACAGCGCCAACAGCCCGGAGACCCAGCTGTGGATCCACATCACCGGCTGGCACTCGGTACTCGAGTCCTACGAAATGTTCGGGCCGGGCCCGCTGTCTCCCGAGGAGGAGACGCGCTACTGGCACGAGTGCGCGATCGCGGCCGAACTGCAGACCTGCAAGCCGGATGACGTGCCGCGCTCCCGCGAGGAGGTGCGCGCATACTTCGCCAGGGTCCGCCCGCGACTGTGCACCTCCGAGCGCGCCGAGGAGGGCATGCACCACCTGCTGTGGACCTCACTGCGCAACGGTGCGGGCCTCAGCTATTTCGCGGGCAGCAGGCTGCTGTCGCTGGCTTCGGTCGCCACGCTGCCGAAGTGGATGCGCAAGCTCGGCAGGTTCGATCGGCCGCGCATCGTGGATCTACTGGTCCGTCCCACCGCCCGGATCATCGTGCGGGGCGCGTCCGCGTTCAATTCCTACGGCCTCATCGTCGCGGCGCCGTTCATCGCTCCGATGGCGGGTCAGATCCTCGAACAGCACCTGAAGGGAGAACCGCCCGCCGAGCTCGAGACGATCACGCCGGCACAGGCGCGCAGCCGCTACGGTGCGCGCAGCGGACGCGCGGTCGTGGCCGAAGCGAGCTAGCGCACTACCCCTCGGGCGCGCGATCATCCTCCAGCGCGCTCCACGGTCCTGTCGCCCATTCCGCACCGTTGCGAAACGGCTTACTGATCCACGCAGGCCGTGCGGGGCAGCCGGTCAACCGACCCGCGCCCGCCCTGCTGCGCGTGGCGACCAGGTAGTAGCCCTTCGAATCCTGTTCCAGGGCCGGTAGATACGCGCAGACCAGCCCCGCCGCCATATCCAGATCGCCCGCCATGGCGGTCCCCACGAGCGGCGCGCCCTCGCGGCCGTTGTCGTCGAAGGCCACCACGGTCCACAGCGAATGTGCCCCGCCGCTCCCGCCATCGGTATCACTCATGCCGTTTCCCCTGCACTGGAGTCGCTGCATCGGACCGGACCGTCGGGTTCCCGGACGGCCTCGGACTCGCTCGGCATCCGAGCTATAGCTCATGAAAACCATTGCGAGCCGGAGGATTCAGTTTACTACCCGAGACACCCGGCGTGGATCGGGTCGCGATATCCGCACCGGCCTCAGCCTGCCGCGAGACGCCTGGCCTCCTCGACCCGGTTGATATTGGTCTCGATCCACTCGCGTAGCGCCGCGATCGGAGTGCGCAGGCTGCGGCCGAGCTCCGTGAGGTCGTAGTCGACGCGCGGTGGAATGGTGGGATGCACTGTGCGCGTGACGAATCCGTCCGTTTCGAGCTGACGCAGAGTTTGCGTGAGCATCTTCTGCGAGACGCCATCGATGCGGCGGTGCAGGTCTGTGTAGCGCATCGTCCCGTCGGCGAGGGCATCCACGATCAACACCGTCCACTTACCCGCGACCTGGTCGAGGAGCTGCCGGGTAGGACACTTCGCCGAGTAGACATCGGCAGGTAGCCCACTGGCCTCATGGATCGTACGCACGTTTTCGAGTGTAACGCACTTTCAAGTGCCGTCTTCCCATTGGAGAGCAACTCTCCGATAGTAAGAATCATGACAACACAGACACTTTCGGTTCCCGACGCCATTCGCACCCGCCGCACCACGCGCCACTACCGCCCGGACCCGGTGCCGAGGGAGCTGCTCGAGGAGCTGCTGGACCTGGCGGTCGAGGCACCCACCGCGTGGAATATGCAAGACCGTTCGATCGTGGTGGTGACCAGCGAGTCCGGCCGCCGCAACCTGTCGTCCGCCGCCTTCGGTCAGCCGCAACCACTGGAGGCGCCGGTGGTGCTGGTCTTCGTCGCCGAGACGGCAGCCTGGGAGGCGAGCAATACCGACATCGCCGAACTGGCGGGCCGCAACGGCGCATGGAACGCGGAGTTCACCGCGATGTTCGACTCCCGCGCCGAATTCCACTCGCTGCACCAACGCGGGCTGATCCGCGAGAACGCCGTGAAGAACGCGATGATCGCGGCAACCTACGTCATGCTCGCCGCCACCAGCCTCGGCCTGTCCTCGGCGCCGATGAACGGCTGGGACCCGGACCTCGTCAAGAAGGCCATCGGCATCGACGACCGCCCCGACCTCGCCATCACGGTCATGGTCGCCCTCGGCTACAGCGACGCCAACCCACCGCACCCCGGTCGCCGCCCGCGCGAGCACACCGTGTTCGCCGAGCGCTACCCCGCCGACCGGTGATCTAACTGATGCGGGCGTCGTCCTCGCCGACGACATCGGCGAGGACAACCGAACGACCTTGTGCCCACCGAAAATTTCGCTCCGTCACCCCAGTCACGAATCCGACGCGAGCGCTGCCCCGTCAGCCGACGCCGAGGGTGTTGATCGTCGCGGCGATGAAGACGATCAGGGTGCCGAGGATGCTCAAGGTCGCGACATCGAAGGGCTTGCTGCGCACCGCGAGCAGGCCGACCCGAGCCGTCGGCAGACACAGCCGGAAGGCGGCAGCCAGCAGCGTCGCGCCACCGAAGAACAGCGCCCCACGACGCCAGCGATCCGAGGCGACAAAAATCACCGCGAGCACGATGACCACCGCCACGATGACCATCGGCAGGTGAGAGCGCAGGAACTGCTCACCCCGGTTCCTACCGGACTGCCGTTCGGCGGCAGAGGCGTCCACGTCGGTCACGCACCGATTCTTGCAGACACCAAGCGGCCGGTCACAGACAGCGGTCATCCCACCGTGAGTTGTTCGACGACGGCGACACCTTCGACCTCGATGAGATGTCCGGCGCAAACAAGGCCGCGCCGCCGACCAGCACCACAGTTTTCGGAGCATGGAAAGCCTCTACTACAGGGCGTAGTTTCGAGGTACGGTGGGTTGATCCGACGCAAGGAGGTACCGGCAATGAAGGCATTCGCACGGATTCGACAAACCCTGCGCGCGATTCGACAGGCGAAGCGAAACCGGTCCGATCTACTCGGCTGGCTCATCCGACGACCACAGGTCCTGATGAGCACGATCGGGTACGAGACGGCCTTGCTGTTCAGCAATCGACTGGATCCGAAGCTCAAGGACCTTGCCGAGCTGAAAACCGCCGGCCTTGTCAACTGCGAATTCTGCCTCGACATCGGCTCCGCGGTGGCCCGGTCGAGCGGCCTCACCGAGCAGCAACTCACCGACCTGCCGCGTTACCGAACCAGCGACGCCTACAGCGACCTGGAGAGACTCGTCATCTCCTTCGCCGAAGCCATGACCACGACCCCGGCCACCGAGCTCGACGACCTGCGCACCGCATTGCTGGCACAGCTGACCAAGACACAGGTCGCCGAGTTGGCCACCACCATCGCCTGGGAGAACGAACGGGCCCGCCTCAACCAGGGCCTCGGCGTGCGTCCAACCGGAATGGCGGACGGCATGGCCTGCGCCCTGCCGGAGCGGCCTGCCGAGTAAGCCTTCTCCGGCCCACAGCCGACGCACCCGCGTGCATGGCCGATCCTGCGATCGCCGACGGTAGGCAAACAAGTTGGCTGCAACAGAACCTGATTGACTGGCCTGGTGTTCCGATTGATGTTTCACGAGCCGGCCATCCCGGGGAATACCGGCAATGCGATCCGACTGGTCGCCGGGACCGGGTGTGAGCTGCATTTGGTCGAACCGCTGGGGTTCGACCTTTCGGAGTCGAAGCTGCGACGGGCCGGGTTGGACTACCACGATCTGGCTTCGGTGACGGTGCACGAGAATTTGGCGGCGGCGTGGCAGGCGCTGCGGCCCGAGCGAGTGTTCGCGTTCACTACGCAGGCCCAGACGCACTACACCGAGGTGGCCTATCGGAAGGGGGATGTGCTGTTGTTCGGCACCGAGCCAACCGGTCTGCCCACGGAGGTGCTTGCCGACTCCCATATCACTGAGCAGTTGCGGATCCCCATGCTGCCGGGGCGGCGGTCGATGAACCTGTCCAACGCAGCCGCGGTCACCGTGTACGAAGCTTGGCGGCAACTCGGTTTTCCCGGCGGGGTGTAAACGCCTCGTCCCTTATGCGGGAGCCCACGAATTTCAGAGGTCGACTTCGAAGCGTTTGAAGCGCGAGGTCGCGCCGGCGGCCAGGCGGACAGCGGATTTGGGGACGCCGTAGTGCTCGGCAAGGAGTTCGATGGCGGCCTTGTTCGCCTTGCCTTCGACGGCGGGGGCGCGGACGTACAGCTGCAGAGTGCCGTCGTCGAGGGTTTCGATGAGCGGGCCTTTACGGCTATTCGGTTTTATCGTCGCCCTTACCACTGTCGACACCTGCCGCTCCTGTCTCGCCGCTGGTATCGGGGCTCTTCGAGGTGGCCGCAGCCTTCGGTTCGGGCACCGATTCCGCCGCGACCGCCGGTTTCTTCGGCGTAGCCGATTCTTCTGTCGCCGTGGCACCTGGTTTCCGGCCGGGCCGCCGCACGATGCGCACGATGCCCCAGACCACCGCGCCGACGACCACGAGGAAACCGAGCCACGGAATCGCCTTGCCGCTGAAGACAACCGCGTCCTTCAGCCAGTCCATCAGCGAGTGCCAACCCGAGACGATGCCATCCCAGAAATTGGTCGGCCCGTCGTCGTCGGACTTCTTGTCTGCGGTGGTGATGTCGATGGTCAACGTGGACAGTGCGACCTGGTCGTCGAGGTGACGCTTCTGCGCGGTGAGGCTGTCGAGTTCGCCTTGGCGGCTGGACAAGGCGCTTTCCGCGGCAATGAGATCCGCGGTGCTTGTTGCGCCGGCGATGAGTGCGCGCAGCCGGTCGACCGAGGCCTGGAGCGCCTTGATCCGCGCGTCGAGGTCTTCCCACTGCATTGTGACGTCATCGCGGTTGGTGCTCACCTGGGTGACGCGGCCGAGGCCGCCGAGGCCGTCGATGAACTTGTCCGTCTTGTCCGAGGGCACCCGCACCGTGAGCGTGGCGCTCGGGTCGACGTCGTCGCTGCCCGGTTGTTCGGTGCGGCTATCGATCCGGCCGTCGAGCAGCCGCACCTGATCGGCGACCTTGCCGGCGGTGCCGACCGGGTCGCTCGCGGTGAGGGACACGCTGCCGGTGACAACCTCTTTACGCAGCGTGATCGACTCACCGCCTTGCCCACGGTTGTCCTGTTTCGTCGCCGGGCCTTGTTCGCGCAGCCCTGGCGGCGCGATCGCGGGTGCGGGTGCGGGTGCAGTGGCCATGGTCGACCCATCCGAGGCGGAGCTGCCGTTGTCGTCACCGCACCCGACGAGCAACGTCAAACCCAGCAGGCCGGTCATCACGACAGCAAGCTTGCGCATGACCGAAGACTAGCCGCTGCAGTGAGTTCGGTCACCGAGCTCGCCACCCGGGTTATCCCGCCGGTACGACGCCGACCAGCCTGACGAGGAACCTTTCGATCTGATCGGTGAGCGGCGGCCACGGTTGGTCCGGCTGGTTGAGTCGGATCGATACCGCACCGTGGACTGCCGCACGCAGCCGATCCCGGCGGATTCGGTCAACCAGAACGGAATGTTCTGAGCATCAACGGAAGTCGCGAGACTTCGCCTCGATACGCAGGTCCATGCGCTGCAGATGCTCGGCGACCACGCTGACCGCGCCTTCGGCGTTCTGGACGCGGCCGCGGATGAGAAGAGCAGGGGCGCCCTGGGCCAGGCGGCGGTAACGGGTCCACAGGCCCACCGAGCAGACGACGTTCACCATGCCGGTTTCGTCTTCCAAGTTGAGGAAGGTGACGCCCGCGGCGGTGGCGGGGCGCTGCCGGTGGGTGACGGCGCCGCCGACCAGGACTCGGGAGCCGTCGGGGACGGCGAGCAGGCCGGAGGCGGGGATGACACCGAGGGCGTCGAGTTGGGGGCGCAGGAATTCGGTGGGGTAGCTGCCAGGGGAGACGCCGGTGGCCCAGACGTCGGCGGCGGCGAGTTCGAGCTCGCTCATGCCGGGCAGGGCAGGGGCGGTGGTGGCGGCGCCGGTGCCGGGCAGACGGTCGGGACGTTCACCCGCAGCGGCGCCCGCCGCCCAGAGCGCCGCGCGGCGAGTGCTGCCGAGGCTGCCGAGCGCGCCCGCCGTGGCGAGTGACTCCGCTTGAGTGACAGTGAGTTCCACGCGGCCGGTGAGGTCGACGAAGGAGGTGTACGGCACCGACCCGCGGGCCGCGACAATGCGTTCGGCGAGGTCGGCGCCGATGTGGCGGATTGTCGCGAGGCCGAGGCGCACCTGGGTGCCGCGCTGCTCGAGAGTCGGTTCGGCGCGGCTGGCGTTGATGTCGGGACCGTGCACGAGCACCCCGTGCCTGCGGGCATCGGCGACCAGCGACTGCGGAGAGTAGAAGCCCATCGGCTGGGCACGTAGCAAACCGGCGCAGAAGGCCGCGGGATGGTGCAGCTTGAACCACGACGAATAGAACACGATCGAGGCGAAGCTCTGTGAATGGCTTTCCGGAAAGCCGAAATTCGCGAAGGCATAGAGCTTTTCGTAGATTCGGTCGGCGATCTCGCCGGTGATGCCGTGCAGCTCGCGCATACCCTCGTACAGCCGGTCCTTGAGTCGTTCCATGCGCTCCGGAGAGCGTTTGGAACCCATGGCGCGGCGCAGTTGGTCGGCCTCGGCTGCGGTGAAACCGGCGACATCGACGGCCATCTGCATGAGCTGCTCCTGGAACAGCGGCACGCCGAGGGTACGCGCGAGCGAATTCCGCAGGGCCTCATGGTCATAGGTCACCTCTTCGAGCCCGTTGCGGCGGCGGATGTAGGGGTGTACCGAGCCGCCTTGGATCGGACCCGGTCGAATCAGCGCCACCTCCACGACCAGGTCGTAGAATTTCCGCGGTTTCAACCGGGGCAGCGTGGCCATCTGAGCGCGTGACTCCACCTGGAAAACGCCCACCGAGTCGGCGCGCGACAGCATTTCGTAGACGGCGGCTTCCTTCAGGTCCAGCTTGTGCAGCTCGACCGTCTCCTCCTTGTGCTCGCGCACCATATCGATCATGTAGTGCAGTGCGGAGAGCATGCCGAGGCCGAGCAGATCGAACTTCACCAGATTGACCGCGGCGCAATCGTCCTTGTCCCACTGCAGCACACTGCGGCCGGGCATCCGCGCCCACTCCACCGGGCAGACATCGGCGATGGGCCGGTCGCAGATCACCATGCCGCCGGAGTGGATGCCCAGATGCCTCGGCAAACCCTCGATTTCGGTGGCCAACTCGAGCACCTCCGCGGGAATGTCGGTGCCGGTCTCGCCACCGACGCCGGTCCAGCGGCTCACCTGTTTGCTCCACGCATCCTGCTGGCCCGGTGAAAAGCCCAGTGCGCGTGCGGCATCACGCACCGCGGACTTGCCGCGGTAGGTGATCACATTGGCCACCTGAGCGGCATAGTCGCGACCGTATTTGGTGTAGACGTGCTGGATCGCCTCCTCACGGCGATCGGATTCGATGTCGACATCGATATCGGGCGGGCCGTCGCGCTCCGGGGAGAGGAACCGTTCGAACAGCAGATTGTTGGCGACGGGGTCGACATTGGTGATGCCGATCGCGTAGCAGACCGCCGAGTTGGCCGCCGAACCACGGCCCTGGCACAGGATGTCGTTGTCCTTGCAGAAGGTGACGATGTCGTGCACCACCAGGAAGTAGCCGGGGAACTCCAGCTTGTCGATCACGGCGAGCTCGTGCTCGATCTGCTGGTATGCCCGGGGATTTCCCGCTCGTGGACCATATCGGTCGGCAGCGCCCGCGAGTGTCAGCTCACGCAGCCACGACTTCTCGTCGTGTCCAGCAGGCACATCGAACGGCGGCAGCTTCGGTGCGATCAACTTCAGATCGAAGGCGCAATCGCGGGCGAGCGCCACCGCGTTCGCCACCGCCTGCGGACAGGCGGCGAACAGCTGCGCCATCTCCGCGCCGGAGCGCAAGTGTGCACCGCCGGTGGGAGCCAGCCAGCCTGCGATCTCGTCCAGGCTCCGGCGCGACCTGATCGCCGCGAGCGCCATGGCGCGGCGACGCTGGCCGGGTCCGGCGAAATGCGCTCCGGTGGTGGCCAGCACGGGTAGGCCGAGCCGGTCGGCCAGCGCGACGAGATGGGCGTTGCGCTCGTCGTCCTCCGGAATGCCGTGGTGGGTGAGCTCCACGCTCACCCGGTCGGCGCCGAACCGTGCCATCAGATCGCGCAGGGTCGCTTCCGCCTCGGCGAGGCGAGTGTCTCCCGCACCGAGGTCACGCTCGAGGGCTTGGCGGACATGGCCTTTGCGGCAACCGGTCAGGATGTGCCAGTGCCCGTCCGCCGCGGCGGTGAGCGCGTCGAGGTCGTAGCGGAGAATGCCCTTCTCCCCCGCGGCCATGTGGGCGGCCGCGATCTCACGCGATAGTCGCCGATACCCCTCTTGGCCCCTGGCGAGTACGAGCAGATGCGGACCGGCGGGGTCGGGCGAGCCGGTGCGCGGCGCCGAATCCGCGCCTACGGCCTGCGCCGCCGCCTGCCGCTGCGCACCGAGTGACAGCTCCGCGCCGAAGACCGTGGGCATCCCCCATTCCTTGGCCGCCTCTGCGAAGCGCACGGTTCCGTAGAAGCCGTCGTGGTCGGTGAGCGCGATCGCCGCCAACCCGAGCCGGACCGCCTCCTCCACCAGTTCCTCCGGCTGGCTCGCGCCGTCCAGGAAGCTGTAGGCCGAATGTGCGTGCAACTCCGCATACGGC
This sequence comes from Nocardia sp. NBC_01009, assembly GCF_045208035.1. Taxonomy (NCBI): domain Bacteria; kingdom Bacillati; phylum Actinomycetota; class Actinomycetes; order Mycobacteriales; family Nocardiaceae; genus Nocardia; species Nocardia sp. NBC_01009. The sequence continues at coordinate 2,347,604 of NZ_CP108695.1, read as the reverse complement.
ACCACCGGCCCCTCGGCGGGTTCGACCGGCTCGGCCCGATACGCGCCGCGCTTGCGCGACCACGCCGGACTGTCGCCGCCGTCGCCGGGGTACATCGCCTCCGGGTTGGTCCGGCCGGGACGCCCGGACAGCACCCGCTCCAGCTCCGCCCAGGTTGGTGGACCATTGCTCCAACCCATGACATATCACCTCCTCAATTCTCGAACATACATTCGAAAGATTAAGAAGGGGCAACGGGCGGCAATCTCGGAGATTCACCCGTCGCCGCAGGTCAGCCAGCTGGCAGCGACTCTTTCGACGCGGCGGTCAGCGCGGCCCCGACCCGGTCGAGCTTGGCCCGGATCACGGCGCCGTAGGCGTCGTTGGCGAGGATGTCGAGATGGCCACGGGCGATGGCCAATTGCATACGGGCGGTGTCGAAGTCGCCGACGCGACGGTGACTGTCGGCCAGGCTGAGATACAGCGCGGGGAGGAAACCACGGAGCCCCTCGTCGAGCGGAACGCCGGGACCGAATACCGCGGCGAGCGCGCGCTGATCCCACAGCAGCGCCCCATCGGCGGCGTCCTGCAGATCGGCAAGATGATGCGCAATCAGGCAGCGGTGCAAGGGATCTCCGCCTACACCGATCTCGATCCACAATTCCTCGAGCAGCCGCCGGGCCACCTCCGGGTTCCCACTTCCGAGCCGCACCGCGGCAAATACTTCCGCCATCCGATCGTCCGCCATGCGCAGAGTATCGCACATATGTTCGAAGGATTCGAGATGCGTTCGAGCGTGAGCCCTGCTGTGACGGGGCCCACTTGGCAGGTAAACTTACTTAAGAGTAAGTTCGTGCCAAATCGACCTGCAAAGGAGCAGCGATGACCCGAGCATCCGCTGACGACACCAGCCCGCGCGGGCCGGCCCGGCGCAACCGCCGCGACCTCACCGGCCGACACATCCTCATCACCGGCGCTTCCTCCGGCATCGGCCGGGCGGCGGCACTTGCCGTCGCGGACAAGAAAGCCATCGTGTTCCTGCTCGCGCGCCGTGGCGACGAACTCACGACCGTGGTCGAAGAAATCAGGGCCGAGGGCGGCATCGCCTACGGATATCAGTGCGACATCACCGATTCCGAATCCGTCGACCAGGTCGTCAAGGCCATCCTCGACGAACACGGTCACGTCGACATGCTGGTCAACAACGCTGGCCGCTCCATCCGCCGCGCCATCCACCGCTCCACCGACCGGCTGCACGATTTCGAACGCACCATGGCGGTCAACTACTTCGGCGCATTGCGGCTCACGCTTGCCCTGCTGCCGCAGATGCGGGAACGCAAGTTCGGCCACATCGTCAATATCAGCAGCGCCGGTGTGCAGGTGGCCACCCCGCGCTTCGCCGCATATCTCGCGAGCAAGGCAGCGCTGGACAAGTTCACCGAGGTGGCTGCGGTCGAAACCATGGCCGACGGTGTCACTTTCACCACCATCCACATGCCGCTGGTGCGCACTCCGATGATCACCCCGAGCGGCGATCAGGGCCCGGCCGAGTCCCCGGAATGGGCGGCGGCCACCATCGTGCGCGCGCTCACCGAACGCCCCAAGCGCATCGACGTGCCGCTGGGCACCTTCGCCGAATACGGCGCCCTGCTCACCCCCAAGATCCGCGACCGCATCCTGCATCGCTATTACCGCGCACTGCCCGACTCGCCCGCAGCCAAAGGCGAGCAAACGGAATCCGACCCGGAGGAAATACCGGAAACCCTTACTCCCCAACGCGAGCCACGTCCGCAGTCGACGGCACGCCGCGTCACCGGCACCGCCCTGCGCCGCGCCGCCCGCTGGGTTCCCGGCACCCACTGGTGAGCGCTGCTGCGCCATCGCGCAGGGGGCGATGGCGCCGCAGCGATCAGCCCAGTACCAGGCACGGTTCCGGGAGATCGTTGCGCGCCTGCGCGCGGACGGCGCCCCACATAGCCATGCCGAAAAGGGGGTGTTGGCGGCAATGTGCAGCTGCCTGGCCTCCGCCCGTACGTTACCCGCCACTCGAGATTCGGCGATCTCGAGCGTTAATCGTCGGCGAGGAGCCGGATTTCGTCGGCGACCACCGCGGTCACCGGCTTCGGCGCCGCGCCACAACTGGCTTGACGTGGAGCGAAGGCCACCGAGCGTGCAGTCACACGCCAACGACGGCCATCACGGTGAGTGACCACTGCTGCGCCTGCCAGCGTCGGGGCGGCCGAGGCACTCGCCACCGTGGGGGTGGTCGTAGGCGCCACCGAGGCACCGGCCTGCGCGGAGGCCGACACAGACCCTGCCGAGCCCTCGACCAACGCAGAGGCCGACACAGACCCTGCCGAGTCCCCCACCGGCACAGAAGCCGACGCAGACTCCACCGAGGCACCCATCGGGCCGAAGGTAGTTGCGGTGGGCTCGAGTTGCACGGCGAGTTCGTCGGTAGCTGCGGAAATCTGTTCGCGCACAGCGAGTTCGGCGATCTGTTCAATGGGTTTGTAGCAGCTGCGGCCGCGAAGACCGGTCATCGAGACCTCGCCGCGAGTGGCGGCTTCGACCGCTTGCCTCGCACCGGCGGCATCGAGGCGGCCGTAGGTCAGGCCGGAGGGCAGCAGGACCACGGCGGGGGCGAAACGGTGGCCGCCGGTGTGCGAGCACTCCCACACGCGGCCGGGGTATTCGGCGGCCAGGCTCGCGGCGATCGGGCGGCCGAGCAGCGCACAGCATTGGTCGCGTTTTCCGTGGGCGCACACCAGGACAAGCGGATCGTCGACGGGTGCACCGATTCCCGGCGGCGGACCGTTGAGCAGGTGCAGATCCAGGTCGAGCAGCTGCTTCAGATCGGTGATCTCGAAGCGTTCGCACCACGAACCCTCTGGCCGTGAGCTTGCGATCAGAACCGTTCGGGCACCAGTGAATTCACTGCGCCCCGGCCGCCGGATCAGCGTCGGACGGACCTGCGCCGCCTTGGTGCGGGCCGCCAGTTCGGCAGTGATCTCCGGCCCGAGCACCTCGTCACCGATGACGTCACGGCCCCACGCGCCCGGCTGCTCGACGCACAGCCAGCCGGTCACCCGAGTCGCGGTGCCTGGCAATGGAATATCGACGGCGGCCGCCGCCGAACACGACATTCCCTCGAATCCGCTCATCGGCGCGTCACGACCCGTGCCACCTCAGCCCGGCTTCTGGCCATTAGTGCGCGGCGAGGAACGGGAGGACAGCAGCCTCGAATTCGCGGTAGCGGTCGCGGTGGATGCTGTGGCCGCAGGAGAACGCTGTCACTGTGCAGTCCGGGATGTCGGTGTGCACGATGGCCAGTTTCTCCGGGTCGACCATGCCGCCGGGGCCGCCGCGCAGCACCAGGGTCGGTGCGGTGATGTCACGCAACCGGTCCCACCATTCCGGGTTGGGTTTGCGGAATTGTTCCAGCGCGGTCCGCGTCATGGAACGGTCGAAGGCCAGCACCGCGCGCGGATGCCGGATCAGACTGGTTGTAGCGTGCCAGAGTTCGGGGATGGTCGGGAAGCGGCGGGTCAGCGTCACCTCTTCGTCGCCGGAGCGCAGCGGCAGCGGGCATTCCTCGATGACGAGACGTCGCACCAATTCCGGCCGTTCCTGCGCAACGCAGGACACCGCGTAGCCGCCGAGCGAATGTCCGACCAGGTCCACGGTGCTCAGACCGAGTCGGTCACACAGTTTCAGCACATCGGCGCCGAATTCGCCGAACAGGTAGGAGTCGGTGTGGGAACTGCGGCCGTGCCCGCGCAGGTCGGGGATGATCACCCGGCGGCCCGCCTGCACCAACGTGTGCGCGAACCGATCCCAGGTATGCCCATCCCCACCCATGCCGTGCACGAGCACTACCGGAACGGCATCGAGCGAGACCGCCCCCAAATCCCGGTAGGCGATCTGTACGTCATCGAGCACAGCCCGGCTCACGGTCAGATCCACGATCTCCGAGGATACCGAGGGCACCGGGCACCGACTCCCGACTTGTTGCAGGGATCACTCCCAGACGCACCATCGACCACACCGAGTCCCAGGAGCCCCTCCGCAACGGCCCGGGGCTTCGTCATCAGGATGAGTGCGGACTCACTACGCATGGCGATCGGTCGGCGCATCCGGCGGAAATCGGCTGGCGAGCGCTGCGCGGTCCAGGCAATACTTCGCTCCATGCCGTCCTTCGCGGATTTCGACCGCCGTAACTATCCCACCGTCGACGTCGCCACCGGATACGACGGGTGGGCTCCGACCTACGAGCAGACCGTCATGGACGAGATGGACCTCGCACTGCTGGCGCGGCTGCACCATCCGGATTGGGCGCGCGTGCGGCGCGCCGCCGATCTCGGCTGCGGGACCGGCCGCACCGGCGCTTGGCTGCGTGGTCGTGGGATCACGAATATCGACGGCGTCGATATGAGCACGGGCATGTTGGAGCTGGCCAGGACCCGCGGTGCGCACACCACGCTGGCGCAGGCAGACGTTCGTGATACCGGATTGCCCAGCGGTGCTTACGATCTGGTGATCTCCTCGCTGATCGACGAGCACCTGCCGAAACTCGAGCCCTACTACGCAGAGGCATGGCGGCTGGCCGCGCCGGGCGCTTCCTGCGTCATGGTCAGTTACCACCCCCAGTTCATGATGGTGACCGGGATGCCGACGCATTACACGACTGCATCGGGTGCGCCGGTCGCGATCAGCACCGAGTTGCATCTGGTAAGCGCGCACATGTCCGCGGCGCTGGCGGCGGGCTGGGTGCTCACCGAAATGGTCGAGGCACTTGTGGACGACGCCTGGCTGGCAGCCAAGCCCAAATGGGCGGACCTGCGCGGTCATCCCTTCACCATGGCCATGGTCTGGACGCGGCCCGGTCAGTCGTAAAGCCCTTCGGCGCGCCAGGTTTCGGAGTAGTAGATGAGGAGCAGAACGCGGACGTCGGCAGGTTCGCCTGCGAGTTGAGCCTGCGCGCGGGCCGCGACGCCGGCCGCGACGGTGGGCGATTCGGGCGTCCACCACTGCTCGTCCACCGGCCATGGTCCGGCCCAGCCCGCCAAGTGCCAATTCCGGCTCCCCCAGTGCAGGCGGGCCGGGTCCGCGGTGAACAGACCACGGTCGGTGACCTGGACCGGGGTACCGTCGGCCGCTTCCAGACGCACCGCGGGACGGTTCACCAGGATTACCGCGGGCGCGGGCTGGGGCATGCGGCCCGGCCAGGGCAGGGCCGGGTCGGTGGCGGGCACCGGCTCGTCGCCGAGCGCGACCATGGTGATGCGTTCCTCGGGGCCGCGACCACCGCTGAGCACACCGACCTGCACCGCCTCGCCGCCGAGCAGGCCCTGCACCCGGATCAGGGCGCGACGAGCCCGCTCGTCCTCCTCCCCGACCCCACCCCACAGCCCTAGCTGGAGCGCACCGGAGGCCACCACTTCGACGGGTTCCAGTCGCAGCAGCGTGATCGGCGCGGTGGGCCTGGCACCGTCGCGGCGAGTGAGCCAGCCATCCAATTGCCAGCGCACCCGGTCGGCGGTGCCCTCGGGAGTCAGCGGCTCCGCACACCGCCAGATACGCGAAAGTTGTTCGCCCGATTCAGTTTCCGCGAATACCGACAACCGGGTGCAGGACACCGAGGCCGCGGCGAGCACGGCGTGCAATCGGGTGGCGAGCATGCGACCGGCGAAGGCGGCCGCATCGATTCGATCGATCGGCGGATCGCAGCGGTACTGCACCGTCAGATCCGGCGGCGGACGACGAGCCGACGGCGGGCGCTCGGGCACGCCACGCGCGCTGCGGTGCGCGAGCACGGCGTCGGCGCCGAAGCGCGATCCGACCTCGACCGAGGTCAGCGCGGCAAAGTTACCGATCCGTCGTAGTCCCAAGCGGTGCAATAGATCGACCAGGTCGGCGCGCTCCGGCGCAGCCAAGCTCGGCTCGACGGCGAGCTCGGCTATCGGCAGTGGAGCAAGGTATCGCGCGCCGTCCCCCGGCGGCACGATCGCGCCGCGCCGTGCCGCGATCACCGCCGTGGACAGTTCGTCGGCGATCCCGACCTGAGCTTCCACCCCGACCGCGGCCACCGCATCGACCAGTCGCTCCGCGGCCACCTCCTCGGATCCGAAGAACCGCGCCGCGCCACGCGCACCGAGCACAAGCAGCCCGGGCCGCAACACCTCCACCCCAGGCACCGTCGCATCGACGGCCGCGACCACCGGCTCGAACAACCGTGCATCCCGATCCGGATCCGACTGCACGATAAGAAGATTCGGGCACCGCGCCTGCGCCTCGCGCCGCCGCAGCCCGCGCCGCACCCCTTCGGACCGCGCGATCGCCGAACACGCGACCACCTTGCCCGCGGCCAGCACCGCCACCGGGCGAGTCGCCGGAACCTGCGCCACGGCCGCCGCCGCAACCGCGGGCCAATCCAGGCACCACAGCGCCAGCACCCGCGAACCGCTCCGCACCCGGCCCGGCTGAATCACCGTGCCACGCCCCATGAATCGGCCGTATCGTCCGACCTCGCCCATCCGCGTCCGAGCGGCCCGACGCCCCGGTCCCGATGCGCCGGGCAGCGTGCGGGCCGGCACATCGGGCCGCGGCCATGCGTATCCGACCTCGCATCGGCGAGCGACACCACAGGCCCGCTCGGCTCACGGTGCCGCACCACGCACATCGGGCGTCACCTCACTTGCCGGATCTACCGCCCCGAATGACACACCCCCGAAGTACGCGCTCACGATGCCGCACCGCGCGTGTCCGGCGTTTCCACTGTCGCGTCGAGGGTTTCGAGCGACACCCATTCCACTCGGCCCGCGCGCGGGCGCAGCGCTATCCGACCGCGGCGAGGCGGTCCCGCCTTGCTACGGACATCGACTTCCAGGCATACCGAGCGGAGCCTGCCACGGCCCGCTCCGAGGCCCGCATATCCGGCGACCCTGGTGTCCAGACGAAGCGACGGATTGGCCCAGCCGCCATTGGTGACCACCAAAGTGGCTCCCTTATTGCGAGTGCGGGCGGCGATCACGCGAGCCCGAGCGGGCGGGACGGCGACGCCGCCGAGGCCGAGCACCACCAGATCGAGGCCGTCGAGCAACACTGCGGCCACCTCCACCGGATCGGGGCCGGGATCGGCGACGACCGCCAACCGCTGGAGCTGAGCGCCCATCTCGACCGCGGCGAGCAGACCGAGCCGTGGCACCCCGACCACCGCGGCGTGCCCACCGCCCTCGGTCACCGCGGCCAGCAAGCCCGCCAGCAATGAACTCGTCCCGTTGTAGGCCACGACCGAGCCCTTGGCCAGGCCGCCGTCGGGCAATAACTCCGCAAGAGCAGGCGGAACCGCAAGCGATTCACGGCGCAGTTCGGAGCCGAGCGGAATCCGCTCGGCCGCCGCCGCACCACGACCGGGTATCGCCGCCATTCGCCTGCGCAGCTCATCCAGCGTCGGCGCATCGCCACGCGCCACACCCGGTGGCGTCCGATCCCGCCCGACTCCCGTTCGGGATTCCGCATCCGCACCCATCTCTACCACCTACTTCCCACGATGGACCCGACGGCGAAGCATGCGGGGCAGCCCCCTTCCCGTCAGCGGAAGCAAGAGCCAGCACCGATCCAGCTATCGATCAGTATCGAATATACGTTCGATACCTTCTTAGTAGAAACCCACCCCTGGGATCCGTCAAGAGCACGCCGCGAGTACTGTCACGCGCACTGCGAGCCCGGCATAGACGAGCGCTGAAATCACCGTCCGTGGCTGGCGGACTCTCGACTCGAATCAGGCCAGCTACCACCGAATTCGGATACCCTGCACCCATGATCGATCGCCCCCGCCCCATTGTCGGCCCGGACTATCTGGTCGCCGGCCGTTACCGCCTGCAGTCGAAGCTGGGTGGAGGCGGCATGGGCGCAGTGTGGCTCGCGCACGACCGGCTGCTGAACCGAGAGGTCGCCATCAAGCAGGTGCTCTCCACCGCCGGCCTCGGCGAAGCGGAGGCGAACGCGATCCGCAGCCAGATCATGCACGAGGGACGGGTGGCGGCGAAGCTCTCGCACGAGCACGCCATCGCCGTCTACGACGTGGTGCTGGAAGCGGGTGAGCCATGGCTGGTGATGGAGCACCTGCCCTCGCGCAATGTCGCGAAGGCATTGTCGCTGGTCGACACGCTGCCGCCGATCGAGGTGGCGCAGATCGGCGCCCAGGTCGCCGATGCATTGGCCGCCGCGCATGCCGCGGGCATCGTGCACCGCGATATCAAGCCGGGCAATATCCTCGTCGCCGACCGCGGTCCGGTCGTCGGCATGGCCAAGCTCAGCGACTTCGGCATCTCGCGCGGCGCGGGCGAAGGCTCCGACGACCCGGACGGCGTGATCACCGGCACCCCCGCCTACCTACCCCCCGAGGTGGCGCGTGGCGCGCAGCCGACCGAGGCGAGCGATGTCTTCTCCCTCGGCGCCACCCTCTACACCGCGATCGAGGGGCAGCCGCCGTTCGGTCTCGACGACGATACCGATGTCCTCGTCACGCGCGCGGCGATGGCGCAGATCATTCCGCCGACCCGCAGCGGCATGCTCACCAACGCCCTGCTGCACATGATGGAACCCGCACCGCAGCGGCGGCCGACAATGGCCCAGGCAAGGGATGAAATCCTCACCGCCGCCTTCGGTCCCGGGACCGGGCCCTATATTCTCGGCGCTCCGGTGCGCACCGAGGACGGCACGATTCCGGCGTGGGCGGCGCGGAATTCCGCATCGGGACTGCGCAGTCCGCACTCGACGCCGCTGCCGCGGCCGCATCGCACCCAACCAGTGGGGGTGAGCGCACCGCCGCCGCAGCGCGCCAAGCCGCCGCAGCCGAGCATGGCACCGCTGGCGATCGCCGTCGGCCTCCTGATCGGCTTGATCATCATCATCGCCATTCTCATCGCGGTGATGTGAGCGCATTCAGTCGATGCGACGGCGGTGCGCCCAGCGGGTCAGCGCATTGCGATTGGACTGCTGGGTTTTGCGGAGCACGTTGGAGGCGTGCGTCTCCACAGTTTTCACCGAAATGAACAGGGTTTCCGCGATCTCGCGGTAGGTGTAGCCGCGCGCGAGCAGGCGCAACACCTCCAGTTCGCGCGGCGTCAGCGAATCCAGTTCCGGATCCAGCGGCGGCTCCGGGACCGGCGACTTGCCGGTGAACGAGTCCAGGACGAACCCGGCCAACCGCGGACTGAACACCGCATCGCCACCGGCAACCCGGCGAATGCCGTCGGCGAGTTCGGATCCCGAGATCGTCTTGGTCACATAGCCGCGCGCGCCTGCCCTGATCACCGCGATCACATCCTCGGCGGCGTCGGACACGCTCAGCGCCAAACACACCGGCCCATCCTCGATCCCGGAAAGCACCGCGACCCCGCCGCCCTCGGGCATGTGCACATCGAGCAGCACGACATCGGGCTTGGCGGTATTGATCCCGGCAACCGCCTCGGTCACCCCACCGGCCTCCCCGACGACCTCCATATCGGGCTCGCGGCTCAGCTCCGCCCGGACACCCGAACGAAATACGGCGTGATCATCGACGAGAAAGACCCGCACGGTCACCTACTTCTCCTCTAACTGTCGGTGGATCGCCCACCCTGACTGCCGACCGCCCTCGGGCTGCCCGCACTCAATCGGTACCACAAGACTCACCCGGAACCCCCGGGCTTCCTGATCCATCCGCGACAACCGACACACCAACCGCGCGGACTGCGTCACTTTCCGGGATGCACCGGCTGCCGAACCCGGTCTACCGTTTCGGCAGCGGTCGGCGCGGACGCGTCATCCTGATCGTCGTGACCACCGGAATCATTGCGCGGCATGATGATCCGCACCTCGGTGCCTCGGCCGGGGTTCGACAGAATCTCCACCTGCCCGCCGCGTCGTTCGATCCGGCCGCGGATGGATTTCGCCAGACCCTGCCGATCCTGCGGGATGGCCGCGATATCGAACCCGGTGCCGCGGTCGCGCACGAAGACGCTCACCTGGTGTGGCTCGGTCTCCGCGAACAGGTCGATATCCGGGACTCCGGCATGCTTGGCCGCGTTCACCAGGGCCTCCCGGCTCGCGCCGAGCAGGGCGGTGAAATGCTCCTTGGGTAGGCCCGCGCCGGTGTCGCCGGGATCCATCGAGACATCCCCGACGGTCACCGGGGTGACCTTCACCCCGTGCTGGTCCTCTACTTCACCCGCGATCGTGCGCAAGGCCGCGGCCAAACTCGACTGCGCGGGGCCGGCATCCTCGAAAAGCCACTTCCGCAGTTCGCGTTCCTGGCCGCGGGCCAGCCGGGCCACTTCCTGCGGGTCGTCGGCCTGCCGCTGGATGAGGGCCAGGGTCTGCAACACCGAATCGTGCAGGTGCGATGCGATCTCCTCGCGTTCCTCATTGCGGATACGGGCCGCGCGTTCGGCATTCAGCGCCCGCATCATGCGCAGCCACAGCGGCACCGTCAGCAGACCGGCCCCCACCAAGGTGACCGCCACCGCGATCAGCGCGGACCCGAGGGAACTCAGATCGATCCTGGCCAGCACCACCACACCGAGTCCGAGCACGATCAGCGTGACCCCCGCGACGATGCGCGACCAGGTCACCACCGACGGACGCGCGGGCAGCCCGAGCAGCGACCGCGGACCGTCGGTGTCGTATTCGCGCCACACCAGCGCCGCACCGACCGCAACCACCACGATCGGCATGATCACCTTCGCCGCGGTCCCGCTGAGCAGCCACGACACTGCGACCGCCAGCCCGATCCCGAGCAGCGCGAGCCCGATCCCCTGCCGGCGCTCCGCACCGGAAGGCCGATCCGCATCCGCACCGCCCGGGGTGAAGATCCACAACAACCCATAGCCGACGATGCCCGCCCCGGCCAGCGCAGACAGCAGCACAAACGCCATCCGCACCTTGAAAACGTCGATCCCGAAGTGATCGGCGATACCGCCCGCTACCCCGCCGACAATCCGCCCACCCGAGCGCCGCACCAGCCGCGGATACGGCGACAGCCCTGGATCGAACACCGGCATCGACCCCGATCCGCCGGGCACACCGAATCCCCGACCAGGGTCGAATCCCCGGGCAGGGTCATACCCCCGGGCAGCATCGAACCCACGGGCAGCATCGAACGCCGGCACAGACGGGTACATGCTTTCGATACTGACACGCCCCACCGACACCCGACCATCAGGAAACACCCTGATCTTCGCTGGTTGTGACTACAGGGCCGTTGCCGCATACCGGTCATATTCGTCACCAGCGGTGAGATCGACATGGTCGAGATGTGACAAGTGAGGTGGAAATCGACAGCGAGCTGCCCGCTGGGTCACGCTGTCGGCAGCTGGTCGCGGATATGCCTGGCCTGCCGCGAGTACAACGGCCAGCGCATCGCGACCAGATCGAGGATGGTCGTGATGAGCGTGGAGTCCTCCGGCAACGTCGGTGGTACCGGGGGCCGCAACAGATCCTCTAAATCGTTGAGGAAGCGGGCCGATTCGTCCTCTTCCATTCGAGCTGCGTCGCGAGTGATCCCCTCTAACTGCGATCGATCGCCCGACCGATAGGCGGCGATTCGCACCAGCACCGGACCGACAACCGGAACCAGCGCCACACCCAGGTATCCGATTGCCCGCACCGCTTCACTACGAACGGCGACATCACGCGAACCGACAAGCGGCAGAATGTCGGCAACAGCCGCACCATCACCGAGCTTGATCAATTCGATCAACGCACCGACCTGCCGATCAGGATCACCTGACATCAGCGCCGAATCGAGCGGGGAACTTCCGCCGTCCACCTGTCCTCACATTCTTCGATCACGGCCCGCCTCGTCATGATGTCCCGGTGGACAAACTTCTGGTGCTGATCAACGGATTGCCGGGCTCGGGCAAATCGACGCTGGGCCGGTCATTGGCCGCAGCGCTGGGGGCTCAGTTCCTGTCCAAGGACGTCGTGAAGGAAGCGCTGGCCGGCTGTGTCGACGATACGGTCGTCATCCCCGCAATCGGCGGGATCGCCATGGACGCGGTGTGGGCGCTCGCGCGGGCAACACTGACAACCGTTGTCATCGACTCGTGGTGGTTCAAACCACGCGACTTGCCATTCGCCGAGGCAGGCATCGAACAGACGCGGGCCGACCGCGCTGTCGAAGTGTGGTGCAACGTCCCAGCCGAGGTAGCAAGGGCCCGCTATGCGCGCAGACGCCGTCCAGCCCTGTATCAGGACCAGCAGCGCCTGGCCGACGACTGGCAGGTGTGGGCCGAGCAAGCCGAGCCACTCGGCATCACACCCACCGTCGTAGTCGACACGACTCAACCAATCGACTGCACCGCTCTTGCCCAGCGAATCGAGCTCGCAGCAAGTCCACGCCGGACGGGCTGAACGCAACCGGAGACCGATTTTCTCGACCGATCCGCAAGACAAAAGGCTGTCGGCACCGCGATGTATCGCCCTACCCGAACAGGGCCCGGCGTTGCCTGAACCGCTGTTTCGATTCGGCCCTGCCCACACAGGTGACGCGCTCGCCCGACGGTTCTACCGGGCCGTTTCCGTCCAGGTGACCGGCAGTTCGTGGACGCCGTAGATATTCATGTCGGTCTTGAGTTTGACCTCGTCGGCGGGAATGGCGAGCTCGAGGGTCGGGAAGCGACGCAGCAGTCCGTCGAAACCGGCGCGCATCTCGATGCGGGCCAGCTGCTGGCCGAGGCATTGATGGACACCGTGGCCGAAGGACAGGTGACCGCGGGCCTTGCGGTGGATATCCAGGGTGTCGGGGTTGTCGAAGCGCTGGGGGTCGTGATTGGCGGCCAGCAATGAGACAACGACAGTCGATCCCTTGCCGATTGTTTCACCGCCGAGTTCGATGTCCTCCGTGGCGTACCGATAGAAGATATCGGCAACGGACAGGTAGCGCATGAGTTCCTCGACAGCATCGGGGACCAGCTCCGGATCAGCGCGCAGTTCGGCCAGCTGCTCGGGGTACTCGAGGAGCGCGAAGGTGCCCAGTGCCAGCATGTTGGCGGTGGTCTCATGGCCCGCAAGCAGCAGCAGGAAGGCGATGCCGGTCAGCTCCTCGATGCTGAGGTCGTCATGGCGGGCCAGGTCGGACAGTATGTCTTCGCCAGGGGCGGCGCGCTTGCGCGTGACCAGTTCGGCCAGGTACGTGGTCATTGCGCCGAACGCGGCCATCTTCTCGTCGAGCGACTGGTCCTTGACCAAGAACTTGGCGGAGTTGACCTGGAAGTTCTCCCGGTCCGCGTAGGGGACACCGAGCAGTTCGCAGATCACGAGCGAAGGCACCGGCAGCGCGAACTCCTTGACCAGGTCGACCGGCGGGGTAAGGCGCGCCATCTCGTCCAGTTGCCGCTCGGCGATGTCGATGATCTGCTCTTCGAGCATTTTCATGCGTCTTACGGTGAAGGCGCCGGTGAGCTTGCGCCGCAGCCGGGTGTGGTCCGGCGGGTCCATGGCGATGAACAAGCCCGGCAGCTGCGGGGACGGCTCGGTGGCGACGGGCATACCGGGGGTCTCGTATGGCACGTGGACAACGCCGATGTCCCGGCGGGAGCTGAACCGGGTGTCGGCCATGAGCTGGCGGACCGCGTCGTAGCCGGTGACGAGCCAGCCTTCGTGACCGTCGGGGAAGACCATGGGACTGACAGGGCGAGCCTCGCGCAGCCGGGTGATCTCGCGGGGCGGGTCGAAGGGGCCCGCATTGCGCTCCATGGGGAGGCCGTTGGGGACGGGAACCGTTTGACTCATCGGGTTTTCCTAATCAGTTGGTAGGGATGGGTTTACCGGTCGTCGTGTCGGAGACGATGGTGATCGCGCCGGACGGACACACCTGGGCGGCCTCTCGGACGGCCGGCTCCCGCTCGGGCGCGGGTGTGTGGTCCAGCGGCACCACCCGGCCGTCCTCGGTGTCCTGGTCGAATACTCCGGGGGCGGTCAGTGCGCACATGCCGGCGCCGATGCAGCGCTCCCGGTCCACCTCGAGTTCCATCAGTTACCTCTGCTCCCGGGTGACCGGGAGGGAGCACACGCCGTAAATGCCATCGAGGATGGTCTTGTCCCTGTACGCCTTCCGCAGACCAGAGGCTGCAATTGCTGAACTATTCATATGAACACTGTCGCCAGCCCGGCTGATACCGACCTGATACCGACCTGACACGGTGTTCGACCCGGTCACATCGGGCATCGAATTGCTTGCCCGGCAACATGTTCCGCCTGGTGCCTCGGATGCGCTACCGCCGACTATCCGGCAGTGCAAGCAGCGGACAAATCGTTGGCCGCGACGCGTCTACTCTTCCGAGGCTGTGCTGGTCGTTGTTCGGAGCGGTTGTCATCCGAGGGGCGGCCCGCTGACTGCCCGTCGTCCACGGCAGAATGGTCCGGGTGCAGATCGGGATGCTTGGACCGCTCGAGATCCGAGTAGATGACGGCGGATTGATAGAAGTACCAGGTGCTCGATTACGGGCGCTGTTGATCGCCCTTGCGCTCGAACCCGGTCGCGTGGTCCCGAAAGCGACGCTGGTCGACTGGATTTGGGGTGAGGAGCCGCCCTCCGACGCGGCGAACGCCTTGCAGGCACTGGTCTCCCGACTGCGGAGGGTGCTGCCGGACGGGTTGCTCGACAAGCAGGCGGGCGGATACCGGCTGGCGGTGAAACCCCACGCTGTCGACGCCGTGCGGTTCGAACAGCTTCTCGACCAGGCCCGCGGCGGTGACGACGCGCAACGAGCCCAGCCGCTGCGCGAAGCCCTCGACCTGTGGCGCGGTTCGCTGATGCAGGACGTCGATGTGCGGGACAACGCGGCTGTCGACGCGGTCGTTGCCCGGTTCGAAGGGCTGCGCCTCGCCGCTCTGGAGGATCGATACGAAACGGAGATCCGCCTCGGCCGGGGTACGGAGATGGTCACCGAGCTGACCGAGCTGGTGGCCCGGCATCCGGTACGGGAACGGCTCGTCACCGCGCTGATGCGTGCGCTCGGCGCCGCGGGTCGTGGCGCCGAGGCACTGATCGTGTACCAAAGTGCACGGGAGGCACTCGCCGACACGCTGGGCGTGGATCCCTCACCGGAGCTGTCCGCACTGCACGTTGCGCTGTTGCGCGGCGAAGTGGGAGTGCGGGAGGAAGACCGCAGGACGAACCTGCGGGCCGAGTTGACCAGTTTCGTCGGTAAATACGCCGACGTCGCCGTCGTGCGCGAACTCATCGCCGACCATCGGCTCACCACGTTGACCGGGCCCGGTGGCTCAGGGAAAACCAGGTTGGCCCTGGAAACCGCGCGGACCCTGCTCGACGACCTGCCGGACGGGGCCTGGGTGGTGGAACTGGCGTCCGTCGGCGCGAATGGTGACGTGGCACAATCGGCGCTCGCCGCGCTCGGGCTCCGGGATGCGCTGCTCGGCGGCGCACCGAATGCGGAACCGATGGACCGGCTCATCGCGGCGATCCGCGAGCGCGAAACCCTGTTGATCCTGGACAACTGTGAGCACGTGATCGAGTCCGCGGCGGCGTTCGCCCACCGGGTGCTCGGGGAGTGCCAGCGGCTGCGGATCCTTGCCACGAGCAGGGAACCGCTCGGCATCACGGGTGAGGCATTATGGCAGGTCGAGCCGCTGGCGTTGCCGACCGAGGACGCGGACCCCGGCGAGATCGAGTCCTCCCCGGCCATTCAGCTGTTGTGGGACCGGGCCAGTGCGGTGCACAAGGATCTCGCGGCCGATGCCCGCACACTGTCGACAATGGCGCGCGTTTGCCGGGCGCTCGACGGGATACCACTGGCGATCGAACTGGCCGCGGCCAGACTGCGCACCATGTCCCTCGATCAGCTCGCCAACCGCCTCGATGATCGGTTCCGCCTGCTGACCGGCGGCAGCCGTACCGCGCTGCCGCAGCACCGGACGTTGCGAGCGGTGGTCGACTGGAGCTGGGAGCTGCTCACCGACGCCGAACGGATGGTCCTGCGCAGGCTCGCGGTGTTCGCCGGCGGCGCGAGCCTGGAGGCGGCCGAGCAGGTCTGCACGGGCGCGGGGGGCGGGCCCGAAGGGCAGGGGGACGGGAAGAACGCGGCGGTCGAGCAGTGGGAGGTGCTCGAGCTGCTGACCGCGCTGACCGAGAAATCGCTGCTGCGCACCGCGGGGGAAAGCGGGCCGCGCTATCGGATGCTCGACACGATCAAGCAGTACGCCCGGGACCGGCTCGTGGAGGCGGGGGAATCGGATTCGGCGCGCCATGCGCATCTCGCGTACTTCACCGGACTCGCCGACACCGCGGAGCCGCATCTGCGCCGCGCCGAGCAGTTGGAGTGGCTCGCCACGCTCGAGGTCGAGCACGACAACATCGCGGTTGCGATGCGCGGCGCGCTCGCGGCCGGCGACGCGACCGGGGCGCTGCGGCTCGCGGCGGCCGCCGGCTGGTACTGGTGGCTCGGCGGGCACAAGGCCGAGGGCCTGGAACTGATCACCGCGGCCGCCGACGCGCCCGGCGAGGTGGACGATGGGACCCGCGCGACGGTGTACGGGCTGGTCGTGCATTTCGTGAGCTCCGGACGGAATGACGAGTACCAGGTGGAGGAATGGATCCACAAGGCGTACCAGTTCAGCCGGGGCGGTCGGGCCGGCCATCCGACGTTGGGGTTCGTCGGCGCGTTGGAACGCATGTTGCAGGGGCCGGACGAGTATCTGCCCGCGTTCGAATCGCTGCTCACCGACGACGATCCCTGGGTGCGTGCACTGGCCCGGCTGCAGCTGGGCAAATTGCGGATTGTGCTCGGCCACGACGGGCGGGATGCGGACGCGTATCTCGAGCTGGCGCTTGCCGAGTTCCGGGCCCTCGGCGAGCGCTGGGGGATGTCGTTCGCGCTGACCGAGCTGGCGAATCGAATCGCCATGCGCGGCGAGTTCGCCGGTGCGTGCGAGCATCTCGACCAGGCGATCGCGGTGGTCACCGAGGTCGGCGCGATCGAGGATGTGGTCCGGATGCGGTCGCGGCAGGCTCAGCTGTACTGGCTGCTGGGTGATGCGAAGGCGAGCGCGGCCGCTATGTCCGAGGCGCAGCGCTGCGCGGATCAGGTCGCCTGGCCGAGCGCACTGGCCGAACTGGCCCTGGCGAAGGCGGAGCTGGCCCGCTGGAGCGGTGATACCGAGCAGGCATACCAGCAGATCGACGTCGCGACGACCATGCTGGGCAGCGACGCGGAGCAGGTGAACATCAGTGCGGTGATACATGACCTGCTCGGGTATCTGGCAAGCGGTCTCGACGAAGCCCGGGAACAACATGCCGCGGCCTTCCGGGCGGCAACCATGGCGGGGCACGCGCCTCTTGTCGCTCAGATACTTGTCGGGATCGCTGACCTGGCGCTCCGTGACGACCAAAACGAGCAGGCTGTGCGACTGCTCGCGGCGAGTGCCGGAGTACGCGGACTGCCCGATCGTTCCCAACCGGATGTGGCCCGGATCGAGCAGACAGCGCGACGTCGCCTCGGTGAAGCGCGCTTCACCGAGGCGACGAGGGAGGGTGCACAAGCGAGCTGGCGTGAACTCGTCGCGTCTACGCTCGCTTGTTGAACGTGGCACATGCGGTGTCCAGCCCGTCGGCTGTGCCGGCTAGGCCGCGTCGGCCGACCCGGCCTGCCCGCCGCCGAACACCTCCTCGACGAGTCGCTGCGTCGCCTTCTGGAACGCCGCTGCCAGCGACATTGCGGCGTCGTCCACATAGTTCAGCGACGCGGTCAGGGTCTTGGCGCCGTCGGGCGTGCTGTACATCAGCGCCGCGTGGCCCGCGATGCCGCCGTTGTGGGAGATGACGGTGCCGCCGTTCGGGCCCGCGTCCTGCACGAACACCCCCAGGCCGTAACCGACCTTGGATTCCGGCGTGCACATCTCGGCCAGCAGCGGGGCCGGCAGCAGCTCGCCGCCCATCAGCGCGGAGATGAACGTGTGGAGATCGCGGGTAGTCGAGATCATGTCACCGCCGCTGGAGATCCAGGAAGGGTTCTGGCGGGTGACGTCGACCGTCTGCTGCTCACCGGCGTCCTCGTACCGGTAGTAGGCGTGGGCGTGCGGCTCGGGGAGCTCCGGCTGGGTGGTCGGTGCCACGGTGTCCGACAGTCCGAGCGGCCCCAGAATCAGCCGCTGCATCTCCTCGGCCAACGAGCGGCCGGTGACCTTCTCGATCAGCAGCCTGGCCAGCACGTAGTTGGTGTTGGAATAGCTCCAGTCCGTCCCCGGCTCGAACCGTGCCGGCTTGGACAACGCCAGCCGCACCAACTCCTCGGGCCGGTAGGTCTTGAACCGGTTGTCCACCCACTCCTTGCCCGACCAGACGATCCCCGCCGCGACCGTCCCGTCGGGGTAATACTCGCCGGTGAAGTTGAACACCCCGCTGGTGTGCTGTAGCAGCATCCGCACCGTGATCCGCTGGTCCAGCCCGAACTCGGGCAGGTAGTCGGCCGCTGGTGTGTCCAGTGCGATCTTGCCCTCGGCCACCAGTTGCAGGACCAGGGTCGCGGTGAAGGTCTTGGTGTTGCTGCCGATCCGGATGTGCCCGTTGGTCGGCGGCTTCTCGGTCTCGCCCAGCTCGCGCACCCCGGCGCTGCCGACCCACTCGCCCTGCTCATCGTGCACGCGCAGCGACACCCCGGCGAAACCGGAATCGACGATCTCCTGGATGGCCTTCTGCAGCTCCGGGCGATCCTGTGCGGCGGTTGGGGATTGCATTTTCATGGTTCCGTTTCTCTCTGGTGTCACGCTCGGGCGAACAGCTCGCCGAGCACCTCGGGGTCGATGGAAGCTGGGTGCGTTAGGCGGCGGTGGCGTGCCGGATGATGATGTTGCCGAACGAGTTCCGTGCATCCACCCGCACGATGTCCGCAGTGTCCCGCGGTCGGTCGACCGGTCCCATCACGTTCTGCACGCTGCCGTGCAAGGTGTTGGTTTCCAACCGCACCGCACTACCCGGGCGGATACCCACCTCCAGCTCGCCCATCGAGGTTTCCAGCCGCAACACACCACGTGAGGCTTCGTCGATACGGATGTCGCCCTTGGCGGCCTTCGCGGTCACCGAACCGAGCGGGCGTTCGACGATGATGTCGCCGGCGGCGATCTCCAGGTCGCACTCACCGAGTCCACCGATGCCCAGCAGTCGGCCCACCGCGGCGGTGGCCTTCAGTCGAGAGCCGGTGGGCACCTCGATGGTCACCTCGATCGACGGGTTGCCACCGAACGGGGTGTAGGTCCGCCAATCCTTCGGCGCTGTCACCGTGAGGGTGCCGGCGGCGAAATCGACCCGGGTGTGCTCGGCGGCGCGCACGTCACCCTTCTTGGACTTATCGGCCGGTCGGACCTCGACGACGGTGTCGCTACGGTCGGAGGCGATGACCTGGACGTCAGCGGAGAGCACGTCGACGGTGAGGGTGATCGGTTCCGGGGTCGCGAATGCGGGCATGGCGGTACTCCTTCTAACGTGTGCAATGGGTGCGGTGTGTGAACTGGGTTCGTCCCGCATCGCTTCCGTAGCCCTGGGGGTTGCGGTTGCTGTGCTGTTGACAGGAGTTACTTTCACCGGCCGGGTTGACACCGACCTGACATCGACCTGACAGGCTCACTGACACGGTGTTCGGCCTGGTCACAGCGGACAAAGGCAGGGGTGGACAGGCACCGGTCCGTGTATTTCGCGGGATCATCGGCAGCGGTGCCGGCCCGACGCAACGCCCCACACCGGCGAAGGCACCTCATCGCAGAGGATCCGACCCTTCTCGACCGCGTTCAGCGCACGATGATGCCGCCTATTGCGTGTTTCAGTCGTTGGTTCAACGGGCGGGGATGCGGCCCAGGTCGCGGTCTTCGAGCCGGTAGCTGTCGCCTTTGAGGGACAAACCCGCTCCACCGCCCGAAGGGTTTGTTACTGGTCATGATCAGGGTGTTCGGGGATCCGATCATGCTCCAAGTACAGACCGGACGGTCCAAAAGGATCAGTGAATTTTTCAGGGTTACCCCCGATGTGCCGAAGTGCTGGTCAAGCCCACTATGGGAAACATGACGAAAACGAGCTTCGGCGATCAACTCCAGCAGATGTGGCACACGCGGCCCGTCCGCTTGCCGCGGCAAGGTCCGATCGCGGGCGTCGCGGCCGGTTTCGGGCGGCGCTACAACGTCGATCCGGTGCTGGTGCGGGTCGCGCTCGTGGTGTCGACGATCTTCGGTGGCGCCGGGATCGTGCTGTATCTGTTGGCCTGGCTGCTGCTGAGTGAAGACGGGGATCAGGCGTCGGCGGCGGAGTCGCTGTTCGGCAAGGGGCAGAGTTCGCAGTCCCAAACCAAGACCATCGTGTTGATCGTGGCGCTGGCCATCGCGGTGAGCACCATGGGCCCGGTCGGGGTCGGGCTGGCCGGCTCGGGGCTGATCAGCATGGCACTGATGCTGGCAGGCTGGTGGATGCTGCATATGCGACAGCCGACACCGCCGCCCGGCACCAGCGCATTCGACGGTTTCGTCGCCGACGGTGGCATCGCCGCGACCGGCTATCCCGGCACGGTGTTCCCCTCCGGATCCCCGCTGCGGACGAACACCGCTGACTTCTACTCCCCCGATGTCCCGTCGACCAGCGTGTACACGCCGTACACCAAGCTGCCGGACGCCTACGTCCCGGACACACCGGTTCAGCCCGAGACGACACCGGTTCCGCAGGACGAGGCGACCGCAACTCCGATTCAACGCAGCGCAGGCGCTCAGGCGCAGCGCGTAGCACCCGATGTGGTGCTGCTCGACAATGGCGATGCCGAGACTGTCCTGCTGGACAAGAACAACGCCGAGGCAGTGCTGCTGGACAAGACCACGACTGACACAGCGCAGCTCGACAAGAACGACACCGACACTGTCCTGCTCGACAAGAGCGGAGCCGAGACGGCCCTACTCGACAAGAGCGCCGACACGGCACTGTCCGACAAGAGCACGCTGTCACCACAGGGAGCGCCGTTCGCAGGCACATCTACGTCCGGCACCCAGTCGTCGAACTCCACGACACCCGAGGCGAACACCACGACCGAGACCCCGTCGTCCGACACCAGCGGTCCGGTACCTGAGACGAGGACGACGCCCGAAACAGGCGGCTCGCTATCCGGCTCGGGCGCAACGCCGTCGCTCGACAAGGACACGCCCGCCGACACCGACCACGCTTCGAACAGCGAGGTGCCCACCTCGGCACCCGTCCAAAAGAGCCTCGGCTCCGACGAAACTTCTTCCGGCACAAAAACTCCGAAGTCCCTGACCGGTCAGCTACCGACGAGGACCACGAGCGCACCGACCCACGCCGCCTTCGGCGACCGGACTCCGCCCTCCTGGGATCCGCTCGGCGTCGCCCCGCTCGCCTGGGATCTGCCCGAACCGACCCCCACCCGGACCATCGTCGCGCCGCCCCCGCAACGTCCACGCTCCCGACTGACACCAGTGGTGCTCGGCCTTGCCATCCTCGCCGCGGCGGGAGCAGGCGCGGCGGCAGCCTCGGGCGTGGACTGGATGACGCCGGGGCGAATCGCGGCGGTGGCGCTGGCAGTGATCGGCCTCGGCATGGTGCTCGGCGCGTTCCTGCGGCGCGGCTACGGCCTGCTGGTGGTGACCGCCCCGTTGGCCGGGTTCGTCATGCTGGCTTCGATGATCGGCCCGATCGAGTTCGACAACGCCACCATGGGTGAGCGCACCTGGGCGCCGGCCTCGATAACCGAGCTGAATGCGAATTACGCGGTGACCATGGGAGCCGGCACGCTGGACCTGCGGTCGCTGAATCTGACCGAGAGCCGCAGCGTAGATCTCGCGGTCAAGATGGGCGAGGCCAAGGTGCTGCTGCCCGCGGGCATGACGGTGCGCACCGTGTGCACCGTCAATATGGGGGAAGTCAACTGCCCCACCGGGATTACCGGCCCGAACACCCCCGGCGCACCGGTGCTCGATCTGAAGGTCAACGTCCGGGCAGGCAATGCGGAGGTGCGTCGTGGCTGACAAATCCGAGACCAACAACTCGACCGACCGACGCGGACCGTCCGCCTCGCTGCTGATCGTCGGCCTGCTCGCGCTCGCGGTCAGCGTCTGGGCCTTTGTCGGCCCGGCCTCGATGCCCGCGACCGGCGTGATCCCACTCGGCTGGATCGTGGTGATCGCCGCCATCGTCATCGGCATCCTGCTGGTGGTCTCCCCACGCAGACGCTGACCGACAACCGAACATGACCGACGACAATGACCCGTCCGCAAGACGGGTCATTCTTGTCGGACGACCGAGGAGAAAGCGATGACCCCAGACCCGTTCGACAGACCCGAGACCGACGACGAACCGACCGACCAGGGAACCCCGGTGGGACGGATCATCCCGCTGACGCCGACCCGGTCCTATCTCGGCGGTGGCATGCTGCTCGGCCAGTTCATCCTCGGCAGGCCGACGGGACCCACTGTGATGGAGTGAGGCGGCGACCGAACCACACGGTCGATCGGGCGCGACACCTTCGACGCGGGGAGTACGGCCGCCCCTCCCTCGACTGCGAACAGCCGTCACGCCACGCCACGAATTCTGCTGGGATCGAACGCGATCGGGACGGCGCGATCCACACGATCCGAACCCCATTGGGGTCGAACAGGATCAGGACCGCGCGGACCACACGATCCGAACCCCGCCGAGATCGAACAGGATCAGGCGCGCATCACTCCCACTCGATGGTGCCCGGCGGCTTGCTCGTCACATCGAGGACCACGCGGTTGACCTCCGCCACTTCATTGGTGATGCGGGTGGAGATCCGCTCCAGCACTTCGTAGGGCAGCCGAGTCCAGTCCGCGGTCATCGCGTCTTCGCTGGAGACCGGGCGCAGCACGATCGGGTGACCGTAGGTGCGGCCGTCACCCTGCACGCCGACCGAGCGCACATCCGCGAGCAGCACAACGGGGCACTGCCAGATCTGCCGATCCAGGCCCGCAGCCGTAAGTTCTTCACGGGCAATGGCATCGGCCTGCCGCAAGGTGTCGAGACGGTCCGCGGTGACCTCACCGACGATGCGGATGGCCAGACCCGGACCCGGGAACGGCTGGCGCGCAACGATTTCCTCCGGCAGCCCGAGCTCACGACCGACCGCGCGCACCTCGTCCTTGAACAGCAGCCGCAGCGGCTCGACGAGCTCGAACTCCAGATCGTCCGGCAGTCCGCCGACATTGTGGTGGCTCTTGATGTTCGCGGTGCCCGTGCCGCCACCGGACTCGACGACATCCGGATACAGCGTGCCCTGCACCAGGAACTCGACCGAGGGACCCGAGCCATCCGACATCGCGGCGCCCTCGGCGATCACCACCTCCGACACCGCATCCTCGAACGACCGGATGAACTCACGGCCGATGATCTTGCGCTTCTCTTCGGGGTCGGTGACGCCCTTCAGCTCACCGAGGAACTTCTCGACCGCGTCGACGGTCACCAGCTTGGCGCCGGTCGCGGCGACGAAGTCCTGCTGCACCTGCTCGCGCTCCCCGGCCCGCAACAGGCCATGGTCGACGAACACACAGGTCAGCCGATCACCGATGGCACGCTGCACCAGCGCGGCCGCGACCGCGCTGTCCACACCGCCGGACAGACCACAGATCGCGTGGCCGTCACCGATCTGCTCGCGCACCGCGGCGATCAGCGAGTCGGCGATATTGGCCGGGGTCCACGTCGCCGGGATGCCGGCCAGGTCGTGCAGGAACCGGCTGAGCACCTGCTGACCGTGCGGCGAGTGCAGCACCTCCGGGTGATACTGCACTCCCGCCAGCTTGCGGGCCCGATCCTCGAATGCGGCGACCGGGGCACCCGCACTGGTGCCGGTGACCTCGAAGCCCTCCGGCGCGTCGGTGACCGCATCGCCGTGGCTCATCCACACCGGCTGAATGGTGGGCAGGCCGCCGTGCAGCAGGCCGCCGTCGATACTGACTTCGGTGCGGCCGTATTCGCGAGTGCCGGTGTGCGCGACCGTGCCGCCGAGCGCCTGCGCCATGGCCTGGAAGCCGTAGCAGATGCCGAAAACCGGGATGCCGAGATCGAACAGCCTGGCGTCCAACTGCGGCGCGCCTTCGGCGTACACGCTGGAGGGACCACCGGAAAGGATCACCGCGAGCGGCTGCTTCTCCGCGATCTCCTCCACCGTGGTGGTATGCGGGATCACCTCGGAGAAAACACTCGATTCGCGGACCCTCCGGGCGATCAGCTGGGCGTACTGCGCGCCGAAGTCGACGACAAGGACCGGTCTCTGAGTAGCTGCCACCATCACAGTTTAATGAGGGCGCAAATCGTCCCGCGCACCCCCGCACCGCTGGTTATCCTCATGCTCGTGCCATTCGCCCGCGCGATCGACGCCGACATCCACTATGAGGACAGCGGCGGGCACGGTCCGGTGGTGCTACTCGCGCACGAATTCTTCATGGACCGAACGATGTTCGCGTCGCAAATGGCTGCGCTGGCACCGGAATTCCGCATTGTGTCCTGGGATGCGCGCGGCCACGGACGCACCAGGGACCAGGGATTGCCCTTCACCTATTGGACCGCCGCGCGCGACGCGCTGACGGTGCTGGATCACCTCGGCGCCGAACGTGCCGTGGTCGGCGGGACCGCGCAAGGGGGCTTCACCGCTTTGCGCACCGCGCTCATCGCACCCGAACGGGTGTCGGCGCTGATTCTCATCAGCACCGAAGCACACGGACCGACTCCCGAACAGTCGACGGCGACCCAGAAATTTCTGGACGAATGGTACGACGACAGCTCCAGGCAGGACGCGGTCGACCAGCTGGCGCACTGGTTGATCGGCGACGACGAGTGGTACCGATCGATCTGGACCAAACGCTGGCTGGTGCGCGATCGCCGTGGCATCGAGGTCGCGGCGGGCTGCCTGCTCGGCCGGGATTCGGTGCTGGACCGACTGCCCGAAATCTCCAGCCCCGCCTTGGTGATTCACGCCACCGACAGCGGCATCGCCCGCGACCGCGCCCAACAACTCACGCAGGGGCTGACCGGATCGACCTACGTCGAAATCGCGGGCGCGCGACTGGCCGTCACCATGACCCACCCGGAACCGGTGAACCATGCGATCCAGCAGTTCCTGCGTGAACGCACGGTTCCGACACGAGTTCGTTGAGCGCGACGCGCGTTCACCGCACCACACGGGGTCACCGGGCGAGTGGGGACGTCGGTGGTGATTGTCGCGGCTCTGTGGGTTGTGGCCGGCCGCGGCCGGTGTAGTCAGGGGCTCGCCGGCACCGAACCGGACAATCCGGTGAACACCGCGATGCGGCGGTTCCTGCGCGAGCGAGTGACCCCCGAGTCACGCACGCTGAACGAGCTTGACATTCGAGCAATCGAACCGCGCGTCCGATCAAGCGCGAACGCTGAGCCCGACCTTCTGGAATTCCTTGAGGTCGGAGTAACCGGCCTTCGCCATCGAGCGACGGAGTCCACCAACGAGATTCAGCGAACCGAACGGGTCGTCGGAGGGCCCGAACAGCACTCGCTCCAGGCTCGGCCGGACCACGTCGCCGTCCTCGCTGTCGACCCAGCTCTCGTCGACCGGCAACAGCGCGCCGCGCGGCACCGAAGGATGCGCGGCGGCCGAAGGCCAGTACCAGCCGCGGCCCGGAGCCTCGGCGGCGACCGACAACGGCACACCGAGCATGGCGGCATCCGCGCCACACGCGATCGCCTTGGCCAGCTGACCGGAGGTCGCGACGTCACCGTCGGCGATGACGTGCACGTAGCGACCACCGGTCTCGTCCAGGTAGTCGCGGCGCGCGGCAGCGGCGTCGGCGATCGCGGTGGCCATCGGCACCCCGATGCCCAGCACCTCCCCGGTGGTCGTCGCACCGGGGAAAGAGCCGTAGCCCACGATCACACCGGCCGCGCCGGTGCGCATCAGGTGCAGCGCCGTCCGGTGATCGCTCACGCCACCCGCGACGACCGGCACATCGAGCTCGGAGATGAAGGTCTTGAGGTTCAGCGGCTCACCGTCACCGACGTGCTCGGCGGAAATAATGGTGCCGTGCACGACCAGCAGGTCGATACCCGCCTGCACCAGCGCCGGAGTCAGAGCGCGGGCATTCTGCGGGCTCACCCGCACCGCCACCGTGACACCCGCGGCACGCACCTGCGCCACCGCGGCCGCCAGCAGATCCGGCTGCATCGGCGCGGCGTGCAGTTCTTGGAGCAACGCGACGGCCCGCTCGTAACCGCCCTTGCCGACCAGCTCGACCAGCTGATCGATCTTCGCCGCGACATCGGCGTGCCTGGCCCACAAGCCCTCGCCGTTGATGACGCCGAGCCCGCCGAGGCGGCCGAGTTCGATGGCGAACTCCGGCGAGACCAGCGCGTCGGTGGGGTGCGCGAGGAACGGGATCTCGAACCGGTAGGCATCCAGCTGCCAGGACAGCGATACCTGCTTCGACGAACGAGTCCGCCGCGACGGGACGATGTCGACATCATCCAGCTCGTAGGTACGCCGGGCGGTCCGGCCCATGCCGATCTCGACCATGTCGCGCACTGGCTGTTCTCCTTGTTTTATTTGCAGCGCCTGCGGCGCTGCGTGTTCGCGGCCCCCCTTGGTCTCGCTTCCGAGCGGCCGAGACTCGCGCCTTCGGCACATGCGCTTCGGCCGCTCGGAAGCGAGACCGGCCGCGAACTCTAGGGCTCGGTCTCGCTTCGCTCGGAAGACGTTGTCGTGGCGAGTGGGTGTGTTCGGGGTAATGCTCGCGACTTTGTTGGTTACTTGGGGGCGGTGGGTCCGGCGCTATGTCCTGACCCACCGTTTCGCTCGACTATTGGCTCGGCGCCGCAATGGCACGCGTGCCAGGTCCATCATGCACCGACCGACCGGTCCAGTACATTACCGTCGGGTCGACTAGCCGCGACCGGTGTAGTTCGGGGCCTCGACGGTCATCGTGATGTCGTGCGGGTGGCTCTCTTTGAGGCCGGCGGCGGTGATCTGCACGAACTGGGCTTCTTGCAGGTGTGCGATCGACTGCGAGCCGGTGTAGCCCATCGCGGCGCGCAGGCCGCCGACGAGCTGATGGATCACCTGGTTGACCGGTCCGCGGAACGGCACCCTGCCCTCGATGCCCTCGGGCACCAGCTTGTCCTCGGCCAACACGTCGTCCTGGAAGTAGCGGTCCTTCGAGAAGGACTTCGCCTGCCCACGCCCCTGCATGGCGCCGAGCGAACCCATACCGCGGTAGCTCTTGAACTGCTTGCCGCCCACCAGGATCAGCTCACCGGGCGATTCGGCCGTGCCGGCCAGCACCGAGCCGAGCATCACGGTGGACGCGCCTGCGGCGATCGCCTTGGCGATGTCACCGGAGAACTGGATGCCGCCATCGGCGATCACCGGAACGCCGTGCGGCTTGCAGGCGGCAACGGCCTCGAGGATGGCGGTGATCTGCGGCGCGCCGACACCGGCCACGACACGGGTCGTACAGATGGAGCCGGGGCCGACGCCGACCTTCACCGCGTCCGCGCCCGCCTCGACGAGCGCGGCAGCGCCTGCCCTTGTCGCGACGTTGCCGCCGACGATCTGGATGCGATCGCCGACCTCGGCCTTGACCTTGGTGACCATCTGCAGCACCTGTGCCTGATGTCCGTGCGCGGTGTCGACGATCAGCACGTCCACGCCGGCGTCGGCCAACGTCATCGCGCGCGACCACGCATCGTCGCCGACACCGATCGCGGCGCCGACCAGCAGGCGGCCGTCGCGGTCCTTGGTGGCATTCGGGTACTGATCGGTCTTGACGAAGTCCTTGACCGTGATGAGTCCGCGCAAGCGACCGCCGCCGTCGACGATCGGCAGCTTCTCGATCTTGTGCCTGCGCAGCAGACCGAGCGCGGCCTCCGCGGTGACGCCCTCCTGCGCGGTGATCAACGGCGCTCTGGTCATCACATCGGCGACGCGGCGGTTCTGGTCGACCTCGAAGCGCATGTCGCGGTTGGTGATGATGCCCACAAGCTCGCCGGTCTCATCCACGACGGGCAGGCCGGAAATGCGGAAGCGCGCACACATCGCGTCGACCTCTGCGAGGGTGTCGGTCGGGCGACAGGTCACCGGATCGGTCACCATGCCTGCCTCGGACCGCTTCACGGTCTCCACCTGCGCAGCCTGGTCGGCAGCCGCCAAGTTACGGTGCAGCACACCCATGCCGCCGGCACGCGCCATGGAGATTGCCATCCTGGCTTCGGTCACGGTGTCCATCGCCGAACTCACCAGCGGGGTGCGCAACCGAATCTCGCGGGTCAGCTGGCTGGAGGTCTCCACCGAGCTGGGGATGAGGTCCGAAGCGGCCGGTAGCAGCAGCACATCGTCGAACGTGAGGCCGAGCATGGCGATCTTGTTCGGATCGTCACCACCCGTATGGGGGCGGACTCCGATACGTTCGCCCGGTACGGGATTACTCATTCGGATCGACCCCTCCTGGACGTCGAAAGCGACCGACACCGATCGACCGGCGTCGCGCAGAACTGATGGGATGGATGGTGACGGCTCCGCCAATGGTCGGGTACTGGCCGGCGCCTTTCACCCATGGTATCTGTCCCGCAAACTCGCCCACGATCGCGGTGCGCGAGGGCGGCTGCGGCTCTGGTCAACTCGCGACGCGCACCCGCGAAACTCGACGCGCCGGCGAAACTGGCGTGGCGCATAGCTGGCGAAGACCCCCCTGTTCTGCGTACCGTGGGGGTGTGCGTGACCATCTACCACCTGGCTTGCCGCCGGATCCGTTTGCCGGAGACCCCTCCGACCCGTCCGCCGCGCTCGATGCCATCGAGCCCGGCGAGCCGCTGGATCCCCACGAGCGCCTTGCGGTCGAGGAGGATCTCGCCGATCTCGCAGTGTACGAGGCACTACTGGCGCATCGCGGTATCCGTGGACTCGTGGTCAGCTGCGAAGACTGCAGGCAGGATCACTACCACGACTGGGACATGCTGCGCGCCAACCTGCTTCAGCTGCTGGTCGACGGCACCGTGCGCCCGCACGAGCCCGCCTACGATCCGACGCCGGAAGCGTATGTCACCTGGGACTACTGCAGGGGCTACGCGGATGCCTCGATGAACGAGGCTTTCCACGGCGACGGATTCGACGGGTTCGACAGCTGACCCTTCCGTTTGCAACGGGGTCCGCACAGCCGAGCGAACAGCACGGGACTCGCACAGACGTGCTGTAAGCAACGACACAGACAAAAAGCCGACCGCCGGTCGGCGATCGGTTGATGTCTTTTATCGGTTGTTGTTCTCGAGCCTAGGTGGCGGGGCCTGCTCCGCCCGTTCCACCAGAACCTCCGGTTCCTCCTGTTCCGGTGGACCCGCCCGTTCCACCGGTTCCCCCCGTTCCGGTGGACCCGCCGGTTCCGGTTGATCCACCCGTCCCGGTTGATCCACCCGTCCCGGTGGGAACCACGACAGATCCGGGGTTGCTGGCCGACGGAGGCGTCGCGGGCTGCGTTGGCGGAACGGGCGGCTGGATGACCACCGTGGTCGGCACAACGGGGGGTGTTTGATCCTGCGTCGGTGGCGGATTCTGCGTGGGGGGCGTTGTCGGCTCGGCCGTGATCGGCGGAATCACCGGCGGCACAGTAGTCGACGGTTGGCCAGGAGCAGTTAGGTCCGCGCTCGTCGGCGGCTTGGTCCCCGAGGTATCCGGCGACTGCAGAATGGTCTGCTGCGGGTTGCCGGTCGTCGGCTTCGTACCGGAGGTGTCGGAGCTCGGCTTCGGCTCGGCGGGCCGCGTCGGCGTCGCCGTGATCGAGCTCGCGATATCCGGTGCCTTCTTGCGCAGCTCGGCGAGGACCGATTCCCAGCGCGCCGTCAGCTCACTCTGCTTATCGGTGTCGTTGACCTGAGTCACGTTCTGCCGAGCGCCCTCCAGCTTGGCCTTCGCCATTTCGGGATTACCCGAATCGAGCAGTGTCTGCGCCTCGGTCAGGTAGTCGCCGGCACGCTGAACCACGGTGGTCTGGGCCTGTTCGCTGAACACGACCTCCTTGACCCGCCATAGCGGATCACCGGGTTCGGCGTTGTAGGAGAACGCCGTCATACCGCCGATGACAAGTGCCAGTGCGGCAGCCGTCCCCGCGATCGGGCGAAGTAGCCGTAGTCGTCCGCCGGTCTGTGCGCCGATGCGGACTTGTCGAGCACCGATCTCCTGGTTGACCGCAGCCACGATTTCATCGAGGCTCGGTTCCCCCGGCATCGGCTCCGAGAACAGCTCGGCCCGCCAATCGGCCAACAGCGTCGCGAGCTGATACTCCTCCGCGCTGTCGGTCCGTACCGGACCATCGCTTGCGATGGCATCGATCAGCGCATCGTCGCGGCGTACCGCTGCGATGTCCACCGGACCGGTGTCACCGACGCTCTCGGCGTAGGGACCGCTATTTCGCGATCCAAGCCGCGCCTTCCAGTCGCCCCGACCGCGCTCGCCATCCCTAGCCATACATTTCACCTGCCCTCGCCACTTGTGACTTCAGTTTCGCGAGTGCCCTGTGTTGGGCCACCCGTATCGCACCCGCCGTACTGCCCACGGCGACTGCGGTTTCTTCCGCTGACAAACCCATGACCAATCGCAGGATCAGGATCTCCCGATGTTTCTCAGGAAGAGTCGCGAGCAGACTGTTCATCTGCCTGCTCGTCTCTGATTCGAGAGCTCGTTGTTCCGGACCATGGTCGGTGGATATGACATCTGGTACTTCGGCCATCGCCTCCGCCTTGTTACGGGCGGCGTTTCGATGAGCATCGGCGACCTTGTGCGAAGCGATTCCGTATACGAAGGCCATGAAGGGCCTGCCCTGGTCTTGATACCTGGGCAAGGCGGTCATCACAGCCAGACATACCTCCTGCGCAACGTCATCCGCAGAGAGTTGTCCTCGCTCCGCGGCGCCGATCCGCGCGCGGCAGTAGCGCACCACCAGCGGGCGGACCATTTCGAGTACCTGAGCTAAAGCGGATCTGTCGCCCTGCGCAGCCGCAGTGACGGCGAGGTCCAACTCTTCGCCCATGTTCGTCATCGTCAGAGAAATTCCTGGCGTTACAAGTGGCACGGTCGGGGATGACCAGTGCTTCCGCCGGTGGGGCGGAACGGATCTAACAATAGCTACACAATGCCGGGAGCCGGGCAACACGGGTCGCCTCCAGTGGAAGATCTAGGCAACACCTGCGAGCCGAAACCGCCCGCCACGCCGAGCAATAGCCGCGGCACATTCGGCGGCTTCGGTGCCGGCAGCGGTTGCTGCGTCGGCGTCGGCGGATACACCCGCACGCAGCATGGCGCATGCCCAGCGCAGCGGAAGCAACCCGTATTCGCGGCATTCGGCGGCGACCGCCTCGGCGAGGACGCACGCATGCTCGGCGTCGCCCCCGGCGGCGGCAGCCGCCGCGACCAGCAGCCTGGATTTGATCCGGTGCCGGATCGAGGGGCCACGCTCGGCCAATTCCACCGCGGCCTCGGCATGGGTGCGCGCGGGGTCGGCACGGCCCGAGGCAAGGGCGGTCTCCGCCGAAACCCAGTGCCAGCGCACCCAAGGCCGCCAGCGCAGCTGTTCGGGGTCGAGACCGTCGTGGCTGCGCCACAGCAAACGGGTGGCCAGCGTGAGCCTGCCGGTGCCGAGCGCATCGGCGGCGAGACCGGTCAGCGCATCACAGACAGCGTCGGTGCGGTCCGGGCCGACCCCGCTCCCGCCCTCGGCACGAGTGGGGAGGACGAGCGCCGCGGCCCGCCCGTCGGCGACCGCGGCGCGGGCATGCCAGCCGAGCTGGCGCAACAGCGAACCCTCGGTGCTCGCGGCGAGCGAAAGCAGCACCGGGTCGGTGGTGCGCGAGCGCAGTAACCGAAGTTCGGCGCGGGCTGCGGCGTAGTGGCCCCCGCCGCCGAGAATCACCGCCCGATGCCATGAATCGAGGGCGCTTCGCGGCACCGGCAACTCGGCAGCGCCGAGGGCACGACGATCGCCGAAAGCGGCGGCGGCGAGCGGTGTTGACTCGCTATATATAGGGATAGCTGGCGCGGACACGGCCGAACTCTATCGCGCGCCGCGAGCACGCCCGGGTCCCCGGAAACATCGCCGAGACATCCCGGCAACCATCCAGCATTTCGAATGCCAACATCATGTTTCCATCAGGTAAATCTCGTACGGGCAATCAACGGGCACGTGCGATAGGAATTCACATGCGTTTCGCGCAATTAACCTCAGCGCCCCGATTCCGCCATCTCCGATCCGCCGCCCCACCGGCCCCGATCGGCACTGTGACCGCCCCCACGACAGCCATAGCTCCCCAGGCATGGGGAGTCAGCCGCCGAAACCGCGCCCACCTGCGGATATACTCGCGAATCGAGCCAGACGGTTCGATGCGAGCCGTCGATCAACCGACCAGTATCACCAGAAGCAATGCAAAAAGTAAACACCGTAGAGGTTAAATTTCGCAGCCCAACATTTGGAAAACTACTGCGTCGAACTATTGACGGAATTTCGCGGCTGGACCTAACGTAACTCATCGCCACGGTCGGCGCCGCGCGAAATTACAGCGACCGCGAAGGGCGGGCCGATAGGCACGCCGCCGACCCAGCGCCGTGGCCACAACTGTTTGCAGAACAACTGCTCGACAACGCTGACGAGCTCGCACCACGAGGAGTTCACCATGCCCATGCCGACCCACCTTCCCGGACCGAACGCCGATGTCTGGGACTGGCAGATGAGAGGGTCTTGCCGCGGGCAGGATTCCGCGGTGTTCTTCCATCCCGACGGCGAACGCGGCCGCGCCCGCACCGCACGGGAGATGCGCGCCAAGGAAATCTGCCGGAGCTGCCCGGTACTGATGCAATGCCGCAGCCACGCCCTGAAAGTCAGCGAGCCCTACGGCATCTGGGGTGGAATGTCGGAAACGGAACGCGAGATGCACGCGCGCCGCAACCGCCGCCGCATGGCGGTATAGCCGAGTGCGCCACGCGGAATCCGATCCCATCCGCACGGCGCGGCGCGCCGAATCCCTAGCAAACGACCGACCAATACAACACCTTCGATCGCGTCGGCGCGCAAGCGGTAGCTGTCACCACCGATATGCCTGCCGCAGCAACGGCCAGAAGCCACCCAGCTGTCGGTTCGGCGTTTCGCAACACTTATCGGCGTGCCACGGCGTGGCCCCCTAGGAATCGCCCGGTGTGTCGAAGTCCCTGGACCACACGTAGATTGCCGCCACCCCACTAGAAGGGCAGTCATAGCGGCACGCTACGGTAGTGACCGATGACACAAAATGGAGCGTTGTGACAACGCGGCCGACGGCCGCAGAGGGCGACTCGTTCCGAAGAGAAGCCATCCCACCTCGTGTGGATTCTGCGGTATCGGCACGCGCAGCCGAAAGTATCGAGCTAGCCGCCCTTCTCGAGCGCTGCGGCCAGTCCGACCAGGAAGCTTTCGCCGAGCTCTACGACCGAACGTGTGCGCGCGTCTTCGGTCTGGTGCTTCGCGTTCTGCATGATCCCGGATATGCGGAGGAGACCACTCAAGAGGTCTTCCTGCAGATCTGGCGGACTGCGGCGAGTTTCGACTCGGCGAAAGGGTCGGCGGTGACGTGGCTGATGACGCTGGCCCACCGGCGAGCGGTCGACCGGGTTCGCGCCGAACAAGCCCATACCCAGCGCGAAGTCGCCTACGGGATAAGGGTTCTCGGCAACGAATTCGATGAGGTCACCGAAGAAGTCGAGCGAAGGCTCGAACAACAGGCCGTTCTCGAGGGTCTCGCCACATTGACACCGACCCAGCGAGAGGCCATCTCGCTCGCCTACTACGGCGGGCGAACCTACGCAGAGGTAGCCACCTATCTCGGCGTAGGGTTACCAACCGTTAAGTCCCGTATCCGGGACGGACTGACACGACTGAAAAAAAGTTTGGGGGTGACGTGAGATGAACGAAGTCCAGATCGATCTCGCGCACGCCGTCGCGCTCGCATCGATCGACGACGAAGACCATCACGCAGTACAAGACCTGCTCGATAGCGAGGACCCTGCCCTACACACGGAATTCCTCGCTGAAGTGCAAGAGACGAGAGACGTCCTCGCCGCATTTGCGGCGGTGACAGCTGTTCAGCCGCCCCCTGCCCTGCGTGGGCGGTTGCTCACGGCCATCGCCGCCGAGCAACCGCCCGTCGCCTCTTAGCGTTCATTCCCGGCGCCGCAGCGCATCGGGAAGAAGACGCGCGAACCAACGTTCGGTGCATAGTCGATTTCGGAAGCAACCCAGGAATTTCCCTGAACTCAACGTACGAAATCCATTGTTCTGTTCATAAAGTTCACAAACGAAGGCCCCCCGGAATGT
This sequence comes from Nocardia sp. NBC_01009, assembly GCF_045208035.1. NCBI lineage: Bacteria > Bacillati > Actinomycetota > Actinomycetes > Mycobacteriales > Nocardiaceae > Nocardia > Nocardia sp. NBC_01009. Next base: position 2,313,272 of record NZ_CP108695.1, on the reverse strand, counting down.
TCCGGGGGGCCTTCGCATGTCGAACCGAACTCAGTGGCTGTGGCCGTGTCCATGACCGTGGTCGTGGGCCTCTTCGGCAGGCTTTTCCACCACGGCGCTCTCGGTGGTGAGGATCATCCTCGCCACCGACGCCGCGTTCACGACGGCGGAGCGGGTCACCTTGACCGGGTCGACGACACCGTCGGTGAGCAGGTCACCGTAGGTGAGGGTGGCGGCGTTGAAGCCTTCCTTCCCATCCGCGACCTTGCTGACCACCACGGAGCCGTCGACGCCCGCGTTGGTGGCGATCCAGAACAGCGGCGCCGACAGTGCGGTACGCACCACCTCGACACCGACCGCCTCGTCGCCGGAGAGCGAATCGCGCAGCTCGTCGAGCTTGGCGCTCGCGAGTACGAGCGCGGTACCGCCACCGGGGACGATGCCCTCGTCGACGGCGGCCTTCGCGGCGCTGACAGCGTCCTCGACCCGGTACTTGCGCTCCTTGAGCGCGGTCTCGGTGGCCGCGCCGACCTTGATCACCGCGACGCCGCCGGACAACTTCGCCAGCCGCTCTTCGAGCTTCTCGCGATCCCAGTCGGAGTCGGTGGCCTCGATCTCGCGACGCAGCTGCGCACTGCGGGCCGCGATGTCCTCGGCGGTGCCTGCACCATCGATGATGGTGGTGTCGTCCTTGGTGACGACGACGCGACGCGCCTTGCCGAGCACCTCGAGGCCTGACTCACGCAGCGTGATGCCGAGGTCCGGGTTCACCACGGTGCCCGCGGTGACGACGGCGAGGTCGTCGAGGAACGCCTTGCGGCGATCGCCGAAGAACGGCGCCTTCACGGCAACGGCCCTGATGGTCTTGCGGATCGAGTTCACGACGAGGGTCGACAGCGCCTCGCCGTCGACGTCCTCGGCGATGATCAGCACCGGCTTGCCGGACTCGGCGATCTTCTCCAGCAGCGGAAGCAGATCGGGCAGCGAGCTGATCTTCTCCCGGTTCAGCAGGATGAAGGCGTCCTCGAGCACGGCCTGCTGGCTGTCGGTGTCGGTGACGAAGTAGGGCGAGAGGTAACCCTTGTCGAACTGGACGCCCTCGGTGACGACGAGTTCGGTCTGCAGCGTCGAGGACTCCTCTACGGTGACGACGCCGTCCTTGCCGACGGTGGTCAGCGCCTTGCCGACCATGGCGCCGATCTCCTCGTCGCGCGAGGAGACGGTCGCGACTTGAGCGATGGCCTGCTCACCGGAGACCGGGGTGGCCAGCGCGAGCAGCGCCTCGGAGACCACGTCGGCGGCCTTGCCGATGCCAGAGCCCACCGCGATCGGGTTCGCGCCCGCGGCAATGTTCTTCAGGCCCGCGCGCACCAGCGCCTGCGCGAGCACGGTCGCGGTGGTGGTGCCGTCGCCCGCGACGTCGTTGGTCTTGGTGGCGACGCTCTTGACCAGCTGCGCGCCCATGTTCTCGAAGGGGTCCTCGAGGTCGATCTCGCGCGCGATTGTGACACCGTCGTTGGTCACGGTAGGGCCACCGAAGGCCTTCGCGAGCACAACGTGGCGGCCACGCGGCCCGAGGGTGACCTTCACGGCGTCGGCGAGCTTGTCGACACCGCGTTCCAGAGCCCGGCGAGCCTTCTCGTCGAACTCGATCTGCTTTGCCATAAGTCCTATTCCTTAGGGTTCCAGTGCTGAAACGACACTGCCCCGGCCCCGCTCAGGGGAACCGGGGCAGTGTCGTGACGACTCGATCCCGGCAATGGCCGGGCAGCACGGTCAGCCGACCGCGCGGAGCTCGGTCACTTGGTGACGACGGCCAGCACGTCGCGCGCCGACAGGATGAGGTATTCCTCGCCCTGGTACTTGATCTCGGTGCCGCCGTACTTGCTGTAGATGACGGTGTCGCCCTCCTTGACGTCGACCGGGATGCGGTCACCCTTATCGGTGACGCGCCCCTCGCCGACGGCGATGACGGTGCCCTCCTGCGGCTTCTCCTTCGCCGTGTCGGGGATGACCAGGCCGGAGGCCGTCGTCGTCTCGGCCTCGTTGGCCTGGACGAGGATCTTGTCCTCGAGCGGCTTGATGTTCACGCTCGCCACGTTGAGCCCTCCACTTTCAGGGGATATACGGTCGTCCGGAACTGTTGTCCCGGACCATCGGTGTCGTGTTGTTTCGCGCGACCTGCAAGCAGTCGCTAGCTATGTCGACCCCTGCGCATAGCCCCGTCGTCGCGGGTGCCGGGACACCTGCTCAGTGGTCGAACTGGCACTAAAGCACTACTCACAGTGCCGACTAGCACTCTATACATGAGAGTGCCAGCGCTCAAGGTTGGGTTGTGCCAATTCTGCCGGCGTGTCGGATCGGTGGCCGGTGTCACGCCATGCCGAAGGGCCTGAAGACTTCCCAAGAGATCAGCAAATCTGTAACGTTCGGGTAACGGATTGTGACACTATGGACGACGGTTGTTCTCCGCGCGCTGCGTTCATCACGAACCGGCGTCATCGGGGGCGCACGGAGAGCTATGAAACAACCAGCGTCACAGGGGAAGCCGAGCAGTACCCGGTAGTCCCAGCCGTCACAGTACAAGCGTTTGAGAGAACCAGCTTCACCAGAGGGCAAGACCACACGTGATCCATGGCTGGTCCCCGCGACCCATCCGGACGACGGGTCGGCCGGATCCCGAGTCCGAATCGCTCGCCATCCACGCGAGAAGTTCGGTAGTCCATTCGAGATGGTCAGCAGCACATGACCATCCGCTCGAAGGGAGGTGACATGCGAACATCACTCGGCATCTCCGCCGGGAACGAGGTCGTTTGCTCGGCGCTGGTCGCGACCGCGTCCAACGGCGCCCAGAATTTCGACTACCGCGTCGTTTCCGCCGACGCGGCCCACTCCGATCTCGGCGATCTGGTGGCGTCCTCGATCGAGCTCATGACGACCCAGCTACCGACCACGCAGCTGCCACACGACGTTGTGCACCCGGTGGGCGCACGGTTCGCCGGCGCGCACTCGATCGGGCTGGAATCGGCCTCCAGCCGGCCGCCGACCAGTGTCGCGGTCGCCTATCGCAGCAAGGAACAGGCCCAGCTGATCCGCGCGGCGACCGGCAAGCAGCGCGACCTGCGGCTGATCCCGGAGAGCACAGCAGCGCTGACCTACCTGCGCCACACCGGCCTGCTGGACCGCTATGAAACTGTCGCCGTCATCGACCTCGGCGCGTCCGGTCTCACCGTCACCGTCGCCGACCAGGCCGACGGCACCGTGCTCCGCAGCGAACGCACCACGGCGATCAGCGGCAATGCCGTCGACGAACTCATCTACCACCATCTGGTCGACCTGCACTACGCCCGGCGCGGCACCCGCCCGAACCGCGGCATGCTGACCAATCGCGGCCGCGCCGCCAAGGAACATCTGTCCATCGCGCCTGCTGTGACCATCGACCATGTCGCCGGGCAGCCACTCAAGCTGACACGAGCCGATTTCGAGGAGCTGATCGCTGATCTGCTGCGCGAGATCGGCGTCTACGCCGCGGCGGTCTTCGCGCGGGCGCCCACGTTCCCGCAGGCGGTCACGGTGATCGGTGGCGGGGCCAATATCCCCGCCGTGGTGTCCACGCTCTGCAATGAACTCGATATTCCCGTGCACACGGTCCCCGAACCGGAGGCAGTGATCGCCAAGGGCGCCGCATTGGTCGCCGACGCGGCACAGCCCGCGGTGTTCCCGGTCAACGCGCTCACCTCCGACGCGCCGGTCGGCACCTTCACCAAGGTGGTCGGCACCGTGGCCGGGGCCATCGTGGTGGTCGGACTGATCATCGGCTACGGCGTGAAGACCTTCGCACCGACCTCCGGCGACGACGTCTCCCCCGCGGGCACCACCAGCAGCACCCAGATGCCGTCGGCATCGGCGCCGGTTCCGCCGACACCGACCGGGCAAAATCGAGAGAGCACGAACCGGCCGAGCGGCAGCAGTCTCCCGTCCATCACCCAGGACCGCGGCCAGCCGACCACGCGAGCGAGCACCATACCGACACCCGCGAGCACCACGCCGACGCAGCCCACGCTGCGTCCCGATCCGAACCTGCCGCCGATCCCGTTCCCGGAGCTGCTCGGCCCGTTGTTCGGCAACCCGCTGGCCCCACCGGCAGGGTCCTCCTCGAACCCGGCGGAACACAGCCAGCCGGGAGAAGAGACCGCGGCACCGTCTACCGCGCCCACCCCACCGCCTCCGGCACCGACCCAGGACCCAGCGAAATCGCGGGTTCCGCTGCTGCCGCGAGCGAATTCCGGTTCCGCCGGCGGTAACTCAACGCAACAGTTGGTTCCAGCGCGCTAGCCGGATCCGCCGCGGCAGTCAGCCGACCTGGCTGACCGACACCGGCAGGCCGGGGTCCGTCGCCACCGTCAGCGGTGACGGCTTCGCGCCGCCGGCGATCACATGGGCGCCGAGCGCCGCGATCATCACGCCGTTATCGGTGCACAGCCGGGGTTTCGGCACCCGAAGCGTCAATCCTGCTGCCGCGCAACGCTCCTCGGCGAGCGAACGGATTCGGGAGTTGGCGGTCGCGCCGCCACCGAGGACCAGCGTGTCGACGCCGACATCCTGGGCCGCACGCACCGCCTTCATGGTGAGCACGTCGGCGACCGACTCCTGGAAGGACGCCGCGATATCGGGAATCGGCAGTTCGGCCGCGGTGAAACCATTGCGCTGGGCTGCCTCCACATAGCGGGCGACGGCAGTTTTCACACCGGAGAAGGAGAAGTCGTAGCGCGCATCGCGCGGGCCCGTCATGCCACGCGGGAACGCGATCGCCTTCGGATCGCCGCCGGCCGCCACCGCGTCGAGCGCGGGGCCGCCGGGGAAACCGAGCCCGAGCAGCCGGGCGACCTTGTCGAACGCCTCTCCTGCCGCGTCGTCGATGGTGCTGCCCAGCTCGACGATCGGCTCGGCCAGATCGGTGACGTGCAGCAGATGAGTGTGCCCACCCGACACCAGCAGCGCGACGCACGGCGGCATCGATCCGTGTTCCAGCGTGTCGACCGCGACATGTCCGCCGAGGTGGTTCAACGCGTAGAACGGCACATCCCACGCTGCCGCATAGGCTTTCGCGGCGGCCGCGCCGACCAGTAGGGCACCGGCGAGGCCCGGCCCGATGGTCACTGCCAGCGCGTCGGGCTTGGCGATGTCCGCGGCCGCGAGCGCCCTGCGCATGGCGGGCACGATGGCCTCCAGGTGCGCGCGCGAGGCGATCTCGGGGACGACGCCGCCGAATCGGGCATGCTGCTCGACACTGGAGGCGACCTCGTCGGCGAGCAGCTCACAGGTGCCGTCGTCGTGCCAGCGCACGATGCCGACTCCGGTTTCATCACACGAGCTTTCGACGCCCATGACGATCACGACAGCACCTCCCCGCGAGCCATGTCCCAGGCCGCACCCACGCCGGTCAGCGCGGGCCTGCGCATGGTGTAGGCGTCGGCACCGCTCGGGTGGTAGTAGTTCTTGCGCAGTCCGATGATGTGGAAGCCATGCTTGGCGTACATCGCGATCGCGGGGGCGTTGTCGGTGCGCACTTCGAGAAATACCGGTCCGCCGCGCTTGCCGGCCTCGGCGAGCAACGCCTCGAGCAGCACGGTGCCGATACCCGCGCGATGGCAGTGCGGGTCGACGCCGATGGTGTGCACCTCGGCCTCGGGGTGTTCCTCATCACCGAGCAGTGCGACGCCCGCGTAGCCGACCATTCGCCCGTCGTCGTCGCGGGCGACGATGTACCGGTTGTGTGGTGCGGCCAGTTCGGACCGGAACGACACCGCCTGCCACGGGTCATCTTCGGGGAACAGCAGTTGTTCGAGTTCGACACAACGCTCGATGTCGGCGCCGTCCATCGGTTCGATTCGGATCGACAGCACCATCACGCTCCCGTCCGGTCGAGCGTGCGGTAGCTGCGTTCGACCGCGTCCGGCCTGCGTAGATACAGCGGGACCAACGGTTCCGGCACAACATGCGCGAGCAACTCGGCAGCGGCCGCCTGCACCAGCCCGGCCGGGGAGGGGGTCTCCACAGGCAGCACCGGCAGATCGAAGAAGTCGACATGGGAGGCGGATCCGGCAATCACTGTGGCGTGCGCCGCATCCAGATCGCCCGGCTTGCTCACATCGGGTCCGGCGATGCGCACACCGTCGCGGTAGCGCGCCCAATACACCTCGCGGCGGCGCGCGTCGGTGACGACGAGCAGCTCACTGTCCGGCGTGAGGTCGGCCGCGGCGTCGGCGGCGATCGCGTCGAGGCTGCACACCCCGTACACGGGCAGCCCCAGCGCGTCACCGAATGCGGCGGCAGTTGCCATTCCGACTCGTAGTCCGGTGAACGGACCGGGACCGATGCCGACCACCACGGCGGCAATATCGGTCCTGGAACGGCCTGCCTCGGTGAGACATTCGAGGATCTGCGGCGTGAGCACCTCGGCGTGCGCGCGGGGATCGACCCGCACCCGGGAGGCGAGGGTGCGTACCCCAGCGGCAGTGTTGTTTCGAGCGACCTGCGACAAGTCGCTAGCGGCGACCTGCTCCAGTTCCACCAATCCCGCTGTAACGGCAGGTGTCGCGGTGTCGACGGCTAGTACAAGCATGATTGACCTAACGATACCGGTTGGTAAGTGCGGCCGGTGCGGAGCTACTCGAGAGCAACCTCGGCCGCCGGCTACGTATCAGTGCACCCATTCCCAGATCGCCGTGCGCACCTCGGAATCCGGTTCGCGCGACAGCAACACATACAGGTGATGCTCGGCCAAGTGTTCCACGACACCACTGCCCCACTCCACCACGACGACCGCCTGATGCAGATCCGTGTCGAGGTCGAGGGCGTCGAGCTCGTCCAGGTCGCCGCCGAGCCGATAGGCATCCACGTGCACCAGCGGCACCGGCGCGGCACCTTCGCGCTGCCCGGCACGGTGTTGCCTCGCGATGATGAAGGTCGGTGAACTGACTCGGCCCTGCACGCCGAGTCCGGCGGCGATGCCACGGGTCAGCGCCGTCTTGCCCGCACCGAGCGGACCGTCCAGCACCACCAGATCGCCTGCACCGAGTTGGGCCGCGAGTTCGCGGCCGAATGCCTCGGTGTCGGCGACGGTGGGCAAGACGCGCTGTTGCCGTTCAGCCACCGAGGACCTCCGATTCGGTTGCGGCTTGTTCGATAGCACCGGCGCGCACGAGCAGCCGGTCGAGTGCGGCGTTGACGATATCCGGGTATTGCAGGTGCGCCATGTGCGCGGCGTCATCCAGCCGGACGAGTTCACTATTGGGCAGCGCCGCGGCCAAGGCACGGGAATTGCGGAACGGGATCACCAGATCGTGGGTGCCGCCCAGCACCAGCACCGGTAGGTGCGCCAGCGTGGGCAGGGCCGCCGATTCGTCGTGCAGCTCGATCGCTTTCAGGAATTTCACGATCGTCTCGACTGGGGTCCGGTCGATCATCATCGTGGTGAACCGCGACAGCGTCGAGCTCACCGGCCCGTGATACGAGCTGACGTGCAGGATCGGGGCGATCACGTGCCGCGTGGTGGCGCGGCCCGCCTGGACCAGCGCGGGCGCGGTGTGCACGGCGAGTCGAAACCCGTCGACGGCCGGGTGGCGCAGAAGTTGAGCGATTCCTGCGGAGGTGACCTCCGCCGCAGCGGTGGACAGCAGCCCGATGCCGATCACCCGCGCCGCGAACAGCTCCGGGAACTGCGCGGCCGCGGCGAGTATCGCCATCCCGCCGAGCGAATGGCCGACCAATATGACGGGACCGGTCGACACGCGAGCCTCGATGACCGCCGCCAGATCGCGGCCGAGCTGGGCGACGGTGCAGCTCTCGGTGGTCGGGGTGCCGGAGCCGCCGTGCCCGCGCAGATCGAAGAACACCAGTCGGGCCCTTGCGCCCCAACGCTTTTCCAGATCGCGACGCTGGAAGTGGAAGGACTCCATGGTGTTGCAGAAGCCGTGCACGAAGATCACGGTGACCGGTGCGTCCGCAGGACCACATTCGCGGGTGGCCAGCCGCACACTGTCCTCGGTGAGCACGGCGCCGGAGCGGTCGTCGTCGAACAGCGCGAAGTTCTCGTCTCGGTATTCGTCGCGGCGCGCGGGCCAGAGCACTCTGGCGCCCATTCTGCGCAGAGCGTGCGTACCGGCGAGGGCGCCGACGACGCCCGCGGTCGCCAGCCCGCCACCCAGCACGGTGATGCGATGGCCCGCCGGCTTCTGCTGTCTCATCTGAGGCCGCCGACGTGTCGCCGGACCACGCGACCGCGCGGGGAGCACACGATCTCGTAGTGGATGGTGCCGAGCACGTCCGCCCAGTCCTGTGCATGTGGTTCGTCCCGGCCCGCTCCGAACAGGACGGCGGTGTCGCCCTCCACGACACCCGCCGCGTTGTCCCCCAGGTCGACGACGATCTGGTCCATACACACCCGCCCGACATTGGGGTATTGCGCGCCGCCGAGCGCGACCGCGAAACGGCCGCCGAGGTTGCGGAACACACCGTCGGCGTAGCCGGCCGGGATGAGCGCGACGGTGGTGTCCTGCGGCGCGACCCACTCGTGCCCGTAGGAAACGCCCTCTCCCGCGGCGACCTGTTTCACCAGGGCGACCCTGGCCTGGAATGTCATCGCGGGGCGCAACCCGAAATCGGAGATCTCCGGTACCGGCGATAGGCCGTACACCGCGATGCCGGGGCGCACCATGTCGAAAACCAGGTCGGGTCGGGTCAGCGCGGCGGCCGAGTTCGCCAGATGCACCAGTTCCGGTTCCAAGCCGTGTTCTTTGGCGGTCGCGATCGCCTCCAGGAAGCGGTCGCGCTGCACATCGATCATCGGATGCTGTGGCTCGTCGGCGTGCGCGAGGTGGGAGAAGATCGCCCGGAAGCGCACCACCTGCTCGTCGACAAGGCCGCGCAGCGCTGCGAGCACCTGTGGGTATTCGAGCGCCGAGACGCCGTTGCGGTTGAGACCGGTGTCGACCTTCACCGTCGCCGTTGCCGTCCGACCGGTGGCACGCGCCGCGGCCTCGACTGCCCGCAAATGCGCGAGCGATGTGACACCGAGCTCGATATCGGCGGCGACGGCGGCGCCGAAGTCGGCGTCGGAGTTGTTGAGCCAGCACAGAATCGGCGCGGTGATGCCCGCCGCACGGAGTTGAAGGGCCTCATCGATCGTTGTGACACCGAGTTCGGCCGCACCCGCTCCCAGCGCCGCCCGCCCGACCTCGACCGCGCCGTGGTTGTAGCCGTCGGCCTTGACCACAGCCATTACCGCGGCATCACCGGCATGCTCGCGCAGGATCCGCACGTTGTGCGCAATGGCACTCAGGTCGACAACCGCCTCCACTTGCGCATTCACGCTTGTCCGCCTCTCCGCGTCATCTGCCGGTCGTGGTGTGCATCGATCGTGCCATTGCGGGCCCGCGGTCGAGCACCTGGCCGAGTTCTCGACATATCAGCTGTGGATTACCCGCGTTCTGGTGATAACACGTGTCACTTTGGTCACCAGCGCAGCACGTGAACGACCCGCACGATCAACGTTCCTGATCGGCGTGTACGGGTTGCCCCATGATCACCGGCTCATCGGGGACTGGCGGACTGGGTCGTCGCTATGTGAGTAGTCGGAGTCCGACGTCGATGCGGCTTTGCCGCCGCGCCTCGTGGGCACGACGAGCACAGCGCACGGCGGGTGTGGGCGCGGCCGAACTTGCTGCGGCCGCGAGATTTCCGCAGCAGTCAGTACTCGCCGAGGGCGAAGGCGCGCAGGGTGCGGATGGCCGGTCGAACGTGCTGTAGAAGTGGGGTTGCCGAGGTGGGAGCTCCGGCGAGGTGGTTTTCGTGGGCAGCAAGGTTGGCGGCCAGGGCGTGTGCGCGGGCGGCGGCCGCGGCGGACCAGGCCGGGTCTCGGCCCGCGGCGAGGAGGGCGCCGATGATGCCGGAGAGGACGTCGCCCGCGCCCGCAGTTGCGGCCCATGAACCGCCTGCCTCGTTGACGAGCACTGGTGCGTCAGGGGCGGCGACGAGGGTAGCGCGGCCTTTCAGCAGGACGGTGACCTGCCAGGAATCGGCCAGCTCGTGGACTGCGGCAACCCGGTCCTGCCCCACCTCGTGTCCGGTCAGACGCGCGAATTCGCCAGCGTGCGGAGTCAATACGGTCGGTGCGGCGCGTCCGCGAAGCAGATCGGGATCGGCGGCAAGCAGGGTGAGGCCGTCGGCGTCGACGACGACAGGAAGGTCGGTCGCGAGTACTTCGGCGAGTCGTTTGTGTGCGTCGGTGTCGGTGCCCGCGCCCGGGCCGAACACCCAGGACTGGACCCGACCGGTGTCTGCGATGCTCTGGGCGGCAACCACTTCCGGGAAATGCGCAAGGACATCGGCCGAGCCGGTTCCGGCGTAGCGGACCATGCCCGAAGTCGCGGCGATGGCCGCGCCGGTGCACAGCACGGCCGCACCCGGGTACGTGCCGCTGCCCGCGCAGACGCCCGTGACGCCCTGCGTGTACTTGTCGTCGAGCGGTCCCGGTACCGGCCAGAGCGCACCGACCGACGCCGGATCCAGCGCCGCGAGGTTCGGCTCGGGCAGCCGTAAACCGATGGGCACCAGTTCGATTCGCCCGCAGTACGGCGCGGCGAGCACATGGACCGGCTTGTACGTGCCGAAGGCGACGGTGACATCCGCGCGGACCGCGGGGCCGGTGACGGCACCGGTGTCCGGGTCGACACCGCTGGGCAGATCCGCGGCGACAATCGGCGCGTCGAGCGCGGCAACGAGTTCCGCGGCGTTCGGACGCAGCGGACCACGGCCGGAGATCCCGACAATGCCATCGATCACCAGATCCGGTGCGCCGACGTCGCCGCGCAGACTCGACGCCGACGTTCTCGCACCACCGGCGTCGCGGACCCGACCGCCGGCCTTCCGAAGCGCAGCCAGCCCTCGGGCATGTGCCCGTTCGGGATTCAGCAACACAGCCGTGACGGCCACACCGCGACGACGCAGCATCGAGCCCGCCCACAGCGCGTCGCCGCCGTTGTCACCGGAACCGACCAGCAGCGTCACCGACCGCCCGGCGATCCCCCCGGTCCGCGCCCGCAACTCGCCCGCGACAACGGTCGCCAGGCCGTGCGCGGCGCGTTGCATCGGTACGCCGTCCGGGACTCGGGTGAACAGTTCGGCTTCGGCCGCCCGCACTTCGTCGGCGGTGAAGAATCCCCGCTGGGTGGACATGGATGCTCGCCTCCACTGCGTTGCTCGGGCACTGCTGCTGATCAGGCTCGGCCGCACAGGCACTGCGTAAGCCCGCACCGTCAGCAGACTACGCTTGGCCGTCATGCCGATGGTCAGCCGTGCGAGGTCCACTCAGGTCGTAGCCGGGCTCGGCCTGGCCGCGACGATGTTGCTGTCCGGCTGCGGCTCGGACGAGCCGAAATCCGCCACGGTGACCACAACGAGGTCGGCCAAGCCCGCCGCGTCGAGCACCGCGCCCGGCAAAAAGAAGTCCGCCGCGGTGACCGTCGATGCCGACAACATGAAGTTCTCCCCCACCGAGGTCACCATCAAGGTCGGCGACACGGTGACCTGGAAATTCAGCGACAGCGTGCCGCACAACGTGCAGGGCATCGGCGACCGGGCGATGGGCCTGAACAGCCCCATCTTCGACAAGGGCGAGTGGAGCTACACCTTCACCGCACCGGGCAACTACCGCTATCTCTGCTCCTTGCACCCGCAGATGCGCGGCAGCGTCACCGTCGAATAGCGCGAGACCCGCTCGCAGCGGACGCTTGTGGAGTAAGCAGGCCCGGCTGCCTATGTCGACTGCCCCAATTGAGCACAGCGATGCGAAAGGGCCGGCCGGATAGGCCGACAGCCCTGCCTACCGAACTCGGCTCGGAACTCGGCGAGCAGCCCGTCGCGCAAGCGCTGATCACACCGGCCTGGACACCCCGACTGTCCGGCCCACTGTCGACGCGGTGTTCATAGCCTCCACAGCGGCGACCAGTGGCGCGAGCTCCGGGTCGGCGGCGGCTTGACCCAATGCGGTCGACAATGCCGCGTCGTGGGTGGGGCGCGCCTGCTCGAGCAGTTCCTGGCCCGGTGGCGTGACATCGGTGTAGATGCCGCGGCGGTCGTCGGCGCACAGATAGCGCGTGAGCAGGCCGCGATCTTCGAGCCGGGACACCAGTCGGGTGGTCGCGCTCTGGCTGAGCACGACGGCGTCGGCGACTTGGTTCATGCGCAGATGGCCACCGGGCCCGTCGTGCTGACGGCTGAGCACGACCAGCAGTGAGAACTCGCGCACGCTCAGATTGTGACCGGTTTGCAGGGCGCGCTCGATATGCGCCTCGATCCGATCGTGCAGCAGCGACAGTGCGTACCAGCCATCTGCCAGGCCGGTCAGAGCGGCATCCGCGGTCATGGTGTTCCTCCTGCGTCGTGGTCGCAGTTCCAGAATAGACGAAATCCGCAATATCCCGCGCTTGCAATTAACACGCGTCTGCAACTATTGTTGACGCCTGTAAAGCTCAGGCGCAACAACAAGTGGAGGCTGCACCCATGCCACTCGCACTCCTGGCTCTGACCCTCGGGGCATTCGGAATCGGCACCACCGAATTCGTCATCGTCGGGCTGCTCCCCGACATCGCCGACACCTACGCCGTGTCGATCCCGACCGCGGGCCTGCTGGTCACCGGGTATGCCCTCGGCGTCGTGGTCGGCGCACCACTGATGACCGGGCTCGGCACCCGCGTCTCCCGCAAGCGCATGCTGCTGGGCATGTTGCTGCTGCTGGTCGCGGGCAACGTATTGTCAGCTGCCGCACCGACTTTCGGCCTCATGATGACCGGCCGGATCGTCGCCTCGCTCGCACACGGCGCCTTCTTCGGCATCGGCGCGGTCGTCGCGGGAAGTCTGGTGAACCCGGACCGCAAGGCAGGCGCGATCGCCACCATGTTCACCGGACTCACCGTCGCCACCGTCATCGGGGTGCCACTGGGCACCCTGCTCGGCCAGCATTTCGGGTGGCGGCTCACCTTCCTCGTGGTCGCACTGGTCGGGCTGGTCGGCCTGATCGGCGTCGCCGCGCTGGTCCCCGAGCAGCCGGCACCGCACGACGCCCGGCTACGCAACGAGCTCGCCATGTTCCGCAATCCGCAGGTCCTGCTGGCGATGGCGATGACGGTGCTCGGCTTCGGCGGCGTCTTCGCCGCGATCACCTATCTCGCCCCGATGACGACCGAGGTGACCGGCTACGCGGATTCCTCCGTCACCTGGTTACTCGTGCTCTTCGGCATCGGCATGTTCGCGGGCAACCTGATCGGCGGCCGCTACGCCGACCGCCACCTGATGCCGATGCTCTATGTCGCACTCGGCTCCCTCGCGGCCGTGCTCGCCCTCTTCGCCCTCACCGCCCACAGCAAGCCCGCCGCAGCCGTCACCGTGGTGCTGATCGGCGCCCTCGGCTTCGCGACCGTCCCGCCGCTCCAGAAACGTGTCCTCGACCAAGCCGCAGGCGCACCGACCCTGGCCTCCGCAGTCAATATCGGCGCCTTCAACCTCGGCAACGCACTCTCCGCCTGGCTCGGCGGCCTGGTCATCGCGGCCGGCTTCGGCTACACCGCACCCAACTGGGTCGGCGTCATCCTCGCCCTCAGCGCACTCGCACTGGCCGTGCTGTCAGGCAGTCTGGAACGCACCACCGACCGCCGGGAATCCACCACGCCGGCCGAAGTACTGGTGCCCGCCGGCCACCCCTGACCCATCTCATCTGCGAAAAGATCTGCGGCGGTGGCCTATTCGACGGTGACGGACTTGGCGAGGTTGCGGGGCTTGTCGACGTCGTAGCCGCGGGCCTGGGCAACCTCGGCGGCGAAGATCTGCAGCGGGACGGTCGAGAGCAGCGGCTGGAACAGCGTTGGCGCCGAGGGGATCTCGATGAGATCGTCGGCGAACGGGCGGACCGTGTCGTCGCCTTCCTCCGCGATCACGATGGTGCGCGCACCGCGGGCCTGGATCTCGCGAATATTGCTGAGCAACTTGGAGTGCAGCACGGCGCGCCCCTTCGGGGACGGCATCACCACGATCACCGGCAGCCCGTCCTCGATCAACGCGATGGGGCCATGCTTGAGCTCGCCCGCGGCGAAGCCCTCGGCGTGCATATACGCCAATTCCTTCAGCTTGAGCGCACCCTCCAGCGCCACTGGGTAACCGACGTGGCGGCCGAGGAAAAGCACCGTCGGCACGTGCGCGAGCTGCCTGGCCAGCGCCCGGACCTGCGGCCCCGTCTCCAACACCCGCTCGACCAGCTTCGGCATCGCCTCGAGCTCGGCGAACTCGCGGGCCACCTCGTCCGGATACTTGGTGCCACGCGCCTGCGCCAGAGCCAGCCCGACCAGGTAATTCGCGGCCACCTGGGCCAGGAACGCCTTCGTGGACGCGACACCGATCTCCGGGCCGGTCCTGGTGTAGAGCACCGCGTCGGACTCGCGGGGGATCTGCGCACCGTTGGTATTGCAGATCGCGAGCACCCGCGCCTTCTGCTCCTTCGCGTGCCGCACCGCCTCCAGCGTGTCGGCGGTCTCCCCTGATTGCGAGATCGCCACTACCAACGTCGACCGGTCCAAAACCGGGTCGCGGTAACGGAATTCGCTGGCCAGCTCCACTTCGACCGGCAGCCGGGTCCAGTGCTCGATCGCATACTTGGCCAGCAGGCCGGCATGGTAGGAGCTGCCGCAGGCGACGACGAAGACCTTGTCGAAGTCGCGCAGTTCCTGATCCGCAAGGCGCTGCTCGTCGAGCACGATCCGGCCGGAACCGGTCTCGTCGAGCGTGAAATGCCCGATCAAGGTGTCCGCGACGGCGCTGGGCTGCTCCTCGATCTCCTTGAGCATGAAGTAGTCGTGGCCACCCTTTTCCGCGGCGGCCAGATCCCAGTCGATGGTGAACGGCCGGGTGCGCCCGTTCGCGTCGTTGCCGTCGAAATCGGTGACCTGGTAGCCATCGGCGGTGATCACCACGGCCTGGTCCTGACCCAATTCGACCGCTTCGCGAGTGTGCTCGATGAACGCGGTGACATCGGAGGCGACGAACATCTCGCCCTGGCCGACACCCACCACCAGCGGGGTGGAGCGGCGGGCGGCGATAATCCGGTCCGGGTGGTCGGCGTGGGTGAAGACCAGCGTGAACGCGCCCTCCAGCCGGCGCAGCACCGCGAGCGCGCTCGCCACGAAATCACCTGCGGTCGGGCCCGCGGCGTACGCGCGGGCGACCAGGTGCACGGTGACCTCGGTGTCGGTGTCGCTGCGCAGCTCGACGCCTGCTTCCTCGAGCTCGCGACGCAGCGGCGCAAAGTTCTCGATGATGCCGTTGTGCACCACGGCGACCTTGCCGCTGTCGTCACGGTGCGGGTGTGCGTTGCGGTCGGTAGGCGCGCCGTGGGTGGCCCAACGGGTGTGGCCCATGCCGGCGGTGCCCGCGAAGCGCGCCACGCCGTTCTCGGCCAGTTCCGCCTCGAGATTCGCCAGGCGACCCGCCTTGCGTTCCACCGCGATCGCGCCCGACCCACCGAGGATCGCGACCCCTGCCGAGTCGTATCCGCGATATTCCATGCGGCGCAACGCGTCAACGACAACGCCGAGGGCGTCCCGGTACCCGACGTACCCCACGATTCCGCACATGGCTCACCAGAGTACTTATCGGATAACGTTCTCGTCGTGTCGGCGTCTGTGAAATCACTTCTGAGCACCCTGACCAGCAAAGGCCCGCATCGGGTGCTGCGCGGCAATCTGGCCATCGCAGGCCAGCCCGGGGTGGTGTACACGCCTGAATCGGGGCTGAGCCTGCCCGCTGTCGCGTTCGGCCACAGCTGGCTGACCAGCGCTTCGAACTATCGCGGGCTACTCGAGCACCTCGCGTCCTGGGGTTTCGTGGCGGCTGCCCCTGATACCGAGCGCGGGCCGATTCCGTCACATCTGGGCCTGGCCACCGATCTGCTCACCACGCTGGACATCTGCACTCGTGTCCGACTCGGTGACGGCACGATCAGCGTGCACCCCGACCGGCTCGCCCTCGCCGGTCATGCCATGGGCGCGGGCGCCGCGGTCATCGCCGCCGCGCAGCGCAAGGTCGCCGCGGTCGCCGCCCTCTATCCGGCGCCCACCGCGCCCTCCGCCGAGACCCTGGCCCCCGACATCGACACCCCTGCCCTGATCCTCGCGGGCACCGACATCGACTCCGTCAGCTCCAATGCCATTCCGCTCGCCACCGCCTGGGCCGGCCCCGTTGTCCTGCGCCAACTCGACGGCGCCTCCCATAACGGCATCATCGAAGGCCGCCGCGCCCTTGCCGCCCTCGGCGCGGGCAGGCACGAATCGAAAACCGCCCGCACCACCCGCGCCCTGCTTACCGGCTACCTGCTCCACAAACTCCTCGGCGACAAGACCTACGCTCCCTTCGCCGACCCCGAGGCGGTAATCCCGCACACCACAGTCATCGACCCCGACGCCCCCAGGAACGAGGAGAAGAAGCCGAAACTCTCGGTGGGTCAGATCAGCCAGCTCTTGCGGCGGTAGTACTCGCCCTCCGGATCGTCATCCTCGTCCACGGGGGTGACGAGTTCATGCGCTTTGCGAGCGGCGATCGACCGCGCGATCGCCTCCCGCTGCTCCCGAGCTTCGGCCTCGAGACGTTCCTTCTCTTCGGCCTCGGCGCGAGCGGCCTCTTCGGTTTCGGCGTACTCCTGCCAGAATTGACTCATCTCGGTGGCCAGGTTCGCCGAGAATTCCTGGTCCCGCCGAGCCGTCTCCTGCTTGATCTCCTCGAGTTCTTCTCGGAGCACCGACATCCGTCGAAGGCTCTCTTCGGCAAGGCGCTCGACCTCGGCAACGTAGTCAACCATCCCGACCCTCCTTGGTAATCACAGATTTTCGGTGCATTCGACCGGCATCACAGCGGCCCGGCCTCTGCCAATTCGGCACCGCTGTCGAATGGCGGTTGCGGCCCTTCGGACGCGGACATAGGAGGCGGGCGGTGCTCACCGTCTTCCTCCCGCCGCGGTGGCGGCGCACCGGCCGGAACACCGGGCTGATTCGGGTTCTCCGGCGGTGTACCACCTCCGGGAGCTGCGGGGCCGGCAGGAGCGCCGGGGCTGCCCGAGTTGCCAGGAGGGCTGCCCGGCGCACCCGGGCTGCCAGAGTTATCAGGGGGGCTGCCGGGGTTGTCCCCCGGCGGTGACGCCGGCTTCCCGTCTTCTCCCTTGGGCTCCCCGCTGGAGATGACCGGGTTTCCCTTCTCGTCCAGCTTCACGCTGTACTCGTGGGGTTTCCCGTCCGCGTCGGTCACGACCGCTTTCAATTGACCGTCCGGACCCATCTCGAACTTCAGGTGTTTGCCTGCCAGGTCGAATTCGGCAGCTGGTTTGCCGGCCTTCTTGTCGTCGGGCTTCTCGTCGGGCTTCCCGTCCCCGTCCTTATCTTCAGCCTTGGTCGGATCGATCGTCTTCTCGATCTGCTGCAGCGCCTGGTCGAGACCCTCTTTGATGGTGCCGCTCAGCGAGGTCAGTCCTTGACTTACCGCGCTGGCGAGCTGCGTCGCGATCGGCGACAGCGTGCTGGCGACCTGGCTGAGGGAAGCGAGACCTTGTAGCGAGTTGGTCGACGTCGGATTCGTAGAAGTCGGGGTGCTGGCAGGGGTCGTCGGAGTGCCCGGCGTACCAGGGGTGCCCGGCGTACCGGGAGTGCCCGGCGTACCGGGAGTGCCCGGCGTACCGGGAGTGCCCGGCGTACCAGGGGTGCTCGGCTTGTCCGAAGGCGCAGCAGCAGGCCTCGGATAAGCAACTTCGGCGACTTGATTCATTGCCTTCACGGCAATCTGATACTGATCCTTGAACAGCTTGTCGGTTGTCTCGCAGGCTGCGTTATAGCGGACAAGCTTGTCTTCTACGTCCTTCTTGAATACATCCTTGATCCAGTTATCACAAGCCTCCCAAGTCTTCTGCCCAATCCCTGTGCTTATATAGTTCTCATCCTTCAATTGACCGCTTCGGACGTCGAGGTCTTCGAAAACCCTACCCAACTTTCGGATCTGATCATCACTGATCCATTCGGTAGCACTGCGGACATCTATCATCAATTCGATGTCTTCGGGAGTCCTACCGCGAATCTTGATCTCACGCGTCCCACTTGCCCCGTTTTCAAGCAGCCCGAGCGTAATGTCGGCCTTCGTGTAGACAGACTTTCGCAACGGTTCCACCATCGCCGCGATAGCAACGGCAGCGACTCGCGCCTTGTTGATATCGTCGAGCGCAAGCTTCAGTTGATCGCCCATCATGGTTGTCGCCGCGGTGGCCGCTTCGCCCTGCCACATGTCGGTCATGCTCGTGAGTTGGCCTTGCTGGGCGTTGCGCTGTCCGTCCGCCTCGTTCAATGCCATGGTCAATTCCCACGCCGCGGTTTCCAGCTTGGGCAGATCCATACGACGCTGCTCGTCGTACTTTGCCTGCAGCTTGTTCAGATCGCCGAACTGCCCAGGCCCGCTGTTGAACGCTTTTTCATAGAGTGGAAGGAACTTGCGCCAGTACTCCAGACCGTGAACGCCATAGTCCAGGATGTCATCGATCTTCTTACCAGCATATTCGTATACCACAGTGCCGGCCCCTCACAATTCCGAGTTCGTCGGGGTGCTATTTCTTGTCGTCTGCAGCAGCGATCTGTTTCGCATGCTCTTCGACCGTGGTCGAGTAGACAACCACCGCAGCACCAACGGAGTCGGCAATTGCAGTCGCCGCCTCGGACCAGTTCCTGAGCCAATTACCGATCTTCTCGAAACCCCCATGAACGGCAATCCCCTCCTGTGAATAGTTTCGGCCGGCTTCGTCGTTACCGACACCGAACATTCGGTCGGTCACGCGCTTCGATTGGGTCTGCACCACGCCGGCCGATGTCCGAATATCGTTGGCCAAGTTCCCCAACTCGCCGGTGCTGACACCGAGCATGGATGCTCGGCTCGGCGTGCTGCTCATCTACACCCTCCATCTCGCTGCGCGTACACCGCGCTGCTGGATCCACCGCTGGTCGGCCAGTACCGCCATACTTCCTTCGACGCGTCCGGCCCACGTTCGGTTCCATCCAGTCCACCCCCGACCCAGACGAGGTCGCATCCAGCGAAACCTACTGGCAAGCACGGTCGCCTACAACCAGCCGAACCCCGTATGCATCTGCCCCATCGCCAGGACAACGAGCGGCTCCGGCTCTACTGACCGATCTTCCCGTGATCGGTGCGCACCCACCCCGAGGTGCCATCGGGGTTGTGGTGGAACTCCCATGCCGCATAGTCGCCGTCTTTTTCGACGACGGTGACCTGATCGGCGACGCCGTCGTGGTCATAGTCCGACCAGACCTGCATCGCTTCGGGACCGGAGGTGGTGACGGTGTCGAGAGCGCCGTCACCGTCGATGTCCTGGGTGGGGTGGTGCAGCTCTACCGGACCAAGTCCTTCCAGCGAGGAGGATGCGTCGACGCCCGGTAGATCCAGGCCCGGGAATTCGCCCGAGGTGACCATGACTCCTCCTCATCGAGACTCGCGTGATGGTGCGGCATTTCACCCGAATGGCGGGTATCGCTCCATCCTGTCATCCGCGAGTCCCGGTCGCAGCCCCCACGCCCTACTTGTTGAAGATTGTCACTTTTTGGGGATGATCAGCCACAGCACCAGATAGACGATGAACTGCGGGCCGGGCAGCAGACAGGACAGCACGAAAAGGAGTCGGACGACATTGGCGTTCCAGCCGAAGTATTCGGCGATGCCACCGCAGACGCCGGCGATCCAGCTGTTGGTGGTGGAGCGGGTGAGGCGGCGAGCGGGTGCGGTCATGGTCTTCTCTCTCTTGTGTCGATCTCGGTACTCTCCACTTTCCGCGCAATCGCCCGTCGGCACATCGGTCCCATGACCGATCCCGACCCTGATTTCTCCCCGGCCCACCCTCAGGGTCCACCCCGATCCGACCGAAAAAGCGGGCACGGCAGACTATGCAGGTGAGCACCACTCTGCATGCCCGCGGACTGTCCGCGGGCCACGGCGAACGCACCCTGTTCGAGGACCTGGATCTCACCCTGGCACCCGGCGACGTGATCGGTTTGGTCGGGGTGAACGGCGCAGGTAAGTCGACGCTGCTGCGCATGCTGGCCGACCGGACCAGCGCCACCGGCAGCATCACGCTGAGCCCGCCCGATGCCACCATCGGATATTTGGCGCAGGAACCCGAACGCGTCCCCGGCGAGACCGTGCTCGAATTCCTCGGCCGCCGTACCGGAGTCACCGCGGCGCAGCAGGCGATGGATTCCGCCGCCGAGCGCCTTGCCGACGGCGGTGCGGACGATTACACGCCGGCCTTGGAGCGGTGGCTTGCGCTCGGCGGCGCTGACCTCGATCAGCGCGCCGAAGAAGTCGCTGCCGACCTCGGCCTCGCCGACAGCCTCGCGAGCGGCCTCGACACTCCCATGACCGGGCTCTCCGGCGGCCAGGCGGCGCGAGCCGGACTCGCCTCGGTGTTGTTGTCCCGCTTCGACATTCTGCTGCTCGACGAACCGACCAACGACTTGGATCTGGACGGACTCGCGCGACTGGAGCAGTTCGTGACCGGCGTCCGCGAACCGCTGATGGTGATCAGCCACGACCGGGAGTTCTTGGCGCGCACGGTGAATCGGATCATCGAGCTCGATCTCGCGCAGCAGCAGGTCGGTGTCTACGACGGCAGCTACGAGTCGTACCTGATGGAGCGCGAGATCGCCCGCCAGCACGCCCGCGAGGCCTACGACGACTACGCGGACACCAAGTCCGGTCTCGAGGCCAGGGCACAGATGCAGCGCAACTGGCTCGAGCACGGCGTCCGCAACGCCCGCCGCAAGGTACGCGACCCGAAGAAGGTCGACTCCGACAAAGCGGGCCGCAAGATGCGCGCCGAATCCACCGAGAAGCAGGCCGCCAAGGCCCGCCAAACCCAGCGCCGCATCGAGCGACTGGACGTGGTGGAGGAACCGCGCAAGGAATGGGAGCTGCGGATGGAGATCGCCGCGGCGCCGCGCAGCGGATCGGTGGTCGCCACCCTGTCGAACGCAACCCTCACGCGCGGCGATTTCATGCTGGGTCCGATTACCACGCAGGTGGATTGGGCCGATCGCATCGTGTTGACCGGTGCGAACGGATCCGGCAAGTCGACGCTGCTCGCGCTGCTATTGGGAAAGATCCAGCCGGATAACGGAACTGCCGCACTCGGGTCCGGTGTAGAGATCGGCGAGGTCGACCAGGCCCGCGGCCTGTTCCGCGGAAACACGCCGCTGGCAGAGACTTTCGGTATCGAGATGCCCGACTGGCCGGACGCGGAGGTCCGCACCCTGCTCGCCAAGTTCGGCCTGCGCGGCGCGCATGTGACACGTGCCTGCGAAACCCTCTCCCCTGGCGAACGCACGCGCGCCGCATTGGCGCTGCTGCAAGCCCGCGGCGTCAACCTGCTCGTCCTCGACGAGCCGACCAACCACCTCGACCTGCCCGCCATCGAACAACTGGAGCAGGCCGTCGAATCCTTCACCGGCACCATGCTGCTCGTCACCCACGACCGCCGCATGCTGGACTCGGTCCACTCCACCCGCCGCTGGCGCATGGACAACGGCCGCCTCACCGAGGACTGACCAGCAGGAATTACGGCTTGCCGACTGCATAGGTATTCGAAGAAGCGATGCGCCGATGGTGCGGAATCGACCGCCCAGTGCGGCGCAGGCCGAGATCAGACCGACGCCACTCGCTTCGCGAGATCGTCGGCAAGCTGCTGTGCTCGGACCGGATCGGTGGCCTCGACCATCACCCGGACGAGTGACTCGGTTCCGCTGGGGCGCAACAGGACTCGCCCGGAATCGCCGAGAACCCGCTCGGCCTCCAACACTGCCTCGCGGACCTCGGCCGCGTTGGCGACGACCGACTTGTCGGCGACCGGGACGTTGATCAGAACCTGCGGCACCGTCTGGATCACCGATGCCAGGTCGGCGAGAGTGCGGCGGGTCCGTGCCATCCGCGCCATCAGTTTCAGGCCGGTGAGGATTCCGTCGCCGGTGGTGCCGAAGTCGGGGAAGACCACGTGGCCGGACTGTTCGCCGCCGAGGTTGAACCCGCCGCGGCGCAATTCTTCCAAGACGTAGCGGTCCCCTACTGCGGTGGTGCGCAGGGTGATTCCGGCCTCGCGCATGGCGATGTGCAGACCGAGGTTGCTCATGACGGTGGCGACGAGGGTGTCCTCGACCAGCTCACCCGCCTCGTGCATGGCAAGGGCCAGGATCGCCAGGATGGCGTCGCCGTCCACGATTGCGCCGGCGGCATCGACGGCCAGGGTGCGGTCCGCGTCGCCGTCGTGCGCGATGCCGAGATCCGCGCCGTGCTCACGCACCGCACGGCTGACCTGGTCCAGGTGCGTCGATCCACAACCATCATTGATGTTCAGGCCGTCGGGTTCGGCATTGATGGCGATCACCGTCGCCCCCGCCTCGCGGTAGGCAGCCGGCCCCACTTCGGAGGCCGCACCGTGGGCGCAGTCCACCACGACGGTCAGCCCGGACAGATCCTGCCCGGTCGCCTCGACCAGATGCTCGACGTAGCGTTCGTGGGTGCCCGCCACGCTGTACTGATCGGGAATGACCAGGCCGTGATCGCGCGCGCCGGATGCGTTGAGCACCCGTCCGATAGCGGCGCCGATCGGGCGCACCGGCGCCGCCTCGGCGATCAACGCTTCGATCCGGTCCTCGATCGCGTCGTCGAGCTTGTGCCCGCCCGCGGCAAAGATCTTGATTCCGTTGTCCGGCATGGGATTGTGCGAGGCGGAGATCATCACACCGAGGCACGCGTCGTACAGGCCGGTGAGATAGGCGACGGCGGGCGTCGGAAGTACCCCTACCGCAAGCACATTCACGCCCGCGGCGGTCAGGCCTGCGGTCACCGCGGCCTCCAGCATCTCGCCGCTGGCCCGGGGATCACGGCCGACCACTGCGAGCGCACGCTTCTTGCCGCGACTCAGGATCTGCGCGGCCGCGCCGGAAATCTGCAGTGCCAGTTCCGGACTCAACGACTCGTTGGCGAGCCCGCGGACTCCGTCGGTGCCGAACAAACGTCCCATACCTCGCCCCTCATCGGTTGCTCCGCGGCGTACGCGACGGGCCCCGGAGACGGTAGCCTGTGTCACCACGCCGGGCCCCGCAAACGCCGCAAGTTGTTGATACAGCACGAGAGCAGGCGCCCAGCCGTGCTGGAAGCCTGCTCTCGCACAGGTGCCGCGTCGACCGTACCGTCTCCGACATAACCAGGATGGCGGAAGACGGCGGCCGACGTAGCCAAAATCAGCGCTTCGAGTACTGAGGCGCCTTACGGGCCTTCTTCAGACCGTACTTCTTGCGCTCGACGGCACGCGGGTCACGCGTGAGGAAGCCGGCCCGCTTGAGGGCGGGACGGTCGTCCGGGGTGACCTCGATCAGCGCGCGGGCGATCGCCAGACGCAGTGCACCGGCCTGACCCGAGGGGCCACCGCCGACGAGGCGAGCGTAGATGTCGAAGGACTCCGCCCGCTCGACGGTCACCAGCGGCGACTTGACCAGCTGCTGGTGCACCTTGTTCGGGAAGTAATCCTCGATGGTGCGGCCGTTGAGCACGAAGTTGCCGGAACCCGGCACCAGACGCACGCGAACCACGGCCTCCTTGCGACGGCCGACGGTCTGCACCGGACGGTCGATCACGATCGGGGCGAAGGTGGCGGGCTCGGCCTCGTAGCCGTATTCCTCGTCGACGACCTCGACGTTGCCGTCTTCGGCAACGGTCTCCTCGGCGAATTCTTCGGTGTATTCCTCGGGCGCGGTCACTGGGCCACCTGCTTGATCTCGAACGGAATGGGCTGCTGAGCGGCATGCGGGTGCGTCGGGCCTGCGTAGACCTTCAGCTTGCTCGCGATGGCGCTACCGAGCTTGTTCTTCGGGATCATGCCCTTGATGGCCTTCTCCACGAGACGGTCGGGGCGGGTGTCCAACACCTGACCGACAGTGCGCGACTTGAGGCCGCCCGGGTGCCCGGAGTGGTGGTGGATCAGCTTGTCCGCCTTCTTGTTGCCGCTGATGGCAACCTTCTCGGCGTTGATGATGATGACGAAGTCGCCACCGTCGAAGTTCGGAGCGTAGGTCGGCTTGGTCTTGCCACGCAGCAGATTCGCTGCCTGGACCGAAAGACGGCCGAGCACTACGTCAGTGGCATCGATGACGTACCACTTGCGGGTCACGTCACCAGCCTTGGGGCTGTACGTAGGCACAGTGCTTCCCTGTCTGTAGTCGGTGTTGCCGGCCAAGCGTGCGGTCGAGGCGATTCCGGCGGCCGGTGGAGACCCGGACCTCGACGAACATTCCACACGCCAACGGGCCACGATACCAGCCGCGATAGCGCAAACCGAAACCGGTCAGATCGTGATGGGCGGGCCGGGGTCGGTGGCTCCCGGCGGGCCGGGCACCACGAAGCGCAGGGTGTCGATGCCAGGTTGTGCACAGTCCGGCTCGTCGGCGTCGCCCTCCGCGCCGCCGCGCTCCAGCGCACCGACCTGGTGTCCGCGCGCCGAGGCGACGCCCGGCCGGTGCTCGTTGGTGATCTGCGGGGTCAGCGTGCAGGAAGCCGATGCGAGCTGCACCGGACCGGCCTGCTCACCGTCGGACGGCATCGCCACGACGGCCAGCGCCACCGCACCCAGCACCACGTTCGCGCCGAACAGGTTGTCTTTGAGCTTGTTCCACCGCTTGCCCTTGCGCGCTTTGCCGTCGTCGTCCGATTCGGGCGGCGGCGGCTGCCACTGCCCGTGCTGGACCTGCTCCGGGCCGGTCTGCGGCGGCCTGTAGGGGTGACGCGGACCCAGCGGCGGCACCTGGGCACCGGATCCCGCACTGGGCGGCGGCGCGGGTGAGGGCGGCGCGCCCTGCGGGCGCTGTTCGTCGGGCTGCTGGCCGGGCGGCCTGGTGAAACGACTGCCGAGCTCGGCCAAACCCGGCGGCAGGCCGCGGGGAACATCCTCGCGCGGGACCCGGGTGGTCGCGTCTTCGCTCGGGTCCGGCGACCCGGCGGTCGGGTATCCGGCTCCGTACTGCACAACCGCGTCCCGTCGGGGCTGCGACTGGTCTGGACGGCCCTGCATCGCCTCGCCCTGGCGCTGCGCCGATTCGGGCTGACGCTGCGGTGGCTCCGCCTGACGTTGATGCTGCTGAGCCGCTTCGGCCTGATATTGCGCGGATTGCACCGGAGGCGGCGCCGACAGCTGCGGCCCGGCCAGCCGTTGCGGCCCCGGTTCCGCGTGCCTGCCCGCTGATTCCGGCTCCCCGTTTTCGTTGTCGGTTGCCAGCAGGTGCGCGGCGCCGAGCACCAGCGCGTGCATCGGATGATCGGCCACCTGCAACCGGTGCCCGAGATGATTCTGGAAGGCTAGCCGCAGCGCGTCGTTGAAGCACACATTGCCCGACAGCAGCACCGTCGAGGTGTCCGCGCCGATGGAGCGGGCCGCCGCCATCACCTCGATCACCACGTTGTCCGCAGAGCGGGCGTCACGCATCGATTCCGCGTTGACCATGACGTCGACCGATTCGGTCGGCTGCTCGTCGTCGCCGTGCACCGCGACAACCAGCATGGTCCTGCCGTCGGAGTACACGCCGGTGGCGCCGATACCGCGCGAGTTGCGCTCGTCGGGCGCGCGGACCAGCCCCAGCGCACGCACGTACCCCGACAGCGCGACACTCTCCGGCAGCGGCTCGACGGTGACATCGAGCTGTTCGACCAGTTCGGCGAACACCTCGACCTTCTCGTCGGGCCAGCCGTCCGGGAAGGGCAGGGCCACCACGTCGGGCTTACCGCGCAGGTATTTGCCGACGGCCGCGAGCGGGTTGTACATGCGAGCCCGCATCACCAGTTCCGCGGGCCAGGTCGCGCCCGCGATCACGATCTGCGGATGCCCGAGGATGTCGCGCACGTCGGCGATGGCCATCCCCAGATCCGGTCGCTGCCGCTCCACCCCGGCGGTGTGCAACCGCCCCGACGCATCCGCCAGCAGATACGCGGGCGGCGTATACGTACCTTCCACCTGCACCGGGCGGATCGGCGTGCCACCGCCGCCCGCAGCCACGGACACCACATCCCAACCGAGATGTACCGCCCCTACTCGCACCGTCACAGGCATAAGTGTGCCTGGTGCGCGTCCGACATGCGCGGCGCGTCGGCGCCGGCACGGGTACCGGCGGGATTCACGCCGCCGACTTCTTCAGCCGCAGCCTGCGCCAGGTGAAGATCGCCAAGATCACCGTGATCGCCACGAGCAGCGCGACGTCCAGTCCCCAGATGTCGGACTTGTGCTGCCAGAGCGTGTCCGGTTGCGCGTTGAGGAAGACCTCGCGAACATTCACCGTCGACGCCCCTGCGGCATATCCCCAGCGGGCCGGGAAAAGCCACGACAGCTGCTCCAGCACCACGCGGCCGGTGACCGGGATCAGGCCGCCCGCCATCACGAGCTGGGCCATGATCATCACCACGAGCATCGGCATCACCTGCTCGTTCGACCTGGCCAGGCTGGAGAGCAGCAGGCCGAAGACCACACAGCAGACCGCGGTCAACGAGATATCGATGTACAGCTCGACGCTGCCGTTGGCGATCACCGAACCCTCGGCGGGCGCCTTTTTACCCGCGAGGGTGATGCCGACGAGCACCGCCGACTGCAGGAACGCCGTGACGCTGAAAACGGCGATCTTCGCCATCAGGTACGCGGAGGGCTTCAGTCCGACCGCACGCTCCCGGAAGAAGATGGTGCGCTCACCGACCAGGTCGCGCACGGTGAGCGTGGAACCCATGAAGCAGGCACCGAGGATGAGCACCACCAACAGCTGCTGGGTCTCGCTACCTCCGGTCGGGGCGAAGGTGCCGTCCGGCAGCGCCGCGAGCGCGCCGCGCTGGAAGCCGTTCTGGCCGGGCACTACCAGCGACAGCACACCGAGAATGAACGGCAGGATCACCAGGAACGCCAGATATCCGCGGTCGGCGAAGATCAGGCGCACCTGCCGTCGCGCCAAGGTGGAGAACTGTTTGCCACCACTGGATTGGGGTGGGCTACCCGCATGCCCGGTCTGCGCGGGCGGCGGTGGCGGCGGCACAGCGGCCTGTCTGGAGCGGTAGGCGGCGAACGCCTGGTCCGGGTTCGCGGCGACCTTGGCGAAGATCTCCGCCCAGTCGCTGGTGCCGAGCGCGCCACCGACTCCGGCCGGGTGGCCACAGAAGGCCGTCTTGCCGCCGGGTGCGAGCAACAGCACCTGATCGCACATGTCGAGGCAGGCCACCGAGTGGGTCACCACGATGACAACGCGACCGGCGTCGGCCAGCTCACGCAGCATCACCATCACCTGGCGATCGAGGGCCGGGTCGAGACCCGAGGTCGGTTCGTCCAGGATCAGCAGCGACGGACCGGTCAGCAGTTCCAGCGCCACCGAGGCACGCTTGCGCTGACCGCCGGAGAGCCGGTCGACCCTGGTGTCGGCGTGCTCGGTGAGCGAAAGTTCTTTCAGCACACCGTCGATCACCTGCTGGCGATCGGCCTTGCTGTTGTCGGGCGGCAAGCGCAGTTCCGCGGCATAACCGAGCGCCTGACGCACAGTGAGCTGCCGATGCAGCACGTCGTCCTGCGGCACCATGCCGATGCGGGAACGCAATGCCTCGTACTCGGCGTGCAGGTTGCGCCCTTCGAAGGTGACCACACCGCCGGAGGGGTTGGTGGTGCCCGCGATCAGCTTGGACAGCGTCGACTTGCCCGCACCGGAGGGTCCGATCAGCGCGGTCAGCGTGCCGCGCCCGGCCTGCATATTGACATCGACGAGCAGCTGCTTGTTGCCCTCGACGGTGAACCCGACGCCGTGCACGTGCAGGCCCTGCTCGGCGACCGGCTTCTGCCGATGCACCAAAGTGCCCTGCTGGACGACGAAGTCGATATTGCCGATGGTGATGATGTCGCGCTCGCGCAGCACCGTGCGCTGCTCGCGGCGGCCGTTGACGAAGGTGCCGTTCGCCGAACCGAGGTCCTCGATCGTCAGCCCCTCCTTGGCGGCGACGAGGCGGGCATGCTTGCGCGAGGCCAGTGGGTCGTTGACGACGATCTGGTTGTCGGTGGTGCGGCCGATGTCGAGGCCGCCGGGCGGCAGGCGGTCGCCGCGGGCGATCTGCGAGGTGGACGGTCTGGCCCGCATCGGCGGCAGTGAGGAGGTGTCGGCCCTGGTCGTCATATTGATATTGAGCTGCTGCGACGGCACGTTCTGTGGCAACTGCCCCGACTGCGGCAACTGCGGGGACGGCGGCAGCTGCCCCGACTGCGGCGGTTGCCGCTGCTGCTGCTGGTGGTGGTGGCCCGGCGGCGGCGCCAAGTGGGTACGCGCCTGTCGGGGCGAGGGGACAGCGGGAAGCAGATGCAACAGTGGGCCGCTGATGGCATCACCGAGCCGAACCTGAGTCGGCCGATCGATCGAAACGGGCTGGCCGAGCCTGCGCGCATCCACGAAAACGCCGTTCGTGCTGCCGTTGTCGGTCAGCACCCAGGCACTCCCCTGCCAGGTCAGCGTCGCGTGCACTCGTGAGACGAGCGGGCTGTCGACGAACAGCGTCACTTCCGGCGCGCGGCCCATCGTGATCGGATTGCTCGAATCGAAAACCCGTTCGGTTCCATCATGGCGCACGGTGATGGTCTGCGCCCCCGGTGAAGACATGCAGCGGATACTATTCCATCACCCGGACATCGGCGGTGCCCCCGATGCGCCATTACCCCGATCCGGCGACCGATGTGAACGTCTTTCCGGCCGACCAGGGGGAGCCTTGCCGAAACTCCAAGCGACCGCGCTCTTTACGGCCGTCCTGTGCGCGGTGACGCTGTTGGCCGGCTGCACCCGTTCGGTGCAGGGCAGGGCGGTCTCGGTCTACGACGATCCATTCAAAGTGGCGGGGCTGCCGACCACCAGCGGACCGAGCGGACCGCGCGCCGGCGTCCCCGATACCGGCCTCACGGCAACCAACGGTGACGGCAGCACGACCGACACCCTCGCCCTCAACGCCGTCGACGATATCCAAACCTATTGGCGCGGCGAATTCGGCAAAGAATTCCAGGGCGAGTTCAAGCCGGTCGACAAGCTCATCTCCTGGAGCGCGAAAGCGCAGAAGAGTCAGGCTCCCGAGTTCTGTAAGGAAACCACCTTTCACCTCGTGAACGCCGCGTACTGCCGACTGGACAACTCGATCGGCTGGGACCGTTCGGTGTTGCTGCCGACCATGGAGGACACTTTCGGCAAAATGTCGGTGGTCATGGTGCTCGCCCACGAATACGGGCACGCCATCCAGAGCATGGCGAAGATCGTCGCGCCCAAGGACCCGGTGATCGTCAAGGAACAGCAGGCCGACTGCTTCGCGGGCGCGTTCATGCGGCATGTGGCCGAGGGCGGCGCCGCGCATTTCACCATCAACACCTCCGATGGCCTCAACTCGGTGCTCGCCGCAACGGTCGCGATCCGCGATGCCGACCCCGACGATCCGGAGAGCGTGCACGGCTCGGCCTTCGAACGGGTCACCGCGGTGCAGGTCGGTTTCACCGACGGACCCAAGGCCTGCAAGGCTATTGATATCAACGAGATCGCGCGGCGGCGCGGCAATCTGCCACAGAGTTTCACCGGCGACCAGGGCCGCGGCGAATACCCGATCACCAAGGAAAACCTGATCGAGCTGAGCAAGGCGCTCGCCGCGATCCTGCCGATCGGGCAGACGCCGACCTACAACTACTCCGGCGCGAAGATCGACTGCCGCGACGGCGTCACCACCGAACCCGTCTCCTACTGTCCCGCCGCGAACACCATCGCGACCGATATCCCGGAACTCGCGCAGCGCGGCACCTCCAACGCCGACATCGACAATCCGTTGCCATTGAAGGTGACCGGCGACTACAACGGCTATGTCGTCTTCATCTCTCGATACACCCTTGCCGTGCAGCAGAGCAACGGCCAGCAGCTGGTCGGCGCCAAGACCGGATTGCGTGCGGCCTGCCTGTCCGGGGTGGTCACCGGGAAACTCGCCCAAGCGGGGCGTCCGATCTCACAGGGCGATATCACCCTCGCTGCAGGCGATCTCGACGAAGCAGTATCAGGATTGCTGACAGACGGACTGGCAGCAAGCGACGTCCAGGGCCAGACCGTGCGGAGTGGGTTCTCTCGTGTCGACGCGTTTCGCGCGGGCGTCATCAACGGCGAAAAGACCTGTATGTCGCGATATTCGTGACCGCAGAACCGAGCCGCTGACCGTCCTGGCCGCCGGTCGGGGTGTGGCAGTACTCGTACGCGCAGTGGGCTAGCCGAAGGGCGGCGGGGCGGCGGGTTCGAATCGCAGGACGCGGTTGCCGATCAGGATCTCGGTGCCCGGCACCAGCACCAGCGGCTGATTCGGTGGCAGCCGCACCCAATCGCGGTAGCCGGGCAGGCGGGTGCGGGTGCCATTGGTGGATCCCCGATCCACCACGGACACATCCCAATTCACCAACATGATCTCGGCGTGCGCGCGGGACATGCCGCCGGAGGAGTCCTTGACCTCGAGCGGAATCAGGCCGCGCTGTGCCTGTTCGGAATGCTCGGGGTCACGCCCGAGCACGGCGTCTGCGGCCAGCATGTAGGTCATGCCGTCGTCGAGGATCAGCATGCCGAGCGGCGGACGGACCACCTCGATCAATTGCTGGGTCTGGTCGACCGGCATCCCGCACACGGTGCAGAACGCCGAGCGCGGATCGCTGGGATGGGCACGCGCACACTTGAATCCGAGCACTTTCACGGTGAGGACGGTGGCTTTGGCGGTGGCCTCCAGCCTGCGCTGCAGATCCGGATCCGGTAGCGGCGCCGGGTTGGTGCCACCTGCCTGAGTCGGCGCGTGGTGCGGGTCGATGCCGTGCTGATCTTGGGCGGCATCGAGCATCGCCGTCGACGCCTGTGTGCCGGTCGGATACGGGTCCGCATCCGATTCGGAGGCAGGCGCGGGCGCCGCATCGATGTGCGCGGTCGGCGGCGCGATGCGCCGATGGTCGGCGGTAGGTCCGACCCCGCCGGACCTACCGCGCACCGGATCCGACCAGACGATGGCGCCGCCTGCCTGTGCGATGCCCTCCACCAGCCAGCCGATCCCCCGCTCGGCGGGCAGCTCGGGGACGCGACCCTTGGCATCGTCGACGAACAATGCGACCGCCCGTGCCGGGACGCTCGCGACCCGATCGACGGTGAAGGCCGCGTCGCTGCCTCGATATCGCTCGACCGTGCCGTCTCCGGCGAGCACCGCAGTAACCGAACCGTGCAGGAAAATCGCCACCCCGCCGGTCTCGGCCGCGGAAAGCACACCGAAATCGATCGGCTCCCCCGGGCTGATCTGTTCGGCGTGCTTCATCAACCAGCGGGTGGCCTGCCGTGCCACCAGCGCGCCCGGCCCGGCGGGCTGCTGCTCGGCGGCCGTACGGATGAGCTCGGCGATCGATTCCAGGGCCAGCACAGCAGGTGATTGCGGAGTCGGCTTGCCCGGCCCGCGATGGGCGACGACCACCACCGCGCCCCCGACCCTGGCGACCGCATGACCTCCGGCGACGACCTCAACCTGCCGATCCTTCAACGGTATCGGCCCCCGACGGCTGTGGAGTGCGGGTTCGTCCTCACGACACCAGAGTATGGCAATACGAGCGACACGATCTATTGAACCTTCTGCGCGTGACTCCGGTAACTTCACATGTACAAACGGGAGGAATGAGGGGCCTGTCATGGTTCGGATTTCGCGCATTGCGCTGGCCGCGGCCTGTATCGGGCTGGCGGGTGTCGTGACCGGATGCAGCGTGCCGGGGACGCCGACCGCCGGGGAACTGGACGTCCGCAAGCTGGAAGTCGGCAGTTATCAGGTCGACCGTCACAAGTACCCACAGGACGCGGGCAGCAACGGGGCGCTGCTCGAGGGCATGCGGATGTCGGAGTTCGTAGTCCCGACCGTGCGGATCGACCCGGTGCTCAACTACGGGCGCGGCAGCACGCTGCTCGCCACCGCCGAGGATGCCATCGACTTCCTGGCCAACGTGTCCAAACCGATCCTGGAGAACCGCAAGATGATCGTCGGCTACGCCGCCATCGGCGCGGACCGGCCGGATCCGCCCGGTGAGAAGCGGCCGTCACCGGAGGCCACCGCCGTCACCAATGTCGTGCTCCGCTTCCCCGACGAGGCCAGCGCGAAGCTCGCCGCCAGGGAGCTGGAGGACACCGATCTCGCGGTCTCCCCCGACAACCGCAAACTCCAGTCGACGAAATTCCCCGACTCCTATAACCATTGGCGCCCTGGCGTTCCCACCATCGGCACCTTCATGGCCTACAAGGAATTCGTCATTTCGCTTTTCGTCCAGCGCCCGAAGGCCGACGGCCCCGACCTGTTGAGCTGGGTCGACAAGACCCTCGCCGCCCAGGTCCCCGCGCTGGACAAATTCCAAGCCACCCCACAGAACAAGCTCGGCACCCTGAAGGTCGACCCCGACGGCCTACTGGCCAGGGTCGCGGTCGCCGACCGCAAGGGACATACCCCCGACGGCACCAGCTTCACCATCTACGGAGCGAATTTCATGATCAGCTCCTCCGATGACGAAGGCGTCCGCAAACGCCTGATGGAGGAGACCGGTGTCGACCGCGTCGCCATCGTCGATGCCAGCTCCGTGACGCGGGTGCGCGATTCCGCCGCTGCCGAGAAACTCATCAGCGGCCTCATCGGCAGCGCAGGCAGTCAGTTCGACCCGATCGGCGCACCCAACGATGTTCCCGGCGCAAAGTGCCTGGAGCTCAATAGCAAAGGCGATCCGGACCGCGAATACAAATACCGGTGCTATGTGGCGTACAGGCAGTACGTCGGCGTGGTGACCAGCGACAAAGAGCCCGATGTCCGACAGAAGGTCGCGGCGCAATACGCGCTGCTCGCGAATAGTCTCTGACACCGCCGCACAGACTCCTACGGCGAGAAGCTGATCCCTGTGCGACCCGCGCGAGTGAAGTAGTATCCCGCGAGAACTGCGGGAACGCGGGGTGGGTGTGAGGCTTGCCGACGTCCCGTACGGACGGACGATGGCGAGGATCTGCCGGGACGGGGGAAGAATGAGGTTCAGAGGCGGGCTGGCCGCACTGATCACGGCGGCGGCCGTGGCAACCGTGAGTTGTTCGAGCGGTGTTTCGGGAAACCCGCAGCCGGGTCTGACACCGGTGGATGTGGCGTCGTTGAAGGTGGGGGCCTACACACCGGAGCCGATGGCCTACGAGCCCGACATCGTTGGTTACCCGGACATCCGGCTGATCGAGGCGCGCCGGATGCTCAATTACCTGGTGCATCCGTTCGAGATCGATAGCGACATCACCGATGTCGGCAATCTGAAGTTCATGTCCGACGCCGGGTCGATGATCGGCCCGAATTACGTTCCGGAGAAGTTCCGACCGGCCGCCGAGGACAACAACCTGCTCGCGGGCGTGTACATGTCGGCGATCAACTCCGATCTGCGCCATCGGAAAAAGCTGATCGTCTCGATCATGCGATTCCCGACCGACGCCGCGGCCGCGAAGGCCGCCGATCAGTTCCATCAGATCGCCAACGCCGACCCGGGACGCCACCTCATTCCGATCGCAGGCCGCCCGGATGCGAGAGCGTCATCCGCCGATGACATCGCGGCGCTCGCGTTCATCTCGCACGGGCCATACGTCGTTCTTGTGAATACCGGTATCCCGCGACCGAATCAGGATGCGATCGCCGATATCATCGGAAAGACCATAAGCAAGCAGATCGAGCTGCTGGACAAACAGCAGCCGACTCCGCTGGACGATATCCTCGATCTACCGTTCGATCCGGACGGCATAATGCGGTTGGCGTTGCCCAAAGCTCCGGACTACAGCGACCCGTTCTTGTCCGACGACGACTTCGCCGCCTTCCAGCCCTCCGGGGAGCTGCATTTCGAGCGAAACCCAGGCGAAATCAGCAAGGCATTCGAGGAGAGCGGGGTCGATCTGGTAGGCCGTCGCGGCGGGATCGTTTACCGCGCACGCGATCTCGCCGCCGCATTCCATCTGCAGTCGGCGCTGGTCAAGACCGGCAAGAACGACGAGGTGTTGAATCCGCCGCCCGGGCTACCCGATGCACGGTGCATAACACTCGACAACACCGACACTCTCAGATATTTCGACCAGCTCTGCGCCGTCGTCTACGGACGGTACGTCGGCGTTGTTGTCTCGAAAGCTCCGCTGTCCTCGCGAGTCGACACCGCGCTGTATCAGCGAGCCGCCGCGCAATACGCGGTGCTGGCGAAGGGGGCATGACATGTTGCGAACTCGAATCCTGTGCCTGACCATCGCCGCGACGCTCGGCGCGTTGACCGGTTGCGGCGACTCCGGTGGTAGCACCGACTCCCCCTCCTACGATGTGGCCACGCTCGATGTCGGCAATTATCCGACGGTGCCGCGCGATATCGAAGCGTCCCGAACAGAGCTGTCGGGTCCGCGCCTGGAGGCGGCCAGGATCGGTGACGCGGTTCCGCTTCCGATGGAAATCGACAGAAGGATGGTCTTCAAGCCGACGATTTATTGGGAGCGACGCATCACGCCCGCGGATCCCAGGGAGTTGCCCTCCATCGACAAGAAGGAGTTCAGCGATCTGACGCAGGGCCTGGTCGCGGGTTGGTTCACCCGCGCGCAACGTCGCGAATCCTTCCAGGGTTCGGCACTGCAAATGTTCACACTGCGCTTCACCGACGCCGCGCACGCCGAGACAGCCGCCACCCGCATTGCCGACCGGCAGCAGGAGACAGTGCCCGGCGAGCCCGTGTCGATTCCCGGAATTCCGGCGGCCAAGGCGAAATGGTCGGTGGGCAAACGCTATCTCGACGCCCAGCTCACCAAGGACGCCATGCTGCTGCTGGTCCGCGTCGAGGACCCGCTCACCGAACCTGTGAACACCGCACCGTTGGCCGAGCTTGCGCAGCGCGCCTTCGACAAGCAGCTCGAAGGACTGAAGGCCTACACCCCGACACCGGTCGACCAGCTCGAGTCACTGCCGATCGATGTCGACGGCATGCTGAGTCGTACGTTGCAACTGGAACGTTCGCCGACGGAGAAGGACGGCGGTGATCTGTCCATGGTCCTCGCGAAACAGGCGGCGCTGCACACCGAGTTCTATCCCGACCTGACCAAAGCCGCCTTCGAGGACGCGGGCGTCGATCTGGTTTCCTACTCCGATGATCGTGTGTACCGGACCAAGGACAGGGACGCCGCGGAGCGCTTGATCGCCGCATTCATCGATCAAGAAGCCAAGGGCTACAAGACGATCGATAGTCCACCTCATATGCCGGGGGTCAAATGCTTCGATCTCAAAGATCCGAAAGGCAATAACTACCGTTATCCGCCGGTGTGCTACGTGGCGTACGACCGCTATGTCGCGCGTATCGAAAACAAGAATGTGCAGCAGCTCCATCAACAAGCTGCCGCGCAATACAAGCTGTTGACTCAGGGGCGATAGGCAGTGCGGACTACCCGAATGACGGAGGCGGGTATGTGGCCCGCCCGGAGATCGACACCGGCTCGAGCCGCGATGGCACTGCTGCTCGCCGGGGCACTCGCGGTGGGTGCGAGCGCCTGTGGCTCAGCGGTGTCCGGAACCCCCACCCGGCCCCAGCCCGACCTGTCCCAGTGGGATGTCGGCAACTATCAGACCACACCGCGCGTGATCGGTAATGCCAAGAGCGAGCGCCAAGCTCGCGCCCGAGAGGCGCAACGGCTGGCCGACTTCGTGGCCCTGCCATTCGAGGCCGATCCGTCTTACGTCGAGGACGCGTGGCACATCCGTCCGCATACCGTGCTCAATCGAAAAACGATCGCCAACCTCGTCATCAACGACACCTTCGATACTGTCGCAGCGGATCTGGTGGCAGGCTGGGTCAACGCCTGGCAGACCGGCGGCGAACCCGAGGCCAAACGACGCACCCTGAACGTCGCGGTCCTGATGTTCCCGGACGCGAAGACCGCGTCGGAGGTCGGCCCCGCGCTCGAACACGACGACTTCACCTATAGCCGCGACAACCAGCCGGTCCCGATCACCAAACATGCGAACACGACGGCCCATTGGCGGCCCGACGTCTCCTCGATCGGTTCGTGGACCGTGCACGACCGGTACGTCATCTTCATCAAGGTCGTCGACGACACCTCCGCGCCCGACTTGCCCGCCCTGACGAATCAGGTCGAGCGGATGCTCGACGTGCAGCTTCCGCTCATCGATAAGTTCCAGCCGACGCCTGCCGGCGAGCTGCAGCACATCGCCCTCGATCCCTCGGGCCTGCTCGGACACACGCTGCCGAGCAACCCGGAAGCACCACTGCGTCCCGAACCGGACGGCCTCTACACCGGCCGTGGCGCCCTATCGCTGTTGCAGGCGGCTCCGACGTCGCTGACCAGACTGGCGGACGGCGAGGTCGACCTCGTCTCGTTCGGTGACGCCGTGGTGTTTCGCAGCCGATCCGACAAAGGTGCTCGCGCCCTGTGGAAACAGTGGCAGCCCTCCACCACCCTGGAACCGAATCAAAAGATGATCGAGGCACCGCCCGGGCTCGAGCAGCAGATCGAATGCTATGCGGATTTGGTCGGGTCCGGCGATAAGCAGGTTGTCGGCATGAACATCTGTTCCTTTCAGGTCGACCGATACACCGTGCAGGCCGCCTCCAAGCAATTGCAGGACCTCCATCAGAAGATCTCCGCGCAGTACGCCCTGATCACAAGTAACTGAGGCCGGATCGAGTGGCCGGGGGACCGCGGGCGCGAGCCCATGTTGCGGTGACTTGCTAGATTTCTCCGGAAGGCTCGCATGTCCGGGCGTTCGACATCGTTGAGGGAGGACCGAATGGCGTTGCGGCCCGGTGCAATCGTTGGCGGCTACCGGGTGCTTCAAGTCCTCGGCGCGGGCGGAATGGGCACCGTGTATCTGGCGCAGAACCCGATCCTGCCCCGTCGCGACGCCTTGAAGGTGCTCAGCGCCGATCTGTCCACCGACGACGAGTTCCGGGCCAGATTCGAGCGCGAGGCGAACCTCGCCGCCGGGCTCGACCACCCGAACATCGTCGCGGTGTACAACCGCGGCGAAGAGGCCGGACAACTGTGGATCGCCATGCAGTACGTCGAGGGCACCGATGCCTCGGAGGAGGCCAAGAAGGGGCCGTCGGTGATGACACCGCAGCGGGCCCTGCGGATCGTGTCCGAGGTGGGCAAGGGCCTCGACTACGCGCATCGGCGCGGGTTGCTGCACCGCGATGTGAAGCCCGCCAATTTCTTGCTCTCCGCCGCGGAGGAGGGCGACGAGGAACGGGTGCTGCTGACCGATTTCGGTGTCGCGAAGTCCGCCGACGACGGCCAAGACCTCACGGCGACAGGCAATTTCATGGCCACTGTCGCCTACGCGCCACCCGAGCAACTGGTGGGCACCACCCTGAACCACCGTGCCGACATCTACAGTCTCGGCTGCTCTTTCTTCAAGCTGCTGACCGGGCAGAACCCCTACCCGTCGACCATGCCCGCCGTGGTCATGATGGGCCATATGCATGAGCCGCCGCCGAAGTTGAGCGCGGTTCGCCCCGGTCTGCCCTCCGCACTCGACGGCGTGATCGAGACCGTGATGGCCAAGGACCCCGCGCATCGCTACGCGACCTGCCGCGAATTCGTCCAGGCGGCCGAGGCCGCGTTGTACGGCAACCAGTTTCGCGCACCGGAGGCCGGCTACTCGACCGACCCTCGGACACCGCTCACCGGTCCTCACATCCCCATCACGGGACCGTTCACCGACCCACGTGTACCCGTAGGCGGGTACCCCTCGCCGCAGCGCGAGGACACCGACCAGCGCCTCGTCGCGACCACGCGAAACGGCAACGGGCGCTCCCGCTCTCGCCGATTCCTGGTGCCGGCGATACTGGCGGTGATCATCGCCGCCGTCGCGGCAGGCACTTTCTTCTTCACGAGCCGCGGGTCGGATTCCGGCGGCGGTGACAAACTGGCCAATGCCCGCAGCGAAAACCCGCAATTCTCCGGGAAATCCGTTGTCGCTTTCAATTTCGGCAACTCCACGCTGTCGGCGGTGATCAATCCGAGCGAACAAGCCAAATTCCTGCAGAGCATCGGCTTCCTGTACAGCCCGAAGTACAAGGCGGTAGGCGATGAGAAATCGCCACGCGCGTTGTCGGTCAACGGCTTTACGCCGGATAGCGAATCCGACGTCGTCATCGTGTTGCGGTCCGACAGCGATGCGATGAACAGTGGCCTGCGCGGCCTGCCGAGCTCGATCCTGCAGACCAAAGGCAAGATCGTGGTGGTGGACGACCCGTCGACAGTGCAGGCCTTTCAAGTGTGGACCGCGCAATCCCAGGGTGTGCTGCTCGACAAGATGGTCCCCACCATCGCGAAAGTCGTGAAGTAACAGCACGCCATTGGTTCGTGCACGCCGCGTTGGGTTCTGGACACTGCTAGCGCCACGGCACGCCATTGGGTAGGGTGATGCGCAGCCAGCCCACTCGCCAGTTCAGGTGGTAGCGAGCACAGGGGGAAGGAGGGGAGCGCTGGCAGCGACCGACGCGGCGGCACCGCGGTACGAGACGTCCGGGGGGATCTCATCCAGGCCTTCCGTCCACGATGCAGCCGGTCGACAACGCGCACGCGACGAGACGCAATCCAAAGATCTTTTGTCCGAAACTGGATGGAACCGATCAGGCCTAGGACGCGTCCAAACATATGAACAGGTCAGCTGGCACCTGCAACGTTGACAATCAGTAGAAAGAGGAGGAGCCACCATGGCAGCAGGGCATCTTGAAGCTAGTCCAGAGTTGATCGCGCAGAAGGCGAAGGAGTTCCAGGAGCAGCACAACAGCCTGATGATCGCCATCCGGACGCTGAAGGCCGACGAGGACAACGTCACCAACGGCGCCAACTGGCAGGGCGCGGCGCGTGATGCGTTCAACGCATTCATGGAGCGCTACTACTTCCAGGCCGACAAGCTGAACGACAAGCTGATGGAGACCTCCGAGAAGCTCATCAAGGCCGGATCGTCGTTCGAGTCCCAGGACACCGACTTCGCCCAGCAGGTGCAGGCCCAGGTCTCCAGCCTCGACCTGCCGCCGGTCTAATCCCCCAAACTCGCACGAAAGGAACCTGAAAATGGCCGGTGCATCGCAGAATATCTCCGCTAACTTCGAGGGTGTCGCCGAGGGCGCGCGCCAGATCATCAAGCGTGCCGAAGGCATTCGGGACGAGCTGGAATCCTTCCACAAGAAGGTCGAAGAATTCGTCGCCCAGAACTGGAAGGGTGCGACCAACGATGCGTTCGCCGAGTTCCAGCGCAGCTGGCAGCAGCACGTCGTTCAGCTGAACACCACGCTGTCCGGCGCCGGTACGCTGATCGACAAGGGCAACTCGGAGCTTCAGGGCACGGACTCCGCGCTCGCGGGACTCTTCTGAGAGTACGACTCAGACCATTCGTGCCCCCGGCAGGTTCTGCCGGGGGCACGAATTTTTCGTCCGGTGTCGATGCCCGATGGGTTGATTTCCCCACGGGCACAACGTTTTACGGAGTCACCTGTTCCGAGGCCGCGAACTGTTCGCAGGCCGGCGCAATCGACTCCCACTCGCCGAGAAACTGACATCCGGTGCTGACCTGAAGCCCGTGCTCGACCAGCACATGCCAACGCACCGTGGAACCGTCACCCGGCCGTTCGATATAGGCGAGGCCCGACTTTCCGCCGAACACCTGGTCATGCTTCAGATCGGTCAACGCACCATTCGGCTTCTGCCGCATCTGCGCCTCGAGGCTCCTGGCCACCTGCTCATAACCGATCCCCGCGGCGACCGGCGTTTGGATCACGGTGATCCGCATGCGGCTGCCGTCCTCCGGTACGAGGTCGACGCGTGGCTTGCTCGGGTCGGGAGCCTGCGCGAGACGCCAGCCCGACGGTGTCTGAAAACGCACGCGCCCAACGGTTTCCGATGACGGTGTGCCTCCAGGCGGTGGCGTTGGCTTGCCGTCGGCCGTCGCTTGCGCGGTGGCGTGGACCGGCGCCGAAGGTCCCGCAGACACCGCGGGAGTGTCCTGCGAGCCGCCGAGGACGACGACCGCTCCCACCGCCGCCGCGGCGACCACCAGAACACCGGCCACCGCGGCGACCAGGTATCCGGTGCGGCGACGGTCGGGGCCCTGGACGGCGGCCGCACGCTGCCGAAGCGGCTGCATCCACTCCGCGGTCGGCAGCGCCGAGACAGCCTCGGTCCGATAGTCGGGGTCCGGCCGCGGCCCGCGCACCAGATCGGCGCCTGCGATCGGCCGCAGCTCGACGGCCGGTCCGGCGATCGGCGGAACCACCGAGCGGATCACCTCGAGTTTCACCGGATCCGAAACACCCACCACC
Source organism: Nocardia sp. NBC_01009 (assembly GCF_045208035.1). NCBI lineage: Bacteria > Bacillati > Actinomycetota > Actinomycetes > Mycobacteriales > Nocardiaceae > Nocardia > Nocardia sp. NBC_01009. The sequence goes on along the minus strand of NZ_CP108695.1, from coordinate 2,272,756 downwards.
TGAACGACATCGGCCGGGCGGCCCGCGAGCAGCCGGCCGACGAGCGCGGCAAGATCGTCGGCGGCCTGCGGGTCGGGGCCGAGGTCCGCCAGCGCGAGATTCGGTTCGTGCTCACATGATTCGACATGCGTGCCCTGATGGCTGCGCGCGACGGTGCTCGCGGTGGTCGACAGCGTGCCGAATTCCAGCACCACCGTACGGCTGCTGCGGTCGGCGCCCTCATCGGCAGCTACCGCGCGAACGGCCATGTCCTCGAACACAACATCGTTGGCGAAGCGGCGCAGTGCGGCCTCGAGAACCGCACGCCGTCGCGCGCCCCACTCCGTCGGACACGCGACGGTGACCCGGCCGCAGGGGGTGGCGACGCCGAGGTTCTGCAGCACGGTGCCGACGATCGCCGCCATCGCCTCGGCGACGGCGGGTACCCGTGGCAGCAGTGCGATCCGCTCCCCCGTGAGGAACTGGACGGCGGAGCTGACCTGGGTCGGCGGCGTCAACGGCTCACCGACGACCAGATTCCCGTTGCTGCCGAGCACAACCGACGGCGGCACATCCCAATGGGTGGCCGGACCGCACGCCCAGATACGCGTGTCGGTGACCACCAGGTCGACGACAGACATCACTCCGCCGCCGGCATCCACGCCAGCTGAATCAGATCCTCAGTGTTGCGCGTGACGTAGGTGCCGCGGCCCGGTGGCTTGGGGCCGGGACGGGTGGTGCCCATGAGCACGCCTTCGTCCTTGTTGCAGCTCATGATCAGGCCCGCCGAGCCGAGGTCCTTCATCCTGGCCAGCGTGGCCTCGTACATCGCGCGGCTCGCGCCGCCGGAGCGGCGGGCGATGATCAGGTGGAAGCCGAGGTCGCGAGCGTGCGGCAAATGCTCGACCAGCACCGACACCGGATTGCCCATGGAGGTGGCGACCAGGTCGTAGTCGTCGATGATGACGAACAACTCCGGTCCGCTCCACCACGAGCGATCGCGCAGCTGCTGCGGCGTAACGTCCTGCCCCGGCGTCCGCTGGGCGACATAGGCGGCGAGATCGGACATGTTCTGGGTGAATTGCGGCGCGGTCGATCCGTAACCCGCGAGGTACCCGTCGGGCACCAAACCGAGCATGGTGCGCCGGTAGTCGCCCAGGATGAAGCGCGCCTGATTCGGGGTGTTCGATGCGGCGATGCCCTCGACGAGCGAACGCAACAACGTCGACTTACCGGATTCGGTGTCACCGATGACGATGAAGTGCGGGCTCTCGTTGAAGTCGATGTAGACCGGCGCGAGCTCGGATTCGTTGATACCAAGGGGAATACGCATGTTCTTGCGGTCCGGGTCGACCTGCGACGGCCAGTTGCCCGCCAGCTGCAACAGTTGTTCACGCGGCAGCATCTCCGGCAGCATGCGGGCCGCGGGCGCGTGCCGGCCCGGCGTGAGACGGGCGATCGTCGCCACCGCCTCACCGACCGCCGCACCGAGATTGTTGGGGTCGGAGCTGCCGTCGATGCGGGGCAGACCGGTCAGCATGTGCAGGCATTCGGGTGTCATACCGCGACCCGGCCGCCCTTGCGGGACCAGCGCGGCGAACTTGCGGCCGAGGTCGGAGTCCATCGGGTCACCGAGGCGCAGCTCGATCCTGGTGCCGATCTGGTCCTTGAGCGCCGGACGCGCCTCGGCCCACCGCGCCAGTGCGATGACAACGTGCACACCGTACGAAAGACCCTGCACCGCAAGGTTCATGATCGGCTGCTCGAGCGGATCGAAGTCCTGGCGGATGGAGCCGAAACCGTCGATCACCAGAAAGACGTCGCCGAAGGGATCCTCGTGCGCGCCCGCAGCAGCCGGGCTGCTGGCGGGGTCCATGGCCCGCAGGCGGCGGAACTCGGTCATGGACTCGATGCCGAGCTGACGGAAGCGCGCCTCACGGGACCGGACGATGGTGCCCATCTCGGCGACCGTGCGCCGGACCTTGTCGTCGTCCAATCGGCTTGCCACCGAACCGACATGCGGCAACCCCTGCAGGCTGGCCAGCGTGCCGCCACCGAAGTCGAGGCAGTAGAACTGCACCTGCTCGGCGGTGTGGGTCAGCGAAAGCGCCATGATCATGGTGCGCAGTGCGGTCGACTTGCCGGACTGCGGACCGCCGACCACCGCGACGTTGCCTCGTGAACCCGACAGATCGACGACCAGTGGATCGCGGCGCTGATCGTAGGGCCGGTCGACAATGCCCATCGGGGCTCGCAACGTCGCGACGGCCGAGTACTCACCGGTGAGGATGGAGCGCGGGATGAGCTGATCGAGGGTGGGCGCCTCATCCAGCGGCGGCAGCCAGATCTCGTGTGCCGGACGGCCGTGGCCGCGGATGCGCGAGACCAGCATGTTCACGTTGGAGATCTGTTCGCCGTCGTCGGAGCGCTGCTCCGGCTCGTTGGCAGGCGTGGCCTGCAACGGAATCCGGTCGGCGGGCCGGAAGTCGACGTGGACGGCGGCGAACGGGCGTGCTTTCACATCGATTTCCCCGCCCGCGATCCCCGCACTGGTGACCTCGCGCTGCGAACCGCCGCCGACATACGGGCCGGAGACATAGGAGGCCTGGAACCGCTGGATCTCGCCCGAGTCCGACTTCAGGTAGCCGCCACCGGGAACGCCCGGCAGGTTGTAGGCATCGGGGACACCGAGCACCTGGCGAGATTCGTTGGCGGAGAAGGTCTTCAGACCGATCCGATAGGACAGGTGGCTTTCGAGGCCCTTCAGCTTGCCTTCCTCGAGGCGCTGCGAGGCCAACAGCAGGTGCACGTGCAGCGAGCGACCGAGGCGGCCGATCATCACGAACAGCTCGGCGAAATCCGGGTGCTGGGTGAGCAATTCGGAGAACTCGTCGAGCACGACGAACAGCGCGGGCAGCGGATCGAGATCCGCGCCCGTGGCACGGGCCTTCTCGTACTCGGAGACGTTGGCGAAGTTGCCCGCTTGGCGCAACACTTCCTGGCGGCGGTTCATCTCGCCCGCCAGCGCGTCCTTCATACGGTCGACGAGGTCGGCCTCGTCTTCGAGGTTGGTGATGACCGCCGCGACATGCGGAACGCCGTCGAGGCCGAGGAAGGTCGCACCACCCTTGAAGTCGACGAGCACCAGGTTCAATTGGTCCGGTGAATGGGTGGCGAGCAGGCTGAGCACCAGGGTGCGCAGAAACTCGGACTTACCGGAACCGGTTGCGCCGATGCACAATCCGTGCGGGCCCATGCCGCTCTCCGCGGCTTCCTTGATGTCGAGCTCGACTGGAAGACCGTCCGCGCCGACACCGAACGCGACCCGCAACCGCTCGCGACCGTAGCGTGGCCGCCAGGCGTGTTCGGGATTGAAGGTGCCGATGTCGCCGAGACTCATCAGCTGCGACCATGACGAGATCACCTCGGAGTCGTCGACCTCGACATCGCTGCTGCGCTGGGTCGCCGCGCGATACGGCGCGAGCCTGCGTGCCACCTGCTGGGCCTGCTGCGGGGAAATCCGGTCGATCAGCGCGAAACGTTCCTGGTTGCCGGTGGCGCCGCGACCGACGCACTCGCCGTTCTCCACGACCATCTTGATACCGCGCGATACCGCCAAACGCGGTGCGTACCCGCACAAGTCGATGAGCGTGACGCCCTCGTAGCCGGATTCACGCAGCTGATCGTCCTCGGCCTCGAGCAGACCGCCGTCGACCACGATGACGATGTGCACCAGGTTGACGTTGGCAGGCTGATTACGGGAATACCGAACGCGATTGGCCAGCAACGGATGCAGACCCGTCATGGCCTCGCGGATCGAGCCGTAGAACATGCGCTGGGTGCCGATGCCGTCCTGCGCGTCGGGGTGCTGAGTGTGCGGCAGCCACTTGGTCCACTCCCACTCGCGTGCCGTGTCCGGGCCGCAGACCACCGCGACGAGCACCTGGTCGGGCGCCTGGAACATGCACAGCTGCAACAACATTGCGCGAGTCATTTCCCTGGCTTCGACCCTATCGCCGTCCAGGGCGATGGTCGCGAAGCCCTTCACCGCGATCGCGGTCGGCAGGTCGGGGACCGTCGAGTGGGCGCGCACGAAACGGCGCAGCGACACCGCGGCGATCGGCTCGAGTTCCTCGACCGGACCGGTCTCCGGCGCGACCAGTCGCGTGGCGAGGCGCTGGCCGCCGATACCGATGCGGGCGTGGCAGAAGTCCTTGTCCCCCGCACGCCGCTCCCACATCCGGCTGGTGCCCGCCAGCATCCAGATCAGGCCGGGCTCCGGGTGGCTCCATTCGACGGAAGCGCGCTGCTGCCTTGCGGTGTCGTCGACGTCCCTGCGCACCTGGTCGAGATAGCGCAGATAGTCCTTGCGGTCCTCGTTCGCTTCGGCGGCCTTCTGCCCCTTGCCACCGCCCTGACCGGCGAACATGCCGACCATGGAGAAGACCATCATCATCGGGAACATCATGGTCATCGGGTTCGATGCGATGCCACCGCCCTGGGTGAACATCAGGGCCATCATCCCGACCATGCCGACGACCATCACGACCGGCATCATCTTGCTGAGCAAGCTGCCCGGCGTTACCCGGGGAATCTCGGGCGGCGGCTGCAAGGTGACTTCACCGCCGGGAGAACGCGGCATCTCTCGTCGCGCACGGCGCTGGAACCGGACGGTACTCATCAGACGAGAAATCCCCCTTACGCAGCTGTACTTCGGGCTCAGTGTAGAGCCGGCAGCTGACATGTCGTACAGTTCGACCAGCATTCTGCTGCCCGAACCGTGGGTTCGCAAGCTCGGCCCTTGGGTATGCCGGTTGCGGAAACACGAGGTAGAAGACGAGTTGGGGGAAGCTTGACGCACGCGCGCCTTGACCACATCGACGAAGAGTCCTCGCGCGGAATCGTCCGTGCACCGGACCTGGCTCGGGTGACGATTCTGGCCAAACACACTCAGGTGGATATGGCGATCCCGGTCGACGTTCCCGTCGCCCTGGTGATTCCGAGCGTTGTCGACATGGTCGCCCAGCACAGCCGCACCAACGATTTCGACAACGAGGGCGAACGTTTCGAGCCCGCAGAGTGGGTGCTCGCCCGCATCGGCCATCCCCCGTTTTCCAACTCGCTGAGCCTCGGCGAACACGGTGTCCGCGACGGCGAGCTGCTGATGCTCGAAAGTGCTTCGCACACAGCGCCGACACCGCTGTTCGACGACATCATGTACAATGTCGCGATCGCGGACACCGACCACTACCGCAGCTGGAGTCCGAAGGTCGCGCGACTCACCGGCTCCATCCTCGCCGCGATCACCATGATCGTCGGCTGCCTCGGTCTGCTGCTGGCCAAGGACGCGCTGCCCGGCTACGTGAGCGGGTCGATCGCGCTGACGGTCGCCATCCTGCTCGTCGTCGCAGGCATGGTGTTCAGCCGCATGTACGGCGACACCGGCACCGCGCTTGTGCTCGCCGGCTGTGCGCTGCCCGCGGCGTTCACCGCGGGCATGCTGCTGGTGCCCGACGATTACGACTGGGCGCACATCCTGCTCGGCTCGGTCCTGCTCGGCGCCACCGCGATCCTCGCGTGGCGCGTCACCGGTGTCGGGCTGGCGCTGTTCATCGGCGCGAGCACCCTTGCGGTGTACGCCGTTCCGGCCGCGATGGTCGGTCTGCTCACCGAGCAGTCGCTGCCCGCCATCGGCGCGGTCGCCGCCGCACTCGGACTCGGCGGTCTCTCGCTGGCGCCACGGGTTTCGATGCTGCTCGCCAAACTGCCGCTGCCGCCGGTGCCTTCGCCGGGCACCCCGATCGACCCGACCGAGGACGATCCGGACGACCACCGCGCGCTGCCGACCATGGACGCACTGCGGGTCAAGTCGGAACGGGCCCGCTTGTACCTCGGCGGACTCGTCGCAGCGACCACGCTCATCACCGTCGCGGGTTCGCTTGCGGCCACCGACCCCGACGCCGAAAGCCCCTACTGGCAAGGCATCGCGCTCGCACTCGTCTGCGCGATCGTGCTGATGTTCCGCAGCCGCACCTACGCGGGCGCCGAACAAGCCGTGGTGCTGATCGCGGGCGGCGCCGCCATCGTGCTGATCATGCTGATCGGCGCGAGCATCGGCATGGAGCAGCCGCTGATGGTCTTCGGCGCCGCGATGGTCATCCTGATCGCCGCGCTCATTCTCGGCATCATCATCCCGAACCAGTCGGCGACGCCGCCGATGCGCCGCGGCGTAGAACTGCTCGAGTACGCGTTCGTCGCTGCCGTACTGCCGCTGGTGTTCTGGGTGGCCTCGCTCTACTCGCTCGTTCGCGGGCTGTGAGCGCGACCCTGCGCGTTGCGGCCGTCGCCGTAACGCTCGGCCTGAGCGCGTCATTCGGGCTCGGCTCGGGGTACGGCGTCGCACATGCCGACCGGCCGCCCGCCGCCAATCCAGGTCTGGTACCGCCGGGCGACCCCGCCGCTCCGCCCGAAAAGACTGAGCGCCCACCGAATTCGAACTGTGCGGACGTCGGCACCGGCGGCGACGGGCCGTCCATTCCCACCGCTCAACGTTCACTCGACCTAGATCGCGCATGGAAGTTCTCCAAGGGCGCGGGCCAGGTCATCGCGGTCATCGACACCGGAGTGGCTCGGCATCCCCGGCTCCCGGGACTTGAAGCGGCAGGCGACTTCGTCGCCAATGTGGGCGACGGCACCGAGGACTGCGATGGCCACGGCACGCTGGTGGCCGGGCTCATCGCCGCATCTCAGGTGGACGGCCAGGGATTCTCAGGGGTAGCGCCAGAGGCGCGGATCATGACAATCCGGCAGACCAGCAAGATGTATCAGCAGGAAGGCCGCTCCAGGGAGAAGGCACCCGAGGCGTTCCCCGACAGCTATGGCGACTTGAACACCATGGCATCAGCCATCGTGCGGGCCGCCGACCGTGGCGCCACGGTCATCAATATCTCCGAGGTCTGGTGCGGAACGACCAGCCCCGACGCCGACAACAAGATCGGCGCGGCCCTCTATTACGCCACCGTGGTGAAAGACGTCGTCGTCGTGGTCGCGGCGGGCAATGTGGACGACAAATGTAAAGGCGACAACGAGGTAATAGATCCGCTCGCCCCGACCGCCGATCCATGGAGCAAGGTCAAGTGGAATATCAGCCCGGCCCGTTGGGACGACTATGCGCTCGCTGTCGGGTCGATCGATGCGAACGGCGCTCCATCCAAGTTCACGATCCCCGGCCCCTGGGTCGGCGTTGCCGCACCGGGCGAGAATATGACTTCGCTCGATCCACGCGGGAGCAGTACCGCCGTTACCGTCGCCGACCAACGTGGCCAGCAGAATCCTGTCAGCGGAACCAGTTTCGCAACGCCACTGGTGTCGGGCGTTGTCGCGCTGATTCGCGCGCGGTTTCCGGAACTGAGTGCGCGGGATGTCATCAAGCGCATCGAAGCCACCGCGCACGCACCGGCCGAAGGCTGGAACCAATATCTCGGGTACGGAGCGGTCGACCCGATCGCAGCGCTGACCAACGAGGTCACCAAGCCGCTGCCGCCCAAGCGCCCGAGCCAAGCCAAGAGCACCCAGCTCTCGGTGCCCGCACCGGCCCCACCACCTGATCACCGGGCCCGCAATGTCGCACTGATCGGCACCGGAATCATCGCGGCCGCACTGATTCTGGGCTATCTCGCATCGTTCCCGATCCGCCGCAGGTTCGGAGTGTCCAGCGACGATATGTGACGCCTGCGTCCGCCCGACACAGAAGAGGGTTCCGGTGTGAATCACCGGAACCCTCTTCAGTTTTCGAACGCGACGCGTTAGCCGCTCGACGGCCACACCTGCACGAGCAGCCTATTAGATGGGGTTGTAGCTATACGTCACCACATACAGCTTGTTCCCGTTCACGTCGATACCATCCTCAGCGCAATAGAAGTGCGGGTACGTGGCATGTGTTGCGTCCGGATCCTGGCGAGCGTCGAAGTCGGCCTGCTTGCGCGCGGCCTCGTTGACGCACTGGTCATACGGCATACCCTGTGCATTGGCCACCGCGATGCCCACAATTCCGGTCGCTCCCGCGCCCAGCACACCGATCGCTGCCGCGGCCGTAAGCGATGCGGCGGCCCGGTAGATCTTGGTCATTGTCAATCCCCTCTGTTGATCTCCTGAGCGGCGAAGGCCGCTTCGTGGACAAGCCGCGCTCAGCGGTGAATATCATTGTGTCGCTGCAAGATTCGCTGTCCCCAGCTTGCACACGAACCCACCGCTCTAAGACTCAGCCCGTCACTATCTTTTGACGTGCCGTGACCAAGATCGGTTCCATTGAATCCCAACCTTCTTCGGTCGGCCTGGCAGACCCGGTCGGCGCGTTGGTCGATGGCGCGATTGAGCTCGGCGCACAGAAGGTGCGTCGAGATGCGAACCGGAGTCCGCAGAGACCGCGGGCCAGAGCTCCGGTGTTACAGGTCCGTACCAGATATCGGAGCCCTTGCCGAACCCGGCTCACTTCGATGAAGCGACAGGCTGTTTCGCGGGCGACGGGTCCGGAGCAACGCCGTCGTGCGCGACCATCGCCTCTTCCCTGCCGAGGCTGGGGCCGGAGGCGAGCAGGCCGACGATCGGCCACGGTGCGGGTTCGGGCTTCACGTCTGCCTCGGTATCCATCCCGAGCGCCTTGGCCGAATCGGCGTTCTTGATGCCGTAGCGGACTCCGGTGTCGGCGATGTAGAACATGCTGTCCTTGCGGCGACTATCCGGTTCGATGCCGGTGCTCTGGATGAACGCGCCGGTGCCCGGCTTGATGTACACGGAGTCGGCGTTGGCCCCCGAACCATCCGCCTGCGCGAGCGGCACCAGTTTGGCCTTCTCCGGAATCGGCAGGGCCACACCGGTGATCACCGAAAGCTCGGCACGGTTGCCGTCCTTGTTTTCCGCGGCCGCGGCGATCGGCTTCCAGGACAGGCAGCCGACCGGCTGGTCCTTGGCTTGGATGATCGTCGGTGCGGTGTGCGGGTAGAGCTCTACGCGCAAAGTGTGCGAGACATCCGCATTGGTCTTGTCGATCTGATCGATTGTGGTGGTAGTCGCCGTGGACCGGTAGCGATTGCGGATGATCTTGGCGGTCAAGGGAGAAATCGGCTGCAACCCGTCCTGCAGGACCACGTAGTAGTTGCCGGGCTCGGTGGGTACCTCCACCACATCGCCGATCCGATGATTGGCGACCGAGTAGTTCACCGCCGCGCCCGGATCGTTGATCGGGGGCGGAATGATCGGCAGCACTTCGGGAATCGTGTTGAGCAGGCCCTCACCGATCGGGCGCGGAGCCATGCCGGTGATGTTCAGCGCGTCGGTGACGGCACGGTCGGTCATGTCGACTCTGGCCCGCCGGTTTTCGTACACGAGATACTCCGAGTCCTTGCCCTGCACCAGCAGGGCCTTGTCGCTGCCCATGACCGAGGCCTTCGCACCGAGCTCAGGGTCACCCGCGAGCACCGATGTGGTGAGGTCCTTGCTGCCATCGTTCTTCAGCTGATCGCAGACCGTCCAGGCGCGGCCTTTGCCATCCTTCTCGAAACGCAGCGAGGCGGGCGCACCGGGAATGCCGATCAGCTGGCCGCGTGGCTTCTTGCCGAGCTCGGAGTCCTTGACGACCGCGGGCTTGGCGGGCTCCCCCGCGGCCAGCCGAGCCGAAGCAAGATTCAGCGCGGGATGCACGACGTCATCGATGACGACATAGACGCCACCGGATTCTTTGCCGATCAGGATCTTGTTGCTGCCGATCTTGTCCTGCGGGCGCAGCAGCGCGAGCACGCCGCAGCCGGCAAGTACGACAACGGCCAACACCAGCCCGGCCGCGTACGCACGCGACTGCGAGCGCATCGGGTCGTGCAGCATTCGCACGTCCCTGCGGACCAGCGCATGCTCCATCCGCCGGACCAGGAAGCGATAGCCGCTGACCTGCCAGCGAGTAGTGGGTTTTGAAGGCATGTTTCCTCCCCCGAACAGTGCTCACGTTCGCGGAACACAGTACAGTTCCCGGGGACTCTTGTTCAGCTCGGCCGGTAGGAAACGGCCGATATCGGGTACTTGGGGGACGACGATGGCCGAATCTGCCGGCGCGGGACCACGCCCGCTCCTCGGGCGCATATCGCTGCAGAATCTGCTTGTTGCACAGGTGATCGGACTCCTAGCCGGACTGCTCGCGCTGCTCGTCGGACTTGCGGCGCTGCCCGCTCTCGCCGTGGCCGTCGTCGCCGCGCTGCTGCCGCTCGTCCCCGTTGCCAAACGGACCCTGCTGGACTGGATGAGCACCTGGTGGCGCTATGCCACGCGCGGTGACTACGCGATCGGCGACACCGTCGATTTCCGTGGCACCGATGGTCGTTCGCTCGGGCTTTACTGGGACGGGACTCGGGTTGTCACGGTTGTCGAGGTGCTCGCGCCCAAGGGTGGGCTGACCCGTATCGCCCGCACGACGGTGCACGCCTCGCACCTGCTGCCGCTCCCTGAACTGGCCAAATGCCTCAACCAGCACGACATCCTGCTCAGCGGCATCGACATCATCAGCCACGGACACCGCAGCCGCTCCGGCACGCCGGCGGGCAAGATCTACGAATCGCTGCTCGGGCCGCTGCCCGCCACCGCGCATCGCACGGTGTGGTTGGCCATCAGCTTCGACGTGATCGCCTGCCCGGAGGCCGCGGCCCGCCGCGGCGGCGGCAGCGAGGGCGCCTCGCGTGCGGTAACCATTGCGACACAACGCATTATGCGTACGCTCGAAGACGCCGACTGCAGCGCCCGCATTCTCACCGCGCCGGAAATCCGCAAGGCGGTCCTGCAGATCACCGCCGGTTTCGATCCGCGCACGCTGACCCACCGCTGGCGCTACGCGGAGATCGGCAACAGCGTGAACATCGGCAGCGCGGTCGACCCCAAGCGGCTCGGCTCCGACCTGCTCTCCCAGCTGTGGGTGGCGCCCTCGCGCGGCACCACGGTCGCGGTGCGGCTGCGTCCCGGTAGTTCGGCCGAGTCGGTGAGCATCGGCGCGGCCTGGCGGCTGACCGCACGCGAGCTGCCGGAGCGGACCAATCTCAAGGGCCTCATCTCGATGAACGGCCGCCACCGCGACGGACTGCTCGCCCATCTCCCGCTTGCCATCCCGGCTCTGGACGACACCGTGCCGGTGGCCGAATACCCGATCGATGTGATCGGCGCGCTGCACCTGCCGTCGTCGGGCTGCGGTCAGCTGATCGGCTCGGACGACGAGGCTCAGGGTGTCGCGGTGCGAATCGTCGGCACCGGCATCTCGACCGTCTATGTCGCAGGCGAGCTATATCTGGCGCAGCAGTTGGTGTTCCGCGCACTCGCGGTCGGCGAGCGCATCCTGATCCGCACCGATCGGGCGCACGCGTGGGAGAACCTGGTGAACACCATCGCCAACCCCGAGCGGCTCACCCTCGCGGTCGAAACACACCAGTCCGACGCGGGTTTCACGGCCACCGTGGTCGACGGGGTGCTCGCGCCTGCGCCGCACGCCGGTGTCACGACGATCTATGTCACCGGCGACCCGATGGGCTGGCCCGCCACCCGCCCCGACCTATCGATCCACCAGCCCGGCGCCATCGGCAACCACGTCATCCTGCGCACCGGCACCGCACAGGTCGACCTCACCCTGGTCTCCATCCCCCGCGAGGCCACCTATATCGGCCACCCGCGCGGCCGCCGCGCCATGGCAGGTAGTGCGGGATGAATTCGCGCCGGCGCGAATTCATCCCGCACTAGAGGCGTTGAGGTACTACCGGGATCGCTTCGCTCCCGGTTCGGTCAGTACGCCGTTCCCATCGCAGCGTGCACCTCGTCGAGGGTGTGGGTTGCCACCTCGTTGGCGCGGCGGTTCCCGTCCCGCAGAACACTGCGCACGTAGTCGGGATCGCGCGCGAAATCGCTGCGGCGTCGACGATGCGGAGCGAGGAACTCGTTGACCGCGTCGGTGGTGAACTTCTTCAGAGTTCCTGCCCCAGCATCGCCGATGTCATCGGCCAGGGCTCGTTCATCGCGGCTGGTACACAGTGCGGCCGTGGTCAGCAGCGCGGACACGCCGGGACGATTGACCGGGTCGAAGGTGATGAGTCGTTGGGAGTCGGTCGGGGCTCGGCGGATCAGGGCCGTCGTTTCGTCGGCGGTCATCGACAGTGCGATCGCATTGCCGTAGCTCTTGGACATCTTCCTGCCGTCGAGACCGGGAACTTCCGGTGCGGAGGTGAGCAGTGCCTGCGGTTCGGGAAAGACGTCGCCGTAGCGTTCGTTGAAGCGACGTGAGATCACCCTGGTCAACTCGACATGCGGCAGGTTGTCTTTCCCCACAGGAACCAGATTCCCCTTGCAGAACAGGATGTCGGCGGCCTGGTGAACCGGGTAGGTCAGTAGAAGTCCGCTCAGTGCGCGTCCAGATGCCGCGTGCTCTGCCTTGACTGTGGGATTGCGGTGGAGTTCGGCCTCGGTGACCAGGCTGAGGAACGGCAGCAGTAGTTGGTTGAGTGCAGGGACCGAAGAGTGGGTGAAGACAGTTGCCCGGCTCGGGTCCAGACCGGCAGCCAGATAGTCCAGGACGGCACTGTAGACGTTCTCCCGGACCTTTCCGATCGCGTCGCGGTCGGTGATGACCTGATAGTCGGCGAGGATAACGAACGTGTCCACGCCCAGACTGTGTAGGCGCATGCGTTCGGAAATGGTCCCGAAGTAGTGACCCAGATGCAGAGGGCCGGTAGGGCGTTCGCCGGTGAGGATGCGGTATCGGTGCGGGTGCTCGGTGACCGCGGCACGCAACTTGTCGCTGCGTTCGATAGTGGCGGAGAAGGTATTCAACGGACAGCTCCTGGATGGTCAGGGGGCTGTACGAACCTCGTTCAGGTCAGATGTGACATGCGGGCTGCGTACAGCCCGCGGACATGGTTAGACGGACTGCTGGAGCAGCCACCACCATGCCTGTCGGATGTCGATCACGCTGTAACGATAGCAACCACGCTGCCCACCTGGACACGTCAGCAACCTCATGACCCGCAACAGCTAGCCCGGGTGCGGATCGGTGGTGTGGCTATCCCGGGTAGGGGTCGGCAGTGCGGGCGGCACGCAATGTTCGGGCCCACCAGGCTAGTTGGCGAATCATGCGGTCGGCGGCGTCGATGGCGGCACCGTCGTGGGTCTCCCCGGCTGCGTCGAACTGCTTCTTCGCCTGATGGAAGCTGACCGACTCGCGGATGGAGACCATGTGGATTTCGGCGACTACCTGACGCAGCTGTTCGACGGCCCGCAGACCGCCGGAAAGGCCGCCGTAGGCGACGAAGCCGATCGGTTTGGCCCGCCATTCCCGTTTCGCCGTGTCGAAGGCGGTTTTCAGCGAGGCCGGATAGCCGTGGTTGTACTCGGAAGTGATCGCCACGAAGGCGTCGGCGGCGGCCAGCCTGGCGCGGTATGCCTCGACCGTCGGAGTATCGGTGAGATCGACCGGCAGCGGAGTCTCCCTGAGATCGATAACGCCCGTATCGAATTCGGGATTCGCCCGCACCGTCCGCAGGAACCAGTCGGCGACGACCGGGGCGAAACGCTCCGGCCGCACACTGGCCACGATCACTTCGAGCCGCAACGGGTTGTCCACAGCCTGAGCCTATCGCCGCAGCATGGCAGCGACGAGCGGCACACCAGAGTGAGCGCTACTCGACGTTTGCCGCAGCCATGAGCCCACTCATCGAGCTTCTGGTCCGAGGTAGAGCTGCTCGCAAGGAAGTCGAGGTAGGCCATCTGCGGTGCCGGGGACCACGGACACGCTGTCTATGTGACCAATCGAGGCCTACGCCCACGGTTGGCCTGCGAAAGTCACGAAATCATCAGCCTCACAGGTGTTCCCGTCAAGAGGGATCGAGTTCCCGTGTTGCGGCGGAGCATGTCCTATGTTCGGGTGGACCGATCCCCAGCCTGCAGGAGGCGAAATGATTCTGGTAACCGGTGCGACCGGGAACATAGGCACAGAGTTGGTTGCGCAGTTGAGTGATTCCGGGGAGCGGGTGCGGGCGCTGGTGCGGGATCCCCAGCGCGCGACGCTGCCTGCCGGTGTCGAAGCCGTGGTGGGAGATCTGAATCAGCCGGAGAGCATGGCCGAGGCGCTCGACGGCGTCGACGGGATGTTTCTGATGCCGGGCTATGCGGGGATGCCCGAGCTGCTTGCACGCGCGAAAAAGGCTGGGGTGCAACAGGTTGCCTTGCTGTCGGGTGGTTCGGCGGCGCTGGAGGATATGAGCAACGCGGTCTCCAGGTACATGACACAGTCCGAGCGAGATGTGCGGGAATCCGGTCTCGCGTGGACATTTCTGCGCCCGCGCTCGTTCATGTCGAACGCGCTGCGCTGGCTGCCGCAACTTGCCGTGGGTGAGGTGGTGCGGACCCAATTCTCCGAGGTCAGGGTGGCCGCGATCGATCCGGGCGATATCGCGGCGGTCGCCGCGGCGGCGCTCATCGGAGGCGAGCTGGAGGGACGCATCCTCGAGCTGACCGGGCCACAGGCGTTGCTGCCGGCCGATCAGGTCGCGGTGCTGGCCAGAGTGCTCGACCGCCCGCTGGTCTGCCAGAACCTGACCAACGAGGAGACCGTTGCGGAGCTGGAGGCGAGCATGCCCAGCGAATACGTCGAGGCGTTCGTCAGCTTCTTCATCGACGGCACACTGGACGAATCCAAGGTCCACCCGACGGTCCGCGAGGTGACCGGCCGCGACCCACACACCTTCGAACAGTGGGCCCGCACCCACGTGGCAGCCTTCGCGGCCGCGACACCGTGAGTGGAGCGGTTCGAATCTCGGCCCACTCCGCCACGCCGGCCTACGCGCTGCTCGGTCGGCTTACTCCACTCGATCGGCCCACTCCGCTCAGTCAGTCCACTCGGGGTACCGGTAGTAATCGCCGAAAGTCCAACTAAGTTCGATCTAGAGGTGCGCATGCTGCGCGAGTCGGCGTACCGCGCCGTCGACGAGCGCAGAACATGACAGCCGGCAAGGCCGTCCGTCGATGTCGGAATGGACCGCATCACTGTTGCGGGTGTCGAGAAATGATCGTTTACCGACAACGCCGTGCGCCGACTTCGGGCGCGCGATATGTGGTAGGTGAGTGCGTTTCTGCGGGTGGCCTCGGTGCGTGGCAGCGATGGGCGGCAGGTCAGCTCACCGGCGTCGAGGCGAGGGTTGCCAGGCGCCGTCGATCGCCGACCCCGACGCGGTCAGGCTGCCCGCAACCCCGGTCGACGAGGACCGCGACCGCGATGAGCCCCAGCGGAACCAGCAGACCGAAGATCTGCCAGCGTTCGGTGACCGGATTGCCGGGCGACAGCGTCCGCTCGGCCGGAACGGGCATGTGCAGCTTGCTGATCCGAGCGCGATCCCGCGGTAGCGATCTGAAATCTATCAACGCTAGACAAGCTAGCGGACTAATGTTACCGTTGCTCCAGTTTCTAGCGCTGCTAGAACTGCTGGTCGCTGACGCAGGACGCGCGGGACGCGGCAGGCAACAGCTTGTGCTTCCCGCACCCAACAACTTCCGGCTGATCGCCGGGGGCACACCTGATATCGAATTCACCGAGGAGTAACTGACATGACCTTCACCATCAATGAACAGCAGTTCCTCGCGGAGGCCGGGATCGGTCGGCTGGCCACAGTGTCGCCCGACGGCGTTGTACAGAACAACCCGACCAGCTATCGGGTGAACGCCGACGGCACGATCGACATCGGGGGCATGCGGATGCGTGCCAGTCGAAAGTACCGCAATGTCGAGGCGGGCAGCCGGGTGTCGTTCGTCATCGACCAACAGGTTTCATTGGAGCCATACGTGATTCGCGGCATCGAGGTACGCGGCACGGCCGAGGCGCTCGATGACGAGGAGCCACCGTTCCAACCCCAGGAACGCGCGGTCATCCGAATTCACCCCGAACGGGTCATCTCCTGGGGCATCGACGGCGGATCCTTCGACTTCACCAGTCGCGGCGCCGAGTAGTCAGGCATCGTGGGCGATCCACAAGAAAGGCCGTCACGTTGGTGCGCCGGCACGGTGGTGCGGCACGTTCGAAGGCCCGCAGAGTTGCTCTGCGGGCCTTCGACATATCTGACCTCAATCGAGCACGGGAGTTACGCCGAGGCCTGGTCCTCGGCGAACTTCGCCAGGATGTCCAGCGCCTCCTCGTCGAACTGGTCCGCCTGGTCGCCTTAGTCGCCGAAATTCCAACGAAGTTCGGGATGTGGCGGTCTCGATGTAGGCGGCCAGGTCGGCGCGGCCGGGCAATCCGGTGAAGGTGAGTAGGTGGATCGCGGCGCGCAGGTATCGGGAATCGGCTGCGCCGGTTTCGAGCAGAGTGCGCAGCGCGTCGGCGGTGTGAAGGAGTTCGGGATCAGCCGCGAAACCGTCTACAGCTACCTACGCACCGACACCACAGCATGGCCAAGGCCCGCGACGAAGGGTCGATTCGAGGGCAAACAGCCGAAACTGCCTCTCGCAGCACGGAAAACGATCCACCGCCGCTACCATGACCCCCCGACGACGACGCCAGCCTGGCCGATCTGGCCGACGTATACAGCGTCCACCGCATCGTCAGCCGAAACGCACCGATGGCGTAGATCCCTAGACCACAACCTCACCAGGCATAATGCCGAACTCCGTTGGATTTGCAGCGATTACTATCGGGAGCACTCCACTCGATCGGCCCACTCCACCGGAGGCGAACGTCCCTCGATCGACAACCTCTCGTTCGATGACTCAGGGCAGCTCGAACGGCAGCGTCACACCCCCGTGCACACTGCACTTCGCACAGGTGTCGGTGTGCGGAACAGCCGACACCGAGCGGCGGATCAGCTCCTTGAACGGGCCGAGGTTCTTCTTGAACTCGGCGAAGACGTCGGTGGCATGCACACCGTGGCCCTCCTCCATGCCCGCATCCAGGTCGGTCACCAAAGCGACTGCGGCGTAGCACATTTCCAGTTCCCGAGCGAGCACCGCCTCGGGATGGCCGGTCATGTTCACCAGTTCCCAGCCCTGGGCCGCGAACCAGCGGCTCTCGGCCCTGGTGGAAAACCGGGGGCCCTGCACGACCACCATGGTGCCCGACGACTTCATCGGAAGTTCATCGGTCGCGGATTTCGTTGCGGCGGCCCGCAATTCGTCGCAGTAGGGGTCGGCGAAGGAAACGTGCACACCGCCGCCGTCGAAGTAGGTCTGCGGCCGCCCCGAGGTGCGGTCCACCAGCTGATCGGGTACCGCGACGGTGCCGGGCCCCCAGTCCGCGCGCAGGCTGCCGACCGCACACGGGGCGAAGATCCGGCGCACCCCGAGCGAGCGCAGCGCCCACATATTGGCCTGGTACGGCAGCGTGTGCGGGGCGTACTCGTGCTGCTTGCCGTGCCGCGGCAGGAACGCCACCGGCCGACCCTCTACTTCGCCGATCGCGACCGGCGCGCTCGGCTTGCCGTAGGGGGTGTCGACCTCGACGGTGGTCGCCTCGTTGTCGAAGAAATCATAGAAGCCACTACCGCCGATGACGGCGATCGCGGGCCGGGCATGCGAACTCATGCACATGATTGTCCCGCCCGGCTCCGTGCGCCGGCCGGAAGGGTCCCCGTCCGCACCTTCGAGCACATCTCGGACGCCCGTCATGGCGTCGGCACCGTGCCGACCATCGCAGCGACGGCCCGCGAGGCGCCCGACGGGCCCGGCCGGGCGCTGACCTGACAAGTCACCCGATCCGTTGTACCCTAGGGGGGTATTAATCAGTTCAGGCCGGAGATCCGGCAGGCAGCGAGGAGACAGCCGGTGACACCCCACCCGTCGCACGACACCGCGGCCACCCAGGATCACGCCGCAGACGACCACTCCAGCCATGGCTACATCACGGCCAAGGACGACTACCTCAAGCGGCTGCGTCGGATCGAGGGGCAGGCCCGTGGACTGCAGCGCATGGTCGAGGAAGAAAAGTACTGCATCGACATCCTCACCCAGGTCTCCGCGATGACCAAGGCGCTGCAGGCAGTCGCGATGGGCCTGCTCGAGGACCACATCAGCCACTGTGTCGTCGATGCGGCGGTCGCCGGTGGCCCCGAGGCCGACGCCAAGATCAAAGAGGCCACCGACGCCATCGCCCGTCTGGTCCGTTCCTGACGGTCCGCTAGTGCGACATCGGCCGTGCCGGTGACAGCTTCGCAGCACGCGGGTCTGCGATCACCTCGACGCCGGCCTGTCGGCCGGATCGCAACAGCGCCAACGCGAAACACGTCAGTGCACCGACATTGACGACCGCGCGCGATGTTCCAGGCCACCCACGGGCCTTCGAACTCGGCGCGCACCGCGGCCGGATCCGCGATCGTCGCCGGATCACCCGCGGCGGCGAGCTTGTCGTTCAAGGGCACGTTCGCGCCGCTGTGGTGATGATCAGGAACATCACCAGTTGACATCCTCCCCGGTCTAAAGGCCGGGGATCCCTACCAACGCCGAACGGCGCTCTCGGCGGGTTCCTGCTTCAACACGCAGAGCCGGAACAGGTACCGGTCTTACCCGCGCTCCACAAGCGTTTCGTCTCTCCGCCTGCCCGGCGGCGAGAATGTTTCGTGCCGCGTTCACATCCCGGTCATGCACCACACCACACCGACACCTCCACAACCGCACCGACAACGGCTTCTTCCCATCGATCACCCCGCACTCCGAACACAATTGCGACGACGGGAAAAACCGGTCGACCTTCGCGAAATACCGCCCGTACCGTGCAGCTTTCTCCTCCAACATGCAAGTGAACATCCCCCACCCGGCGTCGTGCACAGATTTCGCCAGACGGGTCCGCGCAAGCCCCTTCACACACAGATCCTCGACGTACACCGCTTGGTTTTCGCGGATGATCGCCGTAGACAATTTGTGCGCGAAATCGCGACGCGTATCGGCCACCGTGGCGTGAGCCCTGGCAACCCTGAGCCGGGCCCTCACCCGATTACTGGAACCTTTCTCCTTGCGCGACAACGCTTGTTGCGATTTCCGCAACCTTCGTTCAGCCCGACGCAAGAACCTCGGTGAGGCGACGGTCTGTCCGTCGCTGAGCACCGCGAACGTCCTCAATCCAAGGTCGATGCCGACCTCGCAAACACCTTCGGGCAGCGCCTCGCCGGTGACCTCGACCACGAACGACGCAAAGTACCTGCCCGCACTGTCGGAGATCACCGTCACGCTCGACGGCTCGCACGGTAGCTCCCGCGACCACGCCACCCTCATATCCCCGATCTTCGGCAACCGCAGCTTGCCACCCTCGGTGACAGTAAAGCGGGCGTTGCGGGTGAACCGGATCGACTGACGATTGTCACGGCGGGACCGGAACCTCGGCGGCCCGACCCTGGCACCCTTCCGTTTCCCGGTGACCGACTGAAAGAAGTTGCGGTAGGCGGTATTCAAGTCCGCCAACGCTTGCTGCAACACCACCGAGGAAACCTCGCACAACCATGCCCGCTCGGGTGTCTTCTTCACCTCGGTGAGCGTTTTCGACAACTCCGCGTCCGAAATACGCCGCGCCCCGTCACGCCGCGCTTGCTCACGCGCCGCCAACGCATCGTTGTACACCACCCGCGCACACCCGAACGCCCGTGCCAGGCAGTCCTGCTGGCCCGGTGTCGGGTAGACACGGAAGTTGTACCGCAGCTGCACACCATGATCCTAAACATTGACGTATGGCTGATTACAGCGAGATTCGCACTGGCAGACATTGTGTTTTCGAGTGCGAACTAGTCGAGTTCAACGGGGAGGCGAACCACGTGCACCCTCTGGTGAACTTCCCGCCGAAGGTCGCGTTGCCGCGGCTGGTGAACTCCCTCAAAGGCGTGTCCTCGCGCAGGCCGCGCCAGAGTTCCCCGACCTGGTTCGGCACTACTGGCGCGCCCAAAGGCTGTGGTCGGGGTCGTACTTCGCCGGGTCGGTCGCCGCAGCACCGATCTCGGTGCTGGCCTTCACCACCACCCTGAAGGGCGGTGGTGAAGGCCACACCAGGTAGCAGACGAATCCGGCGATCGCCCAGTACCGCACTGCCGCGTCGCCGGAGCGCCAATTCCCCACCACCGCAGCGAGTCCGGCGACCAGCCCACCATGAACATGGTTATGAACAGCGGATTCGCAATAGCCACATTGATGTTCCGCATGACCTCGACGAATGCGGCGTCACCGCTGCGTTTCAGGCGAAGAGCCCGGCCATCAGTCCGGCCGTCACCGCCGCAAGAACCGGTGTGGTCGATCGCAAAGCCTTCATGACGCGGCTCAGCTCCTGCGGGCGGCCCTCATTCGGCATCCCAGACGCCGTCTGCCGCCGTCGCTTTCACGTACTCGGCGAAATCCCTTGGCGGACGGCCGAGACCCCGTTGCACGCCGTCGCCGAGATACGCATTGCGGCCATCCAGGACGGTGGTGAACAGGTAGCCGAGGAACTCGATCAGGTAATCGGGCACCTGAGCCTCGGCCAATGCCGCCGCGTAGTCCTCCGGCGACACCTGGACGTACTCGATCGAACGCCCGGTGGCCGCGGCGATTTCGGCAACCGCCTCGGCGAAGGTGAGCATGCGTGGTCCGGTCACCTCGTATATCTGGCCCGCGTGTCCTTCCTCGGTCAGCGCGGCCACCGCGAGATCGGCGATGTCATCGATATCGATGAACGGCTCGGGGACCGCCCCGACCGGCAGCACCAGCTGCCCGGCCCGCAGCGGGGCAAGGAACTCGCCCTCGCTGAAGTTCTGGGCGAAGAAGCTGGACCGCACCACCGTCAGGTCCAGCCCCACCTCGCCGAGTGCCTGCTCCGCGGCCTGCGCCTCCTCCTCACCGCGGCCCGACAGCAGCACCAGCCGCCGCACGCCCGCGGTCGCGGCCATCTCGCCGAAGGCGCGCACCGCCTCCGGGGCACCGGGCACCGCGAGATCCGGCTGGAAGGAGACATACACGGCGTGCACATCCAGCAGCGCAGGCGCCCAGCTCGCCGGGTTGTCCCAATCGAACGGCGGGTCGACGGAGCGGGAGCCGACACGCACCGGAGCCCCGATGGCCTGTAGCCGCTCGACGATCCGGCTGCCGGTCTTGCCTGTGCCGCCGAGCACAAGGATGTATTCGGAGTTCGTACTCATAGATCGGTGTTCCTCAATTCACGTGGACAACTGCCTTTTCAAGGATTAAGAAGGGGGGTCCTGGGAACAACGACGTGTTACGCAACAACCGTTTAGGCCCACTCAACGATCGATGGGAGGGCCATGGAACGGCACGAGATCGAAGCGTTCCTGACGCTGACGGAGGAGCTGCATTTCGGCAGAGCAGCCGAGCGGCTCCGGGTGTCGCCGAGCCGGATCACGCAGATCATCCAACGCCTCGAACGCCAAATCGGCGCATCGCTTTTCGAACGAACCAGCCGCAAGGTGACCCTCACTCCCATCGGGCAACTACTGCGCGAGGATCTGCTACCAGGGCACCAGCGGATTCAGCAGGCCATCCAGCGCGCGACCGCCGAAGGTCGCGGCGTCACCGGTGTGCTGAACGTCGGATTCAACGGCGCCGCCGCCGGTCAGCTGATTCTGGAGACGACCAAGCACTTCCGCGCGGCGCACCCCGGCAGCGAGGTGAATATCCGAGAGGTGCAGATCAGCGACGGCCTCGACGGCTGGCGCAGCGACGCCTTCGACATGGTGCTGATCAGCCGTCCGATCGATGAGCCCGACCTGGTCACCGGCCCGACCCTGATCAGTGAGGCGCGGATGCTCGCGGTGTCCTCCCGGCATCCACTGGCCCGGCGCGCCTCGATCTCGCTCGAGGATCTCACCACGGTCACCCTGCTGCAAATGCCGACGACGCTGCCCGACTCGGTCGTGCAGGACCGGGTCCCGTCACACACGCCGAGTGGCGCGCCGATCGCACACGGCAGGCGCGCCCAGACCTTCCAGGAAATCCTCACGCTCATCGGCGCGGGCGAGGGCGCTTTCATCGTCGGAGCCCAGGTCACCCGCTTCTACCTCCGACCGGACGTCACCTACCTCCCGTTCGACGACGCCCCGCCCGTGGAGTGGGGGTTCGTGTGGCGGGTCTCCCGGGAGACAGCCAGAGTCCGGGCGTTCAACGACGCCGCGATGGAAACGAGCAAGAACCGTCAGCACTGATCCCCGCAGTTGCGCAACGTGATGCTGCAGAACCCAGGCACGGTGGAACGAAATCCGGGTCGAGCAGCTGCACATATTTTCGACTGCCATGGGCCTCGATCAGTGGGCATATCGGTGGACCGCTGACACCAAACGGGGTCCCGGTAGTAATCGTGCAAAGACAACGGAGTTCGCGTAGCCGGGGTAATCACCAGTCGATGGGTTCCTGAGCGGTCATGTGCCGCACCGAGCGGAACGGGCGCGAGAGCCGGGTGATGACCAGTTCGTCACCGCGGCGCAGGTATTCGAAGCATTTGTCCCACTCCTGGCGGCGGGCGAGTTTGCCGGATGCCTTGTCCACCCAGATCCGTTCGCACCCGGCCGCGGTGAGCGCGTCGATCTGGGAATCGTCTTTCTGCCCACGTGTGGACACTCGTGCGTACCCGAACCGTGCCATGCCCGGAACTGTCCCATAAAGGGCTGACACCTGCGGTTCCGTCGCGTAGATACCGCACACGAGTTCTGACCCGAAACTGCTCGGCGGTGAACTGGGCGGATACGACGACCCGGTCGTGATGCCGTTGTGGGACAGAAACGATCATATTTGTCCCGCCGGTCGCTCCGGACGCTGGCTCGCGCTTTGATCACCAAGGCGCTCGTCCGCAATCCTTGACCTGGTCGATCGACGCGTAGACCAGATCCAGATTCCCTAGTTCCTGTTGCTGGCGTGTACATCGTCGATGCGAGGTGCTTTTCAACGCACGCTGTCTGGTTCCGTCAGCTCGCGGATCCGGTGTCTTGCCTTACGAGCCAAACCACCGGATGAGGCAGAGGCGATGGCACGCAGACAGGTGACTGCCTCATCACCACCGATAGCCGTGATCGCGTCGAGTGCAGCGCGGGAAGACTCTCCAATCCGCCACCCGCCCTTGAGGATCTGCTGACATAATCGGCGTGCGGTGTCTGTGTTCCCGACAATGCCTTGCGTATGCAACACCCATTTGTCACTGTGGGGGCAACCGGCCAACATCCAAGCCTTGTATAGGCCCCATGCGAACTCCGCCAGCGCCGCCGGATCCACCGTTTCCGCGACAACCCGAACTCCGGCGTATTGCCATTCGGGGCGGCATATCGCCAGCATCGTGCAGAAGTCTTCCACCGCAGATTCCGGCAGCGCTGCGCTGCCGTCTGCTAGCAAGATGGGAGGAAGCAGGCCAGGTACGAGCCACGTCGGCAGTCGAGGAATCCGACGGGGCAGCGACAGTATCGCATCATCGCCCACCATCGTGGTGATGGCTGCGCGGGCCTGCTGGCCGTAATCTGTTGCGGCGCTGTCGATTGCGCTGCGGTGACCCATTTGGGCAATAGTATGGAGTGCGTGCTGTGCAAGCATGCGATCGCTACCTTGTCGACCCAGCGCAATCGGAATCAGGTCTGCTACAGCGGTGTCGGCATGCCGTCGCCACCAGGTGAGCGCGGCATGATGGGTCCGGCGGAAACCGAGGCAGCGCATCATCAGCACGGCGACACGACTGCCGTCGATGGGCTCCATGACCATAGCCATCCGTGACGGATGTTGCGCCATCGTCGCGACAACCGCATCGAGGGCATCGGTGCCGAACCTTCCCAGGATGCGTTGAAAAATCCCATGAGAGTGGACTCTTCGCGGGACTTGGAACTCACGAAGGATCGGACGCGCGATGTCGTCGGATATCAGTGCGAGGGCGAAGGGCTCCTGGTCCACATCCTTCACAGAGCGACGGTAATCTTCGATGTCCCGGGCGTTGCCGACCACCTCGAGCAAGTCGTGTTCGTACCACCTCCCTCCTGTTACCCGCATCGCGGCCCACCGCTCCCGTTGACCTGGCCGCCAGACGAGCCGCAGCGGGCGGTCGGGGCGTTTTTCGAGAGAAAGGCGCTGTGTCGACGGAGATCTGCGATGCCAGGGCGGCGCAGCCAGGACATCCGACAGTTCGTGCGGTTCGGCGTTGCGTAGATGTCCGGATTTACCACTCTGGTGGGCCGACGCATCGCGAATGGACCGCTGTTCGCGACTTTCAAGCGCCTGAACAATGTGGGCGGATGCCGTGTGGGCGGGATCGGCTGACAGCAGCCTCATCGCACGGCGCGGGAACCGGCTCGCAGATCTGGATAGTGCGCAAAACACCAACCCGTTATCGGCGCGAGCCTGGAGTAGTTCCATCGCGACATCGGTCGGAAAACGGGACAGCATGTCGGCGAGTTCGCCCGTGGAGCGTTGGCGAGCGCCCCAACCGTAGGGTGCATGAAGCCTGGCATCCAGCATCGCGGCGATGACGTCGGCGGCAGCCGGACCTACCTGAGTCGCGATGTTGTGCACATGACGGAAAAGGGTTGCTGGCTCCACCACTTCGGTGATACGAGTGAGTTGCTCCGCAGTGGTGGCGGAAGCCGCTAGAAGGGCAAGCGAATCCGAATCGGACGGAAATGACGAAGCCCCGAAATCGTCGCTGTACCAGTGCTGATGCCGCTCGGGAGGTGAACTGCACACCTTGTCGATCGGCATCGCCTCAAGGTCTGCATCGATCCAAACCTGTTCGGTCGGAAGCAGATACGACGTGGCGACCCGGACCCACAGGTCACCGATATGACCGGAAGCCCCTCGACCACCGGCAACGCCGCGCAGCGTACCCAAGCGTTGGACGGTGGCCCGGTAATGCTCTTCGGATGCAGTCGCCAGGTGCGCCCGAACCCGCCGCAGCACGTTGTACGCGCGCAATGGTCCTGGATCGTTCGGCTCGGGCACGGTCAGATGGATAGGATTCCACGTACCGCCCCCGGATCCCGATACGACCGAGCTCGACACTCCGACGCCGGATATCCATACAGCTGCTTCCGCCGCGAAATCGAGCCCGTACTCGGCCACCCACGTGTCAGCTAGACTGCGCGGCTCCGAGTGCACGAGAGCGCATACAACAGCCGCGCCTTTCGCGGATACGCGTGAATCGAGAAACTCGGTCCCCGCCTCGGAAAGCCAATACGCACCACCGCGGGGCGGGCACGCCAGAGCACCTTCGATCACCTGGCGATACGGGGCGAGCTCGGTGGGTGTAACTGGTGTTCGCGGTCGAAACGTTAACTGTCGTGTCGGGCCCAGCCCCCGAAAAGGCGCTGCCCTGGGCCACCATTTCGCCGGAACAGTCCATGAGTCCTCATCCAGCCGATCCTGAGGTTCGGCCACACACATCCTCCAATTTCACCCACCGGAAACGACCAAAATTGGCTCGGACACTCGGTCACGGCCAACGAGAGACGTCGCTCGCTGAAACGTATACGTCACGTATCACATGCCGTCGCCGCAGCCTATGGCATGGCCAAATTCCACGATCTCCCATCAATGGGCACCGATACGGTCTTGCGAGTTCTCTGCAACACCCACCGTGGTTATGAGCCGGACGTGCCCGATTTTCAACGCGCAGGGGTCCCGGACAGTCGAGATACGCAAGTGTTCCGCGGCATGGCAACCACGACAAAGGATCTCGACATCTCCGAACCGCTCACGCTCGACGGCGATGCGCTCGATCTCGGTGGGGGTGGCGCGCTCATCGGCTACGGCCGCGTGTCGACGCGCGATCAGAATCTGGACCGTCAGATCCACGCCCTCACCGCAGCGGGATGCCAGCGGATCTACAACGCCACATCTGTTGTTTTTGCGCCGTTACTACCGCGACCCCCAAACCAGGGTCTACCACCCCTCCCACTTCGAGCACAGATGGCGTAGTGCGCTGGACGAAACCGGCGCCCGCCCGACTACCCCATTTCAACCGTGTCTGCGCCGATATACCGCTGCCGCACCGGGATGCAGTGGTACCGAGCCAGTTCCGATCAGTGAACGAGCATCCAGGAATTGGGTGCCTGCTGCCTCGGCCGGGACCAGCGCGTCGGCGTAGGAAAGCAGCAGGTCGACGATCGCCGCTGCGGCATCGTCCGGCAGGGACGGCGCGGCGAGCAGCAGATTCGCGACGCCCACCGTGTGCACCGCGGGGCCGCCGGGATAGGCATCGGCGGGAATCTCTACACGGTCGTAGAGATAGCCGAACCGCTCTCGCATCGGCACAGCCAACTCACCCAGGTCAACCAGGCGCATCCGCCGCGGCACCTCGAGCGCACTGGTTGGCACGCCGCCCGCCCAGAGCAGCGCGTCGATTTCATCGGAGTCCAACGCCGCCACCGCGTCCCGCAACGGCCGATGCGCAATCGACACATCCACCGCCGGATCCAAGCCCGCGGCCCACAGCAGCCGCTCGCCGGTGACCGCGGCACCCGAGCCCGCGGCCCCGAGGTTCACCCGGGTGCCGCGCAGGTCGGCGACGTGGTGAATCGGACTGTCCGCCCGCACCGCGAGCTGTAGGTAGTTCTCGTAGACGCGCCCGAGCGCCAACACCCGATCGCGCTCCCCCACCGAATCCGACAGCGTCAGCGCCGCATCCACTTCGCCCGCGGCAAGGCGTGCCAGGTTCTCCTGCGAGCCCGAGGTCGTCACCGGTTCGATCCGCACCCCGCCCGCTTGCTCCGCAACAGCCGCGAGCAGCCGTGCGAACGCGTGATAAAGCCCACCCGCCTCACCGGAAGCCAACCGGACGTTGACACCACCCGCATCCGTGCCGCACCCCGAAATCCCGGCAACGGCCCCGAAAGCCCCCAGCGCCAAGAAGTTCCGACGCCGAATCACCGCTCGACCACCCTCGGTACCCGGATGCGGATCGCGAGGCCGTGCGGGTCGACCGGCTCGACGGTCAACGTGCCGCCGCGGGCCTGGGTCAGGGCAGCGGCGATCGGGAGACCGAGGCCAGAGCCACCCGCGGGTGCGGTGGCGCCGCGATAGAAGCGGGTGGCGAGTTTGTCGATCTCCTCAGGGGCCACTCCGGCACCGTCGTCGCGAACGGTCACCGTCACCCAACCGGGCTCGGTATCGACGGTAATCGTCGTATGCGTGCCGGAACCCGCGTAGCGGCACGAATTGCTCAGGGGCACATCGAGTATTTGCGCAAGGACGTCCGCGGGAACCACAACCTCCGCGCCATTTCGATCAACCTGCAAGTCGGTCGAACCATCGTATCCAACGACCCGCGAGCTGCTGGTCGCGTGGGTTCCAGCGCCCGGCACACGGCTGGCGACGTCGTCTCCAACCACCGGCAAGCGACTAGCGGCTTGGTTTCCAGCGACCCGCACACGGCTGGCGGCATCGTCTCCAGCGACGTCCACACCGCCAGCGACATCGTCTCCAACACCGCCGGCGCCGATGTTCCCACCGACCCCCACACGGCCGGCGGCATTGTTTCCAGCAACCCCCACACCACCAGCGACATCGTCTCCAACGCCGCCCACACCACCGGCGCCAATGTTCCCACCGACCCTCACACCGTCAGCGGCACTGTTTCCAGCAACCCCCACACCGCCAGCGGCTTTGCTTCCAGCAACCCGCACACCACCAGCGGCATCGTCTCCAACGACCGGCTCGACCCGCGCACCCAGTTGCATGCCCGCACTCTCGAAAGCGGAATACCAGGCATCGATCCGATCAGCGACTACTTGGACTGCGTCGCAATGGTTTTCGGTGCCACCGGTGGCGCGTGCGGCTTCGAAGGCGGCAGGGGTTTCGGCTACGGCCAGGCTGAGTAGGCCGTCGAGCAGCGCGGTCAGACGTTCGACCTCGGCACTCGCGCGATGGAAGGTCGCGGTCGCCACCGCCGGGATGGCGGGCTCCAGCGAATCGAGACGAATTGTCAAAGCGGCCAGTGGGTTACGCATGGCGTGGGCGGTGTCGGCGACGAGCTGACGTTGGGCGTCCGCCGAGTCGGCGACCGCGAGCGCCATGGCGTCGAACGATTCCGCGACGGCCCGCATTTCGGGCGGCCCGCCGTGGCGGCGGGCGATAGAGGGTGCGGCTACTTCGGTGCGCGGTTTCGGCAGTGTCGCGGTCAGGTCAGCGACCGCATGCGACAGCGCGGCCAGCGGTCGCAGCACCCAGCGGCTCAGAGTCAGTGCCAGCAGCGTGAACACCGCCATGGCGACGACAGCTCCCGCCGCGATCACCGCCCACGCCTTCGCGATATCGGCGCGGGCCCGCGCGGTGGACGCCTCGATCACCACGGCGCCATTGACCTGCACGCCGGTCCCGACCGGCCGCGCGACCAGCATGGTCGGCGCGCCCCACGGCGTCAGCCGGTCGATCGGCTGCGGCCGTTGATTGCGGCGCGCGGCGGCCACCGCGGCGACGATGGCGGCATCATCGATATCCACGGCCGCATTGACCGTCGGTGCGCCGCGCGCGTCGACAACGAGCACGGGCTCGTCGTAGAGCTCGTGGTAGCGGCCGACTTCCTCGGCCAGCGCACGGACATCCCCGTCCGCGGCCGCGACATCGGCCAGGGTGGCCAACCGATCGGCGTCGCCGGAACGGCCGAGCACCAACTCCTGGGTCCGGCTGGTGGCGAAGGTCAGCGACAGTGGCACCGCGAACGCGAGCACCGCCAGCGCCGCGAACACTGTCAACGCGATCAGTAGCCGTCGACGCATTCCGGCTCCGCTCTCCGGCTCATTGTCCCCACCGATAGCCGTAGCCGCGGATGGTGGTGATCAGACCGGGCCTGGCCAGCTTCGCGCGCAGTGCGGTCATGTGCACGTCGAGCGACCGCGACACCGCGACGAACGCGTCACCCCAGATGCGGTCCATCAGTTGCTGGCGACTGACCGCGGCGCCCGGCCGCTCGACGAGCACCTCCACCAACTCGAACTCCTTCTGCGTCAACGCGATCGGCGTCCCACCGACCTCGACCACCCGCGCGGCGAGATCCACCCGCACATCCCCGGTCACCACCTCCGCGCGCGTCGGCTCCGCTGCCACCGCCGCGCGCCGCATGACCGTCTCCAGCCGAGCCATCAACTCGGCGATCCGCGGTGGCTTCACCAGGTAGTCGTCGGCACCGCCGCGCAGCCCGCGCACGATGGAACGTTCGTCGCTGCGGGCGGTCAGGATCAGCACCGGTATCGAGCTCACCTCACGCAACTGCCGCAGCACCTGCAGCCCGTCGGCGTCGGGCAGGCCGAGATCGAGGATCACCGCGTCGTAGCCGCGATGCGCGATCAGCAGATCCGCGCCCCTTCGCATGCGCTCGGCGCGGTATCCGCGGGTGTTGAGCGCCTCTACCAGGGCGTCGCCAACACCGTCGTCGTCTTCGACCACAGCAAGCCGCACGCGCCGATCCTCCCACAGGGGACGATCGGCGCGTGCGCGCATAACCTCGTTGGCCACGGCCGTCAGGCGCGCGCAGGCGTGAGTTCCCGTTGTTCATCCGGCGCGGACGTCGTGTCCTCCGCCGGTGCCTCGGCGTCGATGGTCGACTCCTTCGACGTTTCCCGCATGAAGTAGTACGTGATCAGCGAGATACCGATGCAGCCCGCGACGTACCAGAAGAACAGCGACTCGTGGCCGGCCTTCTTCAGCGCGACCGCGATCATCTCCGCGGTGCCGCCGAAGATGGCGACCGTCAGCGCGTACGGCAGCCCGACGCCGAGCGCGCGGATCTTGGTCGGGAACAGCTCGGCCTTCACGATCGCATTGATCGAGGTGTAGCCGGTGATGATGACCAGCGCCAGCATCATCAGCGCCCACGCGGCGATCGGGTTCTTGGTGTGGGCGAGCACGGTCATGATCGGCACGGTCAGCAGGGCGCCCGCCACACCGAAGAACATCAGCAGCTTGCGTCGGCCGATCCGGTCCGACAGCCCGCCGGCCAGCGGCTGCAACACGACGAACACCAGCAACGCAATGAAGTTGATCCACGCCACCGTCGGCTTGGAGATGCCGGAGGTGTAGATCATGAACTTCTGCATGTAGGTGGTGTAGGTGTAGAAAGCCACGGTGCCGCCCAAGGTCAGGCCCATCACAAGCAGGCACTCCCGGGGGTACTGCAGCAGCATCCGCAGCGAGCCACGCGGGGGCGCCGACGTGCCGCTCGCGGCCGCGGTGTCTCGACCCCGCCGCGAAGCCGTCCCGGTGGCCGTGTCGCTCCGCTCCGCCACAACGACGGCCTCGAACTGCTCGGACTCGTCCATGCCGCGCCGCAGCCACATCACCACCAGCGCACCCGACGCGCCGATGACGAACGGAATCCGCCAGCCCCAGTCGTGCATCTGGGCGTTGTCGAGGAACTGCTGCAGGACGATCTGCACACCCAGCGCGACCAACTGGCCGGCGACCAGGGTGACGTACTGGAAGCTCGAGTAGAACCCGCGCTTGCCGGAAGAGGCCACCTCCGACAAATACGTTGCGCTGGTGGCATATTCACCGCCGACCGACAATCCTTGCAGCAGCCGCGCCAGCAGGAGGATGATCGGGGCGGCGAGTCCGATCGTCTGATACCCGGGGGTCACCGCGATCAGCAACGAGCCCGCCGCCATCACGCTGACCGACAGGGTCAGCGCCGAGCGGCGACCGAACCGGTCGGCGTAGCGGCCGAGTAGCCAGCCGCCGATCGGACGCATCAGGAAGCCCACTGCGAACACGGCGGCGGTCGACAACAGCTGTGCCGCTGGATCATCCGTGGGGAAGAATGTTTTCGCGAAGTACACGCTGAAAGCCGCGTAGACATACCAGTCGTACCACTCGACGAGATTGCCGATAGATCCGCGAAGCACGTTCGCAATCACCCGGCGCTCGCTTGCAGGCTGTGTCGTAGTCACAAGATCTCCTTCATCGACGCATCAGCGCGTCAGCTGGGATCGAGTGTGTCTGCTGTCACAGTCGCCAGGGAATGGTCCCCGCGGGTTCCTTACAGTCTCTTAGGACGATCAGCTCGGCGAAATTTCCTGGTCGCGGGCTACCGCCTGGATGCGCAAGATCGCTGCCCGGCTCGGCTACATCCGCGTCGATGCAGCCGAGCCTGCCCCGATACGCGCGGCAACTCTCGAGATCCCAGTAGCCGGCGCGTATCACACACCGGGCGATTCTGATCAGCAGCCATCCTGGATGTAGGTCAGATCGTTGGTGTATCCGACCGGGTACTCGACCCGAACGCGTCGGCGGCGGAGTCTCCGCCGCCGATCGCACCTCCTGCGGTAGCGATAGCTACCGAATTACCCACGGAGCCATAGCGATACCAGCAGCTCAGGCCATGGCCGATAGTTCAAACATCAAAATTTCAGATGTGCAGGCACGTCTCAGGACAGTGCGGCAAGCTCCGGCGCCAGTGCGCGCAGTGTCTGCTGAGGGTCGTCGTCGAGCACCTGCACCACAACATGATCGGCGCCCGCGCGCAGATGCGCGGCCAGCTGATCGGCAATCGAATCGGCGGCGCCATGGGCGACCAGCGCATCGTAGAGCCGGTCGCTGCCCGGCTTGGCGAGGTCCTCGTCGGAGAACCCGAGGCGACGCAGATTCGCGACATAGTTCTGGAGATCCAGATAGAACTCGACGCGCGGACGAGCCGTCGCGCGCGCCCGCACCGGATCCGTGTCCAGCACGACCTTGTGCTCGGTCGCCAACAGCGCGTCCGCGCCGAGCACCTGCCGAGCGCTCGCGGTGTGCGCAGGGGTGACCAAGTAGGGCAGCGCGCCCGCGGTGCGATCCGCCGCCAGCTTCAGCACCCGCGGGCCGAGCGCGGCGAGGGCACGCTGCTGCTTCGGCACTCCGGCCTCGTCCAGCTCGTCCAGGTAGTCGACGAGCGCGTCATAGGGCTTGCGGTAGTTGCCTGCGTGTTCCGGATGACCGGCGCCGAGGCCGAGCAGGAAACGGCCGGGAAAACGCGCCTCGATCCGATGGAACGACTCGGCCACCTGCTTCGCGGGCGCGGACCAGATGTTCACGATGCTGGTTGCCACGGTGATCGACTCGGTCACGTCCAGCAGCGTCTCCACCTCGGACAGCTCCGCGGGCGGCGAGGACCCCAGCCATAAGGTGCCGTAGCCGAGCTCCTCCAACTCCCGCGCCTGCTCGGGGTCGAACCCCATGTAGCCGCGCCATACGCCGAACCGTCCGAGCTGCTCGATAGCCATATCTGAAGCGAACGGCCATGAGGTGGCGCCTATTCCACCCGCCGCGATCCGTATTCAGACCTGGCACTCACCCAGGGAGAGTGCTAAATTTGTCGGTGCACAGCTTCCGGCGCTCACCGCCGTGGTGAGTGTCACCGACGGCGATGGAGGTGATTGCTGTGCTGAGGTTCGATCCGTTTCATGACATCGATACTGTCGCCCGCCAATTGCTGGGCGAAGCCGCTGGTACCACCCGTGCTCCACGATTCATGCCGATGGATCTGTTCAGGGCAGGCGACCATTACGTGCTGAACGCCGACCTGCCCGGAGTCGACCCCGGTTCGGTCGACGTCAGCGTCGACAACGGCACACTCACGTTGCGCGCACAACGCAGCACGCCCAGCGACGAAGGCGTCCAGTGGATTGCCTCCGAGCGCTTCGCGGGCACATTCATGCGCCAGCTCTCGCTCGGCGAGAACGTCGATGCCGACAAGATCAGCGCGACCTACAACAACGGCGTGCTTTCGGTGACGATCCCGATTGCCGAGAAGGCGAAGCCGCGCCGCATCGAGATCTCCGGCTCGTCGTCGCAGCCGAAGACCATCGAAGCGGGTTCGTCGTAACAGACCTGCCTCCCGCTCCCGCGCCGTATCGTGCTTCGCGGTGCGGGAGCACCCTTTTCACGACTCGAGCATGAACACCGCATGCTGCTGGATGGTCAGCAGATCCGCGGCGCGATCAGGTGGGCGGCGGCCCCTGCGACCGGATCCGATCAGTCGCCGCAGCAGCCCTCATCCGGCACTGGGACCGAACGCATTTCGCGAGTCTGGGCATTGCGAGCGGCGAGGTCGGCGTCGGCCGGATAGTCGACGGCGATCAGGCTCAAGCCGTGCGCGGGGGCGACAGTGACCGAGCTCGAACGCTCGGTTTCGTTCAACAGATCGGCAACCCAGTCGGGCGTGCGCCGTCCCTCCCCGACAGCGAGCGCGGCGCCGACCAGACTGCGGACCATCGACCAGCAGAAGGCATCGGCGCTGACGTAGGCGGTCAGTGCGTCACCGTCGCGCTCCCAGTCGTAGCGCTGGAGTTCACGCACCGTGGTCGCGCCGTCACGGCGGCGACAGAATGCGGCAAAGTTATGCAGCCCGAGGAGTTTTCGCGAGGCGTCGCGCATGGCGTCGACATCGACGTCGGACCGGCAGGCGACCACGCTGCGCGCCTGCAGCGGTTCGGCGCCGTAGGGCGCGGTGGTCAGTCGATAGGCGTAGTGCCGGCGGATCGCGGAAAAGCGGGCATCGAATTCGGGCGGTGCAACGCGAGCGGCCTTGATACGCACATCTTTCGGCAGAAAACGCGCCATCCGATGTACCAGCTTCCCGGCATCGAACTCGGCGGTTGTATCGAAGTGCGCGACCTGCCCTTCGGCGTGCACGCCCGCATCGGTGCGGCCTGCGACGGTCAGCTGCACGGGCTCGCGGTACACCTTGCTGAGCGACTCCTCCAACACGCCCTGCACGGTGCGCAGCCCGGGCTGACGCGCCCAGCCGGTGAAATCGGTGCCGTCGTAACTGATATCGAGGCGCACGCGAACCGCTGCGACGGCCGGCACCGGAGCCGGTACTGCCGCACCCGGTCCGAACTCAGCAGATTTCTGCTGACGCTGAACTGAATCCCGTGACGGTTCAACAGAATCCATCGAATCCTCCACGTTCACAGCGATCTCCTGGTCGAACCGAACGAGCCCGCCGACCCAGACTGCGGGTGGCGGGCTCGTTCACGAAACACGGCCTCAGGCCTTGTCGTCGGCCTTCTCGTCGGCGGCGTCGGCAGCCGGGGCCTCGACGGTCTCGGCGACAGCCTCGTCGGCGGTCTCCTCGACAACCTCGGCGACAGGCGCCTCGGCCTTGGACGCGGCAACGCGGCGAGCGCGGTCGGCCTCGTTGGTCACGGTCTTCTCGCGAACCAGCTCGATGATCGCCATCGGCGCGTTGTCACCCTTGCGGGGCAGCGTCTTGGTGATGCGGGTGTAACCACCCTCGCGACCCTCGAACGACGGGCCGATCGTGGCGAAGAGCTCGTGCACGACGTCCTTGTTGCGGATCACCTTGAGCACCTCGCGACGGTCGGCAAGAGTGCCGGCCTTCGCCTTGGTGACAAGCTTTTCGGCGTAGGGGCGCAGCGCCTTGGCCTTGGCCTCGGTGGTCGAAATACGACCGTGCTCGAAGAGCGCCGTCGCCAGATTGGCGAAGATCGCCTTCTGGTGCGACGCCGACCCGCCGAAGCGAGCACCCTTCTTGGGCTTGGGCATTGTTTGTTCTCCTTGTGTGAGGCCGAGCCGGGGTGCCTACCCCAGCGGCCTAGAGCTGTTCGGTCTCGGCGTAGTCCTGCTCGCCGCCATCGGTGTCACTGAACGTGCCGCTGTCGCTCCACGTTCCAGTGCTCGCGTCGTAACCCACCACGGAAGAAGGATCGAACGACGCCGGGCTGTCCTTGAGCGAGAGGCCGAGCGCATGCAGCTTGACCTTGACCTCGTCGATGGACTTCTGGCCGAAGTTGCGGATGTCCAGCAGGTCCGACTCGGTGCGGGCAACGAGCTCGCCCACGGTGTGCACACCCTCGCGCTTGAGGCAGTTGTAGGACCGGACGGTCAGGTCCAGGTCCTCGATCGGCAGACCGAACGAAGCGATGTGATCCGCCTCGGCCGGCGACGGGCCGATCTCGATGCCTTCGGCCTCGACGTTCAGCTCACGGGCCAGGCCGAAGAGCTCGACCAGGGTCTTGCCCGCCGAAGCGAGCGCATCCCGTGCGGTGATGGAGTTCTTGGTCTCCACGTCCAGGATCAGACGGTCGAAGTCGGTGCGCTGCTCGACACGGGTGGCCTCGACCTTGTAGGTCACCTTGAGCACCGGCGAGTAGATCGAATCCACCGGGATCCGGCCGATTTCCGCGCCGGAGGCCTTGTTCTGCACGGCAGGGACGTAACCGCGACCACGCTCGACGACGAGCTCGATCTCCAGCTTGCCCTTGTCGTTCAGGGTGGCGATGTGCATGTCCGGGTTGTGCACGACAACACCAGCGGGCGGGACGATGTCACCGGCGGTGACGGTGCCCGGACCCTGCTTGCGCACGTACATCGTGACCGGCTCGTCCTCTTCCGAGGACACGACCAGGCCCTTGAGGTTCAGGATGATGTCGGTGACATCTTCCTTCACACCGGGAACCGTGGTGAACTCGTGCAGGACGCCGTCGATGCGGATGCTCGTGACCGCGGCCCCCGGGATCGAGGACAGCAGGGTACGCCGCAGCGAGTTGCCGAGGGTGTAACCGAAGCCCGGCTCGAGCGGTTCGATGGTGAACTTCGAGCGGTTCTCGGCGACGACCTCTTCGGTCAGCGTCGGACGCTGTGAAATCAGCATTAGGAATCATCCTCCTGTACGGGCGCCCACTATTTGACGCCCACGTTCTGGGGGTTGTGTGTGGTCGCAAGCGGTCGCTTGCGACCACACACCAGCAGCATTGAAGCCGTGCGCGATGCCGCCCAGGGAATCCAGGACGGCTCGCCGAATGACTACTTGGAGTAGTACTCGACGATCAGCTGTTCCTGCAGCGGCACATCGATCTGAGCGCGCTCCGGCACCTGGTGAACCAGGATGCGCAGACGGCCCGGGATCACCTGCAGCCAACCGGGAACCGGACGGTCGCCGACGGTCTCGCGAGCAACCTGGAACGGCAGCGTGCCGAGCGACTTCTCCTTGACATCGATGATGTCGTACTGGGTCACCTGGAAGCTGGGCACGTTCACGCTCTTGTTGTTGACCGTGAAGTGGCCGTGGCTGACCAGCTGGCGAGCCTGACGACGGGTACGCGCGAGACCCGCGCGGTACACCACGTTGTCCAGTCGGCACTCGAGCAGACGCAGCAGGTTGTCACCGGTCTTGCCCTTGAGGCGGTTGGCCTCCTTGTAGTACCGGCTGAACTGCTTCTCCATGACGCCGTAGGCGAAGCGAGCCTTCTGCTTCTCCTGCAGCTGGAGCAGGTACTCGCTCTCCTTGATCCGCGCGCGGCCATGCTGGCCGGGCGGGTAGGGGCGACGCTCGAACGCCTGGTCGCCTCCGACGAGGTCGACACGCAGACGACGCGACTTGCGGGTGATGGGGCCTGTATAACGAGCCATTTGTTATCTAATCCTTTCCCGCTAGACGCGACGCCGCTTGGGCGGACGGCAGCCGTTGTGCGGCTGCGGGGTGACATCGGAAATCGTGCCGACCTCGAGGCCTGCGGCCTGCAGCGAACGGATCGCAGTCTCGCGACCCGAACCCGGGCCCTTCACGAAGACGTCGACCTTCTTGACGCCGTTCTCCTGCGCCTTGCGGGCAGCGTTCTCGGCGGCGAGCTGCGCGGCGAACGGGGTCGACTTGCGCGAACCCTTGAAACCGACGTGGCCCGACGACGCCCAGGAAATGACGTTGCCTGCCGGATCGGTGATCGACACGATGGTGTTGTTGAACGTGCTCTTGATGTGCGCGTGGCCGTGCGGGACGTTCTTCTTTTCCCGGCGACGCGACTTCTGGGTCTTCTTCGGGCCGGAGGCCCGTGACTTCGGAGGCATCGGTTATCCCTACTTCTTCTTGCCGGCGACGGTGCGCTTCGGGCCCTTGCGGGTACGAGCGTTGGTCTTGGTGCGCTGGCCACGGACGGGCAGACCACGACGGTGGCGCAGACCCTGGTAGCAGCCGATCTCGATCTTGCGACGGATGTCGGCCTGCACCTCGCGGCGCAGGTCACCTTCGACCTTGAGCTCGGGCGAGCTCTCGATGTAGTCACGCAGCTGCGTCACCTGATCGTCGCTGAGGTCCTTGCTGCGCAGGTCCGGGCTGACGCCGGTCGCCGCGAGGATCTCCTTGGAGCGGGTACGGCCGATGCCGTAGATGTAAGTCAGCGCGATCTCCATGCGCTTTTCGCGCGGGAGGTCAACGCCCATGAGACGTGCCATGTGGCAGGTTCCTTAACTGTTGCGGAGGTCTGCTCCCTGTCCGTCCCCTCGTCTTGGTGGGGCCCCGGCCTCCGAACCGGGGGTTGGCACGCACACCTTCGGGCATTGAGATCCTCGACAGTTTGTCGAAACCATCGCTACCCGAAATTCCGCAGTGTGCGGCTGGAGCTGGGAGTTCTTCTTTTGTGGCCAAGCCGATCAGTGATCGGTGCCCGGCTGGTGATCGACTACGAAGAGCCGGATCAGCCCTGGCGCTGCTTGTGGCGCAGGTTGTCGCAGATCACCATGACCCGCCCGTGACGGCGGATCACCTTGCACTTCTCGCAGATCTTCTTGACGCTCGGCTGAACCTTCACGTCCGTCCAATCTTCTTATGGTTCACACGGGTGTGAACACAGTTTTTCCCCAGCCGACGGCTGGGGAAGTCTCTGTGGGCGAGCCTTGCGGCTCATGTGGTCGCGCTGCACCCGCATCGGGAGCGGGCGCGATCACTTGTAGCGGTAAACGATGCGGCCGCGCGACAGGTCGTAGGGCGAAAGCTCGACGACCACACGGTCCTCGGGGAGGATACGAATGTAGTGCTGCCGCATCTTCCCGCTGATGTGCGCGAGAACCTTGTGACCGTTCTCGAGCTCGATCCGGAACATCGCATTGGGCAGCGGCTCGACAACTCGACCCTCGACCTCGATGGCCCCGTCTTTCTTCGCCATGTCCTCCGCGATCCTGGTTTACGCTCAAACCTGGTTTGATTGCTTCGTGTCTGCTTGTATGAACCCGTCGACAAACGGCACGGTGGCATGCAAACAGTCGGCGCATAGGTGCACCGCCGCTCCAGCTTACCGGGCGGTACCGGATCCGGCAAAAATGGCCCCTTAAGAGCCCACCGACCGGGGGAAGTCCCTATGAAACGACGGCAGGCATCCTTCGCGTAAACTGGCCGCTGTCCAGGAATCGGTCCAGCAGATCCAAGGGGGATGGGTGAGCGAGCGCAGCGAGCGAGCCATGGACTCAGCGCCCCCGGGCACGGCGCAACCGAGCGTTAGCGAGGAGGCGCCGTGAGCCGTAATAACGACAGCCTCCCCATGCTTCCACCGTGGCTATCCGAGAGCGAAGTCACACAGGTCGGCTACGAAGCACCCGTACAGAACCTGCCACACCAAGAACTCATCGACGAAACGCCCCGGCGCGGCCGTTTCAAGTCTCGCTCCCCCGAGAGCGATCGCTCGGATCCCAATCCCGCACGTCGGGACAAACGACGCAAGGGATGGCGTAGGGATAAGGACGAGCACAGCGAGGGGCAGCAGCAGGATCAGCTGCCGCACACCGGCTCTCCCGAGCCGTCGCGTGGTCCCGATTTCCAGCGCGGGCCAGAGCAGCAGCGCGGGCCAGAGCAGCAGCGCGGGCCAGAGTTCCAGCATGGGCCCGAGTTCCAGCGCGGTCCGGAACCGCAGCCTGGATCGCAATCGCAACCAAACCCGCACCGCCAGAACGACTCCTGGCCGCCGCAGCAGCGCGAGCAGGCGCCGAGCCAACTGCCGCCGCACCCCGACAACTCGTGGCAGTCGGCACCGCTGCCGACGCGCAACCCGAGCAGGCCGTCGGAGGGCTTCCAGCCGCTCGGCGCACGGCCGGTCGACGGGCCCCGAGAGCCACCGGCCTCGACCGAGTCCACGGTGCGCTACCAGCAGCACCCCGATCTGCCGGCGTCTCCACCGAGGCCGGATCCCGCTGCGGCACAAGCGTTGTCGCCATCCGCGCTGTCGCAGCCGACGGCCGGCGAGCAGCCGGTTGCGCCGGCCGACCTTTCGACACCGTCCGCCGAACTCCATGGCGTGCCGACGATGCCGGAACCCGATGGGCCGCCGCCGTGGCTCGCCGGACCCGGTTCCGACCACCGCCGTATGGAATTCGAGCCGGGTGCCCCGAACATGGGTCCACGCAACCTCGCAAGCCCAACGGCTCCCCCGGTGCACGGACCCGAATCGACCGTCGCGCCCGAGCACGGCAGCCACGGTTTCGAACCCGAAGCACCGAACACCGCTCCTGCGGATGCTGCCCACGGATCAGCCACTGCCACAACACAACCACGCAACGGCGAACTCGGCGCGTCCGACATCTCGCAGCACGATGGCCCGCAGTCGGCGGTTCCACACAGCACGGACGGTCCGCCACCGTGGCTGAGCGGCGAGCGCGCCGATGACGGTCAGCAGGTTGCCGAGCAGCCGTCCGCGCCGGTGCGGCATCGCCCCGAACTACCTCCGCCCCCTGATGAATTCGCCACGCGCGAGCCGGTGGACAACGAAGTATCGGTCGCCGGAACCGGTGCCACGCCCATAGCGTCGGCCCAGTGGCCGCAACCGCACGGCGCCATCTCGACACTCGACCAGAGCCCCAACGCTTTCGAGCCGTCGACCGCACGCCCTGCCGCACCGGAGTCTGCGGTGCGGGGCCGCCACCGACTCGCGTCGGAGATCGACGCCGACGAGGCGGCCGCCGAGCCCAACGACCGGTCACAGACCCCGATGCCCGGTCAGCAAGCAGCATCCGACCGGCCGATGCCGCAAGGACCGGGTGAGCCGTGGCAGAACCCGGCGGCGCTCGGGCAACCGACGCCGGGCCCGCCGCCTCCGACCGGATACGCCCAGCCTTCGATGCCGGCACAGGCACCGACCGGGGAACCATGGCAGAACCCGACCGGATACGGGCAGCGCCCCCCAGTGGGGTCACCGACACCGGGCGGCGGCCATTGGGGCCCAACAGGATTCGAACAGCCACCGGCCGGGACGCACGCACCGGACCAAGATCACCCTGCTCCGTACCCCCCTGGCGGCAATCAGCCGACCCCGCACGCACCCGGTAACGCCCAGTGGCAGAACCCAGCAGGATTCGGACAGCCACCAACGGGACCGCACACCCGCGATCAACCGATGCCGCAGGCACCGGGCGGCGGCCATTGGGGCCCAACAGGATTCGGGCAGCCACCGGCCGGTCCGCGCGCACCGGAACAAGATCGCCTTGCTCCGCACCCTCTTGGCGGCGACCAGCCGACGCCACAAGCACCCGCAAACGCCCCGTCGGGATTCGCGCAACCCACAGGACCGTACGTACCAGGCAGCGCCCCAACAGGATTCACGCAGCAAACCCCTGGACCGCACACGTCGGTCGGCGGTCCAGCGGGGTTCGGACAACCACACACCGGAGCACCCGCACCGGCCGGCGACCCAGCAGGATTCGGACAACCACACACGGGACCGCATGCAGCTGGCGGCGGCCAGTCGACGCAGTCGACGGGCAGCGACCAGTGGGGCAATCCGGCCGGCTCGGGACAGCCGCCAGCGGTACCGCAGGCACCGGTCGGCGACGGGCAGTCACACGCACCGGGCGGCAACCAGCCACCGGCAGCGGGTAGCGAGCAGTGGCAGGGCGCGGCGAGGCAGGGGCCTCCAGTGGGGTCAGGCTCGGATACCGCGGGGTGGGGACAGCCGCAGGCCGGGCCGCATCCTGGAGCGC
The DNA here is from genome assembly GCF_045208035.1 of Nocardia sp. NBC_01009. Taxonomy (NCBI): domain Bacteria; kingdom Bacillati; phylum Actinomycetota; class Actinomycetes; order Mycobacteriales; family Nocardiaceae; genus Nocardia; species Nocardia sp. NBC_01009. The sequence goes on along the minus strand of NZ_CP108695.1, from coordinate 2,232,112 downwards.
CTGCGCAGCAGCACCACCCGGGTCAGTACAACCAGCACATGCCGCAGCCGTCGCTCGACGATGTTCCGTTGCGGCGGGCCAAGAAAGCGCCGGGTAGCGGCTGGCGCAAGGCCGTGCACCATGTTTCCGGCGGTGCAATCAATCCGGGGCTGTCCGCGGAGGAGATGCGGCTGCAGGAATTGGTCGCACGAATCAGGCAGCCGGTGCGCGGTGACTACCGGATCGCGGTGCTGTCGCTGAAGGGCGGCGTCGGAAAGACCACCACGACAATGGGTCTCGGGTCGATCTTCTCGTCCATCCGTGGCGACCGGGTGATCGCGGTGGACGCCAACCCGGACTTCGGCACCCTCTCGCAGCGGGTACCGCTGCAGACGCGGTCGACGGTGCGTGATCTGTTGCTGGATCCGGCGATCCAGCGGTACTCGGATGTGCGCAGGCATACCTCGCAGGGCACGAGTCGACTGGAAGTTCTTGCCAGCGAACGGGATCCAGCGGCCTCCGAAGCGTTCAGCGACGACGAGTACCGTGCTGTCGCCCGAATCCTGCAGCGGTTCTACAACATCATCCTCACCGACTGCGGTACCGGGCTCATGCACTCGGCCATGGGCGGGGTGCTCGATCTGGCGCACTCCCTGGTGCTGATCTCCTCGGCCGCGATCGACGGAGCTCGCAGCGCGGCGGCAACGCTCGACTGGTTGTCGCTGCACGGCCACGATCACCTGGTCCGCAATGCGGTGGTGGTGATCAACCTGCCGCGCGAGGGATCACCGAATGTCGGCATCCAGCAGCTGCGCGAATACTTCCTGTCGCGCTGCCGTGCTGTGCATGTCATCCCCTTTGACGAGCATCTGTCGGAGGGCGCCGAGATCGACCTGCATCGCCTGCACAAGACCACCAAGCGCGCGTATGTCGAACTCGCCGCGACCGTCGCCGACGAATTCAGCGTCGATCACCGCCGCTACCGAAACTGATCGCTCACCAGGACAGCCGGGAGGCTCGGATATCGGCAATGCTCCTGCCACGTCGACGACGGAAGAGGCTGCGCAGGGTTCCCGCGTTGAGATATCCGACCTTGGCGGCCACCGAATCGATGGTCAGCGGGGTGGTTCGCAGCAGGTGCGTGGCACGTTCCAGCCGTATCTCGTTGACGAAATCCCTTGGGGACATCCCGAGTTCGGCATGGGTTGCGCGTTGCAGGCTGCGTTCGGTGACGCCGAGCCCCTGTGCCGCACCGGAAATCAGGAACTGCTCGGCCAGATGGTCACGGACCCAACGTTCGAAGGCCGCGACCAGCGAATCACCCCTGGCGATCACCTCGGGTACCGCGAAGTCGGCCTGCGCATTTCGGTCGCCGAACGCCAGGTATTTGGCCACCAATTCGGCCAGTGCCGGACTCTTCGCGGAGATCAGGGACAAGGCCAGATCCAGATGCGACAACGCCGCGCCCGCCGTGGTGACCTGATCGCCACGGCACAGGATCCGGCCCTCGTCGAGAACAATTCGCGGATACCTACGGCGAAAAGCCGGGCCGAGCCACCAACTCGTCGTCGCTTGTGAACCATCCAGCACACCTGCCTCGGCCAGGAAGAAGGTGCCGGTGCAGGCCGCAGCCAAGTGGACTCCGGCTCCGCGCGCTCGCGTAATCAGATCCAGCACAGGCAGATTGGGTGCCGAAGAGACCATCCTGATCAGGGTTTCGGCATCCCGCACGTTCACCGCGGGAACGATCATCAGATCGAATTCGCCGGGTAGGTCGGCCAGCGGCATGGTGGGCACGAGGTAGCCGTTGCCCGATCGCACGCTCTCGCCCAGTGACACGGTCCGCACGTTCCAGGGGTCGACGGAGGCTTCCCATTCGCCGCGCAGCGCGTTCGCAGTGTTGAACGTTTCCAGCAGGGCGGCGAATCCGAAATCGGCCACCCCGTCGACGACGAATACCGCGACATCCATGTCGCCTACAGTACTGAATGTGTCGTTTCCGACACTCGAAGATCTGTGATGTGCGCCCTAATGTTCCTGACGACGCCGAACCCGGCAGTCGTATCCTGGCCATCTCACGGCGGAGTTTCATGACGATGATCGCAACCACCGGCATCCACCATGTTCGGCTGACGGTGACGAACCTGGAGCGTTCCCGCACGTTCTACCAGGATGTACTCGGTTTCGAGATCGCCGCGCAATCGCCCGGCAGCCCGGAGGATCCGCAGGTGCGCGCCGATCCGGCACAGCTCTACGGCGGTGTCGTTTTCCAGACCAACGGGATGCTGTTCGGCTTGCGCCCCGTGGCGTCGACCACCGACCGGTTCGACTCCGAGCGGGTCGGGCTCGATCACCTCAGCTTTGCCGTGTCGTCGGTGGACGAGCTGGCCGACACGGCCGCCCGGCTGGACGCCGCCGGGATCGAACACGGCGAGGTCACCGCGCTCGACGCATTCGGCATCGCGATCCTGTCGTTCAGCGACCCGGACGGTATCCATCTCGAACTCACCGCACCGCTAGGGAGCACCCAGACACCGCCGGTATCAGTGGCGTCGTAGCCGACTGGTTTCACCGTCATGTATGTACTGCCGGAACAACTCGAAGCATCGTCGATCAGGCTCGGGCGCTGCGACATTGCGCCCGATCACCTGACAGCAGCCAGCGCGCATCGGATCATGCAGACCCACGCACATTGGATGGGATCACCGTGTGCCCAACGCCGAGCTGCGTTGAACTACCTGGTGCGCACGGGACGTTACGTGCTCGACTCACGGCGCCGCCATCTGCAGGTATCGTTCCAGCATCTCGAGGCGCCCCTGGACTTCCAATGTGACTGTGCAGCTGCGGAAGAGTTCGCGACGATACTGGACAGAACCCGCACCGACCTCGAAGTCGTCATCGACCGAAACGTGCACCCCGACATGCCCCCGCTGCCATGCGCGACACTGTGGTCGGCATGACAACGGGCGCCCAATGTGTCACCGGCACTTGGTGATCAATGCACCGGACGGGTCACCACTCCGGCAAGCGCCTGCGGCCCGCCTGGATATCGCGAACCAGATCGTCATAGGCGTCGGCGAGTTCCGCAAGATGATGCCAGGCGCAGTGCAACCGTTCATTGTGCGCGTCCAGCGTCATCAGCGCGTGGTGTGCACGGACCGAGGATTCGGCGATGCGGTCGATAACCGCGCCGACGGTCTCGGTGTGCAGCGTGGCGCCGAGCCGATGCTGCGGGACGCTGCGAGCCACCCAATCGTCAATGGCCATTACCAATTCGGTTCTGCGCCGATCGATTTCGAGCACAGTAGCCGGATCGGTCGGCACCGAGCCGCCACGCCCCACCAGCCGGCGCTCGTGCAGCACCGCAAGGTCACGGGCGAACCAGAGCAGCGGGCCGCCGACCACGCGGTGCCCGCGACACGCCCGAACAAGTAGATCAGAAGTAGGCAGTAGTCCGAGGGTCAGTGACTGCACTGCCGAGTCGACACACCGCGGTGTGTCGGGGAGAGCCATAACGACTGTCGAAATCTCCGAACCTGCCACGTTGCCTCGCCGTTCGTCGCCGCACAACACCGGATCAGGACGTTCATTACAATAAACCTCTGAAGGCACCTGTCAAGCGTTACCGGGCCGTAGGGAGTCACGAAGAGTATACTTCGTTACCTGCACGACTGACCGAGGAGCATGATGGCGGACGGTCCGACGTATCGCCGGATCGCAGACCTCCTGCGCGAGGAGATCCGCGCAGGCAAGTGGCATCCGGGTGATCGACTGCCCAGTCACACCGAGCTGGCCGATCAGATGGAAGTCTCGATCACGACTGCTCGCAACGCTATTCAGGTGCTTGTCGCCGAAAATCTGGTCTATACAGCTACTTCCCGTGGGACGATCGTGCGAAGCCAGGAGGTGCTGGAATCGGTTGTCACCAACCATATCCGGCCGGATCGCCCGCAGTCGGCGCACGACATTTTCGAGGAGATCGCGCGGGCGGCGCATCGGGAACCCGCCAAGGAGTTCAGCGCCAGGATGGAACCGGCCAGCCCGCAGGTCGCCCTGTGGCTCGGCGTGTCGGAGGACTCGTGGGTGCTGGCCCGAACGGTCGTTCAGTACCTGGACAACGAGCCTTGGTCGTGGGAGGTCAGCTTCTACCCGAGGGACCTGGCCGAGAGCACCGGTATCGACTCACCGCACGATATCCCCGAGGGCACGACCAGGCGGCTGGCCGATCGCGGCCACGCCGAGACCGCGCACCGGGACACCCTGGCCGCCAGGCCCGCCAGCGCCGAGGAGGCCATCGTCCTCGGTGTCGCGACCGGGACCATTCTGCTCGATCACCTGCGGATCGGCGCCAACAACGAGCGGGTCACCCGCGCTACCCGGCACCGGTCGATCGCCACGCGCAACAGACTCGCCTACGAACTCGGCGACGACGCGGGCACCGCGGTCATCCGACGCGCGCTCGGCACCTCCTACAGGCCAGGCATTTCGTTGCCATGACGACCGTGATTCGCCAGGCGACCTTCGGCGATCTCGGCACGATCTGCCGCCTGCGGGTCCAGCGCACGTCATGGCTCACCGCGCGCGGCTCCGACCAATGGACGGTGGCCGGCCGTGGGCTGCCCATCGAGATCTTCGCCAGGGCGGTCGGCCGAGCACTGGAAGCGAGCGAAACCTGGATCGCCGAGGTCTCGGGCGAACCGGCGGGGACGATCACCGTCAACCACCACGCCGACATCGGACTGTGGTCGCCATGGGAACTGGCCGATGCGGTGGTCGTCCACTTCATGATCGTCGACCTCCGCTTCGCCGGCCAGCGCGTCGGTGACCGACTACTAGCCCACGCGGGCATGCTCGCCCACCGCCGACAGCGCACCTGGGTCCGTCTCGACGCCTGGACCACCAACAACGACCTACACGACTACTACCGCCGAGCAGGCTTCCGCCTGGCCCGCATCGCGGGCCCGATGGCCACCGGCCCTTCCGGCGCACTCTTCGAACGGCGCGCCGACAGTTGGAATTACGAAGCCGCCGCGCCGAATCCGGCCACCGGGCAGCCGATCGCAGAAGTCGCGCTCGAGGCTGCGCAGCCCGCTAATTGACGCCGAGCGTCACAATGGCGGCAGATGCGCGATCTGCACCATTTCCTGCCCCCGCGAACGGGATACGAGGATACCGCGCCCCGGCGGCAGCTTGGTCGGACGGACATCACCGATGATCTTTCCTTCGTCCTTGGGTCCGCTCATGATCAGCGCGTCGACCGACAGGTTCTTCATACCACCGAGCACGTGGTCATACAGCGCTCTCGATACACCGCCGGTGCGGCGGGTGACGATCAGGTGCATGCCGATGTCGCGGGCCTGGGGAAGGTACTCGAGGAGCGCGAACAGCGGGTTGCCGTTGGAGCCCGCGGCGATCATGTCGTAATCGTCGACAACGATGTAGATTTCGGGCCCGCTCCACCAACTGCGCTCACGCAGCTGCTGCGGTGTGATGTCGGAGCCCGGGATGCGCCTGGATAGATACCGGGCGAGCTCATTGAGCATCGGACCGGAGGTCTGTGACGAGGTGGAATAGCCCGCAAGCTGGTCCTCGTCGACGACGCCGAGCATGGTGCGGCGGTAGTCGATCATGATGATCCGCGCTTGCTCGCTCGTCGAGTTCTCGGTGATGCCCATGACGATATTGCGCAGCAGCGTCGTCTTGCCGGACTCGACGTCGGCGAAAGCCATGAAGTGCGGTTCGGCACCGAAATCGAGGACGAACGGGTCCAATTCGTTCTCGCCGAGCCCGACGACGACCCTGGTCGGGCCGAGTTCGATATCGTGTTCCTTCGCGATCTTCAGCACCTGCTCGCGGCTGATCTCGAGTGGCAGCATCCGCACCTCGGGTGCGCGCCTACCGCGATACAACTGCTCCAGCTGTGCCTTCGCCTGGCCGACACCGTCGGCCAGGGTCTGCGGATCGGAGTCGGAGTCCAGTCGCGGCAGCGCGATGAGCAAGTGCAGCTCATCGGGCGTCAGGCCGCGGCCCGACCTGCCCACTGGCACCAGACCCGCACTGCGCCTGCCCATTTCGGAGTCGGACGGGTCACCGAGGCGCAGCTCCAGCCGGGTGCCGATCTGATCCTTGACGTTCGGCCTGATCTCCGCCCAGCGCGAGGCGCCGAGTACCAGGTGGATACCGTAGGAAAGGCCCTGTGCCGCAATGGCGTTGATCTGCGGTTCGAGAGTGTCGAATTCCTCGCGTACCACGGCCCAGCCGTCGATGACGAGGAAGACGTCACCGAACTGGTCGGCGGCGAACGGATCGTTCGGCGCGGCCTGGGTGCCATTGATCAGTCGCGCCTCCAGCTGGGCGTACTTGCGCCGCCGGAACTCGACCATGGATTCGATGCCCAGTTCGCTGAATCGCTCCTCGCGCTGGCGCATCAGGCTGGTCAGCTCCGCGATGGTGCGGCGCACCCGGTCGCTGTCCAGCCGACCGGCCACCGATCCGACGTGCGGCAGTCCCGACAGGCCCGCCAGGCTGCCGCCGCCGAAATCCAGGCAGTAGAACTGGACCTGCTCGGGGCTGTGGGTGGCTGCGGCGGCCATGATGATGGTGCGCAGGGTCGTCGACTTCCCCGACTGCGGACCACCGACGACGGCGACATTGCCCTGGGCGCCTGCCAATTGGATGGTCAGCACGTCACGTCGCTGCTCGTAAGGCTTGTCGATGACGCCGATCGGCAGCCACAGCTGACCGTGCCGGTTGACCGGAGAACGCCAATCCGGGTCGGGCAGCAGCATGTCGACCGTCGGTGACTCGTCCAGCGGCGGCAGCCACACTTCATGCGCGGGACGGCCGTGTCCGGTAAGACGTTTCACGACCACTTGGAGCAACGTCTCCGGAATGCCCTCTTCCTCGGGCGTTTCCGAGGGCGACGGCGGAAGGTCGGGCAGACCGACGCGCACCGGCTCCGATTCGGGCCGCGCCCGCGCCTCGACCGGTGCAGCAGTGAACACCGTCGGCGACTGCCCACCGAACAGCCTGCCGTCCACCTGCCTTGCGCCACGCGGTGAGACATAGGGACCCGATACGTAGGTGGCGTTGAACCGCAGCGGATCGTCGGCATCGCTCTTGAGGTAGGCGGAACCGGGAACGCCGGGCAGGTGATAGGCGTCGGTGATGCCGAGCACCGCGCGAGACTCGTTGGCGGAGAAGGTGCGCAGACCGATGCGGTAGGACAGGTGCGAGTCGAGTCCGCGCAGCTTGTTCTCCTCCAGCCGCTGTGATGCCAGCAGCAGGTGCACGTGCAGCGAACGACCGAGGCGGCCGATCATCACGAACAGATCCGCGAAATCCGGTTTCTGCGAGAGCAGTTCGGAGAACTCGTCGACCACCACGAACAATGCGGGCAGCGGGTCGAGAGCCACCCCTGCGGCGCGCGCTTTCTCGTAATCGGTGACGTTGGCATAGTTTCCCGCCGAACGCAGCAATTCTTGGCGGCGGTTCATCTCACCGGCGAGCGCATCCTTCATCCGGTCGACCATCGAGAGCTCTTCCTCGAGGTTCGTGATGACCGCGGCGACGTGCGGCAGCGAGTCCAGACCGAGGAAGGTCGCACCACCCTTGAAGTCGACGAGCACCAGGTTCAGTGCGTCGGGAGAATGCGTCGTCACCAGCGAGAGCACCAGCGTGCGCAGGAACTCCGACTTGCCGGAACCGGTTGCACCGATGCACAACCCGTGCGGCCCCATGCCGTTCTCGGCGGATTCTTTGATGTCGATGTCGACCGGCGTCCCGTCCGGCGTCACCCCGATGGGTACCCGCAACCGCTCACGGGCGGTGCGTGGCCGCCAGACCTTCGCCGGATCTATCTGCGCGGCATCCGGAATCTTCAGCAGCGCCATCAGTCCGGGGTCGGCGCGGGTGTCATCGCCGAGGCTGACGATCTGCGCCGCGGTGGCGATCCGGTAGCGGGCCAGATCGCGGGCGAAGGCCTCGGACTCGGCGACGCTCACCGCATCGGCGGTGGCGAATTTCTCGGTGCCGCTGGCACTCTTGGCACTCACCTCGCCGCCCGCGGTCACCAGTTGCAGACCGCGGCGCGCGGCGAGGCCGTTCTCCGGCGCGGTCAGATCGAGCACGGTGACCGAGTCCAGGCCCGATTCGCTGATCAGCCGCTCGGTGCCGTTGACGTATCCGTCATCGATCACGACGACCAGTTGCAGCCTGCCCTGCGTCGGCTGCGGATTGCGCATGAAGCGGCCCCGCTCGAGCAGCTCCGAGGCCAGTGCCGTCTCCAGTTCGGCCAGCGACCCGTACATCATCCTCGCCGAGCCGACGCCATCACGAACAGTCGGATGTTGCAGGTGTGGAATCCATTTCGCCCATGCCCAGGCGGGCCCGTCCGGATCCGCGCAGACGATGGCGATCGCGACATGATCGGGGCCGTGAAATGCGGTGAGCTCCATCAACATGGCGCGCGCCAGCATTCTGGATTCTCCCGGAACGCCACCGATATTGATGGCGGGAAACGCGCGCAGCGAGACCGCGGTCGGCAAGCGGTGCACCACCGAATGGGTGCGCACGAACCGGCGCAACGCGACCGTCGACACCGGCTCCAGATCCTCGAGTGGACCGGTCTCCGGCCGAGCCAGCTTGGTCGCCAGCCGATGACTGCCGACCCCGACCCGCACGTGTCCGAAATCCGGGTCGGCCGGGCGGCGCTCCCACATGCGCCGGGTGCCGATCACCGACGGCAGGTCGATCGGTTCGGGATGGCTCCAGATCAGCGCTTCGAGCTGCTTGCCGCCGGTCCGCCTGACCTCCCTGCGCATCTGGTCCAGATACCGGAAGTAGTCCTTGCGTTCTTCGTTGAGTTCGCTTGCGCCCTTGGGCCCTTGGCCCCGCATCCCCATCATCATGCCGCCCATCGACATGAGCATCATCATCGGGAACATCATCATGAACGGGTTGGCGAGCAGGCTGCGTCCCATCATCACCATCATCGCGATCATGCCGACGACAGCGACCACCATGACAACCGGCATCAGCTTCATCAGCAGCGGGCCCGGCACGGCACGTTGAATCTCAGGCGGCGAGTTCAGGGCTACTTCGCCGCCGGGCGCGCGCGGCGGTGCGATGCGCGGACGACGCACGAAACCTTCGGTAACCATGGGTTCTACCCCTCTGTCGCGTCGGAATCGAGGTCGGCGACGGCGCGTTCGCGCCGGAACGGAATCGACACCGCGGCACCGAGTCCCAGCACCACCAAACAGGTGATGGAACCGATGACCGCAATACGGCGCGGCAGCGGATCAGGTCCGGGCGGGCGCACCGGTGCGGCGATCGGGCGGGGCACATCCGCACCCGCGCTCACCGGTTGGTCCGGCAGCTGCGCGGTGAGCGCGGCCAGTGGATCGATCAGGCCGTGGCCGATCCGGTCGTCGCGCCCCTGCCCGGGGGCCAGCGCGGTGCGGGTGATCCGGTCGATGACCTGACCCGCGGTGAGTTCCGGGAATCTGGCGCGCACCAGCGCCGCGAGCCCGGAGACGTAGGGCGCGGCGAAACTCGTGCCGTTGATGGGGCGCGGGCCTTCCTCGGTTTGCGCGCTGTCGACCAGTCCGGTGCCGCCCGGCTTGCTGTCGAGCGACACGATCTCTCTGCCGATCGCGGCCGCACCGACCCATGGTCCGTGCAGTGAGATCGGGGTGGCCTTGCCGTCGGGGTCGACCGAGGCCACCGACAGCACGTAGGGCTGGAACCAGGCGGGGCTTGCAATGGTCTGCACGCTCCCCCAGCCCGACCCTTCGTTCTGCTTCTCGCACGCGCCGCCGGAGGTGATGTTGCCTGCCGCGGCCACCACGACCACGTTGCGTTCATAGGCGTATCCGACTGCGGCGCCGAGTGTTGCGTCCGCGGTGTCGCCACCGGCCGGGGTGCACGCCACCTCGGAGATATTGATGACGGTGGCGCCCATGTCGACGGCGCGAATCACCGCCGCCGCCATGGTGAGCACGTTGCCGTAGCCGGAGCTGGCCACCGCGCCCGGCGTCTTGTCGTTACGGCGGTCCTTGGCTTCGTAGGCCAGGCTGTACTGGCGAATGGTCAGGATCTCCGCGTCGGGCGCGACACCGGAGAAGGCGTCGTCGGGACTCGGCCGGGCCGCGATGATGCCCGCGACCAAGGTGCCGTGACCATCGCAGTCGGCGGTGCCGTCGGTGTCGGACACGTAGTCACCGCCGGCCTGTAGCGCAGGCAATCGGGGATGCCGATTGACTCCGGTGTCGATGACCGCGACCTTCTGGCCAGCGCCACGACTGAACTGCCAGGCCGCAGGCAGCTCGAGCACCCGCTGAGCCAGTGGTGCGTCGACCGCGGCGCCACGGATGTTCAGCGGTTCGCTGCACAACTGTTTCTGCTCGGTCGGCTCCGGTGGCGCGGCCCTGCCGCTGAGCGCCTGCGCGATGCCGAAGGCGCCGGGGTCGATCGCCGGCGGTGGCACCGCAGCGGCCGGAGCGGCCCACCCGAACGCGGATACACTGAGTATCGCGGCGGTGCAAGCCATTCCGAGCGCGCGAGCTGTCATAGATTCCGGGCCATCGAATACACGCCCATGATCCAGAGCACCAGCGGTATCACCGCGACGATCAACAGGTACTCGACGATCTCCATGGCCCGCCTCGTCACCGGCGTCACCTCGAGGCGCGGACCGATCACCCCGAAGACCAGCACCCCCGCCGCAAAGGCAAGCAGCAGCATCCCGGTGAGCAACACCAGGTCCGCATCGCCGAGCGCCAGCCCGGTGACGAGCCCGAGCACGATGAGGCAGCCGCCCGCGATCAGCACGCAGGCCTGGACCAGATCGGCGAACGAACGACCGCGCAGGGCGAGAATCACCGCGGCGATCACCGCGAGCGTAATGCCCTGCCAGCGTGCGGATCCCAGCGGATCGGCCGCACCGAGCGCGCCGAACACCGCCGCGAGCGAGCAGCCGACCAGCATGCCGGTCTGGTAGTTGTTGGCCGCGCGCGCCCGCTGACCGAGTCCGGCGGCCGACGGCAGTGCGGTGGCGCCGATCGCGCCGATACCCTCGATGGTCGGCCGCTGCTCGTGATCGGCGGGATCGATCGCGCCGCCCGCGGTCGGCACCGGCGGCACCGGCAAGCGCGCGAGCACTGCGGCCAGCCTCGGCACCATGGAAATCATGGTGATCGCCGCAACCAACGCTGCGGCCGCGATCTTCGGCAGCGCCGGGTCCCACACCATGCGCACCAGCGCGGCAACGCCACCGAACAACGCCGTTGTCACCGCCGCCGCGCACAGCGCGCCCCCCGTTGCGGTGGCACGGTAGACGACAGCGGCAGCCACGATGGTCGCCGAAAAGCCCAGCAGCAGATGGGGACTGCCGATCCGGCCCGGCACGAACAGCACGGCGCCGCCGAAGAACAGCAGCAGCGCGCACAGCGACAGCCAGGTGGCGGTCAGTTGGTCACGGTACTTGCGTGCTGCGATGACCGCGGCCACGGTGGCGATGATCGCCACCCCGGTCGCCAGGAACGGCGCGGCGAGTCCACCGGAGTGCGCGCGTCGCGCGGCGAGCAGTGCGATTGCCAGCACCACGGCAACCAGCGCAGTGATCAGGCCGGTCCACCGCGCGGCGGCAGGTGACCAACCTCGGAAGTCGTCGGCGGTGAGCCGCGACACCGCATCGATGACATCGTCGAACAGCGCGGGCGACTCTTTCGCGGTGACCGAGCGCAGTACGAGCAACTCGCCGTCGTACACCTCGGCCTCGGTGAGACTTCGACTGGGCGCGATGGCATCTCGGCCGAGTCGGGCCAGGGTCCAGTGCTCGGTGTGCAGCGGGGTGTCCCCGTCGTCGCTCTCGATGACATCGGGGTTACGGGACTCGATGAGTGCGACAAGATCACCGATGAAAGTGGCGATCGGCACCGTCGCGGGTAGTCCGACATCGAGCTGGGTATTTCCGCCGATGACGGAGACTCGGCACAGTTCGGGTTCAGCGGCTCGCGAGCCACTGCTCATCGGCTCGGTCAATTGCTGAACGACCCCAACTCATTTGTGAACGACCCAGACACTTGCTTCAGCAGCCTACCTGTCGAACCAACTCAAAACTTCGGCTTCGCACCTACCGCGCACTCGTTGTGCATAGGCGGCGATGTGGTTGTCGCACACGTTGCAACGTACTGGCAGCAAAACCTAATGTATCGGACGGGCCGTGCGCATGCGATCGCTAAGCTGAATCGAAAGATGAACTCAGTCAATCGTTCCAACCAAAAATAGCTCCAACAAGACTTCGGGGTTCGACTGCAATGACGGGCAATCGCCAAGCACAACGCGCCTTCGACGCCGGAATCCTGTCGCTGGGTCTGACCATCGATGGACAGGAATCGGCCCGCGACCTCGAGTACGCGAAATTGGCTTTTCAGCGGGCCACCGAATGGGATCCGACCATGTGCGATGCGTGGCTGGGGCGCGCGGCGGCGGGCGACGTGACCACCGAGGTCCTCTACAACCTGTACAAGACCAGCGGCACAACCCTTTTCCGGGAGCAGCGCAGGCTCGGGCTCGCGCCGCGCGCGCTGGCAGGCCGCTTCCTTGCCGGTCTGTACATCGACTATCCGCTGGCCGGCTACACCGAGATCTGGTTGGCGCAGGCGGCGCAGCTGATCGCCGACCGGGAGTACGACGAGGCCGAGCGAGTGCTCGACGAGCTGGCCACGCATCGCAGGTCCATGCTCTCGGACACCGATCGTGAGATCGACGATCGGATCAGCGCCTATATCCGCGGCGTCCTGCACTTCAATACTCAGCGCTGGCCGGATGTCATGGCCGTGCTCGCGGGCTCCGCCGAGTGGGACGACACCTACCTGGCGGCAGGCGCGCACGTGATGGTCGGCTCGGCGTGTGCCCAGCTCGGTCTGTTCGGCGAGGCGATCCGCAGGATGGAGCAGGCCGAGTCCGGCCCTATCCCGGCGGCGCGGACCACCGCCATGTTCTGCCGCGGGTTATGCCTGCGCGAGACCGGCAATGAGGAAGAAGCGCAGGCACTGTTCGAGAAAGTGTATTCGCAGGCACCGGATTTCGCCGCGAACACCGCGGCCATGCGCGACCGCACTTACCGCATCACGGTGACGAGCAAGGAATCGATCGACGCGCGCACCAATCGCTGGGATCCCGCCTCCGCGCCGTCGGTCGAACAGCTGCAGAGCGCCGACGCCGAGGACCGGGCCAAGCGGATCCTGGCCGAGGCGCGCGCCGAGCTGGACAAGCAGGTCGGCCTCGCCTCGGTGAAGACCCAGGTGGCCAAGCTACAGGCAACGGCGCAACTGGCCAAGATCAGGACCGAGAAGGGCATGGCCAGCATGGCCCGCGGCAATCACCTGGTCTTCACCGGTCCGCCGGGCACCGGCAAAACGACTATCGCCAGGGTCGTCGCCAAAATCTATTGCGGTGTCGGCCTACTGAAGACCGACAAGGTGGTCGAGGCCAAGCGGATGGACTTCGTCGGCCAGCACCTCGGCAGCACCGCGATCAAGACCGACAAGCTGATCGACACCGCGATGGACGGCGTGCTGTTCATCGACGAGGCATACACGCTGATCCAGACCGGTCTATCCGGCGGTGACGCCTTCGGTCGCGAGGCGGTGGACACGCTGCTGGCCAGGATGGAGAACGACCGTGATCGCCTGGTGGTGATCATCGCGGGCTACGACGGGGAGATCGATCGGCTGCTCGCCTCGAACGACGGTCTGTCCTCGCGTTTCGCCAAACGCCTGCAGTTCCCGTCCTACACACCGGCCGAACTCGGCGAGATCGGCAAGCTCATCGCCGCAGCGCGTGACTCCGAATTGTCCGAAGGCGCGGTCGAATTGCTGGAACGCGCCTGCGAAGACCTGTACAACTCCGAGCGCACCGATCAGAGCGGGCAGCCGCGACGCGGCATCGATCTGGCAGGCAACGGCCGGTTCGTCCGCAACATCATCGAGGCCGCGGAGGAAGAGCGCGAGTTCCGCCTGGCCAACGACGATTCGCTCGACCTGACGGCCGTCGACAGGTCCGTGCTGATGCGCATCGAGGCGCCCGATATGGAGGCGGCACTGAGCGCCGTGCTCGCCTCGCTCGGCGTTGCCTGACCGACCGATCGACGACCCGCCTCCGGGTTACTTTGTCGTGGTGACGGTATCGCGTTCGACCAGCGCGTCCGGCTTGGACAGGGTGGGTCCCGCGACGAGTCGACCGATGATGGCTCCCGGAGCCAGGCGCGGTTCCGTGCCGAGGCCCAGCACCTGGGCGGTCTCGATGTCCGGTATGCCGTAGCGGATTCCATTGTCCGCGACGTAGAACATCGGGCCGCGGCGCAGGCTGCCCCCTTCAGTGCCGGTCACCTGCACGAATTCACCGGACGACGGCGGAATGTAGGCGGCGTCCACCCGATCGCCGGTGCCGTCGGCAGTGGCGAGCGGCACCGGTTTGGCGGAGTCGGCAAGTGGCAATGTGGTGCCGAGCAGCAGTGTCGCCGCAGCGCGGTCGACCGGTCCGTCGATGGCATCCTCATTGCGCTGCTGGGTCTTCGACCAGGCGACACAGGCGACCGGCGCGTCCTCGGCCGACGCGATCTTCGGTGTGTTGGCCGGGAAATCGTCTACCGGAATCCGGTGCAGCACCGGCATGTTGGTCAACACGTCCGGCGGCACCGATTTGATTTCGCGCATGCCTTGGGAATTCGCGCTGCGGATCACCTGCGCGGTGAAGTCGGAGATGCGCTGCACACCGTCGGCGAGCACCACATACAGCTCCGAGCGATCGTTGCGGCCGACACCGCCGACCGCGACGACGCCACCGACCGGTACCTCGGACAACCGCCCCGGCCCGGGCTGACCTGCCTGCGGAATGTCCGGCGGCGTCAGCGGTGGCACCGCGGTGACAGCGTCCAACAGGCTGGTTCCGATGGGCCGCGGCTTGCGCCCGGCCAAGGTCATCGACCGAGCCATCACCGAGTTCGCCGGGTCGAGTTCCGCACGCTTGCCGTCGTAGATCAGATAGGTCTTGTCGCCGCGCCGCACCAACAGGGATTCTTCGGCAGCGGCGACCCGAATATGGTCGTCCAGCACGGGTTTTCCCGCAAGGACCGTGGTGCGCACGCCGGTGGCCGACGCCGCGCTTCCGGTGATCGATAGTTCGACCGACTCGCACAGCGACCAGTCCGATCGGTTGCCCTGCCGCGACCCGGGCAAGGCCGCGGGCGCACCGGGAATGCCCAGCATCGGCCCGCGCGGCAGCGCAGCCAGCTTGCTGTCTTTGACCGAGTTCGGCGACTCACTGCTGCCGCTGATCAGCCGGGCCGAGGCCAGATTGAGCACCGGATGCAGCGTCTTGTTCTTGTCGGCGTCGGTGACGACGACATACAGCGCGCCACTTTCCTTGCCCATCACGATGTTCGCGTCGCCGATGGAGCCCTGTGGACGCAGGAAAGCCAGGATCGCCGCGCCGGCCACCACGAGCAGGCCGAGGATGGCGCCGACGAACATCGACCTGAGCTGAGAGCGCATCGGATCGTGCAGCATCCGAACATCGCGACGCACCAGTGCGTGATCCAGGCGCCGGAGCAAGAACCGGTATCCATTGACCTGGGCCTTGGTGGTCAGCTGAGCCGGCACGTGGCCTCCATCGAACTACGTCTCCATCCAATTGCGCTCTCGAAATTCACTGTATCGGCTCGACCACTCGCACCGCCAACGCCTTTGCGGCGCGGTACTGTTAGCGAAACAGACCCCACGGCCGACAAACTCAGGCCACCACCGGTATTCAACCCAGGGGCTAATTATCGTGAGCGAGGCCGTCCACGTGCAGCAAACCAACTCCGGTGAATCAGTGGAAAATTCAGTGAACTCACAATTACGTGACCCTGAATTCTGGCTGTTTCGGCAGATGCCATTGCGGCTCATCATCCCTATCGCGCTGGCCGCCGCCGCGGCGGCATGGATCGCGACCGCGTTCGACTTACCAACCATAGCCGTGGTCACTATCGGCGCGGTGGTTTTTCTCGCAGGCGCTGCGCCGGTGCGGCAAGGAAATCCGCGCACCCTCGCAGGGATGCTCGGGCGCACCGTCACTTTCCGCTGGCACCGCGCGCGGTCGAAGCCCGTCGACAGCAGCGCGGCGGCATTGGATATGCCGCTGCCCGAGGGGGGCAGTTACGGCGTGCGCTGGGACGGCGATCTGCTGACTACGATGCTGCGCATCGACCCGCCGCCGGACGCGCTGACCCTGCTGCGGCGCGGCTCGCTCTCTACCGACCAGGTCCTTCCGCTCACCGAGATCGCCCGCTGCCTCGGCCAATTCGACATCAGCCTGGCCTCGATCGATGTGATCAGCACCGGGGCGCGGACCGTCGGCGCAGGTGCGGTCGCCCAGCTCTACGACCGCATCCTCGGCCCGCTGCCCGCCATCGCCCACCGGACGGTGTGGCTGGTGCTTCGCCTCGACCCGCTGGCCAATGCCCAGGCGGTGGACAATCGCGGCGGTGGCGGCACCGGCGCGCTGCGCACTGCGATCATCGCGACCCGCCGCGTGGCCAATCGGCTCGCGGCGCGCGACATCTCCGCTTCGGTGCTGACCGCAGTGGAGATGAACGCCGCGGTGCGCACGCTCACCCGCGGCACGACGATCGACGAGTTGACCGAAACACCGAAATCGCTTGTGCACGACGGCGTTCACCTCACCAGCTACGAGATCGGGCCCGAGTTGATCGGCTCGCATGGCTTCGCCGACATCTGGGCGACGCCGAGCCTCAGCACCACTGTGACTGTTCGACTGCGGCCGGGCTCGACCCGTGCCGCCGCAGCACGCGGCTCCGCATCGCCGCCGGTCATCCTCGGCGCGCTGGTCCGTTTCGATACCGCCGCCGAACCGCTCGACCCGCCCGTACCCGGGCTGCGCACCCTGCCGGGGCAGCAATCGAGGGCGCTGCTCGATTGCCTACCCATCCGCAGCGGGCACGGCGCCAGGGGCGCGGGCGACTATCGCGGCCCGCTGTCCGCACTCAGCGGGATCGCGGTGCCCACCGCAGGCTGCGGTCAGCTGATCGGCGCCGACGACCTCGGGCATGGCATCGCCGTGCCGCTGATCGGTGACGGCACCCGGCATCTCGAAGTCGTCGGCGAACTGGATCTGGCCCAGCAGGTGATCCTGCGGGCCATCGCGCTCGGCGCGCACGCCGTCGTGCACACCGACCGACCCGACGCCTGGCATTCCATGGTCGCGAATGTCGATGCACCGCATCTGCTTTCGCTGGCCCCGCGCTATACCACCGCGAGTCAGCACCCGACGCCGGTTCCGCAGTCCGGCACGCCTTTTCCCGCGGCGACCGTCGTGGTCTTCGACGGCATCGCGCCCACCGCGCTGACCGGCGGCGCGACCATCGTGCATGTGCGGCCGCCCGGGCAGCCGGCCGGACAATTCGATGCCGACGTCGTGTTGACCCAGGACCCCGCGGCACGCAACCTCATCACGGTGCGCACCTCCGCCGCGAGCGCGACCGTCAATATGGTCACCACGCCGGACGAGATGCGCTACATCGGCGAATCTCTCACCGCGGCACGATAACCCGACACGACGCAGCTCATACCGCACGCGGCCGACCGAGAGCAGGCTGCTCCCGGTCGGCCGTTGCCGTACCGCTCGGACGCCGTGGCCCCGATCGCGGGCGAGAGCGCGGTGCAGTGCGCTCTCGACCGCGGCCGGGTGGCCGGATCGCCTCGATCAGAGACCGGCGAAGCCGTCGCCGATCTTGCCGTCGGTGCCCAGAGCGCGGTGCAGTGCGCTCTCGACCGCGGCGGCGATCTTGTTCAGGACCTGGAGCATGTGCTCGTGCTCGTCGGTCCAGCCCTTGTAGGTCTTCTCGAACTCCACCAGGGCGGCGTTGTCCTGCCAAGCCTTGCGCAGGTTGTTGCCCGCGTCGTTCATGTCCTGCGAACGGTCGATGAGGGCCTGACGAAAACCCTGCAGGTCGTGGAACAGCGTGACCATTTTGGCCTTGCTATATTCCATTGCTCCATCTGCCATGATGACATTCCTCCAAATATGAATTGCCTGGTGCCGCTGTACCGCTCAGAGGCGGATCATCTTGAACTCGTCCTCGCCCTCGGCGTCGGTGCGCTGGAACTGGACGGTGCCGGTGCCAACCTGCTCGCTGATCCGGTCGAGCCGGTCGTTGAGCACCTTGGCCTCGTCGTCCCACATGCGCGATGCGTCCATGAACGCCACGCGCGCATCGCCGGACCAGCCGGTTGCCGAGTGCACTTCGTCGGAAATCTGCTGGAGCACGAACTTCATCGCCGCTACCGCGTCCGCCATGTCGCCTTGGGCGCCTTTCGCGGTCGCATGATCGGCGTATACACCATCACCCATGATCAAACCTTTCGTATCGTGATTCGAATACCCGGAAACGATGCCGGTCGGCATCGCCGGAAGGTTGGCGAGCTACTGCGCGCCCTTCGGGTCTACTGCGGCAGCCACCTTCCCCCGGGCAGTGATTCGATCAGAGCCGAAATCGCTTGCGCGATACGGTGATCGGTGCCCGGTGTAACTGTGGACCACACTTGCCGGTCCGCCGCGATCCCGGGCGCGGCCACAATGCGACCGCGTCCGGTGTCATACACCGCGACCGCGCCGGGCGGTCGGGTGGTCTGGCCGTCGAGATGGGCGTAGGCCACGATCTCGGCGAAGCTGTGGCAGGAGGCGAAGGCCATCCCGTAGGCGACGGCGTCGCGATCGGCGACGCCGAGTGCGTAGACGGCATCGGTGAAGTCCGCGGAAGTCTGTGCCGCCGCGAGGCGTTCGCTCAGCGCACTCGACGGCGCGCTGAAATTCATCACATCCGCGGGCTCCCCCGGTCCGAGCGCGGCCAGCAGCGGACGGATGAGGGCGGCGCCGGAGCCGTCGGCCCACACCGCCCCGATGTCGAAACTGTCACCGGCGCGCACCGCGAGCGCATGCTGTTCGGCGCGCCTGGCCAGGCAGATCCTCGTCGAATCGATGCCGGTGAAGATCCGCGCGACGAGTTCGACATCCGGCTGCGCCAACGTATGCAGTGCGGCCGCCAGGTCCGGATCGACCTCGCCGTCGGAGTCGATCACACCGGCGCCGACGAGCGCAGTCACCGCGCGCTGCTGGGCCGCGGTCCACTCGGCGAACGAATCCTGTTGCGGTGCCATCGAAAGCACCAGCGGCAGGGTCTGCACGCCGAGCCGGTCGGCCACCGCGAGCAGTCCATCGTTGGTCATCGTTGTCACGGGGAACCTCCCGTGCCGGCCCGGCCCGCGGCAGACGCGGGCGGTTCGGGTGCACCGAGTACCGCAGGGGCGGCAACGACTCCGAGTTCGGGGCCGAGCGCATCGACGCCCGCATCGGACGCGCGTGACTGGTACTGCTCTTCCTCCTGCGCCATCGCCGCGCCGGGCGCCATGGCTCCCGGCACCATCGGCATCGCGGCCGCACTCGACGTCGACGCCGGAACCGGCTGCGGAGCAACCGTTTCCACCGGCTCGTTGATCGGTGCAAGCACCGGCGCACGGTAGGCGGTCAGCACCCGAGGCGGCGCGACGGCGCCGAACCCGCCCGGCAGGAACATCCCCGGCGCAACGGCGGGCAGTGCGGCCGTCGTCGCGGCCTCGGCCACCGGCGTAGTCGTCTGCTCGGCTTCCAGCGCGGCGGGTGTCGCGATCACCGGCGGCTGCTGCTGAATCCACGGTGTCGCCAGCGGCTCGGTGGCCGCCTCATAGCTGCGCATCACCCTGGAGGCCGCCGCCTTGGCCAGGTCCGCGTCCGCATCGTGTTCCGCGGCCACCGCGCGCAATGGTGCGCCGAGCGCGCCGGTGACCTGCTCCAGCATCCGCTGCACGGCCTGAATCGCTTCGATCTCGGCGGTGTGCGGCATGGTCAGCCTGGCGAGTTCATACGCAGCGGCTTGCGTCTGGGCGTGCACGGCATTGTTGCCCGCGGCCGTCGCCGCATCCGTCAGCCATTCACGCAGCATCGAAATGCGGTCCAGCACCGGACCACTCGTGGTGGACTGCCATGCGCCGCGTATCGATGCCACGATCAGTTCGTATTCCGCGACCGCAGTACCGAAACTCGCGGCCAGTCGGGCCCACTCCGCGCCCGCCTCGGCCATCGGCACCGCACCCGGCCCGGTGGAAATCTCGCGCGCCAGTCGATCCGGCTCGCGAGCTTCCCACACCACCCCGGTGAAGCCGGGCTGCGGTGGTTCGATCATTGCTGCTCCGTGTGATGATCCGCCGTCACGCCGCGCCTGCGCCGAAATCGGCGGCGCTGTCGCTTTCGGCGCGCCCGAACTGCGCCGCCTGGGTGCGCAGTGTCGCGGCCAGCTTCCTGATTTCCAGAATTCCCGCGGACGCGCTCTCGGTGTACGAGGAGGCGACATCGCTCATGGTCTGCGCCGCGCGCACCGACACCTCGTCGAGCCCTGCCGACGGAATGGTCAGCGACGTCGCACCGGAGCGCAGATCTCGCTCCAGCCGATCGGCCAACCCGTCGAGCCGGACGGCGGCATTGCGCGCCGCCACCGGGTCGAACACCACTCCGTCGAAATCCACACCGCTGCTTGCCATGGCAACCTCCTCCAGATCCGAACCGTGCCGCACACCCCTCAGAGCGTGAGTTCCTTGTCGGGCGGCGGTTCGGACGCTTGCTCGGTCGCGCCGACCACCGGCAGCGAGACCCCATCGATATCGCCGACGACCTCGTCGCCGTGTTGCCCGGAAACCAGGAAGCCGGGCAGGTCGCTGCCGGCGTCTCCGGCGCGGCTGCCCGCGGCCCCTGCCGCGCCGTAGGGCATCATGCCCGGGCTGCCCGGCGCGGACCCGCCGGGACGAACGCCGCCCCCGGGTTCCATTGCGGACGAGCCAGTTCCGAGGCTCGACGCACCCGGCAGCGGACCCATGCTCGCGACCCTGGTCCCCGAGTACGGGCTCAGCGGCGTCGAGGCCGCGGCCACACCGCCGATGCCGCCACCGCCGATGCCGCCACCGCCGAAACCACCACCGCCGAAACCACCACCACCGCCACTTGCCTCGGCCTTGGCCGCGTCTTCCTCGCGTGCTTTGCGGTCGGCTTCTTCTTCGGCCTTCGCAGCGACATCGGCCGGTTTGGGTGCGAGCAACTGCGAACTCGCGGTTGCCAACTGGCTCGCGGTCTGCACGCCGGTGGTCGCCAGCGTCATCAGCGGCGTGAGCATCTGCATCATTTGCGCCATCTGCTGCGCCGAGTCGACGCCCTTGGGTGCGTTGGTGACCTTCACCTTCTGACCGGTCTGCGTCATATTCGCCGAGTGCCCGGTCATCTCGACCCGAGTCTTGGCGACCACGGCGGTCGCTTCGGTCAACGCCTCGGTGCTTGCGGCCACCAAGAACAATTGTCCACCAGGGGTGCCGAGCAGCGGCGCCGCGGCGGTCATGGTGGCGAGGTATTTCGCGATGATCGCGGCGAGCAGCGCCCCACCGGTCGCGACGGAAGTGGCGGCGGTGCCCAGCACCGCCTTCTCCTGCGTGCCCTGCGCGGCGACCTTCCCGCCGTCCTCCTGGGCCTGCGTGGCCTTCTCCGCGGCCTGCATCGCGGCCATGCCCTGCCACATCGACATCACGGTCTGAACCGCGGTGGCGCCCAGCGTCATCGCGGTCTGCAGCGCGGTGGTGATGCCCGAAAGCGCCTGTGTCGGGTCGGTTCCGCCGCCTGCGCCCGCGCCGAGCGCGCCGGTGCCGAAACTGCTTGCCAGATCGGTGAGTGGCCGGGCAAGGGCCGAAAGATCGATGACGGGCAGCGGCGGTAGTTCGGGCAGCGGTGGCAGGCCGGAGATTTCCGGCAGCGGCCCGAGCCCCATGTCCTTCAGGATGTCGTTCACAGGTCGGTCGATCAGCGGCGCGAGCGCACTGCCGCGCAGCAGATCCACGATCGTCGGGTCTAGTGGCGGGTTCATCAGGCGCTGCCGGCGGCGCCGAATTCGGCGATGGAAGCCGCTTCGTTCACCTCGTACGCGGTGGCGCCCTGATGCGCGGTCAACGCGGTGCCTGCATGCACCGCCGCGAGTTCGAACACCGAGGAGACATGATTGCTCTGCGCATAAGCGAAGGACATCAGGAAGTCCTGGCCGATCAGGCCGAAGACCGGCACGGCCGCGGCAATGGTCGCTGTTTGGTCGAATGCCCCCGCCGTGGCGACTCCGGTCGCCATCGCTACCGCGGCATCCCCGTACCGGCGAATCGCATCAGGTGTTGCCACGAGTTCGCTCATCGTAATCCCCGATCCAGTAATGCAATTGACCAACTATTTAAAGATACCAACCGATCTGCGCGAATCGGTAGGAAGTTTTCAGTAACAATGATGTAATTCCGTAGACAGCGGATGTCTACTCGGCGACCTCCTCGTTGAAGGCGGTGACGATCTCGCCACGCAGCTCGAAGGCCCGCCGGGCGGCCGCCGCTGCCGTAGCGACCAGCGTGGTCTCGAATTCAGCCGGTGAAAGCCGTGAAATCGCCTGTGAGAATTCAAGATTCAGTAGCGCGCCATCGCCGTCGACCTCGGCGGTGATCGACCCGTCCTGCGCCGTCTCACGCGCCCGGACCGCCGCCATGTCTTCGGCGAGTCCGCGCATTCGGTACAGCCGTCGCTGCACACTGGCCATCAGTTCGTCCATCGTTTCGTACATGCTCATCGACCTCCGCCCCGGTCTACACCGATCGCAGCCAGCTGCGCGGCTCGGTCTCGTACTCCTGCTCCTCGGCAATCTCTTGGCGGGCCACATCTTCCGAGGTAGGCAGCCCGAGCAGGGCGAGCATGTCGCCCGACATCCCGGCCGCCTCCAGTTCCGCCCGCCGGATCAGCCCCGCCCGGTTGGCCGCCTGTTTGCACAATCGAAGCACCTCGGCGGCCAAACCGCCGGGGTCGCGGCGCAATTCCGCGGGATCGACCGAAATTCCCAGCGGCAGACCCTGTTCGGTGGTGCGCACCGATATCGCACCGCTTCGCGAGGTCGTGGACCAGCCGTCCGAATTTGTTTGCTGTTCATCCATTCTGACACCTCTCAGATCCGCTCATCCTTGATCGCGCGCACAATCGCGGCAATCCTGGTGTTGATCATCAAGATCATTCTTTTGCGATCGGCGGCCACCGCAAGCGGTGGATTTTGATCATCGATCACATATCGGCCGTCTTCTTCAAGATCACGCCAACCGATTCGATAGCGGGTAATACCGCGCGGACCGAACAGTGAACGGCCTTGGACGATATCGATGACGCCGATACTCGGGGTCGGCGTGTCCAGAAACCGTTGGGCACGCTCGGCGAACGAATCGGCGAACGAATCGTGCACGGCCGACGCACCGTAGGAATAGTCCATATCGTCACTGCCCGGCTGTGCTGGCAGCGCGATGTCGGACAGCCGACCGGGATCGGCCTTCGGCATCGCATCTACCACCGTGTCCGCCAGCGCTACGGCATCGCATTCGGTGACTGTGAAACCGCTGGAGTCCCAATACGTCACACCGGGCTGCGCGGCCACGAGGTATCCGCGATCACCACGTCGGACCGCGAGCATGCGCAGCAACGCGGCGGGCGTGCGCGGCTCGCGCCCGTCCCAGCCGCTGACCGCTACCCACACGTCCGGGCGCACGATCGCGGCAAGCGGATCGTCGAAGGACCTGCCCAGCCGGTGCCGCACCGCACTCGAGGCCTCGGCCTTCTGCCGCTCGAATTCGTCGTGCCGAGGCACCGTCGTCGTGAAGTAGAACGGCCACGGCAGACCCTCGCCCTCCTCGGCGAACCAAAGGGCGTAGAACTCGAGGTCGGTGAACTTCCAGGTCCGAATCATTTCTCCACAACAGGTTTGGCGACAACGGGTGCCGCACCGAGCGCCTCGTCGAGGTGCTCGATGGAGTCCAGATAGTCGGCGCGCTTGTGTTCCTTCTGGCCGCCCTGGTTCGCGCCCTGGCCTGCGGGGCCCATGCCGCCGGGCGCACCGGGCGCGCCTGGGCCCGTGGCCAATCCGGCACGACCGGCCGCCGCGGCCGCGGCTTCGGTGAGCGCGGCCCGCGGGAACAGCTTGGCGCTCTGTGCCGCGGCGTTGGTCAGACCCGCGCCCGCGCCGGCACCGCCGCCACCAGCGCCGCCGCCGCCCTTGCCCGCACCGCCGCCACCGGCCTTGAGCGCGTCCTTGCCCAGCGCCGACAGCGCGGACGGCAGGCCGGACAGTCCCGAAAGGCCCGCTGTCTGCATATCTTTCGCCATGGCCTGCTGCGCCGCCGCCATGCCCTGTTCCACGGCTTTCTGGGCGGCGTCCATGCCTTGCTGCATGCCCTGCTGCACCTGCTGCACAGCCTGATCGACGGCTTGCTTGCCGGCTTGCTGCTGCGCCTGCTGCTGTGCGATGCGCTGTTGCTCGGCGTAGCGCTGCTCTGCGGCCTTCTGTTGCTTCTCGTATTCGGCGTTGCGTGCCTTCGCGTCCTTCTCCGCCTGCTGCTGCGCCTTGTCGAATGCCTTCTGCTGATCGGCGAGAGCCTGCTGGGACTTCTTGAAGGCGGCTTGCTGGGCGGTGGTGGAGGCGGTTCCGTTGCCGCCCGTGCCACCGCCGTCGCCGCCGGGACGTTCGGTGGTGCGCGGGTCGGGCTTCGGCATCTGAATCCCGGTCGGCGGGGGAAGCACCGGAAGCACCGAACTGGCGTCGACGCCGGGCTTGTACCAATTCCGGAAGGTGTCCTGGGCGCGACGGACCGCGGCGTTCTCCTCGTCGATCGTGGGGATCGCGTACTCACCGTTCGCGCCCGGCTGCGGCATTCCGGCCTTCATCACGGCCGTCCACACCGAGCCGTCCAACAAGAGCTGACCGATCTTGCGCATACTGACGGTGAGCTGGCGGCCGGTGCCGACGAGCCGATCGACAGCGCCCTTGGCGGTGTCGGCGCCATCGCCCTTCCACTCGGTCTTGGTGAGTCCGTCGATACTGCTGCCCAGGGTGGAGAACGCCATCTCCAGCCGGGACGCCATTCGCCACCAGTCCCCACCCATCATCACGAGGCCGTTGGACTTCTCGTTGAGCGCGTACCACATCGCCACCGAGTTATCCCAGGTCATGATCTCGGGCGGTTCCATATTGGTGTTGATCGTCTGGGTGGCAGGCCCGTTCGCCGCAATCGCAGGGGGCCCGCCGTACTTGTCGCCCCCACCCCACTTCGGCATTTCGGGATCGGCGTCGATCCACTTCCACCCGTTGCCGGGATCGTACTTGCGCATCATCATCTCGCCTGCGACGGCTGCGGCGGTCAGCGCGGTCCCTTTGCCCTTCAGATTCTTCAGCTCTTCGAACGCTGCCTGCGAGGCATCCTCGGTGTTCTTCACCATGTGTCCGGCAATGATGAATGCCTCGGCCAGATCTTCCAGCGACTTCTTATACGCAGGCAGGGTCTTGTCGATCAGTTCGACGCCGACATCCTGAAAGGCGCGCGAGAGAATTTTGCCTGAACCGAGACTGCCGAAGTGGTCGACATGCTCCATGTCGGTGTACTGCGACTTCTGTTGCGCCGATGCGGATTCCCCATAAGGACTCTTGAAGTCACCTGCCGCGACATCGAACACGGCAAGAGCGTCCGCCACGAACTGGGCCGCCTTGGGCGCCGTGTCCGGCTTGATCGTGAACACACCGTTCTTCGCCTGGTTTTTCAGGCCCGACCACGGGTTGTCGCCGCTACCGGCCATCGAACGACCTCCTGCCTAGCTCGACGTCGCCGCGCGCCGCGGCACCCGCCCATTTCTGCACGTCCCGACACCGATCGGCCGCGAGCTGTGCCGCGCGAATCTGCTCGGCTCCGGAACCCCGATCATCCCACGAACGAGTCGATCGGCCGGTGACCGAATCGTGATATTGCCGGGAATGAGGCGCGTAGCGAATATGCTTGGCGCGCTGCGTCCCTGGTGGGCGCGGCCGCGCTCGATGTGCGCAACAATCGGGCATATTCGCACCTTTCCTACCTGCTTACGTCGTTCCGATCGGATCGGCGTCCTGCGACCAGACCTGCAAGCCCTGGCTGCGTCGTTCCTCCCGCGTGCAGAAGTCATTGATGGTGCCGAGGAAGTCCTTCGAGCTGACGGGATCGGCAGGATCGTCGGCCGCGGTCGCGATCGTGAACTCGGTGAGCTGCAAACGCTGCGGGCCGCGTTCGACCGACAGGTGGGCGAGGTAGTTTCGGCGCGACTTCCAATACCGCACCCGCGTCTGGTCGTCGAGTGCGATCGCGGTGGCGCCGGACTGCACGACAAAGCCGGTGCGATCGGCGTCGACGTAGAACGCGACCGTCTTGCCGAAGCATTTTCCGAGCAGGCCCGCAGTCGGTTTCGCCGACTCCGGCCGCAGGGACTCCACGATGCGGCCGGTGCCGGTCGCATACAAGACCCACTCGAATCGATCGCTGCGGGTCAGCCAGATCTGGTCGCGGGTCATCTACCGCACCCCCAGCAATCGGTTGACGCGCCTGCTTGTTCGTCCCGCACCCTTGATGATGTCCACCGGTGTCTTGCCCCTCACGTCGTGTAGGAACTCGTAGGTCGGCCCGACCGGATCGTTGTAGTGCCCCATATTGCGCCGCTCGGCCCAGATATTGAAGATCCTGGGTAGCTTCGCACGGGTGGCCAGCTTCATCTCGTTGCGCTGGTCGATGGCCCAGCGCGCCACCGTCTCCGGATCCTCGCCCGCCTCGACCCTGGCCAGACCGTCCACAGTGATCGCCCGTGTCGCATCGACGTAGGCCTGCCTGGCCGCGCCGATACCTCCCAGGGTACGGATCCGGCGCCACCAGCCACCGCCACAGGCCGCGAGCCCGAGCGGATCCACCCAGGTGTGCGGATTGTGCACGTACGCTGTCGCGCTGACCGGATTCGGTTCCAGGCCCAGCGGATCCGGTGCGGTGTAGGTGGCCGTCACCGGGTGGTAGTAGCGGTGGCGGTTGTAGTGCAGGCCGGTTTCGGCATCGTGGAACTGGCCCGCGAACCGCAGGTCGGTGGCCGCGCTGCCGTTCCAGTGCGTGCGACCCCAGAGCGTGCTGGTCGACCATCCCGCGACCGCGCCCGTGTCGGGGTCGAGCAACTCGGTCGGGGCGCCTGCGAGATCGGTGACGATGGCGTAGAACTCGGCATCGAGATCGTCCGCGTCGCTGTGCCGGTGCTGGGTCAGCGGCTCGCCGGTGTCGGGGCGATAGGTCAGGCACCAGCTCGTGCCTGCGGCAGCACGCGACGAATGGTGCTGGTACACCAGGTCGTCGCCGTCCCAGCCGAACACCACCGAGGCGAGGACCGATCCGGTGCGCTCGGTGTGGGTCTTGGCGACGCGGCGACCGAACGGGTCGTAGGCGTAACGCCAGATGGAGCCGTCCGGAGCCGACACGGTCCGAATCTGTCCCGCGGGAGTGTGGGTGAACTCGAATATCTCGGGGAGCCGCGATATTCGGGGGCGATAGCTGCGCACGAGACGGCCCGCGGCGTCGTACCGGAAGCGGCGTCGGCCCGCCGTGCGGACCAGGGTGCCGGTCGAGCTGACATCACCGGCTACCACCGGGTCGTCGCGATCGATGGGTGCGGTGTCCCGCGCCAGGGTCAGCACGCCTGCCTGGTCATAGGAGTAACGCTCGGCGACCGTCGGCGTCGCGTCGACGCCGGACAGGGCGGTCACCGCTGTCACCCGCCCGACCGGGTTCACCTCGAAGCGGCGCGGTCCGCGCAGCACATCCTCGACGCCGATCGCGTAGCCGTCCGCGCGATAGGACCAGTCTCGCCCTGCCACAATGCCGTTCGGGTTCGAGGCGTGCTGCGCGACAATGCGATCTCGCTCGTCGTAGCGGCGAGTCATGCGGGCGGCGCCGATACCTCGTATCGTCTCGTTGCCAGCGGGGTCGTAGCCGAATCCCATGACCCGCGCGGGTCCGGAGCCGTCCGCGGTGGCAGCGCTGACCAGCAGGCCGGTGTCGTCGTAGTCGAATACGGTGCGCCAGGCCCGGCCGGCCACCGGCGTTTCGACCGTCCGCGCGATCCGCTTGCCCGCCGCGTCGTAGGCCGTGCCGACCACCACATCGTTGATCTGCTCGGCGACAACGCGGCCGGTTGCGTCGCGTGAAATCCGCACCACCGCATCGCTGTTCGCCGCCTCGACCAGATCGCCGTGCCGGTCGTAGCGGTACACCGCGAGACCGTCCTCGGTGCGTTCCTCCGCGAGCCTGCCCGCCGCGTCGAAGACGTACGCGGTGGTCTGCCCGACGGCGTTGGTCGCGGCGCACACCCGCCCGGCTCGGTCGCGCTGATACGTGGTCCGCGCGCCGTTGTAGTCGGTCTCGGCGATCATCCGGCCCGCGGTGTCGTATTCGTAGCGCCACACCAGTCCGGCCGGGTTGGTCACCGAGATGATCTGCAACTGGGTGTCGTAGCCGATGCGCAGCCGAGCACCGTCCGTCGTCGTCACCCGCAGCGGGGAATCCAGCACGGTGTAGGCGGTCGTGCTGATGTGCCCGGCTTCGTCGGTGCCGGAAACCTGATTGCCCTCGCGATCGTAGGTCCAGGACAGCACGGTGCCGTCCGGGTTGCGCTGTTCGAGCGGCTTGCCGTCCACGGTCCAGGTGTGGGTGGTGCGGCGGCCGAGCGGGTCGGTGACGGCCGTTATGCGCGCGAACGCGTCGCGCTCGTACTGCCAGACCTTGTTGCCCGGTGCGGTCACCCGGATCGGGAGACCGGATGCATCACAGCCGATTTCGGTGATCAGTCCGGTCGGGTCGGTGATCCGGCGCAGCACCGCCCCGGTCGGGCGGTATTCGTAGTCGTAGCGGGTCAGCGCACCATCCGGGCCGAGAGTCGCGATGGTGTTGCCTGCCGCGTCGGCCCGGTGGGTCCAGGTGCGACCGCCGGGGCCGGTTTCGCCGACCGGCTCGCCCCATGCGCCACGACGCACAGTGGTGGTCGCGCCGTCGGGCCCGGTCACGGCGGTGATCAGGCCGTAGCGGTTCCGCTGGTAGATGACGGTGGCGCCGGTGGGGTCGACCTGACGGACCAGGTGATGGGCGGCGTCGCGCTCGAAGATGCTCACAGCGCCTGCTCCGTCGATGATCTGCCAGACGTCGCCGCGCACATCCGTACGGAACACCGACAGCCGGACCCGGCCGAACGTCGGATCATCGGGCACCGCAAGCGGATCCAGCGCGGCTGGGCCTGCGGTTCGCAGTGCCGTCGCCACCGGCATGGCTTGCAGCGCGTCCAGCTCGGCCTGGACTCGAGCGTCCGACATCGAGCGGGCACTCGTCGAAACATCGAGCGGCCGCACGGTTTCGATCAGTGCCGCCCACCCGCCGCCGGTGGCCGCGTCGGTGCCGTAGACATAAGAGTTGGCGTAGACGCCGCCCGTGCCGATCTGCGCGACACAACGACCGGCGGCGTCATAGCGGTGGTGGTAGGAGATGCCGTTGCGGTCGGTCCACGAGGCCAGCCGATGCGCGTTGTCGTAGGTGTACCTGCAGGCATGTCCGGCATGATCGACGACCGCGAGCAGATCGCCGTCGTCCGAGTATCGATACCGCGCAAGCGGAATCGACGTGCTGCCGGATTCGATCGACAGCGCTGTCACGCGGGTGGCGTGCTGATCGGCGACCATCCGAAGCCGGGTGCCGCCGGAATGCCGGACTGTGTGCACGATTCCGCGTTCGTCCGCCTCGAAGAGCACGCTGTGCCCGGTGCGATGACGGTATGCCGAGATCGGCACGATCGTCGGGCCCGCGGCCTGCCCACCGATCGCGAGACCGAACTCTCGGGTGACGCCGTTCGACGGGTCGGCGATGCGATACCCGTCGTCGCCCAGCGACAGTGGCCAGCGGGGGCCGGACGCGGGCAGTACCTCCACACCGCCGGGCATCGCGAACGGATAGCTGAGCACCGCGCCGTCGGCACAGACCAGCACGATGCCGTGGTCGTCGATCTCGAGCCGCTCGTCCAGCGCCGACAACCAGCCGGGTCCGAAGTGACGGCCGAGTCTGCGGGACGAAACGTGAGTGCGCCGCAACTCGAACGGGAAAACTCCCGCGATGCGCGCGTCGACACGGTCGAGCAGCACGTCACCGGAGGCCATATCGACCGGTTCGCCATCGGTGCACCGGTCCGCGGCGGGAGTCGAGGCCGAGTCACCCGCTGTCTCAGCGGTTTCCCGGCCGGTCATGGTCTCGACACCCGGACCGGGGCCGGCCGCCGCCTGCTCCGGTACGACTTCGCCCACCGCGGGAGTGTCCGCCGTACCGCCGGGGACGGAGGCGCTTCCGCTCGGCGGTTCACCCGCGTACGGCCATGCCGTGCCGGTGATCATGCCGTTGGTCTGTATCTCGGCCAGTCGCCGCAGCGCACCCGCCACCGCCGTTGGCCGGTGGCCGAGTTCGCGCAACATGGCCGCGACGTCTGCCGGGGCGACTGCGCGCACTTGCGCCAGCAGTTCGGGCGGGACCGGCTTGTCGAGCGCCTCGACGACAAAGGTGAACCGGGTGCCGAGAAACGGCAGGTCGACGCGCGCATCCGGGTCGTCGGACAGAATCAGGTCTTCGTCGGCCACCACGAACGAGGTCGGCTGCTCCGGGAACGAGAAATCGTTGTCGGCCGTGATGGCCAGATCCTTGACGGTGCCGTCGGTGGCCTGGCGGTCGCATTCACCGGCAATGTAGTCCCGGATCGCGGTCTTGAATCGCTCGATACGCGAATATGCCTGGGGGGCACGCGCTTCGCCGAGTCCAGGGACGAAGAACTGCAGCGACCCAGGCCCGCGACTTCCGGTCCACGCAACGGTCGGCGGAACCTGATGAAATTCGAGCATCTGGTCGAGTCGATAGGTGCCGACCTCACTGGCCACCGGCCCGGCTTCCGGCAACTCCATGCCGGGAATCGGCTCCCGCTCCCCTGGTCGGTACACCGCTTGCGCACCGTCGGCGAAATGCACGATAAGGATCTCGTTGAGGTGGAAGTGCCCCGTGTCGAGCACCTCCTCCCGGACGACCGCACCGTGGCCGAGCAACTCCTGTTCCGGTGCGCTCATGGTCCACCCGGCCGCACCCGCCTGCGGGGACACCGGTATCTCCGGCACCTCGGATATCGGCTCCGGCGACAGATTTCGGGCTACATCCACGCCCCGGTCTCTGGTGGTCTGCGCCACATCCGGGATCGGCTCCGGCTCTGGAGACGCCTGGACCGCGGTCTGCGAAGGCCCGACCGCCGACGCTGGTTCCGGAGCCGCCCGAACCGGGACCTGCGCGGGCGCTCCCCAGGTCTGCCAGACTTCCGACCACAGGTCCTCGACCTCCCACTCGGTCGCCCAGTGCTCGATATAGGCGAGGTCGAGGTCGTGCCCCGCCGCCAGGATCGATTGCACGTCGGCGCGATCCTTCGGACGCCACCAGATCAACTTGAAGACCAGCGCGTCCTCGACCGAAATACGCCCGTTCACCGCGCGATTCAGCGCCTCGTGCTGGAACGGGGTCTCGGCCACGATCAAATCGACGGGGAAACCCTTGCCGCGCACGAACACCAGATACGGGTCCGCGCCGGGACGTTCGGCCTTCGGCGCGATCTCATAGCCCTCCTCCCGTAGGCGAAGATGCACATCGTTGAGGGCACGCACGAGGAAGTCCACATCCCGCAAAGACCGCGGAGTGGATCGATAGTCGTTGAGCACCAGCCCGCCGACCAGCATCGGCTCGACGCCGAGCGCACGCAGCTTCGCGGCGAACGCGTCGGCATACTCGGCCAGCGCCCGAAGCGAGTCGGGCGCGGCAACCTCGACGGTGGCGGGCGCCACCGCGCCATCGGGCGCGGTTTGTCCTGGCGGTGCGGGCCCGCCGGGGCCGGGTGCGGCGACCGTGCGGTCGCGCGGTTCGGGCGTCGGATCGTCGGTGTGGCCATTGGTTTGACCGATATTCGATTCCGGGCGAACAT
This sequence comes from Nocardia sp. NBC_01009, assembly GCF_045208035.1. Lineage (NCBI taxonomy): Bacteria > Bacillati > Actinomycetota > Actinomycetes > Mycobacteriales > Nocardiaceae > Nocardia > Nocardia sp. NBC_01009. The sequence continues at coordinate 2,200,114 of NZ_CP108695.1, read as the reverse complement.
CCGGAGCGTGGGTGGCGTTGGGATGCAACGGGTTTCCGGCGGCGTCGTAGTAGATGCCCCAAGTGCCCTTGATCTCGCCCACCGCCACACCCTCCGGATACGGGCGCGGCGCACCGTTGCGCTCATCGTGCGCGACGACGTCGCCGTTTTTGATGGTCAGCACGTAGGCATGGGCCCCGACACCGTACCGATCGACCGGGCCGTGGTACTCGTCGACGACCAGTACCGTCGCGCCTTCACCCCGATCACGCAACTGGTCGATGATCTCGGCATGCGAGCGAGCGCGGCGCAATCGGCCGCCCGCGTGGGACTCCAGCACTCCGGCCGACCAACCCGAAGGTCCGACCCTGCCCTGCAGCACCCGCGCCGCGGTGCTTCCGGTCAGCATGATGACGGTCCGGACAGCAGCGGGCGCACAGTCGTTCACCACGGCATCAGGGACAGCGAGACCACGCTCGGTCAGGACCGCGCGCAGCCGATCCGGGAAGTCGGTGACGATCCCCGCGACACCGAGATCGAGCTGTCGGCGCATCTCCGCCGGTTCATTGACCGTGTAGGGCACCACCGAGAGCCCTTGCGCCTGTCGCATGAGTTCCGGGGTGACCATGGTGCGTTCCGGTGACAGCATTGTCGCGCCCGCGGCCACCGCGGCCGCGGCGATATCGCCGCCGAGGGTGTGCGCGGCACCCATCCGCTGCGCGGCGAGCCCGCGCAGCCGCGACCACGACGACACGCCGGGGCGCTGTCCGGTCCAGGATTCGGTGGCGGTGCGCGGGCTGACCAGCGCCACCCGCGCTGCCCGCGGCGCCAGGTCCGCGGCGTGGGTCAGCACGCGCCAGTCGAAACCGAGGATGCGGTAGGGCACCTGGTGCTCGTCGAGCACCCGCACGCTCGCCGCGACCAGCGCACGCACATCCTCGTCGCGCCAGGACGGATCGGTCTTGATCTCCACCGACAGCGTCACACCGTGCCCGGCCACCAGCCGGGCCACCTCCGCCAACGACGGAATGTGACTGCCAGGGACCGCGGACTGGGTCTCGGCGTAGTTTTCGTGCACGACGCCGGTGTCGAGGGTGCGGATCTGCTGGTAGGTCAGCTCGCGAATCGCCCGCCCCACATACGGATACAGTGGATCGCCCGGCGTGATCGGCGCGGTGTCGTGCACGGTGGCCGCGTCGATGTGCTGCTCGTGATGGATGACCGGAATACCGTCCTTGGTCGCGCCCACATCCAATTCGATCGCGTCGACACCGAGTTCCATGGCCTTGCGAAAGCCGGGAAGAGTGTTCTCCGACCACAATCCGCGGCCACCGCGATGACCCTGCACTTCCGGACGCGGCGCGGCCGTGCCCTCCGCGATATCGCTCGGCGCGGGCACGGATACGCTCTGCTGTCCTTTTCTTCTGGTGGCATCATCGATCCGCCCCGGCCAGTGCGCGCCGGTGATCATGCCGTTGGTCTGGATCTCCCGCAACCTGCGCACCGCGCCGTCGATCGCCTCCGGTTCGATAACCGGTGTGCCCAGCCGGGTGGCGAGTTCCATACCCCGCCTGCGCAACTGCGCGGCGAGCTGCTCGGCGGGCAGTGCGTTGGCCCGTTCCAGGGCAAGTGGATGCAGTGGTTGGTTCAGCGCGTCGAAGACGAAGCTGGATCTGATGCCGACCTTGCCACTCGCGTCGATCGGGAAGGTGTGCTCATTGTCGATCGCGCCCATCCGCTCGGGACCGAGTGCACCGGCATCGACTTCGCCCCGCTCTGTCGTGGCCTCACCCTGCCCCGCGGTGACCTCGCCCCGCCCCGCGGCCTGCTCGGTGGTGACATAGCCGCCGTGATTGCGGTCCCGGCTGCCGCCGACGTAGTCCTCGATCGCCATCATGCTGCGCGCGAGCCAGGAGTACTCCTCGATCGGCCGTTGCGGATCGAACGGTAGGACCCGCTGCAGTGATCCGGGACCACGGAACCCATTCCATGCGACGGTATCGGGGACGATATCGAACTCGAGCATGCGGTCCAGGTCACGGAAGCCGACTTCCCGGACGATAAAATCCGAAGGCGGGACCGGGATCTGCCCCGCAGTCTGCCCAGCGACCGGCTTGTACACCCAGACACTGCCGTCGGCGAACTCGACGGAGTACACCTCATTGTCCGGTGAGCCCGGCCCGCCACGCAGCAGCTGCCGGCGAACCGGCGGCCCCGTCGGCGCGACGGAATCCGGCTCGGGCACTGCCGTCCCCGCCATCGTCGCAGCAGTGCCCGAGGCGGACTCGTCCTCATCCGCAAGTGCGGTATCCGATCCAGCCGAAACCGAATCCGGCTCGGGCGCAGAATATTCCGGTATGGCTGCACCAGGCTCAGAACGCACATTGCCCGGTGCGACTGCCGCATGGCCCGTTTCGGTCGGAACGGCCACCGGGGTGCTTGCGTCCGACACCGGTGCTGCCGTTCCCCAGGACTGCCATACCTGGGCCCACAGGTCGCCGACTTCCCACTCGGCGGCCCAGCGCTCGATATAGGCCAGGTCGAGGTCGTGCCCTGCCCGCAGTATCGACTCGACGTCGGCGCGGTCTTTCGAACGCCACCAGATCAGTTTGAAGACCAGCGCGTCCTCGACGGTGATGCGACCGTTCACCGCACGATTCAGCGCCTCGTGCTGAAACGGCGTCTCGGCGACGATCAAGTCGACAGGGAAACCCTTGCCGCGCACATACACCAGATACGGTTCCGCGCCGCGCCGCTCCAGTTTCGGCTCGATCTCATAGCCCTCCGCACGCAGGCGCAGGTGCACGTCATTGAGGGAGCGGACGAGGAAGTCCAAGTCGCCGGTCGGGCGTGGGGTGGCTCGGTAGTCGTTGAGCACCAGCCCGCCGACGAGCATCGGCTCGACACCGAGCGCACGCAGTTTGGCGGCGAATTCGACCGCGTAGTCGGCCAGATCTTGTAGCGAATCACCGCTGGGCGTGACTGGTTCCACGGCGGCATCGTCGCGACGCTGCGGCTCGGACGGATCTTCGGGTGTCTGGCCGATGCCGACGCCACGGTGGACGGCGGGGTCGGGTCCGTAGACGTCGGTGGGGCGCACCGGATCTCCGGCCGCGGTATAGAAGATGCCTGAGCTGCCCAGCACCTCCGGCGCCGACTGGCCCCACCGATATTGTTGCGGCCCGGCCGTATTGCGGTCGTAGACGCGAACGGTGTCGCGGTCGTTGATCATCACGTAGGCGTGCGCGCCGACGCCGTGTTCATCGACAGGACCGCGATACCGATCGACCACGAGCACGGCCGCGCCGTGACCCATCCCGAGCAGCCGCTCAGCGATATCGTCGCGGGTTCCGACTGCCTCGAGACGACCGCCCGCATGGTTCTCCAGCGCATCGGGCAGCATGCCGCCGGGGCCGATGTCGAGCACCGGCAGGTCGAGCACATCGGTGCGTCCGGATATCGCACGGAGCCAGGCGCGAATCAGCTCCAACGCCCATGGTGCACAAAGGTTGTCGTGCAGTAGAGGTCGACCGGGCTCGGCGAGCGCTGTCGGCGCGACCCCGAACTCGGCCAAGCTCGCCTCGATCGCGCGCAGTGCCTCGTCCAGGGCCGCGTCGGCCCGCCCGGTCGCGGAGTCCAGCCCTTCGGCCGCGGCCCGCCCTGCCGCGCTCGTCGCCGCGATCGGCCAGGTCGCGGCCGACGGCTCCACCGGCGATGGTTGCGGACCGGCTCTCGGCTGCGACCCGGCCGCGCCGGGAACAGCGAGTCCGCGATCGGTCAGCGCCGCACGCATGCGGTCCGGAAAGTCGGTGACGATCCCGGCCACACCGAGCTCGATGAGGCGGCCCATCTCGACCGGGCTGTTGACCGTCCACGGCACCACCGGCAGACCGACCGCACCGGCCTGGCGCATGAGCGCCTCGGTCACCATGGTGCGTTCCGGCGACAGCATCGTCGCGCCCGCCTCGAAGGCCGCCCTTGCGAGATCGCCGCCCAGCGAACGGGCACGTCCCGCGGCCTGCGCGGCCAGCGATCCCAGCCGGCTCAGCCGTGGCACGCCGGGGTCGCGGCCGAGCCAGGCGTTGGTCACCGTACGCGGTGCGACCAGCGCGACCCGGTCCACCGACGGCGCCAGTTCCTGCGCCGCGGTCAGCACCCGCCAGTCGAAGCCGAGCAGTCGATACCGGACACCATGCCTGTCCATTGTCTCGACGGTCGCACGGACAAGCGCCTCTACCTCCGCGGTGCGCCACTTCGGATCGGTCTTGACCTCGATGCACAGTGTGCCGTTCCAGCCGGAAGCCAGCACCAGCTGCGCCACCTCGTCGAGTGTGGGCACCCGACTGCCCGGTTCGGCCTGCTGGGTCGACGCGAACGCGCTGTTGACCACGCCGGTGTCGAGGGTGCGCACCTGTTCGAGGGTGAGTTCACGAATCGGCTTGCCCACGTAGGGGAACTGCGGGTCGCCGGGTGCCGCGGGCGCGGTGTCGTGCACTGTTTTCGAGTCGATGCGCTGCTCGTGGTGAATGACCGGGGTGCCGTCGGCGGTCAGACCGACATCGAGTTCTATAGCGTCGACACCCATGGCCATTGCCTGCCGGAACCCTGGCAGCGTGTTCTCCGCCCACAGCCCGCGACCGCCACGGTGGCCCTGTACCTCCGGCCCCGATGGCAAACCCGATGTCGCGGCCGATGGCAGCGGCGGCAACCGGTAGTCGAACGCGCCCACGACGGGAGCGGGCCTGCTCGCCTCTGGATCGTTCGGACGACCGGCGACCCGGCGCTGCAGCCAGGTCGGCTTGTCCACGCCAGGACGGTGCGCAACCTGCAGCACGGCATCGCCGCGCCCGACCGCGATCAGCGCGAAGTTGCCGAGCGGCTCGGTCGGCATCCGCAGCGCCTCGTCGAGGAACTGCCAGTACTGGCGGTGTGTTCGCAGACCGTCGGAAAACCTGGGCAGATCGGGGAATTCGGCGGCTATGCGGATCGCGCCGAAACGCCAGGTGGACGGGTCCATGCCCTGCCCGCGCCCGGCGAACCGCCCGAGCTGACCCGGCGTGTTGGCACCGAGCCAGGTCACCGGGTCCGCGGATCCGGCCGCGTCGTACACGTTGGCCACCCGGAATTCGTCAGCATGCCGCAGCGGACCCATGCCGGGCGATCCGAGCAGGATCACATCGATGAAGGCCCCGATGTCCGCGAATCGGTCGCCCGCTGCCGCGTAAGCCGTTGTGGTGGAGCCGAAGCTGTGCGCGAAGAGCCGATGGAAAGGCACCGGAGCGCCGTCGGCCGACTGCGCCTGCAAGACTCGGGTCGTATGGAAGCCCCAGAGGTCGCGCACCAGCAGTCGGCCGCCCTCCACCGCAGGCTTGGGCGACACGGTTTCGGTCATCATCGATCCGCCGCTCGGCGCGTCGTAGCCGAGCCATGCGATCGACAGCAGGTTCGCCTCCGGCGCCAGTCGCGCGGCGACCTCGTAGAGATTCCAGGAGTTGGTCAGCCTGCCGCTGAGCCGTTGCAAGGTGGTGGTGATGCCCGGGATCTGCCAGAGGTCGATGTCGGCGCTGTCGGCATTTCCGAAGGCGACCACGGCCCGGCCTTCACCACCGAATTCGGTGGCGTCGAAGGACATCACCTGCACCGGTGGCGCAGGCACGAACGGTGTCATCGACCGCGCCTTGCGCTCGGCCCGTAGCAGCGCGCGATGGGTGTAGACCAGGTTTTCCAGCTGCAACCGCTCGCGCGCGCTCAGTTGTTTCAGCCACTCGCCGAGGTCGGTGCCTGCGGTGTACCCGGCGCGGAAACCGGCCAGGTCGCGGGCGATGCCGAGCCGATTGGCCGGGTCCCGCTCGGTGAAAGGAATACCGTCGGCGTTGCCGAGCTGGTTCGGAAACACCCGCCGCACCGCGGCCTGCTGCCGCGGGCCGAGCGAATGCCACCAGCGGTGGTTGATCTGCGTACGCTCGAGTGTCTTGGCGACGACCTCGTCGTCGGCGTACTCGGGATGCAGCAGTTCCTGTACGTCACGGACCGGACCGGACGGATCGAAGGCACTGCGCGCCAACGCGATTTCCCAGGCATCGGGTGGTGTCGCGGGGGCGAGAACATGCTCCAGCTCCCGTCGATAGTCCAGATCCTGTTGCGTGACGCCGGGGCGGACCTCATGGCGATTGTCCGGGCGGAACGAGGAAGGCGACCCGTTCTCGATCGCCGCGAAGCTGGCCTCGATGTCGCGCACCGATACCACCTTCGGCGCCCAGAAGGACTGCCGGTCCGGCAGCACCCTGGCGCGCTCCGGATCGACCGGTCGCGAGGCGATCCGTTGCCACAGCGTCGGTTCGCCCACCGCTGGCCGATGCTCGGCACGCACCGCATCGGCACCGCGACCCACGGTGATCAGGCCGATATTGAGCAGTGCCTCGGTCGGCTCCCTGGTCTCCAGGTCGGCGAACGAGTTGTAGCCCTGATGAACTCGCATGCCGCTGCGGAACTCCGGCGTGCGCGGCGGCTCCGCGGTGACGCGGACCGCGCCCCAACGGGCATTCGACGGGTCGGCGCCGAGCCCACGGTTGAAGAACCGTCCGCGCCTACCCGGCTCGTCGGCGCCGAGCTTGGCGATCGGATCACGATGCGCGGTCAGCACATAGACGTTCTGCGCGCCGATCCCGAACTGGCGGGCGTGCAGCAGCGGCCCGGCACCGGGTGAGCCCGACAGGATCACTTGGTCGATTTCGCCTCTGACATCCGATTTTCCGGAGGGACGCCCGAGTCGGCCGCCGACACCCGCGTGGCTGAGGGTGGTCGAGCCGTAGCTGTGCCCATGCGCGGTGAGCAGCTGCGGGTACGGTGCGAACCCGGGCAGGCCGGCCTGGAACCTCCTGGTCGCGTTGTAGGCCGCGATGTCCCGGGCCACCACATACCCGCCGACCTCGGCGAAGATCGGATTCGCCGCCTCGGGTGGCGCGGTCGGATGGTGGTAGCCGATGTCGATGATGGTCGCGGTTTCGATGCCGGGGTCGAGCCGCGTGGCCAGCTCGTACTGCCCCCGCGCGAAGGCAGACCGATACAGCAGCGACAGCAGTGTGGTCCCGTATCCACCGATTTGTCTGGTCACCACGGAAGCTGTGTCGGCGTTGCCGATCGACACGGAGACTCGGCCGTTGCCGCTGTAGGCCGACTCGTCGAACGCGACAAGCTGCACCTCCGGCGAGCCGATCATCTCGTTCGCACCGCGTTCGATGGCGGCCAGATGGTTGCGGGTGTTGATCAGGTTGCGCAGCTCGGTGCGTTCGGCGTCGGTCAGCACGGTGCGGAACCAGCTCATGATCCCGAGCTGGGCCGGCTTGCGAGCCAGGAAGCGTTCCAGGCCGCGGGTGACCGCCAACCGGTTCGCCACATCCCGCTCGCCATAGGAGACGCCGTCGGTGTTGCCGACCAGCTTCGGATGCACCCGCACCATTGCGGATTTCTCTTGGGCGGACAGCGAATGCCACCAGCGTGCGTTCGCAGTGGTGCGGGCGCGCGAATCGGCGACCGGATCCGCACGCGGCACCGGGCGCTGCAGGATCGGGAACTCCGCAGTCGGCCCGAACTGCGCCTGCAGCTTGGCTTTCGCGCTCGTGACGTGTGCGAGCTCGGCGCCGGTGACCGGTGGCCAGTCCACCGGCAGGGCGGGGCCGAGGTGCCGCGGGTGCGCGCGGGGAGCGCTCGGCGCAGCGGGTCCTGTCGTTCCGTCGCCGGTTTCGGCGGGTGAGCGGGACACCGATTGTCCGGCACCGTGTTCTGCCGCGATCTTGCCGAAAGTCGCCAATGACGGCGATGGGATCCTGGTGTCCGGGTCGGCGGAAAGGTAACGCCCGAGTATCGAGGATCGCGAGCCGGGTGCGGGATCGACGGTGATCCGCCTGATGCCCGTGCCGGCGCGCGGCTGCCGCGACGCGCCGCCGCGGCCGAGTCCCATACTCGGCCATGACGCGCCCGGCGGGCTCGGTGCGGGGCCGACGACGGCCACGCTGCCCCGTTCGAGGCCGTAGGTCGCCGCGTCCGGCACCCGGAACGAGCCGCGCGGATCCGACATCGTCAGCGTGCTGATCTCACCGGCCAGCCGAGCATTCTCGGCGGCGGCGCTCGCGGTGGCCGCGCCGGGACCGTAGCCGAAGACATGATTGGACGGCAGCTGCGGATCGGGCAGATGCTGCCGGGCGACATTGAATCCGGCGATCTGCTCGCGCAGCAACCCGGCCGCCGCCTCGGGTCCGATCGCAGCGGCGCCGGGCACGTCGTAGCGGTAGGCCAGGATCGAGGCCACCCGTGCGTCCGGATACTGCCGAGAGGTCGTCTCGTAGTGGTTGCGTGGATAGACCACATCTTCGGGCAACGACCCGGCGCCCGAATTTCCGTCCAACACATGCCAGGACACCGAGGTCGCCCTGTCGACATCGCCGAATGCGATCACGACTTCGCCATTGCCGTAGGACAGCAGCAGCACCGGCGGATGGTGCACGTCCGGATGCATCACCTGGGCAAGCTGATCGGCGCGGTGCAGCGCAGTGCGCGTATCGATGATGGCGCGCAACAGTTTCGGCTCACCACTGCCGAATTCCGGATTGACCAACTGGCCGCTGCCGAGCCGCTCCGGGCGACGCGCACGGAAGGAATAGATGTCGCGTTCCAACGCCAGCCGGTTGGCGGCGTTCTTCGCTTCGCCGGGAAGACCCTTGGCATTGCCCACTTCGGCGGGGTGAACTTCGATCATCGCTTCCTGCCGCGCCTGACCTAGCGAATGCCACCATGCGGCGTTCTTGTCCGCCAGCGCCTTTGCCTGAGCAACCGCCTCGCCCGCACGGTCCACCGGCATCAAGTCTTTGGCTGATCCGCCCAGTTGGCGCACCGCGTCCTCGGCGTAGGCCTGTGTCTCCACACTCGGTGGGCGGGGCGGTTCGGCTGCCGGACGCGCACCTGCCCGGGTGTAGGCGAAATCGACGCCCGCCATTCCCGCCGGCTTGCCCTCGAGCGGGATCGCGGGGCGACCATCGGGACCGTAGACGATGCCGTACACCCCGGCCACATTCGAATGGTCTTGCCCCCACTGGAATTCGTATTCGTAGGCGCGGTGTCCGTCGAATTCGCGCACCATCACCACATCCGGTCGACCCTCCGGCCGGAACAGCGTGAGCTGGTGCGCACCGACCTTCATCGGCCCGTGCACACCCTTGAATTCCACCAGTCCGAGCACCGATCCACCGGTATTCCGGACCAGCGTCGCTGCCTCGTCCAACGATCGGAACCCGCCGGGATGCCAATCCGCGCGCGCTGCGGTGGCGATCTGATCGGAGCTGAAACCGACCGCCTTGATGCCGGCGCCGTCACCGCTGAGCGGCAGGATCCCGTCGAGCCCGAGTACCTCTCTGCCGTACCACAACCCGTATACCGCACAGCTTTTCGGCGCTTCTCCGGTGCGCAGTGTCAGCGGTCCACCGGTGCCGGGCGGACGGGTTTCGAGCGGCGCTTTCGCGAACTCCTCCGCCAGCGAACCGGTCGAAGGGAACTGCTGGCGTTCGAGCGCGCCTGGACGTTGCGCAGCCTCGCCCACCGCGGGACCGGGCGTCGTCGTGTCGGGTCCGGCCCGCTGGTTGCTCTCGGCGGGGGTTCGCTCCGCGCCGGGATTGTTCGGGCGCTGATCCAGCTCTGCGCCACGGGATTGCGGGTCGGCGCTGCGTTGTTCGGGTGCGACATCGGCGCCACGCCCCGCCGGGGCCACATCGGTACCGCGCCGCTCCGGTGCGACATCCGCGCCACGGTGCTGCGGCACGACATCAGCGCCACCAGGCTCGGCACCGCCCCGGCCCGGCTCGGGCGCGACACGCGGCTCCACCTGTGCACCGGGTTGCCCCGTCGCACCAGTGCGCCCTTCCGCTTCGACGCCGGAACGGCCCGGTGCCGGTTGCTCCTGTTGTCCAGTAGCGAGATTCGCAGTGCGATCGCCGCCCTCGGCGTTGTTCGCACCGGCCCGCGGTGCGCTCTTCTCGCCCGACTGCGGGGCCGTGCCATCCCGCCCCGGTCCGCCTCGGTCCGGTACGGAAGGCCGAGCACCGCGTTCTGCTGGCGGCGCGGACTTGCCGCCATCAGTGGGTGCAACGCCCGCACCACGATCGGTAGGAGCCACCCCGGCTCCGCGATCAGCGCCGGTCCTTGCTCCCGAATCTGCCGATCTGGCACCGGTTTCCGTCGCGGTGGGCCCGCCTCCTGCGTCGGTTACGCCGCCGCCCTTCGCCGCGTCCCATTCGGCACGCAGCTTATTGAGCTCGTACAGGTCGACAGGTTTGCCCGCTCCAGCAGTTTTGACCGCCCGCTCATACGCGTTGTTGACCTCGCGGTCGAATTCCTCGCCGGAGGAGGTCTTCGGCTTGGGTCCATCGCCCGCAGTATCGGGATGAATCTCGCGCATCATGTCGCGATAGATCTGCTTGGCCTGCTTGGCCGTACCGTACTCGGGCACATGCGATGACCCGTCACCACCACCGCGCGGCCGTGGCCCACCGTCGGGCAGCCCCTCCCCGGTACCTCCCAGCGTCGGTCCGCGGCCTTCCTTCAGCCCGACTTTCGCGCCATGCATACCGCCCAGCGCCGCACCCACCACCAGCAGCTGCGGATTGAATGTCTTGTCGATCTTGTTCCAGTCGAAATAGCCGTGCGCCAGCTGGTTTCCGACCTGATAACCGACGCCGCCCGCGTACATACCGAGGCCGCCCGCCGCACCGCCGGTCATTCCGCTGAGCAACCCCCGCAACCCCGGCGACAGCGCAGTACGACCGAGTAGGCGGGACATGCCGACACCCACCGGTGCGCCGAGGAACCCGCCTGCGCCCCACTCGACGCCCATCTTCAGGGTCTGCCCGAGGTCATAGCCCTTGTCTCGATGGTCCTCCAGGATCTGGCCGGTCTGAATCGCAAAGTCGAATCCGGCGCCCGCCAGGCCCATCTTCACCCCGGCCTTCGTCCCGATCTTCAGGCCGGTCTTCAAACCCTCCTTCAAACCGGCCAGCGTGATCTGTTTGAAGTACGGCTTGAGCAAGTTCTTCAGACCGACCTTGCCTGCCTCCAGCGCGAGGCGCTCGGCACCCTCACCCGCAGCGATGGCCAAAGCCTCACGGCCGGCGCCCAAGGCAAGCGGCACTCCGGCCTCACCCCAGGGCCACGCCGCGATCAGTGCGATGACCGTATAGGCGGTGATCCCGGCGAAGCCTGCTTCGAGGCATTTGGTGTATTCGAGTTCGGTGCCACCGTTTCTGGTGTACGCGCCGAGCTCCTCCATGGCCTTTGCCGTCTCCTTGATGGAGACAGGGCCGGCGAACAGCTTGCCGAACTCGGTGGCGGCCTGAACAGCACCGTCACCGGTGTAGACCTTCTGGGTGCGATCGGTGACAGCCTTAAGTTCCGGTTCGAGCTTCCGCAATTCCTCGGCCGCCAGCTTCCACGCGTCGCCCAAGTCGAACAGGTCGTCCTCGTCACCTTCCGGATAGGCCTGACCGAAATTCAGCGCACTGAGAATCCACGACGGAATCCACTCCCACAAGGAGGTGATCGCAGACATCTCAGATCACCGCCGCACCACTGATATCCGGATTCACCAGCCCGACTCGGCAACATTCGGCTGCGCCGAGGGCGGTTCGTCGTGATTGAACTGCTCGACGCTGGTGAACTCCAACGCCGTGGCGGCTTCATCGGTGAGTTCGGCGCGGGCACGGGCCCGCGCGGCGGGTGGTTCGGTGGAGACCTCGGGTGCGGTCGGGATCATGTCCTGCACATCAGGCATGCCGGGGATGAATTCCGAAAGCCGCGGCAGCCGTGACTGTTCTCGCGTCAGTTCGGCAACCATCTCTTTGGTCCTGCGGTGGACCTCGGCCGCGGCCTCCTGTGCCGCGGTCGTGACCGCCTTCGCGATCTCGGGGTAGGTCAGATCATCGACGTCTGCGGAGAAACGCGTCTCGATGACAACGCCTTTGGCATTGACAACCACGGTCACCCGCTTGCCCGCCGCCGATGCCGACGCCATGATCTGGGCTTGTCGATGCTGCGCGCGCTGAATCGACTTGATGCCGGCCTGGACCGAATCCATCAGATCGGCCAACCTGGCTTTCGCCGCCTCGTTCGCCACTCCACGTCTCCTGCCTCGCCCCCGCTCGCGCGTCCGACGTCGCTGCGATGTCTACTCGCGGAAGGTCGATTCGTTGAGGACGTCCATGGCATCGAGCAGGTCGGCGCCGCCCTGCAGGCCCTCCGAATATGACTGCAACAGCTTGATTCTGGAGTCGAGGACACCGGTGAGGTTCTCATCGGAAGGCTTGTAGCCCTTGTCGCCCGCGAAATGGTCGCCGAATTCGTCGGAGCCCCACTTCCCCCAGTGCTTGCTCCGTGCGGCGTCCAACGTCGACAACACGTTCTGGATATGCCCGGCAGCGGTATCCAGGTCGCCGGCGATGTGGCGCAGCTGTGGGGAGGTCACCTTCACTTCGTCAGCCATGCCAAATCCCTCACCGTGCGTCAGAACTCAACTCAGGTGATCATCGCACAAACGTCATGTGACACGAAAGGGAATCAGCCGCGAAACGCAGGATTCGATTCGGAATTCCCGGATTTCGCTCCGAATCGGTCAGTGCCGCAGCCCGATCGGTTCGAGACCGTGATCAAGCCTGAACGGAGCCGTGCCGCTGTTGGAATCGCCGTTCGAATTCGGTGATGTACACCGTTGGCGCTACCGATGACGAAGACTGTTCCAGTACACCGTCGTCGGCAATGTAGAAGATCGCGCGGCCGATCGAGATCTCACCGGGCCGGGTCGGCACGTAGACCATCCAGCCCACGTTGATCCGGTCCGCGCGCAGATCTTGCAGCGGGTAGCCGGTGGTGTCCATGCCCTGGTCCAGGATGAACTGCCGCACCTGCGCGATCGCGTCTTCCTGCGGCATCGGTTCCGGCAGCGTCATGGTCACCCCGGCCAGCATGAGCTGGTAGAGGGCGCTGTCGATGTCGAAAGTGCTGTCCGCGCCGAAGACACCGACGATCGTGTCACGTGTGACGACACCGACCTCAGCGGCCGACACCAGGGTGGCGACCGCAGCACGCTGCTGGTCGGTCAGCTCGTCGGCGACCAGGCCCGAGACCACGTCCACCACGGTCTCGGTGCTCCAGACTCCCGGAATCGCCGCGGCGAGCTGATCCGAACCCGGCGAGTCGCCGCGATACCAGTTGCCGCCCTCCCACCAGTAGCAGAACGACAGCAGACCATTGGCCGCACGGGGATTCAGCACCGGGTTGGCCACCCATTCCGGTGCGCCCGCGTAGACGTCGGGCAGCGGCTCGTCCCTGTTGTAGGCGGCATCCAGCTCGGGCGCGTTCCACACACCGCCCGACAGCACGGCCCGTCCGCCCGGCAGCGCATAGAGTGTCGAGCCGCTACGTTTGGCGCCCTCGAACCAGTTCAATGCGGGCAGCACCCGCGGTCCCCACTCTGATCCGGCCGCGACGAACGCTGCCGCGATCACCGCCCAGCGCGCCGACATAATGGGTAGCGCTGGAAAATCCCGCTCGGACAACACACCTCGCACACCGTTCTCCCGGTCGGCGCGTGCCTGTGCGGCCGCGACCTGCGCTGGGCGCGACTGCCGGTCGCCGTGACCGACGTAGGCGGCCAACCACACCGGCAACGAATCGTGCGGGTACACCTCCATATCCGCCAGGTACACCTCCGGTGGGAACAGCTGATCATCCGGAAACGGTTCGTCGCCGTAGTCGTAGTCGACCTCGATCTCGCCGGCGCTCGACAACGTCAGCAGCAGCCGCCACCACGGCCCGTCACTGAGCTGCGCCGAAACATGCCGCTGCTCACGAACCAGTGCGAGCACCTCATCGGTCGGCTGCACACGCGCCGAGCGCTGCTGATCGTCGGCAAAGACCACCTGCGCCAATTCCGCGTCGGTGGTCAGCACGAACACCGCCTCCAACTGCCGCCACCCGCGCGGCCCCAAAGTCGCAAGGCTACGGGCGATCTGGTGGCTGACCTGCTTGGCCCGCTCCGCGACATCGACCGTAGGCGCACTCTCGACCAGCGAGAACCCGACATCAGGATCGTCGCCCGCCTGCTCTTCGAAGGACTTCATGAACTCGGCCATGAAGTCCGCATCGGTGTCGGGGGTGGCCTCGGGTGTGGGGCTGACCGACGCCTGGTCATCGGGTCCACGATCAGCAGACGCCCGTTCATCGGGTCCACGACCAGCAGACACCTGGTCATCGGGTCCACGACCAACTGACACCTGGTCATCGGATGCACGACCAGCAGACGCCCGTTCATCGGATGGCTGCTCGATAGGCGCGCGGTCGTCGAAAGTCTGACTGTCAGAGGTCCATCCGACGGGCGTCCGATCGTCGGATCCGCGGTCGTTGAATGTTCCGTCGGCAGCAAGTCCGCCCGTCACATCGGCGTTGTCGTCACCCGGCTCGGCTGCTGCCTCCACACCGTGTTCGCCCGGCGGCACCGCGCCTGCCCCCTCGTGTCCCGGATCCGACTCGTCGCGGGCCTGGTTGTCAGGTACCTCGTCGCCTGGTCTGGTCACGTCGCCGCAGTCTCCCTCATCTGCGCACCGCAGGCGGCCCCACGCGGGAGGCACCGCTGTGCCCGAGAAGTATTACCGCTCCCATCCTGGCACAGCGGCCCTGCAAACGACCGCCGAACCTCGGCAGGACCTCCGCCCGGGGTACAGCAGTTTTCGTGAGTGAGTGGTATCTGATTGCGGCGAACGACGAGCAGGAGTTTCGATGGTGTGCCACTCGGGGCGATGCTTCGAGATCTGGTCAGCGGGTGAAGATTCCGGCGCGACCTCCTCCGGCGTCTCATCCGGGTGGGGCGCGCTCGGCGGATCCTCCTGCGGATGCCGCAAGCCGCCGCCGTCGGGCGTAGGTTCGACAGCCGCTTCGCTACCCGAACCACGACGATCCAGGTTGGATTCGGCAGCACGAATCGAGCCGTCGTGATGAAAACGCCCGGCTAGTTCCCGCCGACTACGACGATCCGCGGCGGGTCACCATCGACCACGCCGACGCGGCCATCGAGCCGGCCGGCACCTTCCTCGGCGAGGGCTTCGCGCTCCATCCCCTGTGCCACCAGCTCGTCCAGCCACGCAACGTCGGCCCCCGCCTGCTCGAACCGCTCGGTTGCCCGCGCCAGGTCGGCCGCAGAACCGCTGGCGAAGTTGTCGAAGCTCTTGGACCCGTTCTCTATGTTGGTAACCACTTTCTCGCGCGCCACCTGATAGTCGTTCTCGCCCTCGGAGAACTGGTGGCCGAGCTTGTCCGCACCCCATGTCGCCCCGCGCCCGGCCAGCGCGGCCTCCAGTGTGACAAGCACGCCGTCGACGCGATCGCGAGCATGCCCGGTCTTCAGCGCGGCCTTCTCGAACAGGTCCGCATCATGCTTCAGGTCATCGGCCACCGCGTCGCTCCTGATGTTCGGATACTGCGATTCGACGATGACACCCATCGACGACGCACCCGTTGCCCCGAAATGAACGGGGAGGGCCGTGGCAATGACGCCGAGCTCGGTGACGGGTGGCAACCTCGCTGCGCGCCGGATGGTTTCGGACCGCGATCACCAGCGCACGCTGCCCGCTTTTGTGGCAGACTCGGCGGGCATGGATGCGGCCGATCGACGACCGTACGCGGAAGGTTGATGCGGGAGTTGGGATCGCGATGGATCTGAGCTCGATCGAGCGCCGAGTGGCTGCGGATCGAGGGGCGGCGAGAGACCGGTCGATCGAAGCCCAGCTGCGATTGGCCACGTCGTTGGTCGAATTGGCCAAGGAGTTGGTCGCCACGAAGAACGGCTCCGGCCGTGACCGGACCGCCGAAGCCTTGGCGCCCGCACAAGAAGCAGTCGCCATTCGGCTGCACTGGCTGACCGCCGGGCAGGTGTCCGCACAGTTTGCGGGCGAGGTGCAGGACGCGCTGCGCGTGTTCGAACAGGCCGCTCGTCACATCGGCCACCGCGAACTGGCGGCAAGCACTATCCGCAGCGCCTGTGGCGCCTATCGGCAAGTGGCGCACACCCATCCGCAGGCGGCTGGCGTGTGCGCCGACGCGCTGTCGAAGTGCGGTGTGTGGTTGTGCAGGCTGGATCCGAAGACCGCTGTCGCCGCGTCCGAGGATGCGGTGCGGATTCGCAGCAGGCTGTTCGCGGCGAATCCGGATCAATCCGGCAAGTACCTCGCCAGTCTGAGCACGCTGCTGCGCACCCTCATGGTCGGCAGACAGCGCAAGCAGGCCATCGCGATGTATCGCGAGCGATATGCGGCACTGACCTCGCCCGAAATGACGACACAACTGCGCCAGACGCGCATCGAGGACATCGACCTCACCGTCAAGTCCTATAGCGCGCTCGCGAAGCTGGATTGCCCGACGCTCGAACGCGCCGGACGGCTGACCCAGCAGCAGATCCTCTACCAAACCGCGGGCGACCTCTCCACGATCGAAGAGATCAACTGGAAACTGGCCCTGGTCGGCATCAAGCCGTTGACCCCCGGCGCGATGCCCGATCCGCCGTCGCGGCCGGTCGAGATCGCCACGACCTTCGGGGCACTGAGTGTGCGCTGTTCGGCCGGTGACGCCGTCGCTCAGGTCCGCGCCGCGGTCATCGCCGCGTATGCGGCCGACGGTGCGCAGCCCGCGATCGGCTCGACCCATCTCGGCGGCGTGGAAATCATCTGGAGCGCAGCCGATCTCGAACTGAATTCGGCGACCGAGCTGGGCGATGACATGGTGCTCATCGAACAGCCCTACCCGGGCTCGGTGACTGTGATGAGCCTGAAGTGGGAGCTGGCGAATGTCGGCAGACATCCACTGGCGCTGCAGCTTTCGACCCGCTGGCCGGTGATCAGCGTGGCCGCCACCGAGAACATGGCCTATGAACTGTGCCGGTACGAGGGTGGCAAGGCCACGCAGTACGCCGCCCTCGGCCGACCGAGCGGACAGGCGCCGCTCGACGAGCCGCTCGCGCCCATGGATTTCGCGACGCTGGCCGACTACGGCGCGGACTATGCGTCCGAAACCCAGGTCCGCGCCGCATTCGGCAATTCCCCCATGTTCGCCAAGCTGACCCACCTGCCTGCCAATGGGATTCGGCAAACCGCCGAGACAGTGCCGCACACCGACCTGTTGTTCTTCAAGAAGGTGAAAACTCCCGAACCGAGCTGAGACGGCACACCCACCGCTGCGTCGGCCGGACCGCACGGCATGATCACCGATGTGCGAGTCCTATTACAGCGAGTGTCCGCCGCCCAGGTGACAGTCGACGAGGAGATCGTCGGCCGGATCGATCCTGCCGCCCACCATGCGCCCCACGGGCTGGTCGCCTTGGTCGGCGTCACGCACGGCGACACCGACACGACCGCGAAAGCCTTGGCGGACAAGGTGTGGCGGCTGCGCATCCTCGACGGCGAGCGCTCCGCCGCCGACCTGGTCGCACCCATCCTGGTGATCAGTCAGTTCACCCTTTACGCCGACACGGCGAAGGGCCGCCGCCCCTCCTGGAACGCCGCCGCACCCGGTGCGGTCGCCGAACCCATCGTCGACGCGTTCGCCCAGGCATTGCGCGATCTGGGCGCCACCGTCGCCACCGGCCGCTTCGGCGCCCATATGCATATCGACCTGACCAACGACGGACCCGTCACCGTGCTCTTGGAGGGCTGATGCCGGCTCACGCGGACAGCAGCCAGTCGGCAATGTCGGCGACGACCTCGGCATCCACGTGGTGGGGCCGGGTGTAATCCTCGGGCAGCGACGGACCGGTCCCCGGGAACCAGAGATGATCGTCGGCGGGATAGGTGCGAATGGTCACCTCCGCGCGGTCCGCGAGTCCGGCCTGCCATCCGGCCAGGTCGTCGGCCACAGTGACCTGATAGTCACGCTCGCCCTGCAGAATCAACATAGGCTTGCGCAATGTCGCCGCGACCGCGACCGGGTCGTAGGCCCGCAGGTCCAGCCAGTATGCGGCCGACATGCCGAACGGCAGCCGCACTGCCGGCGTCGCCGGTGAAAGTTCCTGGCTGTCGACCATTTTCGCCTGTTCGATGGCCGTCTCGAGCGGTGGCAACGCCGCGAGTGCCGCCGGATCGATCTCGGCGAGGCGCCGAAGGACACGCACGATGGACCACTGCATCGGCTGCGTATCACCGGAAAGGATCACCACGCCCGCCACCGATGGCGCTGCCGCGGCCACCCGCGGCGCAAACTTTCCGCCCATGCTGTGTCCGACCATGAACACGCGCCCGGCATCGATGGCCCGTAGCCCGCTCAGCATCTCGATCGCCGCGACCGCGGCCGGCACATACTCGTCGCTCGGTGTGAATTCGGTTGTCGCAGCGACCTTCTCCGCATGTGCGAAAGTGGCCTTGTCGAAGCGCAACACCGCTATTCCGCGGCTCGCCAACCCCCACGCAAGATCCTTGTAGATCTTGTTCGGCCCCACAGTGCCATCGGCGTCGAACGGCCCACCGCCGGCCAACAACACCACCGCGGGATGCGGACCGTCGCCATGCGGGATGCTCAGCACGCCCGACACTGCGAATTCCCCGGACCCCACGGTCACCGCCCGCTCATCGAAGACCTCGGGATTCGCATACTCCGGCGCCTGCCACGACGGCACATCCGTGACGGCCGACTCGGGTCCATTCATCGTGTCCTCCACAACCCTTGAGCATTCTCAACTTTGAGAACGGTATCATAAGTGAGAACATTCGGATATGGACTCCCTGGAGCTGCTGGTCCACCCGGTGCGATTGCGGATCGTGCATGCAATGTCGGGTGGCCAAACCCTGACAACGGCACAACTGTGCGCCCGAATGCCCGATGTCTCGAAGGCCACCGTCTACCGCCACGTCGACCTACTGGCAGGCGGCGGCATCCTCGAGGTCGACAGCGAACAGCGGGTGCGCGGCGCGGTCGAGCGCCACTACCGGCTGCGCAGGGAACGCGCGGTGATCGACGCCGACACGGCCGCATCGGCGACCACGGACGACCATCGCAGGATCTTCGCCGCCGCGATGGCTACGCTGCTCGCGGAATTCAACTCCTACCTCGATCGTGCCCAGGCGAACCCGACCGAGGATTTGGTCGGCTACCGGCAACACGCCGTGTGGCTCGACCACAATGAGCTCGTCGACCTGATTTCGGTGCTGCGTGCCGCGATCATCCCCCGACTGAAAAACCCGCCCGCACCGGGCCGTTCGCAGTACCTGCTCAGTCCGATCCTGTTCCCGATCGACGAGCCCGAGGTGACCACCGAGGTTGCGCCGGCTGGAAAAGCACACAAGACCACGTAGTTTCGGCGCGAACACCGGACAACCGATCAGGCGACGGCCGTGCGCTGTGCACAGGCTGAATCGTGGAGTAGCCCAGACAAACCACACGATCGGGCCAGGCCGATGCCGGCAAGCACGGCCGGGACCTCCAGCCAGCACGATGGCCCGGAATACCACCGGACAGGCAAACTCGAGGTCCTATGGTGGAGGGATGGACGGCGAACTACACGCCCGTGCGGCCGCCTCATTCGGCGCACAGGCCTCCGCGTATGCCGAACATCGTCCGGACTACCCCGCGGCAGCAATTCATTGGGCTCTGGAGCCGCTCGGGCGTCAGCACTCGCTCGTGGTCCTCGATCTCGGCGCAGGCACCGGCAAGCTCACCGCAGGTCTGCTCGGTGCAGGAGCCGAGCCGATCGCCGTCGAGCCCGATGCCGAGATGCGCAGTGAACTGATTGCGCGTTACCCCGACGTGACTACGCTCGCCGGTGCCGCGGAGTCCATTCCGCTGCCGGACAATTCGGTAGATGCGGTGCTTTCCGGACAGGCATTCCACTGGTTCGACCAGGAGCGCGCCTTCCCCGAGATCGCCAGGGTGCTGCGCGACGGTGGCGTGTTCGCCGCACTCTGGAACACCGACGACAGCACGGTCGACTGGATCATCGGCCTGCAGGCGGTCTCCCGGCCGAGAGTCGCAATTCCGCCACCGAAGCCTGGTGACCAGCTCCCGAAGCACTCGCTGTTCCTCGACTTCGAGCGAGCCGAATTCCCGCACGCACAGCGGCGGACCGCCGAATCCCTCACGACCACAATCGGAACCCACTCGCACACGTTGGTGATCACGGCACCGGAGCGCGCCGAGCTGCTCGGCCGAATCCTCGACTACCTGCGCAGCAGGCCAGAGACCGCCGACGGCGAATTCGACGTGCCCCTCGTCACCGACGTCATCCGCGCCGTCCGCAGGACCGAAACCCCGGCGCCCCAGCGCAAATGAAGCGCTACGCCATCCGGATCCGCCGCAGCCCAATGGAATTCGAGTAGTTCCCTACTCAGGTGAGTAGTCGACGATGCGACATACGATTTCTACATCGTCAAAAGTTCATCTCGAACAGGGAAAGAAAACCACTGACACACCACAGCGTTCGAACCGACTGCTCGACCGAAAGGCGAAGCCGGACGTGCAGACGCGGGTGGAAGGAACGACGTCACCGATCCAGCGATGAGCTGGGGTATCGCCCGGTGACACCGGCTGATCGACCACTGTGTCGACGCGGGTGTCGCGAGGCGTAATCGCCCTGCGGACTACCCGCGGCGTCGGTGCGTATCGGGCCTCGCCGCGTAGCGTCCACCCGCCCTCGGTCGTCGATGTCGGTGCACCCCAACGTCGGAGCGCCCCGAATGTCGACGCTTTGTCAGTGTCGGTGTGCCCTGGGTATCGGCTCGCCGGGTCCGTCGTCGATGTCGGCGGATGATCGACATCGGTGCACCGTCAACGTCGGGGCATCGGTCGATGTGCCGCTTCATCATTGTCGAAGTGGCGCCGATCTCAAATCTCTGTCGATGTCGGAGCGTGTTCGATGTCGGAGGATCGTAACTTGTCGATGTCGAGGCACCGCAAAAGTTCGGCGCCGCATAATGTCACGACGCCACCAATGTGGGGCATCGTCGATGTCACTGACGCCAACGTATTTCACGGTCAGTCGGCCACCGGGGCCGGTCGGTCAGCTATTCCGGACGCAACGTCAGAATGCGCGGTCCGTCTTCGGTGACGGCAACCGTGTGCTCCCAATGTGCGGCACGGCTGCCGTCGATGGTCACCACGGTCCAATCGTCGCCGAGCACCTTGGTCTGGGTGGTGCCCAACGTCAGCATCGGCTCGATCGCAAGGACAGATCCGACAACGAGTTTCGGCCCTCTACCCGGGTCGCCCTCGTTCGCGAGGAACGGATCCATGTGCATTTCGCGGCCGATGGCGTGCCCGCCGTAACCGTCGACGATGCCGTAGGCGCGACCGTGCTTTTCTTCCGCGGCGCGGGTGCCGAGCTCGATGGCATGCGAGACGTCCGTCAGCCGGTTACCGGGCAGCATTGCCTCGATACCGGCCTCCATGGACAGCTTGGTTGCCTCGCTGAGCAGCCGATCGGCGTCGATGATCGGGCCGACGCCGAACGTCCACGCCGAATCACCGTGCCAGCCGTCGAGAATCGCGCCACAGTCGATGGAGACCAGATCGCCGTCGGTCAGGATCTCATCGGCGGTCGGAATCCCATGCACCACACGGTCGTTCACCGATGAGCAGATCGAACCGGGGAACCCGTGGTAGCCCTTGAAGGATGGCACCGCACCCGCATCGCGGATCACCTGCTCGGCGACCTCGTCCAGCTCCAGGGTGCTGACACCGGGCTTTGCGGCATCGCGCACCGCGACGAGCGCGCGGCCGACGATGGCGCCTGCCGCCGCCATGGCGTCCAGCTCGCCCGCGGTGCGGAACGGCACCACCTTCTTGTTCTTACGACCGAAAACCATGACGGTTCAGTGTCCCATCGCTGGTGCGGTAAGCGGCATCAGTGGCCGAGTGCGCGCAATGCGCGGGCGTTGACCTCGTCGACCTCGCCGACACCGTCCACGGTGACGACCAACCCGTCGTAGTGCTCCAGCAGCGGCTCGGTCTCGTCCCGGTACACCCGGAGCCGGTTGCGGATCACGCCTTCGTTGTCGTCGGCGCGGCCACGGGCCAGCATCCGCTCGACCACGGTGTCCTCGGCAACGACGAAGCACAGCACCGCGTCGAGCTTGGTGTCCATGTCGGCGAGGATCTTCTCCAGCGCGTCGGCCTGATCGACCGTGCGCGGGTAGCCGTCGAGCACGAAACCGTTGACGGCGTCGGGCTCGGCAACGCGGGCCTCGACCATGCGGTTGGTCACATCGCTGGGCACCAGATCGCCGGCGTCCATGTACTTCTGCGCTTCGCGCCCCAGCGGGGTCTGCTGGCTGATGTTCGCACGGAACAGGTCTCCGGTGGAGATGTGCGGGACGCCCAGCTTTTCCGAAAGCAGGACGGCCTGGGTGCCCTTGCCTGCACCCGGCGGACCGAGAAGTACAACTCTCACTTGAGGAACCCTTCGTAATTTCGATTCATCAGCTGGCTCTCGATCTGCTTCACCGTGTCCAAGCCGACGCTCACCATGATGAGCACCGCGGTGCCGCCGAACGGAAGGTTCTGCGCACCACCGGACGAGCCGATGTCGAGGAACAGATTGGGCAGCACTGCCACTAGACCGAGGTAGATCGAGCCGGGGAGGGTGATGCGGCTCAGCACAAAATTGAGATAGTCGGCGGTCGGCCTACCGGGGCGGTAGCCCGGAATGAATCCGCCGAACTTCTTCATCTCGTCGGCGCGTTCCTCCGGATTGAAGGTGATCGCGACATAGAAGTAGGTGAAGAACACGATCAGACCGAAGTAGATCGCGATGTACACCGGGTTGCCCGGATTCACCAGGTATTTCTGGATGATCTCCTGCCACCAGCTCTGATCGGTCGTCCCCTTCGACGTTGTCAGCTGGGCGACCAGGTTCGGCAGGTACAGCAGTGATGACGCGAAGATCACCGGGATGACGCCTGCCTGGTTGACCTTCAGCGGCAGATAGGTCGAGGAGCCACCGTACATCTTGCGGCCGACGACTCGCTTGGCGTACTGCACCGGAATCCGGCGCTGGCCCTGCTCGACGAAGATGACCGCGCCGATGATGGCGAGCGCGGCGGCGCAGACGAGGCCGAAGACCAGTGGGCCACGGCTGTCCAGAATGCCCTTGCCCTGCGACGGGATACGGGCGGCGATACCGGAGAAGATCAGCAGCGACATACCGTTGCCGACGCCGCGCTCGGTGATCTGCTCACCGAACCACATCACCAGTGCCGCACCGGCGGTCATCACCAGCACGATGATGATCATGCCGAAGATGCTGGTGTCGGCCAGGATGTCCTGCTGGCAGCCCTGCAGCAGCTGACCGCGGGCCGCGAGCGCGACCAGACCGGTGGCCTGCAGGATCGCGAGGGCGATCGACAGATACCGGGTGTACTGCGTCATCTTGTTCTGGCCTGATTGGCCTTCTTTTCGCAGTTCCTCGAACCGCGGGATGACCACGGTCAACAGCTGAATAATGATGCTGGCCGTGATGTAGGGCATGATGCCGATCGCGAAGACCGACAACTGCAGCAGTGCACCACCGGAGAACAGGTTGATCAGCTGGTAGATACCGCCGGACTCACCGCCGGACACCAGGTCGATACATTCCTGGACGGCCTTGTAATCCACACCGGGGGACGGCAGCGCGGCACCCAAGCGGTACAACGCGATCAACCCCAGCGTGAAGAGAATCTTCCGCCGTAAGTCCGGAGTCCGGAAGGCCGATACGAAGGCGGAAAGCACAGATCCTCCTGGCGAACGACATGGTCATGCCATGGATATTTCAGCGATGTCCTGGTCGGAAGGCGCCGGTATCCCATGACGAGGCTTGGCAGACAACAATTGAACTCTAACAGTGGCACCGGACGAGCCTTCACTCGTCCGGTGCCACTCTGTGCAGAGTACCGTCAGCCCAGCTCGGTGACAGTGCCACCGGCCGCGGTGATCTTTTCCTTGGCGGCACCGGTGACCTTATCGACGGTCACCTGGACCGCGACACCGATCTCGCCGTCACCGAGAATCTTGACCAGCTGGTTCTTGCGAACCGCGCCGGCCGCAACGAGCTCGGCCTTGCCGATCTCGCCACCCTCGGGGAACAACTTGGCGATCGCGCCGACATTCACAACCTGGTATTCCGTACGGAATCGGTTCGTGAAGCCCTTGAGCTTGGGCAGCCGCATGTGCAGCGGCATCTGCCCACCCTCGAAGGAGGCCGGAACATTCTTGCGAGCCTTGGTGCCCTTGGTACCACGACCCGCGGTCTTGCCCTTGGAGCCTTCACCGCGACCCACCCGGGTCTTCTCGGTCTTGGCGCCGGGAGCCGGACGCAGGTGATGCAACTTGATGGTCATGTCAGACCTCCTCAACTGTTACGAGGTGGCGCACGACGTTGATCAGCCCACGGTTCTGAGGATTGTCCTCACGAACCACGGTCTGGCGGATCTTCCGCAGGCCGAGCGTGCGAAGGCTCTCCCGCTGGTTCGCCTTGGCGCCGATCGACGACTTGATCTGGGTCACCTTGAGATCCGCCATTACCTGTGACCTCCCGCTGCCTGAGCGCGCGCGTGCAGCATGCCCGCCGGAGCGACATCCTCGAGTGGCAGGCCACGGCGAGCCGCGACCTCTTCCGGACGCTGCAGCATCTTGAGCGCGGCGACCGTCGCGTGCACGACGTTGATGGCGTTGTCGCTACCGAGCGACTTCGCCAGAATGTCATGAATGCCAGCGCATTCCAGCACGGCACGAGCCGCGCCACCGGCGATCACACCGGTACCGGGCGAAGCCGGACGCAGCATGACGACACCGGCCGCCGCCTCACCCTGAACCGGGTGGACGATGGTGCTGCCGATCATCGGGACGCGGAAGAAGCTCTTGCGAGCCTCCTCGACACCCTTCTGAATGGCCGCAGGAACTTCCTTGGCCTTGCCGTAGCCGACGCCGACCAGACCGTTGCCGTCGCCGACGATCACGAGGGCGGTGAAGCTGAAGCGACGACCACCCTTCACGACCTTGGAGACGCGGTTGATCGCGACGACACGCTCGAGCTGGTTCTTCTCGGCCGCGTTGTCGCGACGATCGCCGCCACCGCGACGATCGCCGCCACCGCGACGGTTGTCGCGGCCGCCCTCGGGGGCCGCACCATTCTGTCCGGCGGGTCCGCTGCCGCCGTCACGCCGTTGACGTCCCGGCATCAGACGTTCCTTCCGTAAATGTTTGCAGTCATCAGAACTTCAACCCACCTTCGCGAGCGGCGTCCGCCAGCGCGGCGATCCGGCCGTGGTAATCGTGACCACCGCGGTCGAACACGACGGCCTCGACACCGGCAGCCTTGGCACGCTCGGCCAGCAGCGCGCCGACCTTCTTGCCCTTGGCCGACTTGTCGCCGTCCACGGCGCGCACATCGGCCTCGATCGAGGACGCGGCGGCAATGGTCTTGCCGACCGAGTCGTCGATGAGCTGTGCGTGCAGGTGACGCGAGGAGCGGTTGACCACCAGGCGTGGACGCTCGGTGGTGCCGACGACCTTCTTGCGCAGACGGAAGTGACGACGCGTCTTGGACAGCCGACGCGTGGTCGACACATCCTTGCCGCGCGGGACGCGCTTGGCCTTCTGGTTTTCGGTTTGCGCCATGATCACTTACCCGTCTTTCCGACCTTGCGGCGAACGACCTCGCCGGCGTAGCGGATGCCCTTGCCCTTGTACGGGTCGGGCTTGCGCAGTCCGTGGATCACAGCGGAGATCTGGCCGACCGCCTGCTTGTCGATTCCGGACACAGAGAACTTGGTGGGCGTTTCCACCGCGAAGGTGATGCCTTCCGGGGCCTCGACCGGGACCGGGTGGCTGTAGCCGAGAGCGAACTCGAGGTTCGAACCCTTGGCCTGCACGCGGTAACCGACGCCGAAGATTTCCATCTTCTTCTCGTAGCCCTTGGTCACACCTTCGACCATGTTCGAGACCAGGGTGCGGGTCAGGCCGTGCAGTGCACGACTCTGGCGCTCGTCGTTCGGACGGGCGACCTCGAGCTGACCGTCCTCGCCCTTGGCGACGGTGATCGGCTCGGCGACGGTGTGCGACAGGGTGCCCTTGGGACCCTTCACCGACACGGTCTGGCCATCGATGGTGACATCGACGCCCGCGGGAATTGCGATGGGCTTCTTGCCGATACGCGACATTGTCCTACCTCCCCTTACCAGACGTAGGCGAGGACTTCCCCGCCTACACCTTGCTTGGCCGCCTGGCGATCCGTGAGCAGACCGGTCGACGTGGAGATGATCGCCACGCCGAGGCCGCCCAGGACCTTGGGCAGGTTGGTGGACTTTGCGTACACACGCAGACCCGGCTTCGAGACGCGACGCAGGCCCTGCAGGCTGCGCTCACGGCTGGGGCCGTACTTGAGGTCGACGACGAGGCTCTTGCCGACGGTCGCGTCCTCGGTCCGGTAATCGGCGATGTAGCCCTCGCGCTTGAGGATCTCGGCGATGTTCGCCTTGAGCTTCGAGTGCGGCGCCTTCACCTGATCGTGGTACGCCGAGTTGGCGTTGCGCAGACGAGTGAGGAAGTCTGCGATCGGATCAGTCATGGTCATGTTTTTGACCGTTTACCTTTCTCGCAACGGTTCCCATGCAAGAGCCCGAAGGACCCGTGGGCCTATCACGAAGTTGGGGTTAGTTTCCCGTCGTGACCCCGCTGGCGCCGGGACGACGGAAGTTGGTGGTGGCTACCAGGAGCTCTTGTGCACGCCCGGCAGCTCGCCGCGGTGCGCCATCTCGCGAAGGCAGACACGGCACAGGCCGAACTTGCGGTAGACAGCGTGCGGACGACCGCAGCGCTGGCAACGGGTGTAGGCGCGGACGCCGAACTTCGGCTTGGCCTCGGCCTTGATACGCAGTGCTTTCTTGGCCATCGTCAGTTCTCCTTGAACGGGAAGCCGAGGTGCTTGAGAAGGGCGCGGCCCTCTTCGTTGTTCGTCGCGGTGGTCACGACAGTGATGTCCATACCGCGCGGACGGTCGATGGAGTCCACGTCGATCTCGTGGAACATCGACTGCTCGCTCAGGCCGAACGTGTAGTTGCCGTTGCCGTCGAACTGCTTCGGCGACAGGCCGCGGAAGTCGCGGATACGGGGCAGCGCGATGGAGACCAGGCGGTCGAGGAACTCCCACATGCGGTCGCCACGCAGCGTGACCTTCGCACCGATGGGCATGCCCTCACGCAGCTTGAACTGCGCGATCGACTTGGTCGCCTTGCGGACCTCGGGCTTCTGACCGGTGATCAGTTCCAGATCCTTGATGGCGCCGTTGATCAGCTTCGCGTCACGGGCGGCGTCACCGACACCCATGTTGACGACGACCTTGACCACGCCGGGGATCTGCATCACGTTGGCGTACTCGAACTCGCCGTTCAGCGCGTCCTTGATCTCGGCGCGGTAGCGCGCCTTCAGGCGCGGCTGGGTCTTCTCAGAGGTAGTCATGTCAGATGTCCTTCCCGTTCTTACGGGAGATCCGGACCCGCTTGCCGCTCTCCTCATCGGTGCGGTAACCGACACGGGTCGGCTTGCCATCGGAATCGACGACCATCACGTTCGAGACCTGGATCGGGGCTTCCTGGGTCACGATGCCACCGGAGGAGGCGCCACGCTGGTTCGCGGAGTCCGCGACGTGCTTCTTGATCCGGTTCACGCCCTCGACCAGGATCTTGCCGGTCGCCGGGTAGGCCTGAATGACCTTGCCCTTGGCGCCCTTGTCCTTACCCGAGATGACGAGCACGGTAT
The DNA here is from genome assembly GCF_045208035.1 of Nocardia sp. NBC_01009. Taxonomy (NCBI): domain Bacteria; kingdom Bacillati; phylum Actinomycetota; class Actinomycetes; order Mycobacteriales; family Nocardiaceae; genus Nocardia; species Nocardia sp. NBC_01009. The sequence continues at coordinate 2,172,331 of NZ_CP108695.1, read as the reverse complement.
CGCCCTTGTGCACCTTCATGTCAGAGCACCTCCGGGGCCAGCGAAACGATCTTCATGAACTTCTTCTCGCGCAGCTCGCGGCCGACCGGGCCGAAGATACGGGTGCCACGCGGGTCGTTGTCCGCCTTGATGAGCACGGCGGCGTTCTCATCGAACTTGATGTAGGAACCGTCCGGGCGGCGGCGCTCCTTGACGGTGCGCACGACGACGGCCTTGACGACCTCGCCCTTCTTGACGTTGCCGCCAGGGACAGCGTCCTTGACGGTGGCGACGATGATGTCGCCGATGCCGGCATAGCGACGTGACGAGCCACCGAGCACGCGGATGCAAAGAATTTCCTTCGCACCCGTGTTGTCGGCGACGCGCAGTCGCGACTCCTGCTGAATCACTTCAGCCTCCTTGACCTGGATGTATACGCACGCCGGATTGCCGACCCGACGGGCATGGTCCTGCTGCCACCCGAACGCGCGCCTGCCAGCGGTTATGTGGATCTCGGTGACCCAACCACTGGGGGTTCACGGCCGGATTGCGGGCATAGCTCCCGCAGGCAACCGGTTCAGTGTAGGGGAATCCGCTGGTCATCCCAAAATCGGGTCCATTTCGGCAACCCTGACATTCAGCTGTGAAACCCCTGCCGATCAGTGCTCGCGAGCCCTCTCGTTACTACCCTCGGTCCTGGGCATGATCACCAAAAGTGCCACCTGTATTCGATATCGCCGCTGGAAGAGGGGTTTCTTGAGTTCGTCTGCCGGTCCGTTTCGATTCGATCGTCGAGCTTTCCTGATCGCACTCGGAGTGATTCCCGCCACCGCGGTTCTGGCGTCCTGCTCCAGGGATGCGGCGTCGCCGCCGACCGGGGTCGACATGAGCGGTGCCGACCAGGCGATTCGTCCACAAGACGATCTATACCGGCACGTCAACGGGACTTGGCTGCGCGATTATCAGCTGCCGGCGGACCGGCCGTCGTATACCTCGTTCGACGAGGTCCGCGACCGTGTCCAGCAGCAGTTGCGCGAGATCGTCGACAGCATTCGCGACCCGAAGCCAGGGTCGGCCGAACAGCAGATCCGCGATCTCTACGATGCCAGGCTCGATCTCGACGAGATCGAGCGACTGGGCAGCACTCCGCTTGCCGACCTGTTTGCCGCGATCGACGGCGCCGCGACCAAGGCAGACCTCGCCCGGGTGATGGGCGCGCTGCCGGTCGGCGGCCTGATCGGGCTCGGGGTCGCGGTCGACCAGAAGAACTCCGGCGACTACATCGCCATGATCAGCCAATCCGGCATAGATCCGACCATGGGCGAGCAGTACTACCGGAAGCCCGAATACGCCGAGCAGCTGGCGGCCTACCGAACCTATCTGGAGCGGATCGCCGCCGGTGCAGACTTCCTCGATCCGTCGGGCACGGCACAGCGCGTGCTCGCGCTGGAGACCAGGATTGCCGCCGGGTATTGGGACGACGTTCGGCTGCGCAATCCCGACGCCACCTACAACCTGCTCGGCTGGACCGAATTACCTTCGCTCGCACCACAATTCGACTGGGAACCGTGGCTGGCGGGTAGTACCGACCGGCCCAGGCAGCTGTTCGACAAGGTGGTGGTGGGGCAGCCGTCTTTCGTCGCAGCGGCGGGGCAACTCTGGGCCGAGGTCGACATCGCGAGCTGGCGGGAATACTTGCGCATGGCCGTGGTAAAGAAATTCGCGGCCGAACTACCCGAAGTCATCTCCGCTGCCGCCTTCGACTTCATCGGCAAGGCGCTGCAAGGCCAGCAACAGCGTCAAGAGTCGTGGAAGGACGGGATCGACACCGTCGACGACACGCTCGGCCAGCCGCTCGGGAAACTCTATGTGGGCAAGTACTTTCCGCCGATCGCCAAGGAACGGGCGCAGGCGCTCGTCGCCGATCTCATGGCCGCCTATCGGGACAACTTCACCAACTCGTCGTGGATGTCGCCGCCGACCAGGGCTGCATCGATCGCCAAACTGGACAAGATCGTCGCGAAGATCGGCTATCCGGACACCTGGATCGACTACTCCGGACTGCACATCACCAGGGGCAAACTGATCGAATCCCTCCGCGCGGCAGAAACTTTCGAGCGCAAGCGGATGTTCGCGCGACTCGGCACACCGGTCGACAGGGCCGAATGGGCCATATCGCCGCAGACGGTGAACGCCATGTACGACCCGAGCGCCAATGAGATTTCGTTCCCCGCCGCTATTCTGCAGCCACCGTTCTTCGACAAGGATGCTCAGGCGGCGGTCAACTACGGCGCGATCGGCGCGATCATCGGTCACGAAATCGGTCACGGCTTCGACGACCAAGGATCGGAATACGACGCCGACGGCAACCTGCGCGACTGGTGGACCCCGGCGGATCGGGCCGCGTTCGACGCCAAGACCGCGCAGCTCATCGCGCAGTACAACGCGCTCGTTCCCGTCGGCCTCGATCCGAGAAAGCACGTCGACGGCGCACTCACCGTCGGCGAGAACCTCGCCGATCTGCGGGGACTGAGCATCGCGCTGGCGGCCCTGCGGATCGCGGGACAGCACGACGGCACCGGCGACCCCGACTACCCGACGCTGTTCCTGTCCTGGGCGCGCATCTGGCGGGACAAGTCGACCGAGCAGCGGCAGCAACTGCGCCTGGCCATGGACGTCCACGCCCCCAATGAATTCCGATGCAATCAGGTGATCCGCAATATCCCCGAGTTCTACCGCACCTTCGGCGTCACCGCCGCCGACCGGCTGTTCCTGCCCGAGGACCAGCGGGTCACGCTCTGATACGCCGGGCCCGCGCCACCGGAGACAGGTAGCCTCGGGCAAGCAATATCGCGCCTGACGAGGATGCGGGACACCGCATCGGGAGAGGAATCCTCGTGACATCAAACGGTCGTCCCGGCCAGCTGGACCGTCGTGCCTTCCTGGTCGCGCTGGGGGTCGTACCGGCCGCCGTCGCGTTGGCTTCGTGCTCGAAGAACCACAACATGCAGCTCACCGGTGTCGATCTGGGTGGCGCCGATGGCGCTATCCGGCCGCAGGACGATCTGTATCGGCACGTCAACGGCAAGTGGCTGCGGGAGTACCAGCTGCCGCCGGACAAGGCCGCCGTCGGTGCGATCAGCGAGGCTTCCGACCGCACGTTGGACCAGTTGCGGGCGATCATCGAAGGCATCGAGGATCCGAAGGCGGGCTCGGAGGCGCAGCAGATTCGCGACCTCTACGACGCGCGCCTCGATCTCGACACGATCGAACGGCTCGGGATGACCCCGCTGGCCGATCTGTACGCCAAGATCGACGGCGCCGCGACCAAACCGGACCTGGCCAAGGTGATGGCCGAACTGCCCATCTCGGGTCTGATCGGCATCGGTATCGGCATTGATCGCAAGAACTCCAACGCCTACATCCCGACCATCAGCCAGTCCGGCCTCGGCCTCAGCGAGCAGTACTACCGCAAACCCGAGTTCACGACGCAGCTCGCGGGCTACAAGACCTACATGGAAAAGATGGCCGCGGCCGCGGGCTTCGCCGATCCGACCGGACTGGCGCAGCGGGTGGTCGACCTGGAGGCCAAGATCGCGGCCGTGCATTGGGACAGCGTGCGCAATCGGAACACCGACGCCACCTACAACCTGATGAGCTGGTCGGAGCTGACCGCGCTCGGACCGCAATTCGACTGGGAGCCCTGGATGGCGGGCAATACCGACCGGCCGCGCCAGCTGTTCGACAAGATCGTGGTTTCCCAGCCGTCGTTCGTGACGGGGGTGGCGCAGCTGTGGGCCGACGTCGATATCGCTGTCTGGCGGGAGTACCTGCGCACGAGCGTGACGGCGAATTTCGCCCGCTTCCTGCCCAAGGCCATCGCCGATGCGCGCTTCGATTTCGTCGGCAGGGTGCTGAGCGGGCTCGACGAACGCCCAGAGCTGTGGAAGTCGGCGGTCGGCGTCGTGGACGACAATCTCGGCGACCAACTCGGCAAACTGTATGTCGCCGCGCACTTTCCGCCGGAGGCCAAGGACCGCGCCAAGGAAATGGTCGCCGACCTCATGGCCGCGTACAAGGACAACTTCACCCATTCCACCTGGATGTCGCAGCCGACCAAGGAAGCGTCCATCGTCAAGCTCGACAAGATCGAGGCCAGGATCGGCTACCCGGACAAGTGGGACGACTACTCCGATTTGAAGATCACCAGGGGCAAGTTGATCGAATCCCTGCGCGCGATCAATGCTTTCGAGTCCAAGAAGGCCTTCAACCGGCTCGGCACGCCCGTCGATAAAGCCGAATGGGGCATGTCGCCGCAGACGGTGAACGCCTATTACTCCCCGACGAATAACCAGATCACCTTCCCGGCCGCTTATTTGCAGCCGCCGTTCTTCGACAAGGACGCCACCACAGCGGTCAATTACGGTGCGGTCGGGGCCACCATCGGCCACGAGATCGGGCACGGCTTCGACGATCAGGGCGCCAAGTACGACGCCGACGGCAACCGGCGCGACTGGTGGACCTCCGAGGATCTCGCCGCGTTCGAAGCCAAGACCAAGCAGTTGATCGACCAGTACAACCCGCTTGTCCCGGAGGGCCTCGACCCCAAGTACCACGTCGACGGCGCGCTCACGGTCGGCGAGAACCTCGCCGATCTGCGTGGGCTCCAGATCGCGCTGGAGGCCTACCGCATCGCGGCGAAGCGGGAAGGCGAAGAGCCGGACTTCCAGCAGATGTTCTTCTCCCATGCCCGCAGCTGGCGCGAGAAGCAGACCGAGGAAGCCACCATCAGTCAACTGCAGGACACCCACTCTCCCAACGAATTCCGTTGCAACCAGGTGATGCGCAACCTCGCCGAGTTCTACAAGACCTTCGGGGTGAAGGAAGGCGACAAGTTGTTCATGCCGGAGAACCAGCGCGTCAGTTTCTGAGCGCTTCGCGGCTATCCAGCGTCCGACGAGCAGCCCGGCAGCACGCCGGGCTGCCGGTTTTCGTCGCCTGTGGTTGACCGAATCTCTATGCACCATCGGCGATTTCGAAGCGAAGCGAGCCTTCGACCGGCTGGGTACCCCCGGTCGAGAATCTACGCGTCGGAACCTGAACGCTGTGCAGTTCGGCCTATCGAGCACCGAGCGCGGCAGGCGTGCCGGGCTCCCGTGTTCGCCTAAGCCCTCGAGGGCACTAGCTTTCGCTGCCTGCGAGTAGTCCGTCGACCAAAGCCCGCAGTCCGTATTCGTAGGTATCCACCGCGGTGAGCTCGACCCAGCGCGGACCGAGAGCGGCTAGGCGGGGCAGGGTTTCGGGGTCGAGGTCGACGAAGACCGATTCGCGGTAGGTGGGACGGCTTTCGGCGGCTCGGCGCTCGGATTTGGCGCGAACTATGAGGTCGCCCGCGGTGTAGTGCCAGATCACGCGGTAGGCCTGCACGGCCCGATCGGGACCGAGGCCGCTCGCGATGGCGGCATCGATGATGGTTTCGCTGATCCAGAGTGCCGAGACGCCGAAGAGGTCGTCGGAGACGAGGACCTCGACGATCCACGAGCGTGCGGCGAGCACCTCGTGCATTGCCCTGGCGGCGACCAGGATTCGCTCGCGTGGCGCATCCGGCAGTGGCGGCCAGACCACCTGGTCGGCGTAGTCGTTCAGCAGCAGCCGCAGTAGGTCTTCCTTGTCGTGCACGTGGTGGTAGAGCGCCATCGGGGTGCAGGCGAGTTCCGTGGCGAGACGACGCATCGTCAGCTTCTCGACGCCATCGGCATCGATGACCGCATGGGCCGCGGCGAGGATCTCCGGCAGGGAGATGCGCGGGGGCCTTCCGGTGCGGTTGTGCTGCGGCGACGGGTTCGGCATGAGGTCCATCATCGCCCATCGCCGAACGGATGTGTGGACACGGGGCCGCTCTGGCGTTAGTTTTTATACGTGTATAAAAATTTGAGTGGGCGGCCGGGAGTCGCCTTGGCGGCCGTGGCCGTCGCGCAGTTCATGGTGGCCCTCGACATGGCGGTCGTGAATGTCGCGCTGCCCGCAATCCGCGCCGATCTGGGATTCGCGCCGCTCGAGCTGGCCTGGGTGGTGCACATCTACGCGCTGACCTTCGGCGGGTTTCTGCTGCTCGGCGGCAAAGCGTGCGATCTGTTCGGACGGCGAAGGTTGTTCGCCGCCGGGCTGGTCGTCTTCGGAATCGCCTCGATGGCAGGCGGTTTCGCACAGGCGCCGTGGCAGCTGGTGGCCGCACGCGCCGTGCAGGGCATGGCGGCGGCGGGGGTTGCGCCCGCCGCGCTTGCCACCCTGACCACCACCTTCACCGAAGGGCCCGCCCGGATGCGGGCGCTCGGCGTGTGGAGTGCGGTGAATGCCGCGGGCGGCGCGATGGGCGTGCTGGTCGGCGGGCTGCTGACCGAGTACGCGAACTGGCGCTGGGTAATGCTGATCAATATCCCGATCGTCGCGATCGCGCTCGCGGCGGTGGCGGCGGGCGTGGCAGCCGATCGTCGCGACCACGCCGCAGGCCGCCTCGATGCGCTCGGCGCGGTGCTCGCGACCGCGGGCATCGGCCTGCTGGTGATCGGGGTGGTGCGCACCGATCACTACGGCTGGACCTCGGGTGTCACGATTGCCACGCTGACCGCGAGCGTCGTCGTGCTGGCCTGCTTCCTTGCCGTGGAGGCGCGGGTCGCCACTCCCCTCGTTCGCCTCGGACTGTTCCGCAGTCGCTGGGTCACCGGCGCGAACCTCTTCGTATTCCTCGCCGCCGCAGGACAATTCTCCGCTTTCTACCTGGTGTCGCTGTATATGCAGCAGGTGTTGGGGATGAGCGCGGGCGCGACCGGCGCGGCCTTCCTGCCGTTCTCGCTGACCGTGATCATCGGCACGGTGGTCGCCACCCGGGTCGGCGCGCGACGCTCACCGAAGACCGCACTCATCGGCGGCGGCCTGCTCACTGCCGCGGGCATCGGCTGGTTCGCGCTGATCAGTCCCGATGGCAGCTTCGTCACCGACGTGCTCGGCCCCTCGCTGGTCGGCGGCTTCGGCCTCGGACTGTGCCTGGCTCCGGTCGCCGCGGCGGCGACCATGGGCGTTGCGGGACAAGAGGCGGGCATGGCATCGGGCGTGTTCAACAGCGCCCGACAACTCGGCGGCAGCGTCGGCGTCGCCGCGCTCGCCACCATCGCCGCGAGCCGCTCCGGTACCCGCGTCGATCCCGCCGGACTCAACGACGGCTACGCGCTCGCCCTCGGTATCGCGGCACTCGTGTTCGGCACCGCCGCCCTTGTCGCCGCCGTGGTCCTGCCGGCCGCCCACCGCGTCGCCCCGAAAGCGCCTCTGCACGAAGAACTCTCCCCCGCACGTCCATAGCAGTACCCGAGGAAGGAAAACCCATGAGCCAGACACCGATCGACCTGTTCGACAGCGGCCTGCACTTTCGCCCCGACGGCAACGTCCGCGCGGGCGAACGTCGAATGAGCACCGGCTCCGACGGCTGGCAGCTCGCCACATTCCATGTCGAGACCAACGCCGATGTGCACGCCGACCACTGGGAAGTCCACCCATCCTCCGAAGAGGCGGTGTGCTGCCTATCCGGAGCGATGCGCCTGTACCTGCGACCGGAACACCCCGGCGACGCCGAGACCATGGTCCATCTGACCGCCGGCACGGCTTACGTTGTGCCACGCGGCCGTTGGCACCGCATCGAACTCGACCAACCCTCCGACATCATGTCGATCGGGCTGCGCGGCAGCACCCGTCGAGAACCGGTCGCCAGATCGGTAGCCGAGTAACTCTCGACAGGAATCTCGCTGACTATCGAACGAGGTCCGCGAAGCTGATCTCGCCGAGCACGACATGCTCGAGCTGCAGGAATCCATCGCGATGCAGCCGATGCAGCCGATACTCGGCGGCATGGGCGTCGAGCCTGAACTCGCGGACCTCTTCGATGTCGTACTTGGTGTCGAGTGCGACGACCAGGTAGAGCGGAATGCCGGCCCGGGCGTATTGGGCCTTCTTGTCCAGCAAGTCTTCGGCCGCGGTGGACGGAGACGAAACCTCGACCACGATCAACGCATCGCCGGCCTCCGGCTTCGCGCCGCGTTCGGGCAAGCACCGGTACACCGTCACATCGGGCCGACGGAACGTGAACTTCGGCACTCGCCACAACACCACATCTATATCGGTCTCCACCCGGATGCACGGCTCAGTACTCGGCAGCTGCTCCATGGCGCCTGCCAGTCTGCGTGCTACCCGATTGTGCTCGGGTACAGGGGACTCGCAGACAATCACATGCCCGTGCACAACCTCGATCTCGCGCGCCATAGCCTCGGGCAGCTGACGGTACTGCTCCTCGGTCATCTCGTGCGGCAGGTGGCCGGACGGTTCGATCGTCATGGTGGCAGCCTACCCAGGCGGCAACCCGATGCGTTGCCGCCCGAGGACCCTGGTCGGCCTAGTACCCAGCCGGACTTCGTGATCATGGCGTGAGTCGGGATCGGTGCTGGTAGTGGCTGCGTCGGGCGCGATCACTTGTCGGGTGTGCCTGTCAGTCGGCGATGCGTTTGTCAGAACCTTCGGTTGTCGGGGCGAGACACGTGCTGTGCGGAAGGCACCCGTCACCACCGAGATCGTTGCCTCTTCTGTCGGATTATGTATCCGTCAGCGCAATTGGTAGTCAATGGGTGGACTCGGGTCCGTGCTCGGGCGCGGCCTGCAGTTCGGACGCGGCGGCGGCCATCAATGCGTCGCGGTCGCGGCTCAACGGAGGATAGATACGCCGGGTGTTGATGGCGCGCTTGGTGTCTTTGGCCTCCTCGCCGCACGCGACCACGTGGCGGTCCCAGCCCTCGGTATACACCGCGCCTGCCGGTCCCAGATCGAGAACCGTTACATACCAAGGGATCCGCAATGGCTTCACTGGCTTGCCCAGAAGATCGCCGATGACGTTGTATCCGGCCCATCGGCCCATCGGGCGGCTGTGCTGGCAGGACATCACCGACATATGCTCGTCGTCCATTTTTGCGGCGGCGACGTCACCGGCGGCGAATACCCCGGGCACACCGCAGACCCGCAGATAATCGTCGACGGGGAGTCGACCCAGCCGGTCGCAGTCGACCCCGAACTCTGCGGTCAGCGGGTTGGCCCGCATGCCGGCACACCAGACGACGGTGGCGGCGGTCACCACTTCACCCGTGGAGAGCGTGACGGCACGCTCGTCGACGGCGACGACCCCGACGCCCAACTTGGTCTCGATCCCGATGTAGGCCAGCGCCGCCTCGATGACCGGTCGCGCCGATGCGCCCATGTCCGAGCCGACGAACGGGTTGCGGTCGATCAGGATGACCCGCGGTGCGACGGCACGCGTGGCAAAGGCGTCGGCGAGCATCGCGGGCAGCTCAGTCGCCTCTTCGATCCCCGTCAAACCTGCCCCGACGACGACTACTGTCGTGGCCGCCGGGTCAGCGGGGCCCTCGCCGAGCCGGCGCAGGTGGGCTTGCAGTCTGGTCGCTGCGTCATGGGTGTCGATGTCGAAACCGAACTCCCGCAGGCCAGGGATATCGGGCTTGACCACCTGGCTGCCCAACGCGAGCACCAGCCGGTCGTAGCCGTGAGCGCCCGCGGTGGATTCCACGACCCGCGCCAGAGCATCGATCGCCGTCACTTCGCCGATGATGTGCTGGATTCCGACCGGATCGAGAAGAGCGCTCAGCGGGATGCGGGATGTGCTCAGATCGGTCTCATAGTCGCGCACGCGGATGTCGTGGTACGGCGTGGAACTGATCATCGTGATATCGACGGTTCCGACCGCCACACCGAGCTCGTCGAGCCGCCGGGCCGCCGCGAGCGCCGCCCACAGACCCGCAAACCCGGACCCGAGAACCACGACATGCGAAGGATCGGTCGCTGCAGCGCGCTGCACATCGTCATTCTAACTAGGCTGACCGATACTGGGCACCGCCAGGGACACGCCTGGGCGAAAGGGGTTCAAACGATGAAGTCTGTTCGGATACCCCGTGGCTGGGCACTGGCCGCGGTCGTGGTGCTCGTCGGTGGGCTGGCCCTCGGAATCGTCACCTACGGGCCTTCGAGCAACGACACAGAACCCGGCAGCGGCGAACCCGTCACCATCGCCCACGCACGCGGCACAACCACAGTGGAAGGGTCTCCGAAAAGGGTTGTCGCGCTGGGTAATCAGTGGATGGATACCGCCTTGGCGCTCGGGGTGACTCCGGTCGGCTATATCGATACTGCTGCGACGGTGCCCAACTCGACCCCGCCGTGGGAGCCCGACTCGCTACGTGGCGCGACGGCGTTGAACACCACCGGCAATATCGCCGCGCAGGCCGCGGCGCTGAAACCGGATCTGATTCTCGTGGACGGGCTGCTGGCCGATCAGCAGTCGTACGACGAGCTGTCCAAGATCGCACCGACGCTGCCGGCGCTGAGCAACGAGACGGTCGTGCCATGGCGGGATCAGGTGACCGCGCTCGGTGCGGTACTGCGTAGGACGGATCGGGCGAGCAAGGTCATCGCCGATGTGGACAAGAAGGTCGGGACCATCACGCAGGCGAACCCGGGACTGAGGGGCAAGACCGTCGCGAGCACCTGGCTGGCGAGCCCGGCCCAGCTGATAGTGCTCACCGACCCGAACACCGTCGCCGGCCAGATTTTCACCCAGCTCGGCCTGGGCATTCCGAAGAACCTTGCCGACCAACCGGCCAGTCAGGGCAGGCTGGCACTGGCGCCGGAACGCGTCGACGAACTCACCGCGGATCTGCTGCTGGCCGGCTACTCCCCCGGCATGGACGAAACCTACCGTCAGCTGCCGGGTTTCCGTGAGCTGCCCGCGGTGCAGAAGGGCGCTGTCGCGTTCTTGACCATCCAAGAGCTCGGCGGGGTCAACCAGCCGACCGCGCTGTCGGTGCCGTATCTGCTCGACAAGCTGCAGCCCGCGTTCGCCAACGCCGCCAAGTAAGCAATGCCCGCGCCCGGGGCGCAGTGTCAGCGCGCCGGGACCGGCACCGTGACCTCGGCCGGCGCGGCCGCCTCGGCAAGCTCGACGCCCTCGTCATGGACGTACTTGTCGCCCGCTAAGTAGGACGCGGCGGCGGCAAGGAACATCATCACGGCCGCCGCGACGAACACGACGATCAGACCGGAGTGGAACGGCCCGGTGAGTAGTTGCGGGAAGAACTCCTGGCCGGTCAGGGTGCCGGCGTCGACACCAGGCTTACTCAATTCGCCGGAGGGGCCGAGCAATTCCTGAATCGGGTTGAAGCCGAGGAAGGCGGCGAACATGCTGGCCACCGGGGGCATCCCGGCAAGCTGGGCGGCGGCGTCGGCCGAGACGCCCTGCGCGCGCAGCCCGGAGTCGAGCGCCGCGGGCAGACCGGCGGCGAGGCCGACGACCATGAGGGAGAAGAAGATTCCCATGGACAGGGCGTTGCCACCATTGAAGAGTGTGCCGCGCATGCCGGAGGCGGCGCCGCGCTGGGCGGCGGGGACGCTGGACATGATCGCGGCAGTGTTGGGCGAGAAGAACAACCCGCTGCCGATTCCATTGATCAGAATGATCAGCGCGAACAGCCAGTAGTCGAAGTCGACCGGGATCACCAGCAGCAACAGGAAAGTCAGCCCCGCGATCACGGCACCGCCGGTGGTGAACAGCCTCGCGCCGTAGCGATCCGACAGCCAGCCCGAAATCGGTCCTGCGGCAAGGAATCCCACGGTCAGCGGCAGCAGGTAGATACCTGCCCACAGCGGGGTCGATTCGAAGTCGTAGCCGTGCAACGGCAGCCAGATGCCCTGCAACCAGATGATCAGCATGAACTGCATGCCGCCGCGGCCGATGGAAACCATGAGGTTGGCGAAGTTGCCGAGGCCGAACGTCCGGTTGCGGAACAAGGCCAGATTGAACATCGGATCGGCGATCCGACTCTCCACCACACAGAACACCCCGAGCAGCACGATGCCGCCGATCACCGCCGACAACACCCACGGGCTGTACCAACCCGTGGCATGCCCACCGTAGGGCTGGATGCCATAGGTGATGCCGGTGAGCAGCGCAGTCAGGCCGAGCCCGAAGAGGATGGTGCCCGCCCAGTCCACCGTGCCTTCCGCGCGCACACCGACCTCGTGCAGCGACCGGTAGGACCAGACGGCGCCGAGGATGCCGATCGGGACGCTCACCCAGAACACCGCGCGCCAGTCCCACTCCGAAAGCACGCCGCCGATGAGCAGGCCGAGGAACGAACCGGCCACCGCGGCAACCATATTGATGCCGAGCGCGGTGCCGCGCTGATTCGCCGGGAAGGCGTCGGTGAGAATCGCCGAGGAGTTGGCCATGAGCATGGCCCCGCCGACACCCTGCACGACCCGCCAGACGATGATCCACATCGCCCCGGACCCGCCGTCCCACGGATCGAAGGACAGCGCGATCGCACAGAGTGCGAACACCGCGAAGCCGAGGTTGTAGATGCGCACGCGTCCGAAGATGTCGCCGAGCCGCCCGAACATCACCACGAGCACGGCCGTCGCCAGCAGGTACCCCATCAGAATCCAGAGCAGGTAGCCGACATTTCCCGCATCGAGCGGGTTCAGACCGATACCGCGGAAGATCGCGGGCAGCGAGATCAGCACGATCGACGAATTGATCGCGGTGAGCAGCACGCCGAGGGTGGTGTTGGTCAGGACGATCCACTTGTAGCGCGGATGGTCCCGGTCGTAACGCAACCGGCGGCGGATGGTTCGGACATCGCCGAGGTCGAGATCGGTGGATGGATTCGTCACGGCGGCCCCTTGCAGAGATATTAGCTTCGCAAACTATATAGTTAGCCGATGTAACGATCAAGTCGCGGTCCCACCCTTCGGACGCGCACCCACTCATCGAATCCGGGGGCAAGATAGGTTAGCCTTGGCTGACTTAAGGCTGGTGGCTCGAAGGAGTCGAGTCGGGGAAGTTCCTCGACGAAGGAGGGTTCAACGATGAAGTCTGTTCGAGCATCCCGCAGATGGGCGCGTGCAACGGTGGCCGTGCTCGCCGGGGTCCTCGCCCTCGGCGTCACCGCATGCGGATCGTCGAGCGACGACACCGGCTCGGGCGGCCCCTCGGTCACCATCACCCACGCGCGCGGCGAGACCACCATCGAAGGCACCCCGAAAAAGGTTGTCACCCTCGGCAATCAGTGGCTCGACACCGCGCTGGCGCTCGGCGTGACTCCGGTCGGCTACATCGACAATGTCGCGGTCGCCTCCAAGAGCACACCGCCGTGGCAGCCGAAAACCTTGGAGTCCGCGAAGGCTTTGAACACCTCGGGCAACCTGGCCGAGCAGGTCGCCGCGCTCGAGCCCGATCTCATCCTGGTCGACACCTTCATCGCCGACCAGAAGACCTACGACGAGCTCTCGCGGGTCGCGCCGACTCTCCCCGGCCTGACCAAGGAGGCCGTCACCCCGTGGCAGGAGCAGGTCAACGCGCTCGGTAAGGCACTGCACAAGCAGGACGACGCGACCAAGGTGATCGCGAAGGTGGACGAGAAGATCGCCGCGATCACCACGGCGAACCCGGGTCTGAAGGGCAAGACCTTCGCGAGCACCTGGCTGGCCGGCCCCACACAGCTGATGGTGCTGACCGACCCGAACGACGGCTCGTCCAAGGTGTTCAGCCAGCTCGGCCTGAGCATCCCCAAGAACCTTACCGACCATGCTGCCAACCAGGGCCGTCTCTCACTCTCGCCCGAACGCGTCGACGAGCTCACCGCCGACGTGCTGCTGGCCGGCTACTCCCCCGGCCTGGACGAAAAGTACCGGCAGCTGCCCGGATACGCCGAGCTGCCGGCGGTGAAGAAGGGCTCCGTCGTATTCCTCACCACCCAGGAGATCAGCGCGGTGAACCAGCCGACCGCGCTTTCGGTGCCCTACATCCTCGATAAGCTCGAGCCTGCCTTCGCCACAGCGGCGAAATAGGCAGCGCGCCAGTCCCATCGGTTCCACTAGCGGAGGTTCGCGGTTTTGCCCGCCGTCACTTATCCCGACCAGACCAGATTCGCGCTGCGTGACGGTGTCACCTGCCTGACGACCCCGGCCGGCGCGGTGCTGCTGAATCCGCCGCGTAACGAGAAGCTGACCGGTCTGGCCGCCGGTCAGCTCCAGGCGCTCGAGACGCTGAACCGGGGACCGGCGACGGTGTCGGAGATGTCGGCTGCCGCGGGCGGAGACGATGTCGCCGGGCTGATGGACCGTCTCGCCGACGCCGGCTGGCTGTCGGTCACCGTGCGGGACGGCGGACGCGACCTCTACACCATCCGCCCGTTCGGACAGCCTGCGCCGCGACCGACGACTCCTCTCTCATGGTCGGCGACGCTGTCGAAATTCGCGGTGCTGCACCGGGATTCCGAAGGCTTCGTGCTAGAGCACCCGCAGGCGTGGTGCGATCTGCGCATCCACGATCCACGGCTGCTCGCGTTGCTGGACGGACCGGGCGCGGCCGACGCGAATCTGCCGGTCGCCGTGAAATCGCAGTTCGCCGAGGATCTGCACTGGTGCGGATTCCTGGTGCCGGACGCGGACGCGGAGGACCGTGAATTCAGTACGCGCAGTTGGAGTCTGCCCGACCTGTGGTTCCACCGGCGCAGCACGCTCGGCGAGCGCACCGTCACCTGGGAGCATTTCGGCCCGACCAAGTGGGCGAAGGGACAGTTCCCGCAGCCGCCCGCGCGCAAGGCCAGCTATCCGGGCGAGGCGGTGGCGCTGAGGGTCCCGGATCTGGCGGTGACGCGGGCCGAGGATCCGACGCTGACGGCCGTCTTGGAGGACCGGGTTTCGACCAGGGCCTTCGACGATGCGCACCCGATCACCATCGACCAACTGGCCGAATTGCTGTACCGCACAGCCAGAACCCGCAGCACCCAGCCCGTGGGCGAGGGTGAGGAACTGGTCTCACGGCCGTACCCGTCGGGCGGCAGCGTCTACGAACTCGAGCTCTACCCAGTGGTGCGCAATGTCGACGGACTGGCACCGGGGATGTATCACTACGACTCGTTCGAGCATGTGCTGCGCCCCGTCGCCGCTGCGGATTCGCCTGCGGTGACGCGACTCTTGAAGTCCACGTCGGCAACGTTGGCCCAGGGCGCCGAGCCCCAGGTACTCATGGTCATGGCGGCCCGTTCCGGCCGGGTGATGTGGGCCTACGAGCAGGTCGGCTATGCCAACATCCTCAAGCACGTCGGCGTACTGATGCAGACGATCTACCTGACGGTGACCGCCATGGGGTTGGGCACGTGTGCCCAAGGTTTCGGCGACACAGCGGCTTTCGCGGCCGCCGCGGGCGTGGACGAGTTGGCGGAGTGCAGCGTCGGCAGCATGATCATCGGTTCCCCGGCGCCGCGCTGAATCGCCGCGAATCCAGTAGGACTACAACGAACGAGGTCCCAGCGCCCAGGCGCTGGGACCTCGTTCGTTCGTCGTGCAACAGCCTCAGAGCTGGGCAAGAACCTCCTCGTCGCTCATGGCCGCGATATCCAGGTACAACCGTGCGACCGCGGCCAGTCGATCCGGCTCACCACGCCCGGCTTCCCGATCCACCAAACGAGTGGCGAGTCCGGCAACCGTGCGGGCCGCAAAGATGTCCGCGACCAGCGCGTGATCGACATCGAGCCATTCGCGCACCCAGGCAATAACCGTGGTGGCAAGCACCGAATCACCTCCGAGCCCGAAGAAGTCGTCGTACACCCCCACCGAATCGACGCCGAGTACCCCGGCGACAATATCGACCAACGCCGCCTCGATGTCATTGCCCGGGACGCCGACGTGGGGATCTGCGGCGTCGGGTTCGAGCAGCGCTACCACCGCCCGCCGGTCCAGCTTGGCGTTGGCGGTCAGCGGCATCTGTTCGAGGAATTCGATCCTGGTCGGAACCATGTAGCCCGGCAACAGATCCGACATCGCGGTGGTGATATCGCCGATCTCGTCCGGATCACCCGCGATCGCGGCGACCAGCTTGGGCGCGCCCGTACCGACCACCGCCGCAACGGCATGCCGGACCCCGGGCACAGTGCGCAACGCGCTCTCCACCTCGCCCAGCTCGACCCGGTAGCCGCGGATCTGCACCTGATGATCGGCGCGGCCGAGGAATTCGACGGTACCGTCGGGCCAGTACCTGGCCATGTCGCCGGTCTTGTACCAGCGGACACCTTCGAATTCGACGAATCGCTGCGCGGTTCGCTCCGGATCATTGCGGTAGCCAGTGGCCACATTCGCACCGCCGACCCAGAGTTCACCGGGCACCCAATCCGGGCAGTCCCGCCCCGACGGCGCGACGACCCGGCATCGGACATTGCGCAGCGGAACACCGAACGGCACCGTCACCCAGTGCGCGGGGGGTGCACCGACGAACTCGCAGACGGTGCTGTGAATCGCGGTCTCGGTCGCGCCACCCAGTCCGGAGAATCGGCAGCCCGGCACCTGGCGGGCCAACCGGCGAGCCAGATCGGCGCCGACCCAGTCACCGCCGAGAATGACCGCGCGCAGTGAGTCACCCAGGTTGCCCCCACCGATCTGCAGGATCGTGTCCAGCATGCTCGGCACACAGTTGATGATCGAAACCCGGTGGCGGCGAAGTAGTTCCACCCATGTGGTCGGCTCGACACGCTGGTGCGGATCGACGGCGACCACCGCGCCACCCACCGAGAGCAAGCCGAAGATGTCATAGACCGAGAGATCGAATTCCAGCGCGGACAACCCGAAGGACCGATCGGCGCTGCCCACATCGAACCAATCGTTGATCGCATCGATAATATTCATCGCCGCGCGGTGCGGGACCTCGACGCCCTTGGGCACGCCGGTCGAGCCGGAGGTGAAAAGCACGTAGGCGATCTGTTCGGTATCCGGACAGACCGGCCCGTCGAGCGGTCGCGGATATGTACCGGCCGCGCCGATCGGCACGCACGGGATGGGAGCGCCCATATCCGCACCCTCGACCACCAGCGCGGCGACAACCTCACCGGTGCGCAGGATTTCGGCGCGGCGACCGACCGGCTGATCGAATCCGATCGGCACATAGGTCGCACCGACAGCGAGTACGCCGAGCACGGCCAAGATCTGGTCCGGCCCCTTGGGCAGCTGAACGGCGACGGCGTCACCGAGGCGTACCCCTTCTGCGTGCAGGGCGCCCGCGACGGCAAGCGCTCGCGCGGCCAGTTCCCCGTAGCTCCATGCGCCTGCGCCGTCGCCGAGCCCCCACACCACTGCGGGAAGATCGGCATCGGCCGCGGCGTGCTCGAAGAAGCCCTGGTGCAGGCAGCGTCCGCTGACCGGTCCGTCTGTCGCGTTGACCGCGGCACGCACCTCGGCCTGGGCGACCGGCAGCCGCACCGCGGCCTCCGCGTTCCAGCCCGTTTCTCCGTCGGCCAGCCGGGCGATCGCCTGGGTGTATCGCCCGAACATGGCGTCGATCATGCCTTCCAGGAACGCCGATTCGCGGACGTCCCAGTTGAGCAGCAGGCCGCCGCGGACCTCGGTCACCTGGGCGTCCAGCAGCACCTGCGGCCCCTGCGAGATGATCCACACCGGTTCGCCGAAAGTCTCGGTGACCTTGTCTGCGAACAGTTCGCCGAGGTTCAGCGCGCTGGTGTAGACAATCGGGGCCAGCACCGGCTCACCCTGGTACCTGCCCAGATCACGTAGCACCTCGAGCCCGGAATACGCAGTGTGCGCACCACTTTCGTGCATGCTCCGCTGCAGCACACGGGCCCGGTCGGCTACCGACATGTTCTCGGTGACATCGACCTCGAGCATGATCGAGGAGGTGAAGTCGCCGATCACGCGGTCGATATCGGGATGCACCGGTTCCCGGTGGAACAGTGGCACATTCAGCAGGAACCGGCTCTGCGCCGACCAGCCACCGATGGTTTCGGCGAAGACCGCGGCCAACGCCATGGCCGGGGTGATGCCACGCTCGTGTGCGGCGGCGAGCAGGCGCTGCTTGGCCTCCGGCGCCAGCCAGTGGTCGTAGCGAACGGTGCGGTGCGGGGCGGTGCGCTCGCCGACCGGGACGGTCGGCAGCTCGGGTGCGCCCGGCAGCTCGGACAGCCGCCGCTGCCACCACTGCCGGTCGCGCTCGCGTGCTGTGGTGTCTTCCTGGCGTTCGGTGCGGTAGCGCCGGAAGCTGTAGCCCGGAACCTGCGGCGTCGCACCGTGATACAACTCGGCCAGGTCGGAGATCAGCAGGCGGTAGCTCATTGCGTCGCCCGCCAGCATGTCGACATCCAGGTGCAGCCGGGTGCGGTTGGCATCGCGCAGGGTGAGCGTGATGTCGACGACCTGGCCGTCCTCGATGGCGAGGCGCTGATGGGTCTTCTGATCGCGCAGTTCGGCCAGCACAGCCTCGGCCGCCTCGGGCTCGTGTTCACGCAGGTCTACGACCGAAAACACGGGCCTACCCGGCGCGGGCATGGCCTGCTGGGTGCCGTCCGGCAGGAATCGGGTGC
The DNA here is from genome assembly GCF_045208035.1 of Nocardia sp. NBC_01009. Lineage (NCBI taxonomy): Bacteria > Bacillati > Actinomycetota > Actinomycetes > Mycobacteriales > Nocardiaceae > Nocardia > Nocardia sp. NBC_01009. The sequence continues at coordinate 2,153,879 of NZ_CP108695.1, read as the reverse complement.
GCAACATCGGGTGCGCCGCAAGCAGTTCGGCCACGGCCCGCTCCAGCCGCTCCGGATCGATTCGGCCGCCGTCGAATTCGACGTAGAGGTGGGCCGCGACACCGCCGAGCTCCTGCTCGTCGGAACGGCCGATCCAGTACGCGTGCTGCATGCCCGCCAGCGGGAAGGGATCCTGCTCGCCGACCGTGGACGCGGCGACCTCGGCAATCGGCTCGGGCGCGGGACCGGCCACCTCGCCCGCGCCGAGCAGACCGTGCCAGGACGCCACCGTCGGACTCGCCGCGAGCTGGGCGAAATTGATATCGACCCCACGTTTGCGCCAGCCACCGGCCAGCTTCATGGTGCGGATCGAGTCCAGACCCAACTGGATGAGGTCGTCGTGATCAGCGATATCCCCTGCGCCGAGCCCGATCTGACTCGCCACCGCGGCCCGGATCTCCTCCTTGTCGATCCCCGCCGTGCCGATTCCCTCGGCGTCGTTCCCCCGCTGCTGTGCCGACTCCATTCCGCTAACACTCCTTGTCTGCCGCCGCATCCGGCGGATCGAGACTGCTCAGGGGTAGCTTAGCTTACAAAATAGGGTTGCCTAACCTTCGTAAGGTAACCCTATTTTCGATATGCGCGCGCTCGCCGCACAGCACACCGTCGCCCGTGACCTGGCCCGGGGCCATTCCCGTGCCAGTGGCGCAAGCGAGTTCACCGACTCGGGACCGCGTGATCGCGGACCGCCACACTCGCACGCTGCCACTCTCGCGACAGGGCAAGAAGGTTGCCGATGTCGGTGGACAGATCGCCACCGACGGCGTGGAAAACTCCGAATGCGGGAGCGGAACCGCTCGGCACCGCACCGCCGGCCTTCTCGTTTGCTGCATGGGCGAGCAGCCGGGCGTAGTCCGAGATGCTCGCATTCTCGTGTCTGATTTCCGGCGGTGCGTACTGCCGCAGGTGCAGCAGGGCGTCTCGGATCTCGACGATCATTCGATACAGCCGAGTGCTCGGCTCGAGCTGTCCGGTGTCGGCGGACCGCAGCGCTATCTCCGGAATGGTGTCGGTGAGGTCGCGCCACAGGGGGTGCAGCGCACGCAAGTCCCGACCGGTGCGATCCAAGCCGAGCCGTACCAGGCCCAGATTCAACAGCGGTACCGCCGTCACGGCCGCAACCAGGAGACCGAATCCGCAGGACAGCACACCCCATTGCGCCGCAGGACCGACAGGTGCCACCCGGTCGCCGAGTTGCAGCAGGCTCAGCGCCGCAGCGTAGAACCAGCCGATCGCGAGCGTCAGCAGACCGCCATAGGCGAATACCTCGCGCACGCCGCGCTGGATGCGTAACTCCCGCAAGCACGCTCGCGTCAGGCGTATGCCTGCCGCGACCGTGGGCAGATTGAAGATTGTCCAGTAGACGATCGCAGGTAACCAGAAGCCCGGCCAGGGGTGGTCCTCCGGCAGACCGATCAACACGACCACGCAGCCCGCGAGCGCGGCGGTGAGGTCGTAGCGCCACTGCCGGTGCTCGGCGATTGTCGGGTCGGCGCCGCCGAACAGTCGAGCGAGGCCGTACAGATTCGCCAGCGTCAACGGACAGACAGCCAGAAAGATCAGGTGAGCCATGGCGTGTGCGCCGCACGCAAATCCGGCCTGGGCGATGAACATGGCGATGCTCAGCCAGGCCAGTGCGCGGTTGATCAGTCGGTTCGCCACCGTGTCGTGCAGGAGTATCCAGCGCGCCACGGCGACTCCGCAGACTGCTGCGACCCCGAGGACCACGAGCCACGTCGGCGCCGGCCTGTACATCGGGCGCCCCCACACAGATTGCTCGGACTGATCGGTGTGGTCCGATCCTATGTCATCGAGGAAACCGCCGGCGCCCCTCCGGCCCTGCGGCGCATGCCGAATGGCCGGTCGAACACCAGAGGATCAGCGTTCGAGGGCGGCAGCCAGCGCGGCGATGCTGCGCTGCCAGAGGTGGGTCAGGCGGTTGGCCTCCGCGGCTGTGAACAGGGCATCGCTCCAGCGCCAGTTGGTGCTGAGTTGCGGACCGTCCGGCGTGGTTCCGATGGCCGCGATGACGTCGAGGGCGTAGCGCAGCGGCAGGTCCGGTTCCGGGCCGAGCGGGAGCGCCGCGTTGCGCGGGCCGGTAAGCAGCGACCATGGTTGGCCAGTAGTGCCGCTGAGGTCGACCCGGCCCAGGTAGTTGAACTCGACCTGAGGTTCGGCCGCCGTCAACAGTTCCGGCGTGCGGTTGAGGTAGCGGAGCAGGCCGTAGTCCAGGCCCTGCTGCGGAATCGCGCTGAGGTGCGCGGTGACCGAATCCAACAGCGCCCGTGCGGCGTTCGGATCCGCCTCGGCGCGGGCCACATCGATCGCCGCCGCGCCCACACCGAGCCGGACCGGGAACACGCTGGTGAACCAGCCGAGGGTGTTCGCGGTGTCGGTGTCGGTGTCGAGGACGGCGTCGGCGCGACCGTGGCTCTCCAATGCGATGAGCGCACCGGAGGTCGGATCCTGCTCGCGCTCTCGCCGCCACGCGGCCAGCGTCATGGCCAGCGCGGCAAGCAGGAATTCGCGGACGCCCTCCTCCTTGGTCAGGGTGGCGAGCACGCGCTTGGTGACCTCGACCGACGTTACCGCGGAGGTAACCCGCAGCGAGGACCAAGTGTCGGCGGCCGGGACCGGATGCCGGGCGCCGAGCGCAGGATCCGGATCTCGGACCTGCCCGGCCCAATAGTCGCGCTGAGCAAGCACTTCCGGCTCTGCGGCCCGCTGCCACATCAGCTGCGACCAGCGGCGGTAAGAGGTGAACTCCGGCAACGTCTTCGGAGCGGCACCGGATTCGACCGCCTGCCACGCCTCGGCAGCACCGCCGAGCATGATGTGCCAGGAAACGACATCGACCGCCAGGTGATGCACCGCCAGCAATAGGATGTCGCCCTGCTCTACGCCGGTGAACCAGACGGCCCGGACCATGTCGCCCGTGCGCGGGTCTATCTCGTCGGTCACCCGGCGCGCAGAATCCGCTATGGCCGTATCGATCTCGGCATCCGTAGCACCCGCCAGATCGACCCTGGTCAGTAGATCGGCGGCGCGGACGGTGCCGGGTTCGCGAGTAACCAGGCGCGGCCCGTCCGGGGTGTCCACCAGCCTGGACCGCAGCGTGTCATGCCCGTCGAGCAATGCCTGGAGCACGGATTCGGTTACCGCACGGCCTATTCCGGCGGGCACCTGGAGCAGCGCGGTCTGGGTGAAGCGGCGGAAGTTGCCGTGCTCGTACATCCAGGAGACGATGGGCAGCGGCAACACCTCGCCGTAGTCGCCGCCGTCGGCGGGTCCGGCGACGACCGCCGCGGTGTCGACTGCGGCGCCGAGTTCGCGGATGGTCGGGGTGGCCAGCACCATGCGCGGGCGCAGCACGATGCCACGCCTGCGGGCCTTGTTCACCAGTGAGATGGCGACAATACTATCCACGCCGAGCGCGAAGAAATCGTCGTCGATGCCCGGGACCTGGCCGTCGAACAGCTCGGCGAAGACCTCGCACAGGGTGCGCTCGGTATCGGTGGTCGCGGCTATGGCGCTTGTGGTCGCACTACCGGACAACGCCTGCTCGGCCAATCGGTCCAGTGCGTGGCCGTCGAGTTTGCCGTTCGCGTTCACCGGCAGATCGGCGAGCACTACGATCCGGGCCGGAACCATGTACGCGGGCAAGCGTTCCGAGAGGGCGGCACGCAATCTGCCGGTTTCACCGTCGCGATCTGCCCGGCAGACAACGAATCCGACGAGACTCGCGCCACCTGCGCGGCGCACCACGGTGACCGCGGCGGTGTCGACGCCGGGCAGCCTACGGAGTGCGGTCTCGATCTCGCCGATCTCTATGCGATAGCCGCGGATCTTCACCTGAGCGTCGGCGCGTCCGAGGTAGGCGAAACCGCCGTGCGTGAGCCGTCGCACCATGTCACCGGTGCGATACATGCGCTGTCCCGGCCGGAACGGGTCGGCCACGAAACGGTCGGCGGTGACGGCGGGTTTGCCGATGTAGCCGCGCGCCAATTGCGGGCCGGACAGGTACAACTCACCGACCACGCCATGCGGTACCGGCCGCAGCATGGAATCGAAGACATAGCCGGACATTCCGGCGTTCGGGATGCCGATCGTCGGCGTCGCGAAATCCCCGACGGGGGCGACCACGGCCTCGACGGTTGTCTCCGTCGGCCCGTAGCAGTTGTAGACGGCGGTGCCCGACAGCGCCCGCAGCCGCGCCCACAGCGCGGTATCGATCGCCTCGCCACCCAGTGCCAGCACCGGCAACTCGCGGTCGAGCAGCCCGGCCGCGGTGAGCTGCGCGAGCATCGAGGGCGTGGTGTCGATCATGTCGACGGCATGCTCGGCGATGCCTTCGACCAGGCGGTGCGCATCACGCATCTCCTCCGCATCGAACAGGTGCAGCGCCTGGCCTCCCAGGAAACCCACCATCGGCTGCCAGGAGGCGTCGAAGCTCAGCGACCAGGCGTGCGCGATGCGCAGCGGGCGGCCGAGCCGGGCCACGGCCGGACGATAGAAACGGTCGCGATGATCGGCGAAATAGCTGGTCACCGCTGCGTTCGTGCCCGCTACGCCCTTCGGTTCACCGGTCGATCCAGAGGTGAAGATCAGGTAGGCGCAGTGCTCCGGGTGTCGAGCCACCGTGGGTGCGACCGGTTCGCGTCGCGAAATGCGTTCGGCTACGGCGGGATCGTCGAGTACCAGTGCGGACAGCGCGGGAATGATCTGCCCGCGGCAGCTGGCCACGGTGAGGGCAAGCACCGGCCGCGCTTGGCGCAGAATGGATTCGATCCGAGCGGCGGGCAACGAGATATCCACCGGGACGTAGGCGCCGCCCGCGCCCAACACGGCGAGGATCGCGATGATCGACTGTGCAGAACGCGGCAGCACCAGAGCCACTACGGTTTCCGGACCGACGCCGTGTTCGGTCAGCTCCGCGGCCAATCTGCAGGCCTCGCCGTGCAGACCGGCGTAGGTGTAGCGCTCCCCCGCGGTGGTGGTCAGCGCCGGCGCATCCGGCGTGGCCAGGACCTGCCGCTCGAACAACTCCCACACTGTGGCCATGTTCGGAGCTTCTGCCGTTGCGGCCGTTCGGAATTCGATGTGCTCCGCCGCAGTGAGGATATCCAGGCCGTCCGGGGTAGCTTCGCCGATCGCGGGCAGTTGCCGCAGCACCGCGCACATCCACTCGCCGATTTCCGCGGCCGAGAAATGCGGCAGCGCTTCGGGAATGGCCTCGATCAGCACAAGCAGATCGCCGTCGCTCAAATGCGACACCACCGTCAGCGGATAGTGCGCGAGGCTTTCCATCTCGATCGGCCGGAAGCGTGCGCCATCGGGCGCGGTGACCTCGCGGATGGCATCGTCGATGGGCGCGTTCTCGAAGACGAAGAGCGTGTCGAACAGCGCTCCGTACCCGGCCGCACGCTGCACTGCCGAAAGGCTCAGATAGCCGATATCGCGCATGGCGGCCGATTCCCGCTGCAGCCGCGCGCACTGCTCCAGCACGGTGGCCGTGCGATCCAGATGGTGGACCACCGGCACCGTGTTGATGAATAGCCCGACCATGCCCTCCACCCCGGCAAGCTGCTCGGGCCGACCGGAAATGATGGTGCCGAAGACGATGTCGCGACGGTCGGTGAGCCTGCCGAGCAGCACGGTCCAGGCGAACTGAACCACGGTGTTCAAGGTCAGCCCGTGCCCGCGCGCCCACTGCTGCAGGCGTGTGGTCTCCGCCGCGTCCAGGCGCACTGCGGTCTTCTCGGGCACTGTGCCCCGGGCGGCGGTAGCGCCGTCGGCGATCATCAGCGGACCACTGAGCCCGCCCAGGTACCGGGCCCACTCGGCGGTGGTGGCCGCGGTGTCCTGCGCGCCGAGCCAGCCGATGTAGTCGCGGTACGGACGCGGGTTCGGCAGGCCGTCGCGCGAACCACCCGCCTGGTAGACCGCGAGCAGTTCGGTGTAGAACACCGCGACCGCCCAGCCGTCCATCAGGATGTGATGCACGGTGAGAATCATCCGGCGCATCGACTCGCCCGGCACCGCGAGCAGCACGACGCGCAGGGCCGGGCCCCGGCTCAGGTCGAAGGGGCGGCGGCGCTCCGACTCCGCGATCGCGTCGAATTCGGTGGGCCGCGCGGTCCTTTCGGACCACGGCATCTCGGCGTGCGCGGGCACGATCTGCACCGGCTTGGGCACGTCGCGATCCCAGAACGCGGCGCGCAGGTTTGGATGCCGGTCCAGCATGGCCTGCGCGCTTCGGCGCAGCAGCTCGACGTTCAGCGGGCCGTCGATGTCCACCACGAACTGCATGGTGTAGAGATCGATGCCGTTCCCGCTCATCCGGGACAGTGAGAACAATCCCTCCTGCAGCGGGCTGAGCGCAAGGATGTCCTCGATCTGCGGCGGAGCGGCGGTCACGACTGTGCCTGCCAGGAGGCGGTGAGCGCGGCCAGGGCGTCGGCATCCAGGCCGGACGCGCTCATCGGCGCGTGCTCCTGTTGTGCCGCAGCTTCCGAATTCGACTCGGCCGCAGGCTGATCCGCGGCCGCATCGACCGCGGCGGCCAGCTCGGCCACCGTCATGTATTCGAAGACCAACTGCGGGGTAAGCGCCAGGCCGAACGCGGCGGCCCGGGCCGACCACTGGATGGAGATCACACTGTCGCCGCCGAGCGCGAAGAAATTGTCGTCGGGATCCACATCGGTGATGTCGAGGAGCTCCTCCAGCAGCGCGATCAGCGTGCGCTCGGTCTCCGCCGAGCCGCCGGTGGCACTCCGCGGAGGATCCTCGGCCGCCGCGACCGGTGGCGCCAGCAGCCGTTCCAGGTCGGCGACCGGCAGCACCTCGAGCTCGGTTACGGTGCGATCCGGTGCGGTGGCGTACGCGTCCAGGGTCGCCGCCAGCGCGTCGGCGATGAGCCGGGCGGTCGCCGGATCGTAGAGATCGGCGTTGACCACGACCCGCACGTCCACGCCGCCGTCGGCGGTCACATTCAGACTCAGGTTCAGGTCGAGGAACGAGATGTCGAAGTCGACCGGCAGCACCGACACCGTCGTCGCGCCCGCCACGGTGAGCTCGCACGGACGCGGCGCCCAGTCCGCACCTCGGAAGTGGATCATGCTCTGGAACAGCGGATTCCGGGACCGCGAGCGCACCGGGTTGAGCGCTTCCACCAGTCGCTCGATGGGCAGCTCCTGGTGTCCGTGGGCGTCCAGCACCACATCGCGGCTGCGCGCGATCGTGTCGCCAAGGGTCGGATCCCCGGACAGATCGTTGCGCAGCACGAGCATGTTGGCGAACAGCCCGAACATGGCGCCGGTGGCCGGTTCGACCCGGGACGCGACCGGGGTGCCCAGCGCGATGTCGGTGCCGCCGCCGAGCTTGTGCAGCAGGGTCGCGACCACGGCCTGGTAGACCATGAATTCGCTGACGCCGCGCTGTTCGGCGAGCGCCGCGAGGCCGTCGCGGCGGGCCGCGGGGAGGGTGAAGGTCGCCACCTCGCCACGCTTGCCGAGCACCCGTGGGCGCGGCCGATCCGGCGCCACCGAGATCTCGTCGGGCAGCCCGGCGAGCACACCGCGCCAGTGCTCCAGCTCGGCCCGGCCGAACGGACTCGGCGCGCCGGTCTGGCCCGGGTCGAACGCATCCCGTTGCCACAGGGTGTAATCCGCGAACTGTATCGGCAGCGGCGCCCACTGCGGCGCCTGCCCCTCGGACCGTGCCCGGTAGGCCGCGATCAGATCGTCAAGGAAGATGCCGAGGGAGGCGTGGTCGGCGACGATGTGGTGCACCAGCAGCGACAGCACATGTGTCCGCGGGTCGAGCACCAGCAGAGTCGGGCGGATCAGCGGCTCGGACTCGATCACGAACGGGTAGCCGCGCAGCCGCGCCAGCTCGGCGTCAAGGCCGTCCGGCGTGGTCTCTACGATCCGCAGCGGCACCTCCAGCTCCGGATGCACGAGCTGGTACGGAACACCGTCCTGCTCCGGGAAATTGGTGCGCAGCGCCTCGTGCCGGGCCATCACGTCGTTGATCGCGGCAGCCAGCGCGGGCGCGTCCAGCGGGCCGTCGAACCGCATCGCGAACGGCATGTTGCCGACCTCGCTCGCGCCCTCCATCCGATACTCGAACCACATGGCCAGCTGCGAGTAGGACAGCGGAATCCGTTCGGGGCGTGAGGCTTCGGTGAGCAGCGGGCGCTGCGACACCGGCCCTGCGGCGGGCGCTGGTTCGGTCTCGGCACGTTCGTCGGAGTCCATCGCGTCGAGGTCGATGCCGAACTCGTCGCGGAACTGGGCGACCAGCCGGGCCGCGAGCTTGGCCGGTGCCGGGGTGTCGAAGATGACGCGCACGTCCAGCTCGACGCCGAACTCGGCCCGGATCTGCGCGACCAGCCGGGCCGCGAGCAGCGAGTGACCGCCGAGTTCGAAGAACGAGTCGTCGGCGCCGACCCGCTCCAGCGTGAACAACTGGGCGTAGACCGCGCACATTCGGCGCTCGGTCGCCGTCGCGGGCTCGCGGTAGCTGCGCGCCACGGCGGGGGTCGGCGCGGGCAGCGCCCGCTTATCGAGCTTGCCGTTGACGGTCAGCGGGATCTCCGGGATGACCGCGAAAGCACTGGGCACCATGTACTCCGGCAGCATCGCCACCGCGTGCTCCCGGACCTGCTCCAGATCGACTTCGGCGGAACCGCTTTCACCGGTCGCGGGCACCACGTAGGCGGCCAGCATGGGTCCGACGGCGGGGTCCTCGGCGACGATCACGACGCAGTGCCCGACCGTGGGATGGGTCGCGATTGCGGCCTCGACCTCGCCGAGCTCGATCCGGAAGCCGCGCACCTTGACCTGCTCGTCGGCGCGTCCGACGAACTCCAGCTCACTGAAGGCATTGCGGCGCACCAGGTCTCCGGAACGGTACAGCCGCTCCCCGGGGTTGAACGGATCGGCGACAAAGCGCTGGGCGCTCAGCGCCGCGCGCCCCAGGTAGCCGCGGGCCAGCTGGGCGCCGCCCAGGTAGAGCTCACCGACCACCCCGGCGGGCGCCAGCTGCAGCGCGTCGTCCAGCACGTAGGTGTAGACATTGCGGTTCGGAATGCCGATCGGCACCACGCCGGTGCCCTGCGGTCCCTCGACCGACATGTGGGTCGAGCAGACCACCGCCTCGGTCGGACCGTAGTGGTTGCGCAGTTCCGCGTCGAAGATCCCAGCGAACTTGTCGGCCACCTCGCCGGGCAGCGCCTCACCGCCGACCGGAACATGCCGCAGCGCACGCCATTCGCTCACCTCCGGCAGTAACAGGAAGGTGCTCAGCATGGACGGCACCATGTGCAGCACGGTGACGCCGCGGCGGGTGATCAGGTCGGCGACGTAGCGGATGTCACGGAACGCGTCCGGCTTCGGCACGATCAGCCGCGCGCCGAGACCGAGGGTGACGAAAATGTCCAGCAACGAGGCGTCGAAACTCACCGAGGACGACTGCAGCAGCCGATCCTGCTCGGTCATCCCCCATTCGGCGATGAAGCCCTCGATATGCTCGGCAATCGCGTGGTGCGGCACCGGGACACCCTTGGGCTTGCCGGTGGAGCCGGAGGTGTAGATAACGTAGGCGAGATGCCCGGGCAGCAGCGGTCGCAGTCGGTCGGCATCGGTAGGTGCGGCGGCCGGCAGGTCGGCGGCGGCCGATTCGGCGGCGTCCAGCTCCACCCGGCCGAGCACCAGGCGGGGCCGGGCGTCTTCGACCAGGTAGTCGATGCGATCGTCAGGGTAGGCGGGGTCTATCGGCAGGTAGGCAGCGCCGGCCTTCATGACGCCGAGCAGCGCGACGATGAATTCGATCGAGGTGCTCATGCGCAGCCCGACGATGTCCTCGGTGCCGATGCCCTGGTCGATCAGCCAGTGCGCCAAGCGGTTCGCGCGCCGGTGCAGCTGCGCGTAGGTCAGCTCGGCGGTGTCTGAGACCAGTGCGAGGGTGTCCGGCCGATGCGCCGCGGCGGATTCCAGCAGCGCGACCATGGTGGTCGCAGGCGCGGCCACCAGCTCTCCGCGCGACTGCTCCAGGATGGTGGCACGATCGGCCGCGCCGAGCATATCGAGATCGCCCAGCCTCCGGCCAGGTTCGGCCAGCGCGCTGTCCAGCAGCTGAACGTAGTGCGCGAGTAATTGATCGACGAGCGGTTGGGCGAGCACGTCGGTCTGGTACTCGATTTCGAGCAGGGCGGCCGCCGGATCGAGCACCACGGCCAGCGCCAGCGGCACCTGCGCGGTCGGCGCGCCGAGCTCCAGCGCCCGCGCGGTAACGCCGTCCAGGGCGAATCCGTCGGCGCTCTTGCGCACGCTGAACCCGAGGCAGACCAGCTGATCCATGCCGTCCCGGCCCGCAATCCGCTCCGGATTCGCCTCGCGGACAACGCGATCGATGCCGACATCCTGGTGCGCAAAGCCACCGAGGCAGGTTTCGCGCACCGCGTCGACGAAGGTAGCGAAGGTGTCGGCGGGACGTACGGTGGCACGCACCAGCAGGGTGTTGCCGAAGTAGCCGATGAGGCGCTCGGCTGCGGCGCGGCGCGCGGTGACCGGGATGGAGACCAGGAAATCCGGTGCGGCGGTATATCGGTGGATCAATACGTCGAACGCGGCCAGCAGCACCATGAACGGGGTCGCGGACCACTCGCGGGCGAATGCCTCCACCCGGGCGACGAGTTCGGCGGGCAGCGCGCGGGTGCGGCGCTCGGCCTGCTTGGACGGCGCGGCGGCAGCCGAGCCGGGGAGCTCCAGCGGCTCGGGCAGCGGGCGCAGCGTGGAACGCCAGTAGTCGATATCGGCCTCGGCGGGTTCGGCCGGACCGTCGAGCACCTCGACGGCGACGAATCGACCGGTGTCGCTCACGCTCTCACGCCCGTTGTAGGCCGCGTTCAGCTCAGTGAAGAACACCGCCCAGGAGTCGTCGTCCCAGCAGATGTGGTGCACGACCAGCACGAGCACGAATTCCTCCGCACCGGTACGTGCCAGCGTGACCCGAAGTGGCAATTCGGCAGCCAGGTCGAAGGGCCTGCCGAACTCGCGCCGGGCCAGCACCTCGATCCGCCGCTCGCGGCCCGATTCGGGCAGATCCATCAGATCGTGGGACTGCCAGTCGATCTCCGAGGTCTCCTGGAACACCTGGTACGGCTCGCCCTCGGCGTCGACACCGTAGGTGGTGCGCAGGATGTCGTGCCTGGCGACCACGCCGTTGACGGCGGCGCGCAGCCGGGCCTCGTCCAGCGCCCCGGTCAGCCGGTAGGACACGCAAATATTGAGAGTGGTGTCCGCGGCGTCCCTGGTCTGCAGGAACCACATCCGGCGCTGGCCCGCGGAGAGCGGGTAGCGCTCGCCTGCGCGGATCTGCGGGACCGGGCTCGCGGCGGAATCCGCTGCGGCCAGCCCGCTTTCGCGCAGGCGCTGCTGCATGAGCAGCTTGCGGCGGTCGAGCACGGAGAGGTTCGTGCCATCGGTGTGCGACATGAATCTGCCCCTAGCCCTAGTTGGTGTTCTCTGCCATCAGCAGCACGACATCGTTTAGCGATGCGCCGCCCAGAATCGCTGCGACCGGCAGGTCGCGGTCCAGCTCCGCCTTGATCCGCTTGCGGAAATCCAACGCCTGCAGCGAATCCAGGCCGAGCGCCACCAACGGGACAGAGCCGTCGATGGATTCGGTGCCGTCGGTGCCCATCACCTTGCCCAGCTGCCGCAGGACCTGGTCGGACAGCGAGACATCGACTGCGGCCGCCGCACTCGACTGCTCGGCAACGGGCTGCGCCGCGACGGCGTCTGCCACCGTCAGCGCCGGCGTGAGCAGCTCCACCTGTGCCAGTATGTCGGTCAGCAGCGGACCCCAGCCGACCGCGGAGATGATGTCGGACAGCTGCGCCCAATCGGCGGCCATCACGAGACGGTTTCCGGGCCGGCCGATTTCGGCATGTTCGGTGAAACCGACGGCGAGGGCATCGCGCGGGTCCATGGAGACGCCACCCGCGGCGGTGATCCGGTCGAGGCCCACCGCATGCAGCGGTCCTTCGAGATCCCAGATTCCCCACTGCACCGCAACAGCATTCGTGCCCGAGAACCGCAACCGGGTCGCCAGCACGTCGAGCATCCGATTGACGGTGGAGTACAGAATCTGTCCCCGGCCGCCGAAGATGGCCGCCGCGGAAGAACAGATGATGATTCGGCAAGCGTCGGCAAGCGGAAGTAGCCGGAGGAGATGATCGGTGCCGATGATTTTCGAGCTCGCCATCTCGAGCACCTTCTCGGTGGTGATATCGGCGAGTTCGGCGCCCACATAGTTCACCGCGGCGTGTACGAGCATGGTGGCAGGCGTGGCCATGTGGTCGGCGGCGAGCCGTCGCACGCTGGATTCATCGCTGACATCGCAGGCGGCGACGATCACTTCGGCACCGATTTCCCGGATGGCCCGCAATCGACCCGCGACCGCCTCGGTTTCGCCCGAGCGGCTCAGCAGCGTGATGCGCTCGGCACCGCGACGGGCGAGGTATTCGGCGAACTTCAGGCCTAAAGTCCCAGTGCCGCCGACGATTACGACGTGCTCGAGGTCTCGGGGGTCCGGCGTCTCGGTCGGGCGCGCGGAATCCACTTCGAGCCGCTTGGCGTAGAGCCCGCCGCCGCGCAGCGCGAGTTGCGCCTCGTCCTTGGTGTGCAAGGCGCGCACGATGGTCGCGGCTCGCGCCGCATCCACATCGCCTGCTCCCAGATCGAGATGACGGAACGCGGTACCGATGTTCTCTAGACCGATGCAGCGGAATCCGGCGGACACCGCGCCGTGGAACAAATGCGGCGCGGGATCTTCGGCTACCACCGACTCGCCCCCGATGGTCACCAGCCAGCAGTCAACGACGGTCGGGTCGATGGCGGGCAGCCACCGAGAGGCGTAGAAATCGGAGAGTTCGTGGACCGCGGCGGGTGCGTCCTGGTCCGGGAGTTCGGGCAGCAGGACGACAACCGAGTTGTAGTCCGCGATGGCCGCAGGCTTGTCCGGGTCGTAGACCGTCGCGCTCGCGCCATGGTTGTACGCCGCGGCGCACACTGCCGCGGCCAGTTCGCCGCAACGCCCGGTGTGGTCGACGACCAACAGGCTGCGCGGCGACACCAGGGACCGACGCTCGAGCCGTACCCAGTTCTCGGCAAACCGGGTCGGGCGCTGACCGTGGTCGGCTTCGGTTGACTCGCTCGACACGGTCGCCGATTGGTTCGGGGCCCACAGCTGCTGGCGTTTCATCACCGTGTTCGGGAAATCGCGCAATGGTAGTTCCACTGTGCTCGAACCGGATTCGGCGCGCAGCGCGTCCCATCGGTAGTTCAGGTCGTGCACCGCCACGGTGGCCACGTTCCTGGTGAACTCCCGCAGCCCTTCGGCGGTGCGCAGCGAAGTGCCGATGACCCGGAAGTCCTTGGCGGGCACCGACTCGGGCACCAGGGTCAGGTTCTCCTGCAAGGCCAGCTGCAGCATAGGATGCTCGGCGATCTCGATCAGGGTGTCCACCCCGTCGGTCGCCGCCGCGACTACCGCGCGATCGAATCGCACCCGATTGCGCAGGTTCCAGTACCAGTAGTGCCGATGTGTCAGGTCGGGCGTGATGGGAACGCCGAGCGTCGCTCCGTAGCTGGGAATTTCGGTGACCGCAAAATGGCTGCTGCTCATCTCGTCGTTGAGCACGGCCTCCAGATCGCTCCGGTACTCGCTGACAATCGAGGTGTGCGCGGGATACGCGACCCGGATCTCCTTGGCGAACTGACCGCGCGAGTTCGCGAGCGCCACCATCTCGACGATGGTGGCGCGGTCACCGGAGATGGCCAGAATGTGCGGGGAGTTGATCACCGACAGCTCTGCCCAGCCGGAATGCCTGGCCAGCAAGGCCTCACAGTCATCGCGATCCATGCCGAGCACGGCCATCGAGAAACCACCCGGCGACATCCGGCCGACCAGCTTGGCGCGGTGGGTCACGGCCAGCACCGCATCTCGCAGCGTCATGATGCCCGAGACCGCACCAGCCGCCAGCTCACCCTGGCTGTGCCCGATGGTGGCGCCCGGCGTGACACCGGCCGCACGCCACATGGCGGCCAGGCCGACCATATGGAACATCAACGCAGGCTGAACTTCCCACACCGTGTCGTCGAACCGGCCGGCGTGCCCGAGCAGGTAGTGCAGGGGCTTGTCGTCGCCGAACCGTTCCAGGTGGATCGCGGCACACTCGTCGATCGTGGCCCGATATTCCTGCGACATCTTGTAATACAGTGCCCCCATGCCGGGCCGCTGACTGCCCTGGCCGGGAAATACGAACCCGACCCGGCGGGCGGTGGCCGCGCTGTCCCCGGCTATCACGGCAGGATGCGTGGCCTCCGCTAGGAACGCACTCAACGCCTCGAGCAGTTCCTCGCGGGTGCGCACCAGGGCGAGCACCCGATGGCGGCGCGGTGTGCGTGTTCGAAATAGCATGTCCGCCAATTGATTTGGGGATACACGATGATGACCCTCGAGGTAGCGGAGGATCGCGGCGGCTTCGGCACGCAACCCGTCGGCCGTATCGGAGGACAGCAACACCGGGATGGTGCCGTCCGGCATCTGGTAGCTAGACATCGGAATCCTCCTCCAGCGCCGGCATGCCGATGATCGCGTGCGCATTCGTACCCGCGACGCCGAACGACGACACGGCGCCGTAACGCATGCCGTCAACCGGTTCCCACGCATCGAATTCGACGGCCAGCTGCAAACCGGTTTTATCCCAATCGATTTCGGTCGTCGGGTTGTCACTCCACAGCGTCGGCGCGATCTGGCCGTTGGCGCCGCACAACAGCACCTTGATCAGGCCGAGCACCCCCGAGGCGGCCTGGGCGTGACCGACATTGGATTTGACCGAGCCGAGCAGCGCGCGACCGGACCCGTATGTCCTGCTCAGCGCGGTCAGCTCGAGCGGGTCTCCGACCGGTGTCCCGGTGCCGTGGCCTTCGATCAGACCGACCAGCTCCGGCGCGATGTCGGCAACAGCCAGCGTGTCGCGGACCAGACGTTCCTGGGCGGCGGCACTCGGAACGGCCAGCGGTGCACCCTTGCCGTTGTGGTTGATCCGCGAACCGAGCAGGCGGCCGTAGATCCGGTGCCCCAGTTCGCGAGCCCGGGATTCAGGCTCCAGCACCACAACTCCGGCGCCCTCACCCCAGAGAGTGCCGGTTACGTCCGCCGCGTAGGGACGGCAGTGGCCATCCGTAGCCAGCGCATTGTTCTTCGAGAACTCGTAGAAGGCGCCGGGTGAGCCCATGACGCACACCCCACCGGCCAGCGCCCAGTCGCACTCCCCCGCACGAATCGCGGCGGCGGCCTGATGAACCGCGGTCAATGAGGAGGCGCAGGCCGTGTCCACACTGACCGACGGCCCGATCAGACCGAGTCCGTGCGAGATCCGGCCCGCGACCGCGCCGAGGGCGGTACCGGTCACCCGGTAACCGCTGTACTCGTTGACGCTTGCGACGCCGGGCCCGTACTCGGTGGCGGAGACACCCATCCACACACCGGCCTGCATGCTCTCCAGCGCACCCGGATTGAGTCCGGCATGCTCCAACGCCCGCCAGGCGACCCGCATGCCCACCCGCTGCTGCGGGTCCATTGCGACCGCCTCGCGCGGGGTGATCCCGAAAAACATCGGATCGAATTCCGTGGCGCCATCGAGGAACCCACCGGCGTCGCGCACCGGCGACCAGCCGTCGATCCGGCCCAGCGAAAGCAACTCCTCGACCGGCCATTCCCGATTGCGCGGGAACGGGCCGATCATCTCGCGGGACTCCGCGAGCATCGACCAGAAGGCGGGCAGCGTGTCGATCCCCCCGGGCGCCTCGACGGCCATTCCGACGACGACGATCGGATCGTCGGTTGTGGATGTCCTCATCATGTCCTCTGTGTGATCGCTACGCGACTGTGCTGGTCTGCGGCACAAGCAGTTCCGCGATGCCGTCGAGATGGTCGCCGATGTAGAAGTGGCCTCCCGCGAACAGCGTCACCTCGAGATCCGCGCTGGTATGCGCCGACCACGCGTACAGATCGCGCGGCGTGACGAACGGATCCTCGTCACCGCCGAGCACCTGCAGCGGGACGTCGACCCGGACGTCGGCGGCGCACGAGTAAGCGTCGAAGGCCCGATAGTCGGCCTTCATCACCGGCAACGCCATCCGCATGACATCACGGCTGGCCATGACATCCGCGTCGGTGCCGTTGAGCGCGGCCAGGTGGTCGAGGAGTTCCTCGTCCGTGGTGGGATGCCCAGGCAGGTCGGCGATCCGACCGGGCGCGGCCGCGGACGATGCCGCGAGCAGTCGGACATCCACTCCCGAAGTCTCGGCGAGGCGGACGAATTCGAAGGCCACGATAGCGCCCATGCTGTGCCCGAAAAGGGTGAGTGGAGCGTCCCGATGCTGCGGTGCCGAGAGATATCCCTCGAGCGCACCGGCGGCCATCTCGGGAAGGGTCGCGGCGGCAGGTTCGGCCGCCCGGTCCTGGCGACCGGGGTATTGCAGCAGCTGCACATCGAAGTGCGCACTCAGCGCCTTGGAGAACGCACGATACGCGGAGGCCCCCGCACCAGCGTGCGGGCAGATCAGCAGTGGTGGGCAATCGGCCGAACGGGGTTTGTGGAACTGTCGGATCCATCCGAGACTTGCTGGCATTTCTCACTCCTGCGCTCCCGCCGGACGATCGTGAGCGCGGAAAATTCGCGCCACCAATCGCCACTGCTATCGGCGGCGTACAACACCCCCCACACTCGCTGCACTAGCTGATATGTGGTCTGAAAATCGGTCGCCCGATATTAGCGTAGGCTACCCTAATTATTCTACGACTGTCGCGTGGGTCACCGTCTCATTGGTCGGTGAGATAACCCCCGCGCGCGAAGAATTCGCCCCCGGAGTGCTCCACGCCTGCGGCCGTTCGAATCTTGGCGATCACCAGGCCCCGGTTCGCGCCGCGATGCGCGTCGAGACCGGCGACGACCGCGCCGCCGCCCTCCTGCACGATCACCCGGCCTGGGGTGCCGCCGTAGCGCGCCTGTGAAACCTCCGCTTCGAGCACCTCGATCCGTTCGCCTCGATAGAACGTGTAGGCCCGCGGGTACGGTTCGGACAGCGCGCGGACAAAACGCTCCAGATCGACCGCCGACCAACTCCAGTCGATCAGGCTGTCGCGCTCCGAGCGCTTGTGAAAGTACGTGCGCTCCGCCGTGTTCTGCGGTCGCCAGATCGCGGTGCCGGATTCCAGCGCGGCCAGCGCCTCGTGCACCGCACCAGGAATCATCTCCATCCCGCGCAGCACGAGTTCGGTGCCGGTGTCGGCGGGACCGATGGGCAGCGAACGCTGCACCAGGATGTCTCCGGTGTCGAGGCCCTCGTCCATGCGGTGAACCGTCAGACCGAATTCGGATTCGCCACTGATCAGCGCCCAGAGCACCGGGGAGAATCCGGTGAACTTCGGCAGCAGCGAATCATGCAGGTTCAGGGTGCCGTGCGGCGGAAGGTTGTAGAGCTCCGCGGGCATCCAGGTGTACCAGCTGTTGACCACGATCACGTCGGGCTCGGCCCGCTTCACCAGATCGATGGTCTGCGCATCGGCCCGCTCGGTGAGGTGCACCGGAATTCCGTGTTCGCGCGCAAGCTCCTCGACCGAATCCGACCATATCGCCTTGTAGGACTGCGCACTGGCCGGATGGGTGACCGCGAGCACCACCTCATGGTCCGAATCAATCAGGGCTTGCAGAGTTTTGCGCCCCCAGGTCTGGAAGCCGAACGACACGACACGCATGAACCGAACCTCATCTCAACAATAGTAAGGGCAGCCTACCCTACATTGCCGTCGGGTTGCTCAGCTGGCCAGCGCGCTCACGTTCACACGCGCACGAGCCGAGGAACGCACGGGAGCGGTGCGCAGCACGCGATCGGAAAGCTCGCCGAGGCAACTGAGATTCGGGAAACCGGGCCCCTGCGCCACCGCGGCCATGCTCGGCAGGTAGAGCTTGGCACCGAGGCCGGCGACAGCGAGGTCGTAGCCGATAGCGGACTCGATCCTGGACTGGGTGAGCGGGCCGCCGATGGCGAGCTCCAGCAGATCCTTGGCATCGGCGTCGATCAGGTCGAGGAACCACAGCGGCTGCCCGCCGGTCGCGTCAACCACCAAGTCGAAGTTGTGCACCTGGTCGGCGCGCAAC
Source organism: Nocardia sp. NBC_01009 (assembly GCF_045208035.1). Taxonomy (NCBI): domain Bacteria; kingdom Bacillati; phylum Actinomycetota; class Actinomycetes; order Mycobacteriales; family Nocardiaceae; genus Nocardia; species Nocardia sp. NBC_01009. Next base: position 2,135,605 of record NZ_CP108695.1, on the reverse strand, counting down.
TCGTTGCGCAGCGTCAACGCCACGCCCTCACCCTGCTCGACGATGCGGGTCACGCGACCCTGCAGATGATGAACGCGGCTGTCGCCCAACAGACTTTCCTGCACCCGAACGGAGAACACGCCGCGGTCGGTGCGCCGGATGACATCGCGCCGCTCCTGCATACTCAGCGCGCTCCACTTGTTCGGATCGCTGTAGAGCGCATTCTCGAAGAAGCTTTCGCCGCGGGTGTACAGGGTCGCCATCGGCGAGATCACCGAGATGGTCAGCATCTCGTGCCGGACCAGTTCGTCCAACGCCGATCCCGCCGTCTCACCTCCGCCGATGACCGCCGCACGCGAACAGACCGGAAGCCGACGCCTACCGGCCAGATCCCAGAATTCGGCGATGCTGAGCACGCGCGGATGTTCGGCGAGCGCCTTGGTGCTGCGCCCTGGACCCGTGATCATCAATGCGTCCGCGTCGATTTCGGTCATGCCGCCATCGGCGTCGGCGACCGATACCAGCCAACCCTCGACCGCCGCATCCGGTCGCTGCCTGATCGAACCGACAGTGCCGAGCACCAATTCCAGATCGATCTCGCGCGCCACCCACTGCAGGTATTTGGCCCAAACATGGTGCTGCGGACTAGGTCTGCCGCGATCGATCCATTCGGCATAGGTGCCGTGCTCGACCAGGAAGGCGGCCCAGCTGTAGGCCATCATCGCCTCGTTGATCGCGCCGTTGTGGCCGCGCGCCCAAGTGGAGTGGTACGGGAAGCCGATGTCCTTCTCCGGGCTCGTGCCCAGCCGGTGCCGGCCGTCGGTCCAGCCGCCGCTGGGCAGCCAGTTGCCACCCACCGCGTGCGCCTCGACCACGATCACGCGCGGCGCGGGTAATCCGAGTTTCCGCAGTACATGCGACTTCGCCGCCACCGCTAGGGCTTTGGGTCCCGCACCGACTACCAGAAGGGTCTCCACTCCGCTCTCCCACTCTCTCGCGAGCGCCGTGCCCGTTCGTGTTGTGTTCGCGAACACAGCCGCAAACTCGCCCCCATATTTGCATAGGCTTACCTTATATTGCTGTACGGGTGCTCGGGATCACCGAAGCACCCAGCCCCGAAAGATTGGACGAACACCCATGCTCAGCACCGCACGCAAGAAGGTCGTCACGCTCGCAGCCACCGCGCTGATCGGCGCTTTCGCCACCGCAACCGTGGCGACGCCGGCCATCGCGGCGCCGCTCACCGCGCCGCTGCGGGCCGAGGCCCCTGGCACCGGCGAGCTGAAAGCCAAGCTGGCGCTCGCGATCAACACCGGTGCGTCCCGCGCCGCCCGCGCCGCCGAACTCGAGGCAGGCGAGGCCGGACTGCCGCTGCTCGACCAGGTCGGCGGGGCCATGGCCGCCGCGCCGCCCAGCTTCCGGTGGACCATCCTCGGCCCGGTCAGCGTCAACGGCGACACCCTCAGCGCGAAGCTGCAGACCGCCGTCGACGGCTTCGACCCGTTCCAGTTCAACCTCACCTGGCGCCAGCTCGACGGCACCTGGAAGCTGACCCGCGAATCCGAGTGCACGGTGGCCAGTGTCGCGTTCCTGCCCTGCAGCCTGTGATGAACGACGCCTCGTAATACCCGGCGCCGCAAGGGAAAGCGGCCACCGAACGCTCGGTGGCCGCTTTCGGTCGCTCGGCCGCGGTGACAGGTAGCCCGCGACAATCAAGTGTCGTTAGGCTAACCTTAGTCGCATGGGCAAGGGATTCAACGGAGTACTGGTCAAGGCCTGGGGCGGCGATGATTACCAGCTCACGGTCACCTCGACCGAGTACCTGACCGACACATTCATCCGGATCGGCTTCACCGCGGGTGGACTGCTCGCCGACCACCCGGTGCACCCCACCCAGTGGGTCAGATTGTGGATTCCGGACGAGACCAGCGACAAGCTGCACCACCGCGGCTACACCCTCGTCGATCCGGATCCTGCAGGCGACAGTTTCTTCATCGAGTTCGTGCTGCACGACGGACCGGCGACCAAGTGGGCGCAGCGGGCCGCTGTCGGCGACAAGCTCGACGTCACGGTGCTCGGGTCCAATTTCACACTGCCGGAGGCCACTCCGAGCGAGTACATCGTCTTCGGCGACACTGCGTCACTGCCCGCGATCAACTCACTGCTGGAGGCTATCGGCGACACCCCGGCCCGCGTCTGGCTGGAATGGCAGTACGAATCCGACCGGACCCTGCCGCTGCGCAACAAGCCGCACCACCAGGTGACCTGGATGCAGCGCATCGACGACGGGCGTCTGCTGCGCGAAAAGGCACAGGAAATCGCCTGCCCCGGTGATGCATTCGCGTGGGTCGCCTGTGATGGTGCCAGCACGCGCTCGATCGTGAAGACCCTCAAGACCACCCACAACCTGCCGAAGACGGCCATCAAATACCAGGCCTACTGGAAGTAGTTCCGCACGGTTGTCCGACGCCGCATCCGCTTCGCCTAGCGGGTGCGGCGTTTCATGTATCTCGATCCCATCCCCGGCATCGTCGACGGTTGCAGACCGCCACCGACGCACCATGCGGCCGACGAGATTCTGGTGGCGTTCCTTGTCCAACCGCGTGGTGCGCAGGCCGCGGACGTCTCGTCTGCGGCCGCCGAGTGAACTCGGGCATCCACGACCCGGTCCGCCGATAGTCGCTATGCCGGAGCCGGTTCCAGCCGCCAGCCGGTGGCACGCGAGCGCTCGTTCCAGAACTCGGCATATCGGCCGTCTGCCGCGAGCAGTTCGGCGTGCGTACCGCGTTCCACGATGCGACCGCCGTCGACGAACAGGATCTGGTCGGCGTGCGCGATGGTGGTCAGCCGATGCGCGACAACGATCACCGTCTTGTCCCTGGTGAGTTCGTGCACTCCGCGCACAACGACTGCCTCGCTGTGCGGATCGAGCGCGCTGGTTGCCTCGTCCAACAACACGATCGGCGCGTCCTCGAGCAGTGCCGCGCGATCGAAACACGCTGGCGCTCACCGCCGGAGAGCGCCACGCCGCCCTCGCCGACGCGGGTGTCGAAGCCATCGGGGAGCCGGTCGACGATCTCGTCCGCCCTGGCCGCCTCGGCCGCGCGCCGCACCTCGGCGTCGGTGGCCTCCGGCCTGCCGATCCGAATGTTCTCGGCCACCGACTGATCGAAGAGATAGACGTTCTGGAAGACAAGGGACAACTGATCCAGCACGACGACGGCCCCCTGGTCCGACTCTTCATCGAAATCTGGGCAATCGCGGCCGCCGAACCCACGATCCGGGATGTCGTCACGACATTCTACGCCGAATACACCCACCAGGTGGCCGAATTCATCCGACACCATCAGCCCGAGTCGGATCCCGCCACCGCCCGCGCCCGCGCGGAAACCTTCGTCGCACTCATGGAAGGCGCGACACTGATGCGATCGGGCATCGCGGCGCACCGATCCCCCGCCACCGACGACATCATCCGGACTGCCGCGGTCACCCTGCTCACCGGAACCTCCGCCACTCCGAGGTGAACGAGCGGGATACCGGAAGGGGTTGTTGCACCGGGGTACTCGTGGTGTCCATGCACGAAAACTGCATCGGGCCCGATGCTTTCCGGTGTTCGACGCAACGCGGAAGCTTATGTGAACGGCAGGCCATACCGCCTACCCGAACCAATGCCGCTCGTTACGTTTTCCACCTATAGCAATACGACCCAACGGAATTCGATCAGTGCCGATCGCCACCCGCCTGTGGTCGCGAGTATCAATAGGTGGAGTTGTGAAAATGTTCGTTACGCAAATCATTTCGACTATTGCCGATTGCCGAACAGATCCCGGCGAACTCACCACAGGCGAGGCTCATCGCGCGATGCAGGTCCACCTGTCCTGCGGCGTGGATGTGTGCAAGGTTCGCCGCAGGGCGCGCCGGACCCTGGTGGAGGCCCGCCTGATGGTGCTGGACGAGCGCGCGGAGCCGTAGCCGGGTCGCCGATGGAATCGAAGACGGCACGCCGGCGTTACCTACCGTCATGACCACCACAGAATCCGATCGCTCCACCCCCGTCGTCGATCCCGGCACCACCTTCGGCGCCAAGGTCGCCGCACGCCTCGACAGCGAACAAGTCATCTGGCTGACCACCGTCGGCGCCAGCGGAACCCCGCAGCCGAACCCGGTCTGGTTCGGCTGGGACGGCGAGGAATTTCTGTTCTTCAGCCAGCCCGACAAGCCCAAGCTGCGCAATATCGCCCGCAATTCCCGGGTCTCGCTGAACCTCAATGCCACCGAAACCGGCGGCAATGTCGTCATCCTCACCGGCACCGCCCGCGTCGACGAATCGGGCGCCACCGCGGAGGAGATTGCCGCCTATACCGAGAAATACACCAAGGGCCTCGTCGATATCTCGATGACCGACGAAGAGTTCTTCGCCGAATACTCCGTCGCCGTCCGGGTCACGCCCGACCGCCTGCGCGGATTCTGACCCGGTTTCGGGTATCACCATCCGGACCGCTCTAGCGAGCCGACTACTGTCATTCCTGATGAGAAGGAGGCAGCAGCCGCCGTTGCCCAAGCGGTACGGCCTGGATCCGGCCCGCCTCCGCCTGCCGGAGGAGGGTGATTGGGCGACCGTTCGTGACCATTTGGTCGAGCGGCTGCCCCGGGTGCCTGCGGCCAGAATCGACCAACTGCTGCGCGAAGGCGGCATTGTCGATCTCGAGGGTCCGCTCACGCTCGACGCGCCGTATGTCCCCGGTGGTGCGGTGTGGTTCCACCGTGACCTGCCCGACGAGACCACCGTTCCCTTCGGCATCACCATCGTGCACCGCGACGACGACCTGCTCGTGGTGGACAAGCCGCACTTCCTTGCCACCATTCCGCGCGGTCAGCACATTCTGCAAACCGCGCTGGTTCGGCTGCGCCGCGAGCTCGAGCTGCCCGATCTGATCCCGGCCCATCGGCTGGACCGCGTCACCGCGGGCCTGATTCTGTTCATCGCCAATCCGGCGCGACGCGGCGCGTATCAGACGATGTTCCACAAGCGGACCGTCCGCAAGGAGTACGAGGCGATCGCGCCCTACGATCCCGCGCTCGAGCTGCCGCGCACGGTGCGCAGCCGCATCATCAAGGAAAAGCAGGTGCTCGTCGCGCAGGAAGTGGCCGGTGAGCCCAACGCCGAAACGCGGATCGAACTGCTGGAGCACCGCGACGGGCTCGGCCGCTATCGGCTGCGCCCGCTGACCGGTCGCACCCACCAGCTGCGGCTGCATATGAACGGTCTCGGCATCCCGATCCTCGGCGACGATTTCTATCCGGTGCTCACCGACAAGCCGGTGGACGATTTCACCAAGCCACTGCAATTGCTCGCCTCGTCGCTCGAGTTCACCGACCCGATCACCGGCGTGCCGCGCCGCTTCGAAACTACGCGCACGCTACAGGCCTGGACGGACCCGAAAGCATGGGCTGACTGAAACGCGTTTCAGTCAGATCGATCACAGATCTTCCCAGGCCGACGCGGATAAGTAGACTGAGCCGGATGCTTCAACAGGACTCCGAGGAAGCGGCCCCGCCCGGCCACACACTGCACGCGTACATCGACGTGGCCGTCGTTGTGGTCGTCCTGGCAGGCACCAATCTGATCGCCCACTTCACCACGGCGTGGGCCAGCATCGTGACCGTCCCGGTCGCCGCCCTCGCGCTGCTGGCGCTGGTTCGACGTCGCGGACTCGGCTGGTCCGAGCTGGGACTCTCGCCACGACACTGGCGCCGCGGCTCGATATACGCGCTGGCCGCTGTCGGCCTGGTGCTCGCCGTCGTCGCGGTCGGTGCGATGCTGCCGATGACCCGTCCGTTCTTCCTCGCCGACCGCTACGCCACCATCTCCGGCGCGCTGATCGCATCGATGATCGTGATCCCACTGCAAACGGTGATCCCCGAGGAACTGGCATTCCGCGGCGTGCTGCACGGCACCCTCGATCGGGTCTACGGCGCCCGTGGCGTCTTCGCCGCGGGCTCACTGCTGTTCGGCCTGTGGCACATCGCCTCGTCCTTCGGCCTGACCTCGGGCAATCGGGGACTGAGCGGATTCATCGGCGGCGGCGTCGCCGGCCAGATCATCGGCATCATCCTCGCCGTCGCGGCGACCGCCGCCGCGGGCGTGGTGTTCACCTGGCTTCGCAGGCGCAGCGGCAGCCTGCTCGCCCCGATCGCCTTGCACTGGTCGGTCAACGGTGCGGGCGCCCTCGCGGCCGCCATCGTCTGGCACACCACACTCAGCTGATCGAGCTACATTGCGAAGATGCCCCTAGGACACCTCGGCATCAACGTCGGCGATCTCGTTGCCGCCCATACTTATTACGACGCACTCATGCCGCTGCTCGACTACGAGCCGTTAGTGCACGATGACACACAATTCGCCTACCGCCCGAGCAATGGCAAGGTAGGCACCTTCCTGTTCTTCTATCCCGCCGAATCGTCCGGCTATTCGCGCGCACACCCCGGACTTCAGCACCTCGCCTTCATGGTCCCGACCCGCGCGGCTGTCGACCGCGTGCACACATGGGCCGCCGCCCGCGGCGATGAAGTCGTCCATACTCCACAAGAATTCCCGCAGTATCCGCCGCCCTACTACGCCACATTCTGGACCGACCCCGACGGCATCATGCTCGAGGCGGTCTGCCACAAGAACGTGTGATGGGGGCGCCGATCGCTCGCATGATTCGAATGGGTGGCCGCTCTCGATTCGAGCAGGTGTTCGAGCGTCGGCATTGACCTCGGGGAGATGTCGGTTTAGTCTCACTGCGATCACACATATGTTCGAGCAAGTAGGTCTCACGGTATGACACCTGCTCCCGGGAAGGCTCGCGATGCGCGACGGACCGTCGACCAATAATTCCGAGATCGCCAGTTCCGAGATCGACGCATTGGCGCAGCGCGTTGCCGCCGCACGTGGCAAGTTGCCGTTGCAACACGATGCGGCGCTGTTGGCGGTGCTGTCCGATGCAGAGATCGCGGCGGAACGCGAACTCGCGGAATGGGTTCGGGCCCAGCGGCGGGGGCAGCGGCGGCGGGCAGTCGAGGACGAGCTCGCGGCCGAGGAGCGCGACCGGCGCACCGCGGCCGCCATCAGGAAGTCCGACGACGCCGACGCGCGATGGCATCGGCGGGCGCTCGCGGCACGGCGACGGGTGTCGAATCAGGATGCGCGGCTTGCCCAGCTGTACCGGCGCGCGGAATGGTCGTCGCGGGCACTGATCGCGGTCGTGGTGCTCGGCATGGTGTGGGCCGGGGTCAACGTGCAGCACAACCTGGTCCCCAGCGGCGATATGACCGACCCGCTGTACTGGTTGAGCTACGGGATCGAGGCGATGATCTCGATCCCGATCATCACCATCATGGTCGCCGCGACGACGGCCGCGCGATGGGGTCGTGAACTCGCCCGCGGCAAAGTCATCTTCTTCGAGAGCGCATTGCTCGGCACCACTATCGCCTTGAACGCCGGCCCGCATCTGGCCGCGGGCGCGCTCGGTCGCGCCGCCGAGTATGCGATCGCGCCGGTCATGGTCGGCGTCGTGATCTGGCTGCACGCGTGGGTGTCCGGGCGCTATGCGGTGCTGATCGACAGCGCACCGGTGGTCGAGTCGAACGACCTGCCCGGAGTGCAGCCGAGTCACCGTGTCACCGCCGACACCGCCGTCCCGGTCGCGGCGATCCCCCGGGACGAGCCAGCCGACCTGCTGGAATTACTCGCGGCACGCGATCTCGAAGCGCTGATCGAGCCGACAATCGAACCCCACGCCGAAAACACGGGATCCAGCAGCAACAATGATTCGGCACCGGCCGAGCTCGATCCGACCATCGGCTACCCGCTGCACGCGGTCCCGCTCCCCCGACGCAATGGCCATCAGGCCGCGGCGCCGAGCTCCGCGGCTATCGACAAGGCTGCGACCGATTCGGCTGAACTCCGTAAACCACCGTCCCGCAATGGGGTCGAGCGCCACGGACATACTGAACAACCTGCCACTGCCGAGAGTCCAGTAGCAGCCGACAGCCGGAAAGCGCAGTCCCGCAACCACACAGAGCGCGTCGAGCCCACTGCCGACCAGGAGCGGCCGACTCGATCCGAGCGCAAACCACAGCGCAACAACCACTCCGAGCGCAACACCAGCACGGAGCGCCCCGCAGACGAGGACACCGACGAGGCCCATCGCAGCAGCCCGCAACTCCGCGCCGAGAGCACCACAGACGCTGAACCGTCCATCGCCGGCGACCTCCCGCGCCGTAATTCTGTCGACGTGATCAACGAAACCGTCCAAGCGCTCTCCGCCGACTCCCTCGTATCCGAAACAGACGAGATCGTTGCCGAACTCGACGACGTCGAAGTATGGGCAGTAGCACGGGAAATCGCCGACCGCGGCCTCTCCACCCTCCCGGTGGAACAAGTCGCCGAGATCCTGACCCTCGCCGACCAATCCTGGACGCCGATGGGCATCGGCAACGAGGTCGGTCTCCCCCGCGCCGTGGTCTCCCGAGTCCTCGACTCCGCCCGCAAGGTCCGCCGCCCCTACGCCGTCAGCTGATCGCTGAGACGCCAAAAAGGCCGCCCATTCCGAACATCCGAACAGACAGCCCTTTCGCCGCGACTGTCAGCGCCGCTCCCGGTGGTCGACCAACCTCGAGTTCGACCCCCACTGCCGACCAGAGCCTGCTGCACATCGGCGAGCTGGCGGCATCCTTCCGTCACGGTCGCCGAGTCCTCGACTGCGTCCGCAAGGTCCAACGCCCCTGCGCCACCTGCCGATTGCACAGTCTGCCGAACGCTCAGACGAAGGAAGGGCCGCCCGGCTCGGATGTTCCGAGCGGACGGCCCTTTTCGTTCGTGATTACCTACGCCACTCCCCGGTGTTCGACCAACCCCGGTTCGATCCGCCGCTACCAGCGGGAACCTGCTGGGCGTCGTCTCGGCGCGGGGCGTAATAGTCGTCAGATGGCGAGCTCGCACTACTCTGCTTCGCACCTCGATCACCATGACCCGGCCACCAGGCCCGGTGGCCGAGCAGCGCGGTGACCGCCGGGGTGAAGAACATCGCCATGATGAAAGCGGCGACGGCAATGCCGACCGAGATGGCGAAGCCCATCTGAGACAACACATTGTTGCCCGCCAACATCATCGAGGCGAAGGTCCCCGCCAGGATGACGCCCGCCGCGGCGATGGTCGGGCCGGTGTGGTGCACGCCGAGCGCGGCGGCCTGGCGCGGGTCGCGGCCCTCGCGGGCCTCTTCCCGCAACCGGGCGACCATCAGGATGTTGTAGTCGGTGCCGAGTGCGACCACGAACAGATACATGATCACCGGAAGGGTGAAGATCAGGCCCGAATTGCCTTGGAAGTGCTGGAAAACCAGCACCGCGGCGCCGAGGGTCGCGGCGAATCCGAGGAATACCGAGGCCATCAGGTACCACGGTGCGACCATGCTGCGCAGCAGCAGCGCCAGCACGATCATGATCAGAATGGCCGCCACCGGGAACACGACGGTGTAGTCGTGGTTCATCGCATCCTGGAAATCGACGAAGACCGAGGTGATGCCACCCACGACGGCGGTCGTGCCCGCGGGCGCCGCAGCATGTGCGGTGTCGCGCAGCGGACCACGAACCGTGTCCAGCGCGGCATCCGATTCCGGCGCGGAGCTCAGCGTCACCTGGAATTCGGCGACCGCTCCGTCACTCGACGGATGCGGCTCCGATACCTGGCCGACGCCCGACACACCGGCCAGCGCGGCACGGTAATCCGTGAGCTGAGCGGCGGTCAGTGCACCGCCCTCCGAGTGCAGCAGCACATCCGAGGGCTGAGTGGCTCCCGCCGGCATGCCCTTGAGCAATTCCTTGCTGTAGACGGCGGATTCGGAGGTGTCCGAGGTCGAACCCGAGCTGAGATCGAAGGTGGGGTTGAAGCCGAAGGCAAACACGCCGAGTGCGACGAGCAGGCCACCGGAGACCACAGCGAACGCACCGGGACGACGCCCGAGCGCCGCGCCGACCGCGGCGAAACGCGCTCCCTTCGGCTCCACCTGCCACGCCTTCGACGGCCAGAACACCTTGGTGCCGAGCAACGAAACAATCGCGGGAACGAGGGTGAGTCCGGCCAGCAACGCCACCGCGACCGCGATCGCCAGTGCCGGACCGAGCGCACGGAACATGCCGAGGGTGGACAGCGTCAGCGCCATGAACGCGATGATCACCGCGCCCGCTGCCGAGGTGATCGCCTCACCGACACGGGTGACGGCACTGACCATGGCGGTCTTCGGATCCTCGCCTGCCCGCAACCTTTCGCGGTAGCGGAACATCAGGAACAGGATGTAGTCGGTGCCGACGCCGAACAGCACGACCAGCAGGATGGCGTTGACCGAACTGTCCACCTTGAGGTCGAAAGCCTTGCTCACCATGGCAATCAGGCCGCCTACGGTGCTGGAGACCCCGCCGATCACGATGATCGGCAACAGTGCGATCACCGGGCTGCGGAAGATGATCAGCAACAGCACCAGAATCAGCACGATAGTGGCGATGCCGATGATGGCCATGCCCTTCGCGCTGGATTCCGTCTGGTCCAGCATCTGTGCCGCCTGACCGGTGAGGCCCGCCTTCAGATCCGTATCCTTCAGCTGCGCCTGGAGCGCGTCACGCAGCGATTTGACCGCATCGCTCTGCGTCGTGTCACCTGCAGTGGTGACCTTCGTCATCTGCACCGCGGCAATCTGCACGAGCCGATTCTCGGCAGGCGGCGCGGGCTGAATTCCGGTGATGTCCTTGATCTTTTCGTCACCGAGCTTTGCCGCGATCGCCGCGACCCGCGCGGCGTTCTCGTCGTTCAGCGGCGCATTGTCGGCCCGCTTGAACACGATGATCGCCGCAGGCGCCGCACTCTGCGGAAAGGCCTGCTGCTGCAACTGCATCGCTTGAATCGACTCGTAATGCGAGGGCAGGAATTCGGATTGGTCGGTGGTCGAGGTAAGTTTCGGCGCCGAGGCCACCACCGCGATCACGATGAGCAGCCACGCGCCGATCACCTTCCACGGGTTGTGGACGACCACGCGTCCCAGTCGAGCGAACATGTCGGAGAAGTCCTTTCGAGACTTAACGGTCAGACCCTGGCAGTTCAGACGTCGAGATCTTGGGAATACGGATGCTCGGTCACGTCGGCGAGTATGCGGTAGATCTTGTCCGGCACCCGGTCGCGCAACTGTGCGAGCGAGTCCACCACCTCGACCGTGAAGTCACCCCGACCCAACCCGTCGGCGCCGAGCATCCCGCGCCAGTTCTTCCAGTTCTTCCAGTCCTTGAACCAGTCGGTCGACTCGGCGAGGTCCGACCATTCCGACCGCTGAACATGCACCACATACTTGCCCTTACGGCTCAGGTAGACCCGAACCGTCTCGATCCCGGACTTGCTGTACTGCCGCGATTCCCCGACGAGCCGACCGAAGAAGCGCTGCCGCCTGGCACCACCGGGCCCGACCTTCAGCACCACCTCAACGAACTCCTCCGAAGCACCCTTGTGCAGGTCGATCCCCTCGGCCGCCGACTGCTCCTCGGATGCGGCACTGGACGGCTTCTGCGTATCAGTGGACATATTCCCCTCATTTCATAAATCAATGCGCAAATGTGCATCGCAGTATCGACGGCGGCACCCATCGACCCCGTCGCGGTTCATTGATCTGCTGTTTCCGGAATGCCAACCTTCGAATCACCCAGCATTCCGCCTGGACTCACTATAAGTAGATGTATACGTATAACGCAACCCTGCCGCGCAACCAGCCGCCCCGAGCCACGCGTCCTCGACCCACGAGTGGCACACCATGGTGGGCCCTCACGGTTTTTGCCGCAGCCATGTGCCACTCACATTGCGGGTTCGGGCCGGAGCGCAGGGGCTCAGGTGGTCTTCTCGAAGGCTCGGCGCGCAGACTCCTGCTGCCGTATTGCGCTGTGCCGCTCCGCGACACCGAGCAGCAGCGCCAGTCCCACACCGGGAATGAGCCCGAGGGCCGCGGACGCCCCGAATCCGGCGGCGAAACCGCCCGCGTCGATAGCGATGCCCGCGACCGAACTACCGACGCCGTTGCCGAGAGTCATTGCCGCGCCGTGCCAGCCGATGGCCTCACCGCGGCCGGATTCGGGCACGATTCTGCTCAACTGGTCGACGGATGCGGTGAGGGTCGGTGCGCACAGCAGGCCGGCGAACAAGCCCGCCGCACCGAGGAACACCGGCCCACCCGCGAAAGCCATCGGGATGGTTGTCGCGCCGAGGCCCGCGAGTAGCAGAAACGTCGAAATACGCCGGCGCAGTAGGCCGTAGACGAGGCCGCCGACCAACGAGCCGAAGCCCCAGATCGCGAGGATCACGCCGAGCCAGCGCTGCGCACCGAACTCTCGGATGGCGGAGACGAAAGTCAGCTCGGAGCCCGCGAGCACTGCTACGGCGGCGCACGCGCCGACACACAGCGCCACGAACTCGAAACGGAACCACCCGCGTCGCGCAACCGGAGTCGCGTCCGAGCAATCCTCGTCGGCAGACCGCAACGGCGGATTCAGCAGCCACACCAGGACGCCCGCGAGCACCAGGCACATCTGCACACAGAACAACACGACGGTGGTGGACCAGACGGCCGTGGCGCCGACACCGAGCACCGGCCCGACCATGAACGCGGCCTCCACCGACACCGATTCCAATGCGAGCGCGGGCTGCCGGTTCTGCTCGGTCGTGGCCGCGATGACGGCCTGGCGCACCACCGTGAAGACCGGAATGTCGAACAGTCCCGCGACCGCGGCGAGCACCAGCAGCGGAACGTAGTCGACGAACGGCGCGAAGGACCAGCACACCGCACCGACCAGGATCGAAGGCAGGATCGTGCGCCGCAGCCCCAGCCGATCGAGAAACCTGCCGCGCCAGGGTCCGCTCACCGCGACGCAGACGGTGACGATCGCACTCAGCAGGCCCGCCTGAACGTAGGAGCCGTGCAGCGTCTGCACGACATGCAACGCGAGCAGCACGGACCCCGCGAAGAACGGGATTCGAACCAGCGCACCCAGCAGTAGCACATTGCGCACCGCGGAGCTGGAAAGGACCTCCCGATAGGACCGCACCCCATCGAGCCTTGCACGCCCGCCGGTCAGCCCGCCAGCAATTTTTCCATCACCATCGGGTTTCCGGAAAAGATTGTGCGGCAACGCGCCCGGGCGACTGCCGTAACAACGACGAAGGCCCGCCTCCCGAACGGGAAGCGGGCCTTCGACCGGTGCACTCAGTTTCTCGAGATAAGGCTTACTTGGCCTTCTCGAGGACCTCGACCAGACGCCAGCGCTTGGTGGCCGACAGCGGACGGGTCTCCATCAGCTGAACGCGGTCACCGACACCGGCGATCTCGTTCTCGTCATGCGCCTTCACCTTGGAGGTGGTGCGAATGATCTTGCCGTAGAGCTTGTGCCGGTTACGGTCTTCCAGCTCGACGACAATCGTCTTGTTCATCTTGTCCGAGACAACGTAGCCGACACGTACCTTGCGGCTGTTGCGCTCTTCCTGCTTCTCGCTCATGCCGCATCTCCCTTGCCAGCGGGTGCCGTGGCCAGACCGAGCTCGCGCTCACGCATGACCGTGTAGATCCGCGCGATCTCGTGACGAACGACGCGCAGCCGACGGTTGTTGTCCAGCTGACCCGTCGCCATTTGGAAGCGCAGGTTGAACAGCTCTTCCTTCGACTCACGCAGGCGGGCGACGAGCTCCTCTTCGGTGAGCTCGCGGAGCTCTGCGGCCGGTGTTCCGGTAGCCATCAGAACTGCTCCTCCCTTGTCACGATCCTGCACTTCATCGGGAGCTTGTGCATCGCGCGGCGCAGGGCCTCGCGAGCGGTCTCCTCATTGGGGTAACTCATTTCGAACATCACGCGACCGGGCTTGACGTTCGCGATCCACCACTCCGGCGAACCCTTACCGGAACCCATGCGGGTCTCGGCAGGCTTCTTGGTGAGCGGGCGATCCGGGTAGATGTTGATCCAGATCTTGCCGCCACGCTTGATGTGGCGGGTCATCGCGATACGAGCCGACTCGATCTGCCGGTTGGTGACGTAGGCGGGCTCGAGAGCCTGGATGCCGTATTCACCGAACGCGACCGACGTGCCGCCCTTTGCCATTCCGGAACGACCCGGGTGATGCTGCTTCCGGTGCTTGACCTTCCGTGGCATCAACATGCGTCAGCCCTCCTGCTTTTCTGCCGGAGCGTCGGCAACCGCAGTGGCGGTGGCTGCACGCCCGGCCTCAGTGCTGGTCGCGGTGGTACCGGCTGAACCGGACCGACGCGGGCGGCTCGGCCGCTCACGACGCTCGCGGCGGTCGCCGGCCGCGGGCGCGGCCGAAGCCGTGACCTCACGCTTGCCACCGACGATGTCGCCCTTGTAGATCCAGACCTTCACACCGATACGACCGAAGGTGGTCTTGGCCTCGTACAGGCCGTAGTCGATGTCCGCACGCAGCGTGTGCAGCGGAACCCGACCCTCACGGTAGAACTCCGAGCGCGACATTTCGGCGCCACCGAGGCGGCCCGAGCACTGCACGCGGATGCCCTTGACGTTCGGCGAACGCATGGCCGACTGGATGGCCTTACGCATCGCACGACGGAACGCCACACGGTTGGAGAGCTGCTCGGCCACACCCTGGGCAACGAGCTGCGCATCCGACTCGGCGTTCTTCACCTCGAGGATGTTCAGCTGCACCTGCTTCTTGGTGAGCTTCTCCAGCTCCGCACGGATGCGGTCGGCCTCGGCGCCACGGCGACCGATGACGATGCCGGGACGCGCGGTGTGGATGTCGACGCGAACCCGGTCCCGGGTGCGCTCGATCTCGACCTTCGAGATTCCTGCCCGCTCCATGCCGGTGGCGAGGAGCTTGCGGATCTGGACGTCTTCCTTCACGTATTCCGCGTACTGCTTGTCCGCGTACCAACGCGACTTCCAGTCGGTGGTGATACCGAGGCGGAAGCCATGGGGGTTGATTTTCTGTCCCATTTACTTTGCCCCTCCCTTCCGGCGGTTACGAGTGGATCCACCGGCGGTGGGCACGCTCTCGACCTCGATGGTGATGTGGCTGGTGCGCTTCCGGATCCGGAACGCCCGACCCTGTGCACGCGGCTGGAACCGCTTCATGGTCGCGCCCTCGTCGACGAAAGCCGTCGAGATAACGAGCGTGGCCGGGTTGAGGCCGAGGTTGTTCTCGGCGTTCGCCGCGGCGCTCGCCACGACCTTGGCAACCGGCTCGCTCGCGGCCTGCGGCGCGAACTTCAGGATCGCCAGTGCGTCCTCGACTCGCTTGCCGCGGACCAGGTCCACGACACGGCGAGCCTTCATCGGGGTCACGCGAACGTGCTTGGCCGTTGCGCGAGCCGTCGGGTTCTGAGTTTCAGTCGTCATCGCCGCTTGCTCTTCCGGTCGTCCTTGACGTGGCTCTTGAACGTCCTGGTCGGCGCGAACTCGCCGAGCTTGTGCCCGACCATGTTGTCCGAGACGAACACCGGCACGTGCTTGCGACCGTCATGGACGGCGAAGGTGTGACCGATGAAGTCGGGGATGATCGTGGAACGACGCGACCAGGTCTTGATGACCTGCTTCGTGCCCTTCTCGTTCTGCACGTCCACCTTCGCAAGGAGGTGGTCGTCGACGAACGGGCCTTTCTTAAGACTGCGTGGCATTCTCTAACTCCCTCCTTGTTATCGCTTGTTCTTGCCGGTGCGGCGGCGGCGAACGATGAGCTTGTCGCTCGGGCGGTTGGGCTTGCGGGTGCGGCCTTCCGGCTGACCCCACGGGCTGACCGGGTGACGACCACCGGAGGTCTTGCCCTCACCACCACCATGCGGGTGGTCGACCGGGTTCATGACGACACCACGGACGGTTGGGCGGCGACCCTTCCAGCGCATACGGCCGGCCTTGCCCCAGTTGATGTTCGACTGCTCGGCGTTGCCGACCTCGCCGACAGTGGCGCGGCAGCGCACGTCGACGCGACGGATTTCACCGGAGGGCATACGCAGCGTGGCGTACGGGCCTTCCTTACCGAGCAGCTGGATGCTGGAGCCTGCGGAGCGGGCCATCTTCGCGCCACCGCCCGGACGCAGCTCCACGTTGTGAATCGTGGTACCGGTCGGGATGTTGCGCAGCGGCAGGTTGTTACCCGGCTTGATGTCGGCCGTGGGGCCGGACTCGATCGGGGTGCCCTGCTGGATGCCCTTGGGCGCGATGATGTATCGCTTCTCGCCGTCCACGTAGTGCAGCAGCGCGATGTTGGCGGTCCGGTTCGGGTCGTACTCGATGTGAGCGACCTTGGCCGGGATGCCGTCCTTGTCCAGTCGACGGAAGTCGATCAGACGGTAGGCACGCTTGTGGCCGCCACCGCGGTGCCGAGTGGTGATGCGACCATGCGCATTACGACCACCCTTGCTGTGCAGCGGGCGAATCAGCGACTTCTCGGGGGTCGACCGAGTGATCTCGGCGAAGTCCGAGACGGACGAGCCACGGCGACCGGGGGTTGTCGGCTTGTACTTACGGATTGCCATGAGTTCTTCTCTACTTTCTGGATTCCCAGGCGCTTACGCGACCGGGCCTCCGAAGATCTCGATGGGCTTGCTGTCGGCCGAGATGGTCACGAGCGCGCGCTTGGTGTCCTTGCGCTTGCCGTAACCGAAGCGGGTCCGCTTGCGCTTGCCCTGACGGTTGGCGGTGTTGACGCTGGTCACCTTCACGCCGAAAACCTTCTCGACGGCGATCTTGATCTGCGTCTTGTTGGAGTCCGGGTGCACGATGAAGGTGTAGGTGCCTTCCTCGATCAGTCCGTAGGACTTCTCCGAGATGACCGGCGCCAGCAGGATGTCGCGGGGGTCGGCGATGGTGGTCACTTGCTCTCCTCCTGTGCAGCTTCGGCGGGGCCGTGCACAAAGGCGTTCAAGGCCTCGACGCTGAACACCACTTCGTCGCTTTCCAGCACGTCGTAGGTGTTGAGCTGATCCGGCGCGATCGGGTGCACGAACTCGAGGTTCTGCACGCTCTTCCAGGCCGCCAGATCTTCGCGTCCGAGGACGACGAGGAACTTCTTGCGGTCCGAAAGCTCCGCGAGGAAGCTCTTGGCCGTCTTGGTCGACGGGTCCTGCCCGGCAACCAGTTCGGTGATCACGTGGATGCGCTCGTTGCGCGCACGGTCCGAAAGCGCTCCACGCAGTGCAGCGCGGATCATCTTCTTGGGGGTGCGCTGGCTGTAGTCACGCGGCTGCGGGCCGTGGACCGTGCCACCACCGACGAACTGCGGCGCGCGGGTCGAGCCCTGACGGGCGCGGCCGGTGCCCTTCTGCCGGTACGGCTTCTTGCCACCACCGCGGACTTCACCGCGGGTCTTGGTGGCGTGCGTACCCTGACGGGCCGCAGCAAGCTGCGCGACGACAACCTGATGCATCAGCGAGATGTTGGCGGTCGCGTCGAAGATCTCCGCGGGGAGTTCGACGGTGCCATTGGTCTTGCCGCCCAGTTCCTTGACCGGAAGCGTCAGATTGGTCTTCTTCTCCAGGCTTGTCATGCGTGTGCACCACCCTTCACGGCGCTCTTGACGACGACGACGTTGCCGCGACGACCCGGGATCGCTCCCTTGATCAGCAGCAGGCCGTTCTCGACGTCCACCTTGTGAACCGACAGGTTCTGCGTGGTGACGCGATCGTTGCCCATCCGGCCCGACATCCGCATGCCCTTGAACACGCGGCCGGGGGTGGCGCAACCACCGATGGAACCCGGGCGGCGGTGCACGGCCTGCGCACCGTGCGAGGCGCCCTGACCGGCGAAGCCGTGGCGCTTCATGGTGCCTGCGAAGCCCTTGCCCTTGCTGGTGCCGGTCACGTCCACGTACGCGCCCTCTTCGAACACCTCGGCAGTCAGCTCCTGGCCGACCTCGAAGGTGGAAGCATCCGCAACGCGGATTTCGGCGACGTGGCGACGCGGGGTGACACCGGCCTTGGCGAACTGACCGGAGACCGGCTTGTTCACCTTGCGCGGGTCGATGGCGCCGAAAGCGACCTGGACGGCGCTGTAGCCGTCGCGCTCCACGGTGCGAATCTGGGTAACGACGTTCGGTCCGGCCTTGATGACGGTCACGGGAACGACGCGGTTCTTGTCGTCGAACACCTGGGTCATGCCGAGCTTGGTGCCCAGGATGCCGGCCGCTGGCCTGTTCTTGTTATCAGTCATGTCTCGAGTCCCCGTCACTGAATGTTGACGTCGACGCTGGCCGGCAGGTCGATACGCATGAGCGCGTCAACCGTCTTCGGCGTCGGGTCGAGGATGTCGATCAGCCGCTTGTGCGTACGCATCTCGAAGTGCTCGCGCGAGTCCTTGTACTTGTGCGGCGAACGGATGACGCAGTACACGTTCTTCTCGGTCGGCAACGGCACCGGCCCGACGACACGGGCCCCGGTGCGGGTCACCGTCTCCACGATCTTGCGCGCTGAGGCGTCGATCGCTTCGTGGTCGTAGGCCTTGAGCCTGATGCGGATCTTCTGTCCCGCCACGCTAAGTGTCCTTTTCTCCGCTTTTCCTTCGTGATCCGGAAGCTGGCTTCCGTACCACCCTCAATTTGCACAGCCCGAACACACGAAGACGTCTCGCTAAGAGATCGCGACCGGGCACGCCCGATCCTCGCCGCTGTTCATCTGTCATGGTTCTCCGGTCCACGCGGTCGGGCGTGTCGCCCATCCGCTCATTCCTCTGCCCTGGAATCGAAATTCACCTCAGGCTTCGGAACACTGTCCCGGACGTACCCACGCTGGAATCCAGCGAGGTACACGATTGGGTATTGCTCGCCTCGCCACCCACCACAACCCGAGGAACAGGCATGGCCCGGTGCAAGGCAACCCGAACAGTATGCCCGACGCCGCCGATGACTTCAAATCCACCCCCCGCACAACGCCACCGGCCGCCCACAGCGCAGGTCAGAACGTGAATCCCGGGCGCGCCCCCGAGTCGATCGCGCCGCGAAATCCGGAGTCCGGACCCTACCGTCCGAGAACTTACTTATGAGTAAGATACGGGCATGACGAAAGAGACCGCCACATACCGCGGCTGGAAGAAGCTGCCGGACAACCGGCTCGGGCACGCGCTGTTCTCCCTCGGCATGGTCGCGCGGGTGCCGTACTTCGGCACGGTGCTGCCGAGCGTGGTGCGGCTGGAGCCCGGACTGTGCGAGGTGACCTCGCCGAAGTGGTTCGGCATCCACAACCATCTGGGCACCTACCACGCCATCGCGGCGTGCAACCTGGCCGAGGTGGCGATGGGAATGCTCAGCGAGGCGACGGTGCCGGACACGCACCGCTGGATCCCGAAGGCCATGAACGTCCAGTACCTGGCCAAGGCGGAGACCGGGCTGCGCGCGGTCGCGAAGCTGCCGGAGATTCCGGACTTCACTCGGATCACCGAGGGCCAGGAACTGATCGTGCCCGTCGCGATCTACGACAAGAACGGGCTCGAGGTTGTGCACGCCGACATCACCACCTGGGTCACCCCGAAGTAGCAGGCGATCGCATTCGGCACCGCGTTTCCCGAGGATGGCGACGGCCGCCTCGGGAAACACGGTGATCGGTGTCGCAGACAGTTGCATCGGCGTGGCCGCGCGGTTTGAATGCCGGTATGAGTGTCAGCGCCGGCCGGGATGTCGATCTCTGCGTGGTCGGGCTCGGCCCGACCGGCCGGGCGCTGGCACACCGCGCGATGCGGGCCGGGCTGCGGGTCACCGCGGTCGACCCGCGACCCGACCGGCTGTGGCCGCCCACCTTCTCCTGCTGGATCGACGAGTTGCCGGAGTGGTTGCCGCCCAGCGCGATTGCCACGAGGATCGCCGCACCGACCGTCTGGACCAGCACCGAGCATCGCATCGAACGCCCCTATTGCGTGCTGTCGAAGACCGGCCTGCGCGCTGCGCTGCCACTCGACGACGCCACCGTGATCGCCGGCAGGGCCACCAGGGTCGATGCCAACGAGGCCGAGCTCGCCGACGGCACAATCCTCAGGGCTGCAATGGTTTTCGATACCCGCGGGCTGCCCGCGCTCGGACGGCGCCGCGCCGCGAGCGCGCACGGCATCTTCGTCGACGCCGAGACCGCGGCACCGATGGTCGCCGACGGCGAAGGACTGCTGCTGGATTGGCGGCCGGAAAACGGCGCGGGACCGGACGAGCCGCCCTCGTTCCTCTATGCCGTCCCGCTCGGCAACGACACCGTGATCTTCGAGGAAACCAGCCTCGGCCTGCTCGGCGGCATGCCACAGCACGAATTGCGCAAGCGCACCCTGAACAGGCTGGCACTACACGGGATCACCCTCACCGGCGCGGAGCCGAGCGAGGCCGCGCACTACCCGCTCGACCAGCCGCCACCGAAAAAGGGGACGGCGCAAGCGATTCCGTTCGGATCGCGCGGCGGCATGATGCACCCGTGCACCGGATACAGCGTCGCCGATTCCCTTGCCCTCGTCGACACCGCGGTCAGCGCACTCCAGCAGGGCCGCGACCCCATCGCCGAACTATGGCCGTGGCAGGCCCGGCTGACCTATTGGATGCGCATGCGCGGCCTATTCGGCCTCGGCCGCCTGACCACCGAACAGTCCGTCTCGATGTTCGACGCCTTCTTCACCGCGTCACCGCGCGGCCAACGCGCCCTGCTCTCGGCCCACGCCGACTACACCGCGCTCGGCGCGATCCTGTTCAACACCGTCGCGCATACCTGGCCCTTCCGTTGGCGCTATGACCTCGTCGGCTGGACCAATCGGAATCGCTGGGTCGACTACCCGTTCACCGAGTCGTCGGAACGCACAGAAGGGCGCGTCCGGTAGCTCCGAGCCACCGGCGCGCCCTTCGATGACAGTGGTCAGCGACCGGTTTCGGCCGCGCGGCGGTAACCGCGAATCGCGGGATAGGCGAAGACCACGATCAGGCCGATGCTCCAGGCGAGGCTCTTCATGAGGGGTTCGGCTACCGGCCCGCCGTAGGACAGTCCGCGCATCGCATCGACGGCACAGCTCATGGGTTGGTTCTCGACCGTGCTCTGCAGCCAAACCGGGTAGGCGAAGACCGGGACGAAGCCGGTGTTGAAGAACATCAGCAGGGTATTGAAGATGCCGATGAGGCTGACGAGCAAGGTGCCTTCGGTGATCGTCGCTAGCGCGGTGACCAGGACGGCGAAACCGATACCGAACAGCACCGGAATGCTGATCAGCGCGATGGCCGCGAGCGGCCCCTGGCCGAAGCGGAAGCCGATGGCGAAGCCGACCGCGGTCACGAACAGGGTGCTGAACAAGATGCGGACAGCCTCGGCAAGAATCCGACCGGTCAGGCCCGCGGCCCTGTGCACCGGCATGGTCCAGAAACGACCGAGCAGGCCGGTCGCCTTCTCGCGCTTGAACCCGAGCGCGCTGACAACAGCGCCGGTCATCGCCGCGATGAGCGTGATCATCGCGACCTGACCGTAGATGCTCGGAATACCGGTGGCCGCGGTAATCGATTTACCGAGCACGACACGGAACATCAGCAGCGTCAGCGCCGGATAGAGCAGCGTCTGAATGGTCGTCGACGGGTCACGCACCCAGGTCAGCAGCAATCGCTTGCACTGGATCACGCTGTGAGCCAGCCAGGTGCTCAACGCGCGTTCGGATTGTGCGGTCACCATGGGAAGTGGGGAGTTGCCCGCCGTTTCGATGTCCTCGGCGACGGGATGGGTCATGGTTGCCTCTGCTGAACTCATGGCCGCCTCACACTCGCCAAGACCGCCGATGGGACGAACGCGATCGCCAGCCCGCACACCCAGACCAATGGCACCCACAGCACCTGCCACGTCACCCCGTCATGGGCCATATCGCGCAGTGCGAAGGAGAACTGGGAGATCGGCTGATTGCGCACGAACGGCTGAATCCACTCCGGGAAGCTGCGTTCCGGGACGAACCCGCACGAGAGCATGCCGAAGATCAGGGTCGGCAGTGTCAGTGCTTGGCTCAGCGATTCCGGGTTCTTACTGAGGATGCCGAGCGTGTCTGCGCCGATCGCGAGCACGGTCCCGATCGCCAGCGAGAACACACAGAAAAGCACGGCCTGGCCGAACCCTGCGACGAAACGGAAGCCGATCATGTGACCGAAGATCAGCGCCGCGGTCAACGAGGTGACCGAACGGACCAGCCCCGCACAGATCCGCGCCGTAAACGGGACAAGCTTGCCGATCGGCATGGTTTGCAACCGAGTGGTGAATCCGGTCAACGACTCGAATGCGGCAAGCTGCGCGTTCGACATCATGGTGAATGCCATGGTCTGCAACACGATGATCGGCATCACGAACTGCGCGTAGTCGATGCCCTGGAACTTCATCACGTAGCGCAGCGGCAGATAGAAACCGACGGTGAACACCAGCGGAGTGATGATCGCGACGATCAACTCACCCTTGGTTACCATCGTCCTGACGATCCGGCCGGTCAGCGAACGCCACTGCCCGAACGACGACCGCCTTGCCGTGGGTAGCTCGGCGAACAGCGACGCCGCGTCGATGTCGAGGACGCGTTCGGCGGTGGAAGCGGTCACGCCGCACCACCCGTGTGGCCGGTGATGGAGAGGAAGACGTCATCGAGGGAGGGCCGCCGCAGCGCGATGTCGGCCAGCTCGATCCCCGCGGAGTCGAGCCTACGCAGCGCCTCGGTGAGGGTGGCAGCGCCTTCGGGCGCCGGGATGGAGATCCGGTCGCCGCCGTTGATTTCGGCGAGCACCGCGGCGGGCACCAGATCACCGAGCGCGGTGGCGGCGTTGTTCAGCCGCTTCGGGTCGAGGGGAACGACCTCGCAGTAACTTCCGCCGGTCTTCGCCTTGAGCTCGTCGGCGGTGCCCTCGGCGATCACCCTGCCCTTGTCGATGACGATGATGTTGTCGCTGAGCACGTCGGCTTCTTCGAGGTACTGCGTGGTCAGCAGCACCGTGATGCCCTGGTTCTGCAGCGCGGTCACCAGATCCCAGACACCCTGGCGGCTACGTGGGTCGAGGCCGGTGGTCGGCTCGTCGAGGAACACGACCTCGGGCCGTACCACGAGACCGCAGGCGATGTCGACGCGGCGACGCATGCCGCCGGAGTAGCCGCGCACCGGCCTGCGGCCCGCACCGACGAGGTCGAATTCCTCCAGCAGTACATCGGCGCGCTTGCGGGCGGCGGATTTACCCAGCCCCATCAGACGGCCGAACAGTTCCAGGTTCTCGCGGCCGGACAGGTTTTCGTCGAGCGCGGCGTACTGCCCGGTCATCATGATCGATCGGCGCACCGCGGCCGGGTCCTTGCGGATGTCGTGCCCGGCGATGGTTGCCGTGCCGGAGTCCGGGCGCAGCAGCGTGGACAGGATCTTCACCGCGGTCGTCTTGCCTGCGCCGTTCGGACCGAGGATCCCGAGCACGCTCCCCCGCTCGGCGCGGAAGCTGACCCCTTGCAGCGCGTGCACGTCACCGAACGATTTCCGGACATCGTCCACGACGACCGCATACTCGACGTCCCGGGCCTCGCTGGTGACAGCCACGGCGTCGTCGGGGTGTGAATCTGTTTGGTTCAAGCTCGGCATCAACTCTCCACTATCGGCCGGGGGCGACCAGGTCGTCGGCACGCACGCACAAATACGTCCGGGTTGGTGATCCGTAGCGCCTGGCGCGATGTTACCGGCCCCTCGATCCGCGAACGGTCGCCGGCGCGATACCCACAGGACCGCACCCCCAACTGTGTGCTTGATCACATTAACCGTGGGCGATCGGCTCCGCGCTGGGTTGATGCCGGTCTCCGCCGTCCGGGGCAGCACACGGGCGGCGGCAGCGCCTTGTCGGGCCGCCGCGGCGACCATAGTCTGCTATCCGGGGGAACGCACGCACTCATTCGTCGGCGGCAGCGCAGCTTCACCCCGAAGCGTCTGCGCCGGATCGACTCTGCGGGAGGTGACCATGGCCGAGACCGCGCAGCGATCGGGCCGATCGAACGTGCTGACGTCCTACGACCCGCGCACCGGCGAAGTCGTCGGGAATTACGCCGTGATGGGCACCGGCGAGTTGAACCGCACGGTGCGCGCATCACGCTCGGCCGAAAAGTGGTGGGCCGAACTGGGATTCAGCGGACGCAAACGCTGGCTGCTCGACTGGAAACGCAGCATTGCCAGGCGGGCAAGCGAATTGGTGGAAATCCTGTGCGAGGAGACCGGAAAACCGGAGGCGGACGCGGCAATCGAGGTGATGCTCGCCGTCGAGAACCTGGACTGGGCGGCACGTAATGCCGCTCGTGTACTGGACCGGCGCCGCCTCGGATCCACCTGGCTGACCCGCAATCAGCGCGCCTCTGTCGGCTATCTGCCGCTCGGCGTTGTCGGGGTGCTCGGGCCCTGGAACAACCCGGTGTTCACCCCGATGGGCTCGATCGCCTATGCGATGGCGGCGGGCAACACGGTGGTATTCAAGCCGAACGAGCTCACCACCGGCGTCGGCGTGTGGCTGGCCGAGAGCTGGAGCCGACTCGCCCCGAATCAGCCTGTGCTGCAGGTGGTTACCGGCGACCACGGGACCGGCGCCGCGCTGTGCCGTACCAAGGTGGACAAGATCGCGTACGCGGGCTCCGACGCGGGTGCGCGTGAGGTGATCTCGCTGTGCGGGCAGACGATGACGCCGGTCGTCGTCGAGCGCAACGGCAAGGGCGCCATGATCGTCCATGTCGATGCGAAGCTCGACGACGCCGCGGAGGCCGCGGTATTCGGCGCCATGGCCAATGCGGGCCAGAATGCCAACGGCATCCAGCGCGCCTACGTTGCGAACTCGGTCTACGACCGTTTCCTCGAACTGGTGACCGATCAGGCGCGGCGGCTGCGACCCGGCGCGGACAAGCGGGCGTCCTACGGCCCGATGATTCTGGAGTCGCAGGTCGATGTGGTGCGCAAACAGGTGCGCGACGCGCTGGCCCGTGGCGGCAGGGCGGTGGTCGGCGGGCTGGAGTCGATCCGCGAGCCCTACATCGAGCCCATCGTGCTCGCCGACGTGCCGGAGGAGAGCGTCGCGATCACCGGCGAGGGCATCGGGCCGGTGCTGATCGTCAACAAAGTGGCGAATGTGGAGGAGGCCGTGCAGCGCATCAACGCGGTCGGCAACGGTGTCGCGGTCTCGGTATTCACTCGCGATGTGCACGGCGCCGAGGCGTTCGCCGAGCAGCTCAGAGTCGGCGTTGTGACTGTCAATTCCTCGACCGCCTACGCCGGGATACCCGCGCTGCCGATCGGCGGTGTCGGGGAATACGGCCAGGGCCACCATCACGGCGACCAGGGTCTGCGCGAGTTCAGCCGGACGCTGGCCATCGCGCGCAAGCGCTACCAGGCGCCGGTGAATCTTTCGACCTTCGACCGCCATCCCCGCGATCTCCGCCTGGCCAAGGCCATCTTCCGGGTCCGCCACCGACGCATGGGCTGACTCAGCTCGCGCCGAGGAGCACCGCTTCCATCAGCGCACAGACGCGGGCCAATTGTTCGGGGCGCGCGTCGAACTTGGTCAGCCTGCCGACATCGATCACCTGGCCGATGGCGGCGTGCACCCGAAAGCGGGCCTCGACGGGGTCGCCGTCCAGCAGGTTGGCCCACTCGAGGACGTTCTGACGCTGAATGGCGCGCAGTTTGTGCTGCTCGGTCTGCGGCAGATTGCTGAACTCGGCGTAGTAGACCGGCATGATCTCGGGCATCGAGAAAGTGAGCCTGGCCTGGCGGAAGGCGATGCGCCGGACCGCGTCCGGACGGCTCGTTGCCTCGGCCAGCGCCTCGGTGATCGCGATGGCGACCCGGTCGCCCGTGCGGTGGAAGGCCGCCGCGAGCAGGTCGGCCTTGCTGGTGAAGTACCGGTACACACTGGAGGCATTGATACCGACAGCCGCGCCGATCTCCTCGATGCTGGCTTCGTGATAGCCCTGCCTGCCGAAGATCCGGATCGCCTCGGTGAGCAGCTGTTCGCGTTTCGAGGTGACCGGAAGGCCACGGGTGGCGGGGCCGGGATTGCGCTGCTGGGGTGCGGGCGGCAGTTCGGCACGCAGAATCGACCAGCACATGTCGTGCAGCAACGGCAGCAGCCGGGTGGTGGACAACGCGGTGCGGTGCGCGGAGACGCTGGCGATCGCGCTGAGCACCGCGGCAGCGAGCATCGCCACGTCCTCGGGTGGTGCGGTCGGCCGCAGTAGCGCGATCGGCGCCGCCACCGTCGCGTTGAGATCGTCGTAGATCTTCCGGATCCGAATCCGGTCTTCCTGCTCGAGGTAGCGCCGCTCCCAGCGGTACAGTCCCGCCTCGCGCCGAATGTCGATGGTGTGTTCGCTCATCGCCCTGATCAGGGCGTCCAGCCGCCGCGCAGGCTCCTGTTGCGGATCGTCCGCGGCCTCGGCGACCTTCAGCAGATGCCGGGCGCCCTCCTCCGCTGCCGCGACGAGCAGCGCGTACTTATTGCGGAAATGTCGATACAGCGCGGGCCCGGAGATCCCGACCTCGGCCGCGATCTCGTCGACACCGACCGGGTAGTACCCGCGTTCGCTGAACGCGCGCGCGGCCGCCCTGATGATCTGCACCTTGCGATCCTTCGGACGCCGCCGCACCGACTGGCCGGCATCAGGCCGCACGGAAGCGAGATGTACCTCGCTGCGATCCGCGACCATGTACCTCTCCGTTCTCGGACGGCGCCGCTGGTTGACAGCGCCGGACAAATCAACCTAAGTTAACCACAATTCGCAAAGTTAACCATTATTCATGGCTATCCGAAGCGATTGCTTGCAGATGGCTCGCAAGAACCGGTCCACCGAATTTCCAGACCAGGAGCACCACATGAGCAACGCCGATTCCGCAACTACTCCTGCGGGCTTCTCGGCCGTCCACGACGGCAAGGTGCTCCGAGTGACCATCACCAAGCCCAAGCGAAAGAACGCTGTCGACTACGACACGATGGTCGCGCTCGGGGATACCTTCCTTGCCGCCGCCGAGGACGCCTCGGTCCGGGTAATCGTACTGACCGGTGCGGGCGCCGACTTCTGCACCGGCGCCGATCTGGCGGCGACCGCGTCGGAGGCGCAGCGCGGCATCACCTCCGACCAGGTGATGGATGCGGCCAACCGACTCGTGAAAGCCATTGTGGATGCACCTATTCCGGTTATCGCGCGAGTCAAGGGCGCAGCGGCGGGCGTCGGTGTCGGCATCGCACTTGCCGCCGACCTCGTCTACGCCAGCGAGGAGTCCTACCTGCTGCTCGCCTTCATCAATATCGGCCTGATGCCCGACGGCGGCGCCGCCGCGCTGGTCGCCGCGGCCGCGGGACGCCCGCTCGCGGCCGAGATGGCGCTGCTCGGCGAGCGACTGCCCGCACCACAGGCCAAAGCGGCCGGCCTGTTCACCGCGGTGCTCGGTGCGGACGAACTGGACGCGACGGTGGAGGCTGCCGCGGCGAAGATCGCTGCGGGCCCGCGGCGCGCGCTCGAGCTCACCAAGAAGGCGCTCAACGCGGCGACCCTGACCCGACTCGACGCGTCGCTCGCGGCGGAGAAGGCCGGCCAGACCGAGCTCCTGCAGTCCCCCGACTTCTTCGAAGGTGCGACCGCGATGCTCACCAAGCGCAAGCCGGTCTTCGGTATCTAATTTGCAGCGCCTGCGGCGCTGCGTGTTCGCGGCCCCCTTGGTCTCGCTTCCGAGCCGTCGAGACTCGCGCCTGCGGCGCATGCGCTTCGACGGCTCGGAAGCGAGACGGGCCGCGAACTCTAGTGCTCGGTCTCGCTTCGCTCGGAAGGTGTCATCGTGCCTAGTGGGTGCGTTGGTAGCTGAGCTTGCGACTTTGGTTTGGGCGCTTAGGCGGCTGTAGAGGTGGGATGCGCCGCGAACTCTGGTGCTGGGTCTCGCTTCGCTCGGAAGGTGTCATCGTGCCGAGTGGGGGCGTCGGTAGTTGAGCTTGCGACTTTGGTGGTTGCGCTTCGGCTGTTGTGAGGGTGGGGACGGGCTGCGAGGTCTGGGGCTGGGTCTCGCTGCCCACGAAAAGCGTCATCGTGCCGAATGAGCACGTCTGTGGGGATCTTGCGACTTTGGTGGACGCACTTCGGCGGCTGCGGAGGTGGGCCGGGCCGCGAACTCTAAGTTGCTAGTCTCGCTGGGGCTCGAAATGCGTCAACGTGCCGAATGGGCACGTCTGTGGGGATCTTGCGACTTTGGTGGCCGCGGCTCGGGCGCTTGCGGTACGAGACGGGCACGCACACTCTGGGGCTGGGTCTCGCTGCGCTAAGACGGTGTCATCGTGCCGAATGGGGCGCCGGTAGCTGAGCTTGCGATTTATTCGGATGCCGTGTGACCGTCCCGGCGGCGAACCGAACAAGCGGGGCGACTATGTTCATCGGCTATGACTTACCTGGTTACTGGAGCAACTGGGTTCATCGGTCGGTTCCTCATCCCCGCGCTGCTCGAACGCGAGGGTGATATCCATGTGCTTGTCCGGCCCGGCGCCGACTCGGCCGCGCGGTATGCCTGCTGCGCCCGCGAGTGGGACGGTGGCGACCGGGTGCGGCCGGTCCGCGGCGACCTCGGCGCCGACGGACTCGGCATCGATCCGACGTGGCTCGCCGAGCACCGCGGATCGATCGATCAGGTCTTCCATCTGGCATCCAGCTACGACCTGACCGCGCGCGGCGGCGGCACCAGGCACGTGGTCGATGTCGCAGAGGACCTGAAAGCCGGTCTGCTGCATCATGTCTCGACAGTGGAGGTGGCAGGCTCGTGCGCGGGCCTTTTCACCGAGGACATGTTCGACGAGGGTCAGGTGCTGACAACGCCGATGCAGCGGGCCAAGTTCGAGGCCGAGCGGATCGTGCGCGAGTCCGCGCTGAACTGGCGTATCTATCGGCCGCCGATCGTGGTCGGCCACTCCCGCACCGGCGAGATCGACCGGATCGATGGGCCTTACTACTTCTTCCGGCTACTGCGGATGGCGGCGCAGCTGCCGAGAATCCTGCCGGTGCTGGTGCCGAAGCTCGGCGAAACCAATATGGTGCCGGTCGACTTCGTCGCCCGCGCCCTGGATCACCTTGCCCACCAGCCGGGTTCGACGCCGATGACCTACCACCTCGTCGATCCGCGCAGGCAGAGTGCGGTCGAGGCGCTGAACCTGTTCGCCGACGAGGCCGGGGCGCCGCACCTGGTGGAGGTGATGCCCAAACGCACCCTGAACATGATGCTGCGGGTGCCGGGCACCAGCTGGCTGCTCCCCCGCGTCGGCGTCCCACTGGATGTGTTGGAGCACAGCGAATTCACCTGCTGGTTCGACTGCCGCCACACCACCGCCGCGCTCAGCGGCACCGATATCAAGGTGCCGCCGCTGGCCGCCTATGCCCCGCTGATCTGGAAATACTGGATCGAGAACTGGGCCTGAGCGGCTCAGTTACCGGTGACCGTCAGGTAGATCAGCGCCACATTGAGCAGGCTGATGACGATCGCGACCAACCAGGCGAGCGCTGTCGTCACGCGATGGTTGACGTCGGCGCCCATCAGGACACGGTCGCTGGTGAAGCGGACGAGCGGGATCAGCGCGAACGGAATACCGAAGGACAGCACGACCTGCGAGATGATCAGGGCGCGAGTGGGGTCGATGCCTATAGCGAGGATGGTGATCGCGGGGATCAGGGTCACCAGGCGACGCATGAGCAGTGGAATCTTGCGGCGCAGTAGGCCTTCCATGATCATCGCGCCGGCGTAGGCACCGACCGACGTGGAGGCCAGGCCCGAGGCCAGCAGGCCGATCGCCAGCAGTAGCGCGGCGACGGGACCGAGGACCTCGCCGACCGCGGCGTGGGCACCCTCGAGGGTGTCGACATTCTCGCGGCCGCGCAGGGTGTTCGCGGCCATCAGCAGCATCGCCAGATTGACCGTCCCCGCCAGCACCATGGCCAGTCCGACATCGTATTTGGTGACCCGCAGCAGCCGAACCCGCAGCGGGCCGGGCTCGGGGTGGCCGTGGCGGTCCCTGGCCAGTCCGGAGTGCAGGTACACCGCGTGCGGCATCACGGTCGCACCGATCATGGCCGCCGCGAGCAGCACGCTCTCGGCGCCCTGGAATTGCGGCAGCAGGCCACCGATCGTGCCGGACACCGAGGGCGGCGAGATCACCACGCTGGCGAGGAAGCCGATGGCGATGATGGCGAGCAAGCCGGTGATGACCCGTTCGAACGGCCGCTGTCCGCGCCGGTCCTGCACCAGCAGCAGTCCCATCGAGACCACACCGGTGATCACGCCACCGACCACGAGCGGCAGCCCGAACAGCAGCTTCAGCGCGATCGCGCCGCCGACCACTTCGGCGAGATCGGTCGCCATCGCGACGGTCTCCGCCTGACCCCAATACGCGAGCCGGACCGGGCGACTCGCCTTGTCCCGCACCGCCTCCGGCAGCGACATGCCGGTGACCAACCCCAGCTTCGCGGACAGGAACTGCACCAGCCCGGCCATCACATTGGCCATCACGATGACCCACACGAGCAGGTATCCGAACTGCGCGCCCGCGCTGATATTCGACGCCACATTTCCTGGGTCGACATAGGCGATGGCAGCTACGAATGCCGGACCGAGCAAGACACTGACAGATCTCGCCCGATGCGACGCGGTGCGCGCCGACTCGGCCAGGGTTGTACTCACAGAACAGAATTTTACGGGTTACCAAACTTTTTGGTTAGTCTGGTCCGCCTCTCCGGGTCTTCAGGCCGGATTCAGGTGTCATAACGGTGTCATTGGCGGCTACCGGTCGGCGGTTCGGTCGAGTTGGCCCGTGCCGGATGAGTTACCCATGTACCTGCGAAATCAGGCATTGCGCAACCTTTCGAACATGGAACGACCGCCCTGATTGTGTTGATTCACACAATCAGGGCGGTCGGGTTCGATCAGACTCCGCCGCGCGGTGAGATCAGATGCCGAGGCCCTTGGCCAGGAGCGGCCAGGAGGCATGCAGCTCGTCGTTCCAGTAGCCCCACGAGTGGGTGCCTCCGCTCCGGAAGTTGAAGGTCGCCGGGATGCCCAGCTGGTTCAGCTTGCCCTGGAGGTTGTGGGTGCAGAAGTTGGTGCCCGCTTCGATCACGCCGCCGATGAGGATCTGGTTGGCCAGACCGAAGGAGCCGGGCAGCGCGTAGGGGTTGTTCAGCTGGTCGTACTGGCCGGGCAGTCCGTTGCCGGTCGAGATGTAGAGGTCGAGACCACGCAGACCCTCCGCATTCACATACGGGTCGTTGGCCTTCCAATCGGGCGAACCCTCCGGGCCCCACATGTTGTCGGTGCTGCCGCCGCCCCAGGTCTCCACGGTCAGCTTCACGAACTCCGAGCCGACCGGGTCACTGGTCTGGGCGCAGCCACTGTAGGCGGCGACGGCCTTGTACAGACCCGGCTTCGCGATCGGCAGGGCGAGCACGGTGGTGCCCGAAGTCGACAGGCCGGCGATGGC
This sequence comes from Nocardia sp. NBC_01009, assembly GCF_045208035.1. NCBI lineage: Bacteria > Bacillati > Actinomycetota > Actinomycetes > Mycobacteriales > Nocardiaceae > Nocardia > Nocardia sp. NBC_01009. Next base: position 2,104,111 of record NZ_CP108695.1, on the reverse strand, counting down.
ATTCACACCGTTGGTGCCCAGCGCGCCGTCGATCAGCGGCGGCAGCTCTTCGGTGAAGAAGGTCTTCCACTTGTTGCGGCCCAGCGTCGGGTCGTCCTTGATCCAGTCGGTGTAGTAGCTCCACTTGCCACCGATGGGCTGCACGACATTGACGTTCTTGTCGCCGAGGAAGTTGAGCGCATCGGTCTTGGCCACCCACGACGCGTCGTCCTCACCGCCGCCCGCGCCATTGAGCAGGTACAGGGTCGGCCGCGGCACCGACGCATCGGCAGGGCGCTGCACGTCGATGGTGACGTTCTTGTCCATCGCCGCCGAGAACACGGTCAGGCGGATGCTGCGCGCGTCCTTGTACTCGGCCTTCGCGATCTTCGAGCCGTCGGCCGCGATCGGGTTGGCGAGCAGGGCCTTCTGATCGATGATCGGGTCAGCCGTCGCTGTGGATGTGCCGAATCCGGACATGACGCCCGCGAGAACTGCGGTGGCCGCGATCATCGCGGCGGCACGCGTGCCACGGCGCCGAGTCTGTCGACGGATCAATTTCACACCTTCACTTCGTATCGAGATTATGGTTGGGCTTTCCCCTGGCCGCCGGGCATCCGCACTCGGCACCACGCCGACGATACGGCCTATGTCGTCGTGATAACAGGGGCCATCGTTACTGCGATGTTGCCCCATCATGCCTGACCTGGCCAATCACGACCACCTCTGCCTCGCCGACCGAGACGGGCGTCACCTGCCCATCAGCTGCTGGCCGTGCTCGGCCAGCCCGCCCAATGCCCGGATCCAATGCTCGGCGAAGGTCTTCACCTCGTCACCGCCGAACACGTCGGCGGCGTAGTCGAAGCGGATCAGCATGCCCTCGGCGGTTGCATCGGCGGTGAGGTCGAGCAACAGGTCACCGCTCGGCGCCTCGCTGTGCACCCGGGCCGGACGCAGATCACGATACCGGAGCGCGAAGCGCCCCCGCGGCAGCGCACGCAGCCGCGCGCCGGTGTCGGAGTTGAGATAACGCAACACGCCATAACCGACGCCACGTCCCGGCGCTGACCGGCGCAGCTCCCTGACCTGGCCGATCGCGACGCCTGCCGCGGGGCCACCGATGAGCGCGTCCGCCACATCCACACCGTCCAGCCACAGCGGGAGCGGGTAGTCCGTGGTGAACCCGCCGACAATGGTGTCGGTCACAGTCACCGAGCGGGCGTCGGCGGCCAGTCGGATCACCGGGCCGATGGTGCGGGTGACTGTCTCACCGGCGGCGGTGACCAGTGCGAGGGCCACCGCGGTCAGCAGGACCTCCTCGACCTCGGCCTGATACGCCGCGGCCGCGACGGCGACGGCCGCGGTGCCCTCGGCGGTGATGGTCAGCGACACCCGGCGGCGTGATCGTGGATGTGAGTCACCCACGGGATTGAGGGTCGCGGGTACCGCCCCCAAAGTGTCCTGCCACCAAGACATTTCATCGATGACGTCCGGGCCCTCCGACCGCCGCGACAACTCCCGCAGCAGCTCGCGCAGACCCGATTCCGGCACCGCGGGGGTGGCGTGTCTGCCACGCCACCAGGCGGTGGAGAGCTTGTCGATGATCGTGCGCCACGAGGCGTCGTCGACCACCAAACCGTTGGCCACCACCACCAGTGTCGCGTCGTGCTGCCCCCGAATCAGGACGAAGCGGATATTGCGGCCGTGCGCGGGATCCAGTTCGGTGGCCACCTCGCGCACCACATCATCCAGCGGCGGCGCGGTCTCCGTGCTCGTCGCATCCAATTGCAGGAAGGCCTCGTCGAGCCGCTGGTCCGCGGCCGGGATCTCGAACACCGGTGCACCGGAGCGCTCGTCACGACGCAACCGGACCCACAGCATCGGATGCTGTTCGAGCACGGTGTCGACAGCCGACTGCACAGCTTCGGCCGAACAATTCGACGGCACCTCGATCACGATCGCCCGCACCTCGACACCCGCCTCCAGCAAACGCACAGCATTCGGCGTCAACGGCAGCGGACCCGCTGCATCGTCATGGGGTTCCCCCAGTCGTGGCGACTGCCGCACGGCTTCCGGAGCCGCACCGCGGGGCGTGGCGTCGGCGAGTGGTTCGACGTTCGGCACTGTGGTGACCCTCGGCACCACAGTGAAAGCGGAGACCCCGGCCTCGGCTGCGGCAGCCGCCTCCCGCATGCCTTCACTACTCGACGCTGTCGAAGCCATCGGCCCAACCGCAACGCCCGGCACCCCGGCCTCGGGTGCGGCAGCCGCCTCCTGCTTTTCTTCGATCCTCGACGCTGTCGAAACCATCGGCCCAACCGCAACGCCCGGCACCCCGGCCTCGGGTGCGGCAGCCGCCTCCTGCTTTCCTTCGATCCTCGACGCTGTCGAAACCATCGGCCCAACCGCAACGCCCGGCACCCCGGCCTCGGGTGCGGCAGCCACCTCCCGCTTACCTTCGACACTCGACGCTGTCGTACCCCTCGGCGCGACGACAACTCGAGGCACGTCGACCTCGGGTGTGGGAGCTACCGGTGTTTCGTCGACACCCGGCGCTGCCGCATCTACCGGCACGAAGGCAACGTCTGGTACCTCGGCCGCCGGGGCGGCGGCCTCGGCGGCCCGTTCGATGCCGGGCGCCGTCGTAAACACCGGCGCGACACCAACTTCCGGCATCGCGATGCTCGGGACAGTTTGCCGGTCGAGCAGGGCGGTGAGCTGTGGACCGATGATGTCGAGTGCCTCGGGGGAGGTCAGCTGCTCGTGGCGGGCGGGAACCGGATGCGCGACGATGGCGCCGGCGACGTACGGCTGCCAGGCCGCGTGCTCGGTCTCGTGACCTGCGGCGGTGAAGTAGTCCAGTCGGCCCTGGAAGACCCGGTGCCGGTGGTCGACGGCGAGCTCGACAGAGCGCACCGCGGCTCGGTAGATCCGGCCGAGCCGTTCTTTGGTGAGGACGGCCAGCTCGGGCGAGATGGCGGCGTGCAGGGCGGCCAGTGCGGCGTCGTCGAGCGCCTGCAGGTCAGCGGTGCCGGGGAAGGCGTCGATGCCGAGTTCGGCGAAGGCGGCCCGGATCTCGGCGCGGAAGTCGGCGATATTGCCGCCGGTGCGGCCGTCGAGTAGTGCGAGCAGCGCGACCTGCGCGCCCTCGGCCTGTAGTTCGACCGCAACGGCGTGTGCAAGCGTGCCGCCGAGGGACCAGCCGAGCAGGTGATAGGGCCCCTCCGGTTGCACCGCGCGGATCTCCGTCACGTAGCGGCGCACCATCGAGTCCAGTGAATCCGGCAGGTAACCCGGCTCGGACAGGGCGGGCGACTGCAGCCCGAAGATCGGCCGATCCCTCGGCACGTACGACCCGAGACCTGCGTAGCACCAAGCCAATCCGGCCATCGGGTGAATGCAGAACAGTGGCGCGGCCGCGCCTGCCGCGCGAATCGGCAGCAATACTTCCAGCGCGGAGTTCACATTCGACGCGGCATCGTCGGTGGCGGAGGTGTCCGAGACGCCGATCCGGCGAGCCAGCGCCGCGACGGTGGCGTCGGTGAAGAACCACTGCACCCGCACCGCGGCACCGGTCTCGGCGCGCAATCGGCTCGCCGCGCGCGTCGCCACCAGCGAACTGCCGCCCAGTGCGAAGAAGTCGTCGTCCGCACCGATGCGCTCGACGCCGAGCACCTCGGCGAACACCTCCGCAACGACCCGCTCCAGCGGGGTCGACGGCGCCAGGTACTGCCGCGGCGCGCGGTCGGGCTCGGGCAGCGCAGCGCGGTCGAGTTTGCCGACCGGGGTCAGCGGAAGCTCGTCGAGCACGACGACCGCCGCGGGCACCATGTGCGCGGGCAGAATGCTCGCGGCATATTCGGCGAGCTCGGCTGTATCGATGGTCCGGCCCGGCGCGGCAAGCGTATAGGCGACGAGCGTCTTCTCACCGCTGCGGGTATCACGACCGAGGGTGACCGCGAATTCCACATCGTCGTGACTCGCCAACACCACATCGATCTCGCCGAGCTCGATGCGGAAACCACGAATCTTCACCTGGAAGTCCGAGCGTCCGACCCAGTCGAGCTCCCAATCCACCGAGGGCACAGCGGCATTGCCCGCCCGCTCCCCCGGTTCGGCGTACCAGCGCACCACATCCCCGGTGCGACACATCCGCGCACCGGGACCGCCCCACGGATCGGCGACGAAGCGTTGCGCCGTCAGTCCGGCACGGTTGTGATAGCCGCGGGCCAGCGCCGCACCCGCCAGATAGAGCTCACCGGCAACTCCGGGTGGCACCGGACGCAACCGCGAATCCAACACCAGCAACGACATTCCGCGCACAGGCTTACCGATCGTGACGCGCCGCCCCGGGTGCAGATCACCATAGGAGGCCGCGACCGTCGCCTCGGTCGGCCCATAGCCATTGACATACCGGCGACCCGGCTGCCACTTCTCCACCAGCTCCGGCGTGGTCACATCACCGCCGACACAGAGGAATTCGAGCTCCGACAGTCCCGTCGGATCGACCGTGCCGAGCACCGCGGGCGTGCAGATCGCGTGGGTGACCCGTTCCGTCCGCAGTAATTCGGCCAGCTCCTGACCCGCGACCATGGCCGGCGGCGCGATTACCAGGGTCGCCCCGGTGTGGAAGGCGCACAGCCATTCCAGGACCGACGGGTCGAAGCTCGGCGAGCACAGGTGCAGGAACCGGTGCCGCGGCGCGACCGCGAACACCTCTGTCGCGTAGTCGATCAGGCCGCCGAGTCCGGCGTGGGTGACAGTGACGCCCTTGGGGATTCCGGTCGAACCGGAGGTATAGATGACATACGCCGGATGCTGCGGCCGCAATGGCGTCAGCCGGTGGCGATCGGTGACCGGATCTGCCGCGTATGCCGTCACCACCGCTTGGGTGCCGGGATCGTCGAGCACCAGCCAGCCGCGACCAGGCAACTCCTCGGCGTACGCGGCGGCGGTGACGCCGACGATGGCACCGGAGTCGGTCACCATGTGCCGAATCAGTTCCTCGGGATAGGTCGGGTCGATCGGCAGGTACGCGCCACCGGCCTTCGCTACGGCCCACACCATGGCGACCATGTTGTAGGAACGCGGGAAGGCAAGGGCCACAAGGCTCTCCGGGCCGACGCCGCGGTCGATGAGTACGCGCGCCAACCGCGAGGAGTATTTGTCGAGTTCGCGATATCTCACCGAGCGGCCCTGGTGGCGAACGGCGATGGCCTCGGGGTCGGCGTGGACGGCACGCGTCAGCAGGTCGGGCAACAGCCCGGTGGCCATCGGCCGATCCCCGTGCAGGCTGGTCAGCAGCGCGCTTTCGGCGGCGTCGAGCAGCGGCAGGTCGCCGACGGGGATATGCGGCCCGGTGGCGATCGCCGCGAGCAGCCGGGTGAATCGATCGGCGAATACTCGGACGGTGGCATTGTCGAAAAGGTCTCGCGCGTAGGTGAATTCGCCGTACAGGCCGACGCCGTCACCTGCCGCTCGGATGGCAAGGGCCAGATCGTACGGCGCGACGGTGATGTCGAAATCGACGGTCTGAATGCTGAGCCCGGGTAGCTCGAAGCTGCTGTCGGGGAGATTGAGGAACGATAGCGCCACCTGGAACAGCGGATGCCGCGCGGTCGAGCGCGGCGGCTCGAGCAGCTCGACCAGACGCTCGAACGGCAGGTCGGCGTGTGCGAAGGCCTGCAGGTCGGCGTCCTTGGTCCGGGCGAGCAGCTCACCGAAGGTGAGCTCACCCGACACCTGTGTACGCAGCACCAGGGTGTTGACGAACATGCCGATCATGTCGTCGAGTTCGGCCTCGCCGCGCCCGGCCACCGCGGTGCCGATGGCGATGTCGTCGCTGCCGGACAACCGAGCGAGGAACACCGCGAGCGCGGCGTGCACCACCATGAACATGGTCGCGTTGTGCTCGCGAGCCAGTCGGCGCAGGCCGGCGAACACCTGCGCGTCGACCACGAAATCCGTGGTGCCGCCCGCAAAAGACTGCACCGGGGGACGGGTCCGGTCGGTGGGCAGGTTCAGCTCGCCGGGCAAACCGGCCAGCGCGGTACGCCAGTAACCGGCCTGCACCGAAATCACGCTGTCCGCATCGGATTCCGTGCCGAGCAGTGCTCGCTGCCAGATGCCGTAATCCGCGTACTGCACAGGCAGCTGCGTCCATGCCGGGGCCGCACCACCACTGCGGGCGGAGTAGGCGAGCATGACGTCGCGCACCAGCGGCCCCATCGACCAGCCGTCGGCCCCGATGTGGTGGGCAACGAAAACCAGTATGTATTCGTCGTCGTCGACCTGGAACAGGGTGGCGCGGAACGCGACCTCGACGCTGACGTCGAAGCCCGCGGCCGCGAGGTGCTGCACCTGTCGGCCGACCTCGCTTTCCGCGATGTGCACTGGCGCGAGATCGACAGGCACCTCGTGCGGTGCGAGCACCTGCTGAATCGGGCCGTCGGGGGTCTGCGGGTAGAGCGTGCGCAGCACTTCGTGTCTGGCGACCAGGTCGCGCACGGCCAGGTGCAGCGCGGCGATGTCCAGCTCGCCGGACAGCCGCAGCGCCACCGGGATGTTGTAGGCCGCCGAGTCGGTGTCGAATTGGTTGAGGAACCACATTCGAAGCTGGGCGAGCGACAACGGGATTCGCTCCGGTCGCGTCCCGGCGACCAATGCGAGTCGCCCGCCCGTGCCGACGTGCTGCTCGACCTTGGCAGCCAACCCCGCAACAGTCGGCGCTTCGAACAGCTGACGCACCAGCACTCGGGTATCCAGTGCCGCGCCGACCCGGGCCGCGGCCTGAGTGGCAAGCAATGAGTTGCCGCCCAGCGCGAAGAAGTCGTCGTCGGCGCCGACGCGCTCGACGCCGAGTACCTCGGCGAACACGCCCGCCACGATCTCCTCGATCGGGGTCGAGACGGCACGGAAGACCCGCGTCTCGAATTCCGGTTCTGGCAATGCCGTGCGGTCGAGCTTGCCGTTGGCGGTCAGCGGCAGCGCGTCGAGTGTCACGTAGGCACTCGGCACCAGGTACGAGGGCAGGACCCTCGACAACGCCGCCTGCACCGCAACAACGTCCGCACCCGAGCCGGGATCCGCCGCGACCAGGTACGCGATCAATCGGTCACCGATTCTCGGATCGGATAGCGCGATGACGGCGGCCTGCGCGATCTGTGGCAAGGCCAGCAGCGCTGCCTCGATCTCTCCCGGCTCGATACGGAAACCACGGATCTTCACCTGGAAATCGGTACGACCCCGATACTCCAACTCACCAGCAGCATTCCACGCCACCAGATCACCAGTCCGGTACATACGCTCGGAGGACCCGAACGGATTCGCCACGAACCGCTCCGCAGTCGAATCCGCGCGCCCGACGTAGCCGCGTGCCAGCTGTGCACCGGCAAGATACAACTCACCGGACACACCCACCGGAACCGGACGCAACCGCGCGTCCAGCACAAAGACCCGACTGTTCCACTCCGGCGCACCGATCGACACCGACACCGAATCGGCATCCGTGACACGGTGATTGGTGATCGACACCGCAGCCTCGGTCGGACCATACAAGTTGAACAACTCAGCAGAACTACTACGCCGGAACCGCTGCGCGGTCGCCGCGGGCAACGCCTCACCGATCGCCAGCACCCGACGCAACGACCCCGGCAGCCGCCCGACCAGCAACACATCCAGCATCGACGGCACCACATGCAGCGTCGTCACCGACTCGTGCGCCATCAACTCGTTCAGGTATGCCGGGTCGTGGTGGCCATCGGGTGCGGCGATCACCACCCGTCCACCGCACACCGCCGCCGACCAGAATTCCCACACCGACAAGTCGAACGTCGCCGCCGTCTTCAACAGCACAGCGTCCTCGGCACCGAGGCCGAATTCGTCCGCCTTCCACAGCAGCTGGTTGACGATCGCACCGTGCGAGACAGCGACACCCTTGGGCTGACCAGTCGAACCCGAGGTAAAGATGACATACGCCGTGTTCGCGGCCGTCAGGACACTACGACGCTCATCCGCCGAGACGGGCGCATCGATATACGCCGACAGATCGACCTCGTCGATCGCCACGGAATCCACCGCCGCAGAGACGAATCCATCGTTCGCCGTCGTCAGCACACACACTGGCCCAGCCGTATCCAGGATGTAATCGACGCGGTCAGCAGGCTGATCCGGGTCCACCGGCACATACACCGCACCCGACTTCGCCACCGCATACATCGCGACCACGAGATCCGCCGACCGGCGAATCGCCAACGCCACCCGATCCTCCGGACCGACACCACGCCCGATCAGATACCGCGCCAATCGATTCACCCGAGCATCGAGCTCGGCATAAGTCAGCTCACGCCGGCCATCGGGCTCATCGGCAACCAACGCCACTGCACCCGGCGACGTCGCCACCGTCGCATCCAACAACGACACCAACGTCGCGGCCGGATCGACCGCATGCGCGGTGTCGTTCCAGCCCGCGAGAATCCGCGTCGACTCCTCGGGCGTCAGCAGATCGATCGCACCGACGACGACCTCGGGGTCGGCGATCACGGCATCGAGGACCCGGACAAACCGATCCGCGAACCCACGCACCGTCGACTCATCGAAAAGGTCTGTGGCGTAACCGAATTCGGCGACGATCTCAGCGGGCGTACCGTCCTCGGCATACCGCTCGTGCAAGGAGATATGCAGGTCGGTCTTGGCCAGCTGCAGGTCGAATTCCACACCGCCGACCGACAGCCCCGGCAGTTGCAAGGCGGTCTCGGCCAGGTTCTGGAACGACAGACCCACTTGGAACAGCGGATTGCGCGCCGTCGAACGCGCCGGGTTCAGCGCTTCGACAATGCGCTCGAACGGCACGTCCGCGTTTGCGAACGCCTCCAGATCCCGCTCTCGCACATCGACGAGCAGGTCCGAGAACCGTTCGTCTGCACCCACACTCGCACGGAAAATCAGCGTATTGACGAACATTCCGATCAGATCATCGAGTTCGCGTTCGCCGCGACCCGCGATCGGCGTGCCGACCACGACGTCAGCGCTGCCCGACAGCCGCGCGAGCAGCACCGCCAACGCAGCGTGCGCCACCATGAACAGCGAAGCATGGTGTGCCCGCGCCAGCTCATGCAACCGGGCGTGGCGGTCCGGCGAAATCTCGAAGCGAACCGACTTGCCGCGGTACGACTGCGCGGGCGGGCGCGGGCGATCGGTGGGCAACTCGAGTTGGTCCGCCAGTCCGGCCAACGCCGTCTGCCAGTACGTGATCTGTTGTGCGGCAAGTGATTCCGGATCATCCTCGGAGCCGAGCACCGCCCGCTCCCACAGCGCATAGTCGGCGTACTGCACCGGCAGCGGAAGCCATTGCGGCGCATTCCCGGCCACGCGCGCCGCGTATGCCAGCATCAGATCACGCGCGAGCGGCCCCATCGACGCACCGTCTGCCGCCACATGATGCACGACGAACGCCACCACGTGTTCGTCCGGGGACAACCGGAACAGCGCCATCGCCAGCGGTACCTCGACCGTGACATCGAAAGTGGTCAACGCGAATTCGATGAGCGCGGGCACCAGATCGGCTTCGTCGGTGTCGAACGGAACCAACGCGAACGGCGTCGCGGGCACCGGGTGGATCACCTGATGCGGATGGTCGCCAGCACTCGGATAGGTGGTCCGCAGCACTTCGTGGCGGATCAGCACATCGCCGATCGCCGCGCCGAGCGCAACCACGTCCAGCGCGCCGGACAGCCGCACCGCGAGCGGAATGTTGTCCACCGCGGAGGTGGCCGTGTCGTATTGGTTGAGGAACCAATACCGCTGCTGCGCCAGCGACAGCGGAATCCGCTCCGGACGCTCACCAGCGACCAGCCGTGGCCTACTCCGCCCCGAGCCTGCGTTGCGTTCGACGAGCAACGCCAGTGCACCGACCGTCGATGCGTCGAACAGGTCGCGCACCGCGAGCCGGGTGTTCAGCGCGGCATCCAGGCGCGCGGTCACCTGGGAGGCCAGCAGGGAATTACCGCCGAGATCGAAGAAGTTGTCGTCCAGACCGACCCGCGCGACCCCGAGCACGTCACCGAATGTGCCCGCGACGATCTCCTCGATCGGTGTCGACGGTGCGCGGAACGCCTTCACTTCGAACACCGGCGCGGGCAACGCCGTCCGATCCAGCTTGCCATTCGACGTCAGCGGAACCGCGTCGAGGACCGTGATCGCGGCGGGCACCATGTGGGCGGGCAGGGCCTGCTCGGCCAGTGCCGCCAAACCCCCGGTATCGATCGGCATACCGTGCACGGCGTGCACATACGACGCGAGAACCGTGGCCCCGCTGTCGAGCCGGTGACCGACCGTGACGGCGAAGTCGACGTGTGGATGCGATGCCAGCACCGCATCGATCTCACCGAGCTCGATGCGGAACCCACGGATTTTCACCTGCGAGTCGTTGCGACCCAGGTATTCCAGCTCACCGCTGGGAGTACGGCGCACCAGATCGCCGGTGCGGTAGAGCCTGCCGCCGGCCGGATCGAATGGATCGGCCACAAAGCGGGCGGCAGTGAGCGCGGGCTGGCCGTGGTAGCCGCGAGCCAGTGGTGCTCCTGCGAGATATAGCTCGCCGATCACCCGATCGGGCACCGGGCGCAGCCGATCGTTGAGCACATGGGCGGTGACGCCACGGATCGCCGCACCAATGGTCACCGGCGCACCAGGAACCAGCGGCGCGCTGATATTGGTCATGATGGTGGTCTCGGTCGGCCCGTAACCATTGCAGAACTCGCGCGTGCGCTCCGGCCCGATCGGCAACGCCCAGCGCCGCACCAACTCCGGCGGGCAGACGTCGCCGCCGACGATCACCACGGCCAGCTCGTCGAGACCGGCCGGGTCCACCGAGGCCAATGCCGCCGGCGTGACGAACGCATGGGTCACCGCTTCCCTACGCAGGACGGTGGCGAGTTCCGCACCGCCGTACACCGTTGGCGCGACCACCACCATGGTGGCGGCGCCGCCGAGTGCGAGCAGCAGTTCGAGCACCGAGGCATCGAAGGACGGGGACGCGAAATGCAGGGTGCGCGCGGTGCGCGTGACCCGATAGCCAGCCCGCTGCTCATCGCAGAAGCGGGCCAGCCCGGCGTGCGTGACGACCACGCCTTTCGGCTTGCCGGTGGAACCCGACGTGTAGATGACGTACGCGGGATGTTCGACATACAGCGGCCGCACCCGATCCCGATAGGTGATCAGATCCGCCGGATACTCCTCCAGCAGCTGTGCCGCATCCGGCGTATCGATCACCAGCCATTCGGCCAGGTCGGGCAGATCGTCACGGACTGCGGCGACAGTCAGCCCGAAGCGCACCCCGGAATCGCCGACCATGTGCGCGACCCGTTCGGCCGGATAGTTCGGGTCAACGGGAACAAACCCGGCGCCGGTCTTGGCGACCGCCCACACGGCGAGCACCGAATGCAGTGATCGCGGCATGGCCACCGCGACCAGGTCTTCGGGGCCGATGCCCCGCTCGATGAGCAACCGCGCAAGTCGGGTCGAGCGCTCGTCCAGCTCGGCGTAGCTCAGCGCGACGGATCTGCTGGTCGCATCGGCGCAGACGATGGCGGTGCCTGCCGGATTCGCGTCCACGGCGGCCGCGATCAATTGCGGCAAGGTGGTGGCGCGCGCTCTACTGATCCTGGTAGGCCGGACCCGGGCCGTGCGCGTCATGCGTGCACCGCTTTCCATGTCTCGTGCCGATATTGTCCGACCACGCGAAACATGAAGCAGCTCACCTTACCTATTCACACGAACACGCTCCCCTCCACAGCGCTACCGAAAGCATCGCCGAGGTCAACGGCAATCGTTATCGGAAGTACCGTGCCTGAGCTCGCGACGGACACGGTAACCGCTGTCGTAGGGGACCGCTACATTATGGGGGCGAGGACAAAGATTGGTGCCCTACTGCCGGAGCAGATCCGGCAGCGCGAGCACCTCGACGCTATCGCCCGCGATGAGCATCGGTCGGGCAGCACCGTCGTCGAGCACCACAACCTGCAGATCCTCAGGTTCACCGACCTCGACGGCGGCCAGACCGGCGGCGTCGGTGAAAAGGTGGGTGACCCATTCGTCGGCAAGCACCTCGGGCAAATGGAGCTCCGCTGTTCTCGGTGCGACCACCGAGGCGCCCACCGCGCCCGTAGCGATCACTTCCAGCAGCGCGGCCATCGTCTCAGGACGACCGTGCCGGAAAGTACGGGATTCGAAAGTGAGCCCGGCGCCGGCGACCAGCCGTTGCGCCGCGGTCGCCAATTCGTCGTAGGTCAACGTCGCGCCGGTGTCGGGGAGCACGATCGCCGGATCGTCACCCCGCAGCGTCCTTGCTCGATTCGCGTAGGTCACGGGCTTGGACGATTGGAGGTCGATTTCGGCAATCACCGCGGGATCGTCGAGGATGAGCCAGTCGATGCCGCCGGTCGGCGCCACTCCGCGACGCGTGATATCGCTCGCCGAGCTGATGCCGACCTTCAGCGCGGGCTCGTTCGGCAGCGCCGAATCCGCCGCCCGCATCGGAACCAGGGCAGCACCCGCCTTCAGCACGGCCCAGATGGTGGTCGCCACGTCGGGGCTGCGGTCGAGTCGCACCGCGACGCCGGTGCCTGGTCCACAGCCGTGCCCGATCAATACCCGGGCCAGTCGCGAAGATCCGGCGTCGAGGTCCTGGTAGGACAGTTCGGCTTCGCCGGACACCACCGCGGGCCCGAACGGATCGGATTCCACCGCAACGGCCAGCAATTGGGTCGGCGCGATCCGCGCGGTGGACGCGGAGTTATCGGTACCCGCGCCCGCGTCCGCGTCCGCGGCCGGTGCGGTCGGCACTCGACTGCGCTCCTGCGCATCGAGAATGTCGATGTCACCGACGCACACTTGCGGGTCGGCGACGACGGCGGCAAGTATCCGCTCGAAGCGCCGCCCGAAGGCCTGCACCGTGGCGTGGTCGAAAATATCCGTCGCATAGGCGAATACCGCGAGCATCTCGTCGGGTGATCCGTCGCCACGATGGCGTGGCTCGACGATCAGCTGGAGATCGAACTTCGCGGTCACTGTGCCCGCGTCCAGCCCTGTCACCGTCAGTCCCGGCAGTTCCAGCGACGGCGGCTCGGTGTCCTCGAACGACAGCGCCACCTGGAACAGCGGATGGTGCCCTGCCGGCCGCGCGAGCACGGTCTCCTCGACCACCCGCTCGAACGGAATGTCCGCGTTGGCGAATGCCGAAAGATCGGTCTCCCTCACCTGATCGACCAGAGCGGCGAAGCCGATCCCGGACGGCACTGCGGTGCGCAGCGTCAGCGAATTGACGAACATGCCGACCAGATCGTCGAGTGCGCGCTCGGCGCGCCCGGCGAACGGGGTGCCGACCGCGATATCGGAGCTGCCCGACAGCCGGGCCAGGAGCACGGCCAGCGCCGCGTGCACGACCATGAACAGCGTCGAATGCTGTTCCCGCGCAATACGCACGAGTCCTTCGTGCACGGCGGCGGGCACCCGGATCGCGGTCGATGCGCCACGCATGGACGGCGTAGCGGGCCGCGGCCGGTCCACCGGAAGATCCAGTGCGCCGGACAATCCGTCGAGCTGCTCGCGCCAGTACGCCAATTGCCGTGCAGCAACCGAGTTCTCATCGTCATCGGCGCCGATGACCTCGCGCTGCCAGATCGCGAAGTCCGCGTACTGCACCTCCAGCGGCTGCCAATCGGGCGAATTGCCGTGGATGCGTGCGAGATAGGCCGTCATCAGATCCCGCGCCAACGGCACCATCGACGTGCCGTCGGCGGTGATGTGGTGCACGACGAGAACCAGCAGATGCACCTCCGCCGACCCCGCGCGGCGCATCGCCGCGGTGACGTTCAGCAGTAGCGCCCGCACCGGAACTTGTTCTGTCACATCGAATCCGGTGGACATCATCGCGGTGAGTCTGGCGACCGGATCGGTGGTGACCTCCACCGCGAGGCCACCGGGAAGCACCTGGTCGACCGGCAGGATCTCCTGGTACGCCGTCCCGCCCGGCCCGTCGGTCGGGTAGCGGGTGCGCAGCGACTCGTGTCGTTCGAGCACATCGGCGATGGCATAGCGCAGCGCGTCGACATCCAGTGCGCCGGTCAGCCGGATCGCCATCGGGATGTTGTAGGCGAGCGAGTTCGGATCGACCCGGTTCAGCACCCACATCCGCTGCTGGGCCAGCGACAGCGGAATCCGATCCGGCCGAGTCATGCGCACCAGCGGCGACCTGGCTTCGGCGGCTGCCGCGGCGCCGGGCACGATGCGGGCCGCAAGCGTGCCGACGGTGCTCGCCTCGAACAACTCTCGCACCACGATGTTCGCGTCCAGCGCCTCGTTGATCCTGGCGACGGCTCTGGTCGCCAGCAGCGAATTGCCGCCGAGCAGGAAGAAGTCATCGTCCAGCCCCACCTCGGCGACGCCGAGCAGCCCGGCGAACACCTCGGCGACGGCCTGCTCGATCGGTGCGCCCGGCGCACGAAAGGTGGTGGCACTGATGAATGCCGGCGCGGGCAGCGCCCTTCGATCGAGCTTGCCGTTGGGCGTGAGCGGCAGCGTCTCGATGATCTCGAACGCATCGGGCACCATGTAGCCGGTCAGGAATTCGGCCACCTGACTACGCAGTTCGATCGGATCGAGCCGGTAGAGCCGCCCGTCCTCGGCGGCCGCGGGGACGACATAGCCGATGAGCCGATCACCAGCGTGTTCGTCCGAATGGACGAGCACCGCGGCCCGGCTCACGCCGGGACATCTCAGCAGCGCGGACTCGATCTCGCCGAGCTCGATGCGGAATCCACGCAACTGCACCTGCTGATCGCTGCGCCCCGCGTACTCCAGGCTCGCCTCGCCGCCGAAACCGACCCAGCGGCCGACGTCGCCGCTGCGGTACATCCGAGATCCCGGCGCGCCGAACGGATTTGCGACGAAACGCGTCGCCGCCAGTCCCGGCCTGCCGAGATACCCCCGCGACAGCTGACCGCCCGCGACATAGATCTCCCCGGCCACCCCGACCGGGGCGGGATGCAACCGAGTGTCCAGAACAAAGGCGTCCAGGCCGGGTAGGGCACGGCCGATCACACTCGCGGCGTTGTGGACGAGTCGCTCGTCCAGCGACAGGAACGACACGTGCACCGTGGTTTCGGTGATGCCGTACATGTTCACCAGCCACGGCTCGTTCATCGCGTGCCGCTCATACCAGGGCTGCAGCTGACGCAGATCCAGTGCCTCGCCGCCGAATATCACGTAGCGCAGCGCCAGCCTGCCCGCAGCGGCGGACTGCGCCGCGCGGTCGGCCTCGGCCAGCTGATAGAACGCCGAGGGCGTCTGATTCAGCACGGTGACGCCCTCGCGAATCAGCAACTCGCGGAACTGTTCCGGAGCGCGTGCGGTGAAGTGGTCGACCATCACCACGCTGCCGCCGTTGGCCAGCGCACACCACAACTCCCACACCGAGAAGTCGAAGGCGAAGGAGTGGAACAGCGTCCACACATCGGTTTCGTCGAATTCGAGGAGCAGCTGGGTGTTGGCGAACAACTCCAGGACATTGCGGTGCGCGACGCCGACGCCCTTCGGTTCGCCCGTCGAGCCGGAGGTGTAAATGACGTAGGCCAGATTGTCCGGGCGCAGCGGCGCGATGCGATGGGCATCGATGATCCTGCCGTCGGCGAACTCGAACGCTTCCTCCAGCAGCACGACCGGAATATCGCCGGGGGGCACGGCATCCCGTTCGCTCGCGGTGCTGAGCACGCACACCGGTGCGGCGTCGGCGAGCAGGTATTCCAGCCGCTGCACCGGGTAGGCGGTATCGATGGGCAGGTACGCCGCCCCGGTTGTGAGCACCGCGAGCAGGGCGACCGGCAGCTCCTCGGTCCGTGGAACTGCCACGGCGACAAGCGTTTCCGGTCCTGCACCGCGAGCTATCAGGGCCCGTGCCACCCGGTTGGCGCGACGCTGTAACTCGCCGAAGGTCAGTGTGGTGTCCCCGCAACACACGGCGATGGCATCGGGTCGCGCTCGCACCTGGGCGGCGATGAGGTCGACCAGGGTCACCTCGGGCACCTGCACGCCGGGGGTGTTCCATTCGTGCAGCACCAGCGCACGCTCACCGGGTGCGTACACGTCGATATCGCCGACGACGGCGGCCGAATCGGCGGCCACCGCGCCGAGGATCTTGCGGAAGCGGTCGGCGAAGTCGTGCACGGTGGCCGCGTCGAACAGCTCCGTCGCATAGGTGAACAGCGCCGAAATACCTTGTGCAGCACCGTCGGCATCGATGTTCTCGATCACTTCCAGCTGCAGGTCGAACTTTGCCAGCGGCAGCGCCATCTCCACGTGCGACACAGCCAGGCCGGGAAGTTCCAGCTCCGGCTGCGCCAGGTTCTGGAAGGTCAGCATCACCTGGAACAGCGGATGCCGCGCCGTGGAACGGACCGGATCGAGCAACTCGACCAGCCGCTCGAACGGCACGTCGGCGTGGCCGAAGGCTTGCACGTCGGTCTGTCGTACCGCGCGAAGCAGCTGCTCGAAGGTGCTGTCGGGGTCGACATCGGTGCGCAGCACAAGGGTATTGGCGAACATGCCGATCAGATCGTCGAGGGCCGCCGCGCCACGACCGGCGACCGGCGCCCCGATCGCGATGTCCCTGGTGCCCGACAACCGTGCGAGCAGCACCGCGAGCGCAGCGTGCACCACCATGAACAGCGTCGAATTGTGCTGCTGCGCCACATTGCGCAGCAGTTGATGCACTTCGGCATCGATATCGAAGGCGAAGACCGCGCCTTTGTTGGTCGCGACCACCGGACGCGGCCGGTCCACCGGCAATTCCAATTGGCCAGGAAGATCAGCCAATTCGTGCTGCCAGTAGGCAATCTGCCGGGCCGAAAGCGAATTCGCGTCATCTTCGCTGCCCAGAATCGCCCGCTGCCAGATCGCGTAGTCGGGGTACTGTACGGCCAGCGGCTGCCAGTCCGGCCGGCCGGCCCGCGTCCGAGTCACATACGCGGCCATCAGGTCCCTGGTCAGCGGGGCCATCGAGAAGCCGTCGCCCGCGATGTGGTGGACAATGCACACCAGCACGTGTTCGGCATCGCTGGTCTGCAACAGCCGCAGCCGCACCGGAGGTTCGGTCGTCACATCGAAGCCATCGATGATGGCCGCGGTGACCAAGCGGGGCAGATCGATCTCGGCGACCTGCTGCGGCTCGAGCTCGGGAACCGCCCGCACATCCTCGACCGGCAGCACGACCTGGAAGCCTTCGCCGTCGACATCGGGATAGATCGTGCGCAGCGACTCGTGCCGCTCGACCACATCGCGCACCGCAGCGCGCAGCGCATCGACATCGAGCCGACCCGACAACCGCACGGCAACGGGAATGTTGTCGACCGCGCTCGCCGGGTCGAAGCGGTTCAGGAACCACATCCGCTGCTGCGCGAACGACAGCGGAATCCGATCGGGCCGCGGCAGCGAACCGAGTGCCGGACCGGCGGCAGTACCGGCCAGCCGCTCCACCCGCTCGGCAAGCCCGGCAACGGAAGACGCCTCGAAGAGCAGCTGCACCGGCACTCGCGCGTCCAGTGCGTTGCCGATGCGCGCCACGGCCTGCGCCGCGAGCAACGAGTTTCCGCCGAGCGCGAAGAAGTCGTCATCCACGCCGACCCCGCCACCGGTATCGGTGGCGCCCGCGACCAGCAGCGCCGCGAAGACGTCGGCGACGATCTGCTCGGTCCGGGTGGCAGGTACGCGGAATTGTTCGGTCGCGAACACCGGTTCGGGCAGCGCGGCCCGGTCCAGCTTCCCCACCGGGGTGAGCGGAATTTCGTCGAGCACCACGATGGTGCTGGGAACCATATAGTCGGGCAACGATTTTCCGGCAAACGCCGCGAGCTCGGCGGTATCGACAACGACGCCGGGATCCGCGAGCACGTAGGCGACAAGCGCCATCGCGCCCGACGGGAGCGTGGTGCCGACGGTCGCGGCGAAATCGATGCCGGGATAGCTGGTCAGCACACTGTCGATCTCACCCAGTTCGACACGCATGCCGCGGATCTTCACCTGGAAGTCGCAGCGGCCGAGATATTCGAAGGCGCTATCGGATTCGCGCCGCCGGACCAGGTCGCCGGTGCGGTAGAGCCTGCTGTCCTCGGCGCCGGTCTCGGCGTCGAAAGGGCTGGCGACGAACCGGTCCGCGGTCAGCGCGGGCCGCCCGAGATAGCCCTGCGCGAGTGCGGCCCCGGAGAGGTACAGCTCGCCGATCACACCTGCAGGCACCGGGCGCAATCGCGAATCCAGCACGAACGCGCCGACTCCCGGGATGGCTGCGCCGATGGTGACTTCCGCGTGCGGCCGCATCGGCGCGGTGGTGGTGACCATGACCGTGGCCTCGGTCGGACCGTAGGCGTTGAACATCGTGCGGTCGCCGGTCGCCCAGCGGCCGACGAGTTCGGGATGGACCCGATCGCCACCCACCACGACGACGCGCAGCTCGTCGAGGCCGGTCGGCTCGACCGACTCCAGTGCGCCCGGTGTGATCAGCAGATGGGTGATCCGCTCGCGGCGGAGGAGATCGGCAAGGTCGGCGCCGCCGAACACCTTCGGCGGCACGATGACGAGTGTGGCGCCCGAGGCGAAGGTGAACAGCATCTCCATCAACGAGAAGTCGAAGCTCGGTGAGCTCAGCTGCGTGACCCGGGATCGGTCGGTGACCGCGTAGCGCTCGCATTGCGCGGTGACCAGGCCGGAAAGCCCGGTGTGGGTGACGACGACACCCTTGGGCTGTCCGGTCGATCCCGACGTGTAGATGACGTAGGCCGGGTGCTTGTCGATGAGCGGCCGGACCCGATCGGTGTAGGAGATCGGATGCTCGGGCCGGGCGGCGAAGCGTTCGGCGACCACCGGATCGTCGAGTTCGATCCAGTACACCGATCGCCCGAGGCCCGCGCGATGCGCCTGCGTGGTGAGTCCGAAAAGGACCTGCGAGTCGGACAGGATGTGCGCGATCCGGTCCGCGGGATAGGCCGGATCGACCGGCACATAGGCAGCCCCGGTCTTCGCGACGGCCCAGACCGCGAGCACCGATTCCACCGAGCGGGTGATCGCGATCGCCACCAGGTCCCCCGGGCCTGCACCGCGATCGATCAGCTCACGCGCAAGGCGTGAGGACGCCTCATCCAGCTCGCGGTAGGTGAGCTCACGCTGATCGGCCGGATCACCGGTCGGGTTGAACCGGATCGCCGCCGCATCCGCCGCCGACTCGACCGCTGCGGTCAGCAGCTGCCCGAGAAGCGGCGCCCCCGACCGCCGACGGCGGTTAACACGAACAGAACGTCGAGCAATATCCATTCGAGTGCATTCACCTCTCGCGTCAAGCCGGGCCGCGCGGCCGACACTATCTCCAAAGCCCCACTTCGAGGTCGTCGCTCTGGGCGACTGCGACCGCGCAACGAAAGAAGTGTAGGCATGCGCCGGTGACCGCCTCGAGTGCCAGGTGCATCGGGGGGCCGACGTGTTACGCACCGGTAAGCTACCCGGGGAGCCGAGCTGACGCGAGTCGTTCGGCGAATGTTCTGACTGGTCAATGGTTCATAGCGCCGTGCACCTCGAGCTCGCGGTCAGCACCTCGGCGATCCGATCGAGCGCGGTGCCGGTCGGGATCGCGTCGGACACTCCCGACTCGATCCCGACCGGCGCCGAATATCAGCTGCTACCAGGTGTTATTCGACAGCGGCAGCACTATCGGGCGAACCCGCCCACACCTCGGCCAGTACCGAGCCGATGCGGGCCAGCGCCGAGCCCGCCGTCATCCGCCAATGCGTTTGCGCCACGTCGAAGTCGCGCACGGTGCCATCGACCGCTTCGACCCATGTCGCGGCGCCTGCGCTACCGGCAGGCGCATCGTGGGCCGCGGTGAAGTAGACGAGGTCACCACGGAAGGGGCGGGCGCGGTACTCGTACATGAGGGCTGCCGATCGAATACCCGCATCGACCACTCGGGTAATCCGCTCGGGGCCGAACGAGGCGAACGGTTCCGGCAGTCCTGCTAACTGGTCGGCCAGCCTTGCCACGTCGATGGCCGCATCGAGGCCCAGGTCGACGTCGCCGAACAATCCACCGACCAACTCGGCAATCGGTAACGGCTCGGGTGCGGTGTCGGCTTCGACGGCCTCGACATCCATGGCGGTGGCCAAGAAGCTCGATGTCCTTGGCGCGCGGCTCGAGCAATCATATAAGCAACGCGCAGCACCGAGCCCAGCTCGGGCGGCTGCCGGACCGGCAGCGCATTATGCACGGCAACCGTTCAACTATCGGCCGGAATTCGTCCTAATGTTGCAGCTGATACCCAATCCGTGAGGGACTTCACAGCCAACCGCGACGAGTCGCTTGAACCCCGGCCTGAAAACGCGTGCTCGCACCGAGTCGCTCCAGTAATCGCGCGGTCCTGCGCACCACAGTGCGCCGCGACATTCCGAGTCTTCGCGCAATGGTGTCGTCGGTGGCGCCGAGGCCCATCAGAGTCAGGATCGCCTTGTCCTTTTCGTCGAGTTCATCGGCCGACGGATTCACCGAGATCGGCGCGGCCAGTGACCACAGCACATCGAAGGTCTTGATCGCCAGGCGCAACGCCGCGGAACCGTTGATGCGCAGGCCCATCGGGTCCGGTCGCCGTTCATCGGCATGCAGCACCAGGCTGGCCCGTTCGTCATCGCTGATGATCAGCTTGAACGGTGGCTCGGGCAGCGTGCGCGCCTGTGCCCCACTGGCATTGGTGGACAGCGCGTGCCGCAGCCGTTCCGGGTCCTGGTAAATGGTGTCCTGGTACAGGGTTTGGTAGCGGATGCCCGCACCGATCCTGGCCCGCTTCAGCTGGAAGAGCCGCTGCTCGCGTTCGATATCGCTGAGATAGGGGCCGCGCTCGATCACCTTGACGCTGCTGCGCGCCGCGGTCTGCATTTCCTCGAAGTCGGCCAGCATCTCGAGCCGCTCGAATACCGGCACTACGGAGCCGTTGGCGCGCGGCGAGCGGCGCACCGACCGGAAGGTCTCGCTGAGTCGCGATGCGGCGGCGTGCATGTGGTTGATGTCCTGCTGCCTGCGTCGAGCCTCGGCCTCCGACAGCGACTCCGGGGCGTGCGCATCCCACAGCAGCTCGCCATCGGGACCGACAAGGCATTCCGCGGCGTCGAGGTCGAGCAGTACTTTCAGTAATGCCTCGGCCACATCGACTGGCAGACCTAAATATCCGGCGATATCGGACAGCCTCGATCGCGGATGATGCACCAGCACGGCGTAGGCGCGGCCGTGCGGTGATCCAGGCTCGAAGATGTCGCCAAGCGCGGTCACCGCCAGAGCCTAACGACCGATTGGTGTTCGCGTGCGACCTGCGATCCGCCGAACATCAAGCCGGGCAACAAAAATCAGTGCGCCGACGGGCCCCACTGCAGGGGAACACCCTTGGAGGCCAGGTAGGGCATCGGGTCGATCTTGCTTCCCGCTTGGTCCCAGATCTCCAGGTGCAGGTGCGGACCGGTCGAGTTGCCGCGGTTGCCGACGGTGGCGATGACATCGCCCGCGTTGACCCGCTGCCCCTCGTGCACCAGCATCTCGTTCACGTGCCCGTAGACCGCGACGGTGCCGTCGTCCTGCTGCACGCGGACCCACAGGCCGAAGCCCGACGCCGGGCCGGCCTCGATGACGGTGCCGTTGCTCACCGAGTGAATCGGAGCGCCGAGCTGATCGGCGAAGTCGAGGCCGTAGTGGAACTCGCCCCACCGGCTGCCGTATCCAGAGCTGATCGCACCGGCGACCGGGCGAACCGCGGGGGCGGGCGCGAGCTGCTGCTGGGCGCCCTTCAGGATCTGCTCGACCTGGGCCAGCGGGCCCGCGATCTCCGGCGGCAGGTTGCCGATGCCGAACGGGGCGGCGACCGGCGCGGCGATCGGCTTCGCGACCTGCGGTGCGGGGAGCGACTCGGCGACGGGAGTCGCGGCGGCCCTGGCCTCCGAAACCGGCTGCGCGCCGGTGCCCTTGAAACTGATGGGAGTAGAAGCCTCGTCGGCGTCATGAGAGCCGGGCAGCAGCGGTGCTGCGATCGCCGGGGCAACCTGGGTCGCGGTGCCGAGCAGCGCGCTCGCCGCGACCGCAACGCCTGCGGCGACCTTCACTCGCTCGGTCGTGGTCGACTCGGCGCGATGCCGCGTCGGCCGACCCGAAACACCGTCGCCGATGAGGCTCATCACGGTTATGGAACTGGGGCCTACACGATGGTGCGACACAGCTGCGTCCTAGCTTCCGACCTACATTGGTGGTCAACGAATCCCGGGCCGGAACCACACCGTTTGTAACGATCTGGCAACTCCGGGCTATGTAACGTTTCGGCATCCGTTGTGACGGGAACTCTACCCCGTCGTGACCATTCCGCAACCTTCTCTCGAGAAATCGCAGGTAGGCCGGGGTCAACCGTCCAAATGAGCCAGACTGGGACCGTGATCATCGACGAAATGCGCGTCCCGATCGTGCTGGCCCCGATGGCAGGCGGACCCTCCACTCCCGAGCTGACCGCGGCCGTATCCGCGGCGGGCGGACTCGGCCTGCTGGCCGCCGGCTACCTGAGCGCGGAGGACACCGCGGCGCGCCTGGCCGCGACCCGCGAGCTGACCACCGCGCCGTTCGGCGTCAACCTGTTCACCCCCGGACCGCCGACGCCGCCCACCGCCTTCGCCGGCTATCTGGCCGAGCTCGGCGCGACGCACGAGCTCGGCACGCCGAAGTACGACACCGACGACTGGGACGCGAAGCTGGAACTGCTCGTCGCGGCTCCCGTCCCGGTGGTCACCTTCACCTTCGGCTGTCCGACCGCCGCCGAGATCGCCCGACTGCACGCTGTCGGGTCGGAAGCATGGGTGACGGTCACCTCCGCCGCCGAGGCGCACATCGCGGCCGAGGCAGGGGCCGACGTGCTCATCGCTCAGGGCGCCGAGGCAGGCGGACATCGCGCCACCTTCATCGACCGGATCGCCGACGACAACGTCGACCCGCTGGGGCTACTCGCGCTGTTGCAGATCCTCACCACCAGCGTCGAACTCCCGATCGTCGCCGCCGGCGGCATCGGCACCGGTGCGGGGATCGCGGCGACACTGGCCGCGGGCGCGGCCGCCGCCCAGCTCGGCACCGCATTTCTGCGCTGCCCCGAAGCGGGCACCAACCCGGTGCACCGCGCCGCCATCGGCTCCACCACTGCGACCATGCTGACCCGCGCGTTCACCGGTCGCCGGGCTCGCGGCCTGCGCAACCGGTTCCTGGACGAACACACCGCGACGGCGCCGGTCGCCTATCCGGAAATCCACTTTGCCACCGCGCCGCTGCGGGCCGCCGCGAGGGCAGCAGGCAATCCGGAGGAAGTGAATATGTGGGCCGGTCAGACGCACGCTCTCACCTCCGAGCTACCGGCCCGCGAATTGGTCCACGCCCTGGCTTCCGATACGAAAACCGCTCTGAAACGGGCACTTTCACGACGAATCCTGGATTGTTGACAACCACTTTCGATTAGAATGCTGAGGGCATCGCATCCGCCATCCACCTCATCCCCGGAGGAGAGCGCTATGTCCCTCGATGTTCCCACCGCACTACTCGAACGCGCCGAACGTGGCGAGGTCGACGACGCGGAATTCGTCGAATGTGTTCGCAATTCATTGCCCTACGCCTGGGAGGTAGTCAGCCGGGTGGCCGGTGAACTGCACTCCGGCACCGAGGAATACGCCGACAACGTGGTTCCGCCGCCGGACGAAGTGGCGCGCGGTCAACTGCTGCGCGCCATGGCCTCCGACGCGATCCGCGGCGGCCTGGAACGGCACTTCGGCGTGAAACTCGCCTTCCAGAACTGTCACCGAGTCGCGGCCTTCCCGCTGTCCGCGGTCGGCGGCGAGACCTACAGCACGTTCATCGGCACCCGCGCTCAACTGCTCAATCAGAGCCCGGAGCTTCGTAACTGCTGATCGGCAGCATCGCACAGGCCCGGCGCGGCAATATAATTCGCCCGCGCCGGGCCTGCTGCGGTGAGCTCAGGACAGGGTGGTGATCGTCAGCTCGCCGTCGGCGTACTGGGCACGCAGGCGCTTCTTGTCGAACTTGCCGACACTGGTCTTCGGCACCTCCGCAATGAAGGTCCAGTGTTCCGGCAGTTGCCATTTGGCGAACTTGTCGGCCAGGAATTCGCGCAGCTCCTCCGGCTTGGCCTCGGCGTCTTCCCGCAACACGATGGCGACCAGCGGGCGCTCGTCCCACTTCTCGTCCGGGACGCCGATGACCGCGGCCTCGGCAACGGCCGGATGACCCACGACCGCGTTCTCCAGGTCCACCGAGGAGATCCACTCGCCGCCGGACTTGATCACGTCCTTGGACCGATCGACCAGCGTGAGGTAGCCGTTCGGGCTGATCTTGCCGACATCGCCGGTGCGCAGCCAACCGTCATCGAACTTGTCCGGATCGACCGATGACCCGTCCGGCGAATAGTAGGACGCGGTGATCCAGGGCCCGCGAACCTCCAGCTCACCCAACGCTTCTCCGTCATTGGGCACCACGCTGCCGTCGTCGGCGACCAACCGCGCCTGCACGTTCGCCGGGAATCGGCCCTGGGTGAAGCGATAGGCCCACTCCTGCTCACCGGTGGCGCTGGCGGGCGGATGCGCGACGCTGCCCAGCGGCGAGGTTTCGGTCATGCCCCAGGCGTGCAGAATCTTCACGCCGTGCTTTTCCTGGAACGCCCGCATCATCGACGGCGGCACCGCCGAGCCACCGACCACCACCGTTCGCAGATGCGAGATGTCCTGCGGCTTCGCGGCCAGGCCGGCAAGCACGCCGCCCCAGATGGTCGGCACGGCGGCGCCGAAGGTGGGCTTTTGCGATGCCATCAGCTCCAGCAGCGGCCCCGGCTGCAGGAAACGGTCGGGCATCAGCAATTTCGCCCCGGACATCAGTGCCGCGTAGGGCAGGCCCCATGCGTTGGCGTGGAACAGCGGGACGATGGCGAGCACATCGTCGGCCTCGGTGAAACCCATGCTGTTCGGCGAGCACACCTGCATGGCGTGCAGCCAGTTGGAGCGGTGCGAATACACAACGCCCTTCGGGTCGCCGGTGGTGCCGGAGGTGTAACACATTGCGGCGGCGGATCGTTCGTCGATCACCGGGAAGTCGTAGGAGTCCGACTGCGCGGCGAGCAGCTCGGTGTAAGAGTGCACCTGCACCCCGGCGGGCGCCTCCAACGCGGCGGCGTCACCGTTGGCCACGATCACGTGGCGAACCGTCTTCAGGTTCGGCAGGTACTGCGCGAACATCGGCAGCAGCGTGCCATCGACGATGACCACCTGGTCCTCGGCGTGATTGGCCACGTAGACCACCTGCTCGGGGAAGAGCCGGATATTGAGCGCGTGCAGTACCGCCCCCATCGCGGGCACCGCGATGTAGGCGACCAGGTGCTCGTTGTTGTTCCACATGAACGTGCCGACACGATCACCGATGCCGATCCCGAACCCGCGCAGCGCATTCGCCAGCCGGGCCGACTCGGCCCCCAGCTCGCGATAGGTCATGGTGCGCACATCGGACCCGGTCCAGGTGGACACGGTGGAATCACCCACGAACGTCGATGCATAGCGCAGCAACGTCGCCAGCGACAACGGCTCGTCCTGCATGGTGCTCAACATCGGAACTCCTCTTCCTTCGGTGGCTGGCCACCGGCATATCGACCATGAGCCACATCACATCGGCGATGCTACCCAACAGTAGGCGCGACCCGAGGTGGCGCTGGAAAACTTTGTGCCGCCGCCTATAGGCGACTGCCATCAGTTTCCTGAGGTCAGCCCGAATGCGCGGGATAGGCGTGGACCAGAGCGGTGTCCAACCTGGGGACCGCGTGGGTGAGGGTGTGCTCGGCGCCGTGCGCCACCCGGTGCGCATCGGCGAGGGAGGTGGATGCAGCGACGTCCAACTCCACATCGGCGTGCAGGCGATGACCGATCCAGCGCATCCGAAGACTGCGCACACCGAGCACACCCGGCTCGGCAACAAGCGCCTGCTCCGCGGTGGCCACCAAATTCGGTTCCACACCGTCCATCAAGCGGCGGAACACATCCCGGGCTGCGGTGCGTAGCACCGCGAGGATGGCGACGGTGATCAGCAGGCCGACCACAGGATCGGCCGACGGGAACCCGAGCGCCACCCCGGCAACCCCGAAAAGCACTGCCAGCGAGGTGAATCCATCGGTTCGCGCATGCAGGCCGTCGGCGACAAGCGCGGCCGAACCGATCCGCCGCCCCACCCTGATCCGATACAGCGCCACCGTCTCGTTTCCGAGGAATCCGATCACCCCGGCCGCGGCAACCCACCCGAGATGCTCGATCGGCACCGGATCCAGCAGTCGCCGCACCGCCTCGTACCCGGCGATCACCGCCGACAACGCGATCATGGCGACCACGAACAGGCCCGCGAGATCCTCTGCGCGCCCGAACCCATAGGTATAGCGCCTGGTGGCCGCCCGCCGCCCCAGCGCGAACGCGATCCACAGCGGCACCGCGGTCAACGCGTCGGAAAAGTTGTGAACGGTGTCCGCCGCCAACGCCACCGACCCGGACACCGCAACGATCAGCACCTGCACCAGCGCCGTCGCCCCGAGCACGCCGAGACTGATCTTCACCGCTCGAATGCCGACCGCACTGGCCTCCAACGCATCATCGACGCTGTCGGCGGCGTCATGGCTGTGCGGGGCGAAGATCTCCCGCAGGATGCCCCGTAAGCCGTCCGGGTGATCGTGGTCGTGCACATGCTCGTGTCCATGGCCACGGTGTTGTGCACGGTCGCGGTCACGCGAACCGGCCTGGTCGTGTGCAACGGCCTGCCCGTGGTCGTGGCCATGGTCATGTGCAACGGCCTGGCCAGGCCCGTGGCCGTTCTCATGTGCATGGCCGTGGTCGTGCCCGCGGCCCTCTACATGGTCATGGTCATGCCCCTGAGCAGGTTCGGAGCCGTGCAAGTGATCGTGGCCGTCCGCAGCACTGTGCATGTGCGCGTTGCCATCTCGGCCGGCGAGTCGGCTCTGGGCGTGGCCGTATCGGTGCAGCAGGTCGAGTCCGCGCCAGCGGAAACCATTGCGCTCGTGGCTCATTCCGACACCGCCCGATCCCCCGCGGGCAACTCGCGCACCGCCGTGACGCCGCGGTGATGCGGCGGGATACCGGGACCCGCGTGCTCGGCGTTATAGACCGCGT
This sequence comes from Nocardia sp. NBC_01009, assembly GCF_045208035.1. Classification (NCBI taxonomy): domain Bacteria; kingdom Bacillati; phylum Actinomycetota; class Actinomycetes; order Mycobacteriales; family Nocardiaceae; genus Nocardia; species Nocardia sp. NBC_01009. The sequence continues at coordinate 2,076,860 of NZ_CP108695.1, read as the reverse complement.
CCATGACCAGCTGCCGGACGTGTTCGTTCTCCAGACTGTAGAAGATCGTCGTCCCGGCCCGTCGAGTTCGGACCAACCGCGCCATCCGCAGCTTGGACAGGTGCTGGGACACCGACGGTGCGGGCTTCCCGATGTACCCGGCCAGGTCGTTCACCGACAGCTCCCGATCGACCAGCGCCCACAGCACCTGCACCCGGGTCGCGTCGGCCAGCATCCGGAACACCTCGACAACCAGCCCCACCTGATCCTCCGCCAAGGGCGGAGCCAATGGCTCGTTATCTGCATTCATACGCAGATAATAAGCCATGAGCGCAGGCTCCGATACCCCACGTATCCCGACCCCGGATCGGATCGGGTCGGCCGCACGCCCGGCCCGGGCCGCCGAGGCGGTGGACCAGCAGGAAATTCATCATGCGCGCTGCACATCCAGGCCATGGTCGGACTGCATCAGCAGGCCGCCGCCGATCTGGCCGGGGCCGATGAGGGTACGGAACCGGGCGACTTCGCAGCCGCCCACGAACTCATCGATCAGCGACGTCGTGAGGTCCGCGATGATCGACGGCTCCCCTTGTCCGCGTTGCTGATTCGCCTGATCGAACCAGTTCCAGCAGTAGCTTTCGTCGGCCGCCTCGGCCTGCACCGGATACGCGAGCACGAGCCCATTTCCTCAGCGATCCGAGTCAGCGAGAACCCGGCGTCCGCTCACCACTCCGAGCAGTCGCTCACCTAGCGACGCAGGCGTTGCGTGATTGCGGTCCGTAGGACCGACACCGCGCCACGCACCAGCAGGCCCGCCGCGATCAGCGGGGCAAACAGCAGCCACGGCGAGCCCTGGTGGTAGTCGCAGTAGAACCGCAAGGCGCTGCGGTGGTGGCTGCGGATCTTCCGGAACGGGGCCGACCGCATACTGCCGCCTTCGCGGTGGCGAATCTCGACGGTGGGGTCCAGCACGACCCGCCAGCCGGCGCGGTGCATGTCGAGAGCCATCTTGGTTTCCTCGAAGTAGAGGAAATAGCGGGTGTCGAACCCACCGACGGCGTCGAATGCCGCACGCCGGAATAGCATGCAGCACCCGGAGATCCAGTCGACATCGCTGACCGCGGTCACCGGCTCACCGAAGTACCGCCGAGTGGCGGGATTGCCTGGCCACACACCGCCCAGCAACGCGTGCGCGACGCCCACCGCGAGCGACGGGAACCGGCGCCCGGTCGGGTAGTGCGTCCCGTCGAGCCGGGTCACCTGCGGCCCGATCATGCCGATCTTGTCGTCAGTGCGAGCGGTTTCGACAAGCGCGGCTATCGAGCCCGGTGCGAGGTGGGTATCGGGGTTGGCGACCAGGATCCATTCGGCGTTCGTCGCGGCGGCACCCTGGTTGATTGCGGCGGACAGGCCGACGTTCTTACGGTTGCGGATCACTGTCCCGCCGAACTGCTCGACAAGGCCGGCGCTCCCGTCGGTCGATGTGTTGTCGACACCGACGACATCGACCGTCAGCGGCTCGACTGCCGCCGTTAGCGAATCCAAGAACGGCGGCAGATCCTCTGCGCTCTGGTAGGTAACCAAGACAAGGCCGACGGTCTTCTCATCGCGGCGAGACATGCCGGGCAACCTATCACCTCGGCTGGATCGCCACACCTACGAGCGTGTCGGGCATCAGCAGGTCAAACGCCCGTACGCGACGTGCCGAACCCGAATCGGGCAGCAACCGCCATCATCGGCCCGCCGCGTGACCAGGCCGGCGGAACGGGGCTGCCCGGAGCAGACCCCTGGGGCGGACGGTAGAACAGGTGGCATGGCTGTTGAACGGATGCTGCCGACGCCGGAGGCGCGGGATCTGCTCGAGTTGACTCGCGCTATCGCCGACAAGGTGCTCGAGCCCCGGGTAGTCGAGTGTGAGAAGACCGGGACGTTTCCCGACGGGGTCTTCCCCGCGCTCGGCGCGGCGGGGCTGCTGAGCCTGCCGTATCCGGAGGAATTCGGCGGTGGCGGGCAGCCGTACGAGGTGTATCTGCAGGTGCTCGAGGAGTTGGCGAGTCGATGGGCCGCGGTCGCGGTCGCGGTCAGCGTGCACAGCCTGTCGTGCCATCCGCTGTTCGTCTTCGGTACCGACGCACAGAAACAACGGTGGCTGCCCGAGATGCTGTCGGGCGAAACCGTCGGCGCTTACAGCCTTTCCGAAGCGCACGCCGGATCGGATGCGGCCGCGTTGCGGTGCCGGGCCACCGCGGTGGACGGCGGATACCGAATCAACGGCACAAAGGCCTGGATCACCAATGGCGGCCGCGCCGACTTCTACTCGCTGTTCGCCAGGACCGGCGAGGGCTCGCGCGGCATCTCCTGCTTCCTGGTTCCGCGCGACACCGAGGGGCTGAGCTTCGGCAAGCCCGAAGAGAAGATGGGGCTGCGCGGAATTCCGACGACGACCGCCGCCTACGACGACGCGCTGCTGCCCGCCGACCGGTTGATCGGCGATGCGGGACAGGGACTTTCGATCGCTTTCAGCGCGTTGGACTCGGGCCGCCTCGGCATCTCGGCCGTCGCCGTCGGCCTGGCCCAGCGCGCACTCGACGACGCGGTCGCCTACGCCAAGGAGCGGGCTACGTTCGGCCGCCGCATCATCGACCACCAGGGCCTCGGTTTCGTGCTCGCCGACATGGCCGCCGCGGTCGATTCGGCCCGCGCCACCTACCTCGACGCTGCCCGCCGCCGCGACGCCGGACTCCCCTACTCACGCCAGGCCAGCGTCGCCAAGCTGATCGCCACCGACGCCGCCATGAAGGTCACCACCGATGCCGTCCAGGTCTTCGGCGGCTACGGCTACACCCAGGACTTCCCGGTGGAGCGCTACATGCGCGAGGCCAAGGTCATGCAGATCTTCGAGGGCACCAATCAAATCCAACGCCTCGTCATCGCCCGCCAACTCGCGGGCAACTGAGCGCCTCCGACGTGGCCGAAAATGTTGATTCGTCGTCCTGGAATGTCTTCGTGCCCGCCGATCGCCCGCTTAGGCTCTAGCCATGACGACGCCATCCATCATCATTATCGGAGCCGGGTTCGCCGGGCTCGGAATGGCACTCGAGCTGCGCCGGGCCGGGGTGGATGACTTCATCATCCTGGAGCGCGCCACGGATCTCGGCGGCGTGTGGCGGGAGAACACCTATCCCGGCGCCGCCTGCGACGTACCCTCACCGCTGTACTCCTGGTCGTTCGAGCCCAAATCCGATTGGCCGCGACGGTTTTCGGAGCAGCGCGATATCCACGAGTACATGCGCGGCGTCGCCGAGAAGCACGACCTGCAGCGCCACATCGAATTCGGCACCGAGGTGACCGATGCCGAGTTCGACGAGCAGACCGGCAGTTGGACCGTCAGCACCGCCGACGGTGCACGCCGCACCGCGGAAATCCTCATCCCCGCTGTCGGCCAGCTCTCGCGTCCCGCCATGCCGAATATCCCGGGCGTCGACACCTTCACCGGAGCCGCCTTCCACTCCGCCGAGTGGGACCACGGCATCGACCTCACCGGCAAGCGAGTGGCCTGCATCGGCACCGGAGCCAGTGCGATCCAATACATTCCGCGCATCCAGCCGAAGGTCTCCCACCTCACGCTGTTCCAGCGCTCGGCGGCGTGGGTGCTGCCGAAATTCGACGTCGAGTACAGCGCGGCGCACAAGGCCATGTTCAAATACCTGCCGCCGACCAGGCTGGCCGAACGATTCGCCATCTGGTCGACCTTCGAGGTGCTCGCGCTGGCACTGACGGACATCCCGGCCATGAGGGCGCCCGTGGTCGCGCTTGCCGACCGGCACCGCGCCAAGCAGGTACCGGACGCCGAACTACGCGCGAAGCTGACACCCGACTATGCGGCGGGCTGCAAGCGCGGCCTGTTCTCCAATGAGTACTTCCCCGCGCTGACACAGTCGAACGTCGCCGTGGAGACGACGGCGATCGAAGCGATCACCCCGACCGGTATCCGCACCGCGGACGGCGTCGAGCACCCCGTCGACGTGATCATCTACGGCACCGGATTCAAGGGGACCGAGTTCCTCGCGCCGATGCATATCTACGGCATCGGCGGACGCAAGCTCGCCGACGTCTGGGGTGACGAGGGCGCCCGCGCCTTCCTCGGCCTTTCGGTCCCACACTTCCCGAACATGTTCATGATGTACGGCCCGAACACCAACGTCGGCTCGGGTTCCATCATCTACATGCTCGAATCCCAGGCCCGCTATATCCGTCAGGTCGTCAAGTACCTCACCGACCGGCCCGGCCGCTATCTCGCGACCCGAGCGAACGTCGAGCAGAGCTGGGACGGGTGGCTGCAACGGCGGCTGAAGGACACGCCCTGGAACTTCTGCTCCAGCTGGTATCGCAACGCCGCGGGCCGCATCACCAACAACTGGCCGGGTGCCACCGCGCTCTATCGTTGGAAGACAAAGAGTTTCGACCTCGCGGATTACGACGAAGCCCAAGCCACCGGCCTGGAGCCGGCGTCGAACTGACCCGGATCCGCGCTCATCTCGCCCGCCGCGAAGCTCAGCTCGGCCTCAGCAAGCCCGCAGTAAACTGGGCCTGACTGGACCCGAGGACGAAAGGGGCACGAGCGGTGTGGTGGCTACTGATCGTCGTGATCGTGGTGCTGGCAGTCGGATTTGTCGTCATACGTGCACAGCAGACCAAGCAGCGCGCGGCGACCGAACTCGCGGACGCGGCCGCCGACGCCAGGCAGCTGATCGAACGGCTCGGCGGCCAGGTGTACATCCTGACCGGCAGCAACGACGCGGCGAAGCAGGCGCTCGCGGACGCGTCCGAACGTCATATCGCCGCAGGCTCGCAGATCGATCAGGCGCGCACGCCCGCGCAGGCGCGATTGGCGAAGCAGACCGCGCTGGAGGGCATGTACTACATCCGTGCCGCCCGTTCGGCCATGGGCATAGATCCCGGCCCCGCGGTCCCCGCGCTGGACGGACAGGACGCGGCCGGTCAGGTCACCGAAAAGCGAACGGTCGAATACGAAGGCAGAGCGGTCGCGGCATCGCCGAACCCGTCCTCGGATACTCCGAACTACTATCCCGGCGGCCGAGTCGCCGGACGTCCGGTGCCCGCAGGATGGTACTCCGAGCCGTGGTGGAAGCCCGCATTGATCGGCGGCGCTTGGGGACTCGGCTCCGCATTGCTGTTCTCATCGCTGTTCTCCGGGATGTCCGGGGTCGGCTACGACGCGCAGGGCTTCGAAAGTGGTTACGGCGAGGGCTATCAGGACGGGCTCGACGCAGGCGGTAGCGATGCCGCCGGGTACGACTCCGGCAACGATGTGAGCGGTTACGACGCCGGAGGTGGAGACCAAGGCGGCTACGACGCGGGTGGGAACGATGCGGGCTGGGGTGGGGATGGCGGGTTCGACGGCGGCGGGTTCGACAGCTTCTGACAACCTGGCATCACACAACCGTGAGTCCTGACAACGGAGCTCGGACAGCTGGCATCTGGTCGCGCCGCCGGACTTCCACCCCACGACAGCCCGTCACACCCCGACGCACCAGCGATTTCGATCCCCGCCAGCAGTGTTCGGACAGCCGGCCCGGATTGGTCGGGGCCACCCGACTGCCACCGACGACCAGCCCACCGCGCCCCCGACGCGCCAGCGATTCTGAACCTCGTCCCCCAACCCGGTAGACTCCCCGACGTCCACTGATACGCCCTCGTAGCTCAGGGGATAGAGCACCGCTCTCCTAAAGCGGGTGTCGCAGGTTCGAATCCTGCCGAGGGCACCAACCTGCGCATCATTTGCGCATACACAGGAGTACGTAGGCACCGCTGGCACGCGGTGACGCAACCCACATAGTTGCAAACCATCCCCTCCCGTAGCCTCCCTGGCTATGAGCACTCCTGGGGGAGGCGGCGGAGCGTCGCTATCTGTTGTACCCACTGAGGTCCAAGCCGTCGGCCGCTACGTCTACGGCATCGCCGAAGCGCTGCGTACCGCCCTTGCTTCAGCCAACACTGAGGTCGACACCCTGTTGGCTGGCGGCTGGAGCGGTGACCTGGCCACCTTGTTCGGCACCGGCTGGACCGAAACCCACGACGGCGGCACCACCATCATCACCGCGCTCACCGACATGGCCAACAAACTCGGCATCACCGCCGAGAACTATCAACAGCAAGACACCAACCACGCGTACTCGCTGAACATGTCCAGCCTCAATCTCCCGGGCCTGTGATGTCGGAATTCTCGGTCAACATGGACCAACTCGACCAGATCGTGGCCCGAATCGCCGGTCTCGCCGGCTACGTCGCCGACCACCTCGACGACATCGACGATCAGGTCGCGACCCTCAAAGGCGGCAGCTGGGAAGGCATCGCCGCCGACGCCTACCACATAGCCCACACCCAATGGGTGACCGGCGCACGAGAATTCGCCGACGGTCTGCGCGATATGAGCGCTGCCGCCAAATCAGCCCACACCCGCTATCGCAATGCCGCCGACATCAACAAGAAGATGCTGGGAAGCGCCTAGTGACGTGGACCATCGACACCGGCATGTACTACGACGCCGGCAACAAATGCCACGCCCTAGCCAACGACCTCAGCCTCGCGCTCGGTCCACTCAACGCCGCACTGCAGCACCAGTGCGGCGGCATGGCCGGAAACCACGAATCGTGCAACAACTGGATCACCACCTACGACAACCACGCCAACGAAATCGTCACTCTTGCCGCGACATTGGCGAACGCGCTGCTTCGCTATGGCGACGTCTTGCAAGCGTGCGGCTACAACTGGTGGCGCTCCAACCGCACCGCAGCGAGCGGTTCAGAACCCACCAAACCCACTGAGTCCGAACCGCTCTACGACTCCGGCATGGCCTTGCCAGTCAGCTCGCGCGGCGACAATGGTCCGGGGTTGGACGAAGGCGTCGTCGTAGGACTCTTGGAGCGAGTCGGCCGAATCCCCAACGGTGACCAGGACAAACTCGGTATCGCCCGCGACGCGTGGAAAACCTTCGCCGAACACGCCACGGTCACCGGAGCCGCGACCAGAATCAGCGGGATCAAAGCCAAATTCGATGGCAACACCGACCCCAACATCATCGCCATCGACGAAAAGCTCGCCACCCTCGAGCAGGCGGCGAAATTACTCGCCGACGCCGCCAAGGGCATCGTCACGCCGCTGACCGAACACAATGACGCGCTCTCGACCATGCGCGAGGACATCGGCAAACAAGTCGCTGCCGCCGCGGTCGAGATCGGCGCAGCCATCGTGTTGACCGCGGTGATCGTCGGCGTCGCGGCCTTCCTGACCGCCGGCGTCGGCGCCGCAGCCGCCGGTGCGGGCGGGGCCGCGGTCACCATCGAGATCGTGGAATCCACGGCGGTGATCATCAAGAACACCGTCACTGTGAGCCGCATGGTTACCGCCGTCGGCGCGGTCATCGCCATCGGAGTGGCCAGCGGCGGCTTCACCGCCATCCCCGATCTCACCCAAGCTGGACTGAGCGCGGCGGTGGGTGCGATCGCGGGGATGGCGGTATACATCGCGGCCGAGGAGGCAGCCGACGGCGAGCCGGTCTGGGACAGCACGGAGGAACGGACACGGAACCCCGCGCAGGATAAAATCCTGACCGACAAGGATATTAGGGAACTAAAATCCCGCGGTCACGACCCACATGACGTAAAACCGGACCCGCCGTCGCGATACGACCTTTACAAGGACGGAAAGGGAAACGTGTACATTAAACCAAAAGGCGGAAAAGGCCCAGGCGACCCGACGGGGATCAGATTGCAATGACAGTTGAGGAGCTTGTCGAAGTAGCCGTTTCTCTACGATTGACCGGCGTATTCGATCCAGATGAGGTGACTGCGGCGCTGAGTCTTACGCCGTCCAATCAATGGCGGTCTGGGCAGCAGGGAGCCGCCCCCAAACTACGTAGAAGTTCCGATGGTTGGGTTCTTCGGCTAGCAACCGGCGTCGGACAGGTTGGCGAGCAGATAGACCGGGCCGTAGGGCAACTTGCACAGGTTAGCGGGCAGCTGCGGCACATTCTCTCGGACCAGGAGATGTCCGGCTGCCTGACCGTTGCGGTGGACGCCCCAGCGGGCTGCTGGCCTGCAATCACCTTGTCGCCTGCGACGCTCGCATTTCTAGCGCCTTCTGGACTTTCGCTCGATATCGATGTCATTTAGGAGTAATCAATGATCGATGAGCAAGACGACCAAACTCCGGTGATTCGCACTGAAGCAATCGGAATTGGCGAAAATGATGCCGATGAGACGCATTTCCATCGGATTGAAATGAACTGGAGCCTGGAGGACGCGGTCGACGCGTTCCTCGACGAATTTAGTGCTGCCAGGTCGGTGACGACGTACAGCAACTCTGGCGGCGCAATTCTGGTAGAGGTCGCGTTAGCAGGCAGAAGCTTTCCTTCTATGCACTTCGACCATCGGCTCCTGAACCGCCTTGCCTCAACCGGAATGCCGCTGCGGATCAAAACCGGGCCGCGCACAACAACATAGGCCATCTTGCGAATTTATTGGGCGAATTCTCTTGACGAGCAAGCACGCAATTGATTGCTTACTTATTATAGCCTCAATCCACCGATACAATCCGCGGTTCAGGTGTGCTGAAATAGAGAAAGCGCCTTCTGACCTGGGATACAGCGCCCTCACCCCAATTCTGTTCGGATGAGGGCGATGCCGGAAGTTCTCCGCGCTGTCGCGGCTAACCTCTCCACTGTCGGCGCTACTGTCGCTCCCCAACGGTAGATAGGTGACGACCACTCCCGTCGCGCGGGCACAGGTGGCCCCCAGCCCGCCATCGATGTTGCGCGGCTCCGGTTTCACTGATAACGGGATCGGCGTACAGGTCTGCTGAACACCGCACCGTCTCTCAGTCCAGGCTGAAATCCGCCTCGATTACCAGTCGACCAGAGCAGATCCCCAGGTCGTCCGCGTTCCCATCTTCGATGCGCCCCGCCGAGGGCACCAACCTGCCACTGCGTTTCCGCAGCCCAGGGCGGTTTTTGGCGTCGCAGGTTCGATTCCCCGGGGGCACCATTCGCCGTTTATCCGCGATTTCGCGCACACTGAAAATGCGCAGGTCAAACGACTGTTTGGGTACGAACCTCTAGCAAGCACGAGACCAGGAAACCGGGTCGGCAGCGTGCGGGATTCAGCACCGGTCGGCGTCGCAGTGATCCGCTTGCCATTTCAACAGTGCGGCAAGCGCTTTCGCCTGGGCGGCGGCGATGCGTTCTCCGTCCATACCGCCGACGTACCGAACCTCGAAAGACACCGCCAGCCCGGAACACACCGCGTCTACAGCCTGCTCGACAGCTAATACATCACCTTCGTCGACGAAGCTGGAGACGGGGCTCTCACACAGCAGCAGGCCAACGTCTTCCTCGAGATCGCACGATGGCAAGTGGCCCAGAAGACGGCGGCACCACCCGCCTATAACTGATATCCGGCTTCGATCATCAACTGCTCTGCCGAAAAACCGCAGGTCGTCGCCGTTCCCATGCTCGACACGCCCCGCCGAGGGCACTTCCGGACGGGCGAATCGGATCCGGCTCAGGATCAGCAGACTTCGCTACCGATGGCCATCCACCGCAGCAACGCGACAATAGCCGCAGCCTGCGCCGCGGCGAGGTGTTCCCCCTCCTCACCCCCCGCCGACGTTTCGCAGTCACTCCGTAATACGTGCCCAGGCGTCTCGAACCGCAGACAGCGCGATCTCGGCGCTGATCACAAGTCGAGTCTGCCCGGCCAATTGTGCCTTCCAGTCGTCCTCGTCCGGTGCACGATCGAACAATTGCGGGGTGGGGAGCCGGTTGGTCGGGCCGTACCTCCGGTACAACGCTCCCGCAGCGCCGTCGATCGCGCCGATGTCGTTCAGCGCCCAAAGATCCCACAGGTCGCGTACTGCGCGCCGGTCGTGCCATGTTGCGGTCTTCCCTGCAACAAAAGCCGGCAATGTGGGCACGAGAAGTTCGGCCGGTGGGACGTCGCTGTATCGCTGCTCGAGATCGCAGAGTTCAGTCGGCCACACCGATCTGCCACGTGCCGACAGCAACTGGATCTTGACAGACACACCGGATGCGGAGCGAAGATGGGCGGCCCCGGTATCCGGGACATTGCTCAACGACGGTGCCCATTCCAGCCGACCGTAGCTTCGCGCGACCGATCGCGGCAAAGCAGCGTCGAGTTCGGCTGCCAGTACCGCTCGGTTGTCCAGTGCAACCAGATCGATGTCTTCACTGAGCCTGCCACTCACCAGATGCGTACGGGCAAGAGCAGTTCCGCCGATGAAGTGCAGTCGGTCGCCGAACCTGCGGCTGATTGCCGCTAGCAGATGGGAGATCAGATGGTCGCGCTCGACCTGCTCCGGGGGAACTCCGAATTGAGCTGCGACACTGTCACGTTCGTCGATGCTCATACCCCACCCAACTTTCCGCACGTCGAAGCGCCGCACCCAGACGCTGGTCCGTAGCGAGCTGTGTAAGTCTCGCCGAATCGCTACGACGGTAGAGCGTCTCGATCGCCGGACGAACCTCCGCCTCGGCGTTGCCCAGTTCCGGGCGCCGGGCAAGATCGAGCACGGTCTGCTCCGGCGTTGTGACCAGCGCCGGGCCCAGTGGCGTTTCGACGCGCTCCGCGTCGAGCGCTTCGGTATCGCGGCGGACGAACCGGACTTGTGCCGAGCGGTCGGTCAATGCGATCGACCGGTGCTGGGCCGGAACCGCGACAACCGCGGTCGCCAGCGCACGAGGTACGGCTCCCAGCACGCGGGCTGCGCTGATTCCCATCACAATGGTCTGATCCGGCCCGTAGATCGATGATGCAATACCTGCGGCGACTGCCTCGAGGCTAGGCAGCCAGGTCCGGCCGACATAGTCCGGCGCGACGATGATGTAGTAGCCGTGAGCAACGCGGTGCAGCACGCCTCGATCGACGAGCCGCGCGATCTCGGGCCGCGGTTGGGCGTAGATGCCAGCCAAGTCCTGCGGCCGCAGGGTTCGAAGCGGTGCCCGCCAGAGCTCACTGGGCAGCACAGTGCTGCGATACTCAGTCACCAGCACCACCTCCGGAAGAGTATGCATATAGTTGGCTGTAACCCAACGAAATGCATACTACCGGATAATGGCCATCCCCTCATCCACCAACCGGCTTTGGCGCCGGTCTGCGGTTGCCGACGCGGACACAGCGAGATCGGCAACGCTCAGACCAGATACATCTCCACGATGACCAGGCGTTTTCCGGTTGCCCACGTTGGGCGTGCCCTGCCGAGGGCACCGAAACACGGGCAACTGTTTCAGTTGTTGCCCAGCCTGTCGTGTCGTGCCGCGTGCTGGTTCGGCTTGGTGTCGGTGGTGGTTCGGCGGCTGATTCCGGGGTGCGGTAGCGGTCAGCGCGGCGGCGGCTTGTGTAGCGGCGGAAAGTATTTCGACCGCCACGCCCGATCACGCATCGAAACCGGACGGTGTCGCTTCCAGTCGGCGACGCCCGATGGCCCCCCAGCCACCCTCGACCCGCTACAGCGGTGATCTCACTGACGGGCCCTCGGTCTGATTAGCGGAAGAGTAGGATTTTTTTTCCGCAGAGCAGTGCGGGTGTAGCGGCGTTTTCGGCGCTTGAAGCACTGGGGATGATCGGCGATTTATACGTTGCGCGGTGTGATGCCGCGACGGTGTGTCGATTTGTAAACTACCGGTTCGCCGCGCTCGGTAACTGCCCCGGATTTCCACACAAATCGGAGGTGGGGAGATGAATACCTCACAGTCGAAACTGACAACAGATTCGGGTATTCCGGTTGAAAGCGACGAGTTTTCGCTGACTGTCGGTCCCGGAGGCCCGATTCTGCTGCAGGATGCCTATCTGATCGAGCAGATGGCTCAGTTCAACCGGGAGCGGATCACAGAGCGGCAGCCGCACGCCAAGGGCAGCGGCGCGTTCGGCCGGTTCGAGGTCACCCGTGACCTCAGTGTCTATACCAAAGCGGCGGTGTTCCGGCCGGGCGCCTCAACCCGATTGGTGGCCAGATTCTCGCAGGTGGCCGGGGAGCACGGATACCCCGACACAGTGCGGGACCTGCGTGGGTTCGTGCCCCCGAGGACTCGACCTGTTCGGCCAGACCGAGCGGTGAACCAGGATCCGCCCAGCGCAGCGCGTATCCCAACCGCCGCGCCAACCGCCGCACCAGCGCCGAATCCCATTCCGGTATCGGCGACGACGGATCTATCCATCCGATCGCGTCCATCGCCCCGTCCCCTTCAGCCGTCTGGTTGGCAGGCACCCGCCGCCGGGGACTACCGATGAGGGCATCGACCCGGCGGCGGGGCTGAAAAACACGCTAGGCGTGCATAGTTCGGGAACCGAGTAGTTCGGCGTCCACCGCCGTTCACACCGGACAATGCGCGTTAGGCTGGTCTTATGGAACCCGGTGCGCTGATGCGTGCCGCTCGCGAGGCGGCGGGTATCTCATTGCGCGCGATGGCCGAGCGGAGCTATTACAGCAAGGCGTACCTGTCGCTGATCGAGACCGGCCAGCGCCCGGTGCCTGCTGGCGTCGCCGCTGCTTACAACAGGGTGCTGGACGTGGATCTGGGACGGCTGACGGCGGTGGCACGAATGCCAGCCGGTGTGGACACCGCCGCCCTGTCCGACGTGGGGGTGGTGCTAGCGGCTACGCGCCGAATCGAGGACGCCGCCGGGGCTTTGACGGTTCTACCCGCAGTCCGGGGAATGGCGGAGATGGCCGAGACGTTCGCGGACCAGGCGCGTTCAGCGCGCGCCGAAGCGTCGGCGAGCATCGCTTCGGAGATCGTCCAGTATCGGGGATGGCTGGAGCACGCGATCGGAGCTGACGCCGCCGCCCGGCGTAGCCTCGGCACGGCCGTGAACCTGGCGAAGGCGTCCCGTGACCCGGACCGGCTTGCGCACAGCCTCGGCTTCCTCGGCTACGTCACTGTGAGCGCAGGGAATTACGGCGAGGTTGTCGCCTTGTCTGACGCCGCGCTGGCGGTACGGGACACGCACCCCATCATCACGGCCTACGGGCGAATGCGGCGAGCTGAGCTATTGGCCGCGCACGGAGAGACGGGCGAAGCGCAACGCGCGCTCGCGCTAGCCGACGCGGCGGCGGAAGCGGCGGACGGCATCGACCCTCCCGCGTCGATGTATTGGTGGAGCACCGGATTCGGGGCCGTGCAGCGCGGTGGCGTTCTGTCGCTGCTGGGGCACACGGCCGAAGCAATCGGGGAGGCGACACACGGGCTGGCCGCGATGCCAGCCGAGCACCGCCGGACTGAGTGGCTGGCATCAGCGCTGCGCCGCGTCGACCCGGACATGGGCGCGGACGAATCGGGGTGAGCGCCGGACAGGGCGAATACCAGCACCACCAGTGAGACCGTCTTCCGTGCCGCCCCCATCGAGTCCGCTGCCGCGTTCTACACAGAGTCGCGCGCTGTCCGCTCGTTGTGTCCCGAGCGGGCCAGGATGAGAACGCTGACTACGAGCACCCAAGCGGGAAACGCCAGCGTGACCCACATGCTGATTTCGCTCCCGATAAGCAGTGTCAGCGCCAGCAGGTAGCTGAGGCCGGCGAGCCACCGGGGCATCAACCTGGTCTTCAACCAGATTGTCGCCAACGAGATCATGAACACCGCGGCCATCCGAAGCGCATACGTCTGGGTCGCCGAAAACACGACCATCTTGCCGAAGCTGACCACCTCGGCATGGGCGGCCGCATCGACGACCCCGGTGTTGCTTGCCACCAGCGCTCCGGCGGTGGCGGTGGCGACGAACATCATCGCCAGAAACAGCAGCCCGCTGCCGAGGAACACCGACAGGAAGAACCGGTCTTCGTAGCGCCCGAATCCGTCGCGCACTACGCCGATGAACCACAGGAAGCTGATGCCAGCGAAGGGCATCAGCACGGTCGCTGTCTTGATCGCGGTCTGTGGGCTCTTCATCAACTCAGTCGAATCCCGAACACCTTCGGGTATTTCGATGCGTATCAAAATCAACGTTGTTCCGAACAACACCGCGAATAAGACTCCGGCGAGTGCGGCGGCTCGCGGCGTTGACAGATTGCGAAAAGTCGAGGTCTGATCCGAGTGTTGCGGCTGCGTTGACATGGCATCATCCTGCCAAACCCGAGCATGTTTTGGCGGCTCGATGACTCCGAATAAGTGGACAAGGGCAGTTTCAGCTCCGGGATCCCCGACACTCTACACATACGACCGCTACTCGTTTCCACCGACACTTTTCCGGCGTGCACAGCAAACTGGACACACTCAAATTTGACCGAGTTGATTACGGCAATGTGGCGATATCGCCAGACGCCCGGTCGGAGCGACGTCGATCCACGGGAGCGGCCAGTATCTATTAGCGGAGCCGATTCCCGGTGAACGGCCCCCGATAGGCCTCTACCAGCAAGTATGACCTGACGATTCGAGCGACGTCAGCGCATGCATTCACCGCGCATTGCGCTGCGGCCATGCGCCCGGAGGCGTACGCTGATCGGCGCCCGGTTTCCTACAGCGGTATGGAAGGTGGAGCCATGTCGACGACCGAACATAGCTGGAGCAAACCGGCGGCTATGGCCATACCGGCCGAAGGCTATTTCGAGCTGGAGCGGGGCCGATATGGCCCAACCTATCCACGCACGCCCGCCGCCTATGGTTTCTCGATCATCGCGAAGGTGAAGCCGGGCCGAGAAGAGGCCGTTCGCGCACATGGCAAGCAGATCGAGGAGGCGGTCGCAGGTAGTCCGGATGTGCTGGCACCACTGCGGCTGCATTATCTGCGATGGGTGCTGTTCGATGTCGGCTTCGGATTATATTTCCAATACCAAGGCATCTTCGACACCGATTTCGACAAATACACCGAGGATGCGGTGACGCTCTTCTCCCAGACCGGCATCACCACCGTTTTCACCAACCTCGAAGGATTCCCCGAAGACTGGAAGGAAAATCCGGACGCATTCGTCAAATTCGTCCGAGAACACCAATTTCCGAGTTTCCTCGAATACGGAGAATACCCCTACGTCACCGCTGACGAAATCAAAAAGGCGCTGCGACTCAAGGCGGCGTTCTCCGACATGCTCGACCAGATGCAGTGACCACTACGTCGGCGCTCGAATTCGACGATATCCAACACATCCTGCTGACGCGCACCCCGGCGATGACAGGCCGCTACGAGTTCCTGTCCTTCGACGATCCCGCCGGGGGCCGGGCCTGGTTGGCCGAGCTGCTGGACCGGGTCGACTCGGCGGCAGACGCACGCGCCTCGATGGACAGCTCCCAGCGTTGGATCACCCTGGCCTTCACCTGGCGAGGGCTGCGTGCGCTCGGGGTGTCGGAGGAATCGCTCGCCACTTTTCCCGACGAGTTCCGCGAAGGCATGGCCGCCCGCGCCGACATCCTGGGCGACACGGGCGCCAATCACCCGGACAACTGGGAGGGCGGGCTGGCCGGTGACGACCTGCACGCCATCGCGATCTTGTTCGCCCGCAGCGATGCTGAGCACCAACGGTGCACCGCCGAGCACAACAAGCTCGTCGCCCGCTGTCCGGGTGTGCGGGTGTTGTCGTTCTTGGATTTGAACGCGACGCCGCCGTTCGACCACGCCCATGACCATTTCGGGTTCCGGGACCGGTTGTCCCAACCGGTGATCGAGGGATCCGGTGAAGAACCGACTCCGGGCTCGGGTGCAGCGCTGAAACCCGGTGAATTCATCCTGGGCTACCCCGATGAGGAGGGGCCGGTTCACGGGCTGCCGCAACCGGAAGTATTGTCCCGCAACGGCAGCTACATGGCCTACCGGCGGCTGCAAGAACACGTCGGTGCGTTTCGGGATCATCTGCGTGCGCATGCCGACACCCCGGATGAGCAGGAACTGCTCGCTGCGAAGTTCATGGGCCGCTGGCGAAGCGGCGCCCCGTTGGTGTTGGCACCCGACCGGGACGATCCACAGCTGGGTGCAGATCCCATGCGGAACAATGACTTCAACTACAAAGAGATGGACCCACACGGCTACGCGGTACCGCTCGGTTCGCACGCGCGGCGACTCAATCCACGCGACACCGCGGTGAATATGAACCGCCGCAGGATGATTCGCCGCGGAGCCACCTACGGGCCTGCGTTACCCGAGGGCGCACCCGATGACGGGGTGGACCGAGGCATTGCCGCATTCATCATCTGCGCCAGCCTGGTTCGTCAGTTCGAGTTCGCCCAAAACGTCTGGATCAACGACAAGACATTCCACGAACTCGGTAATGAGCACGACCCCATCTGCGGCGCCCAGGACGGCACCTTGGAGTTCACCATTCCCAAACGGCCTATCCGCACAGTAATCGAGGGGCTGCCCGCCTTCACCACACTCAGGGGCGGTGCGTACTTCTTCCTGCCCGGTATCGGCGCCCTGCGCTACCTGGCCGCCCTCGACAGTCGAGAGGTGAAATCATGAACACCCGTCCGGGGGCACGCACCTATAACCAGGACCACATCCCCCGCCCGCACAATGGGCGCAGACGGATCAGCATCTACTGGACGTGGAGCTACCCGTGGGAGGCCCAACGCGATCCCGCCGAAATGTACAACCGTTTTTCCACGATGACCGAGGTCCGCAACGCACTGTGGCCGGGCTACGAGACCCCCGAATACGACGCAGCGCACTTCCTGCAAGGCATCGCAGGCACACTCGAGCTCTTCCACCGCTCGACGCTCGCGTTTCAACGGCTGGCCGGTGCGGCGACCGGCCACCCCGTGGCGGTGTTCCAGCGCATCGACCAGGCCGGCTACACCTTGCCGATCGACGAACGAATCCTCGACGACACCGACACACTGATGATATTCGGGCTCGATCACCTCCTCTCCGAACAGGAAGCCGCGCCCGAAGAGGTCGCCGCGATCCGCGAATGGCTGCAGCGCGAAGGCACCTGCCTGTTATTGGCACCGCACCACGACGTCGGCTTCACCGACGACTACGTCCAGCGACAAACCGAATACCAGCATCACGGCGACCCGCTGGTGCCCCGTCAGCAGCGATTCGGCCAATACACGCGCTCGCTGATGAAGGCGCTCGAGGTGCCGGTGCACAACAAGTGGGGCCTACGCCCCGCGGTCGTCGACGGCACCGCCGAGATCGCCCCCCTCACCGGGTTCCGCGATCTGGACACGCCCCAATTGCTCCACAACGTCACCACATTCAACTTCCACCCTCACTTGCCGCACTACGAGCTCACGATGCCCGAAAGCGACTCGCTACGAGTCCTGGGACGCCAGCGCGTCGACCCCACTCGGCCCCATCCCTTCACCGCCGCCGGGAACGCGGAATTCAACGCGCTGATCTGGATGCCACCCACCGGCCCGCGTGCAGGCGACATCGTGCTCCTCGACTCCACCAACTTCACCACACTGTTCGGCGGCACCGACAGCCTCGAAAACCTGTGGCACAACCTCGCCACCATGAAATGACCGCAAGCATTCAGCCGTGCCGTACATAGTGTGCCGATCCATCTCGGAAAAGTCGCAGACCCCAAAAACCTTCACCTCCCATTCGCGGACCCGCACCCGGCCGATCATGTCCGGGTTGCGCCGAGCCGGTGCAATCGCCGCACGGTCGCACCGGCACTCGGTACTCCCGCTCGAACCTTGGATTTCGGAGGTTTCTTAGCGATATCTCGACGGCCGCACCCGCTATCCGGGGCCTACGCTCGAAATATCGGAAAGGGGCAGTGATGAATAGCCAACGCATGGTGCTGCTCGCCGCCGAATCGGGAGATCTCCCCAACTACAGCACAAGCGCGGTCATGATCGGCACCACGATCCTGCTGATGATCATCGTCGTGCTCGCCGCGTACGTAATCCACAGTGGACGGCGAGGCTGACACACGGCGACTAGGTGAGCATTGCTCCCCAACGAGAGCAATGCTCTTCAATTGATCGTCATATGTCAAGAGCAGTGCCCACAGAGGCGATCGGCACCGATATTTGTGGAACATTGATCCTGTTCAGACGACGAAGCCGGATCAGTCGATTAGCCGATCAGTCGAGGACCTTCGCCGAGTGACATAGCACCTGCACCCGGAAGCTACGACCGCCGAACACCAGCTCAGCCCGGGTCAGTAGCGAAGACTCTCCGGTGGTGCGGTGTGGCGAACGCTGATCCAGACCACCGTAGGGACTGCCGAGTACGAACATCGCCCGCCGGACTCGGCCAACCGAACTACGGTCGCCGGGCTGCCGTCGACTTGGCCTTCAACTTGGCCTTCGACTTCGACCAGCGAGCCGCACACACGACGAAGCCCGGCATAGTCGGTTCAAACCGTCGCGCCGGTCTTTGCGGTTCAGCGCCTCGGACGCTCGAACTCGCCGTCGACCACACCGGCCGCGAAGGCTTCCCGCTCGCCGGGCATGCCGAATAGCGCCGGGCTGGACGCCTGTAAACCCCATGCCCCCACAGTGTTTCACCGCTCCCCCACGAACCGGACGTGCACCTCAGCGTGTTCGTGCCCAGTCTGCGACTCGACTGCGCCGCGTGCCCGATCGCGAGCCTGATCGTATCCAGGAGCATCAGCGCGAGCACTACTCCAACGCCGTCACCGTAGCGCTCGGCGACACAGCGGGGCTTCAGCGACTCCCGAACGAGCGGCTACACCTCGAACGCAATAATCAAAGCGCGAGCACCGCCGGACTCGTATCATCAAACAGCGCAAAGTATTTGGCTGCATCCAGTATCGAAAACTCTAGGAAATTCCCAACCGGCACCTCAGGTCCGACGATGCGAACCGGGGTCGATCAGACCTGGCCGTCTCCGGCCGGAAACCATGACCGAAATCAAGATACCCAGTGCCCTATGTTCCACTGCGGCAGCATCACTGGTCACTCGAGGACCCGGCGAGTGCGCGCAATGGGATGCAGCTTTCACTTCGCACCGATCTGGCCGTCCAATACCACGCCGTGCTGGGCGGCGGGTTCGCAGACTGCGAGCCTGCTGGTTCCTCGACGACCGGCTACGAGTGTGCTCGGGGCATCGAACGCCGCATCCAGGGCAGTCGACTGTTCGAACGATCCGTACGAGTCGGTCCTCGATGGACCGAATACCGCGCCGACGAACTCGACTTTGCCGCGGTCTGCCCGATCGGGCTGGATGCCGGCGGGTAGAGCGCAAGCGCGGCGGTCGTACGCGCAGGGAGAGGGAGGAGTGTCCGCGAGAGCCATGTGGTCCATCAGAGCCTCGACTCACAATTCGGGCGGATTCGGGTGCGGCACATATGGACGGTGGGCCGGTGGGCGCATTGACAGGCGGCGGTCACAACCGGCGAGCACCCGCCAGCGGCATCGACGAGACCGGCGACGTGATCACTCCGGTGCCGTAGGTCGATGCGTGGATGACTTCGCCGTCACCGGCGTAGAGGGCAGAGTGGTTGCCGCCGTAGTACGACACCAGATCGCCCGGCTGCAGGTCGTCCAGCGACACCGGCGTACCGGCGGCGAGCTGCCCGTAGCTGGTGCGCGGCACATCCACGCCGGCCTGCCCGTAGGACCACTGCACCAGACCCGAGCAGTCGAAGGCGCCGGGGCCGACCGCGCCGTAGGAGTAGGCGGAGCCGAGCTTGGTCCGGGCGGCGTCGACGGCGACCTCGCCGGTGGTTTTCGGCGGCTTCACCACAGCGGGAGCGGTCTGCGCCGGAGGAGCCATTCCGAGAAGGCCGGTAAGGAATGGGACGTCGATTCGAGGAAAGCCGTTGGGGAATAGGAGTTCCATTCCCGGAATGGACGCAGGCACCGGAATCGTCGCAGGCACCGGAATGGTCGCAGGCGCCGGAAGCTGCGCGCCCGGAACAGCCAAGGGCGCCGAAAGCTCGAACGCTGGGGCACCGGCGGGTGTCGCAAGCTCAATTCCCGGAGCGGCGGCGAGTGCAGCAAGCTCGATTTCAGAAAATGCGGCGGGGGCAAGAAACTCTATTCCGGCAAAATCGGATCCGATCGGAGCTTCCGATTCCGGCAATATGGCGTTATGCCGGAAACCGGCTCCGGCAGTATCGGAGCCCATCGGGGCTTCCAATTTCTGCAGTATGGCGTTATGCCGGACGTCGATTCCGACAATATCCGCGAGGGTCGAAATATCGTCGGGAACCTCGAACGTTCCCACACTTGGAATCGTCAGCGGCTGAGCCGATGCCTGAGCGGAATTCAGCAACGTTGCAAGGAAAGCGATAACCCCCGCAGCAAGCGCCAAGAAAACAACGCGCCGCAGGGAGCGAAGATATCGGACGTCTGTCGTTGATGCCATGATACGGTCCTCCGATTTTCATATCGACTGCCGATGGTGGGCCTTACGACGCCGTATTCCATGGCGTGCAGGACTTCACCAAGACCTCGAACTGATTCGAATACCATCACGGTGATCTGTTAATCCAGCGGATCCGATCCGAGCGTCTACCTTTCGGCACACTATGCATCACGTAAAGTGCGACACACTTGAATTTCGATAACGAAACAATAACTAATTCCGAAGGTCGCAGCGCACTAATTCGAAGTCCATATGTCGCACAGCATTTTCCCCCGTTACACAGAGTGCCCCGCAGCGGAAATCCATTCCGCTGCGGGGCACCATCGACGGTAGATCTCAGGCGGTGATCTGCTCCTCGATCTGTTCCGCGATCGTGCGGAGCTTCGCCGCGAATTCGCGCGCCGCGACCGGATCACCACTCGAGCCCTTGACGACTCGCCGGGTCAGCGCGACGAGCCGCGATTCCATCGCGGTGAAGATGTCCGCCGCCCGGTCGTGCGAGTCATACGGCAATTCACCACGCAGCCACGCCTGGAGTCGCTCGACCACCACGGCTTCGTCGTAACGCTCGGGAAGGAGCGCGACCGCTTCCCGGAGCTTGCCCGCAGTGACCTTCACATCGGCGCCACCAGCGACCGTGGTGTAAATGGTGATCGCCGCGTCTTCGCCGTATTCGGCAGCCACCGGCAGCAATTCGCGGACCTGGCCCTCGTTGATGGTCGGCGCCAGTGGGTGCAGCCGGGCCGCAAGTGGCCAAGCTCGAATGAGCTTGTGGGCGTAGGACCGCTGCATATCCCAGCGCTGTTCCACGTACTCGTCGAATGTTTCGTGATCGTCGCGGTACAGCCGCCCGTCGCGCACAATCTGCAGAGCTCGCCCGGCGGCCCAGAATGCGATGCGCAGCGTGTCGATCGACGACTCGCACAATGTCAGCTGCGACCGCTCCCGCTCGCTCAGCGGGCCATCACCGGCGACGGGTACCGGCATGGTCAGGACATTCAGACCCGGGGCCTGCTCCGGGGCCCGCTCCGGGGCCGGCTCCGGGGGCGCGTCGGAAGCGGCGCCCACCGAGGCGACGGTCTCGATAGCACCCCGACGCCGCCATTCGGCGTCGCGCAGCGGCGAAACCGGTGGAGTGTGCTCAGCACCGTCGGCCAGCGGATTGAGGCCGCCTATCGAACCCTTCCTACGTTGGGGAGGCATCAGGCCGGCACCTCCACTGCGACCCGATATGAGCTCACCAGCTCGTCGCCCACCTGCCGATACTCTCCCAAATCTTCGATCGGGTTCTCGGCGCCTTCGCCGACCTCACCGTCGGCTGCCTCTCGATACCATTTCCAAGAGCTCAAATAGGTTTGGAATACGTCGTATCCAGCGCTCTCCAGATTCCCCCGTTGCGTCCGGTATTCGGTCGAGACATTCACGCCATTCTTCATCGTCACCGGAACCTTGGTCATCAGGACTCGCACCCGAATCTCCCGACTGCTTTCGGACGCCGCCTCCTCGGCAGCCCTATATGTACTCGGCACTCGTTTGACTTCAGAGGGGCTCACACTTGTCAGCAGCAAGAGCTCATCGCTTGCCGGGATAGCGGCTTTGAAGATCTCGGCCGACTCACCCCCGGCATCCACGATGATGACATCGAAATTCGAGGCATTGTCGGTAATGCAATCGTTGACGTGCCTGGACGGGAAGGCGATCAACTCGAACGGGACCTCGATTTCCCCCCTGATCAGCCGTCGATGCCACGAGTACCCGGTTTGACTGAGCGGGTCGGCATCGATTACCAGCACCCGCAGTCCGTGAATCGAAGCGAAGTAACTTGCCAAGAAAAACGCTGATGTCGTCTTGCCGACACCGCCCTTGAGATTCCCCAGCGTAATAACCAGAGGTTCGGGCAGATCGAGTGCCGCAACAGAATTCGTCATGGACGGTCCTCCGAGGGTGAGGAGTAAATTACTGTGCGGGGCAAGTTTCGCACAGCGTCAGCGAATTACAGCTGATTGCGGCGTCCTATTTCCCGGGCGTGGCGCAATCCGAATGTGTCCAATTGGACACACTGCGTCCGACGGACACAATTACTCGCCACCCCACAGACGCCTGCCCCGATGACGGCTACGGGTCCCAGGGGTCGAGTCCGCCGTGGGGTTCCAGGTGGTCGAGGTTGGAGACTCTCCTGACCGACGCCATCAGCCGGGCACGGTTGAGATCGGAGGGTTGGGCGTAGTACTGCTGCGCCGCCTCCTGATGCAGCGTCGCCACCTTGTGCCCGATTGCCCAGCGGGTGTCACGGCCGACCTTGTTCCATTCGTCGGGCGTGATCGCAGCGCGCAGCGCTTTGTCCGAATCCCAATGTTGTTCAACGGTTCTGACAAATTTCGTGTCGATCACAGCGCCGGGCGCCGGCTCGTTGGCGTGCCTGGCGAAGCTGTCGGCCGACACCAAAGCTTGGGCGGCAAAGGACATGTGCGCCTCGTCGCCGACATGATTCTGCACCGCTCGCGCGGCGGCGACGGCCTTTTGCAGGGGCGCGAACCCGTAGGGGTTCTGCGACATACTCGATTTCTGGGTGCTCGATGCGCGCATCGCGTTGGTGACCATGCTGTGACTCGCTCCAGCAGACAGCAGCGCAGCAGGCACCTGGCTGCCGGAAATCTTGGCGTCCTCCAGGCTCTTCAATGCTTTGGCGACCGCCAACTCGTTCTTGATGCCCCCCGACTTGGTGGATCCTGCGACTATCGACTTCCAGTTGTCCCGAGCCAACTGGTTCCAGGTGTGCGACTCCTGACGTTTGGGCGCGACGTTGATGCTGGTGCGGTCAACCGCTTTACGCCCGCGCGCGAGGGGGTTCAATGGACCCGCCACGCCGCCCGCGAGCCACGCGGTGATCGGCGAACTGTTGATGGTGTTGAGGGCGGAGAGGCCGGCTACCGTTCCACCCTTCGCGCGCCCACTGCTGCTTCCCATGCCGAGGGCAGTGCCGCCGCTGCCGCCGCTGCCGCCGCCGGATCTGGTCTGGCCGTTTTGTATCGCCAGGGCAAATCGGTTGGCGATCCACTCATTGCCGCCGTCGAGGCTGCGGCTGAGTCGCTTCAACTGGGAAATGGCGACGATCTCGGCCACGCCCGCGATGACGATCACCGCCATGACCTGGCCCTGCGCCTGCCGGAACAGGTTGCCGAGAAACAGGACATACACACCGAGGAAGACAGTAAAAGCGGTCATCCTGGCCGCCGCGACAAAACTGTCCACGATATTGCGGACCAGGAACGTCTGAGTCGGCCCGTAGACGAAACCACCTGCGGCGAAGCCGAATATCGACATGAACCCGTGGTAGAGCGCATCCAGCGCGGCCTTGACCACTTTGATCGACAGGTACACCGCGAAAATCAACAGGATCCCGGCGCAGACCAACAGCATCAGTCCGGTGCCGACCTGGCCCATGGTCGGGTTGTCGGCCTTGGCATAAGCCGCGGAATCCCCGCATGCCTTCATGCCGTTCTTGATCCGCTCGTCGTCGCCGGAAATGACACCGGCCGACCACGCCGAACGACACGACGGCCGCTCGTCGACCACGTGCCCGAAATTCCACACCTGTAGCGGGCGCCGAGCAAAGTTATCTGCCAGATCCCCCTGCATCGTGGTCACCAGGTGCGTCGGGTTCGGATGATTGTCACCGTTCAGACCCGCAGCAACAGAGATCCCCACATCACGTCCCTGCGCGAGCAACCCGTCGGAGGACAGCACATCCCCGAGCGGATCAGCGAGGAACACCGGGCCGATGATCGCGACGCCGATCATCGTGACAACCTGCATAGTGGCCTTGGCCGGATTGCCACGGACAATGAACCACGCGACGAAAAATGCGCCGACCGTCGCCGCTGTCACCAACATCAACGGTGTCGCGATCTGGCCGGTCAACGCATCGGCGACGCCGTGCAACGCCGACCCGAACATATTCAGCCATCGAAAACTCAACGCGAACCCGATCACCCAGATCGCCGTCGTCACGATGGCCATGTAGCCGATGAACTCCAGGCCGAGAATGGCCCACAGAATCGTGGCACCCGCGTTCAACGGGCCACCATGGTTGGTACTGAACTGGTAGCCGGCCAACGGAACACCGGACGAGTCACGGATTTTCATCCAGCTCAGTCCGTCGATCTCGGAGACCCCCGGCGACGCGCTCGCCGCCTCGTACTGTGCGGTGGCCACGGCGCCCACGGCGGCCGGAAATACAATAAACACACAAAACATCAGCCCGAACCACGCCAACCTTCGCCGCCAAACTCCGCGATCGTAGGTAAATAGCAAGCGCCGAAGTCCGGCAAGCGCACGGCGAAAAATGTCGTTGAGAGATCGTGTCTGCTGTCCGACTCCCGAGCGAGGCACAGGTAAACCCTAAACCGGGGTCCACGATTGTAATAGGCAATGTTGCAAGACATTCATGTGAACAAACGGTGATGCTCGGAGAGCATCGCGGTAAAGTCGCTGGTGGTGCCGCGTGGGCTGGGTCACATCGATGAAATCGCCTCTGCTGCTGGATGTTCCGTTGCAGCAATGGGCGTCGCATCGCTGGTACGAAATCGCCGGCGCACCAGCGTCATCGAGGGGGCGGCCGTTGAGGTTCCGACAGCCGAGAGGGCCGGGCCCGGTTGCCGTCGACGTTGCTCCGATGGCGGATTATGGTGCGGGCGTTGATGAATGGAGCTGACGCCGGCTGGCCGGCCGCGCCGGGGCATCGAAGACGCGGAGACCACCCGCGCGTTGGAACTCGCGAGGTGCCCATAATTGGTATCAATAAGATTCGGCGCCAGAAATAGCCTATTTGCCAGTGCAATCCAGTAATGTCCGAAACCGTTCCCGCGCCACCCTTCCCACGCAGGAATAGTCGATCATTATCGAGCCCATCAGAACCGATACACACGACATCGAAATGGCCGTGGAATTCGGCAATATGAAAGGCACGGTCGTGCGAATCAATCCATGCCAAGGCTTCATCGACGTGAAAGACATCATGACTGCCGAGCTCGGGAAGACGTGCGATGTTGTCGGCGGCCGCTACGAGGGAATCCTCGACGATCGACTCGATCCACCATCTGCCTGACACCGGCGGTGGCGGCAGCATCCATCTCTCGACCAACCCCGGGGGACCCTGCACCAGGCCACCCGGGGTTTACGCCTATCGGTCCGGACCATGCCGACACCGTCTCGGCTGCCGGACGACACGCCGTCGGACCAGCAGACGGAAGTGTATTGCGGCACAACATCATCACCGGCGATCGTGGCTCCCATCGGTGGGAATTGGGAGCTCCCGAGCCAGGGCAGCCGTCACACTTTCCCACCGGCCGGGGCTTGCCCGAATACGGCGTTCAGCATCGCCGCGCCGGCCAGTGCACCGCCGACCCACATCGTGGCGGTGATGCCGATGCCATCGGCAGCGAGCCCGCCGACCAGCGCACCCACGGCGATTGCTGCGTTGAAAACGCTGCTGAGCAAGGCGGATACGCCTTCGCGGAAACCAGGGGCAGAGGCGACGACCCAGGTGAGGCTGCTGACGGAGACCCCACCGTAGGTCAGGCCCCACACCACCATCAGCAGTCCGGCAACCAGCATCGATCCACCCAGGGCCGGGAGCACGATCACGGTGATCGCCAGCACCGTGCTGATCGCGACGAGTGTCGCTCTCGGCGCGCGCACCACGTAGCTGCCCGCGACGAAATTGCCTACGACACCGGCGATTCCATATACCAGCAGCAGGCCGATTATCCCGGAGCGTGCTCCCGAGACCTCCTCCAGCACCGGGCGGACATAGGTGTATGCCGCGAAATGGCCCGTCACGAGGAACGTGACGATGAGCAGACCGGTCCGCACCCGCGGGTTCCCGGCCAGCCGGAGCACTCCGCCCAGCGAAACAACCCGATCCGCGGGCAGACGCGGCAGTAGCACCGCCGCCGCCACCAGTACCAACAGCGCCAGGCCGGCGGCGGCCGCGAACGCCATCCGCCAGCCTGCGAGCGCCCCGATGAAGGCGCCTGCCGGGATGCCGAGCACCGACGCCACCGCGACGCCGCTGAACACCAGGGAGGTCGCCGATCCCGCAGACTCGGGTGGAACAAGGCGAACGGCCACCGCCGCCGCCATCGCCCACACGCCGCCCATCCCGATGCCGACGAGCACCCGCGCGAGGACCAGCACTCCGAAATTCGGGGACCACGCGGCCCTCAGATTGCCCAGCACCAACACCGCCAACAAACCACAGAACACCCACCGCCGGTCGAACCGCCCGAGCCCGGAGGTCAGCAGCGGCGCGGACACGGCCGCGACTACTCCCGTCACCGTCAGCGAGAGCCCAGCGGTACCCTCGCTGACCTGCAATACGTCGCTCATCGGAGTGAGCAGCCCGACCGGAAGCATCTCCGAGGTGACGACCGTGAAGGTCGCCGCGGCCACCGCCACGACGCCCAGCCGTCCGCGCGGCGTCGAGTCCTGTTCTGCGGGTGACTCGCTGGCGGATTCATCGACCTGTGTCATGTCTTTCACTCAAGAGATCGACCGCGAAGGAAACAATGGCGAAGTCCTCGTAGTTCTATGAGCTGGGCTCATCGACCGTCGTCAGCGGTGGAGCCCGGTACTGCGGCGGCGAGAGGAATTCGGATGGGCAGCCTGGAAGTGCGCGAGATGGAGGCGTTTCTCGCGCTGGCCGAGGAACTCCACTTCGGCCGCGCAGGCGAGCGGCTCTACCTGTCGCAGAGTCGGGTGAGCCAGCTGTTGCGCACACTGGAGCAGCGGGTCGGTGCGCGGCTTGTCGAACGCAGCAGCCGCCGAGTTCGGCTGACACCGCTAGGCGAGGACTTTCTCGCCGAACTGCGCCCCGCGTATTCCGCGCTCCAGGCAACAGTAGACGGGGCCCGCGCCGCCGCCCGCGGTGTGCAAGGACTGTTGCGCATCGGTTTTCAGGGCTCCTCGAGCAATGAGCTGATGGCTGCGATCGAACTGTTCCACCGCAGGCATCCCGACTGCTCCACCGAATTGGTGGAGATTTCGCTGTCGGACCCCTTCGGCCCGGTGTATCGCAACGAGGTCGACACGGCCCTGGTTCTCATGCCGATGCAAGAGCCGGATCTTGTTCTTGCACAGGTATTTCCGGCACAACCGCAGACCCTTGCGGTCGCGAGCAGGCATCCGTTCGCGACACGGACAAGCCTCTCGGCCGAAGAGCTCACCGAGTGCCCGCTGATCGGTCCGCGCGGTCCGGCGCCGCACTACTGGCGCAGCGCCATCGCGCTGGAGCTCACCCCGACCGGTCGCGCCATTCCCACCGGACCCGCTGTCGGCACGCTGGAAGAGGGACTCGCCCTAGTGGCGGCGGGCCGCGGCGCGATGCTGCTGTGCCAGGCTGCCGCCGAGGAACACCGCCGCAGATCCGTCACGTTCGTGCCCGTCAGCGGGCTGGAAGATTCACGCCTAGGCCTCGTCTGGCATCGCAACCACGAGACGGCCAGGGTGCGCGCCTTCGGACAGGCCGTCGCCGCGGTGGGGTGAGTCAGCGCGTCAGATCGGATGCGATACCGGCACCGGACGCGCCCTCCAACACGATCTCGACGACTGTCTCGAACACCGCGGCGAAGCACGCTTCTGTCGAATCGAACAGTGCTCAGCAGGTGCGCCGCGAGATCGTGGCACGGGCCATCAGATCGGCGACCGTGCCCGGGTGAAGGCCGTGTTCGGCGACGGCGTCGAGCCTGACAACCCGACGCGAAGTGCCCCGACCCCGATGGGTTCGGGGTTGGGGCACTCGACTTTTCAGGCCGGCGTGTTGGCCGGGTCGGCGACGGTCGGGGTGCGGTTTTCGCGGCGGGCGCGGCGGGCGTCTTCGAAGAACTCGCGGGAGAACATGGCCGAGAGAACGGCGACGCCCGCGCGGTGGACGCGGAATTCGCTGCGCGCGCTGGTGCCGGTGAGGCGAATGACACGGCCTGCGGCGTCCTTCGGGCGGGCGAAGTCCTTGACCCGGCCGCGGCCGGTCCACTGCACACCGGTCTGGTCGATGACGGCGTCGTCGGGGACCAGCAGCTTGACCATCGCGTGGTCGAGGTCGGCATGCACCTCAATATCGCCGGTGATCTGCGGGGAGCGCAGGTCGATGACGAGGCTGCCGTAGCGGGCGGCGACCTCGAAGGTGTTGGCATCGGTCCAGTTGCCGAGCCGCTTGGCAGTCTCGTGATCGACGTGGATTCGCGTGGCGCCTGCGGTGGGCTTGGTGGTCATTTCGGTGTCCTTTCGAGCGGCTTCGCTGATGAACTAATAGTGACATAAGAACTAGTTTCTTGGCAACTAGTTTCTAGGAATCTAGTTGTCCGAGTACCACTAGAATGGGTGTCATGACGGCATCGATGCAGTTCAAACGGTCTCCACTGGCGATGGCGCTACTGGGCATCCTGCATCTGGAGCCGATGCACCCCTACGCCATCCAGCGACGGATCAAGGAGTGGGGCAAGGACAAGGTGGTCAACGTCAGCCAGCGCGCCGCGCTCTACAAGACGATCGGCAGATTGCAGGACGCCGGACTGGTCACCGTTCGCGAGACCGGACGCGACCAGCAGTACCCCGAGCGAACCGTCTACGCGATCACCGAAGCGGGGCGCGCGGCCTGTGCCGCCTGGCTGGCCGACATGATCGGCGACCCACGCAACGAATATCCCGAATTCCCTGCGGCACTGTCATTTCTGATGCTGCTCGGCCCGGACGGCGCCCGCATCGAACTGGAACGACGCGCAAAATCCCTGCGCGCCAAGCTCGCCGAGATGACGGCCGACGCCGAACAAGCCGCCGCCATGGCACTGCCACGCGTGGTGATGCTGGAGGACGAATACCTGCGCGCCGTCACCGAGGCCGAATCACGCTGGATCGAAGGTGTTATCGCCGACCTGACCGCGGGCACTCTCACATGGTCCTGGGAATCGCTCGCCCCGCATCACGACACCCATCCGGAAACGCCTTAGCACCATCCACTTTCGCAGCAATACTGCCGCCAACGACGCCAGCTCGATCAGACCCGCGAAGCCACCGGCTCGGTACCTGGGAGAACGCGGCTTCGTCGGGTTGGACAGAACAGTCGGAAGCGCAACCAGCCCAACGGATTCCGTACCCGGCCCGCTCAGCATCGACGCCGCAACATTGTCGCCGGTCGGCTCTTGCGGCAAATCGGACAAAAGATCGCACCGGACGCGCGGTGACCGACCACCATGGATCCCGTGGTAGGACAATTTGTTCCGGTTCCGGACTGGGCAGCATGGGAAAACCAGGACTGTGGAGTCGCGATCGCGGACGTCAGCGGTGACGGCACGTCGGATGTCGTCGTTCTCATGGTGGACGACCCGCAAGGACAGAACATCGGGCGCTACCGGGTCGGCACCGGGTTCGCGACCGATGGGTCGGTGCAGGGCTGGGGGCCGTGGCAGGAGGTGCCCGACTGGTTCGGCTGGGAGAACCAGGGCGCCGGAGTCGCCGTCGCGGATCTGAACGGCAACGGCCGAGCCGATCTGGTGGTGTTCGTGGTCGACAATCCGCCGGGCCAGAATCAGGGGTACTACCGCATCGGGCGCGACCTGGCCGCCGACGGTACGGTGACCGGCGGCTGGACACCGTGGCTCGCGGTGAAGGACTGGTACGGCTGGGAGAACCAGGGCGCCGACATCTGCCTCACCAGCATCGACGGGCAGCCGACACTCGTGGTGCTGACAGTCGACAATCCGCCCGGCCAGAATGCTGGGCAGTTCCGGCTGGCCAAGGGGCTGACCGTGGATGGCGCAGTGGACGAGTGGACGCCATGGGTCGCGGTGCCCGATTGGTATGGCTGGGAAAATCAGGGCGCCGGTGTCGCGGCCGTGGACCTGGACGGTGACGGCAGGCCGGAGTTGATCGTCTTCGCGGTGGACAACCCCGACGGCGTCAACGCGGGCCGCTACACCGTCGGCTGGGGCCTGGACGGCACCGGGCATGCCATCGACGGATGGAGCGGCTGGGCGGCGGTGCCGCAGTGGGGACTGTACGAAAACCAAGGTGCGGCAATCACTGTGCTGCATGCCGAGGATGCGGCGCCGGAGTTGGTGGTTTTCACCATCGATGCGCCGCCCGGCATCAATACGGGCCTGCTGCGGGTCCTCGAACTCGACACCGATCTGCGGCATGCCGCGCATCTGGGGGTGTGGCGGATCCTCGATTTCGACACCGAGGTCAACCCGGTGCACGCCGCGCTCCTGCACACCGGAGACGTGCTGTTCTTCGCCGGTTCCGGCAACGACCCGGATCGCCACAACGCGCACGAATTCCGCACGCGCGTCTGGCATTACCCCAACCCCGGCCTGAGCGCGCCGGACACCCCGATCGATCTGTTCTGCGTCGGGCAGGCATTCCTACCGGACGGCAGACTGCTCGCGGCAGGCGGCACCGAGCGATACGACCCGTTCTACGGACTGCCGGACGCGCTCATCTTCGATCCCATCGCACTGACCTGGACCGCGGCGCCGGACATGGGCTTCGGGCGTTGGTACCCCACGCTCGCGCCGCTGCCGAATGGCGATGTGCTCGCGGTCTCGGGCCTCGGCGCCGACAACTTCCTTTCGGTGGTTCCGGAACTCTTCGACCACACCACCGAAACCTGGTCCCCACTGCCGACACCCGGCCCGATCCCGATGTACGGCCATCTGCAGCTGCTCGCCGACGGCAGGTTCTTCTATAGCGGCGGCCAGTACGGCGCGAACAACGGTATGCGCCCGTCGATCTGGGATCCGACGACCGGCGCCACGGTCGAGGTGCCGGGGCTCGCCGACCCCGGTTCCCGCAATCAGGCCGCAAGCGTGCTGCTGCCGCCCGCCCAACTCCAACAGGTGATGATCCTCGGCGGCGGCGGGTTCGATATGCACAGTCCGGCACCGGCTTTGGCGGACACCAGGGTCGTCGACTGCACCGCTGCGACACCCGCCTATCAGCCCGCACCACCGATGGATCACGCCAGAATGCATCTCAGCGCGGTGCTCCTGCCGGACCGGACGGTGCTGGCGACCGGCGGCTCCGGTATGGAGGAAATGGCGCACGACGCGCCGCCGCATGCCGAGATCTTCGATCCCGCGATGGGCGCTTGGATGCACACCGGGCCATCACGGGTGCCCCGGCTCTACCACTCGATCGCGCTGCTCACCCCGGACGGCAAGGTGGTCACCGCGGGCTCGAACCCAGCCCGCAAGACCGAAGAACTTCGGATCGAAATCTTCTGGCCGCCCTATCTCTTCCGCGGACTGCGGCCGCAGCTCGAACTAGCCACCGCCGCAGCGAGTTACGGCGCGACAGTCGCCGCAACGACCACAGCCGATATTCGCGAAGCCGCCCTCATGCGTCCCAGCGCATGCACCCATTCCTGCGACAATGAGCAACGCCTCGTCGACCTCGAATTCATCACCACCGCAACGGGTTCGGTCACGTTCACCCTGCCGACCAACCCAGCGCTCGCACCGCCGGGTTGGTATCTGCTCAGCGTCGTGGACCAGCAGGGCATCCCCTCCTCCGGACAGTGGCTGCACCTGAGCTGACCACCGCTGCGATGCCGACCTTGTGATCGGCCACGATCAGCTCTCGCCCGGACAGTGGCCTGACGCTGATACGGCCCTCCCCTGCTCGGTTGGCACCCTGCGCCGGCTCCGTGGCCGTAAGGTACCGGCCATGGTTCCCACCGAGAATTCCGAGCTGGTGCAGTCGGTCGTGGAGTCGTATCTGCTCGACGGACCACGCCGCTACAGCAGGAACGAGGTTGCCGCGCAGGCCGGGGCGTCGACGCGGCTCACCGGGCGGCTGTGGGGGGCGCTCGGCTTTCCTGCTGTCGCCGACGACGCCGTCGACTACACCGACGCCGATGTCGCCGCGGTCCGTAATTTCCGCGCGCTGAATGTACTGTCCGCGGCCGACGCCAGGCAGCAGGCCGCGACGGTGCGCACCCTCGGCCAGGGCGTGGCCCGGCTCGCGGAATGGCAGGTCGACCTGGTGCTCGCGGAGATCAACGCCCGCATTGCCGAGGCCGAGCCGGGCGCCGACCAGGCCGATACGGTCCGCACCGCCACCGAAGCGGCGATTTCGACGCTCGAACATCTCAACGTTTACGCCTGGCGCCGCCACCTCGCTGCCGCGCTCGCCCGGTCACTCGACCCGGGGACAACGGCGGGTGAATCCGTCCGCGAGTTGGCGGTCGGCTTCGCCGATATGGTCGGCTATACCCGGCTGACCAGGCATCTGCACCCCGATGAACTCGCGATGCTGCTCGAAGCGTTCGAATCGACCACGACCGCGGCGATCACCGAGAACGGCGGCTGGGTGATCAAGAACGTCGGCGACGAGGTCATGTTCGCCGCTGAGGATCCGGCCGATGCCGCACGGATCGCACTGGCGATCCAGGAAAGCACCATGATGGTCGGCGGTACCCCCGAGCTGCGCGTCGCCGTCGCCTACGGGCCCGTCCTACAGCGCTTCGGCGACCTGTACGGCTCCGTGGTGAACATCGCATCCCGCCTCACCGGCGTCGCCCGCCCCGGCACCGTGCTCGTCGACGACGAAGCCGCCACTGCCCTGGCCGACAACCCCCAGTTCGACATCCGTAATCTCCGCAGTGTCCGCGTCCGCGGCTTCAACCGGTTGCGCCCGCACACCCTGCGCCGCAACGGCAAGAACAGGTAACCAACCACAACCTCGCCGCAGCCGGGCACCACTCGTCGCCGGGCGTGGAAATGCGGCCCCTAAGCTCGTCGGGTGGATGTGGACTGGGCGCAGGTGCGGCGGCAGTGTGTCGTGTTCGAGGACGCGGCGGTGGTGGCGTTGAACAAGCCCGCCGGGATTTCCGTGACCGGGGAACGTCACGACAGCGATCTCGTCGAGGCCGCCGCGGCGGCGGGCGAGACGCTGTATCCGGTGCATCGGATCGATAAAGTGACCTCCGGGTTGGTGTTGCTCGCCAAAGAGCTCGGCGCGCACGGACAGTTGACCAGGCAGTTCAACAAACAGACCGCAGAGAAGGCGTATCTGGCCATCGTCGAGTCGACGGGGCTGCCCGACCGCGGGATCATCGAGCTGCCGCTGAGCGTCGGACGGAAGAACCGGGTCCGCATCGCAGCGCCGCGCGAGAGCATCCGCACCGCGGCGGATCGCTGGTTCGTCGACCCGGCAGACCTGTTGGACACCAAGAACTATCCGTCGATCACCCGGTTCCTGACAGTTCACCGCGACGAGGACCACACCGTGCTCGCACTGCGCCCGATTACCGGCCGCCGCCACCAGATCCGCGTGCACCTGGCCTGGATCGGGCATCCGATCGTCGGCGACCCATTGTTCGACAAGTCCGGCCGCCACGAGCGCACGCACCTGCACTCATGGCAGCTCGGCTTGGCCGCACCGTGGCGCACTCCCCCGGAGCTCGCGCTGACGGCGACGCCGGGCCCGGATTTCTGGCTGCCCGTGCGCGCCGAGCAGCACGACGCCGAGGCGATCCTCGACCGAGCCGACCAACTGCTGCGCGACAGGTAGTTCCGCGGCGCGACCAGAGCCGGGGTCTGCGCAGTCGCAGCACTGACTTAGATGCCTCAGCTGCAACCGCTGCGCAACAAGCGATTTCACGGCATTCGTCGAGCCCGGCGACACTGACATAATTTTCAGCTCAGCCGACAAACGTGGCACAACAAGCGATTCCACAGCAGTCGTCGACCCGGCAACCGAGCGGACCCAGCGACACTGACATCGGATCCCAGCACCGACAAACGGCGCGCGACGGGCGATACCAGCGCAGTAGCCGCGAACCGATTCAGTGCGGCCAGTTCGGCGAACGGCCGAGGATGGCGACGATTTCGTCGAGGGTGGAGTCACCGGACCAGGCGATTTCCGGGGCGAAGGCCGCGCCGGGAGCTAAGCGGGCTTTGCCGTCGGGGACGGCTTCTGCGACGACGAGTGCCGCGGCCAGCAGGCGGTCCTCGAAACTTACTGTCCGGCCGAGAGTTCGGGCGACATCCCAGGAGTGCACGACATAGTCGATGAAGTGGAAGCCGATGGCTTGGGCGCCGGAGAATTCGAAGGCCGTGGTGAATTCCGGCAGCGGGAACTTCCGTTCGGGCACACCGTCTTCGGCGAAGGCCGCGATGACGTGCTCCGCGGCCGCCCGGTAGCTCTCGGCGGGGTCCTCGCCGAGCCGGCGCGGCTTCCACAGCGCCGGATCGCCCTCGCCTCGCGAAGCGGCCGCGAAGCCGTAGTGCTGGGCGATCATGTGCGTCAGCAGGCCGTGCAGCGTCCAGTCGGCGCAGGGCGTCGGCTTGGTGAGATCGGCCGTGGTGACGTGCGATACCAGTTCTATGCTGGCCCGCACCGCCAGTGCGTCGAGCGCGACCAGATCGGCATCGGCGCCGATGGCATCCAGGGTGCGCTGTTCGGCGCGGTCGTCCGAATCGGTGGTCATGTCGTGATCCTCCTCCAATAATAAGCTCACGCATATCGTATGTATGCACTTACTATTTGTATAGCAGTATTTTCTATCTATGCCCGAAGCCAAGCGCCCAGATCTCGCCGCGATGATCGTGCCGCTCGGCCGCGCGCTCGCCGCGGCAGAGCTGCCCGTGCTCGAGCGCCACAACCTGACCATGTGGGGCTACGTGGTGCTGCTCGGACTCGGCGACGAACCCGTCTATACCCAATCCGCGCTGGCCAAGGCGATCCGTGCGGACAAAACCCGCATCATCGGCGTGCTCGACGAACTACAACAGCGCGGGCTCATCCACCGCGCACCCGATCCCGCCGACCGGCGCGCCCACCTGGTGTCGCTGACGGCCGCCGGCCGCAGCACCCGCGAACGCGCGCAACGCGAGATCCAAGAGCAGGAAGACCGACTGCTCGCCCAGCTGAGTCCAGCAGATCGGCGCGCGTTCCTGCGCGCCTTGCAGACGCTCGCCGCAGCGACCGCGCAGCAATGACGCGGCGCGGCCCGATCGCGACAGCAGGCGTGAGTGCCGACACAGACCGCCGATATGGTTTCGGCCGGTGGCGAGCCTCACGGCGACGCGTAATGCGCAGGTCATCTAGCCTGATGGCGTGCCGTCGACACGACGCGGGCACACTCTGACGCAACGGAGCGATCCCCCAGAGAAAGCGAACGCCGATGATCCTGGTGGCTCAGGTCAGCGATACCCATTTCGATCTCGGCGCCCGCAACGCCGAACGCGTCGAACGGGCGCTGGCGTTCCTCACCGACCTGCGACGCAAGCCCGACGCCATCCTGCTGACCGGCGACATCACCGATTCCGGCAAGCCCGATCAGTACGCCGAAGCGCGCGCGGCGCTGCGCGTCGATATCCCGGTGTACGCCATCCCGGGCAATCACGATGATCGCGCCGCCTTCCGCACCGAACTGCTCGGCGAACCGGCTTCGACCGCACCGATCAACCACGCGCACCGCGTCGGCGAATTGACCGTCGCGCTGCTGGATTCGACCATCCCCGGCCAGGCGGGTGGCCGCCTGAGCGACGAGACCTACGACTGGCTGCGTGGCGTGCTGGCCACGACTCCCGCCGACGCACCCGTGCTGCTCGCGCTGCATCACCCGCCCGCCCAGCTCTTCAGTCCTGTCGTCGATGACATCTCACTGACCGAGCCCGATCGCCTCGCCGAACTGGTCGCCGGCGACCAGCGCATCGTCGGCGTCGTCACCGGCCACGCCCACTCCGCGGTGGCGACGACCTTCGCCGGGCGACCGCTGCTCGTGGCCCCGAGCACTGCGTCCGTGCTCGGCGGCGAATGGGAACTCGACCTCCCCGACCACGTGATGGACTACGCTCCGGATCCCGCCCTCGCCCTGCACGTCATCGACGAAAACCACCGCATGACAACGCATTTCCGCAGCGTTCCGATGGGCGGCTGGATCGGAGTCCAACCGAACTGACCGCTATCGCCGCAGCGCGCGCTCGCGCCGGTAGGCGGCGGGGGTTGCACCGGTCCAGCGTTTGAACGCGAAAATGAAGGTCGAAGACTCGGCGTAACCGAGGCGGATGGCGACGTCACTCACCGAAAGCGGTGTGGCGGTGAGCATTTCCTCCGCGAGGGCGCGGCGCACCTCGTCGAGCAGGGCACGATAGCTGGTGCCTGCGGCGTCCAGGTGGCGACGCAGCGTGCGGGTGCTCACATTGAGATTGCGTGCGACGGTGTCGATTCCGGCCGGTGCGGCGAATCCGTCGGCACCGCCGGGCACCAGCAGCTCGCGCACCTCTGCCGCGATGCCGGTGCGGGCACGGCGGCGGTCGACCAGATCACGGCATTGTGCGAGACAAATCGCCCAGGTGTGCTCGTTCGCCTGCGGCAGTGGCTGTTCCAGCATCGCGGGCTCGATGGCGAACAGGTTGTGCATACGCCCGAACTCCGCTCGCACCCCCAAGACCTGCGTGAGCCGGTCGGCGTATGCCGGTTCGGCGAAACGGAATTCGGCGCGCACGAGCGGGGCAGGCGTGCCGAGCAGGTCGCTCATGACCTGATGCATGGCGGTCACGTCGCGTTCCACCAGGAACTGGCGCACGTCGGCGGGGATCGACTCGTCGTGCACCCAGGCGACGAATTCGCCTGCCCGCCATTGCGCGACGGGCAGGCAGAAGGTGAAACTCAGCTCGAGATAGCGCAGCGCGAACAGGATCGCCTCGCCGAGAGTGGGGCTGCTGACGCAGGCGAAGCCGAAGATCCCGAAGGTGGTGATCCGGTAGCGGCGGCCGACCTCGACGCCGAGGGCGGGACGGTCGGCCAGCTCGCGCACCAGGTTGCGCACCACGGCGAGCTCGATGTGCGCGTCGATCTGCGCGTCCGGGTCCCGCAGCGTCGCCTCGGTCAGCCCGGTGCCCGCGAGCATCCGCGTCGTGGACACGCCCTGCTCACCCGCATAGCCGACCATGAGCACCACGCTGGCGATCCCACGCGGGAAGTTCCAGTCGCGGATTCCCGGATCCTGCACCCGTTCCACAGGAGCCATTATGGCCGAAAATCTCGATCCCCGATGCCGGGCGGTCCTAGAGTGGTAGGGAAAGCACTGCTGTGAGGGGTGTCACATGGACGCGGACAATCGGCCGTCGGTCATCATCATCGGATCCGGCTTCGGCGGCATCGGGATGGCCATAGAACTGCGCCGTAACGGTTTCGACGACATCACCATCCTGGAGCGGGCCGCCGACATCGGCGGCGTCTGGCGGGAGAACACCTATCCCGGCGCCGCCTGTGACGTGCCGTCGCCGCTGTATTCGTTCTCCTACGAGCCCAAGCCGGACTGGCCGCAGCGCTACTCCGGCCGGGCCGCCATCCACGACTACCTGCGCGGTGTCGCCGACCGGCACCACCTGCTCGAGCGCATCCACTTCGGCGCCGAGGTGACCGACGCCGAGTTCGACGACAGCACGGGCCGCTGGACAGTGCGGACCACCGACGGGATCGCGAGAACCGCCGATGTGCTGATCCCCGCCGTCGGTCAGCTCTCACGCCCCGCCATGCCCGATATCCCCGGCATCGACACCTTCGCAGGCCAGG
The DNA here is from genome assembly GCF_045208035.1 of Nocardia sp. NBC_01009. Lineage (NCBI taxonomy): Bacteria > Bacillati > Actinomycetota > Actinomycetes > Mycobacteriales > Nocardiaceae > Nocardia > Nocardia sp. NBC_01009. Next base: position 2,038,989 of record NZ_CP108695.1, on the reverse strand, counting down.
CCTTCCACTCCGCCGAATGGGACCACAGCGTCGAACTCGCCGGGAAACAGGTGGCCTGCATCGGCACCGGTGCCAGCGCCATCCAATACATCCCGGAGATCCAGCCGTCGGTCGCCCACCTCACGCTGTTCCAGCGCACGCCGGCCTGGGTGCTGCCCAAGTTCGACACCGACTACAAGCCGATCCAGCACAAACTATTCGCACGGGTGCCCGGCGCACTGCTGGCCGAACGATTCGGGTGGTGGGCCATCGCCGAATTCGTGGCGCTCGGACTCGTCGAGTTCCCGCGGATCGCCGGGCTGGTCGGCGGCATCGCGACACGGCATCTGGAAGAGCAGATCGCCGATCCGGAACTGCGCGCCAAGCTCAGCCCGGACTATCCGATCGGCTGTAAGCGCGGGCTGTTCTCCAACGACTATTTCCCCGCGCTGACCCAGCCGAACGTGCAGGTGGAGACCGCGGCGATCACCGAGATCACCCCCGACGGCCTGCGCACCGCCGACGGCAAGGCACACCGAGCGGATGTGATCATCTACGGGACCGGCTTCAAGGGCACCGAATTCCTGTGGCCCATCAGCATCTACGGCCGCGCGGGCCGCAAACTCTCCGATGCCTGGCAGGGCGGCGCGCACGCCTACTACGGCATCACGGTGCCGGATTTCCCGAATCTGTTCCTCGTCTACGGGCCGAACACCAATCTCGGCGTCGGCTCGATCATCTACATGATCGAATCCCAGGCCCGCTACATCCGCAAAGCGATCGAACTGCTCGCCACCAGCCCCGGCCACTACCTCGAGGTACGCGCCGAGCCGGAACAGCAGTTCAACACCGCCCTGCAACAGCGCCTGGCCAAAACCCCGTGGAACTTCTGCTCCAGCTGGTACCGCAATGCATCGGGTCGCATCACCAACAACTGGCCGGGCACCCAGATCAGCTACCGCCGCAAACTCCGCAGGGTGAACGCCGCCGACTACACCCTGACTCCTGCTGCCTGACCCCGCGGTCGCAGGGCAGCCATGTGCTGGCGCCGCCCCCGGCCCGCACCACAACGGGGCCCTATCGAGGCGACGGGCGACCCCCATCCTCGGCGGGCCCGAGCACGGCGAGGTTCGAACGGGCAGACTTGTTGCGTGAATGATCTGCCCTCGGCCGTAGGCCCCATCGAGCGCGGACCGCTGCGCCCGATCGAATTGGCCACCGGTGCGGTGCTGGGCGGTGTCACGGTAGGGCTGGTCACGATCGGATCGGTGATCCCGTTCGCCGCCGGACTACAACTGGTCGCCGCAGTGCCGCTCGGCCTGCTGGCCTACCGCTATCGCCTGCGTGCCCTGCTTACCGCCACCATCGCCGCGGCACTGGTCACCTTCGTCGCCGCGGGCATCGCGCCGGCCATCGGCCTGGTGAGCTCCGCCACTCTCGCGGGCATTATCGGCACGGTCAAGCGACGTGGCGGCGGGCTGTTCGCGGTGCTCGGACTCGCGGTGCTCGCCGGGCTGGCGTGGGCCGCCTTCGCCGTCGGAAACCTGCTGATTTTCTCCCGGTCCCGCAACCTGCTGTTCGACAGCATCCGCAATCTCGCCCACGGCTTCGAGAACCTCGCGGCGCGGCAGCCACAGCTGGAGCCGCTCGGCCGGCTGGCCGCCGACCTCACCGATTCCGTGATCGCATCGTGGTGGGTCTGGTTCGCCGCGGCGGTGACCGTCGGGATCGTGCTGAGCGCGGTGTTCTCCTGGTTCGTCCTCGGCTCGGTATTGGACCGGCTTGCCGATCTGCCCGGCCGCGATCGGCTCGATGCGCCGCCCGACGACCGCCCCATCGCACCGCTGCCGGTGACACTGCGCGATGTCACCTTCCGCTACCCGGGGGCGGCGGTGGACGCCTTGCACGGCATCGACCTCACCGTCTCCATCGATGAGTTCGTGGCGATCGTGGGCCACAACGGCTCCGGCAAATCGACGCTGACCCGGTTGCTTGCCGGCCACCCACCGACTTCGGGCACCGTGCTCCGTCCGGGATCCGCAGGTCTGGGCCACCTCGGCGGGACCGCGCTGGTGCTGCAGCGGCCCGAGAGCCAGACCCTCGGCGTACTCGTGGCCGACGACGTGGTGTGGGGCCTGTCCGAGGAGCTGGCCGCCGCGGTCGACATCGACGCGCTGCTGCGCGAGGTCGGCCTCGACGGCATGGGCGACAAGGAGACCGCCACCCTCTCCGGCGGCCAGCAGCAGCGGCTCGCGGTCGCCGCGGCGCTGGCGCGACGTCCGGCGCTGCTCATCGCCGACGAGGCCACCTCGATGATCGATCCCGAAGGCCGTCGGGACCTGGTCACGCTGCTGGCCGGACTGCCGAAACGACACCACATGGCGGTGGTGCTGGTGACCCACCACGAAGCCGATGCCGCGGCCGCCGATCGGGTGGTGCACCTATCGAGCGGGCGCACGGTCGAACACTTGCCCGCCTGGCCACTGCCGGTTCGTGACGCGCGCCGCAGACCCATGGGCGAGCCGGTGCTCGAGCTACGCGATGTCCGGCACACCTACAACCGTGGAACACCTTGGGAGACACCGGCATTGCACTCGGTGGACCTCTCGGTCCGGCGCGGTGAAGCGCTGCTGATCGTCGGCGGCAATGGATCGGGCAAATCCACCCTCGCCTGGATCATGGCCGGACTGATCGAACCGAGCTCGGGCTGCTGCGAACTCGCGGGCAAGCCGATCGCCAAACGAATCGGCCGAGTCGCGCTGGCGTTCCAACATTCTCGGTTGCAGATGCAGAAGCAGACGGTCGGCGCGGAGATCGCCGACTGGGGCGGGCGGGCCACCGGCTCCGGCGCGGTCGGGCGCGCCTTGGATGCCGTCGGCCTGGATCGGCGGCTGGCCGCGCGATCTATCGAGGAACTCAGCGGTGGGCAGGCGAAGCGGGTGGTGCTCGCGGCCATCGTGGCCAGCCACCCGCAGGTCGTCGTACTCGACGAACCGCTCGCAGGCCTGGACCCCGAGGGTCGCGCCGATGTCGTCGAGCTCCTTGCCCGCCTGCGCGATTCCGGTCTCACCCTGATCGTCATCTCGCACGACGTCAACGATCTGGCCGGCGTGTGCGACCGGACCGTGCACTTACAGTCTGGACGCATCCTCGGGGCCGCGCCGGTGCCCAACCTCGCGAATGTGTCCGAGATATCCGCACAACACCTCGATCCACGTGCCGCGACAGCGTGGCGCCTCGAGCACGGAGGGCGATGATGAGCGCAGTCCTCTTCCGCGAAGTCCCGGTGTCCAGCCCGGTGCACAGCCTCTGGGCGGGCACCAAAATGATTGCGGCGTTTCTGATCAGCCTGCTGCTGATGTTCCAGCCGTCGTGGCCGGTGCTCGGCGTTGTCGTGGTATTTCTGCTGCTGATCGGCGTGATCGCCCGGCTGCCACTCGGCACGCTGCCGCGACTGCCCTGGTGGTTCTGGGCGTTGCTCGGCGGCGGCGCGCTGATGAATATCCCGGTCGGCGGCGCGGCCGTGCTGCGCTATACGCAGATCGCGACGTTCGGTCTGGTCCTGCTCGCCGCCTCGCTCATGATCGCCTGGACCACACCGCTCGGCGATGTCGCCCCCGCCCTCGCCAGGATGGGGGCGCCACTGCGCAGACTTCGGTTGCCCGTGGATGAATGGGCCGTTGTCGTAGCCCTCACGCTGCGCGGTCTGCCGCTGCTCATGGACGAGATGCGGGTCCTACGCGCGGCCCGCAAGCTGCGGCCGAAGGATGGCATGTTGCAACGTGCTGCCGATAATCCGCTGATCGACATCCTCACCGCCGCGATGGCCGTGTCCACCCGCCGCGCAGGCGAATTGGGTGAGGCGATCACGGCCCGCGGCGGCACCGGCCAACTCACCGCGCACCCCAGCGCTCCCGGTCGCCGCGATGCGATGGCGTTGGCCATCGTCGTCGCCGTCTGCGCCGGCGCGATCGGGCTCGATCTGCTGCTCTGACTCGCCGCCGTGGATGCCCGTCCACACCAGCGGACGGGCATCGTCGCCAGGCGGCACTGCTGGTCGCGACCAATGCGTGGCAGATGTCGGATTCGCCCGCGGCAGGGCGATACTGGCCGGTGTGACCGACAGCGACGACGACGTTCCGGCCTGGCAGCGCAGGACAGCGGGTGAGTCACGGATTGCGGCCACCGCAGCGGTGCTGGCGATCGTGGTGTTGCAAGTGCTGCTGCCGAATCAGTTCATGCCGGAGCCCGCTTGGCTGTTGCCCGCGCTGGAGGTGGTGGTGCTCGGGTTCCTCGTGGTGGCGAATCCGGTGCGGATCGACCGCGAGGAGACCTGGCTGCGGTGGGGCGGGCTGGCTCTCATCGTGCTGTTAGCGCTGGCCACTGCGTGGTCGGCGGATCGGCTGGTGGTCGGGCTGATCGATAGGACGCTCAGCGATGACCCGGCGAAATTGCTCGGCTCCGGCGGCGCCATCTGGTTGACCAATGTGGTCGTGTTCGGGTTGGGCTACTGGGAGTTCGACCGCGGTGGCCCCGCCGCGCGAGCGCACGCGCGCAAGACGCTGCCGGACTTCCTGTTCGTGCAGATGCAGAACCCGGAACTGGCCGAGCCCGAATGGGAGCCGCAATTCGTGGACTACCTGTACCTGGCGTTCACCAACGCGACCGCCTTCAGCCCGACCGATGTGATGCCCATGTCACGATGGGCGAAGACGATGATGCTGGCGCAGTCGGCGATATCACTTGTCCTGGCGGCGCTGGTGATCGCGCGCGCGATCAATGTGCTGAACTGACCACAGTCGGCCACGCCTGGCCGTATAGCTAAGCGCTATAGCGGGTTTCGTAACCTGAAACAGAAACGATTACCCCTCAAATCGTGGTCCAAACACCCGTCCGCGCGGTACGGTGACCTTCGCAGTACCTGTTCTCTGGATCACATCAAGTCTCTGCACACACGTTCGGGGGAAGGAATTTCGGCGTGTGTGGTGTTGGGTAGGGCTTGAAACCTGATGAAGATTGGAACACCCCAATGATTCTCCGCAAGATCACCGCGGCCGCAGTCCCGATCGTCGCCGCGGTGGCGGTCGGCGCGGGCACCTCCCATGCGCAACCGGCGCCCGCACCCGGAATCGGGTACGAGACAAAGCTGGTCGGCGGCAAGGTCGTCACCACGCTGACCGGCGGGGTGTTCGAGGTGGCCGGCAATTCAGTCGACATCAAGGACCCGACGGGCAACACGGTGCTCACGCTGCCGCTGTCGTTGCGCCAGGACGGACTCGAGTTCCCGCTGCCGCACGCGGTGCACAACGCGGGCCGGGTGCTCGAGCTGACCCCGGTCAAGGACTACGCGCAGGCCCACCCGACGCCGCTGACCGCAATCGCCTCGCCCGACGAGAACCAGCAAGCACAGGATACGTTCCTGTCGCAGTTCGGAATCGCCACGGCGATAGGCGGTTTCATCGGCACGGTGATCGGCGCCCTGGTCGGACTGACCGGTATCGTCGGTGGTCCGACCGTAGTTGCCAGCGTCGTCGCGGGCGCCGCGATCGGTGGTGTCATCGGCACCATCGTGGTGGGCGGACCCGCGCTGCTGATCGCGGGCATCGACCTGGTCAGCACCCTGGCCGCCCCGCCGGGAACCACGAAGTTCGCGACCCCGACGGTACCGGTTCGCTAGGTCGACAAGTCTTGATACAGGCGTGCATCGAACTCATTCGAGTTCGGTGCGCGGCCTGATCGTTGCCGCCATCGTCCTTTGGCTCCGATGACTTACAGGTCTGGGACGCGTCGACGTCGGAGAACCAGAGGAATCTCGGGCGCTGTCGGGTTCGGTTGCTCGAAGCAGAGCGCGACAAGCGTCCGCGGCCCGGGACTGTCTGATCTTCGGCGGATCTGATCTCATCCGCCGTGGCAGCCGGGGGCGACCGGCACGCCTGCGAACCGGTCGGCGAGATAGCCCATCGCACCAACGGCCTCACCGGCGGCGGTCGGGTTATGGCTCGGCAGCAGCGAATACACGAAGCTGATGTCGGCGCCCTGCGCACAGTATCGGTCGAGTAGTTCGGTGAAGCCCGCGACGGGGATCACGTCGTCGGTCGTGCTGTGGTAGAGGTATGTGGGCGCCTGCGGCGCGCCCGCACCGAGCTCCTGCGGATCGGTGGCCGCCCGGAAGCTCGGGTGCGACAGCAGATTCGGCTCGATCGTGTAATCGTCGACCCGAGCATTGAGGTATTTGACGACCAGGTCCAAACCGCAGGCTGTCGCGTCCTCGGCCAGCATCCTGCGACCCCGGTCATTGAGCATCTCTACGATGCCTGCATCCGGGTTGTTCTGCGCGACCGCGAGCACGACCAACATCGTAAGACCGGCCTGGACAGTGCCGTCCACACCTTGCGCGATGGCGGGCCAGTTCGCGGGCACACCACCGGAGGTAATGCCCGCGAAACGGACGTCGGGTGCATAGTCCGGTTGCAGCTGCGCCGCCCACAGCGTGGCGAACGCGCCACCCGAGTAGCCCCAAGCCCCAAGCGGACTCGTCGGCCCGATCCCGCCCGGCGCGAGGGCGCGGGCAGCGCGAATGCCGTCGAGCACGCCGCGCCCCGAGTTCACCCCGTCCAGGAATCGGGACTGCGGGCCCTCGTAGTCGCTGGTCACCACCGCCCAGCCGCGGAGAAGCGCCGCGGCCATGAACGGGGTGTCGATCCAGGTGCTGATGCCGCCGATCTCCCATCCGCCGCGCAGGGCGTAGGACGGCGCGCACTGGCTGCCGAGGCCGTCTTCGGCGATCTGGTAGGACAGCAGCGGCCTTTCGCCCGGCCCGAACCAGGGCAGGTTCGGCACCATCACGGTGGCAATCCCCGGCACCGGGCGGTCGCTCGCGTCATTGGTCCGGTACTGCACCTGCCACGCCGAAACCGGGAGGGGCAGACCGTAGAGCGGGATCTGCCGCGAGCGCGTGATCGCACCGTCCGGATAGTCGGCCAGGTCGGCGGGCGCGGCGTAGAACGGATCGGCGTCCGGTCGCGGCACATACGCTCCTGCGGCGGGCGCCATCATCACCGAGGCCGAGATCACCATCGCAACAGCAGCGAGAACCCAGGCCGGTGCTGCGGCACGCCACCTTCCACGGAGGATTTTCATCGGGCCTCCAATGTTCCGGACACGGCGCGACACAGTCGCGCCGGGTGCGTCGGCGCCGACTCTGCTCTGCCTCGGGACACCCACGGTACTGCCGAATATCAGACCCGGCAACGGTCACTCGCGGGCAAGCCCACCGCCGCACTCGTCCTGGTCATCCATGGTTACAGTGGGTTCGAAAGTGCCCACCGCACAATCGAATAGCAAGCGCAACCGAATCGCCGCCGGAACGGGTCCGGACGGTGTTCGGAGTATCGAGGATGGAGTTGAGCTGACCTTGCGACACGGCAACGGACTGGACATACCCGAAGAACTCGCCGACGTGTGTGCCCCGCACCGCATGGCCGTCATCGTCTACGACATGCAGGTCGGTGTGCTCAGCCAACTACCGGACAGCGAGGAGATCATCGAGCGGGTCGCGCGCGTAGTCGAGGCGGCCCGCCGCGGCGGCTATCCCGTGATCTTCCTGCGGCATTTCTTCCTGCCGCGCAGGCTGAGCGGAACGTTCGCGCTGCGGATGGCGATGAGCTGGCAGCAGGCGGATTCGGTCGACGACGTGAAGTTCATCCTCCAGCGCGACACCCCGGCCTTCGAACTGGTCCCCGAGCTCCGGCCGACCGCCGACGAGGTGGTGTTCGACAAGACATCGATGTCGGCGTTCGAGGGCACGCCCCTGGCCGCGGTGCTGCGCGACCTCGGCATCGGTGCGTACGCCATCGTCGGGGTTGCGCTGGAGATCGGCATCGCGCCGACGGTCACCCACTCGACCGATCTCGGCTTCGTGCCGATTGTCATCAGCGACGCCTGCGGCGGCCGCGACAAGGAAGCAATGACCCGGGCCTACGACGAATTCGAGTTCCAGGGCCACGCCATGGTGACCGACACCGCGACCATTCTTCCGCTGCTCGCCGGCGAGCCCGCCTGAACTTCGCCTGCGAGGCATTCGTCGACCGGGGAACCGAATGTCCCCGGTCGACTACCGCAATCCGGCGCGCTCAGCCCTCCTTGCGCACTGCCTTCTTGGCAGCTTCCTGAGCGCTGTCGACCTGACCCGCGAACTTGCCGTCGGTCTTCTTGTCGACCAGATCGCCCGCCTTCTCGATGACCGTATCCACCTTGTCGGCGTTCTTCTGGGCCAGGTCCATCGCCTTGTTCGCCAGGTTCTTGAAATCCACAGGGCACTCCTTGTTCGCGAGCCGACACAGTGTCGAGCCGATACATCAGCGAATCAACCGTACCCAAGCGCCACTTACGTTTCGTCGACCAGCGCGAGACCGCAGGCGAACGGGCGCAACGAAGTCGAGTATCTCGAGCCCAGCGCAACGGCCATCCGCGCGGTCGGCGGGATCAGTCCAAGAGTCCCAGCCAGGCCGGGTGCCAGAGTCGGCCGGTTTCGGTCCAGTTCATGAAGCGCACGGTTCCGGTCAGTTCGGGAGTCACCCAGACTGCTTCCTTGCGTTCCTCGGTGGTCAGGTCGTTGTCGAACGGGCTGGTTTTGCGCGCCAATTTCGATAGGCGGGTGGCCAACTCCTTCATGTCGGGCTCGTTGAAGCCGGTGCCGACCCGGCCCACGTAGTACAGCCTGCCCTCGTGCGGGATGCCGACCAGCAGTGATTTGAAATCCCGCGCCGCGCTGCGCCGCCAGCCGCCGATCACCACCTGCTGGGTGCGCCAGTTGCGCTCTTTCACCCAGGAGTGCCCGCGCTTGCCGGGCAGGTAGACCGAGTCCTTGCGCTTGGCGACCACACCTTCCAACCGCTGCTGCCTGCTGTAGTGCAGCGCGTCGGCGCCCGAACCGTCCAACCGCGGCGGCACCAGCATCGAGGGCGCCTGCGCGGCGAGCTCCTCCAGCACCCGCCGACGATCCGAATACCGTTTGCGCACAAGAGAAGTACCGTCGAGGTACAGCACGTCGAAGGCGACGAAGGCGGCCCGCGCGGCATCGGCCTGCAGCAGACCGAGATTGGCGACGCCGTGGTCGTCGAACACCACGGCCTCACCGTCGAGCACGACGTTGTGGCCCGCCAGTTCCGTGGCCAGCGTGCGCATCCCCGAGTATCGACTGGTCACCACATTGCCCGCACGGCTGCGCAAGGTGAGTGTGCCGGACTCGATTTCGGCGATCAGCCGGAAGCCGTCCCACTTGGTCTCGAAGCACCAGTCGGCGGCATCGAGGTCGGCGACCTCGCCGTGGGTTGCCAGCATCGGCTCGAGACCACGCGGAAACGGCGCGGGGCCGCGCGGCCGCGGCGGCGGGGTGAGCGCCTGGGCACCTCCGTTCGGCCTGTCACGTTCGGTGTCATCGGCTGGTGGTGACTGCTCGCGCATCAGATGCATCAGCCACTGATTACCGTTGGTCCGGATCAGGGCGTAGCGCCCCTGCAACCGAGTGCCGTGGAACGTGACGATCACCTCGTCGTCGTGCCATTTCTCGGTCTCGTAGGTGCCCGAATCCCAGATCGTCATTTCGCCGGCACCGTACTGGCCCTTCGGGATCGCACCGTGGAAGTCCAGGTATTCCAGCGGATGGTCCTCGGTGTGCACGGCGAGCCGATTCTGCTCCGACGAGGTCGGCGGGCCCTTCGGCACGGCCCACGACACCAGCACTCCGTCGCGTTCGAGCCGGACGTCCCAATGCAGCCGCCGCGCATGATGTTCCTGAACGACGAACCGATCACCGGTACCCGAAGTCGACACAGCGGCAGGCACCGGCTCGGGTGTCCGCGCCGGATCGCGCATCGACCGGTATTTCGTCAGCGCGTCGGTGTTCGACAGCGGTGGATCGAGCCCGGCGAGCAGATCGCCGTCGTCCTGCCAGCGCGCAAGCACCTCGTCGAAACGCAAGTGCCGCAGCTTTTTCCGATTCTCGATCTCCGACCAACTGCGCGGCGCCGCCGCGTTGGGATGGGCCCGGCCGCGTAGCGAGTACGGCGCGATCGTGGTCTTGGCGGGGTTGTTCTGGCTCCAGTCCAAGAAGACCTTGCCGGTGCGCACCGCTTTCGCCATGGTCGCGGTCACCAGATCCGGGTGCAGCTGTTGGAGATTCGTGGCCACCTGTTTGGCCACCGTGGATGCGCCGCCAGGACTCAACTCGCGGTCCAGTGGCACATAGATGTGAATTCCCTTGCTACCACTGGTAACCGGGAACGCGTGTAGCCCGATGCCCTCGACCATGTCACGCACCGCGAGCGCGACCTTTGCGCATTCGGCCAGGCCCGCACCCGGCCCCGGGTCGAGGTCGAACACCAGCCTGGTTGCGGGACCGATCTCGTCGCCGTCGAAACGCCATTGCGGCACATGGACTTCCAGCGCGGCCTGCTGCCCTAGCCAGGCCAGGCCCGCCTCGGAATCGATCACCGGATAAACCACGCGGCGATCGGAATGCTCGACGGTGTGCCGCTCCAGCCACGACGGAGCGTGTGCGGCAAGGTTTTTCTCGAAGAACGACGGCTCGTCGACGCCGTTGGGCCAGCGTTTCCTGGTCACAGGGCGGCCGGCAATATGCGGAAGCATGGCCGGGGCGATCGCCGAATAATAGGCGATGACCTCGCCTTTTGTTGTTCCGGTCGCGGGATACAGCACCTTGTCGAGGTTGCTCAATTCAACCTCGATGCCCGGCAGGCCCGAGCTGCCACCGAAACTACGGCGGGTCACCATAGCCGAATTTTACTGGCGGGGACCGACACGAACAGGCCCCCGCCGCACATCAAGCCTGCGGACCGGGCTGCTCCGGCGGGACCACCTTCTTGGCGGCCTCCTTGCCCTTCTCGATCTTGTCCGAGTACTTGCCCTTGGTCTTCTCGTCGATGAAGTCACCGGCCTTGTCGACCGCTTCGTTGATCTTGCCGGCGTTCTTGGCCGCCGCGTCCTTACCCTTGCCGACCAGGCCCTTCAGACTGTCCACGAGACTCATGCCATCGTTCCTTCCTGTTGCCTAAGGGAAACTGTTGGACGTAGTCCACCCGCAGCCCGCGCATGGCCGGAGCGAAGGCGGAGGTACGCCTAACAGACACTGTTGGACGTAGTCCACCCGCAGCCCGCGCATGGCCGGAGCGAAGGCGGAGGTACGCCTAACAGAGGTGTTCAACCCACATCTTCCCACCACGCATCCCGTGCCGGGAGGCCATCGGGATGCACGCGCTCCCCCGGCATCGGCACCGCGATCGAGGTGCCCACCGCCCGCGCCGCCTCGGCCATCCTGCGCACCGGCTCCGACCATCCGTGGAAGGCCAGATTGAAGGTCGCCCAGTGAATGGGCACCAGCATGCCGTGGCCCGGGTCGTCGACGCACAGATCGGCGTGGGCGCGCACCGCTTCCTCCGGGTTCATGTGCACATCGGGCCAGCGTTCGTCATAGGCGCCGATCGGCAGCAACGTCAGATCGAACGGACCGAGCGCCGCACCGGCCTCGGCAAAGGCCTTGGTATAGCCGGTGTCTCCGCCGAAATACACCCGACGGGTCGGACCGACGAGGGACCAGGAGGCCCACAGCGTGGTGTTGCGCACCAGACCCCGGCCGGAGAAATGCCGAGCCTCCGTACAGGTGATCACCAGGTCGGTACCGTCCCGCTCGCGACCGAGTGCCGCCAGCGAAATCGAACCGCCCCAATCCAATTCGATGATCCGATGCTCTGGAACACCCCAGTGCCGCAGGTGCGCGCCGATGCCGATGGGTACCAGGAACGGCGCCGCCTGACCGAGCACGAGCTGCCGGACGGTGGCCTTGTCCAGATGGTCGTAGTGATCGTGGGAGATGATCACCGCGTCCACCGGCGGCAGCTCCGACAACGGCGTCGGGACCGGATGCATCCGCGTCGGGCCGACTACCGCCGACGGCGAAACCCGTTCGCTCCATACGGGATCGGTGAGAATCCGGTACCCGTCCACCTCGACGAGCGCAGAAGCGTGCCCGTACCAGGTGACCGCGAGATCGGCGGCCGCCAACGGCACCTCGGGGGTCTCCAGCGGAATCACCCCGCGCGGACGACCAGCATTGCGCCGGGTCAACGCCGAATACAGCAGCGAAAGCGCCGAGCCCGCGACGATCTGGCTACTGGCCTCGGTGTTGTGGAACTGGCGATTGCGGTAGCTCGCGGCACCGGAGGCGTATGGCTGAATGGCCGACATCGAAGCGCCGATCGCGGAGGGGATATCCCACACCGCGCGCGCCACCCATGCGACGCCCAGCACGCCCGCAGCGGCGCCGATGATCGTCTTCAGGTTCATGTCATCGCCCCACGAACTTCGCGGCGCGCTTCTCTTGTCTGGCCAAGCGGCCCTCTCGGGCATCCGCGCTGTTCCACGCGGCATGCAGCGCCGCACGCTGCAGCTGGTTCTCCGGATCGCGGGTGCCGTCGTCGTTGAATACCAGTTTCATGTGGCGCAGCGACAGGGGCGCAAGTCCGGCGATCGACTTCGCCCACGCCTGCGCGTCGGCAAGCGTGCCGAGCTTGTTGGCAAAGCCGAAGGCGTAGGCGTCGGCGGCCGAGATCGGTTCCGCACCCAGCAAGACGGTGCGGGCGGGACCGCCGCCGATCAGCGACGCCAGCCGCCGGACGGTCCAGCGGTCGACCGTGATGCCGAGCTTGGCCGCGGGAATCGCGATGTAGGCATCGGGCTCGAGCACTCGAAGGTCGGAGGCCAAGGCGATCTGCACGCCCGCGCCGAGCGCACCGCCGTTGATCGCGGAGATCACCGGCACCGGAACCGACTCGATGGTGTGCAGCATGTCGAGCAGGCCACTGAGGAACTCGTCGGAGTAGACGCCGGACAGATCCGCGCCCGCGCTGAAGATCGGGCCCCGCCCGGTCAGCACGATCACTCGCGCATCCTGGGCCGCCGTGCGCACCGCTTCGCTCAGCTGTGTCACTAATTCGTTGTTGAGCGCGTTGCGACGCTCCTCACGCTGCAATTCGATGGTGACTACGTCGCCATCGCGGCTGACACCGAGCATTGCGTCCTCCCCAACTGACCGGTTCGAGTGGTTACAGTCAACTCTGCCACAGTCGACGGCACCGACCGGTCAGGCACTAGGAGAAGAGATACGATCGGCGGCTGTGCCGACTGATTTCGACATCCTGGTGATCGGTGCCGGTCAGGCCGGGCTGTCGGCCGGCTACCACTTGCAGCGCCTCGGATTGCGTGCGGAACGCGACTTCCTGATCGTGGACCACGCACCGGGTCCCGGCGGTGCCTGGCAGTTTCGCTGGCCGTCGCTGACGCTGACCACGGTGAACCGGGTACACGATCTGCCCGGTATGTCGTTCGCCGAGACATTGCCAGAGGGATCCGAGTCCGCGCCCGCGGCCACCGCGGTGCCGCGCTATTACGAGCTGTACGAAAAACGGTTCGACCTCAGAGTTCGACGACAGGTGTCGGTCAAGGTCGTCTGTGATCGCCGCGCTGACGGCGATCCGGAGGGCGCTCGAATTCTCAACGTCGAGACCGACTCCGCCGGGACGATCCGGGTGCGTGGGCTGATCAACGGCACCGGAACCTGGGAACATCCGTTCATCCCGCGGTACCCGGGTACGGAGACCTTCGCGGGACGGCAACTGCATACCCGCGACTACCGCACTGCCGACGAATTCACCGGCAAGCATGTCGTCGTGGTCGGCGGCGGTGTCTCGGCCGTACAGCTGCTCGACGAGATCTCCCAGGTCACGACGACCACCTGGGTCACCAGGTCCGAACCGTTATTCCGGGATACCTTCGCCGAGGAAGACGGCCGCACCGCCGTCGCCGTGGTCGAGGACCGCGTGCGGCGGGGACTGCCACCAGGTTCAGTGGTCTCGGTGACGGGACTTCGTCTCGACGACCGGCTGCGGGCCGCGCAGGCCAGGGGTGCGCTGGACCGGCATCCGATATTCCGCAGCATCGAACCGGACGGCGTGCGCTGGGCCGACGGTTCGTTCCAGCACGCGGATGTCATCCTCTGGGCCACCGGATTCCGCAGCGCCCTCGACCACCTCGCGCCACTGCGCCTGCGCGGCCCCGGCGGTGGCATCACTATGACCGGCCGCCTCGCCACCCAGGTCGCGAACGACCCGCGCATTCACCTCATCGGCTACGGCCCGTCAGCGAGCACCATCGGCGCGAACCGAGCGGGTCGCGCCGCCGCGGTGGAGCTCAGCAAGTATCTGGCTATACCAAGCCGGCCGTGAACATCGCCGGGTCGGGGCCGATCCGTGCGCCCTTGTCCAAGGCGTTGATCGCATCCATCTGCTCGGGGGTGAGTTCGAAACCGAAAACGTCGAAGTTGCCGGCGATGCGCGCGGGGGTGACGGACTTCGGGATGACGATGATGCCCAGCTGTAAGTGCCAGCGGATGATCACCTGTGCGGGAGTGCGGTCCACCTCGTTGGCAATGGAGACGATGGTGTGGTCGTCGAGCAGGGTGCCCTGGCCGAGCGGGCTCCACGCCTCGGTGGCGATGGCGTTGTTGTCGTGGAAGGCGCGCAGCTCGCGCTGAGCCAGCCTCGGATGCAACTCGATCTGGTTGACCACCGGGATCTCGCCGGTCTCGCCGATGAGCCGCTCGAGATCGGGGAGGGTGAAGTTCGAGACGCCGATCGACCGGATTCGGCCCTGCGACTTCAATGCCTTGAAGGCGCGGAAGGTGTCGATGTAGCGATCGGCCTGCGCGACCGGCCAGTGGATCAGAAAGAGGTCGAGATATTCCAGGCCGAGTCGCTGCATGCTCGCGTCGAAGGCGCGCAGCGTGGAGTCGTAGCCCTGCTCGGAGTTCCACAGCTTCGTTGTCACGTAGACCTCGTCGCGCGGCAGCCCGAACTCACGGATGGCCCGGCCCGTGCCCTCCTCGTTGCCGTAGATGGCGGCGGTGTCGATGCTGCGGTAGCCGACCTCCAATGCAGCCGTGACCACCGGCAAAACATCATCGGGTGGCACTTGGAATACACCGAAGCCGAGCTGCGGGATTACGTTCCCGTCGTTCAGCACAATCGAGGGGATGGCGCATGTCTCGCTTCTGAAGGTCACCTATCGACGGTAGAAGTGCTACCGCGAGTCGTCAACGACACCACTTGGCGTGTTGGCTCACAATTCGCTGGTGGGGCCTAGATTTACTTCCGGCGATTCGGCTCGGATCGACCTGTCACCGCCCGGGAGACCCAGTCTGCGGTAGCGGTTGTGACGCGCTGCGCGAAGCTCCGCGAGCGGTCGGTCCCGCAGCTCGGTGAGCTCCGCCGCGATGGCGGCGACCATGCGACGGGCGAAATCGACCGGCTCGTCGGCCGCGTCCGGGAGCTCCGGCACGATGCGGTCCACGATGCCGTCCGCGCACAGGTCGGCGGCGCGGATGCGTTGCGCATCGGCCAGCTCCGGCGCATGGTCGATGTCGCGGTAGACGATCGCGCTCGCGCCCTCCGGTGGCAGCGGCGCCAGCCAGCCGTGCGTGGCGGCGAGCACCCGGTCCGCAGGCAGCAGCGCCAGCGCTCCGCCGCCGGTGCCCTGACCGAGCAGCACCGAAATGGTGGGGGTGTCCAGGGTCACCAAATCGGCTATGCAGCGGGCGATTTCGGGAGCGAGTCCGCGCTCTTCCGCCTCCTTCGACAACGCCGCGCCGACCGTGTCGATCACCAGCACCAGCGGCAGCCGCAACTCTTGGGCAAGTGCCATGCTGCGCCTGGCCTCCCGGAGTGCGGCCGGGCCCATGGTGTGCTCGCCCTGCTGGCCCGAGCGGTCGTGCCCGAACACCACGCAGGGCCTGCCTCGAAACCTGGCCAGCGCATGCACGATGGTGCGATCGGATTCGCCCTGACCGGTGCCGCTGAGCGGAACCCGTTGCGTCACATGACGTAAAAGGTCGCGCAGGCCGGGCCGACCCGGGCGGCGCGAGATGGTCACCGACTCCCAAGCCGAGCCTTCGGAGGCTCGGCTCGCGAGATCCGCGCCCTCGAGATCCCCACCATCGTGGTGCCTGGGCGCGGCCCAACCTGGTTCCGCCGCAACAGGATCCGGCACACCGCTGAGTACACTCAAGGCGCGATGCGCGATGCGGCGGAACACCGGCACCGAGACAACGCCGTCGATGACACCACTGTGATAGAGGTTCTCGGCGGTTTGTACACCCTCGGGAAAGTCCTTGCCGTACAACGCTTTGTAGACCCGAGGGCCGAGAAACCCGATCAACGCGCCGGGTTCGGCAAAGGTCATATGCCCCAGCGAACCCCACGAAGCGAACACCCCACCCATGGTCGGATCGCGCAGATACACCAGATAGGGATGGCCCGCGGCCTTATGGGTGGCGACGGCGCCTGCGATCTTCACCATCTGCACGAAGGCAACCGTGCCCTCCTGCATTCTGGTGCCGCCGGACGTCGGCGAAGCAAGCAGCGGCAGGCCGGACGCGGTGGCACGCTCGACCGCCGAGACTATCCGCTCGGCGGCGGCCACCCCGACGGAGCCCGCCAGAAATCCGAACTCACAAGCGATTACGGCCACGCTGCGGCCACGCAAAAGCCCCTCGCCGGTGAGCACCGACTCATCGGTGCCCGCCGCAACCGCGGCCTTACGCAGATCCTCGTGATACCGCCGGGTGGCGGCCACCGCGACGGGTGGCCGATCCCAACTGACAAATGAGTCCGGGTCGAGCAGTTGCCCGAGCAGGTCGCGCGCCGAAATCCTCACCGAGGGAGAATAACTACCCGGTCTTGATTCGACGCGCGCCGCGCGAGCAACTCAGTAGCCCTGCATCACCTTGCGCAGGGCGTACTCGGTCAACGAGACCAGCGCATGCTTGGCGGGCTCACGCCGCCGCGCATCGATCGACAGAATCGGCACATCCGCAGGCACCGCGAGCGCCTGACGGATGTCTTCGATCGGGTAGCGCGGTGCGTCGTCGAACTCGTTGAGCGCAACCAGGAACGGTAGGTTGCGCGCTTCGAAGTAGTCGACGGCCGCGAAGCTGTCCTCGAGCCTGCGGGTGTCGACCAGCACCACGGCGCCGATGGCGCCGCGGATCAGGTCGTCCCACATGAACCAGAACCGATACTGGCCCGGCGTACCGAACAGGTACAGGACCAGATCGTCGGCAAGGCTGATCCGACCGAAGTCCATGGCCACCGTGGTGGTGGACTTCATCGGAACACCTGTCAGGTTGTCGATTCCGGTGCTGGCATTGGTCACCAACGCCTCGGTGCGCAGCGGAACAATCTCCGAAACAGCACCGACCAACGTGGTCTTGCCGACACCGAAGCCGCCGGCGACGACGATCTTCGCCGAGGTTGGCTTGCTGGTTCGGGTATCGACCTGTGCCGTCGAATCAAATACGCCGGAGTCCACTGAGAACCCTTTCGATCAGCTCGCGACGTTCATCGTCGCTGGAATCGTCTTTCAAAGTCGCCGAAACTCGGACGTGCCCGGCCTCGATGAGGTCGGCCACCAGCACCCTGGCCACCCCGATCGGGATACCCAAACGCGCCGCTACCTCGGCAACGGACGGCGATTCTCTGCACAACTCCACGATGGACGTCTCGATGTTGGTCAGTTCGAACTGCCGCTCCAGGGCGACCGGATGCGAGGCGACGAGGGCTTCCAATGCCAACTCGACTGCGGGCCTGGTGCGGCCCGCAGTCAATGAGTATGGGCGTACGAGGCTCGGCTCGGCGCTCCCCATGCGGTGATCGTCTATGTCCATCCCACCATCAGGAACCCATCGTGACGCGTGGCGTGGCCTGCACTGTCTGGCCAACACGCTCGACCAACAAGGCCATCTCGTATCCGACCTGACCGATGTCGCAGGACGTGTTGGTCAGCACCGCAAGGTAAGAGCCGTCGCCGACTGCCATGAGTAGCAGGTAGCCGTGCTCCATCTCGACCACCGACTGCAAAACGGTGCCGCCCTCGAACAGGTTCGAGACGCCGACCGAGAGGCTGGCGAGTCCCGCCGTGACAGCCGAGAGCTGTTCGGCGCGATCGACGGGCAGCTGGGCGCTCGCGGCCATGAGTAGGCCGTCAGCCGAGACCAGGACGGCATGAGCTACGCCAGGAACCTCGTTGGCGAAGTTCGAAACCAGCCAATCCAGCTGACGATTCGTACCACCTAGATCGGGGTTCATCGGTCTCCTTTATCTCCGGTTAGGTTCGTTGCCTTCATTGCGCGGCCATCCCGGACGCCCTGCTGGTGACGACTCAAGCTGGACCTGATCGTTTCTGGATCGCGACGTGCCGCCCGATCCGCGACGCCGCTTACGGCGCCGGGGACCAGCCTTCCGCCCGGATTGCGTTGGGGCAACCCGGCGGCTGTCTTTGTTTCGGCCTGGGCTTCGCTCGCTGCGCGAGCCGCCTGCCATCCTTCGTCGCCCGGCGATTCGAAGGACGCGGCCACCTGGGACCGGTCCGGGTTCGGATCCGTCAGCCACGCCGACATCATTTCGGCGAAGATCGGGCTGTCCATGGGTGAGTTGGTTTCCGCCGCAGGCTGCAGCCTGGTCTGGAAGAACGACGCGGCCTTGCCCGTATCGGCCTTGAAGCTGTGGCGGCCGGGGTCGCGGCCTGCCAACGGCGCTCCGGAATCGGAGAGCGCGGGCTGTTCGCCGCTCGGTGGCTGCGGGTTGCCGCGCTCGCGCCGCGGCAGACCGAGGCCGGATGTCGATTCTCGTTGTGGCAGACCACCGGTGTTCGCGTCACGCTGCGGCAGACCGGGCGGCACCTGCGAGCCGGGCTGACGCTGCGGTAGATCGCCCAGCGCGTCCCGCTGCGGCAAGTTCGTCGCCGCAGGCTGACGCTGCGGCAAACCGCCAGTGTTCGAATCACGCTGCGGCAAACCACCCGTGTTCGAATCACGCTGCGGCAGACCACCCGCGCTCGGCTCACGCTGCGGCAAACCACCAGTGCCCGAATCACGCTGCGGCAAACCACCCAGACCCGAATCACGCTGCGGCAAACCACCAGTGCTCGGCTCACGCTGCGGCAAACCACCAGTGCCCGAATCACGCTGCGGCAAACCACCCAGACCCGAATCACGCTGCGGCAAACCACCCGTGTTCGAATCACGCTGCGGGAGGCCACTCGCCCCGGACTCCCGTTGCGGCAGACCGTTGGCACCGGGTTCCCGCTGCGGCAGACCGTTCAGGCCCGACGAACGTTGCGGCAGACCACCCGAAGCGGGATCGCGCGGCGGCAGACCGTTCGGACCGGAATCACGCTGCGGCAAACCACCCGAAGCAGGGTCGCGGGGTGACAGACCGTTCAGACCCGACTGACGCTGCGGCAGACCGCCCGTGCCCGAGTCACGCTGCGGCAGACCACCCGCGCTCGGCTCACGCTGCGGCAAACCACCGGTGCCCGAGTCACGCTGCGGCAGACCACCCGCGCTCGGCTCACGCTGCGGCAAACCACCGGTGCCCGAGTCACGCTGCGGCAGACCACCGGAACTCGGCTCACGCTGCGGCAAACCACCCGTGTTCGACTCACGCTGGGGCAGACCACTCGCACCTGGTTCGCGCGGCGGCACACCGTTCAGACCCGACTGACGCTGCGGCAGGCCAGTCGTGGTGCCCGGCTGACGCTGCGGCAAACCTCCGCTTGCGGAAGACCGTGGCACACCATTGGCGCCCGGCTGCCGCAGTGGCAGCTCACCGGAGTTCGCATCACGCGGCGGCAGACCCGTCACGATCGGTTCGCCGCCATCCGGCTGACGCGGCGGCGGACCACCCGGCGACACGCTGCGCTTGGGCAAGCTCGCCGCGGCGAGCTTGCCGCGCTGCGGACCGCTCGGCGCCTGTCCGGTTGTGGGGCGCAGAGACGGACCGCCCTGAGTCGAATTGGGGCTCAGGCCAGCGGACATCGTCGATCCAGGCGACCGCTGCGGCAAGCCACCGCCTGCCGCGACCGGACCACCGTCTGCGGGGGCCGGGCTGCTGACCGGAATCGGGCCGCTCACCCCGGGATCGACGGTGACCATCACATTGCCCCCAGGAGTCCTGGTAATTCCCCGCATCTGCATCGATGACGAACTCGCCTGCCGTTGTGGAGCACCGGCCGACACCTGGGGCGCGGCCTGCGTCGGCAGTGCGGATTGCTGTCCCTGTCCGATGACGATCAGGCCGACCGGCACATGCACGGTCACGGTGACACCCGGGTCGCGCGCGGTATCGAAGGTCGGCCGCAATCGGACCGTGAGTCCGTGCCGCTCGGCCAACCTGCCGACCACGAAAAGACCCATGTGCCGTGCGGTGTCGGGGCCCGGCTCGGCGGTTTGCTCCAGCCTGCGGTTGATATCGGCCATCTCCGAGGGCGGCATACCGATACCCCGGTCGGCCACTTCGATGAGCATGCCCTGGTCATGGGCCTGCGCGAAGGTGAATTTCACGTCTGTTTCGGGCGGTGAAGCACGCAGCGCATTATCGAGCAACTCGGCGAACAGGTGCGCCATATCCGAGGCAGCGGGTTCTTTCAGCGAACCGCGCGGTGTCGCACCGAGCTTGACGCGTTCGTAGTCCTCGACCTCGGAGATCGCGGCGCGCAGCACGTCGGCGATCTCGACCGGAGCGGACTTGGCGCGGCGCTGCTTGGTACCGGCAAGAATCAGCAGGTTGTCACCGTTACGACGCATACGAGCGGCAAGGTGGTCCAGCCGGAAGAGGTTCTCCAGCAGTCGCGGATCCTTCTCGTCGTACTCCATCGCCTCGATCAGCGTGAGCTGATGGTCGACGAGCGACTTGGACCGGCGCGCCAGGGTCTCGAACATGTCGTTGACCTGAGAACGCATCTGCGCCTGATCGCTGGCCAGACGCAGTGCCTGTCCATGGATGTCGTCGACGGCGCGGGCCAGCTGACCGATCTCCTCGGTGCTGCGCACCGGCATCGGCTCCAGCGGCACGTCCTCCGGGGAAGCGCCGTTTCGCAGCTGGGCGACCTCGTGTGGCAGATCGCTCTCGGCCACCCGCAGCGCAGCGAGGCGCAGCCGGTGCAGCGGCACGATCATCGAGCGCGCCACGAAGACGGCGAGCAGCAGCGCGGCGAGGATAGTGGCGATGACGACCGCGGTGTAGGTCCACGCGTCGGTGTTGGCCGTCGACACCAGCTCATTCATCGAGGAGTCGATGTCCTTGGTCGCCTTGCCGACGACGCGCTCGTAGACATCGAGGCTGGCGGTGAGCGAGTTCTTCAGGTCACCGACCGGGAGCTGACCGGATTGCGACTGCGGGGTGCTCAGCAGCCCGATTCGGGTATCGATGCCGGCCCGAACGTCGGCGATCGAGGTATCACCGTCGGCGAACCGGTGCGCGAGGACATTGAGCAGCGAGCGCTCGGTGTTCGCCGCGGTGAGGAAGGCCTGCACGCCGACCTGCGCATTGCGCAGGATTTCGGGGAACGCGGCGATCTCACCGACGAGCGAGGCGCGGGTGTTGAGCGAGTCGACAAGACGTAGCTTCGCCGTATCGATGGCGGGGTCGCTGACCTGGCCGACCGTGGACTCGACGATGCGCACGCTGTCGTTGCGGACCCGGTCGATCATCGCGATGATCTCGGTGCCCGACTGGGTTGAGGTGGCCTTACCCTGCGCACGAACGGCTTTTGCCTGGGTGAGCATGTTGTCCAGCGACGCGCGAGCGCCCGACACACCGTTCAGCTGGGGGCCAACTGCTTCCGCATTGCCGATGGCGGCATCGAGGTCGGCGAGGTTCTTGTCCGACACGATCGACGGTGCACCGGGGAACAGCGCGATCATCTGCGAGGCGGCGGTCGTCGCCGTCTGCGCACTGAGCGCGGTTACGGCCGGGATGGCGCCGATGTTCTCGGCGGCACCGGCGAGCCGGTTCGCCTCGGCGAACTCGGAAGCAATCCTGGACACGCCGAGGCCGACCGCGACTGCGAGCGGCACGGCCAAAACCGCCGTAACCTTCCAACGCAGGTCCCAGTTGCCGAGCGCCCAGCGTTTGCTGCCGGACCTAGCGGCGTCACGCATCTCCCACTCACTTTCCAAACTGGCCCCAACCACGCGCCATCAGCGAACCTCCACACTCGCATGCTGGCTCGACGGGCAGAGCTGGCCGAGGAACTGCGGCTGGCCGAGAAATTGCGTCTACGACTGCCCAAATAAGTGACATCAGATTCTAACGGATCAATAACTTCTTGGTTGACTCCGAGTAGGGCTACGAGCCTTGACCAGCCTGTTCCAGGCATAACCAGAGGTCGCGGCACCCACCCGGGCGTCGCGTGAAGTCTGCCACAATCGTCCTGATCTATCGAGGCGGGCATCGAGGCGAGGCTAGGGAGTCACCGGGTTGAACGCGAAGCACGAGTACCGACCGGTCTATCAGACCAGCTTGGTCGATCCGGCCGAGTTCTGGAGCAGTGCGGCGGAGGCGATCGACTGGGAGGTCGCGCCAACCCAGATCGTCGACACCGTGGCCCGCCCTGTGACCAGATGGTTCCCTGATGCTCGCCTGAATACCTCCTTCAACGCCCTCGATCGACATGTGCACGGAGACACCGCAATCGAGGAAGGCAGGGCCAACCAGCCCGCCCTAATATACGACTCCGCTATGACGGGCGCCAGAGGCGTTTTCACCTATGCCGAACTCCTCGAAGAGGTTTCCCGCTTTGCCGGCGCGATGGTCCGGCTCGGTGTCACCAAGGGCGACCGCGTCATCATCTACCTGCCGATGATCCCCGAAGCGGTCATCGCGATGCTCGCCTGCGCCCGTATCGGTGCGGTGCATTCCGTAGTCTTCGGCGGCTTCGCGGCGCCCGAGCTCGCGGCACGCATCGATGACGCGGCGCCTGTGTTGATCATCACTGCTTCCGGCGGTCTGGAGCCGGGCCGCCGGATCGACTACCCGCCGATCGTCTTGCACGCGTTGGATCTTGCCGAGACCAGCGCGCCGCGCAATGTCATCGTGAAGCAGCGCGCGCAGTTCCCGACGATCCATTTCCCCGCGCCCCAGCCCGCGACCGAATCACTACCCAGCTCCGCCCAGACCGTCGCCGCGCAGTGGCTGGATTGGGACGACGCGGTGCGCGATGCACCGCTCGCCGATCCGGTGCCGGTGGACGCCACCGATCCGCTCTACATCCTGTACACCTCGGGCACCACCGGTAAGCCGAAGGGCGTGGTCCGGGACAACGGCGGACATGCGGTTGCCCTGGCCTGGTCCATGCGCAATATCTACGACGTCGGGCCGGGACAGGTGATGTGGGCCGCCTCCGACGTCGGCTGGGTCGTCGGGCACTCCTACATCGTGTACGCGCCATTGCTGGTCGGCGCGACAACCCTCCTATACGAAGGCAAGCCGGTCGGCACCCCGGACGCGGGCGCCTACTGGCGCGTGGTGGCCGAACATCAGGTCCGCGTGCTGTTCACCGCGCCGACCGCGCTGCGCGCCATTCGCAAGGCCGATGCCGACGCCTCGCTGGCGCGCGGCCACGACCTGTCCTCGCTGCGCGCGCTGTTCTGCGCGGGCGAGCGGCTGGATCCGGCGACCTACGAATGGGCCACCGAGACCCTGCTCGCCGACCGGCCCGACTGCCCGGTCGTCGACCACTGGTGGCAGACCGAGACGGGCTGGCCGATCTGCGCGAACCTACTCGGCCTGCAACAGCTTCCGATCAAGGCAGGCTCGGCGTCGGTGCCGGTGCCCGGATTCCGGCTGCGCGTCCTCGACGCCGAGGGTAATCCGGTCGCACCCGGTACCGAGGGCAATATTGTCATCGGCCTACCCATGCCGCCAGGCACCCTCACCGGCCTGTGGCGCGATGAAACCCGCTTCGTCCGGTCCTATATGTCGGCCTTCCCTGGGCACTATCTCACCGGCGACTCCGGATATTTCGACGACGACGGCTACCTCTTCGTCCTCGGCCGCAGCGACGATGTCATCAATATGGCCGGGCACCGACTATCGGCGGGCAGCATCGAGGCCGCCATCGCGGGTCATTCGGCGATCGCCGAATGCGCGGTGATCGGATTGCCCGACGAACTCAAGGGCCAGCGGCCGATCGCGTATGTGGTGCTCAAGTCCGGCGTCGAGATCGACCCGGCGCAGTTGCGCGACGAACTGATCGAGCGGGTGCGCGAGCAGATCGGCGCCATCGCCACCCTGCACGATGCCGTGGTGGTTTCCGCGCTGCCCAAGACCAGGTCGGGCAAGATCCTGCGCAAGACGATCCGGCAGATCACCGCGGGCGACGCCTATGAGATCCCCTCGACCATCGAGGACTCCTCGGTGCTCGCCGCTCTGGAGCAGCAGATCGCCACTGCCCAACCGCCGTCGGCAGATACCGGCACGCCACTCGCGCCGAACGCGGATCCGGTTGTGCCGTCATAGATTTGCGTTCACCCGGCGTTAACATCCCTCAGAGGTTTCTCAGGGATAGCTCACCGATGTGCCAGCCCATGGCAATAGCCTCGAGACAGCGTCGAGACCACCGCTGACGTACCCCTCGAAGATCTGGAGCCACACTATGAAGGCCTTGCGCAGTCGACCCGCCTACACCGCATTCGCCGCGGGCGGACTCGCCACCGTCGCGATGTTCCTCGCGCCGACCATCGCCTCCGCCGACGCCATGACCGATATGGCCGCGCCGCTGCTGACCTCCGATTGCTCCTTCGCCCAGGTCGACGCTGCCCTGCATGCCAAGGCCCCGCAGCTGGCCTCGATTCTCGACTCGAACCCGAGCCAGAAGGCCGAGCTGCAGCGCAAGTTCGATCAGCCGGTCGAGCAGCGCCGCGCGGAATTCCAGCGCATCATCGACGAGAACCCGAGTGCGGCGCAGGACGCGCAGAACGATCCGCGCGCCTCCGGTCTGAGCGCAACGATCCGCACGGTCGCCGACTCCTGCCACAACTACTAGCCGGCACTCGCGGTTCGCCTTTTCGGATCCCGACAGGCTGCTCTCGTAAGTACATGGGTAACTCACCGGGCACGCCCCGAAACTCCGGCGGCACCCAACGCAGGACCTGACCACAAAACGTCGCAGCACCTGCTGGAATGGCCTGAATACCCGGAGAGGCGGAAGCGCACAATGAACGACGTGACGAGCGAGCGTACGACCCCGACCGTCCTTGTTGTCGACGACGACGAGGACGTGCTCGCCTCGGTCGAGCGCGGGCTGCGGCTGTCCGGCTTCCAGGTGCTTGTCGCCAGGGACGGCGCCGCAGCGCTGCGCAGCGTCGCCGAGCACGCACCGGACGCGATCGTGCTGGACATGAACATGCCGGTGCTGGACGGCGCCGGGGTGGTGACTGCACTGCGGGCCCTCGGCAACGAGGTGCCCATCTGCGTGCTGAGTGCGCGCGCCTCGGTCGACGACCGGATCTCGGGGCTGGAATCCGGCGCCGATGACTACCTGGTCAAGCCGTTCGTGCTCGCAGAGTTGGTGGCACGGATCCGGGCGCTGCTGCGCCGTCGCGCGGACGTGACCGCAACGGCCACGCCCGGTGCGGTCACGGTCGGGCCGCTGGAGGTGGACATCGCCGGGTATCGCGCCCTGCTGCACGGGAACGAAATCGAGCTCACCAAAAGGGAATTCGAGCTGTTGTCCACGCTCGCGCGGAATGCGGGCGTGGTGCTCAGCCGCGAGCGATTGCTGGAGTTGGTGTGGGGCTACGACTTCGCGGCCGACACCAATGTGGTCGACGTCTTCGTCGGCTATCTGCGACGCAAGCTCGAGGTAGGCGACACACCCCGGCTGCTGCACACGATCCGCGGTGTCGGGTTCGTGCTGCGAGCGCCCAAATGAACTCGAGCACAAGGTGACCGACTCTTCGCCCGCAGCGCCGGAGACCTCGTGGTCGCCGATTGCACCGCCTGCGCCGACGAAAAGGCGTCGCCGCCGGTCATTTTCGCTGCGCACCAGGGTCGCCGGGGCCGCGGCGGCGGGCGCAGTAATCATTGTGTCCATACTGAGCCTCATCAGCGTGCGCGCGATCGAACGCAACAATGTGGCACAGATAGATCAGCAGATCACCATCGTCTCGCGCATCGTCCTGCTCAAGCCCGAGCTGGCCGCCGGGTTCGTCACTATTTCCGGGCTGGACACCAACCTGGCGGTCACCGTCCGCGACAACGGCGTCGTCACAGCCAGTGGCCCGACCCAATTACCTGATCTGACACCAGGTTTCCACACTGCCACCGTGAACGGCATCCGCTATCGGATGCTCACCACCACCGAGAACCAACCGCCGGGCCGCACGGTCGCACTCGGCATCCCCGCCGCCGAAGCGGCCCGGGCAACCGCCGAGCAAAAGCGCTGGGTCCTTGCGGGCGCGTTGCTTGCCATCGCCGCCGCCGCCGCGCTCGGCTGGTTGCTCGCCGGACGCGCGGTACGACCGATCACCGACCTCACCCGCCAGGTCGGCGCCCGCAGCGGCAGGCCGGATCCCGATAATCCGCAATCACCGGTCGATGGCTCGGGTGTGCGTGAAGCAGAGGAGCTCGCCGAGGCGGTGAACACCATGCTGCACCGCGTGGACCAGGCGCAGGACGAAACCGCCGCCGCGCTGGAGACGGCACGTGATTTCGCCGCCGTGTCCGCCCACGAACTGCGTACCCCCCTCACCGCGATGCGTACCGATCTCGAGGTGCTGCGCACCCTCGACCTCGATGAAGCCCAGCGCACCGAGATCCTCACCGACCTTGCGCGCAGCCAAGGCCGGGTGGAAACCACCCTTGCCGCGCTCGAGCGCCTGGCCACCGGCGATCTCACCAACGAACGCGACCACATCGCCACCGATGTCGGCGACCTGTGCGACCAGGCCGCACACGACGCCATGCGGCATTTCCCCGGACTGACCGTGCGCATCGACACCGACGCCGAACTGGTGACCCTCGGCCTGCCCGCCGGGCTGCGCCTCGCGGTCGACAACGCGCTGAAGAACTCGGTGACACACGGCGGCGCCACCGAGGCGCTGGTGTCCGCGCATCGCGCACCCGACGGGCACATCGTGATCTCCGTTGACGACAATGGCAGCGGCATCCCGCTGGACGAGCGCGCCGCGGTGTTCGACCGTTTCTTCCGAGGAAGCCAAGCCAGCAAAGGCGGATCCGGACTCGGCCTCGCCCTGGTCGCCCAGCAAGCCCAATTACACGGCGGGCAAACCTATTTCGACAACGGCACGCTCGGCGGCATCCGCCTGGTCCTGCACCTGCCCAACCGCACCGCGCACTGAGCCGTTCCGATCACCGTCGCACCGGCACCTGCTGTGCGATTTCCAAATGACCAGTCGTGTGCGGCGCGGCGCACAATACGATTGTGTGATATGCCGCACACCGAATGCCAGGGGTGCGACAAGCGTTGTTCGAGTGAGTCATTGGCGCTGGACCGGTTGTCCTTACCGAATCCTCAGAGAAGTGCTATCCGTTGCGCCAATCGGCCGTCATAGCGTCTGCTGGTGTGATCGGAAAACGCGCCCGCTGGGCACTCCTCGCCGTCGGGATTGTCGCTGCGGGCGCGATCGGGGGCACCATCACGGCCTGCTCGCGCTCCGCTGCCGCACCGACCGGTATCGCCTTGGTCAACGCCGACACCGGGCCGACCGGCGCGCGCGTCGTGCAGGCGCTGGAGCAGGCGGGCGGCTACGAATGGACCGCAGCCAAGCCCGGGGAAGCGGATCTCGACGACTACGCCGCAGTGATCACACTGCCCGCCGATCTCACCGCGGCAATAGGCACGCTGGCCGGCGACCAACCCCAGCGCGCCAAGGTGACCGTGGCGACGCATAAAGATGCGGACTCGCAGTTGGTGAACGGCGCGGTGAACGAGGTGACGCATCGGATCGGTGCGGCGGGCGTCGATGCCGCACTGTCGGCCGTCGCCCAAGCACGCACCCAGCTCTCATCGGTGCAATTGACCACCCAGCTGCTCAATGCCGGGGTGAATGCGGCAGCCTCGGGTGCCGACCAGTTCAGCTCGGGGGCCGATCAGCTACTCGGCTTCCTGAGCTTCGCCAAAGAAGGCTCCGCACAATTGACTTCGGCGATCGCCATGCTGAATTCAACGGTCGACGGTGCGGCGGCGCAAGCAGATCAGCTTGCCTCGGCATTGGGTTCGACTGGGCTCACCATCGCCCAAGTCGAGCAAACCGCGAACACCGTGAGCGGCGGCCTCGATCAGGTCCTCCCACTCCTGCGCGCGCTGCCCTTCGCGGGCGATCCCCGACTTGCCGACATCATCGGGAAACTCGAAGCCCTGCGCAGCGTTTCGAGCCAGGCAGGATCTCAGTTGACCGGTCTCGGCAGCCTGGTAGGCGGCGCGGTGGACCCGAACACGGATCTGGGCACCCTGCTGCGCACCGTCGTCGCCCGATTGCAAAGCGCGAGCGCCCAATTGAACGAAGGCGCGAAACTGGCCGAGGGCCTCCCACAGCTCGCCGACCAGGGCGGCGCCCAATTGACCAGCGCCATCAGCCAAATGACCGCAGGCGTCACCGGCCTCCAGCAGATCGTCACCAACCTCGGCACCCAAACCGACAAGGCCATGGCCGCCCTCCCCCAGCGCAGCACCAGCCAGCAGGCCGCGCTCGCACTCGCACTCACCGATCCAGTCGAAATCGTCCACGAGTAAC
The DNA here is from genome assembly GCF_045208035.1 of Nocardia sp. NBC_01009. Classification (NCBI taxonomy): domain Bacteria; kingdom Bacillati; phylum Actinomycetota; class Actinomycetes; order Mycobacteriales; family Nocardiaceae; genus Nocardia; species Nocardia sp. NBC_01009. The sequence continues at coordinate 2,010,344 of NZ_CP108695.1, read as the reverse complement.
CCAGGATCCTCGACAGATCTTCGGCCCGGAATCAGTATGTTCACCGCGGCCGCCAGGCGGCCGCCACCGACGTCGTGCGCAGACTCTTTCCCCGCCCAACCTGGCGACGCAGGGTCGAATCTCCGAGGCGCTACGAGCGGGGTACGGCGGGCACGCACAACCGGCTCCGGCGAACTACCGCACCTTCGGTATCTCGACAGCAAGCGCAGGTCACACTACGAGGATGAGTGTTGTGGTGGCGATCGCCAGAATCGCAAGAACCTGTGCTGCTGCCGCGGCCAGCAGAAGATGAGCCTTGAGGGTTGTGCCTGCCCGGAGCGACGCGATCGTCTGTAGGTTGCAGAATGCCGTGATGTACCGGGCGTCCACTTCGCTGTCTGTCCAATGGTCGGCCAGCATCGATCGCATCGAACCGGTGGATGTCACCCGGTACCGCCAGCTGACTCCGGCGAGAACAGCGAGGACGGCAGACCCGAGCAGGGCGAGCATCGCCACACACAAGGCGACGAGTGCTCCGCCGGTCAGCGTGAAGTCCTTGCCCTTGATTACGGCGACTACTGCCAGCACGATAGTGACGAGCCCGGTCGCGCTCGTGACGGCTACCGCCGCACGGGTGTTGAGGACGTCGCGGCGGGAGTACTCGCGATCGAGCTGGTCATGGATGAAATCCGCCCACCCTGTGCCCTGCTCGGACACCGCCACTGCCTGCTACCTGGTCCTGAACAGTCTGTTGATGATTCGCTTCAAGACACCCGGGTTACCGGACGGCGGCGAACCATATGGCTGTTGGACCTGCTGCTGCGCCGCAGGCCCGTACGCGTTCTGGAACGTTATCCACCCCGTCGGGGGCGGACCACCCTCCTGCTGAGACTCAGCCGACTGCTCCTCGCTCGGGTCATATGGACCGCTCATCAGTTGATCGTCGCAATATTCGGTACACCGCACACGGTATTGCCAGCAACAATCTCGCAACGCAGTGATCTGCCGCGTCGGACTCGCCCGTAGCGGCGCTTATCGGTGGAGTACCCCGTACCCGCCCTCGTCGTCGTGGATCTGCACATGGTGGTGTGCTGTGTGCCGTGCCCTGTCACCTGTGCGCGATGCTGGGCTGCCATGTGAGGAAGGGAGTTGAACCCTCGCACTGCCCATCGTGCACCAGGAGGTGAGCCGAATACCCGTCGGCTCAGCGGGTTGCGCACGCCTCCGCGACAACTACCTGCTCCACCTCGCTGCGTCAGTCCAACAGCTCGACCTCCCAGTTGGCGCGCTGAATTCGCACGTCGAGTTCGCGAAGCTCCTTGGCAAGCTCATCGGCCTGCCCACGCAGCTCAGCAACAGGCAAGGCGGACAACATCTTCAGCTCGGACCGCAACTGACGCGCATAACCCGGCTGCCCCTTGCCCGAAGCCGCATCCGCCGCAGCGGTGACCACGGAATGCCGCAGCCGCAACGCATCCCGCCGCGCCAGCGCATCCGTCACCGTGCCGTCCGAGTCGATCCGCGCGGCGGCATTGGTGCGATTGATGCGCCGGATCAATGTTTCGTACTCACCGAGCACCTCGCCGACCTCGGCAAGCAGCCCCGCCGCATCCTCGGCAGGCTCCTCCCCCTCCTGATAGCGGGCGCTGCTCACGATGCGAGCGCGCAGCTGCTCGATCCGCCGCGCCGAATCCGCCCGCAACGACAATGCCTCTGCCAGCTTCACGACCCCTCCCTTCGATGTCGACCGCAAAGTGTGAAATATAGATCCCACTCCAGAACGAGTCACGCCAATTTCGTTGCGTGCGAAACAGGCCCAGCTCGAGGGGACCCCGAGCTGGGCCGGTTTGATGGTCGAACTCGCCAGAGCGTGCCGAGCAGAGGTGGCTATGGGCGATCGAACTTGCCGTCTTGGACACCGGCAGTGAAGGCAGACCATTCGCCGGGCGTGAAGACCAACGCAGCACCCGTCGGATTCTTGGAGTCCTGCACGCCAACCAGGCCCGCATCGAGGAACGCGACCTCCACACACTGACCATTGGACTCGCTGCGGCTGCTCTTGAACCACTCCGCCCCGGACAGGTCAATCCTCACGGCAAACCTCCTCGCGATCCACCTCAGCAAGTCCTTGCTCGGCACAGTCAACGCTACTCGCTTGACGGCCTCGAACACCTCACAAAACCCGCGCACCTGCTCCAAAGGGTCCTTGAAATCCGATTACCTGACAATTCGACATGCGCATGAAATAGGCCCGGCCCGAAGAAGATTCGGGGCCGGGCCTAGTCATCAGTCACACGGAGCGTAGTTACGGGGCGAACTCGCCGTCTTGCACGCCAGCAGCGAAAGCAGTCCACTCGCTGGGAGTGAAAACCAACGCGGGGCCGGCTGGGTTCTTGCTGTCACGCACTCCAATCAAGCCGCCATCGAGAAACGCGACCTCCACGCAGTCTTTGCTACCCGAGCTGCGCGTGCTCTTGCGCCACACCGCGCCAGAAAGGTCAACGTCGTATTTGTCGGTCACGCGACATACTCCCTTGCTACCTGTCGAATCAGGTTCCTACTTGCGGTTTCATCCAGCGATGCTTGCCGGACGGCCTCATGTGCCTCATGGTAGCGCTCAACATCGTCGTGCTTCTCCAAGTACATGTCCCCTGTGAAGCTCTCCAGATAGACGACGGACGGTTCTATCGGCTTGCCCGCATTGCGGGTACCGAAGTCAACAATGGTGAACGGGCCGAGCGGATCACCCAGCGGGATACCAGCCGCGAACGGAAGAACCCGGAGGGTGACGTTCGACAAGGTGGACGCATCCGCCAAGCGACGCAGCTGTGCGGCCATGGTCTTCGGACCGCCGACCAGCCGACGCAATGCGCATTCGAGGAGAACCACGTCCAGATGTGCTGGCTGACTCTTTCGGGTGATCAGCCCTTGCCGCTTCAGTTTCAGCTGTACACGCTGGTCTATCTCGGCATCGGTGTCATCGGGGTTGTTACTACGTGCAAGTACGCGAGCGTAGTCCGGAGTTTGCAGCAATCCCAGCACTACATCGGGAACGTACGAGGTCAGTCGGTACGCGGCGGCTTCCAGTCCCATGTAGACATCGAAGTTCGCGGGTATGAGATTTCCGTATTCATGCCACCAGGACTTGACGGCCGCCTGCTGCGCCAGTCCCATCAGGGCGGCCGTTTGAGTTTCGTCCGCACTGTAGATGCTGCACAGCTCTCGAACATCAAGCAGCCGAATCCTTTCCGCCTGCCCAGTCTCGAGCCGCTGCAAGGTGCTCGAGCCGCGTTCGATTCGTCGCGCCGCCTCCGGGATCGTCATCCCGGTTTGCGTCCTGAGATCGCGTAGGTATCGCCCGAGTTGCCGGCGCGGCAGAGTGCTCCCCGTTTCTTGCATGTCGTGTGCCCCCATCCTGGTTTTCGAATGCCCAGTTCATTGCATGAACCATCGCATGTCGAAGGGTTCGATCCTGCCGTTTTGGTCCAACTGCTGTGGGAAAACCAAAACTACGCAAGGCAGGCGGTTCACCGTGGTGTTCTGGGTTCGCGCTCCGAACGAACGGTCTTACCCCACCGGAAGTTTCGAGGCGCGCGCACTCACCCACCACCGAGGTCCTGGAGGTCGGCAGATGCCGAGCCAAGAGCTTCCCCAGCGAGAACCGTTCACCGGTCCACCAACCACCTACACAGGCGCACCAGCCGAGGTGCTCGAGCACTTCGCCGCCGCCATACGTCAATGGGCAGCCACGCCCACACCACCTCGGTGCCAGAGTATGCGTCCCTCCGGCACCGGACGCACCACTCACAGGGGGCGATGATGCGCCGAGATCGCTTGCGTACCACCGAATCAGCGGACGGCCGGAAGGTTGTCACCTGGCGGCTGGTCGGACACGATTGTCGGATTCTGCGTATCCAGAATCGGGCCGACGCCTCGGCGGCTTACCGGTGGCCGGGTGGCGAATCGCTGCCCCTCGCCGGGCCCGGCTTGGTGTTGTTCGATGAGTCGGCCGCCCCGGATCTCGCGACAGTCCGTGACGCATTCCCCGGTCACCACGACCTGTGGGACGCGCTGCGCGATGCCTATTGGGTGGCTCTGCTGAACATCGCTGATCTTCCCGCGTCGGCAACAGAAACCTAGGCCGATGTCCGAGACGGATTCGACACGGCGCGACATCGCCCCCTCGGTACAAGCGCTGCTCACGATCTTCCACGAAGACACGGCCCTGAAACTCGAACTGGCCCCGGCGGATAGCAAGCCGACCCTCTATCGGTCGGATGGTTCGTCTTGCGCTGTAGACGAATACGGATGGCCCGCGAACTCCGGCGAACCGGCCGAAGACGAATTGGCAGACCTCGAGCCGACCGCACCGGCCCTCGACCAACCGCCGCCGCAACGACCCAGCGGCAGTCCTCCCGAGTCAGCAACTCGGTGAGTGGCACATGGCTGCGGCGAACGTCCAGTAGCGCTCGCGGGGGTGTGCCCACTCGTTGCCTAGCGGTCGAGATTCGGTGCGAAACGACTGCGGCCCGTGTCCACCGAAGTGGAACACGGGCCGCAGTAAGGGTTTTCGCTCAGTTGGCGTTGAGCAGGTCGATCACGAAGACCAGCGTCTTGCCCGAGAGCTTGTGGCCCGCACCAGCCGGGCCGTAGGCCAGCTCCGGCGGGATGGTGAGTTGGCGACGGCCGCCGACCTTCATGCCGGGGATGCCGTCCTGCCAGCCCTGGATCAGGCCGCGCAGCGGGAAGGTGATGGACTCGCCGCGGTTCCAGGACGAGTCGAACTCCTCGCCGGATTCGAATTCGACGCCGACGTAGTGCACCTCGACGTTGCCGCCGGGCACAGCTTCGGTGCCCTCGCCCTCGATGATGTCCTTGACAACCAGCTCGGTGGGCGCGGGGCCCGCCTGGAACTCGATCTCCGGCTTGGTCATTCAGCTATCCCCTTCGATAGGTGGTGGGTGGGAAAATGTGATCAGCGGTTCGTGATCTCGTGGTAATCGCGGGCACCGTAACCGGTGTAGATCTGACGCGGGCGCCCGATCTTCAGTGGCTCGCTGTGCATTTCGCGCCAGTGCGCGATCCAGCCCGGCAGCCGGCCCATGGCGAACAGCACCGTGAACATCCGGGTCGGGAAGCCCATGGCCTTGTAGATGACGCCGGTGTAGAAGTCGACGTTCGGGTACAGCTGGCGCGAGATGAAGTACTCGTCGGTCAGCGCGGCCTCTTCGAGCGCCTTCGCGATGTCGAACAGTTCGTCGTCGCCGTTGAGCTTGCTCAGGATCGAGTCGGCGTGCTTCTTGGCGATCGAGGCGCGTGGGTCATAGTTGCGGTAGACGCGGTGTCCGAAGCCCATGAGCTTCACGCCGTCTTCCTTGTTCTTGACCTTGCGGATGAACTCCTTGACGTCGCCGCCCTGCTCCTTGATGCCGTCGAGCATCTCCAGCACGGCCTGGTTGGCGCCGCCGTGCAGCGGGCCCCACAGCGCGTTGATGCCACCGGACACCGAGGTGAACAGGTTCGCGTCGGACGAGCCGACCAGACGCACGGTCGAGGTGGAGCAGTTCTGCTCGTGGTCGGCGTGCAGGATCAGCAGCATGTCGAGCGCGGCGGCGATCTCGGGGTCGACCTCGTAGGGCTCGGCCGGGAAGCCGAAGGTCATGCGCAGGAAGTTCTCGACCAGGGACAGCGAGTTGTCCGGGTAGAGAAACGGCTGACCGACCGACTTCTTGTACGAGTAGGCCGCGATGGTCGGCAACTTCGCCAGTAGTCGAATGGTGGATAGCTCGACCTGCTCCGGATCGCGCGGGTCCAGCGAATCCTGGTAGTAGGCCGACAGCGCGTTCACCGCGGAGGACAGCACCGGCATCGGGTGCGCGTTGCGCGGGAAGCCGTCGAAGAACCGCTTGAGGTCCTCGTGCAGCAGGGTGTGACGGCGGATGCGATCGGTGAAATCGTCCAGCTGTGCCTGCGTCGGCAGCTCGCCGTAGATCAGCAGGTAGCTGACCTCGATGAAGGTCGAGGTGCCCGCGAGCTGTTCGATCGGGTAGCCGCGGTAGCGCAGGATGCCCGCTTCGCCGTCGATGTAGGTGATCGCCGACTTGGTCGGCGCGGTGTTCATGAAACCGGGGTCGTAGGTGACGTATCCCGTGCTCGCCAGCATTTTGCCGAGGTCGATGCCGTCATTGCCTTCTTTGGCTTCGGCAACGGTCATGGCATATTCGCCACCGGGGTAGCTCAACACCGGCTTGGCGTCGTTGATGTGGTCTTTTTCGGGCACAGAAGGATCCCTCTCAGGCTAGGACCGTCGGCATCGGGGTGCGTCGGCACGGCGGTGCTCTCACCTAGACGCTAGTCGTTGCTCGCACTGCCCGAGAACGAGGGTGCCCACCGGGCGAGCTCACAAACGTGATCTCCACGCGTGAGGTTTCGACACCCGTACCGATGAGTAGGTCGGGCGCACCCGCGCTGCGCGCAGCGTTCACTCGTTGCGCTCACTCACCGCAGGTACCGGCTCGGAGTGCGACCTGCTCACGGAAAAGCGAACGAAGGCAGGGAAGGCGAGCGCGGCGAGCACTACGCCGACGACGACCAGCACGCCACCACCCGCCGCTGCCACGGCGGTACCCAGGCTCGCCGCAGCAAAACCGTGGGCAACATCACCGATACGCGGACCGCCCGCGACGATGACGATGAACACGCCCTGCAACCTGCCGCGCATCTCGTCGGTGGCCACGGTTTGCAGCATCGTCACCCGCAGCGCGGCGGAGATCATGTCGACCGCACCACCGAAGGCCGAGCAGCCCAGCGCGATCCACAGGCCGAGCCCGAGACCGAGGCCGTGCCCGGTAAAGCCGACGGCCAGACCGAACCCGACCATCGCGAGTCCCCACAGTGCGATGCAGATCACTACCGCGAGGCCCTGCCGCCGGATGCGCGGGATCCAGCCGGAGAAGACGCCGCCCAGCACCGCGCCGACCGACATCGACGCGAACAGCAAGCCGAGCGCGACACCGCCGGTCGCCGGGTCGCCGAAAGTCTCCTGCGCGATCTGCGGGAACAGTGCCCGCGGCATGCCGAACACCATCGCGATCACATCCACCGCGAACGAGGCGAGCAGGATGCGCTGCGTCGCCAGATAGGCGAAACCGTCCAGGACCGTGCGGAATCCAGCCTTGGTCGCGGTACCGGTCGGCGGGAACGCGGGCAGCTTCCACACCGCCCACACCGTGGCGAGCAGAGCGACCGCATCGATCAGATACAGCGTGGACAGCCCGACCACCGGGATCAGCGCGCCCGCGAGGACCGGCCCCGCGATGGCGCCGACCTGCTGGACGGTCATGCTCAGCGAATTGGCCGCGGCGAGCTGTTCCGGCGGCAACAGCCGGGGAATGGTCGCGCTGCGAGTCGGCTGGTTCACCGCAAAAAAGGCCTGCTGCATGGCGAAAAGGCCGAGTACCACCCACACGTTGTCCAGTCCGGCGGCGGCCTGACCCCAGAAGGCCAGCGCTGTCACTCCGGTGCCCGCATTGGTGATGAGCAGCAGCTTGCGCCGATCCATCACGTCGGCCAGCGCGCCGCCCCACAGGCCGAACACGATCAACGGCACCAGGCCGAACAGCCCGGCCAGACCGACATAGCCCGAGCTACCGGTGATCTGATAGATCTGCTGCGGTACAGCAACCACCGCCAACTGCGCCCCGATGACGGTGACGACGTTGGTCGACCACAGTCGCCGATAGTCCGGATAGCGCAGCGGGGTCGTGTCGGCAAGCAGCTTCACCGGCGAGAGCGTATCGAGTCGAACCCGGCCGGCTCGACGCGATATTCATCACTTGTTCACGGTTGCAGGCGCTGCACCTTCATCCCGTCGCTGTCGATGCGGACCCGGATCCGGTTGTGCAGCCTGCTGCGCCTGCCCTGCCAGAACTCCACCTCATCGGGCCGCAGCAGATAGCCGCCCCAGTGCGGCGGCACCGGAATGTCGTCGACCTCCGCGAAGCGAGCGGTGGTCTCGGCGAGAATCCGATCGAGCTCGGCCCGCGATCCGATCGGCCGCGACTGCTGGGAGGCCCACGCACCGAGCTGGGAGTCACGCGGTCGGGAGCGCCAGTAGACGGCGGTTGTCTCGGCGGGCACCAATTCGACCGTGCCGCGCACGTGCACTTGCCTGCCGAGCGCAGGCCAGACGAAGGTGGCGGCCGCGAACGGGTCGGCGGCGAGCTGGGCGCCCTTGGCCGAGTCGTAGTTCGTATAGAAGGTCACGCCGTCGGGCGACAGCCCCTTGCACAGCACTGTTCGCGCGACCGGCCGCGGACCGGCATCGGTCAATGCCACGGTGGCGAGCACCATCGCATTGGGTTCGGCGATGCCAACGGCGGTGGCCTGTTCGATCCAGTGGCGCAGCAGCGGTTCCCACCCGCCCGCCAACCAGGTTTCGTCCAGATCGGTGTCTTCACCACTGCCGAACGGGATGCCGCCGTACTCGACACGCATCGCCGCCAGGTCGCTGGCTGCCCGCAGCACGGCCGGATCCGTCGATATTCGCGCCACCGCGGCAGCCGTGGTTGCGAGGTTTTCGGCCGTTTCCTGGCCGGCAGATGAATTGTCCAGGTCACGCATGGGCCAGACGTTACTCCGCGGTAGCAAGGAGCTAAGGTTTTCGTGATCGGCATGTGCTGGGTGAAACACATCCCTTTCTCCCCGCGAGCATGCGACCCGATGTGCAAGGAGAGTCACAACATGACTACCAGCCCTGCGGTTCCCGGTGGGCAGGCCACCGTACCGAGCGACTTCGTCAGCGGCCTCGAGGGTGTCGTGGCATTCACCACCGATATCGCCGAGCCGGACAAGGACGGCGGCGCGCTGCGCTACCGCGGTGTCGACATCGAGGACCTGGTACTCGGACGGGTGACCTTCGGGGACGTGTGGGCACTACTTGTCGACGGCGAGTTCGGCCGCAGCCTGCCGCCCGCGGAGCCGTTCCCGCTGCCGGTGCACACCGGCGATGTGCGCGTCGACGTGCAGGCCGGCCTCGCGATGCTGGCCCCGATCTGGGGCTACGAGCCGCTGCTCGACATCGACGACGAGACCGCGCGCGAGAACCTGGCCCGCGCCTCGGTGATGGCGCTGTCCTACGTGGCGCAGTCCGCACGCGGCATCTACCAGCCCGCGGTACCGCAGCGGAAGATCGACGAATGCAACACCGTCACCGAGCGGTTCATGACTCGCTGGAAGGGTGACCCGGACCCGAAGCACACCGAGGCCATCGACGCCTACTGGGTTTCGGCTGCCGAGCACGGCATGAACGCCTCCACCTTCACCGCGCGCGTGATCGCCTCCACCGGAGCCGATGTCGCCGCGTCGCTGTCCGGCGCGATCGGCGCGATGTCGGGCCCGCTGCACGGCGGTGCGCCCGCGCGCGTGCTTCCGATGATCGAGGCGGTCGAAAAGACCGGTGACGCACGCACTCTGGTCAAGGGCATCTTGGACCGCAAGGAAAAACTGATGGGCTTCGGCCACCGGGTCTACCGGGCCGAGGACCCGCGCGCCCGCGTGCTGCGCGCCACCGCCAAGCGTCTTGCCGCCCCGCGCTACGAGGTGGCCGCCGCGTTGGAGCAGGCCGCGCTCGCCGAGCTGCGTGAGCGTCGCCCGGACCGCGCCATCGAGACCAACGTCGAGTTCTGGGCCGCGGTCATCCTCGACTTCGCCGAGGTGCCCGCGCACATGATGCCCGCCATGTTCACCTGTGGTCGTACTGCGGGCTGGTGTGCGCACATTCTCGAGCAGAAGCAGCTCGGCAAGCTGGTCCGCCCGGCCGCCATCTACACCGGCCCCGCGCCGCGCCGCCCCGAGGACGTCGCGGGTTGGGCCACGGTCTCGCACTCCTGATTCGCCTCACGCCTGCTTCCGATTCGAGCGCGGTTGCACCACGCATAGTTCGACTGCCCGGTTCGACTGCTCGGTTCCACCAGGAGTAAACCCGCGAGCCGGACGTTGCGGCGGATCTGTTGCCTGCCACGAGGTTCGGCTCGCGTCGCACCCCGGCGAGACGCGCGTCGAAAGAGGGCTGACGGGGATGTCGGATCGTGGAATGTCGCGGCGGCGGATGTTCGGCATCGGTGTTGCAGCGGTGACGAGTGTGGCCGCCGGATATAGCGCGGACAACGCTAATACGCCCACCGCGCAATCGAATACCACCACAACAACCACCGGTGGGAATGCCGCGGGTGCACCGGTCGAACCGGTGACCGCGGCACTCCAGGCCCCGCCCGCTGTCACGCCCGCCGTGGTCGCGGCCAGGCATGCAGGCACCCCGCCCCAACTGTGGGGGCGTGGAAATGCGTGGTATCACAGGCAGTTTCGCGCTAACCGGCAAGCAGATCGTTGACCTTCGATGCGTGCGGCGGGGGCCGCCGCGCCCGGCGCGATTTCACTGGCCCATATGCACCGACCGAAGTCCGGCACCGCCGCGGGCATGAGTGCCGCGCTGCCTGCCCTGCGGTCGGCCGGCTTCACCTTAGTGCGCCTCTGACTCCTCGCACGGTTCACACAACGATCCGTCCAAACGTGGGAACTGCAGGCATCCAGCCAGTAAGGTACCGATGCTGACGGACTATGTCCGGCGGTACTGATTGGCGGATCGCGGCTGCTCACCGGACATTTCGCCGAATGGCGATGCGACCGGATCAGTACGATCCGAGCGGAAGGCGGTATGAGGGTGGCGCAGACGGTGATCGCGCACACTCGGTTGCGGAACCTCGAGCAGTGGCGCGTTCGCTGGAAAGTCACCGCGGCCGTTGCCGTTCCGCTCGCCGCGGCCATGCTGCTCGGCGGCCTCCGGTTGACGGTGTTCTTCAACGACTACTCCAGCTACACCGATGCGGCCGACCGCATCTCCGACATTCCCGCCATCACCGCACTCGAGTCGGCGGCCTCGACCGTCGCCGGTGGGCAGGTCTACGGCACCACCACCGACCAGGACTTGGTCGAACTGTCCACCGCGATCACCGAGGCCACTGTGCGTGCTGGGCGCGAGGGGATCGATCCGACGGTTGCCACGGCGTTGCGGGAGATGACCGCCACCAGCGAGGTCATCCGCGCAGGCGGCAAGGGCGGCGGCGGCGATCCGCTCAAAGCGGTGGGCTTGAACAATATGATCGCCCGTGAGACGGTCGGCACCGTCGACCGGCTGCTCACGCCGATTCAGATCCCCTCGGTCGTCATGGGGAAGGTCCAGCTGTTCGATCTGCTGCTCGGCAAGCTGGAGGGCTTCAACTTCCTGATGGTCGCGATGTCGGCGATGCAGGATCCTTCGAAGGTCAACGACTTCAATGCCGTGGCAGGCTCCTTCCGCACGTTGACCGACACCGTCGAACGCGACTTGCCCTCCGCCAAACCCGAACTCGACCGGGTGGTGCGCGCCAACAACGTCATCCTGAAGGCCGCGATCGACGAGGCCATCGAGACAGGCAAGGTGGAGCTGCCCGACCTACGCGATCTGGCGCTCGGATCCCGCGACGTGTACACCAAGCTCGCGAGCGATACCGTCGAGCGCATCTTCGCCGACGTCGACCATGTTGTCGACGCCTCCCGAACCGCGGCGATCAAGGCCTCCGTCGTGGTGCTCGGCACGCTGATCGCGGCGCTGCTGTTCGGTCTGCTCGTCGCCCGATCACTGCTGCTGCCGCTGCGCCGGCTACGCGCCGGCGCGGCCAAGCTCGCCGATCGCGACCTGCCCGACGAGGTCGAGCGCATCAGCCTCGGCGCCCAACTCGAGCACATCAGGGTCAATCCGGTGCCGGTGCACACCGGCGAGGAAATCGGCGAGATCGCCCGCACGGTCGACCGACTACACGCGCAGGCGCTCAAACTCGCTGCCCAGCAACAACAGTTGCGCGACCAGGTCAACGACATGTTCGAAACCATGGCCCGGCGCAACCAGACCCTGGTCGATCGCCAGCTGAGCATGATCGACGCGCTGGAGTTCGAGGAGAAGGATCCCGAGCGGCTCGACCAGCTGTTCCGGCTCGATCACCTGGCCGCCCGCATGCGACGCAACAGCGCCAACTTGCTGGTGCTCGCAGGCACCAAATCGCGACACGACCGGTCCGGGCCGGTGGAGGTACGCGATATTCTGCGCGCCGCAGGCTCCGAGGTCGAGGACTATCAGCGGGTGAAAACCGGTGCAACACCCGACGGTTGGGTGACGGGCACCGCGGCCACCGATCTGGTGCACCTGATCGCCGAGTTGCTGGAGAACGCGCTGCGCGCATCGCCGCCGGACAGCGAAGTGACCTTCGCCTACAGCAGGACCTCCGAGGGCGGCCTGCTGGTCGAGGTCATCGACGCGGGCATCGGCATCGTGCCTGGCGAACTCGACGAGATCAACCGCAGGCTGGCGACCTTGGCAACGGCCACGCTGGCGACGACCAGGCAAATGGGTCTGTTCGTGGTCGGCAGACTTGCCGAACGTCACGGCATCACGGTGCGGCTGCGCCGTACCCAGGACCGCGCACTCAATCCCGGCATCACCGCGAGCCTGCACATCCCCGCGCCCCTGATCGCGGTGCCGCCGCAGGAGCGTGACACTCCGGCGGGCGGAGCGCAGGTCATCCAGGTCCACCGGGACACGCTGCACACCGGCCGCACCCCGGTGCCGCCGGTCGTCGACAAGCCGCTGCCGAACAAGCCGAAGAGCCTGCTCACCGGTCCTGCCGGACTCCCGAGACCGCAGGCAAGCGGCATCGGCCAGCAACCGCTCACCCCCCGCCCCGCTCCGGAACCACCCGCCGCGGCACCGCAGGCGGCACCGATAATCACCAGTTACGGTCTGCCCAAACGAGTCCCGGGCGCCAACCGCAGGGGCGCACGCAACCAGGCAGCAAGCCTGCGCGCCGCCGCGCTGTCACAGGCGGAACCGCGCACGGCAACACCGACCACCACGGCACCGACCAGACCACCGGTCCCCACACCGACCACGGCGCACGCGACACCGATCTCAGCGACGTCGACCACCGCGTCACTGACCTCAGGCATGTCGGCCACAGCGACACCGGGCACAGCGGCATCGGGCACAGGGACACCGACCTTCGCGGCATCGGGCACAGCGACTCCGAACACGCCACTGCCCAACACGACCGCGCCGAACAACGCGAACATGGACACCCAGCAATACCGGGTCTCCCAGACCGCGTCGTTCTTCCGAGCCGCACCGGTGAAACCAGGATCGAACGCCGAGAAGGCAGCAGGCCCGACCCCGCTACCCGTGGAAAAAGCCGGATCGCTGCCCGACAAGACGGCAAGCCCGACCCCGCCACTCGCGAACACAGCCGCACCGCAACCCGACAAGACCACAGGTCCGACCCCGCCACCGGCGAACACAGCCGCACCGCAACCCGACAGAACCGCAGGCCCGACCCCGCCACCTCGCGGGAAAGCCGTACCGCAGTTGGACATGGCGGCAGGTCGGAACCTCGCACCGCAGGGGAAGTTCACCCCTGCCACGGACGCTGCCGCAACACCGATCTCGTCTGCACTCGCGAAGGCCGCCGACCAAGCAGCAGCATCGGCAACCGCGTCACCTGCGAGCACACCGTCGGCAACCACACTGCCCCCGAGCACAACGTCGGACACCACACCACCCACGAGCACAGCGTCGAACACCACACCACCCACGAGCACAGCGTCGAACACCACACCACCCACGAGCACAGCGTCGAACACCACACCACCCACGAGCACAGCGTCGAACACCACACCACCCACGAGCACAGCGTCGAACACCACACCACCCACGAGCACAGCGTCGAACACCACACCACCCACGAGCACAGCGTCGAACACCACACCACCCACGAGCACAGCGTCGAACACCACACCACCCACGAGCACAGCGTCGAACGCCACACCACCCACGAACGCAACCGCCGACGTGGCGGTCGAGGCTGCTGCGCCGTGGACGAGAACCGCGCCGCCTGCCCCTTGGCGATCGCCGGCGCCCACACCTGCCGCCCGCGACGCGGCAGCCTTTACCACCGCTTCCACTTCGGGAACCGCTCCCAACGCTGCGTCGACACCGAACGCTGCACCCCCCGTCGACACCACCCGCACTTCCGGCAATGCGGCAACCTATGCTGCCTCGCCAACGACGAAAAACGCACCGACCCCGAACTCTTCGCGACCTACGAACGCCACACCCCCGGCGGCCCCGATCGCATCGCCGAACACACCCCCCTCGGCGAATACAACCCACACGAATACCGCACCCAACGCCCACAAGGCACCGTTCACCACACCGGCCGCACTCACCCCGCTCAGGCCCCATCGGACACCGACGCCCCCTGCTTCACCCATCGGCACCCCATCCAGCGGCGATCAGGCGGCACCACCGACATTCGACGCAATCGCCGATCGCACAGCGACCGCCGTACCACCCGGGCATCCCGATGCGCGAGCCCAGCCACCGGCGCCCATGGCGCCGCAGGCCGGACCCGTGACGCGAGGTGCCGATCGAGCACGCACGCCTATTGCTTCGACACCAGCGAGCACCAGCGACGCCGAACCCGCACCGAACACAACCGCTTCCGCACGCCCGGCCACCGCACCGAACACCAGTTCTGCGATACCCATGGCCTCTGCCGCCCCAGCGAAACCCGCACCTGCCGCGCAAGAATCGGCGACACCGATTTTCGCGGGCATGATCTCGGCCTGGCTCGCCGATCCGGAGCCCGGCCAAGAGGAGGCGCCGGTGAGTTGGAACTCGGCGGCGGATGAGGGGTGGTCGGCCGCGCAGCGGGCCGCCGATCAGCCGGTCACGCTGCGCACCAGAGCCGGGCTGCCACTGCGGGAGCCGGGAAACCATCTGGTGCCGGGGGGTACGGAGCCGCCGCCGGCGGCTCAGGAACTCGACACCGACAGCCGTCCCGATCCCGCAGCGATACGGGACGGCCTCAAGAACTATGACCGTGGAGTACGCGACGGCCGGGCTACTCGTTCGTCGAAACCATTCGCAGCCGAGGACTTTCGATGACCGCACCCGAATCCGTAGCCCCCTCCTCCGGAACCCGCGCCGTCTCGGCGAAGATCGTGATCGCAGGCGAGTTCGGTGTCGGCAAGACCACGCTGGTAGGCGCGGTATCCGATATCGTGCCGTTGCGCACCGAGGCGGTGATCACCGATCTGAGCGCCGAGGTGGACGACACCTCGCCGGTTCCCGATAAACACACCACCACGGTGGCAATGGACTTCGGACGCATCAGCCTGGCCGACGACCTGGTGCTCTACCTGTTCGGCACGCCCGGCCAGCACCGCTTCTGGTTCATGTGGGACGACCTCAGCCTCGGTGCGATCGGCGCGATTGTGCTGGTCGACGCCCGCCGCGTGGACGAAAGCTTTGCGGCGGTCGACTACTTCGAGGAGCTCGGCCTGCCCTTCCTTGTCGCCGTCAACGAGTTCGACGACGGGCCGAAATTCCCCGAAGCGGCCATCCGTGATGCCCTGTCGGTGCCCGACCACGTCCCGGTCATGATGATCGACGCCCGCAACCGCGAGTCGGCGAAGAACGCACTCATCGCCGTCACCGGCTACGCCCTCAGCCGAGTCTCGCCCTCGGCCACCGCCTGACAAACGCAGCATCGCCCGAACGGGACATGATCGAGCGGCTCCTCGAGGTTTGCCGCAGCCATGTCCCGTTCGCGGGTGAGCCTGGACGCCGGGGTTGACACCCCAGATCGCCAACGTCATGAACAGGTCCGCGAACACCACCACGATGACTGCCGCGGTTCGCGGACCGCTTGGCCTCGGCCGGAGCGCAGTTAGTCCTCGCCGAGTGAGGCGAGCCAGTCGACAGCCACCGAGTCACCGCGGTCGACGGTGAAGAAGGCCACCTCGAGATGCTGGCCGAGATCGACGAGACCGATGGCCGCCAGCGGAACCGGCTGGACCAGGCGCACCCGCCACGGCTTCGGCTCGTCCCAGGCGTGCAGCTCGAGGTCGAGGCGAAGCACCGGGTCGTCGCGGCCGCCGTAGTCGGCAGCGACCGGTGCAGCGGCGAGCACGGTGGCGTCGGCGCGGCGGCCGTCGGACAGGATCTTCGAAATGCTCGCCCGCTCGGCCTCCGCGAGATCGGGCACGTACAACACCAGTCGGTCGCGGTCACCCGGATCGACCCGGCAGCACACGACGTCACCGGGCTGCATCCATTCCAGGTCGTCTTCGCGCATGCGCTGGCGCACCCGGGTCTCGTAGGGCATCTCCCCGTCGATGTGCACCCGAACCCAGAACACATGCCCCGGCTCGCTGCGCCGCGGCCGCACCCCCAAGATCGTTGCCGAGCCTTGGGCTCCCCGGATCAGCAACTCCCGCCGCTGCGCATCCGACATCGATCCGGCGCGTAGTCCGAAGTTGCGTGACCGTCGACTGCGCAGTCGCCACCCCGAGTTAGCCGACGCCATGTTCATGGGTGCCAACGTTAGCCGGAGTGTGGTCAGCAACACAGCAATACCACCGTCTACCCTGTGTGCCATGACCACTGCGTTCCCGACGATTCCCGACGATCTCAAGCCTGCCGACGGACGGTTCGGCTGTGGCCCCTCCAAGGTGCGACCGGAGCAGTTGCAGTCCCTGGTCGAGGTGGGCGCCTCGGTGTTCGGAACCAGTCACCGGCAGAAACCGGTCAAAGATGTGGTTGCGCGGGTGCGCAGCGGACTGCGTGAGCTGTTCGCGCTGCCCGACGGCTACGAGGTCGTGCTCGGCAACGGTGGCACCACCGCGTTCTGGGATGCGGCCGCATTCGGCCTGATCCGCGAGCGTTCGCTGCACCTGACCAACGGTGAGTTCAGCTCGAAGTTCGCCGCGGTGGCCAAGGGCAACCCCTTCATCGGCGATCCGATCGTGGTCTCGTCCGAGCCGGGCAGCGCGCCGGAGCCGGTGTCGGACCCGTCGGTCGACCTGATCGGCTGGGCCCACAACGAAACCTCCACCGGCGTCTCGATCCCCGTGCAGCGCCCGGCCGGTTCGGAGCACGCCCTCATCGCCATCGACGCCACCTCCGGCGCCGGCGGTCTGCCGGTGAACATCTCCGACTCCGACGTCTACTACTTCGCACCGCAGAAGTGCTTCGCCTCCGACGGCGGCCTGTGGGTCGCGCTGATGAGCCCCGCCGCACTGGCTCGCGTCGAGGAGATCAAGGCCTCGGGTCGCTGGACTCCCGAGTTCCTTTCGCTGCCGATCGCGATCGACAACAGCACCAAGGACCAGACCTACAACACCCCCGCCCTGGGCACCCTGCTGCTGTTCGCCAACCAGATCGAGTGGCTCAACGGCAACGGTGGCCTGGACTGGGCGGTCAAGCGGACCCTGGATTCGTCCTCGCGCCTGTACTCCTGGGCCGAGTCGAGCGAGTACGCCACGCCGTACGTCACCGACCCGGCACACCGTTCGCAGGTCGTCGGCACCATCGACTTCGCCGACTCGGTCGACGCGGCCGCCGTCGCGAAGGTGCTGCGCGCCAACGGAATCGTCGACACCGAGCCCTACCGCAAGCTCGGCCGCAACCAGCTGCGCGTCGGCATGTTCCCGGCAATCGACCCGGAAGACGTCAGCCAGTTGATCCGCAGCATCGACTACGTCGTAGAGAAGCTGGCCTAGCACCAACCATTGGGCGAGTCCGAACAACGGCGTTCGTGACCGCCCACACCCGTTTCGTAACCACGCACACCCAGTGGCCGAGCGTTCAGCACCCGGGGCGCATCCAACAAAGTCGCAGCAATCCCCACAGACGCGCCCCTCGGCACGATGACACCTTCCGAGTGCAGCGAGATCCAGCAAAAGAGTTCGCCCCGTCTCGCGCCCGAACACCCGAAGCGCCGACAACAAGGTCGCAAGATCCCCACAAACGCGCCCACTCGGCACGACGATGTCTTCCGAACACAGCAAGATCCAGCACCAAAGTTCGCAACCCCATCTCGCATCCGAACACCCGAAGCGCCGACAACAAGGTCGCAAGATCCCCACAAACGCGCCCACTCGGCACGACGATGTCTTCCGAACACAGCAAGATCCAGCACCAAAGTTCGCAACCCCATCTCGCATCCGAACACCCGAAGCGCTGACAACGAAGTCGCAAGATCCCCACAAACGCGCCCACTCGGCACGATGATGTCTTCCGAGCGAAGCGAGACCGAGCACTAGAGTTCGCGGCCCGTCTCGCTTCCGAGCCGTCGAAGCGCACGCGCCGCAGGCGCAAGTCTCGACGGCTCGGAAGCGAGACCAAGGGGGCCGCGAACACGCCGCGGCGCAGCCGCGGCCAAAAAACACAGACACGCCACGCCCGACACGCCATGCAAGCACGCGCGGCGAATCGAACAGAGCAGATTAGCGGGGCCCGGCCGGTTATTGCCCGATTTCCGTGCCGCGTGTCTTGCCTCGAGATCATCAGTAGTGCACTACTGTTTCGGAAAGTGGGCGGTGTCGCGAGTCGACGCGATAAGGAGGTAACGGTGCGTGAACTTCGAGTGATCGGGGTGACGCCCGACTCCACGCACATCGTGTGTATCGACACCGAGACCGGCACCAAGTACCGGCTGCCCGCCGACGACAAGCTTCGAGCCGCAGCCCGCGGAGACCTTGCCCGATTCGGCCAGATTGAGATCGAAATGGAAGCAACTATGCGTCCTCGCGATATTCAAGCTCGTATCCGGTCCGGAGCCTCCGTCGAACAGGTCACCGAAGAGTCCGGGATGCCGGCCAGTCGGGTCGAGCGGTTCGCCTACCCCGTGCTGCTGGAGCGCGCCCGCGCCGCCGAACTCGCGCAGAAGGCGCATCCGGTCCGCGCCGACGGCCCCGCAGTGGAAACCCTCATCGATATCGTCACCGCCGCGTTCACCGAGCGCGGGCACAATATCGAGGGCGTCGAATGGGATGCCTGGAAAGACGAGAAGGGCTTCTGGGTCGCCCAACTGCAGTGGCAGAACGGCCGTTCCGACATTACGGCGCACTGGCGCTACCAGCCGGATGCCCACGGCGGTTCGGTGTCACCCCTCGACGATCCCGCCTCTGATCTGATCGATCCCGATTTCGGTCGCGCGCTACGCGGGCTGGCCACGATTCTTCCGCCGCAGGCCGAGATCGAGGCGCCCGCCGCGCCCGAGGTCCCGGTGGAGACCAGGCCGGCCGAAACTCGCCCTGCCGAAGCCCGACCGGCTCGGGAAGCGGCCCCGACTGCGCGGACCGCGCCCCGGCAGAACCAGCCGATGCTGGACGAGTACTACGAGCAGCGTTCGGTCGTCGCGGGTAGCAGCAGCACCGCCATCCCGGCCGCCGCGAGCACCAACGCCATTCCGGCTGCGAGCAGTACTGCGCCTGCCGTAACGGCCGGAACCAACACGGCACCCGCCGCGGGTACTTCGACCACCGCAACCCCGGCACCGAGCGCGGGCACTGTTCCGTCCGAGCCCGCCGCGCCGAAGGCTCCGGCTGCTTCGAAGGTTCCTGCGGCCTCCACCGAGGAGACCGCCAAGCCCAACAACGGCAAGGCCGCGCCCGCGAAGTCCAATCGGACCAAACGCGGTAAGGCTCCGATGCCGTCCTGGGAGGACGTGCTGCTCGGCGTTCGTAGCTCCGGCCACTGAGTCGTCCGGTCGCGTAACCCTCTTCACGACCGCTCGGCACGGGCATTCGACGCGCCGCCGTGCACCCGGCGAAGCTGGTCTTGCCAGGCTGTTTTCGCGTACCCAGCAAAAGTGCCCAGTGAAACCGAGCTCCGCACTTCGCCACGCCGACAATCGTGCTCGAGTGCGGCACGATCGGCAGCCGGGATCCCGTGAGATCCGCCCGGCAAATGTTTGCCAGCAACGATACCGAGGTTGCTGGGACGTCTCGATCGCGGATTTCTTGGGCCGCTGGCGTGTTCGCAGGCGGAAGCTACATCGTTCGTGGTCAAGTACGGGTAGATTTTTCGGAGTGCCGTCGAGTGGTTTGTCGGCGTTGGGCGGTTCGAGGTGACAGCACGTTGTCGGAATCACCGAGAGTTGCTCGAAGTTCGCGGAGCTGTTTCGTGCAACCATCGGGAGGTGCCGGAAATGCTGTCCAAAGCTTCGTCCCTCTGGTACGTCGACGCACTCGATCCGTTGGCGGTACTCCGCGCGAACCACGATCCGGACCCGGATGCGGCACTCGCCCTGGCGAAGCAGCTGCACGCCGACCGAGATGTGTTGCCGATCATGGTCGGCACACTCGGTGGTTGCGCCGGTCCGGACGCCGACGAGGTGTACATCGGCTGCTATCCCGGTGTCACCGTGGTGTGTTCGACGCAGTCGGCGTTGGTGCATCCGACGGCGCTGCCCGAACTACTCGTCCGGCCGCTGGCTTCGGAGCACACCTATCTGATCGCGTTCGACGCCGCGCACGGCTGGGGCTCCTTCGCGCATTGGGAGCGTGGCGAATTCCGCCGCTCCTTCAGTTCGACACGGGTGAACATCCTCGAAGACGAGGGCCTGCCGCTGGTGTGGGAGCGCCCGTACTGGGCGGGTGATCATCCAGTGCAGTGGTATCCCGGCGATCTGCCCGACCCGCAGACCCTGCCGTTCGATCCACCCGACTTCGCCGACGCCGCCAATCACCAGTGGCTCGGATTCCACTACCGCGCGGCCGCGACCGACGGTGCGCTGCTGCCCGGCGATATCTCGGTCTGCGGCTTCACCCTGTACCCGAAGGGCCAAGCACCGGATCCGACCAGCCTGGCGCTCAGGGACGACGAGTCGGACATCGACGCGAAACGCAGACGCAGCCTTTTCAGTTGGCTGCGCGGGCGGGACCGCGTCTCCTGACCGGCAACGCCGCCATCCGATCGCAGTTCCGGTCGAGCCCGCATACGGACGAGCGTGGGCCGGGCCGCCGCGCCTTATGCGGCCAACCCGCCGAACAGCAGCGCCAGCCATCCGAGCAGCACGCCGGCCGCACCACCGGCGAGCACCCAGCGGGTCACCGGAACGAAGCGCCAGCGCCAGGCCGTCGGCGCGGCGCCGCCGGCCGCGACGAGGTTGACCAGCACCGCGAGTATCGGATGCACTTGCGCCAACGCATCACCGAACGCGTACACCGCGACCGCCGTCAGTAACCCCACCATGACGGCGACGGTGACCCCGGCGGCCCACGGCGTCGGGTCCTGGTAGGGCGGATAGGGCCGATACGCCCCGTTCGGCAGGTAGTTCACGACCATCCCTCGTTCACGATGTCCGCACCCGTTCATAGAACGCCATTGCCGCCGCGGTCGCGACGTTCAACGAATCGGTGCCCGGCGACATCGGAATTCTGGCGCGGATATCGGTGGCCTGCATGGCCGCCGCGGTCAACCCGGGTCCCTCCGCACCCAAAAGCAAAGCCACCCGCTCCCCCGTCATCGCCGTCGCCAGATTCACCGCAGCCGGATTCGGCGTCAGCGCGATGATCTGGAATCCCTTGTCTCGCAGCATATCCAGTCCACCGGGCCAGTGCGGAAGTTGTGCGAACGGCACCCGGAGGACATGGCCCATAGACACCCGCACGGCCCGCCGATACAGCGGATCGGCGCATCGGTCCCCGAACAGAATTGCCTCGGCCCCCAACCCCGCCGCGTTGCGGAACATCGATCCGAGGTTTTCGTGATCGTTGACGCCCTCCAGCACCGCCACCGTCCGCGCTCCGTCGAGCGCCTCGTCCACGGTCAGCTCGGCGGGACGTTGGGCCACGGCGAGCACTCCGCGATTGAGGTGGAACCCCACTACCTGCGCCATCACCTCGGCACTCGCGCGGTAATACGGTACGTCGACACCGTCGAGATCGGCCGCGAGCTCGTCGCGCCGCTTGTCCACCCCGAGCAACGCACTCGGCCGGAACCGCGAGCCGAGCATCCGTTGCACCACGACGACCCCCTCCGCGATGACCAGCCCCTTGCGCCCAGGCAGGTCGGGCCGCCGATCAGCGGACTTGAGGTCGCGAAAGTCATCGACCCGCGGATCGGCGGGGTCGTCGATATCGATCACTTCGGCCACCACACCATCCTGCCGGGCATGATCCGCAGCGCCTCAACCGGATCCACCGTCTTGCGGGCGCCGCGCCGAAATTTCCGAGACGAGCACTACCTGCAAAGTCGATACCTCAGGCTGTGGCCGCGTTGTCAGCAGCATGAACTGGGAGCGCGTGGTGGGTCTGCCCGTTGCCTGTCCCGCGACGGACTCGACCAACTTTGCCACGGGAACGACCGCGGAGACCGCGTCGTACAGAGTGATGACCCGCTGCATCTGATCCGCACCGTCCAACCCGTACGGGTTCCGCCGCCGTGCGACCGTCATGGTGAGCAACTGGACAATTGCCGTTGTGCTGATGCACATCGCTGATCGCGGCCATATTCCCCTGTCTTGTGCGGCAAGTCTGCGACAGTGGCTGGTTATGCGATGACCGCGACCCTTGCGATATTGCCGTCGATCAAGGTCACCGTTTGTTCCATGTCGTTCTCAGCGTCATCGACGGCTCGATATCCTGAAAGGAGTTATTGACCGCACTATCGAGGTGACCGTTGGCATAATCCATGACATTCCCACTTCCATTCATATCCCGGCTCCCGGGTACACAATCAAGTTAGGAAGAATCTCGCGCCGACACAATTGCATGCGACGTGTGGTCCGCCATTTTCGCAGCTAAATCGAATGATTCAAGTGTGCGGTGCGGACACCTTCATTCGCCCTCGAGCGCCGCGTGCCGCTCTCCGAGGCCAGCGGCTCGCCTGGTGATAATCGCGCCTCTTGGGAAGCGTCGGCGCATATCCTTGAAAAGCAGGCGGCGTGGTTCCCCCTCACATTCCGCATGAATGTGCAAATGGGGTTCTGTGGAGTTGCCGGAATTGCCGATGGCGCCGATCCGCTGCCCGGCCTCGACAAACTGTCCTGCCTGCACCGCGACACTGCCCCTCCTCAGATGGGCGACAATGATCAACTCCGTGCCGTTGTCGATGACGACCTCGTTTCCGCCTGCCCGTGGGAAATCACGGTCGCCGTCACGAGTGTCGTCCGCCGCCTGTTTCACCCACCCCGAACACGGCGCATAAACGTCCGCCCCGAACGCGTGGTAGTCCTCATCGCGCCGCGCCAACAGCCGCTTTCGGGAATTTCCCCATGCCGAGACGCCGATGATATCCAGGGCTGCCCGCTCGATTGGCACAGGCCAGTGGTGGTTCAACAACCGACCGTCACCCTCGATCACCAGCCAGCGCCCCGGCCCCAATGCTCCTGCCGCATGGGCACATCGATCGCTTTCCCGAGCGACACGAACTTCGCCGATATCGCCGCCACCACCAGCGCCGCCGCAATCCATGGTCCGGCTTGCCGGTATCCGCCGGTGACGTCGGGTATCCGCACGACGGCCACCATCGACACTATGAGCGCAAGGCACTCGACGTGCAGGCTGGGAAAGGGGGCCATCCTCAGGCTGGGCGCGAGAAACTCACGTGTGAGGACCAGCATGACAACGACTGTCAGAACACCGGCGATCCACTGACCGCCGGTGTCCGCCAACCAACTACGAGTCACCGCGCTCACCAATACAACAGCCCAGGCGATCTCGCCGAAAAGTGGTGCAAGCGAACGCATCACAAAATGCTACCAACCGCTTCCCGCGGCGCACCAGCAGCTGTGTCTTGCAGCCCGTGCTGCTCCGGTGCCGCTTTGGTGCGTGACCCCGTCGATCTTCACGTACACATCCCGATTGGTGATGAACGCCTGCGGGCCCGCCAGCGGCTTGTCCCCGAATGGCAGGTCGACGACCTTGCCGGGAACGAGCGATACTTGGAAACTCGGGGTAAGACCGATGCTGGGGCCGATAGTCGCGCCGATGGTGGGCATCGGGACAGTCGACTGAATGGTTATCTGAGGCACAATTCCGAGGTTGATGGAGCCGCCGAGGGTTATTCCGGTGATATCCATGGCGCACCCGAGGTGATATCCGGTCTCGAGCACGACGCCCTTCAGCGCAGATCCGGCGCCACTCACGCTACCGAACGCCTGATTCGTCACGAAGACTTCGCGGGTCGTTCCGATGGTATTGAGCGGCGCCACCCGATTGGCCCATTCATCGCGATGGCCGACGGTGAGTTTTCACCCATCCGGCATGACAATGCTCCGCTGTCGGTTCCACACCGGCCGGTGCCGGGCGAAATTCGGGTGCGAGCGGACGGGCATCCATGGGATGGTCCAGATATGACGCTGACACCCGGTATCACCATTCGATCGGCTACCGAGGGCGATGCGGCCGGGATCGAGCTAGTGGTCCAGACTGCCTTCGGGATACGCCCCGCCGAGGCGTTGCGGGAGCCGTATCGGCGGCTGTTTCCGCCGGAGAACGCGATTGTCGCGGTGGACGGCGACCGGGTGGTCGGGCATGTCGAGTCGACGGAGATAACGTTGACGGTGCCGGGCGAGCGGACCGTTTCGGCCTGCGGTATCGCGGGGGTTGCCGTGGCGCCCACGCATCGACGGCGTGGGATCCTGCGCGCGATGTACACCGAACAGCATCGACGGATCGAGGCGGCCGGGCTGCCGTTGACGATCTTCACCGCCAGCCAGGGCGGCATCTACGGACGGTTCGGATACGGGCCGGCGATCCGGGAAAACGCCGTGCACATCGATCGGCGCTTCGCCGAGTTCCTGCCCTCGGCACCGGATCCCGGCGGCGTGGAACTGGCGATACTCGCCGAGTCGACCGAACAGGTGCGGGCGATCTATGACAGGTGGCGCAGGCTGACCCCCGGCGCGCAGGTGCGTCCCGATGCACGCTGGGAGACCACCTTCCTCGATCCCGAGCGTTTTCGGAAAGGCGGCACCGACCTTTACGCGCTCCTGCACCAGGACGGATACGTGTTGTACCGATACCACCCCCGGGACCGCGTCAAAACCGCCAGTGTGGTGGAGATCCGGACGGTGACCACCGAAGCTCATGCCGCGCTGTGGCGGACGCTCTGCGGACTGGATCTGGTCACCAGGATCGAGGCCGAACTCACCGACAACGACCCGCTCCCCTACCTGCTGACCGATCCGAGACGGGTACGGACCGACAACCGTTACGACGGACTCTGGTTGCGGCTCATGGATGTACCGGCCGCGCTCGGCGCGCGCTCGTATCAGCACGACCTGGATGTCGTACTCGCAGTGACCGACCCGTTCCGGAACGCGGGCGGTGTCTTCGCGCTGCGGGTACGCGACGGTGTCGCCGACTGCACGCCGACCACCCGCACCGCCGATATCGAACTCGGTATCGACGTGCTCGGCAGCATGTATCTCGGTGCGTATCCGGCGCGGGTGTTCGCCGCCGCGAACCGGTTGCACGCCAAGGATTCCGGGCAGGTGCGCGCGCTCGAAGAAGCGTTCGGGGCCGAGCGCGACGCGGTTCTCGGTTGGTTCTTCTGACACCTCGTCCCGGCACCGCGGCACCGGTGTCGCCGACCATGGTCGCTGCGGCGCATCGACGCTGGTAGATGGGTCCACCGATCCCGCATCAGGGTCTGTCCCCGAGGCGATGTAGTCCCCAGGAGTGATGCCCGAATTGCCGGTCTGCTGGCATGCTGGAGCACATGAAGCCGATTCAGCTCGTCCTCAACGTGCTCTGGCTGGTGTTCGTCGGGTTCTGGATGGCACTGGGCTACATCCTCGCCGGCGTCATCTGCTGCATCCTGATCATCACGATCCCGTGGGGCATCGCGTCGTTCCGGATCGCGGCCTACGCGCTGTGGCCGTTCGGGCGGACCACCGTGGAGAAGCCGGGCGCGGGCACGGGCTCGCTACTCGGCAACATCATCTGGTTCATTGTGGCGGGCTGGTGGCTCGCGCTCGGCCACCTGCTCACCAGCATCCCGCTGTTCATCTCGATTATCGGAATCCCGTTCGGGTGGGCGAATCTCAAGCTGATCCCGCTGTCGCTGTTCCCACTCGGCCGCGAGATCGTCGACAGCGACCAGCCCTTCGGCGCGCGGTAGCTCCGGGAACGCCGGATACCAGGGCCCCGCTGTTCGGGGCTATTCGGACTCGGTGACGAGTTGCTTCATGATGCCGACGGCCCTGGTCAGCACCACCAACTGCTCGTCGGTCAGGGTGGAAAGCTGCTCGGTCATCCAGGCCTCACGGGCACTGGTCTCATCGGCGATCAACGCACGGCCCGCATCCGACAGCGAGACGATGATCTGCCTGCCGTCGGTCGGGTGCGGCTTGCGCTCGACCAACCTCAGGTCCGACAGTGAGGCGATCACCCGCGTCATCGACGGCGGCTGCACGCGCTCCTTGGCCGCGAGAGCGCCCGGCGTCATCGCGCCGTCCCGGTGCAGCGTGGCCAGCGCGGACAGCTGGGTCAGCGAAATTTGCGCGTCGGCACGCCGCCCCCGCAGATGTCGCGTCAAACGCACCACGGCAAGCGACAGCTCACCAGCGAGAGCTCGAACATCCGATGGCGTTGTCACAGTGGCAAACGATACGGGACCCGTTGGCTGCGGGACGACGGTTCCCGCAGCTACCCTGGGGCGGTGACGCAGAAAGTGCCCGAGATCCCGCAGCGGCTCACCGATCCACGGCCGGTACTCGCTGTTGGCAGCGCGCTGTGGCTGATCGCCGCGGTGGTGGTGTGGGCCGCTGGCGAGCGTTGGGAGTCGGCCCGCCCGGTGTGTCTCATGGGGCTGGCCGTCGGTCTGCTCGGGTACACGATCTTCGCGATCCAGCGCCGCGGCGCGCGGCGCGGCGACAAGGGCGCGCAAACCGGCCTCTAGCCTCAGACCACGTCGAATTCGTCGGTGGTGCCGGTGAACGGGTGCAGCGTGCCGTTCGGGCTCAGGCTGTCCGCGTAATGCTGGAGGCGGTACCGGCCCGGCGTCGCATCGGACGGGACATCCCAGGTGAAGCGGGCCACGGATACCGCAGAGCCGCGCTTGCTCCAGTGGAATCGCACTGCCCACTCGCCCTCGTTGGCGACGCGCACCCACTCGCCGGAGCTGTTGTGCCGCTGCACTTCCAGGAAGGTGTCGTTGCGGCGTGGATTGTGCTTCGGGTGGGCGGAAACGAATTCGGCTGCGACGCGGGTGCCGCGGGCCGCGCTCGCGGCGGGCTGGACCAGCACGTCACCGAAGGCGCGGCCGGGCGGTGTGGCGTCGGGTCCGGGTGCGGGCTGGAAATTCGGCTGCATGGCGGACACGTCGCGCGGGGCCGGACCGCGGGGAACCTGCTGACGGGCGACGAAAGCCGTTGCCAGCCGGGTGAATTCCTGTAGGTAGGCACTCGAGGTGTAGCGCCCGAACAGGGTTGACCCGCCCTCGTACTGCTGAGAGTCGTATTCCTCTGGGGTGGTGATGTATTCGTGGTAGGCATTCGCATAGCCCTGCATGAGCACCTGTTCCAGCGAGACACCGAGGGCCGCCGCCACCGCGCGGCGTATCCGCAGACCGGCGACGATGGTGAATTCTCCGCCGCCACCGGCCAGGTAGAGCTCACCGATGCGGACGATCTGGATCGGTACCACGCTCGGCACCCACGGCACCGGCGGCAGCAGACCGAGCGGGGCGACAATCGCCTTGGGCGCCTGGGCATCCGCGAGCCACGCCGGTGCCGGGACGTTGGGGTTGCCGAGCGCATCGATGAACGGGTTGCGCACACCCTCCGGAATGGGAATCCCCGGCAAGCCGGGGCCGTCCTCGGTACTGCCCGCGATGAGCGAAACGCCCGCGGCCGCGGGGGCGGTGTGACGCGGCAGACCATCCGGGGTGAAGCGACCGTCGACGGCGATGTCGGCGAGGTCGATATAACAGAGCATCGAGTCGACCGGTCCGGCCAACGACTTCGCTTCGGCGAGTGCGGCTTTCGCCGCGTGGTACTGCCGTTCGCCGAGGATGCGAGTGTTCTCGAACTCGTCCTCGGTGGGGCCGGAGCCGGGGCGCAGGTTCAGGTTCGGCGACATGTCACCCGCGTTGGTCTGGGCGAAGGCGGCGATGAAATCGGCAGCGTCGTCGAGGTATCGGACGCCGTGTTCGATGTGCTCGAACGAGTAGGACGCGTAGCCCTTGTTATCTGCGCTGATCAACCGGTTCTGGTTGGTCATCGAGGTGTTGTGAGTCGCGAACCAGGTGATGGCGCCGACCTGTCTGCCGCCCTTGACGATCGACAGCGCGGTGACCGCCGGATCGATGGCCTGCGGGAAATACTGTTTGTCCGCATCGGGGTTGCGGTCGAAGGCGACACGGGAGCGGTTGACGCTGGCGTCGTGCAGTTCGCTGCGGCCGAGCGTGAGCGATCCTGGACCGAGATCGGCGTGCGCGGCGGCGATCGCTTCCACGATGCCGTTCACTTCGGCGTCGTAGACCTGCTGCTGAAAACCGAGGATCGACAGGTTGTATGCGTAATCGTTGCTGGAGCCGCCGCAGGTCGCGTGCGAGTGCGTCGAGGTGAGCAACACGTTCTGCTCGGTGTAGAGCTCGCCGAAGCGTCGAGCGAGCTCGAGCATGACGCCGCGGTGCACGGACTGGAAGATCATGCCGTTCTCCGCGACCGCGAACACGATTCGCCGCTCGGCAGTCGCGATGACGAATGCGCGGGCGCGCGGGCGCAGGTGAATGCCCGCGGTCTGCTGCTCGAACTGCGAGTAGCCCATCATTCCGCATTCGGCGGCCGGACCCGTGATGTCGGAAATACCGATGCCGATGAGGTATCCGCCGGATTCCGGTGCGGCTGCGGCGGACGCACTCAATGCCGTAGTGACGCCGGGCACCGTGGCCACCGCTGCCGCGGTAGCCAGCGTGGCCGAACCCGCCACAGTTCGGGCCAAAACCGTCCTTCGTGACACGGGCATACGCGTCTCCCTTCGATCCCACTGTGCAGCGAACCACACAACTGGACGCTCGTCCAGTCGAGATTTTTTCGCCGCGCGAATTGACTGCACGCTTCGTGAACGCTTAACTCCCAGAGGTGTCCTCCCGATTGAGCGTCGAAGAACGAAGGGCCCACCTTATCGAGGCAGCCATCGGCCTTGCCGAGAAAAAAGGCGTGGCGGGCGTGACCACGCGCGATGTGGCTCAGGCGGCAGGTGTTTCGCTCGGTGTGGTGCATTACTGTTTCGAAAACAAGGACGCGCTGATGACCGAGCTGGTCAAAGCGTTGTCGATGGAATTACGCGATTCTGTCGACGCCAATGAAACAGTTTGGCAAGACGCCGGAAGTGGAAAAGAAGCGCTTCAGAAATTGGTGCGCGCCGGACTCGAACTGATGTGGCTGAACATTGAAGCCACACCGGAACGACAGCTACTCACTTACGAAACGACGACTTACGCACTTCGCGAAGGCGAGCAAACACCGGCGAAACTCGCGATTGCGCGCGAACAGTACGCATTCAACGACTCCACCGTCGCCGACCTCCTCGATCACGCGCGCGATGCGACCGGAAGCCGGTTCACGATGCCGGTGCACGACCTGAGCCGCTTCACCCTCAATGTGATCGACGGGATCGTGCTGCGCTGGCTGGTCGACAACGACAGCGAGAGCGTCCGCGGGCAGCTGGACCTGCTCAGTGAGATGGTTTCGAACTACGTGCAATAGGCGGGCTACCCGTAGCCCGCCGGACGGCAGCGGTTACCTCGGTCGTGGCGAGCTAGGTCCGACCGACGAACAATCAGTCCTGCGCCTGCGGCATGCGCACATGCGTGGTTGTGCCCTCCTGCCACCACGGAACGGCGACCGTGGCGGTTGCGGCGCCGTGCAGACGTATCCGAAGGTCGTCGTGAACAACCAGGTCACCGTGCTGCGGGGCAAGCGTGAAGAGTTGGCGCAGAACCACACCGAGCGGTTCGGCCGACCATGTTGTCCGCCGGCCGGTGCCGAGCACTTCGGCGGTGACGGCCTCGGAGACGAGCGGCAGATCGAGCAAGGTCGCCAAGGCGGGGGCCGTATCGGTATCGCCGACGACAAGGCGTTCCGGCGGCAGGGCAAGGCCGAACCACGGCTGGTCGAGCACGAAGGCTTCGCGGGGGTCGACCACCACGCCGGACAATGCGCGCACGCGATCGGGCAGATCGAGGTCGGCCAGGTCGAGACGGTCCGCCGCCACCGCGGCGGCCAATCGTGCGTGAGTCCGCGAAATAACCTCGGGCGCAGGGGTTTTTGTCGGATCGGCGAGTGCGGCCAGCAGGGCGGCGGCCAGATCCGGGGTGATGGCGTCGGGGTCGGCCAGGACTGCACGCAAGGCGTCGATGTCCTGACGGCCGAGGCCCGGAACGGCGAATTCGGTGAGCAGGCCGGCGAATTCGGTGTCAGCAGGATGACTCAGCAGTCCGAGCACCGTGCCGTCTACGCGGGCGTGCCTGCGCAGCCACCACGCGGTGTAACCGTCGGGATCGGTGAGCAGCCGTCGGGTGCGATCACCGGAAGCCAACTGCCGCAGCGCTTCCGGCCAGGCGGTCTCGGCCACCAGGTCCAGGTCGCGGACGGCGGCCAGTTCGGGCGGATCCTCCGGCAGGCCCGACCACCAGTGGTCCTCGTCGTCCAGATGATGATCCGGGCCGGTCGGATCCACCTCGACGACAATGCTGAAATCCCAGCCGACGCCGACAGCCCGCAGCGCCTGCACGCCGTAGCCCTCGACCAGATCCTCGGCCGCGGTGCCGAACGGCGAATCCTCGACCAACAGGTCGCGCAGCGGTGCGCCCGGCAGCAGCAGCTCATCGGCGGGCAGCAATTCCCCTGAGCTGTCCGGCAATTCGAGCAACCCCAGCCAGGACGGCAACGCGAGCGGATCAGCGGTGACCGCGAGCCGGAGCACCGCGTCCGCGGTATCCGGATCGCCGGGCTGATCCTCCAACTCGGCGCGCAGCTCCGGATCGCTCAGCAAATCCTCGGCGGTGGCAGTACGCGCCCCCAACCGAGCCAGCAACGGATGCGCCGCCTCCGGATGCACGAGCCGCGCCCAGTGCACCGGAATAGGGTCCGCGAGCCGATCGTCCAAAACCACTGTGCGCGGCCCGGTCACGAGCCGCCCATCGGCCAGCGGCACAGCAAGCGCCCCCAACTCCTCGGCGGCCAGCGGATCGACGACAAACGGCTCCAGCGCCGCATACAGCGAATACCACCACTGCGGCGACCGCTCCAAACCACCCGACAACTCCGCAAGCCGAGCCAGCCCCAGCCGATGCACATCCAGCACACCGAGCGCCTCACTGTGCGCGCGCCCGGACAACTCTGGAATCACCAACGGCCCGACCACATCATCGATCAGCCCGGCCAGCTCCGCGGTGAGCCCAGCGAACACGCTCGCCCGAGTCGGCACAGCCGTCCCCACCGCGGGCCCCGACAGTGCCCGGCCCCCCGCAAATCCCAGGCCCTCGGCAACGTCATGACCGCGCGCAGCAGCCGGGGCGACGGCAGCGCCGTCATCGAGCAGTCCCGCGCCCACTGGTGATGCCACGTCATCTCGGCGGCCGGCAGCCGAACCAGACGGGCGACTGGGGCTTGCCACACTCGCCGACACCCGGTCGGACGCCGCGTCATCCGACACTTCCCGACCCCACGGCGAATCCACGCCGGGACGGCCACCTGTCGCGGCACCAGCGCTCAGCGACGCAGCGGTCGGGGACGTGTCGTCGCCCGACTCCGATGCCACACCGGATTCTTGGTCGGCCGACGCAGCACCAGAGCGGGGCACAGCACTGTCGGCGGCAGACTCGAGTCGAGCGGCGGCGCTCTCCGGGAAAGGCTCGGCCCATAGCGAATCCACGTCACCGATGGCGGTCGAGGGCGCATCGGAGGGACTGGTTACCACCGGGAGCCAGGAGTGGGTCTGGAGTTCGCGGATCAGTGCTTCGCGGAGCAGAGCGTCGGGCTCGCTGCGTGCGAAGCCGGGTATCGGAACCAGGATGAGGCGGTCGCGGAGTGGGAGGGCGCTGGCGAAATCGCTGTAGCCCGTTGCCAGTTCGGCGAGATGGGCACCGGGGAGCAGACGGCGGCGGTCCGGCTGCATGGGGATGTCGGCGATCAGGAGGGCCGGTAGCGACAGCTCCTCGTCGGATCGGGTGGGGGCTCGCAGGACATCCGGGATGGTGGCCACCGGTCGGCCGTTGCGGACCGGAAGCAGCCAGCGGGCGCGCGGAGTCCGGTACTCCCACCAGACTTGTTCGCGGTCCTGGCCGGTGATGCGCAGCTCGCACAGGCCGGTCCGCTCCGGGTCGGTGGCGCCGAGATCCGTGGTCGTGGCGGTCAGCTCATCGTCACCGATTCGGATGCTGTGCAGGGCAGGCAGTTCCAGCAGTAGGTCGACGGCTTCGGCACGCATCCCGGCGAGCAGCGCATCGTGATCGATGTCCTCGCGCAGGCGCAGCACCACTTCGGTGTCGCCGTCGGTGGGGGCAGCGGTGCTCGGCCAGGCCAGACGCAGCACCGGTGGGGCGAAATCGCCGCCCGTGTCCGGCACGCCGATTGCATTGTCGTGCAGTGCGTTCCAGGTGTTCGCGCGCGAGAAATGCAGCGAGCCGGTGGTCGAGCGCACCTCGATGTCGTCGCTCACCGACAGCACCGCGGTGAAGCCGACGCCGAACCTGCCGACACTTGCGGCCGGATTTGCCTTCGCGGAGGCGCGCAACGCGGTGAGGGCATGCACACCGGAAATATCCAGTGGTGCACCGGTATTCGAGATGTACAGAGTGTGCCCGTCGAGCCGGACGACCAGTCGGCCCGGCACGCCCGCCTTCGCGGCGGCATCGGCGGCATTCTGCGCCAACTCGGTCAGCAGTCGATCCCGATACCCCGCCCGCACCAGATCCGCCTCGGTGGCGGCATCCTCCCGCAGCCGGGTCGGCGAATCACGCCACGCGGCGAGGACCGCAACACGCAGCGCCGAGGTGCCGAACGGATCGGACGCCGCGGCCGCCGCGCTCAGCTCCGTGCCGATGATTCGGGCTCCGGCCGATCGTCACCCGGCTCATCCGCGTCCCCGGCAGCCTCGACAGGCGCCACGCTCAGCGCCTGCTCCGCAGCCGAATCCGAAGCGGCGCCCGAAGCCGATGTGGCGCTGGAATCCGGCTCGGAGGCACTGTCGACAGCTTCGTCGATCGACGGGGCCACCTCACTCGCCTCGCCTCGAAGGCTCTGCACGCCCTCCGCACTCACCGAAATCGCAGCGCTCGACTCGTCGACGACGCTCCGCTCAGCAACAACATCGCCGATCCGGGCCGCACCAGCCTGCTCAGCCGTCCCGCCCGCCGCATCCACCGCAGCCGCGCCCGCCTCAGCCACCACATCGCTCGGAACGCTCGCCTCGGCCTCAGTCTCAGCAGTCGAATCGGCCGGAACGCTCACCGCAGTCCCAGCGTCGGACTCGGTCACCGTGGTCGGCTCGGCCGTACCAGCACCGGCCAGGTCGGCGCCCGATGCCGCCTCGGCAGTCGGCTCGACCTCGGCACCCATCGGAGCCACGGTCGAATCGACCGCCGTATCGGATTCAGCTGGGCGATCCGTCAGATCCACGCCCGACGCCGCCGCAACAGCCGACTCGGTTTCCGCACTCTCCCGAGCCTCGACATCCGACCCGGCCACGGCGTTCGACTCAGCCGCAACACCAGCGGCCGCACCCACAGTCGACTCGACCTCGACACCGGCCGAATCGATCACTGTGTCGGATTCAGCCACGGGGGCGGCGGTGATGGCGTCCGAGTCGACCTCGGTGGTCGCTGGCTCGGTGTCCGTCGCGTCGGCGGGCTGCGCCGCTTCCGATCCGGGCTTGCGTGTGGTTTCCGAGGTGATCACGTCGAACGCCGCGTCGTCGTAGGCCTCGTAGAGCGGGGAGCCGCCGCCGGTGGGGGCGACGGTGTCGGAGTGTGCGCCGCAGCCGTATTCGACGTGCACCACTCGGCCGTCGGCGCCCATCGCGTTGCCGCACACGCCGAAGGCGGCGCGCATGGCGCCCGCCAGTGGCAGGTAGAAGCCGCAGAGGCCACAGGTGGACGGCGCCGCCTTGGCCATCTCGGTGTCGGGGCCGAATTCGGCGTACCAGCGCTCGGCTGCTTCCTCCCGGCCTTCGAGGCTCAACACCTGGGTGCGGCCGAGGCCGATGTCGCGGGCGACCTCGTCGACCGCTGGGTCGCCGTTGGCAACGTACCCGGGCACCAGCCGAAGATCGTTTGGCAGCGGGGCGAGCAGGTCGCCGGGCGCCAGATCGCCGGGTCGAACCCGCTGCTCCCACGGCACGAAGTCGGGCGCGACCAATGCGTCCGGGCCGGGCAGCAAGGCCGACTCGCTGACCGTGGCGTAGGTCGCACCGGGCGCGGCCGCGACGACGACGGCCCACTGCCAGCCGCGGTAGCCGGGCAGGGTGGCTTCGAAGCGGTGCGTCGCCGCACTCGCGTCCTCCGCGGTCACCCCCAAATGCGCGCCGACCCCGGCGGGCTCCAACTCCACGAGCGCTCGACGGGCCACGTCGACGGCATCGGCCAGGATCGGCCACACGCCGGACTCCGAAACAGAAACTGCGCTCACGGCCTACATTTTGCCGTATGGAGCGCAATCGGCGTTCGTTGGCCGTCGCAGTACTGGTCAGCTTGCTCGCATCGACCGGCTGCGGCAGCGCAGACGACCAACCACAACGGATGAAAATCGAGGTCATCGGCACCCGTCCGCACGATCCGTCGGCGTTCACCCAGGGCCTCGACATCGACGGCAACGTGCTCTACGAAGGCACGGGCAAGCCGGGCGCGTCGAATATCCGGGCGACCGATCTGACCACCGGGGCCGAACTGGCGCGCGTCGATCTGCCCACGCCGTACTTCGGCGAGGGCGTGTCGCCGGCCGCGGGCACCCTCTGGCAGATCACCTGGAAGGACGGGATCGCCTTCGCCAGAGATCCGCGGACACTGGCCGAACGCAGCCGTGTGTCCTACGACGGCGAGGGCTGGGGCATCTGCACCCGCGCGAGCAGGCTGGTGATGAGCAACGGCACCGACACACTCACCTTTCGCGACCCGGTGACGTTCGCACCGACCGGCACTGTCACCCTCACCGGCCGTCGCAACGCACACCTGAACGAACTCGATTGCGCCGCCGACGGTTCGGTGTACGCCAACGACTACCCCACCGACACGATCCTGCGCATCGATCCCCAGACCGGCCGGGTACTCGCCGACATCGATGCCCGCGGCCTGCTCGCACCCACCGCCCGCGCCTACACCGACGTGCTCAACGGGATCGCCCACATCCCCGGCACCGACAGCTTCCTGCTCACCGGCAAGTACTGGCCGACCATGTTCGAGGTCCGATTTGTGCCCGCTTGAACACGGCGAGCTCCCAATCGTGTTGCCACGCAACCAATGGTTTCGTGAGTGCACGGGTAACTCGTCGGGTACGCCGGGAGCTCAGCCGAGCAGTGGGCTCCGGCCCGGCAACACACTTCCCAGACACCGGACGTCCGGCCTGAGACGCGACGAGACGGATGAGTCAGAATTGATGCGTGAATACTCCCCGCGATCCCTCCGGCCCTGACCATGGTCCGTGGGACGGCGAGGAGGCTCCGCCGATCGAACGGCACCCCGGTTTCGACCGATATCCGCCGCCCAACGAACCTTCGCCTCGACGGCCGCTACCGCCACTGGATCCCGAGCACGGCCGCCGCCAACCGCCAACCGCGGGGCGGCCGCCGGAAGTCGACACCCGACAACTACCCGAAACCCGGCCCGAACCGGCCGCCCCGGCGGCGTTCGACACCCGCCGCATGCCGGGTTCGCACGATCGATCCGCCCCCGACATGCGCAAACAGCCGCCGCATCGACCCGAACCCGGCGAGTACGCCGAGCCGGCGGATAGCACCGCAGCGACCGGGCCCGGCGCGCAACGCAGCCCCCGCAAGCTCACCGTCACCAGGGTTGCCGCGATGCGCGGCCAACAGCTGACCATGCGCGGTATCGCCTCCTTCCAGCGCGCGGCGAAAGCCGACGGCGCGGACAAGTCGGGCCTTACCGCGCTGACCTACGCCACGATGGCGAACTTCGCCCTGGACGCCGCTATCGCGGTTGCCCTTGCCAACACACTGTTCTTCGCAAGTGCTAGCGCGGAGAGCAAGTCGAAGGTCGCGCTGTATCTGCTGATCACCATCGCGCCGTTCGCGGTGATCGCACCGCTCATCGGACCGCTGCTCGACCGCCTGCAACGCGGCCGCAGGCTCGCGCTCGCCTCCTCGTTCGCGCTGCGCGCAGTGGTCACCGTGGTGCTGATCGTGGCCTTCGACACCTGGGCGCTCTATCCGCTCGCCCTGTGCATGATGGTCGGAAGCAAATCGTTCTCGGTGCTCAAGAGTGCGGTGACGCCACGCGTGCTGCCACCGGATATAGATCTGGTGCGCACCAACTCTCGGCTCACGGTATTCGGTCTGGTCGGTGGCACCATCGGCGCAGGCGCTATCGCCGCACTCGCCGCCGCGATTGCGAGCTCAACGGGCGCACTGATTTTCGCCACCGCGATCGCCGTCGCAGGCACCTATCTGAGCCTGCGCATCCCGCGCTGGGTCGAGGTTACCGAGGGCGAGGTCCCCGCGACTCTCAGTTACCACGCCAACACCGAAGTGCTCGATCCGACGAAGGAAGCCATCATCCCGCCGCGCAAGCGCAGGCAGCCACTCGGCCGATCGGTCGTCACCGGGCTCTGGGGCAACAGCGCCATCCGGGTGCTGACCGGGTTCCTCACCTTCTATGTTGCCTTCGTCGCCAAGGCGACCGAGCACGGTGGTGTCCAGCAGGCGGCCATGCTCGGTGTGGTCGGTGTCGCCGCGGCCATCGGCAATTTCACCGGCAACGCCACCGGCGCCCGCCTCAAACTCGGCAAGCCCTCCCTGATCGTGCTCGGCTGCACCGCGGCGTGCACCCTCATCGCGCTGTTCGCAGTGTTCGCGAACAATCTGCTCGGCGCGGCGCTTGCGACGCTCGTCGCGGCCGGTGCAAGCGCGCTGGCGAAGGTCTCGCTCGACGCCTCGATCCAGGACGACCTGCCGCCGGAGTCGATCGCCTCCGGCTTCGGCCGGTCGGAGACCGTGCTGCAACTCAGCTGGGTGGTCGGCGGCGCGGCCGGTGTGCTGTTGCCGACCGACTATTGGAAGGGTTTCGCGGTGGTGTCGGCGATACTCGTGGTCGGACTGGTCCAGACCTTCGTCAGCTTCCGAGGTCATTCCATGCTGCCAGGTCTCGGCGGCAACCGACCACAGCATGCCGAGCAGGAAATTCCACACGCTCGGCCGCATGCTCCCGAGACAGGCAGACAACGCGGGGGCGACACCCAGCGCATCCAACGAGGGATAGGAGATCCCATCTAGTGAGCGAGCGTAGCGAGCGAGCCACAAACACAGCAGCCCCGCTGACGACGGAGCCGAGCGTCAGCGAGGCGCAGTCGTGAGCGAGCGTAGCGAGCGAGCCACAAACACAGCAGCCCCGCTCACGACGGAGCCCTGCGTCGGCGAGGCGCAGTCGTGAGCAAGCCATCGACCCGCACCATCATCGCGCTCGGCGCAGCCGCCGGACTGGTGTTCCTCGTCGCCTTTGTCGGCGTCCTCGCGGTGCTGATACGCAACGCCCCCGAGCGCGAGCCGGAGATCACCGCCTACGCGCACGGCACCGCCATCACAGTGCGGCCCTACGGCTACTGCACACCGTTGATGCAGGACTGCCGAATCCTGCCGGAGCGCGGCGGCAACGCCGACGTGGGCTCGATCTTCTCCCGGCTGCCCTGCGGTGAGTCGACGCCGGATTGCCAGATCGGCAAGACGGTCCATTTGGAGGTGCCTGCGGGCTACCCGCTGCAGATGTCGCTGCCTAAGCAGATCGCGGACGCGCCGTGGATCGCCCGACTGGTCTATGCGCTGCCCAACGGCGACACGGTGGACCGTATCGTCAGCCGCAACGACTACCCCAAGGGTGCACTCAACCTGACCATCGACTCGAAGCCGGAGCCAGAGCTGCGCCTGATCGGCGTCGAGATGCAGCTGCCCATCCTCGCCAAAGACGAGACGGGCCAAGAGTTCTACCTCCCGCACGCCGCCTGGTCGATCAGCACGCTGTAGGAACCCCTCCGCGGGCCCCTCTGTGCCACCACCGGTTTCGCGAGGTGGCCGACTCGCCGGGCGCATTCGCGGCCCGGCGAGTCGGCACGCTCAGTGATCCAGCTCGCGCGCGACGGCGCGGACGACCTCGGAAATGCGTTGCGCGGTCTTGCGATCCGGGTACTTACCCTTGCGCAGGTCCGGCTGCACCTTGGCCTCGAGCAGGGTGATCATGTCCTCGACCATCCCGTGCAGTTCGTCCGGCGTGTGCTTGCGGACGGCAGGCTCCCGGTGTGCGCCACGCTCGCGCTCCTGGCCCTGACGGACCGACGGCGGTGCCTCGAGCACCTTGAGGCTCAGCGCCTGCGGCCCGCGACGGCCTGCGGCCATGCCGAATTCGACACGCTGGCCGGGCTTGAGCGATTCGATGCCCTCGGGCAGCGCTGAGGAACGCACGTAGACGTCCTCACCCTCGTCCTGGGAAAGGAAGCCGAAGCCCTTTTCGACGTCGTACCACTTAACCCTGCCGGTCGGCACTGCCATCACCCGTTCGTCATCGAAACTCGGCCCCCATCGGACCGAGCACACCCGTCTGCCCGGGACCCACCGCGCGAAACATCGCGAGAGAGGTCCTGTCAGTTTGCGAAAAGAACGCGCCCCACAGCATGCAGGACGCGATAGGCATCGAGTCTACCCCGGTGCCAATAACGCAAGCACATCAGTTTTACGGTCTTCGAGTGACGAACCCTTCCGCGCCACCGCCTCCGAGTGGGTCCGGGCGCCGCTCGAGCGATCGGCTGTTGTACCTCGCACTCGGCCTCTTCGCGATCGGATTGCTGGCGATTGTCGCGATTTTTCTGACGCCGATTCTCAGCGACGCCGAGCCGGGGCTCTGGCTATACCTGATCGCCATGCTCGCGCCGCTCGGATTCCTGGTCGGCGTGGGGTACGCCCTGTGGTCCGGTCGTCGCTCCCGCTGACGCAAACCCGGTTACCCGAGCCGATTGTTACCAAATCATTAGTGTGATCCTCGTCACATAACGAGGAGGTCACGGAGTGGTGACAGCCCTCTATCGGCCGGTTCGCACCACTTCTCAGCTGCGTGAAAGCTTCGGGGGCACACCGAGACCGCGCCGAGACCCCGCCGCACACGCCGGTTACCAAATAGTGATTTTTCGCGGCGATCGTCGTACCGTCTTACCCAGCCGGGACACCCGGCAACCACCGGCCCGCCGCACCAAGCCTCACCCCGCGGGTACCGGACCCCGACGGAAATAGGGGTGAGGGCGGACGGACGACCTCTCAGTCCGGACCACTTGCAGGTGCGTAGGAGAGGCAGAAGAACCCGATATGAGTGGACGCCATCGCAAGCCAACCTCCACCGGGCGGACTGTTGCCAAGGTCGCCGTCACCGGCGCCATCATCGGCACCGCGGGTGTAGCCCTTGCCGGCAACGCCGCTGCGGCGCCGGACACCGACTGGGATCGCCTCGCGCAGTGCGAGGCCGGCGGCAACTGGGGTATCAACACGGGCAACGGTTTCCAGGGCGGGCTGCAGTTCTCGCCGAGCACCTGGAACGCGCACGGAGGCGGCGAGTATGCCGCGACCGCCAACCAGGCCAGCCGCGAACAGCAGATCGTGGTCGCCGAGAAGGTCCTCGCCACCCAAGGTTGGGGCGCTTGGCCCTCCTGCTCGTCCAACCTCGGTCTGAGCAGCGCACCCAGCGTGCGCACCGCACCGAAGTCGCCGGACGCCGCGCCGCGCTGGCAGCCCGCCGAGCAGACCCCGCTCGAGGTGCAGCCGGCAGACAGCTCGCAGCAAGTCTTCTCCGCGGTCGACCGCGCCGTCGCCGTTGTTCAGGCGCAGGGCGTGCAGATCCCGCAGGAAGCCCTCGATTTCCTGAGTGGCGCCAAGGCGAGCAACATGAAGCTCGATCCGAACGTCATCAACTTCTTCGAAGCCAACAAGGGACTCCTCCCCTCCTGAGCTTCACCACAATCTCATTCACGAAAAAGGTCCCCGCATCAACGAAGATGCGGGGACCTTTTTCGTGTCCGCGGGCTTCCGCCCATGATCAGCGGTTGATCACCGTGTTCGGGTGCATGTACGGCAGCTGATCGGCCGGAACCGGAAACTCGGTGTCCTCACCGTACGGTGAGAGACCACCGGAACGAGCCGACGAGAGCTCGGTAACCGCATGGTCACCATCGGCCACCTTGGGCCAGCCATTGTCGACGTAGGGTTTCTTCGATTTGTTCACCACCGGCCCATGCTAACCCGCCGCCATACGCCCGAGGCCATACAGGTGGGGTGCCGAAATGCACACTCCTGCCCCGGCGAGCAACTGCGCTGCACCGTAGGCTGGACTCGATGACCGCGACCGACTCCTTGGCCGGATGGCTCGGTGCCCGCAGTGATGCCCAGCTCGTGGCCTTGCTCGAACTCCGGCCCGATCTGGCCGTGCCACTGCCCTCGTCGATGGCGGTGCTTGCCGCGCGCGCCGAACAACGTGCGTCGGTGCTGCGCGCCACCGACGATCTGACCACCCTCGAGTTCGCGATCGTGGAAACTCTTGCCGTACACGGCGTCACCCGCTCCGATCGGGCCGCCACCCCGCTATCGCGCGGCGCGCTGCACGTGCAGCTGAGCGAACGCGTGAGCGCGGCCGTACTCGATACCGCGCTGGAGCGATTGACCGACCGCGCGCTCGTCTGGACCGACGGCGAGGACCTGCACCTGGTGCCCGCGGCCGCCGAGGCGCTGCCGTGGCCCATCGGCAGCACCACCGAGATCCCGGATGCACTCACCGAGCCCGAGGTGGTTACCGCCCTCACGCAGATCGCACCCGCCGAACGGGCACTGCTGGACAAACTCGCCACCACCGGCCCGCGCGGGCGCAGCAGGGACGCGGCGCCCGGCACACCGCCGGACCGCCCGATCCAGCAGTTGCTGACGCGCAGACTGCTGCACTGGATCGACGAGGAGACGGTCGAACTGCCGGTCACCGTCGGCCAGGTGCTGCGGCGCGAACCAGTGACCCACCCGCATGCCCTCACCCCGCCGCAGCCGCGGCTGAGCAAACAGGCTCCTGCGGACGTCAACGCAGTCGCGGCGGGCGAAGTGGGAGAGTTGTTGCGGCACTGCGCAGACGTGCTGGAGGCGCTGGGCCAAGTACCGGCACCGGCATTGCGGGCGGGCGGGCTCGGGGTGCGGGAGTTGCGTCGCATCGCCAAACAGACCGGCGTGGACGAAGCTCGAGCCGGGTTGCTCGTCGAACTGCTCGCGGCGGCGAAGCTGGTCGAGAAGGGCCTACCGGATCCGCCACCGGAATTCGACTCCACCGATGACTTCTGGGCGCCGACCTCTGCCGCCGACGGCTGGCGCGAGGCCCCCCTCGCCCGACGCTGGGTCACCCTCGCGCTGGCCTGGCTCGACCTGGACCGGATGCCGTGGATGATCGGGATGCGCGACGCCAACGACAAGCCGCTCGCGGCGCTGGCGATCGAGCTGCGCACCCCCCACGCGCCCCGCGATCGGCGCGCGATGCTGAACCTGCTCGGCGAATATCCCTCCGGCACTGCACTGGATCCTGCTGACGTCGGCAGGATCATGGCATGGCGGCAACCGCGTTGGCGCAGGCACTTTCGCTCAGAGGCGGTCGAGAACACACTGCGGGAAGCGGCGGCGCTCGGCTTCGTCGGCCGTGGCGCGCTCGGCTCACCGGCCAGGGCGCTCCTGCACGGCGCACCGACGAGCGCGGCCGACGCCGAGGCCGCCATGGAGTCGGCATTGCCTGCCCCTGTCGATCACGTACTGGTGCAGGCCGATCTGACGGTCATCGCACCCGGCCCGCTGACAGCGGACCTCCAGCAGCAGATCGCGTTGGTCGCCGATGTCGAATCGGCGGGCGCGGCAACCGTGTACCGGATCGGCGAGACCTCGGTGCGGCGTGCGCTGGACGCCGGTATGACGGCGGCCGAACTGCACGCGCTGTTCACGATGCACTCACGCACGCCGATTCCGCAGGCGCTGACCTATCTGATCGACGATGTGGCCAGGCGGCACGGGCAGCTGCGGGCCGGGATGGCGCAGTCGTTCGTGCGCAGCGACGACCCAGCACTACTTGCGCAGGTCCTTGCCGCACCCGTGGCGACCGTACTCGCGCTGCGGGCGATCGCCCCTACCGTTGCCATTGCCCAGGCCCCGTTGGGCGAGCTGCTCGAGCAGCTACGCGCGGCCGGTTTTGCGCCCGCAGGTGAGGATTCTGCAGGCACCATCGTCGATCTGCGGCCGCGCGGCGCACGCATCATGATCCGGCCGAATGCGCGCCAGCCCTATCGGCCGACACCACCGAGCACCGAACAGCTGGCGCTGCTTGTTGCCGAACTGCGCGCGGGCGAGCGAGCCGCAAGCGCCCGCAATGGGCAGGCGGTGCGCCCCGACGGCACCCGAACCAGTACCGCCGCGACCCTTGCGCTGCTGCAATTGGCGGCGCGGGTGCGGCGGTCGGTCAATATCGGCTATGTCGATGCTTCGGGCATCGCGACCCAGCGCGTTGTCGAGCCGTTGAAAGTGGGCAACGGCCAGCTCGATGCGCTGGACCCGGTCACCGGCGCGGTCCGGCACTTCACTTTGCACCGGATCGCATCGGTCGCCCTACTGGAATGAGCGGTTCGGCGCTAGCTCAGGCCTTCGGCCTGCCGAGGCAGAAAGTCGTCTTGGGATCGGAGACAGTCAGGAATTTCTCCGACTCCGCGCCACAAAGCAGTTCGTCGACCTGCCCGTCGATCCGCTGGATCACCCGGAAAGCGGCCTCGGTGGACGCGCAATCCGCGAACTGGTATCCGGTGAGGTTGTTGTCGATGTAGCAGCTGCCCTGCTTGAAATTCGGCGCGAGGCACAGGAATGCGGTGGTGCCCCCGTTCAAGGTCTCCTCGTAGGAGGTGTAATCCTGCGAGCAATCGGTCTTCGTGTCGTAGGTCTGCACAATCTTGTACACGGCCTTCTCCGACGAGCAATCGACCGGCTCGGTCTTGGAGTCGACGGCCGAACCTTTGATGACATTGATGCAGTCACCGACTTTGGCTTTTGCCGTATCGGACTTGCTCGCGTCCTTGATTGCCGAACAACCGGTCACCGCGACCGCAACCGCGGCCACCGCCAGGAGGGTAAGCACGATTCGTGCCAGCAGCCTCGTTCCTGGGATCTTCACCTGAAACCTCTCTCACCGAACGCGTTCACGGCAGTCG
The DNA here is from genome assembly GCF_045208035.1 of Nocardia sp. NBC_01009. Classification (NCBI taxonomy): domain Bacteria; kingdom Bacillati; phylum Actinomycetota; class Actinomycetes; order Mycobacteriales; family Nocardiaceae; genus Nocardia; species Nocardia sp. NBC_01009. The sequence continues at coordinate 1,967,058 of NZ_CP108695.1, read as the reverse complement.
TGAACGCGGAGAGGATACCCTCACGGTCGCCGGAACCGCATCTGCACTTCGGACGATCTTCGGTGTGCCCGGCCCGCGGGCAGAGGTGGTCAGTGCATGCCGAGGCCGTACATTCCCAACATCGAGTAGCCGAGGATGGAGGGCAGCAGGCGGCCGAGGAGCTGAATCCCAAAGAAGTTCACTATCAATGCCTTTCGCAGTTCGCCCACACGGTGGGCGGTCAAGCAATCCGAGCTCTGTGTCGCTCGAAGAGGCTGGATCGTTACGCTTGGAAAGTATGACCCTCGCGGAGGTTGCCGTCGACTTGTACGGACTCGCCCCAGGTGAGTTCGTGGCGGCCAGGGCCGATCGGGTGAAAGCCGCCAAGGACGCGGGCGATAAAGACCTCGCCGCGGCCATCGGCAAGCTACGCAGACCGACGGTCCCGGCGTGGACGGTGAACCTGCTGGCCCGCACGGTTCCGGCGGAGGTCGACGCGCTGCTGCAGCTGGGCGCCGCGCTGCGCACCGCGCAGCGGGAGTTGTCCGCTGACCAGCTGCGCAGCCTCACCGCACAGCGCCAGCAGGTCGTGCACGCCCTCGCCAAACGGGCGGGGGCACTGGCCGCCGAGCGCGGTCATCCGGTCGGTGTGGGGGTGCTGCGCGAGGTGGGTCAGACGCTGACCGCGGCACTCGCTGATGCCGATGTCGCCGACCAGGTCCGCACCGGAACCCTGGCCACCTCCGCGACCTACGAGGGTTTCGGCCCGGCAGGCCCGGCACTCGCCGCGGTCGCCGCCACCGCGGTGACACCCGAGCCCGCGGACACCGGATCCACGGACACCGCACGCCAGGAACTCGGCGAAGCGCTCGCAGCACTCGAATCAGCGCGCACAGCAAGGGATTCAGCGCAGTCGGCCAGTGATGAAGCAGCACATCGACTGGCCGAGAGCAAGTCTCGCCTCGTCGCGCTGCGCGAGGAACTAGCCCACGCCGAACAGCAGAAGCAGTTCGCCCGCACCGCGGACCGAGCCGCTCAAGATCAATTGCGTTCGGCGCAAAAGCAACTCGATCGTGTGGAACGCTGGGTGGACAGGGTCCGCGAGCGTATCGACACCGAATGACGCGCGGTCAGCCGCGTAGGGATCCCGGGAAGAGGTACTCGTCGGCAGGCATCGCCGCCTGGTCGAGCCAGGAGCCGAAGAACCCGGTCAGATCGGTCCTGGATTTCGACTGCACGAAAGTGCGGAAGTCCGACATGGACGCATTGCCGTAGGTATGGGCGACATTGAATTCCCGGACAGCGGCGAAGAATATGTCGTCGCCGAGCTGTTTACGCAGTGCGTGCAGGAACAGCGGGCCGCGGTAGTAGACGGAGGTGAATTCGTTTCCGACCCCAGGATTCGCCAACGGAATGTCCCAGAACTTCTGCACGTCACAGTATTTCTGGATAGTGTCGCGGTAATCGGCGTCGACGTCGGCGCCTTCCATTCGCTCCGGCCACAGATAATCGGCGGTGTAACTGGCGAAGCATTCGTTCAGGCAGATGTCGGACCATTGCCGCACCGATACCGAATCGCCCCACCACTGATGGGTGATTTCGTGCACGACGGTCTGCAGATCGGTCCATGGCGCGTAAATGGGCCTGGTCTGGGTTTCCAGCGAAAACCCCAGCTCGGTGTCGACATAGATGCCACCCGCCGCCTCGAACGGGTAGGGGCCGTACAGAGATTCGATGAAGTCCAGGATCTCGGGCAACCGCTGTTCGGTCGCCCTGCTGTCCTGCGCGTCCGGGGCGAAGGCACTGAGCAGCGGCGTGCCGTTGGCGCGACGCTGCTCGAGATAGGTGAAGCGATCGATGGCGACGGTGGTCAGATAGCCGAGCACCGGCTGGTGCGACTCCCAGGTGACCGTCCGGTTGGCGCCGGTGACCGCGTTCTGTGTCCGGACGCCGTTGGAGACGACGTCCCATTCCGCGGGGACGGTCGCGTGCAGCGCAAAGGTGGCTTTGTCCAGTGGTGTGTCGTTGAGCGGGTACCAGGTGGCCGCGGAATGCGGTTCACCTGCAACGAAGGCGCCGCCGCTCGGTGCGAGGGTCCAGCCCTCCGCTTCGACGTCCGCGGCGGGACCTGCGTAGTCGACCGTCACGGTGAACGGCAGGCCGGGCAGCAGCGGCAGCAGCGGTGTCACGGTCAGCTCGTGCTCGCCGTTGCGGTCGAAGGCGGCGGGCAGGTTGTTCACCGACACCATCCGCACATCGGGACCGTCGAAGTCGAGGTTGAACACCCGCAGCGGTTGGGTGGCGATCGCGTCGATCCGGGTTGTCGCGGTAAGTTGCCTGCTCGGCGGGTCGTAGTCGACGGTGACGTCGTAGTGGCGAGCGTCGTAGCCGCCATTGCCGTCCATCGGGTAGTACGGATCGCCGAGACCGGGTGCACCGGTCAGCGGATCCGCGTTCGCGGGCGCTGAGGCGACGGTGACGAGCACACCCGCCACCGCGGCACACAACATGCCGGACAACCTCATTCGACCACCACCCCTTTCCGCCACCCCTGTGTTCCGGCACCGGCATACCGACCTCGGTGGATGGTAGTCGGCTCAGTCGGCAGTGCCGGTCAGCGCAACCGACGCGCCGAGACCGAAGATCATCACGCCGCCCGCGCCGCCGACTGCCTCCAGCCGCCGCGGCGACCGCGCGAACCACGAGCGCGCCGAGGCCGCAAGCATGCCCCAGGCACTATCGGAGACCAGGGCGATGCCAAGGAAAATGGTGCCGAGGATCAGGAACTGCAACGGCATCGCGCCCGCCTCCGGGTCGGCGAACTGTGGGAGCACCGCCGAGAAGAAGACGATCGACTTCGGATTGGTCAACCCGACGAGCACACCCTGCCGGAAGACCTTGGTGTCGGACGACGCATCGACCCGCGCACCCAATGCCTCCCGCAACGCCTTGCGCTGCCGGAACGCCTGGACCCCGAGGTACATCAGATACAGCGCGCCGACGACCTTGACCACGGTGAGTGCAAGCGCGGAGGTCGCGACGAGGGCGCCGAGGCCGACGGCGACGAACAGCAACGCGACGAAAACCCCAGCCGCGTGCCCGAGCACCGAGACGAGGGCGGCCCTGCGGCCGAGCGCAAGTGCCCGACCGATCGTGAACAGGACGCCGGGCCCGGGAATGATGATGATCAGCAGAGATGCGGCACAGAACGCCAGCAGATTAGTTGTGGGCACCATCTTCCGAGTCTAGGCGTTCGCGCAACCCGAATTCCGGAACATCACAGGTCAACTCATGCGCCGAGATCGTCGGGCAATTGGTGCGGGTCGAGCAGCAGGCGCTTGGCCGGGGCGCGGCGCACCTTGTCGGCGAGCGCGAGATTGTCGGTGAGCAATCGCCATTCGACCTCACTGATCGCGGCGCGGGCCCGTTCGATGACCCCGCGGTCGCGAGTGCCCCACGCGATCGGCATCGCGCTGACCGACTGCCACCGCTCGCCGACCTGCCGTGGCGCGCGATCGGTGCGCACCGCAACCGACGGCACCCGTTCGCCCGCACGCTTCTCATGACCGGGCAGGTCACGAACCTTCCTGATCACCAGGGCATAGACCGGATCGGTCGCCCCCGATTTCGACACGTCGACCAGCGCGAGCAGTACCACCCCGCTGGGATGGGTCTCGGAGACCACCGCCGGGATGAGTTCCCCATCGGCGTAGAGCTTGTCGATGCCTGCCCTGCGCGGCGTCCACAGCGCCACCCAGAGTGCGGTCACGGCTCCGAGTACGAATGCGACGGCCAGCAGATAGGCCCACGGATGATTCAGCCAGATCAGGTAGGTGGTGGCCGTCGCGGCGATGATCGCGGCCGCGATGGCCATAATGCGCAGTCGACGGAGGTCGGCGAAGACCTCGTTGACCGCGTGGGCATGCCCGCGGTCGACCGCGAATTCGAAGCGTCGCACGTCCTCATTCCTAACACACGTTGCGGAGATTTCGCCTCCACTTAACCGATGGCCGGCCCCAGCAAGTCGTCGGCATCCGTAATGCGATAGGCGTACCCCTGTTCGGCGAGAAAACGCTGGCGATGCGCGGCGTATTCGGCGTCCAGCGTGTCACGCGCGACGACCGAATAGAAGTGGGCTTGGCCACCATCCTGTTTCGGTCGCAGCAGTCGGCCGAGCCGCTGGGCTTCTTCCTGACGTGAGCCGAACGTTCCCGAAACCTGCACCGCGACTGATGCTTCCGGCAGATCGATGGAGAAATTTGCGACCTTGCTCACCACGAGAACCGGGATGTCGCCGCGCCGGAATGCCTCGAAAAGCTCTTCGCGCTCTTTGGTTTTCGTCGACCCCTGGATCACCGGCGCATTCAATGCGACGCCCAATTCGTCGAGCTGATCCAAGTACGCGCCGATCACCAACGTCGGCGCGTCCTTGTGATTGGCCAGGATCGACTCGACCACAGCAATTTTCGTGCGAGCGGTCGAGCACAGCTTGTAGCGCTCCTCCGGCTCCGCGGTGGCATAGGACATCCGTTCGGCGTCGGTCAGCGTCACCCTGACCTCCACGCAGTCGGCCGGGGCGATCCAGCCCTGCGCTTCGATGTCCTTCCAGGGAGCGTCGTAGCGCTTCGGACCGATCAGCGAGAACACGTCGCCCTCACGACCGTCCTCGCGCACCAGGGTCGCGGTCAGGCCGAGCCGGCGGCGCGACTGCAGGTCGGCGGTCATCCGGAAGACCGGAGCGGGCAGCAGGTGCACCTCGTCGTAGATGACCAGGCCCCAATCGCGGCTGTCGAACAGCTCGAGATGCTTGTACTCGCCCTTGGTGCGGCGGGTGATCACCTGATAGGTCGCGATGGTGACCGGCCTGACCTCCTTGCGTTCACCGGAGTACTCGCCGATCTCGTCCTCGGTCAACGAGGTCCGCGCGAGCAGTTCCCTGCGCCATTGCCTGCCTGCCACGGTGTTGGTGACGAGGATCAGCGTTGTCGCCTTCGCTTTGGCCATCGCCGCAGCACCGACCATCGTCTTGCCCGCACCACAGGGCAGCACCACGACACCGGAGCCGCCGGCCCAGAAGGAATCGGCTGCCATCTCCTGGTAGTCGCGCAGGTGCCAGGCGCCGCCGGTGTAGTCCAGGTCGATCTGATGGGCCTCGCCGTCGACATAGCCGGCCAGATCCTCCGCGGGCCAGCCGATCTTCAGCAGCATCTGCTTGATCCGCCCGCGCTCCGACGGATGCACCACCACCGTGTCGTCGTCGAGGCGGGCGCCGAGCATCGGCGCGATCTTCTTGTGCCGCAGCACTTCCTCGAGCACCGCCCGATCCAGGCTGATCAGGACCAGCCCGTGTGCCGGGTGCTTCACCAATTGCAACCGCCCGTACCTGGCCATGGTGTCGACGATGTCCACCAGTAGCGGCTGCGGCACCGCATACCGCGAGAAACTCACGAGCGCGTCCACCACCTGCTCGGCGTCGTGCCCGGCGGCCCGCGCATTCCACAGCGCCAACGGTGTCACCCGATAGGTGTGCACATGCTCCGGCGCCCGCTCCAACTCCGCGAACGGCGCGATGGACTGCCGCGCCGCATCGGCCAACTCGTGGTCGACCTCCAGCAGCAGCGTCTTGTCACTCTGAACGATCAGCGGACCGTCGGTCACGGTGCCTCCTAGTTTGGCTCCGGACCATTCTCCCTGAACCCACCGACAGCCCAGCGGGCGGAACGGTCCGGGTCACATGTCCAGCGACATCGAACTGGACCGAGACGAGCGCCGGGTCCATCGGCGACGATCGGAACCATGATCGAGACGGCAGCGATGATCGGCGTGGCAGCGGCGGCGCTCGGCATGGTGCTCACTCCGGGCCCGAACATGATGTACCTGGTCTCGCGCACCGTCTCGCAGGGACGCCGGGCCGGATTGGTGTCGCTGAGCGGGGTGGCAGCCGGCTTCGCGGTGTATCTGGCGGCCGCGACCGCAGGCATCACCGCGGTGTTCGCGGTGGTCCCCGGGTTGTACCTGGCGGTGAAGGTGGCAGGCGCGGGCTATCTCTTGTGGTTGGCCTGGCAGGCGCTGCGCCCCGGCGGCACCTCGGTGTTCGCACCGATGGCACTGCCCGCCGATCCGACGCGGCGGCTGTTCGCCATGGGCATGGTCACCAATCTGCTCAACCCCAAGATCGCGATCATGTACATGGCGTTGATTCCGCAGTTCGTGGCGCCCGACCACGGGCAGGTGTGGCTGCAGAGTCTGTGCCTCGGCATGGTGCAGATCACGGTCGCGCTGGCGGTGAACTGCCTGATCGTGCTCGGTGCGGGCGGCATCTCGACCTTCCTGACCGGCAGGCCGCTGTGGCTGCGCGTACAGCGGTACCTGATGGGCTCGATGCTCGGCGCCATCGCGGTGCTGCTCGCGACCGACCGCGCACGGCCGACCCCGGCCTGAACGCGCCGGTGACCCCATCCGGCACCGGTAACCAGGGTGTCGCGGATCTCACAGCTCCCCCGTCGTGCAACTCTGCTCGAGCAGAGTGCACTCGGAAGGGAACGGATTCATGGGCGCCGAACTCGACATCATGGCGACACAGTTCGACTCGGCGGTCAATGCCGCACAACGGATCGGCGAGCTGCTCGGCGTGATCGCCTTCGCGACCTCCGGTGCGCTGCTCGCGGTGCGCAAGAACCTCGATATCTTCGGCATGGCGGTGCTGGCTTGCAGCACCGCGCTCGGTGGCGGTGTCATCCGCGACCTGCTCATAGGACGCACACCGCCCTCGGCATTCACCGACCTGACCTACCTCAGCGCATCCCTGCTGACCGCGCTCGTCCTGTTCTTCCGGCACCCGACCAGCCGGCTGACCCGCGGCCCGCTCGAGATCGCCGACGCGGTCGGGCTCGGCCTGTTCTGCGTCACCGGCACTGTCGTCGCCTACTCCCAAGGCACCGGCGCCCCGACCGCGGCGCTGCTCGGTATGGTCACCGCCATCGGGGGTGGCGTGATCAGGGACGTGCTCTGCGGGCAGGTGCCGAGCGTGCTGCGCCCGGACCAGGAGCTGTACGCGGTGCCTGCTCTTTTCGGCGCGGCGACCACAGCGGTGCTATTACATTTCGACGCCTACCGGGCCTGGACGGGTTTCCTCGCGGCACTGATCGCCATTGCGGTCCGGTTGCTCGCGCGCCGCTACCGGTGGCGCGCGCCGCTGGCCAGGCACACCATGCGCCCGGACGGAACATTGCGCTGACAGCCGTGCCTCAGCTCACGCGCACGCCTGCACGCAGCCGCCGGACACCCTCGTCCAGTATCTCGTCCCGTTTGCAGAAGGTGAAGCGCACCAGCCGATTCCATGCCTCGGTGTCATCGGCGAACACGCTGACCGGCACCGCGGCGACGCCGATCCGCTCCGGCAGCTCCCGGCAGAAGGCAAGCCCATCGGAGGCCCCCATCGGGGTGATGTCGGCGCAGACGAAGTAGCCGCCCGCACTGGCCTTCACCTCGAACCCGGTGTCCGCGAGCGCGGCCGAGAGCCGGAGGCGCTTGTCCGACAAAGTGTCTCGCAGACCGGCCACCCAGCCGAGTTCATTGTTCAAAGCGTGCGCGACAGCGGGCTGGAACGGACCACCGGCCACAAACGTCATGAACTGTTTGGCGGCGAGCACACCATCGATGAGATTCGCCGGACCGCACGCCCAGCCGGTCTTCCATCCGGTGACGCTGAAAGTCTTTGCCGCGCTGGACACCACGATGGTGCGCTCGGCCATCCCGGGCAGCGTGGCGATGCTGATGTGCTCGGCGCCGTCGTAGACGAGATGTTCGTACACTTCGTCGGTGAGCACCAGCAGGTCGTGCGCACAGGCGAGGTCGGCGATCGCCGTGAGATCGGCGCGGCCGAGAATGGTTCCGGTCGGGTTGTGTGGTGAATTCACCACCAGCATCCGGGTGGCGGGCGTGATGGCGGCGCGCAGGCTGTCCAGGTCGAGGGCGAAGCGGTCACCGTCGGGCACCAGCCGAGCCGTCCGCCGCGTCGCACCGGCCAAGGCCACCGCGGCTGCGTAGGAGTCGTAATAGGGCTCGATCAGCACGACTTCCTGGCCCGGCTCGACCAGGCCCAGCATCGAGGCGCTGATCGCCTCGGTCGCGCCGACGGTAACCAGCACCTGGGTGTCCGGGTCGTACTGGGTGCCGTAGCGGCGGGCGCGATCGTCGGCAACGGCGCGCCGCAGCACCGGCATGCCGCGCCCCGGCGGGTACTGATTGAGGCCGTCGGCGATGGCCCGCCGCGCGACCTCGAGCATCCCGGCCGGGCCGTCGGTATCGGGAAAGCCCTGGCCGAGATTGACCGCATCGTGGCGGATAGCGAGCTCGGTCATCTCGGCGAAGATCGTCGAGGCGAAGGGGCGCAAGCGGGCGACAGTGGCGGGACGCGTGGGCATATCCGGAGAGTAGCCCAGCGGTCGCTATTGTTGCCATTAGATAGCGAATGGCTATGTTTCACTCCCTATTTGGGCGCTCTACCTGCATGGTTGTGCGTTGTCCCGGCGGCGGCTAGCCTCGCCGTGTTCTACCTCACATCTCGCCGCACGGCGAATCTCGAAAGGGGCGATTATGGCCTCGTACCTCGACCTATTACTGCATCCGGCCGCGTCGGAGGTCGCCGGATCAGTGCTGGGTCTGCTTCGCAACATCGCGCATCTGCTGATCGGAGACTCATTCCTGGGCTTCTCGACACCCGACCTCGGGCTCGGATCATCGACCGGCAACGGCGGCCTCGGGTCATCCACCGGCAACTGGTTCAGCGGTTCGTCGACGGGAAACTGGTTCAACGGTTCGTCGACGCCGTAACCAGCGGGCGATAGAACAGGTGGCGCCAGGGCAGGCGATGAGGGCCAGACCTGGCGTCACTTCACCCGAGATGAACTCCCGACAGCTTGTCGGGATTGGCGATATCGTAAGCGCCCCAGACCAATCCGTCGCGAACCGTGAAGCCCATGATCCTGGTCCGATGGGTGCTGGGCCAATCTCCCGCCACCGACCACCGAACCACAAGACCCAGTTGCCCATTGACCACGGCGAATTCGAGATCGACCGACGGGGTGTCGGTCGAGCCGTCCAGCCCGTACTTGCGGGCAAGACCGAGTAGGAAGCGAGCGATCCGGTCAGCGCCGCCGACCACGTTGATCGCGGTCGCGGTGGTGCCGTTGGCATCGCCGATCATTGTCGAATCCGGATGCAGCGCAGCGGTAACCGCACTGATATCGCCGGAACTCAAGGCGGTCAGCAGCCGCTGCACCGCGGCGTCGTGTTCGTCGTCCGGCACTGCAGTCGGGGTGTGTGCCACGGCCTTGCGCGCACGCACGGCGAGCTGCCGCGCTGCGTCCACGGAGACCCCGAGGATGTCGGCGACCTCGTCGAACGGCACCGAAAGACCGTCGTGCAGAACGAATGCCACTCGCTGCGGCGGCGTCAGTGTGTCCAGCACGACCATGGCCGCGAAGCGGTATTCCTGCTTGCGAACCACCGCGTCCAGTGGGTCGGGTGTGCTGGATGGCGTGATAGCGGTCACCACCGGTTCCGGCAGCCATTGCCCCACATAGCTTTCCCTGCGCACCGCGGCACTGCGCAAGCGGTCCACACAGATTCGGCTCACCACCGTGGTCAGCCAGGCGCGTAGATCCTCGATCTCGGATTGGTGCGCACCCGCCAGCCGCAGGAAGCTCTCCTGCACGGCGTCCTCGGCATCGCCGACGCTGCCCGTCAGGCGGTACCCGACGGAAAGCAAATGTGTCCGATGCGATTCGAACAAGTCGGCGAGAAGAGCGGCAACCATCGGCCCGATTCTACGGTCTACACCACAGCCCGATTACCACGGCATGCGTCCGGTCATGCGAAATCCGGATGATTCCGCGCCTGCCCGCATGACACCATGCTCGGATGGAGGAACGCCTACTGTCCGACGAAACGGTGTGGTTGTCGCCGCCGACTGCGGCCGACACCGACACCATCGTCGAATGCTGCCAGGATCCGGCCATCGCCGCATGGGTGACGATTCCGGTGCCGTACCACCGGGAGCACGCCGAGCAGTTCCTCGACGAGTTCGTGACGCGGGGCTGGGCGGCGGACAACCCGACCTGGGCGCTGCGGCTGCAGGCCGACGGCCCGGTCATCGGCATGATCGCGCTGGGAGCGGTCGACGAGTCGGCGCGCGAGATCGGCTTCTGGCTCGTGCCCGAACACCGCGAACGCGGATTGATGTCGCGCGCGATCACGCTGGTGTGCAACTTCGGCTTCGACCCCGACGGCATGGCCCTTGCTCGTATCACCTGGCACGCCTTCGTCGGCAACCATGCCTCCGCGGCGGCGGTCCGCCGCAATGGTTTTCGCTATGAGGGCCTGGCCAGGCTCGGCGGCCTGCAGCGCGGTGTCCGCCGCGACAGCTGGCTTGCCGCCCGCCTCGCCACCGATCCACCGGGTTATGCGGACGGCTGGCCGCAGGGCGTCTGATCCGTCGATCGGCCGCAGGTCGATACGGCTTACCCGCGAATCGGGCCCACCCGCGGCCGCGACCTCCTAGATTGCAGTAATAGCGGCTGACGAACGGTTTCGATGGATCATCGAAACCATGCTGGTGCGCCCGGATGATCGCATCCTCGAAATCGGGCCGGGGTCGAGCGATTCGCTCGGTTATCTCGCCGAGCGACTGCGCGACGGGCGGGTCGTCGGCGTCGATCGCTCCCCGACCGCGATCGCCCGCGCCGCGAAACGACATGCCGTGCACATCGATTCAGGACGGGTCAGGCTGGTACAGGCCGGGCTCGAGCAACTGCACAAGAAGCAATTGCTCGACGAGATCGGCCGGACGCGGCGGGATTCGACATCATCTTCGCCGTCAATATGAACGTGTTCTGGACCAAGAGGCCGACGGCGGAACTCGCCCTCGTCCGCGACTGCCTCGCCGAGAACGGCAAGCTCTGCCTGTTCTATGGCTACGGCCGGCCGGACGCCGCCGTGTCGACCAGCCCGAAGCCGGCTCCTGGGCACCTCACCGACTACCTGACCGCGGCCGCCTTCGACATCGAGGTCGTGTCCACCGGAGATCTGCTCGGCATCATTGCCACACCGCGATAGCCGAACAGTCGCACCGGTTCTCGACCGTCGTCCATGCCGCGACCCACTGCCACAGCCGAGATCCACACTCGGCCCGGCTTTCACCGAGCTCCACCGCTGGTCCCGGCTCGCACGGAGCGAGTTGCTCCGGCTTTCACCGGGCCCGGGGTGGTATGAGCCGGGGCGTCGCAGCGTGCACCGAAGGCAGTGCGGCCTCAGCTATCCCGTCGCCGCGCGACCGCGTCGGCCAGGTGGTCGAGCTGACGGGCGGTGGTCTCCCAGTCCAGGCAGGCGTCGGTGATGGACTGGCCGTAGGTCAGCTCGTCGGCGTGGCCGAGGGTCAGGTCCTGGCGGCCTGCGACGAGGAAGCTCTCCAGCATCACACCGACAACGCCCGGCTCACCTGCGGCCAGTCGCGTCGCGATATCGGTGACCACATCGACCTGCTTGTTGTGGTCCTTGTTGCTGTTGCCGTGGCTGGCGTCCACCACGATCCGCTGCGGCAGCCCGGCCTTCTCCAGCCGGATGCACGATTCGGCGACCGAGGCGGCATCGTAGTTCGGGCCGGAACTGCCGCCACGCAGGATCACATGGCAGTCGGGGTTGCCGGAGGTGCGGATGAGTGCGGCACGGCCGTCGAGGTCGGTGCCGGGGAACACGTGGCTGGCGGCCGCGGCGCGCACGCCGTCGACGGCCACCTGCACATCGCCGTCGGTGCCGTTCTTGATGCCGACCGGCATGGACAGCGCGCTGCTGAGCTGGCGGTGCACCTGGCTGGCCGCGGTGCGCGCACCGATGGCGCCGTAGGACACCAGGTCCGAGATGTACTGCGGGGTGATCGGGTCGAGGAACTCGCACGCCACCGGCAGGCCGAGCGCGGTGATGTCTACGAGCAGCTTGCGGCCGAAACCGAGACCGGTGTTGACATCGAAGGAGCCGTCCAGGTGCGGATCGTTGATCAGCCCCTTCCAGCCGAGGGTGGTGCGCGGCTTCTCGAAGTACACCCGCATCACCACGTGCAGCCGATCGTCGAGTTCGGCGGCCTTGGCGGCGAGGCGGCGCGCGTAATCCAGCGCCGCGGCGGGATCGTGCACCGAACACGGACCGACGATCACCATCAGGCGATCGTCGTCGCCGTTGAGCACGTCGACGGTGGCCTTGCGGCCGGCACGCACGGTGTCGGCGAGCTGATCGGTGATCGGATGCACCCGACGCACCTCGGCCGGTGAGCGCAATGGGCTCACACTGAGGGTGCGTTGATCATCGAGATCGGAATGCCGCGCATCGACATCGGCAGCAGTAGTCATCGTTGTGGGTTCCTTTACGTCAGGCCGACTCACTGACGGAAACCCGTCGAGCCGGTCGTCATCCGGCTCGGGGTGGAAAGTTGGTCAGCGCAGGAGGTTGCCGCAGACCGACCCACCCGGGGCCGGCTCGCTAAACCAGAAATACACGCGCTGCACGTCGGCGACTGTACCAGGCAGGTACCAACCAGTGAACGCACGGTGCCGCGCGGTCGCGCCGAATGAGCCGAACGTCATGTTCGGCAGCTTGCTGCTACCGATCACGACGTTCGGCTCGGCGCTAGTGCCGAGATGCCGCTCACCCCCACTGGCCGGGCTCATAGCTGCCCGCGGGTGTGCGGGCGATGACGTTCATCCGGTTCCAGGCGTTGATCATCGCGATGGCGGCAATGAGCGCGGCGGTCTGGTCCTCGTCGTAGTGCTTGCGCACCTGGTTCCAGACCTCGTCGCTGACGCTGCGGCCGTCGCCGATGCGAGTGGCCTCCTCGGTGAACGCCAGCGCGGCCCGCTCCGCCTCGGTGAACACCGTCGACTCGTGCCATGCGGCAACGAGGTTGAGCCGCACGGAGGTTTCACCTGCATGTGCTGCATCCTTGGTGTGCATGTCGGTGCAGTAACCACAGCCATTGATCTGGCTGGCCCGAATCTTGACCAGCTCGTAGGTGGCGGCAGGCAGCGCGGAATCACCGATGACCTTGCCCGCCATGGTGAGTCGCTTGGTGAAGCTGGCGGCGACCGGGTTGGCGTAGAGATTCATCCGAGCGTCCATGAGATGACTTCCTTTTCTATTCGATGGCTTCACAGTGAGGACGACACAGCGAAACGATGTGTGACACCGGCTCGAATATGAGCTGGACCACTCGACTCTGCCGTCGTCGACTATGTGCCGGAGCCGGGGCGAGCCGCACCACCCGGCCGCCGATGGTGAGCGCTCCGACTTGCTTGGAAGGCCTTGGTACCGGAGAACGTTCGACGCTGTGCACGACTGACCCAGACCGATACATTCGCTGCGCGGCCCGCAGGCGCAGCGCACTGCCCGGCGCGTCGAACGACCCGCCCCTGCGGCGTGTCAAAACACTATCTTGGCTGGTGAGAGCCGGAAACTAGTACCGTTCTGCCATGGACACGCTCATCTTCGGCGGTTTGCTGGCGGCCATGGTCGCCCTGTTCCAGCAGCGCTCCCGACGGGTCGTGGTCGGTGCGTGGTGGGTGCTGCTACTCGCGGCGGTACTGCTGCTCGCGCATCACATCACCAGCAGTCTCGGACTCGGATTGAGCTACTGATGACGACGATCCGGCCATCGACCACGAGAACGGCCCTCGGCCAGATCCAATACTGGCTCGCGGTAATTTTCGTGATCGGCTGGACCGGCGTCATCTGCGGCGGGCTCGCGTTCCAGTTCGGTGCGTGGGAGTACCCGTGCCCGCTGTGCATCGTGCAGCGCATGTTCATGGCGCTTGCTGCCTTGGGCGCCGCGTCCATTGTGCGCGAGGGCATGAACGGGACGATCGAGGCCCACGATTACACCATGGGCTGGGGTCTGGCCCTAGTCGGTTGTGTCGCAGGCGGTTTCGCGTCTTGGTGGCAGACAATGCTACACATCCTGCCCGGTGATCCCGGCTACGGCGACCCGGTGCTCGGTCTGCACCTGTACGTCTGGGCGTGGATCCTGTTCGTTGCCGCGATCGCGACTATCGGTGTCGTGCTGTCGTTTTCGCACGAAACCGCCGCACCGGCCATCCCGGCCACACCGCACCGCATGGTCGGGCGCATCGCGCTGTGGTTCCTCGCCATCGTGCTGGCGATCAATCTGGTCGCGGTGTTCCTGCTCGAGGGATTCCACTGGTTCCTGCCGGACGAACCGAACCGCTACCAGCTCTTCTACGACCTGCACATCCTGAGCTGAGCCTCGCCCCCGAACGGATTCGGCCGGACGTCCCGTATGCAGGGACATCCGGCCGCCGTTTACTTCCCGAAGCCGTAGGCTACTTGCCGAAGTTGTAGGTGACGCCGGTCAGTTTCTCCGACAGCTCCCACAGCCCACGCGCTACTTCGGCATCCTTCGACGCCGCGCTGGAGCTGGAGCGGGCCGGGTAGCCGCGCAGGCCGAGCCAGCCGTCCGGCCCGTAGAACGCGCCCGGCTCGATCTTCTCGGTGGCCGCGAAAAGCTCTGGCAGCGCGCCCATCTCGGCGCTCTGCGCCAGCAGCCGGTTACCGTAGGCCATGATCGTGTCCTGAACCGATTCGGTGTGCGATTGCAGCTCGGTCGCGGCATAGCCGGGGTGCGCGGCAACCGAGATCTTCGGCGAGCCCGCTGCGGTCAGCCTGCGGTGCAGCTCATTGGCGAACATCAGGTTGGCCAGCTTCGCCTGGCCGTATGCGGGCCAGCGCTGGTACTTGCGGCGCTCCCAGTTCAGATCATCCAGATCGATCTTGCCGGTGCGGTGCGCACCGCTGGATACCGTGACCACTCGATCGGAAATCTTGTCCAGGAGTAGACCGGTCAGCGCGAAGTGGCCGAGATGGTTTGTGCCGACCTGCATTTCGAAACCGTCGGCGGTCCGGCCGAGCGGCACCGCCATCACACCGGCGTTATTGATCAGCACGTCGGCCTTGTCCACCGAATCGGCGAACTCCCGCACCGAGGCCAGGTCGGCGAGGTCGAGCTTGCGTACCTGCGCACGCGCTCCGATCCCGCTCGCGACCCGCTCCCCCTTGGCCACATTGCGACAGGCCAGCACTACCTCGGCCCCCGCACCGGCCAACGCTCGCGCCGTCACGGCGCCGAGCCCGCTGTTCGCACCGGTGACGATGAACGTCCGGCCACTCTGATCGGGAATGTTCAATGTGTCCCAGCCACCCATGTGGGCGAGTCTAGTCCGGTATGAGGGTGAATTCGGCGTGCGCACGGCCCCGCGCGCCCACGTTGCTGTCGCTGCCGTTACTCGACCACCGCCGTTCGACGAATCGACACGGGAGGGCGATTGCCGAGCCACTAATATAGGGTTGCCTAACCTATATTCAGAGACCCGATCCGGCAGTGCGCATCTGCTGTGCTCCCACCTGTGAGGCCGACCGTGACTTCGACACCCACCGCTAGCGACCGCTTGCACCTCGCTCGGAACGGCACCGCCGGCGACGGCTACGTGCCCTTCCCCGCGGCCGACGCCGACGCATTCCGTGCGGCGGGCTACTGGACCGGTCGCCCACTCGATGATCTGCTGCGTGCCACGGCGCGACAGCATCCGGATCGCACCGCACTGCTCGAAGGCGACGGCGGGCGCAGCTACGCGCAACTCGATGCCGATGCCGACCGCATGGCGCACGGGCTGATCGCGCTGGGGATTGCGCCGGGCGATCGAGTCGTCGTGCAGTTGCCGAACGTGCCGGAGTTCGCGACCGTGCTGTTCGGGCTGCTCCGTGCGGGGATCATCCCGGTGCTCACATTGCCCGCGCACCGCCGCGCCGAGATCGAACACCTGGCCCGCCTTTCCGGTGCGGTCGCCTATCTCATCGCCGACCGCCTCGGCGACTTCGACTACCGGGACCTCGCAGCGACCGTCCAGCAGTCCGTCCCGACTGTGCGGCACGTGCTGGTGCTGGGCGATCCGGGAACCTTTACCGACCTGAATTCTGTTCCACGCAACGGTGATTCGCTGCCGACCATCGATCCGAGCGATATCGCGCTGATGCTGGTCTCCGGGGGGACGACGGGCCTGCCGAAGCTGATCGCCCGCACCCACGACGACTATGTCTACAACGCCACCGCGAGCGCCGAGGTGTGCGAACTGACCGAGGCGGACGTCTACCTCGCGACACTGCCCGCGGCACACAATTTCCCGTTGGCCTGCCCCGGCATCCTCGGCACCATCGGGGTGGGCGGCGCGATCGCCTTCCTCACCGATCCGAGTCCGGAAAATGCCTTCGCCGTGATCGAAAGGCACCGGGTCACGGTCACGGCCGTGGTTCCGCCGCTGGCCCAGTTGTGGTGCGCGGCAACCGAATGGGAGGAGGCCGATCTCGGATCGCTGCGGCTGCTCCAGGTCGGCGGCGCCCGGCTGGCCGAGGTGAATGCCCGCGACGTCGAGCCCGCGCTCGGGGTGCGGTTGCAACAGGTGTTCGGCATGGCCGAGGGCCTGCTCAACTACACCCGTCTCGACGATTCCGCCGACACCGTATGCACCACCCAGGGTCGCCCGCTCTCCGCTGCCGACGAGGTCCGCGTGGTGGATGCCGACGGCAACGATGTCGCTCCCGGCGCCGAAGGCGAGCTGCTCACCAAGGGCCCCTACACCATTCGCGGCTACTACCGCGCCCCCGAGCACAATGCCCGCGCTTTCACCCCCGACGGCTACTACCGCAGCGGAGATCTGGTCCGGCGCCTCCCCACCGGCCACCTGATCGTCTCCGGCCGTATCAAGGACGTCATCAACCGCGGCGGTGAGAACATCTCCTGCGACGAGCTGGAAGAACACCTGCTCGCCCACCCCGCCGTTCGGCACGCCGCTGCGGTCGGCCGGCCCGACGCCGCCCTCGGCGAAAAGGTCTGCGCCGTACTGGTGGTCGACGCCGCCATGCCAACCCTGGCCGAGGTCAAGACCTTCCTCACCGACCGCGGTCTAGCCACCTACAAACTCCCCGACCTCCTGCGGCAGGCCGACTCCCTGCCCCTCACCGCTGTCGGCAAGATCGACAAGAAGGCCCTGCGCGCCGAAGCCTGACGGCGAACGCAAGAGGCCCGGCCGACTTTCCGACGGCCGGGCCTTTCGCAGCGGATCCGGCTGCTAGGCCTTCACCACATACGGGGCGATACTGCCCAGCTTTTCGCAGGTCTCCTCGAACTCGCGCTCGGGCAGCGACTGGCCGACGACGCCGGCGCCCGCACGCAGCCACGCGCCCTCGGTGTTCTGGTAGACCGCCCGCAGGACCAGCGTGGCCTCCATGGCACCGGTCGGGGAAATCGTCACCACCGCACCGGAATACAGTCCGCGGGGTGCGCCGTCGAGGCGGAATACGGAGTCGACGCCCTCGCGCTTCGGGATACCGGACGCGGTGACCGAGGGGAACAGCACCTCGAGCGCATCCCAGCTGGAGCGGTCGGCGGCGAGCCTGCCGCGCACCGTGGAGGCGAGGTGCTGGACGCTGCCGCGCTCGCGCACCGCCATGAAGTCCGAGACCGCGGGCGTCCCGGGGTCGGCGACGGAGGTGATCTCACCGAATGAGGTCTGCACCGAAATAGCGTGCTCGACAATTTCTTTCGGGTCGGTAATCAGATCGGCCCTGGCCGCCATGTCGGCACCGTGGCCGCGCCCGAAGGCGCGGGTGCCGGCCAGCGGTTCGGTGGTGACCACCCGATCCTGGTCCACCGAAGCGACCAGTTCCGGACTGAAGCCCGCCGCCTCGAGTCCGCCGAGCCGCAACAGAAACGAGCGCGCCGGGGTGTTGTTGGCGCGACCGAGCCGGTAGGTGGCGGGCACGTCGACCACGAAAGGCAACTCGACCTTCCTGGACAGAATGACCTTCTGGTAGCGGCCAGAACGGATTTCGCGGACCGCTTCGGCGACCCGATCGCGGTATCCGGTCGGATCGGGGCGGACGTCCGTCGGATGCGCCTGCGGCAGTTCGCTCTCCTGCGAGACCGCGATGAGATCGTGGATATCGCAGGTCTCGGCCGGGGTGGCACCCGAGATGCGCACACCGAATTCGCCGATCGCCACTTCGATGCGCGGAATCATCAGGTGCGCCAAGGACGTCCGCGGATGCAGATGCGCGGTGGCCTCCAGCGCCCACGCGCAGAATTCGAATCCGATCCAGCCGTATGCCTGGCGGCTGCCGAGCGGCAGCGCGCCCAGCGCGCGGTCGATGACGCTCGCGGGGCTGCCGTCCCACACACTGGTGGTGGTCTGTCCCTCCCACACCACGCGCAGCTCGTGCGCGTCCAGTTCCACACTGCCGAGCGGATCGGCCGCGAAGACCCATTCACCCGGGCGCTCGTACATGACGTACTCGCCGAACCGATCGGCGGCAGCCAGCCAGGACATCGCTGCCGCCGGATCGGTCACGTACTCCAGGCGCAAACGTTCCGTGGTCGACAACGATCCTCCAAAGGTAATGCTGACCTAACTTTGAGAAGTAAGGTTAGCATTACCTGGCTAGGCCGGAAGTGTGCCGACAGCCACAGCAACCGCCGCCCGTTCGACACTCAACAGACTCTCCGCACTGTGCTCGGCGTGATACGCCGCACCGCCCCCACGCAGCCCGAACAACCGCTTGCTGTAGACCAACCACGCCACCGCCGCGATATTGAGCACCAGCGCACCGATCCGCAACGCGGTGATCTTCTCGGTCAGCTCGTAGATCTCCAAGGGCAGGAACAGACTCGTCGCGACGACCGCGAAGTACTCACCCCAGCGTTTGACCAGCCACAACCCGACCGCCTCCAGCATCTGTAAACCCGCATACGCGAGGATGCCGAACCCGATCCACAGCAAGGTCGTGTGCGACAGGTCGAACGCCTCGCCGGCCAGCCGCACGAGCTTGGATCGGTCGATGTCCCAGCCGATCTGATCGGCGAACGGCCGCAACAGCGGCAGATCCTGATCGAATGCCGCCCGCATGGTCTCGCGGGAGGAGCGGAATTTGAAGACGACCACCGCGACCGCCACCAGGAGCAGACCACGCAGCAACCGCTCGATCGCCAGCGCACGCATCAGCCAGCGGTCCCGCAGCAATCTGCCGCGCGGCACCTCCGGCGCGTGATCGGCAGGCCCCGAGCCGACCGGGTCGCCAGGCACGAAGGTGCCACACCGCAGGCACCGCCAGGCCTCCCCGGCGACCGTATCGACGCGCAGCCGATCCCGTAGTTCGGGCTCGTCCGGCGCGTAGGTGTAGTGGCCGTGCCAACCGCATGTGCGCAACGCCCAGTCCATGCGCGCAGCCTAATGGGCACACCGGACGCGGTCGGACCGAAGCCACGCGCGGACCGGCAAAGGTCAGGACGCCGCCCAATGGGCCCGACAGCCGAAACACGGCGAACTCGCGAGCCGGAGTTCCTGCGCGGAATGCCGTGGCGGGCTTGAATAGGGGGATCGTCAGTTGCGGAGGGATCTGGTCATGATTGATCACCGCGGGGACTCACCCGCGCAGGCTCAGCGAGCAACGACACCCGGATCGGTGGTGGCCCTCGTCGACGCGAGCTCCAGAGTCGAACGCGAGCTCGTCGGCGCCTGGCTCACCGACGACGGCATCGCCAAGGAATTCGGCGTGCACGCACCCGTCACCCAATTGGACTTGGACGCGGATGCCATCGCCACCCGGCTGGCAGGCCGCAGCGACGATCCACTCGTCGTCCCCGTGCGGGTGCTGTGGCTGCCCCCCGAACGCGACGGGGTCCGCCGTGTCACCTTCGCCGACATGGCGCTGCTGAGCAATCCGCGCAAGCCGCACTGGCTTGCCCAGCGCAGATTGATCGGCAAGTCGCCGGACCGCCACGTCGTGCTCACCGGGCAGCCCGCGCTGCTCAGCGAGTTGCGCGCCAACAACCCCGAGGCCACCGCGATGTTCATCGCGGGCTCCGCAGAGCCGTTCGCCCGCGCCATTGTGCGCGCCGCGCTCGTGGTGCTGGAACGCGCCGAACGCAATGTGATCGGTGATCGGTACAAGGTGCCGCGGCTGGTGGCCGAGGAGATCCTCGACTCTCCCGACTTCCTGCACCGGCTCGACGTCATCGCCGACCAGATCGGCGCAAGCCCGCACGAGGTGTACCGCAGGGCCGAGAAGGGGCTGCAGGAACTCGTTGCCGCACAGAGCAGGCTGGTTTCGGACCTGTTCACCCAGGCGATGCGGCCGGTGCACGCCTCTACCTGGAAGGTGCACACCGAGGAATCCGGGCTCGCCGGACTGCGGACCCTCAACCGGCGTTATCCGCTGGTCTTTCTACCTTCGCACCGCTCCTACGTCGACGCATTCGTGCTGGGTGATGTGCTGGCCCGCAATGATTTTCCGCCGAACCATGTGATCGGCGGCGCGAACCTCAGCTTCTGGCCGATGGGCCCCATCGCCCGGCGCACCGGCACCGTCTTCATCCGGCGCAGCTTCGGCGACGACGAGGTCTACAAGGCGGTGGTCGAGGAATACTTCGCCTACCTGCTCGCCAAGCGATTCAACCTGGAGTGGTACTTCGAGGGCGGCCGCACCCGCACCGGCAAGCTCCGACCGCCGCGCTACGGGCTACTGAATTATCTTGCCGCCGCTGTCCGTTCGAATCGCATCGACGACGTCATGCTGGTGCCGGTGTCGATCACCTATGAGCGGCTCAACGAACTCGGCGCCATCGCCACCGAACAGGTGGGCGGGCAGAAGAAGCCCGAGGGCCTGGCCTGGCTGGCGCGCTACATTCGCAGCCAACAGCATTCGGCCGGACACGTCTATGTGAGCTTCGGCGAACCGCTGTCCGCGCGCGACCGGCTTGCGGCGTATGGCGATCCGCTCGTCACGCCACCGCTGTCCATTCCGCTACACAGCACCGATTCGGCGCTGGATGGGCCGGGCTCCACTGCCGCCGAGGAAGAGATCGCCGAACGGGAACGAAAGGCCGTGCAGCGGCTGGCGTTCGAGGTCGCCGTCGGCATCAATGCCGTCACCCCGATCACGGTGAACGCGCTGGCCACCCTGGCACTGCTCGGTGTGCACGGACGCGCGCTGACCCGCGGCGAGGTGCGCGCAGTGCTCGATCCGGTGCTGAACTACATCGAGAAGCGCGCGCTGCCCAGCGGTGAGCTCGACGCGCTGCGCGACGAACAGAGCCTCGCCGTGGTGCTGGAACAGCTGTCGCTGGCCAAGGTTGTCACCGTCTATCGCGGCGGGCTGGAACCGATCTACTCGATCGAGGCGGGCGCCCACCTGGAAGCCGCGTTCTACCGCAACAGCGCCGTGCACTGGTTCATCAACCGCGCGATCCTCGAACTGTCCATCCTGACCGCGCTCGACACACCAGCACCGAACCAGCTGAAGGCAGGCTGGGACGAGGCGTTCCGCCTGCGCGACCTGCTGAAGTTCGATTTCTTCTTCCCCGAACGGTCCGAGTTCGCCGAACAGATGACCACGGAAATGCTGGTGCTCGAACCGGATTGGAACACCCACACCACCGAGGACACCTTCGGCACCGATGTGCTCGCCACCCTCACCGCCTCCGGATTCATGATGGCGCACCGCACCTTGCGTTCCTTCTTCGACGCGCAACTGGTGGTGGCAGAACGGCTTGCCGCCCGTGACCCCGCCGAGGAGATCGACCGCAAGCTGTTCATCGACGAGTGCGTCCGGGTCGGCAAACAGATGATGCTGCAGCAGCGGCTGCACAGCCCGGAATCGGTATCGACCGAACTATTCACCAGCGCACTGAAACTCGCGGACAACCACGGGCTGCTGACACCGGTCGGGCGGGATTCGGCCAAACGCCGGGCCGAATTGACCGAGCGCAGACTCGAGTTCGCCGAACGACTGCGCGCCATCGGCAACCGTATTTCCCAGGCCGCCACCTTGGATCCGTCGAACCGACTAGTGCAGGAGCCGTGATGGGTGCGCGCAACACTACGGCGCAGGAGGAAGGCGCGACTATTGCGCACAGCGAGACTGCGCCAACGGATCTCGATGCGGCGATCGCCGCGATCCGGTCGGGCCCGCAGGGACCCGAAATCGCCGCTGTCTTCGACTTCGGCGGCACCATCGCGGACGGGTTCGCCCGGCCCTCGCTGTTGCGGCGCGTCTTCCGGCCGAACGCCCCGACAGCGGCCACAACGCTGCTCGGCGGCATTCGCAACGGCCTCACCGACGGCGAGTACGGACGGTTCGTGCACCTGTCCATGCACGCGCTGGCGGGGCGGCCGGAGGCGGAACTCGACGCGCTCGGCCAACGTCTCTTCGAACGATCCATCTACGGGCGCCTGTATCCCGAAGCATGGCAGCTCATCCGAGCCCATGAGGCCGCCGGGCACACCCTGGTGCTCGCCACCTCGCTGACCAGGTTCCAGGTGGCGCCTGCGGCCGCCGCACTCGGCATCGAGCACGTGCTGTACACCCCGATGGCGACCAGCGAAGGCATCCTCACCGGCTACGTCGAGGGAAAGACGTTGTGGCGCAACGGCAAGTCCGATGCGGTCGGCAGTTTCGCGGCCGCAAGAGGCGTCGACCTCGGCCGCAGCTATGCCTATTCGGACACACTCGCCGATCTGCCGTTGCTGTCGCTGGTCGGCCATCCGGTGGCGGTGAACCCCGATAAACGGCTCAGCGTGGTAGCCACCGAACAGGATTGGCCGAAGCTGACGTTCCGGCCACGGCAGACCCCGAGCCCGGCCGACTACGGCCGGACGATCGCGGGATTCGCCGCACTCCTCGGCGGCGCCTTCCTCGGCGTGATCGCCAAGTCCTACACACGGCAGCGCAGAAAGATGGCCGATGGACTGATGGCCTACGCGACGCGCGGCACCCTCGGGGCTATCGGTGTGCGAATCCGCGTCTCCGGCGCGGAGCATGCGCGGACACCGCGGCCTGCGGTATTTCTCTTCAACCATCAGAGCCAATTCGACGTCATCATCGTGCCCAAGGTCCTGGTGGGCGGCGTCACCGGCATCGGAAAGAAGGAACTGACCCGCAATCCGATATTCGGGCCGTTGATGCGTTTCGTTGGAGTGACATTCATCGATCGCTCGAATACCGAGCAGGCGAAGGCCGCGCTAGCGCCGGTGGTGGAGACGCTGCGCGCGGGTCTATCCATCGCCGTCGCCCCCGAAGGCCATCGCTCGTACACACCGAGCCCGCTGCCGTTCAAGAAGGGCGCGTTCCATATCGCGCTACAGGCCGGTGTGCCGGTGATCCCGGTGGTGATCCGCAACGCGGGCGAAATCTCGTGGCGCAATTCGATGGTCGCACGCAAAGGCACGGTCGACGTCGCGATCCTCGCGCCCATCGATGTGAGCGGCTGGGATCCCGACGATATGCAGGACGAGGTCGAGTCGGTACGACAGCTCTACCTCGACACGCTGCTGAACTGGCCGGAACCGGACGCGGACTAGCCCTTTCGAGCAAAACCAGACGAGCGTTGTCGAACAAAGCCCAGCGCCCCGCATTCGAGTACGACGCGGGACCCTGGGCGTTCGGCTACACCTTGCGACCGAAGAGCAGCTTCCACGGCATCAGGGCCGACTCCAGCTGCACCTTGAGGCTCATCTTCGATGCGCCGAGGGTGCGCTCCTCGAAACGGATCGGCACCTCGGCAATCGTGATGCCCTGTTTGATCGTCCGATAGTTCATCTCGACCTGGAACGAATAGCCGTTGCTGCGGATCGAGGCGACGTCGATCGCGCGCAGCGTATCCGCCTTCCACGCCTTGAAACCGGCGGTGGCGTCCTTCACACCGAGCCGCAGAATCAGGTTCACGTAGAAATTGGCCCACGACGAGAGCGCTTTGCGATACCACTTCCACTCCGCGGCGGTCGACCCGCCCGGCACGTAGCGCGATCCGAGAACCACGCCGGCATCGGTGGTGGTCAGCTTCTCCAGCATGGCCGGAATCACCTCGGCCGGATGGGATAGGTCGGCGTCCATCTGGATCACCACGTCGGCACCTTCGTCCAGCGCCCGGGTGATCCCGGCGATGTAGGCCCGGCCCAATCCGTCCTTCTCGGTGCGATGCAGCACGCCGACGACGTTCGGCAGCTCGACCGCCAACTTGTCGGCGACCTCACCCGTCCCGTCCGGCGAATTGTCATCCACCACGAGCACATGCAGGTCGGGCACTGGCAGCGCCGTCAGCCGCTCCACCGCAACCGGCAGATTTTCCCGCTCGTTGTAGGTCGGCACAACAACGGTAACCCTCAAGGGTCGCCCTCCCTGCTCACCTGTCAGCTCCGAGCCCACGACAGGACCCCGAGCATTCGTCTGATTTCAGGAAACCGTACTTGATCGACCTAAACAGCACCTGAGCGCACTCCCCGACGTTCCGTCAACTTTCGTCCCACCTCCGGGGCCGAACCAGATACCTGTGCAACACTCGCTCGGAAATGCCTCGGGCGCATGGACATTCTGTTGCCTGCACCACGGCCGGTCCGCTCGCCGGGCTTTTCCTGGTTCACACCCGAACGAAACTGCTCGACCTTCCAGCGAGCTGCTCGGCGTGTCGAACGACGACAAGGACGCATTTCGCTCCTGGACCGCCGTCGTCGTCGACGACTCGGCCAGCATCGAGACGATGCCCGTCGGCGACGACAAGACGCAGTCCGCGATGGTCTGACCCGGTTGTGCGCGGCGCCCGTCGTGTCACAACGACGTGCACCGCGCCGCGGTTTTCCTCATTCGCCCTCGCGCCACGACCGATCCCGCGCATCCTCGCGCTCATTGCGCGCACGCACAATCTCCAACGCCCGCTCAGCGGTGGCCTGATCCGGATACGGCCCCATCCGATCCCGGAACCAACACTGCCGCCCCTGCTCGGCCCGGTTGTGCTTCAGGCAGTAATACCAGCGCTCAGCCATACCCCCAGCATCCCACCGATCCCCCAGCCGATCCGAGATTTCGGGCAAAGCCCGACACAACCGTTGGCCTGGGACGAAGGTGACCACATCGGTAGGCCCGAGGGCCGAACGTGACCCTGATCCGGGAGCCGGACTACTTCAGCCGACGATATGAGCCCAGGGTGTACTCAACGGCCGGCGCCAACGTGGCATACGGATGCACTGCCATGTTTCTCCACCCGAAGAGCTGACGAGCGCATCCGATCAACTGGTCCGAGCAACAACCAACACCGAGGTAATCCGCAGACTGTGATCAGCGTTACAGACGCCGTGCGACATACGTGCAACATCGGGCGGAAAACAGCGGTCACCCACGGACACATGCCCCAGCAGGGGTATAGACGCGAAAGATCCCCCTGACCACGTGCAATGTCAAGGGGATTTGGTGGCCAGGGCCGGGATCGAACCGGCGACCTTCCGCTTTTCAGGCGGACGCTCGTACCAACTGAGCTACCTGGCCGCAGGCACCCGTATTGAATGCCATACGCGAAGTGCCGGATTGCTCCGGCACTTATCTTGCGACCCTGACGGGACTCGAACCCGCGACCTCCGCCGTGACAGGGCGGCGCGCTAACCAACTGCGCCACAGGGCCTTGCGTGCTACCAACGATCCGAAGACCGTACCCCCTACGGGATTCGAACCCGCGCTACCGCCTTGAAAGGGCGGCGTCCTAGGCCGCTAGACGAAGGGGGCTCGTCCTGGATTCCTCCAGACCGGCTTTCAACGGGTATCCGTTGGGAGCTCGGTTAGCTTATGACAGACCGGTAGCGCTTTCCAAACCGGCTGGTCACAGCCCTAAACCGAGGTCTTCCAGGCGAGCTCGAGCCTGCCACCCATCCTTGCGGAACTTCTCGGCCCACTCCGGAGTGGCCATGGCCTCGACGATCACCTCGAGCGCCTCCTGGAACCGGGCGCGCAGATCCGCCCCGCCGCCGAAGAGGTCCACCATGTAGCGCTGACCCGCGAGTGCGGCGGCCAACGTGCGGGTGAAGCGATCCGGGTCCGCGTCGGTGCGCAGCTGCCCTTGCTCGACGGCACGGACAGTGAGCATCCTGGTGGCGCGGCCGAGAATCCGTCCACCACCGGTTTGCACGTCCCGATAGAAGTCGGGCTCGATGATCAACCGGTACTCGGCCTGGACGATGATGTCGTGCTCCAATCGCAGCGCCATCTCGTCGATCATGCCGTGCAGGATGTCCAGCGCACCGAGATCCGTTCTGATGAGCCAACGTTCGGCCGAGGCGCGATAGCGCTCGACCGCCGTCTCCAGTACGGCGCGAGCCAGATCTTCCTTGGAATCGAAATGAAAGTACATGGCGCCCTTGGTGGCGCGCGATCCTTCTAATATGCGGTTGAGCGATGCAGCGGCATAGCCGCTCTTCCCGAACTCAACGGCGGCGGACCTGATAATCGCCGCGCGTGTCCGGCGGGCCCGCTCTTGCTGCCGTGCCATGCTCGAAACGCCTCCGAAGCCTACTCGCCGCCAATCGATGCCCCCCAAAGGAACAGACCCTTGGCGCGAAGTTATGAGTTTTATCAATACTTCAAACCGGGTTTTCGCCCAGTTTCAAACTTTCGGTACGAAAACTTGCGATAAACCTAAAAAACACCAGCTGGTATAGTTTCCCTGCCCGGGTGCGCCGCAGGGGGTGCGCACCCGGGTATTTCTTTGTCTCGGATCTGCCTCCCCCGGCGTCGATTCGTAGTTCGCCACGATCGGCCATACCGGTCGCGACACGTTCGAACACAACAACGATAGGCCGAATTCCGGAACGCCGGGCAAGACGGCGATTCTTCCGGTATTCACCAAGTCGTCACCGTACCCGGAATCGTCATCCGACACGCGGCAAACTGGAGAGTAGGGTTGCAAGCAGACTCGACTATCTGTTACGGCAAACATTCCGCAATCAACTCGGGTCGCCTGCTCGATTCCCGAATTCGACAGCGTCGCAGCCACGTTCACTCGAGTCGACCGGCCGACCGATGACGTGTCCATTCGACGCGCGGCACCAGCCCGCGCCGACGACGCGCTCCCCCGAGCTTCGGCCCGCGCCCCCCGCAAATCCAAAGACTTTGGTAGACAACATGTTTCGATGATATCCATGTCTCGGCGAAATGAACAAAGCTGGGTACCAAATGTTTACCGGCAGCATCGTCGCGCTCGCACCCTTTGTTACCCGCTGCCACACCGCCTCTCGGCGACGCCGGCACGGTGCAGGCACCAGCCGCGTCCGGCCGCATCGGACGCGCCGCCGCCCCGGTTACCGGATACGCGCCAGGCCCACTACACTGTCCCTCCGCGCCCCTATAGCTCAGTTGGTAGAGCTACGGACTTTTAATCCGCAGGTCGTAGGTTCGAGCCCTACTGGGGGCACCTTGTCGGGCGTCCGGTTCCGTACCGGACGCCCGACCTGTCTCATCGATGGGCGACGCGCCCGCTCCGGCCACGAAACACCACATCACCCGCGGGGTTTCCCCTACTGTGGGCGCGCACCTGTACATCCTGGACACCATCCACGACAGGCGGAGCTGATGACTTCTTTCGATGATTTGCTCTCCCAGGTACCCATACCCCAGATCGCCGAGAAGCTCGGCGTCGACCAGAGCACCGCGACCAACGCGGTCAAGGCGGCGCTACCGACGCTGCTCGGCGGATTGCAGGCCAATGCCACCCAGCCGGAAGGCGCCGCCTCGCTGGTCGGCGCGCTCGACAACCACGGCGACCTCGTCGAAGGCGAGGGCCAGGTCGATATCGATAAGGTCGACGTCGCGGACGGCTCGAAGATCGTCGACAACGTCTTCGGTGCAGAGAAGAACACGGTGATCAGCGCGCTCGGCGCCACCGAGGGCACGGGCGGCAACGACCTGGTGTCCAAACTGCTGCCGATGCTCGCCCCGATCGTGCTCGCCTATCTGGCCAAGCAGCTGACTGGTGGCGGCGGTGGCACCGGCGCACCGCAGACACAGGCAGGCGGCGGTGGCATCGGCGACCTGCTCGGCGGGCTGCTCGGCGGCGGCAGCAACAGCGGCGGCATCGGCGGCGCGATCGGCGAGGCACTGGCCAAGAACTCAGGTGGCGCTTTGGCGAACGTGCTCGGCAGTCTGTTCGGCGGCAAGCGCTGAACCAGCGCTGCGACACTCGATGTCGGCCGGGCAAGCCGGTCCCGCCGCCAGCGGCAGTCCCGCATCAAGGCACACTGTGTGATCGAGCACGCTGGGCTAACAACTCTCGGCCCGTAGCGATATTCCCCTCGTTGCGGGCCGAAGCCATAGACTCGACGCGGTCGCCGAGCGCCAACGAAGGCGTATGACGTGCATCACCAGGGCATCGATTGTCAGACAGATGCGTTTCGCATCACACTTACGGTGCCGTAAGGTATGGCCGCATCGGCACGGTCCTACCTTGGGGGGACGACCTGCAAGAGCGCACGCACACATGAAGGGCATATGCATGGCAAGGGATCTGACTCAACTCGAGCTGCTCACGGAGTTGGAGCCGGTTGCCGAAGAAAACGTCAACCGGCACCTCTCCCTGGCAAAGGAATGGCATCCGCACGACTATGTCCCGTGGGACGAAGGCCGCAATTTCGCGGTACTCGGCGGGGTGGATTGGGACCCGGAGCAGTCCCGGCTGAACGAGGTCGCCAAGGCGGCCATGATCACCAACCTGCTGACCGAAGACAACCTACCCTCCTACCACCGTGAGATCGCCGAGAACTTCTCTCAGGACGGCGCATGGGGCACGTGGGTGGGCCGCTGGACCGCCGAGGAGAACCGCCACGGCATCGTCATGCGCGACTACCTGGTTGTCACGCGCGGCGTCGATCCGGTCGCCCTCGAAGAGGCGCGCATGATCCACATGACCAACGGCTTCGCCTCGCCCACCGAGGCCGACGCGGGCTTCCTGCACTCGGTCGCCTACGTGACCTTCCAGGAACTCGCCACCCGGGTCAGCCACCGCAACACCGGCAAGGTCTGCGACGACCCGATCGCCGACCGCATGCTGCAGCGCGTCGCCGCCGACGAGAACCTGCACATGATCTTCTACCGCAACATGTGCGGTGCGGCGCTGGATCTGTCGCCGGATCAGTCCATCGAGGCGATCACGTTGATCCTGGAGAACTTCCAGATGCCGGGCGCAGGCATGCCCAACTTCCGTCGCAACGGCGTGCTGATGGCCAAGCACGGCATCTACGACCTGCGCCAGCACCTCGAAGAGGTGGTGCAGCCGGTCCTCAAGAAGTGGGACATCTTCGAACGCACCGACTTCACCCCCCGTGGTGAGGCGGTCCGCGATCGACTCGCGATCTTCCTGGAGAAGCTGGCGGGCGACGTGATCAAGTTCGAAGAGCAGCGCGACCGCATGCTGGCCCGCGAGGCGAAGAAGCGCGAGCTGGCCGGGGTTGCCGCGGGCTGATCCCCACCGACATAAACGCGCCGCCGCCCGGATATCCGGGCGGCGGCGCGTTTATGTCCCGCTATCTAGTTATTGCCATGGCGAGCTATTTCATCGGGGCAGTGCACCGTCGACGCCGCCGACATCGGTGATCTTCCAGCCCGAGTTCTTATCCAGCGTGACGTTGTAGGTCACCGAGGTCTGCGCACCCTCCGGGCTTTGCGCATTCGTCGAACTCACGTTGACGAATACATTCACCTTGAAGATGCCGTCCTGTTCCGACATCACCTTTGCGGTGATCGGCGTGGCCGTCGAGGTCCACTTCAGCGGCACCAGAATCTGTTCGAGTTTGGGCCCTGTCGCGTCGAACTTGTTGGCCAGCTGCGGCGCGGTATTCGCCTTCAGCTTCGCGACCCAGGCATTGATGTCCTGATAATTGACCGTTGCCGCGCCGACCGAGTATTCGGTGGCGACCTGCTCGGCTTTCCGGTCGTCCGTGGCGTGATCATTTCGCTGGGTTATATCGTGTCGAGCCGACCACAGCAGTCCGCTCAGCACACAGACCGCGACGACGAGCGCAGCAATGACGGCGCCCCGGATTACCGTCGAAATCCGGATCGACACCGTTCCTGGGCGGGCGGACTTCGCGTCCGATGCTGCCGCGGTTGTCGATGCGGTTGGCTGTCCCGCCGTCGGCGCGCCTGTCGCGGCGTCGTCCCCGCCCGTACCGGTGTCTTCGATCCGTGCTGTCATGCGGCCTCTCCGATGAGTCTGGTGTGTCGAGACGCTCCCACCGCCAGCGGCAGGTGTTACTCGGAGTACCGAGGTAACTGAGGTCGGATAACCGCGTCGTAGGCCCCTCGGTCCTGCGGCTATACCGCCGTGCCGCGCCGGCACCGCGCTTCGGCCGAACTATGCATGCCGAATCCGCCGACGATTCCGGCTGCGAACCTCGACACTGGGGGGTATCCGCGCCGAACGAGCGGCGCAACCGGCCGCGAACGGCGTGCTGCGCTGCACGGCCACATCCCACGGGACGAGCACGCAGGAAGGCCGAGAATATGACCAGCACAGCGAAGGACGCGACCCCACTCGCAGGCAAGGTCGTCGCGATCACCGGCGGCGCACGCGGTATCGGACGCGCCACCGCGGCAGCCTTCCTCGCCGCGGGCGCCGCGGTCGCGATCGGCGACATCGATGTCGAGCTGGTCGCCAAGACCGCGGCGGAGCTGGGCGCTGACCCCGATGCCAAGATCGTCGGACTGCCGCTGAACGTCACCGACCGTGCCTCCTTCGCCGCCTTCCTCGACTCCGTGGACAGCGAGCTCGGTCCGCTGGATGTGCTGGTCAACAATGCCGGCATCATGCCGACCGGCCTGTTCGCCGACGAAGACGAGGCAATGACCGACCGCATCATCGACATCAACCTCAACGGCGTGATCCACGGCTCCCGACTGGCCGTCAAACGATTCACCGACCGCGGCAGCGGCCATCTCATCAACATCGCCTCACTGGCCGGAACCCAAGGCTTCCCCGGCCTCGCCACCTACTGCGCAACCAAGCACGCGGTGATCGGCTTCACCTCGGCGCTGCACCTCGAGATGAAAGAGCACGGCGTGCACGTCGGCGCGGTGCTGCCCGGCATCGTGCGCACCGAACTGTCCGCCGGTGCCAATATGCCGAGTTGGATCACCCCGCTGACCACCGTCGACCCCGAAGACGTCGCCGCGGCCATCGTCACATCGGTGCAGCGGGAGAAGCCGATGGTGACCGTGCCGCGCAGGCTCGCCGCCATCATCAAGTCGGCACAGCTGCTGCCCTACCGTGCACAGCTCGCAGTGGCCCGATTCACCGGTGCGACAACCGCTTACGCGCAGCCGGATGCCGCGGTGCGGGAGATCTACCACCGTCGGCTCCGGGGCGAGTAGGTCCTTTCGGCTCAGGGACTGCTCGACCGACCGCGGCTCGGCTACCGGGTGTCTTTCTCGCACAGGACCATTCGGGCCGCCTCCCCGCCCCGTCCGACAGGCCGGTGACGCAGCGGACGCGCCCGGGCGGCACGGGCGGCACGGGCGGCACGGGCGGCACGGGAGAGGCGTCACCCCGAGCGTCGAATAGCTTCAGCGCCGCTCTTTCCTGTGACAATCCTCATAGGATTCGTTCGACTGCGCCCGCCACGGGCAGGTGCGCCGACACCGCCGACACGGGAGACAACGATGTCCGACCTGCACGCCGCGCCCCACCGCACCGGACGGTCGAGTCCGCTGCGCCTGTTTCTGGCCGCTATGACCGTGATCGGCTTCGTCGTGCCCAACGCCATGGTGATCACGTACTTCAGCGGGTCGGAGCACACTCAGGCCGACTACTTCCGCGCCTGGACTGCGAGCCTGCCCTCCACTCAGCTGTTGGTCGACCTGACGATCGTGGTGATCGCCTTCCTCGGTTGGGCGCTGACCGAAGCCCGCAAGCTCCGGATCATGCGCTGGTGGGTGCTGTCGGTGGGGCTGACCTTCGCGGTCGGCATCTGCTGTGCGCTGCCGCTGTTTCTGCTGGTCCGTGAACTGAACAAGGATCGGATCGACGACGCGGAGGGCGGCGTGGGCGCAGCGCGGCACTGATTGTGTGGCGGCGGCACAGGTCCGTCATCAGGTCAGGGAGTGAATCAGCGCACGTCGCGCACCAGCACCTTCGGGGTCTGCCGGCCCTGATGAGACACTGGACGGCGTGACGATGACTACCGAGGCGAAGACCACGCTGCGGATCGGACCGTATCCGGTCGATCCGCCGGTGGTGCTGGCGCCGATGGCGGGCATCACGAACTTGGCATTCCGCAAGCTGTGCCGGGAGTTCGGCAGCTCCACCTCGATCTATGTCTGCGAGATGATCACCGCGCGCGCAGTGGTCGAACGCAACGAGAAGACGCTGCACATGATGTCCTTCGACGAGGACGAGCACCCGCGCTCCATGCAGCTCTACGGTGTAGACCCGGCCACTCTCGGCGAGGCCGTGCGCATCATCGTCGGCGAGGGGTGGGCCGACCATATCGATCTGAACCTCGGCTGCCCGGTGCCCAAGGTCACCCGGCTCGGTGGTGGCGCGGCACTGCCCTACAAGCGCGCCCTGTTCAGCAGAATCGTGCAGGCCATGGTCAGCGGCGCCGAACCGGCGGGCGTCCCGGTGACGGTGAAATTCCGTATCGGTATCGATGACGATCATCTGACCTATCTCGACGCGGGCCGCATCGCCGAGGCCGAGGGTGCCAAGGCCGTCGCGCTGCACGCCCGCACGGCCGCGCAGCGGTATTCCGGCCAGGCCGACTGGACCGCCATCGCCAGGCTCAAGGAAGCCGTACAGACCATCCCGGTGCTCGGCAACGGCGATATCTTCTCCGCCGCCGACGCCGTCCGGATGATGGACGAAACCGGTTGCGACGGTGTCGTAGTCGGCCGCGGCTGCCTCGGCAGACCGTGGCTGTTCGGCGAACTGCAGGCGGCGCTGCGCGGTGAGCCGCTCCCGGAGGCGCCGAATCTCGGACGCGTCGGCGAGGTGCTCTACCGACACGCGGCGCTGCTGTCCGAGCATCTCGGCGAGGACAAGGCCATGCGAGATCTGCGCAAGCACATGGCCTGGTATCTGATGGGTTTCCCGGTCGGTGCGGATCTTCGCCGTTCTTTCGCCACGGTGTCGCGGCTGACCGAATTGCAGGATCTGATCGGCCAACTCGATCCGGACGCCCCGTTCCCGCGGGACGCCGAGGGGCCGCGCGGACGCCAGGGCTCGCCGGGCAAGGTCGCGTTGCCGCACGGCTGGCTCGACGATCCGGAGGATCCCGCGGTACCGGAGGGCGCGGATCTGATGCACAGCGGCGGCTGATTTCAGCAGGCCACGCACCACGCGAAACACCCGTGTGGCCTATTCGATTTCCCGCTGGGCTGGCTCGTCGTGGCGGAATCGTTATCATTGGCGGAATCGGTCATGCCGGGCGAACCCGGCTCGGACTCGATAAGCCATGCGGCGTAGACGAAAAGTGAGGTTCGTTGGTGGGTGACGATCGGCACGGGCGTTCGCCTCGGCCCGGAGATCGCGCCCCGTGGGAGCGGTATCCCACGGCGGATTACACCGAGCGCGACGACACGCGGTCATCCCGGCGGTCCAGGCATACCGACGCCGAATCCGGCTCGGCACCGCTGACAGTTCAGGACCTCGTCCAGAAGGTCGACAACGAACGCGGCGGCCGCAGGCGCAGGGCGGCCACCGAGGGCGAAGCCGCGCCGGCCGGCCCGCCCGCCCGGCGTCCCGAGACCGCGCGACCCGCCGACAGCGCGCCTCCGCGCGAATCCGGCACCCCGCAGGCACGGCCCGCAGGCAGCGCGCCCCCACGTGAATCCGGCACCCCGCAGGCACGGCCCGCAGGCAGCGCGCCGCAGCGACCGACCGAACCCGCGCGGCCCGCAGGCGCCACCGGCGCCCGCCGTGCAGTGGCCTCTCCCGTCGTCGACGACATCGCGGGCACACCGTCCGCCGCCCGCCCCGCCGTTCGGCGCACCGCCGAGGACCCCAGGCGATCGGCACCGTCCGCACCCGGCGCACAGGAACCACCCGAGGTCGTCACCGACATCATCCCGCCGGTCAACGAACCCGCCAAGACCAAACGCCGCGGTGCCGGATGGCCGACGACCGAATCGGATAAGCGTGATCGGGGCGCACAACCGAAGACCGTCGGCAATCCACCGCTGTCGCGGCTCGCGGCGTCCAAGCAGCGCCGCAATAAGCGGCTTCAGGTCGCCGGACGCGTCAGCGGTTCGATCTGCGCGGCGGTCGCGCTCCTGATCACCGGCGGCGGCTGGAGCTATATGAACGCGACCGCCAACAGCTTCAACCAGGTCAATGCGATCGACGACAACTCCGAAGACGTCGTCGACTCCGGCGCGCAGCTCGGCGACGAGAACTTCCTGCTCGTCGGCACCGACACCCGCGCGGGCGTCAACGGAAAGCTCGGAGCGGGCACCATCGACGACGCCGAGGGCGCGCGCGCCGATACCGCCATGCTGGTCCATATCCCCAAGAACCGCTCGCGCGTCGTCGTCGTGTCGTTCCCGCGCGACCTCGACGTCACCCGACCGCAGTGCAACGGCTGGGACAACGACAAGGGCGAAAACACCCAGGAAACGTTCCCGTCGGCGATCGGCGACAAGCTCAACGCCGTCTATGCTCTTGGCGGCCCCAAGTGCCTCGTCACAACGATTCAGCGACTCACCGGCAGCACCATCAATCACTTCATCGGCATTGACTTCGCCGGCTTCGAAGCAATGGTCGATCAGGTCGGCGGTGTCGAGGTCTGTGCACCGAAGCCGGTCAAGGACGAAATTCTCGGCACTGTCCTCGAGACAGCGGGCAAACAGCGGATCAACGGTGAGACCGCGTTGAATTATGTGCGCGCCAGGCATGTCTACGGCGAGGAGCGCAGCGACTACGACCGCATCGCCAGGCAGCAGCGGTTCCTCGCCTCACTGCTACGCGGTGCCCTGTCCAGCAGGGTGCTGTTCGATCCGGTCAAATTGAACGGTTTCATCAAGGCATTCACCGACGCGACCTTTGTCCACAAGGTCGATACGAACGATCTGCTGACTCTCGGGCGGTCCCTGCAGAAGATGGACGCCGGCGCGGTGACCTTCTTGACCATCCCGACCGCGGGCACGACCTCCTACGGCAACGAGATCCCGCGCGAGTCCGACATCAAGGCCATCTTCAAGGCGATCCGAGACGACCAACCACTGCCCGGTGAGAAGAAGGTCGCGCCCGCGCCCGGTTCGATCCCTTCGGCTCCCCCCACGCCGCCGAAGCTGATCGCGGTGGATCCGAGCACGGTGTCACTGCTGGTCTCCAATGGCTCGACCACGGTAGGTGCGGCGAACAAGGCAGCCACCAAATTCGGCAACCTGGGCTTCCCGATCTACAACACCGCCAACTACTCCCTCGGCAACTCGGAGGTGGCCTCCAAGGTCCGCTACGGGGCCGGACACGAGGCCGAAGCGGCCACGGTGGCCAGCTCGCTACCCGGAGCGACGATGGAGCAGTCGAGCGATCTCGGCGGCATCATCGAAGTGGTGATCGGCGCCGACTACACGGGCAACATCCGCCCGCCGACACCGGTGGGCGATCCGATCTCGAACGTCAACATCAGCACCTCCTCGTCCTCAACGCCGGTGCCACTTCCCTCGGACCTGGAACACGTCAACGCTGCCGACGAAACCTGCAAGTAGCAGCGGCCCGAGCCGAGGTGAACACACGTGCCTCGTGCAGGTGGTCTGCGGTGGTATGCACAGACAGCATGTCCCGGTGCACAGACGCATCTTCGGGCATTGTCGGCCCTCGCTATCCGATGACTATCTCGGTCGCTTCGATGGCAACAGTCCGAGCTGCCAGTGGCTCGCGAACCAGGCCACGCAGCACCGAACCGTCAGCGATGCTGAATTTGCTTCCGTCACAGGGATACTCGATGACCCGCCGTGCCGCCGCAGCACCGCGCCGGACCGCGGTCGTCGACGACATGATGATCTCGTCACTGTTGTGGACGACGATTTGGCGCTACGCAACGAGCACGCGGCAGACTCACCTCCAGACAGCGGTCTTCATCTGACGACGATCTCGGTCGCTTCAATAGCGACAGTCCGGGCGGCCAATGGTTCGCGAGCCGGGCCACGCAGCACCGAACCGTCAGCGATGCTGAATTTGCTTCCGTGACAGGGACACTCGATGGTGTCGCCGATTTTGGCGACGGCGCAGCCCTGGTGGGGGCAGACGGCCGAGAAGGCGCGGACCTCACCGGGGGTCGGCTGGGTCACCACCAGACCTTGCTGTGGAAATATCCGTCCGCCGCCGATCGGAATCTCGGCCAGCGAAACCCGCAACGGCCCGGAATCCGCACTGCCGCTTGCACATCCGGTGGCGACCAGGGCTGCGGCAGCGCCGGCTCCGAGCAACACGCCGCGCCGCGTGCACCCGGCGCACGGCGGTGGATCGGAATGCGGTGCGGCAGCGTTGTTCATGCGGCCACCAGCAACCCGGTCGAGTACATCACCAGCAGTCCGACCGCGATGCCACCGAGTGCCATCGCGTCGAAACTCCGGCCGGCCGATTCGCGCAGGCTGGGGGCGATCTGCACGATGACCTGGATAATCGCGCCGACGCCGACGCCGAGCAGCAAGGCGGACAGCTCGGCATTGTTCACTGTCGCACCGACAACGGCGCCCACGATGGCGGGCGCTCCGGCGATCAGTCCGAGACCGAGCAGGGTCAGCAGTGGTGGACGTCGCTCGGTCAGCGGTGAAACGACCGCGAGGCCCTCGGTGGTGTTCTGGATGGTGAAACCGATGACCAGGAAGGCACCGAGCGCCAATTCGCCTACGGCATAAGCGGATCCGATGGCCAGCCCCTCGCCGAGGTTGTGCAGGCCGATACCGATGGCGATCATCAGCGCCAGCCGCACCCCGGCACCGCCCGCGGCCTCGGCGGTCCGGCGTCGGTTGCGCAGCCACTGGTCCACCGCGGTGAGTCCGAGGAAGGCAAGACCCGCGCCGAGCACGACCAGGGCCGTGCCGCCGAACGCACCACCGGAGCGGCCCGCGAGCTCGAAGCCTTCGCTGGCGCCTTCCCACGCCAGAAACGCCAGCAGACCCACCGTCACGGCAAGCAGCACCCGCACGACACGGCTGCCCGCGACCCGCATGACGGGCAGGAACAACATGCCGAGCACGACGGGGACGATGCCGACGTAGGTCCCGAGCAACGCCATCAGGCCGAAGAACGACGCATTGGGCTCCGGTGTGGTGACGGCCAGGGGGACGTCGTGTTCGATCACCAGACCGGTCGAGGTCAGCATGGAGATCTTGTAGGGCTGGCCGTCCTGCCACGGATAGTCCAGTCGCAACCGAGCCGAGCCCAATCGGCCGATCGGGTCGGTCGGGCCGGTGAAGTCGATGTATGCGTCGTTGACGAAAATCTGGGCGATCGACACCGCGTCGGGCCCGGTATTGCGCACCGTCAACTCGATTGCACCGGGTGTGAGGGTGGTGTGCTCGACCGCGATCTCTTCCACGGGCGGGCCGGTCCGTTCGGGCAGGGTGCGCCCGCCGAGCAGGGCCAACCCGGCCAGTGCGATCGCCAGGAGGGCGACCGAGATCAGTCCCAGAATCCACGGCCTGCGGGTGTGCACGGTAGTGGTCATCGCGATTACTCCGTCACCTCGAACATGCCCATCCAGCCGAGTTCGGCGAACTCGGTCTTGTGAGCGTGGAACATGTACTGCCCCAGGTGCGGAAAGCGCAGCTCACAGATGCCGCGCTGGCCTTGTCCCTGCACGATGGTGTCGGTGTATTCCGTTGGCTGCAGCCGGGTTCCGGTGGGGTAGTAGTCGAAGAAGTTCCCGTGGATGTGGAAGCTGTTGATGGGGTCGTACTCCAGCACGTTGACCAGGTAGATGCGCACCAGTTCGTTGCGCTTCACCCGGACCGGCTCGTGCATGAAGTGGAACGGAATCCCGTTGACCGCGTAGAGCTGGTTGCCCTCGCCATCGAAAGTCGTGTTGTAGCCGTGCATCACCATCACCATTTCGTCGGCCTGCGGCCGGGGCTGCGGCGGATCGACGATGAAGGTCCCGTACATGCCGCGGGCGATGTGTTCGGCCAGTGGGCCGACATGGCAGTGGAACAAGTGCAGGCCGAACGGTGTCGCGTCGAACTCGTAGGTGAAGCTCTCGCCCGGGTTGATGACACCGCGACCGATACCCGGAATGCCATCCATCTCGGCGGGGTGGATGCCGTGGAAATGCAGCGTGTGCGGGTGGTGCGAGCCGTTGGTGAAATGGACCCGCAGCAGATCGCCCGCGCGGCAACGCAGGGTCGGGCCCGGGATCCGCGAGTTCAGCGTCCACGCCGGGAAACGCACTCCCGGCGCTATCTCGATGTCCTCGTCACTGGCGAAGACCTCCCATTCGCGCACTGTCCGGCCGTCCGGCCGCGTCGAGGTCTTGCCGTAGTCGAAATCGCGGAGGACCTCGGTCGGGTCGAACCCGTTCGCGGCGTGATCGACGACTGCGCCTTTACGGAACGTCGGCCCGTTGACCCCGCCGCCGTGCGCACTCGTATTCGGATGGTGTGCGGGGTGTCCGGGTGGAGCCGGAGGCGAGTCCGCGGCGGCTGGGCCGTAGTCGCGCAGCGGCAACGCTCCGAGTGCCAGGCCCGCCGAAGCCGCGACGGTGCCACCGATCATGAACCGGCGCCGTGTTGAAGATGTCATCCCAGCCTGTCGTAATTAGAGCGAGCGATCTCCATAGTTTGGCAGGCCGAAAATAATCTTTCAATAGTCCGAATACGAACTGGTCGCGCGGTCATGACAGGCCCGATGTACGGCCACCGAATGGGACAGCGATGATCACATCGAATGCGATCCCGGTCACGCCACGGTTCGATATCGCACCCGCAGATGCTGCAGACAATGTCGGAGCCAGGGCGCTGCTCTCAGCTGCGGCAACACCAGCGCAAACGACTGCAACCGGGCATTAACCCTGTGTTCGTGACTAGGTCAGGGCAGGGCACTAGTGTCTGGACTCATGCGTGTCATCTACAACGAGCAAATGGCCGATCTCGCTCACCTGCTGGGCGAGATGGCCGGCCTGGCGGGTTCGGCCATGGACCGGGCCACTCAGTCACTGCTCCAGGCCGACCTCGCCCTTGCCGAGTCGGTGATCAGCGAATACGACCGGATCGCGGAAATGATCCAGGACGCCGAAGAGAAGGCGTTTGCCCTGCTTGCGCTGCAGGCGCCCGTCGCGGGCGATCTGCGACA
This sequence comes from Nocardia sp. NBC_01009, assembly GCF_045208035.1. Taxonomy (NCBI): domain Bacteria; kingdom Bacillati; phylum Actinomycetota; class Actinomycetes; order Mycobacteriales; family Nocardiaceae; genus Nocardia; species Nocardia sp. NBC_01009. Next base: position 1,927,868 of record NZ_CP108695.1, on the reverse strand, counting down.
GGTGGTCAGCGCCATTCAGATCGTCGCCGATGTGAACCGGATGGGCGCACTCGCGCTGCACGTCGCCAAGGTCACGCGACGCCGCCACCCCAACCATGCCCTGCCGGAATCGGTCAACGGCTACTTCGCCGAAATGGGCCGCATCGCGGTGAACATGGGTGCGGGCGCCAAAGAGGTGCTCGAGACCCGTGACCCGGAGCGTGCGGCGCAGCTCAACGAGGACGACGAGGCGATGGACGACCTGCACCGTCACCTCTTCACGTTGCTGATGGATCGCGACTGGAAGTACGGCGTCGCCGCGGCCGTCGACGTGACGCTGCTGGGCCGCTACTACGAGCGCTTCGCCGACCATGCCGTGGAGATCGGCCGCCGCGTGATCTTCCTCGTCACCGGTGTCCTCCCCTCGGACCCCGACGCCGAAGCGTAACCGCCGCGCCGGTTTTCCAGCGGCCGCCCGGCTCGCATTGCGAGCCGGCGGTCGAGGGCGCGGATGAGTTCTGGGGCGTACCCGAGTGCCTACGAAATCAGTTGTTGCGCAACACGCTCGAGCACGACAAAAGGCCCGCACACCGCTTGGGTTCATGCGGTCGTCGCAACACTCTCGATGTGAGAGGTTGCGGCGACCGTGTCGTTTTCGGAGGATTTGGTTCAGTTCGGTGATCAGCTGGCCCGGCTGGCCGATGCCGGGGTCCCGGTGAGGCAAGCAGCTGAGGCGTTGGGGATCGGGCGGGGGCGTTGCTATGCGATCCTGCGTGCGCAGGGTCGTGCAGCGGGCAAACCCAGGGGTGCGTCCCGGGCGGCGGACCCGGAGTTGATCAGGTCGGTGTTCGAGGCGACGGGATCGGTGAACCGGGCGGCCGAGACCGCTGGGGTGGCCTTCTCGGTGGCGCGCCGTTTTCTGGTTGCCGATGGCCTGATCGGCGTGGGTCCGATAGTTCGCGGCAAACCCGACGCCAAGAGGCGGTTCAGTGAGCTGATCGCCTCGGGGTGGTCGGTGGCGCGGGCGGCTCGCGAGGTCGGGGTGAACGAACGAACTGCCCGGGATTGGCGGGCTGGGATACGCAGGTCCGGGGACAAGCGGATTCATCCCGACGGCACGGTGGTGGACTACACGACCGGAAGCCGGTACACATCTGCGGTGATCAAACCCGTTGGTGTCGAGCCTGTTTCGATCAGTGACCGGTACCTGTCGTTGCAGGACCGCCTCGATATCGCCGATGGGCTATTGATCGGGCAGTCGTTGACGGGGATCGCGGCACGGATCGGTAAACATAAATCGACGGTGTCGCGGGAGGTCCGGGCGCACCGGATCGATGGGCTTTACCTGCCCTATCAGGCGAACAAGGCTGCCGCGGATGCGCGGGCGCGTCCGAAGGGGTCCAAACTGGTGACCAACCAGGCTTTGCGGGCGTGGGTGGTCGATGGTTTGTCACGGCAGCGGTCTCCCGAACAGATCTGTCACCGGCTCCGCAGGGACTATCCCGACGACGAGAGTATGCGGGTGAGCCACGAAACGATCTACCAAGCCCTCTACTTCCAGTCCCGTGGCGGGCTGAGACGTGAAGTCGCGCAAGCGTTGCGAACTGGACGGACCCGGCGGAAACCGCATCGCAAATCAGATCAGCGCACCCACCGGTTCGTCGATGCGATGATCATGATCAGTGACCGGCCCGCCGAGGTCGAAGATCGTGCGGTGCCCGGCCATTGGGAAGGCGATCTGATCATCGGCAAGGACGGTGGTTCGGCCATCGGCACCCTCGTGGAACGGTCCACCCGTTACACGATGCTGGTTCACCTGCCCGGCGGTCACGACGCCGAAACCGTCCGTGACGGCTTGATCCGGACGATCTCGACCCTGCCCACCCACCTGCGCGGGTCGCTGACCTGGGACCAGGGCGCCGAGATGGCCAGGCACAAGCAGTTCTCGATGGCCACCGACATGGCGGTCTACTTCTGCGACCCGGCGAGTCCTTGGCAACGCGGAACCAACGAGAACACGAACGGGTTACTGCGCCAATACTTCCCGAAAAGCACCGATCTGAGTGTCTATGGTCCCGAAGACCTCGAACACGTCGCTCACCAACTCAACGATCGTCCACGCAAAACGCTCGACTGGGAAACCCCAGCCGAGCGTCTGCGTGATCTACTTACCCGCTAAAAGCAGGCAGTGTTGCGACGACCCCTTGAATTCACCCCGAGTGCGGGCCTTTTGTCTGTCCATGCTTAACCGAAGCGGCCGGAGATGTAGTCTTCCGTCGCCTTCTGGCCCGGGTTGGAGAAGATCTTCTCGGTGTCGTCGATCTCGATCAGCCTGCCGGGCTTACCCTGCGCCTCCAGGTTGAAGAAGCCGGTCTGGTCACTCACGCGCGCGGCCTGCTGCATGTTGTGGGTGACGATGACGATGGTGAATTCCTTCTTCAGCTCGGTGATCAGGTCCTCGATCGCCAGGGTGGAGATCGGGTCCAGCGCCGAGCACGGCTCGTCCATCAACAGCACGTCCGGCGAGACCGCGATTGCACGCGCGATGCACAGCCGCTGCTGCTGACCACCGGAGAGGCCGCCGCCCGGCTTGTCGAGCCGGTCCTTGACCTCGTTCCACAGGTTGGCGCCACGCAACGAGCGCTCGGCGACCTCGTCGAGCTCCTTCTTGTTGCGCACGCCCTGCAGCTTCAGCCCGGCCACCACATTGTCGCGAATCGACATGGTGGGGAACGGGTTCGGCCGCTGGAACACCATGCCGATGGTGCGGCGCACACCCACCGGGTCGACCTGCGAGCCGTAGATGTCTTCGCCGTCGAGCAACACGGCGCCCTCGACGCGAGCGTTCGGGGTGACCTCGTGCATCCGGTTGAGCGAGCGCAACACGGTGGACTTACCGCAACCCGACGGCCCGATGAAGGCAGTCACGCTGCGCGGCAGCACCGACAGCTTGACATCGGCAACCGCATGGAATTTGCCGTAATAGATATTCAGGTCTTTGACGTCGATCCGCTTGGCCATCTGAGTATCCGTTCGCTTCTATCGGTTCCGCGTGAGCAGCTTGTTGACGACCGCCGCGGCCACGTACAGCAGCGCGATGATCAGGATCAGCGTCAGCGCCGCACCCCACACCCGCAGTCGGCCCGCGGGTTCCGGGTTCGACAGCTCTTGGTAGATCAGCAGCGGCAGCGAGGCCATATTGCCGTCGAAGAGGTCGGTGTTGATCGACTTGCTGTAGCCGACGAGCACCAGCACCGGCGCCGTCTCGCCCATCACGCGGGCAAGGGCGAGCAGGATGCCGCTCAGCATGCCGGGCAATGCGGTCGGCACGACGATCCGCAGGATCGTCTTCCACTTCGGAATGCCGAGCGCATACGACGCCTCGCGTAGCTCGTCGGGCACCAGCTTCAGCATTTCCTCGGTGCTGCGCACGACCACCGGCAGCATCAGCAGCACCAACGCGAGAGACACCGCGAAGGCGCTCTGCGGGAAGCCGAACGTGGCGATCCACAGCGCGAAGATGAACAGCGCCGCGACAATGGACGGGACGCCCGCGAGGATGTCCACCATGAAGGTGGTGGTCTTGGCCAGCCAGCCGCGCCCGTATTCCACCAGGTAGACCGCGGCCATAATGCCCAGCGGCACCGCGATGACCGCGGCCACCGCGGTCTGCACGATGGTGCCGTAGATCGCGTGGTAGACACCGCCCGCGAACTGGTCGGGCAGCACGCCCTTCTGCGACTTCTCCCACCAGTTCAGCGAGGTGATCGCCTCGAAGCCCTTGGTCACCACCATGAGCAGGACCCAGACCAGCGGCACGAGCGCGATGGCGAAGCAAGCCCAGACCACACCGGTGGCAATGTTGTTGCGTATCCGGCGGCTCGTGCTGACATGACGAAAGGTCGGCGCCTTGACCGGCTTGTCGAGTGTCGTCGTGGTCATTATCCGTTCACCCTTCCACCGGCCACCAGACGTGCCAGCGCGTTGACGACGAAGGTCAGCGCGAACAGCACGAAGCCGGCCGCAATGTAGGCGCCGGTCGGCAGCGGCGAACTGAATTCCGAAGCCGCAGAGGCGATCTTGGAGGCAAAGGTGAAGCCACCGTCGAACAGCGACCAGTGCCCGGCCTGTGCGGAGGTCCGCAGCACGAGCAGCACCGCGATCGTCTCGCCGAGGGCGCGACCGAGGCCGAGCATGGAGCCCGCGATGACACCGCTGCGACCGTAGGGCAGCACCGTCATCCGGACCATCTCCCACTTCGTCGCACCGAGCGCATGGGCGGCCTCGATGTGCGCGGCGGGAGTCAGATTGAAGACCTCACGCGAGACCGAGGTGATGATCGGCAGGATCATCACCGCGAGCACCACGCCCGCGGTGAAGATCGTGCCGCCGCCGGAGATCGTGACGTTGCCGTCGGAGAACAGGAACAACCAGCCGAGGTTCCGGTTCAGGAAGGTCTCCACCGGCTCCAGCTGGGGCGCGAGCACGAGCACGCCCCACAGGCCGAAGACGATCGACGGCACCGCGGCGAGCAGGTCGACCAGCATCGCGAACGGCCGCGCCATCGTCTTGGGCGAGTAATGAGTCAAGAACAGTGCGATGCCGACACCGACGGGCACCGCGATCACCAAGGCCAGCATCGAGCTCAGCACCGTGACCATGAGCAGGTCCCGGATGCCGAAGCGCAGGTGGTCGGCGTTGTTGGTGACGAACTCGGTACTGGCGAAGAAGTTCGCCTCGTTCGCCATGACCGAGGGCCACGCGCGGATCAGCAGGAACAGCGCGATCAGCGCGATGGCGGCGACGATGGTGGCACCGGCTGCCGTGGCTAGCGACCGGAAGATGATCTCGGCCCGCTGGCTGTGTGCAGGACGAACCTTCTTGGCCGGTTCGGTGCTCGGTTCACTCGGCATAAGGGAAGTATCTCCAGCCGCCCGCGGGCCCGTCGAGTCCGACGAGCCCGCAGCGGTCACCTCAGGGTGCACGGTCATGACGATGCGATCAGGAGATGGCGTTGATCGCGGTGGTCAGCTTGGTCTTGAACTTGTCCGGGATCGGGATGTAGCCGCTCTCGTCAAGGCCCTTCTGGCCGTTGGTGGTCGCCGAGGTCAGGAAGGCCTTGACCGCCTTGGCAGTATCGGCATCGGCGTACTTCGAGCACACGATCTCGTAGGTGGGCAGGATGATCGGGTAGGCGCCCGCCTCGGTCGGCTTGTAGAACGAACTGGTGTCGAGCACCAGGTCGTTGCCCTCGCCCTTGAGCTTCACGCTGTCGATGGCCTTGCCCGCGGACGCGACGGTCAGCTTGACCGGGTCCTTGCTGGCGGAGGTGACGATCTGCGCGATGGACAGGTTCTGCGACTTCGCGAACGACCACTCGTTGTAGGTGATCGAGTTCTTGGTGCTCTTGATCGCGGCCGAGGTGCCCTCGTTGCCCTTCGCGCCCTCACCGACGCCGCCGGCGAAGACCTTGCCCGATCCCTTGCCCCATGCGCCGTCGGAGGCCGCGTCGAGGTAGAGCTGGAAGTTGTCGGTGGTGCCCGACTCGTCGCTGCGGAAGATCACGGCGATCTTGTCCGAGGGGAGCTTGGCGTTCGGGTTCAGCGCCTTGATCTCCGGTGCGTCCCACGTGGTGACCGCGCCGTTGAAGACCTTGGCCGCGGTCGGGCCGTCGAGCACGAGGTCGGTGACACCGTCGATGTTGTAGGTCACGGCGATCGGGCCGAAGACGGTCGGCAGGTTCCATGCCGGGGCGCCGCAGCGCTCCTGAGCCTTGGCGGGCTCTTCCTTCTTGGCGCTCAGCGGCGAATCGGAGCCACCGAAATCGGTCTGGCTGCCGAGGAACTCGTTGACACCGGCGCCGGAGCCACTCGAGGTGTAGTTCAGGGTGTTGCCATCGCAGTTGGCCTCGTAGGCGGCGATGAAACGCTCCATGGCGTTCTTCTGCGCCGACGAACCGCTGGCCTTGAGGGCCTTCTTACCGCCGCAGGCGACGCTGGTGTTGGCGGCGTTGCTGGTGTCGCTGGTCGAGGAGTTGTCGTCGCTGCCACAGGCCGCGAGAGTCATCGCTCCGACGGCCAGCACGCCGACGAAGGCGCTGCTGCGCTTGAAGTTCACTATTCCTCCGGGGAATCACGTCCGACACGCCCGGTCCCTCACCGGCCCGGGCGGGTGTTGTGGTGCCGTTCGCGAGGAACTTGCGCACCAGGCAGCTGCGCCGCCCATAAGTAACGTAGATTCGCTCGGTTGACAGTTGGACCAAGCTGAGTGAACGCCGAGTGAACAGCCCGGCGCGATTAAGCCCGGCAGGTGTGAGATTTGCCCCAGTGTTACTCGAGCAACCCCACCGGGCCGCTTTCTATTCAGTCACGGGCCGCGTAGGCGACATCGACGTGCGCGGGAGCGAATCCGAGCCGGGTGTAGGTGTGCACGGCCGCGGTGTTGTCGGCCTCGGTGTAGAGCAGCACCTCGGCGAGATCGCGTTCGCGCAGGTAACGCAGTCCGGCGAGGGTGAGCAGGCGGCCGAGCCCGCGACCCTGCGCCGCCGGATCGATGCCGACCACGTACACCTCGCCGATCGCCGGGTCCTCGTCGTAATGCACCTTGGTCCAATGGAATCCGAGCACACGACCGGGATCGGCGGCCGCGGCCGCGATGAACAGACCCTTCGGGTCGAACCACGGCTCGTTGCTGCGGACCTCGATATCGCGCTCGGTCCAGCCGCCCTGTTCCGGATGCCAGGCGAACGCGGCCTTGTTCACCCGCAGCAGTTCGGCGTCGTCGGCAGGACCCGCATAGGTGCGCAGCACGATCTCCGCCGGAACCTCCAGCTCGGGTAGCTCAGGTGTAGCCAATGCGCGTCGCATCTGCCACAACTCGCGCGCGGTCACCAAATCCAGGCGGGCCGCGACGGCCTGCGCCTGGGTCCGATTGCCATGTGCCCAGACCCGAGTGCCGGTGCCGCCTGCGGCGAGCGCTGCGTTGACGAGCTGGGTTCCGATGCCGTGGCCACGAGCGGCCGGATCGACCGCGACCTCGGCCATCGCAGGGTGCTCACCATGCGCGGGAACCAGATTCGCGTATCCCGCGATCGCGCCGTCGTGACGCACGATCAGGTGTCGTGCGTCATCGGCGGCGGTCAACGACAACACGGCCTGCTCGGAGATCGGGGCGACGCCGTCGGCGACGGTCGCTCGGTCGAGCAGTTCACGCACCGAGCGCGCGGCATCGGCATCGACCTGTTCGGTCCAGCGCATCGTCACTGCGGCACGGAGCCGTTCACGGGCGCGAACGGAGCTTCGTCGGTGCCCTCGGTCTCATCCTCGTGGAACGGGACCGGCTCACCCTTGGTGGCCGACCTGGACGGCCGCACCGCCTTGTAGCCGACATTGCGCACGGTGCCGATCAGCGACTCGTATTCACTGCCGAGTTTGGCGCGCAGGCGACGCACGTGCACGTCGACCGTGCGGGTGCCACCGAAGAAGTCGTATCCCCATACCTCCTGCAGCAGCTGGGCCCGAGTGAAAACCCGGCCCGCATGCTGCGCGAGGTACTTGAGGAGTTCGAATTCCTTATAGGTGAGATCGAGCGGGCGCCCGCGCAGACGTGCGGTGTAGGTGCCTTCATCGATCACCAACTCACCGAGGGTGATCTTGCCGGTGTTCTCCGGGCTTGCCACACCACCGGTTCGACCGACCAGCAGCCGCAATCGGGCGTCCAGTTCGGCGGGCCCGGTGCCGGGCAGCAGAATGTCGTCGAGGCCCCAATCAGCGTTCACAGCCACCAGGCCACCCTCGGTGAGCACAGCGACGACGGGCACCGACGAGCCGGTGCTCCCGAGCAGCCGACACAGGCCGCGCGCGGCGGCCAGGTCGGTGCGCGCGTCGACAAGTGCCACATCCGCGGTGCCTGCTTCCAGCAGGGACGCCACCTCGGTCGGTGCCGGACGCACGTTGTGCGCCAGCAGCGCGAGCGAAGGCAGTACCGACTCGGGGTTGGGGTCGGAGGTCAACAGGAGCAGCTCCACAAAGCCCTCCTCCCATCTCGTCGCTCCGACGACAACAGCAGTAACCGCCGAAGCCACGTCGCTAATCACAGGTAATCGGTGCAAGATTAGCGCGTGAACCCCGATAACCTCGCCATCCGGGTAAGCAACGCATAGGCAATACCCAGAACAAGCTGCCAGTTGGGCGGCCGCCTCACCTTCGCGCTGCTCGGCACGACTGGCGACGGACTCCGTCCGGCGGTGCTATTAGGGTTGGGTCCATGCGCAAGCTGATTATCGGGCTGCTGGTTCTCGCGGGACTGGCAGTCGTCATCGATTTCGGCGCCGCCGCTTACTCCGAGTATCGCGTATCGCGCGCTCTGCGTGAGGGCGCCGATCTCATCGCCGACCCCCAGGTGACCATCTACGGGTTCCCCTTCTTCGGCCAGGTGCTCGAGAGTCGATTCCAGAATGTCGACATCCGCGCACGTATCGTGCGCCCGGACATCCCCGGCGAAGTCTCGGCCGAGGCGACGTTGACCGGAGTGCATCTGCCGCTGGGCGATCTCGTCGACAGCAGCGTGCGCCGAGTCCCGGTGGAACGGGTCGAGGGCAGGATGCGTCTCGAGCCCACCGAACTGGGCAGGCTGTTCAAAATCCCGGACCTGCAAGTGCATTCGCGACCTGCGGATAAATCCGACGGAACGGGCGGATCGGGCGGATCCGGAATGACGACGGCGGGCGCACTGGTGCTCACCGGCACGCTGCCCGGCACACCGCTCGCCTCGACCGCGCCCGGCGCGCCGCTGGGCGGTGACAAGGTCAGCGTGCAGGCGGATCTGCTGCTCGACGGTGATCAGGTGCGGATCGTCGCGACCGGTTTCTACCGCGGCACCAGCACCGAGCTCACCCCCACCGCGGTCGTCCCCGAAGCCGACCGACCGGCGGTGCTGGAGCTGTTCACGCGCACCATCGACACGAAGGAATTGCCCTTCGGTCTGCGGCCGACGAAGGTCTCCGCACAAGGCGGCCAGATCGTTGTCGAAGGCAAAGGGGAGAATGTGACGATCGACCTGGATAGATTGCAGCGGCCATGATCGGAATCACAATATTGGTGGTGATGATGCTTGCCGCACTGGCGGTCGGCACGGCGCTACGGCGCCGGGACGGGAAATTGCGTGCCGCCGATACGATCACACCGACCAAGGCGGCGCGCACCGAATTGCTCGCCGCCGCCGGAGTGAGCGGTGCGGGGCCCGCAGTGCTGCATTTCTCCGCCGACTGGTGCGGCCCGTGCGCGGCGGTGCGCCGGGTGGTCGCCGGGGTGACCGAAGGTCTATCGGATGCGCCGAACCCGCCGCTGGATATCGAGGTCGATATCGATGCCGAGCCCGCGCTGGCCAAAGAGCTGAATGTGCTCTCGTTGCCGACCACCTTCGTCTTCGACAGGGAAGGCAGGGAGCGTTTCCGTATCTCCGGCGTCCCGAAGACTGCCGATCTACACACCGCACTCGAGCCGCTGACGGTGTAAAAACAGGGCCTGAAAAGGCTCTATAGCCGATGTGACGAACCCGGGGTCCAATTTCCCCTCGGAACCGGGTAAACTGCCTTTCGTGCAATCCGACCACGAGCTGATGCTCACCCGACGCCGCACAGTTGATCTGTGTCGCCTCGGTGGTTGTTGCTGCCTGTGCCGCTGACCGGTCGGTCCGTTCAGATTTCCTGACGCCGACCTTTGTCCGCCGTGCGAGTGATCTCTTGATCCCCCGGCGAACTGGCAATTTTTCAGCCGTCAGAGTCATTCAGCGCAGGAGTACGCACAATGTCTGCCGAAACCCGTAACACTGCCTCCGGGCAAGCCATTCCATTCAATTCCGTCGACGTCCGTGGACCGCGCTTCGCCGCGTGGATCACCACCGCCGTCCTCGTCGTCGTGCTGATCGCCGCCGCTCTGTCCACCGCGGCCGCCGCCGTGCTCATCGCGATCCAAGCGGTGGTCTTCGCGATCGGCGCCGCCACCGGCCCGCGGCGCAGCCCCTACGGTCGGATCTACGCCGCGCTGGTCGCACCGCGCGTCGGCCCGCCGACCGAAACCGAACCCGTGGCGCCGCTGCGGTTCGCCCAATTGCTCGGCCTGGTCTTCAGTGCCGTCAGCCTGCTGGGTTTCCTGGCCGGCTCCATCGTCGTCGGCGCGGTGTTCGCCGGCTTCGCCCTGTTCGCGGCGTTCCTGAACGCGGCGTTCGGAATCTGCCTGGGTTGCCAGATTTATCCACTGGTCGCCCGTTTCCGCCGGACCATCCCCGCCCCGGCTTCGTCCTGACACTGCAAGTCACCACCCCGAAAGGAACAACATGGCCCGCTCCGATGTCCTGGTCTCCGTTGACTGGGCCGAAGAGAACCTCAACGCCCCCGGCGTCGTCTTCGTCGAGGTAGACGAGGACACCTCCGCCTACGACGGCGGCCACATCGAGGGTGCCGTCCGGCTCGATTGGAAGAAAGACCTGCAGGATCAGGTTCGTCGCGACTTCGTGAACCAGGAGCAGTTCTCCGATCTGCTCTCGGCGCGCGGCATCGCGAACGACGACGAGGTTGTGCTCTACGGCGGCAACAACAACTGGTTCGCCGCGTACGCGTACTGGTACTTCAAGCTCTACGGCCACAACAACGTCAAGCTGCTCGACGGTGGCCGCAAGAAGTGGGAGCTCGAAGGCCGTCCGCTCTCGCGCGACGCGGTGAGCCGCCCGGCCACCCAATACAAGGCTGCCGCGCCCGACCTGACCATCCGTGCCTTCCGTGACGAGGTCATCGCCGCCATCGGCGCCAAGAACCTGGTCGACGTGCGTTCGCCTGACGAGTTCTCCGGCAAGATCCTGGCCCCCGCCCACCTGCCGCAGGAGCAGAGCCAGCGCCCCGGCCACATCCCCAGCGCCATCAACGTGCCGTGGAGCAAGGCCGCGAACGAGGACGGCACCTTCAAGTCCGATGCCGAGCTCACCGAGATCTACCAGGAAGCGGGCCTGGACGGCGAGAAGGACACCATCGCCTACTGCCGCATCGGCGAGCGTTCCTCGCACACCTGGTTCGTGCTGCAGGAGCTGCTCGGCCACCAGAATGTCAAGAACTACGACGGGAGCTGGACCGAATACGGCTCCCTCGTCGGTGCACCTATCGAGTTGGGAGCCTGATCACATGTGCGCAGCACCTACCCAGGGTCAGGCCATTCCGGCCGGAGTCGATGTGGAAAAGGAAACGGTCATCACCGGCCGTGTCCTGAGCACCGACGGCCAGCCCGTCGGCGGCGCGTTCGTGCGCCTGCTCGACGGCAACGGTGATTTCACCGCCGAGGTCGTTGCCTCGGGCACCGGTGACTTCCGGTTCTTCGCCGCTCCCGGCGCATGGACCGTGCGGGCACTCTCCTCGGCCGGCAACGGCTCCGCGGAGATCCGCCCCGACGGCGCGGGCATCCACCCGGTCGACGTCGCCGTCGCGAAGTAATAGCTGAGATCCGATCAGCGACCGTAAGTTGTCGACGGCCCCGGCGTTTCCCAGATTCCATCGGGAAGCTCCGGGGCCGTTGTGCTGGGCGGCGAGCAAGTCGTTAGACTCGAAACGTGGTCCTCTTCTTCGAGATTCTGCTGGTGGCCGTGGCCGTGCTTATCGGCTGGTTCGGCCTGTACGTTTTCTACCGGCTGTTCACCGAGTCATGAGCGAGCTCGCTAGCGAAGGTTCCGATCCGGCCGAGCGAGCGAGTGAACACATGAACGGCGCCGCTCCGGCCGAGCCGTCTCGCCGCAGCGGCGATCAAGCCGTGGCCGATGCGGTCGAACGCGCGAAAGCAACCGGTGCACGCAACATTCCGGTCCTCCCGGATCTGCCATTGCCGGAAGACACCGCGAACCTGCGACTCGGCCCGGATCTGAGTTCCTCGATGCTGGCGCTGCTGCCGATGGTCGGTGTGTGGCGCGGTGAAGGCGAGGGCAACTCCCCCGAGCGCGGCGACTACCGCTTCGGCCAGCAGATCATCGTCTCCCACGACGGCGGCGACTACCTGGCCTGGGACTCACGCTCCTGGTTCATCGAGTCCGACGGATCCTACGGCGGCCCAGACCTGCGTGAGAGCGGCTTCTGGCGCGTTGGCATCGACGGCGATGACGAGGTCATCGAACTGCTGCTCACCCACAGCACCGGCATCGTCGAACTCTTCTATGGCACCGCGCTGACCCAATCCTCCTGGGAACTGGCCACCGACGTCGTGATCCGCAGTCAATCCGGCATCGTCGTCGGCGGCGCCAAGCGGTTGTACGGCATCGTCGAGGGTGGCGACCTGGCCTACGTCGAGGAACGCGTCGTTGCCGACGGTCCCCTCGAACCCCGGCTCTCCGCCCGGCTCCAGCGGTACATCGGATAGTCGACCACCACACGCCACGCCCCGCACCTCGAATCACCATGAGGGCGGGGCGATCTGCTGCCTGGGGCAGGTACCGGGTGAACCACCGCACGACACAGGCCCCGCGGTCATCGCACGTGCGTCGTCACCGGAGACGGCACAGGCCCTGCGGTCATCACATGTGCGTCACCGGAGCAGGAGTCTCATCAGGGTCGGTGTGCAGATACCGATCACCGAGGATCACAGGTCACCAGAAGTTCGTCGGCGACCGTTTCCACCGCCAAGGTGAAACCGCTCACCTCCAGAACCGCGCCGCGCAGTCGTTCATCGTGCAGGCGCGACTCGGAGACCGCGGCGACCCGGCTTCCGACCAGCTGCGAGTACGGATATTCCGAACCGACATCGAAAGCCGTGTACTTCCCGGACTCCGCCACGTACTCGATGTACTCGGGCTCGGACACACCGGCGAACGGGTCACGCCACGCTGCCGGAACAACGCGCAGCTCCTCACCATCACTGCCGGCATCGAAGAGCAGCACGGTGCCTTCGTCGAACGTCAACTCGATCGGCCCCTCCGAACGGTCGACATCCTCGCCGTGCACATAGAACACGCGCCTGACCGCCGTGATGCGCCGACCGATCGCCGCAGCAAGACTTTCCGATGCCAACCCGGATACCCCTTCATAGAACCGACCGATGAACTGTATCGTTCCAGCCGTCCGTCGCGAGGAGCCTGCCCGTGTCGCAGCCGCGACCCGCCCTGCGCCCGAATCTGATCCGCCATCGAGGGACCGCGGGCATGGCTGCCACCCCAGCTTCAGCGCCTACGGCTGATTCTCAACCGCGGCGGTCGATTTCGGCCTGGTCGATGTCGATGGGAAAAGCCGTAGAAAAGGGAACGGCCCCCGAACCTTTCCTTGTGGATGCAACTCACACAAGGCCCGGTCGGACTGGACCGGGGGCTCGGGGGCCGGGTGACTGCGTTGGATTCGCTAGCGCTCGCGCGGGAATCCTGCAGCGGTGGCGCTAGCGCGCAGCCACCTCACGTGTCCTGGAAAAATACATTTCTCGAACCACCTCCTTCCTTGTGTAAGGACGAATTTAGCGAGGTGTCGGCGAGTCGGCAACGGAATTTATCGGTGGGCGGAAACCGCGGCTTCCGATGCCGAGAATATGGTGCTGACCTGGCCTGATGCGGAGACCCGCACGATCGCGTCGGCGCGGTGGTCCGGCGGGAGTTGATGTGTGACGACAACCACAATTCGATCGGGTTCGATCAGGCCGCTGTCGGCATCGAGCAGATCGCGCAACAGTTGGGCGCCCGCTTCGGCTTCCAGGTGTTCGGTCGGCTCGTCGAGCAACAGGACTCGAGCAGGCGCGATCAGGGCGCGAGCGAGCAGGATGCGCCGGCGTTGGCCACCGGAGACGGCGGCGGCACCGCCGACCAGATCGGTGTGCACGCCGTCATGGAGGGAGTCCAGCCAGTCGCCGAGACCGACCGCGCGCAAGGCCTGTTCGGCATTGGCCTCGGTCAGGTCGCCGCGCGCGACGCGCAGGTTCTCCAGGACCGAGGTGCCGAACAGGTGGGCGTCTTCGGCGAAGAAGGTGACACCGGGGTGCGGGGTATCGAAGAGCCCGGCCCAGAACATGAGCAGCGTCGTCTTGCCCGCACCACTCGGGCCGACAATGGCGATCCTGCGTCCGGCGGGGCGGTCGGGCATGTTGTCCGGCAACAGGTCCGGGGATGATCCGTGCCGTGTTCGGTCTGAGCCATCCGGACCGGCGGGTCGGCCGTCCACCACAAATTCTCGCGAAGAGCTGCGCCGCCGTCGGTCCTCGTGGCTCGTGTCAGCGGTGCGTCCTGCTGGCCAACGTGCTGGGAGCTCTTGGGTAGCAGGGTCCCCGCCCTCGGCCGGCAAGAGCCGGTGCAGAGCGGCACGAGCGGTGGTCAGCGCCTGCGCGGCGGCGGGCAGCGTGCCCACCGCCTCGAAGGCCGAGAGTGGCAGCAGCACAAGGATGGTGAGTGCCATCGGCGTCATCGCACCGGAACCGCCGCCGTTCGGCCCGTAGATCGCGATTCCGACCAGCAGCGCGCCGAGCACGCTCGCGCCGATCGAGAGCGGTGTCGCTGCGGCGGCCCACGCGCTGCGTGACGCCGCCGAATCCTCCGCTGCCACTGCACGCTGCCCCGCACTGTTCGCGGCCGCCAGCGCCGCAGCCAGACGGCCGGCAACGCGCAACTCGGCCGCGTGGTCCAGTACGGTGACCGCCTGCGCGGTGAACTCGGCGCGATCGGCCCGCACGGCCGTCTCTGCTTCGTGTGCGGCCAATGCCGACAACAAAGGCGCGACGATCCCCGAAACGGCCAGCGCCGCAGCCAGAATCACGGCCGCTGCCACCGAAATAGTCGCAAGCAGCCCGATCGCGGCCGCCGACACGAGGATCGCCACCACGATCGGCACGAAGACGCGCACGACCACCGCGCCCAGATCGTCGATATCGCCACCGATTCGAACCAGGAGATCCCCGCGACGCAACTGCGCGGCGCCGCTGGCACCCGACGCGGCCACGGCAACTCCGCGCCCCGACCCGCCGAACCTTCCCACCGCCGCAGCCCCACGCTCGAGATCGGCGTCGGGCTGACGAACTGCACCCCCGGACTCTCCGGAAACCGCGCCATCTGGACCGGCCTCCTCGGGCAGGGCCCGTCGCATCCAGACGTCGGAGTGTGCCAACGCCCGGTAGACGGTCGACCGCGCCGTGGTCATCGCGCGCAACGCGACATCATGTGTAGCAAGACGTTCCAGGTACCGGCAGAGCCCACGTGAAATTCCCAGCGCCCGCACCGAGACCACCGCAACGCTCAGATCGAGCACCGGCGGCATCTCCCAGGCCCGCGCGATCAACCACGCCGCCAACGCCGCCAACCCGAGTCCACTGCCCAACGCCGCAGTGCCCCACCCGATCGCCACCGCGATCCGCCACGGCGACAACGCGAGCAACCGCCACATCCGCCGCATATCGCCGACCATGCCCGCTACCACCTTCCCGCCCACTACCTCTGTGGTTGTGCTCATCGCGGCACCACCGTGCGGGGGTCGCGTGCTTCGGCGCGGACCCGGATGATGTGGTCGGCGGCGGCAAGGACGGTGGGGCGGTGGCCGATGACGATGACGGTGGCTCCGGCACGGGCGCGTTGTTTCAGGGCTGCCAGCACGGCGGCCTCGCTGTCGGGGTCGAGGTGGGCGGTCGGTTCGTCGAGGAGCAGTATCGGTCGGTCGGCGGCGAGGACTCTGGTGAGGGCCAAGCGTTGGCGTTGCCCCAGGGAGAGCCCGACACCGCCGGCGCCGACGACCGTGTCCCAGCCGCGGGGCAGGTCGGCGAGAACTGCATCGAATCCGGTTGCTAGGCAGGCGGCTTCGAGCTCGTCGACGACTCGCGCTGCGCCCTGTGCCGACTTGTCCGGCACGTGGGCGCCGAGCAGTTCGAGATTTTCGCGCAGGGTTCCCGGCACCAGGACGGGGCGCTGCGGCAACCAGGCCACCCGACCCCACCAGGCGTCCGCATCGAGGTCGCGGACGTCGGTTCCGTCGACCGTCACCGATCCCCGATCCGGCGTGATCAGCCCCAGGATCGCCTGCAAGGTGGTGGATTTCCCGCTCCCATTGGGACCGGCCAGCACGGTGACCGCAGCGGGGCGCAGCACCGCCGAAAGGCCGGCCGGTGCGAAACCGTCCCTGGCGCGGACCGCGAGATCACGCACCGCGATGACGCCACCGAAGGCCGCGCCTGCCCGGTGGGACGAGCGACGGTGATCGACCTCGTCGGACGCGCCGACCGGACCGACGCCGGCCGAACCGGGCATCCCCGGCTCAGCAGCCGCCGATTCCGGCTCCAGAACGGCAAAAGCCTTGTCGGCAGCCGCCATTCCGTCCTGGGCGGCGTGGAAACGCTCGCCGACCATCCGCAGCGGCAAGTAGACCTCGGGGGCCAGGATCAGCGCCACCAATCCGGCGTACAGGCTCATCTCGCCGTACACGAGCCGCAGGCCGATGGAGACCGCGATCAGCGCGACGCTCAAAGCCGCGAGCAGCTCCAGCACCATCGACGACAGAAACGCGATTCGCAGTGCGCGCATGGTGCGCTGCCGCAACGCATCTCCGAGCTCGCGCACGCGATGTTCCATCGAGCCGGCCCGCTGGACCCGATTGCTCGCGCCGAGACCCGCATCCTGGTCGGGTCGCACTCGCGTCCGACCCGAAGTGGTGCTGGATTCGACCGCACCGCCCTCCCGCCCGAGCGCCCGCAACGTCGGCATACCGGCGAACAAGTCCAAGAGCTGATCCGAGAGGCGGGTGGTCGCGGCGAGGGTGGCTTCGGCACGGCCCTGGGTGAGCAGGCCGATGAGGATCATGAAAACCGGGATCAGCGGGAGCGTCACCAGGGCGATACCGCCGGAGATCGGGTCGTGCACGGCGATGACCACCAGCACGATCGGCGGCACCAGGCAGGCGAGCAGCAGGGCGGGCAGGTAGCCGGTGAGGTAGGCGCGCAAGCCGGCGAGGCCGGTGCCGACAACGACCGCGAGTTCGGTTCGGCGGGTTTCGAGTTCGCGTGGCGCCATGCGGGCGCCTGCGGCCAGGACGGCGGTCTCCAGCTCGGTCACCACCGTGGCGCCTGCGCGGTGCGCCAGGCGTGATTGCACCCAGGTGGCCACAACCCGAACGGTGATGGCGCAGGCCAGGACAACAAGTTCGGTCATCCACCCGCCGAGGGTGCGCTGGCCGGGGTCGGTGATGACTCCGGCCAGCACACGAGCCAACGCGACCGCGGCAACCACGATGGCGATCGTGATCACCAGCGACAGCGCCACGCTCAGCGCCAGATAGCGGCGGGCCGAACGGGCGTGCCGCCACAGGCGCGGATCGACGGGCGGGCGGGCCATGGAATCAGTCCTTGCTCGAATCCTGGGGGACGGCCGTTTCCACCGGCAGTGCCGATTGCAGCGGCAGCCCGATGGGCGGTGGGATCTGTTCGACGGTGATGCGCTTGCGGAACACCCAGTACGTCCAGCCCTGGTAGGCCAGCACAACCGGAGTGACGATCACCGCGGCCCAGCTCATCACCTTCAGTGTGTACGGCGTGGACGACGCGTTGTCGATGGTGAGGTCGAACAGGTCGCTGATGGTGGAGGGCAACACATTCGGGTACAGCGACCCGAACAACAGCACCGTCGCGGCGGCGACGGTGAGCGTGGTGCCGGTGAAACCCCACCCGTCCCGATGGGCGAACGAAGCCGCGCCGGCGATCAGGAGCCCGATCACCGCGAGCACCAACGGAATCCAGGTCCAGCCGGTGCCGTAGGCGAGCTGGGTCCACACTCCGAAGGCACCGACGACGACAGCCGTCGGCACGAGCAGCAGCCGCACCGTCCGCACCGCGTCGTCGCGCACTTCGCCGCCGGTCTTCAACACCAGGAAGACCGCACCGTGCAGCGCGAACAGCAGCCCGGTCGCGAGCCCACCGAGCAGTGCGTACGGTCCGAGCAGCTCCCACACCGAGCCGGTGATCTGCTTCTTCTCGTTCAGCGGTACTCCGCGCACCACATTGGCGAACACCCAGCCCCAGGCCAAAGCCGGTATCCAGGAGCCGATACCGATGCCGATGTCGCAGCGGGCCCGCCACTTCGGGTCGTCGATCTTGCTCCGGTACTCGATGGCGCAGATCCGCAGGATCAGCGCGACGAGCACCAGCAGCAGCGCGAGGTAGAAGCCGGCAAACAGACTCGCGTACCACTCGGGGAAGGCCGCGAACATCGCACCGGCCGCCGTGATCAACCAGACTTCGTTGCCGTCCCACACCGGGCCGATGGTGTTGAGCACCACGCGCCTGCGCGCGTCGCTGCCCTTGCCGAGGATCGGCATCAGCATGCCCACCCCGAAGTCGAAGCCCTCCAGCACGAAGTAGCCGGTGAACAGGACGCCGATCAGAATGAACCAGAACTCTTGCAAACTCATCGTCGGCTCCTCAGTACGCGAAGGAAAGCTGTTCGACGGCAGGCTCTGCGGCGCGATGGCGGCCGACAGGACCATCCGTATCGTCCGGTCCGCCGCCGGGCGGGCCGACGGTCGGCTGCTCGGGTCCGGCGATCACATAGCGGCGCATGAGGTAGAACCACACCACCGCGAGCGCACCGTAGAGCAGCGTGAAGACCACCAGCGAGGTGATCACCGTGCCTGCGACATGGTCGGAGACGCCCTGCTGCACCATCAGCCGCAGCTGTGGATCGCCGGTCGGGTTCGGCGCGACAACCCAGGGCTGGCGGCCCATTTCGGTGAACACCCAGCCCGCGGCGTTGGCCAGGAACGGTGTCGGGATGGCGAGCAGGCACAGCCACGAGTACCAGCGCTGATCCGCGACGCGACCGCGGCGGGTCAGCCACATGCCGACCAGCCAGAGCCCGATCGCACCGGCGGACAGGCCGATCATGGCGCGGAAGGACCAGTAGGTGACGAACAGGTTGGGCCGGTAGTCGCCGGGCCCGAACTTCTCGTTGTAGGCCTTTTGCAGGTCGACGACGCCGTCCAGGGTGACGTCTTCGAACTTGCCCTCGGCCAGATACGGCAGCACATAGGGCACGTCGAGCACGTGCGTGACGCTGTCGCAGTTGTTGTGCGTGCCGACCGTAAGGATCGAGAAGTCCGGATCGGTTGCGGTGTGGCACAACGACTCCGCCGACGCCATTTTCATCGGTTGCTGTTCGAACATCAGCTTGCCCTGGATGTCACCGGTGAAGAAGATCGCGATGCCGGACACCACGATCACCCACATGCCCGCACGCCCCGCCGAGCGCCACATGCCCCGCGCCTCGGCGACTTTCGTCTCGTCGCCGCTGCGCGCATTCCGAACCATCCACCAGCCGGAGATGCCTGCGATGAAGGTGCCTGCGGTGAGGAAGGCGCCCGCGACGACGTGCGGGAAGGCCGCGAGGGTGGTGTTGTTGGTCAGCACCTCCCAGATGCTGGTGAGCTCGGCGCGGCCGCGTTCGGCGTTGTACCTCGCGCCGACCGGGTGCTGCATGAACGAGTTGGCCGCGACGATGAAGTACGCGGAGGCATTCACACCGATGGCGACCAGCCAGATGGTGGCCAGGTGCAGCTTTTTGGGCAGCCGCGTCCAGCCGAAGATCCACAGGCCGAGAAATGTCGACTCCAGGAAGAACGCGACAAGCGCCTCCAGCGCCAGCGGGGCACCGAACACATCGCCGACGAAGCGGGAGTACTCGCTCCAGTTCATGCCGAACTGGAACTCCTGCACGATGCCGGTGGCAACGCCCAGCGCGAAGTTGATCAGGAACAGCTTCCCGAAGAACTTCGTCAGCCGGTACCAGTGCTCCTTGCCGGTCACCACCCATGCGGTCTGCATACCCGCGACGAGCGGGGCGAGGCCGATCGTCAGCGGGACGAAAATGAAGTGATAAACGGTCGTGATGCCGAACTGCCAGCGCGAGATGTCCAAGACGCTCATTCGACCTCCAGCCGATCTACGACATGTCGTAGTAAAGGCTACGCCGGAGGCTTGCCCGATCAAGAAGACTTAACGCGCGACACACCGTGCTGTCGGGCTCAGGACGGCCATTTCCCGAGCTCGCCAACAACTCCTACATGTCGTCGTAGGACGAAGATCACGGGATAGGGCGTCCCGAGGCACTCACCAATCCCCGATCGCACCGGCCCTGCCGACGCCTCGATCGACCAGCTCGACGATCTCCCCGGCATTGTCCGGCGCCATCATGCGCAGACCGTCCAACGCGTTGACCCGCGCGGCCAGCGTGATGCTCGACAGCATCCAGATGCTGTCGCAGGTGAGCAGATCGGCAGTGAACAGCGACTTGTATTCACATTTCCAGCCCGCCTTCTCCGCTTCGGCGAACAGCGCCCGCTGGGTGACGCCGGGCAGGATGCCGTTCTTGGCAGGCGGAGTGATCAACTGCTTGTCGCGGGCGATCACCACTGTCGAACGCGGACCCTCCAGCACCCGGTTCTCGGTGCTCGTGAAGATCACGTCGTCGGAGCCCATCCGGTGTGCGAACCGCAGCGCCGCCATGTTGGAGGCGTACGACAGCGTCTTCGCGCCGAGCAGCTGCCACGGCGCGGCCTGCGCCAGATCCACCGAGATACCGCGTGAGAGCGTCACCACCGAAACACCATCGGTCCTGGCCTGCTGCACCCGCTCCGGCACCGGCAGCACCAGCACGTAGCAAGTCGGCACCGGCACCGCGGCAGCGAGATCACCGGAGGTGACCGAGGACTTGGCGCCGGAAAGTTCGGTATCGCGACCCCGCGTGAACACCAGCCGCATCAGGCCCTCGCGTTCGGTGCCCCATTCCTTCGCAGCCTGCTCGACCGCCTCGCGCCACCGCCCCAATTCGGGCTCCGGCAAGTCCAGCGCCTGCGCCGAACGACGCAGTCTGCCTAGATGAAACTCGATCGCACAAGGATTGCCGGCACGCACCAGCACCGTCTCGAAAACACCGTCACCACGAAGCACGCCGATATCGTCGGCAAATAACAACGGCGCGTCCGGATCCCGGACCGCGCCATCGAGTGTTACCAGAACTCGATCTACCATGCGAGGAAGCGTAGGCCCTGTTCGCCGGCCGCGCCTACGTCACGGCAAATGTTTCGCGGCCATTCCGGTTGGTATCGGACCGAGCGCGACTTGTGCGGCGAAGTTTCCTGTGCCGCTCCCCGATCGGACACCCGCCGGTAGCCCGACTACGGCACGCCGCTCGGCACCCGCCTAGAGTGGTTGGCGTGTCCGTGGTCGTTGTACCGAGCCCCATCCTTGTTGTCCCGGGCGCCGTCGCGGGAGCACCCGGTTCGCCGGATGCCGCCGTCGCATGGCATTACGGTGATCCCCTCGGGGAGCAACGCGCAGCCGTGGAACGGGTGGCGATCGTCGATCGGTCACACCGATTCGTGCTGAGCATCACCGGCGCCGAACGGTTGACCTGGCTACACACCATCAGCAGCCAGCACATCGCGAACCTGGGCGACCGGAAGTCGGCGGAGAATCTGGATCTCGATCTCAACGGCCGAGTGCTCCACCACTTCGTGCTCACCGATCTGGACGGCACGCTGTGGATCGACACCGAGGCCGACCGCGGAACCGCGCTCCTCGATTTCCTGAAGAAAATGGTCTTCTGGGCCGACGCCAAGCCGGAAGCCGCCGATTACGCGGTGCTGAGCCTGCTCGGTCCGCAGGCCAGCCGGCTGACCGAGGCGCTCGGCCTGACCGAGCCGCTGCCCGACGCCTACGATGCGGTGCCGCTGCCCGGCGGCGGCTTCGTGCGCCGGATGCCGTGGCCGACCGGCGATTCCTTCGATCTGGTGATTCCGCGTGCGCAGCTCGACGATCTGTGGACCCGATTGAGCACCGCGGGCGCGGAACCCGCCGGCATGTGGACCTTCGAGGCGCTGCGTGTTGCGGCACTGCGCCCGCGCGTCGGGCTGGACACCGATGAGCGGACTATCCCGCACGAGGTGCACTGGATCGGCGGGATCGACGAGCACGGCGCGGTCCACCTGAACAAGGGCTGCTACCGCGGGCAGGAAACCGTCGCCCGAGTGCACAACCTCGGCAAACCGCCGCGCCACCTGGTGCTGCTGCACCTCGACGGCTCCGCCGACGACCGTCCTGCCGTCGGCGACGACGTCACCGCGGGCGGTCGCGCGGTCGGCCGCGTCGGCACCATCATCGACCACTACGAACTCGGCCCGATCGCTCTTGCCCTGATCAAGCGCACCATCCCGGCCGATACCGCACTGACGGCCGGACCGTGTGCCGCCGCGATCGATCCGGATTCGGTGCCCGCCGATGACGCACCCCAAGCGGGCAGGCTCGCGGTCGACCGGCTACGCGGGCGCTGAGCTGGTTCGGCTGTGGTGACGAAAGGTCCATCCGCCGCGGGCGTGACAAACAAAACACAGAGGGGCAGGCTCGATGCAACCCGATGACTCTGCCCGCGTGCTCGCGGTCTGTGTCGTGCATGCCGAACTCCAGGTGCCGGGCCGGGTCGGCAAGACCGCGATCGACAAGCGGCCCCAGCCCGGTCGGGTGACGGTGCGGTCGCTCGGCCTCGACGGCGATCACGTATGCGACATCAAGAATCACGGCGGTACCCATCAGGCCGTCTACGCATATGCCCAGGCCGACGCCGAACGCTGGGCCGCGGAGCTCGGCCGCGACCTGCCGGCAGGCTGGTTCGGTGAGAACCTGCGGATCTCCGGACTCGCGGTCAGTGACGCGGTGATCGGCGCCCGCTGGTCGATCGGCGACACACTGCTCGAGGTGAGCGCACCGCGCGTGCCATGCGCCACCTTCCAGCACTGGAGCAACGAGGCACAGTGGGTCCGGCGCTTCACCCTGCAGAGCGATACCGGCGCCTACCTGCGGGTACTGACCGAGGGCAGCATCGGCGCCTGCGACGAAGTGCGGGTGGTGCACGTCCCCGAGCACGGCGTGACCGTCCGTGATCTCTTCACCGGCAAAGACATGGACCGGCTCGCGATGCTGCTCGAGGCCGAACCGTCGATCTCCGACGACGTGCGAATGCAGATCGAGCGACACGCACGCCGCCATGCGAACGAACAACGCGCCCAACAACAGCGCGCCGACGAACTCGCGACAGGAGCCCAACTGTGATCGAGCGCAGTGAAACCGAGGACACGACGCAACCGATCTTCGGCGAGGTGCTGTCATGAGCGTCGAGCTGGTCGAAGTCGTCCGTTCCGGTTTCCGCGAATGCGTGCATCGCGGCTCGGCGGTCATCCTCGGCGCCGACGGTGAGCCGACCCTCGCGCTCGGCGAGGTGCACCTGCCGATCTTCCCGCGCTCGACCAACAAACCGATGCAGGCGATCACTCTGCTGCGCAACGGCTTCGAACCGCTCGACGACGCGGAGCTGGCCATCGCGACGGCCTCGCATTACGGCGAGCCCGATCATGTCGCGCTGGTGCGCAGGCTGCTCGACCGGTTCGGGTTCGACGAGAAGGCCCTCGCGTGCCCGCCCGACCTGCCGTCGGGCGAGCAAGCGCGGGCCGCGGCGCTCGCCGGATCCGTCGAGCCGAGCCCCGTTTTCATGAACTGCTCCGGCAAGCACGCGGCGATGCTCGCCACCTGCGCCGTCAACGGCTGGCCGACCACGGGCTACCTCGACGAGGCGCACCCGCTGCAGCAGTCGGTGATCGCCACCATCACCGACCTCACCGGGGAACCGGAGACCGATCTCGGTATCGATGGCTGTGGGCTGCCCATCATTCCGGTCTCGTTGGTCAACCTCGCGCGCGCCTTCGCGACCATGGCGACGGCCGATCCCGAGGCGCCGGAACGGCGCGTCGCCGACGCGATTCGCGCCCATCCGCGAGTGATTTCCGGCACGAACGCGCCCGATTTATTGACTATGCAGGCGACCCCCGGCCTGGTCTGCAAGATCGGCGCCGATGGGGTGCATGCCGGTGCGCTACCGGACGGAACGGCCTTCGCGTACAAGATCGATGACGGCCACGATCGGGCTCGCATCCCCTTGACGCTGGCCATTCTGCACCGAATGGGCGTCGAGTGGACCGACGCGCATGCCGAGCTCGCGGCGCCCGCGGTGCTCGGCGGCGGCGCTCGGGTCGGCGTCATCCGTGCCATCCCCGGGGTGGTGTAGGCCCGAGCGCCGAGGGCGACAACCGGGCAAACGGCACCACTCGACGAGTTCTTCACCCACTCATGGAAGCGAGACTGCCTGACACACGCTAAAGTGTCTGTCAGGAAGATATCAATTCGAACGGGGCCGCCAAACCACCCCAGGCCGCCCCGCAGTGACGCGAGGGGGTCAGCCATGGGCCGTGGCCGGGCTAAGGCAAAGCAGACCAAGGTCGCACGCGAGCTGAAGTACAGCTCTCCGTCGACCGACTTCACGAGCCTTCAGCGCGAGTTGGCGGGTAGCAGTGCTCCCCACACCGCGCAGCGCAGTGATGTGATCTCCGACGAGCACGATGTCGACGAATCGCGGTCCCGCTGGGACAGCGACGATAACTACGACGACTGGCGCCGCTGACACACGTCTACGTATGAGGGGGAGGCCAGGGCCTCCCCCGCTTTCATGCGTCGATTGACCCTGTGTTGGCGGACGCGAACATCTAGGCCTGCAACACAATCACCTGCATACGACAACAGAGTCCCGCATCATCCGATGTGGGACTCTGTTGTGCGTTCGATGGTGTCCGACCGCGGCGGTCAGAACCTCGGGTGCTCACCGACCAGGACCGCGCGCAACGCGTCCGCATCCTTGGCCTTCTTGACGGTGCCGAGGGTCCAGCATTCGATGTGCCGCGCGGTCAGCACCGCAAGCGCCCGGTCGACATCCTCCGGCGCAACGACGGCAACCATGCCGACGCCCATGTTGAAGGTCTTCTCCATCTCGACCCGCTCGACCCGCCCGCGCTGGGCGATCATCTTGAAGACCGGCGCGGGATTCCAGGTGCCGCGATCGAGCTCGGCGACCAGACCCGCGGGCAGCACCCGGCCCAGATTGGCGGCCAGACCGCCACCGGTGACATGCGCGAAGGTGCGCACATCGGTTTCGGCGATGAGCGCAAGGCAGTCCTTGGCGTAGATCCTGGTCGGCTCGAGCAGCTCCTCGCCCAGTGTGCGACCGAACTCCTCGACGTGCCCGGTCAGCGACATCCTGCTGATGTCGAGCAGCACCTTGCGGGCCAGGCTGTAACCGTTGGAGTGCAGGCCCGACGCGCCCATCGCGATCACCACGTCGCCGGGACGCACTCGATCCGGGCCGAGCACCGCGTCGGCCTCGACCACGCCGACACCGGTCGCCGACAGGTCGTAGTCGTCGGGATCCATCAGGCCGGGGTGCTCGGCGGTCTCGCCGCCCAGCAACGCGCAGCCTGCCTGCACGCAGCCCTCGGCGATGCCGGAGACCAGTTCGGCGACCCGCTCCGGCACCACCTTGCCGACGGCGATGTAGTCCTGCAGGAACAGCGGCTCGGCGCCGCACACCACCAGATCGTCGACGACCATGGCGACCAGGTCGAGCCCGACGGTGTCGTGCTTGTCCATGGCCTGCGCGACGGCGATCTTGGTGCCGACGCCGTCGGTCGAGGCGGCGAGCAGTGGCTCGCGGTAGCCACCCTTCAGTGCGAACAGTCCGGCGAATCCGCCGAGGCCACCCTGGACTTCGGGACGGCTGGCCTTCTTCGCCAATGGTCCGAACAACTCGACGGCGCGGTCACCGGCCTCGATGTCCACGCCCGCTGCGGCGTAGGAGGCACCGGCGCCACTAGGTGTCTGTTCAGTCATTTTCGGGGAAAGCTCCAAACCGAATCGGCGGATAGATGCCTGATCACGCTACCGGAGCCAGATAACGAGCACACAGCGCTCCCCCGCCTCTCCGCGACTTTCGCCGGTGGTAACTGCCACGACAGCTTCCGCGCGGACCGGCGGTCCCGTGTCGAGTCGAGTTCTGGACGTACCCGGTGAGTTACCCATGCGCGAGCGAAATCGGTTGTCACGTCGGATCCCCATCCGTCACCTGGGTGCGAGTCATGCTCGATTCGCCGGGCTCGGTCGCGAACAGGCCCGCGGTCCGGGCCCGGCGGCGGCGCTGTTCCACCGGATCGGGGACCGGCACGGCGGCAACCAGGCGCTGCGTGTACTCCTGTTGCGGCGCACGCAGAATCCGATCCCGATCGCCCTGTTCGACCACCGCGCCATCGCGTAGCACCACGATCCGATCGGCCAGCTGATCGACCACGGCGAGATCGTGGCTGATGAACAGGCAGGCCCACCCGCATTCGCGTTGCAGCTGGCCGAACAGCTCCAGCACGGCGGCCTGCACCGAGACGTCCAGTGCGCTGGTCGGCTCGTCGGCGACCAGCAGATCGGGGTCCAGCGCAAGGGCCCTTGCCAGACTGGCACGCTGGCGCTGGCCGCCGGACAGTTCATGCGGATAGCGGCGATCGGTGCCGGCCGGCAGTTGCACGTCTTCGAGCAGATGCCGCACCCGGTCGCGAATCTGAGTCGCGGTGCCCATCTTGTGCACGATCAACGGCTCGGCGACGCAGTCACCGACGGTGAGCCGCGGGTTGAGCGAGCTGGCCGGGTCTTGGAAGACGAAACCGAAGCGCCGCCGGATCGGCCGCAGTTGTCGCTGCGACAGCCCGGCGATGTCCTGCCCGCGGACCCGGACAACGCCGGACGTCGGACGTTGCAACGCGGCGACGCAGCGGCCGATGGTCGATTTGCCCGAGCCCGATTCACCGACGAGTCCGAGCGTCTCGCCCGGCCCGATGGACAGAGTCACGTTGTCCACCGCCCGGAACGCCGGCCTGCCGAACGGCCCCGGGAATTGCACCACCAGGTCGGATACCTCGAGCACCGGGTCGCCCGCGATCGTCACATCCTTCGGCGGGCCGTGCTGGAGCTGTTCGGTGCCGAGATGGGGCACGGCCGCAAGTAGCGCGCGGGTGTAGTCCGCGCGCGGATTCGCGAAGAGCTCGTCCACCGGCGCCTCCTCGACCACCCGGCCGTCGCGCATCACCACGACCCGGTCGGCGAGGTCGGCGACCACCCCCATGTTGTGGGTGATGAGCACGATGGCGCTGCCGATGCGATCGCGCAGATCGCGCAGCAGCTCCAGGATTTCGGCCTGCACGGTGACGTCGAGCGCGGTGGTCGGCTCGTCGGCGATGATCACCTTCGGCTCGCAGGCGATGGCGATGGCGATCACCACGCGCTGCTTCTGTCCGCCCGAGAGTTGATGCGGGTAGTAGTCGACCCGATGCTCGGGGTCGGGCAGACCGACCAGCCGAAGCAATTCCACCGCACGCGCTTTGGCTGCCTTGCGCCCCATGTCGCTGTGCGCCCGCAGCGCCTCGCTGATCTGGAAGCCGACGGTGAACAGTGGGTCGAGCGCGAGGCCGGGCTCCTGGAACACCATCGAGATCGCGCCACCCCGCAGCGCGGTGAGCTGCTTCTCGCTCATCGAGGTGATGGCCTCGGTGCCGAGGGTGACAAGGCCGCGCACCCGCGCGGTCGCGGGCAGCAAGCCCATCGCCGTGCGGGAGCTCACCGACTTCCCGGAGCCCGACTCCCCCACAATCGCGAGGACCTCCCCGGGAAACACCTCATAGGACACATCGCTGACGGCGTAGACGGGCCCGGCATCGGTGGCGAAGGTGACCGACAGCGATTCGATCGACAACGCCGGTCGGCGATCGGCCACCACAGCTGGCTCACTCATTGGTCTTGTCCTTCCGCACCGTCTCGCCCGGCTCGGTGCTGCCGTCGGCGGCAGCATCGGTTTCGGTTCCGGCACTCGGTGATTCGCTGGCATCGGCCTTGCCCGGTGCGGTCCCACGACCATCCGCAGGGGCAGCCTTGTCGTCGGCAGGACTCACGGTTTCATCCGGATCGGCCTGGTCCAGCGCAGTGTCGTCGGCGGCCGCGACAGCCTTTTCGCCGGTGCCGCCCGAGGTTTCGTCGGGATCGGCCTTCTCCAGCGCAGCACCGCCACCGCCATCCGCGGAGCCATCGCCTGCACCGGCATCGGTTTCCACTGCGGCAGTGGAATTCTCGCCGCCATCGGCTTCGGTGACTTCGGCGACCTCCGCAGCTTCGGCAACCTCGCCGACCTCGGCAACCTCGCCGACCTCGGCAACCTCGCCGACCTCGGCAACCTCGCCGACCTCGGCGACCTCCGCAGCTTCGGCAGCTTCGGCAGCTTCGGCAACCTCCGCGGCTCCGGCGGCTCCGGCGGCTCCGGCGGGGAGATTGTCGTCCGCTGACACCGCAACGGCACGGCGGGTCCGCAGCAGTGGGTTGAGGGCCTCGTTGAGACTCTCGCCGACCAGCGTCATGCCGAGCACCACGAGGACGATGGCGGTACCGGGGAAGATGCTGGTCCACCAAATGCCGTTGGAGACATCGTTGAGCGCCTTGTTCAGGTCGTAACCCCATTCCGCGGCTTGGGTCGGCTCGATGCCGAAACCGAGGAAGCCGAGCGCGGCCAGTGTCAGGATGGCGTCGGCGCCGTTGAGGGTGATGATCACCGGCAACGACTGGGTGACATTGGCGAGGATATGCCGGAACAGGATTCGCGTGGTGGAGGCGCCGGTGACGCGGGCCGCATCCACATACGGTTCGTTCTTCACCGCCACCGTGGCGTTGCGTACCACCCGAAAGTACTGCGGCACATAGATCGCCGTGATCGCCACCGCGGCGGAGAGCACCCCGCCGAAGCTGCTCGACTGGCCGCCCGCCACCACGATCGACACCACGATTGCGAGCAGCAGTGTCGGGAACGCGTAGATCGCATCCATGAAGAGCACGAGAATCCGGTCGACCCAGCGACCGACGTATCCGGACACCAGACCCAGCGGCACACCGATGAGCAACGACAGTGTCAGCGAGATGGCGATCACATAGAGCGCGGTGCGCGCGCCATAGATCACCCGGGAGAACACGTCCTCACTGCGGACCGATGTCCCGAACCAGTGCTGCCCCGACGGCGGCTGCTGTGCAACGAAAGCAACTCCGTCGGAAGAGTTCTGGGCAAGCCCGTAGGGGGCGATCAACGGCGCGAAGATCGCCGTGAGCACGAACAGCGCGACCAGGCCGAGACCGATGATCAGCGTCACCCGTTGCAACCCTGCGGTCATCGTCAACAGTCGCAGCCCTGGCAATCGCCTGCGCCCACCGGGCGACACCGGCGGCACGATCACCGGCTCGTTGGCCAATTCCGGTGCGGTCATCAGAACCTCACCCTCGGGTCGATCAGTGCGACGATGACATCCACCAGGAAGCTCATGGCTGCGACGGCGAGTGCGACGAACGCGACAATGCCCTGCACTGCGATGAAGTCACGTTGGTGCAGATACTCCGCGAGCTGATAGCCGAGCCCCTTCCATTCGAAGGTCGTCTCGGTGAGCACCGCCCCGCCCAGCATCATCGCGATGTACATACCCATCACCGTGACAATGGGAATCATCGCGTTACGCACGGCATGTCGGCCGGTCACCACGCGCGATGAGAGCCCGCGGGCCCGCGCGGCGTCCACATAGTCGCTGCGTAGCGTCTGGATCAGATTGATGCGCACCAGCCGCAGGAAGATTCCCGCGGTCAGCAGACCGAGCGCAATCGCAGGCAGCACAGCATGTTTCAACACGTCGACGAGATAGCCGCCGTCTCCGTAGAGAATGGCGTCGATCACCATGATGTTGGTCTTCGGCGAAACATGCTGCAGCTCCAGCTCCACCGGTGTACTGGCCCGGCCCGCGACCGGCAACCAGTCCAGTTTCACCGCGAAGATCAACTTGAGCAGCATGCCGACGAAGAAGACCGGCGCCGCGTAGGCCAGGATGGCGAACATCCGCAGCCCGGCGTCGGCGGTCGAATCACGATGCGTCGCCGCGTATCTGCCCAGTGGCACGCCGACCGCGAAGGCCACGAGCAGCGCCCAGAACACCAGCTCCAGGGTCGCCGCACCGTAGGTCGTCACGACCTCGCTGATCTGCCGATTGTCTTGGGAGTGACCGAAATCCCCGTGCATGAGCCCGGAGATGTACTCCCAATACTGGGTCAGGATCGGCCGGTTCAACCCGGCCGCCTCCTTGCGCACTTCGATCTGCTCCTGGGTCATGCGGCCGCCCATCGCCGCACTGATCGGATCGCCGATCACCCGCATCAGGAAGAACACGACCGTCACCAGAATCCATGCGGTCGGCAGAATCAGCAGCAGCCGAATCCCCAAGTACCGCAGCAGCGCGAGCTGACGGGAATCCCCGCCACCCCCCTTGACGCGGCGCAGCAGCCCGAACCGCCGGGCCCGAGGCGATGCCTCGAGCCCGGCTTCACCGGATGTCACTTGCTCAGTACCGTGTAGCGGAACTTGAACGAGGCGTCGAGTGTCTGCGGCACCCCCTGGACCTTGGGATTCGCTACCGCAATCTGCTTACCCGACAACAAAGGAAGCGTCGGCAGGTAGTTCTGCGCGAGGTCACGCTGCACGGCCTCGATCAGCTTGACCCGCTTGTCCTTGTCCGGCTCGGTCACCTCCGCGGTGAGCTGCGCGGTGACTTTCGGATCCTCGAAGTGCGACTGCAGGAAGTTGTTCGGCGCGAAGAACGGGGTCAGGTAGTTGTCCGCGTCCGGGAAGTCCGGGAACCAGCCGAAGTGGTAGAGCGGGTAGCCGTCACGCGCACGTTCACGCTGGTAGGTAACCCATTCGGTGGATTGCAGGTTCACCTTGAACAGCCCGGATGCCTCGAGCTGGGACTTGATCGCTGCGTACTCCTCGGAGCTGCTGGAGCCGTAGTGATCCGGGTTGTATTGCAGGTTCAGCTCGACCGGCGTCGCCACACCTGCATCGGCGAGGAACTTGGCGGCCGCGTCCTTGTTCGGCTTCGCGCCGTAGAGCTCCTGGAGCGGCTCGGCGGCGCCCGGCATACCTTGCGGCACATAGCCGTAGGCGGGCTTGTAGGTGCTCTTGTAGACGCCCTCGGCCAGCGCCGGACGGTCGATGGAGGACGCCATGGCCTTACGCACCGCGAGCTTCTGCTCCGGCGTGCCGCCCGGCATGGTGTTCATGTTGAACACGATGTAGCGCAGCTCACCGCCGGGACCGTCGTACACCTTGACCTTGTCGTTGCCGCGCAGCGATTCGATGTCGGTCGGCGTGAAGGACCGGTAGCCGACATCGAGCGCACCGTTCTGCAGGTCGAGCTTCATGTTGTCGGAAGTCGCGTAGTACTTGGTGGAGACCGTCGAGGTCTTCGGGGTCCCGAGAATGCCCTTGTAGTCCGGGTACGCCTTGTACTCGACCAGCTTGTTCTTGTCGTAGCTCGCAATGGTGTACGGCCCGGAATAGCCCTTGGCCTTCACCACGTCCTCATCGGCCATGACCTTGTCGGCCGGGTAGACCTTCTCGTCCACGATGGGACCGGCCTGGGTGGGCAGGATCGCCGGGAAGGTCTGATCGTTGCCGACCTTCAGGGTGAACGCGACGGTCAGGTCATCGACGACGTCGGTCTTGTCCAGATTGCCAAGCAGTGAGGCGGGTCCGTTGGGATCGTTGATCTTGACCATCCGGTCGAAGGAGAACTTGACGCTGGTGGCGGTCAAGGGATTCCCGTTGGCGAACTTCAGCCCGGACTTCAGCTTGCAGGTGTACATGGTCGGTGTGGAGAACTCACACTTCTCCGCGGCGTCCGGCTTCGGCGTCGCATCACCGGGGGTGAAGTTCAGCAGATACGAATAGATCTGAGTCTCGACCAGCAGCGATCCGTTGTCGTAGGCGGCGGCGGGATCCAACGAGAAGATCTTGTCCGTGGTGCCGGCAACCAGCCCGGCGCCGCCACCTCCCTCCCCGGTCCGTCCGGAACCACAGCCCGCGAGACCGGCCGCCAGTAGCGCTGCCGCGCCGATGGCCGCGAAGGCTCGCATCCGCTTTCGTTCTCCAGGCGTCCTTGAAACCAACATCTCCGGCCCCACTTCTCGAGCGCCGCACCGCGTTCTCCTGGATCACAGGCCCCGGTACGGACACGGTGAACTTCCGATATAACCGGGCACCGTACCCACGAACCATTTCCGACAGGTTGCGTTTTCAAAGAAAAAATTGCCGGGGCGGTATCAGCCGTTGCCTATGGCGCAGCGGCCACCCCCGCTCACCGGTCGAATGACCAGGTTCACGCCGAAACGGCGGCTGGGGTGTCTCGAGGATGCCACGTCACGTGACTGGACAGCGGTACGGCGGTACCCAAGGCGCGCAGCGCTGAAACACCGCAAATGATTTTGCTCGTTCACCGCACCCCCGGAAGGCTGGACACGGCTTCGCCGACGCGCAATCGGGTCGGGGTTCAGTGGGTCATCACAACGTGCGTAGACCACGGTAATTCGCGGCCTTCGCCGATACGTATACGCGAGTTCTCAGGACGGAGAGGACTCGAAGCGAGGCTCGAAAACAGCGTCCGAGTTCCCGGGGCGCCGCCGGCGCACCCGGGATATCGAGCCTCAAGGACGGCTCAGTGCGCTCGCATTCGCGTTGTCGCCCAGCAACATTGCCTCGGACTGCCCGCTGAGCATGCCCTCGAGCACGTTCTTGCCGATCGCCGCCTCCGTGGGCAGCGCGATCGGGTAGTCGCCGTCGAAGCACGCGCAGCACAGTCGCGAGCGCGGCTGTTCGGTCGCGGCGATCATGCCTTCGGTGGAGATGTAGCCGAGGGTGTCGGCGCCGATCGAGCGGCGCACGCCCTCGACCATATCGGCGTAGCTGTCTTCCGCGCCCGCACCGTTGGCGATCAGCTCGGCGCGCGAAGCGAAGTCGATGCCGTAGAAGCACGGCCACTTCACCGGCGGCGACGCGATCCGCACATGGATCTCCAATGCGCCTGCCTCACGCAGCATTCGAATCAACGCGCGCTGGGTGTTGCCGCGCACGATGGAGTCGTCGACCACGATGAGCCGCTTGCCGCGGATCACCTCGCGCAGCGGATTCAACTTGAGTCGAATGCCCAGCTGGCGAATGGTCTGGCTCGGCTGGATGAAGGTGCGCCCCACGTAGGCGTTCTTCATCAGGCCCTGCCCGTAGGGCACGCCGGAACCCTGGGCGTAACCGACCGCGGCCGGGGTGCCGGATTCCGGAACCGGGATCACCAGGTCGGCCTCGACGGGATGCTCCTTGGCGAGCAGCCGTCCGATCTCCACCCGAGTTGCGTGCACCGAACGACCGGAGATGGTGCTGTCCGGCCTGGCCAGGTAAACGAATTCGAAGACACAGCCCTTGGGCTCCGGGTTGGCGAAGCGCATCGACCGGACACCCTCGGCGTCGATCGCCAGTAGTTCGCCCGGCTCGATCTCACGGACGAAGGCCGCGCCGACGATGTCGAGTGCGGCGGTTTCGCTGGCAACAACCCAGCCACGATCGAGCCTGCCGAGACACAGCGGACGCACACCGTGCGGGTCGCGCGCGGCGTACAGGGTGTGCTCGTCCATGAAGGTCAGGCAGAACGCGCCCTTCAGCGTCGGCAGCAGCTCCATCGCCGCCTGCTCGATGCTCGAGTCCGCCGCGGCGTGCGCGAGCAGCGCGGTCACCACATCGGAGTCCGAGGTTGCCGCGATCGGCGCCGGGCGGCCGCCGGACACGGTTGCGCCGCCGATCAGCCCGAGTTCCCTTGCCCGGCCTGCCAATTCGGAGGTATTGACCAGATTGCCGTTGTGGCCCAAGGCAAGTCCGGAACCGACGGCAGTGGTACGGAAGATCGGCTGGGCATTTTCCCAGGTGACGCCGCCGGTGGTGGAGTAGCGGCAGTGGCCGATGGCGATGTGACCCGGCATAGCGGCCAGGGTCTGCTCGTCGAACACCTGGCTGACCAGCCCGAGATCCTTGAAGACCAGGATCTGCGAACCATCGGAAACGGCGATGCCCGCCGCCTCCTGGCCACGGTGCTGCAACGCATACAAGCCGTAGTAAGTGAGCTTGGCCACGTCTTCACTCGGCGCCCAGACTCCGAACACACCACACTCTTCGCGTGGCTCGTTCTCATCCTGATCCGGTGTGGCGGCAGAGTTGATTTCAACAGGCATGCTGCTGTCGACCGGCAGTTCGGCGTTGGTCACCGTTTGCTCCCTGTTCGGGCGGGCTGGGGGCAATGGTCATTCTACGGGTGATTTTCTGTGCGCGATCACCGACGCCGCATCCGGGCAGCAATCGCCGCGGTAAGCTGCCCGATTCCGACCGGGTCAGCTGTTACCGTGCGACCCGTGACGACTACCGACAGTGCGGACACCGGCGGCGGGACAGCAGGGGGCGCAACGGGAGGGTCACCGCGGCGCCACTGGCTTCGCATGGTGTTGCTGCCCGTCGCGGTCCTGACCCTGCTGACCACGCTGCTGGGCATCATGTACCTCGACTATGTCGTCGATCCGGAGCAGAACCTGCACGACTTCCCCATCGCGCTCGTCAACCAGGATGTCGGCGACACGATCGGTGCGCCGGGTCAGGAGAAGCGAGTCAATTTCGGCGACCAGGTGGCCGCCGGTCTGGAGCAGGCCGTGCCCGCCGACCGAATCGACCTGCGCGTGCTCGGCATCAACGAGGCGCAACTCCAGATGCAGAACGGCAAGGTCTACGGCGCCATCATCATTCCGAGCGATTTCAGCAAGCGGCTCGGCATTTTCGGCGTCGGCAGCGTGATTCCCGGCGATATCGAGCGCCCGATCATCACGCTGCAGACCAATCCGCGCACCGGCGCCTTCGCCACCGAGATCGTCAACCGCATCGGCGCCCAGGCGCTGCCGCAAGTGAACGCGCAGGTCGGCAAGCAGCTGACCGATCAGGTGCGGGCCCAGCTGTCCGCGCCGCCCGGTGAGCCACCGGCACCCGAACTGACCGGGGCCACCCGAATCGCGCTGGCGGATCCGCTACAGATCGTCGTCGAGCCGTTCCGGCCGTTGCCCAGCGGAACCGGCCAAGGTCTCACCGCCTTCTTCTTCGCCCTGCTGCTGCTGCTGGCCGGGCTGGTCGGCTCTATGACAATTCACACCATGGTCGATGCCGCACTCGGCTTCGTGCCGACCGAGTACGGACCGTGGTTTGTGCACTTCCCGCCGACGCCGATCTCGCGCTTCCACACGCTGCTGATCAAGTGGGGAGTGATGGTGCTGACGGCGACTATCGTCGCGGCGATCTACCTCGTCGTTGCGAACGCACTCGGCATGCCGATCGACCATCCGCTCGGTCTGTTCCTCTACAGCACGTTCGCGATCATCGCCGTCGGTATCACCGGCCTCTCGGTGCTCGCCGCGATCGGCTCCGCGGGCCTGCTGGTGAACCTGATCCTGTTCATCGTCCTCGGCCTGCCCTCCTCGGGCGGCACGGTGCCGATCGAGGCCACCCCGAAGTACTTCGGCTGGCTGGCCGAATTCGAGCCGATGCATCAGGTCTTCCTCGGCGTTCGCGCCATCCTCTACTTCGACGGAAACTATGACGCGGGTCTGGCCCGTGGTTTCTGGATGGTCGTGCTCGGGCTAGCGGTCGGCCTGGTCTTCGGCGCGATCATCACCCGTTATTACGACCGCAAGGGCCTGCACCGCGGCGCGACCGCCCCCGCCGCCGGCTGATCGGCCGGACTCCGCGTCCGGCCCGATCGGACCGCACACCGGAATGCGCTGCTCAACAGGTCGGCAGACGCGGCAGCCGACGACTGATGCTCGTCAGTCCGTGACCAGCCGAGTGACCGGCAGCCAGTGCGCGACCTCCGCGGCCCGGCTCCCGGACGCGGTCACCGCACCGACGTCCACCGCGCCGGCGAATTCGAGCAGGCCGGTGGCGAGCAGCAGCCAGGTGCGTGGATCGGTCTCGACGACATTCGGCGGCGTGCCCCTGGTGTGCCGCGGCCCTTCGATGCACTGCACCGCGACGAACGGCGGCACCCGCACCTCCACCGAATGCCCGGGCGCAGACGCGGCCAGCGCACGCACAGTCGTGCGAACCGCCGCGGCGAGCTCGGTCCGGGCTGGTGTCGGGGCGGATTCGTCCCGCAACCACTCGCTCACCGCCGCTACCGCCACCCGCAACGCCATCGGATCCACTGTCGACTTTCCCGCCACTGTGCCGAGAATACTGACGCGCACCGTCACCGAATGCCGCGCCGGGGCCAGACCGCACGGAACAAGCCCTGCCGCCGCCGACTCGGCACACACCGACGTCGAACAAGTGCGTACCGGCCCGCGCAGTGACCACCATCGCACGGCGCGAGTCCACCGGCACCGACCAGTCAGGGGTCGCAGGGCGAGTCGCCGCTCGGTCAGCGCGTCGATCGGTGAGCCCACCGAGCGGCAAGCCAGGGGGCGAGCGCTCCGCCCGCGTTGACGGCCAGGTGCAGCAGGGCAGAAGCGGCGGCGCTGTCGGAGCGGCGGCGGAGCAGGCCGAAGACGAGGCCACCGAGCGCGGTTGCGGCAACGGTCACCGCGACACTGTCGCCCGCGGCGCGGGCCGGGTGGATATGCCACAGGCCGAAGGTGCTCGCGCCGAGGAGAATTCCCGCTCGCGTGCCGAAGGTAGTGTCCAGCAACGGATCCAGGGTGCCGCGGAAGACCAGTTCCTCGCTGTAGACCGTGCCGATCGGGATATGCACGGCGATCCACTCCGCGGGCGTGACATCCGGGCCACGATCGGCGAACTCGCGCAGCCGGCTCCGCACTCCCGGAACAGCAACGGCCGCACCGTAGCCCGCGACAACAACGGCCGCCGACGCCAGCCCGTAGCGCAGTCCACGAACCGACCACCAGTTCGCCCTGCTACCGAACACCAGCGCATAACCGGTGGCGAATCCCGCATTGGCAGCGGTCCTGCCGCGCACATCGAGACCGAGACGTGGCAGCAGCCCATTGCTCCACAGCAGCGCAGTGGCAATAGCAGCAGCACTCTTCGCGCCCGTGGCGCCGTCACTCACTTGGTCTCCCGCTCGTAGTCCTCGGCGGCCTCGAGCTGCCTGCGGATCTTGTCGGAGAGCTCAGCGGTCCAATCCGGCGGCTGCGCCACGGCTACCCAGCCATCGAGTACCAGACTGCCGTAGCGATGACCGTGCCCATCGGTGACGCCCTGAGCATTGGTGAGGTCGGCGGCAACCTGCCAGAAGGTGACGAATGGCCACCAGCGCATCTGCGAGGAGACATCGGCGCCGCGTGGCTCCGAGAGCCAATCCGGTTGGGACAGGATCAGATCGGGCGACCACCACACGATCGGGTCGGAAGCGTGTTGCAGATAGGCGATGCGTGGTGACCGCCATTCGGGACCCGGTCTGACGAGATCGGCGCTGTCACTGGCGAATCGGACGACGAGGCCGTCCGCGTACACCGGCTGCACCTCCCTGGACCCGGGGTCACGCCGCGAAACGAACTGCTGCCACAGCCGATTGGAGTTCGGCGGACCCACCCACAGCGCGCCGTCCACCTGTGCCCGCAGGTCCGCGAGCCCATCGAAGGCCGCCTCCGAACCCTGCGAACCCAGGCTCTCCCCATACACGAGCAGCTTCGGCCGAGACTCCGGCGGCCGTGCCTTCCAATGCTGGTACACCGCATCGAAGAGCCGCTTGCCCGCGTCCATGGCCTTGCTGCGGTCGGCGAGGAACGACAGCACACTGGGCAGGTACGAGTACTGCGAGGCGACGATCGCGGTGTCGCCACCGTACATGTACTCGATGGCACCGGTCGCCATCGAATTCACCCAGCCGGTGCCGGTTGTGGTGACCACCACGATCACCTTCCTGTCGAAGGCACCGGTGCGGTCCAGCTCGGATACCGCGAGTTGCGCCTGCGCCTCGCCGTCGGCCGCCGACTCCAAGCCCACATAGGCCCTGATCGGCTCGCGGGCCTGCCGACCGGTGACCGCCGTGATCCGATGGGCGGAGGGACCGTGCGAAACGAACCACCGCCCCTCGAAACCCAGCGAGTCCCATTTCGCCAATGACGCCGGGCTACCGGACCGCTCGGGTTGAGACGGCGGTACCGCGTTGGGGGAGGTGTAATCGTTGCGCACGCTGAAGGCCGAGTTGGCCACGGCGAAGAAAGCGCGCGAGGCCACGCCGTTGAAGATTGTGACGACCAGCAGTACCAGCACCAGGAACCCGGCGGTCGGCGCGAGCTCGCGCGGCACCCGCACCCAACGATTGAGCTGGCGGGCCAGAAAGAGGATGATCTCGCGCAGCGTCCGGTACCCGGCGACCACCGCCGCGCCGACGGCCACGCTGAGCAGTCCGGTGCGCAGGTAGGCGGGGGTGGTGGTGCCCTCCATGTCCATCAGCGTGGTGATCTCCCGCTGCCAGCGCGCCGATTGCACGAGCATCAGACCCGCGCTCAATGCGGCGGTCAGCAGGATGGCGGATTTCACCGCGTAGCGCACCCAGGTCGGCGGTGCGGGAAGGGTGACTCGCGGTCGAATCCACACCCGGAACACCCACTCCAGCAGGCAGCCGAGGCCGTAGCCGAGCGCGGCATTGACACCGCTGATCAGGCCCTGGAACAGCCAGTCGCGCGGGACGAGCGAAGGCGTCACCGACAGCGCGAAGAACACCGTCGCAACGATCAGCCCCACATAGTTCAGGTCGATGATGTCCTCGGCGCGCCGCACGACAACGACGCCACGCGTACGCAGCTTCGTCAGGGTCGTAGCGGTCTCGAGCACGATCGGCTCAGCGTGACGGCACGCTGCGACGGTCGGGCACGGGTGGCGTCGGCGGGTCCGAAACGATCATCACCCGACCAGTATGCTGTGTTTGTTTTGCAGCGCCTGCGGCGCTGCGTGTTCGCGGCCCCCAAGGCTCGCGTCCGAGCGGCCGAGACTCGCGACTTCGTCGCATGCGCTTCGGCCACTCGGACGCGAGCCGGCCGCGAACGGTCGCTCGTAAAACTCGCTCCGTGGTGCGTGCTTTGGTGGGAAGCTCGCGACTGTGGCGCGCTGTATCGGTTGCGTAGGTGCTAGCTGCGAACGGTCGCTCGTAAAACTCGCTCCGTGGTGCGTGCTTTGGTGGGAAGCTCGCGACTGTGGCGCGCTGTATCGGTTGTGTGGGTGCCGGCCGCGAACGGTCGTTCGTAAAGCTCGCTCCGCGGTCGCTCGGTATGTCGGGAGAAGTCGGCCCGATCAAAACTAATTGCCCTGGTGGGCAAGAGATTAAGGACCGCGCGGCAATTACCCATTTCGCTCGAGTAGTTGTACCCGGTCGCCCAGGCGGCCGGGCCAGCAGACTCAGTACCCATGAGCACCCCCAACGCACAGCCGAAGACCACCTCGGCATTCCTCGCGCAAGCCGCGATCGCGTTCGGCGTCAGCTTCTTCGGGACCGGCGTCGGCATCTGCTATCTCCCACTGGACATCTCACAGCGCGGCTTTCTCGCCATGTCGGTCCTGTTCCTGGTGTCGAGCACCTTCACCCTGGCGAAGGTAGTTCGCGACCAACAGGAAACCGCGAGCGTGCGCAGGCGCATCGACGAGGCGCGGATGGAAAAACTGATCGCGGAGCACGATCCGTTCAAGTCCGTCGCCTGACGGCGCTCACCTGGACGGGCCCGGTACACGAGGGGTCCGGGTCCGCCCAGGTGGTGCGTTTACTTGAGCTGACGCTCGCGGATGGCCGACAACTCCAGGTAGTTCCGGATCCGATCCGACAGCTCCGCCGACCACCCCGGCGGCTG
Source organism: Nocardia sp. NBC_01009 (assembly GCF_045208035.1). Classification (NCBI taxonomy): domain Bacteria; kingdom Bacillati; phylum Actinomycetota; class Actinomycetes; order Mycobacteriales; family Nocardiaceae; genus Nocardia; species Nocardia sp. NBC_01009. The sequence goes on along the minus strand of NZ_CP108695.1, from coordinate 1,888,263 downwards.
TGCGATCGCGGCCCAGCCGTCCAGCACCAGCGTGCCGTAGCGGTGCCCGTGCCCGTCGGTGACGCCTTGGGCGTTGGGCAGATCCGCGGCGACCTGCCAGAACGTGACGATCGGATACCAGGCCATCGTCGCGGACACATCCGGCCCGCGCGGTTCCCGCAGCCAATCGGGTTCGGCGAACAGCAGGTCGGGCGACCACCAGATCACCGGGTCCGAGGCATGCTGCAGGTAGGCGATGCGTGGCGAAAGCCAGGTGTCCGACGGCTTCGCCAGATCGCCGCGATCGTTGGCGAAGCGCACCACCAACCCGTCGGCATAGGTCGGCAGAATCTCGGGCGCACCTGGATCCCGGCGTGCGGTCAGCTCACTCCACAGACGATTCGAGTTCGGCGGCCCGACCCACAGCACCCCGTCGGCCCTCGCACGGATACCCGCCAGGCCGGTGAAAGCGCCCTCCGAACCTTGGGAGCCGAGACTCTCGCCATAGACGAGCAGCTTCGGCCTTGCGTCCGCGGGCCGCGCCGACCAATGCTCGTAAACCTTGTCGAACACCAGCTTTCCGGCCTGTGTCGCCTTCTCCTTGTCCGACAGGAACGACAGCACACTCGGCAGATACGAATACTGACTCGCGACGATCGCGGTGTCGCCGCCGTACATCATCTCGACGGATTCGGCGCTGGTCGAGTCGACCCATCCGGTGCCCGTTGTGGTCACCACAACGATCACCTTGCGGTCGAACGCGCCGGTGCGCTCCAGCTCGGCCACCGCGAGTTCCGCCTGCGCCTGCGGCCCGTCGGCCGACTCCAGGCCGGTGTACACCCGGATCGGCTCGCGGGCGGGCTTGCCGGTGACCTGGCTGATGGTGGCGGCGTCCGGTCCATAGGAAACGAACCAGCGCCCCTCCGAGCCGAGCGTCTCCCACGCCGCCAGTGAAGCCGGGCTGCCGGACCGCTCCGGCCCCTGCGGCTGCACGGCATTCGGCGAGGTATGGCCGTTGCGCACACTGAAGGCCGAATTCGCCACGCTGAAAAAGGCTTTGAACAGCACACCGTTGAAGAGCAGGATCGCCGCAAACGCGACGAGCACGAAGCCGACGGGCAGCGCCGCCCGGCGTGGGATGGGCATCCACTTGGTCAGCTCGGTCGCGACCCACCGAACCAGCCACCGGACGCTTCGGAATGCCCCGATGGCGATCGCACCCACCAGGGCACTCAACGCGCCGGTGCGCAGGAACCCCGAGGTGGTGATCGGATCCATGCCCATCAGTGCGGTGATCTCGCGCTGCCACCGCGCCGACTGCACGAGCATCTGGACAGCGACGAGAACGCAGGCCACCACGATCGCGACCTTGACCGCGCCGGGCAGCCAGTTCGGCTGTTTCTCCAGCACGTGCGTCACCGCGGCGGGCAAGTGCACGTTGGGCCGAATCCACCTGCGGTACACCCATTCCAGCACGCAGCCGACCCCGTAGCCGATGGCCGCGTTGATGCCGCTGACCAACCCTTCGAACAGCCAATCGCGCGGCAGCAGTGACGGAGTCAACGACCAGGCGAAGAAGACCGTGGCAACGACGAGCCCGGCGTAGTTGGGATGGAAGAACCGCTCGACGGCGCCGACAATCGTGCCGACGCCGTCGCGTAGACGTACTGAGACTGCTCGAGCCCCAGCCCCGGTCAAACGGCGCTGGCTCCGAACAGCTTCGGCAGCGTGCCCTCGTGCGCGGCGCGCAATTCGTCCATGGGGATGCTGAACTGGCCCTGGACCTCGACGGAATCAGCGCCCTGGTCGACAACGCCGATGCGCACCCACGGCAGCTCCCGCGCGGTGCACATCTTGGTGAAGCGGGTCTCCTCCGAACGCGGCACCGCGACGAGCACCCGGCCCGCCGACTCGGAGAACAGCGTCACGAACGGGTCCGCGCCCTCGGGAAGCAGGATGCGGCAACCGGTTTCGCCGGCCAGCGCAGCCTCGACGACGGCCTGGATCAGACCGCCCTCGGACAGGTCGTGCGCGGCGCTGATCATGCCATCGCGCGAACCCGAGGTCAGCACCTCGGCGAGCAGCTGCTCGCGGGCGAAGTCGACCTTGGGCGGCACGCCGCCGAGGTGGTCGTGGGCGACCTGGGACCAGATGGACCCGCCGAACTCGTCGTGGGTCTCGCCGAGCAGGATCAGCGTCTCGCCCGGCTCCAGGCCGAGGCCGGTCGGGATGCGACGGTGCACATCATCGATGACACCGAGCACGCCGACAACCGGGGTCGGCAGGATGGCGTCCTGGCCGGTTTGGTTGTAGAAGCTGACGTTGCCGCCGGTCACCGGAATGCCGAGCGCGACACAACCGTCCGCGAGACCGCGCACGGCCTGCTGGAACTGCCACATCACACCGGGATCCTCGGGAGAACCGAAGTTGAGGCAGTTGGTGACGGCCTTCGGTGTCGCGCCGGTGGTCGCCACATTGCGGAAGGCCTCGGCCAGCGCCAGCTGCGCGCCGGTGTAGGGGTCGAGCTTGGTGTAGCGCCCCGACGCGTCGGTGGCCAGCGCGATACCGCGGCCGGTCTGCTCGTCGATGCGGATAACGCCCGCGTCGGCGTGCTCGGCGAGCACGGTGTTGCCGCGCACGTAACGGTCGTACTGCTCGGTGATCCACTTGCGGCTGCACAGCTGCGGGCTGGAAATCATCTGCAGCAGCGTGTCGCGCAGCTCGTCCGGGGTCTTCGGGCGGGTCAGCTTGTCGGTGCTGTCGGCGATGAGCGCGTCCTGCTCGTCGGGGCGCTGGACCGGGCGCTCGTAGACCGGGCCCTGGTGGGCGACGGTGCGCGGCGGCACGTCGACAACGGTCTCGCCGTGCCAGCTGATGACCAGCCGGTCGCCGTCGGTGACCTCACCGATCACCGTCGCGAGCACGTCCCACTTGTGGCAGACGGCCATGAAGGCGTCGACATTCTCCGGCGTCACGACCGCGCACATGCGCTCCTGCGATTCGCTGGAGAGCACCTCGGCCGGGGTCATGCCCTTGGCGCGCAGCGGCACCTTGGTCAGGTCGATGTGCATACCGCCGTCACCCGCCGCGGCCAGTTCCGAAGTGGCGCAGGACAACCCGGCGCCGCCGAGGTCCTGGATACCGACGACCAACTTGGCGGCGTACAGCTCGAGACAGCACTCGATGAGCACCTTCTCGGTGAACGGGTCGCCGACCTGCACGCTCGGCAGCTTCTTGCGGCCGGCGCCGGATTCCTCGCCGGAGAAGGTGTCCGAGGCGAGCACCGAAACGCCGCCGATGCCGTCGAGCCCGGTGCGCGCACCGAACAAGATGATCTTGTTGCCGGTGCCGGACGCGAACGCCAGATGCAGGTCCTCGACCCGCATTACGCCCGCGCACAGCGCGTTGACCAGCGGGTTGCCCTGGTAGGAGGCATCGAAGACGGTCTCGCCGCCGATATTCGGCAGGCCGAGGGAATTGCCGTAACCACCGACACCGCGCACCACACCGTCGACAACACGGCGGGTGTCGGCCGCGTCCGCCGCGCCGAAGCGCAGTTGGTCCATCACTGCGATGGGCCGGGCGCCCATGGCCATGATGTCGCGCACGATGCCGCCGACGCCGGTGGCCGCACCCTGGTAGGGCTCGACATAGGAGGGATGGTTGTGGCTTTCCACCTTGAAGGTGACCGCCCAGCCGTCGCCGACGTCGACGACGCCGGCGTTCTCGCCGATGCCCGCGAGCATGGAGGCCCGCATTTCGTCGGTGGTGGTCTCACCGAAGTAGCGCAGATGCACCTTCGAGGACTTGTAGGAGCAGTGCTCGCTCCACATCACCGAGTACATCGCTAGTTCGGCGTCGGTCGGCCGGCGGCCGAGGATCTCCTTGATCCGCGCGTACTCGTCGTCTTTCAGACCTAGTTCTTTATAGGGCTGCGAGATATCCGGAGTTGCTGCGGCTGCGCTGACGGTGTCGACCTGCGGAGTCACGGAGTACCAGGGTCCTTTCGGGCCGGAGCGCGAAGCTGGGGATTCGCCTCGAAGTTTAGCTGTGGCTCCCGACGGACGGCGGGCCGCATCGCACCCGCCGTCCGGTCAGCCGGTTTTGCGCACCGATACCGGAGGGTTACGGCGCCGAATCCCGTTGGCGGAATGTGACGCAAGACATGGTGTAGACCGCGGCGAACGGCTCGGGCCGGCACACATCGGCCGACGTCGCAACCGCTACGCTTTGGCGGTGAGCGATAGATCGGGGATTGCAGATCCGGCTGAGCGGCCCGTCACCTCGGAGCACGTGCGCCCGGAATCCGCAGCGGCCGACCCGGTGTTGTCGCGACCCCCGATGTCGAACCGGCAGCTGCGCTGGCTGATCGGCGCCGTCGCCCTTTTCGTCGTTTCCGCCGCCGTCTCGCTGCTCGTGCACTGGTGGAGCGGCTATATCGATCTGCAGGTGTATCGCACCGGCGCTCGGGTCTGGCTGGACGACGGCGAGCTGTACGGGCCGATGCCGCCGGTGATGGGGATCGGGCTGCCGTTCACCTATCCCCCGCTCGCCGCGCTGTTCTTCGCGCCACTGGCACTGATGCCGCTGCTGCTGGCCGAGGTGCTGGTCCTCGCCACATCCGTGCTCAGCCTCGGCATCACGCTGTGGCTTGTGCTCGCGCGCTTGCGCCCGGAACTGGACCGGATGGTCGTCCTCCCGCTGGTCATCACCACGGTCGCACTGCTGCAATTGCTGGAACCGCTGCGCCAGACCTTCGGGTTCGGGCAGATCAACCTGGTGCTGATGGCGGCGATCACGATGGATTGCCTGGTACGCAAACCGTTCTGGCCGCGCGGCATGCTGATCGGCATCGCGGTGTCGGTGAAGCTGATCCCGGCCGGCTACCTGCTGTATTTCCTGCTGCGCAAGGACTGGAAGGCGGCGGGCACCCTGGTGGTGTCCGCGATCGCGGCGGTCGGGCTCGGATTCCTGCTGTTTCCCGGCGATTCGGTCGAGTACTGGTTCAACACGCTGGCCGACACCGGACGGATCGGGCCGCCGTACTACGCGGGCAACCAGTCGCTCAAGGGCATGGCCTTCCGGCTCGGCGTCTCCGATTCGCTGGCGACCCTGATCTGGATCACGCTGTCGCTGGTGGCGATCGGGCTCGCCGCGATCTGGATGCGAAGGCTCATCGAGGCCGGCTCGAACGTGGCCGCGCTGATGGTCAACGCGGCCACGGTCCTGCTCGTCTCCCCCGTCTCCTGGTCGCATCACTGGGTCTGGGTCGCACCGGCACTTGTTGTCGCCGCCGACGCCATCGAGCGCGGCAGGCGCAATCGGTGGTTCATCGGCACCGTCGCCGCAGGCACGGTGATGTTCGCGATCGGCCCGCAGTGGCTGCTGCCACACCAGCACGATCGCGAACTCGGCTGGGCCTGGTGGCAACAGCTCATCGGCAGCGCCTATGTGCTCGCCACCCTCGCGATATTCGTTGTCGCCGTTGTCAATTACCGCCCGGACGGGGTGGGTGTCAGGAAGGCCGCAAGCGCCGCGGCGTAGGCCACCACATCGGCAGCGCCCATCAGCTCGCGAGCCGAATGCATAGCAAGCTGCGGTGCACCGACATCGACGGTCGACATACCGGTGCGCGCGGCCGTCATGGGGCCGATGGTCGAACCGCACGGCAGATCGGCGCGATGCACGTAGCGCTGCAACGGCACCTGTGCCTGGGCACAGGCCAGCGCGAACGCGCCCGCACCCGCCGCATCGGTGGCGTAGCGCAGGTTCTGGTTGACCTTGAGCACCGGGCCGCCGTTGACCTCGATCCGGTGCGCCGGCTCGTGCCGGTCGGGATAGTTGGGGTGTGTCGCGTGCGCCATATCGCCGGAAGCACACACGGATCCGGCCAGCGCGGCCAAATATTCGGCGCGGCCGCCACCTCCGGCCAGCACGATGCGCTCCAGCACGGTCGGCAGCAGATCCGATTGCGCACCCCGATCGGACTGGCTGCCGACTTCCTCGTGATCGAACATCGCCAGCACCGGAATGGCGGCTCCCGGTTCGGCGACCGCGGCCAGGAACGCATGCAGCCCCGCGTAGCAGGTGCCCTGGTTGTCCAACCTGGGCGCGCTGACCAGATCGAGGTCACGCCCGACCAGCCGGCTCGGCGTCAGGTCGTGGGTCATCAGTTCCCAGCCGAGGATCTCGTACGGGTCGACCTCGGCGTGCTCGGCGACGAAAGCGAGGAACGAGCGCGGTGCGGACCCGACACCCCAGATCGCGTTGACGTGGCGCTGCGGATCCAGCGTGACGCCGCGTCGATCCTCGGACAGATGGATCGCCAGCTGCGGCACCCGCAGGATCGGCTCGTCGATGCGAATCAGTCGGTCGCGCACCACATTTCCGTCGCGCACGCTCAGCCGACCCGAGATGCCGAGCTCGCGATCGAGCCACGAATTCAGCAGCGCACCGCCGTAGGGCTCGAGCCCGACCAGCTGCCAGCCCGCAACGGCGAGGTCCGGATGTTGCTTCACCCGCAGATTCGGGCTGTCGGTATGCGCACCGACGACACGGAAGGGCGTGTCACCGGAGGAGTCCGCGGTCGCCCAGGCGATCAGCGAACCACCGCGAATCACGTAGTGCCTGCTCGGCCCGTCCGACGGCCACGACGCCGACTCCTCGAGCGGGGTGAAGCCGTTGGCCTCCAGCGCACGGGCGGCCGTACGGCACACATGGAACGACGAGGGCGACTCGTCGATGAACGCACACAATCCGGCGGCGGTGGCGTCGGTACTGGAAACGGGCATGCCTGCGATCCTAGGCAGCCCTCACCGCGCCGCCGGTTCGCCGGCCCGGTCGACGATCTCCTGGACCTGTTCCTGCGCCTTGACCGGATCGTTGATCCAGGTCCGGTAGAAGTCGAGCGGGCAATCCGCGAGTCCGTGCGCGTGCGTGTCTCTTGTCGTGCCGCGATGCAGCAGGCTGTACGGGCCGAACTGGTTGCGATCGAAGTACCGCGTCTCGCGCACCGTCCGGACCGAAAGCCGCGCGGTGCGTACCTCGTTCGGCTCCGACCCGCACTGCGCGAGCGCCCGGCCCTCGGCGTCGATGATCGCGGAATGGCCGCAGTAGGAATGCACTCCGTCGAAGCCGGCGGCGCCGCCGACCACGACGTAGGCACGGTTGGCCCATGCCATCGCCTTGGCCATGGCGAGCTGCTGTTCGGCGGCGCACCCGCGCAGGCTCTGGCAGTGAACCACGAGTTCGGCGCCTTTCATCACGCAGTCGCGCCACACCTCGGGATAGTTGCCGTCCTCACCGATCATCAGGGAAATCTGTATGCCCTTCGGGCCCTCGCAGACGTAGGTCGTATCACCCGGGTAGCAGGCTTCGCCTTCGGCCGCGGGTGCGATCTTGCGGTAGCGCTGCACGATCTCGCCGCGGTCGTTGATCAGCACGGCGGTGTTGTACGGGGCGCGCAGCGGGTGTTCCTCATGCCGCTCGCCCGCGATCGAGACCACGCCCCACACCCCGTTGCGGCGGCACGCCTCGGCAAGGACCTCCGTCTCGTCGCCGGGGACCACCGCGGCGGTGGAGTACAGCTCGGTCTCGTCGTACATCACGCCCATGGCCGAATACTCCGGCAGCACAATCAGATCCAGATCGCGATGACCGCGCCTCAGACCGTCGATCAGATGACCGATCCGGTAGCAGTTCGCCAGCACTTCGGCACGTGTGTGCAAGCGCGGCATCATGTGGTTGATGACGGCCACATACACCGCATCGGGGTTCGACACAACCGCTTCGTAGCCCATCTTCGCTCCTGACGATCGACCAAACTAATTCTGTTTGGAAACATAACCGAAGGAACGGCATTCCGTGCACTTACTGCCGACGAACCGGACTTTCGAGACATTCATCGGATGATTTGCCCGAGCGACATGTACGCCGGAGGTTTCATCGGATGATTTACATTCGCATCAATTCGTCGAACACCGTGTTACCGAAATCCGGACCATCGAAAGTCAGGTCGCGGAAACGAGTTCGAGCAGCCGCATCAGTTCGGCGTAACGGCGCGCACCCATCCTGGTCCGCAGCTGCTGCTCCGCACGCGCCTCCTCGGCCTGCACCGACTCGACCAGCTCGACGCCGAGCCTGCTCAGCCCGATCAGAATCCGCCGCCGATCACCCTCCGCGGCCAGCCGGAAGATCAGCCCGCGTTCCGCGAGAAAGTCCGCATGCCTGGTCGCCGACGACGGCGCCAGCTGCGATCTGATCGCCAATTCGCTCATTGTGATGCCCGCCTCATCGGACAGATTCGACAGCATCGACCACTGATCGGCCGATAGTTGCCTGGCACAGAGTGCATCGTCGAGGTGACTCAGCCAACGACGTTCCGCAGCACGCAGCGCACCATGCAGCGTGGAATATCCGCCTACAATGGTCGTCATTATTTCCTGCCTGCCCTGAATTTCGCCCGAACGAGAAGAAGAGTACCGAATGTCAGCGTTCGGCGAGAGCCAAGACGGGACGATCGAGATCCTCAACATCGTTCCGATGCAGGGTTCCCAGCGGTATCGTCGCCGCCTCGTGTGACGCGGCAATTTCGCTTGCGGTCGATGAAATCAACGGCAGCACAGGAATTCTGGGACGCGAAATTCGTACCACGAATATCGTTGGACAAACGCACACCCGACGGCCGGGCCCGCATGGCCCGCTACCGCAACCTGCACGGCAGCTTCGCCCCGGCACTGACCAGCTTCAGCAACGCCGGCTACGAGGCCGACACCTCGAGCGCGCTCGCATCGACGGTGGGCTCACTCGCTGTGCCCGATATCCATGCCGCACTCGAAAGCGGCGTACTACTCGAAACCCCCGGCGGCACCCAAGGTTTCCTCGGCAATCAGGCAATCCAGCACGGCTACATCGCCCGCGCCGACGGCATCGACTTCGACGTAGTCGACCGCACCACTCGAGTGAGCGACCGTGACATTCCCGCCCAACCCGCGTACATCCACCGAAGTCGCAAGCATCCCACCAACGCGCCCTTCGGCACGATGACGCCTTCCCCGCAAAGCGAGGCCCAGCACCAGAGTTCGCGGCGCATCCCACCCCCACAGCCGCCGAAGCGCCTCGACCGAAGTCGCAAGCTCAACTACCAACACACCCACTCGGCACGATGACACCTTCCGAGCGAAGCGAGACCCAGCACCAGAGTTCGCGGCGCATCCCACCCCCACAGCCGCCGAAGCGCCCAAACCAAAGTCGCGAGCTCAACTACCAACACACCCACTCGGCACGATGACACCTTCCGAGCGAAGCGAGACCCAGCACCAGAGTTCGCGGCGCATCCCACCTCTACAGCCGCCTAAGCGCCCAAACCAAAGTCGCAAGCTCAGCTACCAACGCACCCACTAGGCACGATGACACCTTCCGAGCGAAGCGAGACCGAGCACTAGAGTTCGCGGCCCGTCTCGCTTCCGAGCCGTCGAAGCGCATGCGCCGCAGGCGCGAGTCTCGACGGCTCGGAAGCGAGACCAAGGGGGCCGCGAACACGCAGCGCCGCAGGCGCTGCCAAAAAAACACAGCCAAAACTACACAGCGATGAGGGTGTCCAGAACAGAAAGGAAGAGCCCAAGGCCGTCGTCGCTCGGGCCCGTCAAGGGCTCGGTGGCGTGCTCGGGGTGGGGCATCAGGCCGACTACGCGGCCGTTGGCCGAGGCGATGCCCGCGATGCCGCGCTGCGAGCCGTTCGGGTTGGCGCCCGCGTAGCGGAATACCACCCGACCTTCGCCCTCGAGCTCGTCGAGCACAGCGGTGGACGCCTGGAAGCGACCCTCACCGGACTTCAGCGGCACGAGGATCTGCGCGCCTGCCTCGTACCGTGAGGTCCACGCGGTATCGGCCGATTCCACCCGCAGCCATTCGTCGCGGCAGATGAAATGCAGGCCCTCGTTGCGGGTCAGCGCGCCGGGCAGCAGACCGGCCTCGCACAGCACCTGGAAGCCGTTGCAGATGCCGAGCACCGGCAGGCCGCGGCCCGCGGCGCGGATGACCTCGCCCATCACCGGCGCGAACCGGGCGATGGCGCCCGCACGCAGGTAATCGCCGTAGGAGAAGCCGCCCGGCACGACGACCGCGTCGACCTGCTTCAGATCGGCGTCGGCATGCCACAGGCTGACCGCTTCCGCGCCTGCCAGCCGCACCGCACGCGCCGCGTCGACGTCGTCGAGCGTGCCGGGAAACGTGATGACCCCGATGCGCGCAGTCATGAGACGCGGACGACCTTCCATTCCTCGATCACGGTGTTGGCGAGCAGCGCCTCAGCGATCTGTTCGAGCTCCGCATCGCTGACACTGTCGTCGATGTCGAGTTCGAATCGCTTGCCCTGCCGCACATCCGAGACTCCGGCGAATCCCAGACGCGGGAGCGCGCCGACGATTGCCTGCCCCTGCGGATCCAGGATCTCGGCCTTCGGCATCACCTCGACCACGACTCGTGCCACGCGTTGCTCCTCAGGTGGTATTGGGGTGTTACCTGTGCAGCGTAGTTGTCCGAGCCGTCCGAGCCGCCTTCGGGGTCGGCTCGGAATCGACAGGGTGCCAATAACCAATCGGCTGGGTGCCAAATAGCCTTGCCACATGCATATAGCCCACTTCGGCCATTCCTGCATTCTCGTCGAACTGCACGGCAAGAAGGTGCTGTTCGATCCCGGTACCTTCGCGCACGGCTTCGAAGGCATCACCGGACTCGACGCGATCGCCGTCACCCATCAGCACCCCGATCACATCGATCCACTGCGGATCGACGCCCTGGTCGAGGCCAATCCCGGCACCCGCCTGCTTGCCGATCCGCAGACTGCGAAGCAACGCGGCGCACCGTGGGAAGCGGTGCACGCAGGCAACGTGCTGACGCTCGGCGGCCTGCAGATCACCGGTGGCGGTGGCAGGCACGCGGTGATCCACCCGGAAATCCCGGTGATCGACAACACCGTGTTCCAGCTCGGCACGGCCGAGGACCCCGCACAGCTCGTCCATCCCGGCGACTCGCTGTGGGTGCCGCCGGTCCCGGTCGGTGTGCTTGCGCTGCCTGCCGTCGCGCCGTGGATGCGGATCAGCGAGGCCGTCGACTACCTGCGTGCGGTCGGTCCGCGCACCGCCTTCCCCATCCACTACGGCATTGTCGTGCCCGAAGCGCAGGGCATCTTCTTCGGCAGGTTTGCCGAAATGCGACCCGCAGATACCGAATTCAGGGTGATCCAGCCCGAGGACACCGCCGAGCTGTAGGTCTCTACGCCTGCTCGGCGTAGCTGGTCAGGAACAAGGCTTCGGCCAAGGCCAGGTGCTCGATCTCGCTGGGGTCCACGCTCTCGTTGGGGGCGTGGATCAGGCATTTCGGTTCCTCGACGCCGAGCAGCATGATCTCGGCGTCCGGGTAGGTGTCGGCGAAGACATTGCACAGCGGGATGGAGCCGCCCTGGCCCTGGGTGGTCGCAGGCCGGCCGTAGGAGGCGGCAAGCGCGGCCTCCATCGCGGCCCGGGCCGGTCCACCGCTGCCGGATTTGAAGGGTGCGCCGGTGGCCTCGACTTCCAGGGTCAGCTTCGCCTGCCACGGCGTGTTCGCGTGCAGGTGCGCGGTGAGCGCTTTCCATGCATGCTCCGGGTCGGTACCCGGTGGGATGCGCAGGTTGAGCCTGGCCCGCGCCGAAGGCTGGATGGATGCCGACGAGCCGACCACGGGTGGCGCATCGATGCCGAGCACCGTCAAAGCCGGTCGCGCCCAGAGCATATCGGCGACGGTGCCGTCCCCGGTCAGTTCGACCCCGCCGAGCACACCTGCGTCCGCGCAGAACTGCTCCTCCGGATACTGCACGCCGGTCCACCGCTGGTCGTTCGACAGACCGGACACGGTGGTGTTGCCGTGCGCGTCACGCAACGAGGCCAGCAGCTGGATCAACGCGGCGAGCGCATCGGGAGCCGGTCCGCCGAACATGCCGGAATGTACAGGGCCCGCGAGGGTTTCGATCGTGACAACCACATTCACGTTGCCGCGCAGCGTTTCGGTGAAGGTCGGCACGCCGACGGCGAAGTTACCGCAGTCGCCGACCAGGATCGCGTCGGCGCGCAACAGCTCCGGGTTGGCCTCGACGAACCGCTCCAGCCCGCCGGTGCCCTGTTCCTCGGAACCCTCTGCCACCAGTGTGATGCCGAGCGGCACCTCCGAACCGAGCGCCCGCAGCGCGGTGAGGTGCATGACGATATTGCCCTTGCAGTCGGCGCTGCCGCGGCCGTACCAGCGCCCGTCTTTCTCGGTCAGCTCCCAGACCGGGGTGCGCCATGCGGCGTCGTCCAACGGCGGCTGGACGTCGTAGTGGCAGTACAGCAATACCGTCGGCGCGCCGGCGGGCGCGGGGCGCGAGGCGATGACAGCTTTACTGCCGTCGGGGGTTTCGTGCAGACCGACCTTGGTCAGCCCGGTCGCGGCGAAGGCATCCGCCACCCACTGCGCGGTCCGGTGGCATTCCGCCGGCGGGAATTGCCGGGCGTCGGCCACCGACTTGAACGAAACCAGCTGGGTGAGATCGGTTTTCGCCTGCGGCATGAGAGCCGCGACCCGCTTGCGCAGTTCGGCTGTACGAGGTTCGTCGGAAGTCATGCCAGCGCCTCACTTGGTTGTGTTGTCGACCTTCATATCCTGTACGTGCGCCAGGTACGCACCGAGACGATCGGTCGGCGCGACGGCGAATTCACCCGACCGATCGGTCTGTGTCGCACCGGTTAGAACATCGAATAGCCCGTCGTCCTGGCGAAGGACGCCATGGCGACCGCGCCCGCCACCGAATTGCCCTTCGCGTCCAGACCGGGCCCCCAGGCGGCGACCGAACATTTGCCGGGCACGATGGACAGGATGCCGCCGCCGACACCGCTCTGGCACGGCAGACCGATCCGGTACGCGAATTCCCCTGCGGCATCGGAGGTCCCACACGTGGTCATGAGCGCGACGAGTTGCCTGGCATCGGCGCGGTGCAGCAGTCGGGAGCCGTCCTCGCGCAGCCCGTCACGCGCGACGAGCAGACCAGCCTTGGCGAGCTGCTCGCAGGTGATGGCGATCGAACATTGCCGGAAATAATGGTCGAGCGCCTGGTGCACCGGATTGATCATGTTGCCGAAACTCGCCATCAGATAGGCCATCGCCCGGTTGCGGTCTCCGGCGCCTTCCTCGGATTCGACCGTCACGCTGTCGACTTGCAGATCCGCAGCGCCGGTTTCCGCGCGCAGCAGGGTGTGCAGCGCGTCGAGGCCGTTGCCGGTGTCGTGCAGTAATTGGTCGGCGACCACGATGGCACCGGGGTTGACGTACGGGTTGCGCGGGATCCCGTTTTCCGTCTCCAGTTCGATGAGCAAGTTGAACGGCGTGCCGGACGGCTCGCGACCCACCCGCTGCCAAATCGGCGTTTCCTTCCTGCTGAGCACCAGAGCCAGCGCGAAGACCTTGGAAATACTCTCGACAGCGAAGGGCGTGTGCGCCTCCCCCACGCTGTAGACGTGCCCGTCGACGGTGGCAATGGTGAAGCCGAACTGCTTCGGATCGGCCTTCACAAGATCGGGAATGTAGTCGGCGACCTGGCCGGAACCGATGCTCGATTCTGTATCAGACATCACTTGCGTTATGACATGCCGATAGTCCATGGTGCGCATAGTAAACGATTGGCATCCATTATTGTTTCGATGAATATGCAGGTACAGCAATAAATTTCAAGTCACCGACACTACTATCCGCAGCATGGCAAACATCAAGCGAGCCGCTACTCGGGAGGCCATTTCGATGTCCGACACCCCTGATCCCGACGACCTTTTCGCGCTGCCCGGCCTCAGCAGGACCGCGCCGAAATCCGGGTTCCCGGCGCTGGAGCTCTTCCCCCAGGTCGCCTACGAAATCGTGCACGACGAACTCATGCTCGACGGTGTCTCCCGGATGAACCTGGCGACCTTCTGCACCACCTGGGTGGACGACCAGGCACGCAGGTTGATGGCCGAATCCCTGGACAAGAACATTGTCGACAAGGACGAGTACCCACAGACGGCCGAACTGGAGCGCCGCTGCGTGCGGATGGTCGCCGACCTGTGGCACTCCCCCGATCCGGCGGGCACGCACGGCACCTCGACCACCGGCTCCAGCGAGGCCGCGATGCTCGGCGGCCTGGCCGCCAAGGTTCGCTGGCGGAAGCGGGGCGGCACCGGGACACCCAACTTCGTCTGCGGTCCGGTACAGGTGTGCTGGGAGAAGTTCGCCCGCTACTTCGACGTCGAAATTCGGCAGATCCCGCTGCGCGGTGATCGCCTGACCATGCATCCCGACGATGTGGCCGCCTTTTGCGATGAGAACACCATCATGGTGGTGCCGACCTTCGGGCAGACCTTCACCGGGCTGTACGAGGATGTCGAGGGGATCGCCAAGGCTCTCGACCAGCTGCAGCGGGTCAGCGGCCTGAACATCCCCATTCATGTGGACGCCGCGAGCGGCGGTTTCCTCGCGCCGTTCACGGCACCGGATCTGATCTGGGACTTCCGGCTGCCCAGGGTGAAGTCGATCAACGCCTCCGGCCACAAGACCGGCCTGGCCCCGCTCGGCTCCGGTTGGGCGATCTGGCGCGAGGCCGCCGACCTGCCGCCGGAGCTGATCTTCAACGTCGACTACCTGGGCGGCAGTATGGCGACCTTCAACCTTAATTTCTCCCGCCCCGGTGGGCAGGTGATCACCCAGTACTACGAGTTCATTCGACTCGGCCGCATCGGCTACACCCGGGTGCAGTCCCAGATCTACCACGTGGCAAAGCACTTGGCAGCAGGCCTGCGCGAACTCGGCCCATTCGAAATGATCCACGCGGGCAATCCGCAACACGGCATCGCTGCGGTGTCGTGGCGGCTGAAAGACGAAGCGGACCAAGGCTTCAATCTCTACGACCTGTCGGATCGGCTGCGCACCCGCGGCTGGTTGATCGCCGCTTACCCGCTGCCCGCCGACCGCGAGAACGAAACCATCATGCGTGCCCTCATTCGGCACGGGTTCACCATCGATATGGCGGAAATACTGCTGTCGGATGTCATCCGCGGCATGAACCAGTTGGTGCGGCATCCGCTGACGACGCCGCTCACCAAGGCGGAGGCGGGCGGCTTCACACACACTGCGACGGCGGCGGTACCGGACAACAAGGCGACCCCGACCAAAGCGAAGTAAGAAACGAGGACCGACGACGACATAAGACCCGCCGCGCGCCGCCGCCCGGTTACGCCATACGGGCGACGGCGCTTCGCGGGGCGGTGCCGACCACACCACTCACCCGACCCTGTCGCGGGCGACCGCGGCTACCGCCGGCGCCCGCGCCTGTCCGGTTCACGCCGCCCGTGCGGCAGTGAACGATTCCCAGCGATAGACGTCACCGACCGCGCCGTGCAGCAGGGCGAGATCGACCGCGTCGAGAATGGCTTGGCGCGGACCCGAGCGGTCGAGCTGAGCGGCCGAGATGGCCAGACGCAGCACGCCACCGCGGCGTGCGGTGCGGGCCGCACCCATCACCAGCGCCCGACACCACCACGGCTCGGCACGGAAGCCCTCGCCGATGCCATACACGCGCGCTTTCTGCGCCACGTTGCGTTCCAGGTCGAGCATCGAGGTCAGCCCGAGCGCGAGCCGGAACCCGACCTCCGGCAGCGCCTCGATAGCCCCCGCCGAAGCATCCCACCGCGGCGCGGCGAACAGCCTGGTGCGCAGCTCCACCTGCTCCATCACCCGATCCGCCGCGGTGAGCCGCAACCGCGCCTCGTGGCGCGGCAGGGTGGCGAACTCGGCCCTGCGCGGCTTGGTCGCCGCCTGGTCGTAACCGTGCAGCACAATGGCGTCACCCCGCGCGCGACGACCACGCAGCCATGCCTGCGTCGCCGGATCGTCGACCAGCCGATACCGCCCCTTGAGCCGCGGCGCGACCAGCAGTGACATCGGCACACCACGCCGATCCATCTCCGCGCCGAACTCGATCGCGGCATTTCGGGTGGTGTCCCTGATCCCCGACACGGACACGATCAGCTGAGCGGTCATGAACCCACGATGCCCTGGCCAGATGTACTGAGCGTGCAGCACGGATGACCTCGCGACGAACACACCGTCACGCTCTTGTCGACTACCAGCGGTCCCAGTGCAGCACTTCGGCCCGAGGCACGTCACCGTCACCGACGCGGGCCTCGACCGGCTGCGCGCGGCGGAGGCGGCCATCCCGGCCCACCTGGACGCAACCTTCGCGGCGCTGACCCCCGCCGAGCGTGCTCAGCTCACCGCGCTACTCGGCAAGCTCCTGGTGTCCAAGCCTGCCGAGTAACCAGGACTCGGCTACGCGTCGGCCAGTCCGACGATGTCGAGCATCCAGGCGTATTCGAACGCGACTTCCTTCCACTTCTCGTAGCGGCCGCTGACCCCGCCGTGACCTGCGCTCATCTCGGTCTTCAACAGCAGCGGGGCGTCGCCGGTCTTGGTGGCGCGCAGCTTGGCGACCCACTTGGCCGGTTCCACGTACAGCACGCGGGTGTCGTTGAGGCTGGTGACGGCCAGGATGGCCGGGTAGTCGGCGGCCACGACATTCTCATACGGCGCGTAGGACTTCATGTAGTCGTAGACGTTCTTGTCCGCCAAGGGATTACCCCACTCGTCCCACTCGATCACAGTGAGCGGCAGGGACGGGTCCAGGATGGAGGTGAGCGGATCGACGAACGGAACATTCGCGAGGATGCCGGCGAACAGCTCCGGCGCCAGGTTCGCCACCGCGCCCATCAGCAGGCCGCCCGCGCTGCCGCCGTCGGCGACCATGACGTCAGCCGAGGTGACATCGGTATCGATGAGATGCCGTGCGCAAGAGACGAAATCGGTGAAGGTGTTCTTCTTGGTGAGCGTCTTGCCGTTCTCGTACCAGAGCCTGCCCATCTCACCGCCGCCGCGCACGTGGGCGACCGCGAACATCATGCCGCGATCGAGCATGGACAGCCGCGAGACCGAGAACGACGGGTCGATGCTGGCCTCGTAGGAGCCGTAACCGTAGAGCAGCAACGGTTTCGGCGTGGAGGTGTCGATGCCCCTCTTCCACACCAACGAGATCGGAATCCGGGTACCGTCGGCGGCGACCGCCCAATCACGATGCTGCTCATAGTCGTTCGGGTCGTATCCGCCGAGCACCGGCTGCTCCTTGCGCAGCAACAGCTCACCGGTGGCTGGCACGTAGTCGAACACCTGCAGCGGCGTGATGAACGAGGTGAGGCCGATCCGCAGCGTCGGCTGCTCCCACTCGGGATTGGCGCCCGAGCCGACCGCGAAGAGCTCCAGATCGAACTCGAGCTCACGGCGCTCGCCGTACCCGGCTTCGGTCAGCGGCCAGACGGCCACCCTGGTCAGCGCCTCACGACGGTAGCTCAGGACCAGGTGATCGGCGAAGCAGTCGATGTCCTCGATCCGCACGTCGTCACGATGCCCGATCAGCAGGGTCATGTTCGACGGGTCGGCGACCGGTGCGTCGGCGAGCACGAAGTTCTCCGCCTTCACTCCGTCGACGACATCGTTGTGCAGGATCAGGAAGCGGTCCTCGCCGCCGACCACCGCATGCTCGGCGGAGTACTCGACGCCCTCGCGGCGCGGCAGGATGACGCGGAATTCGCCCTCGGGGTTGTCGGATTCCAGTACCCAGCCCTCGGTGGTGATCTTGGAGCCGACCCAGATCATCAGGTACTTCTCCGAGCGGGTGGCGCCGATGCTCACCCAGTAGCGCTCGTCGGGCTCGTGGAACACCTGCACGTCGGTGTCGGTGGCGGCGCCGAGGTGGTGGCGCCACACGGTGTCGGGCCGCCACGATTCGTCGACCGTTTGATAGAAGATGTGCGAGCCGTCCAGCGACCAGGTCGCACCGGGCGCGGTCCCCACGATCTCGTCGGCGAGCAACTCGCCGGTGCGGAGGTCCTTGAAACGCAGCACGTACCGCTCGTCACCGGCGGTGTCGACCGAGTAGGCGAGCAGGTTGCCGTCATGGCTCAGCGAGAACGCGCCGAGCGCGAAGAAATCGTGGCCCTCGGCCTGCTCATTGCTATCGAGCAGAATCTGCTCGCCGGGGATCTCGGTGCCCACCTCGAGTTGCGGCGGTGTCCATGCGTCGATCCCCTCGGCGTCGGTATCGATGGGACAGCGGCAGTGCACGCCGTACTGCTTGCCCTCGAAGCTGCGCGAGTAATACCAGTACTCGCCCATCCGCGTCGGCACCGAAAGATCGGTCTCCTGGGTGCGCGCCTTGATCTCGTCGAAAATCTTCTCCCGCAGCGGCTGCAGATGCGCGGTCTGCGCCTCGGTGTGGGCGTTCTCCGCCTCCAAGTACGCGATGACCTCGGGGTTCTCCTTGTCCCGAAGCCACTCGTACTCGTCGACGAACGTATCGCCGTGGTGCACCCGCTCGGTCGGGACCGTCTTGGCGATCGGCGCCGTCACCACCGCCGACCCGCCGTCGGGGTTAGGGATCGTTCCGGTACCTGTGTCGAGAGCCATGGGATCCACCGTAGCGGCGCACCCCGGTGTCGGCGTGTTGGCGGGGCAACTCCGCCATGAGCGGTCTGTTTTGTCGGGCGGTGGCACCCGCACTCCCCGTGGGCTCGCGACCATGCGCCTCACCATTGCCGTCCGGCTCGCCACGGTTGCGGCGGCGCTGTTCGCCGGCACCGGAATCGGCGTGGCCACACCGGCTTCCGCGTGCGCGTGCGGCGGCGTGGCGAGTGCGCGCAACGAGACCGCGTCGGTGGGCAACGAGATCGCGCTGGGCGAAATCACCGTGTTGGAGCGTTGCCGAGCCGTGGGATGGGCGTGCTGTCAGGGGCGAGCCGAGGGGGTTCCGGAGGGGACGGCTTCGTCGCTTCGGGCGCCGGTCAGGATCGCGTCGAGCAGGCCCGGGTAGCAGGCGTCGAGGTCATCGCGCCGCAGTGAGACGAGGTTTTCGCGGCCGGAGGGGATCTGGTGGATCACGCCCCCCTCGCGCAGCACGCGCCAGTGGTGGGTCATCGTCGATTTGGCGTTGACCTCGATGAGCTCGAGCACGCTTGTGCAGTTGTGTTGGCCACCTTCGGCGAGCACGCGCACGGCGGCGAGCCGGATCGGGTTGCCCAGTGCCGAGAGCACGTTCTCGATGCGGATCTGATCGCGGTTCGGGTGCTGGAGAACCATAGTCCGATAGTACCGCGATATACGAACAATCCCTTGACAGATCGTACGCATTAACTAGTACAGTCCAAATGTACGCGTTTATACGTACGATCGAACGGTGTGGGCCCCACCGTTCGGCACCTCCGTCTCACGCAGCCAGAAAGGCGTGCACTCAGATGCCCACCTCACTCACCGGCCAACGGCTGGGCTGGACGCTGGCACTGCTGGCGTTCGCGCAGCTGATCTTCGCGCTCGACCTCAATATCGTCTTCGTCGCACTCCCCGAAATCGGATCCGACCTCGGCTTTCCCGGCCAAACCCAGCAGCTGGTCGTCAGTGCGTACGTCGTGTTCGCCGGCGGCTTCCTGCTGTTCGGCGGGCGCGCGGCCGACCTGCTCGGCCGCCGCAGGATATTCGTGCTCGCACTGACGATCTATGCCGTCTCGTCGCTGATCGGCGGACTTGCGGGCAGCCCGATCACCATCATCATCGCCCGCGCCGTTCAGGGCATCGGCGGTGCGCTGCTGCTGCCCTCGACGCTCGCCCTGCTCAACACCCTGTTCGACGAGGGCCCGAAACGCAATCGGGCACTGGCGATCTGGGGCGGTGCCGGTGCGAGCGGTCTGACGGTCGGCGCATTGCTCGGCGGCGTGCTGACCGACGGCTTCGGTTGGCCGGCAGTCTTTTTCGTGAATGTACCGCTCGCCGGTATCGTCGCGCTCGCCGCACTGGTGGTGATCCCGCGCGATCCAGCGGGCGGCCCGCGTCGCTCCTTCGATCTGCCCGGCGCGCTCAGCGTCACCGTCGGGGCGACCGTGCTGGTGTTCGCGCTCGTCGAGGGTCCCGAATTGGGTTGGGGCAGCCCGTTTGTCGTCGGTGCTTTCGTCGCTGCGTTGCTGCTGCTCGCGCTGTTCACAGCCATCGAGGCGCGCAGCGCGGATCCGCTGGTGCCGTTGCGGCTGTTGCGCAACCGCAGTCTCACCGTCGGCATGGCGGTCGCTTTTCTGTACATGGCGACATTCGGCGTGCTCCCGTACTTCCTTTCGCTGCTCATGCAGGGCGTCCACGGGTACAGCGCACTACAGGCCGGCCTGGCCTTCCTGGTGCCGTCGCTGGCCATCGCCACCGGCACGCAACTCGGTGAGCGACTCACCACCCGCATCGGCGGTCGCACCACCCTGCTCATCGGCTTCGCTGTCGGCGCGGTGGGCACGTTCGTCCTCGCAATCGGCTTCGACCCGGATTCGAGCTTCGCCGCACTGGTCCCCGGCCTGGTGATCTCCGGTGTCGGCCAGGGCATCGTCTGGACTGCCATGTGGATCACCGCGGCAACGGGCACCGCCGCGCACGAGCAGGGGGTGGCGAACGGCATCGCGTC
Organism: Nocardia sp. NBC_01009; assembly: GCF_045208035.1. NCBI lineage: Bacteria > Bacillati > Actinomycetota > Actinomycetes > Mycobacteriales > Nocardiaceae > Nocardia > Nocardia sp. NBC_01009. The sequence goes on along the minus strand of NZ_CP108695.1, from coordinate 1,867,703 downwards.
GACGGCAATGAATATCGGAAATGCCATCGGCCTCGCGATCTTCACCGTCCTCGCCGAACTCGGCACCGCGGGCAAGTCCGGTGCTGCCCTGCGGGAGGCCACCGCGCACGGCGAGTCATTCGTGGTCGTCCTGACGGCAGCCGGGATGGCGCTCGGGCTGGTTGTCGTCCTCGTGCTGCCCCGACACCGGGCCACCGATTCGGATGCGGTATCCGCCGGTCGACCGTCGGTCGTCGCGGGATAGCCCACGACGAATGACGAGCCCGGCCCTATGTCGGGCCGGGCTCGTCGTTCCTGCACAGCAGAGTCAGGCCCCGATTGCCTGGCCGATGGTCGGCCACGAGGCGTGCAGGGTGTCCTGCCAGTAGGACCAGGAATGGGTGCCGGTGGGGCGGTAATCGACGTGCGCGGGGATGCCCATGCGGCGCAGACGCTGTTCGAACGAGACGGTGCAGACGTTGACGCCGACCTCCACCGGGCCACCGAGGAAGATGTTCTCGGCCAACTGCGGCTTGATCTCGGCCTCGTACGGGCCGGGGATTCCGGTGCCGGCGGACAGGTAGATCGTCTTGCCGCGCAGTCGCTCGGCCAGCAGCGCCGGATCGTGCTCGGACCAGACGGGGCTGCCCGGCACGCCCCACATCCGCATCGGGTTGCCACCGCGGTTGGCGATCGAGAACATCACCGCAGCCTGGGCAAGACCGGTGTCCGGGCAGGCGCTGTAGCCCGCGACCGCGCGATACAGCTGGGGATTGCGGACCGCAAGAATAAAGGCCGCGTTGCCGCCCATGGACAGGCCGCCGATCGCGTTCACACCGTTGCCACCGAAGCGGTCGTCGATGATCGGCGGCAGCTCCTCGGTCAGGAAGGTCTCCCACCAGTAGCGGCCGAACCGCGGGTCGTCCTGCTGCCAGTCGGTGTAGTAGCTGGCCTGGCCGCCCACCGGGAGCACCACGTTGACGTTCTTGCTCGCGAAGAAGCTCTCGGCATCGGTCGCGTTGGTCCAGGTGCTCTGTCCGACGCCGGGATCCAGGCCGTCGAGCAGGTAGTACGAGGGGCGGGCGCCGCCGCCTCTCGGGTGCAGCACCTGCACCTGGATGATCTTGCCCATCGCCGGCGAGTCGATGAACACCGCGGACTTGGTCGGGCCGAGGTCATCGATCCTGACCACCTGGGCGGCCGCGGCCTGCGCAGGCACCGACACGAGGGGTCCGAACACACCGAGCGAAAAAGACAGCACCACTGCAGCAACAATTCTTCGTCGCATGTCCCGCTCCATCAGCCCACCACACGTGGCAGTCAACGTAACTCACCGATAGCCGTCGCGGGAGGAAATGGCATTCGGGAATTTCTTCAGCAAACCACGGGTCGACGCCACCCGCCACACAGCGCTTTACGAAGCTTGCGCACTCCGCCCGAGCGCGCCGCGAATAGACCCGGCCAAATAATCGAGATCGGCCCGTTTCGGGCTGGTCGGTCGGCCACGCAGGCCGAAGCCGTCACCCGGCATGCGCGGGATCACATGCAGATGCACATGGAACACCTCCTGGCCCGCGGTCACCCCATCGGCCAGAAAAAAGTTCACTCCGTCGCAGCCCACTTCCGACACCCGCAGCGCCGCCGCCAACTGCTGCCCCACCTGGAACAACTTCCCGCCGATCGCCGGATCCAGCTCCGCGAGACTGCGGGCGGCCACCTTCGGCACCACGAGCAGATGCCCCGGCGTCATCGGCCGAATATCCATAAACGCCAGCACATCGTCGTCTTCGTACACCGTGCTCGCGGTCGCCCGCCCGGCGATGATGTCAGCAAAAATCGTGTAAGGGTCCACACGGCACCCTAACGAGCGCACGCGGGCTCCCGCCGACCGGCGTGATCGGCGGAAGCGGCGGCGGTCAGAGGATCGGAGACGGCGTGTAGCGCGCTGCTTCCGGGTAGGAGTCGACGAGCTTCTGCACCTGGGCGATCACCTCGGAGACCTGGGCTTCGGCGGCGCCGATGAAGGCCGACTTCTCGGCAAGGGCGACGTCGAGAGCCGGGCGGTCGAGGGGGAAGCGGTCATCGGCCGCGAGGCGGTCGAGGAGGTCGGGTTCGCGCCCCTGTTCACGCATCGCAAGGGCGACGGCGACCGCGTGTTCCTTGATCACCTCGTGCGCGGTTTCGCGGCCGACGCCGGCCCGGACCGCCGCGATCAGCATCCGGGTGGTGGCAAGGAAGGGCAGGTAGCGGTCGAGTTCACGAGCGACGACGGCCGGGTAGGCGCCGAATTCGGCCAGCACGGTGAGGAAGGTTTCCATCATGCCGTCGATCGCGAAGAAGGCATCCGGCAGCGCGACGCGCCGAACCACCGAACAGAAGACGTCGCCCTCGTTCCACTGCGCGCCCGCCAGCTCCGCGGCCATCGACGCGTAACCACGCAGCACCACCTGCAGGCCGTTGACGCGCTCGCAGGATCGAGTGTTCATCTTGTGCGGCATCGCCGAGCTGCCCACCTGGCCGGGCTGGAAGCCCTCGGTGACCAGCTCGTGGCCCGCCATCAGCCGGATGGTGTGCGCGAACGACGACGGGCCCGCACCAACCTGCACCAACGCCGAAAGCACGTCGTGGTCCAGCGAACGCGGGTACACCTGGCCGACGCTGGTCAGCACGGTGGCGAAGCCGAGATGCCCGGCGACCTGCTGCTCCAGCTTCGCCAGCTTGGCCGAATCGCCACCGAGCAGGTCGAGCATGTCCTGTGCGGTGCCCATCGGGCCCTTGATGCCGCGCAGCGGATACCGCTCGATGAGTTCGCGTAACCGGGTCAGCGCGATCAGCAGCTCGTCGGCCGCGGAAGCGAAACGCTTACCGAGCGTGGTGGCCTGCGCCGCGACATTGTGCGACCGGCCCGCCATCACCAGCGCCTGGTATTCGGCGGCGCGCTCGGCCAGCCGAGCCACGACGGCGACGCCGTGCGCGTGCACGTGCTCGAGCGAGAGCCGGATCTGCAGCTGCTCCACGTTCTCGGTGAGATCGCGGCTCGTCATGCCCTTGTGCACGTGCTCGTGCCCGGCCAGCGCGTTGAATTCCTCGATGCGGGCCTTCACGTCGTGGCGGGTGACCCGCTCACGCTCGGCGATGGAGGCGAGGTCGACCTGGTCGATCACCCGCTCGTAATCGGCGATCACGCCGGGCGGCAGCTCGATGCCGAGTTCCGACTGGGCCCGCAACACCTCCAGCCACAGCCGCCGCTCGAGTACGATCTTGTTCTCGGGCGACCAGAGATGCACCAGTTGCGGACTGGCGTATCGAGTGGCGAGGACATTAGGGACAAGGCTCACGACTGCGCCTCGCTGACGCTCGGCTCCGTCGTAAGCCAGGGCGCTGTGTCTATGGCTCGTTCGCTGCGCTCTCTCACGTCGCATCAGTCTAGTGCCCGGAACCGATCGATCTGCTGCGGCGTAGCGGGCGCGACGATATCGATTACTTCGAGCAGCGCGCCACGCGCCATTCGCCTTGGCTCCGGGTCGAATTCGCTCAACGCGGCCACCACGGCGCCGTCGACGACGGCGACCAGCCTGCGCAATTGCTCCGGCCGCACCATTCGATCGGACCGGCGCAGCACATCGGCGAGCAGCTCGTCCAGTTGCGCTCTTAGTCGTAGCTGCACATCCCGCAATTCCGGGTGCCGCGCCGAGGCCACCGAACGCTCGTAACGCGCGATCAGCTGCCCGCGGGCGTCTTCATCGTTGCCATCGGTCCCCACCAGGAGATCGAGTACCAGATCGACCGTCGCCTCGGCACCGCGCCGCCGGTGGCTGACGTCGCCGACCCGGTGCCGCATCGCGTCCAACTCCGCGTTGCCACTGAATTCGACCGCCCGCGCGATCAGATCATCGAGCGACTCGAAGTAGTACGTGGTCGACGCCAACGGAAGGTCGGCGCGCGTCGCAACAGAGCGATGCCGTACCGCATCGAATCCGCCTTCGAGTAACAACTCGGCGGCGGCGGCTACCAGAGCCTGGCGACGCCGTTCGCCTTTCGGGGTCGTCGCGGTTATCACCGTGCCATCGTGCCAGTCGTCATCAGTTCATCCGTGCGAAATCAGAGAGGAAACCCAGCCATCGTTGTTTTACCCCATCTGGACCTTCGGGGTGACGAACTGTGCAAACTCGTTGCCGGACACGAGGATCAGCCACGCAGATAGTGACCCAGCCGAACCAGCGCCGCCTCGATGTCCGCGGTAGCTCCGGCAAACGAAAAGCGCACGGTCCGATGTCCTGCGACGGTGTCGAAGTCGAGGCCGGGCGCGAGCGCGACCCCGGTGTGGTCGAGCACGTCCGCGCACCACTTCCTGGCATCGTCGGTGAGGTGGCCGATGTCGGCATAGGCGTAGAACGCGCCGTCGGCCGGTGCCAGGTCGGTGATGCCGAGTTCGGCCAGACCGTCCAGCAACAGCCGCCGGTTCACCGCGTAGCGCCGGACATGCCCGTCGAGCTCGGCTTTCGCCTCCGCGCCGAATGCGTGCAGCGCCGCGTACTGGGAAATCGCGGGCGGGCACACCGTCATATTCGAGGCGAGCCGCTGCAACGCGGGTCGTAAACCGCTGGGCGCCAGCATCCAGCCCAATCGCCAGCCGGTCATCGAGAAGTATTTCGACACGGAGCCGATGACCACCGATTCGCGGGAGGTCTCCCACGCCGAGGAAGTGCCCGCGCTATCGCCCGCGTAGGTGATGCCGTGGTAGATCTCGTCGGAGATCAACAGCGTTCCGTGCGCGTCGCACCAGCGCGCCAGGGCGGCGAGTTCCGCGGGATCGATCATCGTGCCGGTCGGATTGGCCGGGCTCGCGACCACCAGGCCCGCAGGCGGCTCCGGCAGCGCCTCCAGCATCGCCACGGTCGGCTGGAACCTGGTCCCGGCGCGGCAATCGAGCTCGACGACGCGACAACCGAGCGCCGCCAAGGTGTTTCGGTAGGCCGGATAGCCGGGACGGGCCACCACGACGGTGTCGCCGGGGTCGAAGGCGGCCAGGAAGATGAGCGTGAACGCGCCCGAGGAACCGGTCGTCACCACCACGTCGTCGGCGTCGACCTGGTAACCGTAGGTGTCGCGGTGGTGCTCGGCGATCGCCTCCCGCAACGGCAGAATCCCGAAAGTCTCTGTGTAGCCGAGCAATTCGGAATCGATCGCGGCCTTCGTCGCGCGTAGCACCGGGGCCGGCGCCGGCGTCGAAGGTTGCCCCGCCGCGAGCACCAGCACATCACCGTGCGATCTGGCGCGCTCCGCGGCGGCTTTCCAGACATCCATCACGTAGAAAGGTGGAATGGTCGACCGGCGAGATTCTCTTGGCACCCGACAGACGGTAGATGGTCGAGCCCGGCAACGCTTCGCTGACGCCCGGCCTTTGTCGGGCGCTATCGATACCGGAGGTCGATCAAGAGCGCTCCGCTGCCCCGAACGAGGAGGTGTGTCGGCACGCGGTCGGGCTTCGTCAGGTCCGCGATCAGGCTATGGTCGGCTCAATGCTTGACAAAGCTCGCCGCGCGGGGCTGGAACGCGTACGTGGAGTGGGTGGCATCGGGGTCATTCCGCGGGATTGGCGTGCCGAGCCACAGGAACGCCCCCACCGCGACGTCAGCGCCCTGATTGCGCGCGCCGAGCGCGAACTGCACAACCTGCGGCAGCGACCGCGGCCCGACCCGCGCAAGCTCTGGCAGCGGCGACTGGAGCCCGACTACCGCGCGCTCTTGCGCAAGCATCGGATCCTGATCGCCGGTCTCTGCGCGACAGCGCTGTTCGCCGCCGCCGATTCGTCGTTCACCTGGGGGCTCACCGACCGGGTTCCCGGTCCGGGCGAAGCGCAGCGCGTCGCCTTCGCCTATCCGCAGCAGATGCAGTCGACCCCGCCGTCGGTGCGCAGGTACCTCAACGCGATCGCCAACGGCGAGCTACTCCGCGAGCAGGCGGTGGTCGCCGCCGCCGCGCGCAGCACCCTCGAACGCGCCAAGGCCGAGGCCGCCGCCGCTGTCGCCGGGGAACAGCAGCCGTGGATGACCGGCAGCGCGCCGGTGTACCCCGGCTCGATCGTGCCGGGCAGTGGCGGCTTCGTGCTGCCGACCCGAGGCATCTTCACCTCCGGATTCGGTTCCCGTTGGGGCACCTTCCACAACGGCATCGATATCGCGGGACCGATCGGCACGCCGATATACGCCGTCGCCAACGGCACCGTCATCGATGCGGGCCCGGCCCAGGGCTTCGGGCTATGGGTGCGCATCCGGCACGACGACGGCACCATCACGGTCTACGGGCACATGTACGACTTCTTCGTGTCCGTCGGCGAGCGCGTCCCGGCGGGCATGCAGATCGCGCGCATGGGCAACCGCGGCGATTCTTCTGGTCCGCACCTGCACTTCGAGGTCATCCTCGGCGGCCAGCACGTGGACCCCCAACAATGGCTGGCGGTCCACGGCCTCACCTTCGGATAACTCGCCTCAGACCGTGATCCGGTCCTCGACCGCAGCAAGGCCGATGTCGTTGCGGTAGTGACTGCCAGGGAGTTTGATCGAAGCGACACGCTCGTAGGCGTGCGCGCGGGCCTCCGACAGATCCGCACCGACGCCGACGATGCTGAGGACCCGGCCGCCCGCGGAGACCAGGGCACCGTCCTCGCGCTGTGCGGTGCCCGCGTGCAGGACCGTGGAGTCCTCGCGCGTGCCGTCTCCCGCGCCGGTGATGACGTCCCCGATGCGCGGGCGGCCCGGGTAGTTTTCGGCGGCGACCACCACGGTGATGGCGGAGCCGTCCCGCCAGCGCGGTGCGGCGACATCGGCAAGGGTGCCGGTGGCGGTGGCGTTCAGCAGCTCGGCCAGCGGGCTCTCCAGCAGTGCGAGCACCGCCTGCGTCTCGGGGTCACCGAAGCGGCAGTTGAATTCCACTACAGCGGGGCCTACCGCGCCGATCGCCAGACCCGCGTAGAGCAGGCCGGAGAACGCGCTGCCGCGCCGCACCAGTTCGGCAGCGACCGGCTTGACCACGTCCTCCACGATCTCGGTGACGGTCTCCGCGGGCAGCCACGGCAGCGGCGTGTACGCGCCCATGCCGCCGGTGTTGGGTCCGGTGTCGCCGTCGCCGACGCGCTTGTGATCCTGCGCGGGCAGCAGCGGAACCACGGTTTCACCGTCGACCAGGCAGAACAGCGAAACTTCCGGCCCGTCGAGGAAGGATTCCAGCAGCACCGGATGACCATTTTCGAGCAGTTCGGCACCATGGTCGCGGGCCGCGAGCCGGTCCGCGGTCACCACAACGCCCTTGCCCGCGGCCAGTCCATCGTCCTTCACCACCCAGGTGGGGCCGAAGCGGTCGAGCGCGGCATCGAGTTCGGCCGGGGTGTCCACGATCTCGCTGTGCGCGGTGCGCACCCCCGCCGCCGACATGACGTCCTTGGCGAAGGCCTTGGAGCCTTCGATCCGCGCGGCAGCGGCGGAGGGACCGAAGCAGGCGATACCCGCCGCGCGCACCGCGTCGGCGACACCGAGCACCAGCGGCACCTCCGGGCCGATCACCACGAGATCCGACGCCAGCTCGGTGGCCAGCGCCACCACCGCCTCTGCCGAGCACGGATCGACGGGGCGGATCTCGGCGTGCTGGGCGATCCCCGCATTGCCTGGCGCCGCGTAGAGCGCGCTCACCGCGGGGTCCCGGCGCAGCGCAAGGACGAGGGCATGTTCACGGGCTCCGGAACCGATGACGAGTACTCGCACGGCCATCAGCTTAGGTGACGGCCGAGAGCGACCTACCTGGACCGCAAACCTGCGGAAAGCGCCAACTGATTTCGCATGGACATGGGTAACTCGCCGGGTACGCCCGGAAGCCGCCACCCATCCGACCGCCGGCCCGTATGGTGAATATCGAGGCACCCGAGACCGGCAAGATACGCGGAGAGGCGGCGGAGCCGATGGGTCTGATCGACGGACTGATGGGCAATGCCGGGCGTATCGATCCCGGCCAGGCACAGACGGAGTACGCGAAACTCCTCGGCAACGGTGAACAGATCTATGCCGCGTATCTGCTTGTCCGCGATGCCATCCTGTTCACCAACCGACGCTTGATCCTCGTCGACAAACAGGGTCTCTCGGGCCGGAAGGTGAGCTACCACAGCGTCCCCTACCGGGCGATCACCCACTTCTCGGTGGAAACCGCGGGCACCTTCGACCTGGATGCCGAACTCGCCATCTGGATCTCCGGCTCGCACGAGCCGATTCAGAAGCGGTTCAACCGCCAGGTCGATATCTATGAGGTGCAGGGCATCCTGTCGCATTTCGTCGCGGTGTAGATCGCGCGCGCCCTACACCACTGAAAGGCCTACGCGGGCAGCCGCGTCTGATCACCGGTCACCACCGGACGCACCCGGGTCAGCAGCAGCTCGAGGAATTGCGCGGGCTGCCAGAACGATGCGAAGTGGGTGGCGTCGGTGATCAGCGCGAACTCTTTGTGCGGGGCATGCACGTCGTCGAAGTAGCGGCGAGCGCGATCCGCGGGCGTCAGCGTGTCGTGTTCGCCCTGGAAGACGAAGAACGGGAGCTCGAATCGCGTTCCGTCGCGCCAGGAATCGAAGTGCACGGACTCGACGCCCACCTGCGCAGCGAATGTCATACCGTCCATGCCGTTCTTCAGGTCGCGCAGCCGATGCTGAGGTGAGAACCACATCGACGGGAGGATCAGCTTCTTCACCACACTGGAGAGGAAGGGATCGGAGTTGGTCTTCAGCTTGGCGTGCATCGCCCAGTCCGCCGCCGACCATTTCGTCGCATCCGGGCCGATCTGCTCCAGCTTCGCTGCGTCGGAACGCTTTCCACTGTCGCGCAGCCGCTGCACGGTTGTATAGAACTCGCTGTCGTCGCGCTCGCCGCCGAGGATGTTCTGGTCGGTACCGACGTACGCCGAGTACAGCTCGGGGTGGTTGCGCGCAAGGCGAAGTCCGAGCACCGATCCGAAGGAGTTGCCGAGCAGCACCACCTTGTCGGTGCGCAGCCTGCGCTGTACGTACCGGGTGACCTCCAGCGCGTCGGTGCACAACTGCCGAAAGCTCATCTCACCCTGGTCGCCGCGACCGAAGGTCTTGCCGGTGCCGCGCTGGTCCCAGCGGACGATCGTGAAGTGCCGCTCCCACTGCCGGGTCCGGTTGGCGAAGTAGGTGTTCGTGGCGCCGGGACCGCCGTGCAGGTCGAGCAGGACCGGGTTGGCCAGGTTCTCGCCGCGGATCTCGATCCACTGATCGATGCCGCCGATGCGTACGAAGCCGGCTTCGGAGATGCCGTTCGGGGTGTCGATACGCAGCGCCTTCGCGTTGCTTCGGCGACGCAGTTGGCGGTGACCGAGCAGGCCGGCGGGGGCGGCGGAGATTGCGGCGGCAGTGGCGGCGAGCGCGATGGTGATCATGTCGTTCCTAAATTGTGTCCATCGGAAACTGATATGTGTATGCTAGACACAGTTTCAAGGCAGTGTCAACCTCCAGCTGCCGCCGCACCGACCCGAGGGCCGGCGCGTAGCCTGCGGGCATGGCTTCTGTTTTCAGTGCGATCATCGACGGTCAGCTGCCTGGCCGATTCGTTTGGGAGGACGAGGAATTCGTCGGTTTCCTCACCATCGCCCCGATCACCCCCGGTCACACCCTGGTGGTGCCCCGCAAGGAAATCGACCAGTGGCAGGACGTCGACGCCGAGATCTTTGCCCGGCTCAACGGCGTCGCCCAGAAGATCGGGCAAGCAGTCCGCCAGGCTTGGGACGCGCCGCGCGCCGGCCTGCTCATCGCCGGCCTCGAGGTGCCGCACCTGCACGTGCACGTCTTTCCGGCATTCACCATGGGCAACTTCGACATCTCCGGCGCCGACCACCACCCTTCCCCCGAGTCGCTCGACGAGGCCCAGGCAAGGATCAAGCAGGCGCTGCGCGACCTCGGCCACGGCGCACACGTCCCGGACTGAGCTCGTCGTTCACGAAAAACACCGAAGGGCGGTCACGCGCAAAGATGCGCAGTGACCGCCCTTTATCGTTGACGCGGCTGGAAGAGTGGCCGAGCCTCTACCACTGAGCTCAGCCGCCCAGCGGCTGGAAGAGCCCCCTGTCAGGATTGAACTGACGACCTTTCGCTTACAACAACGGCCGAGCCTCTACCACTGAGCTCAGCCGCCCAGCGGCTGGAAGAGCCCCCTGTCAGGATTGAACTGACGACCTTTCGCTTACAAGGCGAGTGCTCTACCACTGAGCTAAGGAGGCGGGAAAACGGTGACCATCATAACCGGGCGCGCCGACTGCGTGACACCGGATTACGGTGCCACGCAGCGGCAGTTCTATCGAACGTCCCGGCGCAGTATCTAGCCGCGGGTCAGGACTGGGCGCCCTGTCGGGCCGCATCGTCGGCGGCCATCGCGTCACGCAGGCTCTTCGGACGCATATCCGTCCAATTCTTTTCGACGTATTCGACGCAGGCAGCGCGGCTGTCCTCGCCGAAAACGACTCGCCATCCGGCCGGAACCTCCGCGAAGGCCGGCCACAGCGAATGCTGCTCTTCATCGTTGACCAGGACGAAGAAGCGGCCGTCTTCGTCATCGAAGGGGTTGGTGCTCAATTTCACCTCACTGGATACTGGCGCATGTACGGGATCGACTCTTGGACCGGTCCGCCGCTGCTGGAGCGTCGGAAGATCCCCGAGCGTTGTGTCGACCCTAGCAAGGTAGACGTTACGTGTTGGCAGTTACCTCAGGCCCCGAAGAAATCGAGCAGGATCTTGTTGACCGCCTCGGGGCGCTCGAGGTAGCCGTAATGGCCCGCATCGGGAATCTCCTGGTAGCGCGCGCCCGGAATCACCTCGGCGACCTCGCGTGACAGATAGGGCGGGATCATCCGATCATCGGCGAATCCGATGGACAGACAGGGCACCTTGATCCCTCGATAGGCCTGCACCCTGTCGAAGTCGTGGTCCATCCGGCGCTGCGCGCGGATACCCGGCGTCACCGGGCCACCGGTGAACTCGAACAGGTCGAGCCAGTCGCGGGCAGCGTTCGGGTCGGCGAGGGTCGCGGGCGACAGGTTCATCACCGCGGTCACCGCGGCCTCATATTTCGCGGGCAGCTGCACACCGCTGGCGTCGAGGTCGTGCTCGCCGAGCGAGAGCGTCTTCTGAAATTGGTCGAGGCGGCCGTGACCGGCCATGAACACGGCCTTGCGCACCAGATCGGGACGGGCGAGCGCCAATTCCTGGGCCACCCGCGACCCCATGGAGGTGCCGACGACCAGCGCGGGCCCCTCGCCGAGCAATTCGATGAGTCCCGCGGTGTCGGCGGCCAGCTCGTCGATGGTCATGCCGGTGGCGGCCTCGAAAGACGGCGCGATGCCGCGGTTGTCGAACGTGCACACCCGGTATCCCGCGGCGACCAACGCGGGAACCTGATGCAGTTCCCAGACTCGTCCCGGGCTGCCCGTCCCCATGATCATCACGACCAGCGGCGCCGATCCCGGCGTGTCTGTTCCCTTGGTTCGGTCGCCCTTGACCTGGTAGTTGAGGGAAATTCCGTTCACCGTGGCCAACGGCATCTTCGAACCCTTTCGTGGAGTTGTGCTGGGCCCCCACGGTATAGGGACCGACGTGGCGACGCACCGACCGGGCGAACAGGTATCCGGGTGCGGCGCGCGCGCACCAGGTCCGGATACCATTGACTACTCGCACGTACGAGCGTACCGAGCCGGGAGGACAAGAAAATGGCCGCGAAGGGCAGCGCGAACGACATCGCGGACGACGATCTGGAACCACTTGCCGATGAGACCGCCCGCCAAGCGCAGCGCGTCGTCGCCGCGTACGCGGAGGACGCGGACGAGTGCCGGATGCTGTTGTCGATGCTCGGCATCGGACCCGGCGGCCGAGGCGAGTAGCGACCGAGTCGACCACCTCGAGCTCGACGACAACGGCGCCGTCGATAAACCGATAACCACAGCGGGAAAATCGACGCGCAAAGGATGCGTGAGTGGAACAGATGACTGACCAGCCGTCCGACGACTCCGAGCACGCCCTTCCAGACCCATCGCCCGATGGCGCCGTGTTCACCGCGGCGACAACCGATCGCGCCGAGACGAACGGCGCCGGTTCCGGCTTCGTCGTCGTCGCCAATCGACTCCCTGTCGACCTGGAGCGACTGCCAGACGGCACCACCCGCTGGAAACGCAGCCCCGGCGGCCTCGTCACCGCGTTGGAGCCGGTGCTGCGCAACAACAAGGGGGCGTGGGTCGGCTGGGCGGGCGTACCCGATATCGATGTCGACCCGATCATCGAGGACGGGCTCGAGCTGCACCCGGTGCCGCTGACCGCCCAGGAGGTCTCCGACTACTACGAAGGCTTCTCCAATGGCACGCTGTGGCCGCTCTATCACGATGTGATCGTGCGGCCGGTCTACGACCGCAGCTGGTGGACCGCGTACGTGCAGGTGAACCGTCGTTTCGCCGAGGCGACCGCGAAGGTGGCCGCCGAGGGCGCGACCGTGTGGGTGCAGGACTATCAGCTGCAGCTGGTGCCCAAGATGCTGCGCATGCTGCGCCCCGATCTGACCATCGGCTTCTTCCTGCACATCCCGTTCCCGCCGGTCGAGTTGTTCATGCAGATGCCGTGGCGCGCCGAGATCATCGACGGTCTGCTCGGCGCGGATCTGATCGGGTTCCACCTGCCCGGTGGCGCGCAGAACTTCCTGTACCTGGCCAGGCGGCTGGCCGGGCAGCCGACGTCCCGAGGGACCGTCGGCGTGCGTTCCAAGCTCGGTGTCGTGCAGGTCGGGTTCCGTACGGTCCGGGTCGGCGCGTTCCCGATTTCGATCGCCTCCGCCGAACTCGACGAGCATTCCCGGCGCAGGTCGGTGCGGGAACGTGCCGCGAAGATCCGCGCCGAGCTCGGCAACCCGAAGAACATTCTGCTCGGCGTCGACCGGCTCGACTACACCAAGGGCATCGATATCCGGCTGGGGGCGCTGGAGGAACTGCTGGTGGAGGGCCGCATCGATCCGGCGGAGACGGTCATGGTGCAGCTGGCGACACCGAGCCGGGAGCGGGTGGAGAGCTACATCCAGATGCGTGGCGACATCGAGCGCCAGGTCGGCCGGATCAACGGCGAGTTCTCCCAGGTCGGCCACCCGGTGGTGCACTATCTGCACCGCCCCATCCCGCGCGACGAACTCCTCGCCTTCTTCGTGGCCGCCGACGTCATGCTGGTGACCCCGCTGCGCGACGGCATGAACCTGGTCGCCAAGGAGTACGTGGCCTGCCACAGCGGCCTCAACGGCGCCCTCGTGCTGAGCGAATTCACCGGCGCCGCAGCCGAATTGCGTCAGTCCTACCTGTGCAACCCGCACGACCTGGATAGCGTGAAGGACGCCATCAGCTCCGCACTGGAGGACGACCGCGACACCAAACGCCGCCGCATGCGCTCACTGCGCCGCCAGGTGCTCGCCCACGACGTAGACCGCTGGGCCCGCTCCTTCCTCGACGCCCTGGCCCAAGACCAGGTCGCAGGCAGCGCCCTGCTCACCGACGACGACGTATATCCGGAATCCCGCTCACCCCGCAGATAGCTGTGTTTTTTGGCAGCGCCTGCGGCGCTGCGTGTTCGCTGTGTTTTTTTGGCAGCGCCTGCGGCGCTGCGTGTTCGCTGTGTTTTTTTGGCAGCGCCTGCGGCGCTGCGTGTTCGCGGCCCCCTTGGTCTCGCTTCCGAGCCGTCGAGACTCGCGACTTCGTCGCATGCGCTTCGACGGCTCGGAAGCGAGACGGGCCGCGAACTCTAGTGCTCGGTCTCGCTTCGCTCGGAAGACATCATCGTGCCCAGTGGGGGCGTCAGCAGGGATTGTCGCGACCTGGTGGATGCGCTTGGGCTGGTGTCGAGGTGAGACGGGGTCGCGAACTCTAGTGCCAGGTCTTGCTGCGCTCGAAAGGCGTCATCGTGCCCAGTGGGGGCGTCAGCAGGGATTGTCGCGACCCGGTGGATACACAGGAATCACCCAGTAAAGGTCCAGCGAGTTCCCAGGCAGGTGTCGGACGATGAAACAATGAGCGCGCCTGCGGAGAGCACACCCGAGGCCCGGGTCCTTGTGGTGGACGACGAGCCGATGATCGTGGAACTGCTGTCGGTGAGTCTGCGCTACCAGGGTTTCGAGGTCGATACCGCGGCCGACGGCGCGCAGGCGTTGGACAAGGCGCGCAGCTTCCGGCCGCAGGCCTTGATCGTCGATGTGATGATGCCCGGCATGGATGGCTTCGGGCTGCTGCGCAGGCTGCGCGCCGACGGCATCGACGCGCCGGTGCTGTTCCTCACCGCACGTGACGAAGTGCAGGACAAGGTCGCCGGACTCACTCTCGGCGCGGACGACTACATCACCAAGCCGTTCAGCCTGGAGGAGGTCGTTGCGCGGCTGCGGGTGGTGCTGCGCAGGTCCGGTCACCACGCGCCGGTGCGGGAGAGTTCGCGCATTCGGTTCGAGGACATCGAACTCGATGACGACACCCATGAGGTGTGGAAGGCGGGCGAGCCGGTTCCGCTGTCCCCCACCGAATTCACGTTGCTGCGCTACTTCATGGTGAACGCGGGCACCGTGCTGAGCAAGCCGCGCATTCTGGATCATGTGTGGCGCTACGACTTCGGGGGTGAGGTCGGCGTGGTGGAGACCTATGTGTCGTATCTGCGTAAGAAGGTCGATACGGGAAACGAGCGGCTGATCCACACGCTGCGGGGTGTCGGCTATGTGATGCGCGCGCCTAATCGCGCGCGACAGGCCGAGAAGTGACGAACGCACGCAGTCGGAAAGTTCGCAGCAGGCTCTCACGGAGGTGGTCGGCGATCCCACTCCGGGTGACATTGGTGCTCGCCCTTGTTGTCCTGGCCGGGCTCGGTCTGCTGGCTTCCGGAATGGTGGTCACCTCCGTCTTGGAAGATTCGCTGATGCGCCGCACCGATCAGCAATTGCGGGATGCCTCGATGGCGTGGATGCGGCCACCACGGCCTGCACCACCCGGCCCACCGCATTTGCCGAGCGTCTTCTACATCCGGTCCGAACCGAACGCGGGCAACGGCATCCGGCTCGAGACCCCTTCGTTCATTGCGGATGCCGAACCTGCGCTGCCGGATCCGCCTCCGTGGCGGACCGACCGCGATCCCCCGCCGGGGATTGTCGCCATCACCAAGCCCACCACGGTCGGCTCCAAGAACGGCGCGTCGGTTCAGTGGCGGGCCATTACCGTGCAAACACCGGACGCCACCACGACGGTGGCGGTGCCGCTCACCCAGAACATCGAGACCGTCCGCCGGCTGATCATGCTCCAACTGATCGTCGGCGCCGCGGTCCTCGCCGCACTCGCGGTGGCCGCCTACTTCGTGATCCGGCGCAGCCTGCGGCCGCTGCGCGGGGTCGAGAAGACCGCCGCCGCGATCGCCGCGGGGGATCTGACCCGCCGAGTTCCGGTGCGCGGCAACAATACCGAGGTCGATCGACTGTCGCAATCACTCAACGGCATGCTCGCCCAGATCCAGAGCGCCTTCGCGGCGACCGAGGCGTCGGAGTCCGCGGCACGCCGCTCCGAGGCGAAGATGCGTCGCTTCGTCGCCGACGCGAGCCACGAACTGCGCACGCCGCTGACCACGATCCGCGGCTTCGCCGAGCTCTACCGCCAGGGCGCTACCACTGACCCGGCCCTGTTCATGGACCGGATCGAACGCGAGGCCCAACGCATGGGCCTGCTGGTCGAGGATCTACTGATGCTGGCCCGACTCGACGCGCAGCGCCCACTGGAGCAGGGCCCCGTCGATCTGCTCGCCGTCGCAAGCGATGCCGTGCACAACGCCCGGGCGATGGCGGCCGCCGACGGCTCGGACGGCCCGCATCGTTCCATCGAACTGGAAATATGTTCCGGTGAAGGCACATTGGAGGTGAACGGCGACGAAGAGCGGCTGCGCCAGGTGCTGGCCAATCTGCTGAACAATGCACTCACCCACACCCCGCCGGATGCCTCGGTAAAAGTACGCCTGACACCCGAGCTCGACGAGATCCTGCTCGAAGTCGCCGACACCGGCCCCGGCTTGCCCGCCGACGAGGCCGAGCGCATCTTCGAACGCTTCTACCGCACCGACAGCTCCCGGACGCGCGCCAGCGGTGGCACCGGCCTCGGGCTATCGATAGTCCAAGCCCTGGTAGCCGCCCATGGCGGAACGGTTACCGCAGACAGCGTGCCAGGATCGGGCACCACTTTCACGGTGCATCTTCCGCGATCGACGCGACGAGCGGGCGGGTAGGACTACCGCCGCTCGTAATCGACTGCCAGACTTAACAATTCGAAGTGATTTGTGGCGCGCGATCTTGATACTGTGCCGAAGCACCGTTCGCGGAGCATCACATCCCGCGAGCAGATGCCACAGGTCAGCGAATGAAACCTGCCGCGGTGTTCCGACCCTCGCCCCGGAGGCCGCGGCGGAATGGCTGGTGCGGGCAATCCGCACCAGACCGATCGCGCTGTATCCACGCTTCGCCGCACTGATGCGGCCTACAGCGCGCTGTTTCCGACCGCAGCCGACCGCGCCCTGCTCATGGCATCGTGAACTGCTGCCGGTACACCGGCTCAGATCGGCGTGACCTGCGAAACCAGCCAGTGGTCGTCGCCCTTGTCCAGGGTGACCCGGACCCGGCTGCCGGTGGAAGTGCCCTGCGGGGATTCCTGACTGGTGGTGACCTGGTTGAGGAAGATCAGGACAACCGCACGCGAGCGATCGGCTGAAACCACGCCGCGCGCCTCGGTGGTGGCCTTGACGCTGAGCTGTTTCTCCTTGGCACCCGGCGCGATGGCCTGCTTGATCAATTTCAGGTAGTCGTCGCGGAAGCTCGCCGAGAGCTGATCGGCCGCCTTCGGCAGCTCGGTGTCCACGGTCTTGTAGTCGTAGGTGAACATCGCCGACACTGTGCGGTCGGCCGCATCGACAGCTTCGGTGCGTGACTGCTCGGATCGCCGATCATCCCAGTACCGATATCCGTTGATACCAGCAACGATTCCCGCCACGACCACGATCACGGCCGTGACGAGCAGCAGGATCTTGCCTCGTAGTCCACTCATCCCACGAACTCCACGTTGGACGCGGACAGCCCGGAATCGTTGCGGGTCACGGTGACCCGGAACCGGTAGAACCGCGTCTGCGGCTCGGCCTGACCCGCGTTGGTCAGTGTCTGTTTTGCGGCGACGAGGATCTTTGCCGAGCCCTCGTCGTCGCTCTCGACCGCGGCCTCCACGATCTCGCCGTTGGAGACGACCTTGGCCTCCTTGACGATGTTGAGGAACGGGTCGACCCGGCCGTCGAATTCGGTCTTGAACTGGCCGGAGGCGACCGAAAGGATCCGGTCGATGTCCTCCTTGGCGGAATCGGCCCTGATGGTGGTGAGGTTGAGGATCGCCTGCCTGGCGGTCTGGGTGTACTCGGTGCGGCGGGCATCGCGGTCGTCGACGGATTTCATCGCGATGACCGACCAGCCCGCGCCGATCACCGCGGCGACGGCCAGCAGTGCGCACGCGGCCGCGGCCAGGATGCGGGTGCGTCCCCCACCTGCCTTCGTTTCCTCGTTCGGCCCGGAGTCGCCGGGCTCGTCGGCGTCCTTCGCGGTTTCCGCCCGTGATTTGCCGAGGTCGACCCGGCTGCCCTCGACAGGCGTCGGCTCGGCGTCCGGCACACCCGAGGCGGCCGACGTCGAGGCGACACCAGCAGTCGCGGTGCCCTCGGGTCCGGCCGCGGCGCCGAGCGCCACTGCGCGAGCCGAGAAGCCCTTCGCGACCTCGGACGTCGAGCCTGCGGCAGCCGCAGACTCGCCCGTCCCGGCCTCCTCGACCGGAGGCCCCGCCGAACGCACCGCGCGTCGCCGCGCGCGGTGAGTATCTTCGTTGATCTCACTCATCGTTGCTGCTCCTCAAGCATTGCCTGCCAGCTCGACGGTACCGTGCCCGATCCGCTCCGCCCGACGTCGCCTTGTCGGTAGGTGCGTCCGTCCGTACCGATGTATACGCCGGTGCCGGGGTCGTAGGGCTTAGCGGCCGCCGGCGTGCCGCCACCGTAGCTCGCGGGAGCGACGGGCACCGCGGCAGGCGCGATGGGCGCGCTCGCGGGAGCCACCGGCTGCACCGGACCGAACGGCGGGTTGTTCCCCTCCGGCACGTATCCGGTGCGGCACAGCTCCGGAGTCGGAGCGCGCACACCCGGCACCTCCATGCAGGGCGTATTGCGGATGCCGCGCACCTCGATGGGCGAATCCTGCGGCACCTTGCAGTACAGGCCGGGCGGGGTGCCGATCGAGTCCAGCTCACTCGGCGAGCGGCGCTGATCCGCGGGCAAGAACCCGGTGGTGCACGCGGGTGGATCGTTGACAACGGCCATGAAGTCGACCATCACGCCATATTCCATCGGTCCACGGATGATCGTCTCCAGTGCCGCGATCAACGGCGGGAAAACCACCAGGAGTTGTTCCAGCCCAGCGTGATACGTGACGGCGACCTGTCCGACACTGACCAGATTCCGCAACAACAACGGCAGCGTCGGTCGCAGGTCGTTGAACTGTGCGCTGACCCGCTGCATCGCGGCGGGACCGTCGCGCAGCAGATTGCGCAGCGCGGGATCGTGGGCGCGCAGTTGGTCGGTCACCGTGGCCAGATCGCTTGTCCATGAACGGATGGCGGCGTCGGATTGAATTTGGGTGTCCAGCAGCGGCCCGATCTGATCCAGCAGCTTCTTGGTCGGTTCCGCACTGTTCTGTGCCTCCTGCACCAGCAGGGCCGCCGAATCGATGAACCGCTGCAGATCGGGGCCCGCACCGTTGAAAGCCTGGAATGCCTCGTCGATCACCTGACGCAGCCTGGTGTCGGCGACGCTGGACAGCAGCCGGTCGCTCTGGTCCAGCAGCGAACCCACATCCTGTGGCAGCTTGGTGCGATCCACCGGAATCACCGAGCCAGCGGCCAGGTTTCCGCCCTTGGGCTGCTCGACCGGCACCAGATCGACGTACTGCTCACCGATCGCGGAAACGCTGCGGATCCAGGCGTCCACATCGGACGGAATCTTGTAATCGCTGTCGATGGACAGTTCGGCCTCGACACCGTCCTCGGTGAGCCGAACTTCCTTGACCACACCGACATTCGTGCCGCGATATGCGACGTTCGCCGTTTGGTAGAGGCCGCCGGTCGCATCGAGGCGGACGATCACGTCGTAGCGTCCGATGCCGAACATCGCGGGCAGCTGGACGTACATACCGCCCATCACCACCAGGCCGATCACCGTGAGCACGGCGAAGATCGACAGCTGGATGCGAACGAATCGGGTGAGCGTCATCGCCCCGGACCCCCTTGTGGCGCAGTGGCTCCCGGCAACGGCACGGTCAGTCCTGGAATGGCGGGCAGCCCCGGTATCGGCGGCAGACCAGGGATGGTCGGCGTTGGCTGGCCTTGGGCGGGCGGCGGTTGCAGTGGCCCGGTCGCCGGGTTTCCGTTCTGAGTGGCCGTATTGGGCGCGAAGCCGCCGAGGACACCTTCGACGCCGCCGAACCGGCCGCCGAGCGGTGTTCCGGTGAGCCAGTTGGTATCCAACCGTTTCCCGGTCAGATCCATGGTGATGTACAGGTTGAGGTAGTCACCCTTGATCGCGTTGTCGAGGTTCTTCATCGGGAACGGGAACGTGAGCAGGATCTTGAGCGACTCGATGAGATTGTCGCCGGTGTCGGCGAGTGTCTGCAGCAGCGGCGCGAGGCTGCGCAGATTCGACTTCAGGTTCTCACCGCCCGCCGCGACGATCCGCTGCGTGACATCGCTCAGCTCACCGAGCGCGGTGATCGCGGCGGTGATGTTCGCGGTGCGATCGGCGAGCACGGTGAGCGCGGGGTGGATCTGCTCGATGCCCGCGGCCAGCACCTCACGCTGCTGAACGAGTTGGCCGCCGAGGCGATCCAATCCGCTCATGGCCCTGATGATGTCGTTGCGCTGCACGTCGAGATTGGTGGTGAGTTCGGCCAGCTGCGGCAGCAGATCACGGATGTCGTTCTCGCGACCGTGCAACGCGGCGTTGAGCTCGCGGGTGATCGTCTCCAGCTGCGAAATGCCACCGCCGTTGAGCACCACCGACAGCGACGAAAGCACCTGCTCGGTGGTCGGGTAAATGCCGGCGCGGTCCAGCGGAATGAGGTCACCGGCGCGCAGTTGCCCCTGCGGTGTGACATCGGTCGGCGGGGCCAGCTCGAGATGGTTGCTGCCGAGCAGGCTGGTCTGACCGATCTTCGCGACCGCGTTGGCCGGGAGCTTCACATCGGGATTGATCGACACGGTGACCAGCGCATGCCAGCCCTCCACCTCGATCTTGGACACCGTCCCGACCGTCACGTCGTCGACGCGCACCGGTGAATTCCTGGTCAGCGTCGTCACATTCGGCATCTGGATGCGCACCGCGTAGGAGCCCTCCTCGGCCCCCTGGGTGCCGGGCATCGGCAGCGAATTCAGGCCGTCCCACTGGCAGCCGGAGACGCCGAGCGTCACCGCGATGCCAATGGCGAGGGCACCTATCCTGCGCATCGAACGCGGTCGCATCATCGCCCTCCTCCCGGAATAGCCAGTCCCTCTAGCCCACTCGGCACGGTTACCGGCGCCTGCTGCGGTGCCGTCGATGGTGCCCGCGCCGCCAGGCTCGGCGGGCTGTACACCAACTGGTTGGGGAACGCGGTCACGCTGGAGGCCGGATTCAGCAGTATCGGCGCGTAATTCATGGCCAGCGAGCTGATCACGGGTGCAAGGTACTGGGCACACAGATCGGCGGAGCGGTTGGAATCATTGGCCTCCAGCGCCCGGATCGATCCGCACAGGAAGCTGAGCGGATCCGCTGTGTTGTTCAGTGCGATCGCCCCGCTGACCGTACCGGTCGCGGGCTTGTAGATCTGATAGAAGTTCACCAGTGCCGTCGGTCCCGCGTGCAGCACTCGCTCCAGTTCCGGCTGCTTGTCCACCAGAATCTGCGTGACGTCGGCCAGCCGCTGCACGCCCTCGGTGAGTTCGGCGCCGCTGCCCTCCAGGAATCGCTTCACATCGGCGAGGGCCACATCCAGATTGTCCAGTCCGGCACCGAGATCCGTGGAGACACCGGCCAGCACCGAGGATACCGAGGCGAGCCTGCCGCCGAATTGCACGATCTGTTCGTTGCTCGACGACAGCACCTCGACGAACTTCTGCAGATTCCGGATAGTGCCGAAAAGGTCGGTGCGGCCGTCGGACAGCGTGCTCAAGGTCGCCGACAGCTCCCGCAACGTGTCGCGCAGCTTCTGACCGTTGCCGTCCAAATTATCGGCGGCAGTGTTGATGAAGCGCCCGAACGAACCCTGCGTGTCATCACCCACCGGGCCGAGAGTCGTTGCCAGCTTGGACAGCTCGGCCTTGATGTCGTCCCACTCGACGGGCACCGCGGTGCGATCGAGCCCGATCTCCGCGCCGTCGCCGAGCTTCGGGCCACCGGTGTAGGCGGGTGCGAGCTGAATGAACCTGGCCGAAACCAACGACGGTGAAATGATCACCGCGCGGGCGTCGGCGGGAATGTCGACCCCGCGATCGATGGTCATCCGCACCTTCACCCGGTCGCGGCCGGGGTCGATCGCGTCGATGCCGCCGACCTTGACGCCGAGCACCCGCACATCGTCGCCCGCGTACAAACCCGTCGTCGACGGGAAGTACGCGGTGATCGTGGTCTTCCCGATCCGGAGGATGCCGCTGTACGCGCCGGTCAGCACCAGGGCGGCGACCAGCACTCCCGCGACGACCAGCACCCAGCGCGGCAGCTTCCGAACAGTGGTCAGCATGCTCATCGCGGCGGCTCCTGGACTGCGGGCCCGATCGAGGGTCCCGGGTTCGTGAAGATATTGCGCAGGTCCTCCGGGAGATGCTGCGGCCATACCAGGGCATCGACGAGCGGCTGCAGTTCGGTGCTCGATGCGTTCACCACGTAGGCGTTGAACCAGGGTCCGTTGCCGACCTGTTCACCGAGCGCCGCCGAATACGGTCCGAGTCCATCGAGCGCTTCGCTGAGGTTCTGCTTGTTGCGCTGCAGCAACGCGAGCACCGAATTCAACTTGTCCAGCGCCGGTTTCAGCTGCGCCTCGTTATCGGCGACAAGTCCGGACAGCTGCTGGGACACACCGTTGACGTACACGATCAACTGCGCAATCGCGCCGCGGCGTCGATCCAGCTCGCCGAGCAGGTCGTTGCCGTCCAGCAGCAGTGCGTTGATCTGGTTGCTCCGGTCGGCGAGGATCTTCGTGACGCTCTGCGCACGGGTCAGCAGCTCCGACAGCGCCTGATCGCGGGCATTGATGCTGCGTGACAACGCGGTCACCCCGTCCAGCGCGGAACGCAGCGGCGCTGGGGTGTCGGCGAAGGTCGCCGACAGTGCGTCGAGGGTCTTGTCGACCTGATCCATATCCAGCCCCTGCACCGTGCGACCGAGGTCGCCGAGCGCGTCGTTGAGCGAATACGGAGAGGTGGTGCGCTCCAACGGAATCGTGTCGTCGGCACGCAATGCGCCCGAACCCTCCGGTGTCACCTCGAGCGACTTGCGGCCGAGCACGGTGTTCGTCTTGACCGCGGCAGCGGTCTTCTGTCCCAACACGATCGACTCGTCGAGGGTGAACCGGACCAGCACCTTGGCCCCGTCCAGATGGACATCCTCCACCCGGCCCGAGCGCACCCCGGCGACCTGCACCGGGTCGCCGGGCACCAAACCACCCGCGTCGGCGAAGTACGCCGTGAAGGTGGCGCCACCGCGGATGAACGGCAGCCGGTCGAATTGCAGTGCCGACAGTGCCACCGAGATCGCGACGACAATGCCGACGACGCCGATGGTGATGGCTGGTGATCGCTTCTCGTTCATTTGTTCGGCGCACACCTTCCGGTCGTCTGCTCCCCGGGCAGGTTGATCTGTATCACCTTGCCGTCGGGGCCATCCACGAGCATGTTCGTGCCGCAGATGTAGAGCTGCAGGAACGAGCCGTAGGCGCCGATGCGGATCAGCTGCTTATAGGTGGCGGGCAGGCGTTCGAGCACCCACTGCACGGTGTCGGAACCACCGTCGAGATTGGTGGCCAGGCGCCCGGTCTGCTCGATGGTCGCGCGCAGATCCGGACGCGCCTGACCGAGCAGATCGGTGAGATCGCGCGTGGCTCCGGCTATTCGGGGCAGTGCGTCACCGATCGGGTCCCGTTGGGCGGCCAAACCACTGACCAGGCGCTGCAATTCTTCGAGTGTGGTGGCGAACTGGTCACCGCGCTGGTCGATGGTCTCCAACACCGTGTTCAGATTGTTGATCACACTGCCGATCAACTCATCGCGGTCGGCGAGGGTCTTGGCGAACGAGCCGCCGCTGTTCAACAGCTGCACCAGCGTGCCGCCCTGGCCCTGGAAGATCTGCAGCAGTGCGTTGGTCAGATCGTTGACCTGCCCAGGATCGAGGCCACGGATGAGCGGCTTGAAGCCACCGAGCAGCATGTCCAGGTCGAGCGCGGGCGCGGTCTGCTCCTTGCCGATGGTGCCGCCGTCGGCGAGCACCTTCGTCGAGCCGGGTCCTTCGAGCAGTTCCATATACCGGTCACCGACCAGGTTTTCGTACTTGATCGTCGCGCGTGTGCTCGCGAGCAACCGGTACTTGCGGTCGACATCGAACTCGACGTGCGCCAGATGGTCCTTGCCCACCTTGATCGAGGTGACCGTGCCGACCGGCACGCCGGCGATGCGCACCTTCGAGCCGGGCAGCATCCCCGACGAGCTGGTGAACACCGCGTGGTATCCGTACTCCCTCGCGAAACGCACCTGACTGAACACGATCGCGAGCCCGGCGAAGACCAGCGTCATCACCAGGGTGAAGATGGCCAACTTGATTGCTGTTCCAGTATTTTTCACGGCGTGGGCACCCCCGGCAGCCCGGCGAACAACAGCTGGAACACCCTGGGCGCCTCGTTCAATCGCGGCGATCCCGTGTTCGGCTGGTACACCGTGCCCTGGCTGGTATCGGTGACGACATAGTCGGCGTGGCTGCCGGGCACTCGGTTCACGACGCCTTCACAGTGCGGACCGCCGGTGGCGTTCACCTTCGGCAGATCATCCGGATAGGTATAGGGCTTGGCGCCGAACATGAAGTTGGTGTTCATCCCGATGCCTGGCTTTATGCCGCCGAACATGGCCTCGGCCGTCGGCATCAGCGGACCGATGCCATTGATGACGCAGCCGAGCGCGGGCGCGTACTCCCACAGCAGACTGGTCGTCGGCTGCAGCAGATCCAGCGCGGTGACGAGCTGATTCTCGTTCTCCCGCAACACCGAGCCGGTGGTGTCGGCCAAGCCGATGAGGTTCACCAGCACGTTGTCCAGGCCGCTCTGCTCATCGACGAAGGTGTTGCTCGTCGTGATGAGGTTGTTCACGGTGCGCAGGAGGTCGGGAACGGTGTCGGCGTAGAGCTCGGTGACATCGGCCGTCTTGATCAGATCCTGTTGCAGGGTAGGCAGATACGGGTTGATGTCCTTCAGGTACGCGTCGCTGCGTGCGAGCAGCTCACCCAGCTTCTGACCCCGCCCCTGCAGCGCGGTGCCGAGCGCGGTCATCGTCGCGTTCAGTTTCTCCGGCTCGATCTTGCCGAGCAGGTCCGACAGATGCTGGAACAAGGTGTTGAATTCGACGGTCACCGCGGCGGCGGTCACGGTCGCGCCGGGCTGCAGCGACGTCGACGAGGGCTGCTGCGGCACGGTGAAGTTGATGTACTTCGCGCCGAATACGGTGGTGGAACGGATGTCGACACCCGCATTCGACGGAACCAGTTTCAGCAGTTCTGGATCCAGCGCGAGCTTCAGCTTCGCACCGTCGCCGGTCTGGTTGATCGCCGAAACACGGCCGATCTCCACCCCACGCACCTTCACCTTGGCGTCGGGGTCCAGAACCAGGCCGCTGCGCGGTGCGTCGACCGTGACGGTGACCGTCTTGGTGAAGCCGCCGACGAACATGATCATTGCGACGGCGGCGATGGCGACCAGGGTGAGCACCATCGCGGCGCCCGCCAGTTTCAGGCCGAGCCCACCGCGCATGGCTGCTGCCAGGCCGCGTTCTGCTTGCTTCGATTGCGCCATACCGCTTTACCCGGAGAGATGGAAGTTGCCGGAGGTGCCATAGATGGCCAGTGAGATCAGCAGTGTCACCGTGACCACCGCGACCAACGAGGCCCGCACCGCATTGCCTACCGCGATTCCCACACCGACCGGCCCGCCCGCGGCGTGATAGCCGTAGTAGGTGTGAATCATCATGACCGCCAAGGCCATGAAGATCGCCTGCGCGAACGACCAGAGGATGTCGCTGGGAATCAGGAACGTCGAGAAGTAGTGGTCGTACACGCCCGCGGACTGCCCGTAGATGACCACCGTCGCGAACCGGCTCGCGATGAACGAACAGATGACCGCCAACGCGTACAGCGGCACGATCGAGATCATCCCGGCCAGCACTCTGGTGCCGACCAGGTAGGGCACCGGCCGGATCGCCATGGATTCCAGCGCGTCGATTTCCTCGGCCACCCGCATCGCACCCAACTGCGCGGTCGAGCCTGCACCGATGGTTGCGGCGAGGCCGATACCCGAAATCACCGGCGCCGCAATGCGTACGTTGATGAACGCCGCGAAGAATCCGGTCAGTGCTTCGACGCCGATATTGCCCAGCGAGCTGTAACCCTGAACGGCAATGGTGCCACCGGTGAACAGGGTGAGAAATCCGACGATGACAACGGTGCCGCCGATAACAGCCAAAGCACCTGTGCCCATGCTGATCTCGGCGATCAATCGGATCGTTTCGGTCCGGTAGTGCACCAGCGCACGCGGGATGGATCCCAGTGTCTGCGCATAGAACACCGCATGCTTGCCCATCGAATCGAGTGAGCCAGAAACTCGGCGCACTCGCCGCACCGTACGTGGGAACCGGGATTCGATCACGAATGCCATGTGATCACCGCGCCGAGAACTTGATACCGACGGCGGTGACCACGACATTCACCACGAACAGGGCCATAAAGGCGAAGACGACGGTCTGATTCACGGCATCACCGACACTCTTGGGACCACCTTTGACATTCAGGCCCAGATAACACGCCACCAGCCCGGCGATCAGTCCGAACAAGCCGGCCTTCACCTCGGAGATGATCAGTTCGGGCAGATGGGTGAGCAGCGTGATGCCGTTGACGAAAGCGCCGGGGTTCACATCTTGCAGCAGCACGGAGAACAGAAAGCCGCCGACAATGCCGATGGTGCAGACCAGGCTGTTGAGCATCAGCGCGACGAAGGTCGAGGCCAGCACGCGCGGCACCACCAGCCGTTGGACCGGGTCGATGCCGAGCACCCGCATCGCGTCGATCTCTTCGCGGATCGTTCGGGCGCCGAGGTCGGCGCAGATCGCGGTGGCGCCTGCGCCTGCCACGATGAGCACGGTGACGATCGGTCCCACCTGGGTGACCGCGCCGAATGCCGCACCGGCGCCGCTGAGGTCGGCGGCGCCGATTTCGCGAAGCAGAATGTTCAGCGTAAAGCTGACCAGCACCGTGAACGGAATCGCGACGAGCAGCGTCGGAACGATCGAGACGCGGGCAATGAACCAGGCTTGATCAATGAATTCGCGCCCTTGAAAAGGGCGTCGAATGCTTGCGCGGGCGACGTCGGCGACCAGTTCGAAAAAACCGCCCACCGCACGCAACGGCACAGCGAGGACCTCGTTCATTCGCGATCCTCCTTGATCATCCTGCTTGCACAGCTCACAGCGTGATGCCCCCTCGAGGCGTCGTTGCCTCAACGATTAGAACATGTTCATTTTGCCGTAGGAAGCTTTTCGCCAACTTTGAACTGCACTTCTCTTAGACGCGAGGATCTCAATTTGAAACGTGTGTCAGAAATGCATGACCTGGGCCTTGTGAGCCGTGGCACACCCTCGACTCTCATGTCTACCAAGCGCCAGGCCGGCGATCAACAGTTGGTCACATGATCAGCATGTCGACCGATGGCACCCGCCATCAGCGAGCGAATCAGCCGAGATCGAGTAATGACGATGCGGAAAATGTACGACCTTCCGCCCGATCGGCGAAGTACCCGCCGAGCGTGGCGGCCAAATCGTTCGCTGACCATTGGTCACCTGCCGCATCGAACCGCTGCTCGACCGTCGGCGCCGCCATCAGCGCGACCATCGGCCCGTACACCACGAAGACCTGCCCATTGACCGCGTCGGCGGCGGGCGAGGCGAGGTAGGTGACCAGTCTGGCCACATGCTCCGGCGCGAGCGGATCGACGCCGCCCTCGGGCGCCGCGCTGAACACGGCCTCGGTCATCGCGGTCCGCGCACGCGGGCAGATGGCGTTGGCTCGCACGCCGAAGCGGGAGAGGCCACGTGCGGCCGACAACGTCAGCGCAGTGATGCCCGCCTTCGCGGCACCGTAGTTGGCCTGCCCCTCGGGCCCGAGCAGTCCTGCCTCCGACGAGGTGTTGACGAGCCTGCCGTAGATCGGCGCGCCCGCTTCCTTGGATTTGGCGCGCCAATAGGCTCCCGCATTGCGGGACAACAGGAAATGGCCGCGCAGATGCACCGCGATCACCGCGTCGAAGTCCTCGTCGGACATGTTGAACAGCATCCGGTCGCGGGTGATGCCCGCATTGTTGACCACGATGTCGACGCCGCCGAACGCCTCGTCCGCGGTACGGATGAGCGCATCGGCCGTCGAACGCTCGGCGATGCTGCCCGCGACGAACTCCGCCTTGGCACCGAGCGCCCTGATCTCGGCGAGAGTGTCGGCTACCGCATCCGACTCCGACAGGTCGTTGACCACCACCGACGCGCCCGCGGCAGCCAGCGCGAGCGCTTCGGCCCGACCCAGCCCCGCGCCGGACCCGGTCACGATCGCCACCCGCCCGGCAAGGTCTGTGTTGCCCATCACTTCTTCATCGCTCACGACTGCACCTCGCTGGCGCTCGGCTCCGCCGTGCGCGATGCGCGCCCTGTGTTCTTGGTTCGCTCGCTGCGCTCACTCACGGGCCGACTCTAGAACGTGTTCCTATCTAGAGCAAGGACCGGGCTACTCCAACCGCAGCGCAGCCTTCGGACACTGCGCCACCGCATCCTCCACATCGGCGAGCCGATCCGCGGGTACCTCCGCCGCCACAATGTGCAGCACGTCCTCGTCGTCGAGTTCGAAGACGTCGGGGGCGATTCCGACACAGATTCCGTTCGCCTCGCACTGGTCCAGATCGACACTGACCTTCATGGCAACTCCTTTGACAAGACTTTGATCGAAGCCTAACAACCCGAGGTGACGGCGTGTGCCGTCATCAACCGGATTCACCCTCAATACTGGAACATGTTTCAGTTCATATGCAATGATCGGTTGAACCCAATCGAACGAAGGCATGAGGTATTTGCCATGCGCATTGCGTACACGCCGCAGCAGGAACAGCTCCGCGAGGAGCTGCGCGACTACTTCGCGCGGCTGATCACCCCGGAGCGCCGTGCGGCGCTGAGCTCGCAGACCGGCGAGTACGGGCAGGGCAACGTGTACCGCGAGGTCGTGCAGGAAATGGGCCGCGACGGCTGGCTGACTCTGGCTTGGCCGAAGGAGTTCGGCGGCCAGGACCGACCGACGATGGACCAGCTGATCTTCACCGACGAGGCGGCCATCGCGGGCGCGCCGGTGCCGTTCCTGACCATCAACTCGGTGGCGCCGACGATCATGCACTACGGCAGCGAGGAGCAGAAGAAGTTCTTCCTGCCCAAGATCGCGGCGGGCGAACTGCACTTCGCCATCGGCTACTCCGAGCCGGGCGCGGGCACCGACCTGGCCAGCCTGCGCACCTCAGCGGTGCGCGACGGCGACGACTATGTGATCAACGGTCAGAAGATGTGGACCAGCCTGATCGCCTATGCCGACTACATCTGGCTCGCTGTGCGCACCGACCCGACCGCCAAGAAGCACAAGGGCATCAGCATGCTCATCGTGCCGACCACGGCCGAGGGCTTCTCCTGGACACCGGTGCACACCATGGCGGGCCCGGATACCAGCGCCACGTATTACCAGGACGTCCGCGTCCCCGCCAGCTCGCTGGTCGGCCAGGAGAACGGCGGCTGGGCGCTGATCACCAACCAGCTCAACCACGAGCGGGTGGCACTCACCTCGGCAGGACCGCTCGGCCTCGCGCTGAGCCAGACCGTGGAGTGGGCCCGCAACACCAAATCGGCCGACGGCCAGCGGGTGATCGACAAGGAGTGGGTGCAGCTCAACCTCGCCAGAGTGCACGCCAAAGTCGAGTACCTGAAGCTGATGAACTGGGAGATCGCCAGCCGCGCCGATGCAGGCGGTGACGCCGCGCCACGGCCGTGGGATGCCTCCACCTGCAAGGTGTATGGCACCGAACTGGCCACCGAGGCCTACCGGCTGCTGATGGAGATCCTCGGCCCGCAGGCCTACCTGCGGCAGGACTCCCCAGGCTCGGTGCTGCGCGGGCGGCTGGAGCGGATGCACCGGGCCGCGCTGATCCTCACCTTCGGTGGCGGCACCAACGAGGTCCAGCGCGACATCATCGCCATGACCGCCCTCAAGCAGCCGGCCTCGGCGCGCTGAGCGAGACTTTCGAAAGTAGGTAGATCGCCATGGATTTCACCCCCACCGAGGCCCAGCTCGATCTCGCTCGATTGACCGGCGAGGTGTGCGGCAAGCTGGTCACCGCCGACCGGCTGCGCGAACTCGACAAGACAGCCGTGCGTTTCGACGAACCGCTGTGGGCCTCTCTTGCCGAGACCGGCGTGCTGGCAGCGGCGCTGCCGGAGGCGGTTGGCGGCAACGACTTCGGGCCGCTGGAGCAGAGCGCCATCCTGCGTGAGCTCGGAAAGTATGTCGCCGCGGTGCCGTACCTGTGGTCGGTTGTGCTCGGTGCCGGCGCGCTGGCCGCGTTCGGCAATGACGCGCAACGCGATTGGGCCACCCAGGCCGGTGCGGGCAGCGCGATCCTCACGGCGGCACTGGCCGAAGAGCAGAACTGGGAGCCGACCAAGCCGACAACCACGGCGGTCGAGGGGGGTGGCGGCTGGCGGGTGACCGGCGCCAAGCTCGCGGTGCCATTCGCCGCGCAGGCCGCCAGGGTCCTGGTCCCGGCAACGGTTTCCGGCCGTGCCGCGGTGTTCCTCGTCGATC
This sequence comes from Nocardia sp. NBC_01009, assembly GCF_045208035.1. Taxonomy (NCBI): domain Bacteria; kingdom Bacillati; phylum Actinomycetota; class Actinomycetes; order Mycobacteriales; family Nocardiaceae; genus Nocardia; species Nocardia sp. NBC_01009. The sequence continues at coordinate 1,837,453 of NZ_CP108695.1, read as the reverse complement.
CGTCCGACGCCTCGGTCCAGCTTGCCGCCCAGCAAGTGACCGACCTGAGCGCCGAGTACTCACTCGAATTCACCGACACGCCTGCCGAATTGGTCGGCACCGTCGACACCGGCGCCGAGATCCTGGACTGGCTGCTGACCAGGGCCTGGCTCGGACTGAGCTCCCAGCAACTCGGCACCGTCGAACGCGCATTGGAACTCGTCGCCGACTACGCCCGTGAGCGTGAGCAATTCGGCAAGGCGGTCGGCAGCTTCCAGGCCGTTGCGCAGCGCCTGGCCGACGGCTACATCGACGTGCAGGGCCTGCGCCTGGCCGTCACCCAGGCCACCTGGCAGTTGTCGGAGAACCTGCCGAGCGCCGAGGCTGTGCACACCGCGAAGTTCTGGGCGGCCGATGCGGGCCACCGCGTCGCGCACACCGTCGTGCACGTGCACGGCGGCGTCGGCATCGACCGCGACCACATCGTGCACAACTACTTCACCGCCGCCAAGCACAACGAATTCGCACTGGGCGCGGCCACCGACCACCTCCGGGCCATCGGCTCTCTCCTCGCGGAAACTCCTGCCTGACCCAGGAACTCCGCACCCGAATCGGCCCGCCGGTCCTGCCCCGGCGGGCCGATTGCCGTGGTAACTCACTGATGACCGCGGCCCTGTCGCGATCATTTCGGCCTTATTCGTTGGACTGCCGGTTGCGAAGGCGTGCGGTGTGAGCAGTCAGCGGTCGAACTCGCCGTGCGCCGCAGCGACTGTGAAGGCCGACCACTCGGCCGAAGTGAACAGCAACGCCGGGCCGGAGGGGTTCTTCGAATCACGAACGCCGACAAGGTTATTCGAGAGGAATGCGACCTCGACACAGTTCCCTACAACGCCGCTACGACTGCTCTTGAACCATTCGGCACCGGCCAGATCGATGTTCACATGTACTCCTTCGCGATCTGCCGAAGCAGGCTCCGGCGCGGGGTGGACAGCATGGATTTGGTCTTGGGTGCCCACCGCATCAACCGCCAGCGCCGACCCGACCGTCGATACCACGGCGCTGATCACCCTGTTCTCACTAGTATTACGTAATAAGCGTATTACAGATGCAGCCCGAGGAGGCTACTGTGCTGCTCAACAGCAAAGGCCAGGTAACGATCCCCGCCCAGCTTCGTGCCAAGCACAATCTGCGTGAGGGCGATGACGTCGAGATCGTCGAAGTCGATGGCACGCTCCGGATCGTGCGTACCGAAGGTGCCCCCACTCGAGGCCAACGCCTTGTCCGTCGGCTGCGCGGCACCGCAGCGAGCCGAGATATCGAAGGCATGAGCACCGACGAGATCATGGACCTGCTCCGTGGCGAGTAGTCCGACACCCATCGCCGGACCGGCCACCCTGATCGACTCGTGCGTCCTGCTCGATGTCATGACCAACGACGAGAAATGGGGTGCGTGGTCAGCGGATCGAATCACCAAGGCCCTCGATTCCGGGCGGGTTGTCATCAACCCGATCATCTACGCCGAAGTTTCCGTCGGATACGACACCGTCGAAGATCTGGACGATTTGCTGCCTGCCGATGAGTTCGAGCATGAAGCACTGCCGTTCCGTGCCGGCTTTCTGGCAGGAAAGGCATTTCAGCGCTACCGCCGCAATGGTGGCGAGAAGCGCTCCCCGATGCCCGACTTCTACATAGGCGCGCACGCCGCTGTCGCCGGTTATCGACTGCTGACACGCGATACTGCCCGGTATCGGGGCTACTTCCCGACCGTAGAGCTGATCACGCCCGACTCCTGAACACGCCGCAACATCAGATGGGTCGCTGATCGACTTCGACACTGACCTCCAGTGCATGGTCGGCCGCCGTGAATTTCGTCGAGTGCCGCCCCGAACTGGCTTCGGTCGGGCTCGAGGTCAGATACCGCTGCAGCGTCGGTGCGATATCCACGATGATTTGCTCCCGCGAAAGCCCGACCACCGGCGGCAGCCGCAGCACGTAGCGGCACAGGGCAAGCCCGAGCAGCTGGGTCACGATCAATCCGCCACGGCGCTGCGCATCAGCGGGGTCGCCGAAGCGCAGCACAGCAGGCAACACCTGCTCCGCGAACACCTGCCTGAAGCGTTCGCTCACCGCTTCGTCGGCGATGGAGGAACGCAGCAAAATCAGCAGGACCTTGTTGTCGGGCTGGTCCTCCCAGATCGCCAGAAAGCGGCGAACCAGCAACTCGCCCACGGCGTCCGGCTCCGCGGACGCCAGATCGGGCAGATTCAGTTCGACATCGACCGCGGCGGCGAACAGACCGTCCTTGCTGCCGAAGTAGCGCATCACCATGGACGGATCGATCGCAGCGTCTGCCGCGATGGCGCGAATGGTCGCCTTGCGAAAGCCCTCCGCGGCGAAGCGGGCGCGGGCGGCTTCGAGGATCGCCGCCCGGGTGGCATCGGAGCGGCGCGCAGGCTGTTGATCTGGGACGACGGTCATGCCAACAAGTGTATGCCAACAAGTGTTGACTTTCGAGATCGGGCCGGTCTACCGTTAAGCCAACAAGCGTTGGCCCACAGATGTTGACCAAGGAGTTCCGATGAGCACCACCCCGAGCAACGAACTGCCGGACACCACCTCCGTGGTGATCGTCGGCGCCGGGCCCGCCGGACTGACCGCCGCGATCACGCTCGCCGACGCCGGTATCGACTTCGTGCTGCTGGACCGGCTCGCCGAGGGCGCCAACACCTCTCGCGCCGCCGTGGTGCACGCACGAACCCTCGAGGTACTGCGCGAGCTCGGCATTGCCGATGAACTCATCGCACGCGGCATCGTGGTACCGACCTTCACCGTGCACGACGGCGACCGGACGCTGGCCACCGTACGCTTCGACGGACTGCCTACCGAGTACCCCTACACCCTCATGGTTCCGCAGGACACCACCGAGACGGTGCTGCTGGACCGACTGCGCAAAGCGGGCGGCGAGGCGCGCCGACCGTACCAGGTGACCAGGATCGTCGACGAAAACAACGGCGTCACAGTGGATTACGAAGACGGCGCGGGCACGCCGGGAACCATCAGGGCCGACTACGTGATCGGCGCCGACGGTATGCACAGCGTCGTCAGGGAGCAAGCGGGCATCGGGTTCACCGGCGACACCTACCCGGCCTCCTTCGTGCTCGCCGATGTCAGGATGGACTGGCCGATCGCGCGAAACGAAGTGGCGCTGCACCTTTCACCCGAGGGCGTCACCGTCGTCGCGCCACTGCCCGACGACGCCGAACCGAACCGCTACCGGGTCGTCGCCACCCTCGACGAAGCCCCCGAACACCCGGACGCCGCCGATATCCAGTCGATCCTCGATATCCGCGGCCCCGGTGGCGCGGTGAAAGTCCGTGAGGTGCTGTGGAGCTCACGCTTCCGGGTGCACCACCGCGTCGCCAACCACTACCGCGCAGGCCGGGTGCTGCTGGCCGGCGACGCCGCGCACGTGCACAGCCCGGCGGGCGGACAGGGTATGAACACCGGTATTCAGGACGCGGCCTTCCTCGGCCCGTTGCTCGTTCGAGTCATCCAAGGCGAGCCGGCGGCCATCCTGGACGGCTACGAAGCCACCCGGCGCCCAGTGGCACTCGGCGTCGTCGCCTTCACCGACCGGATGACCAAGATGGCCACCCTGCGCCCGCGGCCCGCCCGCCTGCTCCGCAATACCGTCATGTCGCTCGTGATCCGCATCCCCGCGGTCCGCAACAAGCTGGCCTTCCAACTGGCCGAGCTCGCCAACCGCTGAGTCACCGAGACCGAAAAGACCGGCCCGCCAGGACAACTGGCGGGCCGATCTGCTGGAATTCCTACTGGATGCCCGCTCGCGCCGCGAATACGGAGCCGTCGGCGAAGTCGACCTGCCGATCGGCGTTCGACAGTGCGGTCACCATGCAGGTCCCGAACGACCCGGAGCGATCAAACAGGGTCGCACTGCCGACGGCGATCCCGTCGGCACTGATGTGACTGTCGGCCTCCAACCCGATCTCCGGCCCGATAGCGGGCCGCGCCAGCGCGAGCGTCAGATCAGTGTTGATGAAACCGATGCCCTTGCTGCCCCAGTTGGTCATCATGCTCGTCGCCTCACCGATCATCGCGGCGCCGGCGAACGCCGAAGACGTCTCCCCCTCGATCACCGACATCGGCACCTGCCAGGTGCGCTTGCGCCCGCCGTTCTGATGCTCGCCGATCCGCGACGACCAGCCATCGGCTCGACCGTCGCTGTTCCACAGCGGCGGGGTCGGTCCGTCGGCGATCGGTACCTCGGGCGGCCGCGGTCCGTCGCCCCTGGTCCAGACCTCTCCCGGCGGCTGCACCGACCGTTTCAAGAAGATCGCCGTCGCGCGAGCCACATCCGCGCCGTCCTGCATCAGCGCGGCATCGGCGACCCGGATCCGCTTCCCCGCCCTGACCAACTCGGTCACTACGGTGACCGGCTTGTTCAGCGTCGGCCGGAACAGGTCGACCGTCAACCGGGCGGGCGTGAATTCGGCCGAACAATGCTGAAGTTCCAGCGCCCTCGCCAGGAGGCCACATATCGCAGGCCCATTGATCATCGTCGACGACCACGCGCTGACAGCGAACGGCAGGGGCTCGAAGCCGTGTCCGGTCGCGGCGAAAAATGCATAGGGCGTTGCCAATTCGATCTCCTGTCTACCGCTCGCGACTGCTGAAACGGCAAAGGCCGCCGCATGTCGCGGCAGCCCTCGCCGGTAGCGCCTCGCCCCTATTTCTTACTTGCTGCTCGCCTCGAGGTGATCATCGGCCGCGCGCACCTCGGTCTGCTCCTTGGCCCAGCGGTAATCCGGCTTGCCTGCGGGCGAGCGCTTGATCTCGTCGACGAACCACAGGCTGCGCGGCTGCTTGTAGGGCGCGATCTCATTGGTCAGCATGGGGCGCAGCTCTTCCAGTGACGGGCGGTTGTCGCCGCGGCACTGCACAACAGCGACGACCCGCTGACCCCAGCGCTCGTCTTCGACGCCGACCACCAGCGCGTCGAAGATCTCCGGGTGCGACTTGAGCGCACCTTCGACCTCTTCCGGGTAGATCTTCTCGCCGCCGCTGTTGATGCTCACCGAACCGCGACCGAGCATCGTCACGGTGCCGTCCTCCTCGACCCGTGCGTAGTCGCCCGGGATCGAGTAGCGAACGCCGTTGATCTCCTTGAAGGTTGCCGCCGTCTTCGCCTCGTCCTTGTAGTAGCCGAGGGGAATGTGGCCGCTGCGGGCGAGAATGCCGACCACACCCGAACCGGGCTCCACCGGGTTGCCGTCCTCGCCGAGCACCACGGTGGACGCATCGATCTTCACGCGGGGCCCACCGGTGTGCGTCGCACCCTTGGTGACGATGGACAGTCCACCGAAACCGGTCTCCGAAGAGCCGATGGAGTCCGAGAGCATCCGGTTCGGTAGCAGCTCGAGGAACTGGTCCTTGAGTGCCGGGGAGAACAGCGCCGCACTGCTCGCCATCACATAGAGCGTCGAAAGGTCATAGGGCTTACCGGTTTCCGGGTTGCCCTCGATCAACGCATCCAGCATCGGCCGTGCCATCGCGTCACCGGTGATGAAGATGAGATTGATGCCATGGCGGTCGATGTGCTGCCACACGCCGTGCCCGCTGAACTCGGGGATCATCACGGCCTTGCCGCCGCCGAACAGGCTGTGGAAGGTGGCCCATTGCGAGCCGCCGTGGATCATCGGCGGAATCGGGAAGCGCACCATCTGCGGGTTGGCCGCGCCGACCTTGGCCAATTCCCATTCGTCGTCGACGTATTCACCGGTGACGAAGTTGATGCCCGCACCGAGCACCCGCCAGACGTCCTCCTGCCGCCACATCACGCCCTTGGGCAGGCCGGTGGTGCCGCCGGTGTAGAGCATGTAGAGGTCGTCCGGGGAGCGATCACCGAAATTGCGCTCTCCGGAGGACCGCTCGAGCACCGTCTCGTATTCCACCGAATCCGCTGCGGTGGGGATTGTGCCGGTCGTATCGTCGTCGACGACGATGACCGTCTTCAGCAGCGGAGTGTTCGGACGGACACCGGCCACTCTGTCGGTGAAGCGGCGCTCGTGGATCAGCGCGACCATGTCCGAGTTGTCGAAGATGTGCTGTAACTCGTTCTCGACGTATCGGTAGTTCACGTTGATCATCACGGCGCGAGCCTTGAAGATCGCGACCATGGCCTCGACGGCCTCGATCGTGTTGCGCGAGTAGATGCCCACCTTGTCACCCGGTTGGACACCCTGCTCCAGCAGGTAGTTGCCCAGTTTATTGGCCCGCTCCTCCAGCTGCGCGTAAGTCACCTCACGGCCGTCGTCGGCCAGCGCTACGCGGTCGGGCATGAGATCGATGGCGTGTTCGACCAGGTCGGCTATGTTGTAGCTCACAAACCTAAAAATAGAACGTGTTACTGTTTCTGACAAGGCTTGAAAGTCAGGAGAATCACCAATGCCAGATTGCCTCGTCGAGAAGCGCGATCACGTCCTCATCGTCACCATGAATCGTCCCGAGGCCCGCAACGCGCTGTCGGGCGAGATGATGGCGATCATGCGCGACGCCTGGGATCAGGTGGACAACGATCCCGACATCCGGGTCGCGATCCTGACCGGCGCGGGCGGCGCGTTCTGCGCGGGCGCGGATCTGAAGGCGATGACGACCCAGCACCCGGGCGACTCCTTCAAGGGCGGCGGCTGGGATCTGTCGAAGATCGAGGCGCTGCTCAAGGGCCGGCGGCTCACCAAGCCGCTGATCGCGGCGGTCGAGGGTCCCGCCATCGCCGGTGGCACCGAGATCCTGCAGGGCACCGATATCCGGGTTGCCGGCGAGAGCGCGAAATTCGGTGTGTCCGAGGCACGTTGGGGCCTGTTCCCGTTGGGCGGCTCGGCGGTCCGGCTGGTGCGCCAGATTCCCTACACCGTGGCCGCGGACATCCTGCTCACCGGTCGGCACGTCACCGCGGCCGAGGCCAAGGAAATCGGCTTGATCGGGCACGTGGTGCCGGACGGCACTGCGCTGGACAAGGCGCTCGAACTGGCCGCGCAGATCGCGGCCAACGGCCCGCTCGCGGTCCAGGCCATCCTGCGCACCATCCGCGACACCGAGGGCATGCACGAGGAAGAGGCCTTCAAGATCGACGCCGAGCTGGGCACGGCGGTCTTCAAGTCGGCCGACGCCAAGGAAGGCCCGAAGGCCTTCGCAGAAAAGCGCAAGCCCACATTCACCGGCAGCTGAACAACGAAAGCAAGCGACCCCCTGCGCATTCCGCGCTGGGGGTCGTTTGCACTATGGCTCAGTTGCTGCCTGGGTAGTCCATCCAGAACGGCTCCCACTGGTGGCCGTCGGGGTCGATGAACGTGCGGCCGTGCATGCCGACCTGTGCCTCCTGCGCGCGCTTGTCCTCGTTGACCTCCTCGGTGGCCCCGGCGCCCAGTGCCGCGGCGGTGAGCGTGTCGACCTCTTCGGCACTGGGCAGAGCGATCGCGTACGCGGCGCCGATGGTCGAGACGGTGTCCGACAGCGGGCGGCTGCTGAAGGTCGGGAAGAACTCCTTGGTCAGCAGCATCAGGCAGATGTTGTCGTCGACGACGATGCAGGCGGCGTTCTCATCGGTGAAGTCCTGGTTCACCTTCCAGCCGAGAGCCTCGTAGAAGTTCTTCGACCGGCCCAGATCGGTGACAGGTAGGTTGATGAAGATCATCTTGCTGCTCATGTTCGGCGTCCTTTTCCTCGGTCCATGCGTGGTTCGTTTTTCGGTTCACCAGTAGAGACGGGCCGTCGGCCGAGAACTCATCGCCGCCCCGAGTGGTGATACCCGACATAGCCGTCCAGGTGGCTCCACAACGGTGATGATGATCTTGATTCGGCAGGTAGGCGGCTTTTCTGTCTGTGATGTGTCGGTGGGCTGTGGCAGGGTGACTTTCATGACCGACTCGTCCGGCAATACCACCGGCCTCACCCCCGATGTGCTCTCCTCTTTCGAGGGACACCGGCGCGAGCTGTGCGCATACGCCTACCGAATGCTCGGCTCGTCCTTCGAGGCAGAAGACGCGGTGCAGGAGACCTTCACCCGCGCATGGAAGTCCTACGACTCGTTCGAAGGCCGTGCCAGCCTACGGTCCTGGCTGTACCGGATCGCCACCAATGTCTGCCTGGACATGATCGACGGTCCGCAGCGCCGTGCCCGGCCGATGGATCTTTCCGGGCCGTCGCGGCCGGACACCCCCTTGCCCATGGCGCAGCCCGACTACGTCTGGATCGAACCGATCCCCAATGCCCTCGCCTTCGGGTCGGACCCGGCCGAGCACGCGAGCGCGAAGGACACACTGCGGCTGGCATTCGTCGCCGCCTGTCAGCATCTGCCGGCCACCCAGCGCGCCATCCTGATCATGCGCGAGGTGCTGCGCTTCTCGGCCAGCGAGACCGCCGAGGCCCTCACCATGTCGCCCGCGTCGGTCAACAGCGCGCTGCAGCGCGCACGGGCGACCATGTCCAAGGTGCAGCCAACAACCACCGACACCTACGACGAGACCGATGAGGACCAGCGCAAACTGGTCGACGACTTCGTCAAGGCGTTCGAGGCCTACGACATGGACACGCTGACCACCCTGCTGAAAGCGGATGTCGCACTGTCCATGCCCCCGATCGAGCTGTGGATCTCCGGCCCGGAGAACGTGGCCGCGTTCATGCTCGGCACCGGCCAAACCTGCCGCAATGCCAGGATGGTTCGACTCGAGGGCGCGAACGGCCTCCCCGCCTTCGGCCACTACAAGCCGAGCGAGGTGCCCGGCGTCTGGTTGCCGTGGTCGATCACCGTCCTGGAACTCGACGGCGCCGCCATCGCCGGCCTCAACTTCTTCCTCGACACCGAAAAGCTGTTCCCCCTCTTCGGCCTGCCTCCCGAACTACGCGAAGAAATCTGACGAACGTAGTCGAATGGCGGTTGCGGACTTCCTCCGCAGCCACCATTCGACTACCGTCGATGCCGAAACTGGCTGGAACGCAACCACAGCCGGTCCTGACACTGGAAGCAGTACGCCTGTCTACCCGGGCTGCCGGACAGAGCCGCGCTGATGCCGGTCGGTCAGTGCCCGCCTCGATGGCAACTGCACCCCCGTCGATCCTCACCCTTGTCGATCCGAACACCCATGTTGCAACCGAACACCCGGTGTACCAGGTATCTGGTTGCAACACAGGGTGTTCGGTGCGAAGCAGTGGCTAGGACGCGGCCAGGTAGCTTTCCTTGAGCTTGCGCTTGTAGAGCTTGCCGTTGGGGTCGCGGGGGAGTTCGGGGAGGTAGTCGATCGAGCGTGGCATCTTGTACTTTGCCAATTGTGTTGCGGCGAAGGCGAGTAGCTCGGCGGTGAGGTTGTCGTCGCCCTCGAACCCGTTGGCGGGCTGGACTACGGCTTTCACTTCCTGGCCCCAATCAGCATGTGGCAGACCGAAAACCGCCACATCGGCGACCTTCGGGTGGGTGACCAGCACGCTTTCGATTTCGGCGGGATAGATGTTCACGCCGCCGGAGAGAATCAGATCGGATCGGCGATCGTGCAGGTAGAGATAGCCGTCCTCATCGAGATGGCCGATGTCGCCGACGGTGAAGAGGTCACCGACCCTCGACTCCTCGGTCTTCTCCTTGGCATGGTGGTACTCGAAGCTCGATGCACCCATCTTCATGTAGACCAGCCCGGTCTCGCCGGCGGGCACTTCGGAGCCGTCTTCCTCGCTGAGCACCTTGATCACCGACCATGGCCAGGCCTTGCCGACCGAGCCGGGCTTGAGCAGCCACTCGGTGCCATTGATCACCGTGCCGCCGCCCTCGGTGGCCGCGTAGTACTCGGTGACCGTCGGGCCCCACCACGCCAGCATCTGCCGCTTGGTCTCCTGCGGACACGGCGCCGCACCGTGCACCATGCTGCGCAGCGAAGACACGTCGTATTTGGCGCGCACCTCCTCCGGCAGTGCGAGCAGCCGGTGGAACTGGGTCGGCACCATGTGGCTGTGGGTCACCCGATGCTTCTCGATGAGCCGCAACATCTCCTCGGCGTCCCAACGATCCATCAGAACAACCTTGTGTCCCAGCTGAATCGAGATGGTCGCCCAGTTCAGCACCGCGGTGTGATAGAGCGGCGAGCCGCAGATGTGCACGTGGTTGTCGTAGGGCGCGAGTTCGAACAGCCCGAAGAACGCATTCGTATGCGGTGGAACGACATCCGGATCGGCGCCGGTCAAAGGGCGGCGAACGCCCTTGGGACGTCCCGTTGTTCCCGAGGTGTAGAGCATCGGCGCGCCGGTGGTCCGGTTGTCGGGCCTGCCGGTGTCGGCCGCGCCGAGCCAGGCCACCGACTTGAAGCCCTCGATCTCGCCCACCGCGAAGCGTGCCGACGCCGGCAGTCCGGCCTCGTCGGCGGCGGCGATCGCGGCCGCGGCGAACCGGTCGCTGGCGATGAACGCCTTCGCCTCGCTGTCGGAGAGGATGTAGGCGACCTCGGGTCCGGTCAGGTGCCAGTTCACCGCCACGATGTACAGCCCGGCCTGGTACGCCGCGAAGTAGGCGGCGACCGCCTCGACACAGTTGTGCACCATGCTGACGAGCACGTCGCCGGGCTGTAGGCCCAGCGCCCGCAGGCCGGTGCCGTATCGATTGGCCAGCGTGGCCAATTCGCGATACGTCACCTCGCGGCCGACCGGGTCGACCAAGGCGATCCGATCGGGTTCCGCGTTCGCGATATTCCAGAGACCGAGAATTTCTACTGACTCCTGCGTCGTCACCCCTACGAATCTAGAACGTGTTCTACATCTGTACAAGGGGTGCGAGCCGATGCAATTGCTCGATATCTGGAACAGACACCAGCATCTCGGTGACACCGGCCGCTTCCCACACCCCGAGTTGCTTACGAACATGCTCCTCGTCGCCGATGATCGCGGTGTCCAGAATCAGCTCGTCCGGGACCAACGCCGCCGCCTCCGCCTTCTTGCCCGCCTGGAAGAGCCTGCCGATCTCGTCGACCTCGCGCTCGTACCCCATCCGCCGGTACACCTGCGCGTGAAAGTTCATCTCCGGCGCGCCCATTCCGCCGATGTAGAGCGCCATGATCCAGCGCATCCGCTCGATCTCGCTCTTGGCATCGTCGGTCAGCACCACCTGGCAGCTCGCGGCGATCTCGAAGTCCGCCCGCGAACGCCGCGCGCCCGCCCTGGCGAAACCCTCGTCGAGCCAGTCGTTGTACATCCCGGCCAGCCGCGGCGCGTAGTAGATCGCCAGCCAGCCGTCGGCGATCTCGGCCGTCAGCGCCACATTCTTCGGGCCTTCCGCGCCGAGCCAGATCGGCAAATCCGCTCGTAGCGGGTGCACGATCGGCTTGAGCGGCTTGCCGAACCCGGTGGAACCCGGGCCCGTGTACGGCAGCGGGTACTGCGGTCCGGCATTGGTGACCGGGGCCTGCCGCGCCAGCACCTGACGAACGATCCCGACGTATTCCCTGGTGCGCTGCAACGGCTTGGCGAACGGCTGGCCGTACCAACCCTCCACCACCTGCGGACCGGAGACGCCGAGGCCGAGGATCGCCCTGCCGCCGCTGAGATGGTCCAGTGTCAGCGCATGCATGGCGGTCGCGGCGGGCGTGCGCGCCGACATCTGCACCACCGAGGTGCCCAAGCGCACCCGTCGCGTCGAGGATCCCCACCACATCAGCGGGCCGAAGGCGTCCGACCCCCAGGATTCGGCGGCGAATACGGCGTCGAACCCGGCCGCCTCGGCGGCCACCACCAACTCACCGGCATTCTGCGGTGGTTGTGCCATCCAGTACCCGAGTTGCAATCCGAACTTCACCATCGACCTCTTTCCAGCCAACTTCTTGCCAGCAGAATAAGAACCTGTTCTACTCGACATTGTGACTCAGGGGAATACTGCATCCGGCACAATCACGAATGAGAGAGGGTCGGAATTGAACACTGCGTCGCGCAGCGACTCCATCGAGGGTAGCGGTGGGCACACCGTGCCCGACGTACTCAGCGCGCCCCTTCGGGTGCGATTCGACTACACCCGATCGGTCGGACCGACGATCGGCAACTTCCTGACCAAGCTGCGCGGCCGCAAGATCGTCGGCGTACGCGGTTCGGACGGGCGGGTGCTCGTGCCGCCACCGGAATACGACCCGATCACCTCCGCGCCCCTCACCGAATTCGTCGATGTGGCCGACACCGGCGCTGTCGAATCGTGGACCTGGGTGCACGATCCACTGCCCGGGCAACCCTTCGATCGCCCCTTCGCCTGGGCACTGATCAAACTCGACGGCGCGGACACCACCCTGCTGCACGCCGTCGACGTGGCCGAGCCCGGTGCCATCCACACCGGCCAGCGCGTCGTCGCCAGGTGGGCGACCGAGACCGCGGGCAGCATCAAGGACATCGCTTGCTTCGAGCCGGGCGAAACATCGCACGCGCCGGCGGAAGCCGTCGACGATGGCGAGCCGATCACGATGATCACCACTCCGGTCGACCTGGACTACAAACACACCGCCTCGCCGCAGGAGACCATCTACCTGCGCGGGCTGGCCGAAGGCAAGCTGCTCGGCGGGCGGACCGACGCCGCGGGCAAGGTGTACTTCCCGCCGCGCGGCGCCAACCCGACCGACGGCAGGCCGACCGACGACATCGTCGAGCTGCCCGACCGTGGCACCGTCACCACCTTCTGCATCGTGAACGTGCCGTTCCTCGGTCAGCGGATCAAGCCGCCGTACGTGGCGGCCTATGTGCTGCTCGACGGCGCCGACATCCCGGTCCTGCACCTCGTCCTCGGTTGCGAGGCGAGCGAAGTGCGGATGGGCATGCGGGTGGAGGCCGTGTGGAAGCCGCGCGAGGAATGGGGCTACGGGCTGGAGAACGTGGACCACTTCCGTCCCACCGGCGAGCCGGACGCCGAATACGACACCTACTCCCATCACCTCTAGAGAGGCCCACGTGACCGACAACGCCACCGACATCGCGGTCGTGGGATTCGCCCACGCACCGCACGTGCCGGAAACCTTCGGCACCACCAACGGTGTCGAGATGCTGGTGCCCATTTTCCAGCAGCTCTACTCCGACCTCGGCATCACCAAGTCCGATATCGACTTCTGGTGCTCCGGCTCCTCCGATTATCTGGCCGGACGGGCCTTCTCGTTCATTTCGGCGATCGACGCCATCGGCGCGGTGCCGCCGATCAACGAATCCCATGTCGAGATGGACGCCGCATGGGCGCTCTACGAGGCGTTCGTGAAACTACGCTCGGGGCAGGCGAAGACCGCACTGGTGTACGGCTTCGGCAAGTCCTCGGCGGGCACGCTGCGGCAGATCCTCACCATGCAGCTGGATCCCTATCTGGTCGCCCCGCTGTGGCCGGACTCGCTGTCCATCGCGGGCCTGCAAGCGCGCGCCGGACTCGATGCCGGTCGCTGGACCGAACGCGATATGGCCGCCGTGGCGGCGGGCGCTGCCGGCGACATCGAAAGTCTGCTCGACACACCGTATGTCGCAGACCCGCTGCGCGCACATGACGTCGCGCCCATCACCGACGGTGCGGCGGCGATCGTGCTCGCCGTCGGCGACCGGGCCCGCGAGCTCTGCGCGCGTCCGGCCTGGATCTCCGGGATGGCGCACCGCGTCGACACGCCTCAGCTCGGCGCCCGCGATCTGACCGTCTCCCCCTCGACTTCGGCTGCCGCCCATGCGGTTACCGGCGGTGACACCAGCGGCTTCGATATTGCCGAGCTGCATGCGCCGTTCAGTCACCAGCAGCTGATCCTCGCCGAGGCGATCGGCCTGAAGCCCGAGACCACGGTGAACCCCTCGGGTGGCGCATTGGCAGCCAACCCGATGTTCGCCGCAGGCCTGGAGCGGATCGGCTTCGCGGCCGAGGCCATCATGGCGGGCACCGCGAATCGCGCACTCGCCCACGCCACCAGCGGCCCCGTGCTGCAGCAGAATCTTGTGACCGTTTTGGAGACTCGATGACACTCCCCGCTGCGGTGCTCGGCACCGGACAAACCCATCACGTGACGAAACGGACCGACGTGTCCATGGCGGGCATGTGTCGCGAGGCAATCGATCGCGCGCTCGAGGATTCGGGCCTCACCATCGCCGATATCGATGCGGTCGTGGTCGGCAAGGCACCCGATCTGTTCGAGGGCGTCATGATGCCCGAGCTGTATCTCGCGGATGCGTTGGGCGCCACCGGAAAACCACTGCTGCGCGTGCACACCGCAGGCTCGGTCGGCGGCTCGACCGGCGTGGTCGCCGCGAACCTCGTGCAGGCCGGCGTGCACAAGCGCGTGCTCGCGATCGCCTGGGAGAAACAGTCGGAATCGAATGCCATGTGGGCGTTGTCGATTCCGGTCCCGTTCACCATGCCGGTCGGCGCGGGTGCGGGCGGGTATTTCGCCCCGCACGTCCGTTCCTACATTCGCCGTTCGAACGCGCCCGGACACATCGGCGCGATGGTCGCGGTGAAGGATCGCCGCAACGGCGCGAAGAATCCGCTCGCGCACCTGCATCAGCCGGATATCACGCTGGAGAAGGTGCTCGCATCGCAAATGCTGTGGGACCCCATCCGCTTCGACGAAACCTGCCCGTCGTCGGATGGCGCCTGCGCGGTGGTGATCGGCGACGAGGAAGCAGCGACCGCCGTCGAAGCCACGGGCAAGAAGGTGGCATGGGTGCACGGCACCGCGATGCGCACCGAACCGACCACCTTCGCCGGGCGCGATCAGGTGAACCCGCAGGCAGGCCAGGACGCGGCCGCCGCGCTGTGGAAGGCGGCAGGCATCACCGACCCGCTCGCCGAAATCGATGTCGCCGAAATCTATGTGCCCTTCTCGTGGTTCGAGCCGATGTGGTTGGAGAACCTCGGCTTCGTGCCGCCGGGCGACGGCTGGAAGCTCACCGACAAGGGTGAGACCGAAATCGGCGGCACACTGCCGGTCAACCCCTCCGGTGGGGTGCTCTCCTCGAATCCGATCGGCGCGTCCGGGCTCATCCGCTTCGCCGAGGCCGCCAAGCAGGTGATGGGCCGGGCCGGGGCCTATCAGGTGGACAATGCCAAGAAGGCGCTCGGCCACGCGTACGGCGGTGGCTCGCAGTACTTCTCGATGTGGGTGGTCGGGTCGGAGCGCCGATGAGCACCGCACCGATGAAATTCACCCTCGGCATCGCACTGAGTCCGCTGGAGCAGCTGCCCGAACTGGCGAAGACGGCGGAAGAATGCGGCTTCGCCTCGATCGCCCTGCCCGACTCGCTGTTCTACATGAAGTCCGCGTCGGCGAAGTACCCCTACACCGCCGACGGCAGTCGCTTCTGGGGACCGGAGACGCCCTGGGTCGACCCGCTCATCGGTGCGACCGCGATGGCGGCGGTGACCAGCCGGATCCGCTTCTATACCAACGTGCTCAAGTTGGGTTCTCGCAACCCGCTGCTGCTGGCCAGGCAGGTCGGCTCGGTGGCCAACCTGTCGGGCAATCGGTTCGGTTTCGGCGTCGGGATCGGCTGGGCGCCAGAGGAATTCGAGTGGTGCGGGGTTCCTTACGCCCGGCGCGGCGCGCGGGTGGACGAGATGATCGAGGTCATCAAGCTGGTCCTCGGCGGGGGCATGGTCGAATTCCACGGCGAGTTCTTCGACTTCGATCCACTACAGATCAGCCCGGCGCCGACCGAGCCGGTGCCGTTCTACATCGGTGGACACACCGAACCCGCGCTGCGGCGGGCCGCCCGGGTCGGCGACGGCTGGACCTCGGCCATGATGACCTACGACGAGCTGTGCCTGACCATCGGCAAGCTCGAAGCGCTGCGTGCCGAATTCGGCCGTGCGGCAGATCCGTTCGAGATCCAAGCGGTATGCATCGATCGATACGGGCGTACTGGGTACCAGGATCTGGCCGATGCCGGGGTCACCGACGCGATCGTCGTTCCGTGGCTGGCCGACGGCATCGGCTTCGACGGCGAGCTCGCGGCCAAGCAGGACTCGCTGCGCCGCTTCGCCGCGAAGAATATCGAGGAACCCATCGTCGCAAAGGCAGGCGTATGACCACTACCGAACATCCAGCACGGGCCGCCGGACTCGCCTCGCAAGCCGCGGTGCGAGCCAGGGACAAGCAGGCGTGGGTCGCGCTCTTCGCCGAGGACGGCATCGTCGAAGATCCGGTCGGCCCTTCGGGTTTCGATCCCGAGGGCAAAGGTCACCGAGGTAAGGAAGCCATCGCGGCGTTCTGGGACATGGCGATCGCGAAGACCGATTCCATCGA
This sequence comes from Nocardia sp. NBC_01009, assembly GCF_045208035.1. NCBI lineage: Bacteria > Bacillati > Actinomycetota > Actinomycetes > Mycobacteriales > Nocardiaceae > Nocardia > Nocardia sp. NBC_01009. Next base: position 1,821,182 of record NZ_CP108695.1, on the reverse strand, counting down.
GTTCCTGTTCGGCGATTCTTTCGCCTGCGGCAACGAGATCGCCTTCACCGGCACCATTCGCTCCACGCTCGGTGGTCATCACATCGATGCCGAAGGCGTGTTCACCTACAAGGTGGACGGAACGGGCAAAATCGCTGCGCTGCGGGCCTTCTGGGAGGTCGACCGCGCTATGGCGACCGCAAAGCCCGTCGGCTGAGTGTGCTGCCCCCTCGGGGCAGCACGACAAAGGGCCCTCGCACCGGCACGGGAACTGCCGGTTGCGAGGGCCCTTTGTCGTCGTCAGTGCGCGACCGGGCAGCCGCCCGAGGTCTTGTAGTCGACCGTGAACTCCTTGACACCGTTGAGCCAGCCCGAACGCAGGCGCTTCGGGTCACCCAGCCTGGTGATGTCGGGCATGTAGTCGGCAATAGCGTTGAAGATCAGATCGACCTCCATCCGCGCGAGGTTCGCGCCGACGCAGAAGTGCGCGCCGGTGCCCCCGAAAGACAAGTGCTGGTTGTTCTTTCGGGTGATGTCGAACTTCTCCGGGTGCTCGAACACATCCTCGTCGAAGTTGGCCGAGCGGTAGAGCATGACCACCCGCTGGCCCTTCTTGATCTCCACTCCCCCGAGTTCGGTGTCTTCGAGCGCGGTCCGCTGGAACGAGGTGACCGGTGTCGCCCACCGGATGATCTCGTCGGCGGCGGTGGCCGGGCGCTCCTTCTTGAACAGCTCCCACTGGTCCGGGTTCTCCAGGAAGGCCGCCATGCCGTGGGTGATCGCGTTACGGGTCGTCTCATTGCCCGCTACGGCCAGCATGATCACGAAGAAGCCGAACTCCTCCGGCGTCAGCTCGTCGCCGTCGACATCCGCCTCGATCAATTTGGTGACGATGTCGTCGGCCGGACATTCTTTGCGAGCCGCGGCCATTTGGTAGGCGTAGCCGAGCACCTCGGTGGACGCCGCGACCGGGTCCGCCTCGTTCTCCGGATCGTCGTACCCGGTCATATCGTTCGACCAGGTGAACACCTTCATGCGGTCTTCCTGCGGGATGCCGATGAGCTCGGCAATGGCCTGCAGCGGCAGTTCGGAGGCGACCTGAGTGACGAAGTCGCCGGATCCGGACGCCACCGCCGCCTGCACGATCGACTCGGCCCTGGTCTTGAGTTCCGCGCGCAGCCCGTTGATCACGCGCGGGGTGAAGCCACGCGAGATGATCTTGCGGAGTTTGGTGTGCTGCGGCGCGTCCATATTGAGCATGACGAACCGCTGCAGTTCGATCGCCTCGCGGGTGATCTCGTCATTGAACCGCGGGATCGCGGTGTTCTCGAACGAGGAGAACACATCACTGCGCCGCGAGACTTCCTTGACTTCGGCGTGCTTGCTGACGACCCAGAAGCCGTCGTCATGGAACCCACCCTTCTCGGGTGATTTCGGATTCCACCAGACCGGGGCGGTCCGGCGCAGTTCCGCGTACTCCTCGACCGGAACACGCTCGGCGTAAATGTCGGGGTCCGTGACGTCGAACCCGTCCGGCAGATTGGGCCGGGGATTCCGAGGGGCAACCACCAGATGTCTCCTTCGACAAACTGAAACACGTTCTACAATCATTGAAGCATAGGCTGGATAGCGAGGGAAGAACTGGAGAGATCCGCCTATCGCTAACGTGGACACACGTTTCAGTTTTCTGTCCCAAAGGAAAGGTTGGTCATGGGCACACCAGTAATCGTCGAGGCCGCTCGCACCCCGATCGGCAAGCGCGGCGGCTGGCTCGCGGGCCTGCACGCCGCCGAACTGCTCGGCCTCGCACAGCGCGGGTTGCTCGAGAAGGCGCACCTGGACCCCGCCCTTGTCGAGCAGGTCATCGGCGGCTGCGTCACCCAGGCGGGCGAGCAGTCCAACAACATCACCCGGGTCGCCTGGCTGCACGCCGGCCTGCCGTGGCAGGTCGGGGCCACCACCATCGATACGCAGTGCGGTTCGGCCCAGCAGGCCAATCATCTGATCGCCGGGCTCATCGCGACCGATGCCATCGACATCGGCATGGCCTGCGGCGTGGAAGCCATGAGCCGAGTCCCCTTGGGCGCCAACGTCGGCACGAACGCGGGCCCACGCAGGCCCGCGGCATGGAGCATCGATCTGCCCAACCAGTTCGAGGCGGCCGAGCGTATTGCCAAGCGGCGCGGCATCACTCGCGACGATGTCGACGCGCTCGGCGTCCGCTCGCAGCAGCGCGCCGCACAGGCCTGGGCCGAGGGCCGCTTCGACCGCGAGGTGCTTTCGGTGGCCGCACCCGCAGTCGACAAGGAAGGCAACCTCACCGGCGAGAAGCTCGAGGTGACCAAGGACCAGGGCCTGCGCGACACCAACCTGGAAAGCCTCGCCAAGCTGAAGCCGGTGCTCGAAGGCGGCATCCACACTGCGGGTACGTCGTCACAGATCTCCGACGGCGCGGCCGCGGTGCTGCTGATGGACGAAAGGGCTGCGCAGCGAGCGGGATTGCGGCCGCGCGCCCGGATTGTCACGCAAGTCGTGGTCGGCGCCGAGCCCGAGTTCCATCTCGACGGCCCCGTTCAGGCCTGCACCCGGCTGCTCGAGCGGTCGGGCATGAATATCGGTGACATCGATCTATTCGAGATCAATGAAGCATTCGCGTCGGTCGCACTTTCGTGGGCATCTGTACACAATCCGGACATGGACCGGGTTAATGTCAACGGCGGCGCGATCGCGCTGGGGCACCCGGTCGGCTCCACCGGATCTCGGCTCATCACAACGGCTTTGCATGAACTGGAGCGCACCGGGGGCAGTACGGCCATGGTGCTCATGTGCGCGGGTGGCGCACTGGCGACAGGCACGATCATCGAGCGGTTGTAGGAGTCGTCAACCAATTCCCCACGATTGGTTGAACGTTCATCCCAGAGCCGCCAAAACGTGTCGTACGCCACACAAAGATCACTGCGGTCAAGTAGATGAGACGTCAGCTATCTTTAGGCTATCATCGATCTGCGGGGCGAGACCCCTGCGACGGGCCAGAACCGGAGAACACCACCCCTTCGCAAGAGCCGTTGGGGCGACCCGCAAACGCAACGGTCGCAGTCACTTCGCCGCAGCTGGACCTAGAAGCTTCAAGGAAATCCTGAATCAGGCGTAGGTTTTCAGTTACTGAGCCGCTAATATCAATGATACGTATCCGAGATAACGACTGTTAGTACAGCGAAGGGAATTGGGCGGCTCACAATGGCTGATTTCGCGGCGCGGCTGAACAAGCTGTTCGAAACCGTGCATCCCCCGGGGCGCAAGCCGCACACCAACGCGGAGGTTGCGGCTGCGCTGACGGCCTCCGGGCATCCGATCTCGAAACCGTACCTCTCGCAGTTGCGGTCGGGTCAGCGGACGAACCCGTCGGACGAAACGGTGGCTGCACTGGCCAAGTTCTTCAAGGTCAAGCCGGACTACTTCTTCAACGACATCTATGCCGCCAAGATCGATCACGATCTGGAGTTGTTGTCCCAGCTGCAGGGCTATGGACTGCGGCGGTTGTCGAGTAGGGCGTTCGACCTGTCCGAAGAATCACAGAACCTCCTCACCTCCATGGCGGAGAAGTTGCGAGCAAGCGAAGGCTTGCCCGAAATTCCTCCGGACGGTACCGAATAGGTTCTCCTAGAGTGCAGTACGGTGCGGCCTTCGGGTCGCACCGTACTGCGTCATGGGTCGCGTGCCCCAAAAGTTATGGGCTGGCGGAGAGCGCGGGGGTGAGTTATAGGCGTCCCCGCGACTTACCCATGCGTGTACGAAAACAGTTGATCGGATACCGGGTAGACATACACGAATCCGGCTCGGCGATCGCCGAGCCGGATTCGTTGTTGTGTCAGGAGATTCAATACGGGGGGGGTTCGCGAAGAATGCCTCGAGATGATCAGTATTGCGGCGAGTCGATCAATTCCGGACGTGGACGGGAGTTGACGCCTCATAGGCGCGAGCGATGGTCCGGACCCAACCGCGCAGACTGATTCCCTCGGGCGGAGCAATCGACCGCGCGTCTACTACTACCTCGCCCAATGGATTACGTGCCCATTCCGCGACGCGGTCCGCGCGCTCGGCCGGTGATGACGGCGGTGGGCCCGCGGCGATCAGCTCGAGACCGCCACCCGACTGCAGATACAGCGCGTCCATGATCTGCGCCACCTGATCGGACGCCTTCAGCTGCGTGGAAGAACTCGTCTGCTCGTGCGCGATCACCTCGGGGAACTGGTCGATCATGGTGCGGTGCAGCGGCTGAATCCGGCGCAGCAGCACGCGCGCTCGCACCCACAGCTCCACCACGATCCACACCGCACCGAACGCGACGAGCAGACTGGCGATCTCCCACGCCGGCCAGGCCCACGTCGCATGGCCGGGAGCGGTTCGCGGCGCATCGATCAAGGCCTGCCGAATCTGCAGCAGCGCAAGCACTGCCACGAATGCCGTGCCGGTGGTGTAGATCGCAATGCCGCGACCGAGCGCCGTCCAGTCGAGGTTGCGCAGTCCGGTGACGACGGTCGGCGGAGCCGGTCCCGACAACAGCGGAACCGGTGGCGAGGGCCGCAGCACCGAGAGCGGCCGAACCGGTGCCGAGCGCGAGGCCGAGTCCTGCCGAACCCGAACCGAGCAGCGCACCGAGAATGACCGAAGTCGCCGTCGCCGACCCGGCTGCGGCCGAACCAACGGCAGCGGAACCACCGGCAGCGGCGGAGCCCGCCGCCGCCGACCCTGGCACCAATGCCACGTTCGACGCGGCATCGGTCGGCTCTACCGGGAGGCCGACGCGCGACTGCCTGCCCGGGACGGAAAGCGGCTGCCAGACATCACCGTTGTCATGACCGGTCGGATCTGATGAGCCGGACGAATCGGGCTGAGCCTGAGCCGCAACACCCTCGAGTAGCGCAATGCCGGCAACTGCCGCAGCTACTGCAACTACGTGCGACGTGCGACCAATGGCCATGCGCCAGCCTTCCCCTCATTCGATGTAGCGCAGATCTTCAACCCGGTCGCAACGCACAGGTCCGGGACTTTTTACGGACGGGAGCCCATAGTAAACCCCCGCCCAGATCGGCGCAGGGGTCGGCTCGGGCAGCCCATACGACACGCCCAACACGCGGAGACGGCAGGCACCCAGCGATCACCTGGTAATCCCGCACATCATTGCCCACACCCCGCACCCATCCACCGACGAGGCGGTGACAATCCACACAGCCCACCTCTGTCACCGGAATCCCGCACCAACACCTCCCCTATGCCGGATACAGCAGCCCGGCCACGCACCCCAGTGTCGTAACTACACACCCCGCGCAGAGGGTGTCTAGATTCAACACGGGGTGCGGCGCACTGTAAGGGCCTGTTTCGAAAGGCGCTTCGCAACAACAGTCTGCTGATCCCGAAATCCCTACGACGTCAACACATCAGTCCCGACGCCGGACGCGAACACCCCCGAAAGGTGGATCTCTACGACGCCACCACAGTCAGTCCGCACGCTGGAAGCCGTGTGCCTGCCTACCCCGAGTTGCGGGCGTAGGAACCACCATTTCACTGCGCTCGGCGTTGGTTGGGGTGGGTGGGTGGGTGGGTGGGTGTCACTGTGACGCCACATGCGGCGGCTGAGCCACACGGCCGGCTGGGCGTGCGCCTCAGGTGCGCCGTGCGTCTCGGCTCGGTTGGCGCACTGTTCAAAGTCGGTTCGCGCGCACGCATTCGGGGGCAGGCAATGCTCAGGCGCCGTATACGGGCTCCGCCGGAATTGCCTTTGCGATCAGGTCGGCGACTACGGGGCCTAGTTCCGCGGGGGTCCAGCGGGCGCCGCGGTCAACGGCGACGCCGTGGCGCCAGCCGTCGGCTAGGGCCACTTTGCCGCCTTCGACCTCGAACATGCGGCCGGTGACGCCTGCGGACTGCGGGCTGCCGAGCCAAACGACCAAGGGGGAGATGTTCTCGGGGGCCATTGCGTCGAAGCCGTCTTCGGGGGCCGCCATGGTTTCGGCGAAAACGGTTTCGGTCATTCGGGTGCGGGCGGCCGGCGCGATGGCGTTCACGGTGACGCCGTAGCGGGCGAATTCGGCGGACGCGGTCAGGGTGAGGCCCGCGATGCCTGCCTTGGCCGCACCGTAGTTGCCCTGGCCGACGCTGCCCTGGAGGCCGGCGCCCGAACTGGTGTTGATGATGCGGGCGTCGACGGGGCGACCTGCCTTGGATTCGCCGCGCCAGTATTCGATCGCGTGCCGCATGGTCGCAAAGTGGCCCTTGAGGTGGACCCGGATGACCGCGTCCCATTCGTCCTCGCCGAGGTTGACCAGCATGCGGTCGCGCACGAAGCCCGCGTTGTTGACGAGTACGTCGAGACCGCCGAACGTGTCGACGGCCTGCCGGATGAGATTGCGGGCGCCGTCCCAGTCCGCGATGTCGTCGCCGTTGGCGACGGCCTCGCCGCCGAGCGCTTTGATCTCCGCGACCACCTGTTCGGCGGGCGTCTCCGTGGTTTCCGCACCGTCGAGCGCCGAGCCGAGGTCGTTGACCACCACCCGGGCTCCCGCGGCGGCGAAGGCGAGAGCGTGCGCCCTGCCGATGCCACGGCCCGCGCCGGTGACGATGACGGTGCGCCCGGCGCAGATCTGCTCGGTGTCCATACCTGTTGTCCCTCTGTCGTATTTGTCTTGTTAGATCAGGTCTGCCGGGTCAGGCGTCGGCCCGCTGGCCGCCGACCACCGCATTGGACGCCGCAAGGAAAGCGGGCCGCTCCCCGCCACCGTGCACGAGCAACGTCGCGCCGCTGACGTAGGAAGCCAGCGGGGAGGCAAGGAAGGCCGCGCAACGGCCGATGTCGTCGGGCGCGGCCATCCGCCCGAGCGGGATTGTCGCGCCCACCGCGTCGATGCCGTCCTGATCGCCGTAGTGCAACTGGCTCTGTTCGGTCTCGACCGGGCCGACGACCAGCGAATTCACCCGAACCTTCGGCGCCCACTCGACCGCGAGTGAGGCGGTGAGGCTGTCCATGCCCGCTTTCGCGGCCCCGTAGGCGGCAGTGCCGGGCGAGGGCCGGTGCCCGCTCACGCTCGACACCATCACGATCGATCCGCCGCCGGACTGCTGCTGCATCACCGCATTCGCTGCCTGCGAAACAAGCAGCGGCGCAAGCAGATTCAACTCGACAATCTTGGCGTGGAAATTCTTGCTCGCCTCGGCGGCGAGGGCGAACGGTGCGCCGCCGGCATTGTTGATCAGGTGGTCGAGACGACCGTGCCGCTCGACGATCGTGTCGATCAGCGCCTGCACCGAGCTGGCGTCGCGCACATCGCACGGCAGATATTCGATCTCGCGCCCATCGCTGCGCACCGGGCTGTCGGCCGGCCGCCGCGCGCACGCCACCACGGTCGCGCCCGCGGCGAGAAAAGCCTTGCTCACCCCGGCGCCCACCCCGCGCACACCTCCGGTGACCAGAACGACGCTGCCGGCGAGATCGATTTCGAGTGCCACCGTGCTAACCTACCAAGCAACTGCTTGCTTTGCCAATGCGCCGACCTAATCCGGCACGCACGATGGGATATGCGATGGGGATCAACCGTCACTCCGAATCAACCGGCATCACCGTGGTCACGGTCGACTACCCGCCGGTCAACGCCATACCGTCCGACGGCTGGTTCGCCATTGCCGACGAGATCCGCGCGGCAGGGCGCGACCAGGAGACCAAGGTTGTCGTGCTGCGCGCGGAGAACCGCGGGTTCAACGCTGGTGTCGACATCAAGGAAATGCAGCGCACACCCGGCCATCAGGCACTGATCGACGCCAATCACGGCTGCTACGAGGCGTTCGCGGCGGTCTACGACTGCCCCGTTCCGGTGATCGCGGCGGTACAGGGCTTCTGCCTCGGCGGCGGGATCGGTCTGGTCGGCAATGCCGACGTCGTCATCGCGTCCGACGATGCCACCTTCGGCCTGCCCGAAGTCGACCGCGGCGCGCTCGGCGCGGCCACCCACCTGTCGCGACTGGTGCCGCAGCACCTGATGCGGGCGCTGTTCTACACCGCGAGCACCATCACCGCACAACAGTTGCAGCACTTCGGCTCGGTGTACCAGGTGGTGCCGCGCGCTGAACTCGACGCCGCCGCAATGGAATTCGCAAAGAACATCGCGGCGAAAGACGGCCGGGTGATTCGTGCAGCAAAGCGCGCACTCAACGGCATCGACGTGCAGGACGTGCACCGCAGCTACCGCTTCGAGCAGGGCTTCACCTTCGAGCTGAACCTCGCAGGCGTCGCGGACGAGATCCGCGCCCGCTTCGACGACGATCTGGCGGCGCGCAAGGCAGCAGAGAGCAAGGGGAACTAAGACCATGCGGGACAAGCGAATGTCGCTCGACGAGGTCGTCGGCGAACTGCGCAGCGGAATGACCATCGGCATCGGCGGCTGGGGTTCCCGGCGCAAGCCGATGGCCCTGGTGCGGGCCATCCTGCGCTCGGACATCACCGACCTGACCGTGGTCAGCTACGGCGGACCCGACCTCGGGCTGTTGTGCTCGGCAGGCAAGGTCCGCAAGGCCTACTACGGCTTCGTGTCGCTGGATTCGCCGCCGTTCTACGATCCGTGGTTCTCCAAAGCACGCACATCCGGTGCACTGGTGGCGCGGGAAATGGACGAGGGCATGCTCAAGTGCGGGCTGGAAGCGGCCGCCGCGCGACTGCCGTTCCTGCCGATCCGTGCCGGACTCGGGTCCGATGTCCTCAACTTCTGGGACGGCGAACTGCGGACCGTCACCTCCCCGTACGCCGACGCGGACGGCAAGGCCGAGACGCTCGTCGCGATGCCTGCACTGAAACTCGATGCGGCGCTGGTCCATCTGAACATCGGCGACCGGCACGGCAACGCCGGCTACACCGGTGTCGATCCGTACTTCGACGACCTGTACTGCCTGGCCGCCGACCGCCGCTACGTCTCGGTGGAACGCGTGGTCGAAACCGAAGAACTCGTGAAAACCGTTCCGCTGCAATCACTGCTGCTCAACCGGATGATGGTCGACGGCGTCATCGAGGCGCCCGATGGCGCGCATTTCACCTTGGCGGGCGACAGCTACGGCCGTGATGAGAAGTTCCAGCGCCACTACGTGGAAGCGGCCAAGACGCCCGAAACCTGGCAGCAGTTCGTCGACAAGTATCTGGCCGTCTCCGAAGCGGAGTACCAGGCCGCCGTTCGTGAGTTTGGACAGGAGGCATCGAAGTGACGAGCACCGAGACCAGCACCAGGGCCGAGATCTGCGCGGTCGCGTGCGCCGAGATATTCAGCGGTGCAGGGGAAATCATGGCGAGCCCGATGTCGCCGATGTCGATCATCGGGGCGCGCCTGGCCAAGCTCACCACCGAGCCGGACCTGCTGCTCTCCGACGGCGAGGCGCTGCTGTTCGCCGACACTCCCCCGATCGGCGGCAAGTCGCCGATCGAGGGCTGGATTCCGTTCCGCAGGGTGTTCGACGTGGTGGCCTCCGGCCGCCGCCATGTGGTGATGGGCGCCAACCAGATCGATCGGTTCGGCAACCAGAACCTGTCGGCCTTCGGCCCGTTGCAACAGCCGAGCAGGCAGATGTTCGGGGTGCGCGGCGCGCCGGGCAACACCATCAACCATGCGACGAGCTACTGGGTGTCGCGGCACACGAAGCGGGTCTTCGTCGACACGGTCGACATCGTGTCCGGCGTCGGCTACGACAAGATCGATCCGGCCAATCCGGCGTTCCGGTTCCACCACCTGCACCGGGTGGTCACCAATCTCGGCGTTTTCGATTTCGAAGGCCCCGATCACACCATGCGGGCCCGCAGCCTGCACCCGGGCGTCACCGCTGCCGAGGTCGCCGAGAACACCTCCTTCGAGATCGCGGGACTTGCCGACGCGGGCGAGACCCCGCTGCCCACCGCCGAGCAGCTGCGGTTGATCCGAGATGTGCTCGACCCCAAGAAGGTTCGCGAATCGGAGGTACCGGCATGAGTGAGCCGATCGTGACACAGCGTGCTGCGCGTAGGGCACAGCCCCGCGTCGAGGAGGTGGAGTCATGAGTGGACCATTGCGAACCCCGCTGACCGAACTGGTCGGCATCGAGCACCCGATCGTGCAGACCGGCATGGGCTGGGTGGCGGGCCCGAGCCTGGTGTCGGCCACCGCCAACGCCGGTGGTCTCGGCATTCTCGCCTCGGCGACCATGACCTTCGCGGAGTTGGAAGCGGCGATTGCGAAAACCAAGGCGCAGACCGCTAAACCGTTCGGCGTGAACATCCGCGCCGACGCGACCGACGCCGGCGAGCGCATCGACCTGCTGATCCGCGAGAAGGTGGCGGTCGCATCGTTCGCACTCGCGCCGAAACAGGACCTCATCGCCAAGCTGAAAGATGCCGGGGTCGTGGTGATTCCGTCGATCGGCGCAGCGAAGCATGCCGTGAAGGTCGCCTCGTGGGGCGCGGACGCGGTGATCGTGCAGGGCGGCGAGGGCGGCGGGCACACCGGCCCGGTGGCCACCACCCTGCTGCTGCCTTCGGTGCTCGACGCCGTGGACATTCCCGTTGTCGCGGCGGGCGGGTTCTTCGATGGGCGCGGCCTGGCCGCCGCCTTGGCCTACGGCGCGGCAGGTGTCGCGATGGGCACCCGTTTCCTGCTCACGCAGGAGAGCACCGTGCCCGATGCGGTCAAGCAGGAGTACCTGGCGAGGCAGCTTCAGGACACTGTGGTCTCCCTCAAGGTCGACGGCATGCCGCACCGGGTGCTGAATACGGAATTGGTGCAGCGCCTGGAACATTCGGGCCGCTGGCGCGGCCTGGCCGCCGCGGTCTCCAATGCGGCAAAGTTCAAGGGTATGACCGGTATGAAGTGGTCGACCCTGGTCCGTGACGGCCTCGCCATGCGAAAGGCCAAGGACCTCACCTGGTCCCAGGTCGTCATGGCCGCCAACACTCCGATGCTGCTGCGCGCGGGCCTCGTCGAGGGCAACACCCACGCGGGAGTCCTGGCCGCAGGCCAGGTCACCGGCATCATCGACGACCTGCCCACCTGCCAGGAACTCATCGACCGCATCATCGTCGACGCCGTGGCACGAATCGACGCCATCACCGCACTCACCGAGCACCACAAAGTCACTCCGAGCGCGCCCTGACCGAAGCACCCCTTCGATTTACGAGGGCCGCCCCCGATCCTGACGATCGGGGGCGGGCCTTTCGTATGTCACGAGTGGCACACCGCTGCGGCAACAGCCGGGAATACCTCTGCACCATGCGCACTCGTCGTGCTCGGGGCGCTGGGCGACCTCGCCCCACCCTGGGTGCTTCAGGCGGCCGATGCCCCCATCACGGTCAACGGCGCATGGTGGTACAGCCACTTGTGTGAGGTCGCAGCGAGTCCTGTTGAACTCGATGGGGTGGAGGTGCGCGCAAAGATCGAGGCCGCCCCTTGGAATCGGTTCCAAGGGGCGGCCTGTGGTTGCTCAGTAGGCCAGCGGGCTCAGCCCAAGCGTTCGATGATGGTGGCGTTTGCGGTGCCGCCGCCTTCACAGATGGTGAGCAGGCCGTAGCGGCCGTTGACGCGTTCCAACTCGTTGAGGAGCGTGGCGAAAAGCTTTGCGCCAGTAGCGCCGAGCGGGTGGCCGAGGGCGATTGCGCCGCCGTTGACATTGACCCGCTCCGGGTCCGCGCCGATCTCCTTCAGCCACGCGAGGACGACCGGCGCGAATGCCTCGTTGATCTCGACCACATCGATGTCCTCGATGGTCAGGCCGGACTTCTCCAGTGCCCACTTGGTCGCCGGGATGGGGCCGGTGAGCATCATGATCGGATCGGCGCCGCGGGCGCTGACGTGGTGGATGCGGGCGCGCGGCTTCAAACCGTATGCCTCGACGGCCCATTCGGAGGCCAGCAGCGTCGCGCTCGCGCCGTCGGAGATCTGGCTGGCGACCGCGGCGGTCAGCGTGCCGCCCTCGGCGAGCACGGGCAGTGACGCCATCTTCTCGAGCGTGGTTTCGCGCGGGCACTGGTCGATCCAGAAGTCACCGACGGGCACGATCTCGTTGTCGAAGCGACCGTTCTTGATGGCATCGCGCGCCCGTTCGTGGCTGCGAAGAGCCCAGCGCTCCATGTCTTCCCGGCTGATGTCCCACTTGTCGGCGATCAGCTGCGCGCCGTTGAACTGCGACACTTCGCCGGTGCCGTAGCGATGATCCCAGCCGGTGGCCCCGACGAAGGGGGAATCGAACCCGTACTCCTTGCCCGCGAGCATCGCCGCCGAGATCGGGATGGCGCTCATGTTCTGCACGCCGCCCGCGACGATCACCTCGGCGGTGCCGCTCATGATGGCCTGGGCGCCGAAATTAATGGCCTGCTGGGAAGATCCGCATTGCCGGTCGACGGTGACGCCGGGGACTTCCTCCGGGTATCCGGCAGTCAGCCACGCCGTACGGCCGATATTGCCCGCCTGCGGGCCGATGTTGTCGACGCAGCCGACGATCACATCGTCTACGACCGCCGGGTCGATCGGGGTGCGGTCCAGCAGTCCGCGCAATGCGGCCGCGCCGAGGTCGGCGGGATGCACGGCGGCCAGTGCGCCGTTGCGCTTGCCGACCGGTGTGCGCACCGCGTCGATCACGTAGGCATCGCGCAGCGGGGCGTAGGGACGGCGGGCAGGTGCAGACATGGAATCTCCTACTTGGTGGACTCGGGCACAGTGAGCCCGTCGAGCACGATGGTGAGGTATTGCTTGGCAAGGTTTTGGACGGTGATCGCGCCGCCCGGCTCGTACCACCGCACCGCGACCCACACGGTGTCGCGTAGGAAGCGGTAGGCCAGCTCGACGTCGAGTTCGGGCCGGAAGCTGCCGTCCTGCACACCGTTGGTCAGTACTCGGTGCCAGAGCTCGCGGAATTCGCGGTTGTAGTCGGCGATATAGGTGAACCGCTCCGAGCCGCGCAGGCGCTTGGCCTCGGCCTGGTAGATCGCGACGGCCGCGTGCGAGCGGTCGAAGGACTCGTAGGAGGCAAGTACCAAGGCTTCCAAGGTGTCTCGCGAGCTGAGCCCGGAACCGACGATCTCCCGGTAGCGCCCGAACAGGTCGTCGAGGAAGCCGCGCAGGATCTCGTCGACCATCGACTCCTTGGAATCGAAATGGTGGTAGAGGCTCCCCGATAAGATTCCGGCCGCATCGGCGATATCGCGCACGGTGGTCGCGCGCAGCCCCCGCTCGGCGAACAGCTGGGCTGCCAGTGCGAGCAGTTCATTGCGCCGTGCTGATTTCGAGGCGTCTGGTGCGGTCACGTCGCCATAATACAACCAAGCATTTGCTTGGTCGAGACGACACGCCTTCCGGTTACTCCGACAGCTGGTGGCAGGCCGTGCAGACCGCGCCGCACCTGCTCATCAGCGCTCCGAATACCGCAGCGGCGACGAGACCGACAGGTCCGCAAGCAACCTGTCGCAGATCACCACCGGCGAGATCCCCGCGCGTGCCATCCGCGCGACCAGGGCAAGACGGCGCTCACAGCTGTCCCACTCGACGATGAGCTGACCGCGCCCTGGCCCGGCATCCACGGTCGCCATCACCCGTGGCGGCCCGAACGGCACCGCCACCTCGTTCAGCTTCAGTACCATGCCCCGCTGCCAGGCTTGATAGGTGTCCATATCCGCACCGACCACCAGCTTGTCGGTCGCGGCGCACAGCCCCTGTGCGATCTCGTCCGCGAACGTCACGCGATCGAATCGGAACTTCCTGCACTTGCTGACCACCTCCAGCAGATCGGCACGCACCTCGCACAGCAGCGCTTTCTGCCGCTGTCTGCGCCGATCGCGTTCGGAGACGGGGTTGGTCGGCTCGACGCTGAGCCCGATCCGGCAGGCCCGTGCGTTATCGCGGGCTACATCCGAGCGCAACGCGCCGCGCGGATCGCGCGCGACTTCGCTCTCGTCGACGGCATACCGTTCCAGGATCTGCCCGGCCCGTGTCGCAGTCACCCGCTCGGACAGGTGGTCCATGAGTTCGGCGCCGAGCGTCAACGCGGCAAGCACCAGGCTGTCCAGGCGACGCCTGGCCAGTACCACTTCGCGCACCAATTCGAGTTCCAATTGCTCGCGGGCAAGTGGGCGATCCAAGCCCATAGCCATCGCCCCTTTAGGGAGTGCGGGATCCGACCACCCTCAGCATGGCACACCCCGAGACGCAACGCGCCATCCTTTTTTAGCTGATCAGACGCCCACTAGCAGCAAAGCCCAGAGGTCGGAATGCGATCGCATTCAAGCGCTGACAGCCACCAAAAGGCGTGTATTACGCATGCCCTTCACAGCCGCCTGGCACAGACACAAACGCATCCAGCAAGGTCGCAAACATCAACCCGACGCACCCACTCGGCACAATGACGCCTTTCGAGCGCAGCAAGACCTGGCACCAGAGTCCGCAGCCCCGTCCACCTCCACAGCAGCCCGAGACCATCCACCAGGTCGCGACAATCCCTGCTGACGCCCCCACTGGGCACGATGATGTCTTCCGAGCGCAGCGAGACCGAGCACTAGAGTTCGCGGCCCGTCTCGCTTCCGAGCCGTCGAAGCGCATGCGCCGAAGGCGCGAGTCTCGACGGCTCGGAAGCGAGACCAAGGGGGCCGCGAACACGCAGCGCCGCAGGCGCTGCCAAAAAAACACAGCTCAAGCGCGCTGACTGCTGACCGAGACGACTTCACCGGTCAGGTAGGAGGTGTAGTCGCTTGCCAGCATCGCGATGGTCGCAGCGACTTCCCACGGCTCGGCGGCTCGGCCGAATGCTTCGCCTTCGGAGAGGCGGTCGAGTAATTCGGTCGAGCTGACCTTGTCCAGGAAAGCGTGCCTCGCGATGCTCGGGGCCACCGCGTTGATCCGGACACCGAGTTCGGCAGCCTCGATCGCGCTGCATCGGGTCAGCGCCATCACGCCCGCCTTGGCGGCGGCGTAGTGGGCCTGGCCGTATTGGGCACGCCAGCCGAGGACGCTTGCGTTGTTCACGATCACGCCACCGTGGCCCGCATCGCGGAAGTAGCCGAGCGCCGCGCGGGTGCAGCGGAAGGTGCCGTTGAGGGTGATGTCGAGGACGCGGTCCCACTGTTCGTCGGTCATATCGACCACCGGGGTCTCGCCGCCGAGGCCCGCGTTGTTGACCATGATGTCGATGCGGCCGAATGCGGTTGCCGCGCCGCGCACCAACTCGTTGACCTGCTCGGTGCTCTGCACGTCGCAGGCGATCGACGCCACCCGGCGATCCGGGAACTCGGCCTTCAGCTCGACCTCGGTCTCGGCAAGACGCCGCTCGTGCCAATCGGACACGACGACATCGGCACCCTCCGAGAGCAGCCTGCGTGCCGTCGCCGAACCGATTCCGGTGCCTGCTGCGGCGGTGACGATGGCGGTTCGGCCGGTCAACAGACCGTGGCCGGGGATGGGCTCGGGTGCAACAGACAGCGGCCGTGCGGTGTTGTCGCTCATGGACGCGCCTCTCGTGGCAGACCGAGCACGCGCTCGGAGATGATGTTGCGCTGCACTTCGTTCGAACCTCCGTAGATGGTGTCGGCGCGGGTGAACAGATACAGCCGCTGCCATTCGTTCAGATCGTTCTCGTCGGCGACCAGGCCGGCGGGACCGAGCACCGCCATGGCGAGTTCGCCGAGGCCGCGATGCCAGTTGGCCCACAACAGCTTCGAGACCGACGCCTGTCCCCCGTCGTCGGCGCCGGTGCCCTCCATCGTGCGCAGTGCGTGTGCGCGCAGCACACGCAGTCCGACCCAAGCTTTGTCGATTCGGTCCGCGATCAGTGGATCGTCGGCCGCGCCGGTGCGTCGGGCGAGCGCCTCGACATCGGCGAGTTCGCGGGCGAACCTGATCTGCTGACCGAGCGTGGAGATGCCGCGTTCGAAGGTCAGCGTGCCCATCGCGATGCGCCAGCCGTCGCCGGGCGCGCCGACCACCAGGTCCGCGGCGGTGCGCGCGTTGTCGAAGAAGACCTCGTTGAATTCCGAGGTTCCGGTCAGCTGGATGATCGGGCGCACCTCGATACCCGGCTGTTTCATGGGAACCAGCAGGTAGGAAAGGCCCTTGTGGCGGGTGGAGCCGCGTTCGGTGCGGGCGATGACGAAGCACCAGTCGGCGACGTGGGCCAGCGAGGTCCAGATCTTCTGGCCGTTGATCGACCATTCGTCGCCGTCCAACTGGGCGGTGGTGGTGATGGCCGCCAGGTCCGAGCCCGCGCCCGGTTCCGAATAGCCCTGGCACCACAGTTCGGTGACATTGCGAACACCTGGCAGGAACCGAGCCTTCTGCGCGTCGGTGCCGAAGGCGATGACCGTCGGCCCGAGCAGTTCCTCGCCGACGTGCGAGACCCTGGCGGGCGCATTGGCCTTGGCGTACTCCTCGTGGAAGATCACCTGCTGCCGCACGGACGCCTCGCGGCCGCCGTATTCCTTGGGCCAGCCGAGGCAGGTCCAGCCGGACGCGGCCAGGTGCCGGTCCCAGGCGAGGCGTTCGTCGAACGCCTCGTGTTCCCGGCCCGGCCCGCCTAGTCCGCGCAGCTCGCGGAATTCTCCGTTGAGGTTTTCGTCCAACCACTGGCGCACTTCTGCGGAAAACCGCGCGTCCTGTGCGGCAGTGTCGGAATCTGAGGTCTGGATCGCAACCACGCCGGTAGGATAACCTACCAAGCACTTGCTTTGTTAGAGCCTGATGACTTTGACTGAGTATCGGCATCAAATGACCGCACCGACGGTGAGGACAACCGTGACAACCCCTGCTCAAACGACACCGCTGGCACTGCACCACGCCGCACGCACGTTCGGTGCCGCACCCGCCGTCGGCGACGGCGACGTCCGGCTCGACTGGACGCAGTTGCTGACGTCGGTCCAGGAGGTGGCGCGAGCATTGATCGCGCGCGGGGTGCAAGCAGGCGACCGGGTCGCCATGTGGGCACCCAATACCCATCACTGGGTGATCGCGGCGCTGGCCGCCCACTATGCGGGCGCGGCCCTCGTGCCGCTCAACACCCGCTACGTCGCCGACGAGGCCGCCGATGTGCTCGCCAGGGTCGACGCGAAGGCGCTGTTCATCGCGGGCACCTTCCTCGGGCGCGATCGACTCGCCGAACTGCGTGCGGCGGCACCGGAATTGGCTATCGACACCGTGGTCGTCATCCCGGTGGAACCGGGTACAACGGCCGCCGGCGACACCGTGCTGAACTGGTCGGAGCTGCCCGCCGCCGCGGAACCCGTCACCGTCGCCGAGGCGGAAAAGCGCGCGCTCGCCGTCGCCCCCGACGACATCTCCGACATCCTGTTCACCTCCGGAACCACCGGACGCAGCAAGGGCACCCTGGTCGCGCATCGGCAAGCGCTGTCGGTGGTGCGAGCCTGGGCCGAGTGCACCACCCTCGCGGGCACCGACCGCTATCTCGTCGTCAGCCCGTTCTTCCACAACTTCGGCTACAAGGCGGGCATCCTGGCCTGCCTGGTCACCGGCGCGGCGATCATCCCGCAGCCGGTGTTCGATGTGCCTGCCACCATGCGGCTGGTCAGCGACGAGCAGATCACGGTGCTGCCGGGCCCGCCGACGATCTATCAGACGATTCTCGACTTCCCCGATCGCGACAAGTTCGACCTGAGCACGCTGCGGGTCGCGGTCACCGGCGCGGCGACCGTGCCGGTGGTGCTGGTCGAACGGATGCGTTCGGAGCTCGATTTCGATGTCGTCATCACCGGCTACGGCCTTTCCGAGGCCGCGGGGTTCGGCACCATGTGCCGTGCGGACGACGACGCGGAGACCATCGCCGGCACCTGCGGACGGCCGATCGCCGACTTCGAGCTGCGCCTGAGCCCCGACGGTGAAGTACTGCTGCGCGGCCCGAACGTGATGCTCGGCTACCTGGACGATCCGGAAAGCACCGCCGAGACCATCGATGCCGACGGCTGGCTGCACACCGGCGACATCGGCACGCTCGACGAGCGCGGCTATCTGAAGATCACCGACCGGCTCAAGGACATGTACATCTCGGGCGGTTTCAACGTGTACCCGGCGGAAGTGGAACAGGCACTCGCCCGGCTGGACGGCATCGCCGAATCCGCGGTCATCGGCGTGCCGGACACCAGGATGGGCGAGGTCGGCAAGGCCTACGTGGTCCGCAAGCCGGGCTCCGCCCTGACCGAAGACCAGGTGCTCGCGCACGCAACCACCGTGCTGGCCAACTTCAAGGTGCCGCGACTCATCGAATTCCGCGATCAGCTGCCCTACAGCGCCGCCGGGAAAGTGCTCAAGCGTCAACTACGTGAGGAGAAGTCGTAATGTCGGACGAAGCCGGTGTTCCCGACGAGGGAGACGTCGTCACCTATGAACGGCGCGGCCGGGTCGCGATCATCACCTTGAATCGACCGGATTACCGCAACGCGCAGAACTCGGTGATGACCTACGCCCTCGACGCCGCCTTCGAACGCGCCGTCGAGGACGACGAGGTCGGTGTGATCGTGCTGGCGGGCAACGGGAAACACTTCAGCGCCGGACACGATATCGGCACACCGGGGCGCGATCACCACGTGCGCTACCCGAACAAGGCCGCGCTGTGGTGGGACCACGTCGACAAGGTGGGCGGCGATCAGCGCTTCGCGCGTGAGCTCGAGGTCTATCTCGGCATGTGCCGCCGCTGGCGCGAGATTCCGAAGCCGACCATCGCGATGGTGCAGGGCGCCTGCATCGCGGGCGGGCTGATGCTGGCCTGGGTGTGCGATCTGATCATCGCCTCCGACGATGCCTTCTTTTCCGATCCCGTTGTCCGCATGGGCATCCCGGGCGTCGAATACTTCGCGCATCCGTGGGTGATGGGACCGCGCGCGGCCAAGGAGTTCCTGTTCACCGGTGACCGGTTCGGCGCAGCCCAAGCCAAGGAGTGGGGCATGGTCAACCGGGTCGTGCCGCGTGCCGAACTCGAGGCCGAGACCTTGGCGCTCGCCGAAAAGATCGCGACCATGCCGCGATTCGGGCTCGCACTGACCAAGAAGGCGGTGAATCAGGCCGAGGACCTCATGGGCATGCGAGCGGGCATGGACTCGGTATTCGGCCTGCACCACTTCGCCCACGCCCACAACGCCGAGGTCGGCGCGGACTCGTTGGGCGGTATGAACGCAAAATCCATGAAGGCGACGGCGAGCACCGCCGAGCAGAACGGAACGACGTAGTGGATCTGGATCTGGATACGGCGACCCAGGAATTCCAGCGGGAAGTCCGCGAATTCCTCGCCGCCAACAAACCCGAGCAGCCGCTGCCCTCGATGGATACGAAGGCCGGCTTCGAGGCGCACCGCGCATGGGAACACACCCTCGCCGATGCGCGCCTTTCGGTCGTTTCCTGGCAACCGGAGTACGGCGGCCGCGACGCCTCATTGCTGCAGTGGGTCCTGTTCGAGCAGGAGTACTACGCCGCGGGCGCGCCGGGACGCGTCAGCCAGAACGGCATCTTCTTGCTCGCGCCGACACTTTTCGAGCACGGCACCCCCGAGCAGCTCGACCGCATCATGCCGCGGATGGCGCGCGGCGACGACATCTGGGCGCAGGCCTGGTCCGAGCCCGAGGCGGGCAGCGACCTGGCGGGCATCCGCTCCACCGCGCGCCGCACCACGGGCGGCTGGCTGCTGAGCGGGCAGAAGACCTGGAGTTCGCGAGCATCGTTCGCAGACTGGGCATTCGGGTTGTTCCGCAGCGATCCCGAGGCCGAGCGGCACCGCGGGCTCACCTACATGATGTTCCCGCTGACGGCCGACGGTGTCTCGGTGCGCCCGATCCCCCAGTTGGACGGCGAGCCCGGCTTCGCCGAGATCTTCCTCGACGATGTCTTCGTTCCCGATCGCGACGTCATCGGGGAACCGAACGACGGCTGGCGGGTGGCCATGAGCACCTCCAGCAACGAGCGGGGCCTTTCGCTGCGCAGCCCGGGCCGGTTCAGCGCGACCGCACAGCGGCTGATCGATCTGTGGCTCGACGAAGGCGACCGCACCAACACCACGCAGCGGGATGCGGTGGTGGACGGTTGGATCGGCAGCGAGGCCTACCGGCTGCACACCTTCGGGACGGTCACCCGACTGAACGAGGGTGGCAAGCTCGGCGCGGAATCCTCGATCACCAAGGTGTTCTGGTCCGAACTCGATATCGCCATGCACGAAACCGCGCTGGAGGTACTCGGCGCCGCCGCCGAGCGGTCCAGCCGGTGGACCGACGGCTATTTGTTCTCGCTGTCGGGCCCGATCTACGCAGGCACCAACGAGATTCAGCGCAATATCATCGCCGAGCGGCTGCTCGGACTACCGAGAGGGAGCAGCCGATGAGTGTGCATCGGTCTGCTTCGACGACGCGGCAATCGCGTACGGAAAGGAGGGCTCGATGAGATTCGCGCTCAGCCCGGAACAACTCGACTTCGGCACGAGCGTGCGCAAGCTGCTCGATGCCGGACGCACCCCCGCGGCGGTTCGTGCCTGGGCGGCCGGTGATCCCCGGCCCGGCCGGTCGCTGATCCGCCAGCTGGCCGGCGCGGGCGTGCTCGGCTTGGCGGTCGAGGAAAGCAACGGCGGAATCGGCGCCGACCCGATCGACCTCGTCGTCGCCTTCCTGGAAATCGGCAGGGCCGCGGCGCCAGGGCCCCTGGTCGAGACCGCGGCCGCGATTCCTGCGCTGCTGCAAGCTCTTCCGAATGCCGCACTCGCCACACGGTGGCTGCCCGGCTTCGCGGACGGTGCGGCGCTCGGAACCGTGGCTTTCGCCTCGCCCGACCAGGACGCAGTCGCGCTCGATGCGGACACCGCGGAAGTGGTGCTGATCGCCGACGGTGACCAGCTGTCCACCGCGCATCGGACCGGTCTGGTGCGGTCGGTCGATCCGGCCAGGCGGCTGTTCGCTGTCGCATCCGACGACGTGGTCGCCACCGGCGAGCAAGTGTCCGAAGCCATCGCGGTCGCGTTCGACACCGGCGCACTTGCCGCCGCCGCTCAGCTCCTCGGTGCCGGGCGGGCGCTGCTCGACGCCGCCACCGGATACGCCAAGCAGCGCAAGCAGTTCGGCAAGCCGATCGGCGAATTCCAGGCCGTCAAACAGAAGCTCGCCGATGTGCTGATCGGCCTCGACCTCGCCGAACCGCTGCTCTTCCGCGCCGCGCTGACCATGGCCGAGCCCACCCGCAGCCGCGATGTGTCGGCAGCCGTTGTCGCCTGCGGCGATGCCGCCTACCAGGCGGCAAGGGCTGCCCTGCAGGTGCACGGCGCCATCGGCTACACCGCCGAGTACGACCTGTCGCTGTGGTTGACCAAGGTCACCGCGCTCCGGTCTGCCTGGGGCTCACCGGATTTGCATCGCTCACGAATCGCCCGCGCACTGCGCGACGAGACCGTGCGCGACCGCGGCCTGCGGGGTGCGGTATGACAAGCACCGAGCATCTCGAATTCGTCAGCTCCGTCCGTGCGCTGCTCGCCAAGCATGCAGGCCGTGACGCGGTGCGCGCGGGCATGGACACCGAACTCGGCTACGACGAGGCGCTGTGGCGACTGCTGTGCGAGCAGATCGGCGTTGCGGCGCTCGCGATTCCGGAGGAATACGGCGGCTTCGGCGCAAGCCTTGTCGAATCCCTGCTGGTGGTCAGCGAATTGGGGCGCACGCTGGCCGCGGTCCCGATGATCGGCTCGGCCGTGCTCGGCGCGCAGGCCGTGCTGCTGTCCGGCGATGTCGACGCATGCAACAGACTGTTGCCCGAGGTGGCCGAGGGCACCCGCACGATCGCGGTGTGCTGGGCGGGCCGGCGCGGCTGGGATGAGCCCGGCGTGCATGCCGACAACGGAACACTCACCGGCACAGCCAGTTACGTGCTCGACGGCACCCACGCCGACACCTTCATCGTGGTGACGCCCACCGGCCTGTTCGAGGTCGAGGCCGCGACCGCGGGCATTACCCGACGCGCCCTCCCGACCATGGACCCGACCCGTAAGCTCGCCGAGGTCACCTTCACTGCGGTCGCCGCCCGCAGGCTCGGCGCCGGCGATCCGGCGGCGGTCACGGCACGCTTGCACGAAATCGCCTGGGCGGCAGTGGCCGCAGAGCAGGTCGGGGCCGCCGAGCAGTGCCTGGACATGACGGTCGAATACACCAAGTCCCGGGTGCAGTTCGGCCGCGCGATCGGCAGCTTCCAAGCACTCAAGCACCGCATGGCCGACATGTATGTGCTGCTGGAATCCGCCAAGTCCGCTTCCTACGCGGCGACCGCCGCCGTCGCTGCGAATAGTCCGTCGGCCGCAGAGGACGTCTGGGCCGCGCGCGTGCACTGCTCCGAGGCGCTGAGCACCATCGTGGCCGAAACAGTCCAACTGCACGGCGGCATCGCGATCACCTGGGAGCACGACGCGCACCTGTTCTTCAAGCGCGCCCACGGCGACGCCCAACTGTTCGGCACGCCTCACCGGCCCCTACCCCAACCGGTGTAGCTATCTCGTCCGCGTCATCATCGACCGAGCGCCTCGGCGGAGTCAGTGCACTCCCTGAGGCGCTTTCGGCTCCGAACGGCGACGTATCCGCAGGTAATAGCCTGCGTCACGCAGTTCCTCGGTTTGCATAGTTAGCTTATGAAATAATATTCGGGTGCAGCAGTCTCAGGTGACATCAGCAGAAGACAGCGTGGTCAATCTACTCGTCACCGCCGGTCGGCTGACCCGGCTGGCCGGGGTGATCAGCGGCGACGATCTGCCGCGGGCCGTGCTGCGAGCGCTGGCGGTGCTCGACGAGCACGGTGCTATGCGGGTCAGCGAGTTCGCCCGCATCGATAGATGTTCACAGCCGGCGGCAACGGCGCTGATCGGCCGGCTCGTCGCGGACGGCTACGCCTCCCGGCGCAAGGACCCGGAGGATTTCCGGGCCGTCGTCGTCGAACTCACCCCGGCCGGTCGTGACCGGCTGCACCACGCGCGCCGCGCTTTCGGCACCGCACTCGCGACCCGACTGTCCGAGTTCGACACCGACCGACTCGCCCGAATGGAAACAGATCTGAACGAACTGCTGGACGCCCTGAAAAAGGCGGCGCCGCGGCACTGATCGACATCGAGGTGACACTCGCGCACAACCGCCTCGGCCGCCCATAGCTTCGTCCGCTTCGAGGGAGACGCGGCCGGCCCCAACCTCGCGGGCAAGTACGGCGAACACAGCAGCGCGTGGCGCATGGCTGCGGCATCACGGGAGTGGAGCTCTCGCGGGATGCCACTCACCGACTACGCCCTCGGATTCGGGAGTTGGGCTTACGTCGCGTCGGGGCCGAATGTCCGGGTGGCGTCGACGGGGCGGCCGCCGCGGCGGATGGGGGGGCCGAGTAGGGCGGTGAGCTCCTCCTCGACCTCGGACAGCAGCTGATCACCGAAGACGCACACCGTGGATTCCCAAGGGTGACCGAAAGTTCCGAGCCGGAAGTCGGGCGTCACGTAGATGTAATAGTCGCCGTCGGGGTATGCGGAACCCGGCCAGTTCGGTTGGCCCGCGTCACCCACGCGGCCCGGGTCGAAGCGATATCCGGCGTGCTGCCAGTCGAGCCAATAGAGCACCTGGCCGGGCTTGTTGCACGCGAGCAGGCCCGCGCTGATGATGCGCTGAAGTTGTTCGACGCCATCGTGTTCGGCGTCTGTCGCGTCGAGTGATCGCACCTGCCAGGTCACCGATGCGGCCGGTTCGGTAATGCCCGGCGAGGTCGCGGTACTCGGGCGGAACTCGAACTCGGTATAGAAGCGGGCCCATAGCGCGTCGTGTTCGGGGTCGTCGAATAGTCGCCGAATCGGGCGCGTCCTTACCGGTGGTTCCTCCGGAAGCCAGTGATAGGCAGTGACAGTCGTGATGACGCGCATGCCTGCTGCTTCCAGCAGGGATTGCAGCTCGCCGCCGGCCTCGGCAACCAGGTAACCCGCATCGGGTTTGCCGAACCCGCCGATCGAGTTCGAACCTCGCCAATCCCATGCGCACAGGTGATCGGCGAACCTGCCCTCCGGATCCACGATCCCGCCGATCGCCACGAAATTCGTGTGCGCGAGGTGAGCGGCCCATGCGGCGGCCCGTATCCGTCCGTCCTGCGTGGCGACCAGCACATGATCCTCCCACCGCAGCGACCGCCCGTCGGCAAGGAACTCGGTGAAAGCGATCGGCTGCGGTCCAGCTGCGGCAACGAATTTGGCAACGTCCTGGAGGTGTCGGTGGTCGGACACCTCTGCCACGACCGCCCCCTCCGGCAGCGGCTCGGCAGCGATGACTTGCTGAACCGGCGCGACCAGGACCGCACGTTCCCGGCCCGTGATGAAACCCGCCGCCCGCAGCCGCTGTGGTAGGTCGACAGGGCTGTCGTGCGTGTAGATCTTCCATTCCGCGGGCTCACCGCGCGCATCGCAGGCATCGCGCTGGCGGGCGATCAGCGCGTCGAGGCCCGCCACCGGCAAGGCTCGATGCTCGATACTCGCGTGGGTGCCGTAGTGGATCCGCACAACCGGCCCGTCTTCTTCGACCACGCTGCCGACCGGCCGCAGCACCGGTTGCCGACCCCGCAGTTGGGCGTCGTGCAGCGCCAACAGATCTTCGATGCTCTCCGTCCTCGAGCCCATTCTGCCTATCATCCCATCGCTCCGGGCCCTGCCCTCACCACGACGCCGCCAGCAGCGGCTTCGAGACGTGGGATGTGCGTGCCGGCGATCGGCGATGGTTCGGCGCGCCTGCTCGGAGTCGTCCCAGCAGGCCAGGTAGCGTCCGCCGAGTTGGAACCTTGCGTGCGGAGATCCCTTCGGTCGAACGGAGCAGCATGTTGGAGACAGCACAGACGCTGGTGCTCGGCGGGACCGGCAAGAGTGGTCGACGCCTGGTGCAGCGACTTCGTGCCGTAAACCGGCCGGTGCGTGTGGGTTCCACGACGGGGACGGCCCGGTTCGACTGGACCGATCCGGCGACCTGGGCCGCCGCGCTGGATGGGATCAGCGCCGTTTTCGTCGTGTACTCCCCCGATGTGGCGATGCCGGAGGCGCCGGAGGTGATCGGCGCCTTCGCCGAGCAGGCGGTTGCCGCGGGCGCCCGGCGATTGGTCATGTTGTCCGGACAGCGGGCCGAGGTCGGGATGGACAGCGAGCGCCGACTACAGGACTCGGGTGCGGAGTGGACGATCCTGCGGGTGGCCTGGTTCGACCAGAACTTCGATGAAGGGTTTCTCCGCGATGACGTGCGGGCCGGGCGGGTGGCGCTGCCGGTCGGCGCGGTGGGCGAAGCATTCATCGATGCCGACGACATCGCGGACGTCGCGGCGACCGTCCTCACCGAGCCGCGGCATTCGGGTGCGATCTATGAACTCACCGGCCCCCGCCTGCTGACCTTCGCCGACGCGGTCGCCGAGATCGGCGCAGCCAGCGGGCGCGACATCCGGTTCGTCGAGGTGCCGCCCGATGCCTACGCCGCGACGCTGACCGCGCAAGGCAGGTCGGCGGCCGAGATCGAACAGTCGATCTACCTGTTCACCAAGCTCATGGACGGCCGCAATGCCCGAGTGGAGCACGGCGTCCGGAAGATTCTCGGCCGCGAACCGCGCGACTTTCGCGACTATGCCGGTGCGGCCGCCGCAACGGGAGTCTGGTCGGCGAACTGACTTCGGATTTTCGTCGCTTTTCCGGAGTACGGTCGGGAACTATGACCGAAGTGCAGCGGGGCCGCGTCAAGATCGAGACGAGCCAGAAGCGGGTGCGGGTCTATCTCGGCGGACAACTGGTCGCCGATACGGCGCGGCCGGTCCTGGTGTGGGAGAGCCCGCACTACCCGACCTACTATGTGCCGCTCGCCGACCTGCACGCGAAGCTCGAACCGAACGGCATCACGAAACACTCCCCCAGCCGGGGCGACGCAACGGGGTACGACGTGGTGGTCGACGGCGCAGGTGCGCCCGGCGGCGCGTTGCGCTACCACAATTCGCCATTCTCCGAACTCGATGATCTGGTCCGGCTGGACTGGAACTCGATGGACGAATGGTTCGAGGAGGACGAGCCGGTCTACGTCCATCCGCGCGATCCGTACTCCCGGATCGACATCCTGGCCAGCTCGCGGCACGTGCGCGTCGAGATCGATGGCGTCACCGTCGCGGACTCCCATTCGCCGCGCATCCTCTTCGAAACCGGGCTTCCCCCACGGTATTACCTGCCGCTGACCGATGTGCGCATGGACTTGCTGCGCCCCTCGCAGACGCATTCGAGCTGTCCGTACAAAGGCACCGCCGACTACTGGAACATCCGCGTCGGCGACAAGGAATACACCGACCTCGTGTGGGGCTATCGCACGCCACTGCCGGAAAGCCAGAAGATCGCGGGCCTCGCCTGCTTCTACAACGAGAAGGTCGACATCTATCTCGACGACGAACTCCAGGACCGCCCGAATACGCCATTCAGCTGACCGACGACAGGTGTCGGCGCAGCGCACCGGAGTAGATGTCGGACCTCACTCGACCCGGCGCCCCCGACGCACGGCAGACCGTGAGTGTTTCAGACATCATCACGAGCAATCAGGCCATTCATTTACTCATCGACGCGCCATATTGTTCGAGTCATGACCAACGCGAATGCCACTGAGTCCACCAAGACAATCGCCGTCTACGGCGCCACCGGAGTCACCGGCGGCCATCTTCTGGCCGAATTGAACCGTCGCGGCATCAGCCCGATCCTGGTGGGCCGCAATGCCGGTCGCATGCACGCCGCCGCGACCGCCGCCGGGCTCCCTCATGCAGAGGTTCGGGTCGCGGAGGTCTCCGACCAGGCCGCTCTCGTTGCGGCATTCACCGGTGCCGATGTGGTGATAAGCAGCCTGCCCTCCTATGTCGACCACGGCGCGGCGGTTCTTACGGCAGCGATCGACGCGCGCGCGCACTACACGGACCTGTCCGGAGAGCAGCTGTTCCTCGAGCGAGTGTTCGACGACTACTCGGCGCGCGCCGAGGCGGCGGGCGTGACGGTGGTCCCCGGCATCACCAACAGCAATCTCCCCGGCGACCTGCTCGGCTACCTGACCTCCCGACGCCTGACCGGTCCGGTGGAGATCTCCATGAGCCTGCACGGTACGAGCGAAGGCAACGGCTCCAAGGGCAGCGCGAAAACCGTACTGGCGAGCCTGGATTGGTTCCGCAGTGGCGGCTGGCACTTCCAGGACGGCGGATTCCACACCGGCGCGGCCGCCAGGCACGCCGAGATGACCTTCCCCGGCGCCACCGAACCCACCACCGTCTCGAAGTTCCCGCAGCCCCCGGTGCTCACCATTCCCCGCCACTCGAAGGTCTCCTATGTCGAGGGCGTGCTCGACACCGCATTCCACAGTCAGCTCGGCGGCCTCACTGCCGAAATCGTCGAATCACTTCCGAACGAACCGACTTCGGGGCTGAGCTATGACTTCGTCGTCGACGCATTCGACGGGGACGGCCGTAGGGTGCGCGGCGTTGTGAGCGGCACGGACGCCTATCGCGACTCGGCGCTGATGGCGGTGGAGGCCGCGGTCCGGCTCGCCGATGGCACCATCGAGCCAGGAGCGCTTGCGGCTGCCGAAGCATTCGACCCCGCGCACTTCCTCGACGCCCTCGCCCGGTTCGGTATCACCTGGCGCATCGAACCGTAAGAGGTGGAACACGGCGATCCGGCCGCGAAATGCACTGTCCTGCACAGGGGGCGCCGGTTCAGACTGCGATGAGCGGTGGCTTGCCCTCGGCGCGGCGGTAGTGGCCGGGGGCTTGACCGTATTCGCGCTTGAACGCTTTGGCGAAGGCGAATTCCGAGGTGTAGCCGACCTTTCGGGCGATGGTGCTCAGCGAGCTGTCGGTATCGCGCAGGAGACGAGCCGCGGTCAGCATGCGCCAGCGGGTGACGTAGGCCAATGGCGGCTCACCGACGGTAGCGGTGAAACGGCGGGCCAAGGTGGCGCGGGAGACGCCTGCGATACCACTGAGGTCGGGGACGGTCCAGGCGCGGGCGGGTTCCTCGTGCACAGCACGCAGGGCGGCCGCGACCGCGGGGTCGGCGAAGGCGCCCGCCCAGCCCGAGGCAGACTCGTCGGCCGCGGCCTGTTCGTCGAACCAGGCCCGCAGGATGAACAGCAGCAGGGTCTCCAGGATCGTGGGCACCGCGGCGTCACTGCCCTGCCGCGGCTCCGCGATCTCGGCGGCGAGCAGGTCGACGGTCGCGCGCAGCGAGGGGTGGCGACCCGGGCGCGCGGGGAGGTGGATGAATTCGGGTAGCTCGTCGAGTAGTGGGTGACTGCGTTGTCTGCCGAGTTCGTATGCCCCGCACAGCAATGCGGTGCGCGCACCGGCCCCGGGGATGTCGCGCGGCTCGCCGGGCCGCGCCGTCTCGGTGACCGGGCTGTCCAGGCGATCCACCAGATCATGGGCGGCGCCCCTCGGCATGAACAGGACGTCACCGGCGCCGAGTGCGACCGGCTCGCCCTGCGGCGGCACCAGCCAGCAGGAACCCTGCAACACCACATGAAAGCCCGCACCGGGAACCACCGGGTAGCTGCGTCCCCAGGGGGCATGCCGGACGAACATGCCGGAGGCCGGGTTGCCCGTGCGGATGGCCGCGATGGTCTCGCTGAGAATGTCCACCCATGCACCATAGCGCTTAATGACTGAGCGCTCAGGACATGCGCATAAGCAGAATAGCCATGGATTCACTCAGATGACAGCAATGCCGTTGGATTCATGACAAACACGAACGCCACCGGAACCACCAAGACGATCGCCGTCTACGGCGCCGCCGGCGGCCGACCTCGTCGTCGACGCCTACGGCACCGACGGCGGTCGAGTCCGCGGCATCGTCAGCGGCGGCCATACCTACCGCGATTCGGCGCCGATGGCCGTGGAGGCCGCAATCCGGCTCACCGAAGGCACCAGCAAGCCGGGCGCACTCGCCGCTGCCGAGGCCTTCGACGCCACCGACTTCCTCGACGCGCTCACGCCCTTCGGCATCACCTGGCGCATCGAAGAGCTGTGAGTCGGGCATAGTCGGTCCATGACCGACACTCGACCGCCGCTCGCCGTCGCACTCGATCTGAAACCGCACCCGGAGGGCGGCTGGTATCGGGAAACATGGCGCAGCGCTGTGGAATTCACACCGGAGGGATACGAAGGTGCGCGCGCGAGCGCGACCGGGATCTATTTCTTGCTGCTGCCCGGCGAGAGGTCCGCACCGCACACGGTGCAATCGGACGAGGTGTGGCTGTGGCACCGCGGCGGACCATTGGTGCTCGACATCGGTGGCGAGGAGATCATCCTCGGTCCCGATGTCGAGCACGGTCAGGTATTGCAGGCAGTGGTGCCCGGCGGTGTCAGCCAGGCCGCGCGACCAGCAGGCACGGACTATGCACTGGTGAGCTGCATCGTCTCGCCCGGCTTCGATTTCGCCGACTTCCGTTTGGACTGAGCAGCGGGTTCGAGCCCTGCCAGTGCTGGTATGCGCGCAGGTTCCATCCCGGAAACGTGCAGGATTGCGCACTTCCGCCGAATAATGGCCGCTCAGGCCGGATCCGGCATCACGGAACTTCGAGGACGCCTTCGTCTACCGCCCACTTGATGGTCCTCTCCAAGTTCGGGCAGGAGTCGGGGCGGCCGGGTGCGTTTCCCTTGGCCGCGAGTTGGGCGAAGACCGGACAGTGGGTGGCCGGATTGTCCTTCCACTGCACGGAGGTCTGGTGCGAACTGCTCTTTCGCACCAGGACCTCGCTGTCGCACGCCTGACACCGCAGGGAAGTCAGGCCGTCCTCGAGGTAGCGCTGTTTGTCGACCACGGTCTGGGCCTGCACCGCGGCCCGCCGAGCCGGCTGGTCGGCGAAGTCGGGTGCTTTGGCCCAGGTCGCGGCCATCAGACACCCGCCTCCGCTTGATTCGCCTCGGCCGCGTCGGCCTCCGCCTTGCGCCGCAGATTCTCCGCGACCTCGGCCTCCCATGCCTCGTTGGCCTTGGTGGTGTCCACCTCGAACTCGAAGCGCTGCGTCATCTTCTCCGTCACGTCGGCCAGGTCGACGTAGAACTGGTCATACCAGCGACGCAGCTGGTAGACGGGGCCATCTTCCTCGCACAGCAGCGGGTTTTCGACCTTGGACTTGTGCTTCCAGATCTCGACGTCCTGCAGGAAGCCGACACTGATGCCCTCGGTCATCTTCGCCGCCAGCTTGTCGGCCATCTCACCGTCGACGCCCTGCGGCTTCTCCAGCGTGATGCCCCACTGCAGCATGAAAGAGTCCTGCGACACCGGGTAGTGGCAATTGATCAGGACGCTCTTGACCTCGTACCCGCTGTAGATATTGATCAGCGGATTGATCATGTACGACGGCCCGAAGTACGACGCTTCCGACTTCAGCAGGGTGTCGCCGCCGTACTTGGAGGCCATGCCGATGTCGGGACGGCCCTTGGTCTCCAGGAACTGGGTGGCGATGTGCCCCTCGAAAACGTTCTTGAAGTACGTCGGGAAGGCGAAGTGGATGTAGAAGAAGTGGGCCATGTCGACCACGTTGTCGATGATCTCGCGGCAGTTCGCGCCCTCGATCAACAGGGAGTTCCAGGTCCAGTCGGTCCATCCGCTGTCGAGCTGCTCGGTCGGATTGCCGTCGGAGTCCGTGTACGGACCCTCGATGTGCGGAATGGTGATTTCCGGCGGCGGCTGGCTGCCCTCGTAGTCGTGCCAGACGAACAGCTGACCATTGCGCTCCAGCGTTGTCCACTTCCTGGTGCGCGCCAGCGGCGGCACCCGCCGCGCATAGGGAATCGCCGTGCACTTGCCACTCGCGCCCCAGCGCCAGTCGTGGAACGGACAGGCGATGTCGTCGCCCTTGACCTCGCCCATGCTCAGGTCGCCACCCATATGCCTGCAGTAGGCATCGAGCACCCGCAGTTCGTCATTGGTATCGGCCCAGATCACGAGTTTGGTGCCGAACACCTCGACGGCGTGCGGCTTGCCGTCGCGGAACGACTTCGCCAGACCGAGGCAATGCCATCCCCGTGCATATCGGGTGGGTGCGGAGCCCACATCGAGCTCTCGAACCTTCGCACCGCTCCCCTGTGGGGTAACTGCCATCGCGATTCCTCCTCCTTCTGTACTAGAACACGTTACAAAAATGTCGCGTTCCACGCCAGCGATTCGGCCTACTTCCAGCACATGTCCATACTTTGTTCGAGATGAACGGCGGTTCTCGACATAAATAAGAACCTGTTCTAGTCTCAGAGGCAAATGAGTACCGGTTATCAATCCGACCAGGCAGGAGCAGGTCCCGAGATGACGCAAGAAGTGACCGAACGGGTCGAAGCGCTATTGCCGACGCTGCGCGAGCGCGCGCAGGAGGCCGAGGACCTGCGGCGCATCCCCGACGAATCAATGAAGGCGCTACAGGAGACCGGGTTCTTCCGCCTGCTCCAGCCCAAGCAGTGGGGCGGCTACGCGGCCGACCCGGTGACCTTCTACGACACGGTCCGCAAGATCGCGAGCGCATGTGGGTCCACCGGCTGGGTGGCAGGCATTGTCGGCGTTCACAATTGGCACCTCGCGCTGTATTCGCAGCAAGCCCAGGAAGACGTGTGGGGTGAGGACACCGAGGTCCGCATCTCCTCGTCCTACGCTCCGATGGGCGCGGGCACTGTCGTCGACGGCGGCTACATCGTCAAGGGCGCGTGGGCTTGGTCCTCGGGCTCCGACCACGCCACCTGGGCGGTGCTCGGCGGCCCGGTGATCAAGGACGGCAAGCCGGTCGACTTCGGCAGCTTCCTGATCCCGCGCACCGACTACCGCATCGATGACGTGTGGAATGTGGTCGGCCTGCGCGGCACCGGATCCAATACCGTTGTGGTGGACGAGGTTTTCGTGCCGTCGCACCGGTTCCTCAGCTTCCGCAAGATGAGCGAGCTCGCCTCCCCCGGCCTGGAGCAGAACACCGACCCGGTGTACAAGATGCCGTGGGGCACCATCCATCCCACGACCATCGCGACACCGATCGTCGGCATGGCCTACGGCGCCTACGAGGCGCACGTCGAACATCAGGGCAAGCGCATCCGCGCCGCCTACGCCGGCGAGAAGGCCAAGGACGACCCGTTCGCCAAGGTCCGGATCGCCGAGGCATCCAGCGATATCGATGCCGCGTGGCGGCAGCTGTCGGGCAATGTCGCCGATGAGTACGCACTGTTGGTGGCGGGCAAGGAGATTCCGTTCGACCTGCGGGTGCGGGCGCGCCGCGATCAGGTCCGTGCCACCGGAAGGGCAATCGCCTCCATCGACAAGCTCTTCGAGAGCTCGGGCGCCACCGCACTCGCGAATGGCACTCCGCTGCAGCGTTTCTGGCGGGACGCGCACGCGGGCCGGGTGCACGCGGCCAACGATCCCGAGCGTGCCTATCTCATGTACGGCACCCACGAGTTCGGGCTGCCCGTCACCGACGGCATGGTGTAATGACCACGACGACATCGGAGGCGTGATGACCTCGACCGTAGAACTCACCTTCGAATCCACCTCGCGCTATGCGCAGGTGCGCCCTGATCTTCGGCTGCACTACCACGAGGCCGGTGTCGGCAACGGCCCGACGATCGTGCTGCTGCACGGCGGCGGGCCCGGCGCCTCCTCCTGGTCGAACTTCGCACGCAACATCCCGGTGCTGGCGCAGAACTTTCACGTGCTTGCGGTGGATCAGCCGGGGTTCGGGCAGTCGGACAAGCCGGTCGACCATCCGCAGTACTTCGTGCACAGTTCGTCGGCACTGAAGGACCTGCTGGATCACCTGGAGATCAGCGGCCGGGTCCATCTGCTCGGCAATTCGCTGGGCGGCGGTGCCGCGGTGCGGTTCGCGCTGGACTACCCGGAGCGCGCGGGGAAGCTGGTGTTGATGGGCCCCGGCGGGTTGAGCGTCAACCTGTTCGCGCCGGACCCGACCGAGGGCGTGAAGAACCTCGGGAAGTTCAACTACGCGCCGACCAGGGAGAACATCGAAGCCTTCCTGCGGATCATGGTCTTCGACCAGTCGCTGATCACCGAAGAACTGATCGACGAGCGTTTCGCCTCAGCAAGCACGCCGGAGTCGCTGGCGGCGACCAGGGCGATGGGAAAGTCGTTCTCCGGACCCGACTTCGAGCAGGGCATGATCTGGCGCGACGCCTACAAGCTGCGCCAACCAGTGCTGCTCATCTGGGGTCGAGAAGATCGAGTGAATCCGCTCGACGGCGCGCTGGTGGCGACGAAACTGATTCCACGAGTTCAGCTGCACGTGTTCGGTGGTTGCGGGCACTGGGCGCAGCTGGAGAAGTTCGACGAATTCAACCGGCTGGCAAGCGACTTCCTTGCCGGCGTCAAGGAGAAGTGATGGGCATTCGATCACTGGCGTACTTACGCATCGAGGCGACCGACATGGCGGCCTGGCGCGAATACGGCCTCAAGGTACTCGGCATGGTCGAGGGCAAGGGCAGCGATCCGAACGCGCTGTACCTGCGGATGGACGATTTCCCGGCTCGGCTCGTCATCGTGCCCGGTGAGCGGGACCAGCTGCAGGTCTCCGGCTGGGAGACTGCCAATGCCGGTGAGCTGCAGGATATTCGGGATCGGCTGGACGCGGCCGGGGTGCCCTTCAAGGAGGGCACTGCGGCTGAACGCGCCGACCGCAGGGTCGACGAGCTGATCCGTTTCGAGGATCCCTCCGGCAATGCGCTGGAGGCTTTCCACGGTGCGGCGCTGGAACATCGGCGTGTGGTCAGCCCCTACGGGCACACGTTCGTCACCGGCGAACAAGGACTCGGCCATGTGGTGCTGAGCACCAAGGACGACCAGGCCTCGCTGACGTTCTACCGGGATGTCCTCGGCTATCGGCTGCGCGACTCGATGCGGCTGCCACCGCAAATGGTCGGGCGGCCCGCCGACGGCGAACCGGCTTGGCTGCGCTTCTTCGGCTGCAACCCGCGCCACCACTCACTCGCCTTCCTGCCGATGCCGACACCGAGCGGCATCGTGCATCTGATGCTCGAGGTGGAGGGCTCCGACAGCGTCGGGCTGTGCCTCGATCGGGCGCTGCGCAAGAAGGTGAAGATGTCCGCGACGCTCGGCAGGCACGTCAACGACAAGATGCTGTCCTTCTACATGAAGACCCCTGGCGGATTCGATGTCGAATTCGGTTGCGAAGGGCTCGAAGTCGACGATCA
This sequence comes from Nocardia sp. NBC_01009, assembly GCF_045208035.1. Lineage (NCBI taxonomy): Bacteria > Bacillati > Actinomycetota > Actinomycetes > Mycobacteriales > Nocardiaceae > Nocardia > Nocardia sp. NBC_01009. The sequence goes on along the minus strand of NZ_CP108695.1, from coordinate 1,786,992 downwards.
TTCATGGATCGCCCGGGAATCCACCGCGGTGAGCCTGTGGGGTCACGACTTCACGGTCGGACAGCGACAGCAATAATGAACGGGGCGAGCGACACGATGACAACTGAAGATTATCCCGCCATCGATGGACGGCAGTTCCGCAACGTACTCGGCCAGTTCGCCACCGGCATCACGGTGATCACCACCTTCGATGGTGACAGCGCCCCGATGGGATTCGCCTGCCAGTCGTTCGCCGCCCTCTCCCTCGAACCGCCGCTGGTGCTGTTCTGCCCCACCAAGACCTCCCGGTCCTGGGCGGCGATCGAACAGGCCGGGCGCTTCTGCGTGAATGTCCTCGCCGAACAACAGCAGCAGCTGTGTGCCCGCTTCGGTTCCCGCGAACTCGACAAGTTCGCCGAAACCCGCTGGCACACCTCAGAACTGGAGCTTCCGCTCCTGGACGATGCCTTGGCCACCATCCAGTGCACGGTGGACAGCGTCGTCGACGGCGGCGATCACTACATCGTGATCGGCCGAGTGCTGGCCCTGTCGGAGTCGACCACCTCCGGCAGGCCGCTGTTGTTCTACCGAGGCCAGTACAGCGCCATCGAACCGGACAAGACCGTCCCGGCCCCCTGGCGCCACGACCTCGAGCACTTCCTCACCACGACGACGTTGGACACCTGGCTGTAGCCCCATGTAGTGATTGGGTGCTACGCGTGGCGACAATGGGGCGATGAGGACGATCAGCCACCGTGAGTTCCGCAATAACTCTGCGGCGGTGATGGACGCGGTCGAGGCCGGCGAGATATTCCGGGTCACCCGCAATGGCATCGAGGTGGCCGAACTGCGACCAGTCGGTCGCAGTCGCCGCCGGACCGCGGTGGAACTAGTGGAACGACATCGCAGACTGCCGCGTGTGGACTATGCCCGGATGCGGGAGGAAGCCGATGAGTTCTTCGGAACTGAAGACCGCATCGGCGACGACGATGCGTGGGGAGCACGTCCGTGACACATCGAGATGGCCGGGTGCGCTCCCGGTTCGGAGGTCACGCGGAGGCGGCGCGGAGGGCGAACCAGCCGTTCGTGGGATCGGCGTAGCCGTGGTAGAGGAGGGGAATGCGCTGGTCTATTTCGAAATGACGGTAGATGGCCAGCATGGCTATGCGGACGGCGTAGTCCTGGAAGTCGTCGACGCGCCGGGGGCCGATCGGGAGTTCCGGGAGTGATGCCAGGCGCGTCATGTCGGCGGTGTCGGCGGTGTCCAGGCCGATCGGGGCGGGGTCGGTGATCAAGTGGTCGTGCAGGATGGCGCGGGTGCGCGCGTAGTCGGGTAGTCGCGCGGGGAAATCCCGGAACTCCGCACGCACGGAGCTGTACGGCTCGACCTGGGTTTGGACCAGCTCCATCAAACCGGCATCGAGATGCGGGGCCGCGGAAGTGAGCGGCGTCTGCTCCAACAGATGCAGAATGCATCCGCCACGGACCAGCGGCTCCGGAACGAGGAATACCGCCAATGCGGGATCCGCGTACTCCCGGCAGGTCAAACAGACCTTCGTGTGAATCGGATCAGTCATGCAGCCCTCCTCGCGAGAGGCTTCGGCCGCTACACCGACCCGCAAAGCGACCTCGATTGGGTAACCATCGAACGCCGACCACCGAAGACCACTGCGATCGCCGACACCCGACCAGGCTTGCTCTCGCCAGTATAGGAGCCGGGTACCTGCGAGGAAATGCCGCGCGAAGTGGGATCTTCGGATTGTGGATATTCCGCCAAACCTTGCAACACACTCGATACCGTGGGCCTATGCCGAGTGCTGATCGCATCACCACGGATCCAGGCATCTGCCACGGGAAGCCAGTGGTACGCGGGCTGCGATATCCCGTAGCTATGTTGCTCGAATTGCTTGATGCGGAGATGAGCGTCGACGACATCCTGGCTGACTACCCGGATCTCGAACGCGACGACATCCTCGCCGCGCTCGAGGTGACCGGTAGTCGGGACGCGGACCGTGATGTGCACCGATCGCGGCCCAACTGCGGGGACATCGGTTAGGCCGAGACAACCGCCTGTTCGCGCTGGAGTTCGAGGGCGATGTCGATGAGCTGGTCTTCCTGGCCGCCGACCAGTTTGCGTTTGCCTGCGCGGACCAGCATTTCGGCGGCCGAGACGCCGTAACGTTCGGCTTGGCGTTCGGCGTGCTTGAGGAAGCTGGAGTAGACGCCCGCGTAGCCCATCATGAGGGCCTGGCGGTCCAGTAGGCATTCCTGGGGCATGACGGGGCGGACGACGTCTTCGGCGGCGTCGGCGATGGCGAAGAAGTCGATGCCGGTCTCGAGGCCGAGCTTGTCGCAGACGCCGACGAAGGCTTCGACGGGGGTGTTGCCCGCGCCCGCGCCGAAACGGCGGGCGCTGCCGTCGATCTGCTTGGCACCCGCACGGACCGCGTAGACCGAGTTGGCCACCGCGAGGTCCAGGTTCTCGTGGCCGTGGAAACCCACCTGGGCGTCATCGCCCAGTTCCGCGACGAGAGCCGCCACGCGATCGGAAACCTGTTCCAGGACAAGGGCTCCTGCCGAATCCACCACGTACACGCACTGGCAGCCCGCGTCGGCCATGATGCGGGCCTGCTTGGCGAGCGCCTCCGGCGGCTGAGTGTGCGACATCATCAGGAAGCCGACGGTTTCCAGGCCGAGTTCGCGCGCGAGGCCGAAGTGCTGGATCGAGACGTCGGCCTCGGTGCAGTGGGTCGCGATGCGGCAGATCGAGGCGCCGTTGTCCTGGGAGACCTTGATGTCTTCCTTGACGCCGACACCGGGCAGCATGAGCACGGCGATCTTGGCCTGCTTGGCCGTCTCGGCGGCGATCTTGACCAGTTCCTGCTCAGGGGTTTTCGAGAAGCCGTAGTTGAACGAGGAGCCACCGAGGCCGTCGCCGTGGGTCACCTCGATGACCGGAACGCCGGCACCGTCGAGGGCCGCGACAATATTGCGGACATCCTCGCCGGTGAACTGATGGCGCTTGTGATGCGAGCCGTCGCGCAGCGAGGTGTCGGTGACGCGAATGTCGAGGTCTGCGGAATATGTCATGGTTGGAGCTCCTTACACCCGGGCCGAGAGGATCTGCTTGGCCATGACCTCGCCGACCTGCGTGGCCGCGGCGGTCATGATGTCGAGATTGCCCGCGTACGGCGGCAGGAAGTCGCCCGCGCCCTCGACCTCGACGAACACCGAAACCTTCGCCATACCACCGGAAATCACCGACGGCGGATCGAACTGCGGCTCGTTGAGCAGCCGGTAGCCCGGCACATACTGCTGGATATCGGCGACCATCCGGTGGATGGATTCGGCGATGGCTTCGGTATCGGCGTCTTCCGGGATCGCGCAGAAAATGGTGTCGCGCATAATCATCGGCGGCTCGGCCGGGTTCAGGATGATGATCGCCTTGCCGCGCTCGGCGCCACCGATGGTCTCCACGCCACGCGAGGTGGTCTTGGTGAATTCGTCGATATTGGCGCGCGTGCCCGGTCCGGCGGAGACCGACGACACCGAGGCGACGATCTCGGCGTAGACGACCGGCACCACGCGCGACACGGCCGCGACGATCGGGATGGTGGCCTGGCCACCGCAGGTGATCATATTGACGTTCGGCGCGTCGATATTCGCGCCGAGGTTCACCGGCGGCACCACGGCGGGTCCGACGGCGGCGGGCGTGAGATCGACCGCGCGGATGCCGGCTTCGGCATACCGCGGCGCGGCGGCACGGTGCACGTACGCCGAGGTCGCCTCGAAGACGAGGTCCGGCAGCTCGGACTGGCCGAGCAGCCAGTCGACGCCCTCGTGCGAGGTTTCCAGCCCCAGCCCGCGAGCCCGCTTCAGACCCTCGCTCTCCGGGTCGATGCCGATCATCCAGCGCGGTTCCACCGTGGTGGAGCGCAGCAGTTTGTACAGCAGATCGGTGCTGATATTGCCGGATCCGACGATCGCGGCGGTGACGGTCCCCGTTTCGGACACGGCAGGCCTCCTACTTGAATTGCAAACGAACAGAACCGAGTCCGGCGAACTCGGCGTGGAACGCATCGCCAGGGCGGGCGTCGATGGCACGGGTGCAGGAACCGGGCAGCACGATGTCGCCCGCCTTCAAACGCACGCCGAAACCGGCGACCTTGCGGGCCAGCCACGCCACCGCGATGACCGGATCACCGAGCACCGCATCGCTGCGGCCCTCCGCGACCACCTCACCGTTGCGGGTGAGCACGGCGTCGATGGCCTTGATATCCAGCTCTTTCGGCGCGACCCGTGCCGCGCCGAGCACGAAGCCCGCGGAGGACGCATTGTCGGAGATGGTGTCGGCGAGCCCGATCTTCCAGTCCTTGATCCTGGAATCGATCAGTTCGATGGACGGCGCGTAGGCGACCGTCGCGGCGAGCACATCGGCCTCGGTGCAGTCTTCGCCGGGCAGGTCGGCGCCGAGCACGAAGCCGACCTCGACCTCCACTCGCGGGAACAGGTAGCGCGACGCTTCGACCGGAACGTCCTCGAAGACCTCCATGTCCGCGAGGAGATGACCGTAGTCGGGTTCGTCGACGCCCATCATCTGCTGCATCGCGAGCGACGAGAGCCCGACCTTGTGGCCGACCACCGTGGCCCCGTTGTCGAGCTTGCGCCGAATATTGATCAGCTGGATCTCATAGGCGTCGACGACATCGATATCGGGATGCCTGGCGACGAGGGGGTCGATGGCCACCCGGTCGCGCTCGGCGACCTCGAGTTCATCGGCCAATTCGGTTCGTACCGAGTCGGACAGCACGCTAATTTCCTTCCACTGTTGTCGGCTCGGGCATCGCGGCCCGTGCAAGGACCCCTCCGGACGCTGCCGCCCGCGAGCTGGTTTCGCTGCCTGCCGCGAACTTTCCCGCGCGACGGCCGGAGTAGATGCAGTCGGCAAGGGACAATCCGCTGACATAGGAGTCCGAGCAGATCCCGACCGCTGTCCGGCCCGCCGCGTACAGGCCGGGAATATCGTTTCCGGCAGTCGATTTCACCGCTCCGGTGCCCTCGTCGACGACAACGCCGCCGAGGGTGAGCATCGGGCACGGGTTGACGACACTCGGCTTGATACCCACATCCAACAACCAGAACGGCCCTGCCCCTACCGTTTTGGTGAATTCGGCGGGCTTGCCGACCGGATCGGGGGCGCCGTTCTCGATGGCGGCATTGTGGGCGGCCACGGTGGCACGCAAGCCGTCCGCGTCGATACCGGCCTTCGCCGCCACCGCGTCCAGGGTCGCGCCGCGCACCGCGGTCCGCCGCATCGCCTCGAACTGTCCGCGCTGGAACCAGGCGGATTGGCCGCCGATCTGCGAGATGGCGGTGCGCATGAGGTCGTCATCAGCGAGCAGCCAGCCTTTGCCGTCGTGCTCGGTGATCAGCGCGTGCCCGACTGCCGCGCCGTACCTGGTCTCGTCGATCACCCGCTTGCCGTCCGCATCGACCAGCACTGCACCGGTAAAAGCACTGGGCGGCAAGATGAATCGCCAGGCCGAGATATTGCCCATCCGATCGGTCGCCGCGCCGACCTGCTGCGCCATCAGGATTCCGCTGCCGTCGTCGCCGGTGGTGCCGAGGGCGAGGCCGCCGCGGTACCGCGGCCCGTACTCCTGCAGCATCGCGCGATTGGCGATGAACCCGCCCGCGCTGAGTACCACGCCGCGCCTGGCCTGGATCCGAATAGTGGTGCGGTAGCGGCGATCCATCTTCGCCAGCTGTCGTTCCATGGCTTTGCGCAGCGGTGGATAGTAAATGCCCGGCTTGGCGGCGATTTTCGCCATCCGGGTGTAGCGATCCCTGATCCGGCCGGGAGCGTCGCGCAGCGTCCGGCATTCCACGCCGATCACGGTGCCGTTGTCATCGACGATCAAACGGGTTGCCTGCGTGAGGGTTTCCACCCGCACGCCACGCCGGGAGGCCGATGCGGCCAGCGGGCCGGTCAGCTTCTTGCCGGACGTGCCCCTGCCCTTGACCCGATGCCCGCGCTGCGCGGGCGCCGCGACCTCGCGACCGTAGCCGGAAACCTCACTGCCCGAGTAGTAGAGGTAGTAGCTGTCGTTCGGATACGAGGTCTTGTACGGACACAGCGACGCCTCGAACGGCACGCCGTGGCCCTGCAGCCACTCGATCATCGCGGGGCTCTCGGCCACGAAGCGACGCAGCGTCTCGGGTGTGACAGCGGTGCCGACTTCACGCTCGAGATAGGCGAGCATCTGCTCCGGCGTATCGCGCACACCCGCTTCTTGCTGCACCGATGTGCCGCCGCCGGCGTAGATGATGCCGCCGGACAACGCCGATGCACCGCCACCGGCGAACCGCTCCAGCACCAGTACCTGCGCACCCGCATCCGTCGCTTCCAGCGCGGCCGCCGCACCCGCGGCGCCGTATCCGACCACGACTACGTCGGCGGCCAGGTCCCATTCGAGGCCCATGTACTCCACTCCGGTCCGAAACTGAAACAAGTTTTCCCGACTAATGGAACGCCGAGCAAGTCTTCTGCCACACAACATAGACCAACGGCCGCCCCATTCTATAACGTGTTCTACATGACAGATCGGGAATACGACGTGGTGGTGGTCGGGAGCGGCGCTGCCGGCATGACCGCCGCCCTCGCCGCGGCACACCATGGGCTCAGCGCGGTGATCATCGAGAAGGCCGCGCACTACGGCGGATCGACCGCCCGCTCCGGTGGTGGCGTGTGGATCCCCGGCAACAAGGCGCTGCTGGCGTCCGGGCGGCCCGACGACCGCGAGGTCGCGCGCACCTACCTGCACAGCATCATCGGCGAGGTGGTACCGAAGGAAAGGATCGATACCTACATCGACCGCGGCGCGGAAGCGTTCGACTTCGTGCTCGATCACACCCCGCTGCAGATGAAGTGGGTGCCCGGCTACTCCGACTACTACCCGGAGGCCCCCGGCGGCAAGGGCGAGGGGCGCTCGTGCGAGCCGAAGCCGTTCAACGCCATGATCCTCGGCGAGGAGCGGTTCAAGCTGGAGCCGCCGTACGCCAAGGCGCCGCTGAACGTGGCGGTCACGCAGGCCGATTTCGTGCGCCTGAACCTGATCCGTCGCCATCCGAAGGGCATTCTGCGGGCCCTGCGGGTCGGCGCGCGCACCTACTGGGCCAAGTTCACCCGCAAGCACTTGATGGTGATGGGTCAGGCCATCATCGCGGCCATGCGCAAGGGCGTTGTGGACGCGAATGTGCCGCTGCTGCTGAACACTCCACTGACCAAGCTCATCGTGGACAACGGGGTGGTCACCGGCGTCGAGGCGCTGCAGGACGGCGAACCCGTCACTTTCACCGCGCGCTACGGCGTCGTGCTCGGCAGCGGCGGCTTCGAGCACAACGCCGAGATGCGGACGAAATACCAGCGTCAGCCGATCACCACCGAGTGGACCACCGGTGCGGCCGCCAACACCGGCGACGGCATCATCGCGGGCATGGAGGCAGGCGGCGCCGTCGGCTTCATGGAGGACGCCTGGTGGGGGCCGACCGTGTTCAAGGGCGGCAGGCCGTGGTTCGCATTGGCCGAGCGCAATCTGCCCGGCACCATCATGGTCAACGCCGACGGCAAGCGATTCGGTAATGAGTCCGCTCCTTACGTCGAGGCTGTGCACACCATGTACGGCGGCGAATACGGGCAGGGTGAAGGTCCCGGCGAGAACATCCCCTCGTGGCTGGTGTTCGACCAGCGCTACCGGAACCGCTACATCTTCGCCGGATTGCAGCCTGGTCTGCGGTTTCCGTCCCGCTGGATGGAAAACGACAACATCGTCAAGGCGGACACGCTCGAGGAGCTGGCGGCGAAAATCGGCGTGCCCGCCGACACCCTCGCCGCGACCGTCGCTCGGTTCAACACCTTCGCCGAGCTCGGCAAGGACGAGGACTTCGGCCGCGGCGACAGCCACTACGACCGGTACTACGGCGATCCGACCGTCAAGCCGAACCCGTGCCTGGCCGGGCTGGTGCAGGGCCCCTACTACGCGGCCAAAATCGTGCCCGGCGACCTCGGCACCAAGGGCGGGCTGGTCACCGATACCGCGGGCCGCGTGCTGCGCGAGGACCAGACCGTGATCGAGGGCCTCTACGCCTCCGGCAACTCCAGCGCTCCGGTGATGGGCCACACCTACGCGGGCCCCGGCGCCACCATCGGACCCGCCATCACCTTCGGATACCTAGCGGTGCTGGATATCGCCGAGCGGAAGAAGCAGCTGTCGAACAAGGCCGCCGCCGAGGCGTAACCGATCGACGCGGCGTCCGTCTCACCGACCGGACACCCCCTTGCCCGGTCCGATACGGACGCCGCAGGATCGATCCGAGGCCACCGTCACCGCGAGGGACGGACCGGAGGTCGCCTCGGATCGACCCGGCAAGGACGCGTCCGACCGATGGCCGCCTGCACCGGACCGCGGAAGCTGTCCACAAGCACTCACAAGGAGAACTCGATGCCCATCGACCCGCAAATCGCGCTCGGCGCGCAGCTCCCGAGCCGGGAGTTCGCGTGGACGCCGTCCGACGTGCAGCTCTATCAGCTCGGGCTGGGTGCGGGCACCCGCTGGACCGACCGCGCCGAGCTACGTTATCTCGATGACCACGGCCCGCAGGTGCTGCCGACCTTCGCGACCGTCGCCGCGACGCTGCACGACACCGAGCCGCCCACGGTGCGGTTCCCCGGCATCGATATCGATCTGGCCAAGGTGGTGCACGGGCATCAGGAGGTCGAGGTGCACCGCCCGATCCCGGCCGCGGGCAAGGCGACCAGCACCGGTCGGATCACCGAACTGTGGGACAAGGGTTCCGCCGCCGTCGTCGTGCAGGAGCAGACGGTCACCGGTTCCGACGGCGAGCCGCTGTGGACCGCGCGCTCGTCCATCTTCGCCAAGGGCGAGGGTGGTTTCGGCGGCGAACGCGGCCCGAGCACCAAGTCGGTGCTGCCCGATCGCACACCGGATTTCGATGTCATCACACCGACGCTGCCGCAGCAGGCGCTGCTGTACCGGATGTGCGGCGACCGCAACCCGCTGCATTCGGACCCCGCATTCGCCCGCGCCGCAGGCTTCCCCAACCCGATCCTGCACGGACTGTGCACCTACGGAATTGTCTGCAAGACCGCCACAGACACCGTGCTCGACTCGGATGCGAGCCGGGTCACCGGATTCCGTGCGCGCTTCGCCGGGGTGCTCTACCCCGGTGAAACCCTGCGCACCCGGATCTGGCGCGAAGGCAACGAGCTGACCATCGCGGCCACCGTGGTCGAACGCGCCGACGCCCCCGTGCTCGGCGACGTCACGCTGCGTTTCCTGCCCGCCTGATCAGCCCGCGGCCGTGGCGGATTCGTCTCCGGTGCGGCCGCGACGAGCGGCGAGACCCTGGACTATCAAGGCGTACAACACGATCACCGCGATCGGTGCCGCTATCGGAGCCCAGGCCAGGCGCAGCGGCAGCAGCGCAGCACCGACGGCCGCGGCGGTGAATCCGACGGCGCCGACCACCGAGGGAACCGTCGTCGGGACCACACCGATCGGCGCCGACACCGTCGCGGTGTTCAGCAGGTAGGTGGTGGCGACCAATCCCGTCGCCGCGGCGGCGAGCACGCCGGTGTCGGCGGCGGCGAGCACGCCGATCGCCAGCAACACCGCTGCGACGGCCGCGAGCCGGAACCACCAGCCCGCCGCGACCAGTATCAACGCGGGGATGCCTGCCCATGGCGTCATGAGGGTCACCGATGTCACCAGCAGCGCACCGGACAGGACGGCGAGGAAACGGATCATCGGCGCACCCGAACCGTGCGTCGGTGATCCGGGATCAGCCGCATGACCTCATCGAGGCGCGCACCATCCGGCCACGCCACGATGTCGACGCCGACGGTGCCCATGTCCCGGTACATCGACGTGCGCTCCAGCTGCCACATTCTGGCCAGCGTCGGATCGAGATGATCATGGAAGGGCGTGCCGCGCAGGACATCCACGACGACCACGACGTGCCCGCGCTTGCGCAGATCGATCAGTGCCAGCGCGAACTGGGTGTCGAGCAGGGTGGAGAAGGCGACGACGATCGCGCCGATCGGCACTGCCCCGTGCGGAGCGAGCGTGCCGGTCGTCTGGATGTGCTCGTCGCCGACATCGAGCACAGTGTCGACGATCCGATAGAACTGGCGACGGCCGATATCGGGCCGCAGCCAGCGCGGTGACTGGCCGAGGCAGACGACCGCCGTGCGGTCACCGGCCTGCAATGTCGACTGCACCACTTGCGCCGCGCCGCGCACCGACAGCTCCAAGGACTCGGTGGCAGGCCCCGGCGCCTGCTGCGAAGTATCCACGAGGACAACCACATCCGCGGAACGGTTGGTCAGCCGCTCGGTGACGTAGAGCCTGCCGCGGCGCGCACTCACCGGCCAGTTCACGATGCGCAGTTGGTCGCCGGGGGCGTAGGCGCGGATATCGGCGTACTCGACGCCGGGACCGTATTTGCGAGTCAGGTGGGTGCCGAGCCGTTCGGGCAGCTCGGTGCGCGGCAGCCGCATGCGCTGCGGATCGGTGATCGGATAGACGAACAGCTGACCGGCGGGCACCACCGCGGAGGCCACCGACAGTCCCGCCGGGCTGAGCGCGGAAATCCGTACCGACAGCGGATACCGACCCCAACGGTCGGCCGTCAGCGCCATCCGCAGCCCAGCGGGAGCCGTCCCGGAATCATTCGCCTCCTCGACCTCGATCCCGAGCCTTTCCACCGGTTCGGGCTTGCAGCGCAGCAATGCGTGTCCGGTCTCGACGAAGGCCGCGACCGTCAGCACGACCTCCTCCGTCTCGAAACACCGCAGCGTCCCACCGCCGTCGACCTGAATCCTGGTCGGCGACTGCTGCCACGACGCGGTGGCGAGCACACCGAGCAGTGGCGCGGCGAACACCACGAGCTGCCAGCGGCCCAATACCACCGCGAGCAGCAGTGCCGAGGCCGCGCACACCGCGAGCATGAACACCAATGGCGCAGGCCGCCACTGTAATTCGACCTCGACGGTCGTGCTCGCGTCGCGATGTCTCATGTCACCGAAGCGCGCGGAACCGGAAGGCGGCGCAACAGCTCGCCGATGACGTCCTCGCCGCGGATCCGGCGCACCCACATCTCCGGGCGCAGCGTGATCCGGTGCGCCATCGCGGGAATCGCCAGCGCTTTCACATCCTCCGGAATCACGTAGTCCCGGCCGAGCAGCAAGGCTCGTGCCCGCGACATCTGCACCAGGTCGAGTTCGGCGCGCGGGCTTGCACCCACCTCCACCTGCGGATGCCCGCGGGTGGCGGTCGCGAGCGCGACGACGTAGCCGACCACGTCGGGGTGCACGGTGACGAACTCCACCGACTGCCGCATTTCCAGCAGCCCGTTCGCGTCCACCACCTGCCCCACCGTCGGCGGTGTCGAGCCACGCTCCAGTCGGCGGCGGATCATCTGCGTCTCGTCGTGCTCGGAGAGATAACCGAGCCGCAGCTGGATCGCGAACCGGTCCAGCTGCGCTTCCGGCAGCGGATAGGTGCCCTCGTACTCGATCGGATTGTCGGTCGCGAGCACAACGAAAGGCTGTGGCAGCAAATAGGTTTCGCCATCCATGCTGACCTGGCCCTCGGCCATCGCCTCCAGCAGCGCAGCCTGCGTCTTCGGCGGTGTCCGGTTGATCTCGTCGGCGAGCAGCAGATTGGTGAACACCGGCCCACGCCGGAACGTGAACCGGCCCGAGGACATGTCGTAGATGGTCGACCCGAGCAGATCCGCGGGCAACAGATCCGGCGTGAACTGCACGCGGGTGAATTCCAGCCCGAACGCGGCGGCGAAAGATCTGGCGATGAGCGTTTTGCCGAGACCTGGTAGGTCCTCGATCAGGACATGACCACCGGACAAGACAGCGATCATGATCAGCTGCAACTCGTCCCGCTTGCCGACGATGACCCGGGACAACTCCCGAAGCACCGCCTCGCTGCGCTGGACTGTCGCGTCCATCGGCATCGTCATTTGACTTCCCGCACTTGCCTCAACCCATTCATTCTCTGTAGACGGCAATCAATTGGGCATGATCGGGGCCCTACGCGGTTACACACGCTGCCTCCTCCGGTCCTGATCCCTCATGCCACGCATTACATCCCCTGTAGCCGACGCAGGATCTCATCCAGCGCCGCCCGCCCAGGTGCGCGAGTCGTCTGATCGCGCAAGGCCGAGTTGGCCGGATCCACCCAGCGCCACAGTTCCGGGCCGAACTGCAGTATTCCGGCGGCCTCGGTCGCCCTGCGGTTCTTCGCGACCCGCAGACCAGTGGACAACTCGAACTCCTTGGCCAGCAGCGGCCGCAAGTGCCGATCCCATTCGGCGCGGGTCCCGTCGGCCCGGTCGGCAAGCATCTCCGCCCTGGCGTGCCAGTGGTACAGCATCTCCGCAGGGCCGTTCTCGATGTTGTCGGTGTCGATGTGGTCGATGTGGTCGCTGTGTGCAGGTTTGGCGCGCAGCGACCAGATCAGCTGAAAAAGCGCGACCGCGACCGGGACTCCGGCCAGCATCAGCATCGCTTCGCGCGCCTTGCCGAAGGTGACGAGCTCGATCAGCACGACGACCGCGGCCGCGCCGAGCACGATTCCCATACGATTCATGCCCGCACCTCACCTTGCAGATCGGCGAGCACAATGCGCAGCAGCTGTTCGGCTCGCATCCGCTGCCATTCGAGCATCGAGTGCGGGCTGAATCTGGCCTCCTCGAACAGTGCGACCAGTTCCCGTGCGGATGCGTCGTGCAGCGCACCGCGTTCGAAAGCGCGCGCCAGCACCTCCATCGGGGTGTCCGAGGCCAGCGGCGCGGCAGCGCGATCGAAGGACAGGCCGTGCTCCATCGCGACGTAGCAGGCGATGATCGCGGTACGTGGGTCCTGGCCCGGCGCATTCATCGCGGCAAGGCCCATCTCGGCGGCCCTCGCCAGTGAACCGGCCTCGGTCGGCGCGGCCGGGGCAGGTGGCGGTGCCACCGGAACGGGTCGGCGCCGGACCGCCACCGCGACCACCACCAGGCCGATGATGGCGACGGCGACCAGCACGATAGCCGCGACCGTGGCCAACAGCAGCGTGGTGCCGGTCAGTTGGGAGGCCGGCCCCGACGGGTCGGCGGGTGTGGTGACAACTTGTTCGGTCGGTTCGGCGGAGCCGGTGGGAGGCGGCGGCCGCTCGGCGCCACCTTCACGGCCGACACCGACGAAGAAGACCGCGGACGCCGCCGCGACCACCAGTGCAAGACCTGCCAGCACGGCAAGCACCAGCAAGCCGAACCTGCCGAGCCGTCCCGGCCTGCGGTCGACGACGCGATCCGACACCGGCATGGCCAGCGGAAGCCGATGCTGACTTGCGATTACTCCGGCGATCAGAATGACGATCGAGACGGTGAGCAGCACCGGCATCAACGCCACCGCGAGCGCCGACGGAATCGATCGGGGCTGCGCGGGCCCCGCCGCGCCCGGGATGTGTCCACGTAATGCGATCGCGGCAAACGCAACCAGCGTGATCAGCACGATCACGCGCAATATCGGCGCTCGCGCCCCGGCCACTTCGTTACCGCCACCTCTGAGTACTGCACAAAACAGCCACATAGTTACATGCCGAGCAGTCCGCTCGAGCGCGAATCGAATACTTAGGACTCCCGCCTCTTAAACTGCACCACCACAGCTCCAGCCCGATCAGCTTGCGCTATCGGCCCTGTTCGGACCCCGTCACAAATGCCGTGGCTCAATCTTGTGGCCTCGGCAAAACCATCGAAAGGAGAGAAACCGCCGAGCGTAGTGAAATGGTTGCTCTGCCAGTGGTCACCAACCACCATTCGACTAGCGTCGATGACCACCTCAGCGCAGGACAACGCAACTGCTCGGTAGCGAACCGCTCCGCACATTCCGCGCCCACCCGAAGGGGGCGCAGGTGTCGATGAAGTACGTCGGGTTACGCCACCGCTGTTGCCAGGTTGGGTGGCGATGGGATCGTGGGCAGGTCGGGTTGGGTGAGCTCGCTCAACCGGCTGGCGGTGCGCGAGATATCGGGGAGCGGAACGTCGGCGACCAGATCCGTCAGTGGCACTCGAGCCGACACGGTGAGCTGGAGGTCTGCGTCGTAGAGCACGTCGACCAGGTTCACCAGGCGCATCGCCCAGTCGGGTGGCACATCGCGCAGGCGGGGCACATCGCAGAGGGTCCAGTTCGAAAAGCGTTGGGCCAGTTGGACATAGTCCGCCGACGAGGTCGGCGTGCCGCATAAGGCACCGAAGTCGATGACGATCGATGCACCGTCGACAGCTCGAGCGTGGACGTGCCGAACGCCGATGGCTACCTCGACACCACCCGCCCCGCAGGAGGTGACCCCCGGATGGGACAGGCCTGCTTCGACCTCGCCCGCCGCCGGGCGGACCACGTATAGGCCCGCGACGAATCCGGTTGGTGCGCCCTCGTGCGAGGCGCGGGTGCGGTAGTCGAGCGGGCCGTCGACCGAGACGACATCCAGGTGGGCGACGATGCGGTCGATGGTCGGCACGAAGCGGTCGTGGAACAGCGGGTTGGGCAGCAGCTCCTGCGGCGGGTAGTTCGACGTCACCACCAGCACGATGTGCCGGGCGAACAGCGCGTCGAGGGTTCGGGCTATCAACATCGCATCTCCGATGTCGTGCACATGGAATTCGTCGAAGCAGACCAGGTCGGCGTCACCGAGCAAGGTGTCGATGGCGCGATCGATGGCCCCGGATGCGGTAAGGGTCGTGTGCAACTGGGCGAAGAAAGTGTGGAAATGGAAGCGGCGCTTGCGATTCGATGTGACACTCGCGAAGAACCGATCCATCAGCATTGTCTTCCCGCGACCGGGCCTGCCGTGCAGGTAGATCCCCCGGTGACGCTTGACCGGGCGACCGCGCCGATCGACGAGTTCACCGAGTCGAGCGGCAACCCGCAGCTGGTCGGTATTCAATTCGATCGCACTGATATCCACGACATCCTCCTGATCCTCTACAGTTGTAGAGGATCAGGATTTGTCTCCGCCAGAGAAGGTGACGATGTCCACAACCGACCGACGCGCGCTCATAGTCGACGCCGCCATCGATGTGATTGCCACCCGAGGCATCCGAGCCCTTACCCACCGGGCCATCGACACCGCGCTCGACCTGCCCGACGGATCCGCTTCATACTACTTCCGCACCAAACGCGCACTCATCGAAGCGATCACCGACCGCATCACCAGCCGCTCCCGCACAGACTTCCTCGCCGCCCGGATCGCCGACATCCGTTTCATAGCCCCGCAATCCGCCGCTGCTCCAGCGCAGCACCTCGATGAACAACCCGAGGAGAGTTTCGCGGCGGGAGCCGACCACGCGGGCAGTGCGGAACAGACACGGCTACGCCAGGCAGATGGCGTACAGCCGGACGATCCAACTCCCACCGCGCCGGGCACACTGCCAATCGACACCGGCGACATCGCCCGCGCTATCGCGACATGGCTCGACCAGCTACTCGCCGACCGCCGCAATCACCTGATCGTCCGGCATGCGCTGCTCATCGATCTGCTGGCCGATCCCGACCTGCATCCCCGGCTGGTGCACAGCCTGTTCTCCGTCGAACGCGCACGAGACCTCTTCCACGCCTTGGGTTTCGCGGACCCCGCGGCGGCCGCATCCGATTTCGTCGCCGTCATCGAGGGGGCGGTGTTCGATCGCTTCGCAGGAGCCCGCAGTCACCTACCAGCGCGAACACCGGAGAGCGTCGACCAACTCACCGCACTGCTGTCGCGCTACCTCAGCAGTCGACAAGATTCGACATAGCGTCCTCCTGCTAGTTGCGGCAGTCTGCGAGCATTCGTGTGCGCGAGAGCTCCGCGGGGACTGCTCCGAATCACAGGAGTCCGAGTGCGGCACCGAGGAACTAGTGATTCCAACCGCGTTCGCTGTAGGTGCTTCCAGAGAAATAGGCGCGGATTCCGGCCAGTGGGTAACGGATAAGTGTGTCCTCGGGCAGTGCGTCGAGTGGGAACCAGCGCAGTTCGTAGGACTTGTCCGGTTCGCGATTGACCGGGTCGCCGGTCCAGTGCAGCACCTCGAAAAACAGGCCGAGGCGGGCTTCGCGACCGGAGCCGATCACATGGGCGACGTGAAAGAGACGAAGGTCCGCAGGGTCTATGACGATGCCGACCTCCTCGTGCGCCTCACGCGCCGCCGCGACGGCCACGGACTCACCCGCTTCGAGCTTGCCGGCGGGCAGATGCCACAGGCCGTCGAACTCGTCGTCGCTACGTCGCCTGCTGAGCAACAGCTCACCGTCACGGATGACCAGAATATGAGCGTCGACAAGGTGCCGGTCGGTCATCGAACTCCTCCCAGGGCAGATCGGTCTACCCTGCGGCATGACCGCTACAACCATCAAGGTACCGAAGGCAACCCACGACAGGCTGCATCGGCTAGCGGCAGCCCACGGGTTGACGCTGGCACGGCAGATCGACAGCCTGATCGACGAAACTGCGGCGAGACCACGCCCGACAACCGGCGGGTACCGCAGCAACGGACCACTCACCGTCGAGGAATTCGACACAGAGCTCGCCCGAGGTTTCGGCGAGTGACGGTGCTCATCGTCGAAGCCGACTACATGCTGTCGTCCCGACTCGGAGCAGACGCGGCGAAAGCCTTCGGCCAGGATTCCGTCGCGATATCGATCGGCGACATCGCCGCGGGTGGCGATATCCACTGCGCCACCCACAACCAGCCCGGCCGCATGATCGCAGGCCCGGCCGGTCGCCGGGATAGCGGCAGACACCATCCCGCATCCCGGCGACGGCCATACGATCCCGGCCAACGCCGAGATCAGATCAGTTCGCGCTGAGCACCAGACCCGAGGTTGGTACCCCGGTGCCCGCGGTGACCAGGATGTTCTCCAGATCCTGGACCGGGTTGACGGAGGTGCCACGGATTTGGCGGACGGCCTCGGCGATGCCGTTCATGCCGTGGATATAGGCCTCGCCGAGTTGGCCGCCGTGCGTGTTCAGTGGAAGGCGGCCGCCCACTTCGATGGCTCCGTCGGCGATGAAGTCCCTGGCCTCGCCGCGACCACAGAAGCCGAGTTCCTCCAGTTGCATGAGAACGAACGGGGTGAAGTGGTCGTAGAGGATGGCGGCTTGCATATCGTCGGGGCGTAGCCCGCTCTGCGCCCAGAGCTGCGCACCGACAAGGCCCATCTCCGGTAGACCCGTCATGGCGTCGCGGTAGTAGCTGGTCATTACGTACTGGTCGGCACCGGAACCCTGTGCGGCGGCGGCGATTACGGCCGGACGCTGCGGAAGATCGCGGGCGCGTTCGGCACTGGTGACAACGATCGCCACCCCACCGTCGGACTCCTGACAGCAGTCGAGCAGATGCAGTGGTTCGGCGATCCAACGCGAATTCTGGTGCTCTTCCAGCGTGATCGGTTTGCCGTAGAAGAAAGCGTTCGGGTTCACCGCGGCATGCTTGCGGTCGGCGACGGCCACCCGGCCGAAGTCCTCGCTCGTCGCGCCGTACACATGCATGTAGCGGCGGGCGACCATGGCCACCTGCGCGGCCGGTGTGCCGAGCCCCTGCGGATAGGACCAGCCCGCGTCGATGCCCGACGAGGTCGGTGCGGTGGCCAGCGCCGTGGAGAACTGGCCGAAGCGCGAGACCGAGCGCTCGTTGAACGCCCGATAGGCGACGACCACGTCGGCGACACCGGTGGCCACCGCCATCGCCGCCTGCTGGATGGTGGCGCACGCCGCGCCACCGCCGTAACCGATGTGGCTGAAGAACTTCAGCTGTGGAATCCCGACGGCACGCGCGACCGCGGCCTGGGTGTTGGTGTCCATGGTGAAGGTCGTCAGGCCGTCGACATCGGCGGGTGTGAGGCCCGCATCGGCGAGCGCCGCGGTCACCGCCTCGGCGGCCAGCCGCAGTTCGCTGCGCCCGGAGTCCTTGGAGAAGTCGGTGGCGCCGATCCCGACGATGGCCGCGCGGCCCGAGATACCTTGCTCAGTCATTCGAACCCCGATAGGAGATAACGGCTTTCGCCGTAATGTGGTCGCCGAGGCTGTCCTTGCCGACGATGTCGATGTGGACCTCGTCGCCTGCCACCTCGGTCACCGTGCCGGAAAGGGTCAGGGTGTCACCGGAATACAGCGGAACACCCAGCCGCAGCGCGATCGACTTCACTATGGCGCGCGGACCGGCCCAATCGGTGACGAAGCGCTGCACCAGCCCGGTGTCGGTGAGGATATTGACGAAGATGTCCTTGGAACCGCGGGCGATCGCCTTGTCCCTGTCGTGGTGGACGTCCTGAAAATCCCTGGTGGCCAGGGCCGTGCTGACCACAAAGGTCGGGTCGGCCTCGATGACCAGCTCCGGCAGCACGGTGCCTACCTGCACGGCGGTCATGCGCACACCCGCCAGACCGGCAGCACGGCCTCGTCGTCGAGCTTGTCGAACTCGACCTCGACCGGCATCCCGATCTTCACTTCGGCCGGGTCGATGCCGCGCAGTTCACCGAGCATGCGCACGCCTTCCTCCAATTCGACGAGCGCCACAACGAACGGCAGCTGCCGACCGGGCACTTTCGGAGCGTGATGCACGACGTAGCTGAATACCTCGCCGCGTCCCGAGGCCACCACATAGTCGGTCTGCTCGGACTTGTCTTTCCAGATCGCCGGGATCGGCGGGTGCCGCAGCGTGCCGTCGGGCAGCTGCTGGATGCGCAGCTCGCCTGCTTGGGTGCCTTCCCAGAAGAACTCGGTGTCCCAGGAGACCAGCGGCTTGACGCGGGCCCCCTCGGGCTCTTTCGGTGCGGCGCCGGTGCCGGGCGCGAACTTCAACAGCCGGAAGAGCATCTCGGCGACGACCTCGTCGCCGACCTGCCAGCTGGTCTGGAAGGTGACGAACCAGCCCTCCCCCAGCGCGGTCCGCTTGGGGCCACGGATCTCGGCCAGCCTGCTCGTCACCGAAACCTGCTCACCGACGGTGAGATACCGGTGGTAGGTCTGCTGGCAGTCGGTGGCAACCACCGAGGTGTAGCCCGCGCCGTCGAGCAGCTCGGTGACCTTGGCCATCGGATCGTCGTCCGGGCGCGAACCGTTGAGCCCGAACATCGTCCACACCTGGGCCATGGCCGGCGGTGCGACAGCGCCGGGGAAACCTGCGGCCCGTGCGGCTTCCTCGTCGACGTAGATCGGATTGGCATCCCCGAGCGCCTCGACCCAGTTGTTGATCATCGGCTGGTTCACCGGGTCGCGCCCGGGACGTGGCGCGCAGTCCCCGGCCGCGATGATGCGCTCGGCGGCGGCGGCAATCGCTTCCGGAGTCATGGTTTCCGGCACGCGCGGCTCCTTTGGTTGTTCACTATCGCGGTACTCGCGGCAACTGCAGCCCGGATGACGCGACCAGTTCGCGCATCACCTCGTTGACGCCGCCGCCGAAGGTCACCACCAGGTTCTGTTTGGTTCTGCGGTCCAGCCAGGTCAGCAATTCGGCGGTGGCCGGATCGGCGGGATCGCCGTAGCGGCCGATGATTTCCTCGGCGAGCCGGCCCGCCTCTTGCAGCGATTCGGTGGAGAACACCTTGGTCGCCGACGCATCGGCGATCACAGTGGCCTGGTCACCGTCGACGGTGGCTGCCACCTGCCAGTTCAGCAGCTCGTTCAGCCGGACCATGGCGTGGATACGGCCGAGGGAACGGCGCACGTCGGCCTCGGCGAGCACACCGCGCGGCTGTGCCCAGTCGCGCACCTTGTCGTAGAGCTGCTCGATCTTGCCCGACGGACCGAGGCTTACCCGCTCGTGGTTGAGCTGGGTGGTGATCAGCTTCCACCCTCGGTTCTCCGCGCCGACCAGCATGTTCGCCGGGACGTGGACATTGTCGAAGTAGGTGGCGTTGGTGTGGTGGGCGCCGTCGCAGGTGATGATCGGGGTCCAGGAATAACCGGGGTCGGTGGTGTCGACGATCAGGATCGTGATGCCGCGGTGCCGCGACTCGACCGATCCGGTCCGACACGCCAGCCAGACGAAGTCGGCCTCGTGCGCACCGGTGGTGAAGATCTTCTGCCCGTTGACGATCCAGTCGCCGGACTCGTCGCGCACGGCACTGGTCCGCAGCGAGGCCAGGTCGGTGCCCGCTTCGGGTTCGGAGTAACCGATCGCGAAATGGATATCACCGGAGAGGATTCCGGGCAGGAACTTCGCCTTCTGCTCGTCGGTGCCGAACTGTTGCAGCGTCGGCCCGACGGTCAACAGTGTCACCAGCGGCAGCGGCACATCGGCGCGGACCGCTTCATTGAAGAAGATCTGCTGCTCCATCGGACCGAAGCCCTGGCCACCGTATTCCTTGGGCCAGCCGACACCGAGCCAGCCGTCGGCACCCATCCGGCGCACCACCGCGCGGTAGGCGTCGCCGTGCCGGTTGACCGCCATCTCGGCTTCCTCTTCGGGAGTCACGAGATCGGCGAAATACGAACGCAATTCATCGCGCAGCTTGCGCTGCTCCGCGGTCAGGTCGATGAACATCTGGCCCCCAATCGATCGAGTCGGAACGATTCGCCGCCGAGCCAGCGCGCGATGTCTTTGGCCTGCGAGTAGTAGCGGTGCATCGGGTGGGTGATGTCGACGCCGAGGCCACCGTGTAGGTGATGACACTTCTGCATGGCCGCGGGCAATTCCGACGCCACGGTGTAGGCCAGGACATCGAGATCGTCGTCGATCCGCTCCTGGTGTGCCTGGCCGGGATCGTCGTGCGCCAGCGCCCAGTTCGCCGATACTGCTGCGGCGTGCAGGGTGCGCGAGACGACATACAGATCGGCGATCTGCTGCGCCACCGCCTGGAATTCGGCAAGCGGTCTGTTGAACTGTCTGCGCGTGCGCACATGTTCGGCGGTCAAGACGAGCGCGCCCTTCAGCAGCCCGTCCGCGACGGAGCCGATCGACGCGACCGCGAGCCGGTGCAGCGCCGCGATGCCGCCGGGCAGCAGCCGCTCGGCCGGAATCTCGACATTGTCCAGGCGCACACTGCACTCGGGAATGCCGCCGGACACCGGTGACGGTGTCAGCGTGATGCCCTCGGCATCCGATTCGACAAGCGCGATACCGGAATTGGTGGGAATCAGCAGCCAGCGCGCAAGGTCCGCGTAGGGCACCGCCACCTTGTGGCCGGTGATGCGCACCGAATCGCCCTCGGCGACCGCCGTGGTTTCCGGCTTGACCACAAACGGGTTGGCCGGCTCGCTCAACGCCGCGGTGAGCACGGCGCCCTTGGCCACCTTGGGGAACACCTGCTCGGCAACGCTCTCGGGCAACGCGTCCAGCAGCGCAAGCAGCCCGAAACCGAGCGTCGAGACGGCGGGCACCGCCACCGCGTCGGTGGCCAGCTCGGTCAGCAGCACCGCTACTTCCGGCAGGCCCATGCCATCACCGCCGAAGCGCTCCGGCAAGGCGACCGACAGCAATCCGCTGTCGACGAGCTTCGGCCACAGCTCGATATCGCGTGCCGGTTCATGCTCCAGCAAACTCACGACGACCTCGGCCACGGCGTCCTGGCCCTCGTCCCTGGTGAAGTCCACGCTTTTCTCCCAGTTGACTTGTCGACTAGCTGTCCGTGTCGCGGGGTAGTCCGAGGATCCGCTCACCAGCCACGGTCAGCAGAATCTGCTCGGTTCCCCCAGCGATCGACAAACAGCGTGTGAGCAGGAACTCTTTTGCCACTTCCGAGTCCTGCGCACCGATAGCACCTGCCGTCTCCACGGCGAATTCGGCGACCGCCTGGCGATGGCGGACACCGACGAGTTTGCGCACGCTGCTCTGTGCACCGGGATCGCCACCCGCCAGCATCCGCACTGCGGCGCGCTGCTCTAGCAATAATCCAGCGATCGCGTCGGCGACGAAGCCGCCGAGCCGGTCGTTCAGCAGCTCTGCCCCGGGTCCGGTCGCGGGCAGCTTGGCGATGAGCTCCTCGAGCACCGGCCCGATTCCGTTGCCGCCCATGGCGACCCGCTCGGTCGACAGGGTGGAGCGGGCGATCTTCCAGCCGTTGTTCAGCGCGCCGACCAGACCGTCGTCGGGAACGAAGACATCATCGAGGAATACCTCGCTGAAGCGTGCCTCACCGGTGATCTGCACGAGCGGGCGCACCTCGAGCCCCGCGCTGTGCATATCGACGACGAAGTAGCTGATGCCGCGATGCTTGGGCAGTTCGGCGTCGGTGCGGGCCAGGCAGATCGCCCAGTTCGCCTTGTCGCCCAACGATGTCCACACCTTCTGGCCGCGCAGCACCCAGCCGCCGTCGACCTTCTTGGCGGTGGTGCGCAGGGCGGCCAGATCCGAACCGGCTCCCGGTTCGCTGAAGAGCTGACACCAGACGACCTCGCCGCGCAGCGTCGGCCACGCGAATCGTTCGATCTGCTCCGGTGTGCCGTACTGCAGCAGGGTGGGCACCGCCCAGCCGCCGATCGCGAGGTCCGGCGATTCCAGCCCGGCGCGGCGCAGTTCCTCCGAAATCACCAGCCCCGTCATCGGATCCGCACCACGGCCATAGGGCGCGGGCCAGTGTGGCATGACGAGCCCGGCCTCGACCATGGCATCGCGTCGCTGCTCCGCGGGCAGCGCGGCGATACGGGCCACCTCGGCGGCCAGTTCGTTTGTGCTTGCGTCGTCGACGGCGACACCATCGGCTGTGTTCAATTGGCGGCCCTCGCGGGACCCTTCGTGGTCACGCTCCGCTACCACCTCGGGGTCCGTCGCTCGCGCGGCGGCGAAAACCCGGTCCGCTCCGGTGGTGCGGCGGCGGCCCGCGCGGGTCAGCTCGGTCACTCGGGCCCGCCAGCGGGCCGAACCACCGAGCAGTTGCCGCAGGGCGATCGCACGGCGCAGATAGAAGTGCGCGTCGTGCTCCCAGGTGAATCCGATGCCACCGAGCACCTGGATGCAGTCCTTCGCGGTCTCGACCGCGGCATCGAGGGAAATGGTCGCGGCGATCGCGGCCGCGATCGGCAGCTCGGCCCCGCCTTCGTCCACCGCGGCAGCGGCGTCGGCCGCGACGGCACGGATCAACTCGGCCCGGCACAGCATCCAAGCGCAAATATGTTTGACCGCTTGGAAAGATCCGATCCGACGGCCGAATTGCTCACGCACCTTGGCGTATTCGACCGCGGTCTCCAGACACCAGCCGGCCAGGCCGGCAAGCTCGGCAGCAACCAGCACCACCACGAGATCCTCGACCGGGTGGGGCGAGGCGAACACGCACTCGGCGGGCACCCGCACCTCGGCGCAGTGCACCTCGGCCAGTGGGGTGCTGGGGTCCAATGGCGGCAGCGCTTCGACCCGCAGACCGTCGGCATCCGCCGGAATCAGGCACCAGCGCTGCCCATTCGGGGTTTGCACCGGCAGCAGCACCGCGGTTTCGGGCGCCGCGCCGAGCACCGAATCCCAGACACCGGTGAGCAGTAGCTCATCGGATACAGCCGGTACGCTCACTGCGGATTCGACAATGAAGTCGAGCGCGACACCGCAGGGCAGGTCCTCATCGATGGCGCCCCCGGTAACCAGATTCGCCAATGCCGTTGCCAGCACCGGTCCACCCACCAGATCATGCGCTGCTTGTTCGATAAGAACGGCGAGGTCGGCGACCGAGCCGCCCGCGCCGCCCGCATCCTCGGCGACCGCGACCCGGAAGATCCCGAGGTCCGCGAGCGCGGGCCAGTACGCGCGCCAGAAGTTCGTGGCATCGTCGCGCATTGTTGCAATTGGATGCACCGATCCGGCCCATCCACGCATCGACTCCTGAACGGCTTTATGCTCGTCAGTGGTGGCGATGGTCACACTCCGTACCGCCTCTCCGGCGTGACTCCCACACCTAGAACATGTTCTAATATCCTAGCTGGGCGGAAGTCAAGAGACGACCTCGCCTTGTGGGTCGAAAGCGCACGCCACCGACCCAAAAACAAGCCGATGGAACGACGTTTCCGGAAAGGACTCTCATCAATGGCCAGTCCCTCCCGATCCCAGCCTGCCGACTCGAGCCCGGCGGCGCGAGCGACGGCCACGGAGGCGGTAGCGGAGCGTGACCACGCAGGGGCCCGCGAACGCCGCCAGTCGAATGCAGCACCGCCTACCGCGACGGTCACCACGCTCAGTGAGGACGAGCTGAGTTCGGCCGCACAGCGGGAACGCCGGAAGCGAATTCTGGACGCGACCCTGGCGCTGGCTTCCAAGGGCGGATACGACGCGGTGCAGATGCGCGCGGTGGCCGAACGTGCCGATGTCGCAGTCGGGACGCTGTATCGCTATTTCCCCTCCAAGGTGCATCTGCTCGTCTCCGCGCTGTCGCGGGAATTCGAGCAGATCGAGGGCAAACGAAAGCCGCTGGCCGGACAGTCGCCGCGCGAACGCATGCATCTGCTGCTCACCCAGATCACCAGGATGATGCAGCGCGACCCGCTGCTCACCGAGGCCATGACCAGAGCCTTCATGTTCGCCGACGCGTCGGCGGCCGCCGAGGTCGACCGGGTCGGCAAGGTGATGGATCGGGTGTTCGCACGCGCCATGAACGACGGCGAGCCCACCGAACACCAGCTGGCGATTGCGCGGGTCATCAGCGACGTGTGGCTTTCCAACCTGGTGGCCTGGCTGACCAGGCGCGCCTCGGCGACCGATGTCACCGAGCGCCTGGAATTGACGGTCGATCTTCTGTTGGGCGAGAACCGCAAGTAAAGGCGGGGCCCGCACCCGGACGAGCGCGGATCCAGTTGATTCCAGGCAACTCCGTCGGGCGGGCTCACCACTACCGGGAGCACCTGCGCGCGAGTCGGCCGAAGTGAGCCAGCCCACGCTGGAAGTTGCGTAAAAGCACGCCAGCTGGGCAAATCCACTAGATGGTCGACGAGCCAGGACGCAATCGTGCGCACGCACACCGGCGCGCGTATGTGCGGCAAATTAAACACAGTATTGTTCACCGCGCCCCTGAAAAAACTCCTCCGATCACTAGGTTGGATGCGTGAGCGCACAGGATCTGCCACTTGAACTTCGCCGTGCATTGTCGACGGTTGCGCGCGTGCCACGGCTGTTGGTCGCATCGGACTACGACGGGACGATCGCGCCCATCGTGTCCGACCCGACGAAGGCTTTTCCCCAACGGGAATCAGTGAGCGCGCTGCGCGCGCTCGCCGGCCTTACGGGAACGACCGCAGCCGTTATTTCCGGCCGCGCGCTGCGAGATCTCGCGGCACTGTCCAGACTCCCGGTCGAGGTGCAACTCATCGGTAGCCACGGCTCGGAATTCGATGTCGGCTTCGTGCATGCCATCGACAACGACGCTAAACAGCTGCTGCAAGAAGTGCAGACCTCTCTTTCCCAGATCGCCGCGGACAACCCCGGCGCCTCGGTGGAGATCAAACCTGCCAGCGTCGCGTTGCACGTGCGCAATGCCAGCCCGGAAATCGGCCTCCGCGCCCTCAAACAGGTCAGGCAAGGGCCGGCCTGTTGGGTCGGTGTGCAGGTGACCGAGGGCAAGGAAGTCATCGAGCTCGCGGTAATCCAGACGGACAAGGGCGTCGCGCTCGATACCGTCCGGCACCAGGAGGGCGCGTCCGCCGCGGTGTTCTTCGGTGACGACGTCACCGACGAGAAGGCCTTCCGCATGCTCTCGGGTCCCGATGTCGGCATCAAGGTCGGCAAGGGCGAGAGTCTGGCCAAGTTCCGGGTCGACAACACCGAGTGCGTGTCGTGGGCGCTGGCCTTCCTGCTCGAAGAGCGGCGCACCTGGTTGGCGGGCGCGAGCGCCCCGCGCATCGAGCGTCTGACCATGCTGTCGAGTCCGCGCTCGGTCGCGCTGCTGACGCCGGACGCGACGGTCACCTGGTTCTGCCATCCGGAACCGGATTCGGCGGCGGTGTTCGCACACCTGCTCGGCGGACCCGACGCCGGCCACTTCACCATCGCTCCGGAACGGCCGGGGCTGCCGCTCTCGCAGCGCTACATCGACGGCACCATGACCGTCGAAACCCGTTGGGCCAGCCTGCAAGTGGTCGACTACCTGCCGCACGACGTCGCGCCGACCAGGACCGACCTGACCAGGGTGATCACCGGTGACGCGAAAGCGGTCGTCACCTTCGCACCGCGACCGGAATTCGGCCAGGTGCCGGTGACCATCGAATGCGAACCGACCGGGCTGCGCGTGCTCGGCACCAACGACCCGATGGTGCTGCGCTCCCCCGGCGTGGAATGGGAGATCCAGACCGACGGCATGCACAGCTCGGCGCGCGCCGTCGTCGATCCGTCGGACGGTCCGATCGTGCTGGAAATGCGCTGTGGCACGCAGGATCTCGCGCCCGCCATGACCAGCGAGCCGGAACGGCGAAGGGACGCAGAGGATTACTGGGCCCAGTGGGCGGCCAAGCTCGAATTGCCGCCGCTGAAGCCGGATCTGATGAAGCGCTCCGCGCTCACCCTGCGCGGGCTCGTGCACGCCCCGTCGGGTTCGATCCTGGCCGCCGCGACCACCTCGTTGCCGGAAGACATCGGCGGCGTGCGCAACTGGGACTACCGCTACTGCTGGCTGCGCGATGCCTCACTGACCGCGCAGGCATTGGTTTCACTCGGCTCACTCACCGAGGCGGAGGAATTCCTCGGCTGGGTGCACCGGGTGCTCGAGACCTTGCCCGGCCCGGAGCGCCTGCACCCGCTGTACACGTTGTACGGCGAGACCCTGCCGCCCGAGGCGTCGATCGATCAGCTTCCGGGTTATGCGGGATCGCGGCCGGTGCGCGTCGGCAACGCCGCGAATATGCAGGTGCAGCTGGACGTTTTCGGTCCGATCGTCGACCTCATCGCGTCGCTGGCCCATGGCCGCGAGCACAAGGGGATCACCGATCCGGCGCACGCGCTGCCGGATGCCGACTGGGAGCTGGTGCACGCCATGGTTTCCGCGGTGCAGCGGCGCTGGCAGGAACCCGACCACGGCATCTGGGAGATCCGCGGCAACCCGCGCCACCACGTGTATTCCAAGGTGATGGGCTGGTTGACCATCGACAGGGCGATCACGTTGGCGCAGAAGTTCGATCGCCAGATCGATCCGGTCTGGGTTACGTTGCGCGACATCATCGCCGACGAGGTCAAGACCAAGGGCTGGAACGAAGAGGTCCAGTCCTACACCGCGGCCTACGACGGCACCGACCTGGACGCGGCCACACTGCACATCGGTCTCAGCGGGCTCATCGATCCTTCCGATCCCCGGTTCGCGGCGACGGTCGTTGCCACCGAGGCCGAGCTGCGCAGCGGCTCGACCGTGTACCGGTACCACCACGACGACGGCCTGCCCGGCGGCGAGGGTGGCTTCCATCTGTGCGCGGCCTGGCTGGTCGAGGCGTATCTGCTGATCGGCAAGCGCTCGGACGCCGAGGCGCTGTTCGCCCAACTGGTCGACGTCGCGGGCCCGACCGGCCTGCTCAGCGAGGAGTACGACCCGGTGGCCGAACGCTCGCTCGGCAACCACCCGCAGGCCTACAGCCATCTCGGCCTGCTGCGTTGCGCCCAGCTGCTCGGCAAGCCGGTGGAGGCGCTCGTCTAGCCGCTTCGACAACCACATAACCCGGGCCCGCGAACGATTCCCTGTTCGCGGGCCCGGCTCGTATTCGAGTGATGCAGGAAACACCGACTCGTGCTCAGCGGGGACTCTTGCTAAAGTAAAACGGTAACGATTTCCATTATGATCTAGAGCACTGCCGCCAGCGACTACTTGCGGGTCGGTCGGAACACAGCGCTGCGAGATCAAGAGCGCCACCAGGAGTACCCCCACGTGAGATCCCGAATTGCCATGAAATTCGCCGGCATCAGCGTGGGAGTGGCCACCGCACTCGTCCTCACCGCGTGCGGCGCCTCGAAAGACTCCGACAAACCGAACGTCGTCGCATCGACGAATGTGTGGGGCGGCATCGCTGCGACCATCGCAGGGCCGGACGCCACCGTGACAGCCATCGTCAGCGATCCGTCGGCCGATCCGCACTCCCACGAGACCTCCGCGGTGGAGTCGGCAAAAATCAGTGATGCCGACCTGGTCGTCTACAACGGCGGCGGCTACGACGAGTTCATCGAGAAAGCCGTATCCGGCAAGGGCAAGCGCACCGTCGACGCCTTCGAATCCCGCACCGACAAGAGCGACGAGAACGAGCACGTCTTCTACGACCTGAGCACCGTCGGCACGGTCGCCGACCGAATCGCCGCAGCACTCGGCGAGATCGACGCGGCGCACGCCGCCTCCTACACCGACCGCGCCGCGGTGTTCAAGAGCCGGCTGGGTGCGATCACGGCCATCGCCACCAAGATCGCCGCCGAGCACCCGAAAACGCCGGTACTGCAGTCCGAACCCCTCGCGCATTACCTGCTCGTCGCCGCGGGCGCCGCGGATCTGACCCCGCACGAGTTCCAGGAAGCGATCGAGCAGGAAACCGATCCGGCCCCCGCCGCCGTCGCCGCGACCCAGGATCTGCTGACCGGCAAGAAGGTCCGCGCCCTGGTCTACAACGTGCAGACCCAGGACAAGATCACCAAGAATCTGCGCTCGTTGGCGCAGTCTGCGAGCCTCCCCGTCGTCGAGGTGACCGAAACGCTGCCCGCGGGTGTGGATTACATTCAGTGGCAGACCGATAACGCCCAGGCTCTCGCCGCGGCGCTGAAATGATGTCGCGGGGGGCTGAGCCGATGCGGCCATGGACCATACCGATGTCGCCGTGCACCGCGCTGATGCGGCCGGTGGCCGAGCCTGCGCCACCGGGGGCGAGCCCGATGCGGGCGGAGATGTGCCGAGATGAGTGAGGGAACCGCGCTGACCGAACTTGCCGAACCGGTCGAACGGCGGCTGCCGTCGCGGATGAACAACGATGAGGCCGCCGTCCATCTCGACACCGCGCGGATGTCGTTCGGCGACCGCACGCTCTGGCAGGGACTGGATCTCGACATTCGGCAAGGCGAATTCGTCGCGGTGCTGGGGCCGAACGGATCCGGCAAGACCTCGCTGCTGAAGGTGCTGCTCGGACAGCTCGCCCTCAGCTCGGGAACCGCCGAAATCGCAGGCGCGCCCGCCCGCGCGGGCAATCCCGACATCGGCTATGTGCCACAACAGAAGACCATCGACGCAGGCGTGCAGTTGCGTGGCGTCGATCTGGTCGGACTTGGCGTCGACGGCCACCGCTGGGGGTTGGGGCTGCGCGGGCGCGCGGCACGCAAGCGCAAGGTCGCGGCCGCCATCGCCGACGTCGGCGCGGAGAAATTCGCCTACGCGCCACTGGAATCCATATCCGGCGGCGAACAGCAGCGGCTGCGGGTCGCGCAGGCACTGGTCGGCGATCCCAAGGTGCTGCTCTGTGACGAGCCGTTGCTCAGCCTGGACCTGGCCAATCAGCGGCTGGTGTCCGAGCTGATCGATCGGCGCAGACGCACCCACGACACCGCGGTGCTATTCGTGACGCACGAGATCAATCCGATTCTGCCGCTGGTGGATCGGGTGCTGTACCTGGTGGACGGGAAATTCCGGATCGGAACGCCGGACGAGGTGATGACTTCGGCGGTGCTGTCGGAGCTGTATCAGACCGAGGTCGACGTGCTGCGGGTACGCGGCAGGCTGGTCGTGGTCGGCACCGGAGACACCATGGACGCGCTCGGCGCGGCCGGCGCCCAGCATTGCCACGGCGCCGTGCCTTCCGAGCCCGAGTCTCGGCTTTCCGCAACCGAGACCGAGCCGAGCGGGGTTCGTGCGTGATCGACAAACTCTCGGGTGTGGTGTCGAAGATGTTCGACTTCTCCACCACCGTCAACCTGCTGTCCTACTCCTTCGTCCAGCAGGCGGTGCTGGCCGCGGCCCTGCTCGGGCTGCTCGCGGGCGCCATCGGCCCGCTGATCATCAGCAGGCAGATGTCCTTCGCGGTGCACGGCACCAGCGAGCTGTCGCTGACCGGTGCGGCCGCCGCCTTGCTTGCCGGGATCGGGGTCGGCCTCGGCGCGATCGTCGGCTCCGTGGTGGCCGCGGTGCTGTTCGGCGTGCTCGGAACCAAAGCACGGGAACGCGATTCGGTGATCGCGGTGGTGCTGTCGTTCGGGCTCGGGCTCTCGGTGCTGTTCCTCTGGCTCGGTCCCGAACGCGCCGGATCGAAGTTCTCGCTGCTGACCGGTCAGGTGGTCAGCGTCGGCTACAGCGGCCTCGCACTGCTGGCGACCTGCACGGTGCTGGTGCTCGCCGTGCTCGCCATGGTCTATCGGCCACTGCTGTTCGCCAGCTCCGATCCGGAGGTGGCGCTGGCCCGCGGCGTACCGGTGCGGACGCTGTCGGTGGTGTTCGCCGTCATGCTCGGCATCACGGCCGCGTTCGGCGTGCAGATCGTCGGGGCCCTGCTGGTGCTCGCGCTGCTGATCACCCCGGCAGCAGCGGCGGCGCAGCTGACCGCGAATCCGGTGCGCGCCACCGTGCTTGCCGTGGTGTTCGCCGAGATCGCCGCCGTCGGCGGCATTCTGTTGTCGCTCGCGCCCGGCGTTCCGGTGTCGACGTTCGTCACGACGATCTCATTCCTGATCTACCTGCTCTGCCGCGTGGTCGGGCCGCGGCGCGGCCGGGTTGCCCGGACCGCCTGAGCCGACCGAGCGCCGGACACGCGACCGCACACCGATCACCTCGGACCGCTCGACCCGGTAGCGGTGCGGCACGTTGTCG
This sequence comes from Nocardia sp. NBC_01009, assembly GCF_045208035.1. Lineage (NCBI taxonomy): Bacteria > Bacillati > Actinomycetota > Actinomycetes > Mycobacteriales > Nocardiaceae > Nocardia > Nocardia sp. NBC_01009. The sequence goes on along the minus strand of NZ_CP108695.1, from coordinate 1,756,235 downwards.
GAACCGTCGCGTACACCGACCGGTCGAAACACCTGCCGGATTCTCGACATCTGGCGAACTCCGATTCGCACGAGTCTGCGCGACCGATATCTCCGACGGCTGAGGGCGGGTGCCTTCAGTAGGGCTGCGGAGGTTTCGTATGCTCGACGGACGCGCCCCCGAACGAATGGTGACCAACGATGATCGACTTCACGATTCCCGCCGAACTCGCCGCCGAACGCGACCGGGTACGCCAGTTCGTCATCGACAAGATCGTCCCCTTCGAGCGCGACCCGCGGCTGACCTCGCACGGCCCGACCGATGAGCTCAGGCAGGAACTCGTCGAACTGGCCCGCGCCGAGAAGCTGCTGACCGTCCAGGCCCCGGAGTCCCTCGGCGGGCGCGGGCTCACGCACATCGAGCAGGCCGTGATCTACGAGGCGGCGGGCTGGTCCACCCTCGGCCCGGTCGCCATGAACTGTGCTGCGCCCGACGAGGGCAATATGTTCCTGCTTTCCAAGATCGCCAACCCCGAGCAGGTCGAACGCCACCTCGCCCCCGCGGTTGCCGGCCACCAGCGCACCGTCTTCGCGATGACCGAGCCGGACGGCGCGGGCTCGGACCCGGGCCAGCTGGCCACCACCGCGACCTTCGACGGCGAGAACTTCACCATCAACGGCCGCAAGTGGCTGATCACCGGCGCCGACGGCGCGAAGACCTGGATCATCATGGCCAAGGTTCTGCCGAACCCGCACGTGCCGGAAGGCCCGACGCTGTTCCTGACCGACGGCGACCAGCCCGGCATTGTCATCGAACGCACCATGAACACGATGGACCGCAACTACGTCGGCGGCCACGGCGTCGTCCGCTTCGACAACCTCACCCTGCCCGAGTCGGCACTGCTCGGCGAGACCGGCCAGGCGCTGCGCTACGCGCAGCTGCGGCTGGCCCCCGCCCGGCTCACCCACTGCATGCGCTGGCTCGGCGCGGCCGAGCGGGCACAGAGCATCGCGGTCGACTACGCCAAGACCCGCACCGCATTCGGCAAGCCGATCGGCGACCACGAAGGCGTGTCGTTCATGTTGGCGGACAACGAGATCGCACTGCACCAGTGCCGCCTGACCATCTGGCACGCCTGCTGGCTGATGGACCAGGGCGAGAAGGCGCGGCACGAAAGCTCCATCGCCAAAGCCTTCGTCTCCGAAGAACTGTTCAAGGTCGCCGATCGCTGCGTGCAGGTGCTCGGCGGCATCGGCATCAGCGACGAAACCGTAGTCGAAATGATCTTCCGCGACATGCGCGCCTTCCGCCTCTACGACGGCCCGACCGAGGTCCACAAGTACGCCATCGGCCGCAAGGTATTGCGCAGCAACTGAGTGCCCTCACTAGGCACGATGACACCTTCCGAGCGCAGCGAGATCCAGCAAAAGAGTTCGCCCCGTCTCACTTCCGAGCCGTCGAAGCGCGTACAACAGTTCGCAAGATCCCCACAGACGCGCCCACTCGGCACGATGATGTCTTCCGAGCACAGCAGCATCCAGCACCAAAGTTCGCAACCCCATCTCGCATCCGAACACCCGAAGCGCAGACAACAAAGTCGCAAGACCCCCACAGACGCAACCCTCGGCACGATGACACCTTCAGGGCACAGCAAGACCCAGCACTAGAGTCCACGACCCGTCTCGCCCCCGACAGCCGAACCGCCGACAACAAGGTCGCAAGACCCCCACAGACACGCCCACTCGGCACGACGATGTCTTCCGAACACAGCAACATCCAGCACCAAAGTTCGCAACCCCATCTCGCATCCGAACACCCGAAGCGCCGACAACAAAGTCGCAAGACCCACACACACGCGCCCACTCGGCACGATGACACCTTCCGAGCGAAGCGAGACCGAGCACTAAAGTTCGCGGCCCGTCTCGCTTCCGAGCCGTCGAAGCGCACGCGCCGCAGGCGCAAGTCTCGACGGCTCGGAAGCGAGACCAAGGGGGCCGCGAACACGCAGCGCCGCAGGCGCTGCCAAAAAGACACAGCCCGCTGCAAATCAAACTCCATTAACATCCAGTGGCATGAGTCCGGAATTGCTCGTCGATGTCTCTGCGGGCATCGCCGTGCTCACGCTCAATCGTCCCGCTCAGCAGAACGCCGTCACCCCGGCGATGGCTGCCGAACTCAGTGCCGCGCTGGCACGCTGCGACGCCGAGGATGCGATTCGCGCGGTCGTGCTGACCGGCACGCCGCCCGCGTTCTGCGCGGGCGCTGACCTTTCCAATCGGGTGGGTGATGTCAGTGCCACCATCGAGCCGCCGCCGTGGCGGGTACGTAAACCGGTGATCGCGGCGGTGAACGGCCACGCGGTCGGTATCGGGCTCGCGCTGGCTCTCCAGTGCGATCTGCGGTACATGGCGCGGGACGCGGTGTACGGGCTCAACCAGGTCCGCCGCGGCGTGCTCGCCGACGGCTACGCGCACTGGACGCTGCCGCGGCTGGTCGGCATGGCCAATGCCGCGGACATCATGCTGACCGGCCGGACCTTCGACGGCGACGAGGCCAAGGCGATGGGCCTCGCCAACGGCTGCCTGCCCGCAGGCGAAGTGGTGCCGACCGCGCTCGCGATCGCGCACGACATCGCGAACGGGTCGGCGCCGCTGCCGGTCGCGTTGTCGAAGCGACTGCTGTGGGAGGGGCTCGGCATGAGCCCGACCGTGGTCGGCCAACTCGAGGGCGACCTGAACGAGCACGTCGCCAAGAGCATCGATGGCGGCGAGGCGATGGCAGCCTTCCGCGATCGCAGACAGCCCAACTGGACCGGCAGCATCAGCGAGGAATGGCCCGCGTGGGACAGCCAAGGCAAATCCGAGCGCCCGAGTCTCGATTGACGCCTACGCGTTGCCGTTGATCATGATCATCAGGACGAGCACGGCCCAACAGACCATCAGGATCGTGCCGACGATGCCGAGGACGTACCCGACCATCACCTGAACACGGCCACCGTAGGCGCCGCCGGATTCCTCGATCTGGTCGAGGGCGCGCTTGCCGAGAGCCCAGGCCACCGGCCCGAGCAGGCCACAGCAGATCAGACTGGCCGCGCCCAGGAACAACACAGCCGTCGCATTCGGATGTTCGACCGGCTGGCCGATGGGCTGGTTGGGTATCACCACCGCCCGAATTCTACGGGGCGAGAGCCACTTTGCCGCTCAATGGCGTGCCCGAGTTTGTCGGACTGTGTCGATTCGTCGCTCAGGCGCGGCGCTGGCGGGCGATCTCGGAGAGCACCACACCCGCCGCGACCGAGGCGTTCAGCGATTCCACCGGGCCCGCCATCGGGATGCCGAGGATCGAGTCGCAGGTCTCACGGACCAGCCGCGACAGGCCCTTGCCTTCCGAACCGACCACGATGACGGTCGGCTCGCGGCCGTCGAAGTCGTCGAGGGTGGTGTCGCCGCCCGCGTCGAGGCCGACGATCTGGCAGCCTTGGGCGGCCCAATCCTTCAGTGTGCGAGTCAGGTTCGTGGCCCGGGCGACCGGGAGCCTGGCCGCGGCGCCCGCACTGGTGCGCCAGGCCACCGCCGAGACACTCGCACTGCGACGCTGCGGGATCAGCACACCCTGCCCGCCGAACGCCGCCACCGAGCGGATCACAGCGCCCAGGTTGCGCGGATCGGAGATATTGTCCAGCGCCACCAGTAGGGCGGGCTCCGCCGATTCCCGCACCTTGGCGATCAGATCGTCCGGATGCGAATACCGGTACGGCGGCACCTGCAACCCGACGCCCTGATGCAAACCGTTGGCGCTCAGCCGATCCAGATCGGTGCGCGGCACCTCGAGGATGGAGATGCCCGCGTCGGCGGCGATCTTCACGCTCTCGGTCAGTCGCTCGTCGTTCTCGGTGCCGACCGCGACGTACAGCGCCGTCGCGGGAACACCGGCACGCAGGCATTCGACGACCGGATTGCGGCCGAGCACCATCTCCGGCGCGTCGTCGTTCTTGCGTCCTGCTGCGCGTCCTGCCGCACCGCGAGGACCCGGACGCCCCTTTGCCTCGGCCTTCGCCTTGGCGGCGGCCCGCTTGGCCGCGGGATGCTTGGTGCGCTCGACGGCGGGCGGCGTCGCGCCGCGCCCCTCGAGGCCGCGACGGCGTTGCCCACCGGAGCCGACGACCGCGCCCTTCTTGGTGCCGCCCTTACGAATTGCGCCTCGACGCTGTGAGTTGCCTGCCATCAGTTCGCCTTTCCACTCTGCACCGCGCCAGGCGATGATGTTGTAGCGGCCAGCGACCATTCCGGACCGTCAGGGGTGTCTGTCACTTCGATGCCTGCGGCATGCAGCCGGTCCCGCGCGGCATCGGCACTCGCCCAATCCTTGTCGGCGCGCGCCTGCTGGCGGCGCCCGAGCTCCGCGCGCACCAGCACGTCGAGCGCATCGAGTGCGACCGAGTTGTCCTCGGGGGTGTACCAATGCGGATCGAGCGGATCGACGCCGAGAATGCCGAGCATGGCGCGTAGTTGTCCGGCCAGATCCCGGGCGGTGTCGATCGAGCCCGCCTCCAGCGCCTTGTTGCCCTCGTGGACCACGGAGTGGATCTCGGCCAGCGCCTTCGGCACGGCGAGGTCGTCATCGATGGCGGCGGCGAACGCGTCGGTCCACTTCCCGACCGGGATGTCACCCACCCGCTCCACGACCCGATGAATGAAGGCCTCGATGCGCTGATAGGACTGCGCGGCGTCGTGCAGCGCCTTGTCCGAGTACTCCAGCATCGAACGGTAGTGCGCACTGCCGAGGTAGAACCGAAGTTCCACGGCCCGAACCTGTTTGAGCACATTCGGCACGGAAAGCACATTGCCGAGCGACTTGGACATCTTCTCGCCGCCCATGGTCACCCAGCCGTTGTGCAGCCAGTAGCGCGCGAAGCCGTCACCGGCAGCCTTGGACTGGGCGATCTCGTTCTCGTGGTGCGGGAACACCAGATCCATACCGCCGCAATGGATATCGAATTCGGGGCCGAGATAGAACTCGGCCATCGCGGAGCATTCCAGATGCCAGCCGGGGCGGCCGGGACCCCACGGCGACGGCCAGGACGGCTCGCCGGGCTTTGCCGCCTTCCACAACGTGAAGTCGCGGGGGTCTCGCTTGCCGTGGCCGAGGCTCTCACCCTGGTGCACATCGCCGATCCGGTGACCCGAAAGCTTGCCGTAGTCCGGATAGCTGAGCACGTCGAAGTAGACGTTGCCCTCCGAGGCGTAGGCGTGCCCGCGCTCGATCAGCCGCTGCATCAGATCGGCCATCTGCGTGATGTGACCGGTGGCCCGCGGTTCCGCCGACGGCGGCAGCACACCGAGCAGGCAGTAGGCGCGATCGAAGGCCCGCTCATAGGTCGAGGCCCATTCCCACCACGGCCGGTCGGCCTCGGCGGCTTTGGTCAGGATCTTGTCCTCGATGTCGGTGACATTCCGGATGAACCAGACGTCGTAATCGTGTGCAAGCAGCCAGCGCCGCAGCACATCGAACGCGACTCCGCTGCGCACATGACCGATGTGCGGCTCACCTTGAACGGTGGCGCCACAGAGATACACCGAAGCACGGCCGGGGACCAAGGGCGCGAAATCGCGCACGGTCCGCGTGTCGGTGTCAAAGAGGCGCAGCGTCACGACCGTCGATACTAGCTGGTGTACCTGCGGGTTCACGGCCCGGCTCGGGGTGTGACCGGCCGGATGCTATACCCGCGCCTCCAGCAACGCGGTAGCCACTGCCGCGACACCCTCGCCGCGACCCGTGAGACCCAGTCCGTCCGTGGTTGTTCCGGAGACCGAGACCGGTGCATCGAGGAGTTTGCCGAGCACCTGTTGCGCCTCCGCGCGGCGCGGTCCGATCTTGGGTCGATTGCCGATGACCTGCACCGCCGCATTGACGATGCCGAAGCCGGCTTCGTCCAGCAACCTACGCACTTCCGCGAGCATCGCCGCGCCGGAAACGCCTTCCCACTCGGGCCTTCCGGTACCGAACACCGCTCCCACATCGCCGAGTCCGGCCGCCGAGAGCAGCGCGTCGCACAGTGCGTGCGCCGCGACATCGCCGTCGGAGTGCCCCGCGCAGCCGTCGTCGCCGTCGAAGAGCAATCCGGCCATCCAGCAGGGCCGGCCCGGCTCGACAGGGTGCACATCGCTACCGATGCCGACCCGCATGCTCACGATGTCCTCGCGTCCATGCGGTCGAGCACCGCCTGCGCGAGCAGGAGATCGAGCGGAGTGGTGATCTTGAAAGCCAATGGGTCTCCGGGAATCGTGCGCACCTGGGTGCCGAGTAGCTCGACGAGCCCGGCGTCGTCGGTGGCCTGGACATCGGTCGCATAGGCAGCGCGCAACAGATCGGCAGCGAAGCCCTGCGGGGTCTGGATGGCGCGTAGGCCCGCGCGGTCGGGGGTGCCCGTCACTCCGCCGCGCGAATCGACGGACTTGATGGTGTCGACGACGGGCAGCGCGGGGACCACCGCGCGGTGGCCCGCGCGCAACTCGGCGGCGACTCGCGCGATCAGCTCGGGCGGCGTCAGGGCTCGGGCGGCGTCGTGCACGAGGAAGTAGGAGGCGTCCGGCGCTGCGCCGATGCCGGCGCGCACCGAATCGGTGCGCTCGGCGCCGCCGACGACCACCTGCACCGAGTCCGTGGCAGGCAGTAGGGCGACGGCGCTCTCCACGAATTCGGCGGGGACCATGACCACGACTCGGTCGACCGCCCCGGAGGCGATCAGGCCGTCTACAGCCAGTCGGACCATAGGTGTGCCGCCGACTGCGACGAACGCTTTGGGCGTGTTTTCACCCAAACGAACGCCACGGCCGGCGGCAGGTACCAACGCAACGACGCAACCGCCGTTGTGTACAACATTCACGGTCAGGAAGCCGCTGCGAGAACCTCATCGAGCAGCGTCTCGGCCTTGCCGTCATCGGTGCCCTCGGCAAGCGCGAGTTCACCGACAAGGATCTGACGGGCCTTGGCGAGCATGCGCTTCTCACCCGCGGACAGACCGCGGTCCTGCTCACGACGCCACAGGTCGCGGACGACCTCGGCAACCTTGTTCACATCGCCGGAGGCGAGCTTCTCCAGGTTGGCCTTGTAGCGACGAGACCAGTTAGTCGGTTCTTCGGTGTGCGGCGCCCGCAGCACCTGGAAGACTCGATCGAGACCCTCCTGGCCAACTACGTCACGCACGCCGACATACTCGGCGTTCTCTGCGGGAACGCGCACAGTCAGGTCACCTTGGGCGACCTTCAGGACCAGATACTCTTTTTGCTCACCCTTGATGGTGCGAGTCTCGATTGCTTCGATCAGCGCCGCTCCGTGGTGGGGGTAAACGACGGTGTCTCCGACCTTAAAAATCATGTGTCCCGTGCCCCTTTCGATGTTCACAGTTTAACATGCGACTCGGTAACGGCGCGATCAACTGTGCAGGTCAGGGCCACAACGAGCACATCGCGGGGGTTGACATAACCCACCTGGTGTGCATTACGTTGTGCCAGAACGAGTTAACGACCGGCGTGATTACCACATCGGCCGATGAGTGCGGCCAGCAGTACCCGGGCAACCCGGCGACATTCGACCGAACTGTTATCAACCACCCGCGAGTCGCGAGCCCCCGCGCCCGCTCGGTTGAGCCAACTACTACGCTCCCTAGTTACTACTCTCCCTAGCGGAGTGTGCCCGGTCGACATGGAGGGACAACCCGTGACTGCCCTGAAAGCTGTGACTGCCTCGAAGGGGGCGCGACGTCGCATGGTGACGGTTGCCGCACTCGCCGCCGGAGCGGCGCTCGGACTGTCCGGCTGCGGTGCAGGCCAGATCTCACAGACCGCGACGCAGGTCGCCGCCGTGAACGGCAACCATGCCGACATCAACAAGATCTCGCTGCGCAACGTGCACATCGTCTACCCCGGTGAGGGCTACAACAATGTGCAGGGCGGCAAGGCGCTCATCGCGCTGTCGGTCATCAACAACAGCGAGTCGGTTCCGGACGAGCTCACCAGCATCACCACCGACCTCGGCCCCGTGAAGATCACCGGGCCCGCGGGTGATGCGAAGTTCGAGATCGCGCCGCAGCAGACCGTTGTCGCGGGAGCGTCCGCCGAGCACGGCGCGGCCAAGCCCGATGCCCATGACGCGGCGCCGACGACCGGGCACGGTGCGCCCGCCACCGGCGACAAGCCGTCCCAGGATCCGGCCGCCAAGCCTGCGACCATCGAGATCAGTGGCCTGACCAGGGACATCACCCCCGGCCTCACCTACGCCGTCAAGTTCAATTTCAAGCAGGGCGGCACCATTCAGGTCCAGGTGCCCGTCGATGCCGGCACCGGAACCGAGCGGCACGAGTCCGACAAGTCCGGCGCGGCCGAGCCCGCCAAGGGCGGCCACTGAGCTGGTTGTGACCCGCCGTCGCGCGGGGTGAACACGGCTGTCGCGCGGGGCGCGGCAGCCGTTTTCTTTTCTGTCCAGCCCAGTTGTCGGACATGGTACGTAAGGTGCGCCTGTGGCAAAGACCAAGTCGATCTTCCAGTGCTCGGCCTGCAGGCACGAGGTCGCCAAGTGGGTGGGCAAGTGCCCGGAGTGCGGCGCGTGGGGCACGGTGAACGAGGTAGCCGGGTCGGCGGGCGGTGCGGGCGCACCCGCGGGGCGACGGGCGATGCTGCCCAGCACCGCGGCGGCGCCGATCTCGCAGATCGATTCGAAGGTGACACAGGCCAGGCCGACCGGCGTCTCGGAGCTCGATCGGGTGCTCGGTGGCGGCATCGTCCCGGGATCGGTCGTACTGCTGTCCGGCGAGCCGGGAGTCGGCAAGTCCACGCTGCTGCTCGAGGTCGCCCATCGGTGGGCGAATCAGCGCGACGAGAAGTCGTTGTATGTCACCGCGGAGGAGTCGGCCGGTCAGGTCCGTCTCCGCGCCGACCGCACCGGCGCGGTGCACGAGCGGGTGTACCTCGCGGCGGAGTCGGATCTTTCGGTGGTGCTCGGGCATGTCGAGCAGGTGCGTCCTTCGCTGCTCGTCGTCGACTCGGTGCAGACCATGCTCGCGCCCGATGTGGACGGAACCATCGGCGGCGTCACCCAGGTGCGCGCGGTGGCCGCGGCGCTGACCTCGCTCGCCAAGGCGAGCGGGATCGCGGTGCTGCTGGTCGGGCACGTCACCAAGGACGGCAACATCGCGGGCCCGCGCACCCTGGAGCACCTGGTGGATGTCGTACTGCAGTTCGAGGGCGACAAGAACTCCACGCTGCGCATGGTGCGCGGCATCAAGAACCGCTTCGGCGGCGCCGACGAGGTCGGCTGCTTCGAACTGCACGACGACGGCATCGCCTGCGTCACCGACCCGTCCGGGCTGTTTCTGCACCACCGCACCGATTCGGTGCCCGGCACCGCGGTCACCGTGGCCATGGACGGCAAACGACCGCTGGTCGCCGAGGTCCAGGGGCTCACGGTGAACACCGAGATTCCGCAGCCCCGCCGAGCCGTCAGCGGCCTCGACTACAACCGGGTGGCGATGGTCCTTGCTGTACTGCAGAGCCGCGGCCGAGTCTTCCTCGGTAAACACGACGTCTACGCCGCAACGGTCGGCGGCATGCGACTGCTGGAGCCCGCCGCCGACCTGGCCATCGCGCTGGCCATCGCCAGCGCCGAATCCGACATCGCACTGCCACCCGGCTGGGTGATTCTCGGCGAGGTCGGCCTGGCAGGCGAGGTGCGCAAGGTGACCGGAATCGCGCGCAGACTGGCCGAAGCCGAACGACTCGGCTTCACCACAGCTCTGGTGCCACCCGGATTGGAGCGGTCCAAGAGCGGCATGAAAGTCCACGAAGTCACCGACCTGAAATCGGCCATCCGCCTCGCAAGCCTCCGCAAACCCCGCAAGGCCCCCGCCGAGAAGGCGGCTGACTTCTAACAAGCACATCCACCACACTCGCGACGTCGCCACCGCGCCCGCACTCGCTACAACACAGACTCCGAGCGGAACTCGAGCCCAGAATGAGCGGCTCGGCCCATGCCACATGCGCCCGAGGCGCATCAACCAAAGTCGCAACCATCACCACAGACGCACCTCCTCGGATGACACCTTCCGAGCGCAGCAAGACCCAGCACCAGAGTCCACGACCTGTCTCACGTTCGAGCCCCCGAAGCGCAGACAACAAGTCGCAAGATCCGCACAGACGCAACCCCTCGGCACGATGACACCTTCCGAGCGAGACCCAGCACCAGCGTCCGCGGCCGTCCCACCTTTCACAACAGCCGAAGACCATCCACCGAAGTCGCAAGCTCAGTCCCCGACGCCCCCACTCGGCACGATGACACCTTCCGAGCGCAGCAACACCGAACATCAGAGTTCGGGGCGCATCCCACCTCTACAGCCGCCTAAGCGCCCAAATCAAAGTCGCAAGCTCAACTACCAACGCACCCACTCGGCACGATGACACCTTCCGAGCGAAGCGAGACCGAGCACTAGAGTTCGCGGCCCGTCTCGCTTCCGAGCCGTCGAAGCGCATGCGCCGCAGGCGCGAGTCTCGACGGCTCGGAAGCGAGACCAAGGGGGCCGCGAACACGCAGCGCCGAAGGCGCTGCAAAAAAGACACAGCGCCGCAGGCGCTGCCAAAAACTCAAGCGATGTTGAAAGGCTCTACCGAGCTACGTACCGAACCGAGTTGCGCGACAACGGCATACGCGCCCGCAGGCACCGGCACGCGGTCGCCTGCACAGTTGGGCTGTGACGTCGATCCGGACCAGGTGACAGTGAAGGCCGCCTGTTCGCCGCGGTTCAACGTCCGCACATCGGGTTGGCCATCCGGGTAGCAGTCGGTGCTCGACCACAGCCTGCGCTGGCCGTCGAGGGTGAGCACGGAAACCTGCTGCAGACCCGAGCCGACATCACGCGAGCACGGCGACGTCGAGATATTGGTGATCACGATGCCGAACACCGGCGTCTCACCGATTTTGTAGGTGGGCTGCTCCACCGTCACCCGCACGGCTAGCGACTGATCCGGGCACTGGCCCTGTGCCACCGGGCTGCCGCTCGGCGTCGCGGACGCACTGCCGGAGGCCTTCGGTGCACTCGATTCCGCGCTGGTCGAGGGCTTGACCGACGAGCCTTCGGCAGCCTTGGTCACCGACGACGAGCTCGCCGCCGCCTTGGCGCTGACGGGGGAATCACCGCCACGCGCGAACATCACCACCAGCCAGATCACCAGCGCGAGCGCCACGACCAGGACTCCGATGGCGAGAACGCGGCGACGCCAATAGATCTCCGGAGGCAGCGGTCCATTCGGTTCCAGCACGCCTCAACGGTAAGGGCACGATCGGGCGCAGCGACTCAGGGCTCCGGCGTGTCGGGGCGGAAAAGGCGAACGTGGCGACCGAATTCGGCCCCGCACGCTGGGGAAACGCTCCGGTGATCGATTCAGGCGAGCTCGCCGATGTTGCCGACGACACGCTGCAGCTCCACCCGACCGTCGGCCAGCTTGTAGGTCACACAGGCGATCGCGCACTCGCCGGTGGCCACCCGCTGCGAAATGATCATCGAGCGCTGCATGAGCAGCCTGCTGGTTTCCACCACGTGCCTGGCCTCCATCTCGTCGACGGTGGACAGACCCTCCCTGCGACCGATCAGAATCGACGGCGTGACCCGCTCGACCACACTGCGAATGAACCCGCCCGGCACCTCGCCGCCGTCCAGCGCGTCGATGGTGGCTTTCACTGCGCCGCAGCTGTCGTGTCCGAGCACCACGATGAGCGGCACGTTCAGCACCTGCACGCCGTACTCGATCGACCCCAGCACCGAACTGTCGACCACATGGCCCGCGGTGCGCACCACGAACATGTCGCCGAGGCCCTGGTCGAAGATGAGCTCGGCCGCGACGCGGGAGTCCCCGCAACCGAACAGGATTGCGGACGGGTGCTGGCCACTAACGAGCTTGGCCCGGTCCACGGCACCCTGGCTAGGATGCAGCAGACTGCCGTTGACAAAGCGCTCGTTGCCCTCGCGGAGGGATTTCCAGGCACTGATCGGGTTGGAATCAGGCATACCGACCATTGTGCACATCAGATTGGTTACCAGCGAGTTCGTTTCGTTACGGGTTGGCAAATATCGACTGGCCGAAACACACGAGGAACGGTGAGGGCGGTGCCGAAGAGCGGCGCAGCGCACAAGGGCGCGGGTGCACCGAGCAAGAGCAACTCGGCGCACAAGAGCATCGACGCTGAGGTGTTGCTGGACTGGTATGAGCGCACCGCGCGGGATCTGCCGTGGCGGCGGGCCCAGGTGACGGCGTGGCAGATTCTGATGAGTGAGATCATGCTGCAGCAGACGCCGGTGGTGCGAGTCGAGCCGATCTGGCGCGAGTGGGTGGCCCGCTGGCCGGTGCCCTCGGCGATGGCGGCCTCGTCGCAGGCCGAGGTGCTGCGCGCGTGGGGCAAGCTCGGATATCCGCGCCGCGCGCTGCGGCTGCACGAATGCGCGCGGGTGCTTGCCGAGCAGTACGGCGACGAGGTGCCCACCGACGTCGACCTACTCCTCGGGCTGCCCGGGATCGGTGCGTACACCGCGCGCGCGGTGGCCTGTTTCGCCTACGGTCAGCGAGTTCCGGTGGTGGACACCAATGTTCGCCGGGTCGTGGCTCGTGCGGTGCACGGCCGCGCGGAGGCGGGCAACCCGTCCTCGCGCGATCTGCCCGAGACCGAGGCGCTGCTGCCGCAGCAGATCGATCGGGCCGCGGTATTTTCCGCGGCGCTGATGGAACTCGGTGCGACGGTGTGCACCGCGCGAACCCCCGACTGCCATCGCTGCCCGTTGCCGCAGTGCGCGTGGGTGGCCTCGGGCCGGCCGGTGTCGGAGGTGGTTCGGCGCACCCAGAAGTACGAGGGCACCGACCGGCAGGCTCGGGGCAGGCTGCTCGATGTACTGCGCGATGCCACCGGACCGGTGGAACGGGTGCGCCTCGACCTGGCTTGGACTCGTGACCCGGGCCAACGCGACCGCGCCTTGGATTCGCTGCTCATCGACGGACTGATCGAGCAGACCGCCGAGGGCCTGTTCGCGCTCGCGGGCGAGGGCGGGCAACCGGTCGGTTGACAGCTACTCGCCGAGGACCCGGCGCAGGAACACCTCGACCTCGGCGCGGTACCGCTCGGGCTGGTCGTCGTGCACGAGATGGCCGGAGTTCGGGATCTTCACATACACGGCGTCCGGGTGGACGACGGCCATCTGCCGCATCTGCCCCGCCGGCGTAATGGTGAATTCGCCTTCGATCAGCAGCGCGGGCACCGTGATCGCCTTCCACTGCGCCCAGAAATCGCGGGTCCCCCACTCCTCGGAAATATCACGGAAGGTCGCGACCGAACCGTGCAGCCGATAGCCGTCCGCCCCGCGCTCGAACGAATTCAGGAAATACCGCCCAGCGACCGGACCGAAAAAGTCCAGCACCGCATCCTCGTCCGGAAACGGCGGCCACGCCTCGATCATCGCCGCCCAATCCTGAGCCGTCCGTCCGGTGAAATCCGGTGCGATGTCCTCGACAACCAGCGCACGCACCCGATCGGGATAGGACGCAGCAAAGACCCACCCGTGCAACCCGCCCATCGAATGCCCGATCACAACCATGGGCTCGGAGATCGGCGCGGTCGCCGCCGCCAAGTCTTCGATAAACGCCTCGGTAGTGAGTTCAGCGGGCGCTGGTCGACCGTGCCCGGCAGCATCGAACGTATAGACATGCCCGAACCCCCGCAGCCACTCCAGCTGACCACCCCAGGTACGAGCACTGCCCATCAACCCGTGCAACAGCAGGATCGGAACCCCTGCCCCACCTTCGTCATACAACATTGAAAGCGACAATACGTTCGCCGATCACGCGACCACGACCCACCCTACGAGCACCATTTGCGACCACTAGCGCGCCGCAGGCGCATGGAACAAGTCGCGACCTCCCATCAACCGCACTCCGTCGACACGATGACACCGTCCGAAGGCAGCAAGACCCAGCACCGGCGTTCACGGCCTGTCCACCCCACGCCAGCCGAAGCGCATCTACCAAAGTCGCAAGATAGCCACCACCGCATCCCCCCAACACGATGCACCTTTCGAGCGAAGCGAGACCGAGCACTAGCGTTCGCGGCCTGTCGACCCCACACCAGCCGAAGCGCGTCCACCAAAGTCGCAAGATAGCCACCGACACGCCCACTCGGCACGATGACACCTTCCGAGCGCAGCGAGACCGAGCACTAGAGTTCGCGGCCCGTCTCGCTTCCGAGCCGTCGAAGCGCATGCGCCGCAGGCGCGAGTCTCGACGGCTCGGAAGCGAGACCAAGGGGGCCGCGAACACGCCGCGGCGCAGCCGCGGCCAAAAACACAGCCCCACGAACACGCAGCGCCGCAGGCGCTGCAAAATCAACGAATGCCAGTTGTGAAGATCAATGCAATCGAGGTTCCTGAGGGCGCGGGCCCCGAGTTGGAAAAGCGGTTCGCTCACCGCGCGCATGCGGTCGAGGGCTCGCCGGGATTCCTCGGCTTCCAATTGTTGCGCCCCGTCGCCGGCGAGAACCGGTACTTCGTTGTCACCCAATGGGATTCGGAGGAATCCTTCGCGGCGTGGCGGGACGGGCCTGCGCGTGAGGCGCACGCGGGCGAGCGGCAGAAGCCGGTTTCCACGGGTGCGTCGCTGCTGGAATTCGAGGTCGTGCTCGACGTCGCTGCGAAACCCGCTTCCTGAGGCGAGACCGGCGCACCCGGCCGGTCGACTCGCCCACCGTTGCGTCGGTAACCCGGCGGCCGTATTGACGTCGGGCACTCGCAGGTGTCACAGTTCGAGGAGATAAACGCGATGGTGACGCGGTAATTCCGGTGCAAATCCGGAGCGGTCGCGCCACTGTGTTCCATGCATCGAGGGGTCGTTTTCGAGTCCTGGTGCCGGAAAGCCAGACGCCGGCACCATCGCACCGACCACTCGACGGGACGCGCATCCCTAGGAGGATTCGAATGGCCATCGCGCATTCACCGAGCCGGGCAACCGATTCACTCGCCACACTGCTCATCGCAGTAGGCGTCGTTCTTCTCGCACTCCTCACGCTGTACCTGGTCGGTTTCGATCAGGGGGCCATCTCGCGTAGCGGGATGTTCATGCACGAGCTGATGCACGATGGACGTCACCTGCTCGGTGTTCCATGCCACTGAATTCACCTACTTCGCCGACTCTGTCGGCTGCCGTCCCACTGCTCGGTTCGCTCAAAACCCTGCTGTTACGTGGCCTGCTGGCCGGCCTCATCGCCGGCCTGCTGGCCGGTACGGTGGGCTACTTCGTCGGCGAGCCCAAGGTGGACGCTGCCATTGCCATCGAAGAGGCCAATTCCGCTGCGGAAGCGGCGCATGCCGAGTCGACCGCAGGGCATTCGCACGGCGACGAGGAAGAACCGCTGGTCAGCCGGAGCGGACAGAAGGCGGGTCAATTCCTCGCGCTCGGCCTCGCTGGAATGGCGTTCGGCGCCATCTTCGCCGCGGCGGCGCATTTCGCGCGTCGGTACACCACACTGTCGGGCCCCAAGCTCGCGATCGGCCTGGCTGTCGGCGGCTGGGCGGCGATCGTGGCCGTGCCGTTCTTCAAGTACCCCGCGAACCCGCCCGCGGTGGGTGATCCGGAAACGATCAACGACCGCACCTGGCTGTGGGTGGCGGCGGTGCTGCTCGGCCTGGCGGCCGTCGGCATCGGCGTGTTCGTCTACAAAGCCCTTGCGACACAGCTCGAGACGTTCCGGCTGATCGCCGGTGTCGGGGCCTTCGTGCTGATCGCGACGGTCGGCTACATCCTGCTGCCCGGCGTGAACGAGGTGAAGGCCGACTTCCCCGCGACCCTGCTGTGGCAGTTCCGGGCGGCCTCGCTGGCCGAATCGGCCACGTTGTGGGCGTGCCTCGGCTTGGGCTTCGCGGCACTCACCGAATTCGCCACGCGCCCTAGTACTCCGGTACGAGAGCAGGTCGCTACCGCGGGCTGATCCGCGCTTCGGAAGGTCGAAGGCAGTGTTGGTCCCATGACCGGCACTGCCTTTTCCGTTTGGCCAGCACCTTTGCGCGCCGAGCATCCTGTGCGCCCACCGCGCGCTGTTTCGGTGGCGTTCACCGGCCTCGTCGCCGCACTGCTCTGCGGCGTCGGCGAGGCCCTGACCTATGTCGCGGTGCAGCTCGACAGCCCGAACGCCGATGTGGGTTCTCTCACCACCGGCCTAGCGGTGCGGGGCGTCATCTACCTGGTGGTTCTCGGCGTCGCCATCCGGATGACGCACGGCGCCCGTTGGGCCCGCACCGTCCTGACCATCGGCATCGGGATAGTCGGACTCGCCTCGCTGATCATCGAGCCGGCGGCCGCCACGTTGTCCGCCCAAGAAATCGGCGATCTCTTCGACAATCTCAGTCCGTCGGCGGTGATCACCGGGATCTTCCGGACCGGACACATTCTCGCCGTCCTGATCGCGATCCCCGCGATGTACCACCCCACGGCCCGCCGCTACTTTCGCACGGCCCGGTCGTCCTGATAAACCACTCGGTTCCTCGCACCTCGGACCGCTGTCGGAGCAGGTGCGAGGAACCGGGAAATCACCCTGCTTACGCGAGCGCGGCGTCCAGCGTGATGTTGTCGACGCCTGCCAGCGCCTTGCTGACCGGGCAGCCCGCCTTTGCGGCGGCAGCCGCAGCGGCGAAACCGTCGGCATCGAGGCCGGCGACCCTGCCGCGGACGGTCAACTTGATGCCGCTGATCCGGAATCCGCCGTCCGGGTCAGGGCCGAGGGTGACGTCGGCGGTGACATCCAGGCTCTCCGGGGTGCCGCCCGCATTGGCGATCTGCGCCGAGAGGGCCATCGCGAAGCATGAAGAGTGTGCCGCCGCGATCAGTTCCTCCGGGCTGGTGGTGCCGTCGGCATCGTCGGCGGCACGCTTGGGAAACGACACGTCGTACTTGCCAACGCCGGAGCTGGCCAGCTCGACCTGTCCCGAACCCTCCTGCAGAGAGCCGGTCCAAGCAGTGCGCGCGGTACGTGTGGGCATCACGGTCCTTTCGATGTTGTTACGTGAAACACACCGAACTTACCGGTCCCGCCTCTCCGCGTCTTCAGGCCAGGCTCAGGTGCTGCGAGGATGGCGTTGGCGGCCGGCGGTAAGGCGAGTTGCTGAGTTGGCCCGTGCCCGGTGAGTTACCCATGTACTCACGAAATCAGTTGTCACGTTGCGCGAAGAATATGAGCCGGGCCCTTCAGCTTGTTAGTCCGGGTTGGTGACGCGGGCGAGGACGATGCCGCCGAGGATCAGGGATAGGGAGAGGAGTCTGCCTGCGCTGAGCGGGTCCTTGTTGACGACGATGCCGAGGCCGATCGCGCCGACGGCGCCGATGCCGGTGAAGATCGCGTAGGCGGTGCCGACGGGGAGGGTCTGCATGGCTCGGGACAGCAGGTAGACCGCTACGGCTCCCAGGATGAAGCAGATGACGGTGGGGACGAGGCGGGTGAAGTTCTCGGTGGGTTTGATGCTCTGCGACCAGATGATCTCCACGACGCCGGCCACGCCGAGGACGATCCAGTTCATCAGTACTCCTTCGCGAGGTTGCGGGCGGTGTCGATGGCGGCGGCGTAGGACGCGTCGTGCTCGCCGCGCTTTGTCGCCAGATGCGGGTCCTGACGGGAGTTGGCCAGTTCGGCGTTGACGAAGACAGTGTCGTGCACCGCAAAGTGGCCTGCGAAGAAGTCGCGCAGATAGCGCTCCTGGTAGTCGAACGCGGCCTTGGGAGCGCCCGGCGAGTAGGCGCCGCCGCGGGCGGTGGCTACGACGAAACGCCTGTGTCCCAATGACATTCGCGGAAAGGTCACCTGATCGAGCCACGCCTTGAGCGAGGCGGGGATCGAGTAGTTGTACATCGGGGTGCCGATCAGGATCACATCGGCGGCCAGTAGCTCTGCCAGCAGCGGAGCCACGATCGCCCAGGCTTCGGCCCGGGCCGGGGTGCGGACCAGTTCTGGGAGCCGATCCAGGTCGGTGCTGCCGAGGGCGAGCACCGCATCGCACAACTCGGTCCATGCTTCGCCGATGAACGGCACCGGATCCGCCGCCAGATCCCGGTACCGATAACCACCTTCGGGGTTCTCTGCGCGCCAGGCATCGGCGAAGGCGGCGCTCACCTCGCGGCTGATCGAGTGACGGCGGGCGCTCGCGTCGAGGTGCAGCAGTGTGCTCATTGTCAGGCCTCCAACTAACTGGACATCATGTCCGCTTCGTGTCGAGAATGAGGTTAGCGCTAAGTGGACATCTTGTCCACTTATCTTCGAGTCGACTACAGTCGGAGACATGGACCCCCGATCCGACCTGCTCACCGGCGTTTCGTCGAGTGCGACACCGCCGGAAGCGATCGCGCCTCCGCCCACCGAGCGCACCGATGCGGCACGCAATCGCGCCAAGGTCCTCGCCGCCGCCGCCGAACTGTTCACCACCCGCGATCCGCGCACCGTGACGATGGATGACATCGCCAAGGCGGCAGGCGTCGGACGCGGCACGCTCTATCGCCGGTATCCGGACAAGAATTCGATCGCCGTCGCGCTATTGGACGAGCACGAGCGCGCACTGCAGGAGAAGTTGCTGCGCGGCGCTGCGCCGCTCGGGCCGGGCGCACCGCCGGACGAGCGGCTCGCGGCCTTCTACACGGCCATGGTCGAATTGCTCGAAGCACATGCGCATTTGGTGCTCGGTGCCGAGAGTGGTGGGGCGCGGTTCCGCACCGGTGCATACGGGTTCTGGTATCTGCATGTGCGGTCGCTGCTTGTCGCCGGGGGCGTCGCAGATCCCGACGCACTGGTTGATCCGCTGCTCGCGCCATTGGCCGCCGAGGTTTTTCAGCATCAACGTGAACGCGGCTCGAGCGCAGCACACATTGCCGAGGCGCTGAGCAGGCTGGCTCATTTCGTCATCGGCTCGGCAACGAGTTGATCGGAATTCCGCACCACTCGGCCCGGCAAGCGGGAACATGCCGAAACCGCCGACGAACTGTTGTCCGCCAACGGTTTCGAGGTATTCCGAATTCCGCCGACAATCAGACCATGTCTCGCCGGTGCACCAACAACAATGTGCCCGCAACAAACACGACCATATAGCCGGCGAGCGCGATCAACGACTCGGTTCGCGACAGAATATCGAGCACACCCGGCGTCGCCGGGCCCTGCACCGTGCGCATCGCACCGGCCATCGATCCTGCCGCCGTGCCGGGCAGATGATCGGTGATCACCTTGATCGGCTCGAATATTCCGGCGACACCGCGCAGCAGATTCTCTACAACCAGCACCCACACCAGACCCAGACCTACCGCAAGCGCAGGACCACGGGCGATTGCGCCGATCAGCGCACCTGCCAGCGTCCACATTCCGAGAATCGCTGTCCCGGTGATGATTCCGTTCACGGCCTGACCGAAACCGGGCAGCGCGAGCGACTGTGACTGCGAGAGCGCGATAATCGACGCGACACCGATATCCGCCGCGAAAGCGACGCAGACCAGCGCCACAACCACGAATGCCAGACTCACCACCGCACCGCCGAGCGAGGTGATTCGCGACGGCCCCTGGGTGAACGCTGTCTTCCAGGTGCCCCAGCCATATCCGCTGCCGATGCTCAGGGCACCGAGGATGAGCATCAACGCGCCGCCGAACATGGCCATGCCCTGCGTGAAGATTTCCGGGACGGCCGCGGGCAACATCTGCTGCAGCAGTAGCTCTTTGGGCTGCCCGTTCGACATACGCGACGATTCACCCGAGCTGTAGGCGAGGTAGTTGAACAGGTACGAGAACGTGAGATTCAAGAGAATCCAGGTGCCGAGAATGATCCAGAATGCAGGCCACTTCCGCAGCCGGAGCAGCTCAGCGCTGGTGCTCGCCAGCAGATCTTTCCTTGCCTGCCCATTCATTTCGCCGCCTCCAGCTGGGTCATTTCGAAGAACACTTCTTCGAGGGACTTTTCATCGATTCGAAGTTCCAGCAGATCCGCGCCTGCCTCGATCACCGCGCGGGCGACGGCGGGAGCAGTCTCGGCACCGGATTCGATCCGAATGCCGCCCGCCGTCAACAGCGCTGAACGATCACCGACCACCTGTCGCACCGCGGGGAAGGCCAATTCGAGCGGCTCGGCGCGCAGCAAGAGTGAAGAGGCGCCACGCAATTCGGCCACAGTGGATTCCACGAGCAGGTTGCCGCCGGAGATGACGCCGACGCGGTCGCAGATCTCCTGCACCTCGCTGAGCATGTGACTCGACAACAGCACCGTATGCCCGTCACCGGCGAGAGTGGTGATCAGCTCCCGCATTTCGGCCATGCCCTGCGGGTCGAGGCCGTTCGTCGGCTCGTCGAGGATCAGCAGATCGGGACGGCCGAGCAGGGCCGCGCCGACGCCGAGGCGCTGCTTCATACCGAGGGAATAGGTGCGGAACTTGTCGTCGGCGCGGGCCGCGAGGCCGACCCGGTCGAGCGCCTCCTCGACAGCGGCACGGTCCAGGCCCCGGTATTTCGCGAGCACCCGCAGGTTGTCGCGGCCGGACAGGTAGGGATAGAAGCCGGGGCCCTCGATCAGGACACCGATGCGGCGGACCACCGCCGGGTCACCCGGCGTATGGCCGAGCACGGTCGCGGTGCCGCTGCTCGGACGGATCAGGCCGACCAGCATGCGCAACGTGGTCGTCTTGCCTGCACCGTTCGGGCCGAGGAATCCGTAGATCTCACCGGCCCCGACACTCATGCTCACGCGGTCGACGGCGGTGTGGGCGCCGTAGCGTTTGGTCAGCCCTGCGGTGACCACGACGGAATCTGTCATGCCCCGAGAATCCGCCCCCGACCAGGTCCGCCACATCCGCCGTGCGGCGCAGGCCGACGTACGTATCCAGGCCTACGTCCGCGACGTACCCGGCAAATACGCAGCGCGGCGGACGCTGAGCGCGCAGCGGCCTAATAGGCTGCAGGGGTGACAGCGCCAGGGGAATCGAAACGTGGCCCGGTCGTTCGGGACTGGGGCCTCGCGTTCGTCGTCGGGGTGATCCAGCTTGCCGGTGGGCGCAACGCGAACATGCGCCAAACCGGCGTGCACTCGCTGGACGTGCTCGGCTACGCGCTGTTGCTCGTCGGACCCATCGCCCTGTTCCTGCGCCGATCACAGCCGCTGCCCGTGCTACTGGTGACGATCGCGTCCTGTGCGGTGTATCTGCTGCGCGGCTACGGCTACGGCCCGATCTTCATTTCGCTGGTGATCGCCTTTATTTCCGCGGCCGTCATCGGGTCGCGGTGGTGGACTTATCCGCTCGTGCCGATCGGCTATCTCGCACTGGTCTGGCCACTGCCCGCGCTGATCGGGCACCCCGCCGACCCGTGGCTGGCTTTCGGGATGATCGCCTGGCTCGGCGTGCTGATTTCGATCGCCGAGGGCATCAGGCAACGACAGGCGGTGCTGGTGGCGCGCAGGCAGCGGGCCGAAGCCGCCCGCCGCGACGAGGAGGCGCAGCGGCAGCGGCGGGCCAGCGAGGAGCGCCTGGCTATCGCACGCGAGCTGCACGATGTGCTGGCCCACAGCCTTTCGCTGATCAATGTGCAGTCATCGGTGGCGCTGGAACTGTTCGACAAGAAACCGCAGCAGGCGGAGTCGGCTCTGGCCGCGATCAAGACCGCGAGCAAGGACGCACTGGCCGAGGTGCACACGTTGTTGCACGCGATTCGCACCGGTGCGACGGCCGCCGAGGCACAGGCCGAGCCCCCGCTCGAGCGGACCAACGGCACCACACGCGGCTCCACCGCAGGCCGCGATTCGAAACGCGCGCAACGTTATTCGACCGACCCGGACAGCAGGCAGTCCGAATCACAACCGCCGCCACTTCGCCCCGCTCCAGCACCACGGGCGCCCGCGCCGAGCATCGAGGATCTGGACACCCTCCTGCAGCGGGCCCGCACCGCCGGACTGATCGTCGACACCCGGATCATCGGCACCGCGCACCGGCTGCCGAGCGTCATCGACGTGGCAGCGGCCAGGATCATCCAGGAATCGCTCACCAACGTGGCACGGCACGCGCCAGGCGCTGCGGCGACGGTGACCGTGCGCTACACCGCGGACTCGGTCGACATCACCGTCGACAACACCCGCCCCACCGGCACCCCATCGAGGTCCGGATCCAGCGGGGGCAACGGCGTCATCGGCATGCGGGAGCGGGCGCACGCGCTCGGCGGCGCACTCACCGCAGGCCCACGGCCGAGCGGCGGATTCCGGGTCGCGGCCCGGCTACCCGCCAGCGTGCAGACCAAGGACGCGGACAACCCCAGGGGCTCCACCGCTCAGGAGGTGTGATGACAGACCATCGCGCAACCGAGGCGCCGATCCGTGTGTTGGTCGTCGACGATCAGGCGCTGGTGCGCGGCGGTTTCGTCGCACTGCTCGATGCCCAGGACGGCATCGAGGTGATCGGTGAGGCCGACAACGGTGAACAGGCCGTGCGGATGACCCGCGGGCTCGCCCCCGATGTGGTGCTGATGGACATCAGGATGCCGATCCTCGACGGACTGGCCGCCACCAGAATGATCGCTGAGGACCCGAAGCTCGCCGAGGTGAAGGTGGTCGTGCTGACCACCTTCGAGCTCGACGAGTACGTCTTCGAGGCAATGCGCGCGGGTGCGACGGGTTTCCTGGTCAAACACACCGAACCGGCCGACCTCGTGCGCGCCATCCGGGTGGTCGCCGCGGGTGACGCACTGTTGTCCCCCGGTGTCACCCGCCGCCTGATCGCCGAATTCTCCGCACACGCAAAACAACCGCCGCCCGCGGCCTTCACCGAACTCACCGACCGCGAGCGCGAGGTGATGACCCTGGTTGCCGAGGGTCTCACCAACGCCGAGATCGGCGAGCGCCTCTTCATGAGCCCGGCCACGGCCCGCACGCACGTGAGCCGAATCCTGATGAAGCTCGCCGCCCGCGACCGCACCCAGCTCGTCGTCATGGCCTACGAATCCGGTTTGGTCCGCCCCGGCTGGCAATAGCGAGCAACACCGCGGTCGCATTCCGTCGCGGCAAACATCGGGTATTGCGCCACCGATGCGCTGTCGGACGGGCATTTTCGTACGCGTCCAGACGTAGGGCAGGTAGCGCCGCGCGGCCGATGCCCAGGTGGGGGTGTGCGGCGCAGGCTTTTCGGTATGAACATTTTCACCCGACCCGAAACCCTGACCTTCCTGGCCGATCACTACGACAACGGCTGGCATCCATGGCCGTTTTTCTGGATCTTCCCGCTGCTGTTCTGGGTCACCTTCCTTGTCGTCTTTTTCGTCGTCCGCCGTCGATTCATCGGACATCAGAGCGGGATCGGCGCATTGCGCACCGCGTTCGCGCGCGGCGAGATCACCGAGGATCAGTACCGCAGCAGGCTGGCCGTGCTGCGTGAGCCGAAGCGCCCCGCCAAGAGCTGATCCTGCACCGAATCACGGGAGACCCCACCATGAGCATGAATTTCGGCATTGTCCTCAGCCCGCGCTCGGGAACTGACTGGGTGCGCGCCGTCCAGGGCGCTGAGCAACAGGGCTATCGGACGATCCTGATGCCGGACACCCTCAACACCCCGTCGCCCTTCCCGGCGCTCGCGGCCGCGGCCGCGGTGACCACCACGGTGCGGCTGCGCCCCAATGTGATTGCCGCACCCCTGCGAACCATTGCCACCACGGTGCGGGAAACCGCAGCGCTGCAACTACTTTCCGACGGGCGGTTCGAGCTCGGCATCGGGTCGGGGCGTCCGGAGGCCCGCTCGGAGGCCGACCGGCTCGGCATGTCGTGGGGCTCGGCAAGCGAGCGTCGCGGCATCCTCGCCGCAGCGGTCGCCGCGGTGCGCGCACAGGTAGACCCAACCCCGCCGATTGTCGTCGCGGCCAACAGCCCGCGAATGCTCGCCGCCGCAGCCGAATTCGCCGACCGCATCCTGCTGGCAGCGAGCCCGCAGGCCACCGAGGAACAGCTGGCCGAGATGGTGCGCGTGGTGCGCGACAACACCGATCGCGACATTCGCTTCACCCACCAGTTGGTCGGCATCGGCGACCGGCTCCCGTATTGGCTCGGCACACACCTCGGCCTCACCGCCGACCAACTGCGGGCAGACGGGGCAGCGGGGGTGCTGGATTCCGATCCGGCCGCGATCGTCGATGTGCTCGAATCCCGAAGGGAGAAATACGGAATCGACGAACTGGTCGTCCCCGGCGACCTTGCCCGCGACTTCGCACCGATGCTGACCCACACCCGGTAGCACGAAAAAGGCCTTCCCCCACTGGAAACCAGTGGGGGAAGGCCTTTTCGATGCGACTGGAGCTTATTCGCCCGCAGCAGCTGCCTCGGTGGTGCCTTCGCCTGCGGCGGTCAGCACGACTTCCGGCTTCTCTTCGGTCGCGGGCTCCTTGGTCAGCGTCGCCTTGCCGGTGAAGGTGAACTTGGCGTTCTCGCCCGAGCCTTCGCCGTCCCAGCCCTCGACGTCGACCACAATGGTCTGTCCTGGGCCGATCTCGCCGAAGAGGATCTTCTCCGAGAGCTGATCCTCGATCTCGCGCTGGATGGTCCTGCGCAGCGGGCGGGCGCCGAGCACGGGATCGAAGCCACGCTTGGCCAGCAGCGCCTTGCCCTGCGGAGCCAGCTCGATCGCCATGTCCTTGTTCTTCAGCTGCACGGCGACACGGCCGATCATCAGGTCCACCATCTGCACGATCTGTTCGGTCGTGAGCTGGTGGAAGACGATGACGTCGTCGATGCGGTTGAGGAACTCGGGGCGGAAGTGCTTCTTCAGCTCGTCGTTGACCTTGAGCTTCATCCGCTCGTAGTTCGATCCCTCGGCGTTGCTCTGGGTGAAGCCCAGACCGACGGCCTTGGAGATATCCGAGGTACCCAGGTTCGAGGTGAAGATCAGCACGGTGTTCTTGAAGTCGACCGTGCGACCCTGGCCGTCGGTGAGACGACCGTCCTCGAGGACCTGCAACAGGGTGTTGTAGATCTCCTGGTGTGCCTTTTCGATCTCGTCGAACAGCACCACGGAGAACGGCTTGCGGCGCACCTTCTCGGTGAGCTGGCCACCCTCTTCGTAGCCGACGTACCCGGGAGGGGCACCGAAGAGCCGCGATGCGGTGAAGCGGTCGTGGAACTCGCCCATGTCGATCTGGATGAGTGCGTCATCGTCGCCGAACAGGAAGTTCGCCAGCGACTTGGCCAATTCGGTCTTACCGACACCGGACGGACCGGCGAAGATGAACGAACCGGACGGACGCTTCGGGTCCTTCAGGCCGGCGCGCGTGCGGCGGATCGCCTTGGAGACGGCCTTGACGGCATCTTCCTGGCCGATGATCCGCTTGTGCAGCTCGTCCTCCATGCGGAGCAGACGGGTGGTCTCCTCCTCGGTGAGCTTGAAGACGGGGATGCCGGTCCAGTTGGCGAGCACCTCCGCGATCTGCTCGTCATCGACCTCGGCAACCACGTCGAGATCACCGGAGCGCCACTGCTTTTCGCGCTCGGCACGCTTGGCGACCAGCTGCTTTTCCTTGTCGCGCAGGCGCGCCGCCTTCTCGAAGTCCTGCGCGTCGATGGCGCTTTCCTTCTCCCGGCGCGCATCGGCGATCTTGTCGTCGAATTCACGCAGGTCCGGCGGAGCGGTCATACGACGAATGCGCATGCGCGCACCGGCCTCGTCGATCAGGTCGATCGCCTTGTCCGGCAGGAACCGGTCGTTGATGTAGCGGTCGGCCAGCGTTGCGGCGGCGACGAGCGCACCGTCGGTGATGGACACCCGGTGATGCGCCTCGTAGCGGTCACGCAGACCCTTGAGGATGTTGATGGTGTGCTCGACCGTCGGTTCGCCGACCTGCACCGGCTGGAACCGGCGCTCGAGTGCGGCGTCCTTCTCGATGTACTTGCGGTACTCGTCGAGGGTGGTCGCACCGATGGTCTGCAGCTCGCCACGGGCCAGCTTCGGCTTCAGGATCGAGGCCGCGTCGATCGCGCCCTCGGCGGCGCCCGCACCGACGAGCGTGTGCAGCTCGTCGATGAACAGGATGATGTCGCCGCGGGTGTTGATCTCCTTGAGCACCTTCTTCAGGCGCTCTTCGAAATCACCGCGGTAGCGGCTGCCCGCGACCAGGGAACCCAGGTCGAGGGTGTAGAGCT
Organism: Nocardia sp. NBC_01009; assembly: GCF_045208035.1. Classification (NCBI taxonomy): domain Bacteria; kingdom Bacillati; phylum Actinomycetota; class Actinomycetes; order Mycobacteriales; family Nocardiaceae; genus Nocardia; species Nocardia sp. NBC_01009. The sequence goes on along the minus strand of NZ_CP108695.1, from coordinate 1,730,056 downwards.
GCTTGTCCTTGAGGGTCTCGGGGACCTCGCCGTTGACGATGGCCTGCGCCAGGCCCTCGACGACAGCCGTCTTACCGACACCGGGCTCGCCGATCAGCACGGGGTTGTTCTTGGTGCGGCGGCTCAGCACCTGCATCACGCGCTCGATTTCCTTCGAGCGGCCGATGACCGGGTCGAGCTTGCCTTCGAGCGCGGCCTGGGTCAGGTTGCGACCGAACTGGTCGAGCACCAGCGAAGTGGACGGAGTGCCCGCCTCGCCGCGGGAACCGGATTCGACCGGCTCCTTGCCCTGGTAGCCGGACAGCAGCTGGATGACCTGCTGGCGCACGCGGTTGAGATCCGCACCCAGCTTGACCAGCACCTGCGCCGCGACGCCCTCACCCTCACGGATCAGGCCGAGCAGAATGTGCTCGGTGCCGATGTAGTTGTGGCCGAGCTGCAGCGCCTCGCGCAGACTCAGCTCCAGCACCTTCTTGGCACGCGGGGTGAACGGGATGTGACCGGACGGAGCCTGCTGGCCCTGACCGATGATCTCCTCCACCTGGCTGCGCACACCCTCCAGCGAAATACCGAGGGACTCCAGCGACTTCGCTGCGACACCCTCGCCCTCGTGGATCAACCCAAGCAGGATGTGCTCGGTGCCGATGTAGTTGTGGTTGAGCATCCGGGCCTCTTCTTGGGCCAGGACAACGACACGCCTCGCGCGGTCGGTGAACCTCTCGAACATCGCTCCCTCACTCTCCTGCTTCGACGTCTATGGCGTCCGACGCTTCAGTGTTCGACTGTGGCGCCAGCCTGCCATGAAGCCCGGGGGTTGCGGCCCCCGCCTCTACTCTAGTTGGCAGGGGTTCCCGCCGCCTCCAGTCCACCCTATTGCGGACCAGCGGCGGCACCGTCATTCACTCATAACGTGAACGTTGCGGGATTCGTTTCCACCGAGGTTTTGCCCTCAGCGAACATGGACCCGACCCGGCCCCGGCTCGCCGCGTGCGCGCTACCCCGTGAACGGGGGAACAAACTCGCACCCGACGTCCCGCGAGTGGGAAGGGTCGAGTGCGTTGAGCACGTAACGTGCCGCACGTGGGCTGCCTGCGATCGCCAGATGGTCGGAGTAGTCCAGCGCGCACCCGTCCTGAACAACAATGTTAGTTGCGTTCGGCCCCGGGACGAACCCCGAGGTGTACGGGACGACGATTTCGTCGTATGCGGTGACGATATTGGTGTAGGTGATGGTGGGCGCGTAGACGCCATCGCTGTTGAGCTGGGTCAGGAAGGGCGAACCCTGGAGAAGTTGCACACAGGCCCGACACAGCGAACCCACCGTCGCCTCGAATGCGGGGCCGAGCCCGAGCCGGTCGGCGTACGCGGCGATCTCGCCGGCGCCGCCCGCATTGGTACCGCGCCATGCCGGTGCGATCGAGACGTACTTGTCGATCTTGTCGGCGCCACCCAATCGCTTCGCGTAGTAGTTCGGCACCACCGTGCCCTGGGAATGCCCGACCACATCGACTCGGCTCGCACCGGTGGCCGCGAGGACGCGATCGACGAACGCCCCGAACTGCGCCGCACCCTGCTCCATCGGAAGCATCCCGCCGACGGCTGAGAGGGGCCAGGGCAGCCCGTAAGCGCCGTAGGTCAACGAGTAGACGCAGTAGCCCTCATCGGCCAGCAGCGGCACATACACGCCCCAATTCGTCTGGGCGCCACCGCCGGTGCCGTGGGCGAGTACGACCGGGTTCGGATGCTCGGCGCTCGGGCGGCACGACCAGTCGTTGGAGCCCGGCAGCGAGCCACCGTGGTCGATCAGTTCGGCGGGGATGCCGGAGAAGAAGTTGTAGTCGACCGCATAACGCTCCGCATGCGCGGAACTCGCCGCGCTGATCCACAGCGCGGCGAGCACGATTGCGATGAATGCGGCGCCTGGAGCCCGTCGCATGAAGCCTCCCAGATTGGAACGTGTTCCAGGAAGCTACCGTGCACTCGGCCCCGGCAGGGGCGAAACCGCGGACTATCAGACCTGGCGGTAAGCCGGTGCGCCGAATTGTGCGGAGTACTGGTTGTGCGCCTGCGGCGCGGAGAACTGCCCGGGCACCTGCGGCCGAGTTCCCTGCTGCGGCGCCTGCTGGGCGACGAATCGGCCCGGCGCCGAATCCACCGACGCACCGGCCACGGCGGCGGTGCTGCGAGCGTGCTGCATACCCGCGACGAACAGCGCGCCGATCAGCGCGAGGAAGGCCAGGGTGTGGAACACGGCGCGCACGATATTCCAACGGACCCATGCGGATTCGAAGTCGGCGCGAACCTGGGCCAGATCGACGATCGATGCGGGGTCACCCGCGGCGGCGAGCTGATCGTTCAGTGGGACGTTCGATCCGGAGGTCACCGCGAAGGCGATGATGTTGAGCACCAAGGCCACTGCGATCCAGATCAGCGTGGTGCGATGCTCCTTGCCCAAGTGCAGTGCTGCCGCGAGGACAGAGAAGGCGACGGTGCCCATGAACCCGATCATGAACACCGGGTTGATGATCACCACATTGATCTTCTGCATCACGTCGATCATCGCGCGGTCGTCGGTGCGATTCAGGGCGGGCATCACCGAGTTCGCGTAGGCGTAGAACAGCCCGGCGATCAGGCCGGTGGTGAGCGTGGCCGCCACTAGTGCTGCGATCCGAAAGGCGGTCATGGTTTCTCCTACCGTGGAACTGTCGGAGCCCTTGTCGCTCCGTGTCATGACTCTTAGTCAACAGCCTCCGAGCACGACCCTCCATGGCTGAGACGCTCGGCCGACTACGCGATCGTCTACGCCCGTCGCAGCCCGCGACATGGGATGGAAGGACGGCTCACAGATCCCGGTCGGAAATGAGACCGCTCTGCATGGCGAGGCCCGCGAGGCGAACTCTTTTAAGGTTCTGCGGGAGACTTTCCACGCCGAACTTGGCGAACAGCGCACGCAAATGTGTCTTGATCGCATCGACGCTGAGGAACAGTTCGTCGGCGATCTGCTGATTGGAGGCGGGGGTGGCGAAGCCCGCCCCGTTCTTGTACGGACGGCACAGTGCGATCAGCACCGCGCGCTGCGTCTCGGTGAGTGAGCGCAATGTCGGTATCGAGCCGGTCGAGGTCCTGGTGGCCTCATCGGCCACGGCACCGAAATCATGGAATGACACCAGCGAGGTGCCGACCCGAATTCGATCGCCCGCCATCAGCCGGCGCCTGCCGACCAACCGCTCGCCGTTGATGAAGGTGCCGTTGCGGGACAGGCCGTCGTCGACGATGGTCCAATGCGCACCGAAATACTCGACGGCTGCGTGCACCCGGGAGACCTCGGCGTCCCACGGCAACGCCAAATCGGCCTGCGGGGAACGGCCGATGGTGATGCGCTGCTGGTCCGCGGTGAGCATCAGCTCCTGCTGACGTCCCTCGTCATCAGTGAACCGCAACAATGATCCGACGAATGCAGTCACCGCCCCGATACCCCATCTCTCCATACCGTCAGTGACATCGTCTGCACAGTTTCCATGGTGCCGTGTCCCGGTTCGGCGAGCAAGATCGCGTCCGCCCGGCGCGGCAGCGTCACCGCGTGGGGCCTTCTTGCCATATCGAAGACCTATCAAAAAAAGAAGCTGCCGCCCGGGCGTCGCACGATTTGCCCGGGCGGCAGCCCGAAAATAGGGAAACTCAGGCCTTCGCAGCCTTGTTGTACGCATCGGTGATGTCGGCGGAGATTCGACCCCGCGCGGACACCTTGTGGCCATTACGGCGCGCCCACTCGCGAATTGCAGCACTTTGTTCACGATCGATCGAGACCCGGCTCTTCGGGCTTCCAGCCGCCGCGACCGCAGCCTTGACGCGACGCCGGCCGCTCACGCGCCGAGCACTCGAAACCCACTCTTCCAGCCCGTCGCGCAGCTTCGACGCATTTGCCGACGACAGGTCGATCTCGTACGAAACACCGTCGATCGCAAACTCGATGGTCTCGTCCGCGATGGACTCACCGTCGACATCGTCGATCAGGCTAACGGTGACCTTCTTTGCCATGAGATGAACGTCCTCTCGAAATCGTGCGACCCGCATACTAGGCCGATTACCCGAGGCAAGAATACCCCGAATTCCGAAAATTCCAAGACGGGGAGCTGCGGTATGGAATCTGATGGTCAGCGAGTGACTGGACGCACAATTGGGAACAGTATCGTTTCGCGGATTCCCAATCCCGTGAGTGCCATCAACAACCGATCGATTCCCATACCTGTACCCGTTGTCGGAGGCATGCCGTGCTCCATCGCGGCAAGGAAGTCCTCGTCGAGGAGCATGGCCTCGTCGTCACCCTGCGCGGCCAACCGCGCTTGGTCGACGAACCGCTCGCGCTGGATCACCGGATCGACCAACTCCGAATAGCCCGTTGCCAACTCGAAGCCGCGCACATAGAGGTCCCACTTCTCGGTAACTCCAGGATTGCTCCGATGCTGTCTGGTGAGCGGCGAGGTCTCCACCGGGAAGTCGCGCACGAATGTGGGGGCGTACAACTTGTCGCCGTACTGGTGTTCCCACAGTTCTTCTACAAGTTTGCCGTGGCCATAGCCCTTGTCTTCCGGAATTTCCAGACCGACCCGATCGGCAAGTGCGCGCAATTCCGAAACCGACGTTTCCGGAGTGACCGAGACACCCAGTGCATCAGACAGCGAGGGGTACATCTCGACTGTTGTCCACTCGCCGCGCAGATCATATTCGGTACCGTCCGCGAGAGTCACCACCTGCGTGCCGAACACCTCCTGCGCAACTTCCTGCACCAATTCTCGGGTCATGCGCTGTGCATCGTCGTAGGTGCCGTATGCCTGGTATGTTTCCAGCATCGCGAACTCCGGCGAATGCGTAGAGTCCGAACCCTCGTTGCGGAAGTTTCTGTTGATCTCGAAGACGTGCTCCAGGCCGCCGACCACACACCTCTTGAGGAACAGTTCCGGCGCAATTCGCAGGTAGAGGTCCATATCGAGGGCATTCGAACGAGTGATGAACGGCCTGGCCGCCGCACCGCCGTGCAGTGTCTGCAGCATCGGGGTCTCGACCTCGAGGAATCCGCGACGCTCCAAGGCATTGCGCATCGCACGCACGACCGCGACCCTGGTCCTGGCCATTTCCCTGGCCTCGGGGCGCACGATCAGATCGACATAACGCTGCCGAACCCGGGACTCCTCGTTCATCTCCTTGTGCGCGACCGGCAGCGGCCGCAGCGACTTGGCAGCCATGGACCAGGAATCGGCCATAACGCTCAATTCGCCGGTCCGCGACGAGATGACCTCACCGTGTACGAAAACGAAGTCACCGAGGTCCACATCGGACTTCCACGCCGCGAGCGCATCGGCACCGACACCGTTCAGGCTGATCATCGCCTGCAGCTTGGTGCCGTCCCCCTCCTGCAGTGTCGCGAAACATAGCTTGCCGGTATTACGCATGAATATGACGCGGCCCGCGACACCGGCCTGCAGGCCGGTCTGCGTGTCCGCCTCCAGATCCGGATAGGCCGACCGAATTTCGGCGAGGGTATGCGTACGGGGCACGACGACCGGATATGCCTCACCACCGTCGGCGAGCAGGCGCTCGCGCTTCTCCCTGCGAATCCGTATCTGCTCCGGCGCGTCGTCTACTTCGGGCGCGGTTGGCCTTGATTGCTCCGCAGGAACCGAACCCGCAGAGCGACCGGACGAGGGCGTGTTCGGGGTGCTCACATCCAACAACACTAGCGGGCACCGGAAATCGTTTTGCGAGCCGCCCGTGCACTACTGCAGAGTAACGAGTCGGCAGCGGTTCCCGCGCGCGACCGTGACCGGTTTTTCGCCGGCCGAGATCACCCGCGAGACCAGGTCGTACACGAAACCCACTGTGCCACGGACTATTTCAAGATAGAACTAAATCGTCGGCAATTACAGCGAGGCGAGCGCATCCACCGCACGCGCGAAGTGCGGCGCCTGGATTCCGATGGTGAGCAGGCTCGCCGCCTTCATCGCCTGGTAGCCGCCGATCACATCGGTCGCCCGATGCAGTCCGAGTTGCTGCAACGCGGCGGCGGCGAGACTGGAGGTATAGCCCTCCGAGCAGACGATGATCCATTCCACATCGTGATCGGCGGCCAGTGCCAAACGCGCGGAACTGGTGGGGTCCAATCGCCATTCCAGGACATTGCGCTCGATCACAAGGGCGCCGGGCAGCGAGCCTTCACGGCCGCGCTGGGCCTGGGGACGGATGTCCACCAGAATCGCGCCCCGGGCGAGCGCCTCCGGCAATTCGAACGCATAGATCCGGTTCAGCTGGGCCCGCGCGTTGTCGAGCATCTGATCGATGGTCAAACGGGTCATTACATATCGCCTTCGGGCTGGTCGGTGAGGACGGTTCGGGTGCGCCGCAGGGTGCCGTGGCCGGTGACCTCGTAATAGGACATGGCGGTGAGCGGCGGCGAATAGGCATGCACGCTGAGCGTCGGATCGAGTGGGCCGACGGACTCGGCGGTGTTGTCGGTAACCGGACGTGGGCCGGCAGGCGCACGCATGACGTCGTGCACCCAGCCGATCGGGAACGAGGCCTGATCACCCGCGGTGAGCGTGCGGCGCCGCAATTCCTTTCCGTTCCAACGGTATTCGGAGAGAGCGCCACTCAGTACGGTCAAGGCGCCGAGCGATCCGGCGTGATCGTGCAATTCGGTGGATTTGCCGGGGGTCCAGCTGATCAGCCAGACATCGACCTCGTCGTCGGCGAGCAGCCTGGTCGCCCAGCGTTCGTCGGCAGGCCACACCCCCTCGGCCGGGAGCAGATGGTCGTAGCGGCCGCTGAGCACGTCCTCGGCGCCCTCGTCGGTCAGCCGGAGCAGATCGGCGGGACGCAGGCGGGTCGGCAGTGCGGGTGCGACAGCACGATCCAGCGGCGGGGTAGCCGAAAGGGCGTCCCGTGCGGAAGAAAGGGAAAGAACAGAAGAACGCATGAGCGAATCTCCAGGAAGTGTGTCGACGGTCGAGGGACTTGGTCAGCCTCGAACGGTCGAGGCTGGATCAGCCTCGACAACACTCCTGGGTGCGCACACGGAAATACACGGTTGCGAGTGTAGCAGAGCGTGAACCGCCCACTCGATTTCCTTTCGCCTTCCCAATAGCGGAAAGCGGGGACATCAAGCAGTTCCCTTCCTGCGCTGGTTACGTTCGTAGACCAGACGCAGGCCGGTCAGGGTCAGATGCGGCTGGTGGTGGTCGATTGTTTCGGACTCGGGGACGATCAGCGGCGCGCTCGCACCGGTTGCGACGATGGTCACATCATCACCGGCAAAGGCGTCGAATTCGTCGCGTATCCGATCGATCAGGCCGTCGACCAAGCCCGCGAAACCGAAAATCGCGCCGGCCTGAATAGCCTCCACGGTGTTCTTGCCGACCACCGAGCGCGGGCGCGCCAACTCCACCCGGCGCAGCGCGGCGCGCTCGATCAGCGCCTCGCTGGAAATCTCCACACCGGGCGCAAGCACCCCGCCGAGAAATTCGCCCTTCGCCGAAACCAGATCGACGGTGGTCGCCGTGCCGAAATCGACGACGATCGCGGCGGTGCCGTAAAGATGGTGTGCGGCAAGGGTGTTCACGATACGGTCGGCGCCGATTTCCTTGGGGTTGTCGACGAGCAGCGGAATTCCGGTGCGCACACCGGGTTCCACCACCACGTGCGGCAGATTCTCCCAATAGCGATGCAGCATCGTCCGGATCTCGCGCAGCACCGGCGGAACCGTCGACAGTGCCGAGACCCCGACGATTTCCTCCACCTGGGCGCCGACGAGGCCGCGCACCTGCATGGCGAACTCGTCCGCGGTCAGCAGTGGATTGGTGTGCATCCGCCAGTGCCTGGCGAGCTTCGCGTGGGTGCCGCTGCCGGAGAAAAGGCCCAGCTCGATGCTGGTGTTGCGGACATCGATGGCCAGCAGCATGGCCGTCAGACGTGCGCGACGGGCACGGAGGCGGCCGCCTGCGAAACCACGGCGGGCCCCGCGAATGGCGCCTCGGACACTGCCGCGGTCAATGTGCGGGGGGTGACCAAGCCGGAGCCCTCCGGTGCATGCGCCGGATCCGAGCCGAGGTCGGTCGGACGGTTGGCATCGTCGACGAATACGACCTTCGGGGCGTACTCGCGGATCTCGGCCTCGTCCATCATCCCGTAGGCGATCACAATGACCAGGTCACCGGGGTGGACGAGATGGGCTGCGGCGCCATTGATTCCGATCACGCCGGAACCACGCTCGCCCGCGATCACATAGGTCTCCAGGCGGGCGCCGTTGTCGATATCGACGATGCAGACCTGCTCGCCCTCGAGCAGATCGGCGGCGTCGAGCAGATCCTGGTCGACGGTCACCGAGCCGACGTAGTGCAGGTCGGCATGGGTCACCGTGGCACGGTGGATCTTCGACTTCATCATGGTGCGCAACATCGTCGTCGCCCTTTCCTAAATGTTGGCCTGGGCAGGCTGGGAGTCGTCCGCGGCTGCGCGCGAATCGGGAAGTGTGGGATGGCCGCCGTCGACCGGCGCACCGAGCGCCACGGCCGTGTTGTCGATCAGCCGGGTGGCGCCGACCTTGGCCGCGACGAGCAGCCGGGCATTTCCGTTGGCGGGCGCGGGACCGAGAGTCGATGACCGCAATTCGAGATAGTCGAGCTCGACGCCTGCCGCGGCATCGAGGACACCACGCGCCGCGGCGAGCACGGCGTCCGCGCCGAGGCCGCCCGCGTGCTTGCCCGCGGCCAGCGCAGCCGACAGGGCGAGCGCCGATTCCCGGTGCGCCGCATCGAGGTACCGATTGCGAGATGACAGCGCGAGACCATCGGGCTCGCGGACGGTCGGCAGCGCAACGATCTTCACGTCGAAGTTCAGGTCGCGAACCAGCTGCCGGATCAGCGTGAGTTGCTGGTAGTCCTTCTCACCGAAGAATGCCTCGGTCGGCTTCGCGATCTGCAACAGCTTGGCGACCACGGTCAGCACACCCGCGAAATGCGTCGGGCGGCTCGCGCCCTCCAGCTCCGCGCCGACCGGGCCGGGGTGCACCGTGGTCCGCATGCCGTCCGGGTACATATCGGCCGCGCTGGGTGCGAACACCAATTCCACGCCCTCCTTGCGGAGCAGCTCCACATCGGCGTCCAGGGTGCGCGGGTATTTGTCCAGATCCTCGCCCGCACCGAATTGCAGGGGATTCACGAAGATCGAGACGATCACGACCTGGTTGGTCCGCTTGGCGCGGCGCACGATCTCCAGGTGCCCCTCGTGCAGTGCACCCATCGTCGGCACCAGGCCCACAGTGCGGCCGACGCCGCGCAGCGCCTTCGAGACCGCCTGGATCACCGCGGGATCGTGGTGCACGGTCAGCTCGCCCGGCCGGAAGGTACCGCGCAATTTCGGATCCATTATCGGCGTCCTTCCAGCAGTTCGATCAAGGCGGGATTGGTCTTGGCGCGCTCGGCCGTGCGCAGCGACAGCGCGCGATACCCCGCGGCCAGCCTGGTATCGACGGCCTCCAGCGCGGCCAGATGCGCCACAACGGCGTCCGTGTCACCACGCGCCACCGGGCCGGTGAGCGCGGATTGGCCTCGGCGCAACGCATTGTCGAGCGCGGCAGAGGCCAGCGGGGCAAGCAGCCGCTCCGCCAAACCGTTCGGCTGATCGTCGACGACCTGCTGGCCGAGCAGGCCCGGACCGGACAGCGCGGTGCGCAGCGCGGCGACTGCGTCGACGATCACCGTCACAAGATGATTGCTTCCATGGGCCAGAGCCGCGTGATAGAGCTGACGGTTCTCCTCCTGGACGCGGACCGGTTCACCGCCCATTTCGATCACCAGGGCCTGCGCGATGGCGAAGCCGACCTCGTCGGCCGCGGTGACCCCGAAGCAGGCGTTGCCGAGCCGGGCCAGGTCCTCGTCGTGGCCGGTGAAGGTCATCGCAGGATGGATGGCCAGCGGCAACGCGCCCAACGCGGCGAGCGGAGCGAGCACGGCCACACCATTGGCGCCCGAGGTGTGCGCCACGATCGTGCCCGGCCGCACCACGCCCGCAGCGGCGAGACCACGAACCAGCCCGGCCAATTCGGCGTCGGGCACCGCGAGCAGCAGCAACTCACTGCGGGCTGCCACCTGTTCGACGGGCAGGATCTCGGAATCGGGCAGCCTGGTACGCGCCCGCTGCACGGAAGCATCGGAAATCGCGGCGACGCCGAACACCACGTGCCCGACGCGCTCGAGTGCCGCACCGAGTGCCGAGCCGACGCGTCCCGCCGAGACGATTCCCACCGTCAGTCGTGCGGGCGCGGGGTCGAAGCCCGCAGGCTCGGTGCCGGCACGCACCGGCTCGTTGCCAGAACTCGAGGTCAACGTTGTCCTCTCGAAGTGCGATGGCCGGACACTCGTCCGCCCCAGCGCTTGATCCGTTCCAGTCCCGCCATGCGGGTACCGGACGTTACGTCACGAGGATATCGGCCTCGGGTTTGCCGATGCCATGCGGCACCGGCGTGATTTACACCGCAGTGCTGCTATCTGCGGCCGTTTTCCTCCGACTGCAGGTTCGCCATGATCTCGGCCACCGAGAGACGCCGCGAGGAATTGCCGGAGTCCGCGTCGGGGTCGACGCGGCGGCGGCGGGAGGTCGGGGTGCCGACCGGTGGCGCGGAGGTGGTGGGGCGGGCCGCCTGCGGCTGTGGCGCCGGCTGCGGCTGTGGCGCCGGCTGCGGCTGGATCGGGGTCGGCGGCTCTTCGGTGAAGGCATCGGCCCAGCCACGCGTCGGCTCGAGCGGCTCGGAGTGCCGATCGATGTCGACGTCGGTGATCTCGGCGGCGCTCAGCTCGTCGTCGGACTCGAGCGGGACCACGGCGGTCTCGGCGGTGACCGGTTCGTCGAAGGGGCTTGCGAACATCGGCGGCTCGGGATGATCCGCGACGAAGACCGGAGTGACACTGCTGCGTGGTTGCTGAGGGCCCATGTACCCGCGACCGTCGGCATTCCCGGAGCTATCGTTCGCCGGATCAGCGAGCGCGCTGGGGAGCTCGTGAATCCGGGTCGCGTCCGCGCGCAGCGCCGGCCGGTCCATCGGCAGATCGCCGTCGAAGAGGCGCTGCAGACTCTGCCTGAGCACGGTGAGTTCCGCTCGGAGCGCGGCGATCTCAGTGGCGTCCGCCCCCACCTCCGCGCGCACGCGCGACTCGATGCCGAGCTCGTATTCGCGGCGGGCGGTGATCTCGCGCTCCAACTGGAGCTCGTACACCGTCTGCAGGTCGCGAACCTTCGCCTTGTCGATCGTGGCCTCTTTGCGGTACCGCGTGGCAGCCAAGGCGCCGACCACGGCCGCCCACAAGGCCGCAACTAGGCCGATTCGGACAAATTGCAGACTGTCGCTGAAAACGAGGAAAACGCTGGCAACCAGACCGAGCAGAATCAAGACACCAATGAACAATTTTCCCGCATCGTCCCGCCGCCGACGGGAACTGCTGCTACGGGAGGGTGAAACCATGGACGCCAGGGTAGCGTGGATGGCGAGTCGCACTACTAATCAGCCGTGGCTATTCCGCAAAGAATACTTGCTATGTAGTTGCTGGATCGTCCGAAGGATCATCCGGCGCACGACAGCAATACTCGAGCCACAGTGCCGCAGCAACCAGTGTCACCCCCGCGAGCATGCCGACGACCGCACTCGGACTGTCCGCCGCGGCCGCACGCAACGTGCCACGCTGCGGCAGCACCCAGCACAGGAAACCCAGCCAGACTCCGGCCGCGAGCGACCCTACCTGGGCGGACGCCTTCGCCAGCGCGACCGCGCGGGCCGCGGTGATCGGATGCAGCTGGTGGGTGCCGTTACCGATCTCGTGGTCGTTGACCCGGCTGCGGATCACGAAGGCGAGGGCCACCTCGATCGCGGCCACCGGGTATAGCGACGCGCCCGCAAAGATCGAGATCGGCGGGAAATTGCTGTAGGCCAGCCGGGTGGCGACCCACGCGATGACGGCCGCGATGACGACATTCGCCAGCAGATCCCAGATTCGGGTCGGTTTGAGCTTCACGACAACGACCCCTCCGCAGGCTTGGCCGATGCCAACGAAAACTCGGTCGCTCGCACGCCGGCGCGTTCGGCGGCGTCGAGTCCATCGAGCAGATCGTGCACCGGCAAGGTGATGCCGTCGACCTCGAGCACCGCGTCCGGTTCGACGTCCAGCCACGGGATGAGGACGAAGGCCCGATTGTGCGCCTGCGGATGCGGCAGTGTCAGTTCCGGATCTGCGCTGCGGCAGGCGGTACCGTCGGCTCCGGCACACCAGATCACATCGACGTCGAGAGTCCTTGCGCCCCAGCGCACCTCGCGAACCCGCTCGGCAGCCTGCTCCAGCCGCCTGCCACCGAGCAGCCAGTCTCGGCAGTCGAATTCCGGATCATCCACCAGCACAACGGCATTCAGATAGTCTTCCTGTTCGACCCCGCCCCACGGCGCGGTCGAATACACCGGCGACACCGCGACCACCCGAGGTCCGAAACCGTCGATCACACTGCGCAGATGGGCGAGCCGGTCCCCCAGGTTCGACCCGATCGAGAGCACGGCCCTACTCACGACGCCGCCTCGCTGAGGCTCGGCTCCATCGAGCGCACCGCGCGCTGTGACATGGTTCGCTCGCTCACGAACACACCTCGCCGGTCGTGGGCGCATCATCGTGGAATCTCACGCCGCGCGCTCCCGGTGCCGCGCGGTGACAACCCGCACATCCGCGAAGGTATGCGGAATCGGCGCGGACGGTTTGTGCACCACCACCTCGACCGACTGGATGCGCGGATCGGTCATTACGTCGTCGGCGATCTCGGAGACCACCGTCTCGATGAGATTGCGCGGCGGGCCCTGGATGATGCGCACGGCCCGTTCGGCCAGTCTGCCGTAATCGACGGTGGCCGCGAGATCGTCGGACGCAGCGGCGGCGGCGAAATCGACCGACACCGTGAGGTCGACGATGAACTCCTGCCCGTCCCGGCGTTCGTGCTCGAATACTCCGTGATGGCCGAAGGCACGCAGGCCGCGTAGCTCGATTCGGTCGCTCATCGGTCGGCTCCTCGCGAATTCTGCCCGGCGGCGCGCTGCCAGGCGTCGGTGACGGCAATGGCATCCAGGGAGGCGCGGACATCGTGCACGCGCACGCCCCAGGCGCCGTGCTGGGCGGCCAGCGCCGAAATGGTCGCGGTGGCGGTCTCGCGACCGTCCGGTGGGCGGGGGCCCGCGGCATCGGCGAGTAGCGCGCCGAGGAAACGTTTGCGCGACGCTCCGATGAGAATCGGCAATCCGTTGCCGACCAATTCGGGGAGCGCACCGAGCAGTGCCCAATTGTGTTCGGCGTTCTTGGCGAAACCTAGGCCGGGATCCAGGATCAGCCTGCCCGAATCGACACCGGCCGCAACGGCCAACTCCACCTGCGCGGACAGCTCGGCGAGCACCTCGGCGACGACATCGTCGTACTCGTCGGCGGGTCCGGTGTGCCGATAGTCGGCGCCCGCTCGCCAATGCATGAGAATCCACGGTGTATCGGCCGCGGCGACGACTTTCACCATGTCCGGGTCGGAGCGACCACCCGAGACATCGTTCACCACGCTGACTCCGGCCGCGAGCGCCGCATCGGCCACACTGGCGCGCATGGTGTCAACGCTGGTCGGCACGCCCGCGGCAACCAGGCCGCGAATAACGGGAACCACCCGAGCCGCCTCGGTCTCCGGATCGATCCGGATGGCGCCGGGGCGAGTCGATTCACCCCCCACATCGACGATGTCCGCGCCGGCCTCGAACAACTCGATGCCGTGTGCGATCGCCAGACCGGGGTCGAGGTACTTGCCGCCGTCGGAGAAGGAGTCACTGGTGACATTGACGACACCCATCACCACGCAGGAGCGTCCCCCGCGTGGAGTGACATTCCCCGGACCGGACACCGCGAACTCACTCACTTCCGCAGAATGAGATCGAGGGCCTCCGCCCGCGAGGCGGCACTGGATTGCAGCAGGCCGCGCACCGCTGAGGTGGTGGTGCTTGCGCCCGGCTTGCGGATGCCGCGCATCGCCATGCACAGATGCTCGGCCTCCACCACCACGATCGCGCCGCGCGGGTCCAGCTTGCGCATGACGGCATCGGCGATCTGGCTGGTCAGGCGTTCCTGCACCTGGGGGCGCTTGGCGTAGAGATCGACCAGCCGCGCCAGCTTCGATAATCCGGTCACCCGGCCGTGCGGGCCGGGGATGTACCCGACGTGCGCGACACCGTGAAAGGAGACCAGGTGGTGCTCACAGGTCGAGTACATCGGGATGTCGCGCACCAGCACGAGCTCCTGATGGCCCTCGTCGAAGGTGGTGTTCAGCACCGAATCCGGCTCGATGTAGAGGCCGGCGAACATCTCTCGGTAGGCGCGGGCAACGCGGGAGGGGGTGTCGAGCAGGCCGGGACGGTCCGGGTTCTCCCCAACCGCGAGCAGCAACTCTCGGATTGCGGCTTCGGCGCGGTCCTGGTCGAACGGCTTACCGGTCTCCAGGGCGATGAGTTCCGGCTTGGCAACAGCCGAGCCTGCACTGTTGTGCTCGCGGTTGTCCGACTGGCCGTTCTCCGACTGGCCACCGCCCGACTCCGCTAGCGCGTGGCCGCCGACATGATTCTTGGCCGACAATCGAGGACACCTCCAAAATCTCGGGTGCCGGCAATTACTCGGCACCCCGATGGTCGAGCCTAATCGTCGCTGGCCGTGGCACGAACGACGGGCCCGAAGGCGGCAGCTCGGGTGACCACTCGGGTCCCGAGACTGCCGCCACCGTTTCAGTGCCGACCGTTCGGTCCATCCCAATCGCGATTGTCGCCCTCGTCGGCCGGGTTGGCCCGTCCCTGCTCGTCGTAGCCGCCCTGGTCGCCGCGACCGGGACCCGGCTGGCCGCCCGGTGGCTGATGCCACGGCTGCTGATAGCCGTGCCGCGCCTGCGGGTCGCCCTGACCCGGCCGACCGCCGCCGTAGCCCGGTTGCCCGGGCTGCTGCTGCGGCTCGTCCCGAGGCGGCCAGCCCGGCGCCGACCAACCGGCCGGAGCGCCGTAGTCCGGCCGCGAGCCCTGCGTCGCGCCACCCTGGCGCGGGTAGCCGGCCGTCGGGGCCTGCGGCAGCGGATAGCCGGTCGCGGGCGGTGTGGGGTAGCCGTACTGCGGCGGGTTCTGGTAGCCCGACTCGAGGTAGCCGTTGGCAGCGGTGCCCGCGGGCACCGGCGGCACCGGCGACTCCGGTGGCGGCCACGGCTCGCCGCGCTCGGCAGCCAGCTCGCCCGGCGTCTTCACCGGCGGCTTGTCCGAGGGCAGCCGATCACCGAAGTCGTTGAACGCGGTGATCCGCGGCCGCTTCTCCACCGTCGCGAGCAGCTCCTCGAGATCCTTGCGGTGCAACGTCTCTCGCTCCAGCAGCGCGGTCGCGAGAACATCGAGCACGTCGCGGTACTCGTTGAGAATCGCCCACGCCTCGGTGTGCGCGGCCTCGATCAGATTGCGCACCTCCTCGTCGATGGCGCCCGCGACCTCGTGCGAGTAGTCCGAACCCATGCCCATCGAGCGACCGAGGAACGGGTCACCCTGTTCCTGGCCGTAGCGCACCGCGCCGAGGCGAGCGCTCATGCCGTATTCGGTGACCATCGCGCGCGCGATCTTGGTCGCCTGGTCGATATCCGAGGACGCACCAGTGGTCGGCTCGTGGAACACCAGTTCCTCGGCCGCGCGGCCGCCCATCGCCATCACCAGGCGGGCGATCATCTCCGAGCGGGTCATCAGGCCCTTGTCGTCCTCGGGCACCGTCATGGCGTGACCGCCGGTGCGACCGCGGGCCAGGATGGTGACCTTGTAGACCGGCTCGATATCCGGCATCGCCCACGCAGCCAGGGTGTGGCCACCCTCGTGGTAGGCGGTGATCTTCTTCTCGTGCTCGCTGATGATCCGGCTCTTGCGGCGCGGACCGCCGACAACGCGGTCCACCGATTCCTCGAGCTGTTCGCCGCTGATCACCGCGCCGTTCTCACGCGCGGTGAGCAGGGCGGCCTCATTGATCACGTTCGCGAGGTCTGCGCCGGACATGCCGACGGTGCGCTTGGCCAGACCGTCGAGATCGGCCTCGGGCGCGATCGGCTTGCCCTGCGAGTGCACCCGCAGGATGGCGCGACGCCCGGCGAGGTCGGGATTGCTGACCGGGATCTGCCGGTCGAACCGGCCGGGACGCAGCAGCGCCGGGTCGAGGATGTCGGGGCGGTTGGTGGCCGCGATCAGGATCACACCGGTGCGGTCGCCGAAGCCGTCCATCTCGACGAGCAACTGGTTGAGGGTCTGCTCGCGCTCGTCGTGACCGCCGCCGAGGCCGGCGCCGCGCTGGCGGCCGACCGCGTCGATCTCGTCGACGAAAATGATGCACGGGCTGTTCTGCTTGGCCTGCTCGAACAGGTCGCGCACCCGGGAGGCGCCGACACCGACGAACATCTCGACGAAGTCCGAACCGGAGATGGTGAAGAACGGCACGCCCGCCTCACCTGCGACGGCGCGGGCCAGCAGCGTCTTACCGGTTCCCGGCGGACCGTAGAGCAGCACGCCCTTCGGAATTTTCGCGCCGAGCGCCTGGTAGCGCACCGGGTTCTGCAGGAAGTCCTTGATTTCGTACAGCTCTTCGACAGCCTCGTCGGCGCCTGCCACATCCGCGAATGTGGTCTTGGGCATGTCCTTGGACAGCTGTTTGGCCTTCGATTTACCGAAGCCCATCATGCCGCCGCGACCACCGCCCTGCATTCGGGACATCACGAAAATGAAGAGGCCGAGCAGAATCACCATCGGCAGCACGAACAGCAGGATCTGGGTGAACCAGCTCTCCTGTTTGACCACGGTGTTGAACGGCGCGCCGGATTTCTGCAGAGCTTCGAATATCTGCGCGGACGCCTCGCCACCGCCCGGATACTTGGCGATGATCTTGTTGGAGCCACTGGTTGCGTCGTTGCCATTGTTCAGCTCGATACGCAGCTGCTGCTCGCGGTCGTCGATCTGGACGTTCTTGACGTTGCTCTTGTCGTTCAGCTGAGTCAACGCCACCGAGGTGTCGACGCTCTTCCAGCCGCGCGTGTCATTGCCGAAATAGCTGAACGCATAGATCACGAGCAAGATGCCCGAGACTATGGCCAGGGTGCGAAACACAGTCTTGCGGTTCATAGAGCGTAGGCCGGGCGGCCAGTCCTTTCCGGTTCTCCGGTGCATGCCTGCGAAGCGTCGGGGTCGGCGGTGCCAGTTCTCACCCTGCTCCCAGCCGGATTCCGGGTGGGTTCGGATGCGGACATGCCACGTTACCGCGTACGGTCTACTCGATACATCGCGCAGTTCGGCAGTTGGTGCAGTTCGACAGGTAAACGGCCGGGGAACGACGGTGGTTCCCGAGGTCTCCGGTCGGGTTACTCCAAGTGGTCACAATCATGGCATGTTCGGCCTATCGTGAGCGACGACACAACACTGCGGCGTGAGCGACGGGCCCGAAGGCGGTAGCGCAGCGTAACCACGCAGGGCACCGCGAGCGCCGCAAATCAGACAAGAGCGCAGGGGGTATGGACATAGTCGAGCTACGGACACCCACAGCGATAGTGCGGCACGGGCGCGGGCGACTGATCGTCCTGCGACCGGGCACCGATGGCGAGCGCGTACTGGATGTGCCGGTCACGGACCTGCTGAAGGTCCGACTGAACCGGCGCGCCGATGACGCCGTCGTAATCGAGATCTACCTTCGTTACCCCACTCCGGTACTCACGGGCGTGCCGGCGGACCGCACCCCTCTACCGGTATTGATAGCAGAACATGATGTCCCCGCAGCGACCGAGATCGTCGATCGGATCAACGATCAGATCTTGAGCTCGCAGCGCATCGACGTGGCCGCCCCCGATCTGAACCCGCCCGCCCCTGCGTGGGGCAAGGCCGGACCGACACGCGCGGACGTGGATCGGGCCGTGCGCA
This sequence comes from Nocardia sp. NBC_01009, assembly GCF_045208035.1. Classification (NCBI taxonomy): domain Bacteria; kingdom Bacillati; phylum Actinomycetota; class Actinomycetes; order Mycobacteriales; family Nocardiaceae; genus Nocardia; species Nocardia sp. NBC_01009. Next base: position 1,712,043 of record NZ_CP108695.1, on the reverse strand, counting down.
GGATGGCACCCAAGCGCGAAGCGAAGTCGGCGATAGCCGCACTGCATCGCTATGTCACAGTGGACGAATACGTGTTGGAGACCGCGATCGCGGTGGCGCACCCGCCCGCAGGCAGCGGACCGGGACTGCTTGCGGCGACCACCGGGCGGCTGCTGTTCGTCTCCGTCGGCACCGGTCCGCGCTACGCATACGAGCTACCCATCCCCGCCGTGCTGTGGGCCCGCACCACCGAGGGCTCAGCACCGGCGCCGGGTGAGATCGGCTCGATCCGCGGCGAGTCGGGCATCGACGTGCACGACGGCAATATGACGCTGCATTTCACCGGCGCCGACCGGGCCGACACCGAGCGGGTCACCTGCGCGGTGAACTTCGCCGTCCGGCGTGACTCCGCGGACGGCGCGGCAGGCCCGGCCGATCCCGGTGTCTCGCAGCTGTATTCCGAGTGGGAGCTACTGGTCGAGCGACATTCGCTCGGCATGGTCGACGACACACAGTTCCAGCGCTACGGGCGCGGGATCTTGCGGTCACTCCCCGACGGGAACTGACTGCAAACCGATCCGCCGCCACGGGCTGGTCGGGCGGGTCCACAGACGCAGTAGTTCCATGCGCCGGTCGACGCCGCCGTTCTTGAGCTCGGCCAGGTCCTCGCAGGCCTGCCAGTAGGTCCAGCCGGTGAGGTAGGCGTCGCCGAACTGGCGCCAGTTCTTATATTTGCGCTGTGCCAGCGGCAAGGCGCGCGCCAGGTAGCCCCATGCGACGTCGGAGTCGAGATAGCCTGCGGTGAAAGCCATTCGAGCCACCGCAACAACCCGGGCCAGGTCCCAGGCGTGGATATCACTCGGCAGCGGCCTGGCAAGGTGATCGGTGAAACCGATCTTGATCGCCTGCGACCAGATGTCGTAATCGCGCACGAGCGCCTCGGGATTGTCCATGCCACGGAACGAGCCGACCTGACGCAGAAAGGCGCGGTGCCGATCGGCCCGCTCGCCGAACCGATCCCGCTCGCTCGCGTTGATCGAGGCCATCACCAGCGGATGCACCATGGCGTACAGCGGCGCGTGCATGCCGTCGAGCAGCTGTTCCATCGAGGCCTGCGCCTCGGTGCCGTCGGTGATGCCCCAGGCACCGGTCAACGTGTCGATGGCGAGTTCGCGGCGGTCACCGAGCGGATGTTCGCGTTCGGGGCCGAGCAGCAGCGCGTCGTGGAAGGCGTCCCATCGGGCCGAATAGAAGGCGCCGAGCGCCAACGATCGCAGTTCGTTCTCGGAGACCGCGGCGCCGGACCAATGGTCTTCCTCCCGCTTGTCCAGCTCTTCGTAGGGGAAAGTGGTCAGAGTGGGCACACCGCGGGCAGGCATGCCCCCGATTGTTCCCCATCGATCTTGAAACAACCTGAGTAATCGCCAAGGGAATCCACGGGTGTCGGGCAGGCGGGATTCGACTCGCCGGTCGCGGCCCGAGCAATCATCGCAGTGCGCGTCTGACGAGCGCCGTTCGCTGTCGCCGCAAACTAAACCCGAAATTTTCCTGTCCGGGGATTCTTGCCCGACGCATCCAGTTACAGAGGGCTAATGTGCATCCATGAGTGGAAACATCACCCTCCTGCGTGGCCTGGAACCTGCCCCTACCGAGCAGGAAATCTATGCTGCCGCACTGCAGTACGTGCGCACGGTCGGTGGCGTTTCCGGCCTGAGCACCACCACCAAGGCCGCCGTCGACAAGGCCGTCGCGGCCATTGCCGCAGCAACGACCCAGCTGCTTGCCGATCTACCCGACGGCAGAGTCGAGCCACCCCGCGAAGAGTAGCGGCCACAGCGTCGACCACCCGATCACGGCAGCGTGTCGACACCATAGGTAGCGACGCAGGTCAGCGCGAGTTCCAACGGCAGACTGCGCGCTTCGATCGGATGACCGAGCAATTCCTCGATTCGCTGGATCCGGTAGCGAATCGTGTTCTTGTGCACCCCAAGCAGTTTCGCCGCGGCCTCCGGGCTGCGATGGCTCTTCAGGTAAGCGTGCAGCGTCTCGCGCAGCCGTGCGGTATTGGCGTCACGACCGCCAAGTACGCGTAACTCCCTGCCGATGAGCGCGCGCATGGCCGCGTCGTCGCCGCCTACGAGGTGGGCGATCTCCACCTCGCGATAGCTCGTGACCCGATCGGCATCCACCGGCCCGCGCTCGGCGACCTGTCTGGCCGCGACGGCTTCACGATGACTCTGGCGAAAACCCGCGACCTGCGCGGCGGGCACCCCGAAGGCGACCCGCACCGGCGGCTCCACCAGTCCCGCGGTCATGCGCGCCAACCGACCCGGCGCGGCCAGTTCCGCGGCGTGCTGCTCATCGTCGAGGCCGACCCACGCCCACATCCCGCTGGCACCCGACGGCATGCTGAGCACTCGGCCGCTGCCGAGGGCCACCGCGAGCCGCGCGGCGACCCGGTCCAGCAGACCACTCATCTCACCGTCACCGCCCGCGGGCTCGTCGGTCCACAGCACGAAGGCAAGGTGCTGCTGGGCGAGCCGGTAGCCCAGGCGCAGCGAGGCCTGCTCGACATCCGGTTCGTCACCGGCCAACAGGGCGTGCACGGTTTCGGTGCGCCGATTGAGGGCGGCGCGCAGCACCCGCTCCCGCTCCTCCATGTAGGTGTCGGTGAGCATCTCCACCGAAGTGCTCACCCATCTGGTCGACCGCTCGAACAGGCGCAGCAGTACCGCGCGCTCGATCTCTGGTGGCGGTGTCCGGTTGTCGATGGCCTCGGTCATGTACTCGAGCACCGCCTCCTGCCCCACGTGATAGGTCCGCAGCAGCAGCCGCAGGTCATAGCCCCGCCGGGCCAGCGTGCGCGCGAATGCGTGCGCCTCCTCGGGCAAGGTGAATTCGAAAGTGTCGCTGGCGAGTCCGCTCAGCATCACCCTGGCGTGTGCGCGGGTGCTCGCCGCGAGGTCGCGGCGGATATCGCGATCGGATAGCTCCGGGATGCGCGCGAGGATCGCGCCGTCGAGTCGGTCGACGACCTGTTCGAGCGCCTCGCTGCGCATCGTTTCGTATACGTATTCGACGAGCCAGTCGCGTACTACTTCGCTGCTGGGCCCGACCGCGTCGGCCCTGGCTCGCGCGCTGTGCGTCATGATTCCTCCGATTTGTGCCTCGAGAACAAATTCGGCCGCGTTCGTTGACAAATCGGTCCAAGAAAGTCCCGCACACTTGTGCCACGATCATAGGTCAGTGAACTGATTCACAGTATTCGTTCGCCAGCGGTGCACAGCACAACGTCAGTGGGAGAACAGCAGTGACCAACACCGAATCCGCGACCGGCGCGGCCAAGAAGTCCCCGGCACGCAAGACGCCCGCGAAGAAGGTCGAGCCGGCCGTCATCGAGGTGCGCAATCCCGGTACCGGCGAGGTCGTCGGCACCGTACCCGACCAGAACAAGGACGCGGTCGCGGCCAAGGTGCGCGAGCTTCGGCTCTACCAGCCGGAGTGGGAGGCCATCGGCCCCGACGGCCGCAAACAATGGCTGCTGAAGCTGCAGGACTGGCTGCTCGACAACACCGAACACCTCGCCGATGTGTTGCAGTCGGAGACGAGCAAGCCGCGCGTGGACGCCCTCATCGATCCTGCGTTCTCGGTAGATCTGACCGGCTATTACGCGCGCCGCGCCGCGAAGTTCCTCGCCGACGAGCACCCCTCGCCGCACAGCCCGCTGGGCCGGGTCAAGAAGCTCACCACGGTGTACAAGCCCTACCCGGTCGTCGGCGTCATAACGCCGTGGAACTTCCCGCTGGCCATGCCGGTGATCGACGTGATTCCGGCGCTGGCAGCCGGTGCCGCCGTGCTCCTCAAGCCGTCCGAGGTGACCCCGCTTTCCGCACTCGAACTCGCCCGTGGCTGGGCCGAGATCGGTGCGCCGCCGGTGTTCGCCGTGGTCACCGGGGCCGGTGCGACCGGCGCCGCGGTGGTCGATAACGCCGACTACATCCAGTTCACCGGCTCGACCGCCACCGGCCGCAAGATCGCCGCGGCCTGCGTCGAGCGGCTGATCCCCTACAGCCTGGAACTGGGCGGCAAGGATCCGGCCATCGTGCTTGCCGACGCCGACCTGGATCGGGCTGCGCACGGCATCGCCTTCGGCGGCATGTTCAATGCCGGCCAGGTGTGCATCTCGGTCGAGCGGGTGTATGTGGAAGCGCCGGTCTACGACACCTTCGTCGCCAAGCTGACCGCCGCGGTGCAGGGCCTGCGCCAGGGCCTCGACGGCCGCGAGTCCCAGCATGATGTCGGCGCGCTCGCCAACGAGAACCAGGTGCGGATCGTGCAACGCCATGTCGACGAGGCCGTCGCAGCCGGCGCCAAGGTGCTGACCGGCGGCAAGCGCACCGGCGTCGGAACCTTCTTCGAGCCGACCGTTCTCGTCGATGTCGACCACACCATGTCGTGCATCAACGAGGAGACCTTCGGTCCGACGCTGCCGGTGGTGAAGGTCGCCGACGAGGCCGAGGCGGTTCGGCTCGCCAACGACTCGGTCTACGGCTTGTCCGCCTCGGTGTGGACCGGCGACAAGGATCGCGGCGAACGCGTTGCACGCCAACTGAATGCGGGTGCGGTCAATATCAACGATGTCTTCTCCAACCTGTTCAACTTCGCCCTGCCGATGGGCGGCTGGGGGCAGTCCGGTGTCGGGGCACGCTGGGGCGGCGCGAACGGCGTCCGCAAGTACTGCCGCCAGCAGGCGATCACCAAGCCGATCCTGCCGACCCCGCAGAAGGAGCTGCTCTGGTTCCCGTACCAGATGCCCAAGCTGCTGTTCGCGCTCGGCGCGATGCGCGCCGCGGGCGCCCGCGGCCTGCGCCGCATCGACATTCCGGCCCTGCTGAAGCTCAAGGGAGACACCAAGTGACCGCGGCGCGAGCGACGGGTCCGGAGGCGGCAGCGCAGCGTAACCACGGCCGCCGATCCAACACAGACGCGGCAAAGATCCGGGGGAAGGTCGTCGTCATCACCGGTGGTGCGCGGGGCATCGGGCTGGCCACCGCGACCGCGCTGCAGACATTCGGCGCGAAGATCGCGATCGGCGATATCGACGAGACCACCGTCAAGGAGTCCGGGGCCGCACGCGACTTCGAGTTCTACGGCAAGCTCGACGTCACCGACTCCACCTCGTTCGAGAGCTTCCTCGATGAGGTGGAACGCACTGTCGGCCCCATCGACGTGCTGATCAACAATGCGGGCATCATGCCCACCGGCAAGTTGGTCGACGAGCCGGATCAGATCACCCGGCGCATCCTTGACATCAATGTCTACGGCGTCATTCTCGGCTCCAAGCTCGGCCTTGCGCGGATGCTGCCGCGCAAGCGCGGGCACGTCATCAATATCGCGTCGCTGGCGGGCGAGACCCACATCCCGGGTCTGGCCACCTACAACGCGAGCAAGCACGCCGTGCTGGGGTTCACCGACACACTGCGCGAGGAGTATCGGGGGTCGGGCGTCGAGTTCTCCTCGGTGTTGCCGACGCTGACCAATACCGAACTCGGTTCCGGGGTGAGCGGCCCGAAGTTGCTGCGTTCGGCGGAGCCCGAGGAGATCGCCGATGCCATCGTCGGGTTGATCGCCGCACCGAAGTCGAAGGTCAGGGTGACGGCGATGGCCGGGTTCATCTCGCAGTTGGTGAACCTGCTTCCGGAATCCGTTGCCGATGGCCTGGCACGGGCGCTCGGTTCCGGCGATGCCTTCCTCGGCGCCGTGGATGCCGACAAGCGCAAGGCTTACGAGGACCGGGCGCGCAGCGCCTGACCCGGGCACACATCGAGGCGCTGCGGTCGTGGATGCACGGCCGCAGCGCCTTTCGACTGTCCGGGGCGGCGCCATGCCACGGCCGGACGTGGGCAGTCCGATCCACACGGCAAACTCATTTGTGACGAATATCACATACAAATCACAGAGCAGCCCTTACGGGCCTCGACGTCGATTCCCCGGCGTTGGCGGGGCAATCTCCCAGCGGTCCCGCTCGAGCCGCGCGGAGACACTTCGAATCCCATAGCCGCTGGTCAACCGTCCATGACCATCGGCAGCAGCTGTACCCACGGCGGATGCGAGAAGTTCGCGGGCTCGATGGTGCAAATGACCACGACAGGCAATATGCTGTGTTTAACAAACCCGTCGACTGTTTCTGCACCACTATCCGAACTTTCCGGCCTAATTAGGCTGGAAATTCAGGACCGATTCTGATAGCAAGGGGCTATGGACCCGCATTTGCGCGACCTGCGGTATTTCGTCGCTGTCGCTGAGGAACTGCATTTCACCAACGCCGCACAGCGGCTGCACATCGCTCAACCCACCCTGTCGCGTCAGATTCGTCAGCTGGAACGCCAGCTCGACGTGGTCCTGTTCGACCGCAACCAGCGCAGTGTCGCGCTGACCGTCGCGGGCAAGGAACTGCTCGAAGGTGCCCGCAAGATCCTGGAGCTCTGGGAGGTCACCAACGTCTCGCTCCAGGAAGCGGGCGAGGTGCTGCGCGTCGGCATCCAATCCGCGCTCGGCCGCGGTCTGATCAACGATCTGGAAAGCGCGAGCGGTCATCGACTCGCCCTGCACGCGGCGTCCTGGACCGACCCGTCCAGCGGCCTCGCCGGACGGCAGGCCGACCTTTCGCTGGTCTGGCTGCCCCTGCCCGACCCGAACCGCTACCGCTGGCAGGTGCTGCGCACCGAGCCGCGCTGGGTACTACTGCCGGAGAACCATCCGCTCGCCGATCAGGAGAGCATCGAGTTCGCCGATCTGCTCGACGAGCCGTTCATTGCATTGCCCACGGAGGCCGGTGCGGTGCGCGACTTCTGGCTCGGCAACGACGCCCGCAATGGACGTCAGCCGAAGATCGGCGCGGAAGCCGCGACCGCCGAGGACAAGCTGGAGGCCGTGAGTCTCGGCCTCGGCGTCTGCCTGCTCGCCGAGAACAATGTCCCGATGTACCGGTGGCCCGGTCTGACCGCGCGCCCGGTGACCGGGCTGGCGCCATGCGAACTGGCCGTGGCGTGGCGGGCCGACGACAATCGCCCCACCATCCTCGAGTTCGCAGGCCGCGCCGCCGACGGCGGCTTCTCCGCGCAGGCACCACAGGCGTCGGTCGCCTGACAGATCACGGGGCGCGCCGCGGTCACGACCGTCCGGCGCGCCACCGTCTCGACATGGGGCGCGCCAGTGTCACGGCGCGGTGCGCTCCCAGGGGTGCAGCGCTTCCAGTTGTGCGGACAACCGCAGCAGGGTCGATTCACTGCCGGGCGGTCCCGCAAGCTGCGCGGCCACCGGCGTGCCCGAGCGGGGATGCATCCCCATCGGCACCGACGCGGCAGGCCAGCCGACCATGTTCCACAGTGGGGTGAATGGTGAGAATCGGGAGCTGGCGACAACATTGGCCAGCCAGCCCCTGGTGTGCCAGGCTCGGGCTTTCGGTGGCGCCGCGGCCAGCGCCGGCGTGATCACGACGTCGTAGCGCTCGAAGAATTCCAGCAGTCGCGCCTCTACCCGGTCGACCTGACCGGGGCGGACCAAACCAAGTCGCTGCACCTGCCTGCCGAGCGCGAGGTGGCGGCGGGTGCGCGGTTGCAGCCGGTCCGGATGGGCCAGCGTCGCGGCGTCCCGCGTGCCGACGGCGAGCCAGCGCAGCAAGACCGAACTGATCGTTTCGCCATAGGGCAGCGTCGCCGGTTCCACTTGGTGTCCCGCCGCGGCGGCGGCCGATCCTGCGGCGCGGGCTGCCGCGGTCCAGTGCCGATCGACCCGGAAGAAGCGGGACGGTGGCGCGACGGCTAGCCCGATGCGTAGTCGGCCGGGTGGCTCGACCTCGGCTAGGTCCGGCCTGGCCGCCAGCACCGATAGCGCGAGCGCCGCATCTCCGACGGTTGTTGCGAGCACACCGTTTTCGACCATGCCCGCCCACGAGTCGACGCCGACCTCCGCGGGCACGGTGTGACGGCCCGGTTTGATCCCGAACACCCCGCAGCACGCCGCGGGGATACGCAGCGAACCGAGTCCGTCGTTGCCGTGCGCCACCGGAACCAGCCCGGCCGCGACCGCCGCCGCCGATCCGCCGGACGAGCCGCCGGCGCTGCGTGCGGTGTTCCACGGGTTGCGGGTGGTGCGGCCCTCGCCGTCGGTCATCGCCCACAGACCCAGCTCGGGAACCGCGGTTAATCCGACGATCACCGCACCCGCGGCGCGCAGCCTGCGCACCACGGGATGGTCGGCGGCCGCCGGATGCGTATCGGTGGCGGCCGAACCGCACAGGTTCGTCTCGCCCTCGACCTCGAGGTTGTGTTTGATCGCGATCGGCACACCGGCAAGTGGGAGCACATCCAGATCGGAGCGCTGTTCCAGCGCGAGCGCCTCGGCCTTCGCTTTGGCCGAGCGAACGACGGTGAACGCGTTCAGCTTCCGGGTGTCGGCAGCGATGCGCTCCAGCACCGCATCGAGCACCTCGGTCGGGCTGGTCGAACCGTCCCGCACGCCGGCGGCGATCGCCACGGCGGGTCCGCGCGGCGCGCCGGGATCAATCGGAGAATTCGGACCTGCTGCCTGGTTCACGCCCGCGGGGATCCGCTGGGCGGCTACTGTCTGCGGAGCTGCTTGCGCTACGGCCGTACCGTCCGCCACCGCTGTGGCCTCATTGTGCATGTGCTGGTTCTCCCCCGTCGCATCGTTGTCGAAATCGGGTGATCCGCTGTTGAGGCGCAAGTTATCATTTCGGATACTGCTCGGGGGACGATGTCGTCGGGTGTGGCGGAATTTATCCGCCACACGTACAGACCGACCAGTGCGGATTCTTCGGTATCCGCGGAACCAGTAGGTCCGAGAATGAGTACGAATTCCGAGAGAAGTTCCGAATCCACTTCGGGTTCCACGACCGGAGTGAGTCACAGTAGTGCCGTGGAAGCCTTCGCCACAGCGTGGAAATCGGCTGCCACGCAATCGCCACAGCGACCGCCGGAGATCGCCGATTACCTACCCGATGCGCACACACTGCGGCAGGAGGCGCTGATCGAATTGATCCGCGTCGACCTGCGTCACCGGTGGGTGCGGCGGGCCGAGTCCGCCGCGCCGCGCAAACGCTTGGCCGATTACTGTGCGGAATTTCCCGAACTCGAAGCCGACGACATCCCGGCCGGCTTGGTGTACGAGGAGTTCGTCATCCGCAGGCACACCGGCGAGCGCGTGGATCCGCGGGAATGCCTGCGTGAATTCCCGGCGCAGGCGGCCGAGCTGCGGGCATTGCTCAATGCCGACGAGATAGATCAGAGCACGCGGCGGGCGGTGGTGGGAGACCCGACCGTGACCGCGCTTGCCCAGACCAAAACCGCGCAGGCAGCGGATCTGAACCAAACCCCCCAGTCTCCTCGTAATACGGAGGTGACCCGCGCAACTTCCGACCTGACCGGGACGGCGGCCGCAACCCCGACCACGGTCGGGACCGGCCCCGGGCACTACGACGCGCTCGACCGGATCGAAGTCGGTCAGCGAATCGATGATTTCGATCTGCTGACCGGTCTGGGCACCGGTGCGTTCGCACGGGTCTTCCTGGCCCGGCAGCGCTCATTGCAGCGGCTGGTCGCGGTGAAGATCTCCGCCGACCACGGCACCGAGCCGCAGACGCTTGCCCAGCTCGACCACGACTACATCGTGCGCGTCTTCGATCAGCGCCTGCTCGGCTCCGAGGATATGCGCGACGCCGGCGGACGGTTGCTCCGTTTGCTCTACATGCAGTTCCTGCCCGGCGGCACGCTGCTCAGCGTGCTGCGCTGGACCCGCGCCACACCGCCCGCCGAACGCACTGGACAGCTGCTGCTCGACGCGGTAGACGCGGCCATGGAGGAGAAGGGCGAGATCCGCCCGACCGATTCCAGTGTGCGCGCGGAAATCGCCGCGCTCAGTTGGCCGGAGACCGTGGCGTGGCTGGGACGCAGACTGGCGGATGCACTCGAATACGCCTCCTCGCACGGCGTCCTGCACCGCGATGTGAAGCCTGCCAATGTGCTGCTCACCGCGGAGGCGGTACCGAAGCTGGCCGACTTCAACATCAGCTTCAGCCGCAACGTGGCCGACACCAGCCCGGTCGCCTACTTCGGTGGATCGCTGGCCTACATGTCACCCGAACAGCTGGAAGCGTGCCACCCCGGCCGCGAACGCACGGCAGCCGATCTGGACACCCGCTCCGATATCTATTCGCTGGGCGTGGTGCTGTGGGAATTGCTGACCGGCGCAAAACCGTTCGATGACACCACCGCAGGCGCGAATGACTACGGCGACGACACCACACTCGAGGCGATGCTGGAGCGGCGCACTTCGGGTGTGAATGCGGCCGCACTGGATCGGCTGCCCGCCAACTGTCCAGCAGCACTGCGCCGGGTGCTGCTGACCTGTCTGGAACCCGACCGCTCCCGGCGCTGGTCGGGTGGCGCGGTGCTGGCCAAGCAGCTGGACCTGTGCATGGACGCACGCGCGCGGGACCTGGTCGACCCACCGAGCGGCAGCTGGCGGCTGAAGCTGCGCTCGTGGCGATTGCTGATCGTCGCGCTGGCCATCGGGATACCGAATGTGCTCGCCTCGATCTACAACATCCTGCACAACCAACACTTGATCGTCAGCAGAATGAGTGCGGACGCCCAGGAAACCTTCCTGGTCATCACCGGTGTGGTGAATGGGGTGCTGTTCCCACTCGGCGCGACGTTGATACTTTATCTGTCACGCCTGGTGCTGACGGTTCCATACGGGCTGCGCAGAGGCAGGCGATACGACGCGGACACACTTCGACGAGCTAGAGCCGACTCACTGCTGTTCGCCGATCGAGCTGTGGTCATCGTGTTCTCGCTGTGGGTGTTCGCGGGCATCACCTTCCCGATCGCATTGAAATTGTCCACCGGCACGATCGCGATGAGCGCGGTCGTCCATTTCCTCACCTCGATCGTGGTGTGCGGTGCGATCGCCGTGGCCTATCCGTTCTTCCTGGTGGCCTTCTACATGGTCCGCTGCATATATCCGGTGTTCCTGCGGCACGGCGAAATCAGCACCGACGACGCAGTGTGGCTGCGCGGCCTCGACCGCCGCGCCAATGGCTATCTCGCGGTCGCCGCGTCGGTGCCGCTGCTCGCGGTGGCGGGCGTGACGTTCCTGCCGCCAGCCGATATTCCGGCGGTGATCCTCGCGGTCCGCGTGCTGTGTGCGGGCGGCATTGTCGCGTTCATCGGCTCCTACCTGCTTTTCCGCGCCTTGGAGGACGACTTGCGCGCGCTGGAGCGTGTGGTCGCGCCGAGTGATGCGATCGGACGGGAGCCCGCCGCTCCCGTCGGGGCGGAGACCAAGGCGTGATCGAACCCGGCCTCGATCACGTCGCCAGGTTCGACGCCGATTGGCAAAGCTGCCTGCGCGATGGCAGGCCCGACCCACCGTTGCTCCCGGATTATGTGCCCGATGGCGCACAGGTGCGGCTGGCCGTGCTCACCGACCTGGTGCGCATCGATCTACGACAGCGTTGGATCCGGCCCGGCCGCGGCAAGCGAATCAAGGAGTACTGCAAGGAATTTCCCGAGATCGAGCACAGTCCGATATTGGCCGATCTGGTTTACGAGGAGTTCCTGATTCGGCGCAGGCACGCCCCCGTCGAGGCGGCGGATTTCCTCGCCGAATATCCGGATCTGGCCACCGAGGTGCGCGAGCGTCTCGCCGCGGTCGGCGCCGACGGTGACGACGCCGAAAACCACAGTGCGCCTGCCGAACTCGACAGCGCACAGGCCGCCGCGCTCGTCGCCGATCTGGCGCCGGGACAGCGCGTGGACGACTTCGATCTGCGCACCGATCTCGGGACAGGCGCACTCGGCCGCGTCTTCCTCGCCACGCAGCGTTCCATGCAGCGCCTGGTCGCCGTGCGTTTTTCCGCGGGTGCGAGCGCCGCGCCGCGCACCATGGCGCAGCTGGACCATCCGCACATCGTCCGGGTCTTCGATCAGCGCATGCCCGTCGACTCGGCGGCACTGCGACTGGTGTACATGCAGTATCTGCCCGGCGGCACCGCGTTCGACCTGCTCGCCGAGCGGCGGCGCGGCCCGGAATCGGCGGGCGGTGCGCTGCTGTTGCGGGCGGTGGACGCGGCCATGGAGGCGAAAGGCGAGATCCGGCAGACGGATTCGAGTGTGCGCGCCGAGATCGCCGAGCTCAGTTGGCCGGAGACGGTCGCATGGATCGGTCGGCGACTGGCGGACGCGCTCGACTACGCCGACCGCAACGGGGTGGCACACCGCGCGATCAAACCGTCGAATGTGCTGTTCACGGCCGAGGGCATCCCGAAGCTGGCCGATTTCGCATTACCCGACGCGACCAGGCCCATCGCGCAGGACGATTCGCCTGCCTACCGCTCGCCCGAGGAGCTGGCAGCGGCCCTCGATCCTGCCGCGCCCGAACCGGATACGCGCAGCGACATCTTTTCCCTCGGGGCGCTGCTGTGGGAAATGCTCACCGGCAGTCTCCCGTTCGACGGCGACACCGCGGTAACCCAGCCGCACGACGCGCTCGACCACCGCAGACGCGGCGTGCGAAGCGCTGCGCTGGAGCGTATTCCGGCGGACTGCCCGGCCGCACTGCGCCGGGTTTTGCTTACCTGCCTGGAGCCGGAACCTGAGCAACGCTGGCCGAACGGCGCGACGCTGGCGCAGCAGCTGGATCTGTGCCTGGACGCACGCGCGCGCGACCTCGTCGACCCGCCCGAACGCAGCTGGCGACGGCGCCTGCGGCCGTGGCGGATCCCGCTGGTTTCGCTCGCGATCGCGGTACCGAATGCCCTCGCCTCGGTGTACAACGTCGAGCACAACGCCAAGACGATGCACTATCGCCAAACCGAGGTGGCCCAGCACCAGTTCGAGATCTTCACCGCTGTGGTGAATGTGGTGTCCTTCTCCGTCGGCACCGCAGTGCTCGTTTACCTGTGCAGATACCTGATTTCGGTGCCGCACGGACTGCGCACCGGGGTCCGCTACCGCCCGGAGGTGCTGCACCGTACCCGCACGGATGCGGTGCTGCTCGGCGACCGCGCGGTCCTGGTCATCATCTCGATGTGGCTGCTGTCGGGGATCTCGTTCCCGGCCGCCCTGCACCAGACCGCCGATGGCGTCGCAGCGGCCGACTACGCCCATTTCGTGGCTTTACATGTGGTGAGCGGCGCCATCGCACTGACCTATCCGTTCTTTCTGGTGAACTTCTACGTGATCCGGTGCATTTACCCGATGTTCCTGAGCCACGGCGAGATCCATGAGCGGGACGCGGCGCGGTTGCACGGGCTGCGACGCCGAGCCGGGTTCTATTTGAGCCTCGCGGCGTCGATTCCACTGCTCGCCGTCGCGGGCGCGACACTGCTCGCACCGGCGGATCTCGACAAGATCATCGTCAATGTGCGGGTGCTGTGCATCGGCAGCATCATCGCCTTTATCGCGGTGTATATCCTGTTCCGAGCACTGGAGAACGATCTGCGCGCGCTGGAACGAGTGACCGCGCCACATCTGCACAAGAACGCGGACGCCGCATCCGCGCCGTAAGCGATGGAGAGTCAGCAGTGATGAATGCTCCGTTCGGACGTCTGGTCAGTCTGTCGCATGTGCACGATCCGGCGACGACACCGCTGTTTCCCGGCGACCCGGAATTTCGCACGGACATCGCGGCGACAGTGGCGAACGACGGCTACTACCTGCGCTACATCCAGCAGGGCGAGCACACCGGAACCCATTGGGGCGCACCGATTCATTTCCACGCCGACGGCCTGGCCGCCGACGAGCTCGACCTCGAAGACCTGCTGCTGCCTGCGGTGAAGATCGATGTGCGGGATCAGTGCGAACGTGACCGCGGCTACGCAATCACCGTTGCCGACATCAAGGAATGGGAAAGCAGGCACGGTCGCATCGCCGACGGGTCCGCGGTGATCGCCTGGACCGGCTGGGATGCGAAATGGGGCACTCCGGAGTTCCTCGGCACCGCCGAAACCGGGGACCAGCAGCCGGGTTTCGCGGTCGAGACCATGGAATGGCTGCTGCGCACCGGGCGTCTCGGCCACCGCGGCGCGCTCGGTATCGACACCTTCGGACCGGATCTCGGCAGCGATGACACCTATGCGGTGTCGAAATTGCTGTATCGGGAGCACCGAATCAGCTTGGAATGCCTCGCCAATCTCGCCGCGCTGCCCGTCACCGGCGCCTGGGTGCTCGTCGGCGGTGCGCTGTATCGAGGCGGGTCGGGTTCGCCTGCAACGATATTCGCGCTCATCACCGATAGATCGGCGGAAACGTCGATACCGGGCGCATTCCGGCGGGCGCCGGAATAAGCAGCGGTGTTCTTACGCGCCCCCGTAGACCTTCGGGTCGAGGGTGCCGATGTAGGGCAAGTCGCGGTAGCGCTCGGCGTAGTCGAGACCGTAACCGACGACGAATTCGTTCGGGATGTCGAACCCGACGTGTGCGACGTCCACGTGGGTGCGCAGCGCATCGGGCTTACGCAGCAGGGTGACAACCTCGAGCGAGGCCGGGTTGCGGGTGGACAGATTGCGCTTGAGCCAGGACAGCGTGAGACCGGAGTCGATGATGTCCTCGACGATCAGCACATTGCGGCCCGCGATGTCTTTGTCCAGATCCTTCATGATGCGCACCACGCCGGATGACGAGGTGGACGACCCGTAGGAGGACACCGCCATGAATTCCATCTGGGTCGGAATCGACAGCGCCTTGGCCAGGTCGGTCATGAAGAAGATCGCGCCCTTGAGCACGCCGACCAGCAGCAGATCGCCTTCGGGGGCATCGGCGGGATAGCGCTTGGCGATCAGCTCGGCCAGTTCCTGCGTCTTGGCGGCGATCTGTTCCTCGGTGATCAGCACCGACGCGATGTCATCCCCGTACACGTCAGTTGTGTCCTTCCGTGGTGTTGATCCCGAGCGACCGATCCATTATGGGTCATCGGCCTGTGCTTTATGTGCCATCAGCGCAGACGCATAGTCAGCCTGCCATGTTCGCGCGCCGCGACCAACCTGCTGCCCGGCCCGCCGCCGCCGACAGCGACGCCGCCCTGACCGCGCCAAGCGGTGATCAATTCGTCGACGGCGTGTAAATGCTTGCCGGTCAGGGCTTTCGCACCGCCCGCGAGCAGCCAGGCCCGGACCGCCCGGCGGCGCAGCGCGGCAGGGGCAGTGGCGAGGGTCTCGATCGACAGGCTCACCCCATTACTGTCGGAGCCCTCAGAGTGCTCGCTGTTCGAGTCGACGCTCGCGGCCCGCAGCAGTTCGCCCGCCAGCGCATCCAGTACCGCACCGTCGGCACGCAACTGTTCGGCGGTGCGTGCGAGCGCGGCCGCCACCCCGCCGCCGAGTACATCCTCCAGCAGCGGCAACACCTCGGTACGCAGCCGCACCCTGGTGAACTCCGGCGCCGAGTTGTGTGGATCCTCGTGGGGCGTCAACCCGAGATCCGCGCACAGCTGCCTGGTGGCCGCCCGTCGAACTCCGAGCAGCGGCCTGCCCCATGGATCGGCGAAAGCCGCCATCCCCTGGATCGAACGTCCGCCCGACCCGCGCGCCAGGCCGAGCAAGACCGTCTCGGCCTGGTCATCGAGGGTGTGTCCGAGCAAGACCGGCAACCCGGCCCGAGCCGCGTCCAGTGCTGCGTAGCGAGCCTGCCGCGCCGCCGCCTCCAGCCCACCCGCGCTGCCGACCTGCACCGCGAGCACTCGAGCCGACCGGCAACCGAGTTTCAGCGCTGCCGCCGCGGCGGCGGCCGCGACCTCCCCCGAGCCCGGCTGCAACCGATGGTCGACAACCAGTGCGTCGACGTGCCCCGCCTCCACCACCGCTGCCGCAGCGAGCGCGAGCGAGTCGGCCCCGCCCGACAATGCGACCGCAACTCCCGACGAAACCTCCGGCGCGTACTCCGCCAGCCAGCCACGCACTGCCCTGCGTACTTCGAGCACCGCCTCGGTCTCGGGGAGACGAGGCACCGTTTTCCCGGCCCCCACCTGCGGGTTCCGTGACGTTGTTCGTCCCGCACCGCTCATATCAGGAGCCTACCGAGGGTAGTGAAATGGCCTAACCCAGTACCCGGGTGATCCACCGCTGCGGGTCGTCGATTTCGTCCAGCCGCGGCAGGGTGTCCGCATCCGTCCACACCGTGTTGAACTCCGCCATGCCGACCCGGTCGACGACATGGTCGACGAAGGCCTTGCCGCGCACGTACTGGGCCACCTTCGCATCGACGCCGAGCAGGGCTCGCAGCAGGCGCTGCAGCGGATTGGTCGGACGCTTGCGGCGCTTGTCGAAAGCGGCGCGGATGTGTTCGACCGACGGGACGACGGCCGGTCCGACCGCGTCCATCACATGGTCGGCGTGGCCCTCGAGCAGGGTGCCCAGCATCAGCAGCCGATCCAGCGCCGCGCGCTGCGGCGGCGCCTGGGTGGCGCGCAGCAGGCCGACGACGCCACGCGCGCTCGGATCGTCGGTGGTCGCCCCACTGCGGCGGTCCCGCACCTCGGCGAGCAGCCGGGACAGCATCTCCGCCAGCGGCTCGTCGCCGACCGCGCCGAGGGTGTCGACATTGGCACGCATGTATTCCGCGAGCCACGGCGCGGAGGAGAACTGCACCCGATGGGTCACCTCGTGCAGGCAGACCCAGAAGCGGAAGTCGGACGGCGAAACACCGAGTGCGCGTTCCACCGCCATGATGTTGGGAGCGACGAGCAGCAGCGTGCCGTCGGGACCGGTGAACGGGTCGTACTGGCCGAGGATCGCGGTGGACAGGAAGGCCAGCATTGCCCCGGCCTGCACACCCGCGGGCTTGCCCACGAGCAGACCACGCTGGGTGTTGGAATCGAGTCCGGTGCCGGTGAGCTGGCCCATGGAATCGGCGGCTGCCGCGATCCAGCCGGGCCGGTCGACGATCCTCGCCGCGGGGACCGGCTGGTCGTCGAGCAAGCCGCTCACCTCGCGGACCGGCCCTTCGGCCCGTATCGACGCGTCGGCCAGTTCGGCGACGACCCGTTCGGCGGAATAGCGCGAAGTCCGCGGCCCAGCGGGGACAAGAGCCGCACCGGTGCGCGCGGCCAGTTGCCAGTCGACAGCGCCGGACAATCCGGAACGACGCCGCTCGGAGGCGCCGCTATCTGGCCCTGAGCGCGCATCGGCTGTTTTGTCAGCGCCTTCGAACATCGTCATCCACCCGTCATGAGCATCCACAATTGCGCAGCGTGCCTGCTATCGCGTCCAACGCGGGCCTGCTGGCCTCCGGCGGCCGATCGTTGGACATCAACGCGAACGTCAGCACCCGTCCATCGTGGTCGAGTACATAACCCACCAACGTGCTGGCCACCGACAGAGTTCCGGTCTTGGCGCGTACCCAACCCGCGCCCGCCCGGTCCCGACTGACGTAGCGGCCTGCCAACGAGCCGGTCGCACCTGCCACCGGCAGGTCATCCAGTAGCGGTGCCAAAGTGACCGCGAGCCGATCGGTTTCGGGCCTGGCCATGGTGTTGCTCGGCCGCACGGCGCTGGATCCGCTCGGCTTGGCCGCGGTCGCCAGGATCTTGTCGAGCAGCCGCGGTGGTACCCGATCCTCCGTCGAGAGTCCACTGTTGTCCTGCATGGACATTCCGGTGAGATCGAATCCGGCCCGGCTCAGCGCGTCGGTCACCGCGGCGACCGCCCCGGTGAACGACGGCTCGGCTCCGGTCGCGGCCGCGATCTCGCGGCCGATCGCCTCGGCGAGCACGTTGTCGGAGTGGACCATCATGTCGCGCAGGCGGTCCCGCAGCGGTGCGGACTGCACACTCGCGATCTGCTGCGCACCGGGCCCTGCCGTGCCGATACGGACCCGGCCCGGGTCGAGGCCGAGTTCGGTGGCGAGTCGCCGTCCGGCGTCCAGCGCCGGGGTCGCGGTGCGCGGGGAGTACTCGACGAGGGGATCGAGCCTGCCGCCGTCGATCATCACCGGTTCGATCGGTGCGATCGACCCCTCGGGAATATCGACCGGTTCCCAGCCCGGCGCCATGGTCGGCCCGGCGAACGCGGAGATGTCCACCACGATGGTGTCCACCGCGCGGCCCGCCGCGTGGATCTGGGCCACCAGGTCCGAAAGGCGCGGCCCGTTCGGGTAGTAACCATTGCCGTCGGGCTGCGCGGTCAGCGTCGGATCACCGCCACCGACCAGCACCAGCTCGTTCGGCGTCGAGCCCGCCACCACGCGAGTGGTCACCCGATGGTCCTGCGGCAGCGTGAGCAGCGCGGTGGCCGTGGTCAGGATCTTCGCGGTGGAGGACGGGATCATCGGCTTGTTCGCGTCACCGCTCCACAGCACGGTCGCACTGTTGGCGTCGCTGACCGATCCGGCGAACGCGCCGAGATCCGGATTACCGACGACGGCGGCGAGCGCGGCGGCGATGCCGGCGGGGGTCGGCGCGGGCGCATTCGACGGCGCGGGCGCAACCTGCGGGAATGGCCGGACCGGTGCGGGCGGGGCCGTGATCGTCAGCCCGCCGTGCCGGAATTCATCCGTCCACGGCTTCAGAGCAAGCAGCACTGCTCCGCTCGCCACCAGCAGCACGACCAGGGTCATCGAGAATCCGACCCACATGTTGCGGCGCCGCCGGGCGGCCAGACCACCGATGTTTTTGCTGCTCCGACCAACCACGTCCCGCCGTCTCTCCTCAACGCGGCCGCCTGCCGCACCCATGTGCTCGCCGACCACACTATCCTCGTTGCGCAACCGTTCCCCCGAACAACCTGACAAGTCGGCAGTTCGTGCCTGCTCGGCTCATACATGCATCGAAAGAAGGAGATGGCGTGGAGTTCGACGTCACCATCGAGATCCCCAAGGGTTCCCGTAACAAGTACGAGGTCGATCACGAGACCGGCCGGGTCCGGCTCGACCGGTTCCTCTACACATCCATGGTTTACCCGGCCGACTACGGCTACATCGAGAACACTCTCGGTGAGGACGGTGACCCGCTGGACGCGCTGGTCCTGCTCCCCGATTCGGTGTTTCCCGGCGTGCTGATCGAGGTGCGCCCGGTCGCGATGTACAAGATGACCGACGAAGCGGGCGGCGACGACAAGGTGCTCTGCGTTCCCGCCGGTGACCCGCGCTGGGACCACATCCAGGATCTCGCCGATGTGCCGGAGTTCGAGCTGGCGGCGATCAAGCACTTCTTCGAGCGCTACAAGGATCTCGAGCCGGGCAAGTTCGTCAAGGGCTCGGAGTGGGTCGGCCGCGCCGAGGCCGAGGCCGAGGTGGAGGCCTCCTTCAAGCGGCTGCAGGACAACGGCGGCCACTGATTCCCCGGCGTACAAGAGCGGGAAGTCCAACGCGAGCGGACTTCCCGCTCTTGTCGTTTCGATGCTTCCAACCCTCCGTGCACCAGGTCAGCGGCTCTCGATGACGCGCAAGTGACGGGATCGCCGACGCTCGGCGATGACCTGATCCACATGTTCGCGCAGCAGCAGCACGATCGGCGCTTCCAACTCGTGGTCGAGCCGCTCGTGGGTGAGATGCGCATCCTCCATCGGTGCGAAGATCTCGGCGGCCGCCCGGAACACTCGAGCGGAGTCCGCCGCCCGTCCGAGCCCTTGCAGGATCACACCGTGCAGCACCAGCACTCGTGCGCGGTGCAGCGGACCGGTCGCCCGCGTCAACACCTGCACCGCGCCTTCGACGACCGGCTCGGCCTCGGTCAACCTCCCGGCCATCAGGTACACGTGGGCAAGACGGGCCAACGCCCAACCCTCCCGCAGCAGCACGCCACTGACCCTGGCCAGCCGAACCGCATCACCGCACAGCGCCACTGCGCCGCGATGATCGCCCTGATAGCTGCGGCTCACCCCCAGCTCATGCGTGGCAAGCGCCTCCAGTGCCGTATTGCCTATCGCGGCGGCCAGCGCCATGGCGCTGCGGGCATGCTCCTCGGCCTCGGCGAATCGACCGGCATCGGACAATGTCTTGCCCGCGTGCACCAGGCAGGTGCATTCGATCGCCGGATCGCCGACGCGACGCGCCAATCGGATCGCGCGGTCGACATGCGCGAGCGACGCGGCGTCCTCGACGCCCATTCGAGTGGACGAGGCGAGCAGTTGCGCCGCGAAGGCCGTCAGTCTGGCATCGGTGCCCGAGTCACCGCCCAGGGACAGCGCGATCCGCTGATGATCGCGACCCGCGCGTATCGCACCGAGCGCGTAGGTGAAGATCGCGCCGAGCGCGACTCTGACCCGGCATTCGACCGCGCGGTCACCCTCGAGCAGCGCCGCGTCGAGCAGCAGTTCCAGGGCCCGCGCCAACTCCTGGCAGTTGGGCCCGCCATCGATCAATTCCGCAGTGGCCCATGCGATGTCGGCAGCCACCGGCAGCCCGGCCCCGCCCACCTGCGCGGCCTGTTCATACAGCGAGACCAGATTCGGGCGTTCCGCGCTCAGCCACGCCTGCGCGGCCGTGCTGTCGGCGAAGGACATCCCCTTCGAGCCGGTGCTGCGCAGATGCTCCGGCAGTCGGGTGCCCGGATTGCACACCGCCACCACGTTTTTCACGGTGGCGAGATAGTGATCCAGCAGCCGGGACAGCGGTCCGGACGCGGGATCGGCGGCGGGGCAGGGCGGTAGGTCACGCGCGAACAACCGCGACAGATCGTGATAGCTGTACCGGCCGGGTGCGGTGGACTCCATCAGGTTGAGATCGACAAGGGATTCACACACCTGCTCGATCAGCACTCGGTCTGCACCCAGGATCGCGGCCGCACCGTCGAGCGAAATCTCGGCGACGCCGGGCACGGCCAGGATCCGAAATGCTGTGGCCTGTTCGGCATGCAGCTGGTCGTAGCTCAATTGGAACGCCGCTTCCACGGCCAGATCGCCGGTGCGCAACAGCCCGAGACGCTGCTGCTCGTCGATGAGCCGTTCGGCCAGGCAGCCGACGGTCCAGCTCGGCCGTGCGGCCAGCCGCGCCCCGATGATCCGCACCGCGAGTGGCAGCCCGCCGCACGCGGTGATCACATCGTCGACCGCGGCGGGCTCGGCGGCGACCCGATCGACGCCGACGAGGGTGACCAGCAGGTCGCGCGCTTCGTCCCGATCGAGCAGACCGAGGCGGACGTCGAGTGCACCGGGTAGCTCGGCCATCGCCGATCGGCTGGTGATCAGCACCGCCGAACCGGGCGTGCCGGGAATCAGCGGGGCGACCTGCTCGGCGTCGCGCGCGTTGTCCAGCACGACGAGCACGCGCCTGCCGTCCAGACAGCTGCGGTATTGGGCCGAGCGCTCCGCAAGGGTGGGGGCGATCTCGCCCTCGGGTACTCCAAGGGCGCGCAGGAAATCACCGAGGGTGTCGATGGCAGGCGTCCCGGAACGCTCGGTCCCGTGCTGCCCCGGCGGGTGCGCGAAGCCGTGCAGATCCACATGTAATTGCCCGTCCGGGAACCGGTCCCGAATGCTGTGGGCGATGTGCACAGCGAGCGCGCTCTTGCCGATCCCGCCCATGCCGCCGATCGCGCAGACGGGGACGGCACTGCGGTCGGTGCGGGTGAGCCGGTCGGTGATACGCCGGATCGTGTCGGACCGGCCGGTGAAATCGGCGATGTCGGCGGGCAGCTGGGCGACCCGCAGCAGTGCGCGACGGGCACCCGGCAGTGACGCCGGCGCCTCCTCGACAAGTCCCGGTGCAGACAGCTCGGCGCACAGCATGCGCTGGTGCAGATCGGCGAGCCGTTTGCCCGGTTCGATGCCGAGCCGCTCGATGAGCATGCGCCGAGTGTCGGCGTACACGGCGAGCGCTTCCGCTCGGCGGCCCGCGTGATACAGCGCGGTCATCAGCAGTGCGCGGGTCTGTTCGCGCATTGGATGTTCGACGCTGAGCGGCGCCAGTTCGGCGATGGCTTCGGTGTAGCGGCCGAGCCGCAGGTCGAGTTCGATGCGTTGTTCGAGCAGGGCGGCGCGGCGTTCGATCAGGTGGGTGCGCTGCCGATCGGCGTAGGGACCGGGCAGGCCGGCCAGCGGCGTGCCCGACCACAAGCGCAGCCCGGAATCCAGTCGCTGCCTTGCCGATTCCACTCTGTCGAGAGTGTCGGCCCCGCTGAGCTGCACGAGGTAGTCCTCGACGAGCTCGACATCGACCGCGCCCGGCTCGAGCCGCAGCAGGTATCCGCCGCCGACACCGACGAGCACGGTGGGTGGCGCGCCGGCCCGGCGATCGGGTTCCAGGACCCGGCGCAGGTGCAGGATGTGGTTGCGCACCGCACCGACCGCGCTCGGTGTCGGATGCTCGCCCCACACGCCCGCCACCAGCTCGTGGACGGTCGCCGCGCGCCCGTGGCGCAGCAACAGCGCGACCAGCAGCGCCCGACGCTGCTTGGATCCGAGGTTGATTTCCGTCTCGCCGCGCCAAGCACGAACCTCACCGAGCACAGCGAACCTCAACATATTCCCCATCTCCGACCACTCCGCGACACCGATGAGCATCGATGACCCTGCACCATCGAAATGACACTCAATCAGAGCATTGATGAGATTTTCATGACGGCGAAAGGGACACCCGGCATGGCCGAATGTCCCTCTCTGGTCCGCGGATTCGATCAGTAATAGATGTACAGATCCCAGCCGCTCCAGGTTTCCACGCATTCCCAGTACCAGCCGCCGGTAACGGGGATTCACCGTCGGCACGGCAGCCGCCGTAGGCCGCGTAAGTGCCGTAGTAGTAACCGGTCGCGGTCGCGCGGTACTCCGGTGCGGCCGAGGCACTCGCTGCAGTCGACACCCCGGCGAAAGCCGAAACCGTCGGTGGTAGTGCTGGCACTACCGCGCCACCCCCGCAGCCGGTACCCCGAATTCGGGTACGCGTGGCATGGGCGGTGGACGCCGGAATTCCTAGGCTCGAATCCGAAAGGGAGCACTGACGACTCCCGGGCTCGAGCTGGAGGAAATCACTGCTCATGAACATCATTCGGCGAAATTCCACCAGGGTCGCGCTGTCCGGAATCGCAGTCGGGGCGATCTTCGCCGCGACCGCATGCAGTGCTGATACCTCGACGCCCGCTACCACGACGGCGGCGCCGTCTCCGGCGCTCGTCCGGGCATTGGACCAGGTCGTCGCGAGCGGCTACCCCGGCATTCAGGCGGTCATCGACGGCCCCGGCGGGCATCGAGTCCTGACCGCCGGGGTCGGCGATCTGCAGACCGGCACTCCATTCGCCGCGGACGCACAGGTCCGGATCGGCAGCAATACCAAGACCTTCGTGACAACGGTGCTCCTGCAGTTGGTGGCCGAAGACAAGGTGCAGCTCGACGCCCCTATCGAGCAGTACCTGCCCGGCGTGGTCCAGGGCAATGGGAACGACGGCCACCGAATCACGGTGCGGCAGTTGATGCAGCACACCAGCGGCATCCCGGACTACCTCGGTCACGGCACGGTCGACGGCGGCATGGCGAGCGAGGGCACCCAGCTCGACCCCACCTCCGAAGCCATCCGATGGCAGCGCTTCGAGCCCGCGGAGCTGGTCCGCAGGGCGATGGCCATGCCGCCGAATTACGAACCCGGCGCGCGCGCCGAGTACACCAACACCAACTACATCGTCCTCGGCATGCTGATCGAGAAGGTGACAGGTCGATCGCCCGCCGCCGAGATCACCCGCCGGATCATCGAACCGCTCGGCCTGCGGGCGACCTACTTTCCGGCGCCCGGCGACACCGGAATCCGCGATCCGCATCCGGCCGGCTACCACTCGATCGAGGGGAAGCGCGTCGATTTCACGAACACCGAAACCTCCTGGGCCGGCGCAGCGGGTGCGATGATCTCGACCGGCGCGGAGGTGAATCGGTTCTTCAGCGCGCTACTCGGCGGAAAGCTTTTGCCCGCGGCGCAATTGGCCGAAATGCAGCGGACCGTGCCGTTCGATCGCGAGCCGGGAGCCGGCTATGGACTCGGACTGATCCATCGCCCTGTGCCCTGCGGCAAAGAGGTCTGGGGACACGGCGGCAGCATCCCCGGCTTCGAGGTCCGCACCGGCGTCGCCGCCGACGGCACCGCGGTCGTGGTGTCCACGAATCAACTGCCGACCAACCAAGCGGAGTTCGACGCGGTCGAGAACGTCTTCAAGGTCGCCATCTGCGGCGGCTGACCCCACGAAACCCACTTCCCCACCTTCGTATTCGATCGAGCATCGGAGAATCGACAGTGAAACGCCATAAGGCGACGATGGCCGTCCGGACCACCTTCGCCGCCCTCCTCGCGGGCACCGGTCTCGCCTGCGCCGCCCCCGCCGATGCCCACGGTCCGACCCTGGATCGCTTCTACAGCCAACAGCTGCAATGGAAATCGTGCGACGACCCACGCCTCGACCCGGCGGGCGCGCAATGCGCCGATATCTCGGTGCCGCTGAATTACTCCGAACCACAGGGCGAAACGATCACGGTGGCGATTTCGCGGATAGCCGCTACCGATCCGGCGCAGCGGCATGGAGTAATGCTGTCCAATTCCGGCGGCCCCGGTGGCCCCGGACTCGATTTCATGGTCGAGGTCAGTGCGAGCATGACCCCCGACGTGCGGGCCCGCTACGACCTGATCGGCATGGATCCGCGCGGTGTCGGGCGCTCGTCGCCGCTCGACTGCCATTGGCCGCGCGGCTTCGGCTTGCAGTCCGCCGGGATCGATGCGGTCGGCTTCGCGGAATCTGTTGCCACGCAAGGCGATCTGGCCGCCCGCTGTGCCGCCACCGAAGGCGAGCGCCTGCGATACTTCACCACCCGCAACACCGCGCGGGACATGGATGTGATCCGCGGCGCGCTCGGCGCCGAGAAAGCCAGCTACTTCGGCACCTCCTACGGCACCTACCTCGGCGCGGTTTTCACCCAGATGTTTCCGGAGCGCAGCGACCGGATCGTGTTGGACAGCAGCGTGGATCCGGACCGGTACGGCGCGGTCGGCATGATGCAGGACATGGGCCCCACCAACGAGGCCGCGCTGGACCTGTGGGCGGATTTCATGGCGGCCGACGACGGCAAGTACCACTTCGGCGACACCCGCGAACAGGTCCGCGGCAAGATCCTCGACCTGATCCGGCGCGCGGCCGCGGACCCGATCCGGCTGGGCAAGTTCGCCATCGACGACCACACACTGCCGATGATGCTGTTCATCGGACTGGACGACCCGCGCAACTATGAGAAGCTGGCCGGGCAAATCCGTCAGGTCGCCGACGCTGCCGAAGACAAACCGGTCGAGATCGCACCAGAACTCGACGCCATGTTCTCGTTCATGCTCGACGCGAAGCCGCGCGACAGTTCGGCCCAGATGGCCATCATGTGCGGTGACGTCACAACGCCTCGTGACCCAACCCTGTACTGGCGCAATATCGAAGCCGCCCGCGCGACCCAACCGGTCTTCGGCGCGTTCGCCAACAACATCACCCCGTGCGCCTTCTGGGCACCGCCCGCCGAACCACCGACCCGGGTGCGCAATGCGGTCCCCGCCCTGATCGTCCAGTCCACCGGCGACACCCGCACCTCCCACCAGGGGGCGGTCGCCATGCGCGGCGACCTGTCGGCGTCCCGCATGGTCACGTTGCAGGACGTCCCGATCCACTGGATCTTCGGGAACTACCCGAACACCTGCACCTACGACGTGGTGAACACCTACCTCCGCGACGGCAGCCTGCCCGCCGCCGACGTCACCTGTCGAGCCGACTGACACCGCCGCACCATCGTCCCGGCAAATCTCGGGACCCGGGTGCGCCATGACTGCGCCGTTTGCCGGAACGGCGGAGGAGAGAATCGCCTGAGCCGCACCGAGGTTCAGGCGATTCGGCGCGCCGGCCTGTCACAATCACGCGTTCAGATACGCGAGCACGGCGAGCACCCGCCGGTGGCCCACCTCATCGGCCGACAGCCCGAGCTTCGCGAAAATACTGCGAATGTGCTTGTGCACAGCGCCTTCGCTGACCACCAGCCGCTCGGCGATCGTCGTGTTGTTGTGCCCCTCCGCCATCAGCGCGAGCACCTCCCGCTCCCGGGCGGTGAGCGCGCCGAGCGGGTCATCGGCTGTGCGGCGCACCAGTAGTTGCGAAATCACCTCGGGGTCCATCGCGGTGCCACCGTCGGCGACCCGGCGCAGCGAATCCAGGAAGCGGTCGACCTTGCCGACTCGCTCCTTGAGCA
Organism: Nocardia sp. NBC_01009; assembly: GCF_045208035.1. NCBI lineage: Bacteria > Bacillati > Actinomycetota > Actinomycetes > Mycobacteriales > Nocardiaceae > Nocardia > Nocardia sp. NBC_01009. The sequence continues at coordinate 1,685,858 of NZ_CP108695.1, read as the reverse complement.
GGTAGCCGACGCCGCCCGCACCGTCGCCGAGCAGTTCCGCGGCGTAGCTGTCCTCCACATACGACGACAGCACGAGCACCGGAAGGCCCGGGTGCATAGTGCGGGCACGCACCGCCGCACGCAGCCCGTCGTCAGTGAAGGTCGGGGGCAGCCGGACATCGACGACGACGGCGTCCGGTCGATCGGCGGCAACCGCGGCAAGGAAGTCGTCGGCATTGTCGACCGCCGCGACCACCTCGATGCCCGCGGTGCTCAGCAGGAGCACGAGACCCTCGCGCAGCAGGGCATCGTCCTCGGCAATCATGACCCGCACGGCAGCTCCACCCGCAACACAGTAGGGCCACCGTCCGGACTGGTCAGCTCCATCCGGCCGTCGAGCGCTTCGGCCCGCCGCCGGATGCCTGCGAGCCCGCCGCCGTAGGCCTCCCCGGCGCCGCCGACGCCGTCATCGGAGACCTCGATCGCCAGCACCTCCGGCGCACCACCGAGCACGATCGAAATAGATCCGGCGCCAGAGTGTTTGGTGGCGTTGGTGAGCGCCTCGGCAATGACGAAATAGGCGGCTGCCTCGACAGCGGCGGGCCGCCTGCCCACATGGCTCAGGTCGAGCACGACCGGGATGGGGCTGCGGGCGGCGAGCGCCGAGATCGCACTCGCCAGACCGCGGTCCGAGAGCACCGGCGGGTACACGCTGCGCACCACATCGCGCAGCTCTGCCAACGCCGCCGTCGCGGTGTCCTGCGCTTTGCGCACCAATCCCTGTGCCGCCGCCGGATCCTGTTCGCGCAGTTGGTCGGCCAGGCCGAGCTGCATGATCACTGCAGCGATCCTGGCCTGCGCACCGTCGTGCAGATCGCGTTCGATCCGACGCAACTCCGCGCCGTGCGCATCCAGCGCGGCCGCCCGGGTCGCGGTCAGCGCCGCCACCCGGTCGGCCAGCAGAGCATCCTCCGGTGGGGAGAGCAGTATCTTGGCCGCCGTGGCCTGCCATCCCGCGATCACGGGCAGTTGTAAGGCCACAGCTCCGACCGGCACCGCGATCAGCATGCTCAGCAATGCCGTCGGCCACGAGTCGACCGCCATACCGAAGTTGGCGATCGAGCCGGCGGGAACCAACCGCCAATACGCCGGAATTACCAGCTGATTGAGCGCGCTCAGCGGCAGCGCGACGGCCAGCACCCCGACATAGATTCCGGTCACCGCGTGCAGCAGCAGCCAGCCGATATCGCGGCGATTGGCCGGATCGGTGAATGCGGTGGCAAGCTGCCTGCGCAGGTCGCCTTCCATCGGCCGATAAACCGCTTCGATGGGCTCGCCGAGCCGCCGAGCCGCCCTGCGGCGTTCAACTCCGATCAGGGGTCGCAGCACCCGCAGCGCCTCGGGTATCGCCGGAATCCCGACACCGACCAGGCTCAGCGCGACCACCAGCAACAGTCCGATCACGGCAAAGAGGGACAGGACCGAGGTGACGCCACCGATGACCAGGTAACCGATCGCCGACGGCAGCCGCCGCAACCGGTCCCGGAGGTAGTGCATGGTCAGCGCACCCACGACATCGTCACGACGCGACCGTAGCCCACGCTGCTCGCGCCGATGCCCGCACGGTCGTACCGCCCCACCGGAAACTGCCGCCGCCCGGCACCGCCGAGACTGGCGGAACCGGGCGGCGACAAGGTGGGTTGTTCACGCCGAATCGGCGCTACCTACCGATTTCGTTCCGACACCGTTCGAACTGGCGGCACCGTTGGTCGACGTCGCCATTGCCTCCACGGCCTCGACGGCATCTTCCGACGGATTCAACACCTCGCCACCCGCGAGTGGCAGTCCCGTGCGTTCCACGGCATCCGGTCCCGCACCGTTCGCCGATTCCGCTGCGTCGCCCTTGGCCGCCTGGATTCCGCTCATCATCCGCAGCGGCACCTCCTTCCAGAACAGCACCAGGATCAGCGCGAGCAGCGCGACCGCGGTCGCCGTCAGGAACACCGTCGACATCGATTCGGCGAACCCGACCTTGAACGGCCGCGCCAGATCGGGGTTCAGCTGCTGGATGATCGAACTGTCCTTCAGCACATCACTCGCCGCCGACGTGTCCTGTGCGAGCAGGCCCTTCGCGAGGGCGGCATCGGCGGGGTTGCTGCTCTGCGCGCCCTGGACGACCGCGTGCTGGAAGGTCGGATCGGTTGCCGCGGACTCCATCTCGGTGGAGATGTTCGGGGTCAACTGCGCGAACAGAATCGAGAGGAACACCGCGACACCCAGCGTGCCGCCGATCTGCCGGAAGAAGGTGGCGGCAGCGGTGGACACGCCCATGTCCTTGGGCGGCAACGCATTCTGCACCGCCAGGGTCAGCGGCTGCATCAGGTTGCCGAGGCCGAAACCGGTGCAGGCCATGAAGATCATGACCAGCCACAGCGGGCTGTCGGCGTCGAGGAAGTGCAGCAGGAACAGACCGAGCGTCAGCATCGAGGCACCGATCAGCGGGAAGGCCCGGTAGCGGCCGGTACGCGAAATCAGCTGTCCGGACACGACCGAACCCGTCATCAGCCCGAGCACCATCGGCAACATCTGCAGACCCGCCAGCGTCGGGCTCGCACCACGCACCACCTGCAGGTACTGCGGCAGCAGCGAAATACCGCCGAACATCGCGGCGCCGACAACGAAGGAAATGACAACGCCCAGCGCGAAGGTGCGGTTGGAGAACATCCGCAGCGGGATCAGCGCCTTGTCCTTCAACACCTTCTCGACCAGCACGAATCCGATGATGCCGAGCCCGCCGATCACGTAGCAGAGCACCGAACGCCCACTGCCCCAACCCCATTCGCGGCCCTGTTCGGCGACGATGAGCAGCGGCACCAACCCGACGGCGAGCACGAACGCGCCCCACCAGTCGACCCGGTCTGTGGAGTTCGGGCGCTTGGGCAGCTTGAGCACCTTGGATACGACGCCGAGCGCGATCAGCCCGACCGGCACGTTGACGAGGAAGACCCAGCGCCAGCCGCTGACCCCGAGAATGGTGTCCTGACCTGCGAGCACCCCACCGAGCACCGGGCCGACCACGCTGGAGGTGCCGAACACCGCGAGGAAATACCCCTGGTATTTGGCGCGTTCACGCGGACCGACGATGTCACCGAGGATGGTCAGCGCCAGCGACATCAAGCCACCCGCGCCGAGTCCCTGGAAGGCGCGGAACGCCGCGAGCTGGTACATCGACTGCGCCATTGTGCACAGCAGCGAACCGACCACGAAGATGGTGATCGCGGCCATGAAGAACGGCTTGCGGCCGAACATGTCGGACAGCTTGCCGTACAGCGGCGTCGCCAGCGTCGCGGTGATCAGGTAGGCCGTGGTCGCCCAGGCCTGCATCGAGTAGCCGTTGAGATCATCGGCGATGGTGCGGATCGCGGTGGACACAATGGTCTGGTCCAGCGCCGCGAGCAGCATGCCGAGCATCAGGCCGCTGAGGATGGTCAATATCTGCCGGTGGGTGAAACCGGTGGACTCCTCCACGGTTGCCGGTGCGGTCACGAATCGTTCTCCGTCTCACTGTTGTACAAGTCCTGGTTGCTGCGGATGGCCGCGAGCATGGCGGGTTTGGCCTGCTCGAAATCGTCGACGAACTGCCGGAGCAGCCCGGCGAAGAGGGCCCGGTCCTGCGGCGTCCAAGCCGCCATCACCCTGGTCAGGTTTTCGTGCCTGCGCCTGCGAATCTGCTCCGCGACGGCGCGGCCGTGCTCGGTGACGACCAGCACGGTGGCACGGCCGTCGGATCGATCGGCCTGCCGCTCGACCAGCTGCCGCTCCACCAGCTGCGCGACCTGTCGACTGACCGTCGAGGCGTCCGAATGCACCGCCTCGGCGAGTGCGCCCGAGCGCATCGGTCCGTCGCAGAGCAGCCGGAACAGGATCGCGAATGCCGCGGGGTCCACGCCGTCCCTGGTGCGCAACTGCGCCGCGACCCGGTCGCGTTGCCGCTGTAGCCGCGTGAGCTGGATCGCGATCGTCTCGACCGACTCATCTTCAGCGTCCACTCGGCCTACCTTTACTTGCGTGAATCAATTAGTTGTGTGATGCAAGTATGCAGACGAGCCTGCGGCCAGGGCAAGCGTTTTACCGGCCTTTACCGGCCCTTGAACTCCGGTGCCCGCTTCTCGAACACGGCCTGAACGGCCTCGGTGAGGTCCTCCGAGGGCAGGAATGCGGAATTCCACGCGGACACATAGCGCAACCCAGCGGCCACCTGATCCTTGGTCCGCTGCTCGAGCACATCCTTCGCGCCCTGCACCACCAGCGGCGGGTTCGCCGCAATCTCGCGTGCCGTGGCGTGTGCCGCGTCGAGCACCGCGTCCTGATCGGCGAACACGTCGTTGACGAGGCCGATCTTCTCGGCACGCGCCGCGTCGATGTCCTTGCCGGTGAAGGCGAGCTCGCGCAGCTGCCCCTCACCGATAATGCCGGGCAGCCGGTGCAACGACCCGATATCGGCGACGATCGCCACCTTCGCCTCACGCAGGCTGAACTTCGCCTCCGCGCTCGCGTAGCGGATATCGACCGCAGCGATCAGGTCGAGCCCGCCGCCGATGCACCAACCCGACACTGCGGCGATGACCGGCTTGCGGCAGTCCGCCACCGCGGTCACCGCGGCTTGCATCCGGCGCACCTCGTACAGGAAATCGGTGCGCGGCGCGGCGAACGCCTTATCGGCCAACAGCGAACCGAACGTGCCCGCCATCGCGCCCAGGTCGAGACCGTAGGAGAAGTGCTTACCGGAACCGGTGAGCACGATCGCGCGCACCTCGGGGTCAGCGTCCAGGCCATGGAAGATCTCCGGCAGCTCACGCCAGAAATCCGGGCCCATCGCATTGCCCTTGCCCGGACCGGTCAGCGTCACCTGGGCGACGTGGTCCTTGGTTTCGACGGTGAAAGCCTGCCAATCAGTCATTTGTACAGCGTATCGAGCCGAACGCAGACCAAGACTCGGGATCCCGGAAATGCCGGCACCAGCCGACACCGCACAGGGAACGCCGCATGTAAATGCTGTGCAAAGAACGGTGCGGCGCGCTGGTCCTCGCCCGATGCCGGCTCCATGATGGAACGAATCAGCAAACTTGCTCACCGGGCTCGGAGGTCATCGTGCTGATGCATCAAGGAATCGGTCTCGACCGCTTCAATACGATCAGTCGCGGCCGCGCCGTTCATGCCCTGTTCGAATGCTGCTGCAATGTCACCTGGGCCGCCATGATCGCCGACGCTCGTCCGTTCCCGGACCGGGATGCGCTGCTGGCCAAGGTGGATGTCGAACTACTCGCGCTCTCCCAGCCCGATCTGGATCGCGCCTTCGATGCGGTTGTGCACGAACAGTTCTCGCAGCGCGTCGTCACCGAGCTCGCACGTATCACCCGGGCGCACATCGACACCATGCTCGGGCCCTCCGACGGCTACCCGGATTACTGACCGATTCACTCACCCGGCGTACCGCCCGCAATCGCTCTACCCTTGTTTCATGCGCAGGTCCCTACCACCGGTCGCATGTCGGGTCGCGGACACGTTGATCGCGCGCGGCCATCACGGTGTCATCGTCACGCAGCCCGCACCGACACCCACCGCCGCCGATGCCGCGCGGGCACTCGGCGTCGATGTGGGGGCAATCACGAAATCACTCGTGTTCCTGCTCGACGAAGACCCGGTGCTACTGCTGGTTTCCGGCGCGCATCAGGTCGATCTGCGCAACACCGGTGAGCGGCTCGAGGGAACCCTGACCCACGCCTCCGCCGCGATGGTGCAGGAGGTCACCGGCCAGCCGATCGGCGGCGTCGCTCCGGTCGGCCACCCCACCAACCTGCCGACCTGGGTCGATACCGCACTCTCCGAGCATCGCGAGCTGTGGGCCGCGGGCGGTCATCCGGACACCATATTCCGCACGTCTTTTCGCGAACTGGTGCGCATCACCGCCGGACTTCCGATCGACGTGGATTGAATCTCGACCGGTTGCGATTACTCCATGCGAGCAGCGCAGCAGCCGGTGCGAACATCAATCGAGCAACGACGTCGGCTCCCATCACCCTCGAACCGGGCGTAGCTTCGTCCTGTGACCGAAGCACAACGGCCCGCCTCGAATCTCCGGATTCCCGACGATCTGAGCGGTATCACCGCAGAGCAATACCGCGCCTCCATGCGCCATTATCCCGCGGGCGTGACGGTCGTCACACTCTGCTCCGAGAACGGCCCGGTCGGCTTCACCGCGACATCCTTCGCGTCACTGTCGCTGCAACCCCCGCTGGTCTCCTTCAACATCGCACACACCTCCTCGAGCATCGCTGCCCTGTTGAAAGCCGACTCGGTGGTCATCCACTTCCTCGGTGAACACCAGCACCACCTGGCCCAGCGCTTCGCGCGCGCCGCGGAGGAACGTTTCACCGACCGCTCACTGTGGACCACCCTCGACACCGGTGAGCCGGTCCTGCACGGCACCCCCATCTGGGTCCGCGCCATCATCCAACAGCTCATCCCCATCGGTGACCACACCCTCGCCGTCGGCCTGGTCACCCGCGTCCACGACAACACCGATGAAAAACCCGCCGCCGCGCCGCTGCTCTATTACAACGGCCGCTACCACCGCCCGAGCGCCCTCGGCGAATGAGCCCGATTACCCGACGTCCAGCGCACTGAAGAAGATCTCAATGGAGAAGGGCTCGCTCAGCCGCAGCACGTCCTGGTGTGTCTCCGCGAGCCGATAGCTCTGGCTGGCCCAGTCGAGGCGATACTCCTGGATGATCTTGACCCGCCGTTCGGCGTCCAAGTGCACGACCAGATAGATCGGTATCCCCTCGTGCGCATACTCGGCGCGCTTATCGACGGTGTCGGTGTATTCAGAGCCCGGCGACACAACCTCGGCCACCAACAGCACGTCCGCAGTTGTCAGCTTCCGGTCCTCATCGATGCACCGATGCAACGCTACGTCGGGACGACGGAACGAAAACCCCGGGCTCCCCGGACGGCTTCGGACATAGTGCATTTCGAAGTCGGTCACCACGCCGGTGCAGGGTTCGGCAGGCCTCGCTTGCTCCACACTGTTCGCCAACCGTCTGGCAACGTTGTTGTGCTGGAAGCTGCCACTGCGGCAAAAGATCACGTGACCGTCGACGACCTCGATCTGCCGCTGCACATCTTCCGGCAATACGTCGTAGCCCTCTTCAGTGATGAGCAGAGCGCCCGGATCGCTGGCCCATGCGGGCAAGGTAGTCATAGACGCTGCTCATCGATGCGCTCGGCCATGGTGTCGATGTTATAGAGCGAAGTGCCGCTGTGAGCATCTTCGATGCCGAGGGCGGTCGCGGACAACCACCCGAAGACCGGTCAGCCGATGCGGCAGGGTGCGGCGCCGTCGGTGGTGTCGGGGCTGGTGAAGGGGCGGGTTTCGGGGGTGGGGTTCCAGAGACCGTCGGTGGCGGCGTAGTTCCAGCTGGCGCCGGATTCGACGAGGGTGGCGATGGCGTCTACGAGGCGGTCGACGTCGGTGGAGCTGGTGCCGAGGCCGATGCTGGCGCGCAGTGCGCCGTCGAGACCGAGGCGGGCCAGCAGCGGGTGGGCGCAGAAACGGCCGTCGCGGATGCCGATGCCGTGTTCGGCGGAGAGATAGGCGGCGACGTGGCCGGGGACGAAGCCGTCCAGGGTGAAGGCGACGATGCCGACGGTGTCGGGGCTGTCGTCCCAGATACGCAGCAGGTTGACGCCGGGGATGGCGGAAAGGCCCGCGCGGAGTCGGTCGGCGAGCAGGCGTTCGTGGGTGGCGAGGGTTTCGGGATCGATCGCACAGAGCGCGTCGCAGGCGGCGGCGAGCGCGGCCGCGCCGAGGACGTTCGGGGAGCCTGCTTCGTGGCGCTGCGGCGCGGGTGCCCAGTCGGCGCCGGTGGTGGTGACCTCGCGAACCGCGCCACCGCCCGCCAGATACGGATCGGCGGCATCCAGCCAATCGCGGCGCCCGACGAGCACACCCGCGCCGTACGGCGCGTACAGCTTGTGCCCGGAGCAGGCGAGGTAGTCGATGCCGCTGTCGCGCAGGCTGATTCGGCGATGCGGAGCCAGCTGCGCGGCATCGACCAGAATGCGCGCGCCGCATTGGTGAGCGATGGCGGCCAGCCGCTCCAACGGCAGCACCTCGCCGGTGACGTTGGAGGCACCGGTGACCGCGAGCAGCGCGGCGGGCTTGCTGCACAGTTCGGCGACCAGCAGCCGGATGGTCTCGGCCACGGTGTCGGCGGCCCGGACTACGCGGCGACCCTTGCGCGTCCACGCCAGGAAGTTGGCGTGGTGCTCGATATCCAGCACCACGGTGTCGCCGGGTACACACGCGGCGAGCAGGTTCAGCGAGTCGGTGGTGTTGCGGGTGAACACCACCACCTGGTCGTCGTCGGCATCGAGGAACCTGGCCACCGAACCACGAGCCGCCTCGTAGCACTCGGTGGAGATCCGCGAGGCGTAGCCCGCACCGCGGTGCACGCTCGCGTAGAACGGCAACAGCTGCTGCACCCGGTCGGTGACCTGCGCCAATGCCGGTGCGCTCGCGGCGTAGTCGAAGTTCGCGTACGTGGTCGTTCCGCCCTGGACGAGCGGCACCTGGAGGTCGTCGCCGGAGACCCGGGCGAGGGCGGCACAGGTCTGGTCCACAACAACAGTCATCACGAAATCCCGTCGGCTATGGGACCCGGAACCAAGGGGGTTTACGAGTCCGCGCTTGCCGCGCCCGGCTGGGCGGCGGCCAGGTCGTCACCTGGAGCACCCCACCGCGGAGGAGGGTTGCCGACCAGCTAGCCAGGGCTTGATGCTGGTACTCATGACCTGCACCGAGACTGGCAGACCGCACCGGTGGCTGTCAACCGGAATCGGAAAAACGGCGCCCGCGGCCAGGGCCCGGCGAGCATGGTTTCGGCACGTCGAAACCGGTTGCGCAATGTCGTGATGTGCGGTCCCATCGGTGGGTGACGCTTTCCCTGCTGCTCAGTTTCGTCGGCCTGTGCGTACTGCTGTCGATCACGCCAGGCCCCGATTCGTTCCTGGTGCTGCGCTTCTCGATCGTGGACGCGCGACCCGGAATCGCGGCGGCAATCGGATCGGCGCTCGGCGGCATCGTGTGGGCCGTTGTGGTCGCGGCGGGCGTCGCCGCGGTGCTGGAGCAGTCGGCGACGGCCTATCGCGCGCTCAAGATCGTCGGCGGAATCTACTTGGTGTACTTGGGAGTTCGGGCGCTGATCGATCACCGGCGACAGCGGCGCGGTGCCCTCGACCCGGCCGAAGTAGTTACCGCGCAGGCGAGTTCCGGTACCCCCGCTTCGATTCGCTCGGCATTCGCCGCCGGGCTGGTGTCGTGCATGTTCAACCCGAAGGTCGGCCTGTTCTACCTGGCGGTGCTACCCCAGTTCCTCACCGACGTCACCTTCGCCAACACCCTCGCCCTCGGCGCGGTCGAATCGAGCATCGCCGCGGTGGAGATGGTGCTGCTCGCGATCGCCGCCTCGCGCGCCGTGGCGATGCTGCGCAAGCCGAAGGTCCGCGCTCGCCTGGAGCAGGCGAGCGCGGCCGTCCTCGCGACCCTCGGCATCGGCACCGCAGCCTCCGCCGCCTAGGTCGCGGGGTTCGCACGCGCGATCCGGGCGATCGCCGCAAATACCGCCTATCCATCACCCAAGCCGGAAAAGCCGAGCGGCGCCGCACCGACGAGCTGATCGAACAGGCCACCGCCGAGGTGCTGCGCCGCCTCGACGACGAGGAACGCAAGACCCTGCATCACCTAGCACTGAAAGCCCTCGGATACGACGACTGAGTAGACCGACCACCCGGTTCGTTGAACGACGAAAGCCCGGTACCGCAGGTACCGTGGTCTGTTGGTCACCATGGCGTTTGCCGATTGGTAACCCTCTTGTGAAACAACACTCGTGAAGCGCTAGGCAGGTCGATGAGAGGTGGGCAGGACGTGATGCTGCAGTCGCAGGTCGACGCCGTTGCGGACGAGGACCCGATCGCATCGGATCCGCTGCAGCCCGCCGGGCTCGCTCCGCAGGTCAGGACCCTTGTCGACATCCTGACCAGCACCACCGCCGCCTACCCCAACGCCGCCGCCATCGACGACGGCACCGTGGTGCTCAGCTACACCGAGTTGCGCGCCGAGGTCGAGACCAGAGTCGCCCGCCTGATCGCGGCGGGCGTGCGGCCGGGCGACCGAGTCGGCGTGCGGATGCCGTCCGGCACACATGAGCTTTACGTCACTATCCTGGCCATCCTGCATGCGGGCGCCGCCTACGTGCCGGTCGATGCCGACGACCCCGACGAACGTGCCAGGCTGGTCTTCGGCGAGGCGAAGGTCACCGCGATCGTGACCGGCGCGGGCATCAAGACGACCACGGAAGGCGCCGAACGGATCGCGGCGGGAGCCGACTCGACCGTCGCCGACACCACCGATGACTCACCCCTGCGCCCCACCCCCGGTGACGACGCCTGGATCATCTTCACCTCCGGTTCCACCGGCACCCCGAAAGGTGTCGCGGTAACCCACCGCAACGCCGCCGCGTTCGTCGACGCCGAGGCGCGACTGTTCCTACAGGACGCCCCGATCGGACCGGGTGACCGGGTGCTCGCCGGGCTCTCGGTCGCGTTCGATGCCTCCTGCGAGGAAATGTGGCTGGCCTGGCGCAACGGCGCCTGCCTCGTGCCTGCGCCCCGCGCCCTGGTTCGCACCGGAGCCGACCTCGGCCCCTGGCTGGTGCGCCGGGAGATCAGCATCGTCTCCACGGTTCCCACCCTGGCCGCGACCTGGCCCGCCGAGGCACTCGACCCCGTCCGGCTGCTGATCTTCGGCGGCGAAGCGGTGCCACCCGAACTCGCCGAACGCCTTGCCGGAAACGAAGATTCCGACCGTGAGGTGTGGAATACCTACGGCCCCACCGAAGCAACGGTCGTCGCCTGCGCGGCGTTGCTGGACGGAAGCTTCCCCGTTCGGATCGGGCTCCCGCTGGACGGCTGGGATCTCACCGTCGTCGACGGAGAGGGAAATCCGGTGGGCGAGGGCGAATCCGGCGAACTGGTGATCGGCGGAGTCGGTTTGGCCCGCTACCTCGATCCGGTGAAGGACGCCGAGAAATACGCCCCGCTTCCGTCGGTCGGCTGGGACCGCGCCTACCGCAGCGGTGACCTGGTCCGCAACGACCGCGCCGGCTTGGTCTTCCTCGGCCGCGCCGACGACCAGATCAAACTGGGCGGCCGGCGCATCGAGCTCGGTGAGATCGACAACGCGCTGCAGCACCTGCCCGGCGTGACCGGCGCCGCCGCAGCGATCCGAACCACCAAGGCGGGCAACAAGATCCTGGTCGGCTACCTGACCGGTACCGCAGCCGACTTCGACCTCTCCGCTGCCAGAGCTGTACTCGCAGAACAACTCCCGGCACCACTGGTGCCACGCCTGGCCGTGGTCCCCGAACTGCCCACCCGCACTTCGGGCAAGGTCGACCGCGACGCGCTGCCCTGGCCGCTGCCGAACGACACCGACACCCCGAGCCACGATCTCACCGCCACCGAGCAATGGGTTGCCGGCCTGTGGGATGCGATCCTCGGCGCCGAAGTCACCAGCCCCGATACCGATTTCTTCGACGTCGGCGGCGGCTCACTCGCGGCCGCACAGCTGGTCACCGCGCTGCGCGAACGCTATCCGCGCATCGCGGTCGCCGATCTCTACGACCATCCCCGCCTCGGCGCGCTCGCCGAATTGCTGGACGAGACCGCACCGACGGCCGCCACCGAAACGCGTGTCGTGCGTCCGACTCCGCTGCGCGCCCAATGGATCCAGGTGCTCGCGACCGTTCCGCTCTCGACCCTGACGGGCATGCAGTGGCTCACCTGGCTGGCGATCGTCGGGAATATCGCGGGCTGGTCCGGCTCGCTGCCGTGGTTGCCGCACCTGTCCTGGTGGTGGACCCTTGCCGCATTCCTGCTCTTCATCTCCCCGCCCGGCCGCATGGTCATTTGCGCGACCGGGGCTCGCGTGCTGCTGCGCGGAGTATCGCCCGGCAACTACCCGCGCGGCGGATCGGTGCACCTGCGCGTGTGGGCCGCGGTCCGGTTGTCGGAGGCCAGTGGGGCCGAAAGCCTCTCCGGCGCACCATGGATGGTGCCCTTCGCACGCGCACTCGGCGCGAAGATCGGCAAAGGCGTCGACCTGCACACCCTGCCCCCGGTGACCGGAATGCTCGCACTCGGCGACGGCTGCAGCGTCGAACCCGAGGTCGACCTGTCCGGATACTGGATCGACGGTGATGTGGTGCGCATCGGACCGATCGTCATCGGTCCGGGCGCGGTGATCGGTGCGCGGTCGATCCTGCTGCCCGGCAGCAAGATCGGCAAGAATGCCGAGATCGCACCGGGCTCCGCGGTATCGGGCAAGGTCAAGGCAGAACAGGAGTGGGCGGGCTCGCCCGCGACGAAGGTCGGCAAGGCCCAGCACCGCTGGCCCGACTACACCCCCGCACGGGCCGCGCACTGGATCGCGATCTTCGGCGTGACCTCGATGGCGCTGGCCGCCATGCCGATTCTCGGGCTCGGCGGCGGCGGCGCGTTCATCGCCTGGTTCATCCGCGACGCCCGCACCCTGGCAGGCGCGCTCGGCCGCGGCTTCGCGATCCTGCCCGTCGCCACGCTACTGAGCCTCATCGTGTACGCGGTGACAACGCTGGTCGCGGTGCGGCTGCTCAGCATCGGGCTCGTCGAAGGCCATCACCCCGTGCGCAGCCGCGTCGGCTGGCAGGCCTGGGCCACCGAGCGACTGCTGGATTCGGCGCGCAACTTCCTGTTCCCGCTGTATGCCAGCCTGCTCACCCCGGTGTGGCTGCGCCTGCTCGGCGCGAAGGTCGGCAAGAGCGTCGAGGCGTCGACGGTGCTGCTGCTGCCGAAATTCACCACCGTCGCCGACGGCGCTTTCCTCGCCGACGACACCATGATCGCCAGCTACGAACTCGGCGGCGGCTGGCTGCGCATCGGCGACGCGAAGATCGGCAAACGTGCGTTCCTCGGCAACTCCGGGATGACGGCGCCCGGACGGCGGGTGCCGAAAAACGGTCTTGTCGCGGTGCTTTCCGCCGCACCGTCCAAGTCCAAGGCAGGCTCCTCCTGGCTCGGCAGCCCACCCGTCCGCCTGCGCCGCGCCTCCGAGACCGGCGATGCCGAGCGCACCTTCCATCCGCCGCTGCGCCTCAAACTGGCCCGCGCCGTCGTCGAAACATGCAGGCTATTCCCGGTGCTGGTGACCTTCGCCATCGGACTCGGCGTGCTGTTCACCCTGGCATGGACGGCCCAATCGATCGGTTATCTGGCCGCCGCATTGCTCAGCGGCCTGGTGCTGATGGCCGCGGGCGCGGTGGCCTGCGCGAGCGCGATCACCGCAAAGTGGTTGCTGGTCGGCCGCATTCGGGCCGAGGAACATCCGCTGTGGAGTTCGTTCGTGTGGCGCAACGAGGTGGCCGACACCTTCGTCGAAACCGTGGCCGCACCCTGGTTCGCGCGCGCCGCAACCGGCACGCCGGTGCTCAATCTCTGGCTGCGAGGACTCGGCGCGCGCATCGGCCGCGGGGTATGGTGCGAGTCCTACTGGCTACCGGAGGCGGACCTGGTGACTCTCGGCGATGGCGCAACCGTGGAGCGCGGCTGCGTGGTGCAGACCCACCTCTTCCACGATCGAATCATGGCCATGGACACCGTCACCCTCGGCGCGGGCGCCACCCTCGGCCCGCATTGCGTCGCATTGCCCGCCGCGACCATCGGCGACGGCGCGACGATCGGCCCTGCCTCGCTGGTCATGCGCGGTGACACGGTGCCGCCGTCCACCCGTTGGTGGGGCAATCCGATCGCACCGTGGTCGAGTCCGGCGCCGAGGCCGAGCGAGGCCGGGACAGCACGCTGATGCCGGGCAAGTTCTACGAAGAGCCCATCGACGAGTACCTGCCGCAGAACGGAAATCGCGGCTATCGGGTATCACGGTACGAGCTCGACCTCGCCTACAAGGTAGCCAGCAACCGGCTGGCAGGACGCGCCGAGATCACCGCGGTGACCACCGCCGTCCGGCCCCGGTTCGCGCTGGATCTTTCCCAATCACTCACCGTCTCCAAGGTGTTCGTGAACGGTGCCAAGCCCGCGAAATATGTGCACCAGCACGGCAAGCTGGTCGTCACGCCGCAGCATGGCATCCCGGCGGGTGGGGTGCTGTCGCTGGTCGTCCAGTACGGCGGGATTCCGAGACCGGTGCGCGGCCCGTGGGGCGAGGTGGGCTGGGAAGAACTGACCGAGGGTGCGCTGGTGGCCAGCCAGCCCAATGGCGCCGCGTCCTGGTTCCCCTGCGACGACCACCCGAGTTCCAAAGCCAGCTACCGGATTTCGATCACCACCGACACCCCCTACTACGCGCTGGCCAACGGCACCCTGATGCGCAAACAGACCAAGGCGAGTCAGACCACCTGGGTGTACGAACAGCCGGAGCCGATGTCGAGCTACCTGGCCACCATCCAGATCGGCCCGTACCAGAAACATCGGATCGGTTCCGCGCACAGCTCGGTGCCGATGCAGGCCATCGTGCCCGCCCGGCTGCGCGCCGCCTTCGACCACGATTTCGGCCGCCAGCCGGAGATGATGGACCTGTTCACCGAGCGTTTCGGCCCGTACCCCTTCGAGGGATACACGGTGGTCGTCACCGACGACGAGCTGGAAATCCCCATCGAGGCCCAGGGCATTTCGATCTTCGGCGCCAACCACTGCGACGGCCGGCGCGGCGCCGAACGGCTCGTCGCACACGAACTGGCGCACCAGTGGTTCGGCAACAGCCTCACCATCCGGCAGTGGCGCGACATTTGGCTGCACGAGGGCTTTGCCTGTTATGCCGAATGGATCTGGTCCGAGGCCGCAGGCGGGCCCACCGCCGACCAGCTGGCCCGGGCCGCCAGGCACAACCTGGCGCGGCTGCCGCAGGACATCACCGTCGGCGACCCCAGCCCGCAGCGCATGTTCGACGATCGGGTCTACAAGCGAGGTGCGCTCGCCCTGCACGCATTGCGGCTGGAACTCGGCGACCAGTCGTTCTTCGATCTGCTCCGGGAATGGACCGTCCGCTACCGGCACGCCTCGGTCACCACCGAGGAATTCACCGACCTGGCAGGCCATTACAGCCTCGTCCCACTGCGCCCACTCTGGGATGCCTGGCTGCTCAGCGAGCCGCTGCCACAACTGCCGCCCTACAACGGTGTATCGACCGGAGCCTGACTCCGGCTCGGCGGCGGTCTCAGAAGACGAGATAGCGGGTGGCCAGCTCTTCGATCAACGGATCGTCTTCGGCGACGCCGTTCAACGCATCGAGATCCGCCCCCACCGCGATCTGCCGTGGATCGTCCTGCTCCGCGTCCGGAGTGCCGTCTTCGGCCAGCTGGCGCAGCAGCTTCGCGCGGATGCGGTCCTTCAAAGAGTCACGCATGATCGAAGCCTGCCCGATTCGCGCAGAAAGACTCGCGGGTGCCACGTCGCGCGCCGCTCATACCGGCGTCAGCCAACTTCCCCATGGAGTGTTGCGCAGTACCGAGTACACCGCGAACAGACCGAATATCACCCACATCGTGCTGCGACTGATCCGCGGCAAGCGCATGCGCTGACCACGCCAGGCGCGCACCGCCCAATCACCCACCAGCAGGACGAAAGCGAGGACCAACGGCACGGTGAGCACATTGCTGTGCAGCGAATCGATGAGGTGTCCGTCGGTGAGGTTGTGCATGGCACGCAGCCCGCCGCAGCCTGGGCAGTAGTACCCCGTCAGCCCGTAGACGGGGCAGATCCCGTAGGAGCCCTCGCTGTGCGGATCCCGGAAGTGCAGGAGCACCGCGGCTCCGATACCAACGCCCGCGACCAGCAGCGGCACCCCGAGGGCGCGCCACCCAGAGCGATTCGCACCCTCCGGGTCCGGGTGCGCCGCCGGGCCGGATGCTACGTGCGTGGTCTCCACAAGCACCAACGGTAACCGTGCCGGACCCGCCGCCGCCACCCGCTGAAATCCCGCTCGGCAAGGCGCTAGTGGGGTTGGGCGAAGCGCAAGGTGTTGCCCGACGGGTCGACCAGTTCGAATCCCGGCCCGCCGGGTCCGTCCTCCGGGCAGCCCGGCCTGGCATAGCGGTAGCTCTTCGCGGCCAACTCCGTGTGCAGCGTGTTGATGTCGTCCACCGCTATCCACACGACCGATCCCGGGGTGCCGTCGCCGTGATGCTCGCTGAGGTGGATCGTGGCCGTGGACCGCGAGAATTGCGCATAGAGCGGGAAGTCAGCGCCGAACCGATGTTCCCAGTCGACCGCGAATCCCAGGTAGTCGCAATAGAACTCGTACGCCTTGGCGGTATCGAACATGCGCAGTACCGGAATCGGTGCCGCGAGGCCGATCGCATCGGAAGCCATGCCCGCGATCATGGCACCGCGATCCGACATGATCGAAGAACTTGTCCGCTCATGATCAAAGAACTCCGGCATTTCCGCAGCTAGAGTACAATTTCTCGACGTGGATGCCGCTGGTGTTACCCGGCTCGACGGATTCGGGGTCAGTGCGGCTCGCAAGCTCGAATTCGGGCATGTGGGTCACTGGCAGGTACCTCCGGACAGTGATTACCCAGGCTCGGTCGCGGTGGAAATAGATCCCGGCGACGGTTCCTCCGTGGTGGTTTTCGTTCGGGCGCCCAATCGGCGCGACATCCCCGGCGATTTCCATCCCGACGACCAGGTCTGCCTGGTCATGCCGGAGGCCATCGCCGCCTTCTACTCCATCAGCTGACCGGCCACCGCCGCCGGATAACAGCGCTCCCCCTAGGTCTCGATAACCCCTACGGGTGACGATTCGGCGTCGTTCGGGATATCGGGAAGAGCTCAGTCGTGCCCGATGTTTCTTCCGGAAGAGGCCTTCGCCCGTCCGATTGTCGGGTATCCAGGTGAATGGGCCAGGTTTGCCGGAAGCGAGCGCTTGCACTAGCAAGCACCTTGCTTGCACGGTACTGTGTCGGCAGACACAAAGGAGTGCTCTAATGCTGGTGAAGTCGATGAGGACGCTGGCGGAGGCGCGAAATGGCGCCCTGACCGCCGCCTACCGTGCCGGACTGCGATCGCGTACCTACCGGACCGCATCGTTGAACGCGCCCACCGTTCCACCCGAGGTCATCCCCGTCACCACCGTGGACGGCGCCTGCCTTCGGGTGCATGCCTACGGCCCCGCCGACGGCGAGGTGATCGTGCTGATCCACGGCTGGAGCTGCAGCATCGAGTACTGGAATCCGCAGATCAATGCCTTCGCCGACCGGTACCGCGTGGTCTGCTACGACCAGCGCGGCCACGGCGAGAGCCAACTCGGCACCGTCGACATCGGCGCGGAATCGCTGGCCGACGACCTGTCCACCGTCCTCGACGCCACCCTGCGCCGCGGTCAGCGCGCCGTGCTCGTCGGGCACAGCATGGGCGGAATGACGTTGCAGGCGTGGGCAGCTCGCTACCCCGAACAGGTGCAGCGCCGCGCGTCGACCGTCGTACTGCTGAATACCACCTCGGGCAATGTCCGGGCCGACAGCCAGGTGCTTCCGCTACTCAACAGGCCGCTGACGATCGCGAACAAGCCCGTCACACTCTTCGGCTCCACCGTGCGTCTGCCCGACTTCGTTGCCGAAACAGTGCTGACCACACCGGTTCCGCTGCCCGGCGGCTGGCCGGCGAGCGCGATCTTCAAGGCGCGCGTGATGACCGAGGACGCCACCGACGACCAGGTGGACTTCGCCTTCGGCGTCGTCCGCTCCTGCCGCCCACTGACCCGCGGCCGCCACGCCGCGGCACTGGTCGATGTCCAACTCGGTGACGCCGCACAGCATCTGACCGTCCCGACCACCATCATCGCGGGCAGCAACGACCATCTGCTCCCCGAGAGCATGTCCCGTCCGATCGTCGAAACACTCTCCCGCACCGGCTATCTCGCCGACTACCAGATCTGGCCGACCGGCCACCTCGGGAACATCGAAGCCACCGATCGCTTCAACACCGAACTCGAACACGTCATCCAGCGCGCGAACCCTACCGCTGTCGCAGGCTGACCCCAACTGTTCTCCTGGGCCGGCCAACGTCGCCCGGCCCAGGAGCAACACCCGCGTTCCCGCATATCAGTACTCGCTCGAGCGGGCGAGGCGATCTCATCTCATCTCGCTTCACGCCCAAAGAAGTAACCAACGACAATTCCGGCCAGTCCCGACACCGGCGCAAGGTATTGCGTCAACTCCGGTGCCGGGAGACCTTTGAAAATGCCGAAAATAACCCCGGCGACCGTACCGGCCACGAGCGTTGCGGCGAGTCCTGCACGGAAGCGAGCCTCCAGGATCTTGTTCCTTGCTTCTGCCTCTTCCTTCACGAGTTCGGTGCGCCTCGACTCCGCCTGCAGCTCATGGTCGCGCCGAGCCCGGTCGACAGCCTCCGTATCGGAGTATGCCGATGCCTGGTACTCGCGCTTCGCCGTGATGTAGGTCATCAACTGATCGAACGACATGGATTCGAGGCCCATTAGTCGTGAAGCACTGATGATGTCTTGGATCTCGACATGAGTGTCGAGCATCTCGTCATAGATCATCGAGGCTGAATCACCTTGCACAGGAACAGCCGAAGGGTCCTCGGCCATCTCACGTTCGGCGGTCATGGATCGAGTATCGCCCGCTACTCGGTCGCATGGTGGCCAGTCAGAAGTTCTGAAATCGCGGGCTCGGCGCGGCTGTCGGCGGCACGCCGTCCGGCGTTGTCGCGGGTGACCAGTCCCGCATCGGTCAACGTGCGCAACCGGTCGGCCAGGACGTTTGGGGGAGTTTGCTCCGCCTGTGACTGAAGCCGACGGAAATGGCGGTGGTCGCCGAACATCACGTCCGCGGCGCGAGCAGCGTCCGGCGGTCCCCGATCACCTCGATCGCGCCGTTGACGGGGCAGCCGAGCGCGGCACGTCGGACAGGAAACCTCCCGCATCGACCGCTTGCGCTTTACAAGCACTCCGGGCAAACTGATTGCATATTGCAATCAGAAAGGGTGTATTGATGACACAGCTCGTGCGCGTCCATAACTTCAACGTCTCCAGCGACGGGTACGGCGCGGGGACCGGGCAAAGCCTCGACCGTCCTTTCGGGCACGCCGACCCCGAGGCGATGTTCTCGTGGGCCGGGGCGACCGCGAGTTGGGTCAACCGCACCGAGCCCGGCGGGACACGCGGCCTCGACGACTACTGCACGCGCGAGTTCGCACGCAACATCGGGGCCGAGATCATGGGGCGCAACAAGTTCGGACCGCAGCGCGGCCCGTGGGAGAATTACGAATGGCAGGGCTGGTGGGGCGAGGAACCGCCGTTCCGCACACCAGTATTCGTTCTCACTCATCATGAACGACCCTCGTTCACCTTGGGAGAAACAACGTTTCATTTCCTGAACGCATCGCCGCGGGACACCTTGAAGCAGGCGAAGGCGGCCGCCGACGGGAAGGACGTGCGGATCGGCGGCGGGGTCGCTACGGTGCGTGCATTCCTGGACGCCGACCTCATCGACACCATGCACTTCGCTGTCGCACCCGTCGAACTCGCCCACGGCGAACGACTCTGGGACAGTCCCGATCACCTGCAGGACCGCTTCCACCTGGAGAAGATCCCGAGCCCGAGCGGCGTTGTCCACCACTTCTTCTGGCGCCGCTGAACCGGCTGACCACCTGGACCGGGGCTCGGCCGAGCCCCGGTCCAGCCGCCAGTCTTAAGTCTCAAGTAGCCGTATACCGCGCCGGCCCAACTGGCCACGGCGCGGTGGTCGACCGGCTAGATCACGAGGCAAGAACTTCCCGCGTTGATCCCGGTACCGACCGTAAGGACGACAGTTTTGGCATCCCCGTTCTGATTGACCAGGATGGTGTGCGTCCCAGCCGTCGCCGGAGCCCATCTGGCCACGTGCGTCTTCGGGGTCGGACTCCCCTCCGTCGCGGCGAACAAGACACCGTTGTCATAAAACTCCATGCCCACACCCGTGGCGCCGTTCGCGACAACCTCGTAGCTACACCCCGTCCCGAACCCATTGCTGAGCCCACCCCCAGCGATCATGACTTGAACCCCGATCTCGGCCGACGCCTGCGGCGCATTCAAGGCCAAACCAGCCGCCGCCAACACGATCGCGACCGAAACAGAGTTCCGAAGACTTCTCATCGAGTATTGACTCCTCAGGTTGCACCGGATGAATTCCAAACCATACTGTCAGACAACAACTTCCGGCTCGCTGGCCGATGCCCCTACTACTCGACACCACGCCCTGCGGCCGAACATCCTGTTCGGAATGGAGCGGAGGCAAGTGTTTCTCGTGAACCGCAGCGCGGCTATCGGCGCGTCAGGCGTGCCTCACAACATGTAGTCGCGCCAAAACGGCACGGTCACCCGAGACGTCCATTGCCCGCTGTGCCAGTCGTCGTCATCGACATCGGCGAACTCCAGACAGACCGAGGTATTCAGGTCACCGCCATAACAAATGACGTCCCCCAGCTGCCACACCGCCAGGACGGGGTATCCAGAGCTTCCGCGTCCGGCCGGCAGAAACCGGTGTACATACACGGAACCAGCGACGGCCGCCGTGCAGCCACTGCCGCACTCGAGTCACTGAATCGGCGGGGCCGGCGCCTACGCAGGTCCTCGACGAAGCCCGACTGTCGTCAAAGGGTTCGTGGATGAAGAAAAAGCTGGAGCCGCCTGCGAGAATCGAACTCGCGACCTTTTCATTACGAGTGAAGCGCTCTACCGACTGAGCTAAGGCGGCGTGCCTTTCGGCGTCGCGAGTCTATCGCCTCGGTGGCCGGATCGCGAAAACGGGTGGTCATCGTCGTTACGACGGCGGGACCAAGTGGCCGGATATCGTCATGCGGATTGGGCGGACATGAGGGTGGCGACCATGGCGGCCAGGGCGAAGCGGGGCTTGACGTTGAGGTCGAGGGCCTCGCGGCAGGCGAGGACGGCCTCGATCGAGCGGAGCAGGCCCTCGGGGCGGACGCGGTCGGCGAGATCGTGGATCTGGTCGGAGATGTCCGGGTGGGTGAGTGCGACACCGGAACCGTTGCGCGCGGCGCCGAAGCGGACCGCGAGCGCGTCGCGGTATACGCCGGCGACGTCGATCAGGGCGCGGTCGAGTGCGTCGCGGCCGGTTCGGGTGGCGCGGGATTTCTGCCTGCGCTCCAGATCCTTCAACACTCCGGCCGAGCCGCGGGTCGCTCCTGCCGCGCCCTTGCCGGTGCCACCCGCACCGAGCGCGGTCGCGAGTTCCTCCCGTTCGCGTTCGTCGCGGGCCGCGCTCATCTGCTTGGCCTCGTCGTCGGCGGACTTCACCAACTCGTCGGCCGCCGTGTACGCCGCGCCCGGCCGCGCCACCGCGGACACCAAGGCCAACGCGCGCTGACGACGCCCGCGCGCCTGCTCGTCGGTGGCAAGACGCCGCGCCCGACCGACGTGCCCGCCGCTGATCGAGGCCGCCCAGGTGGCCGTCTTCGCGTCGAGCTTGTCGCGGTCCTGCAGGACCTGCGCGATGGCGGGCACCGACGGGGTCACCAGATGTACATGCCTGCACCTGGAGCGCAGCGTCACCGAGATGTCCTCGGGGTCCACCGATGGCGCGCAGAGCAGGAAGACCGTGCGGTCCGGCGGCTCTTCGACAACCTTCAGCAGCACATTGCCCGCCGCCTCGGTCAGCCGGTCTGCATCTTCGATGAGCACCACCTGCCAGCGGCCGGTACTCGGCCGCCGCGACGCGATCTGCACGATCTCGCGCATTTCCTTGGTGCTGATACTCAGTCCTTCGGGGATCACCCGACGCACATCACCGTGGGTCCCCGCCATCGTCGTCGTGCAGGCGTGGCAGCGCCCACACCCTGGCGTGCCCTCGTCGGTGCACTGCAGTGCGGCCGCAAAGCACAGCGCCGCAACGGATCTGCCCGATCCTGGCGGCCCGGTGAACAGCCAGGAGTGCGTCATCGCGCCGGAAATACTGCCCCCGCGGGCATCGATAGCGGCAGCAGTCAGTTCGGACTCGACCACATCCTGGCCGACCAGCCGATCGAAGACACCCGCCACGCGGTACACCCTAGCCGTCCCCACCGACACCGTTATCCGCGCCGCCCACCGCGGCCTACCACCGCCCAGCGTTGCGATCCGCTACGGCATGCCACCAGGGTGGGCGCGGTCCGGTCGCCTGCGCCGTCGGCTGGTCGGGATGTAGTCCGAGCCGCCACAGCGCCTCCCCGGAGACGTAGATCATGACCGAACCACGCCAACGGCCGTCCCGGCCCTTTCCACAGGCCAGATCGAAGCGAATTTCGTTGTCCAAGAAGGGCATCCAGTCGATGCCTCGCGCACGCAGTCAAGCGCGGATGGCCGACCTCGGATGCGGGCGGCCAGGAAGATTCTCGTAGCCCTCGATGACGATCCATTCAAGGATTTCGGTGCTCATGACATCCGTGATGCCCCGCCCGTGCGGAATCAGACCCGTTGATACGTGGTGTTCGCACCGTCGAGCGCCTCGCGGAGGATGTCGGCATGCCCGCTGTGGTGGGTGATCTCGCGCAGGACGTGCAGCACCGTGAAACGCACCGTCCACCACACCCGGTCGGGTGTCCACGGGGTGGTCGGGGTGGGGATGGAGGTGTCCAGGCTCGCTTCGGCGCGGATCAGGTTCGCGGTTCCCGCTGCCACCGCTTCCCATTCGGCGAGCAAACCCGCCACCGTTTCCTCGGGGCCCATCGCATATTCGCCGTCGAACTTCGAGACGTCGAGTTCGGCGGTCTCGTCGCGTTCCTCGATGACCGTCGCCCAGTGCCGCTCGCAGCTGACCAGATGGTGCAGCAACCCACCGAGGGTCAACTCGCTGGCCGTAGTGCGCTGCCTGGCCTGGTCCTCGTCGATGCCCCGCAGCGTGATCCGGAACAGCTCGCGCTGAGCGGCCAGTGCGGCGATGAGATCCTCACGTTCCTGTTCGGCTGCCATCGGGTCCTTTCGCATCAACGATTCGCACACTACGACACCACATCCGAGCCGTCGGCGCCCGAATGATCGGGCGCCGAGGTCTGCTCAGGACTTCTTGGCGGTGGTCTTCGCAGCGGCCTTCTTCGCAACGGTCTTCGTGGCGGTGACCTTCTTGGCCGCGGTGGCCTTCTTCGCCGCGGTGGTCTTCTTGGCCGCGGTCTTCTTGGCAGGCGCCTTCTTGGCCGCGGCCTTCTTCTTCACCGGCCCGCGGGCCCGCCGATCCGCAAGCAGTTCCGAGGCCCGCTCGTCGGTGATCGACTCGACCTCGTCGCCCTTGCGCAGGCTGGCGTTGGTCTCGCCGTCGGTGACATACGGGCCGAACCGGCCGTCCTTGATCACCATCGGCTTACCGGTGGCCGCGTCATTGCCGAGCTCGCGCAGCGACGCCGCGCTTGCGGCCTGCCTGCCACGTCGCTTGGGCTCGGCGTAGATCCGCAACGCCTCGTCGAGCGACACCGTGAACAGCTGATCCTCATTCTCGAGCGAACGAGAATCAGTGCCCTTCTTCAGATATGGGCCATAGCGCCCGTTCTGCGCGGTGATTTCCTCGTTGTTGGCGGGGTCGACACCGACAACGCGCGGCAGCGACAACAGTTTCAGCGCGTCGTCGAGGGTGATCGTGGCCAGATCCATTGTCTTGAACAATGATCCGGTTCGAGGCTTCGGCGCCGCCGCCTTCTTCGCGGTCTTCTTCGCGGGCGTCTCCTCGGCGGGCGGCTCCGGCAACACCTCCGTGACGTACGGACCGAAACGGCCTTCCTTGGCGACGATTTCGTGTCCGGTCACCGGATCGGTGCCGAGCGAACGCCCCTCCTGCGGGGTGGAGAAGAGCTTCTCGGCAACCTCGGGAGTCAGCTCGTCCGGCGGCAGATCATCGGGCAGGTTGGCCCGCTGCGAAATCGAATCACCCTCGGGGTCATCGGGATTGGTGACCATCCGCTCCAGGTACGGCCCGAACCGGCCGACCCGGACGACGACATCGCGACCGTCCTCGTCGACGAAGAGCTTGATCGAGTTGACCTCGCGGGCGTCGATCTCGTCGAGCCGCTCTCCGACCATCTTCTTCAGTCCGCCGGAACGCGCGACCGAACCCTCGACACCGTGATCTCCGCCGAAATAGAAGCCGGACAACCAGTTTCCGCGCTGCTCGCGCCCACCGGCGATGGCATCGAGGTCGTCTTCCATGCCTGCGGTGAAGTCGAAGTCGACCAGTCTGCCGAAATACGACTCCAGCAGGCCGATCACCGCGAACGCCACCCATGACGGCACCAGCGCGCTACCGCGCTTGTAGACATAGCCGCGGTCCAGAATCGTCTTGATGATCGACGAATAGGTCGACGGACGTCCGATGCCGAGCTCTTCGAGCGTCTTGATCAGCGATGCTTCGGTGTATCTCGCGGGCGGATTGGTGCTGTGCCCATCGGGATTCAGCTCCACCGCGGTGACGCTCTGGCCCTCGTCGAGGGCAGGCAGCCTGGACTCGGCGTCGTCGGACTGACCGCCCGCCTCTTCGTCCACGCTCTCGACGTAGGCCTTCAGGAAGCCGGGGAAGGTGATGGTGCGACCCGAGGCCGAGAACACGCATTCCTCGCCGCTGCTCGCGACGCCGGTGATCCGCAGCGTGAGCGTGGTGCCCCTGGCGTCGGCCATCTGCGAGGCGACGGTGCGCTGCCAGATCAGCTCGTAGAGCCGGAACTCGTCGTTGTCCAGTCGGGCGTGCAGCTGGCCGGGGGTGGCGAAGGTGTCGCCGGAGGGGCGGATCGCCTCGTGCGCTTCCTGCGCGTTCTTCACCTTGCGGGTGTACTGACGCGGTGTCGGGTGCACGTACTCCGCGCCGTAGAGCTGGGTCGCCTGCGACCTGGCCGCAGCGATCGCCGACTCCGACAGGGTGGTCGAGTCGGTACGCATGTAGGTGATATAGCCGTTTTCGTACAACCGCTGCGCGACCCGCATGGTCCGATCGGAGGTGAACCGCAGCTTGCGGCCCGCCTCCTGCTGCAGCGTCGAGGTCATGAACGGCGGATACGGCTTACGGGTGTAGGGCTTGGCCTCCGCGGAAGACACCACCATGTCGGCGCCGTCGAGGGCCGCGGCGAGCCGCCGCGCGTGCGCCTCGTCCAGAACGACGACGCCGTTGCCCTTGAGCTGCCCGTCCGGACCGAAATCCCGGCCGCTGGCTACTCGGGCTCCCGCGACGTTGACCAGCCGCGCCCCGAAAGTCCGCGGGTTGGTGGCATCGCCGTTTTCCCCGCCTGCATCGAGCTTCGCCGCGATGTCCCAGTACTCGGCGGAGCGGAATGCCATCCGCTCACGTTCGCGCTGCACGATCACCCTGGTGGCGACCGACTGCACCCGGCCTGCCGACAACCGCGGCATGACCTTCTTCCACAGCACCGGGCTGACCTCGTAGCCGTACAAACGGTCGAGGATGCGGCGGGTCTCCTGCGCGTCGACGAGGTCGTTGTCGAGGTCTCTGGTGTCGGCTGCGGCGGCGAGAATGGCGGGCTCGGTGATCTCATGGAACACCATGCGCCGAACCGGGACCTTCGGCTTGAGGGTCTCCAGCAGATGCCAGGCGATGGCCTCGCCCTCGCGGTCGGGGTCGGTGGCCAGATAGAGCTCGTCGGCATCCTGCAGCAGGCTCTTGAGCTCGGATACCTTGGCCTTCTTATCCGGGCTCACCACATAGATCGGCTCGAAGTCGTTGTCGACATCGACGCCGAGACGGGCCCAGGACTGTCCCTTGTACTTGGCAGGGACGTCTGCCGCACCGCGTGGGAGGTCTCGGATATGACCGACCGAGGCTTCGACCGTGTAATTGCGGCCCAGATAGGGCGCAATTTTGCGGGCCTTGGTCGGGGACTCGACGATCACGAGACGACGCAGGGGACGGCCCTGGTCGGCTGCACCGCGGTCTCGTGTTGCCACCGGCGAATACACCTTTCCTGTCGACCCGCGCGACGCTGTTCATGCACTGCGCGGCTGGGGCAAGCGGCGGCGACAGCCTTCTAGCGCCACCAGACACGTTTATACCTTGACGCTGTGTGTGGTCGGGTGCTTGCGACCCGAACCACAGAGCGTACGCGCGTCATTGCCGACCAGTATGCCCTGTTTTTTAGCGGCACCTACCGCGCGGCGTGTTCGCGGCCTGGCGTTTCGACTGTCGCCACCAGGGCTCCGACGTGCGTCGATCGGGTCGGCAGGCCGAATGACATTGGCGCGCTTGGGTTGTGCGCGTGTCCGTTGTATCTGCCCCAGATATAGCTCGTCCCCCACCTCCGTTGCCGGTGGTGAGGGACGCGCTGTGGATCGTTGCGTGCTCAGCTGAGCGCGCGAACTCCGGTGGCCTGCGGGCCCTTGGTGCCCTGGCCAACCTCGAACTCGACCTTCTGGTTTTCCTCGAGGGTGCGGAAGCCGGACCCCTGGATCTCCGAGTAGTGGACGAAGACGTCAGCGGAGCCGTCCTCGGGCGCGATGAAGCCGAACCCCTTCTCCGCGTTGAACCACTTCACAGTTCCCTGTGCCATTCTGTTCCTTCTCTTTTCTTACCGGAACGGTGGACAAGTAGGTTCGCCCACCGGGTCCGTTCCGATCGTTGTACTGTTGGTTCCCCCTGCAGGAAAGCACCAAGCACACCGTTCGCAACATCGATCCTGCTGACGGTTTGGACTTTGGATCCGTCCCTCGAACACAGAAGCTTGCGACCAGGAACCAGTGAACCATGTCTCCGAGCAATTCAACAGTCGAGTTACCGACAATTTGCAAAAAAGTTGATCTTGCGAATGCGCAGGTGAGGGACACAATGCTGGAACCCAGACTTGAGGTTCGTTTGCTTCCCGATAACCGAGTGAGCGTCTGGCAATCCGGCTGTGACCCAGGTCGCTATTGGGTATCGAAATGGCAGGTGAAGCTTCCAAAGCGCACACGTTTCACACTTTCTGTGCGTGTCGCGATGCCCGAGTCATGAATCCGACCGAACCGACAACCCGGTTGCGTGCCAGCAACCATCTCGGCTACGGGCGATCGTTGCTGAATCGTGTCCTGAGTGAAGTCCCCGGCGGCGACCCTCGGCTGACGCACGTCGTCGAGCTGCCCGCCCGGGCGGCGGCCACCACCAACTGGCCCGATTGGGCGGCGCCCGAGGTGGTCGAGGCGTTCCGCGCCACCGGCATCACGGCGCCGTGGACGCACCAGACCAGGACCGCCGACCTGGCGGCGGGCGGCACGCACGTCGTGGTCAGCACCGGTACAGCATCCGGTAAATCGCTGGGATACCAGCTGCCCGTCCTGACGGCGCTGGGCGAGGACCCACGGGCCACCGCCCTTTATCTCGCTCCGACCAAGGCACTGGGCGCCGATCAACTGCGCGCGGTGAACGATCTGACGCACCAAGGCGCGCTCCGGGATATTCATCCAGCCGGCTACGACGGCGATACCCCGGCCGAGATCCGGCAGTGGGTGCGGGCGAACGGCCGCTGGATTTTCACCAATCCCGACATGCTGCACATCGGCATCCTGCGCTCGCACCAGCGCTGGGCCAGGGTGCTGCGCAGGCTGCGCTATGTGGTGGTCGACGAATGCCACGCCTATCGAGGCGTCTTCGGCTCGCACGTCGCGCTGGTGCTGCGCAGGTTGCAGCGAATCGCCGCACACTACGGCGCGGACCCGATATTCGTGCTGTGCTCGGCCACGACGGCAGAACCCGCGGCCGCCGCATCCCGGCTGATCGGCGCGCCTTGCGTCGCGGTGACCGAGGACGGCTCGCCGCAGGGACCGCGCACTGTCGCACTGTGGGAGCCACCCCTGCTCACCGCGGTGACCGGTGAAAATGGCGCTCCCGTTCGCCGTTCGGCCACCTCGGAGGCGGCCAGGATCATGGCAGATCTGGTGGTCGAAGGCGCTCGAACCTTGACCTTCGTCCGGTCCCGCCGGGCGGCCGAACTGACCGCCATGGAGACACGCAGGCTGCTGGCCGAGATCGATCCGAGTCTCGCCGAGCGGGTGGCCGCCTATCGCGGGGGCTATTTGGCGGAGGACCGGCGGGACCTGGAGACCGCACTGTCCACCGGGGCATTACTCGGCGCGGCCACCACGAATGCGCTCGAGCTCGGCGTCGACATCGCAGGGCTCGATGCCGTGGTGATCTCCGGGTTCCCCGGCACCGTCGCCTCGTTCTGGCAGCAGGCCGGCCGCGCGGGACGCCGCACCCAAGGCTCCCTGGTCCTGCTCGTGGCCAGAGACGATCCACTCGATACCTTCCTCGTGCACCACCCGGAGGCCCTGCTGGACAAGCCGGTCGAGGCCACCATCACCGACCCGCACAACCCCTACGTGCTCGGCCCGCAACTGCTGTGCGCGGCATTGGAACTTCCGCTCACCGATGCCGAAGTCGATGCACTCGACGCCCGCGAATTGCTTACCGACCTCGCAGGTCAGGGGCTGATTCGGCGCCGGGTTATCGCCGGGGCGAAGGGGGGCGCACGCTGGTATGTCACCGCGGAAACCCAGCCGCACGACGCCGTCGACGTGCGCGGTGGCATCGGCACGCCGGTCGCCATCGTCGACGGCGAGACCGGCAGACTGCTCGGCACGGCCGACGCCGGACGCGCCACTGCCACGCTGCACGAAGGCGCGGTTCACCTGCATCAGGGCGAGACCTACCTCGTCGACGAGCTGGACTTGGACGAGGGTGTCGCCTTCGTGCGCGCCGCCGATCCCGGCTGGACCACCAGCGCCAGGTCGGTTACCTCCATCGTGGTCGACGCGACGACGGCACAGCATCGCCACGGCCGGGTGAGCACCGCATTGACGCAGGTGCGGGTGACCAGCCAGGTCATCGGCTATCTACGCACGCTGCTCAACGGTGAAGTACTCGACCTGGTCGAGCTGGATCTGCCCGCCCAGACCCTGTCCACCCGTGCGGTGCTCTACACCGTGACGCCCGAGCTGCTTGCCCTTGCCGGCATCGATCCACAGCAGGTCCCAGGCGCGCTGCATGCCGCCGAGCACGCGGCAATCGGCCTATTACCGCTGGTAGCGACCTGTGACCGCTGGGATATCGGCGGCGTGTCCACCGCCGAACACCCGGATACAGGTCTGCCGACCGTGTTCGTCTACGACGGACAGCCCGGTGGCGCAGGCTTCGCCGAGCGCGGTTTCGCGCAGCTGCGGCGCTGGTTGTCGGCAACTCTCGCAGTGATCGAATCCTGTGCATGCGCGGCGGGCTGCCCGTCCTGCGTGCAGTCGCCCAAGTGCGGCAACGGCAACCACCCGCTGGACAAGGCGGGCGCAGGGCGTCTGCTCGCAGCCGTCATTACCGAATTGAACGCTGCCCCCTGAGCGTCCCGCCCCAGGTCGAGCCACCGAGCTCGATCCGTGACCACGCCGACCCCGCTGCGTGACCCGACGTCCAATTGGCCGGAGGATCACCAGCACGAACCGGCGGGCGGGCCCGGTCGCGCCGGGCCCGGCACGCGGTCGAATAAAAAGGAATAGATTCATGTTAACTGGGGTATTGCCACAGACTTTCCGTCTCGACATGCGCATTTATTCATTGCTTTTGTCCGGCTACTCGGGGGAATTGATGTGAGACCGCAATTATTCGATCATTCCAATTACCGAATTGCACGGCCTCGTGCCCAGCACTGACGAGTGTGGGTACGCACGGGTCACACTCCATCTTCGACAGGACCCGCACGAGCGACTGCTCGAACAGTGCAGTTTCCATACAGACCTATTGGTACATTCCGCACGACAGTGACGGTCACATCCCACTGCGTGACTTCACACTCGTGAATCCGCACTCGCATGCGCCGCGCGATCTCCAATGCCTGCGCACATCCCGCCTCCGCCCCTTGCTCCAACGCACCGGCCGCAGCCAATGCCGCGAGATCCGCGGCGGCCTGCGCGCGATGCCGACTCACCACCACGACACCGACCTGACCGACCAGCAGCGTCGCCCCGATCAGCCCCACCAGCGCCAGGCAGGCCAACACCGTCGCGCCGCCTTGCTCCGCCCGCCGCCTGTTCAGCACCTGACCATCCGAGAGCACGCCGTTCGCCGTCCCGTACCGCGCTGCACGCAGCCACTGTGCGTCCGAACACACTGTGCCCCTGGCCGGCTGTTCGATCACCGCACGACTCCCGGCTCACGTACCGCGACGGCGTCCGCACGCAGCACCAACAGCGGCAACAGCGGAGAACGGGCGGAAACGACCGCGATGACGCGGTCACCCTCGCTGCGCACCGTGATATCGGCGGTAGGCGGAGCAACCCGCGCGGCCGCCGACACCGCGTTCGACTGGTCACCCCTGGCCGCCAACCGCGCCGCCTCGCGAGCGGCATCGACACAGCGCACCTGTGCCGATGCCGCGAGAATCGCACCGAGACACAGCACCACCGCAACGACGACCGCGGCCAACGCGATGGCGGCCTCGACCGTCACCGAACCCTGCTCGTCACCGAGAACCGTTGCACCGCAGTCTGTTACCGGCCTCGCTACACCGCGGTGTTGAGCGCCCGATCGATGATCTTCGTCAAGGCATTCACGATGCTGTCGCCGGTCACCACCCCATACAGGACGGCGCCGAAGGCGGCTGCCGCAATCGTCCCGATCGCATACTCCGCGGTACTCATGCCCTCGTCCGCGACGACCGCGTGCACCAGTCGCGATCTCAGCTCCATATATACGACGCCCAGTCGATGCAGCGCCCGGTCCGTCATCCGCTCGATTCGCACCGTCTTCCCCTTTCCCTCCGGCCCGCGCGGCCGATCCGCGCGGGCAAGCCCTCCCCGGCGTGGCAGCATGCTCGGCCACGATCGCGCGTCGCCGACCTGCCGCAACATCGGTCCGGTGTCCTGGTTTCGTGATTCGCGCGCTCACAGCAGCCCGCCCTCGAGGACTCGGCCCGCGAGACCGATCACCACCGGCACGATGCCCAGGCAGATGAACGCGGGCAGAAAACACAGTCCGAGTGGGCCACTGATCATCACTCCGGCCCGCTCGGCGCGTGCCGCCGCCATGTCCTCGACCGCGCCACGGTGCTGTTCGGCCAGCTCACCGATGGCCACCGCCAGCGACGCTCCCGACCGCGCCGAGCGCCGCGCCATCCGTGCGAGCGACTCCACCTCGGCCGCTCCCGGCCTGCCCACAGCGTCTACGGCCGCTCGCTCCCATGCTGTCGCCGCGTCCGCCCCCAGCGCCAGCAGATCGGCGGCTCGGACCAGCGCAGCACCGAGCACCGCCGGCGCGCCCGGCGCCACCACCCGCGCCGCACCCGCCATCGGCAGCCCCGCCCGCAGGCATGCGGCGAGCAGATCGAACACCGAAGCGACCGCAAGCGGATCATCGCTACCCCTACGCCCCGGCACCCTGACCAGTGGCTCCGAACCACCGCCGCGCAGCGACCGTAGTCGCCGGGTCACCGCCACCCGCCCAGGCAACACCACGAGCGTTAGCGCCAGCAGCAACACCACCCCACCGGAAATTCCCATCACTCCGCCTCCCTTCAATCGACTGCCGCCGCGCCCGGCAATCGAGCTGTACCGCGCCTGTCGAGCCGATCCTTCGCACGATCACCGACCCTGGCGAGAGGCCATTCCGGCGGCCGCCCGCGCAGCGGTGACTCGGCTGACCTGCCACCGCAAGCTCGACCACAAGCCGTTTCATGCCAGCACCTTTCGAGTGATCGCATCCGTCCACAGCAGGCCCGCGCACGCGAGGCCGGTGCCGAGCGGAAGCAGGACGGCGCCTGCGGCGGAGGCGAACAGGATGTTCAGCGGTGCGGCGCCCATCAGTTGGCCGAGGGCGAGGCCGAGCAAAGGGAGGCAGGCCAGGACAGCGGCGGTGGCGCGGGCACCTGCCAGTGCGGCCGCGGTTCGGCCACGAAAACGGATGCGCCCCTGGAGATCTGCACGGGCCGCGGACAGTAGTTCGGCGAGGGCGAGGCCGTGGTGTTCGGCGACCCGCCAAGCGTCGGCTATCCCGGCCAGCTCGGGGGCCACCACGGAGTCCGGGTGGCGCAGACCGTCAGCGCCCGAACCGCCCAGTCGGCTGCGGGCCGCGCTGACGGCGAATGCGCGCGCCGCCGCGCCGCCGGATTCGTGTGCCGCGACCGCGGCGGCCGCGCTCGGGTGCGCACCTACCCGCAGCTCCCCGATGACGGCTTCGACCGCGTCGAGCAGGTACGCGCATTCGACATTGTGTAAGCGGTCGTGCCGAGCACGACGAAACCGGATACCAACTGTGCCCGTCACCAGCGCCGCAGCGATCAGCGGGCCGAATCCGGCGACCGCTGTCGCGGCGAGGCCGATCCCGATGCCCACGCTGAACAGGCTGCTGCGCTGTGGTTTCCGC
This sequence comes from Nocardia sp. NBC_01009, assembly GCF_045208035.1. NCBI lineage: Bacteria > Bacillati > Actinomycetota > Actinomycetes > Mycobacteriales > Nocardiaceae > Nocardia > Nocardia sp. NBC_01009. The sequence goes on along the minus strand of NZ_CP108695.1, from coordinate 1,653,402 downwards.
GTGACGCCGGAGGGAACGAACAGGTCGATGAAGCGGCGACGCGCTCTCGGCGACGGAGCGCTCAACAGCGCGAGTACCAGACACGTCAGTGCCACGATCATCGGTCGAGCCGTTCGTCGAGGAGCTCTGCCAGTTCGGTAGCAGCCGCAGCCGGGCCGTGGTCGGCTCGCCAGGCCGCCGCGATGCGGACATGTCCGGAGTCATCGCGCCGGACGACGCCGATTTCGCGCAGTCCGCGAGAACCATCCGCCCTTCGATGCACGTGCATCACCACCTGCACCGCGGCGGCGAGCTGACTATGCAGTGCAGCCCGGTCCATACCTCCCAGTGCCGCAAGGGCTTCCAGGCGCGCGGGAACTTCCTGGGGCGAGTTCGCATGCACGGTCCCCGCTCCCCCGTCATGTCCCGTGTTGAGCGCAGTGAGCAGGTCGACCACCTCCGCGCCGCGCACCTCACCGACCACGATCCGGTCCGGTCGCATCCGCAGTGCCTGGCGTACCAGGTCGCGCATCGTCACCTCGCCGACGCCTTCGACATTCGCGGTGCGCGCGACCAGCCGTACGACATGGGGATGCGGGGGCGCGAGCTCCGCCGCGTCCTCCACACAGATGATTCGTTCCTCGGGCCCTACCTCGGCCAGCAGGCTGGACAACAAGGTGGTCTTCCCCGCACCGGTGCCGCCGACGACCAGGAAGGCAAGCCGAGCTCGAATGATCCGCTCCAACAGCAGTTTCGCCTCCGGCGCCACCGCGCCGGAGGCCGCGAGCGCATCCAGCCCCTGCGTGGCGGGACGCAGCACGCGCAGTGAAACACAGGTACCGCCGTGCGCCACCGGCGCCAAGACCGCATGAAGCCGGACACCGAAGGAATCCCCCAGCGCTCCTTCCCTTCCCGAGAGTCTGCCGTCGACCCACGGCTGCGCATCGTCGAGCCGCCGCCCTGCCGAAAGGGCAAGCCGCTGCGCCAGTCTGCGCACGGCGGCCTCATCCGGAAACGTGACCGACGTCTTTCGCAACCCGTGACCCCGGTCGATCCAGACGGCATCCGGCGCGGTGACCAGAACGTCAGCAACCTGCGGATCTTGCAGCAGCGGCTCCAATACCCCGGCACCGGTCATCTCCGTCTGCAACAACCGGAGTGCACGCAGCAGATCCGTGTCACCGAGGACCCCGCCTGCCTCGGCCCGAATAGCGGCTGCCACCTGCGCCGGATCCGGATCCCCCGCCCCGCCCGCAAGACGTTCCCGCACCCGATCCAGCAGCTCGGACGTCACCAAGGCGCTCATCGCAGGCCCCGCCCTGCGGGGGCGCTCAGCACCGCCAGCACCGCGTCTGCCGCGTCGCGGAGTGGGCCGCGGCGACGGACGGTCAGGCCGCCGCGTTCGAGGCGGGCGGCGAGGCCCGCTTGGGCTCGGACAGCGGCGAGCAGCGGCAGGTCGAGCACCTCGGCAACCTCGTTTCCGCGTAGCCCGCCGGGTGCTGGGCCGCGTACTACCAAGCCCTGGTTGGGGTTTCGTCTGCCGATGTAGGCGGCGACGGATTCTGCCGCGGCCATCGCGCGCAGCCTGGCCGGAACAACCAGCACCACGAGGTCCGCCGAGTCGAGCATTTGGTCGGCGTGCGGGCCGCGCTCGCCGGATATGTCGCAAACCACCAAATCGCCTGCGGCACGGCCTGCTTCGACGACAGCGTGCACCGCGGTGGGGCCGATCTCGCTCGGCAAGCGTCCGGCACCACCGCGTCCACAGGACAGCACGGCGAGCCCGGGGGCCGCCGCGGGCAGTGCACTGTGCAGTGCCGACGCGGACACCCGGCCATCCTCGATCACCAGATCGGGCCAGCGCAGCCCTGCGGCCATCTCGATGCCGAGCAGCAGGTCGAGGCCGCCGCCGAGCGGTGCGCCATCGACGAGCACGGTGTCTCGCCGGAACCGTTCGGCAGCGGCGCGCAGAGCGGTGGCCGCGGCGAGAACGGATGCGCCCGCACCGCCGCCGGCCCCGGCAATCGCGACGACCACACCGTCCCCCATCCGGTTTTCACCGTACTCAGCAAACTTCTCGATAAGCCCGACCGCGGCGCCGGGGAGCGCGATCACCCGCTCGGCTCCGACCGCTGCGGCGGCCTGCCAATCGCACATATCCGGCTCGCGGTCGGTCACCAGAACGACCCCGACACGCCGCAGATATCCGACCGTCGCACACTGCCCCGCCATGGCTGTGTCGAGGATCACCAGCGGGGCACCGGTCCACGCGTGCCTGCCCATCGGCAGCTCGCGTTCGTCGAGCCCGCGTTCCGCAGCGGCCGCGACACGCCGCACTTCGTCCCGAAGGCGGGTATCGCTGATGAGCACGAGTGCCGGCGGCGTCGTGACCGGCGGCGCAGCTTCGAAATCCATGCAGGTCAGCGTGGTCGAAGGCGAAGCAGTGCAATAGAGGCAATATGCCGAATGTGGATAACTCCGGGGATGTGGATAGATCCGGAGTGAGAGAGAAGTCGAACCGTCCCCTGAATAGAGGACGGCCCCAGCCGGGGGGGGAGGAGGCTGGGGCCGTCGGGTTCAGCCCCGGGGGGTCGGGCTGAACGCGCCTGGACCATGTCCAGGTGCCAGCAATACTACACCCAAGCCCCGGCCACAACGCAAGTCTGTCGTCGGACAACTTTATGGCTGTCACCGGCCCGGCGTCTCCAGGGCAAACCCACCGAGAGGCCCCGGAACACGACCCGCTACCCGCCCGAATTCGTCTCCAAAACGCGCTCGACAGACCCGGTGTGCGGTCCGCAGTCACCGCCCGAAGTGGCACTGCCGGATGCAGTCCGTCTGTCGCCTGCGCTCGACGGAGCGGATGCGCAGTCACCGCCCGAAGTAACGCTGCCGGACGCAGTCCGTCTGTCGCCTGCGCTCGACGGAGCGGATGCGCAGTCACCGCCCGAAGTAACGCTGCCGGACGCAGTCCGTCTGTCGCCTGCGCTCGACGGAGCGGATGCGCAGTCACCGCCTATTCTGAACGAGTGACTGCCGAGGGTGACCGAACCGGGCTTCCGGACCAACAAACCACCGGCGGCGGACGTGTCGCTGCCTTCTTCGATCTCGACAAGACAGTGATCGCGAAATCGAGCACCTTCGTGTTCAGCAAGCCGTTCTATGCACAGGGTCTGTTGAACCGCCGCGCGGTGCTCGAGAGCAGCTACGCACACTTTCTGTTCATGCTGTCGGGCGCGGACCACGATCAGATGGAGCGGATGCGCGCCCACCTGACGAACATGTGTGCGGGCTGGGACGTCGAACAAGTGAAATCCATTGTGGCCGAGACGCTGCACGAGCTGGTCGACCCGCTGATCTATGCCGAAGCGGCCGATCTCATCGCCGATCACAAGATCCGCGGTCACGACGTGGTGATCGTGTCCGCTTCCGGCGAGGAGATCGTCGGCCCGATCGCCGAGGCGCTCGGCGCCTCGCACACCGCCGCAACGCGAATGGTCGTCGCGGACGGTCGATACACCGGCGAGGTCGAGTTCTACTGCTACGGCGAAGGCAAGGTCGCCGCGATCGAAAAGCTCGCCGCCAGTGAGGGTTACGACCTTTCGCGGTGCTATGCCTACTCCGATTCGGTGACCGATCTGCCGATGCTCGGCGCGGTCGGCCATCCGACGGCGGTGAACCCCGATCGCAACCTGCGGCGCGAGGCGCTGGCCAAGGGCTGGCCGACCCTGACGTTCTCGAACCCGGTTTCGCTGTGGTCTCGCTTCCAGACCCCGTCGTCTACCACCCTTGCCGCGACCGCGGTGGTCGGATTGAGCGCGGTGGTGGCGGGCGCACTCAGCTACCGATTACTGCGCCGCCGCCGCTGAGGCTTAACTGATACAAGCCTGCCTGCCACACTGGCTGCTAGAGAGCCAGCGGGGTACTTGCCGAAGCGTTTGCTGACACGGCGTTCGCAACGTCGCGACCAGGGATTTAACCACGAAACGCCGATGAACACGCCGATTATTGAATGTTTTCCGAAGCCTTGATGTGAGGGCTGTCACAGTGTAAAAAGGTAACTACGGAAGGTCGGAAGGCCAAGGCAGAGCCGGAAGAGAAGGTTCAGTCTCCCGTCCACCCTTCCCAGCACGGATGCCAGGTACCCACGCGGAGCGCGCCGCGACAAGGGCAGAAGCGTTGTGGGCCTGCGAGATTCGAATTGTCGACGGCGAGGGCCTCGCACAGGTTGCGGGGATGAACCGGCGGAGTTCGAATTGTCGCCGAGGCCGAAAGACCACAACCCACCTAGCACGCTTGGTAACCGGGTTTCCGTGCTAGCGGGCGGTGAGGTCGTTCAACGACAACGCCGCCCGCTTTGACGTGCAGGGGCCACTGGGCCCGAGCAGGCAAGGCCACTGCGCACTGGGCCCGAGCGCAGGCGAGGCAACCGCGCGCTGGGCCGAGCGCAGGCGAGGCAACCGCCTATCCCGACGCCGAATCGGCGATCGACCTCGCCTCACGAGCGCCGTCCTCGAGGGCGCCACAGCACAGGATCACCCAGCTACCGACGGCATTCGCCTCTCCCGTGCCGAACCCGGCCGCGGCATCCAGATACGCCTGCCGCCGACGCAGCCAGAACACCTCGGGCACGCCGAGGCTGTGCGGGTCGAGCCCACTGGACACCGCGACAAGTCGGGACGCCCCCCGCGCGACGATGCCGTCGGCCGTACCGAACGGCCGCAACGCCAACAGCTCGCCATGCACCACCGCGGCGACAACCGGCGCAGGCGCGGTGGACCCGAGCACCGTCTGCACCAGCAGGTCGAGCCGTTCGGCAACGCCTGCGTCGGTACGGGGCCTACCGAGCAGCGCCTCGTCGGTCACCAGATCGGCGGCGGCCAGCAGATGCAGCCGAGCCAGCGCCTGCAAGGGGGCACGCCGCCAGGTGCCGGCGAGATTGCGCAGGGCATCGCCGTCCAGCGCCTGCCCCACCCGCAGCGACCCGGCCAGGATCGGATCGCCGACCCGGCCGTCGGCGGGCAGTTCGATCGAACCGCCGTCGATCGCGGCGGACGACCGGGCCGCACGCACCGCGGCCTCGGCGGCCGTGGTCGGCCAGCCGCGCCGGTTCGCCTTGTGCCGATGCACGTCGGCGAGCGCGTCGCGGGCCCGATCGGCGCTGTCGCGCACACCGGGCAGATCGACGAGAGGCTGTAGCGGATCGGTCACGGGATACGAGGCTAGTTCAGCCGCTCAGCGCCACTCGGTGCCGGGCGATGGTCTCCTCGATCCCGGTCAGCGCCGCGAGCTGCTCGGGAGTCAGCAGGTCGAGGAAGTGCCGATGCACCGACGCGAGGTGGACAGGCCCCGCCGCTGCCAGCGCCCGCCGCCCGGGCTCGGCGAGCACGACGTCGTCACCGCGCCCATCACGTTCACACGGCTCGCGCGCGATCAGGCCGCGCCGCTGCATCCGCCCGAGCTGGCGGGACAGGCGGCTGTGCGGCCAGTGCATCCGCGCCGCAAGGCCGCTCACCCGCACGCATTCCCGCTCGGCCGCCATCTCCGCCACGGCGGTGAGCACGTCATGGTCCGGCATCGACAGCCCGGTGCCGGACTCCAAATCGCGGGCGATCTCGGTGTCCACGAGCAGCGGCAGCCGCCGGTAGGCCGCCCAGGCGGTCTGCGCATCACCGGCCGCGCGACGGTTCGATGTCTTGGGCATGTAACCAGCCTACCGGTTCTTGTTTACATGTAACGAAGTTGCCGATACGGTATCCGTTACATGTAACGGAATTGAAGGGCGGTGCACGTGACCGGCTACCAGAACACCCGCGATGTCAACGAAACCCAGTTGTGCACAGAGACTTTCGGTGCCCCGGACCACCAACCCGCAATCCTGCTCATCCACGGCGCAGGCGAATCACTCCTGGCATGGGAGGAAGAATTCATCGAGCGCCTGGTGGCAGGCGGCCGCAGCGTCATCCGCTACGACAGCAGGGACGCGGGCCGGTCCGCCACGTATCCGGTGGGTGCGCCGCCATATGTGCTGCGAGATCTGGTCGCCGACGCCGTCGGCCTGCTCAACGTCCTCGGCCTGCGGCAGGCGCACCTGATCGGCATGTCGCAGGGTGCGGCGGTCGCGCAACTCGTCGCACTCGATCACCCCGATCGGGTCGCCACCCTGACCCTCGCCTCCTCGACACCCGGCGGTCCCGGCCACCAATACCCCGACCTCCCGGAGATGACCCCTGAACTCCGAGCCTTCTTCGCGGGCGAGGGCGCCGAACCGGACTGGTCGGACCGGGCCGCCGTTGTCGAGTACCTCGTCGAGGCCGATCGCCCTTTCACCGCGGCAAGTCTGCCGTTCGACACCGCGACCCGGCGGGCCAAGGCCGCGCGAATCATCGACCGCGCGAACGACATTGCGGCCCAACTGACCAATCCGTTCATGATCGATCCCGGTGCGCCGTGGCGGGATCGGCTCGGAAAGATCGTCGCGCCGACCCTGGTGCTACACGGCACCGAGGATCCGCTCTTCCCGATCGGGCACGGTCGAGCCCTCGCCGCGGAGATTCCCGGCGCCCGTTTACTCGCGATGGAGCACACCGGGCACGAGATCGCACCACGGGCACAATGGGATTCGGTTGTGGCCGCCATCCTCGCGCACACGGCCTGATCCGTCGGCGAGCCCCAGTGGCCGCCACCGCGCTGATCGGCGCGCCGGCCAGCTCAGCGGGGTGACGGCAACGCTTACCCCGCCAACAGGTCGCGGCCCGGAATCGCGTCCAGCAGCCGCCGGGTGTACTCCTCTCGTGGATTGTCGAAGACCTCGTTGGTGGTGGCGGCCTCGACGACTTTGCCGTTCTGCATCACGAGCACATCGTCGGCGATTTGCCGGACCACGGCCAGGTCGTGGGTGATGAACAGGTAGGACAGCCCGAGCTCCGCTTGTAAATCGTTGAGCAGCTTCAGAATCTGGGCCTGCACCAGCACATCCAGCGCGGAGACCGCTTCATCGCAGACCACCACCTCCGGAGAAAGTGCCAGCGCACGGGCCACGGCCACGCGCTGACGCTGACCACCGGACAGCTCATTCGGATAGCGGCGCATCACCGTCGAGGGCAGCGAAACCTTGTCCAGCAGTTCCCGCACCGTCGCTTCGCGTTCCTTGGACGTGCCGATCCGGTGCGTGCGCAACGGTTCCTCGATGGTGCGGTAGATCGAGTACATCGGGTCCAGTGAGCCGTAAGGATCCTGGAAGATCGGCTGCACCCGGCGGCGGAACGCAAAGGCGCCCTTGCGGTCCAGCTTCGCGACCTCCTTGCCGTCGAAGGTCACCTTCCCGGCCGTCGGCTCCAGCAAGCCGAGAACCATCTGCGCGACAGTGGATTTGCCGGATCCGGACTCACCGACAATGGCCGTGGTGGTGCCGCGCGCGAGCCGGAACGACACCTCGTCGACCGCAATGAAGTCCGACGACTTCCACGGTGCGTTGCCACGCATCTTGAACGCCTTGGTCAAATTCTCCGCGACCACCACGCCATCGGAGACCGCTGCCGACTCCGTGTCGGCCGCGGCCGCCTCCTCCGCGACCTGAACGGCCTGTTTGCGTATCTCGACGCGCTCACGGACCGAGGACAGCCGCTGCGAGGCCAGCGAGGGCGCCGAGTTCACCAGCCGCTTGGTGTACAAATGCTGTGGCTCACGCAGAATCTGGAGTGCGGGACCGGATTCCACCACCCGACCGCGATACATCACCACCAGGTGCTCGGCGCGCTCGGCGGCGAGACCGAGATCGTGGGTGATCAGCAGGACCGCCGTGCCGAGTTCGCTGGTGAGACCGTCGAGATGGTCGAGGATCTGCCGCTGCACGGTGACGTCGAGCGCCGACGTCGGCTCGTCGGCGATCAGCAGTTTGGGCCGGCACGCCAGTCCGATCGCGATGAGCGCACGCTGGCGCATGCCGCCGGAGAATTCGTGCGGATACTGGTTGACCCGGCGTTGCGCGTCCGACATCCCCGCTTCCTCCAGCAATTCGATCGCCCGCTTCGCGGCGGCCTTGCCCTTGGCTATTCCGTTGGCCGCCAACGTTTCCCTGATCTGGAACCCGACCTTCCACACCGGGTTGAGGTTCGACATCGGGTCCTGCGGGACCAGACCGATACCGCTGCCGCGCACGGCGACGACATCCTTCTTCGACGCCTTCGCGAGATCTTTTCCGTCGAACAGGATCGAGCCGGAGGTGATCTGTCCGGTGCCGGGCAGCAGATCGATGATGCTGTGCGCTGTGGTGGTTTTCCCGGAGCCGGATTCACCGACGATCGCCACCGTCTGACCTGGATAGACCGACAGACTGACGTCGCGGACCGCCGGAATCTGCTTGCCCTCGGAACTGAAGCAGACGTTGAGATCTTCGATCTCGAGCAGTGGTTTATCGGACATCGCCGCGGTCACCTCTTCCTGGCCTTCGGATCGAGCGCGTCCCGCACCGCGTCGCCGAGCAGGATGAAGCTCAGCACGGTGAGCGCCAATGCTGTTGCGGGATAGAACAGGATCGGCGAACCGCCGCGCAGCTCGTGCTGATTGGTGTTGATATCGGAACCCCAGGACACGATCGTGCGTGGCAGCCCGACCCCGAGGTAGGACAGGGTTGCCTCGGTGACGATGAACGCGCCGAGCCAGATCGTGGTGACCACGATCAGCGGTCCCGCCGCATTCGGCAGCACATGGCGCAGCAGGGTCCGTATTCGGGAGACGCCCAATGCTTTTGCCGCCGTGACGTACTCGCTGTTCTTGGCCTCGATCACCGCACTGCGCGCGATGCGCGCCGCCTGCGGCCAGGTGAACGCGGACAGAATCAGGATGACCGTCCAGATGGTCCGTGAATCCAGCAGCTGCATGATGACGATCGCGGCGAGCATCAGCGGAATCGCATAGAAGATCTCCGCGATCCGCGACACCACCGAATCCAGCAGCCCGCCGTAGAAGCCGGAGAGCGCCCCGAGCGTGCCACCGATGAACAGGAACAGCGTTGTCGCGCCGAGACCGGCCATCACCGAAGCCCGTGCGCCGTAGACGGTTCGGGTGTAGACGTCACAACCCTGTTTGTCGAAGCCGAACGGATGGCCCGGCCCACGCGGATCCATACTGAAATCGCCGTTGCAATAGCGCGGGTCCTGATCGCTGAACAGTCCCGGCCAGAGCACGACAACCGCGATGAAGACGATCAGCAGCGCGGCGACGATGAAGATCGGATTTCGGCGCAGCTGCCGCCATGCGTCTTGCCAGATGCTGGTCGGCGAACCGGATTCGTCGACCTGGTCGGTGGCGAGAACCTGCACCTCGTCGGGCGGTGCGACGAAGTGCTGCTGCCTGTCCGGGACGTGTTTATCGAGGTCAGGCATATCGAATCCTCGGGTCGAGCATGGCGTAGAGCAGGTCGATGAGCAGATTCGAGATCAGGAAGATCACGATGAGGACCGTCACGAAGGACACCACCGTCGGTGGCTCACCGCGCGTAATCGCTTGGTAGAGCGTGCCTCCCACGCCCGGGATGTTGAAGATGCCCTCGGTGACGACGGCACCGCCGATCAGGGCGCCGAGGTCGGCGCCGAGGAAGGTGATGACCGGGATCATCGAGTTGCGCAGAATATGCACGGTGACGACACGAGGTCTACTCAGCCCCTTGGCGGTCGCGGTCCGTACGTAGTCGGCGGACATGTTCTCCGCCACCGAGTTTCGGGTGAGCCGGAGCACATAGGCGAACGACAGCGAGCCGAGCACGATCGCCGGGACGAGCAGTTCGCCGATACTCGCCTTGCCGGTGACGGTCACCGGCGCGATGCCCCATTTCACGCCGAGCAGGAACTGGGCGAGAAAGCCGATCACGAAGATCGGCACCGCGATGATGACCAGACTGACCACCAGCAGGGTCGAGTCGAAGAGCCTGCCTTTGCGCAGACCCGCGATCAGTCCGAAGATGACGCCGAAGATGCCCTCGATGAGGACCGCCATGAGCGACAGCTTGATCGTGATCGGGAAGGCTCGCGCGAGCTCGTCGCGTACCGGCCTGCCGGAGAAGGCCGTGCCGAAATCGAGCGTGAAGATGCCCTTGAGGTACAGCAGGTACTGCACGAAGAACGGGCGGTCGAGGTGATAGCGGGCGCGAAGTTGGGCTTCCACCGCAGGCGTCATCGGCTTATCGCCGGCCAGCGCGTGGATCGGATCGCCCGGAACTAGGAAGACCAGTGCGTAGATGAGCAGCGTCGCCCCGAGGAACACGGGGATCATCTGAAGTAGACGCCGCACGACATACCAGGCCATTTCGTCTCCTGGGTGAGCGGCTCGGTCGTGCCGCCTGGTTGGCGGCACGACCGAGCCGAGCGGCTACTTCTCGATGTTCTCGAAGTCGAACAGACCGTTCCACGCGAGTTCGGCCTTCTTCACCTTGTCCGACCGTCCCGCCGCGGCGAGGTAGTCGAGCACCGGGATATCGGCCATGTCCTTGATCAGCAGCGCCTGGGCCTTCGCCACGATCTTGTAGGACTCCTCGAGCGTCGGCGCCGCGAGCGCGGCGTCGAGCAGACCGTCGAATTCGGCGCTCTTGTAGTCGACGTTGTTGGTATCGGAGTAGCTGTAGTACTGCGAGGTCAGGAACTGCAGCATGGTCGGGTAGTCGCCCTGCCAGCCGTAGCGGAACGCCTTATCGATGGTCTTGGCGTTCACCAGATCCCGAATGTTCTTGAAGGTCGGGAACGGCGTGCCGACCGCATCGATACCGAGGGTGTTCTTCACACTGTTGGCAACGGCTTCGATCCAGGCCTGGTGGCCGCCATCGGAGTTGTAGGCGATCTCGTAACGACCCGACCACGGTGACATGGCATCGGCCTGCGCCCACAGCTTCTTGGCCTCCTCCGGGTTGTACTTCAGCACCTCGGAGCCGGGCAGGTTCCCATCGAACCCGGGCAGGGTGCTTGCGGTGAAGTCACGCGCCGGAGTCTTGGTGCCGTTGAAGATGGTGTCGCAGATCTGCTGGCGGTTGATCGCCATCGAGATCGCCCGGCGCCGCAGCAGCCCTTCCTCGCCGCCGAAGTGCGCGACATTGGCCTGGACACCGATATGTTGGTTCTGCGCGGTCGGCGCGAGGATCGCGCGATCACCGAGATCCTTCTTGTAGGAGGTCAGCGCGCTGTCCGGGATGGTGTCGAGAGAATCGAGATTGCCCGCCTGCAGATCCGAATAGGCCGTGTCGAACGACTGGTACATGACGAACCGCAGGCCCTTGTTCTTGGCCGGGCGGCCGCCCTGGTAGTCCGGGTTGGGTACCAAGTCGATCTTGACGTTGTGCTCCCACGCGCCCGTGCGGGCGAACTTGTACGGGCCGTTGCCGATCGGGTTCTCGCCGAAGGCCTTCATGTCCTTGAACGCCGCCTCGGGCAGCGGATAGAACGGCGCATAGCCGAGTTCGGTCTCGAAGTCGATGGACGGCTGCTTCAACTCGACGGTGAATGTGCGATCGTCGACCACCTTCAGGCCCGACATCGTCTGTGCCGTCGGCTTTTCCGCCGATACCTCGTCGAATCCGAGGATCGGGGTGAACACGTAGCTCTGCAGCTGCGCGTTAGTGCCGAGCGCACCATAATTCCAGGCATCGACGAACGACTTGGCCGTCACCGTGCTGCCGTCGGTGAACTTCCAATTCGGCTTGATGGTGATCGTGTAATTCTTCCGATCGGTGGTCTTGATCGACTCCGCCAGCTCGTCGTGGGCCACGCCCTTGCCGTCGTAATATTTCAGCCCGGCGAACAGCCGGTCGACTACGCGGCCACCCATATTCTCGTTGGTATTGGTGGGCACCAACGGATTCTGTGGTTCACCACCGTTCGTCGTGACAATGTCGGCGTCGGCACTATCGCTCGACGAACATGCGGACAGCCCGAGGCTTGTGGCCAGCAGTACTGCCGCGATCAACGCTGTAGCTCTGTTGAATCTCAACGCGTTCTCCCGATTTCGAGACAGGCGAAGGGGATCCGCGACGCACGCGTGAGTCCTTCCCAGCGCGCCTCGACTCGATCGCCTTGGAATGCCTGGGACAGTAGCTATTCGGACGACCGTTGTCATCGGATTGACCAAGGTTCGTTCCACTTGTTACCAATCCGGCAACATGGCCGAAACACACAAAACTTGGTGATGAAAACACTGATCTACCGGAACTATGCCGACGCTGGGGCCATCCGGTGTTCTAAGAGGTTGAAGAAGACGATAACTAGCGCGGGGTCGGTTTGTCAGGCGATCGGGCCGGATACGCGCCGCGGTGACGGGATCGAAACCCGGTGGGCACACCGGACGCGGCCTGGGTCACAGTTGATTACTGTCGAACTGGCCCACACCGGGCGCGTCGAATCGAGCGCTGCGGATTTCGTGAAGGAAGAGACGAGATGACCGATACCACCGCCGACCACACGGACTCGTACCCGCCGACCCCGGAATTCGCCACGGCGGCAAACGCGGATGCCTCGTTGTATCAGCGTGCCGCGGCGGATCGCGACGCGTTCTGGGCCGAACAGGCCGGACGGCTGCATTGGGATCAACCCTGGACACAGGTCCTCGATTGGCGCGACGCGCCCGTTGCGAAGTGGTTCGTCGACGGCAAGCTCAATGTCGCCTACAACTGCGTCGACCGGCACGTACTGGACGGCCACGGCGATCAGGTCGCCATCCATTGGGAAGGCGAGCCGGGCGACTCCAAGGACATCACCTACAGTGACCTGCTCGCCGAGGTCAGCAGGGCGGCCAACTATCTCACCGAACTCGGCCTGGAGGCAGGCGATCGAGTCGCCATCTATATGCCGATGGTCCCTGAGGCCATCGTCTCGATGCTGGCCTGCGCCCGCCTCGGCCTCACTCACTCGGTCGTCTTCGCAGGCTTCTCCCCCACCGCGCTGCGCCAACGCGTCGACGACGCCAGCGCACGCCTGATCATCACCACCGACGGGCAGTGGCGGCGCGGCAAGTCCGCCCCGCTCAAAGAGGCCGTCGACGAAGCGCTCTACGCCAACGGCGACGTGCCGCACAGCGTCGAGCACGTACTCGTGGTGCGCCGCACCAGCATCGAGGTGCCGTGGACCGAGGGCCGTGACCTGTGGTGGCACGAGACGGTCGCGCAGGCCTCGCCCGAACACCGGGCGCAGGCATTCGACGCCGAGCATCCGCTGTTCATCCTCTACACCTCCGGCACCACCGGAAAACCCAAAGGCATCCTGCACACCTCCGGCGGCTACCTGACCCAAGCGGCCTACACCCACCACAACGTCTTCGACCACAAGGCCGGACACGACGTCTACTGGTGCACCGCCGACATCGGCTGGGTCACCGGACACAGCTACATCGTCTACGGCCCGCTCGCCAACCGGACCACCCAGGTCGTCTACGAGGGCACGCCGAACTTCCCGGACGAGCACCGGCACTGGCAGATCGTCGAAAAGTACGGTGTCACCATCTATTACACGGCCCCGACACTGGTCCGGACCTTCATGAAGTGGGGTAAGGAGATTCCGGCCGCGCACGATCTGTCGAGCATCCGGCTGCTCGGTTCGGTGGGTGAGCCGATCAACCCGGAGGCATGGCGCTGGTACCGCGAGGTGATCGGCGCGGGCTCGGCCCCGATCGTGGACACCTGGTGGCAGACCGAGACCGGCGCCATCATGATCTCTCCGCTGCCCGGCGTCACCGCCGCCAAACCGGGCGCAGCCATGACACCGCTACCCGGTATTTCGGCGACCGTCGTCGACGAAGAAGGTAAGCCGGTACAACTCGGGGAGACCGAAGCCAACGGCTACCTGGTCCTCGACCAGCCGTGGCCGTCGATGCTGCGCGGCATCTGGGGCGACATGGAGCGGTACCGGGCCACCTACTGGGAGCGCTACGCCGAGCAGGGCTGGTACTTCGCCGGTGACGGCGCCAAGCTCGACGCCGACGGCGACCTGTGGGTGCTCGGCCGGGTCGACGACGTGATGAACGTGTCCGGCCACCGCATCTCCACCGCCGAGGTGGAGTCGGCATTGGTCGGGCACTCGGGTGTTGCCGAGGCCGCTGTCGTCGGCGCCAGCGACGACACCACCGGTCAGGGCATCGTCGCGTTCGTCATCCTGACCGCCGAGGCCGAGGACACCGGAGCCGCGCTGGTCGACGAGCTCAAGGCGGAGGTGTCGCGCGAGATCAGCCCGATCGCGCGGCCGCGAGAGATCCACGTCGTGCCCGAGTTGCCCAAGACGCGCAGTGGCAAGATCATGCGCCGACTGCTGCGCGACGTCGCGGAGGGCCGCGAACTCGGCGACACCTCGACTCTGGTCGATCCGAATGTTTTCGAGGCGATCCGGTCCAGTCGCGCCTGATCCGTTGCGGACAAACGGCACACGATAGGGCCGGTGACGATATTCGTCACCGGCCCTATCCGTTAGGATTGCGTAAGGTGTGCCGGGAAGTCTGGTCGGCATGCGGTCGCGTACCTGAAAGCCGATTCGGTGGGATTGTGCGTCCGCAGCCTTGACCACCTGGCCGGAAGGTTTCCCGTGATCACCCAAGTGCGCTCGGAATTGACGCGGTATCTGCGCACCGAGACCGTCGGCGGCGCAATACTCCTGATCGCGGCCGCAACGGCATTGCTGTGGGTGAACTCGCCGTGGGGCGAGGGCTACGTGACGATGACCGAGACGGTGCTGCCCATCCCTCCGCTGCACGTGGATCTGACCCTGGCCGACTGGACCAAAGACGGTCTGCTCACCGTGTTCTTCTTCGTCGCGGGACTGGAGCTCAAACGCGAGCTCGTCGTCGGTGAGCTCGCCGATCCCAAACGGGCCGCGCTGCCGATCGTCGCGGCGGTCGGCGGCGTTGTCACCCCCGCGCTGATCGCGTTCCTGGTCGGCTTCGGCGCGGAGGGGATGGATCGTGGCTGGGCCATTCCGGTGGCCACCGATATCGCCTTCGCGCTGGCCGTGCTCGCCATGACCGGTTCCCGTATTCCGGCCAGCGCCCGGGTGTTCCTGCTCAGCCTCGCGGTGGTCGACGATCTGCTCGCGATCCTGTTGATCGCGGTGCTGTTCACGAGCTCGGTCGCGATGCTGTGGCTACTGGCGGCCGCGGCCTGTTTCGGCGGCTGGGCGCTGGCCCAGCACCGGCGGATCAGTTCGCCGCTGGTCTATCTGCCGCTGGCACTGATCGCCTGGTATGCCCTGCACGAGGCGGGCATCCATCCGACCCTGGCCGGCGTCGGGCTCGGCCTGCTGACCCGCGTCCGGCTCGACGACGGCGAGCAAGAAGCGCCTGCCACCCGGCTAGAGCACCTGATCCAGCCGATCTCGGCCGGCCTGTGCGTGCCGCTGTTCGCGCTGTTCGCCGCCGGAGTTCCGTTGGACGGGAAGGTCTTCGGGCAGTTGTTCACCGACAGGCTGTCTCTTGCCATCATTCTCGGGCTACTGCTCGGCAAGACCATCGGCATCTTCGGGATCAGCTGCCTGGCAATCCGGTTCGGCATCGCCAAACGCCCGGCCGATCTCGGCTACCGCGACATGTTCGCACTGTCGGTGCTCGGCGCGATCGGCTTCACGGTTAGCCTTCTTGTGGCAGAACTCGCGCTGGCCGACGTCGGAGACGGCTCCGCCGTCGAATTGGCGAAGGCAGCGGTGTTGGTGACATCAATGGCGGCGTCGCTCGCCGGTTCGGCGCTACTGTTGCGGCGTGGGCGTGTCCACCAAGCGCGTCGTGACGCGCGTGCGCTACAACCAGAAGAGTGAGGCCGAAGCAGTGTCGGGACAGGGAGAAGGGTCGACCAAGTGAGTTTCACAGACGGCGGTAACGGAACCGGCGCAAGGCGTGACCACACGGTCACATCGATTCCGCTCACCGACGCCAACCCCAACGGGTCGGCCACCTTCGGCAGCCTGGTCCGCGACGCGACCGAACAGATGTCGAAACTGGTGCGCGCCGAGGTAGAGCTGGCCAAGGCCGAGGTCACCGGCGAGATCAAGAAGGGGCTGCAGGGCAGCGTCTACTTCATCCTCGCGCTCACCGTGCTGCTGTTCAGCACGTTCTTCTTTTTCTTCTTCCTCGGCGAGCTGCTCGATGTCTGGCTGGCACGGTGGGCGGCATTCCTGATCGTGTTCCTGCTGATGGTCGCCGCGACTGTGGCGCTGGCCGGACTCGGCTATCTGCGAGTGAAGAAGCTGCGCGCACCGGAAAAGACGATCGATTCACTGAAACAAGCCCGCACGGTGTTGCCGAGCGGCTTCGGCTCCAGCGCGCACGAGGAACAGCTCTCCCTCGACGAGCCTCGCGGCTGAGGCGACCACCGCGGACTCCGTCCGGCCGCGCCGACTAGGCGGTACCGCACGCCGACCGCTAGGCTCGATCGGCGTGTCGTCGAACTCATTTCCGGATCCGTCCAGCGTCCGTTTCGACGGACCATGGACGCATCGGGACGTTCATGCCAACGGCATTCGATTCCATGTCGTGGAGGCCACTCCCGACCGTGCTGATGCGCCGTTGGTCGTGCTGCTGCACGGCTTCGCGGACTTCTGGTGGTCCTGGCGGCACCAGCTGACCGGACTCACCGAACTCGGCTATCGGGCGGTGGCGGTGGACCTGCGCGGCTACGGCGACAGCGATAAACCACCGCGCGGCTATGACGGCTGGACGCTCGCGGGTGATGTCGCCGGGCTCATCCGGGCACTCGGCTACACCGAGGCCACCCTCGTCGGCCATGCCGAGGGCGGGCTGGTGTGCTGGACGACCGCGGTGCTGCACCCGCGGCTGGTGCGTTCGATCGCACTGGTGAGCTCGCCGCATCCGGCGGCGCTCAAGAGCGCGGTGCTGCGGGACGGCCGCCAGCGCAGGGCCTGGCTGCCGAACTTCCTGCGCTATCAGCTGCCCAGGTACCCCGAGGGCCTATTGACCGCTCGAGACGGCTTCGAAGTCGAGCGGCTGCTGCGCCAGCGCGTCAGCGGATCATGGTCGAGCACCGCCGAATTCGTCGACACCGCACGGCGGATGCGCTCGGCCATCCAGATTCCCGGTGCGGCGCACTGTGCGCTGGAATACCAGCGCTGGGCCTTCCGTAGCCAGTGGCGTCCCGACGGCAGGCGCTTCATGGCAACCATGCGCGAACCCATCGACATCCCGGTGCTCGCCCTGCATGGCGAACTGGACAATTACCTGCTGCACGGCACCGTCCAGCGCGGTCTGCGGTGGTCACCGCAGCGACGCTCGGTGACGATCCCGGCCGCCGGACACTTCGCCCATCAGGAAAGCCCGGAAGCCGTCACCGTGGAACTGGCCAAGCTGCTCGCCTGACCGGCTGTCGGGCGCGAACGCGCCCGCGCAGCCGGATCAACTCAGCACACACGCCCCGGTGCCGACCGCCGTGTTCTCGGCCGGTGCGACGTCCAATTGGGCACGGACCTCGGCCAGGGTCAGGACATAGCCGGTGTCGTCGTCGGTGACCGCGGCGCCGAACACGACACCGAGCACCTGACCGTCGGCATCTACCAGCGGACCGCCGGAATTGCCTGCCCGGACCTGGCCGCGGACGGTGTAGACCTCGCGTTCCACGGTGCCGTTGCGGTAGATCGTCGGCCCGGTCAGATCCAAGGTCTCGCGGACCCTGGCCGCGCTGGCCGTGTACGGACCGCCACCCGGGTAACCGAGCACGATGGCGCTGTCGCCGGAGCGCGCGGGCGCCGGAGCCTGCTGCACTACCGGTGCGGTGAGGTTGGGCACCGCGAGCACCGCGACGTCCTTGGACGGGTCGAACAGCACAACGGTCGCGTCGAGCGGGCCACGTGCAGTGTCCACTTGAACACTGGTGGTGCCCGCGACCACGTGCGCGTTGGTCATGACCCGCTCCGGCGCGATGACGAAGCCGGAACCCTCGAGCGCCCGTTGGCAGCTCGGCGCGACACCGCGGATGCGCAGCACGCTCTGCTGCAACGAGGCCGCGACCGGGCTGGTGAGCACACTCGGGTCGGGCGGTTCGACCGCCGCGATCGGCGCGCGCCCGAACGGACCGATGACGTCCGGCAGCCCGGAGGTATTGAGCAGCCTGGAGAATTCGTTCGGCAGCCTGCGCAGCCAGTTGGGGGCGACCTCGTTGACATCGGCGAGCACCCGGGACCCATTGATCGCGGTGGCGATGGCCGGTTGCGAGGAGGAGGCCAGCGGCAGCGCGAGCAGCCATGCGGTGACGAGCACGGCCACCGCCTGCAACACCGCGCCCACCGCACTGTCCACGCTGCGGGTCAGCGAATGTCGCATGCCGCCGCGCGCGGCCCGGCCGAGCACCATGCCCGCAACCTCGCCGACGATCACCAGCACCACGATCAACAGCACGCCGGTGAGCACTCTGGTGCGGCCCTCGTCGACGTGGATCAGGATGTGCGGCGCGATCAGAATGCCCGCAACCGCGCCGAGCACGACGCCGAGGAAGGCGAGCGCAGACGCGACCGCGCCCGATCGCCAGCCCGACGATGCGCACAACAGTGCGAGCAGCACGACGGCGATGTCGAGCCAGGCCGATGAACTCATAAGGTCATCCCCACTGCAGCCAGCGAAGTTTCGAGGTCACGTACATCGTTTCGATCCCAATCCCGTTCCCAGCCTGCGGCTTTGAACAGGCCGGCCAGAATACCGCCGGTCAGCCCCCACACCAGCATCCCGTCCACCTGAAACGCGGGACTCTGATAGCCGAGACTGCCGCGCACCAGAAAGCGGTTCGCCGGATCGAGCAGCTCGGCGAGCGGCACCCGAACCACCCGTTCGGTCTCGGTCTCGTTCACCACACCGACCGCACGCGGCGTGCGCCAGTAGGCGACAACCGGGGTCACATCGAATCGGGACGGCGGCACGAACAACTTCGGTAGCACCGCAAGGGGTTCCACACCTTCGCGCTCCAGCCCGGTCTCTTCACACGCCTCGCGCAGGGCGGTGTCGATCGGTCCGGCGTCACCTGCCTCGACCTCGCCGCCGGGAAAGGCGACCTGGCCGCGATGCTGGCGCATGGTGGACGCGCGCTGGGTGAGCAGCACGTCCGCATCGGCGGGCAACCCGCCCGGTGCAGTGGGATCCGGTTCCGGTGAGCCGCTGAACAACACGAGCACCGCCGCCTGACGCGGCGCGCTGGTAATGGTCATGGCCCGGCGCATCGCACGCGCCAACGACAGCGTGTCGGTGGCATCGGTGGTCGGCTCGGTCGCCTTGCGCAGCCAGGTCGGAATGTTTTCCGGTGTGGGAGTTGTCATGCCGCGACTCCCAGTTCGTTCGCGACGGTGTCGGCGATGTCCTCGACACCATCGAACGGGCGCACGATCGCCTTCGCGACCGACCCGTCGGCGCGTAGCAGCACCGACACCGGTAACACCGCGGGCACTCCGACGGCGTTACGCACCCTGGTGCTCGCGTCGAGCACTCCCGGCAGTGTCACCTTCAGGTCGGCCAACAGTGCAAGCCCCCTTGCCTCATCCGGATCGCTGTGCACGGTCAGCACGGTAATCGCGTTCCCCGCTCGTTGGGCGTACTCCTGCAGATACGGCAACTCCTCAGCGCACGGCCCACACCAATACGCCCACAGATTCAACAGTGCGGGCTTGCCGGCCAGCGCGGCGGCCACGTCGACGGGTTTGCCGTCGGCAAGGCAGCTCAGCGTAATTCCGGCGAGCGGACCGTGCCCAACCGCGTCCGCCGCGGGCCGTGGGCACGGTGCCAGTCCGGCGGCGGCCCGCAACTGCTCGGGCACCGGTGCGCTCGGATGGATCTGCGCGCCGTCGACCGAAGTGTCGTCGCCGCCGCGCGGCCACAGCGCGACAGCGAGTGCCACCGCGGTGATCAATCCAGCCAATGCCAAGCGTGCCGCGACAGGAACCTGCCTCACCGGCCCACCAGCTCGAGCAAGTGCTCCGCCTCCGGACCTTTCACGAGCTTCGCCGCGGTCTCCGGGTCGGTCGGCCCGGCCCCGAACGCGGGGCAATCCTTCGCGAGCACGCATACCCCGCAGGCCGGCTTGCGGGCATGGCACACCCGGCGTCCATGGAAGATCACCCGGTGCGACAGCATCGTCCAATCCTTGCGCTCGATGAGCGCACCGACGATGTGCTCGACCTTCACCGGATCTTCCTCGGCGGTCCATCCCCAGCGCCGCACCAAACGGCCGAAATGGGTGTCGACCGTGATCCCCGGCACGTCGAAAGCATTGCCGAGAATGACGTTCGCAGTCTTACGGCCGATGCCGGGCAACTTCACCAGTTCGTCGAGAGTGTGAGGTAATTCACCGTCGTACCGTTCGACGAGCGCCTGCCCGAGGCCGATCAGCGAGCTCGTCTTGTTACGGAAGAACCCGGTCGGGCGGATGTATTCCTCCAGCTCGGCGCGGTTTGCCTCGGCATAAGCGCGCGCGTCCCGGTACTTCGCGAACAGTGCGGGTGTGGTCAGGTTCACGCGCTCATCGGTGCACTGCGCGGAAAGTATTGTGGCGACGGCCAATTCGAGCGGGTTTGTGAAGTCCAGCTCACAATGCGCATCAGGAAATGCGACCGTGAGAGTGCGGTACATCCGGCGGGCCCTTCGAACCAGGCCGAGCTGAGTTTCCGCTTGTCGAGCCCGGTTTTTCCGTTTCGGAACCGCGACCGTCACCGGCTGCGTATCGGTTGCCGCGGCAGCAGGCGAAGGCCCGCTCATGGCAGCGGTGGAGGGGGAGACACGCACCCGTCCACCATACGGAACCACCCCACAACGGTGCCCGTTCAGATCAACTGCCGTGTTCCATCTGAGACCTGAGCCGTGTTTACTGCTCGATATGCAAGGACTCGCTGTGGTGCTCTTCCCAGTGCTGTTGATGCTGTTCGCACTGGGCATGGAGCGGGTCGAGAATCGGCTCCGAAAACTTCTCGAACCCGACGAAGAGGTTCAGCAGTACCTGGATAACGCCAGCAACCCCGAAGTGAAGGAGCTGACGAAGCTCGGACTGCCGACTGCGGTGGCACGGATGCGCAAGCGCCGGTCCCGTGGAGAAGAACTGGACATCGCTCGCGCTAGCTGAACAAGGGACCGAACCCCGCATCGGCGCGCTGCGCAATCCACTCGTTACGTGGTGTCTGTCACTGCGCTGCCCCAATGCCGCGTAGACTGCGCTGTTGGCCGAATCGCTTCGGTCCAGGACAGAGCCATTTCCCATAAGGAGCACATTCGTGGACGAGGCCCTCGCCAGAGCAGGCATCTTCCAAGGCGTAGAGCCCACCGCGGTAGCGGCTCTCGCCAAACAACTGCAGCCCGTGGATTTTCCGCGCGGCCACGTAATTTTCAACGAGGGCGAACCCGGCGACCGGTTGTACATCATCACGTCCGGCAAGGTGAAGATCGGACGACGTTCCCCGGACGGCAGGGAAAACCTGCTGACCATCATGGGTCCGTCCGACATGTTCGGTGAGCTGTCGATCTTCGACCCCGGCCCGCGCACCTCGACCGCAACCACCGTGACCGAGGTCCGCGCGGTCACCATGGACCGTGACGCACTCAAGTCTTGGATCGACCAGCGGCCGGAGATCGCCGAGCAGCTGCTTCGGGTTCTCGCTCGGCGTCTGCGTCGTACCAACAACAACCTCGCCGACCTCATCTTCACCGATGTTCCCGGCCGGGTTGCCAAGGCGCTGCTGCAGCTGGCTCAGCGCTTCGGCACCCAGGAGGCGGGCGCGCTGCGGGTCACCCATGACCTCACCCAGGAGGAGATCGCCCAGCTGGTCGGCGCTTCCCGCGAAACCGTGAACAAGGCGCTCGCCGACTTCGCGCACCGTGGTTGGCTGCGGCTGGAGGGCAAGAGCGTGCTCATCTCCGACTCCGAGCGACTGGCCCGGCGCGCGCGCTGAGCCGCCCCTCGGGCAGCTCCATACGTCACCCGGGCGAACGCCGGGATCGATTCGCAACACATACTCTGCTGTTGCGACTGGATCCTGACGTTCGCCCGGGTGACGTTCCGCCCTCAGGCGTGCTGGCTGCGCAAATACTCCAGCTGCGCCTGCACCGAGCTGCGGGCGGCCAGCCACAGTCGCTTGTCGACGTCGGCGTACACCTTCCGCACCACCGCCATCGCACCCGCGTCCGGTCCGAGCACGCGCAGCGCTTCGCGCACCTGCTCGAGGCGTTCGTGCCGATGCGCGATGTAGTACCTGGCAACCGGCTCCAGATCCGGATGATCCGGTCCGTGCGCGGGCAGCAATGCGCGCCCCGCGCCCACCTCTACCAGCCGATCCAGCGAGTTCAGATAGTCGGCCAGGGTGCCGTCGCTGGAATCGAGCACCGTGGTGCCGCTACCGAGAATGGTGTCACCCGTCAGCACCGCATCGTCGAGCACGAAACTCACCGAATCGAGGGTGTGTCCCGGAGTGCCGAGGACGGTGATGCGCAGTCCGGCCGCCTCGATCACCTCGCCGTCGACCAGTGTTGCCTCGGAGTCGTGCAGGAACTCGGCCGTCGCGGCCCGCACCGGAGTACCGGTGAGCTCGACGAGACGGTCGATGCCACCGGTGTGATCGTGATGGCGGTGGGTGATCAGCGTGAGGACGATATTGCCCTCGGTGACCCGGGCGATGGCCTCGCTGTGCGCTTTGTCCTTCGGCCCCGGGTCGACCACCACATAGCCCGACTCACCCGGTGCGCGCAGAATCCAGGTGTTGGTGCCCTCCAGGGTCATCTGCCCAGGATTGTCCGCGAGCAGGACCGCTGCGCTCGGCGTGACCTGCCGCAGCTGCCCGTATGCAGGATGAGTCAGCGTCGTCATCGGATTACCCCAGTCGATCGAAATTGGTGTTCCGAGAACCTGTTTAACGCACCTCGACGATTATCTCGACCTCGACCGGGGTGTCCATGGGCAGATCGGATACGCCCACGGCAGAACGTGCGTGCACGCCCGCGTCACCGAACACCTCGCCGAAAAGCTCCGAGGCGCCGTTGATCACCGCAGGCTGGCCCCCGAATCCGGGCGCGGAGGCCACGAATCCGACTACCTTGACCACCCGCACTACCGCGTCCAAACCGACCAGGTCGTGCACCGCCGCGAGTGCGTTCAGCGCACACTGCTGCGCAGCAGCCTTGGCATCCTCGACCGAAACCTCAGCGCCGACCTTGCCGGTTATCGACAGTTTCCCGTCGACGAACGGCAGCTGACCGGAGGTGTAGACGAGCGAACCGGTGCGGATCGCCGGGATATAGGCCGCCACCGGCGCCGCCACCGGGGGCAGCGTCAGTCCGAGTCGGACGAGGTTCTTCTCCCACTGGGTCACTGGTCTCGTCCCTTCTCTACTTCGGGCGCTTGAGGTAGGCGACGTGCTGCTCGCCGGTCGGGCCGGGCAGCACGGTGACAAGCTCCCAGCCCGTTTCACCCCACTGGTCGAGGATCTGCTTGGTCGCGTGCGTCAAAAGCGGAACGGTTGCGTACTCCCACACGGTCACATCACTCACATCACTCATAGCGGTGAGCGTATAGATGCGCGGGATTCGCCGCGCCCGCGGCACGGTGTCTGCACCAGCCTCGCAGACCGTGCCGTCCCACTGTCTGGTACAGAACGGGCGTCAAACCGACCAGTAACCCTATCCCTCGGGCGCGATCTCAGGACGGGTTATAGGCTCGCGATCGTGGGAGTACCAACAGCAGTGCCTATTTCGGCGGAGTCGGGGCTAGAAACGGGTTGGCCGGCGCGCGCGGAAAAAGCCCGCTTGCACTACGTGTCGGGAAAAGGGGGAACCGGGAAGTCCACGGTCGCCGCGGCACTCGCGCTGGCCCTCGCCGCGGGTGGGCGGCGGGTACTGCTTGTCGAGGTGGAGAGCAGGCAGTCCATTGCCCAGCTGTTCGATCTGCCCCCGCTGCCGCCGACCGAAACCAGGATTGCCACCGCCGACGGCGGCGGCGAGGTGGTCGCGCTCGCACTCGATATCGAGCATGCCTTCCTCGAATACCTGGATATGTTCTACAACCTCGGCTTCGCCGGACGGGCGATGCGCCGCATGGGCGCCATCGAGTTCGTCACCACGATCGCACCCGGCCTGCGTGACGTCATCCTCACCGGCAAGATCAAGGAGTGCGTGGTCCGCACGGACAAGGCGGGCCGGCTCGCCTACGACGAAATCGTGGTGGACGCACCGCCGACCGGCCGGATCGCCAGCTTCCTCGATGTCACCCAGGCCATGGCCGAGGTGGCCAAGGGCGGGCCGATCGCCTCGCAATCCGAGGGTGTTTCGAAGCTGCTGCACTCCGATCAGACGATGATTCATCTGGTCACCCTGCTCGAAGCACTGCCGGTGCAGGAGACCGCCGACGCGATCGCCGAGCTCACCGCCGCCGATCTGCGGATCGGCGCGGTGATCGTAAACCGGGCGAGCAAAGGTCTACTGCCCGCCGAGGTGCGCGGCAAAGTCGCGCAGGGTGATATCGACGGCGACGCCATCGGGGCCGCACTCGCCAAGGCCGGTATCTCATTGTCCGACCAGGACTTCCAGGGTCTGATCACCGAAACCGTCGAGCATTCGGCCACTCTGCAGGCCCAGGACGACAGCGCTGCCGAACTCGCCAAGGTCGACGTGTCGCGCCTGTATCTGCCGGCCCTCGCGGACGGTATCGATCTCGGCGGCCTGTACGAATTGGCCGAACATCTGAGCGCGCAGGGAGTCCGATGAGCACGCCGAGCTCGAATGTGGCTGTGCCACTGGATATTTCGAAGATAATTGCAGACCGGACCGCTCGGGTCGTCGTCTGCTGCGGTTCCGGAGGCGTCGGCAAGACCACCACCGCGGCGGCGATCGCGCTGCGCGCGGCCGAGCTGGGCCGCAAGGTTGTGGTGTTGACCATCGACCCGGCCCGCCGACTGGCCCAGTCACTCGGCGTCGCCGATCTGGACAACGCCCCGCAGCGGGTGCCGCTCGGCCCCGATGCCAAGGGCGAACTGCACGCAATGATGCTCAATATGCGCCGCACCTTCGACGACATGGTGCTCGAGCACACCAGCCCGGACAAGGCCGAGCAGATCTTCGCCAATCCCTTCTACCAAACGGTCGCCTCCTCCTTCGGCGGCACGCAGGAATACATGGCGATGGAGAAGCTCGGGCAGTTGGCGGGGCGCAAGGAGTGGGACCTGATCGTGGTCGACACGCCACCGTCGCGCAACGCCCTCGACTTCCTCGACGCGCCCAAGCGGCTCGGAAACTTCCTCAACGGCAGGATGATCCGGGTCATCATGGCCCCTGGCCGCGGCGTCACCCGACTGGTGACCGGCGCGATGAGCCTGGCGGTGCGCGGTGTGTCCACCATCGTCGGCGGCCAGATGCTCAAGGACGCGTCGAATTTCCTGCAGTCATTGGAATCGCTGTTCGGCGGATTCCAGGATCGCGCCGACCGGACCTACGCAATGTTGTCCAAGCCGGGCACGCACTTCCTGGTGGTCGCGGCCGCGGAGCCCGATGCGCTGCGCGAGGCTTCGTTCTTCGTCGACCGGCTCTCGACCGAACGCATGCCGTTGGCCGGTCTGGTGCTGAACCGGACGCATCCGGTGCTGAGCACGCTGTCGGCCGATCATGCGCTGACCGCCGCCGACCAATTGGCCGAGACCGACCCGATCACCTCGTCGGTGCTGCGCATCCATGCTCAGCGGGTTGCCACCGCGAAGCGCGAACTGCATCTGCTGCACCGTTTCACGGGCGCGCATCCGCGGGTTCCGATCGTCTCGGTGACCGCGCTGCCGTTCGAAGTTTCCGATCTGGAAGCGCTGCAAGCGGTCGGAGATCAGCTCACCAGGGCCCCCGCTCCCGAGCCGGTCGTGATATCTGATTGATATAGGCCGCTCAACGCCGACCGAGCCCGCTTTCACGGGCTCGGTGGTGTTTCGGCTAGGGACTAGATCGCGACCTGATGCTGACGCTGCGCCTGGAAGAAGTCCGACCAGGAAGTCACCTCAGGGTGTTGCTTGAGCAGCGCACGCCGCTGCCGCTCGGTCATTCCTCCCCACACACCGAACTCGACTCGATTGTCGAGTGCGTCGGCCCCACACTGCATCAGCACCGGGCAGTGCCTGCAGATAGTCGCAGCTTTGCGCTGGGCAGCGCCACGGACGAACAGTTGATCGGGATCTACTTCCTTGCATCGCGCCTGGGCCACCCAGGCGATCCTTGCTTCGGCCTGCTCTACGTCCAATCGAGCGATGGGGGTTGTCATGTGCATTTGGTGTGCCCCTTTGCAGTCCGAACACCGGTTGAACGGCGCTCCAGAATCGCGTGTCAGCCTCGCAGCAACCCAATCCCCGCTGCGAACTGCACCACATTCCACATTTGAGTGTTAGCTCTATCACACTGGGTTCTCAATCTAGGTAAAGGTATGCCCCGAGCGCAAGACCGTTCTGAGACTTTTTGGTACGTCCGTCCCTCCAAACGTGATAGAGAACCGGGCGGTCGACTCGACACGCAGTTGGCCCTCTTGCGACACGCCGAAACCCTCCTGACGACACGCCCGTACGGCCTCGCGAACCGCAAGATCCGGTCAGAACACCACCCCGTAGGCTGGGGATCGTGCCGATCACACAAACGCTCGCGAGGCTGGCCGGCAGCTGCGCGCTGGCCGCGGTGCTCATCGCAGGGATGCTGTTCCCCCTCGCAGGCGGCTTCGGGTTCGTGTCCAACCGTGCCGCCGACGCAGTCGACAACGTGTCAGCGGAGTTGGTCGAGGGCACCGCCCCCGCCGTCTCCACCATGGTCGACGCGAACGGAACACCGATCGCCTGGCTCTACGAGCAGCGCCGCTTCGAGGTTCCCAGCGACAAGATCTCCAACAACATGAAGTTGGCGATCGTCTCCATCGAGGACCGGCGCTTCGCCGAGCATGCGGGGGTGGACTGGCAGGGCACGATGCGCGCCTTCCTCACCAATACGACCAGCGGCGAGGTCCAGCAGGGCGCATCGACGCTCGACCAGCAGTACGTGAAGAACTTCCAGCTGCTCGTCGTCGCCAAGACCGACGCCGAGCGCCGCGCCGCCATCGAGACCTCTCCCGCGCGCAAGATTCGCGAGATCCGGATGGCGCTCACTCTCGACTCGGAGCTGACCAAGGACGAGATCCTCACCAGGTATCTGAACCTGGTCCCGTTCGGTAACGCCTCCTACGGCATCCAGGACGCGGCGCACACCTATTTCGGCATCGACGCCGCCGACCTGAACGTGCCGCAGTCGGCGATGCTTGCAGGCATGGTGCAGAGCAGCTCGAAGCTGAACCCCTACACCAATCCCGACGGCGTGACCGCTCGGCGCAACACCGTGCTGGACACGATGATCCAGAACATCCCCAGTCGCGCCGACGAATTCCGCAAGGCCAAAGAAGAACCTCTCGGTGTGCAGCCGGAGCCCATGGGCCTGCCGCGCGGCTGCATCGCGGCCAACGATCGCGGCTTCTTCTGCGACTATGCGCTGCAATACCTGGCCAACGCGGGCATCAGCCGCGAGCAGATCGACAAGGGCGGTTACCTGATCAAAACCACCCTCGATCCCGCATTGCAGGACTCGGTGAAGCGGTCGGTGTCCGAGGCCGCCAACCCGAACCTCGACGACATCGCCCAGGTCATGTCGGTGGTCGGGCCCGGCCAGGATTCGCATCCGCTGCTGGCGATGGCGAGCAGTCGCACCTACGGCCTGAACCGGGACGCCAACGAAACCGTGCAGCCGCAGCCGTATTCGATGGTCGGTGACGGCGCGGGCTCGATTTTCAAGCTCTTCACCACCGCCGCGGCCATGGAGAAGGGCCTCGGCATCGACGCCCAGCTCGACGTGCCGGGCCGGTTCGAGGCACGAGGCATGGGTAACGGTGGCGCGCGCGGCTGCCCGGCCGCCACCTACTGCGTCGAGAACGCGGGCCGGTACAAGTCGCCGATGTCGGTGACCGAGGCGCTGGCCACCTCGCCGAACACCGCGTTCGTCAAGCTGATCCAGGCCGTCGGCGTCACCCCGACCGTCGATATGGCGGTGCGGCTCGGCATGCGCTCCTACACCGAACCGGGCAGCTCCGGGCACGGCAACCAGAGCCTCGCGGACATGATCAAGGACCAGAACCTCGGCTCGTTCACCCTCGGCCCGGTCGCGATCAACCCGCTGGAGTTGTCGAATGTCGCCGCGACGCTCGGCTCCGGCGGCCGGTGGTGCCCCGCCTCGCCGATCAAGGAAGTGATCGACCGCTCCGGCAAGGTGGTGCCGCTGACCCAGCAGGCCTGCGAGCAGGTCGTCGAGCCCGGCCTGGCCAACACCCTCGCCAACGCCATGAGCAAGGACGACACCAGCGGCACCGCAGCGGGCGCGGCCCAGTCGACCGGCTGGAAGCTCCCGCTGTCCGCCAAGACGGGAACCACCGAAAGCCACCGGTCCTCGGCCTTCGTCGGCTTCACCAACTCCCTCGCCGCGGCGGCCTACGTCTACGGCGACAGCCCGACACCCGGCGAGATCTGCTCGTTCCCGCTGCGCGGCTGCGGCGACGGCAACCTGTTCGGTGGTAACGAACCGGCGCGCACCTGGTTCAACGCGATCAGGCCGGTAGTGCAGAACTTCCCGCCGCCGGCGCTGCCGCCCCTGGACGACAAGTACGTCCGCGGGTCGAACGGCGCGCAGGTCCCCGATGTTGCAAACATGTCGCAGGGCGAGGCGACCGCAGCACTGAGGGCGGCGGGCTTCCAGGTGTCGCCGGTGAACGGCGTCGGATCGCAGCCCAAGGGCACCGTGATGGGGAGCGCACCGAACGGTTCGGCGATTCCCGGCTCGGTGATCACCATCTACATCAGTGACGGCACCGAGCGGGCCGCACCACCACCGGGGCCGCCGCCGGGCGTCCCCGGGCTGCCGCCGCCACCGCGGTTGCCACCCATCCCGATTCCGATCCCGATCCCCGGCTTCCCGAGATAGCAGAACACCGCCGACCCGGACGCAATGCGCCGGGTCGGCGGTGTTTTCGGAAGGATATGGCTACAGGCGTGCTTTGACCGCGGCGGAGAGACGCGAACCGTCGGCCTTGCCCTTGGCGATCGCGGTCGCCGCCTTCATCACCTGGCCCATCTGACGCATGCCGGGCCGCTCCCCCAGCTGCTCGGCAACCTGCGCGATCGCGGTGTCGGCGACATCCGCGACCTCCGCGTCGGACAGTTGGGTCGGCAGGTACTCGTCGATGATCCGCGCCTCGGCGTGTTCGTTGGCGGCCAGCTCGCCGCGACCCGCCTGGGTGTAGACCTCGGCCGACTCGCTGCGCTTCTTCGCCTCTTTCTGCAGCACGGCAATGACCTCGGCATCGGACAGCTCGCGCGCCTCCGAGCCCGCGACCTCGGCGTTCTGGACGGCGGCCAGCAGCATCCGCAAGGTGGCGAGGCGCAGCTTGTCCTTTGCTTTCATCGCGGCGGTCATGTCCGCACGCAGCTGCGATTTGAGTTCCGACATGTGCCACACGGTAGCCGCTCGCTCGGGTCCGGCCCACTACATTTGCCGTGCGGTCCGGTTTCGGGCCCCGCATCCGGACGCTTGTGCGTAAACACACTCAGCGATCCTCAGCGGGGTCACCTATGCTGGGCAAATGCCCGTAATCTCGACCTCCGCCATCCGACGAACCGCGTTGGGAGCCGCCGGGGCCGCGGTGGCCGGTGTCGGCTACGCCTCGTTGATCGAACGAAACGCCTTCGTGCTGCGCGAGGCGACCATGCCGGTGCTGCAGCCGGGTTCGGCATCCCTACGGGTGCTGCACATCAGCGATCTGCACATGATGCCCGGTCAGAAGCTCAAGCAGCAGTGGCTGCGTGAGCTCGATCGGCTGGAGCCGGACCTGGTCGTCAATACCGGCGACAACCTCTCGCACCAGAAGTCGGTGCCCGCGGTGGTCCAGGCTCTCGGCGGATTGCTTTCCCGCCCAGGTCTTTTCGTTTTCGGCAGCAATGACTACTTCGCGCCGGTACCCAAGAACCCGATGAAGTACTTCAAGAAGGACCACCGCCGCGTATACGGCGCGCCGCTGCCGTGGAAAGACCTGCGCGCGGCGTTCACCGAACGTGGCTGGCTGGATCTGACCCATGTGCGCCGCGATGTCGAGGTGGCGGGCATCCGAATCGCCACCGCGGGTGTCGACGATCCGCATCTGCAGCGCGACCGCTACAACACCGTCGCAGGCGCCCCGAATCCCCTGGCCCAGCTGAGCATCGGTCTGACCCACTCGCCGGAGCCGCGGGTGCTGGATCGTTTCGCCGAGGATGGCTACGACCTGGTGATGGCCGGGCACACGCACGGTGGTCAGCTATGCCTGCCCGGATACGGTGCGCTGGTGACCAATTGCGGCATCGATCGCTCCCGGGTGAAGGGCGCGTCGAAGTGGGGCGACCACACCCAGCTGTACGTCTCCGCCGGGCTCGGCACCTCACCGTGGGCGCCGTACCGCTTCTGCTGCCGACCGGAGGCGACACTGGTGACACTGGTCGCCGCACCACCGAGGCGGCCGCTTACCGATAGCGGGCAGGGCGTTTCGGCCTCGGAGGCCATCGCCCGCTAGGGTCGCTTGCCGAGACTTGGATGTCAGGCAGGGGACAGCGGTGAATGGATTCGACGACCGGCGCAATGACCCGACGGTTCTGGGACAGCCCGGTGCGGCGCATCAGCAACAGCCGTATGGGCCAGGGCAATTCGGCCCCGAAGGGGACGACGGTGGGCAGACACCACCGAACCAGCAGTGGGCTCCCCCGCCCAGCGCGGCGCACCCCGAGCCGACAGTCCACTGGCAGCCCGCAGCGCCGCCGCAACCCGACCCCACGCTGCAGTGGCGGCCCGGCGGGCAGCCGCCGCTGAATCAGCAGTGGGGGTCCGGCAGCGACCAACAGCCGCCGCCGGACCGGCAATGGCAACCCGCCCCGGATGGGCCGACGCCACCGACCCACTGGGCTCCCGGCGGATCGGCGCACTTCGAACCCACCCTCCTACGACAGCCCGCGCCCGGTGCACAAACACCACAGAATCAGCAATTCGGTCCCGGCGCGGGCGAACAGACACCACAGAACCAGCAATGGACTCCCACTCCGAGCGGGTCGGCCCAACCCGAGCCGACCTATCAGTGGCAGCCCGCGCCCGGCGCGCAGAACCAGCAGTGGGGATCCAGCGCGGGCCAGCAGACGCCGCAGAGCCCGCAATGGGCCCCGAGCTCGACCGGATCGGCCCAACCCGAACCCACCCTTCAATGGCAGCCCGCAGCGCCGCCGCAACCGGAACCAACGCTGCAGTGGCAACCGAGCTCCGGAGCGCAAGCGCAGCCGGAACCCACTCTTCAATGGCAGCCCGCCGCACCGGCACAACCCGCCCAGTACGGCGAGGTTCCCCTGATCGAGCAGTTCCCCGCGAACCAGTACGGCGCTGCGCCGCAGGCCTACGGCGCGCCGGTCCAGCACTTTCCGCCCGGCTACGGTCCGCACGGCCGGCCGAGCGGCGGTCACGGCAAGGCGTGGCTCGCTGCCGCAGCGGCGGCGATCGTGGTCGCCGGTGGTGCGATCGCCGCGGTGGTCGTCGCCGATCGCGGGTCGGACGACACTCGCGCGCAGGACACGTCACCGTCGATGGTGAGTGCGCTGACGCCCACGGCGGGCGCGCAGCCGTCGGCGACGAAGCCGACCGGCGCCAAGCCGGCCCCGACCGGGACCGGCACCCGCAACGAACCACCGGTCGTGCCCGGCTACCAGGTGGTCGTCTCGCCGGACCGCGGCGCGGCCTATGACGTGCCCGCCGACTGGACCGTCGCCTCCGAGGGCACCATCGGCGGGTTCGGCGAACCGCCGAATGCCGTCGTCGGCAAGGGGTACGCCAGCGAAGGCAAGAGCTACTGCCCAGGGTCCACCCGCACCGTCTCGTTCCTGACCGGCTCCAAGGATTCCGATTCGGCAAGTGCCGCAACGGAAGTCGGCACCAAGACCGCGAAGCTGGCCTACCACGACGCGCCGGCGACGCCCAGCGGCGGCCAACCGCTCAGCTCGTTCGACGGCAGCCAGCACGGCATGTTCGTCGAGACAAAGGGCACCATTCCCCAGGCCAAACCGGGCTGCGCCACCGAATACTCGGTCTACACCTTCGCAGCACCGACCGAGAACGGCAGCTTCGTCATGGTGATCGCCGCCGACACCGGGGTGCCCAAGGCTGTCGACGTCGCGACCGCTATGCAGATCTTCTCCAGCGTCCGCGCGCACGAAGGCTGATTGACCTGCCGGTTTAACGTCTAGACCCTCGCTGTTGTAAGCTACCTCAGGTTCAACAACGGGGTGTGGCGCAGCTTGGTAGCGCGCTTCGTTCGGGACGAAGAGGTCGCAGGTTCAAATCCTGTCACCCCGACTCGTTGGTTGAGACGACAGTCAGGCCCCTGACCGCTTCGGCGGTCGGGGGCCTTACTCGTGTGTGGGTGCCCTGCTGCTGTGGTGCAATGCCGACGGCGGAAAATCGTAAACAATCCGTAAACCGGTTCGTCCAAGCTGAAGGCACAGAACACAGCGGGCCGGACGGACCCGCTCAACCGAAGGAAAGCACCCATGCGCAAGCTGAAGCTCCAGGTCCAGATGACCGTCGACGGCTACATGTCCGGCCCGAACGGCGAGATGGACTGGATGACGTTCCCGTGGACCGACGACCTCGGCGCCTACATCGGTGCGCTCACCGCCCAGGTCGACACCATCGTGCTCGGCCGCAAGCTCGCCGAAGGGTTCATCCCGCACTGGGCTTCCAACCCCGAGAGCGAGCCGCAGGTGGCTATCGACCAGATGAACAACACGCCCAAGGTCGTGATCTCCAACAGCCTCGCCGAGTCACCGTGGGACAACACCGTCGTCGCGGGCGGTGACCTCGCCGAGATCATCAACAAGCTGAAGTCACAGCCGGGTGGCGACATCATCGTCTACGGCGGCGGCACCCTCGTCTCGAACCTGATTGCTGCGAGCCTGATCGACGAGCTGCACCTGTTCGTCAACCCGACCGCGATCGGCGCGGGCTTGCCCGTTTTCGGCAACCCGGGCGCCAACAAGCAGTTCAGCATGGTCGCCGCCACGCCCTTCGAGTGCGGGATCACCGCATTGCACCTGGAGCCGAAGCGCGCCTGACCGGCGCAAGAGGTGTTGCGTCGAGCCGTACGAGGCACACTCAAAGCCTGCGGAACGCATCGGCCTCGAGCAGTCCGGCGGCAAGCAGAATCCGGAACGCCGCGGACTTTCTGGCGCACCGGTCGATATGGCATTGGCGATGGCGCTGGAGTACCCGGCCGGCTTCGATGACGGTGAACGGTACGTCCGGCGCTTCGTGCAGCCAACCGGCAGACCAGCCCTCCCCGATCAGCCGCTCGTGTTCGACCCTCCGGTGTCCACCGCGGACACCGAGGCGGTCTCGGGAGGGGGCAGGCCACCACACCGCCGCGGCGATGACCGCCAACAGCCCGGACACCAGAGAACCTCCACGAGGCTTCTCTTTCGTGGCGCCCGGCGCCGGGGGCTGTTGCCACCGGCCGGCGACTGGAGTCGGTCGGTGTGCCGCCGGGGCGGCGTCGACCCGGCGCCGGGGCTATCCAATAGCCTTGCGCGGCAATGTGTCCTGCGATAGCGCAATGGTGTTGCCAGGTGTTGCCTTGTCCTCCCGGTTACCCGGTCGACGCTGTGAACATTTGTCCACCCGGCGTTCGCTCGAAAATCCCACGGCGGTGAGGAGACGCTTACCCCTTGCTAACTTGCGGACATCTCGGCGAAACGCGAGGTCCATAGCGTATACATGCATGTCGACAAGGGTGGCCACACTGGCCGATGCGGCCGGGCGGCCATTGCGGGACGTGGTTTATACGGCGCTGCGCGGCGAGTTGATGAACGGTGACATCAGGTTCGGCGAGCGGCTGACCGAACCCAAGCTCGCGGCGCGGTTCGGTATTTCGCGGACGCCGATCCGCGAGGCGCTGACGGTGCTGTGCTCGGATGGGTTGCTACAGCGGGAAGAGTACGGTTTCACACCGGTCCGGCCGAGCATTCCGCTGATTCGTGACCTGTACGAGTTGCGA
The DNA here is from genome assembly GCF_045208035.1 of Nocardia sp. NBC_01009. Lineage (NCBI taxonomy): Bacteria > Bacillati > Actinomycetota > Actinomycetes > Mycobacteriales > Nocardiaceae > Nocardia > Nocardia sp. NBC_01009. The sequence goes on along the minus strand of NZ_CP108695.1, from coordinate 1,619,348 downwards.
CTCACGTTGGAGCTGGGCGGAATTCAGCGAGCGATCGACAATCCCGCGGTCCGCCATGACCACGCGTTACTGGAGGCCGAGCGTGCCGGCTGGCTGGAGTTGCGCGCCGACCCGCCGGAGCAGGAGCCGGGTTTCGTGGTCCGTGACGAGGAATTCCATGTCACCTTGCTGACCGCGGCGGGCAACGCCGAACTGGTCCGGTCGTTGAAGTCGGTGAACTCACGAATCCGGCATGTGCGGATGTACGACTTCATGGTCAACAACCGGATCGAGACCACCATATCCGAGCACCTCGGCATCTTGGATGCGGTTCTGGCAGAAGATCTTTCGCTGGCATATCGCCTGCTGCACACCCACATCGGCGGCTCCCTTGATGTGGTGCTCGATCGGGTGACACGGGCCATCGCGGCGATGTCCCTCGCAACTGAATAAGGAGTAACGGTGACACTGGATTTCGATACAGTGCTCGTCGCCAATCGCGGCGAGATCGCGTGCCGGGTGATGCGGACGGCACGCGCGCTCGGGCTGAAGACGGTCGCGGTCTACTCGGATGCCGACGTGGGCGCGGCCCACGTCGAAATCGCCGACGTAGCAATACATCTGGGGCCGAGCGCCGCCGCCGAGTCCTATCTGCGCGCCGATCGGGTGATCGAGGCCGCCCTGTCGGCAGGCGCAGGTGCGGTGCACCCGGGCTACGGATTCCTTTCGGAGAATGCTGATTTCGCCGCTGACGTAGCGGCCGCGGGCATTGCCTTCGTCGGTCCGACACCCGAGCAACTGCGCATCTTCGGCGACAAGCACACCGCACGGGAGGCCGCCCGGTCGGTGGGAGTGCCGCTCATCCCGGGCAGCGGCCTGCTCGATTCGGCCGATCACGCCGTTGCCGAGGCCGAGCGGATCGGCTACCCGGTCATGCTCAAAGCGGTCGGTGGTGGCGGCGGCATCGGCATGCAGGCCTGCAGCACCGCCGACGAGGTGCGCGCGGCGTTTCAGCGGGTGCAGCGACTTGCCGCGACGAACTTCTCCTCGACCGGCGTGTTCCTCGAACGCTTCGTCGCGCGGGCCAGGCATGTCGAGGTGCAGTTGTTCGGCGATGGCTACGGCCGGGTCGTCAGCCTCGGCACCCGCGACTGCTCGCTGCAGCGGCGCAATCAGAAGGTGATCGAGGAAGCTCCCGCTCCCGGTCTCGGTGTGGAACTGTCGGAGCAATTGCTTGCGGCCTCGCGTGAGCTGGCGCGGTCGGTGGGGTATCGCTCGGCGGGCACCGTCGAGTTCGTCTACGACACCGACCGTGGCGCGGCGTCGTTCTTGGAGATGAATACTCGTCTGCAGGTGGAGCATCCGGTCACCGAGGCGGTCACCGGCATCGACCTGGTGGAATGGATGCTGCGCTTGGCCGGTGGTGACACCTCGATGGTGGACGAGCTGCCCGAGAGCGGTCCCGTCATCGAGGGTTGGGCCGTGGAAGCACGGGTCTACGCCGAGGACCCCCGACACGATTACCGGCCGAGCGCCGGGCTGATCACCGCCGCCACGTTCCCGGCGCAGACCTGGGTGGGCGGCACGGACAATGATCCGATGTCGAAAACCCTCGACGAAGCCACCCGATCGAGACGCAAACCAAGCACCAGCACCCGGATCGACACGTGGATCGACACCGGTACCGAGGTCAGCCCTTATTACGACCCGCTGCTGGCGAAGGTGATCGCGGCCGGGCCCACCCGTGCGGCGGCCTTCGCGGAATTGGTCGACGCGCTGGCCGCAACCCGCGTCTACGGGGTGCAGACCAATCTCCCGCAGCTGCGCGCGGCCGGCGCCGATGCCGGAGTGCTGAGCGCGCAGCACGTCACGACGACGCTGGCCGACATCCGCCCGCATGGCCGTCGCATCGATGTCCTGCGCGCCGGGACCATGACGACCATCCAGGACTACCCGGGCCGAATCGGCCTGTGGCAGGTGGGAATTCCACCCTCCGGCCCGATGGACGACCTGTCGTTCACCCAGGCCAACGCCGCCGTCGGGAACCCGGTGGGCGCGCCCGCGTTGGAATGCACCCTGCAGGGACCACAACTGCGCTTCTGCGAACCCAGCGTCGTGTGTGTCACCGGCGCCCAGGTCGAGATCACCGTCGACGGACGGCCTGCGGACATGTGGCGGCCGATCTCCGTTGCGGCGGGCTCGATTCTGGATGTCGGCGCACCGACCGAGACCGGACTGCGCACCTACCTCGCGGTGCGCGGCGGCATCGATGCGCCGCTCTATCACGGCAGTGCGGCCACCTTCACCCTCGGCGGTTTCGGCGGCGTCACCGGGAAAGCCGTTGTCGCAGGCGATGTTCTCGGTGTGCTGCCGCCGCGGCCCGACCTCGCCGAACCGCGCGAGGTCCCGATCGAGGAACGACCGGAGTTCACGCACGTCTGGCACCTGGCCGTCGGCGAGGGCCCACAGACCTCCCCCGCCTATTTCACCGACACGGACATGGCCCAGTTCTACGCGCATCCGTGGAAGGTCGGCAGCCACGCGAATCGCACGGGCATCCGGCTCGAAGGACCCAAGCCGACCTGGTCACGCACCGATGGCGGCGACGCCGGGCTGCATCCGTCCAATCTGCACGACAACCCGTACAGCGTCGGCACACTGAATGTCTCGGGCGACACTCCGATCCTGCTCGGCCCGGACGGCCCGAGCCTCGGTGGATTCGCCTGCCCCCTGACGGTGATCTCTGCGCATCGCTGGAAGCTGGGCCAGTTGCGCCCGGGCGACACCATCCGATTCGTGCCCGTCGGCGACGCGGCGGCCGCCGCGCTTCGGCCGTCGGAATCCGGCTCGAACATCGCACGCGCGCGCGACACCATCGCGAATCCTCTTGCCGGACTGCATGATCGCGGGATACTCGGTGCGCTCGACGCGGACGCCGATCGACCGCGAGTTGCCTATCTGCGCGGCGGCGATGACAACATCCTGGTCGAATACGGCGACATGGTCCTCGATCTCGGTCTGCGCATGCGGGTGCACGCCCTCGCCGAGGCGCTGGCGGGCTCCGGACTACCCGGCATCATCGATGTCACGCCGGGCGTCCGTTCGCTGCACATCCACTTCGATCCCGATGTGCTGCCGCAGCATCGGCTGCTCGGCACGCTGATCGACCTCGAGCGTGAACTGCCCGCCACCCACGAACTCGTCGTGCCGAGCCGCACGATCCGGCTCCCGCTGTCGTTCGACGACCCGTCCATCGCCGCGGCGATCGACCGCTACCGCAGCGGTGTTCGCGACACCGCGCCCTGGCTGCCCTCGAATACCGAATTCATTCGCCGCATCAACGGACTCGACAGTGTCGAGGACGTCCGCTCGGCGGTCTTCGACGCGGAATATCTCGTGCTCGGCCTCGGTGATGTGTATCTCGGTGCGCCGCTTGCCGTTCCGCTCGACCCGCGGCACCGCCTCGTCACCACCAAATACAATCCGGCGCGCACCTGGACCCCCTCGGATGCGGTCGGCATCGGCGGCAAGTACCTGTGCGTGTACGGCATGGCCTCCCCCGGTGGCTACCAGTTGATCGGCCGGACCGTGCCGATCTGGTCGAGCTACCGGCAGTCCGCGCCGTTCGAGGCGGGCACGCCCTGGTTGTTCCGGTTCTTCGACCGCATCGTGTGGGAGGAGGTGAGCGCGGAGCAGCTGCTCGACTATCGCGCCGCCGCGCAGGCGGGCCGATTCGACGCCGAGGTGAGCGAGGGCACCTTCGCCCTCACCGATCATCTGCGCATGCTCGCCGACAATGCCGACTCCATCGCCGAGTTCGAGACCAGGCAGGCCGTCGCCTTCGCAGCGGAGAAGAATGCCTGGCGGGCTGCCGGCGAGTTCGAACGCGGCTCGACGGTCGAAACCCCGATCGAACCCGCCGTCGACCCGCTGGCCGGGCTGCCGCCGAACGCGACGGTGGTGACCGCACCGATGATCGGCAATGTCTGGCGGGTCGAGATCGAGGTCGGTCAGTGGCTGGCCGCGGGCGCGCCGGTCGCGATCCTCGAAGCCATGAAACTGGAACTACCGGTGCACAGCCCGGGCCCGGGCACGGTGCTGAAGGTACTGGCGACCCCCGGCGCCAAAGTGGAACCGGGCACCCCTCTAGCCGTGATCGGAGTCGACTGAATGACCGCAGGCGTCCTAGGCAACATCGCAGCGCAGCCGCAGCGTTCGCCCACCGAACGAGTCGCCGCCGCCTATCGGCGCATCGCCGAGGTGGATCGACAAGAGGTATGGATCACGCTGCGCGAGGAAGGCGACGTCGCTGCCGACGCGGCCGCCGTCGAACAGCGGCTCGCCGAGGGTGCGGCGCTGCCGCTGGCCGGGATCTTGGTGGCGGTCAAGGACAACATCGATGTGGCCGGGCTGCCGACCACCGCGGCCTGCCCCGAATTCGCCTACCCCGCGACGGTCACCGCGGCGGCCGTGCAGCGGTTGGTCGCGGCGGGCGCGATCGTGCTCGGCAAGACCAACCTGGACCAGTTCGCCACCGGCCTCGTCGGCACCCGCAGCCCGTACGGCGCGGTACGCAATGCGCACCATCCGGAGCTGATCTCCGGCGGTTCGAGTTCGGGGTCGGCGGTCGCGGTCGCGCTGGGAATCGCGGATATCGGCATCGGCACCGACACCGCGGGGTCGGGCCGGGTGCCCGCGGCACTGCACGGCATCGTCGGCATCAAGGCGACGCTCGGCGTCATCCCGACCCACGGCGTCATTCCGGCGTGCGCCGACTACGACGCCGTCACGGTCTTCGCCACCGACCTCGATCGGGCCGTCGTCGCCGCGGCCGTGATGGCCGGGCCGGAGATCCGTGATCCACGCAGCCGGAGCTGGCCCGCGGACGTCCATCTCGCCGCGCCGGAGCAACTGCGCCTTGCCGTTCCACGCGCCGAGGATCTGGCGACCCTGAGCGAGCCCTACCGCGAGGCCTTCGTCCGAACCGTCGTCGCTGTCACCGATTCCGGAATCGCCACGCAAGAAGTCGATATCTCGGCGCTGCTCGACGCGGCCCGGCTGCTCTACGACGGCGCGATCGTCGCCGAACGCTATGCGGCGGTCGGCGAGTTCCTCGACACCGCACCTGCGGGCGCGGATCCGACGGTGACGGCCATCATCGATGCCGCACGCGCGACGACCGGTCCCGGATTCGCGGACGATCTCGACACCCTCGCCCGGGTGCGAGCCACGGCCACCGCACTGCTCGCCGACTTCCACGGACTGCTGTTGCCGACGACCACCGAGCACCCGAGTATCGCCGCGGTACAGGCGGACCCGTTGGGCATCAATCGGCGGATGGGCACCTACACCAACTTCTGCAACCTGCTGGACATGGCGGCGGTGGCCGTCCCCGGGCTGCCCACCGCGGCGGGCTTGCCATTCGGGGTGATGGTCGTCGTCCCCGCCTTCGCCGACCAGGTCGCGGTCGATATCGCCGCCCGCATCGTCGGCGCCGACCCGCCCCCCGCGCTGGTCGATCGCGGTACCGAACTCGCGGTGTTCGGTGCGCACCTGCGTGGCCAGCCGCTGCACTGGCAGTTGGAGGAGATCGGGGCCAGATTCGCAGGCGAGATCACGACGACCGCCGCCTACCGGCTTACTGCGCTGGACACCACGCCGCCCAAGCCCGGACTTGTCCGGCACGGCGACGGTCTCGGTGCGCCGATCCTGGGCGAGCTGTTCCGGGTCTCGGAGGCCGGCCTCGGCCGCTTCCTTGCCGCGTTGCCCGCGCCGATGGCGCTGACCAGCATCGAATTGTCCGATGGGCGTTCGGTTATCGGTTTCGCCTGCACGTATGACGCCGCCGAGGCGGCGACGGATATCACCTCGTTCGGCGGCTGGAAGGCTTATCTCCAGCGCCAGAACTAGGCCGGCTCCGCACCGGCAGCGCCCGGGACACCCGCGGGCGCTGCTGGTTGCGGGACCAGTGCGGCAAGGGCAATAGCGAAGTCGTCACCGGTCGGCAGCGCACCATCCGGATTGCTCAGCCACTGGATCGAAAGACCGTTCAGCAGCGTGTAATACAACCGGCCGACCGCATCGGCCTGTATCTGTGACAGCTCCGGGTACACCTTGCCGAGGATTGCCGCGATTTCACTGACGGCTTGCGCACCGGCCTTTTCCATGTAGCGTTTCCCATCCGACGATCGATGGACCCGGATGATGTTCTCTGCAGACGCGACAATGCCTTCCCTGTTGCGAAGGAAGATCGCGCCGATGCCTGCCCAGGTCGCGGCAAACGACTCGGCGAGCGAACGTCCCGCGCCCACTGTCCGGATCAGGTTTTCCAGTTCATCGTCGATGCCGTCGCCGATCGCCTCGGTGATCGCCTCGCTGATCAATTGGTCCTTCGATCCGAAGTGGTACCCGATCGCCGCCAGGCTCACCCCGGCGGAATCCGCGATGTCGCGAGCCGTGGTCGCCGCGAATCCGCGCTGGTAGAGGCAGGTGCGCGCCGCCGTGAGCAGCTCTTCTCTGTTTCCCATGCCTTCACTGTACGTTCGTCTTGCACATTTGTACTAGACAAATGTGCAAGACTCTGTTAAACATATGTCTAAGACATTCGAGTCAAAGCAAGGGATCAGAACATGAATGCCAACTCCGCCACCCCCACCGACCAGCCTCGTGTCCTCGTTTCCGGCGGCGGTATCGGCGGCAATGCCGTTGCCCTGCAGCTGCTCCGGGCCGGCATCCGGGCCACCGTGGTCGAGCGCGCCGACGCGCCCCGCCCCGGCGGTCAGGCCGTCGACCTGCGCGGGCCGAGCAGCGAGGTCGCGGAGCGGATGGGCCTGATGCCCGGCATCCGGAAGGTCCAGCTCGACGAGCGCGGCATCGTCATGGTGGACAGCGAAGGCAAGGAGCTGCTGCGTATGCCCGCCGAGATGTTCGACGGCAAGGGCGCCGTGGCCGAAATCGAGCTCACCCGCGGTGACCTCAATCAGGTACTGCTCGACGCGCTCGCCGAAGCGGGCGGCGTCGACTACCGCTACGGCACATGGATCACCGACATCAGCCAGGACGACACCGGCGTCGATGTCACTTTCGCCTCCGGCAGCACCGAACGCTTCGACATCGTGATCGGCGCGGACGGACTGCACTCCACCACCCGGCGGCTGGTGTTCGGCATGGAAGAGGAGTTCTCGACCTATCTCGGTGGGTACATGTCCTTCTTCACGCTGCCGACCCCCGCAGGCACCGAAGACAATTGGTTCACGATGAACTCGCTGGTCGGCGCGACCAACGTCGGTCTCCGTCCCGATTACGACCCGACCACCTGCAAGGCGATCATCACGATGCGCACCGACGCCGATCCGGCACTGCGCCGCGATATCCCGGCACAGCAGCAGCTGATCCGCGAGCGGCTGGCAGGCGGCGGCACCATTGCGAACACGGTGAGCGATGCCATGGCCGAGGCGGGCGACTTCTACTTCGACGAGCTGGCGCGCATCGACATGCCGACCTACTCGAAGGGCCGCGTCGTGCTGCTCGGCGACGCGGGCTACTGTGGCTCGCCGCTCACCGGTCAGGGCACCGCGATGGCCCTGGTCGGCGCGTACGTGCTGGCCGGCGAAATCGTCGCACACGCCGGTGATCCGCAGCAGGCGCTCGCCCGCTACGAAGAGGTGCTGCGGCCGTTCGTCGCCAAGGCGCAGGAGCTGCCGCCGGGCGGTCTGAAGGCGATGACCCCGAAGACCCGCTTCGGGATTCGCGCGGGCCATATGGTCAGCAAGCTGATGACCGCCAAGATCATGAAACCGCTGATGATGAAGATGCTCAGCGGGACCGACGCCTACGACCTGCCCGACTACTCGGCACAGACCGTCGGGTAATCGCCCGCCGTAGGAACCAACCATGACCGGCACCGTCCACCACGGCGCCGGTCATGGTCATTCGATGACGGTCCGCTCGTCGAGCAGGAAGGGCAGCAGGAAGTTTCGCAGCATCGCCTGCTCCTCGTCCGCCCCCGCGCCCGGCAGCGTCAGCAAAGAAACGACCACCCGCACCACCCACTGCCCGAGCATCCGCGCCGCGGCCGCGGCCAATCGTGGACGATAGCCCGCGACGAAACCGGTGCCGATCGCATCGATCACGTGCGACGAATTCGACAGCTGGGCAACGATTCCGGAGTTGGCAGGCTCGAACCACACCGCGAGGTGCGGCGTCTTGCGCACCTCGGCGAGCACCGCGGCAACGCCGTCGAGCAGCTGCTCGGCACGGTCGGCGCTCGCATCGTCGGGCCGATCGCGCCACACCCGCTCGACCAATTGCCGCGCCTCGCGACCCGCGAAGGCCACATACAACGCCTGGCGATTGTCGAAGTAGCGGTAGAGCGTCGCCCTGGAACACCCTGCAGCATCGGCGACTTCGGCCATACCGACCCCGCTGACACCCTTCTCCAAGAACAGCGTGCGCACCGCGTCGAGGATGCGTTCGGACGCCAGTTCGGCCCGGCCGTCGGCCAACCAGTCACCGTTCATGCCGTGCACCGGAACGGGATCGTGGTCGGTCTGCGCACGTACGGGCCCGATGCATACTGGACCGCATCGATGTCGACGACGTAGTCGGGAAAGCGATCCAGCAACTCCGCCAAGGCAACTCGGGCCTGCATCCGCGCTGCCGCCGCACCGAGACAGTGATGGGGGCCGTGGCCGAAGGTCAGGATCCGCTGGGGATTCCGGTCGATGTCCAGTTCCTCGGCGTCGGTACCGTAGGCCCGGTCGTCACGGTTGGCCGCGCCGTAGACCAGCAACACCTTGCGTCCCGCGGGCACCGTCGTGCCGTGCAATTCCACCTCTCGGGTCGTTGTCCGGGCCAGTCCCTGCACAGGCGAGGTCAGCCGGGCGAGTTCCTCGATCGCGATCTCGATGCGGTCCTTGTCGGCCACGAGCGCCGCACGCTGCTCCGGGTGCTGCTGCAGCAATTGCACTGCGCCACCGAGTAATCCGGTTGTCGTGTCATTGCCGCCCGCGACCATCGTCCAGGTGTAGGCAAGGATCTGGACGAGGCCGCGCACATCGTCGTCGTCCGCGGCCAGGCCCGCCTGCACCAAGAGCGACACGGTGTCGTCGCCCGGGTCGGTGCGACGCCGTTTGATCAGCTCGGCGAAGTAGCCGAGCATCTCCATCGAAGCCTGCTGCGCATGGGTGTTACGCGCGTCGATACTCCCCGCAACCACCGCATCGGTCCACCCGTCGAAGCGCCCGCGATCCTCCGGCGGCACCCCGAGATAGTGCGCGACAACCATGCTCGGCAGCGGCTTGAACAGTTGCTCGACGATGTCGCCCCCACCCTGCTCGGCCAGCTGATCCAGGCGTTGCCTGACGAAGCCACGCACCACCGGCTCGACGTCGACGACCTGCCGCGGCGTAAACCCGCGCGCAACCAGTCGCCGAAATTCGGTGTGCACCGGCGGATCCTGCATCACCAGCGGCGGATTGTCGGTCAGCCCGATCTGCTCGAGCTCCCCGTACTCCACTGTCAGCCCTTCGCTGGAGGAGAACGTCTCCGTATCCCGCACTGCCGCATACACATCCGCGTGCCGCGTGAGCACCCAGTAGTTCTGCTCGGGCCGCCCCTCCGGCACCACATGATGCACCGGATCCTGCTCACGCAGCGCGGCATACATCCCCCACGGCGACTTCCACGTCGTACCCGACCGCAGTTCGAACCTCGGAGCATCACGATACTCTTGGAGCAACATGTACTGACGGTAAGACAGATTCAACATTTTGTCTACCGCGTCCCGGAGGTCCTGAATCTGGTGTTCCGCATCAGAACGATTCCCATGTCCCATCGTCGAGGAGCCGATGCGCCAGCTCGACGAACGCGTCGGCTGTCGCCGGGTTGGCAATGTGCGCGTCGACATCCACATCGAGAATGACCTGTTCACGCCATTGCAGCACGGGCTCCACCGGTGTTGTGCCCAGCAGTGCGCTCGCGCCCAGCCGATTGCTCGAGGCGAGCCGTTTGAGCACTTCGTCTTGCTCGGCCAACCATGCCGCCTGAGCAGGGTGGCTCATCATGCTCAGCGCGGCGACCGATGGGACTGCTGTTCGGACATACCGAACCGATTCGAGCAGACACACCGCATCGTGCCCCCACTCCCGACCGACCCGCAGCAACCCGTTCGGGCCGTGCACCAGCCCGGCCGCCGCCAAAATGTGCTGCCTGCTCCAACGATGGAACACCAGCCAGCGCACGGTATGCGCTCGAAGTTGCGGCAGCGCAGTGGCTCTCAGCGCCAACTCCAATGCGGCCGAACGCCCTGCGCTGAGGTCGACAACGACCACCTCGAATGTGCGCTCCAATTGCGACAGCAGATCCGCGCACCGATGCACCATGCCGTCGTTTACGGTCAGGAATTCGGCACCGCCCTTGTCGCCGGGAAACAACACCAGCTTGGCCGCGCGAGAAGCCGAACTGCGCAAGGCAGCCCGGTCGGTCATCGCATGGACATCGACTCCGGCAGGAAATCCGACACTGCCGAGCAGATACGAGTGCAGTCCGCCGGAAGTCGCGCCACGTGCGACATCGTCGATCTCGAACAATGCCCCGGCCGTCGGCGAGCCGAACGTGAAGTCGAGATATGCCACGTCCTTGCCGCTCAGGCAGAGTCGGTAGGCGAGGTTGCAGCTGGTCACCGATCGACCGGCGCCGCCCTTGTCGGAGGTCGAGAAGACGAGCATGCGCACTAGCCTCTTTCCGCGTCCCGGCGGGCATACGCCAGCTCATCGAGCCCGATCAGGGCAGCGCTGGCCAGACTGAACGCGGTGGCGGGACGGGTGTCGAGCAGTTGCCGCGCCCGATCCAGCTGCCCGAGCTGAGCGTCGATGAGAGCGCGGTCGTCGGCGGAACGCAGGTGGCCGCCGGCGGCAAAGACCGGTTCTCCCTCGGGGCCGGTGTAGCGGGTGAGGTAATCCTCGAGCACGCCGACGGTGACCGCCCCGATCTGCAGGGGCGGGCCGAGCGACTCCAGCGCGGAGCTGACGTCGGCGGCCATATCGTCCGGACTGTCGAGCGCGAACGCTCCGATCTCGGTGGCCGGATACAGCAGACAGAGCAGTTGTTGCGCATCGCTGATCGAGTTGGCGCCATCACACCCACCCCACTCCCACGTTCCCTCGTGATAGCAGGCGGCCAGCATCGACCGCCAGAGGTCCAAGAGCTGTTGCCGTGGCCGAATACGCATCAGCCCCCCGTTCTCCATGCCGCGAACACCGACGTCTCCGAGTGTGCGCCAACCCCGGTGAGCAGAGCAGCTGATCGGCGCACAATGTTCGGCGATCAGATTCTGAAACGGACACCGGGGCAGGTAATTCCGTGACCGCCTGGCCGATCGGCGGCGACCAGGGCCGCAACGTCACAACTACACACCGAGTTCGGTGAGCAACTTCTCGATGCGAGAGCCGATGTCGTCGCGGATAGGGCGGACCTGCTCGATGTCGAGTCCGGCCGGGTCTTCGATGATCCATTCCTCGTAGCGGGGACCGGGCACGAGCGGGCAGGTGTCGCCGCAGCCCATGGTGACGATGACATCGGCGGCGCGAATGATTTCGTCGGTCCACGGCTTGGGGTATTCGTCAGCGATGTCGATGCCGATCTCGGCCATGGACTCGATCGCGGCCGGGTTGAGGGCGCCACTCGGGTCCGAGCCGCCGGACCAAGCGACGGCGCGCCCCTTCGCGAGGTGGGTGAAATAGCCGAGGGCGATCTGGGAGCGGCCCGCGTTGTGCGTGCACATGAACAGCACGGTCGGACGAGGTTGCGGGACTTTACCTTCCACCTTGGCCAGGGCCTGCAGACGCTGCCTGCCGAATCTTTCGGCGAGCAGTGGCAGGTAGATCGTCACCGTGGCGCGGGCGGCGAAACCCTCGTATGAGCGGTACAGGAAGCGGTGGATCGTTTCCTGATCGAACATGGTCGCGAACTCTTCGCGCAGCCGGAACTCGGCGTTGTCCAGGGCGGTCTGATGATCGAGGGACAGCAGGCGGTACGGGGTCGGAGTGGCTGAGCTTTCGGTCGGGTCGGACGCTTCGGGCTGAGACACCTTTCCAGACTGTCAGCCCCTGATCAGGTCCGGCAAACGAACAGCCGGTGACACCGACCACGTTCGGTGGAAAAGCGGCCGGGCCGGTCACCCCTCGTGAACCGGCCCGACCCATACCTGGGTGGGATCGTCGGCGTGCACCGAATGGTTACCTTCGGCAGTGGCGGTTGCCGGTCAGCTCCTGGAAGAGCCATCCGAAAGTGTCTGCGCTCTAACGAAAGCCGGCCGGACCGGTCACCCCTCGTGGACCGGTCCGGCTGGCCTTTTCCCTGGGCGTGACCTGTCAACCCCTCGAAGACAGGTCGTGCCCGGTTCCCACCCCCCGGTGGTGGCTTATTTCCCCCTGGCGCTGCCTACTGGCAGTACTCGAAGGTGCCGAGGACGGTGCGGCCGTCCTTGATCTGGTAGCCGGTGGCGTAGAGATCTGTGCTGGCGACGGGGTTCTCCCCGTCCGGCGCCAGCCACTCGACCTGCTGGATGACCTTGTAGGCGTTCGGGTCGTTGCGCAGCACCCTCAGCTCCGCGCCGTCCATGTCGGCAGCCTTGGTGTCGGTGGCTTTGCCCTTCTCCCACTCGCTCGCGACGGCCAGGGTGCCCTTGGCCGCGTCGTAGACGACGGTGCGGTACCGGATCAACTGGTGTTCGCCGGGCCGATAGCCTGCCTGCGCGTAAACGATGGGGGCGGCGATCTCGATCTCGATGCGATCGCTCCGGTGGGTGCAGGTGGCCTGACCGGTGAGCGCGGCGCCGGGGTGGCCGGTGGTGTCCGCGATCGCGGTGCCCGCGCCGAACACCAGGGCGCCTGCGGTGGTCGTGAGGGCGAGGGCGGTGGTCAGCTTGCCGATCATCGTCTGTCCTTGTCGGGTCCGGGTGATTGTTTTCCGGTGTGTTCCGGTGTTGACACAAACAATGCAGCCCGGGGCTTGGCACGCCCTTAAGAAGATCTTGTAGGCACAAGATCGCAGGTAGAGCCGTCGATATCAGCGGGAACCGGTCGAGTTACCACCATGTGAGCCCGAATCGGCGGATGATGGAGATGAGGGCGCCAAGGAGATTGGAGCGGCGATGGAAACCGTGGTCGTGTGGATACTGGCTACCCTGCTGTATTGGTGGGGCCTGCTGTAGTGCGGTGTAGCCGCAGCCTGTGACGAACAAGCTCCGCCCCTGGCTGGAACAGCCAGGGGCGGAGCGGTTTACAGCGCGACTGCCAGTCGATGGATTCGGCGGCTCCGCCTCGGCCCCGTCCGGGCCGACCGCATCGGACTTGCTTTCACGCATCAGCATCAGCGCCAGCGCGGCCGGCCACGCGGACCGCACAGGCTGCGGCGACGGATGCGAGTTCAACCGACCCTGGCCCGACACCGCACCGATCAGCCCGAATGTCGGCGACCGGTTTCGCCGATGGGGATCATCCGGAGCCCAGGTCTTCGCGGGCGCGCTCGGCGATCTCATCCACGGCGGTGTCCGTCGAGAATCTCTCGATCGCCGATATTCCCACGGTCGAGATTCGACGCCATTGGTCGTCGTCGGTAAACCGACCCCGGTATTGATCGAGATGGTCCCGGACGACCTCCAAGGACTCGGGGCCCACGGTGAGCGCCCGCAGCGTCCTATCCCAGCGGGCGAGGGCTGGGCCCATCTCGCTGCCCACGATACGGACCGCGGTTTCGGCACGTAGCAGGATTTGCATCGGTTCGAAGAGCTTGTCGAATTCCGATGACAGGTACACGAAATCCGGTGGATGGAGCTGCAAGGCGGCGCGCAGACGACCCAGCTGCCCTACGAGGCCACTGTAAGCAACAACGAAATCCACGTAGACGGATTCGCGATTCGACCGGACGGCCTGCGCTGCCGCGAATCGCTGCTGCCGGTCCATTCCCGTGCTGCTCACGTGGATAGATGACCACGCCGACGCGCTGGCCGAGATCACAGCCGAGACAATCGCGGTGATCAGCGCGTACCGCCCGCTGCGCTTCGCGAGTTCCAGTTGGCGCTGGAGGGCTGCCAGGTCCGACGACGACACCTCCGGAGCCGGCGGTTCGGGCGGACCGACAGGCTCCTGGCTAGGGTTCGGCGATGCGGTGTCGTCGTCGGCAGCCACTGGGTCAAGCTACGTCGCACGGGTTGCTCGGGGAACCGGACTCGCTCGAAATCGACCGTTCCGATTTCGAACAGCAACCTTGGTTCCGGGGGGGCGAGGACGAGGGTGAGCTGTCGAGGATCAGCGCAGGGATTCGGTGGCGAGCTTGGTGGCGTCGGCGATGACCGCGTCGTCTCCCGTGGCGTCCGCGGTGCCTTTGCGGGTCAGCACCGCGATGACGATCGGGGCTCGGCCGCCGTCGGGCCAGGTGATCGCCACGTCGTTCAGGCAGCCGTAGGCTCCGGTGCCGGTCTTGTCGCCGGTTGTCCAGTTGACGGGGACACCGGCGCGAATTCGCTTGTTGCCGGTGGTATTCGCCTTCAACCAGGAAATCAATCGGTCACGCTCCGAGGTTCCGAGTGCATCGCCGAGGACCAAGGCGCGATAGTCGGCGGCGAGCGCGGCTGGGGTGGTGGTGTCCTGTGGATCGCCGGGGACGGCGGAGTTGAGTTCGGGTTCCCACCGATCCAGCCTGCTCACCTGGTCGCCGAGTGTGCGCAGGAACGCCGTCACCTCCGCGGGGCCGCCGAGTTCGCGCAGCAGCAGGTTGGCGGCGGTGTTGTCGCTGCGGGTGATCGCCGCTTCGGAGAGCTCGGCGACCGACATTCCGGTGGCGACTTTCGTGCTGGTGACGGGCGAGTTCGCGACGAGGTCGGCCTCGGTGAACTGGATGACGCGGTCGAAATATCCGGTGTCGAGCGGATGCGCCTTCAGCAAGGCCGCCACGGCAAGGGTCTTGAACGTGGACAACAACGGGAAACGCTGGTTGGCGCTGTTCGACACGGTTTTGTCGGTGGCGGTGTCCACGGCGAACAAACCGATTTGGGATTCGTAGCGCATCTCCAGGTCCGCGATCCGCGCGGCGGCCTGCACCGGCGCGGCCGTGCTCGGAAGCTCTTGCGCCGCTTGCGAATCGGTGCCGCAGGCGGCGAGTAGTGGAAGCGCGAGCGCGGCGGCGATGACTACCCGATAGTTACGTGTCAGCCGAAACATGCCCTCACTGTGTCAGGCGGTCGGGTAGCCGAACAAACGGGCCTATGCCCAGATGGCCCGTGAGACACCACGTAGCACGCAGCACCACTTCCCGACGGGGTCTCCTCTGCCCGGATCACGACCATATTGTGAAAAGGCGCAGATCAGATGGCATTTTCTAGTGCAAAAGCCGGTCCTGCTCGATATTATTAGAACATGAGTTCGAACGGTGAAGTAGCCGAGCAACGGGTCGCCGACCCGTTGCTCAGCGCCGTCACCGACCTGCTCGAACAACCTCTCACCGGTCTATCCGACGACAAAGTCACCCAACTGCTGCGCGATGTCGAACGCAGCGGCCGAATGCTGGCCGCCCTCGCCAATCGGTTGACCGTCGAGGTAGTCGAACGCCACATTCCCGCCCGAGCAGGCGCACACGGACCGAGGGGATTCCTGATGGAAACCCTGCGCCTGTCCAGTCAGGAAGCGGGCCGCCGTATCGCCGCAGCGCACTGCCTCGGCACCTGGCGCGACATGTCGGGGGAAACGCATGAGCCACGACACCCTCGGACCGCTGCCGCCCTGGCGGATGGCGACATCTCCGCCGACCATGCCAACCGGATCGCTGCGATATTGAAGCGAGTCCCCGGTTCGACCGCGGACCCGGAATTCGAAGCGGCCGAAGAGGTTCTGGCCGAGCACGCCCGCACCGGTTCACCCGACGATATCGCCAAGGTCGGCGATGCGATCCTCGCCTACCTGGACCCGGACGGAAAGCTCACCGACGACCAGGATCGCAAGCGGATGCGCGGGATCATGATCGGACGCCAGCGCGCCGATGGCATGTCCTCCCTCCGCGGCGAGCTCACCCCCACTCTGCGCGCCTTGCTGGATCCCGTGGTCGCCAAGTTGGCCCGGCCCGGCATGAACAACCCCGACGATCCGGAAAGCCCTTCCGGCGATTGCGAATACGTGGACCGCGAAGCGATGGTTGCCGCGGCCGCACGCGATACCCGCACCGCCGCGCAGCGCAATCACGATGCCCTGGTAGCGCTGCTGCAACCCGGGATGTCGGCCGACAAGCTCGGCGCACATCGCGGGCTCCCGGTCTCCACCATCCTGACGATGAGCATCGCCGACGTCGAACGCGCGGCCGGAGTCGCGACCACCGCGACCGGCGGCACCGTCCCCGTCGCTGAAGCGTTGCAGCTCGCCGAACGGTCACAGCCTTTCCTTGCGGTGTTCGATCACCAAGGAATGCCACTACATTTCGGGCGCGCCAAACGACTCGCCACCGCGGCACAGCGGATGGCATTGATCGCATCCGTACGCGGCTGCACCCGCCCCGGCTGCGATGCCCCCGCCAGCCTGTGCGCCACCCACCACGTGACCGACTGGATCAAGGGCGGCCCGACCGATATCGGCAACGAAACCCTGGCCTGCGATCACTGCCACGCCCTCGTCCACGATGGGCCGGGCGGCTGGAAAACTATTGTGCTGGGACCGGATTCGCAGCACCCGGGCCGCATCGCATGGATCGCCCCGCCACACATCGACCCCACCCGAACACCACAGATCAACCATCGCCACCACCCCGGCGAACTCCTCGCCGAAGCGATGGCCCGCATCCATCATCGCGACGAACAACAGCGACAACAACACCGCCACCGGCTGAAGCAACTCCAGCGGCAAGGCAGTCATGCGGCATAAACACCAGTCCGAGGGACCCGCGCACGCACCCACCACAGACCAGCTGCCGCGCGCATTGAACTGGCCGCCCACGCTCGCCCAGAGCAACAATGCCTGTGCGTCGTCACTCCAAAATGCCCGAAACGCAACCGCAGCCAGTCGACCACGCTGGAAGCTGTGTGCCTGCTCACCCAAGCCCCGGCAGAGCAAGTCGTGTACAGCACACGACGTACCCAGCACTGCTCGGAAACCCTGGGAAGGCGCGCCTTGCTGGACGTCTCCGAATTGCTTTCCGCGCCTGAGGCCCACTGCTGTGCATTGGCCGACGCAGATGACACCCGGCGCGAACGCCCCACACGCCACTGCTCCATCGCAACGCCTGAAAGCTGAGCACACAGAGCACGGCAGGTGCACACCTAAAGAGGTAAGCACCTGCCGACGTTCTGGTCTGCTACGCCGATGCGCCGTTCAGTCCTGCACGCACGCCTTCCTCGACCCGCTTGCCGAGATCGGAGTCCACGTTCTTCCAGTACTCGAAGACCCGGCTCAGCACCGGCTCCTGCACCCCACCGAGCACGTGGCCGACGATGTTGTTCACCAGGCGATCTCGCTGGTCATCGTCGAGCACCTCACGTACCAAGGTGCCCGCCTGGGTGAAGTCGCCATCCTCGGCGTGCTCGAGGTAGCCCGCGCGCACGACCGTGGGATCGAACTCCCAGATGCCGCCATCCGGCGCCTGTTCCGGGTCGGCGTGCGGGCCGCCGAAGGAATTCGGCGCGTACACCGGCACACTCGCGTCGTTGTACTCGTAGCGCATGGAGCCCTCCTTGGAGTAGGAGTTCACCTCGGCGGCCTTGGCACGGTTGGGCGGCAGCTGCGCATAGTTGGTGCCGATCCGGTAGCGGTGCGCATCTGCATAGGCGAACACCCGGCCCAACAGCATCTTGTCCGGCGAGAAACCAATGCCGGGAACGATATTCGACGGCTCGAAGGCGGCCTGCTCGATGTCGACGAAGTAGTTGCCCGGGTTGCGGTTCAGGGTCCACTTGCCGACCTCGATCAGCGGGTAGTCCTGGTGCGACCACACCTTGGTCAGGTCGAACGGGTTGAACCGGTAGCCCGCGGCCTCGGCAACCGGCATGACCTGCACGTGCACCGTCCAACTCGGGAACTCGCCGCGCTCGATCGCGTCCCAGAGGTCCTTGCGGTGATAGTCGGCGTTCTCGCCGGCGATCCGGTCGGCGTCGGCTTGGGTCAGGTAGTCGATGCCCTGGTCGGTCTTGAAGTGGTACTTCACCCAGAAGCGCTCGCCCGCAGCGTTGATCCACTGGTAGGTGTGCGAACCGTAGCCGTTCATGTGGCGGTAGGTCTTCGGGATGCCACGGTCACCCATCAGCCAGGTCACCTGGTGCGCGGTCTCCGGGCGCAGGGTCCAGAAGTCCCACTGCATGGTGTGATCGCGAAGTCCGTTGCCGGGCAGGCGTTTCTGGGACCGGATGAAGTCGGGGAACTTGATCGGGTCGGTGATGAAGAAGACCGGAGTGTTGTTGCCGACGAGGTCGTAGTTGCCGTCCTCGGTGTAGAACTTCACCGCGAAACCGCGTGGGTCGCGCCAGGTGTCGGGGCTGCCCTGCTCACCGGCCACCGTGGAGAAACGCACCAGCGACTCGGTCCGCGCACCCGGCTGGAACAGCTTGGCCTTGGTGTAGCGGCTGACATCGTTGGTCACAACCAGCTCACCGTAGGCGCCCGCACCCTTGGCGTGCACGATCCGCTCCGGCACCCGCTCACGGTTGAACTGGGCGAGCTTCTCGATGAGGTAATGGTCGTGCAACAGGATGGGGCCCTGGGCGCCCGCGGTCAGCGACTCGTCGTCGCTCTGCACCGGGGTACCGGTGTTGGTGGTTGTCGGCTCGGTCATGTCGAAGCCTCCTCGGTTGATGGAACAAACGTCCCGGGGATGGGCTGTCCCGGGCTGTCGGGGTGACTACCGTTCTCGGGAACGACAGGTACTGCACAGACCCCAGAAGACGACCTCTGCCTCATCGATCGTGAAACCGTGGTCGTCCACGGGTTCCAGGCAGGGGGCGCTGCCCACAACACAGTCCACGTCCACGACCGTGTCGCAGCTTCGGCACACCAGGTGATGGTGGTTGTCTCCGGTACGGGTCTCGTAGCGCGCGGCCGAACCTGCCGGCTCGATACGCCGCAGGATTCCGGCGTGCACGCAGGCCCGAAGCACGTCGTAGACGGCCTGTGTGGATACCGAACCCAATGCTTCCCGGACCGTGGCAGCAAGCCGATCGGCGTCCGAATGCGGTCGGGCTGCGACCGCATCCAGCACCGCGACCCGCGGGGCAGTAACCCGCAGGCCTGCCGCGCGCAACTGTTCGCGCGGATCGGTGGTGTCGGTGTGCATGCCCACGATGGTTGCTTCTTTTCTGGAATTAGTCAAGAGAATGATTTTCTCAAGTAACCGCATCTCGTAGGCCGAGAGCGTGCCGTCGCCCGTGGCGTGGATCACATTCGACGGTGCGGAATAGATCGCAGCGCAGCACGGTTGACCACCCCTGTCGGCGTCCGGACAGCCCCGGGCCTCACCCCTTTTGTCGCTTCGAGCGACCACTCGCCGAGAGGCGCTTGTGGGACGTCGGCACCGAGTCGTGACGCTGGCGTGGCGTCCGGCGGCTCAGCGCCGCCAGGTCTGACGATCTGGCGGCGTTTCGCATATTCGGTGATGCTCCGATTCCGAGCGCTCGATTCGTGGTCCGCGACACGGTGGTCGAGGGATGCGGCGGTGGCATCCCTCGCCATCACCACGATCGATGCCACCGGTGTGCAAAAAGTCCGAGCTCGCGACGCGCGTCATCGGCACGGTCGCCGCCGGGGCGCCTGGGTTGTGGGCGTTGACCAAGCCGGAACGTAGTCAGCGGCAACGGATATACCCGATCAGATCGGGGCGCCGAGTGCTGGAGGCGGCGGAACTGCTGTGCACCCTCGGGTAACCCGGCAATTCGGCCTCCTCGTAGCGCCAAATTTTTGCCCGGCCGACGCTCAGCCTGTTGCCCAGTGCATCGGGTGTCGGCACGATAGCCTTTGGCCATGGGGCGTTTCTACGGATTCCTGGCAGGAATCGCGGCGGTATCGCTGGTGGCGGGGAGTGTGTTCGCCGGGAGTGCGCAGGCGACCTCGGCCGAGCAGAGGACCTGCGGGGTGTCGTCCGGGCGGGAACCGGAGCGGGCGGCGCCGGAACAGGTGGGGCTGGATTCGCAACGGCTGGCCGAAGCCGTGGCCTTCGCCGGCGAGCGGAATCGGTTGAATGTGCAGGTCTTCCGGCACAACTGCCTGATCGGCGAGGGGCCGACGAACGATCGAACCGGAAACGTCGCGTGGAATATCTGGAGCGCGACCAAAAGCGTGGTCTCGGTGCTCGCCGGAATAGCTTGGGACCAAGGCAAGCTCGACATCGATGCGCCGATCGATCGATATCTGCCGCCGGGACTCGGTGACGAAGTCCATCGGTCGATCACGGTGGAGAACCTGCTCACCGAGAGCTCGGGCATGCGCGTCGGAGTGCTCACCGAGGGCATTACGGGAGTGATTCCCATCGACCCGAACAGCGCGGTGCAGGCGCTCGGTGTACCACTGAACGACCCGCCCGGCACGGCGTTCAGCTACAGCCAGCGCAATGTCGACCTGCTCGCGTATGTCATCGAATTGGCGGTCGGCGAACCACTGCAACAATTCGCGCAGCGGGAGCTGTTCGATCCGCTCGGCATTGCTCGCGGCGATTACTACTGGGCGCGCGATCGCGCCGGACACACCTACGGATACGCGCACCTGATGATCCCGCCGAACGATTTCGCGAAGCTGGGCCTGCTGGTGAGCAACAACGGGCGCTGGGGCACCGAGCAACTCGTGTCGCAGGAGTATCTGCGGCAGGCGCGGCAGCCCTCGGCGACGAACAGTTGCTACGGGTACCTCTTCTGGACCGGGCCCGGGTGCGCGGAGACCGCCACCTTCCTACCCCCCGATGTGTATGCGATGTCCGGGCTCGGCCTGCAGGACGTCTTCATCATCCCCAGCCTGGACCTGACCGTGGTCTGGACCGGGGCCTACGGGAACGTCAGCCGCCAGGGCCTGTCCGGAATCGTGCAGAACATCGCGGAACTGCCGTACGAATTCTTCCGCAGGCTGTTCGCCGCGTTCGACGAAAGGCCGCTCCCCGACCCAGGTCCCTACATCGAGCCGCCGGTGCGACTGGATCCGAGCCGATTCGTCGATAACAACATCCTGCTCGCGGTCTTCGGAATCGGGCCGGCGGCATATCCGGGCTGCAATGTCTTCGCCTGCCTGAACTACCCGCTGGCCCCACCGTTCGCGGACACCGCGCCCGGCTGCGTCATTCTGGTATGCCTCGGCCCCGATCCACGCACGCCCGGGATTCGCTGAATCGGCTGCTAGACCGATGGCTCGGCCAGATTCGTGACCCAGCCGTGCAGTTCGTCGGTGCGCAGTGCCGCCGCGTGGCGTTTGCGCAATGCCTGAGAGATCGGTCCCGGGCGGCCATCGGCGATCAGTCGGCCATCGACCTCGGTGACCGGAGCCGCACCCGCGGACGTGCCGGAGACGAAAACCTCGTCGGCGATGTACAGCTCGGTCAGATCTACCGTCCGTTCGACGAACGGAATGCCGTCCTCGGCGGCGAGGGTGAGGATGGTGCGTCGGTTGATGCCGTCGAGGATGTCGCAGGACACGTCGGGGGTGATGAGGGTGCCATTGCGGACCAGGAAAATGTTGGCCGCACTGAGTTCGCAGACATGGCCATTGCCGTCGAGGAAGATGCAGTCGTCGTAGCCGCTGTCGATGGCATCCTGCTTGGCGAGCACCGAATTCACATAAGCGCCGTTGACTTTCGCGCGCGAAGGAATCGCATTATCCGGAATGCGCCGCCACGGACTGGATTTCAGCCGCATGCCGTCCTGCGGGACGATCGGCACCGCGTCATAGACGAACATGCTCACCTGAATCGCGCAGCCACGAACCCTGGTGCCCGGAATCGACTCGACGACATGCACTGTCGCCCGCACGAATACATCGGTGACGGGCGCGTTCCGTTCGATCAGCTCGACAACGGCGGCCCGAAACCTGACGAAATCCCACTCGGCGGCGAAACGATCGATGCCGATGATCTTGCAGGACTCTTCGAGCCGCCGGAAGTGATCGTCCAACCGGAAAGCGGTGCGCGCCGATCCATCCACATGCACCGGGAACACGGTGTAGACACTCAGGCCGTAGAGAACTGCCGAGGATGCGACATTCACCGATGCCGCGTCGGCGGCAACGATCCGGTCGCCGAAGTACACCTGAGCATGCGGGTTTGCCATTACCGGAGGCTAGCAACCGAAACGGCGTGCGGGCGAGCCCATTTTCGGCCCGCCCGCCACCCGATCAGCGCTCGGTGTGCCGGGCGAGTCGAGCCGTATCCATATAATCGCGGAACAGCACGACCTTTCCGTCACGCACCCGGACGACGTTGACAGAGGTACGGACCCGAGCCCGCTGCGCGCCGGGCACCGTCATGTCGACCTCTGCCTCCACCAGGATCACCTCGGGATCGATGGTCTCGTGCACCTCGGGATAAATGTCGTGCACCTCGATGCCCGAGAGGTTCGACCAGCGTTGTGTGAGATGGGCCCGGATCTCCTCGCGACCGACCAATCGAGTCGGCATGCCGGGCACGACGAAGGGTATCTCGAACACCACATCGGCTGCGAGCAGTTGTACGAACGCGTCGGCATCGCGCGCAGGCAGGCTCGCAAACAAGCGCTCGACCAGCTCGCGCGGGCTTTCCACCGAAGACTCCACCATGAAACACCTCTCCAAATAAGCGGAACGTATACCCCGTTTATGATTCGGAACGGTCGCCCCGTTTGTCAATGGGGGCAGTAAACTCATCGTTCGTGACCGATCCGCCGAAACAGGAACCGCGTACGCTGCGCGCCGACGCGCGCCGCAACCGCGACCGCGTGCTGGCTGCCGCCCAGGAGGCGTTCGCGGCCGAAGGTCTTTCGGTGCCCCTGGACGAGATCGCGCGCCGGGCCGGCGTCGGCGCGGGCACCGTCTACCGGCACTTCCCAACCAAGGAAGCCCTGTTCGAAGCCGCGATCGTGGACCGCATCGAGCGCATGACATCGCACGCACGCGAACTGTCCACCGCCGACGACCCCGGCCGGGCCTTCTTCGACTTCCTCGACGTGATGGTGACCGACGGTGGTCTGAAACGCGACCTCGCCGACGCCGTCGGCGGACAGCTCTCCCCCGAGCACCTCGCACCCGTAGCCGAAATGAACCGCGCGATCGCCGAATTACTCCGGCGCGCCCAACAATCCGGCGCAGTCCGCACCGATATCGATATCGACGACCTGATGCGAATCATCAAGGGCACCTTCATCGCTGCGCAGAGCACCGGCGCGAACGATGATCAGCGCCGGCGCAGCTTCATGGTCATGTTCGACGGCCTGCGGCGGCGCTGAACCGCGCCGAATGCGGCACGAACGTCGAACGGCGCGGTGGTCCACCCGTTGTGGACCACCGCGCCGTTCGATGGTTCGATGCGCCCTGCCGGACTCAGCGGTCGGCGAGCAGGACCTCGGCGATCTGAATAGTGTTGAGGGCAGCGCCCTTTCGCAGGTTGTCGCCCGAGATGAACAGGGCGAGACCGCGACCTTCCGGCACACCGGGATCCTGGCGGATGCGACCGACGAGGGACTCGTCGATGCCGGCAGCCTGCAGTGGGGTCGGCACATCGACAAGCTTGACGCCCGGCGCCTTGGACAGCAGTTCCTTGGCGCGCTCCACCGAAATCGGTTCCGCGAATTCGGCATTGATCGACAGCGAGTGGCCGGTGAAGACCGGGACACGCACGCAAGTGCCGCTGACGAGCAGTTCGGGCAGGCCGAGGATCTTGCGGCTCTCGTTGCGCAGCTTCTGATCCTCGTCGGTCTCGCCGGAACCGTCGTCGACGAGCGCGCCCGCGAGCGGGATCACGTCGAAAGCGATCGGCGCAACGTACTTGTTCGGCGCGGGGAACTGCACCGAACTGCCGTCGTGCACCAGCTTTTCGGCGTCGCCGACCACGGCGCGCACCTGGGAAGCCAGCTCCTCGACCCCGGCGAGCCCGCTGCCGGACACCGCCTGGTAGCTGGAAACGATCAGGCGCTGCAGCCCTGCCACATCGTGTAGCGGCTTGAGCACCGGCATCGCCGCCATGGTCGTGCAGTTCGGGTTGGCGATGATGCCCTTGACCAGATTGCGCGTCTGCTCCGGGTTCACCTCGCTGACGACCAGCGGGACCTCGGGATCCTTGCGCCAGGCCGACGAATTGTCGATGACCGTGACCCCGGCCGCCGCGAAACGCGGCGCCTGCACGCGCGACATAGTCGCCCCCGCGGAGAACAGTGCGATATCGAGACCGGAGGGATCAGCAGTCTCGGTGTCCTCGACGACGATCTCGCCGCCGCGCCACGGCAGCGTCTTACCCGCCGAGCGCGACGAGGCGAAGAACCGGATCTCGTCGGCCGGGAAGTTGCGCTCCTCCAGCAGTTTTCGCATGACAGCGCCGACCTGACCGGTCGCGCCGACGACGCCTACCCGAACTCCCATGGCTTATCGCCCCGTTCCCGCATGGACCACGGCGACCTCGTCGCCGCCGAGATCGAAGGCCCGGTGCAGCACCTTGACCGCCTCGTCCAGTTCGCTATCCCGGACCAACACCGAGATCCGGATTTCCGAGGTGGAGATCAGGTCGATGTTCACGCCCGCGTTCGCCAGCGCCTCACAGAAGGTAGCCGTCACGCCGGGGTGGCTCTTCATGCCCGCGCCGACCAGCGACACCTTGCCGATGTGGTCGTCGTACAGCACCTGAGAGAAACCGATTTCGTCCTGACGCTTGGTCAGCATCTCCACCGCACGCGCACCGTCGGTCTTCGGCAGGGTGAAGGTGATGTCGGTCTTGCCCGTATCGATCTTGGAAATGTTCTGCAACACCATGTCGATGTTGATCTCGGCATCGGCGATGGCCCGGAAGACCTTGGCCGCGTAGCCCGGCTCGTCCGGCAGTCCTACCACTGTCACCTTGGCCTCGCTGCGGTCGTGCGCGACGCCCGTGAGGATTGCTTTCTCCAAGGGGATGTCCTCCATCGATCCGTAAACGTAGGTGCCCGGCTTGTCGGTGTAGGACGAGCGCACATGCACGGGGACGTTGTAGCGGCGCGCGTATTCCACGCAGCGCAGCATCAGCACTTTGGCGCCGCAGGCCGCGAGCTCCAGCATCTCCTCGTAGGAGACCTGCTCGAGCTGCTGGGCGTCCGGCACGATCCGCGGGTCGGCGGTGAAGACGCCATCCACATCGGTGTAGATCTCGCAGACATCAGCCTCCAGCGCCGCGGCAAGTGCGACCGCGGTGGTGTCGGAGCCGCCGCGGCCGAGTGTGGTGACGTCCTTGCTGTCCTGGCTGACGCCCTGGAAGCCTGCGACGAGCACGACCAGCCCTTCGTCGAGCGCGCTGCGCAGCCGACTCGGGGTGACGTCGATGATTTTGGCGTTGCCGTGCGCGCCGGTGGTGATCACGCCGGCCTGCGAGCCGGTGAACGAGCGCGCCTCGGCGCCGAGCGAATGGATGGCCATGGCGACGAGCGCGTTGGAGATCCGCTCACCGGAGGTGAGCAGCATGTCCATTTCGCGGGCCGGCGGCGCGGGCGCCACCTGCTGCGCCAGGTCCAGCAGTTCGTCGGTGGTGTCACCCATCGCCGAGCAGACGACCACCACATCGTGGCCCTGCTTCTTCGTCTCCACGATCCGTTCAGCGACGCGCCGGATGCGCTCGGCGGTTGCTACCGAGGATCCTCCGTACTTCTGAACTACGAGAGCCACGACAGGGTCCTCCAAGATCGACAATCAGCTGCTAACAGCCACCAAGACTACCGACTCGGGTCCAGTGGATTTGTCGGTACCTCCTCAGCTCACGAGGATCGAAGGGGCCATTCGCGAATCGAACTCGGCCGAAAGGGTTTCCAGCAACCAGCGATACTCGGTGTTCTGGAAGGCCGCGATCAGCCACTCGCCGTCGTGCCGAACGAGCACGGTCGTCTGGGCTTTGGTGTTGCGGCGGTTGCGTCGCTTGCGGCCCTTCACCACTACGCCTTTGCCGTGCACGACCACCACATCCGGCGTGTGTGGGTGCCGAGGAATGTGACGTAGTCCGCATCCGGAGTGAAGACGGTGGCGAATGCTTCGGCGTCGCGGCTGCGCGCCGAGTGCACCGGTACGGCGAGTCCGGTTGAGCGACACAGCGGCTACCCGCACGATGGAAACCATGAAGAGCACGGTGTTCGAGGTGGCAACGGGGCACAGCGAAGTCGTCTACGACATCACGCCGCAGTGCGCGCAGTTCGCGCGGGAGGCGGGCGGCGACGGTCTGCTGCACGTCTTCGTGCCGCACGCCACCGCGGGAATCGCGGTGCTCGAACTCGGCGCGGGCAGCGATAACGACCTGCTCGCCGCATTGCGCGACCTGCTACCCGCCGACGACCGCTGGCGGCACGCGCACGGATCCCGCGGCCACGGCCGCTCCCACGTCATGCCTGCGCTGATCCCGCCCTACGCCACCATTCCGGTCATCGGCGGCGCGCTGACGCTGGGCACCTGGCAGTCGGTCGCCCTCGTCGATCTCAATGTCGACAATCCGGACCGCCAGGTGCGCCTGTCCTTCCTCACCAGCGCCTGAGTTCAGGAGCGCAATTCGCGACCCGCGCTTCCCGATCGTGCCGCCGTCGGCCGATCAGGCCCGGCGCAGCCACGTGACCTGTGTTCCATTGGTGCTGACGGTGCGACGCTGCGTCGGCGTGAACAGCGTCGGACGGAACTCGCCCGCGAAGGCGGGTGTGCCGGTACCCGCCACCACCGGATAGCCCTTGATGACGAGCTCATCGATCTCGTCGAGCAGGGCAGCCGCGAATTTGCCGCCGCCCGCGAGCCAGATGTCCATACCGTCCTCTTGCTTCAGCGCGCGGACCAGGCCGATCGGGTCGCTCTCGACCAGTTCCACCGCCGGGTCGTCGATCCGACCCAGCGTGCTCGACACCACGTACTGCCGCATGTGGGCGTACGGGCTGGTCACACCGATGGCAAGGCCGGGCTCGTAGGTGCCGCGACCCATCACCAGGGTGTCGAACTTGCGATTGGGTTCATCCACGGCCAACCCCAGATGCGGGCGCGCATGGGTGGGCAGCGTCTCGGGATACTCGGTGCGAATCCAGCTCAGCATGTCTTCCGGCACTGGGAGGAAGTCGATCTCACCATTCGGGCCCGCGATGTAACCGTCGAGGGACATCCCGACGAAGTAGACCAGTTTTCGCATATCGGTACCGCTTTCTGTGGAGTAGTCGGGATTGTCGTCAGGCCCTGGTGAACCAGGTGACCTGCGCACCGTTGCCGAATTCCTTGCGCTGCGTCGGCGCGAACAGTGTCGGGCGGAACTCGCCGGCGAAGACCGGTATGCCGCCACCCGCGACGACCGGGTAACTCTTGATGATCAATTCGTCGAGCTCGTCGAGCAGCTGCGCGGCGAGCTTGCCGCCGCCGCAGAGCCAGATATCGCCGCCTTCTTCCTTCTTCAATCGCTGCACGAGGCCGACCGGGTCGCTCTCGACCAGCTCTACCTTCGGGTCATCGATTCGGCCGAGCGTGCTGGAAACGACGTATTGCTTCATGTGTGCGTAAGGGCTGGTCGCACCGGCGGCCAGGCCCGGTTCATAGGAGCCGCGACCCATCAGCACCGCGTCACAACGCTTGCCGGGTTCGTCGAGCGCCATGTCGAAGTGCGAGCGCGCAAAGGTGGGGACGAACTCCGGGTACCGCTGGTTGATCCAGGCCGCCATCTCGGCGTCGAACGGGTAGAAGTCGTACTCGCCCGCCGGACCTGCGATGTATCCGTCGAGAGAAACCGCGACGTAGTAAACAAGCTTTCGCATATCCAAACCGCCCCATCCGTTGTACTCTGCCTGAAGTGATTGCGTGAATGTAGTACTACGAATGGAGTGGTGTCAAGTGCGGACCAACCCGGAACGACGGCAAGCGTTGATCGATGCGGCCATCGAGGTGCTCGCGCAGGAAGGCGCACGTGGGCTGACCTTCCGCGCGGTGGACAAGGAAGCGGGAGTGCCCACAGGGACGGCATCGAACTACTTCGCCAACCGCGACGACCTGCTGACCCAGGTCGGTAGCCGGTTCTACGAGCGGCTACAGCCGAGCGAGGCGACCATGGCCAAGCTGACCGAGGGGCCGAAGACCCGCGCGAACATCACCGAGCTGATGCGGGAGGTCGTTTCACGCATCGAGGCGTTCCGCACCGGCTACCTGGCCCTGCTCGAGCTTCGACTGGAGGCCACCAGACGGCCGGAACTGCGCACCGTACTCACCGAACGGGTGCGCGCGGACATCGACTTCAACGTGCGCAACCACCTCGACTCAGGGTTGCCCGGCGACGAGAAATCGGTGCTGCTGCTCTATTTGGCACTGAACTGGCTGATCGTGGACCGGCTCACGCTGCCGGAAGTATTCACCGAGGAACAGAGCCAAGAATTGATCGAAGCCGCGGTCGAAAGGATCATCGGGGGCGGGGACTGACACCGGCGCTTGTGACGCGCATCACTTGCATTCGATAATGGAGCAATGATGGCGAATGTCGGAGACCAACTGCTGGTACACGGGCACGTTGTGGGCCAAGGTGACCGCCACGGCGAGATCATCGAAGTCCGCGGACCCGAAGGCGGACCGCCCTACCTGGTGCGCTTCACCGACGGGCACGAGTCGCTCGTCTACCCGGGACCGGACGCGGTGATCGAGTCGAAGTAGCAGGCCCGAACACCCGCGGCCTGGCCGGACAGCGATCGGCCATGCCCCGCCACCGCACGCACCGATCCCCCGATGACAAGTCGGCTGGACCGACGAATTCGTCTTTCGGCGCCACCGCGAATCCGGAATTCGTTAGCCCCGTTGGTGATCGGTCGGCATCGGCGTGATGCGCGATACCGCGGCGACCCGAGGTGGTCTCAGCCACTGACCACACAGTTGACGACGGTATGTGTCGCTGGGCACAATCGCCGATGTAAATGGGCGGGGGCGGAGGTATGGATGCGCACAAAAACCGATATCCGATTCGTCGTCGATGCCGACCCTGATCAGGTGATGGATGCTCTGGCCGCGGTCGAATCGCTTCCCGAATGGTCGAACTCCTACCTCGATGCACGCGTCGCTTCCCGGGATGACCAGGGCCGGCCGCGACGGGTGTTCGTCAAGGCGGAATTGATCGGCGGCTCGGATCTACAGGTTCTGGAATACGACTGGACCGACAGCCGGTCCGCGTGGGAGGTCACCGACAGCACACGTGGCGTGAAGGGCGGGGGCTGGTTCGAAATCTCCGATGGCAAGGACGGCACCGACGTCTGGTATCACGTCGAGCTGTATCTGCCGATTCCGGTTCCCGGGCTCCTTGTCAGTCGGACGCTGCGGCGTTCGAATGAGGAGGTGGTGGCGAACTTCATCGATTTCGCCGAGCGATTTTCGGAGACCGAAACGATCGAGGCCGGATAGCAAGTAGCCTGCGCGCACAGGATCCGGCGCGCACCTGTCGCACAGAGGTGCGAACATGTGCATCATGATCGGTTCCACAAGGATTCGGCTGCGGCAGGTTTCCGAAGGTGATTCGGTAACTCAGCTCGAGTTGTTCTTCGACCTCGTTCTCGTCTTCGCCTTCACCATGGTGACCGGCCTGGCCGCCGAGGAGACCAGCGCCAAGAACCTGCTGCGCGCGACGCTGGTGCTCGCGGTGATGTGGTGGGTCTGGATCGCGTACTCCTGGCTCGGCAATGTCCTGCGCGCCGACGAGGGCATCACCCGGATAGCCATGTTCGTCGCCATGGGCGGGGTGTTCCTGGCGGCGCTCACCATTCCCGAGGCGTTCCGCGATCTGGAGGGCGGCTGGTACGGCCCACTGGTTTTCGCGATCGCGTACCTGGTCGTGCGGCTGGTGCACCTGGTCATGTTCCGGCTGGCCAGCGCGGAAGATCCACAATTGCGCAGGCAGGCGATGAAATGGGGGACAGGTTCGATCGCGATCGGCACCAGCCTGTTGGTGATTGCCGCGACGACCTCGGGCACAGTGCAGATCGGGCTGTGGATTGCCGCGATCGTGGGCGACATGCTGTGGACATTCCTGGCAGGTGAGGACTGGCGGGTGAATTCGGCCAGTCACTTTTCCGAGCGGTACGGGCTGATCATCATCGTGGCGCTCGGCGAATCGATCGTCTCCATCGGTATCGGCGTGGCCGGGCTGCCCATCTCGTGGCCGATCGCGGTCGGCGCCCTACTCGGCCTCGGTATCTCGGGGCTGCTGTGGTGGGCATACTTCGATGTCGCCGCACTGTCGGTGGAACACGCGCTCGCCGAGGCCGAGGGCGAACGCCAGATCAAGATCGCCCGGAATTGCTACACGTTCTGGCATTTCCCGATGATCGTGGGAATCATCGCGTTGTCGCTCGGTTTGAAGAAAGTCCTCTACTACGTGGGCGACGCATCGCACCACACCCTGAAGGACGCGTTGTACGGAGTCCCGCTGTTCTGCCTCTACGGCGGCGTGGTGCTGTATCTGCTCGCACTGGTCGGGTTCAAGCACTATGCGACGGGCAAGGTCACGGTCGTGCGCGTGGTGGCCGCGGTGGCGCTGCTCGCGCTGATCCCACTGGCGGCTGCATTGCCCGCGCTCGCGTCACTGTCGATCCAGTGCGCGGTGCTCGTTGTGCTGATCCTCTGGGAGACAACCAGGTACGCGCAGCCGCGCGACGAGATCAGGCACGCGGTACACGACTGAGGTGGTGGCGCACCGACGCCTCGGGGTGTGACGGTCCGTAGGCGGACGGCTCGACGCGCACCCCGTTGTGTACGGCCGTCCTGATCTGGTCGATGTTCTCGCGCAGCATGTCCGAGACCAGCTCGTCGGTCCGCGGATCCTCCAGCACCTGGAACACGATGCGGAATGTGGTGTCGGCGATCAGCCGAATGATGTCGTCGTGGAACGGGATGTAGCGGACCCGACCGGCCTGCGGGTCCTTCTTGATGAGCTCCAGGATCATCTCGTCCATTTCGACGCGGTTCTCCTGCAACGCCGCCGCGATATTGCGGGTGTAGTGACCCGAACGCAGCACATGCCCGACCTCGTCGAGGACGGCGATGGTCATCGGCCGTTTGATGACGTCGACGATTGTCTTCACGAACCGGTTCACCACCGCGGCGGTTACTCGATCGCCGAGCGCCCGGTCCGCGACGCGACCGACGCGGACCGCGATCACCACGATCCGCAGCAACCGGAACCCGCGGAGGAACGGGCTGGTCACCGGGATCATGCCCAGCACCTCGTACCAATAGATGAACGGGTAGGTCCACGGCCAACCCGCCCGGCGCCAGCGCCACAGGAACTCCGCGGCGAAAATCGCGCACACCGAGTAGTCGATGATCACGATCACCCGGTAGGTGTGTGCTGGAACCGGGAAAAAGGTCACCCAGGAGACCAGCGCCACGGAGACGACGGCAAGCGCCAGCATCACCAGGTCGCTCCACAGGGCGGGCGGCTTGCGAAAGAAGCGGTCCGGCTCCGGCGCTTCGTCGATACCCGAGACGGTGGTCGGAGCTGCCACGTGAGGAATCCCTTCGACGCCGAACGATCCCGGCCGAGAGTAATCGGCCGCCGCCGAGCGCACTCCCCACACGTGCAACGGCTTGATCACCTTCTCGGTGCAGACCCGCCGATGGCAGCGGCTATTTCCCGGCGCGCACGATCGCTTCGATGTTCCGCTCGGCCAGCGCGGCGATGGTGAGCGACGGGTTGACCGTTGCGGTGCTGCCGGGAATGGCGGCGCCATCCATCACGTACAGGCCGGGGTGGCCGTGCACCCGGCCGTTGCGGTCGGTGGCCAGGCCGAGCACCGCGCCGCCCAGCGGGTGGGCGGTGAAATTCGCATTCGCGTCGTACCCGAGGGCGCCGAATTGGACCAGCGCATTGGATCGTTCGGCGATGCGCTGGTCGACCGCGCGGGCGGCGGCCGCCGTCTCGTCCCGGTTCCGGGTCGGCCAGGACAGCCCGACGCGGTTGCTCGCCCGGTCGTAACCGAATCGAGCCCGCGTCGGATCGAGCACCATGCCGAGCGAGGCCAGCGCGCCGGTCTCGAACGGAATGCCGGGGATGTACCAACTTTCGAGGGTCAGCGGCACCGCCGATTCGTCGAGGATCCGGCTGACGCTCGGTACCGCCTGACCGAGCCCTGCCAGTTCGCTTGCGCCACGGGCGAGCACAACGTCGCCGTTGCTGCCCCAGCCGTCGCCGATGTGTTCGTTGAGATTCGGCAGTGTCCCGGTGGCCTGAGCCCGAACCAGCAGTTCCGAGGTGCCGATGGAGCCGGCGCCGAGGAACAGCCGATCACAGGTGAGGGTGCGGGTGCCGAGCACTTCGCCGGTCGGCGCGAGTTTGGCGACGATGACCGAATACCGGCCGCCCGACTCCTGCGCGATGGCCTCGACCCGATGGCCCGGAAACACCGCGGACTTGCCGGTGCCCTGCGCGTACCGCAGGTAGTTCTGATTGAGGTCGAACTTCGCGCCGTTGGAGTTGCCGAGGTTGCTGCGGGCCGCGATCGCCGACGGGCGGGTGCCGCCTGCGAGTTCGCCGCGCAGGATGTCCCAGTTGAAAATCGAGTCGTTGGGTATCGGCTGGTAGCCGGCCCTGCGCACCTGGTCGTCCCAGGCGCGGGAGTGGGTGAAGGGCGCCGAGCCGTACAGGTCCGCGGGAACCGGGTTGAGCCGCAACATCTCTCGTACCCGCGGGTAGTAGACGCGGTCCATCTCGCCGTAGTCGACGGTGCCACCGAAGACATGGTCGAAGAACCGGCGTTCGGGTGCGACCATCGCGCCGGTGAAGATCACCGAACCGCCACCGACGGCCGCCGCCCGCCACACATCGATGCCCGGGTACTCGGTGCAGTCGAGCACGCCGCCGAATCTGGCGAACTGCATCGGCACCTTGGTGACACCGGTGAAGGTGGTGCGATGCCAGAAGCCGCGACCGTCCGGCAGGTCGTCGCTGGTGAAGATCTCCCGCCACGGATCGTTCGGCCAGCGCGAGCCGCGCTCCAGCACCGTGTTCGCGATCCCGGCTTCGGCAAGGCGCAACGCGGTGACCGCAGCTCCGAAACCGGATCCGATCACGATCGCGGGCGAGTGTGCGGGCGGATCAGGAAGTGGCGCAAAGATTTCCGGCACCCAGGTGCGGAACAACCCATGCCAGACCGGATCCGCCACGGCAGTCCCGACGTTCAGCGCCGTGCCCCCGGCACCCAGCAACGCAGCAGCACCAGCCGCCTTGAAAAAGGCACGTCTCTGCACCCAGGCCACCTCCCTCATCACGCATGGCCGAGCGCAGATTACACGGCAAATGGCCGTCGCGTCACCCACCGAACGGCGCCCGATCGGCCGTGCAGGAGGCGGTGGGAGCCGGGAGTCGCAGGTCGATCAGATAGCGCTCCTGTAGCCGGCGGGGGCAGTCGCCGGCCGGCTCGTGCCCGTAGCCGTCGACGACGACCAGCCGCGCATTGCCGAGCTCCTGTTGTGCGCGCTTCGCGAACGTCAGCGGGGTCACCGGGTCGAAACGATTGTTGAACAGCAGCGCAGGAACCTCCGAGCGCAACGTCCACGGGCCGGTATACCGCTGCGGATAGCCGTCCCGCGGTGCGGACCACGAGGCGCACGGCTGCCGCAGGTACAGCCAGAACGCGGCGTAAGTCGGTGCGTTGCCGGAGAATTCGCGCGCCAGCTCGGGCCACTGGTCCGGTCGTTCGGGAAAGGTGCTGTCCGCACAGGTGATCGCGGTGAAGGAGTCGAGGAAATTCAACGAGAGAGGTTCTGCGGCAAGAATTTTCCGCACGATGCCGGGATTGCCGTCGGCACCGCGTTCCAGTTCGGCAAGCAGCTCGGCAAGCGCGGACCAGCCCTGCTGCGAGTCGTAGAGCAACATCGCCTGCGCCTGGACGACCTCGCCATAGCTCACCTGCACCGCGGTCTCGCCGCGCCCGACCTCGACGGGGCCCTGCCGCAACCGGTCCAGCAGGGCGCGATCGCGGGCCCGCGCATCCTCGCCGGCGAACGCGCACTTCGGCTGGCCGGCCTGGGTGCACAACCGGACGAACTCGCCGAACACTTCCTCGGTGCCGATCGCGGTGTCGGCGACCGCGGCGCCCGCGTTGTTCGTGTACGCGTCCGGATCGATCATCGCGGCGAGTTGCAGTGCGCGGACGCGGTCCCCGAACAGCGCGCCGTAGACCTCGCCGAGATAGCTCGCATAGGAGGCGCCCGAATAAGTGAGCTTCGCGTCGCCGACCGCGCGGCGCAGCAGGTCGAGGTCGCGCGCGGCGTCGACGGTGGTGAGATGCGGCAGCAGCGCGGCGCTGTGGGCCGCGCAACCCGCCGCCAGCTCGCGACTGCCACGCTCGGCGGCGCGCTCCTGCTCGGCATTGCCGGGCGGCTGCGGGGAATTCGCCCAGAATCGTTGCTGCGCTTCGGGATCGGCGAAGCAGCGCACCTGTGAGCTGCGTCCCACCCCGCGCTGATCGAAGATGATCACATCGAATCGACGACTCACCTCGCCGGGAAAGAGTTCGCCAAGGGCCGCCCAGTCGAATCCCGATCCCCCCGGTCCACCGGCCGCGGTGAACAGCGTGCCGATGCGACCTACCGGGTCGCCCGCGGGCTGGCGCAGGACCGCGAGCGGGATGGTCGCCCCGTTCGGTTGCGCATAGTCGAGCGGAACGGCCGCGACAGCACACTGGTACCTGCTCGATGCGGGCTCCGCACACGGCGCCCAGTCCAGGCGCGGCGTCGGCACGGCATCGGCTTGCGCGACCAGTTCGGCCGCTCTCGACTGTTGCTGCTTCGACTCCCGCTCGGCCGACGCACCGCAGCCGCCCAACGCGGGCATCAGCGCGATCAACACACCGAATACGGCGATCCTCGACTTACCCACAGCGCTCATCCGCTGCCCACACCATGCCCACGTCGTCCTCCTTTGTGACGAGATCGGCTGTGCCGCAGCGGTGAACGAGGCAGGTCAGGCGGCTACTACTCGCCTCGGCCTTGTCACAAGTTCGCCGCCGCAGTTCGGGCACACGCCGTCCATAGCCCGACTGCACGGTTCGCAGAACGTGCACTCGTAGGAACAGATTCGGGCCGGACCGTCCGCGGTCAGGCCGACATTGCAGCGCTCGCACACCGTGCGCATCTCGAGTGCCATGCTGCTACCTCCATCGTCACGTCCCACGGTAGATCTTTGTGTCCGGACCTATGCCATCAACAGCCGGACGACCGCGATGATCCCGACGACGACGATCACCCCGCGCAGCACGTTCGGCGGCAAGCGCCTGCCCATCTTGGCGCCGAGCTGTCCGCCGATGACCGAGCCGACCGCAATCAGCGCGACCACTCGCCAATCGACATCGGCGACCATCGTGAACACGACCGCGGAGACGGCGTTCACCAGCAGTCCGAGCACATTCTTGACCCCGTTCAGGCGCTGGATGTCCTCGTGCACGAACACTCCGAGCAATCCGATCAACAGCACACCCTGGGCCGCGCCGAAGTAGCCGCCGTAAATGCCCGCGGCGAAAACCGCGACGAACAAGATCAAGCCGCCGTGCTCGGGTTCCGGGCCGGTATCGGTCTCCCTGCGCTGCTTCACCCAGCGCGCCAACCTCGGCTGCACCACGACCAGCACCAGCGCGGCGATGATCAGCACCGGCACGATCGCCTTGAATGCCGATGCGGGGAGCGTCAGCAGCAGCACCGCGCCGGTGGTGCCGCCCAACAGCGACGCGGTGCCCAGCCGCAGCAGCCTGGCCCGCTGGCCTTCGAGCTCGCGCCGATA
The DNA here is from genome assembly GCF_045208035.1 of Nocardia sp. NBC_01009. Taxonomy (NCBI): domain Bacteria; kingdom Bacillati; phylum Actinomycetota; class Actinomycetes; order Mycobacteriales; family Nocardiaceae; genus Nocardia; species Nocardia sp. NBC_01009. The sequence goes on along the minus strand of NZ_CP108695.1, from coordinate 1,583,459 downwards.
CCCGATCGCGCCGCTGATCCCCCCGGGGACCAGGCCGATCGTGTTCGACACGTTTGCCGTCACCGGCGGCAATCCGAATGCCAGCAGCACCGGGAAGGTGATCAGAGTGCCCGATCCCACGATGGTGTTGATGCCGCCCGCCGCGATGCCCGCGCCGAAAACGGCCAGTTGTTCCAGCCAAGTCATAAGAACAGTTCCTTCGACGTCCCGTCGGACCGAGTCCGTACAAGCGTGTATGCCCGGTCGGAACGCTATCGGCAACATCGGATGACCGGATGACAGGACCGGGCTTTCGAGCCCGCATCGCGACACGGTAAACTCGCCGTCATCATGCAGCGGGCACTTCTTCTCGGCCGCCGCGACGGGGTCTGATCGGACCGGCCTCCCGTCGCGGGGTTCTGCCGCGCCGGTCGACCCGTATATATGGGATCCACCACACCCACTCGGAGAAACCGTATGTCCCCCGCTGACGTCTTCATATCCGGCTCGCGCACCATCGCCTCGCCGTCGAAGCCCGCCCCGGCCGACCAGCCCGGCTGGAACACCCAGAAGAACTCCTCGATGCCGACCTTCCGGTACCGGCCCTTCGCCGAGGAGGTCGAGCCGATCGCGGTGCCCGACCGCACCTGGCCGGACAAGATCATCGATCGCGCGCCCGGCTGGTGTGCCGTCGACCTGCGCGACGGCAACCAGGCGCTCATCGACCCGATGAGCCCCGCCCGCAAGCGCCGCATGTTCGACCTGCTGGTGCGGATGGGCTACAAGGAGATCGAGGTCGGCTTCCCTTCGGCGAGCCAAACGGACTTCGACTTCGTTCGCGAGATCATCGAAGACGGCGCGATCCCCGACGACGTCACCATCCAGGTGCTGACCCAGTGCCGTGCCGAGCTGATCGAGCGCACCTTCGAGGCGTGCGCGGGCGCGGCGAACGTGATCGTGCACTTCTACAACTCGACCTCGGTCCTGCAGCGGCGTGTGGTGTTCCGTGCAGACCAGGCCGCGGTGAAGAAGATCGCCACCGACGCCGCGAAGCTGTGCCTGGAGATCGAGCAGCAGTACCCGGACACCAACTGGCGCTACGAGTACAGCCCCGAGTCCTACACCGGCACCGAGCTGTCCTACGCCAAGGAGGTCTGCGACGCGGTCACCGAGATCATCGCGCCGACCCCGGCCAAGCCGATGATCATCAACTTGCCCGCGACCGTCGAGATGACGACCCCGAACGTCTACGCCGACTCGATCGAGTGGATGAGCCGCAACCTGGCCCGCCGCGACTCGATCGTGCTGTCGCTGCACCCGCACAATGACCGCGGCACCGCGGTCGCCGCCGCCGAGCTGGGCTACCAGGCCGGCGCGGACCGCATCGAGGGCTGCCTGTTCGGCAACGGCGAGCGCACCGGCAACGTCTGCCTGGTCACCTTGGGGATGAACCTGTTCTCGCGCGGCGTGGACCCGCAGATCAACTTCTCCAACATCGACGAGATCCGTCGCACCGTCGAGTACTGCAACCAGCTGCCGGTGCACGAGCGCCACCCGTACGGTGGCGACCTGGTGTACACCGCGTTCTCCGGCAGTCACCAGGACGCCATCAACAAGGGCCTGGACGCGATGAAGGCCACGGCCGACGCGGCCGACTCCGACGTGGACGACATCGTGTGGGAGGTCCCGTATCTGCCGATCGACCCGAAGGACGTCGGCCGCACCTACGAGGCCGTCATCCGGGTCAACTCGCAGTCGGGCAAGGGCGGTGTCGCCTACATCATGAAGACCGATCACGGCCTGGTGCTGCCGCGACGGCTGCAGATCGAGTTCTCCCAGGCGGTGCAGAAGATCACCGACGGCGAGGGCGGCGAGGTCACCCCGAAGGAGATGTGGGACGTCTTCTCCGAGGAGTACCTGAGCCCGATCCTGCCGCTGGAGCGGATGCGGCAGAAGGTGACCGCGTCGGAAACCGATGGCGGCGTCGATGCCATTTCCGCGATCGTCAAGCTCGACGGCATCGAGCAGGAGATCAACGGCAACGGCAACGGGCCGCTCGCCGCGTTCGTGGACGCGCTGGCAACCATCGGCTACGACGTGCGCGTGCTGGATTATTCGGAGCACGCGATGTCCGCCGGCGACGACGCGCAGGCCGCCGCCTACGTGGAGTGCGCGATCGGCGACAAGGTGGTCTGGGGTGTCGGTATCGCCACGTCGATCACCACCGCGTCGCTGCGCGCGGTGGTCTCCGCGGTGAACCGGGCCCACTGATCTCGGTCGACGAGTACGGTAGGAGCCGGACGTCCTGGTGCGCGACATAGTCGCCGACCGGGGCGTCCGTCTCTCGATCCTGTTGGCAGAGACCGACAATCGGGCCACAATCAGCGGCGTGCCTGCCTGGCGCGTCCGCTGTCAGCACTGCGGGGCGGGTCACCGAACCCCGTGCTAGCGTTGGTTCGCACTCAAGCGCCGAGCTCTCTGCTCGAATTCCCGAGCAGATGGGGGAACTGTGACTACAAACGACCACAACCCGACTTCTCCGCCCTGGCTGCAGAGTCATTCGGTAGATACGGCCGAGGTCACCACCGAGGCCGACGGACACCACGCAGCGCCTGACGAGGGGGTCGAACCGTCGGCCGCCGAGATCACGCCCGAGCTGTCCGGCGACGCCGAAGCGCAAGAATCCACAACGGATTCGGCGGACCTGCCCGCTGCCGAGCTACCGGACGCGCCTGCGCCGCCGGAACCGGAGCCGCAGTTCGCCGGGTTCCCGCCTGGTGCGGGTCCGATGGACCAGACCACCTCGTACGCACAGGCCGCGCCGCAGCAGTCCTACGGTCCGCCCGACGGATTCGCGCCGCCCGGTGCGCAGGAATCGTTTGCGCCGCAGCAGTCCTACGGTCCGCCCGGTGCGCAGGAACCGTTCGCGCCGCAGCAGTCCTACGGTCCGCCCGACGGATTCGCACCGCCCGGTGCGCAGGAACCGTTCGCGCCGTACAACACCGGGCAGTTCCCGCAGCCGATTCCGCACGCAGAGTCCTACCAGCCCGGGCCGTATCAGCCGGGCCCCTATCAGCCCGGTGGGCCGGCCGGTCCGACCGAGAGCGGCAGCCATCCGGTGCAACCCGCGCCCGAGCAGCAGAACTACAGCGAGTACCGGCAGGAGATCGGGCCCGACGGGCTCGTCCGGCGGGTGCCGCAGGATCAGCCGCAAGCCGATCAGAGCAGCGGGCCGATCTACAGCTGGGCGCCGCCACCCCCGCCGATGCAGCCACCCCCGCCGATGCAGCCGCCCGCGCCGCCGCAGCAGCAGATGTACCAGCAGCCCGGCCCGCCCATGGGTCAGCCGCCTCTCGGGCAGCCCGGACCAGGACCGATGGGCCAAGTGCCGCCTCCCGGCTGGCAGGGCGAACACAATCCCCATCAGCCGCAGCAGCCCTTTCAGCCGCAGCACATGCCGCAGCCGGGACAGCCCGGGCATTCGGTCAACGACCTGAACCTGCTCAAGCGCGCACGTAAGGCGCCGCGCAGCGGCTGGCGCCGGGCCGTGCACAAGGCCACCGGCGGTGTGGTCAATCCGGGCGAATCCGCGGCCGACGTGGTCTACCGCGATCTCGTGGACCGGGTGAATCAGCCGGTGCGCGGTGACTACCGGATTGCGATCCTCTCGCTCAAGGGCGGCGTTGGTAAGACCACGACCACGGTCGGGCTCGGATCGACGTTCTCGACGCTGCGCGGTGATCGCGTGATCGCGATCGATGCCAACCCCGACCTCGGCACGCTCGGCCACCGGGTGCCACGCCAGACCCGATCCACCGTGCGCAACCTGCTCGAAGACCAGCACATCACCAGGTACTCGGATGTCCGCGCGCACACCTCGCAGGCGCCGAGCCGGCTGGAAGTGCTTGCCAGCGAACAGGACCCGGCGGTCTCGGAGGCCTTCAGCGAGGCCGACTACCGCCAGGCCATCGGCATTCTGCAGTCGTTCTACAACATCATCCTCACCGACTGCGGCACCGGCCTGATGCACTCGGCGATGGCAGGCGTGCTGGACATGGCCAGTTCGCTGGTGCTTGTCACCTCGCCCGCCATCGACGGCGCGCGTAGCGCATCGGCCACGCTGGACTGGCTGGACCACCACGGGTACGGCAAGCTCGTCGAGCGCACCGTCGTGGTGGTCAACGCATCGCGCCGCGGCGCCTCGACGGTCGACCTCGACCAGCTGCGCAAGCTGTTCCTCGACCGCACCCGCGCGGTGCAGGTGGTGCCCTTCGACGACCATCTCGCCGAGGGCGCGGAAATCGACCTGGAATTGGTGAGCAAGCCGACCCGGCGCGCACTGCTGGAGCTTGCCGCCATGGTGGCCGATGATTTCGGTTACATCGGTTCACAGCAGTACCGAGGCGGCCCGCCCGGACGGCACTAATTGTTCGAAACCTCAGCGGCCCGGCGCTTTTGCGCCGGGCCGCGCTGTGTGTCGCGGCACTATTCGGCAGTCACCCGACGGGCCGCGGATTCGAAGGCCGCCAGCACGGCGGCGATGGCGGGACGCTGCTCGGCGTCCGGGCGGGTGGCCAGTTCGTAGAGGCGGGCGGCGCGGACGCCGGTCAGGCGCAGCACCGCGAGATCGGGGTGGGCTACCGCGAAGCGAGGCATGAGCGCCACCGCGTAGTCCGCGGCGACGAGGGTCTCGATTACCCGGAAGTCGTTGAGGCGCTGCGCAATACGTGGCTCGACACCGGTCATGGTCGCGATCGAGCGGAGCACGTCGTCGACGGGGAAGCCGCCGCGCACGCTCAGCCAGGTCTCATCGGCGAGCTCGGCGGGGGTCACCTCGGTGCGGCCGGCGAGCGGATGTGTCGGCGCGACAACGACATCGGTGGGTTCCCGCATGAGCACCCTGGTGGTGACCCGTGGACCGGCGATCGAGGAGGCGCGCTCGTCCCGATGAGTGAGGACGATGTCGTAGTCCGCGAGCAGGCGCGGCACCTCCGATGGCGGCAGGTCTACGTCACCGGCCACGACCTCGACGCCGCTGTCGGCCATCGCGGGCAGCACGTACGGCAACAGCAGTGCAGCACCCGACGGGAACAGCGCCACCCGGACCCGCCCGCGCGGCGAGCCCCGATAATGCGCCATCTCGGCAACGGCCCGGTCCATGGCCGCCAGCACCTCGTCGGCGCGCAGCACGAGGGCCTGTCCCGCGTCGGTGAGCCGAACCCGGCGGCCGTCGGGCTCGAGCAGTGCGACACCGGCCTCCTTGGCCAGCACCTTCAGCTGCTGCGACACCGCGGACGGTGTCATCGACAGCGCCGCCGCGACGGCCGCGATGGTGCCGCGGTCGGCGAATTCGCGCAACACCCGCAGGCGTTCGACGGTCATGGGCGGCCCTGCCGATGCGCCGTCCGAAGTAATCATTCAGGAATGCTACATAAATAGTGCATATTAATTCGATTGTTCTTATGAGTTGAGCTGTTCACGATAGAAAGCGTGACCAACCGTGACCGCCTGCTCGGCCTTACCGTCGTCCTGCTCTGGGGGCTGAACTTCATCGCCATCCGGGTCGGGCTCGACCACTTCCCGCCCTTCTTCTTCGCCGCACTGCGCTTCGCGGTGATCGCGGTGCCGGTCGTGTTCTGCATTCCGCGCCCGAAGGTGCCGCTGCGTTGGTTGCTGTTGTACGGCACCGGGTTCGGCATCCTGCAATTCGCCTTTCTGTTCACCGCGATGCGAGCCGGAATGCCGACGGGGCTTGCCTCACTGGTGCTGCAATCCTCGGCGCCGTTCACCGTCGTCCTCGGGGCGCTGTTCCTGCGGGAGCGGCTGCGGCCGGTCCAACTGCTCGGCATCGCCGTCGCGGTGGCGGGCATCGCGGTGATCGGCTTGGATCGCGCGCAGCACGCCCCGCTGCTGCCGATGCTGCTCACGCTGGCGGGCGGGCTCGGCTGGGCCTTCGGCAATATCGGCTCCCGGCTGGCGATGACCTCCGGCGCGGTCAACCCGCTGCATCTCACCCTGTGGATGACCGTGGTGTCCCCGATCCCGATGTTCGCCCTGTCCGCACTGATCGAGGGACCGACCACGGGTCTGGATGCCATGACCGATATCGGCTCCCCCACCGGTTGGCCCGCGCTGCTCGGTCTCGCCTACATCGTCGTGCTCGGGACGGTCGCGGGCTCGGGACTGTGGACATACCTGATGAGCCGTTACCCGGCGAGCACGGTCGCGCCCATGTCGCTGCTCGTCCCGGTCGTCGGCATCGTCGCCGCCTGGGCCGCGCTCGGCGAGACCCCCTCGGTGTTGTCGGTGCTCGGCGGGCTGATCGTGATCGCCGGAGCCTTCGCGGCAACGACCGCGAGCAGCCGGATCGGTACGAACAAACCAGCGCCGGAGCCGACTACTGCACGCCCCGCCGAGGAAGCACCGGTGCCGACACTTGCCGGCCGACCGCGACTCGCAGAGGCCTGAAGCACGGTCGTACCGCTGGGCCGGGTGATGTCGAACCGATCGATTCACGTCGGACCGATCCCCACCCGGTAGCCGGCCGATGTCGACGCACGCCCGTGCAGATCGCCCGGTCCCGCCACGAGGGGCCGGGCGATCAGCGCTCGCGGAGGCAGCACTGGTTCGTTCGTTCACCCCCGGCCGAGAGCCCCGAGGTTTACCATCAGGCGGCGGTTGACCAGGGTGGGGTAGCTGGACCCCGGATAGGCCGCTTTACAGTGTGCAGTGCGTGTTAGTAGTCCCGAAAAGGCTGGGCAGCAGAGTTGCGCATGGCAGAACAGCGATGGACCGTGTCGCGAAGAGCGATGCTTCGTGGCACCGTCGCGGCGGGGGTGGCGACAGCGGGGGCATTGACGGCGGGTGGGCTACGGCCCGCGCCCGCCTCCGGAAGTCCGGGCGGCAGGCGGGTCGCGGTGCTCGGTGGCGGGGTCGCCGGGTTGACCGCGGCGCACGAACTGGCCGAGCGTGGTTTTCAGGTCACCGTCTATGAGCGTCGAGCGCTCGGCGGCAAGGCACGCAGCATTCCGGTGCCGGGCACCGGGTCGGCGGGTCGGCCGGATCTCCCCGGCGAACACGGGTTCCGTTTCTTTCCCGGCTTCTATCAACATATTCCGGACACCATGCGGCGGATCCCCTTCCCCGGCAATCCGAACGGTGTCTGGAACAACCTGATCGGTGTGCCGGAGGCGCGGTTCGCCCGGCGCGACGGCGACGATTTCCGGCTTCCGCTCGGACCACGGGCCCGCACCGCGTTCCGCCCGGAGATGTTCCGGGAGACGGTCGGTGCGACCATCAGCACAGCGCTGAAAATGCCTGCGGCCGAAGGTCTGTACTTCGCCGATCGCCTGCTCGTCTTCAACTCCAGCTGCGACGCGCGCCGGTTCGGGCAGTGGGAGCACATGTCCTGGCGCGACTACGTCGGCGGCCATCAGCGCTCCCACGAGTTCCGCGCGCTGCTCTCCCGCACCCTGACCAGCATCATGGTCGCGGCCAAGGAGGACATCGCCAGCGTCCGCACCATCGGCAATATGGGCGAACAGTTCCTCGGCAATCCCTTCGAGATCGGCAATGACGGCGCGCTGGACCGCGTGCTGAACGGACCCACGAATGCGACGTGGATCGACCCGTGGGTGCGCCGGCTGCGTGAGCTCGGCGTGCAATTCGCGCTCGGCGCCGAGGTGCGCGGGCTGGATGTGCGCGATAGCCGGATCACCGGGGCCCGCGTCGTCGACGAGAACGGTGTGCAGCGCACTGTCGACGCCGACTACTTCGTGGTGGCTTTGTCCGCCGAGCGGGCCCGTGCGCTGTGGTCCCCGGACGTGCTCGCGGTCCGGCCCGACCTGTCCGCGATGGACGGATTGTTCGTCGACTGGATGAACGGCATCCAGTTCTACTTGCGCACACCCGCCGATATTTCACGCGGGCACACCGCCTTCATCGATGCGCCGTGGTCTCTCACCTCGATCACCCAGAATCAGCTGTGGACCAGGAAGCTCACCGAATTCGGTGACGGCACCGTGCAGGACTGCCTCTCGGTCGACATCTCGGACTGGAATACCCCGGGCATGCTGTACGGCAAGCCGGCCAAGGAGTGCACTCGCGAGGAGATTGCGCGCGAGGTCTGGGCGCAGATGACCGCGCACCTCAACGACCGCGGTGCGGTGCTGCACGACGCCGATCTGCATTCGTGGTTCCTCGATCCCGGCATCACCTGGCAGGCCGACCAGCAGCGCAACGCCAACGCCGATCCGCTGCTCATCAACACCGCAGGATCATGGGAGTATCGGCCGCAGCCGCACGGTGCGCTGGAAAACCTTTTCCTGGCAGGCGATTACGTGCGAACCAACGTCGACCTCGCGACCATGGAGGGCGCCAACGAATCCGCGCGGGCCGCGGTGAACGCGCTACTCGATGTGGCAGGCTCGAATGCCGAGCGGTGCCGGATGTACACGCTGTATCGCGCCGCCGAATTGGAGCCGTTCCGTCGCATCGATGCGGATCGCTATGCCGCGGGACAACCGAACCTGTTCGACGTCCAGATCTGAGGCGCGCACAAGTGTGATCGATCTCGCCGCACCGGAACAGAATTCGATCGCGGCGCCGCCGCTACCGGGTGTTCAATCGAAGTATGCGCGAGAGCATCGGCACCGACGAGATCACCGGCACCACCGAACTCAGGCAACTGCTCGGCGCAGTCATGCCGCGCGCCGCGAACAAGGAACGCACCACGCTGCACCCGCGGGACCGCGAATGGATCGCGAACTCGCCGTTCCTGATCATGAGCACCAGCGACGCCGACGGCAATTGCGACGCCTCCCCCAAGGGTGATCCGGCCGGCTTCGTGCAGGTGCTCGACGATCGGACCCTGGCAATACCCGAACGCCCCGGCAATCGCCGTGCCGACGGCTACCTCAATATCCTCGCCAACCCCCACATCGGCCTGCTGTTCCTGATCCCGGGCCGCCGCGAGACCCTGCGCATCAACGGTCGCGCCCGCCTGGTGCGTGATGCGCCCTACTTCGACGACATGGTGGTCAAGGGCCATCGCCCTATCCTCGCGGTCGAGGTCGAGGTCGAGCAGATCTTCCTGCACTGTGCCAAGGCGTTCATTCGCAGCCACCTGTGGGAGCCGCAGCAGTGGCCCGTCGATACCCTGCCGAGCCCCGCCTGCCTGGTCAAAGAGGTCCACAGCGATATCACCGAGTCGATCGAGGAACTCGAGCACTACTACTCGCCGCAGAACTACAACGCCAAGCTCTACCGCGACTGACCAGCGCGGGTCCCGAGCCCACCACATAGACTCGCGGCGTGGCAGATATTTCGGTGCGTGGGCGGCTTGCACTGCGAGCGGCGGCCGCGGCGTCCTGGGCTTCGCAGAAGGCCGGACGCGGCAAAGGCTCGATGATCGGCGGATTGATCGCACTGAAGATCGATCCGACGGTGATGGAGCAGCTCGGCCGTGGCAAACGCACGGTGCTGGTGACCGGCACCAACGGCAAGTCGACCACGACGCGGATGACCACGGCCGCGCTGGGCAGCCTCGGTGCGGTGGCCACGCAGGCCGACGGCGCCAACATGGACGCCGGGATCGTTGCCGCGCTGAGCACCCATCTCGGCGCGCCGTTGGCCGCGATCGAGGTGGATGAGCTGCACCTGCCGCACGTGACCGACGCGCTGAATCCGGCCGCCGTCGTGCTGCTGAACCTCAGCCGCGACCAGTTGGATCGGGTCGGCGAGATCAACATGATCGAGCGCAAACTGCGGGCCGGGCTGGCCGAGCACCCCGACGCCGTGGTGATCGCCAATTGCGATGACGTGCTGGTGACCTCCATTGCCTACGACCATCCGAAAGTGGTGTGGGTGGCTGCGGGCAGCGGCTGGGCGATGGACGCGACAAGCTGTCCGCGCAGCGGCGAGCCGATCGTCTGGGAGGGCACGCACTGGCGCAGCACCGGCACAGCTTTCCAACGCCCGGAACCGGATTGGTGGCTCGACGGCGAAAAGCTCTGTGGCCCAGAGGGTCTGCGACTGCCGCTGCGGCTTGCCCTGCCCGGCCGCGCCAATCGCGGCAACGCCGCCCAGGCAGTGGCCGCCGTGGTCGCGCTCGGCGCCGACCCGGCAGCGGCGGCGACCGCGACCGGAACGGTGCAGGAGATCGCGGGCCGCTACCGGACCGTGCAGGTCGGCGAGCACACCGCACGCCTGCTGCTCGCGAAGAATCCGGCCGGCTGGCAAGAAGCGCTATCGATGATCGAGCCGACCGCGGCCGGACTGGTGATCGCGGTGAACGGACAGGTGCCCGACGGCGAGGATCTGTCCTGGCTGTGGGACGTGCGCTTCGAACACTTCGAGGGCGTGCAGGTGGTTGCCGCGGGCGAGCGCGCCACCGATCTGGCGGTGCGCCTCACCTACGCCGGAGTCGAACACACCACGGTGGCGGATCCCTTGCGCGCCATCGCTTCCTGCCCCGCGGGCCGGGTCGAGGTGCTGGCGAACTACACCGCGTTCCGTGATCTCAACCGCGACCTGGAGGGGCGGACGGCATGACAGAATCGACAGTGCGGATCGGGCTCGTGCTGCCCGATGTGATGGGCACCTACGGCGACGGCGGCAATGCACTCGTGCTGCGACAGCGGCTGCGGATGCGCGGCCACGACGCGGAGATCGTCGAAATCACTCTGGCCGACCCGGTTCCCGACTCGCTGGACATCTACACCCTCGGCGGCGCAGAGGACTCGGCGCAGCGCCTGGCCACCCGGCATCTACAGCGCTACCCCGGCCTACAGCAGGCCGCGGCGAAAGGCGCACCGGTGCTTGCCATCTGCGCGGCCATCCAGGTGCTCGGCAACTGGTATGAGACTTCGTCGGGCGAACGCGTCGACGGTGTCGGCCTCATCGATGTCACCACCGCACCCCAGCAGAAGCGCGCCATCGGCGAGGTAACGACCACGCCCATGCTCGCCGGTCTCACCGCACCGCTCACCGGTTTCGAAAACCACCGCGGCGGAACCACACTCGGCCCGGACGCGACCGGCCTCGCCCACGTCACCCGCGGTGTCGGCAACGGAGTCGGCGATGGGCTCGAGGGCGTCGTCCAGGGCTCCACCCTCGGCACCTACATGCACGGCCCGGCCTTGGCCCGCAACCCCGAACTCGCCGACCTGCTACTCGCCCGCGCCCTCGGCGTATCCGAGCTGGCACCGCTGGACCTCCCCGAGGTCGAACAACTCCGCCGCGAACGCCTGCGGGCCTGACCGGAGCATTCAGCCGGCCGCGGCGCCACACAATTCGTGGACCAGGCGCATTTTCTCCAGCACCGGGTCGGGCAGGACGAAGGGGTAGAGGTCGGGGTGGCCCATGGAGCGGTTGACCATGTTCAGGGCCCAGGCCAGGGGCAGCCAGAGGTCGATGATCTTGTCGAAGCCCGCACGGCCTACTTGCGGGCGGTCGAGGGTGGCGCCCGCCGGTGCGAAGCCGAAAGCCGCCGCGGTATCGAGGGTGTCGCGGATGTGCAGATAGTGGGCGAAGGTCTCGGCCCAATCCTCGGCGGCGTGCATGGCGGCATAGGAGGAGACGTAGCTGCCGTCCCAGCCGGGCGGGGCGCCCTCGGAATAGTGACGATCCAGCGCGGCCTGATAGTCGGCGAACGGGTCGCCGAATAGACCCCGGAAGCGTTGCAGTGCCTCGTCATCGGCGACGAGCACCGCGAAGTAGTAGTGCCCGATTTCGTGGCGGAAGTGGCCGAGCAGGGTGCGGTATGGCTCGTCCATTTCTATGCGCAGCTGCTCGCGATGCGGGTCGTGCGCCTCGGCGAGATCCAGCGTGATCACGCCGTTCTTGTGTCCGGTGGTGACCCTGTCTGTCGCACTGGAGAGCAGATCGAACGCGAGACCGGTTTCCGGGTTCCGGTCGCGGCCGACGATCGGCAGTCCGAGTTCCGCCAACTCCATGATCAGCCGGCGTTTGGCCGCTTCGGCCTCGGCGAAGGCCTGCAGGCCCGCGGCGTCGAAGTCGTGCGGGCGGGTGCGGGTCAGACGGCAGGACTCGCAGAGCACCGGACCACCGGACACGGTTGAACCATCGGAGACTCGCACCAACCAATTGCACTGCGCGACATGCAAGTTGTCGCACAGGCGGAACTTGCGCCCGTCCACCGCGCCGCCCGGATGTCCGTTCGGCTCCGCAGTGGTGGCATCGGAGATCACCAGCAATGCGCGATCGGCGAGGCTGAAACCCAGTGGGCTGGAACATGACAGGCACACGGAGTTCTCGAAGGCCAATTGCTGGCCGCAGTTCGGACAGGTGAAATCGCGCACGCCGCTACCCCGCTACCGGTGCGACATCGACCGAGACGGTAATAGAGCTCTCCTTGGCGTCGGTGTAGATGATGCCGCGCAACGGTGGCACGTCGGCATAGTCACGACCCCACGCGACGGTGACGTAGCGCTCGTCGGCCAACTGATCGTTGGTGGGATCGAAGGCGATCCAACGACCGGTCCGGTCGTGCGCGGCCTCGCCCGGCAGCCACACCGCCGACCAGGCGTGGGTGGCGTCGGCACCGACCATCCGTTCCTTGCCCGGTGGCGGATCGGTGGCGAGATAACCCGATACATATCGGGCGGCGAGGCCGTGTGACCGCAGGCAGGCGACACCGATCCTGGCGAAGTCCTGACAGACGCCCGCGCGCGCGGCGAACACATCGGCGACCTTGGTGGAGACGGTGGTGGAGCCCGACCTGTAGGTGAAGTCGGCATGGATTCGAGTGTTCAACTCTCGCACCGCTTCCAGCAGCGGTCGCCGCTGAGTCAGGGATTCGGCCGCATAGGCGGTGACTTCGGGAGTGATTTCGGGCGGTTGCAGGTCCAGGGTGAACTCGACCGCCAGCGGCCCGGTGGTCGCGGTCGGTCGGGCGTGCTCCCATGGTTCGGCGGCCGGACCGATGTCGGTGCGGTCCGGGATGTCCACCTCGACCACGGATGCGCCGGTGACGACGAGTTTCCGATGTTCGGCCGTGACATGGAAGTAGGAGGTGGTGTTGCCGTAGACGTCGGTGCCGATCGACCGATCCGACGGCACCGGATCGATGTCGATCTCGTGTGAGAGCAACCGCTGCCCGGGGAATTGCCGAGGCGTGAGGTAGGCGCGCCCGTAGGAGCTGCTCACCTCATCGGAGTACGAGTAGGTGGTTCGATGCGCGACCCGATAGCGACGAGCGGAATCATTGCGGCCGATCATCCGACAACCCGTGTGCTGCCCCACAGCGGCTGAATACCCACTGGCAGCGCCAATCTCGTGGTCTCGAACGATTCGGAAATTTTCCGCAGCCGCAAGTGCACACCCTCCAGGAGCTCCGCCAATTCGGTACGCCTGCCGTCGGCGCCGGTGACGTCCAGATCATTCGGGTCGACGCGGCGCAGCATCCGTTGCGCGTCGGCCAGCAATCGTTGTGGCCGTGACGATCCGGACGCCGCGGGCAGCGCCTGGAAGTCCACCTCGAGTTGCTCGAGTTGATAGGCCAGCGAGCGCGGATTGGCCGCGTCGAACAACAACAGGCCGGCGACCGCCGAGACGCGCACCGAATCCCGGTGCCGCCGACGGTAACTCACCGACGACTCGGTGGCGCGCAGCACCGCCTCGGTCACCGCCCGCTCGGCCTCCGCCGGATAGGTCTCGGTCAGCGCCGCCGACAACAGCGCGGTCAGCGCGATCCCGCGTTCGATGCGCTTCCCGATATCCATGACGTACCAACCGGTGTCGCGCACCAGCGATTCGGCGCCGATCCCCGACAGCGACAGCAGCGCGGCAAGCGACAGCGAATGCACCGCCGACAACGCGGCCTCCTGGTCGCCCTCGGTGTCGCGATATTCGATCAACGCATGATCTACCGCACTCAGAATCATCCAGGTGTCAGCCGACAATTGATCACGCACCGCGCGCGCCGCCGCCTCGTACCGATCGATCGCGAAGGCCAGCGAACCCGGGGTGCCCTGATCGGTGGTCAGCCGCACCAGATATTCGTATCCTTCTCGCGAGGCCCCCGCGACCGGTGGCCGACCGCCGCTGGCAGCCTGTTCCGGCGAGCTCGCTGACATCGACTGCTGTTGCTGCGCTGAACTACTGGCCTCCGTACTCGACGCCCCGTCGACATCGCCCGCATCTTGTCGGTCATCGCTCGAATCGGCCGTCGGGCTGCCATCGACCGGCGCGAGCGTTCCGGTCATTCGTGCCAGGGCCGACATCAGTGCCGTGACCGCGTCCGCGCCTTCGAGCCACGGGCGGTAGCGGAAGTCCTGGTACTGGTCGTGGGTCGCAATGAGCAGGCGCACCACCGATTCGGCTCGTTCGCTGTAGCGGCCCATCCAGAACAGGTCGTTGAGGACGCGCGGCGAGCTGACGGCTTCGAGGGCGGGGCCGCGACGCTCGCGTTCCTCGTGCACCGGCTCGGCGGCGATGGCGGCGACAGCGGTGGGCGCGGCGCGCACCCAAATGTCTTTGGCGGCAACCTTGATGACCACCCGTTCCGGCTGCAAGCGCTGCCGCAGTTGACCGAGACCGCCCGCCATCGCCGTATAACCACCGCGGCGGGCCAGCGAGAACAACCGCATCCCGACCGGCGACGCGGCCAGACCCCCGTAGCCCTGGACGGCAGGAGCCACCGAAAACTGGGCCGGGTCCTGGCCGACCCATTGCCAGCCACGAGCCTCGATCCGCGCCGCGAGTTCCGAACGCTGCTCGGCGGACAACTCGGGCCCGAAGTTCGTCGAGCCGTCGACGGTCGACCGAATGATGAGGCGGTCGAGATTCGCGACCAAGTGCGACCGTTCGGCGTCGTCGCCACCCCAGTACGAGGGTGCACTGTCGAGCACCAACTCCTCACCGAGCAGTGCTCGCGAGATCTGCGGCAGGAATCCGGGCAGCGCGGGATTCTCCAGGAGCCCACTGCCGAGGGTGTTCACCACCGTCACCGCGCCGCGCCGCAGCACCTCCACCAAACCCACCACACCGAGTCGGGAATCCGGGCGCAGATCCAGCGGATCGGAGAATTCGGCGTCCACGCGGCGCAACACCACATCGACGCGCTTCAGCGTGCCGAGCGAGCGCATCCACAGGGCACCGTCACGCACCACCAGATCCGCGCTCTCGACCAGCGGAAAGCCCAATGTCGACGCGAGATAGGCCTGATCGAAAGCGGTTTCGGAGTGCACGCCAGGACTCAACACCACCACGACGGGGTCGTCGGCGGCGTTCGGCGCGGATTCGATCAGCATCAGCCGCATCGCCCGCGCGAACGGGGTGAGCGGCCGTGGATTGGAATGCTCGAACGCCTCCGGGATCGCTGTGGACACCACGCGGCGATCCGCCAGCGCATAGCCCGCGCCGGACGGGGCCTGTGCCCAGTCGGCGATGGCGCGGAACTGCCCGTCACTCCATCTGCTGATATCGCAGGCGTGCAGGAACAGCTGATGCCGACCAGGCACCGTGATGCCGTGCGCGGCCCGAACGTAGCTGTTGCTGCCGAACACCACCTCCGGCGGCAGTAGGCCCGAAGTGATGGTGCGACGCGCGCCGTAAATGTCGGTCAGTACCTCGTCGAGCACCCGCGACCGCTGCACGAGGCCGGCTTCGAGCCGAGTCCAGTCGTCGGCGGAAACCAGCAGTGGAATGGGGTCGAGCCGCCACGGCGTCGGAAGCGCCGGATCTTCCGGTGAGATCACCTCGGTGTAATAGATGCCGTCATCGTCGATCAGCCTGCGCACCCGGCTGTCGAGCCTGCCGAGCCCGGTGGTGCCCAGCTCGACGAAGTCGGCGGAGAGCTCCGACCACATGCGCCGCACCCGACCGTCGCCGTCGACCAGTTCGTCGTAGTAGCCGTCCATCGGGCGGCCGCATTCGTCGTAGGCCGCACTGTCCACACCCTCGGCGCGATAGCGGGCGAACTGTTCGGCGATCTGTTCGCGCACGTCCAGGCCGGTACCCTCGTGGTCCTCCGCACGCTGCGCTTCGTCGCGCATTGTCACCGCGCCGACCTCACTTCCGCTGCCAGAGGTTGCCGTTGCGCGCCGGATGGACGCGCAGTCGACCTACCGATTGCTGACCAGTCCCCATACCGTCCTGGCCCGGCGTAGGTCGAGAATGCCCGGCGCACCGATATCGGTGGACTGTGCTGTCATCTTCGCACGTAGTTCCCCTGTATCGACCCGATCGGTAGTGTGCCCGGCCGCCTCGAAGCGCCGGTTGCGGCGCGATTGCGCGGCCACGGCATTCACCGGGGGGTCGTCGTAGGCCATGCCCCCGGGGTGTGCCACGTGGTAGGTGCAGCCGCCGCGCGAGAGTCCGGTCTCGGCGTCGATCAGGTCGAAAACCAGCGGCGCGTCGACGGTGATCGATGGATGCAGCGAGTTCGGCGGCTGCCATGCGCGATAGCGCACTCCCGCCACCTGCACATCGGCCTTGTCGGTGGCGAGCAAGGGCACCGGCATGCCGTTGCAGGTCAGCACGAAACGGTCGCGATCGGCGCCGACCACGCGCACCTGCAGCCGCTCCACCGAAGAGTCGACGTAGCGGGCGGTGCCGGTCTCGGCGGTCTGCTCGCCGAGGGTGTTCCACGGTTCGATCGCGCCGCGCAGTTCGATCTCGACAGCACCGAGCACCACGGTGCCGATGCGCGGGAAACGGAATTCGGTGAACGGGTCAAGCCAGCTGGTGTCGAAATCGATGCCGTGCGCGCGCAGATCCGCGGCGACCTCGGCGATATCGGCCATCAAGAAATGCGGAAGCAGGAAGCGGCCGTGCAGATTCGCGCCGTGCCGAATCAGCCTCGCCCGCAAGGGCTGCGACCAGAATCGGGCGACCAGGCCGCGTACCAGCAGCGATTGCACCATCGCCATCTGGAAATGCGGCGGCATCTCGAAGCCGCGCAGCTCCACCAATCCCAGCCTGCCCCTTGCGGTTTCGGGACTGTAGAGCTTGTCGATGCAGAATTCGGCGCGGTGGGTGTTGCCGGTCAGGTCGGTGAGCAGATGGCGCAACGCGCGATCGACGTACCACGGCGAGGCGTCTTTCGGCGCCGACTCGCCACTCACCCTGGCTATTTCGGCAAAGGCGATCTCGAGCTCGTACAGCGCGTCCTCGCGGCTCTCGTCCACCCGCGGAGCCTGCGAGGTGGGACCGACGAATCGGCCCGCGAACAGATAGGACAGCGCCGGGTGCCGCTGCCAGTAGGTGAGCATGGAAACCAGCAGGTCGGGGCGGCGCAGCAGTGGTGACTGCGCGGGCGTCACGCCGCCGAGGGTGATGTGGTTCCCACCGCCGGTGCCGCCGTGGCTGCCGTCGACATCGAACGATTCGGTGCTCAGTCGCGCCAGTCGCGCCTGCTCGTACAGCGTCGACAACAGCTCGCACTGCTCGGCGAACGACGCCGTGGGCTGCACGTTCACCTCGATCACACCCGGGTCGGGAGTCACCGACAGGGTGCGCAGCCTGGCATCGACCGGCGGTGGGTAACCCTCCAGCACCACCGGCTGACCGGACGGGCCCAGCGCCGCCGCGGCCGCCTCTACGTGGCGCACCAGATCGAGGAAGTCGTCGAGTTCCGCCAGCGGCGGCAGGAATATGTGCAGCCTGCCGTTGCGCACCTCGCCGACCAGCGCCGTGGTCGGCTCCCAGTCCGGATCTTCGACCACTGCGGGCGGTTCGCTTCGCGGCGCGAGCAGCGGTCCGACGAACAGGGGGTCGCGGTCCGGCGGTGTCCGCGGTGTGCGCCAGGAGATAGAATCCAGCGGTAGCCGCAGCCCGGCCGGAGAATCGCCGTTGGTCAACACAATTCGGCCCTCGGGGCGCTGCGGCGTCGCGCCACGCCGCAACCGCCAGTCGGCGCTGGCCCACCCGGAACCGTCCTCGCGCCGATACAGCGGCAACACGTACGCGGCGGGTTCGGTCACCGGCGCATCGAGCTTCTCGAGCAGGGCGCGGCGCGCCGGTGCCGAATCCGCATCCGGTTCGATGTCCTCGGCCGGCGCCACCGGGTCGCCGACCGGCGCGCTGACCACACCGGCCAGCCGTGCCAGCGGATCCTCGAAGGCAGGCCGGACCTGCGTGTCCGGCAGCCCGATGCGCGCGGCGACATGTGCGATCAGCGCGCGCGCCGAATCGCGAGCGGCGGGCACGGGCCGCTGCATGCGCTGAACCGCCGCGCGGTCGGTGGACCGATCCGGCCGCCCAGAACCCAGCATCGCCGAAGTGTCGACCATGCGGACGGAATTATCTTGCAGTGCAGTGTGTTCGACCATCGGCTCGACACTCGCCGCGGCACCTTCGGGTGACCAGTCGAGGACCCGCGGTGGCGACCACGGGTCGATGAGCAGGTCGGGGCGGGTCCACACCGGCTCGCCGTCGGTGCGCCATGCGACAGCAATCTCCCAGCGGGGCAATGGTTCTCCGGGGTACCACTTGCCCTGCCGGTACTGGACGAGACCGGTCGGAGCGTAGATCCGGCGCAGCCGATCGGCCAGATCGATCGCACGGTCACGCTTGTGCGTGCCGTCGGCGTCGGTGGTCCATTCGGGGCTGGTCTGATCATCGATCGAGATGAAGGTCGGCTCGCCGCCGATGGTCAACCCGACCTTGTCGGCGGCCATCCGCGCGTCGACCGCGGCACCGGATGCGGTGATGTGCTCCCATTGAGATCCGGTGTAGGGCAACGTGACTCGGGGATCCTCATGGACGCGCCGGACGGTGTTGGCGAAATCCATGGTCGCCTTGGTCCGGCCCGTGGCACCGGTGATCGCGGCCGAGGAAGTCGGATGCGGTGTCGCGGCCAAGGGAATGTGCCCCTCGCCTGCGAAAAGACCCGAGGTCGGGTCGAGCCCGACCCATCCGGCACCGGGCAGATAGGCCTCGGTCCACGCATGCAGGTCGGTGAAGTCGGCGGGCGGACCCGACGGCCCGTCGAGTGCAGGGACATCCTGGGCCAGCTGCACCAGATATCCGGAGACGAATCGCGCGGCCAGGCCGAGCTCACGCAGGATGGACACCAGCAGCCAGGCCGAATCGCGGCACGAACCGATCGCGGTGCGCAGCGTGTGGTCGGGTGACTGCACCCCGGGTTCCATCCGGATCGTGTAGCCGACGTCCTGACGCAGCGCCTGATTGATCGCAACAAGGAAGTCGATGGTGCGCGGCTGATCGCTGGGCACATGGGTGCGCACCCAGTCGCGGACCAACTCGCCGGGTCCCGAACCTGGTCCCGCCTCGTCCACCGGTCGCAGGTACGGCTCCAGATCCGCGAGGAGTTCCCTGCTGTAGCCGAACGGAAAGTGCTCGGCGTAGTCCTCGATGAAGAAATCGAACGGGTTGATCACCTCGAGATCGGCTATCAGCCCGACGGTGATCGACAGCTCGCCGGCCGAGTTCGGAAAAACCAGCCTGGCAAGGAAATTCCCGAAGGCATCCTGCTGCCAGTTGCAGAAGTGGTCGGCGGGCGTGACCCGCATCGAGTAGGCGTCGATTCTGGTCCTGGAGTGTGGTGCGGGCCGCAGCCGCACCACGTGGGGATGAATCTCCACGAGCCGGTCGAAGGTGTAGGTGGTCCGGTGTTCGAGCGACACCTTGATGCCCATGCAGCAAGTTCACCACACCGTGGCGCGCATGCAGGGGGACATGGATCGCCAGTATCCGGAGAGCCGCGTTCTCGATGCCGTGCCGCGACACACAGCCGACCTCCCACCGACGTGCCCGCCCGGGTGATATGACCGAATTACGAATCGATCTCGTCTGGAGGTCATATGCGCGCACCCACGTGTCGGTCCTGCGAATCCGCAGTCGACCACTGTCACGGCACCATCATCGTCCACCTCGGCCGGATCGCCGAATGCACCGACGAAGACTGCATCGATCTCGACCACGCCCGGCACGCCTTCGTCATCGACTGCGCCGATATCGCGGGCGGCTGTGCATGCACCGAACCGACCACCCCCGGCACCCGCACCGCCTGAACGCGCGGTCGGGCCGTAATAGCCGCCCCGTACCCTGTCCGGGGTGAACTACGACCACGTCTTGTTGCCGTCCGGTGCTGCTTCGACGCTCGCAGAAGTGGACAACTACCTGTCCACCCAGCAGGGTCTTGCCGAGACAGACGTGGTCGCGCTGCTGGCGGCGGAACTGAATAGACGCAACACCGAGTTACCCGAGGACGACCACTTCCTCGGCACGGATGCAGTCGGTGGCGCGGCGACCGGTGCGGTGCTGCACGTGCCCTGCCCCTATGACGCGATCGGCTACGTCCGCCAGTTGCTGTTCGCGCTCGCGACACCGCTGAACTACGCGGTCTACGACCCCCAGCTCGCCTGGCTGATCGATCCGGCGGGCAGCGTTCCCGCCGCCGTCACGCACGGTGGGGCGGGCGAATTCCCGTATCTCACGAAAGCAACCGCGCAGCTGTGGGTTTCCGAGCTCGCCCCACCGAACCCGTATCTGATCGTGGAACGCGCCGACCAGGTCTACATGCAGACCTATCGCGACGAATCGGGCACGTTCACCGTCGAGTACCGAGACGGCGCACCCAATAAGCACTTCGGCACCACGCTCACCGACGCCTCGACCGTCGCCGACCTGATCTGGGAGTGGGCCACCGACGACCGCACTCGCCTGCACACCCTGCCCTGGACCCGAGTCGACCTCTGATCCGAACCCTCGCTGCGGCGACAGGCCTGCGGTTCACTGATTTTGGACGGCAAGGCGGCCCGCGAGAGCGATGAAGGAAGCGCCGAAAATGCGCCGCATCCAGGTGACCACCATCGGACGGGAGATGACGTGGTTGCGCACGGCTGCGGCGCACGCGCCATACACGGCGAATACGACGAACGTCGCGAGCATGAAGATGCCGCTCAGTTCGAGCATGCGCACCAACGCATTCGGCGCTCCGGTCGGCACGAACTGGGGCAGAAAGGCGAAGAAGAAGATCGTCAGCTTCGGGTTGAGGATGTTCAGCAATACCGCCGAGGTGATCACCTGACGTGCCGAGGGCGCGGTGCGCTCACCCGGGGCGTCCTCCGGCACGGCGAGTGCGCCCTTGTCACGGAAGGTGTTCCACGCCATGTACAGCAGGTAGGCGACACCGAGATATTTCAACGTCTGGAACGCGACCGCGCTGGCGTTGAGCAGCGCGGCAAGACCGGTGACCGCGGCGATCATGTGCGGGATGATGCCGAGCGTGCATCCGAAGGCTGCGATCGCACTGGCCCGCGCGCCACGCGATAGCCCGGCAGCCAGCGTGAAGAGCACCCCGGTGCCGGGAGTGGCGACGATGACGAGCGTGGTCAGCAGAAATTCGATGCTCATCCCCGACACAGTAACCCGCGTCCAGCGCAGCGCAACCCCTGAAAACCACCGGTGGAATCGGTGGGCTACAGCGCGCGACGACCCGACAGCGCGCGGCCGAGCGTCAGCTCGTCCGCGAATTCCAGATCGCCGCCCATCGGCAGCCCGGAGGCGAGGCGGGTCACGCTGAGGCCGGGGAAATCGCGCAGCATCCGCACCAGGTAGGTGGCCGTCGCCTCGCCCTCGGTATTCGGGTCGGTTGCGATGATCACCTCGGTGACATCGATGCCGTCCTCTTGGTTCCCGATGCGCGCCAACAGCTCCCGAATCCGCAGCTGGTCGGGGCCGATGCCGCTGAGCGGATCGAGTGCGCCACCGAGCACGTGATAACGGCCGCGGAACTCGCGGGTGCGCTCGATGGCCTGCACGTCCTTCGGCTCCTCCACCACGCAGATCATGGTGCGGTCGCGACGCGGATCGGCGCAGATGCGGCACATCTCGTTGTCGGAAACGGTGCCGCAGACCACGCAGAACTGCACGCCGTCACGCACCTTCTGCAGGGCGGCCTGCAACCGGTCGATCTCCGGCGGCTCCACCTGCAGAAAGTGAAAGGCTATGCGCTGCGCGCTTTTAGGACCGATGCCCGGCAGCTTGCCGAGTTCATCGATCAGATCCTGAACCGGACCCTCGTACAACTGCTCCGTCCCCGAATCAGAAGTCCGGCAGACCGGGCAGCGATCCGCCACCCGCCAGCGGACCGAGACGCTGCGACGCTATCTGCTGCGCGTTGGACATCGCGTCGTTGACCGCGCCGATCACCAGGTCCTGCAGCCCCTCGACATCGTCAGGATCGACGACCTTCGGGTCGATGGTCAGCGAAAGCACCTCACCGGTGGCCTTGATCGTCACCTTGACCAAACCACCGCCGGCCTGACCCTCGACTTCGGTCGCGGCGATCTCGGCCTGAGCCTCCATCACCGCCTGCTGCATCTGCTGCGCCTGGGCGAGTAATTGCTGCATGTCGAACTGACCACCGGGCTGCACGGCTGGTTCCTCTCTGCGGAAAGTATCGCCGTCCAGCCTAGCCCCGATTCGATCATTCCCCCGATCGGCATCGGCGAATGATCGGCCGTCCCGGGGTCGGCCGACCAAAGGTTGGTAACGGATTGATTGCCAACCATCGGGAGACGATCGTGAGCGGCCTACCATCGAAGTGGGCTGGAAACCGGTGGAAGCCGGTGTCGCAAGTCCGGAGATAGCATGGACACAAACCGAGCACTCATCCTCTGCATACTCACGTGTTCCCTGGGTTTTGCCAGCTTGTTAGGCATTTCCTCGGCAGCAGCGGACGCCGGAGCCGACGGTGTGTCCGACTATGGCGGCGGGTGTTTGCTCGATCCGGGAAACCGTGCGGCAACGATAGATTCGCTGCGATTTCGCTGCTCCCCCGAACAGCAGGATGCAATCTTCGACGACGCGCCACGCGGCGCGGTCCCGATGGGGGTGACGAACGGCTGGGTGATCCGCCCGGTGAGTATCCGGTCGTGGTCGCCCGCCATCTGGATCGGTAAGACCTTCTATACCGGCCCCGACGGCGGCTACCTGTTGAACAGGCTCACCAGCGCGGGCATCGAAGGCTGGCGCGCCGACGTCTATACCGCACCCGCGATTCTGGACGGCGAGCCGACCTGGGCGCTGAACTACGCCCCGTCGCCGACACCACAGGTATACGACGAAATCCGCGAGATCACCCCCGACGTCTGGTTCGGCTACTCCTGGTGGCGCGATGACGCACCGCCGGCAATCACGCTGATGCTGTCCTTCGCTCTCACGACTCCGTGAACAGCCACCGGCCAGCAGATCTCGACTTGGACACTGCCGCCGGTGTTTCCAGCTACCGACAGGCAGCGCCGCCTTACCCTCGAGCGTGGGGTGGAGACCTGATGATGCGGTGAGTTCTGGAGACAGCGATGAGTACGACCCGAGTTCTGCTGAGCGCACTGACGCTGTCGCTCGGATTTCCGAACCTCTTCCTACCGGCCTACGCCCCCACTGCCTCGGCAGACTCCGGCAGCACCGACGATTCCACGGTCGTGGCGGCGCGCGACTACGGCGGCGGCTGCGTCCTCTATCCGGACAATCGCGCCGCAACCATCGCTTCGCTGCGCTCGAGTTGCGGACTGGCTCAGCAGAACGCCATTTTCCGTGACGCAACACCGGGAGAAGCCCCGATGGGTGTGAAGAACGGCTGGGTGCTCCAGCCGATCTACGCGCAGTCGATCGTGCCCGCCATATGGATCGGCAAGACCTTCTACACCGGCGCCGACGGCGACTACCTGATGAACAGGATCACCGGCGCGGGCATCGAAGGCTGGCGCGCGGACGTGTACACCGCACCCGCCCTCGCCGATGGGATGCCGACCTGGGCGTTGAACTACACCCCCTCACCGGCCCCGCCCGTCTACGACGAGATCCGCGAAGTCACCCCCGGCGTCTGGTTCGGCTACTCCTGGTGGCGCGGCGCCCTGCAGACCACACTGCTGCTGACCTTCGCCCTCGCTACCCCCTGAGCAGATCCGGCTCGGGCCACATCGGCGCTCATCCGGCCGATGCGCCGCCGGACATGGTCTTGTAACCGGGATGAATGCCGGGAGCCAAGCCCTGCCGACCGGCGATGCGCCCGAGCAGCGTGGCGAGTTTCTCGTATTCGTCATCGTCGAGATCACCGCACAGATCGTCCTCGTGCGCGACGGCCAGTTGCGCCATGCGGCCGAGCAGTCGCTCGGCGTCACCGGTGAGGTACAGCTCGTGGTTGCGGCGGTCCTTCGCGCTGCGCCGCCGCTCGACCAGGCCTTTCTCATCCAATTGGTCGATCAGCGTGACCACCCGGCTCGGCACGACGCCGAGTTCCGCGGCCAGCGAGCGCTGGCTGCGACCCGGTTGGCTCGCGATCATCCGCAGTAGTCCGACGTCCGGCGGTGTGAGCCCGATCTCGGCGATCCGTTCGGCGAATCGTTGCGTGGCATGCGCTCCGAGCTGAGCGAGCTGAAACGACACCGCTCGCATCGGCCGTCGCGCGCCGCCGCCTCGCCGCACTTGCTCACCTTCGGTCACGGGGCTATCGTACCCATGCCGATATCGTTCACTTGAATGAATGATTCACTTAGGAGAAGTGATAGCCGTGTCCACACCGCAAACCGCCCACCCACCGTTGCGGCCACCGCAGGAGATCGAGCCACCCCTCGGCCTCCTCGGCTTCATGACCGCCGCGTTGTTCATCGCCGGGCTCCTCGTCAGCACGTTCCGCGCGGAGGGAACCCCGTTCCCGTCGCCGTTCAGCTCGCCCGACGACGCGCTGACGTACTTCCGCACCTATCCGGACGCGGTGCGCACCGGAGCGGTATTGCAATTCGCCTGCACGATCCCGCTGACGATCTATGTCGCGACGGTGACGGCCCGACTGCGCGCGCTGGGCAGACAAGCCCCCGGCATCACCCTCGCGCTGGCGGGCGGAGTGCTCGCCGTGGCCTTCCTCGCATCTTCCGGCCTGGTCACCTGGGTCCTGACCGTGCGCGGGGTCGCCGAGGAACCCGCATTGGTCCGTGCGCTGCACAACCTCGCCTTCCTGGTCGGCGGGCCCGGCACCGTCGTTTCGACCGGCCTGCTCATCGCGGGCATCGCGATAACAGCCCTGCCCACACGGCTTTTCGCGTCATGGGTGATCCGGATCGGGCTGGCCATCGCGGTGGCTTCGGTGCTGAGCACGCTCGTTCTGACGTTCCCTGCCGCCGCTTTCCTGCTGCCCATCTCTCGTTTCACCGGACTGGCCTGGCTGATCGCGGTCGGCTTCCTGATCGGACGTCACCCGACTCCGTTGTCCAGCAACTGAATTCGATAGGAGAATCACCGATGAATCCCGACATGCTCGAAAAACTGCTGCGCTTCCAACAGCCCGCGAAGTCGCTGCCCTATTTGAACGGCCTGACCGATGAGCAGATCGCCGGATTGTTCACACTCGATGTCGGCGCATACCAGGCTCGCTGTGCCGATTTCACCGCGCGCACTCACCGAACTGCTGCGGCGCTGCTCGAAGACCCCGTGATCGCGACCCAGGTCGACCAACTGCCCTTCGCCGCTGGACAGCACGTGGTCGCCATCGGCGAAAGCAGCGCGGCAGATCGGCTGTCGTGGTTCGAGATCCTGCGGCAGTTGCTCGCGATCCGACGGCCGAACGACGCGATCAGGTTGACGAACCTGGCCGTGTCCGGATCCACCACAACACAGGCGCTGAGTTCGCTACCGGGACTGGGATTTCACCAGCCGGACTGGGTGCTTTGCCAGCTCGGCGCCAACGATGCCCAGCGAATCGGCGGCCCGGAAGGACCACGACTGGTCAGCATCGCCGAAACCGAGCGCAACTTCGGCTGGCTGCACGAACGTGTATCCCAGCTGACTTCCGCCGAATGGATCTGGCTCACCCCGACGGCGGTGGACGAGGGACGCGTTTCTGCTTTTCTCCACTTCAAACGAGCGCAGATCAGCTGGTCGGCAAAGGACCTCGAGGTAACCGCACAGATCCTTGTGGACCGGCCCGAACCGA
The DNA here is from genome assembly GCF_045208035.1 of Nocardia sp. NBC_01009. NCBI lineage: Bacteria > Bacillati > Actinomycetota > Actinomycetes > Mycobacteriales > Nocardiaceae > Nocardia > Nocardia sp. NBC_01009. The sequence continues at coordinate 1,557,559 of NZ_CP108695.1, read as the reverse complement.
CGATCGATGTGCTCTCCTGCACGACGCCGACGCCGGACACGCATCTCGAGGACGGCGTCCATCTGACCGATCTCGGCCAGCGGCAGGTCGCCACCGCTGTCGTAGCCGCGCTGGCCGATCTCAGCTGAGCCGTCCGGCGACCATTCCTCAGTTCCGCAGCAACCGAACGGACTCGACCATGCGATTCAAGAATGTCGTCCTCGCCATCACGCTGGCGTCCAGCGTGCTGCTGGGTTGCCCAGTAGCAGCCGCAGCCGACGATCAAACCTCCAGCAGCCCAACCGGTTTCACCGCACGACTCGTCGACGGCGCGGCCATCGTGGAAACCGAAGCCGCGATGTCGGCCCAAGACGGACTATTCACCATCCGCGCGCCCGATCAGACGCTGCTCGCGGGTGCCGAATTGTCGTTCCGGATAGATGATTTCGTCTTCCCGATCGACGCGCGCATCGACGGCCACACCGCCACCCTCACCCCGCACCTCGATCTGGACCACGCCGTCTACACGCCTGTCGCACTGCCATTCGAGGACACCGCCGACTTCCGGACCCCCTACCAGCGCGAACAAGCGGCCTGGAACCGCATGATCACCACGATCGCCACCGGCACAATGGTCGGCACGTTGGCGGGCAGCATCGGCGGCGCAGCAGTCGGCTGTGTGCTCGGCGCTGTCGCGGCCGGCACCGTCGCCGCGGCGACCATTGTCGGGCTGTTCGGCGCGTTCCTCCCAGCCGCCGCCGCCGGCTGCCTCGGCGGTGTGCTGGCGGTCGGCGCACTGGGCGCGGTCGCCGGGCAATTGCTCGTCTCCGCTCCGATCGCGATTATGGCCGCCATCCAATACCTCACCACCATCACCGCGCCGATGCCCGACCCGGCGCGATGACACGGGCCGCTTGACTCTCCCCGCACTGGAGGGTGTTCGCTGGAAGCCATGACAGCGACCGTCTCCATCGGGGAGTTCGCCCGGCTGACGTACCTCAGCGTGAAAACGCTGAGGTACTACCACGACATCGAGCTGATCGAGCCCGCCGCGGTCGATCCCGGTTCCGGGTATCGGCGGTACTCGACCGATCAGGTCGCGCAGGCTCATTTGATCAGGCGGCTGCGTGAATTGGATATGCCGCTGCCCGAGATCAAGGCCGTGCTCGCCGCCTCCGACGAGGACACGAGGAACATCGCACTGCGCGCGCACCTGGCGCGGATGGAGGCCGAACTGCAGCGCACCAAGGACGTGGTCGCCTCACTACGTTCGCTGCTGACACCCGCCGCACCGCTTGTCGTCGAATACCGTTCGATTCCGGCGATGCCGGTCCTCGCGTTCGTCGATACGGTCACCAGGCCGGCGGTCGGCCCCTGGTGCGAGTCGGCCTTTCCACTGCTCTACGAGACGTTGGAGGCGGCGAAGGTGGCGCCGGCCGGTGTCGCGGGCGCCACCTACTCGATGGAGTTCTTTGCCGAAGAGGTGGGCGAGGTCGTCGCGTTCGTCCCCGTCCCGGCAGGCACCCGGATGATGCTGCCCGAGGAACTCACACTCATCGAGCTGCCCGCCCGCCGGTTCGCGATCGCCGTACACAACGGATCGTTCGATGATGTCGACCGCACCTACGGCGCGCTGGGCAGCTATGTCGCCGAGCACGACAACGCACTGGCCGAACCCGTCCGTGAGCTGTATGTGCTCGGCCCCGACCAGATCGACGACCCCGGGGCTTACCGAACCGAAGTCTGCTGGCCCATCGGCCTGCTCTAGCCAGAGGAGAATCTCGATGACACTCACACTCGGACACGTCACGTTCGACTGTCATGACGCAGCCGCGCTGGCGGCCTTCTGGTCCGAATTGCTCGACAAGCCGGTGGATCCGGAGGCAAATGCGCAGTTCGCGACGGTCGGCATGGGCTCCGACCTTTCGCCGGTGCTGATGTTCATCCAGGTGCCGGACAAGACGCCCGGCAAGAATGTGATCCATCTCGACTTACACGCCGCCGACTGGCGCGAGCAGATCGATCGGGCAATCGGCCTCGGCGCCAAGCACATCGGCGACTTCGACGAGTTCGGCGCGAAGTGGGCGACACTGGCGGATCCGGAGGGCAACCTCTTCGATATCGGCGCGGCATGATTCACCGACACTGATGCCCCGGCTTTCGCCGGGGCTTCCAGGTGTTGTGTCAGGCCAGTTCGCGCTGCAGGTTTCCGAGCACCTCGGCCTGAATCTTCTTCAGTCCCAAGGGGGCGAAGATTCCCTCGAAGATACCGGCGACGCCGCCCGCACCCTTCCACGAGGTGCGCAGCGTGACCTGCGAACCCGTACCGTCGGGCGTCACCGTCCAGGTGTTCACCATCGTCGAGTTCGAATCACGCTCGGTCACGATCGAATCCGACACCGTGACGACGGCATGCACGTTGCGGGTGCGCTTCTCGGTGGCCTTCAGCGTCCACTCGGCCACGGTGCCGGCACCCTTGCCACCCTCGATGACCTTGTAGTCGCTGTAGTGCGAGGAGAGGATGCGCGGACGCACCGTCTCGTAGTCCGCAATGGCCTCGAGCGCGCGCTGTGGATCCGCCGAGACGGCGATCGAACTACTGGCGCTGACCTGTCCCACAATGAGCTCCCTTGTCCGAATGCGGTATAACGACCGCCCTCCATCCTGCCCTGCCCGGCGGCCGGGCCATCGTCCAGGTTCGGCTGCGCCGCCGCGGCCACGCTGTTAGGCTCCCGCAAGGCTCATTCCGGGAGGTATTCCCGATGCAACAGATGCGTGACATTTATCCCTCGTCAGCGCCCTCGCGGTGGCTGAGCACCGGGGTGCGTACTAGCGTCGAGGAGTGGCAGTGAGTCTGTTGGGGAAGGCCGGACACGCGCCGGCCACACACGAATCAGGGTTCGCCGCGCATCGAGCGGGAGTCGACCGCCTACTGGCGAGTTACCGCGCGATACCCGACGACGCCAACGTCAGGTTGGCGAAGAAGACATCGAATCTGTTCCGGGCCCGGGCCAAGAATCCCGCACCTGGACTCGATGTTTCCGGTCTGGCCAAGGTCATTGTGGTGGACGCCGCCGCCAAAACCGCCGATGTGGCGGGCATGACCACCTACGAGGATCTAGTCGCCGCCACCCTGCCCTATGGGCTGGCGCCGCTGGTGGTTCCACAACTCAAGACGATCACCCTCGGTGGCGCGGTCACCGGCCTGGGCATCGAGTCCACCTCCTTCCGCAACGGCCTTCCACACGAGTCGGTGCTGGAGATGGACGTGCTGACCGGGGCGGGTGAGATCATCACCGCGACACCGAACGGCGAGAACGCCGATCTGTTCCGCGGCTTCCCGAATTCCTACGGCACGCTCGGCTACACCGTGCGGCTGAAGATCGAGCTGGAGACCGTGCAGCCCTACGTGGCGCTGCGGCACATCCGCTTCCACGACCTGCGGGCGCTGGAAGCCACGCTGGCCGAGATCGTCACCGCAAGGACCTACGACGGCGAACGCGTCGACTATCTCGACGGCGTCGTGTTCACCGCCGAGGAAAGCTACCTGACCCTCGGCCGACAGACCGACGAGCCGGGCCCGGTCAGCGACTACACCGATATGGATATCTACTACCGGTCCATTCAGCACGATTCCGCTCATCCCAAGCGCGACCGGTTGACCATCCACGACTACCTGTGGCGCTGGGACACCGACTGGTTCTGGTGCTCGCGGGCGTTCGGCGCGCAGAACCCGAAGTACCGCCGGTTCTGGCCGAAGCGCTACCGGCGCAGCAGCTTCTACTGGAAGCTCATCGCGCTCGACCATCGCTACCACATCGGCGACCGGCTGGAGGCCCGCCAGGGCAACCTACCGCGCGAGCGCGTCGTGCAGGATATCGAGGTCCCGGTCGAGCGGACCGCCGATTTCGTCGAGTGGTTCCTGCGCGAGATCCCGATCGAGCCGCTGTGGCTGTGCCCGCTGCGGCTGCGCGACACCGGCGCCCAGGCGCGGACCGGTCGGCCGTGGCCGCTGTACCCGCTGGAGCCCAACCGCACCTACGTGAACGTCGGATTCTGGTCGGCTGTTCCGACGGACGCAGGTCAGCCCGAGGGCGCGGCCAACCGCGCCATCGAGCAGACGGTCACCGAGTTCGACGGTCATAAGTCCCTGTACTCGGATTCGTACTACGGCAAGGATGATTTCGCGGCCCTCTATGGGGGCGAGACCTACACCGAACTGAAGAAGCGCTACGACCCGGACCAGCGACTGCTGGACTTGTACTCGAAGGCGGTGCAACGCAAATGACGACATTCAAGGACCGATCCGATGTCTTCGCCGATCTGGGAACCAAACTCAGCATTGCTGAGGTCTTCGAAACGCTGCTCGATGGCGAAATTCCCATCCGGTTCACCGCCTACGACGGCAGTGCGAGCGGCCCGGAGGACTCGGAGTTCGCGCTCGAGGTGAAGACCCCGCGCGGTATCAATTACCTGGCGACCGCGCCGGGCGATCTCGGTATGGCCCGCGCCTACATCTCCGGTGATATGACGGCCACCGGCGTGCACCCCGGCGATCCCTACGAGATCCTCAAGGCGATGGACGGGCTGAAGTTCCGCCGCCCCTCGGCATTGGCCCTGGTGACGATCGCCCGCTCGCTCGGCTGGGAGCGGCTGCGCCCGATTGCGCCGCCGCCGCAGGAGACCCTGCCGCGCTGGCGCCGGATCGCGCTCGAGGGGCTGCGCCACTCCAAGACTCGCGACGCCGAGGCCATCCACCACCACTACGACGTCTCCAATACCTTCTACGAGTACGTCCTCGGCCCATCGATGACCTACACCTGCGCGGTCTACGAAGACGAGCAGTGGACGCTGGAGCAGGCGCAAGAGAACAAGTACCGCCTGGTGTTCGACAAGCTGCGCCTGAAGACAGGCGACCGGCTGCTCGATATCGGCTGCGGCTGGGGCGGCATGGTCCGCTACGCGGCCAAGCGCGGCGTCAAGGTCATCGGTGCGACGCTCTCGGCCGAGCAGGCCGAATGGGCACAGCAGAAGATCGCCGAGGAGGGGCTGTCCGAGCTGGCCGAGGTGCGCCACTCCGACTACCGCGACATTCCCGAGGTCGGCTTCGACGCGGTGTCCTCGATCGGGTTGACCGAACACATCGGTGTGCACAACTACCCGTACTACTTCGAGTACATCCAGGGCAAGCTGCGCGACGGCGGCCTGTTCCTGAACCACTCCATCACCCGGCCCGACAACCTGCGCAGCACCAAGGCAGGCGACTTCATCGACCGCTACGTGTTCCCCGACGGTGAGCTGATCGGTTCGGGCCGCATCATTTCCGAGATCCAGAACGTCGGGCTCGAGGTGGTGCACGAGGAGAACCTACGCGAGCACTACGCCCTCACCCTGCACGAATGGTGTAAGAATCTGGTCGCCAACTGGGATGCGTGCGTCGAGGAAGTCGGCGAGGGCACCGCAAAGGTGTGGGGCCTGTACATGGCAGGTTGCCGACTCGGCTTCCAGCGCAACGTGGTTCAGCTGCACCAGGTACTCGGCGTCAAGCTCGGCCCGAACGGTGAGTCCGGCTTGCCACTGCGTCCCTGGTGGCAGGGATAGCACCACGATCGCGCACCTGCCCGCTCAGTCCAGGAGTTCATCCAGGAACAGAGCGGGCAGTGTCGTGTCTCCGGATTGCACAGTGCCCGAATGCATTTCGGTGTGCAGCACCCGGATGATGGCAACCACGCCCGGACCGGCGTCCAACAGCGGCCGGGTCCAGCCGAGGTCCGCACACGTGTGGGCCGCGGGCAGCAGCAGTCCGGTGGCCTCACCGACCCAACCGGAGGCGGCCAGGCACTCGGCGAGCAAGAGCGCGGTATCCAATTCCGCACGGGGACGGTGCTGTTCGACCATCCTGGCGTGCAGCGCGCGGGCTCTGCGCACCGCGCGGTCGTCGGAACGCAGCTGGCGTTGGGTGAGCAGCGCCCGGATGGCGGCGATCTCCTCCGCCTCCGCGGCCAGCGCGGTCGCCCCTGTCATGCGGTGGGCGTGATGGATGGTGCCGGAGGTATCGGACTCATAGCCTGCCGAATCGATCGCGCGCCTGGCCGCGGTGTCGGTGAGCAGTCCCAGCCGCAGCCGCTCGGCACGAATGTGCGCGGCCAGCCGACTCAGCCGGTTGTCGGAGGCGATCCGATCGCCTTCGTCGAGCCGGGCGGTGGCGGTGTGCATATCACCGAGCACCGCTTTGACCCTGGCGCCGATGACGAAGGTCGAGATCAGGAAGTCGACCGGCCCGACCCGGGTGACCAGCTGGTGACTTTCGTCGAGCAGCCGATCGGCCATCGTCAGATCACCACGGCGGTAACTCAATTCACCGAGCAGTGCGGCGGCCACCCGCACCCCATGCGAGCGCGGACCCGAGCGAACGCGTGCGGTCTCGAAGGCCTGCTGGAAACATACTGTGGCAGTGGCGATATCGAGTTGCTCATAGGCCGCGGCGCCCTGCCCGCAGAGTCCGAAGACCGCGCCGAGCGGGTCCTTCGATCGTGCGTGATACTCCGCAGCCCACTCCTGGATCTCACGGGCGCCATCGAAATCGAAGTCGCACAACCGCGCGAACGAAGTCAGGTTCGCCGCGGTCGACACCGTCCACGCAGGCAGTTCATCCGGCCGCTGCAGGCAGTCGGCCACCCGGTCGAGCACGCCCTCGGTGTGGTCTCTCGCAATCGAATCCGCAGCGGCGAGCACCGCGGCCTCGCACCGTTGTCTGATCACCTCGACGTCGGTGGGCGATCCGCGGGCCAGCACATTCGACAGCCGACCGAGCGCGGTGCGCGCCGCGCTGGACTGCTGCAGATTGACATTGGCGCGCGCGACCGCCATCAACAGCTTGGATCGCGAAGACACCTGCTGCATAGGCAGTTTCGCCACGGTGCCGAGCAGGGTCGCGAGCCGGGACCCGTCGATCAGATCCATGCCGCCGCCCTCGAGCAGATCGAGCGCCATCTTCAGATCGGTGGCCGACAGCGCGTGATCGACCGACTTGCGCAACAGCTGATGCTCGGCATACCAGCGGGATGCCTTGCGGTGCAACGCCTTGAGCCGGCCAGGGTTGGCACGCTCCAGCCGGGCGCGCAGATGCTCGGCGAACAGCGGCTGCATCCGGAACCATTCCGGATCGTGCGCGATGCGCTGGAGGAACAGCTCGCGCTGCTCCGCCTGCTCCAGCAGCTGTTCGGCCTCGGGATCCTCCGACAGCGCCGCGGCGAGCGAACCGCACACCCGCTCGGTCACCGAGATCGACATCAAGAAGTCGAGCATCTGGGGCTCGAGGGTGTCGAGGACATTTTCCGCGAGATACTCACGGATGCCGTGATTGCCCTCGGAAAGATTGGCGATCAATTGGGCCGGATCGGCGTTGCCACGCAGGGAAAGACTCACCAATTGTATGGCGGCGGGCCAGCCGTCGGTGGCGGTGTGAATCTCCTCCACTTGCGTGTCGGTGAGCGCGAAACCGTTGCGCTCCACCAGAATCTGCCTGGTCTCCGCCGCGGTCAGGCGCAATGCCGACGACCCGATTTCGACCAGCTCGTCGTAGACCCGCAGCCTGCTGGTCGGCAGACCCGACTGTTCCCGGCTGGTCACCACGAAGCGCAGGTGGTGGCATCCGTTGTCCAGCAACGCCTCCATCGCCCGGTGCGCGCCCGCGTCGGTGACCCGGTGCCAGTCGTCGACGACCACCACGATGGTGGAGCCCGCCGCGTGGATCTCATCGATCAGCGTGGCGATGACGTACGCGACGGCGTCGGCGGGCCGCTCCTCCAACACCTGGTCGAGCCCCTCACCGATATCGGGGCGGACCCGGCGGATGGCCTCGATGAGGTGGGCGAGAAACCAGATCTCGTTGTCGTCGGCATGATCGATCCCGATCCATGCGACCGCCACCCTGCCCTCGGTCAGTTCGGCTCGCCACTGTGCGGCCAGCGTGCTTTTGCCGAACCCGGCCGGTGCATGGATCACCACGAGCCTGCGCCGCCCGCCCGCCCGCAGCGTGTCCAGCAGCCGGGGACGCGGGACCGGGTCCCTGGCCGGAGTCGGCGGGCGAAACTTGGTCGCTGCCGTCGGCGGCCACGTGTTCGGCCCGTTCGTGGTCGGGTATTGCGACACCGCGGGCCGCAGCGTCAATGGCCAACTCCGGCGGGCGGTCACCGCGGGTCGAGTGACCGCCGATTCGGCGCGGGCGTTCTCGGCCGATTCGGGCGCGACGGCGGTATCCAGCAGCGCCATCTCGTCGGGCACCTGATCGTGCTCGCGTTGCGCGTTGCGCAGCATTTCGCCGAGGTCGTAGGCCGTGTCCGGCCGCTCACGCGGGTCGGTGGACATGGCCTGCTCGATCGCGGCGGCCAGGTCGGCGGGAATGTCCTGCTCGCGCAGGTCGGGCACCGGCTGGGTGGTGATCCGCAGGAACTGCGCGATGACCTTCTCCCCTGCCTGCCTTTCATAGGCGGCGTGCCCGGTGAGCAGGGCGAACAGTGTCGCGCCGAGCCCGTACACGTCCGAGCGGACAGTCGGGTCCTGGCCCTTCAGCACCTCCGGGGCGGTGAACGCAGGTGAGCCGGTGATCAAACTGCTCGAGGTCTGAAAACCGCCCGGAATCCTGGCAATGCCGAAATCGGTCAACTGCGGTTCGCCATAACCACTGAGCAGTACATTCGCCGGCTTCACGTCCCGGTGCAGGATATGGGCGCGGTGCGCGCTCTCGATCGCACCGGCCAGCTTCACTCCGGCGCGCAATGAATCCGCCCAGGTGAGCGGCCCACGATTGCGGATGAGCTGCTCGAGCGAACCACGCGTGCAGTAGGGCATCACGATGAACGGCAGTCCGGTCGGGGTGACATCGACCTGCAGGATGTCGACAATGTTCGGGTGGCCGGACAACCGGCCCATGGCCTGTTCCTCACGCAGGAACCGCTCGCGGCTCTCCTCGTCGATTTCCGACGACAGCACCTTCACCGCAACCACCCGGTCGAGTGCCTGCTGAATGCAGCGGTAGACCACCCCGAAGCCGCCCCGGCCGATCTCGACAGCGCCGGACAGGCCCATTGCCTCCAACTCGTCGGCAATCCCGATGGACGGCTGTCGCTGCGTGTCCGATTCGGCCGGAGTCGACTCGGGGCTCACGTTGCCCGAACGCGTCTGTGGATTCATGTGACCACCTCGAATTCACATCGAATCGGCGTCACCGGCGATCATGCGTCACGCGGACGTCGGACACCGCGAAGAGTTCTCGCGATGTCCGATATGTCTACGCACCTCCAACGTAGCGCGGAATGACACCGAGTGGATGGCTTTCCTAACAGCGTGGTTTCGACCGCGCCGGCTCCGGAAACCGGTCATCTCAGCGCTCGGCGGCGGGCCTGGTATCCGGGTCGTACAGAAACGAGATTCGTTCCATGACGTTCTTACGCTGAGTGTTATGGAAAGCGGCGATCAGCCAGCGACCATCCTGCCGAACCATGGTGTAGGTCTGGGTCTTGGACAAGTCTTCGGGGCTTTTCGGGTCGCCCTTGTAGGTGTCGCCACGACTGGTCACCACGGCGGTATCGGGTCCGTAGAAGCGGATGCCGAGGATCGAGTCGGCCAGCTTCGTGCCTTTCACGAATCCGTCGAACAGGGCACGGTGTCCCCCGGCGATATCGGCGCGGCCCTGGTAGTAGGTGCCTACATAGCTGGTGTAGGTGGCATCCTCGGTGAACACCGCACCGTAGGCGTCGGCGTCGCCGCGGCCCCAGGCGCCGGTGAGCTCGTCGAGCAGGGCGCAGATCTCCTGTACCGACTGCGGTGCAGCGGCGGCCCCGGACGGCGTGACGGTGGTGCATGCGGTACTGCCGAGGTTGTGCACGTCGGAGGTCTTGTCCAGCCAGAGGTAGCCGCCGCTGGCGGCGACGCCGAGGGTGATGGCGGAGGCGGCGAGTACGCGGGACAGGATGCGGCGGCGCGGGCGGGGCGCGGTTGCTGCGGTCTCGGTGGTCGTGGTGTCGGTATTCATGACGGCTCCTTCGAGTGAAAAGTTTTGGGCGGAAACAGGACTCAGCGGGCGGCGGCAGGGCGGGCGGCCGGAGTGGACAGGTAGGTGATGCGCTCGAGCAGCTTCTTGCGCTTGGTGTTCTGGAAGGCGGCGATCGACCAGCGGCCGTCCCGGCGGACCAGTGTGTAGGTCTGCGTCTTGGACAACTGGTCGGCCCGCTTCGGCTTGCCCTTGTAGGTGTCGCCTCGGCTGGTGACGACCGCGGTATCGGGTCCGTAGAAGCGGATGTCCAGCACGTCGTCGGCGAGCCGGGTGCCCTTCAGCACCCCGGCGAACAGGGCGCGGTGCGAGGTGACGATGTCGCCGCGACCGCGGTAGTAGGTGCCGAGGAAGCTCGTGTAGGTCGCGTCTTCGGTGAAGACCGCGCCGTAGGCATCGGCGTCGCCGCGGCCCCAGGCGTCGATCAGTTCCGCGATCACGCCTTGGATTTCCCGGCTCTGTGCGCTGCGGTCCGCGGTATCGAAGATGGTGTCGTCGCTGCTCATGATGGCCCTCCGTGATAGATTTCTTCTTAGAAGATCTTTCTTCTCTGAAGAAGTTTCTTCGTTGAAGAAGATATTAGAAGAGAGAGGTATCCGTGTCAACACCATCGATGCGCCAGGACGCGAGCGAGGTCTACCGCCGCTACCTGAGCGCGGTCATGCTGCATGGACAGGCCGGCGCCCGAGCCGTGGACCTGGGTGCGACCGATCTGTACGCGCTCAACATCCTCGAGCTCACCGGTCCGATGAGCCCCGGCGAACTCGGCGCCCGCAGCGGCCTGACCACCGGACCGACCACCCGACTGATCGACCGGCTAGAAGAAGCCGGCTACGTGCGCCGCGTCCCGGTGCCGGGCGACCGTCGCAAAGTCATCGTCGAATTGGTCGACAAGCCTGCGGATCTCGACGAGATCCTCGCCCCGGCCCGCCGCCGGATCGGCGAGATCATCGGAGGGTATTCACCCGAGCAGCGCGAAGTGCTGTTCGACTACTTCACCCGGGCCGCCGACGCGTACCGCGAGGCCGCGGAGGAACTGCGCACCTCATAACGAAAGCCCGCCGGCGCGGCGGGCGCTGCGTTCGACGGGCCGGCGTTCAGCGGACGGCCAAGGCGATGAGTTGGGTGCGCTGCTGGTCGGCAAAGTTGTTGTCGCTGACCAGGACCAGGGTCCGTGCACCCGAAGGCAGGCACGGACCCCAGGTCATGCCTTCCACATTGTCGACGTCCGGCAGACCGACGTCGGCGAGGTCGACGAGCAGGCGCTTCGCGACCGGACGCGCGTTGCCGAGCGGTGCATCGAGAATATTGGTCGCGGCGCTGACGTCGGCCTCGTAGATCCTGATCTTATTGCCGACGCCGAACACGAAAGACCGTTCCAGCACCAGGAATTTCGTCGGATCGAGCGGGTCGGCGGCCAGCATCGAAGCAACGCCGCTGATGCCGAGCCCGGATTCCGGCCGAGACTCCGCGAACACCGGCTCCTGCGGGTACGCGTACTGCGCGAGCAGCGGGCCGAAGCGCGCCTGCACCGTGATCCGCGACAGCGCGCCGGACGCGGTGGTCGCGACCGGACCATCCTGCAGCAGCGGCCCTTCCACCGACGTCACGAACAGCGCGCCACCTGCGGCGAAGGTCGCACCTTCCAGCGCAAGGTTCTGGCGCGGACCCGCCGCAGGTTGCATTCGCTCGTTGTTGGGAATGGGCAGCCGACCCGCGAAGCTGCCGTCGGATCGCGCGATCTGCACCGAAGGATCGGCACGGACCGTCTCGGTCCGCTCACCCTCCTGGCTCCAGAAGTAGTCACCGGTCCACGGGTCGACCCGAATTTCCTCGGGGTCCAACGACTTCGGCGCATACACGGCGCCGTCCGGGGTGCGCAGCGGATGCGTCCCGGTGAAGGTCACCGGGCCGACACCGGTCTCGTCCACACCGAAACGCGCGGTATAGAACCGCGCCGGATTCTGCTCCGAACGATCGTCACTGATCAGGACGTATTCACCGGTCCGAGGCTGGAAGTCGATACCGGACAGGCCACCGACAGTGGTGCCGTCGAAGTCCAGGTTGTGCGGCACGACCTGCGCACCGAGCAGTCGCACGGATGCGGCAGCGTCGAACACAACCGGCTCGGGTACACCCCGCGGGGGTGCCGCATTCGCGACAGGTGCAATGACACACGCGACCGAAAGGGTCGCCGCGAACAGGGTTTGTCTACGTCTGGCCACGACGGCCACGGTATCGACGCGATCGGCCGCGCAGGTGAACAGCGCCCGAAATCACTGCCGGAGACGACGAAGCCCGCCACCGCACGCAGCGATGACGGGCTTGTGCCGTTATTGCGAAGCCGCAGCCTACTTACGCAGCGAGGCCGGGACCTCGAAGCGCTCGCCGTAGGTCTTGGCGAGGTAGTCGGCGCGGGCCACGAAGGCTTCCTGGCCGCCCGGGTAGCCGACGATGAACTGGTGCACGCCACCGGTCCAGGCCGGGAAACCGATGCCGAAGATCGAGCCGATATTGGCGTCGGCGGTGGTGATCAGCACACCCTCGTCGAAGCACTTCTGGGTCTCGATCGCCTCGATGAAGAGCATGCGGTCGATCAGATCCTGCAGCGGCACCGTGAAATCGGCGGTCGTCTTGAAGTGATCGCGCAGGCCCTGGAAGATGCCGATGCGCTTGCCGTCTTCGTCGTAGTCGTAGAAGCCGGCCTTCTCCAGGCGGCCCGGGCGACCCTGCTCGACCAGGTAGTCGATGACATCCTGGGCCGGGTGACGCTTCTTGCCCAGGGTGGCGTCGCCGTGCGAGGCCGCCTCGAGGGTCTCCTTGGCGATCTTCTGCATGAGCTTGAGGTTCAGCTCATCCGACAGCTGCAGCGGCGCGGCCGGGTAGCCCGCCTGCAGACCTGCCTGCTCGATGGTCGCAGGCTCGATGCCCTCGGTCAGCATGGCGATCGCCTCGTTGACGAAGGTGCCGATGACGCGCGAGGTGAAGAAGCCACGGCTGTCGTTGACGACGATCGGAGTCTTCTTGATGGCGAGGGTGTAGTCGAACACCCGAGCCAGTGCCTCGTCGGAGGTCTTCTCACCCTTGATGATCTCCACCAGCGGCATCTTGTCGACCGGCGAGAAGAAGTGGATGCCGATGAAGTCCTCCTGGCGCTTCACGCCGGTCGCGAGACCGGTGATCGGCAGGGTGGAGGTGTTCGAGCCGAGCAGCGCGTCCGCGTCGACGATGTCCTCGATCTCCTGGAACACCTTGTGCTTGAGCTCGGTGTTCTCGAAGACAGCCTCGATGACGAAGTCGACACCGGCGAAGTCGGCCGCATCCGCGGACGGCTTGATCCGGTCCAGCAGCGCCTTCGACTTCTCCTCGGTGGTCTTGCCACGCGAGAGGGCCTTGGCCTCGATCTTCTCGGAGTAGTTCTTGCCGCGCTCGGCCGCCTCGATGGTGACGTCCTTCAGCACAACCTCGTAGCCCGCCTTGGCGGAGACGTACGCGATGCCCGCGCCCATCATGCCCGCGCCGAGCACGCCGACCTTGCGGATCTCCTTCTTCGGAACATCCTTGGGTCGCGAGCCACCGTTGTTGATCGACTGCAGGTCGAAGAAGAACGCCTGAATCATGTTCTTCGCGACCGGGCCGGTCAGCAGGTGCACGAAGTAGCGCGACTCGATGAGCGACGCGTTGTCGATGTCGACCTGCGCGCCCTCGACCGCGGCGGACAGGATCGCCCGCGGCGCAGGCATATTGGTGCCCTTGAGCTGCTTGCGCAGGTTGGCCGGGAACGCGGGCAGGTTCGCCGCGAACGCCGGGGTGGACGGAGTGCCACCGGGGATCTTGAAGCCCTTCTTGTCCCAGGGCTGCACGCCGCCCTCGGGGTTGGCCTTGATCCACGCCTTCGCGGCGGGCACCAGCTCCTCGATCGAGCCGACGACCTCGTTGATCAGGCCGATTTCCTTGGCCTTCGCCGGGCGGTACTTGTTGCCCTGCAACAGCACCTGCATCAGCGCGCCCTGGAGGCCGAGCATGCGCACGGTACGGATGACACCGCCACCGGCCGGCAGCAGGCCGAGGCTGACCTCGGGGAGGCCGAGCTGCACGCCGGGCACGTCGGCCGCGATGCGGTAGTGGGTCGCGAGGGTGATCTCCAGGCCACCGCCGAGCGCGGCACCGTTGATCGCGGAGACGACCGGCTTGCCGAGGGTCTCCAGGCGACGCAGCGCGCCCTTGATGTTGGCGAGCTCGTCCATGAGGGCCTGGCCGTCTTCCGGGCCGACCTTCATCATGTTCTTCAGGTCGCCGCCCGCGAAGAAGGTCTTCTTCGCCGAGGTCAGCACCACACCGGTGATGTTGTCCTTCTCGGCTTCGAGGCGCTCGACGGTCGCGGTCATCGAGTTCTTGTACAGCTCGTTCATCGTGTTGGCGCCCTGGTTCGGGTCGTCCATCGTCAATACGACGATGCCGTCCGAATCCTGCTCCCAACCGATCATGTTGGTCTCGCTCACAGTTCTGTGTCTCCTTGTGGATTAGCGGCGTCCGCGGGCCTGACGCGAACGCCGCTGTGGAATCTGAAGTCTCGGTTGGGGTTTAGACGCGCTCGATGATGGTGGCGACGCCCATGCCGCCACCGATGCACAGGGTGATCAGCGCGTAGCGGCCGTTGCGGCGCTCGAGCTCGTCGACCATGGTGCCGGTGATCATCGCGCCGGTGGCGCCGAGCGGGTGGCCCATCGCGATGGCGCCGCCGTTGACGTTCAGCTTCTCGTCCGGGATGTTCAGGTCCTTCTGGAACTTCAACACCACGGAGGCGAACGCCTCGTTGATCTCGACCAGGTCGATGTCGTCGAGGGTCAGGCCCGCCTTGGCCAGCGCCTTCTTGGCGGCCGGGGTGGGACCGGTCAGCATGATGGTGGAGTCGGCGCCGCTGGTGGCGGTGGCGACGACGCGCGCACGCGGGGTCAGGCCGGAGGCCTTGCCCGCCTCTTCGGTGCCGACCAGCACCAGCGCGGCGCCGTCGACGATGCCCGAGCTGTTGCCGCCGTGGTGCACGTGGTTGATCTTCTCCACGAAGTGGAACTTCTGCAGCGCGACGGCGTCGAAGCCACCCATCTCGCCGACGACGGCGAAGGACGGGTTCAGCTTGGCCAGGTCCTCTGCGGTGGTGCCGGGACGCATGTGCTCGTCCTTGTCCAGCACGATGATGCCGTTCTGGTCCCTGACCGGGACGACCGACTTGGCGAAGTAACCGCCGGTGGTGGCCGCGGCGGCCAGCTCCTGCGAGCGCACCGCGTAGGCGTCGACATCATCGCGGCTGAAGCCCTCGATGGTCGCGATCAGGTCGGCGGAAACACCCTGCGGAACGAAGTAGGTGTCGTAGTTGGTGGCCGGGTCCAGTGCCCAGGCGCCACCGTCGGAGCCCATGTCCACACGGGACATGGACTCGACGCCACCGGCGATGACCAGGTCGTCGAAGCCGGAGCGGACCTTCTGTGCAGCCAGGTTCACGGCCTCGAGGCCGGAGGCGCAGAAGCGGTTGAGCTGGAAGCCGCCGACGGTGTCGGGCAGGCCCGCCACGGTCACGGCGGTGCGCGCGATGTCCATACCCTGGTCGCCGACCGGGCTGACAACACCGAGGATGAGGTCGGAGATCCGGTCCTCTTCGAGGTTGGGGAAGCGGTTACGCAGCTCCTGGATCAGACCAACAGTCAGGTCGATCGGCTTCACCGAGTGCAGCGAACCCGTCTTCTTGCCGCGGCCACGTGGAGTGCGGATGGCCTCGTAGATGTAGGCCTCTGTGGTCATATCGGAGTGTTTCCTTCCTTGGGGTGCGAAGGCCGAACTTCCGTCCGTCCAAGCGCTCTCTGCGGTGGCGCCGCCTATCCGGCGCGGCCGCGGGTAACCTCGTCGACCGATCCTTCGACCGACCGTCCTGACGCTGTATAAAACTCGGCAAGCAGCGGCGGACGAACATTCCGGACGCCCAGACGCCTGGGCATACCATAGAACTTCGCCATACCGGAGCTCACGGCCACCCGTTCATACTACCGTGGTGTGCGAACTCCGGTTAACTTAACGTCGTCGAGGCGGGGCTTGTCAACCATCCAGCCGTGTGGCACCCAGCTCACTCTTGAGCAATTCGAGAGCGATCTCGTCGGGGTCGCGCCGCTCGCCGGGGGCCACCGGCTTCGCCGACTCGGCCAGCATCTCCCGCTCTTCCTCCGGAGTCGCAGGTGGCGGCACCCCATCCACCGGCGCATAGTCCACCGGCCCCGGGTCATCCGGTAGATCGGGGAAGTCCGGCGGCGGAATGTCGTCCTCGGCCGCACGCGACCGTACGTCGGGACCATCGCTCGGCCGCTGCCCACTCCCGCTCCCCGCGGCATCCGCGGCCGCGCCACGAGCCTGGCTCGGCCGCGAGAATCGCGGCGGCGCGGCGGCATCCGAACCGCGGCCCGTCGCGGCGCCGGGTTCACGTGCCGACGCATTCCCGGTTTCGCGGGCGCCCGCACCCCGCCCGCGACCTGCCGCGGCCGCGGTGGCCGCCGGTCGCGGCGCGGGTGCGCCGGCCTCCCACCGCACCTCGTGATCACGGCCGAGCACGGCCTGCACCGCAGATCGGACCGCCGCGAGATTCCGCGGATCGGACAGGCGCTGCGCCAACGGCGCGTGCTGATGGGCGAACACGATCACGTTCCCCTCCAGCCGCGACACCGACGCCCCGGACAGCAATGCCTGCACGGTGGGCCCGAACTCCCGCACCTTCGCGCGAATGTCCACCCAAGCCGCCTCGACCGCCCGCAACAGATCGGCGTCCTGCTGGACCGGAGCGGCCACCGGAGCCTGCGCTGACGCAGCAGATTCCCGATCGACTTCCTCCCGGCCCGTTGCTGCTGGCATCGAAACCTGTTGCACTGCTGCAGATTCCGTAGACTCTGCGGCCGGGGCCGGGGCCGGGGCAACGTCCGGAGCGTGGGCGGCGACCGAGGTCGGCCCAGCGGTTGCGGCCTGCCCAGGAACCGACGCATCTCCAGCGGCTGGGATTCGCCCAGCGCCGGAGACCTGCCCACCAGCTGACGCGTTCCCAGCTGCAGAGGTTTGCCCAGCGACTGAGGTCTGGCCGCCCGGCGGCGGCTCAACTGCCGGGGCGTGCTCGGCAACCGGAGCAGCCGCGGCAACGGGGGTCGCCTGAGCGATCGGAGCCGACGCAGCGTTCGCGACGCGCCCAGCGTCCGCAACCTGCTCAGTGCTCGGGGCTTGTCCCGGGCCCGGGGTATGTCCAGCGCCCGGGATTTGCCCAGTGCCGGAAGCAGGTTCAACGACAGAAGTCGAGTCAGGGACCGGAGCTTGCTGAGCCGGCGGAGCCGACTGCGTGGCAGCGGGAGCTTGCGGGGGCGCATTCCGGCCCGCGGCGGCATTCGGTTCGGCGACTCCGGAGCCTTCGCTTGCGGCACGAGTCTCCCGTCGTGCCGCCGCCAGCAGTTCCGCCCCGCGGCGACGCGGTGGCTCCGCGGCCGAACCATGCGCAGGCGCGACCGGTGCCGAGGCGGGCGCGGGGCTCGGCGAGGCGACGCCTGCACCCGTCGCCTGCGGGACCACGCCACCGGCAATGCCGCGCTCGAGCTGCTCGATGCGCTGCAGGGTCGCCGATTCGGCATCCGATACCGAGGGCAACAGCATTCGGGCACAGACGATTTCGAGCAACAGCCGGGGCGCGGTCGCACCACGCATCTCGCCGAGACCTTCGTGCAGCAGTTCGGCATGGCGAGCCAGGGTGGCAGGGCCGAGACGCTGCGCCTGGTCGCGCATGCGCTCGAGCACATCGCCCGGTCCGGAGACGAGGCCGCGATCGGCGGCGTCGGGGACGGCGCGGAGCAGGATCAGGTCACGCAGGCGTTCCAGCAGGTCGACGGCGAAGCGGCGGGGATCGTGGCCGGCCTCCATGACCCGGTCGACGGTGCCGAACAGGGCCGCACCGTCACCGGCGGTCAAGGCATCGATGGCGTCATCGATCAGCGCGACATCGGTGACGCCGAGCAGCGAGACCGCCCTCGGATAGGTGACGCCTTCGGGGCCCGCGCCGGCAAGCAGCTGGTCGAGCACACTCAGGCTGTCGCGCGGCGAGCCGCCGCCCGCGCGGATCACCAGCGGATACACCGCCTCGTCGACCGGGACGTTCTCCTGCTCACAGATCTTTCCGAGCAGTCCACGCATAGTCGCGGGCGGCAGCAGCCGGAACGGGTAGTGATGGGTCCGGGAGCGGATGGTCGGCAGCACTTTGTCCGGCTCGGTGGTGGCGAAGATGAAGATCAGGTGCGCGGGCGGCTCCTCGACGATCTTCAGCAGCGCGTTGAAACCCGCGGTGGTGACCATGTGCGCCTCATCGACGATGAATACCCGGTACCGGGACTCGGCGGGCGCATAGAAGGCACGGTCACGCAGTTCACGAGTGTCGTCGACACCGCCGTGGCTCGCGGCGTCCAACTCGATCACGTCGAGGTTCCCAGGGCCGCCGGGGCCGAGCGCTACGCAGGAGGGGCACACACCACACGGCGTCGAGGTCGGGCCCTGCACACAGTTCAGCGAGCGCGCGAGAATGCGTGCCGAGGAGGTCTTGCCACAGCCACGCGGGCCGGAGAATAGGTAGGCATGACTGATCCGGCCGGTGTCGAGGGCGATGCTCAGTGGGTCGGTGACGTGCTCCTGGCCCACCACCTCAGCGAATGTTGCCGGTCGGTACTTCCGGTACAGAGCCACGGCCAGAGGTTACCGGCGCGCACCGACAAAGAACATTCCCGCAGGCGCCCGCACCCGGCGCGGCGCGGCAGCCGCCAACCCATGACCCGAAACGTGACATAGATCACAAGATGCACGAAGATTATTTCTGCCCGGATGATCAGCGACGCAGGCGGCAACAGGAGAGCAATCGCCCGCCGAGCGGGGGTCGAATCCGACACCTTGTCGCTTGACCACCCCTCTTGGCAAGCATTAGTTGAACTCACGCCCCGGTTTTCCGCCCGTTTCTGGAGATAACGAAACCATCAACTCGAGTGACATCGACGCTATCGGCTGGCTACCGTGGTTATCGGCAACTTCGGTAGCCAAACCTTCATCAGGTTGGTGGCCCCGGCCGGTCCCTCATCCCGACCGGGGCACAACCTGGAATCCGCAGGCAGTTCGCCGAACACTGACGCTTCCACCGGAGGGCCGTTTCCCCGTGCCGTCTTGTGACGACATCGCCGCCGCCTGGCTTTCGAGCACCGACTTCGCCGACGACCACGCGGCCGTCGACCTGCTGAGCCGGGCGATCAGCCCACAGGATTTCGCGATCAAGCGCGACTCGCTACCGGTGGCCGCCGCCGCCGATCCGGCGACCGCCGCAGCGATCCTGGAACTACTCGAGCGCGGCCAGGTGCCGACCATGGCTGCCATCCGGACCCTCACCGCACAGAACGAGATGCGACGCGAAGCCGAGCGCATCGAACGTCTCGGCCGCCGCGCCCAGCGCAGCATCGACGATTTCGGCCGTGTCCTCGCCCAGCTGGCCCACGACCACTGGACCGAACACGGCACCGGCCCCATCCGGCGCGACGTGTTGCAGTCCGCGCCGGTGATGGCCCTGATCAGGGAACTAATCGGCGATATCGCACCCGGCGCGGTGAAACACCTCTGGCTGATCGAGCGCGCTCAGCGCGCCGGCTGGATCGCCTCGAATGCCGAGCCAGGATCACTGTGCGCCGCACGACGTTTCCACGCCGCCAAGTACGGCAACCGGGTGTCGCTGCGCCCGGTCAACGCCATCGGCACCCTGGTAGCGCGCTTCCTCGACGAGCACCTGACCGAGCACGACCGCCCGCCGCGCTGGTCGGTCCTCGCCCACGATCTGCGTGACGATCGCGGCCGTCGGGTCTTCCACGACACCGCCGACGCGCGCACCCAGCAGCTGTGGCTCACCACCGCCGAATGGATGGCGGTGCGCGATGACCTCCCGGTGCCGGGCCGTCGCGGTGCGCGAGCACTCGCCCGCAAGCCGAAACGCTGATCCACGGGCCGCGCTCGGCTAAAACACCTGGTGGTGCGCGGCCGGATCGTGACCATTCGGTAATTTCCTTGCAACGCATTCCTGCGTGAAAGGAGTTACCCGTGTCTTCAACCATCGATCCCGCGGCCACCGCCTGGCTGCTCATCAGCACTGCACTTGTGCTGCTGATGACACCGGCCCTGGCCATTTTCTACGGCGGGATGGTGCGCTCGACCGGCGTACTCAACATGCTGATGATGAACTTCATCGCCATCCCGCTGGTGACCGTGGTCTGGTTGCTCGCCGGCTACAGCCTGGCCTTCAGCGAGGACGCGGGCGGCGGCCTGATCGGCAACCTCGGCCACTTCGGCATGGCAGGCATCGACCCGAACACCGTGCACGGTTCGGTTCCCGAGCTGCTGTTCGCCACCTTTCAGCTGACCTTCGCCATCCTGACCGCGGCACTGGTCAGCGGTGCGATCGCGGACCGCGCGAAGTTCGCCGGCTGGATGGCGTTCGTGCCGTTGTGGGCGCTGGTGGTGTACGTGCCGATCGCGCACTGGGTGTGGGGTCCGGACGGCTGGCTGGCCTCCTTCGGTGCGCTCGACTACGCGGGTGGGCTTGTCGTGGAGATCGCTTCCGGTGCGTCCGCGCTCGCGCTGGCAATCGTGCTCGGCCCGCGCATCGGATTCCGGATTGATCAGATGCGTCCGCACAACCTGCCCTTCGTGCTGCTCGGCGCGGGTCTGCTGTGGTTCGGCTGGTTCGGCTTCAATGCCGGATCGGCACTGTCCGCCAATGGTGTCGCGGCAGCGGTGTTCCTGAACACACTGGTCGCGGGCTGCCTCGGCATGCTCGGCTGGCTCGCGGTCGAACAGATCAGGGACGGGCGGCCGACCACCTTCGGTGCGGCCTCCGGCGTGGTGGCAGGTTTGGTCGCCATCACCCCGTCGTGTGGTTCGGTGAACACCCTCGGCGCGCTGATAGTCGGGCTCACAGCCGGTGTGGTGTGTTCGTTCGCGGTCGGCTGGAAGTTCAAGGCGGGCTATGACGATTCGCTCGACGTGGTCGGCGTGCACTTCGTCGGTGGTGTCGTCGGCACGCTGCTGATCGGCCTGCTCGCCAACCAGGTGATGACCGGCGGCGTCAAGGGCCTGCTCTACGGCGGCGGTGCGACCCAGCTCGGCAAGCAGCTCGTCGGCGTGCTCGTGGTCGCGGCGTACGCGTTCGGTGTGACCTTCGCACTGGGCAAAGGCATCGACCGTGTCATCGGCTTCCGGGTGACCAAGGAAGACGAGACCGCGGGCATCGACTTCGCACTGCACGCCGAGACCGCGTATGCCGAAGGCGTGCACGGACATGCGCCGCGCCGGTTCGGTGAGGGACACTTCGGCCATCCGCACGGCGGCGCCGAAGACCGGGACCGCTGACCCGCGAGAACGCAGGCACCCGGCTGCCGCATCGGACCGGTGTTGTGACGACACCGGTCCACGGGCGACCAGCGGGTGCCGCCGCCGGGCCCGGGTCGCCGCACGCCGTTGTCAGCTCACCGCACCAGCCGGAGCGGTGAACGTATTGCACTGTGCCGCACGGTTTTTATCCACACCGATCTCGAACCAAGCGCCGCCGTTCTCCGCGGTGCCGTGATCGCGCATATCGCCGCGCTGATCGCCGCGGCCGTGCGCATCCCGCTTGGCGAGGCTGATCTGGTTGCCGGTCAACGAGCCGCCGCCGGACGCGGACGCCATGTACATGCCGTCGAAACAGTTGGCCTGCAACTCGACTCGGCGCGATAGCTCCAAACCCTTTTCGCTGCGCGCACCCGCGTCGACCCGCTCGCTGTTGGCTTTGCGCAGGATTCCCGACATGGCCTGGACATGATGGCCGTACTCGTGCGCGAACACCGAAAGATAAACCACCCAGTTGTCTTTGAACAGCTCGGTCTGCAGCTGGCTGATCGGCATGTAGATGGTCTTGTTCGCCGGGCAGTAGAAGGCCGCGAAATTACTGGTGGTTCCGGTGCACGGCGTGGTGATGCCCGAGGTCGTCGCGCTGACATTGAGCGCAGGCGGCTGAAACGGCAGATTCGACTTGGCCAGCACCGGTTTCCACGCCGCCTCCAGGCAGCCCGCGGCAGACTCGAAGAACTTGCGTGCCGTGTCCACCTGGGTGCCCCACGGCGAGTAGTTGCAGCGCGCGGGAATCAGGGTCGAGCTCGGATCGGTCAGCAGCGGGTTGGTCCCTGTCTCCGCGCTGCCCGCCGCGCCACTGGGATCCGGAGTGAAGGTGAAGCTGGGCGCGGGTCCCGACGACTCGGCGCTGTGCCTACCCGTCGAAATCGCGTAGCGCACCAGGGAACCCGCCACCAGGAACACAATGACCAACAGCAGCGCGGTCAAACCACCGCCACGTTTACGGGGCGGGCCGGGCGGACGGCCGGGTGGGCCGTAGGGCATCGGCGGCGGCATGGGCGGGCGGAATCCGGGCGGCGGATAACCAGGGGGCGGACCGTATGCGGGCGGCGGGCCATATCCCGGAGGCGGTTGATAGCCGGGCGGTGGGCCGTATCCGGGCGGGGGCCCATAGCCGGGCGGCGGCGGAACCGGACGCCCACCAGGCGGAACCGGTCGATAACCGTACGGTGGTTGTGTCACTCCCCCGTACCCCCTCATCTCATGATCGCCGACAGCCGCTGACGCAGAATAGCAACTTGTCTAGAGTAGGCAGCCATGCTGACTTTTCGGGGGGGCGCCGCTGGTAGCGCCGCGGCGCTGATTCTCGCAACCGCGGGAATGATTGCGGCCGCTCCGTTTGCCCACGCTCAGCCCGAGCCCGACGGCGTGCACATCACCGCCGATCTGAAACTCAGCACGCAGGGCGTGCTCGAGGTCGTCGAGCAGGTGGTCGTGCCTGCCGATAGCGAGTTCAAGATGTCGCTGCCGCTGCGACTCAAGGTCGGCGCGGACGTCGAACGCGTCTTCAAGGTCACCGATGTCGACACCAAGGGCTCCGGCACCGCGACGGTCGCGAACGATCAGTTCACCATCGACGCGAAACCAGGCGAGTCCACCTTCACCTACGCGATCCACAACACCGTCAGTGATGCGCCGGGCACCCAGGTCTTCCGCTGGCTGGGCATAATCAATGCCGATGTCGCCTCGATCAGCGCATCGTTGATCAGCCCGTCCTACGAAATGGGCATCGTAGACTGCAAACTCGGCCCGCCCGGGAACCTCAGACAGTGCTCCGACCTGCACATCGAGGCGGATGGGGTGCTCTTCTGGGAGCAGACCGATCTGCACAAGGGCGACACCATCGACCTGACATTGCAGCTGCCGCCCGGCACGGTCCCGTCCAACGCCGACGTCCGCGGCGGCGGCGCACCCGGCCCGTTCGCCGTCACCACACCGGTTCTCGTCGCCTTCGGTGTGCTACTGCTCGCGCTGGCCGGACTTGCCGCCTTCGTGCTGCGGGCGCGGCGCGAAAACGCTGCTGCCGGAACCGGATCGAACACCATCGATCCGCTGCTGCGCGAGGGCGACCGCGTGCAGTTCACCTCCCCCGACGGCATCCTGCCCGGCGAAGCGGGCCTGGTGCTCGACGAGCACGCCGACCCCGCCGACATCGCTGCCACCGTGGTGGATCTCGCGGTGCGCCGCTATCTGTGGATCACTCCGATCGGCGACTCCGACTGGCGGATCAACCGGGTCAACGCTCCCGACGACCAACTTCGCGACTACGAGACGACGGTCTACCAAACCCTGCTGCCCGAGGGCACGAACTCGGTCACCATCACCGAACTTCGCGCACCCGGCCGCGTGCAGGCCGAGCCGGTCCGCACCGCCATGCTCGCCGACGCGATTGCCCGCGGCACGTTCATCGCACGGTCCGGCCTCGGTCCGACGACCTGGCTCGGCGGTGGCCTGATCGTCGCGGGCATCGCGACGACCATCGCACTCGCCGCCACCTCCGGCCACGCCCTGGTCGGCGTAGCCATCCTGCTCGCCGGCATCACGACCTTGCTGCTGCCCCGCTACCTGCCTGCCCGCACCACACCGGGCCGCGCGCTCGCCGGACAGGTCCGCGCACTCCAGCGCGGCCTCGATGCGACTGTGCGCGAACAGATTCCGCCCGCCGACCAGGAACTCGTGTTCTCCAGGGCACTCCCCTTCACCGTGATCAGCGGCCGCGCCGACAACTGGATCCGCGCCTTCCGCGACCTGAACCCCGCCGCGGACTCCCAACCCGGCCTCTACTGGTTCGGCAGCTTCGAACGCGACCACAACCTCCAGCGCTTCGCAGGCCACTTCCCATTCTTCATCACCGCGCTCGAAGGACTCTTCAGCACTTCGGGCGGCAACAGGTAGGTCAGGGCAAGCCGGCGGAGCACACCGACGGCCGGGCTCATGGCCCGGCCGTCAGCTCCTAGCGATCGGTCGTCGCAGCGATCAGTCCACAGTCGCGGCGCGGCGCATCGCGGACAGCGGGTCCGCGTAGAGCGCGCTGAGCGAGGTGACCACAGCCGCGAATTCCTGGACCTTGCCGCCGAATCCGCTGATTCGGATGTCGGTGGGCGGCAGGGTCGAGGACTGTTGGAAGGCGCGCGCCACGTGTGTCACGGCCGGGCGGTAGCCGGTGAAGGCCTGCCCGCCCAGGATCACCCGGTCCGGGTTGAGCATGTCCCGCACCAGCGCCACGGTCTGGCCGAGCGTGGTCGCCCGCTCCGCGAGCAGTTCCTGGGCCGGCTCGGAACCCGCCTCGGCGGCCCGGTACAGATCGGCGATGGTGGAACCCGCGGTGCCGTTGTAGGCCGGAATGATCCCGCGTCCGACGGCCCTCGCGTGCAGCGACCGGTCACCGACCGTCACCTCGAGGCAGCCACGCCGGCCGCAGGGGCACACGACATCGGAGCCGGTCGGCAGGTGCGCGATCGAGCCGGGCCCGTTGCTCGGCGTGTGCACACGGCCATCCAATGTGACTGCGACACCGGCAGTTTCGCGGACGTAGAAGTACAGGCTGCTGCCGCGTTCGGTTCCGGCGCCGCGCGCGTCACGCTGGTCGGGAGTCGGAAGCAGCAGCTCGGAAGCCGCCATGGCCTCCACATGCGGCGCAACCGAAACCGGCAGCTCGAGCACCTCGCCGAGCACCGAGCCGATCTGTGCGCCCTTCCATTCCAGCTTGGGGTGGTCGACAACGCCGGTGAGCGGGTCGACCCGACCGCCGATCGCGACACCGGCCCACAGCGCCTTGCGCCGGTGCCAGCGCTGCAGGAAAGCCTTGGCGCTGCGGGCGACGGTCGTGGTCGCGAAGTCCTGACCGGTCTGCGGGGTGGCGATGGCGAGTCCACCGAGGATCCGCCCGCGCACATCGGCCGCGATGATCTTGGTGGCCGCGGCGCCGATGTGAATGCCGAGGGTCAGGTACGCCTCGTGGTCGATCTCGAAAGGCACCCGCGGACGCCCCACCGCACCCGAGGCGGTCAGGTCGGGACGTTCCCGCAGCAGGCCCGCGGTGAGCAGCGCGGACACCTGACGGTTGACCGTCGCGATGCTCAAACCCGTTGTGCGCGCAGCATTGTCGCGGGAAACCGGACCACCGGTCGCGGCGCGCAGCACGGCTGCCGCCGGATTGTCGGCGATGCGGAGTTCCGGTGCGACAACGGGACGCTGAACACGAACACGACCGTTCGCAACCCGGGAGAGGGGTCGCTCGAGAGTGAGGGACATATGAAGATTCCTTGCCGAAGTCCCGTAACTACGGGACGTGCCTACATGTGTGGCGACGAGGCAGCGCGCGAATGCGAAGAATCGCTCAGCTGCAGCGGCAGGAACGACACAGTTCCCGCGTCAGCGGCAGCCGCAGACCCAATGCGGCGGTCACGTAAGTGACCCGCAGTGCGGTCGGGCGGCTAGTAGACATGGGATCAAAGTTAACACCGAAATCGCCGCCCACCAAGCCCCCTCGACAGCTTCGGGCGATCCCACTATAGTAGCGCGCTCCGAAATCCTTGCCCCACACCGGGTTCCGATCCCCTGTGTCCCAGCGCACGAAGTGTCCAGAAATGCCGAATGGGGCCGCCGATACGGCGACCCCATCGGGTGACTTGCTTTCCCCTTACGCGGCTTCGGCAACCACCTGACGGCGGGCCAGCAGTGCGGTGGCCGAGGCAGCGAGTCCGACCAGCGCGACCACGGTGACCAGGTACAGGCCGGGCCGGTACTGGGCGATGCTGGTTGCAGCGCCACCGCTGATCAGGCCGGTGACGACGGCGAGCACGACCGCCCCGCCGATCTGACCAGAGGTCTGCACCAGACCCGAGGCCAGACCCTGCTCGTGGTCGGCGATGCCCTCGGTGGCCTGGACCATGACCGAGGAGAAGCCGAGCGCAAAGCCGAGGCCGAGCAGCAGGAAGGCGGGCAGGTAGTCGACGACGTAGGTCGGGTCCGCGCTGCCGCCGAAGGCGATGAACCAGAGGTAGCCGAGCACGAACGAGGCCATCGAGGCAATAATCATCGGAGTCGTGCCGTAGCGGTCGATGAGCTTGCCCGCGACCGGCGACAGGATCGCCACGATGATGCCCGCCGGAGCCAGCGCGAGCGCCATCTTCAGCGGCTCCCAGCCGAGGGTGTTCTGCAGGTACAGCGAGACGATCGTCTGGAAGCTGATGTAGGAACCGAAGATTGCCAGCGCGGCCAGATTGGCCCGCACGATCGACTTGACCTTGAAGATGCTCAGCCGGACCAGCGGATGGGCGACCTTGTTCTCCACCACGAAGAACGCGCTGAGCAGCGCGACGGCGACGACGGCGGTGGCGAGCACGCTTGCGGTGAGGCCCTTTTCGGGTGCGGTGACGATCGTGTAGACGGCGGCGAGCATGCCACCGGTCAGCAGTGCGGCGCCCGCGAAGTCGATGCGGCCCTTTTCCTTTTCGATGTTGCGCGGCACCACGATGTAGGCGGTGACGACGACTGCGGCGACGACAACGACCGGCACGTAGAAGGTCAGCCGCCAATCGATGCCGGTGAGCAGACCCGAAACGATCAGCCCGGAGGCGTATCCGGTGGCGCCGAAGACCGTGAAGATCGACAGCGCACGGTTGCGATCATGGCCTTCTTTGAAGGTGGTGGTGATGATCGACAGGGCAGCCGGTGCGGTGAACGCGGCGGCGACGCCCTTGACGATGCGACTCGCGATGAGCAGCGCGCCGTCGTCGACGAGTCCGCCTGCCAGCGAGGCCACACCGAAGACCACCAACGCGGTCAGGAAGACCTGGCGGCGGCCGAGCAAATCGGCGGCCCTGCCACCCAGCAGCAGCAGACCGCCGTAGCCGAGGATGTAGCCGTTGACGATCCACTGCAGGCTCTCGGTGTTCAGCCCGAGTTCCGATCCGATGGACGGGAGTGCGACGCCGACCATCGAAACGTCGAGTGCGTCGAGGAACATCGCCAGGCCCGCCACGAACAGCACGGCCCACAGCTTGGGCCCCCAACGACCCGGGACGTGATCGGTTGATGCGGTGTTCAACGCCCCTGGGGCGGTAGCTGTCATAGTCACGCCGGTAAATTTAGATGCATGCGCATTAAATGTCAATGCATCTAATGCAGGCGCACAAACCGCCTGGTCGGACCGGTACAGCGAAAGGCCCCGCCCGGTCGAGAACCGGGTGGGGCCTGTTTCCGCGGCGGTGACGACCGTGGATGTCGATTGCGCGCAGCGACCTACTTGGCCGGAGCCGGAGCCGGAGCGGCAGGTGCGGCCGGGGCAGCCCCTGCGTTGAAGGGCTGATTGACGGTGGTGAAGTACTGGATCGCCGCACCGATCGCCACCGGGGCGGTGATGAAGATTTGACCCAGCACGGTGCCGACCGCACCAACCAGGGCGATACCCGCGATGCAGCCGACAGCAGCCGCGGGGAGGAAGGGCCCGAACAGGCCGACGATGGTGCCGAGGGCGACCGTGCCGCCCAGGATGCCGCCGAGGACGCAGCCGATGGCCGCGCCGCTGAGCCCGCCGACCAGGGTGCCAACGGTGGCGCCCATCGCGATGGTGCTCGTCAGCCGGGTCCAGGCGGCCACCTCACGGTCGTACTCGGTCTTCCACGGCGCCTTGTCCTCATACGGCAGGGCAACCGGCTTGTAGACCGCCTTCGCCGCATCGATCTGCGGAGTGAGAGTCGCTGTACGGCCGGAGATTTCGGTAGCGATCGGGAACTCGAACTCGTCGAGTCGGAACTTCAGCGGCGCGCCTGCGACAACAGTGCCGTCGGCGGCCTTGATCTTCAGTGCGTCGTCCTCGACGACGAGCGAGCCGGCATCGATCGTCACGATCGACTGCGTTTCGGTGGTCTGGGCGGTGAAATTGATTGCGTCGCCGGTCTGTTCGGTCGCCGCCGGCGCCGCGCCGGAGGTGCCCGAAGCAACCCCGGTCGCGATGGTCACCAGCGCCGCGACAACGGCGAGCTTCCTCATCCTCATGTACTGCAATCCCTCATCTCAGGTGGAGCTTCCGAGGGGAAAGCATCGACGAGAAATCACGAGGGGACGAGGGAAAAACGCAGACAGATTCCAAATAGGCAAACCTGGAGCGAACAGAATGGAAACTACTTCGCCTTCGCGGCAGCCTTGGCCTGCTTCTTGAACGCGCGCACTTCCAATAGCGAATCGGCATCGACGATGTCGGCGGCGGACCGGCGCGAACCCTGCTCCGAGTAGGCCCCCGCCGCTGCTTCCCAGCCTTTCGGACGCACTCCGAGCTGTTTGCCGAGCAGGGCGAGGAAGATCCGCGCCTTCTGATCGCCGTATCCGGGCAAGGCGTTCAGGCGCTTGCGCACCTCCTTGCCGTCCGGGTCGCCCGCGGTCCAGATCGCCTCGACGTTGCCGTCGTAGTGTTCCAGCACATACTTGGCGAGCTCCTGGGTCCGGCGTGCCATCGACCGGCCGTAGCGGTGAATCGCCGGCGGCGTCGCACAGAGTTCCTCGAACTCGGCGGAATCGGCCTCGGCGATCCGGTGGATGTCGAACCCACCCATCCGGTCGGCGATCTTCTTCGGACCGCGGAACGCGTGCTCGAGCGGAAACTGTTGATCGAGCAGCATGCCGACCAGCAGCGCGAACGAACTCTCCGACAACAACTCGTCCGCCTCCGGGTCCTGCGCGAGGCACAGCTTCACAGTCACGGACTTCCTTTCCCGGTCTTCGACGCCACGATCGACTCGTCCTCGATCATCTCATCAACCGACCGCGCGTGGTCTCGGCCACCCGGATCGGCGGACGCCCCGATCGTGATGCACCTCACAGACCTGCCGTGCGATGTGGTAAGCCCCCGCGTAGGCTCTCGGCCATGCCTCAGACGACGGCCGAACCGAGGGACGGAATCGGGCCAATGGATTCGCACGGATTGCGCCCGGACCGCTTCGACAGCGCGGGTCAGGATCAGTTGGTCGATGTACGCGATCTACATGCGGCGCTGCCCGGCATCCGGAGACTGCGGACCTGGGCCCACGACGCACTCGCACTGCAGCCGGGCGAGCGCGCGGTCGACATCGGCTCCGGCTCCGGATCGGAGGTGCTCGCCTTCGCGGACGCGATCGGACCGACCGGAACCGCGATCGGCGTCGAACCCGACCCGCACCTGCTCGCTGCCGCCGAACGCCGCGCGGCCCAGGCCGGGTCGACCGCCAAATTCCATTCCGGCGATGCCTACGGCCTGCCCTTCGGCGCCGACAGTTTCGATGCGGCACTGTGCGAGCGGGTCTTCCAACATCTGACCGCGCCGATCCGCGCCGCCAACGAGATCGCGAGGGTGCTACGTCCCGGCGGTCGGGTTGTGGTGGTGGACAGCGATTGGGGCACCGCGATCGTGCATCCCGGCAATCGTCAGGTGGTCAGGGAGGTCGTCGACACCCTGCTCTCGGCGACGACCAACCCGCTGTCGGGCCGGCTGCTGCCCGGACTGCTGACCAAGGCGGGCCTGGTCATCGATGAGATCGGATCCCATGCGCTGGTACAGGACCGCAGTGTCGGCGCCGGTGCGCTGGTCAATCGGATCTCGGCAATGGCGGTGGCGCGCGGCGTCATCACCGAGGCGCAGCGCGATCAGCTGATCGCCGACCTCGAGGCGGGCGCCGAGAGCGGCGATATCCATCTGTCGGTGACCATGTTCGCCGTGCTGGCCCACAAGCCGCTCTGACCCCCGAGAACGCGACAGCGGGCGCCCACCGGATTCGGTGGGCGCCCGCTGTCGTTGCGGGCTACCTGCCGAGGAGCTTCTCGGTGGCGGCCAGCAGCACACAGGTCGCGAGGCCGTCCATCGCCTTCTCGAGTTCGGCTTCCTTCGGGAAGCTCGGCGCGATTCGAATGTTCTTGTCCTCCGGGTCATTCCGGTAGGGGAACGCCGAACCCGCCGCGGTCAGCGCAATCCCGGCGTCCTTGGCAAGCGCGATCACCCTGGCCGCGGTGCCTTCGAGCACATCGAGGCTGATGAAGTAGCCGCCCTTGGGTTCGGTCCAGGACGCCACTTTCGACGCGCCGAGCCGGTCCTCGAGAATCCGCAGCACCAGCGCGAACTTCGGTTCGAGGATGGCGCGGTGCTTCTGCATGTGGGCACGCACACCGTCGGCGTCCTTGAAGAAGCGCAGGTGCCGCAGTTGGTTGATCTTGTCCGGGCCGATGCTCTTCTTCGACGCGTGCCCGAGGTACCAATCCAGGTTCGCCGTCGAGGCGCCGAGGAAACTGACTCCCGCACCCGCGAAGGTGATCTTGGAGGTGGAGGCGAAGACGATGGGGCGGTTGGGGTTTCCGGCCGCGGCGGCCAGTCCGAGTACGTCGATGACCGGGGCGGCGGTGTCGGTCAGTGGATGCACCGCATAGGCGTTGTCCCAGAACAATCGGAAATCCGGCGCGGCGGCGGGCATCGAAACCAGTTCCCGAACAACCTCTTCGGAGAACACCACACCGGTCGGGTTGGCATAGTTCGGCACCGCCCACAGACCCTTGATCTGCGGGTCGTTCGCCAAAAGCTCTGCGATGGCGTGGGTATCGGGGCCGTTGTGGTTCATCGGGACCGGGATCATCTCGAACCCGAGCGCCTCGGTGATCGCGAAGTGCCGGTCGTAGCCGGGGCTCGGACACAGGAACTTCACCGTGGGCTCGGCCGCCCAGCGCTGTTTCGACTCGGGCGTGCCGTACAGAATCGCGTAGGTGATGACGTCGTGCATCAGCTCGAGGCTGGCGTTGTTGCCCGCTATCAGGTTGTCCACCGGAATGCCGAGCAGCTCACCGAAGATGGCGCGCAGCTCCGGGAGTCCGTGCAGCCCACCATAGTTGCGGCAGTCGGTGCCGGTGCCATCACGGAAGTCGCCGGCACCGGGCAGGGAAAGCAGCTCCGCGGACAAGTCGAGTTGTTCCGGCGAGGGTTTTCCCCTCGTCAGGTCCAGCGTGAGCTTCTCGGTCCCGAGCTTCGCGTAATTCGCGTGTTGGGTCTCGTGTTCCGACACGAGCTCCGCGTGGCTCATCAAACCGATCTGCGTTTGCCGGGGCATCCTGGGCAGCCTTTCGAAGCAGCAAAAGGGGCGAGTGGTGACGTCCGGCCGATGTCCGTATGACCGTCGGCGGACCGCTGTTCACGTTACCCGGCGGTTGCTCCGAATTGGAGTGGATAAGCGGCTCGGGATCGTCGACCCGCCGAGCGCTGAAATTAAGGGGACCCCGCGCACCCGGCAGAGCCCGTTGACCCTTGCTGCCTTCCGGCCCTGGGGGAGTTCACAGGATGCGCGCCGCGCGGGATCCGTTGGCCAGTGTAGCGGCTCGTCGATCACACCCCACCATCCGGGGCCCACGCACACTCGCGAGCACTGGTTACGATCTTTCCAATACCGGAGGGGCTTCCCCACCGTACGAGGGGATCGACAGGTGACAGACAAGAATCCGCCGCACAGCGGCCATGAGGTGCCGGCACCGGCGGCGTCCAGCGACGCGGAGCCGACACCCCAGTGGTGGGAAGCTCCGACCACCAGCGACAGCTCCGGCTCTTCGTCGGGCGCCGACCCGACGATGGTCCGGGTACCAGGACAGTTCGACGCCTACACGCCGCCACCGCAGCCCTACGCGCCGCCACCAGGGCCGTACCCGCCGCAGCAGCCGCCACAACAGCCGTACACGCCACCGCAGCAGCACTACGCGTCGCCACAGCAGCCCTATGCACAGCCGCAATACGCACAGCCCGCTCCCCAGCCCCCTGGGCCGCCCAGTTATCCACAGGCGCCGGTCTACGGCGCCGGCTACCCCGGCACGCCACCGCGGCGGCGGAGCAACACGGGGTGGATCATCGGCGGCATCGCCGCGTTGGTCGTGGTCATCGCCCTGATCGGCGGCCTGGTCGTCGCGGCGAAGAGCATCGGAGGCGACAGCAAGTCCTGGACCGGCGACTACGCCATGGACAAGGTGACGGACTCGTGCAGCCTCATCACGCCATCGGTCCTCACACGGTGGGCGCCCACCCAGAAGGAACTCACGCACACCGAGGACCAGCCCGACAGCGACTACGGCGGCGGTTCGCTGAACTGCGATGCCAAGTACGAAGGCACCAGCATCAACAGCGCGTCACTGACCATGGACGCGGACTTCGCGAGCAAGTACGGGTCGCCGCATTACAACATCTGGAAGGACATCGACACCGGTACCTCGGGCACCGGACGGAGCTCCGGCGCAGTCAGCGGACTCGGCGAGGAGGCGTACTTCTCCTACCGCGAGGACACGTCCACATCCTTCAACTCGCTGGACTACACCATCGGCGTGCTGGACAGCAACCTCTCGCTCCAGGTCGAGATCAGCATCTACTCGAAGACCTCGATCGACCGGTCCGCAGTCGCCGCCGCCGCCGAGGCGCAGGCCCGCCAGGTCATGGCAGGCCTGCGAAAATAGCTCCCCACCAGGCCCATTTGGCGACCGACGGGGGGCACCCGCTATGCTGCTCCACGGAGGATTCGCCTAGTGGCCTATGGCGCTCGCCTGGAACGCGGGTTGGGTTAACGCCCTCAGGGGTTCAAATCCCCTATCCTCCGCCACGGCAAACGCCTCTGACCAGACTTTACTGGCTGGTCAGAGGCGTTTTTCGTCACCTATCCGTGCCGGCAAACGCTCAGCGTTGTTGACCATAAGGCCTGTTCAGGGCGGTTTTCAGAGCCTCTTACAGTCATTTTCGCAGGTAGAGGGCGTGTTGACCGCGTCAACAAACCTCGGGATAGGGGATCAGCTCCCCTGGGTGTTCGGCGCGGCCGCAATGCGCTGAACAGGAGTCGGCAATCTGAACACGGTGCGTAGTGCGCGCAGCGCGGCGCGGTCACCGGTCGCGACGGCCGTGGCGTTCCGGACGGCGGCTGCGAGAGTGGTTCGGCCAGCAGCGATTTCGCGGAAGGTGCGATCATCGGTGGTGATGGTGAGATCGGGGTGCCGAACCGGACCGTGGACGGTGTCGATGGTGCCGTCGTCGATCCGAGCGTGGAAGACCTCGTCGCCGACGCGGAATTCGTAAACCACCCGCAGGCCGGACGCGGCGTCGGAGTCGAAGCACGCGCGCAGGGCGAGGACGGCCCAGCCCGGGTGGAATACTTCGTCGTCGCGGGGGTCTGCCATCGCCCACTTCATGCCCCAACGGGCCAGACTCAGCACTGCGGGGGCGAGCTCAGCACCGGCCTCGGTGAGCTCATAGGCGGGTGCGCGTGCGGGGGGCGGCAGGGTGATCTTCTGGGCGAGCCGTTGCTGTTCGAGGTATTTGAGCCGCGTCGAGAGCAGTCCGGTGCCGAGACCGCGGAGGCTGCGCTGAAGGTCGCTGAACCGTTTGGGGCCGGTAAGCA
Organism: Nocardia sp. NBC_01009; assembly: GCF_045208035.1. NCBI lineage: Bacteria > Bacillati > Actinomycetota > Actinomycetes > Mycobacteriales > Nocardiaceae > Nocardia > Nocardia sp. NBC_01009. Next base: position 1,523,659 of record NZ_CP108695.1, on the reverse strand, counting down.
ATTCACGGATCAGCAGTAGGGTCCAGCGCTCCCCGACGATGTCGAGGGTGCGTGCGGTCGCGCAGTACTGGTTGTAACTTCGCTGCTCCACTACATAATTCTAGACTTTCAACCCTTGTTTCTTGAACTCTGTGCTGCACAAATCTGAATGAGCAACCGGGCGAGCCGCGCCGGATGGGTGAGCATGACGTCGTGTGGTCCATCCAGTCCTACGGCCGCATAGCCGATATCGGCAGCGAGTCGGTCGAAAGGATAGGTCTGCGGGCGGCAGTAGATGGCGGTGCCAGGGATTCGGTCGACGGCGCCGATCAGACGGGTGCGGTCGGTGAAGGTGCGCAGCGGATGCGGTCGCAGACTGCCGGCCAGCAGCTCCGCGTCGACGGGGTCGGTGATGCCGAAGGCAGCCGGAGGCGGTGGCGGAATGACCGGCCCGTCGCCACCCGGCCTGGCGGCGGTGCGGATGGCGGTGACAAATGCCGGTGGCGCAAGGTCGAACATGCCGGTCCCATCGGGACCGGCCCAGCCATCGACGAGGATCACGTGGTCGACGAGATGCGGACGTAGATCGGCGGCCTGTCGCACGACAAGACCGGCGTAGCTGTGCCCGACCAGTACTACATCATCCGCGCGCCGAGCATCCTCACCATGCACGAGGCCATCGAGAGCGGCGAGGACCTGATCGACGTGCGTTGATAGATCCGCGCCGCTAGCGGCGGTCAGTTCGGGGACATGGGTGTGTGCCGCCGCCTCGTGGAGCAGCGGGGTTATCCGATCCCAGGCCCACGGGCCGTGCCAGGCGCCATGTACGAGAACGAAACGGGTCATCGACGGTCTCCGAGCGTGAGTAGAGGCAGGACATCTGCGGCGAACGCACCAGTGCCGCCTGGTGGTCTTCGACCGCCAGGCGGATCACCAAGTGGCGAGCACCAGCCGTGAGGTAGGAGTTGAGCCAGTCGGCGGCCTGCGCGACGGTTCCAGCGAACATCGCCTGCACCGCTTCGACTGCCTCGAGTGCAGCGCCGGGAGCAGCACCGCGGTGCCCAGGGTGATCCGGTCGGTCACCGCGGCAATAGCCGACAGCAGCAGGAGCGGGTCCGCGCGCGGGCGAGCCACTGGGCTGTCCCCGGCCCACACCGAGTCGAAGCCGAGGAATTCCGCGCGGCGTGCCTGCTCGATCAGGGCGCGCAGGTCGTAGCGGCCGACCGCGACGTCATCGCGAGTCGGTAGCAGATAGCCGACCTCTGGCTTGCGCATAGCACTCTCCTGTCTGCCCGGCAGCTACGCAACCACGCAATTGACTTCTTGTTTTTGAAGCTTAAGATCGATTTTCAGGAAGTCAACTTGAGGAGTTGTAGTGACGAAAGCGCTGTACACGGCACAGGCACACGTGACGGGCGGGCGGAACGGCCGCGGCCGCACCGAAGACGGTCGACTCGATCTAGATCTGCGGCAACCGAAGGAGCTGGGCGGCGACGGCGACGGCGCCAACCCGGAGCAACTCTTCGCCATCGGCTACGGCGCGTGCTTCGCATCCTCACTGGCGCTGGTCGCAGAGCGGCGCGGGCTTGCGGCAAGCGATGTGACAGTCGACGCGAGGGTGATGCTGGTTCCCGCAGCGGACGGCCGATTCCGGCTCGGCGCCGAACTCGACGTCTCCCTACCGTCGATCGCCGACGTCGACCAGGCCGTCGATCTGGTCCGCATCGCACACCAGGTATGCCCATATTCGAATGCGACCAGCGGCAACATCGCCGTCGCACTGACCGCCAACGGAACTCGCCTATGAAGTCGTTGGGGGCCCACTAACCTGAGCAATACCTCGCGACCGGCGTTGACCACGTCAACACCTGGCCCTGACGTGGGCATCGTCAGTAGCGCCGAAACAGCCTGAAACGCAGCAGATCCGACTGGTCGCAGAGTTCACCTGCGGAAACGGATGGGTTCAAATCCCCTCTCCTCCGCCGGGAAGGACGCGGGTCCACACTCCGGTCCACAAACCAGAATCCGAGGGGATTCGGCGCCGTGACCTAGCGAGGCACGAGCATGACCACTAGCTCGAAAGCTGCCAGGGGCATTTGTATTAGGCGGTCCCACTTTTGCGGGTACGGATGCGGGGCACGATCCAGGGTGCTCAACAGCCCGGAAAGTCCTGGTGATGGCCCTGGTTCGAACCTGTCACGGCATGCTCGACCATCCAAGACGCCCCGTGATCCGAATGCGAATCGACAAGGTCTCTGCACTGTGAAAGGTAATAGATTGGGCACAGGCAAGCACAGGAAAGTCAGTTCGCGTCAACAGAAGGTGGGGTCGATGGTAGTGGCGGGAGCGGTTCCCGTTGTTCTCACTCTGGTGGGTAGCAGCGGTACCGCGAACGCCGAGCTCGACCGGTACGTTCCGGTGAGCCAGACCGAGCACGGCGGCCACGTTGCCTTCGTGGCCGACGACACGGATTCAGGCGAGGGGACCCCTGCCGTGCAGGCAGAGCAGACGGAGCAGTCCACGGACTGGCCCGCCGCCCAAGCGCCGAATGTGCTCCCGTACCGGGGAATGCGAATCCCGGACCACACGCTCAGTTCGCTGCAGTGGGCGCGGCCGGTACCGAAAAGCGAGTATCTGTCGCCGGTCGAGCTCCTGCACGGCCCGGTCCCGGTCGCGCCGGTGCCGCCGATCGCGCCGCCGCCGGGCATGTTGCGTTTCGGCAACGTGCAGGTCGAGGCGCCGGATTGGCTGCCACGGGAGCCCGCCATCCAACTCAACGACGCTGCGGCGGTCACCGAGGCCGATCTCGCAACGTTCTTCGACTCTGTCGGTATGGAACGCACTCGCTCCGATCGTGTTGCGAGTCAGACCGTAGGCTCCGCGGCGCTCGGTGCTGCCGCAGGCGCAGCGATGGCAAGCCCGTTCGCACTGATCGGCGCAGGTTTCGGCGGTGCACTCGGTCTGGCGATCGGCTTGCCGTTCGCACCGATCGGTCTCGCCGCGGTGCCCGTCGGCGCCACATACGGCGCGGCCCTCATGGTGGCACCGCTCGCCGCCATCGGCGCGGGAATCGGCGCGGGTCTCGGCGCGACGCAGGCCCTCACCGCACCCCCACGAGTCCTCGACCCAGCTGAGGCTGCCACAGACGAACCCGCGACCGATTGACAGACGTTCCACTTTGTCGAACAGGTCTCGGTACCGCCTGAAATGGACCGGCAGATATATCGGCTGCGGCCCGCGGCCCCTTTGGCCTGTTGATTTGTGACAAGTCAAAGGGGCTGAGGTATCCCGGAAATGTCACCGACATCGGCGAGTAGCCTGGCCGCGCCGGCCGGTCCGATGCCGTTCAGATCGGTCAGCGTGGAGCCATGCTCGGTGACGAGCCGGCGCAGTTCTCACTGGCACGTGTGATCAGGACGCACCCAGAAGATTTGACGCCGGGGCTGATTCGAGGTGTCTTACAGACCTTCGCGGAAGACGAAGCCGCGCAGTGCCAGGAAGCGCATACCGCCGACCGCCGCCATGAGGGCGATCACGGCGCCCGCCTGTGCGATCTCGCCGAGGCCGGGTGCCCAGAACTCGAGACCGGCCAGCGCCGCCGTGCTGATCAGCAGGCCGATCAGCGCCAGCCCGCCGCCTTCCCACTGTGCGGTGAACCAGCCGACCCGTCCGGCCGCGCGGAAGGTGAGCTGCCGGTGCAGTTCGTTCGCGATCACCGTGCTGACGATCGAGCCGGCGATATTGGCGACCAACGGGCCGAACCCGTTCATGGCCATGAACAGCAGCACGTAGGCAATGTTGCTGGAGCCGCCGACCAAGGCGAAGCGGATCAGCTGGGCGAAGGCGTGGTCACCGCGCAGATACTGCATCACGCGGGCGAGTCGGTCGAGCCATTCCGTGCGCAGCATCGGGTAGGAGCCGGCACCGATAGTCAGATCGAAGCCATCGAGGATCGTCTTGTGGACGTATGGCTGCCGCAGCCCGGAAGTGGCGATTGCTGTGCTGTTCACATGAGTACTGTCGCCAGCGTGGTCGACACCGACCTGATGCCGACCTGACACGCCCGCTGACACGGTGTTCGGCCTGGTCACAGCGGGCAAGGGGTGACGAATAGGCACCGGTCTGTGCACGGGATCATCGGCAGCGGTGCGGCCCGACAGGACGTCCCGTCAATGTGACCGGCCCTCCCGGCAGGTGCGACAAATGATCGGCGGTGTGCTCGTCGACCGTCGACGCGATCTTCACCGCCCGGCCGTCGATGGTGGTGTCGAGCTGGAGGGGCCAGGCATCTTGCAGGCCCGCTGACCGATCCGTCAATTGACCTGTGCGCGTCGGGAATCCGTTCGATACTTGGGAGATTGCTTCGCGACCAACTCCGGAGGAATCATGACCGAGATCGCTTCCAACACGGCAGTTGACACCATCTACTTCGGCGGGGATATCGTCACCGTCGACGACGCCCGACCCAGCGCGGAGGCGGTCGCTGTGAAGGGTGGTCGAATCGCGGCCGTCGGGGACCTGACCGATGTGTTGGCGCAGGCCGGTGAGGATACGCGGCTGGTGAATCTGCGCGGCCGGACGCTGCTGCCGGGGTTCGTCGACGCACACAGCCATCTGTCGCTGACCGGGTTCCAGGCAGGCACGGCGAATCTGCTGCCCGCGCCCGATGGCGAGGTCAACGACATCGCTGCGCTGCAGGCCGCGCTAAAGGCGTGGACCGACACCGAGACCGGGAAGGCGTGGACTTGGATCATCGGATTCGGTTATGACGATGCCCAATTGGCGGGCCTCGCGCATCCGACCCGTGATGATCTGGACGCCGTTTCGGTAGAGCGCCCGGTGCTGGTGATCCACCAATCCAGCCATCTGGGGGCCGTCAACAGCAAGGGCCTCGAGCTGCTCGGGTATGACGAGAGCTCCGAAGATCCCGAGGGCGGGGTGATCCGGCGCTGGCCCGGAACCCTGGTGCCCAATGGGGTACTGGAGGAGACTGCCTTCTTTGCGGCGTGGGGGAAGTCAGCAGAGGACTTCGACGACAAGGAGCGCCGCCGGCTGATCGGGCTCGGTCAGCGGGCGATGGCCGCGTTCGGATTCACGACCGCGCAGGACGGCCGGGTAATGACGACGACGGATCTGGACGCGCTGCGAGCGGCCGCCGATGATGGCCTGTTCGATATTGATGTGGTCGCCTACCCGGACAGTTCGCTGGCTGCGAAGCTCGAAGAGGCGCCGGGGCCGCAGTACACGAACAGACTGCGGATCGGCGGGCTGAAGCTGGGGCTCGACGGGTCGCCGCAAGGGCGGACCGCCTGGCTGACCCAGCCGTACCTGACGCCCCCAGAGGGCAAGGACCCGAAGTACCGGGGGTATCCGGCGATGACGGACGACATGGTGCTGGACGCGGTTTGCGGCGCATACAGCAAAGGGTGGCAGATCCTGGCGCATGTCAACGGCGATGCCGCTCTTGACCAGTTCATCACCGCGTTGCGTCAGGCCACCACACGTTATCGGCCCATTGATCCGCGGCCGGTGGCGATCCATGCGCAAACCGCACGGGAGGATCAGCTCGATGCCATGCAGGAGTTGGGCGTGATTCCATCGTTCTTCTCCATGCACACCTTCTACTGGGGCGACTGGTACCGGGAAACTGTGCTCGGCGAACGGCGCGCGGCCCGAATCTCGCCTGCCGCATCCGCATTGCGGCGGGGTCTGCGCTACACCTCGCACCATGATGCACCGGTGGCGCTGCCCAGCTCGATAGCGGTGCTGGCCAGCCAGGTCACCCGGGTCACCCGCAGCGGACATGTGCTGGGCGAGGATCAGCGGGTTTCGGCGCTCGACGCCATCAAGGCGACCACGCTGCACGCCGCTCACCAGTACTTCGAAGAGGCGACCAAAGGCTCGATCACAGTGGGTAAGCTGGCCGACTTCGTTGTGCTGAGCCGCAATCCGCTCGCAGTCGAGCCGGACGAGATCAAGAACATCCAGGTGCTCGAGACCATCAAGGAGGGGCGGACCATCTACCCGGAGCAGGAGTAGTGGTGCTGGACCTCCCCGGCCGTGCCCCCGGATCCCCACCCACTCCGGCCGCCAAAGACAGGGCAGGCAACCGGAACCCGGCGTAAACCGACCCACACCGATCGCGATCAGGTCGTCACGCCGGATGAACCGGACGAGGACGACGAGTATTTCAACAAGTAGTCCTGGCTGGTGTAGACCATGGGTAACCGCTGCCAGGAGGAGTTGTCGTGGGTAGATACCGGAGTTCATCCGACTTGCCGCTGCCGGCGGACTGGGATCGAAAGGCGTTCGGCGCGTACCGATATGCGGTAATTCCGTTCGTGATGGCGTTGGTCGCCCTCCCGATGGTGCTGGCCGGGATATGGGCAATTGTGACAAATCGGGAATCGGTGTGGCCCGGGCTTGTCCCGCCTTTGCTCATGTCCTTGGTCTGGGTCGCCCCGTTCGCCGGCTGGGGATGGTCGGTCTGTCCACGAGAAGCTCCGACGGCCGCTGACATCCGCTCCACCGACACCGGCAATGCGCTTGTGCTGCCGGTGCAGCTCCCTTCCCGAATCGCTACTTTCGCAACGGGGGCGGTCGGGGTACTCCTGCTCGGGGTCGGACTGTGGCAGCTCATCGCATCGTTCAACCACGACTTGTCGACCGGAATCGCGGCTTTCTTCCTGCTGGCCCTGCCCGGTATGGTCGCCCTCCTTCTCTTCGCCGGCATCTATCGACGCGGAGTAAAAGCCGACAACACCGGCATCCTGCTGACTGCACGTCACATCACGATCAATTACGGCGACGACCCCACCACCGTTGCCTGGCACGACATCTCGGCAATCGGCGCCCGCTGCTATCGAGAGGGCACCAGCAGGTTCGCCAGCCGAATCAACGCCACCACCCTTGTCACCGGCGATGCCGACACCGGCTACCGGTCCATCGACATCGCCCACAAGGCTCTCCGCACCGACCCCACCCGGGTCTACCACCAGCTCGTGTTCTACCTGCGCAATCCCGGGCTGCGATCAGAACTCGGCACCGAAGACGGGGTGGATCGGTTCCGCCGCGGCGGCTATTCGCCGGAACACCCGCTTTCCTTCGTCGACAGTCACATTCGCGAGGCGAACGCCGAATAGCACTGCACGGCATCACCTGCGGTCACGATCGACCGAGCAGCCTCACGCGGTCGCCGCCGTGATCCCGGCTCGGGTCACGCCCTGCACGATCTGGATGACATTCGGCACCATCCCGAGAATCGTCGACGTCTCCGTCGCCAGGTGGGCCAGTGCGTTGGATATGCTCATGGCCCCGGTCGAGATGCCGGTGGTCGCGCGGACGATCGCGGCAAAGGACGCGGTGCCACCCGAGGCAATGATGATGGCGGCGGCCTCGACCAGGATCCCGGCCAGGGTGTTCAGAATTTCGGTCACGACGCCGCGAACCCCCTCGACGAGGTTACCGAGCGCGGCATTCACTTTGCTCAGCGAGTCGGCGAGCGAGGCCTGGGCCTGGATGTCGGCCATGAACGCGTCCGCCTTGGCTTTGTAGGCGTCGCTGGCAGCGCCGGCCCAGTCGCTGACGCCCTTTTCGAGTTCCGTGTTCCACGTTTTCGCGGCCTCGCTCAGCGCTGTCGAGATTTTCGTCCAGGATTCGGAGTACGCCTTGACCATGTCCGGGTTACCGGTGACCCAGTCGAGTGCCTTGCGCAGCGGTTCGACATTCTCGAGCATCCAGCCCATCAGCAGACCGCCCACGATGTTGAAAGGATCCACCTTCGCCAGCGGGACGCCAAGCGCAAGATTCTTCCGAAATTCCAGCATGTCCACGACGCCGGAGGCGGCTGCGGAGGCTTTGAGCGCCGCACCGTACAGGTTCGTGCCGGTATCCTGGCCGCCGACGGCCGCCTTGACCGCGCCGACGGCTTCCCACGCATCGCCCAGCGGCGTTCCTTTGAGGAGGCCTGGTTCGGCGCCCTCGCTGGTCAGCGTGGGCATCAGGGGCTTGTCCTGGAAATATACGTTGCGTTCGTCGACTTTCGAGTCGAGCAGGTCGTTGCCTTCCGGCGCCGCGGCGTCGTTGAAAACCATGCGCTTCCCCTCTCTAGTTGATCTGGCTCTGCTGACGCTCGATCTCGGCCTTGCGACTCGCCTCGAGGTTGTCGAAGACATCTGCGCAGTGACGCAGCGTTTTCGGCAGCGTCTCAGTCGTTTCGACAATCTGCTTCAGGCTCGAGGTGATCCGATCGTGCAGCGAATCCACCATCAAACCCGCGAGCCACCCCACCAACGACCCGTAACCGTCATCCACCTTGGCCAGGTAGTCTGCGGCCTCCTTCGCTTTGCTGACATTCTCGAGCGTCGATTCGACCTGCCCGGCGTGCGCGCGTACCCGGTCCGGATTGACAACAACGTCATCGCTGTTCCACATCTACCTGCCCTCACTCGCCCCGATACAGCCACCAAATGATGGCCTACTTCTCTTGGACGCGGGCAAGGCCCAAACGGTTGCACCGAGTTTCCGCAGCGCGCCAACGGATCGGGCGGTGGACGTCTCGCTCTCCACCGTCCCAGCCGAGTGCGACTTATCCACGGTCGAGGACAAAGTCACTCGGTGACGACGTTGACCGTATCAACACCCGGGCCTAACGTTCGCATTTTCAGCAGCGCTGAAACAGCGTGAAACGCAACGGATTCAGCTAGAAGTTCGAGCGTCATGCGAGAGGGATAGGTTCGAATCCCCGGTCCGCCACCGGCAATATCGAACCGGCCGCTGACAGCGCGAAAGCGCGACAGCGGCCGGTCTATGAGTTGGCGTCGTCCGCCCTTGAATCGACGATCAGGAAGCGGGAGCGCCGCCGCTCTTGGATGAGCCGCTGCTCAATGCGCCGAGCAGGTCCAACAACACCTTCAACGGCAAGGGACAACCCTGGTTGGTGCACCCGATGCCGGACGACTAGCCCTCAATCTCGGGGTCTCACCCATAAACGGTCCACCAGCCGTGGCATCCGAGGGCTGTCCTAGAAGCGGTCCGCGTGCTCGCCAACCCATTGCTCGAAGGTGCGGGCCGGACGCCCGGTCGCCTTCGCAACGGTGTCGACCACATCGTCGCATGACACCAGCGGTTGCCGAACATCCGATGGGATGAAGGCGAGTTGAGCAGTGCGGCAATGTGTTCGGGGGTTCCACACGCACGTGCGATGGTTCGGTGCCGCGACTATCAGGCGGCTGGTCCGGTGGTCCGCCCTCGAATCCACTGGGCGATCGCGATCAGGGCCGAGATGAGCGAGATGGCACCGGCGAGCCATGCCCAGGTCGTGAGACTGGCGGTGGCATAGGCGACCTGACGCATGCCAGGCACCGGGTATTGGCCGTTGCCGGTAGCCCAGCGAACCAGTAGCCCGACCTGGGTACCCGCATCCCGGGCGGATCCGTATCCGACCATGCGTTTCACGTCGGCCGCCTTGCTGTTCAAATGGGCCACCACGATGACTATGAGAAGCGCCAGTGTTACCGAAGAACCCACCGCGACATAGGAAAGCACCTTGGTGCGTGCCCGAAGGTTCACCAGTACGGCGAAGACGGTGACGGCGCTGGCCGTGCTGGCGAGGACGCCCCAGGTGCCGTTGACATCCGCGGCGGGCGGCGGCGATCCGGACCAGAGGCTCGCCAGTGATGTGGATATCTGAAGCCCACCGAACGGATCGGCGCTGATCTGGCCGTCGGTGCCGGAAGCGGTGAGCCACGGCTTGAACAGCATGCGAAAGGTGATGATGCTCCCGACCGCGGCGCACAGGTAACCCCAGTTCCCTCGAAGCGATGCCAGAACCTTCGCGACTTCTTCCCTGCGCTGCGAGACAATGCGTTGTACAGTGCTCGGCGTATCGACCTTCCGATAGCGAATCTTGTTTGCTTGCCATGGAGTCGGCTGCACCATCAGCCCAGCCTATGAGGCCGGCAATCATTTTTGCCGTTAAGAACTGCCAATCTTCCGATGCATCCGGACCGGTTCCTGAAAGTTAGCTACAGAGACAGAAATTCCGCATGCAGCGAGGCTCCCAGTCAATTCGTCGTTCGTACCAGCAGATTCACAAGGCACCCTGACCCAAGGCCCACTCGTCAGCGAAATTTTGGCAACCGTCGATTGGTGCCCGGCGACCATGCCGATCATCGAATCGAGGTGCGGCCGTTAATGAAGCGCAAATATCGCGTCCAGGTCGGCACTTCGCAAAGCCCTTCGCGAGCCCCGCATCATCCCTTCGTCAGCTCTGAAACCCGTTCCCGGCACAGTGAATTCATTTGCGGTCGCACCGAGGACATCGCGATGGTGCGTCGACGGACGGTCGATTCGGGATGGTCGGCGTCCCACCGGGTACCCGAGACCATCACGTCATTGCGGTGTTCGGCCGCCCATTCGGCGACGGGCCCCGAGCACGAAGGTCAGCTGTGCCCCGTGGTTGTCAGTGTGTACCCGACCTGAGCGGGGACGGTCGCGACACCGTCCGATCGACGAGACCGTCGCGTTCGAGTCGGCGCAGGGTCAACGTCAGCAAGCGCTGTGAGATCCCGACTCCCGGCAGCCCTCCCGGCTGACAGATCCCATCTGTGGTCTCGACGCGTACTCCACTATCGCGGGTGACTTCCTGACCCGCACGAAGAGCGATCTCGGCGAGCTGCTCGGCAGGCCCAGCGCCCAGCGCTGCAAGTGATCGCCGACGCCGATGGCAGACGTCCGCGAGCCGATCGTTCGGCCGAGCGATATGGCCATATTCAGGGCGTACAGGGTATTGACTAGAAGCAAATCCGGAGGAGACTAATCATTACACCGGAACACCGGAGAGAGCCGCACTGTCGGCAGAGACGTCTGTCGTAGGCGTTGACCCTTTTTCCAGGATCTGGCCAGGCCCCCGGCAAGCCAATCGAATACCGGAGCTTCGAGCGACGGCTGAAGTTCATGGATTCGATGGAGACTACCGGGGACTGTTCTGTGTGGGGGTGTTTCCGGGCGAGGTCTCCGGTGGGCGGCTCGAGTTGCCCGTCAGAGCCATTCGGCTCACGAAGTGAACCAGCGCCGAATCCGCGTGGTGGCGAATTCGGCTTTCTCGATCGCGAGTTCGGCCGAGGGCGGTCGAACGGTGCGATCGGCGTGGCCCGGAAAGGAAGTCGGCGTCGACCTTGCCGACGAGGCCGTCCCCGAATTCGATGTAGCAGGAGCCTCGGCCGAGATACTTCTCGGGATCGGGCGTGCCGTGCAACCGTGCACCGATGTGCGCTGCCACCGTGCGGGCGGCATTCTCGGCGAACACACCGGCTCGTGGGACCGGCGCGTCCGCGCAGTCACCGATCGCGTAGACGCCCGGATACCGGGTGGCGAGCGTGCGCGGGTCGACGTGGATCCAGCCGTCGGCGCCGCCGACAGTCAGCCCGGATGCCTCGACCACGGGCGAAACACAGTGCGTCGGGATGCCGATGAACAGGTCGTAGGCGAGGTCACCGGCGTCGGTGGCCGCAACATGGTTCTTCGGATCGAGCGCATGGACCCGCATTCCCGGGGAGTAGTCGATCCCCCGTCGGGCGAGCGCCTCGACGAGCGCGGCAGAGGTGTCCGCGGAGACGGGAATCGGTGAGTCCATGGGGGTAAGCATGTGCATGCGGGTGCGGTCGCGAACGCCACGCCGCGTCAGCAGCTCATGCAAGAGCATCGCGCCCTCGTAGGGTGCGGGCGGGCACTGGAACGGCACCCTCAACACCGCGGTCAGAATGGTTCCGCCGTCGAAAAGGGCCAGTCGATCGCGGAGTCGGCAAGCTCCTTGGATCGAGTAGTACTCGTGGCCGTCCTCGACGAACCCCGGGGTGGCGGCCGGGTCGTAATCGGCGCCCAACGCGACAACGAGGAAGTCCGGTTCATAGTTGGCGGCATCGGTGACGACACGGCGGTTCTGCGGGTCGATCGACGTCACCGTTTCCTGTCGGAACTCGACGCCGGGACAGGCGAGATCGGCGTAGCGGATGCGGACGGATTCCGGTGTCCGACCGCGAAAAAGAATGTCCAGTTTGGCGAAACCGAACGTGAACCCATCGTTGTGGTCGATGAGTTCTACGTCCGCCTCGGGCAGTGACTCCGACAGGCAAGCGGCGAGCTCCAGCCCGCCGAAGCCGGCGCCGAGGATAAGCACCGTCGGCTTTCGAACGTTGTCGGCGATCGACATTGCGCACCCCACGACGCAGCAGCGGTTGGACGAGTCATGATCGGGCTATTTCTCGAGCCGTGTTGTCGGCGCGGGCGGGCATCATCGCTACTCCCGGTTGAACCGCGCCCGAATCACCTCCATTCGCGCCCGCAACTCCTCCGGGGTGATCAGTCCGCGATCCATCAGCGTGTGGGCCGTCACGACTACCGATCGGGTTCGCACGGGAAAGCCGTGGTAGATCGTCTCGCCGAGCGCATCCTCGACATGGCGGCGTTCCAGGTTGTCCAATGTGTCGCGCCAGGACAGGCATTCGCACGTCGCCTGCATGCTCGACTCCCACGGGTCCGGCTTGCGGTCGAGTTCGGGCAGCGTGCTCTCCCGGTGCGACTCGGGGTCCAATGTGTGCAGCAGAACCTCGTACGGACCGCTTGTCACTGCCGACCGCCTCGTTCCGTGGCGGCCTCGGCCTGGTCCGGCGGCGCCTGCGCGGTCCAGTCGACCTGCGGCAGTGCCACGCCGATCATCGTGTCCCGAGTGACGATGGCCGCCAGTTGTTCCTCCGTCCAGCCCTCGGTGCCTTCGGGCCGCATCGGCATCACCATGAACCGGGACTTCTGGTTCGAGTCGTGCACCCGGACCTCGACGTCGGGCGGAAAGTGCAGGCCGAATTCGGCGAGCACCTCGCGGGGCCAACGCACGAGGCGCCGACGGTAATTGGGGGTGCGGTACCAGTCCGGAGACATACCCAGAACCGGGCGCGGGTAGCACGAACACAGCGTGCACACGATCACGTTGTGCACTTCGGGCGTGTTCTCCAGCACGTAGAAGTAGGTGTAGTCGCTCGGCGTTCCGGAGCCGGTCGGGTCACGCCAGTCGATGCCGACCTCCTTGCACGTCTCGGTCCCGTCGGCGAGCAGGCGCGCCTTGAAATCTGGATCCGTCCACGCCTTCGCGACCAATTTCGATCCGCCGTGCGGACCGACCGATTCGGCCCACTCGGAGAAGCGTCGGTGATCTTCCCGCGAGAAGAGGCCCTTTTCGATGGCGAGTTCGCGAATCGCCGTCTCCAAGACCTCGAACTCGCTGATCTCTCCGGTCGTCTGGATCGCTGCGTGCGCCCCGTGATCGTGGGTCCGACTCACTTGGCATCCTCCTCTGCGGGCTCGAGCCAACGCTCGGAGACCTCCGTCTCCAGGGTGTCGACGGCGAAGCCGGTGTATTTGGGCCACAGATCTATCTGGCGGAACCGCACCACGTAGAACGGTTCGACGCGGCCGTCGTCGCGGCCCCATGCCTCGTCCTCCGGAATCACCCACTCGGGCCGGTGTTCGACGACAACACCCGTACGCCCGCGGGTGTAAGCCTGGGTGCGGGTGTGGAACATCGACGTCTTGTCCCGAACCCGAACGCGATCGCCGATCTCGTACTTCCTGGTCATGTCCGCGCCTCCATCCGTGCGCGTACCTCGTCCAATTTCGCCGACAGCTCGTCGGGGGTGATCAAACCCTTGTTGATCAGGTACTTCGCGGCGACGGTCGCCCACCGTGCGTAATAGGGCAGACCGAAGTACAGCGTCGCACCGAGGTCGTTCTCGGCTCGACGGCGTTCCTCGGAATTCCACACGCCACGCCAGCCGAGGCATTCGCAGGTGACGTAAGTGTTCATCTCCCAGGGTTCTTCGACTTTTTCCTGGTATTCGACCGGCATATCCGGCTGTCCGCCGACGTCGTGCAGGACGTGACGGAGAGCGGCAAACAATGCGTTCGAGATCTCGTACGGGGAATCCAGCGGGGTACGGAACACTGGAGCGATGTCTGCGACGCGATGTTGAAGTTCGTCGAATCGGTTCGGTGAACTCATGAGGTCTCCGTTGCGACAGATCCGATATCTCCCGACAGGGTGATTACATACGGCGCACACCAGACTATGGCCGGCCGCTGGAGCGGCTGGCCGAAAAACCCGCAGGTGGGAAAAACACCGGCGGCAATGTGACACCTATCGCAATTGCGTCATCCGCTTGCCAAGGGTACACGTCAAGATCGCTGTGCTGAAGGGTGCTCGAGCTCAGTGTTTCGCGTCCTTGAATACCACGGGTAGGTCGTCGTGCCGCATCGCCACGCGTGTGCCGAAGCCGCGGCTTATGTGCTCGATGGTCTCGCACAGCCATCGGGATTCGCTGCACGCGGCCGATTCGAGGCGCATGCGCCGAACCCGCAGCGGAATCATTTGCACTTCCACCGCATCGATATCGATGGTCACCAGATACAGCAGGCGAAGATCGGTGCGGTACCGCTCATGGCCATGGATGCCCTCGTAGTCGTCGATGACATCGCCGCACCCGTACAGAATCGGTTTGCCCCGATAGATTTCGATCGGCCGCGGATGGTGTGCGGAATGCCCGTGCACCAGGTCGACGCCGGCATCGATCAACCGATGTGCAAACTGCGTTTCGCTCAGTGCCACCCCGTAGCCCCAGTTGGGTCCCCAATGTATGGAGACGATAGCGATATCGCGAACACCCTTATGTGCCAAAACATTTGCCGCCACCTCGTCGGCGGCACGAACACTCGGCGAATTGCCGACCCACCACAGCCCTGGCCGATCACGACATGCGGCCCAGTATTCCGGAACCCCGCTCGATCCCGCCGCGACCGAGACGATCACCGCCCGACGTCCGTCCTCGAGTTCTGATATCGCCGGGGCCAGGGCGTTGTCGAGATCCGCGCCCGCTCCGGCGTGGTGGATACCCGCGGAATCGAGCGCTTCGAGGGTGTCGGCCAGGCCTTCGATACCGAAGTCGAGGATGTGGTTGTTGGCCAGTGCGCACACGACCGGTGCGACAACGGTCAACACCGGCAGGTTGTCCGGATTCATCCGGTAGTGGATGCCTTTGGCAGGGTCGAATGCGCCGTCGGCCGTGATCGCGGTTTCCAGGTTGATCAACCGCACGTCGGGATCGAACTGAGCGAGGATCGGCAGGACAGCACCCCACGGACGGCGGAAATCCACCGGGCGGATAAAGAGACCGTTCGCACGTTCGGCCAACTCCACATATGTCCGTGCATCGTCGACATATCGTTCGCGCAGCCTCGGATCGCCGGGATGCGGCAGAATCTGGTCCACTCCGCGGCCCAGCATGACGTCGCCGCCCAGCAGCACCGTCGTCATACCACCATTGTCGTTCATTTCCGAATTTCTGGAAATCAGTAATGTGGGCGGCCGGTCCGCGATCCGGCACAGTGCCGAAATAAACAGAATCGCGCAGTGCTGGCGATGACAGGTGGCGCGGTCTTAAAATCAGGAAGTCGGGGAATGTCAATGAGCTCGACAATCGGCGAGTCGGTCGCGCGACGAACTCGCCGGAAGTAGGCATCATGATTATCAACAGGACGCACAGCACCGGCACATGCCGGCTACTTGCGAATATCGCGCTGGCGTGAGCCGCGGCGGCGATTCCAACACCGGCGGTAGCAATTCCTGCCATAGCGGCACCAGCGCTCACACCCGGTGTGGTGCAAACGAATTACCCTCAATGTCACAGTGACGACCTATGGTGCAATCGCGACAGCCAATGGGGCTTGATCAAGGAAAAAGAGAACGACAGCGAGGACGAAGAATGCGGCTACGGCTGGGACCAGGGCTGGAGCAAAGGCGAGAAGCACCGCGAGAATCAGGGCGGTAAGCAGGGCGAGAACTATGGCTGGAACTATGGCGGGAGCCCCATGTCTCCCAACGGCTGGTCCCGCAGATAGCTGACGGCGCATTCAACGACAGGCCCGGCCCTGAATATATGGACCGGTTGCCAGTCGCCGGCACCGTGCTGCGGCAGGACTTCAGTATCGACGAATCAGCGGCCGAAAACACTCGTCACGATCTCGGTGGCCCACCTGTTCATCGGCGTCGCGATGTTCACGTTGCCCCAGGGCACACCCAGTGAAAGGTGATGCGGCAGAGGGGATCCAGCAGTTCGGTCTGGTCGCCTACCTTGCCGGATTCCGAATCAGCCGGCTTCGTCGGCCGCCTCGTGCGCTCGCGCTATCTCACTCAACGCTGCGACCAGCAGGTCCGAGTAGACATCGATATCCGGCAGCGCCGCCACGTCGGCGTGGATCGAAATCGTGATCGTCGCGCCACGACCCTCGGCATCCTCGCTGAGGCCGTGCACGCCGTGGGTCAGGTGCATGACCGAGCCGAGTGCGGGGAAACCCGCGGTGAAGAGGACTCGGCCGCCACCGAAAGTGAGGTCGGCGGGGCCGCGGTGGACGCTGGAGACCACGGTGTGGCCTGCGATCGAGTCGGGGACGGTGTCGAGCGGGTAGCGATCGATGTCGCGACGCAATAGTGCGGCGGGGACGACGGCGGTGACTCGGTCTTGCGCGGCGAGCAGCGGATGCCCGGCGCGGGCCATCCGGTCACCGAGGGCATCGGCGATTCGACGCGAGCGCAGGCGGATATCGGGTTCGGCGACGAAGAGGTCGACACCGAGGCTGCGGTAGTTGTTGCGGGGTGTAGACACCCCCGGTAGCGCCATCGGCACCTGCGCGCCCAGCCGATCCACCTGTGCACCGCGCGATTCGAGGTAGCGCGTGAGCGCGAGCGATATCGCGGTCAAAACAACCACGGTCACCGTCCGGTCGGGGGTGCGCAACTGATCCGGCGTGCAAACGATCATGCGCACTCGACGATCGGAATCGCCGACCTCCGTCGCGGGGTTGACCAGGCTGGGCGTGAAGCCCGGCCCCGGCGCGGGCACTTGCCCGGTGGCGGTGAGTTCGGCCAGCTTCTGCTGCGACCGGTAGGCGTGATAGCCGCGCACGGCGGTCCGTATCACCTGGTTGGGTGTGCGCAGCAACCCGAGCACGGCAGCCGTCCGAGCGGAATCGAGCAGCGCAGATCCGGCCGGCGCCCACCTCGGCAGCGGCGTGCGTGGTGGGGAGCCGGTGCGCTCCTGGTCGGTGGCAGCGGACTCCGAGAACAGCGCGCGGGCGATCTGCGCGGCCCGTCGCCCATCGGCCAGGGCATGCGACATCTGGAGCACCACCACTGTCGCGGGACCCGCATCGGGCAGCTGACTCGGCACTCCGATGACGTCACGGAAAAGGTGTAATCGCCAGGGGCGCACCGTCGCGTCCAGCACGGTACCGAGTAGTTTGCCGAGCACCTTCAACACTGTCGGCCAATTCGACTCCGCCGGCCGGTGTTCCATGAATTGCTCGGGAGCGAAATCACAGGGTATCCACGATGGATAGTCCAGATCCGCCGGCACTTCGCGTAAGCGAAGACGCAAGTCGGGTATGTGCGCGCTGCGCCGGGCGACCAGCGCACGCAGCTCCGCGGCCGGACGGCCGGAGTCGGCGAAGCAATACAGCAGGAACAGATCATTGTGAGTACGCCTCGACAGCCAATACATCGTCGCGTCCTGGGGTGCCATCGAACTCACTCGTCGAACGATATCGGCTGTTGTTCGCGGCGGCCGGAGCGGGCGGGCAAGCGCTGAATGATCTTGTTCCGCAGCGGCGTTCGGTGAAAGCTATCGATTCTGACCAGCTCCTCTGCTACCGTCTGTAGTAGAACAAAATCCCACTCACCCAAAGGGGCGGGGTGTCGATCATGGCTGGTCAGATAAGTCGCAAGCTCAGCGCGCAAACCGATGCCGCGGACGAGCGATACCGGGCTGCGGCATTCGTCAAACGGTCGATCAACAAGGTCTTTCCGACCCACTGGTCGTTCCTGCTCGGCGAGATCGCCCTCTACAGCTTCATCATCCTGCTGCTCTCGGGCGTCTACCTGACCCTGTTCTTCGATCCATCGATGACCGAGGTCGTCTACAACGGCGCATACCAGCCGCTACGCGGCGTGACCATGTCGCGGGCCTACGAGACCGCGTTGAACATCTCCTTCGAGGTGCGCGGCGGCCTGTTCGTCCGCCAGGTCCACCACTGGGCCGCGCTGCTGTTCGCGGCGTCGATCATCGTGCATCTTTTCCGCATCTTCTTCACCGGTGCGTTCCGCAAGCCGCGCGAGGCCAACTGGGTCATCGGCTCGCTGCTGCTCATCCTGGCGATGTTCGAGGGATACTTCGGCTACTCACTGCCCGACGATCTCCTGTCCGGCACCGGCCTGCGCGCGGCGTTCTCCTCGATCACGCTGGGCATACCGATCATCGGCACCTGGATGCACTGGCTGATGTTCGGCGGCGACTATCCGGGCAACATCATCATCCCGCGCCTGTTCATCGCACACGTGCTGCTGTTCCCCGGCATCATGCTCGCGCTGATCGCCGCGCATATCGCGCTGGTCTGGTACCAGAAGCACACCCAGTTCCCCGGGCCGAGTCGCACCGAGCGCAACGTGGTCGGCACCCGCATTGTGCCCGTCTTCTCGCTGGACCAAGGCGCCTTCTTCGCCTTCACCCTCGGCATCGTGGCGATCATGGGCGGCCTATTGCAGATCAATCCGATCTGGAATATGGGCCCCTACAACCCTTCTCAAGTCTCCGCGGGTTCACAGCCGGACTTCTACATGATGTGGACCGACGGCATGATGCGCCTGATACCGCCGTGGGAGCTGTATCTCGGCCGCTACACGGTGCCGGCGCCGGTCTGGGGCGCGCTGATCATGGGACTGGTGTTCACGCTGCTCATCACCTACCCGTGGATCGAGAAGCGGCTGACCCGAGACACGGTCTCCCACAACCTCTTGCAGCGACCGCGAGATGTACCGGTGCGCACCGCAATCGGCGCCATGGTGATCGCCTTCTACGTGGTGCTGACCCTCTCGTGCGTCAATGACATCCTCGCCTACAAGTTCGACATCTCTCTCAACGCGACCACCTGGATCGGCCGGATCGGCATCCTGATCGCGCCTCCGATCGCGTACTTCGTCGCGTACCGGATCTGCCTCGGCCTGCAGCGCAGCGACCGGGCCGTGCTGGAACACGGCGTGGAAACCGGCGTGATCAAGCGGCTGCCGCACGGCGAGTACATCGAAATCCATCAGCCGCTCGGCCCGGTGGACGACCACGGCCATCCGATTCCCTTGGAATATCAAGGTGCGCCGGTACCAAAGAAAATGAGCAAGCTCGGCGCGGCAGGCAAACCGGGCACCGGCGCCTTCCTACGCGCCGACCCCCGGCCGGAGTCCGAGCGCAATCTGGCGGTCGAGCACGAGGAAGAGCGCAAGCAGCTCGCCGTGCTGCGGCGGTATCAGGACCAGGTCAACGGCCACGAGGGCAACGGCCACCGGTCGCACTGAGTTGGCGCCGCGCGTGCACATCAGCCCTGAACAGCGCGAAGGCCCCAAGTCCTTTTCGACTCGGGGCCCGTGCTGGCCGGTTCGACGCGACTTCGGTTAAGCGCGACCGAACTCCCCTGCTGCTACTCCCGTTAGGAATGCGTCCCACGCACCCGGCGCGAATGCCAGCGCCGGACCACGTCCGTTGTTCTTGGTGTCGCGAACCGCTACGTTGCCGTCGACGAGAAATGCGACTTCCACGCAGTTTCCGTCGGGACCACTGTGTGTGCTCTTGCGCCACACAGCGCCCGTAAAGTCAACCTCCACGGCACTAGCTCCTTTGCTGCGTCGAGAACGAGAATTCTTCTGACATCGCTCTAACTAGCACCGGCACTCGGCAGGAACGCCGAATCCCGTGGTGCGCCTAGTGGTAGCGCGCCGCTTTCACGGTGCGTCGTGATCGCACTGCGCTCGAGGTGGAATACACCCCCGGGGTTGCCCCCGCGGGCTAAAGACTAGCAGGTTCATCGATAATTTGCCGATCTCTTGCCGGTTCAATCATCGCATTTGCCAATCTTGCGAAGATGAAATGTTGCGGAGACATTGCCAGTCGGTGACTTTCATTCGGACAACAGGTACATCGCTAACTTTTGCACCGATGTGATTACTCCGTGATCCGTCAATTAATCGCCAAGGGCGCCCTTCCCTCGACAGCTTCGCAACAGGCCGTGGATCATGGGGGCATGGTCGAACGCCCCCGCGACGAGGCAGGTCGTGCCCGCAATCCTCGCCCACGCGACAGGTTCGGGCGCCCGCTACCCCCTGGCAGCCCCGGTATACCGCGAATTCCGGATGACCTGAATCTGCCTCCTCAGCAAACTCTTTCGTACGCTCAGCAACTGCTGGATGAAGGCCTGGCATTCAACGCACACGAGGTATTGGAGGCCGCATGGAAGAACGGACCGTTCGCCGAGCGGATGCTGTGGCAGGGTCTCGCGCAATACGCGGTCGGTCTGACGCACATCCAGCGCGGTAATCCCAAGGGCGCGCGTACGCTGCTCGCCCGCGCCGTGACCCGGCTCAGCGCCTACCAACCGGACGATAGCGGCGAAGCGGATACCGGCGCACTCTATGGAATCGACCGGGCGGGCTTGATCGCGCACGCCGAGGCCCTGCTCGTCGAACTGGATTCCGAAACGCCGATCCCCGCCGACCGGCTCAAGCCACAGCTGCTGGGCTGACCACGCCGCCTACGATGACAAATGTGCGCTTTCCAGATGCAGTGACAGGCGCGGGCCGGTACGCACCGAGCCCGTCGGGCGATCTGCACCTCGGAAACCTGCGCACCGCACTGCTGGCCTGGCTGTTCGCCCGCGCATCGGGCAGGCGCTTTTTGATGCGCGTAGAAGATCTGGATCGGGTGCGCCCCGGCGCACAGGCGCGGCAGCTGGCCGATCTGGCCGCGATCGGTCTCGATTGGGACGGACCGGTGATCAGGCAATCCGAACGGCTGCCCCGCTACCAGGCAGCCATCGATCGGCTGACCGAGTCCGGGCTCGTGTACGAATGCTATTGCACCAGAAGGGAAATACAGCAGGCCGCGACCGCACCGCACGGGCCGATGGGCGCATATCCCGGTACCTGCCGCACGCTGAGCAAGGCCGAACGTGCCGAACACCATGCCAACGGCAGACCCGCCGCGCTGCGACTGCGCGCCGCGGTGACGGAGTTCGAGATCGTCGATGAACTACACGGGCGCTACCGCGGCCAGGTGGACGACGTCGTGCTGCGCCGCGGCGACGGCACGCCCGCCTACAACCTCGCCGTCGTGGTCGACGACGCGGCGCAAGGCGTGGATCAGGTGGTGCGCGGCGACGATCTGCTGTCGTCCACTCCGCGACAGGCGTATCTCACAACGCTGCTCGAGCTGCCCGTTCCCCAGTACGCGCATGTGCCGCTGGTGTTGAACAAGGACGGAATTCGGCTGGCCAAACGCGACGGCGCGGTGACACTCGCCGATCAACTCGCACTGGGCAACACGCCCGAGCAGGTCGCCGCGGCGCTGGCCTGTTCGCTCGGATATCCGCCGTTGTCGCCGGTCGAGGTCCTCGCCGGTTTCACACCCGCCAATCTGCCCAACGAACCGTGGATACTCGACGAGAATGGGTTGTTGCAACGCAGCCGATGTCCGTAACGTACGCACTCGACCGATCTACTGATCACTGACGAGGACTGAATATGACAAGCGGTGGGTACGACCCCAATAAGCATCCGCAAGGCGGGCAGCAGTATCCGCAAGGTGGCCAGCCGGATCCGTACGGGCAGCAGCCGCCGCAGTACGGCCAGCAGCCCCAGTACGGGCAGCAGCCGCCCCAGGATCCCTATGGCCAGCAGCAGCCACCCCAGTACGGGCAGCAGCCGCCGCAGTACGGCCAGCAGCCCCAGTACGGGCAGCAGCAGCCGCCGCCGCAGTACGGCCAGCAGCCCCAGTACGGCCAGGACCCCTACGGTCAGCCCTATCCGCAGCAGCAGCCGCAGTACAGCGGGCAGCAAGGCGGTTACGGCGGACAGCCCGGTGACATCGGGACCAGGATCGGTGCCCGTGTCATCGACCACCTGATCGTCGGAATCCCGGTCTCCATCATCATTCTGCTGATCTTCGGCTTCAGCAACACCGGCCAGTTCATCAACGGCGCAGTGGTTTCGCTGGCACTGCTCGGCTACTTCGTCGGCATGGAGACCACCCAGGGCACCACCCTCGGTAAGAAGATGCTCGGACTCAAGGTCCTCGCGCCCGGTGGTGCGGCGAAGATCGATCCCGAGACCTCGCTCAAGCGCAACATCTACGTCGCGGCGTCGATCATCCCGTGCGTCGGTGGCCTGATCTCGCTCGGCCTGATCATCTACATGATCATCTCCACCTCGCAGGACCCGAACAAGCAGGGCTGGCACGACAAGTTCGCCGGCGGCACCCAGGTCGTCAAGAGCTGACACCGCCTCGCACGACCACGACATACGTCAGGGGCGCACCCGATAACGGGTGCGCCCCTGACGTTTTCGGAGAGTTCGACGTTCAGGCGCTGCCTGCGATGATCACGAAAACGAACCACAGCACCGACAGCACGATGGCGCCGAGACCGACCCAGATGCCCGCGAGCGCCATGCCACGGCCTTCCTGACCGGACTGCTTGATCTGATTCAACGCGATGGCGCCGAGGATGATCCCGACGATCGACCCGATGCCACAGGTGACGAACCCGGCCAGGGACGAGATCAGCGCGCCGATGGCCAGACCGCTCGTGCCTTGCGGCTGGGGATAGCCGTAGGGCTGGTAGCCGTAGTTGGGCGGCTGCGGATACGGCTGCGCGACCGGCGGCGGTGTCTGGTAACTCGGGTACTGCGGCTGCGGCGGCGGTGTCAGCTGCGGCGCGGGCTGCTGCGGGTACTGCGGAGCCGACTGCTGCGGGTATTGCGGAGCGGACTGCTGCGGGTACTGCGGAGCCGACGGATATCCGGACGGTTCAGCGGTCGGATATTGCGGTACCGAGCTCGGTGCGCCAGCTTCCGGCGACACGCCTTCGCCGCCGTATTGCTTCCACCACTCGTCGGAATCGCCGGGATTCGTCATTGCTACAGCCTAATGGGTACAGCCGCACGCAGTCCGGCCGAAGTCGGCAGCCCCTCGTGCACAACCTGGTTGGATGAAGCGCGTGAGTGAGTCGAACAAAACCGAAGAACACGAAGAGTCTGGGCGCCCCGCGCCGGACCATGCGGCATTCGCCCAGGTCGCGCGGGGTTACTACGCACCCATCGTGGCGTTGTTCACCGCAACGCTGATCATTTCCAACATCTGCGCAACAAAAGGCGTCCAGTTCTTCACCGATCACTCGGTGCAGCTCGGGCCCGTGGAGATACTGCCGATCTCCACCGACGGCGCCTTCTTCCTCTTCCCACTGGCCTATATCCTCGGCGATGTGCTCAGCGAGGTGTACGGCTTCCGCGCCACCCGCCGGGCCATCTACTACGGTTTCGGCGCCCTGCTGCTGACCGTTCTGTGCTTCAGCATCGCCATCCGGCTGCCCGCCGCGGTGTTCTACGAGAACCAGGAGGCGTTCCGCACCGTCATCGGCACCACGCCGCAGCTGGTGGCCGCGGGCCTCGCCGGATATTTCGTCGGCCAGCTGCTCAACTCGGCGACGCTGGTCTTGATCAAGGAACGCACCAGGGAGAAGCACCTGTGGGCCAGGTTGATCGGCTCCACCATCGTCGGCGAGCTGGCCGACACCTTGATCTTCTGCTCGATCGCGGCCACCGCGATCGGCATCGACAGCTGGCGTCAGTTCGTGAATTACGTCATTGTCGGATTCGTGTGGAAGACGCTGTGCGAGGTGCTCGTGATGCCGATCACCTATCGGGCGATCGCGGTCCTCAAGAAGCACGAACCGAGCTATGCGCCACGGGAATCCGACCCGCTGCACGTCTGATTCGCGCCCCCGTCGCCCCAGCGTCGGCGCCGGTCGGCGACGGGGCTCACGGGGTCGCGATGCGGCCCTTCCAGACACCGAGGGTCGCTGCCTTGTAGTCGTCGAAGTAACCGCCCTCGATGCTGTCCCTGATGCGGTCGACCAATCGAATCGTGTAGCGCTCGTTGTGGATTGTGCACAGCGTCGAGGCGAGCATCTCCTTCGCCTTGAACAGGTGATGGATGTAGGCGCGCGTGTAATGGGCGCAGGTATAGCAGTCGCAGGTGTCGTCGATCGGCGTGAAATCGCGACGGAACCTGGCGGTATTGATATTGAATCGCCCCTCGGCGACGTAGATGGCGGCATTGCGGGCGACCCGGGAAGGGTTCACGCAGTCGAAGGTGTCGGCACCGTTTTCCACAGCGGTGAAGATGTCCTCCGGCTCGCTGATGCCCAGCATGTGACGCGGCTTGTCCTCGGGCAGTTCGTCGCAGCACCAGCCGACGATGGCCCCGAGGTTGTGCTTCTCCAGCGCACCACCGATGCCGTAACCGTCGAAACCCGTTCCGGCGCTGCCCCGAATCGATTCCAGCTCGCGGCAGGCCTTGCGGCGCAGATCTTCGTACTGTGCGCCCTGGATCACCGCGAACAACGCCTGATACGGGCGATGGGTGCGCGCCGCGGTCAGCCGCTCGTGCTCCTCGATGCAGCGCTGCGCCCACTCGTGCGTGCGCTGCAGCGACTTCTCTTGGTAGCCACGAGTATTGAGCAGGGTGGTCAGCTCGTCGAAGGCGAACATGATGTCCGCGCCGAGCTGATGTTGGATGCCCATCGACACCTCGGGCGTGAACCGATGCTTGGCACCGTCCAGATGCGAACGGAAGGTGACGCCGTCGTCGTCGACGGTCGCCAGCCGCTCCTTGCCCTTGGCGATGACGTCGTCGCTGCGCACGTCGACCGCCTCCATCGCGAGCACCTTCTTGAACCCGACCCCCAGCGACATCACCTGGAATCCGCCGCTGTCGGTGAACGTGGGGCCCGGCCAGTTCATGAACGTGCTGAGCCCGCCCGCCTCGTCGACGATGTCCGAACCGGGCTGCAGGTACAGGTGGTAGGCGTTGGCGAGCAGCGCCTGCGCGCCGAGCTCCTTCATGGTCTCGGGTAGCACCGCCTTCACCGTCGCCTTGGTGCCGACCGGGATGAACGCGGGCGTCGCGATCGAGCCGTGCGGTGTGCTGATCACGCCCGACCGACCGTGCCGCCCGTCATCGAGGCGGTTGGTGACGGTGAAGGAGAAGGATTCGGGTGTGGACACGCTGCCATCCTCTCAGGCGTCGTCGAGTGACCGTCGCCGCACGTCGGCCGGACGATAACCGCCGGTCCGCGAGGACTACCGGCGAGGCACCCCACGTCCGGCACATGACGCGCAGCGGCGGTCACGCATCGGCGGCGGCCGCTGCGAACTGGGCGTTGTAGAGGCGGTAGTAGGCGCCGCGCTCTTCGAGCAGGCGCTCGTGGGTGCCGTGTTCGACGATGCGGCCCGCCTCCATGACGACGATCAGGTCGGCATCGCGAATGGTGGACAAGCGGTGCGCGATGACGAAGCTGGTGCGATCGCGGCGCAGCGCGGCGGTTGCGTGCTGCACGAGCGACTCGGTGCGGGTGTCCACCGAGCTGGTCGCCTCGTCGAGCACCAGGATGGACGGCTTCGCCAGGAAGGCGCGAGCAATGGTGATGAGCTGCTTCTCGCCCGCACTCACCCCCGAACCCTCCTCGTCGATCACCGTGTCGTAGCCGTGCGGCAGCGCGTGCACGAAGCGGTCGACGTAGGCGGCGCGGGCGGCGGCGAGAATATCCTCCTCGCTCGCATTCGGATTGCCGTAGGCGATGTTCTCCCGAATGGTGCCCTTGAACAGCCAGGTGTCCTGCAGCACCATGCCGATGCGGGAACGCAGGTGGTCGCGGGTGATCTGGGTGATGTCGACGTCGTCGATCGTGATGGTGCCGGCGTCCAGTTCGTAGAACCGCATCAATAGGTTCACCAGCGTGGTCTTACCTGCGCCGGTCGGGCCGACGATGGCAACCACGTGTCCCGGCTCGGCGACCAGCGACAGCCGTTCGATGATCGGGGTCTCCGGTTCGTAGCGGAACGAGACGGCCTCGAATTCCACTCGGCCGCGATCGACCGGGCGGGCGTTGTCCATCACCGGGTCCGGCGATTGCTCGTCGGCGTCGAGGATCTCGAAGATCCGTTCGGCCGAGGCCACGCCGGACTGCAACAGGTTGGCCATCGCGCCGATCTGGGTCAGCGGCTGGCTGAACTGCCGGGAGTACTGGATGAACGCCTGCACCTCACCGAGCGAGATGTTGCCCGTCGCCACCCGAAGACCGCCGACCAACGCCACCAGCACGAAGTTCACGTTCCCGAGAAACATGATGGCAGGCATGATCAGTCCGGAGATGAACTGCGCCTTGAAGCTCGCGTCGAAGAGGTCGTCGTTGCGCTTGTCGAACTCGGCGCCGACCTCGCGGCTGCGACCGAACGCCGTGACGATCTCGTGGCCGGTGAAGGCCTCCTCGACCTGGGCGTTCACCATGCCGGTGTACTTCCACTGGTTCACGAAGTGCGGCTTGGATCGTTTGGCGATCTGCGCGGTGACGACGATGGCCGCCGGGACGGTGAGCAACGCGATCACCGCGAGCAGCGGCGAGATCCAGAACATCATGATCAGGATGCCGAGCACCGAGAACACCGAGGTCAGCAGCTGACTCATGGTCTGCTGCAGGCTCGTCGAGACATTGTCGACGTCATTGGTGACCCGGCTGAGCACATCGCCGCGCGGCGCAGAATCGAAGTAGCTCAAGGGAAGTCGATGCAGCTTGTCCTCGACATCGCTGCGCAGCCGCTTCACCGTGCGATTGATGACGATGTTGAGCAGGAAGCCCTGCAACCAGCCGAACACCGCCGCGCCGATGTAGAGCAGCAG
The DNA here is from genome assembly GCF_045208035.1 of Nocardia sp. NBC_01009. Classification (NCBI taxonomy): domain Bacteria; kingdom Bacillati; phylum Actinomycetota; class Actinomycetes; order Mycobacteriales; family Nocardiaceae; genus Nocardia; species Nocardia sp. NBC_01009. The sequence goes on along the minus strand of NZ_CP108695.1, from coordinate 1,496,804 downwards.
TACCAGGATCAGCACCTTGCCGACGGCGTCGAAGTCGACGCCGACACCGGGGATGACGTCCATCGCGCCGAGCATGTCGGCAAAGGTGTTGTCACCCTTGGCCCGCAGTGACTCGACCGCCTGGTCCTTGCTGATGCCCTCGGGCAGCTGCTTGCCGACCACACCGTCGAAGACCAGGTTGGTCGCCTTGCCCATGATGTACGGACCGAGCGTATTGAGCACCACCGCGGTGATGACGAGCAGCACGATCACCACGACGTACACCCGTTCCGGGGCAAGCCGGGCGAGCAGCCGCTGCAACGACGGCTTGAAGGACTTCGCCTTGGCATCCGGCGCACCGGGATTCGGCATTCCTGGCCTCATCGCACCTCCTCCGCGCTGAGCTGCGACGCGACGATTTCCTGATATTCCGGACAGTCACGCATCAACTGTCCGTGGGTGCCGATCCCGGCCATTGCACCGTCCTCGAGCACTACGATCTGGTCGGCGTCGCGGATCGTGGAAATCCGTTGCGCCACAATGATTACCGATGCGTCCCTGGTCTCCGGCCGGAGCGCTTCGCGCAGCCTGGCGTCGGTGGCGACATCCAGCGCGGAGAACGAATCGTCGAACAGGTAGATCCGCGGCTTCTTCATCAGCGCTCTGGCGATGGCAAGACGCTGCCGTTGACCACCCGAGACGGTGGTGCCGCCCTGGGCGACCGGCGCCTCCAGCCCCAAGGGCATATCCCGCACGAAGTCGTCGGCCTGCGCGATTTCCAGGGCCCGCCACAGGTCCTCGTCGGTGGCGTCCGGATTGCCGTAACGGAGATTGCTGGCGATCGTCCCGGAAAACAGGTACGCCTTTTGCGGTACCAGGCCGATCTGCTGACGCAGCAGTTCGAGGTCGATGTGACGGACATCGGTCGCACCGACGTAGACCGCGCCGTCGGTCACGTCGATCAGTCGGGGAATCAGATTGAGCAGCGTCGTCTTGCCCGCACCGGTGGATCCGACGATCGCGGTGGTTGTGCCGGGTGCCACCGTGAATTTGATGGCGCGCAGCACCGGCTTCTCGGCGCCGGGAAAGGCGAACTCGGCGAACGCGATGTCGATCGATCCGGGATCGCCCTTGAACTGCTGCGGCAGTCGCGGCGGCAATACCGAGGATTCGGTCTCCAGCACCGCACCGATCCGGTCGGCCGAGACCGCGGCGCGCGGGGCCATCATGGCGAGGAACGAGGCCATCATGACGGCCATCAGGATCTGCATGATGTAGGACAGCATCGCGGTGAGCGAGCCGATCTGCATGGTTCCCGCGTCGATCGCGTGGCCGCCGAACCAGATCACCGCGACGGCGGTGACATTGCTGATCAGCATCACCAGCGGGAACATCAGCGCCGCCAGCCTGCCGACATGCAGCGCGGTGTCGGTCAGCTCGGTGTTGGCGACACCGAAGCGCCAGGTCTCCTGCCGCTCCCTGACGAACGCGCGCACCACGCGGATACCGGTGATCTGCTCGCGCAGCACCCGGTTCACCTCGTCGATCTTGGTCTGCATGGCGCGGAAGCCGGGCACCATCCGCGCGACGATGAAGCCCATCGAGATGGCGAGTGCGGGCACCGCGATGAGCAGCAGCCAGGACAGGCCGAGGTCCTCGCGCAAAGCCATCACCACGCCGCCGACGCACATGATCGGCGCCATCACCAGGATGGTCGCGGACATCACGATGAGCAGCTGAACCTGCTGCACATCGTTGGTGGTGCGGGTGATCAGCGACGGCGCACCGAACATCCCGACCTCGCGGGCGGAGAAGGTGCCGACCCGGTGCAGCACGGCGCCACGCAGATCCCGCCCCGCGGCCATCGCGGCCTGCGCGCCGAGATAGACCGAAAACGCGGACGCGACGATCTGCACACAGCTCACCGCGAGCATCCATAGCCCGGTGGTCCAGATGTAGCCGATATCACCTTTGGTGACACCACTGTCGATCAGATCGGCGTTCAGACTGGGCAGGTACAACATCGCGATGACGGAGATCAGTTGCAGGACAACGACCCCCGTCAATTGCGCCCGGTAGGGGTATAGAAATGTACGCAGCAATCTGATCAACATGATGCTTGGCAGGCTACCTGCAAACAGGGAGGCAGGTCGCGATGAATATCGACGTGCGGGAATGCACCGCCGCCGTGCGCTTTACCTGCGCGCCCACGCGCCGGGGTCCTCGGTCAGTGCCTCGACGAATCCGGGCAGCTCGTCCTGCGCGATGTCCTCGATGGAGACATTTTCCAGCACCGCGCGAATATTCACCCGCAGCGCGATCCACACCCGTTGCAACGGTTCGGCCGCGCCCGGATAGTTCACATCTTCCGGGCGCTCACCGCGCACCGAAGCGAGCGGTCCCTCGATGGCCCTGATCACGTCGGCGATGGAGATCTCGGCGGCCGGGCGGGCCAGCCAGTAGCCGCCGTCGGGGCCGCGCCTGCTGATCACCAGATCGGCCCTGCGCAGCTCGGCGAGAACCGTTTCCAGCACCTTCGGTGGAATGCGCTGCGCGGTCGCGATGACATCGGCCTTGACCACAGCGGCGGCCGTGATCACCGGGCCTGCCTGCGCGAGCCGGGTGGCCTCGAGGGCCGGGACGGCCGCCGGCTGGGCCTGGCTCACCCGCGGTGCGCGGGCGATCTCGAGCAAGGTCCGCACCGCGTAATCGACCTTCGCGGTGATGTGCACAGCACCAACTCCCTGAACTCTCCGATGACCTGGTCGAATCTACGCGGCACCGCGAGCGGTCAATACACAGGTTGCCGCGTCCAGCAGTGTCGATTCCAGCAGGGAGTCGGCGGCGCCCGGCACGAACTCCTTGGATAGCAGCGCCACCCCGAGCACTTCCAGCGCCGCGCAGGCGCGCAGCATCGCCTCGTCGTCCGCGTCCGGCCCGGCCAGCCAGGAGCGCAGACGTTGATTCGAGTCCATCATGTCGGGGTACCGGTCGGCCATCGCGTTGATGATCGCCACGGTGTCGCGCACGCACAGCGCCCCGGCGTCGCGGTTGCGAATCATGCCGCGCAGATAGGTGCGCAGCACGGCGCGCACACCCTCCGCATTGTGCGGCACCGCGTCGATGTCTTCGACGACCGCGCGCATGTGATCGATGATCGGATCGATGATCGCGAGAAGCAGATCGAGTTTCGAAGCATAGTGATAGTAGAGGGATGCCTTTGTGATTCCTACCGCATCTGCGACCTCGCGCAGGCTCGTCTGCTCGAATCCTTTGGCTCCGAACAGCCGCACCGCAGCGTCGCGAATCGCAATTTTAGTCCCTCCACCTGCGGTAACGGTGTCGGATGCGGCACGGACTGCCATGGGATGATCCTCTCATCACTCGTGCGCTGAGCTAACGTTGCCACCAAAATTGAGGTTGTACCTCCGCTTAGGCAATAGGTAGTCTACCTACCGCACGGTAGGCAGAAAGCGTCAGTGGAGGCGGGGGCGGCAGGGCACCCCGCGAGCGTTGTCTACAGGCCGAGAACCAGCACGCCCCCAGTCATCGCTAGGAGAATCCCTCGTGTCCGTTTATCTGTATAGATGGGGAAAGTTCGCTTTCCGCCGGAAATGGATAGTGCTTCCGGTCTGGCTCATCCTCTTCGTCCTCCTCGGCGGCCTCGGGGCGCAGCTGAAGGAGCCGATGAGCAACGACTTCAGCATGCCGGAGCTACCGTCCGCGCGCGCAAACGACATCCTCGACAAGCACTTTCCCGGCGCCTCCGACGCCTTCAAGTTCGACGCCGTCACCGGAACGTATGTGATCGGCGTGCCCGCCGGTCAGAAGCTGACCGACCCGGCCAACCGTGCGGCAGTGGACGCGCTCATCGCCAAGCTCAGCGGCCTGGATATCGTCGACCACAGCAAGCCGGTCGCGAACCCGATCGAAGCGGCCGAGAAGATGGGCTGCCTGGCCAACCCCGATCCGTCGCAGTGCAGCGGCGCTCCGCTGAATGTGCTGAGCAAGACCGCGCCCGATTCGGTCGCGTTCATGAGTGTGCCGTTCTCGATCAAGAAGTTCACCGACGTCACCGACGAGCAGCGCACCGCGGCCTACAACGTGGCCGATGACGCGCGCAACGCCGGACTCACCGTCGAGATGAGCGGCTCGATCGCGACGAAGCAAGAGGGGCCGAGCGGCAAGTCCGAGCAGATCGGCATGGGCATCGCGCTCATCGTCATGATCGTCGCGTTCGGTGCCATCGTCGCCGCCTTCGTCCCGATCATCACCGCGATCGTCGGCCTCGGCGCGGCCACCTCGCTGATTTTCCTCGGCACCTCGGTGATCGAGGTCCCGAGCTTCACCACCTTCCTCGCCTCGATGATCGGTATCGCGCTGTCGATCGACTACGCGCTTTTCATCGTCTCCAGGTACAAACATGAACTGGCGGTACAGGATTCGCCGGAAGAGGCCGCAGGCACTGCGCTCGGCACCGCAGGCTCTGCGGTGGTGTTCGCGGGTCTCACCGTGATCATCGCGCTCGGCGGTTTGAGCATCGTCGGCGTCGAGTTCCTCACCTTCATGGGTCTGGGTGGCGCGATCGCCGCCGCGTTCGCGGTGCTGACCGCCATCACGCTGATGCCGGCACTGCTCGGCGCGTTCGGCCGGTTCCTGTTCAAGCCCAAGCTGCCGTTCGTCGCCAAGCACGATCCGGAAGACGACACCTCGATCAGCAACGGCCAGCGCTTCGGCAGGCTCATCGGCAAGGCACCCGCCGTCACGCTGCTCCTCAGCGTCGTCGTCCTGGGCCTGCTCGCCGCGCCCGCGGCCGGCCTGAACCTCGGCCTGCCCGGCGATGACAGCATGCCGAAGACCTCGACTGTCCGAAAGGCGTACGAGCTGCGCACCGAGGGCTTCGGGGAAGGCAGCAACGGCGTGCTGAACGTCGCCGCCGACCTCACCAACGTGCCTGCCGACCGCCGCGTGGATGCGGTCAACGCACTGCGCAACAAGCTCGCGTCCTACTCCGGCATGGACTACGTGACCGAGCCGCAGTGGAGCGGCGAGGACAAGGCTGGTGCACTGCTCAACGGCGTGCCGAAGTCGGGCCCGAACAACCAGGCCACCAAGGATCTGGTCAGCGACGCTCGCAACGCCGAGGGATCGCTGAAATCCGAGTACGGCATGGAATACGGCATCACCGGCACCACGGCGATCTTCGCCGACGTCGACCATGTGCTGCTCGGCAAGATCGTGCCGTATCTCGCGATCGTCGCGGGCGCTGCGTTCCTGCTGCTGATCCTGGTGTTCCGCTCGATCCTGGTGCCGCTGACGGCCGCGCTCGGGTTCCTGCTCTCCATGGCGGCGACCTTCGGTGCGACGGTGCTGATCTTCCAGGAGGGCAAGTTCGGGCTGATCGACGACCCGCACCCGATCATCAGCTTCCTGCCCATCATGTTGATCGGTCTTGTGTTCGGCCTCGCCATGGACTACCAGGTGTTCTTGGTGACCCGGATGCGCGAGGAATTCGTGCACGGCAAGTCACCCAAGGACGCGATGGTCAGCGGCTACCACCACGGTGCCCGCGTGGTCACCGCGGCCGCGGTCATCATGATCTCGGTGTTCGGCTCGTTCCTGCTGGAATCCGATGCCACAGCGAAGTCGTTCGGCTTCGCGCTCGCGGTGGGTGTGCTGCTCGACGCGTTCATCGTCCGAATGATCCTGATCCCGTCGCTGCTGGTGCTGATGGGCAAGTGGTCCTGGTGGATGCCGAAGTGGCTCGATCGGATCCTGCCCGACATCGACGTCGAGGGCTCGAAGCTGCGTGAACTGCAGCAGCAGTCCGTCGGGGTGGACAAGGAGCCCGTCCTGGTCGGCTGAGCCGACCGCTCCTGAAACAACCGCTCGGCCCCGCACCCAAGAACCTGGGTGCGGGGCCGAGTGCTTTCCGTCCCGGTTTGATCTTGTGCGCGCTGAGCGCGGTACCGGCCGCTTCCGGATAGGTACGACGAGACTCCCGCGCCCCCATCCGATCGGTTGGGGGCGCGCTCATGTCGGCGGCACCTACTGGCTGGGTTCGGGCAACACGCAGTCGGTGACCGTGGGGTTCAAACCCGCGTAGTTGAGTGGGCCTGCGAGGGCAGTGACGGCAATGGTGCCCCAACCTGCGCAACTGAGCGGGCCGCTATCGAAATAGTGGCGCTGACCTGCGGCGATAAGGCCGATGGCCAACCAGACCAGAAGCAGTGTGCTCAGCAGCCCAGTACCTCTTCGGTGTACCGGTCGTGGGTCGATCGTTCGCTCGCGCATTGTCATCGCCTTCTTTCTGCACTCGCGTCTACCGTGGGTACCCCCGTTTACCCCGATCACTCCCCGCGCGAGGCAACACAATCTGCGATACAGTCCGTCACATGCTCCACGTTTTTAATCAACCGACCAGTCTTTTGCCTGCCACTTAGAGCACCTATCTTTCGCTCGTGAAGGCAATGCCGCCGATGGCGAACCCGCACCCCACCGCTCGGCCACCGGCCTGTACTACGTCGACGTCCGTCGCCTGACGGACCCTCCCACTCGAATCCCGGACATCCCCAGCCCATTCGTGCTGATACCGAATGCGAAACGCCTGGATGATCCCGCGCGCTACGAGCGCGCGCCCATCTCCACGGATATGTCCAATCTCCCTCCCGCACAACCGAATACGAGATCCGACCGCGCACCCCCGGCACGCACCGGTGGCGTAGGCGCGTGTCCGCAGAATGGAGTCACCCGTTGGTTATCGGCCCGGTCAAAGAAATTCCACCCGCCGTTGCATTTCCGCAATCACACACTGGCAGAACCGCTTCCATGTTCGGCAGCGCACCCGTCCTCATCCTCGCCGCCATGCTCAGCATCCAATTCGGCGCAATCATCGCCAAGCAGCTGTTCGAAGTCCTCGGCACCGGCCCGACCGCAGCCCTGCGGCTGCTGATGGCAGGCATCATCGCGATGGCGCTGTGGCGGCCGTCGCTGCGCATCGAACGGCACGCACTGCCCGGCATCATCGGGCTCGGAGTGTCTGTGGCCGTGATGAATTCGTTCTTCTACGCGGCGATCGATCGCATTCCGCTCGGCATCGCGGTCACCATCGATTTCCTGGGGCCGCTCGGCGTCGCGGTCGCGTCCTCCCGCCGCGGGCGCGACCTACTGTGGGCGCTGCTAGCCGGCGGCGGTGTGCTGCTTCTGATGAAAACCGGTGGGCCCATGTCCTGGACCGGCGTGCTGTTCGCGCTGCTCGCGGCTGCGGGCTGGGGCAGCTACATCGTGTTCAGCAAGGTGGTCGGCGAACACACCTCGGGTCATGACGGACTGGCCTGGGCATTGGGCTTCGGCGCGATTCTCGCGTTGCCCCTGGTCGCGGCGGACGCAAGCTCGGCACTGTTCGACCCGATAGTGCTGCTCGGCGTTGTCGGTATCGCCGTGCTGTCTTCTTTGGTCCCGCACGCCATCGAACTGCAGACGCTGCGCCGAATCACGGCCTCGACGTTCGGGGTGCTGATGAGTTTGGAGCCTGCGGTCGCGGCCGGGGTGGGGCTGCTGTTGCTCGGTGAGGGGCTGCACCTCACGCAATGGATCGGAGTCGGCCTGGTGATTGCCGCGGCAGCGGGGGCTGCTCGCCTCACCGGCGAGCCGAAAACCCAACCGTCGCAGTCGCAGTCGCAGTCGCAGTCGCAGTCGCAGTCGCAGTCGCAGTCGCAGTCGCAGTCGCAGTCGCAGTCGCAGTCGCATCGAGAGATCGTCGCGGCGTAGGACGGCACCGTCTATCGCACCCCGTTCCGGCGAGCAAGCGCTCCCCTGCTCGCCGGAACGGGGCATGTCCGGTGCACTCGGAACAATGCGGCTATGAACTCGGTTGCGGGACATTGCAGTCCGCAACCTTAGGGTTCACGCCCATGTAGTTGAGCGGGCCGACGAGCACGGTCAATGCGATCGAGCCGAACCCGGCGCAATTGATCGGACCGCTGTCGAAATAGTTACGCTGGCCCGCCGCGATCACGCCGATGACCAGCCAGATCAGGACAAGAGCAGTGCCCCGTTTCATGTTTCACCTGCGCATCGTCGCGGCACGGGCCGTGCCACGACGCATCCTGCCTGGCGTCGGTCCCGCGCTTCCTCTCGAGCGGAATACCCGCACGTGTGCCGATTATCCGCGTAAGAGCGCAACCCGCCCACCTGTTCGCCGAAGTTTGCGCGCCGCGCTCTCGGGCCGCACTGTTGCGGTGGACCACCGCGAACGGAGGACCAACCGGCCGACGCTGCCCTAACTGCTACGGACTAGGTTGCGGCACATTGCAATCCGAGATCTTCGGATTCACACCCATGTAGTTGAGTGGACCGGCGATCACGGTGACGGCGATGGTGCCGAACCCGGCGCAGTTCACCGGGCCGCTGTCGAAATAGTGGCGCTGACCCGCTGCGATCACACCGATCACCAACCAGATCAGGACCAGCAGACTGCCAATTCTCATATAACTCTCACTCATATATCTGCCGCGCATGGTTCCCACGCGGACTCTTCGGCGGCGCATTGTCATCGCGTCCTTCCTGCATTCATCTACTGCGCGTATACCCGCGAATTCGAAGATCACCCACGTCCGCCGCGGATTTCGAGTCATCCTCCGGCCGAGCGCCACGCGGCCCACCGAAGCCGAGTAGCCCCGCGCACCTAGTGGTGCGAAACCCCGCACAACATGCGCATCCATGCCGCTGTCACACTCCGGCGCTACGGTTCGTCTGTTCCTCAGAAGACTGACAAAGGAGCAGACCATGAAGATCGCAGTAGCCGGAGCAAGCGGACGGATCGGCCGCGAGGTGGTCGATGTGCTGAAGAATCAGGGCCACGAGGTAGTCGCCATAGCCCGCGCGATCGGCGTCGATGTCTACACCGGCGAAGGTCTCGCCGAGGCGCTGGCCGGTGTGCAGGTTGTCGTCGACGCGGTGAACGCACCGACCGCGGAAACCGACGCGGTGACAGACTTCTTCGGCACCACCGCCCGAAACCTGCAACAAGCAGCGGCCGAGGCTGGCGTCACCCGAATCGTCCTGGTCTCGATCATCGGCATCGACCCGTTCACCGCCGGTCACTACGCCGGAAAGCTCGTGCAGGAACGCACCCTGAACGAGGGCCCGGTGCCCGTACAGATCCTGCGTGCCGCACAGTTCCACGAGTTCACCGAGATGATGCTGGACTGGACCACCCGCGACGATGTGGCCTACGTCCCCGCAACCCGCACCCAACTCGTCGCCGCCCGCACCGTCGCCGAAAAACTGGCCGAACTCGCCACCGACGGAACGGCTCCCACTACAACCATCGAAATAGCAGGCCCGGAAGAGCTCAACCTCGCCGCCGCCACATCCCGGCTCGCCGCCCGCCGTGGCGCCCCCTCCCGAGTCGAAGAAATCACCGACCTCGAAGACCCCAACCACGAACTCCAAGCAAACGGCGCCCTACTCCCCGGGCCCGACGCAGTCCTCGCCGGACCAACCTTCACCGAGTGGCTGGACGAGCACTACCCCGCCCGATAACCCGCGCAGCGGATGGCGGCATGTCCCAGACGACGGAGACGGACGCGGAGTCGGAGTCGGCATAGAAAAAGCCCTCCACCTGGAATTCAGGTGAAGGGCTTTGGCGGTGGCGGAGGGATTTGAACCCTCGGAGGGGGGTTACCCCTCACACGCTTTCGAGGCGTGCTCCTTAGGCCGCTCGGACACGCCACCGCCGACAACCATACCGGACCACCGCCGGATCGATAAATCGCCTGTAGAGACGGGAAAACGGAGCTTTGGCGGCCCGCTACATGACACTGCGGATGAGGTCGACTGCTTCGCTCATGCCGTACAGCGTCACCAGGCGATCGAGTATCACTTCGACCGTCTCGGGTGGATTCTTGTGGCGGTTCGCGATCGCCTCGACGGCCTGTAGAGCCGTGTCTGGAGAGACGGATACCGCGTCGGCTGCGAAGACGGCAGGCCGGAGGATCTGAATCTGACTAGGTATCGAGGTCAGCGGGAAGTCGCGCACGTTACTGGTCACGATTGCCGCTGCACCGCCTACAACCGCAGCCGCGAGGACATGCTCGTCGTCCGGATCCGGGAGGTTGAAAGTGCCCTCGTGCGGTTCCCAATTCTGCACCAGAGCATCATCGAATGCCGACTGCATCGCCTCGATCAGACGGCTCGCCTTGGCAGCGGCCTTCGTCGAATCCTCGCCGCGCTCAACGCACTTCCTGGCTTCGTGGTATTCCAGCTCTTCCAAGATCGTCGCCGACCATAACGGCCGGTAGATGCCTTCGATCGCGAGCGATAACAGGAAGTCACGCTGCAGACTCGGCCAGAGGACACAGGTATCGAGCACTACGGCGAACATCGATCCCTTTCAGCCTTTCGCCCTCCGGCGTTCTGCTACAGCGTGACGCACGGCACGCAGCTGCTCGCGGATCGCTTCGGGTTCCTCGTCGGCATCGATGTCGATCGCAGTGGCGGCCAGCGCGTCGTACTGACGCTGCCGACGGGCCTCGCGATAAGCCAAGACATCTTCGAGCCGCAGTCGATGCCGGGTCCCGATGCGCTCTGCAGGTAGGTCACCTTTCTCGATGATCCGTTTGACCGTCGGCCTGCTCACACCGAGCAGGTCAGCTGCCTGTTGTGAGGTCAGCGTCATGCTCCGGGGAGCGATTGTCACAGCTTTACCGGCCAGCATGGCCGCGACCACCTGAATCAGCGCCTTATGCACTTCTTGCGGTAGCTCGATCCGGTCGTGCTCACCCACACCGACGAGTGCATAGCTGGGCTCAACGGCGGTTCCGCGATGCTGCTCGTGAGCTTCGAGGAAGCTCAGGACGGGCGCCAACTGCTTCGGGTGCTCTGTGATGAACGTCCGTTCCTCCAACGCCTGTGCGCTCATCTCTAACCTCCCTCGCCTGATCTCGGCGATGCTCAAACGAATGTTCCAAACTATGTTTCGAAACGTTCGTTTAGCGTCTCATGTCGAGGCCGATTAGTCGAGTCAACGTTGGGCACGGAAGAAGTCGTCGAGGAGCGCCACGCACTCCTGCTCGAGCACGCCGCCGCGCACCTCGGGGCGGTGGTTGAGGCGGCGGTCGCGGACTACATCCCAGAGTGAGCCGACGGCGCCGGTTTTGGGTTCCCATGCGCCGAATACGACGCGGGCGACGCGGGCGAGGACTAGTGCGCCCGCGCACATGGTGCATGGTTCCAGGGTGACAGCGAGGGTCATGCCTTCCAGGCGCCACCCATCACCGTGCACCTCGGCGGCGCGGCGCAGGGCGAGGATTTCCGCGTGTGCGGTCGGGTCGCCGAGGGCTTCGCGCGCATTGACCGCGCGGGCGAGCTCGCGGCCTGCCGAATCGAACACCACGGCGCCCACCGGGACGTCGCGGACACCCGCGTCGCCGGCGGCGGCGATCGCGGCGCGCACCATGTCGGAGTCGGAGAGACCGTCTCTCAGCAAGCCCACGTCGGCCGACACACTCCTCAGCGCGGCAGCTTGTCCAGCACGGCCGACAGCTCGTTGGCGAAGCCGAGCCGCTGGGCGATCATGCCGAGTTGTTCATCCGGGTACAGGTCGGTCTCGGCGAGGATCACGCTGAGCACAGGTTCGGGCAGGCCGAGATCGGCGAGGACGCCGAGGTCGCCTTCCTCCCATGGCTCGATGTCGTCGAGTTCGTCGGGGTCGATATCCGGGATTTCGACATTGAGGGCCTCGAGCACATCGGCGGCGATGTCGTAGTCGATCGCGGCGGTCGCGTCCGAGACCAGCATGCGGGTGCCGCTGGGTGCGGGCCGGAGCACGATGAAGAACTCGTCATCGATGTCGAGTAGTCCGAACACCGCGCCGGAACTGCGCAATGCCTTGAGCTCGTTCTCCGCCGCGGACAGATCGGTGAGTGCAGCCGAACTGAGCGGACTACACCGCCATTGTCCTTCTTCGCGGACAACGGCCACTGCGAACCCTTCTACGTCGTCGTAATCATCCGACGCCGCCCTGTTCGTGCCCGAGCGCTGTGCTGCCATGGCCGCAACGGTAGTCGGCTCGAGCCGAAATGTTGAAGTCGTATGCGAATCTGTTCCGGTGACTCGTGACCAGAAAGCACCCGTGTGCGTCCTCGGGACGGGCTTGATCGGTGGTTCCCTGCTCCGCGCAGCTGCCGGCGCGGGCTTCGACGCCTGGGGATACAACCGATCGGAGTCGGGTGCGCACGCCGCACGCGCCGACGGATTCGATGTCACCGGCAATCTGCGCGGTGTGTTGACCAGGGCCGCGGACACCGACGCGACGATCGTCGTCGCGGTGCCGATGCCCGCGGTCGACCACATCCTCACGGAGGTTTCCGCCTTCGCGCCCAGGTGCACGCTCACCGATGTGGTGAGCGTGAAGGCTCCGGTGGCGGCGGCCGTACACAAGCACGGACTGTCCGCGCGCTATGTGGGCGGCCATCCGATGGCGGGCACCTCCGAATCCGGCTGGGCCGCCACTGATCCGGGTCTGTTCCGAGGCGCGGCGTGGGCGGTCGGCGTCGACGAGGGCACGCACCCGGAACCGTGGACGCGCGTGGTGCGGCTGGCGCTGGCCTGCGATTCGGTGGTCGTGCCGGTTGTCGCGGACGAGCACGACAGCGCCGTCGCCCGGATTTCGCACCTGCCACATGTGCTGGCCGAGGCGCTCGCGATCGCGGGTGACGGCGGCGGGGAGCTGGCGCTCGGGCTCGCGGCGGGCTCGTTCCGCGATGGCACCAGAGTGGCGGGGACCGCGCCGGCCCTGGTGCGCGCGATCTGCGAACCGAATTCCGCGGCGCTGCTCGCCACGTTGAACGACACGCTCACGGTGCTCGCCGCCGCCCGCGACAGCCTGCGAGAGACAGGATCGCTCGAGGATCTCGTCGACGCCGGGTTCGCGGCACGGCAGCGCTACGAAACGGCGCAGCGCTGGGAGATCACCGGTGTCCACCCTGGCGAGCACGACTGGCTGGGGCAGTTGCGCGAAGCTGGTCGGCGCGGCGGCGTTATCACCAGTCTGGGCTGATGATCGGTCACCCGGCCGATCACGATGCTGGTTGAGGCACAGGATGGTGCGTGCAGAATCCAGCACGGCGTCATCGGTTCAGCTGGATTGATGGGCCGAATGTTCGGCCGATGCGATGTTGATCGAGGCTCGACCTACGCAGGCAGCTTCCGCTCGATGCGCAGCATCGGCGCCGAGCGGAAAGGCGTCCGCGAGGACATTCGTCCACGAGCGGACCGGGCCTGGTGGGGGCGATCAACCGTGCTGCTGGTCATGGGTCACCAACAGTCGGGCTGCCGTCAAATTCGCTCGGCCAGGCCGGGGTAGTCCAGCAGGAAGCCGTCGGCGTCGACGGTGACAGTGGCGCTGGAAACCGGCGACAGGACGCTGATCCCGTCCGTGCCGCTGCTGTAGGTGAGGCTGGCTTCCTGGACGAGCAGGTCGGGGAGGCGGACGTAGACGACCGGCACCTGGACATCGCCGACCGCGTGCTGCAGGCCGAAGCGGCGGATCGGCAGGGTGTTGAAGAACGGACTCAGCACCACATCCACGTCGAGCGCACCCGCGAAGGTGGAGCGCACATGGCTGCCACCCGCATCCACCAGCCAGTAGTTCTCTTCATCGCGCGCGATGGACGCGTGCCGCTCCCCCGCCGCAGTGGTGCTGCGCAGCGACAGCCGCTTGGTGACGCCGTTCTCGTCGGTGACCAGATCGTAGGAGGCGCTGAAGGCGGGATGGTCCGCGCAGGCGCCACCGATCATCCGGCCCGCGGCGCGGATGCGGTTGCCGTTGAGCGTCACGCGCACCGACTCCATCCGCACTGCGTTGTGCGCACGCCAGGTGAGAATCGCCGGCCACCGCGATGCCGGTTGGCTGTCAGGGCCAGAGGCTGGGTTCGTCACGTATCTACCGTAAGGGACGCAGCCGTCTGCCCCGCGTCACACCAGCGACTCGCGCCAGGCCGCGTGCAGACCGGCGAACCGTCCGGTGCCCCCGATCAGGGCGTCGGGGGTGCCGTCCTCGACGATCCTGCCGGATTCCAGCACCAGCACCCGGTCGGCGATGGCGACGGTGGAGAGCCGGTGCGCGATGATCACCGCGGTGCGGTCGCGCAGCACCGTTTCCAGTGCCTGCTGGACCAGCCGCTCGCTCGGGATGTCCAGGCTCGAAGTGGCCTCGTCCAGCACGATCACCGCGGGATCCGCGAGGAACACCCTCGCGAAGGACACCAACTGCCGCTGGCCCGCCGAGAGCCTGCCGCCGCGCTTGCGCACGTCGGTGTCGAAACCCTCGGGCAACGCCTGCACGAAGTCGTACAGTCCGATCGCGCGGGCCGCCGCGTGCACCTCCTCGTCGGTGGCGTCGGGTCTGCCGAGCCGGATGTTGTCGGCCACCGATCCGGAGAACAGGTACGACTCCTGGGTGACCATCACAACATTGCGCCGCAGGTCGACATCGGTCAGCTTGCGCAGGTCGATGCCGTCCAGGGTCACCGTGCCGCCGGACGGATCGTAGAAACGTGTCAGCAACTTGGCCAGCGTCGACTTGCCCGCACCGGTCGCGCCGACCAGGGCCATCACCTGCCCCGCCGGGATGTCCAAGGTGAACTCCGGCAACACAGTGCGGGTCCCGCCTTCCGGCTTCGATACCTTGTCTAGCGTTATACCGTTGGGCTGCAACGCCTTTGTGGCTTCGTTACCCATCGCGGACACGGCTGTGCCCACCTCGGGCAGCGGCTCGGCATCGTCGGGCAGCGCATTCACACCACCGCCGTCGACCTGCTGCTTCGCACCGGTCTCCGCGGGCCGGTTCGCACTGGAGTCGTATCCGAACCACACGCGATCCATCCGGACCGCGCCCTGGGCCTTACCGAGCGATGTCGGCTCGGTCGGTTCCGGCACCGACGGCTCCTCCTCCAGCACACCGGAGATCTTCTCCAGCGCCGCCGCCGCGGACTGATAGGAATTGAAGACCTGGGCCAGTTCGTCGAGCGGACCGTAGAACTCATTGAGGTACAGCAGGTACGCGGCGAGGACACCGACCGCGAGGTCACCCTCGATCACCCGCCACGCACCGACCACGATGACGATCACGGTGGTCAGGTTGCCGAGCAGCCGGGTGAGTCCGGCGTAGTCGCCCATGCCGCGCATGGCGGCGGTGGTGGCCTGCCGATACTCCGAATCCTCCAGTGCCAGCACCGATTCGTTGCGCTGTTCGCGCCGGAAGGTCTGCACGGCGCGGATGCCGCCCATCGACTCGACGAACTGCACGACGACCTTCGCGATGGCGCCGCGCGTACGTCGATAGCCCGCGCGCTGCCTGCGCTGCGCCCAGCGGGTGACGAGCACCAGTGGGACGAAACCGACGAGCACGATCGCGGCGAGTGTCTGATCGAGATAGACCAGCAGGACCGCGATGGTGAGCACCGAAAGGATCGCGCTCAGTGCCTGATTCAGCGCGCTCTCCAGCAGTTCCTGGAGTGTCTCGATATCGCCGGTCAACCGGGCGACAACCTTGCCCGAGGTGTACTTCTCGTGGAAGGCGACGCTGAGCCGCTGCATGTGCTCGAACGAGCGGACCCGCAGGTCGAACAGCACGCTCTGACTCAGATTGCCGGAAACCCGCAGGAAGAAGAACGTGGTGAGCACGCCGAGGCCGACCGTGCCGAGGTAACCGACGACGGTGAGCGCCAACGGAGTCCAGTTACCCCGGGCTCCTTCGGCGATCCCGGTGTCGAGACCATGCGCGATGAACAGCGGCGCCGAAACCATCGCGGCGTTGTCCACCACGATCAGCACCATGGCGAGCACCGCGATCTTGCGGTACGGCCGAACCAGGTCGAGCAGCAGTCGCCGGGATCGACCGGCCAGCACCAGGTTTCCGGTCTGGGTGACCTCTTTGTCCTCGCTGGCGATGCCGCGCCAATCGGCGACCGAATCCCGGGTGGCCGGTTCGGCCGCACTCGGCGTGGTCGCTTCCGCTTCCGTCGTCATGATTCACCTCCCATCAGCTCGCGATAACGGCTGTTGGTCTTCAGCAATTGATCGTGGGAGCCTTCGGCGACGATCCGGCCGTCGGCGAGCACCGCGACCCGGTCGGCCAGCGCCGCCGTGGACGGCCGATGCGCGACGAGCAGCGTGGTCGCTCCCGCCAACACGGTGCGCAGCCGTTCCTGCACGCGCTCTTCGGTTTCCACGTCGAGCGCCGACAGCGGGTCGTCGAGCACCATGATCCGGGTCCGATCACCCACGCTCTGCCGACCATTTCGATTGGCATGTCCGTTGTCGCTGACGGGGCCGAGCACCGCACGGGCCAGCGCGAGCCGCTGACGCTGACCGCCGGAGAGGCTGAGCCCTTGCTCACCGATCCTGGTGTCGAGCCCCCACGGCAGGTCATCCACGAACTCCGCGGCCTGGGCGATGTCTAGCGCGCGGCGCACATCCACATCGGTGGCCTCGGGGTCACCGAGCGCGACGTTCTCCCGCACGCTCGCCGAGAACAGCACCGGATCCTCGAATGCCACCGAGACCAGCGACCGCAGATCCGACACCCGCATCGCGGAGATATCGATGCCGTCGATGGTGATGACACCGTCGGAGACGTCGTAGAGCCGCGGAATCAGGTTGAGCAGCGCGGTTTTTCCGCTGCCCGTCGCGCCGACGAGCGCCACCGTTTCACCAGGGCGCACCTTCAGCGAGACATCGTGCAGCACCTCCCCTTTCGCGTCGGGGAAGGCGAACCGCACACCGTCCAAGGTCAGCTCGCCCGCGATGTGCGCAGGCAGCTCTACCGGGTCGGCCGGATCGGTGATGTCGACCGGGGTGTCGATGATCTCCCAGTACCGGTCCGCCGCGGTGCGCGAATCGTTGAGCTCGGCAAGTAGGAATCCGGTCCAGATGATCGGCCACTGCAGGAACGTCGACAGCGTGATGGCCGCGACCAAGGTGCCGAGCGTCATCGTGCCGTGCGCGACGGCGTAGCCGCCGTAGCCGAGCGCGAAGGCGATCGCCAGCTGCGGCAGGCTCATCATCGCCGACCACAATGTCGCGTCCAACCGGACTTTGAGCATTTCGGTCTGTTGCAGTTCGCGCGACTGTGCGGTGAAGCGTCCGCCGAAGAACACGCCGCGGCCGAACGCTTTCAACACTCGGACGCCCTGCGCCGACTCCTCGGCGGTTGTCGCCAGATCACCGGACTGGTCCTGCGAGCGGCGCGACGCCACCTCGTAGCGCCGCACGAACCGCGTGCAGATGTACACCAGCGGGATCGAGATGATCCCGAAGATCAACCCGATCTGCCAGCTCAGCGCGCACAACACGAGCAGGCCGACCGGAATGATGACGAAGTGCAGCACCAGGAACGGGCCCGCGAACGCGACGAACCGGCGCAGCGTGGCCAGATCATCGATCGCGCGGGAGAGCAGCTGTCCCGATTCCCAGGCATCGTGGCGTCCGATCGCCAGCGACTGCAGTTTGCGGAAGATCTTGGCGCGCATCGTGATTTCGAAATGCGTCGCGGGTTTGGAAACCAGCCATCGGCGTCCCCACACGCCGAGTGCCTCCAGCAGGCCGAGTGTCAGCACCGCGAGCACCGGCAGGACCGCACCGGAGAAATCGCGATGGGCGATCGGGCCATCGATGATGCGCGCGATCAGCAACGGGATCACGATCGCGGTCAGGGTAGCGACCACGGCAAGCGCCGTCGCCCCGATCAGTGCGGCGCGATACGGCCGAAGGTAGGGCAGAAACCGACGCAGCGAATGCAAGCGTCCAGGCGCGGCGGCATCGAGCCGCTCCGGTCTATCGGCCTCCGGTTCGGCCGACGGCCGTTCGAGCATGACAGACAAGGCTCCCCCTCGTGGTCCGTGGATCGGCGGTGTCGCGAACGGACCTTCCCATGATGTTCGCATCGGGGTCCGACAATCCAGCGTCGCATCGACGCGCGCTCCCGCCAACCGATTTTTCCGGCTGGTCAGCGACCGCCGCACCGGTATCTGTAAGGGAAGTCGCGCTCGGGCAGGTCGGCACCGCAGTCATGTCCACAGCCAACAACCTCGAGTTATCTCGAGGTCAAGCAAGCACGGGCGGTACCCGCCGGGCATAGACTCCGGAAGTGATCATCGTCGCCGGCTACCTGCGCGTCACCGACCGGCAGAAATACCTCGCGAGCTGCCGCGCGGTCGTCGAGTTCGCCCGCGCGACCGAGGGCTGCCTGGATTTCAGCCTCGGCGCCGATCTGGTCGAACCGGATCGGGTCAACGTCTACGAGCGCTGGTCCACCCGAACCGCGCTCGACCGGTTCCGCGGCGCCGGCACCGAAGGCGAACTCGACGCCCAGATCCTGGGCGCCGAGGTCCGCGAATTCGACTACACCGACGAAACACGGTTGTAGCGGCGGTTTCTCACACGGCCGTCTGCTGATCGCTCGGCGCGTCCGGGAAGTCCTGCTGCTGATGTCCGCCGCGCAGGGTGCCCTCGAGGTAGGCGGCCCGGCAGGCGCGGCGGGCGATCTTGCCGCTGGAGGTGCGCGGGATGGAACCCGCGGGCACCAGCAGCACGTCGCGGACGGTGACGCCGTGCCGTTGCGCGATGGCCACACGCACGATGTCCGCGACCGGCTGCGGGTCCAGCTTGCCCGCGCCGGACCCACGCTCGGCGACGATGACCAACTGCTCGGAGGTGTCCTCGGCGTCGTAGTTCAGACCGGAGCGACTGCCCTGCTCGAACACCAACGCGGGCAACTCGTTCGCAGGCACCGAGAACGCCGCGACGAATCCCGGGCGCAGCGCGGTGCTGGATTCCTGTGCCGAGAACTCCAGATCCTGCGGGTAGTGGTTGCGGCCGTCGACGATCACCAGATCCTTGACCCGGCCGGTGATGAACAGCTCGCCGTCGAAGTAGGCACCGAAATCGCCGGTACGCATCCACTTCGCGTCGGAAGCGGTGCCCTGGGCATGACTGCCGTCGGGTAGCCGCTTGGTGAGCCTGTTCTGGAAAGTCGCGACGGATTCCTCCGGGTGCCCCCAATAACCGATGCCCATATTCTCGCCGTGCAGCCAGATCTCGCCGACCTCGCCGTCGGCGCGCTCGATGCCGGACTCCGGATCGACGATCACCGCCCACTGCGACAACGCGACGTAGCCGCACGAAACCTGGGCGATCGCGTTGTCGGTGCCCGGCTCGACCTCGACCATGCGTCCGCCGTTGAGCTCGCCACGATCCACATAGACCACCTTGGCCTCGTCCTCGGCCTTGGTCGCCGAGACGAACAGCGTTGCCTCCGCCATGCCGTAGCACGGCTTGATGGTGGTTTTCGGCAGACCGTAGGGCCCGAACGCCTCGTTGAACTTCTTCATCGACGACACCGATACCGGCTCACTGCCGTTGATCAAGCCGATCACATTGGACAGATCCAGCGCCTCGCCCGGCTTCGGCTTGCCCCGGGCCGCGGCATGCTCGAACGCGAAATTCGGTGCGGCGGCAAAGGTTCCCGCACCGTCGGAGGCGGCGGCCAATTCCTTGATCCAACGATAGGGCCGACGCACGAACGCGCTCGGCGACATGATCGTGATGAAGCCGCCGCCGATGGTCGGCAGGATCACGCACAGCAGACCCATGTCGTGGAACAGCGGCAGCCAGGTGACGCCGCGCGAGT
Organism: Nocardia sp. NBC_01009; assembly: GCF_045208035.1. Lineage (NCBI taxonomy): Bacteria > Bacillati > Actinomycetota > Actinomycetes > Mycobacteriales > Nocardiaceae > Nocardia > Nocardia sp. NBC_01009. The sequence goes on along the minus strand of NZ_CP108695.1, from coordinate 1,477,129 downwards.
TCTCGGTGACGCCGATGGCATCGATCATCTGCAGCAGGTTCGTGCCGACCGAGCGGTGGGTGATCGCCACACCCGCAGGCGTCCGCGTCGACCCCGAGGTGTACTGCAGATAGGCGACGCTGTCGATATTGATCTCCGGGCGCACCCACGCCGCACCGACGCTGTCGGGGATCGCGTCGACGGCGATGACGCGCGGACGCTGCCCCGCGGGCAGATGCCGGAAGAAGTTCCGCACCCCCGCCGCAGCGGATCCGACCGTCAGAATCGCCGCGGGCGCGCAGTCACCGAGCACCGCGTGTAGGCGATCGGTGTGACCCTGCTCTTCGGGGTCGAACAGCGGCACCGCGATATTGCCCGCGTAGACAGCCGCGAAGATCGACACGACGTAGTCGAGGCCTTGCGGGGCAAGGATCGCCACCCGATCGCCCGGCTGCGACACCTGCTGGAGTCGAGCCGCGACCGCCCGCAGCCGGACACCGAACTCGCGCCAGGTCAGTTCCAGGTACTCACCATCGCGTTCCCGTGAGTAGTCGATAAAGCGGTACGCGAGTCCGTCACCGTTCTCCGCGCTGTGCTTGTCGACGAAGTCGATCAAGGTCTTGTCACCCAAGATCTTGATATTGCCCTGCTCGTCCAAATAGTCGTCGAAGGTTTCGCCGATCATCGCCTTATCCTTTTCCAACGCACGCACTAAGCCATGACACTGAACACAGACAGACACCGGAGCGCCGGGAAGATTAGCAGGTCCGGTGGCCCCGGGTCACTCAGTACCGACCGAAAGTGAGTGCGACGTTGTGCCCACCGAAGCCGAAAGAGTTGTTCACGGCGTACTCGATGCGCCCGGCCCTTGCCTGACCCCTGACGATGTCGAGGTCGACTTCCGGATCCTGATTCTCCAGGTTCAGCGTCGGCGGGACGATGGCGTCACGCACCGAAAGCACGGTGATCACCGACTCGAGCGCGCCGACGGCGCCGATGGAATGTCCGAGTGCCGATTTCGGCGCGTACACCGACGCATGGTTGCCGATCGCCTTGCTGATCGCGAGCGCCTCGGCGGTGTCACCGATCGGTGTCGCGGTCGCATGGGCATTGATGTGGTCGACATCGTGTTTGGTCAATCCGGCGCTCTGCAGCGCCCTGGTCATCGCACGCGCTGCGCCGGAACCCTCGGGGTCGGGAGCAACCAGATGGAAACCGTCGGAGGTGATCCCCGCACCCAGCAGCCGCGCGTGGATGGTCGCGCCGCGCGCTTTGGCGTGCTCCTCGGTCTCGACGATCATCATCGCGCCTGCCTCGCCGAAGACGAACCCGTCGCGATCGACGTCGAACGGCCGCGACGCGCACTTCGGGTCGTCGTTGCGCGTACTCATCGCGCGCATCATGGTGAATGCCGCGATCGGCAGCGCCTGAATGGAGCCCTCGACGCCGCCGGTGACAACCATGTCGGCATCGCCCATCACGATCATCCGCCACGCGTTGGCGATCGCCTCCGACCCGGACGAACAAGCCGACACCGGCGTCACGACACCGGCTCGGGCACCGAGCTCCATGCCGACGCAGGCGGCAGCGCCGTTGGGCATGATCGCCTGCACGGTGAGCGGCGAAACCTTGCGGTAGCCACCGTTTTCCATTTTGTCGCGGGCGTCGACGATGGCCTCGGCGCCGCCGAGGCCGGTGCCGATCGCGACGCCGAGGCGGTCCCTGTCCACCTCCGGGCTGCCCGCATTGCGCCAGACTTCGCGGCAGAGGCAGATGGCCATCTGCTCCACATAGGACATGGACCGCGTCTCGGCCCTGGTCAGAACCGTACTCGGCGCTACCTTCAGATGGCCGCCGATACGGACAGGGAGACCGAAATCGTCGATGAAGGCGTCCTCGAGGATGTCGATGCCGCTCTCCCCATTGAGCAGGCCCTTCCAGGTGGAATCGACATCGCCGGCGATCGAGGTGGTCGCCGCGAGACTGGTGACGACAACGCTGGGGTAGGCCCCATTCTTGGTGGACGGAATCTGCATATCGCTCACTTTCCTGGCGTCACTTGGGATAAACCGGGAACTGCGCGTCGACGCTGGAGCGCCGGAAGGTCAGCAGTGGCCAGGAGCAGATTCGCCTCCTGCCGTCGAACGGCCATGACGATACCCGGCCGATAGCCCATTGGCATTATCGGTGCGCGCGTCCGGATCTCGGTGCCGGACACACGGCCGGGTTGGCGGCCGGGTGGGCGGCCGGCACTGAGATCCCGACTCGAGTAACCTGCTGTGCGAGCACGGAGCGCAATCGCCGCAAGCAATCGCTGCTGTTCGCATTAGCTGCTGGTCCTTTCGAGCGACCTGCAAGCAATCGCTACGGCCGATCAGCGCCCATCGTGGGATCGCGGAAAGGGATGACTGTGACGCGCGGGCGGATGGTCGGGCTGTTCGCCGGTATCGGCGGGCTCGAGCTCGGACTCGGCGCGCACGGCTGGGACACCGAATTGCTCTGCGAGATCGAGCCGGGCGCCCAGGCTGTGCTCGCCGCGCGCTTTCCCGATGTGCCGTTGTACAGCGACATCACCAAGCTGCGTGCCATCCCCGCAGGCACCGAACTCGTCGCCGCGGGCTTTCCCTGCCAGGACCTCTCGCAGGCCGGACGCACCGCGGGCATCACTGGTAAACGCTCCGGCCTTGTCGACGAGGTGTTCCGGCTGGTGCGTCGCAGGCGCGGGCCGCGCTGGCTGCTGATCGAAAACGTGCCGTTCATGTTGCAGCTCGGTCGTGGCGCGGCGATGCGGCACATCACCGCGGCGCTCGAGGAGCTCGGATACACCTGGGCCTATCGGGTGGTGGACGCGCGCGCGTTCGGGCTGCCGCAGCGTCGGCAGCGGGTGCTGATGCTCGCCTCCCGCACCGAGGACCCGCGCCAGGTTCTTTTCGGCGACGACGCGGGCGAGCGGACCGTCGGCGATCCCGAACGAGATCCGTGCGGCTTCTACTGGACCGAAGGCGTGCGCGGACTCGGCTGGGCGGTGAACGCGATCCCCACCATCAAGGGCGGCTCTGCGCTCGGCATCGCAAGCCCGCCCGCGGTGCGGCTGCCGTCCGGGGAGGTGGTCACGCCGGGCATCGTCGACGGAGAACGCTTGCAGGGCTTCGATTCCGACTGGACCGCGCCCGCAACCGATGCGCCGGGTATTCGGCAGGGGCATCGCTGGAAGCTGGTCGGCAATGCGGTGAATGTCCGGATGGCGGAGTGGGTCGGCGCGCGCCTCGCCGAACCGCTCGGTGCGATTCCCGACGATCAGCCGCTGGCGCCCGGCCAGCCGTGGCCGACCGCCGCGTGGGGTCGCTGCGGTGTTGCCCACCGGGTGCCGGTGTCGACCTGGCCGGTGCACGAGCCGTATGAGGATCTCGGCAATTTCCTCACCGATTCCCGGCTGCTTTCCGCGCGCGCGACCGCCGGATTTCTGCGCAGAACAGGTATGGGCAGTCTGCGATTTCCGCCCGGCTTCCTGGCCGATATGGAAAGCCATCTCGATCGAATGGGCGGCTGGGCGGCATGAGCGCGGGCGCTTCGGCACGGCGGCCGACGACCGACGCGGCGACGAGTGCGCGCATGGCGCGGCAGCGGCGCAGCGGAACCAAGCCGGAACTTGCACTGCGCCGGGAACTGCACCGGAGGGGATTGCGGTACTTCGTCGATCGGGCGCCGCTACCAGGTCAGCGTCGCCGGGCCGATCTGGTGTTTCCCCGGCTGCGGGTGGCGGTTTACGTCGACGGATGCTTCTGGCATCGCTGTCCGCAGCATGCCACCGATCCCAAGAACAATGCGGAATGGTGGGCACAGAAGCTGCTCGGCAATGTGGAGAGGGACCGCGCCACCGATTCGGCGCTGACCGCGGCGGGCTGGCAAGTGATTCGGGTGTGGGAACACGAAGACGCCGTGACGGCGGCGAATCGGGTACAGACCGTTATCGAGGCCGGCCGCTGAATGACCGGTGGCGCACCCGGACCAAGGTGCGCGGAGCATGCGCGGCCAGATAGCCCGACACCGCCATGGCAGACATCACAGCGATCCCGCCCAGGGCCGTCGCGAAAGCAATCATGGGAACTCCTTCGATGTTGTCTCTCCCACAGAGTGTCCGATAGACCTGACAGGATCCTGTGCGCGGGTTGGGAATGCTGTACGAGCCATGTTGGGTAGGACACACTGACCAATCGGTGATCACCGGACCGGAAATAGGCGGGAGAATGGGTCGGGTGAGTGGTAGCCGGAAGATCGCCGAACGGCACGTACGCGCGGCCTCCTGGTTCATCGCAGCGGCCATCGCGATCGCCGGACTCTGCTATTCGTCGTGGCTGCTCGAATTCTTCCTGCACATCGACGTCGACCCGGTGAATTCTTTCCTCAGCGAACTGGACGCCGAGGGCAAGCCCCACCGGGAGATATTCGCGACGGCCGACAAGATCGTCGGCGCATTGCTGATCCCCGCGGCCATTGCCGGGCTCCTGCTGTTTCCCCGGCGCAGGTTCACCACCGTCGGCTGGGTGGCGCTGTGGTGTTTCGGCGCCGCGACCATCGGCGATGTACTGCTGCCGCTGCGCGACTGCACCCCGCAGGACAATGCCGCGTGCGGCGGAGGCGGCAGCGAACTTTTCCCGCAGCTGCATCAGCCGCACGCGCTGACGAGCACCATCGCGGTGACCGCTATCGCGGTCGCCGCCTTCGCCTTCAGCCTCGCGGCGTTCCGATACCACCGCTGGCGGATCCTGCGCGAGGCCGGTCTGGTTGTGCTGGTGATCGGGTCGGCGGCGACCGTGTGGATGCTGGTCGCCGACAACCTGACCGGCAATTACGCGCTCGGAATTGCCCAGCGGATCCAGGTCGGATCGATGTCGCTGTGGCTGATCACGCTGGCCGCCGCGGTGATTCTGGAGGGTCGGGAATGGACCGACCCGGATAGTTAGCCGACCTGTAGGCGCACCGTGTGGCTGTCGAGCTTCGCGGGCAGCTTGCCGGTGTCCACGAGCAGGATCTCGCCGGTGTCCTGGACACCGTCCGGCAGGGTCTTGGGCTTCAGCGCGAACGGCGGCTGCTCGCCTTTGCTGCCGGCCAAGCCGAAGTCGCTGTCGTTGGCGATGTAGATCGTCTTGCCGCCGTCCAGGGTTGCGATGCCCTCGATTTTGTCGTGCCCGTAGAACTTGCCGTCGGCATTGAGCCCGGTGACCAGTGCCGTGAGATCCAGGTTCGCGGTCTTGGCGACCGGTTTGACGCCCACCCGGCTCAGTGCCGAACTGCCCTCGGCGGTCGGCACCGTGCCGACCAGGGTCTCCAGCGGCTTGCCGTCGATCAGCAGGCCGCCGCGTTCCGGATCGTATTGCGCGCCGGGCACCTTCGACTGCGGGCCGACATCGGTGGCGCCGGAGATGTCGACGGTCCACAGCTTCTTGTTCGATGTGGGCGGCAGCTCGCCGTCGCGTTCGTCGACCAGGAAGGTGGTCGGGCTCAGCGCGGTGATCTCCGAGACCGCGACCTTCGTCTGCTTCGGGTTCTCCAGCGGGTAGACGAATTCGCGCAGCGCTGTGGTTTTCAGGTCGACGGTGACGATGCGGGTCATCGGCACCTCCTTGGCCGAGCCGTCCAGCCCGGGGGTTTTCAGGCCGCTCTGCACGATACCGACGAGAGTGCCGCCGTCCGGGGTGCTGGTCAGACCCTCCATGCCCTGGTTAGGGGTGCGCAGCGCAATCTCCTTCGGCAGTCCGGCGCCGGGAGCGAGCCGCTCGATCTCGGCGCCCTTGGCATCGAAATGCACCAGGAACGGGCCATATTCGTCGGAAACCCAGAAGCTGCCGTCGGGTAGCGCGACCAGACCCTCCGGATCGAGCCCGTGTTCGGTGGGCGGCAACACGGTGCCCGCGAGATCGCGGATGGTTTCACCGGTACTCGCCGCAACATCGACCTGGCCGTTGAACGGGGTGCCGTTCGCGGTGTGCAGATCGATCGAGGACTGCAGCGTGGCGCGGTTGCCGACCAGCTTGAACCGGCCGATCTTGGGCACGAATCCCGGTGTCGGCGAAAGCTTCTCGTTCTTGCCGGGACCGTCGACATTCGGGCCGCGGTCGGTGAGGCCGTAGAACTCGTCCTTCGATCCTGGCACCGGCGTCCATGCCGAGCCGAAACCGCTGGCCTGCACGGTGGCACCGCCCAACTCGCCGAGCGGCGGCAGGTCGGTGGTGTACAAACGGACCGCATCGGTTGTGGTGACGCCGAATTCGTCGGCGCCGGTGTAGCCGGGCTTCGGCTGGTAGACGAGCGCACCGTCGGTGCGCCTGCTGAGCGAGCCGTGTTGCGGATCGGCGAACGCGACGGCGGCACTGCCACCCGTCACGCCGAGCAGGTCATCCAGGGAGATCACCAGCGGCTGGTCCGCGGCCACGGTGAAGTTCACCTTCGGGTCCGAAGCCGAGCAGCCTGCAGCGAGCACGCCGACGCACAGAACGGCGACTGCGGCGATGCGAGGACGAGAATGAGCGTTCACGCCTGTCTGCCTACCTTGTCGATCCGACGTTGGAAAGAAGTCCGAGTGACGAGTCCATGCCATGCTGTCGTCATGACCGCTCGTGTGAATATCTCCTCGGCCTCCGAGTTCGAAGACATCGTCGGCTACTCCCGCGCCGTCCGGCTCGGCAACGTGATCGCGGTCAGCGGCACCACCGCCTCGCTCCCCGGCGGGGGTGCGGTCGGCGGTGCCGATATCGGCGAGCAGACCAGGGAAGTCCTGCGCCGCATCGCCACCGCGCTCACCGACGCCGGCGCGAGCCTCGAGGATGTGATCCGCACGCGCATCTTCGTCACCGATATCTCCCGCTGGCCGGAGATCGCCAAGGCGCACGCGGAGGTCTTCGGCGACATCCGGCCGGCCGCTTCCATGTACGAGATCAAGGCACTGATCACCCCGGCACTGCTGGTCGAGATCGAGGCCGACGCGGTCGTCGGCGAGTAGTCGCCGTGACTGCCCCGGACTCAGCGCTTTACGGGGCGGGACCGAGCCCGGATCGCTAGGGTCGGCATCGTGACAAGCGATGCTCCGGAAACCACCGTCCAGCTCGACACTGTCGCCGAGGCGACGACCCGCTTCCTCGACACCGCACGCCGTCTCGGCGATAGCGATGTCACCGGTCCTTCGCTACTGCCCGGCTGGACCCGCGGACACGTACTCGCCCACTTGGCCCGCAATGCCGACAGCCTGGTCAACCTGTTGATCTGGGCCCGCACCGGCAACGAGACGCCCCAGTACGCAAGCATGCAAATCCGCGATGCCGATATCGAGGCAGGCGCCCCGCGCCCGTTGGCCGATCAGCTCGCCGACAACGAGGCCGCCGCCACCCGCTGGCTCACCCTCGCCATGGAGGCGCCGCCGGAGGCGTGGGAGGCCATCGTCCGCACCAGGCAGGGCAGGCCGATCCCCGCCACCGAGGTCATCTGGATGCGCCTGCAAGAGGTCGAAATCCACCACGTCGACCTGGCGGCCGGTTACCAACCCGCCGACTGGCCAACCGATTTCGTGACCCGCCTACTTCCCCGAGCCGCCGCCGACCTCGCCAAAGCCGCCGCATCGGACCCCGGCGCCACCGCATTCGCCATCCATGCCATCGACACCGACTTCACCGCGACCATCGGCGCCGAGGCACCGTCCCGCACCGTCAGCGGCCCCGCCACGTCCCTCTTGGCTTGGCTGATCGGCCGGTCCACCGGCGCCGACCTGACCGGCGACCTCCCGGCTCTCCCCGCCTGGAAGTGAAGTGACACAACACAACAGCCAAGCCACGAGTTCTGGTCGGATTGGTGATTCCCGTCAGCACGGACGCGAGAATCAGGGTGCTGCTCGAAGCCGTGTCTCATCGAGTGTCTCGCCACGATCGAGACGTGACCGACTGCACCGAGGAGCTCCCGCCTGGAAGTGCCAGAACGACTGAGCCGCCACTGCGTGGATTCTCTCGACACGCACAAGGCGACTTTGCTGGAATAGGCCACCTCGTGCGGGATGCGGGCGAGGATAGGGACGGTATGTCAGCGCACTTCGACGAAGGAGCGTCCCATGACAGTGATCACGCAAGCTCCGCCGAACGGTACCCCCACCTGGGTTGACCTGGGTATTCCCGATCACCGGCGGGCGATGGAGTTCTACGGCGCGGTGTTCGGGTGGGAATTCGGGGAGGAGGGGCCGCCGGAAACCGGCAATTACACGATGTGCCTGGTGCAGGGCAAGCCCGTGGCCGCCCTGATGAAAAACTCCGACCCTGACGCCACCGACTTCTGGTGGAATATGTACTTCGCCACCGACGACTGCGACGGCGCGGCCAAACGCATCACCGATGCGGGCGGCCAGATCCCGATGGCGCCGATGGACGTCATGGAGCAGGGTCGGATGGCCATCGCCGTCGATCCGGCAGGCGGCCAGTTCGGCCTGTGGGAAGCGCGCGTGCACATCGGCGCACAGGTCGTCAACGAGCCGGGCGCGATGGTCTGGAATGAACTCGTCACCGCCAAGGCGGACGCGGCGCGCGACTTCTACACGGCCGTCTTCGACTTCACGCTGGAACCGATGGCGGGCTTCGACTACACGGTGCTGCATCGCCCTGACCAACGGCCCATCGGCGGCATCCAGGGCGAGCCGTCCGCGCCCAAATCCGCCTGGCTGACCTACTTCGACGTCGCCGACGCCGACGCGACTCTCCAACGCGCCACCGCCGCGGGCGCCACCGTGACGCTGCCCGCACAGGACACGCCCTTCGGCCGCATGGCCGGACTGCGTGACCCGTTCGGCGCGGAGTTCCGCATCATCGAGTCGGCCCAGCAGTCCTGAGCCGGGCCGAACGAGAAACAGCCACCCCGTAGAAGGTGGCTGTTTCTCTTCGTCCGTCGCCGGCTGTGCCGATGATCGGCCGAGGCTTGCTCTTGTTGGGCGTCGGGGATTAGATGACACTGCATGATCAGCATCCGGCCCAGAACTGTTGCGGATCTGCCGTCCTGTGTCGCGGCTCTTCGCGAAGTGCATGAGACCGATGGCTATCCGGCCGTTTGGCCCGAAAGTCCCGCGGGCTGGTTGACTCCGGCCAAGATGGTTGATGCGCGTATTGCCGAGGCGGATGGCGTTGTGGTCGGCCAGGTCGGTATCGGTGAGAGCATGCTTCCCGCGGCGGTTCGTGACGATGTTCCGGACGTCGCGTTGATCTCGGTGATCCGCCTGTTCGTTGCGCCGTCGAGTCGAAAACGCGGTGTGGGTCGCCGACTGTTAGACGCGGCCGCCGAGATGGCCGAACAACGAGGATGCCGCGCTGTGCTCGACGTGGAAATCGGTGGCGTTGCCGCGATTTCGTTGTATGAACGGGCAGGCTGGAAGCGAGTTCATAGTGGGCTGGCCAACTGGACGATGCCGGATGGTCGAGTAGCGTTTCTACACTACTACCTGAGTCCGTGACTCGCGGTCTGGTGCGCGTATCGGTTGAATTCACCCGGTCCAGTGTGCGGTTGAGCTGCCGGGTCAAGATCAGTCGGAATACGCCCAGCCGACGCCCGTCTATCCGCCGATACGACCCGCTTACCAGCGGTCAGGACGAGGTGTTCGGACTGGTCCAGAGTGCAAGCACTGCGAACCGGAGGCATGCCAGTCCGACAGAATCGACTGGTGAATCCAGCATCAACCAGTCACTGGAAAGCGGCGCGCGTCGATTCGGGGGCGTCCTGCTCGATTGCCCATCCCTTCTCGGGGTAGACCCAGATGCGTTGAGTGTCACCAACGATCATTGTTGATGACACGGTCGATGTCGCCGATGCTCCGGATGTAATCGTCCAGTGGCAGGTTGAGTCCATCAAGATGGTGTACGAACTGAACGCCCTTGCAGCGCAAGGGTGTGTCGTAACCGTGAATGGGATGGTCACCGCGTGATCCTTCAGAAGACCTACCAAGTCATGAGAAGGAAGTTTCACGCGATGACCTCTGTCCAGCCTATCGACCCGGGCAAGATGCTGTCCGACCAACTCGCTGTCACCAGCCCTGACCTGCTGCGGAACATGCTCTCGACGTTCATCCAGACACTGATGGGCGCCGAAGCCGACGCTGTGTGCGGTGCCGGCTACGGCGAACGCAGCGAGAATCGGGTCAACCACCGCAACGGCTACCGCCACCGCGACTTCGACACTCGGGTCGGCACGATCGACGTGGCGGTCCCGAAACTGCGCCAGGGCACGTATTTCCCGGACTGGCTGCTCGAACGCCGCAAACGCGCCGAACGGGCCCTGACCTCTGTGGTGGCGACCTGCTATCTGCTCGGTGTGTCCACCCGACGGATGGAGCGCCTTGTCGAATCACTCGGTGTCACAAAGCTTTCCAAATCACAGGTCTCGATCATGGCCGCCGACTTGGACGCGCAGGTCGAGGCGTTCCGCACCCGCCCGCTCGACCAGGGGCCCTACACGTTCGTCGCTGCCGATGCCCTGGTGTTGAAGGTCCGCGAGAACGGCCGCGTGGTCAATGTCCACACCCTGGTCGCGACTGGCGTCAACGCCGATGGCTACCGCGAAATCCTGGGCATCCAGGTCACCAGCGGCGAAGACGGCGCGGGCTGGTTGGCGTTCTTCCGCGACCTGGTCGCCCGCGGCCTGTCCGGGGTCAGCCTCGTCACCAGCGACGCCCACGCCGGACTGGTGGCCGCGATCGGCGCCACCCTTCCCGGCGCCTCCTGGCAGCGCTGCCGCACCCACTACACGGTCAATCTCATGTCGATCACACCGAAGGCATCGTGGCCCTGGGTTCGCACGTTGCTGCATTCAGTCTTCGATCAAGCCGACCCGGAATCGGTTGCCGCACAATATGATCGGATGCTCGACGCCTTGACCGAAAAACTGCCGAAGGTGGCCGGTCACCTCGATGCGGCCCGCGCCGACCTGCTTGCGTTCACCAGCTTCCCCAAACAGATCTGGCGCCAGATCTGGTCGAACAATCCTCAAGAACGGTTGAACAAGGAAATCCGGCGCCGCACCGACGTCGTCGGCATCTTCCCCGACCGCACCGCCATCATCCGTCTCGTCGGGGCCGTCCTGGCCGAACAGCACGACGAATGGATCGAAGGCCGCCGCTACCTCGGACTCGATGTCCTGGCCCGCTCACGTGACACCACCGACCCCACCGAACAGGAGGAGACCACCCCCGCAGCTCTCACCGCCTAATGAAAGCCGGATCACCGGTGACCATCCCCGCTACACCACGCGTTTGGGCTTGACCCAGTGGCAACAGGCGTGAGCCGCAGATGACTTCGACTTCCGGCCATTACTTCCGGCAGATGGCGTAACTACGACGCTGTTGATAGGGCCTCGATATCAGCATTACCGACGAGATTCCCTTCCTGCCTTGCTGATTCAGCAGATCCCGGGTGAACTCAATGTTATCGCCGGTGTTCGGAGCCTTGGGTTCGACGAGGATTGCGTCCCTCCGGAACGCCGAGTTCGATCGCGTGCTCCTGTACCTCGAGTCCTGACCCCGCCCGCCCGACACCACCGAGGTTCGCCACGACTGGAAAGGCCGATACGCACCGCCCCTGTACGCAGAGCTACACGCCGTCAACACCAAGCCCATCAGGGCAGTGCCGGGCTTGCGTGCTTGCAGACGCAGCGCTCCCGCCGCTGCTTGTGCGTTGGACTACTGGCTGTACCGAGCGCGCCGACCGGTGAGCGACGCAGGTTTGCCGATCTAGCGACGCCGCCGTGCCGAGAGCGGTTCGACGGCGGTTCGACGTGTAGTAGTCAATCCGCCTCGGCTCGAGGCATTTTCGCGGGACCATGGAACGCGACCGAGTAGGCCGCGACAGGAGAGGGGCACAGGATGGAAACCGGCACAGTGTGGCGCTGGAAGCCGCGTAACGGTACCGGCGTGATCAAGCTCGATGACGCCGACAGCACGCTCGTTTGGTTCCACCTGTCGGACGCTCGCGGAGACCTCGACATCACAACGATCGCCGAGGGGCTACCGGTCGATGTCGATGTCGAACCGATCCCGCAGGGGGAATACACATATCGCGCAAAGTCGGTACACCCAAGAGACTGATACTCACCGCCCTGGCCGCCGCAGGTATCCTCGCTGCGGCCACAGGCCCGGCAAACGCCATTCCTGGCTATGCCGACTTCACACCAGGCAAACAGGACTACCGGTACGACGGTGACCACGGCACGTTCACCGGAAGCGCGGTCTACGCGAGTCAGCAACCAGAGGGTGGCAACCGGCTCATCTGGTCGTTGCAGCTCTCGCCGTACGTGCAAGGGCTCATCGTCGGCAACACGATGGCGTGCGGTGCCTATGTCGAGGGCAAGTCCGGATACTCGGACAACCACAGTGCCATCCCGGCAGACTATCGGTGGCATTCGATGGTCCCGAATCTTCAGCTCGACAAGCAGTACAAACTAGTCATGAGCTGCGCGTTCACCGCACAGAACGGGTATACGACCGCGCCTGGTCACGCCGACTTTCAGATGGTATTCACACTGAAGTTCGCCTGACCTTCGGACGCAGTGCCCGCCCACTCGCCCACCCGTGCTGTATTCCTGTGCGCTGGCGACCGCGCCGACCGGAGGACGACGGGCATCGGCATCGACGTAATCGATGAGGTGCAACGGGACGCGATGACGGGGATGGATGCCCGGTTCGAGTGACATTGCCGGCAAACGGTGTCGTCAAAGATGCAAGAAGGCCCCTCCCGGTATCCCGGAAGGGGCCTTCTACCTGTGTGCGCCCGAAGGGATTCGAACCCCTAACCTTCTGATTGATTCAGGCGTACACGACCCTCCGCTGCTGTTCGTCAGTACTGTTGGGCAGCAATATGTTTCGGACGGGCCACGGCCTCTTGGTGTGCTGTAGTACGGGTCCGTACGCGTACGTTTGTAAGGGCAAAGTACCGGTTCCTCGTGTCGGAGCCCCTAGCCTTCGCTTACGAGTGACCTGGGGACTTCCCTTCCCCTGCTTCCTCATATTGGCCATCCCTGAGCGGAGGGAGGGCGTGCCAAGGGCGCTCTTTCCCTTGACTCGTCTGAGCGAGGTCAGACAATTGGGCCATGAGGAGGCAGGGATCTATGCAACCCCGTGCAGCCACCTCGACGGCTTGCCAGCAGCGGGCAGATGCTCGGCCAACCTGGCCTTACAGTAGAACATCTCGAAAACGTTGTGTCGGTACCACGAAGAGGAATGCGGCATGCAACACGAACCTCAACACTCGCTGTACACAACAGCCCGCGATCACCAAGTTGTCGTGCTGCACAAGACTCCTATCGTCGCCTATCCATTCGGGCGACCGGAGCCGGAAGCGTCGGCCTCCGACAGTGCCGCCACGGATGAAGCACCTGCCAAAAATCGTGCCTCGGTGGAGGACCCCCGGGTTACGCACGGTCGAATCGGTGTGCCCGCACCGGTGGCGGCCATAGATAGCCGTGAGCAGAACGAGCGGGATGCACCGGCCGACACCGACTCGATATCGGCACTGCTCCGAGATGGTGACAAAGCGAACTCGACACAAGCTCCAGCCTCGGAAGCTGAGCACGATCCAAACCTCGCTGTCGAGCCGATACCGGAGTCGCTGGCACTTGCGCATGTGCGTAAGCACATCAACAGCCACGATGCCGGTACGAGCAAAGCCTCATCGGGAAGGTTAGCTGCCGAGCGGTTCAGCGTCGGCTGGATGGTGTACACACCCGCGATCGGGCGCCAGCGCGACAATGAGATCTACTATGTCACCGACGATGGAGAGCTCGAAGAAACGTCGGCGGCGACCGATCCAGCCACGTACATGAAATCTGTCAAACAGCGATTCAGGCAACGCCGGGCGCTGTTCGGATAGGCCTCCCGGGCGCAGCATCATTTTGTGCGGGTCTTTGGCCCTGCCCTGGGTTGGGTTGCACACCAGGGGCTGGCTCACCGCCTGCCCGATAAGGCCTGCCATTCACGCGCAGAGGCTCGCAGGTCAAGGGTGGCGAATGCCATCAGCTCTGCTGACGCGAATGCGCCCTTGAGGTGTGAGGGGCGCGGGATCACAATGCAGGCCAACCCAGTACAGGGCCACGCGGCCACCGGTCGCGATACCACTTACCTCACTGCGGATTCCGTTCAGCAATTCACTCGCACCTGGTGAGTGGCTTGGTGATCGGTTGTGTGCCTCCTACCGCTCGCGCGGTCGGAGAGGTGCCCGCGCGGGCGGTAGGGGCTGACCCGGTGGCTCGGAGGAGCCGGAAAAAGGGGGGCCGAAGCCCCCGGGCCGGTTCGCTGTAGTCGTCCTCGGACTCCCGTGCTGCCCAGTAGGCCGCGAGGCAGGCGCCGCAGACGTGGTCGTGCTCGTCGCCAGGGAGGTAGACCGGGAGGGTGCCGACGGCGGGGTTCGGGCAGTTGGGGGTGATGCAGGCGAGGGCGGCGGTGGTGGTCATGGTGGGGGTTCCTCTCCGGTTGGTGTCGGTGAATCTGGGCTCGCCCCGGACCAGGCCGCACCCACCCCGGCAAAGGCTCGACGGCGCGAGGGAGGTCACGCGGCTCATGCCTGCGATACCGTCACGTCCGGTTTTGGGGATAGTCCGCCGCGTGGCCTCCCTTGTGTCGGCGACACGTCTTGGCCTTTGCCGGGGTGGGTGTGGTCTGGTACGCCATCGGCAGATTCATCGACACCAACCGGAGAGGAATCCTGGTGACCACTGCTGGCACGGGACTGCATCACCCCCAACTGCTCGAATCCCGTTGGTGACCACAGCCAGTCACTCCGTCCGCCGGATTCCGTTCAGCAATTCACTCGGACCTGGTGAGCGGCTTGGTGATCGGGCAGAGTGCCGGCCTTCCGGCTGACTGGTGACGGCTCGCTGATCCACTTACCCGGGTTCGGCAGGCGGGTCTTATGAGGCAAGCGAGCGAAGCTCGTGCGGCAGCACCGTATGAGAGTCGGTGTGCTGGTGGCTGTCGATCGGGCAGAGTGCCGGCCGATTCGGGCTCGGTGATCCGTTCGGCAATTCGCTGTCGGGCGTCGTCAGGAGCTCGGATCGATGCTGTCTGAGCATTCAGGAGTTCAGGTCGTCTGCTGATAGCGCATGTGTGCCGCCGACGCGCCGGCGTCCGAGGAGCGCCGACGAGGACGCCGGTTGCGCGGCGGCGGCGCGCATGCGCCGTCGCGGGCGCCCTTGACTCTATATAGCGAAATTCAGCAACAACCCCGTGAAGTGACGGGCGTGCAAACACGCAGCCTCTTCGGTAGTTCGACGGCGAGGCTCACAGCGGCACCGAGTACGGCCCGACGAGCAGCTGGCTGCCGGTGACGACCAACTCTTGGTCGAACTCACACTCGATGATGCAGTCAGTCAGTTGTGCAGCGGGGTCGTAGACCGTACTCAGATTGGTGCTGAGCCAATGCGCGACTCCTTCGGAGCCGACAGAGGTGATGCCCGCGATGTGGACGATCACGCGGTTGTCGGCGATCCGGCGTGAGAGGTAGCCGATGTCCTTGCGGGTGCTGTCCGTGCGATACGGCGAAAAGTGCTGGCCACCACCACGGCTGTCGCTGATCGACCATCCCGCTTCGGTGCGGTCGAACGCCAATAGCGGATCGTCTGCCAGTAGATGACGGGCGACCGGCGCAGACTTCGGACCGCAAACGATGATGCAGTCACCCAGAGGGACACGTTCCGTGTCAGGGTTAATGTCGAATTGCGTTGTAGTCAAAGCCAATTCAGCGAGCTTCCGCTGCAAGTAGCCCCGAGTTGCTTCATCGTTGCTGTCGACGTAGGCGCGCTCACGCCCCTCCTCGATGCCGATTCGGCGGGGAACACCAATCGCAACAGGGCCTACGCCGAAGAATGCCCGTTCAGGCGGCGGGGCCGAGGTACGGATCTGACTGATTCGCCCCTTGGTCAGCCCGAGTCGTTCACCAATCTCCGAGAAGCTCAACCCCAGGTCACGGTTTGCCTGCTCGATCGCAGCCTTGCGCAGTCTGGCCAGCTCCGTCGAGCGTTGCTGGTAAATCCCGATGAGTTCGCCAGCGCGTAGCCCGCGCCGGATGGGATCCGGGTCATTACGGATTGCGTCGAACTCATCCTCGATAGCCACAACTCAGAGTTTAGATCCCCTTGACGAGAGATGGATCGGCATCTAATCTGGGTTTACTCCCCCTAAACAGCAACAGACCGTCTCATACGACGAGAGTTTAGGGGGGATAAACAAATGAAGTGTATGCGCAACACACCACCTCACACAGGAGCTGATTTCAATGGCACTCAAGGACATGTGGCTTTCCACCGACTTCCGTACCGTCTTCCCGATGGGGGTGTTCCTGCTCGGCGGCATCGAGGCCGTTACCGAGTTCAACGCGGACCGCAACGCACCGAAACGTCACCAGGTCGATTTCGATCGTGACGGCAACGGCACCGGCAAGCGCCTGTGGAAGGCCACGATCATGGACCCCACGGGAGGGAAAGCGGCGCAGGCCAGTTTCGATGTCGTGTTCGTCGCCGATCAGCAGCCGGTTCCCTCGACTCCGGAGATCTCGCCCGGCATCCGCCCGATCGAGCTGGAAGGGCTGATGCTCAAGCCGCGCGTGGTCGGTAACGGTGAGTTCAAGTCGATCGGCTGGAATATCCGGGCTACCGGCATCGTCGGTGACAACTCCGGTGCGAAGGTCAACCAGTCCGCCGCCGCGAAGGCTGCGTGATCGACATGTCGCACATGAGCATGCGCGTCGGCCTCTGCGCGTCGATGACGGTGGAGTACCACCCGTCCCGTGACAGTGAGTACGGCTCCAAGATCCCAGCCTCGGTGTGGATCACGCTGGACAACGAACACTCCGGGGGATCGACGGTGTTTTTCGATATCGAGCATGTTCGCCAGCTCGCCGAACAGCTGCCGGGCCTGGTGATGGCCCACGATGCCGCCGAACATGCAGTCAGGGAGCAGGCTGCCCCGATCGCTGAGGCTGCGTAGCGATGGACACGGCGGATCGGCAGTCCAAGGGTATGCGGTGGGCTCGCTGGTCCGCCGTCCTGGTCATCGTCACCATCGGCGTCGCCTCGTTCATCCTGAGCTTCGCCGCTCTGCGTGACCTGGCGATCCTGGCCAACACCCCGCACCGGTGGGCGTGGCTGTTTCCGGTGATCGTGGACGGCACCATCATCCAAGCCACCATCTCCGCGCTCGTGTTGGCGAAGTCACCGGAACGGCAATGGTTCCTGCGGGTCCTCGGTGCCGGGGCCGTGGTGTCGATCGTCTGCAACTCCATCCACGCAATCGCTGCCGGGAACCCGCTTCCGGGGTGGGCGTGTGCCATCGTCGCCGCGATCGCACCGGTATCGCTGCTCATCGACACCCACGGGCTCGCTCTGCTATTCCGTGCAGCACAACAGGATTCGGCTTCCGTGGTCATTGCCGAACCTGAACCCGTCGAAGTCCCTGCGCCCGTCGTGGCGGCTGAGGTCCCCGCTGAAGCCCTGGCCCCTGTGCCGGTGCAACCCGTCCATCACATGCCTGTGCGCCCGGCTGCCCGGTTGCTGCCCGTCGCGGCCCCGCTCACTGTTTCTTGAAAGGTGTTGATGAATCATGAGTTTGACAACCACGTTGCCCCCGCTGGCCGCGATAGCTGGTGGTGTGGGCATGGCTGCTCGGATGGCGTATTGGTCCCGGTGCAAGCCTGCGGTCCGTGCGGAGACGGTGGCGGATTGGGTGGCTGCGGCACCGATGGAGTTGAAGGCTTCGATCCTGGTGTTCTGCGATCGCCAGCAAGAGCTGATGCTGTGGCGTGAGCTGGATCTCGGCTCGGAGGATGACGGGTTCCCCACGGTCCTGGATGTCGAGTACACCGCCTACGGGCTGGATGTAGACGTGCAGATGCGTGGCGGCCACAAACTCAGCGACTGGACAGATCAGAACACCCTGGACGCCTTCGCCCAGTACCTCGGCGTCCCCGAGGTCACCGCGCTGTCGGCGTTTCCCGGATTCATCCGTATCCAGGTCAGAGTGCACGACACCCTCGCTGCTGATGTGCCGGTGCCGATGGAAGTCCCTGATCATGTGGACTTGGAAGCGGTCACCGCAGGAGTGTTCGAGGACGGGCAGAGCTGGACTGTTCCGATCCAGGGCCGTCACATCCTGGTCGCCGGCGGTATGGGTGCGGGCAAGTCGAGTCTGTTGTGGTCGCTGGTCAACGGCATAGGTCCGGCGATCCGCTCCGGTCGGGTGGAATTGCGGGTGATCGACCCCAAGGGCGGCATGGAGCTCGGCTACCTGGAACCGCTGTGCACCCGGTTCGCCTGCACCGGCGAAGAGGAAATGGTCGGGCTGCTGGAGGAAACGGTCAAGGATCTTCAAGAGGCCACGCAACGCTATCGCGGCAAGGTCCGCAAACCCGTTCCGACACCGCAGAACCCTCTTGTAGTCACGATCATCGACGAGGCGGCCACACTCTCGGCGTTCTCCACCCCGAAGATGCAGCAACGTTTCGAACAGGCTCACGGTCTGCTGCTGTCACAGGGTCGGGCGCCGCTGTATTCGGTGATCGAGACGGTGATCGATCCGTCGAAAGAGAATGTGCCACAGCGGCAGTTGCTTCCATATCGGGTCGGTATGCGTATGGACGAAGCCGGTCAGGTCGCGATGATCCACGGACAGGGCGCCCGTAACCGCGGCTCGTACTGCGACCGTATCCCGCACTCGACACCGGGTGTGTGCTACGTGCAGGAGGACGGTAAGGCCGGTTTCTCGCGGGCTCGGGCGTTCATGGTCACCGACGCCGATGTGGACCGGATCGTGGCGCAGTACAAGCCGGTTCCCCGTCCGGTCGACCTGGCCGACTTCGCCCAGGGGCGTGCGGCATGAGGACAGGGTTTGTCATGGAGTGCCATGTGGTCATCTACTGCGACGGCTGCGGCGACATCTACACCGAGAACACCGCTGAGGGCATCTGCTTCGACACGGTCAATCAGGCTGTCGGCTACCTCAACGCCCGATCCGCTGGTGTCGGCTGGATCTATGACGGCGACAAGGTCGTCTGCGACGGCTGCCAAGCATTGGCCCGCTGCACCGAACACGGTCACGCCTTCCCCGAACGCCGTATCTCCCTGCGGCGGCTCAGCAAAACCACTCATTCCCGCACCTGCACCGTGTGCGGCATCTGCGAAACCGAGGTCCTGTCATGAACACCAGCAGCCGTTACGACGACAACGTCATCGACCTGCAAGCCCGTCGTCGCTGCCAGCTGCAAGCCCGTGGCCTCGACCCCGTCACGGTCGCGGTTCACCTGCTCGCCGAAACCGGGGCACTGCCGGCTTGGGGCACCGATGACTACGACGGTGGGGACTGGGCGGCATGAACAGCCACGAGTCTTCACGCGGCTATTGGAAGCCGGATCGGGGCATGGACTTTCACCGGGTGCTGGTCTCCGCCGATCGTGGGCATCTGCGCGAATCGTGCGAGGTATTCGCCAACTACCTTCCCGACGCTACGCAGGATCGGCAGATCCAGGTGACCCTGCACAAGGAACACAACTTCGCTGCCGTGCTGCATCTGGCCATGACTGTAGACGACGCCATCGCAGTAGTTGGTGTGCTGCAAGCCGTAATCCGGCAGGCGACAGGCGGCGAGTACGCACTACCCGAGACAGGGACGGCGAGGCGGTGAACGTCGCATGAGCGCCAAACATGAAGCACCGCAAGTGAATTCGATTGTGAGGAAAGCAGCCGATCAGGTCGCCAAGACCAAGACCCGGCGTACGAGGAAGCCCAAGGCGAAGGACGTGCCTCGGTGGGACTGCCGCGGACAACTCTCGCTGTTCGATATGTCTGGAGAAGCGAAATGACTACAACATCGGTGGTCGTGGTGGCCGGGGTGTTCATCGCGGGGATGGTGCTGTGGCGACATAGGAGTCCGCAGACCTTCGAGCGGTGGATCACCTCCCCGGTCCGCGCCCGCTACCTCGCCTGGTATCGCTACCGCCGTCGTTGGACCCGCCTCATGACCGCCGCCCGCCTCACCCTCACCACGGACGGCACCACCCGAGTCCCGCGGCTGCTGTCGGTCCGCATCGGTCACACCACCGACCGGGTTCGGGTGCGGATGCTCGACGGGCACTGCCCCGCCGACTACGAAAACCGCACCACCCACCTCGCTGGCACCTTCGGTGTCCAGGGTTGCGACGCCGCACTCGTCGGTCCCGGAACGGTCGAAATCGTCCTGCACCAACCGAATTCCATCACCACAACCGACGTCTTGCCGGACAACCTGAAGGACGTGGCCTGACCGACATCAACGACCGAGGCCGGACCGGGGACACCACCCCTGATCCGGCCTCCGGACCATCCACCCGGCAAACCTCAGCCGAGAAACACCGACCAGATCACCACCGAAACCCGAAGGGGGACAACACGTTATGACCGCACCGATAATCGGCATCGCCCCCAACCGGGAAACCGCTGCCGACCGACGCGCGATGCCCGACATCAACGACATCGCCGAATCCGCCGCCGAGAAGGAAGGTGTGTGCGCCCGCGTCGTGCCCATGCGGGCGTTCGATCCGATCACCTCCCGCACCTCCTACGTCGGCGCCCCCTGCAAGTCCACCAACGCCACCACCTGTCCGGCCTGCGCCAAAGCAAACCGCTATCTGCGCATGACTCAGCTGCGCGAAGGCTGGTGTACCGAACACGAACCCGTCGACACCACAACCGAACCGACCCAAGCCCAACAGGACGTATTGGGCGGGCGCGCAATCCTCTTCACCGACTACCACGACGCTCGCCGTGATGGAGATCACGAACTCGCCGACGCGATCAAAACTCTGGTTGCCGAGCTCGATGTCGAGCTGCGTGAACTCGGCGTCCGTGGCCGACTCCCAGCCTTGGATGAGAAGCCCCGCCGCAAAGCGAAGTCCACCCGTCGCCGTGACGACGTGCCCGACCTGCCACGCAAGAAGGTCAACAAGGCCCTCACCGTGGGCACCGCATACGCGAATGGCAAGCATCGGCCCTCGACATTCTTCACCATCACCCTGGACTCCTTCGGGCACATCAACAAGGTCCGCGACCCCGAGACCGGGAAGATGGTCTCCGATGGTTCCCCGCGCGACCCGGAGTCCTACGACTACGCCCGCCAGGCCCGCGACACCATCCACTTCGCCCGGCTGTTCGACCGGTTCATGCAGAACCTGCGTCGCGCGGTCGGCTGGAACGTCCAATACTTCGCGACCGTGGAACCACAGAAACGTGGTGCCCCGCACCTGCACATCGCTATCCGGGGCTCGATCCCCTCGCAGCTGCTGTATCAAGTCACCGCGGCAACCTACGTCAACATCTGGTGGCCGCACTTCGACACCCCGGTCTACACCGGGGCGAACATGCCGCAGTGGGACTACACCGCCGGCACTTTCACCGACCCGCGCACCCGTAAGCCGCTGACCTATTGGGATGACGCCCTGGCGGTGATGGACACCGTGGACGATCTCGAACCTGCCCACACGCTGAAGTTCGGTGGCCAGTCCAAGGCGGTGCAGATCCTCGGCGGCTCGGAGGAGATGGACACCAAGGTTCGGTATCTGACGAAGTACCTGACCAAGTCCATTGGGGAAGTCCTGGAGACCGACTCGACCCGCGTTGCGGTGCATTACGACCGGTTGCACGCCGAGCTGCAGCAGACTCCGTGCTCGCCTCGGTGTGGTGTGTGGTTGCGCTACGGCATCGTCCCCAAGGGCGCCAACGAGAAGACCCAGCCGGGCAAGTGCAAAGGCAACGCCCACCGGCGAGACACCCTCGGCCTGCCTGGTCGACGTTGCTTGAACTCGGGTAGGTGGTCGGGCAAGACGATTCCCGATCACAAGGCTGATCGCCTCGACTTCGTCCGCCAGGAGCTCGCCCGCGTCGGGATCCTCAAGCCGGATACCTCGCATCTGCGGATCACACCGGTCGGGCCTGCTGACAAGGACGCACCGCCTCGTTCGCATCTGGTCATGGCGCTAGTCGCTGCCCGGATCAACGACCGCGCCGAGTACACCAATGCCCGCCTCACCATGACCGACGGACCACCAGGCGATCCCCGGGGAACCGGTGTGTCACATGAGTTTTCGACTGTTCAGCAATCGGCAGCATAGGGAGGAACCCATCATGTCCAAGCTTCTCAACGAGTCCGAAGTCCGCAAGTTGATCCCGATCGGTCACAGCAAGTACTACGAGCTGATCGGCTCCGGTGCGCTGCGCTCGGTCAAGATCGGCCGTCGCCGGTTCGTCACTGAACAGGCCATCACCGACTACATCGCCGAACTCGACCAGGCCGCCTGATGCCACGCCAGAGGATGGCCCCTGGCGAGTGGGGCAAGATCACAGTCAAGAAGTTGGGGCCTGGCCAGTTCACCGCATCGACCTACGTCCGAGATGAGGATGGGGTACGCCGGCAGGCCGAGCGGAGTGGATCGACTGAAGAGGCTGCGCGTCGGGCTTTGTTGCGGCATCTGAAGAAGCGAACCACGCCCACTGTGGGTGCTGTAGTGAGTGAACGAACGTCGTTGTCGGAGCTGTTCGACGTGTGGATTGCGACGAAGGATCACCTGAAGGCCCAGTCACGCGACGAGTACCGCAGGTTGTGGGCCAAACACGGTGAATCCCAGCTGGGCGCGTTGCGCGTGCGCGAGCTTTCGACGAGTCGTGCGGAGCGCTACATTGCAACGTTGCCCACCTCGCGGGCTCGGATGTTGCGCGTGGTGTTGGTCGGCATGTTCGCAACGGCGGTTCGGTATGACGTACTTGCCGTGAATCCGATTCGGGAGGTGACGCGCAAGTCCGGCAAGGCTGCACCAGCGCGGGCGTTGACGCCGGAGGAATTCGCTGTGGTTCGTTCGGCAGTGCAGGTGTACCGGGAGCGGCCTGGCGTCAGTGGACCGCGTCCGGGCCGGTTGCTTCTGGAATTCATCGATGTGATGGCGTCGACAGGATGCAGGCCGAATGAGGTGCTCGGGTTGCGGTGGTCCGATGTCGATTTGCTGGCTGATCCACCGACAATGACCGCGGATGGCACGGCGTTGGACCACGGCAAGGTGACGGGGAAGGGCGTGCATCGTCAGGACGAACGCAAGGGCGGTGCTCCGGCGCATACGGTCGTTCTTCCGAAGTTGGCGGTGGAAGCATTGACCGGACTGTTCGGCAATGCCACCGATGCGGAAGGTCCGGTGTTCGCGAACCGTGATGGCGGATGGATGAGCCTGGCGAACCTGCGCCGGTCACTGCGGTCTGCTTTGCCTGATGAGCTGCGATGGGTGACGCCGTACAGCTTCCGGCGGACGGTGGCGACAGTGGTCCGCGACGATCTCGGTCCAGCGCAGGCTCAGGCTCAGCTGTCGCACGCGAAGCTGTCGACCACCGAGCAGCATTACCTCCAGCGGCAGACCCAGGGACCGGACGTTCGCGGCACCCTCGACCGATACGCCGAGGGAAAGTAACGGTTCGTTTGTATGGGCAAAGTACCGGATTCGGTACAAACTACCTTGAATGCCGATCGGCCCCTGAACTGTCCGTGCAGTTCAGGGGCCGATTCTTGTGCGCCCGAAGGGATTCGAACCCCTAACCTTCTGATCCGTAGTCAGATGCTCTATCCGTTGAGCTACGGGCGCATGCGGTGTTCAGTTGTTACCCGGCGAACCGGGGTTGTGGCGGAGGCGAGAGGATTTGAACCTCCGGTCCCCGTGAAGGGACAACTCATTAGCAGTGAGTCCCATTCGGCCGCTCTGGCACGCCTCCTGGAGCCTTCTCTTCGAGGGCACCGGTCCTTTCGAACCGCCGAGCATGAAGGTTACAGGAGCTGATGTCCAGATCGCAAAACGCCTGGTTATCACCGTAGATTGCTGTCGAACCAGTCGAAAATCCTGGTTTGCGAGTCGATGAAATCACGGTCGTCGTCGAGGCCCGGACGATCGGCGCGGTGCGCCAGGCCGGGGTAGCTGATGACGAGGCTGGCCACCGCGGCGCGGGCGGCCGCGTCGCGCAGTTTTTCGACGTGGTCGGGCGGGGTGGCGGGGTCGTCGGAACCGTAGAGGCCGAGCCAGGGAGCCTGCAGATTCGGGGCGGCGTTCAGGAGGGCGTCGGCCCGGTCGGTCAGCGGCTCGACGATGCCGGGCGCCGCGACGCTCACCGCCGCGCCGATCGGCCGGTTGGTGGCGACGAGGAAGGCAGCGGTGCCCGCGTGGTCGAAGCCGAGCACGCCGATGCAGTCGGGGAACACACCACGACGGGTCAGCCAGTCGAAGCAGGCGTCGAAATCCTCGAACAGCTCGTCGCCGAAGATCTCGGCGGCCGGTTCACCGTCGGCCCGATGGAAAAGGTTCGGTGCAACCACCGTCCAGCCCTCGGTCGCCAGCGCGGCCATGAGCTCCAGCAACGACCCGGTGAACTCACGGGACTCGTGCAGCACCACGATCCCGCCGCGGGCATTGCCCTCCGGCTCGGTCACGGTGATGGGCACCTGTTTCTCGGCCGCTTGTTGCCGGTTGTCCACCGACAATTCCGCGTTTGGATCGAAAATCATGTCGTCGCCACGGCGCAGCGGCGCAATATCGTCATAAGTGCCCGACATGGAACCAGCGTAGGGCGACATGCTGATATTCGCGAGAAATTGCACGTGAGCGGCCCTACCCCACAGATTTTCTGGTGCCCGGCATAGGCTTGGAGCGTGAGCGCGAAGATCCGGCCGGACCTCGATTCCATTCCGGCGTACGTCCCTGGCCGCAACCATCCCGGCGCAGTCAAGTTGGCCAGCAACGAAACGACCTTCGGTCCGCTGCCCGCCGCGGCGAAGGCGATCGCGGAGGCCGCCGAATTGGCCAACCGGTATCCGGACAATCAGGCCACGGAGCTGCGCGCGGCGCTTGCGGACTTCCTCGGCGTCACCACATCGAATGTCGCCGTCGGCTGCGGCAGCGTCGCACTGTGTCAGGAACTCGTGCAGATCACCTGCTCCGCGCCGACCGACGAGGTGCTGTTTGCCTGGCGCTCGTTCGAGGCGTACCCGATCGTCACCCAGGTCGGTAACGCGACCGCGGTGCAGGTGCCGCTCACCCCGGAGCTGGTGCACGATCTGGACGCCATGGCGGCCGCGGTCACCGAACGCACCAAGTTGATATTCGTGTGCAATCCGAACAACCCGACGGGCACCGCGATCGACAAGGATCGGCTGCAGCGCTTCCTCGAAGCGATCCCGAAGCGGGTGCTGATCGTGCTGGACGAGGCCTATTACGAGTATCTGCGGCTGACACCGCAGGACCGCCCCGACGGCGTCGAGCTCGGCCGCACCCGGCCCAATGTCGTTGTGCTGCGTACCTTCTCCAAGGCTTACGGCCTGGCCGGCCTGCGGGCGGGCTACGCCATCGGTGATCCCGTGGTGATCTCCGCGCTGCTGAAGGTGCATATCCCGTTCAGCGTGAACCGGGTCGCACAGGCTGCCGCGATCGCCTCGCTGGAGGCGCGGCACGAACTGCTGGACCGGACCGACACCCTCGTCGCCGAACGCGAGCGAATCCGCGACGCGTTACTCGCGGCCGGTTACTCGGTGCCGCCGAGCGAGTCGAACTTCGTGTGGCTTCCGCTCGGTACGCGCAGCGCCGAGTTCGGCGAGGCGAGCGCGGAGGCCGGCGTGCTGGTGCGCCCCTACGGCGCCGACGGTGTCCGGGTGACCATCGGCGACCTGCACGAAAACGATCAGTTCCTGCGCTTCGCCACCGATCCGAGCGTTGCGGCCGAGTTCGGGGTTGCGACACAGTTCGGCTGAGCGCCCGACGTTGGGCTGAGCGCCCGCGGTTGGGCTAGGCGACGCCGAGAGCCCGCGACACCGTCGGCCACGACCGGGCGAGTTCATCACGCCAGTACGGCCACGAGTGGGTTCCGGTCAGCCGGAAGTGCGAGGTCACCGGGATGCCGAGCGCGGCGAATCGCTCGGCGAGCCGCTGCGTGCACAGATTCGTGGCGGCCTCCAGCGGACCACCGAATCCGATGGTGCTGACTATCTCGGGGTTGTCCGGCGTGTCGTACTCGCCGGGCAGGCCGCTGCCCACCGAGAGGTAGATCGCCTTGCCGCGCAAGGCTTCCGCGTTCAGCATGACGTCGTGGGCGAGCCATGCGGGATCGTTCTGCTTGCCGAACATATTGTCGGGCTGACCACGGTAGGTGGCCACGATCGCGCGGGCCTGCGTCTGCCCGAAGTCGGTTCCCATGGAGAAACAGCCGCTGTGCCCAGCCACTGCCACGTATAGCTGCGGCTGCCGGAAGGCGAGCATCATCGCGGCCTCGGCGCCCATCGAGACACCCATGACCGCATTGCGCCCATTACCCTCGAATTTCGCATCGATCAGCGGCGGCAGCTCCTTGGTGAGGAACGTTTCCCACCTATTGGTGCCGAGCACCGGATCCGGCTGCTGCCAGTCGGTGTAGAAGCTGGCCGGGCCGCCCACCGTCAGCACCACATTGACGTCTTTGTCTTCGAAGAATTCCTCCGCGTGCCCCTGTTCGGTCCAGTTGTTGCTGGTCGGGTTCGCAGCGCGGCCGTCGAGCATGTAGACCGTCGGGCGCGCATGGTTGCGCTCACGCGGCAGCAGCACGTGCACCTCGACGTCGCGGCTCATAGCGGGCGAGTCCACGAACACCCGCAACCAGCGGTCGTTGATCGGTTCGATGTGGTCGATGGCCGCCCGACGCGCGGGCGCGGTTGTCGGCTCGGCCGGGGCGGGCCCGTCCGCGGATCCGGTGCTGGGCCGCGGCGGATCGCCGGGCGCCGCGGATCCCGAGGACGCACCGATCGCCACCGCACCCGTTATCAGTGCAACACTCACCATGGCGCTGGAGACCCAACGCCGCACCCTGGGCCGAGACAGCATGATCGCCATCCTGCCAGAGATGTAAAAGTGGCCGCCGCCGCCATGTCAGCGCCGAATCCGGCGGGATCTGCGCCACCTTACAATTCTCGGTCGGCGGCCAGGCTGTGCTGCCAGCGCCGTTCCACCCCGGCGACGCGCCACCCGCCACCGCGACCGCCCGGGTCACTACGAACAGACCGACGACGATGTAGCCGAGATCACCCGAAGCCAGGTTCCGTCCAGAACCAGAAACCGACCGTGTGGACTTTCCGGTGCTGTTGTCTGCCACCAGCTTTCGGGCGGGTGTGGTCGATCCCGGCGAGGAGAGCCGAACCGATCGATCGGACTGCGACACGCCGGATCAGGACAGCACGCCGCAGCCGAGCAGCCAAAACCGTGAATCCAGGCACACGACCAGCACACCGGTCGTACGCTGCTGCACGGGCCTTTTCAGCCGTCGATTGGGACGAGCATGATCGCGGATAGCAAACACCGGCAGCAAGGTCATGCTGCTATGTGCGCCCGCGGCAAACCGTTAGCTCGTCCCGCGCCCTCGGTAGGCCAGCACGCCCGCCGCGCGACCGCCGCAACCCTCGAGTTATCTCGAGGCCCACCGGATGTCGTCGGGATCGACTGCGCCTAGGTGCGCGAATTCTCTGCTCGAAACATGTCCGTCTGTTTGGCCGCAGTACCTGATGCCCGACCGGAGAAAACTGTGAATCAAGTGTTTCCCGTAGCGTCGCTCGACAAACAGCTCGAAACCCCTACCGACACCGAGTCTTTCAGCCTCGAGCTACGGCGGCGCATGCATGAATGCGACGAATTCTTCCGCCGGCCCGAACTGGCCCATCTGTCGACGCACCGTCGTCGCAGCGCGCTGGAGCAACTAGAGCAGACCGGCAGTTACCAGCAGACGGCCGAGGAAATCCTGATCGGAGCCAAACTCGCGTGGCGCAACCACGCCCGCTGTGTCGGTCGGAAACACTGGCGGTCGCTGAAGCTGCTCGATGCGCGGCGAGTGCGCTCGGCCCGGGAGCTCGCAGAGGTCTGCTGGCAGCATTTGCACATGGCAACCAATGGCGGCGCGATCCAGTCGATGATCACCGTCGGCCCGCCACGCCAGGCCGACGGACGCGAATTCCGCATCGTCAGTCCACAATTGATCCGGTATGCGGGATATCGCAATGGCGACGGCTCCGTCACCGGCGATGCGGCCAATATCGCGATCACCGAGTTCGCGACGAAGCTCGGTTGGTGCGGCGCGCGAACACCTTTCGACATTCTGCCGGTGCTCATCAGCACGCCCGACGAGCCGATCCGCTGGTTCAACGTGCCGCCCGAGCTGGCACGGGAGGTCGCGCTCGAACACCCCGAATTCGACTGGTTCGCCAGCCTCGGCCTGAAATGGCATGCGGTGCCTGCGGTTTCGAATATGAACCTGGAGATCGGCGGCATCACCTACCCGTTCGCCCCGTTCAACGGCTGGTACATGGGCGCGGAAATCGGTGCGCGCAACCTCACCGACACCAACCGCTACAACATGCTCCCGCTGATCGGCGAGATGATGGGTCTGGACACCCGCCACGAACGCACCCTGTGGCGCGACCAAGCCCTCGTCGAACTGAACCGGGCAGTGCTGCACAGCTTCCGCAGATCCGGCGTCTATATCGTCGACCACCACACTGTGGCCAAACAGTTCTGCGACCACGTCAAGCGTGAAGAGGCCGCGGGCCGCGCCTGTCCAACCGACTGGACCTGGGTCAACCCCCCGATCTCCGCAGGGCTGACCCCCACCTTCCATCGGTATTACGACCCGCCGGACCTCGACATCCGCCCGAATTTCGTCCAACGCCGCTGACCGCGAGGGACGAATGGCCAACTATTGCGGAGACGGAGGGATTTGAACCCCCGGTCGCTCTCGCGACGCTCGCTTTCAAGGCGAGTGCATTCGGCCGCTCTGCCACGTCTCCAGGGTCACGATCGTAGCGGACGGATCAGCCGGCACGCTCTCCGATCACCCGGTCGATGCACGCGAAGGCCTCGCCGATCGCTTCCAGTTGGACGGGTGTCAGCAGGCCGACGAAGTCGCGGCGAACGGCGTCGACGTGTCCGGGGGCCGCCGCCTCCAGTCTGCGCATGCCCTCCTCGGTGAGTTCGGCCAGCACACCGCGGCCGTCCTCGAGGCAGGTATTGCGGCGCACCATGCGCTGGTCTTCCATGCGCCGGATCTGATGGGTCAGCCTGCTCCGGGACGAGAGCACGCCATCGGCGAGCTCGCTCATGCGCAGCGATCGACCGGGCGCCTCCGACAGCAGGACCAGGATCCGGTATTCGGCGAGGCTGAGGTCACTGTCGCGTTGCAGCTGTCGATTCAGCGCTGCCATCAGGCGCTGGTGGCCGTCCATGTAGGCCCGCCATGCGCGTGCCTGCCCCGGGTCGAGCCAATTCGGCTCCGCAGACACGCGAGGGCTGGGTTCGGGATGCACGTTCTCCATTCTAAGCGCGTCCGATCTGGCATAATCCCAGGCCGCGCGGAGTTCAGCGCGCGGTCGCGACGAGCGATCGGTCCAACTCGCCCGGGCTCGCGCAGCCGGAAAGCCCGAGCGTGGAGTCGAAATCGGCCAACAGCACCCGTAGCGCATGGCGCACACCCTCCCGCCCGGCGATGCCGAGACCGTAGGCCCACGGCCTGCCGTACAGCACCGCCTTCGCGCCGAGCGCCAGCGCGATCAGCAGGTCCGAGCCGGTGCGCACGCCGGAATCGAAAAGCACGTCGGCGCGGTCGCCGATGGTGGCGACGACGGCGGGCAACGCGTCCAGCGCGGCGATCGAGCCGTCCACCTGGCGGCCGCCGTGATTGCTCACCACTACCGCGTCGGCGCCCGCGTCGACCACCTGGCGGGCATCCTCAGGGTGCAGGATGCCCTTCACCGCGATCGGCAGATCGGTCCATTCGCGCAGCCGGGCGAGGTCGGCCGGGCGCAGGGTGTGGTTGCCGAACACGCCGGCCCAGGTGAGGATGGCCGCCCGCATCGCGTCCGCACTGTCTTCCGGCGGCGTCGGCAATTTCGCGCGGAAGACCGGATCGGACAGATAGTTGGCAATGCCCTTGCCGTGCAGGAACGGCAGATGCGCAACCTCCAGATCGCGTGGCCGCCAGCCGAGACTCGGGGTGTCGACGGTGACGATGATCGCCTTGGCCCCCGCGCGCTCGGCGCGGGCGACGAACGAGCGCGCGAGCTCGTCATCGCTGGGCCAATACAGCTGATACCACCACTCGCCCGCCGCCGCGCCGACCTCCTCGATGGTCGAGGAGGCCGCCGTCGACAGCACCGTGCCGAGGCCGAGTTCCTTGGTGACCTCGCCGACGACCACCTCACCGCGCTCGTGCAGCAGTTCGAGCACCCCAACGGGCGCGGTGAGCACCGGCGCGGCCAATCGGGTGCCGAGCACCTCCACCGACAGATCGCGCGCCCCCGGCCCTGAGGTGCCGCGCAGCATCCGCGGCACGATCCGATGCCGATCGAACGCGCTGCGATTGGCCGCGGCGGTCCGTTCCGACGACGCGCTGCCCGCCACATACGCGAAGGCGGCCGGGTCGAGCAGCTGCTGTGCCCGCTGCTCCAATCCCGCGGCCGTCATCGGCAATTCGGGCACCGAACCACCGAGTCCACCCAGGTAGATCTCGTTCTGGAAGTCGACGAAGCCGCTCACGGGTGGGACGGTAGTCCGTTCGATCCGTTCGCGCAGGATGCTCGTCGGATTGGGTGCGCCGAGTATGCGGCGCGGTGTCACAGCTGCCGAGTCGACGGCTCGAATAGGCCGTCGCGCGCACGGTCCGATGGCGCACCCGGCAGGATGGGTCGGGTGCGTGCAATCAACCTGAACGGTTTCGGCGGGCCCGAGGTGATGGAGTGGACGGCAACTCCTGACCCGGCGCCGGGGCACGGTGAGGTGCTGATCGAGGTGGCCGCGGCCGGTGTCAATCGCGCGGATCTGTTGCAACGCCAGGGTTTCTATCCGCCGCCGCCCGGGGCGAGCGGGATCGTCGGCTTGGAAGTCTCCGGTGTGATCGCGGAGCTCGGCGACGGTGTGCACGACTGGCATGTCGGCGATCGCGTGTGCGCGCTGCTGTCCGGCGGCGGTTACGCCGAACGGGTCGTGGTGGCGGCGACGCAGGTGCTTGCGGTGCCCGACGGACTGGATCTCGGTGCGGCGGCCGGATTGCCGGAGGTAGCCGCGACGGTGTGGTCGAACCTCGTCACGACGGCGGGCCTGCACGCGGGCCAGCTGGTGCTCATCCACGGTGGTGGCAGCGGAATCGGCACCCACGCCATCCAGTTGGCGGTGACCCG
The DNA here is from genome assembly GCF_045208035.1 of Nocardia sp. NBC_01009. NCBI lineage: Bacteria > Bacillati > Actinomycetota > Actinomycetes > Mycobacteriales > Nocardiaceae > Nocardia > Nocardia sp. NBC_01009. Next base: position 1,445,913 of record NZ_CP108695.1, on the reverse strand, counting down.
AGGGGCGCGGGTCGCGGTGACCGCGGGGTCGCAGCAGAAGCTGGAGCGCTGTAAGGAGCTCGGTGCGAGCGTGCTGATCAACTATCGCGACGACGACTTCGTCGCGCGGATCCGCGCCGAGGAGTCCGGCGCGGGCGGCCCCGGCGCCGACATCATCCTCGACAACATGGGCGCCGCCTACCTGCCGCGCAACGTAGAGGCACTCGCCCAGCACGGCCACCTGGTCGTCATCGGCATGCAGGGCGGCGTCAGCGGAGAACTGAATCTCGCTGCGCTGCTCGGCAAATGGGGCAGCATCCACGCGAACAATGTGCGCAACAGACCCGCCACCGGCAACCACAGCAAGGCCACGATCATCGCCGACCTGAACCGCCAGGTCTGGCCGCTGATCGCCGACGGCACCATCGTGCCGGTCATCCATGCGGAGATCCCGATCGAGGACGCCCCCGAGGCCCACCGGATGCTCGATTCCGGCGAGACCTTCGGAAAAGTGATCCTGCGCGTCCGCGAGATCTGACCACCATGCCGAAGTCCGGCCGGTCGGCCGGATCGGCGACCCGTCGGGTAGCGACGCCGACGGAGTCTTTCGGACTCAGCGGCTCACCGCGGTCTCCTGTTCGACACGAGACAGCTTCGCAGGATTGCGCACGGCGTAGAGCCCGGTGATGAGGCCCTCGTCGATGCGCACCGCCACGACGGTGTCGATCTCGCCGTTGAGCCGGAGAATCAGCGCCGGGTTGCCATTGACCTGCGCCGGCTGCAGCGACGCCGCGGCAGCGATCCTGCCCAGCACGGCGGCTACGCTGCCTGCCCCCACAACGGGCGACAGCGCGGCCTGCACGACGCCGCCACCATCACCCAGCAGGACGACGTCCGGCGCGAGCAGGTCGAGCAGGCTCTGCAGATCGCCTGTTTCGATCGCGCGTCGAAACGCTTCGAGTGCGTCTCGGGTCTCGGCCGCGGAGACGACCCCGCGCGGCCGGCGCGCGGCAACGTGCGCCCGCGCCCGGTGGGCGATCTGGCGGACCGCGGCCGGCGTCTTGTCGACGGCTTCCGCGATCTCGTCGTACTCCAGATCGAATACCTCGCGCAGCACGAACACCGCCCGCTCGGTCGGCGCGAGCGTCTCCAGCACCAGCAGCATCGCCATCGAGACGCTGTCGGCCAACTCGACGTCCTCGGCCACGTCGGGCGCGGTCAGCAGCGGCTCGGGCAACCAGGGACCGACGTAGGACTCCTTGCGACGGCCGAGCGTACGCAGCCGGCTCAGCGCCTGGCGGGTGGCGATCCGAACAAGGTATGCACGCTGCTCCCGCACCGCATCGAGATCGACGTCCGCCCATTTCATCCAGGTCTCCTGCAGGACGTCCTCCGCGTCGGCGGCCGAACCGAGCATCTCGTAGGCGACGGTGAACAGCAGGTTGCGGTGGGTGACGAACGCCTCGGTGGCGGAGTCCATGCGCTCGCTCATCGGCGGCTCCTGTCTGTGCGCTCTCGACTGTGTCGGGCACAAGACGCCGGTACCAACCGTTTTGTGACACCCGCGATCGGTGGCCCACATCACATGGCCGCGCTGTCACGGGGATCGGGTCGTCGGCATCTTGTGTTCGTTCGGTACGCAACACCACCAGTAAGGACGAAATCATGGACGCCCGATTCAACATGCTCGACAACCCGACCGGCGCGAAGTTCGGCAAGCGGTTTGCCAACACCAGTCTGGTGATCGAACAATCGACGCTACCGAAGGCCACGCAGGAGCTGGTGTCGCTGCGCGCCAGCCAGATCAACGGCTGCGGTTTCTGCGTCGACCTCCACACCAAGGAGGCCGCGGCCGCCGGTGAAACCGCAGTCCGGCTCAACCTGGTCGCCGTCTGGCGCAAGGCCAGCGTGTTCACCGAGGCCGAGCGGGCCGCGCTGGCGCTCGCCGAGGAGGGTACCCGGCTCGCCGACGCCCAGCACGGCGTGTCCGACGAGACCTGGGCCCAGGTGCGCAAGCACTACGACGATGACCAGATCGCCGCGCTGGTCTGCCTGGTCGCCCAGATCAACGCGGCCAACCGGCTCAGCGTGATCGTGCGCAACCAAGGGGGTTCCTACCAGCCAGGCATGTTCGCCGGCATGACGAACTGATCGGCAGACGAATCCCGGCCCAGGATTACTCGATCCGGGCCGGGCATGTCCGGCTCGAGCGAGGTGCAACTTCGTTCGGCGGCGCCGGACCGCACCGGTGGCGCGGCGCTTACGCATGCGCAGGTTGTCGGGTTGCGGCAGCCATTGTGGTGCGCAACAACTTTCAGTACTTCCGGGAAGTAGACGCCGCAAAACCACGGGCGCGGGCGCCACTAGGTCGACCACGGTCACTCCAGGGCGGCGAGCGCCCTGCCGAGTTGGTCGATCTCGAATTTGGTGGTGTACGGGGCGAGGCCGACGGTCACCGCACCGCCTTCATCGTTGACACCGAGCGCGTCCAGCAGGCGGCTGCCGCCGTGCACGCCGCTGAGGGTGCCGATCCGGTTGTCGGCCAGCTTGGCGGCGACCTTCTCGGCCTGCATGCCGGCGAGGGTGAAGCTGACCGTCGGTATGCGGGTGGAGGCGCGGCCGATGACGGTCAGGTTGGGGATCTTGTCGAGCACGTCCATCAAGTGCTCGAAGAGCTGATCGTGGTAGTCCTGCAGCGAGGTGATCGACATCTCCAGGCGCTCGCGGCGGGTGCCGGTGGCCCGCTCGTCGAGCCCGGCGAGGAAGTCGATCGAGGTGGTGAGCCCAGCGAGCAGGGCGTACTGGTGGCCACCCACCTCGAGCCGCTCGGCGCCCTTCGCATACGGATTCAACGACATCGACGGAATCCGGTCCAGGAACGCGGGATCACGGAAGACCAGCGCGCCGATCTGCGGGCCACCCCATGCGGGGGCGCTGAGCGCGACGACGTCGGCATTGAGTTCGTCGATATCGATGAGCGCATACGGCGACGCACCGAAGGCGTCGGCAACGAGTAGACCGCCCACCTCGTGCACACGGTCCGCGGCGACCCGGACCGCGGGCGCGGACCCGACGATCGGTGATGCCGCAGTGAGCGCGACGAGCCGGGCGGTCGGCCCGATCAGTTCCTCGAACTGCCACGAAGGCATCTCGCAGGTCTCGATCTCGACCTCGGCCCAGCGCACATGTGCGCCGTAGCGGTTCGCGATCCGCAGCCATGGCGCGACATTGGCCTCGTCGTCCAAACGCGACAACACAATCCCGGTGCCCAGCCCGAGGCGCGAACTCAGCGACTCCGCCAACCAGGCCAGCAGCACCGCCCGGTCCGGTCCGAGCACCACACCTGCGGGATCGCCGCCGACCAGGTCCGCAACGGCCTCACGGGCCGCGTCCAAGATCGCGGCGCTGCGCACCGCGGCGCCATTGCGTCCGATATGCGAAAACGACGAGGTGCGGAAACCTGTTGAGACGGCACGAGATACCGAATCCGGGACCAGCATGCCCGCTTGCGGGTCGAGATGGATCCAGCCGTCGCCCAGGGACGGTATCAGGCCCCGAACCCTCGCGACGTCGTATGTCATGTTGGCCACTCTAAGGGCAGCGGGCAGGGCTGTGTAACCGCGTTCCCTCTCGAGGGGAAAGACACCGACAGGCACGCGCGCAACGACCTGGGACTCAGCATGGCAACCGACTTTCAGCAAATCCGAACCACACGACCCGAACAGAATAGAACGCCGGCACACCGCCGCGGCACGGACTCCGGCGACCTCGACCGCCCGCCTTAGCGTGTTCGCGGCGAACGCGACATGATAGGGATCATGACGCAATCGGATGAGGCACCGGAATCCATCGTCGTGATCGGACCCGATGGCCGACCGCTGGCCGCCACCGCGGAGGCCGGATCGGACTCGCCCTTCACCGCGCAGGTTGTCACCGACAGCGACAAGAAATCCGATGCGTCGGATGACACCGACGACTCCGGCGAATCGCTCGCCGATATGGTCGAGCAGCCAGCGAAGGTCATGCGCATCGGCACCATGATCAAGCAGCTGCTGGAAGAGGTACGCGCCGCACCGCTGGACGATGCGAGCCGCACCCGGCTGCGCGAGATCCACAAATCCTCGGTCCGCGAGCTGGAACAGGGCCTCGCCCCCGAACTGCGCGACGAGCTGGAGCGGCTCACGCTGCCGTTCACCGACGACGCCATCCCCACCGACGCCGAACTGCGCATCGCCCAGGCGCAGCTGGTCGGCTGGCTGGAGGGGCTGTTCCACGGCATCCAGACCGCACTGTTCGCCCAGCAGATGGCGGCACGTGCCCAGCTGGAACAGATGCGTCAGGGCGCGCTGCCGCCCGGCATCCATGCGCTCGACCCACGGGGTGGCGCACCGGGCCAGACCACCGGCGGAACCGGACAGTATCTGTAGACCCCGCGTGGCCACGCGGGCCGACCGGAATTTACGAGGGTAGGCTCGGGCACCGTGCCCGCCGCTGCCGCTCGCCCCGACTCGGTTTCCGCTGTCGACCCGGGGCGTACTGAAGAGAGCCAAGTGCGTTCAGATACCAGCCAAGCACTTTCCGACGAGCCTTCCGCAGAGACCTCGGCGGAAGACGCGAAGAAGAAGTCAGCGAATGAGACTCCGGTGACCCCCGACGAGCAGCCGACCACATCGGCAGACGACGCTCCCGCAGTGGAGTCCGTCGCGGTCGAGACACCAATCGTGTCGGATTCGCAGACCTTCCAGCGCGCCTTCAAGGATTTCCGCGGTGGCTTTTCGCAGCGCGAACTATGGCTGTCGCTCGGCTGGCAGGACATCAAGCAGCGCTACCGGCGCTCGGTGCTCGGGCCGTTCTGGATCACCATCGCGACCGGCGTGCAGGCCGCGGCGATCGGCCTGCTGTACGCGGCGCTGCTCGATCAGCCGATCAAGGACTACCTGCCCTATGTGGCCGTCGGCATCATCGTCTGGAACGTCATCAACGCAAGCATCCTCGAGGGCTCCGATGTGTTCATCGCCAACGAGGGACTGATCAAACAGCTGCCCTCGGCGCTGAGCGTGCATGTCTATCGCCTGGTGTGGCGGCAGCTGCTGTTCTTCGCGCACAACATGCTGATTTATCTGGTTGTGCTGGTCGCATTCGGTGTCTGGGAGAAACTGCACTGGACCGCGATATTCGCCATCCCCGCACTCGGGCTGCTGTTCCTCAACGCGATGTGGGTGTCGATCGTGTTCGGCATCTTCAGCACTCGCTACCGCGATATCGCGCCGATCCTCGGCAGCCTCACGCTGATGCTGTTCGTGCTGACTCCGGTCATGTGGAATACGAAAAGCCTGGAGGCCCAGGGCGGCCAGGTCAGCGAGCGCGCGAAACTGGCCGAAATCGTCCCGACGTTCCATTACCTGGAAATCGTCCGTGCGCCGTTGCTCGGCGACGATCAGCATCTGTATCACTGGGTGATCGTCGGCACCATCACCGTGATCGGCTGGATCGTGGCGATCTTCGCGATGAAGCAGTTCCGTTCACGCGTGCCGTACTGGGTTTAGGAGGGGCTCGATGACCGACCATGTGAGTATCGAAACCCGCCAGGCGTGGGTCGAGTTCCCGATTTTCGACGCCAAATCGCGGTCGCTGAAGAAGGCGTTCCTCGGTAAGGCGGGCGGCGCGATCGGACGCAATCAGTCCGATGTCGTGGTCGTCGAGGCGTTGCGCGACATCACGCTTTCGCTGAAGGAAGGCGACCGGATCGGCCTTGTCGGGCACAACGGCGCAGGCAAGTCGACGCTGCTGCGGTTGCTTTCGGGAATCTACGAGCCCTCGCGCGGCAGTGCGCGCATCCGTGGCCGCGTGGCGCCGGTGTTCGATCTCGGCGTCGGCATGGACCCGGAGATTTCCGGCTACGAGAACATCATCATCCGTGGCCTCTTCCTCGGGCAGACACGCAAGCAGATGCTGTCCAAGATCGATGAGATCGCCGATTTCACCGAGCTCGGCGAGTACCTGTCCATGCCGCTGCGCACCTATTCGACGGGTATGCGGGTTCGCCTGGCCATGGGCGTTGTCACCTCGATCGACCCGGAAATCCTGCTGCTAGACGAGGGCATCGGCGCGGTGGACGCCGAATTCATGAAGAAAGCCCGCATCCGGTTGCAGTCATTGGTGGCCAGGTCCGGCATCCTGGTGTTCGCCAGCCATTCCAATGAATTCCTCGCGCAACTCTGCGATACCGCCATGTGGATCGACCATGGGCAGATCCGTTTGCGCGGCGGTATAGAAGAAGTTGTGCGCGCGTACGAAGGACCGGAGGCGGGAAACCACGTCGCCACCGTGCTGCGCGAAATGGAAGCCGAGCGGACAATGGGCACCGAACGAGAACTGGAGCGGAATAAGGCATGAGCGAGCGCAGCGAGCGAATCGTGTGCCAGCGCGCATCGCGCATGCCGGGGCCGAGCGTCAGCGAGGCGGAGGCATGAGTGAATCGACTGGGCAGGAACCCCCGATCGTCACGGGGGGGCAGTCCCCGGTCGATCCGCCGCAGGACACCTCCGAGACGGTAGCCGCGGCCGATGCCTCGATCGACGCGGCGGCACCGAAGGTCGACGCAACCGCGAGTGATTCGGCGCCGGCGACCGCTCCCGCCGACCTCACCCCGACCGGTACCGGCCCCGACGCCAGGATCATCGCGGTCGTGGTCACGCACAAGCGGCGTGAGCTGCTCGCGGAATCGCTGAAGGTCGTCACCTCCCAGTCGCGGCCGGTGGACCACCTGATCGTGATCGATAACGGCAACGAGCCCGAGGTCGCCGAACTGGTCGGGCAGCAGCCGATCGAATCGACCTACCTGGGATCGGCGCACAACCTCGGTGGCGCGGGCGGTTTCGCGCTCGGCATGCTGCACGCGCTCACCCAGGGCGCGGACTGGGTGTGGCTCGCCGACGACGACGGCCGGCCCGAGGGCCCCGAGGTGCTGTCCATTCTGCTGGATTGCGCTGCCCGGCACGGCCTTTCCGAGGTCTCGCCGGTGGTCTGCGATATCGACGAACCGGATCGGCTCGCCTTCCCGCTGCGCCGCGGTGTGGTGTGGCGGCGGCTGCGCTCCGAACTAGGCGACGAGGACTTCCTGCCCGGTATCGCCTCCCTGTTCAACGGCGCTCTCATCTCCGCCAAGGCGGTCGACGTGATCGGTGTGCCCGATCTGCGCCTTTTCGTCCGCGGCGACGAGGTCGAGGTGCACCGCCGCCTGGTCCGCTCCGGCCTGCCCTTCGGCACCTGCCTACAAACGGCCTACCTACACCCCAATGGCGCCGCCGAATTCAAGCCGATCCTCGGCGGCCGCATGCACACCCAGTACCCCGATGATCCGGTGAAGCGCTACTTCACCTACCGCAACCGTGGCTACCTGATGGCCCAGCCCGGTATGCGAAAGCTGCTCCCCCAGGAATGGATCCGCTTCTCCTGGTTCTTCCTCGTCACCCGCCGCGACCCCGCCGGCCTGCGCGAATGGTTCCAGCTACGCAGCCTCGGCCGCAACGAGCAGTTCGGCAAGCCGGACAAACGCTGACCTTGTAGCAACCGAACGCCGCAAACCATCCCCGCGCCGAACCGCGCGCGCTTCGGCGCGGGAAAAATAGGTTGCGCAGGGTTGGGCGCAGCTGTCAGTGTGTTGAGGAACTTCGAGGAGATAGGTGAGGAGGTGGACCGCGTGACTACCGAGCTTCGGATTGTCATGCCCGGGCGAGCTGCGCGACTGCGCGCCGCCGGACGGACCTCCACCACTCACTCCACTCACTGAGCCCGGGTCGGGCTCGGTGCTCGACGAAGGATTCCTTCCATCATGGTCGACTACGACCTGCTTGTCCCTTACGGCTGGACCGAAGCCGTAGCTACTGAATACGAGGCGCTCATCACCGATGGGTGCGTGCCCGCGCGGGTGATTCGAATGGACCGCAGCGAATGCGATGTCGCGACGCCCGCGGGGCCGGCCCGGGCTCGGTGTCCGCGATCGGATTCCGAGATCAGCGGCCTGTGCACCGGCGACTGGGTGAGCATCGATGCCGAATCGACGGTGCGGCAACTGCTGCCGCGATGGTCGGCGATCATGCGATCGGCGGTGTCGGGACGGTCGCAGGGGCAGGTGCTCGCCGCGAATGTCGACACCGTGCTGATCTGCACCGCGGCCGACGGAGATGTCGATCTCGGGCGCATCGAGCGGATGCTTGCGCTGGCCTGGGAAAGTAATGCACAGCCGATTGTGCTGCTCACCAAAGCGGATGCGGCGCTGGATATTCCGCTCGACGAGGTGGCCGCCGTCGCACCGGGCGCTGCCGCGCTCGCGGTCAGTGCCAGCAGTGGGTTCGGGCTGGATGTGCTCACCACGATGCTCGACGGAACCGTCGCGTTGATCGGCCCTTCCGGCGCCGGCAAATCGACGCTCGCCAATGCCCTGCTCGGTCGAGAAGCGTTCGCCACCAATGCTGTTCGCGCGGCCGACAAGAAGGGCAGGCACACCACAGTGCACCGGGAGCTGCAACCGTTGCCCGGTGGCGGCACGCTGATCGATACGCCCGGATTGCGCGGCATCGGGTTGTGGGATGCGGCCGAGGGCATCGAAAAGACCTTCAGCGATCTGGAATCCATTGCCGAGCAATGCCGTTTCGGCGATTGTGCGCACCACGGCGAACCGGGCTGCGCGGTACAGGAGGCCATCGATAACGGCGAGCTGACCCAGCGCCGGGTCGACAGCTATCGCAAACTGGCCCGCGAGAACGCCTGGATGGCCGCCCGCACCGACAAACGCCTCCAAGCCGAGCGGGAGCGAGTCTGGCGCAACCTCACCAAGCAGCACCGGAGGACTTACCAGGAGCGGAACTCTCGGCGGCGCTGAACTGGCCGAATCACGGTAGGGTCGGCTCGCATTAATCGATAACTGGGAGGGTTGAATGAGTTACCCCGGCGGGTATCCGCCTCAGGGCCAGCAGCCCGGGCAATGGCCTGGGCAGCCCGCATACGGCCAGCCCGCACCGCAGTACGGTGCGCCGCAACCATACGGTGCACCGCCGCAGTACGCGCCGGATCAGCAACACCCGAGCCAACCACAGATCCCGCAACCTGCCTACGGCCAACCGCAGCCTGCATACGGTCAGCCGCAAGCTCCGCAGTTCGGGCAACAGGCCGCACCGTACGGACAGCCGTACGGACAGCCCGCACCGCAGTTCGCGCCGCAGGCGCCCTACGGCGCACCGCCCGCGCCGCCTGCGCCGCCCGGAATCACCGTCGATGCGTCGTACTCGGGATTCGCCTTCCTGCTGGCATTGACCAAGCCGAAGATCCTGGTCAATGGTCAGCGGGTGCCGAACACACGCTGGGGACAGAATCACATCCCCGTCGGGCCGGGCCAGTACCACGTCAAGGTCACCACCCCGTGGCTGTTCGATATGGGCCCCGCCAATGTGACAGTGCCGATCGCCGAGGGGCAGGGCACACGGTTCTATTACCGCGCGCCCGTGGTCATCTTCCTCAACGGCGCGATCGGTCAGGTGCCGCAGAAGACGCCGGGCATGGTGTTCCTCTACGTCACCTGGGGACTGGCCGCACTGATCATGCTGCTCAACATCGTCATGATCGCGAGCATCTGACGCCTCTGGTGAAGTCGAGGGCATCGGAACATCGCGGTTCCGATGCCCTCTCTTCGACCACCCTATGCAACTGGTTGCATAGGGGCAGGGTTTACCCTTAACGTGCAAAGCGCGGAAGGCCGCGGGGCGCCACCTGCGGCACAGACGACAGGAGCAGGTCATGACGGAACCGGGATCGAAGCCGCTCGCAGGCAAGACGATGATCATGTCGGGCGGCAGCCGCGGCATCGGTCTGGAAATCGCCAAGCGGGCCGCCGCCGACGGCGCGAACATCACCCTCATCGCCAAGACCGACCAGCCGCATCCCAAACTTCCCGGCACCATCCACACCGCGGCGGCCGAGCTGGAGGCCGCGGGCGGCCAGGTGCTGCCGTTCGTCGGCGACGTGCGGATCGACGAGTCGGTGGCCGAGGCCGTGCGCCAGACGGTCGAGCGCTTCGGCGGCATCGACCTGGTGGTCAACAACGCCTCGGCGATCGACCTTTCCCCCACCGACGCCATCTCGATGAAGAAGTACGACCTCATGCAGGACATCAACTGCCGCGGCAGTTTCCTGCTCTCCAAGCTCAGCATTCCGGCACTGCGCGAGTCGGCGGCGGCGGGCCGCAACCCGCACATCCTCACCCTCTCGCCGCCGCTGAACCTCGACCCCAAGTGGGCGGGCATGGCGCTGGGCTACACCATCGCCAAGTACGGAATGTCGCTGACCACACTGGGATTGGCCGAGGAGCTCAAGGGCGACGGCATCGGGGTCAACTCGCTGTGGCCGCGCACAACCATCGCTACTGCCGCGGTGCAGAACCTGCTCGGCGGCGAAGAAATGATCGCCACCTCCCGCACCCCCGACATCTATGCCGACGCCGCCTACCTGGTCCTCACCGCACCGTCCAAGGAGACCAGCGGAAACTTCTTCCTCGACGACGAAGTCCTTGCCGCCCACGGCATTACCGATCTCGACAAGTATCGCGTCGTCCCCGGCGACGGCGAACTGACCACCGACCTGTTCCTCTGAAGCACAGTCCCGAGGTACACCCGGCGCTCGGCCTCTGTTCGAGGTCGGGCGCCGCGTCGTGAAACGACTGTTGCGCAGCGGGTTTATCGGCGACCGAAGCGCCGATGCCCGGACCCATCGGCGACTGCGCCGACGCGCCCCGGTGAACCGGACGAGCCGCACCCGCGATGGCGGGTACGGCTCGTCACTCGTTGTACGGCGACCTAGTCCGACTCGATGCCGTAGAGGCGTTCCCAGTTCGCGCGGCTGGTGAGCTCCGGGACCGCGGCGCGGTACTGCTGCTGCAAGGCGGGCAGTTCACGGCGCAGGCGACGCAGGGTGCGCAGGGTGCGCAGCAGCAGGGCGCGGGCCCTTGCCTTGTCGCGGCGGCGGATTCGGACGCCGGACTGGGAGGCATCGGTGACGACGACATGGTCGAACAGTGCGACGTGCCACCAGTGCGCATCCTCGCGGGTGATGCCGATCAAGCCGTGCTGGGTACGGCCGGTCCACTGGCCGATGGCGCGCTTGATCAGCACAGCAGTCACGCGGCTCGGTTCGCCGCCCGCCCTGCGCAGCTGGATATCCCCGGAGCGCACCGGTGGGGTCGCGGCCGCGTGTTTGGCCGTCTCCGGATAGTCGCCGCGGGCGGCGCGAGCGGCGGCCAACGCCTCGATTCCGCCGTCGCGCAACACCTTCGGGCCCTGGAGGAAGTCCTCGATGCCCTGCAGGGTGGTGTGCACCAGACCGTATTGCATGGCAACCAGGTGTTCGGCCAGACTGCGGAACAGCTGGCGGCTGATGGCCTTCGCGTCGAGATCGGCGTGCAGCGAACCGACGATGAGCGAGTTCCGGGTGCTGAAGTAACGCGCCCAGTCGTCGTAGTCCTTCCAATAGAAGTCGGCGTGCCACACCGCGGCATTCGGCAGGGTGACCGTCACGAACCCGTTCTCGCGGGCCCGGACGCCGTATTCGACGTCGTCCCACTGGAAGAAGATCGGGATCGGCAGACCGATCTTGGCCACGACCTCCGCCGGGATGAGGCAGGTCCACCAGGCGTTGTAGCCCGCATCGACGCGCCGCTCCTGGTTGCGCTTGAGCATGCTGGTGTTGCGCAATGCCTTCGGCACCTTCTGCCCGTGCTCGAGCTCGTGCAGGTGCACCTCTTCGGCGCCGACATTGAGGTAGTCGGGGTTCAGCAGAAACAGCATCTGGGCACCGACCAGCGTCGGCTCCACTGTCATATTGGCGAAGGCATTGAGCCGCAGCACCGTTTCCGGCTCGCACAGGATGTCGTCGTCCATCAGGATCACATCGGCGTGCTCGTTCACCGCGGACACCTCGTAGAGGCCGCGGGTGAAGCCACCCGCCCCGCCGAGATTGGGCTGCCGGATGTAGCGCAGTTTGTCGCCGAAGACCGGCAGGGTGTTCTGGAACACCGGACGGTTCTCCACCAGATCGGTGCCCTGGTCGACCACGTACACCGCGTCGATCGCGGCGAGCACGGTCGCGTCCGAGGCCAGCGCGGCCACCGTTTCGGCGCAATCCGCGGCCCGGTTGAAGGTGCAGATCGCGATCGCCACCGGCCGCACATGGTCGGGCGCGACCGAGGTCCAGGTGAGTTCGGTGATCCCGAGGTCGCCGCCGATGGCATCGAACTCGAGCCACAACGCACCACCGTCGACGTATTGGTCCAGCGGCGCTGTCAGTGTCAGCGGGCCGGCCGCGGTGATCTCGGCGGTCTCGATGATCCGTCGGTGTCCGGCGATATCAGAGGCGACCACCCGGACCCTTGCCTTCGCGGCCACGTCGAGCACCATCGTCGCCCGCACCTCGGTGACGGTGGTCCAGCGCTGCCAGTAGCTGGCGGCGAACCGACCGAAGTAGGTGTTGGTGTGGGCCGTCGCGCCCTTTTCCAGTCGTAACGCCAGTCGCTCCCGATGCGCGCGGCCCTTCACGACGGCATACAGCTCGTCGCTGACCTTCGCCGATGGTCCGGTGAAGATGCCGCGCTGCAACAGCAACCGATCGGGCGCCCGATGGTCGGCGCGCAACGAGGCGGGCGCTTCAGCAGCCGAAGGTCGATCGTTCGTTTCGGTAACGGCTTGGGTAGCCGACTGATCCATGAAGTCCTCGAAATCCTCGGTGTCGATTGGCGGCGCTCCCGGGTGCTCGCTCGGGGTGCCGACGGGACAGACAGCCCCTGGATGCCGTTCGCGGCGGGTGCGAGGATATCAACCGACCTCGGCCCGCGCCTGTTCAGCAACCAGGGTGCCGCAATTACTTCTGTTGCTCGGCGTTCGCCGGGCCACCGACAAAGACGAATTTGTCGTAGGCCCAATAACGGAAAACCACCGCGACGATCTGCCCGATCAGTGTGCCGGAAATGTTGTCCGACAGCGGTGTCGACAGGTCGAGCACGTAGCGGGAAAAGCCGAGACAGCCCAGCTGCAAGCCGATGGCCACCACGTTGAACACGGCGTAGAGCAGATATTCACGGCCAGGGTTGTCGGTGTTCTTGTGCGCGAACGTCCACCACTTGTTGCCGAAGTAGGTGACCACGGTAGCTACGGCGATCGCGATGATCTTGGCGGGCAACGGAGAGTGGTACAGAATTCCCTCCCCGCCCCAGAACACGAGCAGGTTGTAGGTGCCCGCATCGACAAGGAACCCGATCGCACCGACCACGAGGAACGCCCCGCCGCGCCGCAGGGCGCCGATCACTTTCGCGGCAAGCGGCTGCGCGGCCGGCACCGGTGGCACGGAGCCGGACCGCTCGGGTGCTGACACGGGCTGCTCGGGGTAGGACACCGGGCGACGGTACCCCAGCCGGTACCGACCGCGCCTGCGCTGCGCCCGGCGCAGCGTCATAACCGGACTCCTCCGACCGCACGCATTAGGCTCGGTGAACCGAGCGCACGCAACCCTTACCGGGTACACGCTGCGCCACACTGCCCTGTACCCTCCCGGTGTTCCCATTCACACCGCCGACCTCGAGGATTGACCCGGGTGGACTCCACCGAGCTTCGTATAGCCGCCGTGGTCCCGTGCCACAACGAAGAGGCTTCGGTCGCCAAGGTCGTCGCCGACCTCCAGGCTGCCGTGCCGGGAATTGTCGTCTATGTCTACGACAACCTGAGTACCGACGCGACCGCCGAGCGAGCCCGCGCGGCCGGGGCGATCGTGCGCGCCGAGCACACCAAGGGCAAGGGCAATGTGGTGCGGCGGGCCTTCGCCGACATCGAGGCCGATGTGTACCTGATGATCGATGGCGACGACACCTATGAGGCGTCGGCCGCACCGCTGATGATCAAGACACTGCTCGACGGCCCCTACGACCATGTGCTCGGCGTCCGCAAACAGGAAGACGAGGGCGCCTCGGCGTACCGCTCGGGCCACGAGACCGGCAACAAGGTGCTCAACGGTGTTGTCGGAAAGGTGTTCGGCGAGAACGTCGAAGACATGCTCAGCGGCTTCCGGGTGTTCTCGCGCCGCTTCGTGAAGAGCTTCCCCGCGGTGTCGCGGGAATTCGAGATCGAGACCGAACTGACGGTGCATTCGCTGCATCTGCGGGTGCCGCAGACCGCCGTCCCTGTCGGCTTCCGCGATCGGCCCGCGGGCAGCGAAAGCAAGCTGCGCACCTATCACGACGGCTTCAAGATTCTGGCGCTGATCATCGGCCTTGCCAGGCATGAGCGCCCAGTCGCGTTCTACGGCTTGTTCGGCACCCTGAGCTTTCTGGTCTCGATCATCTTGACCATCCCGATAGTGGTCGAGTTCTACAACACCCACGAGGTGCCGCGCTTCCCGACACTGTTCCTCGCCTTCACGCTGCTGCTGCTCGGCAGTCTGGCCTGGACCGCGGGCCTGATCTTGGACGGCATCCGCCGCTCACGGCACGAGGCGTCCCGGCTGGTCTACCTGCGCTACTCGGCCGTCAGCGCCGACGACCCGCACCCGAACGGACATGGTGGTGACGCGAACGGTGGAGCCGACCGTTGACCACTTCGGCCGACCGAACCACGACCGACGACCAAGAGTCGACACCTGCGGATAACGCGACACCAACGGATAGCGCGCCGGGTCGAGCCATCCTCGACCAGCCCTCGAGCTCGGACAACGGTGCCGCACAACCGAAGTCGCCCGACGCTGCCGAATCGGCGGGCACAACGCGTAACGCGGTCCGCCGAACAGCGCAGCGCATCGTCGCCCGCTTCGGCGCGGCGACCGTCGCCTTCACTCTTCTGGCCACCCTCTTCGGCGCATCGTTCGCCGTGGTGACCCCACCCTTCTGGGGCCATGACGAGATCACCCAGTTCGGCAGGGCCTATCAGGTCGCCCACGGCGGCTTCCTGCCCGAGCGGATCAAGGACGATCGCGGCGTCGCCTACGGCGGTAACGTGCCGACCAGCATCACCGCCGTGATGGGCTATGCGATGCACGACTACACAACCAACCCGGAAGAGCCGGACCCGATGGTCGCCGATCCCGGCGACTACGACCGGCTCGGCGGCGCGGAAGTCTCCTCGGCCACCGAACCGGTTTGGTTCACCAATACCGCCGCCTACTCGCCGGTGCCGTATATCCCGGCCGCCGTCGGCATTCGACTTTCCGAGCTGTTCGGCCTCGACGTCGGCGGCATGGTGCTGCTCACCCGGCTCGCCGGACTTTCCGCTTACCTGACCGTCGTCGGATTCGGCTTGTGGGCGCTGCGCAGGCATCGGGTGCAATGGCTGGCGTTCACCGTCGCCGCGCTGCCGATCGCGGTGTTCCAGTCGGGCACGGTCACCGCCGACACGTTGACCAACGCGCTGGCCATCATGGTGTCCGCGTTGCTGGTCAAAGCGCTGTTCCTCGGCGACCGGCTCGGGCGGGTGGAAACGGCGGCGCTGCTGACCGCGACCATCCTGCTGCCGATCAGCAAGCCGACGTATGTGCTGCTCGCGATGCTCATCGTGGTGGTGCCGGTGCATCGGTTCGGATTCTCCCGCGTCGCGCCCGGCGCATCGTGGGCCACGTCCGGTTGGCAGCGCTGGATCCCTTGGGGATTCGCCGCCGCCGGTGGTCTTGTCTTCGCGGCCTGGATGAAGGTCGCCGCGCCGACCGGGGACGGCATGGGCCTGATGCGCCCACCGCACCAGTGGAATTCCGTCAAGCCCGGTGAGCAGTTGCACGGCATCCTCGCCGATCCCCTGCATTTCGTGAATACCTTCGGCGAGAGCATCGCGCTGCGGGACCAGCGGTGGTTCAGCCAGTTCTTCGGCGAACTCGGCTTCGCCTACATCGACGTGCCCGCCCTGTCGATGCTGGCCTGCCTGCTCGCCTTCGCGGTGAGCGTCGGCATCGCGGAGCGGATGAACCCGGCCACCGCGACGTTCCGGCGCGCCCTGATCGTCGCGCTCACCCTGGCTGCGAGCGTTGCGATGATCTACGTGACGCTCTATATGTCCTTCACGCCGGTCGGCTACTACATCATCGACGGCGTGCAGGGCCGCTACTTCGTCCCGCTGGCGATCATCGGGCTTGCCGTGCTGCTGCGGTGGATGCCGTTGCGCCTCACCGACTCCGAGGGCAAGACGCCGACGCGGGGCCCGGCGATCACCGTCATCGCGGCCACTGCGTTCGCACTCATCGCCGCGCTGTGGAAGTACTATTCCATTGTCTGGGGCTGATCTTGATAATCGCCGAACCATCGGTCACGAATTTTGATCTTGAATTTGCCGAACACTCATTCAGATCACAGTTGGCACATCAATACGTGAGATAAGTTGTGATGTCCATCTCGAAATGTCCCGCGAGTCCTCGGTGGCCCACCCTGCCGTCGAACACGAAAAACGCTGACAGATAGCACTTTTCAGACACCAACGAGACCATCCGGTCCGGCAGGTGAACGAGGGCTTAATAAACAATCACGTTTGATTCACCACAAATTAGCTGACCTCGATTCTTATTACGGAGTCCACTCCGAACAATATGCATCGAGGATTCAATAAATGCTGATGAGGAAATTTGCCGCCACGTCGGCACTGCTGATCGCCGCGATCGGCGTGACCGCCGGCACTGTCAACGCCGCACCCGCCGACGAGGCGCCGGTCAACTTCACCGCGAACGCCACCGACACCTCGACCATCGTCTCGACCGATGCCGGCGCCATGACCGTCGAAGACGGCGTCTTCAAGATCAAGGCGACCAACGGAACGGTGCTGGCGGGAACGCCGCTGTCGTTCCGGGTGGACGACTTCGAGTTCCCGATCGCCGCCGCGATTTCGGGCCGCACCGCGACTCTCACCCCGCAGATGGACATGGCACACGCCACGTACAAGCCGGTCGCGTTGCCCTTCGAGGACAAGGCTCCCTGGAAGAGCGAATACGACCGTGAGCAGGCCGCCTTCAACCGCATGAAGGACACCATCGCCATGGGCGCCACCATCGGCACCCTGGTCGGTGGCCTCGGTGGCGCGGCTGTCGGTTGCGTGCTCGGCGGCGTGCTGGGCGGCGCGGTTGTCGGTGGCACCATCGTCGGCCTGTTCGGTCCGTTCCTGCCTGCCGCTGCTGTCGGCTGCGTCGCGGGTGTTGCCCTGGTCGGCGCCGTCGGCGCCGTCGCAGGCCAGATCTTCATCACCGCCCCGGTCGCCATCGGTGCGGCGATCCAGTACTTCACCACCATCAACCAGCCGTTCAACGCGCCCGCCAAGTAACGCGCCTTCGAACACACGAAACCCGCCCGGCAAATGCGCAGGGCGGGTTTCGCGTGTCAGGTCAGTGCGCCGAACTGATCTCGGTCTCGCCCGCGGCGGCGTAGGCGCGCTCGGTCAGCGCCTTGTGCGGGCGCCACCACGATTCGTTGTCGCGGTACCACTGGATGGTCGCGGCCAGCCCCGCGCGGAAGTCGGAGTAGCGCGGGGTCCAGCCGAGTTCGGACCGCAGCAACGACGCGTCGATCGCATAACGCTGGTCGTGACCGGCGCGGTCGGTGACGTGGTCGAAATCGTCGGGGTCGCGGTCGAATGCCTCCAGGATCATCCGCACCACCGACTTGTTGTCGAGTTCGCCGTCGGCGCCGATCAGATAGGTCTGGCCGGTCCGGCCACGTTCGAGGATGTCCCACACCGCCCGGTTGTGGTCGTCCACATGAATCCAGTCGCGCACCTGATGTCCGGCGCCGTAGAGCCGCGGACGGACACCGTCGATGAGATTGGTGATCTGGCGCGGGATGAACTTCTCCACATGCTGATAGGGCCCATAGTTGTTGCTGCAGTTGGAGATCGTCGACCGGACGCCGAACGAACGGGTCCAGGCACGCACCAGCAGGTCACTGGAGGCCTTGGTCGCCGAGTAGGGGCTCGACGGGTTGTAGGCGGTGTTCTCGTCGAAGGCGGCGGCCTCCGGGGTGAGGTCGCCGTAGACCTCGTCAGTGGAAACATGGTGGTAGCGCACCTCGTGCCTGCGCACCGCCTGCAGCAGCGAGTAGGTACCGACGATATTGGTCTGCACGAACGGCCACGGGTCGGCGAGGGAGTTGTCGTTGTGCGATTCGGCCGCGAAATGGACGACAGCGTCGACACCGCTGACGAGCTCGTCGACCAGGTCCAGATCGGCAATATCGCCGTGCACGAAGTCGATTCGGTCGGCCACCGGCGCGAGCGAGGCCCGGCTGCCCGCGTATGTCAGGGCGTCAAGGACGGTTACCGTCGTGTCGGGGCGCTCGGCCACGGTCTGTCGAACGAAATTCGCACCGATGAATCCGGCACCGCCGGTTACGAGCAATCGCACTCCACGACACTACGTCCACCGGTGGGCCCGCCGGCTGCCGAGCCCCTTCGCAGTGCTGGGAGGCCTTCGCGCGGTGTGACTTCAGTCTCACTATCTGGCGGAAGAGTGAGGCGACCAGTTTGATTCTCCGCAGAAATCCCTAGTCGACGCACTTATTTCCAAGACCCCACCAAGCCTCGGGTCTCAATGGTGAACAAAATTTGAATAAAAGGTCACAACCGGTTCACCACTCGTTAGCTGATCTAGATTTCGATCGTCTAGTCCCCTCCGAACGCTTCACACTGAGGTCTAAAACAAATGCTGATGAGGAAATTTGCCGCTACGTCGGCCCTGCTGATTGCCGCCATGGGCGTCACCGCAGGTACCGTCAACGCGGACCCGGCGGCCCCGGCTGCCGACGCTCCGATCAACTTCACCGCCAAGGCCACCGAAACACAGTCGATCGTGACGACCGATGCCGGATCGATCGTTGTCGAAGATGATGCACTGAAGATCAAGGCTGCCAACGGCACCGTGGTCGCAGGAACCCCGCTGAAGTTCCGCGTCGACGAGTTCGAGTTCCCGATCGCCGCCGAAATCTCCGGCCGCACCGCGACTCTCACCCCGCAGATGGACATCGAGCACGCCACCTACAAGCCGGTCGCGCTGCCCTTCGAGGACAAGGCCCCCTGGAAGTCCGAATACGACCGTGAGGTGGCCGCCTTCAACCGCTTGAAGGACACCGTCGCCATGGGCGCCACCATCGGCACCCTGGTCGGCGGCCTCGGCGGCGCGGCCATCGGCTGCGTCCTCGGCGGCGTGCTGGGCGGCGCGGTTGTCGGTGGCACCATCGTCGGCCTGTTCGGTCCGTTCCTGCCCGCCGCTGCTGTCGGCTGCGTCGCGGGTATCGCCCTGGTCGGTGCGGTCGGCACCGTGCTGGGCCAGATCTTCATCACCGCCCCCGTGGCGATCGGTGCGGCGATCCAGTACTTCACGACGATCAACCAGCCGTTCGTCCCGGCCAAGTAGAACCGGCTTGCACAACCTGATGCAGGCAACCCCGCCCGGCACTCGCCGTGGCGGGGTTGCCTGCATTTGCCATAGGGACCGCGGCACTGAAGACCCGAAGGCCCCTCAGGTGAACGAATGATGAATAACTCAGGGACAGCAGCTGACAGTTTGCGATCCAGGTGCCATCAACGCCGAATCAATTCGGAATGGATGTACGAGCAATTGTCGATGCGGAAGGTGTTGCGACAGGCGCCACCTGGCAATGTGAACCCCGCCCCGGAAATTCTAGGGCGGGGTTCGACTCGTCCGGCCGACCGTGATCAGGCCGTCCGAGCCTGCTCCGGCTGCTCGAGGCGAGCGCGCACAAATCGGGAGACCCTGGCCAACGCCGCCCGGCCCTCGGGGAGGTTGGGGAAGATACTCATGAACGCGTGCACCTGGCCGCGCCACAGCTCGAGCGAGTTCGGCACGCCCGCCGCGGTGAGCCGCTGCGCCATCAGTTCGCAGTCGTAGCGCAGTATTTCGTCCTCGGCCGCGATCAACAGCACCGGTGGCAGGCCGGCCAACGCACCATTGACCGGCGAGAGCATCGGATCGAGCCTGCGGTCGACCTCGGCCCCGATCTGCACCACAGCGGCGAGCGCGGACAGCGGGATATACGGATCGCGCGCCGTATTGATGTAGTCCCGCTTGGCCGCGTAGTCCAGATCGAGCAGTGGGCTCAGTCCGATCAGGCCGGCCGGGCTCGGCAGCCCGAGCTCGATCGCGCGCAGCGCCGTGGCGAAGGTCAGGTAGCCGCCCGCCGAATCGCCCGCGAAGACGATCCGCGCCGGGTCCGCCCCGTGTTGCAGCAGCCAGCGGTAGGCGCTCAGGCAGTCGTCGATCGATTGGGCGATGCTCTGTGCGGGCAGCTGGCGGTAGTCGACATTCACCACCGGCAGTCCGGTGCGCCTGGCCACGCTGGCCGCGACGGGACGGTGCGTGCGCAGTCCACACACCGCGAATCCGCCGCCGTGCATGTACAGCACCGCGCCGTGACGCAGCGCGCGGGAGCCGCCGGACGGACGGATGACCTCGAGCCGGAAACCGTTCAGCTCCACCTGCTCCCGGTCCACGCCGCGTGGCTCCGGGCGCAAACGCGCGAGGGTGTCGATCGCCGCCGCGCCGATGGGAATGGTCGCGCGGGTGATGGGCGCGACTCGCAACACCGGCCGCACCACCCCGAGGCACGTCGCCAACAACATTCGGGAGTGCGCGCTCTGGCCATCCGGATTCATCACAACACCGGGCTCGCCGATTCTGCTCGCTGACATCGCGCACCTACCTCACAACTGGCACGCCGAGCCCGACCGGAGGTTGTCGCGGGCGAGTTGTCGACGCTGACATCTCACACATTGATATTTCAGAACATCACGTTAACGTGACATACGCAACAACAATCGCCCGGCGCGCCCGGGCACCACACGTTTGTGATCAATTTGTGGGCGAGTCGGAACCTCCCCGACTCCGGGCCAGGCGAAACTGGCAGACTCCTTCCCATGCGCGGAATCATCTTGGCGGGCGGCACCGGTTCCCGGCTGCACCCCATCACGCGCGGGGTGAGCAAGCAGCTGGTCCCGGTCTACGACAAACCGATGATCTACTACCCTCTGTCCACGCTGATGCTCGCGGGCATCACCGACATCCTGGTGATCACCACCCCGGAGGACGCCGAGGCCTTCGGCAGGCTGCTCGGCGACGGCAGCCAATTCGGCATCGCCATCGACTACGTCGTCCAGCAGGAGCCCGACGGTCTCGCCAAGGCCTTCGTGCTCGGCGCGAGCCACATCGGCACCGACAGCGCGGCACTGGTGCTCGGCGACAACATCTTCCACGGTCCCGGCCTCGGCACCAGCCTGAACCGTTTCGCGGAGGTCGACGGCGGCGCGGTGTTCGCCTACTGGGTGTCGGACCCGACCGCCTACGGCGTCGTCGAATTCACCGAAGGTCGCGCGGTATCGATCGAGGAGAAGCCGAAGACGCCGCGGTCCAACTACGCCATCCCGGGGCTGTACTTCTATGACAACGACGTGGTCGAGATCGCGCGTGGGCTGCGCCCCTCTGCGCGCGGTGAATACGAGATCACCGACATCAACCGGGCCTACCTGGAACAGGATCGGCTCCAGGTCGACGTATTGGCCCGCGGCACCGCATGGTTGGACACCGGCACCTTCGACTCACTGCTGGACGCCGCCAACTACGTCCGCACCATCGAACAGCGGCAGGGTCTGAAAATCGGTGTGCCGGAAGAGGTCGCGTGGCGGATGGGCTTCATCGACGATGACCAGCTGCGCACGGCGGCGGAGCCGATGGTCCGTTCGGGCTACGGCAGCTATCTGCTCGACCTGCTCGAGCGCGGACGGGACTGGTAAGCGTGGAATTCCGTGAACTCGCCGTGCCCGGCGCCTGGGTGATCACCCCGCGCCAGTTCGGTGACGACCGTGGCATGTTCCTCGAATCGTTCAAGGCCTCCGAATTCGAGAAGTTGACCGGGCGGGCGTTCGACCTGCGACAGGTCAATTGCTCGGTCTCCGCCGCCGGCGTGCTGCGCGGCATCCACTACACCGAAGACCCACCGGGCCAGGCAAAATACGTGACCTGCGTGCGCGGTGCGTTCCTCGATGTGGTCGTCGACCTGCGCCCGGGCTCCCCCACCTACGGACACTGGGACAGCGTGGTCCTCGACGATATCGACCGGCGCTCGATGTTCCTTTCCGAGGGCCTCGGCCACGCGATCCTGTCGCTGGAGGATCACTCCACCGTCACCTATCTCTGCTCGCTGGAGTACAGCCCCGAATTCGACAGGGATATCGATGCTTTCGATCCGCGGCTCGGCATCGACTGGCCTACGGTCGGCCGCGACGGCAAGCCACTGACCTACGTCCGATCCCCTAAAGACACGGTGGCACCGCCTTTTTCGTGATCCGACGGCAATAGCCGAACGCCACCACCGCGGCGGGTGGTGGCGTTCGGCGCTATTCGGCCGCAGCGGGGTCAGCCGACGAGTTCGAGCTCCGGCTCCGGCTCGGTGGCCGGCTTGCGCCGCTTGGGCAGGAAGGCGAGCAGCGCGACAAGGGCGCCGACCACGGTGATGCCTGCGGCGAACTCCAGTCCGGGGCGGTAGGCGTCGAGCACTGCCGACGGCGAGGTGTCGGTGTGCACACCGGAGGAGATGATCGCCGTGGTGACAGCGAGGACGATCGCCGCGCCGACTTGCATGGAGGTCTGCAGCACACCGGCCGCCAGACCCTGTTCCTCATCCTCGATACCGTTGGTCGCCTGAATGTTGATGGCGGGGAAGCCGACCCAGCCGATGCCGATCAGCAGCACCGCGGGCAGCAGCATCGTCCAGTAGGACGGTGCGGTGTCCAGCCGCAGGAACAGCAGGTAGCCGATGGCCATCACCACCATGGTGACCGCGATGATCGGCCCGGTGCCGAACCGGTCGACCAGCTTGTCGGAGAAGAACGCCGACCCCACCACGAGTAGGCCGACCGGCAGCAGCGCCATCGCCAGCTTCAGCGGCGACCAGCCGAGCGAGTCCTGCATGTACAGCGTCACGATGAACTGCCAGCTGAAGTAGGACCCCGCCACCGCGATGATCGCGAGGCTGGCCCGCACCAGCGACGACTTCTTCAGGATGCCGAGCCGGACCAGCGGGTACGCGACCCGCTTCTCCACCACGACGAAACCGGCGAAAAGCACCACGACCGCGATGAACGAACCGATGGTGCGCACCGATCCCCAGCCCACTTCCGGCGCAGTGACCACGGTGTAGACCAACAGCAGCATGCCTGCGGTGGACAATAGCGCGCCGAGGATGTCGTGACCGCCCTCTTCGGCGGCCTCATCCTTGGGCACCAGCAGGTAGGCGGCGACCAGCGCGGCGAGCGCGATCGGCACCGGAAGCAGGAAGGTCCAGCGCCAGCCGACACCGGTCATCAGCCCGCCGAACAGCAGGCCGGAGGAGTAGCCACCCGCGCCGAACACGGTGTAGATGGACAGCGCCTTGTTGCGCGCCGGGCCCTCGGCGAAGTTCGTGGTGATGATGGAAAGGCCGGTCGGCGCGGTGAAGGCGGCGGCAAGGCCCTTGACGAAGCGGGTGAGAATCAGCAGCGGGCCCGAGGTGACCAGGCCGCCTGCCAGTGAGGCGATTGCGAAGACCGCGAGCGCGATCAGGAAGACTTTGCGCCGCCCGAGCAGGTCGGCGGTGCGTCCGCCCAGCAGCAGCAGACCGCCGTATCCGAGCACGTAGCCGCTGATCAGCCACTGCAGGGTGGTGGTGGACAGATCGAGTTCGGCGCCGATGGACGGCAGCGCGACTCCGATCATCGAAACGTCGAGACCATCGAGGAACAACACAATGCAGAGAGTGATCAGCATGCCCCAGAGACGGAGCGACCAGCTGATCGAATCGGTCGCCTGGGCGGCCGGTCGGGTTGCCGCAGAAGTCATGCGGGGTACGCTACATGCGTGCACATTAAATGCCAACACAACTAATGCGCTTGCATTGAAGTTCGGGAACCACTAAGATGGGGCCATGTCGAAGGTGTCGACTCCAGACGCAGCCCGGCGCACCGTCGCGCCGACCGGGCTGGTGGGAGAGTGGCGTGAGCTGCTCGACCGACATGCGGCGGTGAGTTGCGCACTCGAAAAGGCGCTACAGAATCAGCATGAGATCGGACTCAGCGAGTTCGAGACGCTGGACCGGCTGATCGACGCCGACTGCGGCAACTACCGGATGAGTGATCTGGCCAATGACATCTACCTGAGCCAGAGCGCGCTCTCGCGCGCCGTGGCTCGGCTGGAGCGCGATGGCCTCGTCTCGCGCACCATGTGCGCCGAGGACCGCCGCGCGATTTTCGTCTGCCTCACCGACAAGGGCCGTGAGGTCTACGAGCAGGCACTGCCGACCCATCGCGGGATACTCGAGAACACCTGGGACGGCGTTCAACGCTGCACCTAGGCAGCACCGATCGCCCGCTGTCGCAACCGATCACACGCCGGCACGCGCCTCTTCGATGACGACCCGCGCATCCGACGCCGCCGCCTTGATGCCGGCGAAAGCCTTTCGGTACCGCGCTGTTTCGTGTTCCTTGTCCAGGTAGACCGGCCCGGTGAACGCCTCGACGTAGACGACCGACGGTTCGGTCAGCTCGCCCTCGGCGACCTCGGCGAAATCGAGCAGCACGAAGCGGCCCGTCTCCATGCCATCGTGATAGCCGGAATCCGAGGGGACCACCTGGATTCGCACGTTGGGCAGATCACACATGCGCCGGAGGTGCTCGAGCTGCTCGGCGGCCACGTCGCCGCCGCCGACACGATGCCACAGCAGCGACTCACCGATCACCACGTCCAGCTGCAGCGGCGAATCACTCCGAGTCACCAACGCCTGCCGTGCCATTCGCAACTGCACCCGGCGCTCGATCTCGGCGGCCGTCGCGTCGGGGCGGCCCGCGGCGAGCAGCGCGCGCGCATAGGACTCGGTCTGCAGCAGGCCGGGAACCAGCTCGTTCTCATAGGTGGACAGCAGCCTGGCGGCTTCCTCCAGCCCGATGTACACCTCGAAACCCTCGGTGATCACATCGCTGTAGCCGGTCCACCAACCCCTGGCCTTGGTTTCCCTTGCCAGCGCGGTCAACGGCTCGACGAGTTCACTCGGTGCACCGTAGATCTTGCACATGGCTTCGACATCCAGGCTGCGCAGCGAGGTCTGGCCGGTTTCGATCCGCCAGATCTTGGCTTCGGACCACTCGAGCTGCTGGGCGGCCATCCTCGTGGTCATCCTGGCTCGGTTGCGCAGATCGCGGAGGTGACGGCCTAGCTGCCTGCGCGGCATCGTCGAACCTGTGGTGCCGTGCGGTGAAGCCATACTTCCCCCTCGTGCCGGGCGTCATTGCCGCTCGCGAACCTCCCGTGAACGTGAGTGCGACGCTTCCTACCTGATATCCGTCGTTAGGAATCGGACATCCGAACAGCATTGTTTCACAATGAAACTCGCAGAGGACACTGTGGGTGTCACAGATACGCCGATGACGTAGCTACGTCGAATGGGTTCGAGCGCCGTCGGATACGGCAACCCAGATCGGTTGCTACTTGCGCGAACCGCCCTTGCGGAACCGCCAGAACTGCACTGCACGGACATCTTCGGAGAGCTGGTTGACCGGCTCCGCGACATCCGAAAGCGCCTGGAACAGATCGTCGGCCAGCTCACTGATGTGCTCCACCCTGGTCGCCAGCCTGGACGCGTTCACCAGGAATTCCAGCAGCAGCCGGACCACGGCCGCGATGGTCAGCCCGAGCGGCACCGCCACCAGCGCGGCCAGCACCCCGAGCACCGCGGAGACCTGCCACATGAGCACGATCAGCGCGATCGGCAGCGCCACCGCGAAGGCCAAACCGAGCATGTAGGCCAGCGGCAACAGCGTCCTGGTCGCCGGGCGGTGAAACTGCACATCGAGCAGTCCGCGTGCGGCCTCGACGCTCCACTTGCCGAAGGCGCGCGGGCTTTCGAAGGGCTCGGCGGGCGGTTCCTCGGTGACGGTGGAGCGAGAGAACCGCCGGGAGGCGGACTCTTTCCAAGCGATCCAGCGCGATTCGGTCTCGTACTCATCCGAATCCGGCGCCGGAACGCCGTTGGATTCATCGGTCATGTCGCGATCCTCCCCGCATAGCGCCGACCCGCCAAGAGACGACCGGAAACCTGCCATAGCGAGCCGGCACGGATGAGACGAATACGACACTCGGAAAGATCTTTTGAAAACCCGTAACGCCCATGCCACCCCCCGCCGATACGACCCATGAATGCAGCAGGACCCAGTTCATCGGGGAATGGAGAATGACAGTGCGCACCACGTTTCCGACTTCCGTCTCGGCGGCAGAAATGACTGCCGCGGCGCAGGAGTACATCCAGCGCGGGTGGACGATCGCTGAAACGACGAACGGAATCTGCCTGATCACGGATGCCGATTTGTCGGGCATCGAGGTCAGCGGCGAGCTGGCCGCCGAGGTGCGCCGGTTCCTCCGCGCGAACAACCTGTCGGGTCCCGTGATCGAGATCCCCGGCGCCGAGCGTCGCGAGATCCACTTGGTCACCGGCATCCGCAAGGCCGCGATGGCGCTGGAGGCGCTGCGCGATGCCGGCGCGACCGTCTACACCGACGGCGATGGCATTCCGCTGCCGCCGACCCAGCTGATGGCGGGCTCGGCCTGCTGGAGCATCGCGCCGAACGAGGCCCGCTGGATCCCGCCGGTGGTCGCGATCAGCGCGGCCGTCCGTTCGGCGACCTCGCGCAAGCAGCGCACCGCGCTCACCAGCGTCGCCTGCTGAGGAGACACCTGCATCAGGGCAGGATCCGCACTACCCGGCCCACCATGACCGATAGCCGCATTGCGGTTATCGGTCATTGCTGTTTCACTCTGCGTTGCCGCGGGCGATGATGGGGTATGGCCCAGATCACTGATCCGTCCCGCACGCTGCTGCGCACCTGCCCGCTGTGCGAGGCGGTCTGCGGACTCGAAATCACCCTCGATCCCGACAACCATGTGACCTCGGTCCGTGGTGATCGGCAGGATCCGTTCAGCAAGGGCTTCATCTGCCCCAAGGGTGCGAGCTTCGGTCATCTGGACGAAGACCCGGACCGGTTGACCGAACCGATGATTCGCGACCGTGCGACCGGCACGTGGCGCACCGCATCCTGGAGCGAGGCATTCGATCTGATCGCCGAGCGCTTCCCCGCGATCGTGGCCGAACACGGGAACCAATCCGTGGCACTGTATCTAGGCAATCCGAATGCGCACACGGTGGCGGGCGCGCTCTATGCGCCGGTGCTGATCCGCGCGCTCGGCACCAAGAATTTCTATTCCGCGAGCACGGCCGACCAGATGCCCAAGCAGGTGGCCAGCGGGCTGATGTTCGGTGATCCGCTGACTGTGCCGGTGCCGGATCTCGATCGCACCGACTATCTGCTCATGCTCGGCGCGAATCCGCTGGAGTCGAACGGATCGCTGTGCACCGCACCGGATTTCCCCGGCAGGTTGAAAGCGATGCGTAATCGGGGCGGCCGATTCGTCGTCGTCGATCCTCGGGTGACCCGCACGGCGAAGCTCGCCGACGAGCATCTGTTCATTCGGCCGGGTAGCGATGCTTATCTCTTGTTCGGAATTGTCCACACGTTGTTCGCGCAGAACCTGACAGACGTGCGTGTCGACGTTTCCGGACTCGATGACGTGCGCGCGGCCGCGGCAGATTTCACCCCGGAGGTGGCCTCGGCGCGAACCGGAGTACCTGCCGAGACCGTTGTCCGGCTTGCGCAGGAGCTCGCGGCCGCGCCGACCGCCGCGGTGTACGCCCGAATCGGCACCTGCACAGCCGAATTCGGCACCCTCACCCAGTGGCTTGTCGATGTGATCAATGTGTTGACCGGCAATCTGGACTCCCCCGGCGGCGCGATGTTCGCGAACGCTGCTGCCGGCGGCATCGCCCGCACCAAACCGTTCCGCACCGGCCGCTGGGCCAGCCGGGTTCGTGAACTGCCCGAGGCGATGGGCGAGCTGCCGGTGGCCACCCTGGCCGACGAGATCACCACGCCCGGCCAGGGACAGGTCCGCGCGGTGATCACGGTCGCGGGCAACCCGGTGCTCTCCGCGCCGAGCGGGGCCCGGCTGGACGTGGCCTTCGCGCAGCTCGAGTTCATGGTCAGCGTCGACAGGTATCTGAACGAAACCACCAGGCACGCCGATGTGATCCTGCCGCCGCCGCGGCCGGTGCAGTCGCCGCACTACGACTTCGCGCTCCTGCAGTTCGCGGTCCGTAACTATGCGCGCTATTCGCGACCACTTGTGCCGCTCGGCGATCGTCCCTCGGAGGCCGGCGTGATCGCTCGGCTCGCAGCAGCGCTGACCGGAAGGCCACACGACGGGACCGGCGGGCAGGACCCACTCACCGCGGTGGACGAGCTGGTCATCGCGGGCACGCTGCACAAGGCCGGGCTGGCGGATCGGCGGCCGGAGCTGATCGGCGACAACAGCACCGAGCAGCGCATCGACATGATGCTGCGCCTCGGCCCGTACGGCGAGTGGAATGGCGGCACGCTCAATCTACAAGTGCTGCTCGACAATCCGCACGGCATCGATCTCGGGGCGCTGCAGCCGAGACTGCCAGGAGCGTTGCGCACGGCTTCCACCCGAGTGGAGCTCGCGCCGCAAGAGCTGCTCGACGATGTGGTGAGGATGCGCGGCAGGCTCGACGACGCCGCGCCGGATCTGGTGCTGATCGGGCGACGCCAGTTGCGGTCCAACAACAGCTGGATGCACAACATCGCGACGCTGGTGAGCGGGTCGAACAAGTGCACACTGCATATCAATCCCGCCGATGTGGCGCGCCTCGGCCTGGGCGACAACGCCGTGGTGAAATCGGCCGCCGGATCGTTGACGGTGCCGCTGGAGCCAACCGACGCGATCATGCCCGGGGTGGTGAGCCTGCCGCACGGCTGGGGTCACACCGACAGCACCCAAGCGGTGGCGCGGGACCACGCCGGGGTCAATGCCAATGTGCTGACCGATGATTCGGTGGTCGACGTGCCGTCCGGGAACGCGGTGTTCAACGGTGTCCCGGTCACTGTGACGCCGGCCTGAGCGCGCCGCCGCATTCGCTGCCGACCGACCGTCAAAAATTCCGTTCGGTCGGCTTCCGGCTAACTTGTGGAAACTCTTGCGCTAATTAAGCATTCGATACATTCTCGAGATGGATTTTGTAGCCTTGCCCAGCGAAACCCATTAAGATGGACAGGATTTCGGTTTAGTCGCGGTTCAGCGTCGAACCCCGAGTAGCCGGACTCCGGCTACCAGAGGGGGCACAGATGCCCGGCAGACAGCGTGGCAGTGACGGTGAGCACGAACTCCAAGACAGGTACAACACCGAGGACAGAGCCGGCCGTTTCTACGACGACCAGGTGCTCGACCGACTGAACCCCACGATGATCGAATTCATCGCGCGGATGGATATGGCCTTCATCGCCACCTCGGACAAGCACGGAGAATGCGACGCCAGCTTCCGCGCGGGCCTGCCCGGCTTTCTACACGTCATCGACGAACGCACGATTGCCTATCCCGAATACCGCGGCAACGGTGTCATGGCCAGCCTCGGCAACATCCTGGAGAACCCGCACGTCGGCATCCTGCTCATCGATTTCGTCCGCGACCTGATCGGCCTGCACATCAACGGATCGGCCCGCATCATCGACGACGAGAACTTGCGTCGATCGGTGTCCGATCTACCGGAGAGCCACAAAGGTCGAGCGGCCGAGCGCTGGGTGGTCGTCGACATCGACGAGGCCTACATCCACTGCCGCAAGCACATTCCGCACCTGGTGCCCGCCGCGCGCGAGCAACGCGACTGGGGTACCGACAACGTCCGCGCCAAAGGCGGCGACTACTTCGGCGCCAAAGCACAGTCCCGCGAGGCAACCGACCCCACCACCCCAGCCTTGGTCCCACGCTGACTCATGTGATCGGGGGTGGAGAAAGTGGCTCTCGAGAACCCTTTGGACCGCCATTTCACTACCCTCGACGAGCCCCTATCCGAGGTCAGTGGATTTTGAAGATGACCAGGCGTTGGACGACGAAGTTGATGACGGTGGCGGTGCCCTGGGCGACGACAAATGCCAGCGGCTGCCGCCACCACTCGTCGGTCAGGGTGGCGTAGAGCACCGCGTTGATGCCGACCTGGACGGCGAAGGTGATGGCGTAGAGCACCACCACCGCGAGGAAGCGGGCTCGGCTCGGTGGCGCCTGGAAGGTCCAACGGCGGTTGATCAGATACGCGGTGGTGGTGCCCGCGATGAAGCTGATCGACTTGGCGACGCTGACCGGCAGCCCGATCAGGTTCAGCAGCAGACTGTAAATCCCGTAGTCGACGACGGCCGACAATCCGCCGGTGACACCGAAGCGGATGATCTGCGTTTTCAGGTCGACATCGGTACCGCCCGGCTCGTCGACAAGCGGCAGCTCGGCCGGGAGCGGGAGGTGGGGTTCGGCATGCACGCGACGAGCGTAGCGGGAGGCGGCCGGTGATGTGGGCGGGCATTGGCCCGGCCTCCCGTACCGAAGAGTACGGCGAGGCCGACCGGATGTCCGGCCATGCATGTAGCCTCTATGCCGATGTCCACGAAAGCTCCGACCGCCACCACAACCGGTATCAACTCCGGCAACACCCCCGATGATGCGTTCGCTCTGCCGACACGCACTCGGGCGTTGACCGGGTGGGGTCGCACCGCACCAACCTCTTCCGAAGTGCTCTCGACGAGCGATCCCGAACTGATCGCCAAGGCTGTTGCCATGGTCGCCGAGGACAACGACAGCAAGCCTGCCCACCTGCGCCGCGGTGTGATCGCGCGCGGGCTCGGCCGCTCCTACGGCGATCATGCGCAGAATGCCGGCGGCCTCGTCGTCGACATGACCGCGCTCAACCGCATCCACCGCATCGACGGCGACACCCACATCGTCGATGTGGACGGCGGGGTCAGCCTGGATCAGCTGATGAAGGCCGCGCTGCCGTTCGGGCTGTGGGTCCCGGTGCTACCGGGCACCCGCCAGGTGACGATCGGCGGCGCCATCGCCTCCGATATCCACGGCAAGAACCATCACAGCGAGGGCAGCTTCGGCAATCACGTGCGCTCGATCGATCTGCTCACCGCCGACGGGCAGGTGCAGCACCTCACACCGAAGCGCAACGCCAAGTTGTTCTGGGCCACCGTCGGCGGCAACGGACTCACGGGCATCATCCTGCGGGCCACCATCGAGATGGTGGTCACCGAGAGCGCCTACTTCCTCAACGACGGCGTCAAGACCACCACCCTCGACGAGACGATCGCGGCGCACAGCGACGGCAGCGAAGCCGACTACACCTACTCCAGCGCATGGTTCGACGTGATCAGCCCGCTGCCGAAGCTCGGCCGCGCCACCATCACCCGCGGCCGCCTCGCCAAGCTCGACGAGCTGCCCGCGAAGCTGCAGCGCAAGCCGCTGAAATTCGACGCACCCCAGCTCATGACAGTTCCGGACATCTTCCCGAACTGGACCATGAACAAGGTGTCGCTGATGTCCATCGGCGAGGCGTACTACCGGATGGGCGGCAACTACACCGGCAAGGTACAGAACCTGACACAGTTCTACCACCCGCTGGACATGATCGCGGAGTGGAACCGTGGCTACGGATCCAACGGATTCCTGCAGTACCAGTTCGTGGTGCCGACCGAGGCGGTCGAGGAATTCAAGCGGATCATCATCGACATCCAAGCCTCGGGCCACTACTCGGCGCTCAATGTCTTCAAGCTGTTCGGGCCGGGTAACCAGGCGCCGCTGAGCTTCCCGATGCCGGGCTGGAACATCTGCGTCGACTTCCCCATCAAACCGGGACTGAACGAGCTGGTCGGCGAGCTGGACAAGCGGGTCATGGAGTTCGGCGGGCGGCTGTACACCGCGAAGGACTCGCGCACCACCGCGGAGGCGTTCCACAAGATGTACCCCCGGATCGACGAGTGGATCAAGGTCCGCCGAAGTGTCGATCCCACAGGCGTTTTCATGTCCGATATGGCGAGAAGGCTGGAGCTCCAGTGATTAATGCCGTAGGCAACCCGCAGACCATCCTGCTGCTGGGCGGTACCTCGGAAATCGGTTTGGCGATCTGCGCCGAGTACCTGAAGAAGGGGCCCGCGCGGATCATTCTCGCCACGCTGCCCGGTGATCCGGTGCGCGAGGACGCGGTCTCCCAGATGAAGGCGGCCGGCGCGAATCAGGTCGACGTCATCGACTTCGACGCCCTCGACACCGAGAGCCACCCGAAGGTCATCGATACGGCCTGGGACGCAGGCGATGTGGACGTCGCCATCGTCGCCTTCGCCCTCGACGGCGATCCGGAAGAGCTGTGGCAGAACCAGCGCAAGGCCGTGCAGGTAGCCGAGATCAACTACACCGCAGCGGTTTCCGTCGGCGTGCTGGTCGGCGAGAAGATGAAGGCGCAGGGCTTCGGGCGCATCATCGCCATGTCCTCGGTCGCCGGTGAGCGGGTACGCCGCTCGAACTTCGTCTACGGGTCGACCAAGGCCGGCCTCGACGGTTTCTACCTCGGTCTCGGCGAGGCGCTGCGCCCCCATGGCCCGCGCGTGCTGGTGATCCGACCCGGCATGGTGCGGACCAGGTTCTCGGCGCACGTCAAGGAGGCTCCGCTCACCGTCGACAAGGAAGACATTGCGGCGCTTGCGGTTTCGGCTTCCCAGAAGGGCAGGGAGCTCATCTGGGCGCCCGGCGCCTTCCGCTTCGTGATGATGATCCTGCGCCACATCCCGCGCCCGATCTTCCGCAAGCTGCCCATCTGAGCTTGCCTGCCGCGCCTCGGCCCTCCGCACCCGTTCCCGGGAACCGCAGCTCCTGTGGTGCTCGGGGCGGGTGCGGACCCGTAAGAAGGTGCGGTGCTGCGGCCGGTCAGTTCGAGACCGGCCGGTCTGGTCGGAACGCACCAGGCCGCGTACGGTGCGCGCATACCGCGCCAGGACCTGGCAGCATAAGCGCCGGTCGCCTGCGTGGCGACCTTGCGCAATGCCGAGTAGTAGGTGCGGCGCAACGATCACCGAGCCGACCCAGTGATTCTGGAGATGCAATGCGAGTATTCGGACAAGATCGCGGCAGCCACCTCGAGGTGCGCCGATCTCGTGGCAGGGTCGCCGACACGGTGGCCGCGCTGGATGCGGCCGCACGGTCCGATCAGCAGGCAGCGCTGCGCGGCGACGAGGCGGTTCGATGACCACGGCAACCGCGGTACGCGCCACCGCCTCGCGGCCGACCCGTGGCGCACTGATCGCGCGGTACATCGGCTCCGGCCTCGGCGAAGCGGTACTGGCGGGCCTTGTCGCCGTCATAGTGGCCACCGTTGGGCTGGTGGCGTTTTCGATGGTGCAGTGGCCTGCGTTCAACTCGTCCAATGTGACTCGGGCGTTGACCACGGTCGGTCAGGTCCTCGCCGCGGTGATGCTCGCGGTCGCGATCGGTCTCATTCGCGTCCGGCGGTGGCCGTTGGCGGCGAAACTGCTGTCGTGGGTGGGGGTTTCGACGTTCGTCACCTTCACCCTCGGCATGCCGCTGGCGGCGACCAAGCTGTATCTGTTCGGCGTCTCGGTGGATCAGGAGTTTCGCACCGAGTATCTGACACGGCTCACCGACAGCGCGGCACTGCACGACATGACATACGCCGACCTGCCCCCGTTCTACCCCGCCGGGTGGTTCTGGATCGGCGGGCGCGTGGCGAATGTGCTCGGCATGGACGGCTGGGAAGCCTTCAAGCCGTACGCCATCGGGTCGCTCGCTGTCGCAGCGGTGATCTCGCTCGTGCTGTGGTCGAAGCTGATTCGCGCGGACTGGGCAATCGGCGTCACCGCGGCGATCACGGCGGTCGCACTGACCACCGCCGCACCGGAGGCCTACAGCGCCGTCATCGTCATCCTGCTGCCGCCCGCCCTGGTGCTCGCCTGGGGTGCGTTGTATCGGCCGGGTGAGCACAGCCGGAACGCATCGGCAGCACGACCTGCCGCCCCGATAGCCGACAGGGATGGCGTGGCCGGCGATGCCGGCTCGGCGGAACCTGACAGCCGGACGGCAGGCGGACCGGCACCAGCAGGCGCTGCCGACTCGGCCGAACACGGCAACCGAACCACCAGTGCGCAAGCACCGGCGAACGCTGTCGACCCAGCCGAACACGGCAACCGAACCACCGGCGCGCAAGCACCGGCGAGCGTTGTCGCCTCGGCGGAGCGCGGCAGCCGGACAGCCGGCGGCTGGGGCGCGGTCATCGGGACCGGGCTGTTTCTGGGCGTTGCGGCCATGTTCTACACGCTGTACTTCGGGCTCGCGGCCTTCGCGATCGGCCTGATGGGTTTGATGGCTGCCGGGCTCGCCGTACGGGAGCAGCGGGCGGCCGCGCATCCACGCCGGGCGCGAGCGGTCGCGACTACGGACACTGGGTCGTCGTGGCGCGCCGCGATTCCACCGCTGGCCCGCCTGGCTGTGATCGGCGTGATCGCCGGGGTTGTCGCACTCGTCGTGTGGCTGCCGTATCTGTTGAAGTGGCTGAGCACGACCACTCCCAAGTCGGGCACCGCGCTGCACTACCTACCCGTATCGGGCTCCGAGCTGCCGCTGCCGATGGCACAGTTCTCGCTGCTCGGCGGGCTATGCCTGATCGGAACGGCCTGGCTGGTCGTGCGGGCTTCCTCGTCACGGCGAGCGCAGGCGCTCGGCATCGGTGTCGTGGCGATCTACCTCTGGACGCTGCTGTCGATGGTGGCCACGGCAGCGGGAACCACGCTGCTCTCCTTCCGGCTGGAACCGATCCTGGATGTGCTGCTCGCCGCGGCGGGTGCGTTCGGCTTCGTCGAGGGCGCGCGGGCCGCGTACCAGGCGTTCAACGAGCCGGGACGATTCCGGCTCGCGGTGATCGCTGTCGCCACCGTGGGCGCGCTCGCGTTCACCCAGGACATCCCTCGGGTGCTTGCCCCCGAGATCACCACCGCCTACACCGACACCGACGGAAACGGCGAGCGCGCAGACAAGCGCAGCCCCTCGGCGGTGTCGCACTACCGTGAGGTGGATGCCGCGTTACTGGCGCAGACCGGCCGGCCACGCTCGGACACGGTGCTCCTCACCGCCGACACCAGTTTCCTGGCCTTCTACCCCTACTACGGGTTCCAGGCCCTCACCTCGCACTACGCAAACCCGTTGGCGGACTTCGCAGGCCGCGCCGCCACCATCAAGGGCTGGAGCAAGCTGGACTCCCCCCGCGCCATGCTCGACGCCCTCGCCGCCGCCCCGTGGCGCGCACCGGACGCCTTCCTGTTCCGCAGCAACGGCGACAACTACACCCTCCGCCTGGCCGAGGACGTCTACCCCAACGACCCCAACGTCAAGCGCTACACCGTGACCTTCCCCAAGAAGCTCTTCAACGATCCCCACTTCACCAGCACCGACATCGGCCCCTTCACCCTCATCACGGTGACCGAGTAGAGCCACGGCAGCTCGATCCCGGTGGATTGTCTGCCCCTACACGCCGAGCCGACAGACGCGGCGTAGCCCAACGATCGGCTCGGTGTCACGGGCGATCGCATGGGCTTCGCGGCAGAGTCGCGGCTGCCTTCCTAGCAGCCCGTCAGCCACGAGCCACGAGGGCGAACGCGGCATGCCACCGCAAGCGCAAGGCCACCGAGGGTCGGATCGGCATCGCCTCGCGAGTCGCCAGGGCGTCCTGCCCACGCGGCCACTGGCCCCGCGGGTCCGCATCGCCGTGGCTCGCTCGGCGTCGGTCGGTGGCTTATCACGGAGGGCTCTACTCGAGGTTTGCCGCAGTGATGTGCGACTCGTGGGACGGATATGAGTGGTTTGCGCGCGGAATGGGTAAGTGGACGGGGACGTCCGGGACTCAGCCAGATGATCGACGCGGGAACCCTGAGGGCAGGGTCTCGATGACATCCGCCAGGACAACGCCAGGAAGCCGGGCTGCCAGGGTGTTCACAGGGTGGCTGGGTACTTTGGACGGCTGGTTCTGCCATCTGGAGGAGTAGTTTGCCGGTCGAGACACTGGAAGTTGTAGGCGTCGTTTCAGCGGGAGCGACACCGAACGGAGTGTCTCTATCGGACCGGCCGGTGGCGGTCGGGAAACGGCGGCTGCCACGGATTCGGGTCGCTCGCATCGATCTGGTCGTCGCGGTGGGGTATCTCGCTTCCGCGGTCACTGTGCTGTCGGGGCAGTGGCGCAACACACAGAGCGGGTATCTGATCAAGAGTGGTCAGGACCAGACGATGTGGGAGTGGTTTTTCGCGGTGACCGCCCATTCGGTGGCCCATCTGCAGTATCCGCTCGGCACCGATCTGCAGAATTTTCCGGCCGGCGTGAACATGATGGCCAATACGGCCATGTTCGGGGTGGGAGTGCCGCTCACCCCGATCACCTTGATGTTCGGTCCGACCGTCACCTTCGTGCTGGTACTCACGCTCGGCCTGAGCGGCACGGCCTTCGCCTGGTATCGGCTGTTCTCCCGGGAGCTCGTCGAGTCTCGGCTTGCCGCGGCGATCGGCGGGCTGTTCTGCGGTTTCGCACCGGCGATGATCTCGCATGCCAATGCACATCCGAATTTTGTCGCGCTGCTGCTACTTCCGATCATCGCGGGTCTGATCATTCGCATGGCACAGCGCGCGACAACCGGTGGCGATGCAGGAGAAGGTATGCCGCGCAGACGTATTCGTGACGCCATCGCACTCGGCCTGCTGGTCGCGATGCAGATCGCGCTCGGCGAGGAACCGCTACTGATCTTTGCGCTCGCCTTCGGCCTGTTCGCCGTTGTGTACTACCTACACGCGCCGCGCACGGGGCTGCGAGTGCTGCGCGCGCTGATTCCGACCGTCGCACTCGCCGCGGTGATCACGGTGATGCTCACCGAGATTCCGCTGTGGTGGCAGTTCTTCGGGCCGCAGAGCTACCGCTCGATCGACCACGGACCGATGGGCAATGACCTGAAATCCCTCGTGCAGTTTCCGTCCGAATCGCTGGGCGGGATGTTCGCACCGGGCCAATACGTGGCGATCAACGAGACCGAGCAGAACGCCTACTTCGGGTGGCCGCTGCTGCTGTTGCTGACCGTCACCGTGGCACTGCTGTGGCGAGTGCGCGTTGTCCGCGCCGCCGCTGTTGTGATCGCGGTGTTCGGGGTGCTGTCGCTCGGCGCCGTCGCCATGTTGGGCAGACAATCCACCGGGATCGAGCTGCCGTGGCATTGGGCCGAACTGGTCCCGCTGCTCAATACCGTGCTGGAAACCCGGCTCACCATGGCGGCCATCCCGGCCATCGCGGTGATTCTCGCGCTGGCCACCGACCGCGCGGTCGCATCGTGGTGGCAGTCCGCGGGGGACCGGAAACCCTTGGTCTGGTTCACGGCGCTGACGCTCGCGCTGCTGCCACTGGTGCCGACCGTCCTTCCGGTGACCGAGCGCGCGCCGACGCCGGAGTTCTTCGCCGACGGGACGGTGCGCGACTACGTGAGCGGCGGTTCGGTGGTCACGGTGCCGCCGCCGCGACCGGCCGACGCGCGAGCGCTGCGCTGGCAGGCCGACGCGAACTTCGACTTCGCACTCGCCGGCGGCTATTTCGTCGGCCCGACCAGCACCACGAAGAAGGGCATCTACGGACCGGAAACCAGGCCGACCACCGCGCTGCTCGTCCAGGCGCAGGACACCGGAGTCGTGCCGGACATCGACGCGGACGCCCGCACGCGTGCTCGCGACGACCTCCGGTTCTGGCAGGCAGATGTGGTGGTGCTGCCGTCGACGAAGAACGTCGATGTGCTGCGCACGACCATGACGCAACTGCTCGGGGTCACACCGACCCGGGTCGAGGATGTGTGGCTCTGGGACGTTCGGGTGCTGCGGTAGCAGGGATCACAGACGACGGTAGATAGCATCAACCCCCGTGCGACCGGACCGATCATCACGAGCGTTCACCCGTAACCGCCTGATCGCCCTCGTCTCCGGGCTTCTCGGATTCGTGTTGGCGCTGCTGACACCGCTTTTGCCGGTAGAGCAGGACCAGGCAACGCTGGACTGGCCGCAGGCCGGTGCAGGCAGCGTCGAGGCGCCGTTGGTGTCCTATGTGCCACAGCGGTTGAGCGCGACGCTGCCGTGCGCGGTCGTGCAGGCGGCCGGGTCGGGCACGCTGCTGTCGACCGTTCCCGACGGCTCCGGGCAGGCGACAGCCAAGGGGCTTGTCGTCTCGGT
The DNA here is from genome assembly GCF_045208035.1 of Nocardia sp. NBC_01009. Classification (NCBI taxonomy): domain Bacteria; kingdom Bacillati; phylum Actinomycetota; class Actinomycetes; order Mycobacteriales; family Nocardiaceae; genus Nocardia; species Nocardia sp. NBC_01009. The sequence goes on along the minus strand of NZ_CP108695.1, from coordinate 1,407,693 downwards.
GACCGACGGCATGCTCGCGCTTGTCCAGCGCGACGTACCGCTGCTGTCGGCCCCTGTTGCCGAGATCGCAGGCTGCGAGGCGGTCACCGTCACGGCGACCGCCGCCGTGACGACCGCCGAATTCACCGGCGCGAAGCGCCAAGACGGGACGCCGTTCCGCAACACCGTGGCCCGGGACATCCGGCCGCAGGTGGTCGGGGTGTTCACCCCGCTGGACGCCACACAGCTCGATGGCGCTCGGGTGCACATCGATATCGACTCACGGTTCTCCTCGACGCCGTCCGCGCTGAAGCTGGCCGCGATGATCGCCGCTGCCGTGTTCACGATCATCGCGCTGATCGCACTGCATCTGCTCGACAATGCCGACGGCAGGCGGCCACGCCGCTTCCTACCCGCGCACTGGTGGCGGTTCACCATCGCCGACGGCGCGGTGCTCGGCGTCCTGGTGCTGTGGCACTTCATCGGCGCGAACACCTCCGACGACGGCTACATCCTGAACATGGCCCGCGCCTCCGAGCATGCCGGGTATATGGCCAATTACTACCGCTGGTTCGCCGTGCCGGAGGCGCCGTTCGGCTGGTCCTACGAGGTGCTCGCGTGGATGACCAAGGTCTCCGACGCCAGCCCGTGGATGCGGCTGCCCGCATTGGGGGCGGGAGTGGTGTGCTGGCTGGTAATCAGCCGAGAAGTGCTGCCCCGCTTGGGCGCAAGGGTGCGGCGCAACAAGGTCGCGCTGTGGACGGCCGGGCTGGTCTTCCTCGCCTTCTGGCTCCCCTACGACAACGGCCTGCGGCCGGAACCGCTGATCGCCGCGGGCGCGCTGCTCACCTGGTGCTCGATCGAACGCGCCATCGCGACAGGACGGCTGTTGCCCGCCGCCATCGCGGTATTGATCGCCGCCTTCTCGTTGGCGGCCGGGCCGACCGGACTCATCTGCATCGCCGCGCTGATCGCCGGGTCTCGACCGGTGCTGCAGATCATCATCCGGCGGGCACGGGACGCGGCTGGGACGCTCGGCGGGGTGCGGCGCGACGAGGCCGAGGCGGATCTCGCTGCTGCCAAGGCCGAATCCGGCACCGAGACCCATGGGCGCGGATTCGGCAGCAGCACGGATTCGACCGCGGGCACCGGCACACCGACCGGAGACAACGAAACCGGTCGCAGCACGGATTCCGCTGCGGGCCAGGATGATTCCGGCCAGAGCCAGGGCGCTGCGGTCACCGAGCGGCGCACTACCGACGGCAGCCCGTCGCGGCTGGCCGCGTTCTTCCGGTATGCGGCGCTGCTCGCACCCGGCCTCGCGGCCGGAACCCTGGTCCTGGTAGTGGTTTTCGCCGACCAAACACTGGCGACCGTCATGGAAGCGACCAGGGCGCGCACCATCGTCGGCCCGAATGTGGCCTGGTTCGATGAACGCACCCGCTGGGATTCGCTGCTGATGCTGGCACCCGACGGGTCGCTGTCGCGACGCTTCGGTGTGCTCGTCATGCTGCTGTGCCTGCTGGTCTGCGTGCTGCAGGTGCTGCGCAAGGGGCGGATTCCCGGCACCTCGCGGGGGCCGTCGGTGCGCATCCTCGGCATCGTTTTCGCCTCGCTGTTGCTGATGATGTTCACACCGACCAAGTGGACCCACCACTTCGGTGTGTACGCCGGGCTGGCCGGATCGCTCGCCGCACTGGCCGCGGTTGCGGTGGGCAGCGAGGGCATTCGCGCACCGCGCAATAGGGCGCTGTTCGCCTCCGCGGTGCTGTTCCTGCTGGCGATCACCTTCACCGGATCCAACGGCTGGTGGTACGTCTCCAGTTACGGCGTGCCGTGGTGGGACAAGGCTCCGCTGATAGCGGGCAAGGGCATCTCCACGCTGTTCCTCGTGCTCAGTGGAGTGGCGCTGGTCGTCGCGGTGTGGCTGCACTATCGCGAGCCGTACCGAAGGGCCAGTGCTTCGGCCCCCACGCGTTTCGATCGGTTCGCCTCCGCACCGCTGACCATCGCCGCGGCGGTGCTGGTGCTGTTCGAGGTGGCCTCGCTGGCCAAGGCCGCGGTCACCCAGTTCCCCGCGTACTCCATCGCGAAGTCGAATCTGGAATCGCTGTCGGGCAATTCGTGCGCGCTGGCCAACGAGGTGCTGGTGGAGACCGACTCTCGGGACTCACTGCTACTGCCCCTCACCGGCTCCCCTGCCGACGGATTGTCGGCGGAATCCAAGGGCTTCACCCCCAACGGCGTCGCGAGCGACCTCACCGCCGACGCCGACGAAACGGTGTCGGGCGGCGCCAATTCGGTGAATACCGATTCGAAGAACAAGACCACCAAGACAACCGGAGCCGGCACCGGCGGCGGCACCAGTGAACAGGCCGGCATCAACGGCAGCACGGTGGCCCTGCCGTTTGGACTGGACCCGGCGCGCACGCCGGTTATGGGCAGCTACCAGGACAGCGATCAGCAGCAGGCCAAGCTGACCTCGCAGTGGTATCGCCTCGACCTGGGCGGCAGCTTGCGCGACGATCCCGCGTACCGGGTCCTGGCCATCACCGCCGCAGGCCGGATCCGCTCGGTCGACGCGGATGGTGTGGTCACCTACGGCGCGGAACTGCGGCTCGAGTACGGCACGCGGGCCGCGGACGGCACCGTGAATGTGCTCGGCTCCGTCGCCCCGCTGGACATCGGCCCCGCACCGTCGTGGCGCAATCTCCGTGTCCCGCTGAACCAGATTCCGCGGGAGGTCGACGCGGTACGCCTGGTCGCGGTGGACAACGACATCACCCAGAAGCAGTGGCTGGCGCTCACCCCGCCCCGGCTGCCCAAACTGGCAACCCTGAATTCCGTTGTCGGCTCGACGAATCCGGTCCTGCTCGACTGGCATGTCGGCCTGGCCTTCCCCTGCCAACGCCCGTTCGATCACCACGACGGCGTGGCCGAGGTCCCCGACTGGCGCATCCTGCCCGACCGCGTCGGCTCCGACGCCTCCAACGCCTGGCAGGACGACATCGGCGGCGGACCGCTCGGCTGGACCGGCCTGCTCCTGAAGTCCCAAACCATCCCGACCTACCTCGACAACGACTGGTCCCGAGACTGGGGTTCCCTCGAAAAGTTCACCCCCTACGCCCCGAACGCCGTCCCCGCCACCATTGGCGTCACAGTCGAAACCCGCAACGGCTGGACCAAATCCGACCCGATCCGAGTACGCTGACCGCCCTCTACCTCCCACCCCGATCAAAGCGCCGAGCGTAGTGAAATGGCGGTCCCCATCCCCATCCCCAACCACCATTTCACTACCCTCACCCACCCCGCATGGTGCTGACACGAGGTCAGTGCCTTCGGGCAACTGCACGAGACGTAACCACAGCCAGACGACGAAAACCACGCCGCTCCCGCAGGTTGGTGTTACGGGACCAGGACCAGCCGGCCGCGAATTCCGCCTGCTGCGAGGCGCTGTTGGGCTGCGGCGACCGCGTCCAGTGGGTAGGTGTCGGCGACCCGGAGGGTCAGCTTGCCGGTGTCGACGGCTGCGACGAGATCGTCGAGTTGCGCGCGGTCGGCGTGGACGAGGACAGTTGTCACCTTGGTGCCGCGCAGCGGGATCGGGGTGGCGGGCACGCTGATCGAGACGAAGCGGCCGCCCGCGCGGACAGCGGCGAGGGTTCGGGGGCCGAGGGCGGCGGCGTCGAGGGCGGTGTCGACGCCGCCGGGGATCAGTTCGCGCACCGCGTCGGGCAGTGACGATTCGCGGGGGATGAAGTCGGTGGCGCCGAGCGCGCGCACCGCCTGCTCGTCGGCGGCGGCGGCGGCGGCGATCACTCGGATGCCCGCTGCGGCAGCGAGTTCGACGGCGAAACCACCGACCGCGCCGGCCGCGCCGGTGATCAGCAGGGATTCCGTCGGCTGTGCGCCGATGGCGGCGAGGGCCTGGAGTGCGGTCAGGCCGTTGAGCGGAATCGTCGCGGCGGCAACCGAATTCACGGTGGTCGGGGCGGGGGCGACATTGCCGGCCTCGAGGACTACGTAATCGGCTTGCGCGGCCAGCGAGACATCGAGTCGGTCGCTGATGCCGATCACCTGCTGGCCGGGCTCGAATTCGGTGACGTCGGCGCCGACCGCGTCGATGGTGCCCGCGACGTCCCAGCCGATGCCCCATTGCGCACGCGGCGCGGCGAAGGGCGTGCCGCCGACACCTCTGCGAACCATCAGATCGACCGGATTGACCGACGCCGCAGCGACTTTGATCCGCACCGATCCGCGCCCCGGTTGTGGTGTCGGCACCTCGACGAGCTCGACAACGGCTTCGAGACCCGGCTCGCGGACTACTGCTGCACGCATGATGTTCCTTTCCTGGTGGACATCGACCAACCTAAGACCGTTACTATCCGGTGGGTAGTAGTTACCTGAGAGTGCGTAACGAGTAGCAAGGGAAGTCCGTGGCGACCACAACGGCGGCGCAGCACCGCGAGCTGGCGAAACAGCGGTACGACGCATTCGTCGCGGAGTGCCCCACCCGCCAACTGCTGGACCGGATCAGCGACAAATGGGTGAGCCTGGTGCTCGTCGTGCTGACCGACGGCCCGCGGCGCTACGCGGAGATCAACAGGTCCATCGCCGGAGTCAGCCCGAAGATGCTCACCCAAACCTTGCGCACCCTCGAACGCGACGGTCTGGTGGAACGCCGGATCACCGCCGAGGTGCCAGTCCGCGTCGACTACGAACTCACCGCGCTGGGCCGCAGCCTGCAACCAGTGATGTCGGTGATCAAGTCATGGGCCGAGGAACGGATGGACGACGTGCTCGCCGCGCGAGCGCGTTACGACGGCGAGTCGGGAGTATGACGCGTCGGTACAGCCGGAACTACCCCCAAGATTGGCAATCCGAAAACCTGCCGAACCTGCGGCGGGACCGTAATCTGAGCACCATGACCGCGGCCTTCGATGACATGGATCTACGCGACCTCGTCGGAATGCTCACCGCCGACGAGCAACGGGAACTACGACCGGCGGTGCTGCGTGTACTGGCCCGCCACCCCTCGCCCGAACTGCTTCGCCGTGAACTCGGCCTTCGCATGACGAAGGTCTGACCACCCGTCCGAGCACTGAGAGCAGGAAGGTCCGTCGCGCCGGTTCGAAGTCACCGGCGCGACGGCCTTTTGTCATGTCGGGGCGCCCCGGGCAGGGGCGCCCCGCGGGTCAGAACACCCGGAGCTGTCCTGGCGACCACAGACCGCCACGGGTGGTCGTGCCGGTCTCCAGCTTCGCCGGGGTGGCATTGCGGTCGTACTGGTCGTAGCGCTCCAGGGAGCCCCAGTCACGGGCCCAGTCGTCCTTCATGTAGGTCGGGACCGTTGTCGACTTCGCCAGCATCTGGGCGAAGCCGAGCGGACCGCCGAACTCTTCGGCCTGCCAGGTGTTGGTGGAGCTGACGGCCAGCGGACGATCCGGCAGGATGCGGTAGCCGGGTACCTCGGCGACACCGTCCTTATGGTCGAACGGACGCTGGCACGGGAACTGCAGACCCACCGCCCAGTCCAGCAGGACCGGCTGCTCGGAACCGATAAAGCTGTTGAGCGACTGCAACTTCGGCATCCGCGGCGGGGTGAAGGCCAGCCACTGGTCACCGATCAGGATCGGGTCGTTGGCGACGATCCGCACCGCATCGGCCTCCGGCGCGATCTGATCGAGCGGAACCCGCAGGTTGCGCCACGACGGGAACGGACCGATATCGCGCGGCAGGTAGGTGCCGAGCGATTCGACGCTGCCGTCGGGCAGCCGCTTGCCGTAGTCGACGGTCAGCGACTGGCCGTATTTGACGTCGCCGGTGTCGTCGATCGACAGGATGCGGCCGGCCGCCGAAATCACCACGAGCGGCTTCTCCGGTGAGCGGGCGGGCAGCTCGTACCAGCTGGACACCACGTGCGCGGGCTGCTGCACCCCCTCCTGGTAACTGCCGAGGATCGGAGTGGTCGACGGGTCGAGCCCGAACGGCAGCGCCACCGTGCTGCCGTTGACGCCACGCGCACCGACGCCGCCGCCGGTGCCCGCGCTCTGGCCCTTCTCGAACGCGGCGCCGACGGACTGGGTGGAGGTGTTGCCGGTGCCCGGCTTCACCTCGACGCTGTCGGCGGACAGGTCCTTCGGAACGCCGTTGGGGTCGAAGCCGACCGGGTCGGCCCCGGCAAGCGGGTCGTTGGGATCCTTCAGCGCAGCGGCCGGGTCGACGATCGGCTGCAACCTGCCGCCGTTGGGATCCGGTTCCACCAGAATGTCATTGGCGAGACCGCAGGTGTTGCCGCCCAGTGCATCGAAGTTCGAGCGGGCCAGCGAGTAGGCCGGGTACTGCGAATACGCGCCCTTCACCAGCGAGAGCACCTCGATGGCGACCATCAGCGCGGCGACAACGGTCAGCGGGATGGCGGCAAACTTGCGGATTCGCTTGCCGCGCACCGACTTCGCCGAAGGCTGTGGCTTGGTGTAGTCCTCGCGCAGCGCATACCAGGCGACCAGCGCGAGCGCCGCGCCGAAGAGCACGAGCATCAGGGTGTTCGACTGGTAACCGTGCAGCGAGATCCGCTTGTCGAACCATGGCACACCGAAGCTCGAGACATACCAGTACCCGTTGATGCCGGAGAACGAGATCGCCAGCAGGAAGAGCAACCCGGCGAGGAATATCGCTCGATTCTTCCGCGCACGCAATGCGCTCGCCGAAACCGCCACCGCGGTGACCGCGGCGAGTGATCCTGCGATGCCCGCATACGCACCGAAGTGGTGAGTCCACTTCGTCGGGTTGAACATCATGAAGAAGATGGTGCCGAGGACAACGCCCATCAGCCGCCAGGTCGGGCCGCTCGCGATGCCGGGAACCTGCCTGCGCCGCAACAACACCAACATGGTGGTGAACAAGCACAGCAGCATCGCAAGGAAGGCGAACCGGCGCGGCAGCGAACCGTCGACGGTCTCGACGAACAGGTAGTAGTAGCGCAGGTAGTCCTCGTACCAGGCGAGGTTCGGCCCGGTGGCCTGACGCACCCGGTTGGCTTCCTGAATACCGGCGAAGGTCTGGTCGCTGTAGACCACGATCAACACCAGCAAACCGGCCGCCGCTATCGGCGCGAGCAATGGCAACGTGCCGAACTGCCGATGCCGTCGCACCACGATCCGCACCAGCGGGCGGATACCGGCGAGCAGGGCCGCAACACACATCAACCCGGTTGGTGCGGCCGCCAGCGTGAACGCGGCGACCAGAATCGCTACCGCGGCCGGAAGCAGGCGACCGGTGGCAATGGCCCGCTCGATCGACACCCAGGTCAGCAGCGCGCCGAGCGCGACGATCGGCTCCGAGCGCAGACCGTTGTCGAACGGCATCCAGAAGGTCAGGAAGACCAGCCCACCGGTCCACAGCGCAACCTTGCTGTTGCGCACACCGCGTCCGAGGCGAGGCACCACCTCGCGGCTGATCACCATCCAGCAGAGGATGGCGCAGGCCAGCGCCGGCAACCGCACCCACGCGCTCGCGGTCGAGATCTCCGAGAAGATCTGGATCACGTAGTAGTACCAACCGAACGGGGCCTCCGGCACGCCGTACCAGCGGAAGTAGTTGGCCATGTAGCCCGCGTGCGGTGCGACCCGCACCATGCTCAGGATGTAGCCGTCGTCGGAGGTGTTGGCGCCGACGAAGTGCCACACCAGCAGGATCCCGATGACGCCGCCGTCGGTCCAGGTCGGCTTCAGCCAGTTCGCGGGCAGGAATCGGCGGTGGCCGCGCCCGTCGCTGCCGTCCAGCCGGGCCAGCGCACCGAGGGCGATCAGGGTGCACAGCACCGCCGCGATCATCGCGATCAGCTTGATCGCGGTCGGGGTGGAGGTGAAGCGGGTGTCGACGGTCATCTGCATCGACAACCCGGCCGGCACCGCGCCCTGCAGATCGGAGAAGACGCCGACCACCTGCGGCCGCAGATCACCGGCGAGCTGCCCCGCGACCGGCACTGCAACCATTTGCTTGGCACCGGGCGCGCCACCCTCGACCGGCTTCTCCACCATCGTGGTCAGGCCATCGAACGCCGCCTTGGTGCTGTTGCTGTCGGAGCTGATGGTGATCGACGAGCACTCACCCATCTGCGACCGCTGCGCCGAGGCCACCACCGCGTTGCGGTCGATCACGTCGACCGCAGTGTCGGACACCCGGACGAACATGGCCTCGAGCGCCGCCCGATCCCCCTGCGGCGGCGCCGTCGCAAGCAGCATGCCGCCCTGCTCGGGCAATTCCGCGACCGCAGCACACGGAATGGTGGCTTTCATTTCGATAGGGACCTGCGACATCAGCGGCGCCTGCACGTTGCCGAGCTTGCCGTCTTGCGGCCAGTTCAGTACGGCAGTCGTCTGCGCGACCGGCAAGAATGGACTAGCCAGCGCGAACAGTGCCCCCAGCACACCCGCCACCAGCGCGATTATTCGCGCGGTGCGGAAATCGTTCGGCGCGGCCGCGGGCGCGGCAGGCGGTTTCGTCAAGACAGCAGTAGCGGCGTCGGGCACGATTGGCAATGCTAGCTCCCCTGCCTCTCCGCGTCTTCAGGCCAGACGCAGTTGTGCCCTGCGTGGCGTCGGCGTCCGAGCCGACTATCGGCTATCGCCCCGTCATCCTGGGAAAAGTCAGAGTTGTCGACCGGATGTCCCCGCTCGTAGTGGCACCTGTAACAGGCCCGAATAGATGGGAAAGGGGGCTTGGCAGCAGTCGAGCGAACAGAAAGTAGACCCCGAATGGCTGACCGGATGTGGGGTCAGTGGAAAGCTGGGGGTCATGACCAAGGTGAATCTCGAGACGAATTTCGGAAAGATCGTGCTGGAGCTGGACGATGCGAAGGCCCCCGCCACCGTGGCGAACTTCGTGGAGTACGTGAACGCCGGCCACTACAGCGGCACCATCTTCCACCGCGTTATCCCCGGCTTCATGATCCAGGGCGGCGGCTTCACCCTCGACATGAAGCAGAAGCCCACCAACGATCCGGTCAAGAACGAAGCCGACAACGGCCTGAAGAACGACAAGTACACCGTCGCGATGGCGCGCACCAACGACCCGCACTCGGCCACCGCGCAGTTCTTCGTGAACGTGTCTGACAACGGCTTCCTCAACCACACCGCGCCGAGCCCGCAGGGCTGGGGCTACACGGTGTTCGGCAAGGTTGTCGAGGGCACCGAGGTGGTCGACAAGATCGCCGCTGTCAGCACCGGTTCGAAGGGCGGACACCAGGACGTGCCGCGCGACGAGGTCGTCATCGAATCGGCGTCCGTCGCCTGACCTGTTGCCACACAACGCGAATCGGGCCGCACTCCACCGGGGTGCGGCCCGATCGGGTACGGCGGATCAGAGCGGCAGCAAGTGATGTTTACGCGGATTGCGAGCAAGCTTCTTGTCGCGCAACAGATGTAGCGCGCGACGTAGCTCCAGCCGGGTGGCCGACGGCTCGATGACCGCGTCGATGTAGCCGCGCTCGGCGGCCACCCACGGTGTCGCGATGGTCGCGTTGTAGAAGTCGATCATCTGCTGACGCACGGCCGCGCGCTGCTCCTCCGGAGCCGCCTCGATCTGCTTGCGCCCGATCAGGCTGACCGCACTCTCCGCACCCATCACCGCGATGCGCGCGGTCGGCCACGCCAGATTCACGTCTGCGCCAAGCTGTTTGGAGCCCATCACCGCGTACCCGCCGCCGTAGGACTTGCGAATCACCACGGTGACCTTCGGGACGGTGGCCTCCACATAGGAGAACAGGAACCGGCCACCGCGCTTGATGACGCCGATCTTCTCCTGCTCGACGCCGGGCAGGAAGCCGGGGGTGTCCACCACGAACACGAGCGGAATCTCGAACGCGTCGCACATCCGCACGAAATGCGCCGCCTTGTCGGAGGCCCGTGCGTCCAGGGCACCGGCCGACACCATCGGCTGATTGGCGACCACGCCGACGCTGCGTCCGTCCACCCGCGCGAATCCGGTGATGATATTGCGCCCGGACCCCGCGCCGATCTCGTGGAAATCGCCGTCGTCGAAAATGCGCAACAGGATGTCGTGCATGTCGTAGCCCGAGTTGTCCGCGTCGGGGACAAGCGAATTCAGTTCCAGATCGCTCTCGGTGGTCTCGGGCTCCAGACCCGGATTCACCACCGGCGGCAACTCCTGGCAGCTCGTCGGCAGGAAGCTCAGGTAGGCGCGCACCCATTCGAAAGCGGCGGCCTCGTCGGTGGCAACGTGATGGATATTGCCGTACTGCGCTTGACTGTGGGCACCGCCGAGTTCCTCGAGACTGACGTCCTCACCGGTCACCTCCCGGATCACGCCGGGGCCGGTGACGAACATGTACGCCTCTTCGGTCGCCACCACCACATCGGTGTTGATCGGGGCATACACCGCGCCACCGGCACACTTGCCGAGGATCATCGACACCTGCGGCACCATGCCGGACAGCGGTTCCTGGCGTCGGCCCAGCTCGGCGTACCAGGCCAGCGACGTCACGGCCTCCTGGACACGCGCGCCGCCCGAATCGTTGATGCCGACCACCGGGCAGCCGACCTTCGCCGCGTATTCCATGATGTAGGCAACCTTGCGGCCGAACATCTCGCCGACCGATCCGCCGTACACGGTCTGATCATGCGAGAACACCGCGACCGGCCGACCCTCCACCAGCCCGTGCCCGGTGACCACGCCGTCGCCGTACAACGCCGTCGGGTCGCCCGGCTTGCGCACCAGCGCACCGATTTCTACGAAGGTGCCCGGATCGAGCAGCATGTAGATCCGGTCGCGGGCGCTCGGGATTCCCTTCTTCGCCCGCTTCGCCACCCCCGCTGCCCCCGCCGGTTCCTGCGCTAACTCGAGTCTTTTGCGCAGGTCGGCGAGTTTCTCGGCAGTAGTGCTCACTTGGCCCCTCTCATCAGGTGGTGCGGCCCCCTAGGGGGCAATCACTGCAAGCTTCGCGGTGAGGTCGGCTCCGATCTTCCCGATCCGCGGTTCGTCGACGATCTGCAAGTGATCGCCCGCGATGTGGATGACCTCGAGATTGGGAATGTACTCGTCCCAGCCACCGTTGGGCCGCCGATCGGCGTAGCGCGGCTCCAGCTCGATCATGCCGTCGTGATAGCGATCCGCGAGGTACAGCACCACATCACCGTCATAGTGCGTGGGCGTGGTCTTGGACAAGTGGCGACCCTCGATCCACGACGTGCGCTGATGCTCGAGCACACCGCCGGGGATCTTGGTGCCGCTGATCTTGATGAGATCGCTGATCATCTTGAACTGTTCTTCATCGGAGGCCGCGGCCAACGTCTCCAACTGCTCGCGATCCAGCTCGCCCTCGACGCCATAGGTCTTCTTCGCGAAGGCCTGGTAACGCTCGACGCGGCGCACCCGCTCTTCGGGGCTGTTGTCTTCGCCCTCGGTCGGGATAGCCAGGTCGATCAGCCCGACGATGCGCACATCGGCGCCCTCGGCCCGCAGCAGCTGCGCGACCTGCAGCGCGAACACCGCACCGAGCGACCAGCCGTACAGCACATACGGACCGTTGCCCTGGATCTTGCGCAGTTCGGGCAGATACTGACGCGCGCGCTCCACAATGTCGCCCTCGACGCGTTCGAAGCCGTACATCGGGGTGTCGGACGGCAGTCGCTTGAGCAGCGGCTCGTAGACCAGCGTGTTGCCACCCGAGGGATGGAACACGAAGACCGGCACGGCATTCGAGCCCTCGGCGCGCGGGCGCAGCGGCCGGATGAAGCCGTCCACATCGGCGCCGCTGTCCTGCAGCTCACGCACGATGTCGGCCAGCTGTTCGATGGTCTCGCAGTCGAGCACGTCGTCTACGGTGACCTCGGCCTTGACTCGCTCCGTGAGTCGGGCCGCCAGCTTCTCGGCGAGTTCCTCCTCCAGGATCGGCAGGGTGTTGAAGATGCCGCCCGCCGACTTTCCGGTGACGATGGCCCAGGTGGCGAAGGTCAACCGCTCGGCGGCGTCACGCGGTGGCACGTCGTCCTCGTCGGCCTGCTGCGGTGCACCGAATACGGACTCGACCGCCGCGGGAGCCTGCGCGACGACCGCCTCGGCGGCGGCTTCCACAGTGGTGTCCACGGTGTCGAGCGACCGCTCGATCGCGGCTTCCTTCGCCTCGGCGGCAGCATTCTGCTCGGCCGAGCCCACGGCGGGAGTCGCCGTGCCTGCGGCGGCCCCGGTAACGCCTGCGGCCGTCTCGGCCTCCGCGACGATCGCTTCGGCTTCCGACTCCACCGACGTGCTCTCGGCGTTCAGCGAAACCCCTTCGGCGGCGGCCACATTCGCCACCGCTGCCGCCGGATCCTCGCCCGCCTCCAGTGCGGCGCGGGCCGCGGCCATGAACCCACCGTCGACCACGATTTCCTCGCCGGCGGCCTGCTTGTCGGCCATCGTCTGCATTTCTTCGCGATGGTCGATGGCGTAGCGCAGAACCTTGCCGACCTCGTTCAGGTTCGCGTCGCGCACGGCCTGGATCTGCAGCTGCGGAATATTGAATTCGTACTCGACCCGATTCTTGATGCGCATCGCCATCAGCGAGTCGAGGCCGAGCTCCATCAGCGGGATCTCCATCGGCAGATCCTCGACCGCATAGCCCATCGACTCGGCGACGATCAGCGCCAGCCGCTCCTCCAGCGGCTGCGTGCCTTCCGGATCCCAACGGTCACCGAAGGTTTCGACGATCTCGATGTCCGCGTCACCGGTCGTCGCAAGCACCGCACCCGGAACAGGTGCGGCCACAACGATTTCGGGCAGCGGCGCACCGGAGGTGACGACCGCCTCGAACAGCAGTTGGAAGGTTGCGCCCGCGCGGGCGTGCACCTGTACCGAAGCGCCACCGAGATGCGGCGTCAGTGTGGTGGTCAGTGTTCCCGTGTCCGGCAGCGCCGCGTGCGGGATCGATGCACCCAGCGACGCATCGCTGAGCACCTGTGCCGCAGCGGCATTCACCAGCGCGGCCAGGTCGGTGACGGCCGATGCCTGCACCTCCCACACGTGCCTGCCGTCGGGCAGCGCGACGTGGGCGCCGGGCACCCGGTCATTGCCTCCGCCGGAGGACATCCGGGCCTTCGGCCAGTACTGCTTGCGCAGGAACGCGGTCCGCGGAATATCGGCGTAGTCGCCCACCGGCAGCAGCGAGGACAGCTCGACGCGGTGCCCGTGCACGTACAGCTGAGCCAGCGCGGCGATCACGCCCGCCGACTCGTCTTCCTTGCGCTTGAGCGTCGGGATGAGCTGCGCGTCGTGCAGGCCCGCCGCGAAGGTGGTGCCGAGGACCTGCATCAGCGCAACGGAATTCGGGGCCAGCTCCAGGAACGTGGTGTGCCCGGTGTCCACCGCGAGCTTCACCGCATTGGTGAAGTACACCGCGTGGCGCATGTTCTTGACCCAGTAGTCCTCGTCGTGCACCGGATCGCTGCCCGCGCGGTAGAACTGCTCCTTGTTGACGGTCGAGTAGAGGCCCGCCTTCAACCTGGTCGGCTCGATACCCGCCAGCTCGGCCGCGAGCTCACCGAGCAGCGGATCCATCTGCGAGGTGTGCCCCGCGCCGCGGGTCTGCAGCACCCGGGAGAATTTTCCGGCCGCCTCGACCTGCGCCACGATCGCCGCGACCTGGTCCTGTGGGCCGCCGATCACCGTGTTCGTCGGCGCGGCGTACACCGCGCATTCCACGTCCGGGTAGTCGACGAGCATCTTCTCGACGTCGTCGGCGCTGAGCTCGACCAGCGCCATATTGCGCACGTCGGCGTCGCTGATCATGGCCTCGCCCTCGCCCATCAGGCGCGAGCGGGCGCAGATCACGCGCACCGCGTCCTCGAGCGGGAGACCACCGGCGATGTAGGCTCCTGCGACCTCGCCCATCGAATGACCGACCACCGCATCGGGTTCGGCGCCGTGCGCGCGCAGCAGCGCGGCCAGGCCGATCTGGATGGTGAAGATGCCGACCTGCGAGGTGCCGACGTTGTAGTCCTGGTTGTCGTCCAGGATCATCTCGCGCACCGAGTACCCGGCCTCGTCCATCACCAGCTCGTCGACCTCGTCGACGGTCTTGCGGAAGATCGAGTTCTCCAGGTAGAGCTGCTTGCCCATCTTGCGGTGCTGCGCGCCGAAACCGGCGAGCACCCAGATCGGGCCGTTGGCGGCGGGGGCATCCGCGGTGAAAACACCTGCGCCAGGCTTACCCGCCGCGATAGCGCGCAGGCCGGCGACCGCCTCCTCGTGAGTCTTGGCAAGCACCACACCGCGCGAACGGTGGTGGCTGCGCTTGGCCAGCGACCGCGCCACATCCGTGAGCGGGACATCGCGACCGGCGTCGGACTCCAGCCAGTCGGCCAGGTCCGCCGCGGCACGACGACGACGCGAGGGCAAGTACGCCGACACGGCCAGGATCACCGGCAGCGGCTCTTCGCGCTCGGCCGACCATTCCGCCTCGGGCGCTGCGGTCGGGGTGGTCTCCGCGACAGACTCGGCGGCAACCTCGGTGGTCTCCACGTCGGCTGCGACATCCTCGGACACGGGCTGCACCTCGGCCGTGGCCTGCGCGGGCACGTATTCCTGCAGCACGATGTGCGCGTTGGTACCGCCGAAGCCGAATCCGGAGACGCCGACGGTCGCGGTACCGCTGTAGCGCGGGAATTCCGTCGGCTCGGCGACGACCTTGAGGTGCGCCTGGTCGAACGGGATGTACGGGTTGGGGCCGACGAAGTTGATGCTCGGCGGCAGCACATTGTGCTGGAACGCCATGATCACCTTGGCCAGGCTGGCGGCACCCGCGCCGGACTCGAGGTGCCCGAAGTTGGACTTGGCCGAACCGAGCAGCGCGGGCTTGTCGTCCTCGCGACCGCGGCCGACGACCCGTCCGAGTGCGTCGGCCTCGATCGGGTCACCGAGCAGGGTGCCGGTGCCGTGCGCCTCGATGTAGTCGACAGTCGAGGGAGCAATGCCCGCGTCGCGGTAGGCGCGGCGCAATACATCGGCCTGTGCGTCCGGGTTCGGCGCGAGCAGACCGTTGGACCTGCCGTCATTGTTGACCGCGGAACCCTTGATCACCGCATAGATTTCATCGCCGTCACGCTCGGCGTCGGCAAGCCGCTTGAGCACGACCAGACCGCCGCCCTCGGAGCGGACCATGCCGTCGGCATCGGCGGAGAAGGCCTTGATGTGGCCGTTCTTGGCGACGCCGCCGTTCCGGTCGAAGCCGAGCGTTGCCATCGGCGAAAGCAGCATGTTCACGCCGCCGGCCAGCGCCAGATTCGCATCGCCGTCACGCAGCGCACGCACCGCCTGGTGCACGGCGACCATGGTCGACGAGCAGGCGGTGTCGATGGCGACCGACGGGCCGCGGAAGTCGAAGAAGTAGGACACCCGGTTGGGGATGATGCTGGAAACGCTGCCCATGATGGCGTACGCCTCGGCCGAGGCGGGCACATTCGGATCGGGACTGCCAAGCCCGAGTGCGGCGATCAACTGGAATTCGTTGCTGGAAGAGCCGATGAAGACGCCGACCGGCTCACCCTTGAGCTCACTCGCCGGAATCCTGGCGTGCTCCAACGCTTCCCAGGTCAGCTCCATCATCAGGCGCTGCTGCGGATCGACCCGCTCGACCTCGATCGGCGACATCGCGAAGAACTCCGCGTCGAAGCCCTTGACGACCTCCTGGTCGAGGTAGCCGCCCAGCGTGTTGCCCTCGGCAACCGCCTCGGCAACCGCGGGCTCACTGGTGAACTCTTCCCACCGGCCCTCCGGTAGGTCCCGAATCGCGTCGCCGCGGTTGATCAGGAATTCCCAGGTCGACTCAGGGGTGTCGCCCGCGCCGGGCAGCCGGGTCGAAAGGCCGACGATCGCGATGTCGTGCGCCTCGCCCGGCTGGTACCCGGCCGTATAGAACGAGTCGTCGGATTCCTGCGGCAACTCCGGATCACCATTGATGACGACCTCCGCCAGCGACGCGATGGTCGGATGCTGGTAGACCACCGTCGCCGTCAGCACGACACCGGTGAGCTCTTCGATGTCACCACCGAGCGCGATGGCATCGCGCGAGGCCAGCCCGAATTCCTCCATCGGCCGGTCCACCGTGATGTTCTCCACGGGTTGACCGGTCGCGTCGGAAACCCAGCGCCGCAGCCACTCCCGCAGTTCCGCGACGGACAGCTCCGTCGGGGCAGTGGACTCCGCAGCGGACTGCGTAGCCTCTCCTGCGTCAGGAGTGTCGATTGCGTCCGCCTCGGCGCGCGCAATGTCGGTCGTCTGGGTGGGCGTGCCCTCGTTGTCAGCCATCAATTCCTCAAGCTACCTGTCTGCGTACCGGGCGCGCCTGGAATTGACGCTCGGCATGGGGGTGTTCGGCGCCGAGCATCGATGGTCGGCTCGCCGAATCACCCCTGCGGGCATTTACTCTTCCGGAGCATCGGGGAATGCCTGCTGGGTGTAACCCCCGCGCAGCGTTCCCTCCAGATAAGCAGTCTTGCAGGCGCGCCGAGCGATCTTGCCGCTGGAGGTGCGCGGGATCGAACCCGCGGGCACCAGCAGCACGTCACGCACGGTCACACCGTGGCGCTGCGACACCGCCGCGCGGACCGCGTCGGCGATGGGCAGCGGGTCGGCCTTGCCTGCGCCCGGACCACGCTCACCCACGATGACGAGCTGCTCGGAGGCATCGTCGGCGTCGAACTGCAGGCCCGAATGGCTGCCCTGCTCGAAAACTTCGGCAGGTAGCTGGTTGGCGGGCACCGAGAACGCGGCGACGAAGCCCGGTCGCAGCGCCTTGCTCGCCTCCTGTGCGGAGAACTCGAGATCCTGCGGGTAGTGGTTGCGGCCGTCGAGGATCACCAGGTCCTTCACGCGACCGGTGATGTACAGCTCGCCATCGAGATACACGCCGTAGTCGCCGGTGCGCATCCAGTTGGCGTCGTCCTCGGCGCCGTCGGCATGGCTGCCTTCGGGCAGGCGATGGGTGACCTTGTTCTTGAAGGTCGCGTAGGTCTCGTCCGGACGACCCCAGTAGCCGATGCCCATGTTGTTGCCGTGCAGCCAGATCTCACCGACCCGGCCGTCGGGCAGCTCGCGGCCCGCGTCGTCGTCGATGGCGTCCGGGTCGACGATCACGGCCCACTGCGACAGCGCCACAAAGCCACAGCTCACCTGGGCGATGGCATTCTCGGTGCCCTGCTCGACCTTCACCATGCGACCCGCATTGAGCTCGTCGCGGTCGACGTAGACCACCTTGGCCTCGTCCTCGGCCTTGGTCGCCGAGACGAACAGCGTCGCCTCCGCCATGCCGTAGCAGGGCTTGATCGCGGTTTTGGGCAGACCGAACGGCGCGAAGGCGTCGTTGAACTTCTTCATCGACGAGGTCGTTACCGGCTCACTGCCGTTGATCAGGCCGATCACGTTCGACAAGTCGAGGGACTCGCCGTTCTTCGGCAGACCACGCGCCGCGGCGTGCTCGAACGCGAAGTTCGGTGCGGCAGCGAAGGTTCCGGCGCCGTCGGAGGCGGCGGCCAGTTCCTTGATCCAGCGGTAGGGGCGACGCACGAAAGCGCTCGGCGACATGATCGTGATGTATTTGCCGCCGACCGCGGGCAAGATCACCGTCAACAGGCCCATGTCGTGGAACAGCGGCAGCCAGGTGACACCGCGAGAATTCCAGTCCAGGTTGATGGCATCGACCATCTGCAGCAGGTTGGTGCCGACCGCCCGGTGGGTGATCTCGACACCGGCCGGGGTCCGCGTGGAACCCGAGGTGTACTGCAGGTAGGCGATGTCATCGATCGCGATGTCGGGACGCACCCAGGTTTCGCCGACGCTGTCGGGGATCGCGTCGACGGCGATGATGCGCGGGCGCTGTGCGGCGGGCAGCGAGCGGAAGAACTGGCGCACCCCGGCCGCGGAGGAGCTCGCGGTGAGGATGGCAGCAGGCTCACAGTCGCCGAGCACCGCATGCAGCCGGTCGGTGTGACCCGGCTCATCGGGGTCGAACAGCGGCACCGAGATGGTGCCCGCGTAGATCGCGGCGAAGAAGGAGATCACGTAATCGAGGCCCTGCGGCGCCAGGATCGCGACCCGGTCACCCGGGTTGGTCACCTGCTGCAGTCGAGCGGCCACCGCGCGCAGCCGGATGCCGAATTCACGCCACGTCAGTTCCTGAGCTTCACCATCACGTTCACGCGAGTAATCGATGTAGCGATAGGCCAGGGTGTTCGCGTCGTTCCGAGTGTGCTTCTCGACGTGATCGACCAGGGTGTGATCCTCGGGAATACGGATGTTCCCGGTTTCGTCCAGGTAGTCGTCGAAAGTCTCTTCCATTCCTTCTTCTCCTCCGAGGCACATCGCAGCAAGACGGCGACATCGCCGCTGTTACCTGTGAGGCCCCGACTCGCTATCGCCCGCGGGTGCTCTACATACAAAGAGCCAGCCTGCAGATTTTGTTGCGGTCTGCGCGGTGACCGCTATCGGCTAGATGTTCTCAAACCAGAGTCATGTTACAGAGAAGAGCGGCTCACTCATCCCGCAGCAGTGGAATAACCGGCGCGAAAGCGTCCATCTGGGTGGGGAACACACCGACGTAGGACATCGATGTGAGCTCGCGCACCCGGCGGATCTGCGCGGCAATCTCCTCGAATGTGCCGATGGCCACATACGGCGATTCGAGAATCTCCTCGACAGAGAGCTTCACGTCGACCTCGAGGTCGGGGTGCAGGCCTCGATCGATCGCGGAAAGGGCCATTTCCGCGGTCTTCTCACGGTCGTCGGTGATGACGATCGCGGTGATGGCCCAGTTCAGCTCGATGTCGGCGAACCGATCGCCCGCGGCTTCGCGGATCAGGTTCACCTTCTCGATGGTCTTGGACATGGTGATGCCCGAGAGCAGACCTTTGCCGTTCTTGGTGGTGACCGGAACGATCGAGATGATGTCGGCGTGCTTGGCGGCCAGCCGGAGCATCTTCGGGCCGCCACCGCCGGTGCAGATCGGCGGGCGCGGACCCTGACGCGGACGCGGCGTGCCCTTGATGCCGTTGACCTGGTAGTGCTTGCCCTCGAAGGTGCATTCCTGGCCACGCAGCAGCACATCGAGGATGGTCAACGTCTCGTCGAGCTTCTCCAGCCGAATGCCGGGCGTCTCGTAGGGCAGCCCGGCGGCAGCGAACTCGTCCTGCTTCCAGCCCGCGCCGACGCCGACCTCGAGGCGGCCCTTCGACAGCACATCGATGGTGGCGAGATCCTTGGCGAGCACCACAGGATGCCGGAAACCATTGGCCAGCACCGACGTTCCGAGTCGGATCTTCTCGGTAGCCTGCGTGAGGGCGCCGAGCGCGGCGATCGGACCGATCTGGTCACCGAGGTGATCGGGCACGACGAAAGTGTCGAAGCCGTACTCCTCGGCCTGCTGCGCCGTCTGAATGAACTTGCGGGCACCGCCCTCTTGCTTGTTTCCTTCGCCCGCGGCCGCGAAGCGGAAGTTACGCAGCGGCGTACCCATCGCGGTCAACTCACCAGCCGGTGCGGCGGCTTCTGTCATGAACTCATGCTCCTGGCTGTAAGGAAATTGCCTGCGCGCCGGCCAGCCCCCGGTTCTAGGGGCAGCACTGCCGGCGTCGCGATCATCAGCGCACTTTACAGCCTGCCCCGGTCCGACTGACGAGGCTTCGGTATGCAGGCATGCATGGCCCTATTGTCGGGCCTCGCCGATGTGGTTGTTCACAGGTGGACTTCTCAGGAGTGCGGCGGGTGTGGTGCCCCTTCGATCAGACCGTTCGCCCAGTTCACCGCCCATTGTGTCGCGGTTGTTCCGTCGCCGTCGACCACGAAACCGTTGTAGAGGCTGTGCACCGGGTTGCCCGCCGCGCGGATCAACGTCATTGTGCTGCCGATGATGTTCAGCGGGTTCAACGCCTGCCGCGGCGAGTCACAGATCAGATCGCCCGGTGCGCAAATCGTGAAGGTGCGATCGGCCAGCGAGCCGAATCCGCCCGGCCGCGGACCGGTCATCGTGATTCCCGGCACGGTCAAACCCTTCAACGCGACCTCCGCGCCGACACCGAGTGGCGGGTTCCCGATCTGGATGGGCTGCCCCGGTCCGTTGTCGTTGGTCCGCCGCCCATCGGCAATCAGCGTCACACCCAGCACCTGGTCGGCGGGGACGGGCCCCTTGCCTGCGGCGATTTGGGAGGCGACGTCGCCGCCGATGACCGCGCCCTGCGAGAAGCCCGCGATGACGTAGGTGGTCAACGGACATTCCCGATGCCGCTTCGCCATCGCATCGACCATCCGCTGCGCGCCCTCGGAACGGCTGTTGTTGTAGGACTGCTGGCCGTCCGGCGGAATCGCGATCGGATTCGAGAACTGCGCGACATAGGGGACGGTGTACACATCCAGCCTGCCGGGCGGGAACTGACTCTGCACCGGCCCGGAGATGTTGAGCATCAACGAGATCGGATTGGCCGTCGGGTTGTGCGGGTCGTCGTTGCTGTTGGACTCCCAAGTGCCGGGCACCGAGATCATCTGGACATCCGGGCAGCTCGCAGGCTGCGAGGTCGGTCGCTCCGGCGGCTTCGGACCCGGACCCGGACCCGGCGGGCGAAGTCTGCCCGCGAGCAGGTACCACAGCAGCAGAACGAGAACGATGACCAGCGCGACGACCGCGAGGAGCACCAGACATCCCACCGGTCGCAACCGGCGGGAGGCCATACCTCGACGAACACTCACTGGCAGTACGTCTGCTTAGCGGTGTCGATGTAGATCTTGCCGACTTTCTCGACCGGCATCTTCGCCGGATCGAAGGACGGGTCGGATCCGGCCATCGCGTTCACGAAGGTCGTCAGGTCCTGCGCGGAGGCGCCTGCCGCGACGCCCTGGCAGACATAGGTGCCGATGCTCAGCGCGATGTCCGGGCTGGAAGCGGTGACGCCTTTCTCCTTCAGCGCGTCGAGGAACTTCTTGTCCTTGTCGGTGAGCTTGGCGGTGTCCCCCGGTGGCACGACATCGGTCGGCACCGGCTCCGGGCGCTCGGGGGCGACCGTCTCGGCGGGCGCCTGCTGGGTCGACTCGGGAGCAGGCGTCTGGGCCCCGGTGTCGCCACCTACGCTGCTCGACGTGGCAGGCGGCTGCGAAGCCGCCGTGGTGTGGGTCAGCTTCGGAGTGCTCGATGCCGTCGAATCGTTGTCACCGCATGCGGCGAGCAATCCGGTGGCGGCGAGTGCCACAGCGACGCCGAGTACCTTTCCACGGGTCCGATGCATGAATTCGTGTCCTCGATCTGTTCGCGAATAGGGTCCGATCGCCACCAGGCTAGCGGCAACCTTGGACGAGCCGGCGGCAGTCAGCAAACAGACCGGTCTGAATTAGATACCGTGAACTTCAGGTTTGCCGTCGCGGACCACGATGAAACCGGCCTGGAAATTCTGCTGGAAACCGCCGGGAACCGTGAACTCGTCGCTGATCGGATACCCGAGCTTGCCGTTCTCGTAACCGACGTCTTTCCAGGTGTCCATGATCGGACCCGAACGGACCGCCCACACTCCCGACAGCGGGCTCCAATAGATGCCGCCGCCCTCGAACCTGCTGAAGCGGCCCAAGTCCTTCAGCGGCAGCTCTTCGGCTGCCGGGAAGCCCAGCCAGCTGTTTTCGTATCCCAGCTGGGCGTACTTGCCCATGATCAGCCCATGCAGCCGGTGGACGCCGGTCTTCTGGCTGTAGTAGAAAGGCCCGTTCTCGAAGGCCTGCACCGAGCCGTCCCGGTCCGGGGTCTCGACCTCCGGCGCGGTCGGATAGCCCGCGGGTCCGCGCTCGAAGCCTTGCTTGCCCCACTCGTCGAGGATCGCGCCGCGCACCACCTGGGCGCCGGTCTGCGGCGTCCAGTAGAGCGAACCGTGCTGGAAGGCCTGGAACCGGCCGCGGCCGTCGGGCAGCGCGCGCTCGTCGTCGGTCGGCAATCCGACCGCACCGAGCGCGGCCTGGTAGCCGCCGCCGATCATGCCGCCGACAGGATGGGCGCCGGTCGCGGGCGAGTAGAACACCCGGCCGGACCGGAAGTCCTGGGCCACACCTCCGCTCACCTGGTATTCGGCGGTGACGCAGTCGCCGAGCCAACCATTGGCGGTGGCCACGGCGGCAATCGCGCCGCCTGCCCGGCAAGACGCAATGCCTGTGTCGATGCCGAGCGCGGCGGCGGCCTGCGGCCAGGACTGCCGCATCTCGAAATCCCAGTACGGCCACGAGTGGGTGCCGGAGGGACGGTAATTCACCTGGGCCGGGATGGTCAGCTTGCTGAGCTTGGTCACGAAGTTCTGCGAGGTGAGCCGCGACAGAATCTCCAGACCCATGCCCGTGAGGTTGGCGCTCACCCCTGGTATGACGGCGGCCTGGTCGAATGGTCCGATCGCACCGCTACCGCTGGACACGTACAGGCTGATCCCCTTCAGCTTCTCCGCCAGCGCGTACGGGTCGTGGCCATCCCACTCCGGGCCGGTCGGCGGACCCCACATCGCCGCGGAGTCGAACCCGCCCGCGTCGCGCATGGCGAACTGGATCGCCTGCGGCATACCGAGGGTGGTCGTGGTGAGGAAGCCGGAATACGACGCGGCGTACTTGACGAAGCTCGGGTTGCGCGCGGCCAGGAACATCGCGGCCGTGCCGCCCATCGAAAGGCCCTCCATGCCACGCACATCCGTTGCCCGCCATTGGCTCTCGAGTAGCGGCGGAAGTTCCTTGGTCAGGAAGGTTTCCCACTTGTAGTTGTGGCCGTTGTTCGGCTGCAGCCAGTCGGAGTAGAAGCTCGACTGTCCGCCGACCGGCAGCACAACGGTGACGTTCTTGTCGGCATAGAAGTCGGCGGCGCCCGCCTCCTTGGTCCAGCCGTTCTCGTCGTCGGTGGCGCGCAGACCGTCGAGCATGAACAGCAGCGGAAACCTGGCGTACGGGTCGGTGTTCCAGTCCCTGGCCAGCAGCAGCTGCACCTGGACTGGTGCGCCCATCGATGGCGAATTGATCCACAGGGCGACCCTGCGGTCGGTGAACCACACCATTTTCTGCACCGACGCACCTGCCGGTGCGGTGGCGGCGACCTCTGGCTGCGCGGTGGCGGGCGCGGTCAGCGGCGAAAGCCCGGCGACCATCGGCAGCGCTACCGCGGTGGCCAGCAGCGCGAACCGCCCACGAGCCCGGCGGGCGTCGCCGCGTCCGCGTCTACCCCTGCCGCCCCTGATCCCTGCCACAAGTGTTTTCTACCCCTGGAAGGGCGGTCAACCTGGTAGGACGCGCGGGTAGCACGCTAATCCGCCGCCCCGCGTATTCAGGCGCTGTTACCCGAAACGCGAACGGCGCCGCCGCTCCCTGTTCGGGGAAGCAGACGGCGCCGTTCGCGGTCTAGGTGGCTAGATCACCAGCCGCCGGTGGCATCCAGGATGCCGTTGCGGGACTTGAAAAGCTCACCCTCCCAGTACTTCCAGGAGTGGGTGCCCTGGGCGGGGAAGTCGAACTGAGCCGGAATCTTCAGGGTCGCGAGGCGAGCCTGGAAGGCACGGGTGTTCACCAGCGACAGCGCCTCGAGTGCCATGGCGTTACCGGTGTTGAACGCGCCGACCGCCGAGTTCGGCCGGTCGAACTGACCTGGGAGGCCGCTGGCCGCCGAGATGTACATCGGCAGGCCCTTGAGCTGCGGCGCGAACACGAACGGGTCCATCCGCAGCCACGCCGGGCTCCACGGCGCCGCCATCGAGTCGACGTTGAAGCGGCCCGCGTCCAGCATCGCGATACGGATCGCCTCGCGCATGCCGGGCGCGGAGATGTTCAGGTAGCCGGAGAAGGACGAGGCGTGCTTGAACTGATCGCGGTGGTAGGCGGCGAGGGCCAGTGCGGCGCTGCCACCCATCGAGAGGCCCGCGATCGCGTTGTTGGTGCGGGAGACGCCGTAGCCCTCGAGGAAGGCCGGGAGCTCCTTGGTCAGGAAGGTCTCCCACTTGTAGGTGGTCTTCTGGCCGTTGGTGTTACTCGGCGCGTACCAGTCGGTGTAGAAGCTCGACTGT
Organism: Nocardia sp. NBC_01009; assembly: GCF_045208035.1. Taxonomy (NCBI): domain Bacteria; kingdom Bacillati; phylum Actinomycetota; class Actinomycetes; order Mycobacteriales; family Nocardiaceae; genus Nocardia; species Nocardia sp. NBC_01009. Next base: position 1,383,664 of record NZ_CP108695.1, on the reverse strand, counting down.
CCGCCGACCGGCATGATGAGGGAGATGTTGTCATTGCCGAACTGCTGCAGCGCGTTCGTCTCGAACGACCACGCGTTGCGGTCGTCGCGAGCACGCAGGCCGTCGAGCAGATACAGCGCCGCGTTGCCGCCGCGCGCCGCCCACTGCACCTGAACCTTGATCGGGCCCATGACCGAGGGGACCATCAGATCCTCGAAGCCACCCGCGGGGGCGCGCAGCACAGGGCTGTGCGCCGGGGCGGCCATGGCAACGGTCGGGGCCGCCACTCCGGCGGCAATCGGTAGCGCAAGTGCTGCGGCACCGACAGCCAGAATTCGATGACGCCAACCGCGAGGGGTGACTCGCCGTCCCGTGCTTCTCTTCGGGCCGGCCGCCCTGCCGAAACGCATGAATCCTGCTCTCTTTCTGCTGTTGTGGTACCACCTGTAGCCCATGAGGGCCGGGCAGCACCCGTGCTTCGAACGAGACGCACGTCACATGTGTATCGGACCCCGACATTCCGATACAAAACGACGGCGCTACAACGATCTGGTCACACTTGCGCTCGCTGGACGATATTCGACGCCGGAAGCCTAAGCAACCGGGGGGCCGAAATCCGCCCACCCATACACAACCTGTGATCGTGCGGTGACCTTATCGCGTTCGCTCGGAGATGTCGTCACCGATCGAGAATTCACCCCAGATTGGCGCTGAGGTCGGGCAGCATCTTGTAGACCTGGTCGGCCCAGTAGTGCCAGTTGTGCACGCCGATCGGCGTGTAGTCGAAGTGCACATTCGTCGGGCCGAGTGAGTCCAACCGCAGCTGGAAGGCCCGCGTATTGGCGAGCGCGATCGTCTCCAGCGCCATTGCATTGCTGAGGTTGTAGGCGTCGAGCGGATTGTTGACTACGTCACGCGGACCGCTCTGGCCGTTGCCGGAGGAAATCCAGAGTCGAGTTCCGTTCGCGCGCAACAACGGTGCGAACATGAACGGGTCGTTGCGCAGCCAGCGCGGATCCCACGGCGGGCCCCACATGGCGTCGATGTTGTATCCGCCCGCGTCGAGCAGGGCCAGCCGCAAGCCCTCCCTCATGCCGGGTCCGGAGATATTCAGGTAGCCCGAATACGAGCCCGCGTACCGGAATTGATCCGGGTGATAGGCGGCGAGCGCGAGCGCGGCGCTGCCGCCCATGGACAAACCGAATACGCCGTTGCCGTTCGGATTGAAGCCGAGCCGATCGCGCAGCGCCCAGCGCAGATTCTCGGTCAGGAACGTTTCCCATGCGTAGGCGCGCTGCTGGCCGTTGGTGTTGCTCGGCGCGATCCAGTCCGAATAGAAGCTGGACATCCCGCCGATCGGCATCACAACATTGATATTCCACCGCGGAAGCACCCGGGAGATGTCGGTGTCGATTTCCCAGCCGCTGAGGTCGTTCCCGGCCCGCAGACCGTCGAGGGCGTAGACGACGCGGTCGGTATTGCCGTCGGCGGCACGGAAGATCCTGGTCTTGACCGGGCCCATGTTGGAGTCGACCCAGAAATCGTGACCGGCCGGATCGAAGCTCGCCACGGCCGGTGTGGCGAGGTCGGTGACTGCGATTCCGAACGGCAGCGCGAGCGCGAAGGCCACGCCGGCAACGGACCGACGCAGCCACCGACGGCGACGACCGCGCCCATCGGCTTCGAGCATGCGTCCGTGCTCATCGGCAACATTTTCGCGTACCACGCCTGATCGCATTCGATTCGACCTTTCGCCCGTGCGATCACCGCTGACCGCAACTGTCGTGCATGAGGATCGACGTTCGACACCGACGACTCTCCGCACCGGGCAGGTCGTGGCGCTACCGCTCTTCATAGGCAGTCATTCGAAGCTGATAGCGGTGAAAACGCACTGCGATACCGGATCGTGATAAAAACCATAGATTTGCCGATACCACCGTGCGGTCAGCGTCGCGAGGAGTACCGCGGCACCGAAATTCTTCCGACAGCAACCAATCAGCCAACATTGTGCACACAGGCAATTTCAGGCAAATACAAACGGACCGCCCGGCACCGAAGGGGTGCAGGGCGGTCCGTCGTGGTGCACGTCAGCCGATGTTCGCCGACAGGTCGGGAGTCATCCGGTAGACCTCGTCCTGCCAGTTGTTCCACGCATGGATGCCGAATTCCGGGAAGGAATAGACGACGTTGGATGCGCCGAGTGCGGCCATCCGCACTTGGAAGGCTCGCGTGTTGATCAACGCCAAGCTCTCCAGCCCCATGCCGGTAAGGGTGTTGAAGCTCGGCGCGTCGGTTGCGCCCGGCCGGCCGCTGCCCGCGGCGATCCACAGTCGGGTCCCGTTGCCGATCAGTCGCGGCGCGAAGACGAACGGGTCCATCCGCAGCCACTGCGGGCCCCACGGCGGCGCCATCGAGTCCACGTTGTAGCCGCCGGCGTCGATCATGCCGGCCCGGATGGCTTCACGCATGCCGGGCGCGGAGTTGTTCAGGTAGCCCGAGAACGAGCCGGCGAAGCTGAACTGATCCGGGTGGTAGGCGGCCAGCGTCAGTGCCGCGCTGCCACCGGTCGACAGGCCGAAGACGCCGTTGCGGTTCGGGTTGAAGCCGAGCCGGTCCCGCAGCGCCCAGCGCAGGTCGCCGGCCAGGAAGGACTCCCACTGGTACCGGTAGCTTTTGCCGGGGCCGCCGGAGAGCGCATTCATGGCGCCCGAGCCGGAGGACGAACCAGCACCCGCGGGAACGCCGAAGAATTCGCTCGGCGCGTTCCAGTCGGCATACCAGCTCGACTGGCCGCCGACCGGCATGACCACGTTGATGTTCTTACTCGCCAGCATCTCGGCGATGTTGGTTTCGATCTCCCAGCCGTTCAGGTCCTCGCGGGCCCGCATGCCGTCGAGCACGTAGACGACGCGGTTGGTGTTGCCGTCCGCGGCGCGCATGACCCTGGTCTTGATCGGACCCATGCCGGAGTCGACCCAGAAATCGAACGCGGCGGGATTGAATGCTGCCGATGCTGTCGCGCCGCCGCCTGCAATGGTGATCCCCAGCGGCATGAGCAGGGCGACCGTTACTCCGAGCGCCCACTTGCGCAACCGGGAACCCGGGGCTGCAGAGCTATCGGACCTACGTTTCCAGCGCGGACTTCGCATTCCTCTCGACCTTTCATTCGGAAGGCCGGTCAGCAAACTGTTAGTAATCTCGACCAGCCCCCTTATCGGGCATTCAGGCGGAGAATCTCCATAAAACGGACGTTTCCACCTGTGTGCATGTTCTCCGTGTATCAATCGCACGCGAATGCTTCTATGTTGCTGGAAAGTGATTCAAGCCACAAGAAGTGCAGCGTTCGTCGGTGCACATTCGTTGTCAAGGGGGCTGGGGACGCCCTGTTTCGGATAACGAAAAGGCCGCCTGGTGCATGCGCACCAGGCGGCCTTTTCACCGCATCCCAGGCTCTACAGAGCCGGGCTCATGATTCACCCGATGTTGGCCGAGAGGTCCGGAATCATCCGGTAGACCTCGGACTCCCAGTTGCGCCAGTTATGGATACCGACCGATGGGAAGCTGTAGGTGACATTCTGCGCACCGAGGCTCATCATGCGGACCTGGAAGGCCCTGCTGTTGACCAGCGCGAGCGCCTCGAGCGGAGTGCCCTGCAGGATATCCAGCGGCGATGTCGCGTCGGCGGGACCCGGCAGCGCGCTACCGGCGGCGACCCACACCCTGGTGCCGTTCGCGATCAGTCGCGGTGCGAAGACGAACGGGTCCATCCGCAGCCACTGCGGGCCCCACGGCGGCGCCATCGCGTCGATGTTGTAGCCACCGGCACTGATCATGGCCACCCGCAACGCTTCACGCATGCCCGGCGCGGAGATGTTCAGGTAGCCCGAGTAAGAACCCGCGTACCGGAACTGGTCCGGATGGTAGGCCGCCAGTGTCAGCGCGGCACTGCCGCCCATGGACAAGCCGAACACGCCGTTGCCGTTCGGGTTGAAGCCGAGCCGGTCCCGCAACGCCCAACGCAGGTTGTTGGTGAGGAACGATTCCCACTTATAGGTGTTGTCCTTGCCCAGCGTCTCGTTCCAACCCGAGGAACCCGTCATCGCCGAACCCGACGAGGAGCCGTTGGCCGACCCCGACGAACCGGTGTTGAGGCCGAGGAAGTTGCCCGGCGCGTTCCAGTCCGCGTAGAAGCTGGACGGTCCGCCGACCGGCATGACGACGTTGATGTTCCACTTGGTGAGCTCGCGGGCGATCTCGGTCTCGGCCTCCCAGCCGTTGATGTCGCCGCGGGCCCGCATGCCGTCCAGCGCGTACACCACGCGTCCGGTGTTGCCGTCCGCCGCGCGGAAGATCCGCGACTTGATCGGACCCATCGACGAGTCGACCCAGAAGTCGAACGCGTCGGGATTGAACGCTGCCGACGCGGGGGCGCCAGGTCCTGCCACCGACACCCCGAGCGGTAGCAAAACGGCCAGCGACATCAGCACCGACCGCTTGAACCACGAACCGGCTATCCGGGACCTCAGACGTCCACTTTCGGCCTTACGCCCGATAACGCCTCGCATCTGTTTGGACCCTTTCTTCGTCCGACCGAATCCCGATCGATTTACGGTGACCGCCGGTTTTCGCCCATCGCGAGGGCACGCCACCGGCGGGCGTGCCGTCGCAGCCTAACGCGTCATCGATGCATGGGCGTTATCAAAAAGTGATAAAGCGGCGTACGCCACTCTATCGGCATCCTCCCATGAAACTACTGAGCCCACGGTGATCCGTGGGCTCAGTGTGACTACGAGAATATGATCAACGCGGCGGTTGTGGGAAGGGATCGACCAGATCGCAGCGTTGGATCTCGTACTTCGGCACCCGATCTATCCGGTACTTCGCGAACTTCAGCGCATGCAGCAGGTTGTGCTTGAAACGGTCCAACGTCAGCGGATCACGGTAGGAGATCGCCAGCGCCTCGGTGTCCGGGCACTTCATCGCCGTGCGTGCCTGGGTGACCCATTTCTCGTCGAGGAACCACGGCATCCACGGCTTCCTGTCCACCACGCCGGTGTCCACGATGACCCAGTCCGGATACAGCGCTTTGTCGTGCCCGATGCGGCCGTCGGTCAACCGGTCGGTGTGCGCGGCCAACGGATAGGCGAGGCCCATCTGGTCGATCACACGCACGTTCAGCGGGACGTTCATGCTGGTCATGCCCAGATTCAGGAAGTAGACCGTGTGCCCGGCGCCGCCTTCGGGGATCGGCTGCGGCGGTGGTGCGATGTACCAGAACATGAACGACGGCGAGTTCAGCAGCAAGCCGCCGTCGGGGGTGGCCGCGATGTCGTTGACCATCGGCCGGATGCGCGGGTAGTCGAGGTAGTCCTCGGCCAGGATCGGATGATCGTGGCCGGTGTTGAGCACGTAGTAGACACGCTCGTCGACGATGCCCGAGGAGCTGATCTTGGTCCCGGTCTTGATCGCCGTGGTGTTGGCGGCGAACAGCGCCCAGCCCGCGGTGCCGATCAACGCGAACCCGATCACCGCGAACGACCAGTCGGTGGCCGACATCGACCGCAGACCGCCCTCCGGCAGCCGGATCGGCACCACCGCGACCGGCAGCAACAGGCAGAACAGCTGCGGCAACAGCATCCGGCCGTGCATGAAGTCACCACCGACGCGCAGCGCGTACACGGTCAGGATGACACCGCTGCCGAGCATGAGCGTGACCACCGCGCTCGGCGAGCGCAGCCAGGCACGCACGCGGTCGACGGTCCAGCCGCGCTGCTCGTCGGCAGTGGTGGGCCGACCGGCCGGTGCCGGCGCGACGGCAGTCGCGGTGCGCGCCGCGACGACGCCCGCGGCGAGCAGCACCAACAGCGGAACCCACAGGTAATAGGGACCGACCAGGTCCCACAGGTATTTGAAGCCCTGTCCCCACTTCGCGCCGCCCGCGTCCTTGGCGACGGCGGTGTTCGGGTAGGGCAGGCCGTAGTAGCCCATCCGCCAGACCTGGTAGCCGAGCGGGACGATCCCGGCGGCCGCAACGATCAACGCCCGCAGCACAATCGGACGCAGCCGAGTCTGTGGCACCGGCGCACAGAAGATCATTGCCAGCGCCAGTCCGCCGACCAGGGTCATCTCGGGACGAATCAGCGGCGCGAGTCCGGCGAGGAACACCAGTCCGAACAAGCCGGGCAGCCGGACCCGCTCGGCCTGGCTCCACCGGATCATCAGCCACCACAGCAGACCGAGCCAGCAGATGACCAGACCGCTCTCCAGTCCCGAGGAGGCGTAGTCGCGGGCAGGCGGCAGCGCGATGTAGACAAGCACGCCTGCGGGCAGCAGCAGCGCGGATTTGGTGCCGCCCCACAACCGCGCCGTACCGAGCATGGCGAACACGATCGCGGCCATCGACACCGTCAGCGCGACACCGAGCACCACGTACTCGAGCCTGGCCTGGGTGAGCCAGCTGAAGAACCAGACCAGATAGGTCCACGCCGTGCTGGTGTTGGTTTCGACGCGTTCGCCCTCGTTGAAGACCGGTCCGTTGCCAGCCAACAGGTTTCGCACCGTGCGCAGCACGATCAGGCCGTCGTCGGCGATCCAGCGCCGTTGCCAGGCGCCGGTCGCGAACAGGACAACAGTGAGCGCCATCCCACCGACGAAGATGGCTCGGGGTAGCTGCACGTGCCGCAAGGCCGAGCGAGCCGGCCCTTCGGCCGGCTCCTCGCTTGCGTATTCCGTTCGCTCCGCTCCCTCGACCAACATCTCGTCAGGTGAGATAGACAGCGACACCTACCGCTCCGATCCAGGCGATTGCGAGGAACTGGAGGATACGGTCCCCCAGCGCGATCTCTTCGGGTTCACCGGCCTCGCCGCCATCGACGTCGACCGCATAACGCAGGATTGCGATGGTAAACGGAACCATCGAGATGGCAAACCAATTGGTGTGCTTGAGGCTGTCCTGTTGGAACGCCCAGAGGCCGTAGAACACCACCACCGCTGTCGCGGCGAGAGTCCAGATGAAGCGCAGATAGGTCGGCGTGTAGTACTCGAGCGACTTGCGGATCTTGGCGCCCGTGCCCAGTGCGATCTGCAGTTCGGCGTAGCGCTTGCCCGCCGCCATGAACAGCGAACCGAACGCCATGATCAGCAGGAACCATTGCGACAGATCAATATCCGCCGCCGCGCCACCGGCGACGGCGCGCAGCAGGAAGCCCGAGGAAACGATGCAGATGTCCAGCACGGCCTGATGCTTGAGGCCGAGGCAGTAAGCCAGCTGGATGCCGATGTAGACCGCCATCACGACGGCGAGATGCCACGACGCGAGGAACGATCCGGCGATCGACGCGACGAGCAGCACCGCGGCCAACATGTAGGCCAGGTTCACCGGAACCACACCCGCGGCGATCGGGCGGAACCGCTTGGTCGGGTGCGCCCGGTCGGCTTCCACGTCGAGCGCGTCGTTGACGAGGTAGATGCCCGACGCCGCCATGCAGAACACCACGAAGGCGATTCCGACAGGGGCGAGCACGTCCACCTCGGTGGCCGAGCCCGCGGCCAGCGGCGCGGCGAGCACGAGAACGTTCTTCACCCACTGTCGCGGGCGAACGGCCTTGATCAACCCGCCGGCCAGCGTCTTGGGCGGGCCTTTGACAACAGCCTCGGCTAGGTCGGCGCTGGTCGGCTCTTCACTCATGTCAACCAAGGCTCTTTCTTGTCCGGTCACTATCGAGTCTCTTTTCGGCGGCAAGCACTACAGCGGCGGACGCGGCACCGAGCGCGGATCCGGCGAGCACGTCGGAGGGATAGTGCACCCCGAGCACGACCCGGGAGAGCAACATCGGTGGAACGAGCACCGCAGGCAAGGGTAGCCCGGTCAGTTTCCCGAGCAACACCGCCGCCGCCGTGGTCGAGGTCGCGTGCGAGGACGGGAAGCTCAATTTGCTCGGCGTGGAGACGTTGACCTGCACCGATGGGTCGTTCGGGCGAGGACGTCTGACGATCCGCTTGATCACGATGGACGCGGCGTGCGCACCGACCGCACCGACCGCGACCCCCGCCCACTGCCGACGCCGCGGTTTGTCCGCGAGCCAGCCGACGGCGGCGATGCCGACCCAGCCGAGCGCGTGCTCACCGAAGTGCGACATGCCGCGGGCCGCCTTGACGACCGCGGGGTTGCCGCCGATCGCCGACTGCACCGCATTGAGGATGGCGACTTCGGGCGGTGCCGGCGCGGTCGCGGTTTCGGGCGCGACGCCATGGGCCGCATGCCCGTTCGTGCTGCGCAACGCCTCGTTCACCGCCGCGCTGTCACTTGCTCCGATGCTCACTGCTGCGTGCCTTTCGTGTCGCCGATACCGAAGGCGTTCTCCCACGCGGCGATGCTGGTCAACTGCGGATGGGCAGTGCGGTAGCGCTCCTGCATCTCCGGGAAGCGCGCGGCCAGCTCCTTGCGCAGCCGCATGGCCTCCTTGAACAGGCCGAGGGCCTGCCGTGGATCGCGCTTGCGGTAGACGACGCCGCGGCCGTCGGCGGTGGTGACGGTGACGCCGTCGACCTGCGAGAGCAGGAACCACCGCGCGTCCAGGGTCGGCACATTCAGCTGCGGACGCTCATGATGCTCGGGCTGGGCCGGCCGCACGCTGTGCACGAAGCCCTTGGCGAGCCGGACCACCTTGGCGATCGGGTTGGCGGGTTCGCCGACCGCGCCGACGCCGATGTGGCTGGCCAGCGGCAGTTCGGTGGACGAGGGCAGGATCACCGCGTCGGGGTACTGCTTGCGCAGCTCGTGCACCGCGCCGAGGGCGCTCGGCAGCAGCTGGAACAGCCGCTCCGGGCCCGCGAGGAAGTCGCGAATCGCCAGGTTCTGGATGGCGACCGTCGAATACTCCAGGCACAGCAGGTGTTTCAAGGTCGCCTTGACCGTGTTCACCACCATGGCGCGGCCATTGCCGGGCAGGTGCAGCGAGGCGACGACCAGGCGGTTGCGCAGGTGGAAGTACGCCTGCCAATCGATGGCGTCGTCCTTGTCGCTCCAGGCCATATGCCAGACGGCGGCGCCGGGCAGGGTGACCGTCGGGTATCCGGCGGCACGAGCACGCAGACCGTATTCGGCGTCATCCCACTTGAGGAACAGCGGCAGCGGCTGACCGAGCTCCTCGGCGACCTGCCGCGGGATAACACAGGTCCACCAGCCGTTGAAGTCGACGTCGATGCGCCGGTGCAGCAGCTTGGAGTTGTCGCGGTCCTTCAGCGGGTACTTCGAGAAGTCGTGGTCGTACTCGACATTCGGCGCCGCGGTCCACATGAAGATGCCGCGGTCGACGACCTCGCCCATGACATGCAGGTGCGAGCGCTCCTGCAGGTTGAGCATCTGCCCGCCGACCAGGACCGGCGACTTGGCGAAACGGGCGAATGCCAGTGCGCGCAGGATCGAGTCGGGCTCGATCTCGATGTCGTCGTCCATGTAGACGATGTACTGGGCGTCGGTGGTCTTCAGCGCCTCGTACATCACCCGGCTGTAGCCGCCGGAGCCGCCGAGGTTGGGCTGGTTGTAGATGGCGAGCCGGTCGCCGAGCACCGCGGCGGCCTCGGTGAAGCCGGGCTCGTCGACCACCTTGCGGGTGCCCTGATCAGGGATGATGACGGCCTTGATCTTCTCGAGCACCAGTGGATCGGACCCGAGGGCACCGAGGGTTTTCACCGCGTCGGTCGGCCGGTTGAAGGTGGGCATGCCGACCGCGATGCTGCCGTCGCCCGGCGCCTCGATCGGGGCGTACCAGCCGCCCGCCAGCAGCGTGACCGCCGTGTCGGTGGTGATGTCGAACCAGATCCAGCCGCCGTCCTCGAACGGGCCGAGATCGGTCTCGAACTCGACGTGCACCGATTCGGTGCCGGGCGCGACGGCGAACTCCTTGCCCTGCACGTGGATTCGCGAGCCGTCCGCCTTCGAGCGGTAGACGTCGACGCGGCCGTGTCCGGCCAGCTCCAGCCGCAGCACCACCGATTCCAGGATGCTCCAGCGCCGCCAGTAGCTCGCGGGCAGTGCGTTGAAGTAGGTGCAGAACGACACCTCGGATTCCGCGCCGACCGACAGCGAGGTGCGGGTGGCGGCGTGCGCGCGCCGTGCGTTGGTCGCCGACTCCTCGACGTAGAGGGTGCGCACGTCCAGCGGCTCACCCGGCCTGGGCAGGATGATGCGCTGTAGCAGCGACTTCGCGCGGGTTTCGGTGGTCATATCTTCCAAGATCGACTGGGAGGTCATCCGTTACTTTCGGTCTCAGTGCGGGTCACCCGCACCCGGTCGGCTTCGACGAGCCGGGCTTCGCGAGTGTGACTCATCTACGCCTCATCCGCGAGCAGCTCGCCCGATTCCAGGTGCGGCCGCAGCACATTGTCGAACATGCTGAGCGCGCTGCCGATGGCCATGTGCATGTCAAGGTACTGATAGGTGCCGAGGCGGCCGCCGAAAAGGACCTTCTCCGTTGCGGTTTCCTTCTTGGCGAGGGCGCGGTAAGCGGCGAGCTTGGCGCGGTCCTCGGGAGTATTGATCGGGTAGTACGGCTCGTCGCCGGTCTGCGCGAAGCGGGAGTACTCGCGCATGATCACGGTCTTGTCGTTCGGGTAGCTGTCGCGCTCGGGGTGGAAGTGGCGCGGCTCGATGATGCGGGTGTAGGGCACGTCCGCATCGTTGTAGTTCACCACCGAGGTGCCCTGGTAGTCGCCGGTCGGCAGCACTTCGGTCTCGAAATCGATGGTGCGCCAGCCGAGTTCGCCCTCGCTGTAGTCGAAGTAGCGATCCACCGGGCCGGTGTAGACCACCGGTGCGTCCGGGTTCTCGGCGCGGATCTGCTCGCGCACGTCGAACCAGTCGGTGTCGAGCCTGACCTCGATCAGGTCGGCGGCGGCCATGTTCTCCAGCCACTTCGTGTAGCCCTGTGCGGGCAGGCCCTCGTAGGCGTCGTTGAAGTAGCGGTTGTCGAAGGTGTAGCGCACCGGCAGGCGGGTGATATTGCCCGCGGGCAGTTCCTTCGGGTCGGTCTGCCACTGCTTGGCGGTGTAGTCCCGGACGAACGCCTCGTAGAGCGGGCGGCCGATCAGCGAGATCGCCTTTTCCTCCAGGTTCTGCGCGTCCTTGGTCTCGACCTCGGCGGCCTGTTCGGCGATCAGCGTGCGCGCCTCGTCGGGGGTGAAGTAGCGACCGAAGAACTGGGAGATCAGGCCGAGACCCATCGGGAACTGGTAGGCCTGCCCCTTGTGCATCGCGAAGACACGGTGCTGGTAGCCGGTGAACTCGGTGAACTGGGTGACGTAATCCCACACCCGCTTGTTCGAGGTGTGGAACAGGTGCGCACCGTACTTGTGCACCTCGATACCGGTTTCCGGCTCCGGCTCCGAATAGGCGTTGCCACCGAGGTGGTAGCGGCGGTCGATCACCAGCACTCGCTTGCCGAGCAAGTTGGCGGTGCGTTCGGCGACGGTCAGCCCGAAGAATCCGGAGCCGACGACGATCAGATCGAACTGTGAGGCGGTGGGGACGGAGTTACCCGAGGACGATGCGGCGGTCACGGGAGCCCAGCGTATCGGAAGTCTCCGCGCTGTCCTGGCGGAGTCACCGGGCGGGCTGAGCGGCCCTGCTCCAGCCGGTGGTTTCGTCTGGAGAACATCCGAATTTCGCCGAAAGTTTGCCGAAACCGCAATGTGACCGCAATAAAGCCGCTATTACATAGGCACTCGAATTGAGCGGGCGTCCAGTTTGTTGGCGGATGCCGGTTCGAGCCGCACCACCGCCCGATCGACCGGAAGACCTCGCACATGCGGATGCCACGCCCCCTCGCCCCACTCATCGGGCTTCTCGCCCTGTTCACCGTCCTCGGCAGTGCGGTCCTCGTCCCCACCGCACAGGCCGCCGAGGCCGACTCGCTGGCAGGCACACCGATCGCCGACGGCGCGGGGCTGTGCGTGACAGGCGCGCCGACCTTCGACGATGTGGTGACCGCCGCCGCGACCGCCGTGCGCACCATGGTTCCGATCGACCGGCTCGGCGACTTCGACCGCACCGTCACCGACTTCCGCGGCACCATCGCCGCGGTTCGAGTCCATCGAGATGGGTTGCCGATCGATCCGGCCACGGCGGGTGGACGGGTGGAGTTCCTGGACGATCCGATCGTCACCTACCTGGTCAACGGCCTCGACGCGGTGCGCACCGGGCGGCTCGACACCACCATGTCGGTGTCGCGGCTCACCGTGAACGATGCGATCGAGGTGTTCGTCCTCGCTACCCGAATCGTGAAGATCCCGACCCAGCTGGCAGCGAGCTTGGTGCCCAGCGTCGGTTTCCTCCTGAAGCCGGTGGTCGGCGCGGCGTTCAGCGGTGTGAAGCTGCTGGCACGCAAGGTGCAGGACTTCATCGCTGCCAACTGCGCCGCGCCGAACGCCTACCCGAAGCTGGTGCTCGACGAATCCGAGATCGGCACCGAGCGCGTCGAAGTGCCCGCGCCCATCGTGGATCTCGCCAATACCCTGATCCGCGCCGACGGCTCCTGCACGCCGCTGGCCGAGCTGACCACCCACACCCTGGTCGAACGCACCCGAAACTTCCTCGAGCACGCCGACCTGCCGCTGGACCGTCCGGCCATGAACGCCGCCGCCGACTCTGTGCAAAACTTCCTGCGCGAAAACCGCGTCGCCGAGATCGCGCTGCTGCGCCGCACCGAAGAGCTCGGCCCGTTGGTCAGCGCGATGGATTACGGACCGCTGACCTTCCTCACCAACCTCGGCTTCGGCATCTACGAGGGCAAGGCGCTCGACACTGTGCCGCTGTCCGAGGTTCGCGTCGAGCATGCCTTCGACCTCGCGACGTTGGCCTTGGATGTAACCAGCTTGCTGCTGACCGCGGGCGCCACGGTGCTCGGGTTCACCGGCGTCGCGGCGTCGGTCACGACCCCGCTGTCGATCGTGCAGACCCTCGCCTTCGCCCCGACGACCTATGGCGCGCCGGTCATGAAGGGCGTCATGCAGTCGATGTGCGCGGTGTAGTCACTGCTCGGACGAACCAGCGTCAGTCGGGGAAGCCGACCTCCACCTCGACCTCGGTGCGCTCGGTGTACATGCGCCAATAATGTTCGCCCAGTTCGTCATTGCCCATTCTGGCGATCTCGACACCGGGCGGCACCAGCTCGGGATGCTCGTCGACGATGCGTTCGGCCTTGCTGTTGCCGATCAGCACGCCGATGTTGAGCAGTCCGACATAGACGCCGGTGCCCGCGAGTTCGACGTCGAGTTGACGGATATAGGTGCGCTGCGCGCCGAGGATGACGCCGAAGTTGGACAGATAGGGCAGCACAAACCGGTCCGACGACCCGGAGGAGAAGAGCAAGGTGCCCGCACCGCGCTCGACCATCGCGGGTGCGAGCGCGCGGGTCATCCAGATCGGTGAGTAGAGCTTCAGTTCGAGCGGGACGCGCAAGGCTGCCGCGTCCACGTCCAGCGTGGTCGGGGTCCGGTCGGCCATGTCGGCCGCCGCACCGTGCAGCGCGACGTCGATCTGCCCGAACGTGCCGGTGATGTCGTCGACCACACCGCGCAGCTGCGCTTCGTCGGTGAGATCCGCGGGAAAGGCGGCAGCCTCGATGCCTTCCGCGGCCAGCTCCTCGACGTGCTGCGCGGCCTTGTCCGGATTCCGGCCGATCACCGCGACCCGGAAGCCCTCGCGGCCGAACCGCCGCCCGGTCCCCATGCCGAGCCCCGGCCCGAACCCGAATATCGCGATCGTCTTCGTCATGCCACTACCTCACTATGTTGAGCCATGGTTCAAGTTCACTGCGACCGTAGCATTAACTTGAACCCATGCTCAAGATAAATCGAGCAGCAGATTTGTAGGATCGGCAAATGCCCGAGGACAAGCCGTTACGCAGCGACGCCCGCCGCAATAGGGACGCGCTCGTGACCGCTGCCAGGGAAGTGTTCGAAGAACGCGGTCTCGACGCACCCCTGAAGGAGGTCGCCGCCCGCGCCGGCGTCGCCATCGGCACCCTCTACAACCGCTTCCCCACCCGCGACGACCTCATCGCCGCCGCCGTCGAGGACCGCATCGAAGCGGGCGGACGCATCGCCGAACAGGCCATCGCCATCGACGACCCCTGGGACGCCTTCACCTACCTCGTCGAGAAGGTCTGCGAACTCCAAGCGAGTGACCGCCTACTCAGCGACCTGTCACTGCGCGCAGCCCCCAGCGCCGCCATCGCGCACGCCCAGGAACACGGCCACGGCCTGATGCGCCGAATCATCATCCGCGCGCAGGAAGCCGGCGTCCTGCGCCCCGACTGGGTCCTGGAGGACATCGCCTTCATCACCTGGTCCCACACCCGCATAGTCGAAGCCACCGCCACCGTGGCCCCCGACCTCTGGCGCCGCCACCTGGCCCTGATCCTCGACGGCCTCCGCGCCTCCGCCGCCCACCCGCTCCCGGTTCCCCCGATCACCGAGGACCAACTGATGCAGGCCATGCGCGGCTGAGCGAATCGAAAGGCGCTCAGGTATGCGAGCTACTGCTGGGGCCATCGATGATGCCGATCGGGGCGCCGGAACCGAGGCCGGCGATGATTCCGATCGAGCCGCCGACGATTCCGGTGCACGACAGGACGAGCAACATGATCCGACCTGTTCGCGGTTCGCGGAATACTGTTGCGCCGCAACCAATGACGATCGATGCCGACCACAGCCGTTTCGCTCGACGAGAGAGTCGAGGTGTGCTCCGCGGTCAGTAGACCGAGCCGTCCACGACGCTGAGCAGATCGGTTAGATCGCGCAATGCGGGCCGCGAGGCCGTCAGTAGACCGGCTCGTCCAGATGTGGAACGGCGCGGCGGCGAGGGGGTGCCGCTACCCAACGAGCGGTGTAGCTCGATGCCGCGGTGAGGAAGGTGACGAGGGGGACGACCATTGCGGTCAGGCCGGCGAGCCAGTCCGTGTGAACGAGGGCCGTGAGGGTGCCGACCAGGCCGAATGTCGACTCGAGGGCGTCGGCGGCGCGGGTCCCTTCACCGAACCAGTGGATGCCGTATCTGAATTCGTAGTGGGTGAGCGAACAGGCAAGGGCGACAAGGGCGATGGCCATCATCAGGCCCGAAGCGACGGTGAGGGTATAGCGGCCGGTCTCGTCACGGCGCAACAGCAGGATTGCGCCGTAGATCAGCGCGAAGGCCAACAGCAGGGCGCCGAGGGTCGCGAAGATGGTGAGGGAGTTGTCGAATTCGTCCGGGTCGCTGCGGAATGCGATCAGCAGCATGCCCGCTCCGATCAGGTTGCTCGCACCGAGGACAAGGCCGAGGACCCCCGCCGCTGTCGCCGGCACTCCGCTCGGTTCCGAGTACGGGGCTGCGCCCGAATTCACAGTGGCATCCACAGCTCGACCGTAGTCGGTGATCGGTGTCCGCACTGGACATCCAGGTAGCCCGGAAACAGCTACGGGTATCGCGGCAGGCGGCCCGCAGCGATCCAGCGGCCTGTCGAACTCCACGCGGCCAGAATCAAGGTGAGCAGCGGAGGGCCCGCGCCGATCGCAACGACCATCGCAAGATCGGAATCGGCGAGCGCGTCGATGCCACCGAGGGCGCCGACGCCGAATATCGGTAGGGCGGCGACGAACAATGCCAGAACCGCTCCGAGAATCACCATGACCCTTCCGGTCTGCTTGCGACACAACAGCAGAACGGCACCGAGGACCAGCAGAAACGCGATGAGTCCGACGCCACCGAACCACACGGCGTAGACGGTGTCGAGCCGGACCCGAGTGGACGCGATAGAGCCGTCCCTCGCGGTGAGCGGACCGTGGCGGTCCCGCCAATCCAATAACGCGAACACCGTGCTGATCGTGTGCTGCACACCACCGATCAGCGCCAATATCCCTGCGGTGATGGCAGTTCCGCCGCCGGGCCGTGGCTGGTAGCCGGGCGGCGGCGGGTAGCCGGGCCGCTGTGGATAGACGGGCACCTGCGGATAGATGTGCTGCGGATTCCCTGCGTGACCATACGGATAGTTCATCGAGCCCCCCTCGTCCCTGCTGGCGAACTCTACCCTCCGCGAGCACTCGAATCGAGTGCTCGGCGTGGACCTCTCCCGCCGACACAGTCACCGCCGAGTGGCACACGATATTCGAGCGCCCATCCCCAGAGATGGTCTGCCGAACAACCAGCCCACGCGCGTCTACTGCCGCGGCCGAGCCGAAAGCGCCCGCATGTCCTGTGACATGCGGGCGCTCTACCTTGTTGCGACCGAATAGTTTCCGGCTACCGCAGCCGGTTCTCGGCATAAACCTTCATCGCGTCACGCACGAATTCGGCTGTGCCCTCGCCGTGTAGGTCGTAGTTCTTCCTGAACCGCGGGTCGGCGACGTACATTTCGCCGAGACCGATGAAGGCTTCGGCAGTGAGCTGCCAGCCGTCGCCGAGCCAGTCACGGTGTCGTTGTGCGATGGCCTGGACCTCGTCACTGTCGGGTGTGCGCCCTGCGGCGCGCGCCCGGCCGTAGTCGGCCGCGATGTCGATATGCGTTTGCTGGTGTGCCTTCTTGTCGGCCTCACTCAGCGAACGCCACCAACGGTCGCCGCTCTCGTAGGCGTCCTTGCCCCAGCGTTCGATCACCTCATCCTTGTATTGGGTGTGGTCGAACCCATCGAAAACTTCTGCTGCCATGAGTTGTTCACCTCGTTCCGTCTTGTGCAGCGTGGTGGTCACCGATTCGATCTGGCGCCGGATCCGATCCTGTTCCTGCCGTAGCAGTTCCAGATGCGCGCGCAGTGCGGTGGTGGTGCCCTGTTGTCCGGCAAGAACTTCGGCGATGGCAGGCAGGCCGAGGCCGAGTTCTCGCAGCAGCAGGATGCGTTGCAGTCGCACTAGGGAGTTCTGGTCGTAGTAGCGGTACCCGTTGGCGCCGATTCGGCTCGGCGGCAGTAGCCCGAGCTGCCCGTAGTGGCGCAGTGTCCGGCTGGTGGTGCCTGCCGCTTTGGCCAGGTCCTGGATGGACCATTCGCCGGTGCGGGTGGCCGATGTCATGACCCTTTCCCTTCGTTCTCGTCGGTACTACCAGCTTGCAAGTTGACGTTACGTCAATGTCAATACTTTTCTCGGCGAACTCCTAGCGGGCCGGGACGGGCACCGGCGCACCCGGCTCTTCGGGCAGCGCCGCGGGTGCAGGCTTGCCTGCCAGCTGACCGAGCAGGGTGCCGACCAACGCGATCACCATGCCGAGCACCTGCAGGGGAGTAAGCGCCTGACCGAGCGCGACCCAGCCGATCACCGCCGCCGACACCGGACTGAGCAGCCCGAGGAAGGCGATCGAGGTGGCAGGCACCCGGGAGATGCCGCGGAACCACAGCCAGTACGCCACCGCGGTGCCGATGATGCCGAGGTACAGGTAGCCACCGACTGCACGGCCGTCGAGCGCGGGCGGCGCGCCCTCGATCAGGACGGCCAGCGGCGCGATGAACAATCCGCCCGCGGTGAGCTGCCAGCCGGTGAGCGCGAGTGGACCGACACCATCGGGCCGTCCCCAGCGCTTGGTGAGCACCGTACCCAACGACATCGACGCGGCGCCGGCGAGTCCGGCGATCACTCCGAGCGTGTCGAGTTCGGCATTGCCCCGCAGCACCACGAGTGCGACGCCGAAAACACCGACCAGACCGGCGATGATCTTGCGCCCGGTCGGCTTCTCCGCGAGCACCATCGCCGCGAAGCCGAGTGCGATCATCGGCGCCACCGCACCGAGCACGCCCGCGACACCGCCCGGCAGCCGGTAAGCGGCCAGGAACAGCAGCGGGAAGAACGCCCCGATATTGAGGATGCCGAGCACCGCGGCCCGTCCGATCCAGATGCCGCGGGGCAGCACCCGCGTGAGGGCGAGCAGCACGAGCCCGGCGGGCAGCGCACGCATGAGCGCGGTGAACAGCGGCCGGTCCGGGGGCAGGAACTCGGTGGTGACGGCATAGGTCGAGCCCCAGACGATCGGGGTCAGGGCGGTGAGCGCCAGGGTGCCCGCGTAGGAACCTGCGGCGCGCGGGGCGGTGGTTGTGGTCATGTCGGTCGCTCCTCATTGATAATCTCAACGTTGAAATATCTACCGCACCAGGTGTCTCATCGTCAAGTTGATTAATGTTAAGATTCTTAAGAGCGAGAGGAGCTCTCATGGGAGACGCTGTGGACCTGATCACCGAACACTGGAGCCGCGAACGCCCCGATGTGGATGTCTCACCGATGCAGGTGATCGGGCGGATCAGCCGCCTGTCGCGCGTGGTCGAACAGGACCTGAAGAAGTTCTTCGCGGGCCACGGCATGGAGTTCTGGGAGTTCGACGTGCTGGCCACGCTGCGGCGCTCCGGCGGCGAAACCGGGCTCACCGCAGGCGCTTTGAACCGAGCGGCCATGGTGACCTCCGGCGCGATCACCAATCGCATCGACCGACTCGCAGCCAAGGGTCTGGTGGAACGCATGCCCGATCCCGAGGACCGCCGATCGGTCCGGGTTCAGCTCACCCCGACCGGCCGCACCCTGATCGACGACCTACTCCCCCTCCACATGGCAAATGAGCAGCGCATGCTGAAGACGCTGGATCCCGCGGCGCGCGAACAGCTGGCGGGCCTGTTGCGCAACCTGTCCGAGTCCCTGGGCGACACCTCGCTGGATTGACCTGCACCGCCGCTTCGGGGTCAGCTTTCGCGCGAAAGACGAACCGCCCGACACGCCGGCGGCTTCGGAAACCCTCGGCCTCGAAAACACTTCTCGGGCAATGTCATCGAACCGATCGGCGTTCGTCTCCGGTCGGACCGCCGGACGGGATGGCAGTGTTCGGCGTCGGACCTGGCGTCGGGGTCGACGCGGTTTTCGGTGCGACGGTGTGCCCCGGCGCAACGATGCTCGCGGGCGACATCGCATCGGCAAACGGCACGGCGGCACCCGAAGACGTCGCCTGATCGGCCGGCGACTCGGGCACCAGCTCCATCAGCCTGGTGAAGTCGACGACCCGAGCACCGAGCGTCGGCGTCGAAACGATGATGCCATTGGTGAACATCCGATAGGTGCCCGCCTGCTGTGGCAGCGCCATCTCGGGCCCCAAAGGCTGTCCGACCGAGCTGTTCACGCCGCCGATCCGCCGGTACTCGATATCGATCGGCGACTCACCGACGACGGTCCGGGTGCGCGGATCCGATGGAGCAAAGACTGTCTGGTCGGCGGGTCCGGGTTCGACTGGCAACGGCCCCAATTCGCCCGGCGTCGGGCCGACGGCGAAGGTATAGATATCGGCCGGCTCGCCACCGTCGGGCGCGGCGGAGTATTCCGCACGCAGGATCCGTCCGTCACGTAGCAGGACCATGCCCGCGGTGGCGACTACCGCGGCCGCCGCACGCGGATCTTCCTTGTCGGTACCGGGATATGCCTGACAGTCGGTGGTGTCGCAGGTCTGCGCGTAGGGGTAGCGGTGTTCGGCAAGGGCATACGAACGAGCTGCGATCGCTTGAGCGCGAAGGGCTTCCGCCGCACCTTTGTCCGCCCAATTGGCCTGCACCTCGGCGGGCACCACACCGAGCAGGTAGTCCTCCACGTCGACCCGGTTGACCGTGTGCGCCTCGCCGTTCTCCGTCGCCACACCGAGCGCGCCCCGGTACGCAAAGCCGCCGCACAGGGTCAGATGTTCAGCGGCGGGTCTGCCGGGCGTTCGGTCGAGCGGATAGATCCACGGGTCGTCGGTCGTGGAGTGCCACACCACCTCGCCATCACAGCCGGTGGTGACGACCACATTCGCGCCGCCGTCGGCCAACGCTGTGAGATGAGCGGCCTGGCCTGCGGCGAGCTCCCGTCCCGCGACCCGACCGCCGGCTTCGGCGTAGGCGTCCAGGGTGGAGTCGTCCTGTTCGATGAGCCGCACCGCGACCGTGGTGTGCGGGATCCGGCCAAGGTCTGCGCCCGGGTAGTAGTGCTCGAGAATCCGTTCGGCCGACAACCCCTCGAGCGCGCTGTCGAACGCGCCGACCTGACTCATGCCACGTCCGTGCCCGGGCCCGGCCAGCGGTCGATATCCCGTTTGCCCTGGCCAACCCCAGAATGCGAGAAGTACACCCACAGCGAGCAGCACACCACCGGTGATCAGCACCGGACGCACGGATATTACGGACCGTGCCATCGGGCCGCGATATCCGCGGACCGAGCGCGGTATGCGCGCACCCCATTTCGCCGGTAATTGTCGCTGCGCCCGTGCGCTTTCATTTCGGTGCTGTCTGCGTCGCATCCGTTCACTCCCACGGTTTCCAGGACCGGATCGGTTGCCTGCCTGTCGGCATGTCGCGCCATCCGGTCGCAATCCGAGAGCTACATTCGAGCAATCATATTAATCCTCAACAAGAGGTTTAGATATGTGACAGTTGTAAACTAGTGTGATTGTTGAGGCATCAGGAAGCAAGCATGACTTCTTTTTCACAGATCGCCGGTTCGACCTGATTGGAGATGCTCGTGCCGTACCGCAAACCGAAACGTTCCTACGTAATCCCGGTTGTCACCACGCTCGCGGTAGCGGCCCCGCTCGCAGCATTGACCATGAGCGATTCCAGCGATTACCGCTCGACCACCGATAGCGAGCTGGCTGCTGTACCCGCACAACTCGCCGAAATGGCGCTGGCCTCCGCCCCCGACATCACGCTCCCGCTGCGGGATCTCACCGGCCTCGACCTGCCGGACCTGCATCTGTCCGACCTGCGCATGCTGCCATTGCCATCGTCGCTACGGATTCCCGATGGTCTGCCGCTGCCACCAGGCATTCAGCTACCCCGGGAAATTCCATTACCCAAGCTCAATTCCGGCCAGAGCCCGACAGCGCCGGGCCCCAGCCCGAATTCCGGTTCGAGCCGAAATATCCCTGGTCAGAGCGAATTCGCTCCCGGGCAGTTTCCAACAGCTCCCGGACAGCGCCCCAACGCCGGCCAGTACACCGCCCCGAGCCGAACGGCTCCCACGCCGCCGATCCCGGGCCGCGCCCCGATCGCGAGCTTCATCGCCGACACCAGCCTGCTGGAACCGGGAACTACCCCCGACACACCGGCATTGGCGCCCGGCGCCGTCCCGCCCGACCTGGTCGACCAGGTCGGCGCGCAGGTCAAAGAACTCAGCCGCGAAACACCGTTCAGCGTGGTCGCACTCACGGCAAAAGATCTGGTGAACACCAACGCCATGGTCCGGGCCCGCCAACCCGACGGCGCATGGGGGCCCTGGTACGACACCGAGGCCGTCGACACCCGGCGCACCGACCATGCCCCGGCAGGCGGCACCACCGGTACGGAACCGATCTATGTCGGCGACACGGAGGCCGTGCAGATCCTGGTGACCCGCAAGCCCGTTGCGTCGACAATGCCGCAGGAGCCCGCGACCCCTATGCCGCCGACACCTGCCGCCGCGCGCTCCGACGACCCGGCCCAGATCAATGCCGCGGCCATGAACGCGGTCCTCATCGATCCCGGCCGCGGCGCCATCGACGGCGAACTGTCCAACGTCGCCGCGGCACTGCCCGGCGGCGGCCCGAACGTGATCACCCGCGCCCAGTGGGGCGCCGACGAATCGATCCGCTGCGAGGAGCCGACCTACGACGCGGACGGCGTCGGCGCGGTGACCGTGCACCACACCGCGGGGCGCAACGACTACAGCAAGGCCGAGTCCGCGGGCATCGTCCGCGCGATCTACGCCTATCACGCAACAACGTTGGGCTGGTGCGACATCGGCTACAACGCCCTCGTCGACAAGTACGGACAGATCTTCGAGGGTCGCTTCGGCGGACTAGATCGCCCGGTGCAGGGCGCGCATGCGGGCGGATTCAACGAAAACACCTCGGGTGTGTCGTTGATGGGCAACTACGAGTCGGAGGAGCCCTCGGACGAGGCGATCAACGCCATCGGCAAGTTCGTCGGCTGGAAGACGAAGGTCGCGGGCCTCGACCCGAAGGGGTACACCACCATGTACTCCGAAGGCACCGAATTCACCTCCTACGCCCAAGGTGAGAGCGTCCGGCTGCCGATAGTGTTCGCGCACCGCGACGTCGGCAACACCAGCTGCCCCGGTGACGCCGCCTACGCGATGATGGATCGCATTCGCGACATCGCCGCGAGCGGCGCGGGACATTCCAGCGCGCCAGCACAGACCACCCAACCGCAGACCGGTAATACGCAGACGCAGAACGGCACTCAGCAACAGACCGCACCGCATGCGCAGTCCGACCTCGCCACGCTTGCCGCGCTGACCAACGAGCTGCTCGCCATAGTGAACGAGAGCGGAATCGCCAGGTACTGGTTCGACCACGGCGGCCCGACCGGCATGCTCGGCGCCGCGAAGTCGCTGCTGCTTCCGGCGGCCCAGGGCCAGCAGTACGCCAAGTTCACCAATGGGTATGTGTATTCCGCACCCGACGGCCAGGTGTACGCGGTGATGGGTGCGCTCCTCGACCGCTTCCTCGCACTCGGCGCCGACGCGGGCGTGCTCGGCCTGCCGCTGAGCAATTCCTACCCGGTGCCCAATGGCCTGCGTTCGGACTTCCAATACGGCTCACTGGTTTTCAACCAGCTGACCGGCATCGTCACCACGGTGTGGAAGACCTACAACGACACCTACCAGCAGGAAATGGGGCGCAAACCGAACAACCGGATCGCCGCACCCGGACCGGCGCCCGCACCGGCGCCCGGCGTCGCACCTACCGCAGTGCCGGGCGATGCTCCTGCACATGGCGCTGATCCGGCACCGGCACCCGAGGCCGCTCCGGCCCCGGGGGTCGCTCCGGCACCCGAGACCGCTTCGACACCGGGGGTCGCTTCGGCACCAGAGACTGTGCCCGCACCAGAAGCCGGTCCGGCCCCGGAGTAGGACCCACCGCTGCAATGTTTCGAAAGTTGTTGCAGCACAACATATTGAGCCGCCATCGATTGGTCCACCCGAGACCAACCGAGCCGACTCAGACCCACCAGCGTTCCAGCACCCGCGCAACCCCGTCCTCCGAATTCGCCGCGGTGACCTCGTTGGCGGCGGCAAGCGCCTCCGGGTGTGCGTTGGCCATCGCCACCCCGTGCCCGACCATGGTGAGCATCGGAACATCGTTGGGCATATCGCCGAACGCGATGATCGTCGAATGCTCCACCCCTAGCCGTTGTGCCACCGAGGCCAGCCCGGAGGCCTTGGTGACGCCCGGTGCGGACAGCTCGATCAGGCCGTGATCGGTCGAATAGGTGATGTCGGCGCGGTCCCCGATCAGTGGCGCGAGCACCGCGCGCATATCGGCGCTGCTTGTTCCGCGTAGTCGGACCAGCATTTTGATCGCGGGCGCGTCGATGACCTCGCTGCGGGACACGGCGGTGTCGTCAGGATTCAGCCAGGCGTGTTCGTATTCGGGCGAGCTCACGAACTGCGGCGTCACCGCGTCGTGCGCGCGGGCGCCGACGCGTTCGGCGGCGAGACCGCAGCCGGGCAGCGCGCGTTCGGCCAGATCCGCGATCCACACCAGGGTCTCCACGTCCAATGTCTTGCTCGCCAGCACCCGATCGGTGGCACTGTCGTAGATCACCGCACCGTTGCCGCAGACACACAACGGCGCGTAACCGAGACCGTCGACCACCGGATCGATCCAGCGCGGCGGCCGACCGGTCGCGAGGACGAACGGCACGCCATCGGCGACCAGGGCGTCGATCGCCGCCTTGGTCCGCGCGGTGACCCGCTCGTCGTGATCAATGAGGGTGCCGTCGACATCGGTGGCAACCATCTTCGGTTTGGGCAGGTCCAGGCGAGTCACCTACGCCATCCTGCCGGAAAACAGTCTCGAGACGATCGCGATGCGCGTCAGGAGGGCGGTCGAGGCCATATCGCGTCGTCGGTCCCGGTCCCCGGCTGGGACTTCGGAGATCCGACAGAATAAAGGACATGCCGAACCACCGCGTGGCACGCGCGCGGCCACCCACGTCCTTATGATCAGGGGCTAATACTCACGCTGGCCCGCCCAGCCGTAAGACCAGAGGACTGATGACCGGCTTCCTGCTACGACGCGCGCTCAATTATGTCGTGCTGTTGCTGCTGGCCTCGTTCCTGACGTTCAGCCTTGCTTCGCTGACGTTTCGGCCGTTGGACAGTCTCGAACAGCGCAACCCGCGGCCACCGCAGGCGGTGATCGACGCCAAGGCCGAGCAGCTGCATCTCAACGATCCGATTCCGCAGCGCTACGTGACCTGGCTGAAGGGTGTCTCGCACGGTGACTTCGGCACCACGCTTGCCGGACAGCCGGTCAGCGAGGAGTTGCCGCGCCGCGTTGCGGTCAGTCTGCGACTGCTGATCATCGGTTCGCTGGTCGGCACCGTGCTGGGCGTACTGATCGGCGCGGCGGGGGCGATCCGGCAATACAAATTCAGCGACTATTTCACCACGGTCGTGTCGCTGCTGGTCCTGAGCACTCCGGTGTTCTTGCTCGCCACCTTGTTGAAATATGGTGCGCTGGAAGTAAACTCGCTCACCGGTTCGCAGATCTTCCTCTATACCGGTGAAACCTCGGCGAATACGGTCACCGGCGTCTGGCCGCAGCTGCTCGACCGCCTCCAGCACCTGGTGCTGCCGACGGCGGGCCTCGCGCTCGGCGGTATGGCGGGCTACAGCCGTTATCAGCGCAACGCCATGCTCGATGTGCTGCAGAGCGACTTCATTCGCACCGCCCGCGCCAAGGGGCTGACCCGCAGCAAGGCGCTGTACAAGCACGGCCTGCGCACCGCGCTGATTCCGATGGCGACGCTGTTCGCCTATAGCCTCGGCGGCCTGATCACGGGCGCGACGTTCACCGAGAAGATCTTCGGCTGGCACGGCGTCGGCGAGTGGCTCGTCGACTCGATCAACGCCCAGGATCTCTACGTGGTGGTGACAGTGACGGCCTTCGCCGGGCTGGTGGTACTGGTGTCGGGTCTGCTCTCCGACATCGTGTACGCGATTCTCGACCCCAGGGTGCGTGTGGGATGACAGAAGCCGAAATCATTGTTCAGGGCGCGCCCGAGATAGCCGCCTCCGGCAGACGCAAGCTCGTCTGGCGCCGGTTCCTGCGCAATAAGCCCGCCATCGCGGGCGCGACGGTGCTGATCGCACTGTTCGTCGCCAGCTTCGCGCTGCCGCCGCTGCTGGCCTACGACTATCAGCAGCTGGACTACACCGCGCTGCTGAAGCCACCGAGTGCCAAGCATCCCTTCGGCACCACGCAGATCGGCCAGGACGTGCTGGCGCAGACGCTGCGCGGCCTGCAGAAATCGCTGGTCATCGGCCTGTGTGTCGCACTGTTCTCCACCGCCATCGCCGCCACGGCGGGCTCGCTGGCCGGCTTGCTCGGCGGCTGGACCGACCGGGCGATCATGTGGGTGGTCGACCTGCTGCTGGTGGTGCCCAGCTTCATCATCATCGCGCTGTTCGCACCGCGCACGAAGGGCAGCGGATCCATCGCCTTGCTGATCGTGCTGCTCGCTGCATTCGGCTGGATGATCAGCGCGCGCATCGTGCGCGGCCTGACCCTGAGCCTGCGTGATCGCGAATTCGTCAAGGCCGCCCGGTACATGGGTGCGCCGACCCGGACGGTGATCGTCAGTCACATCATTCCGAATATCGCGTCGATCCTGATCATCGACACCACGCTCAGCGTCGGTGCGGCGATCATGGCCGAAACCGGTTTGAGCTTCCTCGGTTTCGGTGTGCAGCCGCCCGATGTGTCGCTCGGCTCGCTCATCGCAGCGGGCACCAAATCGGCGCTGACCTACCCCTGGCTGTTCCTGTTCGCCGGTGGCCTGTTGATCATCACCGTGCTGAGCGCGAATCTGGTCGGCGACGGCCTGCGCGACGCGTTCGATCCGGGCGCCAAGCGGGCCCGCTCGCGGAAGAAAGCGAAACCATGACGGGAGCAAGTTCGACCGCACCCCTGCTCGAGGTCACTGATCTGCGAGTCTCGTTCCCCAGCGAGGAGGGCCGGATCGACGCGGTGCGCGGGGTGAACTACACGGTGTCCGACGGTGAAGTACTCGCTATCGTCGGCGAATCCGGTTCCGGCAAGTCGGTGTCGTCGCTCGCGGTGATGGGGCTGCTGCCGGAGCAGGCGCGCATCAACGGATCCATCCGATTGCGCGGGCGCGAGCTGCTCGGCCTCGGTGACCGCCAAATGTCCAAACTGCGCGGCAGTTCCATCAGCATGGTGTTCCAGGACCCGCTTTCGGCGCTGACCCCGGTGTACCGAGTGGGCGATCAGGTCGCCGAGGCGCTGCTCGCGCACGGCACGATGGGCAAGAAGGAAGCCGCCGAGAAGGCAGTGGAACTGCTCGACCTGGTCGGCATCCCCGAGCCCGCGGTGCGCGCCACCATGTTTCCGCACGAGTTCTCCGGCGGCATGCGCCAGCGCGTTGTCATCGCAATGGCGATCGCCAACGATCCCGCGCTGATCATCTGCGACGAGCCGACCACCGCACTCGATGTGACCGTGCAGAAGCAGATCCTGAATCTGCTCCGCAAGGCGCGCGACATCACCGGCGCCGGCGTCATCATGATCACCCACGACATGGGCATCGCCGCCACTCTCGCCGACCGGGTCGCGGTCATGTACGCGGGCAAGATCGTCGAAACTGCCACCACCACAGAACTTTTCAATGCACCGCGGATGCCGTACACGGTGGGGCTGCTCGGCTCCATTCCGCGCATCGACGGCCCGGCGCGCAGTCCGCTGATCCCGATCGTCGGCGCACCGCCCGCGATGCACTCGCTGCCACCCGGCTGCTCCTTCGCGCCGCGCTGCCCGATCGCCATCGACGATTGCCGGGCGGCCGAACCACCGCTGGAGAAGACCAACCCGGGGCACTCCGCCGCCTGCATCCGCACCGCGGAGGTCGGTTCGAAGGAACTGTTCGAGGCCTACCGTCAGGAGATCTCCGAACCGCAGACCGAGGCCGCTACCGAAGACCGTGTGGTGTTGAAGGTTTCGGAGCTGGTGAAGACCTTCCCGATCACCTCGGGTGTGGTGTTCCGGCGCCGCAAAGGCGAGGTGCGCGCGGTCGACGGCATCAGCTTCGAAGTCCGCGCCGGCCGCACACTGGCGCTGGTGGGCGAGTCCGGTTCCGGAAAATCCACCACGCTCACCCAGATTCTGGACCTGGTCCGGCCCGAATCCGGCAGCATCGAGATCATGGGCAGCGATGTCGCGACCCTGACCAAGGCGCACAAGCGGGAGATCCGCAGGAAGATGCAGATCGTCTTCCAGGATCCGACCGCGTCATTGGACCCGAGGCTGCCGATTTTCGACGCACTCGCCGAGCCGCTGCGCATCGATGGCCGTTCACGCGCCGACATCGCTCGACGGGTACCGGAACTGCTCGAACAGGTCGGCCTGCGCCCGGAACACTCCGATCGCTACCCGGCCGATTTCTCCGGCGGCCAGAAGCAGCGCATCAGCATTGCCCGCGCGCTGGCCTTGGATCCGGAGCTACTCGTGCTCGACGAGCCGGTGTCCTCCCTGGACGTGTCGATCCAGGCAGGCGTGCTGAACCTACTGCGCGACCTACAGATCGAACGCGGACTGTCCTATCTGTTCGTCTCGCACGACCTGTCGGTGGTCCGCAACCTGGCCCACGACATCGCGGTGATGTACCGCGGCAAGATCGTCGAATCCGGTCCGGCGGAACAGATTTTCGCCGATCCGCGCAATGAGTACACCAGGGCGCTGATCGACGCGATTCCGGTTCCGGCCGTGAGCCGGTAGCGGCCGGGAGCAAAGGAGAGCGCAATGCGGATCCGATCGAGCCGAGCCGGGATGGGCTCAACCCGAATGCCCGCACTGCGATGTGCCGCGGTGGCGGTCGCGCTCGGCCTGATCGCGACCGGCTGTGGCGCAGAAGACTCCGACGCGGGCAAGGGGCTGTCGGACGCGCTCGGCACCACCAGCGATATCAACCCGCGCAACCGCGACGACATCCGCGAGGGCGGCAACCTGCGCCTGGTGACGACCACGTTTCCGGCGAACTGGAACACGCTGTCCAACGACGGAAACGACGGCGAAATCGCCGATATCGAACGACCGATGATGCCGCGCTCCTTCACCACCGATGCGGCGGGCGAGCTTTCGGTGAACAAGGACTACTTCACCGACATCGCGCTGACCGGCACCAACCCGCAGCAAGTCACCTACACGATCAACCCGAAGGCCGTCTGGTCCGATGGCAACCCCCTCACCTGGGAGGACATCCGCTCCCAGGCCAACGCCCTGCGCGGGGCCGACAAACGCTTCCTGATCGCGATCACCAACGGTTTCGAGTTCGTCGACAAGGTGGAACGCGGTGTCGACGACCGGCAGGCGGTGCTCACCTTCAAGCACCCGTACGCGGAATGGCGCGGCCAGTTCGCGGGCAATGCGTCACTGTTCCCGAAATCCGTGACCGCAGACCCGGATTCGTTCAACAACAGTCTCCTCGACGCCATGGGACCGAGTGCGGGCCCGTTCGTGGTGCAGTTCACCGATCGCTCGCAGGGCCGAATCGTGTTGGGCCGCAACCCGAAATGGTGGGGTGCCACGCCGAAGCTCGACACCATCACCTACAGCGTGCTCGACCACCCGGCGTGGGTGGGGGCGTTGCAGAACAACGAAATCGACCTGGTCCGGCTCAACAGCATCGACGAGGTCAAAACGGTGCGCAACACCCAGGGCCTGGCACTGCGCCGCGCACCGGGCAACCGGTGGCGGCACATCACGTTCAACGGAGCACCGGGCTCCATCCTCGCCGATCCGCAGGTGCGGGTCGCCATCTCCAAGGCCATCGACCGGCAAGGCATCGCGACCGCAACCCAGAACGGCCTCGTCGAGAATCCGAAACCGCTGAACAACCACATCTTCCTGCAGGGCCAGGAAGGCTACCGGGACAACAGCCTCGGCTTCGATCCGGCCGCAGCCGCCAAGGAACTGGACGCACTCGGCTGGAAGCTCAACGGTGATGTCCGCGAGAAAGACGGACGCAAGCTGATCATCCGCGACGTTATGTACAACGACCCGCTGTGGGTGCAGATCGCCCAGATCATCCAGCAGAACCTGGCACAGATCGGCGTCAAGCTGACCATCGACACCAAGCCGGGCGCGGGATATTTCACCGATGTCATCCAGCCCGGTGACTTCGACGCTGCCCAGTTCATCTTCCAGGGTGACGCGTTCCCGCTCGGCAGCATTCGGCAGATCTACCGCTACGACCCGAACGACCTCCAGGGTAACTACGGCCGCATCGGCTCACCTGAGCTCAACGACCTCATCGATCGCACCCTCGCGGAACTCGATCCGACGAAGGCGATCGAGTTGGCCAACGAGGTGGATCGAAAGGTGTTCGAGGAGGGCCATTCCCTGCCGCTGACCCAATCCGACGGCAGCTTCGGTGTCCGTGCCGAGTTGGCCAATATCGGCTCCCCCGGGCTCGCGACCTACGACTACACCACCATCGGCTTCCTGAAGTAACCCAGCAGCATCGCTGCGGAAAGGAGCGGACCATGCGGATTCGTTCATGGACGACACGACTGGCGATCCCCCTTGTCACGGTCGGCTTGATCGCGGCCGGGTGTAGTTCGGATGAGGAGGCCGCGCCGGAAGGCGCTGCCGCCGCGCTCGGCACCACCAACGACATCAACCCGAAAGATGTCAGCGAACTGCGCGACGGCGGCAATCTACGCCTCGCCATCGGCGCACTGCCGCAGAACTGGAATGCGCTGCACAACGACGGAAACGACGCCGACACCGGCGGGCTGCTGCGCCCGGTGATGCCGCGGGCATTCAAAACCAATGCGGCAGCCGAACTCTCGGTCAACACCGACTACTTCACCGATGTCGCACTGACCGGCACCGAGCCACAGCAGGTCACCTACACGATCAACCCGAAGGCCATCTGGTCCGACGGCACCCCGATCACGTGGGAAGACATCAAATCCCAGGCCAACGCGCTCAGCGGGGCCGATAAATCGTTCCTGATCGCGAACAACACCGGCTTCGACCGGGTCGAGAAGGTCGAGCGCGGTGTCGACGACCGGCAGGCCGTCATCACCTTCAAGAAGCACTACGCCGACTGGCGCGGACAATTCGCGGGCAACACGTTCCTGTACCCCAAGTCCGTCACGGCCACCCCGGAGGCTTTCAACAAGAGCCAGCTCGACGGCCTCACGCTGTCATCGGGTCCGTTCATCATCCAGTCGGTGGACCGGGCACAGGGCCGGGTCGTGCTCGGTCGTAACCCCAAGTGGTGGGGCGACACACCGAAACTCGACACCTTCACCTTCAGTGTGCTCGACAGTGCCGCGCTGCTGCCCGCGCTGCAGAACAACGAGATCGACGCGGTCGGCCTCGCCAGCAGGGACGAGTTGAAGACGGCGCGCAACACTAACGGCATCGCGATCCGCCGCGCACCGGGAAATAGCTGGTCGCACCTGACGTTCAATGGGGCGCCCGGATCGATCCTCGCCGATCAGGGTGTGCGCGTGGCGATCTCGAAGGCCATCGACCGGCAGGGCATCGCAAGTGCCATCCAGAACGGCCTCGTCGAGAACCCGAAGCCGCTGAACAACCACATCTTCCTGCAGGGCCAAGACGGGTACCAGGACAACAGCCTCGGTTTCGATCCGGCCGCGGCGGCCAAGGAGCTGGACGCGCTCGGCTGGAAGCTCAATGGTGAGGTCCGCGAGAAGGACGGCAGGAGGCTGGAAATCCGCGACATCATGTACAACCAGGACGTCTGGGTGCAGATGGCGCAGATCATCCAGCAGAATCTCGCTCAAATCGGCGTCAAGCTGACCATCGAAACCAAGTCGGGCACAGGCTTTTTCACCGATGTCATCCAGCCGGGCAATTTCGATGTCGGGCAGTGGACCTGGGTGGGCGACCCCTTCCCGCTCGGTAGCCTCATCCAGATCTACGGCTACAACCCGAACGATTTGCAGGGCAACTATGGGCGCATAGGTTCGCCGGAGCTCAACGACCTGATCGAGCAGACCATCTCCGAACTCGACCCGAAGAAGGCCATCGAACTGGCGAATCAGATCGATCGCAAGGTGTTCGAGGAGGGGCATTCCCTGCCGCTGATGCAGTCACCGGGCAATGTCGCGGTCCGGGCGAACCTCGCGAACTACGGCGCGACCGGGCTGGCATCCTACGACTACACCAAAATCGGTTTCCTGAAGTGAGAGGACCAGCAATGCGGCTTCGTTCCCTCGGCGCCCGGTGCGCCATCCCGGTCGTCGCACTGGGGTTGATCGTGACGGGTTGCTCCAACAGCGACGTGGCCTCGGGCACCAGCACCATCGGGAACACGAACGACATCAATCCGAAAGACCCGAGCGAACTGCGCGACGGCGGCAATCTGCGGTTGGCGCTGGGTGCCTTCCCGTCGAACTTCAACTACCTGCATGTCGACGGCGGCACCGATGACGGCGCCACCGTGATCGGCCCGACGATGCCTGCCGCGTTCGTCAGCGACGCCGCCGGACAGCTCACAGTCGACCACAACTACTTCACCGATATCACCCTGACGAGCACCTCCCCACAGCAGGTCACCTACACGATCAACCCGAAGGCCGTCTGGTCCGACGGCAGCCCCATCACCTGGGAGGACATGCGCTCTCAGGCGGCGGCGCAGAGCGGCAAGGACAATGCGTTCCTGGTCTCCTCGACCAGCGGTTTCGAACGGGTCGCGAAGGTGGAGCGCGGCGTCGACGATCGGCAGGCGATCGTCACCTTCGACAAGCCCTACGCCGAATGGCAGGGCCAGTTCAGCCCGCTGTATCCGAAGGCCGTGACCGCGAATCCCGATGCGTTCACCAATCTCGACCTCAACTCGCTGTCGGTCAGCTCGGGACCGTTCGTCATCACCACTATCGATCGCGCCCAGAACCGGATCACGCTGAACCGCAACCCGACCTGGTGGGGCGACACCCCCAAGCTCGACACCATCACCCTCAGCGTGCTCGACCACAGCGCCATGCTGCCCGCGATCCAGAACAACGAGCTCGACTACGGGTACATGTCCGGCATCGAGCTGGTGACCGCGGCCAAGAACTCGAAGAATGTCGTCATCCGCCGGACACCGGAGCCGAGCTGGTCGCATCTGACCTTCAACGGTGCGCCCGGCGCGCTGCTCTCGGATCCGCAACTGCGCATTGCTATTTCGAAGGCTATCGATCGGCAAGGTCTGGTGACCGCAGCCCAGAACGGCATCGTCACCGACCCGAAGCCGCTGAACAATCACGTCTTCATGGCAGGTCAGAAGGGCTACCAGGACAACGCGGGCCCAATTGCGTTCGATCCCGCCGAGGCCGCGCGGATGCTCGACGCGCTCGGCTGGAAGCTCAATGGCGATGTCCGTGAGAAGGACGGCCGCAAGCTGGAAATCCGCGATGTGATGTACCAGCAGGATCAGTGGGTGCAGACCGCGCAGATCGTGCAGCAGAATCTGGCCGCGGTCGGCGTGAAGCTGACCATCCAGACCGTGCCCGGCAGTGGCCTTTTCAAGGACGTGATCGATCCGGGCAACTTCGATATCGCCCAGTTCAGTTGGGGCGGTAGCGTTCTCCCACTCAGCGCGTTGCCCCAGATCTATGCCTACAATCCAGAGAACCTGCAGGGCAACAAGGCCAGGATCGGTTCACCGGAACTCAACGAACTCATCGATAAAACGATCTCCGAGCTCGACCCCGACAAGGCGATCACACTGGCCAACCAGTGCGATCAGATGATCTTCGCCGAGGGCTATTCGATCCCGCTCCAGCAGGCCTCGGGCACCTACGCGGTCCGCGAAAACCTGGCCAACTACGGAGCCTTCGGCCTCGCCTCCCCCGACTACACCAAAGTCGGCTTCCTGAAGTGAGTTCCGGACCGGGCCACCCCCTGGCCTACCCGGTCATCGTGACGATCGGCGCCCTGGCGATCTGCCTCGCCTGGGCGCCGTTCGCCGACCCGGACCAACTCGCCGCCCTGGCAACAGTGGCGCTCGGCGTTCTCGGCTACACGGCCTACCAGCTGAGCAGAGCCCTCGGCCTGCTACCCAACGGATCGCCCGGCGCCACCCGCACCATCGGCATCAAACGCATCCGCCAAGACCACCGCCTCCTCAGCCGAACCTGGCTCGAAATCACCGGCACCGATCGGCCCCGCTGGCTCCCTGTCTATTTCGACCCAGCCCTACTGGCCCTCACCGAAACCACCGGCGAGATCACCGACCGATCCATCCACACCGGCACCCTCCGCCTGTACCCCTCCGGCCGTATCCGCGATACCGAACCCCCAGGCCGCCTCATCGACAACCCCTCTCGCCCCGACCCCGAGGCCCCCACTCTCGCCACCAGTTCCACCCGCCCCACCCGCCGACTCCTGCTGGACGCCCAATCAACAGTCGCCGCCCCGTTCATCGCCCTGATGTGGGTCTACGTCGCCAATGGCGGCTTCACTGCCTTCCTCGCCGCCACCATCGTCGCCGCCGCCTGCACGATCTGGCTCTCCGCCATCCGGGGCTCCGACCCCAGCTGACTCTTCGTGACACATTCCGCCAGCCGACGGCAGCAATCAGCCGCTACCTCACGTGGCGAGTCCGATCCGGCGGCTGAGTTCGCGGATGCAGTTCCGGTTATGCGGCGCTCGTCAGGGAAGGTGAATCCATGCTGGTGTTCGAGGTCAACTATGGCGAAATGATGAAATCCCTTACTGCACAAGCGGAGGCGGCGGAAATCACCGATGCCGCGATCGTGAGTCTGATCGGAGGAGTCGACCGTTTCACCATCTCGACCATGCCCGCCGATGACGCGACGAAGGACATCGTCAGCAACTATGCGCTACCGGCCGAGATGCACGGATCCGGCGAGATCCGTGACGGCAAAGTCCATGTCCACGCGACCATGGCGGTCCAAGGCGACAGGGCTATTGCCGGCCATGTACACGAGGCGCACATCGGCACTTGGTTCGCGCGGGCGTACGTAATTCCGCGTCCAGCGCGTGATCAGTAGCGGTCGTCGGCATCGGGACGTCTGAAGACTGGGCGTAGTACCCGCATTTGGCTCGCGTACCTATTCCGGTGCAACTGTCGTTCGCTCGACCCATTCCGCGTAGCTGTCCGAGCACCAATCGACGGGAGTGGCGGACACCTCTGGGCTGTCCCAAGGGTGAATCTCGACGATTCGAGCCGCGAGCCGATCGCGGGCACCCGCTGATGTGCGGAGCGTGACGCGCCATTCGGTGCCTTCGCCGAGCTCTCCGAGATGCCAGAAGACCGAGATCGCCGGACCTGTGATCTCTGCGCCTGCGGCCAGCTTCTCCGTGACAATCACGCGCGCGAGCGACCGCGCGTCGGCTTCCGTTGCAGTGGTCGAGGTTACGGCCCAAATTCGCGCGGCAGGCATGCCGATCAGCCTAGGTGTTTCAGCGAAATCGGCAGACATATGCGGATTCGGGCGTCGTCGACAACGCTCGCGCTGGCGGAACAGACGGGCTCGAGGTTCCGCGCAGTTCACCGCACCGTTTCCTCAAGATCTCCTGAACCCGTACGCCACGCGGCGTGCTCACGGGGTGATGTGCCCGAGCCTGATCGCCAACAGGTTCGCGATCAGGACGGCGACGAAGACGACCGCGGCCGCTCGGTAGCTCACGGCCCACAATCCGACCGCAGCGCTGCCGAAAACCACGACCTTGGTGACGACCGCGAGCAGTGGGTTGTCGAATGTCGCATTCGGCGCCGCGAAAAGGCCCCACGCCACCGCCGCGAGGAGAGGCGTTCCCACGGCCAACACGAGCTTGACCGGAATCGCAGTGGCGGTCTTCCAGCCCCACGCTGCCAGCGCCGCGAGCGCGACCAACTCCATCACGAATGCCAGCGTGAGGTTGGCCCATTTCCAGACTTCTTGCATGTCCGTTCTCCCTCAAATAACTGAGAGCATCGCTCTCTAATGAGAGCAGTGTGCTGGACTGGTTCGCCTTCGTCAAGTGGCAGCCCGGCACTGACAGCGGATGTCGAGCGGGTCGGGGTGCGATGGCAACTGGTCTGACCACTTGACCATCTGGCCGATGTGGCGCACAGTAGGGATATGGCGTTGCAACCGGTGGTCAAGCGGTCGGTGTCCGGCGATGTGTTCGAGCAGATCGCGGCGGATGTGTTGAGTGGGGAGTTGGCGCCGGGGGCGACTTTGCCTAGTGAGCGGCAGTTGGCGGAGGCGTTGGGGGTTTCTCGGCCTGCGGTTCGGGAGGCGTTGCAGCGGCTGGCGGCGGCCGGGTTGGTTGCGGTGCGGCAGGGGGATGCGACGACTGTGCTGGATTATCGGCGGGGGGCCGGGCTGGAGGTTTTGCCTCGACTGCTGGTGCAGGGCGGGGAGTTGGATCCGGGAGTTGCGCGCAGCATTCTCGAGGCTCGGCTGCACAACGGGCCGAAGGTCGCCGAGTTGGCGGCTACGCGGCTGGGCAAGACCGACTCCGCCACCGTTGGTGCGGCGCTCGAGCGCACCGTGGCAGCACTTGCCGCAGAACAGGATCCGGTCGCCCAGCAGCGGCATGCGATGGAGTTCTGGGATCACGTCATCGACGCGGCCGATTCCATCGTGTTCCGGCTGATGTTCAACATGCTCAGCGCCGCCTACGAACCCGCGCTCACCGCGCTGGCTCCGATCATGTCCGCCGAGGTGGGCAATGTCGAGGCGTACCGCGAACTGGCCGCCGCCATCGTGGCGGGCCGGCCGCAACAGGCCGCCGAGATCGCCCGGGCGCTGCTCGAGCCGGCGACCACCATCCTGATCGATGCCCTCGGCGGGTACTGATCACGCTTCACCCTAGGAAGAACCTTGACGAAACCTCATTCCCCCGAACAGGATTCGAGCGCCCGGGCACGCGTTCAGCGAGACGAGCGCGCGCTGCGGCGCGGGCTCACCCTCCGCGAGGCCTTCCGCGAGTTCATCCGGCACCCTTCGCCGTGGCTCATCGGCGTCACCCTGCTCGCGGCCCTCGCCGGCCGAATCATCGTGGGCGACTGGCAGTTGACCGACGCGCTGGTACCCGCCGTGATGCTCGCGGTGTTCCCGATCTTCGAATGGATCGTGCACGTCACCGTGCTGCACTGGCGGCCACGCAAACTCGGTCCGGTCGCCATCGACAGCGAGCTGGCCCGCAAACACCGTGAGCACCACGTTGATCCGCGCAATATCCCGTTGATCTTCATCCCGACCAAGACACTGTCGGTACTGGTCGTCGTCCTCATCGCCGTTGCCGCCCTGGCATTCCCACGCCTGGGCCTCGGCCTGACCTTCCTGCTCACCATCACCCTGCTCGGCCTCGGCTACGAGTGGACCCACTACCTGATCCACACCGACTACAAGCCGCAAGGCTCGCTCTACCGCGCGGTCTGGCGCAACCACCGCCACCACCACTACAAGAACGAGCACTACTGGTTCACCGTCACCACCTCCGGCACCGCGGACCGCCTCTTCGGCACCCACCCGGACCCTGCCGAAGTCACCGCCTCCCGCACTGCCCGCAACCTCCACTCCGCCTGACCGCCGACAGCCGACGCTCCGCAGGACACCGGTCCACGCGTCGGCTGTCGGCTTCGGCCCACCACCCCCCGACCGCTCCGCCCTCCAACTTCCCTGTCAGCAGCAGCGGCCGAGTCGGGAGACGGGTGATCACCACCAGCAGGCTTGAAACGGGCGGGGTGGTGGATTTCGCGCGGGGGCCGACGATGCCGGGTTCGCGTCAGTGGCACATGGCTGCGGCCAAGCCGGGAAGCGCTGCCGCCGGCGTACCACTCGTCGTCGTCCACCGGACTGGCCGCTCTGTCGGTCAGTTCGAAGCGAGCAGGCGCGCGGCGATCGCACGAGCGCGGTGAGCGGCGGCGGGACTAGCTTCACGGACGGACGTGACGATGGCGCCGTCGACCAGGAGGGCGAATTCGGCGGCGAGTTCAGGGGCGTCGGATCTACCTGCCGCGGTAAGGAGTTCGGTGAGGTAGTCGATTACTCGGCGCTTGTGTCGATCTGCTGCCTGGTGCGCGGCGGCGGTGGGGTCGGCTACTTCGACCATGGTGTTGATGAAGGCACAGCCACGAAAGTCTTTGCGGGCGAAGCGTTCCGAGAGCGCATCGAATACGGCCAGCGGACGGTCGGCCGGGTCGGGCGCTTTCGATTCGACCGATTCCCGCAACCAGTCCAGCCAGCGGCGGTCGCGGCCCTCGAGCACCGCGATGACCAGGTCGTCCTTGCTGGTGAAGTGGCGGTAGAAGGAGGCACGGCCTACGCCGGACTCCTGAAGCAGGCGGTCGACGCCGACCGCGCGGATGCCCTCGGCGTAGAACAGCTCCTCCGCGGTGGCGAGCAAACGCTCCTTGGCCTGTGTTGCCATGACGCCACCATACCAGGACGGAACCAGTCAGTACCATCTTGCTTGACTAGTTCGGCACCGATCAGTACCGTCCCATTTCGGCACCGATCGGTACCATCACGTTCGAGCATGGAGTGCACATGTCGCGGCTACCTCTCGTCTCCACCGAAACTGCCGACGCGGAACAAGCAGATCTGCTGACCGAAGTTCAACGACAGCTGGGCCGGGTCCCGAATCTCTATGCCGCCATGGCGAACAGCCCGGCAACGCTGCGCGGCTACCTCACCCTGCGTGACGCGCTGACGCACGGAAAGCTCTCCGCCCGCGTCCGCGAGCAGCTTGCGCTGCTGGTGGCCAGCGAAAACAGTTGCGACTACTGCGTGGCCGCGCACACCATGCGGGCCGGACGGATGGGGTTCACCGATGAGGCGATCGCGGCCACCCGCGCGGCCAACGCCGAAGACCCGCACGCGGACGCGGTACTGCACTTCGCCAAGAAAGTGCTGCAATCCCGCGGCCGCGTCGACGACGGCTTGATCGCCTCGGCCCGGCAGCGCGGGGTGAGCGACGCCGAGCTGAGCGAGATCGTCGGCCACGTTTCGCTGAACATCCTGTCCAACTACTTCAATCACGTCGCACAGCCAGAGCTGGACTTCCCACCGGCCGCGGCCCTCACCCCGAAAGACACTGCAATGACTACGAAATGGCGTTCGGCACGCACAGTCGCACTGGTCGAGGGCTACTCGATACTCGACAACGAGGGGCGGCCGGTCCGCACTATAGATAACGTCCAGGTGCTGATCGAAGGCGGCTTCCTGCACGTCAAAGTCTCGGAAACCGCCGAGGTGCAGGTCGTGTCGGCACCGGCGGTCGCTGTTGTCAGCTACCGTCCCGAATCCTGAACGCCACCCTCGATTCACGGTCCGCCCGACTCGATTCCGGCCACGCCCGCGCCGCGCGACGAGCGACCGAATCCGCGCCGTCGATCGACCGATCACCGTAGAGCCCGGTCCTGACGATCCTCGATCGTCAGGACCGGGCTCGCGGCATCTCCGGGCTCGCGGCATCTCCGGGCTCGCGGCATCTCCGGGCTCGCGGCATCTCCGGGCTCGCAACATCTCCGGGCTCGCGACATCTCCGGGCTCGCGACGTTTCCGGGCACACAGGCCCAGCCCCGCGCAGCCCCCTCGGAACCTCGGATCCAACTGGACGAAAACGCGTTCCGCACACCACCCCAGGCAGGACATAGATCCGCACGGGGCGTTCGAGTGTTCGCATGCGGTTCCACAACACCGTCGAGATCCACGCTCCGATAGCGCCGCACCCTCCGCAACATCCTCTTCGATGCCGCCGCACCGTTCACCTCATCGACCACAGACCAGCTGCCACGACGCCCTTCCGAGCGAATCCGGGCCGTATCGATCTTGACAGATCAATACCCTAGGGGGGTATGGTACCGACAATCGTTCAGCTGTTCGGAAAGGACGGAATCGACATGACTACGCAAGTACGACCGACCGCGCGAAAGTGGTTGGCACTGGCGGTGATCGCCGCCGCGCAATTCATGGTCATCATGGACACCTCGATCATCGGCATCGCATTGCCGAAGATGCAGGCGGAACTCGGTTTCTCCCAGGAGAACCTGACCTGGGTGTTCAACGCCTACGTGGTCGCCTTCGGCGGACTGCTGCTACTCGGCGGCCGACTGTCCGACCTACTCGGCGCGCGGCGAGTATTCGCCGCGGGCTGGGTGGTGCTGCTGGCCGGATCCGCTATCGCAGGCGCGGCAGGCACCGTCGGCATCGAGCTCGCCGGTCGCGCCATCCAGGGTGGCGGGGCCGCCCTCATCGCACCGTCGGCACTGACACTGTTGATGATGCTGTTCGGTTCCTCGCCACAGGAACTGACGAAGGCACTCGCTGTTTACGGCGCCGCCGCACCCGCCGGCGGCACCGCAGGCGTGTTCCTCGGCGGCGTGATCACCGAATACATCAGCTGGCCTTGGGTTTTCTACATCAACATCCCGATCGCCGCGCTCGCACTCATCGCCGTTCCCGCACTGATGCCGAGCGCACCGATTCGCTCCGGATCGGTCGACCTGCTCGGTTCCGCCACCGTCACCGCGGGACTCGCCGCCGCCGTCTACGGCATCGTCCGCGCACCCGAGGTCGGCTGGGCGTCCGGACAGACCTGGGCGGTCCTCGCCGCCGCGGCCGCATTGCTCGCCGGATTCGTCTACCTGCAATCTCGCCGCAGCGAGCCGCTGATGCGGCTGAGCATCTTCCGCGCACCGAACCTCGCCGCCGCCAATATCGCCCAGCTGCTGCTCGGCGCGGCCTGGGTCCCGATGTGGTTCTTCCTCAACCTCTACCTACAGCAGGTGCTCGGC
The DNA here is from genome assembly GCF_045208035.1 of Nocardia sp. NBC_01009. Classification (NCBI taxonomy): domain Bacteria; kingdom Bacillati; phylum Actinomycetota; class Actinomycetes; order Mycobacteriales; family Nocardiaceae; genus Nocardia; species Nocardia sp. NBC_01009. The sequence goes on along the minus strand of NZ_CP108695.1, from coordinate 1,343,917 downwards.
TACCGCGCATTCCCGTCGGGCGCGGCGCTGCTGCCGATGACGACGCTGATCATGCTCGGCATGGTGGTGATCGCACCGCGGGCGATGCAGCGTTTCGGCGCGAAGCCGATGATCGTCACCGGCCTACTGGTGCTCGGCATCGGGCTGGGGATCATGTCACTGGTGCGGGCGACCGGCAACTTCTGGATCGATGTATTGCCCGCCTCGCTGGTCGCCGCGGGCGGCATGTCGCTGGCCTTCATACCCTCACTGGGTACGGCTATCTCCGCGGCGCGTCCTGAAGAAGGCGGGCTGGCCTCCGGCATCGTCAACGTCAGCTACCAGGTCGGCTCGGCCATCGGGCTGGCCGCGATGACCGCGGTCGCCACCGCGGTCGGCGCCGACAAGGTCGGCGATCTTCCGGCGCTGACCAGTGGTTTCTCGGCAGCATTCCTCGGCGCGGGCGGCATCGCGATTGCCGGGGCGGGCATCGCGGCGGTGACCATGCGCACCCCCGGGCGGGAATCCACGCCCGAAGTCGTTTGACAAAATACCCTAGGGGGGTATGGTAAAAACCGAATGAGGCGGCAGGCGCCGCCATCGCCAGAAGGAGAGACCTCATGAGCACCGCAGCCACCACCGCCACTGTCACCGTCACCGGAATGACCTGTGGATGCTGCGTCAACTCGGTCAGCAAGGAGGTCGGCAAGATCGCCGGCGTCACCGCTGTCGACGTCGACCTCGCCACCGGCAGGGTCACCGTCGACAGCGCGGCCCCGGTCGAGCCCGGCGCGATCGCCGCGGCCGTCGACAAGGCCGGCTACCAGGTCACCGCCGACTAACTCGACATCTTCCAGAACGGAGCATCCCGATGAACGCATCCAGCAAATTCGCCGGCTTCGCCCTCGGTCTCGCGGCGGTCTTCGGGATCGCTCTGGCCATCGGCGCCGCGATCGGACCGGACGCCACCGAACCGGCCGCGCACGATTCGAATACTCACGAGGAAGGGGCCGCCACCGCTGGCGGGCCGAACTCCGAGGAATACCCTGCCGGACTTATGGCCACGCAAAACGGCTACACCCTGCGGCTGGACACCACGCAGACCAGCGCGGCAGCAAATGTTCCCCTGCGTTTCCGCATCCTGAATCCGGCAGGCACACCAGTGACCCGCTACGTGCGCAGTCACGACAAGGATCTGCACCTGATCGTGGTACGCCGCGACATGGTCGGTTTCCAGCACGTGCATCCCACCCTCGACCGGACCGGAACATGGAGCGTCCCACTGGATCTCACGCGCGCCGGTGACTACCGGGTATTCGCCGATTTCACCGCGGAAGGCAGCGACAACCTCACCCTCGGCGCTGACCTGCGGGTGGCGGGCAACTACGACGCACAGCCACTGCCCGCACCGGCGACCACCAGTACGGTCGGCGATTACACGGTCACCTCGACCGGCGCGGTTACGCCAGGACAAGCCTCCACGGTCACCCTCTCGGTGCGCCGCGACGGCAAGCCGGTCACCGACCTACAGCCCTACCTGGGCGCCTACGGTCACCTCGTTGCACTGCGGGCCGCCGACCTCGGCTACCTGCACGTCCACCCCGAAGGCCATCCCGGTGACGGCATGACCCCGGCAGGCCCCGGCATAACCTTCGCCGTCACCGCACCCAGCGCGGGCGACTACCGACTGTTCCTCGACTTCCAGCACGAAGGAGTCGTCCGCACAGCCGAATTCACTCTCAGCGTCGCCCCTGGTCCAGCGCCCACCAGCAGTGCCACCGCGCCGGAACCCGCACACGGCCACTGACCGTGCCACCCCGAACGGAGCAACAATGACCCCCGAAACTCGGCCGACCGGCAACGAGCAGACCACCACCGCCGAACCAACTCGGGCACCCGGTCCGCACACCGATCCGAGTCCCCTGTCACTGGTCCGCGTCGACGAACCCCCGCGTGGTTGCTGCCGATCCCGCTGACGCCGGACCGCAAGCAGCCACCCGCACCGAATCCACTCGAATAACCCGTAACCGACCCACAGCGGGCACGCCCGCTCCCCCACAAGCCCTTTGCCGCACAGAACGGAGCAGACGATGACCACCACGACGCAACCACCGGCCAGCGGTCAGGTCGAATTGGTGATCGGTGGCATGACCTGCGCGTCCTGCGCCAATCGCATCGAGAAGAAGCTGAACAAGCTCGACGGCGTCACCGCGACCGTGAACTACGCGACCGAGAAAGCTCGGGTCGACTTCAGCGGCAACGTCTCGTCTGCGGAGTTGATCGCCACGGTCGAGCAGGCAGGCTACACCGCGGCGCTGCCCGCGCCGAAAACCGATGTGCCGACGGAAACCGCTGCGGCCGAACCGGATCCGACCGCGTCACTACGCACACGCATGCTGGTCTCGCTGGTGCTGACCGTGCCGGTGATCGCCATGGCGATGGTGCCCGCACTGCAATTCACCAACTGGCAGTGGCTGTCGCTGACGCTGGCGGCGCCGGTCGTCGTCTGGGGCGCGCTGCCGTTCCACAAGGCGGCCTGGACCAATCTCCGCCACGGGACGGCAACCATGGACACCCTGGTGTCGATGGGAACCATCGCCGCACTCGGCTGGTCGCTGTATGCGCTGTTCTGGGGAACCGCCGGAACGCCGGGCATGAAGCACCCTTTCGAGTTCACCATCTCGCGGATGGACGGCAGCGGAAGCATCTACCTGGAGGCCGCGGCGGGTGTCACCACCTTCATCCTGGCCGGACGCTTCTTCGAGGCCAGGTCCAAGCGGCGGGCAGGCGCTGCGCTGCGCGCTTTGCTGGAACTCGGCGCCAAAGAGGTTTCGGTGCTGCGCCGTGCGAGCGACGGGCCCCGAGGAGGCAGCGTGCGTGACCACGCAGGGCCCCGGGAGCAAGGCGATGGATACAGCTGGGTCGAGCAGCACATCCCCGTCGACCAGTTGGCTGTCGGCGATCAGTTCGTCGTGCGGCCGGGTGAGAAAATCGCCACCGATGGCGTGGTGGTGGAGGGTTCCTCCGCTGTCGACGCCTCGATGCTGACCGGTGAATCGATGCCGGTCGAGGTCGGGCCCGACGATGCGGTGGTCGGCGCGACGGTGAATGTCGGCGGACGAATCGTGGTGCGCGCCGGTCGAGTCGGCTCCGATACGCAGCTGGCGCAGATGGCGAAGCTGGTCGAGGACGCACAGACCGGCAAGGCGCAGGCCCAACGGTTGGCGGACAAGATCTCCGGGATCTTCGTGCCCGTCGTGATCGCACTGTCGGTTGCGACGCTCGGATTCTGGCTCGGCACCGGTGGTTCCATCGCGGCGGCCTTCACCGCCGCGGTCGCGGTGCTGATCATCGCCTGCCCGTGCGCCCTCGGGTTGGCCACGCCGACCGCGTTGATGGTCGGCACCGGCCGAGGCGCGCAGCTGGGCATCCTGATCAAAGGTCCCGAGGTGCTCGAATCGACCCGGCGGGTGGACACCGTGGTGCTGGACAAGACGGGCACGGTCACCACCGGCAAGATGGCGCTGCTGGATGTCGTTGCCGCGGTAGGCGAGGACACCGGCGAGATCCTGACGCTGGCCGGAGCGCTGGAGGATTCGTCGGAACACCCCATCGCACAGGCCATCGCCAAGGGCGCGCGCGACAAGGTCGGTGAACTGCCGCCGGTCGAGGGCTTCGCGAATATCGAGGGCCTCGGCGTGCAGGGTGTTGTCGACGGACACGCGGTGATCGTCGGGCGCGCCCGGCTGCTCGCCGACTGGTCACAGCAGCTCGACGCCGACCTCGAGCGCGCGATGCACGAAGCCGAGTCACAGGGCAAGACCGCGGTCGCGGTGGGCTGGGACGGCAAGGCACGTGGCGTGCTTGTTGTCGCCGATGCGGTGAAACCCACTTCCGCCGAAGCGATATCGCAGTTGAAGGCACTCGGGCTCACCCCGATCATGCTCACCGGTGACAATGCCGCCGCGGCCCGCGCGATCGCCGATCAGGTCGGCATCGATGAGGTGATCGCGGAGGTTTTGCCGAAGGACAAAGTGGACACCGTCGCACGGCTGCAAGCCGAGGGCAAGGTCGTCGCCATGGTCGGCGACGGCGTCAACGATGCCGCGGCACTGGCGCAGGCCGATCTCGGACTGGCCATGGGCACCGGCACCGACGTCGCCATCGAGGCAAGCGATCTGACCCTGGTACGTGGCGACCTGCGCGCGGCTGTCGATGCGATCCGCTTGTCCCGCAAGACCTTGGGCACTATCAAGGGCAACCTGTTCTGGGCCTTCGCCTATAACGTCGCGGCGATCCCGCTGGCGATGGCGGGCCTGCTCAACCCGATGCTCGCGGGCGCGGCCATGGCGTTCTCCTCGGTCTTCGTGGTGAGCAACAGCCTGCGGCTGCGCGGCTTCCGCTCGACCGCGCGGTAGCCCACTCGGACAGGACGGGCGGGGCGGCACAGCTCATGTGCCGCCCCGCATCGGTCCGGCAACCGCTGCGCCACTATCTCTTCGACGCAGGCCCGAGCTCGCCGCCCGGCGATCAGCGACCACGTTTACCGGAATCCGAGCGGTGTTCGACCCCTTCGGTTTCGACCTTCTCCTTGCGAACGCCCTCGGTGCGGTCTGCTGATCTTCGACCTCGTCGGCCGCCGATCCGACCCGCCCCACCCGCCGCGCGGCGTGCTGAGTCACGGACACCTCGTCCTCGTGCAGCACAACCTCACGTTGCTGCTCACCGATCTTCACCCCATCCACGCGGACGGGTCCGTGATCGGCTCGCGCACCACCCTGACCTCCTTGTGGGTGGCCGGCACCGGCAATATCAAGATCGACGTGCTGCTGCCCTTGTAGTGAATGTTGCCGTTTCCTCTTGGAAATACGAACCGATCAGCTACAAAATGGCAACTACGCGGTACTTACTGACTCGAACACCCGGCACCTGAGATATTCACTCCGCCCGACCTGCCGCAATCCGGACGTGGACGGCATTGCGATTCCGGCATTGCGGCGACCGAATTCATCCGCCTCGCGAAAGGGCCCGGCCAAACGGTGACGACCCAGTCGTCGGTTGCGCGAAAGATGACGGCAGGGCACCGCAAACCCGCAGCACCCGGCCTGCGTGGTGCCGGCTCGGCCCGCATATCGTACTGATTCAAAATTCAAGTAAGACAACAGGTTACGAACACATTGGCGCCTCGTCGCCAGTTCCCATTGATGGAAGATCACTCTTTCGTTCGCAGACCCCGGCGGCTATGCTCGTCCGCGAGATCTGAAACTGCCTGGTGGCCTGCATTATTCACCGAAGGGCTCCGCAGGCAGGAGGGATCGGGGGAATTACGGCATCTCCCCCTGGCGAACGCGAGTGCGGAAGTACGGGACTTGTCAGAGTTATTGAATCCGCCGGATGGCGAGCTGCAGGAACACGCCGTGCCTGGTCTTCACATGCCCTATCTAGCGCTGCTGACCTCCGGTGTCACGAGCGCGGTCGTTGTGGTGATAGCGGTGGTCAGTGCACCGGCCGAATTCCGTATTCCGCTTGCCGCGGGCGCGATTGTGGTCTCGATTATTCTGTGCGCCAGTATCACCGGGGCCGCGCACTACCGCGGTGAGGCCGCGCGTGCCCGCGGTGCGGCGGAACGAGCCCGCCGAGCTACCGCGGCGACCGTCGCCCAGGCAGCAGCCACGGCGGCGGCCGAAATCGCGGCCGCGAACGAACGTGCGGCGGGCTGTGAACAGGCATCGAAGACCAGCGAGAATCGCCGCGCCGCCGCCATGTCCGCCTTCGCGGGCGCCGCGGGCCGCATGCAGGCGATGACCACCAGCATGCTCGCCGAGCTGCGGGAGATGGAGCATCGCCACGCTGATCCGCGAGTGCTTGCCGACCTGCTGCACCTCGATCACCGCACCGCACAGGCAGGCAGGCTCGCCGACAGCATCGCCGTACTCAGCGGTGCCAGGTCCGGGCGTAGGTGGGCCAAACCGATTGCCATGGAATCGATCCTGCGTGGCGCGATGGGCCGAGTCGCCGGATATCAGCGCGTCCGACTGCGCGCCATCACCGACATCGCCATCGTGGGCCACGCGGCCGAAGGCGTGATGCACACCTTGGCGGAACTGCTCGACAACGCTTGCAATTTCTCCCCGCCGACCACCGAAGTCCATGTCTACGCCGCCGAGGTCCCCGCCGGTGTCGTGCTGACCATCGAGGACAGCGGACTGGTCATGAGCGAATCGGCGCTACGCCGTGCCCAGCAGGCCGTCTCGGTTTCGAGCCCCAACGGGCGCGGTAGTCGAGCGGGCTCGGACCTGTCCTCGCTCTCCGGTACTCGGCTCGGCCTCGCCGTGGTCGGTCACCTCGCGCGCAAGCACGGACTGACCGTGTCCTACCGGCCCTCGGCCATCGGTGGCACGGCAGTGGTCATGGTGGTGCCGCGCGATCTCATCGCGCGTATCGAACGAACACCGGAATCGATCACCTCGATCACACTGCCCACCCCCGCGCCGGCCGCGGTGCCGACTCCCGTTATCGAACCCGCGCCGGCCCCGACCGAAGCCGCGCTGCCGAAGCGGCAAAGAGGCAGCGCACTGGCCGCGGCTCATCCCAATGGCCTGTCCACACCCGACGCCGCCACCTACACCGCGGCGACCCCGCCCGCATCGACGCCTTCGGCGTTGGGCGCTTTCCAGCGTGCGCTGGCCGGTCGTGAGACCGATACCGCCGCATCACCGTCCCCTTCCGTTGCTGTGGAGAACGATCGATGACAACGTCTTTGCCGACACAGCTTGGCTGGCTGTTGGAACAACTGCTGTCCAAGACCCCGCGCACCCGACATGCCCTGCTGCTGTCCGGCGACGGTCTGAAGATCTGCCACACACCGGAACTCGGTGTCGACAGCGCCGATCAGCTCGCCGCCATCGCCGCGGGTATCCAGAGCCTTTCGCACGGAGCTTCCGTCGAATTCGGTGACGGCCGTGGCGGTGTGCGCCAGTCGATGACCGAGTTCTACGGCGGGATCCTGTTCGTCGTCGAGGCCGGTATGGGAGCGCATATCGCCGTCGTCGCCGCCGAAGACGCGGACGCGGGCCTGGTCGGCCACAACATGCGGGAGCTCGTGGAACAGCTCGGGCACTACCTCGCCGCCGCACCGCGCGTCGGGGGAGAGAGCGTGTCTTGAGCTGGAGCGGCCGCGACGACGACCCGGATCGGCTCTACACACTGACCGGCGGACGGAGCACACCGGATTCCGACAGCTTCGATCTGGTCGCCCTCGTGGTCAGCGAGTGCGATCCGTCGCCCGGCATGCAGTCCGAACACGTGGCGATCCTCGGCATGTGCCAGGCCCCCACCGCCGTCGTCGAAATCGCGGCGGAGCTACGGCTGCCGGTCGGCATCACAACGGTCCTGCTCTCGGACCTGCTGTACGCAGGCAAGATCACCGTGCGTCATCCCCAGCCGGGCCCCACAGTTCCTGGTGCGCCGTGGAATTCGCTGCCCGATGCCACCACCCTCGAGAAGGTGCTCGTTGGACTCCGTAAACTTTGATCCCCCGCCCGCACGGGCCGACGCACCGCTGAACAGCAGCACCCGTCATGGACTCAAGATCGTCATCGTCGGCGGCTTCGGCGTCGGCAAGACCACCCTGGTCCGCTCGGTCAGTGAGATTCGGCCGCTCGACACCGAGGCGACGATGACCAACGCGGGCGTGGGAATCGACGACCCCCGTGGCGCTCCGGGCAAATCGACCACGACGGTCGCCTTCGACTTCGGACGAATCACCATCGACGACGAGAACGTCCTCTACCTCTTCGGAGCCCCTGGCCAGGAACGGTTCTGGTTCCTGTGGGACCGATTGTTCACCGGCGCGCTCGGCGCGATCGTGCTCGTCGATCAGCGCAGGATCGCCGATTCGTGGTACGCCATCGACCGGCTCGAACACCAGCAAACACCATTCATCGTGGCATGCAACAACTTCGGCGGTCCGTCGGATCGAGGCGCAGCCGTGCGCGAAGCCCTCGATCTCGACCCACAGGTACCGCTCATCGAATGCGACGCCAGATCACGCGAATCCAGCAAGCAGGTGCTGATCACCCTGGTCGAGTACCTGTACACCGATACACCCGAACCGGACCGGTCCACTCTCCTCACCGCCTCGGAGCCCGCATCATGACCACGCCAAGTGCCACGTCGGGCAATACCCAGCAGTGCCCGGTCGCCCACGCAGTTCCCTTGAGCGGCCCCGGTTTCCAGATCGACCCGAACCATCTCTATCGCGAGATGCGCCGCGAGCACGGGCCGGTGGTCGCCGTCGAACTGCCCGGCGGATTTCCGGCCTGGCTTGTCATCGGCTATCGCGAGTTGCATCAGGTCACCAGTGATCCGGAGTTGTTCCCGCGCGATGTCGGTCTGTGGAATCAGTGGCCGAACATCCCGGAGGATTGGCCACTGCTCCCGATGGTCGGGCGGCCGATGCCGTCGATCTACTTCACCGCGGGCGCGGAGCACCTGCGGCACGTCGCGATGGTGGAACCCGCACTGGAAGCGGTCGATCCCTTCGAATTGCGGCGCACCTGTGAGGATTTGGCCGATCAGCTGATCGACGTATTCTGCGGACGAGGCGCGGCCGATCTGGTTGCCGACTTCGCCGAGCCGCTTCCGGTGCTGGCGATCGCGCGAATCGTCGGCTTCCCCGACGCGGACGGGCCGCAGCTGGCCTGGCTGATGAAGACGATGGCCGACGGCGGCGCGGACGCGCAGACGGCCTATCTGCATCTCCTCGAACGCATACAACACCTGGTCGCCGTGAAGAAAGAGCGACCCGGCGACGATCTGGTGTCGCGGATGCTGGCACACCCGACCCCGTTCACCGATCAGGAATACGCGATGGACCTGATGGCCATCACGGCGGCGGGACACCTGACAACCGCGGACTGGCTCGCGAGCTCGGTGCGACTGATGCTCACCGACGACCGGTTCGCCGCGGCACTCGGCGGCGGGCGGCACAGCGCGGGCCAGGCGATGAACGAGGTGCTGTGGGAAGAAACGCCGACTCAGATCCTCGCCGGTCGCTGGGCGGCTCGTGACACCAGACTCGGCGACAAACTCATCAGGGCAGGCGACATGCTGCTGCTCGGACTCGCCGCCGCCAATGCCGATCCCCATGTCCGCCAACATCTCAGCGCAAGCGGCGAACCGGCCCATACCGGCAACAGCGCGCACTTCGCTTTCAGCTACGGCGAGTACCGCTGCCCGTTCCCAGCGCAGCAGATCGCGGAAATCATCGCGCGGACCGGCATCGAGGTCTTCCTCGACCGGCTGCCCGATATCGATCTCGCGGTGCCCGCGGAAAGCCTGGTCCGACGCCCGTCGGTGTTCATGCGCGGCATGGTGTCCTTGCCCGTCCGTTTCACACCTGTTCGCGCTGTCGGAGGTCATCAGTGAGCCAAGAATGTCCGCATGCCGGACCTATCGCCATCGACCCCATGGTCACCGACCTCGCGACGGAAACCACCCGACTACGCGCCGCGGGACCGGTCACCCGCATCGAACTGCTCGGCGTGCCCGCCTGGACCATCACCGAACACGCACTCGCCAAACAACTCCTCACCGACCCACGACTGATCAAAGACATCAACGCCTGGTCGCTGTGGACATCCGGTGTCGTGACCAGGCAGTGGCCACTGATCGGCATGATCGACGTCGGCCGTTCGATGTTCACCGTGGACGGTGCCGAGCATCGACGGCTGCGGATCAAAACCACCCAGGCGCTGACGCCACGGCGGTTGGACGCGCTACGCCCGGTGGTCGAACGACTTACCGTCGAGCTCTTGGACGACCTTGCCGAGGCATCGCGCGAAGGCGCCGTCATCGATCTCAAGTCGGAGTTCGCCTATCCCCTACCCATGCGCGTCATCAGCGAACTCATGGGCGTCGACCGCAGTGACCACCCGATGCTTCTCACCTGGTACAAGGCGTTCTTCTCGCTGCTCACCCCGCAGGATGAGCGGTTACAGGTGATCAGCGACCTGACCGACTACTTCACCGACATGGTGCGGAAGAAGACCGCCGATCCGGCCGACGACCTCACCACCGCCCTCATCCTCGCCGACGAGGACGGACGGCCGTTGACCGAGGAAGAGGTCGTCGGCAATCTGCAGGCGCTGGTGGCGGCCGGGCACGAAACGACGGTCGGCCTCATCCTGAACGCCGTGCGCGCACTATTGCGTCGGCCGGACCAGTTGAGCAGCATTCGCCGCGGCGAGTTCGAGTGGAAGAACGCCGTCGAGGAAACACTGCGCTGGGACACTCCGGTAACCCATCTGCTGATGCGGTTCGCCACCGAGGACATCACTGTCGGCGAGACGGTGATCGCGAAGGGCGACGGTGTGGTCATGTCCTATCGGGCGATCGGCAGGGACACCGCGCTGCACGGCCAGGACGCCGAAGAGTTCGACCTCTCGCGCCCGACAGCCAACCGGCACATGGCCTTCGGCTACGGCCCGCATATCTGCCCCGGTGCCGCGCTCGCCAGGCTGGAGGCTGGCATCGCGCTACCCGCCTTGTTCGAGCGGTTCCCCGATCTGCGACTCGCGGTGCCGGACGAGGACATTCGTAACCTTCCGGTACTCACGCAAAACGATCTGGCGGCTTTTCCCGTGCTCCTGAAGGGTCCTTTGAGTTTTCCTGGTTGATCAGAACCTCTGACAAAGGTCCACGCGGTTCCGAGGCGGCCGGATCCGCCGGCCCGCCGTGCGATTCCCTGAATTCGTCACCGACGAGCTGACCGCGCACCGGACAGTGCGAAGCCGAACCGGCATCCCGGCTCTCCGGCGCGCGGTTGCGACCCTCGATCATGACCCATTTGGTACATGATCGCACCGGCTATTACTGGTGTTCTGGGTGCAGTTACTCGATGCGGTGGAGGCATTCATGGCACAGCACTGCGCCCTCACCATCAGCGGATACGTCGCCGCGATGGGGAGATCTGAACCAGCGAAAAACCTAGACCGGCTGACCGGGAATACGCGAAGACGCTAGGTCCCTGGTGGCTGAGCAACTGCTGCCCGGGGTCCCTCCGGACGTGCAGATCGCGATGTTCGGGTACGTGCCCGACGCGAAGATCGAAGGAATGCGGCGCGCTGCGGACGCGTGGTCGGACTCGGCGAACAGACTTGCCGGGGTACTGCACGGCATCGAGGCTTCGCAGCAGCGGGCGGTGGCGGCGGCAGCGAACGGTTTTACCGCTGAGGCGATACGCAAGCAATATTCGGAGCTCGCCGAAGGCACGCGCCGGCTGATGAAATACAGCGACAGCATGGCCGAGCAGTTGTACGAGGCTGCTACCGAGTTCGAGCTCGAGAAGTACATGGTGATCGGGATCGCGTCGGTGTTGGCGGCGCAATTGACGTGGGACTTGGCGATGGGGTTCGCCGGGGTTGCGCCGGCCGCGGCGCATCGGGCCGCTGCGGGTGCGGCGATGAGCGTGGCGTGGCGCGATCTGATGGTGGCGATGGCCGTGCGGGGTGCGGTGATCGGTGGGTTGATGATGGGTGGGGTTCGTGCGGTCGCCGAGGGTATTCAGGTCGCGCATGGGGACCGCGAGGCGGTGGATTGGAAAGCGGTGAGGATCGCCGCCACCGCCGGCGCGGTCGGTGGGGGGTTCGGTGGGGCGGTCGGTAGCGTCGTCGCGCCCGCGGTGAGCCGCTTGGGGGCGAACGCGGTGTCGAAGACTGCACAAAATGGTTGGCGGGTGGCTGCGGTGGTGGCGGCGGGGGTCTCCGGTGGTGCGGTGGGTGGGTTGACGGGTGGTTTGACCGCGGGATATTTGACGGGCAATTACGGGAATCTGGCCGACATGGTGTTGATGGGGGTCGGTGGCGGGTTGGTCGGTGGTCTCGGTGCCGGATACCGGAGTGTGAGGACTGCGGGCTACACAGGTGCGTCGGCGACTGGAGATAGTCGCAACCGAGCGGTGTCGGACCTCGGAGGTATCGAGCACACCCCCTCGCACGCAAGGGAACCCGTCACCGGGGCCGATGAGGGACAAGTAGCTCGCGCCGACGGGCTGACCCCGGAAATGATGGCCGCGGGTAAAGAGGCCGAAGCAGTTGTTGTCCGCGACCTCACCCCCGAGAACATCGCGAACATGAAACCACGAGAAGCCCGCGCCGCTGGCGAGTTCATGAAGAATCGCGCCGAAGCACCCGGCGCACGTCGGTTCGAGCCCATAGACAAGGCGACACTCCCGCAAAAGGCCGAAGCCGAAGCCCGAGCCGCGCTCGACAGACTGAACCTCGGCGAAATAAGGCTGCCCCCCGACGCCCCAGGCAGACCACCAAGTCGCGGTACCCCACCCGCCGTGCTCGGACACAGCAACATCCATCCCCCACAAATAACCAGCCCCCACCCTCCACCACCAGCGGGCGGCGCCCAACCCTCACCCGGAGCGCGGAACGCGACCGCCACCGTATTCGCACCAGCCGAAGGCGGGTTGGGCAGGCCGACCGCTTCGACTGGGCAGGTCAGCGCCCCGGAGGCCGCCGTACGCACCGGCCAGGACACACCGGGGCCAGGTGCGGTCGCGGACGCGCCAGCGAATCAGCGCCGAGTCGCGGAAGCCGCGTTGCCGGAAACCGGGACTCGGGTCGAGAACGAAGGCAGGGTTGCAGGCAGCCCAGACGAAGCCAGTGGTGTGTCCACTGCCGACAAGATCGCTGCTCCTGCCGGCGAACCGGCCCCGACAGCCGAATCAACCAGCGCGCAAGATAATTCGGTCTCTCAGCGCGGACATGATGATCCCGGGACCGCTGACCGCGCGCACGGGGACTCGCCGCCCGCGGGCGATGGCGGCGGCGAGTTCGTGGCTGCGCATGAAGTAGGCGCAGGCCAGCGGAACTGTGGCGAAGAGGCGGTGTCGGCCACTAAGAAGGCGACCGGATACGAGGGAGGCGATCCGGCGCCGACCGGTGATCGGCCGATCGGCTCGAAGGGGATGAGTGGTGATGAGTACGCGCGGCGGTTGGGCGCGGATTGGCGGAAAGGAGGTTTCGATTCACCGGAGGCGTTGTTCGAACATGTTCGGCGCAACGGGGGGACGGTTGCCGCCGGCGTGCAGTTCAAGGACGCGGGCGCACACGCGTTCGTGGTGAGCAAGAACAACCACGGCGAGGTGGTGATCCGCGAGCGGGTCGGCGATGTGGTTCGCGAGATTACTCGCACTGGTGTGCGTGAGTGGAATGTCGACGCACAGGGGCGACAAGTCGGTGCAGAACGCATACGCGAGATTGCCGGTGCGGACGCGCGATGGTTGAAGAGCCTGTCGCCGCACGTCGAAAGCACCCACGGGATCGTCTTCAAGTTGGTGGAAGGGTCGGAGTCGCCGCTGCAGCGGCCGGAGTCGCCGCTGCAGCCCGGGCAAGCGCCGAAAGGCCATGGTCCACAGGATGCGATGGGGCACGGACCGACAGGTGGGGCAGATATTCTCGAGCGGCCGTCGGTCGCGGCTGCAGGTGACGAACGCATCCTCGCTGACCTGGAGTTCCAAGCAGCATTCGATCGCGAGCTGGCGCAGCTACTTGGAGAAGGGACCCCAGATGCCACACCATCCGCATCGCCGCGCGCCACTCCCGACGCGAAAAACCACACCTCCCAAGTAACACCGACGATAGCTCCGGACGCCACACCACGCAGCCCTGACGTAGGTGCGAACAGTCCTGCACCACAAGCCAACACACCGCAACTAGTGCCAGAAGCAGCACCGCCACGGCCCGCCACAGACGCGAAAACCCACGGTGCACAGACTGCGCCACCGCAGGTTCCAGAAGCAAGGCCTGCTACGCCGCCACACACCACCACCGACGCGATCGACGCAGCCCCACAGGCAGCCACACCCGAGGTTCCGAACACAGCCCCAGCTACCCCGCCACACGACTCGAACACCGTGGCCCCGCAGGCGACCGCATCGACGGCGGATCACACTACGCCCGGAGCCCTCGACACGAACAGCGCTGCGGCTCCGGCAGCCTCGCCGAGAACAGCGCCGGACCTCACACCGATCGACTCCATCTCGGACCCGACAAGCCCCATCGGACCCACAGCTTCACCGAAATCAGCCCTGGCCGCGTCGCCGCCGCAACACCCCCTCACCGAGGTGAACAACATTGCGGCACAGGCGAACCAACCAAAGCCGCATTCCGATCCCATACCATCCACACTCCTTCCTCCCACTCCGACCAATAGCGCTGCACCACTACTGATCTCGCCAAATGCGGTGCCCGACGCGGGACTTCCGGCAGTCGATCTAGTTGGGCATCCGGATGTCACCCACACGCGGACGGATCCGACGCAACCCCTCGGCACGATGCCGGGCAGGCCAGGTCTCGACGGCGACCAACGCCCGAGCGACCCGGAGGAAGTTCCTCGAATCAAGCCCACCTACGTCCCGGATCCTCGCCCCGACCACTTCCAAGACCCGCATAAACGCAACGTGGGCGACGTCCCGGACGAACTGCCCATAGACCATGAGCGACCAGAGCCCGGCTACATAACACTCCCCGGCGTCTCGGGCGCGCCGGAGAAGGAACACCCTCGGGATATCGAGCCCCTGATACCGAAACCGGTCGCCGACCCTCCAGGACATTTGCCTGCCACCACATCTCGACGCAACACGTCCCCATTCACAGACCCCGACGAGTCGGATGACCGAGACACCGGAGTCTCCCACTCAGCCGACCCGGAACCGCCACCGGAGATCACCCATTCGACGCCCTTCACCGACCGGATCTCGGACCATCTATCCGCCGACCCCGCAACCCGAACCCACGAATCCTCCCCACCCCACTACTCCCCCCGCCCGAATACCCTGATCCCAGGCGGCCCCCAGGACCCGAAAACCCGACCCGGTTTCCACCCCGACGACCTCGGCTACAACCGCGATATCAGCGGAATCCCGCAGATCGGCGGTCTGCCACCCCGGCAACTCGCGAAACCGGGCAAGCCGGTAGAGCAACGCCGACCTACCCCATGGGCCACGGCGACCATGGGCGACGAGCCGGATCGCCGTAAGAAACGCCGCCCCGCCAATGAATCGGCCCCGCCGCCACCGGATCCGGTAAACCCTCCCGCACCAGCGTTGGCACCTGCCGCCTCCGAGTCAACGGAAGCAAAGATCGAACGGCTGCACGGGATCCCCATACACCGCCAGCAGGCCATCCAGGAATACGCCAACAAGCACAATCTGATCATCACCGTCCGCCCCACCAATCCGGATGCCGTGGCCAGGATCAATGCCGGCCTCCCCGCCAAGCCGGAGCTCGTGAAATCCAAGTCGATCAACGACAAGGACGTCGAACTCGGTGCGAAGCCGGGCAGCCAAGGTTTGGTCGGGTACTTCGTGTTCCCCGAATCCGCATCCGAGCCCGGCGAGCTTCGTCTGCCACCGCGCGACGGAGTCTCGGAGGAACACTGGAATCAGCTCGTCAAACGGCTGGATGAGCGCCGGGCAGAGTACGCGGCGCTCAGGGCAAGTATGGACAAACACATTGACAAAGGCCGATTCGTTGTCCGCGAGGGCATCGTGCACGGCCGCAATGATGCCGGCGAATTCCTACCGCTCACCGGCGATCACGACCTTTTCGACATCCGCCATGCCGGCGGTAGCCGACTGTCGCCGTTGGAGAACTTCCAGCACTTCGATCAAGCACACCTCGCGGATATGGGTGTCCAGCATCCACCACTGGCGTACTGGAACCCGACGTCACAAGCCGACTGGGACATGTACATCGGACTGATGAGCCAGCACGGGGCGAACGGTGTGCCACTGGTGCAATTCCGACCGGATCAGGATCCGGTGCTGACCCAGGTGACCCCTGCCGAACGTGCCGAGATCGCCAAAGACCGTGCTGTGGTGCTGAAACAAGCGCTGAACGACACAGAAGTTCGACTCGATCAACTGATCAGAGGACAGAACGAATCGCTTGATCAGGTCCGTGAACTGCTGGACCAGGCTCGCGACATCAACCAGATGATCGCCTGGAACAGCACGGAATTATCTCCTGCTCCGGATCAGACCCTGGATACCGGCGACTCGACCGTCGAATCCAATACCCGGCAACAAGATCTATCGGCCGATTCCGCTCCGGATCCATGGTTGGTCGACACTCCGGATCCGGCGGCCGGTCTCGTCAACGAGGTGTTGGGGCGCACCGACGTCGGACGCGAGGCCTTGGCTGCCTTGCGTGATCTCGGTTGGTCGGTGCGATTCGAGGATCGTGGCGGCACGGGCGACCGGTTCAACCCGCGGACCATGGCAGCAGTCGTCGACACGCACGAACGTGGGCAGTTGTCGCAGGCGAGCTCGGTGGTGCGGATCGCCGCGCTCGCGGAGGCGGTGCGGGCGGGGCACGTAGAGGTCCAACCGACCAGGATCCGGGACATCCCCCGAGCCGAGTATGTCGAGTCGCACCGACGTGCCGAGGCGGCGGCAGTCGGCAAGCTTGCCGAGTTCCACCTCGAATTGGAACAGCAGCACTACATTCTGCCGGGCATCGAAGACACGGCTCTGCCGGGCACCGGAGACACGGCCACGCGCTTCGCCAGACAGCTGGAATCGGATTATCGCAATGCCTACAACGCCGCAGTGCAATCCGAGCTCAATGAGCGGCCCGGCACCGATTCCGAGCAGCTACACAGCGTGGGGCAAGAAGCGGCCGTGGCCGTGCTCTTCTCGAACGAAATATTCGATGGCAATCGCGACAATTATGGTCGCGAATGGGATCACTGGCGGGAGTCGAAAACACCGGCCGGCATGCAGGAGTACCGCCCGGTGTCGGCCGAGGCGGCGCGGCAGCTGGATCGACTGGTCCGCGAACGCGCGGCCGCACAACGCGAGCTGGCGCGAATCGAACGCGACTGGAACCGCCTGGTTTTGCGCGCTGAGGGGCGCCTCCCGGAGCATATTCCCGCAGACCGTCGTGTGGTCTTCACGGAGGTGAAAAACCGGTCCGAGAATGGCCGCACGAATGCCTTCAACATGACGTTGCTCCAAAATATTACGACGCAGTGCATCACCGCGCGAGAGAAGCTCTACTCCATAGAGCGCGCGATCACGAAGGCTGTTTGGCACGATCCAATCGACTCCGAAATACGTGATACAAGGGGTCGTTGGATCAACAACAGCATTGCCCTACTCGGCCACGATTCGCAACAAATGGTGGTGCTCGATACAAATGGAGATCTCGCCACGAATGTGCGACTGGCAAACGACCGCAAGAAGCTTCCGAAAGCTGTGTTATCGGATGGCTTCCCGACTCACCGAGTTGGCGTTCGAATCGACGGCGCAGGGGCGGTATTCACAATACGCGAACCGGTCATCCTGCCGGAGGAGTTGGCCAAGGAGCAGGCACTGCCCGAGTGGGGCTCGCCCACTGTATGGCTACTCGGCGATGGCACACAAAAACTTACCGAAATCACCGATTACAAATTATCTCTCATTTACCATAGGTTGAGTTCCAATAGTATCGGCTTACGCACATCTGAAATATTACAGCAATACGGGATACACATACGATTCAATGGGGATCCGAGCTCAGAAACTTGGCGCGATAATGAATATCGACAGCAGAACCTGAGCAGCGCTTCCGGCTATGATTCGACGACGAACGCGGTAGTCCTTCAAGATAGTCAATCGGTAGATGATTGGGCGCACGCTGTGGTGCAAGCGGCTTCGTTGGCCGAGCAGCAGAACACGGCAGCGGAAGGTCAACTGGAGCGCTTGGCATTATATCGCAAAGAATACATTGACCTGATGGTCGGTCGACAGGCGCTGGCGTTCGCGCGATCATCGGAGTTCGTACTGATCGATAACCGCGAGCGAGATTTGAGTTATGGCCTCGGGGAAACACCCGTTGTGGTTTACAGCAAAGCATTCAGCAAGGCTCGAAAGATCGCAAAAAATGCCTACCAGGACGACAGGGGCATCACCGAGAACATGATTGATGCTGCCGCCCACCAGGCAGGCACTCGCGCGTTGCGGGAACGCCTGCTCGAAGTCGGTCCGCGGATCGATGGGCGCGACTATGCCGCACACTACGGTGCCGAATGGGACCGCGCGCACGGTATCCCTGTCAGCGGAAACGAGGCGCAACCCGCCAAGCGACGTACTCCCGCAGCTACAGCGCAGCGCAGAGATCAGTACATCGGTCAAGTCGAATCACTACGGGCACTTCGCAATCCGAGGCAATTCGTCCCGATAAGCCCTGCCGAGCGCAGCTACGACGATGCCTACGACAAGGCATATCGGAAAGCCGCCCGCGCCAAGGCTCGCTCGGGCTCGGTCGGACCGGAGCAGGCCGGCGTAGAGGCCGGACGCCGGGCCGTACGCAAGTACTTCGACAAGGTCGGATCCGAAACCGCCGAGATCACCCTCGATGTCGCGCGCCACGCCCATGACAACACTGTTTCCTACCAACCGTGGCCGAAACATGAAGCCACAGTTCCCACCATCGAGGTGCGCCCCCTGTCGCAGGCCGATGCGGTCGATCGAGCGCGCGAGGCCATCGAGGCCGTTCTGCACGATCAACCCGGCGGACAACAACTGACCGCGCGGATCGCCGAGTACCCCGGCTTACCCATGTGCCTGCCCCGACTGGTGGTCGCCGCCGCCGAGGGCCAACACATGGACGCACTGAGTGAGCTGAGCGATGCTCGGCCGGAGTTCGTCCACGTGCTGTGGAACGGCACGCATCAGATCGAATACCTCATGGTTGGGCCAGGTTCCGACGGCAGGACCGATACCAGACCAGTCGAGCCGAGCATCGCCGAGGGGCCCTACCGTCACCCGAACGTCTACGAAGCCGTCGGCCACTTGCTCGCAGAGTGGATCCGCTACCGCACGCGCACAGAGAACGCCATCCATATCGGGTTCGACACCTGGCTGCGTCAACTCGGACCAGGTTCGTTCTACGCTGCGTCCGATCCGACGGTTAGGCCCGTGGGCAGTCTGCGATATGACTTCGTCTCAGATCGACGCAAGACGGTCGAAGACGATGCATTGGTGCCCGAGCCGCACCCGATCGCGGTCGTGCACCAGCTGCTGACCCGACTGGTGCCCCTACCTACACCGCTCCCCTCGGCACCGGGCACGCTTCAGCAGCCATCGACGAAATTCACGATGGCGCGGGTCGAGACGCCCGTCTGGCCCTTCTGGATAAGGGTGCATACCGATGGCACCGGGAAGTGGCGAATCGAGGAGCCGACCGGCGCCGACATCGGCGCCGACGCACTGGCCAGGCAGTTCCACGACCTGACAAGCACCAACCCGGACGAGATCGCGAACCAGATCAGCCGCCTGCTGCTCGACGGCTCCGCAGACCTGAACGAGCGCAGCACACCGATCAGCCGCCCCGCGAAAGGAGGGCGGCTGCGGCCATTCCGACGGCGCGGCGGAGGCAACCCCGGAATCGGCGACCCAGGCGTGGTCTCTTATCACGACCCCAATCCGTTCCCGGACGTTTTCGGCCGCCCCGCCCGCCGACGCATCGGCGGCCCAGTGGGAGGACGCTCGAAGAGAGACCCCTTCACCGTTTACCACCACGATCCCGACGGCGACGGTCAAGACTACGACGGTCAGGACTACGGGAAACCGGCAGCGGCGAAAGTCGGTGTCGGTGACATCGAACGGCAGTACGGGATCCCCGTGCACCGCCAGCAAACTATCCAGGAATACGCCAACACGCACGATCTGATCATCACCGTCTGCCCCACCAATCCGGATGCTGCGGTCTTGATCAAGGCGGGCATCCCCGGCGAGGACAATGTGCATATTCGCGATGGCGGCGAATTTATGACGCCAACTGGCGATCGCGACCTCTTCGACATCCGCCACGCCGACGGGAGCCGACTGCCTCCGTCGGAGATCCCCCAGTACTTCGACCAAACGCAGCTCGCGAACGCGGGTGTCCAACATCCACCGCTCGCGTACTGGAACCCGACGTCTCAGGCCGACTGGGATATGTACATCACCCTGATGAACCAGCACGGCCCGAACGGCGTGCCACTGGTGCAATTCCGACCGAATCAGGATCCGGTGCTGACCCAGGTGACCCCTGCCCAGCGGGCCGAGATCGCCAAAGACCGGGCGGAGGTACTGGCGCAGGCGCTGCGGGAAACGGAAGCTCAACTCGATCAACTGGTCAGGGACCGAACCGAATCGCTTCATGAAGCCCCCCAACTGTTGAATCAGATTCAAGACATCAACCAGATGATCGCTTGGAATCACTCGGAGGTACCTTCTACATCGAATCGCATACTGAACGCCGATGATCCGGCCCCCGTGTCCGGCCAACCGCCGGATTATGCACCCGAAGGTCCCGCGTGCGAACCGTGGATAATTCACCTACCAGATCCGGCGGCCAGTGCGGTGGAAGAGGTGCTTGCACGCACCAAAGTCGGGGGCGAAACTCTGACCGAATTGCGCGATGCTCGCGTGGCGGTTCGATATGAAAATCGCGGCGGCGAGGGGGACTTTTTCAATGCGCGGACGATGGAAGCGGTCATCGATACGTATTTGCGCAACCAACTGGAACAAGCGAGCTCGGTGGTGCGGATCGCTGCATTTGTGCAGGCGGTCAGGGCGGGCGAGGTCGAGGTCCAGCCGGTCCGGATCCGAAACATGGACCGCGCCGCGTATGTCGAGTCGCTACGCCATGTTGAGGCGGCCGCAGTGGGCAGGCAGGCCGAATTCAACCTCGAATTAGAGCAGCAACAATATATCCTCACTGGCGCTCAGGAAATGGATACGCTCGTCGCGAAGCGACTGGAGTCGGACTACCGCGATTCCTATAACTCCGCGAAACAGGCCGAGTTGGCGGAGAATCCTGCTGCTGATCATCCATATCTGCGCAAGATCGGGCAAGCAGCTGGGATCTCTGCCGTTTTATCGAGTGAACTATTCGATGGCAATCGGCATAGCCATGGCCGCGAATGGGATCGTCGGCAAAACACGAGCGTACCGGCAGGAATGGAAGAATTCGTTCCGAGTACGACCCGGTCGGCACGTAAACTGGATCAACTGGTGCGCGCACGCGCCGCCGTTCAACGCACGCTGGAGGAGCTCGAGAGTGACTGGGAATGCACAAAGCGCCCAAATTCATACAGCAACCTCGGCTCATTATCGAATCCTTCGGACCGGAAGCAGGCCCTCGAATCGGCAGAACGCAACCGCCATACCGACGCGCGCCAAGGAGAATTCTACTTCGACGTGATGCTGCAGGGCGTCATGATCGAACAGTACACACGAGCGCTCGAAGAGCTGTCCCGCATCAATAAGGCGATCACCGGAATCGTTCAGCGTCACCCTATAGAAATCAACGACGGCGTTGTATTCATCGCAAGTCAACCAGCAAGCTTGGAGGAGCAGGCTACAGATGAATCGCTACCCGCACCGTCCGATGATGTTTTGCTCGCTCCAGATTCGGAAACACCGACCCCGTTGGCCCATGACCTACGGGAACTGACTTACGCTATGTGGAACACCGTGATTGAAAGCCAGATCGAAAAAGGCAACGATATTGCCCGCAGAGCAATGGAGATCATTAGCCTGCTCGGGGTGTCTGTGCGAATCGGCGAAGACCCACGGATAAACACTTTGAATAACAACAACCGCGGTAGATTCGCCGATTACGATCATGCGTCTAATGCGGTGGCTTTTAAACACTATGGCTATGGCGAAGTTTATGCGGTGGAGCTGGTACGGGCAGCGTCCATGGCCGAACAATTGCACACGGCGTCAAATGGTCCGCTAGAACGTTTGACATTGCACCGCGACGACTACGTCGATCTTATGGTGAAGCGGCATTCTTTGGCCTTCGCGCGCTCATTCGAGTTCAATCTGTGGAATGTAGATATCGACGCACGCAGACTACGGCATCTGCGCGACCAACATGAGCCTCTAGAAATGGCCTACAACGAAGCATTTTTCCGGGCGAACAAGGTGGCGATACGCGCCTACGGATACACCTCGGGTACAACCGAAGACATGTATCGGGCCGCCGCCCATCAGGCGGGTGTCCGCGCGGTGAGCGCACAATTCATCGAACTGGGTCCTCGTATCGACGGCCTCGATTATGCCTCGTTCTACAGAGCCGAATGGGATCGTGCGCACGGATTCCCCCCGGTCGGCAATGAGGCACCGCCCACCAGACCAAAGGAGACCCCCGCAGCTCGGAAGGAACGCGGCCGACTGTATGTGAGCGCAGTCGAATCGGTGCGGCAATCGCGCAACGCGAGGCAGTTTGTCCCACCAAGCCCCGCCGAGATCGCCTACAAGAAGGCCTACGAGAAGGCCTATCAGAAAGCCGAGCGCGCCAAGCCCCGCCCCGACGCGATCGAGCCGGAACAGGCCGGCATCGAGGCCGGCCGTAAGGCCGTACTCGAGTACTTCGAGAAAGTCGGACCCGAAACCGCCGAGATCACATTGGACGTCGCGCGCCACGCCCACGACAACACCATCTCCTATCAGCCGTGGCCGAGACCTGACACCGCGGCCACCACCGTCAATGTGCCCCAACCGACCGCACCCCCCGTCGCCGGCATGCCCCAACTGTCCGAAAAAGACGCGATCGATTGGTCACGCAAAGCCATCGAGGACGAGTTGTGCATTAGATCCGGCGGACAACAACTGACCCCTCAGATCGCCGAATACCCCGGCCTGGTGCCGACGCGCCCGCGCCGACTGGTGGTCGCCGCTGCCCGGGACCACCACATGGACGCACTGAGCGAGCTGATCAACGCCCGACCAGAGTTCACCAACGTGCTGTGGAACGGCACACATCGGATCGAATACCTACTGGTCGAGCCAGGTCCCGACGGGAGCCCAGTCACCTTACCGGCCTCTCCCTACACGGCTGAGGGACCCTACCGTCACCCGAACGACGACGAAGCTGTAGGTCACTTGCTCGCCGAGTGGATACGTTTCAGCACGCGCAAGGAGAACCCCCTCCGTCTCGGATTCGATGTCTGGCTGCGTCAACTCGGACCCGACTCATTCATCGCCGCTGACGACCCGTCGGGTCTGCCGGAGGGCAGGCTGCGACCCGACTTCGTCGCGTATCGACGCACGACGATCGAGGCCGACGCATTGGTGTCAGAGCCGCACCCGATAGCAGTCGTCCACCGACTGCTGACCCGACTGGTGCGGCTACCGCCGGCTTGGACAGCGTCCTCGCATCACTGGCAATCACGAGAATTCAGCGGGGTGCTGGTCGAGACGCCCGCGTGGACCTTCTCGATAAAGGTGCACACCGATGGCGGCGGACTTTGGCGAATAGTGGAACCGACCGGCACCAATATCGCCGCCGACGCCCTGGCAAGGCAGTTCCACGACCTGACAAGCACCAACCCGGACGAGATCGCGAACCAGATCAGCCGCCTGCTACTCGACGGCTCCGCGGACCTGAACAATCGCAGCACACCGATCGACAGCCCCGCGAAAAAGAGTCGCCTACGGCCATTCCGACGGCGCGGCGGAGGCAACCCCGGAATCGGCGACCCAGGCGTGGTCTCCTATCACGACCCCAATCCGTTTCCGGACGTTTTCGGCCGCCGACGCATCGGCGGCCAAGTGGGAGGACGCTCGAAGAGGGACCCCTTCACCGTGTACCACCACGATCCCGACGGCGACGGCCAGGAATACGACCCAACTCCGAAGCCCGGGGCCCCCGCCGAGACAACTCCTCCGCAACGCAACCAGGATCGAGTGTCAGCAACAGACGAATACCGGCGAGCCGATGCGCGGGTCAATAAGGTCAGAGCAGCGTTGGACGCGGCGCGGGCGCGGGCGGGTGAGCCTCCTGCTGCCCGCCAAATGGACCTGCTCGCGGGGATCGACGTAGACCTGCTGCGGGCGGTGCGCGTGGAAGTCGCCGCGGAGTGCGATGTCGCAGTCGTGGAACCGGCTACCGCGACGCCCGAAGACCTGGCGCGTTATCAGAAGCTGCGCCACATGGTTGACGCGTTGGAAGAGCTGTCGGCCGCACACTCAGCGTTTCTGACCGGCGAGCAGCTGAACATCACCGGCGAGGAAGTGAAGCAGCTCGTCCACCTTTTCCACGGCCAGGCACATCTGTCGCAGATATTGCGACGCATCGCAGCCGACGCTCGGCAGGAGCAGTTCGTGCGCATGGTCCGGGAACAGGCGGGGCTCCCGCCGGACCGCGAGCATGGGCAGGAGGACCTCCGACTCGCGCGCCCACAGGAAATGCGTCAGTGGATCGCGATGGACAGCCTGCGTCTCGGGCTTCCGCTGCAAGCGTCTGATTACTCCATAACTGATCCGGGCTCCACCCCGAATCAGGTACGGACAGAACCGACATCAGACCTCGCTGCGCTTCTAGCCGACATCCACCGGTCTGGCATCGAAGCGCGACTGGTGGTCGGCGGCGGTCACATGTACCGGCCAGCGGAGCCAGGCGAGGTATTCGCCAACATCAAGCAGGCAGTGCACCCTGATGTGATCACCGATGTCCGCGATATGCCCGTCATTCCGGATGGCGCGTTCGACAGCGTCTACCTCGAACGGTTCTCATTAACCGATGTCGTCGGGTTGCCGGGCGCAATGGCCGATGTCCACCGCGTCCTCAAGCCTGGGGGCGAGCTGCTGATCACCCCCAGTATCGAGGCCATATCGAGTGCTGACGACCGCCTCCATACCATCCGCCGACTCGAGGAGTCCGGTTTCGAGCAGATCGAATTCCGGATAGGAAAGAAGAGTCTCTTCACCGAAGAGCAACGGGGCGACTGGTTCGAAATCACCGCCAGCAAACCGAGCGCACCGCCACCCAACATGCCGCCGGTAGTGCCGGAGAACGCGCAGCGCGGTGATCCACCGCAGTCCGAGTCTGCACCGAAAACGCCGTGGACCAATCCCCACTCGTCGACGGGCAAGCAGCGACATCCCGCGAGCGAAATCAGGTCGAAGCCGAGAACCCCATGGGGACCAGCCAAGGGTCCGCGCGGTGCAGGTGCTCGCGGTGGTCGCGTAACGAACGCACCGGCCACGCACGACGAGTTTTGTGCTGCGCTCGACACCGAGCTGAGCAGTGGTATGCCCGCTCCCACCCAGGTGCTGGCCGATGCGACCTCACAACAGATGACAGACGCCCTCCTCGAGCTCACCACGAACCAGTTCGAGGTCCTGTGGAATCTGCAACAAGGTTTTTCGATCGCCGAAATCGCACAGGACATGGACTCCACCCCGGATGCAGTCACCACCCTCGCGAACGACGCTGTCCACAGCGTCGTCACGTTTCTCACCAGGTCCGCTCCACTTGCCCGGGCATTGGCCGAAGCGACGCCGTGGCACATTCAGTCCGCGTTCCGCCAGCTCACGCCCGAAGAGCGACGAGTGGTCGACAGTATGTTTCGATACGGGAGATCGGTCCCGTATATGGCGACACGAATGCAGCTCAGCGAGCCGGAGGTCAAATTCCTGGCGCATCATGCTGTCCAAACAATTGCGAACTTCATTGCCCAGAAACGCGGCCTCGTCGAGGTTGATCCGACGGCCGATACCCGCTCCACAATTACAATCATACATACCGAAATGCTCACCGCCGTTTTGCGACGTTTAGAAGATCCATCTCGTCCCGCGCTCAGTGCGACGGCTGCTGAACTCCACTCGCTCTCAGGCCGTTTCGCCCCGCTCGCGGGCGCAGGTTCGCTCAGCGAGATAAGGCCCCATCAGGGCGTGAGGTCCGGCAACAGCCTATACCTGGGGACCGTACACAACACTATTATAAAGAACCCCCACTCGGCCGCCCTCATCGAGGAATTAAAAGACTGGTTCGCTAAAATCCACGAATTATACCCCGCAAACAAAGACAAGGTCATCGCGTTCACCGAAGGCGGTCGGCGGGAGATTGAGGATACCTTAGAAAAAGCATTCTCCCGCCATGGCGAGATGGGAGTCATAACGTTCCTGGCTGCAAAATACGGTATCGAGATCCGCTCCCTGGAAGAAGACGTCCGGGACCAGGTTGCGGCCATAATCCAAGGTGGACACTCACCCGAGGCAGTTTTCCTATATTATTGCATGCGGAGAGGACCGCAAGAGTACCGCCGGCAACATGCCGTGCGGAAAGTACGGGATTTCGACCGCGCTGAACACGACTTTCCGGCGGAGTACGACGGCCATATGCGAGAAACCGCTGAAATGTATGCATGGATCCTTCGCGAATATACCGACCTCGAATTCACCGATCCATATTCTGAATTCCTTCGACTTGCAAAGCTTGAATACCCCCTTCGGCCATCGACCGGCAGGTACGGTCTGACAGAAGAGCGTTGGCTGTTATACGAGACCGTATATTTTAACGGAGGACCCCCGGCCACCAGCCGTGTACAAAGCGTCGCCGGAGCGTGCCACGTCCGTAGACAATCGGCAACGGCACAGAAAGTAGATGCTGCCGTAGCATCCGAAATGACGGTAATCGCAGCCTTCGGAGAACCACATTTCCCCCATGTCGTCCGAATGATGTCAAACTTCGCGGACGGTGATGTCTATGAAATCCAACCCGAAATGCCGATGCCAAAGAAGGGCGCGGCATCTCTAGGCCTGCCCGCCGACAAGTAGACGCCGGCCCGCCGCACGCATTCATCGGGCGGGAATGCGTTCCCGCTCGGGTCCGAGTTGGACCTCGACCCAAATTCACGTCGTAAGCGCCTCGACGAGCTGTACAGGCATCCGTCGGTTCGCGAACAGATACGCAGGGTGACGGAACTCAACGTCTTCGGCGGTGGTTGGGTACGTGGGGGACCGCAACCTGAACCGCACGGCGCACTGCCTCCCAGTGCGCGGAAAGCGCTCGAAACGGCCGAGAACGAAATGGACGAGGTGGTGGCCGAGGCTGTCCGGCCGCTTCGTCCCTTCCTGCCGAACGACACGGACTACACACGGATCAGTCAAACCGAGCAGACAATCGCGAAACTGGTAGCTCGACAACCTGTTCTGCTTGATGCCGTGCTCCGTCGACTCGTCTTCGACGATGTTGCGGCTCGCGTGCTGATCAGCGAAGCTGCTGTACCACAGGCTAATAAGCACTTTGGCTTGCTCAAGCCGCGCATCGAAGCCGCACAGCAGTACGCGAGCGACGTACGCGAAGCGTTGGCAGTACTGGTTTCCAGGGAAGTGCTCGCGGCGAGAGGCGCGGTAACGGTCGCGGAGGGCGTCGGGATGGTGCGCGACGAGCGGGTTGTGGTCGTGTCTCCGCTGCTCGGGCAGGAGGAGCTGCTGGACGAGGTGGCGCCAGGGCTTCGAGAGCGGGCGCAACGGGACGGAATTCCGATCGAATACTGGCAATTGCTGATCGGTGCGGACGGTCGGCTGACCGTCGAGCAGGTTTCCGGTACCGCCACCGAGTTCGAATCAGCCATCCGCTACTACAACACCGACGAAGACATCAACTGGATGAACAGCCTTATCGACGAACGACCATTCGCCGAGAAAGTGGCCGAAGCTGTCATCTCGGGTGAACGTTCGCGTGAAGTCCTCAAAGGCGACCTAGCGGACGCGACAATGTCCGCGGCGGTGGTGTTGGTCACCTACAACAACCATTACCAGGTTGTCGAGAAGACAGTACGCACCACGGATCACGCCGATGCCGAGGAGTTGGGCTCGCGGACCCTCAGAGATGTCGGCGCTCGTGCTCCAGAAGTGTTGCGCATGAGCGACCTCGTTGATGTCGGCGCTCGGACCCCAGAAGTGGTGGGCCAGAGCGAACTCGTTCTTCTCATCGAGTACGTGCCGGGAGTCGACTCAAACACCATTACCAAGTGGTCCGACCACCCGTACGACCTCTTCTTCCACACTCCCGACGCATGGCGTCTCGGGTTGGGCGACACACTGATTCGGCCATGGGACCGGGGGGAAGGCGCCAACTGGCGGCTCGAACACAACGTTCATATCGTACCCATCGACAACAGCAATGCGTTCGGAGATTATCCGCCGCCGATAGGTTTCACCGATCATTTCCTCGACCAAAGCGGCGATCAGCCGCGTTGGGTTGCGCACCGTATCCCGAGGACGGAACTCGAGGCGATACGGGGGCGAATCACCGCATCGGAATCGGAATACTCACGTTTGGGCCGCTTGGACTGGTACCACGACGTGTTGGAGATCTTTGTCAAGATCGCCGCATACGGTGTGGAGGACACGGCATCGTCGAGCACCGACCCCGAGGCTGCGCTGCGAGTTCTGATCGGACTTCGCGATGATTGGGCTTTCGCCTTCAGCATCGATGGCGCGGTTGATACCCGCACTCCACAGGAGTGGCGCCAAGTGATCAAGGATCTGAGAACCACATCGGGTGTGGATCAGACGTGGCTCGAGAACCTTGACCAGCTCGACAAACTCAACAAAATGCTCCTACACGCACAGCTGAAGGAAGTGAGCGCCGAGGAACTCGATGACGATGTGTGGCCGGGATTGACCGACGTGTACCTGGAAGGCATTGCCCAGCGACTCGCCGACCTGGAGGAAGGGGCGCGGTACCCAGACCCGTACGACGAATCCGACGAGGAATGGCAAACACGCTTCGACCGTGAAATCCAGGCGGCCACAAACGAATCAGAACCGGACAACGGTCCACCCACCGACATCGCATAGCCAATCGCGACGACGACGGTCTGCCAATCGGCGACATGGCTCACAGAGAGCTGATGCAGCTGAGAGCTTCGCTCGGTGCGGAGGGGCCGATGCTGGGGCAACGATGGGCCCGGCCGCTTATTCGGCGAAAACTATGAGCCCGCTGCTCGCATACATGAGGCGGGATGGGTTCCCGATGGGTTCCTGACCTCGACCCGCGCCAGGGAACCAAGTCGGTCTGCCCCGGCGGCGCCTCGGCCGGCAAAGAGCGGGAACCACGCCCCTCACATTGGTCGACAGGTTCCCGACCTACGCCTCGGGGTGACAGCCGAGAGCATTCACAACCTGCTGGTACTCGCCCCGAACGAATCCTGCGGCCTGCCGAAGCGTCTGGTCGGCCGACGCAATTTCCCAGCAATGGGAGGCGATGCTCTACCGATCGTGATCGATGGAGGACAATCTCTTTCTCGGTTCCACAGAACCAGGTTTGAAGGGATTGCCGGGCATGGGCGAATCGTTGGAGGTCGATCCAGACCTGCTACGGGCGCTGGCACCGGAGCTCAATGCGCTCGCCGACATGGCCCAGAATGAGCTGACGCAGCTGAAAGCCACACTCAACGCAGAGGGCGAATGCTGGGGCAATGACGAGCCCGGCCGCACCTTCGGCGAGAGCTATGAGCCCGCAGCGGAACAAGGGCTGGCGGGCTACAAGAACCTGATCGACAACCTGCGCAGAATCGGTGACAGTGCCACCAACGCGGCCGACACCTTCCACAACCAGGACCAGGAAGTCGGCAATCAGATCCGCAACCTGGAGCTCGGTGGCCCCCAACCCGGTTGGAACACTCCTACCCCGTCATTCGACCAACCGCTGCCTGGTGCCGGCCGATCCCCAGCGGCGCCGCCCCCGAACAGTTCTGCACCAAACCCAAAGGGCGGTGCCGGCGCCCCGAACCCCAGCGGCAGCCAAAGCCCTTCCCCTCGATCCGAACAGCCGCAGCCCGCGTCGAACGGCAGTCCGTACTCGCCGTATCAACCGCTGTATCCCGACTATGGTCCGGATGCCGGCCAAGGACTGCCCGGCGAGCAGCCGATAGGCAGCCAACCCGGCTCCATCGCACCGCCGGCATCCAAGGATTCCGCGCCGCCCCGTGCGGCGGCATCCCCGTCCGGAAAGCCCGAGCGCCCGCCGATCGCCGGACGTTCGGACACACCATGGTCGGGGTCTGCGCCAGATACTCCGTGGCAGCGAAAAGGGTCCGCACCGGGCACGCCCAGCAAGGCGGGAGCACCGATATCCCCCACCGGGTCCGGCGCGCAGAGCCCACGCAATGCGCCCGGAGGTGTCCCTCCGCGAGTCTCTCCACCACAGCCCGGCAGCCCGGGGCCGGGACAGGCACCCGCGAAGCGTGCGAAGCCCAGCCGGAACAAGAAAACTCGCCGCCCCCAGCCTGTTTCGGTCAAGCCGAAACGGGTCGCGACCGACCCAGCAGCCATGGAGGTAGCGCGCCAGCTTGCCACCAGGCATGGCCTGCAAATCGTCGGGTTCGAGACCTCGGGCGTCGCGGAACGCACGGTGCAGGAGATCGCGGCGGCCGTCGACGACATACTCGGGAAATACCCGTTCCTGAAGCTCGGCGGTATCGAGATCAGCGAGCTCGGCGACGCAGCGTCCGATGTGAAGTGGAAGCGGGAAGCGGGCTGGATCATTCTCGACGGCACCGTGCTGGCCGACCCCGCCAAGCTCGCCGACATCGTCTCCGCCGCAACTCGATCAGGCGCGTCGGTACCCGGATCCGATGAACGTCCGATGTATTCGACGATCGTCAACGACCTCGGCCGAGTAATGGAGGCGGCCGCGGGTCCCGCAGCACGCAAGCGAGCACATGCAACGTTGATCGCCGAATATCGGCGCATCAGCGGGCCATGGGACCGAACCGACACGCTGGCCCAGATCGTTGCCGGCTACCGGAAATGGCGTGCGCAACTGAGCGGCCGGTGTTTCTCCGGCCCTCGGTTCGAACCTCGCGCGGCATTGATCGAAGCGTTCACCGAGGTCGAGCTGTGCGGTGACAAGGCCTGCGGACCGGCGAAAGTGTTGCACCAGTTGGTGGTCGAGACCGCGCGAGGGCGTTCGGACATCGGGTGACAGCGCCACTTCTACCCGGGATCCCCCCGGGTTTGCAGGACATGGTGTTTGGGCACATGCCGAACGCGATCATCGCAGGGATGCGGCGAGGCGCGGACGCCTGGTCGGACGCAGCCAACAGGCTGGTCCAGGTCCTGGACGGACTCGAAGCTTCCGAGGCGCGCGCGCTGGAAGCGGCGACCAACGGTGCTACCGCCGACGCGATACGCAGCCAGTACAAAGGCCTCAAAGAAGATACGCAGCGAATGATTGCGTACTGCAACAGCATGGCGAAGCAGTTGTACGAGGGCGCCACCGCCCTCGAGCTCGAGGGGTACATGGTCAAAGGAATCATGTACGTGTTGCTGGCGCAGTTGGCTGTTGACCTTGCGTTCGGCATTGCTGGTGTCCCGGCGGCGACTGCTCATCGAGCTACCGCCGATGCGGGGATAAAGACCGCGTGGAGCGAGCTGCTGTTCGGAATGCGGCAGCTGATGACGAAGTTCGCGACGGAACGTCCGGTGCTGGCGATGGTGGTCCGGGGTGCGACTCGTGGCGCGATTGTCGGTGGCGTGAGCATGGGTGGTGTCCGTGCCGGCGCGGAATGGATTCAGGTCACGCACGGCGATCGCGCGGAGGTGGATGGGGCGGCAGTCGAGTCGGCATTCAAGGTCGGCTTGCTCGCTGGGGCACTCGGCGGCGGAGTCGGCAGTGTCGTCGCGCCTGCGGTGACTCGCTTGGGGGCCGGCGCCGCGTCCAAGGCCGCACAGAACACTTGGCGGGTCGCGGCCGTGGTGGCGGCGGGGGTTACCGGTGGTGCCGCAGGTGGTTTGGCGGCGGGAATATATACCGGCGGAAACCTGGCCGATTCGGTGCTGATGGGAATCGGCGGCGGTTTGATCGGTGGAGCCGGTGCGGGTTTCCGTGCCGTGCGGACCGCAGGTTACAACCCCGCTGCGGGCGCTGGCGGTAACCGGGCTGGGACCGAGCTCGGGCTCAACCAGCGAGGCGTGCGTGAACCCGTCACCGGGGCCGATGAGGGACAGGTAGCTCGGCCCGACGGGCTGACCCCGGAGATGATGGCCGCGGGTAAAGAGGCCGAAGCAGCCGTCGCCCGCGACATGACTCCCGAAAAGATCGCGAGCATGGAGCCACCGCAGGCCCACGCCGCCAACGAGTTCATGAAGAATCGCGCCGAGCCGTCCGGCGGGGCACGTCGGTTCGAGCCGATAGACAACGCCAAGCTCCAGCAAAGGGCCGATGCCGAAGCCCGAGCCAAGCTCGACAAATCGAATGTCGGCGAAGTGAAGCTGCCTCCCAACGCCGCAGGCAGGCCACCAGGTCCGGGCACCCCGCCTCCCTCGCTCGGCCACGGCCCCATCCGTCCGCCACAAATAGTCAGCCCTCACCCTTCGCCACCGCCGGGCGGTGCCCAGCATTCGCCGGGAGCGCGGCCGGCGACCGGGACGGTATTCGCACCGGCCGAAGGCAGTTTGGGCAGGCCGACCGGGCAGGTCATCGCGCCGGAGGGCGCCGTACGCACCAGCCAGGACGGACCGGGTCCC
Organism: Nocardia sp. NBC_01009; assembly: GCF_045208035.1. NCBI lineage: Bacteria > Bacillati > Actinomycetota > Actinomycetes > Mycobacteriales > Nocardiaceae > Nocardia > Nocardia sp. NBC_01009. The sequence goes on along the minus strand of NZ_CP108695.1, from coordinate 1,311,621 downwards.
GGTGCCGTCGCGGATGCCCCAGCGAATCAACGCCCAGTCGCGGAAGCCGCGCCGCAGGAGCCCGGGGCTCGGGTCGAGAACGACGGCAAGGTTGCCGGCAGCCCAGACGAAGCCGGTGGCGTATCGACTGCCGACGAAGCCGCCCGTCCTGCCACCGAACAGGGCACGACAGCCGAATCAACCAGCACGCACGACAATTCGGTCTCTCGGACCGGACAGGATGCTCCCGGGAACACAGCTGACCGCGCGCACGGGGACTCCCCGCCCGCGGGCGATGGCGGCGGCGAGTTCGTGCCCGCGCAGGAAGTAGCCCCAGGCCTGCGGAACTGTGTTCCGGAGGCATCCTCGCGCATCAACGAGCACATCAAGGAACAGACCGGGAAAGACGCCTTCGATATGTCGGAGATCGGCGATCGGACGGCCGGATCCGAGGGCGTATACGGTGACCGCGTCGCGAGAGCAGGTCGCGGGGATTGGCTGACCTACGGCTCGCCGCAGGCATTGATCGAGCACGCTCAACGCACCAACGGGTCGATTTTCGGCGGTGTGCAGTTCAAAAATGCCGGAGCGCACGCGTTCGCGGTCATCAAGAACGCGCAGGGGCATATCGAGGTGCACGAGCAAGTCGGCAACATGGTCCGCAAAATGTCCGGCGACACGGTCGAACACTGGAGGGTTGACACACAGGGTCGACAGGTCGGCGAGAAGACCACGAGATTCGTGAAAGATGCTGTTGGGCAATGGGTTCGGGATCTCACCCCACACGTCAAGAGCACGCACGGTATCGGCTTCAAAGCCGACGGCACCCCGATGATCCCGCTCAAGCCCGGGGAAGCACCGCGAGGGCATGGCCCAGCGGACCCGATGAAGGGGTACCAAACGGACGGTGGGGCTGCCGTTCTCGACCGGCCGGTCGACGCGCCGGTGCGCAACGAACACCCACCTAGTCTCGAGCGGCCGGTCGACGCACAGGTAGGCAACGAACACACCCCCCTCGATCCGGAGGCCCAGGCCGCATTCGAGGACGCGTTTGCCCGTGACTTGGCGAAGCTGTTCGATGAGGGGATCACCACACCACCGGTGACGCCGAATCCCGCACCCGAGGCGAACGGCCCAGGCGCGCGGGCAAACTCGCCGGACATAGTTCCCGGCGACGCGCCCGCGCCGACGGCGCATTCCCGGGCTGAGGGCAACGACCTTGCGCCACCGCCCAGTCGACCGACAGCAGCAGCTCACGATGCCGCGCCGTCAGCATCGCACGGCCCTGTCGCCGACGCGAGCAACCCTGCCGCGCAAACTGCCACATCAAGACCCACCTCGGGCACCGCGTCATCGACACCGCCGCGCCCGACCCCGGAAGCGAACAACCTCGCAGCACAATCGACCACTCCGAAGGCTGCTGACCAGACACCGTCACGTACTGCCGCTGAAGCGAGCAATCTTGCAGCACACAAAGACCCAACGATCACAGGTTCGGATCACGCCCCGCCGAAAGCAAACCTCGATCATAGTGCCGGCCAAACATCCCTGCCGAGGGCAGTTCCGGAGGTCACGCCACCGGAGACGCCACGACTGATCCCCGAAACTGGCGGTCCCGCAGCGCACGCGGCAACGCAGCACCAGGTCTCCGACCCAGCCAACCCCGCAGCCCGAGCAGGCACCCCGACAACTGTTCCGACCCGCACACCGTTGGTGCCGCCCGGCCCTGTCCCCGACACCGACGACCCCATGGCACAGGCCGCACCGGGAACGGTTACCGATCACCCGATCTCGCCGCAAGCGCACACCCCGGGCACGAATGGTCTTGCGCCAAAGGCAAGTACACACCAGGTCGCTGATACCAACCACCTCGGCGCACCGTCGGTTTCTCCGACGCAGATATCGGGGCTCGGTCCCGCGACGACAAGCCCGCACCCGCTCGGCGCCGAAGCTCTGAGTGGTTCACCGAACCTGCTCGGCGCCACGAACGCGCGGCCGGACCTCGACGAGGAGGAGCCCGAAGAGTTCCCCGTGCGGGATATCCCCGAAGTCCCGGGTCCCCACCCCGGCAGCGTTCCGAATACCTATGTCCGACCCGTGCCGAACTTTACGGAGGTATTGCCTCAGGAGTACACCTTCCCGAAGCCGGACTACATACCGCTGCCAGGTGTTCCCGACCCGCCGGAAGACGAACGGCCCGAGGACATCACGCCGCTGATTCCGCACCTGCCCGCGCAATCCCCGGCGAACCTGCCGCCCAAACCGGCCCCCATGGTCTCACCGTTCAACGTCCCCGACGAGCCGGATGAACCGAACAGCCCGGTCTCGCCATGGACCGGAACGAAAACTCCGCTGGAGGTCACACCACCGGCCCACACCGAAGACGCCGTGTTGTCCCCCCGGTTGCCTGCAACGCCGGAAACACCCCCGTGGGCCCCCCGATCCAGCCGCTACGCCACTCCCCCCGACCCGAAAACCCCTGGCGCGCCGTTCGATCCGTCAGCCCGTCCCGGACTGCACCCGGACGACCTCGGCTACAACCCCGACATCAGCGGGATCCCGCATATCGGCGGGCCGCCACCCCGGCAGCTCGCGAAACCGGGCGAGCCGGTAAAGCGACGCCGTCCGGTCCCATGGGCCAAGGCGACAATGGGCGGCGATCCCACCCCTCCCCGGAAGCGTCGTCCCAAGAAGCAACCGGCCCCGCCGCCTCCGCCGCCTCCGCCGCCCGAGCAAGATCCGGCAGACCCGCCGACACCGGCTATGAAACCCGCCGAATCTACGAAGGCCAAGAGTCCCGTCAACCGTGCTCGTAGCGAGCAAGAGAAGGCGGGCCCACGTCTACCACCCTTGTTGAAGGTGGACGAGCAGACCCTTGCCGAGCGATCGCACGAGGCACTCCAGGCATCGGTCAAGCAAGGGATCTATCAGATAGAGGCCGAGTTGCGCCTCATGAACGAGGCACGCTGGCAAGCTGCGCAGCTTTCCGAACTTCCAGCCTGGCTCGGAAAATGGGTAGTCCATGACAGCGCTAGACAGCAGGCAACAGCCGAGGGCAAGACCAGCCCGGAATACCAGCAACTGCTGAATCAGCAATCCGAAATCCTCGTCGCCGAGCTCATCAGAATACTCGGTGCCCAGGAGCCGGACTACACATATGTAAACCCGGACGAGGATCTGCTCCACGAATTGCGGAACGCAAGCAAACGACCCGACGCACCGCCCGAGATCGGTCAACTGATCGAGGCCGTCGAACTATTCCTGGGTCTCGCCCCTAAAGTGGGCGTTCCTACCGCAATCACCGATGCGTCGGAGGCCGCACCCACATTGTCGGTGTGGACCGGACCGAAACTCCGTGGTCGACCGAGCGAAGCCGACGCGGAGCTCTATCGCAGGCACGTCGAGGCAAAAGAAGCCGGAGGTGCCGACCTCATCTCGGACCCCGAGATGCAGGCGGTTGCCGAGCGCTACGTCGCCAACGATCGCCGCGCCGAGGCGTTGGCAGCGGAATTGGGGATCACGCGCGCACAACTCGACGTGCTGATGACCGAAGAACTGGAGGACGCGTTCAGCGGCGACATCGAGATTCGCCTCCGTCCTGTGACTGTGCTGTATGTGCTCAGGAGCGGCGGCTTCAAAACCGTCTTCGAAACCGCCGCTGGGAGTCGACTGGCCGCGCATATATTTGATAGCAGGAAAACGCAAGAGCAGGTGTTGTTCGGCTACTCATTCGATCATCCAGCAAAATTGCGACCGGTCTCCGCACATGTACGCACAAGAATGGGCGACGCACGCGACCTTCTCTCCGAGTACGGGAAGGTGGGCGCGGTACTCAAGCACCACATGCGCCAACGAACAACGGCGACTGTCGGCAGCCCTTGGGGCACACACGCTTCCGCGAGCCCCGTCGACGATCCGCAGCCTGAGTCATTCAGCCCCACCCCGACCCGACACCGTGATCTCGGCTACTTCGGACTGGAAGGCACCCAACGCGACTACGCCGGAGCAAAATTCAACCAAGACCACGTGATCGAGGCTCAGATTCACCCCGACGCCGAGACGCTGGCCCGAGGCGAGGACGCTCCACCTGTAGTAACGCTCGACGATATCGACCACTTCATCTTCTATGACGATCAACCGGATCTCGCTCTGCAGGAGGCGCTGCGCGAGGCAGGGATTCCCTTTTGGATGCACTACGACTATCCGGCCGAGCTTCGACACGGACGGAATGCTGCGGCATTGCGGGAGGTGTCAGGGGCTGAACAACCCCACCAACAGTTCCCGTCCCAGGAGCCGCGCGCTGACCAGACTCCCCCGACTGCGGGACCAGGCAACGGCACCGCCGCAACGGATCCGCTGCCCTCGACAGCCACACCATCCAACAAGCTCGGAGGCGGGTCAGCGGCGAGTGGATCGTCGCAGGGGCCGGTGGTGTCCTACTATCGCGAACCCGACCCGGCAGAGGTTCTGGACCGCCCCGTCCGCAATCGTCCGACAGGGCCGGTCGCGAGGTCTTCGGCGGGCCTGCCCAGGCAAGCGGTGTTCTACCGATTCGACCCGGATGGCGAGGACGGTAATGCACCGTCGAATGGCCGCACACCTGACGCAGGCTCCCCACTGTCGAACGGTCTCGACCTCTCCTTGTTGCAGTTGGTGCGTGAGGGAGTCGCCTCGGAGCTCGCTGACGCGTCAATAGATCCGAACGATGCTGTTACACGTGCGGATCTGGAGCGACAGCATCGACTCACCCGCATACTCGATGGACTGGACGAGTTGTGGGCCGTCGCGAATCAACAGACGGCGACCACGCCGGAACGATTCGAATTACTGACCAAACACTTCGACGCGGTGACCGAGTGGCTGGTCGCGTTGCTGAACGCGAACAACCTCACCAAAGAAACACCAGCCCAGCAGGTCTCCACCGTCCGCAATCAGGACCAGCACGTCTACCAGCAGACCGGGCCGGCTGCGGAGGCAGTCGATCACTACCGAGCGGTCGACAGCCGGGTCGATCAGGTCTTGGCGGCATTGGACGCGGCGCAAGCCGGACCGCCGCCAACCGTCGCCGACCGCGGACTGCTGAACGATATCGCGGCAGCCGACGTGCGCTCGATACGCGCGGGGGTCACGGCGGAGCGTGCTGCTTTCGAGCTGGATCCGAACGATGCGGTGAAGCATGCGGACATCCATCGCGTCCACAAGCTGGACAGCATGCTCGGTGCGCTCGATGAGCTCTTGGCTGTGATGATGAGATCCCAGGAGGTCACATCGGAACGGCTCCGGCTGCTTGTGCACCACTTCTATGCGGCAGCGGAATGGCTGCCCGCGTTGATGAACGCAGACAACCTCACCAAACCGACAGGGCCACACCAGGTCTACCAGTTCCCTGATCAGGAACAGGTGATAGCGAATGCCGTGGAACGCTATCGAGTGGCGGACGCTCGGCTCCGTGCCCGCACCGACGAATTGGGCGCAGCCCAGCCTGCGGGCGCCTCCGATTCCGCGGCGGCGCAGCCCGGACCATCCGCACCGGCACCGCCCGTCACCCCGGACAAAGCGGCCGATTCGTCGGCACCCGCGCAGGCTGAAGCCACACCGCAAATACGGTTCGCGCCGAAGCCGAAGGAGCCGAGAAAGGGCGGTTCGAAGACCCCGGAGCCACGCAAATTCGCTTGGGAAGATCACGGCTTAGTCGCCGCACTCAGCGATATCGGCGTCAAGTACAGCAAAAATGAAGATGCGTATGCGATCGGGACGGTGCCCATCGGCGATGAGCTGGCGCAGGTGGCCATCGTTTGCGACGGCGTGGGGTCTACGGAGGATGCTGAACTTGCGTCACGGGCCGCCGCAGACGAAGCCTATGAATATCTCGTCGCGGCGCTGACCGCGCTCGAACCGGGCAGCCAGTGGGACCCCCTCCCGATCGTGCAGGGGGCAATGGCGGCGGCCAACAATGCGGTCCTCCGTTTCGCGGCTATGCCGAAATACGCCACCGACGACCCCGAGGAAGCCAATCCTCCCCTCTGCACAATCGTGATCGCACTGCGGGAATCGGATCGGCTCACTCTGGATTGGGTCGGAGACAGCCGCGTGTACTGGCTGGCAATGGACGATGGACCCTCCTATCTACTGACCAAGGACGACTCCTACGCGAATTACATGGGGTGGACCCCAGAACAGGCAGCCAGTGCCGAGAACGCCAAGTATGCCCATGTGATCGTCCGTAGTCTCGGCGAGGACTTGCAGGAATCACACGCCATAACCTTCACCAATCTGACCGGCCCTGGCGTTGTGATGGCGGCTTCCGACGGTGCCTACGGCAAGACCCCCGAGCCCGAAGCGCAGGCACACATCGTCAAGCAGGCGCTGATTCAATCCGGCGGTGAACTGCTCGCCGCATCGAGCGCAGTGCGGCAGCGCGCCCGCGATGCCGGTGATCGCGACAACATCACCAATGCACTTATTTACTGTCCCCCCGCGGTCGGCGGTGGAAAGCCTTCAGCTCCAGACGGTTCCAGCGGGCGGCCACCCGGGGTGGCGGACTACCGTGGCAAGGACCCCTTCACGCTGTTCAATTGGGACCCCAACGGTCTGGATTACAACATTGCCCCGAGCCGCGGCAAGTCCCCGGCTCAGAAACCCGCCGAATCTACAAAGGCCAAGCCGCTCACGCCTGTACCGAAACCTGCACCGCCCGAGGCCGCCCGGGAACCGGGATCTGCAGGGCGATCCCAACCGCCCGTTCCCAGCCCGGCCACACTGGCAGAATTCCTCGCTGCCAAACGCAACCGCACTGCGAGTGCCGAACCCAACCGTAACCACCCGCTGCCAGAAGCAGACCCGGACTGGCAGCAGCAGCGCATGAAGGTTGAGGTCGAGTTGGCATGGCGGGCCTACAACCTCCGTGACCAGCCGCTGCCAGAAGAGGACAAGGGCTGGCGGCAGCACCGCATGGTGGATGAGCTCGAACTGGCAAAACGGGCCTACAACCTGGAAATTGCCAGAGATGCTGCGGTCGCAATGATATACAAATTATTAGATTTGCTACCTAAATTGCATCCAGACGCGACTCCCGAGGAGATCCGAGACGCCTTCTATGCACGCCACGATCATCAGGCGGGCGGGATGAACCTCCGTTCGGTATCGCTGGAAAGTCTCGTGCGTACCGGAAATCTGCGTGAGCTGGTGTCGGCCATAACCAACGCAATGTTCCGGAGCTTCGAAACAGACCCTTCCATACACACGACGCTGGACCAAGGTTTGGCGAAACTGCTGAACGAAAAAAAATGGGATAAGAAAGCTGCCGCACTGGGGTTCGATGTCGCCGCACTCAGCGTAGCAAAGGCGAAACTAGCGACCGAACCGGAGATTACTGCGGCGCATCTCCTAGCTATCAAAAACATCGTTGAAGACGGTCCGATGTTGGACGAATACCTTCTCAGCATAGAGTCGCGCAAGGATCGCCCGAACGAAACCAGAGACCTCACCCTACAGGACTATCTGCTATTCAAACCGCTGTCGCTGAATGAACTCGAGGCGGTTCACGGCGAGCTACACCTTTTGCGCAGAGATTCGCTGGAGATTCCCGATTTTCTCCTGCCCCGAAAAGATCGTGGCCTGGTGGACGAGGCCGCACTGAAGGCAATGCTGCGAGCCGAGGACAGCACCGTCGTCTCTGTACAGGTGACCTACCACTACGACGCACACAACCACATACGCGACGATGAGGGAAACGCCCTCGTCAGGAAGATCGAGGTCCTCCGGGACGAGGGTGTTGTCGATCCCGAGACGGCGATGAACAGCGATCCCGCGCGATACGTTGTAGCGCTCGCCTGGCGCAACGGGCTGGGAAAATTCGACTTCGATCCGGAAGGCGAGTGGTTCGTCAATGTTATTAAAGCACTCAATATCCCGGGGGGTGCTGGAATTTCGGGCACCGTAGCGCGATTGATAAAGCGCGCTATCTGGATGGGGCTACGGGGCGAGCCGTTGCACGCATGGGCCCTCGCGGTGATGACATTCACCTGGCCAGAACACCACTCGGGGTATGAGGTCGCAAAAGGCTTCCTGCTCAGCGGCTATCCTCTGGTGGACGAGACCGACTTTCCCATACAAGGCGTCCGGGACATTACAGCGCTGTACCGGGCTTTTAATGCACTGATCACTGCTGCCGAACAGTCCGCACTGGTCGAGCCCGGACAACTCCACCAACAGTCCCCATCCCAGGAGCCGGGCGCTGACCAGACTTCCGCGACTGCTGGTGACGCACCCGCTGATAAAACGACCGCGGCGCAGATCCGGCACAGCGGTGTATCCAGCATCGCGGGAAACGGCGCGCCGGGTTCGCCCGCCGCGCTGGCCGCGGCGGTCGATCTTCCATCGCAGAAGCAGGCGCGGGACCTTTCACATACCCAAATCGAGAAGCATTATGACGATTCGCAATTGGGGACGATCACCGCCGTCAATATGGGGAGCGATGGTTCCGACCATGCGTACGGATCACCCGGTCAAGGCACTGGACCGCCGTCGGCCACTCCCGGTGAAACCCCCGTCGAACAGATCAGCAACGCCAACGTCGGGGAGGACTCCGGTCTATCGCCACGGTCACCCGTAGGCCCGGTTCTGCCAGGCGCCGCACGGAGCTCCGGCGCGTCCACGCCCGCGCAATCACACAGCGCCATTCGTGAGCTGTTGACCGATTGGCCGGTCGAGGGGCATGCGGCGGCGGCCGAAGCGATGGTGGAGGCGCTGCTGCGGACCGCGCACGGCCCGGCCGTGGTTCGGTCGACGGGCGTGGGCGGGCAGTGGGTGTTGGTCGAGGTGATCGACGAGAGTCGGACCGTACCAGTACGTGATGAGCCGGACAAGAAGTCGGGGCTGGTTACGCCGACGGAGGCGGGTCGGGTCACCGATCTGTTGGATAAAGAGGCGGGCGCGTGGGGGTTCGAGATACGCAAGAGTGGGGAACGGACGAGATGGTTCCAGCTCTTTGCGCCTGCGGCACAAGCTGATCCGTCGCAGGCAATGCCCAATCCTGCTTTGGAATTGACATTCGAGCGGGGAGAAGTTGGGCGGGGCGCCTCTTCCGCCCGGGATGCTATTGCCAGGTTGTTGACGCAGGCCGGTTGGTACGGCAAGCAGATCGACGGCGTTGTGCTGGCGGCGACGGAGGTGTTGACCAATGTGGACCTCTATGCGAAACAAGGAGGTGCCCAGGTCAGGGCATATTTTATCGACAACGTGTTGCGTTTCGAGGTAACCGACACGTCGCGGGGGCTGCCGAAGTGGCGACCGGAGAGCGACGTCGATGAGGTCGATGAGGTCGCACCGTCTACCACCGTCGATGAAGCCGATGTGAAAGCCCTGCTCGCGCAATTCGATTTGGCGGATCTGGAGGCCGGCCGCTCGGATCCGCTCGCATTGGGTGACCGCCCGGACGGGACCCACGGCCGGGGTTCCAAAATCATCTGGGATGCCGCGACAGCGCTAGGCGTGACTTTGGCGCGGGATGGGCGTCCGGGCAAGACGGTCTGGATGGAAGTCCAGATGGAGCCCGCGCCGACGTCGCCGGGTACGCAGGACGACATTCGGGGTGCCGCACCCGGGCACGCAGCCCCCGATGACGGCGCCCCAATGGTGGTGACGCCGTTCACGTCTCCCACTTCCGCAGCAGAACCCGATCCCTCTGGAGACCACGGCGAGTTGTCCCCTAGTGAGGTCGAGATCCTCGGGCTCGTAGCAGAAGGTAACTCGAACCAGGAAGTCGGGGCGCTGCTGGACCTTTCGTTGGGGGCCGTTGAGGACCATCTGGCCCGCATCGGTGAGAAGCTTGGCACGGAAACTCGGGCGGGGATGACCGCCGTCGCGCTACGCACGGGCATCCTTCCCATCGCTGACATCGATCCCGGCGACGCCCACGGCAGGTTGACCGCCCGGGAGGTCGAGGTACTCGGGCTCGCAGCCGAAGGCAAGACGAACAAGGAAATCGGGGCGGCAGCGGGAATATCGGCCGACACCGCAAGAATCCACCTGGACCACGCGGGCGCCAAGCTCGGCTCCCGTGACCGCGCAAGGATGGTCGCAGTCGCGCTGCGCACAGGCATTCTTCCGATCGACCCAACAGCGGCCGGGGAACCCGCTCCAGTTCCCGAATCGGCGGATCAGTCACCGAGTCACAGCGAACTGGCTGATCATGAGATCGAGATGCTCGGCCTTGTCGCGAAAGGCATGTCCAACGGTGACGTCGGGGCGGCGCTGGGTATACCGGACAAGACGGTCCGTTCCCGCATGGCCCGCATTGGTTCGAAGCTAGGTGCTGGTAGCAGAGCGGCGATGGTAGCCATCGCAATACGCTCCGGTGTCCTCCCTGTCACCGACCCCGCTCTCGCCGATTTCCATGGCGAGTTGTCCGCCCGTGAGATCGAAATACTCGACCTAGTGGCAGAAGGCAAGACGACCTCGGATATCGCGGAGGCACTGGCAATAAAGCCGCGTGCCGTAGAAACTCACTTGGTCCGCATCGGCGACGAGCTCGGCGTCGGTGATCGAGCGGGAATGGTCGCGGTGGCGTTGCGCACAGGCATCCTTCCCATCGACCCCGCTGCGGCCGGGGAACCGACTCCCACAACAGTCAGCGGCGAGTTGTCCGCCCGTGAGATCGAGGTACTCGGGCTAGTCGCAGAAGGCAAGACGAACAAGGAAATAAGTGCGGCACTTGGCATATCACCTGTCACGGTAAGTTTCGACCTGACTCGCATCGGCGAGAAGCTCGGCACTGGCAGCCAGGCGGCGATGGTGGCGACGGCGGTGCGTTCGGGCATCCTCCTCCTCACCCATCCCAGTGCCGCGAGCGAATCCGCTCCGACCGGGGACAGCATCAATACTCCAGCCGCTCCGAAATCGGCGGCGGGAGGCGAGCAGGATCGGTCTCCGAAATTCGACAGCCCGGAGAATCCACCCCCGAGTGCCGTTGGCGAACCCGCCAGCGCCAAGGGCGATTCCAATTCGGCCCCCGCGGGCCGGCCGTCCCGATCGGAGTCAGAATCCAGGTTCGCCGCCTATCGGCAAGCGCTCACCCGGGCCTATGTGTCCAGTTCGGGCGCGGCGGAGTCCGACCCGGTGACCCAGTCGCTGGCACAGATGACCGAATCGGTCCTACAGCAGGGCCGCCAACAGCTGAATTTCACCCAGCGCAACCTCGTTACCGAGGCCGCCAGGGCTGCGCATCAAGGCCGAGCCATCGACATCCTCCAGGGCGCCGCAGTCGATAGGTTGGCCAGGGCGGTGCACGCGCTGGCGCCTGCAACACCTGACGAGCCGTACCCGAGCGACCCACATGCTGGGTCGCCGCGCTACGGCGGGGTGACCGATCGCGAGGTCGAGGTGCTCGAACTGGTCGCAGCGGATAAGACAAACAACGAAATCGGCGTATTACTGGGCAAATCCGCAGCCACAGTGAAGACCCAACTGTCCATCATCGGCGGCAAGCTCGGAAATAGTGATCGGGCGGCGATGGTCGCGATCGCGCTGCGTACGGGCATCCTCCCCCTAGCGGCCCCCACTGCTGCGGGCGATCCCGGGCCCATCGACGGCCAAACCACGTTGACCGATCGTCAGATCGAAGTGCTCGCCCAGGTCGCGGAGGGTCGGTCGAACAAAGAAGTAGCGGTAGCACTCGGCGTATCCCCAAACATCGTGAAGGAAGAGCTGGCTCGTATCGCAAAGAAGTTCGACACCAGTGGCCGAGCGGGAACGGTGGCAGTCGCGCTGCGGGCGGGCTTCCTCCCTTCGGCTGCAAGCGAATTCGTTCCCGCCACTGGCCACGACGTGTTGTCCGACCGTGAGGCCGAGGTGCTCGGCCTGGTCGCGGAAGGCAAGACATTCAGCGACATCGGGCGTGCACTGGGAATAGCGGAGACAACTGTCGACTCCCATCTCCGCCGCATCGCACGCAAGCTCGGCACCAGCAATCACGCAGTGATGGTGGCGATCGGGCTGCGCACGGGTGTACTTCCTATGACGGTCGAGCCCGGCGCGGGACCAGGCAACGGCACCGCCGCTACGGATCCGCTGCCCTCGACAGCCACACCATCCAACAGGCTCGAAGGCGGGTCACCGGCGAGTGGATCGGCGCAGGGGCCGGTGGTGTCCTACTATCGCGATCTCGACGTGGCAGAGGTTCTCGACCTGTCGCCAACTAACCAGCGTCCTGGCGGCCCGGTGCAGGACTACTCGAGCAAGGACGGCTCTACGCTGTTCCGCTGGGGGGACCACGACGGCCTGGACTACGGCGACCCCCCGAATTCCGGCAACACATCCGACGGGGGCTCCAAGCCGTCCATCGAGGAACCGGCAGCTACCGGTGAGCCCCTTGCTCAGCAGGTCTCCAACGCACGCAATCAGGAGCGGATATCGGAGGCGGTGGACCGCTTCCGACAGGCCGATGCGCGGATCGATCAGGTCAAGGCGACCTTGGGCGCGGCCCGAACGAAAACCGGCGTGCCACCCGGCCCCGACGAAACAGAGCTGCTCGATCTTGTCGACGTGAATGAGCTGCGGTCTCTCCGCGGGAAGATCACATCGAAACAAGATGGCGCAGTGATGGATCCGCGCACTGCATCGGCCTTGGAAATGAAGCTGCACCACATGCTTCGTGACGTGGATAGCTTGTCGGACGTGAAATCGAGAGTGGCGGCCCACCAGCCTCCGGGGGTATCCGCCGAAGAGCTCAAGAGACTGGTCCATAGCGTCCATGCCCAGCAAGCATGGTGGTCAGCTTTGGACGACATCACGGAGGTGGCTCGGGTCTACCGACTTCCTGATGGGTTCATCGCGGGTGTGGAGAGCCGTTTCGGTCGGGTCGACCGGCCAGTATCGGATGCGGTCGAGCCGAGCAATACGCCCGATCCTCGGGTGGCCGAGGATCGGGTGCAGTCTCCCCCGCTCGATCCTGGCACCGCACCCACTGAAGTGCCGCTATGGGCTCGATTCCTGGCAGACGGGGTAACTCCGGACTTCGCGGCGCGATTGCAGTATGGCCGGGAGATCTGGGATGAGGTGGTCAGCAGGCTGACCGATGACGAGCGCGCGTTGTTGCGTCCGTTTGCGACGGTCGATCGGTCCGATCGTGAATTCGTCGCGATGCTCGATGCCGCGCAGCGCGGAGACCGTGAACTCACTCCCGAGTTGGCGCGGTTCATCGAGGTCATCAACGACGTCCTTACCCGCCGTCCGGTGCGGGAGCAGATCGTGGTGACGATCGCCCTCAGCGAAAATCCGCTGGACATGACCAGCGATCCCACCGGTACTGTCCAGCAACTGAGCGGATACGTGCGGGCGATCGTCGGGCCGACACAGCCGCTGCCGGGGGCAATCTTTCACCTCGAGCTGACCGTTACCGAAGGAACGCCCGCTGTATTCCTGAACGGTATCCCCCCTACTCCGCCCTCCATACCCGGCATGCTTTTTCACGATTTGCCCTACCGGGTCGACAGCGTCGAAAGCCTTGGTGACGGGGGGTATTGGCGGATCCACGGGACGGTAGCGCCTGCGCCTTCGGGCTCGGAACAAAAAGCCGATCCGGCCGCGGGCGATGTGCCGCAGCAGCCAGCTCCCGGACTTGACCCGGCAGCACCGTCTGAGGTGGGGCAACAGCCGCGAGCGGACGTGCGCAGCGGCGCGCCAGATCCCCGAGTTGCCGAAAAACCGGTCGTGCCCGAAACAAGCACCCCACCCACCCCCGGACCCGTCCAGTCCGCGCAGCCCGAGATACCAACTCGGCCAGCACAATTGGTGTCCAAACCGCTCGAAGGCGAGGCGGGGTCGCCCAAACAATTCGGCGGTGACCTCGGCCCGGTCGCGGCATGGACCGATATCGGCACCCATCACACGATCAACCAGGACGCCTTCACGATCGGAACGATGGACGTCGCAGGTGAGCTGGTGACCTGGGCAGGAGTTTTCGACGGCGTGTCGAAGGTGGCGAACGGCGAGGAGGCTTCGCAGGCCGCTGCGACCGCGGTCGATGCCGTGTTCCGCGAGGAGCTGGCCGCAATCCGGCCGGGCGAGCAATGGGATCCATTACCGATCGTGCAGAAAGCGACCGCGGCGGCCCAACGCGCGGTTCGCGATTTAGCGTCGCTACCGAAATTCGCCGGTCTCGAGCCGCCCGCGTGCACCCTCGTTGTCGTGCTGGTGGAACGCGACCGCTTCACCCGCGATTGGGAGGGCGACAGCGAGATCCATTTGGTCCCCCTCGATGGTGGCAGCTCGAAACAGCTGACCGAAGCCGACTCGAATCGAGCACTCGCGAAGAAGATGCTCGGTTGGGACACAGCGCAGTTCAAGCGATCAGGGATGGACGACGGGCTCACTCGTTACCTGGGTGATAAGCCCGAAGGACAGCAGTCGCACGCAGTAACCGAGCCGACACCGGACGGTCCGGCCATACTGGTCTTGAATTCGGATGGCGCACGCATCAACGAAGAGGCCATTGCCGTCCTCACGCAGGCATTCGCTCAGCCCTCGGGTTCTCTGGTTGCGGCGCCGAAAGCTCTTGTCCAGCAGTCCCTCGACGGAGGCAGCAGGGACAACGTCACCGTGGCGGTGATCCCGCTCCCCGCCCGCGCTACCGATACCGCACCCGCAAAAGACGTGTCACCGCCGAACAGTCCCGCACCGGAACCGCTATCGGACCCGCGACTGGGCAACAGCAGGCCGCAGAAGGAATCGACTGACACCCCGCGCCCTGCACAAGACCACCGCGACGCCGGACCCGCCCCGGCACGCGAAGCCGGGCCAACCAACCCCGCACGGTTGCCGGATAGCGGACGCGGCGAGGTAAATGTCGATCTCGCAGTCGATGTCGCACCCCGAGGGAGCAAATACGAGACACCCTGGGTCTTGAACCGATTCGGTGGATTCGATGCGGACAGGCCGCAGCTGCCACCTCCGGATAAGCAAGGCCACAGCGGCTCCAAGCCGTCTATCGAACCGGCCGGTTCCGATCGCGAAGCTCCGGCGTCGCAACCGCAGATCGCCGACAGACCGGCCGCAGACGAGCAGCAGGCCCAGCGTGGGAACGTTCCCGACGTCGCGGAAGTACAACCACAGGCCGAGCCCGCAACCGACCCGAACATCAGCCCTGCCCACCCGGGGCAAGACACACCCGAACCATCAGCACCCCTCCCACGCTCACTGATCGTCGAGCTGACATCACGGATACACGACGCCCGAAACGCCGAGCAACCACGCGACACCGTCATCGACTTCCGCGACCTCCCCAACGACGCGCTCGCCGCATACATCCGACTGGCCGAGTTCGCCCTACCGGTCCTCGACGAAGCACTGCGATCAGGCACCGACATCCACAGCGCCGAATTCCTCGAATACGCCAGCAGCAAGGTGCACGACGGTTGGCTCCAACACAATTGGCGCACCGCCACACCCCAACAACGCCTCCCATACGACGACCCCGACTTCCCCGAAGAACTGCGAGAGCAGAACCGGGAAGTCGCACGCGCCGCACGCGACCTCGTCGGCGCCGGCAGATCGCTCGAAACCGGTGTTGCCGAAGGCGATCCGTTCGCCGATTGCGCCACCGGCGCGGAGGTCGCCGCGGAGTTGCAGCGCAGATATTCGGTCCGCGCGATCGGTCTCGACCTGCCCGGGTTGCCGGTCGAGTACGCTCGCGAGCTCGCCCGAGCGGTCGCCGCGATGCTGACGAAATTCCCGCACGTGCAACTTCACCAGGTAATCATCGGATCCGTCTCCGGTACACAACCGTTCGCTATGACCGACAACGTTGCCGGAACCGAAACGACCTACCCATACACCCGATCGCTCACGCTGAGCGAGGGCCTCCTCACCTACCCAGAAATGCTCGATGCGGCATGGGCCGGGATGGTGGAGGCCGGAGTGGCCACCGGTCCCGCCGACCGGCCGGTGTTCGGCTTGTTCGTTCGAGAATTCGGCGACGCACTGAACAATACGGGCGGACGGAGCGCCACAAGAAAAGCAGCACTAACCCTTTCCAAATACCATCGCTCGATAAGCGATGACTCGACTACCGCCGAAGTGCGGGCATGGCGAGCAGGAGAATTCCGGACCTACGGTCACGATCGGGACGATTCCTTCGATTCGCCCATGGCGACGTTCGGAGCGTTCGCGGCAATGGAGCACGACGCCGGCACCGCGACAACCGGCGAGCAAATTCTGTACGACCTGCTGAAGACCTCCGCCGAGAAAGCGGCCGCACAGTACGAATTGCGACAGCGACTGGTTGCGGAGTACCACCCGGTCACACCGGCGGAACAGCAGGCCAAGATGGCGATGATCGAGGCCATGGCCGCCGATCATGGTGTCAACTTCATCGGCTTCGACAACCCCGGAGTCCACCTGGACACTACTAGCCAGTTCGCCGCCGCTGAGCGCCATATGGCCGCCGTATTCCGCGTGCTCGAAAAGACCGATCTTCATATCAGCCTGCTGGACACGGATACGATCGCCCACGACTCTGCGCAGGGCGGCATCGAAATCAATGAGCTATGGGCCACCGCGCCCGTGCTGATGCGCGCCATGGGAATAAAGCAAGTTGCCTCCGGGCGGATGCGCGGTGACCCCGAACGATGGTATTTCAGCCTCGCCATCCACGAATTGACTCATCGGGTGCGCAGGAATTTGCCGAGCACGGACTCGGACGCCTACACGGTGCTGGCTGAGGACTTGACAGCAGAAACCGGATCGAATGACCATGACGAGCTGATCCGGTTGCTGCGAGCTGAATTCAGCTCATACCCTTTCCGGTCGGATAACACGTTCGACGGGGTGGAAGGGGAGGCCGAGGCAGTCGTCGCCGTAGAGGTCTCTGTCCAGACTCCGACCAGGCTCGAGAAGAAACTACACGCTCATCTCGTCGCGCTTTCCGACGCCGAAGCTCTCGCCCGCGGGATCACTACCGAAGCCGATTCCGCACAAGCGGGCACGGAAGACTCTGCCGCTGGGTCGATTCCAAGGGATTCCGGGAAACCGTCCCGCCCGGTGCCCACTGTGCCCGCCGATATTCCTGGTTCGACGACTGCCATCGCTGAGGCACTGGGTCTTCTTTCACCGAAACGGGCTCTTGAAGCAGCCACATACATGCCCGTGTTCGCGAACCCGTCGACACGGTTCGATTTTGGACTGGTCACCGCACACAACCCCGCGGATGGCTCCTACAGTGCATTCGGATCCCGGGACGGTAAAGGGCAGCGTGGTTCTGGGAAGTCGGCTGCCGAATCCGATGGAACCACCGACCCGCGGGCACCAAGACCGAGCGCCCCGAACAGCACGGTCCCCGCCGCACCGCTCTCGGTCGAGGGGATCCTGGATGCCGGTCGAGGCGAGCCGGAACTGGTCCATCCGGTAGCACAGCCGATGCCCGGGATGCCGCGAGGCCAACTGGGGCAAGCATTTCCGCACGACATGCCGCCCGGAGACGGGAGTGGATACCAACCAGCAAACGGTTCCGGTGATCAGACCGCTCCGACGCGGGCCCAACTCGAGTCGCAGCGCGAGCATGCCCGCATTCAACGCAATGAGCTCGCCGAGCAGCTCGACATCGACCCGAAGACACTGGAGCCCGGCTCCGAAGGGAATCAGGCGTTGCGGGCGCGGGTCCGCCAGGGGCAAGCGCTTGTGGCTGCGCAGCTCGACGATAACCGGCGAGCCGATCCGCCACGGCCGCCCGACCGAAGCACGCTCGAAAATCTCGAAAAGCTCCGTGCAGACCAAGAACTGCTTGTCAGGGTCGAACGGTTCAACCGTTTGGACACCGAGATTCGCCTTCTCGACAAACTCGACGAAGCCCGCAGCCTGGGCGATTCGAAGCTCACAGCGGCACTGGGCAGGGTCGAAGAACTCGCGGCCCGGTATGAGCGGGATCCCGCTGGATTGCGCGAGCCGCAGAACCTGAATGCGTTGCGGCACCAACGCGATGTGGTGGGTGCCGTCCTTGCTCAGCTACTTGACGTCGACGGGGCGACGCTGGGCCCATGGGTACACACGCTCGCGACGTTTCTGGAGGTTGATGGGAGGCCGAACCACGATGCCGTGCGCCGCGCAGCGCAGCGGTACACCGAACTCGATTCGCTGATCACCGCTGCCGATGAATCCCATCTGCTCGGCGGTCTGGTCGATCGGCTCGAAGGACTCACCGAGCAACGTCGCGTGGCCGAGGTGCAGCGTCGGCGAGCACGGGCAGCTCTCGGCGCGGCGGCCGACGCGGTTGTTCTCGGGTTGAGCGACCCCCTGGCGCCACACACCCCGCCGGCGCGGCAGCACGCCCAGTTCCGTCAGCAGGATGCGGCGGTTCGTCACCTGGACAGTGAACTCGATGCGATCGCCGACGAGCTGATCGCTCCGTCCGCCCAGCCCCGACAAGTGCTGCCGACGGATTGGCCTGCTGTGCACTCGGCGTTGCAGGAATTCGCCGACGGCGCCTGGTATCAGCTGTCCGAGGGCCGCCAGCAGGTCCCGCGGTTCAGCAGTTACCTCAACGAGGTCATCGTGAGCGCCAAGGCGTTCCACTCGCTGAATCGGGAACAGAAGTGGTCGCTGATCCCCGATTTGCAGTACGAAAACCAAAGGGGCATACCAGCGCGCTGGCTCAACCGGGTCGCCCGCCTGGCGCTCTTGCGAGAGAAGCAAGCAAGCGACGACGAGCTGACCGTGTGGCGCGCCGACACGGAGTTGGACGAGTCCGCGGCCGACGCGCTGGAGCGGCGGCGCGCGATGTCGCCCGATTTCCATGAACAGCGAGCAACCATCGAGACCGCGGTGCTCGGGTTGATGATGGCCGAAGAGCGCGCCATCGGATTACCTGGTCATCCGCACGTGCATCTATTGGGTTTCGACCCCGGGCAATTCGAGTTGGCGGGGCGATTCACACTCGCCATCGGAGACGTCGATGCCGCGGACGAGGTTCATGTCCGAATCTTCAACCAGGATGTCAACCTGGCTTCGGTGACCGACGCCATCGCGCGCGCGGCCGAGGACATCGCCGCAGCGGCGCAAGTTACTCCGGGGCGGCGCGTCGCGTCGGTGGTGTGGATCAACGCCGGTGGGGAGGCCACAGCGCAGCTGAAGGACGACATCCTCGGGATCATCGGAACTCGCGAATTCTATGCCGATCAGCCAGGCGGGCGACCCGCCCTCGAAGGCATTCATCTCGTGTCCGGGCACGATGGCGCCAACGGGTTGGTAGCGCAGGCGAAGCAGGATCCCGAACTGGCGGCGCATCTCCGGCCAACACCTCGGCGGCCCGTCGATGTGACGATTCGCAGCGACGGATCGACCGGATATCACTCCCCCGACGAGCCCGAGCTGTCATGGGACGATCTTCCGCTGGCGCTGCTGCTGGAAGGCGGGAACGCAAAGGATTGCGCCCCGCAGGTGCGCGACGTTCTCAAACGCGATGGCGTCCGGGTACTTTCGCCCGAATTCCCGCCCCCGCCAGGGGAGCTGTCCGCTGAGGAATTCAGCCGGGAAACCAGCGCCCGTTGGCATCCCGGCGGTTTCGTGGCCGACGACCACGGCACCGCAGGCGACAAGGTTGCCGATTTGCTGGAGGCTTGGGGTCCAGGGACACAGGTTGCGGTGGTCGTGCGACGCCCCGGCGACGTGGGCGCCCACATGTATCTGGCGCGGCTCGAGCAGAACGGCGACGTCAGGGTACGTGACCTGTTCGGGTACGACCCGAGCCAGGAGCCGCTGGACTACCGTCCGCGCGAGGAGCGGTGGACGAAGTACGTGCGAGGCACCCCCGATGAACAAGGGGCGCAATACTTCGGAGTCCCCTTCACACCGCACCGCCAGCCGGTGAATCGGTTCGATCCGAGCACGCAGGCAGCGCCCGGTGAACCACTCGCCGACTACCCGCTCGAACCGATCGGTGCCCGCCAAGAAGGCGAGCATGAGCAAGGCGGCGAGAGCGACGCATTCGATACGCCGAAAGGTCCGTCGGGCTCCAGCTCTGCGGTCGCGGCGACGGAACCGTGGTTGGTTCAGCTACCGGATCCAGCGGCCGGTCCCGTCGAAGAAATATTGGCGCGCACCGACGTCGGGGCCGAGGCGCTGGACGGACTGCGGCAAGCCGGTGTGGATGTTCAGTACAAGAGTGACCCGGATGCGACGGATTCGTTCGACCCAAGAACTATGACCGCTGTCATCCAGACCCACGAACGTAGCCAAGTGGAGCAGGCCAGCGCGACCGTGGCGGTCTACGCGAAGGCTGTTGTGGTGACGGCCGGACAGCTCGAGGTGCATCCGGCCAGAATCCGGGGCACCGACCTCGCCGACTATCTGAACTCGCAGCGCCTCACCAAAGCCGTCGTCTTGGGCGTTCAAGCCGAGTTCCACCGGGAATTGACCGCACAGGGTTTCGATCCGCCGGGCGAGAGCCTGGAAAACGCCCTCAACGCGCAGCAGGAAGTCGCATATTTCGCTGCCTACGACGCGGCGGTCGATGCGGCACAACAACAAGATTCGACCATCGATCCGACGCTGCTGCGCCGGATCGGACGAGAAGCCGGCGTCGTCGAGATCATGTCGAGCGAGTGGTTCGACGGCGATCGTCAAGAGCACACTCGCGAGTGGGAACGCAGGCAGACCGAGGACGCCCCAGAGCGCGAGTACATCCCGCCCTCGACCGAGTCGGCGCGGCAGTTGGAAAGGTTGGTACGCGAGCACGAAGCGGCGCGCCGTGAGTTGTCCCGGCTCAATGAGAACGTCGATCGCCTGCGACAGAGCTTGCATGACCGCCTCGCCGTCGATCTACCCCGCGCGTACGAGTTGCTGCGACATGGTGGGCAGGATATCGAGGGCCGAAGGGCATGGTTCGAACTGAACCTGCTCGCGGACGTGATGGCGAAGCAGGAGGCGGCTGAAGCGGAGCTGGTTCGGGTCAAGAAGGCGATCGCCACAAACATCTGGCACGAGCGGATCGACGCCGAAGTGGTTGCCTCGGGTGGCCGTTGGATCACCGATCAAGTCGCGATCGTCGATGGCGCGGCACCGCAGATGTTTGTGCTCCACTCCGATGACGCGGCCGCCGATATACAGGCGGCGCTGGATGCCGACCCGAACATTCCGACCACTGTCCGGCTAGGACAATCGCCGACCCATCTCATGCGGTTCTCCGTCGAGGAGTCAGGTGCAGTGTCCGCCTGGGTTCATTCGACGAACCTCATCGAGGAGTTGGCGGAGGCCATGCTGTCGGCGCCATCGCCGACGTTCCGCCCGGACGCCACATGGGGTGCACCGCAACTCGCGGAAGCGACAACCAGTGCGGTGAATGGCGCTTGGCAGATCCTGGGCGGCAACGATATCGGCCGCAAGTCGCAGCGGATTTTCCAGCGGTATGACGTTGGTATCCAATACACCACCGATCCGGCGGCGACCGCTGCGCTGGATGCCGCCAGCGGCCGAGTAATCCGAGGCCGTGCCGCCGGTTACGACCCCGTGTCGAACAGCGTTGTCCTGCAATATGGTTCAGACCCTGCCGAGCAGGCGATGGAGTTGGTGTGGGCGGCATCGTTGATCGAGCAGCTGCACCCGGCAACAGGGAATTCGCTGGAACGCCTGAGGGCGCTACGCGACGACTTTGTCAATCAGATGCTGGACCTGCAGGCGCGGGCCTACGCGCGCGCCTTCGAATTCGACCGGCTGCGCCTACACGGACACCAACGCGACCTGGGCCGGGAGAGTCTGCTGTCGCTGGCCTACCACGATGCGTTCACTGCGGCGCGGAAGACTGCCGAGCAGGCCTACCACCAGAACCCCACTGCCGTCGCCAACATGATCGACGCGGCGGCGCGCCGGATCGCCAAGCGGACCTACCGAGACAACCAAGAAATCGTGGAAACCATGCTGGACGCCGCCGCCCACCAGGCGGGTATCCGTGCAGTGCGTGCCAAGTTGATCGAAGTAGGGCCGCTCGTTGGCGGTGTCGACTACGCGACGCTGTACCGGGCGGAATCGGACGCCGCACGTGGCTTGGAGCCTACAAAGGGCGAGGCGCTACCAGTGCGGCCCAAAGACACATTGGCAACGTGGGAGAGACTCACTGACCAATTCGTCATGGAAATCGAAGCGTTGCCTATGCTGCGCAAGTCGGGCCGCTTCGTGCCGGAAGGCCCCGCCGAAATCGAGTACAACCGGGCCTACAAGAGCGCCGGGGGCGGCTCGGGCACCCACGGAGCGCTCGAAGCGGAGAAAGCCGCTGCCAAAGCCGGCCGTAAGGCGGTGCGCAAATACCTCGGCAAGGTCGGATTCGAAGCCGCCGAAATCGCATTCGACGTCGTACGCCACGCCGGCGACAATGTCGTACGCCACGCCGGCGACAATGTTGACACCTACCGTCCTTGGCCGGACGCTGCTCCCGCCTTGCCGGACGCCGATCCTGACGCCGGGCCATCCACCGATACACCAGAGCCGGCCGGATTGTCCGAGGCCGAGGCCTCCGAGCTGACCCGCCGCGCGATCGATGAAGAGCTGCGCAAGGACCCGGGCGGCAGGCCATTGACCTTTCACATCGAGGACCCCACCGGCGGGCCATTGACCTTTCACGTCGCCGAATTCCCTGGAGACTACGTCGAAGGTCCCAACGGTGAGCGGACCGGCCGCAAACTGCTGATTGTCGCGGCCGCGGAGGGCCAGCACATGGATGCGCTGCTTGTGCTGGCGGCCAGCCAGCCCCTCGAGCAGCCGCGGGAGCCGGAGGCAGACCAGCCAGACCGGATCGACTTCCCCGAGGTGCTGTGGGGCCGCAAACACCAGATCAAATATCTTCTGGTCGGGCCCGGTCCTGACGGTCTGCACGGCGTCAGGAAAATCGCGTCGGCAGCGGCAGAGGGATCACAGCGGCAGCCCACCCGTCAGGAAGCTGCGCTCGAAATGCTCAGGATTTGGGCTGGTTATCGCCTCGAAGAGGACCCGACGGAGCCACACACCGATCTCGGGTTCGACGACTGGCTCCGCCAACTGGGTCCGAAATCCTTCAACACCGTCGAGAATTCCTCTGGGCACAAAAGCAGACTGGGCAGACTGCGGCCGGACTTCACGGCACATGGCTTCGACACCGTCATGGATTCGTCGGTGACCGCACCACATCCGGCGGAGGCCGCATACCGGTTGTACACCAGGCAGGTGCCGCTGCCGCTGCCCGCGGATAAGGCCGCCGATCCGGTGGAGCCTCGTCGATTTCCGCAGTTCGAATCGGTCTTCGTCGAGACTTCGACATCAACCTTCCAGGTCGATCTGCAGTCCGACGGCAACGGAGGTTGGCTGGTCGCCGCGCCCCTCGGCAACAATCACCCAGCGGATGTGATGGCCCGCCTGTTCCAAGGCATGGCCGCCCCCAATCTGGACCTGATACTGGACCGGCTCCGCGAGAAGTTGGTCGACGGTTCGGCCGATCTCGAGGACCTCAGCGCACCGAAGAGCCGGTTGCGCCAATTCAAAGATCGACTCGGGCGAGGCGATAAGCCCGGGCCAACCGCTAGCGGTAACAACCAGACACCCAAGCAACTCGGGGGCGGTTCCACAGGGGGCAGTCAGCCTCCGGGTGTGGAGTCCTTGTACAGCTTCGATGTGGCAGAGGCGCTAGATCTCCCCGCCAAGAAGAACTCTCGCAGCGCGAAGGCGCAACCATGGTTGGGGTACATGGTGGACCCGAGGACCGGCGAGGGGTGGGGTGCGCCGTCGAATGACCAGTTCGGGGCGCCATACCCCGGCGGCGCGGAGCGACCCGCTCCGCCGAATCCTGCACCCGCCAAGGAACCGGCAACCGACACTGCACGCGCGAATTCCGAGCTGTCACCGGCGAGAAGGGGTTCTGAGGCGACACCCGCCGAGCCCGATGGCACCACAGACCCGCCAGGTACAGCGCCGAGTGGTTCTGCTGCGGTAAGCAATCCGCTGTTGCCGGAAGCCATGCAAGGCGTCTTGACTCGAATCGACGACGCTGGTACTGATCCAGACGCTGCCGAGGACGCCAAACATCTTGTCCTCGAACGCTATCGGGAAAATCAGGAAGTCGTCGCGGCCAGCGTTTATCGGGTTTCCCTGCTGAAGAGGACAGCTGGCCTCGTGAAGAGGGGCTTACCCGCAGCGGATGCAGAGCGGGATGCCCGCGCGGAGGCCGATGCTTATATGCGGACTCCGGCGGCACAAAAGAACATCGACCGCCAAGCCGCGCAAAACGTGAGCCAATGGGTGGACCAGGTGCGGGCCCGCGCCGAGCGCGCGGATGCCGATTTCGTCGACCGACTGGCGCAGGTCTACCAACAGGAACACCGAACGCCGTCCACGGCTTTCTTGGATGCTCTCCACCGCAGTCTCGCCGATGTGAAAGCAGAGTTGGCAGCGCTGCTGGAGCGGATGCCGCACCTTGTAGGTAACGGCGCGGATCATTGGCAGGCGGTTTACACCGCGCAACACGCGGCTTTGATCGAACCATCCATTGAGGGGGCGACCGACAACGCGGAGACCCGGCGGGCTCTGAAACAAACCCGCGCGGAAGGGCATGCCCAAGTGCTCCGGGGACTGCTCGCCGAAATCCGATTGGCCGCGCAATTCGATCAGGTCGACGCGGTGGGCAAGCCTGTCAAAGTCGAGATGGCGTCCGGGCTGCTGATGGATGGCGAGATCGACATCATCACCGATGGGGGCCGGGTCTGGCACGAATCGAAGACCACCCCACCAGACTCACAAACCAGCGCGACGGCAGCAGAATTCGAGATTCAAGGGCGGCGGCAGCTCTATATTTCGTACCTCAACCGCGAGTACTGGATAGATGGCAAGCCGCCACAGATCAAGTTTCACTTCAGAAACGGTGTCGGTAACATTGTCAAGGCCGCTCTGGAGTCCGTCCGCATCAAAGACAGTGCGGGTTACGTCATTTCCGATCATCGCATCGAGGTGGTCGACGAATCCGAGCCTCAGACGGCGGGCGCCAGGCAAGCGCTCGCGAACATCGCCAAGCCGGCGCCGATCGAATCCCCCAGCGAGACGTACAGCGAGATCGCACACCAGCTGATTGAGACACTCACAGGAGGATCCTCACGAGACGAACTTCGCGAGCAAGCCAGACGAACGGGCTGGGACCGCACCATCGTCGCAGCACTACGCGAAGCGATCACCTCCGGCCGGATGGCCACAGATCAGCCACTGCCTACCCCCGAACAACTCGCCACGTATTTGGGAATGGCATCAGCGATCTCCATGCGCAAGGGCTACCAACAACTGAGCGACGAGGGCTACCTGGCCAACACGGACAATGTCACCACCGTCGCGAGCCCCGAACACTGGACCGAGCCCACACCACCCGACAATGCCCCGTACACGCTGCACGACAACTTCCACCAACCAGCCGCACTCGATCTCCATGACAAGAAACAGCCCACACGATTGAAGGGTGGGACCGGATTCGCGGGGCTCCCCGAGAACGTCGTGGCCTTCCACCATCCACCTACCAGCGACAACCAGCCGGAATCGGTCAGCCCCGAACCGCCTGCAGCCCCAGATAGCAGCCCCGCTGCGGACCGCGCTGAAGTCCCTGACGTCGTGGCGATGCCGTCGCCTGCTGAGCGCCACAGCGCGCAGAGCGAGCCGAAGACACCGCGGCAACAGGCCGCCCAGATCGGTCCGACGGCCGCGCGCGCCGAGGATTCCCCTGGCATACCCACCGGCAGTGACGATCTGGCGATCATTCGAGCAGCCGCCGAGCGCAACGATCCGGCGCTGGAAGCGGCTATCACGAATCTTCCCCTCGCTCAGCAGGAGGCCAGCAGGCTACTGCACCTGGAGGGACTGACACATAAGCAAGCCGCCGATGCGATGGGCCAGGGGGTCAGTGCGATCCGCAGACTGGAGCACAAGGCCATCCCTGCGGTGGCCGAGGCGCTTCGCAGCGAGCCGGGTGCCGATAGTTCCAGCGCACCCGACGTTAGCAATACGACCAGCGTCGAACCGTCTTCCGCACCTGATGCATCAGGCGTTCAAGTCACCAGTATCGAGCCCAGCAAAACTGCGAAAGCTCCACTCGCCGAGCAAAATATCACGGACTTGCCGCACGATGGTCAGCCCGATACATCGCAGAACAAAGGTGGACTGCAGCAAGAGGAAGAACCTGTATCCAGCACCACTGTCCTGGACCCGTCGAACGAAATCGAAGGAGTCCGCGACGATAACCCGGCTTCGGTCGCCGAGCCAGATCCGGAATCAGAAGCCAGCATCGAACAACAGATCTCCGAAATACAAGCGGCGCTGGGTCTGCACACACCTCTCGACCTGCTGCTCGAAACGACGCTGTACATGGAGGACAAGTTCCGCGACATCGCGATTGTCGCGGGCCAGGATCTGCTCGAAATTCCGAGACTCTTCGGCGATAAGGAATGGCTGGCCTGGCTGAAAGCCCGGTTGTTCACCCTGCAGAACCTCGATCAGGAGCTGAGCGCTTCGTTCATCCAGGAAGTGCATGCGCTACTCGGCGGGCACGGAACCGCCCTGTATCCCGACATTAGTGGTACGGCGGGGGTAGAGGCGATGTCCGACTGGTACAACGAGGCACGTCGGACTGCGGATTTCGACCCTTACGAGCTAGCGGCGGACCTGCAGATCAGATCCGTGTCCGGTCACACCCGCGAAGGCGACCTCTACGGTCCGCTGTCGCGGATACTGATGAACTGGTCGCTGGCGAAAGACGCCAAAACCCCCAGCGCCATACCGGAATTCGATGATGCCCTGCTTACCCAGCGACACGACTGGGTGGAGACAGTACGGGCGGGTGGCATGCGCTACCGGCTGTGGAAAGCGGAGCTCGAGCAGAACGCCGGCGTAGTAGCCCCAGTGGCGCTCTTCGGCCTCGCACAGATGCAGCAACGCTATCAGCAGATCGGTGGCTCCCCATCACCTTTCATACCGGGAGAGCGGCATAATGCCACCGCCTACCAGCGGCTGCATACGCGGCTGAGCTCGAACGGCAGTTCCGACACAGCACCGCCCCCGCCATCCACCCCGAGTCCGTGGAAGCGTGGCCGTCCGAAGAAGCCGGGCACAGCACCTGCCGAGGGCTCCGCCGAGACACCCGCACACGAGCCGTCATCGACGCCTGCCATATCGCAGACCAGCCGACCGCCGGAGGCCGCACCCGTCGCAGGCGCCGTCGTGCTGGAACTGAATGAAAAACACGTCGGTCCGCGCGGCGACAACCGGAATTCGACCGCCAGCGTCGGTGTCGGCGAAACGCCGCCGAACTCGACCGGGCAGCCGAAGGTCACGGCCGATGGTTCCGGGCGACATATGCTGTCGGCTCCCGATGTCAACGTGAGTGCACCACCGTTCCGGCGTGTGTTGGATGCGGTACGCGATCCGTGGTTGGCGGAACATCTCACTGCGGCCGTCCTTGCCCGCGTTGGTCAGGCAGAGCCGATCCTGGACTCGGATGCCGCCGAGGCACGGTTCAGCACAGCCCTCGATGACGTTCTGGCCGAGCACGATACGAGCTTCGACTGGCTTCGCGAGGCGCTTGTCACGGCCCTGGGAGGGCGAAAGCTCGCCGGTGCTCGCGGCATCCTGATGAAGCTCGCAAGCGGAGCAATGTTGGAGCGTGGCCTGGCACAGCTCACTCCAACGGCACGCAACGAACTGACGTCCCACATCGCGGGTGGTGCGACGGTCGCGTCGCGGCCGATGGAGGACGATCTGCTCGACGCCATGGCCCGAGAAGACAGTCTGCGTCTGTTGATCGACGCAGTCACTACCGAATTCGCCGCACATCCGCCCACCCGAGCATCTGCCGCCGAGATCGTCGCCGCATTGGGCCGCAGCACAATTGTCGAGCGGATGCCACCGGCGGTGCTGGCTGCGCTGAACAGTGATCAGCAGGCATTGCAGGAAGCCATCGATCAACTCACCCTCAATCAGCGGCAATGCCTCAATCTCCGCTGGCTACGTGAACTGTCGGTAAAGGACACGGCAGATGCGTTGGTCAGCAGTCCGGGTGCGGTCAGGGTCATGCAGCGGGATGCCTTCCTCCACCTTGATCGGCTGTTGTCGGCAATGCCAGACCTGCACCCAAATCGGCTCCGTGGTGGCAACGACACACCACCGAACAAACGACCCGGGGGCGGCCCTGGAATCGGCAGACAAACTCCGGGCGTTGAGTCTTACTACGACCCCGATCCGTGGGCAGCAGCTCTCGACCTCCCCGCCCGGAAACGCCCTCGTGGCGCGGCAGCATCACACGTACCAGCAGATGTGCCGCGGTGGGCCATGGGGTTCAATCGGGACCCCGACAGCGGTGAGGAATGGAAAACACCCGAAGAGCCCGGCGAAGCCGCGCTACCCTACAAACCCGCGCACTCTGGATACTGGAAATGGATCCGCGAGAAAACTGAACCCAAGAACCGAAACCTCGCCGCGCAGTTCCTGAGCTCTGGTTTCACCTCAGGTATTGGCAATGCCTGGGGGAGCGGCGCTGCCGTGTTGCTGGTACAAGCCGATAATGGCTCGACGGCGATGCTCGGCGGTGTGGCAGCCGCAACCCAATTGGCCACGCTGGGAGCCAACTTCGTAGTCGGACCCTTGTCACAGCGCAACAACCGTGAAGTGCTGGAAGCACTATCGGCCGCTGGACTCCTGACTATGCTGGCCAGCGGCGCCTGGGTCCTATTCGATTGGAACGGGGCCGCGTGGGCCATCGCGGGTGCGATGGTCCTCACTGCGGCCACTGATAGCATTGTCGGAACAATCAACCCCGTATTCGGCCTGCAGGTAGCCAGAACAAAAGAAGAAGAAACAGACGCTATCAACTATTCACTGCTGGAGCGTGCATATGCTGGCGCAGCAGGCAAGGCCGTTGGCCCCTTCCTCGTAGAAATCTCTTCGACGCTCTCATTCGCGGTCAACGGCATTTCCAAGGCAGTGAATCTAGCAGTGCTGCACTTTCTCCCCTCGGCACCTCCGGTGAAAGCGGAAGAAAAAGCATCTTTCTCCGACGGATTCCGCGACTTGTGGCATGATCGCTTCTTGCGCGGTCACCTCATGCTGAGCGTCCCAGCACTCTTCGCGAACACGGTTGGCTCCGTGCATTTGCAGAAAATATTCGTCGATAACGATTTTTCGGCCGGATCGATGTCGCTGGTCGTGTCAGGGATCGGCACCGGAATAATTCTGGGTGGGTTTGTGCCGAAAAAGTTGGTAGAAGCCACCAACGTCAAATTGGCCTACCCGCTCGCACTGACATCCTTGACAGCTTCCATGGCCACGATGGGCCTATCAAACAAGCCACTGGCCTTGTATGCGAGCATGGCTGCCGTCGGTTTTGCCAACGGGTTCGCCAACAAGGGATACGCCGAACTCCGGAAGACCGTTGTTCCTAAGCCGGCCCTCGCCGGTGCGGTGGCAACACTCAACATAGTTGGCACTATCGGCGGAGTAGCTGGTGGCCTGGCCGCCACACCGCTGCTCGCGAACCTCAGCTCGCAAGCAGTAGGCATATTAGACGCCTCCATATTCGGTTTGACAGCCGCCACGGCGGCAGTACTCGGTATCGCTACCCGCAATTACAAACACGAACAACGACCGCGAATCGATGGATCAACTGAGCACCCCGCATCCGGTGCCCTAACCCCCGCCGTCATCCGAAACTGTGCCATCCAAGTGGTCCGCGTATTCCGAGCACTCGGCGTCGACAACTCATCCGAACCCGACGACACCGACCCACAATGGGACGCCGACGACAACTGGAAACTCGTCGAAGCCTACCTCCGCGACGATCTCCGAGCACAACCAGGCAACGCGAACGATGAATTCGACGCCGCCATAGAAACCGTCCGCGACCCAAAAAACGACATCAATACCGTGATCATCGCCGCCGACGGACACCTCTACATGATCATGAACGTCGTAGGCAAAATTTACATCTACGACACCCTCATCGGCACCCCACGCACCACCAAAATAGCCAATGGAACCACGCTCCACCATATCGACTCACCCAAAGACAAACCCGACATCAACACACCGCACCTACGCAACATAGAGGGCGATGAGAACGGGCAAAATAAATGGAAGCGACCCGACTTCAACAAAGAAACCATACTTTTCCGCGCCGACTTCAAGGACGTGTTAGGCACACCGGCCTCACTCCCCAAACCAGCTCGCGCTCTCGCACACAGCCGACACCCCACGAGACTCCGCGGTCTCCCCGACGAGGCCCCCTCTCGCCCCGACCGCCGCGAACCCGCTCCCTCGGAATCGGGGAGTGCAACCACCGCAGGCGAAACAAACTCGGCGGCAACCGGTTCCGCGGCACAACAGCACCAGTCGCCGCAAAACCGTCTGCCGTCGTTCCGGGGCGCGAATGTGATACCCATGGACACCGACGAGCCCATGGATCACGCAGGAAGGCTGCGGTCATCACGCCGCGCGGTGGGCAAACCCGCTGTACTCAACGCCTTCAGCCCGGAAAGCGGTGCGTCCAAGGGCAACCCCGCGCCGCCGAGCAGTCCCGATAAGGAGACGATCGACGAGCTGATAATGGGTAACACGCGCTATGCATCAGCTGCGAAAGTGCCCGCCCTGGTCGCCGCGAATATGCCCGCGTTAGTCGCCGCGAACGTGCCCTCGTCGTTCAAGTCGGACCTGGGTTGGCGCGAGCAGCGCATGGAAGAAGCCCTGCTGGCAACGGCTCTCTACAACAGGCCTGAATCCAAGCAGGCAGCCGTTGCGGTGCTGAAACGAATGATCGAAGTTCAGCTCGCGTTGCACGAGGCGACTCCGGAGCAGATCCGCAACTCTCTTGACGCGGAAGAGAACAAGCTCTGGGGCGGGATGGTGCATCGTTCGGTCCCGCTGGAGGAACTACTGCGCACCGGCAACCTGCGCGAGGTGATGTCGGCGTTGCTCAATGGGATAGTCAGGAACGCGGAGCTGAAGAGGACCTCCGCGGGCACCACCCTGTTCGAGGGTCTGGCCACGCTCTTGAACCAGCCCGACTGGCGAACGCAGGCAGCCGCAATCGGACTCGGTGTCGACGCGCTCGAGACGGTACAACAGGCGTTCGAGACAGCCCATCCCGGAGTACCGATCACATGGAACGACCTCCGTGCGGTCGAGTACGCCGCGCATAACACCGAGGTGGCCCTACGCGCACGCGACGAGTACGTGCGCAGGGGCGAAGCGACCCGCGTCAGGCCCGACGAGGTGAGCCTGCGCAGACATCTCACAGTGCAGGACTGGGCGATGTT
This sequence comes from Nocardia sp. NBC_01009, assembly GCF_045208035.1. Lineage (NCBI taxonomy): Bacteria > Bacillati > Actinomycetota > Actinomycetes > Mycobacteriales > Nocardiaceae > Nocardia > Nocardia sp. NBC_01009. Next base: position 1,280,356 of record NZ_CP108695.1, on the reverse strand, counting down.
GGGAATGCCATTATCCGTGCGGGAATTGGAGGCGGTCCCAGGAAAGCTGAAACTGCTGCGCATCGACAAGCTCGATCCGAATCACGAACTGCCGCGCGACACTCGAGGCCGGGTCGACGAGAAGGCGCTGGAAGCCATACTGAAGGCTGCGGACGACACCGTCAGCCATGTGCTGCCCCTCTACCGCTATCGCACCGGCGGGCGTAATGAACGTGTCCGCGACGCTGACGGATACGCGGTCGTGGAAGGTGTTCTTGTCTACCGGGACACCAAGAAGACGGTCGACGCCGAGGCGGCGCTTGCGCTCGACCCCACCAGATTCGCGGTACCGCTGCCATGGCGGCCTGGTGTGGCGCTTGTCGACTTCAAACCGGAAAGCGCCTGGTTCCAAAAGATGGCCGTCGATCTTGGAATCGGTTTGGCGGCAGGACCTTCCGGCACCGCCGCTCGATTCATGTGGGTATTCGTTTCGCTGGGGATGCCGCAGTCACTGATGCGCGATTTCCTCGGGGCGGTAATAGCGTTCATGCTCTCCTACCATCACACGCTGGACGAGGTCGAAAAAGGCCTGCAGATGGTCGGCTCTGGATTGCTCGCCGAGGCGATGTCCCCCGACCAGGACGGCTACTGGCTTGCGCTGCATCGAGCGGCAACGCAACTGGCCACACCCATCAGCTCCGCAGAACAATTGCCGCAGGCCGAGCCGGATAGCGGCCCCGCTGCGGGCCGCGCGGAAGTCCCTGACGTCGTGGCGATGCCGTCGCCTGCTGAGCGCCACAGCGCGCAGAGCGAGCCGAAGACACCGCGGCAACAGGCCGCCCAGATCGGTCCGACGGCCGCGCGCGCCGAGGATTCCCCTGGCATACCCACCGGCAGTGACGATCTGGCGATCATTCGAGCAGCCGCCGAGCGCAACGATCCGGCGACGCCGAGTAATCCCGGCAACGAGATTCAGAACGATCAGCGAGGAACGGCCGCTGAACTCAACGCGGCGGCTGCGAAGGTGGCCGCGTTGATCGGGGTGGACCCGGGGCTCCTCGTCGTCAGGCCTGAGGCAGTCCCGAACGCGCTCAATACGATCCAGGCCGCATTGCGCCTCCTGGACGAGCCGGGCTGGAGGCGCGTGGCGGGCCTGGGCAGCCAGCTCCTGCAACTCCTGCCGTGGACCGGGCGTCAGGCGCTTTTGACTGTCGAGAGGGCGGATTCGGACACACAGCTGCTCCAAGGTGTGTGGGCGCAATTTAACGACAGGCGCATTCGTCAGAGGGCAGAGTTGGCCGAACTGTTCGGGCTACCTGAGTTGAGCACCACATGGCCGTCCGCGATGTCCAACGACCTGCTGTTCGAGATGCGACGGCTGGGTGAGCTGGCGAGCTCGGCACCCGAGATCAGGGAGTTCGTCGAGGCTGTTTCGCAATTCGTGGATGTGGCATTCGACGTGGAAAAGGTGGCACCGCGTCTGGATCGACCGAGCGTGGCGAAGGCGCCTTCGCAAGCTGCCCGCGAACTGGCGGCCCAAGCGTTGCAGAAGGCGGCACCGGGTGCGACGGTCGAGTGGCTGACGCGACCGGACGACGCCTACAAACGCAGCCATCGGCTGGAGATTTCCAAGTGGTGGTACCTCCTGCGTCCGGCCGAGCAAGCCGCGATCCTCGAGGTGTATCCACATGAAATAGGTTCTCGGGACAATTTTTCCCCGGAGGTACTGAACTACACGAACGAGCGGTACCTGAGGCTCGTCAAACAGAGCCTGGAGTCGCGACCGGCCGAGGATCTCAGCGCTGCGGAGCGCCAACAGTTGCGGTACTTGACCAATCTGTGGGACGGCATGGTCGAGGTAGACCGCCGAGCGCACGCCCATAAGAACGCGTGGACGGTGCAGCTGTTGTGGCTCGACCCGGAGACCCAGGTGAGTCACGTTGGGATCAGGATGCTGATGCCCGGCGTCGAGCACCTTCCGTTCTGGCATGTGCGAGTCGGTCCGGACGACACGTCATGGCCCGACCAGCTTTTCGAACAGGGTCCGGCCGCGGACGCCATGGCGGTGTTTCCAGGGCGGCGGCCCAGCCGCGCTCAGTTCGAATTTTCGGTGGGCCCACGTGGTGTGAACGGGGTTCGGCTGACCAGCGCTGAGGCGGCGCGCGATGCGGCGGCCGCGGGCGAGAAGATATCGGAGTGGATGCGTCGTCAGATCGGATGGCGCAGTGCCGAGCAAATCAAAACTGTGGGGCTCGGTGTCTCTGAGTTGGTCAAGCGTTCGCAGGCCGACAGCAACGGTGAGATTCGGGTTGTGGCCTGGACCACAGGGGAGAAACACGGCCAGCGCGAGCTCGGTGTCGGAGTAATCGACAACAACTCCGAGTCCCCTGCGCTGGCGGAGTTCACGGTTGTCCAACAGGCGGACGACGCCGGCGTCGTACAGCTCGAAGGCGGCAAGGAGACGTGGCTCCAATTCGGTGAATCGATACTGCAGAAACTGGTGCCCCCGAATGCGAAATTCGATGAGCTCCTCGGAGAGAAAGCCCAGCTGTTGGGGGGCACTGACCCAGGATTCATGTGTGGTCGCATGGCATTGCACCGTCTCGGGTTCTCCGCGGCCGAGGCACCCGGGTTCGAGGGAGCGCGCCCCGACTACCCGCACCCGCTGCCGTGGCCCTCGGGAATGGTGGTCGGCGACGTCACCAAGCCTCCCTCGATGGCACCGCCCCATTACGCCGCAGCAGTGGCCGGCCGCACCGAGGATTTCAAAGCGATCGGCCTCAGCGTCGAGAAGAATGAGCCGGTTGCCAGAGCGGGCCGCGAGGCGGCGCCGAAACCTCTCGTCAATGCCGATGAATGGACTCGGCCGCAGGATATTCCCGACCATAACCTGACGTACAACGGGATGTACTTGACGCGGCTGTCGTGGGCCGCCGAGGACGCCGTCGATAGAGCCTTGGCGACGTTCATGCCCGATAGTGACTTCGAGATCACGTTCGATCTGGGCGCAGGCACCTTCCAGGCACACGTCCAAGCAGCCGATCCACCAGTGGTGGTGGGCGGTTTCGGCGCGCAGGACGGCGTGGTGGTCGCTGTGGCTTGGGCGCCGCAGAATAGCGACCCAGACCCGGCCGAGGCAGACCTTGCCGCCGCGGCGGCCCGGGCGACGCGGGTGGGCGACGCGGATGTGGCTACGGCGCAAGAGGAGTCGATCGAGGCGACACTTCCGATCCCGGATCGCGGCTACAGTGACCGTGCCCCGGAGGCGAAGGGCGCATCGACCCACCAGGAAGCGCCCAACCCTCCCGGTGTTGAACCGGATTCGGCCACACATGCTGATCTCAGCACCTCAGCGCAACCGGATCCAGGGCTCACCTCTCTGCGAATGCCATCCACCGAACCGGCCGGTATCGACGAGCCGGTAGTGGGTAACCAGCGCTTGTCGAACGGATCTGGTTCGAATCCTTGGAACAAAAAAAGGCGAACGACCCCGGGGTCCACGACCCCGAATCCGTGGAACCGTGGCCGTCCGAAGAAGCCGGTGCAGGCACGCGACGACATGTCCGCCGATCCGGACGCGGGTCCTCCCGTCGCGCTCCCGCCGACCGACATACCGAAAGGTCTGCAGGATCTGGCGGCTCCCCAGAACCTGCCGACCGGCGATGGCCGCGGCTACGAACCCCGCGAGCAGCAAGCGGCCCGGAGCTCCGGCCCCACCGACAACGATCGGGATCGAGGCGAGAAGCTCGACGGGTCAACCGCAGACCGCGGCGGTGCACCGCGGGCCACCTCCAAGCAGTCGCCATGGAATCGCCGCAAGCCGGCTCACCTGGGGATCGATCACGAGCCGAGTAACCCCGCGCGCACCGGCCCAGGGACAGAAGCATTCGGCCCGGGCGGCAATCGGACCGACGACGATCAGCAAGTCGACGCCGATGCCGAAGCTCGGATGCCCGTCCCGAGCGAGCTGCCTCCGAGTGCGCGCAAGGCATTCGAGACCGCCAAGAACGACATCGATGAGGTCGTCCCGGACGCACTATTTATCGCCGAATTCAAGGAAGCGGAACGCATAACCACCCCGGTCGACCAAGGACTCCGCGCCCGCGCAAACACCAAACACCCACACAAAATCCAAGGCCCACCCCCCGAGGACCCCCGAACACCTGACCAGGAAATCGGCGTCACTTCCGGAGCGCAGACGCCCGGCTCGGCTGAGCTGCCGCCGAGCGCGCGTCGAGCGCTCGAGGCAGCCGAAAGCAAGGCCAAGGAGGTGATGGGCGCCGGGGAAACCGATGCGGAGGGACCGACGCAGCGGCCCGAGCAATCGACAGGGCGCTACCCAGCCGAGTCGAACGGGTCCGAGGCCCGGGCAGCATCGAAGCCAAGGTTCGCCCGCGCGCCCGGCCTGGCGGTAGCCGATAGGTTCACTTCGCAGCGTTCAGGGCTCGGGATCAAACCCGATGCACGCCGGTCCGGCCCGTCTGGCATCGAAGCCCGCATGTCCCCAGAAGGACAGCTGTTTGTGGAGTGGTATCGGGCTCGGCTGGCTGACAACTCGGGGATGCCGCGGCAGGGGCTTGCAGAGTATGTCGAGATGCACGGGCTCGGGGCAAGGCAGGTGGAGCGGTGGCTGGAACGTGCGGGGCTCGACACGAGCAGTCACCCTGAACAGGTCGGACAGTTTCCGCGGCCCGGAGACGGCGGCACAGCAGCATGGGCGATAGCGGTACGCCTATATCTCGGGCTGACGCACATGCAGATGGGTGCCTTGATAGGCGCCCGGTCCGGCGCATGGAAAGCTGCCGAACAGCACGGGAAATTGAACATGGTGCAGTTGCGGGCGTTGCTGCGCCGAGTTCCTGGCGCCCGCGAGGTATACACCGAGCTCGCGCAGAATTTCCCGGGGCTGCTCACCGAGGACGGCACAAGCAAGTATCCGGAAGGATACTCGACTATCGGTAGATATCTCCAGTTCAGCCGCGAATCAAAGGGCTATTCGCTCGCAAAATTGAGCAAACTTCTCGGAAGAAGTCAAGAAGAGATAGCATCGTGGGAGAGCGACGTATACCTGCCGAAACAGACAGATTTCGACGCCTGGTTCGATGCAGTCGCGATATCTAGCAAGGTAACGCGCGAAAATCTCGTCGAGATTTTCCCGCAGCTATCGCAAGAATCAGTACTGGTTCCGAATTTCTATGTTGCCGACTCGATGAGTGGGTATCTGGATCATTTCCAGCAAGTCAACAACCTCACATCATCAGAACTAGAAGGCATCACCGGAACCTCGGTCGCCGATATACGAGAATATGAGAATAATCATGAAGAAAAGAAGATCGCGGATGCTATGCGAGAGGCGTATGTCCGCGCACTACATCGGGCCGGTCCGTGGGGTGATCTCACCGATGCATGGGAACTTGTCAACCAGACAGATCCGACCGTACTAGATATTCCCGATCCGATCATTTACCAGTCGTTCGATGAGTGGCTGCGAGCGGTCGGCATGCATCATAGAATGACCTCGGCCGAATTCGACGACAGGATTTCGAGCGCTCAAGACGGATTTGCCAACCGCGATCCACATACAAGGACGGAAAGCGAGTTCTTTCTGGAGCTTCGGAACGCCTTCGATATACCACTACGAACGATGGCCGATGCGTTGCGGCTATTTCATTCGAATGAGGCGGCCGACAGTTTCTCCGATCTGACAAATGAATCACTCATATTTCCGAGGTTCGACGTAGCCGAGTCGTTCGGGGAGTATCTGCCACACTTCAGAAACCTGAACCATCTGACAAGAACGGAAGCCGCACGCATCTTCGGCGTATCCGTTCAGACCATACAGTTCCAAGAAGAGGACCCGGGTCGAGGCAGTGACGACCTCGCCATGGTGGCGACATACCGTCGCGCACTGCACCATGCAGGCCCCTGGAACGATCTGGCCGATGCTTGGGGATACGACTTCCGGATGGACCCCCTCGGATCCGACACACCGAACCCGGCTGACTACAAATCGGTACACGATTGGCTGAAAGCGACACGCCTGTTCCACGGAAAGACACAGCGGGAAATCGGGGCAGTGGTCAGAAGACGACGTCGAACGATCAGTGCTTGGGAGTCCCGTACAACTCCCGGCGTCCTTTCCCTCCGAAAGATTCGAGACGCACTGGATATACCGAACGACACTCTTGTTGCTGCCCTGATCCGCTTCTCTCCATATCGCGGCGTACCGGTCAAAGACGAGGCCGTGCAACGCTTGTTCTGGGATTTGATTGCGACAAGTCCCGGATCTGTGGAGGAGCGTGAGATCCGCAATAAAATATTCGAAATGCACGCATGGATCGCAGAAATGGCAGTTCGAGGATGGGACGTCCCAGACGAGCAACACAGCGATCTTGTGCAACGGGCCAACGAGGCGATCCTGATCGCCACTCGGAACTATATTCCGCCAGGAAACTTTACTGCACTTGCGTGGGATCACGCACGATATGCCGCTTTTAAAGCCTATTTTGAGTATCGATACAAGAACGTGGACGACTCGACGCGACGGCTACTCATCAAGGTCGGCGCATATATCAACAGGCATGACGACGGAAGCGGAGTTCTCTCCGGAGCTCTCCCCTCTGAAGCCGAGATAGCTCAAGCGCTGAATTTGACGCCGACCGAGGTAACAACTGCGCTGCAGCTGCGCGAGTATGAGACGGTGTCATCCGACGCGTCGTTCGGTCCAGAACGTCCACGCCCGGATGTGGAACAGCCCATAGGGGCATCCATGGATATGGACTTGTCGAAGGAGATGCGGAATCGGGTCAAGGAGGATCTAAAAGATCTCCCGGACCCAGAATTGGCAGAACGCATTGTGCTGCACCACTTAGTGGGCGCCCTTCTGAACATCACACCCGAAACCGCGCAACAAGTAATTGCTTCGGCCACCGAAAAGCTCCGTGAGGTATTCACCCGCCCAGAATCCACGCCGACCGATGATCGGGACTCGCAGCCGAGCCGCCCGCCAGTGTCCGGTGAACCTGCTCCATCGGCTCAGGAGAGTGCCGTTGCCGCCAGTGAAACAAACTCGGCTGCAAACAGTTCTGCGGACAGCCCCGCGTCTGTCCCGGCGGAAACGCTCGATCCGCCAACGAATGTCCAGCCTGAACCGCAGCAAGGGGCAGCGAAGGAAGCCAGCGCTGAGGAACGCGACGGTGAAACAGCTACCGACGCGGATGCCGCCGTTCCCCCGGCTGACGCACACAGTCCCGCCGAGGCTGAGAAGAGGCATCCAGACCGTGGCCCGGGAGACTCCGGCAGTTCCGACGCAGCACCTCCGCCTCGCAGCGGACCTTCGAACCCGTATCCGAAGATCGAGCTACACGTGCATCTCGAGGGCACGATCCGACCGGAAACACTACTGGAGATGGCCAGCCGTAATGGTGTGGAGCTGCCTGCGGACAATGCCGATGCATTGTCTGAGATGTATAAGTACCGCGACTTCGGCCACTTTCTCCAGATGTGGCGCACCACTACCGGTGTCATGCGGACGGAAGAAGACTTCCGCCAAGCCGTGATCGATTACGCCAAAGAGGCGAAGTCCCACGGTGTGGTGTATGTCGAATTCACCTTCTCTCCCATCAATCGCAATAAATGGGACGGTATCCCCTACGAGGCTATGTTCAACGGTGTCGCTGACGGCATTACTATCGCGGAAGAACATTACGGTGTCATCATGCGGGCAATGCCCAGCCTGATCTGGGGAGAACCGCCCGAAGGGGCTGAAGAATGCGCCCGTTGGGCCGCACTATACAAAGACCGAGGCATCGTCGGCTTGGACCTCAGTGGTAATGAACTGGCGCGCGGCGACGTCTCGCAGTACGACCCGGCGGTAGCCATAGCCCGCGCGGCCGGGCTGGGGATCGTGCCGCACGCAGGGGAAGCCGGAGGCATCGACGCCATTTGGGAGGTCCTGCGTTGGAATCCGGACGGGCTACAACATGGCATCGCCGCCGCCGGCGATCCCGCCCTGATGGCCGAGCTCGTCGCTCGGAACATCGTTCTGCGCGTAACCCCGACCTCGAATGTGGGCACCAACGTGGTGGCCAACATAGAGGACCATCCCTTACCGCAACTGCTCGCCGCCGGCGTCCGCTGCAGTATCAGTACCGACGACCCAGCTCTCTTCGGCACCGACCTCGGCAAGGAATACGCCTTGGCCGAGCAACTCGGTATCAGTCCGGCCGCCGCCTACCGAGCCGGGGTCGATGGCGCATTGTGTGACGCCGCCGTGAAGCAGCAACTGCGTGAGATCGGCGAGGAAGCGTTCCGAGACTCGGGCGACCCCGAGTTGGCAGTTTCTCCACCGGAACTGATGGAGATCCTGGCAGAGGGGTCGTCGAGAGACGAGCTTCTGGAACAAGCGAGACGCAAAGGCTGGCGCGATACCATCGTTCCCGCGCTACGCGAGGCGATCACCTCCGCTCGGTTGGCCACAGGCCGGTCACTACCTACACCCGAAGAACTCGCGGAGCATCTGGGCATGGCGTCGGCGGTCTCCCTGCACCAGGGCTACCAGCAATTGACTGGTGAGGGGTACCTGGCGAGCAGCGACGAGCTCGGCACCACCGTGGCGAGTCCAGAACATTGGACCCAGGCCACACCGCCCGATAATGCTCCGTACATCGCGCACGACAACGACTTCGATCACCGAGCAGCGCTCGATCTCCCTGACAAGAAGCGCCCCAGGCAATCTTTGGGTGGGCCTGGATTCGCGGGACTCCATGAGGGCGCCGTGGCCTTCCACCACCCACCTGCCGACGACCATCAGCAAGTCAGCGCAGATGCAGAAACTCGGACGCCCAGTTCCGCATCGCGACAGCACACCGGGTCGCGGGAACCGATACCAGCCCCGCCGGGCGCGAGTGTGGTGCCCACGAACCTGGACGACGCCCGGGTCGAAGCAAACGGACTGAAATCGTCGCGCGATGATGTGCGCGACGCGGCTGTGCTCAACGCCTTCAGCCCGGAAAGTGGGGCATCCAAAGGCAATTCCGGCGATAGCGCGTCTCTGAGAGCCCAAGATCTTGTGCTGGATTTGCCGAGACTGGAGCGGCTACGTACCGAGCGCGACGAGCTGCGGGCGGAACTGGAGACGCTGGGCGGCGCGGAGGTGGTGTCGTTCGATACGCGGAAGATAGAGCAGTATCTGGTGAGTCTGCTGGAGCTACGTCGCACGGAAACGGGTCCGCCGCAGGAACTAGCGCGTGGGATCGAACTGGCCGAGAATTTCTTGCGCATCGAAAGACTCGTCGCCGATGCCAACACAATCCTTCGGGCCGAGAGGCGACCCGGCGTCGGGCCGGTCGAGTCACCCGGGTCTCATCGGTTCCTGGACCAGCTCACCATATCGCCCGCCGAGTTCAACGATCATTCGGTCACGAGACAGCATGAGATCGCGGCAGCCGAATTGGCCCAGCACGCTAGGGTTTTCGCCGATGCCGAGGAGCTGGCCGAATACGTTCAGCAACATTTGATCTGGAACTTCGACAGCTTGCCGGAGGAAACGGTCAAGGCTGTGAAAACGGCGAAGGACGCCACCGGGACCGATCCCCTCGGATACGCGAACGTCAACGCGCACCTGGCCGCACCACACGGCGAAAGCCCGAACGACGACGTAGCTCGCGCGGAAATCCCTCGCATCAACCGGGCAATGAGCGAACTCCGTCATTCGCTGATGGTTGTCGGGGCGGCCACGTTGAGCGAGAGCGATATCGAGAACCCCAACAGCATGGTCGGCCAGACCAAGTTTGTGCACGGGTATCTGCCCGCCGAGATCGGCATCAACCCATCGAACAGATTGCAGGACTTCGACCTTGTGCATCTGCTCGTCCCCGCAGGGATGCGAGCGTTGTACGAAGAACCATTCACCGGAGTGAAGCAGGTCGTCCTCGACCACGGCTTCCACTACGTGGTGACCCGCGTCGTCGTCGACGACGGCCTTGTTCATCAATACGGTTATGTGCTGCCAAATGATTGGGGCCTGCAAACGGACAGCCCGCCGCTGCTACCGGCAGCAACGCCCGATCTACCCGCGGATCCCCCGTCTGAACCGCGGCACGACGCAGAAGCAGAGACGAGAGTCGACCCGAAAAGCACTCCGGACGCTCCACAGACTCGTGATCTGCCAGTCGAGCCATTGCCCGAGGTCGTGCCCGGCGGCATCCATGTACGCGACGTCACGCTCGCCGTAGCCTGGGCGCCACGCGAAGCCGACACACACCAGGCCGCCGCCGACCGAGCAACGAGCACAGATGAGCGCCAGGATGTTCCGGCCCGTCGAGGGAAGGGCGCGATGCCTCCCGACCCCGTCGCAATCAAGAACGCGTTGGACATCCCCCTGCGCCGAGCACAGCAATTGTCGGACCCACTGGTCGCGCCCGCGTCAGAGCTGAAGAAGCAGAAATCCGGTAGGCCGAACCCGTGGGTACTCACCAGGCTCGGTCCAGGGGACGCCAAGCACCCGGAGACGCCTGGTGAAGGCAACACGCAACGGGACGTGGCGGCCGAGCAGGAGCCGGACGCTGCGGGCTCGGCGCGGGTCGTTACCGCACCTGAGGGTGATGCGGCCGCGGTAGCCGAGCAGGAGGACAGGAGTCCGGCACAGATCGAGGCCGAGCGGCTGTTTGCCGAGGCCTTGCAGGTGCTTGCTGTGGCGGTCGAACAGGTGGACAGGGACCCGAACCAAGCTGCGGCACAACAGGCGTACGCGGAAGGCCTACAAAGGCTCGCCGAGGCGGCCGAAGCTGTGCTGCGGACCCTTCCCGGCAACAAGCATTTCGTCGGGATACCGCCCATCGAGCCTGGTGAGCTATCCGGCCGGGCCTGGAACGAAAGCCCAGAGCGGTATGCCTGGGAGCTGCGCTGGATCGCTGAGCGGAGTGCTCGCCTCGGGGCCCTCGCGGCGTTCCCCGCGGCCGCATTGGAAGCGGAAAAGCTGATGGGCCTTACCAATACGTCGCAGAGCTCGGTGATGATGCGGCAGTACCGGCGCCGGACGCCTGACCAGTGGAGTCCCCTCTGGAAGTATCAGTCGCTGATGGCGGGGTCGCCGGAGCAGCCGAGCGGAGCCGACACCACGAGTCGGGCCACCGTGATCGGCGGCCCCATCCGTGCGCTATCGCTCGACGAGATTCTGCAGGCCCTCTACGACTCGTTGATAGAGCCGAGGCCGGTGATGGACCTCGACCGCAACCGGATGGCGCCACCGCTACTCACGGTCTTAGAGCGTCGCGTCTGGCTCCCGATCCCCCGCGGCGGGTGGTTCGGCTACCACTTCCCGGTGAGCCGAGGGATGCAGAATCTGAAGCGGCCGTACATGCGCGCGCGACTCTATTCCGACCTGGTTCTCGATAATCGAGGTTCCGAACGGCGCTCCGAATACTGGATGACCAAGGTTACCGAGCCTTACCTGATCAACCATGGCAAGAAAATGCTTGTCGAGTACGACGCCGGTCCGCAGACCGGGGAGAATCGAATAGCTCGATGGTTCACGTCGGTGGTAGTGCAATTGATGGTCGCGCCGTCCGATGATGCCCCTGCCCTGCTCCATCAGGCCCTCCAAGAGCAGCTGAATCTCGATGTCGCAGCGTTGTCTGCCGAAGACCAGATGGTCCAGCGATTCGCCTCGATAGTGAACGATTTGATGGATGGGGATTACGACATCGGCAGCTACCTGCGCCGCCGGGACTGGCCGGAGATACCAGCGTTCATCGAGGACGTCCGGTCCGCTGTCAGTAAGCGCCATCCTCCCGGCGCTGTGGAGCAGGTGCCGGTCATCTGGACGCTGATCCAACCGTCGTCCGCAGAAACTGAGACGAATCGTCGAGGTGACCCTGCTCCCTCGGCACAGGAGAGTGCGGTCTCTGTCGGCGAAACCGATTCGGCTACAGGCAGTTCTGGGGCACCGCAGCTGGAGCGGCCCCAGCCGACGTTGCGCGGCGCGAACGTGATTCCGCTCGGCACCGTCGGTTTCGAAGAGCGCTGGGACAAGGAAGGACGGCTGGCGTCGTCGCGCAATGATGTGCGCGACCTCGCGGTCGTCAATCGCTTCAGCCCGGAAAGCGGTGGCGACAAGGGCAATCCAGACCCTGAGGGTGGCAAGGCCGGCGCGTTCGGTCAGCCGGAACCGTCCGCAGCTTCGGGGTCGTCTGATGAACCAACGGGGTCGCCGGCGACTGGCGACCAACTGCCACACAGCTCGTCGAACGTGCCCGAGCCTGCGGCGGAATCCCCGGCTGCTCCGGAGCTATCCACCGGCAGAAAGAACGAATCACTGCTGCGCCTGAGTGGCACCGACTCCAACGTCAGGATACGCCTCGGATCCGAGCTCCTCAATGCGACCGGATTCGCGGTCCTAGAAACAGCGATGGGAATGTGGCTTCTCGAGAAGATCGGGCCTGGGCCAACTGGTGCCATTGTATTGCTCACCAATGTGCCCTACGTTGTCGGCGCACCGATCGCGGGATATATGACCGACTACTTCTCACCCAGGAAGTTGATGAAGTGGAGCGTAATCGTGGGGACGGTAGCATCAGCCACAGCGACTGCCGCCCTTGCGACTGGAACTTCATTCGCCGTCCCCATACTCGTCACAACCACATTCGTAGAAGCAGGTGTTGCCGTCCTGTACGGAAACAGTTCCAGCAAGGTGCTTAACGCGATGGTAGGCGACGCGCAAATGGGACTTTCCCGCTTCAATGGCCTCAAACAGAACCTCACCCGAGTTGCGGGAAGCGCATTCGGGCCCGGGGTGCTGGCAGCCGGCGCTGCGTTTGCTCCCCTCTTCAATCTCGGCACAAATATCGTGAATCTGATGACAATGTCGGGAGTACCTGATCTCCCGACCGCGCGGCGTAAGAACAGTATTCGGGAAGAATTCCGTGATTCGATCGTGCTGGGTTTGCATACCCTATACGATCACTCCCTGCTGCGAAGTATCAACAATAGCCAAGTTCGCAACAATGCCATTCTGGGAGTGCAGTCGTTCCAGTTCACGTCGCTGGTCCTCAACTCTGGCTTGTCATATGGACAGCAGGGAGCACTGCTGACGCTTGTCCCTGCCGGCGCCTTGCTAGGGAACCGCATACGGTTGGAGAACCTTCGGATCAAAGCGCTCAACAACACCGCGGTGGTCGGCTTGGCCTCGACCGCCATCGTGGCGGCAATCACCACCAACCCCTGGATAGCCTCGGCGGCATACGCCGGTGGCTGGGCAACCCTCGGCGTGGCCGCGATACCTGTCAACACCTACGCGCGCGTAAAGGTCCCGTTCGAAGTGCAGGGACAAGTGGGAGCCATGCGCACCGCGACGACCAGAGCCGCATTCGCACTGGGCGGCTTGGCCGGCGGCGGCGCACTCGCGCTAGGTGGACAACAGCCTGCCGCCACCGCTCTCGCCGTCGGCATCGGCGCCACCGCGGCCTGGTCCATCCTTCAGCGACTCTTCGGACACAATAAGGCCCGGAAACTGCTGGACTCCATCAACCAAACAGCCGAAGCAGTATGGGCGCTCGGTCTCAACGAAGGAATCAAACCCAAACGACGACAAAAAAATTGGACTCACCTCAGGGACGCCATCGCCACCCAGCTCGTCGAAACCCACCTCGCCCCTGACACCGATGACCCTCTTGCTTACCTCCTCGACAAGGTCGAGGATCCCGACAACAAGGTCGACACCGTCGTCATCCTCGTCGACTACGGCAAGAACATGCACTCCTACACCGTCACCAATGTCGGCGGCGGCCACAGCGTCATCTTCGACACCAACATCCCCAACCACGACGACACCGACCCCGACGACCCCGACCGCATCCCCCGCGTCCGCACCCGCAAGAAATGGCAACAGTCCTACGCCCGCGACATCAAAAAGGCTTACGTCGCCGAACTCACCATCGACAACAACGACAACCTCACCAACCTCCCCACCCAACCCAACCAACAAACCCCACGTAAAGACGGCGAAATCACAGACAAACCCGGCAACCATAAGCGCCACCCTCCCGCCACTGAACCCGCTCCCTCAGCACAGGAGAGTGCGGTCGAGATCGGCGAAACCGATTCGGCTACAGGCAGTTCCGGGGCACCGCATGCTGAGGGGCCGCGGCCGACGTTGCGGGGCGCGAATGTGATTCCGCTCGGCAGGATGGGCTCCGAAGAGCGCTGGGATCATGAAGGAAGGCTGAAGTCGTCGCGCAATGATGTGCGCGATTTGGCGGTAGCCAATCGCTTCAGCCCGGAAAGCGGTGGCACCAAGGGCAATCCAGACGCTGAGGGTGGCAAGGCGAGCGCGTCCGGTCAGCCGGGACCGTCCACAGCTTCGGGGTCATCTGATGAACCGACGGGATCGCCGGCCACTGGCGACCAACTGCCGCACGGCTCGACGAACAATATCCCCACAGCCTCACCCGCGCAGGCAGAGAATTCCTCGATTACAGATCCGGAGCAGCCGAAGGCACCCGGGCCGGGGAGTAGTGGCCACCGATTCGAAATATCTCCGGAAGAGGCCCAGGAATTGTACGACGAGGTCCGGGATCGGGAACCGGACTTCGCCGGGACCGGCAACAGGATAAATATGGTTGACACGAGCTCAGGCCCAGCGGTGGTCAGATCCAAAAAAGAAGAACCGGCCGAGACTTTCTTGAAGAAATGGATGCCCGAGAACACGGCCATAGAATACGCGCGTGAGTGTGACGTGAGAACACCTAAGATCCTCTACGCCGGGACGGACCCGGCTACGGACACGGAGTTCACAATCATGCAGTATATTCCCGGTGAAACGCTGTCTTTCAATGATCCCGATCTGCTGAATCGGCTACCTGATCTTTTGGATCAGGTGCAGTCGATGTCCTCACACCCCCTACCGGCTGGAATGGAACTCGACATTCCAGGGTGGCAGCAGCAGATGATCCAGAATGCCGACGATGCGTATCGCAACCTGCCACCAGATCAGCTGTCGAGGCTCGACGAACTGGGGATCGGGCCGTTGTCGGAGCATGTTCGGCCGGACCTTAGTCGTGCGGGTGAACCGGTTGTCTTTGCTCACAACGACCTTTATCCGCTCAACCTTCTGCTCGATGACCAACGGAAATTGTGGATCCTTGATTGGGAGCTTGCCGGACCCGGTGATCCGCTCCATAACGCATCGCTCTTCCTCGAGCGTTTGTGGGGGATGGATGAGGTGACCCGTGCTCGGGCCACTGCGATGTGGATCGAGCGGATATCGCCTGTGAATCCTGCCGTTGATATCGAAGCAACCCTCAACATGTACCGCAGCATGGCACACTGGAGAGGAACAGTGATGGGCGCTGCGGAGATGCGGCCTAGCGTTGCTGCGGACCCAAGCTCCTTCGAGCGCTGGGTCGACTTGTACCACGAGCGATTTTCTCAAAATTCCAATTTTCCTGACCTTTCACGGGATGAATTGCACACACTGCTCCGCAGATGGGTTGAATGAGCCTGAATGAGCAGACGCCACGGCGGCGCTTCATGGGTGCCCGTCAGCGATGATCCCGTTGGGGGCGGATTTACATACGTTCCATCTGCGGGCTGTAGGTGACCTGAGCCGTACTCCCGCAGCGTTGCCAATCCTGTTTCGCTGTCACCGCACCATATTTCGCGTCACCCCCGCCGCTTGCGCGCGGGGTCGGTCTGGGCCTGCCACCGGATCAGCGCCGGACGGCCGCGAGTACTTGCCGAGGGACCGCACCGAGGTGTGCCCACTCAACCGCATCAGCATCGGCGTCGACGCCCCGTCCTCGGCGGCGTGCGTGAGCTTGGATCGAAAGCAGCCCTGCTCGGGCGATTGTGGAAGTATCCGACTTCGGGGTTTGCCGGCTGTCAGCCACCCGATGCTTGTGAGGAGATGGATTTGGCAGACGAATCGAGCGGGCTGACCGCTGAGCAGCCCCTTGCCCGCGCATTGGCGGCGCACGGGCCCACGGGCTGGCAGCGGGTGGATGCGGTATTCGTGGTCACGGTGGTGGGCGAGATCGCCCAGCTTGTGTATTCCATGGGTGAGCAAGCAGTGCCGATGGATCCGCCGGAGGTGGTGCTCGCACTCGTGCGGGAGCTGCGTGCGGTTGCGGCGGGGTCCGAGGCAGGACCGTGGTGGCGAATGCTGGTGGTGTTGAGCAGTTCCGGGGAGTTGGAGGTCGACTACGACTACGGTGAGGAGCCATTTCCTGCGGGACAGTTGTTCGCGCCGGAGGTGTATCGCGCTGACCTCGAGGCGTATCCACGTGACAAGCTGCCGGTGTGGTTGGCCGCGCATATCGGCCATGGTGACCGACAGCTGCGCACGCCACAGCAGGCTGCGGCCCAGGCTCGGGCCGACCGGGCCGAGCGGGTGTGGGCGGTGTTGGCGGAGAACGAGTTTCCGCCGTTCCCGGTGATGTGGGCGCGGTGGGCGACGATCTCGGCGGCATTTGTTGCGGCCAAGTCGGATTGGGGGCCTCGGATAGTTCCGTGGGCCGGTGTGTTCGAGGGGTCCGGTCGGGGTGGGTCGACGTTGTATGCGCTGCCTGCGGGGCGGGGCGTGTTGTCGGGTGGAGTGTGGAATGCACCCACGTTGGATGCCGTGTACAACGGTGGCGCGCCGATGCCGAAACTCTATGCGGGGGCACCGGATTGGGTGGTCGACTCCGTGCTGAATCCGCGCACGGCCTCGGGACTGCTGTCGTTCTGCTACTGGTGGGAGGCGGGGCGGTGGTATCGAGGACAGTCCCCCGGCGCTGGTGATTGCGCGACGGCCCTGCCAGGGGTGTGGACGGGCGATACGACGATAGGGATCGTCGCGAGGCTGGTTGCCGACGATTCCGACAATGATGCGACGGAGGCGATCGCGGCGCTGTTGGCTGCCGCCGAGACGGGCTCGGTGACCCGTGCGACGCTGGTCGAGGTGTTCGGCGATGACGGGCGCTTCGATATCGACGGCGCGCTCTATCAGTACTCGGCGGCTGGGCTGGTATCGACGACGCCGGAGCCGATGCCGGCGGAAGAGGCGATCGCTCGGGTACGGGACTACATCACCGGACGTGGGCTGGACACTTCGGGATATCCGTTGTCCCAGTTGGTTGCCGACCGGTTCGACGTCGGGTGGATGGTGTACGTGCCGGTGGCCGAGGACGAGATCGCTATCGGCCGGGCGATCTTCTACATCGGCGACGATGGGGTGCTGGAGCCCTCGTCGTCGTCCATCGCTCCTGGGATTTACATTGCCGACTTCACACAGCGGTTCTCCGAACGCCATGGTTCGGTAGCCGGATCAGGTTCGAAGGAGTAGTTACCGATGGAGCAATGGGAGTGCGATGGGTTGCGCTCGAGCAACTTCGGGATGCGCAACCAGGTCGATTTCATCCTGGATGCCCTCGCCGAGCAGCAAGCGCAGGTGACCGAGGTATACGAGCAGCTGGCCGCAGTGCGGGCTACAGCGAGTTCGGCCGACGGTTTGGTCACCGTGACCGTGGACGGCGGCGGTGTCCTCACCGATGTGCAGTTCGCGCAGGAGGCATTGCGCAGTACTCCGGAGAAGCTGGGTCGATCTGTCACCGAAGCGGGACAGGAGGCGGCGCGGCTCGCGAACGAGCAGAACGCGGCGATTACCGCCCCGATCGCTGCGGGGGCCGACGCGATGCCGGATCTGCCGGACCTGGTGCCAGGCGCGCCCAGCCTGCGGGATGTGCGTGCACCCTGGCGTCGCGATCCGGAAGAACCGGGCTCGTAAGAGCGGATGACGGGATTTGAACCCGCGACCCTCACCTTGGCAAGGTGATGCGCTACCACTGCGCTACATCCGCGTGCATTGCCTGCGCGATCCGATTCCGGCCGTGCATGTTCTGCGACGTTGAACTGTAGTAGGTGCGGCCCGGATTTCGGAAATCCGGGGCGACGGATCGTCGGTAAGCACTTGTCGGATCAGCCGTCAGATGTGCACTGATTGATCTGTATTCGCTTGCACAGCAACACTATTCGAGTTCTCTACGACGGCGGCCGCACCCTCGATGGCCCGAGCGGGGCATCGACTACATGACCGTGTACGGGGGCGTGCTGCTGGGTTACGTGCCGCTGACCGCCAAGCGGCGGGCACGACTCTGACACCAACCGCGACGCGACGTCGCGGGATGCCCGGAATCGACGAGACCCCGCGCTGGACTACGACCGGATTCCGGCCGACGCAACTGCGCGCTGGAGTGGATGCAACGAGGCGCACTGGACATCGTCCGGTGTGGGCGGCGTTGCCACCTACTCGCCCGTCCCGGCGAAAACCGCGAGTCCGGCTCACCGCTGAGGGTGGTCGAGTCCGCTGAGCCGAACCACGGTCAGCAGTGCGGGCGACTACCGAGATCCCTGAGCAACCGGGTTCGCCACCGGACCGAATGCGGTCGCGTGGTCGGTGGCCCATTCGGCGTACGTGCGTGGGGCGCGGCCGAGGACCTGGTGGACGTCGTCGGTGAGCACCGCGTTGCCGCCCGCGCGGACGTAAGCCTGGCCGGCGAGGGCGCCATCGGCGAATTCCACGGACATGCCTGCGGCAAGCATGTGTTCGCGGGCGGTGTCTTCGGCGACGTCGATGGACTGCACCGGGTGGCCGAGGACAGCGGCCAACACGGCAGCCTGGTCCGGGCCGGTGAGCAGTTCCGGGCCGGTGAGGGTGTAGACGCGACCCGAGTGGCCGGGCACGAGGAGCGCCTCGGCGGCCACTGCGGCCACGTCGCGCGGGTCGATGACGCCCTGGCTGCCCGAACCGGTCAGGTTGGGCACTGGCTGACCGGAGCGGATCGCATCGGTCCAGCTCAGGGTGTTCGAAGCAAAAGAACTCGGGCGCAGGATCGTCCACTCGAGGCCGCTTTCGCGCGCGGCGTTTTCACCGGGAATGTGCCAGGTACCAACTCGTCCGAGTTCGGGCTCGCCGGTGCCGATGGCCGACAGTTTCACGATTCGGCGGACTCCGGCCGCCTTGGCGGTGGCGACCAATGCCCGGTCGGTTTCGGCGTCGTCCGGTCCGAGCACGCCGACGATGAAAACGGCGTCCGCGCCCGACATGGCCGCGGCCATCGACGCGGTGTCGGTGTAGTCGCCGCGCACCACCTCGACTTCGGCGGGTAGCTGTGCCCGTTGCGGGTCTCGCGTCACGGCACGGACCTGCTCGCCGCGCGCTGCGAGTTGCCGAACGATTTCGCTGCCGATGGTTCCAGTGGCACCGGTAATAAGAATCATGATGGCCAGCCTGCCGTCGCCGCCCCGCGGTCTATAGGAAATTTCGGCACACCTGGACGGCCTCGAACTGCCTACAGTTGATCGGGTGACCACCACGTATCCGGCGCACACGCTGACCGACGAGCTCATCGAGACCACGGTGGCAGCGCCCGAATCCTTGCGGCCGTGGATCACCGAGCTGGGACACATCCCGACCGTCGCCGACGTCTCGGTGCCCTTCACGCATGTGCCGCACGTCGCGACGACCATTGTGCTGCGTGCCGAGGCGGCAGGCCACCGCGAGGCGATGGTCGTCGGCCCGCACACCAAGGCGACCTACTCCAGGGCCGAGAAGCCGGCCGGATGCGTGCGCCTTCGACTCGAACTGGGAGCCACCCGTCAGCTGCTGGGTGTACCGGCAACCGACCTGGCGAACCGGGTGTTCCGGCTCGCCGACTTTCCCGGTGTCGCAGCCGATCTGGCCGACGAGCTGACGCGCCTCACACCCGAGGAGGTGCTGCCTTTCCTGGCAGACGTCCTCCCCCGACGCATCTCCGAAGACCCGACCCAGCGCGCCCACCGGACCCTGCTGCGCGCCGCCGTCGCCGCCATGTCCACCGCCACACCGACCCCGGTCCACGAACTGGCCGCCGACCTGGCCGTGAGCGAACGCCAACTCCGCAACCTCTTCACCACCGGTGTCGGTGTCTCCCCCAAGCACTACGCTCGCATCGGCCGAGTCCGCCGCATCCTCGCCCATGCGGGCAACACCCCATGGGCCCAACTAGCCACCACCACCGGCTATTACGACCAATCCCACATGACCGCTGACTTCCGCAGTCTCATGGGCGTCCCCCCGACTTCCTTCCTCCGCGGCAACCTCCCCGCGCCCACCCCCTGTCAACCGCTCGATCACCCCTGACCGCCCACCCCGAACGGGACATCGGCCAGAGCCCACTTCGACGTCGCCGCAGCCACGTTCATCTCCCCTCCCGCACATTCGGCCAGCATGGTGAGAACGGTCGCCATGGTCGGCCCGAACAGATCCCTGATCAGCGTCGCCCAACCACAGACACTGTCCCCAGGAGACGGCAGGATGATCGGCCTGCCATCGCACCTCACGGTTACCGGCCACAACAGCCGGCTTCGGCCGCCACACCGTGTCACGACGGCCCGCACCGACGGGCGAGTGGCACACCAACGGGAGCACCTCTCGACAGCAGCCCGCACCGACCCGGCAAGTGGCACGCCAACGAGAGCACCACTCGACAACGGCCGCAGCCATGTGCCACTCACGGTGCTTCGACAACGAGCCTCTGGCGCTCGGCCGCGCGGCAGCTATCGGGATACGGCTTCGCCGTCGCGCAGTACGTGGGCGGCGCGATCGCCGGACTCGGCACCAGCGGTGCGGTCGACGCCGATTGTGTTGTAGTGCTTCATGGCGGGGCGCGGAATCCGATCCTGCGATATCGACCCGCGTGCTTGCATGGCGAATACCACGCGGACCAGGTGGGCGAGAAGGCCGTAGACAAGTTCCCGCGCCATAGCTCCCCTATCGAGAATCCTTCTCCGCCCGGCGGGCCGCCTTCTCCTCGGCTTCCGCGGCATCCATGGCGTCGGCTTCCTCGAGGGTGGGCGCGCTGCCACCGAGGCGGGCGGGAACCCAGTAGGCGCCCGGCTCGTGCGGGTAGTCGCGCTGAAGATCGAGCAGCATTTCCTGCATTGCGGCACGCAGCTGGGCTGTGAGGTCCGCCGCGGGCTCGTAGGGCTGGATCGGTGCGCCGACCGCGATGGAGATCGGAGTGTTGGTGCGGCCGAGGCGCTTCGGGAAACCCTTGGTCCACACTCGCTGCGCACCCCAGATGACGATCGGGATGATCGGGACATTCGACTCGATCGCCATGCGCGCGGCGCCGGACTTGAAGTCCTTGATCTCGAAGCTGCGGCTGATGGTCGCCTCGGGATACACGCCGACCAGCTCGCCCTTGCGCAAGTACTCGACCGCTGCTTGGTAGGAGTCGGCGCCCGCCGATCGGTCCACGGGAATGTGCTTGAGCGCCCGCATGATCGGCCCGGAGATGCTGTTGTCGAACACCTCTTTTTTGGCCATGAAGCGGATGTAGCGCTTAGGCGTGCGCACCGGAAGCCCGGCGTAGGTGAAGTCCATGTATCCGGTGTGGTTGACCGCGATTACGGCACCACCCCGGGCAGGGATATTCTCCTCACCCTTGACGGTGAATTTCAGACCTTCGACGAAGAAGACGGTACGGGCCAGGCCGATGATCGTCCGGTAGACGGGTTCCACAATTCCGCTAGCGTAGTCGCAGACTGTCCCATCCGGCAGAGCGCCGCCGCGCGCGCTGTCTCGCGAGCGCCGAACCGGACCCGGGATTCGCCCGATAGGCCCGAGAGCAAGACCTACGAAAGAGGACCTTGGAAGTGGACCGCGCCCGACCGATAACGCGTGAACGCGACCGGAAAGACCCGCGCTATCGTGACCGGACAAGGCAATTCGAGCACGACGGGGCAGCGCACCAGCAGCGCAGCGCCCCTCGCCACGGCGACCTACGGACAACGCCACGCATTAGCAGGAGCCTGGTCGGCGGACTCGTCGTCGCCGGAGCGGTCCTGCTCACGGGCTGCGATTCGGCCGTCGGCATTCCCAATGAGGAGCCCGCGCGCGCCACGGCGCAGACCACCACATCGCCCATCCTCGCCCCGACCGCACCGAGCAGCTCGGCCCGCCCGCCGATTCCCGCGAACGCCCCGCAGGTCGCAGCGGTGCCAGGCCTCCCGGCCGCCGCACCCGCGGTGCAGCGCTGGGCCGCCGACCTGCAAACCGAAACGATCACCGCGCTGCAGGCCAAGTGCTGGTCCATGGCCCCGGGAAATGTGGCCGACATGTACGAGGGCAAGCAGGCCATCCTCAACGCCCTCGCCCAGCCCGGCGTCGCGACCGAGGACACCGTCACCTGGAAGACCAGGACCACCGCAGTCACCATCGACCGCGCCGCCGCCGACACCGGCTACGCCTGCCCGCGAGTGATTGCGGCGGGCGAGGACGCCGGCCTGAACGACGCCGATGCCAGGCACACCGTGCGCCGGTATCTGGCCCGATCTGTCGGCGCTCCGCTCGACCCCTCCGACAAGGAGGGCACCTACCCGCTCGTGTGCAAGGCGAGCCCGGCGACCTGGGACCCCACCGGCACCGGCAAACCGAGCGCCGCGCCGTTGGCGAACAACGCAGGCAAGCTGACCGGCGCCACGAAGTTCGCCGACCAGGAAATCCAATCGGAGCGACTGCGCGCGGACTACATCGCGGTGCAGGTGCCCGTCACCAACGCCGCCGGAGTGACCCAGACGCGGACTTTCACCCTGACCGATGGTCACGAGGGCTCCAAGGGCTACTGCATCGGCGACGTTTCGCCATAGCCACTACTCTGGATGGCTGGTAACGGCTAGGAGGAGCAGCTCGTGCAGATCACCAGCGTCGGACACGCCGGATTCCATATTCGCACCGCGGCCGGGTCGATCCTTTGCGATCCCTGGGTCAACCCCGCCTACTTCGGTTCGTGGTTCCCGTTCCCCGACAACACCCAGCTCGACTGGGACGAGCTGGGCAATTGCGACTTCCTGTACGTCTCGCACCTGCATCGCGACCACTTCGACGCCGTCACGCTGGCGCAGCACGTCAACAAGGACGCGACCGTGCTGCTGCCGGACTACCCGGTGCCGGATCTGAAGCGCGAACTGGAGCTGCTCGGTTTCACCAAGTTCTTCGAGACCGAGGACTCGGTCAAGCACACGATCACCGGTCCGGGCGGCGAGCTGGACATCATGATCATCGCGTTGCGCGCGCCGGCAGACGGGCCGATCGGTGACTCCGGGATTATCGTCTCAGACGGCGTGACCACCTGTTTCAACATGAACGACGCCCGGCCGGTCGACATGGATGTGCTGCACGACGCATTCGGCCAGATCGACATTCATCTGCTGCAGTACTCGGGCGCCATCTGGTACCCGATGGTCTACGACATCCCGAGCCGCACCAAGTCGAACTTCGGCAAGCAGAAACGGCAGCGCGGCATGGACCGGTGCCGCAGCTATATCGAGCAGGTCGGCGCCACCTGGGTGGTGCCGTCGGCGGGGCCGCCGGTGTTCCTCGACGACGAGCTGCGCTACCTCAACGACGACCGCGGCGACGAAGGCAATATCTTCCCGGACCAGATGGTGTTCCTGGAACAGATGCGCATCCACGGCAACGAGGGCGGGCTGTTGATGATCCCCGGCTCGGTCGCCGATGTGCGTGGTTCCGAGCTGGAGTTGACCCATCCGTTCGAACCGGGCCTGATCTACGACAACAAGGCCGAATACATCGAAAAGATGGCGCAGCGTCTCGCGCCGGTGCTGGCCGCGGAGAAGGCGAGCTGGGCGCCGGCGACCGGTGAGCCGCTACTGGAGCCGTTGCAGGCCCTGTTCGAGCCGATCATGGCGCAGAGCGACCTGATTTGCGACGGCATCGGCTACCCCGTGGGGCTCGTCATCGGCGACGAGACCGTGGTGCTCGACTTCCCCAAGCGCGTGGTGCGCGGTCCGGTCGACGGCGAAGGCAAGTATCGCTACGGTTTCCGCATCGCCCCGGAATTGGTGCGCACGGTATTGCGCGACAACGAGCCGGACTGGGTGAATACCATCTTCCTGTCCACCCGATTCCAGGCGTGGCGCATCGGCGGGTACAACGAATTCCTTTATACGTTCTTCAAATGCCTCACCGACGAGCGCATCGCCTATGCCGACGGCTGGTTCGCCGAGGCGCACGACGATTCCGCGTCCACCGAACTCGACGGCTGGGAAGTGCAGCGCCGCTGCCCACACCTCAAGGCCGACCTTTCGAAATTCGGTGTCGTCGAGGGCAATACGCTCCTGTGTAATTTGCACGGGTGGCAGTGGGATCTGGAATCGGGGCGTTGTAAAACCTCGAAGGGCCACGAACTTCGTTCTCGCAAGCTGGCCTGAATCGGTCGCTGCACCGAGTTCGAGCGCCCGAACTTCATCGGGCCGAATGCCGGTGTGTCATTCCGGATGTCGATCGATCGGGCATCGTTCGTCCGATCCGTGTGCGCAGTGACACTGCGCACACGGGACCGTCGGACAGAGTTTCGGACGGGTGCCGTACCGGCACCCAACGAGCGCGATTTTCCTCGAAGAGGCCCGCTCAGGCGGTAATTTCGCGGGTGAGCCGCGAGGACCACGGACACCAGAAGCACCCGGGCAGGAAGGCACCGCAGGCCTCATCCAGGTGGTCCTC
Source organism: Nocardia sp. NBC_01009 (assembly GCF_045208035.1). NCBI lineage: Bacteria > Bacillati > Actinomycetota > Actinomycetes > Mycobacteriales > Nocardiaceae > Nocardia > Nocardia sp. NBC_01009. Next base: position 1,255,833 of record NZ_CP108695.1, on the reverse strand, counting down.
CGTGTAGGTGATGCTCGAGTCGCACACCTCGATCGCCATGGTGAAGAAGGTGATCGTGTCCGGGTCGAGATGGAAGCTCCAGCCCGGGTTGTAGTTCACGGTGGTTTTCCTGATTCGGCCCATCACGTGGACCGACATGGTTTCCTCGCCGGACAGAATTCGACGGGCTTCGGATATCCGTTGTTCATTGTTGAGCCGGATGATGAATTCCTTGCCGGAATAATCTGTGAATGCAAAGTCCGCCATGTTGATTTTCCCCTCGATGGAGTAGGGCCAATCGACTTCGATTGGAGGAACCTAGCCCTTCGATCGTATCGACTCGACCATCAGACCTGCTGCAAATTGCTCATAAAATTTGTTGCAGGACAATGGAAGTAGAAAGCCGGTCCGTACTTCCTCGAACAAGCAGCGGATCGGATCGATACACAGGGATCGACTGGACCGCCAGCGCGCTGGCGGCTCCCCATCACTGCCGTACAACCTTCTTCGATGACATGATCAGCTCCCGGACCGCCATCGCACCCCTGGCGACCGGCGCGCCGATATGGCCTTCGGCATCGATCAGTACTGCCGAAGGCGTGCCGCGGACGCGGTAGCGCAAAGCGGCTTCGTTACCCCGTTGCACCAGCGCGGCGATGCCGTCGAGCCCCTGCTCCTGCGCCCATTCGGCCTGCTCGGCGGCGTCGCCGTTGCCGACAACCACGATGGTCAGCGCCTCGGCGGTGCGCGAGTGCCACCGCGGCAGCTCCCGAGCCAGTGCTGCGCACAGCTCACAACTGGGATGCACGAACACCAGTAACACTCGGCGCCCATGGACCAGTAGCGATTCCAGAGTCGTGCGGCCGTCATCGACGTCGAACAGTTCGAACTCGGGCGCAACGGCGCCCACCGGCAGCCCCTCGGCGCCGAGGGTCGAGAGCGCCTGCTCGTCTACCCGCCGTTGCAAGCCGCGGACCTCGCCGAACATCCAGACCAGTAGCGTGGCGAGCACCGCGACAACTCCCAGCCCGACCGCATTGTCGGCGGGCAGCCCGCCCGGCACCTGCGGATACGCGAACGAACCCCAGCCGACCAGCACCGCGAGCGCCATCAGCACCCCATTGCGGGCTACGGTCCGGGCGCCGATCGGTGCGTCGCTCAACGAACCGAAACACGAACAGGCAGGTCGTCTTCCCCGCACCAGCAGTCGAAGGACGGCGCCCGTGAACACCGCGAGCACCAGCGTGGCAAGCACCGCCGCCGCCACCGCCGTCCACGGCGGCAGCACCGCCACCGCGATCACCGCCTCCAACATCGGTAGCCCCCACGCCACCACGGGCGCCCATTGGATCGGTACCCCGAACTCGGCCGCCGACTTCCGCATCGCGGCCCGGTCCATCAGCTTCCCCACCGCCGACAGACCGAACACCGCACTCACCGCCAGCCGCGAAACCCACACCCCGTATTCGATCAGCATGACCGCACCATTCCACATCGGTCATGCCCATAAAACATGAAACACAGAACAGTTTCCGGTGGTCGTGGCCACAGGTTGAAACCGGCGGCCTCGACAGGTGTCCATCGTGTCCGCTCGGCGGGTCGATCAAGTGCACCGCCCGGAGGACCCGCTGACGCTTCAGCTGAGCAGTGGCGTTCAGCTTCGGGAGCGGGCGGCAACAACAACCGCCGCGAGGGTGAGGGCGCAGCCGATGACAGTCATGACCGACAGTCCGGCACCGGTGGGAATCGCGATGTCCAAGAGGACCGAGGCGAGGAGTTGACCTGCCACCGACGTCAGACCGAGGAGCAGGACCCCGATCCAGCGGACGGTGAGAGCCGCAAGGGCAATGAACGCGACACCGATGACGCCGCCCACATAGAGCCAAGGCTCGCTGGGGAATTCGGTGGGCCACCCGGTGCGGGCGAGAATGAGCGCTTCGATGGCGAGCAGGGCAGCGGTGCCGATACCGAAGTTCACGAGAGTGGCGGCGAAGGGACCGCCGACCGCGCCGACTCGACCGTTGACCGCCTGCTGCCAGGCCAGCCCGATGCCTGCCAACGCAGGCAGGACGACCAGCAACGTGACCGGGCCGTCACGCAGCCACTCCGGGACGGCCGAAGAACCGACCGCGGTACCTGAGCGACCGGCCGCGGCCAGGACCACCGCGACCATCGCAAGGGCAGCGCCGCCGAGACGCAATGCGGTGACCGGGGTGCGGCCACTGGGAGCCACACCGAGACGATCCACCACCAGACTGCTCACCAGCTGACCTGCCACCACAGCCACCGTGAACGCGGTGACACCGATCGCGGCGACCGTAAGCCCCTGACACGCGACGAAGAATGCACCGCACAGCCCGCCGAGCAACTGCCACGGGCGCAGCTCACCGGATTCCAGCGCTACCCGCACCCGCGCGAGCCCGCCACGCAGGCGGCGACTGACAACGAACGCAACACCGAGCAGCACCAGCCCGAGGCCGAAACTGATGCACGCGGCCGCGATTCCGTCGTGCAACCGCGCCCCGAGCGCACCATTGACCCGCCCCTGCACCGCCACCCCGACCCCGATACAGAAGCCGAAGACCAGCCCCGCCTGCCTCCGCCCGGTCACCCCCGCACCGTACCGCGCCCCGTCCGCATCCCGACTACGCCGCCGCCTCGCAACCCACCCACAGCCAGTCCACACTCCGAAAGCCGTGCACCCTGCTCGGGTTGACGTGAGTGAAGTGGTGGCCGCCACCGCATTGGCGGCCACCACTTCACTAACGCCATTACCCAAAGTGCCTGGGGCGCAACCCTAACCAGCGCTCGCTCGAGCTACCCCGCGCGTAGTGCCGTGCGGTGGGTGGCGAAGGTGTCGTGGCGGGCATAAGTGCGGTCGCCGCCGTTGCGGGCGATGGAGCCGCGGACCAGGCGGGTACGGATGCGGGCGCCCAGTTCTTCGTGGAATCGGGTGGCGCCGGGGAGGAGTTGGCGGGGGATTTCCAGGACGCCGTTGACGACGGCGGTAGCCATGACCGCGCTCTGGAAAAGTTTGTTGTTCGGTAGGCCGAGGAAGTCGGAGTTGGTCGGGCCGAGGATGATTCGGCTGTAGGCGACCATGTAGCCGGTGACCGCCTTGCGGACCAGGCGCTGCGGAGCGGTGTCGTTGCCGACGAACAGGCCGCCTGCGGCGGTGACGAGGGCCTGGGCCAAGAGACGGGAGTCCCCGTCGGGGATGAATTCGGTGTCGGCGAGGATCCAGAAGGCGCGCCAGGTGTCGGTTTCACAGGTCGGCAGGATCTCGGCGTCGATGCCGAGCAGGAAGCCGGCGTAGCGCCACAGGTGGAAGACCGCGTCCTTTTCCTTGGCGGAGAATCGCAGTCCGAGCGCCTGCGCGCCAACCAGATTCGCCATGGAGAACAGGCCGAGGGTGCCGACGGTGAGCACTTGGTTCACCGGCTGATCCCATGCGGCGTAATCCCAGTCGGGCCGTCGATTCATGCCCGCGCGCACCAGCGCGTGCATCAGGCGCACCCGCAGCACGCTCTGGTATCCGACCCGATTGTGTTGCAGCCCACCGGGAGTGGTGACATCCAGCCACCACTGTGTGGTTTCGGCGAGTCGGCGCGGCGCCATCGCGTTCAAGTCGCCGGTGCCGACGAGCGTTTTGTCCGCACGGGAGGCGAGATAGCCGCCCATCAGGGCGAACATCCCCATGGCTATGCCGCCCCAGACGCTGGTGCGGCCGACGACGCGGGCACCGCGATCGATCTTGCCGCGATCGAGCCAGTACGGGTCCGCCTCGACCTGTTCGAAGAGTGCCCGCAACTCTTGCGGCGCGTCCGGCACCGCGTCGATGCCCTGCTCGACGGCGATCTCGAACATCCGACGGCCCTCGCCGACCGGCAGGCGCTGGATCATCGCCACCACGTCGTCGGCCAGCGGATCGCCTACCTGCGCGAAGCGGCGGAACGAATCGCGCTGGGCGGCGGTGCAGCGCAGATCGCCCGGCGCGAGGACCGGAACAGCCTGCCGGAAGGGAAACTCGGTGAACAGCGGCGGCGTGGGTAGCAGCTGGTTGTCATGCGTCATTGCACTTCACCCATCGGTTCGAGGTTCGCGTCGGTGCACGCATCGGGCACCTTCTGACAAGAACGTCTCACAGAATTGAAAATCTGGCAAGGATCTATGCCAGAATGGTCTCCGATGACTACCACCTCGCGGTCCTACGGCGGCGTGCCGATCGAACAGCGCCGGGCGCGCCGCCGCGCCGCGCTGCTGGATGCGGCACTGGAAATCATCGGGACCTCGGGTTTTGCCAAGCTGACCGTCACCGGCCTGTGCACCAAGGCCAAGCTGTCGGAGCGCTACTACTACGAGAGCTTCACCGACCTCGATTCCGTATTCAGCGAACTGTTCGATCGAATCGTCGACGAGATCGGCCAGGCCGTCGTCACCGCGTTCATGACAACCGGCGCCGATATCCGCGCGAAGACCAGAGCCGCCATCGCCGCCGCTGTCGACCTCATCGCCGATGATCCACGCAAGGCACGCATCGCCACCGTCGAGGCTCAGCTGAACCCGGCCCTGCTGATGCGCAGGGCCGAGGTGATGCGCTCGTTCGCAGGCATCATGCTGGCCGTATGCGCCGAAGAAGTCGGCGCAGACGTCGTCGAAAACGCTGGCGAACACGCCGAATTCGCCGCAACCCACCTCCTCGGCGGTCTCTGGGAAACCACCAACAGCTGGCTGGCAGGCACCCTCCCCATCACCCGCCGAACCCTCATCGACCGTGCCACCGACCAATTCCTGCTCACCGCAAGCCATCTCATCGGCAGCCCGCTCGACTGACCACGCCGAGCGGGTCCACCACTTGCCACTCGCCCGGTCAGTCGGCACTCGCTCGGCGGCGGGGTAGCCAAGAAGGGGTGACCAGCGCGATCGGCAGGATTGTGGCGCCGAGCAGCGCGACCGTCGCGGGCATCGACAGCCAGGCGGTTGCGGCAGCGGCGAAGCCGAATACCGCGAGCGCGACCACCTCCGAGGCAAGGCCGCACACGGAAGTGACCGTCGCGCGGGCGGGTCCTTCGATGGCATCCTGTAGCCGCGCTCCTGCCACGATGCTCGCGTTGTAGAGGATGCCGTAGGAGACGCCGATTGCGGTAAAGCCAATGCCGGCAAGCACATACACGGCGCTGGGCCAACGGATCGCCAGTCCGGCGATCAGTGCGCCACCGGCAAACAGCACACCGCCCACCCCGACCGCAACGGCCATCGTCCGCGCCGCCATCGCCTCGGTGCGCCCGGCCGATATCGAACCGATCAATGAGCCGAGCACCGTCACTCCGACCAGCAACGGCACCACGGCAGTCGAAACGCCGACCGACTCCGCGAGCAGCGCAAAGTACTCGTCGAACGCCGTGATCCCGGACAACAGCGCCCCCAACAGCACGCCGTTTCGCACGGCCCGCACCCGAATCGCCTCACCGACTCCGGTGCGCAGCATGGTCAGATACCCGGCGAACGGCCCCGACACAGCTGAGCCGGGCGCGGCCTGGTCGACCAGCTTCGCATCACACGAAACTGTCGAGCGACCGCGATGGGCGGCCGACTGGCTCGTCGACAGCGCTGCGGGACGATCCGGTGCGCCGCTACATTCAGCGACGTCCACCACCACAGCAGGACCATCGGACAGCGCGGCGCGACCGTCGGACAGTGCGACGCGACCGTCAGACACCACAACAGGACCATCAGACAGCGCGGCACGACTGTCGGACAGCGCGGCGCGACCATCAGACAGCGCGGCACGACTGTCGGACAGCGCGGCGCGACCATCAGACAGCGCGGCACGACCGTCAGACACCACAACAGGACCATCAGACAGCGCGGCACGACTGTCGGACAGCGCGGCGCGACCATCAGACGCGGCGCGATCATTGGATACTCCTGCGGGCTGGACTGATTCGGCAGGCCGAATCCCGACAGTGGTGGTCGTCGATCCGTCCGTTGTGGTCGGAACTTCAGCACTGGTGAACAAGGGGCCGGAGGCCGGCGATTGTGCTGAATCATTCGCAGCGGCATCATGTTCCGGGCCGTCGGCGTCCGTCGTGCACACCGCTACCGGTGTGGTCGAGCTATCGACGCCAGGCGCTGAGCGGCGTTGCTGCGGCGATCGGGGCGGACCGGCTTCGGCGGCATCGTCTTCCAGGTCCTCGACAGCTGCGGCGGACACCGCCTTCGGTGCGCTCGGGAGCGATAGACCGAGGAGGGTGTGGGCTGCGGCGATGACGACGCTGGACCAGCCGAGCAGGGCGTATCCGCCCCAGATGTACAGCGGTGTCGCGGCGAGGATGGCGATCACTATCGCGGCTTCCGAGGCGGCTCGCGCGTAGCCGAGGATGCGCGGGTAGGCCGCGCGCTCGCCTTGTGCGGCGAGCTCGTCATAGAGCAGTGCCTCGAAGGTTCCGGACTGCAATGCGCCGGAAACGCCCCACAGGACGAAACCTGCCGCGAAGCCGAGATAGGTGGGAACCAGGGTCCATGCCGCGAATCCCGCGGTCAGCAGCACGCCGCTGAGCACCAGCAGAGCTCGCCGCGACACTGTGTCCGCCCAGGCGCCGGAGGGCACCTCGAGCAGGAACGCGGTGGTCGACCAGATCGCGAACAGCGAGGAGATCTGCCCGGTGTTCAACCCATGATCAGCGAACAGCAACGCGTACAGCGCATACAGCGGAATGAGGTCACCGATGCCCTTGAAGAGCACCGCCCGAACCGTGAGCGCACGAAGGCCGAGTTTGTCGGCGCGACCCGTCAACCGGGCGCGTAGCGACCTATCGGCTCAACAGCCGTAGAAGAGCAACCGCATGATGCTCAGCTTGGTCGCCCCCGCCGCAGCCCGTCAAGTGATTTCCACGCCGCAGCCCGTCAAGTGATTTCCACGGCGCAGAAGGAGCCCGGCCGCACGAGACTTCGCGCACCGATACGGCCCACTCCCAAGCTCTTCGACGCGGCAGCTAGCGGCAAGGACGTCGAACGCGGCTCACCCGAGCGGCAGCCAACCGTTGGCAGCGTGCATGTCGCCGTCGCCGATCTCACGGTCCGACGCGCCGGGGCCTACTCGGCCGTTGTGCTCGTTGAGGTCGCTGATCAGGTCGGCGACAGGATGTGAATCGCTGTAGTGGTAGCCCTGTGCGAGGGCGAATCCGAGCTCGGTCAGGACCGCGGCCTGGTATTCGGTTTCCACGCCCTCGGCGATCACCTGTAGGTCCAACGCGCTACTCAGGGCGGCGATGACGCCGAGCAGCGGCGGGGCCGGGGAATCCGAGCGGATCGCGGCGACGAAGGACTGGTCGACCTTGAGGATGTCGCTGGGCAGGGTGGCGAGCCGGCTCAGCGAGGAGTAGCCGGTGCCGAAATCGTCGATGGCGATGCGCACGCCCCGCTCCCGCAGGATGTGCAGATTGCCGATGGCCGTCTGGGATTCGGCGGCGAGTTCGCTCTCGGTGACCTCGAGCACCAGCTGGTCGGCGGGCCAGCCGGTGCTCGCGAGAATGTTCGCAACCCGATCGGCGTAGCCGGTCTCGGCGAGTTCCAGGCCACTGACGTTCACATTCAACGTCAGATCGAGCTGGGCGAAGGTCTCTTGTAGCCGCGCGGCGTCCGCGCAGGCCCTGCGCAACACCAGCTCGTCGAGGTCGGAGATGAGGTCGTATTCTTCGGCGACCCGGATCAGACCCTCGGTGGTGACATCGGGCTGCGCGCTCGACGACCAGCGCAGCAGCGCCTCCACACCGACCGCCTTGCCGCCGCCCTCGGTCAGGCTGACGATCGGCTGGTAGTGCACGTCCAACGCGCCGCGATCGATCGCCTCGCGCAGCTCCACGGCCAGCGGCAGCTGCCGCGAGGACTCGAGTACCGTGCGGTTGCGACCGGCCTGCTTGGCCCGGTACAGGCCGACGTCGGCGCGGCTGACCAGCAGCGAACCCGACTCCCCCGGCTGCCATGACGTGACCCCCGCGGAACACCCGGTGGTCACCGCGGCCCGCAACTGCTCGGTCAGCAGGATCGCGGCCTGCTCAGTGGTATTCGGCAACAGCAATGCGAAAGCGTCGCCGCCGTAGCGGGCCAGCCGCTGATCGGGAGCGAGCAGCTTGGACCAGGTATCGGCAACACGCTGTAGTACCGCGTCACCGGCGCGATGGCCGAGGTGATCGTTGATCTTCTGGAAGCGGTCGAGGTCGACGAGCACCAGCGCTACGCCCTGCCCGCTGCGGGTGGCGTGCTCGATCGCGGTGTTCAGCGCGCGGTCGAAGCCACGCCGATTCAGCAAACCGGTGAGCACATCGATATCGGCTTCGGAGGCCATCCTGGTCAGGACGCCGACGACGACACCCACACCGAAGGTCACGCCTGCCGGAATCAACCCGGACCACCAGGGCAAGCCGGGGACAACGGGCCGCGCGGGCAGCACCCAGAGGCACAACACCATGGCGAACGCGATATGCGCAAGCGCCTGCGACCAGGCGAAGAACAACGCCGCATCACAGGCGACGAAGACATAGAACGAGGCGAGGCCGATCGCGCCGACCGTGTTCGGGAACGAATGCACCGCGACGGTCACCAGGACCGTCGCGATGGCGACGTACCCGTGATGAATGGAATGCGGCAGACGCGGCCCCCACGCGAGCAGCGTGAGTCCCAGCGTCAGCGCAACCGCCGCAGCTGTACCGACCAGCGGTCGATTACCCTCTTCCCCCGGTGCGATGGCAGTAATAATCAGGCCAAGCACACCACCCATGACGTAGAACGCCCCGGTGGTCCGAGCCATGACCATAGCTGTCGCCAGCGCCGATGCCGCCCGCACCCGGGTTCGGGTATCGCCGCGCGCCCCGATTCCTCGCACGGGCAATAGCCTAGAGGTAACGATTCGCACTGGTTGCCACATCCCGTGAATCCGGCATGGCGAACCAGCGGCTACAACCTGTAGGCAATGTGAGCCGGGTTATCTGGTCGGTCGCAATACGTCGGTTCCGACGAACGGAACCAGCGCTGCGGGCACCCGCACCGAACCGTCGGCCTGCTGGTTGTTCTCCAGAATCGCCACGATCCAGCGCGTGGTCGCCAGTGTGCCATTCAAAGTGGCTGCGATCTGCGGCTTTCCGTTTTCGTCCCGGTATCGCACCGACAGCCTGCGCGCCTGGAAGGTGGTGCAGTTCGAGGTCGAAGTGAGCTCACGGTAGGCCTGCTGGGTGGGCACCCACGCCTCGCAATCAAATTTGCGCGCCGCCGAGCTGCCGAGATCGCCTGCCGCGACATCGATGATTCGATAAGGGACCTCGACAGCGGCCAGCATGTCCTGCTCCCACGCCAGCAGCCGCCGATGCTCGGCGTCGGCCTGCTCCGGCGTGGTGTAGACGAACATCTCGACCTTGTCGAACTGGTGCACCCGGATGATGCCGCGGGTGTCCTTGCCGTAGCTGCCCGCCTCCCGACGGAAGCACGACGACCAACCCGCATACCGCTTCGGACCGTCGCTCAGATCGAGGATCTCGCCCGAGTGGTAGCCGGCGAGCGGCACCTCCGAGGTGCCGACCAGATACAGATCATCGTCGGCGAGGTGGTAGACCTCTGCCGAGTGCTGGCCGAGGAACCCGGTACCCGCCATGATCTCCGGCCGGACGAGCACGGGCGGAATCATCATGGTGAAACCGTTGGCGACCGCTCGTTGCGCGGCCAGCTGCAGCAGCCCCATTTGCAACAGCGCGCCGTATCCGGTGAGGAAGTAGAAGCGCGCGCCCGAGACCTTCGCGCCGCGCTCCATGTCGATCAGCCCGAGCGACTCGCCGAGTTCCAGATGGTCCTTCGGCTCGAAATCGAATTCCGTTGGCGTGCCGATGGTCTCCAGGACGATGTAGTCGTCCTCGCCGCCCGCGGGCGCCCCCTCCTGCACGACGTTCGACAGGGTGCGCTGCGCGGCGTCCAGGTCGGCGTCGGCGGCGTGCTGCGCCACCTCGGCCTCCTTGACCTTCACCGACATCTCCTGCGCCTGCGCGAGCAGCGCGGACCGTTCCTCCGGGCTCGCCTTGCCGACCAGCTTGCCCATGGCCTTGTGCTCGGCACGCAGGTTGTCGGCGGTGGCCACCGCCGCACGGCGCGCCGCGTCCGCTTCGAGCAGGGCGTCGACGAGGGCGGGGTCTTCGCCGCGGGCGCGCTGCGAGGCGCGGACCGCGTCAGGGTTGTCCCGCAGGAATCGGAGGTCGATCATGGGTGACCAGCCTAATAGGCGCAGCCGGACGTAGTCCGACCGCAGCCCGCGCCGGGCCGAGCGAAGGCGAGGCAGCCGCCTAGTAGGCGCCGTATTGCTGTTTCACGCCGATATCCCAGGATGTGGGCCATCGGGCCCTGTTCGCGCGCATAGTTGGTTTGTGGGCACAACTTTCGACGAAACAGAAATCGATAGCGCACTGTCCGATCTGACCGCGGGCGAGAAGGCGTGGGCCCAGACTTCGCTGCGCCGTCGTCGCGAACTCCTCGACGAAATCCACACCCGAACCGGACGCTTCGCCGCCGACTGGGTGCGTGCCGCTCGCACCTGGAAGGGGCTCGACGAGGACTCACCGCTGGTCGGTGAGGAATGGATGTCGGGTCCGATGACGCTGCTGCAGGCCACAGCCGCGCTGTCGGCCACGCTGACGGCGCTGGAGCAGGGGCGCAGTCCGCTCGACGGGGTTGCGCTGACCGCGGCGCCAGGAGATCGGGTCGCGGTGCCGATCCTGCCGCTGGATGTCTACGACCGTCTGCTGCTCAGCGGCTTCCGGGGCGAGGTGTGGCTGCGGCCCGGGGTCGACGCCGGCACCGCGCGCCGACGCGCCGGGCTCGCTCAGCTCGACCCGACGGCGACCGCGGGCATCGGCGCGATACTCGGCGCAGGCAACATCACCTCGATTCCGCCGCTGGACGCGTTGTACGAGCTCTACGCGCACAACCGGGTGGTCGCGCTGAAACTGAACCCGATCACCGATCCGCTGTTCACGGTCCTCGAGATGATCTTCGCGCCGCTCATCGAGCTCGGCGTGCTGCGGATTTTGACCGGCGGGGCGGACGCGGGCGGGTATCTGGTGCACCATCCCGACGTGGCGCATGTGCACATGACCGGCAGCGCGCACACCCATGACGCGATCGTCTGGGGGCCCGGACCGGAGGGACAGGAACGCAAATCCGACAAGCGCCCGCTGCTGGACAAGCCGATCACCAGTGAACTCGGCGGCGTCTCGCCGACCATCGTCGTGCCAGGCGAATGGAGCGACGCCGATCTGCGTTTCCAGGCCGAGCACGTCGCGACCCAGCGGCTGCACAACGGCGGCTACAACTGCGTCGCCACCCAAGCCGTAGTGCTGAGCGCAAACTGGCCGCAGAAGGAGAAATTCCTCGCCGAGCTGCGCGCCGCGATCGACAAGGCGCCGCAGCGTCCGGCCTACTACCCGGGCAGCGACAACCGGGTAGCAGACGCAGTTGCGGCGTACCCCGACGCGGACCGGCTCGGGCCGGGCCAGAGTCGGGTGCTGGTCGAGAATCTGCCGCAGACCGAGACCCCGCTGCTGCGCACCGAGTACTTCTCACCGGTGCTGGGCGTGGTCGAACTGCCCTACGGCGGCGGCGAATTCCTGCAGCACGCAGTCGATTTCGCGAACACCGAACTCACCGGAACGCTCGGCGCCAATGTGATCGCGCACCCGAGCACCATCAAACGGCTCGGCGTCGCCTTCGACCGCGCGATCGAACGGCTGCGCTACGGCGCGATCGCGGTCAACGCCTGGACCGGGCTGGCCTTCCTCGCGCCACGGGCCGCGTGGGGCGCCTACCCCGGCCACACCATCGACGACGTGCAGAGCGGAATCGGCGTGGTGCACAACGCTTTCCTGCTCGACGATGTGGAACGGACGGTGGTGAGCGGGCCGTTCCGGCCGGCGCCGCGGTCACTGATGCACGGTGAACTCGCGCTGTCTCCGAAGCCGCCCTGGTTCGTCACGAATGCCACCGCCGCGGCGACCGGGCGCAAACTGACGGAGTTCTACGCGAGCGGCAACCCGGCGCGACTGCCGGGAGTGTTCCTGTCCGCGTTTCGCGGCTGAGATCACGCCGCTACGGCGCTGTCGGCAAGCCAACGCCTGCGCCTGATCGACCAGGTCGTAGCACCGGGGATCAGACGCTGCCATGATGGATCGCGATGTCCTCCGATGATGTGCCTCAGCCCCCGCGGGCGACCGAGCATCCCTCGGGCGCCAAGCCGTCGCGTCTCGGCTCGTTTCCACGGTCGCTGGATGACGCCCGCCCGTTGCTCACGGGTAGCAACCTGCACCTGTCCGCGCCGACCCTGCGCTGGGGGCTGCTCGCCGTCGCGGCGGGCGCCGTCATCGCGGCCATGGTCACGCTGTTCGTGACCGGGTTCGACAACGAAACGGGGCTGGAGGCGCACACTCCCGGGTCGCCGGTCGACACCGTGCTGGACAAGGAGTTCGGCACCGCAGCCAGAGGCGACTGCCTCAGCTGGACCAAGCCGGACCGCGGCGACCTGGTGAAGGTGGCGTGCTCGAACAGGCATCTGTTCGAGGTCGCCGCCGACATCGACATGAGCAAGTACCCGGGCAAAGAATTCGGCGCCGGCTCGCGGTTCCCGGACTCGCTGCGACTGACCGAGCTCAAGGAAGAGCATTGCGTCCCCGCAGTGCAGCAGTACATGAGCGGGCACTTCGATCCGCGCGGACGCTATGTCGTCGGGCTGATGTACCCGAGCCCCGACGGGTGGAAACACGGTGATCGGACGCTGCGCTGCGGGTTGCAGTTCTCCGGAAGTACCGGCACCCCACTGCCGTCGACGGGCAGCGCCGCTGAACACGATCAGTCGAAGGTGTTCGAGGCGGGGATCTGCCTCGGCATCAACCAGAACCTGCCGACCGATCCGGTGGACTGCAGGCAGGCACACGCCGTCGAGATCGTGTCCACCATCGACCTCGCAGCTCGGTTCCCCGGTGGGCCGCCCGCCAAGGAGGAGCAGGACCGGTTCGTCGAGGAGGAGTGCGCCCGCTCCGCTACCGACTATCTGGGGTCGCCCGACCAGGTGCGCAACAAGACGCTGACGCTGTTCTTCGACTATGTCGATGCCCGCAGCTGGCTGGCCGGCAGTCGCAAGCTGGATTGCATGATCGGCAAAGGCACCGACCGGGAAGGCTTCGCCCCGATCACCGGCTCGGCGAAGGGCGAGATCTTGATCAACGGCCAGGCGCCGGTGCCACCGCCGAACTCGGGCCGCCGGACGCCTGCGCCGCTGCCGGGTGCGGCGCCGCTGCCGCCGCAGCCGCGTTAGGCAGGCCGCCCGTCCGATGTCGGTCACCATGTCCGAGGACCGGTTCGAAGAACTGGTCGGCGATGCGCTCGATCTCATTCCGCCGGAGCTGGCCAGTGCCATCGATAATGTGGTCGTGCTTATCGAGGCTCGCAATTCGGAAGACTCGCGGCTGCTCGGTCTCTATCACGGGATCGCACTCACCGAACGCGATAGCCAATACGGCGGAGCGCTGCCCGACACTGTCACGATCTACCGCGACGCGATCCTCGAAATCTGCGACGATGAGAGACAAGTCGTCGAAGAAGTGGCGATCACTGTGATCCATGAGATTGCACACTATTTCGGGATTGACGAAGACCGGTTGCATCAGTTGGGATGGGGCTAGTCTTTTACGCAGCTGTGGGACCGGAGCGCAGCTGTCAAGGCACGAAAGAAAATTGGGGATTCGATGGAACCGATTGCCTGGCTGTCGCGTCCTATCACTCGTAGGGGGAATTCTCGTGGTTCCGCCCAGTAGCCGCCACTAGAAGGAGTCGAGTCATGTTTGGTGTAGACATCACACCCGAAGCCGTCCTGGCCGCAGCACTAGAGCTGGATCTGGTTGCCGACCGGCTGGCCGCCGCGCACGTAGTGAGCGCCGCGGCGACCCATGTCCTCCCGTCGGGGGTCGACGAGGTGTCGCTGCTGGCAGCCAATCACTTCAACCGCGGCGCAGTGACCCACGACCAGGCGGTTGCCCAGGCAGTCCTCGAGCTGCATCACGCTGCCGCCACGCTGCGCATGCAGCTCGCCACGCACGTCGGTGAGGACATCCTCCGCGCGAGCGTGATCAAGGCCACCGAGATGACCCTCGGCCAGTAGGCCCGCGGACAGCTCTGATTACGGAAAAAGGGGAGAAACAAGCATGACCGCAGGTATGACCGGGGTGTTCTGGATGCCCCGCCTGGCAGAAGGAAACTCCATCGCGCTCAACGCGGGCGCACACGGCGTCCCGATCTCGGCGGCCGCCGCCGCGTGGGGCGGGCTGACCGGCGCGTGGATCGACGCCACCACGACCGCCGTCCGGGTGATGGCCGAGTTGGGCATCGGCATGCAGGGTGTCAACGGTGTCGCCGCGCTCAGCAGGCTCGCCGGCTTCACCGGATGGGCCGAGCAGCAGAGCGTCATGGCGGCCACCTTGGGCGCAAAGGCCGTCGCGAACGCGACCGCGTACACCGTCGCGTCGATAGCGATGCCGAGCATCCCGGAGATCGCGGCCGTCGACAGCGCCCGGGTCGCGGCCGCCTCCACCGGCGGCGTCCTGAACGGCAGCTCCGAGATCGCGGAGGCAGCCAAGGCCGCCTTGGATCTGCGCGCCGCGCTGACCATGGAGACCTACGAAGCGGCCACCACCGCGACAGTGGCGACCCCCGGCGAGTTCGTGCCGCCGCCGGCGATCGCCAACGGCGCCGGAACCGCGGACCCGAGCTCGGCCGAGGCCGCGTTCCAGGGTGATCCGGTGTCGTCCGCGATCGCCGCGGCAGTCGGGTTCGTGAACAACCCGGCCGTGGCGAGCGCCGCGACACAGGCAGCGAATGTCATCGGCTCGGTGGCGAGCTCGGGTGTCAGCACGGTCGGCACCCTCGGCGCCAATGCGATCTCGGCCGTCACCAGCGCGACGCCGTCGATGGGCGGTATGGCCGCTGCGCCGATGTCGATGATGGGCGTCGGCACCGCGGTCTCCGCGGCTGCTGCGGCAACCCGCTCGGCGGCATCCGCCCCGGGCGCGAACCCCAACGCATCGCTCAAGCTTCCCGAAGGCTGGGGTGCGGGCGCCGCGGTCGGCATGCCTGCCACGGCCGCGGTCGCCGAGTCCGTCAACGTGCGTTTCGATGCCGCGCCGGTTCGTCCGGCGGCGCCCTCGGGCAGCCCGTTGCTCGGCAACCGGGTGCAAGACAGCGAAGACGACGAGACCGAGCACAAGTCGGCCGACTACCTGCGCACCGATCACTTCAACGACGGTCGCTACATGGCCGACGGCGTCATCGGCGCGGACACCGCCGGGACGGCTAAGTGACGGTGCTGGGTGCGGGCCACGGCGGGTCGATGCTCGCGGCGGTTGTGTTGTCGCTCGACGAGATGCAGTTTCTCATGGAGAAGCTGGAGATCGACGAGCTGCCCATCGTGCTCCAGGCGATGGGACGCTACGACAACGTGACCGATCACGATGCGGCGATGGCCGTGGCTGCTCAGTCGCTCACTGATCGGGAACTCCTGATCGGTGACTCGGTTCACCACGAGCTCGAAGACCGGCTGCGGGCGCTGTACCGACCCCACTGGGTGGTCGCGATACGGCTGTTCGTGGAAGGCAATGCGAGTCGCATGTGCCTGGCGAAGGGCGACGACTTCGTTGCCGTCGCCCTTCGCGGGCCGCACTCCTATGTCATCGACCAGGTCGAGGACGACCTGGCCGGACCGGTGATCACCGCGCTCGGGCCTGCCGAGCCGCTCGAGCTGACGGGCATGCGCGCCGAGACCGAACAGCTCGTCCCGATCTTCGACGACACCGGCGACGCCAAGGCGACTGCCGCCCGGCTCGCCAGGGTGGGACATCCCGCCACTGACGCGCAGGCCATCGCCTCGGCGATGGTGGAGATCCATTCGCACACCGAGATCGTGGGCGTGATCTACGGCGACGGCACCAAGGACTACGCCGAGAACCACATCGCCGTGTTCGACACCCGGGGCGGTCGATTCATCGCCACTGCAAGCGTTTCCGACGACGGCACCAAGTGGACGTCGCTGAGCAGCGGAACCACGGGGCGGTTGCGGACCGCACTGCAGGATTTGATCAGTGCGTTGCCCGAACGCGAGGACTTCCCGAGCAACCGGGCATTGACCTGAGGCGGCTAACCCATCGGGTCGTCGGCGGTCGGTGCCACCTCGTAGCCGAACGGCGGTGTGAAACGGCCCCAGCGGAGGCATTCCCAGCCACCGACGGCACGGGGCACCAATTCGATGGTCTCGGTGTTGTCGAGATGGTTGTTGGTGGTGAACGGTGGCGCTACCCCGCTGAGGGTCCGTGAGACCAGTCGCATGGCGGCGCCGTGATTGACCAGCAGCACGTCGCCGTCGGCGGCGTCGGACGCCAGGTAGGTCGTCCGGAGCGTCTCGATTACCGGCAGAAAGCGGGCGAGCACGTCGTACCCGGACTCGCCACCGGGCACTCGCTGCGTGAGATCACCTTCGTGCCAGGCCCGGTACACCCGTTGGAAGGTCTCGTGCGCCTCCTGGGTTGCCAAGCCCTCCAGGTCGCCGACCTGCACCTCGTGCACGCCGTCGAGCACTTCGGCGGGCACGCCGGTCGCCGCCTCGATGTAGCCCGCGGTCTGTCTGGCGCGCAGCGCCGTCGAACAGAACACCGCACGCGGCTCCATCAGCAGACTCGAACCGAACGTCTTCGCTTGCGCCGCACCACGTTCGGTGAGTGGCAGGCCAGGGACTTTGGTGTCGAGGATCTTGGCGACATTGCCTTCGGTCTCACCGTGCCGGACCAGAATCAGCTTTCCGCTCATAGATCCGCCACCCCCTTTCGTAGCTGGGTCAGCCATTCTGCGGCCGCCTCATCCGACGGCGGCGGGGTCCCCGTCGCCGATGTCGCGGCCCACGAACCGAGGAACCTGATCCGCGCGGTGCGGTGCAGCGCCTTGAGCGCCTCCGCCACCGCCGCGTCATCGATGTGCCCGACGCAGTCGAGATAGAAGCGATAGGTGCCGAGGCCCGTCCGGGTGGGGCGTGATTCGATTCTGGTCAGATCGATACCGCGAGTGGCGAATTCGGCAAACGCGCGCATCAGCGAACCCGGCTCGTTGGACAGTTCCAGCACGATCGACGTGCGATCCGTGCCGGTCGCGCGCGGCGCCACGCGAGGCTTGGTGACCAGGACGAACCGGGTGATCGCGTGTTCATGGTCGGCCACGCCCGAAGCCACTGCCATCAGCCCGAGGCGCTCACCCGCCAGTGCGGTGGAGACCGCGGCGTCGGCATGACCGGCAGCCACGTCCTCGGCGGCGGCAGCGTTCGATGCCGAGGTGTACGGCTGCGCGTTCGGCAGGTTGCGCGAGACCCACATGCGCACCTGCGCCGCAGCAACCGGATAGGCGGCCAGTGTCCGCACATCGGCGAGCCGGGTGCCCGATCTGGCGAGAATTGTGAAGGTCACTTCCAGCTCGGTCTCGGCGACGATCTGCAGTCGCGGGCCGATCGCGAGCGAATCCAAGGTCGCCGAGATGGATCCTTCGACGGAGCTCTCGATCGGCACAACCGCACCGTCGACGTCACCGGACCGAATGAGGTCCAGCGCGGCCCCTTGGCTCGGCGCGGCGACCCGCTCGACCGGCCCGTCGAAGGCCTCCGAGGATTCGAGCTTGGCAAGGGCCATCTCGGTGAAGGTTCCGGACGGACCGAAGTACGCGATTCGCGGCACGATTACGACAGTACTTGCGGTTGCCGGTGTGCTGGAAAAATTCGGCGCACTGGGAAGTTCTGTTCACCTGACACTCCCCTGCCGTGCGGCGTCCGTCGCCGATGGTAGGAGCGCTACCGCCACACCGGCGCGAATCTGCCGTCGGGCTCATCGCCGCACTGTTCGCGAATTACCCTCGCGCTCGCGAAATCTATTGTCACCTGGGCGAATCGGCGACGGCGAGCGGCGCGAGGGAATGAGCCACCTCGTCTGGCGTGTCGGTTTCGATGGCGAGCAGCACGCTGCGAACGGCCTCGATCGCCGGTGGTTTCAGTGCGGTCAGGAAGGCGATGTTCGGGGTGCCGAGGGCGGCGCGAATGTCCTCGCCGCACAGGGCAGCGGCGGTTGCCGCAACGATTGCCAGGGCCCGATCGCCGTGGGCGGTATGGGCGATGAACCCGGTATCCGCGTGTGCGACCTCCGCAAGAAAATCGGCGATCTCCGCATCCGCGACATCCACATCGACGATGCGCGCCGTCGTATCTCCCGGTCCGGATCCGGTGGCACGCACCAGACCCGCGACCAGGCTGCGTCGCGCGGGCGCCGTCAACGAAACCAACACCGGTTCTCCCGATCCATCCGCCATCTCCTCACCGTAGCCATGGCCGGTGGCACGGAAATCTCAGGATCCGGCCGCGGCGAACGCTTGCGGAACGACCGCGCGTGACTTAGCTTAGGTTTACCTAAGCTAACGCAAGCGAAGCCGGGCAACACCGAGTACTGGAGGTCTGCATGCCGAACCCGACCGTCGCACCATCCACCGCCGAGCGGGTTCGCAACGCGTGCGCGCATGCGGAGCAGGCGGTACTCGCGATGCCGGGCATCGATCCGACCTCGGTCTCGGTACATCACCTACGGGAGTGCGGTGATGTGGTGATCGCGGTGCCGACCGCGTCCATGGCCACCGTGCTCGCCGCGAATTCCGGCACTGCCGGCGCTGCGGCGGTATTGGAGCTCACCGATCACTCGCCGCTGACATTGCGGGAGCCGGTGCGGGCACTGGTATGGCTGCGCGGCTGGGTGCGCGCCGTGCCCAATCAGGCGCAACGTGCGCTGGCCTCCGAGGTGGCCAAGGACCATCCGCATCCCGGACTGCTGGATGTCGGATACACCGCGACCCTGCTGCGGGTGGTGATCAACTCTGCGGTGCTGGCCGACTCGACCGGCGCCGAATCCGTCTGCGTCGACGAACTCCGCCACGCCGAGCCCGACCCGTTCTGCGCGCTCGAGTCCGCATGGCTGCAGCACATGGACGCCGACCACGCGGATGTCGTCGCCCAACTCGCCCGCCACCTGCCGCCCCGCCTGCAGCGCGGCTCGGTGCACCCGCTCGCCATCGACCGATATGGCCTCACCCTGCGCATCGAAGGCACCGACGGCGACCACGACTTCCGCTTGCCCTTCAACACCCCTGCCGAAGACATCGAATCCCTGAGCCGCGCCGTCCGCACGCTCGCGGGCTGCCCCTTCCTGAACGGGTTGCGGCGCATCTGAAGTCCGCCGGTGCCGCGCACTCTGCGTTGGCAATAGATTCGTGCGCATGTGCGCTGCTGAATCGGTTCCCACCTGGGACAGGCCCGAGCCGGCGGATCGGGAGCGATTCGCCGTGCGGCTCGAGATCGCGGTCGTTCTGGCCGTCACCTTCGGGCTGAGCGGGCTCAACGCCGCGCTGTCGCTGATCGAGAGCGCGCTCTCACCCGGTGGGGTCGGCGGTCGGACTGTCGCGCTGAATCCGTCGCGCGCGACCCAGTCGACGATCGATCTGCTGTTTCAGCTGCTCGGGGTGTTACGGCTGGCCGGGTGGGCGGCACTGGGCCTATACCTGTTGTGGCGCAGCGGGATCGGACCGCGAGTGATCGGACTCGCGCGGCTGCGGTGGCGTTCGGACGTACTGCCCGGGCTCGCACTCGCGGCCATCATCGGGCTGCCCGGACTCGGCCTGTATCTGACCGCGCACGCGCTCGGCGTCAGCGTCACCATCGTGCCGAGCTCGCTCGGCGACCACTGGTGGCGGCTGTCGGCCCTCATCCTTTCCGCCTGCGCGAACGCGGCGGCCGAGGAGATCCTGGTGGTCGCGTATCTGATCACCAGGCTGCGCAAACTCGGCTGGTCGGAGAACTCGTCGCTGCTGGCCTCGGCGCTGCTGCGCGGCAGCTACCACCTGTATCAAGGCTTGGGCGGCGGCATCGGGAATCTGGTGATGGGCGTGATCTTCGGCCGCTTCTGGCAGCGCACCAATCGCCTGTGGCCGCTGATTCTGGCGCACGCCACAATCGACGCGGTGGCCTACATCGGCTACACGATCTTGCGCGGGCACGTCTCCTGGCTGCCGTAACCAACTTCGGTCTATTCGCGAATTCACTAGGAGCGCCGGATTCGTCCGTCGCTCACCATCGACGCTGGGCACCGGCGACCATGAAGCGCTCGAACACACACTCACGCACGAGCACTCGAACGGACCGACTGCGCCGACCCTGTACCCACCCGACGTCCGGCCGCCGCGAAACCACCCCGCGCGACCCCCGATCAGTAGAGTGCCTAGTGATGAATGGCGACGACCCCCAGCACAACGCACGGACGCGCCGGGTCCCGCCTGGTAGACCCGGTGAACCGCCGACTCCACGTTCGCAGCGGGCCGAGCCGTACCCTCCTGGCCCGCACCGGGCCGAGCCACACCCGCCTAGTCCACACCGGGCCGAGCCACACGCCGCCGGACCGCGCCGAGCCGAGCCACACGCCCCCGGACCGCGCCGAGCCGAGCCACACCCGCCCAGTCCACACCGGGCCGAGCCACACGCCCCCGGACCGCACCGGGCCGAGCCATACACCCCGGGATCGCACCGGCCGGGGCAAGCCCCCGTCGAGCCCACGCGAAAGATGCACCGCGACGGACCGCCGAACTACGCACCACCCCGGGCTTACTCTCAGGTCCCGCCCGACCAGGGAGCCCGGCGCACACCGCCACCGCCCATGGAGAAACCTCGACCGGCACCGACGCACCAGCCGACACAACAACCGGTCCCCTATCACGAGCCCGCGCCACAACAGTCCCAGCGGCCCCGCCAATACCGGACACCGCCCCCGCCGCCGCCCGCCGCGCCGCCATCGCGGCGGGATCGCGAACCCCAACCTCCGCGGCGCCGCCGCAAGCTGCATCTGTTCCGATGGTCTCTCGTGCTGCTCGTGGTGCTCGTGCTCGCCGCGATCGGCGCGGTCATCAAGCTGGACAATTCGCTGAACCGGATCGACGCGCTGGCGAACTACACCGATCGGGTAGGCGACACACCTGGCACCAACTGGCTGCTCGTCGGTTCCGACGGTCGCGCGGGCCTGTCGCCCGAACAGGAGCGGGAGCTGGCCACCGGCGGCGAGGTCGGACCGGAACGCACCGACACCATCATGTTGGTGCACGTCCCGAAATCGGGTCCGACCACAGTGGTCAGCCTGCCGCGCGATTCCTATGTCGGCATCCCCGGCTACGGCAAAGACAAGCTCAATGCCGCCTTCGCGTTCGGTGGCCCGCAACTGCTGGTGCAGACCGTCGAGATCGCGACCGGTCTGCGGATCGACCACTACGCGCAGATCGGCTTCGGCGGCTTCGCAGGCGTCGTCGACACCCTCGGCGGCATCGACGTCTGCGTGCCACAGCCCATCGACGACCCGCTCGCAGGCATCGACCTGCCCGCGGGCTGTCAGCGACTCACCGGCCCGGAGGCCCTCGGCTTCGTGCGCAGCCGCGCGACCGCGCTCGCCGATCTCGACCGAATGAACAACCAGCGGCTGTTCATGGCGGCGCTGTTGAAGAAGGCGACCAGCACCGCCACCCTGGCTAACCCGTTCAAGCTGTGGCCACTCGCCAGCGACACCGCCAAGTCCTTGAAGGTCGACAACGGCGATCACATCTGGAACCTGGGGCAGCTGGGCTGGGCACTGCGCGGCGCCACGGTGGCGACCACCGTCCCGGTCGGCGGCTTCAGCGACACAGACAGCGGAAACGTGCTGCTGTGGGACAAGAACAAGGCAGGCAGGTTTTTCGATGCGCTGGCCAAGGACCAACCCGTACCGGACGACCTGCTGACGAGGTAGCGTCGAGACATGCCAGACACCGACGTCGCCGAGCCGTTCCCCGACCTGCTGCGCACACAGATCCGTCATGGCTTCACCGCCGCCCAGCAATACCTTGCCGCCGCGGTGTATCTCGATTCGAATCGCCTGCCGCAGTTGGCCGAATACTGCTACGGCAAGTCCGGTGAGAACCGTGCACATGCGCTGCGCATGGTGCAGTATCTGCTCGATCGGGACCTGGATGTCCGGGTCGAGGGTTTGAACGAGGTGCAGTCCACCTTCGAGTCGCCCCGTGCCGCGATCGCTCATCTGCTGGAGTCGGAGCGAACCACCGCAGCGCAGATCACCGCGCTCGCCGGTGCGGCCCGCACGTCCGGTGACTACCTCGGTGAGCGGTTCATCCAATGGTTCCTCAAGGAACAGGTGGCGGACGTCGCGGGGATGACCACCTTGTTGACAGTCGTCGACCGTGCCGCAGGCGATCTGTTCGACGTCGAGGATTTCATCTCACGCGAACTGCGGACCACACCGCGCGCCGATGTCACAGCGCCGAAAATGGCAGGCGCCGCAAAGAATTAATTAGGCAACACTAGCCTCAATAAGGTTGCACTTGGATGACACGCGCACTGACCAGCGCTAATGTCGCTTCCATGTCCAGCCATCCGGAGTCCCCACGCAGCAAATTCCACGGACTGCTTCACGACCAGATCCGGCATGAATTCAATGCCGAGCATCAATACATCGCTATCGCGGTGTGGTTCGACAATGCAGACCTGCCGCAGCTGGCCAAGCGCTTCTATGCGCAGGCAGTCGAAGAGCGCAATCACGCGATGATGATCGTGCAGTACTTCCTCGATCGGGATATCAGCATCGAACTGTCGGGTATCGACAGCGCGAAATCCCATTTCGAGGGTGTCCGCGAACCCATTGCGTTGGCACTCGCCCAGGAGAAGGCCGTCACCGACCAGATCATCCAATTGGCGAGCACCGCCCGCGAAGAGGGCGACTACCTCGGCGAACAGTTCATGCAGTGGTTCCTCAAGGAACAGGTCGAGGAGGTCGCCAACATGACGACACTGCTCACCATTGCCGATCGCGCCGGGGCGAACCTGTTCGATCTCGAAGATTTCATCGCGCGGGAAATGAGCGGCCCAAGCGATACATCCGGCGCTCCTTCCGCTGCGGGCGGCACCGTCTAGTCGAAAGTATTCTCCATGCAATCAGGCCCAGCTCGTCACGACGAGCTGGGCCTGTCGCTGGTATATCGAGGGCGGCGCCGATAACCCCGCCATCAACATTCTGAGAGATGCTTTACGAAGCACTCAGCGAGCTGAGCAGCGTCTTGAGCAGCAAGAGGATCGCGTCCATGATGTGTTCCCTGTCTTCCTCATCAGATCGGTGAGGTTGTCCTCACCACCACCATCTTTCGGTGATGAAGAGAACCTAACCGAGAGCTGATTAGAAAGGAGGGTATTTCACAAAATTCTCTGAGATTTTTTCGGTTTACCGCAAGGTGATCTGACGCGACCGCAGACCATCCCGCGAGCGACGTTCATCGGCCGAAAGCGGCGCATCCTTCGCCAGCGCCTCCGACAACCGCGCACCGAACTCGATAGCCGGCTTGGTCCATTCGGTGGCGTGCAGCTCGGGATCGAGGTCGAACACCGGCACCAGCAGTCCGTGCGTACGGAACGACCCCGCGAAACGCGAGCCCTCGCCCAGGTGCAGCCCGCCCGCGGCATGCAGCCTGGCCAGCGCGAGCATCAGCGCATCTTCGTCTTCCGGCCGAACCCAGCGCACATGCGCCTTCTCGCCCGCGTCGACCCACCATGCGGCGCCGATCGAATCGGCGCCCAGATCCAACCGCGCCGACGGCATGATCGCCTGCTTGGCCTGCTCGATGGTCGCGGCAACCTGCGGATCGGGCTGCACGCCTTCGGGCACCCACCAGTCGAAGTCCTGGTGCACGGTGAGCTCGAGATCGGCGCCGGGATCGATCACATCGGCCAACCGCGGCCCGCCGGCCACGCTCTGCGCAGCAGAAAGCGATTCGCCCGGCTCCGCCGACTGCGTCCACAGAATGGCGGCCGCAAGATCGGCAGCCGGATCCGCACCCTGGAACTGGACCTGCGTGCCGACGTAGCCGGTCGGCTGATCCCCCGCACGCACCAACGCGGCGACCGCACCGGGCAGCACCGTGGCCAGCACCACCGACCGCTCCGCCGCGATATCGGGCGACAGCTTCAGCGTCGCGGTCGCCGACGGTACGAACTCACGTAGCGCGACTAGATCGCACTCCGCGGCCAGCCCCTCGAACGGGCGCGCGACACCCTGTCCCGACTGCTCCAGCACCGCCCGCCGCTCGGCGAGACGCTGCGCCCGGTTGCCCCCGGGCTTAGGACTATTGCGCTTGCTCTTACCCACGGAGCAAAACCTACTGCAGCGGCTGTGTTTGTTCGGCAACGCCTGCGGCGTTGCGTGTTCGCTGTGTCTTTTGGCAGCGCCTGCGGCGCTGCGTGTTCGCTGTGTCTTTTGGCAGCGCCTGCGGCGCTGCGTGTTCGCTGTGTCTTTTGGCAGCGCCTGCGGCGCTGCGTGTTCGCTGTGTCTTTTGGCAGCGCCTGCGGCGCTGCGTGTTCGCGGCCCCCTTGGTCTCGCTTCCGAGCCGTCGAGACTCGCGCCTGCGGCGCATGCGCTTCGACGGCTCGGAAGCGAGACGGGCCGCGAACTCTAGTGCTCGGTCTCGCTTCGCTCGGAAGACATCATCGTGCCGAGTGGGGGCGTTAGTGGCGATCTCGCGCATTCAGTGCAGGGGTTCGCGGGCCCCGACGCGCAGTGGGGCCCCCTGTGTCAGCAACCGACGCACTCCGAGAACCACTCACCACGATGACGAGCGCAGCGAGACCCCGGCCCTGGGTTCGCGGTGCGTCCCACCTCTACAACAGCCGAAGCGCATGCGCCGCAGGCGCTGCCAAATCAAGCCGATAGCAGGGCTTTGGTGCGGCCTGGGTGGTTGGTGGCGACCCAGCTGACGCCGAGGTCGGCGCAGAGGCGGACGTCGTCGGGGTCGTCGACGGTCCAGCAGTAGGTGGCGCGGCCCGCGGCGGCGGCCTTGTCGACCAGGTCGGGGTGCTCACGCAGGGTTTTCACCGAAGGGCCGACCGCGGTGGCGCCGACGGTGGTCGCGGCGCCGCCGCCCAGGTAACGCGATGATTCGCCGAGCAAGACGGTCGGCAGAAGTGGCGCGGAACGGCGGATCCGCCATACCGCGGTGGCCGCGAAGGACATGACCACCGCGCGGGAGTGGTCGGCCGAAGCCGGTGTTGCGATTCCGAAGCGCTGGAGTTCGGCGAGCAGCTTGTTCTCCACCAGTGCGCCGTAGCGGACGGGGTGCTTGGTTTCGATGAACAGCTTGGTGGGCCTGCTACGCCAGTCGAGCACGAGTTCGATCAGTTCGCTGAGCGTGAGCACGGCCGATGGTGCGCCGTCGGCGCCGAAGTCGAGCTTCTTCAGTTCGTCGAGGGTCATCTCGCTCACCGGCCCGGTGCCTGAGGAGGTTCGATCGACGGTGCGATCGTGCACGCAGACCAGGTGCCCGTCCCTGGTCAGCCGGACATCACATTCCACACCGTCGGCGCCCTCTTGCAGCGCAAGCTCGTAGGCGGCGAGTGTGTGCTCGGGTCGCGCCGCCGAGGCTCCCCGGTGCGCGACGACGAACGGTGCGCGACTGCCCTGGCTCACTTGGCCATAACCTCCTCGTGCTCACGGTGCACAGCGCTGCTGGCGTTGTCCTGATCCTCGCTGCTGACGGTATCCGCAGCACCACGCGGCGCTGAATTCGCGGAGCCGGGCGGTGCTGCCTCGACCGTGCCGCCCGGCTGCACCGGCTCGATGACCGGCACCTGCGGATCGACCGCGATCACCCAGCGGCGCGCGATCCTGGTGTGGCCGAGCAGATCCCGGCCCTCGATCATCCGCATCAGCCACAGCGTCAGCAATGCGACCCCAACGGCAATGGCATCGGTGAACGCGGTGAACATCACTCCGTCCGCCTTGACCTGCAACGAGTCCGCAGTCCGCCACAGCAGCGCGGCGACCGCGACAAAGCCGCCGAACACCCAGGCGCACCACCAGATCCGGACGGCCCGCAAGACCCGAGGATCGGCCGGCCGGTCCGGCGCGGAGACCATCACGGCCTCGGTCAGAAAGACACCGGGCCACAACAGGTTGACCACCGGAATCAGGCAGCCGAGGGCGAGCGTCCGCACCGATCGAGGGTCCCGCCGCCCGGACCGCTCGTAGGCGACCCGGCGCGTCTCGATCAGCCAGCCGAGCAGCGCCAACGCGGTAGCCAGCGCCAGCACCAGTCCGAGCACAGCGGAAAGCAACAGCAGGTAGTCGGAAAGGGTGAGCAGTATCGGATTCACCAGGCGAGTGCGGTTGCGCAGCAGAATCCCATATCGCCCGAGTTCAGCGAGGCACGCGACGGCGAACACCACCGCCGTGGCAAGCAGCAGCGCAACGACGCGGTCCGAGAAGGGAGCGAGCCGACGCTTCGGGGCGGCGGCCGGCGAGGCTTTCGGGTCCGACAGACCCCACCGAGGCATCTCGGCATAGCGCGGTGTTTCGACCGACTGCCCGGCTCTTCCCGAGGTCGAAGCCCGGCGAACGCGCTGGTCGGGCCGGCGCGCGACCCAGCGGTAGTTGCGACGCTCGGCGGGGGCGTCGATCGGAGCAGGTGACAGCAACACGCCTCGGCAGCGCGGGCACCAGTGCATCGGGGTCGTCTGCACGGCCCAGCGCGCGCCACAGCGCGCGCAAGGTTGCACCACCGTACTCACAGTGCCTCCTTTTCGGCATTCGCGGGCCCGCCGTGGTTACCCAGGCTGCCGCCTCCGGGCCTGACGCTCATGCCGAGCACCTCGCTCTTTCCGTCAGTAGATCTTCGCCGGGTGGTCGCCGACAGCAACCAGCGGACGGCCCGACTGCTGCCATGCCACCATGCCACCCTTGACGTGCACCGCATCGAAACCGACGTGGGTGAGGTACTTGACCACCTCGATCGACCGACCGCCCTGCCTGCAGATGACATAGAGGTCGGCGTCGTAATCCAGCTCGTCGATTCGAGCGGGCACGTCGACCATGGGAATGTGGATCGCGCCCGGCGCGTGCCCGAGCTGCCATTCGTCATCCTCGCGCACGTCGAGCAGAATCGCCCGCGCGGCGTCGGCCGCGGTGGCGTCAGCGGGATTGTCGAATTCGCCGGGCACGGCTTCCACCGGCACCGACGGGACCTCAGGGCTCGTCACTCTTCGATCCTGCCATGGTCGCCGCACTGCCGGGGACTTGTGGGCTCGCGCTGCACCGGCGACTCCCCCGCTATGACACGAGGACGGCCTCGACAGCGGTCGGCTACCTCGGGTATGTTCTGTCCTTCCGGTTCCTGTCGGACACCCCGCTACGGGGTTGCTTGTGCATACCTCTATCGGAGTTATCCACATAATCCACAACTTGATCCACAGGTCTCGCTATCTGGCAGCACACCGCTTACAGCTAAGGCCTATCAAGAAATCAGCAGGTCCACTCGATCCCGGAATGCAGCACCATCGAATCCGGACGAATCGCCCCTGAACAGCAGCCCTGCAGCGAACCGAGCGACACGAACGACCGATCCGAGACTCCCCTCCTAGCCATCCCGGAGCGGTCATTCGCCGTAGCTTCGGGGCCAACGGCCGAGCAGACCCCGATATCTACTTGGACGGCCCCACGATCGATTCGGTTCCATAAAAACGAGAACACTAGCGAAAAACTTAAATACCGGGTTCCCGCAGGTGCTGTCGGTAGCCTGAAGGTATGAATGTGAGCAGGGGGCTACTCGACGGATTGGATACGGCTGGGCTCAACACCGCTCTGTCCGAGGCCACATGCCTAGGACTGGAGGTTGACGAGGCAGGTCGTCGACTGAGTCTGGAACTGGAAGTGTTGACCCTCCCGCAGGACGGACCTGTGCCAGAGGGAAACCGGGTGCGGCTGACATTCACCGGCGTCGGCCGTGTCGCCGCCTCGATGCGCATCCAGCGCTGGGACGATATAGCCGCGACGGTGCTGCCCTTGCAGCTCGACGGGCTGGACGCGGGAATCCGCAGCTTCGGCGGTGGACGGCTGCACGGCTGGGAGTTCATCGATGTCGACGACAGCGGCTGGGCGCTGTGGAGCGAACTGCTCAGCTTCGACACCAAGATCGGTGACGGCGTTTCCGCGCACGTGCTGGAGTTCTCGCAGGAGGAAGGCATCGATCCACGCGAGCTGGACGTGCGCGTGTGGTTCGACAACATGACCATCCACGACCAGAACGGCCGGGAAATCCCACTGGCCGAGTTCATCGAGGGCGGGGTGCGCTGGTGGAAGGCTCACGACGCGGGTGATCCGCAGACCATGCGCCCCGGCATCGTGCCGCAGCTCTGAACAACCGCACACCCGAACCGCACATCCGATCCACCGGATGTGCGGTTTTCTTTTCCAGCCCCGCCGCTCAGGCGCCCAGGCCCACCGGGCAGCTCACGCCGGTGGCGTGCACCGGGCAGTAGCCGCCGGGATTCTTGGCCAGGTACTGCTGGTGGTAGCCCTCGGCGTAATAGAAACCGGACAGGTCGGACAGTTCGGTGATCTCCGTGGTGATCCGGCCGTAGCCGGCCGCCGCGAGCCGCTCACCGAACGCCCTCGCGGTGGCATGCGCGATCTCTGCCTGCTCCGGACTCAGCGTGAAAATGGCCGAGCGGTACTGGGTTCCGCGATCGTTGCCCTGCCGCATGCCCTGCGTCGGATCGTGGTTCTCCCAGAAATGCCGCAGGACACCGGCGTAGTCGATCACCTCGGGATCGAAGACGACGAGCACGGACTCGGTATGACCGGTCCGCCCGCTGCACACTTCCTCGTAGGTCGGGTTCGGCGTATAGCCGCCCACGTAACCGACTGCGGTCGAGTAGACGCCCTCGATCTGCCAGAACTCCTTCTCGGCACCCCAGAAACAGCCCATCGCCACCACAGCGACCCGCATATTCTCCGGGAACGGCGGATGGATCGGATGCCCGTTCAGGTAATGCGTCTCGGGGACCACCAGCGGCTCGCCGCGCCCTGGCAGCGCTGCGTCCGGTGACACCATGACCGGCTCCGGAAGGCGCACCCGCCCCACTAATTCGTCATACCAGGACATGGGTTCAATGCTAGGCGCCGCCGCCACTGCGCGTCTGCTGTCGATCGTAGGTGCCGAGGTAGTCGCGTCGCGGGGTCGGCGGTCGAGTACCTGACAGAAGTTCTGCGTGTCCCGGGCGAGTTACCCCATGTGCTCAGGAAATCAGTCGGTACGTTCGCACGGCGAGGAACAACCGAAGCGCCGATGGTATCGATCATGGAATGCGGGGGTACACGGCCCGGTTGGAACCGAGCGGGTGTACGAATGATGGCTGAGTGTGCTCGAAGACGAGGGCACACATAGCCCGACATTAGGAAGGGACATCGTGGCTGAGTACACGTTGCCAGATCTGGATTACGACTACAGCGCCCTGGAGCCCCACATCTCCGGGCAGATCAACGAGATCCACCATTCGAAGCACCACGCCGCTTACGTCGCGGGCGTCAACTCCGCACTGGAGAAGCTCGACGCGGCCCGCGAGGCCGGCGATCACGCCGCCATCTTCCTGAACGAGAAGAACCTGGCCTTCCACCTCGGCGGCCACGTCAACCACTCCATCTGGTGGAAGAACCTGTCCCCCAACGGTGGTGACAAGCCGGTCGGCGAGCTGGCCGCCGCGATCGACGACCAGTTCGGCTCGTTCGACAAGTTCCGCGCGCAGTTCACCGCCGCGGCCAACGGCCTGCAGGGCTCCGGCTGGGCGGTGCTCGGTTACGACACCCTCGGCCAGAAGCTGCTGACCTTCCAGCTGTACGACCAGCAGGCCAACGTGCCGCTCGGCATCATCCCGCTGCTGCAGGTCGACATGTGGGAGCACGCCTTCTACCTGCAGTACAAGAACGTCAAGGCGGACTACGTCACCGCGTTCTGGAACGTCGTGAACTGGGAAGACGTGCAGGAGCGCTTCGCGCGTGCCGTCGGCCAGGCCAAGGGGCTCATTTTTGGTTAGGCAGCGCCTGCGGCGCTGCGTGTTCGCGGCCCCCTTAGGCTCGCGTCCGAGCGGGCGAGACTAGCGCCTTCGGCGCATGCGCTTCGCCCACTCGGACGCGAGCCGGGCCGCGAACTCTAGTGCTCGATCTCGCTGCGCTCGAAAGGCGTCATAGTGCCGAGTGCGGGCGTTGGTAGCTGAGCTTGCGACTTCGGTGGGTGCGCTTCGGCTGTCGTGGAGGTGGGACGGGCCGCGATGTCCTAGCTGGGTCTCGTTGCGCTCGCAAGGCGTCGTCGTGCCGAGGGGCCACTATTCGCAGGGACCTTGCGGCGAAATGCCCTGCTTGAAATGAGCTGTTGCCTCGGTATCGGCCGATAGATCATCAGCCCGTAGTCGGCATCGCCGACTACGGGCTGGTCCTTTTTGCCTGGTTAGCACTCTTTGGTACTTGTGTGCCAGGTGATTCGTGAGCCATTCTCGAGAGTCCACAGTACGAGGACGGGCAACGCCGCCCCCGGTTCTTTGACGGGAGGCACCATGCACACGAACGGACCGATCGGCATCACGCCGTTCCAAGCTCGCGGATCGCTGCGCGGGTTCGTCATCTCCGGCCGCTGGCCGGATACCACCAAGGAATGGGCGCAGGTACTGGTGCTCGCCGTGCGGGTGGCCACCATGCCGGGGCTGCTGACCACCTCGACCGTGTTCGGCGTCCGGGAGGATCTGCCCGACGACCCGCAACCCGGCACGGTGGGAATGGTGCTGGCCGAGGGTCCGGTGCTCGGCGCGGAGGCGCTGGCTCCCGGTCGGTTTGCCGATCATGTGCCGACAGCCCTCCTGATGCTGCATCCGCCCTCGGAAACCCGGCCTTCGCTGCCGGAGTGCGCGGGCGCGGCATCGGGCTGCGTGCTGCTTCCCGGTGTCCCACACCTGGGGCTCGAGCATCGAGCGGCTTGGGCGGAGGCCGAGTCGGACGGCACCATCACCTCGCTGGTCAGCCGGGTGGGCCTGGACCCGATCAGTGATCCCGACACTGCGGTTCTTGCCATGCTGCTCGCCGCGTGAGGGTACCCAAAAACAGCTACGTGGATCGCCAAACTTATTGTGCGCATTGCGATTTCGACAACAGCAAGTTGGCATCCCGATAGCTACCGGGGTACAGTCGGAAGCAACGAAGGGGAGTAGCCCCCAATCATGCAGTCGACATACTGACCTACCGCCACACGATGGCGCGGGTCCGGCGGTGTGAACCGGCATAGCTCCGGTGGGCGAGACCTTCGGCCTAGACATCTATTTCGTTGTCGGCCGGAGACCTACCCCGATCTCCAGGCAGGCAGGCCGGAGACCCGGGAGTGCACACATGATCGCCACGATATTGCTGAGCGTCGGTATCGTCTTCCTTGCCGAACTCGGTGACAAATCCCAGCTGATGGCGCTGACATTCGCGCTGCGCTACCGCTGGTGGGTCGTGCTCGGCGCGATCGCCTCCGCCACCGCGGCAGTGCACCTGATCTCGGTCGGCGTGGGGTTCTTCCTGGGGGCCGCACTGCCGACCCGGGCGATCTCCCTGGTCGCCGCGATCACCTTCCTCGCCGTCGGCCTGTGGACGCTGCGTGAACACCTCGGTGCCGCCACCGACGACACCGAATCCGCGCCGCCACGCTCAACCACCGCGCCGTATTTCGTGGTGCTCTCGGCCTTCCTGCTTGCTGAACTCGGCGACCGGACCATGTTCGCGACGGCTGCGCTTGCCACCGACAACAGTTGGTTCGGCGTCTGGATCGGGTCGACCATCGGCATGGTCGCGGCCGACGCACTCGCTATCGGAGTCGGGATCCTGGTGGGCAAGCATCTCCCGGAACACGTGATCGGGATCTGCTCCGGATTGCTGTTCCTCTACTTCGGTACTGCGACCCTGCTCGCTGCGGCGATGCCCGGCATGGGCGTCATGCTCGGTGCCGCGATCGCCGCCATCGCACCCGCCATCGCCGGTGCCGCGCTGCTCATGCGCGCACGGCGCCGTGACGCACCATCGCCGTCCCGAACAGATCACCACTGCGACGAACCAGATCCAGTAGCGGCTCGCGCAACCCACGAAGTCCATCCGGATCGTCGGCCGCAATTCGAGCGGTAACCATCGCACTGACCGCCGCGGCGAGGGTCTGACAGGCGAAGCGCTGCTCCTCGGTGCGGGCACCGAGGACATCGGCGATCAAGGCAACAAAGGACTCCTGCAGCAGAGCTCGGCGCGCCACCGCCTTGGACCCCACCGCGTAGACCTCGACGAGAAACAACCTGGCATAGGCGGGCTCGTCGGCGAGGCCGTCGAGGTAGGCGCCGAGAATGCGGTCCATCCGCTCGGGATCCGGCGCCGCCGGTCGGTCCCTGTCGGCCTCGGCCGAATCGGCGGGTGGCGCCGCGGCCTCCGCGATACGGGACAGTGATTGGCCGACCGCCCGCTCGTAGGCCGCCTCGAAACAGTCCTCCTTGGAACGGAACTGCTCGTAGAAGGTCTCCCGCGATACTCCCGCACGTTTCAGCACCGCCGCGACCGATGTTCCGACATAACCGTTTTCGGCCATAGCCTCGGCCATCGCGTCCAGGATTCGATCGCGCTGCGAGGCGATCACCTGCTCCCTCGGCAGGCCGTGGCGGCCCCGAGGGAGTTGGCGGACGGTGCTGGCCGGTTCGGTCATTCGGTGGCTCCGGGTGTTCGGTCTGGTTCGGTACTCGGTCGCGCTAGGTCTATCGCTCCATTCTGCGTGGCCGCGACGGCTGGTCGGTGGTGAAGGGCGCCGCTTCGGTGCGCGCGATCTCGAGCGCCCGCGCAACCCCGCGGCGCAGTGCGATATCGACAGCACGCTGGGCGATCGGCCGAAACGGCAGTACCAAGGCCACCCACCACGGTGAAACAACCTTGCGCTTGCGGCGGGCGATGGCCCGTTCGACCGCATCGATCGCCGGGCCGAGCGGCGCAACGCCCGATACCGTGGACCGGCCGAGGATGGCCCGCGCGGCGGCGGTGCCGAAACCGCGGGTAGTCATATCGGTGTCGAGCTCGGCGAAGTAGGCGATGCCCACTTTGGCGCCGGAGTGCCTGATCTCGTTGCGCAGCGTGTTGCCGAGCGCCTCGGCTCCGGCCTTCGATGCGCTGTATGCCCCGGCCAGCGGGAGATTCACCGCGGCCGCAAGCGACGAAACGATCAGTGCGTAACCATCCGGGTGGCAAATGTGTGGGCCGGCGGCGCGCAGCGTGTAGTAAACGCCGAGCACGTTGACGGCGAGGGTCTCCTCCATCACCGCGGGATCGCCGCCCAGCAGCGCCAACTGCCGCGCCACCCCGGCATTGGCCACCACGACATCGAGCCCGCCCAGCTCATTGACCAGCGTTGACACCACCCGATCCACCTGCGCGGAGTCCCCGACGTCGCAGTAACGCCATGGCGCGTCACCGCATTCGTGCGCCACCTCGGCCAGCAGCTCCGCCTCCAGCCCGAGCAGCGCGACCTTGGCCCCGCGCGCGTGCAACTGTCGAGCCAGCGCCGCCCCGATTCCGCGCGCCGCACCGGTAATGAGGATTCGCCGATCCGCGACAGACACGGAGGAGAACACGTTCATAGTGCGACGGTACCACCGATGAACATATATGTTCGCAAATAATCTTGCGCACCACAGACAGTGGAGAGGGCCGTGATCAGGCTCTCACCATGATTGGTTCGGCGACTGCCTCGCCTGCGCTCGGCCCGGCGCGGGCTCCGGACGGACTGCACCGGGCTGCACCTATTAGGGTGCAATTGACGAAAGGCCAACTGGCTGTCACGAACGAGAGGACCATCGTGGAGATTTCGGGTTCCGCCGCCATTGTCACCGGAGGCGCATCCGGCCTCGGCGCCGCCACTGCCAAGCGTTTCGCCGAACTGGGCGCCACCGTCTTCGGCTTTGACGTGCCGCAGTCGATCGAGCGCGCGGGCGACAACGTGCCCGAGGGTGTCACCCTGATTCCGGCCGATGTCACCAGCAACGACGAGGTCAGCGCCGCGGTCGCCAAGGTCGTCGAGTCCGGTGTGCCGCTGCGTATCGCCGTGAACTGCGCCGGCGTCGGCTGGGCAGGCCGCATCCTTTCCAAGAACGGCCCGCACGACCTGGAGCTGTTCCGCACGGTCATCACGGTGAACCTGCTCGGCACCTTCAACGTCATGCGCCTGGCCGCCGACGCTATCGCCAAGACCGACGCGGTCGACGAGTACGGCCAGCGCGGCGTCATCATCAACACCGCCTCGGTCGCCGCTTTCGAGGGCCAGATCGGCCAGATCGCGTACTCCGCCTCCAAGGGTGGCGTGCACGGCATGACCGTGCCCGCCGCGCGCGACCTGGCCCAGTTCGGCATCCGCGTGAACACCATCGCCCCCGGCATCATCGACACTCCGATGCTGGCCGGTGTCACCGAGGAGTACCGCAAGGGCCTCGAGGCGGGCGTCCCGTTCCCGTCCCGCCTCGGCCGCCCCGACGAGTACGCGCAGCTCTCGCAGTACATCGTCGAGCACGACTACCTCAACGGCGAGACCATCCGCATGGATGGCGCGCTGCGCATGGCCCCGCGGTAATAACCTGCCGTACAAACACCTGCACCCCGTCACTCCGGCCCGGCCGGAATGGCGGGGTGTTCGCGTTTCCGGGCGATATCAGGGCTGCGGCTTGTGGCCGATTCCGAGGAAGGCCGTGGTGGACAACGGGTGATTCGGGCGGTAGTTGTCCGCGAGGTAGGCGCGCATGAGCGCGGCGCGCTCGGCCCAGACCTCTTCGCCGACGTTGCGGCGCGTAAGGACCATCGGGGCGCTGCTGCGGACCATCGTTTCCCACATCTCGTCGGCGCTGCCGAAGCTCAGCGAGGTGGTGTGGCGCTGAATGCTCACGCCCGCGAATCCGGCCATGCGCATTTCGGTAGCGAAGACGTCCGGATTCTCCAGGCTCTGGAAGTTGGGCTGCGGCTCCTGGATGCTCGGGTCGGCGGCGGCAGAGGCGCCGAACATCATTCGCATGAGCGGCGACTCCACGACCGGCGCCCAGCTCGACACCACCGCGGTGCCGCCGGGGCTCAGCACCCGGAACAGTTCGGCGAACCCCTTGGCGCGGTCCGGAAAGAACATCAACCCGAACATCGAGAAACCGGCGGCGAATCGGCCCGCATCGAACGGCAGCGCCTGCCCATCCCCCACCCGAGCCTCGATATTGGTCAGACCTGCGGCGTCCGCGGCCGCGACGAGCCTGCGGATCATCGGTTCGGAGAAATCGATGGCCTGCACCTGCGCCACCCGCTCGGCGGCGAGCAGACTCAGCATGCCCGTTCCCGCCGCGATATCGACGACCTGCGAATCCACCGTCAATCCCGCCAGTTCGAGCGCGCGAGCGGAGAAAGGCTCCATGATCGCGGGCGCGAATTCGGCGTATCCGTCGGCGACGAGATCCCAAGGTTCAGCGGCCACGAGCGGGTTTCCTGGCATTCGGACGATCCTTTCGACTCGCCCAAGGCTAGTCGCGCCACCCGCGAGGCCCTACCCACCCGTGCGAATATCACTGTGCGCGAAGGACTTCTACGCTGACCGGGACCTCGACGGGCTCATCCGCCATTCCGTCATTGTCGTCGAAAGTTCGCCGGGTGATGGGCCGGATTCCGGCCCATCACCCGGTGCAACCCACGTGACAACTGATCTCGTGAGCACATGGGTAACTCACGGGGTACCAGCCAACTCACCCACCGTCGCACCGCCGGCCGCCGACGCCACCGCTGTGGCACACAAATCTGGCCTGAAGACGCGGAGAGGCGGGCGAGCCTCAGAGCGTGCGGGTGAGCCGATCGGTGAGGATGTGCGCGAACCGGGCCGGGTCCTTCAGCTCGCCGCCCTCGGCCAGAACCGCTGTGCCATAGAGTAGTTCGGCGGTTTCGGTGAGCTCGGGAACCTTGCCTGCGTCGGCGTCCTCTTTGCGGGTGTCATAGGCGTCGCGCAGACCGGTGACCAACGGATGTGTCGGGTTGAGCTCGAGAATCCGCTTGGTTTCCGGGACCAGCTGGCCGGAGGCGCGATACATCCGCTCCAGCATCGGGGTGAAGTCGAAGACATCGCCGACCAGACAGGCAGGAGAGGTGGTGAGCCTGCTGGTCAGGCGCACCTCCTTGACGCTGTCGTCGAGGGCCTTGCCGAGCCAGGTGAGTACCTCGGCGAAGTCCTTGTCCTGCTGTTCGCGCAGCGCCTCGGAGGCTTTCTTCTCCTCCTCGGACTCCAGATCGACCTCGCCCTTGGCGACGGACATGAACGGCTTGCCGTCGAAGTCGGTCACCGAACCGACCCACATCTCGTCGACCGGGTCGGTGAGGATCAGTACCTCACGGCCCTTGGCCTTGAAAGCCTCCATGTGCGGAGAGCTCTCGACCTGCTGACGGCTCTCGCCGGTCATGTAGTAGATCGCGTCCTGGCCGTCCTGCATCCGCTCGACGTACTGCGCCAGCGTGGTGAGCTCGGCGTCGGAGTTCGTCGAGGCGAACGACGACACCTGCAGCAGGGTCTCGCGGTTGTCGAAGTCCGAGAGCAGGCCCTCCTTGAGGACGCGGCCGAACTCCCTCCAGAAGGTCTGGTACTTCGCCTGGTCTTCGGCTCCCTGCAAGTCCTTGACCGTCGAAAGGATCTTCTTCACCAGGCGCTTGCGGATCATCTGGATCTGCCGGTCCTGCTGCAGGATCTCGCGAGAAACATTGAGCGAAAGGTCCTGGGCGTCCACCACACCCTTGACGAAGCGCAGGTACTCCGGCATCAGCTCTTCGCAGTTGTCCATGATGAACACCCGCTTCACGTAGAGCTGCACGCCGCGCTTGTGCTCGCGGGTGAACAGGTCGAACGGCGCGTGCGACGGAACGAACAGCAGCGCTTGGTATTCGAACGTGCCCTCGGCCTTCATCGGGATGATCTCGAGCGGATCGTCCCAACCGTGGCTGACGTGCTTGTAGAACTCCTTGTACTCCTCGTCGCTGACCTCGCTCTTCGGGCGGGTCCACAGCGCCTTCATGGAGTTGAGGGTCTGGTCCTCGACAATGGTCTTCTCGGTCTTGTCCTCACCCTCGCCCTCGGTGACGGTCCGCTCGACCTGCATGCGGATCGGCCAGGCAATGAAGTCGGAGTACTTCTTGACGATCTCGCGGAGCTTCCACTCCTGGGTGTAGTCGAAGAGGTGGTCGTCCTCGTCGGCGGGCTTGAGGTGCAGCGTGACCGCGGTACCCTGCGGCGCGTCGTCCAGCGTCTCGATCGTGTAGGTGGACTGGCCGGTGGACTCCCAGCGGGTGCCCTCGGTCTCGCCGGCCTTGCGAGTGGTCAGCGTGACCTTGTCAGCGACCATGAAGGTCGAGTAGAAACCGATGCCGAACTGGCCGATGAGCTCTGCCGGGTCGCCGGTGGCGGCCGCCGCGCTCTTGGCCTCGTTCAGCTTCTTGCGCAACTCCGCGGTGCCCGACTTGGCCAACGTGCCGATCAGATCGACAACCTCGGCGCGCGACATGCCGATGCCGTTGTCCCGCACGGTCAGGATCCGCGCGTCTGTGTCGACCTCCAGCTCGATGTGCAGATCGGAGGTGTCGACGTGCAGATCCTTGTCCCGGTAGGACTCCAGCCGCAGCTTGTCCAGGGCATCGGAAGCGTTGGAGATCAGCTCCCGTAGGAACGTGTCCTTGTTCGAATAGACCGAGTGGATCATCAGCTCGAGCAGCTGATGGGTTTCGGCCTGGAACTCGAGTTCTTCAACGTGCTCAGTCACGTCGCGATACTACGACGCCCGAAATCGGCGAGTGCAGGAACCTCGAGGTCTGCGCTGTGCGGACCGGGTTCGCGCGGGTGCATCCACTCGCGCAGCACCATGGTGGCCCGCACATCGTCCTCGTTGTATTCCAGCAGCCGGGTGCGCTGACCGAGGTCGGGTTCGCTGTCGTAGCCGACGGCGCGCCGATACCAGCTCATCGACGCCTCGCCACCCGCCTCGGGATCGCGCCATGCGAAACCCGCGACCGGTGCGATCTTCTTCAGACCCTTGCCGTTCGGGCAGATGAACTGGTCGGCGACAGCCTGGAACATGTCCACCCACTGTGGCCCGTCGACGAACGAGCGCACCTGGTCGACCGTCGGCACCCCGGGTCGCCCTGCGAAACGGCGTGCCGACTCGTAAAGCCACTTGTCTTCGGCGGTGCGCGAATAGCAGTAGGCGGCAAAGGTTTTCCCCGCCGCGGCGGCCTCGGCGCGCACCGTCATCAGCCAGGTCCAGAACTCGCCGAAGGAACGGCCCTCGTCCTCGGTCGGCAGCGGATCCCAGGTGACGAACGGCCGATACTGCCCGTCGAGCAGCGTGCCCCACAGGTAGGCGCCAAATTCCTGGAAGCTCTCCAGGTCTACATCCACCTCGACGTCGGCTCGGCGCACCCACACCTTGTCGACCTTGCGGACCAACGGCGCACCGGCGAGCCACGCTCGTGCGGTCACCACGGCTTCGTCGAACGGTCCGTGCTGCCAGTCCTCCGGATCGTCGCCGACCCAGGCGGCCAGATCGTCGATGGTCTGCACGCCGTGCCCCCGCAGCACCTCCGCGCGCGAACCCGGCGCCACCAGGCTCACGTCCCGATGCTCGGTCAACCAGCCCTCACAGCTGACGCCCTCGGCGCTGCCCTCGCCGGCGGCACCCCGGCTCCACCACGGGCACTGCCTGCACTCGGGCACCTTCGAGGGCACCGTCGGCGATTCGCCGCGGACCACCGCGATCCGGTCGGCGTAGCGCCGGTCGTAATCGGCGAGCAGCAGGCCGAGATCGTGCACGAGGATGCGGTCGAAGTGGTACCCGATCACACCGCCGACCAGGGCCGGGCTGGCCATTCCGTGGCGCTGGAGCATCCGATAGAGGTGCGCGAGACGCTGCTGATCGCGCGGCTGCTGACGCAGTTTGCGATGCGGATCCGGTTGCGGATCCCAGTGATACAGATCCGAGGTGGTCGGATGGAAGTCGGCGGGCTCGGGCTGACGCGGGTCGGTCACCTTGTGGTTGACCACGATCACCGGGATGTAGCCGCCGCGGTCCAGGTCGCGCAGCAGAATCTCCGAGCCGCCGCGTCGGCCGGTGTCGGGCTCCTGCGGCAACAATCCGCCCCAAATGTGGTGCGTCCCTGCGGCACACGCACGCAGCGTCGCCTCGGATCGCTCGCCCGCGCGCAGCGTCGGGTCGATCACCAGCCAACTGTCCGGAGCTGCTGCGATCAGCGCTTCTCGCACCTGCGTCCGGTGCGCCGAGGCGGCCTCACGCCGCTGCCGGACCCCGGCATCCTCGCTCACACCGGTCAGCATCTCCGGATGAGCCGCGTTGAGATGCAACCGGTGCCGACACCCGATCAGCGCCCTGGCATCGACGAAAGCCGCCGTGGCATCGCGCGGCCGATCGTCGGCTGTGCCGTCACGATGGCCGCCCTCGTGATTGCGACCGTTGCGATCGCCGATGCCCGAATACACGTATGCAGTATGGTCCCTACCCCCGACAACTCCGCGAACCGCATGACCGACCTGCACAGAGTCCCCACCGGCCCCGTGACGAATGAGCTCGGCCCACATCTCGACCACGACGGTGCGAATCTTGTGAGCGCCCGTTCGCGATCCTCTTGCTGCCGAGTGGACAAGGCCGGGGGCGCCCCGGGGCGGACGAATGTCCGACACTCGTGCAGGCCGCCGCAGGCACCCGTCTCGGCCGCTCGGAACCGAGACCGAGGGGGCCGGGAACACGCCGTGCCGCAGGCGTGGCACATCGGACACAAGCTAGGGTAGCGACAAACGTGACATGGGGCGGACGGGCGTTCCCCGACGTCGTACTGCCATGGCAAACCAGCATGACGGAGGGCCTTCGATGGGGTTGTTCACGAAGCGCAAGCGGCGCCCGAGCCGCAAGGCCGAGGCGAAAGCCCTCAAGCACAAGGCCGGCTTGGAGGCCAGACTCGGCGCGAAGAACGATCGCAAAGCCCTTCGCGCCGAGGCCCGCACCCAGCGCAAGGTCGCCAAAGCACAGATCTCCGCGCTGCAGGCCGAAGAGAAGGCCGCACTGAAGCTGGCCGCGAAGGCCGAGCGGGATCCGTTCAGCGCCAGCCAGGTTCGCAAATACCTCGGGGTTGCCCGCGTGCTGATCCCCGTCCTCGCGCCGCTGGCCTATCGCGCCGCGACATTGATTCGCGGCCAGATCGATAACCGTCGCGCCCACCAGCTCGGCGTCGGCATCGAACAGCTGGGCGATTTCAGCGGTCACGGCGCCAAGCTGCAGGCCCGCATCGCCAATACCGAAGGCGCACTTGGCACGATCGGCGACAGCAAGAACGGCGACGGCAAGACCTTCGTCAAGGCCACGCAGGATCGGCTCGACAATCTGACCGCCGCCGTGCGGACCGCGGAGCAAATGCCCGCGCCGCGCCGCCGGGCCGTGCACGCGTCGATCTCCACCGAGTTGTCCGGGATCGAGGCGGACGTCTTGGCGCGCCTCGGCGTGGGCTGACCTCCCGCTCGCAATGCGCACCGGTCCGATCACCGGCAGCCTGCGCGGCTGCCTGGTCGGCCTCGCGGTCGGTGCGCTCGCGATAGCCGCACACGGTACGGCCGGTGGCGGTTATCCGGATTCGGCGGAGACGGCGCTGATGCTGCTCATCGCCGGCTCGGTCGGATGCGCCACAGCTTGGTCGCCGATCGCGCGCCGCCCCATCGGGTTGCTCGGTGTGCTCGCTGGCGGGCAACTGGTAGGCCACTGGGTGCTGTCCGGATTGCTCGGTCACGGTCACGATTCCAGCGTCGGCACATCCATCCAGCTG
This sequence comes from Nocardia sp. NBC_01009, assembly GCF_045208035.1. Taxonomy (NCBI): domain Bacteria; kingdom Bacillati; phylum Actinomycetota; class Actinomycetes; order Mycobacteriales; family Nocardiaceae; genus Nocardia; species Nocardia sp. NBC_01009. The sequence continues at coordinate 1,214,977 of NZ_CP108695.1, read as the reverse complement.
CCCACGGCCGCGCTGCCCACGGCCGCGCTGCCCACCGGCTGGATGCTCGCCGCGCATGTTGTCGCGACGTTCGGCTGTGCGGTGCTGATCGTGTCGGCCGAGCGGCTCTATGTGATGGCGTCCTGCGCGCTCCGGACGGCGCTTACCGCGCCGCGCCGCGCCCGGAGCACCGACCAGGCCCGCTGGCCCGATCCCGGCCTGCGGCACTACCGCTTTCATCCGAACGGCGCGATCGGTCCGCGCGCGCCACCGGTGCCCGCCTGACCCGCTCGCACCATTTTCCTTCGGAGAGAAAGCCTTTCATCCCATGCGTAGTTCCCTTTTGCGTGCGTCCTGCACGACCGCGGTCGCCGCGGGCCTGGTCATGGTCACCGGCGGCACCGCGGCAGCGCACGTCACCGCCGACGCACCCGGCGCCCAACAGGGCGGATACTCGGTGGTCACCTTCAAGGTGCCGACCGAATCGGAGACCGCGAGCACCACCGCGCTCACCGTGACCCTGCCCGCCCCCAAGAGCGCGCGCACCGAGCCCATCCCCGGCTGGAGCTCCAAGATCGAGCGCAACGAGAAGTCGGAGATCACCGCCGTCACCTGGATCGCCGACCCGGGCGCACCCGGCGTCGGGCCCGGCCAGTTCCAGCGATTCGCCCTCTCGATCGGCCCACTGCCCGCACAGGAGAAGCTGAGCTTCCCGGCCAAGCAGACCTACAGCGACGGCAAGGTCGTCAACTGGGATCAGCCGATGGGCAGCGACGGCGCGGAGCCGGAGCATCCGGCCCCCAGCATCACCCTCGCGGCCAAGAAGGCCGGCGAAGACGAGCACGGGTCGACCGCCGAAGCCGCGGACCAGGAGTCCGACGACGCCGATGACAGCACTGCCAGGTGGCTCGGTGGCATCGGCCTCGCGCTCGGTCTGCTCGGTGTCGCACTCGGCCTCGGCAACGTGATCCGCGGACGACGCTCATGACCACGGCGCGCCGCCTGCTCACCGCACTCGTCGCGGGTCTGCTGCTGCTCGGCGTCGGGCTGGCCGCCGCAGGCACCGCCGCCGCGCACTCGGCGGCCACCGGCAGTTCGCCGGAGGACGGTTCGACTATCGATGCGAGCCCGGCACGGGTCAGCGTCACCTTCAACGAGGATCTGCAGACCAGCTTCCCGTCGCTGACCGTCGTCGGCCCGGACGGCAACCTGTGGTCGAAGGGGACACCGACCGTCGCGGGCAAGTCGGTCAGCGTCGAGGTGGGTGAGCTCGGCCCGGTCGGCGAGTACACCATCGCCTACCGGGTGACTTCCGCCGACGGCCATCCGGTGAGCGGAACCAGGAAGTTCACCCTCAGTAAGGCAGGCAACGGCGTCCCCGGGCCGAAGCCGGGCGCCAAAAGCAGCGCGGCCGACGACGGCGGCTCGAACGGTATTCCGTTGTGGGTGTTCATCGTCGGCGCGGTCCTGCTGTTCGGCGGCGGCCTGGCGTTCGCGCTGTTCGGCGGCAGGAGCCGGAAACAACCGTGAGCGGTATGACGGCCGGCGGCCGGGACACGCGGATGTTGCTGCTCGTCGTCCCGGCCGGCCTGCTCGGGGTGTTGCTCGCCTGGGCGCTGGACATCCCGGCGCCGATACCGACCGAGGGCGGCGTCCGGGTGATCGCGGACGGCACGGGTGCGACCGTGCTGGGGCTTGCCGCGCTCCCCCGAGTGCATCCGCGAGCGCAGCCGCCGTGGCGGCTGCTCGCCGTGCTGGCAGGCATCTGGTGCGCGGCCGAGCTGGCGGTGCTCGCCTTCGAGGCCGCCGACATCGTCGGGGTTCCGGTGACACGCCTGGGCGGCGGACAGTTCGGTACCTTCCTTGTCGAGATCAGCGGCGGACAGGTCGGCATCGCGATCCTGGTCGGCACCCTCGCGATCGCCTGCTACTGCGCGCTGGCCTTCCGCCGACCCGACGCCGCATCGACCGATCTGGTGCTCGTATTCGCGGCCGTGACGCTGGCGCTGCGGCCGATCACCGGGCACATGTCGCAGCAGCCGTTCGGTTCGGTGCTCGGCGCGGTGCACGCGCTGGCCGCGGCGGCCTGGTTCGGGATGCTGGTCGCGCTCGCGCTGGTGGTGCGCACCCGTGGCGAATGGGCGGTCACGCTACCGAGGTATTCGGCAGTGGCGCTGCCGTTGATCGCGACGGTGGCGGCCACCGGGGTCGTCAACGGGCTGGTGCGGATCGGCGGGCCGGCACCGTTCGTGACAACCGGCTACGGCCGCATCCTGCTCGCGAAAACCCTTGTGCTGGTTGGCTTGCTCGTGCTCGGCTGGTGGTGGCGGCGCAGCTGGGTGCGGCGCGCGGCGGACCATCGGATGACCGCCGAGGCGTCATTGCGCAGGGCCGTGCTCGAGGTCGGCGTGATGGCGCTGGCGTTCGGGCTGGCCGCGACACTGGCCGTGACAGCGTGACCGGGTAGGTCGAGCACGCCGCAGTTACAGTGACGTCATGACCGAAGTGAAAATCGTCGAGGACTGCACGGCGTCGGCCGAAACCGCTTTCGCCTATGTCAACGACTACCGCAATCTGCCGCGGTTCATCTCCGAGATCCACGAATTCACCCCGGTCACCGACCAGGTCGAGGGCGTCGGCGCGACCTTCGACGGCGTCATCAAGCTCGGACCCGCCACGCTGCATTCGCGCATCCAGGTCGTGCGTTGGGAAGAGCACGCCGCGATCGCGGTGAAGTCGATCAAGGGTTTCGAGATCGAATCCACCTTTCTGTTCCACGACAAGGGCGAGGCGACATGCACCGTCGATGCGATCGTGGAGTACCGCGTCCCCGGCGGTCTCGCCGGACGCGTCCTCGGTAAGACCATCGAGCCGTTCGTGAAGCTCGCCGTCAAGCACTCCACGCACAACCTGACCACTCAGATCGCCGAATTCCACGCGAGCAGGCAGAGCTGAGTTCCGATGTGCCCAGCACCCGGCCCATCGGGTCGGGTGCCCAACTTGTCCGGCCTGCTCACCACCGAGGATGCTGAGTCCATGGCTGAACGCACCACCCCGACCTTCCCGCAGCGGATCGGTTACGCCTGCGGTCGAACGCTGCCCGCGTCGATGTCGGAGTGGGTGCGCGACGATCTGACCGGGCAGGGGGCCGCGCGTCGCTATCTGATGCGGTTTCTGCTCCCGGTGATTCCGGTGCTCATGCTGTTTCTATTGGTACCCGGCCCGAAGTGGATGGGCTTGGCCATGATGGCGCTGTTGTATCTGCCGCTGATCTACTTCACGATCGCGCTGATGTATGTCTACCGGCGCAGCCGCCTGATCAAACACGGCCTCGATCCGAGTCTCGCCGACTCCGATGCCCGCCGCCGTGGCGAGGCCGAACGACAAGCCTACGAACGCAGGCACGGGCGCGCCTGAAGTTTGCCGAGTTGCCACGGAAAACTGGCGGTGACTTATACCACAGGCATAGCCTGGAGCTATGAAGACTCCCACGATACGGCAGCGGATCGCCTACGATCTGGGCCGCGAGCTCCCCGAGGAGCTGCACGAGTGGGTTATCCGCGACCTCGTCGGCCACGGGGCCATGGAACGCTATCTCGTCCGGTTTCTGGGACCGATCATCCCGTTCTTCGCCCTGGTGTTGCTGTTCCCCGGCCCGATGCCACTGAAGATCGGCCTCATCGTGATGATGATCGTTCCGCTGGTCATATTCACGGTCGCACTCGGCTATGTGTGGCGGCGCTTCCGGCTGGTCCAGCACGGTTTGGATCCGGAACTTGTAGATCACGGGAAGATCTCCGAGCATGATCGGGATCTCTACGAGCTGCGGCACGGACACCGGTAACGATCGAGCTACCCAGCCACCACGCGCGAGTCTCCACCACGCACGAGTCTTACGAGCGCCAGTTCGCGGCCCGGCTTGCGTCCGAGTGGGCGAAGCGCATGCGCCGCAGGCGCGAGTCTCGGCCGCTCGGATGCAAGCCTGAGGGGGCCGCGAACACGCAGCGCCGCAGGCGCTGCAAAAATAACGCAGTGACCGAATCGCAGAACGTTGTTGCCACCGCCGATCTCGCCGATGAAATCGGCCCCGAGATTCGCAGCTGCGACACGCAGTTCATTCAGTTCGGTGGCCACGCGACATTCTCCGGGCGAATCACCACGATCCGCTGTTTCCAGGACAATCTGCTGGTCAAGCAAACGCTGAGCGAACCGAGCAATGGCGGCGTATTGGTCGTCGACGGCGGCGCGAGTGTGCACACCGCGCTGGTCGGCGACATCATCGCCGGCCGCGGCGTTGCCAGCGGCTGGGCCGGTGTCATCGTCAACGGCGCAGTGCGCGATTCGGCGATTCTGCGCACGTTGGAGATCGGCATCAAGGCCATCGGCACCAACCCGCGCAAGAGCACCCAGACCGGCAGTGGCGATCGGGACGTCCCGGTCGAGTTCGGCGGCATCACCTTCACCCCGGGCGACACGCTCTACAGCGACCACGACGGCGTCGTGGTCCGCGCGGAGGACTGATCGGCCGGGGAACCGGTCATTCGCCTGCCACGCGAGCTCTGTGACCGGCGATGGTGACCACGTCACCGGGGTGCAGTTGGCGGCCACGACGCAGCTCGACCTCGTCGTTCACCCGGACCAGACCGGAGGCGATGACCGTCTTGGCCTCCGAGCCGGACTCGATCAGGTTGGCCAGCTTCAGGAACTGGCCGAGTCGAATGACGTCGTCATCGATCGGCACATCGACTGGATCGGACATGGGTACATCCTTACCCTTCGCCCCGAAACAACGAAACGCCAACCCCCATCGTGACGACGGACACGCACGTCTGACGCGCCCATAACCGACATGCCCGGGCGATCTTGGAGCATCGATGCCGTGACACCGTACACACTGGTTCGGTGACCTCCACGCACGCCGAGCACCAGATCGACACCGAACCACCCGCGGGCAGACCGACCCCACCCGTACCGCATCGCGGACACGGTCGGCTCCGGGAGATCCCGCACATCGCGGCAATGATTCTCGGCGTCTTTGCCGTGCTGTGTTTCCTGTGGAGCCTGTCGCCCGCGCTGCGCTATCTGACGCATATACCGCGCCGCTACATCGACGCCTACTACTTCGACGCTCCCGACACGAACCTCATGTGGGCGCTCGTCGTCGGCCTGCTCGCGGGCGCGCTCGCCAGTCGCAAGCGCATCGCCTGGTGGTTGCTCGTCGGCTATCTCGTGTTGTACACGCTGTCCAACGTGGTCGATTTCGTCAATGACGGCGAGATCGACGCGCTGGTGGCGATGGTGCTGCACGTGCTCGCGATCGGTGTGCTCATCGCCGCCTGGCGCGAGTTCTACACCAAGGTGCGCCGCGGAGCGGGGCTGAAGGCGCTCGGGGTGCTGCTCGGTGGTCTTGCGATCGGCTGCCTGCTCGGCTGGGGTCTGGTGGAGTTGTTCCCCGGTTCGCTGCCCCAGGGCGGGCAGCGGCCCGCGTGGGCGGTTTATCGCGTCACCGCCGCGGTGCTTGTCGACAACGAACATTTCGACGGCCACCCGCGCGCGTTCGTCAACTTCCTGCTCGGTCTGTTCGGCGCGATCGCGCTGCTGGCCGCGGTGATCATCCTGCTGCGCTCGCAGCGCGCGGCGAACGCGATGACCGGCACCGATGAATCCGCGATCCGCGGACTACTGGAGCACTCCGGCGTCGAGGATTCCCTCGGCTACTTCGCGACCCGCCGCGACAAGGCGGTGGTCTTCGCGCCCAGCGGCAAGGCCGCGGTCACCTATCGGGTGGAGCTCGGTGTCTGTCTTGCCAGCGGCGACCCGATCGGTGTCAAGGAGGCATGGCCGCAGGCGATCGATGCCTGGCTGCAACTTGCCGATCAATTCGGTTGGGCCCCAGCGGTCATGGGTGCCAGCGAATTCGGCGCGACGGCGTACCGGAGGGCCGGGCTTTCTGCGCTGCGTCTCGGTGATGAAGCCATCCTCGACACCAGAACGTTCTCGCTGGCAGGGCCTGAGATGAAACAGGTCCGTCAGGCCGCGAATCGCCTGCGCAAGCACGGAATACATGTGCGGATTCGCCGGCAGCGCGAGATTGCACCCGAGGAGATGAAGCAGGTGATCGCCCGCGCGGACGCCTGGCGCGACACCGAGACCGAACGCGGTTTCTCCATGGCGCTCGGCAGGCTCGGCGACCGGCTCGACGGCGACTGTCTGCTGGTCGAGGCGGTCAACGGTCAGGATCGCGTACTCGGCATGCTGTCGCTGGTCCCGTGGGGGCGCTCCGGTGCCTCCCTGGAGCTGATGCGCCGCGACCCCCAAGGCCCCAACGGCGTGATGGAGCTGATGATCTCGCAGCTGGCGCTGACCTCCGAACAGCACGCCATTACCAAGGTCTCGCTCAACTTCGCGGTCTTCCGTTCGGTCTTCGAGGAAGGCGGGCGCATCGGCGCCGGGCCGATCCTGCGGCTGTGGCGCGGTGTGCTGCTGTTCTTTTCGCGATGGTGGCAGCTGGAGGCGCTGTACCGGTCGAATGTGAAGTACCAGCCGAACTGGGTGCCCCGGTTCTTCCTGTTCGAGGAGCGCAGGCAGCTGCCGCGCGTGGCGGTGGCCAGCGCACTGGCCGAGGGCTTCCTACCGCGGTTCGGCAAGGAACCCGAGACCGTGACGCACACCGGCGTCTATAGCGCGGTGCCACCGACATTGACCGGACTGCATCCCGACGGCAGCCCGCCGGCCCTGGCCGACATCGAGACCACGGAACCAGGCCATCGCCGTCCGGAGCAGGTGCGGGTGCGGATGGACAAGCTGGCCCGGCTCACCGACGCCGGGGTGGACGCCTATCCGGTCGCCTATCCGCCCACCCACACCGTCGCCGCCGCCCGCCGGTCGCCGCGCGGCACCACCGTCCGAGTGTGCGGCAGGCTGTTGCGCATCCGCGATTACGGCGGCGTGATCTTCGCGGTGGTGCGCGACTGGACCGACGACATCCAGCTGGTCATCGATCGCGATCGCGTCGGCGCCGAACACAGCGCCGAATTCACCGAGTTCTTCGACCTCGGCGATCTGATCGAGATCAGCGGGCAGATCGGGCGCAGCCGTCGCGGTGAGCTCTCGCTGCTCGCCGCGGACTGGCGGATGATCGGCAAATGCCTGCATCCGTTGCCGGACAAGTGGAAAGGGCTCGCCGATCCCGAGGCGAAGGTGCGTCAGCGCTACGTCGACATGGCGATCAACCCGGAGGCCCGCGAGGTGCTCGCCAAGCGCAGCGCGGTGGTCCGATCACTGCGGGATTCGTTGCACGGCTGGGGCTATCTCGAGGTGGAGACCCCGATCCTGCAGCAGGTGCACGGCGGTGCGAACGCCACGCCGTTCATCACCCATATCAACGCCTACGACCTGGATCTCTACCTGCGGATCGCGCCCGAGCTCTATCTCAAGCGACTGTGCGTCGGCGGTATGGAGAAGGTGTTCGAGCTGGGCCGCACCTTCCGCAATGAGGGCGTCGACTTCAGCCACAATCCCGAGTTCACCATTCTCGAGGCCTATGAGGCACACAGCGACTACGAACGGATGATGCACGTCTGCCGTCAGCTCATCCAGAACGCCGCCGTGGCGGCCAATGGCGCGGCGGTGGCGCTGCGGCCCAACCCGGACGGCTCATTCGAGCAGGTGGACATCTCCGGTGACTGGGCGGTGAAGACCGTGCACGGCGCGGTGTCCGACGCGCTGGGCACCGAGATCACCCCGGAGACGGACTTGGCGGAGCTGCGGGAGCTGTGCGATAAGGCGCATGTGCCCTACCAGCACGGCTGGGACACCGGGCAGGTGGTGCTGGAGATGTACGAGCACCTGGTGGAATCCCATACCGAGGAGCCGACCTTCTACATCAACTTCCCCACCACGGTGTCGCCGTTGACCAGGGCGCACCGCAGCATTCCCGGGGTGGCAGAGCGCTGGGACCTGGTCGCGTGGGGCGTCGAACTCGGTACTGCCTACAGCGAACTCACCGATCCGGTCGAGCAGCGCCGCAGGCTCACCGAGCAATCGATGCTCGCGGCCAACGGCGATCCGGAGGCGATGGAACTCGACGAGGAATTCCTGCAGGCGCTCGAGCACGCGATGCCGCCGACCGGCGGACTCGGGATGGGTGTGGACCGGATCGTCATGCTGATCACCGGTCGCAGCATCCGCGAAACCTTGCCCTTCCCGCTCGTGAAGCCGCGCTGAGCTTCACACCCGCCCGATGTGCCCGCTAATCTTGGACATTCGGCCCCGGGAGGAGGCCGATACCGGAGAGATGGGGATGCATATGTACCTTGACCTGCTGACCAATGCGAGTCTGCTGGACCATACGGTGTGGGCGAGCCCGGACACCTGGGCCGCGGGCGACACGTGGACCCAGGCGCTGGATTACGCGGCCAAGAAAAAGAAGAAGAGCTACGGCGGACTGATCTTCGGTGGCATCTGCTGCCTGCTCGTCGTCGCGCTGATCATCGGCGGCATCTACCTTCTCAAGAACCGCAAGAATCAGAACTGACCGCACCGACCGGTAGTCGGTACCCAGACGACAGGGCCCGGGTCGCTCGGCGCGACCCGGGCCCTTCGGGGCTCTACCTCTCCGCCGAGCGCAGCCGATACGGCAGAGTGGTCTGTGTGCAGTTGATTCTCGTCCGTCACGCCCAACCGCTTCGGGTCATGAATGCCGACGGCCCGGCCGATCCCGAACTGGCCACCGTCGGACTAGAGCAGGCCGAGCGGGTGCCCGCGGCGCTGAGCCACCATCGGATCAGCCGCGTCGTGAGCAGCCCGCAGCGGCGCGCCCGCGACACGGCCGCGCCGACCGCCGCAAAGCTGGGTCTCGATGTCGAAATCGTGGACGACCTCGCGGAATACGATCGCGACCTGCCCGCCTACATTCCGATCGAGGACGCCAAGATCGAGTTCCGGGCCGCCTACGAACGCATCAAGGCCGGCCAACTGCCCGAGCAGGTCGACGCCGACGCCTTCCGCACCCGGGTACGCGACGCCGTCCTCGAGATCGCCTCGGCCACCGATGCCGCCGACACGGTCGCGGTCTTCGCGCACGGCGGCGTGATCAATGTGATCCTGCAGGAAGTGCTCGACCTGGCGCGGCCGCTGACCTTTCCGATCGACTACTGCTCGATCACCCGAATCCTGTATTCGCGCACCGGCCGCCGCACCGCGGCGACCGTCAACGAGAACGGTCATGTCTGGGATCTGTTGCCGCGCAACATCGCTGCGCGGGACTGAGCATTCGGCCTTCGTCTCACAGGCACTCACAGGCGATTGCCAGTGCGATCGCACCAGCATCCCAGCGTCGGAACCTTCTATGGAACCGGTGAGCCGCCGCACCGCGACTCACGGTCCGAGAGAAAGGAATTCCGTGTTGCTCTCCAAGACACCGATCTCGTTCAGGCGTCGCCTCGCCCGAGTGGCGGTGGCCGGCGCGCTGGTCACCGTTCCACTCGCGACGCTGGCGGTCACTGCGTCCGCCGAGACTCCAGACCCCGCCGGCACCGCGCAGGTCCAGGCGGTATCGGGCGAAGCCGTCCAGGAAGGAACGGAAATCAACGGCCCGCGCGGCGGTCACGACTTCCCTGATCGGCCGGGTCCGGACAGGCCGCGGGCGGAGTTCCGTGAACGCGGCGACCATCCCGGCCCTGGCAACGGGCCGCATCAGTTCAATCGAGTGCTGCCGCCGACCGGTTCGGCAGGTAGCAGCTAGCAATCGACACACTGAAGGCCACCTCCGCGCGGGAGGTGGCCTTCAGTGTTTCTTGCTCGAGATCAGGCCATGCCCGCGATCCAGTTGTGCATCCAGGAGACGGCGGTCTGGCCGCCGCCCACCGAGTAGCTGCCGTAGAGCGTGTGGGCCTGCGACTTGTAGAACTCCTCGAGCTCCTTGGCCCGCTGCTGGTTGGCGGAATCGGTGAGCTGCGACTGCAACAGCGGCACACCGCCACGCGCCATCAGGTCGTTCATGATCGCGCCCGCTTCGAGCTGGTAGCGCCAGATGTTGGCCGGATTCGCGTCGGAGGTCTGGGCCAGCCAACCCGCGAATCGGGTCACGAAGTCGTCGGACGCGGTGGCGCAGTAGAGATCATCGGTCGCGCAGATGGTCCTGGTGCGGTCGCTGACCCAGCCGAAGCCGCCGACGCGCGGGCCGCCCGCGCCCGCGCCCGCGGCGGGCGGGCCGACCTGAACATCGGTGGGCGAGCGACGCGGGTCGGAGATCAGGCCGACGCCCGCGATCCGGTCCGGCGACACAACGCTGAGGCCGGTGCCGATTTCGGCCGCGAGATCACCGGCCGCGTCCGCACCCTGGCTGTATCCGACGAGGGCGATCTTGGTGCCTGCGCAACGCTGTCCCATCGCACCGACGAGTCCGCGAGCCTTGTCGGTCGCTTCCTTCTTCGAGGCGCCGTAGACATCGCCTTCCCACGGGAACGCGGTCGCGGCGTAGGTCACGTAGTCGACGTCGGTGGAACGGGGCAGCCCATTGGTGACACCGGACAGCATGCCGGGCTGTGGTTCCTTGTCGTGACCGGTCTCCCAGGTGCCGGGGATGGCAACGACGTACAGACTTGGGCACCCCGGATCAGCCGTTACAGAACCGCTACCGAAGACCAAACCAGACGCCATCGCCGCGCACACACCGAGACCCGCGGCAACTTTCTTCAACTGCATACTGCTCCAGTTCAACCTTTGCTCCCGCGGGAGCAAAATCCCGACAAGTTGTCACTACCTATGCTGACCTCGGCGGATGTCGTTCCAGTGCACGTCGGGTGAACGAAAATCACCCGCCAGCATGACGTACGCTACGCAATCCACATCCCAAGATTCGAGGCACACCGAAGATCACAATAGGGCCACGGCCTCGTCAACGCCATTCGAACCAGCATGCTTGTCCGATTCCCGCCCCATCAAATTGGCACTGCCGGACGCAGTCCGTCGACAGCCGCGCCGGGCCGAGCGAAGGCGAGACAGCCGCCGCGCGAGCGAAGGCGAAGCAGCCGCCGCGCCGGGCCGAGCGAAGGCGAGGCAGCCGCCGCGCCGGGCCGAGCGAAGGCGAGGCAGCCGCCGCGCCGGGCCGAGCGAAGGCGAGGCAGCCGCCGCGCCGGGCCGAGCGAAGGCGAGGCAGCCGCATATCGCCGCCGCCCGGTTCGCCTGCGCCGCATGGACAGTCACCGCGACGGCAGTAGCAATGTCGAGCACACGGCACCGACGACAAAGGCGCCTGTGGATTTCGCAATCCACAGGCGCCTTCCGCTCCGGTAAGAGACGGGTCTATCTACTCAGCGCTGCGCGACCATCGTGGGGGTGATGGGCGCGGGCAGCGCGGTTTCGCCTTCCAGGAACTTGTCGACGGCGGCCGCGGCGGCGCGGCCTTCGGCGATCGCCCAGACGATCAGGGACTGGCCGCGGCCCATATCACCCGCGACGAAGACGCCGGGGATGTTGGTCGCCCAGTTCTTGTCACGCTGGACATTGCCACGCTGGTCGTAGCCGACGCCGAGACCTTCGAGCAGGCCCGGCTTTTCGGGACCGGTGAAGCCCATGGCCAGCAGGACCAGGTCGGCCTCGAGGGTGAAGTCGGTGCCGTCGACCTTCTCGAAGCGGCCGTTGACCATCTTGACCTCATGGGCCTCCAGGCCGGTGACCTTGCCGTCGGCGCCGACGAAACGCTCGGTGTTCACCGAGAACACCCGCTCGCCGCCCTCTTCGTGCGCCGAGGAAACCCGGTACATCAGCGGGTAGGTCGGCCACGGAGTGGACGAGGCACGCTCCTCCGGCGGACGCGGCATGATCTCGAACTGGTGGATGCTCTCGGCGCCCTGCCGGTGCGAAGTGCCGAGGCAGTCGGCGCCGGTGTCACCGCCACCGATGATGATGACCTTCTTGCCCTTGGCGTGGATCGGGGGCAGGCCGTCGGCGTCGGTGACGTCGTCACCGAGCTGCACCCGGTTGGCCCACGGCAGGAATTCCATCGCCTGATGGATGCCGTTCAGGTCGCGACCCGGAATCGGCAGGTCACGCGCGAGCGTCGCGCCACCGGCGAGCACCACCGAGTCGAACCGCTCACGCAGCTGCTCGGCGGTGACGTCGACACCGACGTTCACACCGGTCTTGAAGATGGTGCCCTCGGCCTCCATCTGCGCAACCCGGCGGTCGATGAAGCGCTTCTCCATCTTGAATTCCGGGATGCCGTAGCGCAGCAGACCGCCGATGCGGTCGGCGCGCTCGAACACGGTCACGGTGTGGCCCGCGCGGGTCAGCTGCTGCGCGGCGGCCAGACCGGCCGGACCGGAACCGACGACGGCGACCTTCTTGCCGGTGATGCGGGTCGGGTAGACCGGAGTCACCCAGCCCTCGTCGAAGGCGTTCTCGATGAGATCGATCTCGACCTGCTTGATCGTCACCGGGTCCTGGTTGATGCCGAGGACACAGGACGCCTCGCACGGCGCAGGGCACAACCGCCCGGTGAACTCCGGGAAGTTATTGGTCGCGTGCAGCCGGTCGATGCCCTCACGCCACTGGCCCCTGTAGACCAGGTCGTTCCACTCCGGGATCAGGTTGCCCAGCGGACAGCCGTTGTGACAGAACGGAATACCGCAATCCATGCACCGGCTGGCCTGACGCTGAAGGGTCTCCTTCGGGTACCCCTGCTCGTAGACCTCTTTCCAGTCCATCAGACGCAGCGGAACCGGACGACGCGTCGGCAGCTCCCGCTTGGTGTGCTTCAGAAATCCTTGCGGGTCAGCCACGTGCCGCCTCCATAATCGCTTCGTCGACGTCGGTGCCGTTCTTTTCGGCCTCGGAAATCGCGAGCAGAACCTTCTTGTACTCCCGCGGCATGACCTTCACGAAGTGGTTCACCTGCTGCGACCAATCGCTCAGAATGCGGTCGGCGACAGCGGAACCCGTCTGATCACGGTGCTGCGTGATGATGTCGCGCAGCCAGGTGAAATCGTCACCTGACAGTTGCTCGACGGCGTCGGCCTGCTCGGGGTTGAGCCTGGCCTCGAAGGTGCCGTTCGGGTTGTAGACGAACGCGACACCGCCGGACATACCTGCGCCGAAGTTGCGGCCGGTCTCACCGAGGATGACGACCCGACCACCGGTCATGTACTCGCAGCCATGATCGCCCACACCCTCGACCACCGTGGTGGCGCCGGAGTTGCGCACGGCGAACCGCTCGCCGACGACGCCGCGGATGAACGCCCGACCGCTGGTCGCGCCGAACAGAATCACGTTGCCCGCAATGATGTTCTCTTCCGCGACGAACTCGGCCGGTGCGTTCGGGGATGGGCGGACCACCAGGTGGCCGCCGGAAAGTCCCTTGCCGACATAGTCGTTCGCGTCACCGAGCACCCGCAGCGTGATGCCGGCGGGGACGAAGGCGCCGAAGCTGTTGCCTGCGGAGCCGGTGAAGGTGATGTCGATGGTGTCGTCGGGCAGGCCCGCGCCACCGTAGAGCTTGGTCACCTCGTGGCCGAGCATGGTGCCGACGGTGCGGTTCACGTTCGAGATCTTGGTTTCGAACTTCACCGCCTGACCACGCTCGAGCGCATCGCGGCTCTGCGTGATGAGCTGCTGGTCCAGCGCCTTGTCCAGACCGTGGTCCTGCGTCTTGGTGCAGCGACGGTCCTGGCGCATGAACGCCGTCTCGACGTCGTCGAGGATCGGCGACAGGTCCAGCTTGCTGGCCTTGAAGTGCTGCTTGGCCTTGGTGGTGTCGAGCATGTCGACCCGGCCGATGGCCTCGTCGAGCGTGCGGAAGCCCAACTGCGCCAGCAGTTCCCGAACCTCTTCGGCGATGAACAGCATGAAGTTCTCGACGAACTCCGGCTTGCCGGTGAAGCGCTCGCGCAGCACCGGGTTCTGCGTCGCGACACCCACAGGGCAGGTGTCGAGGTGGCAGACCCGCATCATGATGCAGCCCGAGACCACCAAAGGCGCAGTGGCGAAACCGAATTCCTCGGCACCGAGCAGCGCGGCGATCATCACGTCGCGACCGGTCTTCATCTGGCCGTCGACCTGCACGACGATGCGGTCGCGAAGTCCGTTGAGCAGCAACGTCTGCTGGGTCTCGGCCAGGCCGAGCTCCCACGGACCACCCGCGTGCTTGAGCGAGGTCAGCGGCGAGGCGCCGGTGCCGCCGTCGTGGCCGGAGATCAGCACCACGTCCGCGTGTGCCTTCGACACACCGGCCGCAACCGTGCCGACGCCGGGCTCCGCAACAAGTTTCACGTGAATCCGCGCCTGCGGGTTCGCGTTCTTCAGGTCGTGGATCAGCTGCGCCAAGTCCTCGATCGAGTAGATGTCGTGGTGCGGCGGCGGCGAGATCAGGCCGACGCCGGGCGTCGAGTGCCGTACCTCGGCGACCCACGGGTACACCTTGTGCGCCGGAAGCTGGCCGCCCTCACCGGGCTTCGCGCCCTGCGCCATCTTGATCTGGATATCGGTGCAGTTGGTCAGATAGTGCGCGGTCACGCCGAAGCGGCCCGACGCCACCTGCTTGATCGCACTGCGCCGCCAGTCGCCGTTCTCCTCCGGCTCGAAGCGGGACGGGCTTTCGCCGCCCTCACCCGAGTTCGAGCGTCCGCCGAGACGGTTCATCGCGATCGCCAGGGTCTCGTGCGCCTCCGAGGAGATGGAGCCGTAGCTCATCGCGCCGGTGGAGAACCGCTTGACGATCTCGCTGGCAGGCTCGACCTCGTCGATCGAGATCGCGGCCCGGTTGGTGGTGTTGAACTTGAACAGGCCGCGCAGCGAGGCGAGCTGCTCGGACTGGTCGTCGACCAGCTTGGTGTACTCCTTGAAGATCGAGTACTGACCGGTGCGGGTCGCGTGCTGCAGCTTGAAAACGGTGTCCGGGTTGAACAGGTGGTATTCGCCCTCGCGCCGCCACTGGTATTCACCGCCCACTTCGAGCTCGCGGTGCGCGCGCTCGTTGCGGTTCTCCAGGAACGCGACGGTGTGGCGGGCGGCCACATCGGTGGCGATCTCGTCGAGCCCGATGCCGTCGAGATGCGAACGCAGACCGGTGAAGTACTCGTCCACCAGGTCCTGCGACAGGCCGATGACCTGGAACAGCTGCGCGCCGGTGTAGGACGCCAGGGTGGAGATGCCCATCTTGGACATCACCTTCAGCACACCCTTGCTTGCGGCCTTGTTGTAGTTCGCAACCGCCTTGCGGTAGTCGGCGGCCAGATCACCGGTGCTGCCGGGGACCTGGAGTCCGCCGCGCTCGAGCATGTCCTCGATGGTCTCGAAGGCCATGTACGGGTTGATCGCGCCCGCACCGAAGCCGACGAGCATGGCCATGTGGTGCACCTCGCGGGCGTCACCGGCCTCGACTACGAGACCGACCATGGTGCGGGTGCGCTCGCGGACCAGGTGGTGGTGCACCGACGAGGTCAGCAGCAGCGACGGAATCGGCGCCAGCTTCTCGTTGGACTCACGGTCGGACAGCACGATGATCCGCGCGCCGCCGTCGATGGCGGCCGACACCTGGGTGTTGATCGCCTCGAGCGCCTTGCGCAGGCCTTTGCCGCCCTGCTTGACCTGGTACAGACCGCGCACGACCACCGAACGTAGCTCGGGCTGCGAACCGTCGTCATTGATGTGCACGAGCTTGGCCAGCTCGTCGTTGTCCAGGATCGGCGACGCCACGGTGATCTGGTGGCAGGACTCCGGTCCCGGATTCAGCAGGTCGGCTTCCGGACCGATGGCCCGGCGCAGGCTGGTGACGACTTCCTCGCGGATCGCGTCCAGCGGTGGGTTGGTGACCTGCGCGAACAGCTGCGAGAAGTAGTCGAACAGCAGTCGCGGCCGCGACGAGAGCACCGCGATCGGAGTGTCGGTGCCCATCGAGCCGAGCGCTTCGAGACCGGTCTTCGCCATGGGCGAGATCAGCAGGTTCAGCTCTTCGTTGGTGTATCCGAAGATCTGCTGCCGGATCAGCACGCGGTCGTGCGACATGTGCACGTGCGGGCGGTCGGGCAGGTCGGCAAGCTTGGTCACGCCCGCGTCGAGCCACTGCTGGTACGGGTGCTCGACGGCCAGCTGCGACTTGAGCTCCTCGTCGCCGACGATGCGGCCCTGCGAGGTGTCGACAAGGAACATGCGGCCGGGCTGCAGCCGGACCTTCTTGACCACCTTCGCCGGATCGATGTCGAGGACACCGACCTCGGAGGCCATCACGACGAGGCCGTCGTCGGTGACCCAGATGCGGCTGGGGCGCAGACCGTTGCGGTCGAGCACGGCGCCGACGACGGTGCCGTCGGAGAAGCACACCGATGCGGGGCCGTCCCACGGCTCCATCAGCATCGAGTGGTAGCGGTAGAAGGCCCGACGCTGCGGGTCCATCGTCTCGTTGCGTTCCCAGGCTTCGGGAATCATCATCAAGACCGCGTGGGGCAGGCTGCGGCCGCCGAGGTGCAGCAGTTCCAGCACCTCGTCGAAGCGGGCCGTATCGCTTGCCCCGGGCGTACAGACCGGGAAGATCTTCTCGAGCCGGTTGTTGCCCGCCTCGTTGGTGCCGAACACCTCGGAGCGCAGCAGCGCCTCGCGGGCCCGCATCCAGTTCTCGTTACCGGTGACGGTGTTGATCTCACCGTTGTGCGCGACCCGACGGAACGGGTGCGCCAGCGGCCACGACGGGAAGGTGTTGGTGGAGAACCTGGAGTGCACGATGCCGAGGGCGGACTCCATCCGGTCGTCCTGCAGGTCCAGGTAGAAGGCGCGCAGCTGCGGCGTGGTGAACATGCCCTTGTAGACGAAGGTCTGCCCGGACAGGCTCGGGAAGTACACCGACTCCTTGCCGACCGCGCCTTCGCCTGCACCCGCCTTGCCGAGCTCGTGCTCCACCCGCTTGCGCACGACGTAAGCGCGGCGCTCGAGATCCATGCCCGACAACTGCGCGGCCGCACCCTTCGGAGAGCCGATGAAGATCTGCCGGAAGGTGGGCATGGCGTCGCGGGCCAGGGCGCCGAGGGTGGACTCGTCGGTGGGCACATCGCGCCAGCCGAGGACCGCGAGGCCCTCGGACTCGACGATCCGTTCCAGGCCGTAGGCGGCCTTGGTCGCCTCCCGGCGGGCCTGCGGCAGGAAGGCAATACCGGTGGCGTAGGAGCCCTCCGGCGGCAACTCGAAATCGACCACGGCGCGGAAGAACCGGTCCGGAATCTGGATCAGGATGCCTGCACCGTCACCACTATTGGGTTCGGCGCCTGCGGCACCACGGTGCTCCAGGTTCAACAGAGCCGTAATAGCCTTGTCGACGATGTCGCGGCTGCGGCGGCCGTACATGTCGACGACGAATGCGACACCACAGGCGTCGTGTTCGTTCGCCGGGTCATAGAGCCCGATGGGTCCAGGGGACCTGTGGCCAGGAAGTTGCGTCATGCCTCTGCCTTCAAGAAAGTCGGCCTCGATGAGGTTGGCCTGCGTGAAAAACGGCCTTTCGTCGAATGCCTCCGTCAAGACTGCGCCCGTACGTTCCGGATCCAGCCGCGCTGATGGTCCGGCGTGCAGTCACGTCTCCAGTTGTCCACCCGCTGGTGTTACGTAGTGGGTGCTCGGCGGTAACGGAACGCTGACGAGTTCCTTACCTCCGTGCGGGTGCTCGCCCGCTAGGCTGAGCACCGGCGTGAGGTGCCCGAGCGGGCAATCGTGGCCGAACATTCTGTGTTCGACGTAAGAGCAAACGATAAGTCAGGTCCAGGGCCCAACCAACCAAGGTTGCACTAATAACCAGGTCTAGCTGGGCTTCTTCATTGGGGTCCTCCACGTGTGCGCGTTGTCCAGTGTAAAGCAGCGAACCTGGCGGGATCGATCCCCTGGCACCGAGTGCCAGGGGACGACACCCGGCGGGTCAGACCTGGCCCATAGCGCAGCTCGCACTGCCAGAACCGGCCCTCACCTGCATCGAAGATGATTTCCCCTGCTCCGCAGCGGGCAAACCATCTTGTCGGCGGCTAACTCGACAAGCGACCCGGTGAGACATTTCCGACAGGGTCATGACAAGCACAGAACCCGATCCGACCGTCCGGACTCTTTTGCTTTTTGTGGTTTTCAGCACATTTCCAGCAATCATTCCGAAGTGCTTTACGCCACACGGCGACACCGAAGCATCAGCGCGGCAGCGAAACCCGTCCGCGGGCTATGGCGCGCAGAGGGTGGCGACGGCGCGAATCAGGGCGGCCTGGTGCAGCGCGTCGGCACGCCCCGAGGTCAGGACACCGAAAACGCTGGGAGCAAGCCTTTCCATGCAGTCGGGCGCGGTCAGCTCGTCGCGCTGTGCGGCCAACTGCTCGACGATGTCCACGTTGAGCCGATCGATCCGCGGGCGCACCTTCGACAGATCCGGTGGGGCCGCAGGCGCCGCCGCAGGATCGAATCGCCAGCGTGCGACCAGTCCGCGCTGGACGATCTTGCTGGCCTCGATCTGGCCGGAAAACACCTGCCTGATCCAGTTTTCGGGTAGGTCGCGCCCGGCGCCGAGGCGGGCCATATCGTCGTAGACCTGGGCCTCGCGGCCCGGATCATCGATCGGCGGCTCTGTTCCGAGCTGCTGCGCTGTCGCCCACTTCGCCGCAGCGACCGCATCGGCGGTGTCGAGCCGATCGGCCACCAACTCGACGAGCCCGTGCAGTGACCCGGTGCGCGGCTCGACAGGCGACGCAAGAGCGCTAGCGGGAACCAGCACGACCAGCGCCACCGACAGCAGGACCAGCAGTCCCGACCTCCACGCTCGGAAACGAATCACCGTGCCAGGTTAAGCGGCTGCCCCGCCTCGCTCGGCCCGGCGCGACCGGCGACGGACTTCGTCGGCAGTGCCAACAAGCGGCCACCTCACCTCCGCTCGATTCGGCGCGACCAGCGACAAACTCCGCCCGGCAGTGCCAACAGGCGGCTGCTTCACCCCCGCTCGGCCCGGCGCGACCAGCGACAAACTCCGCCCGGCAGTGCCAACAAGCGGCTGCCTCACCGCCGCTCGATTCGGCGCGAGCGGCGACGAACTCCTTCCACGGCGTGCCACCAGGCAGTCGATCCGCTCGGTTCGACTGCGCCGGGAGCATTTCCGCTCGTGGGGAGGCATCCGGCAACCGAATCTTTGTGAACCTGAACACATCCGCAGGACCGTGCTCGGTGTGTCGGGCCGTGGCCTGTCACGCTGTGACAACGAATCTGTGACAGTTTCGCCAAGCTCGCCACAATGACTGGGACGTAGAGGATGTGAGATCCCATGACGGTCACCGGCATGGTCGCCTGGCTCGGCGGAGGTCTCGAGCGGACGCAGGATGCGACAGCACCCGGCACCGAACTCGATGACCGGCATGAGCACGCAAGTTACGCCGTCACCGGTGCTGTCGTGCTGCTGTTCGCGACGGTGTCCGGCGCGATAGCGACGCTCGCTCTCGCCGCGGCCGACACCTGGCCGTTGCTCGCCATCGTTGCCGCGGCCCTCGTCGTCGCGTTGCTGGCCGGCGCGGTCGCTCGCGCGCTCGCCACCCCACGCCCCGGTGGCACACCGGACCGGCTCGGAGTGATCGCGCGGATCGCCGTAGCGGTATTGGTCGGCGGATTGGTTGCCGAGTTGGCTGCGATCGTCGTTTTCGGTGGTTCCGTCGATCGGCTCTTGGATGAGAAGGCCCAGCGCTCGGTCGCCTCGGCTCCTGCGGTGGTGGCCGCCAACGCCGAGCTGGATCGCGCCCGCGCCGACCGGACCTCGCTGGATCAGACGATCACCAAGGCGCAAACCGACATCGATCACGCACTTGTCATTGCGCGGTGTGAATTCAACCCGAGCCCGGAGTGCCCCCGGACCCGTATCACCGGGGTGCCCGGCCGCGGACCCGAAGCACAGACCGCCAACGACATGCTCGCGGATGCCCGCAAGCAGCTGACGGCGGCACAGGACCGGGTGCCCCCGCTCGACCAGCGCATCGCCGACGACCAAAAGACCGTCCGCGCAGCCGAATCCACCGCTTTCACCGACGCTGACCGCGGCCTCGGCGCGCGCTGGCAGGCCATGAACGAATACACCGGCCACAACGCGGGCGCACTGCCACTTCGGGTGCTGACGATCGTGGCCTTGATTTTCCTGGCATTGCTGCCGCTGATCCTTCGGTGGTGGCGCGGCGAAACCTCCATCGACCGTCGCCTCGCCGCCCAGACTGTGCAGGACCGCGCCGAGCGCGCCGCCGACGCCGAGATCGCCGTCAAACGCGCCGAGGTGCGGACCGAGGCAGCCGCCCTGCGCGCCGAACACGAACTCACCGCGGCGCGACTGGCCGTCGAGGCGGACGCCGCGATCGATCGGGAACGCCAGCGCACCCACATCATCGCCGCTATCGGTGGGCTCGAGCTCGGCATCACCGAGCCGCCGCGCCGCCGCGAACTACCAGCCGCACCGGCTGGCGACCGAGAGGACACCTCCGTGTCTCACGCGACACCGAACCTGCCCGCCACCGTGACAGTGGGCGCACTCGCACCGGCGACCACCACAGCCGCATCGACCCCTGCCGTCGCAGCCCCCACCCCGGCCACTCCCAAAGGCGGCGGCCTCGAACTCCCCATCATCGGCACGGTGCCCTTCTCCGACACGGCGGCCCGTTTCATCCGCCCCCTCGTCCCCGCCTTCGTCGCCAATGCGATCGACTCCGCAACCAACCCGTTGCGCACCGCCCGCCAGGCCTTCGAGGAGGTCGAGGAAATCACCTTCACCCTCCGGCGTACCCGCAAGGTCACCGTCGACTCCCAGGACTCGCACGCACCAGCGATGAACGCCGCCCCCGTCGGCTACCAACTGCCCCCTGGTTCACCCCAGTGGCAGGCCCAGCAGATCGCCTCCACCGTCGTCGACGCGGACTACCAGCAGCAGTACGCGAGCCCGAACGACCCGCGCTATTACTCCGCACTGCCGCCCACCGGTGCGCACGGCTACGGCCTGCCCGCAGCACACACCCACAGCGAGTTGCCCGCACGACACACCCCTGAACTCCCCGGCCGCCCCCAACGCGAACTCCCACCCGGCCACTGACCCCCCACCCCGTCCTGATCCCCTCCCTCGACACCCCACCCGCCGAGCTCCGCACCACCCAATCGAGCGCAGTGAAATGGTTGCTCAGATCCCTCTCGGTAGCCACCATTTCTCTCACCGACCCGGCCGAACACCTCGTGTAGCAACCCGACGCCCACCAGACGGAGTGCCCGGTTGCCACACAGGTGGTGGGCCGGGCGGGGTCCGGGGCCGACACGGGGTGTGGATCGACACGGGTGTGGCGGCCGTCGAGATCGGGGCGGTATCGGATTCAGCGCGATCGTGGTGTGCGCCGACAGCTATCCGCCGCAGCCGGGTGCATGCCCGACAGTGGCGTGCGGCGCACCTACGACCGGACCCGCAGCCGGAACGCCACCGCCGCGGCGAGGAGCATCACCGCCGAAGTGCCGATGGCCGCGATGTGGATGCCCGACACGAACGCCTCGTGCACCGAGGTCAGGAACTCGGCACCGACGGATTCTGGTAATCCGCGCGCTACTTCTGTGGCACCGCCCAAGGATTCGGACGCGGTTTTCGCATGCTCGGCAGGGATCAGCGACAGCTCCAGGCCGTTGCGGAATACCGCCATGACCACGCTGCCGAGCACCGCAACGCCCAGCGCGATGCCGGTCTCGTACGCCGTTTCCGAGACCGCCGCCGCCGCACCGGCTCGCGCCGCAGGCGCGGAGCTGACCACCAGATCCGACGAGATCGTCAGCGAGACACCGACACCGGCGCCGGTGAACAGGAAGGCGACGATGAATGTCACGTTGCTCGTCGCATCGGCACCGAGTAGCAGGAATAGTGCCGAACCCATAGCCGCAACCAGCAGCGAACCACTGAGCACCAGGCCGGGCCGCAGATACCGCACCAACCATGCGGACCCGAGCGCCGCGATCACGTTGGCCGCAAGACCGGGCAACAGCAGCAGGCCCGCCTCCAAGGGCGAGTGGCCGAGCACGAGTTGCAGGTACTGCGAGGCGAAGAACAGCTCGCCGGCCAGCGCGAACACCGAAAGCAGGCTGGTGAGCACCGCGATGCGAAACCTCGGCAATGCAAACAGCTTCAGATCGATCATCGGGTGCTCGAGACCGCACTGCCGATGCACGAACAACACACCGGCGAGCACGCCGATCGCACCGATGCCGACCATTCCCAGGCTGGGACCGTGGGCAGCGCTCTCCTTGACCGCGTACACCACCGGCACCAGGGCCAGCATGGACAGCACGGCACTCGGCAGGTCGAACCGGCCGGGGTTCGGATCACGGGATTCCGGAAGGAGGACCGGGCCGAGCACCAGCAGTGCCAGCATGACCGGCAGGTTCACCAGGAACACCGAGCCCCACCAGTAGTGCTCGAGCAGCCAGCCGCCCAATAGCGGACCTGCCGCCGCGCCACCGCCTGCCATCGCACTCCAGACCGCGATGGCGACCGTGCGCTGGCGCGGATCGAGGAACATCGAGCGGATCAAACCCAGCGTTGCGGGCATCAGGGTCGCACCGGCGACACCTTGCAGCACGCGGGCGGCGATGAGCATCTCGGGCGAAACCGACCACGCCGCGATCGCCGACGCGACCGCGAAGCCGACGCCACCCATCAGCAGCAGCCGGCGCCGCCCGATCCGGTCACCGAGGTTGCCCATCACCACCAGCAGACCGGCGAGGACGAACGAATACACGTCGATGATCCACAGCAGCTGCGGTGTGGTCGGCGTCAGATCGGCGCTGATCGCGGGCACCGCGAGGTCGAGCACCGTGGCGTCGACGGCGAGCAGCAGCAGCGCGAGTGCGAGCACGGCGAGGCCGGCCCAGTCGCGGGTGGTGGCGCGGGGCGGGGCGGTGGTCCCCGTCGCCGGCCCGAAATCGTTCCGGGTGTCCTTCGTGGTCTGTGTGCTCATCGACTTTCCCGACTCTCGTCGCGGCTTCTTACCGTCCAGACGGTACAGTAAATCTACATTACCGTCCAGTCGGTATAGTCATCCGAGTGACGGCAACCACCCGCGACCGCATCCTGGACGCGCTCGAAACCCTGCTGCTGGAAAAGGGCATGTCCCAGGTGACGCTGGAGAGCGTCGCCGCGACCGCAGGCGTCTCCAAAGGCGGCCTGCTCTACCACTTCAAGAGCAAGGACGCCCTACTCGCCGGCCTGGTCAGACGCCTCGGCGAACGCGCGGAACAGCACCTCGGCGACGCCGTCGCGCACGGCACCTCGGTCGCCGAGTGGTACCTGCAGACCCCGAACCCCGACGACACCGCGGAAGCGGTGGAACTCGAGGTCTACCGATCCATGCTTGCGACCATGCGCACCATCGATGCCAGCTCAGGCCCGGACACCGACGAGGTGCAGCAGGCACTCACCGACATGCTGAACGCCTGGTCGACCGGCCTCGACGAGGAAATCGACGACCCGGTGCGCGCCGACATCGTCCGGCTGGTCGGCGACGGCGTGTACCTGCGGGCACTGCTCGGTTTGCCGCCCATCGAGCCGCAGCGGTACCGGGCCGTCGTGGATCGCCTACTCGAACGCTGAGCGGAGAGGTTCCCGCTCTGCTACCGGCGAAGCCGCCCGGCACGCTCTAGACTCGGCCCCGTGCAACCAGCCGCCGAGCAGGCCGGTGCCGTCGGGGCGGGAGATCATCCATCACCAGGGTCACCTGGGCCGACGGTGCCGATCCGTCCACTGCGCTTTCGTGAACTGCTCGACGAGCCGTTCGCGCTGATCCAGGCGAACATCGTCGTACTGGCCTGCTCGACGGTGGTCGGATTGGTCGTCGCCGAGCTGATCGTTGTCGCGATCACCGCTGGCGTGTCGCACCTGACGCACGGCTCCGACCAGGGCACCCGATGGGCTGCGATCCTGTCGACGGCGGCCTGCGCCTGGTTGCTGCGGTTCGTGCTGCGCGGGCTGACCGTCGCCATCGGGCTTGCCAGTGTCGCCGGATCCCCGATCGGGTGGCGCACCGCGCTGCGCAGGACGGCGACCGTCGGCACGCCCCTGCTGGTGTTCCACGTGCTGTTCACGCTGGTCGGGGTGAGCGTGCTGGCGCTGGGCAGCATTCTTGTCGTCACCTTCCCGCTCGGGCTGCTGTGGCTCGGTTATCTGCGGGCCCAGCGGTTCGTCGCGGTGCCGGTGATGTTCGTCGAGCGGGCCTCGCATGCCACGGCGGTGGCGCGTTCGCAACTGCTCGTCGCCGGAGCGGAGTGGCCGACCGCGGGGCTGTGGCTGTGCCAGCGCGGCCTGATGGTGCTGCTGGCCGTGCCGCTGCTCGGCATCCCGTGGTTCCTCTCGGATTTCTCGGGCACGCACCGCTGGCAGGTCATCGTGCTCACCACCTCGGCGGTGCTGTTGATCGTCGCCTTCGGTGAGGTCGTCGAGGCGGCGACACGCGTGGTGTCGTATGTGGATCGGCGTTGCCGCCGTGAGGGACTCGATATTCGGGTGCCGGAGGCACGATGACCGACGCCGAGCACCCAACCGACAACCTCACCCCCGAGACCTGGCCTCCGGTGCACGAGCCGGCGGCCCCACCGCCGCCTCGGCTCGGCGCGGCCGCGCATCATCGCGCCGCCGCCGAGTCGGCCGCCGAGCACCGTGACTTCGATGCCGCGCTGCGCGAACGCTTCCGCGCCGTGCTGCGCGGGCTCGAGCAGGGCGGCCTACTCGAGGTACGTCGCTCGCGCACTGCACGGGAGACCGCCGACGACGCCACCACCGTGCTACCGCTCGAGGCCGCGACCGAACTCCATCCCGCCGCTTACAGTTTCGACGAAATCGTCTACGGCGGCAGGCACGCCACCGAAGATGAATACCGCAGCCTCGAATATGCCGACCGATACTCCGGCGCCGCGCCGCCGCCCGCACCGGAACCTGCCGAAGTGGCGGTCACCGAAAAACCGCCGCGAACGCGCAGGCAACGGCCCCCACTGCCGGAACTGCTTCGCAGCCCGAAGTTCTGGGTTGGTCTCGCGGGCGTGGTCGTACTCCTGCTGCTGCTCTACGCGATGTTGAACGCCTGTGGTGCGCCGGACCCCCAGACACCGCAGAAACCGCCGCGGATGCCGCCGCCGACGGACTACCCCGACAGCCCGGACATCGACGCACCCGGTGCCGGCGCAGGCCAGGATTCCATCTTCAGCCGACTACCTGGACCGGTCGCCTTCGGCGGACTCCAGTTCCTGATCGCCGCAGCGCTATTGGTGTGGTGGCGGGCCCGCCGCCGCGGCGCGCTCGTCGGTGAGCCGCGGCCGGTCGAGGTCGCGGCGAACGAACTGCTCGCCGGGCAGGCCGCGCTGTATCGCCGATCCAAGGACTACGAACATGTCGCGTCGAAGCTGCGCGCGGCGACCCTGCGCCGCATCCGCCCGCACCTCGGCGCCACCGCCGAAACTACTCCGGACCGACTGATCGCCGCAGTCAGCACGCGCATCGGCGCAGACCCGAGCATGGTCGGCTCGACCCTGTATGGTCCGGTGCCCGACACGGACACCTTGCATCTTGTTGCCGCACAACTCGAATGGATCGAGGCGGAGGTCGGATGAGGCATCATCACCCAACGCTCGTCCACCTGGTGGGGTCACCGGATCACCCGCGCGACACCGGAGGGTGGAGGAGACATCACCACCCAGCGCCTATCCGGGTAGTCGGGTTACGGAATCACCCACACGACGCCGGAGGGCGGACGAGACATCACCACCCAGCGCCTATCCGGGTAGTCGGGTTACGGAATCACCCACACGACGCCGGAGGGCGGACGAGACATCACCACCCAGCGCCCATCCGCGCGGCCGGGCTACGGAATCACCCACACGACACCGGAGGGTGGATGGGGCATCGTCGCCGAGCGCTCATACCGCCGATGGGGTGCGGTAACCCCGGCACGACACAGGAGGTCGGATGACCAGCATGACCAACACCAACCACACCCCCACCGCCGAAGAGGCGGGTGCTGCCTTCGCCGCGTTGCGCGCCGAGATCGGTAAAGCGGTGGTCGGCAATGACACCGCGATCATGTACCTGGTTCTCGCGCTGCTGTGCCGCGGCCACGTGCTGTTGGAAGGTGTTCCCGGCGTGGCGAAAACGCTGCTGGTTCGGGCGTTGGCGACGGCGTTGGACCTCGAGCATGCCCGCGTCCAGTTCACACCGGACCTGATGCCCGCCGACGTCACCGGCTCGCAGATCTACGACCCGCACTCGGCGGAGTTCACCTTCCGGCACGGGCCGGTGTTCACCAATCTGCTGCTTGCCGACGAAATCAACCGCACCCCGCCGAAGACGCAGTCGGCGCTGCTGGAATCCATGGAGGAGCGCCAGGTCTCGGTCGACGGCAAGCCACGGCCGCTGCCCGATCCGTTCGTGGTGGTCGCCACCCAGAACCCCATCGAGCAGGAGGGCACCTACCCGTTGCCGGAGGCGCAGCTGGACCGGTTCCTGTTCAAGGTCGACATCCAATTGCCCGGTCGCGATGACGAATTCCGCATCCTGCAGCGGCACGCCGCCGGATTCGATCCGCGCGATCTGGCCGCCGCCGGGCTGCGGCCGGTCGCGGGACCGGCGCATATCGCCGCAGGCCGGGCCGCGGTCTCGCACGTCACCATCAGCCCGGAGGTGCTCGCCTACACCGTGGACATCTGCCGGGCCACCCGCACTTCGCCCGCCGTCCAGCACGGTGCGTCCACGCGCGGCGCCACCGCCCTGATGGCGGCCGCGCGCGCGTTCGCCTGGCTCAACGGGCGCGGCTTCGTGACGCCCGACGACGTGAAATCGGTGGCGGTTGCGGTGCTGCGACACCGCCTGCACCTGCGACCCGAGGCGGAGCTGGACGGGGTGACGACCGAGGGCGTGATGTCGTCGCTGCTGCTGTCGGTCCCGGTCCCGGTGTAGCTCGTGGTCGTCACCGGTCGGCTGGCCGCCGCGGGCGCGGTGGTCGCGCTGTTCGTCGTCTTCGTCATGCCGACCTGGCTCGGGGTGGCCTTGATGACGAGTGCGCTTGCCGCCGCTGTGCTCGTCGATCTGGGCTCGGTCGCGCGCCCGCGCGACCTCACTCTCAGCAGAGCACCGCTGACCGTCGTCCGCCTCGGCCGCAGCACCGAGGTGGAGCTCGTCGTGCTCAACAGCGGAACCCGCACCGTGCGCGGCACCCTGTGGGACGACTGGCCCGGCAGCGCACGCGCCGTACACCGCGCGCACCGACTGGATCTGACGCACAACACTCGGACGCGCGTGCACACCACGCTCACGCCGACCTACCGCGGCGATCGAGCGGCGGGCCCGGTCACGCTGCGTCTGATCGGCCCGTTGGGCGTCGCGGGCCGGCAGACCCGGCGCAGCGTGCCCGCGCGGGTGCGCGCGCTGCCGCCGTTCCGCAGCGAACGCCTGATGCAGTCGAAAGTGAAACGGCTGCAACATCTCGAGGGTCGCAATGTCGCGAACCTGCGCGGCCAGGGCACCGAGTTCGACTCGTTCCGTGAGTACGTCCCGGGCGACGACGTGCGGTCCATCGACTGGAGCGCCACCGCACGAGCTACCGACGTGCTGGTGCGCACCTGGCGTCCGGAACGCAACCGGCACATGCTGATGCTGCTCGACACCGGTCGCATCAGTGCCGGCCGGGTCGGCAGTCCTGGGCACATCGACGACGGCACCCGACTGGACGCGAGCATCGAGGCCGCCCTACTGCTCGGCGGGCTGGCCGCCGCGGCGGGCGATTCGGTGGATCTGCTCGCCTTCGACAGGAAGGTCCGGGCGGAGGTTCGCGGTGTCGGTGGAAAAGGGTTGCAGCTGAAGCTGATGCACGCGATGGCGGGCATCAGCCCCGCCCTGGTCGACACCGACAGCGCGGGAATGGTCCGCGCGACCATCCAACGCACCCGCCGCCGCAGCCTGGTGGTCTGGTTCACCAGCCTCGACGGCGCCGCGGTGCAGGAGAACCTGCTTCCGGTGCTGCCCGTGCTCGCCCAACGGCACCGGGTCTTGATCGTCTCCGTCACCGACCCTGAGATCGCCGCGGCCGCCGCGCGCCGCGACACCAGCGCCGACCTCTACCTCGCCGCCACCGCGGAGACCATCCTCGCCGAGCGCGCGCTGGTGCAGGACTCGCTGCGCCGCAGGGGAATCGCGGTCGTCTCCGCGCCCCCGGACCGCCTGCCGGAGGCCTTGGCCGACGAGTACCTCGAACTGAAGCAATCCGGAACTATGTGAGCGCCGCAGCGGTAGACATCAACCGCGGATAGCGACCATGGTGAACGGTGAGACAGCCGCCGGTGCGGCAGGCAGTGCCCGGCGTTGGCGTTCGGCAATCACCGCGCCGAGCACCTGCACCGGCGGATAACCCAGGGGCGGCCGAATCTGCAGCCGCTCGCAGAGCGCACTGACAAGTGCCTGGCCGAGATTCGCCTGCACGGCCGGAGTGAGCGTGCGGACCCGTGTCAGGTATTGACGCACCGAGAGTGCGAGATCCTCGGGGAGGCCGGAGAGGTCGAGCTGTCCGGCCCAGCCTGCGAGCCAGGGCGGGGCGGTGGCGAGCGCGGGCCGCGGCAGGCTCGTCTGGGCATGCACCACAACGGTTCCGGCGAGCACGTCACCGATGCGGCGCGCGTTCGGAGAACACATCGAGGTGAGCACCGCGATGGCGCCGAAACCGCCGAGGACCCAGAAATCGACGATGCCGCCCGCAAGGCCGCGGGTGAGCGCATGCCGGAAATCGATCGGTCCGCCGTCGGCGCGCACCACCCGCAGGCCGATCATCACCTTGCCGACCGTGCGCCCGTGCATCAGGGTTTCGCAGGCAACCGGGTAGCCGATGAGCACCCCGACGATCGCCACCAGCACCGCCACATCCATCCACGCCGAGTCCGCGCCCGCGGCGGCCAGCACTGCGGCGGCCGCGAACAACAGCGAGCAACCCAGCGCGAACTGCACCACGACGTCGATGAGGAAAGCAGTCGCTCTGGTGGGGATTCGTGCGATCGGCAGCTCGAGCGCGACCGCTTCGCCGGTAGTGAATTCAGCCATGTCGAATAGCATTCTTCCGACCAGTGGTGAGGGAGGCAACCAATGGACGTCGACGCGTACAGCTACACCCACCGTCGGTCCTGGGACCGGTTGGACTATCTGGCCCGACGCCGATCGCTGAGCGGCGCCGAGGCGGACGAGCTCGTTGCGCTGTACCGGCGGACCTCACAGCAGCTGGCTCGGTTGCAGTCGCACAGTCCCGACCCCGAACTCATCGCCGGGCTCAGCGCATTGCTGGCGCGGGCGCGCGGCAAGGTGCTCGGCACCAAGGCCGATACCTGGGCGGAGATCGGCAGGTTCTGCACCCACCGGTTCCCTGCGGCGGTCTATCGGGCCTGGCCGTGGTGGGTGAGCGTCGCGGCGGTGTTCCTTGTGGTGTCGGGCGGGCTCGCGGTGTGGGTACAAGGGTCCGGTGCGGCGCACAACCTACTCGGGCTCCCTGACAACACCGACGCACTCACCGAACCGGGCGGCAAGTTCGAGACCTACTACTCGGAGCATCCGCAGGGTGCGTTCGCCGCGCAGGTGTGGACGAACAACGCGTGGGTGTCGGCGATCGCGTTGTTCACCGGTGTGCTGATCCTGCCTGCGGTGTACCTGCTGTTCATGAACGCGCTCAATGTGGGTGTCAGCGCCGGGCTCATGGCCGAGGCAGGCAGGCTCGACTCGTTCTTCGGGTTCATCCTGCCGCACGGGATGCTCGAGCTGACCGCGGTTTTCGTGGCGGGCGGGGCGGGATTGAAGCTGGGCTGGACGCTGATCGATCCGGGTCGGGCCAGCAGGCTCGAGGCGGTGGCGCGGCAGGGACGAGCCACCGCGGTGATCGCGCTCGGCTTGGTCGGTGTCCTGCTGGTGTCCGGCTTCCTGGAGGGTTTCGTCACACCGAGCCCGCTGCCGGCGTCGGCGCGCATCGCGATCGGGTTCGTCGCCGAAGTCTTGTTCCTGGTCTATGTGTTCGGCGCGGGTCGGCGCGCGGCGCTCGAGCAGGAGGTGGTAGTGGTGGGGAACCCTGCCGAGGATCGCTGGCAGACAACGCCGAGCACACGGTGAGTGAAATGACTCCGGGCAATCGGTAGCAACGATGCGCTACAGCCTGGTTTTCGACTCCCCCATTTGAGTTCCGCTGGCCGCAGCGAGTCCAGCTCAGCTGCGGCCAGCGTTACCGTCAACTGTACACAATCGTTATCCGCACGCAACCCTCCACGCCGAGGTCGAGCGTATAAAGCAGCACGCCAGCAAACCCATGTGGGCGCATGGTTTTTCACTACTCCAGCTAACCCATGGCGGCACTGCGGGCGCCGAGTTACCGGCCCACAAAGGATCTCTGCCACGCGATACCGCGCGGCGATCCTTAACCACCGCGCGGCGCATCAAACATTCTCCGAACGATTAGCTGGAGCCATTCAATAGATCTCTCCATGGTCGCCAGACATGCGTCACCACCTGCGTGTTTAGTGGCCACTAATGGAGATAGCTGGACAGTGGATGAACAGAAAGCGACTCAAGGTTTGTTTAATGCGTAATAAACAAGATATGTGCCATGAGGTGCCGCACGTAGGTATACCGATGGCCCGTCAAGATCAGAAATAACCAGTTGCGCAAAGGTGGTTGCTCATGCCATCGGCTCCGCGGCCATCAGCAGCGCGACCGCAACTATGTAGCCGTGTGTGATCTTCGCCTCATCACCTCCGAGAACGCGCTCGAATCAAGCGAAATCCGCACAGTGGCAGATGTTTCACCGCGCTGCCGACAACACCCGGGAATGCGTCGGACGGCCCCCGCGCACCGAGCGCGAGGGCCGTCCGACGAACCTCGGTCAGGCCTCGGCGAGACCGACCCGAGCGTGCACCAACCGCATCGGCCGCGGGGCGTACCAGGCGGCCCGGCCGAGCAGGCGCATCGCTACCGGCACCAGCACGCCACGCACCAGCGTCGCGTCGATCAGAATCGCCAAACCCGCACCGAGTCCGAAGAACTGGATGAACCGGACATCACTGGTGGTGAAGGCGAGGAAGCTGATCGAGATCAGCGCCGCGGCGGTGGTGACGAGCCTGCCGGTCCTGGCCAAGCCCTCGACGACCGCGTCACCCGCGGACACGCCATGGTCGCGCAACTCCTTGATCCGGCTGATCACGAACACCTCGTAGTCCATCGACAGGCCGAAGGTGATGCAGAACAACAGCAGCAACATCGACACGTCCAGTGGCGCGGGTGTGAAACCGATCAGGCCGGACAGGTGGCCGTCCTGGAAGATGAACACCATCAGGCCGAGGGTCGCGGCCAGGCTCAGCACGTTCGACAGCAGGGCGCGCAGCGGCTGCACGATGCTGCCGGTGAACAGGAACAGCAGCACGAAGGTCGTCAGCACGATCCAGCCGATCGCGATGGGCAGCTTCGACCCGATCGAGGCGAGGCTGTCGCGCAGCTCGGCGGCCTGCCCGCCGACCAAGGCGCTCGCCCCGGCCGGGCTCGGCACCTCGCGCACCTTGTCGACCAGCTCACGAGCGGCGCTCGAGTTGAGGTCCAGGTCGGTGAGCACGGCCAACCGCTGCGCCTCGGGACGGGCGAACCTGGCATCGGCGGGTGAGGTCGCGGACTGTGCGCCGCGCACGAAAGTGCCCGCGCTGGAATCGACCTGTGTGACGTGCTCCACCAGTGACAGGGTGCGCGCGTAGTCCGCAAGCGGGCCTGCGGCCACCCCGGCCGTCGTGACCACCGACAGCGCGTTGGCGTCGCCGCCGCCGAAATCGTCGCGCATCGCATCACCGACCTGCCGCACCTCGGCGCTGGTGGGCAGCACCCGATCGTCGGGGGTGCCGAACTGCACATTCAGCAGCGGCGCCGCGGCAAGCAGCAGCACCGCAACCACCGGAACGCCGGCCAGCGCCGGCCTGCGCATCGCGAAACCGGCGACGCCTGCCCAGAACGGCGTCGCGTCACCACGGATCCCGCGGACGCCGGGCACCCGCCAGGCATCGGTGCGTGCACCGAGCACCACGAGCAGCGCGGGCAACACGACTACCGCGGCCAGTGCGGAGATGCCCACGACACCGATCCCGCCGTAGGCGAACGAGCGCAGGAAGTACTGCGGGAAGATCACCAGGGCCGAGAGTGCCGCGACCACCGTCGCCGCGCTGAACACGATGGTGCGGCCGGCCGTCGATACCGCCGCGACCACCGCGTCGGACGGCTCCGCGCCTGCCGCGCGCCGTTCCCGGAATCGGCTGACCATCAGCAATCCGTAGTCGACCGCGAGCCCGAGTCCGAGGCCGGTGGTGAGGTTCACCGCGTAGATCGACACATCGGTGACCGAGCCCAGGATCGCGAGTTCGGCGAAGGTACCCAGAATGGCGATTCCGCCGACGACCAGGGTGAGCAGCGCGGCGATCACATTGCCGAAGGCGAGCACCAGCAGTGCCAGGATCAAAGGCACTGCAACGGCTTCCGCGAGACCGAGATCCTTGCCGATCTGCTCGGTGATCGAATGGAAGATCGCGGAGCTGCCGCCGATGCGAATCTGCGCGACCGGGCCGTCGGCACGGTAGTCCTCGACGATCGCCTCGGCGTCCTTCTCCTTGTCGGCGGCGGCCTTGGCCGAACTGCCCGCAAGGATGACGGCCGCGGTTCCGTCGGCGGACCGCATCGCAGGCGATCCGGTCTCCCAATACGAGACGACATTGGTGAGCCTGCTGTCGGCCGCGAGTCGGTGCACCAGGTCCCGGCCGAGATCGGCGACACCGGTGTCGTCGACGGTGCCGGTCTTCGCGCCGATCAGGAAGACGTAGTCGGTGTCCGCACCGAACTTATCCGCCAATCGGCTCGTTGCGGCGCTGGACTGCGCGTGCGGATCCTCCTGCCCTCCTGGCTGCATTTTGCTGAACGCGGTTGCGCCGACCACACCGCCCGCGAGCAGCGCGAATACGCCGACGACGAGTATCCAGCGGGCGTGGCGGACGGTGAATCTGCCGAGTCTTTCGAACATGTCGGGCCTCCCCGATCGAGAATGTTTACGGTCGCAAACTTGATGGGTGTTAACTTGCCACGGGATGTGTGCGGGTGTCAACATCGAAAGGATGACGAACTCGGAATCAGCGACCAAGCGCGGCCACCGCGAAGGCCCGTACCACCACGGCGACCTGCGCAACGCGCTCGCGCGCGCCGCCGCCGAGCTCGCGGAAACCGGCGGGCCGGAGGCGGTGACCGTGCGCGCGGCCGCCCGGCTGGTCGGTGTCACGCCGACCGCGGCCTACCGCCACTTCACCAATCACGAACAACTGCTCGGCGCGGCGCAGGCCGAGGCACAGCAGAGCTTGTTCGGGGCGATGTCCACCGGTGTGCAATCCCTTGGCCCCGAGGCACACGCGATCTTGCGCCTGAATGCGGTCGGCCGCGGGTATATCGCCTTCGCCAGAGCGGAACCCGGGTTGTTCCGCACCGCCTTCTGCGAAACCGGCCCCGTCGACGGAGCACCGGAAGACTCGCCTGCGTTCACCCTGTTGTCCGCACTGCTCGACGAGCTCGTCGAGATCGGCTACATGAATCCGGCACACCGCCCCGATGCCGACATCGCGGCGTGGGCAATGGTGCACGGACTTGCCGCACTGATGGTCGAAGGGCCCATCCGCGGCCTGGACGACGCCGCACGAGAACAGGCCATCACCCACACCCTCGCCATCATCCAGCGTGGACTCGCCACCGGCCCGAACGCCTCCGGCTGATCCCCTGCACGATCGGGTATCGGAGCGAGCTCGAAGGCCGGCGGGCCGGGCTACTGCGAAATCTCCTATCGCACAGGCTGTGCAGACTCAGCACGGCACAGCCTGTGCAGACTCGTGACGCCCGGTGCGCGGCCGAACGTCACTGCCGCGCATTCGAGCCCACAATCTGGGCGTGTATCCACAAGCACTGCACTGAGCGGTCCACACACTCGACAACCACTCACAGGTGTCACGCAGGTATGCACAGGGCCTGTGGAAAGTCTCAATCATCGGTCGAGACCAAAAGTGTTGTGCCGCACTATCCACAGGCACGTCCACCGGGAACGATTCACAGGGTGCCGGCCGTGGATCCTCAGCATCGAATGGCCGTGCGGCGGCGTGTCAACGGATGCGCAGTATCCCGGTGATCGTGCCCTGCAGGACCTCGCCACCATGGGTGACCAGCGGCGATGTCTGCAGCGGGTCGTCGACGGCGGTACCGGGCAGCGGCCTGCTCGAGGTGACGGAGCCGGTGTCCGGATCGATGACTGTGAAGGCGTAACCGTCCAGCGGCGTCGTGGTGTCGAGACCGATTCGCGTCACTGTGTATATCGCACTGTCGACTGTGGATAGATGCGGAACGGCGGCGCTGCGCACCGTGTTCTCCCAGACCGTGTGGCACCCCGCGTCGTCGACGTCGACGCGAGTCATACCGCCGATGAACGGCGCGGTGGCCGGAACCGCCTGGCCCGCACCCTCGGGGACAGCGGGATACGGATAGCCAAAGGTGCTGGCGACAAACAGCGAGCGGCCGATGCCGATCGGTGAATTCTCGCTGCCTGCACCGCCCTTCGTGAGCACCGGCTGTGTGCACACCAACTGGCCGCTGCCCGAACGGAAGACCAGCGCATTGACCCGGCCGTCGGCGTTGTCCACAATCGTCAGGAAATCGGCGCCGGTGTTCGGACCGAAATAGGTAGGCGTGGAACCGGTTCCCCAGCTGAGCTGGCCGGGCTTGCGCGCCCGGCCGCGATCGTAGGCCGCACGCCAGAGCACCTCGGGTCGTCCCGCCGCGGCCCGCAATTCATAGAGGGCGTGCGTGGTCGCGACGGCGATGCGCCCGCTCGGTGCCGCGGAAATGCTGTTGGCGACCTGCTCGCCCGCGGGCAGCGCGACGACCGCCGCCCGACCCGTGGGCGCAACCAGTCCGACCAGGCCCTTGCCGGTAGCAAACCAGACATTGCCGGACCAATCCGGAACGAGCCCGGTGACGTTGTCGCCGACCGGAATTGCCGAGGAGAGATCGGTCGACGACTCGACCGCGAGCCGCCACCCGCCTGCCGCATCACGGGTGTGGGCGACGCGCAGCAACGTGCGGTTCCCGTCCACGACCACCAGCCGGTCGGCGTTGTCCAGGTAGGCGTAGACGCCGCCGAGCAGACTGCCCTTGGCCAAGGTGAGCGAAGCCAGCGAGGTACCGAGTGGTGCACCACCGGCCGGATCGAGCAGGTGTAGGACCGGAGCTTGTCCCGCGATCGCGGTGCACAGCGCGACCACGAGTCCGTCCGAGCCCTGCAGCAGCGTCGGACACGCCGCCGCAAGCGGATAAACGCCCACCGACACGTTGCCGGGTCCAGGGCCTGCCAAAGGTGTCGCGTCCGACGAGCCGGCGTCACCGTGCATGGTCGCGGTGCCGAGCGGCCCGAGATGCGGGTTGGGCGGCGCCAGCGGACCCCACTGCCCCGCCGCGTCGGCGGTGCTCGCGGGCACGAGCGCTAGTGCGCAGGCGGCCAGGAGAATCAGCGGTGATCGCATCCGGTCATCCTTCCGTTCCACAGCGTGGCCTTCGATCGAATCCGATCCGGCGTGGCAGCAACAGTATTCGAGACGCCGATGATCCAAATAGCGCCGTAGCGGTGGCGACGATGGCGCCATGAATGGAGTCCGGGCGCGACTGCTGTCCACCCTCGCCGGTCAGCTCGGCAACCCACACGGCGTGCTCGGCAAGGGCGTCGCCTTCATCCTCAACCGCGGCAACCGCCGTGCCATCGCCGGTGCGATCGACGCCGCGGCGATCACGCCGGGCAGTACCGTCGCGGACATCGGCTTCGGCGGCGGAGCGGGGCTCTCGTTGCTGCTGGAACGGGTCGGCGCCATGGGAACCGTGCACGGCATCGAGATCTCCGATGACATGCTGACACGAGCCCGCTCTGCCCATGCCCGCGAAATCGACTCGGGCCGAATGCATCTCGCCGAGGGTTCGCTGGCCGCCCTCCCGCTGGCCGACGACAGCCTCGACGCCTCGATCACGGTCAACACCCTCTACTTCGTGCCCGACCTGGACGCCGCCTGCGCCGAACTCGCCCGCGTCGACCGGGCGGGCGGCCACCTCGTGATCGGCATCGGCGCTGCCGACGCCATGGCAAAAATACCGTTCACCGCCTACGGATTCACGTTGCGGCCGGTGCCCGAGGTGATCGACGCGCTGGAACGCGCCGGGTGTTCCGTTACGCACCACGAGCTGCCCAACCCGCCGATCCCACACCACCTACTGGTCGCCACGCCCGCGTAGGGACTACATCAAAGCCCCGCCGTCGATGCGGATCTCGGTCCCGGTCATGTAGCGGCCGTCATCGGAGGCGACCATGGCGACCACGCCCGCAATATCGTCCGGGGTCCCGAGCGCGCCACCGTTGAGCCAGCCGGTCAACCGCGCGAACAGACTCGGGTCGAAACCCTCCGGCTGATCCCGAATGGATTTCGTGGTGATACCGCTGGTGATGCCCGCGGGCACGATATTGACAGCGCGCAGCCCCTGCTTGGCGTACTCCAGCGCGATGGCGTGGGTGAATGCATTGACTCCGCCCTTGGAGGCGGCGTAGGCAGCAAGGTAGGGCGCGGCGCTGAAGGCCGCAGTAGAGGACAGATTCACGACGACGCCGTGCCCGGTTTCCACGAGCGCGGGCAGCGCGCTCTGGGTCATCAGGAAGGTTCCGGTGAGGTTCACCGAGATCACCTGATTCCACACTTCCAACGGCATTTCATCGGTGCGGGCGGGCCGCAGGATGCCCGCGGCGTTCACCAGCACATCGAGACCACCGAGAAATTCGAGCGCCGAGCTCGTCGCGGTGCGCACCGACTCGGGATCGGCGACGTTCACCTGCACAGTCCGCAGCCGGTCGGCGGCATCGCCTGCCTTCGCCGCGGTGGCCTCCAGGCCGGGCTGGTCGATGTCGGCGGCGACCAACTGCGCCCCCTCGTCGAGCAGCCGCAGGGCAATGCCCTGACCGATGCCCGATCCCGCTCCGGTGACCAATACTCGACGGCCCTCGTATCTACGCATGCCAAAAATTAGAACAGGTTCTCATAGGGAGTCAATATGTTCGCGCTGCGCATTTCGGTGCCACAGAACTGCAACACGTTCTAGCCTGGACTCATGTCGTCGGCAACCCGCGATGCATTCCAACCCGCCATGCTCGGGCCGGTCCAGCTGCGCAACCGCATCATCAAGGCCGCGACGTTCGAGGGACGCACACCGGACGCGCTGGTCACCGACGATCTCATCGAGTTTCACCGCAGAGTCGCCGCGGGCGGCGCGGCACTGACCACCGTCGCCTACTGCGCTGTGGCGCCGGAGGGCCGCACCGATCGTCATCAGATCTGGATGCGCGCCGACGCCGTGCCCGGACTGCAACGACTCACCGACGCGGTACACGCCGAGGGCGGTGCGGTCTCCGCACAGCTCGGCCACGCGGGCCCGGTCGCCAACGCGGCTTCCAACCGCGCACCGGCGCTGGCGCCCAGCAGACAGCTCAGCCCCATCAGCATGCGCGTCACGCATGCGGCGACCGAGACCGATATCCGGCGCATCATCGCCGCACACGCCGAGTCTGCGAGGCTCGCGGTGCGTGCCGGATTCGACGCCGTGGAGCTACATTTCGGCCACAACTATCTGATCAGCGCCTTCCTCAGCCCGGCGCTGAACAAACGCTCCGACTCCTACGGCGGCACCCTGGCCAACCGTGCGCGCCTGGCCAGGCAGACCGCCGAGGCGGTGCGCAACGAGGTCGGCAACGAGATCGCGGTGCTCGCGAAGTTCAATATGGACGACGGCGTGCGCGGCGGGTTCGGCATCGAGGAAAGCCGCACCGTCGCACAGTGGCTGGCCGAGGACGGAAACCTCGACGCTCTCGAACTCACCGTCGGCAGCTCGCTGCGCAATCCCATGTACCTGTTCCGCGGCGACGTCCCCTTGCGCGAGTTCGCCGCCCAATTCCCGCAACCGCAGCGCTTGGGAATTCGCCTGATCGGGCGGAAATTCCTGCGCACCTATCCCTACCGCGACGCCTACCTCCTCGACGAGGCGGCACGCTTCCGCGCCGACCTCGACCTCCCACTGATCCTGCTCGGCGGCATCGCCTCCCGCGCGGCGATCGACACCGCCATGGCACACGGTTTCGACTTCGTCGCCATGGCGCGCGCACTGCTCTACGACCCCGAACTGATCAATCGGATGCGTGCCGACGAGATATCGGTCTCGCCGTGTACGCACTGCAACCAGTGCATGCCGACGATCTATCAGGGCACTCGCTGCGTGCTGACCACCCCGGCGGCCGATCCCGCACACACCGCGTAACCAGCACCGAAAGCCGTGTCAGCGCGCTGTCAGCACCGGTCGGCATCGTCCCTCTCATCGACAACGCCACTGCGGTTCATCGCCACAGTGACAGCACATCCGATGAGGAGAACAAACCATGTACGTCTTCGCCGCCGTCTTGCAACTGCTGATCGCCCTCGCATTCGTGAGCATCCCGCTGGTGCGCCACCGCTACGGCGCCGCCGCGAAAACCGCCGCCGAGGCGGAACTGCAGCGGCAGGGCATTCCCGCGTCGGTGCTGAAGGAGAACAACCTCAGCTTCGACGCCAGCGGCCACGAGACGATCGTCCCCGCGACCGTCGCCCTGATCATGACGGTCCTCGCCGCCCTCCAGCTGACCGGCAACCACTGGGGCCAGACCCTGTCCTGGATCTTCCAGCCGCTGGTGCTCGTCGGCAACGTGCTCATCATCTACAGCAATCTGACCGCCGCGAAGTCCGTTCAGGCCGCTTTCGCTCGCAAGGGCGACCCGATGCTGGCGCGCATCGACGCGACCGCCCTGCTGAAGGCCGCGGAAAGCGGCTTCCCGCGCTGGGTGATGCCCATCCTCCAGAACATTCGCCACGCCGTGGTGATGGGTGGTTCGATCCTCATCCTCATCCTCATCCTCATCGCACTCGTCGTCGCCTGAGACCCGGTTCCCGGTATCGGGACGAGCGAATACACGAAAAACGCGGAGGCCGGTGTGGCCGGCTCGGTGCGCAGCGCCGACAGTGACAGGGCGCGCAGCAGACACAACCAACCGATACCGCCGAGCACCATCCGCAGGTAGTTCAGATTGGTCCACAAGGTGACGAAGGATTCGACATGTTCGGGCGTCCAGTCAGCGCCACCGGACTGGAACATCAGCATCTGCGGAACGAAGTAGGCGTAGCTGAACACCGCGTAGCAGGTCATCGCCGCCGCACCGGCGATCCACCAGCGCCGGGCCGCCGTGGGCGTCCGGCTGGCAATGACGAGGTTCACGAGGGCGAGCAGCGCGACCACTGGTGAAACAAACGGCCAGAATGCGCGCCCCGCCCGCTTCATACCGGACTCCTCCATCGCCGTGAGCGTCTGCTCGGGGGGCACGTCGGCCCACAAAGGAACGATG
Organism: Nocardia sp. NBC_01009; assembly: GCF_045208035.1. Lineage (NCBI taxonomy): Bacteria > Bacillati > Actinomycetota > Actinomycetes > Mycobacteriales > Nocardiaceae > Nocardia > Nocardia sp. NBC_01009. Next base: position 1,175,471 of record NZ_CP108695.1, on the reverse strand, counting down.
CCGAGCTTCTCGTACCATCCCGCTCCGAACTGGATCCCCACGAAAATCACCAGCAACCAGAGGGGGATCGCCCGCTTCGTCGTCATGCAGATACTCGTCGATGCGAGTGAACGCGCGCTCAAGCGATACTGCACTACCGCGAACATCTGGCCGAGGTCGTCGGTATCAGCCAGGCGGCCATGATCGACCCCGCGTTCGCGGCGCGCTGGCGCGAAATCCACAGCAGCGCAAATACGCTCATCGCTCGCGATATCCGCGCGGCCCAGGCCGCGGACTACTGTCCCGGGCTCGATCCCGAGATCGCCGCATCGGCATTGACCGCCATGATCGAACAGTTCTGCCTCACCTGGCAGCACCAGAACGACAGTCCTCACATCGAGCCCACCGACGAGGCCGCCGTCGAGACCCTGTGGCAATTGTGGGGCCACGCGGTGTATTGGACCGACCCGCTTCCGGTGAGCACATCCGACGAGTGACGCCCGGTCGACCGGCACATCCGTCCTATGCGGTGTCGACTTCCGAAGTCGTTGGGGCCGTGGCGGTCTCGAATGTGCCGGGTTGCCGGCGGACGAATATCGCGACCGGGACCGCGGTGATCAGCAGCGCGACGCCGGCGACGGTGAGGGCGAGATGGGTGGCGTCGGTGAACGCGTGCTGGATGGCGTTGTGGACCGGTCCGGCGACGGCGGGAGGGAGGGCAGAGCTGTGCTCGCCCGCTGCGGCGGCGGACACGACGGCGTCGGTGAGCGGCCGAGGCAGGTCGGCAGCACGGAGTTCGTCGCGGAGGTTGTCGGCGAACCGCGTCGTCAGGATGGTGCCCAGAACGCTGGCACCCAGTACATTGCCGACCTGGCGGAACAAGTTGACCGTGGCGCTGGCCATACCTGCCTGGTGTGGTGCGACGCTGTTGACCGCCGCCGCGGTAGCGGGTGCGATGAGCATGCCGCTGCCGATACCGGCGAGCAGTAGTCCGGGCCAGATCCGGCCGAACCCGGTACCGGGTGGACTGGCGAGGAGCGCGAAGATGCCGGCGGCCATGACGACGAGGCCGAGTGTGAGCATCGTCGTGAACCCGATGCGATGCACGATACGGGCGGCGACGGCGCTGATGAGGACGAAGGGGCCGAACATCACCAGGAGCCGCACGGCGGCGGCAAGGACCGTAGTTCCCTGCACGTGCTGCAGGTAGAGCACGGTGACCAGCGCGGTGCCGGTGAATCCCAGCAGGGTGACCGCGGCCGTGCCCATCACGGCGCTGAAGGATCCGGACCGGAAGAGCTTCAGGTCCAGCATGGGATCGGGATGGCGGGCTTCGTACCGGATGAACGCCAGCAGTGACACGGCCAGCACAGCGTAGGCACACAGGATGCGGACCTCGGTGTATCCCAGTGAGCCGCCTTCGATCACCGCATAGGTCAGTGCCGCGATGGCGAGGGTGCCCAGCACCATCCCGACGGGATCGAGTGCCCGGGTGGGGAGTCTGCTCTCGGGAATCAGTGTCACCGCGCCGAGAAGGGCAACCACACCGAGTACGACATTGATCAGGTAGATCGCATGCCAGGAGAACGCACCCACCAGCACCCCCGCTCCCAGCGGACCGATCGCCAGGCCGATTCCGGAACTTCCGGCCCAGATACTAACGGCCTCGGTGCGTTCGCGCATATCGGTGAAGGTGTGGCTGATGATGGCCAGGCTGGTGGGCAACACCATCGCGCCGCCGATTCCCATGATGGCCTGGGCGGCAATCAACACGACCGTGTTGTGCGCGGCGAATGCCACAGCACTGCCCGCCGCGAAGACGGCCGCGCCGGTGGCGAAGATCAGCCGCCGGCCGATGAGATCCCCGACGGTCCCGCTGCCGAGCACCAGACTGGCCACGACCAGGCTGTAGGCACTGGCGACCCAGACGGCCATCGACGACGAGGGGTGCAGATCGGCCTGGATGGTGGCGAGCCCTCCGAGCGTGGAGGAGACATTGACGAAAGCCATCATCGGGCCGATGCACACCACGGCCAGGATCCACCACCGACCACGGGACGTTGCGTCGTGATCGGCGGATGTGGTCACCTCATTACGTGTCACGGCATTCCTCACTGAGTCGAAATCTGCTGGTCGATGAGTGCGAAGAGTTCGTCGGCACTGGCCGCCTCGACGGCGGCGCGATCGCTTCCGTCCGAGGATTCGCCGTCGTGGAGTGCTTCGGCCAGCAGCGAGCGGATCCGCTCGGCCAGACGTGCCTTGTCCCGATCCGACGTCATGGTCGCGAACAGCGATTGCAGCGAGTCGATCTGGTCGTCGACCGCCGATGTGGTCGATGTGGCCGCCCACCGCGACCCCAGCAGCTTCGCTACCGCGGCGGCGGTCGGGTAATCGAATACCAGGGTCGACGGTAGTTTCATCGCTGTCTCCTCGGCGAGCCGGTTCCGCAGCTCGACACCCCCGAGCGAATCGAATCCCAGTTCGTTGAACGGGATTTCGGGATCGACGGCCGCGGCCGACGGATGTCCCAGAACCGCCGCGGCGAGTTCCCGCACGAGTTCGAGTATCAGCTCATCTCGCTGATCCTCCGGCGCGGCGGCCACCCGTGCGGCGAACCGGCCGGTGCTGCCGCCCGGCACTCGACGCGCTCGAGCGGGTACCAGGCTCTCGAGCACCTCGGGCAACAGCCCGGTCCGGGCTTGCGCCGCCAGTGCCGCCCTGTCGAATTCGACACAGGCGGCCACCGGTTCGTTCGAGGCGATCGCGGCGTCGAACAGTGCGGTCCCGTCGTCGATGCCGAGCACCTTGATGCCCAGTCGTTCCCACCGCGTCAGCGCGGCTCGGTCCATCGCGCCGGTCATACCGACGTCTTGGTTCCACGGTCCCCACGCCAGCGAGAGCGCGGGCAGCCTCTGGGCGCGGCGGGCGAGTGCGAGTCCGTCGAGGAACGAGTTCGCCGCCGCGTAGTTGCCCTGTCCGGGTGCACCGAATGTCGATGCGACGGAAGAGAACATGATGAAGGCCGACAGGTCGTGTCCCCGGGTCAGCTCGTCCAGGTGCAGGGCACCGTCGACCTTGGGCGCGAGTACACGGTCGATCTGCCCGGCGGTCAGTTTCTCGAGCGTGGCGTCGTCGACCACACCCGCGGAATGGATCACCGCCGTCAATCGATGTTCGGGCGCGATCGAATCGAGCACCGCAGCGACATCGGCGCGATCACCGACATCGCATGCGGCAACACGCGTTTCGGCTCCCAGGGCGGTCAATTCGGCCACCAGGTCCGCGACGCCCGGGGCGGCTTCGCCCCGGCGCGACACCAGCAGCAGGTGCTCGACACCGTGCGTCACCACCAGATGCCTGGCCAGGACCGCACCCAGACCACTGGTGCCGCCGGTGATCAATACCGTGCCGTGCCCGAACATCGCACCCCGGTCGAGCGACTGCGGTTCGTCGGTGACCGCACCGCCGGACAGTCGCGGTACGAACATCTGCGAGTCGCGGACCGTTGTCTGTCCCCGATCCGATTCGACGGCAGTGCGCACAACATCGGCGTCCACCATGCCGTCGTGATCAAGTAGCGCAATCCGGCCGGGATGTTCGGACTGTGCGGTGCGAACCATGCCTGCCACCGCGGCGGCGGCCACATCGACCGGCTCGTCCGCCACGGCCGTCGCACCGCGGGTCACCACCACCAGACGAGCATCGGCCAGCCGCTCGTTCGACAACCACGACCGCAGCATCGTCCAGACCGTGTGAACCGAAGCCCGCACCTCGGCGGCACGTGCGCCGGAGGACGCGGTAGCGACCCCGTCGGCGAGCGCGTAGACGACCAGATCCGGAATCTCCTCGGCCGCAGCCAATTCCGCGATGTCACGATAATGCCGGTCGATCCCGGACACCCTCGCCGACCCGACTGTAGCCATGACGGCGGCGGTGGTGGCGGCAGCCCGATCCGCGCGAACCCATCGCAGGTGCAGCGGCGCCGCACGGCGAGCCGAGCTCGCGGTCAAGGCCCGGACATCGACCGGGCGCGCGGTCACGGCATCGATTGTCAGCACGACCGAACCGGTGTCGTCGACGACCACCATTCTGATCTGCCCGCTGCCGTCGCGGACCACCCGCACCCGCACCGCCCCGGCACCGGAACGCCACAGCCGCACTCCGGCGAACGAGAACGGCAACGGCACCTGCCCGGCGGCCAGGTCGTCGGACAGGCCGTCGATCGCCACGTGCAGACAGGCGTCGAGCAGTGCCGGATGCACGGCGAACGCCGAGGCCGAACCGCTCACCGAGTCGTCGAGTGAGACTTCGGCGAAGGTCTGCTCGCCGCGAGTCCACACCGCGGTCACACCCTGGAATACCGGGCCGTACTCGAAACCGCGCTGCGCCAATCGATCGTAGAAGGACGCATCGCTCGACGGCACCGCACCGGCCGGGGGCCAGCTCCGCTCGTCCCACACCGGGGCGACGCCGGCGGCAGCGGTCAGCACACCCCTCGCGTGCAGCACCCACGGATGCTCCGCGGCCGAGTCCCCCTCGGCGGCGGGGCGGGAGTAGATCGCGAAGGCGCGCCGTCCCTCCTCATCGGGTGCGGCGACACTCAACTGCAGATCGACCTCGATGCCGTCGGCCAGTACCAGTGGGGATTCGAGTAGCAGTTCCTCGATGACCTCCACCCGCAGTCGTACGCCCGCGCTCAACGCCAATTCCGCGAACGCCGTCCCGGGCAACAACACCGAACCGAATACCGCGTGGTCGGCGATCCACGGATGCGTCCGCAGCGACAACCGCCCGGTGAACAACCACTCGTCTCGGCCCGCTACCGGCACCGCATTCGCCAACAGCGGATGCCCGAATGTTCCGGTCACGACTCCTGCCTGTGGCTGCACCCAATAGCGCCGATGCTGGAACGCGTAGGTCGGCAATGCCACCCGATCCATGCCACGCCCGGCGAACACCAGCGGCATATCCGGCTCCAGCCCCGCCGCGTGCGCTTGCGCGAGGAGGGTGACGAACCCGACCGTCTCGTCGATCGTCCGACGCGACGACGCCGCCACCAGCATCGACTTCGTCTCCGCTCGCGGATGCTCGGCCAAACACTCGGCGGTCATCGCAACGAGCACCGCGTCCGGGCCGACCTCCACGAACCTGCGCACACCGGCACCGACCAGGGTGTCCACACCGGGAGCGAATCGCACGCAACCACGAACCTGCGCGACCCAGTACTCCGGATCGCACACCTGCACACTCACCTGCGCGCCCGACACATTCGACACGATCGGCAACAACGGCTCCCGATACGTCAAACCCTGTGCCACAGCGCGGAATTCGTCCAGCATGGGCTCCATCAACGCCGAATGGAACGCATGCGAGACCCGCAACCGCGTGGTCTTTCTCCCCTCTTCCGACAGCCGTCGCGCGATATCGTCGATCACATCCGCGTCCCCTGACAGCACCACCGATTCCGGACCATTCACGGCCGCCAGCGACACGTGGTCGCCGAATTCGCCGAGCACGCGCATCGCCTCGTCCTCCGGCACGGCCACCGCCAGCATCGCCCCGTCGGCCGGCAACGCCCCCATCAACCGGCCCCGCGCCGCCACCAGCGCGCACGCGTCCTCGAGCGACCACACGCCCGCCACGAACGCCGCCGCCAGTTCACCGATCGAATGTCCCGCAACGACATCCGGCGACAGGTCGAACGATTCCAGCAGCCGGAACATGGCCACCTCGAACGCGAACAACGCCGGTTGGGTGAACTCCGTCCGATCCAGCATCTGCCCCGGATCGGCGAACATGACGTCCTTCAGCGACCCACCGAGCCGGCTGTCGAACTCGGCGCACACCTCGTCCAGCGCGGCCGCGAACATCGGAAACGCCTGATACAGGCCCGAACCCATCCCTGGCCGCTGCGCTCCCTGACCGGTGAACAGGAATGCGGTTCTCCCCGAACCCGCCACGCCGTCGACCACCCCCGGCAGCGGCGAATCCGATGCCAGCGCGGCCAGGCCCGCGAGCAACTCCTCCCGATCGCGCCCGACGACGGCGCCCCGCCGGTCGAGCCGTGCTCGCGTGTCCACCAACGAGCGTGCTACCGACCACAGATCGATATCCGGGCGGTCGGCCAACCATGTCCGCAACCGGTCCGCCTGTCCCCGCAGTCCCTGCTCCGACTTCGCCGACAGCATCAGTGGCACCACGGAAACATCGGCGACGGAAGGGCTTTGCCGCACATCGGGATCACCGCCGTGCTCCGATACGCCGGCCGGTGACGGCGCATCCGGCGCTTCCTCGACAATGACATGTGCGTTGGTTCCGCTGATCCCGAACGACGATACGCCCGCACGCCGCACCCGGTCGCCGGTCAGCCACGGCTCGGGCTCGGTCAACACCCGCACCGACCCAGCCGACCAATCCACGTGCGGCGACAAGGCGTCCACATGCAGTGTCTTCGGCAACACCTGATGCCGCAGCGCCTGCACCACCTTGATCACACCGCCCACACCCGCGGCCGCCTGTGTATGGCCGATATTCGACTTGAGTGCGCCGATACGCAACGGCCGGTCCGACCGCTCCTGTCCGTAGGCGGCGATCAATGCCTGTGCCTCGATGGGGTCGCCCAATGCCGTCCCCGTCCCGTGCGCCTCCACCACGTCCACGTCCTGCGCACGCACACCGGCATCGGCCAGCGCCGCCGCGATCACGCGCTCCTGCGACGGACCCCTCGGCGCTGTCAGGCCATTGCTCGCGCCGTCCTGATTGACAGCGCTGCCACGGACCACCGCGAGGATGTTGTGCCCCAGCCGCCGCGCATCCGACAGTCGTTCCAGCACCAGCACGCCCGCGCCCTCCGACCAGGCCACACCATCGGCGGCCGCCGAGAACGCTTTGGACCGGCCATCGGGAGCCAGACCGCGCTGCCGGGAGAACTCCACGAACACCGTCGGAGTGGCCATCACCGTGGCACCGCCCACCAGCGCGAGGGAGCTTTCCCCCTGGCGCAGAGCCCGGCACGCCAGATGCAGTGCCACCAGCGATGACGAGCACGCCGTATCCACCGTCATCGCCGGACCTTCCAGCCCCAGCGAATAGGCGACCCGGCCGGACACCACACTGCTCGCGGCGCCGGTGGCGACATAGCCTTCCACCTCGGGCCCACCCAGGCGGGTCAGGGCGTCGTAGTCCTGGTACATCACGCCGGTGTAGACACCGGTGTCGCTGCCCCGCAAGGAGGTCGGGGCGATCCCCGCATGTTCCAATGCCTCCCACGACACCTCGAGCAGCAACCGCTGCTGGGGATCCATCGCGATCGCCTCACGCGGGCCGATTCCGAAGAAGCCCGCGTCGAATTCGGCCGCGTTCATCAGGAAGCCGCCCTCACGGGCGTAGGACGTGCCGGGATGGTCGGGGTCCGGATGGAACAGCTGGGCCGTGTCCCAACCGCGATCCGGCGGAAACTCGCTGATGGCGTCCGCGCCGGAGAACACCAGATCCCACAGGTCGTCCGCGGATTCGACGCCGCCGGGATAGCGGCACGCCATTCCGACGATCGCGATCGGCTCGTCGGCTCGCACCCGGCGCGTGGTCTTGCGCTGCTTCGGCGTGGACGAGTCCCCCATCCGGGACCCGATGAAGGCGGCCACCGCCCGGGTGGTGGGGTGGTCGAAGACGAGGGTGGACGGCAACCGCAGGCCGGTGTTCGTGGTGAGCCGGTTGCGGAACTCGACCGCGCCCAGCGAATCGAAACCCATTGCGCTGAAGGGCTTCTCGATATCGACCAGATCACCCGCGGCATATCCCAGCACTGCGGCGACCTGGCCACGGACGAATTCGAGTACCGCCGCATCGCGAGCATCCGGTGCCAGCGACGCCAGCCGCCGCGCCAGGTCGCCACCTCCGGCCGCGCGGCGCGCGGACGGCACCAGCGACCGCAACATCGAGGGCAGCATTCCCGACCCGGCAGCGACGGCCAATGCCGCCGTGTCCAGGTCGACCGCGGCGACGAACGGAGCTCCGGCGCCACCGGCCAGATCGAACAATTCGAGACCGTCGGATTCCGACAGCGGGCGAGAACCCGTGCGCGACAACCGGTCCAGGTCCGCATCGGTCAGCTCGGCCGCCATTCCGCTGCGCCCGCCCCATGGCCCCCAGGCCACCGACACCGCCGGCAGGCCCGCATTGACGCGGCGGAGCGCCAATGCGTCCAGTACCGAATTGGCCGCCGCATAGTTGCCTTGTCCCGACGATCCGACCACCGCGGCAACGGAGGAGAACAGGACGAACGCCGACAGATCGGAGGTGAGCTCGTGCAGATGCAGTGCCGCATCGACTTTCGGTGCGAGCACGCGGTCGACCTGCTCGGCGGTGAGGGTGTCGACGGTGCCGTCGGCCAGCACGCCGGCGGCGTGGATGACCGCGGTCAGCGCGGGGCCGTCGGAGATGTCGTCGAGCAGCGCTGCCACGGCGGCGCGATCGCTCACATCACAGGCCGTCACCCGGGTCCGGGCCCCGAGTTCGGCCAGTTCGGCCACCAGTTCGGCGACACCCTCGGCCCGCTCACCGCGCCGCGACACCAGCACCAGTTCGCGCACCCCGTGCCTGCCGGCCAGATGCCGCGCCACCAGCGCGCCCAGCCCGCCGGTGCCACCGGTGATCAGCACCGCACCCGGGCCGAGATCGATGGTTCGCGCGGCGGCCGGATCGCGGCGGGTCAGCCGCGGCGCCAGCAGCGCACCCGCGCGCAGCGCCAGCTGCTTCTCGTCGGTGGCCATGGCCGCCGAGATCAGTTCCGGGGTCACCGCGCTGTCATCGTCGATGTCCAGCAGCACGATCCGGCCGGGATTCTCCGACTGCGCGCTCCGGAGCAGACCCCAGACGGCCGCGGCGGCCAAATCGGGGTCTTCGCCGGGCAACCCCGCACCATTGCGCGTCACCACCACGAGTCGGGCGTCGGCAGTGGGCAGGCGCAGCCAGGATCGCACCGAGGCCAGCACCGCGTGCACGCGATCTCGCACAATGGCCGCAGCCGACCGGGAACCGGCCTCGCTGTCCGCAGCGCGGCGGTCGGGACCATCGGCGAACCACACCAGCACATCCGGAGCGTCGCCGGTGTCGCCGGTCTCGGCAGCCAGGTCCGGGTAGGTCCGTGCGAATCCGGGCACGGCCACCCCGGCGATCAGCAGGCCGTCCACTTCATGGGACGCGTCGCCGGAGCCGACTCGACTCCATTGCACGTCGTAGAGCCCGCGGTCGGCAATCGATCGATCACCGCGCAGCGCCTGGCTGTTCACCGGGCGCGCCCGCAGCGATTCGACGGTCAGTACCGGAGCGCCGGTGTCGTCACCCAGTTCCAGCCGCATACTGTCGCCGACGCGCCGGATGCGCACCTGTGCGGCGGTCGCCCCCGGGCGATACAACCGGACGCCGCCGAACGAGAACGGCAGCGGCACCTGTCCGGGCGGCAGATCCGCGGCCAGATCCTGCACCCCGGCATGCAACGCGGCGTCGAGCAGCGCGGGATGGATGCCGAATCGGCCACCGTCCACGCCGACTTCGGCGGGCAACCGCACATCGGCCACCATGTCACCGCCGCCATCGCGCCAGACGCGGCGCGCCCCCTGGAATGCGGAGCCGTAATCGAATCCGCGCGCGGCCAGCCCGTCGTAGAGGACGTCGCCGGGGATCGCGTCGTCCTCCGGGTTGTCGTCGACCTCGTAGGCCGGACCCTCCATTTTCCCGCCGGGGACGAGAATGCCACGCGCATGGGTTGTTCCACTCGCGCCCGCCGATTGTTCGCCGACGATCCGGGACGCCACGACGAATCGCCTGCGCCCCTCGTTATCGGATTCTTCGACCGCGATCTGCACGTCGACCTCGGTCCGCTCGCCGAAACGCAGCGGCGCCTCCAGCACCAGCTCGTCGACGACCTCGACACCCAGCCGAGCGCCGACCGCCAGGGCCAGCTCCACGAAACCTGTTCCCGGGAGCAGAATCTCGCCGAAGACGGTGTGATCGGCGATCCACGGATGCGACGCCACCGACAGCCGACCGGTGAACAGCCATTCGTCCCTGCCCGCCACCACGATCGACCCGCCGAGCATGGGGTGGTCGACCACCGTCACACCGGCGCGGCCGACATCGCCCCGCACGGCGGTGGGTGCGATCCAATGGCGCTGATGCTGGAATGCATAGGTCGGCAAGAGAATTCGACGCGATTCCCGGCCCGCGAACAAGGGGCTCCAGTCCAAGTCCAGTCCCGCAGCGTGCGCGGCGGCCAGGAATGTGGTGAACTGCGCGACTTCCGCACAACCACGCCGGGCGGCAGCGGCCACCACGGTCCGCCCCTCGGTCCCGGGTTCCTCGGCAAGGCATTGCCGTGTCATCGCGGCCAGGACGGCGTCCGGGCCGACCTCCAGGAACCGCCGGGCCCCGGTCGCGGCCAGCGCGCGCACGCCGGGCTCGAACCGCACGGCCGCACGGACCTGGCGCACCCAATACTCCGGATCGGTCAGCTCCCGCTCCACCACAGCGCCGGTCACGTTCGACACCACCGGAACGGTCGGCTGATGATAGGTCAATCCCGCTGCCACCGAGCGGAATTCGTCGAGCATCGGATCCATCCGGGCGGAATGGAAGGCGTGGCTGACCCGCAGCCTGCTGGTCTTGCGCCCCCGCTCGGCGAGCAGCCGTTGGACGTCGTCGACCGCCTCCGCGTCGCCGGACAGCACCACGGCCGCCGGTCCATTCACCGCGGCGACCGACAGCCGATCGGCGTATCCGGCCACCAGCTCGATCGCCTCGTCTTCGGTGACAGCCGCCGCCAGCATCGCACCGCCGCCGGGCAGGGCGCCCATCAGTCGCCCCCGCGCCGCCACCAGCGCGCACGCGTCCGCCAGCGACCACACCCCCGCCACATACGCCGCCACCAGCTCGCCGATGGAGTGACCGAGCAGCACATCCGGTGTCACACCGAACGATTCGACCAGCCGGTAGGCCGCCACCTCGTACGCGAACAACGCGGGCTGGGTGAATTCCGTCCGATTCAGCAGGGCCGCACCGGCATCACCGTCGGCGGCGAACATCACGTCCTTCAGCGCTCGTCCCAGCAACGGGTCGAGTTCGGCGCATACCTCGTCCAGCGCGGCCGCGAACACGGGGAACGCCGCGTACAGTTCCCGGCCCATTCCGGGTTGCTGCGCGCCCTGGCCGGTGAACAGGAACGCCGTGCGTCCCGCGCCCACGACGCCATCGACCACGCCCTCCGACGAGGCACCGTCGGCAAGGGCCGCAAGTCCCGCCAGCAGTGCCTCCCGGTCACGGCCCACGATCGCTGCGCGCCGGTCCAACAGCGCCCGCGACGTGATCAGCGAATGGGCCACATCCCATACATCCGCATCGGGTTCACCGATTAGCCACTGCCACAGCCGATCCGCCTGCGCGCGCAGGCCGGGTTCGGATTTCGCCGACAGGAGCCACGCGACGACATCGGAGTTCGTATTCGGCGTAATCGTTTCGGCCGCTACCTGTTCCGGAGCAGCCCCGGCGACCGGTTCGGCGGTAGCCTCCTCGATGATCACGTGCGCGTTGGTGCCGCTGGCCCCGAAGGACGAGACACCCGCACGGCGCACCCGCTCACCCGCGGGCCACGGCTGCGCCTCGGTCAGCAGGCGCACAGTGCCCGCCGACCAATCCACATGTGGCGTAGGCGCATCCACATGCAATGTCATCGGCAACATCTCGTGCCGCAGCGCCTGAACCATCTTGATCACACCGCCCACCCCCGCCGCGGCGGACGTGTGACCGATATTCGACTTGAGCGAACCCACATATAACGGCCCGTGTTCACGCCGCGCGCCGTACACGCCGATCAGCGCGCGCGCTTCGATCGGATCCCCGAGCATCGTGCCGGTCCCGTGCGCCTCCACCACGTCGATGTCGCCGGGTTCCAGTCCGGCATTGGCCAATGCCTGTGCGATGACACGCTCCTGCGACGGGCCGTTCGGTGCGGTCAGCCCCTTGCTCGCGCCGTCCTGATTGAGCGCGCTGCCGCGAATGACCGCCAAGACGTTGTGCCCCAGGCGTTGCGCATCCGACAGGCGTTCGACGACCAGCATGCCGATACCTTCGGAAAATCCGGTCCCGTCCGCGGCGGCCGCGAATGCCTTGCATCGGGCATCGGTGGCGAGCCCGTGCTGGCGGGCGAATGCGATCAGATGGGACGGATCCGACATCACCGTGACACCGCCCGCCAGGGCCAGCGATGTTTCGCCGTTGCGCAGCGCCTGGCACGCGAGATGCAGGGCCACCAGCGACGACGAGCACACGGTGTCGATCGACATCGCGGGCCCCTTGAAGCCGAATGTGTAAGCGACCCGGCCGGATACGACGGAGTTCCCCGCACCGAGATAGGCGTGGCCTTCCGCCTCGGCGGTCAGTGTCGGGGAGCCGACCCGAGGTCCGTAGTACTGGTGGAAAACGCCGGTGAAGACACCGGTATCGCTGCCGCGCAGCGACATCGGGTCGATGCCCGCGTACTCCAGCGCTTCCCAGGACGCCTCCAGTGCCAAACGCTGCTGGGGATCCATCATCGCGGCTTCCCGCAGGCCGATCCCGAAGAATCCCGCGTCGAAATCGCCTGCCGAATACAGGAATCCGCCTTTACGGGTATTGGTCGTGCCGGGAACGTCCGGATCCGGATTGTAGAGTTTCTCCAGATCCCAGCCCCGGTCGGTCGGGAACTCGCCGATGGCGTCGACGCCGGAGGCCACCAGGTCCCACAGTTGCGCGGGCGATTCGACGCCGCCGGGATAGCGGCAGCTCATCCCGACGATCGCGATCGGTTCCCGCGCACGCTCCTCCAGGTCCTGGATGCGCTTGTTGGCGGCGCGCAGGTCCCTGGCGAATCGCCGCAGGGACTGGGTGAGCCGTTCCTCATTGCTCATGATCGACCGAACTCCTCGTCAAGCAGATCCAATAGTTCGCTGCCGGAATGCTCGGCAAGGTCATCGTCGAATTCCTCGTCCTGCCATCGATCGCCGAAGTGCGACCGGAGGCGGTCGCCGATACCGAGCAGTGCGGTAGCGGCGGCGGGGTCGTCACCGGCCGCGGCGAGAGCCTGTTCGACCATCGCCTCCAGCCGGGCGATATCGACGGGTGCGGAAACGGCGGCCGGTGGGGCCGCGGGTGACGCCGAGATCAGCTGTTCGTACAGATATCGGGACAGTTCGACCGGGGTCGGGTAGTCGAACACCATCGTCGAGGACAACCGCAGACCGGTGCTCTTCGACAGCCGGTTGCGCATATCCACACCGGCCAGCGAATCGAAGCCGAGCTCGTCGAATCCCTTGTCGGCCCGAATATCCCCCGCCGAGGAATGCCCCAGTACCGCGGCAGCCTGCTCGAGGACCAGGTCCAGAACCGCGCGATCCCGCTCGGCCTCCGGTAGCCGATCCAGTACCAGACCCTGCGATGGTCTTTCCTCCGCGGCGGCGGACCGAGAAGGCAGGGCGATTTTTCGCAGGACCGGGGGAACCGTTGCCATATGTGCTTCCCGCCGAAGGGCATTGACGTCGAGACGGAACGGCATGAGCGCGGATACGCCCGCCGGGGTCGATCCGATCCCCACGGCGGTATCGAACAGCCGAAGGCCGTCCGCCGGCGCCAGCGGATGCACGCCGAGGCGGGCCATGCGTGCGGCACCCACGTGATCCAGGGTGCCGCCCATACCGCCCGATCCGGCCGCGGTGTGCTCCCACAGACCCCAGGCCAGCGCCACAGCGGGCAGCCCTTCGGCGCTGCGCCGCGCGGCCAACGCGTCCAGGAAACTGTTGGCGGCAACGTAATTGGCCTGTCCTGCGGCGCCGATGACAGCGGCCATCGACGAGAACAGCACGAAGGCCGAGAGATCAGCGTTCCGCGTCGACTCGTGCAGATTCCATGCCGCGTCGACCTTCGGCGCGAGCACGCGGTCCAGCTGTTCGACGGTGAGCGTCGCGATCGTCGCATCGTCGAGCACACCCGCGGTATGAACCACGGCAGTCAAAGGCTGTTCGGCCGGTATCGAATCGAGCAGTGCCCGCAACGCGGACCGGTCCGCGACATCGCAGGCCGCGATGCGCGCGTTCGCTCCGAGCTCGCACAGGTGCGCCGCCAATTCCGTTGCGCCTGTGGCTCGCTCGCCACTGCGGGACACCAGGAGCAGGTGCCGGACACCGTGCTCGGCAACCAGGTGACGGGCCACCATCGCGCCCAGACCACCGGTACCCCCGGTGATCAGCACGGTGCCGGAGCCGAATGCCGGTCTCGCGCCGGCGATCACCTCCGAGTGCCGAAGCCGCGGCACCAGCATCGTGTCCGCGCGAACGGCCACCTGCGGCTCGTCGGACGCCAGTGCCGACAACACGGTGTCGACCGACAGCGGAACGGACGTGGACTGCCGGTCGAGCAAGACGATCCGGCCGGGATACTCGGACTGCGCACTGCGAACCAGGCCCGCCACCGTGGCCGCCGCGAGATCCGGTGTCTCGCCGGGCAGCCCGAGGCCGTTGTGGGTGACGACGACCAACCGCGACCGCTCCGACGGATCCTTGTCCAGCCACCCCTGCAGCAGGTGTAGTGCCGACCGGGCCCGCTCATGTGCGGCGACGGTGACATCCTCGTTTCGCGCTGCCGCGTCCGACCACACCAGCACAGCGGGCATCGCACGATCCGACGTCAGACTGTCGAGGTCCGGATAGCGTTCCCGCACACCGGCAATCGAAGCCGACCCCAGTGCGATGACCTCGTCGGTCACCGGCACGTCGGGTGCAGGGTGAACCTCCGCCCATTCCATTTCGTACACCCCGGCGTCACCGGCGAGCGGGCGGCGGAACTGGGTGAGGTCATAGGGCCGCATCACGATCTCGTCGAAGGAGACCACCGGGTTGCCGTCGCCGTCCACCGCCGCCACGGCGAGCACGTCCTCACCTTTCGCCACGGCGATCACCCGCAACGGACCCGGCCTGCGGACGTCGTGGAATCGGGCGCCGCCCCACCGGAACAGCAGCATGCCGCGGCTCGGGTCGGAGCTGGGCTCCGGCCACACCAGACGGGCCATCCCCGCATGCGCGATGACGTCGATCAGGCCCGGATGCAGCAGGAAACCGTCCGTTTCGACGGCCGGATCCAGCGCAACCTCGCTGAACACGGCGTCGCCACGCTGCCACGCGCGTTCGATGCCGCGGAAGGAGGGACCGTATTCGAGTCCCGACACGGCTTCGATATGCGCGGGTACCCATTCCGGGTCGATCGGGTCCGCATCCGACGGCGGCCACGGCTGCGCCCGAAGACGTTCCAGCAGCGGCTCCGCCGCCGGCCGGTCACCGGTCAGAATGCCGCTGGCGTTGCGTACCCACTCTCCCTCACCGACGCGGTAGTGCACCGTGCAGTGCCTGCGGCCCGTATCGTCGGCCTGGTCGACGAGCACCTGCAGATCGATGTCGGCGCCGTCCTCGGGCGGGAAGATCGGGGCCTCCAGCGTGAGCTCGTCCACCCCGGCGCAGCCGAACCGCGGTCCCGCCGCACACAACATCTCCACCAGCGTCGTGCTCGATACGACCATCACGCCGTAGCTCACGTGATCCGCGAGCCACGGATGGGTCCGGGGCGAGAGCCGCCCGGTGAGCATCCATTCGTCCTTGCCCGCGACCTGCACCACACCGGTCAGCACCGGGTGACCCGATACTCCCTGCGACGCCCCACCGGCAACCGGTTGCAGCCAGTACCGCCGATGCTGGAATGCATAGGTGGGCAACGGCACCCGCGATACCGGACGATCCGCATACAGCGGCGTCCAATCCACACCGGCACCCGCCACATGCGCTTGTGCCAATGCGGACACCAATTGCAACGGCTCGCCGACCGAACGCCGGGCAACCGCGACCACCGTCGATGCGGCCTCCACGTCCGGAATCTCGGCGAGACACTGCCGGGCCATCGCGGACAACACGGCATCCGGCCCGATCTCCACGAACCGCCGCACCCCGGCCTCGGCCACGGTGGCGATCCCGGGCGCGAACCGCACACAACCGCGCACCTGTTCGACCCAGTAACCCGGATCGGTCACCTCGGCACCGGCCACGGCGCCGCTGATGTTCGACACGATCGGGATCTTCGGCGGGTGGTAGGTCACACTGTCGGCCACCAGCCGGAACTCGGCGAGCACGGGATCCATTCGCGCCGAATGGAATGCGTGGCTCACCCGCAACCGGTTGGTCTTGCGTCCGCGTCCGGTGAGTACACGCTCGATCGCGTCGATGGCGTCCGCGTCTCCGGACAGCACCACCGACGACGGGCCGTTGACCGCCGCGATCGAGACCCTGCTGCCGTATTCGGCGACGATATCCGTCGCGTCGGTCTCCGTGATGGCCACTGCCAGCATCGCTCCGCCCTCGGGCAGAGCTCCCATCAACCGACCGCGGGCAGCCACCAGACGGCAGGCATCGGGCAGCGACCACACCCCCGCCACATACGCGGCGGCCAGCTCACCGATCGAGTGCCCGATGAGCATGTCCGCGGCGATACCGAACGACTCCAGCAACCGCGACAGCGCCACCTCGAACGCGAACAACGCGGGCTGGGTGAATTCGGTGCGGTGCAGCAGTCCCTCGGTGTCATCGAACATCACCGCGAGCAGCCCGGGCGCGGAATCCGCTCCCGGATCACGCGTCAGGAGAGCATCGAACTGGGCACACACCTCGTCCAGCACCTGCGCGAACACCGGGAACGCCGCATAGAGGTCCTTACCCATCCCCGCACGCTGCGCACCCTGTCCCGTGAACAGCCACGCGGTCTTCCCCGTCGCCGCGACGCCCTCGACGGCACCGGAAGACACCTTGCCCGCCGCCAGATCCGCCAGACCGGAAAGGATCTCGTCGCGCCCCGTCCCGACGACCGCGCCCCGGAATTCCATATGGGAGCGGAAGGCGCTCAGCGAGTATGCGGCATCGGCGATCTCTCGCCCGGGTCCGGCCACCAACCACTGCAGGAGCCGATCCGCCTGCGCCCGCAACCCTGCCTCGGATTTGGCCGATACCAGCAACGGCAACGGCAGGTCTGCCGGAGTTCCGTTGGGTGCCACCGGGATTCGTTGCGACGGCGCTTCCTCCAGGATCGCATGCGCATTGGTGCCGCTGACACCGAACGACGACACGCCCGCGCGGCGAACACGCCCGTTGCGTGGCCACCGCTGCGGCTCGGTCAGCAACTCCACACCGCCGGCCGACCAATCCACATGCGGGCTGGGCACATCCACGTGCAGCGTCATCGGCAGAGTCTCGTTCCGCAACGCCTGCACCATCTTGATCACTCCGGCCACGCCTGCGGCGGCCGAGGTGTGCCCGATATTCGACTTCAGCGAGCCGATCCGCAGCGGCGCTCCCGGCCGATCCTGACCGTAGGCGGCGATCAATGCCTGCGCCTCCATCGGATCACCCAGTGTCGTCCCGGTGCCGTGCGCCTCCACCGCATCGATGTCGGCGGGCCGCAACCCGGCGTTTGCCAGGGCCGCCGCGATCACCCGCTCCTGCGACGGCCCATTCGGCGCGGACAGACCGTTCGACGCGCCGTCCTGATTGATCGCCGTCCCCCGCACCACGGCAAGAACGTTGTGGCCGAGGCGGCGGGCATCCGACAGCCGTTCCAGCACCAGTATTCCGACGCCCTCGGAGAACGCGACACCATCGGCCGCGGCGGAAAACGATTTGCACCGCCCGTCCGGGGACAGACCACGCTGCCGTGCGAAATCGACGGAGAGATAGGGATCGGCGTAGATCGTCGCGCCGCCCGACAACGCCAGCGATGCCTCACCCTGCCGCAGCGCCTGACAGGCCAGATGCAGCGACACCAACGACGACGAACACGCCGTATCCACGGTGACCGACGGCCCTTCCAGGCCGAACACATACGACAGCCGGCCCGAGATCACGCTGCCCTGGGCTCCGGTGAGCCGGTAGCCCTCGAACTCGGGAGTCACCCGGTTGAAATAGCCCGAGAAGCACGCACCCACGAATACCCCGGCATCGGTGCCACGCAGCGAAACCGGATCGATCCCGGCATCCTCCAGGGCCTCCCACGATGCCTCGAGCAACTGCCGCTGCTGCGGGTCCATCGCCGTCGCTTCCCGCGGGCCGATCCCGAAGAATCCGGCGTCGAAATCCGCTGCGTCGTCGAGGAATCCGGCGCGGCGGGCGTATACGGTCCCGGGTTTGTCCGGATCCTCGTCGAACAAACGGTCCAGATCCCAGCCGCGGTCCGATGGGTACGCACTGGTCGCATCGATCCCCGAGGCCACCAGATCCCACAGTTCGTCCGGCGATTTCACCCCACCCGGGAACCGGCATCCCATGCCCACGATCGCGATCGGCTCATCCGCCGGTGTTCGGCGCGCGACCTTCTTGCCCGGTCCGCCCGTCGTCTTCGGCTCGTGCCTCGACAGCACGTGTTTCGCCACCGCGGCGGGAGTCGGATGATCGAACACCAGGGTCGACGCCAACCGCAACCCCGTGACCTCGGCCAACCGGTTGCGGAACTCCACCGCACCCAGCGAATCGAAACCGATCTCGTCGAAAGGTTGATCGGGCCGGATATCGGCCGCCGAATCGTGTCCCAGCACGGCCGCGGCCTGCCCCAGCACCATCTCCAGCACCACGTCGCCGCGCTGCGCGTGCGGCACCCGCGCCAACCGCTCACCCAGCGAACCCGCCGCGAAACTCGCCTCCGACCGGCTCGCGGCCGGCAGCGGACGCCGCACGAACCCGCTCAGCACCGCGGGGATCCCCACGGGATCCGAGACGCGGCGCAGCACACTCTGGTCGAACCGCAGCGGAGCCAGCCGCCCATCGTCGCTCGCGACCGCGAGAGCGGCATCGAAAAGGCGCACACCGTCGGCATTCTCGAGTTGCCCGAGCCCCCACCGGCCCAACCGCGCCAACGCCGCACCGTCCACCTCGCCGGCCATCCCGCTGCCGGAGTGCCACGGTCCCCACGCCAGCGATATGGCGGGCAACCCCGCGGCTCGACGCAGGCGGACCAGGCCATCCAGGAATCCGTTCGCCGCGGCGTAATTGCCCTGTCCGGCCGAACCCAGCACTCCCGCGATCGAGGAGAACACCACGAATGCCGACAGATCTCGGCCGCGCGTCCACTCGTCCAGGTACCACGCTCCGTCGACCTTCGGCGCCAGCACCCGATCCACCTGCTCGGCGGTCAGCGATTGGAGGGTGCCATCGTCGACAACCCCGGCCATATGCACCACGGCGGTCACGCCACCATCGGAGTCCATGGCGTCCAACAGGTTCCGCACCGCGTCACGATCGGTGACGTCGCAGGCCACGACGCGCGCGTCGGCGCCGGCCCGCGCCAATTCGGCGACCAGCTCGTCCGCGCCGGGCGCCTGCGGGCCGCGCCGGGAGGTCAGCACCAGCCTGCGCACACCGTGCTCGGTGACCAGGTGCCGGGCGAACTCCGCGCCCAGACCACCTGTGCCACCGGTGATCAGCACCGTCCCCGCACCTGACCACGGCGACAGGGGATTGTCTTTCCGAACCTCGGTGCCGGTGCGGGTCAGCCGGGGAACCAGAATCCTGGTGTCGCGCACCGCGACCTGCGGCTCACCCGAGGCCAGCACGGCCGCGATCCGATCGGCGTCCACCGCTTCGGCCGGGTCTTCGTCGAGGAGTATGAACCGCCCCGGATTCTCCGTCTGTGCGCTGCGGACCAACCCACACACCGCGGCGGCTGCCACATCCACGGCAGCGTCCTCGCCGGGAAGACCGACACCACCCGTGGTCACCACCACCAGCGAGGCATCCGACAGGCGTTCTTCGGCGAGCCATGTCCCGAGCACGGCCAGTGTGCTGTGCACCCGTGCCCGCACCACACCCGGATCGTCGACGACCTCTCCGGCGATCGCCGGACGCCAGACGACGATATCCGGAACATGTTCCGCGGCAACGATATCGGCAATGGACCTGTGTGATGCCGCGATTCCCGGCACCACCGTGTCCGCGAGGACGGCCGACGCCGGCATAGAGCCTGGGACCGGAGGCGGGGCCGTGCTCTTCCAGCCCACCCGATACAGACCGGCGTCCTGATCATCGGACAGACCGCGCCGGAACTCCTCGACGTCGTACGGACGCAGCAGCACCGAATCAACCGATACGATCGGCCTGCCCTCCGGATCGACTGCCGCGACCGACACCGTATCCGCGCCGGTCTTCTCCGAGATGATCCGCAGGGCTGTCACTTCCGCGGGCATCGGCCGGTGGAGACGCGCACCGCCCCACCGGAACAGCAGCCAACCGGTATTCGGATCGGACTCCGCGAAACGGAATATGGATTGCGAGAGTCCGGCATGCATCACCAGCTCCAACAGCGCCGGATGCAGGTCGTGGTGACCGGATTCCGATACCGCGTCGGTATTCAGCGTCGCCTCGGAAAAGACCGTGTCGCCACGCTGCCACACCGCATTCACGCCGATGAACGCCGGACCGTATCGGAGCCCGGTATCTTTCGCGATCTGCTCGGCAAGTGCCACCCGGTCGACATCGACGAGTTCGGCATCGGCCGGCGGCCACGCCTGCTCACCGAGCCGGGATACCAAGTCCGAGCCGCCATTCCACCGTGGCGCGAGGAAACCGGTCGCATTGCGCACCCATTCGTCGCCGGACGGCCTGCGGTAGAAGAACTCGAACGAACGCCGCCCGGACTCGTCCGCGGCCGCGACCAGGACCTGCACTTCGATCTCGTCGTCACCGGGACGGATCGGCGCCTGCACGATGATCTCCTCGACCACCTCGCAATCGATCCGCCCGCCGGCGGCGAGCAGGAATTCGAGCAGCAACACGCCCGGAACCACCACGACACCATGGGCCATGTGATCGGCGATCCACGGATGCGTACGCACCGAGAACCGGCCGGTGAACAGCCACTCGTCGGTCCCGGCCACGCCGACCACACCGGTCAGGATCGGATGATCCGCCGACGCCGCCGCATCGGCACTGGGCTGCAACCAGAACCGGCGACGCTGAAATCCGTAGGTCGGCAAAGCGACCCGGCGCACCGCTCGCCCCGCGAACAGCGACGCCCATTCCACCCGCGCACCCGCGACGTGGATCTGCGCCAGTGCGGTGACGAACTGCGAGACCTCGTCGACGGATCGGCGCGCCGCCGCCACGATCCGCGACACCGATTCGACCTCGGCATTCTCCGCCACGGTCGCACGCGTCATCGCCGCCAGCACCGCATCCGGGCCCACCTCCACGAATCGCCGCGCACCCGCCGAGACGAGGGTGTCCACTCCCGGAGCGAACCGCACACACGCCCGCACCTGCCGAACCCAATACTCCGGGTCGGTCACCGCGTCCCCGGCGAGCTCTCCGGTTTCGTTCGACACGATCGCGAGGCGCGGCGATCGATACGCGATACTTCTTGCCACCGAACGGAATTCAGCCAGCATCGGCTCCATGAGGGCAGAGTGGAAAGCGTGGGAAACGTCGAGCCGGTTGGTCTTGACGCCGGTACCCGACAACGCGGACTCGATCGCCTCGATGGCCTCCAGGTCCCCGGACAACACTGCCGAGGAGGGGGCGTTCACGGCCGCGATCGAGACTCTTCCGGCATGCTCGGCGATCAGTTCGGCGGCCCGCTCCTCCCCGACGGCGACGGCCAGCATCGCGCCGCCTTCGGGCAGCGCGCCCATCAGCCTGCCGCGCGCGGCGACCAGAGCGCAGGCGTCCTGCAACGACCACACCCCGGCCACATACGCGGCGACCAGTTCACCGATGGAATGCCCGAGCAGCACATCCGGGGCGATACCGAAGGATTCGAGCAGCCGGAACATCGCCACCTCGAAGGCGAACAACGCCGGCTGGGTGTTTTCGGTGCGCGCCAGCACCTCGGCGGAGTCGCCGAACATCAGGTCTTTCAGCCGCCGTCCCGACGCGAGGTCGAACTGTGCGCACACCTCGTCCAACGCCGCCGCGAACACCGGAAAGGCCGTGTACAGGCTCTTGCCCATACTCGCGCGCTGAGCGCCCTGGCCGGTGAACAGGAAAGCGGTTGTGCCCGCACCCGTGTGGCCTTCGATCGCGCCGAGCGAACCGGCCGCGAGATCGGCCAGACCGGCGAGCAGTTCCTCCCGGTCACGCCCCACCGCCACACCGCGCCAGTCCAGCAGCGTCCGGGAGGTCGCCAGCGAATGCGCCACATCCCAGGCATCCGCATCGGGGTCGTCGAGCAACCACTGTCGCAGCCGGTTCGCCTGGGTTCGCAGCGCTGCCTCGGATTTGGCCGAGATCATCAGCGCGACGACATCCGACGCCACGGGCTCGGCCGCGACGACCCGCTCGGATTCACCTGCCGACTCGGCGGCCTCCGGATCGGCAGGGGCTTCTTCCAGGATCACGTGAGCGTTGGTGCCGCTAATTCCGAACGACGACACACCCGCACGCCGCACCTGCCCGCTCGCGGGCCACGGCTCGGCCTCCGTCAGCAACCGCATCGTGCCCGCGGACCAATCCACGTGCGGCGTGGGCGCATCCACATGCAGCGTCTTCGGCAGCACACCGTGGCGCATCGCTTCGACCATCTTGATCACACCGGCGACACCCGCGGCGGCATTGGTATGACCGATATTCGACTTGAGCGACCCCAAACGCAGCGGCCCACGCTCACCCCGCGCACCGTAGACCGACATCAGCGCACCCGCCTCGATCGGATCACCCAGCTTGGTGCCCGTCCCGTGCGCCTCCACCACGTCCACATCCGACGGTGCGAGGCCCGCATTCGCCAGCGCCGCCGCGATCACCCGTTCCTGCGCCGGACCGTTCGGCGCGGTCAGCCCCTTGCTCGCACCGTCCTGGTTGATCGCCGTCCCGCGCACCAGCGCGAGCACGTCGTGACCCAATCGCCGTGCGTCCGAGAGCCGTTCGACGACCAGGATCCCGAGCCCCTCCGAGAGACCGGTCCCGTCCGCGGCTGCCGCGAACGCCTTGCATCGCGCATCCGCCGACAGCGCTCCCTGACGCGCGAAGGCGATCAGATGGGACGGGTCCGACATCACGGTCACACCGCTCACCAGAGCCAGCGACGTCTCGCCCCGCCGCAGCGCCTGGCACGCCAGATGCAAGGCCACCAGCGACGACGAGCACGCGGTGTCCACGGACAACGTGGGGCCCTTGAAACCGAACAGGTAGGAGACCCGGCCGGACAGCACACAGCTCGACACGCCCAGAACGGCATGACCCTCGGCCTCCGCCGTCAGCGCCGGGGAGCCGATGCGAGGGCCGTAGTTCTGGTGGAAGACACCGGCGAAGACGCCGGTGTCGCTGCCTCGCAACGACTTCGGGTCGATGCCCGCATCCTCGAGAGCTTCCCAGGAAGCCTCCAGCGTCAGACGCTGTTGTGGATCCATCGAGGCGGCCTCGCGTGGGCCGATCCCGAAGAAGCCCGCATCGAATTCGGGCGCCGAATGGATGAACCCGCCCTCGCGCGTATAGATCGTCCCGGGCACACCGGGATCGGGGTCGAAGAGTGTGTCCAGATCCCACCCGCGGTCGACGGGAAAGCCGCCGACCGCGTCGGCACCGGAGGCCACCAGATCCCACAACTGCGCGGGAGATTCCACGCCGCCGGGAAAGCGGCAGCTCATCCCGACGATCGCGATCGGCTCGCGCGCACCCTCTTCCAGTTCCTGGATGCGCTTGTTGGCGGTTCGCAGGTCCCCGGTGACTTTGCGCAGATACCGGGTGAGCTTTTCCTCGTTGCTCATGAGCGACCGAACTCCTCATCAATCAGGTCGAAAAGCTCGTCGGGGGAATGTGTGGCGAGGTCGGCGTATTCGTCCTCATCGCCGCGCCACCTCCCGCCCAGGTGGGACCGAAGCCGGTCGCCGATACCGAGCAGTGCGGTGACCGTGGCGTCGTCGTCTCCCGCCGCGGCCAGGACCCGATCGACCATCGCCGCCAGATGGGCGATGTCGTCGGATGTAGTGCCGGCCGCAGCCGGCGAGACGGCCATCGCCGGGAGCAATCGCTCGTACAGATAGCCGGCCAGTTCGGGGGCGGTCGGGTAGTCGAAGACGAGCGTCACCGGAATCTGGAGGCCGGTGGCTTTCGACAGCCGGTTGCGAAGCTCCACACCCGACAGCGAGTCGAGCCCGATCTCGTCGAATCCCTTGTCCGGCTCGATATCTGTGGCCGACGAGTAGCCCAGTACGGCCGCCACCTGTTCGAGAACGAAGTCCACGACGGCCTGCTCCCGTTCGGCTTCCGGTATCAGGCCCAGCTCGAAGCCGCGCGAGCGCTTGTCGCTCACCGTATTCCGCTCCGAATGTCGCACCAGACCCCGCAATATCGCGGGGACCGGGTCGGGCAGCGCGGTCCGGTCGAACCGCGCGGCAACCAGCGCCGACTCCTGATCCACCAGTGCCGCGTCGAACAGCGCCAGCCCGTCCTGTTCGCCCAGCGCGACGATTCCCTCCCGGCGCAACCGGGCCAGGTCGGCCTCGCCGAGAGCATCGGTCAGCCCGCTGCGCTGTTGCCACAGCCCCCATGCCACCGATGTCGCGGGCAGACCGCTCAGGTGCCGGTGGTGTGCCAGCGCATCGAGGAACACGTTGGCGGCGGCGTAATTCGCTTGTCCCCGAGTGCCGATCACGCCCGCGACCGAGGAATAGAGCACGAACTGCGACAGATCCAGATTCTCGGTCGCCTCGTGCAGATTCCATGCCGCGTCGACCTTCGGGCGCAGCGTCGTCGCGAGCTGCTGCGGTGTCATGTCGGCGAGCAGACCGTCGGCCAGCGCACCCGCCGTGTGGACGACGCCGGTGAGCGGGTGCTCCGGTGCAATACTCGCCAGCAGCTTGTCGAGCGCCTCCCGGTCGGCCACATCGCAGGCGACCACGTCCACCTGTGCGCCCAGCGCCGTCAATTCCTCCGCCAGGCCGGCGGCACCGTCGGCGGCGGGACCGCGCCTGCTCGCGAGCACCAGCCGCCGCACACCGTGCTCGACGACGAGATGGCGGGCCGCCATCGCACCCAGAACACCGGTACCGCCGGTGATCAGCACGGTGCCGTCGGGGCGCAGCGGGGTCGGAATGGTGAGCACGTTGCGGCCGATATGCTTGCCCTCGCCCACGAACCGGAACGCCTCCGGCGCCTGCCGCAGATCCCATCCGGTGATCGGAGGCGGTGCCAGTACCCCTGTATCGATCAATTCGACCAGGGCACTCATGATCTCGCGCAATCGATCGAGCCCGATCTCGTCGAGATGGAAGTAGCGGTAGTGCACGCCCGGGTGCTGCTCGGCGACCTCGCCGGGATCGCGCCGATCGGTCGCCACCATCTCGAGGAAGCGGCCACCGCGCGGCAGCAATCTCAGTGAGGCGTCGACGAATTCGCCTTCCAGCGAATCGAGCACGATGTCTGCACCACTGCCGCCGGTGACCTCGAGGAACTTCCGCTCGAAGTCGAGGGTGCGCGAGTCACTGATGACCGCATCGTCGAATCCCATGCCGCGCAGCACATCCCATTTGGAACGGTCGGCGGTGACCAGCAGCCGCAGACCGAGATGACGCGCCAGTTGCACAGCGGCCGTGCCGACACCGCCGGTGGCGACATGCAACAGCAACGTCTCCCCCGGCCGGGCGTCGGCGAGATCGACGAGGCTGTAGTACGCGGTAACGAACACCACGGGCACGGCGGCCGCCTGTGCGAACGACCATCCCCGCGGTATCGGAGCCAGCCGCCTGCTGTCGGTCACAACGACCGAACCGATGCCCTCGATCATCCCGAAGACCCTGTCGCCGATGGCGAATTCGGTGACGTCCGGCCCCACCTCCAGCACCACGCCCGCACCCTCCATACCGATGGTGGCGTTCGGGTTCGGATACATACCCAAGGTGATCAGTGCGTCCCGGAAGTTGACGCCCGAGGCGCGCAGACCCACCCGAACCTGACCGGGCCCGAGCTCCTGCACGGCAGTGCGGGTTTCGACCAGAGCGAAGTTGTCACCGGTCAAGGAGCCCTTGCCGAGCTGACGCAACGCCCACGCCGGGGCCCGCAGCGCGTCACCGCCGCCCACCACGTCGCCGCGGTCGGATGTCAACCGCGGCACGTAGGGAATGCCGGCGCGCACCGCGACCTGGGGCTCGTCCGCCGAGGCCAAGGCCGTGGCAACGGCGTCGCGACAGTCGTCCCAGCGGTCCACGTCCACAACGGTGATCCGGTCGGGGTGCTCGTTCTGTCCGCTGCGCAGCAGGCCCCAGACCGCCGCGCCGACGAGATCCACGGGCTCGCCCGCGGCCGTCGCGACCGCACCTCGGGTGACCACGACGATGCGCTGATCCTGGGCCAGCAGCTCCTTGCCGCGCGCCACGACCTCGGCCAGTCGACTCTGCACCGCATCGGGCACGTCCGTGTTCGCTGCCGCCGTGGCGCCGCTCACGAGACCATCGAGTCGAATCACGGTCGCGGGCCGGCAGTCCACGGTCACGGTCTCGCCGTCGTCCGTGCTCGCCCACCGCGTGGCCGCGGCCACGTCGTCCGGATTCGGCGCGGGCAACGGAACCCAGCGCAGACGGTAGGTACCGTCCGGCGCCGCGGCGCCCACCGCGTCGATCTGGATCGGACGCAGGGTCAACGCCGCGATCTCGGCGATCGGTGCGCCCTGAGAGTCGGTGAGCGTGAGGGTGATTCGCTGGTCCTGCGGGTCGGTCCCGGCCGGCGCCACTCGAACCCGGGCCGACGCGGCACCGACCGCGTCCACGGTCACGTTCTCCCACGAATAGGGCACGAGGATCTCACCGGGCGCGGCAGGCGCACTCATCCCACCGAGGCCGATCGTGTGCAGTGCCGCGTCCAGCAGTGCCGGATGCACCCCGAACCGATCCGCCGACTGTGCCTGCTCCGGCAGCGCGACCTCCGCGAAGAGTTCGTCGCCACGGCGCCACAAAGCGGTCAGCCCCTGGAACATCGCCCCGTAGTCGTAGCCGCGCTCGGCCAACTCGGCGTACGCATCGCCGATGTGTACCGGCAGCGCTCCGACGGGCGGCCAGCTCGCCGCATCGGCCCCGACCGGTTCGGGAGCTGAAAGCGGCGAGGCGACAACGGTTCCCGTGGCATGGCGTACCCATTCCGAGCGCGGTGCGCCGGACGATCCCGGGCCGCCGCGGTCCGATTCGCCGTCGCTCTGCGGGCGCGAATACACCGATACGGCTCGTGCTCCCGCATCATCGGGTGCGGCCGTCATCACCCGCAGTTCAACGGCGCCATCGGCCGGTAGGATCAGAGGCGCGGCCACAACCAGCTCGGCCAGCCGGGGACAGCCGACCATCGTCCCGGCATGCAACGCCAATTCGACGAAGGCCGTCCCCGGCAGCAGGGCCGCTCCGTTGATCGCGTGATCGGCCAGCCACGGGTGATCCGCCAGCGACAGGCGCCCGGTCAACACCACCGCTTCGGAGTCCGGCATCCAGACCGCCGCACCCAGCAGCGGATGCTTCGCCTCGCCCAGCCCCGACTGGTACACATCCCGGGCGGCGCTCGGCTGCAACCAGTACCGCTTGTGCTGGAAGGCGTACGTCGGCAGATTCACCCGAGCGACGGGTCGGAGCGTACCGAGCGCCCGTGTCACGACCGGAGCCAACGCGTCGGCCGCCACGTCGACGCCGGCACAGTAGGCCTGCGCCAACGCGGTGGTGACCTGCAGCGGATCGCCCTGATCACGCTTCAGCGTGCTCAGCACGGCCACCCGATCGGCCCGACCCAGCTCGCCCGCCGTCGCCTCGATCCCCATCGTCAGCACCGGATGCGGGCTTACCTCGATAAAGGCATTCGTCCCCGCACGCTGCAACGCCGCCACCGACTCCGCGAACCTGACCTGTTCACGCAGCCCCCGATACCAATACCCGGCGTCCAGCTCGGCGGTGTCCATGAAATCCGCTGTCACAGTCGAGAAGAACGGCACCGAACCCGAAACCGGCCCAACCGATTCCAGCTCCGCCAGCACCCGGTCGCGAACGGCCTCCACCGCCGCCGAATGCGAGGCGTAATCCACCGGAATCCGCTTGGCCCACACACCATCGGCCGCACACCCCGCCAGGAATTCCTCGAGAGCCGCCACTTCACCGGAAACCACGATCTGGCCCGGACCGTTGACCGCTGCCACCGACAGCCGGCCGCCGAAACCCGCCAACCGCTCGGCAACCACCTCGGCGGCCGCGCTCACCGAGGCCATACCGCCGTGACCCGCAAGGTCTTGTGCCACAACGAGAGAACGAAGCGCGACGACCCGGGCGCCATCCGACAGCGACAGCCCGCCCGCGACCACAGCCGCCGCGATCTCCCCCTGCGAATGCCCCACCACCACCGACGGCTCCACACCCGCCGCACGCCACACCCGCGCCAACGACACCATCACCGCAAACAACACCGGCTGAACAACATCCACCCGATCCAACGACCCAGCCCCAGGCTCACCCCGCAACACCGCGGTCAAAGACCAACCCACAAACGGCGCCAACGCCGCCTCACACTCCGCCACCGACTCCGCAAACACCCCACCCCCAGCCAACAACCCCGCACCCATCCCCACCCACTGACTCCCCTGCCCCGGAAAAACAAACGCCACCCGACGCGGCACCACACGACCCGACACCACCTCGACGGGCCCTTCGGGCAACGGTGCCTCCGACTCGATCAATCCGGCCAGGCCCGCCATCAATCCGTCGCGATCGCGACCGACAACCGCACCGCGCCACTCCAACTGCGACCGGTGACGCAGCAATGAATGCGCCACATCCGCCGCGTCGGTATCCGGGTGCGTGCGCAACCACTGCTCGAGCCGAACAGCCTGCTGCCGCAATGCCTCCGGACTCACCGCCGACAACATCCACGACATGGCATCCGAATCGGCTGGACCCGAATCTTCTGCGGCAATGGGAGATTCGGCGCGAGTCGGGAGCGGCGCCTCCTCCAGGATGGCGTGGGCGTTGGTGCCGCTGACACCGAATGACGACACGCCCGCGCGACGAGCACGCCCGTTGCGCGGCCACGGCCGCGACTCGGTCAGCAACTCCACCTCGCCGGCCGACCAGTCCACCTTCGGGCTCGGCTCGTCCACGTGCAGGGTTTTCGGCAGCGTCTCGTACCGCAACGCCAGCACCATCTTCATGACACCGCCCACACCCGCCGCGGCCGTGGTGTGCCCGATATTCGACTTCAACGACCCGAGCCACAGCGGCCCACTCGATCGCCCCTGCCCGTAGGTTGCGATCAGGGCCTGCGCCTCGATCGGATCACCCAGCGGCGTTCCCGTCCCGTGTGCTTCCGCCGCATCGATATCGGTCGGCTCCAGCCCCGCGTTCGCCAACGCCGTGGTGATCACCCGCTCCTGCGAAGGACCATTCGGCGCCGACAAACCGTTACTCGCCCCGTCCTGGTTGATCGCGCTGCCCCGGACCACCGCCAGCACGGGGTGACCCGCGCGCTGCGCGTCCGACAGGCGCTCGAGCACGAGCATGCCGACGCCCTCGGAGAATGCCGTCCCATCTGCCGTGGCAGCGAACGACTTGCAACGACCCTCACGCGATATGCCGCGCTGCCTTGCGAAATCGACGGAGAGATAGGGGTCGGCGTAGATGGTCGCACCGCCCGTCAAGGCCAGCGAGGTCTCTCCCTGCCGCAGCGCCTGACAGGCCAGATGCAAGGCGACCAGCGACGAGGAGCACGCGGTGTCCACGGTGACCGAAGGTCCTTCGATACCGAAGACATACGACAGCCGTCCCGACGTCACACTGCCCTGCGTGCCGGTGAGCCGATGGCCCTCGAACTCGGGGGTGACCCGGTTGAAATAGCCCGAGTAGCACGCCCCCACGAACACGCCGGCATCGGTGCCGCGCAACGTGACCGGGTCGATTCCCGCGTTTTCCAATGCCTCCCAGGACGATTCGAGCAAATGACGCTGCTGCGGGTCCATCGCCGATGCCTCGCGCGGACTGATTCCGAAGAAGCCGGCATCGAAATCACCGGCGCCGTCTAGGAATCCGGCACGACGGCTGTACACGGTGCCCGGCTTGTCCGGGTCCTCGTCGAACAGCCGCTCCAGATCCCATCCGCGATCCGACGGGTACTCACTGGTCGCGTCGATTCCCCCGGCGAGAAGGTCCCACAACTCATCCGGCGACGTCACACCGCCGGGGAACCGGCAGCCCATCCCCACGATGGCAATCGGCTCGTCGGTCCGGGTCCGGCGGGCCACCTTCTTGGCCGGTTCGCTCGCGGCTTTCGGCTCCACCTTCGACAACACCAGTTTCGCCACCGCCGCGGGGGTCGGATAATCGAACACCAGAGTCGACGGCAGCTGAATACCGGTGGCCTTGTTCAGCCGGTTCCGGAATTCCACGCCACCCAGCGAATCGAAACCGATCTCGTCGAAGCGCCGATCGGGCCGGATGTCGGCCGCCGAATCATGTCCCAGCACCGCCGCCGCCTGCGCCAGCACCACCTCCGACACCACGTCGGCACGCCGGGCCTCGGGCACCTGGGCCAACCGCTCGGCCAGCGCACCGGCCGCGGGCTTTCCCGCAGCCTTCGCCGGGCGCATCGAACGCGGTACGAAACCACGCAAAACGGCCGGAACCGCATCGGGATCCGACACGCGCCGCAATACGCTCGGGTCGAACCGGATCGCGGCCGGACGCTCCTGCGAACCGGCGACCGCTTCGTCGAACAACCGCAGGCCCTCGGCATCACCGAGCCGGCCCAGCCCCAGCCGCTCCCATCGTGCGAGTGCGGTGCTGTCCAGTTCCCCGGTCATGCCGCTGCCGGCGTTCCACGGCCCCCATGCCAGCGACACCGCAGCCGATCCCGCCGCGCGGCGCCGCTGCACCAGACCGTCCAGGAAAGCGTTGGCCGCAGCGTAATTGCCCTGCCCGGCCGAACCCAGCACCCCCGCCATCGACGAGAAGACCACGAACGCCGACATATCGCGGTCACGAGTCAGCTCGTCCAGATACCACGCCCCGTATACCTTCGGCGCCAGCACCCGGTCCACCTGTTCACTGGTCAGCGACTCCACGGTGCCGTCGTCGACAACACCCGCCGTATGCACCACCGCAGTCACACCGCCGTCGGAATCCATGGCGTCCAACAGGTTTCGCACCGCGTCACGGTCGCCGACGTCACACGCGACCACGCGGGCGTCGGCGCCCGCCCGGCCCAGCTCGGCGACGAGCTCGGACGCCCCCGGCGCCTCGGGACCCCGCCGCGACGACAGCACCAACCTGCGCACGCCGTGTTCGGCGACCAGGTGCCGGGCGAACAACGCACCGAGACCACCGGTACCACCGGTGATCAAGACCGCGCCGTCGCCGAAAGCCGGCGCCGCGCCGGTGTCGCGCACCTCGTCGGCCTTCGATGTCCGGGTGAGCCTGGGCACCAGAACTCCCGCACCCCGCACCGCGGCCTGCGGCTCACCCGAGGCCAGCACCGCCGCGATCCGGTCGACGCCCGACCGCTCGGCCGGATCCTCGTCGAGGAGAACGAACCGCCCCGGATTCTCCGACTGCGCACTGCGGACCAACCCCCACGCCGCGGCCGCCACCACATCCGGCACCTCGCCGGGCAGCCCCGCCCCACCGGTGGTGAGCAGCACCATCCGGACCTCGGACAGTCGCTCCTCGGCAAGCCAGGATTTCACCGTGGCCAGCGTGCTGTGCACCCCGGCCCGCACCACTGCCGGACCATCCGCC
This sequence comes from Nocardia sp. NBC_01009, assembly GCF_045208035.1. NCBI lineage: Bacteria > Bacillati > Actinomycetota > Actinomycetes > Mycobacteriales > Nocardiaceae > Nocardia > Nocardia sp. NBC_01009. Next base: position 1,143,706 of record NZ_CP108695.1, on the reverse strand, counting down.
GCCTGTTCCGGGACGCGCCACACCACGACTTCCGGAAGCCGTTCCGCCGCAACGAGTTCGGCGACGGAAGTGAATGACACGCCGATCCCGGGTACCGCCGAATCCGCGAGCACGGCCATCGACGGCGCCGGCGATCCGGCCGACGCTGCCGTGGCAGGCTCCCAGCGCACCTCGTACAGACCGGCCGCGCCCTCGGACAAGCCGCGCCGGAATTCCTTGGCGTCGTTGCGACGCATCATGACGGCGTCGATCGACAGGATCGGATTGCCGTTCGTATCGACAGCCGCGACGGCGATGGTGTTCACTCCGGCTTTCACCGCCATGACCCGCAGCTCCGTCACCTCCGTGGGCACCGGCGCGTGAAAACGCGCACCGCCCCACTGGAACAGCAACCACCCGGAATCGGGGTCGGGCTCCGCGGCCCGGAAAACCAAGCGGGACAGCCCGGCATGCACGACCAGCTCCATCAAGGCCGGATGCACACCGTGCCCGGACTCCGGTGCCGCGTCGGTGTCCAGCACGACCTCCGAGAAGACCGTGTCGCCACGCTGCCATACCGCCGGCACACCGATGAACGCCGGACCGTACTCGAGTCCGGTGTCCTCGGTGATCTGCGCCGGAAGCGTCAGCCGATCCACGTCCACGCGTTCGGCATCGGCCGGTGGCCACTCCTGGTCCCGCAGCTGCGACACCAACGCCGAATCGTCGGCCGGCTCCGCCGCGAACACGCCCGTGGCGTTGCGCACCCACTCCTCATCGGAGGCATTCCGATAGAAGAATTCGAACGAACGCCGCCCGGACTCATCGGCCGACTGCACCAGCACCTGCACATCGACCGCGTCCGCACCGGGCCGGATCGGCGCCTGCACCATGACTTCCTCGACCACCTCGCACCCGATCCCGCGACCGGCGGCGAGCAGGAACTCGAGCAACAGCACGCCCGGCACCACCACGACGCCGTAGGCCATGTGGTCGGCGATCCATGGATGCGTGCGCAACGAGAACCGGCCGGTGAACAACCATTCGTCGGTATCGGCGAGCTCGGTCACACCCGTCAGAATCGGATGACCTCCCGAGTCGCCTGCTGCCGCTTCGACAGGCTGCAGCCAGTACCGCCGATGCTGGAAGGCGTAGCTGGGCAACGAAACCCGCTGTGCACCGCGACCGGCCGACAGCGGGCGCAAGTCCACACTCATACCTGCCACATGGGCCTGTGCCAGCGCGGACACGAATTGCGTCGGCTCGTCGGCCGCACGCCGGGCCGCGGCGACCACCGTCGATGTGGCCTCCACATCCGGGATCTCGGCCAGGCACTGTCGAGTCATCGCGGACAACACGGCATCGGGGCCGATCTCCACGAACCGCCGCACCCCGGCCGCTACCGCGGTCTCGATACCCGGTGCGAACCGGACACAGCCACGCACCTGGTCGACCCAGTAACCCGGATCGGTCACCTCGGCGCCGGCCAGGGCACCCGACACATTCGACACGATCGGAACGGCCGGCTCGTGATAGGTCAATCCCATTGCCACACTGCGGAATTCATCGAGCATCGGCTCGATCAACGCCGAGTGGAACGCATGACTGACCCGCAACCGGGAGGTCTTGACTCCCTCGCCGGCCAGCTTGTCCTCGATCTCGGCTATCGCCGTGGCGTCACCGGACAGCACCACCGACGACGGACCGTTCACCGCGCCCATCGATACCCGGCCCTGGAACTCGGTCAGCATCCCGGCTGCCCGATCCTCGGGTACCGCCACCGCGAGCATCGCCCCATCCTCGGGCAGCGCGCCCATCAGCCGCCCGCGTGCCACCACCAGGGCGCACGCATCCGCCAGCGACCACACCCCCGTCACACAGGCGGCCACCAACTCGCCGATCGAATGCCCGATCAGCACATCCGGCGCCATACCGAAGGACTCCACCAACCGGAACAGCGCCACCTCGAAGGCGAACAGCGCGGGCTGGGTGAACTCCGTGAGGTCCAGCAGCGCCGCGTTCTCCCTATCGAACATCAGGTCTTTCAGCGACCGGCCGAGCAGCGGATCGATCTGGGCGCACACCTGGTCCAATGCCGACGCGAACACCGGAAACGCGCCGTACAACTGCGCGCCCATCCCGGCTCGCTGCGCACCCTGACCGGTGAACAGGAACGCCGTCTTCCCCGGGATGACCTGCCCCTCGAGGACCGACGACGACGCCTCGCCCGAGGCGAGAGCGGCGAGACCGGCCAGCACCTGTTCCCGGTCGCGGCCCACGACCACGCCGCGCCGATCGAAGTGTCCGCGTGTCTCGACCGAGGAATACGCGATATCGGCGACACCGGCATCGGGCCGGTCGATCATCCACTGCCGCAGCCGATCCGCCTGTGCGCGCAACGCCTCGTCGGACTTGGCCGACACCAGCACAGGAACCACATCGGTCGCCACCGCGGCGGCGTCTTCGTCCGGCGACGGCAGAACCGCCGGCGCTTCCTCGAGAATCACATGCGCGTTGGTGCCGCTGATCCCGAACGAAGACACACCCGCACGCCGCACCCGATCGGAGACGGGCCAGGGCTCGGCCTCGGTCAGCAATCGCACCGACCCTGCCGACCAATCCACGTGCGGCGTCGGCGCATCCACATGCAGCGTTCGCGGCAGAGTTTCGTGCCGCAGGGCGGCCACCATCTTGATGACACCACCGATACCGGCCGCGGCGACCGCGTGACCGATATTCGACTTCACCGACCCGATCCGCAAGGGCTCCGACCGGTCCTGCCCGTAGGTGGCGATCAATGCCTGCGCCTCGATCGGATCACCCAATGCCGTTCCGGTGCCATGGGCTTCGACCGCGTCCACATCCGATGCCCGGAGCCCGGCATTGGCCAGCGCCTGCGCGATCACACGCTCCTGCGATGGACCGTTCGGCGCGGTCAGGCCATTGCTCGCACCGTCCTGATTGATCGCGCTGCCGCGCACCACGCCGAGAATGTCGTGCCCCAGCCGCTGTGCGTCCGACAGCCGCTCGACCACGAGCACCCCCACGCCCTCGGACCACGTCACGCCGTCGGCCGCGGCGGCGAACGCCTTGGATCGCCCATCCGGCGCCAGCCCCCGCTGTCGCGCGAAATCCACGTACAGACTCGGACTCGCCGACACACTCACACCGCCCGCCAGCGCCAGCGATGCTTCCCCCTGACGCAATGCCTGGCACGCCAGGTGCAACGCGACCAGCGACGACGAACACGCGGTATCGACCGTGACCGCCGGGCCTTGCAGACCGAAAACATAAGAGACACGGCCGGATACCACGCTGTGTGATGTCCCGGTCAGCCGGAAACCTTCGTATTCACCGACGACCCCGGGCGAGTACCCCGACGAGCAGGCGCCGACGTAGACGCCGGTATCGCTGCCGCGCAGCGACGCGGGGTCGATACCCGCGTCCTCGAGCGCCTCCCAGGAGACCTCCAGCATCAGCCGCTGCTGCGGATCCATCGCCGCCGCCTCGCGCGGGCCCACGCCGAAGAAGCTCCCATCGAAACCGCCGGCGTCATCGAGGAAGCCGCCCTCCCGGGTGTACACGGTCCCCGGCTTATCCGGGTCCGCATCGAACAACCGCTCCAGATCCCAGCCCCGATCCGATGGGAACGGCGCGATCACGTCCCGTCCCGCCGCGACGAGTTCCCAGAGATCCTCGGCCGATCCGACACCACCCGGGAAACGGCAGCCGATACCGACGATGGCGATCGGCTCATCGGAGACGGCCCGGTGAGTCACTCGTGGCACAACGGGATCGATCCCTTCCAGATGTGCACGCACCAGCCGCGCCACCGCCATCGGCGTCGGGTGGTCGAAGATCAGGGTCGCAGGCAACGGCACACCGGTGGCCGATGCCAGGTTGCTCCGAAGCTGTTGTCCGCTCACCGAATCGAACCCGGCGGCGGTGAACGGCAGATCGGGTGCGATGGCATCGGCCGAATCATGGCCGAGCACCGCCGCGGCCTGTTCGGCCACGACCCCGAGCACGAGCGCGTCGCGGTCACGCTCGGCCGCGGCGAACAACCGCGGCGCCAGCGGGCCCTCCACCACGGCACGCCTGCTTCGAACCGGGGACGCGGCGCGCTGCGGAGCCGGAAGCGGCTCCACGCCATCCAGCGTCCAGCACTGCCGCCGCTGGAACGCATACGTCGGCAGTTCCACCCGCTGTGCCGGTGGGGCCAGCAGTTCCGGTGCTACATCGATACCCACGCAGTAGGCATGTGCCAAGGCCGCGGCGAACTGCTGTCGGCCGCCGTGGTCGCGCCGCAGCGTGCCGACGACCGCGACCCGGTCCGCCAGCCCCATCGAATCCGCCGTCAGCTCGATCGCCGTCGACACCACAGGATGCGGGCTCGTCTCCACGAACGCATTCGTCCCCGAGTCCAGTAACGTCTCGATCGCGTCGGCGAAGCGCACCTGCTCACGCAGCCCCCGATACCAATACCCGGCGTCCAGCTCGGCGGTGTCCATGAAATCCGCTGTCACAGTCGAGAAGAACGGCACCGAACCCGAAACCGGCACAACCGATTCCAGCTCCGCCAGCACCCGGTCGCGAACGGTCTCCACCGCCGCCGAATGCGAGGCGTAATCCACCGGAATCCGCTTGGCCCACACACCATCGGCCGCACACCCCGCCAGGAATTCCTCGAGAGCCGCCACTTCACCGGAAACCACGATCTGGCCCGGACCGTTGACCGCTGCCACCGACAGCCGGCCGCCGAAACCCGCCAACCGCTCGGCAACCACCTCCGCCGTAGAACCGATCGACGCCATACCACCCGAACCCGCCAGCACCTCGGCGACGGCACGCGACCGCACCGCCACGATGCGCGCGCCATCCGACAGCGACAGCCCGCCCGCGACCACAGCCGCCGCGATCTCCCCCTGCGAATGCCCCACCACCACCGACGGCTCCACACCCGCCGCACGCCACACCCGCGCCAACGACACCATCACCGCAAACAACACCGGCTGAACAACATCCACCCGATCCAACGACCCAGCCCCAGGCTCACCCCGCAACACCGCGGTCAAAGACCAACCCACAAACGGCGCCAACGCCGCCTCACACTCCGCCACCGACTCCGCAAACACCCCACCCCCAGCCAACAACCCCGCACCCATCCCCACCCACTGACTCCCCTGCCCCGGAAAAACAAACGCCACCCGACGCGGCACCACACGACCCGACACCACGGCAGCCTCTTCCGAGGTCTGCGCCGCCGGATCGGCCAGTGCGGCCAGCGCGACACCCATCGCGTCGGCGTCGTGTCCGATCACCGCGCCCCGCCAGTCCAACGCCGTGCGCGAATGGATGAGCGAATACGCCACATCGGCGGCATCACCGGCCGGATCTCCGGCCAGCCACTCCTGCAATCGAACAGCCTGCTGCCGCAACGCTTCCGGGCTCTGCCCGGACAACACCCAGGTCACCGGGCGGTCGGCGGCGGCCACACCCGCATCACCCGCGACCGGCGCCGGCGCCTCCTCCAGAATCACATGTGCGTTCGTGCCACCCATTCCGAACGACGACACGCCCGCCCGGCACTGTGCCGCGCCCGGCCAGTGCTCCGTCGCGGTCTGCACCCGCAATCGCAGCGCTTCGAGTGGAATCTGCGGATTGGCGGTGTGAAAGTTCAAGCTGGGCGCCAGTTCCCGATGCCACAGGCTCAGCACGGTCTTAATCAGGCCGGCGATCCCGGCGGCACCCTCCAGATGCCCGATATTCGTCTTGACCGAACCGACGGCCAGCGGTGCGCTCCCGGACCGCCCGGCGCCATAGATCTCGCCGAGGGCCCGCGCTTCCACCGGATCGCCCGCGGGTGTACCGGTTCCGTGCAACTCCACATAATCCACCGACGCGGGTTCCACATCGGCGGCCGCCAGCGCGGCCCTGATCACCGCGGTCTGCGCGGACACACTGGGCGCGCTCAGCACTTGACGCTCGTTGCCGCTGTTGATAGCACTGCCGCGGATCACCGCGTAGACCCGGTCACCATCGGCGACCGCGCGCGCCAGCGGCTTGAGTACGACGATGCCGCCGCCTTCGCCGCGAACCGTGCCGTCCGCACGTTCATCGAAGGTGTAGCACCGTCCCGACGGTGAGTGCGCGCCGAACTGCTCGTAGCGCTCACCACCCAGCGGCGACAGGATAAGATTCAGCCCGCCCGCCAAGGCCACATCACACTCGCCGCCGCGCAACGATTCACACGCCAGGTGCACCGCGACCAGCGACGAGGACTGCCCGCTGTCCACCACGATGCTCGGACCGGTGAACCCGTAGTAATTCGAAATCCGGTTGGCGGCGACGCCGCGCCCGACGCCCGACAACGAATGCCTGCCGACGCCGGGCTTACCCCTCGACGCCTCGATTTCGGCGAAATCGGTTCCGGTGCTGCCCAGGAACACTCCCGCGCGGGCACCGTCGCGATCGCGGTAGCCCGCGTCTTCGAGGGCCTCCCAGCTCAGCTCGAGACCGAGCAGCTGCTGCGGATCGATCGCACGCGCCTCATTCGGCGCCACCCCGAAGAAGTCGGCGTCGAATTCCGATGCCGAAGCCAGGAATCCGGCCTTCTCCTCGATTCGCGGGCGGTCTGCGGGAGCGGAGCCGATAGCCTCGCGCCCATCGCGCAGCAACCGCCAGAAGCTCTCGAGATCGGAAGCGCCGGGCATCCGGCACGACATTCCGACAATGGCGATCTCATTCGCGTCGACCATGATTCCTCTATCTCGCCTTATTCGATTCCAAGCATGCGTTTTTCGCGATCACGCGGTTCATCGGTTGCCCACGACGTCGCTCGCAATCGAGTGGATCCATCGCCGAATCCCCTCTGCCGCAGCCGGTGCCGCGTCTTCGATGAGGGAGAAGTGGTCGGCGGATATGTGGATCGTGTCGCCGCGGTGCTGCCAATCCGGCACCGGCGCAGCAATATCGAGGCCCGGTAGCCCGACAGTGGCTCGCAGATTCAGCGTGGGCGCGGCAATGGACCGCGTGCCGCGCTCGCCGAAGATCCGCACATAATTGCCCATGGCGACCAGTGCGTGGTCGTCGATATCGATCAGTTCGTGACCGCGATCGAGCACCAGGCCGAGCGCGCCGGCGAAAACGGTGCCGATGAGGTCTTCACCATCCGGCGAATAGGTGTCGAGCATCGCGACACCGACCGGGCCACGACCACGCTCGTCGAGCCGTTCGGCGAGCGCGTGCGCGACCGCTCCGCCGATCGAGTACCCGACGAGTACGAACGGATGCTCGCCCGTGGCGTTTTCGGTGACAACGGCAAGGTGGTCGAGAAGCGCGCCCCAGGTCGGCGGCATCGGTTCACCGACTCGGGTCCCCGGCAGTGGCAACGCGGACACACCGAATTCGGCGCCGAGTTCGCGCGCCAAGCGGCCGAACTGGTGCGGTCCGTTGCCGACCAGGAACGACGGGATGCAGATCAGGTTGGGTCCGGCGCCGGCGCGCGACAGCAGCATGGGCGCCGAGGGGCCATTCGCGGCGGCCGGCTCATCGAAAGCGACGCTCAGTCTGGCACTTTCGATCAACAGCGGCATCGCCTCGGTCGCGTCCCCGCGCCGATGCGCCGCCATCACCAGCTCCGTCAACCGGCCACGTACTCCCGATGCGGCGGGCGGCGGCTCGTGCCGAACCTCGACGGCCCCCATCCGCGACCGCAGCAGCTCCGCGACCGCGGCGGCGGTCGGATGCTCGAACACCAGCGTCGACGGCAGAGACAGACCCGTGATGGCGACGAGCCTGTTACGGAACTCGACGCCGCCCAACGAGTCGAATCCGAGTTCAGCGAACGGCACATCCGCGGCCACCGCGGCGGCCGACTTGTGTCCGAGGACGACGGCGGCCAGCGAACGTATCTCCTGGAGGATGACCTCGTAGTGATCGTCCTCAGGCAGCATCTCCAAACGCTGTGCCAGCGAGCCGCGTTCGCTGCCGGGCTGCGCTGCAACGGGCGCGCGCACGATCTCGCGCAGCACCGGCGGCAGCACGCCGGAGCGAGCGAGCGATGCGAGCGCGTCCCTATCGAGCGACGCGGTCATCAGCAGCGAGTGGCCGGTGGCCAGCGCCTTGTCGAACATCGCCAATCCCGGCTCGGGGGTGATGGGTAGCAGCCCGAGCCGGGTGCGAATACGGCGGGCTATGTCCTCGGTATCTTCCCGATCGAGCACGCCTGCCATACCGAGCGTCCACAGCCCCCACGCCAGCGAGTGCGCGGGCAGGCCGGTTTCGCGACGACGATGCGCGAGTGCGTCGAGGAAACGGTTCGCGGCCGCGTAGTTGCCCTGGCCCTGACCACCGAGTAGCGGGGCGGCGGAGGAAAACAGCACGAACGCCGACAGGTCGTGATCCCGGGTGAGTTCATGCAGATGCAGTGCCGCATCGACTTTCGGCCGCATGACGCGGTCGATCTGCTCGGTGGTCAGCGTCTCGACGGTGCCGTCGTCGAGTACGCCGGCGGTGTGGATCACGGCGGTCAGCGGGTGTTGCTCCGAGATGGTCCGCAGCAGATCTCGCAGCGCATCTCGGTCGGCGACGTCGCAGGCGGCCACCCGGACCTGCGCACCCGCGGCCTCGAGATCGCCGACCAGATCCGCGGCGCCGGGGGCATCCGGTCCCCGCCGGGAAACCAGCAGCAGGCTCCGAACGCCATGTGCCGCAACCAGATGTCGCGCCGTCAGCGCACCTAGACCTCCGGTGCCACCGGTGATCAGAACCGTCCCGCCGCCGAACGAGACCGGTGCCGCATCCGGCGCGGCGGCCCGTATCAGCCTGGGTACCAGTAGCGTGTTGTCACGCGCTGCCACCTGCGGCTCACCGAGATCCGCGGCTCGCACCACCGTGCCGGATGTCACCGCGGTGGCGTCGTCGTGGTCGATCTGGACGACCCGGCCGGGATGTTCCGACTGCGCACACGCGATCAGACCGGATACCGCCGCTGCCGCAGGATCACACAATTCGCCCGGTATTTCCGCGGCGTTGCGGGTCACGACGACCAGCGTGGATTTCTCGGATCGTTCGTCGGCGATCCAGTCCCGGACCATCGTCAGCGCCGCATCGACTCGCAGCCGGGCCACCTGGGCGGCATCACCCGTCGCGGGGACGTCGTCACAGTGCCAGACGACGATCTCGGGTACGGACGGCATTGCGAGCAGAGCGTCCAGATCCGTGTGTGCCTCGACGCCCGGCATCGTCGTGGAGCCCAATACCGCTACAGCACAACGATTCACGGAGGTCGAGGTGGATGCCGGAGTCCACCGGAGGGTGTAGAGCGGGTGCGAGGTTGCGCGATCACGGCGCAGGGTGCGGGCATCGACCGGGCGCGCGACGAGGGTGTCGACGGCCACTACAGGTCGACCGTGCGTGTCGGCGGCATCTACTCGGATGGTGTCGTGGGTGCGGGCGACACGCACCCGCAGGGCCGTGGCTTCCTCCCGGTAGACGCGCACTCCGGCGAACGAGAGCGGCAAGGGCACCCGTCCGTCGCCGGTATCGGCGAGACGGTCGATCGCGGTGTGGAAAGCGGCGTCCAGCAAGGCCGGGTGCACCCGGAACCGCCGCGCGTCCGCGTTCTCGGGCAACGACAGCTCAGCGAACACCTCGGCACCGCGCATCCACGCGGCGCGCACACCCCGGAATGCCGGGCCGTACCCGAAACCCATGTCCGCCAACCGCTCGTACAGCCGCGCCGAGTCCACCGGTTCGGCGCCCGCGGGCGGCCACACCCGTCCGTCCCACACCGCGTTCGCCGCGCCGGCCACGGGCGCCAGCACCCCTGTCGCGTGCGCGACCCACTCCGCGCCGTCGGAATGCTCACCGGACACCCTGGAGTGCACGGCGAACCGACGCCTGCCCGCGCCATCGGCGGGCTCGACACCGAGCTGAATATCGACCGCGGTGTCGTCCGGCAGCAGCAGCGGCGCTTCCAGCAGCAGTTCCTCGACGACCTCGGCGCCGAGCCGAGTGCCGGCGGTCAACGCCAGTTCCACGAATCCGGTCCCAGGCAGCAACACCGAGCCGAAGACCGCGTGATCGGCGAGCCACGGGTGGGTCCGCAACGACATCCGTCCGGTGAACAGCCATTCGTCCCTGCCCGCCACGGAGACGACGCCGGTCAGGATCGGATGATCCGACGACACCGCGGAGGCATCGGCGGCGAGCGGCTCCAACCAGAACCGCTGACGCTGAAATGCGTACGTGGGCAACGACACCCGGTGCAGCGGACGGCCCGCGAAGATCGGCTGCCAGTCCACCTCGGCGCCGCAGGCGTGCAGCTGCCCCAGCATCGTCACGCACTGCGTCACTTCGTCGACCGAACGCCGCGCCCCGGCGGCAACCATCGCCCCCGCCTCGACCTCCGGATATTCGGCCAGGCACTGGCGAGTCATGGATGCCAGCACCGCATCCGGGCCCACCTCCACGAATCGCCGCACCCCGGCCGCGACGAGGGCATCGACGCCGGGCGCGAATCGCACGCCGCCGCGTACCTGCTGCACCCAGTACTCCGGATCGGTCACCTCGGCACCGGCGACACCGCCGGAGATGTTCGACACCACCGGAACGGTCGGCGATCGATATGTCAGACCCGCTGCCACGGAACGGAATTCGTCGAGCATCGGCTCCATCAACGCCGAATGGAACGCGTGACCGACCCGCAATCGCGATGTCCGCACGCCCGCGTCGGACAGCTCGCGCTCCGCCGCTTCGACGAGGTCGGCAGCGCCGGACAGCACCACCGACGAAGGGCCGTTCACAGCCGCGACCGATAACCGATCACCATGTACCGCAACGAGTTCGAGCGCTTCCTTTTCGGTCAGGGCGGCCGCGAGCATCGCACCGCCCGCCGGCAACGCACCCATCAAGCGGCCCCGCGCCGCCACCAGCGCACACGCGTCCGCCAGCGACCACACCCCCGCGACGTAGGCGGCCGTCAGCTCGCCGATCGAATGTCCGGCCAGCACATCCGCGGTCACGCCGAACGACCCCATCAACCGGAACAACGCCACCTCGAACGCGAACAACGCGGGCTGCGTCCACTCCGTCCGATCCAGTGCGACATCGGCCGCGCCGACCCCCGGCGGCCGTGTCGCAGCGCTGCCGGAGAACATCACCTCCCGCAACGACCCGCCGAGATGGGGATCGAACTCGGCGCAGACCTCGTCCAACGCCGTCGCGAAAACCGGGAAGGCCGCATAGAGCTCCGCCCCCATCCCCACCCGCTGAGCTCCCTGCCCAGTGAACAGGAATGCCGTCCCACCCGCGACGGACTCACCGGCCGCCGAGGATCCCGACGCCAGGTCCGCCAACTCCGACGCCAGTTGTTCGCGATCGCGACCCACTACCACGGCGCGCCGGTCCCATTGCGTCCTGTTCTCGATCAGCGACGACGCCACACTCCACAGGTTCGCATCCGGATTGTCGAGCAGCCACTGCCGCAACCGATCCGCCTGGGCGCGCAGCGCCGCATCGGACTTGGCCGATACCAGCAACGGCAGCACATCCGCCGCGGCAGCGGGGGTCGCGGCGGTCTCCTCGACCGGCGAAGGGACGGACGCGGGCGCTTCCTCCACGATCAAATGAGCGTTGGTGCCGCTGATCCCGAACGAGGACACCCCGGCCCGCCGCACCCGCTCACCCGCGAGCCAGGGCTCCGCCTCGGTCAGCAATCGCACCGATCCCGCCGACCAATCCACATGCGGCGACGGCTCACCCACGTGCAGCGTCCTGGGCAGCATTCCGTGCCGTAACGCCTGCACGACCTTGATCACCCCGCCCACGCCCGCGGCCGCTTGCGAATGCCCGATATTCGACTTCAGCGACCCGAGCCGCAATGGCGTGCCGCGACGCTGTCCGTACGCGGAGATCAACGCCTGTGACTCGATCGGATCACCCAGCGGCGTTCCCGTCCCGTGCGCCTCCACCACATCCACATCCGCCGGCTCGAGTCCGGCAGCTGCCAGCGCGGACGCGATCACCCGCTCCTGCGACGGACCGTTCGGCGCGGTCAAACCATTGCTCGCACCATCCTGATTCACCGCCGATCCGCGAATGACGGCCAGAATTTCGTGCCCGGATCGCCGCGCGTCCGACAACCGTTCCAGCACCAGCACGCCCACGCCCTCGGACCAGCCCACCCCGTCCGCGCCGGCCGAGAACGACTTGCACCGCCCATCACGCGACAAGCCCCGTTGCCGCGAAAACTCCACGAACAGCGACGGTGTCGACATCACGGTCACACCGCCGGCCAGCACCAGGGACGTCTCCCGGCGGCGCAGTGCCTGGGCGGCCAGATGGATCGCCACCAGCGACGACGAGCACGCCGTGTCGACCGTCAGCGCCGCACCTTCCAGCCCCAGCGTGTAGGCCACTCGCCCCGACACCACACTGCTCACCGATCCGGTGCCCGCGTGCCCCTCCGCTGCCGGGCCGGCGGCCTTGGCCGTGTGCTCGTAGTCGGTGTACATCACTCCGGCGATCACGCCGGTGTCGCTGCCTCGCAGCGAGGTCGGGTCGATACCGGCGTCTTCCAGGGCTTCCCACGAGGCCTCCAGAAACAACCGCTGCTGCGGATCCATCGCCGCCGCCTCACGCGGGCCGATGCCGAAGAACCCCGCATCGAAATCACCGGCGCCGGAAAGAAAACCGCCCTCGCGCGTATACACCTTCCCGAACCGGTCCGGATCGGGATCGAACAATCCCGCCACATCCCAGCCCCGGTCGGCCGGGAATTCCCCGATCGCGTCCGAGCCGGAGGCGACCAGATCCCACAGTTGCTCCGGCGACTCAACACCGCCCGGATACCGGCAGCTCATGCCCACGATCGCAATGGGCTCGACGCTCTGCTCCCGCAGTCGGGTGAGCTCGTCGCGACTCGACATGAGCTCCACGGTGACCTTTTTGAGGTACTCCAACATCCGGTCGGACGAGTCACCAGTGTTTGTGTCCACGTTCACATCCAGGGGTAGATCGGGGTTGCCGAAGACGCCGGAAGAATTCCGGCGCTATCGGCCAGGGGATACCGACGCCGTCGTCGAGCTTCGAGTGGCGGAGCGGTGATTCGGCGAATCGGCGGCAGACGGCCGGTGGCGTTACGGCTGAATCCAGCCGTCGTGACTGCCCTCGGCAACGTCGGGCGGGGGCGAAGCGACGGATCCGCCCGCAGACCGCCTGCGGTACCGGTCCCCGTCCGAGCATGCGGGCACCGATTCCCCGCCGCTCCATGACGTGCGAAAGTTCGCCGAGGCCGATCGGCACGAACTGGACGTTCGCTTTTTTCCGGCACACAGTGCCGCCCTCGCTATGTCCCTCATCGACATACCCTCACACTCCCGACGCCAGCCGACTCGCAAAATGTCGCCGACCGTCGGTGGATGTTGTCGCTGGTTATCGAGACGTAGTCCATGGGGACGTTCCTTTTCACCAGAGTGAAAGACGTCTCGGCAACGTCATGGGAATTACCCGGCTTCACATCTGCGGCCAGTACTTCGCCCGCCCAGAAGGCGAAATCAGTGCTCATCAAAATCTCTCTCCGCCAAGCAAACTCCAGGACATGCGTCCGCGGGCCTGCTGAGAGTTAGCCTGCCAGTCGGATCGCTTCCTCGCAACAGATGTACCGCCCTTCGATGTGCCGCCCTTCGGCGGTACGTCGAGTCAGTGTCGAATCGACCACCGTCGCATGAACGATCGTCAACATAGGCAACGGCCAGGGAGGCTTCATAGCGGAAAAACATCAGATTCTTCGTGATCACCGCGTTACTAGTCATGTCAACCATCATTGATCTGCGGATTATGTTGCGCAGCTACGTTTCTCATTCTCCAGTCGCGGCGGTCCGCCGAGGTTCACACTCGTCGAGGTCGACACCCCCAGACTGGAATGCATTCGCCGAATGTTCGCGACGTGGTGGTAACAATGATCCGGCGGCGCCCCGACCAACCGATACAAAACTGCGACCATAGAATCCCCAACGATGGGAAGTCCGCCCACGAACGACGGCTTCCCCGGTCCCGCCCCAGCGCTATCGCCCACCATGTCGGCCGATCTTCGACGTCGTCGAGCAAGCGCGACGATTCCCGCTCATCCATAGGAGTCACGTCTCGGGTGAGCACCCGGATCGACAGGTCCGGACTCCCCAGCACGGGGAGTCCGTCCACACCCTCGAACAACAAAAAAGCCGCAGTCCCGGAGATGCTCTCCGAACTACGGCTTCCTGTACTACATCTGTGGGCGAAGGGGGACTTGAACCCCCACGTCCCGAAGGACACTGGCACCTGAAGCCAGCGCGTCTGCCATTCCGCCACTCGCCCGAGCGACTGGGAGACAGTATCACGCAGATATGCGGGACACGAAATCGGCGCCCGGCGGCCTTTGTGCGCAGGCCGGGCAACCACGGGGAACCCGCCGGGGGTTTCCAAGAGTTACAGGTGTGGAGGATCGTGGATATCATGCAATGAACGTGGTCGACACACGACACGCCATGCCTGCGTGTCGTTGTTATCAATCAGAACAGGACGCTCAACCGAAGGGAGGCCGAGATGGGCATCGTTTCACGGTTCGAGCGTCGTCTGCAGGGCGCCGTCGATGATGCGTTCGCCAGGGCTTTCGGCGGCAGTGTCGTGCCGCAGGAAGTAGAGGCGGCGCTGCAACGCGAAGCCACCGATCACGTCCAGGATCTGGGCGGCGGCCACCAGTTGGCGGCCAACAATTATGTGATCACGATCAACCCGTCCGATTACGAGCAACTCGTCGCGGATCATGAGCTCACGACCCGCGCGTTCGCCAAACACCTGCAGGACTACATCCGCGAGCAAGGCTGGCAGACCTACGGCGAAGTACACGTGGCGTTCGAGGCATCACCTACGCTGCACACCGGACAGTTCAGGGCGAGCGGCCGGGTCGATCCCGACGTCGGTCGTCGAGCCACACCAGCTCACAGCCCCGAGCCCACGCCACAACGACCTGCAAACCCGCAACCAGGAGCTGGCCCCATGACGCAGAACTCAGGCTACGACCCCAGCCGTGAGCCCGCGGAGTCCGATCCACGCAACCGCGGGTACGCACCACCACCCGCAGGGCGGGGCGGTCCGCAAAACGGTGCGTACCGCGAGGAGTACGGCCGTGGTGGCGCGCCGTATCCGGGCGGCTCCGACTACCAGGCGCCGGACTCCCAGCAGGGGTACAGCGACTACCAGAACGGCTACGACTACCAGGGCGGCCAGGCCGGCTACGGCCAGCAGAGCCAGCCCGGTTACCAGGAGCCGGGCTACGGGCAGCAGGGCTACGCCGACCGCGGTGGCTACGGCCAGCAGGGTGGTGGCTACGCCGAACCCGACTACGGCCAGCAGGGCTACCAGGAGCCGGGTTACGGCCAGCCCGGCTACGGCCAGCAAAGCTATGGCGAGCCCGGTTACGGGCAGCAGGGCTACGGTCAGCCCGGCTACGGCGAACAGGGTTACGCCGAGCCGGGTTATGGGCAGCCGCAGGGCTATGGCCAGCAGCCGGCCTACGGTGAACAGGGTTACGCCGAACCCGGCTACGCCGAGCCGGGCTACGCCGCGCCCGACGAGCAGGGCGGCTACGGCCAGGCCTACTCGCAACAGCCCGGCTACGCCGCGCAACCCGGCTACGCCGCACCCGCCTACAGCGGGGGCGCGCCAGCCGGTTCGGGCTACTCGGCAACTCTTCAGCTCGATGACGGCAGCGGACGCACCTACCAGCTCCGTGAGGGCAGCAACATCATCGGCCGCGGCCAAGACGCCCACTTCCGCCTGCCCGACACCGGTGTATCGCGCAGGCACATCGAGGTCCGCTGGGACGGCGCGACCGCGATGCTTTCGGATCTGGGATCCACCAACGGCACCCTCGTCAATGGTTCCCCGGTGCAGGATTGGCAGCTCGCCGACGGAGATGTCATCCGTGCTGGGCATTCCGAGATCCTGATCCGTATCGTCTGATCCTGTAAGTTCGCGATGCGGGTCACGACATGGCCATCAGGGATTCTGCGGTCGTATCGTGATCGGAATCGGCTGACGGCCCTATGATGCTGCGAACACACGCGCGGCACCAGAACCGGGGCCGGCAAGACCAGCAAGCCGGCGGGGGCGCTCCAGCACCTACGGCACCGACGTACACGGTCGAACAGGAGGTGGAACGCCGTGCAGGGATTGATCTTGCAATTGACCCGTGCGGGGTTCCTGCTGCTGCTATGGCTGTTCGTGTGGGCGGTACTGCGGACCTTGCGCAGCGACATCTACGCGGCATCCGGCATACGGATCCAGCCCAGGGCCGCACGCGGTTCCGCGGTGCTGCCTTCCTTCAGCCGAGGCCAGAAGGGCGCCAAATATCTTGTGGTGACTCAAGGTTCACTCGCCGGCACCCGCATCTCGCTCAGCACCCAACCGGTGCTGATCGGGCGGGCGGACGATTCCACGCTGGTACTCACAGATGATTACGCCTCCACCAGACACGCGCGGTTGTCTCCGCGCGGTGACGACTGGTACGTCGAGGATCTCGGCTCGACGAACGGCACCTACCTCGACCGCGCGAAAGTCACTACCGCAGTCCGAGTTCCACTCGGAACTCCCGTCCGTGTCGGCAAAACAGTGATCGAGCTGCGATCGTGACACTTGTTCTCCGCTACGCAGCACGTAGCGACCGCGGTCTTGTCCGAGGCAACAACGAGGACTCCGTCTACGCGGGCGCACGCCTGCTCGCACTGGCCGACGGCATGGGTGGCCATGCCGCGGGCGAGGTGGCCTCCCAGTTGATGATCGCCGCACTGGCGCATCTCGACGACGACGAGCCCGGCGACGACCTCCTCGGCAAGCTCGACGCAGCCACCCACGAGGGCAATGCCGCGATCGCCGACCACGTCGAGGAAGAGCCCGAACTCGATGGCATGGGCACCACGCTCACCGCAATCCTGTTCGCGGGCAAGAAACTCGGCCTCGTCCACATCGGCGACTCCCGCGCGTACCTATTGCGCGGTGGCGAGCTGACCCAGATCACCAGAGACGACACGTTCGTCCAGTCACTGGTCGACGAGGGCCGGATCACCGCCGAGCAGGCGCACACCCATCCGCAACGCTCACTGATCATGCGTGCCCTCACCGGCAACGAGATCGAGCCGACGCTGATCATGCGCGAGGCTCGCGCCGGTGATCGCTATCTGC
This sequence comes from Nocardia sp. NBC_01009, assembly GCF_045208035.1. Classification (NCBI taxonomy): domain Bacteria; kingdom Bacillati; phylum Actinomycetota; class Actinomycetes; order Mycobacteriales; family Nocardiaceae; genus Nocardia; species Nocardia sp. NBC_01009. Next base: position 1,126,504 of record NZ_CP108695.1, on the reverse strand, counting down.
TGTGCTCCGACGGCCTGTCCGACGTGGTCAGCGACGAGACGATCGCCAACACCATGCGCGAGGGCAGCCAGGACGAATGTGCCGACCGGCTCATCGAGCTGGCCTTGCGCAGTGGCGGGCCGGACAACGTGACCGTCGTCGTCGCCGATGTCATCGATCTCGACTACGGGCAGAGCCATCCCATCGTCGCGGGCGCCGCCTCCGGTCAGGACGAGGACACCCCGCCGCCGAACACCGCGGCAGGCCGGGCGGCCGCCATGCGTCCGCCGCGCGCGGCGCCACGGCGTGCCGCGGCAGCGCCGGAGCCGCCCGCGAAGGGCAAGTCGCACAGGCTGCGCTGGATCGTGCTCGCGATCGCCCTGGTGGTGGCCGTATTCGTCGGTCTGCTGGTCGGCTACAAGATGATTCGCAGCAACTATTACGTTGCCGCGGACAACGGCCAAGTGGTGATCCTGCGCGGGCTGCCCGGTTCGGTGCTCGGGTATTCGATCCACGAGGTCGATCTGGTCGGCTGCGTCAAATCCTCCGGTGAACTCACCCTGGAGCAGCCCGGCCAAGATCTGCCCCCTGGCTGCCGGGTGCTGAAGGCCGCCGATCTCAAGTCCACCGGGCGCACCCAAGTGGACCGTGGCCTGCCGCCGACTTCACTGGACAAGGCCAAGGACCAGATGAAGGTCCTCGCACAGGACGAGCTGCTGCCGCCGTGCCCGGTCCGTGAGCAGGCCCCGCAGCCAGGAGTTGTGCCACCCGTGGCGCCGCCGCCGGCCTCGACCGGCGGCCCGGCGCCCACCCCGAGTGAGAACCCGCCGCCGCCCGCGGGGACCGAACCGAATCCGGGTGAAACCAGGGGTACCGACGTCAAGACGCCGACCAAGTCGGAGCCGACGGCGCCGACGTCGACTGCGGCGGCGAACCCCCAGATCGCGGGGGAGACCTGCCGGGTGACGGACTGATGTCCGCACCGGCACCGCCGACCGCTGGGGCTTTTCCCAGTCCCCCCGGCGGCTTCGCACCCGCGCCGCCGCCATCCACCCGACGCAACGTCGAATTGCTCTTACTGGCCGTGGCGGGGGTCATCACGACCGCAGCCCTGTTTCTGGTCGAAGCCAGCCAGGAGCAGTCGGTCACCTGGGATATCGCCAAATACGGGCTGGCGTTCTTCGCGCTGTTCGCGGTCGCGCATCTTGCGGTGCGCCGCTTCGCGCCGTTCGCCGACCCACTGCTACTACCGATCGTCGCCCTGCTCAACGGCCTCGGATTGGTGTTGATCCATCGCCTCGATCTCGCCGACGCGCAGACCGCCGAATACAACTCCTCGGCGATCCCCTCCCCCGACGCCAACCAGCAGATCATGTGGACCGGCCTCGGGATGGTGGTGTTCATCGCGCTGTTGATCGTGCTGCGCGACTACCGCACGCTGGCCCGCTACAACTACACCCTAGGTCTGTTGGGCCTTGTCGCGCTGGCGATTCCGGCATTGCTGCCAGGAGCGTATTCGGAGACCAACGGCGCCAAGATCTGGATCAGATTGCCGGGATTCAGTGTGCAGCCGGGTGAATTCGCGAAGATCCTGCTCATCATCTTCTTCGCCTCGGTACTGGTGGCCAAGCGCGATCTGTTCACCGCGGCCGGGCGGCATTTCCTCGGCATGGAATTCCCGCGCGGGCGCGACCTCGGTCCGATCCTGGTGGTCTGGATCGTCTGCATCTGCGTGCTGGTCTTCGAAAAGGACCTCGGCACTTCGTTGTTGATCTTCAGCACCGTGCTGGTGATGCTCTACATCGCCACCGAACGCGTCGGCTGGCTCGTCATCGGCGGCGGCCTGCTCGCGGTGGGATTCTTCTTCGCCTACCAGGCCTTCGGCCATGTGCGAGTGCGCACGCACACCTGGCTGGATCCGTTCGCGGACTACAGCAACACCGGCTACCAGATTTCGCAGTCGCTGTTCGGGCTCGCGACCGGTGGCCTCGCGGGCACCGGCCTCGGCAGCGGCCGGCCCTCGCAGGTGCCCTTCGCCAAGACCGACTTCATCATCACCACCATCGGTGAGGAGCTCGGTCTGATCGGGCTCGCCGCGGTGCTGCTGCTGTTTCTGGTATTCATCGTGCGAGGCCTGCGCACCGCACTCGCCGTCCGCGACAGCTTCGGCAAGCTGCTGGCCGCCGGCCTGTCGTTCACCATCGCGATCCAGGTGTTCGTCGTGGTCGGCGGCGTCACCAAGCTCATTCCGCTGACCGGCCTCACCACCCCGTTCATGTCCTACGGCGGTTCGTCGCTGCTGGCCAACTACGCGCTGCTCGCGTTGCTGATCAAGGTTTCCGACGCCGCACGCGCCCCCGCACCGGCCCGCAAGAAGGAGCCTGCGCCGATCGCGGACGCGCCGACGGAGCTGCTGCGCAAGTCCGCCGAAGCGGGCCGATCGGAAGCGAGGCCCCAGGAATGAACACGCCCCTACGGCGGGTCGCGATGGCGGTGATGTTGATGATCGTCGCGCTGCTGATCAATGCCACCTACGTGCAGGTCATCAAGGCCGACGACTACCGGAGCGACCCACGTAACTCCCGGGTGCTGTTGGACGAGTACGCCCGCCAGCGCGGGCAGATCTCGGCGCGTGGCACGGTGCTCGCCAACTCGGTCGCCACCGAGGACCGCTACAAGTACCTGCGCACCTATCCCGAAGACCCGCAGGCGTACGCGCCGGTCACCGGCTTCTACTCGATGCAGTACGGCAGCACCGGCCTGGAACGCGCCGAGGACTCGGTGCTCAACGGTTCCGACAGCCAACTGTTCGGGCGCCGCCTGATCGACATGATCTCCGGTCGCGATCCGCGCGGCGGCAACGTGCTCACCACGTTGAATCCGGCGATGCAGAAGGTCGCCTACGACCAGCTGACCAGCAAGGGCTACACCGGTTCGGTAGTGGCAATCGAGCCGAGCACCGGCAAAGTTCTCACGATGGTCTCCACACCCAGCTACGATCCCAACCTGCTGTCCGGGCACGACGGTGCCAGTGGCACCAAGGAATGGGAGATGCTGAGCACCGACCCACGTCAGCCGATGCTCAATCGCGCTGTCTCGCAGACCTATCCGCCTGGATCCACCTTCAAGGTGGTCGTCACCGCGGCCGCACTGGCCAATAGAACGGCGACCCCGGAGGATCAATTCACCGCGGCGCCCAACATCACCCTGCCTGGCACCACCACCACGCTGGAGAACTACAACGGCTCCACCTGCGGCGGCGGCCCGACCGCGTCGCTGTACGACGCATTCCGGTTGTCCTGCAACACCGCGTTCGTCGAACTCGGACTCAAGGTCGGGGCCGCGAACCTCAAGGACGAGGCGGCCGCCTTCGGGATCGGTGCACACCGCGGCATCCCGATCCCGGTCGCCGAGAGCACCGTCGGGACGATCTCGGACAACGCGGCACTCGGCCAGAGCAGCATCGGACAACGCGACGTCGCGCTCACGCCGTTGGACAACGCGGTCATCGCGGCAACCATCGCCAACGGCGGCGTCCGGATGGAGCCGCAGCTGATCGAACAACTGCAAGGCCCGGACCTGAGCGAGCTGTCCAAGCCCAAGCCCGTCTCGGTGGGCCAAGCCGTCAGCGCCCAGGTAGCGTCGACGCTGACCAACCTGATGGTGGCCTCGGAGCAGAACACCGCCGGCGGCGGCCAGTCCCGGTACCAGATCGCTTCCAAGACCGGCACGGCCGAGCACGGTAGCAATCCGCGCAGCACCCCACCGCACGCCTGGTACATCGCGTTCGCCCCCGCGCAGAACCCGAAAATCGCCATCGCGGTCATCGTGGAGAACGGCGGAGACCGGGCGCTGGCCGCCACCGGTGGCTCGGTAGCCGCGCCCGTCGCGCGTGCAGTGCTGGATGCCGGACTGCGAGGCAGCTGAAGGATATGAACGTGCGAGTGAATGTACGGGGGCCCCGATGCTGAACAACGGCGCGATGATCGCCGACCGGTACCGGCTGCAACGCCTGATTGCCACGGGCGGAATGGGTCAGGTCTGGGAGGCGCTCGACACGCGCTTGGATCGCCGGGTGGCCGTCAAGGTGCTCAAGTCGGAGTTCTCCGCCGACCCCACCTTTCGGCACCGGTTCCGCACCGAGGCGAAGACCACCGCCCAGCTGAATCATCCTGGTATCGCCGGAATCTACGACTACGGCGAGACCTTGGACCCCAGTGGCGGCGAGACCGCCTACCTGGTGATGGAACTGGTCCAGGGCGAACCGCTCAACACGGTGCTCAACCGGCTCGGCAGGCTCTCGGTCGTCCAGGGTCTGGACATGCTGGAGCAGACCGGCCGCGCACTGGAGGTCGCGCACCAGGCCGGCGTCGTGCACCGCGATGTGAAGCCGGGCAATATCCTGGTGACGCCGACCGGTCAGGTGAAGATCACCGACTTCGGCATCGCCAAGGCGGTCGATGCCTCCCCCGTGACCAAGACCGGCATGGTGATGGGCACGGCGCAGTACATCGCGCCGGAGCAGGCGGTCGGCGAGGACGCCACCTCCGCGAGCGACGTGTACTCCCTCGGTGTTGTCGGTTACGAGGCGCTGGCCGGCCAGCGGCCCTTCACCGGCGATGGCGCGATCACCGTCGCGATGAAGCATGTGCGCGATACCCCGCCGCCCATGCCCGCGGATCTGCCCGCCAACGTGCGTGAACTCATCGAGATCACGATGGCCAAGGAGCCGGGACGCCGGTACGCACGCGGCGGCGAGTTCGCCGACGCTGTCGCCGCCGTCCGCGCCGGACGCCGGCCACCATCGCCGAGCGGCGCCGCATCGGGTGCGGGACCGCTCACCACGGGCGCGACCCGGGTGCTACCGCCCGGCCCGACGGTGATGCTGCCGTCCGGGCAGCACAGCTACGACAACGGCCCGGCGGTTCGCTATTCGACCCCGAGTCAGCCCGTGGGCGCGGCACACGCAGCAGCACCGGCGACCGTGCTGAGTTCGACGGCGGCGGGTCCCGCGACACCACCGGGCAACGGCCAGCGGTTCACCTCGACGCAGAAGTGGCTCGGCGGGCTCGGTATCGGTGCGCTGATCCTCGGCGGCGTCGTCACCTACCTGCTGTTCGGCGGCGACACCAATCCGAACACGGTGAAGCCCGTGACCACGACGGTGGTGCCGACTACGGTGCCACTGCCACCACCGCCACCACCAGTCACTACGACACCGAAGCCGGTGGAGCCGCCACCGACGCAGCAGCCGACAACGGTGCCGCCGACGACAACGGAACCGCCGACCACCACCACAGAACCGCCGACCACGACGCCCGCACCGAGCACCACGGCGCCGAGCACGACAAAACCACCGAAGACAACAGCGCCAACCACCACCAGGTCGCGCTTCCCCACGCTCGCCCCACCATTTCCGGATAGTCCCGGTGCCCGAGGACCCTCGGGCACCCTCGGCGCAGCCCCTCCTCCGCAAGGACAGCCATGACGACCCCAAAGAACCTCTCCTCGCGCTACGAGCTTGGCGAGATCATCGGGTTCGGCGGCATGTCCGAGGTGCACAAGGCCCGCGATCTGCGGCTGAGCCGCGACGTGGCGATCAAGGTGCTGCGCGCGGACCTCGCCCGTGACCCCACGTTCTATCTGCGCTTCAAGCGGGAAGCGCAGAACGCGGCCGCGTTGAATCATCCGGCGATCGTTGCGGTGTACGACACCGGCGAGGCCGAGGTCGACGGTGGGCCGCTGCCGTACATCGTGATGGAGTACGTCGACGGCGACACGCTGCGCGATATCGTGCGCGGCAAGGGCCCGATGCCACCGCGCCGGGCCATGGAGGTCGTCGCCGACGTCTGTGCGGCACTGGATTTCAGCCACAAGGCCGGGATCGTGCACCGGGACATGAAGCCGGCCAACATCATGATCAATCGCGCAGGCGCGGTGAAGGTGATGGACTTCGGCATCGCCCGCGCGATCGCCGACGCCGCCAACCCGATGACCCAGACCGCGGCGGTCATCGGCACCGCGCAATATCTTTCACCCGAGCAGGCGCGTGGCGAGACCGTCGACGCCCGCTCCGACGTGTATTCCGTCGGCTGTGTGCTGTTCGAGATCCTCACCGGCGAACCGCCTTTCACGGGTGACTCGCCGGTCGCGGTGGCCTACCAGCATGTGCGCGAGGATCCGCGGCTGCCTTCGCATGTGCACTCCGGGGTGCCCCGCGAGCTGGACTCCGTTGTGCTCAAGGCGATGAGCAAAAATCCGGCCAACCGGTACCAGACCGCCGCCGAGATGCGCGGCGACCTGATCCGGGTGCTCGGTGGGCAGAAGCCGAGCGCGCCGATGGTGATGACCGACGAGGACCGCACCACGATCCTCGGCGCCAACGAACCGCCGCCGCGCACCTTCCGCACCGTCGAGCGCAACGACGACACCGCCGAGCAGGAACCGGCGGAGCCATCGGACCCGCGTCGCAACATCTACATAGCGGTCGGCGCCGCCGCCGCGGTCGCGGTGGCCTTCGCCCTGTTCTGGGTGCTGATCGGGCCGGGAAGCAAGCCGGATCAGATTGCGGTGCCCGATCTTTCGAGCAAGTCGCAACAGCAAGCCCAGGAGACGCTGCAGAAGCTCGGCTTCACCGTGGCCATCCAGCAGAAGCCGGACAGCAAGGTCGCCACCGGTAATGTCATCTCGACCCAGCCGCTCGGCGGTTCCCGGGTGGCCGAGGGCAGCACCATCACCGTTCAGATCTCCACCGGGCCGGCCCAGGTGCAGGTGCCGAGGCTGACAGGACTCAATCAGCAGCAGGCTGAGCAGAAGCTCAATTCCATCGGATTGCAGCTCAGTCCCGACGTGCAACGCAAGGCCTCGAGTAGTACCGAGAAGGACACGGTCATCGACCAGAACACGTCGCCGGGTTCCAAGGTCGACGTGGGTTCGCCCGTCATCATCACCATCGGCACGGGCCCGGAAGCGGTACGGGTACCCAACGTCCTCGGCCAATCGATCGACATCGCACAGCCGAACATCGAGGGCAATGGCTTCAAGGTAGTCGTGCAAGAGGTTCAGTCATCGAAGCCCAAGGGCGAGGTGATCGGGACCTTCCCGGCAGGTGGCAGCACCGCCGACAAGGGCTCCGCGGTGACCGTGCAGATCTCCACCGGTGACCAGATCACCATGCCGTCGCTGATCGGCCTGACCCCCGCCGCGGCGCTGGATAGATTGCGCCAAGCCGGTTGGACCGGAACCGTGGGCCAGATCAATCAGTCCACCCAGGGCACTTTCGACACCAGCAGTGTGGGCCGCATCCTCGGCCAGCAGCCCGCGGCCGGTTCCTCGATCGCGAAGAACGGCACGGTCGCGATCAGCACCGGAGTCCTCGGACCGCCCTGATAACGAGCTCGCCCGGATAACCCGAAAACACAAACCGGTCGGTGTTGTCCGGGCGAGAATGAGGCTGCTTCATCCCATCAGCTGCTCCATCCAAGGACGCTGCATACGAGGAGGTAGCCCAATGACCACTGCCAGGGACATCATGAAGCCCGGGGCCCAGTGGATCTCCAAGGACGACACCGTCGGCAAGGCCGCCCGGATCATGGCCGAACTCGGGGTCGGGTCTCTGGTGATCGCAGGTGAGAACGAGCGGATGTGCGGGATCATCACCGACCGCGACATCGTCGTGAAATGCATCGCTCAGGGCAGGCCGCCTGCCACCACCCGAGCCGAAGAGCTGTGCGAATCGACGCCGCGCTGGATCGACGCCGACGCCGATATCGATGAGGTGCTCGACGAAATGGAGAGCCACCGAATCAAGCGGATGCCGGTGATCGAGCGCAAGCGCCTCGTCGGCATGATCAGCGAAGCCGACCTGGCCAGGCACCTCGACGACAACCAGCTCGGCGAGTTCGTGACAGCCGTCTACGGCAGGCCCTGACCCGCTAGCGCAAATCCAGGTGCCGATTCATCGACATGGCCGCCTCGGCCAGGTCGGGCAGCTCGAGCACCTCGACGCCGTGCTGCCGTAATTTCTCCACACCGACACAGTTGGTGACGAAGGTCGTCGGTTCCCGCCAGGCGATGACAACGCGGGGCACCCGGGCCGCCAGGATTCTGTCGGTGCACGGCAGCCGTGTCGGGGTGGCGCGCTGGGAACAGGGTTCCAGCGTGCTGTAGATCGTCGCCGTGGCCAGCCGGGGATCATCCGCGTCGAGCTTGCCGAACGCGGACTCCTCGGCGTGGACCTTGGCATCGGTCTCCCTGGAGTACCCGGTAGCGATCTCCGCGCCGTCGACCACGATGACCGCGCCGACCGAGAAGGCGGTGTCGCTGGGTGGGCACATTCGGGCCAGTTCGATTGCCCGGTGCATGAACTGGCGGTCCTGTTCGTGCGCGTGGGGAGCTTTCGTCATCACCGGTCCTGCGTGATGTCGGTGGTCGCCTTGGGGAGATAGATGAGCAGGGCGATGTCGCCGATCCTGGCGATATCGGCCAGCTGCATCCGCCGGCGCGGAGCGCCCGGATATGCGGCGGGGTTGAGGAAGCGGGGCGCGGCCTGGTCGCCGACGAGAATCGGCGCGATGGCCATGTGCAGCTCGTCCGCGAGGTCGGCCGCGAGGAATGCGGTGTGGATTCGGGTGCCGCCCTCCACCATGAGGCGGGCGATACCGCGGCGACCGAGATCATCGAGCAGCGCGCCGAGATCAATATCGGCGCCGAGGACGGCCACCTCGGCGAGACCGCGCAACCTGTCACCGAGCCGCGTCGCGCCGGCCTCGGTGGTGTAGACGAGTTTGTCCCCGCCGTGGTGCCAGAACTTCAGCTCGGGGTCCAGATCGCCGCTCGCGGTGACGGTGATTTTGAGCGGATACTCGGGCTTGCCCGCGGCCGCGATCCGTTCGGCCCGCCGGTCCGGGTCGTTGACGAGCAGGCGTGGATTGTCGCGGCGCAGCGTTTCGGCGCCGATCAGGATGGCGTCGGATTCCGCGCGCACCTGATCGACCCGATCGAAGTCGGCGTCGTCCGAGAGCCGCAATCGCTCGGGGCCGGCGTCATCGATGTAGCCGTCGACGCTGACCGCGACCGAAAGCAGGACATATGGCCGCGTCACTGGGACACCAAGGACGCGACCTCCGCCTCGAGAATCTCCACCAGGCCCTCGGGAGGACGTTGGCCACAGACCTCGAGCCAGTTCGCCAGCATCCGATGCCCACCCTGGGTCAGCACCGATTCGGGATGGAACTGCACGCCGTGGATCGGCAGCGTGCGGTGCCGCATGGCCATCACTATCCCGCTCTCGGTGCGACCGATCACCTCGATCTCGTCGGGGATCGTTGCTTCGAGGACGGTGAGTGAGTGATACCTGGTCGCGGTGAACGGGTCGGGCAGGCCCGCGAGCACCCCGACGCCGAGGTGGAATACCGAACTGGTCTTTCCGTGCAGCAACTCCGGCGCGCGGGTGACGGTGGCGCCGAACGCTTCCCCGATCGCCTGATGGCCGAGGCACACTCCGAGCAGTGGGGTGAGCTGGCGCGCGCAGGCGTGTACCAGGTCGATGCTCGCGCCCGCGCGGTCCGGCGAGCCGGGGCCGGGGCTGATCAAAATGCCGTCGTATTCGGCCGCGACGGCGTCCACATCGGCCAATTGCGGGTCGTCGTTGCGCCAGACAACGGCCTCGACGCCAAGCTGGCCGAGGTACTGCACCAGGTTGAATACGAAGCTGTCGTAATTGTCGACGACCAATACACGCATGAGATCGAGATTACGTGGCCGTATGGCAGAGCGTCGCATCCATTACCAGTTGGGATAGCCTAGAGGCACACCGGAGGGGACTTCAGCCTCGCCCGGACCGGTCCCGGCTGACCCCGGATCGGACGTCGCGGCGGGTGGTGCTCGACCCAACTCCACTGTCGCTTGTCCTGCCGGTACCGACCTGCACGCCGAACACGAGGACGTCATGCCCAAGTCGAAGGTCCGTAAGAAGACCGACTATACGATCAACCCTGCCAGCCGGACGCCGGTGAAGGTGAAGGCCGGGCCGTCCCCGGTCTGGTACGTCGCCATCATGCTCGGCTTCATGCTCGCCGGGCTGGTGTGGCTGCTCGTCTACTACCTGGCAAACGACAAGATCGGCTGGATGGCCGATCTCGGCGCCTGGAACTTCCTGATCGGCTTCGGCCTCATGGTCGTCGGTCTGATCATGACCATGCGGTGGCGCTGAGGTTTCGCGCGCTCGAACCCCGGATTACAGACGTGTCATTCATTCACACCTGTGGATGACCCTGTGGACAACTCGAGGAACGATTGGGGAAAGCGGCTCATGCATCCCGAAAGTCCACAGTCCGGGACACCTGACCCACGCATCGCCTGGACCACTCCCACCCCCGCCCTGATCGCGGTCACGGTGGGCGGCGTGGTCTTGGCGGGCGCCGCGGTCCTGGCCGATGAGGCCGCGAGCAGGCTGCTCATCGGACTGGCCGCGGTGGGACTGCTCGTGCTTGCCGGGCTCGGCTTCCGCCAGCGACCACGGCTCTCGGTGACCCCGGGTCCGCAGCCGCGCCTTGTGGTGCGCAGCCTGGTCGGCCCAACCGAATACACCCGCGATCAGATCGTGCGTGCCCGCGTGGTCAGCTATCGCCGTCTCGGCCGCAAAACGCCCATGCTGGAGATCGACGTGCAGCACGACGGTGCCGAGCGGCTGCTGATCTTCGGCCGTTGGGATCTCGGCGCGAGCCCCGTGGACGTCTTCGACACGCTGGTCGAACACGGGCTTGCGCAGCCGACCGCTTACTAGCAGCGCTGCCGCTAGCAGCGCCGTTTCACGTGAAGCCGGACAGTGCGGGGCCCGTCAGGCGGCGAGCGATGCCGCTACAACACCGGTCACCGACAGCGCGGCGACTGCGAGCGCGGCGATCGCCAGCCAGCCGATGAGGCCCGCGGTCTCCTGTGACTTCGCGCGCAGCCAAGCCGGGAGGAACAGGATGCCGAGTGTCGCAAGGGTGCCCGCGCTCAGACCGCCGAGGTGGCCCCACATGGAGATGCCGGGCAGCGAGAAGCTGATGAAGATGTTGATGCCGATAAGGATCAACATCTGATTGGGGTTCTGCCGCAATCGGATCAGGATCACCGTGATCGCACCGAACAGGCCGTACACCGCACCGGACGCACCGGCTGTCGCACTGTTCTGCGCGAGAACCATCACGGCCGCGGACCCACCGAGCAGCGAGACGAGATAGACCGCGAGATAGCGCAGCCGTCCGAGCACCAGCTCAGCATCCCGGCCGACCACATACAGCGCGAACATGTTGAGCATCAGATGGATCGGGCCGTAATGCAGGAACCCCGATCCGATCACGCGCACCCAGTCACCGTCGGCGACGAGGTGCGGAACCAGTACCCAGCGCCGGAACAGCTGAGACCCGTTGTAGTTGTCCACCAGGCTGCGCGACTGGGCCGCGGTCACCGCGAACACCAGCACGTTCACCGCGATCAGCGCATAGGTGACGTAAGGGATCGGTTTCTGTGCGGCGGGCGCACCGGCGACTGTCCGCACTTGGGGCACATCGCGCTGCTCCTGGCGCAGGCAGTCGACGCAGTGCTGGCCGACGGCGGCGGGTCGCAGACATTCGGGGCAAGCGGGCCGCCCACAACGCGTGCAGGCCAGGCCCGTCGGGCGATCGGGGTGGCGGACACAGGTCGGTGCGGGCGGCTGAGCGTTCATCGGTCTATTCGATCGTGATCTTCGAGATTTCGACAGGTTCCTTCGGACGGTCGTTGCGATCGGTCGGCGTGGTGGCGATGGCATCGACGACCTTGCGCGAATCCGGATCGACGACCTCGCCGAAGATCGTGTGCTTGCGGTTCAGATGCGGCTGCGGGCCTACGGTGATGAAGAACTGCGACCCGTTGGTCGCCGGTCCCGCGTTGGCCATCGCCAACAGGTAGCCGCGGTCGAAGCGCAGTTCCGGGTGGAATTCGTCACCGAATTCGTAGCCGGGTCCGCCGCGACCGGTGCCGGTCGGGTCGCCGCCCTGGATCATGAAGCCGTCCATCACCCGGTGGAAGACCGCGCCGTCGTAGAACGGTCCGGAGGTACCACCGCTCGCGTTCTCCGTCGTGTACTCGGCAGTGCCGTCGGCGAGGCCGACGAAGTTCCGCACCGTCTTCGGAGCATGGTTGCCGAAGAGCGAGATCTTGATATCACCGTGGTTGGTGTGCAGCGTCGCAACAGCGGTCTGATTCGGTGAGGTCACGCCGCCCATCGTGCCACGCTCGGGCGCCTGCGCAGGGAACCGGGCTCCGCGTCTTTTGCCGATCTGCAAGTGCGCCGAACGTTCCGCGGCGGCCGGCGGTTGAATGCGGGGCCGATCTCTGGGCGTACCTGGTGAGTTACCCAAGTATCACCGAGACCAGTCGTCATCTTTGCAATTCTGCGCGAATCGCGGGGTTGTGCCAGAGTGGTCGAATGACCTTGGGGCGCCTTCACGTATCTGCACGTACTCGTAACCGGCTATTGGTCGCGGCCCTTGTCGCACTGGCGGGTGGCGTGGCCTGGCTGGTGCGCAGCAAGCGACCGCAGGCCCAGGAGCCCGCCCCGGCACCGCCGCGGATCGGATACTCCCGCAATGGCTCCGCGCCGACTCCCCTGGCGGAAGCCGGCGCGGACAACGGTCGCTGATCTCGACTTTCGGTCAGCGGCTCACGGTCCGCTTGTACTGACGCAGAGCCAGCGGGATGAACACGAGCAGGATGATCACCACCCAGGCCAGCGTCGTCACCACCGGATGCTGCATCGACCAGGCGTCCGATTGCGGCGCCATCGGGCTGGTGTTGCCATACAGTTCGCGAGTGGCCTGGGTGACCGCGGACACCGGATTCCATTCGGCGAATACCCGCAGCACCGTCGGCAGGTTCTCCAACGGCACGAATGTGTTGGCGAGAAATGTCAGCGGGAAAATCACCATGAAGCTGGCGTTGTTGAACACCTCCGGCGCCCGGACCAGCAGTCCGACGACGGCCATGATCCACGACACCGCATAGGCGAACAGCAGTAACAGCACGTACGCCAGCACCGCGTCGAGGAACGACCCGCGGATCCGCCAGCCGACGACAAGACCGGTCAGCGACATCACCACGAGGCTGACCACGTTGATCACCACATCGCTGAGCGTCCGGCCGACCAGCACCGCCGACGGCGCCATCGGCAGCGACCGGAATCGGTCGATGATGCCCTTCTGCATATCCTCGGCAAGACCGGCTCCGGTGAAGGTCGCGCCGAACACCACGCTCTGCGCGAAGATGCCCGCGATCAAGAACTCCCGATAGCCGCCCGACATGCCGGGCACCTCGATGGCCGACCCGAAAATGTAGGCGAACAGCAACACGAACATGATCGGCGATAGCGTCGAGAAGATCAGCACATCGGGCACGCGCTTGATCTTGATGACATTGCGTTTGGCGATGGTCACGCTGTCGCTGAAGACGATCGATAGTCGTTCACCGAGGGGCATCGAGATGCTGGGGTCGGGCGCCGTTGTCGCCGCGGTCATCGGATCTTTCCTTCCGTCGCTTCGAGCCGGTCCTCGCGCTGACCTGATGCGACGGGACCGTCGCCGTTGGTCAACTCCTCGGCCTCGTGCCCGGTGAGGGTCAGGAAGACGTCGTCGAGCGAGGGACGCCGCAGGCCGACATCGTGGATCTGCACGTTGTGCTGGGTCAGCAAGCCGATGGCGTCGACGAGCGCCTGCGAGCCGTCGCTGACCGGAACGGTGATCCGGCGCAAGCCGGGCTCGAGATGGATCTCGCCGTCGGCGAGACCCTGCAGCGCCTGCTGCGCGGTCGCGAGGTTGTCGGCATGATCGACGGTGAGCTCGATGCGGTCGCCGCCGACCAGGGTCTTCAGCTCGTCCGCGGTGCCGCGAGCGATGACCTTGCCATGGTCGATCACCGCGATGGCGTCGGCCAGCCGGTCGGCCTCCTCCATGTACTGCGTGGTGAGCAGCAATGTGGTTCCGCCTGCGACCAATTCCTCGATGACATCCCAGAGGTCGAGACGCGCCCGGGGATCCAGGCCGGTGGTGGGCTCGTCGAGGAACAACACCGGCGGATTCGCCACCAGCGCGCCAGCCAGGTCGAGCCTGCGCCGCATACCGCCCGAGTAACCCTTGACGGGCCGATCTGCCGCGTCGGTGAGTCGGAATCGATCGAGTAGTTCGCGAGCGCGCTCCTTACTGCGCTGCACGCCCATGTGATAGAGACGTCCCACCATTTCCAGATTCTCGAAGCCGGTGAGATATTCGTCGACGGCCGCATACTGACCCGACGTTCCGATTCGCGACCGCAACGCTTGCGGATTGCGCAGTACGTCTATGCCTGCGACGGTCGCGTGGCCCGCATCCGGTATCAGCAGCGTGGTGAGCACTCGGACCGCAGTGGTCTTACCTGCACCATTGGGTCCGAGCAGTGCGGTCACGGTGCCCTCCGGCACCGATAGGTCGAGGCCATCGAGGGCGACCAGCCGGCCGTAGCGTTTGACCAGACCCTCGGCGACTATTGCGTCGGGCATGATTCTCCTGACGTTCGTGAGTTGTCGATGTCGGATTTCTGATGACGCCGGCCTGCGGTGCCGAGTCGAATTCGCTGAACCGGTAACCGACTGATACTCGAGTCAGTATTGCCGTGGGCACCGACAATTTCATCCGATTTGCCGACAGCTCGGTCGAACCGAGTCGGGCCGGAGAAAAAAGAAGAGGCCGCATCCCGGCCAAGGCGGTGCTCGGGGGTGCCGGATCGGGATGCGACCGGTTCGATCATCCCGCCCGTCTCGTTGCTCGATCGCGCGTAGCCCACTACCCGATTCGGCCGTGCGCAGTACTCGTCTCGGCGCGGATCCGCCGGCGTGGAACGTAGGAGCCGGGCCGGCGGTCGGTCATGGTATTCGGCTGTTTTCCCACCACTACGGCAGGCTTCGATTCGCACGAACACATGTTCGCATCGGGGTACGACATACTCTTGTCGCCGCGAGTGCCGGGCCGCCCCGTTTTCCCGCTGCCGCGACACGCGGCTCATCCGCCGCGACACTGCCCCGGAACGTCCTGGGCGCGCGATCCATGACACACGGAGACCGGTCGGAATGTTTTCTGAAGGCGCACCGAAATGGCGGATCAGCGCCCACGGCAGCAACGTAATTTCCTGTACAACAACAGTTTTGGCAAACAGTAAGCCATCGCCTACCCGGGGCCGATCGACACCCTCCGGTCGGGCGCTCAGCCCGCATTCCGCAGCCGTATAAGCCAACCCCAAAAATCTTGGAAAGTGGCGATCCCCACGCACCCAGAATCACGGATCATCGCGTAGGATCATTCTCGTCGGCCCCTCCCCCCCGGGCCGACCTTACGCGGGCCTCGGCTAACTCCCCCCCTTCGCCGAGGCCCGCTCCCCATTTCTGGGCCAGGTCAGCTCGCTGAGCTGTGGTGTTCCGCCTCGGCGGCCAGCGAACGCCAGGCAGCCGTCAACCGTTGCGCCCGTACCCTTCCGGCCGTCGCAAGCAGCGGGCGATCGCGCTCCCAGCGCGCCATGACGACCGGGGCCGCGCTCTCCCACAGCGGTTCCAGTTCCGCCAACAGCCGGTCGAGAAGTTCGAACGTGCCGCCGAGTGCGACGTGGACGCCGGGCGAACTGGGCCGGTCGATATCGAGACCGCGCACGGCAGCTACCGCGGCAAGCAGCCGCTGCACCACCGGCTGCGGCCATCTGGACTCGCGGGCGACCCGGATCAGCCAGCCGAGCGCTGCGGCAAGCACATGAATGTCCTCGATGGTCCGGAACGGTTTGAGGTAGTCCAGGTAGCCGTCCCCCGGCAGCATCCGCGCCGCGGCGTCGGTGAATGTCACTGTGGCGTGCGGAATCTCGGGGGCGAACGGGACGGCGGGCAGGTTCGTCACCCGCACACCGGGCTCGTCCGCATCCACCAGCACCGCGTGCAGGCGGTTGCGGCCGTCCGGCGATTCACCCGAACTGCCGATCACCACCAGCCGCTGCGCCATGATGCCGAGCGTCGTGAACGTCTTGGTGCCATGCACCGACCAGCGGCCGTCGGTCTCTACGAGCGCCGTACGGATCGCCGATGGATGCGCGCCACCCGACTCGGTCGCCGACACCGCGACCAGTTCGTCGGCGGGCAGGTCGGCGATCAGTGTCCGCAACGCCTCCTGATAACCCGACAGGAACGCGAAACCAAGACGGTCGGCGCCGAACCCGCCCGCGATCGCCACATCCACTGGCGTGGCGAACCGAGGTGCGACCGCTCGATGCCTGGACCACGCATCCGCGATGGTGTCGATGGGCGCCGGATCGACGGCTTCGGTCAGCAGGTAGTCGAGCACTGAATCCACGCCTGCACGGTACCCCCGGGTCGAACGCTCTCGGCAGGGCCACATCTCAGCAAATCGCCCGGCGGTGCACCGGACTATTCACAGGATCAGCAGGTATCACTGAGTGGCCCGACCGCTTCGAAAGGAGCTCGACCTGTGCCCGAACTGGACGAAGACCGTAGAAGAGCGCTCTACGATGCCAAAGCCAGACTGTCGTGGGTGCTCGCCGGGCTGGCCGGACTGATCGGAGCGGCGGCATTCATGCACACCGCCGGCTACTTCGTCACCTTCATGACAGGCAACACCGAGCGCGCGGTTCTCGGCTACTTCCACCACGAGCCCGACATGGCGGTCGCGGCGGCCCTGCTACTGGTGTCTTTCCTGTCCGGCGTGGTGGTCTCCTCCTGGTGCCGCAGGCGCTATTGGTCCGGTCATCCGCACGGCCCGACCCTGCTCACCACCGCGAGCCTCGCCACGGCCTCGATCGCCGATATATGGATCTACCAGGCGCTGGATACCGACAAGATCGACCTCGTCCCGATCCTGTTCGTAGCCTTCGGTGTCGGCGCGCTCAACACCTCGTTCGTCAAGAACGACGAAGTATCGATTCCGCTGAGCTACGTCACCGGCACGCTCGTCAAAATGGGACAGGGCATCGAACGCCACATCAGCGGCGGCACCTACGCCGACTGGCTCGACTACTTCCTGCTCTACCTGGCCTTCGCCCTGGGCGGACTGCTCGGCGGTCTGTTCAGCCTCGTTGTCGCAGGCTGGGCGATGCTGATCACCGCCACCTTCGTCTGCCTCATCGTCACCTGCTACACCTACCTGCACCTGGACCGCCACGGACCGCCGAAGGAAACGTGACGGCCCGAAACAAAGGCGGCGCCCACGGCGGCCGGCGCACACAACACCGCACAAACAACTGGTCACCACATGCGGGAAAGAAAGCGGCACAAACGGATTCGGCTCATCTATCAAATGGCGGCGATAGAAGTCTCCACTGGATCGGTTAGGCAACGTCCCACATAGCAACGATGCATGCTCCCAACAACGACACGATGAGTGACACCAACAACGGCGCGATGAGAAACGCCGACAACGACACGCCAAAAGGCGAGCGCTCTGCTAGAGCGCTCGCCTTTGGTTGTCGAGTCTGGTGTCCGAACCCTGACTCTGGCCGTTTTGCCGATCGAGCTGAGGGCTCGGTGATCGGTTACCCGCGATCAGCGAGTGGTCACCTCTTTCCACAGGTCTGCATCGTCCCGCTTCCGCAGCTTGGTGATTCCGATGAGAACCGCGACCACAACACCGACCGTCAGAAGAAGTTTCATGGCTCCCAGCGTACTGCGGTGTTCAGGGTGGGCCCAGGAGACGTTGCGCCGGGGACGGCCGGACCGGCGTGACCGCGACTGGTCAGCTGGTGCGAATGACCAACCCCGGTGATCCCTCGGCACCGTGCTGATCGAGAAACACAGGCAGGGGGCCGCAGCTGCCGTCGAGAGGTGCGCTCTGGGTGACGATGGCGCTGTTGATGCCGACTCCCTTGGTGCCTGCGAAGATCGGTAAACGGCCGGGCGGCCGCCATCCATTCGGGCGCGCCACCGCAACGCTCAACGCCCGCGCCGGCGACCGCGGCACAGACGAATACACCAAGCCACCGAAATCATCCCGACCTGCACATATACTGAGCGTGTCAGGTATATCACTCGACAAACCCGCCGTCCGGCGGCTGGCTGTTTTGACGCTGCGAACAGTTGGCAGGTAACGTTTCGAGGGCGCATTCATGGAGTGCGTGCCGCAATGAGCGGTGAAGGGGCCTTAGCTCAATTGGCAGAGCACTGCCTTTGCAAGGCAGGGGTTAGGGGTTCGATTCCCCTAGGCTCCACGGTAAAGACGCAGGTCAGAGGCAAGATTTACGATCTTGCCCCACCTGCGTCCACACTCCGGTCCACAAACCAGAATCTGAGGGGATTCGGCGTCGCGACCCATAAGGCGCGAACATGTCCACAACCCCCCGCATCCGCACTCGCAAAGACGGCACCGCCTACAGCCAGGTCCGCTATCGCGTCGACCGTGACGGCCGCACCCTCCAAACCTCACGGAGTTTCGACGACCACCAGGCAGCCATTCGCTGGGCGCGGCTGCTCGATCGCGTCGGCCCGATCGAGGCCGAGCGCATCCTCGCAGCACAACTCGCCGCGGCCGACGAGCCGCTCGTGCTGCTCGTCGACTACCTCCGCACCTACGTCGCCCGCCTCACCGGCATCGAGGAGGAAACCCGCCGCCGCTACGGGCGATTCATCGACCTGGATATCGAGCCCTTCTTCACCGACAGCCTGCCGATCGATCTGCTGACCCAAGACACTGACGCGGCGTGGGTGGTGTGGCTCGAGCAGGAGCGCGGCAACAGCCCGAAGACGATCAGCAACAAGCACGGTTTTCTCAGCGCGGCCATGGCGGCAGCGGCCCGGCAGCGGCCGACGCCGTTAATCCCGTTCAATCCGTGCACCGAGACCCGGCTGCCTCGCGTGTACGGTGCCGAGCTCGATTTCTTTACCCCCGACGAGTACGAGTTTTTCGAGCAGCTGCTTGCGCCGCGCTGGCGGCCGCAGTGTGAGTTCGCGATCATGTCCATGGCACGGCCCAGCGAGCAGGCCGCGCTCGACGTGCGCGATATCGACCGGGCAACCGGTGCCGTCCGAATCACCAAGGCGTACAAGTACGCCAACGGCAAGCTCAAGCTCGGTAAGCCCAAATCAGCGCGTGGCGTGCGGACTTCGTACGTTCCGCTCGAGACCGTCGCGCGGTTGGATCTCGACCGGGCGCGCAATGCCCGGCTGTTCTGCACCTCTACCGGTGGTCCGATCACCGTCACGTACTTGTACAAGAAGGCGTTCCTACCGGCATTGAAGCGGTTGCGGGCGCTCGCCGAGGGCGATTTCAGCCCGTTCTCCAAGCGCGCGCATTGGGAGGGCGAAGCCCCCGAGGTGCTGCTCGCCAAGTACGGGCACCTGATCGAGGTCATGCTCGAAAAGCGGCTCACCCCGTACACCCTTCGGCATACGGGGATTTCGTGGCGCCTCCAGGACGGCGAGCCGATTTGGGTGGTGTCACGTGATGCCGGGCACGAGTCGATTACCACCACCGACAAGCGATACGGCCACATCTCCGCCGAGGCGAGCGCGGCCTCGGCGCGCACCGTCGCGGGCAGGCTCCCGCAACTGCGGCACCAAGTCGTCGACATGGAACGCGCGCGCCGCCGACGCGACGTGCGTAACGGGTTACTCGGCGAGATCTGCGAGGTGGCCGGCGGATACGAGGCGATCTGGATGGACGCCCGCGGCATCGTGTCCTCGGCAGTCTTCGCCGAGTACGACCAGGCGGTCGAGCACGTCGCCCGCAACGAGGCAGGCGAGCCGTTGCTCGCCGCCGCGTGAATTCATTTCATTACATCGGCACTCCGACATGAAACGAAATCCCATGGCTGCCACCGAAACACTGTGCCCGTTCCCCATCAATACCGATCGTGCGTGCGGCCGGACCGTTGCCCAGCGGTCCGGCCCTGGCCGTCCGCGTACTTACTGCGACGACCCGAAACACAACGCCGTGAACCGGCTGCGAGCCGATCGGCGTCTCGCGGCGCGCGTGCAGAGCGACGTGTCCGACCGGCCGGTGTCCTCGGCGATGTCGGCGCTCGTCGCCACGCTCGACCGCGCCGCGGATCTCAAGGCGCAGCTACTCGCCGAACTCGCCGACGCCGAGCAGTTCGCCGCCGACGTGACCGACCCGGAACTCATTGCGCTCGAGTTGGAATCGGTGCGGCGCGACGCCGATGCCCGAGTCGCGCAGGCACTCGCCGCGCAGGCCGCTGCCGAGCACGAGGCCGCCCTCGCCCGGCGAGAACGTGACGAGGCGCGAGCGGAGCGAGATGAGGCGCTCAAGCTGCAAGAGATCGCCATCGAGGCTGCATACGAGGCGATAGAGGCCCGCGACAAGGCCGCCGACGCCGTGACGCGGATGCGCGCGGACTGCGATCGGCAGATAGCGAGCGTGACCGCGGTCGCCGACGCCGAACTCGCTGGTGTGCACGCCGAGCGCAAGCGACTCTCGGCCGTCGCCGACAAGGCGCTGAACGAGGTGCGCGAGCTGGGCGCCGAACTCGCCACGGTGCATGAGGATCACCGGCAACTTGTCACCGCACTGACCGAGCAGCGCGCACGGCACCTGTCACGAGTGCCCACTACATCGCCGAGGCATCGACGGCGCACCGGACGGACGAGCCGAGCGGCGTAGATCTCAGGAACGCCGCAGGTTTCAGTCGAGCTCGGATGCTTGCAATCGCAAGACCAGCTCATCCCAAGCCTTCGGCGGGTACTTGAATGTCTTTGCTGTGATGGTGCGTCTTTCCCACTCACCGGTGTCGGGGTTCATCAGAATAATCGTCTGATCGAAGATATCGGCGTCGCTGGATTTGACCTTGGACATCTCGTCGAACTCGGACCCTGGTGCGGCCCGGCAGGCCGCGATGATTTCATCGATGCGTGACTGGGGTACCCGATCGGGAGCGACGGTCAAGAACGCATCGACCATGACTCCCGCACGCTGGCGCCAGTTTTGGATGACTTCCTTGGCCCGAGGGTCGGTGACAACCCACACGAGCAGGTTCGGTCGAACGTCACCTGTAGGCGTGGGAGACGGGATGCCGGGGAACACATCCAGGAAACGTTGGTTCGCGGCATAGAGATCGAAACCCGGGTCGTGGAAGCAGGCCGGGTCCGACATGCGATCCAAGCCGAGCTGGTCGGTCCTCGTCGGGATCGGCGATAGTTCCCAGTCCATC
Organism: Nocardia sp. NBC_01009; assembly: GCF_045208035.1. NCBI lineage: Bacteria > Bacillati > Actinomycetota > Actinomycetes > Mycobacteriales > Nocardiaceae > Nocardia > Nocardia sp. NBC_01009. Next base: position 1,105,318 of record NZ_CP108695.1, on the reverse strand, counting down.
TGGTTCAGGTACTGGGGGTGAGCTACAGCAAGGAATTTGGCCTGCCGCCATCGGGGGACCTTGAACGCGCGGAAGAAGGTTTGGAGTGTCTCTGGGGACGGCGGATGGGCCTTACGCTCCAACAGATATATCAGCTGCTTCGACATGTTGAGCTTCTCGGCGGCGTCTTTGCGCGTCAACCCGCTTGCCTCGCGTTCGTTTCGAAACATCCTGGCGAATAGGGATGGGGTGTCCTTATCCACGGGCAGTGCCTCCTGACGACTCTCCGTCAGTCTGGTGAGACACGAGCCAATCCCCGTTGTCGACCCAAGCCCACTGGCGCTGGCGGCGTTGCTTCCGAGTTGCGGTGGTAGGCGGATCACCCTAGTCCAGGAAAATCGACCAGTAGTAGACCGTTACGATCTTGATGCCAAATGGAACCGAATTATGCAGTGGCAGCACCCCTTTCCTGCTGGTAGTCCGCTACAGATCGACGAACAGGTCGGGGGTGAGCGGCAGAGTGCCAGGGACTGCCCGGTATTGATCGAGGTCGGTGACTCCGTCAGCCACCAGAACCTCTTCGTCCAAGGCCAGATTTCCGGTGTAAGAGGCGGCGGGCCGCGTGAGGACGAGAAGTGCCGCGTCTGCCATGACGAACGGGTCGCGTGAGGTGGCGACGCCCTCTGCACCCCCGAGCGCGCTCTGATTCCGCACCGCCGCAGTGTTGATGGTGGTGCTCGGCCACAGCGAGTTGACGGCAATGCCGTACGGCGCGACCTCTTGAGCGAGGCCGATGGTGTACACACTGGTGCTGTATTTGCTGATCGCGTATGCGGAGAACCGCCCGATGTCTTTTGACGCCAGGTTCAGCGGCGGCGACAGGTTCAGTATGTGCGGGTTGCGTCCCGCCGTCGCCGACTCGCGCAGCGCGGGGAGGCACAGAGTCGACAGCAAAACGGTTCCCCGGCAATTGATGTCCTGCATGTAGTCGAATTGCTGCATGGTGATGTGCTCAGCAGACTGCGTCTGGATCACTGCGGCGTTGTTCACCACCATGTCGATACCGCCCCAGCGGCTCACGGTCGCCTCGACCGCATCGGCGATGGCGCGATCGTCACGGACGTCAGCAACGATCGGCATCACATGGCCGCCAGCTGCTTCCGCTTCCGCTGCCGCCGTGTGGATTGTGCCGGGCAACTTGGGGTGCGGTTCGGCGGTTCGGGCGATCATCGTGACGTTGGCGCCCTCGGCCCCAAGCCGGATCGCGATCGCTCGGCCGATGCCGCGACTCGCGCCAGTGATGACCACCGTTTTGCCATCAAGCGCCCCTAAACCCGGGCCGGGCTTCTGAATGCTCACAGTGTCCCCATCAGGCTCGGGTGTCAACGTGCTTGTCGCAGACTAGCTCTCACCGATGGCCGCCGGGGGGCTGTCGAGTCTCAAAGATTGTGAGAGCGCGAATTGTTGACAGCGATCAAACCGAGCCCGAATGTTGGATACCAGTACCAGAATCAAGAGAACCAAGCACGGCGGAGGCGGTCGGGGCAACCGCGCGGCGTAGAGCGGAGATTGCCCATGAGTGAGAACGACCGCACGACGGGGTCAGGGTTGGTGCGGATTGTGGACGAAATCGCGGGCGATCGAGACTCGACCCCGGTCTCGCGGGTGGTTGCCGAGATCCGTAGACGCGGACTCGATCCGGCCGAGTTACTCGATGCCGACTTTCTGATCCGCGGCTGACGTCAGGGCACCCGGGGTGACTCCGAACGCTCGGGCGATCCTGTAGAGCTGTTTCATCGTCGCCGGTTTTTCGGCGCCCTCGATGCGCTGAAGGGTCTTCGCGTTCATCCCCACCTGACTGGCGAGAGCTAGGCGGCTCAACTTTCGTATCACTCGCTCGGTGCGTATCACGTCGCCGAGCGCGATGTCGTACTCATGCTCGAGAGCGTCGTCGGCCGACTCGTCGACGGCGTCCTCGTCGTCGACCCCGGGAGTCGGATCGGCGGCAGATGTGTCCATACAGTCCAGTATTAGGACTGTTTTGGGACCATAGCAACCCCCTAATTGTCTTCGGCCATTTGTTCGAATAGTTGCCACAAGTGGACTAAAAACGGACCGAGTTGGACTGTTTATGGTTGAACTTGGACTGTTTTAGGACTATCTTCGGCCTCATGGACCCCATCAACCTGGCAACCGCGGAAGCGGTTCGGGATGCGATTCATACCGCGCGTACCACGCAGGCGGCTGTGAAACGGGGGGCTCGCATCCCACATAGCAACTGGCAGCGGCGCATGTCCGGCCGCTCGTCTTTCAAGATCGCCGAGCTACAGCGCATCGCCCGCTTGCTCGGCGTTAGCCTCGGCGAACTCTGCGACGACGCCGCCGGACGGGTCTCATGACCACCCCCGCAGAGGCAGAGACCGAGACATTCGACCTCGCATATGCCGCACAGAAGTCGGGCGCACCCTCAGCCGACTGGATCCGTCGCAAGCTCAACGCCAACGCATTCCGAGGACGGCGCGCGGGCCGCGAGTGGCGCATGACCGAGAGCGATATCGCCGGACTCGTCGCATGGATGGCGCGCGGTCCCGAGGTCGCCGCCGAGACGAACGCCGCCACCGAGACCTCTACCCAGCTCGATCATTCGGGCCTCACTCCCACTAGTCGCCGCCGCCTCGAGCAGCGCCGCACCCACTGAGCCCCTCGGCGCGGTGGTGCACGACGCCGACGCTGCGCCGAGGTTCGCGCACCCCGGAGAGGGACCGCCGGGTGACCCCCTCACACCTGAGCTTTCCGGAGTGCGCACCACCTTCAACCAGGGAGAACCAAATGCCAATCCCATGCACATACAAGGACGGCGCGCCTGTGTCGGTCGTCGAGGCAGACATGATCATGCGCGCATTGGGCTTCACTTCCGCGCGTGCGGCGGAGGAGATCATCGGCGCCGGAGAGCGGCGGCGTGCAGCGCGCGGCATCGTCACAACCGCGTCGATACTCGGCCGCCAGATCACGCAAGAGAACCTGTCGAGAATCCACCGCGAGGCACGACAGAACGTTCTCGCCCGCAACGCAGGTGCGGCATGAACTCGCCCGTGCTCCACATTCCACACGCGGACCGCCACACAGCCGGCCTGCTCACTGATATCGGCCGTGTAGTGCTCGTGCTGGCGTTCGGTGTCGGCTGGTTCGCGCTCATGGTGTGGATGATGGCGCCGCTGTGAACGCCTGGCTGTATCTGATCGTCGCGTTCGGCAGCTGGTTCGTCAGCGGCTTCGTCGTCGGCGCGCTGCTAATGGGCGGGCGACCACGGTCGCATCACCGCCCCGAATCGTCCCCCGGCACCGACCCGGGGACCTCGACGCCCGGCGCAGGCGGATCTGACCCCGCTCCGGGTGTCGCACCAACTCAGTAATCGACGTACCGCCGAGGGTCTAGCTCGGCGGTACGTCCCAAACGAACGGATCGTATCCGATGACATCAATCTATAAGTTCCGCATCGGTGAGCGGGTACGCCTGCGCACCACCGGCGAAGACCTGAAGGTCGCGAAGTACGCAGGCAGCTTGGACCGCCCCCGCCTGGTCTGCACCGCCGCAGATCCCGATTCGGACTGGCGTATCTGCGCACCCGAAGACCTCGAGGCTGTGGCCTACGACCCGACAGCCGAACCTGGCACGCCGCCAGTGAATCTGGCACCGGCCGCCGCGCTGGCCACGCTGGCGCAAGAGATGGACTTCATGGGCCATCACGAGTGGGCCGAGCAGGCTCGCGCCATCGTCCCCTATTTCGGTTACCTCGTCGTCGCCGTTGACACGGCCCGCGCCGAGGCGACCATGCTCGCCGCGTACGCACCCGGCGTCCAGGTCGAGGCACGCACCACCGGCGACCGACTGCTGACCGTGGTGGGTGAGCAGTGATCTGGCTGATGTACCTGGCAGTGCTCGGCGTGATCGGTGTGGGCGAAGCCCTCGGCATCGGTCGGTCGGTCGGGCCTTCGCGTGACTGCCCGTTCTGTCGCGGCACCGGGTGCGCACGGTGCGGCTGGTCCGGAGAGGTCGACTCTCGCGAGATCGACCGTGCCACCGACGAATACGACGATGCCCCGTTGCGGCCTGGCGCCGACTCTGATCCCGACGACGGGCACGACCTCACCGTCGACCGCCAGAACGGGGTGTCGCTCTGATGCCCGGCGACGAGATCAACGTCGACTTTGACGTACACGACATCGACGAGGAGCAGCTTGCCGCAGCGCGGCGCACAGTGTGCCGCAGGGCAATCGAGGCGACCGAGGACAAGGACGAGCAGCGGGCCGACGCATCACGCCTACTCGCGATGCTCGGTTTGATCGACAGCGCGACCGGCAACGGCGCGTGCTCAGGATGCAAGCGCCGGTTCTCCAGCACCGGCCGTCTCGGCACCGTCAAGCGCAAACGAGACGGCCGGTGCGCGAACTGCTACGACCAGCGGCACGCCGATGTGGTCGAGACCGGCGACGCTCAGGACCACATCGCGGTGCTGCGCGCCGCTGGAATGCGGCTGCGCGAGATCGCGGACGCGGCAACCATCTCGCTCGGTGTCCTGTTCGCGGTGCGGACCAACGGCCACGCGAATGCCGATGTCGTGGCGCGCATCATGGCGATCCCTGTGCCGGACTCGGATGCGGCATGACCGCCCCGACCGAGCGCGGCGTGTACTCCGGCGTCCCCGAGGCCGTTTACCACGGCGACCCGAACTCGATTTCGTCGAGCCAGGGCCGCCGCCTGCTCGAAATCACTCCGGCCGAGTGGAAGTGGGAGCAGGACCACCCGGCGGCGCGCGTGCCGACCGAGTCGCAGGAGCTCGGCACCGCCGTGCATACCGAGGTGCTCGGCGTCGGCGCGCCGTACGTCGTCGTTGATGCGCCGAACTGGAAGAAACCCGCAGACCAGGTTCGCCGCAAGACGATCAGGGCACGCGGCGAGGTGCCACTGCTGCCGCCGCAAGCGGAAATGGTGCGCACGATGGCAGCGAACGTGCGCAACGACCCCGACGCCGGGCCGCTGTTCGCCAGTGGCGCACCGGAACTCAGCGGGTATGCGCCCGATCCGAAGACCGGCGTCATGCTGCGCGCCCGTACCGACTGGCTGCGCGAGGTAGGCCGAGGCCGCCGCGTCGGCGTCGACCTCAAGACCGCCGAGTCGGCCGACCCGGGCGAGTTCGGCGTGGAGGCGGCCCGGTGGGGCTATCACGTCCAACAACCCTGGTACGAGGACGTTTTCGAGCTGGCCGAGCTGCCGCTGTCGGCGTGGCTGTGGGTCGTCGTCTCCAAGCGCCCGCCGCACTTGGTCACGGTGTGCGAGCTGTCAGCCCGAGCGGTCGACCTCGGCCGCTCTATCGCCCGCGACGCGATCGACCTGTACGCGCGGTGCCGCGACACGAACACATGGCCGGGCCACGGGCGCGGCATCCACCAAATCGACCTCCCTGCATGGGAATACAAGAAACAGGAGTACGCCAGATCATGACGACCGAACTCGACGTCATCCGCGACAGCGCGCCCGCACTGTCGGCGACCCCCGACCCGATCGACAACCTGATGCGGTACGCGCAGGCCATCGAGGTGGCGTACGAATTCGCCGGCAAGCTGTGCCGCACCTCGCTGGTACCGAAGGCATACCAGGGCAAGCCCGCCGACGCCGCAGTCGCGATCCTGCACGGTGCCGAGTTGGGCCTGAATCCGCTGCAGGCGCTCAGCAACGTGTTTTCGGGACCGAGCGGACCGACCTTGTACGCCAAGACCATGGTCGCCTTGCTCAGGGCGAAGGGCTACAAGTTCAAGACCGTCGAGTCCGGACCGGCCAAGGTCACAGTCTCAGGTTGGTGGCCCGGCGACGATCCGGAAACGAGCACTTGGACGATAGAGCGCGCTATCGAGGCTGGATACGTCCCGCAGATCGACCCGAAGACCGGCGAGTTCGCACGGAACAAGTGGGACAAGCTCATCGGCAACGAGAAGTACCTGACGCAGCCCGAAGAAATGCTGTGGGCGAAGGCTGCGGCGACCGTGTGCCGCCGCCTCGCCCCCGATGTGCTGCTGGGTATCTCGCACACCGCCGAGGACGCAGAGAGCGAGCCCGCGCCCGACCCGGTGCGCGTGCAATCCGAGCGAGTCTCGGCCGCCGACGTGCTCGGCGAGCCCCCGGCTGACGAGCAGCCCCCGACCGACGAGCAGCCATCGGCGACGGTCGTCGAGTGGTCGGCCGCCCCCTCGGAATCGAGCGAGGTCCCTGTCGACGCCGAGGAAGTGCCCTCGGATTCGGGCGAGAAACCGGACACCGCGCAGGCCAGCGGGCCCGAGGCGCCCGGCGAGCCGCCGTCAACGCGTATCCAGCAGAAGAAAATCGCACGGCTGCTCACCGAGGACGGCGTCGAGTCCGACGCCGACAAGCTGCTCGCCATCGGCACATTCCTCGGGCGTGAGATCGGCTCGGCGAACGACATCACCCGCGCCGAGGCAATCCGGCTGCTCGACTACCTCGAGCGCGACCCCGCGACCGAGGACCAGGCCCCCGCCGACACCGAAGGCGGTGACCGATGAGCTGCCGCCGCGGCTGCCCTGAGGGCGAGTGCTACTGCGCCGAACCGACCTACGCCCTGATGAACGACGTGTGCAGCGGTTGCGGCGGCCACGGCGAATGCTACTGCGGAGAGGACTGACCGATGCCCGACCACCGTATCGCCGCGCTCAAGGCGCTCGGCTACATCCCCCAGGCCAAGGACGAACTTCGACACGCCGCGCTCGCCAGTGAGGCCACCGCTCACGCGCTGCTCGCGGTCGCGGCCCGCCTCGGCGAGGTGGTCGAGCAGCAGTGCCTCGCCAACGTCATTGCGGCGATAGGTGCCGTTCGCTCGGGCAGCACGGGACTCGTCAACTGGGACGACGCCAAGGCCGCCGAGACCTACGTCCGCGCCCATATCGGCGACATCGTCAACCCCGACCCGAACGGGGACACGTGAGCGACGACGTAGTGGTCGGGCCCTGGCCCGGCAGCAACCGCTACGGGGTAACGCCGGGGCGGCCCAAGCCTCGGCGTCCCATCCCGAACAGATATCGAGTCGGCAAGCACGGCCCGGTCCAGCTCATGGACTGCCGCGAGTGTCGGCGGCCGTTCACGCCCGACGCCGAGGTACCGCGCGACCGGCTGTGCGCCGACTGCCGTACGGCGCAGGAGGAAGCGGCACCCATGTTGAACCTGACAGGACCGGAGCCCGAAGCGTGACGACCATGACCAGGCGGCCAATGAGCACCGGTCACCCACCGACCGAGGACGGGCGGCAGTGAGCGAGCATGAAAGGTGGTGGGTACGTAGTGGATTCGATCACGGGCGCCTCGGTGCGCGAGTTGGTGCCGGTCGATCGGTTCGAGTGGGAACGGATTGTGCGACGGGTCGAGATGCCGTCGACGGCGAAGTTCCTCGGGCTCACGATGGCGACGTACGCCGAGGCGGACGGGTCGCGAATCTGGCCGGGCGTCGACCGGTTGGCGGCCGTGATGTGCGTATCCGTACCGACCGTGAAACGGAATCTCGCGGTGCTGCGAAAGCTCGGGCTAGTCGAGGTACATCGGCGCGGCCGACGCTCGGGTCTGGCCGACGAGTACCGGCTCACGATGCCCTCGGACATCCTCGATTTGCCGATGCTCGACCCGTCCGACACCCCCAGTTCTGCGGATCACGAGTGATCTCTAGAAACCTGTGGACAACTCAATGCACAGGTGTGGATAACCCGGTTCTACAGATCACCCGTGATCCCGAGAACCGCAGGGCGAAAACAGTTCTAGGGATCATCTGGACACGTTCTAGGGATCATCTGAGCCCGTTCTACGGATCACCCATGATCCCCCACCAACCCATACCAACCACTACCAAGAACAACCCGCGTGGCTGGCTTGTGAACGCAACTCACCACCGCATCCACAGGCGGGGGTGAATCCATGCCACTCGATCGCACCGTCGAGCCCGTCGACGATTCCGCACCGTGGCATAGCCCGGACTGCCGCGACGGATGGCTCGGCTACGACCGCCAGGGCCGCCTGATTCCGTGCCTGGTCTGCCGTGACCACCTCATCAACCGATCAACCATCAACGACTTCGCCGAACGCGAGCCATCCGCACTCGCCCGCGCCGCCATCGAAAGGGACAACCGCAATGCCTGAACTCGCCGAGTACGTCACCAACACCGGCACCGTGCGTCCTGGCCAGCTCTACCGCGATGCACGCCCGACCAACGTGCGAACGTTGCGCGTCGACAGCATCGACGAGCTTGAAATCGCGTGCACGGTGATCCGGCAGGAATACGAGGGCGAGGTCACCACACCGAACCGCGTTACCAAGATGACAGCACGACGGCTCACCGGCCGCGCGTTCGTGCTGATCGGCAGCGTCGGCGAGGCCGAGCTGTGACCCGCTCAAGGGCAAGCGCGAAAGCCGCTGGCACACGACACGAGTCGGCGACTGCTGCCTACCTCGCCGAGCAGCTCGACGACGACCGAATCGAGCGCCGAGCGCGCAACGGAGCGAAGGACCGCGGCGACATCGCGGGCGTTCGCGCACCAGGCGGCGGCCGAATCGTGCTCGAGTGCAAGGACTACGGCGGCCGCATCGAAGCTGGGCCGTGGCTCAAGGAAGCAGAGGTCGAGCGCGGCAACGACGACGCGCTCGCCGGGCTCGTCATCGCGAAGCGACGCGGCATCACCGACCCCGGCTCGCAGTTCGTGCTCATGACCGTTCGCGACCTCGTCGCGATCTTGTCCGGCAACCGGCCCGAGGAGGCGTGACCGTGACCGATGCCGACTTGTGGGTGCTCCCAGCATGGACAAACCCGTTCATGCCGCTGGTCGACGAACCGACGCTCGACCCGTGGGCGAGCCCGGGCCGGGTGAGCGTGGCGCCCGAGCCGACTCACGGCGACCGGCTCACCTGGGGCGCAGCAGCGTTCGCCGCGCTCAACCCCGGTCACCCGGTCTACCGGCTCACTGTGCGCGATCGGCTGTGGTGCTACCTCGCGGGGCAGGCCGGGGCGCTCTGGTCGCTGCCGCCGAACCCGCTCGAAACTCCCGAGTGGCTCCGCCGTCAACGACTCCGCACGCTCGAGCTCGTCGCCGACGACCCGGCGCTACGCCTGTCGAGGCGCCGATGAGCACGCCGTGCGGGATCTGCACGCGCCTCGTCGGCGACGGACTACCGATGTGCGAGGTCTGCGGCCGGACACTCGTCGAGGCCCTGCTCGCCGTGCCGAGCCTGCTCGCGGACCTCGAAACCGCGCGCACCGGGCAGGCCCGCATCGCCGAGGGACGCGCCGGCGGACGCTCGGCCGAGGCGCCGCTACCGATCAAGGACACGAGCAGCGAGTACCGCGGCCGAGGTGTGCGCCTGCTCGGCGAACGCGACGCCGTCGCACTGTCGACCGCGCTGCACGGGTGGGCGCGTGTGCTCGCCGACCACCTCGGCGCCGAGGTGCCGATCGAGTCGCGCTCGCTCGCCGTCCTGGCCGCCAACGCCCGGCACACCGGCGGCTCGGCCGAGGCCCCGGCCATCGTGCACGAGCGCCGCCTACGCGACGGCGAGCGCGTCCGCGATTCTCATGTCGCGCGACGCACGGCAGCCCACCTCATCACGCCGGTACAGGAAGACGAGCGCCTCGCCGTCTGGCTTGCGAGCCATCCGCATGAGCTACGCCTGCTCGAGGCGGCCGAGCAGGCGTACCACGACATCGTGAACGCCACCGGCGGACTACGCCGCGCGATCGACCGCCCCGCCGATCAGCGGTACCTCGGCCGGTGCCCCGTAGTGCTCGACGACGGCGACCCGTGCGCGGCAAACCTGTGGGCCGAACCCGATGCCACGTGGGCACGGTGCCCGCGGTGCCACGTACAGCATGAGGTCGCCCGAATCGAGGCCGCCGCGACCGAGGCGGCTCGAGAGATGCTGTGCACGATGCCCGAGCTGCTGCACGCTTGCGCGGCCGTCGGCTCGCCGATCGCGCGCCGCACCGGTTACCGGTGGGCCACCGAGGGCCGGCTCGCGCGTCGCGCGTGGCTCATCCGCACCCGGGCCAGTGTGCGCATCACCGACCGGCACGAGGACGGCGCGGTGCCTGTTTACCGCGTAGGCGACGCCCTCGAGCTGGCGCGCCGCGAGGTCGCCGAGCACCTCGCCGCCGCGCCGACCGGCCGTGCAAGATCGAAAACGCCCTGAGCTGGTGCTATCCTCGGTGGCACCTCCAAACCGCTACTGACGACCCGACCCCTGAGTCGATCCGGTAGCGGTTTTTTCATGCCCTGAGCAGGGGCGCGACGCGGCGTAGAGCAGCGGTAGCTCGTCGGCCTCATAAGCCCGAAGGTCGCCGGTTCGAATCCGGCCGCCGCCACGATCGGATCCGATCACCTCACCCCCGATGAAGGAGTCAGCCGATGCTGTCCACCATCCTGCCCACCCTGTCCGCCGCCGGATCCGCCGCCGTCGGTGCTGTCGATTGGGGTGACGTGCTCACCGCCGTCATCCGGTCCATCTTCTGATGACCCCGTTCGACGGGCTCGTCCTGCTGTTCGCGTGCTGGCGGCATCACCCGATCCGCACACTCGAACAGCCCGCCGAGTTCACTGCGCCGATGCTGGCGTTGTCATGGTGAAGATCACCGGCCGCGACGGCTCGGTCTGGCACATCACTGCCGGGCCGTCCGGCCACTGCGGCGTCCGTCTCGGCCGCCGCCGTCACATGCCCGATTGGCTCGACGCTGTGCTGCTGCGCGTGGCACAGTTCATCGCTCGTATCGCCGGCATTCGCTGAGCTGATGGCCTGGTCCCGCGAGCCTGGGCGATATCGCGGAGTGCCGCAGCCGCAGGCCGAGCGGATCCGGCGCCGCGACGACTGGACATGCCAGAAGTGCGGCAAGGCCGGTTACGAGGTCGACCACATCAAGCCGGTCTCAGCGCGCGGGACCGACGACGACGCGAATCTGTGGGTGCTGTGCACAGATTGCCACCAGACCAAGACCGCGGCCGAGGCAGCGGCGGGCCGAGCTCGACGCAGCCGACGCCGACCGATCAAGCCGCATCCGGGGCTCAGGCAGACCGGGGCGGTACCCCCTCCCCCCTGGCCCCAGCCCGGGCGGTTGGCATAGCGACCAGGGCCGACTACGGGTTTGAGGGCCGCGGGGCCCAGCGGTAGGAGGTGACTCGTATGCCTGGACCGGCGCCTAAGCGCAATGCTCGTCGCACGAATGCCCGCCCCGATTGGCGGTCGCTGCCCGCCGAAGGACGCAGCGGCCCGCCACCGAAGTGGCCGACCGGCCGGTCGACCGCGGCGCAGCGGGAGATCTGGGAATCGCTGTGGTCGACTCCCCAAGCTGTCGCCTGGGAGTCGCTCGGCTGGACGCGGGTAGTTGCCCGGTACGCGCAGGTGCTCGCCCGCTGCGATAGCCCGAAAGCGCCGGCGTCGATCCTGGCCGAGGCTCGCCAGCTCGAGGACCGGCTCGGCCTGTCGCCGATGTCGATGCGCCGCTTGCAGTGGGAGATCACCGAGGCGCCGCGCAGCGAACGGGACGCACAGGTGACCAGCATTGCCGACTACCGCAATCTCTGAACTGCCGCCCGGCTATCGGCTGGATCCGGTCACCGGCGCGTGGCTCACGATCCCGTGGCCCACCGACCCGGATGAGAAAGCGGCGTTGATCGCGTCGTCGCTGGGTCCGTCGCTGATCGACTGGGCCGAGTGGCGCACTGACGAACCAGGCTTGACCGACTACCTGACCGGCGAGCGCTGGCGGTTCACCGACGGACAAAAGCGGTTCCTGATCCTCTGGTACGCCTACGACGAGCGTGGCCGGTGGCGGTACCGGTCCGGAGTGAAGCGCGGCGCGAAAGGTACCGGCAAGGATCCGTTCGGCGCCGCGATGTGCGATATCGAACTCGTCGGACGGTCCCAACTCGTGCGGGATGCCGAGACGGGCCGATGGACCGGCCAGCGACACATGTTGCCGCTGGTACAGATCGCGTCGAACTCCGAAGCGCAGTCGAAAGACATGCTGCGCATCGCAAACGCGTTGTTCAACAGCGAGGCCCGCGACTACTACGGCATCGATTGCGGCGAGACTCGAACCATCCTGCGCGACGGCGGGCGGCTAGAAGTCCTGACCGCGTCGGAGAAGTCGAGCGAGGGCGACCCGGCGACGTTCATCGCGTTGAACGAGTCGCACCATATGACCGAGAGCAGCGGCGGCCACAACGTCGCCCAGGTCGCGCGACGCAACGTCGCGAAATCGCCTGCCGCGCTACAGGCCCGCGTATGCGAGTTCACCAACGCGCATCGCGAGGGCATGGACTCGGTCGCCGAACGCTCGTGCGAGGCGTGGCAGCACCAAGTTTCGGGTCGCGTGCGCAAGGTCGACATCCTGTACGACAGCATCGAGGCCGACCCGGCAACCGACCTCGCCGACTACGACCAGCTCATGCGGGCTCTCGAACAGGCGTACCAGGATGCGCCGTGGGCCGACCTCGAGCGGCTGGCCGACGAGATCCAGACCGACACCCGCACCAGCGAGGCCGACGCAATCCGCTACTACCTCAACGGATTGGCCGCGGCCGAGGATGCTTGGGTCGACCCGCGCAAGTTCGACGCGTTGGCCCGGCTCGACATCGTCGTCGCTGACGGCGAACGCATCGCGATGTTCCTCGACTGCTCGAAGTCGGACGATGCGACTGGGCTTGTGGCGGTCCGATTGTCCGACGGGCATGTGATGACCCTCGGTGTTTGGCAGCGTCCGCACGGTGAGCGCGGTAAGGGATGGCTCGCGCCGCGGCACGAAGTCGATGCGATCGTCCGGCAGGCGTTCGACCGGTATCGGGTGGTGTGGTTCGGTGTCGACCCGAGCCCGGCGCGTGAGGACGAGAACGAATCGTCGTATTGGATGCCGCATATCGATGCATGGCACCGCGATTTCGGCCGAAAGCTGGTGCTGTGGGCGACTCCTGGCGCGAAGGGGCACGCCGTGAAGTTCGATATGCGGCTGTCTCAGCGCGGCGGCGCCGAACGCAACAGAGAGTTCACCGAGCAAGCCGAGCTGGTCGCGAAGGCCATCGACGAGGACGCCGCGATAACCCACGACGGCGACGCGACGCTGCGCAGCCACACCCACAACGCCAAGAAGCGCCCGAACCAGTGGGGCACGAGCTTGGGCAAACAGTCGCGCGATTCCAAGAAGAAAGTCGACCTCGCGGTGTGCATGGTCGGAGCCCAGCTCGGGCGCCGCCTGGTGCTGAACTCCGGCAAGGTCCGCCACTCGGGCGGTAGCGGAAAGGTGGTGATCATGTGACCGACGCCGTTGCGCTCGCCGACCTTCCGCAGATTCCCGACCTGAGCCCCCAGGATCAGAACACCCTCGATTGCCTGATCAGGCAATTCCGGGCGAAGTGGCCGCGCAACGAATTGCGTGCCCGCTATTACGACCACAAGAACGTGCTCAAGGACTTCGGGATCTCGATCCCGCCGCAGCTCAAGGGCGTCGAAACCGTCGTCGGATGGCCCGAGAAGGCGGTCGACGCGCTCGCTCGACGTATCCGGCACGACGGTTTCGTGATCCCCGGCGGTGACGCGGAAAGCCTTGGCATCAACGACATGTGGGCCGCGAACCGCATGGACATCGAGGCGCCGCAGGCACAGACCTCGGCACTCATCCACTCGTGCGCGTTCATCGCAACGACGCTCGGCGATGTGGCATCCGGTGAGCCCGAGGTGCTGATGACGGCGCGATCGGCGTTGTCGGGCACCGGGATATGGGATCCGCGGCGGCGGCGGCTGTCCTCAGCACTGTCGATCGTCGCCTACGACGAGTCGTTCCCGCACGACCATCGCATCACCGAACTCGTGATGTACCTGCCCGACCGCGTGCTGATCATGACCCGAAACAGCCAGGGCAAATGGACCGTCGACACCCGCCCGCACACTCTCGGTCGAGTCCCGGTCGAGCTGCTGGTGTTCCGGCCGCGGCTCGACCGGTCGTTCGGGTCCTCGCGGATCACCCGCGCGGTCATGTCGATCACCGACGAAGCGGTGCGCACCGTTCTGCGTACCGAGGTTTCGGCCGAGTTCTACAGCTCACCGCAGCGATACATGCTCGGCGCCGACCCCGATGCGTTCGTCGACGCCAAGGGGCGCGTGCGTACCGGGTGGGAAGCGATCCTTGGCCACATGCTGGCGATCGGGCGCGACGAGGACGGCAACGTGCCGACCGTCGGGCAGTTCCCGCAGATGACGATGCAACCGCACATCGAGCACATGCGCAGTATCGCAACACGATTCAGCGGAGCGACGAACTTGCCGGTCGGCGCGCTCGGCGTGGTGCAGGACAACCCATCCTCGGCCGAAGCGATCTACGCCGCGAAAGAGGAACTGATCACCGAGGCCGAGTACGCCGGTGACGTGTTCGGCATGGGCTGGACCAACGCCGTCCGTACCGGGTTGATGCTGCGCGACAAGCTGACCGAGGCCCCGCCGGAATGGAACCGGCTGCGCGTGAACTGGCGCGACCCGGCGACCCCGTCGCGGTCGGCCGCCACCGACGCCGTACAGAAGCTCGTGACCGCGTTCCCGTGGCTGGCCGAGTCGCAGGTCGCGCTCGAGCAACTCGGATGGGATGAGACCACTATCGCGCGCGCCATGGCCGACAAGCGGCGATCGTCGGTAACGGCGTTGACGCAGAGGCTCACCGCCGCACAGCAACCGACCCCGGCGCCGCCGGTCGGAACGGAAGCCATCGACACCGGGCAGGCTCAGCCGTGACCACGGTAGCCGAGCGGCAACAGTTGCTCGACGAGCTGAGCAGGCTTGCCGCGCAAGATATTGCGGCGCTGTGGCAGCAAGTCGCGACCGCATCCGACGCCGAGTTCGCACAAATGCTGATCGAAGCGTTCCCGGAATTGGTCGAACCGTACTCGGTGGCCGCGGCCGAGATGGGCGCGGAGTGGTACGCCGAGTCGGCGCCGCCGGACGTGACCTATCAGCCGACATCGTTTCTGCCGGAGGCGGGCGGGTTGTCGACCTCGGCAGAGTGGGCGCTCGGCGCGACCGGTGAGGCCGCGCTCGGGCGTCTGTCCGGGATTGCGCAACGCCAGATTTGGAACGCCAACCGCGACACCATCATCGGCAATTCCGCGGGCGAGCCGGGGTCGACGTGGGCGCGCGTGGCGCGACCTGGCGCGTGTGCGTTCTGCGCCATGCTCGCCACCCGCCACGATGTGTACACCTCGAAAGAGGCCGCGCTCACCGTGGTCGGGCGCGGCACGGAAATGACGCTCGGGGACCGGCGCATTCGGGCCGCGGGCGGAACCCGACGCAGCAACCACCAGTTCGCCGCGGACGGGCGTAGGACTCGCGGCACGCAGAAGCTCGGCGAGAAGTATCACGACTATTGCCATTGCCAGGCCAAAGAGGTTCGGCCGGGCCAGGTCTACACCCCGCCGTCGTATGTCGAGGAGTGGGAAGCCGCCTATATCAAGGCGACCCGCGAGACGCCGAGGGTCGGCAAGTACGGCGCCATCGACACACAAGCCGTGCTCGCCCACATGCGCGCAACGCTGAAAGAGTCCCGCGCCGCATCGACGATCGACGACGTACCGGTGCCCGCCCCGCCCGTCCTGACAGCAACCGCGGCGCCGGAGCTGGAGGCACCCACACCCGCCGCGACCGATGCAGCGGCGACCGCCGCCGAAGTCTCGTCGTCGACGAAGAAGGCACGCAAGGCAGCGCCGTTCGCCGGTCAATCCACAGATGATCTGATGGCCCGGTTTACGGCGAAGATCGAGGCCGGAGAAGTCGACGACGAGTTCGACGCACTTGAGGCGGAGCTGACCCGACGCGATACGCGGGCGCAAGTGGAGCGGGACCGGCGCGCCGCCGCGCGTGACGCGAAAGCGAAAGCGCACGACGACGAGTACGAGCGCCTGATGAACGACGGCGTCGACGACGAGACCGCGATCGAACAGGCATACGGCGTATCCGTGCCCGAGCAGCGCCGCCGCAACGCGCGCTCAACCCTCGCCGGATGGGGTTACGACGGCAAGAGTGTCGACCAGCAAGTTCGGGCGTGGCACCGCGACGAGGCGCATCGTGCCTGGCTGGACGCCGAGGGTTCGACGAACGGCTACATGCTGTCGAAGGCGGGCGAACGTGCAGGGGTCGACCCGCGGGACTTGTGGTCGATGCCCGAGGACCGTGCCCGCAAATACGCCAGCGAAGAACTGCGCGGATGGTGGGATGAGAACGGCCGCGTGACGGCTGCGGAGTTGAAAGCGCAGATGCTCGACCCCGTCGAGCTGGCGCGCATCCAATCGCGTGGACGGGATTACTTGCAGTGAGCGATTACCGCGATGCCTACGCCGCCGGACGCGACGCCTACGACCGCGGCGAGCCTTCCGTGCCGAACCCGCATATGCCGGGTGGCCCCCACGACGGGCACCCGAACCCGGCTCGCGCCGCTGATCTCGACAGCAAGGCCGCCCACCTGGCGCGGCTGTGGCTCGCCGGATGGCAAGCGGGCCGCGACGCCGCCGAATCTTCCCGCACCTAGCGGGACGCACGCCCACGCCTGGCGGTAATCGGGCGGCATTCGTCCCGACCGGCGCGAGGCCGGTCGGAGTTCTCCGCGACGGAGGAAGCACCACCAATGGAAACCACGATTCTGCCTGTCCACCCGACATTCGGAACCGCACTCGGCGTGCGTCGCAACGGCGCACCGATCTGGCCGGTACGCGGCGCATCTCAGGAGGGCGACCCTCCTAGCACCGCCCCGGAACCGACGACCACCCCGCAACCTGCGACGACCGAACCGAAGGCGCCGGCCGAACCGGCGGCCGACGACGGCCTCGGCGACGGCGGAAAGAAGGCGCTCGAGGCCGAACGGCTGGCCCGCAAGGAAGCCGAGAAAGCGCAGAAAGCGGCCGAGGCCAAGGTCAAGACATTCGAGGACGCGCAGAAGTCCGACGCCCAGAAGCAGGCCGAGCGCCTGGCCGAACTCGAGACCGAAGCCGCGACCGCGAAGCACGAGGCTTTGCGGTTCAAATACGCCGCTAAGCACCAGCTTTCGGACGAAGACGCCGAAACGTTCCTCACCGGCGCGGACGAGGCGACCATCGCCAAGCAAGCGGCCAGGCTCGCGGAACTCGTGGCCGGTGGTGCCACACCCAAGCCCCAACCAGGCACCTACGTGCCCGGCGAGGGGCGCACCCCGCAGACTCCGAACCTCGACGAGCAGATCGCCGAGGCACAGAAGAACCGGGACTTCACCCGCGCTATCGCGCTCAAAGAGCAGCGGTCGGCGCAGCAACGACAAGCCCGATAGGAGGCTGAAATGTCCGGAATCACCGGAATCGGCACCACTTTCAACCTGCCGAACTTCCACGGCGAGCTGTACGCGCTCACCCCGGCCGATACTCCGCTGCTGTCCGCGGCGGGCGGTATCGGCGGTGGCGGCCAGACCGACTCGACCGCGTTCGAATGGCAGACCTACGACCTGCGCGACGCCGCGAACCGGCCCCGCCTCGAGGGTGCCGCCGCACCCAACGGCGAGGAACGGGTGCGCGCGAACGTCGAGAACGTCGTGCAGATCTTTCACGAGTCCGTCGAGACCAGCTACACCAAGCAGGCGGCGACCGGCCAGTACAACACCGTGACCGCGGCGCCGTTCATCTCCGCCGCCGGTGAGCCGAATCCAGTTGGTACCGAGCACTCGTGGCAGATCATGCAGTCGCTCAAGCAGATTGCCCGCGACGTGAATTTCGTGTTCTGGCATGGCACCAAGGTCAAGCCGACCACGAACGCGACCGCGCGGCAGACTCAGGGCATCCTCGGTGCGCTCACCTCGAACGCACAGGTCGCCGACTCGTCGAACCCGCTCACCGTGGGCGCGACGGCGGCAACCGACACGATCACCGTGACCCACAACCTCGTGGTGAACGACAAGGTCGTTTTCACCGATGTCGGGGCGTCGACCGCGATCGTGCCGCATCGCGCGTACTGGGTGGTGCAGAACTCGACGACCGCGTCGTTCAAGGTGAGCGCCACCAAGGGCGGTACGCCGATCACCGTCGGCACCGCGACCGTGTCGTTCTACGGCATCAAGGCCGCCACCGTCGTAACCCCCGACGTGATCGGCGCCCTGTTGCAGTCGGTGTTCGACAACGGCGGCATCACCGAGCAGGGCACCGCAACCCTGTTCGTGCCGTCCGGGCAGAAGCGCGCCATCTCCAAGGCATACGCGACCGCCTACTCGAGCACCGCGGGAATCATGGCCGGTACCCGCAACGTCGGCGGTGTCGACATGCAAACCATCGTCACCGATTTCGGCACGCTGAACATCGTTGTCGAGCGCGCCTTGCCCGCCGACGCGATCTCGGTGATCTCCCTTGAGCAGATCGACCCCGTGTTCCTCAACATCCCCGGCAAGGGGGTGCTGTTCGAGGAGGAACTCGCCAAGGTCGGCGCGTCCGACAAGACGCAGATCTACGGCGAGATCGGGCTCAAGTACGGCAACCAGGCCGCGCACGGCGTATTGCGCGGGCTCTACGCCTGACCGGAAGGGGGCCGACTCATGCCATGGGCAACCGCTCAGAACGTCCGTGACCGCTGGATCGGCCCCGGCCCGTTTCCTGCCGACATAACCGACGCGATGCTCGGCGTCCTCGTCGACGATGTCGAGGATTCGATACTTGCCGAGTTCCCCGATATGCAGCAGCGCATCGACGATTACGCGACCCCGCCGACCCCGCCGACCCCGCAGGCGATTCCGCAGGCGCGCGTGGTCAAGGTGGTATGCCGGGTCATCCTGCGCCACGTACGCAATCCAGAAGGGGTGCGGACCAAGTCTGAAGGGCTCGGCCCGTTCCCGATCGCAAATACCTACGGCGGCAACGATCCGGGCACGCTGTACCTGACCGCCGAGGACCGCGAAGAACTCGCCGGGCTGGGCAGTCTGGGAGGCGGACAAAAGGCGTTCACGGTCGACACAATCCCGGTGCGCCCGTGAGCGAGAACGTCACCCGTCACCGCGGCGGGGGGATCGACGGCGACGGCAACCCGCTGCCGTGGGTCGACGCCGCGCTCGCCGTGCGGGCCGTCGCCCCGGGCGCGACCGCCGAGTATGTCGACCGCGGGCGCGACGGCGACCGCGTCGAGTTCTCGATCTATCACATGCCCGAGCTGGACATCACCAACCGCGACGAGGTGACCGTGCGCGGGCGCCGCTGCCGAGTGCAGGTAGAACAGTGGCGGTCACCGTACACCGGCCGAACCGGCACCGTCGTTCTGTGCAGTAGCGGGGAGGGGTAGCCATGGCGCGCATCACTGTGACCCTGAACCACGGCGAGGTCGGTCGCCTGCTGCGCACGGCGTTCGGCGACGACGTGGCGGCGCTCGCGAACCGCGTTGCCACGCAGGCGGGCAAGGGCGCCCGGGTGTACCGGTACACCACCGACCGACAGGCGGCGGCCGTCAGCGTCCCCGCCTACCGGCAGGCCAAGCACGGCGCGCTCACCAAGGCCGCAGCGGCGGCCGGGCTCATCGTGCGCGGGAACCTATGAGCGGGAAGCCCTTCCGCGTCCCCGCCGATCCGGCGCGGGTTGCAAAGGACTACCTCGCGAGCGTGGTTCCCACGCTCGTCGGCCCGCCGGCGCCGACGTTCGGCATGGTCCTGCCGTCGGACTGGACGCCCGCCGCCGCGCCCGCCGTGGTGGTTTTCGATGACTCCGGCCCGATGGCGTGGCCGGTGAGCACCTCGCCGACTCTGCGGATCACCGTGTGGTCGGCCGGGCGGGACCGGTCGCGTCTCATTGCGGGGCGCTGCCTCGGCGTGCTGCTCGCGCACCGCATTCCGGGCATCGCCTCGATCGCCGATCCGACCAGCCTCGTCGAGGACACCGACCCCAATAACACGGGCGTCATGTGCTCGACCACGGTGCGGGCGCTCGCTCGCACTCTCGCGGTCTAACCGCCGCTGTCACCTGCCCCAATTCCCGGGTGGGGAAATCACGAATCCTCACGAAAGGGGATCCCGCATGTCTCTGGAACGCAATCCCGACGCCGTCCAAATCTTCGCTGACGCAGCGATTTTCGTCGGCAAGACGCTGTCGCCGACGATGCCCGCGACCATCGAGGACGAATTCGATGCGACGTGGGACAACCTCGGCATCCTCAACGGCGACGACGGCGTCAAGAACGCACGCGAGTGGGACACCACCGAGCACTTCGGGTGGGGTATCGGGCTCTACAAGAAGGGATACAAGAACTACAAGGAAAACAGGGTTTTCACCTGCTTGGAGTCGAACAACACGACCCGGCGCATCGCGCACCCCGGCTCGTCTGCGACCCAGATCCGCGTGCCACGCCCCGGGAATTTCATCCTCGGGTTCGAGTTCGTCAATGACCTCGGGCTGCCCGAGCGGTTGATCACGGCCCGGCCCTCGACGTGCTGGATTCCGAACCTCGACCGGAACGAGAGCGATCCGACCGGCCACGAGGTGACCGCGGATATCTTCGCGCGCGGTGATGGCCTGCTGTACACGCGGCAGTACACCCCGGTTCACGAGGTGCAGCTCGTCACGATTCAGGGCACCGCGACCGCGGGCAACTTCAAGCTGGGCTACCTCGGCACCCCGACCGGGAACATCGTCTACAACGCCGCGGCCACCGTCGTGCAGGCCGCGCTCGAGGCGATCCTCGGCACCGGCAACGTCGCCGTGACCGGCTCGGCGGGCGGCCCGTGGACGGTCACCCTTCAGGGCGAGTTCGCCGGACAGGCGAATTCGCTGCTGACCGCCGACACGACCGGCCTCACCGGCGCGACCGGCATCAAGGTCGAGGACGCGCCGTAAGACGCGGCCGGGGCGGAGTTCTGGCGTGGTTCGCCGCCCCGGTCGCACCCTCGAATCACGCCAGCAGGGAACCACGCATGTCCCACCCCCACCCTTCGACCGGCGGGCCGGGCGTCTCGCGCCCGCGCCTGCCGACCGAGGACGAGATCCGCGCCGCCGCCGCCGAGCTCGGCCTAGCCGACGAGCACGGCAACTACCGGCAGCGCGACCGCGCCCGGCTCGCGGCAGCCGTACAAGCCGCCCGGCAGGGAGAGGCCGCCGCAACCCCCGGCGGCAGCTCGACCGCGCGCCAACTCGGCGCATTCGCGGGCGAACTGGCCGCCGCCGGTGTCGACGCAACCAACACCGGCCCGCTACTCGCCGAGGTCGGCCGCTATCTGCTCGAGACGCAAGGGTTGCGCCTCGATTCGCAAGGAGAGGAAATCACGCCATCATGACCGCACCCCGTTCCCCGCGTAAGGCGCCCACCAAGCGCGCCACCCCGCACAAGCCCGCCGGTGTCCGCGAGCCACAGGACCACCTCAAGCCCGCCGCGCAGCGCGAGGCCGAGGCCGCCGAGACCGTCGATTTCGAGCACGGCGGGGTCGTCTACACCGCGCCCGCGAACCTCGACCGCACCAAGGGCGTGGCCCGGCTACTCGACGAACGTCGCGGCACCCTGGCACTCGAAAAGCTGCTCGGCCCCGAGGAGTTCAAGAAGTTCCTCGACACCGACCCGTTCGACTCCGAATACGGCTCGATGCTCGACGCTTGGGCGGAGGCCGCCGGATTCGAGGAGCAGGGAAACTCCTGACCCTGCTGCGGCTGCTGCGCGAAGTACCGGACAAGGTGGAGCGGGATCTATCCCGCTTCCACCACATCCGCTACAGCGACCGGTGGCGGGTCGACGCCGCCGGGGTGCCGCTGCTCACGCTGCGTGAGATCTGGGTGCGCATCGTTGATCTGCCCGGTGATTCGGCGATCGCGGCGCACTACAACGACGGCATGCCGCGGTGGGGCGTACTGGAATATCTGCTCGCCGACGTCTATCAGGCGCTGACCGGCCAACCGCACGCCGGACGCCCGAAATCCGCTGCCCAACGCGCCATTACGGCCGCGCGCCGTCGCGCGACGCGCAAGGTCCAGGACCGGTTCGTGCGCCGCAACCGCGCAATGGGCGCCAAATCCACGGAGTGAGGGGGTGATCTCTTGTCGACCGCGTACGCAACTCTCGAGGTGATCCCCACCGTCCGGAGTATCCGCGCCAGGATCGAACGTCAGATCTCCACTGATCTGGCCGCCGTCGGGCGCAAGGCGGGCCGCGATACCGGTTCGGCGATCACCTCCGGTATCCAGGCCGCGAACTTCGAGACGACGGGCCGCGCGGCCGGCACTCGACTCGGGCTCGGACTCAAGGCCACCGGGGCGAAAGCCGGGCGCGATACCGGTTCGGCGATCACCTCGGGTATCCGCAGCGCGAACTTCGAGGCCGCGGGCCGTGACGCCGCAGGCCGGTTCCGGGCCGGGTTCGTCGCGGGCGGACAGAAGGCAGGGCGCGATGCTGGCAAAGCAATCTCCGATGGCGTCCGCAGCGAGGACTACGAGTCGAGCGGCAGGTCCGCCGCCGAACGTATCCGGAACGGATTCACCAGCGGGATAGGCGGGATCGGCGTCGGTCTGACCGTCGCCACGCAGGGCGCGCGGCTGTTCGTTATCAACGCCAGCACGATCGCCACGACGATGAGCCTGGCGGCCCGGGTCGTCCGCAGTTTCAGCGCGGCCACGTTCATCGCCGCGGTCGGGTTGCGGCAGGTCGCCTCGACCGGTCTCGTGCGTCTGGCAGGCATGCTGCGCATCATCGCGGCCATCGCCAGCCGTGTGGCCGGAGAGATCGGCCAGATCACTGCGGCGTTTCTGCTGCTGCAAGCCGTGGTGCGGGTCGCGAGCATGATGACCAACTTCGCTCGGAAGCTGGCCATCGCCACCGTCGGCGCGGCTACCGCCATCGGCGTGATCTCTGGACTGGGCACCATGATCGGCGGCGCGCTCGTCTCAGTGCTGACTGCGGGCGCGCTCGCGCTCGGTGCGTTCGCGGGCGCGGCGGCCGGTCTCGGTGGCCCGGCGATCTTCGCGCTGAAGATCGGTTTCAAGGGGCTCACCGACGCGGCCGGCACTTTCACCGCACAGTTCAAGGACGCCGACGACGCGTTCAACACGATGGTCGGCAAGCGCATGGGGCCGATGCTCAAGGCATTCCGCACCATGCGCATGGAAATGGTCGACCGGTTCTCGAAAGAGCTTGAGCCCGCATTCCAGCGCGTAGGCGTCGGAATCGATATGGTGCGCGGCAAATTCGGGTGGATGTCTGTCTACCTGGGGCAGATCGGCCAAGGCATCGGGGACTCGCTCACCAGCCCGGCCACCATCGGCGCGATCCAGCGCATCGGCGACGCCTCGGGTGTTTTCTTCCAGCATCTCAACAAAGACGTTGTCGGGATCGGCGAATTGGGCAGCGGCCTGCTGCAATTCGCGGCGACGGCGGCCACCGCATTCCAGGACTCCAGCACGTCCGCGAACGACTTTTTCATCAACCTCGGCCACAAATTGGCGGGCATCACCCCCGAGCAGATCCGCGGGGCGCTGGGTCAATTCCGGCAGGTGTTCGAGAACGTCGGAAACGTAGCGATGCCGCTCATCTCGCTGTTCCGGCAGATGGGCCAGATCTCGGCCGCGTCGCTCGCGCCGGGATTCGCCGCCATCGGCCAAGGCGTCCGGGACGCAACACCCGGCCTGGTCAACATGGCCCAGATCATCATGCCCGCCCTCGGCGAGGTGATGCGGCGGCTCGCCCCGCTGATTCCGGCGCTGGTGCAGGCGTTCACTCCGTGGGCGAGCATTCTTGCGACGATCGCGCCGCCGCTGGCGACGGTGGTCTCGCACATGGCTCCGCTGGCCCCGTATCTGCTGATGGCCTCCACCGCGTTCCGGGTGATCGGTGCAGCGATGCTGGTGTGGAACGCGATCACCTTCGCCAGCTCGGTCGCGCAGGGCGTGTTCGCAGCCGCCATGGGTCGTAGCGCGCTCACACTGACCGGCAACACGATCGCGCTCGCCGCGCACCGCGTCGCGCTGATCGCGGGTGCCGTGGCGGCCCGCGCGTTCGGCGCGGCAATGACTTTCGCGACCGGGCCGATCGGCATCATCATCCTCGCCGTCACCGCCATCGGTGTCGCGCTGTGGGCGTTCTTCACCAAGACCGAGGTCGGCAAGAAATGGTGGACGGCGATCTGGGGCGGGATAAAGACCGCCGTCTCGGCAACCTGGGAATTCCTGAAAGTCGCCTGGCAATGGATTCTCACCGGTCTCCAGTGGATCGGCGACAAGGCGAACTGGCTGTGGACCAACGTGTTCCAGCCGGTATTCGGTTTCATCGGCTCGCTGATCTCAGCGTGGTGGACCAACATCGTGCAGCCCGCGTTCAACGGGGTGAAAACGGCGTTCGAGATCGTCGGCAATGTCATCTCGTGGTGGTGGAATTCGATTGTCACCCCGGCGTTTACAGCGGTCAGTGCCGTGATCTCGTATTTCTGGGACAACGTCGGGGCGCCGATCTTCCACAATTTCCAGACCGCGATCGGCATGATCGGTGACGCGATCTCGGCGTGGTGGACCGGGATCATGCAGCCCGCGTTCGACGCCGTCGGCTCGATCATTTCTGGCTGGTGGAACAACATCGTCACCCCGGCGTTCGAGGGCGTCAAAATCGGCGTCGGACTGCTCGGTGACGCGTTCACGTTCCTGAAAGACAACGTCGTATCACCGGTTTTCGACGGCATCGGATCGGCGATCTCATCGGTCTGGGGCAACGTCGTGTCACCGGTTTTCGACAAGGCCAAGACCGGGATCGGGATCGTCGGCGAGGCGTTCGGCAAGGCCGGTGACGTGGTCAAGGGCGCTTGGTCAGGCATCGCCGACGCCCTGCGCCCGGCCATCCACGCCCTCGGCGGCATCCTCGCCAAGGTCCCCAGCAAGATCGGGCCCTGGGAGATCCCCGGCGCGGGGATCGCTCAAGACCTCGGCAACGCGATGTTGAAGTTCCGCGACGGCGGTTTGGTGTCCGGCGCGGGCACCGGCACATCGGACTCGATTTTCGCGATGCTGTCCAACCGCGAATTCGTGGTGAACGCGCTCGCGACCGGCAAGAACCTGCCGTTCCTGGAGGCGATCAACGCCGGATGGACGCCGCCGGACTGGCTGCTCGACCTCATGGTCAACGGGCTGCCCGGATTCGCGGGCGGCGGCCTGGTCGACGTACAGAACTTCTTGCGCGGCGAGGCGGGCAAGAAATATCAGTACGGCGGCACCGGTAACCCGTCGTGGGACTGCTCGGGTATCGCGGGCGGCGCGTGGGCGGCGGCCACCGGAAAGCCCACGAACAAGCGATATTTCACGACCGACAGCGATTTCGCGGCCCTGGGCTGGCAGCCCGGCCCGGGTGGGCCGAACGACATCACCATCGGCACGGACGGCGGCAGCGGCACGAACGGGCACATGTCCGGGCGCACCGGTGATCTCAAGTTCGAATCGTCCGGCGCTGATGGCGTCGAGGTCGGTGCGGGCGCGCAGGATCCGTCCAACTTCCCGAAGCAGTGGCATTGGCCGCTCGGCGGCAATCCTCTCGGCGGCGGCCTCGACACCGGCGGCGCGAGCACCGGCGGATCCGGTGGTCTCGGGTCCGGCGGGGGTAGCAGAACCGGCGGACCCGGCACCAGCGGCGGCACGAGCTCGTCGGGTGCGGCCACCTCGCGGCCGTCCGGCACCGCGATCCCGGTGTGGGTCGACAACATGCCGTCGTCGTTGACGAGCAGCTCGTCGGCGAGCACCGCGGCGTCGGACACGACCAGCGTCAACGGCACCGCCGACATCACCGACGGCTCGTTCGACCGGGCCGCCGCCGTCAACACCGCGCTCGACAAGGCGCGCGGCGGATTTGCGAAGGCCGGCGAGACGGCGCTGCGCGGACAGCTGGGCGCGACTCCGTTCGGTGGCATGGCCGAGGGGCTGGAGAAGACCGTCAACAACCTGAACGTCGTGGTCGCCGACGTGTACGAGGCAATCAACGTATGGCGGCGCGAGCAGGCCCGCACGGCCATGGCCGCAGGATCGAGGTTCTGACCGTTGAGCGTCTATGCCACCGTCGAGCTGTATGGCTGCGATGGATCGTATTTCTGCCTCGCCGGCGAGAACGCCGGTGACCAGAACGTGGTGCTCGGCACGAAACCGCAGGGACTGTTCGACGCACCGGTGAAGGTGGGCATGAAGCGCGGCGCCTTCCAGGTCGGCGCTACCTCCGGCAGGCCTTCCCGTCCCCACCGTGAGCTACAGCTCGGCCTCGGCGCGTTCAGCGACGATCCGGAGGAATGGGCAGAGATCGACTCCAAGCTCCGGATGGCGTTCGACTATGAGGTCGACCCCTGGGATCCGGCGGCGGGCCCGTCGCGTCTGGTCGTCACGACGCCGCGCAGTGGTCGGCGCTGGCTCGATGTCCTGCTGCTCGAAAGCCCGATCATGGACATGGACACCGATCCGTGGGACTACGGGCATTCGCTGTTGCCGGTGACCCTGGTCGCTGGTCAGCCGATGTGGCGTGAAGACGACTGGCTCGGCGACGACGAGCACCCGGCGGGGTGGGAGATCGACGAGGGCGAGGAGTCCGGCGAGGGCACGATCTGGGTCTGCAACCCGTGCGATCGGCCCATGAAGCACGAGGTGCTCGTCACCGGTGACGGTATCGCCGGGATACCCGACGTGTCCTGGACCGGACCGAAGGGCGCCCGAGTGCCCGGTGTCGACTTCCGCACCAAGCGGGACGATTCCGAGCGCATGCTGTGGACGCCGTCGATCGGTCCGGAGAACGGTAGTCGCGCGCGGCTGAATGTCGACCGGCTGAAGCTGCCGATTGTCGACGCGCATGACACCAACCTCACCGCGTTGATGGATGGCAACCGCCTGCTGTACGTCATCCCGCCGTACACGCCGTGGACCGAGCTGCCCGTTGCCGCGTCCGAGGTCACCTCCGCCACGTTCGGCATCCTGTTCCGTCAGCCGCGCTACTGGTCGCGCCCGTGGGGCCTCGAGAGATTCTGACATGGCGGTGATGTCGGCCGATCTGCTGGCCGAGTGCGAGGCGATTTGGGAACTGACCGAGGAGCGTGATCGCCAGCTCGCCGCTGCCCGCCTCGACGAGCCCGAGGTGCGTCTGTGGGACGGCGACTGGAACATGCAGGGCTGGCTCGCGGGCGAGTACCTGGGTGATTTCGAGTGGGTCGACAACGACACCGGTGCCGGAGTTACCGAGATCCCGTGGGATTCCTGGGCGGCGCAATGGATTTGGGATGAATGGGGACGTCTCGATCGAGGCGAGAAACTCAACGTCCACAT
This sequence comes from Nocardia sp. NBC_01009, assembly GCF_045208035.1. NCBI lineage: Bacteria > Bacillati > Actinomycetota > Actinomycetes > Mycobacteriales > Nocardiaceae > Nocardia > Nocardia sp. NBC_01009. The sequence goes on along the minus strand of NZ_CP108695.1, from coordinate 1,078,022 downwards.
CTCCGTCGACATGCATTGGAACGGTGCACGTTGGACCGGGCGCGTCGACGAGGTCAGTCCGGAGAAGCGCGAGGACGGCACAGAGGTCCTGGTCGTCACATGGCTCAGCGACTACGAGACGGTCAAGTGGTACACCGTCTGGAGCAACAGTTATTTGCCTGCGGCCCTGCAATTTCCGCGCGTATTCATGCTCGCCGGGGGTGCGCGGTGGGTGCTGCTCACGGCCCTGTTCCTCCAGATTATCCGCGAGCAGCAGCATTGGTGGGCGCTCCCTGACGATCCGCTCTCTCCGGCGAGCTGGACCAGTGGCCTGGACATGTCGAACTGGTCGGTGGTCGTCAAACCGCACTCGTTCATGGATGACCTCGAGGACGGCATCCTCTGGTCGATCCTGATCTCGCGGTTCAAGAACTGGCACGACCTGGCGAAGCCGATCCTCGAGGACGCCGAGCTCTCGGTCGTGTGGCGCCGGTTCCTGCCCGGCGACGCGGCCCCGATCGCCGGTCAGACACTGCGCCCCGGCGCACTGGTGATCGACATCGAGAACCGCTCGGGCCTGTACCTGGGAACCGCAAACGGCGGAACACTCTGGGACGGACTGCTCTACACCGTCGCCGAGTTCGTCAGCGACTTCATCGATCCTGTCGATAACCCCGACGACGAGATCGACGTACCCGGCTACCGCATCCCCGGCCTGAAGTTCACCCACCCGCGCAGGCCGTATGTGATCTGGCTCGAAGGCGACGAGACCGGGATCCAGAGATCGAAGATCACGCGCAAGCAGGCGACCGCCGTACAGGTGGTTGTCGGTGGTCACAGCATGGCCGGAGTCAACGAGGCCATGAGCGTGATCGTGAACATGGCAGGCGACTTGATCGCCGCCATGATCGGCGTTCCGCCCATCGGCGGGGCTTTGGACTCGATCTTGGCGCCGATCTACAGCGACACGCTGCTCGCCTGGATGGCCGTCAAATCCGTTGCACGAGCGAGTAATTCGGGCTGGTCGAGATTCTTCGAATACTTCCAGGATGGCGCGGATCGCGCGTACACGCTGCAATCGCTACTCGTGTTGCGCGCCGGTTTCTACGCGACGAAACGAAAGTTCTCCGCAAGCGTGGATGTCCGCGACGGTTCGCCGTGGATCCTCGGCGAGCAGGGCAAGGGGCATTGCTGGACCGGCGACCGCGTCGGGTTCGGCCTGCTCGGCGACCGCACCGGCCGCATCCACGTGGACCGTATCAAGCGAATTCGTATGCGCTACAGCGATTCCGAAGAGCTGTCGTTCGTGCCGACGATCGGCGACGACAGCGCCTCGAAGGACCCGGCGCAGCGCTCGATGGAGAAGCTCGAGGGTGTCCTCGCGGGCATGCACGACCTCGGCGTCTACGCCTGACTTGTCAACCACGCCAATGAGATTGGAGGCTCCTATGTCGTCCACGCAGCTTGTCTACTGGCAGGCCCCATGCCCGCCGAAGCTCTGCCGCCGGTTCCCCGATATCCGGTCGGCCGTCATGCCGAAGCAACGCGCCGCAGCGCTCTACATGGTCGGCAGCCTCGCGCAGTTCGACGAGGTCGAGGACGACGAGATCGACGAGCTCGAACAGGTGCCGGTGCGGTACCGCGGTCGCGTGATGGCGGCGCCGATCGGCGCGCTGCGGCCGGTGCTGTGATGGTCGACCGACGCACCACCGAGAAGCGCAAGCGCCGCCGCAAATGCTCATGCGGAGCGGTCGGGTGCCCGTGCGAGTGGTGCCATTTCGAGTGCGGTCTCGACCATGCGCCGAAGCTGCCAGCTGGGCATTTCCCGACTGCATCACTGTGCAACCCGCACTGCCCTCAAGAGGCATGGCTGCCCGTGCTCGTCGGCTTGCCGGGCATGAAGGGCGCATCGATGCTGATGCCGATCGCCTACCTCAAACAATGGTCGGAACGGATGTATCTGTGGGGCGGCCAGCCGAACCCGGACGTGCGCCGCATCCACTACCACCCGCCACGTGCGGGCGAGCTGAACCCGGCCGGTGCGGCAGGCGATTGGAAGCCCGAGCCACCCGATCCTGTCCAGGATCACGGCCTCGACATCTCGAAACTCTCGCTCGCGATGCAAGCCGAGCTCGCCCGCCAGGTCGACGAGAAGCGCACCGCCGAGGACGCCGAGCGGCCCGAGCCGCCGCGCAAACCGCGGGCCCGCGTCGGAACTATGACGCGGTTCAACCCGAACCATCACACCGTCACCAAGGTTCTCGACCACCTACGCAACGCGAGTCCGGCTGAGGTCGATCGCGTTCTACGGCTCGAAGAGAACGGCAGCAAACGGGCCGGAATCCTCAAGCGCCGCAACCAATTCGGAAATTGATCGGAGAACGATATGACATGGAGCGGTGACCCGGTCTGGCTCGCCGATGTCCTGCGCGAGGAGGGAGTGCCCGTTGTCGAATTCCCCGACTGGCGCGACCGCGGACACGGCAATTTCGGGAACGTGTGGGGCGTGATCTGCCACCACACCGGCGGATCGAACACGCCACCATCCGAGATCGCCCACGGCCTGCCAACTCTCGAGGGTCCGCTGTCGCAAATCCATCTCGCCAAGGACGGCACGGCAACCGTCGTCGCGGTCGGCGTTGCCTGGCACGCCGGGCGCGGTTCATGGCCCGGCCTGCCCGAGGACAACGCGAACTATCACACGATCGGGATCGAGGCCGCCAACAACGGCACCGAGGGATGGTCGCCCGCGCAGTACGACGCCTACGTGCGTTGCTGCGCCGCGATTGTGCGGCGCCTCGGCTACGACGCCGATCGCGTGATCGGGCACAAGGAGTGGGCCGGACCTAAGCAAGGCAAGTGGGATCCCGGCGCCCTCGATATGAACCGATTCCGCGCAGACATCGCGGACCGTTTGAAAGGTACTGAACCCGTGGCACTTTCGGATATGGAACAGCGCGAGCTACTCGACAAGCTTCGCCGCGTGCACTTCGAGCTCACGTACGGATTTCAGTCGCGCGTCGCCGACTCGGAATACCGCGACACCCTCGCGGGCTACGTGCTCAATTCCGACGCCGCCGACTTCCGCACCGAGCAGCGGATGAGGGCCCTCGAGGTGAAGCTCGACCAGGTGCTCGACGCACTCGCACCGGCCGAGAAGAAGGCGGGGCAGTGATGCACGCACTCGTCGACGGCCTCGCGAAGGCGTGGCGCGAGGAGCCGATCCTCATGCGCGCGACCCCGGTCCTTACCGCGATCGCTGCCTACCTCATCAGGAAGTACGTTGCCGACGCGGAACTCTCGGATCTGCTGCTCGGCCTGGTGCTCATCGTGGGCGGGGGCGGCGGTGCACTGTGGGCGCGTTCGGTGGTGACGCCGCTCGCGAAGCTACCGCCGGCCCCGCCTCGGGGGCTGCCGTGATCGGCGCTCTCCGCGCGACGTTGCTACCGATCGAGATCGACCGCCTCGCAGCGACGATTCTCCAAGTCGGCGCACTGTTCGCGGCACTCGGATGCGGCGTCGACTACCTCGCGATGCCCGACGACGTGGAGGTGCGCAGCCTCGGTTTCGTCGAGGCCGCGCTCCCGTTCGCAGCGTGGGGCGCGGCATTCTTCGCCGCGTCCGTGGTCGGTCTGGCTGGTCTGGCGATGCGCCGGTTCCCGGTCGCCGCAGTCGCACACGGCACTCTGATGGGTCTATATCTGGCGTTCGGCATCGGGCAACTGCTCTACCTCATGTCGATCGGCGATACCTACGGGTGGCGTACCGGTGTCGGGTGGATCCTCGGCGGCGCGCTGATTCACGCAGTGCTGGCCGAGGCGGCGCTCGACGCGTCGAGGAGGTCGCGTGGGTGAGGTGACTGCGGTGGCGCAGGCGCTACCACCGTGGGTGCTGGTCGTGATCGCTGCGGCCGTTGGGGTGAAGTACCTGGGGCAGGCCCTCGCCGAGGGTAGTGAGCAGTGGGCGAGGATCCTCGGGCCGTTGGGGCGCCGCTGGCGCAGTCGCGCCGAGCGTCGTACCGAGAAAGAAGCGGCGGATCTGGTTGCGCTGCAACGCCAGGTCGAGAACCTCTCGGTGGAGGTGGAGCGGCTCACCGCGCGCGACAAGAAGCGCGGCGAGTTCGAGGAGAAGCTACGCGAGTACCTGGTCTATGACGCGAACTGGCATTTTCGCGCGCAGCTCGCGGCCGCCGGTGCGGGCACGACATTGCCCGACCATATGTCGTTCGCGCAGTGGGAGGCGTCGAGGCCGTGAGCTCACCCGATGGCGAGATCCCCGCAGGGACTATCCGGCCCACGGATGGCGACTTCGCGCAGTGGCAGAGCTGGACCGAAGCGACCGCCATCGGATCGATGTCGGGCGGATTCGCCGATCACTGGGAAGACGCCGAGGACGAATTCGACTATCGAGTGATCGAGCCGATCGACCACAGCCTCACTCTGGCCATCGCCGCGCAGGGTGCCGCTGACGAGGCAGTCAGCGCGGCCGAGGCCGCCGCGAACGAGGCCGCGAACGCCGCTGAAAAGGCCGACATAGCCTATGCGGCGTCGGTGGAATGGTCGCTGGAATTCGTGGTCGCCTCGGCTGAGGTGCTGCTCGGCGTGAACGAGCTGCTGCTCGGCCCGGTACTCAATGTCCGCGACGGTCGTACCGCCATTCTCACCGATATTCATATTGCGCTGGTTGAGCAGCTCGACGGCGTCACGATCGAGACGCGTATCTGGGATGTCACGAACACGACGTACAGGACTGCTCACACAGGGACTCTCGACCCGGTCGTGAACCGGAGAAGTTATTCCGCGCTGACCGTCGATGTCGACGACAAAGAACGGTTTTGGGTTTACGTCACCGACATCGATGGGGACACCCCACCGACCGTTCTTCAAGTCTGCGTGGCTGGTGTTTACCTGGATGAACCGTAGGAGGGGTGCCGTGAAATTCGAGCACATCGACAAAACTGGCGGATTCATGACCGATTTCGAAATCGGTCCGTCACGCGTGGCACTGTGGACGGCCGCATTCGCGGTCGAATCACTGGCTGAATTGCACTGGGACATGACGCCTGTGTCGCAAGCGATTCCGTTGATCGACGCGGCGATCGCGCGATTCAACGAAACCCCGGATGCTTTCCGTGCACTGGTCAGCGTCGATGATCCCGTCGGGCTGCGCGGTAATCGTGGTGCGTTGCTCCATATCCGCAAGTGGATCACCAAAAACGAGGGCACGATCTCCTTCGTCGAGGACGCTTGAGCTTCCTGCTGCGGCGCAACCTGCCGTGGGCGTGGGCGGGATGGCGCGACCTCGATGCTGCGCACGCCCGTCCGGACGAGCCGGCGATCCTGCCACCGTGGCGGCGCACGAACTCCAACCGCACGGTGTGGCTCGAGAACAACATTCTCAAGATCGCCGACTATTCGGAGACTTTGTTCCAGGTGGGTGGCGTGTCCTACGAGCAGATGCCGTTCACCTCGTCCTGGGGTTCGGAATTCGATCTGAATATCGACGGCAATGTCATTCAGGTTCAGTACTGGGCGGCAGCGATTTCGCCGTCGTGGGCGAGAGTCGGTTTCGCTGACCTGATCGGCATGCCGCTGATTGCCATCTACCGCGACGCGGTGTCGTTGGATTGCTCCATTCGGATCATGGTTTACCGAAACCTGTCGGAGATCGAGACGATCGTCAGTACCGGCACCATGTCCGGATTGATGAACCGCTCCTGGTACACACTGAAAATCCTGGTAGACCGTGATCGGCTGGTCCGCGTCTACATCAACGATGTATTGCGGCTACAGCATTGGCTACCAGCAGATCTCGCCGCCGCACCCGGTCGTCGCGGGTTGAACTTCCTCAACCAGACGAGCGCCTGGAGTGAGCAGAAGAAGTACCGACTGTTCGATCAGCCACCTGATTTTCAGATCGACATCGGCTGGCTCGTGCAGGTCGTCGCCGATGACTTCGGGCGACCGAATGGACCGCCCGGCAACGGGTGGACGCAGCTCGGCGCGGACGCCGCGATCGTGTCCGGATCGTGGGCGACCACCGGCGGTACCGATGGCAGTCGCGGACTGATCCGAAACACCGGAGTCACTCACGGCGCACAACGCGTCGAGGCCGTGATCGGCGGCAGTATCGCGCCGAACGGGTCCGCGCCCGCGAGCCTGGTGCTGCGCACCAACTCGACCGGCACATCGGGCCTGATAGCGAACTTCCTCTCGGGCAGCGTCTCTATCTCCCGATTCACCGGTGGCCTCACAGCACCGACGTTGTTCACCTACACCAGCACGCCCGTCACCGTGAGCAACGGCGCCGCTGTCGCGTTCTCCGTCAACGGCGAAGGCGCCTGGATCGAGATCAACGAACAGGTCGTCTTGCTGGCAGACCTGAACGGGTTGGTGCCCGGCACCAATTCCTATGCGGGACTGCGAGTCTCGCGGACGCCGTTCAACAACTCCGCGTCATGGAATGCCGTGCGCATCCTGACGCCGTTCTGAAGGAGGGCGCCATGTCGATTGGCTGGAAACCGATCATCGAGAACCTCAACCTCAACCGCGGTGATTTCTTCTACTCCCGCACATCACCCACGCCACTGCCGGCGGGCACGACCGCCGAGATCGTGTGGGCCAACGCCATCACCTGGCCCGCCACCGTCGACGGCAACACCGTGTCCTGGGGCGTCGAGTCCGAGCTCTGCGGCGCCGACATCATCCCGCACACCACCCGCTTCGACATGTTCATCCACTACCCGCTCGACGGTGGCGCGGCCACCGCCGACTTCCACTGGAAAACCGGGCACGCCATGCGTTCCCCGATCTCACCCTAGGAGCCCATGATGTCCCTCCGTGTTCTCGCCACCGCGAACTCTGCCGCCGACCACTGGGCTTCGCTGGGTGCCACCTACTCCCTGCACACCGGCAACCCCGGCTCGGCAGGCACCGCGAACGAAGCCACAGGCGGCGGATATTCGCGCCAAACCACGACCTGGGGCGCGGCGTCCGGCGGCGTCGTGACCGGCTCGCAGCTCACTTTCACGGTTGTTGCGGGCAGCTACACCCACATGTGCCGGTGGTCGGGCTCCACGCTGCGCGACATCATCGACACTGCCGATGCCACGGTCAGCCCAGCGGGCGAGGTCAAGGTGACACCGTCCTCCGACGCCGGTTACGTCGCCTGGACCTAACGGTGGACTTCCCCCGTCCGGACGCGCGAGTCGAGCCGTTCCCGGTCCCCGACCTCGCTTCGGCATGGATGCCCGGTCCCGACACCAGGATCGAGCCCTTCCCGCCGGCGCCGCGGTTCACCCCGGTCGTGGCCGCGGTTGTTTTCATCGATGTCATTCCGGCGGCGAGCTGGCAAGTGGTGCCGTGGCCTGTCGCGCATGTCGCCATCGAACTGGCTGCCGTGGCAGCGGTCGAAGTATCGACCGCCGTCCTCGCCGAGGTGGCCATCGAGGTGGCGCCAGCGGTAACCCCGGTCCTCGACGAAGTGCTCGCGGCCACGGCTATCGACATGTCGATAGCCGCCACGATCACACCGGTCGCAGTGATCGCCGCAGTGACAAGCATCGACGTAACCGCCGGTGTAAGCGGCCATCCGACGGCAGTACTAGCAGCCACCGTGTCCGCAACGGTCGAGCCGTCGACACTGGTGGCGGCGGCCACGGCAATCGCGGCACCGGTGGCCGTATCGGTTGTCCCCGCCGCGGGCCCAGTCCCGGTGGCCATAACCACGGCCAGCGTCGATATCGCCGTGACCCCGGCCGCAGCCGTCACCGTGGTGACGTTCGCCCCCAGCGGTATGACGAAGTCCGGCACCCAGTCGTGGGCGACGTCGTCGACATGGGTGGACATCACCTCATGGACCGCGAACACTGGCACCTACTCGGGGAGCTCGGTCGCCAGCGATCGCCTCGTCGTGCAGGGCAGCAAGACCAATGCCAGCGCTGCGGCATCGGTGCCGTACACAGGAAATTTCAGTGCTCGGCAGCACACGATCCGGTTGGTCGATCAGTCCGGCAACGTGATCGGGTCACCCGGTTCGACACTCACGAGCGCCTCTGGAACATGCACGGTCACCGCGACTGGCGTCAACCTCACCGGCATCACCAGCATTGGCGTGCAGATGAATTCGAATGGTTCCGGGGCGGGCACGATCACCGCCGGCGCGACAACCAACCTGACCATCACCTGAACATCAAGCAGATAGCCGGCAGTCACACCAACCGTCTCAGGGTCAACGGTGGCGCGGGCACATTCGCCCGCATCACCTGACCGGCACCGACCCGCACAGCGGGTCGGCCGCTTTGTCCTGCACGTTCAGGAAGGGCATGACCCGGCTGCTGCGTCGCGGACCCCCGCAATGGTCGCTGCGCGGTCAGCCTCACTGAGACCGGCCCATTCTGGTCTGGTGGGGAACCAGTCGATCGTTTGCTGAGCCATTCGCGCGGCGGCGGCGGGGTCGGTGGCTCGCATCTCGTCGAGCATCGGCAGGATATCCTGGCACGACTGCGCTCTCAGGTCCGACGCCGCGGCTGCTGTGGTGGTGGGTGGCGGGTCGGCCGGTCCGGTCCGGTCCGGCATTGCGGGCTGCACGGTGTAGGTGGTGGAGCTCGGTGTGGCGGAATCACCTGCGTCGCTGGCGCATCCCCCAGCGGCTATGGACATCACGGCGATCGCCAGCACGATGGTGGTTCTCATGGATTCCCCTCCTGTTGATGTTGCCAGTTCCATACGAACGCACCCCGACCCTGTTACGGGTCGGGGTGCGTTCGGCGTTTTGGCTGCCGCGGTTATTCGGCGCGCGTATCTTCGGTGAATACTCGCCCGTCCAGCCGCCTCGCTCGGTACGACGGATTGCTGTAGCTGGGCGTGGCGATCAGTGCCTCGAGCGCAGTGGTGAGCTCGGACGGATCCCACCCCAACCTCGCCATGGCCTGCGTGGGTACCGCGTCGGCGTCGGCGAGGATCGCCAGCTGCATATGGTCAACTCCGACCACCTCTTTGCCGAGTTCGCCGGCGATGTCTTCGGCGGCGGCCAACAGGCGTGCCAACCTCGGCGTTAGAGGAAGCTCGGTCATCGATCCAGCCCCTTACTCGTAGACAACCTCGGTCCACTCCCAGTATGGGCTATCGAACACCGGCGACACGTGCTGACAGATCCATCTAGCCAACGTCCCGTCCTTGTCGACGGTGGAGACGTGTTCCCCGTCGTGATACTCGTTGCATTTCATCAGCGGGTTGCCGTGCGGGTCCGCAGGCACGCGCGGCCAGGTGGCGGAGTCGCTACCTCGGCATGCGGAGTTGTCATTGCTGGGGTCGACATGGCCAAATGGGCACCACCCGACCGGGCTGATCGGTTGTGCCACAGCCGGGGCCGCACCGATTAGCGCCGCACCGATAGCGCAAGCGGCAAGGGCGGCTCTGATAGTGAACTTCATGTGTGCCTCCATCAGGGGGTTGAAACGGCCCAACCCCGGGTTGGTCCGCATTTCACGTCAGGGGTGATTGCCCGGGCCGGTACACGGACCGGCCCGGGCACCCCTACCCGCGCTCCACTGGCTGTTTGACGCGGGGAGATTTCGGGGTGAGGCGGATTGCTTCGCGGAGCAGTCGAGCGAGTTTGGTGTCATCCGGGCTGGGCGAATCCATCGGGAAGAAGCTTGCGGTGTACTCCGCGTCGAAGGTTTCGCGCGCTCGCCTCTGCGGCCAGCACTCATCAGGACACGAGTGATGCATGGCCATGACATGGACGGCGTCGTCATGGCTGAGCGGTCCGGGGTCGGTGAGGCATTCGCCCATTCCGCTGAGGTGGTCGTGGGTCATTTTGTGCTCCATGCGGATCGGCGCTCCTGGTCACGAATGCGTTCGTAGGCCCAACGGATTTCGTCCCACAGCCTGCGGGGCATGTTGTCGAAGCACGCGCCGAGTTCGGCTCCGCGCAATTCGCAGGGGTCGCCGTCGTCGTCGATGGATACCCAGTAGTCGACGCGGATGACGCCGTCTTCATCGGGGACCCATACGGCTTCGTCGCCGTTGTAGGAGGTGTGGTAGCGGCCGTGGCCGTCAAAGTGTGTGTGCGGGATGACGATCCCTGCGGCTGCGGCTGCGGCTGCGGTTTGCGTCATGCGCTCGCCTGCCTTTTGACGTCGTCGATGTAGGCGAGCGCCGCTTTCAATCGCGTGCACTCGAAGTCGGGATGCATTTTGCGATGGAGGGTCTCGATGCCATGCGCTCGTTCGACATTCGCGATCCATGATGGTTCGGTGGGCGACAACCGCCACGTCGGCGCGAAGCCGCAGGTGATGTCCTTCATGGCAGCACCCGCGAGACGTGGCGCAAGGCGGCATCGAACTGCGTGCAGCCGTGGCCGGAGTGAGCGGTCAGCGCGAAGCGGGCATGCTCGATGTTCTCGACGTGTGTGTCGTCGCAGGGTTGCTGCCGCCAGCGGTCGAGGACGTCGGGCGCGGCTACGGCGATCATCGGGCCGTCCGCTCGGGGTCCGCCTCGGCTGTTGCTCTGGGTGCTGGTTTCGCGGGGCGTCCGATAGCCCACACGACCCACCTCACGTAGAGCAGAGCGATGATGGCGACGGCGATGTTGACTGGTGCGGGCATGGTGGTACCCCTCGGCGCGGTATGTGTTCTGTTCGTTGTGGAGGCACTCGGCGCCGGGGATGATCAGCCCACCGGGATTCGCGTTGTGGGACACGAACTTAGGTGGGTGCCTTGTCGGGGGAGATCAAAGCGTTTCCCATCGACCCGGCGCCGGGTGCAGTCCCACCTTCGCGCGGAGCAGGGGTTCACAACGTGGCCCAATTCGGCCCACTTTGGCCCACATTTGGCCCATTTCGATTCGGGCCCTCCCGCCACGCGGTGCAATGGGCATACCGTTGGCGATGGGTGGAGGTGGCATGGACAGACCGCGTACCCGCTTGGAACAGCTCGCACTGAAACAAGGGCTCGGCACGGCTGACTTCCAACGGGAGTTCAGCAACAAGGCCAAGGCTCTCGGATTAGGCGTCGCAGTCTCACGAAGCGCGGCGAAGAGATGGTTCGAGGGCAACACCGGCCATCCACGAGAGGCTGCGACACAGGTTCTCGAGACCTGGTTCGGCGAGCCGATCGCCGTGCTGACCGGGCCACCCCTGCACCAGTCTCGAAACGTCACTGAACAGGAGCTCGCTGTGAACGCAGCGCATGAATCGGTGAGCCACGCCATCGAAGCGGCCTCAGCCTTGGACCCCTCCGCCCTGGAACATCTGCACGCAGCAGCAGGTAACGCCGCGCGGGCCTACTACATCACGCCGCCGCTGGAAATGCTGACCGACTTGGTCGCGCTGCGGGACACCATCTATGTCCAGCTCGACCGAACTCATAAACCGTTGCAACAAGCCGAGTTATACCTGCTCGCAGGCCAGGTCTGTGGGCTCCTGTCATCGGTCTCGTGGGACCTGGGACTGGTCGGCGCAGCCGAGGAACAGGCGCGAGCCGCCTACACCTACGGCAACGTGATTGACCATCCGTCGCTGCAAGCGTGGGCACGGGCGCTTCAGGTCACCGCCGCGTTCTGGTCCGGGTACCCGCGGCGAGCGACGAAGATTGCCGCGGCGGCGCTCGAAAGCGCGCCTGCCGGGACAGCGAGGGTGCGCCTGCACAGCGTGAACGCGCGGGCTCTCGCGCTGATCGGCGCTCGCGGCGAAGTCCGCGACGAACTGGAATCTGCCACAACTGAACTCGACCGAGCAGGCGGCGACCCGTTCCTCGACGAAATCGCGGGCGAGCTGGCGTTCGACCGTGCGCGGCGAGGTCTTTGCGCTGGTGCTGCCTACGTCGCACTGGGTGACGGTGATCAAGCAGAACGGGAGGCCGAAGCGGCGATCGAACAATTCGCGCTCATCCCGGAAAAGCAACGGTGGGGGGCTGGTGCTATCAGTGCGCAAGTCGACCTCGGTGCTGCGCGAACGCTTCTCGGCGATCTGGCAGGCGCGCAGGATGCGCTGGGGCCGGTATTCATGCTGCCTCCAACGCGCCGGACAGAAGCCATTGCGCAACGGCTGCACTCACTCGCGCGAGTACTCGGGACCACCAGATATCGGGGTGCCGTCGAGGCAATCCAACTCGGCAGCGCGATAGAGGATTTCACCGCTGTTTCGTTGGCTCGAACCTCGGCGATGCGAGCACTTCCCCCGCCGTCGTAGTCCGCTTATTCGGCTCCGCAGTGGTCGAGTTGCGCAGCATCCCAAAGTCCGAGGATCGCGTGCTCATGCTCGGGTGTGATCCCCAGCTCGGTGGCGCGTTCGTGTTCGATGGCTGCGCCTCCGCTGTTGAGCCACGCCCAGGTGTCCGAAACGGTTTCGCGTATCGGACGGCTGGAGAATCCGGCGGCCCGCGCACGATGGGAATCGACTGCCCATGCGCCTTTGTAGGTGCGCCACAGCGGTAGTTCGGTCCACTGCCGAATGCCTTGCTCGGCAAGCCATTGCTCGTCGGTGACCCACTCGAGGACCGCGGTACTGCCAGTCGCGGCACGGCAGGCTTTCAGTAGATCGCCCATCGTTTCTCGCCCGGGGGCAGTGACGTTCATGATTCCGGTCAGATCCGGTTCGAGCGCAAACTTGGCGACATCGCGCACGTCCACAGGCTGGATCGGACGTTCGGGGCGGCCAGGAGCGAGTACGCGCCCGCCCTGCTGCAAACGGCGCAGCCACCATTCGAGGCGTCCAACGTATTCCATCGGACCGAGGATGACACCGGGCCGGAGGACCGCGGTGCGGTCGGCGCCGAAGGTTTCGATGACCGCTCGCTCGCAGCCTGCCTTACCGAATCCGTACTGGCTCGGGCCAGGGTTGCCGTCGTATCCATAGTCGGGGCCTGCATCCGACGGGCATTCCAGCACGGCGGAGGTTTCGGCCAATGGCTCGACCGGCCAGCCTTCGTACACCGAGACCGTCGATATCAGCAGGTAGCGATCTGTGACTGGTTCCAGGGTGTGCGCCAGTGTCAGTGTCTCGCGCGGCACGAAACTGGACGTGTCGATGACCAGGTCCCAGCGGCCGGCCTCGGTCAGTTGGGCCACGTCATCTGGGTTGGTGCGGTCCCCGCGAATGGTAGTCACGCCTTCGACGTCGGTGCCGGTGTGGCCCCGCCGGAATGTGGTCACCTCGAAACCGTGTTCTACCGCCTGTTCGGCGATGGTGCGACCAAGGAACCAGGACCCGCCCAAGATGAGAACTCGCGTCACCCTGCCATTGTTACCACCGATCACGCGGCGCGCGGGCGTTCCCCCAAGCGGGCGAGCAACACGGCAAGCAACGCCGCCTGTGCGGGCATTGCATTCACATCGACATGTTCGTTGCGTGCGTGTGGATGGCCACCGACCGCGCCGAGCCCGTCCAGAGTGGGGACTCCGGCCGCCGCGGTGAGGTTGCCGTCCGATCCGCCGCCAGACCGCACCGCGAGGAGGGGCGGCAACCCGAGCTCGCGTGCTGCTGCTGCGGCTTCGGCGAACAACGATTCGGCTATCGCCTCCTCAAACGGCGGCCGGTCGATACCCCCGGTCACTGTCACGACAGCACCGGGCAGATGCGGAGCGAGCACCCGCATCGCACGGTCAACTTCCGCCAGTGCCGCGGTGGTCCACGATCGTGCGTCTACGTCGCACCGCGCGTATTCGGGAACCGTGTTCACCGTGGTCCCCGCCGCCAAAAGCGTTGGCGTCACGGATGTATCGGTACTGGACAGACCGGCGATCGAGAGGATCTGGTGCGCGAGCTCGATCCCGGCGTTGACGCCGAGCTCAGGTTCGAGCCCGGCATGTGCAGCCTTGCCGGTGACTTCGACGCGATAGTTCGCGATCCCTTTCCTGCCGGTCTTCACGGCACCGCCATCGGCGCTCGGCTCGCAGACGAGGACAGCACCAGCCTTACGCGCCTGGTCCTCGATGAGGTCCCGCGAGGTCGCCGAGCCGACCTCCTCGTCGCTGGTTAGCAGCACGCTCACATGCGACGCGTCGGGCAGCAGCTCGATCGCAGTGATCGCTTGGACAATCCCCGCCTTCATATCGAATGTGCCGGGTCCGCTCGCTATCCCATCGCTGACGGAGAACGGCCAATCGGCCGTGGTTCCGACTGGCCATACCGTGTCGAAATGGCCCAGCAGCAGCACTTTCGGATCCTCGGCCTCTGACAGCAGGTGCACATTGTTGCCCACTCGTACCTGCCGGACCGGGCGGCCAAGGGCGGTCGATAGCCGTGGCCGGAGCAGCGCAGCACAGGCTTCAAGATGGGGAGGCGAATCGGACGGCGACTCGCAGTCCACCAGCTCTCGAAGCCTGTCCAGCATCAGCGGAAGTTGGCTTAGGGCTTGCGTGAGCACGCTGTGATTACCGGACACGGTTCGGATCCTGCCACGCTGATGGTGGTTCGCCGACGGCGATCAGTATCGGTCGTCGATCTCAGGCGGCGGTGGGTCGGCGGCCCGCGCCGGGTCTGCCAGGTATTCCAGGTCGCGCAATCGACGGACCACGATCCAGCCGACCTCGCCTGGCATATATCGCAGCCCCGGCATCTGGAGGAGGTCGAGCACCTGCTCGACCTCCTCGAGTGTTGGTGGTGAGATGATCTCGGCGCAGACGGCATGGTGGACGTCTGCCGCGATGACATCACTGTCGGGCTCGATCGCGTCGACGACCACGGTGATCATCCGCTCGTATTGGGCGTCCATGATGGTCCTCCTGTCCCGCACACGCAGGCAGCATCCAGAGGCGGGGTGTAAACCACATTCCCGCATCGGCATTGGTGTGTGCGATGCCCGCTCCGGCCGGGGCCCACGCACGGGATCCACCCAACTAGAGCTCGGCGGGGCCCAAGCATGTGGCCGGTCGGGCATCGCACGGGAGCAGGCTCGACCCATCCAGCCGCGGTGCGCACCGGACAATCAGGCGGTACGACTTTGCCGGCGACCGTGTAGAGCGGGCGAGCGGTCATCCATCAAGCATACCGCTCGGTTCGAACTTGTGTTCGAGCTACTCTAGTCTGCGGCAGGCTGAGCAGGAGGCCCGTCATCCGCGAAGTGTCGCCGTTGCACCCACGCGCGCCACCGCGCGAATTCCTCGGCGAGGCTTGTGGTGGTATGCGGACCGGCATTCAGCGGGAACTCGATTTGTTCGGTCATACGTGATTGGACGCGCCTCGGGCCGCGCCGGTTCCAAGCCGCGGAGTGGATTTCCGATGTGTCACCGACCGCGCCGCAACCGGCCTCGGCACCACCCGAAGGGGTGTGGACGCGGTCCACAGATCCGGGTTACCCTTCAAGTCCCGAGAGGCGCTGAGAAGCCCCCAGAGGACTGGAATTGTAGGAAAGACCTGGTCACGGCATCGGCTGAACTGTTGAGCAGAGCCTTTCCGAGGTAGGCACAGGGGTTCGATTCCCCTAGGCTCCACATGCGTGCACCAGAGTTGCTCTGGGCACTCGAACTACCGCACTTCTGACACACTTGCCACGGTGCGTCATCGTTTGGCTACCTGGAGGGCGGATCCGCTTGTCGGCCACGCGTATCCGCAACGTTTGGCGAGGAGTGCATATCCGACATCGTCCGCCGTGCCGGTTCCGGTAGTAGACAGATAGGGCACTTGCGGCTCTGGTGAACCGGTCTCGAGCAACAAGCGCTCGGGTAACATCACATACAGGTTGATCGACAATGTCACTCGGCATCGCCTCGAGCGACGCGACTACTCCGCTGTTGCGACAGCGGAGTAGTCGGGTACGTGCGCTCATGGCGAGTGCGTAGAGCACGCGAGATCATTGGAAACTGGCTGACAGATCGGTGTCAGGGTGAATCCTGAATCCCGGTAGCACTGAGTCGGAGCCTCCGATTCGCTGGAGCCTGATCCCCCCGTTACCTTGTTCGTGGGCCCGATACCGGGCCCACGGTCGCCAGGCCCGGTATGACTTTCCCCTGTCGCACTCATGATCCGGGGGGTGGTGTCGCCGGGTTCCTGGTGGCGTCGATGGACCGCTGATGGGGACAGGGCCGGTATTCAGGTCTCTTCGTAACGTGGGTGCCGGACGTTGACGCCAGATCGGCGACCGGACGGCAGCGTTTCGAACTCGATGAGGAAACCTGAAGTGGCACAGGCATATGCCGTGTTCTGCGGCATCGATGTAGGCAAAGGCGAACACCATGCCGTCGGGCTCGACCCGACCGGCAACCGACTCTTCGACAAGGCACTACCCAACGACGAATCCCGCCTGCGGGCAGTATTCGACCAGCTCGCGACCCGCGGCCCGGTTGATCGTGGTCGACCAACCCAACACCATCGGCGCCCTACCGGTCACCATCGCCCGCGCCTGCGGCCACGCCTACCTGCCAGGCCTGTCGATGCGCCGCATCGCCGACCTCTACCCAGGTCAAGCCAAGACCGACGCCCGCGCTCACATCATCGCCGACGCCGCCCGCACCATGCCCCACACCCTGCGCCGCGTCGACACCGGCGACGAAACCCTCACTGAGCTCGGTGTCTTGGTCGGCTTCGACGACGACCTCGCCGGAGAAGCGACCCGCACCAGCAACCGCATCCGCGGCCTGCTCACCAGCATCCACCCGGCCCTCGAACGAGTCCCTGGCCCTCGCGTCGCGCACCCGGCAGTGCTGGAAATCCTGTCCCGCTGCGGCGGACCCGAAGGCATCCGCGGCGCTGGCCGACGCAAACTCACCACGATCGCGACCAAACACGCACCCCGCATGGGCGCCCGTCTGGTCGAGGAAATCCTGGCTGCGCTGCCCGCCCAAACCGTTGTCGTCCCCGGCACCCACGCCGCCGAATCAGTCCTGCCGAAACTCGCTGATTCTCTGAAAACTGTTCTGCTGCAACGACAACAAGTCGCAGCCGATATCGAGGAGATGCTCGCCGATCACCCTCTTGCCCAGGTCCTGACCTCGATGCCCGGCGTCGGAGTCAGGACCGGAGCTCGCATCCTGCTCGAAGTCGGTGACGGCTCGGCGTTCGCCTCGGCCGGCCACCTCGCCTCCTACGCCGGCATCGCCCCGATCGCCCACCGATCCGGCTCCTCGATTCGCGGTGAACACCCCGCCAGATCCGGCAACCACAAGCTCAAACGAGCGTTGTTCTTGTCCGCGTTCGCCGCGCTACACGACCCGGCCTCACGCACCTACTACGACCGCAAACGCACCGAGGGCAAGAAACACAACGCCGCCCTCATCTGCCTGGCCCGACGCCGCTGCGACGTCCTCTACGCCATGCTCAAAACCAAACAGCCCTACCGGACACCGACGCCCGTCGCAGCTTGACGAAAACCATAGGGACACCCCCGATGAATCAGTTTGCAAGGCACCGGTGATCCGTTCCGACAGATCAGACTTCCTTCGGTGGTGTAATGGGCGGCGGACCAGAGGGGAGGGTCTGGCTCATTGTTGGCGGGGGTATAGCCCCGGATCCCGGGCCGGCTGCGGCTGCGGCATCCAAACCGGTTGGATGGAAGTACTGCGTAAAACCGCCGTATTTTTCAGTCAATGGCGGGTGGTTCGGATCGAACGGAATGAGTTGACCGCCGTCGAGGATGAACTTACCGTTCGGATTCTCAACGATCATCCCATAATGTTTCGCACCCTGATTGTCCCATTCTATTATGTCGCCTGACTTCAATCGCGAGATATCGTCGACCGTTTCCCACGGATGGTTCGTTGTCGACTCACCCGCCGTTCCTGCATATGCCGCTTTCGCATCGAGGGAGGGGTCCCGCGCCTGATTCTGCAAAGCCTCCGCGACTGTCGGCGATACTTGCACGGTCGACTTGTCCGGCAATGGGTAATCAACCATTGCGCCCGGCGTCGACACCGGCGGCGGACTACCCGCATCGGCTGGTGCTGTTACACCGGAAGGAGCCGTCTGAGCGGCGGTTGCGGGCGCGGTGGCTCGCTCAGCGCCGCGCTGCTCGCTCCCTTCGCGCCTTCTTTCGTCTCGATAATCAGCTTGCTGGACATGGTTCTGACCCTGGCCTTGGTTAGCCATTTGCGACAACGCCATCATTGCCATCGGATCGATGCCAGGGGTTTGTGGGGAGTTGACAGGCTGCTGGGCACTGACAGGCTGCTGGGCACTGCCAGGTTGTGTCGTGCCATTCTGCGCCAACGTCTGCGCGATGGCATTCCAATCTGGTTTCGATGACGTATCACCGCCGGTACCGATGTCGGCGGCGGAAATGGGCGTGCCATCGATTCCAGTTCCTTCCGGATCCATGGACAAATCGTCGGCTGTTACACCCAAATCTGCATTCGCGGTGTTGACTGGTTGCGTCTGCGGCTGGTTTTGAGCGGTTATCTGATATGGAGGAGTATTGTTGGTAGTGGTAGTGGTAGCCGGGGGGCCTTTTGTTTCCGTTGTTTTGGCCGGGCCTTTCTCATCTTTCTTTTCCGGCTCCTTAGGCGGCTCTTTCTTTTCCGGCTCCTTAGGCGGCTCTTTCTTTTCCGGCTCCTTAGGCGGCTCTTTCTTCTGTGATAGATCAGGAATTATTACATCTTTCGCGAGATCCCCTAGCATCTTCGCATAGCCGCTGACCGCCTTTTGGCAGCCGACTATTGCATTCGAGACAATCTCGTAGACGTGACGCTCTTCGACGACATTCTGAATGCCGAATTCCTTCGTACTCTCCTTGATCTTGTCCGGATCTATGATATTGTTGTCCTTGTCCCTGAATACCTCCCCCGGTGGCGTATCAGGCCTCGTACCTTCCTTGAGTTTATTCCAGAGATCAGTGCGAGCTTCCTGAACTATGTGGTACATACTTTTATACGTACTCAAGTTGATATCGGTAACTTTTGCATTCGAAATATCGAACTTGTGATCTGCATCTTTCCAGACAGTCGCTACAGCGCCGAGTTTAGCAGTGGCTGCGTTGTACTTATCTGTTGTAGCTCCGAGGCCATTATACGAAGAAAGGTCGCTGACGAAACCTCCCTCAAGATAATCATCCGCTGTGTTTTCGTCCTTCTTGTTACCATCCGGCGAAGTCAAGAATTTCAGATCAATAGCCTTCTCCGTTGGCTTACCCATCTGGTCGACTAAATAAAGCAGCGTAGCATTCGAGCTCTCGATGAACTGCTTACAATATGGAGACACAGTACCCGGAGGGACCTGGAATTCCAGCGGATGGTTCTTTACTTCATCGCCAACTACCGCTTCATAGGGATTCCCCATGAATTTCTGTTTGGCAATTCGCTCTTTGGCCTTTACCGGGTCTTCCAGCGTCCAAAGAACGTTGGCATTATTAGCGGGGTCGGGTAAATTTCCATCGAATTTTTTTTCTTTTGTATTTACTTTGTCTTTAACGGCGACAAGCTGACCGTCGTTGGTCAGTAGATATTGCTGAGGACCTTCATCATCATCATCTCGGTCGTCCCATTCTTTGGTGAATCCCCTGCCGTGGAAGCCATTGCTCGATGACGAGGCTGCTGTGATCTCGTCATCATCGTTATTGTGGAGCTCAAGTCTGGTTTGTTTGCCGTCGTCTTCCTCATCCTCGAATCTAATCACGGTGGCTTTGCCATCGTCATTACCGGCAGTCTGGATTGTCGTTTGACTGGGCTCGTGTATGATGACCATCTGGCCATTTTTCATACCGAGCTTATATTCTTTATTCTCCGACCACAGCCATTCCCCCTCTTTGATCGTCTGTTCTCGATCGAGAACGCCGCCATACTTATCGCCCCGAGTGTCAGGTTGATGTTCAGACATCACTCCCCCCCTGGCGCCGTGTGCGATCAATTATTGGCAAGTCGGGAACAATCATATCGAGCCTTCTATCCAGCTACCAAAAGTCTACTTCGGCCGCATCAGGCCTCTGGCATTGTTCGTTTCACTGACGCGCCGTACGCCGCATCTTCATCCTCGAATGCGTTCTTCGCGGTATGCAGGTGAGTGCTCGATGCCACATGACCGTCGCCCAAATTGGTGTAGGCGCTTCCGCTTTGACTTAAGTACTCGCTGCCACGAAGCCGGTACGCGTTGGCTGCCTTGCCGTACCTTCTCTCAAACTCCTGGTCGAAATCCGAACCGCCCTTAGCCCGTTCGTAGTGAGGAGCACTGGCAGCTTGGTTTCCGCCGCTCAGTTTCACCAGTTCTTCTGAATCTTGACGTGTTTTGTCGGCCACAGTGATGCCCTCCATTTCAAGCAGATACCACGATTCTCATACATCCCCAACCATGGGGATGCGGAGTGATGGCTCGAACGCGGGCGGACACTAACGGTCAACACCCAGCACGGCGCAAATCCCGTCTCCGCTCGATGGAATCAGAGATCTCGAGCGAACTCGGTCTTCCACTGGAAGTTGTACTCTGCCTCGGTGATCATACCCATCGAGTCGGCGGATCGCGGCGAACCACCGTTGTACAGCAGCTCAGCACGACGGCCGACCCGCGACCTCAGATAGGCAAGGCGGGCGACACGGACAATCTCTGTGGCGAGCCAGCTATCGGAGTTCTCCCACACTTCGTCACCGAGATGCACTCCGACGATCACGCCGCTGCGGTTGCACGCGACGCCGACCGAGTAGCTCGGATTGAACACCTCGTAAGTCAGATTTTGCCAATCGGGCGGCGCTTGAGCCTCCGCGGCTTCCGACGTATCGAGATCAGTCAACGCGTCACTCCTGCATGTCGTTGCCTGCACCAATGAATTACGGCCACGGCACGTTCGGCAATGTCATCTCCTCGACAGCAATGACATGTTGCCGCAAGGCATCGGTGGTGCTCTCCTGAATCGCCGCCATGATGTCAGCCACCAACTCCCGGCCGCTGGCGAAGCTCTCGATGGTTCCGGGGGCGATGTACAGGTCTGTGAGTCTGCCCATGCCGTCCACTTCCGGAATCACCCGAGTGGTAGGCGAGGGACGCCGGGCACGAATCCGGTCGACCCGTTCCAGCATGTCAGCGACGGCATGCACCATTGCTTCTCCCGTTTCCAACGCGGAAATCGTATCGGGATGCATGTCGCTGGGCCATTTATCCGCCACAGTCACCACTTCCCGGCCAACTGGCGAACCATCAGCTGGGCAACGGAGCACAGACCTGGCACTGTGGGAACAGGGATGCCGAGGCTCGAGGACATCCGATGTACGTTCGGGTTGGCACCCAGCTCTTTTCGCATGCCACCTCCTCGCTTTGGATGGTACGTTTCCATCCTCCAAACTTCGCCCAGGGTTCCCCACTGTGGGAAGGCTGGAGGTCTGGCCATCTGATGGCCTTCCACAGCGACACCCACCATCTCCAAACTCGTATCGCGCAGCTTGAAGCCGCTATGCATGCACAAGATGCGCACCTGAAGGTGAGGGGCGCAGAGCCCGGGGGACGTGCCGGGCTGCACGATGCCTCAGCCGGCTTCTGATACGCACTGATGGACGACGTTCTTCAATGCGATCTCGTCAGACAAGATCCGCACGAAGGCGATCTTGTGGGCAGCAGCGAACCCGAAGATTGTGTGATGACAGGGAATGAAACCAGCTGAACTGGACTCTGTGATATGTGTTGTAGGTGGGCCTAGGAGGACTTGAACCTCCGACCTCTTCGTTATCAGCGAAGCGCTCTAACCGCCTGAGCTATAGGCCCTCAATCTTGTCCGGTTTCCCCGCCGAAGCTGTTAACCGAACCGAGGCACGAGATTACCCTACCGGCCTGCTGAAGACCAAAACGGCCGGTAGCGGCCCTGTATAGGGTCGCTACCGGCCGGCTGGAAATCGTCCTTAGTCGGGGTCGGCCAGGGTGATCTGGATGCCGCCGACGAGGTCGCAGCACTGGTTGTAGATGAAGGTGCCGACGGTTGCGAGCGCGGTGAAAAGCACCACGTTGATCAGGCCGATGACACCGGCGTAGCCGAAGACCGTGCCCGCGTCGATCATCCCCACCGAACCGCTGTCCTGCGACACCATGTCGGTGAAGGTGTTGTTGAGCCGCTCCCACACACCCATGCCCTCGAGCACGATGTAGAGCAGACCGACGGCGAGCATCCACACGAAGAACATCGCCACGCTGATCACCAGCGAGATCTTCAAGGTGGACCATGGATCGATCCTGCGGATCTGCACAGTGGCGCGCAGCGGCTCACCAGAGGCGACAGCCGCGGCCACCGCGACAGGCACTGCAGGCGAGATGGGCGGCTGCGGACCCGTCGACTCCATCATCGGTGGCAGCGGATGCCGGATCTCGGAGAGGTCCGGCATGTCCTTGATCAGCTCCGGCCGCGCGATGCTGCGCGTCGGTCCGTCGATGCCGACCGACTTCACCATCGCCGCTTCCTTGCGGGCCGCCTTGGCCGCAAGGTCGGCGGTGGTGCGTGCGTTGCTCGTGCTGCCACCGAGTCCGCCGCCGCCGAGACCACCCGACCCGGTGCCCGGGCGACCGGTCACCGGAGCCTGACCGGGGCGGTACAGGTTGGACTGCGGCTCCCGCTGCGGCAACTGCGCCCAGCCGTCCTGCTGGTAGGGCGACGGGCCCCCACCGTTGCCGGGTGCTTTATCGCTGCCGCTGGACGGCTTGGACTCTGGGGAGTTGTTCATCCGCGCCGTCTGCTGGTCGAACGATTCGGGCCGCTCGGCGCCGGAGTTCTGTTCCGGCGCCGACTGCTGCGGCGAACCCTGCTGCGTGGCCGCTTGTGGCGGACCACCCTGCTGGGAGGCGAAATCGCCCTGCTGGTTGGACATTTCATGCGGCTGGGCACCACCCTGCGGGCCACCCTGCTGCCCGTTCTCGGCCGAAGCGACCGGCCGAGGGATCGGCCGAGGCGGAATCGGTGACGGTGCGATCCGTTCGGTCACGCCGTTCGTCTGGTGCCGCTCGTCATTCGGCTGATTCGGAGTGGTCAATGGGAATCCTTAGATCCGTTCGTTGCCGCCGCTGGGGGTTACTGCTGGGGAGAACCGGTGGTGTCGTCGTCGCCGTCGACCAATTCGGGCTCGTCGGCATTGCGCGCGATAGCAAGCAACGTATCGCCATCGGCGAGGTTCATCAATCGCACGCCCTTGGTCTGCCGTCCAGCCTTACGAACCTGCTTCGCCGCCGTCCGGATAACTCCTCCTCCGGACGTGATCGCATACAACTCATCCTCGTCGTCGACGATGAGTGCACCGACCAGGGTGCCACGCTTGATGTCGTACTGGATAGTCAATACGCCTTTACCACCGCGGCCCTGGGCCGTGTACTCCTCGATGGCGGTGCGCTTGGCGTAGCCACCCGAGGTGGCGACCAGCAGATAGGTTCCCTCGCGAACCACGTTGAGCGACAACAACTCATCGTCGGCATTGAACCGCATGCCCTGCACACCCGAGGTGGCGCGGCCCATCGGACGCAGCGCCTCGTCGGTGGCGGAGAACCGGATCGACTGGCCCTGCGCCGAAACCAACAGCAGGTCGTCCTCGGCCGAACACAGCACGGCGCCGACCAGTTCGTCCTCGTCGCGCAGGTTCACCGCAACGATGCCGCCGCTGCGGTTGGAGTCGAAGTCCGAAAGCTTGGACTTCTTCACCAGGCCGTTCCTGGTGGCCAGCACCAGGTAGGGGGCGTCCTCATAGCCCTTGATCTGGATGATCTGGGCGATCTTCTCGTCCGGCTGGAACGCCAGCAGGTTGGCGACATGCTGACCGCGCGCGGTCCGGCTCGCCTCGGGCAGCTCGTAGGCCTTGGCACGGTAGACCCGGCCCTTGTTCGTGAAGAACAGCAGCCAATCGTGCGTCGAGCTGATGAAGAAGTGCTTGACGATGTCGTCCTGCTTGAGACCCGCGCCCTGCACGCCCTTGCCGCCGCGCTTCTGGCTGCGGTACAGGTCGGTCTTGGTGCGCTTGGCGTAGCCGGTCTCGGTGACGGTGACGACCACGTCCTCGCGAGCGATCAGGTCTTCGTCGGCCATGTCGCCGTCGTTGGCCACGATCTTGGTGCGCCGCTCGTCGCCGTACTTCTCGACGATCTCGACCAGCTCGTCGCGCACGATCGCACGCTGACGCTCCGGCTTTTCGAGAATGTCCTTGAGGTCGGCGATTTCGGCCTCGATCTTGGCCAACTCGTCGACGATCTTCTGCCGCTCCAGGGCAGACAGCCTGCGCAGCTGCATGTCGAGGATGGCGGTGGCCTGGATCTCGTCGATATCGAGCAACTGCATCAGGCCGGTGCGCGCGGTGTCGGTGTTGGCCGAGCGGCGGATCAGCGCGATGACCTCGTCGAGCGCGTCGAGCGCCTTGACCAGGCCGCGCAGGATGTGGGCCCGTTCCTCGGCCTTGCGCAGCAGGTAGCGGGTGCGCCGGACGATGACTTCCAACTGGTGTTCGACGTAGTATCGGATCATCTGATCCAGACGCAACGTGCGCGGCACGCCGTCGACGATCGAGAGCATGTTGGCGCCGAAGCTGGTCTGCAGCTGGGTGTGCTTGTAGAGGTTGTTCAGCACCACCTTGGCCACGGCATCGCGCTTGATGGTGACCACGATCCGCATACCGGCACGGTCGGAGGACTCGTCGTGGATATCGGAGATGCCGGCGATCTTGCCGTCCTTCACCTGCTCCGCGATGGAGTTGATGAAGTTGTCGGTGTTGACCTGGTACGGCAGCTCGGTGATGACAATCGTGGTGCGCCCGCGGTTGTCCTCTTCGATCTCGACGACACCACGCATCCGGATCGAACCGCGACCGGTGGTGTAGGCATCGTGAATACCCTGACCACCGACGATGAGGCCGTAGGTCGGGAAGTCCGGGCCCTTGACCCGCTCCATGCAAGCCGCGAGGGTCGACTCCTCGTCGGCCTCGTAGTTCTCCAACGCCCAGTAGATCGCCTCGGCCAACTCGTTGAGGTTGTGCGGCGGGATATTGGTCGCCATACCGACCGCGATGCCGTTGCTGCCGTTCATGAGCAAGGCGGGCACCCGGGCGGGCAGCACGGTCGGCTCCTGCGAGCGACCGTCGTAGTTCGGGACGAAATCGACCGTCTCGTGGTCGATTTCCCGCAGCATCTCCATTGCGAGCGGGGTCAGCCGGCATTCGGTGTACCGCATGGCGGCCGCGCCGTCGTTGCCTCGGGAACCGAAGTTGCCCTGGCCGTCGACCATCGGGTAGCGCAGCGACCACGGCTGGGCCATCCGGACCAGGGTGTCGTAGATCGAGGCGTCGCCGTGCGGGTGGTAGTTACCCATGGTCTCGGCGACCGGGCGGGCGGACTTCACATATCCGCGGTCGGGCCGATAGCCGTTGTCGTACATCGCATACAGCACCCGCCGGTGCACCGGCTTCAGGCCGTCACGCACGTCGGGCAGCGCGCGGCCGACGATCACGCTCATCGCGTAATCGATGTAGCTGTTCTGCATTTCGTTCTGGATATCGACCGGCTCGATCCGGTCGCCCGCTCCGCCGTTCGGTGGCAGCGTGATTTCAGTCATCTGTAGGTCTCCTTAGGAACCGGACGTGGAATTCGCGTTGACGCAGCGCAATTCACGTCGGCTACACGTCGAGGAAGCGAACATCCTTGGCATTGCGGGTAATGAAGCTGCGACGCGCCTCGACATCCTCACCCATCAGGATGGAGAACAGCTCATCAGCCGCGGCAGCATCATCCAGAGTGACCTGACGCAGCACCCGCACCGCAGGATCCATCGTGGTCTCCCACAACTCCTTGGCATTCATCTCGCCGAGACCCTTGTAGCGCTGCACACCATCGTCTTTGTTGATCTTCTTGCCCGCGGCGAGACCCGCCTCGAGCAACCCGTCGCGCTCCCGGTCGGAGTAAGCGAACTCCGGATCCGACCGCTGCCACTTCAACTTGTACAGCGGCGGCTGCGCCAGATACACGTGACCGTGCTCGACCAAAGGACGCATGAACCGGAACAGCAACGTCAGCAACAACGTCGAGATGTGCTGACCGTCGACATCAGCGTCGGCCATCAACACGATCTTGTGATAACGCAGCTTGCCGATATCGAACTCGTCGTGAATACCGGTACCGAACGCGGTGATGATCGACTGGACCTCGTTGTTCTTGAGCACCCGGTCGATACGCGCCTTCTCGACGTTGATGATCTTTCCGCGCAACGGCAGGATCGCCTGATACATCGAATCACGCCCGGACTTGGCCGACCCACCCGCGGAGTCACCCTCCACGATGTAGATCTCGGACTTGCTCGGATCCTTGGACCGGCAGTCGGCCAACTTGCCGGGCAGTCCACCCAGGTCGGTGGCGCTCTTACGACGCACCAACTCGCGCGCCTTACGCGCGGCGACGCGTGCCTGTGCCGAGGAGACCGCCTTGTTCACGATGGTCTTCGCGTCGGCCGGGTTGGCCTCGAACCAGTGCGCGAGGTGCTCGTTGCAGGTGCGCTGCACGAACGACTTGACCTCGGTGTTGCCGAGCTTGGTCTTGGTCTGGCCCTCGAACTGCGGCTCGCTGACCTTCACGCTGACGATCGCGGCGAGACCCTCACGGATGTCGTCACCGGTGAGGCTGCCGTCCTTCTCCTTGATCAGCTTCTTGTCTTTGGCGTACTTGTTGACCACCGTGGTGAGCGCCGCGCGGAAGCCCTCTTCGTGGGTACCGCCCTCGTGGGTGTTGATGGTGTTGGCGAAGGTGTGCACCGACTCCGAGTAACCGGAGTTCCACTGCATGGCCACCTCGAGCTCGTGCCCGGTGCCCTTACCGGTGAACCCGACGACAGAGTTGTGGATCGCCTGCTTGGTCCTGTTGATGTGCCGGACGAAGTCCTCGAGACCACCCGGATAGTGGTAGGTCCGCGTCTTCACCTTGTGCTCGACCGGCGCGGCAGGCGCGTTCGGGTCGGCGTGCTTGGGCGCCTCGGCGGTCTCGCTCACCACGTCATCGATGACGTCGGCGTCGGTGACGCGCTCATCGGTGAGGATGATGGTGAGGCCCTTGTTCAGGAACGCCATCTCCTGCAGGCGGCGCGCGACCGTCTCGAAGTTGTAGGTGGTGGTCTCGAAGATCTCGGAATCGGCCCAGAAGCGGATCGTGGTTCCGGTCTTCTTGGAAGGTTCGCCCTGGACCAGCTTGCCCGGCTCGGAGGCCTTGTAGCTCTGGGTCCAGTGGTAGCCGTCGCGGTCGATCTCGGCTTCCAACCGGGACGACAGCGCGTTCACCACGGAGATACCGACACCGTGCAGACCGCCGGACACCGCGTAGGAATCGGAGTCGAACTTGCCGCCGGCGTGCAGCTGGGTCATGACGACCTCGATGGTCGGCACACCTTGTGCGTGCATGGCCACCGGAATACCGCGGCCGTCGTCGACGACCTCGACGCCGCCGTCGGCGAGCAGCGTGACCTGGACCTTGCTCGCGTATCCGGCCATCGCCTCATCGACGGAGTTGTCGACGACTTCCCAGATCAGGTGGTGCAGGCCGCGCTCGCCGGTGGAGCCGATGTACATGCCCGGCCGTTTGCGGACCGCCTCGAGTCCCTCGAGGACCGTAATGGAGGAGGCACCGTAATCCTGCTTGCCCGATGTCGCGTTGGTCGAGCCCGATTCATTGGAGTCGTTGGCAGCCACTGGTCGGTAGCTCTCCTTACTTGCTGATCCTCGGCACAGCGGTCGGATAGCACACGTGGGGCCTGGATCTTTTCTGCTCGAGATTCAGGGGTCCACGCGCGGGCTGTGCCGAACGCGCCGAAGGTATCGCCGCTAGTTACGTCACCATCCTACTGGTAGACCCAAGCCACAATGCACCTACGACACCCCTGACGGCTCCGTGGATGCGAGAAATCGAGCGACGACGGGTCCGTTCCGCCTTCCGAGGGTTTCGATCCATCTCGGCTGCCCTGAGAGTTGTCGCCCGCGCCTCGGCTTCGCCGTCGTTTGCCAGGCTTCGTTCGGGACGAGACTTCGGTTGCCGCGCGGGGGCAGGGAGCGAGACCGTCGGGGCAGGTGACGAGCCCTCGGAGTCATGGTATGCCCATTGCCGAGTCGGGGCGTCGGGCATCGCCGAGGTTGGGAACCGGTGGTCGGGCGCATCACCCGACTACCCGTGCCGTCGCGTCACGGCCGAGTCCGTCGCGCTGCCCGGAGCATGAAATCGGTTGCCGCGTCGATAATCCCGATGAACGGTTTCACGTGGAACGCCCGCGGACCGGTGACTATCCGTATGTATCCCGGGGTCCGCGCCCCTTGATATGCCGTTCGCCTTTGCGCCAGCTCGGCGCCGCCGGGCCGGAGATGCGCAATGAGGTGACCACGCCCTGACCGACCGCGGCATTGATCTTCGCCAAGATCTGTCCCTGCAGCATGCGCAGTTGCGTGGCCCATGCGGTGGATTCGGCGGCGATGCTGAGGACACCGTCCTTCAGTGTCACCGGCGTGGCGTGGGAGGCGATGTCGTCACCGACCACGCCGGACCAACGGCCGAGAACCATGCCCTCCGCGACCTTCGTCGACCAGCCACGGTTCTTCGCGATCGACCCGGTCAGCCTGCCTAACAGCTGTGGATCACGCTCGTCCGGCCGCGCGCCCGACCATCCGGTTCGCCGCCTGGCGCCGGTCCGCAGATTCCGGCGCGGTGACGCACGTCCCTGCCCTACCGACTTGCCGCTGGCTTTGGCGGCCGCACGGGCTTCCTCGAGGGCCCGCCGTGCCAGATCTATCCCACGTAGCTCCGGCTCCGCACCGGGCTGCGGTGCGGAGGCGCCCTGTTCAGGCTGATCGCTCATCGACCTGCTCCGTTCGCACGCACTTGATTTGTCCCCAGCTTTGTTCACTTTGTCCCCAGCCCCCGGCTTGCCGGTGCACGGCGAGGAATTCCGCGACCGAACGGCCAGCCAAGGGTGTCGGCCATCACATTCCACGCCCATTTCGGCGTTTTCTTGTTGCCGGGTATCGGTCGATGCCACACCGAGTCGGGATCCACCGGTCCGGGAAGCGGCTGACCGGGCCGAATTTATCCACAAGTGTTGGTAGTTCGGCCGACGTGTCCGCGCCGGTGGCAGCACCGCCGACGCATCGGTCACTGTACGGGAGCACACCGACAGGGTGCGCGAGTCCGTCAGTTGGTCGCGGACGCGCTATCCGGGCTGTTCTCGATGTCGTCGCCGACGCCTGCGCCCTCGGCCGCAGGCGAGCCGAGCGCCTCGACTGCCGGCTCCACGATCTGGGAGATCCGGCCGTCCGACCCACCACTCGTTTCCACGCGCAGCGGAACCGCCGCCAGTTCCGCAGGCACGTCTTCGGGGACGGCGGCGGTGATCAATACCTGCTCCGCGCCCGCGGCCACCGCTGCAAGTGCGGTGCGCCTGCGGCGGTCGAGTTCGGCGAAAACATCGTCCAGCAGCAGCACCGGCTCCGCCGCAGTGGCACGCAGCAGTTCGAACGCGCCGAGGCGAAGGGCGAGGGCGAAGGACCATGATTCGCCGTGACTGGCGAACCCCTTGGCCGGTGCGGTGCCGAGCATGAGGTCGAGGTCGTCGCGGTGCGGGCCGACCAGGCAGACGCCGCGCTCCAACTCCTTCGGTCGCGCCGCCGCCAACTCCTGCAGCATGATCGCCTCCAATGCCTCGATGTCCCCAGGCAGCGGTGCCCGGGCGGGATCCAGGAATTCCGGAGGCAGCGTGGCACTGCGGTAACCGATTGCGGCGGGCCGCGATTCGGGCGCGATCGACGCATAGGACTGTGCGAGATAGGGGTACAGGTCGTGCACAAGCCGCAAGCGTTCGGCGAGCAGCACCGAGGCATGCGACGCAAGGTGTCCGTCCCAAACGTCGAGGGTGGTCAGTTCGGCGGCGCCGGCTCCCCTCGATCGCCCTTGTCGCCCTGCGGTTTTCAGCAATGCCGAACGCTGCCGCAGCACGCGGTCGTAGTCGGCGCGGTCCGCGGCGAGCCGAGGCAATCTGGCTGTGCACAACTCGTCCATGAACCGTCTGCGCTCGCCGGGATCACCGCGCACCAGCGCAAGATCCTCGGGCGCGAAGAGCACCGTCTGGAGAATGCCGAGAATCTCGCGCGGCCGGCGGACCGGAGAGCGGTTGATCTGGGCGCGATTGGCGGCGCCCTGATTCAGTTCCAGATCGATACGGAGCTCCCGGCCCGCGTTCACGACGGTGGCGCCGATTCTGGCGCGTTCGGTCCCGAGCCGGATCAGCGGCGCGTCCGCGGCGACCCGGTGTGAGCCGAGTGTGGCCAGATAGCCGATCGCCTCGAGCAGGTTGGTCTTGCCGTTGCCGTTGGATCCGAGGAAAACCGTTCGGCCTGGGGATAATTCGAGTTCCGCGTGCTCCCAGGACCGAAAATCACGCAGCGACAGCGCCCTGACGAACATCCGCCTACCTCGACCCGATTGTCATCGCCGCTGGTAGAGGCCACGAAACCACATGTGGTCGTGCGAACGCCGAAGGAATTGCGGCCCGATCACCTGCTGTGGAAGAACTGTGGATGGATCGCGTCCATGTGGATGGTGTGGACAACGAATACCGCTGCGTCCCTAAGAGGTTCGAACCGCCGTGCGGCGCTGTTGCTTGCGCCGGAGCGCGCAGCACCCGATCATGCACAGACGCTCAGCCCGGCAGCCGAACCGGCATCAGCAGGTAGATGTACACACTCTCCAGCGCGGCGAACGCGCCGGATTCGAGCACCTTCGGCTCCTCGTCGCTGGCGGGCAACAGCACCGCGGGGCGGCTCGGAGTGGTGAATCCGAAGGTGACCCGGTCGGCATGCAGCGCGGACAGTCCGTCGATGAGGTAGCCGGGGTTGAAGGCGATGGTAAGTGATTCGCCACGGAAATCGGCCTCGAGCCACTCCTCCGCGCGCCCGGCGTCGTCGCCGCCCGCGGACAGCAGCAGGCCCTCGCTGGAGAACTCCAGACGCACCTGAGCACCACGCTCGGCGACAAGGGCGACGCGCTTGATGGCATCGGTCAGCGTGGCCACCTGGAGGGTGGCAATCGAGGTGTGTTCCTTCGGCAGCAGCTGACGGAACTTGGGGAACTCGGCATCGAGCAGCCGAGTTGTGGTCCTGCGGCCCGCGTTCACGATGCCGAGCAGACCGTCCGAGCCCGATCCGGAACCCGTGCCGAGCGACAGCTGAACCGGGGCATCCGAGGGGCCGAGTGTCTTCGCGGCTTCCGAGAGCGTCCGTGCCGGGATGAGCACCGAGGTCTCGATATCGGCACGGGCGGGCTGCCATTCGATGTGCCGGACCGCAAGCCGGAACCGGTCGGTGGCCGCGAGCACGACCTTGGGTCCCTCGATCTCCACCCGGATGCCGGTGAGCATCGGCAGGGTGTCGTCGCGGCCTGCGGCGACAGCGACCTGGCCGACCGCCTCGGCGAAGACCTCGACACTCAGTTCGCCGGTCTGCTGGGGCACCTCGGGCAGCTGGGGGTAATCCTCGACCGGCATGGTCGGCAGCGAGAACTTCGCGCTGCCGCACGCAATGAGCACGCGAGTGCCCTCGAGCGAGACGTCGACCGGCTTGTTGGACAGGGCCTTGGTGATGTCCGCGAGCAACCGGCCGGAGACGAGCACCTGGCCGGGACCCGCGACCTCGGCCGCGACCCGCATCTGCGCGGAGACCTCGTAGTCGAAGCCGGAGACGGTGAGCCCGCCTTCGTCGGCGACCAGCAGCACACCGCCGAGCACCGGGACAGGAGGCCGGGACGGGAGGCTACGAGCAACCCACGCAACGGATTCGGCGAAGTCTTCTCGTGCGACCCGAAACTTCATGCCTGCAAGCTCCATCGCCCGATCTGTCCTCTCCCGGTTCCGTGATCTATCTCGGCTCGTCAGTTCTTGAACGGGTGCTGAATCGGCCGCCTTGAAAAGTGTGGCACAGGCGACCGACACCAAACCGTACTCGCGTGCGGCACCTGAACCTAGTCCGACCCTCCGAGCCGATCAACCGAGTGCTCGGCTTTCTCGACGCGCGACTGCGCGGAACTCATCGGTTGTCCGATGCCGGTCGGTCCTGTCTGTCGATAGGTCTCCGTTTCGTCCTTGCCCGCTTTTCGGCGAGTGACACGGAGGCGACACTCACCAACGGACTTTCCACACACCCTGTTTTGAAGAGAGTTCTCTAAGAAGAAGAACTGAAGTAGTAGTAGGCACTGTGGAATCTGTGGACTGGGGCGGTCTTCGCAGGTCCGGGGGTGTGGTGCCGTGGGGATGGCCATCGGGTGACTCGAGGATGAACGGGCGGGGTCTGTGGAGGCTCCGAAGTTGTTCAGCATCCATCCTCGAGTGCTCCTCGAGTTGTTCCACCAGATTCACCCTGTTGTTCACACGTGTGCACCGATTCGTGGACAACTCGAGGAATCCTCGAGGACTCCACAAGGACTCCTCGAGGATTCCACAGGGCGTTGACCGAGTGGTGCGCTGGTCAGGATGCCTGGGGAGCAACCGCTGTGGAGACTGTTGAATCCACCCCTGTTAATCCCTGCGCCGGACCCGCTCCCCCGGCCTGTGCACGAACCGGTGCACAACTGGGAGATTCCTCGAGGACTCCACAGGGATTCCTCGAGGAATCCACAAGCCAAAAAAATGCACCGCCCCAGTTCAGGGACGGTGCAGTGGGTGTTAGCGGCGATCAGCGCGAACGCTGTTTAATCCGGGCTGTTAGTTCTTGCACCTGGTCATAGACCCGGCGGCGCTCGGTCATCTCCTTGCGCACTTTTTTGTCGGCGTACATGACCGTGGTGTGGTCGCGCCCGAAGGCCTGACCGATCTTCGGCAGCGAAAGATCGGTGAGCTCACGGCACAGATACATTGCGATCTGCCTGGCCTGTGCCAGCGGCCGCGCCTTGCCCGGCCCGGTCAGCTCCTCGAGCGTGGTGTTGAAGTACTCGGCGGTGACGGCCATGATCGTCGCGGCATTGATCTCCAAGGCGGCCGTATCGGGCATCAGATCACGCAGCACCACCTCGGCCAGCGGAAGATTCAGCGGCTGACCGTTCAGCGAGGCGAAGGCGGTCACCCGAATCAGCGCGCCTTCCAGCTCACGGATATTGCGCTCGACGCGGCCGGCGATGAGTTCCAGCACATCGTGCGGCACGTCCAGCCGGTCCATCCGTGCCTTCTTGCGCAGGATCGCAATGCGCGTCTCCAGCTCCGGCGGCTGCACGTCGGTGATGAGGCCCCACTCGAACCGCGTCCGCAGCCGCTCCTCCAGGGTGGCCAGCTGCTTGGGCGGTCGGTCCGAGGAGACGACGATCTGCTTGTTGGCGTTGTGCAGGGTGTTGAAGGTATGGAAGAACTCCTCCTGGATACCTTCTTTACCCTCGATGAACTGGATGTCGTCGACAAGCAGGATGTCGGTCTCGCGGTAGCGGCGTTTGAAGGCAACCTTGCGATCGTCACGCAGGCTGTTGATGAAGTCGTTGGTGAACTCTTCGGTCGAGACGTACTTCACCCGCATCCCAGGAAACAGCCGCTGGGCGTAGTGGCCGGCCGCGTGCAGCAGATGCGTCTTGCCCAAACCTGAAGCGCCCCATACGAACAGTGGGTTGTAAGCCCTGGCAGGGGCCTCGGCGATAGCCACGGCGGCGGCGTGCGCGAAACGGTTGGATGCGCCGATCACGAACGTCTCGAAGGTGTACTTCGCATTGAGACTGGCCGAGGAGTTCGACTGCGCCGGGGTTTCTTGGGTCTTGGTGAAGTAGGTGGGCCAAGAGTTGCGCACGTTGACGACGGGCTCGTCGTCGTGGTCGCGCGGATTCTCGGACATCTGTTCTCGGGACATCGGCTCACGGACCGATTCGTGTGCTGCCGCGATCGCGGGATCCTCGCTCGGGCGGCCGTCCTCACGCATCGGCGCCCTGGCCGGACCGCGCATCGGCGGCGGCTCCGGGGTGAACAGTGACTCCTGTCCCGGCGGAATGGAGTCGCGGCGCGGTGGCATCCCGGAGTCGCGGCGCGGCGCGGGCATTACCTCTGGCGTCGGTCCGCCGGGGCTTTCCCTGCGAGTGCCCTGGCTCGGGTAATCGCCGCGGGTCGGGTACTCGTCGATGTGATAGTCGCCGTTGGGTGTGTACTCCGTGGCAGGCACGTACTCCTGGGACGGCACGTACTCCGGTTCATAGCCGGCACCCGGATAGTCCGATGTCGGCGCGTAGTCGTTCGACTGCGGTGCGTAGTCATTGGACGCGGCCGGGAAGTCGCTCTGGGCGGCGTAGCGCGGTGCTTGATAGTCACTGCGGCCGGGATAGTCGGCCGACGGATACCCGGCGGGCCCGCGACCGGTGTCCCGGCTCCGCTCCGGCCTGCTTGTCATCCTGGCGTGGCGCGCCGAATTGCCCGGCCGCTCCGAAGGCTGGTTGGTCGGTGCCGCGATCCGTACGCCGAGTCCTTCCACCTGGGGGCCGAGGCGCCGGGCCAGCGAGCGCAGGATGGGTTCGCGCAGATCGCGTTCGATGGCTTCCTGGGCCAGCGACGAGGGCACCGAGAGCAAGGCGAAACCCTGGGCCACCGTCAGCGGCTTGACCAGTTTCAACCAGGCTTGCTGCGCCCTGGTCACCGGTGGGATGGCACCATCGGGTGAGCCGGTGGTGAGCTCGGCAACCACCTCTGGCCACACTGTGGCCAACACGTTCTGCTCGTCGTCCATGCAGGTGTTCCTCCCCGGAAGTAGGCGATAGGAGCAGACGGCCGGGGTACGCGGGCAGCTACCGGGCAAGGTAGATTTTGATGATCCTGCGTACGTCCGTTAGGTTCGGACGCTGCCCGGATTCCCCCATCCCGGGCGGCGACGTGGCACCGTCGGCCCTACGAATATGCCACTCCAGGGGTCTTTCCACACAATTATCCACAGATGTGGAGAACTCTGGGGAGATGTGAAACGTGCTCACATTCGTCCGTGACAACGCCCGGACCTGCGATTCTTCAGCAATCCTTTGGCTACACACACTGCTCGCGGCAGTAGCCGAAGGCTAGGGGTGTGGACGAACTCACGCCAGACCGCACGAATGCGTAACTTCAGCAGCGGTGGGCCGAGTTTGACCCGCTCCTGGCCGATCAGTACCCTCGTACAGTCACCCCTTGGTGCGGTGGCGGTCCTGTGCTGACCGCGGTTGGTCAAACCAGACCTGTGCGCCAGGACCGACGCGCGCCGATGATGACCAGACTGCGATTCATCGCGAAATACGTAATACCCATACTTCGGGTGCCGACTGGCGCCCACCTACTCGAGGAGTGTTGACCGTGGCCAAGGGCAAGCGGACGTTCCAGCCGAACAACCGTCGTCGGGCGCGTGTTCACGGCTTCCGTCTCCGGATGCGGACCCGTGCGGGTCGCGCCATCGTTTCCGCGCGTCGCGGCAAGGGCCGCAAAACCCTCACTGCCTGATCTTCGCTTTCGGACGCTCGGGTGCTGCCTGAGCCGTATCGGTTGCATCATCGTGCCGACTTCTCCCGGACGGTGCGCCGCGGCCAGCGAATCGGGAGGCGAGATCTGGTCGTACACGCGCTTGTGCACGGGTATGACGGAGTTGTGGGCGCGAATGGACGACAGGACGATCCGGCAACAGCCGGATCGTTGGTTCGCATTGGCGGGCCACGGTTCGGATTGATTGTCAGCAAGGCGGTGGGCTCCGCGGTGGTTCGACACCGGGTGGCCCGCCGCCTGCGTCATATGTGCGCCAAGGTGACCGCCGATCTGCCCGCCGAGACCGACATCGTGATCCGCGCGCTACCCGGCGCGGCGGCGGCCGACTCGGACGAACTGCTTCGCCAGTTACGCGGCGCACTACGCAAGCTGGGCATCACAATAGAGCCACATGGCGCGGCCGCCGGTGATCGGTCGTGAAGACGACCCTTGTTCGACTGCCTGCCAAGGCCCTGATCTTTGTGATCGAGCTGTACCGCACCTACGTCTCCCCCACTCGCATGCCGGTGTGCCGTTTCACCCCGACCTGTAGCGAGTACGCCGTCACCGCACTTCGCACGCGCGGACTGTTCGTCGGCCTCGTATTGACGGTCGTGCGATTGGCCAAATGTGCGCCCTGGCACCCTGGTGGGTGGGACCCCGTTCCGGAGCGCAGGAAACGCGCAGGGAACGAGTCGGACGCCGACCCTGCGACGCCGGCGCCAGATGCTTGTAAAGGATCACCGCGCGCGGTGATCGGCGACACGAACGACGGGAGTGCATAGAGCCGTGCTCGACTTCATTTATTACCCGGTGTCCTGGATCCTCTGGTTCTGGCATCGGGTCTTCGGGTTCGCGTTCGGCGCGGACAACGGACTCACCTGGGCCCTTGCCGTGGTGTTCCTGGTGTTCACGCTGCGAGTGCTGCTCTATAAGCCATTCGTCAAGCAGGTCCGCACGACCAAGCAGATGCAGGAGCTGCAGCCGCAGATCAAGGAGCTGCAGAAGAAGTACAAAAACGACCGCCAGAAGATGGCGGTGGAGATGCAGAAGCTCCAGAAGGATCACGGCTTCAACCCGGTGATGGGCTGCCTGCCGATCCTGGCGCAGGTGCCGGTGTTCCTCGGCCTGTTCCATGTGCTGCGCTCCTTCAACCGCACCGGTACCGGCATCGGACAGCTCGGTATGTCGACCTACGACAACGCGCATACGCCGAACTATGTCTTCAGCGCCACCGACGTCCAGTCGTTCCTGGCGGCGCGTATCTTCGGTGCCCCCATCTCGGCCTACATCACCAGCCCGATGAGTCAGCTCGAGGCATTCGCCGACTACGGCGGCGTGCCATCGAAGCTGAGCATCGCGCTCGTCTCGATTCCGTTGATGGTCATCGCCGGTCTGGCAACCCACTTCAACGCGCGGGCTTCGGTACAGCGCCAGACTCCCGAGGCGGCCGCCAACCCGCAGGCCGCGATGATGAACAAGCTTGCGCTGTGGGTGTTCCCGCTCGGTGTGCTCGTCGGTGGTCCGTTCCTGCCGATCGCCATCCTGCTCTACTGGGTGTCCAACAACATCTGGACCTACGGGCAGCAGCACCTCGTCTTCGGTCGGATGGCCAAGGAAGAAGAAGAGAAGAAGCAGGCGAAGCTGGAGCTGCGTGCGCAGAACGCGCCGAAGCCGGGTGCCAAGCCGGTCAGTACCAAGAAGAAGCAGACCGCGGTCGACGCCGCAGAATCGACTGACAACGAGTCGGCCGACGCTCCCCCGTCGACGAACGGCACCGCGAAGCCTGCGACAGGCAAGGCATCCGGACAACGCCGGCCCGGTGGCCAGCGGCGGCCCGGAACCCGAGGCCGTGCGAACCAGAAGCGCCGGCGCTGAACGCATTGAGCAACCCCTGATCGCGTTTCCGGCCGGCGCCCGGCGCCGGGTCCGCGCGATAAGCAGATGAAGGAAATCAAATGACTGTTGAGACCGACGGAGGGGACGCCACTGTGGCGACGACGACGATGGTGGACACCACGACGGGTCGTGAATCAGAGACCGGGTCGGAGCCCGGTGATGTCGCGAGCGACGCCGAGGAAGCTCTGATCGAAGAGGGCGAGATCGCCGGCGACTACCTCGAGCAGTTGCTCGACGTGCTCGACTTCGATGGTGATATCGACCTCGACGTCGAGGGCGACCGCGCGATTGTCAGCATCGATGGTGGCCGCGATCTGTCGAAGCTTGTCGGCCGCAATGGCGAGGTGCTCGACGCGCTTCAGGAGCTGACTCGGCTGGCCGTGCAGCAGACGACCGGTGTGCGCAGCAGGCTGATGCTCGATGTAGCCGGCTGGCGGGCCAAGCGTCGCGCCGAGTTGAGCGCGCTGGGGACCGCTGCCGCGCAACGGGTGCTCGAGTCGGGTGAGCCGGAGCCATTGGCCCCGATGACCCCGTTCGAGCGGAAGATCGTGCACGACGCGGTGGCTGCGGTCGATGGCGTCAGCAGCGAGAGCGAAGGCGTCGAGCCGAATCGGCACGTGGTCGTCGTACCTTCCTGAACCACCTTCCTGGACGCCATTTTTGGCGGCCGGATGAGCAATGGTTGGATAGGGCCTCTGGTCTTCGGACCAGGGGCCCTTAATCATGTGTTCATCTCACATGTCATGTCTGTCGCCTGATTCAACGCCGGCGACCGATTGTGCGAGCGGTCGACTGATCACCCGCCTGCTGCCTGATCGACTCGAGCTCGGAAGGATGTTTCACGTGGAACGAGATCTCGGTGGAGCCACCGCACTGCCGGCTGAGCTGGAAGCGCCCGCGATCGCCGCGACGGTGTTCGGTGATCGTCTCGATCTCGCGCGTCGCTACTGTGCGGCGCTGGCCACCGCCGGAGTGGAACGTGGGTTGATCGGTCCCCGAGAGGTGCCGCGGCTCTGGGATCGGCACATCCTGAACTGTGCGGTGCTCGGCGAGTTGATCGCCGAGGGCGCGACGGTGGTCGACATCGGTAGCGGTGCGGGCCTGCCGGGAATCCCGTTGGCCATTGCGCGACCGGACCTCCGGATCACCTTGGTGGAGCCGCTGCTGCGCCGGACCATCTTCCTCAGTGAGTTCATCGAGGCGGCCGGACTCGACATCACGGTCGTGCGTGGCCGGGCCGAACAATCGGGCGTGATGAAGGAAGCGGGCGGCGCGGATGTGGTCACCTCCCGTGCAGTGGCACCCCTGGCGAAGCTGGCGCAGTGGTCGCTCCCCCTGCTCCGCGATCACGGACGGATGCTGGCGCTCAAGGGAGTCAGCGCCGCCGAGGAACTCGAGCGAGACGGAGCGGCATTGGCAAGCGCAGGCGCAGGCAACGCGACTGTCCTCGAATGCGGAGCAGGAATCGTTTCGACGCCCACCTTGGTGATCAGCGCCGAGCGTCTCCCTCGGGCCGAGCGATCGCCGCGCCGCGCCGCCCGGCAGGCTCGGAAGGCTCGGAAGGCGACTTAGCCAGAACGGTCCCGGTCGGTGTTTCATGTGAAACCGGGCCCGGTCGCTCACGTCTCCGCGTCGAGCGATCGCTGCGGCGCGCCGCCCGGGAGCCACGAAAGACGTCAGTGCCGGAATGGGTCTCAGGTCGACCTTCTCTGTAAACCTTGGCCAATTGCAGCCCAGGAAAATCATGCACCCGGACCGACATCTACAGGCGACATGACTTAGCAGCGACCCGGCCCGGGGTCGGATGATCTTCTTGGCACCGCAGATGGCGCAGATTCTCCACGTGACAGTTTGGGCGGCGGGCTAGGGAGACAGGTGAACTGAGCCCCGCGGACCCAACGTGAGACAGTGCGCCTGCGCCCGCGATAGCGGTGCGGCCCGGCGGTGCGACTCGGCGGTGCGGCCCGGCGGTGCGGCCCGGCGGTGCGGCCCGGCGGTGCGGCCCGGCGGTGCGACTCGGCGGTGCGACTCGGCGGTGCGACTCGGCGGTGCGACTCGGCGGTGCGACTCGGCGGTGCGACTCGGCGGTGCGACTCGGCGGTGCGACTCGGCGATGCGACTCGGCGATGCGACTCGGCGATGCGACTCGGCGATGCGACTCGGCGATGCGACTCGGCGATGCGACTCGGCGATGCGACCCAACGATGCGAAGTCGCTTTGCGCGACTCGAGGCCCCCTTTAGAGTGACGCGATGCTGCGATGTGGTGACGACATGGCTCGACCGGCGCCGCCCGTAAAGGCCGGCGTGGCTCGACGATGCGGTCCAACAGCGTGACCCAACGAGGTGGTCGAGCGTGATCTGCCCAGTGGTGGGCGGAAGGTCAGCCGACAGTTGAATGGCCAACGGCTGGTCCCAACGTCGTTTCCCTAGAGCCTGGCCGGGGACTGTGATCCAGGTTGGTGCGGTTCGACGGCACTACTCGACGGCACGACAATGCGGTCCAGGGCATGACACAACGAACCAACAGGGTGATGCGCGATCCAGTGCGGCCCAACGGCCAGACAGAAGGTGCGAACGACTCATCCCTACGATGTGCGCCAACAGCGGTACCCGGTGTGGTCCAGTCGGCTCGACTCAGCGATAGCCGGTGATGTGTCCACGTGGTGTGACTCAACGGCACAATGCGAGGGGGTGCAACGAGATCTGCGTCCAGCCGAGCGGCGTGACGGATCGCACGGCTGTCGTAGTGGCGGGCGGAGATGGGCGCCGCCAACGGTGTCAGCAGGATTCAGGCCCATCCGAACCGGCTGACGGCGCGTTGGTGCGTCCGATCGACTGGCGCGGAAGTTCGGATTCGGCATCACGTTTCATGTGAAACATCGGCTCGGGTGGTCGAAATCTCGACCGCGCCAGGGAGAATCGCCGCAGATTTGCGTGTCCTTTGTGCGTTGCCGCGATTCAGCTTTCTAATCACGCTCGGTGCTGGCAAGCTAGTCACCGTCGGGCGTGAGCGTTGGTGCCACGGAGGGTGTCACAGCGGCGAGAGCTCCGCTCGGTCGATCGGGCGCCGCGGTTCCGATTGAGCATCATGTTCGATCCGACACAGCTATTGATGACACGGCGCCGACGTTCGTCGGGGGTCGTCATCTGAGGTTCTCGCGTTAGGAGCTTTCTATGTCGAGCGGTGGTCCGGCGAATGTTTCACGGGAAACTACGTCGCGCGTGCCGGGATTGCTGGACTCCAGCAATCTCGATGCGGAGGCCTTCGGAAGCACACCGTTCGGGCACATCTCCGCCAGTGAGACCCCGATCGCGGCCGAAGCGCAACGCGCCAGTCAGATATTGCATCCAGGAAAGGTGACAGTGCCGAAACCGCACGAGCAGCGCATCATCACCATTGCCAATCAGAAGGGTGGCGTCGGTAAGACGACGACAGCGGTCAACCTCGCGGCCGCCCTTGCGCACCAAGGGATGACAGTTCTCGTGATCGACCTCGATCCGCAGGGCAACGCAAGCACCGCCCTCGGCGTCGAGCATCACTCGGGTGTCCCCTCGAGTTATGAACTGCTGATCGGTGAGATCTCGGTCAAGGACGCGATTCAGCAAAGCCCGCACAGTCCGCGCCTGCTCTGCATCCCGGCCACGATCGATCTTGCCGGTGCGGAGATCGAGCTGGTGTCGATGGTGGCTCGGGAGGGTCGACTCAAAGCCGCGATCCAGGAAGCCAATATCGCGGGGTACGACATCGACTACGTGATGATCGACTGCCCGCCGTCCCTCGGTCTGCTCACCGTCAATGCGATGGTCGCGGCCAAAGAGGTGCTGATCCCGATCCAGTGCGAGTACTACGCGCTGGAAGGTGTCGGTCAGCTGCTCCGCAATATCGGCTTGGTGCAGGCGCATCTCAATCCCGAATTGCACGTCTCCACCGTGGTTCTCACGATGTACGACGGCCGCACCAAGCTGGCCGACCAGGTCGCGGAGGAGGTGCGTGGACACTTCGGCGACGTGGTGCTGCGGTCGGTGATCCCGCGCAGTGTGAAGGTCTCCGAAGCACCGGGCTACGGAATGACGGTGCTCGATTATGATCCAGGCTCCCGGGGTGCGATGAGCTATCTCGATGCTGGTCGTGAGATGGCGGCGCGTGCGGTGCCCCGACGTGGGGCAGCAGGCGCGCAATGACCCGTAGCGGTCGGTTGGACTGGCGTGGTGGCGAACAGAGAAGGGATCGGTAGACCGATGACTCAGGCGAAGAAGGGTGGGCTAGGACGCGGTCTTGCCGCGTTGATCCCGACGGGGCCGGCGGCCACACCGGGTCTCGGCAGTGCCGCGGCGAATGTGGTCATCGGTCTCGATCCGATCGGCCCGCAACCGGCTTCCGCATTCCTCCATCGGGTCCCCGATCCGACCGAGGAGGAGCTCTCCTCCTCCGGCGGTGCGATCTATCGCGAGATCAGCCCTGAGCAGATCGAGCCGAATCCCAAGCAGCCGCGGCATGTCTTCGAAGAAGAGGCACTCGCCGAGCTGGTGCACTCCATTCGCGAGTTCGGTCTTATGCAACCGATCGTGGTGCGTCGGGTCGAGCCCGCGGTGGACCGGTACCAGATCGTCATGGGCGAGCGGCGCTGGCGGGCCTGCCAACAGGCCGGCTTGACGACGATTCCGGCGATCGTCCGCGAGACCGCCGACGAATCCATGCTGCGCGACGCACTGTTGGAGAACATCCATCGGGTGCAGCTCAACCCGCTCGAAGAGGCGGCGGCCTATCAGCAGTTGCTCGAAGAGTTCGATGTCACCCACGAGGAATTGGCATCGCGAATCGGCCGGTCCCGACCGGTCGTGACGAACATGATCCGTCTGCTGAAGCTGCCGATCCCTGTGCAGCGGCGGGTAGCGGCCGGCGTGTTGTCGGCGGGACATGCTCGTGCCCTGCTCGGTCTCGAGGCCGGAGCGGACGCCCAAGAGGTTCTTGCCGCGCGCATCGTCGCCGAGGGGTTGTCGGTCCGTGCCACCGAAGAAGCTGTCACACTCGCGAATCGCGATCCGGACGCCGCGGCCCCGACCGCTCCCCGACGCAAGCCGATCCACATGCCGGGTCTGCAGGACGTTGCCGAGCGGTTGTCGGAATCGTTCGATACTCGGGTCACGGTGAGTCTCGGCAAGCGCAAGGGCAAGATTGTTGTCGAGTTCGGTTCGGTCGAAGACCTCGAGCGGATTGTCGGCATGATGGAGCAACAGCAGCTCGGCGCGTGACGAAAGTGGCGAAATGGCCCCGTGTTTCCGATAAGTACGGGTCTGGCGCCGAAACGTCACAGTGACGGCGCGGAAAATAGAGGGATGCGGCGTCGGCGTGACCCTCGGTGGGACCGGCGCACTGCTCCTGACCAATAGCACAGTGACGTGGAATGAGGCGGGATCTCGTTGATCGCTTATTCTTGCTGGCGAGCAAGTACTGATGCGGCGTGAGCGTGGATGAATCGGACGGCTGGAGGCTGAGTAGAGCGGTGTCGACCAGCGTCACAGCACTTACCCTCGGCGGACTGGACAAGCTCCCCACACATGCACGGCGCTGTGTGTTCTGGGAGATCGATCCCGCTGTCGCGGAGAACTCTCGGGAGTTCAGCGATCCGGTCTTCGAGAAGGAGGCCTGGCTCTCGACGGTGATGCTGGAATGGGGTTCGTGCGGCCAGGTGGCCAACGTG
This sequence comes from Nocardia sp. NBC_01009, assembly GCF_045208035.1. NCBI lineage: Bacteria > Bacillati > Actinomycetota > Actinomycetes > Mycobacteriales > Nocardiaceae > Nocardia > Nocardia sp. NBC_01009. Next base: position 1,035,115 of record NZ_CP108695.1, on the reverse strand, counting down.
AATGGCAACGTGGCGGGTTGCGCGTTGTATTCGCCACCCAGCGCTGTGCCGCGTGCCGCTCTCTTCCCCACGTCACCGGTAAGCCCGGACGCGGTCCTGCTGACCACGCTGAGCGCCGAATTCCCTTATTCGGATGCCGACATAGCCCACCGGCTCATCTCGGCCGTGGTGGCGGATCTGGTGCGCCGCGGTGTTCGAGCGCTGGAGGCCTTCGGTATTCGCACCGATCCCCCGACCAAGGCGATGTCGGATCGATCGCTCGGTTCGATGACCTTGATGGAGCGGATCGGCTCACCGGTCCGTGATTCGGGCTCGGCGACCGCGGCCACCATATGCTCGCCGGAAACGTGCATGATCGACGCGGACTTCCTCGAGGAGGTCGGCTTCGAGGTGATCGCCCCGCATCACCGGTTCCCGCGACTGCGTCTCGAGCTCGACTCCGATCACGGCTGGAAAGAAGATGTGGAGCGGGCCCTCGATCAACTGCTCGCGGCGGCGGCGCTGACGGTCCCCTTCCGGATCGGTGCGCCCTAGCCTGCCGACGGCACAGAAGACTACGCCCCCGCTGACCGAAGTCGGCGGGGGCGTAGGTGTTTTCGGAGTTCGAGTCGCACTACATGCGGTCGGCCGCAGCCAACTCCTCGGCCAGCAGTTCGGCGAAAGTGTATGTGCCCGTTGGCTGATCGTCTTGACCGAGCAGATACAGCCGTTTCACCGAAATCAGGATGGCTTCGGCGATCACGTCACGCATCCGCGGGTTGGTGAGCACCGTCGCGTCGTATTCGTTGGTGAGATAGCCGATATCGACCTGCACGGTCGGCATCTTGGTCAGCCGCAACAGATCCCATGTTCGGGCGTGAAGTCGACAGTCCTGCAACGACGTTCGTGCGACGACCTCGCGCTGAATGAAGCCGGCCAGCACCTGACCGATCATCGACACGGAGCCGTGCGAGTTACCGAAATGGAAGCTCGCCACCCCGTTCGCCGAGGGACTCGGGTTGATCGCACAGCGCAGCGAGATCATCAGATCGGCGTCGAAAGCGTTGGAGGTCTCGGCCCGTTCGGCATCGGAAGGGTTGGCGCCCCACGGCCGGGACAAGAACGTCTCCATACCGGTGGCGGCCATGCGACCCTCCAGCCGACTGGCCAGATCCCACAGGATCTCCGACTCGTAGACGTCGCCGTACTCTGTGGGGACCGCGTGGCCCTTGTCCTGACCTCCGAGACCGGGATCGATGACGATGCGCTTGCCGGTGAGCTGTGGCCCGGCCCGGTGCACCACTTCTTCCTCGGCGATGCGATGTGGATTGCCGCCGGTGACGCGCGCACCGAGCAGTTCCAGTGACCGCAGCGTGTCCGGCCCACAGATGCCATCGGCGGACAGCCCGATCTCCCGCTGGAACGCGGTCAGGCCTTCGTGGGTATGCGGGCCGAAGTAGCCGTCGACCCGATGCACGTAGAAACCGAGGTCCTGCAGCCTGCGCTGCAGGGTTGCCACATCGTCACCGTAGAGCGGTGCGGACAGTTGATAGATCAGGGTGCGGGCACCGAGGCGGTAGGACGCCTCTTTGAGGGCTCGATAGGTGGCCGGCCCGACGATGCCGTCGACCAACAGTCCGCGGTGCTGCTGAAAGGCGCGAACCGCGGAATCCAGCTGACGGTCGAAGGAGGCGTCGGTGTCCTTCCAATACTCGCGCGCATCGGCGTGATCGGTGCCGACGGCGTGAGCGTGCAGAAACCCGAGACTTGCCAGGGTGCTCCGAACCTCGGCGACGGCTGGACCGGTATCGCCGTGACGAAGTCGGTGCATGCGTGAGAGCCCTTTCCTTCCGTCAACCCGGGTACCCACTCATGCGACGGCATACACCCTCGCACGACCGGAGGTCGGTCGATTGTCTCAGACCCGGACGGGAATTCGACAATTCCCGGGTTCCAGGCATCCTAACGGCGCGCCGTTGGATAACGGCGGCCTTTGGGGACTCGATTTCGCGTCAGATGACGCCGTCGAGTTCGCGCAACAGGGCGGCTTTGCCCTTGGCTCCCACGATTTGCTTGACCGGCTTACCGCCGGAAAACAGCATCATAGTTGGGAGCGAAAGGATCTGATAATCGCGGGCGGTGCCCGGGTTGGCGTCCACATCCAACTTGGCGATGGTCAGCTTGTCCGCGTGCGCGCCCGCGATCTCCTCCAGCACTGGGGCAACCATCTTGCACGGACCGCACCAGTCGGCCCAGAAGTCCACGAGCACCGGCTTCTCGCTGAGCAGCACGTCATCGGCGAATGACGCGTCGGTGACAGTGACCGTATTGGCACTCTTGGACATGGGTTATCTCCTTGCGGTGGAAAAAGTGATGAGATCAGTTGGCGGAGACGACAACCGGGCTGCCGGCATGGTCCAGCGTGTTGGACGTGATGTCGCCCTGGTCGGCGAGCCAGCGCTCGGCGTCGATCGCCGCACGGCAGCCGGTGCCCGCGGCGGTGATCGCCTGCCGGTAGGTGTGGTCGACCAGGTCGCCCGCGGCGAAAACGCCGGGCACCTTGGTTGCCGTCGACGGGTGCAGCACCTGGACGTAGCCCTCGCCGTCGAGTTCGACCTGGCCCTTGACCAGTTCGCTGCGCGGGTCGTGGCCGATCGCCACGAACAGACCGGTAGCGGCGAGCTCCGAGGTCTCACCGGTGCGGGTGTCGCGCAGCGTCAGGCTCGTCACACTGGTGTCGCCGTTGACGGCGGCCACCTCGGCGTTGAGCACGAACTTGATCTTCTCGTTGGCCTTGGCACGCTCGAGCATGATGCGTGAGGCACGGAACTCTTCGCGGCGGTGCACGATGGTCACGCTCGCGGCGAACTTGGTCAGGAAGGTGGCCTCCTCCATCGCGGAGTCGCCACCGCCGGCCACGACGATGTCCTGGCCCTTGAAGAAGAAGCCGTCACAGGTGGCGCAGGCGCTCACACCGCGGCCGAGCAGCTTCTGCTCACCGGGCACGTTGAGGTAGCGCGCAGCCGAACCCATGGCGAGGATCACGGCGTAGGCCTGGTGCGTCTCGTCGCCGACGGTCACGGTCTTGACCGGTCCGCTCAGGTCGATCGCGTCCACGTCCTCGGTGCGGATGTCGGCGCCGAACCGCTTGGCCTGCTCGCGCATCTCTTCCATGAGGTCCGGGCCCATGATGCCGTCACGGAAGCCGGGGAAGTTCTCGACCTCGGTGGTCGTCATCAGTGCGCCGCCGAACTGGGTGCCCTCGAACAGCAGCGGCTGGAGCTCGGCGCGGGCGGCGTAGACGGCGGCCGTGTAGCCGGCGGGTCCGGAGCCGACGATGATCAAGTCGCGAACTGGCGTGCTCATGTGACCCTTCCGAGGGAGAAATCTTGGGACGTGTCGGTCAACAACAGCCTAAACGTTGTTGTTCCCGGGCCAGGGTGTGGTGGACGCCTCGACCGCGTCACCCGATGTCGGTGCGGGCGAGTTGTTGTGGATCGTCGGTGGTGCAACCGATCCCGACGACCAGTGCGGTGATCTTGTGCGGGCGGGGGCCGGTGAGCAGGATCAGCACCGAGGCCTGGCCATGGAACGTGGTGTTGGTCGAGCCGAGGATGGTGCGGTCGAGGCCGTTGGCGTGCACGCAGCGGTTCAGGGCGGCCTGGCTGCCCAGTGCGCCGGTGACGTCGTGGCGGCCGAGCGCGGCGAGCGCCGCGGTGGCATTCAGATCGTCACCGAGTTCGACATTGCCGGTGGTCGGCTGGGCGGTCGGGGCGACCTCACGGCCGCCGAACGTCGACACCGCCACGGCGGCGCAGGCCACGACCGCGGCGGCGGCCGCCGCCGCGGCGAGCCAGCGGAGTCTGCGACCGCGCCGTTCGTCCAGGGAGATCGGTGCGGCGACGCTGGGTGGTTGCGCATCCAGATCGGAAACCGCTGGGGCGTCCACGGATTCGGGAGCGGCCGCGGACGGCAGCTGGTGGATGGTCGCCACCTGCTCGGTGGGCTCCTCGTCGAAGACGAGTCCATCGACGAACTGTTCCAGCCGAGCGGCGATATCGGCAGGCATGGCATGGATGACGTGGTCGTCCTGGCCGAGGGTGCGCAGCTGCGCGCTCACCTCGTCGAGCGAGTGCAGATACCGCAGCGCGTCGGGGTCGCGTCGGACCTCGGGCCACAATTGCTCCCCCAGCTCCGGCGCGACGTTCTCGGCATGGAGATCGGCGAGGAGTTCGGTCGAGAACGGAGGCTGCGGTACGGAACGGGTCGCCATGGCACCTCCGGTTCTCTCATCTGACGTGGGATCCCACCGCCCACGCGGGGGACTGCAAGTACATCGTCTAGCGGTTCGTCACTGTTAATGACGCATCTCGGCTACTTCCGGTTCCCCGGATCCCGGAGAAATTCCAAGCGTTCTTGTAGTCGCTGCCGGGCGCGGGCACACCGGCTCTTGATCGTGCCCTCCGGAACCCCGAGCATCGCGGACGCTTCCGCCACGCTATACCCCTCCAGGTCGATCGCGACGAGCGCCGTGCGCTGGTCAGGCGGGAGCGAGAACAGCGCACGGTCGATGACGAGCGACATCTCCAGTTCGGCCATATTGTCGCGCTCATCACGCGGTTCCGGCATGTTCTCCGGCGACAGCGAGATCGCGCGCCGGGTCTTGTTGCGCCGGATCCGGTCCAGGCAGGCGTTGACCACGATCGCATGCAACCAGCTGCGCACCTCTGCCTCTGCACGGAACGACGCAGCGGTGCGGTGGGCCGAGAGCAATGCGTCCTGGAGGCAGTCGGCCGCGTCTTCACGCGTGTAGGACGTGCGCAACGCGGTCTGCCAGAGGTGGTCGTTGTGCCTGCACAGCAGTTCGGCGAAGGCATGCCGCTGGCCACGGGCATGGGCATGAAGCAGTTCGATGTCGGTCAGCTCACCGGGTATGAACGAGCGTTCGCGATACGCCACCGGTTGCGATCTCCCCCCACGGGACTCGTCGTTCAGTTCGGACAAAAAGCCAACCCCTCGGACAGCGCTCACGGTGGCAAACGGACACGGGCGACCGTTAACCGAAGATTTCGCAGCATCCAGGATCGAAACACCAGAACCCGGGAAGCTCCCCTGCTGAGAGCGCGGAATGAATCATATCGTCAGTCATGATTCGGCAGCAACCAGACTGATCGGGACGCAGAGGGCGGCAAGAAAGCCTGCGGCGCAAGGCCGGAACACCACTCAGCGGCGGCACGGTGCGGACACGTGCGGCGAGCGGCGAAGGGTAGCTAGGGCGCGGCGTCGAAACGAATCTCGGCGATCGAGGTCTGGAACTGGGCACCGGAGTTGCCGAGTCCGGTGATCCAGACGAGCACATAGCGAGCGGATTGGTCGGTGCGCACCGGAATCTCGGTGTCGCCGTCGGACAATCGCGCGGAGCCGATCAGCTGGGTCTGGTCGAGCGTCGGCGACGCGGTCGGCGACGTGCGGATTTCGACCGCGGTGCCCGGGCTCGGCGAAGTGATCGACACATTCGTCAGCTTCGCCGGGCTCGGTAGCGTGGCCATCAGCCCGATCCCCTTCTTGAGGGCCGGGAACTGCTGGAAGTACTGATCGGTCCGCCAGAGGGTGGCGGGATCGTGATCGAGCACCGCCGCCGCACTGCTGACGCCGTCGGGCGTGCCTTCCGGAGAGAAGACCGACACCCGGGTGACCGCAAGGGGAACGCCGCCTGCCGGGGTCGGATTCGACCCCGGCGTGGGTGCGGGCGCGGGTGAACTGTTCGTGGTCAGACCGATATTGCGTTGCTCGTTGAGCGGCGCTTCGGACGCGCCCGGCGCGAAGACGCTGACCATCCACCAGATCACGATGCCGACGACGAGCGCGGCCAGGATGCCGAGCCCGACCATGATCCACATCATCCGCTGCGAACGCTCCCGTTCCGCGGCGAGCAGCTCGGGATCGGCCAGCGATTCCTCGACACCGCTCGGCGGGCGCTGACCGAGCCGGAGCACCGGGATGAAGTCGGTCTTCTGATCGACCACCGACGCCTGTTCGAGCACGTGCTGCACGGTCGCGGCAGTGCGGACACCCTTGTTCGATTCCAGCGAGCGCACCGCGACCGCCGAGATCTCGAACGGCACCTCGGGCCGGATCTGCCTCGGCTCGATCGGAGTGCCGTCGGGGCCGAAATCGGCCAACCGTAGACCACCGATCGTCGCGGCGGCGCCGGTGACACCGCCGGAACGGATCGGCCAGCGTGCCGTGATCAGCGCATAGAGCATGGCGCCGAGACCGCGCACGTCCGATTGCGCGTCGGAATCGCCCAGGGTGCCCGGGAATGCGAGCACCGCGTCGCCGGATGCGCTGATCCGAATCCGATCCGGATGATCGATCGATAGCGAGCCGCCGCCCCGATGGGCGAGTTCGGCGGCCGAGGCCAGAGCACGGACCGCTCGGGCCGCGCCGATCGGCGACGGTACGGTCTCGGCCATCTCACGCAGTGAGCGGCCCGGTGTCCACTCGGCCACCACGATGCCGCCGGAGCTGCCGCGCACCACGTCGAGGACCCGCGCTAGACCGGGTGAGTTGATCCGGCCGAGCCGCAGCGTGCGCGACAGAATCGCCTGCGGGCCGTCATGACCGGAATTCTCGCTCGCCTTCTGATCGGCGTCGACGAACGTCAGCGCAACCTCTCGGTCGAGCTTGATGTCGAGGGCCTGCCAGAACTTGAGCCCGCGGGAACCGCCGTGGCCGGCCAGCAACCGGTAGCGTCCGCCGGCGACCGAGGCGCCGGGAATCAGCTTGGGTCCGCGCGGCGTTCGACGACCGCTCGGATCACCGCCCATGGGCGGCAATTGGGGCGGGATCGGAATCATGCCGGTGTCGTACATCGGATCACGTTCTGGTGCGTGGAACTTGCCTTCGCCCGGTGCCGGTCCCGAATCGCGATCAGGAGGACCGGTGTCGGCCTCCTGGTTCGCGTATGCAGGATCCGACGCATCCCCGGCGTTCGGCGGGACGTCTGTGGAGAGCCCGCCTGCCGTGGCCGCAGAAGAATCGGCGGCCGGGACGCCGCCGCCCACTGCCGCGTCGTCGCTCACCCTCGGTCCTCCTTCGCCCTGATATGTCGAGGTTCCGGCGAATTCGCCACTTGTGCTTCTCTGCCGAACAGGGTACGGGAACTCACCCTTGCTGGTGAGGTCAACAGCATCGCCTCTGATCACGGGTAGCACCATGGTCTGGGCATCCATGTACGGGTCGAATTGTGGGTAGGCATACGGATCAGGCCTGCGGAACACCTGCGTGGCGTAGATGTCCTCGACCGGGCTGTCCAGATCGAGGTCGGGGGCAGGCGGCGTGAGGCCGAGCCGCCGCGAGATCGCCACGGTGATTCCGACGATTTCCGGAATTCCGGCCAGGCGCATCAACCCGAACGCCACCGCGAACATCACGATCGCCGACACCGCGACGCGGATGAGCGAGCCGATACCGCCCGACAACCGATCCAGGCCGAGCACCTTGTCCACGATCAGCATGACCGCGCCGCCCGCGACCGAAGCCAGCACCACGCGGGTCACCGTCCGGCTGACATTGGCCATGCGCAGATCGCCGAGGCTGCGGTGCAGCAGATAGCCGCCGATCACCGCGCCCGCGGTGAAACCGAGGCCGGTGGCGACACCGAGCACGATGACGACCTCGTCGCTACTGCTCGCTACCACCGGCGCCAGCGCCGAGAACAGGATCTTTACGCCGGTGATGCCGAGGATGATCCAGGTCGGCGTCCAGGCCTGCTCCCTGGCATAGAACACGCGCAGGTGAATCAACACCAGCGAATACGGAATCAGTGCGAAGGCCGACCAACTCACCGCGTGGCCGAGGCGGGAGGCATCCTCGGCGAAGCGCGCGTAGCCGAAAAGCCCCTCGCCCACCTGTGGGCCGGCCAGCGTGAGAAAGGTGACCACCGGGATCAGGGCGATCATCGTCAGCCTGGTGGCGACCGAGAGGTCGTCCACAACAGCCGGTGTGTCGTTCGCGGCGGCGTTGCGGCTCAAGCGCGGCATGATCGCGGTGAGCAGCGTGACGCCGAGAATGCCGTAGGGCAGCTGCAGCAGCAGCCAGGCCTGCGAGTAGATCGCCGGACCCGCCTCATCGGCGTGCGAGGAGATGTTGTTGGCGAAAATCAGGCCGACCTGGCTGATCAGGACGTACAGGATGATCGCGCCGCCCATGGTGCCGAACTGCTTGAGCCTGGCGTCGACGCCCCACAGTGGCCGCAGGTCGATGCCTTCTCTGCGGATCGCGGGCAACAGACTCACGGCCTGGGTGATCACGCCGAGCGTGACGCCGCACCCGAGCACGAGCAGTTTCGGATCGCTCATCCGCACCGGGTTCAGGGTGATTTCCCCCGGCGTCAGCGCATACAGACCTAGGGCAACGAGGACTACGAGGTTGTTCAGCACCGGCGCCCACGCACCGGGTTTGAATACCTGGCGGGTGTTCAGAATCGCGGTGAAAAGCGCCGACATGCCGTAGAACAGGATCGCGGGCAGCAGCAGGAAGGTCAGCGCCGTCGTCAGCGCGGTGTTGACCTTGCCGTCGGAGGACACGAAGACATGGGTCGCCAGGATCGGTGCGGCCGCGGTAGCGAGCAGCGCGGCCGCGGCGAGCACCGTGAACGCGGCGGTCACCAGTCGCCGGACGAAGGCGGTGCCGCCGTCGGCGTCCTCCTGTTCGGCACGGACCAGCGTCGGCACCACCATGGCCGTGAGCACTGCGCCGAGCACCAGCTCGGTGATCATGTTCGGGATCAGGCTCGCGGAGGTGAACGAGCTGGCGATGGCCGGGCCGAGCACGGTGAGCAGCAGCAACTGCTTGCCGAACCCGGTGATGCGACTGACCAGCGTGGCGAACGCGATCGAACCGGAATCGCGCAGCAGGCGTGAGTTCGCGCTCTGCTTCGGTTCCTGGGCATCCGTCGCGTGGTTGCTCTGGGCCGCCATCTCGCGAGTGGTCGGGCGGTTGTCCGCCGTGATGCGCTGGGGCGGCGCAGGCGGTTGTTGCCGCTGTTGCGGTGGGTACGGCTGCGGCCGCGCCGGTGGCGGTGCGAAACGTTCCGGTGGCACCCGGTTGGGCTGGGCCGGTCCGGGACGTCCCTGGTTCGGCGGCACCGGGCGGGCCTGACTCGGCCCCGCGGGTGGCACCGCGTTACCCGGCGGCACCGGGTACTGGCGCTGACCCGGATGCGGGCGTGGCACAGGGCGCTGCGGCGGGCCCGGCTGTCGCGGTATCGGGCCGGAGGGCGGTGGCGGGCCGGGCAGTCGCGGAATTGGGGCGGAAGGCGGTGATGGAGGTGGCACCATCCGCTGGCCCGGCGGCGTGCCAGCGGGATGGCTGACCCGAGGCATCGGCCTGCCCGGGTCACCGTAAGGATCGCCGGAACTCATCTCCGGATCCTCATGGGATTGCTGCAATCGCCGTTCCCACGGCGCTGCGGGAGCGCGGCGGGCCGGTGGCCCGTCGTACCTATCGCCAGGTCGAGACCGTTGAGCGGATAAGTCATCGTCGCTCATCATGCCTCCTGTACCCGCCGGAACAGCTGCATCTCGGCGGTTCGGTGAGCAGCATTTCGACTGTTCCGCTCACCATGACTCCCCAGTTCTACCGACCGCCCGCGGCCGATCGGCCGCGCCGAAGGCGCAACGTGATTGTCCACCACTGTGCCATCGTGCACTGCGGGACAGCCAATCGATGCAGGTGAGGGCCCTTCATTCGGGTCCCTCACGGTGCCTCCTGTTGCTCCTGTTGCCGTAGTACTCGTTGCCGCGCACGCCGATACCTGTTTACCCGGCGCCGGGTTGGCGGATCGAAACCCTCGTCCGCCGGATCCGGCTGCCCGCGGAACCGACGCCACAACCGACGCCCGGCCAACAGAAACAGCAGTATTCCGGCACACGCCGTAATTATTGCCAACGCCTGACCGTAGGCGTTCGAGCGCACCGAAACCGAGGTGGGATTGCCGAGCGGGATTCCGTCAGGCGTGGTAAGGAAGATCGGAATCACCAGGTTGCGGCTGTCACTGACCTCGGTCGGGATCTGGAACGAACGAGTCCCGGTCGGCGGCAACACCTGTTCACCGATATCGGTGATTTTCGTCTCCGCGGGCGCCTCGATCCGGAACTTGATGCGGATGGCGACCGGCAGTTCGTTACGGGCAACCAGCAACAATGGGCTCTGCTCGGAGGCGAGGGTGTAGACGCCGCCCGGTGGCAGCACGGTGACCGACCGGTATAGGTTGTCCAGCGCCCGCGTGGTCTGATCGAGCCGTCGGTGCGCGAAGGTGTCCGGCTGCGTGGCATCGCCGGTGCGTCGATCGGACAGGGTCAGCACCCGCAGCAGGTCGTCACGCAGCGGGGTCAGGAATTGGCGCGGGGTCGGCTCGGCCTCCGGCAACTCGACCAGCGAGCGCATCAGCTCACTGATCCGCTGCCCTTGGTCGCGGGTGGGCAGCACGAAGCGGTCGGGTACTGCGTCATGCGCGGCTTGGGGCAGGTAGTCCAGCTCATAGGGCTGACCGTCGGGCGGTTCGGCGAGCAGCTCGTGGAACGCGCGCGGTGTGGCGAGGTTATTGCGCATCAACAGTTCCACTTGGCGTAGCAGCGCGGTGGCCTCGTCGCGGCTGGCGCCCCACTGCTGCGGCGGGACCAGCAGCAATGAACGCGGCCGATTCGGCTGCGAGTTCAGCGCGGTCCAGGAGACGGCGCCGAGCGCGTCCTGCAGCCGAGCCATCCGCGAGTCGTTGGTGACGTCGTAGCGCACCTTCGCGGGCGTGAACGACGGTGTCGGCGGATTGGAGCCGACCGCGGCGAGCGCCGTCGCGGACCAGATATCGAACGTCGCGGCGTGCAGCACCGGATCCGACGCCGGGCCTGCCGGCAGGGCCGGGTTGTTCGGGTTCGCGCCGTTGGCGGGTGGCGCGGCAGCGGTCGGCGCGGGCTCCGGCACGGTGACCTCGGTGCTGTTCGCGCCGGGCAATGCGGCAGTGACCTCGGGCACGCGGACGATGTCCGGCGCCGCGGAATCCGGAATCGTCTGGCTTGCCGAGCTCAGCGTCGAAGTCGGCTGATCGCTGGTGCTGCGCCCCGCGTCACTGGTCGTGGGCGAGGAATCATTCGAACCTGCGGAACCGACCGTGACAGCGGCGGTATCCGCCAGCACCGCGGTTGCGAAACCGTGGCTGCGCAACAACATCCCGGCGCTCGTGTCGATACTGCCGGAATCGGGCAGGCTCACGCCGCGCACCGATCGGGTGGCCAGGATCGAGTCGACGATGTCGGCAGGTGCGTCCAGCGCGCGAGCCGATAGATCAGGATCGTTCACCGCCGCCAGCGCCGTGACATCGACCTGGGCGAAGGGCAAAGCCACCGTGCACACCGACGCGGCAAGCGCACGCAACCGGTCCAGCCAGGTCTGGGCCTGCTCCGCGCCGGTGCCCGGCCTGGTCGCGCCGTCCGGATCGGATGGACTCGCCAGCACGCGATAACCATGGGTCATCGCCTGCACGGTGACGAGCAGATCCGGATCGACCGCGACACACACCGCGCTCGCCAGGGACCGATCACGGCCGATATTCGTGCCGACAGCCGACTCCAGTGCACCGAGCAACTGATCGAGGCGACCGCCCTTACCGAGCGAGGCGGCCAACTCGTCATCGGTCAGCTCCGCCTTCCCGTTGACCGAACCAGGGACCCCCGCGACCAGCCGGGGGCGGTCGGCCAGTGGCCACAGCAGCGTCGTCGCCACCGGCGCATCCGTCGCGGCAGCCACCGCCTGTGCCCCAGCGCTGCCCGATTCGGCATCTGTCGTCGGCGGAACACCGAGCACCGGCAGCAAGAAACGGGCGTCGTCGAGCCGGGCCTGACTGCCGTAGGCCGGTTCACCGTTCACATTCAGCAACAACGGATACACACCGGGCGCGGTGATATCCAGCGATGATGTCGAATCACGCCCGCCGGGTCGCAGCGCGATACTCAACGTGAATTGCTTGCGCTGCCCCGGGCTCAACCGCTCGGCCACATCCTCGAACGGGCCGGTTACGTCGTAATTGACCTGATCGAGGCGCAGCGTGGAGCGCAACACGCTCGGCGATGTCACCGCGGCGGCGCGCTGAATGCGGACGATGACATTGTCGACAACCCGGTCACCGATATTGGTGATGGTGCCCGACACCGTCAGCAGTGGATCGCTGACCGTAGTCACCGCGGTCGGAGTCACCGAATCCAGTGACAGCTTCAAGAATTTCGGTGCCGACGAACCGCTCGACCCGGTCGGTTGTGCCGCCGCATGCTGTGCGAGCAACATCGGCATCACCGTCGCCGAACTGAGAATGGTCAGGACCGCCACGATGATCCGGAACAGTCCACGCGTCATCGCTTGCCGGTCTCCATCCGGTCGATCATCCGATTCGCCACCTCGGCAAGACGCCGTTCGTCGGCGTACGCCAATCGAGAATCCAACTCGCTCAACGGAACCCACGCCACCTGGGTGACCTCCACATCGGCGTCGGAAAGTTCGCCACCGACCGAACGCAGCAGATAATGATGCACGGTCTTGTGTACCCGCCGACCCTCCGTGACGAACCAATAATCGATGCTGCCCAGTTCGGCGACCACTATTCCGTTGATTCCGGTCTCCTCGGCCACCTCACGGATCGCCGTCTGCTCAGAGGTCTCGCCCTCTTCGATATGTCCCTTGGGCAGCGACCACAGCAGCCTGCCGCGGCGATCGGTGCGCCCGATCAGTGCCGCGCTCCGTTTTTCCCGCGGACCATCCAACCCATCGACGACCAGCCCGCCCGCCGAGGTTTCCCGGACCGTACGCATGCGAGGTTTCGCCGCGTTGGCGGCCGAACCGCGGCGCCGAGGCTGGCGGCGTCGACTGTTCGCACGATCGGCCGGAGACACCCAGCAATCCTACTGTGTTGTCTTTGCAGCGCCTGCGGCGCTGCGTATTCGCGACCCCCTTAGGCTCGCGTCCGAGCGGCCGAGACTCGCGCCTGCGGCGCATGCGCTTCGGCCGCTCGGACGCGAGCCGGGCCGCGAACTCTAGTGCTCGATCTCGCTGCGCTCGAAAGGCGTCATAGTGCCGAGTGGCGGCGTTGGTAGCTGAGCTTGCGACTGTGGTGGCTGCGTTACGGCTGTTGCGGAGGTGGGACCGGCCGCGAACTCTACTGCTCGGTCTCGCTGTGCTCGGAAGGTGTCATCGTGCCGAGTGGGTGCGTCGGTAGGGATGGTCGCGACCTTGTTGGATACACGTCGGCTTGTGTGCAGTGGCCTTGAGTCTTCTTCGCTGGAGGACTCGCTGCCGGGTGGGTGAACGGTGGTGCTGCTCGTGATCTGCTGAAAGCGGTGACGTCTCCGTCGGGGTTGCCGTGCAAGTCGGCGGGAGATGGCGGTGGACTCGCCGGAAGGCGCTCTTCGCGGTGGGGGGCAGACGTTCGACCTGAACTGGCGGCGTGGGCGGGATCCGGGGTCGGCTATGCGGGAGGCCTTATATATCTGGGGGTGCTGCGTGGGTTGCGCTGGAATATCGGTTGGTGGGGCTCGGTAAGCTGCTGATTCGTGGTTTCGCCCCAGTCTGAGGATGTAGCAGCGCAGGATCGACGTACCCGATTGCTGGCTGCGGCCGCGGTCACGCTCGGCAGGTTGTCCGATGTGCTGACGCCACTCGGTGAATTGTTCGCGGCGCGCGGATTCGAGCTGTACCTGGTCGGGGGCAGTGTGCGGGATGCGGTGCTCGGACGATTGGGGACGGATCTGGATTTCACCACCGATGCGCGGCCGGAGCAGGTGCAGGAGATGCTGCGTGGCTGGGCCGATAATCTGTGGGACACCGGGGGGCTTGCGTTCGGGACGGTGAGCGCGTCCAAGGCCGATCAGCAGCTGGAGATCACTACTTTCCGCAGCGACTCCTACGATCGGGTCTCCCGCAATCCCGAGGTGACCTTCGGTGACTCGCTCGCGGGCGACCTGGTGCGCCGGGACTTCACGGTCAACGCGATGGCGGTGCGGATCGGTGCGGACGGTGCGATGGAGTTCGTCGATCCACTCGGTGGGATGGACGCGCTGCTCGAAGGAATGCTGGATACCCCTGCGGCACCGGAGGATTCGTTCCACGACGACCCGCTGCGCATGCTGCGCGCGGCCCGTTTCGTCGCGCAGCTCGGCTTCGAGCTGCATCCGAGGGTCCGGACCGCGATCACCGCGATGGTCGCCGAGATCGATCGGATCACCGCGGAGCGGGTGCGTACCGAGCTCGACAAACTGATCGGCGCGGCGCACCCGATCGATGGCATCAACATCATGTGCGAGACCGGGTTGGCCCAGCGGGTGCTGCCGGAGGTGCCGGAGATGAAACTCGAGATCGACGAGCATCACCAGCACAAGGACGTGTACTGGCATTCGCTCACCGTGCTGGAACAGGCCATCGATCAGGAAGCGGGCGATCCCGATCTGGTGCTGCGCTGGGCCGCGCTGCTGCACGACATCGGTAAGCCGGACACCAAGCGCAACGAGCCGGGTGGTGGCGTCAGCTTCCACCACCACGAGGTGGTCGGCGCGAAGATGGTGCGCAAGCGGATGCGAGCGCTGAAGTACCCCAAGCAGTTCACCGAGGACGTGGCCCGGCTGGTGTTCCTGCACTTGCGTTTCCATGGTTACGGCAAGGGGCAGTGGACCGATTCGGCGGTGCGCCGGTATGTCACCGACGCGGGCGATCTGCTGCCGCGGCTGCACAAATTGGTCCGAGCCGACTGCACCACCCGCAACAAGCGCAGGGCCGCGGCATTGCGCGCCACCTACGACGAGCTGGAAGCGCGGATCGCCAAGCTGCAGGAGCAGGAGGATCTGGATCGGGTCCGGCCCGATCTGGATGGCAACGCCATCATGGAACTGCTCGGCCTGTCCGCGGGTCCGGAGGTCGGAAAGGCCTGGCGTTTCTTGAAAGAGCTGCGGCTGGATCGTGGACCGCTCACTCGCGACGAGGCCGAGGCCGCGCTGCTGGAATGGTGGCAGACGCAGGGCTGACTCGGCTGGTCAGAAGACGATCAGCGTGGTTCCGGTGACGATGGCCGAGCGAATCTGTGCCAGATCGAACGACCCGGTTATCTGCGGTAGCTCGATCCGGAACCGGACCAGGTCGCCCTCGCGGCTCGCGTGCACGATGCGCGCATCGTTCGGCAGGCCTGCGAGTCGTAACTCGGGTGCGGTCAGCATCTTGCGCGGCACCCGAATGCCGAGCCAGTTCGCCCGGCGGATCTCGACCGTCAACAGGTTGTCGCGCACCTCGGCGTCCACCACCGCGGTGATCAGCCTGCGTCGATGTACGGCCTTGATCAGCCCGCTCGCATCGACCTGCAACTCCCAGTCGAGCGGCAGCGTGTTGAGCCACCCGACCAGTGCTTCGGTGGTGACGGTGCCGTCGAGGTCGAGCTGCTGGGTTCGCACCCTGGTCGGCACGCCGGGAATCAGGCGGACGCCGTGCGCGATCACGGTCACCGACTCGATCGGGTGATCGTCCCAGCGCATCTGTGACAACACGGTCTTGGTCTGGAAGTGTGCACCGCGGCGCCGGACCTTGAGCACCTGCAGGGTGGCGTTCAGGTCGTGTCCGAGCAATGTCGCGGTGACCCCTTGGCCACCGAACCTGCTGAGAATGCCCTCGCTGAGCACGGTCATCAACACATCCGGCATCAGCGCCGTGACCGCGCCCGCGCTCAAGTCGGCCACCGGGTCCACCCATGCGGTGGTGAAGGAGACCCACTGCTCGAGCAGGGACTGGTCGAACAGGCGCTTGCCGAGATCGACGGCCCGCATCGGTGACCATGACGTCGGATCGAAGTACATGGCCATGATTGCTCCGAGCGTACTTGTCATCGGGGGAACACGCCTATCGCCACGTGTCCCACGCCACGTTCCGTTCGCGGCGGGCGGTAGCGCGTTCAGCCCCCGTATCCACCACCGCCGGGTGTCTCCACGACCAGGACATCGCCGGGTTCCAGTTGTGCCGAGTCGGCGCCGCGCAGCTGTATCACCGAACCATCCGCGCGTTCGACCCGATTGACACCCAACGCCCCTGGCGCGCCGCCTGCCATGCCGTACGGCGGGATCCGTCGGTGACTCGACAAGGTGGAGACGGTTACCGGTTCGGTGAACCGCAGGCGGCGCACGGCGCCGTCACCGCCGTGCCAACGGCCCGATCCCCCGCTGCCCGCGCGCACCGAAAACTCCTCCAGCAGCACCGGGAGTCGCGATTCCAGAACCTCGGGATCGGTGAGTCGAGAGTTGGTCATGTGAGTCTGGACCACGCTCGCGCCGTCGAAGCCGTTGCCCGCACCGGAACCGGAACCGATGGTCTCGTAGTACTGGGAGCGGTCGTTGCCGAAGGTGACGTTGTTCATCGTGCCCGACCCTTCGGCCTGCACGCGGAGCGCCGCATACAGTGCGCCGGTAATCGCCTGTGAGGTCTCGACATTGCCCGCGACGACCGCGGCGGGCGGTTCGGGAGCGAGCATGGATCCGGGCGGCACGATGATCCGCAGCGGCCGCAGGCAGCCGTCGTTGAGCGGAATATCGTCGTCGACCAGCGTGCGGAAGACGTACAGGACCACCGCATTGGCCACCGCGTACGGTGCGTTGAAGTTCCCGGGCAGCTGAGCCGAAGTACCGGTGAAATCGACAGTGGCGCTGCGGCTTTCCTGATCTACCGTGACCCGCACGTGAATGGTGGCACCCAGGTCGGTCTCATAGACATACTCGCCGTTGTCGAGCGCGTCGATCACCCGGCGCACCGATTCCTCGGCGTTGTCCTGGACGTGGCGCATATAGGCCTCCACGACGTCGAGCCCGAAATGCTCGATCATCTTCCCGACTTCCTCGACGCCCTTTGCATTCGCCGCGATCTGCGCGCGCAGGTCGGCGAGGTTGGTGGCCGGGTTTCGGGACGGGTACGGTGACTCGGTCAGCAGCCGGTGGGTCTGCTCCTCACGGAACCGTCCGTTCTCGACGAGCAGCCAATTGTCGAAGACGATGCCCTCTTCCTCGATGCGGCGGCTGTTCGCAGGCATGGAGCCGGGGGCGATGCCACCGATCTCCGCGTGATGACCGCGGGAGGCGACGTAGAAGAGGATCTGCCCACCCGCCTCATCGAAGACGGGGGTGATCACCGTGATGTCGGGCAGGTGGGTGCCACCGTGGTAAGGATCGTTGACCGCGTAGGTGTCCCCGGGACGCATGCTCTCGCGGTCCTGATCTCCGTCTCGCTTCGCTCCGGCCCGCCTGCGCCGAATAACCTCCTTGACGCTCGTTCCCATCGAGCCGAGATGGACCGGAATGTGCGGAGCGTTGGCGACCAGATTGCCATCGGGGTCGAACAGCGCGCACGAGAAGTCCAGGCGTTCTTTGATATTCACCGATTGGGAGGTCGACTCCAGCCGCGCGCCCATCTGTTCGGCGATGGACATGAACAGGTTGTTGAAGACCTCCAGCAGCACCGGATCCGCCTCGGTGCCCGCCAGCGGCTCCGCAACTACGGCCACGCGCTCCATGATCAGGTGTCCGATGTCGTTCACGGTGGCCTGCCAACCGTCGTCGACCACGGTGGTGGAGTTGGCCTCGGTGATCACGGCGGGCCCGATCACGTTCTCTCCGGGCGCCAATTCCGCACGCCGATAGAGGAATACGTCCCGCCAGGCGCCTCCTGTGTGCAGGCTGACGCGCTCCGGTCCGGTCGCACTTGTCGGGGGCTGCGCCAGATCTGACAGCTCGGGTGGCTCGGTGAGCCCGATCGCTTCGACGGAGAGGGCTTCGACAATGATCGGGCGTTCGAGCGTAAATGAGTACGTGGCACGGTGACGCGCCTCGAAATCCGCTGCCATCGTTGCCGGTTCGGTGAGCGTCACGGTCAGCGCGGTATCGGTGCCGTCGTAGCGCAGCTGGGCGCGGCGGATCCCACGGACTCGCTGCTCGGGCACGTCCTCGGCCAGCAGTTCGGCGCGGGCGGCGGTCTCGAGCGCGTCGGCGATATCGGTGACGCGCGACATCGACTCGGGCCGCAACGGTAGCTCCACGGACTGCTCGCGCATGGAGGTCGTGTCGGCGAGTCCGATGCCGAGGGCCGAGAGCACACCGGCCATCGGCGGAACGAGAACGGTGCGGATACCGAGGGAATCGGCTACTGCACAGGCGAGTTGGCCACCCGCACCGCCGAACGTGGTCAGCGCATAGCGGGTGATATCGTGGCCCTTCTGCACCGAGATCCGCTTCACAGCGGCCGTAATATTGGCGACGGCGATTTGCAGATAGCCCTCGGCGACCTGCTCCGGAGTGCGGTCGTCACCAGTGCTCTTGCCGATCTCGGCGGCCAGCTCCGCGAACCGAGTGCGCACCAGCTCGTCGTCCAGCAGCTCGTCGCCGTCCGGGCCGAAAACCGGTGGGAAGTGAGCGGATTGGATACGCCCGAGCATCACGTTGGCGTCGGTGACGGTTAGCGGTCCGCCACCGCGGTAGCAGGCAGGTCCTGGCACGGCGCCCGCGGAGTCGGGGCCGACGCGATAGCGGCTGCCGTCGAAATGCAGGATCGAGCCGCCGCCCGCCGCGACGGTGTGGATGTCCAGCATCGGGGCGCGCAACCGCACCCCGGCGATCTGCGTCGTGAACACCCGTTCGTACTCGCCGGCGAAATGCGAGACGTCGGTGGAGGTTCCGCCCATGTCGAAGCCGATGACCCGGTCGAATCCCGCGAGCTGAGACATTCGCACCATCCCGACGATGCCGCCGGCTGGCCCGGACAGGATGGCGTCCTTGCCGCGGAACCGACCTGCTTCGGTGAGTCCTCCGTTGGACTGCATGAACATCAGCCGCACGCCCGTGAGCTGGTCGGCGACCTGCTGGACGTAGCGGCGCAGCACCGGCGAAAGGTATGCGTCCACCACGGCGGTGTCCCCGCGCGGAACCAGCTTCATCAGCGGGCTCACCTCGCTGGACAAGGAGATCTGCGTGAATCCGATCTCGCTCGCGACCCGGCCGATCGCCTGTTCGTGCGCGGGATACAGGTGACTGTGCATGCATGCAACGGCAACGGCCGGAATGCCGTCGTCGTAGGCCTGCTTCAGTTCGACGGCGAGCGCGGCGGTGTTCGGCGGCGTCAGCACCGTGCCGTCGGCGGCGATCCGTTCGTCCACCTCGATTACCCGCTCGTACAGCAGCTCGGGCAGCACGATCTCGCGGGCGAAGATCTGCGGGCGGTTCTGATAGGCGATGCGCAGGGCGTCACGGAAGCCTCGGGTGATCACCAGGACTGTTCGTTCACCTTTGCGCTCCAGCAGGGCATTGGTGGCGACCGTGGTACCCATTCGAACGGCCTCGATCCGAGCCGCCGCGGGTTCGGCGCCCGCATCGGTCGCGAGAATTTCACGGATGCCCGCCACCGCGGAGTCGGTGTAGCGCGCTGGGTTCTCCGATAAGAGCTTGCGCGTGATGAGCCGGCCGTCGGGCCGCCGCGCCACCACATCGGTGAAGGTGCCGCCCCGGTCGATCCAGAACTGCCAGCCCAGCTCCGCTGGGCCGGAGGTCGGGGCGGCGTCCGTCACCGGGATCTCCCGTTCTGAGTACCGATCACCTCGCGCACGATACCGAACGGGTCCCGGTACATCATCGATCGCGGCGTTGCGTCAGCCCGGCGGATTCAGTCGGGCATGCATGAGATACACGTTGTAGCTGTCCCACGCCGAAATCGTGAAGTAGAGATCCTTGTCCGTCGACCACGGATGGATGAAGCCGCCATAGGACTTCGGATAGTCGGAGGTCGAGACGAGCGGCACCGCATCGGTCCAGGCGCCCTGGGCTGCGGCGGCCGTACGCATCACGATGGCGCCACGCGCCGAATCCAGATACACCATCTGCCACTGCTGCGATGCCTGATCGAAGCGCGCTGACAACTCGCTGGCCATGCCGAGAAACAATGGGGTGGCCTGGTTTTCGGCGGCAGGCGCCCACGTTCCGCCGACCCAGTATTGGTAGGCTGACTTGTTCAACACCTCGGCCTTGCGCACCCTGGCCAACCCGATCATGCCGATGCGACCGTTGGGGGTGCCGAACATGTAGACGTAATCACCCTGCACAGCCATTGCCGCCACCTGGAAGCGGCCGATGCCGAAGAGGTTGTCCCACTTGGCATGCTGATCCTTGGTCCAGGTGCGCCCGTTGTCATCGGAGTAGGCGAGGCCGCCGTAGTTGGTCCACCACAGTCCGGGGATCCGGCTCCACCGGTTCACCGACATGTAGCTCAGGTACTGGCGATCACCAATCGCAAACCCGGAGGTCGGGATGGTTGTCGTCTCCCAGTTCTTGATCTTGCGGCTGCCCAGCAATTCGACGGCGTGGCAGCGGCTGTCCTGGACCATCGTGTCGATGGTCAGGCCATCGGACAGATCGCGATCGGTGCTGTAGCCGAGCACGTTGCTACGCCAATCCTGGTCTTCACCACCCATGCCACCACCGCCCCAGCCGGTGCCGAAGGTGTCGCCGAACACCACGGCGACCTCCCCCGGCTTCGTCTCCCACATCAGACCGAGATCGGTGCCGTCGACCTGCCAGCGCATGTCGGTCCGGTTCTCCGAACCGTGTCCGGTCAGCTGCCCGACCAGCCGCACCGAGTCCACTCGAGGCGCGGCGACCGCTGGGGCGAGCGCGCCGCGTTCGGCCGGATGCATCACCGGCGGTGGCGCGGGTTGCGCAGGCGCGCCCTCGGGTCCGGGTACGGCGATCGGAATGGGCTCGATCTCGGGCTTGATCTCGATGCGCGGCAATGTGATCGGCCCGCCCGACCCGGAGCCACTACCTGAGCCCGAGGCGGAACTCGAGCCGCTCTGCGGAACAGCGCTGGGGACTGGGTCCGGGTCGGTGCTGCTCTCCTGCGGTCTGGGCGAGTCGCGAATGTCCGGGCACGGATTGCCGCACGGGTCCGCCGGCAGCGGCTCGGGATCGATGCGGGTATTGTCCTGCGGCGGATCGGGCACCGGGACCGGCGTGAACTGCGGAATCGGAATCGGGATATCGATCTGCGGCGGCAAGGGCGGCGGCGGTGGTGCGTTCGGGTCCGGCTCTCGGGCGAGTGGGTCGAAGCCGGTCTCGCCACAGCTGTTCACCGGCGCCGGCGCCCATGGGTGCGGCGCTGCCTGCGCGGGTGCGGGCACCGCGACCAGTCCCGCGAGGAGCACGCCGAACAGTGCGGGGGCACCGGAAGAAGTGACGCCGATTCGGGATGTCACGTCGGGTCGTATTTCTGTCGTCACTTCGCGGCGACGGGTAGGAACGCTCGCGACCTGTTCGGCAGAAATCCCATGTGTTCTTGCCTCCCTGTCGAATCGGGTTGCCGAAAGATCAACTTACCGGACCTCGGTGTTCGAATGCGGGACGGCGAGCGAATTGAATCGATCCGGCTCAGCAGGGAACCGAAAGCGGGCCCCTTGCGTCCAAAAAGACATGAGCGAGATCGAGTACGTGTTCGGGACGGGTGACGGCACGGTTCATGGCTGGTCCAGCCAGACGGATTTGGAGCTGTCGGGCCCCGGCGTCGCCGATGCACTGCAACTGGATTTCGACGGTGACGGCCTTGCCGATGACGCACTATGGGATTCCCACGGCGCCGGCATCGCCGATGTGGCGGCGCTGGATCTGGACGATGATGGCGTCCTGGATCATTTCTATACCGACCCCTCCGGCCTCGGCACGTGGAATCACCTGGTCACCGGCTCCGCGTCCGATGCGGGCAGCGAGCAGCTCGATTGGATCGCGCGCACCGGCCCGGCGCCGGACCATGATGTCGGCGCGGGAATCGGCACAGCACCAGCGGAATCCGATGCGCCGCTCGGCTATCCGTCGACGTTCGCCGACCGGTTGGTGCCGCTGGATCAGATCGGCGCATTACCCAACCAACGCGCCGCAACGGGCGACCATCCAGCCGAACAGCTCAATGTCGAAGGGGGAGTCGGCGAGTCGTCAGATGGTCGTGCGTCTGCGCCGTGAATTGAGCGCGATGGCCGCTATTCCGGCGCAATATATTCCGGCACCCGCAATCACGACGGCAAGCGAGCGTCCGTCGGCCGGGATCACCAGCGCCGTGATCGCGATCGCCAGGACGAAGGCAATGTTGAAGACCGTGTCCTGCAACGCGAATACCTGGCCGCGCCGCGTGTCATCAATATCGATCTGCATCGTCGCGTCACCGGTCAATTTGATCGTCTGCCCTGCCAATCCGAACAGAAAAGCACCGACGAGCAGCAATTGATGCGCCCGGTGCGCGCCGGGACCGGCCTCGGCGACCGCAGTGGGAGTAACAAACACCAATTGGACCAGCGTCGCTGTCAGCAGCCCGGCGATCACTGTTCGTGGCCGGCCGAGCCGAGGTATCAGCCATGGCGCCACGATCGCGGCGACCAGCATGCCCGCCGCGGCCGCACCGATGGCAAGCCCGAACCGCGTCAGCCCATTGTTCATGGTGCTGCCGTCGGCCGGGGCCTGACGCAGCACCAGCACCATGATCAGCGTGTTGGTGCCGAACACGATCCGGTGCGCGCCGATACCGAGCATCGCGGTGGTGACATGCACCGATCCCCAAACTGCTGCGGCACCGTGGCGCAGGCCGGTGGCGATCGCCCGCACCGCGCTCTCCTCGGCCGTGCTCTTCCGCTCCGGGCCGAGCACCCTGGCGGCGAACCTGGCCGCGAGGACCGCACCCACGATCGACCAGACGCCGCTGATCGCCACCGCGAGCGCTGAAGCAGCATCGCCCGCACCGATCAGTCCGATGATCGACACCGATGCCGCGGCGCCGACGCCCGCGCACGCCGAAGCGACCGTCGCGAGCACCGAATTTGCGGCAACCAGCCAGTGCTGGTCCAGCACCCGAGGCAGCGCCGCCGACACACCGGACAGCACGAATCTGCTGATCCCGACCACCGCAAGCGCAAGCAGCAGTAGCGGTTTCGCACCCGCACCCGCCAACAGCCCGATGCTCACCGCGCCGATCAGGACCGCTCGCAGCACATTGGCCACCAGCAATACCGCGCGTCGATCCCACCGATCGAGCAGCGCCCCGGCATACGGGCCGATCAGGGAGTACGGCAGCAGCAACACCGCGAAGGCGGCCGCGATCGCAAGCGGATCGGTTTCCCGCTCGGGATTGAACAGAATCGCCCCCGACAGCGCCGCCTGAAACATGCCGTCACCGAACTGCCCGGTGAAACGCACCATCGCCAGCCGCAGCACACCGGGGCTTTCACGCAGCGCGCTCCGCAGCGAAACGTGCCGCTCATCCGCAGGTATGGAGCTCTCGGAGCGACCAATAGACACGCCGCGAGGCTACTGTGTTTGATTTGTGGCGCCTTCGGCGCCGCGTGTTCGCTGTGTTTTTTGGCAGCGCCTGCGGCGCTGCGTGTTCGCTGTGTTTTTTGGCCGCGGCTGCGCCGCGAACTCTAGTGCTCGGTCTCGCTTCGCTCGGAAGGCATCTTCGTGCCGAGTGGGTGTGTTGGTAGCTGAGCTTGCGACTTTGGTTTGGGCGCTTCGGCGGCTGTGGAGGTGGGATGCGCCGTGAACTCTGGTGCTCGGTGTCGCTTTGCTCGGAAGGCATCTTCGTGCTGAGCGGGTGTGTTGGTAACTGAGCTTGCGACTTCGACGGATGGTCTTGGGCTGCTGTGCGGGTCGGACGCCGCTGCGAACCCTGGTGCCAGGTCCTTGTTGCGCTCGGAAGGTGCCATCACGCCGAGAAGGTGCGTCGGTGCGGATAGTTGCGCCTTCGGCGCATGCGCTTCGACGACTCGGAAGCGAGACAGGCCGCCAAACCTAGTGCTCGATCTCGCAGCGCTCGAAAGACCTCATCGTGCCGAGCGGGTGCGTCGGTAACCGAGTTTGCGACTTCGGTGAACAGTCTTGGGCTGTTGTGCGGGATGGGACGGCCGAGAACGCTGGTGCTGGGTCTCGCTTTGCTCGGAAGGTGTCATTGTGCCGAGTGGGTGTGCTGGTAGCTGAGCTTGCGACTTTGGTGGCGTGCCGCAGCTGTCGTGGGTGGGACCGGTTGCGAAAGTCTGGGGCTCGCTGCGCGGAAGGTGTGATCGTGCGGAGGGGCGTGTCGGTGGCGAGCTTGCGGCTGTTTCGGTTGTGCTGCGGCTGGCTCGGTCGGGGATCTTGCTGCGCTCGCGAGGGGTGTCGTCGGGAGGGTTGTGGGTGGTGCTCTCGGGGTGACGTTGGAGGCACTTGTCGTGTGAGTTGGTTGTGAACGGACGCGGGTAAGAGTCGTCAGTTGGGTGCGGTCAGGAGATGTCGACGAGCATGCTGACTGTTTTTCGCATGTCGGGCGCCATCGGGAGGGTGGGGAGGGCGGTGGCGTCGATCCAGGCGAAGGCGTCGTGTTCGCCGGGGGCAAGGGCCACCTCGCCGGGTTCTACCTCCGCCACGAAGCTGTATTTGCGGACCCTGGCCTTGGTTCGGGTGGCGTAGTCGAACCCGCCGAGGAAATCGGTGATGCTGCGTACGCGCAGGCCGGTCTCCTCGAACAGCTCCCGCGCCACGCATTCGGCGAAGGTTTCCCCGGATTCGACTCCGCCGCCGGGCAGTTCGTACATGCCGCCGCGGTAGTCGTCCGGGACCCGGCGCACCAGCAGGAGTTTGTGGTCGCGGAACACGGCGACGCCGACGACGAAATCGGAGATGTCGTCGCGGCGCGCCTCGTCGCGCAGCTGCCGCTCGATGTCGGCGAGCGCTTCGGGTCGCATCTGGTTCTCACCTCCGGTTCCGTTGCGGCACATCATGTTATGAAGGCGACCTCCGGCGGTGGGATGCGCTGCTCCGGTGTCGAGCCGGTCGGCCCAACGAGGCGACCTACCGATCGGTTCTGCTCGCCTGCCGTTCACCCGCTGGTCGCTCGCGTAAAATGCCGAGTGCAGGACAATTTACTAGGAATTCGGAGTACCGCGACTGAAGTGCTCCTACCCTGAAAGGTGATCGGTGCACGGTCCCGAGAGGAGGACCATGATGTCCACACTCACGACACCACACATCGATGTCCATCGTGGCGGCGACCGCATGAAAACGCGCGTGTCCTGGCTCGATTCGAAGCACTCGTTCTCCTTCGGTGAGCACTACGACCCCGACAACACCCATCACGGCCTGCTACTCGTCAATAACGAGGACATTGTTTCCCCCGGTCAGGGGTTCGATACCCATCCGCATCGGGACATGGAAATCGTCACCTGGGTGCTCGACGGCAGCCTGGTGCACCAGGATTCGCTCGGCCACAGCGGCATCATCTACCCCGGTCTCGCGCAGCGGATGAGTGCGGGCACCGGCATTCTGCACTCGGAGAAGAACGACTCCTGGCGGCTGGACGGCAACAGCGCCGAACACGACGAGCCTGTGCATTTCGTGCAGATGTGGGTGGTTCCGGACGAGCCGGGGCTGACGCCGGGCTACCAGCAACTCGAGATCGACGACGAACTGGCCGCCGGCCGTCTGGTGACGGTGGCCTCCGGGCTGGCGCGCTACCGCGACAAGACCGCCATTGCGATCGCGAGCAGTCATTCCGCGCTGCATGTGGCCAGAATGGCGGGATCGGAGCCGGACGACACCGAGCAAACGATCGACCTACCCGACGCGCCCTACCTGCATGTGTTCATCGCGCGCGGCGAGGTCGAAATGGAAGGCGTCGGGACACTTTATGAGGGCGACGCCGTGCGCCTGACCAGGTCCGGTGGCCAGCGGGTCATCGCGCGCAGGCCCTCGGAAGTGCTGGTCTGGGAGATGCATGCGCGCCTCGGCGCGCAGTAAGCGGTGGCCTCGCCTTCGCTCGGGCCAAGCGCGGTTGAGGACCGACTTCGTCGGGCGGTGTTCCGGTGAGGCGGTGGCCTCGCCTTCGCTCGGGCCAAGCGCGGTTGAGGACCGACTTCGTCGGGCGGTGTTCCGGTGAGGCGGTGGCCTCGCCTTCGCTCGGGCCAAGCGCGGTTCAGGACCGACTTCGTCGGGCGGTGTTCCGGTGAGGCGGTGGCCTCGCCTTCGCTCGGGCCAAGCGCGGTTCAGGACCGACTTCGTCGGGCGGTGTTCCAGTGAGGCGGCGGCCTCGCCGGTGTTCAACGTCCGAACGGCGTTCGCGGCATTAACATCCCTCAGTAGGGAGCGCGATCAGTAGGGGACTGCCGTGTGCACGCCCCGCGGGACTGAGAGGAAGTCCATGTCGCAACATCCACCGCCTGGTCAGTATCCACCGCCCGGCGAATATCCGCCGCCTGGTCAATATCCGCCACCCGGTCAGTACCCGCCGCCGGGTCCGTACCAGCAGGGGCAGCCGAACTACTGGCAAGAGTCGCCCAAGGGCAAGGGTCTGGCGATTACCGCGCTTGTGCTCGGCATCATCGCCTTCCTGACCTGTTGGACTCTTGTCGGCGGCTACGTCTTCGGCGCCTTCGCGATCATCTTCGGCCTGATCGCGTTCGCGAAGACGCGTTCGGGCACAGCGGGTGGCACCGGCATGGCCGTCACCGGTCTGATCCTCGGTGTGCTGTCGCTGGCCGCCGCGATCCTGTTGTCGATTGTCGGCTGGAGCTTCTTCGTCGACTCCGGCGGCAAGGACTTCCTCGACTGCGTGAACAAGGCGGGCAATGATCAAGCCAAGATCGACCAGTGCACGCGGGACTGGAACCGAACACTGGAGACCAAGTACAGCGTGACCATTACGCCTGCGCCGGTCCCGACCTACTGACGCCGCAGCGCCGTGCAAGCCCGGGTCGCGGCGACGACCTCGGCTAGTTCGGGGCGGAAGTCGCGCTCGGGCGCTGCGATCCAGGTTCGGTAACCGCTGTGTTCGTCCGCGGGTGAGGGCAGCACGATATTGCTGCCCGGCAGCGCGACCGAGGCGCAGACCCGGAACAGGTCGGAGAACAGGGCCATGTCCAGGTACGAATTGTCGGTGGGTCCGGTCAGGAAGGTCCAGCGGCCCGAGCGCGGGTGCGCGATGATCGGGCCGTTGCGCGCGCCGAGGTGGTCGCGCACGTGTTCGCCGAGCACCGCGGGCATGACCACCGCCCCGACCGCCCCGATTTCCAGCATGATGCGCCCGAGCCCGGGATCCACGACACCATAGAGCCCGTGGTCCTTGCGGTAGCTGCGGCAGCGCGTGATGGCTTCTTGGACGGTCGCGAAATCCTGTCCGGGCGACATCGGATGCACACGGGTCTGTCCGATCACTTCGTGGCTATCTGTTGTGCTCATGACGAACCCCGCCTCGATGCTCAGTTGATCGAAATGAAGTGGATCGAAATGATTCGTGGAACGGCCGCTGAAATCGACCCTAGACCTGCACAACATGCTTGACAATAGTCACACGCCGGTAAGTCGACCGGCGTAGCATCGCCTGTCATGGCACCCGTCTCGCCTACCGTTGCCCGCTGGGAACTGGTGCTTCGCCTGCGCGAATTGCGCGAACAACGGGGCTTCGATTCGGCCACCTTCGCCAAACGTGTCGGCTTCACCCCGGCCAATTGGTCGCATGTCGAGAAGGGCAGACGGGTGTTGACCACCAACACCATCGGCCCGGTGCTGGAGCTGCTCGAGGTCGACGCCGAGGAGCGCGAGGAATTGCTCGCCCTGCTCGAGGCCAGCAAGCAGCGCGGTTGGTGGGCGAAGTCTTCCGCGCTGATCGGCCCGGAGTTGCAACGGCTCTATGGCATGGAGTCCGGCGCGCAGAGCATCCGAAGCTATGACAGCCTCGTCGTACCGGGGCTCTTGCAAACCGAGGACTACGCCCGGGCCCTGATCAGCGCCGATGTGATGATCAGGCCGGTGCAGGTCGAGCAGTTGGTCGCCATCAGGATGCGCCGCCAGGAGCGGTTGCGCGGCAAAAACCGCATCGAGTTGACCGCCGTGATCGGCGAGGGCACCCTCCTACAGCAGACCGGCGGACCGAAGGTGCTCTACGGACAGCTGGAGCACTTGGCCGCGCTGATCGAGGAGCTCGACAGCATCGAGGTGCGCGTCATCCCGTTCTCCGCCACCGCGGGCGCGGTGCTCGGCGGCTCGAGTTTCCATCTGATCGACTTCGCGGGCGAGCAACTGCCCACCTTCGGCTGGGCGGAGAGCGCGGTGTTCGGCGGCGCCGTCGACGACCCCGAACAGGTGCGCGATCTGAGCTTCGCGTACGTGCGCGCACTGGAGCAATCGTTGAACCGTGACGAGTCATTGGCCCTGATCAGCCGGTATGCCGGAGTGTAAAATTCTGCCCATGGCCACCACCGCTACCGCCCGGTCGGTTTCTACCGGCTGGTTCACATCGACTCGATCGAACAACGGCAACCAATGCGTCGAGGTCCGGTTCGATGGTGATGCGGTCCTCATCCGAGACAGCAAATACCGCCGCAACCCGGCCAACCGCCCCGCTGAAGAGCCCATCATCACCGTTACTGCCGACGAGTGGACCTCGTTCCTAGACACCATTGTCCGCGGGCGCACACACAGCGATCTAACCGCGAGCACCTCCGCCGACGGGCACACCATGCTCCGCCGCGGCGAAACCACCCTCACTTACACCCCCGAAGAGTGGGACGCCTTCCTCGCCGGCGTTCACGACGGCGAATTCAACCGCATCATTCTGCCCGCATGATCACTCCCCCGGCCGCACCGCGGCCGGGGCAACCCTCCGGCACCCGGTCGCTGCGATCGGCATACTGGAGATCGTGACTTCCGAGCTGACCAGCCCTTCCGGTATCGACCTGTCCTACCTCGACGCGGCCGTGCGGGTGCAAGACGACCTGTTCGCGCACGTCAATGGCGCCTGGCTCGACACACACGAGATACCGGCGGATCGTGCGGTCGACGGCGCCTTCCGAACGTTGTACGACCAGGCCGAACTCGACGTGCAGACGATCATCCAGAACGCGGCGGCATCCGAATCCGAGCCGGGCAGCGATGCCCGCAAGATCGGCGACCTGTACTCGAGCTTCATGGACACCGAGGCTGTGACGGCCGTCGGGCTCGCGCCGATCGTCATCGAGCTCGCGGCGATCAAGGAGGTCGCCGACCGGAGCGCCTTCGCCGCGCTGCTCGGCCGACTGCAGCGCACCGGTGTCGGTGGCGCGCTCGGCTTCTACGTCGACACCGACGACAAGGACTCCAACCGGTATCTGGTGCATGCCTCCCAGTCCGGGATCGGCCTGCCCGACGAGTCCTACTACCGGCAGGACGAATTCGCCGAGATCCGCACCAAGTACATCGCGCATATCGGCCGCATGTTCGCGCTGGCCGCCGCCGATCCACAGCTCGCGGGCCTATTGCCGGACGATCTGGACACCGTCGGGCAGCAGGTGTTCGAGCTGGAGCGCAAGCTCGCGGCCGGGCACTGGGACGTGGTGCGTCGCCGCGACGCCGAACTCGGCTACAACCTGACCACCTTCGACGAGCTGACCACCCAGAATCCTGAATTCGATTGGACCGCATGGACTTCGGCCCTGGCCGAAGACGTCACGGCAACCGGCCCCGAGCTTTTCGCGGAAGTGATTGTGCGGCAGCCGGATTATGTGCGGACCTTCGCGCAGACCTGGGCCGCGGAGTCGACGGCCGACTGGCAGGCCTGGGCCGCATGGCGGGTGATCCGCTCGCGCGCAGCGTATCTCACCGACGCGGTGGTCGAGGAGAGCTTCGACTTTTTCGGGCGTACTCTGACCGGCGCGCAGGAGAACCGGGAACGCTGGAAGCGCGGCGTCTCGCTGGTGCAGGATCTGCTCGGCGAGGCGGTCGGCAAACTGTATGTGGCCGAGCATTTTCCGCCCGAGGCCAAGGCGCGGATGGTGGAGTTGGTTGCCAACCTGCAGGAGGCCTACCGGCGCAATATCGCCGAACTGGATTGGATGGGCCCCGACACCAGGGCGGCCGCGCTGGCCAAGCTGGAGAAGTTCACTCCGAAGATCGGCTACCCGAACAAGTGGCGCGACTACTCCGGCATCGTCATCGATCCCGCCGATCTGGTCGGCAACTACCGGCGCGGCTACGCCGCCGAGCACGACCGCGACCTGAACAAGCTCGGCGGCCCCGTCGACCGCGATGAGTGGTTCATGACCCCACAGATGGTGAACGCCTACTACAACCCCGGCATGAACGAGATCGTCTTCCCCGCAGCCATTCTGCAGCCGCCGTTCTTCGACATGCATGCCGACGACGCCGCCAACTACGGCGGTATCGGCGCGGTGATCGGTCACGAGATCGGGCATGGATTCGACGACCAGGGCGCCAAGTACGACGGCGACGGCAACATGATCGACTGGTGGACCGACGACGACCGCACCGAATTCGGCAAGCGCACCAAGGCATTGATCGATCAGTACAGCGTGCTCTCGCCGAAGGACCTGCCCGACGAGCACACCGTGAACGGCGAGTTCACCATCGGCGAGAACATCGGCGATCTCGGTGGTCTGTCGATCGCACTCGCGGCCTACAAGATTTCGCTGGCGGGTGCCGAGGCCCCGCAGCTCGATGGTCTCACCGGCCTGCAGCGTGTCTTCTTCGGCTGGGCCCAGGTGTGGCGCACCAAGGCCCGCACCGAGGAAGCGATCCGCCGTCTCGCCGTCGACCCGCACTCCCCGCCCGAATTCCGCTGCAACGCCGTGGTTCGCAATATCGACAGCTTCCACGACGCGTTCGATGTCAAGCCGGGTGACAGCCTGTATCTGGACCCGGCCGAGCGCGTCCGGATCTGGTAACTGCTCGACCGAGCCCCTGCATCCCGGGTCAGGCCGGGATGCAGGGGTGCTCCCGATGGTCCGATGTCAGCGCAGGCGCAGCTCGGTGGCGCCGTCGAAGAAGAAGATCTCGTCGAGTTTGGGCCGTAGTCGCAGCTGATCGCCGAGGGCGACCTGGAAGCGCCGGTCCACGCGGGCAACCACCTTGCCGGAGTGGCTGTTCCACTCCTCGGTGATGCCGTGGCTGTAGATGAAGGACTCGGCGCCGAGTTCCTCGAGGAGTTCGGCGGCGACGGCGAGGCTGTCGGGTTCGGTGGTGACTTCCCAGGATTCCGGGCGTACGCCGACGACAACGCGATCGGTCTGCACACTGTGCGGCAAGGGAATTCGCAGGTCGCCGAGCACCGCGGCGTTCTCGCGCACCGGTGCGTCGAGCAAATTCATGCCCGGCGAGCCGATGAAACCGGCGACGAAGGTGTTCACCGGATTGTCGTAGAGTTCGCGCGGCGCAGCGATTTGCTGCAGCTTGCCGTCGCGCAGCACCGCGACCCGGTCACCCATGGTCATCGCCTCGACCTGATCGTGGGTGACGTACACCGTGGTGGTGCCGAGCCGCTTCTGCAGGGCGGCGATCTGAGATCGGGTGCTGACCCGTAGCTTCGCGTCCAGATTGGACAGCGGCTCGTCCATGCAGAACACCTGTGGACGCCGAACGATGGCGCGGCCCATGGCGACTCGCTGGCGCTGGCCGCCGGAGAGTTTCGCGGGCTTGCGGTCGAGCAGCGCTTCCAGCTCCAGCATCTTGGCTGCTTCCTGCACGCGAATCATGGTGTCGGCCCTGCTCATTCCCGCATTGCGCAGGGCGAAGCCCATGTTCTGCGCGACGGTCATATTCGGGTAGAGCGCATAGCTCTGGAACACCATCGCCACATCCCGCGCCCGCGGCGGCAGTCCGGTGACGTCCTTGCCGCCTATCAGGATTCGGCCCGCCTCGACCGACTCCAGTCCGGCGAGCATGCGCAGGCTGGTCGACTTGCCGCAGCCCGACGGGCCGACGAGGACGATGAATTCCCCGTCGGCGATATCGATGTCGAGGCTATCGACAGCAGGCGTCGGCGCACCGGGATACAGATGCGTCACCCCGTCGAAGTGCACTGTTGCCATGCTGTCGATCTCCTTGTGAGATGGCCTGCGCGGTCACGCAGGTTGTTGCCCGGCCGGATGCTCGCGCGTTGTCCGATGGGTGGTTGGCGAAATTACTTGGGCAGCTTCGGTGTGATCTGGCGGTCGATGATCGTCTGCAGCTGGCTGGATACATTGGCGAAAGCCGTTGCCGGGTCCGCGTTCTGCAGACCGATCTGCTCGAGCCCGGTGCCGATGATCTGGTCGCCGCCCGGCACGAACACGCGCGCGTAGTCCTGCGACTTGGTCAGCGGCAGCTGCTCGATGGCGACCTTCGCATTCGGGTTCTTCGCCAGGAAATCCACCTCGCTCGGATCGGCGACGGCCGACTTGCGCACCGGCATGTATCCGGTGCCCTGCGAGAAGTACGCTGTGTTCGCGGCATTGGTGATGAACTCGATGAATTTGAGCGCGTTCACCTTCCGCTGATCGGGAATGCGCGCCGGAATGGCAAGACCCGCACCACCGGTGGTGACGCCGGGGCCGTTCGGGTGCGGCAGGAACGCGGTGCCGAATTCGAGCTTGCCCTCGGCATTCTTCTTGATCCCCTTCAGGTCGCCGGTGGAGGCGATGGTGGAGGCGATCACGCCGGTGCCGAAGTCGACCGCGATCTGCGGCTTGATGCCCGCGTACTTCTTGGTGTGGATCATGTCGCGCAGGAACTGGCCCGCCGCAATGGTTTTGGGGTCGGTGAACTTCAGCGTCCACTGATCGGAATAGGCGCCGCCGAAGGTCCAGTTCGGGCCCTGGAAGGTCCAGGCCAGGTAGTTCTTCGCGTCGCCCCAGCCGTGCGCGAGCTTGCCTTCGCCGACGACCTGCTGCAGCTTGGGGCCCCACTCGTCGAATTCTTGCCAGCTCTGCGGTCCCCGGTCCGGGAGGCCGGCCTTCGACCACACGTCCTTGTTGTAATAGAACAGCGGTGTCGAGCGGGCGTAGGGCAGCGCGTAGTGCTTGCCATTGAACACGTAGTCGGCGACCAGCGAGTCGACGTAGTCGTCCAGCTTGACACCTGCGTCGCCGAAGTGCGCG
The DNA here is from genome assembly GCF_045208035.1 of Nocardia sp. NBC_01009. Classification (NCBI taxonomy): domain Bacteria; kingdom Bacillati; phylum Actinomycetota; class Actinomycetes; order Mycobacteriales; family Nocardiaceae; genus Nocardia; species Nocardia sp. NBC_01009. The sequence goes on along the minus strand of NZ_CP108695.1, from coordinate 1,002,171 downwards.
TCCAGCGGTTCGATGGTGCCGTTGAGGGCGTAGTTGAACCACCAGACATCCGACAGCACAACGACATCCGGCAGGGCGCCGCCGGAGAGCGCCGCATTGAACTTCTGCGACACCTCCTCGTAGTTCTTGCCTGCATCGACCAGGTTGACCTTCAGGTCCGGGTGTTGGGCCTGGAATCGGTTGATCAGCTCGGTCTCGAGTTCCTTCGAGCTGCCAGGGTGGTTCGACCAGAAGGTAATAGTCTTGTCATCGCCGGACTGCTTGCCGCCACCGCCGCTGCCCGCACAGGCGGTGAGCGCCGCGCCCGCGGCGACCGCGCCGGCCAGACCGATGAATCCGCGCCGCGACAGTGCGGGGAATTGTGAAGTGGACACGTGGTTTCTCCTGTATCGGTTAACCCTTGACCGCACCCGAGGTGAGGCCCTTGATCATGTGGCGCTGTAGCAGCAGGAACACCAGCAGAATCGGCAGCATGGTGAGCAGCGTGCCCGCCATCACCGGTCCCCAGTTGGTGACGCTCGGATTCTCGGTGTTCTGCAGCAGGGTGAGGCCGACAGGCAGGGTGGCGACGGTGGTGTCGTCGGCCATCAAGAACGGCCAAAGGTATTCGTTCCACTCGTTGACCAGCGTGACAACGGCGAAGGCAACCATGGTCGGCCCGGACATCGGCAGCACCACCCTGGTGAGTAGTCGCCACCAATTGGCGCCGTCCATCCTGGCCGCCTCGATCACCTCCACGGGCAGCGAGAGGAAGTGGTTGCGCATCAGGAACGTCCCGAAGGCGACGCCGCAGAGCGGAACGATGATGCCCTGGAAGGTGTTTCGCCAGCCCAGCTGGGCGATCAATGCGTAGTTGGAGATCACGGTGATCTGGTTGGGCACCATCAGCGCGGCGATGATGACGAGGAACACCACGTTTTTGCCGGGGAAGCGCAGGAACACCAGCCCATAGGCGCTGAGGATGCCGAGCACGAATTTGACCGCGGCGATCACGCCGGTGACGATCAGCGAGTTGCGCAGGAACGTCCAGAACGGCAGCGCGGTGGTGGCTTCCTCGTAGTTCTCCGGATGCCAGCTGTGCGGCCAGTACACGGCGGGTTGGGTGTAGATGTCCGGGCGCGCCTTGAACGAGGTGATGATGATCCAGAACAGCGGCACGCCGACGATGATCAGCACGCACAGCATGGCGGCGTAGCCGAGCAGCCGTACCAGCCGTTGCCGCGCCTGGTACGAAGACGTGGTCGGTCCGACGTGTTTCACTGCTCGCCTCGATCCATGATCCGCACCTGGATCAGCGTGATGGTCAGCAACACCAGGAACATGATGGTGGCTACGGTCGCGCCGTATCCGGCGCGGAAGTTCCGGAAGGACTCCTCGTAGACCTGGTAGACCATCGTCGTGGTTCCGGTGCCGAGCGGTCCGCCCCGTGTCATCACGTTGATGATGTCGAAGACCTGCAGCGAGTTCAGCAGCACCGTGATGGACAGGAAGAACGTGGTCGGCCGCAGCTGCGGCAGCAGCACCTTGGTGAAGGTGGTCCACCGGCGCGCGCCGTCCATCTCGGCCGCCTCCATCAGATCGGCCCGAGTGCCCTGTAGTGCGGCCAGATAGATGACGAAGGTGTAGCCGAGGTTCTTCCAGATATAGGTCACCGTCACCATGAACATCGCCCAGTGCGGGTCCTGGTAGAAATCCGGCACCTTGTCCACGCCTATGCGGTGCAGCACATCCTGGACCAGGCCGAAGCTGGGATCGAAGATGAACTGGAACGCCACGCCGATGGCGGCGCCGGAGATGACGAACGGCGCGAAGATGGCCGAGCGGACCACGTTGCGGCCGAAGAGTTTACGGTCGAGTAGCAGCGCCAGCGCCAGGCCGATAACCATGCTTCCGACAACGGCGGCCAGGGTGAAAACCACTGTGTTGGTGACGATCTGCCAGGAATCCGACCGGCCCCACCACTCGCGGTAGTTGTCCAACCCGATGTAGGTCACGAAGGGGTCGGAGATGTTCCAGTCGGTAAACGACAGCCGGATGTTGTCCAGCAGTGGTCGATAGACGAACAGCGACAGCAACGCGAGATTCGGTACCAGCAACACGAAGAACAGCGCGTAGTCCTGCCACGGCCGCCCCCGTCCTCCGCGACCTCGGAGTTGCGGGAGCACACGCTCGGGGCTGGTTCGCACAGCGCGCACTCTACGGAAGATAGCAAACGACCGGTTAACATCACCTGTCAACCCGCTGAACTTTCCAACCACCGACCAAGTGAAACAAAAGCCGAACACTACGATCGGACTTTGCCCGAATTGATCGTAGTGTTCGGCTCTCGGTCACCCAGTTGCTGGGCCCATGCCGTGTCGCTAGCTCTACACGTTCCAGTCGCCGAAGCCGTCACTTGCGCTCAGGGTGCCGCCGTTGGTGTTCTGCACGATGACCGGGTCGCCCTTCTTGGTGTTCTCCAGGAACCACTTGGCGTTCTCGGTGCTCACGTTCAGGCAGCCGTGGCTGGCGTTCGAAACACCCTGCTGCGAAACCGACCACGGTGCGGCGTGCACGAAGATGCCGCTGTTGGAGATCCGCGTGGCGTACTCGACCTCGAGCTTGTAGCCCTCGGGATCGGTGATCGGGACGCCGTAGGTGGACGAATCCATCGTCATCTTGCGCAGCTGCTCGCCGACGTAGTACGTGCCGTTCGGGGTCTCGTGCTTGGTCTTGCCCATCGAGGTCGGCATTTCCTGCACGACCTCACCGTTGAGGGTGATCGTGATGGTGTGCGTGGTGTCGTCGGCGGTGCTGACCAACGCGTCGCCGATGCGGAAGGCGCTGCGGGTGTCGCCCGCCTGCACGGTCACGTCGGTGTTGGCCGGCCAGAAGTCGTTCGGCCGCCAGCGCACCTGCTTGTCGTTGACCCAGCGGAAGTGGCCGGGCGCCGGAGTCGACGAGGTGACCTTGATGGCCTTCTCGGCGGTGGCGTGATCGGTGACCGGGTCGGTGAAGTTGATGATGATCGGCTGCGCGACGCCGACGGTCTCGCCGTCGGCGATGTTGATCGACGGCGGTGCGAAGTTCGCCTTCGGCGTCTGATCGGTGGCTGCGGGGGAGGAGGAGCCGGAGCCTCCGGGCAGCGGCGCGGCCTGGGCGGGCGCGACCAGCGCGGCGCCGACCGTCGCGATCGCCGCGGACAACAGGACGCCCTGCCGGATCCGGCGGGCTAGCTGCGCTCCCCGGTGTGCAGATGGCAACGACCTGGTGTGCAAAGCGACATGCATAGGTTTCTCGTCCATTCCATTTCTCATCCGCCGGTAGCGAGCGAGATCTTTCATAGGCGCGGAGCCTCTGGAGGCACCCCACGAATGTGTTGCGGAACCAGTGACATGGCCCCGCGGATGAAGCGCGGAGCCCATGACGCGGCCCCGCGGGCATTTGACGCACCCGCCCCTGACGTCCATTCCTACCGTCGGGCGCGGCTCGGGGCCACCCGCTTTTCACTTTGATTCGGTCAAAGTGTTCAATGTGGCGTGCGACACAGATGTTGTTGGCGATCACCAACTTTCGCGAAAGTCGCCGGTCACAGCGGCGAGTCTCGATGCGGATGTGGAGCCGACCGTGTGGACGGTTGTAGCTGACACCAAACGGGTTCGTGATGTAAATCACGCCACAACCTCGAAGGGGATCGACCGCCGAGGACCGGTCGCGATGTTGTGTGGCACCGACAGCGGCGCCCGTCCACGCGCATAGCGCGGCGCCAGTCGCAGCCGAACCCGGCCGAGGATTGTCGCCAGCACGATCCGAAGTTCGTAGTCGGCCAACGATGCGCCGATGCAGCGCCGGTGGCCGCCGCCGAACGGTGCGAACTCGAACGGCCCGTACCGGCGCTCGAGGAATCGCTCGGGCCGGAACTGCTCGGGCTCCGCCCACACCCGGGGCTCGGAATGCAGCAGCGGCACCGCGATGCCCATGGTGTCGCCGGCCGCCAGTGGGACTCCGAGCAGCGAGAACGGCGCAGTGACCCGGCGCAGCACGATCGGCACCGTGGGATGCAGACGCAGCGTTTCCTGGCACACGGCGTCGAGATAGGGCAGACCCGCCAGCTCCAGTGGTGTTGCCTCGGGGCCTGCGGCCTGTATTTCCGCGCGCAGCCGTCCCAAGGCCGCTGGTTGCCGATGCAGATGGAACAGTGCCCACACCAGCGTGGTCGCGGTGGTCTCGTGCCCCGCGACCAGCAGGGTGCGCAGCTGGTCACATAGATCGGCGTCGGAGATCGCGGTGCCGTCGTCATAGCACGTTGTCAGCAGCATTCCGAGGATGTCGGCCGATCGGCTCGCCTCGTTCTTGCGCCTGGCGATATCGGCCAGGATCAGTGCGTCGAGCCGGTCGCGCGCCGCGACGAACCGATCCCACGGCGCCTGTCCGAACAGTCCGTGGCGCAGCACCGGCAGCAGCATCAGCGGCCCGGAAAACGCGGCGAGGAATTCGGCGACCGCGCTGGTGTACGCGGCCCGCTGCTCGTGGCTGTCCACTCCGAAGACGGCCTCCAGGATGACCCGCAGCGTGATGGCCCGCGCGGCCGCCCGTGAGTCGATGCGCGTGCCCGGCCGCCAGGCCGGGCCGGATCCTGCTGTGTCACCGGATATTTCGGCCAGCGCCGAATCGCGGATGAGCTCACTGTAGGCACGGATGCGGGCGCTGTGGAAGGCGGGCGCGAGCAAGGTCCGGTCCTGCCGGTGCCGCTCGCCCGCGACGAGGATGAGCGACGCGCTGCCGACCAGCGGTTCGATCGGATTGGGCCGCGGCGGTTCGAGCAGGTCGGGCGGTGCGCGAAACATCTCGCGGGCGCCCTCGGGCGTTCCGGTGAACAGGACCGAACCGAGGCCGGGAAAGCGCACGAAGAACGGATCTCCCTCGTGCGCGCGGCGCCAGCGGAAGTACCGCTCGAAATCGATGCCCGCCGCAAGTGCGTGTGCGACCACCAGCCTCGGTGCCCGTGGGACATCCGGTGCTGGTTCGTCCTCACCATGCGACGGACCGACGTTCATACCTATAGGTACGAACTCATCGGCTTCGCGGTTCGACGCCGCGGCATCAGTCCGGCGGCTCGATCGGATCGACGGCGACCTGCGTGGCCTGTCGATATTTGCGCACGATGTTGCTTGCGATGGCCGCGACCTTCGCGAGCCGGGCGTCACCGAGCGCGGTGACGGCATTGCCGAGCCGGTTGGTGACGAAGGCGATCGACATGCCGAGCAAGGGATCGGCGTAAGCGCCGGAGCCACCGATGCCATAGTGCCCGAAGGCGTTTCGCGGCTGCTGTTTGGACATCAGCACCGGACGGTGATAGCCGAGGGTGAAGCGCAGCGGGAATCCGAGCACGTAGTCGCGGTTTTCGGACGGCTGCACCTGATTGATGGTTTCGATCGTCTCCGGCTTCAGGAGCTGCACGGTTTCGATCCCCTGCGTGCCGTGATCCACCTCGACCCGCCCGCCATTGGCGAGCGCACCGTACATCTCGGCCAGTGCGCGTGCCGAGAACACGCCGTTCCATCCCGGCATCACCGCATCGTGCACCCGAGGATCGCGGACCAGCTCATCGAAGCTCTCGGGCATGCCCGCCTCGGCGAGTCCGCGGATCGGCCGCACCCACGACAGCACCGAAGATGCGGTGTTCCAGCGGATTCCGGGCGGACTCAGGTGCGGAAAGATCTTCGCGATCCGGTAGCGTTCGGATTCCGGTACTCGGAACCAGAATTCATCTCTGCCGAGCGGTACGGCGATCTCCCTGCGCAGCACGTCGGTGAACGGATCACCGGTCACCCGCTGCACGATCTCGGCAACCAGCCACCCGAAGGTGATCGCGTGATAGCCGGAGGAGCGGATGCGGCGCGGGTCGGCCGGACTTTCGGCGAGGGCCCGCACCACCGCGTCGTAGTCGAGGATGCCTTCGCGGCCGGGCACCAGCCCCCGCACCCGGTGCAGCCCGGCCCGGTGCGACAGCACATCGCGCACCGTGATGTCGGCTTTACCGTGTGCGGCGAACTCCGGCCAGTAATCGGCCACCGGTGCGTCGTAGTCGATGAGGCCGCGTTCGGCCAGCCGGTGCACCACAGTGGAGGCGACACCCTTGCCGGTGGAGAAGGTGAGTGCCACGTTGCCGCCGTTCCAGCGGCGATCCTTGGCCGCCCACCCGGCCCAGATATCGACGACGGGCCGGCCGTCGAGATAGATCGCGAGGGCGCCGCCGCCGCGGTTGGGTTGGGTGAACATGCCGAAGAAGTGGTCGGCCAACCGGACGAACCTCGGGTCGACGAGCATTTCCCGGGGCGCTGCCAGTCGCCTGCCGGATGGTTGGAAGGCAGAAACCATGCCTCGCACCTCCTGACCTGGGGACGGCCGAAGCGGGCACGAACTCAGCGGCCGGACGTTCAGCCTATCGCGGCTGGTGCGGTTTGCCAGCGACCGAACGGAGTTGCCAGGCAGGTGGCGCCGGTCGCCGAACTCCAGGCGAGTGCCGCCGATCCGAGGCAGACCACGGCGTTGTCCGTGGATTCGACACCGGCGCGCGATCCGTCCAAGGCGATCGACACCGCGAGGATCGGCGCGCCCGCGCCGCGCCCGCCAGGATCGGAAATCGAGGTCAGGGCCAGCGCATCCCTGCCGATTCCGATCGCGATCGGAATCCCGCCTGCCCCTTCGCTCGCGCCGACGCCACCGGCGGCGCCGATCCCGAACGCGATTGCGCCGAAGGTCGCCTTCGCGTAGCCGACGCCGTCGTACCCCGCGGCGCGGGCTCGGCCGGAGGTGTCGCTCGCGGCCCGGCATGCGGCGCGTCCATCGATGACGGTGATGTCGATTCCCTGGTCCGATGAGCAGTACACATCGGTTGCTGAGGCCACTGCCGGCAGCAGTAAGGAGGTGCCCATCGTGGCGGTCGTGCAGACGATTGTGCTGATCAGCTTCACGGACAACTCCTTTCACATGGGAATTCCCACCATACTCAGATCGGTTGCTGGGAATGCGATTCCGCTGGTGGGTCGCGGCGTCATACCGCGGGTACCGACCAGGCGCCGTGTCGTCTTCGACTCGACGTGCGCGCCGCGCATGGTGTATGCATGGCGTGGTATTTCAAGCTCTGCATTATCAACTTCGGATTCTGACGGGGGTGTGAGTTCGGAGCGTTACAGCTCGGGAGGACTGTTACGTGTCTGGTCGACTTCACTCGGGGCGGCTGGCGGTTGCCGCCGTCGCGGCGGTTGCCGCTGTTGCCGCGATCTTTGTGGCGGGATGTGGCTCCACTATCAGTGGCTCCGCACAGCCTGCGATGAACAATGGAACGGTCGATGCGCTATCGACAACAAGCACTCCGAAGACCTCGTTGGGCAGGCCCACCTCGGGCAAGCCGACGCCGACTTCGGCGGACCGCGGCGGCAGCACCGACTTCGAGGCCAACGTCGGTGACTGCGTGACCCTGGGCGGCACGGTGGCCGACGCCACCATCGCCAAGGCGTCCTGCGGCAGCCGGGCATCGAACTACAAGGTCGTCGGCAAGGCTCCGAACAACAGCCAGTGCATCAGCGACCGCGACAACTACTATGCGGAAACTCTGAACGGCATCGAGCGGGGCGCGCTCTGTCTCGATATCGACTGGGTCGTCGGCGGTTGTATGGATGTCGGCGGCGAGGATCCCAAGCGCATCGACTGCACCGAGCGCGGCACCCAACGCGTGAAGGTGACCAACATCCAGCAGAACGCCGACGATGCGGGCGCCTGCAGCAGCGGCACCGGATTCACCTACCCGGTCAGGCATTTCGTGGTCTGCGTTCAGGAGCTCTGAACCAGCAGGTATCCCCAGCAGCGGTCACCGGCGGATTCCTGGCCCTGCGGCTAGGTTGGGTGGGTGAGCACCCTGGAACTTCCCCGCTTACATTCGGCCAAGGGCCGCTGGATCCTGCTGGCCACTATCCTCGGGTCGTCGGTGGCCTCGCTCGATGCCACCGTCGTCAACATCGCGTTGCCGCGCATCGGTGAGTCGTTGAACACCGATGTCGCCGGCCTGCAGTGGACGCTCAACGGCTACACGCTCACGCTCGCGTCGTTCATCCTGCTCGGCGGATCGCTCGGTGATCGCCTCGGCCGCCGCAAGGTCTTCGTCTGGGGCACCATCGGTTTCGCCATCGCCTCGGTGCTGTGCGGTGCCGCGGTGAACATCGAGATGCTGGTCTTCGCCCGCATCCTGCAGGGTGTGGCGGGCGCCATGCTGACGCCGGGCAGCCTGGCGCTGATCTCCTCGTCCATCGATCAGCGCGACCAGGGTGCGGCGATCGGGCTGTGGTCGGGGTTCGGCGGCGTCGCCGGTGCGCTCGGCCCGTTCCTCGGTGGCTGGCTGATCGACGTGGCGGGCTGGCAGTCCATCTTCTTCATCAATGTGCCGCTCGCACTGGTCGTCGTGCTGGTCGCGCTGCGGCATGTGCCGGAAAGTCACGATCCGAATGCCGCCGCGCGCCTGGATATACCGGGAGCGGTGGTGGTCGCGCTGGCGCTGGGCGCGCTGACCTTCGGTTTGATCGACGAGATGCCGCTGCTCGTTGTCGCGGGCCTGCTGCTGCTTGCGCTGTTCGTGGTCATCGAAGTGCGTAGTGATCATCCGTTGGTGCCGCCGTCGCTGTTCACCGGGTCGATGACGCGGGAAGCGAGTGCTGCGCAAGCTGTCGCGTCCGGGCCGTTCCCTTCCGGCGGGCGGGTGTTCACCGCGGCGAATCTGGTCACGCTCGCGGTCTACGCCGCCCTCGGCGGCGTCTTCTTCCTCCTGGTCATGCAGTTGCAGCTGGTGGCCGGATACTCGCCATTGATGTCGGGCGTCGCCACCGTCCCCGTCACGCTGATCATGCTGGTGCTCTCGGCGCCCGCGGGCCGATGGGCCCAGGTACACGGTCCGCGCATCCCGATGACGGCCGGACCGCTGCTCGCGGGCGGTGGGCTGGTGCTGTTGCTGCGCATCGGGCCGGACACCACGTATGTGACCGACGTGCTGCCCGGCGTGCTGTTGTTCGGCCTCGGCCTGTCGGTGCTCGTCGCCCCGCTCACCGGTGCGGTGCTCGGTGCGGTGCCCGCCAGTGAGGCCGGTATCGCCTCCGGTGTGAACAATGCCGTCGCCCGCACCGCTCAGCTGCTCGCCGTCGCCGCGCTGCCCGGGCTGGCCGGGATCTCCGGATCGCTCAGCGACCCGGTCGAATTCGATCGCGGGTTCGGTGTCGCCATGTGGATCTGTGTCGGCCTGCTGGTGGTGGGCGCGCTGCTGGCCGCGTTGCTGTTGCGGCAGCCGCGCCATACACCGTTGCTGGACAACGTCGACTGCATGCCGCAGTGCGGAATGTCGGGTCCCGCGGTGGCGCCCGCCGTGCACGAAGCGGCCGTCAACGAAAAATGAGCGGGCCGCACGGCCCGCTCATTTTTTCCGACAGCGTTGGATCAGATCGGGTTGAAGCCCGCGCCGATGTCGCCACGTGCGTTGATGTCACCCATGATCGAGCTCATGTTGGTGCCGACCTCGGGTCCGAAGCAGGCGATGGCGAGGTAGGCGTTCACCATGCCGACCAGCGTGGTGCCGACGACGACCGGCGCGCCGGAATCGCCTTCCACCACACACATTTGCGACCAGGTCTCCATATTCGACCCGAAGACATCGCCCCAGGAGATCCCGCAGGTGTTGCCGGTGGTCCGGCCTTCCTTGCAGACGATCATCGGGAACCGGGCCGGGCCGCCGATCCCGGTGATGGTCACGTTGCCGATGCGGTTCACCGGGGTGATCTTGCCCGGCTGGAACTCGATGATGGCGTAGTCGAGATCGTGGTTGGAGTAGACGAACCGGCCGATCTGGCCTGCGCCGCGGTCTGCCTCGGCGTACACCTGAGCGCCCGGGTCGCCGCAGTGCCCGGCGGTGAGGCCGACAAGTCGACCGGCGCCGTCGTAACCCACTGTGGTGACTGTGCATTCGAACTGATTGTCGATGATGATCCCCGAACCACCGCCCACGACCGGCGGGGCGGGTGCCGCGTCCGCTGCCCCTGCGCCCGTCCCGAGCAGCGCCGCACCAAGAGCTACGGCGAAGGCGGCGTTGGCCACCTTGGCGAGTTTGCTGAACATGTCCCTCCAGAGGTCGGAAATCCGCACGATATCAATCTGTCGCACCCATCGTGTCAGTATTCGGCCCCGGGCGCGTCATGTACCGGCCATGGCCGGGGGTGGTGCAGTGGCCACCTCATTTTTCGACATTTCGGGTCTAGCGTCTCTTACTACCGTAATAGCAGTCTTCTATAAGTAACACTGTTTGCGCATCGAGTTTGTGTTTCGGTGACAAGTTCGTTGTGTCATGTCCGGTGCTCCGAAACAAATGCGATTTTCGATGAATATATTCCTCGTAATTGCGTCGAGATACTGAACATGACGCTGATCTGCGCAGGTGAACTGTAACTTGTTCTAGAAGATGGACGGTTAACTTTGGGCCCCGCACCAACGTCCGTGCCGCGTCTCATAGCTTTTCGCGAACAGTGACACGCGCCTATGACTGCAATCACATGACGATGGTGTGTTCTGCACTACTCCGTAGTAAGGTGCGTCAAGCAAAGCAAGTCGTCGGGGTTTGGTTTCCGGCGTCGAGAGGGGTTAGCCAGTGCAGTCGACCGAGAGTCCACCGTCGGAGTCACGGATGAGTGATGCGGTTGATTGGGTAAAAGGCTACTGGCAAGACCATCCGAAGCGGTCACTCGAGACCTTCGGCAGGCAGATCACCATGGGATTCGCCGCCGTTGCCGAGCTGTTCATCGCGATATTCCGACGCCGCTTTCCCTACAAAGAGTTCATCAAGCAGTGTGCTTTCATGTCGAGCGTCGCTGCGGCGCCGACGCTGTTGGTCGCCATCCCGATCGGTGTCATCGTTTCCATTCAGGTCGGCGCGGTCGCCGGCCAGGTCGGCGCGACCTCCTTCATCGGCGCGGCCAATGGTCTCGGCATCATCCAGCAAGGCGCACCGCTGGTCACCTCGCTGATGATCGCGGGCGCTGTCGGTTCGGCGATCTGCGCGGATCTCGGCTCGCGCACCATCCGCGAGGAGATCGACGCGATGCGGGTGATGGGCGTCGATCCGCTGCGCCGCCTGGTCGCCCCTCGGCTCGGTGCTGCCATGTTGGTCAGTGTGCTGCTCTGCGGTTTCGTTGTTTTCGTCGGATTCTTGACCGGCTACATTTTCAATATTTTCGCACAGAACGGTACGCCCGGTTCTTACGTCGGCACCTTCTCCTCGTTCGCGGTGACCATCGATCTCCTTGTGGCACTGGTGAAATCGCTGATCTTCGGGTTGCTCGCGGCCATCATCGCCTGCGATACCGGGCTCAATACCCGTGGCGGCCCGGGCGGAGTGGCGAACTCGGTGAACTCCGCGGTGGTCAGCTCCGCGATCATGTTGTTCGGAGTGAACCTCATCATCACCCAGATCTACAACGTACTTCTCCCCCCACAGGTGGTCTGAGCCGGTGTCATCAACTTATGTGCCGCCGCTGCTGCGGCCACTTCAGCAATTGAAGAAGTCCGCGCAGGCGCCGGTAAATATGGTCGCGCGCCTGGGGCATCAGGTGTTCTTTTTCCTACGGTCGATCGCGTCGATCCCGACGGCGCTCAAGCAGTATCCGAAGGAAGTGTGGCGGCTGCTCTCGGATGTCACCTGGGGCAACGGCAGCCTGGTCGTCGGCGGCGGCACCATCGGCGTCGTGCTGATCCTCAGCGCGTTCGGCGGCATGACGGTCGGCATCCAGGGCTACACCTCGCTGAATCTGCTCGGCCTCAGCCCGATCACCGGCGCCATCTCGGCCTTCGCCACCACCCGAGAACTGGGACCGCTGTTGGCGGCCTTGGCATTTGCCGCACAGGCAGGCTGTCGATTCACCGCGCAGCTGGGTGCGATGCGCATCTCCGAGGAGATCGATGCGCTCGACTCCATCGCCATCAAGCCGCTGCCCTACCTGGTGAGCACTCGGATGTTCGCGGCGATGGTCGCCATCGTCCCGCTGTACTGCCTCGGCCTTTCCATGGCCTACATCTCGTGTTCGCTGACCGTGCAGCTGATCGGTGGCACATCGAGCGGCACCTACGCGCACTACTTCTATCAGTTCCTCATACCGACGGACGTGCTCTACTCATTGGCCAAGGCCATGCTGTTCGTCGCGATCACCACGTTCATCCAGTGCTACTACGGCTTCTTCGCCTCCGGCGGACCGGAAGGTGTGGGTGTCGCGGCAGGCCGGGCGATCAAGATGTGCATCATCGTGGTGGTGTTCGCGGACCTGTTCATGACGTTGGCGATCTGGGGCGTCAACCCCGGCATCCGGATTTCTGGGTAGGGCGAGATGATCATCGATCCGAGTGGGCGCGGACCCACCATGCGGCAGTTGCTCATCGCGGGCGTCTGCGGTCTGGTCGTCTTCGCGCTGATCCTGGGCTTCCTGATGGCCCGCTACAGCGGCTATTTCGTGCCGAAGGTGAATGTGGTCGCCAATCTGAAGACCACCGGCGACGGACTGCCGAGCCAGGCCGACGTGAAGTTCCGCGGCGTGCTCGTCGGGGCCGTCAAGAACGTCGACGTGGCCGCCAAGGGCGAAGAGCAGAAGGTGCAGATCGAGCTGAAGCCGGAGTTCGCCGGCGACATCCCGTCGAATGTGACCGCCCGCGTTGTGCCGAGCAACCTGTTCGCCGTCACCTCCGTCGAGCTCGTCTTCAACGGACCCGCCGACCAGTACCTGCACGATGGCTCGCAGATCGGAGAGGACCGCAGCCAGGGCACCATCGCGCTGCAGGACACGCTGACCACGGTCCGCACCATCCTCGACAAGATCGACCCGGTGCAGTTCGGCCGCGTGCTCGGCACGCTGTCGCAGGCGCTCGACGGCAGCGGCCGGATGCCCGGCTCCACCGTCGAACGGCTGGATCGCTGGCTCACCGCGGTCGACGAGTCGATCCCGAATCTCGGTGTGCTGCTGGACGATTTCTCCCACTCGTTCCAGGCGCTCAACCAGTCCGCGCCGGAGCTGCTCGACGTGCTCGGCAGCTCGGTGAAGACCGCACAGACGATCGCCGACCGGCGCACCGCGCTGATCGCGCTGATCTCCAACGGCGCGGGCACGGTGGACACCGTGAACGCACTCTTCGCGCGCAATGGTGACGTGGGCAAGCAGGTGACCGCGGGCACCAGCGACATGTTCGGTGCGCTCGCGGGCGATGCGAACTCGATCCCGGAGGCGATCGAGAGCCTCAACACCTCGCTGCGCAAACTGAGCCAGACCTTCCATTGGGGCCCGCAGCGGCAGATGGTGTGGAACGCAGGCGTCACGCTCACCCCGTACAAGCCGTACACCGTGGACGACTGCCCTCGCTACGGCAGTCTGCCCGGTCCGAGCTGCGTCACCGCACCGGCGATCGCCGACCCCGGCTACCTGCCGGAGTCGATGCGGCCGCGGGCGCTGGATTCGGCGGCCGGCCTGCCGAGGCTGCCGCTGCCCGCGGGTCTGCCGGACATCCCGGGTGTGACCACTCCGGGTGGCACCGCGGACACCGCCGGTGTTCCCGGCTCGAACGTGCCGAGGTCCTCGAGTCCGTTCGCGGGCACACCGCTGGAAGGGCTTTTCCCCCAGCTGTTCCCGCCCGCACCCGGCGGCTCCCCCACTCCCGCGCCGGCAGCCGAGCCGGCGCCGGAGCCGGGGCTACCCGCGCGGCCGTCCCGTACCCCGTCGGCCGGTCCCATTGCGTACGAAGGAGATGCCGCGATCACCGCGCTGCTCGGGCGGCGTCCGACGACCGCCGAATATCTGTTGCTGAGTTCGGCGCTGCGTGGGGGAACCCTGCAACTCACCGAGAGCGGTGAGGGCAAGTGAGCGTTCGCAAACCCCTGATCGGATTCAGTCTGTTCGCGTTGGTGTCGATCCTGGTGACCGTGGTCATCTGGAACACCCTCGCGCGCGTCGTCGACGGTGACACCAACAGCTACACAGCCACGTTCACCGACGTGCTCGGACTGCGTGAGGGCGACGACGTTCGCATGGCAGGCGTGCGGGTCGGCAAGGTCGAGAAGATCGAACTCGACAGCAAGAACGACGCCAAGGTGACGTTCATCGTGCAGCGTAACCAGACGGTCTACGACGACACCAAAGCGCTTGTCCGCTACCAGAACCTGATCGGCCAGCGGTATATCGCGCTGGCGCCGGGCAAATCGGCGAGCCCGGCCGCACTGAAGAACAAGGCGAGCATTCCACTGGAACGCACCGAGCCGTCTTTCGACGTTTCGGCGCTGCTCAACGGATTCCAGCCGCTGTTCCAGGTATTGCAGCCCGAGCAGGTGAACAGGCTGTCGGAGACCTTCATCCAGGCATTGCAGGGTGATGGTGTTTCGTTGAGCGCGTTCATCACTCAAGCCGCGACCCTGGCCACGGACTTCCAGCGCCGGGACGCAATTCTCAGCGATGTGATCACCAACCTCAGCGGCGTGATGCAGGGGTTGGCCAAGCGAGGTGATGAATTGGAGACCTTGGTAACCCAGACCCGGTCACTGATCGGCGGTCTGTACGACCAGGGACAGTCCCTACAGCAATCCACCGAGCAGATCGCGGATGCGACCAGCTCCCTGGTCGACATGATCGGACTGGTGCAGCCGAAGATGAAGACGGCGCAGGACTCGACCAGCGCCGCGCTGACGCTGCTGATCGCCAACGGCGCCAGGCTCGACCAGGCGGCCATCGACCTGCCGGGGATGCTCTCGAACCTCGGCAAGGCCACCCAGGACGGCGCCTACGCGAACGCCTACATGTGCAAACTGGATGTCTCGCTGTACGGCATCCTGCTCCCGCGCGGTCTGCTCACCCAGATCGGCGGCAACGGACAGTCGGCGGTGTGCCGCCCATGATGACGAAGATCAGATCCAGGTTCGACAACAACCGGAACTTCTGGCTCGGCGTCGTCGGCGCGGTGCTCGTTCTGGGGCTGCTGATCGGCTCGAGCGCCTACAAGCTGATTCGCGTCGGCGAGCAGACGGTGAAGGCCGAATTCGCCCAGACCGCAGGGGTCAAGGTCGGCGACAAGGTCAACGTGGCCGGCGTCCCGAGTGGCCGGGTTGCGGATGCGAAGCTCGAGGGCGGGCACATTCTGCTCTCCCTGAGCGTCAATGACGACATCGAGCTCGGACCGGACGCCAAGGCCTCCATCAAGATGGCCACGCTGCTGGGCGCCAGGTACGTGGATCTGGAGCCGGGTGACGGTGCGGGTCTGAAGGGCAATCGGATTCCCTTGTCCAACACCGCGGTTCCCTACAACCTCGCCGATGTGGTCGAGATCGGCACCCCGAAGTTCGAGGCGCTCGACACCAAGAAGCTGGCCACCTCGCTGGACGTGATCAACAAGCAGATGGGCGATTCACCGCAGCTCACGGCGCAGGCGCTGGACAGCATCGGCGTGCTGGCCAAGGTGATGGACGCGCGCAAGGGCGAGGTCGACGGTCTGCTCAAGGATCTCAATCGGGTCACCCAGATTCTCGGCGACAACCGCAACAGCGTGCTGTTGGTGATCACCCAGGGCGAGGCCATCGCGAACCGGGTGATGGAGCGCCAGGGCCTGCTGCGCCAGCTGCTGGACAATGTGTCGACGCTCAGTAGGCAGTTGCAGGAGATCGGCGCCGCGAACAACAACCAGCTCGGCCCGACCATCACGCAGCTGAACACCATGGCAGAGGGTCTGCAGAAGAACAAGGACAATCTCGACCGGCTGCTGCAGATCATGCCGGTGTCGGTGCGCCAGTTCAACAATGCGTTCGGTAACGGTCCCTACGGTGAGGTCGGCCTGCCGTGGGTGTTCCCCGATAACTGGTTGTGCTTCGCCCACATGATCGAGGGATGCCAGGGATGAACCTCAGGACCATCGCCAAGACCGTCGCGATCAGCGCCGCGGCGCTCGCGGTCGGCAGCTGCTCGATTCTGCCGAGCTCGGTGAACAACGCCTTCGGCAACCAAATGCACATCACCGCGGACTTCGAGAACATCGCGGGTATGTACGAGGGCAATCCGGTGACGGTGCTCGGGCTGGAAGTCGGCAAGGTAGACAAGATCATTCCGAAGGGCACTCTGGTCGAGGTTCATCTGTCGATCGACTCCGGGGTGAAGATCCCGAAAGATGCGATGGCCGCGATTGTTTCGCCGTCCATCGTGACCGATCGACACATCGAGCTGACCCCGGTCTACACCCAGGGCGCCACCATGTCCGACGGCGCCCACCTGCTGAAGGCGCGCACCAGGACGCCGGTCGAGCTGGATACGATGATCAAGACCATCGATCAGTTCGCGGCCGCACTGAAGCCCGAACCCGGTTCCGAAGGCCTCGGCCCGCTCTCGGGCCGGGTGCTCTACCCGATGGTGAACGGCCAGGGCGAAAAGATGCGCGACACACTCAATGCGCTCTCCGGCGCACTGAAGGTCGGTGTCGACAACAAGGATGCGGTCTCCAACATCATCGTCAAGCTGAACGAGCTGACCACGATGCTGGCCGAAAACGACCAGTCCGTCCGTGATTTCAGCAATCGGATGACGCAGATGACGGGACTGCTGGCCGATCAGGCGCCCGGCCTCGAGGCGACGCTGCAACAGCTCAACGACTTCCTGAACAACACCAGTTCGGTGTTCGTGCAGTACCAGGATCAGTTGTCGAGCTCGCTCGTCGGGCTGACCAAGGTGACCGACCAACTGCGCGCCAATGCGCGTGGCGTCACCGAGGTCGTCGATCTCGCGCCGCTGCTCATGTACAACCTCGATCGGTCGGTGAACAGGGAGATGGGTTTCATCCGACTGCACGGAAATATCCAGACCTTCCTCAACGGCGAGCTGTTGAGCGTGTTCTGTGAACGGATCCAGATGAAGCCGGACGGATGCCGGACCGGGAGGCTCGAGGACCTGGGACCCGACCTGGGAATTACGGCGGCACTGCTGGGGATGACCAAATGACCAACCGGCTGATGAAGAACGCAAGCCGCACGCTGATCGCGCTGGCGGTGGCGACCGGTGTCGCGGTGACCTCCGGTTGCGGATTCACCGTGGAGAAACTGCCGCTGCCCAAGCCGGGCGCGAGCGGCGAAACCTACACCGTGCACGCGGTTTTCGAGAACGCGCTGAACCTGCCGGATCAGGCCAAGGTGAAGATCGGCGGTTCGGATGTCGGGGTGGTCTCCAACATCAGGACGAAGAACTTCCAGGCCATCGTCGATCTGACCATTCGCAAGGACATCGAGTTGCCCCTCGGCAGCACCGCCGAGCTGCGTCAGGCCACGCCGCTCGGTGATGTTTTCATCTCGGTGTCCAAGCCGAAGTCGGAGCCGGGCACGCAGATCCTGCACGAAGGTGACACGCTCGGGCTCGACAAGACCTCGGCGGGCGCCACGGTCGAGGAGCTGCTCATCTCGGTCTCCATGCTGTTCAACGGCGGCGGTGTCGCCGCGCTGAGCAAGCTGACCTCGGAGCTGGATTCGATCGTCGGTGGTCGCGGTGTACGGATGGCACATCTGATCACCGAGATGACGGGTGTCGTCACAAGTTTGAACGACAACACCACCCGCGTCGACAACGTGCTCAACCAGTTCAGCGCGCTGGCGACGACCATCGAGACCAGGCGCTCGGAACTCGGTCAGGTCGCCGACACGCTGCCGCAGATGATCGGCGCCGTCGCGGAGAACAACCGGGCCATCGGCGATTTGCTGACCAAGATTTCGACGACCAGCGCGGCGCTCGGCGACTACGCCAGCAGCTCGGGCGGTCAACTGGCCAGCCTGCTCGACAATGTCCATCAGCTGATGGACGCACTGGCCAGGACCGAACAGAATTTCGGACCGGCGCTGGATGCGCTGCGTGAGATGAAACCCGGTGTCGACGCGTCGTTCCGCGGCAACAGCCTCGCCGTCTACGCGACCGCGACGAACCTCGACCTCAGCGTGCTGAGCGACCCGGCGCACGGCAAGATCCAGGATCTTCGTGACGTGGGCGATTTCGCGGGCAGCCTGATCACCGTCCTGCAGTTGATCCAAGCCCGAGTGACGGGGGCCTATAAGTGACCTGGCTGAAGAACCTGTTCGGGCGCAAGCTCCTGTTGTCGAGCATCGGTCTGGTGCTGGTGTTCCTCGTCGGCGCCAGCTATCTGCTGGTGAGCGTCATGCGGGTGAACCCGCTGAAGTCCAACTACACCGTCACGGTGAATCTGGACCGCTCGGGCGGTCTGCAGCCCGGCAACGATGTGACGCTGCGCGGATACCGGATCGGCAAGGTGACCTCGATCGAGCTGACCGACCGCGGCCAGTCCATCGCCGCCAGGGCCCAGATCGACTCGAAGTACAAGATTCCGGTCGATACCGCGATCGCGGTGCAGGCGCTGTCCGGCGCGGGCGAGCAATACGTCGATTTCCGGCCGGGCACCGAGCAGGGGCCCTATCTTCGTGACGGTTCGATCATCAAGTTCGATCCGGAGAAGATCAAGACCCCGACCCCAGTGTGGTCGGTGCTGGACAACTCCAGCGCGCTGATCGCGCAGATCGACCCGGACAAGTTCGGTGCCATCCTCTCCGAGCTCGACATCGCGCTCAGCGGCGGCCCTGATCAGTTGCGCGGCATGGTGAACGGCATCAGCCTGGCCATGGCCGGCTTCGATTCGCTGCTGCCGCAGACCCAGAACCTGATCACCAATCTGCGCACCATCGCGGACACCACCTCGCATGCCCAGCCCGATCTGGCCACGCTGACCCGCAATTCGGGTGCGCTGTTCAATCAGTTCAACAATGCCAACGCCGAATTGCAGACGATTCTCGAGCAGGCGCCCGGCCAGCTGACCAGTCTCGGCGCGGTGCTGGACAAGACCTCGGACCCGATCACCAGTCTGGCTGCCAATTTCTCGGCGATGACCAAGGCCGCGCAGTTGCGCATCCCGGCGCTGCAGGCCCTGTTCCCCTCGTTGAAGGTCGGTCTGTCGGCGGCGGGTGTGCCCGCGCACGACGGCGAATTCTTCACCATCGCCGACATCTGGGTTCGGCCGATCTGCCAGTACAAGCACGTGCCGCTGCGCAATGAGGTCATCCAGGACGGCTCGCTGCCCAAGTGGAACTACTGCGAGAGCCCGCCGCCCGGACTGCAGATTCGTGGTTCCGCGAACGCACCGCGACCGAACGTTCCCGACAATGGCGCCCAGATACCGCCCAACGTGGATCCGAATGAAATGACCCTCCCGCCGGTGCGGTGAGTCGACCACCGCTGGCGACTGTGTACAGGTCGCTCGAAACAACCCGCCTCGGCGGCGCTGCCGCCGGGCGGGGATACTCGCCCGCAGAGTTCGAACGGTTCGCCGCATGCGAGCTGACAAGGCTGAATCGGCGTGCCAGAGCGCGCCGGGAAAGTGCAGGATTGTATCGATGTCCAACGATGATGCTGGAACCGACAACCCCGAATCGAAGCGGGACCCGGGGGCCGAGGACACCACTGCCGCCGACTCCACGGCACCGGACAGTCCGGTAGCCGACGACAAGACAGTCGAGCTCGGAAAGTCGGATGCCGCGGCGAGTGCCGCCGCGGACAAAGATGCTGCCGCCGAGACCAAGTCGGCCGAGATGAAGACGGCGAACGCCAAGCCTGCCGCCGACGCCGCCAAGGGTGGCTTCGGGGCTGTTCCGGTGGTTGCTGCCTTCGTGGCGGGCATTCTGCTGGTGGCCGCGGTGACCGCGGTCGCCGTGTTCTATCTGCAGGCCACCGACCGCGGCGACAAGCTGGACGCGCAAGCCGACGCGACCAAAGCCGCCTGCGAATACGGCCGTCTCATCTCCACTTACGACCCGGACACCATCGACGACTATCTGAAGAAGGTGGACGCCGCCTCGACCGGCGAGTGGAAGGAAACCTTCGGCAAGCTCGGCCAGGACCTCAAGGGTGTGGTCGTCGATGCCAAGGCCAAGTCGTCGACATACGACATGCAGTGCGGCTTCCAGTCCGGTGACAAGGACAAGGCCACCGTGCTCGTGGTGATCGGCCAGACCACCACCAATGTCAACATCGCCGCGGCGGGCAAGCCGCCGAGCCGAGTCGAACTCGTCGTGGTCGCCGGCCTGGAAAAGGACGGCGACAAGTGGCTGGTCAACAAGTTCGACCTGCCGATCCTCAAGCAGCTCGGCAATAACTGACCCGACCGAAGCGCCTCCGGCGGTGGGTTGAGACACCACCGCCGGAGGTCTTTCGGGCGGTCCTGCGCTCCGTTCGCGCCGGCGGACTCAGAACAGTGTCAATGTCTGAGGCGCCGCCGGTGCGACCGGCTTCCCCGCGGACCGCGGCCCGGGAGTCTTTTCTTTGTCGGGCTCGGCGACCTCGACCGGCGTCGACAGTTCGACCACCGTCGGCAGCTCGGGCACCGTCGGCAGCTCCGCCGCCGCCACTTCGCTGCCCGCGGCTGTCACCGCGGCCTGCCTGGCCGCCTCGCCCGCCAACTTGTCGGCCTGCTCGTTGAAGTAATTGCCGACATGGCCACGGACCCAGCGGAACCGGACCGGCCCGGGCCGGGTGGCGATGGCTCTATCGATCTGCTTGATGAGCTCGACATTCTTCACCGCGCCTCCGGTGGAGGTGCGCCAGCCGTTGACCCGCCAGCCCGAGATCCACTCCGACGCGCATTTGATGGCGTAGAGCGAATCGCTCTCGATGAACAGGGGTTCTTCCCCGGGATGCGCGAGGATCGCCTCCAGCACCGCGCGTAGCTCCGCGACCTGATTGGTCCCGGACGCGGCTCCTCCACTGCGGGAAGAGCCCTGATGATTGACCCACGCCCAGCCGATGGCGCCACCGGGGTTGCGGAGGCAGGATCCGTCGGTGCTCACGATGATCATGGCTGGCACCCTACGCAATCCGACCGACAAGATCGGTACCGTGGAATTCCTCTATCTCCCTTCGCAACTGAGACTCGGTGCGGCGCAGCGCCGATTTCACGGCGGAGTCGACCAAACCGAGGCACAGGCGGCCGAGTAGACCGCTTGGTGGAGCGTACTCCGCCTCGGACGTCAGCACTGACCGTCCGTAGCCGAGTGGATCGAATCTGAGTGTCAGTGTTCCTGTTAACCGTCCGCGCAGCGTGTAGCCGATTACCACATTGCGCCGGTACTCGGTGATCTCGCAGAGCATCGTCGGCCGCCACCAGGCCAGGCGCGCTGTGGTCGTGTAGCTCGCCCCGAGGCCGTGATCGATCTCCCCGGTCGGCTCGAAGCCGGCGACAGCGAACATCCAGTCCGGCACGAACAGATGGTTGTCCGTGTAGGTGAAGGCAACCTCGACAGGCGCTCCGACGTCACTCGCGTACTTGATGTGGCCCATAGGCCCTCCCTGTTCCACGGCTGCCGATAAAAGTACTACAGTTCTCCTCTTTATTGGAGAGGTTGCCGAGGATTCGGTTGGACGGCTTTCCGCATTGCGACCGGGCGGTTGCTTGGTTGCCGGATGGTGGCGGATCAGAGTTGATCGACCAAATGCTCGGCGATCGGCATAGCGGAGGTCGCCGCCGGTGACGGCGCATTGAGCACATGGATCGACCGCGGCGTGCGCTCGATCATGAAGTCGTGCACCAGAGTGCCGTCGCGCAGCACCGCCTGCGCCCGGATCCCCGCCTCGCGTGGCCGCAGGTCCGCGACCGTCAGCTCGGGACAGTACCGCCGACATTCGGCCAGGTAGCCGCGTTTGAACAGCGAGTTGCACAACTCCCGCACCCCGGTGCGCAGATGGGTGCGGGCTACCCGATGGACGCCGGGGAACCCGAGCACCTCGCGGGCGTCGCGGGCATTGACGCTGCCCTTGCGGTAGCCCTCCCTGGCCAGCCCGAGCACTGCGTTCGGGCCGACGGTCAGCTCGCCATCGATGGTCGGGCTCAGATGTACACCGAGAAACGGCAGGTTCGGATCGGGGATCGGATAGATCAATGTCCGCACCAGCCCGGCGCGTTCGGCAGGCAGCTGGTAGTACTCGCCGCGGAACGGCACGATACGGAAATCGGTGCGCAGGCCCGCGAGCGCGGCCATTCGATCGGCCTGCAGACCGGCACATACCACCAGGGTGCGTGCGGTCCAGGAACCTGAAGGGCCTGCGATCGTCACCGCGTCATCGGTCTCGGTGATCGCATCGATCTCGGCACCGAGCACAATCTGCCCGCTCGCCCGCCGGATCTCCTCCGCCAGCGCCGTGGTGATGCGGGTGTAGTCGACGATGCCGGTACTCGGCACGAACAGCGCCCCGACCCCTCTCACATGTGGTTCGCGGCGAATGAGCTCAGCGGCGTCGATCAATTCGACATCCACCCCATTGGTCACCGACCGCTCATGCAGCGCGAGCATTCGCTCGTATTCGGCGGCGTCGGTGGCCACCAGCAGCTTTCCGCACACCTCGAACGGAATCCCGTGCGCCGCGGCGAAATCCTTCGTCCACTGCGCACCCTGCCTGCACAGTTTCGCCTTCAAACTGTCGGGCGGATAGTAGATGCCGGAATGGATGACGCCGCTGTTGTGCCCGGTCTGATGGGTGGCCAACGCCGCGGCCTTGTCGACGAGCACCAGGCTGGCCCCGGGATGGCGCTGGAGAATCCGATGTGCCGTCGCCACACCGACGATCCCCCCACCGATCACGCAGAAGTCTGTTCCGCCCGGTGAGTCTCCCCCGCCGCTCCGCGATTCTTGCCGGTCGTCGGTGCCGCGACTGTTTCGTCGCGGGCCGAGGGTAGTGGTGTTGGGTCGGGTTCTGGGCGTGCCCGGTGAGTTACCAGTGTGCTCTCTAAACGTATAGCCGCTGGTCATGGCGCCGACAGTACCGTGTGTTCTGTGACCAATTGCTATGCAGTCGTCAAGAATTCGGCTGACGTGTGCGTAGGGCGATGCCGAATGACGCGGTGCGTTGGTCTGGCGCGTGTGGACGAGTTGCTGGATTCGCTCGCAGGGTAACGGGGTGATCTGCGTGAAGGCGCTGCCCATGCCCGCGCCATCAGCTGCTACATCGCATCCGGCGTCGTATCACAGGTCTCTTCCGGCAACGTCCAGCAGTTCTTGTCCGGCGGCTCCGGCGCCAGTCGCCGCCTGCTCCCAGGGGAGATGCATTTTTTAGTATGATTTTCCGGTTTTTTCTGTACATCGGTCGGCGCAGTATGTAGCGTCTGGTTTGCTGAAATTTTCATACGACAGGCAGGCTAGAGCACGGTGACCGGTATCGACGGCTGTCTGCAACGTGTCATGGACATTCCCGGTGCGCGCAGCGTGACGTTGGTGGACGGAGCGAGTGGTCTGGCGATCGCCGCGGCAGGTCGGCACGATCTGGTGGATGAGCATGAGGCCGCCGCCGCCACCACCGACGTGGTCCGCGCGGTGCTCGGCTGCACAGCGTTGGCGACCGACCGCGACGGTGACGACGTCACCGAGATCATCGTCTGCGGAACCCGCGCGTATCACCTGTTGAATCTGGTGAACGGCGACTTCGACGGCCGGCTTTTCATGCACGTCGTGCTCGACGACGACACCGGAAATCTTGCGATGGCGCGGTTCCAGCTCCGGGGAATTCTGCGCGAATTGACCGAGGACGGTCATGAGCGTTGAGCTCGCGGTCGAACTGCAACGGCTCGAAAAGGAAAGGCGTACCGGCATGTTGCGCGCGGGCGACGGCGCGTTTCATCTGGCCGAGGGCGCGATCGCATCCGTCGACTGCCGCCGTACGACTGGGCTGGACCGGCTTGTCGTGGAGGCGGGTGTGGCAACCACGGAGGACTGGCGGCGGGCCGCTGACGGGGATCCCGGCCATGTGCTGGGACGGCCACGGCTGGAAACTCTGGTGTTGCTGTCGGTGTTCGATGCCGCCTACTTTCTGCTGGCCTCGCCCGCCGTCCCTGAATTCCAGCCCGCGCCGCCCCACTGGCTCGCCCCGGTCTGCCAGATCACGCCACGCGCGCTCGTTCACGAGTGCGCGCGGCGTGGCGATCCGGAGTCTGGGCCGTGGCCTGCGACGTTGGTCGACCGCGCCCTCGTCGTGCCTGTCCGCCGCGTGCGGCGACAGCGCGTGGTGCTCACCGGCGGCCAGGCTGAGGTGCTGGCCGCCGCTGACACCCGGCGCAGTGTCACCGGGATCGCACGCGACCTCGGCCGCACCACTTATGGCTGCCTGAAAGCGGTGCGGGACCTGACCGTGGCGGGGCTGATCGAGCCGGCCGTCGCGGCACCCGCTCCGGTCGAGACAGCCGAGCCGGTGGCGGCCGCTCGCAAAGTCGCCCAGTCCGAGCCGCTACCTCGACGCCGGACGCGGCGGGCTGAGCCGGCCGCCGAACCGGCATGGGAGCCAGTTGACAAGGCCCTGCTCTTCCGTCTGCGGGCAGCTTTGGAGGAGCTCACGTGACTGCGCGGAGGAAACTGCTCGGTCACGCACTGATGGGAAGGTTGACCAAGGTGGCGATGTCCGGACCCGAACCGAACGCGGTGGTGCTGGCGGAGCTGAAGGCACTGCACGATCGCATCCCGCAGCTGACCGGCACGCTGGTGGCGTCCAGTGACGGGCTGCTCATCGCCCACGATTTGCCCTCGCACATCGAGCCCTCCGGGATGGCCGCGCTGGCCGCTTCGCAGCTGGCGCTGTCGCACCGGCTGGCCGCCACCGCGCACGATGGCGGGTTCTATGACGTCGTGGTGCACGGCACCGGCGGGTACGTGGTGGTCTACGCGGCGAGCTGGGCCTCGCTGACCGTGCTGGCGGGCCCTGAGGTGAACGTCGGCCGGCTCCATCTGGAGTCGCGCCCGGTGGCGCGCAGGATCGCCGACCACCTGACGGCCCCTGGAAAAGACTAGGCAACGAACACCGATCGAAAGGTACAGATATGTCCAATATGGATCTGGCGCTGAAAGAGATGATGGTGATCGACGGCGCGATCGGAGCCGCCGTCGTCGACTACGACAGCGGCATGGCGCTCGGGATGCTCGGCAGCTCGAAGGACCTGGACCTTCAGGTCGCCGCCGCGGGCAACACCGAGGTGGTGCGCGCCAAGCTGCGCACCATGGAGCAGCTGGGGCTCAACGAGGCCATCGAGGACATCCTCATCACGTTGTCGGGCCAATACCACATCATCCGACCGATGACCGGCCGTAAGTCCCAAGGCCTGTTCCTCTACCTCGCCCTGGACCGGGGCCGGGCGAACCTCGCGCTAGCCCGGCACCGCCTCAGGGGCATCGAGGGGGACCTGGAGGTGTGATCCACTCGCTGGCGGAGCGCTGACCGTCGGGCGACTCGCCGCCCGGCGCGTCCCGACGGTCAGCAGCCTCGCCACGGATTCCGCGCTCACGGTAGTAGCGCCGCCCACCCGGTGGAACGGCCACCATGGCTCTTGTCTTGCCCGTTGAACGCCTCCTCGAGTTGGCCGATCTCGGTGCGCATCCGCGACCGCGCCATCTGCGCCAGTACTTTCGGATTCCGTTCACCGGCGATCAGCGCACCCATCATCTCCCCGAGGCTGGGCCCGCGGAAAGGGCCAAGGCCACCGACCGCGTCCAGGAACCGGGCCCCGTTGCGAGCACGGTCCGATGGCCGAAGCGGTCACCCGATGCGCCTGCAGTGAACATGACCACGACGCCGACACAGCAACGGTGCCGGAGCATCTACGCCCCGGCACCGCAGATGGCTGTCAGTCCTGCTCGGCTGCCCGGTATCGGCGCGGAGCATCGCAGGTCTGCACCGCCACCCCCCGCTCGGTCAACCGCACCAACGCATTCGCCACAGCACCGCTGGAACGGTTCAAACCTTTCCCAATTGCGCTGGGGCCGAACGATTCTCCGGGATGCTGGGCCAGGAAGTCCTCCACCAGTCCATGTAGTGCACCCTGCGGCAACCGGGCCGGACGAGCCTCCACCACGCACCAGAGATCAGACGATCGACGCAGTCTCGGCCGAAGGCAAGCCGCCAATAACAACTGGGAACCGCCATCCATGGCTGGCGGTCGCATGTGTCCGATCGCTCGTGCCCGGTACGGTTGATGGCCGGCCGTCGAGGTTTGTCATCAAACCCGCCATTTAATGGCCGACGTCAACCAACGACACCCGCGCACGCCAACGCCAGTAATCGCTATCACAGCCAGAACTGGGCAGAATTTCAAATGTATCCGCAGCTCAGAGGCTCTCTGAACCCAGCAACACCCAACGCTGCCAACTCTTGACAACGACACCCATCGCACCCTGATTCGATGTGAGTACATGGAGCTACCCATGTGCATACGAAATCAGTTGTTGCCGTATGTCGGCAACTGGATGTGGTCGTGCGTAGGTCAGACGTCGATGGTGCTCGGCGGGGTCTTCAGTTGCGGGTGCGGTGTCGAGTCCACAGGTGCGATCGGAGTTTCGGGTGCCGCCGTGTCGGCCGTCGTCGCACTGGTGACCGTGGATTCCTGCGGCGTCGCGTTCGGCGCGTCCTTTGGAGTCGGTGCGGTGTACCGGTTCAGGCGCAGTGCGTGCTCACCCAGGGTCGGGTCGGAAAACGTCACTGTGACCTGACCGTGGGTGTCGAGTTCGGTGCGCACCTGCGTGGTCGCGGCCGGGTCGTTGCCGACGCCGAGCCGGTCCCGGATCGGTGCGGACAGCAGGAAGTCCGACAGCACGGTCAGTGCGTTGGTGTCGACGGTGAAGGCGACGGTGTCGGCGCGGATCGGGGTCAATTGCGCACCGACATAGGTGGTACCGAGCCGGAGCTTTCCGGCCAGGCCTGCCGGAGTGCCGACGGCCGGATCGATATGTGGTGCAGCGATATTCGGGGATGCGACGGTCGTATCGACGGGCAGGCGCACGAATAGCGCAGGGAGATCGCGACTTCCGCCGGTCAGCAGGGCCTCGGAGATGGTGGGGCCGGCGTCGGCGGCGATGTCCTCGGCGGTCGCGGTGGGCGGTGCTGAGAGTTCGCTGCCTGCTCTATGAGTATCGGCCATTTGGTTCACGATGTAGGCCCCGGAGACAACGGTGAGGCTGAGACTGGCTGCGCCTGCGAGCACGATCGCGGCATGCCGAACGACCTGAGCAGGCTTGTGTGCAGTCACGATGCTTTTTCCTTCCCTCCGCCCCTGCTCCCCTTGCAGCGCGGCCCGCATCGTTGAAAGCCGTACACTTGTCCAGGTTACGGTGTTGCCTGTGGGGCTGCCGCATCGGTGAGAGCAGCATCACAAAGCCGGGCGAAGGGCGTCATCAGCGCCGCGATCGCTCATATTTTCGGTTGTTCGATGTTTCCGGCAGCTGACGGGCGGGTAAACCCAGATAGCTGGCGAGCGTCATTCTCGACTGCCACATCGAGACACCCCGGCCAACGGCGTCCGGCCGTCGACACGTACGGCGCACCCAAGTGTGGCGCTCGCCCGCTCCCGAAGCTTGTGGACGGGTGGTCGGGAAGTACAGCGGGTCAGGCGAACTGACCCGCTGTTCGGCCCTCTCCGGTACTTCCAGCGAACGCCTGCGCGATCGCCAGCCAGTCCGCGGCGTCCGCGCCGATTGTCTCCAGCGCCAGGTCGTCACGATGACGGCGCTGTGTCGCCAGCAGGCAGAAGTCGAGGGCGGGTCCGCTGACCCGCTGTGCGGCATCGTCGGGGCCCCACGTCCACAGAGCGCCGTCCGGCGCGGTGAGCTCTACTCGAAATTCCTCGGCAGGCGCGGTCTTGCCGTGTACGGAGTAGGCGAAATTTCTGGTGCGCACGCCGAGGTGGGCCACCGTGCGCAGCCTGGCGGTCGGTGTCCTGGTGACGCCGAGGGCGTCCGCCACGTCTTGGCCGTGCGCCCAGGTCTCCATGATCCTGGCGCTGATCATCGACGCCGCGCTCATCGGTGGGCCGAACCAGGGCAGCTTGGTGCCCGTGGGCACCGCACGCAGGGCGGCGGCGAGGGCGGTCCGGCCCCGGCGCCAGCGCTCGAGTAATTCCGGCGGGGGCGTGGCGGCGGCGGCTTCGGCGGCCTCGTCCACAAAGGTCAGCGCCTTCGGTGCGGCTTCGGCAAGCATGTGTGCGAAGCCGGATCCGTCGGTGGCGGCGAGGATGGCCACCTCGTCGGTCCAGGCCAGATGGCCGATCTGATGTGAAATGTCCCAGCCTGCGGCGGGCGTGGGAGTGGACCAGTCTGCCGGCGCCAGCGGCGCGACCAGGAGTTCGAGATCCGCGCATTCCGCGGCGAAGTCGCCGAGTAGCGCGTCGAGGTCAACCATCTGTTTCCTTGCCGGTCGCGGGCACACTGCTCGGTGCGCCGTCGCGCTTCAGCATCGCAGCGGGCCCAGAAAAATGCAAGCATGCGTGCTTGTATTTGGGCGAGGTGGTTACCAACCGAAAACGAGCAGGTGGGTCGCTCCCACGACCAGGCCCAGCACCGCGCCGTGCAGATAGAGCAGCCAGGCGTCTTGCTCGACCGAGGCGTAGAACATCTCCATGAACTCCCCCGGTGTCAGGGTCTGAAGCTTGCGGGCGGCGAATTCGTCGATCTTCTTCGCTTGCTCGAGGGTGAACGCCTCGTCCTCGACCAGACTCGGCGCCAAGCCGACCGCCGCGCCTGCCGCGCCGATCTTGAGATTGTCGAACTGGCGGCGTCCGAAGGCCGCGCGCACCAACGAGGTGGTCGGGCCGAGCTGGCGATGGATCTCGTCGGCGATCAATCGCTCCAGCAGCCGGCGGGTCTTGTCGCCGTTGGGGCCCTCGAGCAGTTCCTTCGACAGATTCGGCAGGGTCAGCACTTGATAGGCCAGGATGTGCGCGAGGTCGGTCGCGGCTTGTGGCTGCCGCTTGGCCAGCAGCGCCTGCCGCCACAAGTACTTGTAGCGCGGCTGCGGATCACCCGGCTCGAACACCATCTTGACCGCGATCACATTCACGATGACGCCGATCGCCGCGCCCGCAAGCAGCACGATCACCCAGCCCGGCACCCAGCCGAGCACCGGAATATGGCTGTGCGCATGCAGATACAGAGCGAGCAGCAGGCCGAACGGTGCGCCGAGCAAGCCGACTCGCACCATGAACTTCAGTTCGGGCGCCGCGATGGTGGTGGTCAGGTCCTTCAGGATGTATGGATTCTCCTGCAGGTACCGGATGACGAAACTCTTGATATCGATGAGCTGATCGACATTGTCGCCGAGTGATTCGAAGGCGCGCCTGCACAGTGCGGGTAGTTCGCGATCCACTCTTTGATAGACAAGCTGCTTCATCGCACGCGGCATGGTGCGCCACAGATCCGGGTTCTCCCGGTACATCAGCCCGTCGACCAGCGGCTGCACCTGTTTGCTCGCGAGTATCGCTATGTAGTCGGCGATTCCGTCCAAATCCAGTTCGTGGATGAAATCCTTCGGGCTGCCGATCCGCATCAGTGCCTTATCGACACAGATGCTTGCCATCTTTTCCGCGCGCGCCGGAATGAATCCTTGGAATCCGAGCCTGCGCCCGTCTCCCGAAAATGTCGGCAGCACCTGGACCCGGCGCGGGAAATAGGGGTATAACACGTGCAGACCCGGGATCCGGACACCGCGGAATGCGACCGGCCAGAACAACATCAGCACGCCGGTCCAGTTGGTGAGCCAGCCCGCCAATGCGCTGAATATAGGGAAAGTAATCAGATCGACGGTGAACTTGGACTGCCCGGTCAGATTTTCCCAGTCGATGAATACACCGGAGGCGATCACTGACATCGCGGGGTCTCCCTAGTGCTGACCGGGTAGTGACATATCGAGGCCCCAACATTCTCATTGGCTCCGGTGGGGTGTCAACGCGGCCGGTGCGGTCGTGACGGCTCACGACGCGACCCCGAACTCGGTCGGAGTCCGGGGTCGCGTCGATGCGAGCGCCTGCTCAGTGCGGCTCGTTGGCCTGCTTCGGCAGACCGAAGTCGCGGCACTGGACTCGGAGACCGACCCGATGGCGGCACTGCTCGCGATGCTCGATGCCCACCTGGACTGGGTGCAGCAGCACCGCGAGCTGGCCCGCTTCCTCTTCGCCACCCTCCCCGAGGAAGTGGCGCGCGAGGCAAGGCCCGCACTGGCCGACCCGAATCGAGAATTCTTCGCGGCGCTCGGCCGCCGCTACGAGCAGCTCGGCCTGACCCCTTCGACCGGCTACCCCTCGCGCACGCGATCTGGATCGGTCCCGCACAGGAGTACTGCAGGCAATGGGTGCGCGGCACGGTCGAAACGCCGCCCTCGGCACTGGCCTCGATGCTGCGTCAGGCGGCCGTCGCGGCACTACAAGCGATTGCTTCGGCACCTCATGGCTGAGCCAACCTGCCTTTCGGCTGACACGACCCGTGCCCCGTGCCTGAGCAGTCTGCCCGGTGCTGGGCTGGCTGTACTGACCGGAGAGGTTAGGAACGCGGCTGGCTGGCGGTCATCCGCCGAGTGCGGTGTGGCCGCGGTGGTAATCGGTAGGCGTGCAGCCAGGTGGTGAAGGCCGCGCATCGTTGTTCGTCGCTGCGGTAGAGCTCGACGTAGGCCCATTCGTCGGCCAGGGTGCGGTGGAAGTGTTCCACTTTCCCATTCGTCTGGGGTTGGCAGGGGCGGGTGCGTATGTGGGTGACCGGTCCCGGTCCGGCGGCGAAGGTGCGCGACCGATAGCAGGATCCGTTGTCGGTCGATACTTTTCGGATCTCGATGCCGTGACCGGCGAACCAGGCCGAAGGCGTTGGATTCGCACCCGAGCAGGCGTCCGAATGGGAATCCGGAACGGTAGTCGTACTAGTCGTATGGGTCTGTGCGCCAGCTGTCCCAGAGGAGATCGCCTGCGAAGGCGAGATCGTCGTAGTTGACGTTTCCCTCGGGGAACATCGGCTCCAGATACTCTGCGGGGTCGGGCCAGGCGGGGCGGATCGGCTCAGGTGGTGCGGGTTTCGGTGCAGCGTCCGGCCGCTGGTGGGCGCGCTGAGTAACCGGCCGGGGCCTGATCCAGCTGTGATCTGCCGGTGGGTACACGTCCATCGTGTCGGGCATCGCATTCGGGTGAGGTTCGATCACCCCGTGGTCGTGCACATCCTGAACCCCAGCGTGGCCCAATGAAAAGTATCGGTGCGCAATGGTGGGCTCCGAGACATCGGGGCAGTGATCGGACCCCGACTCCGACGGACATTCGGAATCAGCGTGACTACCAGCGCTCTGCGAATCAGGGGTGGATGTCGGCTTCTCGGGTGTCGCCGGACCTTCGAGCGCATCCGCGACCCGCTCTTGCTGCTCTTGTATCCGCGGATCGCCATCCAGCTGTGCGACGGGAACTCTCATCGCGCTGTCCGCCTCGCTCAACGCAATCGCATGCAACTCGACGATCCGCAGGATCAGGCCACGGGAAGGCAGTCGCTCACCGTTTTCGTCGAGTCGAATCGAATGCAGCGCACCGTTCGATCCGACCTCGACAGTGACCGACTGGTACGTCGACGACCCAATATCCCTGGTGCGGATCGGCGCCTCCTGCGGCCGTTCGATCCGCCCCGCCACCGGGTCGACATCCCCCATAGTCCGCCCCATCTTCATCGATTTCGTGCGATCGCTCTCGTTCAGCGATCGACGTCTCGCGTCTTACAACGTGGTTGGACGCGGCGAGTGGGCGATTGGTTCCATCGACTTGTCTCTCGAGACATCGATACCGGTCGCGTCGGCTGGATGGCGCTGGGAGAGATGTAAGGGGCTGGACCGATACTCCCACCGATGTCGAATGAGAATCCGCCCTGAGCGAACGTGGTGAGCAGGCCGGAACAAACGTGGAACCGCCGGGGTTGACTGGGCATCGCTCAACTTTTGGAAGGGTCGAACACGTGACTACACCACAGAACCTGCCGGTGCTGTTCCTGACCGATCCGATCGTGCTGCCGGGCATGGTCGTGCCCATCGAACTGGACGAATCGGCGCAGGCCGCCATCGACGCCGCGCGGGCGGCGAAGACCGAAGCGGTGCTGCTCGCGCCGCGACTGACCGAGGGCTACGCCTCCTACGGCGTCGTCGCCACCATCGAACAGGTCGGACGGATGCGCGGCGGCGCACCGGCCGCGGTGCTGAAGGCCGAACGGCGCGCGAAGATCGGCCACGGGGTGACCGGGCCAGGCGCTGCGCTGTGGGTCGAGGCCGAAGCGGTCGAATCGCCCGCGGCCGATGGGCGCACCAAAGAACTTGCGGCCGAATACAAGAAGCTGGTCGTCTCGGTGCTGCAACGCCGTGAGGCCTGGCAGATCATCGACGCGGTCAATCAGCTGACCGACCCGTCGGCGATCGCCGACACTGCGGGCTACGCACCGTACCTGAGCAACGACCAGAAGCGGGAACTGCTCGAAACCCCCGAGGCCGGCAAGCGTTTGACCACGCTGATCGAATGGACCAAGGCGCATATCGCCGAGGCCGAGGTCACCGAGAAGATCAGCGACGACGTGCGCGAGGGCTTGGAGAAGAGCCAACGCGAATTCCTGCTGCGTCAGCAGCTCAACGCCATTCGCAAGGAACTCGGCGAAGACGAGCCCGATGGCGCCGACGACTACCGGACCAGGGTCGAGCAGGCGGATCTGCCCGACGACGTCCGCGCGGAGGCCTTGCGCGAGGTCGGCAGGCTGGAGCGGGCCAGTGATCAGAGCCCGGAATCCGGCTGGATCCGAACCTGGCTCGACACCGTGCTCGAGCTGCCGTGGACAGTGAAAACTACTGACAGCACCGATGTCTCGGCCGCCCGTGCGGTACTGGACGCCGATCACCACGGACTCGACGAGGTGAAGGACCGCATGGTCGAGTACCTGGCGGTGCGTTCCCGGCGGGCCTCTCGTGGTCTGGAGGTTGTCGGCGGGCGCGGCTCGGGCGCGGTGCTCGCGCTGGTCGGTCCGCCCGGTGTCGGCAAGACCTCGCTGGGTGAGTCCGTGGCACGCGCCATGGGCCGCAAGTTCGTTCGCGTCGCCCTCGGCGGCGTGCGCGACGAGGCGGAGATCCGTGGCCACCGCCGCACCTACGTCGGCGCGCTGCCTGGTCGGATCGTGCGTGCGATGAAGGAGGCGGGTTCGATGAATCCCGTTGTCCTGCTGGATGAGATCGACAAGGTCGGCTCCGACTTCCGTGGCGATCCGGCGGCCGCATTGCTCGAGGTGCTCGATCCGGCGCAGAACCACACCTTCCGCGACCACTACCTGGATCTGGATCTGGACCTGTCGGACGTGCTTTTCATCGCGACGGCCAATGTCATGGACACCATCCCCGGCCCGCTGCTGGACCGGATGGAACTGATCACCGTCGACGGCTACACCGAGGACGACAAGGTCGACATCGCCCGCGACTTCCTGGTGCCGAGGCAGCTGGAACGCAACGCACTGACCACCGACGAGGTGACCATCACCGACGCGGCACTGCGTGAGATCGCCGCGAACTACACCAGGGAAGCCGGTGTGCGGCAGCTGGAACGGCTGATCGCGAAGGCGTTGCGTAAGGCGGCGACTCGGCTGTCGGAGGTCGGAACCGACTCGGCCGCAGCCGAATCGGTGGTGACCGATCTGGGCTATGGCGCAGAACTGGGCTATGACGCAGCGGTGAAATCCGCGCCGGATGACGCGCTGACGATCGACCTGGGCGATCTGAAGGAATACCTGGGCCGTCCGCGATTCACCCCTGACTCGGTGGAACGTACCGCGGTGCCGGGTGTGGCAACCGGACTGGCGGTGACCGGTCTCGGCGGCGACGTTCTCTACATCGAGGCCAATGCCGCTGAGGGTGAGCGGTCGCTCACCCTGACCGGTCAACTCGGCGATGTCATGAAGGAGTCGGCGCAGATCGCCCTCACCTATGTGCGCTCGCACCTGGAAGAGATCGGCATCGAACCGTCGGTGCTCGATCGCAATATCCACGTGCACTTCCCGGCGGGCGCGGTGCCGAAGGACGGTCCTTCGGCGGGCGTCACCATGGTCACCGCGCTGGTGTCGCTCGCATTGGGCAGGCAGGTCCGTGCCGATGTCGGCATGACCGGTGAGGTCACGCTGAACGGCAGGGTGCTGCCGATCGGCGGCGTGAAGCAGAAGTTGCTCGCCGCTCAGCGCGCCGGTCTGAAGACGGTGTTCATCCCGGCCCGCAACGAGCCGGACCTGGACGACGTCCCCGCAGATGTGCTGGCCGCCTTGGATGTTCGCCCCGTCGCCGACGTTGCCGACATCCTGGCCTACGCCATCGAACCGGTCGTCGAGCCGGCGCTGGACGGCCGCACCCTGGCGGCCACCGCCTGATCCGGCCGAAACGGGCCGTGCACGAGAATTCCGTGCACGGCCTGTTTTTCGTCTCGCGAACCGATCAGTTGCCGTTGTTCGGCAGGTCCCGTTCCACGGTGCGGGTGGTGCCCTGGGCGAGGGCGCACAGTACCGGCTCGGAATCGTCGCTCTCGGCGAAGATTTCGCAGTTGACGACGGCTTGGCGGCGGGTCGACCCGCTGACGACCGCCTCGGCGCGCAGCCGGACGCCCGCGGCCGGACGCAGGTAGGTGATGGTGAAGCCGCCGGTCAGCACGTTTGCCCCGAGGACCGTTCCGGCCGCGAAGGTCAGCGCATTGTCGGCAAGATAGGCCAGCACGCCGCCGTGCACGAAACCGAATTGCTGGCCGAGTTCCTTGCGGATCGGCACGACCAGCGTGGCGGCGCCGTCGCCGAACGCGGTGAGCTCGGTGCCGACCAGTTGGGCGAAGGGCTGGCCGGCCAGCACCTGCTCGGCGAGTTCGATGTCGAGGGTGAACGTATCGGCGGTCATCGGTGCTCCGTTCATGCGGATTTCGGGTTCGTGCGGATTTCGGTTCCGGTTGCTCAGTGATTCGAGACGCCGAGCGACTGCCAGGCCGCCTCGGCCAGTTCGTCGGCGACATCCCGTGGTGCGATGCGCATGTCACCGCCGAGCCACTGCCGCGTGTACTCCTGGGCGGGGCCCAGCCACAGGGCATAGACGAGATCGAGGCTCAGATCGCGCACCGCGCCGTACCCGGCATGGGTCCGCCACCAGCGCGTCACATTCGTCATGAATTCGCGGTTGCTCTCGCTCTCGCGTACCCCCGGCGGCCGTGCTGCGGTGAGAACCTTTGCCCGGTATTGGTTTTCGGCAACCCAGCGCAGATGCTCGCGCACGCCCGCTGTGATGCCCTCCCGCGCGTCGGTGCTGTCGCCGACCGCGCGCCAGAAGTGCCGCTGATAGTCGGTGAGTGCGTGCGCCCACACCTCGCGGTACAGATCGGCCTTGTCCGGGAAGTGGTGATAGAGCGCGCCGACGCTCGCACCCGCCGCGTCGCGGATTTGGGTCAGTGTCGTCTCGAGCGCCCCCCGTTCCGCGAACTGCCGCTCGGCTGCCAGCAGCAACCGATCTCGAATCTTCATGTCCAGAATTTAGTTCTGTTTTTCGGGTGACGCAATGGGTCTGGGCGGAATATCTGCTGCTTGTCGGTGTCGTGCGGTATGACGGACAGGTGGCCAGATGGCTGTTGCACGTCGATCTCGATCAGTTTCAGGCGGCGGTGGAGTTCCGCCGTCATCCGGAGCTGCGCGGGCTGCCGGTCATCGTCGGCGGCAACGGTGACCCGACCGAACCACGCAAGGTGGTGACCTGTGCGTCCTACCCCGCCCGCGCGTTCGGCGTCCGTGCCGGGATGGCCCTGCGCAGTGCGCAGCGCAAATGCCCCGACGGTGTGTTCCTGCCCTTGGACATGGCCACTTATGAGGAGGCGTCCGACGAGGTGATGTCGCTGCTGCGGACCTTTCCGGGGCGCGTCGAAGTGTGGGGCTGGGACGAGGCATTTCTCGCCGCCGACACCGACGACCCGGAGGCATTGGCTCACGAGATCCGCAGTGCCATAGCGAAATTGGATCTCACCTGTTCCATCGGTATCGGCGACAACAAGCTGACCGCCAAACTCGCCACCGGTTTCGCCAA
Source organism: Nocardia sp. NBC_01009 (assembly GCF_045208035.1). Taxonomy (NCBI): domain Bacteria; kingdom Bacillati; phylum Actinomycetota; class Actinomycetes; order Mycobacteriales; family Nocardiaceae; genus Nocardia; species Nocardia sp. NBC_01009. Next base: position 966,220 of record NZ_CP108695.1, on the reverse strand, counting down.
GTCCGCAGGCAAGTCCTCGGCGGAACCGGACGACGGCGCGGGTGCGGCCGAGGGCGTCTTCCGGCTCACTGCCGCGAACTGGACCGAGGTGATGGCGCACCGGCCGACGCATGCCCTGTGGGGCATCGGAAATCGGATCGCGGCCCGCATGGCCGAACTCGGCATCGAGACGGTCGCCGATCTGATGGCGGCAGACCGGCATCGCCTCGCCGCCGAGTTCGGCCCCAACACCGGCCCGTACCTCTGGGTGCTCGGGCACGGCAAGGGCGACACCGATGTGACGACCGAGCCGCGAGTTCCGGTGGGCCGCAGCAAGTCCGAGACCTTCCCACACGACCTCACCGATCCCGGCGACATCCGCGCCCAGGTCGCGCGGTTGGCCACCGAGGTCGCCGAGGAGATGGCCGAGGTCGGTCGCATCAGCATCCGGGTCTCGGTCACCGTCCGCACCAACACCTTCTACACCCGCAGCAAACAGGCGAAGCTTCCGGAGCCGACCGCCGATATCGCCAGGATCGTGGAAACCGCGCTCCGCATCATCGACCGCTTCGACCTGGACCGCCCCATTCGGCTGCTCGGCGTCCGTCTCGAACTCGTGCCGGAATGATCGACGTGCCGCCGACCCCGTTCGACGGCAAGTTCTGCCCCAGCGCATGCCGACGCTCGTATGCTCGTCGACATGGAGTTCTGGGCGATGGTGGCACACGAATCGGACAGCGGGATCGTGCTCACGCGGCAACAGGTCGACGAGGACTTCCTCGGGCCCGGCGATGTGACGATCAAAGTGCATTACTCGAGTGCAAACTTCAAGGACGGCCTGGCGATCACCCCCGGCGGTGGTGTGGTCCGGAAATACCCGATCATCCCCGGCATCGATATCACCGGTGAGGTCGTCTCTTCCGAGGACGACGACTTCGCCCCCGGTGATCTGGTGGTGGCGCACGGCTACGACATCGGCGTCTCGCACAACGGTGGCTTCGCCGAGTACGCCAGGGTGCCCGCCGATTGGGTCGTGAAGCTCGACGGCCTGAGCACCCGCGACGCCGCCGCGCTCGGCACCGCCGGTTTCACCGCCGCATTGAGCGTGCAAGGGCTACTCGATCGCGAGCTCACTCCGGAAACCGGCCCGGTGCTGGTCACCGGCGCGACCGGCGGCGTCGGCAGCGTCGCCATCGACATCCTGTCCGGTCTCGGTTTCGAGGTGATCGCCTCCACCGGCAAAACCGACGCGGCCGACCTGCTCGCCGAACTGGGCGCCAACGAAGTGATCGGCAGGCTGCCGGCGGACCCGGACGCCACCCTGCGCCCCCTGACAAAGGCCGCGTGGGCCGGTGCCGTGGACAGCGTCGGCGGCAAATCCCTCGCCTACATTCTCAGCGCAATCGGCTACGGCGGCGCAGTGGCGGTCAGCGGCCTCACCGGCGGCTCGGATCTGCCGACCACCGTCATGCCCTTCATCCTGCGCGGCGTCGCCCTCCTCGGCATCGACTCCGCCTATGTCCCCAGCGACAAGCGCCGCGCTCTGTGGGCTCGCCTCGGCAACGACATGCGGCCCCAACATCTTTCGACGATCGAGCACTTGTCCCCCATCACCGACGCCGAACAAGTACTGCGCTCCATCCAGAGCGGCACCCACTCCGGCCGCACAGTCTTCGGCGTCGCGGGCGAATTCTGATCAAGTCGGACCGTCCGACAACGGAACCACAGCTATTTCGCCCGCTGGAAGCCACGTGTCCGCCTGATCAGGCTCCGGGCGTCTGTGCAGAGTATGCGGAGCTGCGACTATGACGGTCCGTCGCTAGTGGAAGGTCCGACAACGTAATCACAGCTCGACTACCCTCGATCACCGAAGCCCGGGACGGGCTTCAGTGCATTCGATTGGGCTACTTGGTGATTGCCGGATCGGTCCTGGGTTCTTCGGTAGCCGGGTCTGCTTCCTGGGGCTCTGGTTCCTGGGCGGTTTTGGTGTTGCGCATGACGAACAGCGCCACGACGGCGGCGGCGAGGACACCGGCGGCGCCTGCGATGAAGCTGGCCGACATGGCGGTAGCGAAAGCTTCGCGAGCTGTGGTGACCAGTGCGTTGTCTCCGGTGCTGGTGGCCACCGCGAGGGCGTCGCCGATGGAGCGGCGCGCCGCTTCCGGAGCCGAGTCCGGCATGGCTTCGGTGAAGGTGCTGGACAGGATGCTGCCGAGGACGGCGATGCCGAGAGCGGCGCCCGCCTGCTGAATGGTGTCGTTCAGCGCGGAGCCGACGCCTGCTTGTGCTGCGGGTACGGCGCCCATCAGCGCGGCGATTGCGGCAGGCTGCGCGAGACCGACACCCGCGCCGAGCACCACCAGTGCGATGGCCACCATGGTGAAGCCGCTATCGGCCGAAAGGTTGGCCAGCAGGACGAGACCGGCGGCGGTGGTGAGCATGCCGGTGACCGCGAGGGTGCGGTTGCCGACCTTGGTGCCCAGGCCCGCGCCGAGGCCGTTGAACATGATGGAGGCGAACATCATCGGGATGAAGGCAAGTCCGGCCTCGGTCGGCGAGTAGTCGAGGACGAACTGCAGGTACTGGGTCAGCACCAGCAGCAGACCGCCATTGGCGACCTGGACCAGAGTCAGCGACAGGCTGCCGCCCGCGAAGTTCCGGTTGCCGAACAACTGCAGTGGCACCATCGGGTGCTCGACGCGCTTTTCCCAGACGATGAACGCGACCAGGCTGACAACGGCAATGGTGAGCGTGGTCAGGGTACCGACGTGATCGAAACCGCCCTTGGGGAATTCGATGATGGTCCAGACCAGCGAGGTCATGCCGATTGCGGAGAGCAGTGCGCCGGGGACGTCCGACTTGGTCCACGGTCCCTTGGATTCCGGCATCAGCACCAGCGCCGCGACGATCGCAATGGCCGCAACCGGGATGTTGATCAAAAAGGCTGCGCCCCACCAGAAATGCGCGATGAGCACGCCGCCGCGGACGGGGCCGCCGACCAGGTCGAGCACCGAAGCGGCACTCCAGGTGCCCATGGCCTTGCGCCGTTCCGCGTCGTCGAACACGGTGATCAGGATCGACAGCGTGCTCGGCAGCACCAACGCGCCGCCGATGCCCATCACGGCCCGCGCGGCGATCAGCTCGGCGGGGTTGGCGGCCAGGGTCGCGACCAGTGAGGCCAGTCCGAAGAGGCCAAGGCCGATGATCATCACCCGGCGCCTGCCGAACCGGTCGGCGAGGCTGCCCGCCGTGAGCAGCATGCCCGCGAAGACGAGGATGTAGGAGTCCAGGATCCACTGGATGTCCTGGGCGCTCGCGTCCAGATCCTCGGCCAGCGGCGGCACCGCGACCGCCAGCACGAAATTGTCGATGACCAGGACCAACGTGCTGAGGCACAGCACGATCAGGATCCACCAGCGCCGCGGGTTACGGGCCTCGATCGCGTCCATCGGAAGCTCTCTCTCAACGGTGCCGCGTACGATGTTCTCGCTTTGCGAACACTGTACGCAGAGATGTCGAGCGTTCGCAACAGGGAACGTCGTGCGCTATGCTGACGACATCGAAAGGAGTCGGCATGCCCGTCGAGAAGCAGCAGGTCGGATCGGTCTGGACGCGCCCGCGGCGCGGCAGGGAACAGCCTGCGCTGACCAGAGAACAGATCGTGGCGGAGGCCGTCGCGCTATTGGACGCCGAAGGCATGGAAGCGCTGAGCATGCGTCAGCTCGGCGCCCGCCTCAATGCGGGCGCCACCTCGCTGTACCGGCATGTGGCCAACCGCGACGAGCTCATCGAATTGGTCGTCGACGAGGTGTACGGCGAGATCCGGGTCCCCGAGATCGAGGTGCGGGCGCAGTGGCGCGCAGCCACCGAGCAGTGCGCGGCGAGTCTGCGGGCGATGATCCTGCATCACCCATGGATGGCCTCGACGCTCGGTCAGGTCGGACTCTCGTACCTGGGCCCGAATGTCATGCGGCTCAACGACCGCATGCTCGCGCTGTTCGAAGTGGGCGGATTTGCGGCGGATGAACGCAGCGACGCGATCGGTGCCGTCATCAGCTACGTCATCGGCATCGGTATCAGCGAGGCCGCGTGGCTGACCTTGCTGACCCGCAGCGGTCAGACCGAGGCCGAACTGGTCGCCAGCCTGCGGCCCGCCGCCGAGCAGGCCGCCACCGACTACTCGAGATTGCAGCAGACGGACGCGACCGGCACGTGGAACCAGGATCCGGCGGCCGCGCGCGACCGCCAGTTCACCTACGGGCTCGATCGAATCCTGGACGGGCTGGAATCCCGGCGCAACCGCTGACCTCAGGCGGCGACGGTGACGGGGTCCTGTGCGAACTGGGTGCGGTACAGCTCGGCGTAGCGCCCATCGGCGGCCAGCAACTGAGTATGCGTGCCGCGCTCCACGATTCGGCCGTCCTCCAGCACCAGGATCTGGTCGGCGGCGCGAATCGTGGACAGCCGGTGCGCGATGACCAGCGCGGTCCGCCCGGCCAGCGCTTCGGAAAGTGCTTCCTGGACAGCGGCTTCGGAGGTCGAATCCAGCGAGGCGGTCGCCTCGTCGAGGATTACCACCCGCGGCTGCTTGAGCAGCAGTCGTGCGATGGTCAGACGCTGACGTTCGCCACCGGAGAGCCGGTAGCCGCGCTCACCGACGACGGTGTCCAGTCCGTCCTGCAGTGAGTCCACCAGTGTGCGTAACCTGGCCCGCTCCAAGGCGTCCCACAGCTCGGCTTCGGTCGCCTCCGGCCGCGCGAGCAGCAGGTTGGCGCGGACAGTGTCGTGGAACAGATGTCCATCCTGGGTGACGAGCCCGACGGTCTCGCGGATCGAGGTCGTAGTCAGGTCGCGTACGTCGGTGCCGTTCAATCGCACCGCGCCGCCGTCCACGTCGTAGAGCCGGGAAACGAGTTGGGCCACAGTGGACTTCCCCGCACCCGAGGACCCGACCAATGCGACCAGCTGACCGGGCTCGGCCCGCAGTGACACCTGGTGCAGCACTTCCACCCCGCCGCGACTGTCCAGCGTCGCAACATCTTCCAGCGAGGCCAGCGACACCTTGTCGGCGGAGGGGTAGCCGAAGGTGACATTGTCCAACTCCACCGCGACCGGTCCTTCGGGCACCGCGACCGCCCCCGGCGCGTCCTCGATCAGCGGCTTCAGGTCGAGCACCTCGAACACCCGCTCGAAACTCACCAGCGCGGCCATGACCTCCATTCGGGCGCTCGCCAGCGCCGTCAGCGGTGTGTAGAGCCTGGTCAACAGCAGCGACAGCGACACAACCGCGCCCGCGTCGAGCTGGCCGCGCAGTGCGTACCAGCCGCCGAGTCCGTAGACCAGCGCGAGCGCGAGCGCGGAAACCAGCGTTAGCGAGGTGACGAACACGGTCTGCAGCATTGCGGTGCGCACACCGATATCGCGCACCCGGCGGGCCCGCAGCGCGAACTCGTCGGACTCCTGCTGCGGTCGGCCGAACAGCTTCACCAGGGTCGCGCCCGGCGCGGAGAACCGCTCGGTCATCTGCGTGCTCATGGCGGCATTGAGACCGGCCGCTTCGCGCTGCAGACCGGCGAGCCGGTTGCCCATGCGGCGGGCGGGAATCACGAAGACCGGGAGCAGCACCAGCGCGAGCAACGTGATCTGCCAGGAGATCCGCACCATCACCGCGAGCGTGAGCGCCAGCGTCACCAGATTGGTCACCACCCCGGAGAGGGTGTCGCTGAATGCGCGCTGTGCACCGATCACATCGCTGTTGAGCCGGCTGACCAGCGCACCGGTCCGCGTCCGTGTGAAGAACGCCACCGGCATTTTCTGCACGTGATCGAACACCGCCGTGCGCAGATCCAGGATCAGCCCCTCACCGATCCGCGAGGACAGCCACCGCACGATCACGCCGAGCGCGGCGTCGATCACCGCGAGCCCGCCGATCACGAGCGCGAGAGTGACCACCACCCGCGGCGCGGCGCCGCCGACGATGTCGTTGACCACCCGCCCCGCCAGCACCGGCGTGGCCACTGCCAACAGTGCGGAAACCACACTGAACAGCAGGAACGCGCTGATCCGGCGCCGGTGCGGCCCGGCGAATCGCAGGATCCGCTTGGCGGTGGCCAGCCGGAACGGCCGCTGTTCGTCGGGCGCGTTCATCCGCCGATACATCTGGCTATAAGCCACCGACTCGATAGTCACGTCGTAACTCCCTCTCGCTCCCCACCATCAAACCTCTGGCCACCGACACTAAGACCTGAACAAAGGTTTAGGGCAAGCCCATTCCCCACCCCTGCACCGGCGCATCGCTCGCTCCCGATGCCTCCGTGCCAACTACACCTCCCGGTGCCGACTGCACACCCCCGCGCCAACCACACCCCGTACAAGCAGGTGCGCACGTGCAACAACAGCTGGAAGGCGCCATTGCCTCCCGAACTGCGGGAGGTAGTCGGGTACGGCACTCGACGCACCCGCGCTGCTCGGTGAACCCCCAGCGAGCGAGCTTGTTCGGCCCGTCTTCGTCAGGTACACCCGTTCGCCGCGTCCCGCGCCCGAGCGGTGCCGCGCAGGACCGCGACACCGATCTCACGACCGCGGCGGTCGTAGCCGTTGGTGGCCATTTCGATGTCGTCGTTCAGCGCTTCGAGTGCGTCGCTTGCTCGAGCGTGGATAAGGCGGATCACCCGCCGCCGCACTTAGGCTGGCGAGGTGACCGAGGACCGAATCGCACAGGCGCTGCGAGGCAAACTCCGCGGCGAGGTCGACGGCTCCGCGCGCCGGTGTGCGGAGTACTCCTCCGATGCCTCGAACTACCGTGTCCTCCCCGCTGCGGTGGTATTTCCGCAGGTCGAGGCCGACGTCGCAGCTACCATCGAATTCGCGCGCGACAACGGATTGCCGGTGACCGCGCGCGGCGGTGGAACCTCGGTGGCAGGCAATGCGATCGGACCCGGGATCGTGGTCGACTTCAGCAGGCACATGAACTCGGTCCTGGAACTGGACCTGCAGCGACGAGTAGCGCGAGTTCAGCCAGGAGTGGTGCTCTCGGAGCTGCAGCGCCGAGCTCGTCCGCACGGCCTGCGGTTCGGACCCGATCCGTCGACCGAGAATCGATGCACCCTCGGCGGCATGATCGGCAACAACGCCTGCGGACCCCATGCCCTTGCCTGGGGTCGTACCTCGGACAACGTGCGCGAACTGCGCATCCTCGACGGGACAGGTACGCAGCGAACCCTCGCGGCCGATCCATCCGTAGTTCCCGGACTTTCCGAATTCACCAGGGCGAGCCTGGCTGTGATCCGCACCGAGCTCGGCAGGTTCGGTCGGCAGGCATCCGGCTACGGCCTCGAACACCTGCTGCCGGAACAGGGTTCAGCGGTAGCGAAATCGTTCGCAGGCACCGAGGGCACCTGCGGACTGCTGCTCGATGCCACCGTCGATCTGGTCGCACTGCCACCGGCCACGGTGCTCACGGTGCTCGGCTATCCCGACATGGCATGCGCGGCAGACGATGTGGCCGCAGTGCTGGCGTGCGCCCCCATTGCGGTCGAAGGTATCGACGCCCGCCTCGTGGACATCGTGCGGGTGCATCGCGGCGCAGGCTCCGGCGCGGTGCCCGATCTGCCGCGCGGCAGCGGTTGGCTGTTCGTGGAAACAGCGGGCGAAAGTCCGGCCGAGGCGCTGGCCGCCGCCGAGATACTGTGCCGATCGGTCGGCGCACTGGAATCACGAATCGTCACCGATCCCGGGGTGGCCAAGGCACTCTGGAATATTCGGGCCGAAGGCGCCGGGCTGGCAGGCCGTACCCCGGACGGGCAGCCTGCCTGGCCCGGCTGGGAGGATGCCGCGGTGCCGCCCGAACGTCTCGGCGCCTACCTGCGTGATTTCGGCGCGCTGACCCGACAGCACGGTGTGGACGGACTGCTCTACGGCCACCTCGGCGATGGCTGCATCCACGTCCGCTTGGATCTGCCGATCGCGGACGCCCCGCAACGTTTTCGCGCCTTCCTGTTCGATGCCGCAGAACTGGTGGTCGGCTACGGCGGCTCACTGTCGGGTGAACACGGCGACGGCCGAGCCCGCTCGGAACTGCTCTCGGTCATGTACTCCCCTGCTGTGCTCGACGTATTCGCCGGGTACAAGGCACTATTCGACCCGGACAATGTGCTGAACCCCGGCGTCCTGGTGGCGCCACAGCCGGTCGACAGTGATCTGCGCCTGGTCGGATTACCCGGCACTCCACGGGTCGGCGGTTTCGCCTTTCCGCACGACGGCGATGACCTCGGGTCCGCGGTCCATCGGTGCGTCGGAGTCGGCAAGTGCCGCGCGGATACTCGCGCGAGCGGCGGTTTCATGTGCCCGTCGTACCTGGCCACCGCGGACGAAAAGGACAGCACCCGGGGCCGGGCCCGGGTATTGCAGGAGGTAGTGCGTGGTGCGCTGCCGTGGTCGTCGGAGGCCCTCGCGCAGTCGCTCGATCTGTGCCTGTCCTGCAAAGCATGTCGTTCCGATTGTCCTGCCGGCGTCGACGTCGCCACCTACAAATCGGAGGCGCTCTACCGCCGCTATCATCGGCGCCCGCGGCCGATCGATCACTATGCGCTCGGGTGGCTGCCGCGGTGGTCGGCTGTGGCGAACCGGATGCCACGCGTCGCGAATCGGCTGGTCGATGTCCGATGGCTGCGTCGAATAGGGCTGCGCGCCGCTGGAATTGATTCGCGCCGCGAGCTGCCGCGGTTCGCGGACCGCAGCTTTCGCCGGATCTGGCGCGACCTGAACGCGCAGGTCGAGCCCGCCCGGTCCGATGCCGATCCGATGGCGGCCGAGCGCGAGGTGATGCTGTGGATCGATACCTTCACCGACGCCTTTGCGCCCGAGATCGCCCTCGCTGCAGCACAATTGGTGACATCGCTGGGCTATCGAGTCCGGATACCCGAGCGCAATGTGTGCTGCGGCCTCACCTGGATCAGCACCGGGCAGTTGGACGGCGCGCGCGCCCGATTGCGGGCGAGCTTGACCGCGCTCGACGAACATGTGCGCAAGGGCGGGATCGTCGTCGGCCTCGAGCCGTCGTGTACCGCGGTGTTGCGCTCCGACTTGCTGGAGCTACTGCCGGAGGATCCGAGGTCGGCGGCCACCGCCGCGGCGGTGCGTACGGTGGCGGAGTTCTTGGCCGAGCAGCCGCAGTGGCGTCCGCCGCAGCGGCACGGTCGGTCGGTGGTGGTGCAACCGCATTGTCATCACCATGCGATTCTCGGATTCGATGCGGATCGCCGACTATTTGCCGCAATGGGGGTTGAACTGACCGAGATCGCCGGGTGTTGCGGACTTGCGGGAAATTTCGGAATGCAATCCGGCCATTACGACATATCGGTCGCGGTCGCCGAGAATGGACTCCTACCCGCATTGCGCGGCGCACAAGACGACTCGATCTTGATCGCCGACGGCTTCTCGTGCCGCACCCAAGCCGCGCACCTCGCGCACCGACAGAGCCGACACCTAGTGCAATTCCTGCTGGACGAGTGAGGCTTTCGCGCACCCGCCGCGCCTGTCGCGGCGAGCGCGCACAGCCGTCAGCTGCCGAAGGGCAGCGTGCCGGATGGAATCTGGTAACCCGAGCTACCTGCGGAGACGCCACCCCAGGCATTGAGCAACGAGTTGAGCACGTTGGTGATCATTCGACATCCTCCATCGCAGGCGACTGCCGATCATTTGCCAATCGGCACCAGTATCGCGACACTTTATCGGTCGCGTGACAAATAACTGGGAGCAGAGATGACGCAGAGTCGGTAGCGCGCATTTCCGGCGAATACCGGGTGTGACTCCGGCAACTCTCGCCCGGCGCTATGCGTCCGAGTGGACAGCGGTCCCCTCCCGGGATGCACTCCGGCGAACCACCGCCCGACCCCGCCGCGCACAATGAACCCGTGCGCAAACAGATGGTCGAGCCTGGAGTGAGCCCAGACGGGCTGACCCGCACGGTGACGGCCGCGCGGCCCATCGATCTCGCGCCGACCCTCGCACCGCTCTCGCGTGGTCGAGGCGACCCGTGTCATCACGTGACGCCGGACGGCGCGCACTGGCACGCATCGCGAATGCCGACCGGTTCGGTCACCTACCGACTCGTCCAGTCGGGCCTTTGTTCGGTACGAGCTCACGCTTGGGGTGAGGGCGCGTCCGAGTTCCTCGATCGCCTCGACCACATGCTGTGTCTCGACGAGGACCTCTCCGAGTTCGCCCCCGAACATCCGAAGCTCATCGACGCGCACCGCCGATTTCCCGGTCTGCGGATGCTGCGCACCGGTCTGGTCTTCGAGGCGCTGGTTCCCGCGGTCCTGGAACAAAAGGTGCATACCGTTTCCGCCCGCGCGTCGTGGCGGCAGCTGGTGCGGCAGTTCGGTTCGCCGGCGCCGGGCCCCGCGCCCGCGGGCCTGCTGCTCCCTCCGGACGCTGATACCTGGCGGCGCATTCCGTCCTGGACCTTCCATCGCGCGAATGTCGGTCCGCAACGTGCGCAGACGATCGTCCGCGCGGCCCGGCTCGCGGATGCGCTGGAGCAGTCGGCCGCCCACGATCCGGTCGAGGCCGCCCGCCGCCTGCAGACGGTGCCCGGCATCGGTGTGTGGACCGCGGCCGAGATCGGCCAACGCGCCTTCGGCGACGCCGACGCGTTGTCGGTCGGCGATTACCACCTGGCCGCAGTTGTCGGCTGGACGCTGCTCGGGCACCCCATCGATGACGACGCCATGGTCGAATACCTGGAACCGCTGCGCCCGCACCGCTATCGGGCGGTTCGCTTGCTGGAGATCAGCGGCCACGCCCACAAACCCAAGTTCGGCCCGCGCACTCCGCTCACCGATCACACCTGGCACTGACACCGGCCGCGCGGGATCGCATCGGCGGACGCGACCCCGCGCGTGCCCCGCGATCGCTGCCGGGTGGCGATCGAGGTGCAGGGGTGATGGCACTGCATCGGCGGATCGGCCGATCAGTGCGGGAGACGGAGGAAGCCGGCGCGAGGAATGTCGGCGAGGCGCGCTCGAGGGCCGGTCAGCACGGCAGCGCGCGCTCGTCGAGCACGCATTTGCCCGCTTCGACCAGAGTGGTGCGGGCCCTGCGGCGGACGCGGCAGCGGTCGACGGTGCAGTCGATATGCAATTGCATTGCGGCGTGGGCTTGTTCGTTCGTCATGATGCCGGGCTCGCGTCCGCAGATCAGTAGTCCGGCTACGTGCATGTTCAGGTTGGTCAGCTGCATCAGGCGACCTCTGCCCGGCGCCCGTCGGCCCCGAGTCGGCACGGATGCCACGTGGTCGGCTCGTCCCACGGTGATTGCCGGACGGCCATCCCGACGGCCTCCAGTGCAGTGAGGCCGACCTCGTCGGCGAGCTCGCCGACCGTATCCAACAGGGCTGGCACAACTTCAGCAACCCGCAGTGCGGCCACGGCCTGCGCGCAGGTCAGTGTGCGTCCTGGCAGATAGGACACCACCCAGTTCTCCTGGCCGACGCTGCGGGCCCTGTGCGAGGTCAAATCGCTGGTCATCAAGGAAGACGCTATGACATGTACGGCCATGACTCCTCGTTCCTGTGTGCGATTCAGTTGGTGTGCCAGGAGGTGTCGCAGCGGGAGGGGACAGGACTTGCTCGGCTCCGGGCACACTTCCAGCACACCATTCGGCTGCGACTCAGGCGGTGTCCTTGGTGGATATCCAAAGATTTGAGGCGAATTCCCAGCATGAAATCCAGCCGGGAGGGGAGGATTCTCCATAGTGGACGAAAGAGCCCTCTGCCCAAGCGAAGTGACGGGGAACCGAACTTGTGGGTCGCCCGGGCTGCCCTTTGGGTGAGGATCCGAGCGCAGAACGGAGCGTGCTGTGTCAGCGAGTTCAGCAGGAGCGTCAGCGAGTTCGGCCAGTTCATCGGCAAGTTCGGAAGCATCATTGGACGGATCCACGAGTTCCGCAAGAGCGTCAGGGGGTTCGGATCGTCTGTCCACCGACAACGCATCGTCCACGCTACCCAGGCGCCAGCTGGGCAGATATCTGCGTGACTGGCGCACCCAGGCGGGCCTGACCATCGCCGAGGCATCCAAGCTCATGGAATGGGGTGCAAGTACCCTGCAGCGCTTGGAAAAAGGCCAGGCCGACCGCATCCGCACCATCGACATCCAAGAGCTCTGCCGCATCTACGGCATCCCCGACGAACTCGCCGACGGGCTCAAGGGCCTCGCTCAGCAGGCGGCCGTCAAAAGCTGGTGGCACGCCTACGGCGATCTGATCCCCGAAAACTTCGACGTCTATGTCGGTTTGGAGGCCTCCGCCCAGCAATTGACCTCCTACCAATCCGAACTGGTTCTCGGCCTGCTGCAGACCGCCGACTACGCTTGGGCGCTCAATCGACTCGGCTACCCGAACGATTCCGATGCGGAGCTGGATCGGCGTGTGCAGTTACGGTTGCAACGCCAGGCATTGATCACCAGGAAGGCCTCACCTGCCATCGTTGATGTGGTGCTACACGAGTCGGTGTTGCACCGCGTGGTCGGTGGCGCGAAAGTGATGGCGGCGCAGCTACGTCATCTTGCCGATTTCAGTACCCGTGAAAACGTTTCACTGCGTATCCTGCCGTTCGCGGCCGGTGTACCGCTCGGAGTTTCCACCGGCCCGTTCACGGTTCTGGAGTTCGGAACCGATAGTAAGGGCCAGCCGATCGAACCGCCGGTGGTTTACGCAGAGGGTTTCACCGGGGATCTCTACCTCGAAAGATGTGCTGACGTACGGCGGTACGATCGGGCTCACGAGTGCCTCCAGCGCTGCGCGCTGGATATTCAACCCAGTAGACACCTGTTGCGACAGGTAGCGAAGGAGTATGTGGCATGAGTACGGATCTGGTTGGTGCGCAGTGGTTCAAGAGCACGCGCAGCGGCGCGGGCAAGGACTGCGTGGAAGTGGCATTCCTCGACAGCGGCCGGATCGGGGTCCGCGACAGCAAGAATCCCGGTGGACCCGCGCTGTTGTTCACCCAGGGCGAGTGGGACAGTTTTACCGCACGCGTGGTGAGTGGCGAATTCTGAAGGAGGCCGAATCGTGAGTATCGATCGTGGTTCGAAGGTTGATCTGACCGGCGCGGTCTGGCGCAAGGCAGGCAGTGGCGCAGGCAAGGACAGTGTGGAAGTCGCCCTGCTCGAGGACGGCCATGTCGGCCTACGTGACGGCAAGAATCCCGACGGCGACGTACTGATCTTCACCCCGGGCGAATGGGCCGCATTCACCGCGGGTGTGCACGACGGCGAGTTCGACCGGCCGTAATCTTTGGCAGCGCCTGTGGCGCTGCGTGTTCGCGGCCCCTTGGTCTCGCTTCCGAGCCGTCGAGACTCGCGCCTTCGGCGCATGCGCTTCGACGGCTCGGAAGCGAGACGGGCCGCGAACTCTAGTGCTCGGTCTCGCTGCGCTCGGAAATCATCATCGCGCCGAGTGGGCGCGTGGGTGGAGATCTTGCGGCTTTGGTGGGTGCGCCTTTGATCGTTCGGAAGATGGGGCGCGAACTCTGATGCTGGGTCTGGCTGCGTTCGGAGGCTGTCATCGTGCCGAGGGGGTGGCCGCTTATTGCCTGACGCAGGATGTGTGACCTGAGGGGCGCACAGTGTTGATCACGAAACGGCGGAGGTTCGGCAACAAATTTGTGTTTGCCCGGGCTAAATACCGGGTAGACAAGAATTTGTGGACCGTGGGCTCAAGAATTCCCACCCCCGGTACAAGAAATTGCGGCCGGGCGATTGGGTGGAATGGCTGATCGTTGCGCTGCTTTTCGCGGTGTCAGCGGTAGGGGTGTTCGTCCTCACCAGTTCGTTCTTGTCGGCGCTGTTCGTCGGCGTGCTGGTGTGGGTCGTCGCTGTCGGAGTAGTGGCAATGTTGTAGTGGGTGCGCCGACCGGCCGGGTGTCGACCCGGCCGGTGGTCACCTCGCTTTCAGCGTCGGAAGAGCTTGTTACCCAACCAGACCAGTGGGTCGTACTTCTGGTCTGCCACGCGCTCCTTCATGGGGATCAGCGCATTGTCGGTGATCTTGATGTGTTCCGGGCAGACTTCGGTGCAGCACTTGGTGATATTGCAGAGGCCGAGGCCCTGTTCGTCCTGCGCGAGGTCACGGCGATCGGCGACGTCGAGCGGATGCATCTCGAGTTCGGCGATCCGCATCAGGAAGCGCGGCCCCGCGAAGGCGGTCTTGTTCTCCTCGTGATCGCGCACCACGTGACAGGTGTCCTGACACAGGAAGCATTCGATGCACTTGCGGAACTCCTGCGAGCGCTCGACATCGACCTGCTTCATCCGGTAGTCACCGGGCTTCAGATCGTCGGGCGGTGTGAACGACGGTATCTCCCTGGCCTTCTGGTAGTTGAAGGACACATCGGTCACCAGGTCCCTGACCACCGGGAAGGTGCGCATCGGGGTGACGGTGATGAGTTCCTCCGGCTGGAACGTCGACATCCGCGTCATGCACAGCAGCCGCGGTCGCCCGTTGACCTCGGCCGAGCACGAACCGCACTTGCCCGCCTTGCAGTTCCAGCGCACCGCGAGATCGGGTGCCTGGGTGGCCTGCAGCCGGTGGATGATGTCGAGCACCACCTCGCCCTCGTTCACCTGCACGGTGAAATCCTGCAGCTCACCGCCATCGTTGTCGCCGCGCCATACGCGGAAATTGGCGTCGTAACCCATTGCTACGCCTCCCTTTTCGCAGCAGTGGTCGAACCGGCCGGATGAGCGGCGAGATCGTCCGAGTTGTAATACTTTTCGAGCTCGGCCAGGTCGAAGAGCGCGAGCAGTTCCGTGCGCATCGGCACCTGCTCCTCCGGCGTGACGCGCACCGGCGGGACGGCCTCGCCCGCTTCGGCGAGGTCGATCGAACAGACCAGCAGTTTGTTGCGCCAGTCGGCGTCCATCGCCGGGTGATCGTCGCGTGTGTGCCCACCGCGACTTTCGGTGCGCAGCAACGCCGCCTGCGCGACGCATTCGCTGACCAGCAGCATGTTGCGCAGGTCGAGCGCGAGATGCCAGCCGGGATTGAACTGCCGGTGCCCTTCCACCACCACGCCCGCGAAGCGCTTGCGCAGCTCGGCGAGCCGCTCGATGGCCTGCTCCAGCTCGTGTTCCTTGCGGATGATGCCGACCAGGTCGTTCATCGCCTGCTGCAGATCGGTGTGCAGTGTGTAGGGGTTCTCTCCGGTGCCCGACGGCGGCGGATCGAACGGGGCCACGGCCGCTCTCGCCGCCGATGCCAGGTCGGTGTCCGCGACGACCGGCCGTTCGGTCAGTTGCTCGACGTAGGTCGATGCCCCCATGCCCGCGCGCCTGCCGAAGACGAGCAGATCCGACAGGGAGTTGCCACCGAGCCGGTTCGAGCCGTGCATGCCGCCCGAACACTCGCCCGCCGCGAACAGCCCGGGCACGGTCGCCGCGCCGGTGTCCGGGTCGACCTCGATGCCGCCCATGACGTAGTGACAGGTCGGGCCGACTTCCATCGGCTCCTTCGTAATATCCACGTCGGCAAGTTCTTTGAACTGGTGATGCATAGAGGGCAGCCGTCGCCGGATCTCGTCGGCGGGCAGCCGGGAGGCGATATCCAGGTACACGCCACCGTGTTCGGTGCCGCGCCCCGCCTTCACCTCCGAGTTGATGGCGCGGGCCACTTCGTCACGGGGCAGCAGATCCGGTGTGCGGCGCGCGGAATCGTTGTCGCGCAGCCACTGATCGGCCTCTTCCTCGGTTTCGGCGTACTGCCCTTTGAAGACCGGCGGGATGTAGTCGAACATGAACCGCTCGCCCTCGGAGTTCTTCAGCACTCCACCGTCGCCGCGCACACCCTCGGTGACCAGGATGCCCTTCACGCTCGGCGGCCAGACCATGCCGGTCGGGTGGAACTGCAGGAATTCCATATTGATCAGCGTCGCGCCTGCTCGGAGCGCGAGCGCATGCCCGTCCCCGGTGTACTCCCAGGAATTGGAGGTCACCTTGTAGGACTTGCCGATACCGCCGGTGGCGAGCACCACGGCGGGCGCTTCGAACAGCACGAACCGACCCGATTCGCGCCAGTAGCCGAACGCGCCCGCGATCCGATCGCCGTCCTTGAGCAACTCGGTGATGGTGCATTCGTGAAAGACCTTGATGCGCGACTCGTAGTCGCCGCTTTCCGCGAAATCTTCCTGCTGCAGCGAGACGATCTTCTGCTGCATGGTGCGGATGATCTCGAGCCCAGTGCGGTCACCGACGTGCGCGAGCCTCGGGTAGGTGTGTCCGCCGAAGTTGCGCTGGCTGATTCGGCCGTCGGCGGTGCGGTCGAACAGTGCCCCGTAGCTTTCCAGCTCCCACACCCGGTCGGGTGCTTCCTGGGCGTGCAGTTCGGCCATGCGCCAGTTGTTGAGGAATTTGCCACCGCGCATGGTGTCCTTGAAATGGGTTTGCCAGTTGTCCTTTTCGTTGGCATTGCCCATCGAGGCGGCGCAGCCGCCCTCGGCCATCACGGTGTGTGCCTTGCCGAACAACGACTTGCACACCACCGCAACGGAAAGGCCGTGTTCCCTTGCTTCGATTACCGCGCGCAGTCCGGCGCCACCGGCACCGATAACGACGACGTCGTACTTGTGCCGTTCCACTTCTGGCATGGCCGCGAATACTCCTTCAGTTGATGAACCGCAGGTCCGAAATCGTCTCGCTGGCAACCAACATCACGTAGAAGTCGGTCAGCACCAGGGTGCCGAGAGTTGTCCAGGCCAGCGCCATATGGCGGGTGTTCAGCTTGGAGACCTGGGTCCAGAACCAGTACCGCACCGGATGCGCGGAAAAGTGCTTGAGTCGGCCGCCGGCAATGTGCCTGCACGAGTGGCACGAGAGCGTGTACGCCCACAGCAGGATCACGTTGACCAGCAGCACGATATTGCCGAGACCGAATCCGAAACCGCCGGTCTTGCCGTGGAATGCGGTGATCGCGTCGTAGGTGTTGATCAGCGAAACCACAATGGCCACATAGAAGAAGTAGCGGTGCGCATTCTGGATGATCAGCGGCAGCCTGGTCTCGCCGGTGTACTTGGCGTGCGGCTCGGCGACGGCGCAGGCCGGCGGGGAGAACCACACCGCGCGGTAGTAGGCCTTGCGGTAGTAGTAGCAGGTGAGCCGGAAGCCGAGCAGGAACGGCAGCACCACGAAGCCGAGCGGCAGGATCACGGGCAACTCGCCGAACGGCGTCCCGAAATGGCTCGAACCCGCCGCGCACGAGGTGCTCAGGCACGGTGAATAGAACGGCGTCAGATAGTGGTAGTCCGGAACCCAATATGCTGTTCGCACATACGATCTGATCGTCGCGTAGAGGACGAAGGCGCCCAGGCCGAGCACGGTGACGAGCGGCGGCACCCACCATTGATCGGTGCGTAGCGTGCGCTCCGAGATTCGAGCCCGGGACTTACTGAAGACGCCTGTGCCCGTTTCCGGGCCGGCGGTCGGTGCGGCACTCACAGGTGGATGCCTCGCTGATCTGCTGTGCGGGTGGTCATCGTTACCTCCGCAATCGAATGTGATGCTGAGCACCATACGACACCTCCGCTATTGCTCGAGCGTGGTCCCGGCAAGACAGACCCGCTGCAACGCCCGTGATTTGCGCCACACCGACGGCCGCCGGGTAGCCGGTGCGCGGCAGTGAACGGACCGCAAACGCATCGAACTCGGCTTAAACAGAACGTGATTCGAGTGGGTGTGGAACAAAGAAGACTCGAGGTCGAATAATCGGCGGTTCGATCGTCACACGGCGGCAATAAAACTGTGGTGACCTTTTCTCTCGAGAATTACCCGCTGACGTGGGCTGATGCGTGTGTCGCACCGGACGGGCAGGCCGGGGGAAGGAGTCATCAGCATGAGAAGAGCTGCGATCGTGGCGCCGGTCCGAACTCCGAGTGGAGTCGAGGGGGGAGCGCTATCGGGAATGCCGCCGGAATGGCTTGCCTCGACCGTTCTCTCGGCTGTCATCGATCGATCGGGTATCGACCCGATGCGCATCGAGGATGTCGCGATGGCCCGCGTCGATGGTGGTGCAATCAGCGCACCGGAGCTGAGCAGGCTCGCGGCCCGCGGCGCCGGGCTGCCCTTCGCCGTGCCGGGGTTTCTCACCGATCGCCGCTGTGGCAGCGGCCTGCAGGCGGTGATCACCGCGGCGATGATGGTGCAAACCGGTGCCGCCGACGTGGTGGTCGCGGGTGGTGTGGAGTGTGCCGCGGACGCGGTGACCGGCTACGGCGACCCGGTTCGAACCGGCGATCTCGCGAATGCCGAAGACCTGGCCCGCCATTACGGAATCAGCAGGGCCGATGCCGACGAGTTCGCCGCGGCGAGCCATCGCAAGGCCGCTCGCGCCTGGCGGCAGGGTCACTTCGCCGCCGAGGTGATCCCGGTCGGCGTGGTGCCGGAGGGGCACGACTGGTCCGATTCCCACACCGACACCGCATCGCGGCATCAGATACTGCGGGACGAGGGTGTGCGTGAGGATGTCTCGGCGCGCACCCTCGCCGCGCTGTACCCGTTGATCTCCGACGGCGTCGTGACCACCGGAAATATGAGCGCGCATCGACACGGCGCCGCCGCCTGCCTGGTGGTCGCCGAGGATCGGCTCGACGAACTCGGGCTGTCCCCCATGGCCTATCTCGTGGGTTGGGCCGCGGCCGGATGTGATTCCGACACAGCGACTCTCGGTGCTGGGCCTGCTGTCGCCAAGGTGCTCGGCCGCACCGGCTTCACCCTCGACGATGTCGACCTGGTGGAGGTCAACGAGGGCTTTGCCGTGGAAGTGCTCGCGCTGGCCAAGGAGTGGGATTTCGACACCCGCGACCGCCTCAACGTCAATGGCTCGGCGATTGCTCTCGGCCACCCGGTCGGCGCCACCGGCCTGCGCATCATGACCACGATGCTGCACGAATTGGCTCGCACCGAGGGGCGCTACGGGCTCGAAGCGATCGCACTCGGTCACGACCACGGCATCGCGGCCCTGTTCGAATCAGCGGCGACGATCCCGGTCGCGACGGCACCACTCGGGGCCCGCTTTCACGGTTCTCGACCCCGTCGATTCGGCAGACATCGGGCCTGAGGCGCGCGAGAACACCGCCCGGTGCAGGCGTTCCAGGCGGTGACCGGCAGGTGCTACTTCGTGCGCGGGCGGGAGTGGAAGCCCAGGCCTTCGTCCTGCGCGCCCATCCAGGCTGCCTCGTCCGACTTGCTGTCCGGGACGTAGATGGTGTCCTGGGGTCGGCGGGTGACCTCCGGCGGCGGCGATTGCTCGAGCTCATCGGCGTCGATGACGAGCCGCTCGAGGTCGTTCTCCAGTCGTCGCACGGTGTTTGCGTCGCCGTAGTGCGAGCGCAGTGCGCCGATAGATTGCCGGAGCTGGCCGACCGCGTAGCGGAGTTCCGCGATATCGCTGCGTGCCATCGTTACCTCCTGTGTTCCTTGGCGGACATACGAACTCGGTGCACAGCGGTGTTTCCATCTGCCGTGGAACGTGCTGCACCAAGTTGTGTGACTCACCACACAACGTGATCTCCAACACAGTACGTGAGGAATCGAGTTTTGGCTCGTCGATATGTGAAGCCGGCGGTTCGCTCAAATGTTGCCAGAGTCGATGGATGGCCCTCGCTCAGCTGACGGCCGCGTACTCCGGTCCCTGTCCGCGCAGGTCGGCGAAGACCCGGTCGACCAGCCCTGCAATGGACAGCGCCACTTCCTCCGCGCGCTCCAGGATCACGCTGTGGCCCGCGCCCTCCAGTCGGACCAGCTCGGATCCGGCCAGTTGTGATGCGAGCACCACCGAATGCGCGAACGGCACCACGATGTCCGCGGAACCGGCGAGCACGAGGGCCGGGATGGTGCCGAGCCGGTGCAGCGTCGCGGTCTCGTCGAACGTGATCAGCGAGGCGAGGAAGCTCGACATCGTCAGCAGCGGGGTCTCGTTCAGCATCGCCGTCGCGACCGCGACCATCCTGGGATTCACCTTTCTGGTGCCGAAGGTCGCCTCGCGCAGGATCGGCTCGAAGATCAGCCGGGTCAGCCGCTTGGATGCCTGCATGGCCCGAGGTGCGCGCAGCACCGCCACCTGCAGCGAACTCACCGCGCGCCGATGCAGGAAGCGGCCGAGGCCCACCTCGGTGAGGCCGTTGGCGGCGCCCGCGATCAGGCCGACGCCGAGGACGCGGGTGCCGATCGCGGCGGGGAACAGACGGGAGTAGGCGAGGGTGACCATGGCGCCCATGGAATGGCCGACCAGGATGACCGGGCCCGTTGGCACCACCGCCCGCAGCACGGCGTCGAGGTCGTGCGCGAGCTGGTCGATGGTGTAGCTCGACGGATCGGCCACGCCCGATTCGCCGTGGCCGCGATGGTCGTAGAAGACCATCCGGGTGCCTGGTCCCCACTGGCGCGAGAGCTGATCGCGCAGGAACGACCAGGATTCGGTGCGCAGGCAATGGCCGTGCACGAAAACCACGGACAGCGGAGCGTCGTCGGCGCCGAAGGTGCGAACCGCGATCGGGACGCCGTCGTCGGCCGACACCGTAATCCGGTGGCCGTCATGGTCGGCGGCGAAGCGGGCGATGATCGTGGACATGAGGTTTCTCCTGTGACTGTCGAGTCACCTCGAGCGGAGCGTCTTGCCTGGTTGTCGGTAGTCATTTCCTTGGTGTTAGCCGGCCATACCCACCGTTATGCACACGATGCCGAACCGACGCAGGTGATCAACATCGTCACAGTCCCGGTCGGCTTCGATCGGAGAATCTACGAAAGAGTAGGTCAAACGCTAGATTTTGGTAGATACCTATGATCAACCACTTGGCCGCCGACTATCGGCGGATCAACCAGATTTCCTAGAGTCCACTAGATTTTGCTATCCACGATCACCCCACCGCCCGTCTTCGGCGCCTGCGTGTATCCAGCGGCTTTCCTACATCTCGGCAGACAGGCCGATCGGCCGCACCGAGCGTGGCGTCGGTGGCCAGGGCCACCGACGCGCCGCCGCGAGCTGCGGCCGATCGGCGTCGACGACTACAGGCGGGTCCTGGTGGAGGGCAGGAACGGGCGCAGCAGGTTCGCCTCGGTCGACGGACCGACCTGCCATTCGGCGATCCACGGTCCGGTGCCCTCGCTCGGATCCAGCACGCCCTCCTCCAGCCAGCGGTAGCGACCGTCGAGGACGCCCCTGGTGAGGGTCCGGTCTTCGTCGTCGGTGTTGTCCCACAGCGCGTCGAAGAGCGCGCGCACCCGCACCCGCGACTGCCAGCAGAACGTATCGGCGAGCTCCTCGGCGGCGGCTGCCTCCTCGGCGCCCGCGGCCCGCTGTGCCTGAGCCCGCACACAGACCGCCGACATCGCGAACAGCTCGGCGCCGATGTCGACGATCCGGCCGAGGAAGTTCTGCCGGTACTCCAGGCCTGCCTGCCAGCGGCCCATCGCATACATCAACGATCTGGCCTGCTTGCGCGCATTACGCTCGACGAACCGCAGGTGCCTGGCCAGCACACCGAACTCACCATAGGTCGCGGGCACGGTGCCTGCGCCGACCGCGAGCTGCGGGAACCACTTGGCGTAGAAGCCGGTCGCGCCGACAGCGGCCTTGGCCTTGGCCTTGAACTCGGCGTTGCGATCGACGAGCGCGCCTGCGGCGGACATGTGTGCGTCGGCCATCTCCCTGGCGATCAGCAGCCGCATAATTTCGCTGGAGCCTTCGAAGATACGGTTGATCCGCAGGTCGCGGACCAATTGCTCGGCGCTCACCGCACGTTCGCCACGCGCCTGCAGCGAAGCCGCCGTCTCATAACCGCGGCCGCCGCGGATCTGCACGAGTTCGTCGGCGATCCGGCAGCTCATTTCACTGGCCCAGAGTTTGGCGAGCGCGGCCTCGATCCGAATGTCGTTGCGGCCCTCGTCGCACATCGTCGCGGAGAGGTCGAGTGCCGCTTCGAGCGCGTAGGTGGTGGCCGCGATGAAGGAGATCTTCTCGCCGACGGCTGCGTGTTCGCCGACCGGCCTGCCCCACTGGACCCGCTGCGTGCTCCACTCCCGCGCGATCTTCAGCGACCACTTCGATGCCGCGGTGCACAGCGCCGGAATGGCGAGGCGACCGGCATTGAGCGTGGTGAGCGCGATCTTCAAGCCGTCGCCCTCGCGGCCGACGAGGTTGCGCTTGGGGACGCGGACGTTGTGCATCCTGGTGACGCCGTTCTCGATGCCGTGCAGGCCCATGAAGGAATTGCGCCGCTCCACCGTGATTCCCGGCGAATCGGCCTCGACAATGAACGCCGAGATGCCACCTCGGTGCCCCTCGCTCTTGGGCACCCGCGCCATCACCACCAGCAGTTCGGCGACGACGCCATTGGTCGTCCACAGCTTGACGCCGTTGAGCTCGTAGGCCTCGCCGTCCTCGGTCGGTGTCGCGCTGCTCGCCATCCGAGCGGGGTCGGAGCCGACGTCGGGTTCGGTGAGCAGGAAGGCGCTGACCGCGCCCGCGGCGCAGCGGGGCAGGAACTCGGCCTTCTGTTCGGCGGTGCCCGCCAGCTTCAGCGGCTCGGGGACGCCGATGGACTGATGCGCCGACAACAGCACCCCGAGCGCGGGGTGCGCAGAGCCGACCAGCATCAGCGCCCGGTTGTAGCCGACCTGGGAAAGACCTTGGCCGCCGTACTCTTCCGAGATCTTCAGGCCGAAGCAGCCGAGCTCGGCAAGCCCTTTCACGTACTCGTCCGGGATCCGGGACTCCGCTTCGATCACGGCGCCGTCGATCGTTTCGCAGAACGGCCGCAGCCGGGCCAGGTAGGCCTCGGTGCGCGCGGTGTCTTCGGCGCTGGGTTGCGGGTAGGGGTGGATCAGATCGAGCCGGAACCGTCCGAGAAACATCTCCTTTGCGAACGACGGTTTGACCCAGCTGGTTTCGCGAGATTCCTCGACAAGTGCCCGGGACTGTTCTTCGGTCGCGTCGACTTTCGCGGTGGTCGCCATGATGTCCTCCTCGGACGTGATCAGGATCACATTCGAGTGTAGAACTTTAGTTACTCGCCGGTAGGTCTGTCGGGAAAGAGATTTTTACAGATCTCTGATGATCTTGTTGGAGAGGCAAATGGGTAGCAATCAGACGCTGCGTAGATAGCGGCCGAAATGCGGCACCGTAAACCCGATGGTGCCGCGCTCGGCCGAATAGATCAGCCCTTTCTTGATCAGCCCATCGCGGGCCGGGGACAGCGAGGCAGGTTTGCGGCCGAGTTCGGTGGCGACAGCTGCGGTCGCCACCGGGCCGTCGTCCCCGGCCAGGTCTGCCATGGCGCGCATGTACTCGCGCTCGGCCGGTGTTGCGCGTTCATAGCGTGATCCGAAGAAGCCGACGGCCAATTCCTCCTCGGCGGTCGGTGCGGCCACTTCGACATCCTCGATGCCGATCGGACTCTCCGGAGCTTGATCCCATGCGGCCTTGCCGTACGCCTGCACGAAATATGGATAACCGTCTGCCTTTTGGTACAGGGCGTCCAGCGCTTCGTCGGTGAACTTCACCGCCTCACGTTCGGCCGGTGCCATGAGCGCCTGGTCGGCCGATTCGCGATCGAGCCGGTCGATGCGGTGATAGCTGAACAGTCGCTCCGAGTAGCTTTTCGATGCGGACAGCACGGCGGGTAGATGGGGGAGGCCGGCGCCGACGACGATGAGCGGCGCTGCGTCCTGGCTCAATTCGTGGCACGCGCCGCAGATGGCGGAGATGTCCGCGGCGCCGAGGTCCTGCATCTCATCGATGAAGATCGCAATGCCGACGCCGATATCGCTGGCCAGCGCCGCCGCCTCTTTGAGCAGTTCGATGAGGTCGATTTCGATGTCGCCGGAGTCGGCGCGACCGGTCACCGCGGGCACGTCGATGCCCGGCTGCCAGCGCTCCCGCATGCCCTTGTCCGCGGTGGAGCGGAGTGCGAAAGCCTTGAGGATGCCGAGGAAGTCGTCGACCCGCTCCGGATTCCGGTGTGCCATAGCGACCGCACGGACCGCCATGTGCAGTGCCGAGGACAGCGGGCGGCGCAGTTCCTGATCCGGACGCGCCTCGATCTTGCCGGTGCCCCACCCGCGCGAGACGGCGGCGGAGCGAAGCTGATTGAGCAGTACCGTTTTTCCGACGCCGCGCAGTCCGGTGAGCATCACGCTGCGCTCCGGCCTCCCGCGTGCGATGCGTTCCAGCACGATGTCGAAGGCGGTGAGTTGCTTATCGCGTCCGGCCAGTTCGGGTGGGCGCTGTCCGGCTCCTGGGGCATACGGATTCCGCACGGGGTCCATGCCCACACACCGTAGCGCGTCATCTCCGATAAATCTGCGGATGTCTACGGCGCGTCCTAGATATTGCTAGCGGCGCGAATTGCCTTGTTGTCATTGCACTATTGCTATCGCCACGGAAATCTCTACGCTGGTGGCCGTTCGCTGAACGGTCCAGCGCAGGAACGGAGGGGCATGTCCGAGGAATCCACTCCCACCACCACCGCCGAGGTGGTCGAGTCCTGGAACGTGCCCGCCGGAGCGACGGTGGCCGGACGCATCCGTTCCAACATCCTGGTCGCGATCGCGCGCGGTTACGACGATCCGCAGCTCGTCGCCGATCTTGCGGTCGGACCGCTGGTCATGGCGCTCGGTCAGCTCGAGGTCGAGCTCGCCGAGGCGCGGCGTCGCATCGATCGGCTCGAGCGAGCGCTGGCCGAACGTTCCGGCGACGATCCTGGGCAGTCGTCCGAATTTTGATCGCGCACTACCGGATCCGGGTGTGACTGTCGATTGGATAACGGGACCGATTCCGCCGATATCGTGTCGTGATCATCCGGGCGTGTTGCTCTTCCGGCCGTTCGTGCAGGCAATTTGCCGAGACCGCAGAACCTGTTTTGCTGTGCGCTGGACAACACCGCGCCCGCATCGTAATCTCTTCGTGACTTCATGGAGTCTGTCGCTTCGTAAGAGAAACGGCGCCAGGGAGTCACCGCCTAATCGGCTGTCGAGGCCACCAGCTCTCGGCTGTCGTGCCGGGGACCCACAGGTTTCGTCTGGGGTGAATCCTCACAAGCCATTGCGGTTGGTGAGGTAGGACCGATCTCCCGGTCCGAGCCCGTCAGCTAACCCGGTCGGCGGGAGAGCAGCAAGATCGGAGACTCAGCTCGGTGGGTAAACACAGTTTGCAGCGGGATTCGCGGCTACCGAATTCCGTCAAGGGTGCCCTCGTCATGGGCGCGGTGGCCGCATCGACAGGTGCGATGCCTGCGATCCCCGCGATGGCCGCCACCATCAATATTCCCGGCATCGGCGACTTCGACGTCCCGCCGGAATTCGAGCAGCCGGTTCAGCAGCTCAATCAGCAGATCCAGCAGGCCCTGACCGCGATGCCGGTGGCACCGCAGGCCCCGATGGCCGCCCCGCAGCTGCAGCTGCCCAGCTTCGGTGCGCCCAACCTGCAGGGGATGTTCCAATCCACCCCTGCGAACATCGCACTCGACGCGGCCAAGACCAAGGTCGGCGCCCAGTACTCCTGGGGTGCCGCTGGTCCCTACAGCTTCGACTGCTCAGGTCTGGTCCAGTGGGCCTACCGGCAGGCCGGAGTCGAGTTGCCCCGCACCAGCTTCGAGCAGTCGCACGTCGGCGCGCCGGTGGCGTTCCACGAACTGCAGCCCGGTGACATCGTCGTGACCAACGGCGGCGGCCACGTCGGTATGTACGCAGGCGACGGCAAGCTGCTGAATGCGGTCCAGTCGGGCGACCCGGTCTCCTACACCCCGCTGCGCCCCGACATGGTTGTGACGGCGCGCCGTATCGTCTAACGGGTGGCACCAGCCGTACCCGGCAATCAGAACACCGCGACACAGGCACGAGTCGACTCGTGGACGTGGGCGGTGCGTCTGTTCAAAACAAGGTCCGCGGCGGCTGAGGCTTGCCGCGGAGGGCACGTCCGCGTCAATGGCGTCGCGGCCAAACCTGCCCAACCGGTACGCCCCGGCGACGAGGTGCGAATCCGCGCCGGTGGCATCGAGCGCATCGTGATCGTGGAGCGAATCGTCACCAAACGTGTCGGACCTCCGATTGCCGCACAATGCCTGATCGACTACAGCCCGCCGCCGCCGTCGCGCGAGATTCTCGCGACGATGCCGCGCCGCGACCGGGGCTCGGGTCGGCCGACCAAACGTGAACGCCGGGAGACCGATCGGCTGCTCGGCCGCGAAGACACCTGACGCCGCTGCGCTAGCCGCCGGCTCTGGTGGCGCCTGCTGTTCGGCTTGCCGCTAATGCGGCCCCGGCGATCGTGCACAGTGTCCCGAGCATCACGGCCGAAGATTCTCCCGGCACCAGAACATGTAGTTGGGTGCCCACGGTTACCGCGGCGACCGGCACGCCGATCTGTGCGGCGGCAAGCGCGCCGAAGGCGAACGGCTGTCCGACGGCTCGGGTCGCCACATGCACAAGGATCGCACCGACGCCGAGGAACAGGCCGAGCCCGATGAGGTTCGGATGCTCGCCGAATTCGCGCAGATTGAGCCGGGCGCCGAGCCAGACGAAGAACAGCGGACCGAGAAAGCCGTCATTGATGGCGAAGAGCTGGCGGGCGACCCGGCGTGGCTCCCCGATCCCGGCGACCGCAAGCCCGGCGGCGAAGCCCGCCAACATGATCGATACGTGCGTCTGGGTCGCCAGCGCGCACAGTGCGAACAACACGGCGAGGCTCACCCGTAGCTCTAGGGCGAAGGCGCGGTCCTCGGACAGGCGGTGCGCGCGGCGGCGCGCACCGGAGAGCTCGAGCTGCCGCAAAACCAGGAACAAGATGGCGGCGGCCACGGCCACCGCGATGGCGCCGAGTGCTGCGCGCCCGGCCTCAGCCGGGTCGATGACAAGCGGCAACGCAATCACGCACGCGGTATCGGCAATGGCGACCTGGGCTGTCAATGCCAGTACCGGCTTTCCCCGTATGCCGAGCGAGTCGATGATCGGCAGCACCAGCGCCGCCGACGAAGACGCCATGAGTACCGCATAGATCGCGCCGTGCCCGGTGTCGAACCATTGGGCCACACCGAAACCCGCTGCGGTGGCGAGTAATCCGACTGTGCCGGCACGAATTGCGCCCACCCCGAGCGCCGATCGGACGGCCGGATCCCGCACCGGGACATGGGTTCCCGCGACGAACATCACCACCGCGAATCCCATGTCCGCCAGGAAGGTGAAAATCGGATCTGAAGTGTGCAGGACCCCGAAACCTGTGCTGCCGAACAGGATTCCGGCGATCAACTCGCCCAGGATCACCGGAATGCGCCACGAGCGACGCACGGCGAGGATCGGTCCGCACAGGCCGAGCGCGACGACAAGGGCCAGGGTGGAGAACGTCACGGCAGGGCGGCGATTTTCGCGGGTATCGCGATGTTTTCGTCGGCCCAGTGGACAGCGCACACTCGGTGATAGCCGTCCGCAATCACCATCGGCACACCGGCTCGGAAGTCGCCGCGCACCAGCAGGATCGGCGAGAGCGCCTTGCCATTGTTGATCTTGATGAGATCTCGTCGGACATACGGATTCTCGGCACCGACCAGTTCCAGCCGGGCGGCCCGCAGGATGTCCTTGGCCTTCTTGTGCACGATCGGGGCGTCCCGCAGGCCCGCGATGACGGCGTCGACGATCCCTGGTTCGGCCAGTAACTCCAGGTAGTCCGCAGCGGCGGGATAGTCGTGTTCGTCGGGGTGGTCTTTCCAGGTCACGGAGATGATTTCGGTCGCCATGGGCTCATCATCGCGGTCGCGGCTCCCGATAGCGGGGAAGCGTGCGCCTTTCCGTGTCGCTGCGCGCCGCTGTACCTACCGCCGTGGCAGCTCGGCACCGACAGCGGCCAGCTGCGGCAGCCTGCCCGACCCGTACAGTGCCCGGCATTCGCCGCGGCGCAGCTTGCCGCTGGAGGTCTTCGGAATGCGGCCGGGCTCGACCAGTACGACCGCGCCGGGCGGCACCTCGTGCACAGTGGCGATGGCAATCCGGATCCGGTGGGCGAGCGCGACCAGTTCGTCGGCCGCGGTGGTCTCCACTGTCACCAGCTCGGCGACCACCACCACTTCTTCGCGGCGGCCGTTGTCGTGGCCGAACGCGGTCACATGACCGGGGCGCACCTCGGGCGCGCACGCCGCCACCGTTGTTTCGATATCGGCCGGGAAGTGATTGCGGCCATCGATGACGATGAGGTCCGCGAGCCTGCCGGCGATGTAGAGCTGTCCCTCATGCCAGAAGCCGAGATCGCCGGTCCGCAACCAGGCTTCGGCACTGCCCGGCACGGCGGCGCCGAAACGCTTCGCAGTGGCGTCGGCGTTGCCGTAGTAGCCCGCGCAGACATTCGGCCCCGCGACCCAGATTTCACCGACGGTGCCATCCGCGACCGCGATCGGCTCGACCGCATGCACCACCGCGACCTGTTGGCCCGCCGCGCTTCCGCAGCCGACGAGGGGCACGCCATCGGCGGTGACGACCGCCAGTCCCTGTGCCAAGGCCGTGCGATCGAATCGGAGCGCGACGGGGTCGTCTTCGGACCGGCAGATTGTTACCGGAAGCGTCGCCTCGGCCAAGCCGTACCCGGGGGTGTGCGCGTGGTTGCGGAAGCCGTGTGCGGCATAGGTCTCGGTGAAGTCCGCGAGTGCATCGGCGCGGATCGGTTCGGCGCCGTTGAGCAGTGCGTCCAGCCGGGATAGGTCGAGTCCGGCCCGCTCTTGCGGTGTGGTCGACGAGACGGCAAGGGCGAGGCCGAAATTGGGGCCGCCGGTGGTTCCCGCTCCGTAGTCGCTGCAGGCGCGCAACCATCGAATGGGTCGCTTCACGAATTCCGCAGGTGCCATGGTCACCCCGTGCACCCCCGAGTACAGCGGCAGCGAGAGAGCCAGGACCAGGCCCATATCGTGGAAGAACGGCAGCCAGGTCACGATGGGTTTGTGCCGCACCGCAGGCACGGCGGACCACATCTGATCCAGTGCCGCCGCGAAATTGGCGTGCGTGACCTCCACCCCGGCCGGGGTTCGGGTGGAGCCGGATGTGTATTGCAGGTAGGCGAGGTCGGCCCGAAGCGTGTCGATCGTTGGATCTGTCACGGCCGCGGCGGCGACATCCGCCGGGAGCGTGAGCACGTTGCCCAGGGCGGGGCCGAAGAGCGCGGCGGTCGTCCGGTCCGTCGCCGAGACCAGGCTCAGTGCCGGTCGGGCATCCGCCAGCACGCCCTCGATTCGAGCGTGATTGCGGGTGTCGGTGGCCGGAAAGAGTGGGACGGCAACACGATTGCTGTAGAGGCAGGCCAGGAACGCGACGACATAGTCGATGCCGTGGGCGCACAGGATTGCAACTCGGTCGCCGACATCGGTCGAAGCCCTGAGCTGTTGAGCGAGCATCCCGGCCGCGCTGTGCAATTGGAAGTAACTCATGGTGACGGGTAGGCATTCCATACCGCGGTAACGCAATTCGGTATAGGCGTCGGCATCAGGCTTGGTAGCCGCCCATTCGGCGATCCGAGCTGCCAGGACGTTGTGCGGGGGAGCAGTTTTCGACGGCATCACTGGGCCTTGCGGGGATTCGCCGCGGCGACCCGCTCGGCAAGGGCCGCGGCGAGCGCGGTGATGGTCGGGTGCTCGAAGAGTTCGGCGGTCGAGATTCGGACATCGAGCCGGGCTTCGAGTCGGCGTCGCATCTCGATGCCGAGCAAGGAGCTGAGGCCGAGTTCATTGAAGTCGGTGGTGGGATCGAGGTGTTCGGCAGGCAGGTCGAGGGTGGCGCTCAGCACGGCGCGGATGGTTGCGGTCAGTGGTTCGGAAGGGTCCTGCGGCGGGGTCGGGCTGGTGGCAGCATCGATATTCGATCGGTCGGGGAGTGCCGGCGTTGTTGCGGAGTCGTCGGCTGCGGTGAGTAAATCCCTGAGGCGAAGGGCGACCGGCGAGGTGTCGGACGTCGGTGCGTAGTCCAGTGCGAGGAGGTAGGCGTCGTCGTAGTACAACGCCTGTGCCAGCAGCTCCGTACCTCGCGCCGCGGTGAATGCGGAGATACCCGCGCGCCCCATATGCGCCGCCCCGCCGGCGACTTCGGCAAGCCCCGATGACCAGACGCCCCAGCCGACGCTCACTATTCGACGATCCGGATAGGCGAGAGCGAGTGCGTCCATGGCGGCGTTGGCAGCGGCATAGGCGGCCTGGCCGGGTGCACCGAGTGCGCCGGTGGCAGAAGAGCACAGCAGGACGAAATCGGTGGCGTCGGCGGCAGTGAGTTCGATCAGATTGCTTGCGGCACGGTGCTTCGGCGCGAACATGCGTGCGAGCTGCCGACCGCTGACAGCCTCGAATACCGCGTCCTCCAGGGTGCCCGCCGCGTGCACGATGCCGCGGATGGTGGAACCGCATTCACGAATATCGTTGAGCGCGTTGCGCAGATCGTTTCGATCGGCGGCGTCGCACCGAACGACGACGATTCGGTCCTCGAGACCCTCCAGCAGCGCGGGCACCGGCCGGGGTGCACGGGTCAGCACCACCACATCGTGTGCCCCCGCATCGAGCAGCCAGCGCACCGCGACAGCGCCGAGCGCACCCAGCCCGCCGGTGACCACGTAAGTCCCGTTGGTGTCGATGGGCGCGGGCGATGCGGATCGGCGGCGCGCGGCGATGAACCGGCGGATGGCCGTGACGCCGTGCGTGATTCGCAGCTCCTCAGGTATCCGACCGGTCCGCGCGGTGGATGTCTCGACAATGATGCTGCGCAGCAGTGCGGTGCTTTCCGCGGCCGAATCACTCCACACCAGTCGGACATCGTGACCCGACTCGAGCTGCAGGGAGCGCACCAAACCGGCGATCGCCATCGGTACCGAGCTGTCGGTGCCGCGGCCCGGCTCGGGTGGTGCTGTCGTCTCGGCGGGCAGGCCGTGGTCGGGGAGCACGATCGTCAATGAGGCGGTGGCGTCGTCGGACTGGATGCGTTGGATCACATCGAGAATCCGACCCACCGCGGGGACCGCGCTGGTGAATTCGCGCTGTCGCGTTGCATCGAGTCCGGACGGCCACACCAGCACGACTGCGGTACGCGAGGGTGTGGTCCGGCTTGCGAGCACTGCGGAAACGATCGGGCCGGCGGCGTCGGGCTCGCGGGCGACCCTTTCAGTGGGCAGCGTCCGGTCGAGTTCCCTGGTCAGCCGCATGGCCAACTCCGATTCGCCGATCACGAGAGCTCGTTGCGCGTGCCCGGATCCACGAGCGGTACTGCTCCTCGACATGTCGTCCGGCAACTCGAGCTGTATCGGCCGCCATATCTGGCGGCGGAAAGGTCCGGTGGCCGAACCGGACTGGATCGGTGGCGGATACGCGCCGAGCGCCGCGAACCGGACCATGACACCGGACATGGCCAGCACCGGGACGCCGTGCTGGTCGGTGCCGACGATGTCGCCGGTCAGGCCCGTGTCCGTGCGTTCACGGACGAAGGCATGCGCCTCGAGCACGACGCGGTCCGATTCTGTGGACAGCCACGCCGATTCGATGCCGACCGGCAGTGGGACCGCATCGGCGGGCAGGGCGTCGGAGCTTGCCGCGGCGAGCAGCTGCAGGCAGCCATCGAGTGTCGCGGCGCGTTGCAGCGGTGCGGCATCGAAAGCGCCCAACGCGCAATCGTGGCCTGCCTCGATACCGCGCAGCGGGCGGAAACCGGGTCCGTATGTCAGCTGCCGGCCGTGCAGAGCCTCGTAGAAACCATCGGGGTCAATCCTGCGCATGCGACGGCGGGCCGCTCGATTTGCATCGACCACCCGCATCCACGCGACGATATCGGCGGGTGTGGGGTCACCGGCGAGCCGAGCCGATGCCAGCGTCCCGGCACCCGTGACCTCCGCCTGCACGCTGGCGTCCTCGGCGTTGCGCCGATAAGAAACCGCAGGCAGCGCGTTCAGATCGGTTCGCTCGTGCACCACGAAGTCGGCAACCGCCGTGGCTGCCGCTCCGCGCGCCAGGTGCAGCAATCGGCGCAGCCAGAACACGGCAGGCACGGTGGGCACGCCTTGCACCACGTGGTCGGCGAGATCGTCTGCTGGAAAGGCCGATTCGGCGATGGTTGCCTCGGCCGATCCGCCGTCGCGACTCGTGCGGATAGTCGGCTCGAAGGGTGGATTGTCGCCACCCTCGCCGAGCAGAGGGCTCGGCGCAACGGAGGCAGCATCGAGCACGCCGATCAATGGAAATCGGTGTCTAATCCAATGCCGGGGTGGCGGCGCAGCGGTGAACGGCCCATGCGCGGACCAGTCGACGGATCGCCCCTCGGTGTAGAGCCGCCCGAGGCAGGCGAGAAAGGCCGCGGCCTCGTCGTCGCGGCTTGCTACGGGGTGGGTCGAATCCTGGAAGTCGGCATGCTCGCGCACGGCCGGCGTCAGCACCGGATGGGGTGCGATCTCCAGCACGGTGGTGAGTCCGTCGCCAGCGGCCCGTTCGATGGCCGCGGTGAGTTCGACAGTGCCCGAAGCATTGTCGGCCCAGTAGTTGGCGTCCATCTCGGCCGTGCTGATGGTTTTGCCCGGGTGCGCCGTGGAATAGACCAGTGTGTGGGGTACCAGTGGGTCGAGATCGTCGAGTGCGTCGACGAATTCGGGCAGCACCGCCGCGACCTGCGGGCTGTGCGCGGCGAAGTCCACGGCGATCCGCTGCGCGAACAGCTTGCGCCGCTTGGCCCGGCGCACCACCGTATCCACATATCGGGGTGCGCCGGAGACGACAACCGAACGCGGTCCGTTGATCGCCGCGATTCCCACCATCGCACGCAGCGGTTCCACCAGGTTCGCCACCTCGTCCGGCGCTGCCTCCACCACGGCCATCGCACCGTGACCATCCAGCCGCGCCAGAATGCTGCTGCGCTGCACGATGACGCGGGCGGCGTCCGGCAGCGACAGTGCTCCACTCACGGCCGCTCCCGCTACCTCACCAAGGCTGTGGCCGGCGACCGCATGGGGCGTGACACCCCACGATGCCAACAATTTCGCCATCCCCAGCTGGAAGGCGAACATCGCAGGCTGTACGAGTTCAGTGGCCGCACTGCTGTTGTTCGCAGCCGAGGATGCGAGGGCAAACCCTTTGCGCGGAGTCCAGATTCGCGGACCACCCGCCTCGGTGATCGCGTCGGCAGCCTCGGTAACGGCTGCGGCGAACACCGGATAGCGGGCCGCGAGCGCCCGCCCCATCCTGGAGTGCTGGCTCCCCTGGCCGGAGAACAGGAACAGGACTCCGCCGCGTTGTCGCACCGAACTCGGGCCGAGCACGCCGACGCCCGCGTCTGCGGCGGCCAGGGTCCGCAACCGTCCGACAGCCTCGCCGGTATCCCGGGCGACGACAGCGGCCCGAGTGCCTTCCGGAATCAATCGCACTGTGGCTGAACCGAATTGCCGCAATGTACTGGCGTCGGCCCCAGGCCCGTCAGCCCGCTCGAGCAGGTCGGCCCAACCGGTTGCCCGTGCCCGCAGGTCGGTGACATCGCGCCCGCCGACCGCGATCAGGACAGGTGGCTCGCCGCCGCGGTGCGGGCGTTCGGTGGCGATGCCGCGCAAGACCACATGGGCATTGGTGCCGCCGAATCCGAACGAGCTCACCCCGGCTCGGCGTTCGGTCACCTCGGTGTCGCTCCAGTCGATCGGTTCCGTCGGGACGCGCAGTCCGTGCTCGGCGAGTTTCAGCAGCGGGTTCTCGGTGTGGAAGTGGATGGTCGGTGCGATCACGCCGTGCCGAATGGACAGCGCCGTTTTGATCAGGCCGGTGACGCCTGCCGCGGCCTCGAGGTGACCGATGTTGGATTTGATCGAGCCGATCCAGGTCGTGCTGGAATGGTCGCCGCGCAGCACCGCTGCGATGGCGCCGACCTCGACCGCGTCACCCAATGGCGTACCGGTGCCGTGACATTCGAGATAGCCTGCGGTGCCCGGGTCGAGCCCGGCCTGCGCCCATGCAGTGCGCAGGGTTTCCTGCTGGGCGCGGCCGCTCGGCGCATACAGGCCATTGGAGCGGCCGTCCGAGCCGACCGCCGAGCCGACGATCTCCGCGTACACCCGGTTACCGTCGCGCAGCGCGTCGGCGGTGCGCTGCAGGACGACCACGCCGCAGCCGTCGCCACGGGTGTAGCCGTCCGCTGCGGCGTCGAACGGTTTGCAGCGGCCGTCGGGTGCCAGGAATCCGCCCTCGGCCAGGTAGTCGGAGGTATGCGGCAGCAGCGTGAGATTGACACCGCCCACGATGGCGAACGGCACCGCGTCGTCGGCGAGCATGCGCAACGCGAGGTCCACCGCGGCCAGCGAGGACGAGCAGGCGCTGTCCACCACCAGGCTCGGTCCGTGCAGGTCGAGCACGTAGGACAGCCGGTTGGCGATGATGCTGAGCGCGGCGCCGGTCACCGCATAGGGCGCATCGTATCCGCCGTGACCGAGCACA
Organism: Nocardia sp. NBC_01009; assembly: GCF_045208035.1. NCBI lineage: Bacteria > Bacillati > Actinomycetota > Actinomycetes > Mycobacteriales > Nocardiaceae > Nocardia > Nocardia sp. NBC_01009. Next base: position 931,782 of record NZ_CP108695.1, on the reverse strand, counting down.
GCGATGCCGTGGTCGTAGGAGCAGGCGCCGAAGACGACGGCCGCACCGGAACCTCGGGTGCGGTAGCCGATTCCGGCATCGTCGATGGCCTCCACCGCGACCTCCAGCGCCAGCCGCTGCTGCGGATCCATCAGCGCGGACTCCCGGCCGGAGATGGTGAACCAGTCGTTGTCGAAGGATTCGACATCGTCGAGATACCCGCCGCGGCGCGCACCGAGCCGTCCGGCCGGTGGTTCGCCGGTGGCGTCCCTGCCCTCCAGCAGCAGCTGCCAGAGGTCGGCAACGCCCGCGGCACCGGGGACCCGGCAGCCGATACCGACGATTGATACCGGCGGATACGGCCGGTCGGGTGTGGTGGTGGTTGTCATCGCATCGCGAGATACTCGACAAGCTGCTCGATATCCGGGTTGTCGTAGAGCGCGGTGAGTGAAACCTCGACACCCATGGCATCTTCCAGGCGCGCCGTGAGCCGGGCGAGCTGGAGCGAGCCGAGCCCGAGTTCGCTGAACGGGGCGTTGGTGGACACCGCGGCGGCCTCGACACCGAGCAGATCCGCGATCGCGGCGACGGCCGCGGTGGTGAGTGCGGTTCGCCGACTGTGCGGGTTCGGAAGACTGGACGCCATCGATCTCCCTCCCCTTCGACCGAAAGTTGCCGCACGGAAGTCGCCGCCCGCGGGCTGCTGACGGTGGCGGCCGGTACCCCAGAAATTATGCCGCAGAAATCGTCGTGGGCAAGGCCGGAAATTGCCTGGCCCCCCGCCGCTTTCACCGACTGCCTCGATCGCCTACGGTGGCACGATGGCCGACAGCAGCGAGCGGACGCCCACCCTTCCCACTGTCTTGCGCTGTTGCGCCGCGGTAGCTGCGACGCCGGGGCGGTTGCTGCGCCCGCGGCGCCCCGATGCCGCGTTGCTTGCGAGCCTGAGCCCGCAACCGCTGCCGCCCGCGCAGGTCACCGTCGGACTCACGGTGCTGATGCAGGGCAGGATGTCGGCGCCGACGACCATCGTCGCCGAGGGCGTGCGGAGCATCGGTCAGCTGCCGATGACGATGTCGACCTACCTCATCGAGCACCCGAGCGCGCGCTTCCTGGTGGATCCGGCGCTGTGTTCCGGCGTGCACGATCGGGTGCTGCCCGAACTCCCGTTCCCGATCCCGCTGCTGGTTGCCCCGCACAAGCCCGTGCTCGGGCTCGCCGATGCCCTTGCCGCCCGCGATATCGCCGTCACCACGATCGACTTCGTGATCCCGACCCACCTGCACTGGGACCATGTGTCAGGTCTGCTCGAGCTGCCCGATTCCGTGGCGATCCGCCTGCCCGCCGCCGAGCACGCCTGGGCGCTCGGTGGTGAGCACGCCCCGACCGGTGTTGCCCGCGGTCCGCTGCGCGCCCGCACCTTCGACACCTTCGAGCTCGACGGGCCACCGGTCGCGACCTTCCCGCGCAGCAAAGACCTGTTCGGCGACGGCTCGGTGCTGCTCGTCGATCTGGCCGGGCACACGCCGGGCAGCATCGGCGTACTGCTCGCGGTCGACGACGGCAGCCGAGTGCTGCTGGCCGGTGACGCGGTGTGGAACAAGCTGCAGGTAGAGCTGATTCGGGAGAAGGCGCCGATGCCCGGCCAACTGTTCGACGCCGACCGCGATGCCGCGTTCGCCACCATCCATCGGTTGCACGCGTTGCCCGACGGCATCGATATCGTCGCGGCCCACGACTACACCGCCGTCGCCGCGCTGGCCGCAAGATAGGTTGTGCACCACTTCCGCGACCGAATCGTTTGCTGATTTTCCGCGGGCCCCTTAGGTTGGCGTACATGCTTTACGGTCGCGCTGGAGATATACAGCAGATCGGAAGATTGCTGGACGGGGCGCGCCACTCCCGTAGCGGCGCGCTGGCGATCATCGCGGAGGCGGGCGAGGGCAAGTCCGCGTTGCTGCACCATGCCGAGGAACTGTCCGGGGCTGGTTGGCGGGTGCTGCGCTGCACCGGCATCGAGAGCGAATCCGAACTGCCCTTCGCCGGCCTGCACCTCTTGCTCAACCCGACGCTGGATCGGATCGATGCGGTGCCGGGTCCGCAGCGGGACGCTCTGCGCGGCGCGCTCGGTTTGTGTCCGGCCGAGCAGGCCGACCGGTTCCTTGTCGGAGTTGCCACCTTGTCGCTGCTGGCCGAGTTGTCCGCCGTTGGGCCGGTGCTGTGTTTGATCGACGATGCGCAATGGCTGGATCGACCCTCCGCCGACGCACTGCTGTTCGCGGCTCGACGGCTCGGTGCCGAAGGCATTGTGATGCTGTTCGCGGGCCGCACCGAATTCACCGCGCCCGGTTTGCCGGAATTGCGGCCTGCGCCGCTGGATGGCGAAGCCGCTGCCGCCCTGCTCGCGGACTTCTGGCCGGACCTGGAGCCTGCGGTGCGTCGGCGGGTGCTCGCCGAGGCATCGGGCAATCCCTTGGCGCTGCTCGAACTGCCGCGGATGGATCTCGATTCGCCGCAGCTGGGACCTTTGCCGCTGCCATCGCGTCTGCAGAGCGGTTATGCGCAGTTCATCGCCGACCAGTCCGAGTCCGCCCGCATGGCCATGCTGGTGGTCGCCGCCGAGGAGACCGGTGACCTCGGTCTGGTGTTGCGGGTACTCACCGAAATGGGGCTCACCGCAGACGCGCTCGCGGAGGCCGAACGTTCCGGCATGGTGTGCATCACCGGACCGTCCGTGTCGTTTCGGCACCCGCTCAAGCGCGCGGCCGCCTACCACAGCGCGTCTTTCACCCAGCGTCTCGCGGTGCATGCGGCCATTGCCGCAGCGCTGGCCGACGATCCCGACCGCAGTGCTTGGCACCGTGCCGCGGCCGCGACGGGCCCGGACGAGACCGTCGCCGCGGCGTTGGAAGTCGCCGCCGATCGGGCCCGCGACCGAACCGGTCACGCCTCGGCCGCCGCGGCACTCGAGCGCGCCGCATCGCTCACGCCGGACCCGGCCGTGCGGGCGCGGCGGCTGATGTCCGCGGTCGAAATCGCCGCAGAGGCCGGCCGGACCGACCGTGCTCTTCGTCTTGCCGAGCAGGCCGAGCGATTGGACCTCGACCCGAGCCAACGCGGCCGGATCGGCGGGGTGCGCGGGTTGATCGAGTTCGAGCACGGCTCACTGCGCAAGGCGCACAACCTGTTCATGGAGGCTGCCGAGCACCTCGCCGAGGTCGATCCCGAGCGTGCCGCGTGGACCTTGATCGAAGCGGGGCGCGCGTCGTGGACCGCCGGTGACCTCACCGGGGTCATCCGGGCGCGTGACCGGATGGCGGCGTTGCCACTCGGTGAGCAAGGAGCGCTGCTGGTTTCGTCGGTGAACGGGCCACTCATGCTGCATTCCGGTGAGCGCGCGGCCGGGGTCGCGCAGATCCGCGCCAGTGTGGCCTTCAGCCGCGCCATTCCACTCGACATGATCTCCATTCGGCTCGCCTATGCGCTGCAGGCAGCGCTGATCGGCGATATGCCCGACGCGCGGGACATGTTGGCGGAGTTGGCCGAGTTGCTGCGGGATCGCGGCATGATCGGCTGGTTGCCCGCCGTCGGCTGCACGCTGGCGACGACGGAGATGATCCTCGGTCGCTTCCGCGAAGCCGAGCTCACCTCGACGCAGTACGGGCGGATCGCCGCCGATATCGGCCAGCCCAACCGGGTCTCCCATGCCGAGGGAAATCTGGCGATCATCGCGGCTGTCCGCGGTGACGAGCAGCGCTGCCGCGAACTCGCCGAACGCAATTTGCGCGAGGCGCCCGGCGACTACAACGCCATTGATGTCGCGCACTTCCAATGGGCGCTCGCATTGCTCGACCTCGGTCTCGGGCGCAACGAGCTCGCGCTCGATCGGCTGGAGGCGCAGTACCATTCGCCGAATCGGGCGCGGGGCCAGTGGATCGATCTGCTATCGGACCTAGTGGAAGCCGCCGCCCGGCTGCGGAGTCCGCAGCGGGCCCTCGAGGCCTTGACCGATATCGAAGAGTGGTCCAGCGCTATCGAATCGCCGTGGGCCGAGGCGTTGACGTTGCGCTGCCAGGCGCAACTCAACGGCGATGGCGAGCTGTTCGCGCAGGCATTGAAACTGCATGCCGCGGTGGAGCGTTGGTATGACTACGCGCGCACCGGCCTGCTCTACGGCGAATGGCTGCGCCGTGAACGGCGCGCGGGCGAGGCCCGTACCCACCTGCGCAAGGCGTTGGAGATCTTCGACCGTCTCGGCGCGGCGCCGTGGGCCGAACGTGCCCGCACCGAACTGCGTGCGGCGGGCGAGGGCGTGGTGCCGGAGCCGGAAACCGATCTGGCCGCGGTCCTCACCCCGCAGGAATTCCAGGTGGTCCGGCTGGCGGCCGCCGGTTCGACGAACAAAGAGATCGCCGCCCAACTGTTTCTGAGTCCGAAAACCGTTGGGCACCACCTGTATCGCGCTTTCCCCAAGCTCGGCGTGGCCAGCCGCGTCGAGCTCGTCCGCCTCAACCTCGACTGACCCGGACCACGTCGACCTGTCGAGCCCCGAGCGAAGGCGAGGCCGCTGCTGGTGCGCTTGGCCCGAGCGAAGGCGAGGCCGCCGCTTACTGGACGACCAGCCGCTCCGCGGTGACCTGCAACGTCGACATAGGAACCCCCCCTTCTTCGTCCGCCGAGCCTACGTTCCGGAAAGCCGGGCGGTCGAAGGGTTTTTCGCGTCGGGTCAGCCGACGACGACGGTTTCCGCCAGCCGAGCGGTGATGAGATGTTCGGCTTCGGTGACCATGCGTGAGATGAGTTCCGCGCAGGTCGGGATGTCGTGGATCAGGCCCTGGCATAGGCCCGCCGACCAGATGCCGGCGTCGAGGTCGCCCTCTTCGAAGACGCGGCGGCCGCGCGCGCCGGAGACCAGGTCGCGGACATCGTCGAAAGTGCCACCGGCCTTTTCGATTTCGACGACCTTGCGGCTGATCTCGTTGTCGGCGACCCTGGCGGTGTTGTGCATGGTGCGGAAGATGAGCTGGGTGTCGCGCTCGGAGTTGGCGACGATCTGCTCCTTCACCTTCTGTGCGATAGAGGATTCCTGGGTGCACAGGAATCGGGTGCCCATGTTCACGCCGTCTGCGCCGAGTGCCAGTGCCGCGACCAGGCCGCGGGCGTCGGCGATGCCGCCGGAGGCGATCATCGGAATGCGCAGTTCGCGGGCCGCGGCGGGGATCAGGACCAGGCCGGGGATGTCGTCTTCGCCGGGGTGGCCTGCGCACTCGAAGCCGTCGATGCTGACGCCGTCGACGCCGATACGTTCGGCCTTGAGTGCGTGCCGCACGCTGGTGCACTTGTGCAGCACCTTGATGCCCGCGTCCTTGTAGTACGGCAGGAACGGCTCGGGGTTGCTGCCCGCGGTTTCGACGATCTTGATGCCGCTGTCGATGATGGCCTGCACGTATTCCGCATAGGGCGGTGGGTTGATCGACGGCAGGATCGTGACGTTCACACCGAACGGCTTATCGGTGAGCTCCCTGGTGCGCGCGATCTCGCGGCGTAGGTCCTCCGGAGTCGGCTGAGTGAGCGCGGTGATGAAGCCGAGTCCGCCCGCGTTGGCGACGGCCGCGACGAGTTCGGCCCTGCCGACCCACATCATGCCGCCTTGCACGATCGGGTGCTCGACGCCGAAGGTCTCGGTGAACCTGGTACGCAGCATTGCGTTTCTCCTATGCCTTGCGCGGGCCCGGTGCTCGCCCGGAACGGGTGGACGCCGTCGTCCGGGGTGGACAGCTGCATACCATCCGCCTCGGCACTGATGGTGACACGAGAATCGCCTCGTGTTCAACTCCTAAGTGAGCCGACATTCGCATACTCGCCTCCGGTTCGTGCGACCGGCGTCCTAGCTGTCGCGCCGGTGTTCTCGATATATGTGCAGCTAAGAGATATTTATGTGCACCGAGGCCCGCGCTGAGGCGATTAACGATGATTCATATCTTGGTCTCTTGTTAGACCGGTAAGTTAGTTGATATTCTGATCTCAGTTCAGCCCGTCAGCGCTACCGGACTCCCCGGCGGACACGCGACGGTCCGAGAGGAGTTCGTGGCATGACCACTGGTGTGAAGCCGCTCGACGAGCCGATCAGGTCGCGGCGCAACCACTGGAACAACCAGATCGCGGCACACGCGCAGATGCGCCCGGACGCGGTCGCGATTCGGTTCCGTGGGGTGGACACCACGTGGCAGCAGCTCAACGAGCGTTCGCTGAAATTCGCCGACGCCCTCGCCCGGCGTGGCGTCGGGTTCGGCGATCGGGTGCTCATCCTCGCGCTGAATTACCCCGAGTACGTCGAAGCGGTCTTCGGTATCACCGCCATCGGCGCCATCGCGGTGCCGGTGAACTTCCGCCTCACCCCGCCCGAGGTCGCCTACATCGTCGGCGACAGCGGCGCCAAGGTGATCGTCACCGACACCATGCTGCAGCCGCTGGCCGCCGCCGTGCAGGGGCAAGCGCCCGCGCTGGAGAGCTGCATCGTGATCGGCGGCAAGACCGCCGACGGCGTATTCGGCTACGACGACGTGCTCGTCGAGGGCGGTGCGCCGCACACTCCGCTCGATATCCCGGAGGACACTCCGGCGCTGATCATGTACACCTCGGGCACCACGGGCAGCCCCAAGGGCGCGGTGCTCTCGCACGCGAATATGAATGCCCAGTCGCTGACCTGTATTCGAGCCATGGACCTCGATCCCGATTCCGTCAGCTTCTGTACTTCGCCGCTGTTCCACATCGCCGGAATCGGTAGTCTCGCACCGTATTTCCTGCTCGGCGGCAAGACGGTCCTGCACCCGCTCGGCGCCTTCGACGCGACCGACTTCCTCGACGCGGTCGAGCGCGAGCAGGCCACCACCGCGTTCTGCGTGCCCGCGCAGTGGCAGATGATCTGTGCGGAGCCGACGGTCAAAGACCGCAAACTCGCGCTGACGATGCTCAGCTGGGGCGCGGCCCCCGCCTCCGACACGGTGTTGCGGGCGATGGCCGACTGCTTCCCGAACGCCGGCAATGTCGCGGTGTTCGGCCAGACCGAGATGTCGCCCATTACCTGTGTGCTCGAGGGCAAAGACGCGATTCGCAAGCTCGGCTCGGTCGGCAAGCCCATCCCTACCATCCAGGCTCGCATCGTCGATGACGAGATGAACGATGTCGCCCCCGGTGAGGTCGGTGAAATCGTTTACCGCGGACCGACTCTCATGTCCGGCTACTGGAACAAGCCGGAGGCGACGGCGGATGCCTTCGCGGGCGGCTGGTTCCACTCCGGTGACCTCGTTCGCGCCGACGAGGAGGGTTTCCTCTACGTCGTGGACCGCAAGAAGGACATGATCATCTCCGGCGGTGAGAACATCTACTGCGCGGAGGTGGAGAACGTGCTGTTCGCGCACCCCAAGATCCGCGAGGCGGCGGTGGTCGGGCGGGCACACGAGAAGTGGGGCGAGGTCCCGGTCGCCATCGTCGCCCTTGTCGATGCCGGTACCGAGCTCACGCTGGCGGAGTTGGCGCCCTTCCTCAACGAGAATCTGGCGCGCTACAAGCATCCGAAGGATCTGGTCGTCGTGGCCGAGCTGCCCCGCAATGCCAGCGGCAAGGTGGTGAAAGTTCAACTGCGCAAGGACTATTCGTCCTGAGACCCGACTGAATTGGGGCCTCTACGCGGTGGACATCGGCGGCGCGGATGCGTAAGGATCGGCTATGGCTATCCCACGGATCCGCGCGGCCGTTCTCGCGCTGCACTGGCAAGTCAATGTGATTCGGCCCGAGGGGTTTTTCGGACCGATGCTGTCGGGTCCGGTCGCTGCCAGTGGCGTCGTGCCGCGTGCGCGGAGCTTCCATGAGGCGGCCGCCGAGCGCGGCCTGCCGGTGATCTTCACCCGGTTCACCATTCCGATCGGGGAGGGCGAGCTGGTGCGCAATACCGGGTTCATGCGCTCGGTCAGCGCGGCGCAGACCGACTTTCGCCCGGATTCGCCTGGTACCCAGCTCATTCCGGAGATGATCGAACAGCCGACCATCGTCTTCGACAACCAGAAGCTCTCCGGCCTCGCGGGCAACAAGCTGGCCGACTGGCTCGCCGATCAAGGGATCGACACCCTGTTCATCACCGGCGTCGCCACCAACCTCACGGTCGAGCAAACCGCCCGCCACGGCACCGATCTGGGCTTCACCGTCCATCCGATCGCGGACTGTGTCGCCGCGCCGACCGCCGAAGCAGACGCGGCCTCGCTGGCGAATCTCGAACTGACCACGGCAGGGTGCCGCACCGCGGACCAGGCACTGGCACTGATAGATCCGCGCTGATTCGTTCCAGGTCCCCTCCGCGACGACGCCCTCGATCTGTTCGAAGGACGGCTTGGTCATCGGGCTGTGCGCGAACCGACGCGGATCGGGCCTGCCGCTGCCGTCGCTACATGGCGAGTGCGGGTGGCGCGGTGGCGGGCCGGGACGGTGGCCGGTAGGTGCGCCAGGCCTCGGCCAGGCGATCGACGGCAGCGCTGAGGCTTTCCGGTGGGTGCAGGAAGTGGATTCGCACCGAGCTCTCGGAGCCGCCGGACACGTCGAGTCCGCTGCCGGCCAGGATCGAAACACGGTGGCGCAGTGCGGCTTGCGCGAAAGAGGCGCCGTCGCCGTAGGGCAGGCGGATCCAGAGGGTCTGGCCGCCCTCGACCGGAGGCACTGCCCAGTCCGGGAGGCGGCGGGCCAGCTCGGCGCGTAGATGGTCGTGGCGCATCTTGCGCTCGGGCGCCTGCCTGCGCAGCAGGTCATCGAGGCGCGGCAGCAGCTCGGCGGCGGCGAGCTGGGCGGGCAGATTGCCGCCGAGGTCGTGCACCGCACGGATCCTGGCCAGTTTGGAGACGACGGGTGCGGCCGCGCGTATCCATCCGACACGCAGTCCGCCCCACACGCTTTTGCTCAACGAGCCGATCGTGATCACGGTGTCCGCGAAGGCGGCGAGCGGTGGGGGTGTCTGGTGACCGGGGAAGCCGAGTTCGGCGAGGACTTCGTCATCGATCAGCGGAATACCTTCGGCGGCAGCGGTTTCTGCGAGTCGTCGACGCGCGAGCGCGGACAGCACCGAGCCGGTCGGGTTCTGAAAAGTGGGGATCACGTAGGCGATTGCCGGACGGTGCTCGCGCACTGCCGCCGCGAAACCGTCCAGCCCGGGCGGCAACCCGGACAGGACTGCCGCCTGCTCTCGGAAGGCCTCCAATGCGCCGGGATAGGTGGGCGCTTCCACGAGCGCTCGATCGCCCGGCCGGAGATATGCCCGCGCGAGCAGCGACAGCGCTTGTTGGCCACCGGTGGTGACGAGGATGTGTGCCGGCTCGGTCGGCACGCCGCGTCCGCGGTAGTACTCGGCGACTGCGCGGCGCAGCACGGGATGACCGGCGGGGTAGTAGCCGATGTCTTCGGTAGTTGCGGCCAGTGCGGGCAGTATTGCCGCGTAGGACTCGGTCAGTTCGGCGGGGGGCCGGTCGGGTGCCGCGCAGGCAAGCGAGATGACATCCGATCGCGGTTCGAGCAAGTCGAGGAACATCGGCTCGCTCGTGGTTCCCGGCGGGTCTACCTGTGGTGTTCCGGCTACCCGGGTGCCGCTGCCCTGCCGTCGCACGATCCGCCCTTCGTCGTGCAACAAGTCGTAAGCCGCGACCACGGTGCTACGCCCGACCGCCAGTGCGGCGGCGAGGGCCCGGTCCGGCGGCAGTGGCGCGCCAGGGGACAGCTCGCCGTCATCGATCAGCCGGCGCAGTCCCGCGGCGAGCAGCGTGTACAACGGGCCGCGGCCCGCCGACCAGCGGCCGAGCCGTTCCGTCACATTGATTGGATCCATAGGCAAACCAATTATGCCGGATTGGCGCTGGATCGGGTGGCCCGACGGCTCGACGATGGTTCCCATGACAGCAGCAAGCACCACCGGACCCGTTTCGATCACCGCGGCCATCGCGGGCCTGCCCGGGCCGTTCCAACAGCGGGAGTTGGCCATCGTCAACGACACCGTGGTCCGGGTCGCTCAGTTGGCGGGCGAGTTCCCGTGGCACCACCACGACGAGGACGAACTCTTCCTGTGCTGGGACGGGTCTTTCCGCATCGAATTGGCGGGACGGGAGCCCGTCACGCTGCACGCCGGTGAAATGTTCGTCGTGCCCAAGGGCATCAGCCACCGCCCGGTGGCCGATGGGATCGCGCACACGCTATTGATCGAGCGCCCCGAGACTGCGCAGTACGGCAACTGACTCCACATCGGTGACCTTCGAGTCGTCGGCCGGCGGCACCACCCGCACTCGGCCGACGAGGCCGGGGCCGATCAGTTGCTCGAAGCGCTGATAGGCCTCGGTCGCCGAAAGTGGTGATTCGGTATCGGCAATCGCGCCGAGCAGGCCGACCACGCCCCAGGACATGAATGTCACGGTGGTGGTGAGCTCTCTGTCGTCCATATCCAGCCGTTTGGACAGCTGCTCGGTGAGAATGGCCGCGACCATGCGCCGGGTCGTATGCAGCAGCACCGCGCTGCTTTTACGCCCGAGCATCGCTTCGTACACCTCGGGATTCTCGGCAGCAAGACGGAAAAGCGTGAAGACCGGCGCCAGCGGCGCGGTGTCGCGTCCGGTGCGACAGGCCGCCACCGCCGCACGCAGGTATTCGGTGCTGCTCACCAGCAGCAGATCGTCCTTGTCGCGGAAGTGGGCATAGAACGTGGACCGCCCGACGTCGGCGCGCTGCAAGATGTCCCGCACGGAGATCCGGTCGTAGCCTTGTTCCAGCATCAGCTCGATCAGGGCGCGATGTAGCTGGCTCTTGGTGCGCTTGACCCGGCGATCCTTGCTGTCGCTCATAGCTTCGTTCCGTGCATGGGGCCTCCCGATGGCGTGGCCTTCCGAACAGAAGGCAGGAATCCGTCCCGAACGGAACCGATTCCGCCGATTTGCTTCTGGTCGATCTGGCAGTTCCTTCAGATCATGAACACATGACCCGAAACGAACAACAGTTTGCCATTACCCATTCCCACGATGACAACGAAGTCGGCGTCCTGCTCACCAAGCCGCGTAGCTATCGTGCCTTCAAGACCGCATTCATGCTCGGCAGGAGCAGGGCGCTCAATGCCCGCCTTGTCGCGCTGACCGGTGCTGTTCCCGGTGAGCATGCACTCGATATCGGTAGCGGGCCAGGCGATCTCGCTCGCGCCCTTGCGGCTCGGGTCGGCAACAGTGGCCGAGTGATCGGTGTCGACCCGTCGCCGCAGATGATCGCTTACGCGATCGGACGCAACCGCGGAGATTCGAACTGTCGATTCGAACTCGGCCCCGCTCAGTCGCTAGGGCTGGCCGACGCTTCGGTCGACGTGGTGACCTGCACTTTCGTGATGCACCACATCCCGGAGGCGCAACGCGACGCCGCGATCGCGCACATGTTCCGCGTCCTGCGGCCCGGCGGCCGACTGCTGCTTGCCGATACGGACACCAACGGCCGCATGTTGCGCGCGGTAGTCAAGGGCATGTCCCGGTATGCCGGGCACCGCACCCACGACGACGCCGCGGTGGGGCACCAGGCAGATCCATTGGCGGCCATTGATATTCGGCGCTACCGGGATACTCTGCTGGCGGCCGGATTCCGGACCGTGGATTTCGCCGAGGTCAAACCGGCGACCGGAGCGCTGCTCGCCGTCAAAGACGTGTGAGTCGTCGCTGGAAACTATTTCCAGCACACACAGGAGGCTATTCGAGATCACGCGGGGCTGGGGTGCCGACACCCAATTCCGCGTCGATCTCGGTATCGAGATCGGCTTGTTCATGAAGCGTGCGGAACGATACGAGGAAGATGATCCAGCCGAGAACCGCCGCCAGAATCAAGCTGATCATCCGGTAGATAATTGCTGCGGGTACCGCTTGGGACAGTGGCATACCTGCGGCTGTCAGGGCCCAAATCAAGGTTGCCTCAACGTATCCGATGCCTGCCGGTATGAACGGCACGGTGCCGACGGCTTTGCCCGCCGCAAAAGCGACCATCAGTCCGGCCCAGTTCGGATTTGCGCCGACGGCATAACAGCAGAAGGCCAGACAAACGACATCACCGGTGCGATGGAGTATGGCCCAGACCAGCGTCAGCAGCCCGTCTCGTCGATTCAGGTCTACCGATTCCAGCTGGCCGAGAATCTCACGGACTCTCGCCATACTCCTGTCCTCGGGTTTTTTGCGTATTCTGTTGATTTTCCCAACAATTCGCCTGAGCGTGTTTTCGAGTGCATCAGTATGGGTGGCGGCATAATGCCCGGCCCAGATCAGAGCGACCACACTCGCAAGCGAAAATGTCAAAGTGACGAGACTGATGGAACCGAAACCCAGTAGGGCGCCGCCGAGCCCGAGTAGGCCCAAGCCTGCCGCAGCGACTACGCCCGAAATTGCCAGCTGCCACGACGCTACCAATGGACTTGCGCCCCAGCGTCGAGTGTTCCGGTAGATGAAAGCCATCGAGAAGATCGGACCGGCGGGAAGTGTTGCCGATATAGAATTCGCCGTGTAGGTGACGGCCAAAGATTTGCGCTGGCTGACCTCGACTCCGGCAGAGTGGAGTAGTTGCTTCTGGACCCGGGCGAATCCGCTGAAAGACACCGCTTCTGCCCAGATCGCGGACGCTACCCAATACCATTTCACGCCGATGAGCTGCTGCCACGAGTCGTGCAGGCTGGGCCAAAGAATGACGCCCTCGGCGACCAAGATCGCTACAAGCGCGGTGCCGAGCAGCCACTTTATCCATCTCGAGTACCCCCGTCGCCGCGGGGACTCCGGTCTAGCGTCGGGTTCTGCGTCCACCACGGGCTCAGCCTAACCCGGATCCGCGGTACGTGGCCAAGAGGTGGCAGCGGGTCCGATTCTACTTCCGGTCGGCGCTGTGGAAAGCCGTCATCAGCGACCATTGGTCATCGGCCGCTGGTGACGACGCTGACTGCGCAGCACCTGCTCATACCCTTAGGTGTCCTGGATATAGAGACCGGTCTGCTGCCGGGCGAAATGCCGGCTCAGCAGCCTCCGATTATTTCGACACCCGAAATAGTGCCCGCCCCTTCTACTGCTCCGCCGACGTGTTCGGCGATACCCGCGGGGATCCGCCGTTCGATATCCGGGAACTGCCGGACGTGTACCAGCAATTTTTGGCCGCCACCGGCGCAGTTGTTCCACTTGGTGAAGTCATATCCACTAGTTGTCCTCGGATTGTCCGCACGGGAGGTCGACCGCTTGGAATCCGGAATTAATTGAAGGTTGTAATTTCCGATCGGCGAAGCGTTCGCGCCGGGTGCGAGTCCGATCATCGGACCTGCGGCAGCGGAGCGCCGGTCACGAGATTACGTAGCATTCTTATTCCCCCTCTTTGAGGTGAGATGTGAGACATGCTGTCGTGCAGTGCAATACGCTGATCGGGCTGGGCTAGCTTCGCCGGAAGCTGTCCACCGACTGCCATCTTTTGGCAGTGCAGGTCCATGCTTCAGATCATGTCTTTCGCGGCCAGCCAGCGCATGGTAGGCCAGCCGCAGAACACCGGAAGCCAGCAGGTCAGGACGCGGTAGAGCAGCACGGAGGGAACCGCGATGCTCGCGGGCAGGCCGAATGCCTGGAGGCCGACGATCAGCGCCGCCTCCACCGCGCCGACGCCACCGGGGGTCGGCGCGGCCGAGGCGAGCGTGCCGCCGATCATCGTCACGATGGTGACGGCCACGAAGCTGGCGCCGCCGCCGAAGGCCTCGACGCTGGCCCACAGCGCTCCCGCTTGACCGAGCGTGATCGCGGCGGAGCCGAGAATGATCACCGAGAACCGCTTCGGGTCGCGAGCCAGGGCAGCGAGTTCGTCGAGCACCTCGATTACTTGCGGGCGCGCCGAAGTATTGAGCCAGTGACGCAGTTTCGGCACGAACGCGAAGGTGCCCGCGATGCCGATAGCGACGCCGGCGATCAGATACAGCACCGTGGCACTCGGCACGAAATGGGAGAGGTTCGCCGAGGTTCCTGCCGCGATACTGAAGACGGTCAGCAGGCTGATGTGGGTGATCACCTGCACCGCCTGCTGCAACGCGACCGCGGCGGTGGCACGTACCGCGCCGAGTCCGCCCTTCTGCAGGAACCGCACGCTCAGCGCGAGGCCACCCACCCTGGCGGGCGTTGTCGTCGCGGCAAAGGTGTTGGCAATCTGCATGATCACCAGGTTGCGGAAGCTGACCAGCCGGGAGGCACACGCCCACAGGGCCCCCGCAGCGCCGAGGTAGGTCAGGGTCGAGGTGGCCAACCCGAGCAGTGCCCACCACCAATTGGCCGTAGTCAGCTGCGTGAAGAACGTGGGTACCGCACTGATGAACGGGTAGGCGACGTACACCAGCGCGATCAGCAGCGCGAGCTGGATGATCTGGTTGCGGCTGAACCGGGTGATCTGCTCGGCCTCGATCTTGTCGTGCCCGGTCTGCTTGCGCACCTCATCGCGCGCCGAGGACATGGCCTCCTTCCAGTCCGGTACCGACTTCTTGATCCCGGATGGCATGGCGGACTTGGTCAGTCGGCTGGCCGCGGTCACAACCTCGTGTTCGCCGAGGGTATCGATGGCGGCCCGCACCGCGGGTTCCCTGCCGAAGATCGCGGTCGTCGATACCAGCAGTTGCGCGACATCGGACTGCCGCTGTTTCTCCGAGGCGCCGAACTCGGCGTTGGCGAATCCACTGAACAGCGCGCTGTCGTTGTCGATGCGGATCTCGGCGGGCTGTAGGCTGCCGTGCGAGATCTGGCCGCGATGCAGCGCGAGGAGCGAATTCCACACCGACGCGAGGACATCGCCGGAGAGTTCGGCAATCGGGGTGCCGCGAGGAACGGTGTGCGAGTACAGCATCCAGCCGCGGTCGAGTGCGGTCACAGCCACCGGTGTGACGGAGGACAAATCGAGGTCCCCCGCCGCGATCGACATCAGTGCGCGATGCTCGACAGCCCGGTGCATGGATCCGTGTAATGCCGCGGATTCGCTGGTGCGGAAGGTGAGCCAGCGCCACAGCTGGCGCAACGCCCCGAAGCTGCGCTGGTTTTTGCCATACATCTCGACGATCAGTTCGCGCTCTGGGCCCTCGACTGCGGCGGCGAGCACCAGCGGACCCTGCCCGGCCGGGTGCACCACGGTGAATGCGGTGACCGTGTGCCCACGCTTGGCCAGCACCCGTGCCGCGGCCTCGAGCGGAACTTCCAACGCGGGGGTACCGACGACAAGCACGATCACCGCGCCGACCAGCCAGCCGACCGCAAGCCCGAACATCGCCCGTGCGGGCACGACGGTGCTGACCACAAGATGGATCGGCGCGAAGGCCAACAGCAGGAACCACAACCAGCGCCGCGGCCGGGTCGGCAGCCAGGGACTGGATACGGTGAGTACCGCTGCCAGCATGGCGATCCAGCGCGGGTCGTCCAGGAACTGGGAGAGGAAGGTATCGAGCCGGTCGGACACCTGTAGGTGCCATCTCGGCGCCGAAAGGCCCGTGCCGGTGATCGATAGCAGCAGTCCGGCGACGAGACCCGCTGCGGCATAGCCGGCCAACAGCTTCCACTGCCTGCCGATGATCAACTCGATGAGGATCGCGAATGGTAGTGCCAGGATGGCCATGCCATAGACCAGGTACACCAGATTCGACAGGTCGGGGTTGAGGAACCCGACGATGTTCGACGACACCCAACGTTCCAGGGCGAGCCATTCCGGTCGGGTGATCACCGAGGCGGCCACGACGACACCGACCCACAGTGTCGCGAGTACGACACGGACGATGTCACTGGTTCGCCGGATCAGCGGTTGCAGCAAGCTGCCCGTGACCGGGATATCCCGCCCGTCGACTCGCATGCTCCGCTCGTCCGCCTCTCCGCGTCTTTTGCCGGTCGTGGGGTGCGCTTAACCTACCGTTGCGGGCCGGCGGTTAACGACAGGCTGAGTTCTGGGCGTACCCGGTAAGTTACCCATGTACTTACGAGATCGGCTGGTGCGCTCGCCGCACGATACACACCCGTCCATTGCGGTTTTCGCGCTTGTCCGGGGCTGTCACCGCATCGTGTGGGCCAGCTCACTGGATTTCGGGTTGAATCTCACATTGGTGTGAAGATCGAGCATGAATGCATGGACAACGAACTCTTCGACTACAGCCCGATCGTCGACCGCGCGCCGATCCACTGGCCGGGCGATGCGCGCGTCGCTTTCTATGTCGGCCTGAATGTCGAGCACTACCAAGTCGATCGGCCTTCGACCAGTATCTTCGCCGGGACGGCCGGGCTGGCACCCGATCCGCTGAACTACGGATGGCGCGACTATGGGCCGCGTGTCGGGTTCTGGCGGGTGCTCGAGACCCTCGATCGCCACGGAATCCGCGCCAGTGCTCTACTCAATTCTGATGTCGCCGAACATAATCCGCAGATCATCGCGGCGGGGCTGGCCAGGGATTGGGCATGGCTCGCACACGGCAGGAATAATTCGATCTTCCAGGCCGACATGTCGGTCGACGAGGAGCGTGCATACCTGACCGAGGTTGTACAGACCATCGAAAAGGCAACGGGCCGTAGGCCACACGGCTGGATGGGGCCCGCGCTGACCCAAACCTTCCGCACTCCGGAGCTGCTCACCGAACTCGGGCTGAGCTACGCGCTGGACTGGACCAATGACGATCAGCCGTATCAGACCAAGGTGCCGGGCTTGGTGAACGTGCCGTATTCGGTAGAACTCAATGACATCAATCTGTTCGTCAGCAAGAGCACGACGGGGCCCGATTTCGTGCAAATCGTCACCGATCAGCTCGACCAGCTCTACGCCGACTCGGCAACCAGCGGTCGGGTGATGGCGTTGGCGTTGCATCCGTTCGTCATCGGCCAGGCGTTCCGCAGCAAGTACTTGGACCAGGCGCTCGACTACGTGGTGAACCATCCCGGGGTGTGGCTGACCACCAGCGATGAGATCGCCGCGCACTACTCGGGCGCGTCGGGTCTTGCCGAATCCGCCAGATCCGAAGACGATCAGGTCGGCTAGACGGCAGCCGGACGCTCGTCCGGGCGCCGCACCCGACGCTCGGAGGGCAGCGATGGCAGGGCAGGAACAGGATCTAGCAGGTAAGACCGTGGTGGTGACGGGCGCGAGCTCCGGCATCGGCGCCGAGGCGGCCGCGAAGCTGGTGGCGCGCGGCGCCACCGTCGCGGTCGTCGGTCGCTCACCCGAGCGAACCGCCGAAGTGGCGCAGCGGGTCGGCGCGGAAGCGTTCCTTGCCGACTTCGCCAGGTTCGACGAGGTGCGCAAGCTTGCCGAGCAACTGCTCGACCGCTACGAACGCATCGATGTACTCGCCAACAATGCCGGCGGTGCCTGGGCGAAGCGGACCGTCACCGACGACGGCAACGAGCTGACCTTCCAGGTCAACCATCTGTCACCGTTCCTGCTGACCGCTCTGCTGCGTGAGCGCCTCGGGCAATCACAGGCCCGAGTGATCAACACCTCGAGCATGACCTACCGGATGGCGAAGCTGAACCTCGACACCGTCAACGCGGCGACCGGCTCGTTCAATCAGATGAGCGCCTACGCCGCGTCGAAGCTCGCGAACATCCTTTTCACCAGGGAACTCGCTCGCCGCACCGCGGGCACCGGCCTGGTCACCGCGGCTTTCCATCCCGGTGCCGTGGCGACCCACGTGTACGACAACGCGCCGCTCGGCCTCGGCGCGCTGATCCGTTCTCCGCTGTCGCGGCCCTTCTTCATCCGGCCGGACAAGGGCGCGGATCCCCTGGTGCACTTGGCGACGGTCGCGGACGCCGAGTCGATCAACGGCAAGTACTTCCATCGCTTCAAAGAAGAAGCGCCGAGCAACAAGCAGGCGGTGGACCAGGACTTCGCACAGCGGCTGTGGACGATGTCGGAGCAGATCACCGGCCTGGCGTCGAATTCGACCGAGTAGCAGTCGAATCGGGCCTCAGCTCGGCCGGTCGCCGGCACGCGAGTGCCTGCCGCCGGTCGAGCTCTCGGGCGCGCCGCCGACCCCGAACACGCCGCCGGTCATGGTGCCCCTGTCGAGCTCGACGATCGATTGCACGACCTGCTCGGTCGGCAGGATCGAGGGAAAAGCATTGGGCGCGATCGCATTCGCGCGGACACCGAACTCGTCGAACTCTGCGGCGAGGTGACGGGTCAGCTGATTGAGAGCGGCTTTGGAGGACGCGTAGAGCGCCTGCCCACCCGGGAATACCTCGGATCCCGAGATGCTGGAGACATTGACGATATTGCGGTTGCGCCTGCGGTTCTCGTCCCCGTCGTGCACCCAGGACCGCTGCGCCAGTCGTGCCGACAATCGCAACGGTACCCCGACATTGACCGCGAAATGTGGCTCGAATTCATCCAGTGTGGCATCGCCATCGACGATGCCGTGGGACTGCAATCCGATGTGGGCCGCATTGTTGACAAGCAGGTCGACGCGCCCGAACCGGGCAAGCGCGAGGTCGACGACCCGCTCGACCTCACCCTTTTCGGCCAGATCGGCCCGGATCATGAAGATCCGCGAATCATTCTCCGGCACCGGTATTTCCGGTGCGAACGGGTCGACGAACCATTCGTGCTGCGAGGGCGCGGCCGGGATCCGGTTGCGGCACACCGCGACGATGTCGTACTCGGTGTAGGCCGCCCGGCAGAAGGCGTCACCGAGCCTGCCGCCGGCGCCGGTCAGCAGGCAGACCCTGCGTTCCTCGCGTGCGAAATCACCACTGCGCAATGCGGTCTCCTCCCCACCGTTGCACGGCATCACTTTTCGGCCGATGCAGCCACATCACCACGCTGTTGCGGGCGGCGGCATTGTTGCCGACGAAGGTATGCCACGACCGCGGCGTGCATTCGAAAAGCACCATGGAATTGTCCAGCGGCGGAACGGTCAGCGCAGGCACCGGGCTGCTGCCCGCGATGTGCTCGTACAACGCCGTCTCCCCGCCGTCGCCCACGGTCCACCCCGGGTTGCCGAGGTAGAACAGCACCGCCACCGCGCGCACGGTTTCCCGGGCGGTGATTGCCGAATCCCGGGCGCCGGTCTTCAGGTCGACCGTGCCCTCGGGCGTCCGTATTTCGCCGGGGCCCGGCGCCGGGCCCGGGAACCAGGCCGGATTCAGGTCGTTGTGCGGCCACCCCGAGGGACTGCCTACCGGGTGATGGTGCAGCGACCCCTCCACGTCTCCGGTCGTTGCGACGCCGGCGACCCCGGCGATCAGGTCGTGCCACTCCCGCGAAAGGAATAGCGCGAGCGGTCCATCGCGCAGTGTTGTCAGCGGCACCCCGCTCGCGCTGTATCCGTCGGTGACCTGTGTGAACGCCTCCGATTGCTGCCGAAGCACCCGTTGGAATTCCTCGGTCAGCCGCTGGAAGAACTCGGGGACGAACACATCCCGCGCATACACATGCGGAAACGGTCCGGCGCGGCGAATCCAGCGCCGGTGGGCGAACAGCTCCACGAACCATGGCGGCGCCGTCGGCGCAGCGCGCAGTGCTTCCCCTGTCGACATCAATCCCTCCCTGATGAACCACCCGCGATCTTATTGCCTACCTGTGCCCCGATGCTCGCTGGTCGGTCGGGCGTTGCGAGGATCGCACCGTGAGTCGTGATCTTCGTGTGTGTTTCGTCGGTGATTCGCTTGTCGCCGGGGTCGGTGACCCGCGGTGCCTGGGGTGGGTGGGCCGTCTCGCCGCGCAGGCCTACACCGACGGGATCCCGATCGTCGGCTACAACCTGGGCGTCCGCCGGCAGACATCCACGGATGTCCGTGCACGCTTCCTGGCCGAGTGCGTCCAGCGACTGCCGGCGGGCACCGACGCCAGGATCGTGCTGTCTTTCGGCGTCAACGACACCATGCAGCTGGACGGGCAGTGCAGAGTGACGTCGGACCAGTCTGTCGCCAACCTCGGTGCGCTCGTGCGGCTGGCCGCGGAGCACGGCTGGCCGGTGCTGATGGTCGCGCCGCCGCCGATCGACGACGTCGAACACAATGCCCGTACCGCCGCACTCGACGAGCGATTCGCGGAAATCTGTGCGGCCGAGGGGATCCCGTACGTCCGGATCCATCACCAGCTGCGCGAGAACCCGGTGTGGATGCGTGAAGTCCGGGAGGGCGACGGCGCGCACCCCGGGGCGGCAGGCTACGACGAGCTGGCCGCGGCGGTTGCTCCGCAATGGCGGGAGTGGTTGTCCCGCTGAGTGATCCGCCGGTCGTTCTCGATACGAGTCGGCCGGTTGGCCATAGGGCGGGTGTGCGGGTATCGCGAATCGACCCACATCGCGGTACGACGACGATAACTCTGCTGTCTGAGACGTTGTGAGCGGTGGCTGATCGGGTCTTCGGTCGAGCCGGGGAGGTCCCGAGTCAGCCGACGGACCGACGCGGAACAGACGTGTCGGCCCGCTGTCTGCGCACCGCGGCCAGGTCCACCGGCAGCCCGTCGTCGGCCGCGGGCGGGACGAATGCCGCCAGCAACCCCGGCATCCAGCGTCCGACCTCGTCGCGGAAGGGTCCCTCGGTGCCGAGCTGGCACAGCACGCCGATCAACGTGAGCGCCGAACGCGCGAACGGCGTGAAATACGGCGGCATGGTGGTCTGCCGAACACTGTTGGACAGACGGGGATTCGTCACCCGCAGCACCTGCTTGCGCAGCCACGGTGTGGTCATTCGATAGGTCGAGTGTTTGAACGGTTCGGTGCACGGCACGACAAGGGCATAGAGGGCCTCGACGTCGAATTCGCGGCCGGCCTGGACGAATCCGTGGCGTCGGGCCGCCGCCTCCAACTCCGGCGGGCCGCCGTTGAACAGGGCGTGGCAATAGTCCGACGCCAGCTCCTCGAAGCCGTCGGGCGGCCACGTCGAGCAGGCTCCGAAATCGACGACCCCGAGCCGGCCGTCGGGCAGGACGCGGAAATTTCCCGGATGGGGATCGCCATAGAGCAGGCCGGTGCGCAGCGCCCCGGAAGCCACGAATCGCACCATCAGCATGCCGATTCGGTCGCGCTCGGCCTGCGCGCCGGAGGCGATGACGCGCGGAACCGGAGTGCCGTCGAGCCATTCGGTGATGAGCACATCGCCGCACTGCTCGATCACCTGCGGAATGTAGATGTCCGGATCGTCGGCGTACGCCGCGGCGAACACCCGCTGATTCTCGGCCTCCGCCGCATAGTCGAGTTCCGCACGGACGCAGGCGCAGATCGCCTCGGTAACCGCCTTGACATCGGCGCCGGGCAGGAAAACGCCTGCCAGAGTGGAGATTCGGCGCAACTGCTCCAGATCGTTCTCGATCGCCTGCCGGCCGCCGGGATACATCACCTTGACCGCAACCGGCCTGCCGTCGCGCCACACTGCGTGATGAACCTGACCGAGCGATGCGGCAGCCGCACGCCGGTCGTCGAATTCCCGGAAATACCACCGCCAGTTCTCGCCCATGCTCGCCGCCATCGCCGTGTGCACGCTCGACGGCAGCATCGCGGGCGCGGAATCCTGCAACCTGCTCAATGCGATGCGGTACGGCTCGGCGATCTCCGGCGGCAGGGCCAGCTCGTAGATCGCCAGCAGCTGGCCGAGTTTGGCGGCGCAGCCTTTCAGCTCGCCCAGCACCTCGAAAATGTGCTGGGCCGTGCGCAACTGGATGTCACGGTTCACGTCACTCGCCGACCTGCCGAGTGCGCGCTTGCCGACGCCCGCCGCCTGCCTGCCGGCGAAGGCCACCGGCAGCGTCGCGAGTTTCGCGCTACGAACCGCTTTGTGAACTGGGGGTTTGCCATTCGACCCTGCCGCGAAAAGGCGTGTGCGCCTACCGGCGGATTCGCCGTCCTGCGGACCGTTGTCTTGTCGAATGGTCATGACTCACCTCACACTGTGCGCAGATCAGTCTTACACACGATGCAGTCAGGCAGCGGAGGGCTTAGACTGTCTGGGACGTATTGGAACCGAGTCGAAAGGTGGCATCCGATGGGATCCCAGACGGTAGTCGCCGACGTTGCCGATGAGCTGGCACGCCGGGTTGCCGCGGGGGAATATCAGCCAGGGGATTTGATGCCTTCGGTCCGTCAGGTCGCGGAGGAATTCGACATGAATCGCGCGACCGCGCAGCTGACGCTGGGTCGGTTGGAGTCGTACGGATTCGTCGAAGCACGGCGGGGTAAGGGGTTCACCATCCGTGACGTCCGGGAGGCGGGCGGCATAGATGTGTACCGGCACTTGTTCCGCTTCTCCGTCCCGATGCCCGATACCGCGATCGAAATGTTCCGCGACATCGTCGAGGTGGAGCGCGGGATCGTGATGGAGGCGCTGCTCGCCTACACCGGCAGCGAACAGCAGATCGATCCGGCCGAATTGAAGGCCGATATCGATCGGCTGGAAGCGCTTGCCCGGCTGGAGGTTCCGGATTTCCGCCAGATTCTTGCGATCGAGGTCGCACTGGTGCGCAAGTTGCTGACGGCGCTCGGGCTGAGCATGCAGCGGGCCATTCTGAACTCCATCGGCGAGATGGTGCTCGAGGTGCCCGAGGCGATCGCGGCCTACTTCGCGGGGGCCGCGGACCTGCACGTACTGGTCTGGCGGGCGCTGGTCGCGGTGTGGGACTCCGGTTCCGGGCCGTCGGAAGCGCAGCTTGCGCTGTTCGAGGATCTGTTCGGGATGTACCACGAGAAGGTGACCGCCAAGTTCGAGGAACTGCTCGACGGCGCGGAGGCGGACGCCGGTCATGTGGACGACGCGCACGCGGCGACGGCTTGACGCCCCTGCTCGGCGATGCCGTCCGGTCAACTGTCTGAGCCGGAATTGATCATCTGATATGTCGGTGTACAACACCATTCTCCCGCGCCGCTGGACCGTCGCCGATATCCCCGACCAGTCGGGAAAGACCGTCGTGATCACCGGCGCCAACAGCGGTCTCGGCCTGCGCACCGCGGAAGCATTGGCGAGCAAGGGCGCCCGAGTCCTGCTGGCCTGTCGCAACCAGCAGAAGGCCGCCGTGGCGTTGGACGAAGTGACCGCGGTGGCCACCGGGCCGAAACCCGAAGTGCTGCCGCTGGATCTGGCCGATCTCGCCTCGGTGCGGCGGGCGGGCCGACAGCTCGACGATACGGTCGAGCGGCTGGATCTGCTGGTGAACAACGCGGGGGTGATGGCGACACCACGCGGGCAGACGGCCGACGGCTTCGATGCCCAGTTCGGCACCAATCATCTCGGCCACTTCGCGTTCACCGGCGCCGTACTGCCCGCGCTACTGCGGGCGGAGCGGCCGCGGGTGGTGACCGTATCGTCGGTGGCCGCCTGGGGCGGTCTGATCAACTGGCTGGACCCGAACTGGCGGTGGTTCTACCTGCGCTGGCCCGCCTATAGCCAGTCGAAACTGGCCAACCTGCTGTTCACCGCCGAACTCGATCGCCGGGCCCGCGCCGCGGGCACCGGGTTGCGCGCGGTGGCCGCGCACCCGGGCCTGTCGGCAACCCATCTCTACGACCTGAACGGCGAAAAGGGCGCTGCGGGCATGTTTGCTGCCATCCCCCAGGCCGTTCTGTTCGCACTCGCCCAGTCCGACCGGATGGGTGCGCTGCCGCAGCTGTACGCGGCCACTGTCCCGGATCTGCCCGGAAACGCCTATCTGGGACCGGGGTTCGAATTCGCGGGGTATCCGCGGCGCGCGTTGCGACACCCGATGGCGTACAGCCGCTCGGCGGCCAGGAGGATGTGGCGACTGAGTGAAAAGCTGACCGGCGTGCACTACGACTGGGATTCGGCCGCGCAGGGGACGGTCGAATAACACTGCACTAGTGCACGATCGCAGCGCCGTTGGCGTTTACCGTTCTGCCACCGCGCCTGCGGCCAGCACGAGCGCGGTGATGATCATCAGGGCGAGAACGCCGAGTATCGCCAGATTCCTGCCGCGCGGCGCATCTGTGCTGTCCCGATGTGGGCAGACGTGCGAATCATGGCTTACGCCTGCGCAATCGGGATTGGTGCACAAAGACATATCGACCTCTCAACGATCTTCACAATCGAGCACTCGCCACCCCGGCATGCAGGAGAGCGGCTTCCAGTATGGGGATCGGTGCAGCAGGCGCAGCAGTCAGGCCGTTGCACCACGGACCCGGCCTGGTGTCGGTGGCGGACCGGCGGCACCATCCGGGTCGGTCCGGCGTGTGGCAGCCGACTGCGCGGTAGCTGACCGGGGCCCGCGCCGACGGGGTGAGCTCACTGACGCGATTGTTGGCAGCCAGCAGGGTGCGTAACCAGGTCGCTCCGTACGGTCTCGCACCGCGAAACAAGCCGCAGCGATTGCATGGCAACGCTTTGTACGCCGCATTTGGGCAGATCAGTGGCGATCATCTGAGACAGGCGAGAGAAATGGCAATCTTCTGGCGTAGTCACTCGATCGGTCGTACCGTTTCGATATGGACGCTGTCGAGCCGCTACCCGCCCTACCGTTGGAATCCTGGCGCCCCACCAAGGAGACACTGCACCGGTTCGCCCAGATCGTCGGCAAGGTTGCACTTGCCAAGGGCATCCGGCGCAACCACTGGTGGCACATGACCTATCGGCTCACTGCCCGCGGCTGGACCACCGTCCCGCTCGGTTCTGCCCGCAACGGACCGGTATTCGCCTGCACCTTCGACTTTTTCGATCATGTCCTGCGGATAGCGACCGATCGTGGCATCGAGGTCGAGATCGATCTGCCGATGCAGTCTGTCGCCACCTTTTACGGCGACGTCATGACTGGTCTGCGTGATCTCGGTATCGATGTCGTACTGCCGCACCCACATCCCTTCGATCTGCCCGACGCGGCGCGCCCGTTCGAGGACGATACCGACCACGCCGCTTACGACCCGGAGTTGGCGCAGCGGGCATTTCGGGTGCACAGCCAGGTCGGGCGGGTACTCGAGGAGTTCAGCGCCACCTATTCCGGCAAGATCAGCCCGGTGCAATTGTTCTGGCACACGTTCGATCTCGCGGTGCAGCGATTCTCCGAGCGGCAGATCGATATGCCTGCGACGGTCGACTCGGTGACGCGCGAGGCGTACTCGCGCGAGGTCATCAGCGCTGGATTCTGGTTCGGCGACGCCAAGGTGCCCGAGCCGACGTTCTATTCCTACATCGCACCCGAGCCCGCCGGGCTCACCGATCGCCGGCTGCCCGCGGGCGCGCTGTGGGTGCCGTCCGGTTCGGGGCACGCCGCGTACTACCCCTACGACAAGGCCCGTCTGTCCCCGGATCCGGTCGGCGCCGCGCTCGAGTTCTTCCAGTCCGTCTACGCGGCCGGATCCGAGCTTGCCGGATGGGATGCCGCCCAGCTGGTCTGCTGGGGCGGCATCACCGACCCGGTGCTCGAGGCGAAGCACTCATGGCCGGAATGGCCGGAGTGATGGCCCTGCGGTGAATGTCAGAGCGCGTCGTTGAGTTTGTTGAGGCGGTCGCACGCCTCCACGTACTCCTGGATCAGGCGGCCGACCACGTCCGCGGAGCGCTCCACCTTGTTCAGCTGGCCGACCACCTGGCCGACCGGGTTGAAGTTCACGTCCTTGGCGGCCTCGGGGTAGCGGTGCCCGCGCTTGACGCCGTCCAGCGCCACCATCATCTGCAGCGGCATGGGCAGCGGGTCGGGATTGTCGGCCTGCTCCCATGCTTCGGTCCAGTCGTTCTTCAGCATGCGGCAGGGCTTACCGGTCCACGACCGCGAGCGCACGGTGTCATGGCTGGTGGCGTCGATGTAGGTCTGCATCTGCGCGGGCGGCACATTGGCCTCCTCGACGGTCAGCCACAGCGAGCCGGTCCACGCGCCCGCTGCGCCCATCGCCATGGCCGCGGCGACCTGACGGCCGTTGCCGATGCCACCGGCGGCCAGCATCGGCATATCGCCGATGGCGTCCACGACCTGCGGCCACAGCACCATCGACGCGATCTCGCCGCAGTGTCCGCCGCCCTCGGTGCCCTGGCAGACCACGAAATCCAGACCGGCCTTCTTGTGGTTGAGCGCGTGCTTCACCGAGCCGCACAGCGCGCCGATCAGGCGGCCCGAGTCCTGGATCTGCTGCACGACGTCCGGCGGCGGCGTGCCGAGCGCGTTGG
The DNA here is from genome assembly GCF_045208035.1 of Nocardia sp. NBC_01009. Taxonomy (NCBI): domain Bacteria; kingdom Bacillati; phylum Actinomycetota; class Actinomycetes; order Mycobacteriales; family Nocardiaceae; genus Nocardia; species Nocardia sp. NBC_01009. The sequence goes on along the minus strand of NZ_CP108695.1, from coordinate 905,677 downwards.
CGACCAGCTTGGCCTTGGGGTGGCGCAGGATCACTTCGATCTGCGGCGCCACCGTGGTCGCAGTCCAGCCGAGCAGCTGATTGTGGTGCTCGCTGTCGGGCAGGTGCGGAACATTGTGGTCGGTAAGGATCTTCTCGGCGAAATCGCGGTGTCCCTGCGGAACCAGTTCCGCCAGTTTGGCTTCCAGCTCCTCGGGGCTCAGCCCGTCGATGTCCTTGCCCTCGTACTTGGAGGGGATGACCAGGTCGACGCCGTAGACGCCGTTCACGTGCTCATCGAGCCACGCTAGTTCTACTTCCAGCTCCTCGGCGGTGAAGCCCACCGCGCCGAGCACGCCGAGCCCGCCGGCATTGCTGACCGCGGCCGCCACGTCGCGGCAATGGGTGAAGGCGAAGATGGGGAACTCGATCCCCAGCCGATCGCAGATTTCGGTACGCATGGCGTGCTGGTCTCCCTAGTGGCTCTAGAACGGGTTACATAGTTGCTCTGCCGTGTTCCAGTTCGGCAGGGCGGGTGATTCCCTGAACCGGCCGAATGGGCCGCATACCGCGAGTATCGCCATGGCGCGGCAGCGGCCCCGTCGACTGGCGAGTGCACCATAATTCGACAGTAACACGTTCTAGTTTTGCTGGGATAGACCTGTTATCGAGCGGCTTGCTCGAGGCCGGTCAGCGCGTCCTCCAGGTGGTCGAGCAGGCGGTCCAACTGCGGCACACTGCGGCGGCAGCCGACCAGGCCGAAGTCGAGATTGTCGGCATTGGTGGTGAGGGTGATGTTCACCGCCTGGCCGTCCATCGGAATCGACATCGGATAGGTGGCATCGAGGCGGGCGCCGTTCCAGTACTGCGGTTCGCGCGCGCCGGGGACATTGGAGATGACGATATTGAACGGGGGATTGGTCCAGGAGACGACGCCGGGCAGCAGGGTGAGCGCGAGCGGACTGAGCAGCACCGCGGACAGCGCCATGGCCTGGACGCTCGACAGCGAGTTGTAGACCTCTTTGCTGCGGCGCATCGACTCGCTCACCACCCGGAGTCGTTCGATCGGGTCCTCGACATCGGTGGCCAGGTTGCACAGGATCGCGCCGATCTTGTTGCCGTTGGTGTCCTCGTCCTCGTCGGAGGCCCGCAGCGACATCGGGACCATCGCGATCAACGGCTTGTCCGGCAAGGCATTTCGCTCGATCAGGTAGGAGCGAAGAGCGCCGGCGGACATGGTGAGCACGACGTCGTTGATGGTCGAGCCGGTCGCCTTCTTGACCTGCTTGACCCGCTCCAGCGGCCACGATCGGACCGCACACCGGCGGGCGCCACCGATGGGCACATTGAACATCGAGCGCGGCGCATCGAACGGCAGCGTCAACTGCTGCTCGACAAGTGCGGCACGGGCAACCCGCACTGCGGCGGGCGCAGAACCGGCCGCCGACAACAGATTTCGTGCCGCATTGCCCAGCCCGGACCCGGCAGCGGCGGCCTTGGGTGGGCGCGTCGAGCGCGGCAGGTGCCACGGCACCCGGGTCTCGGCGGAGTTCGGGTCGTTGGTCAGCGTCCGCGCCAGCACGCGCTGTGCCGCGACGCCGTCGATCAGCGCGTGGTGCATCTTGGAATAGATCGCGAAGCGGCCGTCGCCGAGGCCCTCCACGAGATGGATCTCCCACAGCGGACGATGGCGGTCGAGCAGGGTGCTGTGCAGGCGGGAAGCCAGGTCGAGCAGCTGGTCGAATCGCCCCGGGGCCGGTAAGGCGGCTCGTCGGAGGTGGTATTCGAGCTCGACGTCGCCTTCCTGGGTCCAGCCCACTTGTGGCGCGCCGAGCCACGTCGCGGGGCGCTTACGGAAGGTCGGGTGGAATTCCCGGTCCGCCGAAAGCTTCTCGTAGGTCAGCTGCGCGAAATCCGGCCCGGCGTCCTCGGGCGCCTCGAACAATTGCAAGGAGCCGACATGCATCGGGTGCTCACGCGATTCGGCGAGCAGGAAGACGGCATCGATCGGTGAAATGAGTTCCATGGTGGGTCGCCCCCTGACGACAGCAGTGCGGTGTGTTCGGTGCATCGACCACGTTGTCGTACGGGTCCGCGCGGCCATGAATCCCCTGCGCGACGCCTCGAACTTACCCGTCCCGAGTGGTGTGCGTTCGCCGAATCATCGATCCTTGACTACGAGCAGATAAGCCTGCTGGAAACGCTCACCGGGCTCCGGTTCCCGAACCAGCTGCGCGACAGTCACGAACCCGGCCGCCTGCAGTAGTCCGGCAAGTCGTCGCGGTGACCAGCGGTAGGCGCGAATCACCTTGTGGTCGAACGGTTCCACCACATCGGCCGCGTCCGACGCCTGAAATGCCAGCAGCGCGTGCCCTTCTACCGCGAGTACCCGATGAAACTCGGTCAACACCTCGGGGACCCGCTCCGGCGGCAGATGGATGATCGAATACCAGGCCACGATGCCCGCGAGGGTGCCCGCGCCCAGCGCGAGCTGCTCCATTGATCCCTCGTCGAACTGCAACTGCGGATAATTCTGCCGCGCCAGCCGGATCATCTCCGGCGACAGATCGATCCCGAAGACATCCAACCCGAGATCGGTCAGATGCGCTGTCACCCGGCCGGGTCCGCATCCGATATCGGCAACCACGCCGGAACCCGTGGCCTGCACCCGTTCCGCGAACGCCGCGAGCATGGCGCGATCGAACGTACTCGCTGCGAGTTGATCCTTGACGAAGTCCGCGTAGAGCTCCGCGATGTCGTCGTAGGCGGTCCGGGTGGCGGCCGTATCGGCTGTCGATTCCAACACCCTGTGCACAGTACCTAGGGCGAGTCGAAAGCCCTTGCAACCGCGAGACTGTCTTCGTAAACATGATGGCGGGTGATGAGGCCGTGCTCGACGGTGAGATGCAGCGCGAACCGCGAGCGGTATGCACGCCCGGTCGCTTTGGCGGTTTGCCGGATCTCGCCCAGTACCACCGCGTGTGAATCGTCGATCAGGATCTGTTCGATCCGGGTGTCCGCCTGCTCCGGCACGTGATGTTCGGCGATCGCGCGGAAATGCGCGGCGGCCTCGGTGCGAGTCGATTTGTGCCGAATCCAGGGGGTCGCGCTGCGCCCGTGCTCGTCCTGCGGCCAATCCAGCTTCCAGTCCGCACCGTCGGCATACAGCTCGGCAATTCGTTCGGGATCGCCGGACCCGATGCGTCCCAGCAAATCCTCTACTACGGCGCGAGTGGTCATGACAGGTGTCCTCCGATCCGCACCACGTCCGGCGACGGGTGCCGACCGCCATCCTTGTCGGGGCCTGCGGCCTTGGCGATTACTTCTCAGGTAAAGGCGCGGCCGGAGCCGCGTGCACCAGATCCTGGTCCGGTGTGGTGCGCGTGCGTGCGGTGCCGAGCACGGATCCGAGAATGACGAGGGGGAAGCCGATTGCCATTCCGATGGTCAGTGGTTCGTCGAGCAGGGTCACGCCGAGCAGGATGGCCACCGCGGGGTTGATGTAGGTGATCACGGTCGCTCGGGCCGGGCCGACCTCGCTGATCAGCGCGAAGAACACCAGGAACGCTGCGGCCGTGCAGATCACGGCAAGCCCGAGTACCGACCATGCGGCGTCGGCGGTGATGCGGGCGGGCCAGCGCAGGCCGGCGAACGGCGCGTAGATCACCGCGGCCAGGATCAGTGATGCGGTGACCACGCCGAGCGGCGGCAGATCCGCGAGCGCACGGTTGATGATGATCGGACCGATCGCATAGCCGAGCGTGGTCAGCGCGATCGCGCCGATGGCGGCTGGCTGTGAGAGGTCGACGTCCAGACCGACAAGGGCGGCGACGCCCGCGAAACCGATGACGAGTCCGATGGTGCGCCGGGCGTCGAAGCGATCGTGGCCCAGCTTCGTCACGATCACCACCGCGATCAGCGGCACGGCGGCGATCAGCAGACCGACGGTGGAGCTGTTCAACGTGGTCTCCGCGTATCCGATCAAGAACCACGGCCCGGTGATCTCGACGAGCGTGTACAACAGCAGCGGTCGCCATCGCCGGAACACCGGTGCAAGAGTCTTGCTGTACAACGCGATCGGCAACAGAATCGTCGCCCCGATCAGCGTCCGTCCGAAGGCGACCACGGTCGGATCGAGGTCCTGCACCGCGACGCGGATCATTGCGTAGGGCACGCCCCAGATGACGCCCATGGCCAGGAAAAGCACCCACCCACGCCTGGTCATCGTGCGACCGCTTCTTGCTCGGACATCTCCCGCTCACTTTCGTTCCAGCGGGGAGCCTATCCGGAAGATCCCATCATCCGACACCCCGTTCAGCGTGGGTTTTCCGCGACCGACCCCACGGCATCGGGGGTCGCCGATCGCTGGAACAGTCGATCGAGGTGCACCGCCGTGTCGCAGGTCCCGAGGACGGCGGTGCCGCCGGCGACGACAAGGACGCCGTAGGAAGACATTTCGCCGAACCCGACAGATGTCCACATCGCTGTGGCGAACGCGATCAGGAGGGCGGCCGCTGCCCGTGCGGTGCTGCTCGTCGCGATGCCGAGCAGCAGTCCGAGTGCGATGGCTGCCTCGAGGACGGTCGCGATGGTCCCCACCGTCGGCGCGGCCCAGTCCAATGTCGAGGGCATCAGCGTGCGGGTGTAGTCGATGAATCGCGAGTAGCTGCCCCAGGAGACTCCCGGCGCGTCCGGTGTGCCGAACAATCCGAACCGGTCGGCGACCGAGCCGGCGAACAAGGCGCCCACCAGGATTCGCGTCACGGTATTGATGGCGACGATGCGTGCGGCGGTGATCGTCAACACCGCGATGCTCGCCAGGATCGCCGCGGTGATCGGTCCGACCGTTCCGTCGGTGCAGGCCAGCCACCCGAGTTCGGTCAGCAGGGCGATTGCCGCAAGTCCTAGCGCAACGTGCCTGGTCATATCCGCCTCATTCAAAGTAGTAAGGTTCCTGACTAAAGATACGAAGGAGGCGGGAAATGGTCAAGGACCTTACTAATCCGCTGGCCGCCCGGCCGGTGCCGCTCGGGAACCTGCTGAGCGCGGCGGCGCGGACGCTCGCCGCGGAGCTGGATGCCGGTCTGGCGGCAGCCGGATTCACCGACCTGCGCGCCGCACACGCGCCGGTCTTCCAGGCGATCGATCCCGAAGGCACGCGGCTGATCGACCTCGCCGCCAGGGCGGGAATGACGAAGCAGGCAATGGGAGAACTCGTCCGGCACCTGGAAACTCGCGGCTATGTCGAGGTGCTGCCCGATCCGACCGACGGGCGGGCGCGCCTGGTGCGCCTCACCGCGCTCGGGTGGTCGGTGCTCGAGGCGGGTCTCGATGTGGTTGCCCGGTTCGATGCCCATCTCGACGCGATAGTCGGTGCGGCCGAGGTTGTTCGGTTGCGTGAGGTGCTTGTGAAGATCATCGGCGGGGCGGGCTCGACCTATGTTCGAGGTGGCGGCGAGACCGTCGGCGTGCTGCGTGTCGACTGATATGCCTGCTGGACAACCGGATTCGACTGGGTAGCAATTCGGGCCGGTGCAGTCACGAGGTCGGGCCGGATCCGACAGCGGCACCCACTTCTGGGGCTACTGGCAGGTCGACCTGAAGGCGTCGTGGCCGGTGCCCGATAAGGGGTTGCTCTCTGCTCCGTCGCGGGGACGAAATCCGAAGCCGAAACGGGCGTCGCTCCGAGCTGTTCGCACAGCTCGTCGCGGCGCCCGTTTGCGTCTGACGGCGTGTTTCGGTCCAGGTCGCTACCTCGACGGGCATTCCCGGGACGGGTCTAATGGAACTGGGGTTTCGTTAATGACCTGAGTCGTGCTACGGTCTGTTCTGTCTTAACGGAACGGCATTCCCGATAGTGGGGTACGACATGACGATCACAAGCGCTGTAGTGCGTAACTGGAAGAAACTGCTGGCGGCCACGGCCGTGGGAATCGCCGTTGCGGGCGCCGTCGGAATCGCGCACTCGGACGGCCCTGCCGAAACATCTGACTGGCGCGCCGCGTGGGCCGTGCCGATGCAGTTGCCCAGCGAAGGTTTCGAACCGAACTGGTCCACCGGCGGTTTCGCCGACCAGACAGTGCGGCAGGTGGTCAGAGTGACCGGCGGCGGCACCGAGGCACGGATCACGCTGTCCAATCGCTACGGCGCGGACAAATTACAGATCAACGCCGCCACCATCGCCCGGACGAGCCAGGCCGCCGCGGTGGCGCCGGAGACGATTCGGCCGCTGCGGTTCGGCGGCGCGGAATCGGTGACGATCGCGCCCGGCGACGCGGTCACCAGCGACGCAGCCGAACTGGCCCTGGCACCCTTCGAGTCGGCGACGGTGACGCTGTACCTCCCGGCACGCACGGGACCTGCGACCTTCCATGCCCAGGGCTACGCAACCAGCTACCGCGCGGGCGGCGACCACGCCGGTGACACCGGCGGCGCGGCTTTCACCGAGACCACTCACTCCTGGTACTACCTGTCCGACCTCCAGGTCACCGGCGGTAGGAAACCGGTCGGCACGGTTGTCGCTTTCGGTGACTCCATTACCGACGGTTACGGTGCGGGCAACGACACCAACCACCGCTACCCGGACCTACTCGCCGACCGCCTGGCCGAGGCCGGTGCACCCCGCGTTGTCCTCAACTCCGGCATCGGCGGCAACCTGGTCCGCAACGACTCACCCTGGTTCGGCGACAGCGCGCTGAAGCGGTTCGAGCGTGACGTGATCGCCAAGCCCGGCGTGTCCTCGGTGGTCATACTGGCCGGCCTCAACGACGTCGGCTTCTCCGAGATCGACTCGCCGACCTACAAGCCCAATCCGGTGGTGTCCGTCGACGAACTGATCAAGGGCTACCGCGAGCTGATCGCGAAGGCACACCAGGCCGGGATCTCGGCGATCGGCGCGACCCTGCTGCCGATGCAGGGTGCCGAGTACTACACCGACACATCCGCCGCGAAGATCCGCCTGCTCAATGAGTGGATCCGCACCAGCGGCGAGTACGACGCCGTCGTCGACTTCAACGCCGCACTGGCAGACCCGGCCGACCCCGAACGTCTGGCCCCCGCCTTCGACTCGGGCGACCACAAGCACCCCAATGCCGCAGGCTATGTGGCAATGGCCGCCGCGATCGACCTGAAAACCCTGTAGCGCGAGACGATTACAGTGCGCGGACCGAGCAAACCAGCTCGGCCCGCGCACGTCGTTGCGGAGCAACCGGCTACGCCGCCGGAGTGCCCGGACTACCGTGGGTGTCGGTTTGTGCACCGGTTCACCTCTGGAGGCGTCTTGCGCACCATCACCCGCCTACTGTTCGTCATCGTGGCCATGGTCTGCGGCGTCGCGCCGATGCTGCCCACCGCGCTCGGCGCACCGAGCGCTGCTGGGATCGATGACGCTACGGCCGGGAAGATCGACGAATTGCTGGCGTTGGGCACCGGCGGGCACAGCAAGGGCGAGCAGATCGAGGTGCTGTCTCGCCAATTCCTCGGCACGCCGTACGGCGCGGATATGCTCGTCGGCTCGGCGAGCAAGCCAGAACAGCTCGTCATCGACTTCCGGCGCGTGGATTGCTTCACCTATCTCGACTATGTCGAAGCGCTGAGCAGGTCAACGGACCGGAGCCAGTTCGTGACGAAGCTGATCGAGACGCGCTATACCGACGGCAGAGTCGACTATCTACAGCGCAAACACTTCTTCAGCGATTGGGCGCACACGCCGAGAACCGCCGCTACCGACGTCACCGCAACCCTGAGCGGTGCCGCACTGACCGTCACCAAACACCTCAACGCGAAAGCCGACGGGGCAACCTATCTCCCCGGACTGCCGGTGGTCGATCGCGCGATCACCTACATTCCCAGTGCGGCCGTAGACGAGAATGTCGTCGGCCGACTCCGCACCGGCGACTATATCGGCGCCTACGCCGACCTGCCCGGCCTGGACGTCACCCATGTCGGCATCTTCGTCATGACGCCCAACGGCCCGATTTTCCGCAACGCGTCCTCCCTCGCCGCCGACAATAAAGTCGTCGACTCCTCCTTCGCCGACTATGTGCGGTCGACCCCGGGCATCGTCGTACTTCGTCCGCAGTAGCCGACAGCAGCAGTATTCTGCACCATCCAGGTGCTATCCCCGTTTCGAGAGACGAGGTGACCGCAATGCCTGCAAAGTTCGAGCTGTACAAGGACAAAGCCGCGAAGTTCCGCTGGCGACTCAACGGCGCGGACGGCGAAACCATCGCCGCCGGCGAAGCCTACGAAAGCAAAGCCGCCGCCTTGAACGCCATCGAATTGGTCCAGAAGAACGCACCGGTCGCGCAATTCGACGACCAGACCTGATCCGGATTTCGCGGCGCATTCACTTCGAGCCACGGTGCTGTTGGTGCCTGATCAAAAAAGACCCTGCCCGACGCGTAGTGAGTCGGGCAGGGTCCAGAATTCGGCTAGCCGCCGGTGGCTGCCGTCGGGGGCACACTGGTGGTAGTGGTCGCCGCCGCGGATTCCGTTGTTGTGGTCGGCTTGGTGGTCTCGGTGGGTGTTGTGGTCGGCTTCGTGGTCTCGACGGGCGCCGCGACCGAAGTCGGAGCCGGTGGGGTTGTCGTGCTCGTGGTCTCGGACGGCGGCGCGGAAGTCGTCGGCGCTGGGGTCGGCGTGGTGCTGCTGACATCGGTCTTCGCGGGCGCAGCAGGCGTGGTCGTCGCTGATGCGGACGGTGACATGGATGTCGATGTAGACGTAGACGGGGTCTTGGTCGGTTCGGTCGTCGGCGCCGCCGAGGTGACCGCCACCGCCTTGTACACCGCGTCGAGGTCCGCCGCTTGCGGCTTGGCGGTCGTGTCGACCGGCTGACCCGCCTGTGCCTGCTTTGCCAGGTGCGTGAGCCAGGCAGCCGCATACTCGGCAGATGTCAGCGGCTTGCCGTCGGCAGCGTTGGCGTCACGCCAGTAGTCGAAGTGGTGACCGGTGTGGTTCGGCCCCAGCGTGAGCTGGTACGGGTCGCTCATGACCACAGGGATCGTGTTCTGGTTCGTCACGATGAGACCGATGATCTCGTTCAGCACCTTCTGCGGCAGGTAGGCCAGCGGCGACATCTGGTTGGTCGAGATCGAGTCCGCCTTCGCCGGCGTCTTCGGCGCACCCGGCTTGTACGCCGGATCCGACACCTTCAGCAGTACCTGGAGAAAAGTCTCGTCGCTCTGCATCCAGTTCGGCTGCGACTGAATGTCGGCGAACGCCGCAAGCGCGATCTGGCCGAGGACGACAGCGACGTCCTGCCCTGTCGCGGGCGTCAGCCCTTCTCGTTCGAGTGCGTCGACGTTCAACTGCCTGCCCACATTGGCCACCAGCTGCAGCAGGGAAATGTTCTCGGGCGCCGCACAGGTGAGATCGCCTTCGGAGCAGAACGAGGCGATTTTGCCGTTCAGCGCACCGAAGTCACCGCTGGTGCCTGGCAGCGCACCGCTGCCCGGTGCCGGTTTCGTGCCGTTCTGATATTGCTGGTCGAAGCCGTCGGGATTGCCGAACGGGTCCTTCGCGCCGGGGAACGGCCCGTCGCCCGCCGAGCGACCCGCGTCGGCGAGGATGACGACACCGACGACGTCGCCCGGATCGACGATCCCGTAGCCACCGTCCTTGTCGGTCTCCTGGTGTCCGATCTGCATCGCGACGCGACGGACGACGTCGGCGCCCTCGCTGTATCCGACGATCGAGAACTTGGTGTCGGGGCAGGCCCTCGTGATCTCCTGCATCACCTGTTCGGTATTCGCAACACCGGTGTTGACGGCATCTTCATAGCTGGCCATATTCGCGGGATACGCGATGTAGACGGCGGCATACGAGCCCGGGTCGACCGCGCCGGCCGGTGCGTTGACGACCGGATCGACCCACTCGCTGGAATGGTCACCGGACAGCGCGGCGGGCAATTCCTCACCGTTGGCCCCGACGAGCAGCTTCGTGGTCCCCGCGACCGGAGTGTCGCCGCGGCCTGCCACCGAGATGGTCACCATGTCGTGGCATTCGGTCACCGAGGTGGTGAGCTGCGTATCCCTGGTTTGTGGCGTCGATGTCAGTGCCCAGGAGGCGGCGACGACCGCTGCCACCCCCAATACCGCCGGTCCGGCAGCGGCCGAAGCGATGCGATGTCGCGCGATGAACTCGCGAAAAGCCATGTCCTGATCCCCATTCAATTACCAACAAGTGGACGGACAAGCCCCCCGACGGGCCATGCGTCACCAGGAACGTCGTGGTCGGGGCGTCGAGCGTTACTCGGGCAATCGGTTGTCGATCTTGTTTCGGCGTCACGGAGGTCTCAGCGTGGTGGCCGTGACGCCGGAAGCAGCACACCTCCTTTCCCTGGTCGAGGAGTCTCGAAGTTGGTGTCCTTCCCTACGTTCGGCGACGGGATTCCGGAGCCTCGCGGTGTGGCGGGTTGTCGATCTCGTCATCGACTAACTGACCTCGAGGCGGATCGCTGCTCCCATTTCGTGGAGACCGCCTGCTGGGTGATCGACAGCGCGGCGGCAGCTTTCTGGAACTGGCCGGCGTCCGCAACGGCGACGGAGGTGCGCACGGCGTTGAGATACACGCAGCAATCCCTACTCGCACAACATGCGGTTGTGGCTCGCCGTCAGCTCAGTTGTTTGATTCCGCTCCTTCGGCCTTGCTTTGATCACAGCGATCAACAGCGGGTTGTTCGAAGCGGGAGGTGCGGAGCTTGGTGGCCAGAGGATCTTTGGGTCGGCAGTTCGGATGGCTGTGGACGGCATACGCAGTCAGCGCCTATGGCTCGGGGGTGGGGTTCGGTGCGTTCTCGCTGATCGCCGTGTTGGTGTTGCACGCCAGCCCCGCGCAGGTGTCCACGTTGTCAGCGGTTGGGCCGGCGGTGGGTGCGCTGATCGCGTTGCCGCTCGGGCCGTGGGTGGAGTTTCGCCGCAAGCGGCCGGTGATGATTGCGATGGACCTGGCGCGGTTCGCGGTGATGATGACGATCCCGGTCGCCTACGCCTTCGGTCGGCTCAGCTTCGTCCAGTTGCTGGTCGTCTCGGCCGTGGTCGCCGGGGCCAAGATCGCCTTCGGCGCGGCGAGCGGCGCCTACCTGAAGGCCCTCGTCCGGCCCGAGGACCTGCTCGCGGCCAACGCGCGGTTCGAGTCGACGATGTGGAGTTCCATCGCCGTCGGGCCGCCGCTGGGCGGGGCGGCGATCGGCCTGTTCGGGCCGGTCACCACCGTGGTGGCCGACGCGCTGAGCTACCTGCTCTCCGCGCTGGGGGTCACGGCGATTCGCGGCCGAGAAGAACACCCGCAGCGAACCGACAAGCGCCGGATCCGGGCCGGCGAGTTGCTCGACGGCTGGCGGCACCTGCTGGCCCATCCCGGCCTACGGGCGCTCTACCTCAACCACCTGCTCGTCAGCGGACTGATCATGGCCACCGAGCCGCTGTTGGCCGTGCTGCTGCTCCGCCAGCTCGGGTTCTCGCCCTGGCAGTACGGCCTCGCCTTCGCCGCCCCCTGCGTCGGCGGACTCATCGGCTCACGCCTTGCCGGCCGTGTCGTGGCGCGGTATGGCCAACACCGGATCCTCCGTGCAGTCGGCACGCTGCGCGCGGTCTGGCTGATCGGCCTGGCCTTCGTCCAGCCCGGTGTCGCCGGCCTCGCGACGGTGATCGCTGTCGAGCTCGCGATCATCATCAGCATGAGCCTGTACAACCCGGTACTGGCCACCTATCGACTCGAGCACACACCCAAAGACCGCATCGCTCGCACCCTGTCGGCCTGGTCGATCAGCAGCAGCGCCGCCATCGCCATCCTCAGCGCGCTCGGCGGACTGCTCGCCGCCGCCACCAGCCCGCGCACGGCTATCACGGTTGCAGGACTGCTGATCCTCGCCAGCCCGCTGCTGCTACCCCGCCGCCGGGATCCTGCACGTGGACCCGAGCTCGAGCTGGCAACAGCCCGTGCTCACCCACAGGCAGCAGTTTCGCAGGACGCCGAGTAGTGAGGCACCAACAGCTCGATGGTGGTCGCAGCTCAGTCGGGCACGACCTTCGTGGGATCCGGCATTGCCGATGAGATTCCGCCACGAAATTCGGAATCTACTTGTTGGGCTCGACGCCCGGTGTCATCTGGGAGCTCGAGCAGGACGATCGCCGAATTCGGCAAGTTGTCTGGACGCGCGATCAGCGGCATGTCAGTGCAACCGAGGTCAGGGGCGGGTTCGGATCAAAGCATCCTCGGCGCTGTGTCAGACCGACGTCACGTGGAAGACCCGCCACGCTGCCGGGCCACGGGGTCCGGAAAGGGGACCCCGTGACCCGCTGTAGCTGGGTGGGTCGAGATCGCATCAGGCTGCGTCGAGGGCTGTGGTGATCTTGCGGACCATTTCGGTCATGGTGGGGTTGGGCTGGGGCTGGTGGATTTGGGTGGCTTCGAGGGCGATGGTGATGGTGTTGCGGAAGTTGTCTGCCTCTGCGGGTGCTTGCTGCTCGAGCAGGTTCACTGCTGCGGTGAGGGCGGGCAGGACGTGGTCGGCGAGTTCGGCTACGGACTTGCCGTTGAGGTTCACGGCCTTCGACTTTTCGGTGAGTACGTGCCCGACCAGGCCGGTTGCTGAGGTCAGGGCGATGGTGCCGTCGGTGGCGGCTTTGTGGGGCGAGCCGCCAGCGGCGGCCATCAGTGACACGGCGCCGTAGGCGGCGGTCCGCAGGGTGAGCTTGTCCTGGTCGGTGAGGGTGATGGGCATGGTTGTGTGCTCCTTCGAATCTGTTGTGGTGAAGTTCGATTGAACGGTTGGGTGGTGGAATGTGGTGAGCGCGTTGGTTATCGGTTCGGCGAACCCTGCTGGTCCTGGGCTGTGGCGGTCTGGCGGACGGCGTCGGCGACGGCTCGGAAGTCTTTGCGCAGGATGTGGGAGTGGTTGCTCGGGACCTGTGCGCTGACCTGGATGTTCGGGTTGGAGGCGAGGACCGGATCGAGTGAGGCGCGCACGGCTTCCATTTCTTCTTGGCTGCCGCCGAGGTTGCCGCCGGTGGCCAGGACGTAGCGCATCGGGCAGCTCACGCGGTCGAGGACCGGTGCGAGGGCGGCGTGGAGTTCGTTGGCTTCGATGTTGATTTCGGCGTGTTGGTCGGCGGTCATTCGTGCGGCCAGGCCTAGCGGGCGTGCTACCGGCATCAGCCATCGCATTTTGTGGAACAGGTTCCGGATTCGTTCGCGGGCCTGTTCGCCGGTGATGCCGTAGGGCATGGCGCCGTCCACGGATACCACCGCGGCGATGCGGTCGGGGTTGCGGTCGGCCCAGTGTGCTGCGAGCAGCGCGCCGTAGGACCAGCCCACGAGGATCGGTTGTTGTGCTCCGGTTGCTGCGAGGACGGCATCGATATCTCGCAGGCACGCTTCGAAGGAGTAGTCGGTCGATTTCTTCGATTTGCCGCGGGCTCGCTCGTCGTAGGTGATGTGCCGGTATTCGGTGCCGAGTTCGGTGATTACGTGTCGCCAGTGCTTCTGGTCGGCGTAGGAGCCGTTGAGGTAGACGATCGGACGGCCGGGGCCGCGGGTGTCGGTGACGGCGAGCGCGGTGTCTTCGACCGGCACCATGCCCGACCAGGTCGAGTTGGAAGTAGTCGGGTTTCCCATTGTCGATCTCCTTGTGTGTGGTGTTCGATCTGCGAGACCCGGCATTGTTTGAGGATCTCTGAACGACTGCAAAGTTACATTGCGTTCAGAGTTTAGTCAACAGATGGATTGGGATGTTCCCCCAGCTCGATGCGGCACTTCGGCTGCCTTTGCAATGATTGTGGTGGTGAATGCAATGGCTGGTTTGTTTCTTTCTTTGCAATGGGGTTGGTGTGAATGCATACTGGCTGGGGTGTGCGGTCGCCGCGCGTGTCGATGGATGGGAGATCGGTACCGATGCCTGGAGGCAGACTCACCGATGGGGATCGTCGGTTTATTGCTGCGGGGTTGGCGGAGGGGCTTGGGTATGCGGAAATCGGTCGGCGTTTGGAGCGGCCTGCGTCGACGATCATGCGGGAGGTCACCCGCAACGGCGGACCCGACGATTACCGGGCGGACCAGGCGCACAAGGCCACACGTCAGCGTGCGCGCCGACACAAGCAGACTCAGCCCCCGCCGCCGATCCCCGACAGCGGCCATGGGCGCGACCCCCGAGCGGTCCAGGACTTCACGGAATCCTTCACCGCTCTCCTCGTGCAGCAGGGACTGCCCCGGATGGAGGCCAGGGTGCTGACCTGCCTGTACATCACCGACTCCGGCGCTCTCACCGCCGCTGAGCTGGTCGCACGGCTTCGCGTCAGCCCTGCGTCTGTCTCGCACGCCGTCGCCTTCCTCGAACAGCAGGGAATGCTCAGGCGGGAACGAGTCCCCGGCGGGCGCCGCGAACGCTATGTCATCGACGATGAGATCTGGCTCCGGAGCCTCCTCGCAGCTCTGCAGATGAACAGCGCCCTGGCGGCTGCATCGCAGCGCGCAGCCGAGATTCTCGGGCCCACAACCCCGGCGGGCGCCCGCTTCGAATCCTCCGCCGAACTCCTGCTCCTCGTGAGCGAGGCCTACCGACAAGCCATGGAGCAGTGGCGGCAGAGCGTGGCCGCCCGCAGCGCCGGGCGACAGTAACGCCAAAGAAGATGCAGTACCCGAGTGGCAATCGGGTGGCCAACCTTTTGAGATTCGGACACGATTTCTTTTCAGGGTTTGAAAGTGTCTCGCCAGAGCCTGGAAAAGGAGTTGACCGGCCTCGTACTGTCGATGCAGTGGCAGGCATCGGCGGCTTGCTCGCGGCCTACGACGAGCAGATGCGGGGAGTGCCGCCCAACCTCCCACTCGGGGTCAGCTGTGAGCAAGACGGTCCACTGCTGCGGATCGTCGGTCAGTTCCGTGGTTTCATCAGCGCTCCGTCGGACGTTGGAGTGCGTGGTGCCGAGTTGGATTGGTTGATCGCCAGGCAGCGCGACTACTTCGGCGCGCGCGGCGAAGCGGTGGAGTGGAAGACACGTGGACACGACAAGCCGGACGATCTGACCGATCGCTTACACGCGGCCGGCTTCGTTCCTGAGGAACAAGAGACGGTTCTGATCGGTATGGCTGGGGAAATGGCCGCAGGCCAGGCGTTGCCGGATGGGGTTGTTGTTCGTCGGGTCACCGCGGACGCCGACATGCGTCGGATCGCCGTTATGGAATCGGCTGTCTGGCAGCAGGATTGGACTTGGTTGGCCGACGATCTGATCGTGCGCATCTCGACCGCTCCTGATGAGATCGCGGTGCTCGTCGCCGAGGCCGGGGGCGAGGTTGTGTCGGCAGCGTGGCTGGTGTTCTGTGCGGGCACCGAGTTCGCAGGTCTGTGGGGCGGATCGACGTTGCCGGAGTGGCGGGGCCGGGGGATCTATCGTGCATTGGTCGCCGCTCGTGCCGCACTTGCTGTCGCCCGTGGCGTGAGGTTTCTGCAGGTGGATGCCTCCGATGACAGTGCCCCAATTCTGCGTCGCTTGGGGTTCCACGCCGTGACCACCACCACGCCCTACGTGTGGTCGCCCCGTCAGACCGGACGAAAACCGCAGTAGCGGTCGTTTGGGTCGATCCCCGCGCGCACTTCCCCTTCGGCTCCGGCCGCGTCGTTTGCCGGATGTCACGGCCCCCTATGTATTGGTGCTGCGAGGAGTTCGACCCAAGATCGCCTTCAGGTCGGCGGTCTCAGCGGTCACTATCGCGTAGATTCCGGTGTTCGACTCGGGATGTGCTTTCGGGGCCGATCATCGACTTCAGCGCTGAGTAGAAATGGTTGCGTCACAATGTGATCAACATTCGAATTGAAGTCCGCGAAGAGCAGCCGAGTTAGTTCCAAGCAGGACTCGTAAACGATATGCGTGCAGCGTCGAGGACAGCTTGGCCGAGTGGCGTGAGGGTCATTGGCCGTGATGGGCGAGCGCCGGGAGTGGACCAGTGACGGTCTGTGGCACCCGTGGTTGGTGGCTTACTGCCGATTCAGGCTGCCCAGGTCGAACGATAGTCGCTTGGTGAGGTCTGGAGGTGTTTCGCGAATGCCGCACGGAGCCCGGCCGCGGTGCTGAATCCGCTCTCACTCGCGATGGCGGCGATCGTGAGGTCGGTGGTCTCGAGGAGCGTCTGCGCGTGTCGTAGGCGTTCACGAGCGAGCCAGCTGCCTGGAGTTCGGCCGAACGCTTTGAGGAATTGGCGCGTGAGCTGCCGCTCGCTGAGGTGTATGCGTGCCGCGAGGTCACGAAGCCGGATCGGTTCGGCAAGATTCTGCATGGCCCATTCGGTGAGTTCGCTCAGGGGTGGGGCACTGGGCGGCTGGACCGGGGCGAGCATGTACTGAGCTTGGTCGGCGGGTCGGTGTGGCGGGGTCACCATGCGGCGTGCGAGGGCGTTGGCGACCGCGGTGCCGTGGTCCTGGCGGACCAGCTCGAGACAGAGATCGATACCCGCGGCAGTTCCCGCTGAGGTGTGGACGCGGTCGTCCTGGGCGTAGATCACGTTCGCGTCGAGGTCGACGCGCGGGTAGCGGCGGTGCAGGTCGTCGGCGTGCATCCAATGGGTCGTGGCGCGACGGCCGTCGAGAAGTCCGGCTTGGGCTAGCACGAACGCGCCGGTACAGATCGCCGCGACCCGTGCACCGCGCCGATGGGCGTCGCGGACCGCATCGACCAGTTCGGTGGGGTGTTGAACATGAATGTTCGTGCAGGCGGGCACGATCACCGTGTCCGAGGTGACGAGATCGTCGAGCCCGTGCGGTGTGGTCGCGGCGAATCCGGCGGCGACCACCACTCCGGGTTCGGTAGCGCAGACCCGGAACTCGTACCAGGGGTCGACGATTTCCGGGCGAGAGATCCCGAACACCTCGCAGGGAACCGCGAGTTCGAAGATCGGAGCACCCGGCATCACCGCGAGCGCCACCCGATGTGTGTCTGTTCTCTTGCGCATGTTGTCAACTATGACACTCACCGTGCGCGGGGTGAATCGACTGGGATAGGAGAGTGACGAGCGAAAAGACGACAGTGACCGGCCCTGCGACCACGATCGGGGTGGCGCAGGGGGTCGCCCTCTATGTGTGCGCGATCCTCGGTGCCGGAGTTCTGGTGTTCCCCGGTCAGGCGGCGTCGCTGGCCGGGCCCGCGTCGTTGATCGCTTGGACATTCAGCGCGGCGATGGGCATCCCGCTCGCGTTCACCTTCGCAGCGCTGGCGTCACGATTCCCGGACGCGGGTGGTGTCGCGACGTTCGCTTCCCGGGCGTTCGGAGCCTCCGCCGGTGGGGTGGCCGGCTGGTGGTACTTCATTGCGGGCTCCGTGGGGCAGACCATCGTGCCGCTGACCGCCGGCTACTACGTCGCGGACGCGCTCGGCCTGTCCCAGCACTGGGAGCCGCCTATCGCCGCGGGCGTGCTCGCGGTCGCGGTCATCGCCAATCTTGTCGGTCTCGAGCTTGGTGCCCGTGTTCAGATCGTCCTCGCGATCGGCGTCGCGATAATCCTCATCACGGTGATCCTGGTTGCGCTCCCACGCATCCAGTTCGGGAGTTTGACGCCGTTCGCTCCACACGGTGTCAACGGGGTCGGCCAAGCCGTGGTCGTGCTCTTCTTCGCCTTCGCCGGATGGGAGGCGATCGCACATCTCTCAGCCGAGTTCCGCGACGTCAAGCACACCCTCCCGCTCGCGACGCTGCTGACGATCCTGATTGTCACCGTGCTCTACATCGGTGTGGCCTTCGCAGTCGTCGGCACCGAGTCCTACGGCAGTCGCGTGCTCGATCGCACCTCGCTCGGCGTCATCATCGAGCAGGGGCTCGGCTTGTCCGCGGTCGGCGTCGTCGCTGGGGCCGCCGTCGTCATCTGCCTCGGCACGAGCAACGCCTTCGTCGCCTCGGTCTCCCGGCTCGGCTTCGCTCTCGGACGCGATGGCTGGGCACCCCGGATCCTGACCCGCCGCAACCGGCACGACGCTCCGGTCATCGCGATACTGGCTGTCGCGGCAATCGGCGGTGCGGGGTTGGTCGGTGCTGCCGTCTTCGGCTGGGGCACCGACGACATCGTCTTCATCCCCGCTGTCCTCGTGCTCGCGACCTACCTGCTGGGCACGGCTGCCGCAGCACGTCTGTTCACGGGAGGGCAACGCGTGGTCGCCGTCGTCGCTGTCGCGCTTCTGGTCGTGACCGTGCCGTTCGCGGGCCGGCACCTGCTGATCCCACTCGTCGTCGCGATCGCAGTACTACTCATCCCTCGGCAGCACATGCGAGCCCGTGCCTGAGACGATTCCGGATCTCGCTCGGTTCGCCCAGGAAGACAGGTTCTCTTCGGCGGATCATGAGCCGGGAGCCAGATCGGGACGGCTTGCACGCATCAGCAAGGGCCGTCGGTGAAGACCTCGATGTCCGCGGCACCGTAGCGGTCACCGATCGAATCCCCCTGCACTGGAACGCAACTGGCGAAGATCACCCGCCAACCGGCCAGCGAAGGAAGCGGAATCTCAAATCATGGCCAACTGGCCAAGTCGTGGCCAATCATTCTGCCGCGGTCGGGGACGACGATGCCAGTTGCGCGCGCCCATGCCCGTACTTCGGCGGTGGGCGGCGATCCGGTGGCGGGTGCGGCCGGAGTCTCGGGGGGCGGGTACGCCGAGGCGTTGCCTCCGACGGCGCTGCCGCCGGCCACATCTGGGCGGTCCATGAGCTACAGGATCCGCGTTCAAGGGGCCTTCCTCGGGTCGAAGTTGGACCAGCGTTCGCGCACGGCTGCCACGACCTTGGCGACCTGGGCGTCGAAAGCGTCGAGCTGCTCAGCTTCGGCAGTGCTCGCGACGAAGGCGCGTCGATCGCAGGCTGCGCCCGCGCGCCATATCCGCTCGATCGCCCGTGTTGCGGTGATGTCCGTCAACGGGTTACCGGACACGAGGACCAGGTCCGCGCGCTGCCCGGGCGCGACACGTCCTCGGTCGGCGAGGCCGAACACTCGTGCCGGTTCGGATGTGGCAGCGGCCAGGGCTTGCGCCGGGCTGATGCCGCACCGGACAAGGAGTTCCAGCTCCCGGTGCAGGCTTGCTCCGAACACGGTCCCTGGGTTCGGGGCGTCGGTGCCCGCCAGCAGAGTGACCCCCGCATCGGCCAGTCGCCGCACGTTGTCCTCGGCCCGCGAGTAGGGCGGCATTTCCCGGCCACGCCATCCCGAGGCACCCGAGGTCAACCGGCGTGCCCAGGCGTCCCCGAGCGCCGCAGCGAGCCGCGGGTCCCCTACCACTGCTGCACCACCCGGTTCACCGAGGGTGTTCTCGATGGTGGCCAGCGTCGGACCGACCACGATTCCGGCCTCGGCCATGCGTTCGACCAGGTCCTTGTCCAGCTCGGCGTCCGCAGGGACGTGGGCCACCACGTCGACACCGGCAGACACGACCTCCTCGAGACCGGCCGTCGAGCTCACGTGAGCGACGACGACCAATCCGCGGGCGTGCGCGGCACTGACCAGTGCCTTGATGGTTTCGGAGTCCAGCGACGGCCATAGACCCCCGGTGCCGGAGATGATCTTCAGATAGTCCGAGCCCTCCGCGATTCGTTCCGCGACGAACTGCTCGGCCTGGTCAGCGGCGGTCAACGTCGGGAACGGGGCGTACATCATCGACGGGTGCCCGCCGGGCGCGGTGGCACCGACACCCGAGGAACGTACATCGGCCACGTCCGGACGGGAGCCGGCCTGCTCCTTGGCCCTGGCCACCAGGTCGAGTTTGCTGAACATGTCGAGAACGGTGGTAACGCCGAAGGTCAACGATTGCGCGAGGGCGCCGGGAACGAGGTGCACGTGCGCGTCGATCAGACCGGGAAGCACAGTCCCGCCACCCGCGTCGATCACTTCGTCGCCTTCTTGGGCGGCCGAGGCGGCCGAGCACTCGGTTATCAGGCCGTCAGCGAACCGGACTGAAGTCCAATTCTGCGACTTTGTCCCGTCGAATACCTTCGCGTTCACAATCGTTGTTGCCGCGGCCCGCCAGCGCCCCTCTGACACATGCACCAGTTCCACCATGCTGACTCCTTCCACGCTGGTTGATGACGTCTACTTGCGCGCTCTATTCCAGCCGGTCTCACCAGGGCCGATCAACGACCAACCCAGCCATGAAACAATCACCAAGAGGAATTGATCGAGGCGAGGAGGGCAGTGGCGATGGAGGTCCGGCAGCTGCGCTATTTCGTCACCGTCGCCGAATGTGAACACTTCGGCCGGGCCGCGGAGGCCCTGCACATCGTTCAATCCGCGGTAAGCAAGCAGGTCGCGCGGCTGGAACGCGAACTCGGACTGACCTTGTTCGACCGGTCCCACCGTCGGGCCCGGCTCACGCCGGACGGCCAGGCATTCCTTGTCCACGCGCGCCGCGCGCTACGCGGCATCGACGGTGCCGCTGCCGCGGCCGTCGACATCGCCGCCGGTAACACCGGTTTACTGCGGATCGGCAGCAGCGTCGCATTCAGCCCTCGTATCGAAGCTGCTCTTGCCGCTGTCCGTGTCACCCACCCCGGCATCACGCTCCAGGTGACAAGTTCCGCCTCAACGACCGGTCAGCTCGCCGCCCTCGCTGCTAACGACCTCGATGCCGCATTCGTGGCAGCGCCACCGGACACCCCGGGTGTGCGGGTTCATCACCTCTGGGACGAGCCGCTACTCCTGGCCGTCCCCGCCGCATACGCCCGCACCGCCGGCAACCTCGCCACGCTCGCTGAGCTCCCCCTGGCCCGATCCGCCCGCGCCGATAACCCCGGCATCTACGACCTGTTTACGGCCGCCTGCCAAGCGGCCGGGTTCACCCCCCGCGTGGGGCCGACTCTGACCCGAGTCCAAGACCTCCTTGCCGGACCCGTTGCCTCCGGAGGGTGCTGGACCCTGCTCCCCGCCGGCGTCGTCTCGCAAGACTTCACCGCCGTCGCCCTCATCCAGCCCGACCCACCGATCCGCGTTCCCGCCGCACTCGCACTACCCGACCCCACGCCTCGCGCCTCCGCGCTGAGCCTGCTCGCCGCTGCACAGACCAGAACCGCAAGCAAGCAGGCGCCGTCGAACGGTAGTTGACTCTGCAACTACCGGTCGACTCGCACCCAGTGGAACTGATCGACAGCTTCTTGCTCGCGGCTCGCCGGCCGGAACTCGATCTCGGCACGGGCGGCGACATCGGAATCCATTGCCGCGCAGTCGAACCCCTTCTTGCCTGCCAAACACTCGCCTCCTCGCCCTTGGCAGGGGCCTGCGCCAGAGGCCGCTGTGGCGAGCCAGAGTAGCCGCGTCATACAGAGATAGCCAATAGGCTATTGACTGGCCATATTCATTGAGATTTGGCCATTTTCATTGAGACCCTACAAAATGCGCCTATCCGCGGGCCATATCCACAAACCGGCTCAGGTGCAGTTGGTGCGCGACAGTGATGGTTGCGGTGGGGCCGTTACGGTGCTTACCGAGAATCAGATCGGCCTCGCCGCCGCGTGGGTCGTCCCGTTCGATTGCGTCGGGGCGATGTAGCAGGATGACCATATCGGCATCCTGTTCCAAAGAATTGTGGACTGAAATGCCTTGGGCCACAAAGTTATTAGTTCCCGGTACGGTTCCGTCGTAGACGTCTTGTTCGCTGAGGCTGGTGATTTCGACAATTCGGTCCCAGAAGACGTCGTTGGTGGCGAACATGTCGATTTCGGCGTCGTCCAGGACAGCGGCTACTCGGGCAAGACGGGAGCGGCTCGGAGAGTGCTTCCACATGGCTGATCCGCAGAAGCGGGAGCCCATTGCTGCGGAGAATTCCCGGTGGGTCATGTGTTTGGTGGACAGCAGACCGCGGACCTTGGTCCAGACTTCCTTGGGGACCGTGTCGACATTTGTGTTGCGGGCCATCGGTTCCAGTTCGGTCAGCGCAGATCGTGCTGCATGACCGCGCGCGCCGTGGACGCCGATATCGCGCAGGAAGATGGTTTGATTGTCGGCTCCGTCGATGGTCAGGTGCCAACAGTCGCGGTACCCAGTCTTGGCGGTCTTCTTGATCCGGCCGTGAACCCCCAACCGGAGCAGCAGCTGCGCAACGTCATCGATGAGGCGGCGGCTGGTCGACGCGTAGTAAACACGAGCCTGACGTGCTTTGACATCCCAGCGAACGGAGCCGTCGGTAGCCCAGAGGTGTCGGAGGAACAGCGCGATCTGGTCGTTGGGCAAGGCGAAAATCGGCTGAGGCACGAACTTTTCGTAGCTGCGCAAGCCGAAAAGGCCGAGCTCATCGAGCCACGCCGCAATGGGGTTGCGCTTTCCGTGGGTGAGGCGCTCGGGGGCCCGCAATCGTAGCGTCGTCACTCGGGCAGCTGCATAGTCGTCGCGCACGGCCGTGACTCCGAAGTGGGTCGCCGCTTCGGTGACCGCGGTGAGGTTCTCCTCATCGATGCTGGCGTATCGGATCGGTTGGCGCTTGACGCAGGAACCGTCGCCGATCATGTGGGCCAGCAGAATGACCTCGGCATCCGGGATCCGGGTGGTGTGGACAGGTTCCGGCACAAGCCGCGGGGTTGCCAGCCGGTCATCAACGGACAACTTTTCGAGCGGAAGCCAGCCGTCGACGGTCAGGAACGGGTGATTGCCGGTTGCCTCGACCTCACGACCGGAAGCCAGACGAAGTCGGAACACCTCTTTGCGACCGCTCGGGAAGACTTTCACCATCGGTCGCGCCACCATGCGCATCCGCTCGTCCAGCGACCACACCAGCGGCTGTTCGCCGCTGGCAAGCAGTTCACCGAGGGTGGTTTCGCCGCCGGTGTCGGCACGCAGAATACGAGTCGAGGCAGGTAGGCAACCCGATTCACGGAGGTCGGAGACCATCGGGCGCTTGTCGGTCCGTTGTTCGGGACCACGGTTCAGCTGACTGATCGCGACTACCGGAACTTCGAGCTCCTTGGCGAGCAGCTTCAGATTTCGCGAGAAATCCGAGACTTCCTGCTGGCGGGATTCGACTTTCTTGCCGGAGGTCATCAGCTGGAGGTAGTCGACAACGACGAGTTTCAGGTCATGACGTTGCTTGAGCCGCCGCGCCTTGGCACGAATCTCCATCATGGTCAGGTTCGGCGAGTCGTCGACGAACAATGGCGCTTCGCTGATCTCACTCATCCGCCGTGCGAGCTTCGTCCAGTCGTCGTCACTCATTCGTCCGGAGCGCATATCACCGAGCTTGATTTTCGCCTCTGCCGAGAGCAGACGCATCACAATCTCGGTGCGGCTCATCTCGAGAGAGAAGATGACACTCGGGAGCCCATGCTTGATCGAGCAACTGCGCATGAAATCCATGCCCAGTGTCGAATTGTGTGTGGGCACCATCGATTGCCCGGCGAGGTACAGATGTTCGGCGTTGTCCACTTCGACGCACCGCACCGGCACCGAGTCGATCTTGCGCACATCAACGATATGGCGGGGGCCGGAGCGATCGGTACCAGGTACGACATAGTTCAGGTCGCCGTCGATGCCGCGGAGGGTGTGAACGATCTCTCCCGTCGTGCGAACCGCGACCTGGTCGACACCATGGAGCCGCGACTCGGTGAGCCACTGGTGATCTTCGTCGGCGACAAGCACACTGCCGTCCGAGAACTCCACCTCGTAGCAGGGGCGGTCGGTGAGGACGTCGGTGGTCGCGACGATGCGGGTGGGGCGGCCCTTGGCGTCCAGGAGCTCGTCACCGACACGGACGTCACCCATCGTCGTCCAACCAGTGGGCGTCGGCAGCGGAGTGTCCAGCGCCAGCGCCTTACCGACGCCGGGTCGAGCCGCGACGATGATCATCTGGCCGGGGTGCAGGCCGTTGGTGACCTCGTCGAGTTCGGTGAAGCCGGTGGGGACGCCGAGGGAGATGCCGCCGCGGCTGGCGATGGAGTCGATTTCGTCCATCGTCGGCTGGAGGAGTTCTTCGAGGGGGAGGAAGTCTTCGGTGGTGCGGCGTTCGGTGACCTCGTAGACCTCGGCCTGGGCGCGGTCGACCACCTCGGCGATGTCCTGGCCGTCGGCGCCCGCGTAGCCGTATTGGACGATGCGGGTGCCTGCCTCGACGAGGCGGCGCAGGATGGCCTTCTCGGCGACGATCTCGGCGTAGTAGCCGGCGTTGGCGGCGGTCGGGACGGTTTGGGTGAGGGTGACGATGTAGGGGGCGCCGCCGATGCGCTTGAGTTCGCCGCGGCGGTCGAGGCCCGCGGCGACGGTCACCGGGTCGGCGGGTTCGCCGCGGCCGTACAGATCGAGGATCGTGTCGAAGATGGCCTGGTGGGCGGGACGGTAGAAGTCTCCTGGCCGCAGCGCCTCGATCACGTCGGCGATGGCGTCCTTGCTGAGCAGCATGCCGCCGAGCACCGACTGCTCGGCCGCGAGGTCGTGCGGAGGCTGCCTGCCGAAGTCTTCGCCGGGCGGCTCGGAGTATTCCGCGTGTCCGCGGTCGTCGACGACTGCCACCAGACTCGACCGTCCTTTCCCCACCGGGATTCACACTATCGATGACTCGTTGTACTCCCGGGTACCGACACGTTGGGCGTGCAGCAGCGGGTGCAGCTGCCACCGTTCGCGGGCGCCGTCAGCGGGTTCCAGCAACCGTTGCGGCAAGGTACCGAATCATGACGTTCCTGCTGGTTCGTTCATGACATTGCGACGAACCTAGGCGACCGGACGCGCGGTCACCAAACCGGACTGTGCACACACCTGTGGATAAGTTGGGGACTGTTTACCCAACGGTGTGCACCCCCTGTGTACTACTTGGGGAAAACCCAGGTCACCGCATTCAAACGCGCTGATAGATATTGATTTCCGAATCTATCCACGTGTGGATGAATCTGGGGTCGGCGTGTCGGTTCAGTTGAACAGCCGGGCGTGTTGAGTAAAACAGTGTGGATTACTGGTATGGCCTGCGTCACATTGCGGACGGTTGTTTTTCTCGACGATCAGCAAGTGGGATAACCGAAGGTAGAACCGTTGCGGCGATTTGCCGAGAATGACCCAGATCACCTTTTTGTCGAATGGCAAATATTTAGCTATTACAGTCGAAAGCCACTCTCGTGCCGAACACGAGAGTGGCCTTCGGAGCGAACTCAGTTCGCAGCGAC
This sequence comes from Nocardia sp. NBC_01009, assembly GCF_045208035.1. NCBI lineage: Bacteria > Bacillati > Actinomycetota > Actinomycetes > Mycobacteriales > Nocardiaceae > Nocardia > Nocardia sp. NBC_01009. The sequence goes on along the minus strand of NZ_CP108695.1, from coordinate 880,598 downwards.
CTGAAGGTCGAACTTGGCGATCACGTCGGGGTGCAGGTGCACCACAACGCCGTGCTTGCCGGTCGACTTGATGTGCGACTTCGGCAGCTCGATGCTGCGCTTGTCGACAACAGGGCCGCCCGCCGACTTGATGGCCGCGGCGACATCCGCCTGGGTCACCGAGCCGAACAGCTTGCCGGTGCCCGCGGTCTTCACCGACAGCGACACGGCCTCGAGGCCTTCGATGGCCTGCTTCAGCTCGTTGGCGTGATCGAGGTTGCGCACCTTGCGGGCGTCCTGCGCCCGGCGGATGCCCTCGACCTGCTTCTGAGCGCCTCGGCTGGCAGCGATCGCCAGGCCGCGGGGCAGCAGGTAGTTGCGGCCGTAGCCGTCCTTGACTTCCACGGTGTCGCCGGGAGCACCGAGGTTGTCCACATCAGCAGTCAGAATCAACTTCATTGCGATGCCTCCCTGTCTCAGCGAGCCGTCGACACGTAAGGCAGCAGTGCAACCTCACGCGAGTTCTTCACGGCAACGGCGACGTCGCGCTGGTGCTGCACGCAGTTGCCGGTCACCCGGCGAGCGCGGATCTTGCCGCGATCACTGACGTACTTACGCAGCAGCTGCGTGTCCTTGTAATCGATATTGACGGTGCCGGTCTTGGCTTCCTTGCAGAAGGTGCAAGCCTTCTTCTTCAGCACCTTCTCGCGCGCTGGCGCTTTAGGCATGTCTTACTCCGTAATCATTGATGGCCCAAGTGGATCCGGGCCGATGAATGCCGTTCTCAGAACGGCGGTTCGTCGTCTACGCGGCTGTTGCCCCCGAAGGAACCTGCCGCAGGTGCGCTGCCCCAAGGGTCGTCCTCGGCGCCGCCGGAACGTCCTCCGCCACCACTGCCACCGGCAGGGGCGAAGTTGCCACCGCCGCCACCGCTGCCGCCGGAACCGAATCCGCCGCCACCGCCGCCGCCGCGATTGGCCTTGGCGACCTTCGCGGTGGCGTAACGCAGCGAGGGACCGACCTCGTCGACCTCGAGCTCGACGACCGTGCGCTTCTCACCCTCGCGGGTTTCATAGGAGCGCTGCTTGAGTCGTCCGCTCACGATGACGCGGGAACCACGTGTCAGGCTTTCAGCGACATTTTCCGCAGCTTCACGCCAGATGTTGCAGCGCAGGAAGAGCGCTTCGCCGTCTTTCCATTCGTTCGAATTACGGTCGAACACGCGGGGAGTCGAAGCGACGGTGAAATTCGCCACCGCTGCGCCCGCGGGCGTGAATCGAAGCTCGGGGTCGGCCGTCAAGTTTCCGATGACGGTGATGACCGTGTCGCCTGCCATGTGGTTCCTCCTGCTCGGTTGCAGTCCGCAATGCACTCGCTGTTGCGCTAGAGCCTAGAGACAGGCTCCGACGCAATCGAGAGTCACTTGCCGTGGCGCAGAACCTTGGTGCGCAGCACCGACTCGTTGAGGCCCAGCTGGCGGTCGAGTTCCTTGACCGTGGCGGGCTCAGCGGTCAGATCGACCACCGCGTAGATGCCTTCGGCCTGCTTGGCGATCTCGTAGGCGAGACGGCGGCGGCCCCAGATGTCGACCTTGTCGACCTTGCCGCCTTCGGTACGAACCACGCCGAGCATGGTCTCCAGGGACGGGGCTACGGTGCGCTCGTCCAGGCTCGGATCGAGGATAACCATCACTTCGTAATGACGCACGGACCAATCACCTCCTGTGGACTAGGAAACGGCCACGGACTTTCCGTGGCAGGAGGGTCGTTGCGTCAGCAACCCGACAAGGCTACATGAGCAGCTGCTGAGCGCCGAAACGCCCCCACAGCTGCCTGGCTCCCGCGGATTTTGCCCTGGTGTGGGTGGTGCGCGGGCGATCGCATCCGCGGGGGACGCAAACGTGGCCCGGCCCGGCCACTTAGGGTGGTCGTCATGCCGACCGGACTGGCCGCCAGCGACAGGATCGCAGGCCGTGTGACGCGCACTGCGGCGCTTTCCGCGGTGGTGGTGTTGCTGTGCGGGCTCACGCTGGCGCTCGCCTACCTGAACAAGGCGCGCTGTGCGGGTGCGCCGTTTGCCGAGGACGGTCGCAGCTCGGTGTTCGACGTGCTCAAGGATTCGGATGTCTGTTATTCCGATATCCAGTTCCTGTGGCTCGGGCGCGACATCGACAACCATGTTTTTCCGTATATCGACGGCGGCATCACCGAGGACGGCATGCTGACCGGGGGTGCGGTCGAATATCCGGTGCTCAGCGGTGTGCTGATGTGGCTCGGTGCGGTCGGAGCGCACAATGACGCCGAATTTCTGCTGCACTCCGCGCTGCTGCTGGCGCCGTTCGCGCTGCTGACCGCATGGTTGCTCGTTCGACTGTCCGGACGTGCGGCGCTGCTGTGGGCGGCAGGGCCGCCGTTGGTGCTGTACGCATTCCACAACTGGGAGCTCCCGGTGGTGTGCACGGCGGTGGCCGCCGTGTACGTGGTCACCGCGATGCCCCGATATTCATTGCGCACCAGGGGAATACTGGCTGCGGTACTGCTCGGCCTCGGCTTCTGTTTCAAGCTGTACCCGGGCATCTTCGTGCTGCCGTTGCTGGCCTATGTGCTCACCGGTGGCCGGCGCGAGGTGGAAGATCTCGAGCCGGCGCGGCTCGATGTGCGCGGTGCATTGATGGCGGCTGCCGCTGCCGTCGGCACGGTGGTGGCGGTGAATCTGCCTTTCGCGCTTGCCGGTTACGAGGGCTGGCGGGCGTCGATCACCTTCCAGCAGTTGCGTCAGGCCGATATCACCACGAATTCCATTTGGTACTGGGGACTTCGGCAGCTGTTCGGGCAGGACGCCGACAGCGAGACGGCGTTTCAGCATGCGGTGTCGATCGCCTCGCCCACCCTGGTGCTCGCGTCCTTCGCGCTTGCGATGTGGTTGGGTTGGAAGCGATTCACCAGGACCGGCACCTTCCCGTGGATCGGGGTCAGCGGCGCGATGCTGTGTGGATTCCTGTTGTTCCACAAGGTGCATTCGCCGCAGTACACGTTGTGGCTTGTTCCGTTCCTGGTGTTGCTCGAAGTGCCGTGGTCGGCGATCGGCGCGTACCTGGTGGCCGACGCGGCTATCGGCATCGGGGTGTTCCGATACTTCTATTCGATCGGTTCCGGCACCTCGGTGGATCTGATGGAGAACGTGGTCCAGTTCGGCGTCTGGGGTCGCGCCGTTCTGCTCGTAGTGTTCTTCTTCCTGTTCGCGCGGGCGCTGCCGCGCGGGTTCCGACCTGCGCCGCCGCCGATCTCGCGTTTGGACCGCGGTGACTTGGTGCCGGTGGCCTAGCCGGTAGCTGGGCGGTCGGGTGGGTGTGCTCAGTCCGCGGCGTGTCTGGCGCGGAATGCGGCGCTCTTGGCGCGATTGCCGCACTGGGTCATATCGCACCAGCGGCGCGACTTGCCGCGTGAGGTATCCACGTAGAGACGGGTGCACACGGGGCGGCCGCATGCCTTGATCAGCTGCCGCTCGGGTCCACCGAGCATTTCGACGGCGGCGCGGGCGATGGCCGTGATGGCGGCCTCGGGAGTTCCGGTGCGGATCAGCGTGGCATCGGATTGCAGTGTCAGACGGGGCAGTTCGCCGACTGCCAGCTCGTTGACGATGCCGCGGTCGGTCTCGACGAACGGTTCGTCGTCGGCGGCGGCAAGGGCCAGTCGGTAGGCGGCTTCGCGCAGGCGCACGGCACGGTCGAATATCGCTGTGTCGCAGTGTGGTTCGCCGTCGAGCAGATCGGCGGCGACGAGCCATTCGTCGAGGTCGGCCGGTGTGCGGAGGTAGTCGTCGAACGTCGTGGCTCGGGCTTTTACCGTGCCTGCGAAGTCCAGGGCGAGGTTACCGCTTACGAAGGCGAACACCCTCTCATGGTAACCGTCTTGACAGGTTAGTAAAGCAGGTGCGACGGTAGTAACCGCTTTAGCCGGTTGCATCGGGAGGACTCGTGAAAGATCGCATCGCGACGGTGGCCATGCAGCCGCTCTTTGTTGTGCTGTGGAGCAGTGCGTTCATCGCGGGGATCATCGGAGTCGGTGCCGCACCGCCGCTGATGGTGTTGTTCGTGCGGTTCACCATCGCGGGCCTGTTGCTCGCGCTGTACGCGCGAGCGGTGGGGGCGCGATGGCCACAGGGTGCCGAGCTCCGGCATGTGGTCGTTGCGGGTCTGCTGATGCAGATCGTGCAGTTCGGTGCGTTCTATACCGCGATGAGCCACCATGTTTCGGGCGCTGTCATCGCGCTGGTGCAGGGGCTGAATCCGGTGGTCATCGCGTTGTTCGCCGGGTTCATCGGCGAAACCGTCACGGTGCGGCAGTGGTTCGGCTTCGGGATCGGCGGCGTCGGTGTGGGGTTGGCCGTGCTGGACCAGTCGGCCATGTCGATGGTCGGGCTGCTGCTGTGCGTGATCGGATTGCTCGGCCTGAGCATCGGGACGGTGTATCAGAAACGGTTCGTCCCACAGGTCGATCCACGCGCCGCGACCGCGGTGCACGTGGTGGCGAGCGCGCCGATCGCGGGTGTATCGGCCTGGGCCAGTGGGCAACTGCATGTCTGGGATATGGGCCGCTTCGCGCAATCACTGGCCTGGATGGTGTTCATGAACTCGATGGTCGCGTTCCTGCTGCTGAACCACATGCTGCGGCGCTGGGATGCGACCCGGGTCGGCCGACTGTTCTTCGCGACGCCGGTGGTGACCGCGACCCTCGCGTGGCTGCTGGTCGATCAACCGTTGCGGCCCTTGACCGTTGCCGGACTCGCGGTCGGCGTAATCGGCATGGTGCTCGCGTCGCGGCGACCCGTTGCCGCGGTCGTGCAGCCGCACGCGGTGGCGGTGGAGGTGCGCTGAGCTACGTGCTCGCGCCGTGCCAGTCCATGCCCCACCGGTAGGCCTCGTCGATGGCACGCTGGGCGCCCTCGACATAGTGGACCTCCCGGTGCACAGTGATGCCGGTGCCCTGATGCTGTAGCAGCGCAACGGCACACGAGTCGGCGCCGTGCACCGGGGCGTCGAGGCGAACCTCGATCTGCGGGCCGGACGTGGGGAACAGGGTGAGGACGCCATTGGCGGCGGCCCAGTTCGGCGCGCCGTCGGAGCCGGCGGCGAAGATCAGGATGCGCCGAAACAATTCTGGCCTCGCGAGATCGATGTGCAGGTTCGCGCCAGCGTTCGCCGCATCGCTGCGATCGTCTCCGTCGAGGACGATATGCGGCTCGGAATCCAGTGCGCCGAAATTGTTTCCGATCGCCGCAATCACGCCTTTGGCCCCGTTGGACAGCTCATAGAGGCAACCGAGCTCCAGCTCGACGGGCTTGGACTTGCGGAAAAAACCCTTCGAACCGGTGGTCCAATGCAGGTTCACCCGCATGACTCCGGGCTGGTCACCGGGTTTGACGAGGGTGGTGCTCGGCGTAGCTTTCGACAGCGTCAACTTCGACTGGTTGACGCCGCCGGGAGTGTTGTCCTTCGCCATCGAAGCGATTCCCCCTCGTACACAAAGAAAGCGGCAATGGCTGAAATACAGCCATTGCCGCTCGAAGTTCGTCGACTGTCTGCCGAATGTCAGCCTACCGGCGTCGGTTCCCGTTCGCTCTTCACTTCTTCGGCGTCATCCTCGCGACGGTTGCGAACGATGCTGGTGATGAAGGCCGCACCGATGAAGGCGACACCGACAACGCCGGTGATGAGATCGTTGATGTGCACGCCGATCGAGACCATCAGGATGACGGCCAGCGCACCGATCGCCCAATGTGCGCCGTGCTCCAGATACACGTACTCCGAGAGCGTGCCCTTGCGCACCAGGTAGACGGTGATGGAGCGGACGAACATGGCGCCGATCAGGCCGAGGCCGAGCGCGATGATGATCGGGTCGGAGGTGATGGCGAAGGCGCCGATCACGCCGTCGAAGGAGAACGATGCGTCGAGCACTTCCAGATACAGGAACAGGAAGAACCCGGCCTTGCCCGCGGCCTTGGCGAGTTCCGAAGGACCCTCGGTGTGCTCCTCCGCGGTGTGGAACATCGATCCGAGTCCGTCCACCACGATGTAGGTGAGCATGCCGAGCAGGCCGGCGAGCAGGACGGTGGCGCGCTCTTCTTCGGTTGCGATGAACTCCGCGGTCAGGATCAGTGCGGCACCGGAGACGACCACCGAGAGCATGTCGAGCTTGCCGAGCCGGGCCAGCGGCCGCTCCAGCCAGGACAGCCAGGTGATGTCGCGTTCCTCGAAGATGAAGTTCAGGAACAGCAGCAGCAGGAACATGCCGCCGAACGCGGCGATCTGCGGGTGTGCGTCGGTGAGCAACGTCTCATAGCTCTTGCTGCCGTCCGGGAAGGTCGCGGCGCCGTCGGCGGGCGGGTTGAGCGCCAGATCGAAAGCCTTCACCGGGTCGAGGCCCGCGGTGATCCACACGATCGCCAGCGGGAAGACCAGGCGCATGCCGAACACCGCGATCACCACACCGATGGTGAGGAAGATCTTTTGCCAGAACTCGCTCATTCGTTCCAGCACAGTCGCATTGATGACCGCGTTGTCGAACGACAGTGAGACCTCGAGGATGCCGAGGATCGCGGCGAGCGCGAACGCGGTCGGTCCGCCGTACAGGAACGCCACGATAAGCGAGACCACCGTGACGATGAAGGACATGCCGAAAATGCGCAGGACCACGCGGGGACCTTTCCTATGCGGCGACTCGGACGTTCGTCCGAGCCCGGGTGAATGAAGAGACCGGGTTGGTGACGGCTAATTCCAGCGTGGCTGCTGAATCGGCGGTTGTCCAACGGTGTTGCGTGCGTCTCGGCGCGTTGTCGCACGAACAGGGGGCCCGTCGCCGAGCCCCCTGACAGGCAAGGTCGTGCTTAGACGTTCACGCCGTAATCGCGGGCGATGCCGGCCAGACCCGAAGCGTAGCCCTGACCGATGGCGCGGAACTTCCACTCGGCCCCGTTGCGGTACAGCTCACCGAAGACCATGGCGGTCTCGGTGGAGGCGTCCTCGGTGAGGTCGTAGCGGGCCAGTTCGGAGCCATTGCTGCGGTCGACGACGCGAATGTAGGCGTTGCGCACCTGACCGAAGGACTGCTGACGGCCGTCCGCGTCGTAGATCGAGACCGGGAAGAAGATGCTCTCGATCGTCGGCGGGGTGGCCGCCAAGTCGACGTTGATCACCTCGTCGTCGCCCTCGCCCTCACCGGTCTTGTTGTCACCGGTGTGCTCGATGGCGCCTTCGGGGGACTTGAGGTTGTTGAAGAACACGAAGTGCTGATCCGACAGCACCTTCTTGTCCGCACCGGTCGCGATGGCGCTGGCATCGAGGTCGAAGTCGGTGCCGGTGGTGGACCGCAGGTCCCACCCGAGACCGACCGCAACGGCGGTAAGGTTCGGCGCCGCCTTGGTCAGCGAGACGTTGCCGCCCTTGGACAAACTGACACCCATGCGGAAATCCCTTTCAATAGACGTTTGAGGTTCCCAGCATGTCCGAATCGCCGGGTACGCCATACGACAGTAGTAGGTTTCGGCGAACTTGCGTAGGAACCCGTGGAACCCCCGGCGAACTGGAACATCGCCGGGAGCGGCGCGGTCGCAGGGCAGTCTCGCTGTCGGGCAGGCGCAGGCGAGTCCACCGCCTACCATCGGGGCGTGGCAGGCCGCAGGCGTGGATGGTTCCGGTCATCGGGGCACAATGAATGGATTCAGCAGGCCCGACCGGCGCTGACTGCTGGCTTCCTCGATATGGATCGGCGCCAGAGCGCGGCCGAGGCGGCCGTGCACGCCGCCGAGCAAGTGTTCCCGGATCGACGGATGAGCGCGCACTGGGAAACGGTGCGCAGCCGGTGCTATGACGCGGCGGGTGCGTACCTGGCGTTCAACGACGAGTTGGATACAGCCGAGCGCGACGGCACTCCCGTCCCACAGGGGCAGGCCCGCGCCGATGGGCTGGTCCGGCAGCTGAATGCGGCGGCAGTGGCGGTGGACGAGTTCTATGGCGGCAATCAGACACAGCTCGAGCGCGCCCTGGCCGTGTATCGGACGGTGCCGCAGCTGGCCGAGCAGGTGAAGATCACCGCGGCGGGGGTTCGCCGGCAGGCGGCCGAGTCCGAATACGTCGGCTACCCGTCGGTGCGACAGACCGCCGCCGCCGTCGATGAGGCCATGATCACACTGGAAGCCGCAGGTCCAGAGGCTGCCGCGACCGTCCGAGCCGCTGCCAATCGCCTCGAAGCGGCAACCAAGGAATTGACAGAAGCATTGGCGCAGGCCCCATCTCGCGAAGGGGCCGCGACCACCGCGATCAGCTCGGCGAGCACCAGGTTGGCGGCCGTGCGCACGAGAGCCGAACGGCTGGCGCCGGCCTTCTCTACGCTGCTGCGTGAGTTCAATGCTGCAAGTTCCGCGGATCTGGCTAACAATGGGCGGGAAAGTCAACGGGCCATCGATGCCGCGGACGCGGCCCTGGTACAGGCGCGCGTGGCATTGGCCCAGAACAACCCGGAGTCTGCACTTGATCTGACCACATCCGCGCGCGGGTCTCTGACCGAGGCCGAGCAGCAGGTCGACGCCGTGACCAAACGGCTCACCATGCTGCGCGAAGTTCGGGACAATCCGCAAGAGAAGGCCAAGGCCGTACGATTTCGGCTGCGGGACGCACAAATGCTCGCGGTGGGCCGGGGGCTCACCGCCGAATGGGGATCTGTGCTCGATGCACAGATGGACCGAATCGACCGAATCGCCGAAACACTGTCGGGGCGACACCCCGACTACTGGGCCTATGTGACGGAACTGGATTCCATCACCGAATTCATAGCCGGGGTAGTGGATCGAATGAGAAAACAAGCAGGACCACGACGAGAATGAGGATGGGGCAACGATGACCGCAGGCATCGCCGTCCCGCAGGCGGTTTCGCTGCGGAAACGACTGCCGCTGCGCCATTTTCGGCAGCTGCACGGCCCGGAGGCACGGCATCTTTTCCATCGGCAGCCCGAACCTTTCGGCGACCACGCCGATCGGGAGCTACTGGCGATCGCACTCGGCGCCACGTTGTACGCACCCGCGACCCGGCCGGATCTCGCCGTGACGATCGCCAAACGCGCCGAGCGCGGCGTGTGCTCGATGGTGATCGATCTCGAGGACGCGGTCGCCGACCACGAGGTGGAATTCGCCAAGCGGCAGACGGTGGCGACGCTGGATCTGCTGGCAGGCAGCGAGGATCCGAATCCGCTGCTGTTCGTCCGGGTTCGCGACGCGGACGCGATCACCGAGATCGTCGAGCAGCTCGGGGCGGGTGCGGCGGTGCTCACCGGATTCGTCTTCCCCAAATTCGACAGCACCACGGGAACCAAATATCTCGACGCGCTCGAGACCGCCGCGGAGCTGCTCGACCGGCCGATATACGGGATGCCGGTGCTCGAATCGGCAGGACTGGTGCACCGGCAGACCCGCGACGACGAGCTGACCCAGATCGCGACGTTGCTCGCCGAGCATCGGGAGCGGGTGCTCGCGGTGCGGGTCGGCGCGACGGATATGTGCTCGACCTTCGGCATCCGGCGCGACCGGGATCTGACCATCTACGACGTGCGGGTGGTCGCGGATGTCATCGCCGACATCGTGAATTACCTTGGGCGAGCGGATGGTACGGGTTTCGTCATTACCGGCCCGGTCTGGGAGTACTTCGCCGATCACGAGCGGATGTTCCGGCCGCTGCTGCGCACCGCGCCCTTCGCGGAGTCCGACGCGGTGCCGTTCCGGCAGTACCTGGTCAGCCGGGATCTGGACGGGTTGCTGCGTGAGATCACGCTGGACCGGGCCAACGGCATCCAAGGCAAGACGGTGATCCACCCCTCGCACGTGGCCGCCGTGCACGCGCTGTCGGTGGTGACGCACGAGGAGTACTCCGACGCACTCGACATCCTGCAGGTCGACGTGGGTGGTGTTGCGGCATCCGGCTACCGCAACAAGATGAACGAGATGCGGCCGCACCGCAGTTGGGCGCGGCAGACGCTGCTGCGGGCGCGGGTGTTCGGTGTGGCGAATAAGGGAGTTTCGTTCGTGGATCTGCTGTCGGCGATGGTGAAGGTATGAGTGGCGCGTCTGCTGACCTGATCGGGACTGCCATCCCCTGGGCGACGAGGACGCTCGGGATGGCGCTGTTCCACGACGATTCGTACGGACCGGTCGATCCCGACGTGGCGACCAGTGCGTTACCGGTAGAACTGTCGATCGAGTCGCTGATCCAGCCGGGTCTGCGCCGCAACCCGCGACGCGCGCATCTGCTGGTGTCGACCGTGCTCGGCAAGCATCTGCCGACGGACCCACGGGTGGTGCTCGATGCGGGCAACCGGCTCGGCGACCTGGTGCGCGGAGTACTCGGTGACCGGGAAGCAGTCGTACTCGGGTTCGCCGAAACCGCAACGGGTCTCGGTCATTGTGTGGCGGCGCGGATCGGTGCGGGCTGCTACCTGCATTCGACCCGGCGAGACGTCGCCGAAGCGGAGACACTCACCGGGTTCGAGGAGGGGCATTCGCATGCCACCTCGCACCAGCTGCAACCTGCACCGGCCGATATTTTCGCCAACGACCTCCCGCTCGTGTTGGTAGACGACGAGATATCCACCGGCGCTACGGCTCTCGATGCAATCCATGCGCTGCACGCGTTCTCCCCGAGGTCGCACTACCTGCTTGCTTCACTGGTGGATATGCGCACCGAGAACGATCGCGCCGCTTTCGAAGCGGCGGCGCAGCGAATCGGCGCGCGGATCGACACGGTGTGCCTCGCGTCCGGCCGCACCGCATTGCCGGACGGATTGGTGGACGCGGTCGCCGCGCTACCCGAACCCGAGCTGAATCCCATTGCTGAGCAGCGAGGTTCGTTCACGCGAATGGAACTACCGTGGCCCGCGGCGGTGCCGGAGGGCGGCAGGCATGGGATTCTGCGTTCGGACATGACCGCGTTCGATTCCGCTGTCACCGCTGCGACCGAGGTGATGCGGACGAAGCTCGATGCGGAATTCCCCGGCCGGCCGGTCATCGTGCTCGCGCACGAAGAGCTGATGTACATGCCGCTTCGGATGGCGGCGCAACTCGCCGAATCCGGCATGCCGACCCGGTATCAGACCACTACGCGGTCACCGGCTTACGTGCTGGACGAACCCGGTTATCCACTGCGTCGTGGATTCCGTTTCCTGGCACCGGAGGTCGGTCAGGAGCAGCCTCGCTACCTTTACAACGCGCATTGGGCCGAGGAGTTTTCCGGTGCGCGCGATCCGGAGTCGATGCAGCGGTCGAGCCGACTCGTCGGCACCGAGGAAAGCCTCGGCAGCCAGTCGGCGAATTCCACAGCGAGCGGCGCAGCGGACGGCGATCCGGTCCTGGTTGTCGTCATCGATTCCCCTGCCGACACCGCCGAACTCGTTGCCGACGGTGGGTTGATCGATGTGCTCACCGCCTCCGGCGCCGATGCCGTCGTCGCGGTGCTGCCCGGTGCTGATCCGCGCATGCTGCACGCAGGGCGGGTCGATCAATTGCCGTCGGGTACGGCAGTGCCCGACACGGACGCCATGATGAGGTCAGCTGCTGTGAATACCGTCCCCGCAGTAGAACTTCCCGCTCCGCTGCACGGTCCGGACTTCGGATCGTATGCGCCCGAAGAGGTTTCCTGGCTGCTGAAGGATCTGTCCGACGTCGACCTCGAGGCGGACGTCGCTGAGCGGGAGCGTCGGATCCAGGCGGGAGTCGCGCATTACGCCGAATCGCTGCCGATCGAATATCAGCCGGATGCGGCCTATCGGTCGTTGTTCGACGAGGTGCTCGAGGCCAGTGCCGAGCGGCTCGCGCTTGCCGTCGCGATGGTGGCGGAGCTGGTTGTCGCCGAGCGCGGCAACGACATCGTGCTGGTGTCGTTGGCTCGTGCCGGCACTCCAGTGGGTATCCTCATGCGCCGCTGGCTGGCCGCCGGCCGTTGCGGCAAACTGCCGAGTCTCGAGGTGCCGCATTATGCGGTGTCGATCGTGCGTGATCGCGGCATCGATGCCGTCGCATTGGACTACCTTGCCAGGCATCATGATCCGGCGTCGGTGGTGTTCGTCGACGGTTGGACCGGCAAGGGCGCCATCACCAGGGAACTCACCGAAGCACTCGACGCGTACCACGCCGCGGGTGGCGCTCGGTTCAACGACGAACTGGCCGTACTCGCCGATCCGGGGCATTGCGTGCGTACCTACGGCACCCGCGATGACTTCCTCATTGCGTCGGCCTGCCTGAATTCGACCGTCTCCGGCCTGATTTCACGCACGGTATTGAACGACACCCTGATCGGACCCGGCGATTTCCACGGCGCGAAGTTCTATCGCGAGCTGAACGGTGACGATGTCTCCGTGCGTCTGCTCGACGCGGTGAGCGGCGCTTTCGACGCGGTCCGAGACCGGGTGCCCGCCGAGGTCGCTGCCATCCGCGACAGCAACCGGACACCGACCTGGTCGGGCTGGGCGTCGGTGGAGAAGGTGCGTGAGCAGTACGGCATCGGTAGCGTGAATTTCGTGAAACCCGGTGTCGGCGAGACCACCAGGGTGCTGTTGCGTCGGGTGCCGTGGCGGGTGCTCGTCCGTGAGGCCGATGCGCCCGAGCACGCTCACCTGCGCATGCTTGCCGCGGCCCGCGGTGTCCCGGTAGAGGTCGTGGGAGACCTCGCCTATTCGTGCATGGGATTGATCAAGGACGTACAGCAGTGATGCACCTACGAAGCCTACGAAGACAGACGCTGGTAGCCACCGACCTGGACCGGACGATGATCTACTCGCGCAACGCTTTCAGCGCGGCCACCGCGGTGCCGACGGTGTGTGTGGAGCATCTGGAAGGTGAGCCACTGTCGTTCATGACGACCACCGCGGCCCTGCGGATGCAAACCCTGACCGAACCCGCCGCCGTCATTCCGACGACCACCCGCACCATCAAGCAGTTCGAACGCATCCAATTGCCAGGCGCCCCATGGCGATACGCGATCACCAGCAACGGCGGCAATATCCTTGTCGACGGTGTTCCCGATATGCGCTGGCGCATCGATATCGACGACCAGGTTCGCGCGGGCGGTGCGACGCTGTCGGAGATCAATGCCGAGCTCCGTGCGCGCATCGATGACAGCTGGGTCACCAAGTTCCGTGTCGCCGACCATCTGTTCAACTATCTGGTGGTCAAGCCGAAAGAGGTGCCCGAGGGTTTCCTCGCCGAATGGGACGGCTGGTGCCGCACTCGCGGGTGGTCGGCCTCCCAGCAGGGCCGCAAGATCTACACCATGCCGACGGCTGTCTGCAAGAGCCGCGCCGTCCAGGAAGTTCGCCGCCGACTGGTCGAGAACGGCGAGCTATCCCATGCCGCAATGACTCTCGCCGCCGGCGACGGCGCACTGGATGCCGAAATGCTCCGCACCGCCGACTCGGCCATCCGGCCCCGCCACGGGGAACTCGAGCAACTGAACTTCACTCATCCCAATCTCACCATCACCCGGGCCTCGGGCATCCTCGCCGGCGAGGAGATCATCAACTGGTTCATCAAAGCCGCGCCGCTGTCCGAATAAGGGGTGCCCTAGCTGTAGGAGGGCTGGACGTTGGTGACGGCAAGGGTGAGCCGTGAAGCGGGCGGTTGGCCGTCTGTCGCGCTGTGTGGCCGGTGGTAGACGCCGATTGTCGCCATTCTGGGCACCGGGAAATCACCCACCTTCCTGCTACTCGCCGCCTCCGGCAGCCCTGCCGGAGGCGGCGAGGTGGCATCACTCGACGGCGGTTCCCTCGAGCTCGACCATCTGGCCGGGGATCGCCAGCCGTGTGACCCCGAGCATCGTGGTAGTCGGTGTCACCCCGGCAGCGCCCAACCGAGACGCCAGCACGCCGTAGTGCTGGAAAAGCAGATCGACGTCGGTGGTGTAGACGTTGAGCCGGACGAGGTTCGCGAGGGACATGCCGGCCGCTCCGAGCACGGCCTCCACGTTGTCGAGGCTCAGCGCCAACTGGGCAGCCATGTCACCGGCATGCTGGGGCTTGCCGTCGCCGCTCATCGCGGTCTGCCCGGAGCAGTACAGCGTCCGGGTGTGCCCGGAGACGAGCTCACCCTGGTTGAATCCCATCTCCACCGACCACGTCACCGGGTTGACTGCCGTTCGTTCCGCTACCACATCAGCTCCATTCGATTCGTTGACGTACGTACGTCCAGCGGCCCGGCAGCCGCTGTCTGTGCCGCCGTGGTGGTAAGCCTCCCAACGAATCACGACATCCTGTGTCGTGTATTCGGTAAAGTTTTCGTATGCGCGCCGACCGGTTGGTCTCGCTGGTGCTGCTGCTGCGCCAGCGCGGTCGGCTGACTGCGGCCGAGCTGGCCGACGAGCTAGAGGTGTCCACCCGCACCGTGTTGCGCGACATCGAGGCGCTGTCCGCGGCCGGTGTCCCGGTCTTCGCCGAACGCGGCCGGCACGGCGGATTCGCGTTGTTACCTGGGTTTCGGACCGAGCTCACCGGGCTGAACCACGACGAGGCGCTTGCGTTGCTGGTCGCCGGATCGCGGCGCGGCGCGCAGGCATTCGGCCTCGGCTCGGCGCTTGCTTCGGCGATGCTCAAGGTGGTTGACGCGCTACCCGAAAGCTATCGGGACACCGCAGCTGACGTGGCCGAGCGATTGCTCATCGACCCGGAGACCGATCTGCTGTCGCGTCGGCTGACCGCTGAGGAGGCGCCCAGCACCATATTGGCCGAGGTTCGGCGCGCGGTGTTCGCCGGAAACAAGCTGCGCATCCACTACGCGGCGCTCGACCAGACCTCGAAGTGGCGCACGGTGGACCCGATCGGCCTGGTCATCGTTCGCGACCGGGGCTACCTGCTGGCCACGAGATCTGGCGTGGACCGCACCTACCGGCTGTCGCGGGTGTTGGCTGCAGAGGAACTCCCCGAACGGGCACAGCGACCAGACCGGGTCGATCTGGACCGGGCCTGGCAGCAACGCAGCACACAGTTTCGGACCAGCGGCGACCAAATCGCCGTGCTGGTACGGGTGAACCCGGCGCGGCGGGAGGACCTGGTGAGCACCGCACTGGCCGTCCGCACCGAGGAACCCGACGCAAACGGCTGGCTACGGCTGGAGGTGACCTTCCAAGATTCACGACACGCCGAATGGGCGCTGTGGCAGCTCACCACGGACGCGGAAGCCCTGGCCCCGCAGTCGTTGCGCACATCCCTGCGCAACCGCGCCGCCGCGATTGCCACCCGCTACGGAGAGTCATCCTGAGAGTTGTCGCCGTGTGCCAGGCCGCCGCCGACGCGATTCGGACCGCTCCACACTGGCAGGTGCAAGCCCACCGAACAACGCGTGCGCAACGCGCAGCGCTGCCTGGTGTTGCGGACTGTCACCAACGTCCCGCCCCGCAACACCTAGCCGTCGGGGCTCCGGTAGGTTTGTCCACTTCGGTGGTGTGAGCTTCCGGAGTCCTGAAGGTGATTGTCTTTGAACAACTTTCACGTTCCAGATAGTTCCGAAACCGAGATCCGCACGGTGTGGCGGCCGTCGGCCGCCGACGCTTCGCGCGGACTCAGGCTCTCTGGTGGAGTGTCGGTCCGGACGGGGACCTGGCAATCCTGCTGGTCGACCGACGACATCTGAAGCGCATCGAATACATCATGCGCTGGAAGCATGCCCCCGAAGGCTGACTGGCGGATGGCTGTTCTGTTATCCGGTGCGTACTTCTGTGGCCGATGTGCAGTGCAGGGCCCGGGCTGCTGCTTGTCGGCACTCGGTCAGGTCCAGGTCGCGGACTGCGGCCTTGACCAGTGGGATCGCGGGTGGGGCGACGCTGAGTTCGTGGACGCCGAGGCCGAGTAGCAGTGGGGCTGCTACCGGGTCGGCGGCGGCTTCGCCGCAGACCGCTACTCGTGCGGATCCGGCCGACTCGCAGACCATGGCGATCAGCCGGAGTACGCCGGGGTCGAGGGGGTCGGCGAGGGTGCTGAGGGCTTCGTTGCCGCGTTCGGCTGCCAGCGCGTACTGGGTGAGGTCGTTGGTGCCGATGCTGAAGAAGTCGACGTGATCGGCGAAAATTGCCGTTTTCGCTGCTGCCGCAGGCACTTCCACCATGATGCCGACCTCCGGTGTGACACCGGGCGGGGCGACTTCGTCGAGGATGCGGCGGGCGGCAAGCAGCTCCTCCAATTGCGTGACCATCGGGAACATCACGCTCACTTGATGGTCGGCGGCGACTCGGCAGATAGCGGTGAGCTGGTCGCGCAGCAATGCGGGGCGGGCAAGGGCGAGGCGGATGCCTCGGACGCCGAGGAAGGGGTTGGCTTCGGTCGGTTGATCGATGTAGGAGAGCGGTTTGTCTCCACCGACGTCGAGGGTGCGCAGTACGATGCGCCGACCACCGAATGCCTCGGCCACCGCGCGGTATGCCTGCTCCTGCTCATCGATGGAGGGCGCGTCGTCCCGGCCCAGGAACAAGAACTCGGTGCGCACCAATCCGGCCAGGTCCGCGCCGTTGCGTACGGCTTCGGTCGCGTCGAGGTCGCTGCCCACATTCGCCGCGATGTGAATGGTTACCCCGTCACGGGTGATCGCGGGTTTGTCGGCCGCCGCCTCGGCGGCTCGACGTTGTTCGCGTTGCCAGATCGCGAGCCCGGTGAAGGCGGCGAGGGTTGCCGCATCGGGCTCGATCACGAGTCTGCCGGTGCCGCCGTCCACTGCAATAACAGTCCCGTCCCGGACCGCCAGCACATGGGCACCCGCACCCACCACGGCGGGGATGCCGCGCGCGCGAACGATGATGGCGCTGTGCGAGGTCGGGCTGCCCTGGGCGAGCACGATTCCCGTGACGACGTCGCGGTCGAGTCCGGCCGCCTGGGCAGGCGTCAGGTCGGGCGCGACGAGAATGCCTGCGCGACTGATCATCTCGGTGGAGTGGCCCAGCATCGCCGCGAGCACCTGGTCGCGTATTGCTCGCAGGTCGGCGGCGCGGGCCCGCTGGTAGTCGTCGGTGAGCCGATCCAGTTCGGCGGCAGCCGATTCCAGCACCTCGGCCCACACGCCGGCAGCAGAGCCCGCGGCATCGATGCCCTGATAGACCGCGCCGATCAGCTCGTCGTCATCGAGTAGCAGCAGGTGCGCCTCGAAGATTTCGGCCTCCGCACCTGCCTGCGCGTGAGTTCGCTCGATGTCGGCACGCACGGCCGCGATTGCCGCATCGAACAGTTCTCGCTCCACTTGTGGTGGGCCGGAGGGAGTTTCGGGCACATCGAATTCGGTCTGCCCGATCCGCCAAGCACGCCCGATACCAATGCCCGCAGACGCGGGAATTGGGCCTGTGCTCTGTCCGGTGGGTGTGGGGGTCGGACCTGGGCCTTGACCGGTGGGCGAGGACACTGAGCCCGCGCGATGACCGGGCGAGGGGTTTAGGCCTGTGCCCTGTCCGGTGGGCGAGGGGATTGGGCCTGTGCCCTGTCCGGTGGGTGAAGGGATTGGGCCTGTGCCCTGTCCGGTGGGTGAAGGGATTGGGCCTGCGCTCTGACCGGTGGGCGAGAGGATTGGACCTGCGGCCTGACCGGTGAGTGTGGGAAAAGGACCTTCGTCATGACCAGTGGGCGTGGAAAATTGGTCTGTGCCGTGATCCGTCGGCGCGGGAATTGGGTGATCGGCAGGCGCCGGATACGGGCCGGCTCCCTTGCGGGTGCGAATGGAAGACCCGGCAGCGTCAGGTTCAGCGATGGCCCGACCGGCCGTCTCGTCGAATCGACGCGCGGCGAGGGTGAGTACACGGTCCACCGCCTCCTTCGCGCCCGGACCTGTTGCCACGACCTCGATTTCATGGCCGGAGAGCGCACCAAGGGCGGCGACCCGGCTCAAGCTTGTTCCCGAAGCGGGCCCGGCGCCGGTCGACAGATTGCGCAGTCGGACGGTCGCCGCGAGGCGGCGTATCTCGGCGACGAGGCGTGCCGCCGGACGGGCATGCAGCCCATGGTCGTTCGTGACGACAAGTGTGCCGGTAGCGGTCGGCTCCGCGCTGCTGGTGCCCGGTTCCATGGCCGCCGACGCTGTCGGGTCGCTGCCGGGCAGTGTTTGCGTCGCACCGCGCACACCTTCGACCGCAGCCGACATCAGCTCAGGCGCACTGTCCGCGGTGGCTTGCGGTTCCTGGAGGTGAGTTTGCTTGCCCGCCAATGCGTTCTCGGCCTCGTCCGCGGCTTCCGCGAGCCCCGCGCCACCGGCCGCCGCGACCGCGGCCGCGATCAGGCCCTCCACGAATGGCGCCGAACACAAGCGCACCTGATGCGGCGAAGTGAGCAGATCCACCGCGAGCTCGGCGGAGAGCACAGCGCTGCCGAGATCCATCAATACCAGTGCGCCGTCGCCGGAGTCGGCGACGGCGATCGCATCGGCGACGGCGATCGCGTCGGTGCCGAAGGTGTGCTCGTCGAGCCCGGCCGCCACCTCGATGCGGATCGGCTGGTCGTGCAGCATCTCGGTGGCCAGCGCGACAGCGGCGGTAGCGAGGGCACGGCTGTGTGAGACGGCGACGATGCCGATCATCGAATTGCCTGTCTCGCGGCGAGCACCAGCAGTGCCGCACTGGTCGCGCCCGGATCCTGATGCCCGACACTGCGTTCGCCGAGGTAGGAGGCGCGGCCCTTGCGTGCGAGCATGGGAATGGTCGCGTCGCGTCCGGCCTCGGCCGCGGTTACCGCGGCTTCGAGCGCCGCGGCGAGATCAGCCCCGGCAGCGAGGCGCTCGTCGAGCGCGTCGGCCGCGGGCGCAAGCGCGTCGAACATCGTCTTGTCCCCGGATTCCGCCTTGCCGCGTGCCACGATCCCGTCGAGTCCGGCCCGGAACGCCTTCGCGAAACCCGCTGCGTCGAAATCGGTTTCGCCCGCGGCGGCCGCGCAGCGCAGGAAGAACGTGCCGTAGAGCGGCCCGCTCGCACCGCCGATCGTTCGAATCAGCGTCATGCCGACCTGTTTCAGCTGTTCGGTCGGCGTTGTCGGCGCGGACTCGGCCAGCGCCGCGACGACCGCTGCCGTCCCGCGCTGCATATTGCTGCCATGATCGGCATCGCCGATGGCCGCGTCGAGCTCGGTGAGTTCGTCGGTGTGCTCGTCGATCAGCTCGGCGAAGCGGCGTACCCAGTGGATCGGATCGATCATCGTCACACTCCCCAGCGCAGGGCGGGCGTGCGCACCGGCGCATCCCACAGAGTCAGTAGGTCGTCGTCGACCTTGGTCAATGTCACCGAACATCCCGCCATCTCCAGCGAGGTGATGTACGGGCCGACCAAGGAGCGGGCGATCCCGATCCCGTGGCCGCCGAGGATGCGGGCCACCTCGTCGTACATCACGTACAGCTCCAGCAGCGGCGTGCCACCCATCCCGTTCACGAAGCAGATCACGGTGTCGCCCTTGGTGAACGGCAGATCGGTGAGGATGGGCTCCACCAGCATTGCGGCGATCTCCCGCGCGGGCGCGAGCGGCGCGCGGTGGCGGCCGGGTTCCCCGTGGATGCCGACGCCGATCTCCATCTCGGTCTCGCCGAGCTCGAAGGTCGGCTTACCGGCGGCCGGGACGGTGCAGGAGGTCAGCGCCATGCCCATACTGCGTGAGTTGGCGTTCACGGTGCGGGCGACCTCGGCGACCTCGGCGAGCGACCTGCCCTGTTCCGCGGCGGCGCCCGCGATCTTCTCCAGCACAACGGTGGCGCCGACGCCTCGGCGGCCTGCCGTGAAGAGGCTGTCCTGCACGGCCACATCGTCGTTCACCACAACCGCGGTGACCTCGACCCCCGTTTCCGCGGCAGCGAGCTCGGCAGCCATCTCGAAGTTCATGATGTCGCCGGTGTAGTTCTTGACGATGTGCAGGACGCCGGCACCGGTGTCGATGGCCGTGGTGGCACCGAGGATCTGGTCCGGGACAGGGGAGGTGAAGACTTCCCCGGCACACGCGGCGTCGAGCATGCCCGCGCCGACGAAACCGCCGTGCATCGGTTCGTGCCCGGAGCCACCGCCCGACAGCAGCGCGACTTTGCCCGGTCTCGGTGCGTCGGCGCGAAACACGACCTTGTTCTCGATGTCGACCCGCAGTTCGGGGTGGGCCGCGGCCATGCCTGACAGCGCTTCTCGGACGACATCGGCCGGATCGTTGATCAGTTTCTTCATCGGGTTCTCCTGTTATGCGGCGGTTTCGAGCGCGTCGTGATTCGCGCCTGCCAGGGTCTTGATGTGGGTCAGGGCGCGGGCGGCAAAGGCGGCGGCGACACCGGCGAGGAATTCGGCGGCGAGATACACCGGCGCTTGGCTCCAGGCCACCTCCGCGCCCCACACCTGCTGTACGAGCATCGGCCCGAGCGTCCGCGCCGGGTTGATGGACGCGCCGGTGGCGGGTGCGACGGGGATGATGGCCGCGAACACCACGAGTCCGATGGCGACGCCTGCGAAGCCGGGCGCCGCGGCACGGTGCACGACGAGCAGCACGGTCAGCACGAGAATGAAGGTGCCGACGAACTCGGCGATGAACGCCTGCCCTGCGCCGACGCCTTGGCCGTAGGCGGCGACACCGAGGCCGACCGCGCTGGCACGGTCGCCGAGCACACCGATGATGGCGAACGCGCCGAGCACCGCACCCGCGACCTGGGCGGCGAGGTAAGCCGGAACCTGCCGCCAGGGGAACTGCCCGTTCAACGCGAGCGCGAGGGTCACCGCAGGATTGATGTGGTTTCCTGAGACGTGCCCGAAGGCATACACGGTGGCCAGGACCACGGTGCCGAAGGCAAGCGAGATCATGCCGAGGTCGGCCATGGTGAACGGTGCGTCGCCGTTCACCATGAGCGTGGCAGGTACCGATCCGACGCCGATGAAGACGAGGAACGCCGTGCCGAGCACTTCCGCCGCAAGTTTTTGCGGCGTCCGCAGTCCATCCATGGGAGACTCCCGAAATTGTTTCGAACGAGATTCGACAATGTCGAATGTGATTCGTAGAGTACGTGGATGTAGCGCAGGTCACAAGAGTCGGTGGGATTCGGCCGCCTGCGACTGCTTGCAGGTCGCTCGAAAGCACAGGGAGGAAGCCGCGTGATCCAGTCGGTCGACCGGGCCGTTCGCATACTGTTCGCACTGCAGGGCGCGCGGCGGATGACCCTGTCCGAGCTCGCGGCGGAGCTCGGACTCGCGGCGACAACGGTGCACGGCATCGTCCGGACGCTCGCCGCCCACGGAGTCGTCGTGCAGGAACACGGCGGCGGCCGCTATCAGCTCGGACCTGCCGTGCTGCGGCTCGGCAACGTCTACCTCGACACGCTCGACCTGCGGGCCAGGGCCCTTACCTGGTCACACGAACTGGCGCGGACCACCGGACTCGCCGTCCGGGTCGGCGTGCTCTTCGGCGACGATGTGGTCATCATCCATCACGAACCCCGACCGGACGGTAGTAGGCAAATGCCCGAGGTCGGCATCGAAATACCGTCCCACGCAAGCGCTCTCGGCAAGGCCATGCTCGCGTTCCTGACGCCGCTCGACGCGACGACGCTGCGCAGCATGACCGGCGAAACAATCACCGATCCCGCGGCCTTCCTCGAACACCTGCGACCGGTCGCATCGTCGGGTCTCGCCTACGAATGTGACGAGGCCGTGCTCGGCGAATCCTGTGTGGCCGGAGCCATTTTCGATCGCACCGGCAGCGTCGTCGGCGCGGTCGGCGCAGTCATTCCGACGCCGGATTGGCCCGCCTCCGACGCCACCGTCGACGCAGTCCGCACCACCGCGCGCACCATCTCCCGCGAACTCGGTTCCACCCGTTGGCCTGCCACCCCGGATCGGTGATCCGGCGCTGCGATCGCGTCCCGGCGCTGCTTGCTCGTCTGTTACCGCAGTCCAGTTCTCGCGGTCGCCGGCGTCCGAATGGCTTGGGCTTCAGGGGTTTCGAAGGTGCTCTTGAAATCGGGGCATTCGACCAGGGGCTCGTGGGTGCAGGTCGATGCGTGGCGGAGGCTGTCGCGCATTCGGATGAGCCGGGCGATGTCGTCGTCGAGGTCACGGGCCTTGTCGGCCATCCGGGCGCGCAGTTCGGTGTCGCTGGGTGTGGCTCGGATGAAGCGGGCGATTTCGGCGATGGTGAAGCCCGCGCCGCGGGCGCAAGCGACCAGGGCGAGGCGGCCGAGGATGTCGGGACGGTAGGTGCGCCGCAATCCGTTGCGGCCGTCGGCGGCGATGAGACCACGTTTCTCATAAAAGCGCAGTGCCGATGGGGCGAGCCCCGCGCGTTCGGCCACCTCGGCGATATCCAGCAGGGCGTCGGCCATTGTGTCTCCTTGACTTGAATCGCGCTTCAAGTCGGAGGTTAGTCGAGATGACCGACAAAGTCGTGGTATGCCGCTTACCTGCGATCGCGGGCCTGGTTCAGCCAGTCGAGTCCGTCGCGCAGGGTTGGTGAATGATGCAGCCTGCGCTCCTGTTCACCTGGGCGCGGCCGATCGGGAGCGGGCTGGGACGGCTTGCCGAGGTAGCGGTCCAGCGGTGATTGCGAACGGTCGGATGCGCGCGAACTGTCTTTGTCGGGCGCGAACGGCACACCGGTGGACAGCGCGCGAACCCCCAGGGTCAGCATCTCGCCGACCATGCCGATGCCGATCGACAGCGTGGCAGGCCGGGCATCGTGGTGCATACCCATGGCCGTGCCGAGCGTCCCGACCCCGAAGCCGACGACCATCGAAATAGCCCACACCGCAACGGTTTGCACCGTGTACCGCTGCCAGAGATGCCCGTCGCGGTCGAAGATCCCGATGGTGGTGCCGCGGATCGCGCCGAAGGTGACGCCGACTATGCCGCCGATGATCAGCCAGGTGATGTCGGTGCCATCGAGGTCCTCGACCTTGGTGACGCTGTAGATCCCGATCGCCACCAGAATCAGCGGCGTACCGAACGTATCCCGCGCATTCATCGGCTCGCCCCGAAACCGTTTCACGATCAACGCGACGGCCGCGACGACGATGACGATCAGCAGTCCGATACTCATGTTGCCTCCCAACGAGAACGACCCATCTGCGGAAACTAGCGACGCAGCGGGATAGTCCGAGTCGGCCGAACGGAGGAGGCCGAGGAGGATCCCGGAGTCCTCCTGCGCTTCCGTTGCGACTGCGACAATGGATCGTGTGCCGATCTTTTGCGTCGAAGCCGTCCTGTTCGATGTGGATGGAACGCTCCTCGACCACGACGCTGCCGCGGAGGCGGCGGTCCGTGCCGGGTTCCCCTTCGTCCCCGATCGGGATGGTCTCGCGCGCCGGTGGCGGGAGCTGGAAGCATGGGCGATGGATCGCTACCTCGCGGGTGAGCTGACCTTCACCGAGCAACGACGCCTGCGGATCACTCATCTCGCCGACGAGTTCGGTCAGGGGGTCTGGTCGGATGACCGGGCGGACGCGTGGTTCGCGGAATATCTGGCGCAGTACGAGGCGGCGTGGCGGACCTATCCCGATGTGGCACCCGCTGTGGCGGCGCTCGCTGCCGAGCACCCGAAGATGCGGCTCGGTGTGATCACCAACGGCGATTCGCAACAGCAGCGCCGCAAGCTGGCGAAGATCGGTCTCCTAGGCCTTTCGGACCACGCAACCATCTCCAGCGAAGTAGGCGTCGCCAAGCCGCACCCGGCAATCTTCCTGGCCGCATGCGATGCACTGCGGTTGCCGTCTTCGCAGGTCGTTTACATCGGCGATCGCCTGCGGACGGATGCCGAGGCAGCGATCGCCGCTGGGCTGCAGGGGATTTGGCTGGATCGCGGCGATACCGGCGTCGCCACCGCGGCCGAGCGCATCAAGAGCCTGACCGAGTTGCCGCCGCTGATCCGCGGTTAGTCGCACGAGATCGGTGGTGAATCAGCCTGCGTCGCGCATCGAGACCGGGCCGCGTCCCTTCGCCCTCGTGATCGGCCCTCAGTCGTAGTGCTGACCACCCAGTTGCTGGGCGATGACGCCCTGCAATCGTTGCAGGCCACCGACGGTCATGCCGCTCTGCAGCTGACCCTCGATGGTGCGCACCAGCATGGAGTCGCTGAGCACCTTTTCGCTGGATTGGATCAATACCGTTCCGCTGCCGGTGAAGTCGAACTGTCGTTCCTCGCCGGAGTTGACGCCGAACCCGGCCGCGCCCGCCGCGAGGAAATTCGTCACCCACCGCTGGTCGTAGTGATGGCTGGGCGAAGGGCAATCCGCCCAGCCGACAAGGGATTCCGGGTCGACCCGCAGCGGCGGCTCCGCGAACATGACGGGACCATTGGACGAGGCGAGGAACTTACCCGTGCCGATCAGCGTGAGGAAGCCGGGGACGATGGACTGGTTGAGCGACAGACCTGGTTCGAAGGCGAGCAGGTTCGCCGCACGGATGGTGAGGTTGCCGTTGTCCTCGAGGTCATAGGAATTGATGTCGTAGCCGCGGTCGCCGATGATGAGCTTGCCGTGGCCTTCTGCGACCACATAATCACCGGTGAACAACGGCGCGGAGAACTGCTGGGACACCATGTGCAGCAGTCCACCCTGCAGGCCGTGGGTGAGCATCTGGAAACGCATATCGCCGTAGTAGGCGATCATCGCGCCCTTGCGCATGAACCACGGCTTGTTCAGGTCGATGCAGTAGGCGTAGCTGTTTCCCGGAATGTTGTCGCTCTCACCGAGATTCAGCGGATTCAAAATCTGGGACATGGCTCACAACTTCTCTTCTGAGGCCTGCACGTACACGACACCCTGTCCGACGCAATGCAATTGCATCGCCTCGCCGGCTCCACGTCCTACCGCGTCGCGCCAGCTCATCGCCGTCTTCAGCTCGGTCTGCACATTGCCGTAGGTGGCGACAAAGGCCTGCGGATCGACCACGATCGGATTCGGCCCGCCCACTTGCAGTTCCAGGAATCCGCCGTGCGCGAGCAGCACCGCCGAACCATGACCCGCGAGCTGGGTGGTGAACATGCCCTGCCCGGTCAGCGCGCCGCCCGCGGCGCCGCGCAGCGCACCCATCAGGCCGCCGCCACCGCCGCCACCCGAACTCATCACCGACACAACCGAACTCTGCAGTCCTGCGGTGTTGGCAAGCAGACGCGAGGCCTCGACGCGCAGCGTCGCCCCCTGCTGCATGTGGACCACGTGCACCTCGAGCCCGGCGAATCCGTAGTGCACCGCACCGGAGCCCTGGGCCAACATGGTGCGCTCGTGCTCACCGGCCATCATGCGGCCGGCCATCCGCATCAGCCCGCCGCCACCGCCCATGCCCTGGCCGCCCGGAATCTGGTGCGGCGCAAAGGAGACATCGCCGGTGTAGAACAGCATCGCGCCGTTGCGGGCGACGACGCCGCCTGCCATGCCGACATCGACCTTGACGACTTTGCCGTTGACCTTCTCGAACATCGCCCGTACCTACCGTTCCGCCGGCTGGATCAACACGACGCCCTGACCATCCCAGCGCAGCGAAAACGCCTCGCCCGCGTCCTGGCCGACGAGGCTGCGCCACGACACGTCGGTGACGAACGAGTGGTTGAGATTGCCGCGCGCCGCGACGAAGGCGTCGGGGTCGACGACCAGCGGGTACTGCGGCGACACCTCGAGATGGATCAGCGGCCCGCCCGCCGAAAGCAGCGCGACCTGACCCTGTCCCGACACCGTGGTGGTGAACAGCCCCGCTCCGGTGGAGGCGCCGCGCACCCCGGCGAAACGTACATCGGTGCGCAGATTGCCCGCGAAGGCGAGCAGCTGCTGCGATTCGACCTGCAGCGTCTCGTTGTTGAGGTTCACCACGGTGACGTGCTGGCCGTTTACCGCGAAGAAGACCCTGCCGTGCCCGTTGCACTCCATCAGCGACAGCTTCTCGCCGGTGGCACGCCGCTTGAGCCCGGCAATCACACCGTCACCGCCGCCGAAACCGGCAGACTTGAACTGCACATTTCCTTCGTAGGCAATCATCGAGCCGGAGATCGCACGGATACTTGTTCCGGCGAGGTGGGCCTCGATCACCTTTTTCGACTGCTCGAAAAGTTGCGCCATAGGGGAGTTTGCCTGCTGTCTCGATCGGGAACATGGGAGTATTCGCCACATTCCAACTGCCTGCGGTCACCTTAACGGACACAGCCGGACGCAGTCCGTTATCGACTCGTGCAGCCTCAGCTTTCGCGGAGCCGGTGTCATGGCGGCATCCATTCGGTTCGTTTCTCGTAGAGTGGCAACGTACGCACCGACAAGCGAAGGGTCGACCTTGTCCGCAACACTCGCCAAGGGCCAGAACGGTCCACTGGCCACCAACGACGTGGTGATCTCCATCCAGCTCACGGCACCAGCGGATCTGTCCGCGCTGCTGGTTACCGAGCGGGGCAAGGTCCGTTCCGACGCGGACTTCGTCTTCTTCAACCAGCCGAACGGGCCTGGCGTGAACCTGCAACCCGCGCCGCAGGGGCAGCCCATGTCGCTGGCGGTGTCGCTGAGCGCGGTGCCCGCCGATATCGATCAGATTCGCGCGGTGATCACCCTCGACGACGCGTCGAGTAGCTTCGGCCGCTTTCCCGCGCCGACCGCGATCGTCTCGGATTCGTCCGGTAATCGGTTGTACGAGTACCAGGTCGACGGTTTGCAGAGCGAGTCGATCGTGATCGCGCTCGAACTGTATCGGCGGCAGGGTGCCTGGAAGGTGCGCGCTGTCGGACAGGGGTACGCGGGTGGGTTCGCGGCACTGGTCACCGACCACGGCGTGACGGTCGACGACGCCCCTGCCGCGACGCCGCAGGCTGCGCCTGCGCCGCCCCCGGCCCAGCCCGCGCCGAATTACCCGCCGCCGACCACCCCCGCCTACCCGGCCCAGCCCGCGCCGCAATACGCGCCGACCCAGGCGGCCCCGCCCGGACCCGGCTACCCGCCGCCGCCCGCCGCGGGCTACCCGCCGCCGGGGCCCGGTTACCCGCCGCCGCCCGCACCGGGGCCGGGTTACCCGCCGCCCCCGCAGCAGGCTGCGCCGCAGCAGGCGCCCGCCGAGGTGAGCCTGAGCAAGGATCGTCCGGTCAGCCTGCAGAAGGGGCAGCGGGTCACGCTCCGCAAGGAAGGCGGCGCGGCGCTGACTTTCGTCAAGATGGGTCTCGGCTGGGATCCGGTGCAGACGCGAGGCATGTTCGGCAACCGGACCGTCGATGTAGACCTCGACGCCTCGGTCGCGATGTTCGCCGACGCGAACCTCGTCGACGTCGCCTACTACGGTCAGCTGACCTCCAAGGATGGCTCGGTCCGGCATCAGGGCGACAATCTCACCGGTGAGGGCGAGGGTGACGACGAGGTGATCCTGGTCGACCTGACCCGTATCCCGGCGCACGTCAGCACGCTGCTGTTCATGGTGACCTCCTACAAGGGGCACACTTTCGAGCAGGTCCAGAATGCGTTCTGCCGCTTGGTCGACGGCGCCAACAATGCCGAACTCGCCCGGTACACCATGGCGGGCGGCATGCGGTTCACCGCCATGGCGATGGCCAAGGTGTACCGCGTCGGCGGCGACTGGAAGATGCAGGCCCTCGGTGAGGGCTTCCAGGCCAAGCATCCGGGCGAGGCGGTTCCGCAGCTCGGCCGGTTCCTCTCGGCCGGGTGATACGACAGCACGAACAACGGGGGCAGACAACGTGATTCAGCTCAAGGCCGGTCAGAACACGCCGCTGACCGGTGATGTCGTTCGATTCAGCGCGAAAGCCGGTGCTGCGCTGGATGTTTCCGCACTGGTGGTGGCGCAGAACCTGCGCGTGCTCGCCGCCGAGGACTTCGTGTTCTATGACCAGCCGCGGACTCAGGGTGTCACGCTGTCCAACGGCTCGGTGGCGATCCGGCTCGCCGAGGTCCGCGCCGATGCCAACGCGGTGCTGCTGGTGGTCAGTGCCGATCCGGCTGCGCCCGCCCAGCCGGGTGGCCTCGGGCCGGTGACCGCAGAGTTGTTCGAAAACGATGTAGTCGCAGCGGAATTCGCGATCACCCCGTTGGCCGGGGAGACCGCGCTGATCTGCCTGGAGGTGTATCGGCGCGGCACCGGATGGAAGCTGCGCGCAGTCGGTCAGGGTTACGCGGGTGGTCTCGCGCAGCTGCTGACCGCGCACGGGGTCGAGGTCGACGGCATGGTGGACCAGCCCGCCGCGCCGCAGGCCGGTCCCGGTTCGCCGGGCGCGCGATCGGATGGTCAGGACACCATTCCCGGCCCGGGGGCCGATTCCCGCGCGGCCGGACCCGTGCCGGTGGAGGTCGCGCACGGGCTCGACCGCCTGTGGATGATCTTCGAGGATGCCGCGCGTTCGGCGGCCGCGCTCATCTCGGCACGCGACTATGCCGCCCAACGGCTCGATCACGAATTGTCCGCCGCGGTATCGGATCCCACCACGAGGAACACCCCGGCCGCCGAGGCAGCGCGGCAGGCCGCGCACCGCCGCAGCGACGAGCTGATCGCCGTCGCCGAGGGCAACCACCACCGCGACAGCCAACACCTCCTGCGCGAACTCGCCGACGCGGACCGGCTGCTGCCACCGTCGCTGGCGTCCTGGGAATCGCCCGCTTGGGACGGTCCGCCCGCGGCGAGCGACGGCATCCGGCTCGGTGAGCTGCATGCGATCGAGCGGGGGCCGCTGCGGGTGCCGTACTGCGTGCCGGTGCCGTTGAATCGGCCGCTGTGGATAGACACCGAATCCAGCAGTGCGGCGGCCCCGGTCGTCGGCGCACTGCTGGCCCGGCTGCTCGCGGCCGATCCCGGGCGGCGCGTGCGCGTCGACATGATCGATCTGACCGGGGCGTTCCGTGGGCTCGTCGGACCGCTGACACCGGTGCTGAACGGACCGCCGGTCACCGACCATGCCGAGATCTCGGCGCGGCTACAGGCCTTGGTCGACGCGGCGGAACTGGCCGAACTGGCCTATGAGGGCGGGGTTTTCACGCCCCCGGTCGAACATCGAGTACTGCTCGCCGCGGATTTCCCGCACGGCTACCAGGCCGCCGATGCACAACGCATCGGGTCGCTGATGGTGCGTGGCGATCTGATCGGGTTGTCGACCATGATCGTCGGCAGCGACGAATCCGATTCCAGCGATCCCGTGGTCTCGGCGTTGTCGCAAGCCTGCAGGCATCTTCCGACAGTCGACGGCACACCGCTGTTCGATCCGTGGACCGGCAGCCCATGGCAGCTGGATCTGGACCTGTTGCCACGAGAGCCGGAGCGGCAGGCGCGCTTCCTACGCGTGCACCAGTGACGTCGCGGCGGCCCGTACCCGGTGTGTTCAGGTGCGGGCCAACGCAATTCGTGGGCGCAGTGGTTCGGGCAGCCACGGCAGCAGCGGGTCCGGTGTTCGATCGACGATGCCGCCGACCGGGTCGTCGATGAAGTCGCGGCGCACCAGGTCCTCCTCCGGCCGATAGATCTGTCGAATGATCAAGGCGCACAGGGCGAGTACCGTGAGATCGCGCAGCACGACGGTGCCGGTGAACCACTCCTCGGGCAGGCCCTTGTGGTCGAGGCCGAGGTAGTAGAACATCCGGGGGACCCACACCAGCGCATCAACCGTCATCCACGCCAACAGGATCCGCCGGTGCGGCAGCGCGAGCGCAGCCAGGGGCACCAGCCACAGCGAATACTGCGGGCTCCACACCTTGTTCGTCAGCAGAAACGCGGCTACCACCAGGAAGCACAGTTGCGCGAGCCGCGGCCGGCGCGGCGCGGTGAGCGCGATATAGCCGATCACCAGGCAGGCGGCGACGAACACCAGCAGTGACACCGCGTTCAGGATGGTCGGCTGCTGGTTGTGCGTGAGCTCCCCGTCGAAGCCGAGCCAGCCGGTGAACGAGGTGATCACGTTGTAGATGGAGTCGGGGTCGGCGTGCCGGGTGGTGTTGAGCCGGAAGAATTCGCGCCATCCGGTCGGGTACAGCAGGGCGATCGGCAGATTCACCGCCAGCCAGGTCCCGGCCGCGGCCGCGGTGGTCAGGGCGGCGGCACCGAGCGGGCGTGAGCTGAGCAACTGCATCCGGTCGCGCAGCCAGGCCAGTGCGGTGCGCGGACTGTCGATATCGCTTACCCGGAGTCCGGCCTGCGCGCTCGGCACCCGGTGCAGCGGGTCGGCGCGCAGACACAACACCACGATCGGTCCGAGCAGCAGCAATGGGTACAACTTGGCCGCACCGCCGAGTCCGAGCAGCACGCCGGCCAGCAGCGGTCGTCGCCGGGCCCAGGCGAGCAGACCGGTCGCCGCGAATGCCGTCGCCAGCGCGTCGAAATTTGTGAAAGCGTGCACGATCACCAAGGGCGAAACCGCGATCATCGCCGCGTCCCAGATGCGGCGCCCGGCCAGTTCGGCCGAGGCCCACACGGTGACCAGCCAGGCCATGGCGAGGCCGAATGCGACGACATTGAAGTAGATGACCACCTGCAGCGCACCGGGCAACGGCAGTGCGTCCCAGGTTTTGGCGATCTCCATGGAGATGTATTGATAAAGGCCCGACAGCACCGGGTACTCCATGTACCTCGTCTCGGTGCCGCCATCGGGTGTCTGCTCGGACCAGGACTTCTTGTAGGGGAACGCGCCCTCGTTCAGGCGCTCTGCCCCGTACAGCGGCACAGTGTCCGAATAGCACATGGCTGTGTATTGGCGGCCGTTGTTCCAGTCCAGGGTGAGGGAGCCGTCCGCGGTGCTGGTCTGCTGGATGCAGGGCGCCTTGGCTGTCCAACCGAGGGCGAGGAAAACCAGGGTGACGGCCAGCAGCACCCGCATCGGGGTCCAGAACCGGACGCGGCCGATCAGTGCGTGATCACCGACCGGGCCGCCGATCACGGTGCACAGCTGCGCTGTCAGGGAATCGTTGCGGCTGGGTCGGTCTCGCCCGTCGGCCGACCGCAGATCCGGCGCGAGCGGGGCCGGGGCCGTGTAGTGCGGTCCGGCGGACTGTCCCCCGCTGAGCTTCGGCGCGCTCCCGTTCGTCGCCTCGTCCATCAGTTGCTGATCGCTCACGGCATCCGAGGCTACCGGCCCTGGCTGTCGGTCCGGATCGAGCGGGTGCTGTTCGCCCATGGTGGATCGCATCCGTCGGGGCTCTGGATGGCTGGAGATGCACCTTTTCGGCAGGTCGAGCGCTGTAGTATGCCGTTGATCGACCGGTGGTTCAGGGGAGGTCGATTATTAGATGTGTAACAGATGTTACCAGGATCGAAAATGATGTTCGGCATTCGATAGTGCATTTTCGGATTCGTATTCTATTTATCTGTGAACCTTTACGGGATATTACAGTGAAATCAACGTCGGTTTCGGGCTGAGCGGCTGAAAATCGTGTTTGTGCAAACCTGCCAGTGTTTCGATTATCGGGCCGAGCCCGGATTTCCTGGGCTACTCGCATCACCAACGAAACCGTGACTTCCAGTGGGTCACGGAGACAGAGTTGTTCGAATGGGAATGCAATTGCGTTTGTTGCGACGGTCGTTCGTGCGCTCCGCGGGCATCGGTGCCGGAGTTGCCGCGACCGGGCTGACCAACGCCGTGGTCGCGGCAGCACCGCCGATCGCTCGGCGCGCTCCGGTACTTCCCGATGCCGCGAGCATTGCGGCGACCGATCCGGCGATGCTGTCCGCAGTGGAGGCGGCCAGCCTGCTGCAGGCCCGAGGGTTGCACCCGGTAGAGCTACTGGACGCCTGCATCGAGCGAAGCTCGGCGTTCGACGGCGCGACCGGGGCATGGTCCGTACCTACCCCGAGCTCGCCCACGAGCAGGCCGAGCGTGCGGCTGATCGGCTTTCGGCCGGGAACGCGCCGCTGATCTGCGGTCTGCCCATTGCGGTGAAAGACCTGTATGCCGTTGCCGGGCTTCCGCTCACCGCATCGAGTCGCATTCTCGAGGGCAATATCGCCGCGGGTGATTCGACGGTCTGGCGGCGTCTGCACGACAACGGCGCGGTCTTGATGGGGCATGTGCACAACGATGAGTTCGCGATCATGACAGACACGCTGCAGGTGGGCAATCCGTGGAACATCGACGAGCTCGGTGGACGCCCATGGGCGGAAGCGGAGCTGATCTCGATCGGACTCGAACTGCAGGCAGCTGCCCCCGTCTGGCGTGACATTCCGCCGCTGTCGCCCAATGCGCGCGCATTGCCTGAGGTGTCCGTGCGCGCCCCCGGGCCGGGCCCCGATCCGACGAACACGGGCGCTGCGGCGCCGTCGTTCAGTTTCGTCCGACGACGAGTACCGCACCGATTTAGGACGCGAGCCATCGCATGAGCCGGCTCGAAAGGCGATCGGGTTGCTCAACCGCTCGTACCGCGCAGTTCGGAGTCGGCGATGATCTGCTGCATCGAGAACTGTATGCGGTGGTTTATTCGGTGCCGAACGATATTGGTTGAGGCGAACTCGCGGGTGATCGAACCGATGAAGCTGGATTTGATCAATCTGATCGAGTTCGAATCTCGCGACGAACTGTATGGTTCTCGATTCGAACTCGATCAGATTTCGTATGTTCGGACTACCGGCCGCGCGTCGGCTGGGTGCCGTTACCCGACTGTCCTTCATCCGAGTTGCCATAGCCGTTCCCGTTGGGGCGCGGCGCTCCGGTGGCCGTCGGTGACGAGCCGTCGGCCGGCGCCACCGGCTGCCCCGGCAGCGGTCCCGGTCCGTTCTCCTGTCGCTGCTGCGGCCGTTGTTGTGGCTGTGGCTGCGGCTGCACGCCGGGCACCGGGATGGTGATGCCGGGCAGGATCTCGACCTGGCTCGGCACGACCACAACGGGCGGCAAGAACGGCATCTCGGTGGCCGACGGCGCGGTGTAGGGGGCGGTCCACTCCGGCACACCGGCTTGGCCCTTGATCGGGGGCGGCTTCGGGAAGGTCTCGTTGGTGGTGCCCTGCAGGGCACCGTCCATGGTGGCCTTCCAGATGTCCGACGGCAGGCCGGAGCCATAGATCATGCCGCCGCCGTAGTTACGCAGCGGTGTGTTGTCGACGCTGCCCACCCAGACCGCGGTCGACAGCGACGGGGTGTAGCCGACCATCCAGGCGTCCTTGTTCTCGCCGGTATCGCCGAGCTGCGCGGTGCCGGTCTTGGTTGCCGACTCGCGTCCGTTCGCCAGGTTGTGGTTGCGCGACCAGGCGGCGATGGGCTTCATCGCTGCGGTCACGTTGTCTGCCACCGCTGCGGAAACTCGGCGCTCGCCTGCGACATCACCGCGGTCGAGCAACACCTGGCCCTCGGCGGTCACCACCTTCGTCACGAAGTGCGGTGCGTGGTAGACGCCGGAGGCCGCCAATGTCGCATAGGCCGAGGCCATGTCGAGCGGGCGCGCCTGGTACTGGCCGAGCACGATGCCGTTGTTCGGGCCGGACCCATCCGGCTCGGTCAGTGTCTTGCCGACGCCGGGGATGGTTTCGGGGATGCCGAGCTTGTGGGCCATGTCGGCGATCTTCTGCGGGCCGTTCTGCATATCCACCTGCATGCGGTAGAAGCTGGTGTTCAGCGAGCGCTTGAGTGCCTCCGCGATGGTGCACATGCCGCACTGCTCGCCCTCGACGTTGGTGATCTTGATGCCGTTGACCGTCACCGGCGAGCTGTCGTACATCTGCGACAGCGGGATACCGAGCTCGAGGTTCTCCGCGAGGCCGAAGACCTTGAACGACGATCCCGGCTGCAGACCGGCATTGGCGAAGTCGTAGCCCTGACCGTCGTTGCCGCCGTAGTACGCGCGCACCGCACCGGTGCGCGGATCCACCGACACCACTGCCGTCCGCAGCTGTTCCGGCTCACCCTCCATCTTCTTGGTCGCCGCATCGACGGCGGCCTGCTGCGCCTTCGGATCGATCGTGGTGGTGATCGAGAGGCCTGCGGTGTTCAGCTGCTGCTCGCTGATGCCCGCGCTGTTGAGCTCCTTGAGCACCTGCGTCTTGATCAGGCCCTCCGGCCCGGTGTCCAGGGCCTTGTTCTTGGTTGTCGACACCGGCACCACCTGCGGGAACTGCATGCCTTGGCGCTCCTCGGCCTTGAGGTTGCCGCCGGAGACCATGCCGTCGAGCACGTAATTCCAGCGCGTTCGCGCGCCCTCTGGATTCTTCTCCGGGTCCAGGCCGGAGGGCTGCTGGATGGTGGCGGCGAGCATCGCGCCCTCGGCTGCCGTCAGCTCCTGCACCGGTTTGCCGAAGTAGGCCTTCCCTGCCGCATCGATGCCATACGCACCACGGCCGAAGTAAATGGTGTTCAGGTAGGCGGCAAGGATCTCGTCCTTGCTCCACTGCCGCGCCATCTTCGCCGCGATGACCAGCTCGTGCATCTTGCGAGTAAGCGAGTGTTCGTCACCGACCAGCGCGTTCTTCACGTACTGCTGGGTAATCGTCGAACCACCACCGGCACTTTCCTTGCCGAGGGCTTGATCCCTGGCGGCGCGGGCGAAACCGGAGATGGAGAAGCCCGGGTTGGTGTAGAAGTCCCGGTCCTCGGCCGCGATCACCGCGTTGCGCACATGCGGCGGAATCTGGTCGATGGTCACATCGGTGCGGTTGCCCTCGGGCGGCACGAAATTGCTGAGCACCGTGGAGCCGTCGGCCGCGTAGATCAGTGCGACCTGGTTGGTCTTGAGGTCGCCCGGCTTCGGCACCGAGACGGTCGAATAGGCGACCAGGAACACGGCGCTCGGCACCAGGATGGCCAGCGCGAGGCCGACGTAGCACACCCGGCGCACGATCCGCCATGGCGACTTCCGCTTCTTCGCGCGGGGACCGCGCCTGCCCGGCCCATCGGACCCGTCGTCACCGCCACCATTGCGGCGCGGCGGCGGTCCGGACGGCGGTGCGCCCGCGGGCCTGGCACGACGCTCGCCGTTGGGGCCCGCGCCGGGAGCACCGTCGGCACGGGTGGGCTGATCCACGGCAGGACGCGGACCGGTGGCCGGTCGCGATCCGGCCGGCGCCCCGGAGCGACGGTTGCGCTCGGCCACCGCCTCGGTCAGCGAACCGGGCCGCTGGATCTTATGAGTCGGCTGGACGGCGTTGGGCGCGCCCGCGGGCACCGGACGACCCTGCGGCGGACGCTGCGGGGGCGGCGGTCCCTGGCGACGCGGCGGCTGTGGGCCGCGCGGCTCGCCCGGGTAGGGGCCACCCTGTGGCTGCGGGCGCGGTCCACCGGGCGGCGGGCCCGGCCGCGCGCCACCGGGTGGGGGACCGGCCGGCCGCTGATTCGGGAACGGAGGTTGTGAACTTCGCTGAGTACGGCCGCCGTGCGGTTCATCGCCGTAGGGGGAAGTCTCGTAGGGCGAATTCACTGACAAGATCTCCATAACTCGTAACGGTCTGAATGGCTCGATGCGGTCGTGATCACCGCGGCGGACGCGTGCAGGCTCCGCATATCATCCAACGGGTAGATGACCTGGCACATTATTCGGCAGCGCGCCGGTTGGCCCGGGTACCTGTGCGACGGCGCGTTGGCGCCGGAGCGGTACCGAGCACGTAGGACTGCACCAGATGATTCCAGCTGCAGCTCCGGCATACCTCGACGACATGGACGGAGAACTCCTCGCGACTCTCGGCGAGCCGTACCAATTCCTCCGGTGTGCGAGCCGAACCTGCCATAGCTCCGAGGCCGTCGCCATAGACCCAGGATACGAGCGTGAGTTGCTCTTTCCGGCAGATAGGGCATGTGACCTCGCTCCCCCGGCCGTGGAACTTCGCCGCACGCAGTAGGTAGGGATTCGCATCACACACCTCGGCGACACCGACACGGCCCGCATAGACGTCAGCCAGCAGCGACCGACGCCGGAGCGCATAGTCGACCACTTGCCGCTGAATTCGCACGAG
Source organism: Nocardia sp. NBC_01009 (assembly GCF_045208035.1). NCBI lineage: Bacteria > Bacillati > Actinomycetota > Actinomycetes > Mycobacteriales > Nocardiaceae > Nocardia > Nocardia sp. NBC_01009. The sequence continues at coordinate 844,789 of NZ_CP108695.1, read as the reverse complement.
AACCAGAGTAGCGGTGATGGAAACGGGCCGCGCTGGGCAATGCGGGATTGCCGGGCCGGTAACCGGGCCCGAACTGGGGCGTCATGGGTGTGAGCCGACTACTATTCGGCTGTGTCCACAGCAGCATCCGGGCGCACGCGAGCGCGTGACCTCGACCGCGCGAATACCTGCAGCGTGCTGGATGCCGCATATGCCGAAGGACAGCTCGGCGCCGACGAATATCACGACCGAACAGCGCAGGCCACGGCAGCGAAGACGCTCGGCGAGTTGGCGCGGGTGGTCGGCGATCTGCAAGCGCCGGCGGTCGTCCGCGATCTCGTTGCGGCCCGGCCCACCCCGCCACGAAATCTATTGCGCCGCCCCAGATCTGGGGATGGTTATCCCGGTCACACTCGGGCCGGCGACCGCGATCGCGCCACCACCATCGAGCTGCTCGACAGCGGGCGCCGCGACGGCCAGCTCACCGAAGAAGAACACGAGACACTCACCGAACTGGCCGCAGCGGCCACAACGCTGGGAGATCTGGCCGGACTCGTCGACGATCTACAGCGACCGGCCGATGCGCCGCCGCCAGCGCGGCCGCCGCACTCGAGTCGACTTCAGTGGTACTTGATCACGGTCTCGGTGGCCATCGCCGGCGCGGCAGGCGCCGGGTTCGCACTGACCATCGGAGTCTCGGAAACCGAAGCAGCGCCCGTGGCGCCCGTCGCCGCCCACACGCCCGATCTGGGCGCTGTCCAACCGGTGGTGGTTGCGACGCCCGATATTCTTACCGCCGAGGGTCTTACGCTGTTCTTGCAGCGGTACCAGGAAAAGTTCGGCGACCTACAAGTCGACGAACTGACCCTGTTCGACGAGTACGCCCGCGTCTCACGTGCGGTGCCCGGTCAGCCGAACCGGGTGGTCACCTATGACTATCGCGGCGGATTCCAGCAGAGCGGCGCAGTCACCGGCCGCAAGGCCGGCACGTCCGCCGCCGATCTGGCCGAGCTGAATCTGGCGGCGCTGTCCGATGCGCTTGCGAAAGCGCCGGGCACCCTGCGGGTGCCGAACGGCGCGGTGACCCATATGGCAGTCGAGGTCAACGATTCCGGCACCTACAGCTACTACGGCATCGCCAAGGACCGGCCGTTCGTCTCGATCTATGCGGGCAACAAGTTCAACGAGTCCGGCCACATGATTCTGACCCCGGCGGGTGAGGTCACTCGTGCGTGGCCGTTCGAAGGATGACCGGGTAATGGCGACAACACGATACGGCGGAATTCGAGCCCGCGACACCGACCGTGCGGATGTGTGCGGCCTGCTCGACGCCGCACTGGCCGAGGGCCAGCTCACCGATGACGAGCACACCGCGCGCACCGCAAAGGCCATGCGGGCCAAGTCCTTCGGTGAGCTGGACGACATTGTCGGGGACCTGCAGATCCCCGACAACCTCGCCGATGCTCCCGTCGTCCGGGCGGATCGCCGCCGCCCTCGGCGCTGGTTGGTGCCGTTGGCCGGCATCATCGCTGCCGCGGTTTTCGGCGCAGCGGTCGGCGGCATCACCCGGTGCGCGGCCGACGGGCCCGGATCGCTCGGGTCCTCCGAGCACGTGCCGGTGCTCACTACCGGTGCGGGTCTTGCGTACTTCATCGCCGAATATCGCGCCGAATTCGGGGATACGAAGGTCGACAAGGTGACGTTGTATCCCGAATACGTGCTCTTCGAACGGCAAGCGGCCGGCAATCCGACCGTGACCGCCCGCTATCACTACGACGGAAGTTTCCGGAAGCCGACGACAGCCACCGGCCGCAAACCCGATGTGCGCACCCTGGATCTCGCCGTCCTGGACGTGCGTGCGCTCGCTGGGCTCCTTGCGGGTGCTGCGCAGACGACGAAGACGCCGGGCGGCACCGTGACCCATGCCAGCGCCGAGTTCGACTCCAGCGCCGCTGCCGATGCCGAGCCCGTCCTCCAGATTTATACGAAGAACGAGGCCAATGCCTCGGGCTTCCTGACCGTGACGTTCACCGGAGAGCCCCTCCGGGTCTCCACCCCCAGTCACTAGCACTCCTCACCACCTGCGCAGACACCTCATCTGTCGGCAAGGGCTGTCCCTGGTTATATCGCTCCGATATAGTCAGAAGTCGCATCCATCGGTTAGGTCTGTACACAAGTCAGGGAGGTGAAGCCCGATGCTCGAGCTGGCAATTCTCGGGCTGCTCCTCGAATCGCCCATGCACGGGTACGAGCTGCGCAAGCGACTCACCGGATTGCTCGGGCCGTTTCGGGCCTTCTCCTACGGGTCGCTCTACCCGACGCTGCGCCGAATGCAGGCAGACGGGCTGATCGCGGAGGAGAACGCCGCAGGCGTCGCCATGCGCCGGGCGCGGCGGGTCTACCAGCTGACATCGACGGGCCGGGAGCGGTTCACCGAACTGCTCGCCGACACCGGACCGCAGAACTACACCGACGACGGCTTCGGCGTCCACCTGGCGTTTTTCAGTCGCACCCCTGCGGAAGCGCGGATGCGAATTCTGGAGGGCAGGCGGCGGCAGGTCGAGGAGCGCCGAGAAGGACTGCGGGAGGCGATAAAGAAGGCCAGCGGGTCGCTGGATCGCTACACCCGACAGCTCCACCAACTCGGTCTGGAATCAAGCGAGCGCGAAGTGCGCTGGCTCAACGAGTTGATTGCAGCGGAGCAATCGACGAATGCGGCACCACAGAAAGAGGGAAACATCGGCCATGACTGAAACGAACCAGGCTGACACAGTTCGCGTGGCCATCGTGGGCGTGGGCAACTGCGCATCTTCTTTGGTCCAGGGCGTGCAGTACTACAAGGATGCCGACGAAACCGCGACCGTGCCGGGCCTTATGCACGTCAAGTTCGGCAAGTACCACGTCCGCGACGTCAAGTTCGTCGCTGCTTTCGACGTCGACGCCAAGAAGGTCGGTTTCGACCTGTCCGAGGCGATCTTCGCCAGCGAGAACAACACCATCAAGATTTCCGATGTGCCGCCGAGCGACGTCGTCGTGCAGCGCGGCCCGACCCTCGACGGCATCGGCAAGTACTACGCCGAGACCATCGAGCTGTCCGAGGCCGAGCCGGTCGACGTGGTCAAGGTGCTGAAGGACAACAAGGTCGACGTCCTGGTGTCCTACCTCCCGGTGGGCTCGGAACAGGCCGACAAGTTCTACGCGCAGTGCGCCATCGACGCGGGTGTCGCCTTCGTCAACGCGCTGCCGGTGTTCATCGCCTCGGATCCGGAGTGGGCCGCCAAGTTCACCGATGCCGGTGTTCCGATCGTCGGCGACGACATCAAGAGCCAGGTCGGCGCGACCATCACCCACCGCGTGATGGCCAAGCTGTTCGAGGACCGCGGCGTGCAGCTCGACCGCACCATGCAGCTGAACGTCGGCGGCAACATGGACTTCAAGAACATGCTCGAGCGGGAGCGGCTGGAGTCGAAGAAGATCTCCAAGACCCAGGCCGTTACCAGCAACCTGAAGAAGGAACTCGGCGCCAACGATGTGCACATCGGCCCGTCCGATCACGTCGGCTGGCTCGACGACCGCAAGTGGGCCTACGTCCGGCTCGAGGGCCGTGCCTTCGGTGACGTGCCGCTGAACCTGGAGTACAAGCTCGAGGTGTGGGACTCGCCCAATTCCGCAGGCATCATCATCGACGCGGTGCGCGCCGCCAAGATCGCCCTCGACCGAGGTATCGGTGGACCGGTCATCCCGGCCTCGGCGTACCTGATGAAGTCCCCGCCCAAGCAGCTGGCCGACGACGTCGCCCGCACCCAACTCGAGGCATTCATCATCGGCGCTGAGTAGTTTTGGCAGCGCCTGCGGCGCTGCGTGTTCGCGGCCCCCTTGGTCTCGCTTCCGAGCCGTCGAGACTCGCGCCTTCGGCGCATGCGCTTCGACGACTCGGAAGCGAGACGGGCCGCGAACTCTAGTGCTCGGTCTCGCTTCGCTCGGAAGACATCATCCGTGCCGAGTGGGGCGTTGGTAGTTGAGCTTGCGACTTCGGTTGAGGCGCTTCGGCGGCTGTGGCGGTGGGATGCGCCGGGAACTCTGGTTCTCGGTCTCGCTTCGCTCGGAAGATGTCGTCGTGCCTAGGGGGGCGTCGGTGAGGATCTCGCGATTCCATCGGCCGCCTCTTGCCGATGGGTAGGACAGCGCACAATCGAGGGCTGGGTGCGGATATCCGCACCCAGCCCTCGATTGTTTCGAGCATTAATCCAGTGAGACGTAGACCTCTACGGAGGTCGGGCCGGTGTAGCGCTCGATCTCGGCGGTGTGTGAGCGGGTGATGGTGCCTGCGCTTTCGGCCTTGCGGACTTGGGCCCATGCGGTGCGCAGCAAATCGTAGGGCTTGTCGGAGACGACGAATTTCGCGTAGCGGCCCTGAGGTACCCGGGTCACGACGTCGCCCGCGTCCATGTCCTCCATCGCCGCGACCTCGTATCCGAGCACGGCGACCGCGTGATCGTTCTGGCCGATGTAGGCGGCTACGCGCGCTACGTTCTTCTCCCGTGCCAGGTATCTGTCCCAGGTGAAGTTCACCAGGTCCAGGTCGCGTGCGCTCACCTCGCGACCGGCGAGTGGCACCGTGAGTCCGGCGACCAGGCTCTCATCCAATGTGACTATCTCGAAGTCCACAGCCCGTTCCTACTCGTCGATCTGATCGTCTGCCAGTGCCACGAACACCTCGACCGTGCGGGCATCCGGATAGTGCTCCGAATCGCCGGTGTAGGCGCGCACGAACCGGCCTGCGGCCTCCGCGTCCCACACCGCGCGCCAGATCGACACGATGGTGTCACCGAGGTTGTCCCCGCTGGCCGTGAACCGGGCGAATCTGCCCGCGGGCACCCGCGCGAGCACATCACCGGGCAGTAGGTCGGCGAGGGACCGGCAGCGGTAGCCGACGATGTGGGTCAGATACGAGTTGATCTCGGGCGCGTGGTCGACATATGCGGTCGTTGGTGGCCCGGGCAGCGAGCGGGCCAGATTGCGCTTCCACGCTTCTTCGACCCGCGCGCGGCGCGGCCCTTCGACCGCGAGCGCGGGGCTGCGAAGTACTGTTCCCGCCACCAGCGTCTCGGGACGGTCAACGACATTGAAATCCACCGGCGTAGCCCCTATGTCTAGTCTTTCGTCGTCGCTCGAGCGCATATCCTTCCGCATCGTGCCCGCGGCATCGGCGCCGACCCGGTTCGGTGCCGGGTCGAGGCCCTCGCTTTCGCTCTCACTCTGGCAAACGATGCTGCCACGTCATCCGTTCCCGGTGGGAGCGTGGTCGCACATTCGACATCATCCCGGTACCGGGATGCTCAATCCTGGGAAAATCTCCACATGTTTGGGGTCTTGTGGCGCGGGCGGGATCACGATGAGCGGCTCCTGCGACGGACTCTCCGGCGGATTCAGAACGTCGTAGCTACCACCGGAGGGCTTGCTCGGCTCCTGCGACGGACTCTTCGGCGGATTCAGAATGTCGTAGCTACCACCGGAGGGCTTGCTCGCCTCCTGGCCGCCTGCGGCGAGGAATTGCTCCACGGGTGTGTCTTCGAGTGCGCCGTCCATCGTCTGTTTCCAAATGTCGGCGGGCAGCCCGGAACCGTAGATGTCGGCTCCGCGTGCGGTCTGGATCGGCTGGGATTGTTCGGTGCCGATCCATACCGCGGTCGACAGCGACGGGGTGAAGCCGATCATCCACGCGTCCTTGTTCGACTTCGTGTCGTTGAGTTCGGTGGTGCCGGTCTTGGCGGCTGAGGGACGGCCGCCGGCCAGATTGTGGCCGTTCGAATACGCCGCGATGGGTGTCATCGCCTGGATGGTGCTGTCGGCGACGGCGCGCGGGATGCGCTGCTGTCCCGGCGGCTGCTGCTTGCCGACCTGCTGTTCGGGCGCACCGCGGTCCAGCAGCACCCGGCCGTCGCCGGTCACCACCCGCTGCACGAAGTAGGGCTGGTGGTAGACACCGGAATTGGCGATCGTCGCGTACGCGGAGGCCATGTCGATGGGGCGAACCAGGTACTGGCCCAACACGATTCCGTTCAGCGGATGTCCGTCCTCCTCGGTGAGCGTTTTGCCTGCCACGCCAGGGATCTCCTCCGGGATGCCCGCCTGATGGGCGGCGTCCGCGATGGCTTTCGGGCCGTCGAACATCGTCATCGTCAGCCGGTAGAAGCTGGTGTTCAGCGACCGCTTCAATGCTTCGGCGATGGTGCACCTGCCGCACGACTCGCCGTCCACATTGGTGATTCTGGTGCCACGGTCGGTCACCGGTGAACTGTCGAGCACGCGCGAGAGCGGAATGCTCTGCTGCTGTGCGGCGATCACGGCGAACACCTTGAATGCGGACCCGGTCTGCAGCGGCGCCTGTGCGAAGTCGTAGCCGAGGCCGTCGTTGCCGCCGTAGTAGGTGCGCACCGCGCCGGAACGTGGGTCGATCGATACCACCGCACTACGCAGCTCGGGCGGCTGCGAATCGAGCCGGTCGTGCACAGCGCCGAGCGCGGATTGCTGGGCTCGCGCATCGATGGTGCTGGTGATCTGTAGCGCACCGGTGTTCAGGTCCCGCTCGCTGACACCGGAGGAGCGCAGCTCGCGCAACACCTGCGCGCGGATCAGGCCCTCCGGACCTCGGGCCACGTTCTCGTCGGGGATCTGGGAGATCGGGACGATCGGCGGGAACACAGCCGCGTCGCGGTTGCCCGGCGCGAGCACCCCCATCTCGACCATCCCGTCGAGCACGTACTTCCAGCGGGCCGTGAGCTCGGGGAGATGGGTTTCCGGGTCGAGGATCGAGGGCGTGCGGATGACCGCGGCAAGCACCGCGCCCTCGGCCAGGGTCAGCTGTGGCACCGGCTTGTCGAAGTATGCCTTCGCCGCTGCGGCGACACCGTAGGCGCCGCGCCCGTAATAGATGGTGTTGAGGTAGGCGGCGAGGATGTCGTCTTTGCTCCACTGCCGCGCGATCTTTGCCGCGATGACCAACTCGCGCATCTTCCTGGTGAGGGTGCGTTCGGAGCCGAGGAAGGCGTTCTTCACATACTGCTGGGTGATGGTGGAACCGCCGCCCGCGTCCCCGCGCCCGAGCAGGTTGTCGCGAGCGGCGCGCAGGAATCCGGAGGTCGAGTAGCCGGGGTTGCTGTAGAAATTGCGATCTTCGGCCGAGAGCACCGCGTCGCGCATCGGTCGCGGTACGTCGCTCAACGGTATCGGGGTCCGATTGCCTTCGGGGGGAACAACCTTGGCGATGACCGTGGTCCCGTCCGCGGCGAGGATGGTGGCGATCTGGTTGGTCTGCACCGAGGTCGGATCGGGGATTTCCGCGCTCCAGTAGACGAGCACACAGAGCACCGACGGCACCGCGACGAAGATGGTGAACAGGGCAAGCACCAGCCGCCGGAATCGTTCGCCGCGGGTGCGTTGCGGCCGCTCGGCCGGGGCGGGGACCGGCTCGGCCGGTGTGGTCGTCCGGCGTGATCTCGGCGGGCGAGTGGACCGTTTGCGGTCGGTGGGTGTGGTCGTCCGCTCTTTCCATCCCGCGATGGAGGCATACGGTGCGGCCGACGACTTGCCCCGCGCGCGCCGGGGATTACCGCGTCTTCGCCGCTTGCCGAACGAGCTCACGATCATCTCCTCCCGGAGCGTCGGTAAAACTCACCTGCACGGTCAACGATCGGAACCGGGCTACAACCCTGGCACGTTGTTGTCTCCGCCAGGCCGCAGCGACCCGCGAGCATATCACCGCAAGCCAGCCCAAACGGCCCGTTCGGCCTGCTTTTGTTCTGCGAGATCCCTAAAGAATCGACCACCACGGAGCGAGTCTTACGAGCGACCGTTCGCGGCCGGCTCGCGTCCGAGTGGCCGAAGCGCATGCGACGAAGTCGCGAGTCTCGGCCGCTCGGACGCGAGCCTTGGGGGCCGCGAACACGCGGCGCCGCAGGCGCTGCAAATCCAACACAGCCGCGAACACGCAGCGCCGCAGGCGCTGCAAATCAGACACGGTCAGCTCTTGACGCCGCCCGCGGTGAGACCGGAGATGATGCGGCGCTGGAACAGCAGCACCATGATGACCAGCGGAATGGTGACCATCGTGCCCGCGGCCATGATGGCGGCGTAGGGCTGCACCAGGGGGTTGTTGCCGGAGAAGCGCGCGATCGCGACGGTCACCGGCTCGGTCTTGTCGCTGGAAAGCAGTCGCGCCAAAAGGTATTCGTTCACCGCGGCGATGAACGCGAGGATTGCGGTGGTGAACACCGCGGGTGCCGCCAGTGGCAGCATCACCAGCCGGAACGCCTGCAACTTGGTCGCGCCGTCGATGCGCGCGGCCTCCTCGAGCTCCCACGGCAGCTCCGCGAAGAACGAGGCGAGGATGTAGACGGTCATCGGTAGCACGAACGAGATGTTCGGGATGATCATCGCCTGGTACTCGCCGATCCAGCCCAGATTGGTGAACAGCTGGAACAGCGGCGTGACCAGCACGACCACCGGGAACATCGAGGCGCTCAGGATCAGCCCGGACACCAGGTACTTGCCCTTGAAGGTGAGCCTGGCCAGCGCGTAGGCGGCCAGCACGCCGAGCACCAGGGCGAACACTGTGGTGGCCGCGCCGATGACCACGCTGTTGAGCAGCGCCTTACCGAAATCGTTGCCGCGGCTGGTGTCGAAGGCGTTGCGGAAGTTCTCGAACGTGAGATGGGTTGGCCACGGGGTGTTGTCGAAGGTGAAGTCCGGATCGCGGAATGCCGTGACGGCCATCCAGTAGAACGGTCCGAGGCCCCACACCAGCACGATCAGCGCACCGAGGTACAGCCGCACGGAACCGAGCCGCTTGGTCCAGGGGGTCGTAGGGGTCGTGGTGGCCATCAGTGCGCCTCCCGCTGTTCTTCCTGGGTCCGAACGGCATTCGCACCCAAGACCTTCACCAACAGGAACGCCACCGCGAAGATGAGCAGGAAGGTGATCGTCGACAATGCGGCCGCACTGTTCGGGCCTTGACGGACTTGCTCGACCACCAGCGCGGAGATCGGGCGGGTCGCCGGGTTGCCGAGCGTCATGATCGCGGGCAGGTCGTAGAGGCGAAGTCCGTCCATCGTCCGGAACAGCACCGCGACCAGCAACGCAGGCTTGAGCAGTGGCAGGGTGATCTGGGTGAAGCGCTGCCAGGCCGATGCGCCGTCGACCTTGGCGGCCTCGTAGACGTCGGCCGGGATCACCTGCAGGCCTGCGAGCAGCAGCAAGGCCATGAACGGCGTGGTCTTCCACACGTCGGCGGCGATCACCGCGAACCGCGCGGGCCACGCCTCGGAGGTCCACAGGATGTGCGTGCCGAGCAGCCGGTTCACCACCCCGTCGTACTGGAACATGAACTCCCACAGTCGCGCCGTGACCGCGGTCGGGATCGCCCACGGAATGAGCACCGCCGCCCGCAGCAGGGCCCGGCCACGGAAGGTCTTTCCCATCACCATCGCCATGCCGAGGCCGAGTGTCGCCTCGAGGGTCACGGTGATCACCGTGAAGAACAGCGTCACGCCGATCGCGAGCCAGAACTGCGATCCGAGGTTGCCGGTGGGGCAGGACACCGTCTCGCCGCCGGCCTGACACTGCTGGAACAGCCAGTGGGTGTAGTTCGAGAATCCGGCGCTACCGCCCTCGACGAACATCCCGGTCGCCGGATCCAGCCCGGCATCCTTCTGGAACGACATGAAGACCGCCCGGAACACCGGGTAGCCGACGACGACGGCCAGCGTTATCAACACCGGCGTGACGAATAGCCACGCCTTACCGGAACTCCGAAGCTGCAAAGCCAATGTTCCACCGAACCCGCGCTTCGGCGGCAGGTGGCCGTCGCTCGACACGCGGGTGGTCGTTCCCGAAGGATCCGACACCGTATCTCTCTCCTACAGGGCTGGGCTGGTCCGGTTCGTTATGAGCCGGCTGTCTCGATGCCCTTTTGCATACCGGTGATCGCGTCGTCGACCGACTTGGTTCCGTTCAAGGCGGCGTAGGCGTTGTCCTGGATGGCCTTCGACACCGCTGGATAGAACGGAGTCACCGGGCGCGGCACTGCGCTGGCGATCGATTCCTTGAGTGCGGGCAGGAACGGCATCTTCGCGATGAGTGCCGGATCGTCGTACATCGATGCACGCACCGAGGGCAGCGCGCCGGCGGCGACGATGTGCTGCGCGTCCTCGCTGATGAGGAAGCGAAGGAAGTCGAGCGCGGTGGCCTTGTTCTTGGAGAACGCGCTGATGGCGGCGTTGTAGCCGCCGAGGGTCGAGGCGCCGACGCCGTTCTCGCCGGGCAGCGGCGCGACCCCGAACTTGTCCTTCACGGCCGAGGATTCCGAGCCGGCGTCACCGAAGGTGGACGGCCAACTGCGCAGGAACATCAGCTTGCCCTGGGTGAAGGCGGCGCCGCTCTCCGGCTCCTTGAAGGTGATGGCTTCCTTGGGGATATCGCCGCTCTTGTACGCGTCGACCAGCTGCTTCAGTCCGGCGCGGGACTGCGGGCTGTTCACCGTCGGGGTCTTGCCGTCGGCGCCGACGAAGGTACCGCCGAAGGCGTTGATCACCTCGGCCGTGTTCACCGTCAGGCCCTCGTACGGTGCGAGTTGGCCTGCGTAGCAACCGATGTTGTTCTGCTTGGCGACCGGACACTGCGCCAGCATTTCGGTCCAGGTCTTCGGCGGGTTGGGTACCAGGTCCTTGCGGTAGAACAGCAGGCCACCGTTGGTGTTTCGGGGCGCCGCGTACAGGACGTTGTTGTAGGTGGCGCTGGCGACCGGCGGCGAGAGCAGCGCGGAGGTGTCGATGGAGAAGGTATCCCGCAGTGGCTGGATCCAGCCCTTGGCGGCGAACTCGGCGGTCCACGGCACGTCCATGGCGAACACGTCGTAGCTGGACTGCTTGGAGCGCATGTGCTCGACGAGGTCGTCGTACTGCTGCGAGGCGTCGTTCGACTGCTCCTTGAACGTCACCTGCTCGTCGGGATGCGACGCGTTCCAGCGCTCGATCAACTGCTTGACCGCACCTGTCTCGGTGGTGTCCTTGCCCTCGACATAGGTGATCGGGCCACGGCCGGTGAGGTTCTGGCCGGTCGGATTGCCCCCGCTGTCGCTGGAGCACGAGGCCGTGAACATCGCCGTCAGCAGCGCCATCGAGGCAGCAGCCAGTGCCGCTCGAGGCATTAGCGACGAACGCAGGGACGACACCTTCTTCAAAGCCATCGCGAACACTCCAAGGGTCGAGACGTGAGCACCAGCACACCAGAGGTGCACAACGCAAGATACATGGTGTTCATGTGCCACGCCGGATTACGCCTACCGTTTGTGCGGTTGTATGGTCACTCGTCCAAACGCAGGTCTGTGGTCGTACTCGGTCCGGGACAGCCTATTAGGCTTGTGCCCGATGACTTCGCCGAATGCGGTTCCCGACCGGATGCTCACCCGGATCGGTGGGCTGTTGCGCAAGGCCGAATCCACCGATAACGAGCACGAGGCCGAGGCATTCCTCGCGGCCGCGCAACGGCTGGCGACCAAATCCTCGATCGACCTGACGGTGGCTCGCTCGCACGTCGCGGGGCGCGAACGCAGGCCGACACCGGTGCAGCGGATCATCCCGATCGGCCAGCCGGGCAAGAAGGGATTGCGCACCTACGTGCAACTGTTCGTCGCGATCGCGGCCGCCAACGACGTGCGCTGTGATGTTGCGCGGACCTCCACCCAGGTTTACGCCTACGGGTTCGATTCCGATATCGACACCTGCGAGGCCCTGTATGCCAGCCTGCTCGTGCAGATGGTGCGGGCATCGGATCAGTACATCAAATCGGGGCAGTATCGAACTGCGACAGTGGAGAAAGTTGTCACCGAAAAGCGGTGGGGGCGAAGGGTGCAACGCCGAGTGCAGGCTCCGGTCGCGGCGGTGACCGCCAGGCTGAACTTTCAGATGGCCTTCGCCGCGCGGATCGGGCGCCGACTGGCCGCGGTGAAGGCCGAGGTCGAGGCGGAGCTCGTGCCGGACACCTCGGCGGCCGGCACCGCATTGGCCCTGCGCAACAAGGAAATCGAGCTCACCGACTTCTACTCGCAAACCTCCGAGGCACGCGGCACCTGGCGTGGCCCACAGACCTCGGCCGGTCATTCGGCGGCGGCGCGCCGTGCGGGTGACGCAGCGGGTCGGGCGGCTCGGCTCGGCACCTCGCCCGAACTCGGTGCGGCCCGCGGGCAACTGGCACGGGGCGACGGCACATCGTCATGAGCCCGCGAGACAGCCAGCGCGCCAAGGTATATGACGCCGAGCAGCTGGTGCGCGGGGTGTTCGACCGGGCCGACGAGCACGGCAATCGCACGGTCGAGCTCTACGGATCGCACCTGACGCTGCCCATCGAGCGCCGCTTCGCCACTGTCGATTCGGTGCAGACCTACGCGAACAAGGTGCTCGGGCTCAATTGGGTTCGTGCGCAGTGGGATCGAGCCGGGGTGGCCGTGCGCGTCCGGTCGCGGGCCGGTACGACCGCTGCGCATTATGAGGTCGAGGACGCGGTTCTCGCGGTGCCGTTGCACACCGGAGGCACCGCGTGGGCGCTGCGCGAACTCGTTGTGCTGCATGAACTCACCCACCACCTGGAGCCCGCGCCCGCGTCGGTGGCGCCACACGGTCCGGAATTCTGTAGTCGCTATCTGGATCTGGTCGACGGTGTCATCGGACCGGAAGCGGCGTTGGTACTGCGGGCAACGATGCTGGGGTGCGGTGTGCGGTTGGGGTCGGGCTGACTCGCAGGGGATACCACGAATGTCGACTCGAACCGCTCCGCTGTCCGGGCGGGCCGATCCGCGACATTCGGCCGGTCCCGCTTCCGGCTGCCGCCTGGTCCTGCGTCCGATCGGGCCGGCTGCTGCTCGGTCGCGTTTCCGGCCGAGCCCTCAGGACAGCAACTTGCGCACTCGGTCGAAGCGGTTGTGCCACCACGTGATCCGGTCCGGGTCGGGCTGTCGATAGCGCTCGAGCAGAGCCGGGTCCGGTTGCGGCGGTGTCCGTGGCACGGGCAGGAAGCCGTCGACCGGGCGCAGCGATTCGGCGACCACGTCGCCCTCGAACAGGGCAGTCGTGCCGAGCCCGCAGGCGAAGTCGAGTTCGGGCAGTGCACCGGCCAGGGCGAGCTGGGCGGCAAGGCCGACGCTGGTTTCCAGGGCGGAGGACACGACACACGGCAGGCCCGCGGCCGCGGCGACCTGTAGCGCGCGTCGTACGCCACCCAGTGGCGTGCACTTGAGGACCGCAATATCGGCCGCGCCCGCGACTGCGACCCGCAGCGGATCCTCCGCCCGGCGAATGGATTCGTCGGCGGCGATGCGCACACCCACCCTGCGGCGCACCGCAGCCAGTTCCTCGATCGTCCGGCACGGCTGTTCGACATACTCCAAACCGCCTGCTGCCCTGTCGATCCTGCCGATATTGACAATCGCGGTATCCACATCCCACACCGCGTTGGCATCCACGCGAATCGCACCGTCGGTCCCGAGCGCCGCCCGCACCGCCGCAACGCGGGCGAGGTCTTCGGCGAGCGATTCGGGATGGTCGGCGACCTTCACTTTGGCGGTGCGGCATCCGGACTTCGCCACGATGTCGTATGCGCGCTCGGGGTCGACGGCGGGCACGGTGCAATTGATGGGGACGAGCTCGCGCACCGGTTCCGGCCAGCCCACCGTGACCTGCTCCAGCGCTGTGGCCAGCCAGCTGGTCGCTTCGCGATCGTCGTACTCGGGGAACGGGCAGAACTCACCCCACCCGAGCGGTCCACGCAACAACATTCCCTCGCGCACCGTGATGCCGCGGAAGCGGGTCCGCAGCGGAATGGCGTACACGATGGTCTCGGTGATGGCGTCGGTGTCGGCGGGGATCACCATCGTCACCATACGGATGGGGATCGACTACTCGTTTCGGCCTCGTCTCTATGAGTAGTTTCGCAACGCGGTCAGTGAAAGTCGGCGATGTGGTCGATAGCCCACTGCGCGTATGTCCGCGCGGGTGCACCGGTCACCGACTCGGAGGTGGGGCCGACCGACGCCGGCGCGGTCCCGGCTTCGGCCCACATGTCGAGCACCGGCTTGTACAGGAACTTCGCTGCCTGCTCGTAGCTCAGCTCGACCAATTCCACCGGTTCGCCGATGGCCGCGGCGATGTGCTCGACCATGTCGCGCTGCGACAGCGATTCGGGTCCGGTCAGTGGATAGATCTTACCCGCATGCCCCGGCTCGGTGAGTGCGGCGACGGCCGCGGCCGCGATGTCGGCCTCGTGGATGGGGTTCAGCTGCAAGCCCGGAAAGGGTAGGCGCGCAACCCGTTCCGACTTGATCGAGGACGCCCACCAGCGGGAGTTGGCCGCGAACGCGCCCGGTCGCAGCACGGTCAGCGGCAGGCCGGATTCCTGTAGTGGCCGCTCGACGGCGAGATGGTGCGCGCCGATCGTATTGTCTTCGCTTTCCGCCGCGATCGAGGACAGCAGCGCTACGTGTGCGACCTCGCCGGCCTGTGCGGCGTCGATGAGGTTCTCGATGCCTTCGGGTGCGGCGTACACAAAGGCCCGGTCCACGCCGTCGAGCGCGGCGGCCACCGACGCGGGGTCGGTCATGTCGAGGCCGACCAACTCGACCCCGTCGGGCACGGTGGTCTTGGTCGGATCGGAACTGGCCGCCCGCACCGACTTTCCTGCGGTGAGCAACTGGTCGATGACGGCGCGGCCGACAATGCCGCGGGCGCCGGTGACGAGGTAGGTCACGGGGTGTCTCCTTCGAAATCTGGTGCAGTGAGATGAGCGAGGATCCGGCGCAATTGCTCGCCGTAGCGTTGTTCGAATTCCGGTGTCTGTGGATCGATCCCGAACAGTTCGCGGACCTGCGCAGGCAGCAGCAGCGGCGCGATCACCATGCCCATCACCGCGAGCTGGAACGACGCGGGATCGAGATCGGCAGCGATCTCCCCGCACTCCTGCCGCCGCCGGGTGCTCTCCAGGTCTGCCTCGTGGATCGGCTTCTGTGTGGTCTCGGGCGCGTCGTCGGACAAGCCCCGCCACATGAGCAGCCGGATGCCACGTGGGTCGGTGAGGGCGTGCCGCAGATATCGGGTCAGGACTTCGCCGAGCGGCAGCGACGGGTCGGCGAAATCGGCTTCCTGCTCCAGCCATTGCTGCTGCAACGCCTGATAGAGCCCTTCTTTGCCGCCGAAGTAGTAGGTGATCAGCTGCTTGTTGACCCCGGCGCGGGTGGCGATGTCGCCGACGCGCGCCCCTGCGTACCCGCGCGCCGAGAACTCGTCGAACGCGGCATCGAGCAGGCAACGCTTGGTTCGTTCGGCATCACGTACGCGGGAGCCGGGCTCAGGGGCGCGGTGTGTGGGCACCCGACCAGGCTAGCCAATAATTTTACAAATGGCTAATTAATTTAGACACATGGATGATTCGGTTGGCTTCGGCACGCGTCATGCTTGGGGGTATGACGTGGGATCGACGGCGCCGGTTGCTTGATCCTGTGCGCGCTGTCATCGGCTCGCTGATCAGCATCGGATTCGCAGGGACGACCGCCGCATTCGTGCCGCTGTACGAACTCGTGGCGGATGTGGGTGAAATGCGACGGCTGTCGGTGGCCTATGGCGTCGCCTGGGCCGGCATCGCAATGTCGTTGGCATACACAGCGATGCTCTTACTGGCGGCAGTGCGGGCCCGCAGGCCCATCGGCTGGACGCCGCTCGTTGCGCTGCCGCTGCTGGTCGGAGCATGGGTCGCCGGTTTCCTGGTCGCGATCCTCGTCTCCGGGTGAACGACATGCCCGTCGCACCGAGTCGATGCGACGGGCATTGTTCGTCCCAGACGGTTGGCTTCCGGATTCGGATCCTTCGATATCAGAGCCGTTCGAGGATGGTGGCGTTGGCCAATCCGCCTGCCTCGCACATGGTTTGCAGGCCATAGCGTGCGCCGCGGTCCTGCATGGCGTGGACCAGGGTGGTCATCAGGCGCGCGCCGGAGGCGCCGAGCGGGTGGCCGATGGCGATGGCGCCGCCGTTGACATTCACCTTGCTCAGGTCGGCGCCGGTGTCATGCGCCCAGGCGAGAACGACGGGGGAGAACGCCTCGTTGATCTCGATGAGGTCCATGTCCGAGAGCTGGAGGCCGGCGCGTTGCAGGACCTTTCGGGTGGCCGGGATGACCGCGGTGAGCATGAGCAGCGGATCGTCGCCCGCGACCGCGAAGCTGTGCAGCCTGGCCAGCGGGGTCAGGCCGAGCTCACGGGCGCGTTCGCCGGTCATGATCAACACCGCCGCGCTGCCGTCGCTGACCTGGCTCGCCGTTGCCGCGGTGATCTCCCATCCGATCTGTGGGAAGCGGGCGGCCATGGCCTCGTCGTAGTAGGCGGGACGCAGCTTGCCGAGGGTTTCCAGGGTGCTGCCGACGCGGATGCCTTCGTCGGTGTGCAGGCCGTTGATCGGCGCGAGTTCTTTGGTGAACAGGCCGTTCTTCGTTGCCAGTGCGGCTTTTTCGTGGCTGGTCAGCGCGAACTCGTCCAGCTGCGTGCGAGTCAGTCCCCATTTGGCCGCGATCAGCTCGGCGCTGATGCCCTGGGGGACGAGGCCATCGGGATAGCGCTCGGTGAAACCGACACCGGACAGATCTTCGGATCCGATCAGGTTGGCGCCCATGGGAATTCGGCCCATCGACTCGACACCCGCGGCGACGACGATGTCGTAGGCGCCGGCGATGACACCCTGGGCGGCGAAGTGGATGGCCTGCTGGCTGCTGCCGCATTGCCGATCGACGGTGGTCGCGGGCACCGATTCCGGATAGCCCGCGGCCAGCGCGGCGCGCCGAGTCATATTGGCGCCCTGCTCGCCGACCTGGGTGACGATGCCGCCGATCACGTCGTCGATGAGTACCGGATCGATGCCGCTGCGGTCCACCACCTCGCGCAGGCTGTGCGCCAGTAGATCCACTGCGTTCACGTTGTGCAGCGCCCCGTTCGGCTTGCCCTTGCCGATCGGTGTGCGTACCGCCTCGACGATCACTGCGTCTCTCATGGTGGTTCCTTCCGGACCGGGAGCCGGACTCCTTCGCCTGGCTCTATTGGCTTATAGTCAGGTTAACGCCTGGATATAGTCGGCTCAAGCCAACTGTCGCTATGATGTTCGTCATGGCAGCCGTGATGGAAGGACCGTTGGCCGATCTGAGCTCGTGGAAACCCGAGGAATGCTCGATCGCGAAGGCGATGGATCTCGTCGGCACCCGCTCGGCGGTTCTGATCCTGCGCGAGGCCTACTACGGCACCCGGCGCTTCGACGGTTTCGCCGCACGGGTCGGCATCACCGATGCGGCCGCATCGGGCCAGCTCCGGAAGCTCACGGAGGCGGGCCTGCTGGCCAAGCAGCCGTACCGAGAAGCGGGCAGGCGCACGCGCCACGAGTATGTGCTGACCGACATGGGCCGCGACCTACTACCCGCGGTGCTCGCACTGATGCAGTGGGGCGACACGTACCTGCAGCCGGGACCAGCACCGTTGCTGCTGGTAGAGGGGTCGAGCGGCGCGCCGGTCCGGGTTCAGGTGCGCAGCGAGACGGGCAATGAGATCGCGCTCGAGGAGCTCGGCATTCGGCTCAATCCGGATTACGCGCGCGCAGGCCGGGCCCGCCGGGCCGAGTAGCTCCGCCCTGTCGAGCCGGTCGTCAGCCGGTGACGACCGCGTAGTTGATGTCCTCGATGCCCAGCTTGCTGTGCAGCGACACCCACAACAGCACGAGCGGCTCGGTGCTGCGGGCGGTTTCGAGGGCGCCGAGATCGATGATCTGCTCGCTGGTCCAGCCGAAGGAATTGAGCAGGGCGGCCACTTCGGACTTGGCGGATTCGTCATCGCCACTGAGAAACACGTTGTGCCGACCCGAAATTCGGGACGGGTCCACCATCAGCTGGTTGTTCATCGTGTTGAGGGTCTTCACGACCCTCGCCGCCGGGAAGGCCAGCTGTAGCTGTTCCGCCACACTGCCCGCCTCGGGGATGACCAGCTTGGGCGGAAACCCGCCGGAGAAGTCCAGCGCGTTCGATACATCCACGATGATCTTGCCGCGCAGATTCGCCGCGCCTGCGGCGGTGAGCGCAGCCAGCGACACCGTGCCCGACGTCGCATTGATCACCAGCTCGGCGTCCGCCGCCGCCTCGGCGAAGGTGCCGTGCGCGCCGCCGGTTTCGCCTGCCCACGCGGTGGCAGCGGCGTTGTCGGCGGTGCGGGAGCCGAGCGTCACCGCGTGACCGAGCTCGACCAGCTTGCTCGCGAGCCTCCTGCCGACTTCTCCGGTGCCGAGGACAGCTACCTTCATTGCCTGCTCCTACCGCGGGGGACGTATCCGCGGACCCGAGTGTAAGAACGCCGTGCCCCGTTCACCAGCTGTTCCGCGTTGGGCGAACGGGGCTTTCGCGGGCTCAGGAGAGGCGACGTCCGTCTGCGGCCGAGAAGAAGTAGGTGTGCTCGGCGGAGGTGGACAACCGGACCCGGTCGCCCTTCGCCGGCGGGCTGCGCCAATCTGCCCGCGCCACAATGGTTTCCCCGGTGTCCCCGTCTACGGCGCGGCCGTAGATGTAGGCGTCGGAGCCGAGCTCTTCCACCACGTCGACCTCCAACTCGATCCCGGTGTCACCGCCGAGCTCGAGATGCTCCGGCCGGATGCCGACGACCACCGAGCCCTCGGCCGCGTCGGCGACCGAGCGGGGGACCGGCAGCGGGTGCCCGCCGAGGGATACCGCGCCCTCGGCGACCGGCAGCGTGAACAGATTCATGGCGGGTGAGCCCATGAACCCGGCGACGAACATGTTCGCCGGCTCCCGGTACAGATCGCGCGGTGTCGCGCACTGCTGCAGCAGCCCGTCCTTGAGCACCGCGACCCGATCGCCCATGGTCATCGCCTCGACCTGGTCGTGGGTGACGTACACGGTGGTGGTGCCGAGGCGACGCTGCAGCTGGGCGATCTGGGTGCGGGTCTGCACCCGCAGCTTGGCATCCAGGTTCGACAGCGGCTCGTCCATCAGGAACACCTGCGGCTGGCGCACGATCGCCCTGCCCATCGCGACGCGCTGGCGCTGGCCACCGGAGAGCGCCTTCGGCTTGCGATCCAGATACGGCTCGAGGTCGAGCAGCTTGGCCGCCTCCAGCACCCGCTTTTCCTTCTCCGCCTTGGCGACCTTGGCCAACTTCAACGCGAAGCCCATGTTCTCGGCGACGCTCATGTGCGGGTAGAGCGCATAGTTCTGGAACACCATCGCGATATCGCGTTCCTTGGGCTCCGCGTGCGTGACGTCGTTGTCGCCGATCAGGATTCGCCCGCCGTCGACCTCTTCGAGGCCGGCGAGCATCCGCAGCGAGGTCGACTTGCCACAGCCGGACGGACCGACCAGAACCAGGAATTCGCCGTCCGCGATCTCCAGATCCAGTGCGTCGACGGCTGGTTTGTTGCTGCCCGGGTAGAGCCGGGTAGCGCTTTCAAAGGTCACCGTAGCCACGGCAGATCACTTCCCTTCGCCGGTTGGCACACGCGAAAGGATGCGATTTCGCAACAGCAGCGTGGTCACGGGGTCGAAGGCTACCGTTGCTGGTTGCGCATGACGGAAGTAGCTCATGTTGTCCTCTCACCGGCAGGAACGTGCCGGACGATCCGAGTAAGGGGTTGAGCGGCGATATTACTGGATCTGCTCGATTCGTGCTCGAAATGCTCGAGTTCGCGCGCACGCAGAGCCGTGTGCTAGATCGGCGCAGGTGGCCACCACTGGGTCGTGCGGCTGACGTGTCGGCGTGTGTTCTCGACATCGTGCCGGTCGGTGGCCGCGCCGCGCCGAACTACAACACCTCGATACCGGCGCGAAGATCGTATTCGAAGCGATATCGGTTGCAGCCTCGTCGGCGATCCGGCCGCGCAGCATCCTGGCCTGGCGCGACGGGGTAGAACACCGTGTCAGTGGCCGTGTCAGGGACGTGACAGGTCGGTATCAGGCCGGGCGCCGATAGTGGTCACATGAGAAATTCAGCGATCGCAGTTTCCGGGCTGCGGAAGACATATGGGGACAAGGTCGTGCTCGACGGCATCGATCTGGATGTTCCTGCGGGCACGGTTTTTTCCCTGCTCGGCCCGAACGGCGCGGGTAAGACGACGACGGTGAACGTCCTGACCACGTTGATGAAGGCGGACGGCGGGTCGGTCCGCGTTGCCGGCCATGACCTCGCGACCGAGGCCAAGGCGGTGCGCGCGGCGATCGGGGTGACCGGTCAGTTCGCGGCGGTGGACGAGCTGCTGACGGGGCAGGAGAACCTGCAGCTGATGGTGGACCTCCTCGGGGTCCCCGCCAAAGATGGTAAGCGGATCGTCACAGAGCTGCTGGAACGCTTCGATCTGGTGGAGGCGGCGCGCAAGCCCGCCTCGACCTACTCCGGCGGTATGCGCCGGAAACTGGACCTGGCGATGACCCTGGTCGGCAACCCGAAGATCATCTTCCTGGACGAGCCGACGACGGGACTGGACCCGCGCAGTCGTCGCACGATGTGGTCGATCATCCGTGACCTGGTTGCCGACGGCGTGACCATCTTCCTCACCACGCAGTATCTCGAAGAGGCCGATCAGCTCGCCGATCAGATCGCGGTGCTCGACGGGGGCCGCCTGGTTGCCAAGGGCACTCCCGACGAACTCAAGCGCCAGATCCCGGGAACGCACATCCGGCTCCGGTTCACCAACGTCTCCCAACTCGACGCGGCGGCGCCTATCTTCCCCGACTCCACGCGGGACGACGAGGCACTGACCTTGCGGGTTCCCAGCGATGGCGGGACGAAATCGCTGCGGGCTCTGCTGGACCGGCTCGACGAGTACGCACTCAGCGCCGAGGAGTTCTCGGTGCACACCCCCGACCTCGACGACGTTTTCCTCGCCCTGACGGGCCGCACCACGGAGGTTTCCGCGAAATGAGCACCAAGTCCCCCTCGATTGTCATGTTGCGCCGCAACTTCAAACACATCGCCCGGAACCCGACATCGGTGTTCAACGCGGTCCTGATGCCGATCATCATCATGTTGATGTTCGTGTACATGTTCGGTGACGCGTTCAACGTCGGTGTCGACTACATCGACTACGCGACGCCGGGACTGATGCTGCTGGCCGTCTGCTACGGGCTGGGGGCCACCGCGACCGCGGTGAACTCCGACATGACGAAGGGCATCATCAACCGGTTCAAGGTCATGGACGTCTCCCGTGGCGCGGTGTTGACCGGTCATGTCGTCGCCAGTGTGCTGACCAATGTGGTCGCCATCGCGGCCCTTATCGGAGTGGCCTTCCTGCTTGGATTCAGCCCGGCGGCGAGTTTCCTCGATTGGCTCGGTGTGGCCGGCATCGTCGTGCTGCTCGGTGTCGCGGCCGGCTGGCTCACGGTCGCCTTGGGTTTGGCGGCGAAGTCTGTGGAAACGGCGGGTCTGGCCGCCGTGCCGCTGGTCATGCTGCCGTTCTTCAGCAGCGCGATCGTACCGGCGGAGAAGATGGGGCCGGGCCTGCGGCAGTTCGCGCAGTACCAACCCTTCACGCCGATCATCGAAACCGTGCGCGGCTTGCTCAACGGCGCAGCGGACACCGGCGACGCGGTCGCCGCCGTCGCCTGGTGCATCGGGATCGCTCTCGTCGGGTACCTGTGGGCATCCTCCACATTCAACAAGCGAGCGTGACCGCGACCACCTCACGCCAGCTCGTCTGTGCCCCCGCTCCAGTCGCCTCGGTGAACCCCGTGTCACCGAGGCGACTTGGCGTGTCCTGCTTCTCGATCCGGGCCACCGAACACGTGCAGCGTGGCGAATTCGCAACATGGCCGGTGGCCGCCTTGCCGACTCCGGGCCGAGGCCGAGGCGACCGCAGTCGGCGGCTATCGCCTGAACCGCACTGACGTGGTCCCGGCGTAATCAGGGGTGTTTTGGGTAAGCGTCGAGCATGATCGGTATCGAGTTCCCGACCCTGCCGCGGCCGCGCGGCCCGCTCTCGCGCGCGGTTGTGGACCTGCTGGGCGGCCGAACCGGCGCCGCTATCGCCGTCAACGCTGATGACGCTGATCCCTACGGCGAAGATCTGCAGCTGGCGCTATATATGTGTTACGAGTTGCACTATCAGGGCTTCGAGTCGGTTGATCCGGGCTGGGAATGGGATCCCAGCCTGCTCGGGTTTCGCGCGGACCTGGAGCACCGATTCTTGGCAGCTCTCCGGCGGGATGTCGCGGGCGGCCAAGAGCTGAAAGAGGAGCTCGATGCCTTGCTCGTTGAGCCCATCGACTCGACTGGAGTCAGTCAGCACCTCCGCGATCACGGCGAATGGTGGCAGGTTTGTGAATATTTCGTGCATCGCTCGATCTATCACCACAAGGAGGCCGATCCATACGCTTGGGTGATTCCGCGGTTGCGCGGACAGGCCAAGGCATCCCTGGTTGCTGTTGAATTCGACGAGTTCGGCGGCGGGCGCGGCGATCGAATACATGCCCGGCTGTTTGCGGATCTTTTAGCGGGCGCGGGGCTGGCATCCGGCTATCTCTATTATCTGAACGTCGTTCCCGCTTCAATGCTTGCAGTGGTGAACATGATGTCGCTCTTCGGGCTGCATCGTGACCTGCGCGGAGCATTGGTCGGTCATTTCGCCTCAGTAGAGATCGCCTCGCCACCTGGAGCGCGGCGGATGGTGGATGCACTGGAGCGGTTGGATGCGGATCCTGCTTGTGTGCTCTTTTACACCGAACATGTCGAGGCCGACGCTGTACACGAACAGGTCATGCGCCGCGACGTCATCGAGAATTTACTCACTCAGGAACCCGAGCTGACGGCGTCAGTCGTCTTCGGCATCCAGGCGACGAATCTGCTGGAGGATCGATTCACAGAGCAGGTACTCGGAAGCTGGCAGTCCGGACACAGTTCCTTGCGCGAGCTCGACTCAGGTGGTGCCGGATGTCCAGGGACTAACAGATGATTGCCCTGGTGAGCGCCATTTTTGGTGCGCGTGATACGAATCGTCAGGGTGAAACCAGCGCCATGAGATAGCAAGGCAGCAGGACATTTTCAGTCTGCGACAGGTTTGGTTCGGTGCTTGCGATGACTGGTATCGCAGAATGGATAGTTGCCTGATCGGCGGCACATGCAGACGGCGACCAGGAACCGGTCCGACGTGACGGTGGTGCCGTCATCCATAACCAACTCCACGGGACCTTCGATCAAAGCGGGCCCGTCTCGAGTGAGGGTCACTCTGCGGCGCTCATTCTTGTGTTCGGTCGGCACGGATCACCACCAACTCCTCATGTCGTTGTCCTGGCTTGATGAACCCAGCTGATTCCAGCCAGTCCACACGTTCACGCATTACGGGCCCGAAAGCCGCCATTTCGCGAGCCACCACTGCAGCTTTGAGCCCACCATCGCGGAGCTGAGACAATGTGGCCTCTGGCTCGCAAAGCGCCGAATGGACCATCAGCCCGATGCCGTGGCTATCGAGTATGTGCGGCATCATCCGACATAGAACATCCAGCACAGCTCGGCCGCCGGCTCCGCCTTCCCATGCGCGCGCTCGTCCGCGGGCGGGCACTTCTTTCGGAGAAGGCACGTATGGCGGATTGACAAGCACCAAGTCGAATAACCTGCGGTGCGGAATGTGCGCAAGCTCCCCGTGCAGCAATTCGAGTCGGATACCTCGTGCTCGACTATTGAGCCACGCCGAAACGATCGCAGACCTCGAGATGTCCACGGCTGTCACGCTGCGAGCGCCCGCCATCGCTGCTCGAATGGCCAGAGCGCCCGTGCCGGTACAAATGTCGAGGACTCGTTTGTCGTGTGGGATCGTGGCAGTGAGCATTGCCTGCATGAGCAAGGTCGTATCGGCCTGCGGTCGATACACGCCTGGCATTCGTATCAGCCTCACAGGACGTGGATACCCGCTGACGGCAAGTTAATCACCAGCAACCCGAATTGTTCGAACAGGCCAGCTGCGGAATCGCCCGGCCCGTTCAACAGCGCCACCTCGCCGATGTGACGGGCCGGTGCATGCGCGCCGCGTGTGAGTAGACGTCACGGCGAGATTTGAACACCTGAATGGTTGTCAATTCGCGACGGAAGCATGTCCTACACCCGCCAGGAAGGTGCCGGACGATCCGAGTAGAGGGTTGAATGCGCGATTCTACTCGGGTGTGCGCGTTCGGCGCTCCCGATGCTCGAGTTCGCTCATGGGAAAGGAAGCCGACCGGATCGAGCCGTCGCCGGTAGCCTCGATCACGGAGTTAGACCGAGCGACGAGGAGCATCGAAATGACCCGACCGGTTCGTATCGGAGTTCAGCTACAACCACAGCACGCGCCGAATTACGGACTCATCCGCGACGCCGTCCTGCGGTCGGAAGACGCAGGTGTCGACATCGTGTTCAACTGGGATCACTTCTACCCGCTGACCGGTGATCCGAACGGCGCGCACTTCGAGTGTTGGACGATGCTCGGCGCGATCGCCGAGCAGACCGAGCGCGTCGAGCTCGGTGCGCTGGTCACCGGCGGCGGCTACCGCAACCCCGACCTGCTCGCCGATATGGCGCGCACCGTGGACCACATCAGCGACGGTCGACTGATCCTGGGGATCGGCGCGGGCTGGTTCCAGAAGGATTACGACGAATACGGCTACGAATTCGGCACCGCGGGAACCAGGCTCGATCTCCTGAAGGAGAACATGGCCCGCATCGATGCCCGTCTCAGGAAGCTGAATCCGCAGCCGACCCGCGACATCCCGATCCTCATCGGCGGCGGTGGCGAGAAGAAGACGCTGCGGCTGGTCGCCCAGTACGCCGACATCTGGCACACCTTTGCCGACCTCGAGGTTCTCGCGCACAAGAACAAGGTGCTCGCCGAGCATTGCGCGACGGTCGGCACCGACGAAGGCCACATCGAGCGTTCGGTGCACTGGCCGGGGGCGGAGAACGCCCCCGCGCTCCTCGCCGCGGGCGTGACGTTGTTCACCATCGGTGTCAGCGGCCCGAACTACGACCTGGGTGAGGTCGAGCGGGCGGTCCGCTGGCGCGACGAGATCAATCCGGAGCCGGTCAGCGGCCTTGCCTGACCGATTGCCCGGCATGCAGCTCCATGGCGACGCCGAGTTCGGATCACGGTGATCCGAACTCGGCAGCGCCGGACACGCCGCCGAAACTGCGGGATGTGGACGTCGCGGAGCCATCGGTGTAACTGTGGGATTGCGGTAGTTCCGGTCTAGGGTTCTGGATCATGGCTGGTCTGCCCGCTGTGCGGTCTCGTGCATTGATCGCCGTGATGCTGCTCGCCGTTGGCCTCGCGGCCACGGCGTGCGGTTCCGGCGACGATTCGTCGTCCGACCGCAATCAATGCTCGCCACCCGGGATCAGTGCCGCGTCCGCGGCGCCGACGAACCTCGGGTCGGCGGCGTCCGCCGGGGTAGATCGGTACACCACGGCGACTACCGCACCGGTCGGGTCCATCGACACCAGCAAGCTGCGGCTGAGCACACCGGGCAAGCTCAGCGTCGGCACACTGTCGGACGCGCCGCCGAGCATCTGCCTGAACTCGACGGGCACTTTCACCGGCTTCGACAATGAGCTGCTGCGTGCGATCGGTGTGAAACTCGGTCTGCAGGTCGAGTTCTCGGGCACCGAGTTCGCACCGCTGCTGTCGCAGGTCTCCGGCGGCCGCTTCGATGTCGGCTCGTCGAACATCACCACCACCGCGGAGCGCCGCGAACGCGTCGGCTTCACCAACGGCTACGACTTCGGCTACTTCTCCCTCGTCGTGGCCAACGGCAGCGCCATCAAAGGCTTCTCGGACCTGGGGCGCGGCACCAGGATCGCCGTCGTCCAGGGCACCGTGCAGGACGATTACGTGGTCAACCAGCTGCACCTGGATCCGGTGAAGTTTCCCGATTACGCCACCGCTTACGCGAACTTGAAGTCCGGCCAGGTCGATGCCTGGGTCGCGCCGTCGGCGCAGGCCGAGGGGCAGGTGCAGCCGGGTGACGGAACGTCGATCATCCAGAACACCTTCAGCCTGGACAATTTCGTCGGCTATGCGGTCGCCAAGGACAACCAGCCGCTCATCGACGCGCTCAACAGCGGCCTCGACGCAGTGATCGCCGACGGCACCTACGCCGAGCTCTACACCGATTGGGTGCCGAGGCAGTTACCGCCGGGTTGGAAGCCGGGCTCGAAAGCCGCACCCGCGCCGCAGCTTCCGGACTTCGCTGCCATCGCTGCGGAGAAGAAGCCGACCGACACCGCGCAGAGCGTGCCCAAGTCGACGATGCAGCAGTTGCAGGACACATTCTTCGACTGGTCGTTGTATCGCAAGGCTTTTCCCGACCTGTTCAAGACCGGCCTGCCGAACACGCTGATCCTCGCGCTGGTTTCGGGTGTCCTCGGCACCGCACTCGGCATGCTGCTCGCAGTCGCCGGGATCTCCAGGACCCGATGGCTGCGCTGGCCGGCTCGCGTCTACACCGATATCTTCCGCGGTCTGCCCGCCGTGGTGATCATCCTGATCATCGGCCTCGGCATCGGCCCGGTGGTGCGCGGTGTCACCGGCAACAATCCCTACTGGCTCGGCGCGATCGCGCTGGCCCTGCTGGCCTCGGCCTATATCGGTGAGATCTTCCGCTCCGGCATCCAGTCGGTGGAGCCCGGTCAGTTGGAGGCGGCACGCGCCATCGGTTTCGGCTACCGCCAGGCGATGACCCTGGTGGTGATCCCGCAGGGTGTCCGGCGGGTGCTGCCCGCGCTGATGAACCAGTTCATCGCGCTCATCAAGGATTCCTCGCTGATCTACTTCCTCGGCCTGCTCGCCACCCAGCGCGAACTGTTCGCGGTCGGCCGCGACCTCAATGCACAGACCGGAAACCTCTCCCCGCTGGTCGCGGCGGGCCTGGTCTATCTGCTGCTGACCGTCCCGCTCACCCACCTGGTCAACTACATCGACCGCCGCATGCGCACCGGCAGGCCCGACCAACCCATCGACCAGGTCGAGGCGGCCACGATCACGGAAGGGCGCGGATAAATTAAATGAGTGCATCCCTCACCGGTACCGGCCTGCATCTGACGCTCGGGCGCAACCATGTGCTGCGCGGTATCAACGTGCACGTCGACGCGGGCAAGACCACCACCGTCATCGGCCCGTCCGGCTCCGGCAAGTCGACCTTGTTGCGGGTGCTCAACCGGCTGCACGAGCCGGATCAGGGCGACGTGCTGCTGGACGGGAAGTCGGTGCTGACCGAGGACCCCGACCGGCTGCGCCAGCGCATCGGCATGGTGTTCCAGCACTTCAACCTGTTCCCGCACAAGACGGTCGCCGACAATGTCGCCCTCGGCCCGCGCAAGCTGCGCGGGCTGTCCAAGGACGAGGCGCGGGCGCTGGCTATCGAGCAGCTGCAGGTTGTCGGGCTGGCCGAAAAGGCCGATTCGCGTCCGTCGAACCTCTCCGGTGGCCAGCAGCAGCGGGTGGCCATCGCCCGCGCGCTCGCCATGAAGCCGGAGATCATGTTCTTCGACGAGGCGACCTCGGCGCTGGACCCCGAGCTGGTCAAGGGCATCCTCGCGGTCATGGCCGAGCTGGCCTCGGGCGGTATGTCGATGATCGTGGTGACCCACGAAATGGGTTTCGCCCGAAGTGTTTCCGACAGCGTGGTGTTCATGGACGCCGGTCAGGTCGTCGAGATCGGCACCCCGCAGTCCCTGTTCGACGACCCTCAGACCCCACGCCTGCAGCGTTTCCTCTCCCAGGTGCTGTGACCCGGTTGGTGTGACCTGCGGCACACCCTGAGCAAACTGCATAGATGCGCACCTGCTAATGTGTTCGGCACAATCGGCTCCACCTGTCCAGCTATCGGGAAGGAAGTCTGATGACCACCGCACACCGGCAGCACACCGAACACCAGCACGTCCACGGCCCGGGATGTGGCCACGCCGAGGTCGTGCACGGTGACCACGTGGACTATGCCCACGACGGCCACCTGCACCGCCAGCACGAGGGTCACTGGGACGAATGCGAGCCCACGGGCCACACGGAGTGCGCCGCCCATGATCATGTGCACGGCGAAGGCTGCGGCCACGACGCGGTCCAGCACGGCGACCACGTCGACTATCTGCACGATGGTCACCGTCACGCCGCCCACGACGGTCATTACGACGA
The DNA here is from genome assembly GCF_045208035.1 of Nocardia sp. NBC_01009. Classification (NCBI taxonomy): domain Bacteria; kingdom Bacillati; phylum Actinomycetota; class Actinomycetes; order Mycobacteriales; family Nocardiaceae; genus Nocardia; species Nocardia sp. NBC_01009. Next base: position 816,581 of record NZ_CP108695.1, on the reverse strand, counting down.
ACACTGAAACCCGTTGAATCGCCGTGCCTTCGGGTGCGGCGATGGGTTACCTTTCGAGTAATGCAACGGGACGCTCGGCGGTTGCTGTGGCCTGATGCCACTCGATGAAGGGGATCATGTTGGGGGAAGCGGGGATTCGGCGTCTGACGGCCGAAGATTGGGCGGGGTTTCGAGACATCCGGTTGCGGGCATTGGCCGATGCGCCGTCGGCATTCGGGTCGACGCTGGCGTGGGCGCAGGCTCGGACGGAACAGGATTGGCGCAGATTGCTGGCGCAACGCGCGCAGTTCCTCGCGAGCGCGGGCGGTGTGGACATCGGCACGGTCGGCGGGCTCGACGACGTGGAACGCGATGGCGCCCATCTGATTTCGATGTGGGTTGCTCCTGAAGCGCGCGGCACCGGGGTTTCGGGTCTGCTCATGCGCGCGGTGATCGCGTGGGCGGCCGAGGCGGGGTATCGGGCGGTCTGGCTAGAGGTGTCGGACGGCAACACCGCGGCCGAACGGCTGTACCTGCGGCACGGGTTCGTCCGAACCGGCGTGCACGGTCCGATCGCGGAAGGCGATCCGCGCCTGGAATTCGAGATGGTGCGGAGGCTGTGACCCGATGTAGGTACCCCCGGTACGGAAAGTACTTATAGACGACTGATTCGCCACCCCACGGCCAGGTCATAACGTAGTTCTCGTCCAACACGGACACCGAGAAACCGCAGACCACAAGCCCTTTCGGAGGCCATCATGAACACCATCGTCACCCAGTACCTCGAAGCCTGGAACGCCACCGACCCCACCGCCCGCACCGCCGCGATCGCCCGGGTCTTCACCGAAACCGCCACCTACACCGACCCCCTGGTCACCGTCACCGGCCACCACGAACTCGACGCCGCCATCGCCGGCGTGCAAGCCCAATTCCCCGGCTGGGTCTTCACCCTCGCAGGCCCCGTCGACGCCCACCACAACCAGGTCCGCTTCACCTGGAACCTCGGCCCCGCCGACGGCCCCGCCGTCGTCGTCGGCTTCGACGTCGCAGTCATCGAGGACAACCGCATCACCCAGGTCCTGGGCTTCCTCGACAAAGTCCCCGCCGGAGTCTGAAAACCCACCCCCGAGCAGAGTCTGAAACCCAGCCCGGCGCGGACGGATATCCACCCCACCGGAATCCGCGCCGGAGCCCAGGGCGCAAACCTGCCCGGCACAGTCGAGCCCGGCCCGAATCCGAACCGCACGCCATCCACCTCGCCGCAATCCACGCCGGAGCCCCGGGCGCAAACCCGAACCTACCCCGCACCGCCGATCCCCGCTCGGCCCGAATCGAACCCTGCCGGGCTGCGGGTCGACCCCCATCACCACCGCGAGTGGCACATCACCATGGCAAACACCCACAACCCCACTCCACGATGTGCCACTCGCACGCCCCCAACCCCCAAACCCGTTACACCAGAAGGAAACCCACCATCATGACCACCACCACTGCCACTGCGTCCTACCTGAACACCCTGCTCGCACCTGGACCGAAACTGCTGCGCACCTCGCTGCGACTGGACGCCGTCATCACCGGCGCCAACGGCCTGGCCTACCTCGCCCTGTCCGGACCACTGGAAACCCTGCTCGGCCTCGACACCCGCATCGGGATCCCGATCGGGATCTTCCTGACCCTCTACGGCATCGCCGTCGCCCTCATCGGCACACCCGCCACCATCAACACCGGCCTGGTTCGAACCATCGTCACCGGGAACGCCGCCTGGGCCGTCATCAGCCTCGTCGCCCTGATCGAAGGCGCACTCGAGGTCAACACGATCGGAGGTGTCTGGACGGTCATGCAAGCCGCCACCGTCGGCGGGTTCGCCGCCCTGCAGTACCTCGGACTGCGCCGCAACAAGTGACCCGAACCCACCACGACGACAACCACCATCGACCCACGCGGTATCGGCTGCCTGCCGATGCCGCGTTCGTCGTTTCCGGGGTTCTGGCGCGGCCCTGTGGAGCTGTCGGGGTCGGCCTCTAGAGTCGACGGGGTGATCGAGGCAATCAAGATTCCCACCGCGGCGGGCACCTTCGATGCGCTGGCCTGTGGGGAACCCGGTGGTCGCGAAGTCATGCTCCTGCACGGTTTTCCGGAAGCCGCCATCGAGTGGGAGTTCCAGCTCAATGCACTCGGCAACGGCGGCTGTCATGTCGTCGCCCCTGATCAGCGCGGCTATTCCCCCGGTGCGCGTCCCGAACATGTCGCCGACTACCGAGTCGAGGAGTTGGTGGGCGATGTCGCCGCCATCGCCGACGAGCTCGGCTGGCAGCGATTCGATCTTGTCGGCCACGACTGGGGTGCTTATGTGGGCTGGGCCGCCGCGGCAGCCATGCCCGAGCGAATTCGCACCTGGACCGCGGTGTCGCTACCGCACCCCGCCGCCTTCCTTCGCGCGCTCACCGAGGACGAAGACCAGGCTCAACGCTCCAATTACTTCGCGCTGCTGCGCAGACCCCGGGTCGCCGAGCGCGTACTGCTCGCCGACGATGCGGCCGCACTCCGCCAGATCTTCGAATGGAAGATTCCCGAGGAGCGGATCGACGACTACGTCCACCGCCTTACCCAGCCCGACGCCCTGACCGCGGCCCTGAATTGGTACCGGGCCATGCATCTCGCGGCCCCGACCGATGCCGTGGCAGTCCCGACTCTCTACGTGTGGAGCACCGAGGACAGCACCATCGGCTCCACCGCCGCCATGGCCACCGAACGCCACGTCACCGGCCCCTACCGCTTCGAAATGCTCGAAGACGTCTCCCACTGGATCCCCGAACAAGCCCCCGAAGCCCTGACCCGCCTGATCATGGAACACCTCCTCGCCCATCGCGCCTAGATCCGCCGGGTCCTGCCGCCCATCCATCTCGGCGCCAGCGTCGAATGTGTAACATGTTGAACATGAGTACGCACAGCCTGCGGGATCTGCGGATGCAACTCGGTGCCATCGTCCGTGGGGTCGCTGCGACAGGTGAAGAGGTGATCGTCACCGATAGTGGCAGCGAGGTTGCGGTGATCATCTCGATGGCCGACTACGAGCGACTGCATGAGCATGCAGATCTCGTGGACGCTCTGCGGCTGCGTCACATGCGTGAAGAAGCATACGAGACGATGTCGATGTCGGAGATGCTCGATGCACTGGGTGTGGACCCGGCATCGGTGCTCGCCTCGTGAGAATTGCATTCCATCCCGACGTCCTCAAACAACTGCAGAAGCTGCCTCGTGACGTACTCGAGGTCGCTTTGCACGCGATCATCGCGCTGACCAAGGATCCGCGACCGACCGGCTCGAAAAAGCTTGTCGGGAGTCAGGACTGGCGAATCCGCATCGGGCAGTACCGCATCGTGTACGAGATCAACGACAAGGAGCAGGTCCTGACGGTCTTCACCGTCGCCAAGCGCTCCGACGCCTATCGATAGCAGGGATCGACGGCTCGGGATCTCGCGCACGGTGGCGTTCAGGCGCTGACGGTGGCGAACGCGGCCCAGAGTATGGGGGAGTGTTCGATGGATCGGTCGATGCGCCATTGGGTGAGGCGGGCTCGTTGCCAGTCGGCGAGGGCGGTTGTCGGGTCGGGGTGTTCGTGGGCGGCATCGATGGCGCAGATGGCGTCCTGTAGCGGGTGGGCTTCGGGGGGTGCGCCTGCCAGGCGTTGGAAGGCGAGATCTGTGGGGAGGGGCCATCTGCTGGCGGTGACCAGTTCGGCGCCGCCGTTGATCATGGCGGCAACGAGGCCGAGTGCTTCGCTGAAGCGCATATCGCCGCCGCTTTCGCAGGCGATGAGGGCGACTCGGCTCGGGATCGGCCAGAGTTGCGGTCCGTCGACGGGATCCTGGGTGAGGGTGTGGGTGCCGAGCAGCAGGTCTTTGGCCGAGAGCGGGCGGTGTGCGCGGGTGGGGGCGGCGAAGCCGACAGTGTCGGCGGTACAGGACAAATGCAGTTCGGCTTCTTCGCTTTGGCCGGATTCGGGTGCGGCCGCGGTGACGTGACCCACGTAGACCAATCGACTTGCGCCTTCTCGCAAGGCTTTTCCGAGCCAATCGCGATCGACATCGGTGCGGCGAAATGCCTCGATCGGGTCCTCGACGCCGGGCAGGAGGCGGCCGAGCGTGTGGTATTCGGCGAAGCGGCGAGCGACCGGAGTGTCGGCGTCCATCCGGCCGAGCACCGATCCGAGGATGGAATCGGCGCGGTAGCCCGGAATGCGCGGATCGAGTACCGCCACCACGGGCTGTTCGCGCATGTCGTGCCAGGATCGGGCCGTGCGTCCTCGGCTGTGCACGATGCTGGCCGGGGCGAGCAGGCTGACGTCCGCGATATCGACCAGGCGCAGCGCGGGGTCCGGAGCGATGATCTCCCAGGGCACCTGGGCCAATCGCGGCGACGGCTGCAGCCGTATATGCGGACGGATCCCCCGTGTGTACAGGTCGTACAACTGGGCAGCCAGTCCGTAGGGCAGCAGCGCCCGTGAAAGAGCTTGCGCGACCAGATATTCCGAGTCGTGCGCGGCGAAAGCCCCGGTCGTCATGGCACGTTCGAGTGCGTCCGGCTCGGCAGGGTTGGGCAGGGCAGCGGCCAACCTCCGCACCGCATCGGTGATCGCCGCTTCGGGCAGCATGCTCGCGCCCTGGTTGTGGAGATTCCCGATCCAGCGCCATGACATGTAGAGATCGCCGGCATCGGCCATGCGCACGATGACCGTCGGTTGTTCCGGTGGGTTTGTCATGCGGGCAGCACCCGACTGTCCCGAACCGGCCGACCGTAGCGCTGCTCAGCGGCGGTGATGTAGGCGGCGAGCGCGATATGTCCGTCGGGGGCGACGGCCAGGCGCGGTGGTGGTGCAACCGGCAGTCCCGCACTCGCCGCGACCGCGGCCAATGCCGTTCCGAGCTGCGGCGCGCCGCCGGATTGTCGGCCCGTGCCCAGTTGCGTCGGCATACCGAGTTGCGGTGTAGGAGGCGGTTCGTCCACGGCTTCCTGCGGATCGAGCAGTTCGAGTGGAAGTTGTTTTGTGGCCACGTGTTCGGTGCCGGGTGCGGGTGCAGTCGCCGGCAATGCCGTACCAGCGCATTGTGTTTCGATGAGATCTACCAGCAGGGGACCGTTGCCCGACAGGTAGGCGAACCGGAAGGCCATGCGCATCGCGGGGTCGGCGATTCGGCGGTTCCATTGCTCACGCTGATTGCCGTTCGAGAGCGTATGGCGCACGGCATCGATGGCGAGCGCGGAAGAAATGGCCAGATCGACTGCCCGGGAGAGCAGCTCGGGATCGGGAGCCTCGGACTGCTCGAGCACCATCTCCAGCAGCGCCGCATGCCAGAAGTCGATTTGCGCGCAGTGCAATCCGAGGCCGCGCTCGGCGTAAGCGGTGAAAGCCGCGGCCAGCAGTGCCTCGCCCGCGTCGAATCGACCGGTTTTGTAGTCCACGGTGGCCAGGCGCGCCTGGACATCGGCCGCGTCCAGTGCCGCTCCTGAGGCACGGAAGTAGGCCAGGCTGCGGCCGTACAGCTCGTAGGCCCGATCGGCGTCGCCACGGCCCTCTGCGAGAAATCCCATGGTCTTGAGGCCGACGCCGGCCCGATACCCGAGCCCGGCCTGCTCGAAGTACTCCTGGCTGGACTGCAGCGGTTGTTCCGCCTCGTCGAAGTGGTCCAGCCTGACGTACATGATGGCCAGATTCTGTTCGGTCTCGGCGACCGCATTGTGGTCGCCCGCGGTGTCGAACGCGGCGAGCGCCTGCTGCGCGAAGTCGAGTGCGAGCTCGCGGCGGCCGGTTTCGAAGTAGATGCCGCCGAGGGTCGACAGCGGATGTCCCGCCAGGTGGGGCGCGAAACGTACTGCTGCGTCGAGTGATTCGGTGGCCAGCTCGATCGCGTACGCCCAGTCCTGGCGATGAAAGGCGACGGCGGTCAACGACAGCAGGCAGGCTACGCGCAGGTGAGTCTCGTTGTTGTGCTCGGTGAGCATCGTCCGCGCCTGCTCCAAAGCCTGTTGCGCTCCGTCGAGGTCGCCGACGTGTTGCAACGCTTGGGACAGATTGACCAGTGCGGCGGGGCGTTTCTCGATGGCCTCCGCTGGCATCTCGTCCAGCGCTTCGCGGAACATGACTACCGCCCCCGCGTGATCGCCGATCTCATCGCGCATGCTCGCGGCATTGACCAGTGCGCTCACGCGCAGACCTGCGGTGCTGGTGGCCGCAATATTTTCGAACAGGCGCAGCGCTTGGGCAACCTCGCCGCGGCTGTAGGCCGCCGCACCTTCCGCAAGCAGCTTGCTTCCGTCGTCCGCGCCTTCGGTCATATCAGAAGTCCGATTCCGAAGCGGCGGCGGCAATTTCGGCAAGCAATGGCGCGTCGAAGGCTGCGTCGTCGTCGGCTGCGGCACGCCGCAGTCGTGCTGCGGCGATGTCTCGTACCTGCTGGCGGACACCCGAGTCCCCGAGGCCGGGCGCGCCGACGCCGGGCACATAGAGCTCCACCGACGACACCGCCTCCGAGGACGTGGTCGCCTGTCCGGTCCAGGTATCGCCGACGAGGTTCAGCTCGGTCTCGACCGTTTCCGCGGCGACGGCGATCAGCGCGCGCGGATGCAGGTGCGCCGGAATATCGGCGGCCATCCGGAGCGCGGCAACCACCTCCACCCCGATGGTCGTCGTGCCGGGAGATCGGGACACCTGCCAGGACACCGCATGCTCGGAGGCATCGATGAGCCCGGGTGGGCAGCGGTGCCAATCCCAGCCACCGCTGCCACGCGCGAGGACGAGCGCATTTGCCGACGTTCCGAAGGCGGAGCCCGCCGCCAATGCGTAGTCCTGCGCGCGAGAGGGGATGTCGAACGTCGACAGGTCCTCGCTCGACACCGGCTCGGCATCGTCGTCGACAATCAATTCGCATTCCTCTCGCAGGGCGGCGATTTCCTGATCGAGCAGCCGTTCGTCGAGTGGTGCGATGCCGTCGATGGTCGAGGCCGGCCACCACCGCGCCGCCCAGTGTGCGTATCCCAGCCGCCATGCGTTCGCGGCGAGCCGAGGTAGCGCCGGCTGCACCGTGAGTTCGGTGGTGTCACTGTCGAATTCGTCGACGGCCAGCGCGATGGCTGCGCCGTACACGGCCCATATCCACTCCTGGGCAAGCGTCATGTCATCGATGACCGCGGCCGGAATCGGTTGTCCGGAAGCCAGACTCCAGGTGAGGTGCCCGCCCAATACTTCGAGCACCACGACGTCGACATCCGCCGCATCGTCCAGCACGGTCGGTGCACCCTCGGGTGCGATGATCCACAGGCCGCCCTCGACCCGGCGTACGGTCACGGTCCCGGTCATCAGCTTGCCCTCGATTCCGCCGAGTCAGGCTCCTGGGCACGGGAACTCGCGCTCAGCGCCTGCTTGACCCGCATCCGGTGATCGAGCATGACGGAGCGGGCGACCCCATCGAGCAGATCCCACAGCTCGTCGGGCTCGTAGATGCCGAACTCCCTGACGTCGCGGCCGTGCAGGCGAACCCACAGTCGCCGGAGGTAGGGCCGCCATGGCGTGCGCAGTTCGGCGGCGATGGCGGCCAGCGGTCCAGTGGTCGCGGAATGGTCGGAACTCACCGCGAGCCGCCGCGCCTGCAGGACATATGCTTCCCGCTGCCAGCGGCTGTTGATCACGCGATGCGCCGTCGTCTCCGCATCGTGCGACGCACTGACGACCTGACCATGACGGGGCAGCCGCCCGACCGTCGCAATGGGGCTCAACCCTTGCGCGAGTGCGATTCCCGCGGTCGCCGCAACGCGCAGCGACTCGTCGAGCAGCGCCCACGGCGCACAACTGCGGGCGATTTCGGTCGTCACCAGTTCCGGAATCGGCGGCAGCTCGGCGCGTTCGCTGGAGGCTTGCAGCACGGTGAAGACGCGCTCATAGATGGTGCGGTCGAATGGCAGGCCGAGGTTGGCCGTCGAGGCCGAGGTGCCGAGCTCGGGTGGCTGTGGCGCGGGACGCGCGGTGAGCCCCAGCTCGTGGGAGGTCGGTGTGGATACGTTGTCCCAGAGCCGAATTCCCCCGTGCGTGCCCGCATGAGTGGCGAGCAGGCGGTCGAACTCCTTGTGTCCATTGTGCGGTGCCTGCCCGAGTCGGGCGGCCGCGCACGCGTCCAGCAGCGAGCGCACCACGAGGCTGTGATCACCCGTCGGCGCACCCAGCGGCCGTCGCTGCCATGCGACATCGATCAGCGCGCCGAGCGCGCCGATGTGTGCGCCGTCGGTGAGGTGCTCCTTGAGTGCCTGCGTTGTCCGCCCGGCGGTGAATTCGTGGATATCACGTAGAGCGGCTTCGGCAATTGCTCTGTCCCGCAGTGGATCCGGTGCGCCCGTCGTCGTCGCGAGCTCGAAGCAGCGTTGGAAATACAGATCCTGTGGATTGCCTTCGGTGATTCGCAGGGCGCGCCGGACCTGCTTGAGCAGCGTGAACCACGACGCGGTCGCGCGCAGTACATCCGCGGCGGCGTGCATGCGTGTGGCGAGCAGGGTCGCGCCGTCCGCGGTGAGTATCGAGCCCGCGCAGAGCGGGTTCTGGACGGGGCGGATCACCAATGGATCGAGAATGAGTTTGACGGTGCGGCGCAGTGGCCCGCCGTGCGGCCCACTGAGGGGCTCGACACCGTCGAGGCGGCGCCAAACCTCGTCCAGCACCATCGCGCGCGGCCGTCGCATTCGACCAGGTTATCGGAATGTCGACCATTTCAGACACCGGAAAACCTGGGATCGGTAGGGCGCGAGCGGTTCCTACCTTTCTCGTATCGGCTCCACACCGGGGCCGGACGAAGCAAAGGAACGAAATCATGAACACCAAGCCGGTTCGCATCTCCGCCGCCGCTCTTACCGCCGCCGCCGCGCTCGCCCTGTTCGTCACAGGTTGCAGCGACGACGCGAGCACCTCGCCCGCCGCTCCGTCGGCCAAGCCGGCCACCTCCGCGGCGCCGTCCGGCCCGGCAGCGGGCAAGTCGGTGGCCGCGGTGGACGGCAAGGCGCTCGAAGGGAAGTTCGAAACCCTCTGCGCCAAGCAGGGCGGCACGCTGGCCCTGACGCTCAACGACACCAACAACGCGACCTACGGCACTCTCGGCGTCAGCGCCTCCATTTCCGGCACCGACACCGTGGACGCGGTGGCGATCGCGGGCAGCAAGGGCGGCTCCAACGGTCTGCCCTACGCGCTGGGCTTCGGCAACGGCATGCCGGGCGGCTCGGCCAAGCTCGTCAAGGACGGCAACACCTACAAGATCACCGGTGAGGGCGTCGGCGGCCCCGACATGAGCAACCCGCTCGCGGGCCCTACGACGGCGAAATTCGACATCACCTTCGCCTGCTCGACGGTCGTCGGCGGCTGATCCGCGACCAGACGCCGACTCCGCTCATGCCCGGCACGTCCGCCGCCGCCCCGTCATTGCGAGGGGTGGCGGGGCGGCCCGGGCGTGCGCGGACCGACGGGTCATCCACACACCCGCTACCCACCGAAGGCACATCATGAAAACCATCGCCCGCTCTCTCGCCGCCGCATTCGGCGTCTTCTCCATCGGCTTCTATCTCTGGCACGGCCTGACCTATGTCCCCTCCGGGGCGTACGACGACGGCATGCTCGCCTGGATCGGTCCCCACATGGCGCTGCCGATCATCGCGCTCACCGTTGTCCCGCTCGTTTTCGCGTTCACCGGCGAAGGCATCCTGGAGGCGTTCACCGGGGGCAACAGCTCCTCGTTCCGCAACGGTCTCGTCGGGATCGGCACCATCAAGTCGTTTCGGCAGACCGGGCTGAGCGTCAACGATCAGCCGCAGGTGCGCATCGAGTTCAGCGTCGAGGGCGTCGACGGCAAGATCTTCGATTCCGCGGCGAAGCTGATCGTCCCGCTCACCGAACTTGCCCTGCTGCAGCCCGGCGTCGTGCTGCCGGTGCGTTATCTGCCGGGGCGAACCGACAAGGTCGAGGTGGATCGCTCGGGGGACACCTCGGCTGCGCAGCAGGCGATGAACGAGTCCATGATCCGAAAGGGATTCACCACCAAGGGCAAACTCGATATCGCCGCCCGCGGCATCACGGCGCAGGCGGTGGTGCAATCGCTCGCCGTGCCGGGCGAAATCCGCGACGGCCACTCCAAAATCGAACTCGGGCTCGTCGTAACCCGGCCCGACGGAACAACATTCGCCACCCGAGTCGAGAAATTCCTGCCACCGGCGAGCGTAGCCGGGGTCCAGGTCGGCCGCATCCTGCAGGTCCACTATCTGCCGGAGAACGAACAAGAGGTCGTGATCGCCCTGCAAGTCAATGCCTGAACGCAGCACGAATGTCGCTGTCGCTCCATTCCGGAGAGCGAGAGCGACATTCGTGTTTTCGCCGGTACTGAGGGTCACCTAATTGGTCGTTCGTTCATCTGAGCGTTTCCTGGGAATAGCCTGCGGCGTTTACCGTGCGCGCGTCGGACCAATCCAGGAGTCGCCGTGAAACCTCTCGCCCTCTTCGTGAAGCATGACGGCCAGTCGTCGCGCGCTTCCGTCACCTGTGAATACAAATGCGCGAACGCGTGCTTCCACGAGGTGCCCAACACCTCCGGCGGTGCATACTTCGGTGACATCGTCAGCTCACTGAACCGTCGTGGGCTGATCAAGGGCGGCGCCGCGGCGGTACTGGCAGTCGGTGCGGGCAATGTGCTCGCGGCCTGTGGTGACGACGCCGCGGCCGGCACGGTCACCCCGACCAATACCCCGGCGGGCCCGGTGGGTACCGGCACCGGCTTCACCGCCGTCGCGCCGAACAAGGAAGACACGATCGTGATCCCCGAGGGTTACGAGCAGTCCGTGGTGATCCGCTGGGGCGACCCGCTCTTCGCCGACGCGCCGGCCTTCGACTTCGAGAAGCAGACCGCTGCCGCGCAGGCCGTACAGTTCGGCTACAACAATGATTTCGCCGCCTTGCTGCCGATCGAGGGCCAGGCCAACAGCTATCTGCTTGTGGTCAACCACGAGTACACCACCGGCCCGCACATGTTCCGCGGCTACAACAAAGAGGCGCCGACCGATGAGCAGATTGCGATCACCATGGCCGCGCACGGCTTGTCCGTGGTCGAGGTCAAGGGCGAGGCGGGCACCGGCAAACTGACCCCGGTCTTCGGGAAGTACAACCGCCGCATCACCGCGACCACCGAGTTCGCGCTGACCGGTCCGGCCGCAGGCAGCGCGTTCGTCACGACCACCGCCGACCCGACCGGCGCCAAGGTGCTCGGCACCTTCGCCAACTGCTCCGGCGGCATGACCCCGTGGGGCACTGTGCTTTCCGGCGAAGAGAACTTCAACGGCTACTTCGCCAACGGTGACAAGGTGTCGGAATCGGCGGATAAGCCGCGGGTCAAGCGATACGGTTTCACCAAGGGCGGCACCCCCAACCAATGGGAGCGTGCGGACAAGCGCTTCGATCTCGCGCAGGAACCCAACGAGGCCAACCGTTTCGGCTATGTCGTCGAGGTCGACCCGTGGGATCCCACCTCCACCCCGATCAAGCACAGTGCGATGGGTCGCCTCAAGCACGAGGGCGCCACCATTTATGTCACGAAGAACGGCGACGTCGTTTCCTATACCGGTGACGACGAAAAGTTCGACTACATGTACAAATTCGTGTCTTCGCGCAAGATCCAGTCGGGGACCGGCCAGGCGAGCAGGCGCCACAACCTGACCATTCTGGACGCGGGCACGCTGTATGTCGCCAAGCTGACCGGCAACCATCCGGACAAGGTCGACGGCAATGGCACGGTGCCTTCGGACAAGGGCTTCACCGGCACCGGTGAGTGGCTTCCGCTGCTGGAGACGGGTGCCGACGGCAAGGGCACATCGCTCGTTGAGGGCATGAGCGCGGCCGAGGTCGCGGTGTTCACCCGGCTGGCCGCCGACAAGGTCGGCGCCACCAAGATGGACCGCCCGGAGGACTTCGAGGCCAACCCCTACACCGGCAAGGTGTATGTCGCGCTGACCAACAACGACAACCGCGGCAAGGAAGGCAAGCAGGGTCCCGACGAGGCCAACCCGCGCAACCTGAACAAGAACGGTCAGATCCTCGAAATCGACGACGACCACACCGGGACCAAGTTCACCTGGTCGCTGCTGCTGGTCTGTGGTGACCCCGCCGCGGCGGACACCTACTTCGCCGGCTTCGACAAGACCAAGGTCAGTCCGATCTCCTGCCCGGACAACCTCGCGTTCGACCCCTACGGCAACCTGTGGATCTCCACCGACGGCAATGCGCTGAAGTCGAACGACGGTCTGTTCTCCGTGGTGCTCGACGGTGCGAATCGCGGTGAGACCAAGCAATTCCTCACGGTGCCGCGCGGCGCCGAGACCTGTGGTCCGATCGTCACCGAATCGCGAGTCATGGTGTGCGTGCAGCATCCGGGCGAGGCCGACGACGCGACCCCCGAGAACCCGTTGTCGCACTGGCCCGACGGCGGCGACAAGCAGCCGCGACCCTCGGTCGCGGTGGTGTGGAGGAAGGGCGGCGGCCGCATCGGTGTTTAATCGATCGGCAGGCCACCTGCTGTGAAGGAAACGAAACCGCTACTCATCCTGCAGGGAGTAGCGGTTTCGTCTTTTCCGTCTCGGCCGCTCAGCTGCTGCCGAGCAGGCCTCTGATGTTCGCGTAGCGGGCGAAATCGCCTTGGGCCCCGCTGTATACATTCACATCGGTGCCGCCCGCGATGCCGGGAACTTTGCCGCGGTCGGTGGTCTGCCAGAACGTCCAGGTCGGCCAGCCGCCGGGCACCTCGGGTTGGTCGTTGCCGCGGTAGTCGGCGATCCAGAGCGGGTAGTGGACGAACTCATCGGTGTTCGCCATGGCGGTCTTCCAGAAGTTCGGATAGGTGTAGATGATCGGGGTCCGGCCGGTCAGCAGCTCGACGGTTTCCAGGTAGCGGCGGGTCCAGTTGATCAGCCGCGCCGGGTCGAGGCCGCCCGCGTACTCCAGGTCGAGCACCGGCGGCAGATCCAGCGGCCCGTTCTGTCCGAGCACTGTCGCCGCATACAGCGCGGCCTGTGATTGCGGCGGCAGGTTCGGCTGGGCATAGTGGTAGGTCCCGCGTGCGACGCCTGCCGCGCGCATCAGCAAGCTGTCCTGGACGAAGTACGGATTGACGTAGTTCAGACCCTCGGTGGCCTTCACCATCGCGAAGTCGTGGCCGGAGCGTCGGACCGCGAACCAGTCGATGAACCGGCCGTCGAGATGTTGCCAAGACGAGACATCCGGTCCGCTCGGTGCGGCCGTCGCGGTGCCCGGCATGGTTGCGGTGAGGATGCCGCCCACAGCGATCGCGGACAACGCAAGAGCGTGAGTCGATCTCCAACGAGTGCTATCCATGCTGTTCGACGATAGCGACAACTCTTGATGTGGCCAGTGTTGCGCATGATGCATTTGCGCAATATTCACCAAAGGGTTATTAACGGTGTTCGGTTGGGTCAGCCGAGCCAATCGAGAACCGAGGCGGCCGTCCAGGACTGCTGCATGCTGCCGAGCGGTTCGCCGGTGAACGGCTCGTAGTACTCGGCGAAGCTGCCGTCGCTGGCTTGGCGCAGTCCTTCGGCGCGGAGCATGAACGAGCGTTCTGCCCAGCCGCGGCGGGCGAAGACCCAGGAGAACAGCCAGCTCATCACCGGCCATACCGGACCACGCCAGTACTCGCGGGAGCGGAAGTCCTTCGAGACGGGCGAGGTCGACGGCGGTAGCGCGTAGCGCAGGTCGGGATGGCCGCAGAAGCGCGGGCCTTCGAATAGGCGCAACAGGCTGCGTTCGGTGTCGCGGGGCAGACCGCCGCACAGCAGTGGTGCGAACATCGACAGCGTCTCGGTGCCGATCCAGCGTTGCAGCCGGACGTCGAAGTCCCGCGCGGCGCCGGTGCGCGCGTCGGTGGTCGCGACCACGCCGGCGCGGAAGCGCTCGGCCCAGGTGTAGAGGTCACGCACATCGGCGTGTGGCTGCTTGTACTCCTCGCCGATATGGGCGAGCACCTCGCAGGCCAGCGCGAAGATCGCCGTGACGAACACGTCCTCCACCGCGAAGCTCATCGTCGAGGACAGCTGGTAGTCGTCGTATCCGGCTCGGCGCATCTGCTCGACCAGCCACAGATAACGGTCGTATTCGCGGTCGCTCGGTCGCTGCGACCGGTCGGCGACCACCAGCACGTCTTTGCGCCGATACGGCGGCAGGTCGCCGACGACCACGTTCTGATAAGCCCGATCCCAGCGCGGCGAGTTGTCCATGCCCGATTCCCAGCCGTGGTACAGCGTGATCCGGCCACTTTCCTTGGGGTCGCGGGCGTGCGCCATCCAGCGATGCCAGCGCACCAGATCCGGCCAGCGACGGTTGAGGAACTCCTCGGCCACCGCCCTGGTGCTGCGCCCGTGCCTGCGCGAATGATCGAGGATCCGCTGCACCGCGATGGCGTGCACCGGTGGCTGGGTAATGCCGGAGGTGTCCGGGCCGTCGGGCGCGTTGGCGGCCAGCTTCCGGCATTCCCACCGGGCCGGGCCGGGGAAGTATCCGTCGACGCCGTTGGCGAAAACGATGTGCGGGATCATCCCGTTCTTCCACTGCGCCGAGAGCAGCGTGTCCAGCTCGATGACCGCCCGCTCGACGCTCAACGGCGCGAGGCCCACCGCGACGAACGCGGCATCCCAGCTCCACATGTGCGGGTACAGCCGTGGCGCCGCGCTCGTCATAGTGCCCAGATCATTGCCCCGCAGCAGATAGGCGGCGCGGGCCGCGAGCTGTGTCGGGGTGAAACCCGGGTGTGCCATGCCCCTATTCTGCGATGACACCGGAAGGTATGCCCGCTCGGCGGTGTCTGGCGTTGCGTTCGACACAGCACCATGCAGGTCGCTCGGAACAGTACGTGCGGTGGCGACTGCTGGCAGGTCGCTCGAAATAGCACCGGTCGCGCTGGTGGCCGACTCGTCTTCGGTGGAACTCACCTATGCCCCGTCCGTGGAGATTGTTATACCAACGTATCCATGCATCGCTGCGCATGCGGGCCGTGCTACGGATTTCCCGGCGAGTTTTGCGAAACTACTACGGTGGGCCCATGACCTCCGTCGTGACCAGCACTCCGAAGCCGACCGCGCTGATCACCGGCGCCAGCCGCGGGCTCGGTGCCGCCATCGCGCGTGCACTCGCACCGACGCATGATCTGCTGCTCGGCGCCCGCTCCGTCGCGGCGCTGCGCGACATCCAGCGCGAACTTCCCAGCGCCACAGCGTGGCCCGTCGATGTGACCGACTATGCCGCGGTGGCCGCGGCGGTCGCGCCCGTGCAGCGGCTGGATGTGCTGGTGCACAACGCCGGTGTGGCAGATCTGGGCACCATCGCCGAATCTTCGGTGCAGCAGTGGCGACATACCTTGGAGGCCAACGTGATTGCGGTTGCCGAGCTCACCAGGCTGCTGCTTCCCGCACTGCGCGTGGCCAACGGCCATGTGGTGCTGATCAATTCGGGGGCGGGGCTGCGCGCGAACCCGGGCTGGGCGTCCTACGCCGCAAGCAAGTTCGCACTGCGCGCCTTCGGTGACGCGTTGCGGCTCGAGGAACCCGCACTGCGCGTGACCTCGATCCACCCCGGCCGGATCGATACCGACATGCAGCGCGAGATCATCGCCGGTGAGGGTCGTGAGTACCGGCCCGAGGAATTCCTCACCCCGGAGACCGTCGCCGCGACGGTGCGCAATGCCATCGACACCCCGCGCGACGGGCACCCGACGGAGATCGTGCTGCGGCCCTACTGAGTGCCGGCGGACCGGGTGCCCTCGGTATCGAGTCGACGACTCTAGTGCACATCGCCCCAGATCATGACGGTTTATTTACGTGTGCGCGGAATTCAGCTCCAGGACAGATTCGATCGGTACAGTCCCGACTGGTTACATGTTTCGAGCAGAGCTGAGGGTTCCACGGTGGACAGACGTCGGTTGTTGTCGATGCTCGCCGCTGGCACCGCGGTCGCGTTGACCGACGGTGTGGTTGCGCAGGGCGCGCCGATCGACAGCGGGTCCGCGGGCGGTGGGCCGATCCTGCCACCGGCGCCGCGGTTGCCACCGCCGCCGGGTGGGCCGAAGACGCCGATTCCGGCATCGACCATCACCGCGCTGCCCGGACCGGGCAACACCATGGCGCTGACCGTCGACGACGGCGCCAGCCCCGACGTGGTCGCCGCCTACATCGCATTCGCACGTGACACCGGCGCCCGGTTCACCTTCTTCGTGACCGCCTACTACGACTCGTGGAACATACACCGGAATGCGTTGCGGCCCTTGGTGGAGTCGGGGCAGATCCAGCTGGCCAACCACACCTGGGACCATCCGGATCTGACCAAACTGTCCGGCTCGGCCGTCGCTGCCCAGCTGAATCAGGCAAAGAGCTACCTGCACAACAACTTCGGCGTGGACGGAACGCCGTACTTCCGGCCGCCGTTCGGCAGGCACAACGGCACGGTGGACCGGGTGGCCGCGGACCTCGGATACACGGTGCCGACCATGTGGTACGGCTCGCTGTCGGACTCCGGTGTGATCACCGAGGACTACCTGATCGAGTGCGCCCGTAAGTATTTCAACCCGCAGACCATTGTTATCGGCCACGCGAACGCGCCTGCGGTCACACATTGCTACGGACAGCTGGTCGACATCATCAAGGAGCGCAACCTCGCGCTGGTCACGCTGAACGACGTCCTGCTCCCGCCGCGCTGAGGCGAACGTAATCGACTGGTGCACTTCGGTCGGTCCGAGCACCGCAATCGACTGCGCGTCCGACCTTCCCGCGCCGCCCGGAAAGGAATTCCGGCGCGGCGCGGGAGGCGGAGGTCACGCGACGATGTTCACCAGACGCCCCGGCACCACGATCAGCTTGCGCGGCGCATTGCCGCCCAGCAGCGCGGCGATCTTCTCGTCGGCGAGCGCGGCCGCCTCGATGGCCGCGTTGTCGGCATCTGCGGGCACCTGAATCCGGCTGCGCACCTTGCCGTTCACCTGGATCGGGTACTCGACCGACGCGTCGACCAGCAGCGCCGGATCAGCGATCGGGAAGGGGCCATGGGCAAGCGACCGGGTGTGGCCGAGACGTTCCCACAGCTCCTCCGCGATGTGCGGGGCCATCGGCGCCAGCATCAGCACCACCGGCTCCACCGCCGACCGCGGCGCGCCATCGGGGTAGGTCTTGGTGAGATGGTTGGTCAGCTCGATGAGCTTGGCCCCCGCCGTGTTGTCGCGCAGCGCCGCCAGATCCTCGTCCACGCCGGCGATCGTCTTGTGCACAACGCGCAGCGTCTCATCGGCCGGCGCGGCGTCGGTGACCCGCAGTGCACCGGTCTCCTCGTCGACCACCAGTCGCCACACGCGCTGCAGGAAGCGGTGCGCGCCGACGACATCCTTGGTCGCCCACGGCCGGGAAGTGTCGAGTGGCCCCATCGACATCTCGTAGAAGCGGAAGGTGTCGGCGCCGTACAGATCGCACATCTCATCGGGAGAGATGGCGTTCTTCAGCGACTTTCCGATCTTGCCGTACTCCTGGAACACCTCGATCTCGGTGCCGGTCTGGTCGGTCCAGAAGAACTTGCCGTCGCGTTCGGTGATTTCGGCGGCAGGTACATAGGCGCCGCGCTCGTCGGTGTAGGCGTGGGCCTGGATGTAGCCCTGGTTGAACAGCTTGCGGTACGGCTCGAACCCGGTCACATCGCCCAGGTCGAAGAGCACCTTCTGCCAGAACCGTGCATACAGCAGGTGCAGCACCGCGTGTTCGACGCCACCGACATACAGGTCGACACCGCCCGGATCGTCCACACCGTGCTCGCCGATGCGCGGACCGAGCCAGTACTCCTCGTTCTCCTTGGCGCAGAACGCTTCGCTGTTGGTCGGGTCGGCGTAGCGCAGCTGGTACCACGAGCTGCCCGCCCAGTTCGGCATGACATTGGTGTCGCGCCGGTACATCTTGGGGCCATCGCCGAGATCCAGTTCGACATTGACCCAGTCGGCGGCCTTGGCCAGCGGCGGGGACGGCTCGGAGTTCGCGTCGTCGGGATCGAAGGTGACCGGCGCGAAGTCGTCGAGCTCGGGAAGCTGCACGGGCAGCATGGATTCCGGCAGCGCGTGCGGTGCGCCGTCTTCGTCGTAGACGATCGGGAACGGCTCGCCCCAGTACCGCTGCCGGGCGAACAGCCAGTCGCGCAGCTTGTATTGGATGGTGCCCTTGCCGTGGCCTTCGGTCTCCAGCTTGGCAATGATGGTGGCCTTGGCCTCCTCGACCGACAGGCCGTCGAGATAGCCGGAGTTCACCAGTGCGCCGTCGCCGGTCACCGCCGCGACGGTGATGTCGCCGCCCGCGATGACCTCGACGATCGGCAGCCCGAGCGCCGTGGCGAAATCCCAGTCCCGCTGGTCGTGGCCGGGTACCGCCATGATCGCGCCGGTGCCGTAGCCGCTCAGCACGTAGTCGGCGATGAAGACGGGCACTTGCGCGCCATCGGCCGGGTTGGTGGCGTAGGTGCCGAGGAAGACGCCGGTCTTCTCCTTGTTCTCCTGGCGCTCCAGATCCGACTTGGCGGCGATCGACTTGCGGTAGGCCGCAATGGCTTCCGCGGGTGTCGCGCTCTCGTTGGACCAGCGCGCATCGGTGCCGTCGGGCCAGGCGGCCGCGGTCAGTTTGTCGACCAGCTCGTGTTCGGGGGCCAGCACCACATATGTTGCGCCGAACAGGGTGTCGGGCCTGGTGGTGAAGACCTCGATCTGTTCGCCCGCCGCGTCGAACTTCACCTGCGCGCCACGGGATCGCCCGATCCAGTTGCGCTGCATGGACTTCACGTTGTCCGGCCAGTCCAGCCGATCGAGATCGTCGACCAACCGGTCGGCATAGGCGGTGATGCGCATCATCCACTGCCACAGGCGCTTACGGAACACCGGGAAGTTGCCGCGCTCGCTGCGGCCCTCGGCGGTGACCTCTTCATTGGACAGCACGGTGCCCAGGCCGGGGCACCAGTTGACCACCGAATCGGTCTGGTACACCAGACGATAGGAGTCCAGCAGCGCCGTGCGCTCGCGGCCGCTCAGCGCGTCCCATGCGCGGCCGTCCGGTGTCGGCCGTGCACCCGAGGCGAACTGGTCCTCGAGCTCGGCGATCGGGCGGGCCCTGTTCATTTCCAGGTCGTACCAGGCGTTGTAAATACGCAGGAAGATCCACTGGGTCCAGCGGTAGTACTCGGGATCGGTGGTCGCGAACGTGCGCCGCCGGTCGTGCCCGAGCCCGAGCCGGTCCAGCTGCCGCTGCATGGTGGCGATGTTGGACTCGGTCGTCACCCGCGGGTGGGCGCCGGTCTGCACCGCGTACTGCTCGGCCGGCAGGCCGAAGGCGTCGTAGCCGAGCGCGTGCAGCACGTTGCGCCCGTGCATCCGGTGGTAGCGCGCGAAGACGTCGGTGGCGATGTAGCCGAGCGGATGCCCGACGTGCAGGCCCGCGCCGGAGGGGTACGGGAACATGTCCTGGACGAAGAGTTTGTCCGCCGGGGTCGCACCCGCGAGCGGACCGACCGGGTTCGGTGCGTGGAAGGTTCCGCGCTCCGCCCAGATCCGCTGCCACCGATCCTCGATGCGGACGGCGAGGCCAGCGTTATACCTGTGCTCCGGTACAGCGCTTTCGGTTGCACGAGTGTCCTGCACGGTCCTGCCTTCTTATTCGCCGATCCCCGACATAACTACGTCTATCAGGGTAGAACGTCCGGGTCGCAGGACCGAAAATCGGGCCGGACCGGGATTCCCGCAGCGCACCCGCCGCGCTGTCCGGTGCGCCGCGCGGCGTTCGGCCGGACGCGTTGGTGCTCTTGTGCCGCAGCGGTTTCCGGACATTCCCACCGGTCGGCACGAAATCTCGGGCACCCGGTGATCTCGGGTGGTTGCTGTGCTCGCCGGCTGCGGGGTGGCGATATGGAATGCGCCTGTCCGGAGTGGTGCAGCGCTGGGTGCTGGACGGTTGCGGGGGAGCGGCTCGTCGCTATTCGATGACAGTGCGATAGCCTTCTCGGGTGTTCGTCGTCGCTCTTGTTCTGTTCGTGCTGGCCCTCGTGGCCATCGCAACCGGCGTGCTCGGACTGACCGGCAAGCTCCCGCGCAATCGCGTCGTCGGGGTGCACACCGAAGCCGCTCTCCACGACGAAGAGACTTTCCGCATCGCGAACCGTGTCGCCGCACCCACCTCGGTGGCGGCAGGCGCCCTACTCTTCGCCGGTGGTCTCGTCGCCATGGCTGCGAGCACCGTCCCCGCGCTCATCGTGGCGGCGGGCACTGCCGTCGTCGCGCTCTTCACCCTCGGTGCGGGTGCCAATGCCGCCGCGCAGGCGGTCGCCGACCTGGTTCCCGCCGAGGAAGTCGGCGGCTGTGGCCAGTCCTGCGGCGCGTGCTCGCTGCGCGACGCCTGCTTGCCCGCCGGCTGATCGCCGGGCGAATACGGCCGAGCCTGCGCTGATCGCACTCTTCCGGCACTGTCGGTGTTCCGGCGCTGCTCCGAAGCCTTCCTGTTCTGACCTTGCACCGAGCTTTTTGCTGCGCCGCGGCTGCTCAGTCGGCGCAGCCCGGCGGGGGCACGCTGTGTGCGAGCGGACTGCCCGCGGGGTTGAGATAGAGCACGAACAGGGTGACCGGAGTGGTCCCACGATTGCGGGCGACATGGGGATGGTCCGGGCCGCTGGGTTCTCTGAACAGCCGGCCGCGTCGATAGGTGACCGGCACGCAGTCCGCGTAGGGATGGTCGAGGGTGCCGCGCGCGACGAAGACGACCAGGGTGCCGTCGTGATAGTGCCAGCCGCTGGTGCCACCGGGCTCGATGACGGTCTGCCGCGCAATGAACTCGCGCCGGCCGATGGTGAAACGGGCCAGCACCCGGCTGGCCGTGCGGTAGGCCGGTGCCGCATTCGGGCGCAGGCCGCGATCACGCCGGATCATCACAGCTCCATGGAACCATCCGCGGCTGTTCGAGCGGCGCTCGACGATCCCACGCAACGGCTGCCCTTGCGCGGCGCTGCACAAGGACGGCCTGCGTGGGCCGGTCTCTA
Source organism: Nocardia sp. NBC_01009 (assembly GCF_045208035.1). Lineage (NCBI taxonomy): Bacteria > Bacillati > Actinomycetota > Actinomycetes > Mycobacteriales > Nocardiaceae > Nocardia > Nocardia sp. NBC_01009. The sequence goes on along the minus strand of NZ_CP108695.1, from coordinate 795,481 downwards.
CTACGAAGCCTCCGGTATCGGATTGCAGGCACCGCGTGGCCGGAGAGCTTGCAAGACGGCGTTGTCTGCTTCGGGATCCCCGACCGCGATGCGGGCGCTCCCGTCGGGATAGGACTTCCCGGCGATGCCTGCCCGGCGCAACGCCGTCGCGACACCAGGACCGGGTAGATACAGAAAATTGGCGTGGCTGCGTGGCACCGCGACACCGCGCAGGCACAACGCGTTCCGCAGCGCCTCCCGCCCGGCCGTGATGCGCACGATGCGCGCGGCGAGTTCGGGTTCGGCGGCATAGGACGCGGCTACCGCGGCCACCGCGGCCGAGCTCATTCCGAACGGCAGCTGCAGCCTGCGCACTCGGCTGATCAGCTCCCGGCTCCCGAAGACGTATCCGATGCGCAGCCCCGCCAGCCCGTACGCCTTCGAGAAGGTGCGAAGCACCAGCAGATTCGGGTGCCGGCGCAGCAGCGCGACGGTGTCGATCTGATCGGCGCGGCCCAAGAATTCGGCATACGCCTCGTCGAGGATTACCGGCACCCGCTGCGGCACGGCGCGCAGGAAGGTCTGCAACAGTCTGCTCGGAATCACGGTGCCGGTCGGATTGTGCGGCCGACACACCACCACCAGCCCGGTCCGTTTGTCGACGGCCCGTGCGATGGCGGGCAGATCCTGGTTGCCACCCGCGTCCAGCGGCACCGGGACGACGTCGAGCGCGGCCATCTCGGCCATGATCGGATAGCCGTCGAAGGTCGGCGATCCGTAGACGATCCCGGCGCCCGGCGTGGTCAGCGCCTGGATGATCTGCATGGCCACCCCCGTCGCACCCGAACCGACGACAACCTGGTCGGAGTGCACACCGACGTGGTCGGCGATCAGTTTCGGCAACCGGAGCGGCAAGAACTCCGGATACCGATTGGCGTGCGCAAGTACGCCGTTCACCGCCGACAACACCGAAGGCAGCGGTGGGAAAGGATTTTCGCTCAAGCTCAGATCGAATCGAGGTAGCGCCCGCTCCTGGTGGTGTTGTCGCGACGGCAGCGTGCCGTCGGCCAGTTCCACGGTCATTGCGCCGCGCCCCAGCGCACCGCTGCCGCACCCGCGAAGTCGCCCGCGTGCGCGAACGCTGACATCAATACCACCGACCCGTTGCGCAGTCTGCCCGCCCGGTTCTCCGCATCGAGGGTGACCGGAATGCCCGCGGCAAACAGGTTTCCGCACTGATCGAAGGTGTCGGGGTGGCGTTCGGCGGGCAGTTCGAGCGCGTCGTGCCAGTTGCGCAGGAACAGTCGGTTCGGTTGATTGGTGACGAAGGTGTCGATATCGCGGCCCTTCACACCGATCCGATCGCATACCGCAAGTGCCACCTCGGGCACCAGGCGGTTGCCGCGCGCGAACACCTTGGTGATCTTCGATTCGGTGAAGCTCACGCAGCCCTGGCCTTCACCCGGCTCCCAGTACTTGCGATCGCCATTGGTGGAGAACGACATATCCCCGGCGAACTCGGGATAGGTGCGGCATTCGATATCGAGGATCGGCGCGCTGTCGTCCTTCACCAGCAGCCCGACGCCGCATCCGTCGCCGGGCACCGGAGCCTGCGCGAGCTTGCGGATATCGGGCTGGGTGAACACCGGGCCGGCGCAGTTCGCCGTGGCCGCGATGAGAGCGGTGCGAGCGTCGGTGGTTTGCAGGATCATTCGCGCCATCGCCATCATGTGCACAAATGCCGCGCAGCCGCCGTTGTGCACGTCGTAGACGAATCCGGGCCGCGCGCTGAGCCTGCGCGCCACTTCCGGCCCGCACCCCATGACCGGGTTGTCCGGCAGCTGAGTGTGCGTGATCAGCACGTCGATGTTCGAGAGCAGTTGTGTGCCATGGCGTTCGATCAGCGGCGCGACGGCGCGCTCGACCAAGTCCACCGCGGTCACGTCCCGGTCCACATGATGGCGTGCCTTGGGCGAACGGAACATGACATTCTTCGCCATCCGGTCCGAGCGGCTGAACTGGGTGAAGTATTCGGTGCCGACGGGATCGCCGGGCAGATAGCTGGCCACATCGACCAGACTGACCGTCGGCAGTCGGGGGGCGTCAGGGTTTAGTTCGTTGGTGCTCGCGTTTGCCATCGACATGCTCACTTCATCCAGTCGGGCTTGATCGGCAGGCCGTTGGCCGCGCGATATTCGCAGATCGCCTTGAGGTTGTCCATTTCCAGCTGATGCCCCGCGGAGAACATCTCCCAGAAATCGCCGACCCACACCGGGCGCTTGGCCGGCGCGGTTTCGGGATAGGGATTTTCGTCGTAGAAGGGGTGCTTGCAGTTGACCCACAGGACAACCGAACCCGGCTTGTTGAACACCACCTGCGCGTCGATCACCCGAAGCAGATAGACCATCCACAGGTGCTGGCCCTGGTCCCAGGCACAGTGGTAGTCCACGGTCATGCCGTCCTGATGCGCAACGGTGCGGGTGAAGATCTTGGTGGCGTCCCCGAGGCGGTCGTAGGCCAACCACAGGCCCGGTTCCTCGGTCTCGACGAACCCGCGCAGGCTGTAGGTCCACTCTTCCAACGACCTGGTGTCGGCGAGGTACTCGAACACCTCTTGCGGCGGTGCCGCGATATACGCCTGCACCGGGCAGTACTCACCGAAGATCTGATCGTGCGGATAGACCGACCGCAGCATATCCATGATGATCGGCGTGGTCGTGTCCTTGTCGGAGTTCTCGATTCGCAGAACACCGGGTATGACTTCCTCCGGGATATCGCTGAGTGCAGGCAGGGCGCGGGTGGTGGTCACGGTGTGCTCCTAGAGGCTTCCAAGGTGGACAAGAACGGAATAAAGGGCGGAACTTCGTCGGGGTCGCAGTCGATCGAAATGAACGATGGCCCTTCGGTTTCGGTGCACGGTCCCAGTGCGGCGGCCAGATCTTGCGGAGTCCGCACCGAGTAGGCGGGCAGGTCGGGGAACATGGCGGCGATGCCTGCTCCGATATGGGTCGGCCGGAATCGGTTGAAGCTGTATCGATCCCGGTAGTAGAGCTGCTCCCGGGTGACGCACATGGCGTGGGCGTTGTTGTTGAGGACGATGAAGGTGACCGGCAATGCGTGCTCGACCGCGGTGTGCAGTTCCATGCCGTGCATGAAGAACGCGCCGTCGCCGGCGATGATGACCGTTCGCCTCGGTCCGCCCGGCCCGCGATGGCGGGCGAAGGCCGAGCCGATGCCCGCGCCGAAGGCATAACCCATGCCGCCCATGCCGAGGGCGACGACGAACCGGCCGCCGCGCGGCACCCGCAGGTGGTGCACTACCGCGGCACCGGTGTTGCCTGCGTCGGCGAAGACGTCGGTGCCTTCCGGCAGTGCCGCGTCGATCGTCTCGACGAGCTCTCGGTAGCGCAGGCCCGGTCCGCTTGCCTGGGGAACCTGCAGTGGTGTCGGCGGGTGCGTGGCGGTGCGTGCCCCGTCGGCGGTCGCCGCGACGGCGGCGAACACGTCGGCGAGTTCCGCCAGCGTACTGGCCAGGTTGGTGCTGGTGGCATGGATCGCGGGCAGGTGTGGCGCGCTGACGCCGATGCTCGCCACGGGGCAGCCTTGGAGCAGCTCGTCCAATCCGGTGCGCGTGGTGATCGGCATCGGAGTGCCGATCAGCAGGCACAGCGCCGCCGAGCGGATCGCCGCGGTGAGTTCCGGATGTCCCATGCTCCCGGCGACACCGCAGTACCCGGCATCGGTGTTGTCGTAGACATCCTTGGCATCCGGTGCGACGCCAACGGCCGCATCCAATGTGGTTGCCAGCCAGGCCAGTTCGCCGCGGGCATCGTCGCGCGCCACCTGATCGCCCGCGATGATCACGATCTTCCCGGTCCGCCGCGCCGTGGTGAGCGCGGTGCGCACCTCGGCGATGCCGTGCTCGTCGTCGCGTAGTCCTGCTGGTTCCCACCGGAACGGCGGGATGCCGTCCATGCTCGACTGCTGCACGTCTTTGGGCAGCAGGAGGACGGCAGGCCCACCGCGCCGGGCGGCGCCGACCGCTCTTGCGAGCTGCTCCGGTAGGTCGGCGCTGGTCTGTACGCGCGCGCAGTACTGGCTGATCTCGCTGAACATCCGGACCGCATCGATGGTGCCCGCATGCCCGCTGGTGTCCTGGAATGCGCCGTGCCCTTCCAGCCCGGTCGGCGGCTGGCCGACCAGCGCCAGTACTGGAACCCGCGAAGCGAACGATTCGGCAAGCCCCGCGACGAGATTCATCGCGCCACCGCCGGACGTCGCGCAGACGACGCCGAGCCCGCTGGTCGAGCGGGCGTAGCCGTCGGCCATTGTCGCCGCGGAGAATTCGTGCTTGGCGACCACGCCGGTGACGTCGTATGGCGCATCGAAGATGGCGTCGTACAGGTCTTCGATGTTCGCGCCGTCGACTCCGAAGATGTGCCGTATTCCTAGGGTCGAAACCGCTTGCACCAGATAATCCACTACCCTGCCGGGCATTCGACACTCCTTCTCGCGGCGACCGGGAATGTGCAGCGCACACGGGCGATCACACATCGCGTACACCTGGAATACGAGCGGGGTCGTCCCGCGGTTCAACGCATCGCGCAAGATGTAGATCGGCGTGGTCGCATGGGGGGAAATCGCCGGGCGGACACGCGGGTATTGCGTGTACGTATACATCTACGTATAGTTGAGTCATGCCCAACAAGACGATCTATGTTTCCGATGACGATCTGGCGCTCTTCCAGCGAGCGCAGGAGCTGGTCGGGGGCAATCTTTCAGGGGCGGTGACCACGGCGCTGCGCCGGTTCATCGAGCTGGAAGAGGGCCGACTGGAGGGCTACGACGAGGTAGTGCTCCGGGTCGGCCACAACGGCGTGCGTCAGGTCCGATTCTCCGGCGCGCTGTTGGGCGAATGGCGCGATGTCAACGAGCAGCGCATCGAGCACGTCCAGGTCTATCGCAGCAGAAAGGGCAAGTTCGTCATGCATGCCCAGTATTCGAACTGGGACGAGTATCCGGAGAGCAGCAAGAACTGGCTCAAGGATCTGACGAACTGGCGCCGCATGCTCGGCGTCGGCGATCAGGATTGGGGCGATTTCATCCTGGAGATCGTCGACACACTCGGCGAGCTGAAGGGGAAGATCCCGGACAAGCTGTATGAGCGGGTGGCGGGCATCGCGGACCGTCCGCCGGTCGAGGAGCTCGATATCTAGCCGAATCTCCCTCGGGGACAACAAAATACAACTCACTCGATAGGCTTTTCGCCGCACCGGATCCCCGGGAGCGGTGCGGGTGAATCATGCTCACATTCGCATTGATTCATGAATTCGGAAAGGAAGGCCATGACGAATGGTCACCGCGCCCTCGCCATTTCGGCGCTGGGTCTGCGTAAATCGTTCGGCGAGCACGTGGTGCTCGACGGCATCGACATCACGGTCCCGCAGGGGACGGTCTACTCGATGCTCGGTCCCAACGGGGCGGGCAAGACCACCACGGTGCAGATCCTGACCACGCTCATTCGTGCCGACGCCGGTGAGATCCGGGTCGACGGCCACGATCTGACGGCCGAAATCGACGCGGTCCGCGGCGCGATCGGTGTCACCGGGCAGTTCTCGGCGGTCGACGAGCTGCTGACCGGCCGGGAGAACCTGATCCTGATGGGCGATCTGCGCCATCTGCCCCGGCGGGAGAGCAAGCGCCTCGCCGCGGATCTGCTCGAACGTTTCGATCTCGTCGAGGCCGCGGACAAGACCGCGGCCACCTACTCCGGCGGCATGACCAGGCGACTCGACCTGGCGATGACCCTGGTCGGCGATCCGCGCATCATCTTCCTCGACGAGCCGACCACCGGCCTCGACCCGCGCAGCAGGCGGGCGATGTGGGACATCATCCGCGGCCTCGTCAACGACTACGACGTCACCGTCTTCCTCACCACCCAGTACCTGGACGAGGCCGATCAGCTCGCCGACCGGATCGCGGTCCTCGACCACGGCAAGATCGTTGCCGAGGGCACTGCGGCGGAACTGAAGCGGCTCGTCCCCGGCGGTCACATCCGACTGGAGTTCGCCGACCGGTCCGGACGCGACACCGCCGCTCACGTACTCGGTCCCACCGCGCGTGTTGTCGAGGGTGCCGGGGACGACGACCTCGCGCTGTTGGTTCCCAGCGACGGCGGCGTCAAGTCGCTGCGCGCTGTGCTCGACCGGCTCGACCTCGAACAGATCGACGTCGAGGGCCTTTCGGTGCACACCCCGAACCTCGATGACGTTTTCCTCACCCTCACCGGCCAGCCCACCGCGGAAAAGGAGACTGTGCGATGACCACAATGTCGCTTGCGCTGACGGATTCGGCAACGATGTTGCGGCGCAACCTACTTCATGCCAGGCGCTACCCCAGCTTGACATTCAGCGTCATCATCATGCCGATTGTCCTGTTGTCGGTCTTCAATTTCGTATTCGGTGGCGCACTGGAGAAGTCCTCGGGCGGCAACTACATCGACTACCTTGCTCCGGGCATGCTGTTGATGATTCCGGCCTACATCACGGCATCAGTGGCGGTGTTGATCGCCACCGACATCACCAAGGGCATCGTCAACAGGTTCCGCGTCATGGCGATCGCACCGTCTTCGTTCCTGACCGGGCATGTGATCGGCGCATTGATCCAGGCCATGCTCGGCGTTGTGGCCATGGTCGGGTTCGCAGTGCTCATCGGGTTCCGGCCGTCGGCGAATGCCGTCGAATGGATCGCTGCGTTCGTGCTGCTCGCCCTCTTGACCTTCGCGCTGATCTGGCTAGCGGTGGGGATGGGTCTGGTCGCGTCGAGTCCGGAGAGCGCGAGCAATATGCCCTTCCCGCTGATCATGCTGCCGTTCCTCGGCAGCGGCCTGGTCGCCACCGACACCATGCCGGTCGGCATGCGCCAGTTCGCCGAGTATCAGCCGTTCACGCCGATCACCGAGACCGTGCGCGGCCTGCTCATGGGCACCGAGATAGGCAACAGCGGCATTATTTCGGTCGCCTGGTGCCTCGGTCTCGCGCTGGGCGGCTACCTCTGGTCGTCCTCGGTCTTCCGCAAGCAGACCCGCTGAATTCGACTGCGCCACTTCCGAGACAACAGTTCCGATCCCCCGCCGCCTGCGGGGGATCGGTGCATTGTCAGACCGTTCCGACGAGCACCCGCTCGCCGGTGGCGACGGACCTGATCTCCACGCTGCGGATCTGGTCGGGTGCGCTGTCGACGGTCCTGTCGATGGTCAGCTGGGTGCCGGGTCCGGCAGGCCACTGATCGAGCTCGGTCTGTTTGCCGTCGGCGCCGAAGACGAACAAGGCGAACTTCCAGTTGTACTTCTGGTCGCTCGCGCCGTAGCTGCACGTCATGATGATGCGGGTCTTGCCTTCGGCCGCAACGAGTTTGAAGCTTGCCGAGATCGGCGTCGGCTGCAACGGTTGCATGCTGCGCTCCGCGAAGACCTGTTCGGTGGTCGTCGGGTCGTTGTCCGAAGTGGCGACGGTGTAGACCACCGGGACCGCGATGGCCACTGCTGCGGCGGCCGCGGCCACCGCAGCGCCGATGGAGACCCACCTGCTGCGGCTGCGACGCCGTTTCGCCGCGTCCGCGAGCCGGGGCAGCAACTCGGGCACCGGCGGATTCGACTCCGGCGCAGCGGTCTCCGGTGCGGCGATCATTGCGAGCGCGGTCTCGGTGTCGACGAGGGCGAGCATTCCCGGTACACCGGCAAGGTCGGCTACGGAGGCTTGGCAGGCCGGGCAGCGGGCGAGATGCTCCTCGTATTCCCTGCGTTCGGTCCGGGTCAGGGAGCCGAGCACATATGGCGCATCCCACGTGGTGTAGTCATGTGCGGTATCCGTCATTGGTTCGTCACCCCCATCTCCTGCAGTGCCAACCGTAGTGCCCGCATGCCGTAATGCATCCGGGACTTCACAGTTCCGGCGGGAATGTCGAGCTCCGCCGCGATCTGGTGGGTGGACAGCCCTCGATAGTAGGCACGCACGATCACCTCGCGATGATCGGCGCTGAGCCTGGCCAACGCGTCCGCGACCAGCCACCCGTCCAAGGCCCGATCGGACTGGTCCGGCGCGGCCTGCTCCGGCGGGCTGTCGGTGCGGAACTCGCGGCGATTGCGAGCGCTGCGATGCTCATCCACGGCGAGATTCCTGGCCACGGTGAACAGCCACGCGCGTGCCGACATTGTCGACTGATCCAGCACGTTCGGTCGTTGCCATGCCCGCAACAACGTTTCCTGCACGATGTCCTCGGCCCGGCCTGGGTCTCGAACCAGACCGAGCGTGTATCTCCATAGTGCCGACGCGTGCTCCTGATAAAGCACCCGCAGCAGTTCGGCCTGGTCGTCCGGCATTTGTCACCTCCCGCTCAACCCACGACACAGGCCGGGTTTTTGGTTCAACGCGAGGGCACATTTCAATTGCGCTCTAGTTCGATCGGGTGCGTGGCCAGCAGCGAAAGGGGCAACGGCTGGCGGCGCAGCACGTGGGCCCACAGGTCGGGGCGGCCGGTGCTGATCGGGTCCGAGGGCAGTGCCGAAAGCACGATCCAGTCCTCGTTCTGCAGTTCGCCCTCCAGTTGCCCGAAGGTCCAGCCCGCGTAGCCTGCGAAAATTCGGAGGCCCTCGATCAGCGGGCCGATCTGCTCGGGGTCCGCGTCGAGATCGACGAGCACCACCCGACCGTCGATCCGGCGCAGCCCACGTACCCCGTCGATCGAGGCGCCCACTCGGACCGTGCCGAGGCACAGCGCCGCGTCCCGCTTGACCGGGCCGCCGATGAACAGGGTGCGCGGCACCGCCGCGGCGTCGGTCCATTTGGGGAGCACGTCGTGCACCGCGGTGTCGCTCGGGCGGTTGAGCACGACGCCCAAGCTGCCCGCCTCGTTGTGTTCGATGATGTAGACGACAGTGCGCCGGAAGGTCGGTTCGACGAGCTCGGTGGCCGAGACCAGCAGAGTGCCCGCACGGACGACCTGCTCGCCGTGCCGGGCGTCGCGCCGCTTTCGGTCGCCGTGCCCGCCGCGAGTCTGTCTCTCATCCGGGTCATCTGCGCGTGCCACCCAGCCATCATCGCACTGGCGCGGACCATTCGTCGGTCAAGCGGGGTGCCCGATTCGGGGAACATCCGGGCGCCTTGCCTTCGCTCGGCCCGACGCAACTGTCGACGGACTCCGTCCAGCAGTGGCATTAGAGTCGGCGACATGGATAGACCCGAGGTTCTCCTCGACAATGCGGATGCTGTGTACGACTTCTATCGCGATCACCGACAGAACCGCCTCAAAGCATGGGGCGCCTACGCACTACTCGGACGTCGATACCATCCCCGGGTCGCCTACGCCGATGGTGCGCGTGAGCTGCTGCACGACCTGATCGCCCAGGGGCGGCCGTTGCTCCTCGCGATCAACCATCTCTCGGAATCCGATCCATATACCGTCGCCGCCGGAGCATGGCGCAGCGAACTGCGCCGGGTGATCGGTCGGGTCCGGGTATTGGCCAAGGACGAGCTCTTCCTCGATCCCGACCAGCGCCGCAAGGTCGACATGATGGGCGGGATCCCGGTGTTCCGCGGCAAGGACCACGGCCTGCGGGCGGTGAACGCGGCAGGTCAGCGCATGATAGATATCTGCGCCGAGCGGATGGCGGCCGGTGACGGCATCGCCGTCTTTCCCGAGGGCACCTGCAATGAGGTCGACCAGACCCAGGTGCAGGCCGTCGGCAGCGGGATCGGGCACATCGCCTTCCGCGCAATGAAGCTCGGGGCCGAGCCCGCACTGGTCAGTATGGGTCTGAGCTACGGAACACGACCGGATCCCACCATTGCGGTCACCAAGGAGGAGGCCAAGTCGGCCAGCGTCTACTTCGGGGTGCCGATCACCGAGCTGCCCGCCCGTCCCGCGGAGATCGCCCGGCTGGCGCACACAGATCTACAGCGGGCGCTCGACGGCGCCGTTGCCGCCTACTGAGGCAATCCGAGTCGCTCACGCGCCCAGTGCGGCACCATCACCAGAAACTCGGGCCGGGTTTCGATGAAGTGATGCACCATCGGGCACATCGGCAAGGCGCCGAAGCCCTCTTCATGGGTGTTGCGCAGCGCGGCCTCGACCAGCACGCGGCCGTAGCCCTGGCCCTCGTGCCGCGGATAGATCTCGGTGTGCACGAACGCACGTTCGGAAGCGGTGTCCTGGTATTCGGCGTAACCGGCGATGGCGCCGTCGACATAAATCTCGTAGCGCTCCAGTGCCGTGTTGTTACGGACCTCAGTCGACATGGCTCGACGCTACTCTGATGGGCTCGGATCACCATGATTCGCACCACTCGCGTGGTGAAATCTCGCCCTCGACTTGTCTGCCGGGCCCGGACTGGCAGAATGCTCTTGGTCGCACCGGACGCTCCGCCAGGAGCGGCGGCTCGGCGGAGGTACGAAAGATGATGAGGACACTGCGTATTTCGCGAGTGGCGGCCGCACTGGTCGCGGCGAGCCTGCTCGGCGGATCGATCGCGACAGGACTTGCCGACGCCGCGCCCGCCGCAGCCTTCGCGGCCTGCCCGGATGGGTCGGTCATGCCGGAGCGCGGTGTGCAATGTGCCGTCGTCTCGGTGCCGATGAACTACGCGGACCCGGACGGGCCACAGATCGAACTGACCGTCAGCCGGATCGCGGCGACACAGCAGCGCCACGGCGTCATCATGGCCAACCCCGGCGGGCCCGGCGCGGACACGCTCGACTATTGGGCGCGGCGGCTCGATACGCTGCCCGCCGAGCTCAACGCCCACTACGACCGCGTCGCCGTGCAGCCGCGCGGCCTGCGCTGGGCCACCCCGCTCCGCTGCCCCGCCGACTCGAATGCCGCTGAGGGCGAGCAGGTTTCACTCGGCGGCGGGAGTCGCGACGCCATCAAGAAAGCCTGCGACGCCGCACTGCCCGGCTACCTGGACACCATCACCACCGAGAGCACGGCCCGCGACCTGGACGCGGTGCGCGCGGCGCTCGGAGTGGAACGAATCAGCTACCTCGGCATTTCCTACGGCACCTATCTCGGCGCGGTCTACGCCTCGCTGTTTCCCGCGCACGTCGATCGGATGGTGTTGGACTCCAACGTCAATCCCGACTGGGTGTGGACCGAGGAATTCGCCCAGCAACAGGTTGCCGGCAAGCAGCGCCTCGACGACCTGTTCACCTGGATCGCCGAGCACAACGGCCGGTACCGCCTCGGCGACACCGCATTCCAGGTCTATCAGAACTGGGTGCGACTGGTCGCCGACCAGGGCGGTGGCTGGTACGCCAACCTGACCCCGCCGCCCGCGAGCGTCTCCGACCTGCCGGGCAGGCTGCCGGAGCCGATCGCCGAGATCGCCCGCGACGGCTTCAACGGCAGCATGGAACAGGCGGGCAAGGTGCAGAATCTGTTGCGCACCTTGATTTCCGGCGGCGCTTCCGCGCAGGTGCCGCTGGTCGGCGCGACCGCGGTTGCCACCTACACCCGCACCTTCTGGCCGGTCTTCGCCAAGGCGATGGCCGACGCGAACGCCGATCCGGCCAACGTGGCGCAGTTGCGCGCGATCGAGGGCGCGACCAGCACCGATCCCACCGGCCGCTTCGTCTTCGCCGCCATTACCTGCAACGAGAACGCCGTGCCCGGCAGGCCCGAACTGCTCGGCGCCGCAGTCGGCACCATCGCCTCCGGCGGCAATGCCATGGATGCCCGTGCCGATATGGTCCGTTCCGGAATGACCTGTGGATCCTGGCGTCCGGTGACCAAGCCGGTGCCGATCGCGGGCCGGGACCTGCGTACCCCGCCGCTGCTGCTGCAGAGCAGGCACGACGCATTGACGAAATATGAGGGCGGACCGGCGATGGCCCGTGCACTCAACGGATCGCTGATCACCGTCGAAGGCGGCGATCACGGCACCTTCGGGCGCGGCAACTCCGTTCTCGACGAGGCCGTCATGACCTACTTGCGCACCGGCCAGGTCACCATCAGCAACGCCGATCAGGCCCCGCTGCCGACCAGTTGACGTGCGAGCGCCCGGTGCGCGCGGCGACAATGTGGAGATGACCCGCGCGCCCCGAGTGCTGATCGCCCCGGACAAGTTCAAGGGATCGCTGACCGCACCCGAGGTAGCGGCGGCGCTGGCCGCGGGCATCACCCGTGCCGCGCCGCAGGCGCAGATCCAACAGGTCCCGGTCGCAGACGGAGGCGACGGCACCGTCGACGCCTTCGTCGCGGCGGGCTGGGAACGCATCGTGGTGCCCGCACCGGGCCCGACGGGTGAACCGTCGACCGCGCCCTACGCGGTGCGCGGTGCGACCGCGGTGATCGAATTGGCCGCAGCCGTCGGATTGGTGAAACTACCTGGCGGACAGCTCGATCCACTCGGCGCGAGCACCGACGGGCTCGGCATCGTCATCGCGCACGCGCTCGACCGAGGTGTCACGAATATCGTGCTCGGTCTCGGCGGCAGCGCGTCGACCGACGGCGGAGCAGGCATGCTGCGAGCACTCGGCGCCAGGGTGCTCGACCGTGACGGCCACGAATTACCCACCGGCGGAGCCGCTTTGGCCCGCGCGGCACGGCTGGACCGATCCGGATTGCATCCCCGCATCGCCGCCACCGAATTCACCGTGGCCTGCGATGTCGACAATCCGCTACTCGGCCCGACCGGCGCAGTCGCGGTGTATGCGCCGCAGAAGGGTGCCACAGTCGGCGACCTTTTGATTCTCGAAGCGGCACTGGCGAATTGGGCGACCATCGTCGGCATCGAGTTCGCCGACCACCCCGGTGCGGGCGCTGCGGGTGGAACCGGATTCGGCGCACTCGCGGTGCTCGGCGCTCAGGTCCGCAGCGGCATCGAGGTCATCCTCGAGCTGCTCGATTTCCCGAGCCGCCTCGACGGCGCGACCCTCGTCGTCACCGGTGAAGGCGCCCTCGATGCCCAGAGCCTGCACGGCAAGGCCCCGATCGGCGTCTGCGCGGCGGCGCGCAAAGCCGGTGTCCCCACGGTAGTCGCGGTGGGTCGCACGCTGCTGACCCCGACCGAGATCCGCGCGGGCGGCTTCACGGCCTGTTATTCCCTGGCCGACCTGGAACCGGACAGCGCGCGGTCGATGGCCGAGGCGGCACCGCTGCTCGAGCGAGTCGGTGCGCAGATCGCTGTCGACCGTCTGAAGAACTGATCGAAACGGGCTACGCCGTCGCTTCCGGCAGCGCCGCACCCAGGTGTAGGACAGCTGCCGGTACGGATCTGATTGCAGGACAACTTGTTCGGGGTCTTTGCTGGTCCAGTCTTGCTGCTCCCGGGCGATCTCCGAGCCCGGTCGCCGATCGGTTTCGAAGCTCGCGCCCCGTAGCGGTGGGTGAAGGCCGGGTCGGGCAAGGCCTGCACAGCTTCTCGGTAGCCATTCGGCTGCATATCTAGCGGTGCTCGGCTCGCAAGAGCATTGTCGCGGCGCTATGTAGTAGGTATGCTACAAAACATCTAGTTCTCATTATGGGGAGAAAGCATGACAGTGGGTGACGGCGTCGTGCTCGACGTCGAAAAATTGCGAATGCGGTATGGCACGAAAGATGTCCTGCACGAGGTGAGTTTCCGGGCGCAGCACGGCGAAGTTCTGGTGCTGCTCGGACCCAACGGCGCAGGTAAGACCACCACCATCGAAATACTGGAAGGCTTCCGTATGCGCTCGGCAGGGCGCGTCGAGGTGCTCGGCGAAGACCCGGTGCGCGGCAATGAAGCTTGGCGGGCGCGCATCGGCGTGGTGCTGCAATCGTGGCGTGATCACGGGAAGTGGCGGGTCCGTGAACTGCTCGCACATCTGGGCTCCTACTACGCGCCCTACAGCACCGACCGCATCCGACGCCCTTGGGACGCAGACGAACTCGTCGCGGCGGTCGGGCTGACCGAACAGGCGAACAGCAAAGTGATGACCCTGTCCGGCGGCCAACGACGCAGGCTGGACGTGGCGATCGGCATTGTCGGCCGCCCCGAGTTGCTTTTCCTGGACGAGCCGACCGCGGGATTCGATCCCGAGGCGCGGCGCGAGTTCCACGACCTGGTGCACCGCCTCGCCGACGATCACCAGACCACCATCCTGCTCACCACCCACGATCTGGACGAGGCCGAAAAACTCGCCGATCGAATCCTGATCCTCGCGGGCGGGCGCATCATCGCCGACGGCTCTGCCGACGAACTCACGCGCCGCATCGCAGGCGAAGCCGAGATCCGCTGGACCAGGGACGGACAGCGTTTCGTCCACACCACCACCGAATCGACCAAGTTCGTCTACGAGCTGTTCAAGCAGCACGGCGAGGAGATCGATGAGCTGGAGGTCCGGCGAGCCTCACTCGAGGACACGTACATGACGTTGGTGCAGCAGTTCGAATCCGGTCAGGCCGGGGATGAGGTCCACCAGTTGGCGGAGGTGACGCGATGAATCCGATGAACGCCGCGGTCCGGTCGGGAGTGGCGCGCGGCCTTACCGAACTGCGCCAGGCGCTCACCAGCGGTCCGGACCTGTTCAGCCTGCTGTTCTGGCCAGTGGTGATGATCGTTGTGCTGTTCTTCATGCGTAATGGAACCCTGGAGGCAAGCGGGGTTGCGCTGGGCGCTTTCGCGCTGCCGAGCATCCTCGGCATGCTGGTTGCGGTGAACGGGATCTTCGGCATGGCACAGCTGCTCGCGCTGGAACGTGAAGACGGAACTCTGCTGCGCGCCAAGGCAATTCCGAACGGCATGGTCGGCTATCTCATCGGCAAGATCGTTACGGTGACCGGCTGGGTGCTCATCCCGTTCGTCATCGTGCTGATCCCGGGGCTGTTCCTGGCCGACGGACTGGCGATGAACACCGTCGGCGCCTGGCTGACCCTGGCCTGGGTGCTCGCACTCGGGATGCTCGCGACACTGCCACTGGGCGCCATCATCGGATCGGCATTCAACAGTCCCCGCGCCATCGGCTTCGTCTCGATGCCGATCATGGGGCTGACCGCGATTTCCGGCATCTTCTACCCCATCACCTCGATGCCCGGCTGGGTACAGTGCATCGCGCAGTTCTTCCCGGTCTATTGGCTCGGCTTGGGCATGCGCTCGGCCATGCTCCCCGCCGACGCGGTCGCCATCGAACTCCAGCAATCCTGGCGTCACCTGGAAACCATTGGCATGCTGGGGATTTGGGCGATCTTCGGCTTGGCCGTCGCGCCGATCGTCTTGCGGCGGATGGCCCGCGGCGAGTCCGGTTCCAGGGTTGCCGCTCGTCGGGAGAAGGCTATGGCGCGTGCCTACTGAAGTCATCTACAACCGGATCGCCATGTTGCGCGCCGAGCGCGGCATCTCCCGCAGGGAGCTTGCCGAGGCGCTCGGCGTGCACTACCAGACGATCGGTTATCTGGAGCGCGGCGAATACAGCCCGAGCCTGCATCTGGCGCTGCGCATCGCCGCGTATTTCGAAGTGGCGGTGGAGGTCGTCTTCTCCACCGCCCCCTTCCCGCGCCTCGGCTCTGCGGCCTCCGCCTGAGCCGAGCCGCACCGGCCCTGCGCTACGCCTCGGCTGCCTGCGTGCCGCGGATGAGCTCGTAGGTGGACACCGGCTTGCCCGCCTGCTCGCTGGCGGCAACGGCCTTGCGCCAGTAGGCCTGTGCGGTATGCGAGAACGTCGCGTCGACACCGACTTCCTCGCTGGCATCGATGATGTGCTGCGCGCCGGCATCCATCATCTTCAGGCTCGCCAGGTCGGCCCAGCCACCCGCTTTGTTGGCGGCGGAGAATTCGGTCATGAAATAGGGGAATGCCTCGCTGGACCGGATGGCGAACGGTACGAACTGGTCGATGTCGTGGCCGGAGCGCTCGATCACGGCTGTTGCCTGGTCGAAGGCGAGCAGCCACGGATGGAAAATGGTCAGCAGCGCCTGGTAGAAGACCTGGGCCAGGCCGTCGTCTGCGCCGAGGTACTCCTGCGGGCTCAGCGGACGCAAGAGTTCGGCGTGCGCCTCGAAGACATCCCGTGGGCCGCTGTAGAAGATGTAGGAGGCGGGGTGCACGATGTTGTCACCCGCCGACATCACACCACCCGAAATGAACTGTGCGCCATGCGAACGCACCCAGGTCGCGCCGGCCCGTGCTTTCTCCGGTGAGTCCGACGACAGATTGGCGATGACCTTGCCCGCCAGGTGGTCGGTGGCCGGACCGAGCACGTCGTACATGGCGGCGTAGTGGGTGAGGCTGAGCACGGTCACCTCGTTGGCGTCGAGCGCCTCGGCGATGGTGGCGGCGCGCTTCGCGCCGAGTGCGACCATTGCATCGACCTTGGCGGTGCTCCGATTCCACACCGTCACCTCGACGCCGGCCGCCAGGAAGGCCCGCACCATCGCCTGTCCCATCGGCCCGAGGCCGACGACGGACACGGAGCGAATGCTTGTCTGCTCGGACATTATGTGCCTCTTCTGTTCTCGATCGTTTGCTGTCGGCGCCGTGATCAATAGTCGTTGCCGCAGGTAGGGTCGGGAAGACCGAACGTTCAGGTGGGGTTGCTTACCTAAAGGTTCGAAATAAGGTCAGAAGGAGCGCGGTGGACATGAGTAGTGATACGGATCACGATGACGTGTGTGGCATGTCCATGGCGATCGACGTGGTCGGCGGCAAGTGGAAACTGCATCTGATGTGGGTCCTCGGCGCGGGCCCCCAGCGTTTCGGCCAGATCCGCCGCCTACTGGAAGGCGTCAGCGAAAAGGTCCTCGCCGAGAACCTCCGGCAGCTCGAGTCCAGCGGCATCGTCCATCGCGAGGTCTTCCCCGAGATCCCCCCACGCGTGGAGTACTCCCTCACTCCGCTCGGCGAGGAACTCAATGTCGCGCTACGCCCGCTGGAGGCGTGGGGCGACAAGAACCGTCACGAGCTGCGTGAAAACCTCTTGGCCTCCGTCGGCTGACGCGGCATCACGCGAGGACAAAGGCTCGCTTTGCGATCGGCTGATGGTTGATTTCTAGGCCGAACATGGGCCACTCAGAATGCGCGGGACTCCCCGACGAGCACGCCCGTTGGATGCGCTATCAGCACGCCTTGACGACGGTCCCGGATACCGGCGAACCCGCGCTGGTGACAGCCGTTCTCGATGACTCGGACCAGGTAATGGCGCAGTCCGCAGTGGTCGGGCACATCGACCGGCGGGCAATAGCGCTGCTTGACGAACCCGGGTACCCGGCGTGGGCACAGGCAATGACCGACGCCGTTGAGGAGTATCCGTTCATCGTGCAGCGAATCCACGAGTGGTCGCTGTTGCGGGCCATCACGCTGTCCAAGCCATGGCAGCCCGACGCGCTTATCAGTTCCTCGGACTGGTTGCAGCGCAAAGTGTCCGGGAGCATGACATCCCCGCAGGCCCTGACGATACTCGCCGGCGCCGGACGAACCCGACGAGTCCGCAACACCGCCGAACGCAACCTCGACATCAACCCCGATGACCTACAAAGCGGCCCTGTCCACAGAAATTGACAATGTCTCCAGGTATGCGATCTGCCGGAAGCGACGGCCTGGCGTCAGCGGTACTCGCACAGGTAGGCGGTCTCGACCTCGACCCTGACCTGGAACTTGCTATCGCCCGGCACGGTGAATTGTGTTCCCGCCGCGAAGGTTTCCCATGCATCGCTGCCGGGCAGCTGGACGGTGAGTGCGCCGGAGACCACCTGCATGATCTCGAGCTGGGAGGTGCCGAACTCGTACTCGCCGACGGCCATGACGCCGACGGTCGCCGGTCCCTGCGGCGTCGTGAAGGCGATCGACGTGACGTTGCCGTCGAAGTACTCGTTGACCTTGAACAATGCGGCTCCTCGAACTCGGGTGAGCGGTCAGGATACCTGGGGCGTTTTTCGTATCCGACGCTTCAGAGGGCCTAGGGGGCGTGGCGCTGCGAGGGTGCGGGGCAGGCGGGCGAGCAGGGTGATCGCGCCGCCGAGCACGGCGAAGTAGGCGATGACGTAGGCATTCATCAGGATTTGTGCGACCGGCCATGACGGCGGAAGCATGAACACCCCGATCGTCACGAAGTCTGCGCTCCAGTGGTAGGCCCAAGCGCCGATCGAAAGAAACAGGGCCGCCGCGGCGATCCACCACCGTGGTTGCGACAGCGCCTTGTGCAGCAGGTAGACGAACAGGGGCACGAACCACACCCAGTGGTGGCCCCAGGAGAACGGTGATATCGCGCAGGCGGTGAGCCCGGCGAGGGTGACCGCGAGCAGGCGTTCGCCGTGTTCGTGCAGGCCCGCGGTGACGGCCAGGCTCACGCCCGCAACGGTGCCCGCGATGAGTAGCCACAGCCACACCGGCGCGGGCTGGCCGGTGAGGTGTGCGATGACACCGCGAAGGGATTGGTTGGCCGGGTTGTAGTCGTCGGCAATCCGATTGGACTGGAAGAACGTCGAAGTCCAGTACTGCTCGGAATCGGCGGGCAGGACGATCCAGGTGAGCCCGATGGACGCCGCGAAAACCACCGCCGCGGTGGCGGCGCAGCGCCATTGCCGGAGCACGATGAACTGCGCGACGAAGTAGAGCGGGACCAGCTTGATTCCCGCGGCCAGCCCGACAGCGAGGCCACGCAACCTGGCGCGATCGGCGCGGGAGAAATCCCATAGCACCAACAGCATCAGCACCAGGTTGATCTGCCCGTAGTACAGGGTGGTGCGGACGGGCTCGATGAAGACACAGGTGAGTGCAAGGAGGGCACTGACGCCTGCGAGTCGGGCGTCGAGCCGATAGCCGAGTATCCGCCACGCCATCAGGACGTTCGCGAATAGCACGCCGAGGTTCACCACCAGCCACGTGTTCGTGACGTAGGCCCACGGCACCAAGTAGACGGGGATGAATGCGATGGTCGAGAACGGCGTATAGGTGTACAGGAGCCCGAACATGGTCGGCTCGTCATAGAGCGGCAGCCGGTGCAGGATTCGCCAGGCGCCGTCTCGGTAGACGTGCACGTCGAGCCCGCCTGCCAGAATCCCCGCCCGCTCGAGCCATGGATCGACGGTGGCGAAAACCAGGATCACCGCCAACAGTGCGCTGCCGGCGAGTACGAAAAGCGCTGGGCCCTTGCGCGGAAACTCCAGCGGCCGCGAGTTCAGCACCGGCGTACTACGAAATAACCAGCGATGCCCAGGGATTCGGAGTCTGTTCGATGGTGGTCCGCCGGGAGTAGTAACGCCTCGTCATCGACTGATCCAACCCTTCGATCCCGCATTCATAGCTGCACAGCATTTCCCGACGCTCAGCGTACTGAAGGACCGCGCCCAGCCCATGCCTCGACGGCTGCGGTTGTGAGCCATGCCACTTCATTTTTTTTTGAGAGCGGTGCTCTTGTTTTTCTGCCGGTTCGGTGGCACACTTCTTCCCAATGGAGAGCAGTGCTCACAATTAGGAGTCGTCATGAACGCCAGTACCCGCTACATCGGCCCGACCGGCATCGATCCGGTCATGAACAAGGTCTTCAACTGGCTGCCTCGGCTCGGGATCAGCGTGCTGGGATCGCGGCTGCTCGCGGTGCGAGGGCGCAAGAGTGGTGAATGGCGAACCACGATGGTGAACCTGTTGACGGATGTGGATGGCACGCGATACCTGGTCGCGCCGCGTGGACACACCCAGTGGGTGCGCAACCTGCGCGTGGCGGGCGACGGGGAGCTGCGGCTGGGCCGGAAGGTCGAGAAATTCACCGCCGTCGAGGTGGCAGACGAGAACAAGGTCCCGCTGCTGCGGCTCTACCTGCAGCGCTGGGGCTGGGAGGTCGGCAAGTTCTTCGAGGGTGTCACCAAGGACGCCACCGACGCCGAACTCGCCGCCATCTCCCCCGGCTTCCCGGTCTTCCGGCTCTCCTGAGGCACAGCCGTCCACAGCGTGTGGACAGTTGTGGAGTACTAACCGTTGATCAGAAATTCGATGGCCGCGGCGTACCCGTGGATGCCCATCCCGGCCACGACTGCGGTGGCGATCGGTGAAATATAGGAGTGATGGCGGAACTCCTCGCGGGCGTGCACATTGCTGATGTGTACCTCCACGATGGGGATCTCCGGAATCACCAGCGCGTCCCGCAGCGCGACCGAGGTGTGCGTCAGCCCGCCGGGATTGATGACGATGGCCGATTCGGCGCCGCGCGCCCGGTGGATCCGATCGATCAGCGCGCCTTCGGAATTCGACTGGAACGCGGTGATCTCACGGCCGTACCGGGCGGCGGTCCGTTTGCACAGTTCGACGACATCGTCGAGTGTCGCCGACCCGTAGACCTCCGGCTGGCGGATGCCGAGCATATTCAGGTTCGGGCCGTTGAGGACCAGGATCGGACCCTGGTCCGTGGAGGCGGTGGCTGCCATGCAGGCAACCTTAGTCCGAACCGCTCAGAGCCCCTTCGGACCTTCCGAACGCAGGTCGTCGACCTTACGCATCGCGCCACGCAGCTCTTCGAGCCAGGCTTCCGCGTGCTTGCCCGCCAGTTTCACGGTCCAGGCCAGTGCGTCGGCGCGCGAGCGCGCCACTCCCGAGTCGACCAGTGTGTCGAGCACCTTGCGCTCGGGCTGGCGCAGCCGGGTCATGACCGGAACGGCCAGGTGGGTGAAGAGGTATCGCTGCCCATCGACCGAGACGCCCCATGCGACGCTGCGGCCGTACCGCTGTTGTGCCTCATTGGCGATCTGCATCCGAGCAGACCGGGTGGATTCGCGGAACCGGGCGATGGCGCCGTCTTTGGTCGCGTTCGGAACCTTGTCTGCGGTGTCCGCCTCGGACGCGGAGTCTGTGGGCTTCTCGGGTTGGGGGATCGGGAGCTCGCCGATGACGACGATCTCGTCGCGGTCGATTTCGATGACGGGGGACCCGGTGAACCAGTCGCTCGGCAACCGTCCGGCGAACCAGTCCGGAACGTCTGCAGGATCGGGCAGATCGGCCTGCTGCCAGCCGCCCGGTCGCCCGAAACCCCGTCCCCGATGTTCGTTTCTCATTGGGAATCACCTAACTTACTGCGCTGCTGTGGTTACCTGATTACAAGATTACGACGCAAACGGAGAAAGTGGTTCCGCTCTGTGCGAACGGGTTTCAAATCGTGTCCATCGGGTGCTTGCGGGTGCAGGTCCGCTTGGTCGACCGGGCTGGTCGGGTCCCGAAACGCCGGCGTGAGCCGTTATCGCGCGAGTTTTCATTCCGACCGGTACGGTAGCGGCGCCGGTTTGTCGTCTTGTGACAGAACACCGTCCACGATTGGCCTCCCGAGCGCAGGACTTCGGGCACAATTGGGATGCTGAGCATGGGTAACGTCCTCGGTTGCGGTGGCACCGCAGGCAGTTACCTTCAGGTACGGTGGTCTTGTTACCGGAGTGACAAGAGTGAAGAGTGGGCGACATGGATGTGAGGGGATCCCGCCGCTTTCGCGTCCGGAGCGCTATCGCACTCGCGGGGGCAGCGGTGCTGGCTTTCACGATGGGATCGTGTGGATCCGAACAGACTCCGAATGAACCCGAAGCGGTTGTCGAGCGCTTCACCGACCTCCTGGACAATCAGGACCACGTCAAGGCATCGGAGCTGACGTCGTACCCGAACGCGGCCTCCGCAACGCTGAAGCAAATGTTCGAGGGCCTGCGGCCGGGCAAGGTCGACTACAAAAAGACCCAATTCATCAGCCTGGACGCCGATGAGGCCCTCTTCAGCATGGATGTCGAGTGGAACTTCGGCGAGAAGAAGAGCTGGAAATACAGCCTGCAGGGCAATGTGCGGAAATTGGCGATCGGTTGGCGGATCTCCTGGGATCCCGCGGTCGTCATGCCGCAGCTGGGTCACAATCGAACGGTCCGGTTGGTGCGCACCACCCCCTTGCCTGCCCCGCGTGTCACCGACATTGTCGGTGAACCGTTGATGACCGAGCAGATTATCAACGTGATCAAGCTCGATCCTGCCAAGTTGCCCAACCCGATCGCCTCCTCCGACGCGCTGGCCAAGGCCATCGAGCCGGTCGCGCCGCTGATCACCGGGCCGGCGCTGATGCAGCAGCTGTCGAGCTCGCAGGGCAAGCCGATCGTCGCGGTGAACCTGCGCGAACCCGACTTTGCCATCCTGGAACCGTTGATGGCCCCGATTCCGGGCGTGGTGATGGAGAAGCAGCCACGGCTCATCTCCGCCGATCGCCGGGTGTGGTCGCCACTGCTGGACGCGCTGCGCAAGGTGCAGCAGGACAGCCAGGAGGCGCACTCCGGATGGGGCGTGCAGATTTTCGAGCAGGACGGCCGCTTGGTCGGCCAGATCGCCGGCGAGCAGGGCCCGCCGGGGCCGGATATCGCGGCCACCATGGATCAGCGTCTGCAGCGTGCCGCCGAGGATGCGGTGGTCAGCGCGGCGACACAGGCCTCCATCGTGGCGATTCAGCCGTCCACCGGCGCGGTTGTCGCGGCCGCGCAGAACAGCCAGGCCAGCGAGCACGGCCCGGTCGCGTTCACCGGCCTGTACCCGGTCGGCGGGAACATCGAACTGTTCCGCAATATCGCCGCGGTGACCAAGGGTAAGGCGCCGCAGGACATCTCGGTGCAGGATGCGGCGGAGTCCGCGACCATGCTCGGCGTCGGCGTCGATTTCAAGGTTGCCGGACTGGACGAGGTCACCGGACGCCTGGCCATCGCGGGCCGCAGCGCCGAACAGGTGAGTCAGGGCGGCGGCAACGACGCGGTGCTCGCCAGCCCGTTCGGGATGGCGATCGCCGCCGCCGCGATCGCGCGCGGCGCGGTGCCGCCGCCGATGATCGAGGTCGCGCGGCCCGGCACGACCGACGCGCAATTCGCCGCATTGACCCCGGAGATCACGGATCGACTGCGCGGCTTCCTGCGCGACGCCGCGGGTCGGCCGGAGGTCGCGAGCCTGCGCGGCTACCGCGACGTCGCCGGCTTCGCCGCGACTGCCGGACCGGACGGCTGGCTGATCGCGAACATGGGCGACCTGGCCTTCGCGATTCATATCAACGATGTCGACAGCAGCGACGCCACGGCGCGTATGGCTGCTCGATTGCTCCAGGCGCTGGTCAGTCCCGAAACGTAAGGATCGCCGAGGCGGTCGGTCGGTTCGTGCGCTCGAGGCAGCCGAGTCCGCCGGTCGGTCACTCGTATCCGCGGGATTGCGGTCGTGCCGGGCGGCTTCGCTCGGGCGTCTGGTGTCCGGTCGAACTCTTGCGCGACGAGTAGGCGTGCAGCGCGCTGTGTACGGGCTGCGCTCGTCGCCTGCCCCATCCCGCCGCGCTGTCCGTGCCGGCCTTCGAGGCACAGACCTGGTGCACGTCTGTGACGCTCGCACAGAGATCGTCGCCGGGGTTTCGCGGAGCTGCCGGGCCTGAGCGCAGCTGAGCTGATGTCGCTCTGACCTGACGATTCGAGAAAAACGATGTGCGCACTTGAACACGGCGTTCCATTGTGCGTACAGTGTTCGCAGGCCAGAACATCGTGCGCAGCGATGGGGAGCAAAGGAGAGATCATGTCGAAGAACATCAGCTGGGACGCCACCGGTAACTGGGAGGCCAAGGGCGACTGGGGAACCGCGAGCTCCGGGAACCAGGTTGTTGCGGCCGGGCCGGTCGACCGTCGCGCGACGGCCGTCGATGGCTTGGACCTCGCCCATTGGCAGGCGCGACTCGATGAGCTGCGCGCCGCCCATCATGTGCCCGGCGCGGGGTTGGCGTTCCTGGTCGACGGAAAGGTCTATGAGCTGGCCAGCGGGGTGCTGCATCGCGACACCGGCGTGGCGGTGACGACCGACTCGGTGTTCCTGTGCGGTTCGATCGCCAAGGTCTACACGGCCACCATGATCATGCAGCTCGTCGATGAGGGAAAGCTCGACCTGGACGCGCCGGTGATCGATGTGCTGCCCGAGTTTGCGGTGCCGGATCCGGAGGGCACCAAAACGATTACCACCCGCCAATTGCTGTCGCACACCGCCGGATTGACCAACGACTTCAACCTGGACACCGGCCGCGGTGACGACTGCCTGACCAAATATGTTGCGGCGGCCCGGGAAGTGGCACTGGACTGCCCGCCGGGGACCGCGTTCTCCTATGGCGGCGTCGGCTATGTCGTCATGGGCCGCATGATCGAGGTGCTGACCGGAACGACCTGGGATCAGGCTGTTCAGGATCGAATTGCCACCCCGCTCGGTCTCGAACGCACCGTGACATTGCCGGAGCAGGCACTGCGGTTCCGCACCGCGATGAGCCACCTCGGCGAGGCAGGCGTGGACCCGGACCCGGCCCCGGCCTGGGATCTGATGCCGCGTTCGGTGGGCCCCGCGGGCCGAATCATCTCCAGTGCAGGCGATATGGTCCGGTTCGCGCAGATGCATCTCGCGGGCGGCGCCGCATCGGACGGCACCCGTGTGCTCAGTGCCGAGTCCGCCGCGGCAATGCAACGGCGCGAGATCGATTGCCCCGACAAGTGGACCGTCAGTGGTGACGGCCAGGGCCTCGGCTGGGTGCTCAACGACTGGAACGGTGTCGGCGGCTTCGGTCACGACGGCGCGGCCATCGGCCAATACGGCTACCTGCGCATCGTCCCGTCGGCCGGGGTGGCAGTGGTGCTGCTGACCAACGGCGGCGGCGCCCGTCAGCTGTATGCCGACCTGTTCCGGGAACTGCTGCGGGAGCTGGCCGGGGTGACCATGCCCGAGCCCTTCGGGCCCGCCGCAGCGCCGCCCGCGATCGACATCGCACCGCACATCGGCACGTACAAGCGCGCGGGCGTTGTCATCACCGTGAGCGAGCGAGACGGCAAGGCGCACATGCTCTATGAATTCGTCGACGACATGAAAGACATGTCGCCGCCCCTGGATATCGACCTGATCCCGGTGTCGGAGACCGTGTGGGCCGGTACCGGCGCGGGCCCCTCCTTCAGTGAGGGCTACATGCCGGTGATCTTCTCCACCCTGGCCAATGGCATCCCCTGCGTCTACGTCGGTACCCGGGCCACGCCCAAGACCGCCTGATCGAGTGTGAAACCCCAGCCTCGCCGACCAGTTCGGCGGGGCTCGGTTGGCTGAGCCGGGCCGGTCCGGTGGGCGGTGCGCCATGCGAATCGACGTGCTAGTTCAGCGCCTTGATCGCCGCTCGCCAACCCAGCAGGAACAAGGCGAGCACGGTTGCCGCGACCAGGACGAAACTGATTGCCGTGCCCTGACCACCGACCACCCGCAGCAGCATGCCGCCGCAGAGGGTGCCGAGCCAGACCAGAATCCCAGTGGGCCACAAGGCGGTTCCGTCGAAGCGGCCGTCACGTTCCGCCGCACCGGACATGCGACTGGAAACGACGATCGCAATCACCCAGCCGATTGCAAGACCGATGGCGAAAGGCCACAACGTTTTCAGCAATCCGGTGAGTACCGCCTCGTCGTGACTGCGCCGTCCGATCGCGCAGAACAGGATGACCAGCAGTGCATCGACCGCCAACGGCACCAGTTTGTTCACCCGCGCCAGCGTAATCGGGCATCGGTGCCACATCGCGCCGCGACACCTGCCCCGGCGCATTGCCGCCGAGAGTTACCGCGTGAAATGTGCCACGCTCCGGCTCAGGCTCGCCCGTTGGCCACAACCCGGGGTCAGCCCAACGAATCGGCCGTTTCGCTGTCTGTGGCGGCGTGCGGGTCGATGCCATCCTGCGGCCAGGCCAATCGAGTTTTTCTGCGCCGTCCGCGCAGCTGTACCTCGTCGCCGGTTTCCCAGAGGTCCTGCTCACTCTCATCGGCGAAATACAGCGCGCTCCCGGAGGCGAGTACACGCCCCGGTTGATCTTTGGCCAGTTCGGTCAGACGTGATGCTTCGTTGACCGGATCACCGATCACCGTGTATTCGAAACGGTTTGCGGCACCGATATTTCCGGCGACGGCAAGCCCCGCCGAAACACCGATACCGATATCGAGTCCTGGAACTTCACGGAGGGCTTCGCGCAATTCGCGGGCGGCGGCGAGCGCGGCGGTCGGCGCGTCGGGGCGGTCCAGCGGGGCGCCGAAGATGGCCAGGGCCGCGTCGCCGACGAACTTGTTGACGAAGCCGTGATGACGGTCGATGACATCGACGACGACCCGGAAGAACTCGTTGAGCAGGCTCACCACCTCCGTCGGCGGCCGCTCGGCCGCGGTCGCGGTGGAACCGACCATGTCGACGAACAGCACGGCGACGAATCGCGTTTCGCCGCCTAGTTCGGTGCCGTAGTCGAGGGCGCGCTGCGCGACTTCCTCGCCGACGTGCTGGCCGAACAGCTCCTGCAATTGGCGGCGCTTGGCGGCCTCTTCCATCATCCGGTTGAACCCGACCTGCAGCAGACCGATCTCGCTGCCGTCGAAGACTTCGACCTGTACGTCGCGGGCGCCCTCCTGCACGCGGTCGATGGCCTGGCTGAGCTGGCGCACCGGGTCGGAGATGCTGGAACCGGTGAGCATCGACAGCGCGAGCGCCTGCATGATCACCACGCCGCACAGCAGCAGAATCGAGATGGCCAGTGACTGCGCCGAGAACTTCACCTCCGAGGAAATCTGGGTGACGCACAGCAGCACGATGGCGATGGTGGGCGCGAAGGTGCCCATGCCCCAGGTCATGCCCATTCGGGTGCCGACGCCGGGAGTCAGCGTGTGATCGAAGGTGCCCTCGGTCAGCGCCTCGGCGGCGACCGGGCGCAGGATGCGTTCGCCGAGCATGTAGGTGAAGCCGAACACGATGGTGGCGGCCATGCATTCGGTGACGATGACGGCCCCGGCCAGTTCGGGCGCGTCGACGATGATGGTCGCGGCCAGGATGGCGCCGCCGACCAGCCACAGTGTCAGGTGCACGATGGCCTGCCGCAGCGGTGCATGCAGCGCGGCCATCTGCTCCTGTCTGCTCGGCGGACCACCGCGCATCTGCCAGCGCATCACCGGGCGCAGCATCAACGCCGATGCGCCCAGGCTGAGCAGGCCACCGGTCACGAAGACCAGGACCGGGATCAGCAGACCGGTGCGCCGCGCGCCGGCAGGCTCGCCCTCGGGGACCGGAAGTCCGTACTGAATGAATGCCCAGACCAGGACCGCGCCGAAGGCATTCGCCAGCAGCATCGATGTCAGGTACAGCGGCCAGCGCGTTCGCATGGTCTGTTTGACCGCTTCCAGTGGCGCTGACACGATCACCAATCTAGCGTTTCGATCATGTGAGCATGTTCGCGGCGCTGCTCGGCCATTCGGTGGCCGCCTCGCCTCCGCTAGGCCCCGGTCGGCCCCGCGTTCGCCCGGCCCGGCCTACGGTCAAGGACGAACATCGGCCGCCGTCGCGCACTACGCTCGTGATCGTGACCGACCCGAATCCGAGTTCGCCGCGGACAGGTACTGCCAGTCGCTCTCCTGCCGATGCGGTGCACCCGTTGGTCCGGATGACCGCGGCATGGTCGTGGCGGCTGTTGGTCATTTTCGCGGTGGTGCTCGCGCTGTCGGCGATTGTGCAGAGACTCGCGACGGTGGCCATCCCGCTTGCCATCGCGCTGCTGGCCGCCGCGTTGCTCGCGCCGCTGGTGGACTGGATGCAGCGGCTCGGGGTGCCGCGGGCGGTGGGGGTTTTCGTCGCGCTCGCCGGGTCGCTGGGTCTGGTCGCCGGAGTGCTGACCTTTGTCGTCGAACAGTTCGTCGACGGTGTGCCGCAGCTGTCCGACGAGATCACCCACAGCATCCACCAGGTGCAGGACTGGCTCATCAACGGTCCGCCGCATCTGAGCGACGAACAGATCCGCAATGCCGGTGACACGATCGTCAAGGCGATCCGGTCCAATCAGGACAGTCTCACCAGCGGGGCGCTGACCACCGCGACGGTGATCGGGCACATTCTCACCGGCACCTTCCTGACCCTGTTCATCCTTATCTTCTTTCTCTACAGCGGCGACCAGATCTGGGAGTTCGTCACCAGGATCGTGCCGACGCCGCACCGGGAGCGGGTCCGCACGGCCGGGCAGCTCGGGTTCGGGACGCTGGTCGGGTTCGTGCGCGCCACCGTCGCGGTGGCTGCGGTGGATGCCATCGGCATCGGTGCGGGGCTGGCGATCCTGGGGGTGCCGCTCGCGCTGCCGTTGGCCTCGCTGGTGTTCATCAGCGCGTTCATCCCGATCATCGGTGCGTTCCTCGCGGGCACCGTCGCGGTGTTCATAGCCCTGGTGACCAAGGGTTTTGTCACCGCGCTCATCGTGCTCGGCATCATCATCGCGGTGATGCAGCTGGAGAGTCACGTGCTCCAGCCGCTGCTGCTCGGCCGTGCGGTCAGCATTCATCCGCTTGCGGTGGTGTTGGCGATCACCGCGGGTGTAGTGCTCGGTGGCATCGCCGGTGGTCTGCTCGCGGTGCCGTTCGTCGCGGTGATGAATACCGCGATCCGGTCACTGCTAGCCGACGGTCCGGAGGAAGTCTTCGAGGAATTGCAGACCGGGGAACCGGGCCGGATGTACGCCGCCGAGCCGGACAAACCCGAGCTGGGCCGGTTCGATGTGGCGGCGATGCTGGCCGAGCCGGTCGAACACGAGCAGGCCGAGCCGTCGGGCAAGCCCGAGTCGCAGCGCCGGCGAGGCAGTCACGTGGACGAAGTCGATGATGCGGCCGTCGACGACTGACCTCAGTCCGACCGACGCGGCGACCGCACCGCTGTGGCGTGCCGCGCAGGCGCTGCGGCTGGTGACCCTGCTCTATGCGGTGGGGCAGCAGATCGCGTCGGTGCCCTACTACCAGAACCAGCGGTTGAGCTGGGTGCTCATCGCCTTGATGGCAGTGTGGTCCGGCGCGTCGGCGCTGATGCTCTCGGCGTGGCATTTTCCGGATGTGGCGCGGCTGCGCCGGTGGGTGGTCCTCGGCGACCACGTCGTGGTGATCGCACTGATCGCCTCGACCCGTCTGGTCGCCGATTACGGCTGGTACCACGGACATCAGACGCTGCCGACCACATTGTGGGCCGCCAATGCGGTGATCTCGGCCGCCATCCTGCGCGGTCCGATCGGCGGCGTGCTTTCGGGGATGCTGATCGCGGCGGTGATTGTGACGGTCCGCGATCAGTGGGGCCAGGACGTGTGGGCCGATGCGACGGCGCCGGTGCTGGTCTCCATCGGCTTGGCGCTCGGGCTTGCCGCCAATACCGCCCGCCGTGCCCAGGGCCAGCTCGAACGGGCGGTCCGGCTGACCGCGGCCGCCGAAGAGCGCGAACGACTTTCGCGTGAGGTACACGATGGCGTGCTGCAGGTGCTCAGCTACATCAAGCGGCGCGGCAGCGAAATCGGCGGTCCCACCGCGGAGCTGGCGCAGCGCGCCGGGGAGCAGGAGGTGGCGCTGCGGGTGCTGATCTCCGAGCAGGGCGGGCGCCAGGACGCCGGCGGTGCGGATATCGATCTGCGCCCGCTGTTGACGGTGCACGCGACGCCCAAGGTGTTTGTCTCGACGCCGGGCCAGCCGGTGTTGATCGGGCGCTGGACCGCGCAGGAGATCGCGGCGGCTGTGGCGACCGCGCTGTCCAATGTCGCGCTGCACGCCGGGGCCGACGCGAAAGCGTATGTGCTGCTGGAGGACACCGGTGACCAGCTGATCATCAGCGTGCGCGACGATGGCGTCGGGATACCGGCCGGGCGATTGGCCGAGGCCGAAGCCGAAGGGCGGATGGGTGTTTCACGATCCATCGTGGGCCGGATCGCCGCGCTCGGCGGGGCGGCGGACCTGCTGACCGAGGCCGATGGCGGGGTCGGCTTCGGTACCGAATGGGAATTCCGGGTGCCGCGTGCCTGAGCGGACAGTGCCGACACAGGAGGTATGGCGTGACCGATGATCAAGCGGCCGAGCCCGTTTCGGTGATGGTCGTCGACGACCACCCGATGTGGCGCGACGGCGTGTCCCGAGATCTCGCCGAGGCCGGATTCGAGGTGGCCGCCACCGCCGACGGAGTCGGATCCGCCACCCGGCGGGCGGCTGCGGTGCGCCCCACCGTGGTGCTGATGGATATGCAACTGCCCGACGGGAACGGCGCCGAGGCCACCGCCGAGGTGCTGCGGGTTTCACCGCAGAGCCGGGTGCTTGTGCTTTCCGCGTCCGCCGAACGCGACGACGTCCTGGATGCGATCAAAGCGGGCGCCTCGGGTTATCTGGTGAAGAGCGCTTCGGTCGCCGAGCTGATCGACGCGGTCCGCGCGACCGCTGCCGGGCAGCCCGTGTTCACACCCGGGCTCGCCGGCCTGGTCCTCGGCGAATACCGCCGCATGGCCACAACTCCCGCACAGCCCGACGAACCACACCGGCCCGCGCTCACCGAACGGGAGACCGAGGTGCTGCGCATGGTGGCAAAGGGCCTGTCCGCCAAACAAATTGCCGCCCGCCTCAACCTCAGCCACCGCACGGTGGAGAACCATGTCCAGGCGACCCTCCGCAAACTCCAACTCGCCAACCGAGTAGAACTCACCCGCTACGCGATCGAACAAGGCCTCGAGTAGCACGTAGCCGCGCCAGCGCGGGAAACGGCTGCAGCCTGGCTCGAGCGGTACCCGGCTGCGCCATTACGCGAGTTGGCCCGCCACCGAACGAGCCGGGCGCGTGCGGGGTCTGCGACTCCGTAGCCGTTGCGTGGTGTGGATCGTGAGCGGGTACGGAGCTGGGCTGGTGCGACTGAAGTCGTGCAGAGAATCCGGGATCGCCCTGATGTGTGGGGTGTGGGGGATCGGTAACCTCGGATTCATGGGCGGACCCGAATCGGTAGCCGACGGTGTCGGCCGCGGCGATGTGGTGGGCAACAGGGAGTTGCGCGTCTCCGATGCCGAGCGCGAGCATGTCGGCCAGTTGTTGCAGCGCGCGGTCGGGCTCGGCATGCTGTCGCTCGGCGAGTTCACCGAGCGGATGGACACCGCGCTGGCTGCCAAGACTCGTGGCGAACTCAATGTCGTGCTCATCGATCTGCCCGGTGTTCGGCTGGTCGGGCAGCCTGCCGCGGCGCCGTCGACCTTCGGTAACGCCGCGCCGTTCAGGAATTCCGCGTCGCCGTTCACCAAGCGCGGACCAGTGACCCCGGTGCCGAGCCCCTCGCCTGCGACGCCGGGCCATGTGATCCGCAGCCGCTTGTCCGGCGTCCATCGCCGTGGGCCTTGGCAGGTGGCGCCGTCGCTGCAGACCAACACATGGCTCTCCGGCGTCACGCTGGATTTCACCGAGGCGATCATGTCCACGCAGGTAGTCGAGCTGCATGTCGACGATTACTGCAGCTCGCTCACCCTGATCGTCCCGGCCGAGGCCACCGTCGATCTCAATGCCCTCGACCTCATCGGCTCCAGCGTCAACAACAAGGTCCGCACCGGTCCGCCGTTCGGTCCACTGCACCTGGTCGTGCTCGGCCGGGTCCGCTTCGGCTCCGTCACCGCGAAGCACCCGCTGAGCGCGCATTGGCGCAAGCTCATGGAGCGCTGAGGTCCTCAGGCGCCGGCTGGTTCGAGCAGTGCGTTGCGCTGCTCGGCTGCGGCCAGCGTCGGGTAGTCGGTGTAGCCCTCCGCGCCGCCGACGTACATGAGGTGGGCATCGCGGACGGGGTTCAGCGCCGCACCGGTGCGGAGTCGTTCGACCAGATCGGGGTTGGCCAGGAAGGGCCGACCGAGGGAGATGAGGTCGGCACCCGCGGCGAGCAGCCGCTCGGCCGCCGACTTGCCGCCGTCTGCCGGGAGCGGGACGCCCCAGCCGAGGTTCGGATTGGCGATCACCGTGCTCGGCCAGGCCTTCCGGAGCTGGTGGAAAAGGGGCTGGTCGGGATCGGCCCAGACAATGTGTAGATAGGCCAGACCCTTGTCGGCGAGCGCATCGACAAGGGCGGGGTAAATGGCTTCGGTATCGCCCTCGTCGATATCGTTGACGGTGTTTCCCGGCGAGATGCGCAAGCCGACCCGTTCGGGTCCGATCGCGGCGGCGACCGCTTCGACCACCTCGACGGTGAACCGGATACGGTTGGCGATCGAGCCGCCGTAGCCATCGGTGCGGCGGTTGGTGTTCTCGGCCAGGAATTGGTGCAGCAGATAGCCATTGGCGCTGTGCACTTCCACTCCCGCAAAACCTGCCTCGATGGCGTTGCGCGCCGCGGTAGCGAAATCAGCTATGGTGGAGTGGATTTCGTCGTTGGTCAGCGCGTGCGGGATGACCGCGTCCTGATGTCCGGTCGGGGTGTGGATTGTTTCGCCGAGTGGGATGGGCGACGGTGCGACCGGGGTCAGACCGCTGTTGTCGGGATGGCCGACCCGGCCGCCGTGCTGGAGTTGCAGGAACATCCGGCCGCCCGCGGTGTGGACGGCGTCGGTGACTCGCCGCCAGCCCGCGATATGTGCGGCGGTGTGGATGGCGGGAATGTTGGTGTAAGTCTGGCCGACCTGGTTCGGCGTTGCGGCCTCGGCGATGATCAACCCGGCGCCGGCGCGCTGGGCGTAGTAGGTGGTCATCAGGGTGGATGGGGTGCCGTCGGCCTCGGCGCGGTTTCGGGTCATCGGCGCCATCACCAGGCGGTGCGGTAGTTGTAGGGCGCCCACTTCGGCGGGGTCGAAGAGGCTCGGAACTGCTGCTGTGTTCTTCATACGAGTACGGTAAAACCTGACATCTATGTGAAGTTCAAGTCCTACGGCGAAATGCGAGGTAGTGGATGCGAATTGGCGAGTTGGCGCAGCACACCGGAGTCAGCGAACGATCGTTGCGCTACTACGAGGAGCAGGGATTGCTGGTGGCCGAGCGCACGCCCGGCGGGCATCGGGACTATCCCGAATGGGCGGTGGACCGGGTTATCCACATCCAAGAGCTCTACGCGGCGGGCCTGTCCAGCAAGAAGATCGCCCAGCTGCTGCCGTGCATGCGCGACGTGGACGGCGGTGCCAA
The DNA here is from genome assembly GCF_045208035.1 of Nocardia sp. NBC_01009. NCBI lineage: Bacteria > Bacillati > Actinomycetota > Actinomycetes > Mycobacteriales > Nocardiaceae > Nocardia > Nocardia sp. NBC_01009. Next base: position 762,615 of record NZ_CP108695.1, on the reverse strand, counting down.
CGAGTTCGCGACACCGGAATTGGTCGACGAACTTGCCGCGGAGCGGGACCGGATCACTCGGACCATCACCGATCTGATGCGTTCACGCGAGGTGCTCGACGAGGTCCTGGAGCGGGCCTCGGAGCGGTTCCGGGTCCCCGATTCGGTGTCCGACTAGAAACACGTGGGCTGGCGCATTGCGTCGGCGGATCGACACCGATCCGCCGACGCGCGCCCCTCCGCCCCGGTGGCCCACCGCTACGCGCCGGGGGTGACCCCGTCGTCATCGCGGAGGGAACGCTCGCGCTGGTGCGCGACTTCGAGGCGTATGCGGCCTGATCAGTGCCGTTCGGCGCTCAGGTATTGACCCCGATGCGACGAGCGAAGGCACGCAACGGGACTCGACGATCATGATCGAGGAGTTCGGAGACGATGTGCCGGGGCAGGGACTGGTATTTGATCCAGTCCGCGCCACCGACCCGCTCCGCGTTGAGTAGCGCGTCGAGGGCGCGTTCGGTCTGCCCGGTACGGGTCAAGGCGACCGCGGTGTCGGTGAGATGGCGGGCGCGGGAGGCTTGCGGGAGGCTGCAGTTGGCCGGCATGTCCTTCGCGGCGGCGAGAGCTTCCGGATAGCGCTCCGAGGACACGTTGACATCGACGGTCTGCATGACGACCTGGGAAGGGCCGAAATAGGTTTCGTAGTCGTGGCGATCACCGCCGATGCGCAACGCGACCTCGCCCGCCGCTTCGATCAGCGTGCGTGCCTCGGGCACATTCTGCGCTCGCCCCGCCGCGGTCGCGCCCTGCAATACCAGGGAACCGTAGGCCGACAGGTGCGCCGGGGTTTCCGCACCCTCGGGCTCGAGGTTCGCGGCCGCACGCAGCGCGACCCGGCGGGATTCGTCGTACCTGCCTTGCACCAGTAGCTGCCAGGCCACCGAGCCGCGAATAGTCGCGAGCAGCAACGGGTCGTTGCCCTGCTCGGCTGCCACGAGTGCTTGCCGGATCGCCAGGAAGGCCGGGTCGGTCTGGCCCAGGTGTACCAGCGTGCAGCCGGTGACCCAGTACATCCTGGCGAGCAGTTCGTTCGCGGGCGCGACCATGCCGTTGCGCGCCGCGTGCACGGTCGCGCGGAGCTGGACCAGACCCGAGGGCAGAATCGAGCTGAGCAGCTCGTAGCGGCCCGCCCAGTACGCGCCCCATGCGTAATCGACTGCGCGACTGCCCTCGTTGTGGGTGACCGCGTGCTCCTCGGGGATCTCGCCGAGCAGATCGTCGACGGGGGTGAGCGCCCTGCGGATCGCGACGATGCCCGCGTCGGGATTTCCGGAGGGAATGCCATGGCGTTTCCCGACCAGGTCGGAGATATCGACGTCCAGCGCGCGCGCCAACTTTTGCAGGCTGGCAATCGAGGCGGTCTGGCGTCCGCCCTGTTCGAGCTTGCGCACCAGATCCACGCTCACACCGGCCTGATCGGCGAGTTGACGCTGGGTGAGCGCCTTACCGCGGAACAGCCGGATCCGCACGCCGATCGACGAACCATCCATGAACCCGAATCCTTTGTTACGTCCACGTTTCAGGGTACGACGCTAAAGGATTGCGCTCATCAAAAGTGGGACATTGCGTACGACTCGTTCACCCGTAGTTGGAATACCGTTGCCTTTCTGCAACTTTCACAGCAAAGGGCGGCGGCAATGACAATCATGCCGAACACGGCCGTGCGGGATCGAAGCGCCGATCGCGCACTGGAGCAGGGGATATCTTTCATCGGAACCGCACACCACACCCAGCGTGTGCACGACCAGCACGGCCCACTACGCCGAGGACCGCGCGCGGTGTCACTACCCCGCGCAGTCTCCCCAGGATGCACTGGATTCGGCGAGGAGTAGAGCCATGTTCGAACGCTGTCATTCACCCCACGAGGTCGCGCACCTACTGCGACATCGCTACGGACTACCGGTCCAGTTGCTGGCAGGCCGTCCCATGATCACCACCGGCTCCGTCCTCGGCGCCCTGGTGATGCCGCCTGAACTGGGCCGCAAGGTGCTCGCCACGCTCGACCGGACCTACAACGCCCCGGTGGTGGCCGATCCCGGCGAGCGCACCTGGACCTTCCTGGTCACCCAGCCCAGCCCGGCCAACCCGGTGGATATCTCCATCCGTCGCTGCCTCGCAGGCCATCACGTCACCGTCATCCCCGGCGGCCGTCACGTCCTACTGCCCAGCACCGACTCCCAACTCGGCTGGCATTGGGCGGGCGAACCGGCCCCCGGCGTGCTCCGCATGCCACCTCGCTCGGCGGTGATCAACGCCGTCCACCAGGTGACCACCATGCGAGCACCGGCCGCCTGAAGCCATCCGGTCACGCGGCTCCCACCCGAGATTCGGGTGGGAGCGCGTGGCACTTCCGATCGAGCACGCCGCGAAACTGATGTCACCGCGGCCGACCTCGACCGTTAGCACTCGGTGTGCATCGTGGACTCATCACGAGCCGCTCGGCAGCGGGCGGGCCACCCTTTGTACATGGTGCGGGAGGTTCTCGGGACCCGCTCGGAGCGGAATCATTCAGCTGGACAACAGGAGCGATACCGCGACCCTTGGCGTGACACTGAACGGACCTACCTATGTGGATACCGTCATCAGCGTTGGGTCCGGCAATGAGGTCGGTCGGTCCTCGGTCACCCACCCGTATTCGATCGCAGACAAGAAACCATCGGTTGCCCATAGGGTGACTTCGCCGATATACGAACCCCGCTCGTCTCGGACCTCACCACGCACGGGCAGTTCTCCGCCGATGAGACCTGCTTGCTCCGAACCCGGCGCTACCTCCAGATCGACGCTCGGTGCGTCTGCACCCCATGTCGCGACAACCTGCGTGAATGGAATCTGCGTCCGGAACTGAGCAGCGCCCTCGAAGTCAAGAGCGAGCAGCTTTGCCACGACTGCGGCCTCGAGTTGCGACAAGGGTCGGGGTTCAACTGGTACAACGCTCATTTCGTTGTCCTATCTCGTCGAATTGCGTGCATAGGGATGAATGCTCTCGATCTGTTCCGAGTCGATCAGAAATCGGTGATCGAAACCGAGGTGAATCGACCGTTCGACTGGTGCAGGGACGTCCGGCCGCTCATAGTGTCTCGGCAGGTCGGGTAGATATCGGGGCGTCAGCGGGGGTTTCTACTCATGCTCGAGTGGGGTGTGCGGACCGAGCATTGGGTTATGACTACATCTATCGATCCGGCGCTTATTTCGCGACTGTCGGGGGAGTTCGCTGCGCTCGGGACACAGATGGGTGTGCTCGGGCGGGACCTGGAGTTGCTGCGGACGCAGGTTGCCGCGGGTTCGGTTGCGGCATCCGGTGTTTCGGCACCGGTAAGTGCCGGGGTTGTGGATGAATCCGCGCGGGGGCCGCAGCCTGGAGCAGTGCCCATGGCTCCGCAGGCGCCCATGCCACCGCCACCTGCGCCGCAGACGATGCCGGCAGGTGGTGCCGGCGCACCAACGACGGGTCAGGTGCCGGGTGGCGCGCCCGGGTATGTTCCGCGGTTTACCCCCGGGCCGGTGGCGGGGCAGCCGAATTGGGCTGGTGCGTCAGGGGGAATGCCGGTGGCGGGTCAGCCGAATTGGGCTGGGGGGTCTGCGGGAATGCCTCCGGCAGGCTGGCCCAATTGGCCTGCGGGGATGCTTGCGCCAGGTATCCAGGCGACCGGAATTCCGAGCGGGCCGATGCCCCCGATGGGTGCGGTACCGCCCGGTATGCGTCCGCCGGTGCGGCGGGGACCTGCTGTGCCACATACCCCGTGGTGGCAGCAGGAAGGGATGATCAGCCGGATGCTGGCGGTGGCCGGGGTGGGCGTGACGCTGATCGGTGTGGTGATGCTGCTGGTGCTCGCCGCGCAGGCGGGGCTGTTCGGGCCGGTACCACGGGTTGTCGCCGGGGCGGTGTTCTCGGCGGCGCTGGTGGCCGCGGGGATGCGAGTGTTCGGGCGCGCCGGTGGTCGCGTGGGTGGAATTGCCTTGGCGGCCACCGGTATTGCCGGTGCATACCTGGATGTTGTTGCGGTGAGCGCGATTTACGACTGGCTGTATCCACCGCTCGGCCTCGCGGTGGCGCTCGCGGTCGCCGCGGGTGGTGTCGGGTTGGCGATGCAGTGGAAGTCGCAACCGCTTGCGGTACTCGTCGTCGCGGGTGCGGCGGTGTTGTCGCCGGTGGTGACGACCGAGGTGGTGTTGCTGGCCTTCCTGATCGTGTTGCAGCTGGCCTGCGTGCCGGTGCAGTTGGACCGGGACTGGCCGTTGCTGCATGTGGTGCGGACACTGCCCGCCGTGCTGGCGACCTTGCTGGCCATCGGCTCGGCCGTCTTCGACGCTGCAGCCCACGACCGGGTGTATCGGCTGCTCGCCGCAGCCGTGGCAGTCGCCGTTGTCGGCCTCGTCGGCAACATTCTGGTAGTTCGTCGGCGGCCGGGAGACCTCACCGCCACAATCACTTTCGGATTGGCGACGCTACCGCTGCTGGCCGTGCCCGCGTTGTTCGCGCGGCACACCGGCGCCATCGTCGCTGCGGTCTTCGCCGTGGTGCTGTTGCTCTTCGCTGCAGTGTCGACCGTGTCGAAACTGCGTGAGCTGGTACGGATTCCAGGGCATGTCGGGCTGGTCGCCGCGGTCGCGGGTTCGTTCGCGCTGTTGGAGGCGTGCATCGGCGTGACCGAAGTTCAGACGCTGCCGATAGCGCTGTTCCTGGTGACCCTGGGCTTCCTCGGCATGGCCGGGCAGCAGCGGTCGCGGGTGGCCGCGGGCATCGCGGCGGCGTTCGCGGCGGTCGGCGCGCTGGTCTACCTCGCCACCGTGAATCCGGAAACGCTTGCGGCACAGCGCTACGCGGAAGAGCAGCTCGGCATCTCGACGGCGCTGGCCGCCGTACTCGCCCTCGCGGTGGTCGCGGCAGGCGTGTGGTGCGTCCGGAAGTTCGCGACTCGGACCGGTGCTGAAACCACCGAATCGATCCTGTGGATACCCGCCAGTGTCGTCGCCCTCTACGCGGTGACGGCCGCAACGGTATCGGTCGGCGTCGCCACCGGCCTGCCCGACGGCTTCGTCGTCGGACACAGCGCCGCCACCATCCTGTGGATGGCAGCGGCAACCGGCGCCCTGCTGTTCGGCCTGCGCAACCTGGCCCGCTCGGCCCCGGTGGCCAAGTTGGCCCTCGGTTCCGGCCTCCTCGTCACCGCCGCCGCCCTGGCCAAACTCTTCCTCTTCGACCTCGCCACCCTCGACGGCCTGGTCCGAGTCGCCGCCTTCCTGGTCGTCGGCGTCCTGCTCCTGACTGTGGGCACTCGTTACGCCCGAGCCTTCGCCGAAGCCGGTGGGGCAACCCGAGATTCGGGCGACACCGCAGCCCACTGAACCATGGGCCGATCGTGGCCGCACCTGGAGGTGCGGCCACGGAGGCAGCTACTGTGCGGCGGGAATATTGCTTGCCGGGTCGTACATCTGCACGTCTCGCCGGGTGACCAGCGGCATCACCTTGACCAGTCCGATCTCACGGAAATGGTCGGCGGCCCGGTGTGCGGCGAATGCCGCGGAGTCGACGTATTTTTCGATGCTCACATAGCGCTCGGGCTGTTCGACGGAGTGGAACACGTCGTAGGACAAGCAGCCGGGTTCGGTGCGGCAGGCTTGCGCGAGTTCGCGCAAGGCGCGGCCGAGTTCCTCGGCATTCTCCGGACTCGACGAAACATCGGCGACGACAAGCACATGTGAACTCACGTGCCCACCCTAGGCGCGGGGCCGGTTACTCCTGATCGCGGCGCCGCAGCAGTTCGTTGACGCTGACGGTGCGGCCGTCCCCACCGTGATGGCGGCCTTCGTCGGGCTTGCCGGTGCGGCGCGAGGAGCGCAGTTCGGCCATCCAGCTTTCGATGGTGCTGCGCGTGGTCGGCGGCCCGTTGTCTGGTTCGTCATGCGGCGCCGCAGGATTTTCGGGTGCGGCGTGGTGGGTCGGGTGATCGATCGGAGCGCTCGCCGTCGGTACCGGTGCTGCGGGCGTCGGCGGAACCGGTGGCTGTGTGGCACGAGTCGACGGCATGGGCACCGGTGTGGTTGCTATCGATGGCGTCCATGCCTGGGAGGTCGGCATCGACGGCATTGGCGCCTGCGCGACCGGAGGCGAAGGAACGGGCGCATGTGTGCTCGGCGTCGACGGCGTCGGTGTCTGTGCTGTGGGCACCGAGGGAGCGGGTGACTGGGTGGTCGGCGGCAAGGGAACAGGTGCCTGCGGTGGGGTGGCAGCCCCAGGCCGTAGCCCGGTCCGGTCGTGCGGCACCTGGACCGAGGGCATCGGCCGAGGCGCGGGCACCTCGGGCGATGCCGGCGCGGAATGCGCGGCTCTCGGCCTGCTCGGGTCGTGCACCGGAGTGACCCGGGGTCCGGTGTGTTCGGGGTTGGTCGGCGCAGATCGCGGCGGCACCTGCCCGAGGCTGCGGAAATGCTGTGTCGGCGCCTCGGCTTCGATCTCCTCCACCGTGCGCGGGCGGCGCGGCGACTTGGGCAGGCGCGTGCCTTCCGCGAGCGCGGGCATCAGCATGGTGACCGGGTCGGTGATCGGCGTGGTCTTGACCAGGTCGACGACCTCGCCCCCGCCGGGGCGTTCGTCGTCGAGGATCGGCTCGCCGAGGCCGACCTTCTGCTGCACCTTCTTCATCCAGGCGGGGGCCCACCAGCAGTCGTCGCCGAGCAGTTTCATCGTCGCGGGCACCAGCAGCATGCGCAGGATGGTGGCGTCGATGAACAGCGCGGCGATCATGCCGTAGGCCAGGTACTGCATCATCACCAGATCGGAGAACGCGAACGCCCCGGTGACCACGAGCAGGATGAGCGCAGCGGCGGTGATGATGCGGCCGGTCTGCGCTGTGCCTATGCGCACGGCCTCGGTGGTCGATGCCCCCTGCGTTCGCGCTTCGACCATGCGCGACAACAGGAATACCTCGTAGTCGGTCGACAAGCCGTAGATGACGGCGATGATCAGCACCAGCACCGGCGACATGATCGGCTGCGGTGTGAAGTTCAGCAGGCCCGCGCCGTGTCCGTCGACGAAAATCCACGTCAAAATGCCCAGCGTGGAACCCAATCCGAGCGCGCTCATCAACGCGGCCTTGATCGGAAGCACCAGCGAACCGAAGGTCAGGAACATCAGCAACGTGGTGACGAAGAGGACGAGCGCGATCATCCACGGCATCCGGTCCAGCAGCGCGTCGATGCTGTCCTTCTGGATCGTCGGCTGCCCGCCGACGTACATCTGCACGTTGTCGGGTACTTCGAGCGAGCGCAGATAGTCGATGGTCGGATCCGCGTTCTCGGAGTCCGCCAGCGTCGCGCTGGTGCGATAGATATCGGGGTCGTTATTCGACCGTGTCGGTACGTCGAAGGTGCCCGTCAACCCCGGCGCCTGCTTGGCTTCGGCCCACACCTTGCCGACATCGGTGCTGCTGTCGGAGACGAACACCAGTTGGATCGGATCGGACTTGCGTAGCGGGAAGATCGAATCGAACTTCGCCTGCGCGAGCCGAGTGGTGTTGTCCGGCGGCAGATACCGCTCGTTGATGCCGCCGAACGCGAGGTTTTTGACCGGAATGATCAACAGCAGCAGGCCGATACAGATCGGGATCGCGATCTTGAGCGGATGTTGCATCACCCAGCGGGTGGACTTGCCCCAGAAGCCGTTCTCGATTTCCTCGGCGGTCTTGGTCTTGCGGACCCGCTTGAGTCCGAGGAAGTCGACCTTCGGTCCGAGAACGCCGAGCATTGCGGGCAGGATCGTGATGGCGGTCAGCGCCGCGAGCGCCACGGTCGCAATACAGCCGTAGGCGATCGACTTCAGGAAGCCCTGCGGGAACAGCAGCATGCCGCCGAGGCTGGCGATGATCATCGTCGCGGAGAACACGACGGTGCGACCCGCAGTCATCACCGAGCGCCGTACCGCGGCTTTGGTGTCGTAGCCCTCGGCGAGTTCCTCGCGGTATCTACTCACGATGAACAGGCCGTAGTCGATCGCCAGACCGAGGCCGATCATGGAAACAACGCTGGAGACGAAGGAGTTCACCTCGGTGAACCTCGTCAGGAACATCACGATGCCGTTGGCGCCGATCACCGTGAGACCGCCGACGATCAAGGGCAGCGCGGCCGCGACGACGCCGCCGAAGATGAAGAACAGCAAGATCGCGACGGCGGGGATGGCCAGCATCTCCATCCGCTTGGAGTCGCTCTTGATGGTGTCGTTGAGTGTGCCTGCCACCGCTTGCAGACCGGCGACCTGCACGTCGATACCGGGGATGGCGAAGACGTCCTTCACATTCCGGAAGTTCCGGACCATGTCGGTGTCGTTGTCGCCCTGGATGGCGATCGAGGCGAAGGTGTACTTCTTGTCCTTCGAGCCGAACACAATCGGTGAGGCCTGGCCGGTCTCGGTCTGCCAGTAGGCACCGTTGATCTTGGTGATCTCGTTCGGGTGCTCGCGCGGCAGGCTGTTGAGACTGTCGACGATCTTCTGCCTGAACTCGGGATCGTCGATCGTCTTACCGTCCGGCGGGGTGTACAGCACGATCACGTCGCTGTTGTGATCGCGGCCGAACGCTTGGTCGGACAACCGCGCGGCCTGCGCGGATTGTGACGTGGGATCGTCCCACCCGCTGGAGCTGAGGTGGTCTTCGAGGCCGAGGCCGTATCCGCCCAATGCCAAGAGAGCGGCCGTCACCACGCCGATTACGGCGAAGCGCCACCGATAGACCAGATCGCCCCAGCGTGTAAACACTAAGCGACTCCTTGCGAGGGGCGAGAGGTGAGCAGTGCCGACAGCGGCCGGAACGGCTGCAGCCAAGCACCTTCATCGGGCAGCGAGTCGAGGCTGACCCGGGGCAGCGGTTCACGGAACACGCCCGGGATGTCCTCGAGGTCGATGAATTCGAGGGTATCGGATGTGACGGCCCAACTCGCATGCTCGCGGAAGCCGAGTACCTGAACAGGGACTCCGTGTGCGGCAAGCTCCTCGAGCGGCTCACGGAATGCCTGGCCGTCGGCGGAGGCGACCATGATGCCTGCCAGCCCGGCGCCGCGGCTGCGTAGTTCGATGTGCGCGAGCATGTCCGCGTCGACATCGGAGTCCTCATCGATCTTGGGCTTCGCGAACACGGCGTAGCCGACATTGCGCAGCGCCTCGACCCACGGGCGGACCACGTCCGCGGTGCCGCTGGCGATATTGGTGAAGACGGTCGCTTCCGGCTCGACCCGGTAGGTGCTGCCCACCGACAGCTCGGCCGTGCGCGCGAGCAGCCAGCGGCCGAGCGCATCGAAACGGGGGCGGTAGGCAGCAGTCGGGCGGCCACCGAGGATGGCGCCCAGACCCATGTCGAGGTTGGGGGCGTCCCACACCAGCAGGACTCGGCGCACATCGGGAGTCACACCGCCGAGGACCTCCGGTCCGGTGCCGTGCATCTCCCCGGCAACATCCACGACCTCGGGGGCTATCTCACTGATGCTCATGACTCCGCCTCGCTAGCGCACGGCGCCGTCATGACCGTCATGACGGCTGAGCTAATTGTTCGCTCGCTCATCATTCGATCTTCCCCCATATGAACTCGGTGATGGCACTTCCAGCGCGATGCGCTTTGCCTTCGAATTTGGTAACCGGCCGCTCGAAGCCGATCGGGGCGCTGTCCCGATGCTCGGCACTGACCCCACCTGTGGTCTCGTTCAGGCCGATGAGCTGGGATTCCGCGGCGCCGACCGTGGCGATGTGCTCAGCGTAGTCGGCGTGGTCGGTGGCGACATGCAACACGCCGCCGGGGCGGAGCCTGCTCGCGATGAGGGCGAAGGTGGCGGGCTGCAGCAGCCGCCGCTTGTGATGGCGCGCCTTGGGCCACGGGTCGGGGAAGAAGACCCGGACGCCCGTCAGCGACTGTTCGGCAATCATGTTTTCCAGCACATCGACGGCGTCGCCGCGCAGCAGCCGGATGTTCTCGATGTGCTCGCGCTCGATCCGCTGCACGAGTTGGGCGAGGCCCGGCTTGTAGACCTCGATGCCGATCAGGTTCAGGTGCGGTTCGGCCTGTGCCATCGCGGCGGTGGCAGTGCCTGTGCCACAACCGATCTCGATGACGAGGGGGGCTGCACGGCCGAACCAGGCGGTGGCGTCGAGGCGCTCGTCGGAGACCTCGCCGCCGATGCGCGGCCAGGTGCGAGCCCAGGATTGCTGCTGGGTCGGGGTCAGCGCGCCCCGGCGCGAGCGGAAGCTCGTGACGCGGGGGTACAGGCGGGAGGCGGTGCCCCGTCGGGGTTCGTTGTCAGCCGGTACCGATGGTGTGGACGGTGGTTCCGGAACTGACTCGGCAGTGTGGTTCGCGGCGTCGTTCACGGTATCCATTGTCCAGCATCGGGTGATCGGGGCGGCAATCGGCCGCTTGCGGTCGCTTGCGGGCCGGTCGAAACTGCGCCGCTAGCGGCTGGTTTGCAGGTCGCTCGAACCACACCGCCTGTCGGTCGCCCGACGCGACACTGTGGCGGGGATGACCGGGTGGTCAGGCGGCGCGTTCGCGGGGGATTCGGGATGCGGGTTCCGCCTCCTGCGTCAGCGGCCTGCCGAGCGCGACCTTGGCCGCGGTCACGGCCATTTCCAGCAGGCCGCGCAGTCCGGCGGGTGAGGCCGCGACCGACCAGACCGTCGAGTCGCCGGTGTCGCGCACCGGTTGACCTTCGAGTCGGTCGGCCAGCCAATTGAGGCTGATCGGGGTGGCGAGCGGCAGCAGCGAGAAGTGTTCGCTGAGACGATCGCGCACGTAGGTGACCGTGGCGCCACCGCGCCGGTACCGATCGACCTGCGCATCGATGCCGTCCACGTGGATGATCTGGTCATGGACCGGTTGCACGACGAGCAACGGGCAGGCCGGGGTCGCGTAGCCGAGCTTGAGGTCGTCGAGCATGGCCTGCAGATCGGGGGCGGCGAGCACCTCGTCGAGCGGGCGGGTCAGGTAGGCGCCGACGTCCTTCTTGGTCAGGCCCGTGATGGCCGAGAACGGCGTCGCCCCTTCCGCGCGTGCGATGAGCCGGTGACCTTCGGGGGCGAGGTCGTTGTCGAACACCGTGCCGAGGGCGGGGTACAGCCTGCGCAGCACCGCGATGACGATGGCGGGCAGCCCGGCGTAGCGGCCGCCGTTGAGCCGGGCGAAGACCTGGCCTGGGTCGCCGACCGGTGCGCCGAGCACCGCACCGACGATATCGATCTCCGGCGCGTAGGTCGGCGCCATCTCGACCAGCCAAGAGCTGGCCATGCCGCCACCGGAATAGCCCCACACCGCGACCCTGGTGTCGGGACGCAGGCCCAGCGGCCCGAAATTCAGTGCCGCGCGAATGCCGTCGAGCCCGCGGTAGCCGGGTTCGCGTGGGGCGCCGAAGTTTCCGTGCGGGCCTTCGTGATCGGCGATGGTCACCGCCCAGCCGCGCCGCAGCGCGTTCGCGACGAGCAGCCATTCGAGCTGGGTGACCGATCCGAGTGCGTGCGATCCGCGCCGCAGCGCGTAGGAGGGCGAACATCTCTCCGCGACCGCGTCCATGGCGGTCTGGAAAGCAAGCAGTGGCCGATCTTCGCTCGGGTCGGCGCCCAGCGGTAGCAGCACCGTGGTGATCGCCACCTCGGGTGTGCCGTGCATGTCACAACTGCGGTAGAGCAGTTGCCACGCCGAAACCTGTTGCGAGACCAGACCGAGCAGGGCCAGATCGACCCTGCGACTGCGCAGGACGGTGCCCGCTGCTTTGGCGGCGAAGCCCTTCGGCGGCCGGAGGAACGGATCGTTGCTCGGCAACAACGGCTTGCGGTCGAATCCGTGATTCGGGTCCGGGTCGACAACGCCGATGACGTCGACGGTCATCGCACCTCCTCATCGAGCAGCGCCGGCGGGCGGCGCTCGTCTGCGCCGGCCGGCTTGCCGCGATCGAAAAGCGTAGCTGCGCACCGACTATGGTGCCGACCATCACAGCAGCGTAAGCGAACGACGTTAACTCTGTGAAGCACCTGGGAGGGGGCTTGGCACCGCACTAGACTCCCCGACATGAGCGGACCGACGGTGATCATCACGGGCGCGGCGGCCGGAATCGGCCGGGCGACGGCGCTGCTTTTCGCTGCGCACGGGTATCACGTCGGCGCCTACGACATCGACGAGGTGGGGCTGACCAGGCTCGCGGGTGACATCACGGGCGCCGGCGGCACAGTGCGAACCGGGGTGCTCGATGTGACCAACAACACGCACTGGGCCGAGCGGCTCACGGAGTTCGCCGCCGATGCGGGCCGGCTCGACATCCTGATCAACAACGCGGGCATCCTGCGCGCAGGTCCCTTCGAGTCCATTGATCTGGCCACCCATCAGGCGATTGTCGATGTCAATCTGGGCGGCGTCATCAATGGCACGCACGCGGCGTTCCCGTTGCTGCGGGCCACTCCCGGCGCGCAGGTGGTGAATCTGTGCTCGGCATCGGCGATCTACGGCCAACCCCAGCTCGCCAGCTACGGCGCGACCAAGTCCGCGGTCAAAAGCCTCACAGAGGCATTGGATCTCGAATGGGAGCGGCACGATATCCGGGTGATCGCGGTGTGGCCGTTGTTCGTGGCGACCGCGATGGTGGACGGTGTGGAGACCGCGTCGACGAAGTCGTTAGGCGTGCGGCTCACCGCAGCAGATGTCGCGTCCGGTATCTGGGAAGTCACCCGCAAACGTGGACGGCTGCCGAAGGTGCACTACGAAATCGGTACCCAGGCAAAGGTGCTCGCCGTCGCCGCCAAGTACGCGCCGAACTGGGCCGTGCGCACCGCAAACAAATACTTCAGCGGAAGCTGAGCGGTCCGCACCGTCTTCCGGCCCGGCGTCTGACAGAATTGCGCACCGTAAAGGGGGTGTGCAGCTATGTCGACAGCCACCGAAACCAACGGGCCTGCCGCCCGACCCGGCGGACCCGCTCGTGAACTCGACCAACTCGACCATTTGATCGCCATGCTGCGCTCGGGCGCAGGCAACGATCCGCAGCTGTCGAATCAGGTCGGCGTAGTCAGCGCTCAGTGGCGCAGGCCGCCGCGCATCCAGGTGACCGGTCGCGCGCACGCCGGACGCAGTACGGTGCTGCATGCGCTGGCGCTCATGTCCGCAGTGGAGACCGGTCCGGTGGACGAACCGGGCGCGTCCGACCCGGTGCTCGACGCCGACATCATCGTCTATGTCCTCTCCGGCGCACCGCTGCCCGCCGACCGCCGCATCCTCGCCACCCTGCCCCCCGAACACACGGTCGTGGTGTTGAACAAGGCCGACGCGGTCGGTTCGCGCTGGGGCGAGGCAGTCGCCGCCGCCGAGCAATACAGCAGAGAGCTGGGCATTCTCACGCTGCCGGTGGTCGCTTCGTTAGCGGTGCGCACCAGGGCCGGCGCGTTGAACGATGCCGATATGGCGACGCTGCAACGACTGGCAGGCACCACCGATCCCGCGCTGACGCTGTCTCCCGATCTGTTCGTCTCGTCATCGGCCGGGCCCGATGTTGCGGAACGGGAGCAGTTACTGCACCGCTGGGATCTCTACGGCGTGAGCTCCGCACTCATCGCACTGCGCCAGGACCCCGAGCTCACCCCGCACGCCCTGCTACAAATCCTGCACGCGGTGAGCGGCATCGACGCGCTGCACCAGACCTTGCACCGCCGCTACGAGCAGGTTTCGGCGCTGCACGGTGGCGTGCTGCTCGACGAGCTGGCCCGGCTCGCGGCCGCCGCGGTGCCCGGCGAAGGTGGCCACGCCCGCGACATCCTCGAGGACTATCTCTTCGGCGACGACGCGCTGTGGATGGGTCTGTGCGCCGGACTCGCCTGCTCCGATGTCGCGCACCTTGCGGCCGGGTACCGTTCGCCCTCGCCCGCCGATGCCGACGACGCGCTGGCCAGGGCCGCGCGCTGGCGGGCGGTTGTCTCCAGCGATATGTCGCCCGCTGCCCGTCGCGCCGGCCTGCGCGTCCACAACGGCTACATCCGACTATGGGAGCGGATGAGCAGTGCCGGACTCTGAGCAACCGGAGCAGGCACTTTCACCGGCCGATCAGCCGCAGGCATCGCGCGCGCCCGATGCGCCACCGCTGCCGCCCGATGTCGAGGCGGTGGTTGCGCGGTGGAATCCGCAGGGCATGGCACTCATGCGAGCCGTTGTCGGAACCGGCGGCGCATCGGCGGTCACGTTGATCGGGCCCAATGACGCCAACACCACGCTGTTGCGCACCGAATTGGCGCGGTTCGAGCCTCGGATCCTGCTGTCGGATCCGGTGGCCGACGCGAGCGCGGCCGTCGAAACAACCTCCCCGTCGGGGGCGGCGCCCGCGGCGGTCGCACTGATCCTGCTCGATGCGGGCAGCTCACTCGGCGCCGACACGCTGCGGCTGGTGCAACGGCTGCGTGCCGACGGCGCTCGAATCCTGCTCGCGATGAACGGGATCCACGCCTATCAGGACTGGCGCTCGGTCCACGCACACAATCTCGAACTGCTCGCCGCGCAGGGCGCCGCGGACCTGGATATCGTGCCGGTCTCGGCCCGGCTCGCGGTGGCGGCCCGCGCGGGCGGCGACGCCGGCCTGCTGGATCGCTCCGGACTGACTGCACTGCACGCCGAACTCGCCGCGGCATCCGCGGGCGCCGAAGCCGATAGCGATGGCAGGCTCGCGGCCGTCACCGCCCGAGTGCTGGCCGATACCCGCCAGCGGGTGGTGGATCAGGTCGCGGCGCTGCGTTCCGGCGCCGAACCCGCGCAGTGGCGGGAAGAACGAACCACGCTGCTCGCGGGCCGCGACGGTGGCCGGGCGACGGTGCTGTCGACGCTGCGCAGCCAACTGCACCTGGCCAGGGTCGACCTGATGACCGATGTCGGCTCTCGGGTGCGGGCGCTGCACACCGCCGCGCGTGGCGAACTCGATCGAATGCGCCCGTCCCAGCTGGGCGACTATCCGGACCGGTTGCAGCAGGCGGTGACCGAGCTGACCGGAGCTGTCGACCTGGAGGTCGAGCGGAGGCTGGCCGAGCTGGCTGCGCGGGTCGACGGTTCGACAGTCGAGCCGGCCGCCCGGCGGCGTGATCCCGCCCCACGGGTGGGCCCTGACCCGGAACCGCGGCACCGAGGTGTCGAAGATCACCTCATGATCGCGCTCGGCGCGTCGGCGGGTGTCGGCCTCGGCCGACTGTTGGTTTCGCCACTCGCGCTGGTGTCGACGCTGGACGTCGCGAGCGTGCCGGTGACGCTTTTGCTCGGGGCAGGCGCGGCGGGCTGGGTGGTGCGTGCGCGCAGACAGGTTGCCGACCGCGCGCACGTCAGACAATGGGTGTCGGATGCGTTGGTCAATGTGAAAGCCCAGCTCGAGCAGCGGGCGGCGACCGCGCTCGTGGAAATGGAGACCACGCTCGCCGATCGCGTGGTGCGTTCGAGCACCGCGCGAATCGTCGAGACCGATCGCCGCGTTGCCGAATTGGAGGCGCGTTTGCGACGTACCGCTGCCGAACAACCCGGACAACTCGCCGCGTGCGAACGCGATATCGAGATCATCGATCGGCGGATTTCGCCAGAGTGAATCGGTATCTATTGGGTACTCGAGAGGCAACCCGATCTGTACCCGATTCCGTACTGGTCGTCACATCGCGTTAACCTCTAATCAGGAACCTGGGCGTCCGCTTCGTCCATGTACGCCGTCCAGCCGGGACGTGCATTCGACTGGTCGTAGCGGGTGCCTTCCCGCCAATGGTGGCGCTCGGTGTGTTCGCGCTGGTCATGGGCCTGGAGGCCAGACGGAAGCATCGTAGAGCCGCCCATCTCAGGAGAGTTTTTCATGACCTCAGCGACCATTCCTGGTCTTCGTGGATCCGACGGCAAAACGCCGACCGAGCACAGCGAACTACTCGCCTGGGTACAGGAAGTCGCAGAACTCACTCAGCCCGAGCGAGTGGTCTGGGCGGACGGTTCCGATGACGAATGGGATCGGCTGACCAACCAACTCGTTGCGGCGGGCACGTTCAAGCGACTCGACGAGAAGAAGAAGCCGAACTCCTTCCTCGCACTTTCCGACCCCTCCGACGTGGCTCGAGTCGAGTCGCGCACCTATATCTGTTCGAAGACCGAGGCCGACGCGGGCCCGACCAACAACTGGGTCGACCCCGCCGAGATGCGCGCGACCATGACCGAGCTGTACCGCGGCTCGATGAAGGGCCGCACCATGTACGTGGTGCCGTTCTGTATGGGCCCGCTCGGCGCCGAGGACCCCAAGCTGGGCGTCGAGATCACCGACTCCGAGTACGTGGTCGTGTCGATGCGCGTGATGACCCGGATGGGCGCCGCCGCGCTGGAGAAGCTCGGGACCGACAAGCCGTTCGTGAAGGCGCTGCACTCCGTCGGTGCGCCGCTGGCCGAGGGCCAGGCCGACGTGCCGTGGCCATGCAACGACACCAAGTACATCACCCACTACCCCGAGGACCGCGAGATCTGGAGCTACGGCTCCGGCTACGGCGGCAACGCGCTGCTCGGCAAGAAGTGTTACTCGCTACGCATCGCCTCGGCCATGGCCCATGACGAGGGCTGGCTGGCCGAGCACATGCTGATCCTCAAGCTGATCTCCCCGGAGAACAAGGCCTACTACATCGCCGCCGCGTTCCCGAGCGCCTGCGGCAAGACCAACCTCGCGATGATCCAGCCGACGGTTCCCGGCTGGCGCGCGGAAACCCTCGGCGACGACATCGCCTGGATGCGCTTCGGTAAGGACGGCCGCCTCTACGCGGTGAACCCGGAGTTCGGCTTCTTCGGCGTCGCGCCGGGCACCAACTACAGCTCCAACCCCAACGCCATGGCCACCATGAACGCGGGCAACACCGTCTACACCAACGTCGCGTTGACCGATCACAACGACGTGTGGTGGGAGGGCCTGGAGGGCGAGCCCGATCACCTGATCGACTGGAAGGGCAACGACTGGTACCTCCGGGAGACCGAAACCCTTGCCGCCCACCCGAACTCGCGCTACTGCACGCCGATGGCGCAGTGCCCGATCCTGGCGCCCGAGTGGGACGACCCGCAGGGCGTGCCGATCTCGGCGATCCTGTTCGGCGGTCGCCGCAAGACCACGGTCCCGCTGGTGACCGAGTCCTTCGACTGGCAGCACGGCGTTTTCATGGGCGCGACCCTCTCCTCGGAGCAGACCGCCGCGGCCGAGGGCAAGGTCGGCACCGTGCGCCGCGACCCGATGGCCATGATCCCGTTCATGGGCTACCACGTCGGTGACTACCTGAACCACTGGATCAACGTCGGCAAGAACGCGGATGCGAACAAGCTGCCGAAGATTTTCTACGTCAACTGGTTCCGCCGCGGCGCCGACGGCCGCTTCCTGTGGCCGGGATTCGGTGAGAACTCCCGCGTGCTGGAGTGGATCGTCGGCCGCATCGAGGGCTCGGCCGAGGCCGAGGCGACCGCGATCGGCAACGTGCCCACCGCTGCGCAGATGGACCTGGTGGGTCTCGAGGTCGACGCCGCCGACGTCGACGAGGCGCTCGCCGTCGACGCCGACGAGTGGCGCAAGGAGATTCCGCTGATCGAGGAGTGGTTCGAGTTCGTCGGCGACAAACTGCCTTCCGGCGTGCGCGACGAGTTCGAGGCGCTGAAGGAGCGTCTGGGCTGTTAGCGCCCGAAACTGATTCGCCCGCACCATTTTCGTCAATGGTGCGGGCGAATTCGTTTATCCGGCAGGTTATTCGGAGTACGGAGCCATCCGGACGAGTTGCAGAAAGCCGACACTGTTCAGCAAGGCGGTGCGGCCCTTCGGTACGGCTTCGGCCTCGGCCTTGAACGCGGCGATCAGATGACGCTTCGCATCGTGACGCGGATGCCGTTGCAACAGTTGCGCGACCCAGTCCGGGTCCAGTTCCGGGAAGCGCGCCCCGATCACATCCACCGAGGCGCCCGCGGAGACGAACCCGCCGGGATCGCTCAGATCGTTGGCGACACCAGGGGTGATGTGTGCGGCAATCGCGGCTCCGATTTCCTGTGCGCGTTCCGGATCCGCGCCCTCGCGCGCCGCGAACGCTGCCGCTCGTTCGCCACCTGCTACCGCGAAACACCTGCCCGGAGTGGGGCTTTCGAGCTGGAGGTCATGTAGCAGGCAGGCGACATAAACCAATTCGTCGTCGTAGCGAACACTGTCGAGCTCGGCGAGCACCCGCCCGAAGAAATAGGTGCGATACGAATGCTCGAGCAGGTGAATCGAAAGTGATTCGCGGGCTTCGGTTTCCGCCGCCTTGGCGAGTTTCGAATCGGGCACCCGCAACCCGGCGAACTCCAGCCGCCCGGTGCCGTGTCTTCCCAGCACGCGTTTGAGCTGCGCACCACCCAGTTTCGGCAGCGTCCGCGCCAGTTCAACCGCCAACTGTCGGTGCTGTGCTCCGGAGAGCGTCCCTCCGGTCCGCGTCGCCCATTCCCAGTCGATCCCAGCAGGCGCACCCACGTTGCCCTCCTTCTCCTCGAACGCTTCTCGCTGTTCAGTGAAGCCGCTGAGTGGACTACCGACGAGTGGCGGAAATGCCAGTAACGCTCGGATTTCCGCCAATCCGCACGGCGAAAAGCCCGGACGACAGGTTTCGAGTCGTGCCGGGCTTTGGAGTTGGAGAACCGGTTCGCGCCGCTCACCCTGTATACCTGGGAGCTGGCGCGCAGGTGTGCGCTGCTGCCGGCTTCGCCGCGTCGTTCCCGCTGCGGCGGCGCTCGCCGATCGCGACCGAGGAGATGGCGTCGTAGGCCATCACCCATTGCACGCTGCTGCTCGCTTCCTATGCCGGGCCGACCGAGCGGGTCTCAGGCCCGCTGGTTCACCGCCACCGACTCGGCAAGGTTCTTCAATGCCGCGAGCACGGGGCTCTCTCCCTCCTCGCCTTCGTCCTCGTCGCCGGCATTCTCGCGGGGGTCTTCCTGCGTGATCGTCAACTCCGTTGCGCCCGCGGCGTCCTCGAGCCCATAGCCCATCGTGAAGTAGTTCTCCGGCTTGTCCTCGAGGTCCGGGCGGGGAGCGAACAGCGAGTATCGCAGCTGCGCGGGGGCATCGACGAGGAGCACGCTGCCCCACTGTTCGAACGTTGTGCCGTCCCACTCGTTGGTGAAACGAATCGGCGAGCCGAGGGACCAGTCAGTGCTCAAGACGCTGCCGTACTGCCATTGCTTGACGTATTCGGGGTCGGTCAGCACCGCCCACACGATCTCTCTGGGGGCTTCGATACGGACCTTGGAAGTGGCTGTGCGCACAGCCGAGACTGTAGCAATCCACTCTGCCCCAGGCATTCTCACGAACCGCCGCAGCCATCCGGCTGAGTCATCCGGTGACGCCGGCCTCACGGTCTGCCGCGGCGATCTGGTCGTGAAAGCGCCTGTGCACCCAGTGCCGTTCACCGAGCAGCGTCACCTGTGCCCAGCGGCCGGAGACCGGGCCGACCCGGGTATCGCGGGGCATCGTGCCCAGCAGGTGCTGTGGTTTCGCGCCGCCGGACAGTTTGCTGCTCTCCAGCACGTAGATGGCGTCCGGAGTGACCGCCACGCAACGGTATTTGTTCCAGAACATGGTGAGGCCGGTGAGATATGTGATCAGGAAGAAGAGGAAGCTCGGCGCGGCCTGGCCGATGAATACCTGCCGTATCTCACTGCCTGCGGGCAGTAAGGGCGCCGAACGATCCACCAAGTCCGGCCGCGGCTCCACGCCGCTCGGTTGAACGGTCACAACCAAATCCTTTCGACACTTCGTACCGCTTCCGATTGTCTCAATGCGCGAGCAGCCGGCCCGCCCGGAAATACGCGAGAGCCTGGTACGTCACCAGCACCACAGCGGACGACAGCGCCGCCGCCCAGCACCGCGACCTCGAGTATCAGCGCGTACCGCGCCCGGCGCCGCCCCGTTCCGGTTCGAAACCCCGGCACCGCGAACGTCCCGCACACCACCGCGACGAGGATCGGTAGCGCCGAGACCAGCAGATACCGCGACGCGATCAACTCGGGCAAGAACCGCAGGTGCCCTGAATGCGAGTGGCGGGAATGCCAGTAATACTCGGATTTATGCCAAACTGAGGCGATGAAGAAGGTTGTCGCACTCGCGCTCGACGGCGTCATGACCTATGACCTGGGCTGCATCGTGCAGGCGTTCCGGCACGGACCGGGGAAATTCGGTGTGGCGGTCGGATTCGAGCTGCAGACGTGTGCGGTGCGGCCGGGGCCGGTGTGGACGCCGAGCGGATTCGACCTGCATGTCGCGCATGGGCTGGAGGTGATGGCGGACGCGGACATCGTCGTGCTGCCCGGCATCGGTTTGCCGACCTTGCCGCCGCCGGACGCGGCGCTGGATGCGTTGCGGGCGGCCGCGGCGCGCGGCGCGACCATGGTCAGCGTGTGTGTCGGTGCGTTCGTGTTGGCCTGGGCCGGATTGCTGGACGGGCGGCCGGCGACGACGCACTGGGCCTACTGTGATGATTTTGCCGAGCTGTTTCCTGCGGTGAAGCTCGACCCCGCCGCGCTGTACATCGACGACGGTGACGTTCTCACCTCCGCCGGGTTGTCCGCGAGTCTCGACCTGTGCCTGCACATCGTGCGCCGCGAGCTGGGCGCGGCCGCCGCAGCGGAGCTGGCCCGATGGAACGTGACACCACCGCATCGCGAAGGTGGGCAGGCTCAGTACATCCCGGATGCCATGAGCACCAACGGTTTCGGTGGTGGTCTTGCCGCGACCATGGCGTGGGCCGCGGCGAATCCGGCGGCTGCGCCCGATGTTTCGGCGCTGGCCGCGCACGCCTTGATGAGTGAGCGCACGTTCATTCGCCGATTCAAGACGGCGGTGGGCACCACGCCGCGACGATGGCTGGAGGCGCAGCGCACGGCGCGTGCTCGGGAATTGCTGGAAACCACCGAATTACCGGTCGAGGTCGTTGCGGCGCAATCCGGATTCGGCAGCGTCACCGCAATGCGGGTGCACCTGCGCGCCGCGACGGGCACGACGCCCGCGGGGTATCGCAGGTCGTTGCGCCGATGACCCGAGGCCGGGCCGGGAGGCGCGGGCTGGCCGGTTTATGCGTCCTGTGCAATGCGGGCGGCCGCAACGCGGGGATGCGCTAATCTCCGACGAGACGGTCGCGATGGCGGGTACAGCTCGCCGCGATAATCGCGGACCGGTAGCTAGGTAGGGCTTGCTGGATCGCGCTTCGGGTGGTTGCCTGGAGTGTGCGGCTTGCCCGTAGGTGGCTTACGTTTTGATTGCCAACAGTTAACTGATCGACTTTTCCTTATCGACTCGTGACTCCGCGATGCGCGTGACAACGATGAGATCGAAGCGCGAGAGGTGGTTGGGAGCATGACGAATCTGGAGGCCAGTGGGCGGGCGCCGCGGTTTGCCGGAATCGAGCCGGCGACCGCGAGCACGCCGCTGCGGCGAGCCGCTGGCCGACTGCAGGCGGTATTACCCCCCGGCTGGCGCGTCGAGATCGTCGACACGCCAGCCGGGGGGCGTGATCACCGGCTCGTGCTGCGGGTGGTCATGGCGGGGAGTTGATCACCCCGTCCAGCCGAGCGGCATGAGCACCGACTTCTGCTCGCAGAATGAGTCGAGGCCCTCGGGGCCGTTCTCGCGGCCCAGGCCCGAGTTCTTGTAGCCGCCGAAGGGCGAGCTGGGATCGAAGGCGTACCAATTGATCGCGTAGGTGCCGGTGCGCACCCGCGCCGCGATCTCGGCACCGTGTTCGACATCGGTCGTCCACACCGAGCCTGCCAGGCCATATACCGAGTCGTTGGCGATGGCCACCGCCTCGTCCTCGGTGTCGTAGGGGATCACCGACAGCACGGGGCCGAAGATTTCCTCCTGGGCGATGGTCGAGGAGTTGTCCACATCGGCGAAGATCGTCGGCTCGACGAACCAGCCGCGATCCAGGTCGGCGGGACGGCCGCCACCGAGCACCAGCCGCGCGCCTTCTTCCTTACCCTTGGCGATGTAGCCCTCGACGCGCTCGCGCTGCCGCTCCGAAATCAGCGGGCCGAGTATCACCGTCGGGTCGGTGGGATCGCCGACCTTCATCGTGCGCACGTGCTCGACCAGCGCCTCGAGGATTTCGTCGTACCGGCTGCGCGGCGCGAGGATGCGGGTCTGCGCGACGCAGCCCTGGCCGCTGTTCATCAGGCCGGAGAAGGCGAGCACCGGGATATTGGCGGCCACATCCATATCGGGCAACAGGATTGCGGCAGATTTGCCACCGAGCTCCAAGGACACGCTCTTGAGCTGGCCGGTCGCGATTGCGCCGATCTTACGGCCGACCGCGGTGCTCCCAGTGAAGGTGACCTTGTCGACGCCGGGATGCGAGACGAGGTACTCGGCGGCCTCCGCCTCTGCGGGCAGTACCGAAAGCACGCCGGCGGGCAGGCCGGCTTCGGTGAAGATGTCGGCGATCTTGTTGGCGGTCAGCGGGGTCAGCGGTGCGGGCTTGAGCACCACGGTGCAGCCGGCCAGCAACGCGGGGGCGAGCTTGTTGGCCGCGAGGAAAAGCGGAACGTTCCACGCAGTCACGGCCGCGACGACGCCGCGCGGCTCGCGCGAGACCCGGGAGGTGCCGAACACTCCGGTGCGAGTTTCGTTCCAGGGGAAGGACTTTGCCAGTGCGGCGTAGGCGTCGAGCGCGGCGACCGCGGGGATCTGGTTGAGCGTCATGGCGATCATCGCCGGTGCGCCCATTTCCGCGGTGAGCGTGGCGAGCAGGTCGGCGGAGCGCTCCTCGATCAGGCGCGCGGCGCGGCTGAGGACCTGGGCGCGCTCCTCCGGCGGGGTGGACGGCCATGGGCCGTGGTCGAAGGCGTGCCGGGCGGCGGCAACCGCGGCGTCGACGTCGTCGCGAACGACCACCGGGACGCTGCCCACCGTCTCGACCGTGGCGGGCGAGATGACCTGGAGCCGCTCGGTGCCGGCTGGCGCGGTCCATTGGCCGCCGATGAACAAGCTGTCGTAGTGCATGAGAACACGTTACAGTTTTGTGGCTCACTTGTCTGTAACCTGTTCCAGTTTTCTCGTCGACCATCGCGCTGAGCAGCGCGAATTCCAACCTGTCGGTTCGCTTTTCAGAGAACGCACTATTGCGTTCTGTTGCTGGAAAGAGGATGCTTTAGCTACTGATCAGCTCGCTCGATTCATGAACCGATATCGCAGTTGGGGAGTCAGAGCCATGGCGGTGCAAGTGATCGGGCGGTCGCTGATGACGAGCGATCAAACCGAGCATCAAGCTAAAAGCGTCGGTGCAGGTGGCTGGGTCGTTTCGTTCCTGCCGGGCCGCACGCTGACAATCGAACAGGCCACCGCGGCCATACAGGCGGCGGAGGCGGTGGCAACTGTGGAGATGCTGGCCGACCTACTCGCGCTCACCACGCTGGAGACTGTCGGCCTCGCCATTCAGGAATCGCCCTGGGTCGAGTCGTCGTACGGAACCTGCGGCAGGCGCAGCTGGCGGCGCGGCTGGCTGGAGCGGCAGCCTTAGCGGCTCTTGGTGGCGACGACCACCAGGTTGCTCACCAACAGCTCGCGCAGCAACGGTATGCGGACCAGCCACCAGGCCCAGCGCGGGTGATAGCGCGGGAAGATCGTCCGGACGTCGGCGGGAGTGCTTGCCGCCCAACGTAATCCGTCCACGGCTGGGACGGCGAACATCGACTTGCCGAATCGATTCTTCGGCTCCCGCCGGTGCTTGCGCCGATACCGGCGTGCCGCGTACTCCCCACCCAGGTAGTGCCACGGTCCGGTCTCGTGCCCACCGAACGGTCCGAGCCACACCGTGTAGGAGAGCACGATCAACCCGCCGGGCCGGGTCACCCGCACCATTTCGTCGGCCATCACCCACGGGTGCGGCACATGCTCGGCCACATTCGAGGAAAAGCAGATGTCCACCGCGTCATCGCGAAACGGCAGCGCCATCCCCGAACCGCGGACCGCACCCGGCACCGACAACCCGGCGGCGTGCATCTCCGACGGATCCGGCTCTACCGGGATGTACCGCGCGCCGGTCTTGATGAACTCGTCGGCGAAATAGCCGGGACCGCCGCCCACATCGAGAATGGTCGCGTCCTGCAACCCGCGTCCGGTGACGTCGGCATAGAAGTCGCCGATCATCGCCGCACTGTCAGCGGCCAGCTCGCCGTAGAACAGCGCGGGATCGCTCTGCTCGAACCGGAAGCTGCTGAGTAACCGCATGGACCGCCGCAATGTTGCCCGCCGCGCAAACCGGGATATGGCCCGCCCGGCCTGCCGCGGCGAGCCTGCCGCCGCGGCTTCCGCTGGCGTACTTTCAGCTCTCGGCACGGCGGTGAGTCTCGCATAACGCCCGCAATTCGCTCCAACCACTGCCACCGGAGGAGGCAATACGCGATACCAGGGCCGGTGGGCAGGATGTGGACGCCTGCACAGGTTAGGGTGTTGGGCGATATCCGACGTCCCCGATCGGGACCTGCCGACCGAGAGAAGCTCTACAGTGCGCGAAGTCCTCCTGCTGTGCTGGCGTGACACCGGGCACCCGCAGGGCGGCGGCAGCGAACGGTATCTGGAGCAGGTCGGCGCGCAGCTGGCCGCGCGCGGAGTCAAGGTCACATTGCGAACCGCCCGTTATCCCGGAGCGCCGAAGCGGGAACGCATCGACGGCATCGACATCAGTCGGGCCGGTGGGCGCTACTCCGTGTATCCGCGGGCCCTGGCCGCCATCGCGCTCGGCAGGCTCGGTGTCGGGTCGCTGCGCGGGCTGCGACCCGACGCGGTGATCGACACCCAGAACGGAATCCCGTTCTTCGCGGCCGCCGCGACCAACGCGCCGTCGGTTGTGCTCGTCCATCACGGGCATCGCGAGCAATGGCCGGTTGCCGGTCGCCTTGTCGGCCGGATCGGTTGGTTCATCGAGTCGCGGCTGTCTCCGCGGGCGCATCGTCGCAACCAATACCTGACCGTCTCGCTGCCTTCGGCCGAGGAACTCGCCACGCTCGGGGTCGACCGGTCGCGCATCGCGGTGGTCCGCAACGGCGCCGAGCCCGTCCCCGCGGACGCGCCGACCGGTGTCGCGGCGACACGCACCCCGAACCCCCGCATCGTGGTGCTCTCCCGCCTGGTGCCGCACAAACAGATCGAAGACGCGTTGGCCGTCGTCGCCCGGCTGCGCACCCGCATTCCCGGCCTGCACCTGGACGTGATCGGCGACGGCTGGTGGGCCGACAACCTGAAGACCAACGCCGCTGACCTCGGCATCGCCGACGCGGTCACCTTCCACGGCCACGTCGACGAACGCCGCAAGCACGAGCTGCTCGCCCACGCCTGGGTGCATGTCCTGCCCTCCCGCAAAGAAGGTTGGGGCCTGGCCGTCATCGAAGCCGCCCAACACGGCGTCCCCACCATCGGCTACCGCAGCTCCCGCGGCCTCACCGACTCCATCGTCGATGGCGTGACCGGTCTGCTCGTCGACGACGTCGCCCAACTCGCCGACTCCGTCGGTGACCTCATCGACGACACCGAAGCCCGCACCGTCATGGGCGAAAAAGCCCGCGCCCGCGCCAACGAATTCTCCTGGGAACAAACAGGAAACGGCGTCTACCAAGTCCTCGCCGCGGCCGCGAGAGGTCAACAC
Source organism: Nocardia sp. NBC_01009 (assembly GCF_045208035.1). Taxonomy (NCBI): domain Bacteria; kingdom Bacillati; phylum Actinomycetota; class Actinomycetes; order Mycobacteriales; family Nocardiaceae; genus Nocardia; species Nocardia sp. NBC_01009. The sequence goes on along the minus strand of NZ_CP108695.1, from coordinate 736,937 downwards.
ACCTCCGGCCTCTTCCCGCCTGGTCCCTAACCGTCCAGCTGGTCGCCGACAGTCTTGTGGACCGTGACTGTCCCGCTCGGCCTGGCCGCGCCTCGGGCTGAACGCTTGGCCTGACGTCAGATCTTCGGCGTGCTGGTTCCCGCTCCAACCCTGATTTCCCCAGGCGGCCGGTGTTCTGGCTCATCCCATTCTCGGGCGACGCCCATCGGTGAGCGGCACAAGGGCGGTGGCGATGCGCTGAGAAGCGCCTCCAAGGTGTGCCACTCATCGAGTCTCGCCGGGTAGTTCGATGTGACTCGAAGGTATGGCCTGTCGAGGTGCATCTCGTCGGATGACGCGGGTGATGCCGGGTCGGCTACTGGTGCTGTGGTGTTCGAGGTGACCGGGATGCGAGGAGCAGGCCGCCGATGAGTAAGGCGGCCCACAAGAGGTGAGCGGCCGCAGAGATGGTGCGGCGTGTGGAGTGGGATTCGGTGTCCCGGTCGGCGGCTTCGGGCACTCGGTACAGCGCGAGATGGGTGTCGCTGTAGACCGGATCGAGCTGGGCAAGAGCGTTTTTCGACTCGCCGAGCGGGCCGGGGGTGGTGCGCTCCAGCAAGACCCAGCCGACGCCCAGTTTTGCCAGTTCTGTTGCTGTCCCGCCGTGCAGCAGCACACTTTCCACCTCCCGCGCGCGTGCACCTTCGCCCGCGACGGTGCGGCCGTGCACCGGAAGCTCGCCGGTTTGCAGGACATCGTGGGGCAGCATCCGTGGCGCCGGATCCAAAACCGGTGCGCGACCGCTATACGGAAACCGGCGGAACATGCCGCCGGGCAGCACCGCGACATCGCCGGACCCAACGATCCGCTCCGCGACCCGCTGCCACCCGATCGGATAGTGCACGGGCCGGATCGCGCCACTCACGCCCCATCCGAGGTCGAACATCGGCAGGGTCAGCAGCGCGATGAATATCATTGCGGTCAGCGATATTACGGCCGCAGTCTTGCGCCCTTCCGGCGACCTCGTCACCGTGCTCGTCGATGCTGGTTCCGATGCTGGTTCCGATGCTGGTTCCGATGCTGGTTCCGATGCTGGTTCCGATGCTGGTTCCGATGCTGGTTCCGATGCTGGTTCCGATGCTGGTTCCGATGCTGGTTCCGATGCTGGTTCCGTCCGAGATACCGCTACGGCTGTAGTTGAGGAGCGCAGCAGGGATGCGGCCCTTGGCATCTCATCCGTTGACTGGCAATACGGCTGTGCCAGTGTGGTATTCGTCGATGCGCGGTCTTTCGATGCGAACAACTGGGTGACGGCATTGCATCCGGCCGCCGCGCACAGCGCGTATGCGGGCATCGCGAGCGCTACGTATTTCTGGGTGTCGCGAAGCAGACCCGCGCCGGGGACCGAGGTGACGAGCCACTCCAGCACATCCCTGCCCCACGCTGTCGCGCCCAACGCGGGCAGCGCGATGGCGACGGCGGCCAGGACCAGCAGTCGCCGCCGCGTTTGTAAGCTTGCGCGTTGGCTGTCGGCGATGAAATAGATTCCCGCAGAGGTATTTCCGGCAACAACGGCGCGGATGCCCGTCGCGACAACTGCGAGCAGGAAAAAGGTGCCGACGAGGGCGAGCAGTGTGGTGCGGGAGTTCGGAACGGCATCCGAGTTCCAGATGCCGCCGAGCCCGGCCAAGCTGCCGAGTGTGCCGAGGCCTGGTTCGGCGCGGGCGGCGAAGGCGGCAATGCCTGCCGGGTCGGAGGGTTCGGAACCGGCCGCGGACAGCGCTGTCGCCGTCAACCATGGCGCGGACGCGGCCAGCAGCAGCACCACCGTTCCCACTATGTTTCGGCGCCCAACCAGCACAAGTGCCACGAACCCGGCCAGCAACGCGCCCGTCGGTGTGAGTCCAGCAGCGGCGAGGCACGCGGCCAACGCCCCCCAGTGCCCGAACGCCGTTCGCCCTCCGCCCTCTGCCAGGCGAACCCCCGCAGCATCGCCGTGGCCATTGGAATCGTGTGGGAGATCGCCTTCAGGATGATGGGTCGGGAGTTCGAGGCCGTCGGGTCGGCGGGTGCCGCGCGCTCGGCGGAGATGCGTGGATGACCGAATCCGGTAGGCGGCCAACGCTGTCCAAGGGAGTGCCGCGTATCCGGCCAGCAGACTCCAGTGACCCTGCAGCAGGCGTTCGGCTACGAAGGGGTTCCACAGCGCGACGGTGGTCGCCACCAGTTGCGGGCCCGTGGTCACCTGCAGCAGCTCGCGGGCCAGGATCGCAGCGCCGTATCCGGCGGCCCACAGCGCGACGAGCAGTATTGCCTTGACGATCAGGCCGCCGTCGACGATCGGTGACAGCACCGCGATCAGCGCGTCCTGCGGAACGGCCCGCGGAGCGGCGTCGCCGAGACCGAGAGCGGAGTCCGTCGGATAGGAGCGCGGCGTGCTCACCGCATCGCGCAGCAGCAGATAGCCGGAGCCGAGCAGCGGACCGGTGATGAGCAGCGCCAATATCGCGCTGTAGCCGGCGGGGACCAACCATGCCCACCGGTCGTGCCGAGCCTGCCCGTCACTCACGGTTGTCGACCCTACGTCCCGGTCGCGAACTCCGGCGTTGCCGGGGCAAGTCCATGTACGGGCAGCGTTGTGGACGGACTGTGGTGAACTGCCCACGACTGGCTGACGCTGACGGTGTGTGTCGTTGTGGCTGAGGGTGTGGGCGTGTGGCTGAGGGTGTGGGCGTGTGGCTGAGGGCGTGTGTCGTTGTGGCTGAGGGTGGCTGTGGCTGTGGCTGCGAGTGCCGAGTGCGAGGGCTCGGGCAGGTGTGGGCTGGGGGCCGATGCTTCGCCACCGCCGAGTTGGGTGTGTGGGTGGCGACGACCGGGGCGGGGCGGACGTGATGGCCGGTGAAATGGGACGATGGCTGCGTGCCTGATGTCCGTCGCCTACCCGTTGTGGCGGATCTGACGTTGGTGACAGCGGGAGCGATGACCGCCAATGTGGCGGGGTATCTGCTGCAGCTGCTGGCCGGGCGGTGGCTGGGGGTTACCGGCTACAGCGAGTTCGCGAGTCTGCTCGCGGTGCAGTTGTTGTGTGCGGTGCCTGCGCTGGCTTTGCAGAATGTGGTGGCACGAGAGTTGGTGCGGGGCGCGAGTGTCGCGGCGCTGCGCGGATTGCAGTGGCGCTGCGCGGTGATCGTTGCGGTCGTCGCTGCGGTGCTGGTGCCGTTGGTGACGGTGGCACTGAGTGTCGGAGTCGCGGCGTCGGCCGCCGCGCTCGGTGCGGCGCCCGCGTTGGTGGTGCTGTCCGGTGAGCAAGGCATGCTGCAGGGCGGCAGGCGGTTTCGGGCGTTGGCTGTCGTCCTCGGCACGGCAGGCGTGGCACGGGTCGCACCCGCGCTCGCGGTGCTCGGGTTGGGTGGCGGTGCGGCTGCTGCCTTGTGCGCGGCGGCGCTCGGGATCGCCACGGCGGCGGTTTTCGCGCGGTGTGTAGTCGGATCACCGCCCGCGCCGTCGGGTACCGACCGCGAGGCACTCGACGCTGTCGACCGCGGTCCGAGCTTCGTCGGCGTACTCCCGGTGCTGCGGGCCGCGCAGGCGCAGGCGGCATTGATGGCGCTGTCGTCGGCCGATCTGATCGTTGCGCGGATCGTCCTGGGCGAGGAGGACGCCAGCCGATACGCCCTGGGCGCCATCGCAGCGAAGATCGCCTTCTGGTTGCCGCAGGCGGTCGGTGTGGTGCTGTACCCGCGGATGGCGCAGCCGACGCATTCGGCGCGTGCGATCCGGGATGCGCTCGCGGTGCTGTCCGGCATCGGGGTGGTCGCGGTGCTCGGCGCGGCCGTCGCGGCACCGCTGGCACCGTTGTTCGCGGGGCAGGACTATGCGCCGATCGAGGGCCTGCTGTGGGTTTTCGCACTGCAAGGCGCCATCCTCGCGGTGCTGCAAGGAGCGCTGTTGTCGGCGATCGCGGTGGACCGCACCTCGCTTGCCGCGGCGACCTGGGTCGGTCTCGCGGTCGAGGTGACGCTCATGCTGTCGCTGGCGCGCTCGGTGCCGTCGCTGATCACCATCGCCGTGTGCATCGCGGTCGCAACGACACTCGTTGTCGCTCTGGTCGTCTTGCGCACCGCCGATCATCCGGGGCCGGCCGAGCCGCAGCACCTCGCTGGTTGAGCCACGGACACCGGCCGCGCTCACCTACGATCAGCCCCATGATCACCGCTGTGCACACCCTGGTCTACGCGGAAGATCCCGACGCGGCACGCGCGTTCTTCCGCGATGTGCTGCGCTGGCCGAATGTCGATGCCAACGCTGGCTGGCTCATCTTCGGAACCGGGCCGAGTGAGCTGGGGGTGCATCCGGCCGATGGCCCACCCACGCACGAGATTTCGCTCATGTGCGACGACCTGGACCGCACCATTGCCGAATTGGCGGAGCGCGGAGCGCAATTCGAGGGCGATATCGCGGAGCGGGCCTTCGGCCGCTGCATCGACATGCGCATTCCAGGCGCCGGGACGATGCTGCTCTATCAACCCCGGCACCCGGTCGCCTATCCCTTGGGTGCGCCGCTGCCCTGAACGGAAACGAACTCGGCCCCCGGCGGGAAGCCGGGGGCCGAGTTCGACAATGCTTGCTGTCAGCGCTTTCGCTGTCAGGGGCGCTTGTTGATATTGATCTGCTCGGTGGGTGCGTCGTCCGCGCCGCGATGCGGGTGCACAGCGGTCGCCGCGGCATCGTCGCCACGCTGGGCCGGAGTGCCACCGCGCGGAGCCTGGGTGCCGCCGCGCGGAGCGGTGGCGGGGCTCGCGCCGCCGCGGATGCCGAGGACGATACCGGCGATCAGGGCGATCGCACCGAGAACACCGAAGATGATCGGCAAAATGCGGCCGAACAGCGACAGCTTGTCGATGTTCTCCTTGGCCACCGAGATCTGCGACTCGACGGTGTTCTCATCGAAGATCAGGTTCGACTTCAGCGCGGTGACCTCGGGCTTGTCGCCGCTGCGCGCGTAGAACAGGTGCGGCTGCTCGCCACCCTTGATCACGGTGCCGGTGTCGGGCTCGATCCACAGGTCGCGGATGTTGGTGTACCACCGGGTCATGGTGACCGGGGTTTCGCCACCTTCGACGCCCCACTTGGCGGCGGGCAGGCTCAGCCTGTTGGTCGGCGCCTGCACCACGTCCCACATGCTCGTCACCGGGACGTGCTGCTGGAAGTGGTAGACCTTCATGCTGTTGATCTCGGTCTCTTCGACGAAGTTGGCGTCGTAGGACTTGCGCGCGTTGATGTCGAAGTACGGGTAGGTCTTCTTCTCGGTGCCGATGGGGAATCGGTACTGCAGACCGGTGTGCTGAACCGGGTCCGCGATGCTCTGGCCCTCCTTGTTCACCGAGACCGCGATGGAGCCATTGGGATCCTTGTCGACCGGCATGCCGTTCTTGCGGTCGATGGTGACCCGGTCGACGGTCGCGGTGAGCAGCCCGGTGTCGGCCTGCTTATCGATGCGGCGCAGCGTCTGACCAGCCTGGATGGTCATCTCGCTGGCATCGGAGGGATCTTCGACCGTGAGGAACCGCTGCGAAACCAGCGGCACATTGGTGTCGACCTTGGCCGAGCCTTCGGGTGCCGTGAGCGACTTGGAGTCGAGCACAAGGCTTTCCGAGCCGGGCTGGCTGGTGGCGATGGTCGTGATCTCGAGGTCGAGCGGAGTCTTTGCCAGTTTGCTGACGGTGTACGTCGGGATCATCACCGCTGCGACAATCAGCAACGCGCCGAGACCCACGAGCAGGCAGGCCACCGTCCTTCTGGTTCCGGCACTCAGTGCCATGCAAACTCTCCTCGTCGTAGAACACCGGTCATTCCGGCGAGTACTGCGGGCACGCCACGGCACTCGTGAGCCCCGACACTAACAGTCCGGTGTCGTACCATGCGGTGTCGAGGCCGGAATCGACCCTGAAATCGCCCGAGTTTAGCGTGAAGTGTGAAACGGGGGGTTCTCACCTGGGCGAGTGCACAAGGCAGACTGGAGCTCGATGACCGCAACCAAGCCCGCGCCGACCGCCGCAGCCACTGCGACGGCCGCACCCGCCCGACCCCGCGGCTTCCTGCCCGCGCTGGAAGGCATGCGCGGCATGGCGGCGCTCGGCGTCGTCGTCACCCACGTCGCCTTCCAGACCGGTGCCGCGGGAACGCCGGTGCTCGGCCGGATCTGGGAACGCTTCGATATGGCAGTCGCGATTTTCTTCGCGCTCTCCGGTTTTCTGCTCTGGCGTCCGCATGCCGCGGCGGCGCGCGGCCACGGCGACGCGTCCACCGTCGGCTACTACCTGCGGCATCGCGCGGCGCGCATTCTGCCCGCGTACTGGGTGGTGGTGTGCGTGGCATTGCTGCTGCTGCCCAGTGCGGCAAGCACTGCAGGCCTGCGGGTGTGGGTGGCGAACCTCGGTTTGTTGCAGGTCTTCGTGCCATTGACGCTCACCGACGGGCTCACGCAGATGTGGAGCCTGTCGGTCGAGGTGGCCTTCTATCTTGTGTTGCCGCTGCTGGCGTTCGCGTTGGTCCGGTTGCGCGGCGCCGCCGCCCGCTGGCGCATCCCCGCGATCCTCACCTTGGCGGTGGTGACGCTCAGCTGGAACTTCATTCCGGTGCCGACTCCCGACGCGATTCACTCCGACAACTGGCTGCCCGGTTATCTGCCGTGGTTCGCGGCAGGCATGCTGCTCGCCGAGCTCGTCGATAATGCAGATTCGCTATCGCGCTGGCGTCGGATCGCGGGCAACAAACCGATGATGTGGACCGTCGCGCTCGCCGCTTTCCTGTTCTCCGCCACCGATCTCGGCGGCCCCGCCGGCCTGACCCGCGCCGAACCCTGGCAGTACGCGGCGAAAATGGGCCTCGGCACCATCATCGGCTTCGCCCTGCTCGCGCCCTTGGTGCTGCGACCGCCGACCGCACGACCACACCGGTGGCTGGAATCTTCCGTCGCCGCGACTATCGGCCGCTGGTCCTACGGCATTTTCCTCTGGCATCTCGTCGTGCTGTCGGTCGTCTTCCCGGTCTTCGGAATCCTCCCGTTCCACGGCAATTTCGCCTACGTCCTTGCACTCACCGTCGCCCTCACGCTGCCTGTCGCCGCGGCCGGCTACGCCCTCGTCGAGGAACCGGCACGCCGTTTCGCTCGCCGCCGCGATCGCGCTCGATCGGCCGGTCAGTTCTCGAGTTGACGGCGCATGTCGAGCAGGTGGTGGCGTAGTTCGTGCAGTGTGTGCACGGCGACCCAGCGCACCGAACGTTCCTGCGGTTCGGGGAAAAGGTAGATGATCGTGCGATCCCAGTCCACAGGCGCCAACCGGTCGAGCACGTTGGCGAACAGCAGGGCCGCGTCGCCGAGTTGACGGGCCACGTCCGCCGGTTGCTGTTCGGCGTACCCCTCGTGCTCGACGCGCGCGTCCCGGCCCATGTTCTGTGCCGTCGGCGTGTCCTCTCGGCGGGTGAGCAGCACCCGCTCACGTTGTGCGAGCAGAACATCCCGCATGTGGCAGGCGTATTCCAGCGGTGACCACACCTCCGGCCGCGATCGTCGTCGCAGTTCCTCGTGGTCGCCGCGCAGCAGGGTCGCGTACTCCGCGGCATGGCCGCGAGCCAATTCCGGTACCGCGCGGGCCATGGCGAGGTCGTACACGAAGCCGCATTCCGCACAGTCGGTCACGCCCTCGAACCTAGCAACTGCGTCGCCCGGCCACTCGAAACGCACAACGACGCCGGAATAGTCGGCAGGCTACCGGAACGTCGATGGTGCCGGGGTGGCCAGTGGTGGTCCCTCGATTCCGCTCGGCAGCAGCCGGGCGCACCGAACTCATGGCCCTGCCAACGGCGCTCGACAGATCGAGGTAGCGCACGTCGAATCAGTCGCAGCGTCGGATTCGTTCGTTCGTACGCGGCGCGGCAGCGGCCTGTCCGTGTGTCAGTCGTTCTTACGCGGTGTGAGCGCGGCGACTCCCACCGCGATCACGGCGATCAGCGCGGGCACCTGCACCCACAGCGAGCCGCCCATGTATCCGCCGGGGGCACGCCACGGTCCGGTGGACAGCGCCGCTGCGGCGACAGCGGTCCCCAGACCAGCCACGGCGGCAAGGCTTTTCGGCACCACCCGGGGGGCGAATCGGGCCCCTGCGATACCCGCGATCGTCAAAACGGTTCCGACCGGTCCTGCGATCACGGTGATGGCGGCGCTCAGCCCGATCTCCCCGAGCAGGCGATTGCTCCGGTTGACAGCAGTGGACCGATCCTCGGTGCCAGGGGTCTGGCCCGTGGCGAAGCTGGAGTGCGCGGCGTCCGAAGCGGTGGGGTTTTTGCTGGATTCGGCGTTTTCGCCGGTGTGGTTGTCGCGCAAGTCGGTGAGGTTGACGTTCGCTGTGGTGTGGTTGTCGTTCGAGCCGGTGGGATCGACGTCCGAGGCGGCGTGGTCGGCGTGCGAGTCCGTGCGGTCGATATCCGAGCAGTTGCGTGCCACGTCCGAGTCCGTGGGGACGGCCGCATCAGGTGATGTCCCGATGGCGATCGGCTTCCGATGCTTGCGTGGTCGAAGCGGGATCGCGAGTGCGACAAGGGGGATCAGGAGCAGCAGCCCACCGAAGATGCCGAGCCGGTACCAGCGATCTGCGGGGAACTCGATGGTGAACGGGCCCTTGGCAGCTGCGGGAACAAGCCAGGCCTGCTGCCAGCCGTCGACGATGACAGGGTCGAGGATGCGGCCGTCCGCTGTTTGCGCCCGCCAGCCGACGTTGTTGCTGAGCGGCAGCACCAGCAGTCGGGTGCCGGGCGTCGAATCTTCTCGACGCTGCGTGTCGGCCTCGGACTCGGGTAACTGCTGGGCGGCCGGCTCGAGCGGGGCATTCGAGCCGGTCTGTGCCGGGTTTTCGGCGTCGGTCCTCGCCTCGGTGGTGAGGTCGGTTCGGTCCAGGCGTAGTCGGTCGACGAAGAAGAGATCGGTGGGTGCGACGGTGACGTCCGCTCGGCCGGGTGCGACGGCGATGTCGGAACTCTCGGAATCAGGCTGGGGTAGTTCGGAATTCGGGCAGACCCGGGCGGCGATCGGTGCGCCGGAGCGTAGCTCGTCGACGGTCGCGGTGAGAGTGGTGTGGACGAAGCGTCCGCGGAGGGCGATCGTGGGTCCATCCGTGCACGCAATCGTGATCTGCTGATCGAGCGCGGCCGGTGCGGGGTAGTCCGGCCCCAGCACCGTGACCTCTGCGAGCCCGGGCGGCTGGGTGACGACGAAGCCGAGCGCGGTGCGGTCGAGCACGTCTTGCCACGTCTGCACACTGAGTTCGATGCGGTCGGTGACGCTGGGGTGTAGCGAGATTCGGACGGGTGCGCCCGGCTCTCGCCGCTCGATTTCACGCACCTGCGGCCCGTCACCCAGATTGACCACCACCGCGGTGGGTGCGGCGGGCAGTCCGCCCGCGGAGGAGGTCAGTTCCAGCCCGGTCACGAGGGCAGGCTCCGGCAGCTCGATCGTCAGTGTCGGCTTGCCGCCGGTGAGGTTGCGGACCGAACCCTCCGGTGCGGTCCAGCTGGTGCGCGGATCGCCGTCGGTGGCCGCGAACGCGGAGCCGCGCAGATCACCGACATCGGCTCGGCCGCGGGCCACCGGTCGGGTGTGGTCGGTGAGCAGTGCCGCCAAAGCGGGACCTTGCCTGGTGCGGACGGTCAGCTGCGGGGTGACCGTCACAGGTGCGGGAACCGAGATCGTGCGTTCGAAAGTGCCGGGTTCCTCCGGGGCGAGGGCGAGCCCCTTGCTGCACCGCACTCGATCCGGCGCGTCGAAACAGGCACTGCGGCCGGGGAATTCCTGCCCGAGATCCCATGCCTGCACCTGGGCGCCGGACGGCGGCGGCGGCAGCACGGTCTGATGCCGGATGTCGACGCGCACCGGTTTGTCACGGACGGTGTAGTCGTCCAGTGTGAGTTCACTGATGCCGAACTGTCCACCCCGCGTGCCGGTTTCGGTTCGGATGGCGGTGATGGACAGCCAGTTCGTCCGTCCGGCGGGCAGCGAGATGGACACCGGCGCACCGGGTTCGGATATCCGGGCCGAGACGCTGCCGTTCGCGGTGCGCACCTCCACCCATTTCACCGGGTCCCCGATCGCGGCGGCACTGGTGGACAGGTGCAGCAGTCCGGAGCTGATCGGCTGGTCGAGGTCGAGTCGAAGCCATTGTCCGAGTGCGCGTTCGATGCCGTTGCTGATCCACGCGGTCGACGGGTCGTCGTCGACCACCGCCGCGGTGGAGCTGCCCGGTGCCGCGCCGCCGAGCTGGGTGGCATCGCCCGCCGAGCTGGACGCGGTGATCGTCGCTCCCGACCATTCCCCGCGCACCAACTCAGCACCGGGCACCGGGTAGTCCGGCACCAGATTGTGGGTGCGGCGGGCGTCGTCGGCGGCGCGCAGCGCGGAATTATGGTTGTCGACCCTGCCGAAATCGGCCTCTCGGTCCATCGGGGTATCAGTCACGGTCAACGGACCGATCGGCAGCCCGGCTTTGCTCGCGTCGGACGCGAGAAGTACCGGTGTATCGGCCTTTCCACGGTCGCGCCGCAGCCGTTCCAGCACTTCGGGCCCGCCTTGGACCACCGGCACCGTCGCCAGCGGCACGGTGTAGGCGCCGGGAAAAGATTTCGGGGCACCCGGCCCGCTGCGGACGTCGGCGGGAGTTCCCGGCGGCGGCACGTCGACCCGGTAGATCTCGATGGCCGGGTACGCGGGTCGCAGGTCGCCATCCGCGACCAGGTCCTCGGCGATGACGGCCGTCTCGATGGGAGCGCCGAATTCGGTCACCTTCGTCAGCCCCGGCGAGCCGTCGAGCGCCTGGTGTGCCAGCATCGGCCGGGTCGAGCGGGAGGTTTCCGGGTCGAGATCGTTGCGCAGCACCAGGATTCCGATGCCCTGATCGGCGAGTGTCGCGGCGAGTCCGGTCGATGGCCTGCCGTCGGCGATCAGCCGCTGCACCGAATCCATCGCGCGGATGGTGCCGGGCGGGTTCAGCGGCACAGCGTCCCGTACCGCCCACGGCGTGCTCGCGAGCGCCTGCAGCGGTTCGTCGCGGGTCAGACCCCATACCTGACTGCCGAACGGTGCGCCGGGCACGATCAGCGCGCGGGTATCGGAGGCGTTGTGCACCAGCCAGTCCGCGGTGTGCTGCCAATACTCGGGGACGTGCTCGTAGGAACCACGTGGCGCCAACTTCCCTGTCCACGCCAGCGAGGTGGACAGCACCAGCGCAGTGAGAATCAGCGCGGCCACCGCCACCGACCGATCCCGCTCCGGATGCGCGAACGCACTGCGCCATACCGGCATCGGCACCGCAGCGGGCAGCGGCACCCTGGCAAGCAGATGCGCGAGGCCGAGCACAAGCGGAAGCCGGATCAACGGCTCCAGCTTGTGCACATTGCGCAGTGGTGCACCGCCGGAATCCAGGAAGGTCCGCACCGACTCCGCGAACGGTCCGCTCAACTCGCCCGCGTAACCAGCGCAAATCCCGACAAGGCCGACGATCAGAATGAGTGCGAGCCGGCCCCGAAACGGCATCGACCGCATGGCAAGCCCTGCCATCCCCGCCGCCGCGAGCAGCCCGGTCGCGAGTACGGCCGCGGGCTGGGTGACCAGCACCGCGCCCGCGATGCGTTCCGGTGACACGAACGGCGTCCAGCTGTCGGTGCCGCGCAGCACCTCACCGAGCGACGCCCACTGCGTGGTCACCCCCGAGGATTCGATGTAATCCAAAAATGGCGGGCTCACCTTGCCGAGCAGCAGCAGTGGCACCGCCCACCAGAACGTGGCGAGCATGAGCAGTGGAATCCACGCCCGGGTGAACCGCCACCAGTCGCGATTCGCCTGATGGGGCGCCGAACGAGCACGCTCGATGCCAGTTCCGCCCGGGTGTTGCGCTTGCCTGGGTAGCGGTGCGCCGCTCGTCGCTGATGCGCTGCCGGGCCGGGTTCGGTCCGAGCTTTGCGCCGGAGCTGAGGTAGCCGCTGCTGATGCGCTGCCCGGTGTGCTCCGCCGAGACGTGCGTGCCGGGTTGAACAGTGGCGAGGCAGCCGCCCACCACAACAGTGCGGGCAGGAAGGCGGCGACGGTCGCCACCGCGTTGACCGAACCCATCAGCGCGAGCGCGAGCGCGCTGCCTGCGGGGGAGGTCGCGCCGCGGCGGCGGTATGCGGTGCCCAGCGCGGCGGGACCGAGCAGGACCCACGGTGCGAGCATCATCGGCAGCGTCTCCGAGGAGATCGAGCCGAGGGTGGTCAGTACGCGCGGCGACAGCGCGAAGGCGACGGCCGCGATAATGCGTGACCCGCGGCTGCCGATGCCGAGTGTCTCGCAGAGCCGGATGATGCCCCAGAACCCGGCGAGCAGCAGCAATGCCCACCAGATCCGTTGTGTCACCCAGGCGGGCAGACCGAGCACATGCCCTGCGGAGAAGAACGCGCCGTGCGGAAAGAAGTACCCGTACGCCTGGTTCTGCACCTGGCCCATCGGGGCCTGACTGCTCCACAGGTGGGCGGCGCGTTCGAGGAAACCCAGCGGATTCTGCGCCAGGTCGTACTTGGTGTCGGCGACCGTGTGGCCGGGCGCCTGCAGAAACGTCAGCAGGAACGCCGCGACCACGGTCCCGACGAACCACCGTCTACCGAGCGGGGCGGCGCCGATCTCGCGACCCGAGCCGTGCGGCCCGCCGTCTCGGCTGGGCGCCGCTGCGGAGGAGCCGAGCGAGTCGGCGGATGAAGCGGAGGTCAGCGGCTGCCGTACTCGACGCTGTTGAGCAGCGAGGAGTCGGAATCACCGGTGTGGTCGATGTCCGGACGCGTGTTCTGCTGCACAGCCACGGTGATGATCAACACCGCGATCGCGCCCAGCACGGCGCCGGCGACCGCACTCGCAACACCAGGGACAGCAAACTTCATCGCGGCACTCCAATACATCGATGCAGGCACATTCCGGGTCAACCTAGCAGTAACACTGCGCTTCGCGTGCGTTCAGCCCGTCGGTAACCGACATCAACCGGCACAGCCGCTGACATCCACCGATTGCGACCGCTCGACAAACGATCCATCCGGCGCGGTTACGGCCCGGAGCCGATGGGCAAGCTTGTCGATCTGCACGGCGCTGTACTCCGTCATGGATGTCGCCGTGGTAGCTGTGACTCCGGGTCGAACGAGCACGTTCTCGGGCCGCCGTCAGCGGACCGCTTGTTGGAACCGGATCAGCCTTCCGGGATCGCGCAGTGCAGGCTGCCGAGCAGGGTGCGGAGTTTGGCGGTGGTCTCGTCGAGTTCGGCGTGTGGATCGGAGGCGGCGACGATGCCGCCGCCCGCGAAGGCGCGCACCGAGCGGCCGTCGGCCGAGAGTTCCGCACAGCGGATGGCGACAACCCACTCGCCATCGCCGTACTCGTCGCACCAGCCCACCGCGCCGCCGTAGAAGCCGCGGTCCTCTTCCATGTGAGTGATCGTGTCGAGCGCCAAGTCGGTCGGCGTCCCGCAGACCGCCGGTGTGGGATGCAGCAGCAGCGCCAGATCCAGGGCGGTGGTCGCGGGGTCGCGCAGTCGGCCGGTGATGGGCGTCGCGAGGTGCCAGACCTCGTGGGTGTTGATCAGCTCCGGACCGTCGGGGACGCTCAGCTCCGCGCAGACCGGGGTGAGTTTCTCCCGGATCCAGTCGACGACGAAGGCATGCTCGTCACGATTCTTGTTGCTGGCCAACAATTCGCGTGCCTGCGCCGCGTCCGCCTCGGGATCGGCGAGCCGTGGCAGCGTGCCTGCGAGCGGCCGCAGCGTGACGGTGGTGCCATGGCGCGCGACCAGAACTTCCGGCGTAGCGCCGACCAGCGTGACATCTGCTCGTCCCGCGGGTGTCAGGTCGACCGCGAACACATTGGCGTGCGGATGCCTGGTGAGCAGATGTCCGGCCACCAACTCCGGATCGAGTACATCCTGTGCCTGCGCCAGTACCGATCTGGCGGCAACGACCTTGCGCAGCCGCTGCCCCGGATCCTGCAACTGCTCGACCAGCTTCGTCACCCGCGCGACATGCTCTGCCGGACTGGGTATCTCGGTGACCACAGCCACCGCGGGTAGCTCGGGCAGGGCGGCGGGCCGCCATGGTCCCGCAGTGTGCTGTGCCCGTTCCGGGACGCTCAGCGCGGCGGGCCGCCGCGGATCGAACGGCAGCGCGCCGACCACCAGCTTCGCGGTGCCGTCGCGCAGTGCCGCCACCGCTCGCGTGGGTTCGTCGAACGCGATCCGCCTACCGGACGCGCGAACAACACCACCTGGCTGAGCGAGCAGAAAACCGTCCATGATCCCTCGACCCTAATAGCACTGCCGGACGGAGTCCGTCGCCAGTCGCGCCGGTCCGAGCGAGGCGAGGCAGCCGCAGTAGCGCCGGGCCGAGCGAAGGCGACGCAGCCGCAGTAGCGCCGGGCCGAGCGAAGGCGACGCAGCCGCAGTAGCGCCGGGCCGAGCGAAGGCGAGGCAGCCGCCTAACGCCGCCACCCCGCACGCACCGCCCCTCAGCGACCCATATCTCACCGCTGCGGTCGCGCCGCCGAGTCGGTGGCGCATGGCCGCTGCGCCATGCCGCGGAGTCTCTCCACGAGGTGCCACTCGTCGGGCTAGCGGCGGGGCTCCTTGCCCGGCGGCACCATCAGGACGGGCCGGTGGCAGTGCTTGAGGACGGCGTCGGCGACGCTGCTATGCAGCAGGGCGCGGATGCCGGTGGCGCCACGAGTGCCTGCGACGATGATGTCGACGTCGAGGTCGTCGGCGCATTCGACAATGGCGTTCCAGATCGTCGTGGTGCATTCGGCGGTGCGCGCCTCGGCATTCAGGCCGGCGAGCTTGGCCAGCCGGACGCCCTCGGTGTTCACGTTGCGGGCGTCGACGTAGGCGATGTCCTCGACCTCTTCGTCGGGCACCCATTCCGGCTGCATCACTCCGGACAGGCCGGACAGGCGCGCGGCTTGGCGCACCATCGGTTCCCATGCGGTCAGCACCACGGCTCGGTTCGCGGAAAGGAACCGTCCGGCGTATTCGATGGCCCGCTTGGCATTCTCGGAGCCGTCATAAGCAATGAGCATCAGATCGCAGGGCACGATGACCTCCTGGTCGGAGTCACATGGCTACGCAATCAGGCTACTCCGGGAGGTCACTGTGGCGGCCGCGCCGCGCGCGGGCAATCGGCCGCACGAAATGGGTGAATGGACGATGTAGGCCGGCGTCCGGCGCCCCGATTGCTGGAATACTGTTCGGGGCCAAGCGAATCCCTGCACCGGACCGACCAGCTGCGCGATCGGTCGCCCAACACCACAGCTGGTCACCGTAAACGTAGGGCGCTCGTCCGCTGCGGCGGATCGCACCCAGACGCATCAGGGTTCTGCGCTGCGATTACCGTTGGCACTCATGCGGAAGACGCCTCTCGTTCTGCTCGCTATCCTCGCCGCCGTCGCGACCTCGTGCTCGAGCGGTGACACCACTACCGCCACGACAACCTCGCGGGCGCAGCCGACCGACGCGCTGCCGGGATCCGCGTCGGGGGTACCCGGCACTGCATCGGCAAAACCGGATTGCGCGGCCGACTATCTCGCGCGATTCACGCCACGTCAGAAGCTGGCGCAGCTGTTGACCGTCGGGGTCACCGGCGCCGCCGATGCCACGAATGTGGTGCGCACCGAACAGGTGGGCGGCATCTTCGTCGGCGGCTGGACGGAGCAGGCACTGCTGGCCGACGGTCAAATCGGCCAGGTCACGGCCGCGGCCAAGGTCCCGCTGATGGTGACCATCGATGAGGAAGGCGGCCGCGTCTCTCGAGTCAAGGACTTGATCGGCGTTGCGCCCTCGGCACGGGTGACCGCGCAGACCATGACGCCCGAACAGTTCTACGACGCCACGCTGACCAGGGGCAAGGCGTTGAAGGACCTCGGCGTGACGGTGGATTTCGCGCCCGACGTGGACGTGAGCAGCCAGCCCGACGATTCCGTCATCGGTGACCGTTCGTTCTCCGACGATCCGGCCGTGGTGACCCGCTACGCGGACGCCTACATCCGCGCCATGCGCGAGGTCGGTGTCGGCACGGTGATGAAGCACTTCCCGGGCCACGGCTCCGGCTCCGGTGACTCCCACACCGGCGCGGTTCGCACCCCGCCGCTGGACCAACTGCAGACCGTCGACCTCGCTCCGTTCCGCGCCCTGATCAACTCCGGTGCTGCGGTCATGGTCGGTCACCTCGACGTGCCCGGCCTCACCACCCCCGGCATCCCCGCCAGTATCAGTCCCGAGGTCATGTCGCTGCTGCGGGACGGCACCGGATACGGCGCCGCGCCTTTCCCCGGCGTCATCTTCACCGACGATCTCGGCGGCATGGCCGCGATCACCAGCCGGATGAGTATCGAGGAGGCGGTCGAGGCGGCGTTGGTCGCGGGCGCCGACAACGCCCTGTGGATAACCACCGACGCGGTACCGCAGGTGCTTGATCGTCTCGAGGAGGCGGTGTCGAGCGGTCGCCTGCCTGCCGCCCGCGTCGATGCCTCTGTGCTGCGTATTGCGCGCTACAAGGGCGCGCTGACCTGCTGAGCTGACGCTCGAGCCTTTTTTGTCGGAGGCCGCCGCTCACAGTGATCGGCGACGGCGGTTGTCGTGTGTGCGGAGCTGGCTCGATCCGTGATCGCCCGGCGTTCCCAGCGATGTACAGAGTCAGGTGACGGGACGCGTCGAGTCCGGCATGATCACCGGGCCGATCAACTCCGGGTCGGCGGATCGTCCCTGGCGTTGTGACATCTCATCACCGCGATATCGGGCGACTGGTGAGCAAATCCAACCCACGGAACTTACCTAGGAGTAATATAGGAACTTCACCATGCGGTAGGAGAGTGGATGGCTGGCGGGACGAAGCGACTTCCTCGGGCGGTTCGTGAGCAGCAGATGCTCGACGCCGCGGTCGAGGTTTTCTCGCGCAAAGGCTTCCACGACACCTCGATGGATGCGATCGCCGCCGAGGCCAAGATCTCCAAGCCGATGCTGTATCTGTACTACGGCTCCAAGGACGAGTTGTTCCGCGCCTGTATCCAGCGCGAGGGGCTGCGATTCATCGAGTCGGTGGCACCGGCAGGCAACCCGCAGTTGTCCCCGCACGAGCAGGTCCGTACGGCGCTGGAGGGTTTCCTCGGTTTCGTCGACAGCAACCGTCGCTCCTGGCAGGTCCTCTACCGCCAGGCGATCGGGCAGCAAGCCTTCGCCTCGGAGATCGAGAACGCCCGCGAGCGTGTCATCGAGCTCACCGCCAAACTGCTCGAGTCCAGCGCCAAGCACGCCGAGCCGGGCACCAACTTCGACGTGGTGGCCGTAGCGGTCATCGGCGCGGGCGAAGCGATCGCCGACCGCGTGGCCGCCGGAGGGATCGAAGTCGGCGAAGCCGTAGACCTCCTCGACGACCTCGCCTGGCGCGGCCTCGCAGGTCGCAAGAAAGCCGAGTAGCTCGGCCCTAGCGAGATGATTGCCGCTCGGCTTGCCACGTCGTCGACGGGCTGACAGAGTGCGGGAGTTCATCGAGTAAGGACCGGCTGATTCGGTGGCAGCCGGGGAGGGACGGGGCGGAATTGTTCGGGATGTTGCGGCCGTGTTCGCATGGCGCAGAGAAGTACGGCATCGACACGACGGAGTGGCGCACCCATATGTGTGGGCTGTGTCTGGGATTGCGCGACGGGCACGGGCAGTTGGCGCGGACGGCGACCAATACCGATGCGATCGTGCTGAGCGTGCTGACCGAGGCTCAGCTCTCCGGGCCGATGGCGCGGACCGCCGCGGGGCCGTGCGCGTTGCGCGGCATGCAGCGGGCCACGGTTGCCGCTGCCGACTCGCCGGGGGTGCTGCTGGCATCGACGGCATCACTGTTGTTGGGCGCGGCCAAGATTCGCGATCATGTCCAGGACGGTGACAGTTCGGCGCTGACCAGACGGCCGATGGCCAAGGTTTCCGGCCGGTGGGCCGAGCGGGCACGTTCGCAGGCGAGCCTGATCGGTCTGAACGTGGAACCTCTTGTCGCTGCGATAGATTCGCAGGTCGAACTCGAACGGCGGGCGGGCGGTGCGCAGTCGATGCGCGCACGGCCGACCCTGGATCAGCTGACCGCGCCGACCCAGATCTGTGCCTCGGAATTGTTCGGGCACACCGCGGTGCTGGCCGACCGTCCGGAGAACATCGCCGCATTGCGTGAGGCGGGTAGACATTTCGGCCGTATCGCGCATCTCGCCGACGCTGTCGAGGATTTCGATGCGGACAGCACGCGCGGTCGCTTCAACCCGCTCGCGGCCACCGGAACGACCATGCCGGAGGCCTATGACCTACTGCGGCAATCGGATTCGCAGGTCCGCTCGGCCGTCTCCGCGGCCGGGCTGGATCAGGTGCCAACCGTCCGCTGGATGCTGCTGGACCCGCTGCACGCCCTGGTGCGCAAGGTGGGCCGCGGCGTCGGCGCAACTGCTAACGCCTGCAACGCATCCCGCGACAAGGTGACCTTGCAGTACCCCGGTCCGCCCAACACCGGGCACCGCCCGCCGACGCGCCGCCCCGGCCTAGGCGAAGCTCTCGCCTTGGTTCTCGGTGTCTACTGCACCGGCTACGCCTGCTGCGCCGACCACACCAGCCCGTGCTCCGGCCAGCGCAAAGATGCCTGGATCAAGAATTGCGACTGCGGTAGCTGCTGCGATTGTGGTGACTGCTGTGGCAATTGCTGTGACTGCGGCAATTGCTGTGACTGCGGCTGCGACTGCTGAGACACTTCGTCGACAGCGTGCCGGAAAAGCCGGAGCCGCACCTGCATTCGAGGTGCGGCTCCGGCTCCAGCTTTGTTCAGCGCAACGTGGCAGTCAGGTGCGGGTAACCCTTCTTCGGGTTGCGCAACGCCAGATCCCAGCCACCGTCGACCTGATCCGCGTACACGTTCACCGTGGAAGGCAGCAGAATCGGCTTGCCGAACTTGACCGCGTAGGTCGTCTGCTCCGGAATGCGGCCCTCGATATTGCCGAGGATGTTCGCTGCCGACCACATGCCATGCGCGATCGCCTTCGGGAAGCCGAAAGCCTTGGCGCCCAACGCGGAAGTGTGGATCGGATTGTGATCACCGGACGCGGACGCGTACCGGGTGATCGTCTTCTGATCCACCCGCATCGTGCGCAGCGGCGGCGGCGGAACCTCGTCCGGCTTCGGCTCCGGCTTCGGTCCACCCGACAGCGAGGTGCGCTGCTGGTGCAGGAAGGTGGTGACCTGACGCCACACCAGCTCCCTGCCGACGTTGACCTCGGTCACCGCATCGACGAGCAGCCCCTTCGGGTGCTCGCGCAGGTTCTCGATGTGCGTCGTGAAGTCCAGCGGCTCACTCACCGAGATCTCGCGGGTGCGCTCGATCAGGTTCTGCGCGTGCACCGCACCCACCGCGACGAACGGAAAGTCGCGCGCCACCACCAGCTGCATGGCAAGCGGGAAGCTCAGGATGAACGGGTAGGTCAGCGGCAGCGAGTCGTTGAACCGCAGTCCGGTCGCCCGGCAGTACGCGGCAAGGTGGTCCGGGTCCACCTTGAAGCCCTCGAGCCGGACGGTCCGATCCGGCAGGGTGGACTTGCGTGCCGAGCCCAGCGGCACCGGGACCGCGCCGAGCGCGGCCTTGACGAACAGGCTGCTGTTCTTCGGAGGTTCGGTAAGTGTGATCAACTGCGTCTTCTCCCGACCTGTTCCGGCCCGCGCCATCATGCTCCGATCAGGCTCTGTCCGCAGACCCGAACCACGTTGCCGCTCACCGCGTTCGACGCCGGGCTCGCAAAGTAGGCGATGGTCTCGGCCACATCGACGGTCTCGCCGCCCTGCAACAGCGAGCTCATCAGGCGGCCCGCCTCACGGGTCGCCAGCGGGATGGCGGCGGTCATCGCGGTCTCGATGAAGCCGGGCGCGACCGCATTGATGGTGATGCCCTTCTCAGCCAGCTTCGGCGCCTCGGCGTTGACCATGCCGATGACACCGGCCTTGGAGGCGCCGTAGTTGGTCTGACCGCGGTTGCCCGCGATGCCCGCGATGGAGGACACGTCGATCACGCGGCCACCTTCCTTCAGCGCGCCGCGGGCGACCAGGCCCTCGGTAATGCGGTGCGGCGCAGCGAGGTTCACGTTGATGACCGAGTTCCAGCGGCCCTCGTCCATATTGGCGAGCAGCTTGTCACGGGTAATGCCCGCGTTGTGCACGACGATGTCGATGCCGCCGAAACGCTCGGTGGCGAATTCGGCCAGCTTTTCCGCGGCATCGGGCGCGGTGACATCCAGTGCGAGCGCGGTGCCGCCGACCTTGTTGGCGGTGGCCGAGAGCGCCTCGCCCGCGGCCGGGATGTCGGCGACGATCACGGTGGCGCCGTCACGGGCGAACACCTCGGCGATGGTCGCGCCGATGCCGCGGGCCGCGCCGGTGACCACGGCGACCTTGCCCTCGAGCGGGCGATCCCAGCTGGCGGGCGCGGCCGCGTCGTCCTTGCCGACCCGGATGACCTGGCCGTCGACGAACGCCGACTTGGCCGAAAGCAGAAAGCGCAGGGTGGATTCCAGGCCGGTCGCGGTCGGGGCCGCCTCCGGGTGCAGGTACACCAGTTGGGCGGTGGCGCCGCGCAGCAGTTCCTTCGCGACGCTGCGGGTGAAGCCTTCCAGCGCGCGCTGGGCGATCTGCTCGTCGACGCTCGCGGTGAGCTCGGGGGTGGTGCCGATCACCACGATGCGGCCCGACGCGGCAACACTGCGCATGGCGGGCTGGAAGAACTCGTACAGCTGCGAAAGGTCCTCGATCGAGCCGATGCCGGTGGCGTCGAAGACCAGCGCGCCGTACTTCGCGCCCTGGCTCGGTGCATCGGCGAAGGTGTAGTCCGACAGCAGGGTGCGCACCGGCTCTGCAACGCGGCCCTTGCCGCCGAGCAGCACCGGGCCGGGCAGCGGCGGCTCGCCCTTGGTGTAGCGGCGCAGGGTCTGCGGCTGCGGCAGGCCCAGCTTGCTCGCCAGGAACTGTCCGGGGGCAGAGTGTACGAACGATCCGTAGAGGTTGGGAGCACCCTTGCTCTTGTTCGCTGCCACTGTTTCTCCCTTTTCTGTGTCGTGTGTGTGCTCGACTCGCCGGTGGCTGCCGGCCGACCGGTGCTGCTCGTTCACTGCACGTCCCCAGGCGAAATTACGCACTTGCGCGGGGTACGGTGTCGACAACAAACTTACTCCAGAGTAAGTTTAAAGTAAACCAACGCGACGGTGCGCCGATCCGCGCGGAATTTCCGTGCGAGCACCGGGGCGCCGGCCAACCCCGACGAGACCTGGAGACTCGAGTGACAACCAAAGCCCGTTCGGCGAAGAGCACGGCCAAGAAGGCTCCCCGCCCGGTTGCGATCGTGGGCGGCAACCGGATTCCGTTCGCCCGCTCCGACAAGGCCTACGCCCACGCCTCCAACCAGGACATGTTCACTGCCGCGCTCGACGGCCTTGTCAGCCGGTTCAACCTGCAGGGCGAGCGCCTCGGCATGGTTGCCGGCGGCGCGGTGCTCAAGCGCGTCGGCGAGCACGGCATGATCCGCGAGAGCGTGCTCGGCAGCAAGCTCAGCCCCTACACCCCGGCCCACGACCTGCAGCTCGCCTGCGGTACCGGCCTGCAGGCGATCGTCACCGTCGGTGATGCGATCGCGGCCGGTCGCATCGACGCGGGTGTCGGCGGCGGCACCGACACCACCTCCGACGCTCCGATCGGCGTCAGCGAAGGCATGCGCGAGTGGATGCTCGACGCCAACCGCGCCAAGAGCAACAAGGACCGGCTCAAGCTGGTCGGCCAGCTGCGTCCGGGCATGCTCGGCATCGAGATCCCGCGCAACGCCGAGCCGCGCACCGGGCTGTCCATGGGTGAGCACGCCGCCATCACCGCCAAGGAGTTCGGCGTCGCCCGCGAGGCGCAGGACGAGCTGGCCTACCTGTCGCACAAGAACATGGCGGCCGCCTACGACCGTGGCTTCTTCGACGACCTGATCACCCCGTTCCTCGGCCTGACCCGCGACGACAACCTGCGCCCCGGCTCGACCGTCGAGAAGCTGGCCACCCTGAAGCCGGTCTTCGGTGTGAAGGCGGGCGAGGCCACCATGACCGCGGGCAACTCCACCCCGCTGACCGACGGCGCCTCCGCGGTGCTGTTGTCCAGCGATGAATGGGCCGCCGAGCGCAACCTGCCGGTACTCGCGCACCTGGTGGACAGCGAGGTCGCCGCCGTCGATTACATCCACGGCCCCGACGGCCTGCTGATGGCCCCGACCTACGCGGTGCCCCGCATGCTGGCCCGCAACGGCCTGACTCTGCAGGACTTCGACTACTACGAAATCCACGAGGCCTTCGCCTCCGTGGTGCTCGCGACCCTGCAGGCCTGGGAGTCCGACGCCTACTGCAAGGAGCGCCTCGGCCTCGACGGCGCGCTCGGCTCGATCGACCGCAGCAAGCTCAATGTCAACGGCTCCTCGCTCGCCGCGGGCCACCCGTTCGCCGCCACCGGCGGCCGCATCGTCGCCTCCGCCGCGAAGATGCTGGCGGAGAAGGGATCCGGCCGCGCGCTGATCTCCATCTGCGCTGCGGGCGGCCAGGGCGTTGTCGCCATCCTGGAGCGCTGAATAATCCTCAGCTGAGCCCTGGAGGCGCGAAAGCGGCTGATAAAGGGTGGCATTCGGTCGAGTGCCACCCTTATCGCAGGTCTGATGACAGCGGGATCCTGTCGATTCCGCGGCGATCCAGCCGAACCCACCGGAGGCCGGCGGAGCAAGAACGCGAAGAGTGAGCAGCCCAAATCCGCAGGCGCACAACAGCTTCTGGCGTTACGGTGCGGCATGGACCTCACCTTAAACGCCCAGGCAGTTCGGCACGGCTGTCGGTGACGGCCGGTACGGTCTTTCGGACGGCCACCCATAACCGCCGCACCGTTTGGAGGACGCCTGTGCCCGCAATCCACGACTTCGCCACCTGGGAGCCACTACTGACGCTCCTTGGGGCCGAGCACCCCGACCGGCTCGTCGCCGATACCGGCCACGTGGCGGGAAGCATAAGTTCGACGGGGTGGAGCCTGCCCCTGAGTCATCGGCTCCCACCGCGGGGGCAGTCGATCGTGCCCCATGACCAGCAGGCCGTTACTCGGGCCGCAGCGCCAGTGCAGCGCGCGCTCGCGGAGGCAGGCATCCGCGAGGTGCTGTTTGCAGCGGACGTCTCGCCGAACGGGCAAACGGTACTGCACGTGTTCGGCACCAGCCCCGCCGTAGAGTCCGCGTCGGGCTTTCAGAGCCCGAGCCCAGGCACGCTCGTCCTGGTTGACGGCGTCGTCGCCGAACCCTGGCGGCGCCTGCCCGAACCGGTGCCCGGGGCAGTGGTGGCGCCGTCCTCGGACCCGGCCCTGCTGGAACGGACGCTCCGCGAGAGGCTCCCCGACGCCGTCGGCGCGACCGAGGAGGAGATCGCCGCCGCCGAGGAACGGCTCGGCGTCACACTGACCGAGGAGCTCAAAGCGCTCTACCGTGCGACCAGGGTGGGTCCGGCCGGACCGGACGGATCGGGGGACTGGGAGGCCGACTTCGCGGAGCTGCAGGCCGCCGAGTCCGCAGTCGGCTGCGAACTCGCCTCCCTGGACGGGCTGTTCGTAGCCGACGCGTCCCGGCGACCGTGCCCGTGGCAGTACGCGGCGACCGAGGCGGTCGTCACCCCGTCCGACGCCGCCGTCCAGGGCCTGGTCGGCTCGCCCGGTTGGATCGCCTTCGGCAGCAACGGCGGTGACACTTTTGCCATCGACCTGACGCCCGGACCGCGGGGCCACCTTGGCCAGGTCATTCTCATCGATCACGAGCAGAGCATCGGCGCCGAACTGTACGGCGAATCCCTGACGGAGCTGGTCCTGAACCTCTTCGAGAGCAGCGACCGCGCCAGCCGCCAAACGCAGCGGTTGCCGGTCACGGCTCGGGTCGGCGACGGGCACGACCTGGTCGACGTCGCGTCCGCTGTACACCCCGATCTGGAGGTCGTGCGGATCTTCCGTCGGAGCGGCACACCCCTCAGCCTTGCCCCCATCGCCGGGCTGCCGCGGGTACGCACCCTCACCGCGCACCCCGGCACGCTCGCCGACCCGATGGAGATCACCGGCTTGACCGGGCTGGAATATCTTGCGCTCGGGCCGGACGAGTGGCGTGTCCTCCTCGACGCCGGGGCGGTCCCGCGGGGGCTGTTCGCCGCCTGCGTTGAGGTGCGGGGTGACGAGCACCCGCTGGCGGTCGTGGACGTGGCCAACGACCTCCTCGCTCTCTGGGACCGCCCGCTGATCGCCCACACCACCGTCACGGGGCACATCGGCCACTCAGGACTGTCTGATAGTTGATCGTGTGGGTTTCCGAGAGTGGTTGGTGCGCAAGGACAACGGAATCCAGATGGACGAGGATGTCGCGCGGTTCATCGACCCATACGACGACGCCGACAGGATCGAAGACGCAGGAGCCGTCGCGGTGGATGTGGGTGCGGTGCTGGACAAGACCAGGTGGTCATGGAACGCATAGAGATGGCGCGTCGGAGGAAGCTCCGGCTCGACAGCATCACCAGCGTGGAGACCTGGTACGCGGTCGTACAGGCCGGGCTCGCGCCGATGGTGGTCTCCCACATCGCCAGGGCTTCTTCAGGTACCGACAGCAGTAGTCCCGCCCACTCAGGGGCGGGACCGAGTAGTCCATTCAGCTGTGTGGTTCGTTGATGGGGCTAGGACTCTGCGAGACAGGATCGAATGATCTTTCCGGCGATCTGGTCGAGAAGCTCCGTGGGAACAGCGTCGGGGAGCGCTCGGAGCCAGTCATCGCTCGGTTTTGACGGCATGACCTTGGCACCGTTCAACAGCGAATTCAGTTTGGTTTGTTGATCAGACGGCAGGATCAGCGGCGCGGTCGGCAGCAAAGGGTCTACGACGTTCTTGATCTCCGCCCAGTGCGTCTTGGCGCACTGCAGCGTGCTGTCGCTTTGCCAGTGGATATCTTGCGCGGCAGCTGTCCCCCCGCCACACCACAGCCCCGCGCACACCATCACCGTTACCAACACCCCACCTAGTGCACGACCATGAACTCCCACTACGGGTTTCCTCCTATCGCGACGGCAACGACTAGGAACTTTTGGCTGGTAGACACACTATCCGCTCCACGTCCCTGCTCGTGGCACCAACACCACGCCCTTCTGCGCGGGCCGCAGTTCAGGGCGTCGCGGGGTCGATGTCGGGCTCGGACGACCCACGCAATGCCCAGTCGAGACGCTTGCGCTGGCTGGGGTCCATCTTCAACGTCGGGAGCTTGCCGAGCGGCACCCATTCGACGTGTGTGCTTTCGCTGCTCGGTGTCGGCTCGCCGCCGATCGGCTCGGCGCGATAGATGATGGTGAACTCTTGGCGCACTTCGTCGTTGCTTGTGTAGTGGATGACGTGGGTGGGGTCGGTGAAGATTCCGACGATGCCGGTTAGTCGTACGTCGACGCCGGTTTCTTCTTGTGTCTCCCGGACGGTGGTGCGACTGAGTGATTCGCGAGATCACAGCAAGGCAGATGGAAAACGGTTCGACGCAGGGCGATCTCGTGCAGATCGGGGTTTCGAGGCCGCGACCGGCAACGAGATCGCCAGCACGCCGATGGCGCGCGCCAGACCGGGTTCAAGCACTACCCACGCAAGCAGGATCTGCTCCGGGCTCGAGTCGAACAGCGCGCTCCGTTGGTCTCTCCACGGATATCGCGACGCTCATTCTCGGCGAGCCGCCGCACCCGCGCTGGTAGGCCAGTCGCAGTACCCGCCAGTGCGATTCCAGATCAGGCCCGAAGAACATGATCGAATGGTTGCGGTATTGCCCCTGCACTCAATGTATTTGCTTCGATCGTTCGGATACTCGAAGGACCCGTCCGGCTTGGGGCAGGTGTAATCTGCAACGCTGTCTGCATACCTTTCGGCCTGAGCCGGAGATGCTGCGGCAAGCATCAACCCCGAACCGGCCAGCAACGTCGCAGCGGGCAAAACGAGGACACGCACGAATCTCACGATCGTCTCCTTCGGTTGTTGTCGCAGACCTTGCATCATGACATAGGGGCCGCCCGATCATGATCCGCTCAGTCGATTCGACGTAGCGCGCGAATCGCAAGCAGTGCGTCCTCGCGGTCCTTGTGTGACCGGACCCGGGTGCCGCGCCGCTGGCGTCAGGGCACCAGACTGCCGTGCGCGGCGGCGAACCGTACCAGACCCGGGGCGATGGGGTCTTCGAAGCTGGTCAACTGATGACCCCCAGTGTGAGACCCACGGCGTCCGCCACTGCGACAACGGTTGCGATGCTTGTCGGTCCGCTCCCGTGCTCGATCTCGCGGACTGTCCGAGTCGACGTGCCTACGAGTTCCGCGAGTTGCTCCTGAGTCAATCGGTGCCGGCGTCTTGCTGTTCGGATCGCCCGCCCGATGCTGATGGTCGCTGCCATCCAGCCTCCGATGGCGGCAGGATTCTGCCGATTCTGTAGTGATGCGGCCGACGCTACCGGAGGTCGAAAGAATTCGGCAGAATCTCGTCGGTTGGAATGCCGAACCGGCGATCTGGTGTGATGAGTTAGCGGAATCGGCAAAATCATGCCGGTTTAGTCGGCGCCCCGGCGCCTCTCCGCGCCTGCCTGCTGTACTTGCTTGGGTGCCGCGATGGTGGCGTTGGTCCGTCGGTGTTATTCGAACCCCGTGGTGTCAGCGCACCAGCCTGACGCGGGCGGCGGCGAAGCGGACCAGGCCGGGAGCGAGTCGTCCGATGATGTACTGCAACCGTGCTTCTGGCGTCACCGGAACGACTTGCCGGTCCTTCTGCACCGCTCGCACGATCTGCCGGGCCACTTTCTCCGGCCCGTAGCCGCGCCGTTGGTAGAGGCGGTCGTAGCGCTGCTGCCTGCGTGCCTCCTCTTCGGGCGAGACGCCCGACATCCTGGTGTTGCGCACGATATTGGTGTGCACGATGCCGGGGCAGATGGTGCTGACGCCGATGCTGTGCTTTGCCAGTTCGGCGCGTAGGCAGTCGGAGAACATGAAAACGGCTGCCTTGCTTGTGGAGTAGGCGGTGAATCCCTGCTGTGGCATATAACCGGCCATGCTGGAGAGGTTCACGATGTGTCCGCCGAGTCCGCGCTCGATCATGTGGCCGGCGAAGGCGCGGCAGCCGTTGACTACTCCGTTGAGGTTCACATTCAGCACGCGCTGGAAATCCTCGGTGGAGGTGTCGAGGAAGCGTCCGGCCTGGCCGATGCCCGCATTGTTGATCAACACATCCGGCACGCCGTGCTCGGCGATCACACCCTCGGCATGTTTGCCCACCGCCGCCTCATCGGAGACATCCAGTTCATAGGCGTGGCCGCGCCCGCCCGACCGGGATATCAGCGCGACCGTCGCCTCGGCGGCGGTGAGGTCGATATCCGACACCACGATCTCCGCGCCGTCCTCGGCGAAGGCGAGTGCGGTTTCCCGCCCGATCCCGCTGCCACCACCGGTGATCACCACGAGTTGGTCCTCGAACCGCTTGCGCGGCACACCCATTCGCGTGCGCCGAAAGGTGCGCGACTGCGGCCCGCCTGCCACCGCGTCGATCAATTCGACGGCCGCCGAGGCGAGCAGTCGCGGATGGGAGAACGGCAGCCAATGCCCGCCCCGCACCACGCGCAACCACACCGCGTCGACCCAGTGGTCCTCATCGGAGTAACTCGACTGCCGCACCGCGGGATCGCGGGTGCCGACAATGATCTGCACCGGAACCGAGGTGTGCTGCGCGCGGGCAGCCAGTGGATTGGTGGCCCAGGTCGATCGATAGATGCGCAGGCCGCTCGCCATGTCCTGCTTGAACGTGGGGGCCAGGTGGATCTGGTCGGGGGCCGCTCCCTCCGCGCGGGAAAGCCAAGTCCGCCAACGCTCTTCGCTCACCCCCGCCGCGATCACCGCTTGCGGAAGCACCGGCAGTGAGAAAACGCCCGAATAGGCGAACGAGCCCAGTTGTGCCAGCGGGAGCGCGATATTGCGCGGCGTCGGCCTGGCCAGTCTGCTGCGGGCCCAGCTCGCGGTGTGCGCGAGGCTGGGGCCGGAGACCGAGGTGAACGACGCGACAAGTCGATGCGCGTCGGGCCGCGCGACCACCTCCCACATCGCTATGCTGCCCCAGTCGTGCGCGAGGACGTGGACAGGCTCACCCTTGCCCAGCGCCTCGATCACCGTGACGTAGTCCGCGGCGAAATTCGCCACCGAAATGGCCTTGGTGCCCGGCGGGTTGGATGACTCGCCGTGCCCGCGGTTGTCCACGCTCAGCACCCGGAACCGCTCGGTGAGTTCCGGCACGATGTTGTTCCACAGGTGGTGGGTGTCGGGCCAGCCGTGCAGCAACAGGACCGTCGGGCCCGCCGGATTGCCCTGCTCGAAGACGGCGATATCCACTCCGTCGTTGCGCACCACATGTTTCTCGACCATGGAGTAGACCCACCCTTCCGGACCGTTGGCAGCGGGCGTCGCCGTCGGATCCATTGTGTCTGAGACGGCGAGTTTCGGGTAGCCCCTCGGTGCCGGCGACATTGCCGCCGGTCCGGCATTACGGCCTTGTGAGTTATGCCATCGGCGCTGTTACGCGCTTTTTGGCCGATGTCTGTGCCGAATTGACCGGCTGGAGATGGCGCTGGACTCGACGCTGAACCCGGCCGGGCTCGCTAGTTCTCCGGCAGCTCGTTGTGCCCGCCGAAAGCCTGGCGCATAGCCGAAAGCATCTTGTCCGCGTACAGCGATTCGCCGCGCGAGGAGAATCGCGCGAACAGCGACGCCGCGAGGACGGGCGCGGGGACTCCGGTGTCGATCGCGGCGTCGAGGGTCCACCGGCCCTCGCCCGAATCCGAGACCCGGCCGTCGAACGAATCGAGGTTCGGATCGGCGTAGAGCGCGCCCGCGGTCAGGTCCAGCAACCAGGAGGCGACTACCGAGCCGCGCCGCCACACCTCGGTGACCTCGGGGATATCGATCGCGTACCGGTAGTACTCGGGATGCTCGAGCGGCGTCTCCTCGGCGGAGAACCGAGCGTCGTGGTCCGCGCCGATATTCGCCTTGTGCAGGATGTTCAGCCCCTCGGCATAGGCCTGCATGGCGCCGTACTCGATGCCGTTGTGCACCATCTTCACGAAGTGGCCCGCACCGGCCGGGCCGCAGTGCAGGTAGCCCTGCTCGGCCGCGGACGGTTCGCCGGTGCGTCCCGGTGTCCGCTCGGCGGCCTCGACACCGGGAGCGATGGATTTCAGGAGTGGATCGAGGTACTTCACCTGTTCGGCCTCGCCGCCGATCATCAGGCAGAAGCCGCGCTCGAGGCCGAAGACGCCCCCCGAGGTGCCGATGTCCACGTAGTGAATTCCCTTGGGCCGCAACTGCTCGGCGCGTACGAGGTCCTCGTGGTAGCGGCTGTTGCCGCCGTCGATGATGATGTCGCCCGGTTCGAGCACCTCGGCCAGTTGATCGATGACCGCACCGGTGGCGCCTGCAGGGATCATCACCCAGACCACGCGCGGTGTCTCCAGCTTGCCGACGAAGTCCGCAAGTTCGGTGGCGCCCTGGAATTTCACAGTGCCCAGCTCGGCCGTCAGTTCGTCGATGCGCTTGGGCTTGCGTTCGTAGCCGACGGCGGTGTGCCCGTCCTTGACGATGCGACGCACGATATTGCCGCCCATCCGGCCTAGACCGATCATTCCCAGCTGCATACCCATCCATCTCCCTCGTGTATTCGAGCCCTGATAGCGAGAGTCGTGTCCTCGATTGTCCCGCGCCGGTCGGCCACGGTCGCGTCCAGCCGGTGTAACGGTCTGGTTCGGGGCGGCGATATTCCAATCGGCTCCGCGTAGTTGCCAGACCCCCGACCCGGCAACTACGCGGGGCCCTTCCATGTTCTACGCGGGCCCTTTGCGCAAGGTTTGCTGCAGATCTGTGCTCTGCGGACCATGTCGGTAGCGGCCACTATGGTTGGCGGAGACTCGCAACCGTGCGAGGTCCCTTTTCATCTCGAGCGGGGAGGACGGTTCGTGACGAGCGAATCGAGCGCCGGGCGTGACGGTCACGGCAGACACGAAAACGGCGAAGTCGGACTGCGTCAGCTCCTCGAATCGACCCGTTCTCCGGTACCGGACGCGTCCACCGGCTGGGCTGACGACTCGACGCCCACCCAACCCCTGCGGACGACCGCCGGGGTGCAGCCACCCCGTCACCCTCCGGTCAGCGAAGCCGCTACCGAGCGCTGGTCTCGGCGCCAGGAACCGCAGCCGCCGTCGCAACCCGAGGTGAGCGGGTCACCGAAGGCGCCCCTCGTCAAGAAGATCGGCATCGGGATCGGCGCCTTCATCGCGGTGGCCGGATCTGTCTATGTGGCTGACCTGCTGTTGTCCGCTGGGGAAGTGCCGCGCGGCGTCGAGGTCGCCGGCGTCAGCGTGGGCGGCCTCGACACCGCCACCGCGGACACCAGGCTGCGTGCCGTGCTCGGCCCGCGTTCCGGGCACGAACTGCCCGTGCAGATCGCCGACATGCAGACCAAGCTGCTGCCGAGCACCGCGGGGCTGGAAGTGGACTGGGCGACCACCTGGGAACGTATCGGCTCGCAGCCGCTGAATCCGGTCACCCGGCTGACATCACTGTTCACCACCCGCGCGGTGCCGATCGCCAGTGTGGTCGACAACTCGGCGCTGGATCGCCAGCTCACCGCCTTGCGGGTGCACGACCGGCCGACGGTCGAAGGCACCATCAGATTCGAGGGTGGCAGACCGGTAGCTGTGCCGCCGGTGCCAGGGCGGGTGCTCGACGAGCCCGCGGCGCGCGCAGCGCTGATCGACAACTGGATCTACGGCACGCTGATCGATCTGCCGGAGACGGCCGCGCCCATGACCGTCCGTCCCGAAGCGGTCGATCAGGCGTTGCGTGAGGTCGCGGAGCCCGCGGTGCGCGCACCGATCACCTTTACGGGCAAGGGTGCACCGGCCAAGCTGGAGCCGGAGCAGATCGCGACCATCTTGTCTTTCGCGCCCGATGGGAATGGCGGACTCGCTGCGACCTTCAACCAGGAGGTCGCGACCGGTTTGCTGGCGCCCCAGCTCGCCACCTCCGAAGTGGAGGCGAAGGACGCGACATTCAGTCTGGCCGGTGGCGCGGCGAAGGTCGTTCCGGCGATTGTCGGCGACAAGATCAACTGGCCGAAGACGCTCGAGCAGTTGCCGAATCTCGTTGCCATGCCACAAGGACGTACCGCTGAGGCTGTCTACGAGAAGGTCGAGCCCAAGCTCACCACCGAGGCCGCACAGGGCCTCGGCGTCACCGATGTCATGGGCCAATTCACCACCAACGGCTTCAGCGGCCCCTCCGGGGTGAATATCCGGGTGGTCGCGCGGAAGGTGAACGGCGCCATCGTCAAACCTGGAGATACGTTCTCGCTCAACGACTTCACCGGCCCGCGCGGCACGGCCGAAGGCTACGTCGAATCCGGCATCATCGATCACGGTCGACCGAGCACCGCCGTCGGCGGCGGAATCAGCCAATTCGCCACCACCCTCTACAACGCCTCCTACTTCGCGGGCCTCGAGGACGCGGGCCACACCGAGCACAGCTACTACATCTCGCGCTACCCCGCCGCTCGCGAGGCCACCGTCTTCGACGGCGCCATCGACCTGCGCTTCCGCAACAACACCCCCAACGGCGTGTACATCGAGACTCTCACCACCGACTCCGACGTCACCGTCCGGCTCTGGGGCACCAAGACCGTCGATGTCGAGTCCATCACCGGCGAACGAGACAAGCCGACCGAACCCAAGACGGTCACCCTCCCGAAGGGCAAGGACTGCATCGCCTCCGAGGGCGCCCCCGGGTTCACCGTGTCCGATACCCGCGTCATCACCGATCACAAAACCGGCCGGGAAGTCTCGCGTGCGACTCGGACCGTGAAGTACGACCCGATCCCTGTCGTCAAGTGCGAGTAGGTCGGGCTTCGCGCGTCAGCACCGGGGGAGTTGCCGAGGAACCCGCGGAGGCCGCCTCGAGCCCGCTTTCCCGCCCGGACGAGATCTGAGGTTGCGGTCGGCGGCGCTACCCGTACAGTTCCGGAGGCGGGGCTGTACGGGAATGGTCTGCCGATCACCAAGTGCGCGTTTGCTGTTCGGCTCGAGCGGATAAAGGCGAATCACCTCACCATCTCCGCGAGCTCGGAAATGTTACAGATAATTCCTGTGAAATACTTCTCAACATAACTTGTGGGTAGCTGGGTACACCACAGTTCTATGGGCTTGCCTCTCGGTTCTCTCGAGATTCGCCCAATTGACCCATTGTGCAAGGTCATTGGTGTGATCTCGACGTGTGCTCGATGCTGTGCGGCCATCGTGCCAGCTACAGCCTCGCCGGATGACTTGTCGGCGGTGAAGTTTATGAGGGCGGGTGCGGGGCGGGCCGCCCGGTAGCTCGGCTCGAGTCCGATTCCCGTGGATTTCATTTCGAATGACTCGCAACGGTCCGGCAACTTCTTGCCGGCGGAAGGGTCGCGTAGCTGCTCGCTGGCAGTTGAAGCGTTGTGATAGAACATCTTTCGTTGATAACAAACGTGTTATCGGCGACAGACATTTCTAGGGGTAGATATTCAATGAGCAAGCTTCGCGTGTTCGGTGTCGTCTTTATCGCTGCTGCTGCTGTGATCGGCGCGGGCTCGGGCCTGGCGTCCGCCACCGTCGACCAGGGCATCGTCCTGCAGGAAATCGACACCATCGCCCCCGGTGAGCCGGCCCCGGGCGGCACCGGCTCGGCAGCGCTGCTTCCGGCACTTCTCAAGGCGCTGGCGTCCGGCTCGGCGGCCACCACTCCCACGACCCCGTAATTCGCGATACCGAAATTGCCCCACCTCGCATGAGGTGGGGCAATTCTTGTTTCTTGCCTTCGACACCTGCTGCTGCGCAACGGTTCCCGAGCGGCCGATGACTTAATCGGCGCGGGGCCGGTTCGCATATCACGAGCCACGAGGCGGTGGCCAGCATTCTTCCGCCGCTGATTATTTGTTCCGACGGCGAGCTGCGTCTCCTCGCAGCGAACTACCAGGTCGTGTGCAGAACTGGTAACTATCCGTTTGCATGGTGTTCATAGTCACGACCCTGATCGAAAATCTACCGTGATAGAAATGCGCAGGCGATCGCAAACGCGGTCGGATGAGGAATAAGGAAGAAGAGTTTTCATGCGCAAGATTCGTCTGTTCGGTGCCGCCGTCGCCGCTGCCGGTATCGTCCTCGCTGGTTCGGGTATCGCCGCCGCCGAGACCCCCGCCCCCGTCCCGGCTCCCACCGGCTCGGGCAACCTCGCCGCCGGCCTTGCGAAGCTGCTGGCGACCGGTTCGGGTGGCGTCAAGCCGCTGCCGACCGCCGCCACGGCAGGCTGATAAGCGCTCGACTGCGCGTCGATCCACAAGCGGCCCGGAGAAATCCGGGCCGCTTGTGTTGTATCGCCGCCCGTCACAATGGAGTTCGCAGCAGGATCACGTTGTACTGGGTGTGCACGGTCAGCATGAAGTAGAGGTCCCGCCCGGTCTGGTACGGAAAGATCATGGGCGCGTAGGCAGTCGGTAATGAGGGCCCGGTGACGAGCACCTGCGGATCGCCCCAGGGGCCCTCTGGAGCCGACGCGGTGCGCATGACAACGGAATTGGCCGGGTCGGTGGTGAGCATGACGAACTTGCCGAGATAGTTGTTCCACATCACCGACAGCTCGGCGACATCGCCGACGATCGGCGCTGCGGTCTTCGCGTCACCGGGCTGCCATGCGCCGCCGTCCCAATACTCATAAGCCTCGATATTCGCGATATCGGCTTCTTTTGCCCTGGAGACGAATCCGGGGTTGTTGCGGCCACCGGGCGTGCCGTAGCGGTAGATATATCCCGCGTCCTTCAAGAAGGCGTTCTGCTGAAACTTTTCGTGGCCGTCGACATTCGCGCGCCGGGTGTTGGTCAACTGAGCCCAGGTCTGACCGCCGTCGCCGGAGGCCGCGAGGGTGGCGAAGTTGGTGGCCCACTTGCCGTGGTCGCCCCATTCGCGCACCGACATCATGCTCATGAACTGCACGCCGCCCACCGAGATGCCCGCGGTCGGAATGAAGCTGATCTCGATGCCCGGAATCTTCGGGCTCGGCAGCGGGTTGGGCACCGCGCTGTCGAAGATGATGCCGTTGGCCGGATCCTTGGTGGTGCTGCGGAACAGGACGTTGCTGTTCCAAGCCCAGATGCTGCCCGCGAGCAGGTTGGGCACGCCGAGCCCGGCGCTGTCACCGAAGGCGGTGATCATCCGGCCGCCGCCGTCGTCCCACATGATGCCGAGATCGGTGCCGAGCACGTTGACGTTCTGGGTGTGATTGGGGCTATCGATTCCGGTCACCTGGAAGATCGCCTGGGCCGGCCCCGGCAGCCGCGGTAGTCCGCGCGGCTGGCCGTTGAGCCCGGGAATCGGATTGACATTGTTCGGATCGGCGCAGGCCGGACCCGCGAACGCGACAGCGAAAGCGACGGCGAGTACGCCGATTCTGGCAAGAGCGGGCAGCGAGCGGTTCATCCAAACGGTCCCTTCGTCGGCACACGCGCGGCTTGCCCGATCATTGTGCCCGCTGTCGCGTCGGATGTCCGGCGGCCGGTGTTGTGCCGGCGGACCACACCGGATAACGGCAGCGAAATGCGGCCCCACGTGCCGCATCGCCTCCCCCTTCGAGGCGATCCGGCACGCGGCGCCCGCAGAGAATCGTTGCTTTACGCGCTGACCGAGCGCGGCCAGAGCCTGTCCCTCCCGATCTTCGGGCTGGTCGAATGGTCACGCGATAACCACGACGCAATCCTGCGCTCGCAGGCCGAATTCGACGCCGAGCACCGGATCGACTAGCGCACACAGCGAAAAGCACAGCGGCCCGGAGAATCTCCGGGCCGCTGTGTTGTGTTCGGTGTGTGATAGCAGTCAGCTACCGCATCAGAACGCCGCTTCGTCGAGCTCCATGATGTCGTTGTCCAGGTTCGCCAGGATGGCGCGGGTGGCGGTCAGCTCCGGCAGCACGTTGCGGGCGAAGAACTGCGCGACACCGACCTTGCCGGTGTAGAACGCCTCGTCGGCACCGGTGGCGCCATTGTCGAGGGCCTTGATGGCAACCTCGGCGTGACGCAGCAGCTGCCAGCCGATGAGCAGGTCACCGACGGCGAGCAGGAAGCGCACCGAGCCGAGACCGACCTTGTAGAGCTCCTTCTGGTCGGCCTGCGCGCCCATCAGGTGGCCGGTGAGCGTGGCGGCCATGGCCTGCACGTCCTCCAGCGCGGTGGCGAGCAGCTTGCGCTCGGCCTTCAGACGACCGTTGCCTGCCTCCGACTCGATGAACTTCTGCACCTGGCCGGCCACGTGGGCCAGCGCGACGCCGCGGTCACGGGCGATCTTGCGGAAGAAGAAGTCCTGCGCCTGGATGGCGGTGGTGCCCTCGTACAGCGAGTCGATCTTGGCGTCGCGGATGTACTGCTCGATCGGGTAGTCCTGCAGGAAGCCGGAGCCACCGAAGGTCTGCAGCGATTCGGTCAGGTACTGGTAGGCCCGCTCGGAGCCGACACCCTTGACGATCGGCAGCAGCAGATCGTTGACGCGGAAGGCCACGTCCTCGTCGGCGCCGGAAACCAGCTGCGCGATATCGGCATCCTGGTGCGCGGCGGTGTAGAGGTAGATGGCGCGCAGGCCCTCGGCGTATGCCTTCTGCAGGGCCAGCGAACGACGCACGTCCGGGTGGTGGGTGATGGTGACGCGGGGAGCGGCCTTGTCGGTCATCTGGGTCAGGTCCGCACCCTGGACGCGCTGCTTGGCGTAGTCGAGCGCGTTGAGGTAACCGGTCGAGAGGGTCGCGATGGCCTTGGTGCCCACCATCATGCGCGCGTTCTCGATGACGTCGAACATCTGCGCGATGCCGTTGTGCACCTCGCCGACCAGCCAGCCCTTGGCGGGGATGCCGTGGCCGCCGAAGGTGACCTCACAGGTGGCCGAAACCTTGATGCCCATCTTGTGCTCGACATTGGTGACGAAGGCACCGTTGCGGTCGCCGATGGTCTCGGTCTCGAAGTCGAAGTGGAACTTCGGCACGTAGAACAGCGAAAGACCCTTGGTGCCCGGCCCTGCGCCCTCGGGGCGGGCCAGCACCAGGTGCATGATGTTCTCGAACAGGTCGTCGGAGTCACCCGAGGTGATGAAGCGCTTGACGCCCTCGATGTGCCAGGTGCCGTCTTCCTGCTTGATCGCCTTGGTGCGGCCGGCGCCGACGTCGGAGCCGGCATCCGGCTCGGTCAGCACCATGGTGGCGCCCCAGTTACGGTCGGCGATGATCTGAGCCCACTTCTTCTGCTCATCGGTGCCGTTGTTGTAGAAGACCTGCGCGAAGCCCGCGCCCGCTGCGTACATCTGGGCAGGCGGGTTGGCGCCGAGGATCATTTCGCTCAGCGCCCAGGTGACGGCGCTCGGCGCGCCGAGACCGCCCAGCTCCTCACGGACGCCGACCTTGGCCCAGCCCGCGTCTTCGAGCGCGCGGTAGGACTTCTTGAAAGGCTCGGGGAGAGTGACGGTGTGGGTCTCGGGGTCGAAGGTCGGCGGGTTGCGGTCACCGTCGACGAACGAGTCGGCCAGCGGACCTTCGGCCAGGCGGCGCACCTCGTTGAGCATCTCCTTGACGGTCTCGGAGTCGAGATCGCCGTATGCTTCGCCGTCGAGGAGCGCACCGAGGCCGAGTACCTCGAAGAGGTTGAACTCCAGGTCGCGGACGTTGCTCTTGTAGTGGCCCATGTCTGTCTACTCACTCTCCGTTGAGTTGGTGCGGTCGGTTGCTTGCCGTTCCCGCCCGTTGTCGCCACCGGGTAGCCATCCGGGTTTCCGCATGCTACTCGCGGGTAACTTATGAAACATATTACCGGCCGGTAATGGGGAGGCAAAGGCTCGAGCGGGCAATGTGACGCGGAAAACACCGGAAGGCGTTGCCGCGCCGCCGCGGCTCGAGTAAGAGGCGGGTTGCCGACCTGGCTCGACTGCCGAACGAAAGCCCTGTTGCGCTCGATGTTTCCTGGTTGCTGGAGCGCTACCGTTGGGTGTGCGAATCGAGACGAGCGCAGGGCCTGCCGAGATCGAGCTCGACAAGCCGCGTGCTCCTGCCTTCCTGCTGCTGCTCACGCACGGCTCTGGTGGTGGCGTCGACGCGAAAGACCTGCTCACG
The DNA here is from genome assembly GCF_045208035.1 of Nocardia sp. NBC_01009. Lineage (NCBI taxonomy): Bacteria > Bacillati > Actinomycetota > Actinomycetes > Mycobacteriales > Nocardiaceae > Nocardia > Nocardia sp. NBC_01009. The sequence goes on along the minus strand of NZ_CP108695.1, from coordinate 699,607 downwards.
GTGCGCGATCGTGCGCTCGAGCTCGGCGGCGCGGTGGCCAGGGTCGTGCAGCCCTATCGGGTCGCGGGGCGACGCGCGCCGGGCTCGGCGGTGAAGCAGGACGAAGCCTGGCTCGAGATCGTCGCGGACCTGCGTAAGCGGGTCGCGAAGGTCCCGTTGATCCAGGGTGGTCGCAGCAATGGCGCCCGGGTGGCCTGCCGCACCGCGACCGCCGCAGGGGCAAGCGGGGTGATCGCACTGTCCTTTCCGCTGCATCCCCCGGGAAAGCCGGAGAACACCCGCGTCGAGGAGCTGCGGTCGACCGGCGATATCGAGGTGGTGGTGATCAACGGTGCGCGCGACCCGTTCGGCGTGCCCGATGCCGCCGACGCGACGCTGGTGGAAACCATTGCTGGACAACCGCATTCGTTCCGCAGCGGCTTCGCCGAGATCGCCGACATCGTGACGCCGCCGCTGCGGCGATGGGCCGGACTCGCAGTCTGATAACCACTGCTTCTGGTTCTGAGCAGAACTATCTGTTGGACTTCTGATTTTGGCTCGATGACGCTGAAAAGCGCTCGAGTCGATGTCGGTAGTGCGCTTGCCTGCCGATCGACGCCGTGACCGCACCGGACGGGCTGCCGGCAATTCTGCTCGCGGACGGGTGAGCCGAGCGGAGCGGAACCGGGTCTGCTCGGCGCGGCGCAGGCGGATCGTCGGTCACTCGACGGTCTGGGACTCGAGTGCTGGCTGGTCGGGTACTGCTGCCGATCTGGTCGCGACGACCAGTGCATCGATGGCATCGCGGTCTTCGGTGGGGCGCAGGACGCGGTCGGCGATGCGGACCTGGAGGTGTTCGGATTTCGGGCCGAGGTCGGCGACGATGTCGTCGGGGGTGAAGAGGATGGACGGGTCCTGAGGACCGCCGTAACCGTCGGTGAGATTGGTGGTGTCGTGTCCGAGGATCAGCAGGGTGCCCTCGGGGGCGAGCAGGTCCGCACAGCGACGGAGCAGGGTGCGGCGCTGCTCGGCGGGCAGGTGCAGGAAGACCAGCAGGACCAGCTCGTACGGGCCGGTGATACCCGCCGCGTCGAGGTCGGTGACATCGGCGCACTGCCAGGTGATGCGGCTGCGCACGGAGCGCGACAAGCGGGTCGCGACGGTGCGGCCCTTGTCGACCCCCACCTGTGAGTAGTCGACCGCGTGCACCTGCCAGCCGTGCGTTGCCAGCCACAATGCGTTTCGACCCTCGCCGCAGGCGAGGTCGAGGGCGCGCGGCAGCCTCGGCACACCGCCGTCCGGGGTGTCGTGCTGCGGGGTGCGCCGCTCCAGCCCGTAGACGTGCTCGACCACCGTGCTGTTCGGCGGTGCGCCCCAGACCAATTCACCTTGCGCATACCGCGCGTCCCAATCGGCCGCCTCCATACCCGTCAGTCTATGGACCGGCCGCGGCCGCATCGCAGCGCTGTGCCCGCGGGCCGGGTCATGTCGACGGTGCGAACTCCGGCAGCCAGCGCAGCGGCGTGGTTTCCCGAATGTGGATCAGCACGTCGAACGCATCGATCAACGAGCCGACCAGCATGTTCGCGTCGGCGTCCTGCGTTGGGTCGTAGATCCCGCTGATGGTGCGCAGCTTCGCCGGTGCGAGTCGCCACCGGAGCACCGAGTCGGGGGCCGCCGCGTGCAGGTCGACGGCGAAGGCGGGCAGGTTCACCGCGCCGAGCGTTGCGTCGATGAGATCGGGCGCGGGATCAGGGGCTATCGCCATGCCCAGGTCGCCGTGATGGAAGCCGATAGCCACCGACGCGTAGTCCGTGCCGAAGTGGCGGCGCAGGTGGCTGCCCGCACCGCGGAATGTGCTCTGCTCGGGTTGGGCACCGAGGGCGAGCGCCGAGGTGTGGGCGATGCCGTCCCAATAGGCGATCCTGGCGCCGGTCGCACGGTGCCATTCGATGACGCGGTCGGCCGACGGCTGCTCGTTGCGGTCGAAACTGCCTTGTCCCGCAACGCTATTCGAATGGAAAGAAAGGATGAGGCGCGCGTGGGCGAGTGCGGTCGAGCGCTCGGTCGATTCGGGGAGTCCGTCGAGCAATGCGAGCGCGTCGCGTGCCTCGTCGACGAAGGGGCGACCAGGGTGAATGCCCTGGTGACGCTGGACGTGTTCGTCCACCTGGTGCGCGGTCCTGATGAGAGTGAGATGAGATTCGAGCGCCGTGAGCCGTTGCGGCGCCGCGTGCCGGATGTAGTCGAGCACCACGTCGTAATCGGCGGGTTCGGCATGCGGCGGCTCGACGCCGAAGATACGAACCTGATCATCCGGATGTTCCTGATTGAAAGCCCGAATCCAGGTCAGCGCTTCGGCGGTCTCGGCGCTGCGCCACGGTCGCCACGCACCCGCGAGCACGGATTCGGGATCGCCCACCCCGATCCGGACGTAATCGTCCCAGCGCTCACCGGAACGTGCGCTGTCCTGAATCGCCAGTGCACGGAAGCCGTGCCGCTCGACCAGCGTGCGGAAGATGCGCGAGCGCACGCCGAAGGTCTGCCGGGAGAAGCGGGTCGATTCGCCGAGCCCGACCACTGTCGCGGCAGCCAGCCGGTCGGTCAATGGTTCGAGGTCGGTGCCGAGGTAGTCGGCGTCGGTGCTGGTCACCGGATGGGCATTGGCGCGCAACCAGTCACGCACTGCGGAAGTCTCGGCGGATGCGCTGGCATCGGATGCGGGAGCGGTAGTAGTCATGCCGCAAGCCTCATACGTGAAGTCCACTCGAGGTCAAGGCGCGCACTGAGGGCTGTGTGACAGCGAAGCCGGGATCCATTGCTGGACCCCGGCTGCTGTCGAGCGCTGCGTCCGAGCGCGGGCCGTGGTCACAACGTGGTGCGCATCAGGATCACGTTGTACTGGCTGTGGACCGTCGTGAGGAAGTACAGGTCACGACCGGTCTGGTACGGGAAGATCGACGGCGCGTATGCGGAGGGCAGTTCCCTGGTGTCGATCAACACCTCGGGATCGCTCCACGGACCAGACGGTGAGGGTGCGCGGCGCATCACCACGGAATTGAACGGATCGGTCGTCAGCGCGACGTACTGGCCGAGGTACTGGTTGTACATGACCGACAGCTCGCCGACGCCGAACATGATCGGCGCGGCCGCGTTGACGTCGTCCTTCTTCCACCGCTCGCCGTCCCAGTACTCGTATTCGGCGATGTTGGCGATGTCGTTGGCCCGCACGCGGGCGACGAACGCCGCACGGTTGCGCCCGGAGCGAGTGCCGTATTCGTAGACATACCCGCCGTCTTTCATGAAGGCGTTCATCTGGAAGTTGGCGTTGGCCCCTTCATTGGGCCTGCGGGTCTCCGGCAGCTCGGCCCACGTCTCGCCATTGTCGCCGGAGGCGGCGAGGCCGGAGTAGTTCGTGGTCCACTGCCCGACGTCATCCCAGCTGTGCACCGACATGAGGCTCATGTACTGGACGCCATTGACCGCGATGCCCGCGGTGGGGATGCGGCTTATCTCGATGAAAGGAATCTTCGGGCTGGGGATAAGGTCGCGCGCCTGCCCGAATACATCGCGCACGACACTGTCGAAGAATATGCCGTTGGCCGGGTCCTGAGTATGGCTGCGCACGAGAATATTGCTGCGCCACGCCCACACGCTACCGGCGAGCAAATTGGGGAAACCGAGTCCGGCAGTGTCGCCGAACGCGGTCAGCATTTCGCCGCTTCCGTTATCCCACATGATGCCGAGATCGGTGCCGAGTACGTTGTAGCTCTGGGTGTTGTTCGGGCTGGCCATGCCGGTCACCTGGAAAACGGCCTGGGTCCGTCCAGTCAGGTTGGGTAGCCCATTTGAGCCGTTCAGCACGGGAAACGGGTTGATTGCGTTTGGGTTTGCCGAGGCTGGGGTAGTCGCTGTGAGGAGCAAGGCCGTGGCACCCGCCAGCGCGGACAGCAGGATGGATCCGGTTTTGGTCAAAGTCTTTGAGCCCTCCGGTTTCTCGCCGAAGCGTGCTCGATCCACCGCCCCCTGGTCGTGTGTTTCGAGGCACATTTCGACTGGCTGGCAAATCGTTGGAAATGCTAACAGCCAATCCGGAGGAATTGGTGGGGTTGCGCCATTGATTGGTGAAAGTTGACTACTACTTCGGTGGTTTGTTGGCCCGGGAGGTCGCCTTCCGCACGATCAGCGGCAGCTGAATGGCCCGCTCGATCGCGAAGGTGCGGCGCGCGGAAGCCTGCCAGGACCGATCGAACAGCCGCTTGGCTCCTGCGACGGCGTGCGGGGAGCGGGTCGCGATGCGGTCGGCGAGTTCTTCCGCGGTCGCCACCGGGTCCGCGGTGACCTCGGTGATCAGGCCGATGCGCTCGGCATAGGCGGCGTCGACGAGGTCGGCGGTCATGGTCAGCAGCAGCGCCTTGTCGATGCCGATCAGGCGCGACAGCGTCGCGGCGCCGGTCATGTCCGGCACCAGGCCGTGCTTGGTTTCCATCACCGAGAATTCCGCGTCCGGCGTGGCGAATCGGACGTCCGCGGCCAATGCGAGCTGTAGGCCGCCGCCGTAGCAGCGACCGTGCACCGCCGCGATCACCGGGACCTGGAGTCGACGCCACGCCCAGCAGGCTTGCTGGAAGGTGTTGGTGCCGCGCCAGGGCCGCGGGACGAAGCCGCGCACGACGGCCAGTGGGTCGCTGGTGGCCTCGGCGACATCGAGGCCGCTGCTGAAGCTCGGGCCGTTGCCGGACAGGATGACCGCCCGGAGGTCTTTGCGGTCGGCGATGGTGTGTGCGGCATCGGCCAGCCCGCGCAGCATCTCGAGGGTGAGGCCGTTGTGCTTGTCGGGTCGGTCCAGCGTGACGTAGGCGCGGTCGCCGGCGAACCGCAGCGCGATGTTAGTGCCCATTCTCGAATCTTACCCGTGGGTCAGTTCGCGCCATCGGCCATTGCCTGCCCGGGGTGCCACCTGTTCTAATCGGAACTGTAGTTACCGTCAATGTTGACGGTAACTGGAGCACGATGCGGAGGAACACATGCTGCCAGCGGGAATGGACCCACGAACGCCGGTGCTCGTCGGCGCCGGGCAGATCGTGCACCGGGCGGGCGAGCCCGGACTGCCCGGACCTGTCGAACTCGCCGCCGAATCCCTGCGTCGAGCGGGATCCGACAGCGGCACGGGCGACCGACTGCTCCGAGCGGCCGACCTGATCGCCACGGCGGCACCGGTCAGTCGTCCCTACCCGGACCTCGGCGCACTCGTCGCCGCGGAACTCGGCGCTGCCCCGAAGCGGACGGTGCAATCCGCACGGTTCGGTGGCGACGCACCGCTACGGCTGCTCAACTTCGTCGCGCAGGCGATCGCCGAGGGGAACTCCGACGTCGCGCTGCTCACCGGCGCAGAGGCGGTCGCCTCCTGGAACGTCGCGACCCGCGGCGGTGGCACGCTCGACTGGCCCGAGCAGCCGGAAGGTGCGCGACCGACCGACGTCATCGGCTCCGAGCGCGGACCCAACACCGAAATGGAGACCGCGGCCGGACTGTGGGGCCCGGTCTATTTCTATGCACTGATGGAAACTGCCCTGCGCGGACGGCTCGGCCTGAGCGAACAGGAACATCGGGAGCGGATCGGCGGGCTGTGGTCGCGGCTGTCCGGGGTGGCGGCGCGAAACCCGTATGCCTGGCAGCCCACCGAGCGTTCGATCGCGGAGTTGGTGACGCCGAGCCCGGCCAACCGGCTGGTGTCGACCCCGTATCCGAAGCTGCTCGTCGCGAATCTGTCCGTGGATCAGGGCGCCGGTCTGATCGTGTGCAGCGCCGCCGCTGCCGACGCGGCGGGCGTCCCGCACGACCGCTGGGTCTTCCCGCACGGTGGTGCGACGGCCACCGATGAATGGTTCGTCTCGGAGCGGACGGATCTGGCCGCCTCGCCGGCCATCGCCGCTGCCGGGCAGGCCGCATTGGCGGCCGCAGGCATCGCCATCGACGAGGTGGCGCACCTCGACCTGTACTCCTGCTTCCCGGTTGCGGTGCAGGTCGCGGCCGAGGCGCTCGGCCTGCCGATCGATGATCCCGCCCGGCCGCTCTCGGTCACCGGCGGACTCACCTTCGGCGGCGGGCCGGGCAACAACTACACCACCCATGCCCTCGCGACACTGGTCGGCCTGCTGCGCGCGGACTCCGGGTCCTACGGTCTGGCGACCGCTCTGGGCTGGTACATCACCAAACACGGTGTCGGCGTGTACTCGGCGCGCCCGCCCGCGCAACTGTTTCGGGCCGTCGAGGCAGAAGTGCCTGTCGCACGGCGTGATACAGCGCCCGGCTACACCGGGCCCGCCATCGTCGAGTCCTACACCGTCGCTTATCGCAAGGGCAGCGGGCCCGACCGTGCCGATGAACCGGAGGCCGTGGTGATCAGCGCGCTCAACCCGAACGGCGCACGCATACTGTTGCGGGTGTCCGATGCCGAGACCATCGCGGCGTTCACCGACGGCGATCCGCTCGGTGGCGCCGTCGACATCACAGCCGCAGACCAGCTCACCCTGCTCACCGAGAGGACCGCCCGATGACCGACCTGATCCTTGTCGAACGGCGCGACGCCATCACGCTGCTGACCGTCAACCGTCCCGAGGCCCGCAACGCCATCAACCTGGCCACCGCGCAGGCCATCGAGGCCGCCGTCGACGAGTTCGAAGCCGACGATTCCGCCCGCGTGCTCGTGCTCACCGGTGCGGGCGGAACATTCAGTGCCGGAATGGATCTCGTTGCGGCCGCCAAGGGCGAGATGCCGATGACGCAGCGCCGCGGTCCGCTCGGCATCGCCGCGAAACCACCTGTCAAACCGATGATTTCGGCGGTCGAGGGGTTCGCGCTCGCCGGTGGTTTCGAGTTGGCGCTCGCCGGTGATCTGATTGTCGCGGCGAGCGACGCGCAGTTCGGCATTCCGGAGGTGAAGCGCGGCCTTGTCGCCGCGGGTGGCGGTGTGCTGCGCCTGACCCAGCGCCTGCCGCGGCCGATGGCCGCCGAGCTCGCGTTGACCGGCGGCCGGATCGGCGCCGAGCGGCTCTACCAGCTCGGGCTGGTCAACCGGGTCACCGAACCCGGTGGCGCGTTGGCGGGTGCGTTGGCGTTGGCGGCAGAAATTGTTGCGGCCGCACCGCTCTCGGTCGCCGCGAGCAAGCGGATCATCGACGAGTCGCCGGACTGGAGCCTTGCGGAGGGTTTCGCCAAGCAGGGCGAAATCGCTTTGCCCGCACTGTTTTCCAAGGATGCTGCCGAGGGTGCACTGGCCTTCGCGCAGAAGCGTGAACCGCAGTGGCAGGGACGCTGACACCATGACCGAACGCGTCCGGGAGACGCAGGCGCAGCGCAGGGCACGCATGCGCACCCGCCTCCTGGACGCGGCGGTGGAGAGCCTGGTCGCGGTCGGCTATGCGGGCACGACCACACTCGAAGTGCAGAAGCGGGCCGGTGTCCCGCGCGGCACGCTGCAGCACTATTTTCCGACCAGGGCGGATCTGCTCGCCGGTGCTGTCGAGCATGTTGCCCAACGTCGATTCCTCCAGCTGACAAGGGAATTCGAGGCGATACCCGCAGAATCCGATCGGCTGGAGACGGCGGTCGAGCTGACCATGCGGATGCTCAGCGGCCCGACCTTCCTGGCCGCGCTGGAAATGTGGGTCGGCGCCCGCACCGATCCGGAACTGCTCGCGGCCTTCCTGCCGCTGGAGCACCGCCTGTTCGATCTGATGCACAACAGCATTCGCGACCTCTTCCGCGCGGAGTTCCCCGACGATCCCCGGGTGCCGACGATTACCGAATTCACCATCGAGATCATGACCGGGCTCGCGCTGCGCGCGCTGCTGACCGGTGATCTCGATCGGAACCGAATCATCCAGCATCGCTGGCGAAATGCGGTGCGCATCCTGCTCGGTACCGCGGAGCCGAGCACCCTCACCGCACCACGGTCGGACCGATAGGGCGCTACGGGCAACCGGCGATCGTGCCCCGCAGCACCTTCGCGCAGGCGGCCGGGTCGTCGTAGAACGGGGTGTGCCCGCTGCCGTGCAGGGTGACGTGCCCGGCGTTCGGCAATGCAGCGCGGGCGCGGCGGCTCTGCGTGGCGTAGGTCAGCAGGATATCGCGATTGCCCCACGCGATCGTGACGGGAATGTCTGCGAGACTGCCGATTTCGTGCAGTCGCGCCTCGGCGAAGGAGGCGAGTGCGTCGTCGAAGGCGGGGGCGTCGACCGCACCGCCCGCGGTGTCGATGGCGATCTGAGCGGACACCGCCCACGGCTTGCCGAAGACGAGGCCGAGAAAGGCGGTCCGGCCTGCGGCGGTCCCGAGGATCGTCGGCAACGCGGATCCGAGCGGGCCCGCCAACGCTTTGGACTTGCCGAGTGACTGCTGGCACCAGACACGGCCCGCGGTCTCCCAGAATCCGATCGGGGAGAAGGCGGTCACCGATCGAGCAAGCCCGCGGGCGCCGAGGTTCAGCGTGATGAGCCCGCCCATCGAGTTGCCGGCGAGGTGCGGCCGTTGGATGCCTTCGGCGGCGAGGAAATCGGCCAGCGCATCGGTGAGTGTGTCGACGGTGGTGTGTGCCAGCGGCGCGGAACCGGCGAACCCGGGCAGGTCGACGGCGATGACCTCGAAAGATTCGGCGAGGTTGTCGATGATCGGTTCCCACACCTGCCACCTGCTGCCGATCCCGTGCACGAGGACCAGCGGTTCCCCGGCGCCGACCCGGTGATGATTCAGCGCCGTCATCCTCGTGATCCCCAGTTCTTCGCGATCGGCCGAATGCGATCACACTAACAGCAGTCACCAGCCATCAGTTTGTATCGGCGTCGCCATAGGATCCCGGTTGCAGCGCAAACTGCACTCGTCGATGACGAGCCGAAACGGGCTCGGGTCGGTACGATAAAAGGTATGGCAACGCGTAAGGTCACCCTTTCGCTGGACGAGGCCGCCTGGTCATTCGCCGAACAGGCCGCGGCCAGAGCTGGTATGTCGCCCTCGGCATGGATATCGAAGGCAGCGCGCCGCGAAGCCGTTCGCACCGGAGTCGGTCCGGTGCTGGATGTGACGGCCGATGCTGCGGCGGACGAGGCGGAGCTGGCCGCCGCCGAGGAGGCGATGCGTGCGCAGGGGTGAACTGTGGACCTACTACCCCCATGGTTCGCCGCCGCGGCGCCGCACCGTTGTGCTCATCAGCAGCGATGGCATCAACGAGTCGACCAGGCAGTGGCTGATCGCCGCCGAGATACTCGATCAGGATCCGCAGGACATCCTCGCGGTGCCGGTATCGCGGCACGGGTGGGTGCACGCGGGCAATATCGGTCGCATCTACCGTGGCTGGCTCGCCGAGCGAGTCGATGAAATGGAAACCGAAGAGCTCGAACGGCTGGACACCGCATTGCGGGCGGCCATGGATCTGTGACTGCTTCCCCGGGCCGGGAATTTCGGCTCGAGCAGCCACCGGGGCCTCGGTGCGGCATTATCGTTGCGGCGTCTACCAAGTGGCCGCCCTAATGTCACAAGCTTACTGAGAAGAGGAGTCAGGTGCGGATTTTCCTGATCGCCGCGGCCGCTGTCGCGCTGCCGATGCTGGCGGCGTGCGGTAACGACACGGACGCGGCGCCGCCCGCGATAACCCAGGCGGATCTCTCGAAGTCGCTGCAGGACAAGGGCCTGCAGGACCCGAAGCTTGCCGAATGCGCGGCGAAGCTCTATGTGGAGCAGGGTATTTCGCAGGAGGGCCTGCGCAAGATGACAGGCAGCGAGTACGACACCAAGGTTGTCGACCCGACAACCCTCGGTATGAGCAAGGAAGACGCCGACAAGGCCCGCCAGGCCACCGGCAAGATCGTCAGCGAATGCCTCGCACAGCACTGACCCGATCATGAGTCGAGCCGGTGCGCGGATCAGAGGATGACGACGAGTTCGATGTGCGCCTCGGATCCGGCCGAGAGCTGCTCGGCAATCCGCACCGGCTTCTTCACCGGAAGCACGTAGGTGGCCCGGGACTTGTCCGGGAACAGCGAGGTCGACCAACGGCTACCGCCGATGGTCACCTCCACCTTCACCGCGCCGAACCCACCGGCCCGGTGCGAATACCTCTCCTCGATCTCATCGGCGATGCTCTCGGGCAGATTCACGAAATGCCACGACCCCTGCCCACTGTGTTCCCAGACCTCCGCCGAGAACGAGTACCGCGCTACCGCCACCGCGTGACTGTAGCGAGCGGCGCCGACAACTGGCCGATCGATCGTTGGGCCGTACCCCGCGCCCGCGTTCTGTTGCCGACCCGAGAAGCGAACTTCAGTCCCTACGACGGGGGCGGGGAACGCGGTCGAATTCGCTGAGTTCAGCCAACGCCATGACCACGATCTGCTCGCTCGGGCCGCCGCCGTCCGGGACGAACGCGAACCGATTCGAGTCTCCGATTCGTGTCTGCGATATCGGACTGGACGAAGTCCGCGGTATGTACCAGGTCAGGCGGGCGCGCAACTAGGTGTACTCGGCAGTGTCAGGGTGGTCAGGAATTGGTCGGCCGCGGTGGTGGTGCAGGGGGTGCGGTTGTAGACGCCGTGGCCCCAGCCGGTGTAGGTCAGGAGAGTTGCGCGTGGGGTTCGGGCGGCTACTTGGGTTGCCCATTCGTGGGGGGTTGCGGGGTCGTGCAGGGAGTTGACGATCAGGATCGGTGGGCCGTCTTCGATCTGCGGGCGGTGTTGCGGGTTCTGCGGTGAGGTCGGCCAGCCGGAGCAGAGAGTGCCTGCGGCCCAGGCGAAATGGGCGCGCAGGGTGGGGGCGTTGGCATTCTGTTCGCGCCAGAGGCCCAGCCAGTCGTTGTGATCGGTGATGTCGAAGCGCCAGTCGGAGCACAGGATGATTTCCGGCATTGTCGTCGGCTTGCCGGACCGCTCGGTCGGGGCAGTCGGCATCGGGAGGCCGGCCGGTTGGTCGGTCAGTGTTCGAAGTTCGGCCGCCAGGCGCGGCCATTCGGGCGCATAGAGTCGCTGGGTGACCGTGCGGCTCAATTCGAGTGGGCCCAGCGGGGTTTCGGGCTTTTCCGCATCTCGCAGCTCGCCGCGCTCGGCGCTGGCGAACAGTTCGCCATAAACGCGATGGGTGTCGGCGCCGTGCAGGACGCACTGCTCGTCCCGCATACACCAGGATGCGAATTCATTGAAAGTGTCCTGGCCCGCACGTGCTTCGCTGGCCAGGAACCCGCGACCGTCCAGGCTGTGATCGTCCACGCTGTCCATCAGCGAGGCACGCAATCGCTTCGGGAACAGCTCCGCGTACGCCTGCGCGGGCATGGTGCCGTAGGAGCGGCTGTAGAGCGTTAGCTGATCCTCGCCGAGCGCCGACCGCAGCGCCTCGACATCCCGCGCGACGCTCACCGCATCGAGGTGGTCGATCAGCGGCCCGGTGTACTGGCGGCAGCTTTCCGCGAGATCTCGTGTGTACGAATGAATATCGTCGAACCGCCCGCCGGTGTCCGGCACCATGTTCGGGCGGCTCGCTGCGAGTCCGGAATCGCACTGCACCGAATGGCTGCGCTTGACCCCGCGCGGATCAATGCTGACGATGTCGAACCGCGACTGCAGCTCCGGCGAGAACTTTCCGCCCCGCAGGATCTCGTCCACCCCCGAAGAGCCGGGCCCACCAGGTAGCGAAACCAGCGTTCCGATCTTCCCTGCCGCATCGTCGGCCCGATCCCGCACCACGGCAATGTCGATTGTCGAACCATTTCGGTCCGACCAGTCGATGGGCACAGTCACTGTCGCACAGTCGAATTCGGCCTTTTCGGCACAAGGTTGCCAGTGCAGTGCTTGCGCTGGACTCGCGGCGGAAGTGCAGGCGGTCGATGCCACCGCGGTCAGTGCGGAAGCCAAGGTAACACCGAGTATCTTGCGACGGAAGTGCATACGGATGATCGTCGCCGCGACCCTCGACCGACCACATCACTCCAGCGAGCGATCCCGCCTCACCCTCCGGTACTGCCGCGCGGCACACATCTGCGAACGGCCGGATCTCTCCAGCCAACCGCGTTGGCATCGATAACACTCGCCAGTGAGGTCGCTACCGTCGATGCCCATCCCCGCGCAGGACGACGCTGATACAGGAACCCTGTTCTGGTAGGAAAGCATGGGGTGCTGGTGGTATCGCGACGACGGCCAGGAATTGCGGAAGGAGTGGGATTGGCTGCACTTTTGGCTGCACCGCAGAACGGGGCCAATCGGCCTGAAAACGAAATGTCCTGGTAATCGGGCCTTTTCGTGTGGAGCCGATGACGGGAATCGAACCCGCGCTGTCTGCTTGGGAAGCAGAAGTTCTACCATTGAACTACATCGGCGAACCCCGAAGGGTACTTCCGAGACTGTAGCAGAAGCGGCACCCAGGCGGGAAAACTCCTGGTAGATGCCTCTGACCTGCATCGATGCCACATCTAGTTGCCGGTAGGACGTGCTGGCGTGGTCCAGCCCAACCCAGACGTTCGGGCGCATTCAGTGGCGTTCGGGAGCGCTCAACGCTCAAAACCCTGCCAGAATCCTGCCAAAAATCCTGCCAAAACGAGGCCGCGGTCAAAGATGAGCGGGACAAGACGGTTCACTACCGGAGCAGCCAAGTGGGAGAGTCCTACGGGTGACACGCCTAACCTGCGTGGTCGTCGCCCGTCAGAGGGGCAAATGCACTCCTGTCCAATCAACAGCGCCCCACCAGAGCGGCACACGTCGAGCGGACCGCATGTGCGCCCGCTGCTTGTAGCTTCAAGATAAAGTAGATGCGGATGCGAGACCGCACCTTTGGAGGGGCCTTGACTTTCACCAGGACACATGGGCAAACGATCCACACCGACCACCACACCCCGATGTTGCTGGAGACCGGCCATACATCGGATGGGAGCCTGGCTGTGCGGGTGAAGCGGATGGACGGCACGGTTGTGCCGTTTACGCGCGAACAGGCACGGCGTGCGCTACAGGCCATCGATGAAATTCAGCACGCGGCCGAGAAGGCGAAATACAACGCTGTGATGCAGATCATTGGCGACGAACATGCTGTCAGCGAAAGCGAAGAGGCCCTGCTCGATGCGCTCGATCGACTGCCACCAGGCGCGGCGGTGTTTACCTGGGGACAGGAGATCTCGCCCGACCATTGACCGGGTCGGTGAGCTGTTCGGTGCTGCAGCTACACCCGACGTCGATACCTCACGATGCATTGGCCGGCGGGGTATTTCGCTGCGAAGCCGTCGGAGGGTCGGGGAGTGCCGATCAGTTGCATGTCGTAGGTGGTGGCCAGATGTGCCACCACAATCTGCATGACGATCGTGGCGAAGTTTTGGCCGAGGCAGCGATGCGTGCCGGAGCCGAACCCGATCAGCGCCTGGTACAGCGGTTTCGCGGCCGGGCCGAGGAATCGGGTCGGCTGATAGGTGTCCGGCCTGACGAAAATGTTCGGATCTCTCTGGGATATTGCTGGGGAGGCGAGGACTTGCGCGCCCTGCGGAATGGTGTATTCGCCAACCTTGAAATCGGTAGTGACGCTGCGGCTGAGCATGTGTGCGGGGGCGCGCAGTCGTCCGGTCTCCTGGATGCAGGCGGTGGTTCGTGACATGCGCTGTAGCCCGCCTAGGCTGACGCCCTCGCTGATGACCCGCTCGGACTCTTCGCGGACGAGGGCCATTTCGTCGGGATGCCCGAGCAGGTCGACGAGCAGCCAAGCAAGGTGCGCGGTGGTGGTGTCCTGACCGGACCAGATGAGCAGGAGAATCAGGCCGACAAGCTCGTGATCGGGGACGGGATCACCATTGAGGTCTCGATGGTCGACGAGGCTTTGCAGGAAGTCTGAGTCCTCGGCCCGTTCTTCGGCGCGCCGCTTTCGGATCAAGGTCATCAACGCATTCCGGAGGCGTTCGCGGGCACGCCTGGATCGGATGACGACCGGCAGCGGCAACCACGCGGGCAGGCTGAAGCCGACTCCACCGGAAAGGATGTCGAGGTCGGCGAGAAGTTCGGCGGGCAACGATCTGGTGAAGGCATCGCCAACGAAGCATCGGGCACTTATCCGTCTGATCATCGGCCCGAGTGGTGCCATGAGTTCGAAATCGCCGCTGGCGCCGAGCTGCTGGACTAGTTGCTGCGCCTCGTCGTTGATCACGGAGACGTAGGTGGCCAGCTGGCGACCTGCGAAGCGGGGATGAACGAAACCTTTCTGCCGCAGATAGTCTTCGTGGGGCGCAAGAAAGTAGACGCGGTCGCCGAGTATGCGAGGCAAAAAGGTGTATCCGCCGCGGATACTCAGCTCGGACGCCTTGAAGAATTGTTTGGTGTGCTCGCCGAGTAACACCACTGTCGTAGGCGTAGCTGGCATCTTGAACCGGAAGATCTCGCCGCACTCGTCGTATCCCCGTTGGATCAATCGATTGTGGTCCCGCTTGAACTCCAAGAGGTGACCGATCACCGGCGCGGCTCCGGATACCAGCGGTGGCAGGGGTTGGGTAGGGTGGGCCGTCGTCATCACGTCCTCTAGTTGGCGGATCCGTGTGCAACGCCGAATAGACTTGAGGGAGAGGACAATTGGGAGGACGGGCAGAACGACTTGTGACGACAGGTGCGGCGGCCCGCGCAGGTGCAGCTGCACTGCTGCACTGCGCCGGCCGCCGCTGGCCGCCTCCCCCGTACCGGTGTGCCACTCGGTCCCCTCCGGGCATCCATATTCAATCAACGGCACGTCGGCTGTACAACATGACCAGCTAGCCCAGATTGGTGATAGTCGGGCGAGATGGCTATGACCTTGCGACAGAGAGAGATTGGGATGGGATTGCGTAACAGCGATCGACCGCGACTACCGTCTATCGGAGAGTTCGTCAAGTCTCGGCGGCTGCGTCTGATCGACCCGAACACTCAGAAGCCGTGGACGCAAGTTGAGCTTGGAAGCGCGATCAACCTCTACCCCAATACGTATGCCCGTCTCGAGCGGAACAAGTATCAGCCGGGGCCGCAGGTGCTCGACGCCCTTGCCAGGGTGTTCGACCTTACGGCCGACGAGCGGGCACACATGGGTGTTCTCGCCGGCAGGGAGGTTCCGACTGCGGCCGTCTTTCAGTTGCCTGCCGAGCTGGAGCAAGCTGTGCTGTCAGCCTTCGAATCACGTACGCCGGCGGCCTGGGTCGAGGACTGGCGAATTGTCGCTGCGAACCTTCGTTTTCGGGAGCTCTGGCCAGGTTTGGCGGACTCTGACAACATCATTCGCTGGTGGCTCACCTCTGAGCACGCCAGGAAGGTGACTCCGAATCACGAGGAAGAGGCTCGGATTCAGGTCAGTCAGTTCAGGGCCTTCGCAGCTGATGAGTCCAACCGTGAGCGTGCCCTCGAAATGCTCGAGCAGCTTGGCGATGAGCCTGAGTTCTCGAGGTTGTGGAATTCCGGAACGGTGCAGTTGGGTCGGCCAGGTCCGCGTTATGTCTGGTGTCCGCGGGAGGACAGATTCATCGAATTGGCTGATGTGTTGGTTCTCGCCGGGAGTGCAAGCATGTGGGGGCGTGGACTCTACATCGGGCTGCCGGGCGCGCCGACGCTTTCCCCGCCGTCGGACTAGTTCCGCTATCACCATATTGGGCTGGTCGATCATGTTGTCCCAGTTACGACTCTACGAGACCCGGGGGACATCGGGGTCTCCAACCAGACCGGGACGGTTCAGAACGCGTACACACAGTCCTCGACCGACGCCCTGCATCATCCGTAACTCCTGTCGAAATCCCTTGTGGCACAACACTCATCGAGGTCCGGCATTCGCGTTTGCGTCGAGCGATAGTGGCCGGGCTACTGGGTTAGACAATTGTCTTATACATATGTGTTGCACAAACGTCTAAATCTCTGTAGTGTTTCGTGCATGCACAGAAACGAACTCACCATCGATGGCCGCCGGATCTCCTATCTCGATGCCGGCGGGGACGGCAAGCCACTGCTTGCCATGCACGGCCACCTCGAAGAGGCGGCGACCTGGGCGCAGCTCGCCGCCGATCTCGCGCCGCAGTGGCGGGTCATCGCGCCTGATCAGCGTGGGCACGGCGACTCCGATCGCGGACCCGACTACTCGCTGGAGGGATATGTGGCAGACGCTGTCGCGGTGATCGAGCACCTAGGAGTCGGCCCCGTCGCGATTCTCGGCCACTCGGGCCGCGGGATCACGGCCATGCGCGTGGCCGCCCAACGTCCGGACCTGGTCTCCGCGCTGATCGTCGAGGAGATCGGCGCGGTCCATGTGAGCACCGGTGCGCTCGATTTCGTACTCGGCTGGCCGCAGCAGGCGCCGACCAGGCAGGAACTGCTCGATGCGCTCGGGTTCGCGGCACCGATGTTCGCCGAGGTGCTGCGTGAGAATCCGGACGGCAGCTGGCGGCTGCCGTTCGTCCCGCAGGACATGGTCGACTCCGAAAACCTTGTCACCGGGGACTATTGGGCCGACTGGCTCGGCAGCACGTGCCCGGCCCTGCTCATCGTCGGCAACAAGCGGCCATGCGTCGATCCGGCGCTCGCTCAGGCGATGGTCACCAAAGGTGCGAACACAACGCTGGTTACCCTCGATACCGACCACTTCGCGCACAAGGGCGATCCGGCCGGATTCGCAGCGGCCGTACGCAATTTTCTCCAGGCGCAGTAGTTCGACTGCCGTTATCGACGGTAGTCAAATGGCGGTTGATCTGTGGTTTTGAGCCGCCATTCGACGGCGCTCGGTTGGTGGGGCGCCATGTGGACTGCGCTCGGGGGGTGCTGTTTCTGTGGTTGCGGTGGGTGGTGTGTGCGGCTGAAGGGGGAGATCTGGGAGGCAGTAGTCTCGTCGCGTGCTGCTTTCCGATCGTGACATCCGTGCGGAGATCGCCGCTGGGCGTCTCGGCGTCGAGCCGCTCCTGGAAACCCTGATCCAGCCGTCGAGCATCGACGTGCGACTGGATCGGATGTTCCGGGTGTTCGATAACACCCGCTACACCCATATCGATCCGGCGCAGCGTCAGGACGAGCTGACCAGTCTGGTCGAGCCCGGCCAGGGCGAGCCGTTCGTGCTGCACCCGGGTGAGTTCGTGCTCGGCTCCACCCTCGAGGTGTGCACGCTGCCCGACGACCTGGCCGGACGACTGGAAGGCAAGTCGAGCCTCGGCAGGCTCGGCCTGTTGACGCATTCGACGGCGGGCTTCATCGATCCGGGTTTCAGCGGCCACATCACCCTCGAGCTGTCCAACGTGGCGAACCTGCCGATCACGCTGTGGCCCGGCATGAAGATCGGTCAGCTGTGCCTGCTCCGGCTGACGAGCCCGGCCGAAAACCCTTATGGCAGTGCGAGCACCGGGTCGAAATATCAGGGTCAGCGCGGTCCGACACCGTCGAAGTCCTACCTGAACTTCCCGCTGCCGACCTAGGGCTGCTCGGCGAGCCTTCCTCGATGCGTCGCCGAGCATTGCGCCCTAGTCGAAGCCGAATGCCTTCGGCTCCAGCCGGATTCCGCCGCGGGTGTCACGGCTCGTACTTCGATGTCTCGGCCCCGGGCCGGGTCCACCCCTGTCGACTGCCGGAAATAGGGGTGGGCCCGGCCCGGGTCGGCGCCGGCGACAGCGGGGATTGATGACGCAAATCAATCCCCGCCGCCCGCTCCGACCGCGAGTGCCGTCGTGATGATGACGGAAAGCGGTGGGAGCGTGTCGCCCCGATTCGGCAGGCTGACCCAGAAGCACCCTTCCCGGGTCCAGCGGCCGAGTCCGGTCGGCAACATCACGGCGCTGCCGATGGCAGGTATGCCTATGTCGAGACGGTTCAACACCTCCAATACCTGTGTCCCCGGCCGGCTGTCCGGCTCGGCAAGGAAGCTCCATCGGATCTGCCTGGCCAGCATGGGGCCCCTCGTCCCCTGCTGTTCCAAAGCCGCCATGACCTTTTCGGCCCTTGCGGTCGGCAGATGTACGACGCACACTCGCCCGGTGATCGGCAGCATCACGAACCCGCCTCGCTCACTGACCGGTAGCCCGAACTCGTGCCGGTAGTAGGCCACCCAATCGTCGACTGTTCTGATCCTGTCCACGTTCACGGCCATACTCCTCGCCTCCTGCTTCAAGGGTCGCGGCAACGGCGGCGGTTCGGTATTGCCCGCGCGCCCGCCTTCCACTGCCATTCCGCTGCCCCTCACGCGGCTGCTCCGGCGCCGATTGCCTTGTCTGATAGCGAATTGCCTTTGACTGTGGCCGCACTCACAAACCCCTCGTACCCTGGATAGGAGTTGTTCGTTCGAAGGGATGACATCGTGGTCCGGCAATGGTCAGGTAAAGAGGCCCGTGCCCTTCGCGATGCCAAGCGGATGAGTCTCCGGGAGTTCGCGGCGCATCTGGGTGTGCACGAACGCCTGGTGTCGAAGTGGGAGGCCGGCGGCGCCCGGGTACACCCACGTCCGATCAATCAAGCCGCTCTCGATACGTCCCTGGCCAGGTCCGACGACGTTGTGCGGGCGAGGTTTGCGGCGCTGATCGATCAACCCCTTGTTGATCGTGCTGCCGCGCCAGGATTCGATGCGCATGCCGACGCCGCGGCGCGCGCCAATTATTCGAGCGACGCGGACCTGCTGGCTCTCATAGATGCCGGTGCGATGAGAGGTGATGCGTTAGCAGCGATTTCGGAGAGGGATCTGATCATGGCGGCTGCCCATGAGGCCAGCGAGCACGCTGGCCAGGCCGAGAGCACCAATGTGGGTGCAACCACTTTGGAACAGCTCGACGCCGATGTCACGCGCATCGCGAACGACTATGTGCACATTCCGCCGGTTCCGATGATGGTGGAGATGCTGCGGGTGCGTCGCCGGGTGTACCGACTACTGGAGGGCCATCAGCGGCCCGCCGACACCAGTCACCTATATCTGTTGGCAGGCACTCTCTCTGGTCTGCTCGCCAACGCGAGCACCGACCTCGGCTACTACGACGCGGCCGGTGAACAGGCCAGAGCCGCATGGGCCTATTCGGAACTGTGCGGCCACAACGGGTTACGTGCCTGGACCCGCGGCATGCACGCGCTCATCGAATACTGGTCGGAGCGGCCGCGCCGCGCGGTGCTGCTCGCGCAGAGCGGGCAGGAGTTCGCGGAGTCGGCCACCGCCCGGGTGCGCCTGCTCAATATCGAGGCCAGGATCTGGTCTCGGCTCGGCAGCGCCGCCGATACCGATCGGTGCATCCGTGCCGCGGACGATGCGCGCGAGACCGGCGAGACCGACACGTTGCACGATGAGATCGGCGGCGTATTCGGCTTCAACGAGGCGAAGGCCAGCTACTACGCGGGCGCCACCTATATCCACCTCGGCCAGGCGGCCCCCGCGTTGGCCGCCACCGAGCGAACCATCGAGCTGTATGCGAACGGTCCGACCGAGCAGCGCTCCTACGGCGCCGAATCCCTGGCCCGGGTGGACAGCGCCGCGGCGCACCTGATCAACGGCAGCCTGGACGGTGCGGCCGAGGCCCTGCATCCGGTGCTCGGTTTGGCCGAGGACAAGCGCATCGCCCAATTGGAGGAGCGACTCACCGGTGTACGGCGGCGCATCGCCGGTCCCGCCTTCCGTGATGCGGTGGAGGCGCGGTTCCTCGACGAACGCATCGAGGAATTCTGCGGCATCACCGCCGCCAAAGGCATTCCGCCGGGCAATTCGTCGGCCTGAGCCCGCGACCTCGGTTTTCTCCTGCATCCTTGCGCGTGCCGGGTTGGTAGTGGCGCAGGTCTCCTCGCGCCGATAAGGCCGATAAGTGCTTGCGGCGGGATGGCACCATTGGACAGGTGAGCCCGAGTCATCTACCGCATCATCCGCCGCGCGTTCTGGAACAGTCGACAAAGCTGCAGGACGTTCTCTATGAAATTCGTGGTCCGGTACATGCGCACGCGGCACGGCTCGAGGCGGAGGGTCACCGGATCCTCAAACTCAATATCGGCAATCCCGCGCCGTTCGGCTTCGAGGCTCCCGATGTGATCATGCGTGACATCATCGCCGCGCTGCCGTATGCCCAGGGCTATTCGGAATCGAAGGGCATCCTGTCGGCGCGGCGCGCCATCGTCACCCGCTACGAGCTGGTCGCGGGCTTCCCCGAGCTCGATGTCGACGACGTGTATCTCGGCAACGGCGTCTCCGAGCTGATCACCATCACCATGCAGGCGCTGCTCGACAATGGCGACGAGGTGCTGATCCCGGCGCCCGACTATCCGCTGTGGACGGCGATGACCAGCCTCGCCGGTGGCACCCCGGTGCATTACCTGTGTGACGAGTCCAACGGCTGGCAGCCCGATATCGCCGATATCGAGTCGAAGATCACCGACAAGACCAAGGCCCTGTTGGTGATCAACCCGAACAACCCGACCGGCGCGGTGTACTCCGCCGAGGTTTTGCAGCAGCTGGTCGATATCGCGCGTAAGCATCGGCTGCTGCTGCTCGCCGACGAGATCTACGACAAGATTCTCTACGACGACGCCAAGCACATTTCGCTGGCGACGCTCGCGCCCGACCTGCTGTGTCTGACGTTCAACGGATTGTCCAAGGCCTACCGGGTCGCGGGCTACCGGTCGGGCTGGCTGGCGATCACCGGGCCGAAGGAACATGCCGCGGGCTTCCTGGAGGGCATCGACCTGCTCGCCTCGACGCGGCTGTGCCCGAATGTGCCTGCGCAGCATGCGATTCAGGTGGCGCTCGGGGGGCACCAGAGCATCGAGGATTTGATCCTGCCCGGCGGGCGGCTGCTCGAGCAGCGCGATGTCGCGTGGGAGCGGCTCAACATGATCCCCGGCGTCTCGTGTGTGAAACCGAAGGGTGCGCTGTACGCGTTCCCGCGGCTGGATCCGAACGTCTATGAGATCCACGATGATTCGAAGCTGATCTTGGATCTGTTGTTGCAGGAGAAGATCCTGATGGTGCAGGGCACCGGCTTCAACTGGCCCGATCACGATCATCTGCGGATCGTGACGCTGCCGT
The DNA here is from genome assembly GCF_045208035.1 of Nocardia sp. NBC_01009. Classification (NCBI taxonomy): domain Bacteria; kingdom Bacillati; phylum Actinomycetota; class Actinomycetes; order Mycobacteriales; family Nocardiaceae; genus Nocardia; species Nocardia sp. NBC_01009. Next base: position 678,640 of record NZ_CP108695.1, on the reverse strand, counting down.
GGGCCCGGGATCTCGCGGTGGCCATCGAGCGCTTCGGCAATTTCCTGTCCAGCTACCGTCAGTGAGTGGCTGATTAGGGACTCAGCGTGTTCGGGGCAACCAAACCGCCCCGCTTACGCGGTAAAAAACCGACTCACCGTATGGATATTGGCGAGTTTTCAAGACTAGCTAGCGCAAAAGAAGACCTTTTGTGTACAGTGGCTCTTGGCACTTTAGAGTGCCCGGTCGGGTTGTCTACCCCCCCTGGACGATCCGACCTCGAGTTCGGCCGCCTACCCCCCTGGGCGCCAGCTCGCGGGCGGCGGAGACATCCCCCTGCTCTCCGCCGCCCCCTCCCACTTTCTCCGTTCCGGATTTCGCCTCGAACGTCGCTCCGGTCCGTCGCGCCGACTTGAAAATGAAATCCTTTAAGCTCGGCACCGGACAAGCACACGTCCGACAGGCAGGAGCCCGGTAAGTGAGCGCAGCAAGCGCACCGTCACCACAGCGCACGGTGGTGTCATGACCGACCACCATCACCACCACCACGACCATTCCGAACCGATCGCGATCGGCACCAATGCCGCCCGCGTCGTGATCGGGCTACTCACCGCCATCGGTGTGCTGGTCGTGATCGCCGCGATCGTCCTGTGGCCGAGCGCCCAGCACGTCGACATCCCGCTGCCGATGCAGAATGCGGGCGGCGGCGCGGTGGAGACCGAGGCCGGGACGGTGGTGCTACAGGACGTCGGCGCGTGCGGCAGCCCCTCGATCGGCAAGGTCTTCGTCGACAAGCCGGAAGCACCACGCAATAACGCCTACACCTGCCAGCGCAGTCTGATCACCATCGACTCCGGGCCGCACAAGGGCAATCACACGCTGCTCGAAATCGCGCCGGGCCCAGGACAACCCGACCTGCGCGCCGGTGACCACATCCGGCTGGTCCGGCAGACCGATCCGAACGGCACGCCGATGTACTCCTTCGAGGACTACTCGCGCGGGCTGCCGCTGACGCTGATCGTGCTCGCCTTCGTGGTGGTGATCATCGTGGTGGCGCGCTGGCGCGGGCTGCGCGCGCTGGTCGGGCTGGTGTTCGCCTTCGCTGTGCTGGTGATGTTCCTGCTGCCCGCGCTGTTGGACGGAAAACCCGCGATCCCCGTCGCGCTTGTCTCGGGGGCGCTGATTCTCTATGCCGTGCTGTATCTCGCACACGGGGTGAACCTGCGGACCAGCTCGGCGCTGCTCGGCACACTGACATCGATGGTGCTCGCCGCGGTGCTGTCCTGGGTCGCGATCGAGACGACGCACCTGACCGGGCTGTCGGAGGAACAGAACACCAACGTCGCCACCTACATTCAGCACGTCAGCATTACCGGACTGTTGTTGGCCGGCTTCATCATCGGCTCGCTCGGTGTGCTCAACGATGTCACCATCACCCAGGCCTCCACTGCGTTCGAACTGGCCGCCCTCGACGAATCGGCGTCGCGCCGCGAGGTTTTCGCTGCCGCTATGCGAGTGGGCCGCGACCACATCGCCAGCACCGTCTACACCCTGGTGCTCGCCTACGCCGGTGGCGCGCTGCCGTTGTTGCTGCTGTTCAGCGTCGCGGGCCGCTCCATCCGCGATGTGCTGACCGGCGACGCGGTGGCCATCGAGATCGCGCGCTCGGCGGTCGGCGGCATCGCGCTCGCGCTGTCGGTTCCGCTGACGACCGCAATCGCGGTCATGCTCGCGCGCCCGTTCGGCGGCAAGCAGCAGGCGCCGTCTGCGCCTTCGCGTCGTGCGCGGCACGCGAAGAACTGAGGGTGGGCTCGACGGTTACCGCGGTGGCGGCGGGAACGGGAAGACCTCGGTCGGAATTGTCGGCAGCACGATCGTCGGAAGCCCCGGCACGACAATCGTATTCGGGCCCGGCGTCGTGGTCGGTGGCGTCGTTGTCGTCTGCCGTCGTGGTGGCGGTGCGGCGACCGATTCCTCGGTCTCGGTCGTCGTGCCAGGGGCGACCGCGATCTGTGGGTCGAGCGTGGTGGTGCGCGGCGCGCTGGTCGGGGAGACCGAGGTGGGCCGCTCGCTGCTCTGCGAATCGCGTTCGAGCACCTGCGGTCCGTAACCCAGTCCGAGACCGATCGCGGCGACAACCGCCAGCGCGCTGACGGTCAGGACCGCGCCGTTGATCTCACGCTTGCGACGACGCTTGGGCGGCGCGGATAACCAGGCGGGCGACAGCTCATCGTCGAGCATCCTGCCGGGGGGAGTGGAAGCCCGGATCGGACGGACCGGACGGGCCAGCAGTGCCGCCCCGCGGGTGATCACCGTTTCCGGGCTGTCCGGCACGATCACCGGCACACCCATCCACCGCTCGAGCACCTTGGCTATCAGCGGAATTCGCGCGCAACCACCGATCAGCAGCACACCGTGTACCGGGCGATCGGACCGCACGATCACATCGCGCGCCATCCGCGCCGACGATTCGATCGCCAGCATGATCAGCGATTCGAAGTTTTCCTGGGCCAGCAGCACCAGACCCTGTTCGCTCGGCAGGGCGACAGCGGTGTTCGAGGACAGCTGTTCCTTGGCCTCGCGACATAGCGCGTCGAGTGCGGCCAAGCCCGCCGGATCCGCAGGGTGCGCGATCCGACCCGAGGCGATCTGCTGCTCGCGGATGAGTGAGTCGAGGTAGTCGCCGCTGATATCGCTGGTGCGTTCGCTGTGGCGGACCTCACGGGTCTGGGCATCGACGACGCTGACCGAAAGTCCCGAGCTGCCGAGGTCGTAGACCACCAGCGAGGAGATGCCGCGAATATCGCCGGTGGAGTGGGCGAATTCGAGCGCGGCGATGATCTCGGGCACGAGTTCGTAATTGGTGAGCTGCTGACGGGCCATCGACGCGCGGATCGCCCTGGCGTGCTGTTCGCTGCGGTAGGCGATTGCAGTGGCTTCGATACCCGGGGTCGCTTCCAGCGTCACGCCGATCGCCTCGGCGGCCAGCTCTTCCACCTGATACTCGCCGACCGGGATGGACTGCAGGTCGAACGAGTGTGGCGCGATGTGTCCGTGAGGGCTTGCGGCGTGCGGCCGCGCCATACGGACTGCGCCGGCCCCCACCGAAACTCCCAGAACCGAACTCATCAGCTACCCATCTCGTTCACACTCCACGACATGCGAGCCTTGTGCCGCCCGCCGGTGGATAGGCCGCTCATGCCGACCCTACCGCCGACGATCGGCAATGACTAAGGCAGGACTGGTTGTCCGACAGTCGCTCCCGCCTCGCCAGGCAACTCTACGGTGTGCCGAGTCCGGCGTACACCCATCCGGCGGCTCTCCAGATGGCACGATTGAGACAGTTCCTGCCGTCGATGATCGAGCGGCCGCGGACCACCGGGTCCAGATCTTGCGGTCGCAATGCGACGAACTCATCCCATTCGGTGAGGACGAGTACCACATCGGCGCGCTCGCACGCCTCGGCGACCGAGGTCGCGTAGTTCAGCGTGGGGAACACGCGTCGCGAATTCTCCAGTGCCTTGGGGTCATACACCGTCACCACCGCGCCGTGCAGCTGGATCATGCCCGCCACATTCAATGCGGGGGAGTCGCGCACGTCGTCGGATTCGGGTTTGAACGCCGCGCCGAGCACCGCCACATTGGCGCCGAGCAGCGAACCGCCGCAGGCCCGCGCGGCCATGTCCACCATCTTGGTGCGACGGCGCATATTGATGTTGTCGACCTCGCGGAGGAAGGCGACGGCATGATCGGCGCCGAGCTCACCGGCGCGGGCCATGAACGCGCGAATGTCCTTCGGCAGACAGCCGCCACCGAAACCTAGTCCGGCATTGAGGAATCGGCGGCCGATGCGGGCGTCGTAGCCGAGCGCGTCGGCGAGCATGGTCACGTCGGCGCCCGTCGCCTCGCAGACTTCCGAGACCGCGTTGATGAATGAAATCTTTGTTGCGAGAAAGGCGTTCGCCGATACTTTGACCAGCTCGGCGGTGGCCAGATCGGTCAGCAGGAACGGCACATCGGCCGCGATCAGATCGGCGTAGATTTCCCGCACCAGGTCCTCGACCCAGGCCGCGGCGTCGCGCTGGTTGTCGACCCCGAGCACCAGCCGGTCCGGGCGTAGCGTGTCCTTCACCGCGAAGCCCTCGCGTAGGAACTCCGGATTCCAGGCCACCTCGACCGCGGTGTCGGTGAGCTTGCGGGCCCGCGCCCCCAATGCCGCCGCGGTCCCGACCGGCACCGTCGACTTTCCGATGATCACCGAGGGCCGCTCCAGCATCGGTGCGAGCGTATCGACCACGGCGTGAACGTATTTCAGGTCGGCGGCGTACTCACCCTTCTTCTGCGGTGTCCCGACGCCGAGGAAATGCATGTCCGCGTGCGCCGCCGCTTCCGCGTAGGAAGTGGTGAACCGCAGCCTGCCCGCATCCAGATTCCGCCGCAGCACCTCCTCCAAGCCCGGCTCGTAGAACGGCACGACCCCATCGGACAGCTTCGCGACCTTGCCGGGGTCGACGTCCACCCCGATCACGTCATGCCCGAGTTCGGCCATGCACGCTGCGTGCGTGGCCCCGAGGTACCCGGTTCCGAAGACTGTGCATCGCATGATCGATTGATAGGCCTCGCCCATGGCCACGCCACGTCAGCGAGGCAAGAGTCGCGGCAACAGCAGGTGTACAGGTGGCGACATGAATCCCGAATATTGCGCTGACCTGCAAATTTCTTGTCCGCGACACCCCAGCTACCATCGACCGGGTGCGCCGCCGAAGAATACTTTGGTTCCTGTCGAGCCTTGTCGCGGCCGTCGTCGTCCTGACTGCCGCGCTCTGGCCGGTGTACGTCGACCCCCGCACCGATCAGCCGGGAAAAGCCGACGCCATCCTTGTTCTCGGCGGCGCCCACGACGGCCGCGAACAACTGGCCCTACGCCTGGCCCACGAAGGCTACGCGCCCCGAGTCTTTTTCTCCGACCCCTACGAAAACAGCCCCCTGATCAACCGAATCTGCCACGGCGGCTACAGCTTCGAAGTCATCTGCTTCGACCCGTCCCCCCGTACCACCCGAGGTGAGGGCCGCGAACTGGCTGCGCTGGCCCGCGCCGAGAACTGGCGCCGAGTCATCGTCATAACCTTCACCCCCCACCTCTCGCGAGCCCGCCACATCCTCGAAAAGTGCTGGGACGGAGACCTCCTCTTCCTGGACCCCCGCCCCCGCCTATCGCTCGCCCGCTGGGCCTATAACTACGTCTACCAATCCGCCGGCTATCTCAAAGCCGTCATCGAACCCTGCTGACTCTTCCGAATTCACCCGACTGTCGGCGAGCGGTACATAGCCGAGTCGAACGTCGAGCAGACCTCTCCGCCCTGTACCGCCTATTGCGCGGGTCGTCCGAATTGAAACTGCTGGCGGGTGGCTTCAGTTTGATTCGGCCGTGAGACAGACGTATGTTGTGTCTCGTGGGCCTAGTGGCTCGCGGTGCGGCAATGACGCATACCTCTGGGAGGGCAGATGGAATACGACTGGTCAGCGGCGGATCTGGCCTTTCGCGACGAGGTGCGGGAATTCCTCGACGCGAAGCTGACGCCCGAACTGCGCAAGGCCGGGCGCTTGGCGACGAGTGTCTATCCGGACCACGAGGCGAGCATGCAGTGGCAGCGCATCCTGCATGAGCGAGGGTGGGCGGCGCCGGCATGGCCGGTCGAGCACGGTGGGTGCGACTGGAGCCTGACCCAGCACTACATCTTCAACCGGGAGGCGACGCTGGCGGGCGCGCCGACGCTGTCGCCGATGGGGATCAGGATGGTGGCGCCCGCGATCGTCGCATTCGGCACCCCGCAGCAGCAGGCGTTCTATCTGCCGCGCATCCTGACCGGCGAAATCTTCTTCTGCCAAGGGTATTCGGAGCCCGAGGCCGGGTCCGACCTGGCCTCGCTCACCATGGCGGCGGTTGAAGACGGCGAAGACTTCCTCTGCACCGGCAGCAAGATCTGGACCACCCATGCGACCGAGGCCAATTGGATCTTCTGCCTCGTGCACACCTCGCGCGCGGGAAAGAAGCAGCAGGGCATCACATTCCTGCTGATCGATATGACCACGCCGGGCATCGAGGTGCGCCCGCTGGTGATGACCTCCGGTGAGGAGGTGCAGAACCAGGTCTTCTTCGACAATGTGCGGGTGCCCAAGGGCAACGTGCTCGGCCAGATCGACGACGGCTGGACGGTGGCGAAGTACCTGCTCGTGCACGAACGCGGCGGCGCGGCGTCACCGTGGCTGCAGGTGATGGCGCAGGATGTGGCCAACGTGGCGGCGAATCAGCCTGGGCCGGACGGCAATCCGCTGATCGACGACGCGGCGTTCGCGGCGAAGCTGGCCGACGCGCGGATTCGCACCGAAGTGCTCGAGATCCTGGAATACCGAACCCTTTCCGCGATGGCGCAGGGCAAGAACCCCGGCCCCGCCTCGTCCATGCTCAAGGTGCTCGGCACCGAGCTGAGCCAGCGGATCACCGAACTCGCGCTGGAGGCGGCGGGGCCGCGCGGCCGTGTCTATCAGCCGCACGCCACCAAGCCCGGCGGACCGATCGCCGAATTCACCCCGCCCACAGACGGTTACCGCAGCGGCCAGGACTGGCAGGCCGTCGCACCACTGCGCTACTTCAACGACCGTGCGGGCTCGATCTATGCGGGCAGCAACGAAATTCAGCGAAACATCCTCGCCAAGGCAGCATTGGGGCTCTGATGGACTTCACACTCACCAAAGAGCAGGAACTCCTGCGCGACGCGGTCGCCGGATTCCTCGGCGCCCGCTACGAACTGGAGAAGAGCCGCAACGCCGCCAAATCGGATGCGGGCTGGCAGCCTGCGCTCTGGCGAGGCTTCGCCGACGAGCTCGGCATCCTCGGCGCGACACTGCCGGAGCGGGTCGACGGCATGGGCGGCGGCCCTATCGAGCTGATGGTGATCACCGAGGAGCTCGGCCGCGCGCTGGTTGTCGAACCGTATGTCGACACGGTTGTTGTCGGCGGCGGTCTGCTGGCGCGTTCCGGCGGCGAGCGGGCCGAGGAAGTATTGCGGCAGATCGTGTCCGGCGCTGCCCGCACCGCCTTCGCCGCGCTGGAACCGACGTCGGGCCCGACCTTCCACGACGTGTCGACCAGCGCGCGCAGGGATAGGGATGGCGACGGGTGGGTGCTCGACGGTGCGAAAATCGTGGTGACCAGCGCGCCGCTGGCCACTCATCTGCTCATCACTGCCCGCACCTCGGGCGACCGGCGCGACAAAGCCGGTGTGTCGCTGTTCCTCACGGAATTCGACGCGGCCAACCCGCCCGCCGGTGTCGAGGTGCACTCCTATCGGACCATCGATGACAGGGTCGGCTCCGACCTCACCTTCACCGGTCTCCGGCTGCCGGGCGACGCGTTGCTCGGTACCGAAGGCGCGGCCTGGGACGACATCGAAGCGACCGTCGACGAAGCGACGACGGCCATCGCGTCCGAGGCCGTCGGCTGTATGCGAAAAGTGCTCGCGGACACCGTCGAATACGCCAAGCAGCGCCAACAGTTCGGTGTGCCGATCGGCAGCTTCCAGGTGCTGCAGCACCGCATGGTCGACATGTATATGGAACTGGAGCAGGCCGTCGCCGCGGTGTTCCTCGCGGTCTATTCGCTCGGCGCTTCCGCTGCCGACCGCGCGCGGTCGGTGTCGGCAGCGAAGGTCACCATCGGTCGCGCGGCACGGTTCATCGGTCAGAACGCGGTGCAGCTGCACGGCGCCATGGGCATGACCGAAGAGCTCGCGATCGGCCATTACTTCAAGCGGCTGACCGTGATCGAGCGCGAATTCGGCTCCAGCGAGCAGCATCTCGCTCGGTACGCAGCACTCACGAGGCCGTAACCGTGTCCCGCGGCGGGGCGGAGTCGGTGCAGGAGGAGTCGCTACCGGCTGCCGCGCAACCACCCGATGTCCGGTCGAAGCCGAGGCGCGAGGAGGTCATCGATCTCGCGCATCGGTGGTTTCTCGACGGCCGTCGCATTGATATGCAACAGCTGGCCCGCGAGCTCGGCATCGGTCGCGCGACGCTGTACCGCTGGTGGGGCAGTAGGGAAGTGGTGATCGGCGAGGTGGTCTGGCGGATCATCTCCGACGCGATCACCCGGGTCGAAGCGCGCGGGTACGGCGGTCCCCTCGACCGCTTCGTCCGTAATTTCGGCAGGCTCGCCGACACCGTGCGCACCTTCGAACCGCTCTCACGATTTGTCGCCGACGACCCCGAATACGGTCTGCGGGTGCTCACCTCGGGCTACACCGTTGTGCAGAGCCGGATGATCGACTGGGCCGCATCCCGATTGACCGATCTGCCCGACCTCGATCCGCGCATCGAGATACGCGATCTCGCCTACGCCATCGTCCGCATCGGCGAAGCTTTCGTCTGGAGCGACGTCATCACCGGTGACCCGCCCCGATCCGACAAGGCGACGGCCATGGTCGAACTGCTCGTTACCGCCGCATCCGGCAAGCGCTGACCCACCGCTGGCGACTGCTTGCAGGTCGCTCGAATCGATCAGGAGTCGAATTGTCCTACAACACCATCATCTACAGCGTCGCCGATGCCGTCGCGACGATCACGCTCAACCGCCCGGATGCCCGCAACGGCTTCACCACCGAGATGGCCGATGAGCTCGGCGCGGCCTTCACCGCCGCCGACCGTGACGACCAGGTCCGCGCGGTCGTCTTCGCCGCCACCGGCAAGGACTTCTGCGTCGGCATGGACCTGACCGCGGGCGCCTCCGACGAGGACGTCACCGCGCCGGGGTGGGTCGAGTGGTCCACCAGGGTGGTGCGCCCGATGACCGACCTGAACAAACCTGTCATCGTCGCGATGCAGGGCGCGGCGGTCGGTGTCGGCCTTTCCATGACCCTGGCGGCGGATTTCCGTCTCGCCGCACAGGAATCACGCTTCGGTTTCGTCTTCGCCCGCCGCGGCCTCTTCCCCGAGGGCGGCTCCCTCTGGTTCCTGCCCCGCATCGTCGGCCTGGCTCGCGCCAAGGAATGGATGCTCACCGGCCGAATCTTCGGCGCCGAAGAAGCACTGGCCGCAGGCCTGGTGACCAGCCTGCACGCCCTCGAAGACCTGCTCCCGGCCGCCCGATCCCTCGCCGCCGAACTCGCCACGCAGGTCGCGCCGGTCTCGGTCGCGGCAATCCGTCGCGGGCTGGTCGCCATGTCCGGCGACAAAACCCCCGAAGACGTGTTCACCCTCGACGCCCGCCTGATCTCCTACGCCTTCTCCAGCGCCGACCTCCGCGAAGGCGTCATGTCCTTCCTCCAGAAGCGCCCACCCCAGTTCACCGGCAAGGTCGAGACCGAACTCCCCGACCTCGACGACTGGTTGTCTTAGATGGCTGCAGACGTCCTCGCTCACATAGTCGTACAACTTCCCGCACAAGTGTGACGTACGATATGTTGTACGACTTTTTCCAGGAGGTGGAGATGTCCGCGCTACCGATTTCGAAGGTTCGCCAAAACCTATTCGGACTGGTCCAGCAGGTCAACGACGATCATGATCCGTTGACAGTGGTCACCAAGTCCGGCGAGAACGCCGTGCTGGTCGCCGAGTCCGATTGGAACTCACTGATGGAGACGCTGTACGTACTCCAGACCCACGGAGGCGTGGAACTGCTGAAGTCCGCGCAAGATGCCCGCGACGGTCGTACCCAGGCTCACGCTCTCATCGACCCTGACGGGGAAGCAGAGGATGTGTAGCAGCCGCCACGAATATGACGAGTGCGCTGGGCGAAGCCTCGACGCGAATCCGCACACTGTTCGCTCAGCTGCGCACCACCGACGATCGCACGGTCCGCCGCGACCTGCTCGACGAGTTGTACCAGTACAAGTCCGCACTCGATTCCGTGCCAGTGTCGGTGTGGGTGGATCGTCCAGCAGGTGGCGGACTGCCGGCGGACCTGTCAGACCTGCGCGAAAGGGCTGTGCCGCCGGGGGAGCGAAGTGCCTGATCGGAAAGTGACCTTCACCGACCAGGGGTGGCGCAGCTATTCGGCGTGGCTGGCCCGGGACCGTGCGGTGCTGAAGGCGGCGAACAAGATGATCGAGGCCGCGCTGCTCGACCCTTTCGCAGGGATAGGTAAGCCCGAGCCGCTGCGCCATCAGTTGGCAGGTCATTGGTCGCGGCGGATCACCCAAGAGCATCGCCTGATCTACTACGTCACCGACACGGAGGTCGTGGTTGTACAGGTAGGCGGGCACTACGACGACTGACCAGGGCTGGGCGGTCAGAATTGACAGTTGAGGCCGGGCGACCAGGCCGCCGATCACACGCCGGCCCGGGTCCCTGTGGACCCGGGCCGATCGCGTTCAGTTGTTGCCGGTCAGTTCTTGCGCCCCGGCGCCTTTGCTCCGGACTTGAAGCCCAGGCCGCCCGGCTTGGCGGCCGGGGGAGTGGCTTCGGGGGTCCCGTTGCCGTTGGTCGGCTGCTCGGGTTCCGGAGCTGATTCCACCGGTGTCTCGGCAGTCGGTGCCGCCGCGGGGGCGGATTCGGCGGGAGCCGGTGCAGCTGCGGTGCCCGGTGCCTTGGGGCCGGGACGCTTGAAGCCGGACTTCATGGCGAGGCCCTTGACCGGTGCCGTCGGCTTGGTTTCAGTGGGTTCCGAAACCGGTTCGGCGGCCGCTGTTTCCGGAGCTTCGGCGGGCGCCGGTGCTTCGGCAGGTGCGTGTGCCGCGGGAGCCTTGGCGCCTGGTGCCTTGGCCGCGCCCTTCATAGCGAGGCCGGGGGCCTTGCCGCCGCCCTTCATCGCCAGGCCCTTCACCGGTGCTGCGGGTGCCTCGGGCGCTTCGGCCGCGGGGGCAGCCTCGGCGGCCGGAGCCGATTCGGCCTTGGCGCCGGGCGCTTTTGCCGCGCCCTTCATGGCCAAGCCCTTGCCGCCGGGTGCCTTGGCCGGGCCCTTCATGGCCAGGCCCTTGGCCGGTGCGGCGGGCGCCGCGGTGGCTGCCTCGGCCGGTGCCTCGTCGGGTGCCTTGGCGCCAGGTGCCTTGGCCGCACCCTTCATGGACAGGCCACCACCGGGTGCCTTCGCGGCGCCCTTCATGCCCAGTCCACCTGGTGCTTTCGCCGGGCCCTTCATCGCCAAGCCGCCACCCGCGGGCGCGGCCTTGGCCGCCGCAGGGGTCTGCGCGACAGGGGCCGGTTCCGGCTCGACCTCGGGAACTTCCTCGACGACGGGAGCCTTCGGTTCCTGCACCACCGTCAGGTTCTCGGTCAACGTGCCCGCGTCGACGCGGTCGATGGAGTCGAGCATGAGCTGCGCGACGTCGACGACCTCGACGCCTTCGCCCTGGCCTTGCTCCTGGCGCGCGGTGACACCGTCGGTGAGCATCACCCGGCAGAACGGGCAACCGGTCGCGATCTTGGCAGGCGAGGTGGACAGCGCTTCGTCGACGCGGTCGATATTGATGCGCTTGCCGAGCTGTTCCTCCATCCACATGCGGGCGCCACCGGCGCCACAGCACATGGAACGTTCGCCGTGGCGTGGCATTTCGACGAGGGTGGAGCCGGAGGCTTCCATCAGTTCACGCGGTGCGTCGTAGACCTTGTTGTGGCGGCCCAGGTAGCAGGGGTCGTGGTAGGTGACGTTCTGCGACACCGAGGCGACCGGGATCAGCTGCTTGGCCCGCACCAGCCGGTTCAGCAGCTGTGTGTGGTGCACGACCTCGTAGTTGCCGCCGACCTGGGGGTATTCGTTGTTCAGCGCATTGAAGCAGTGCGCACAGGTGACGACGATCTTCTTGCGGCTCTGTTCCACGCCCTCGAAGACCGAGTTCAACACCTCAATGTTCTGCGCGGCCAACTGCTGGAACAGGAATTCGTTTCCCGCGCGGCGTGCCGAGTCACCGGTGCAGGTTTCCTCCGCACCGAGCACCATGAACTTCACCCCGGCGGTGGCAAGCAGTTCGGCCACGGCCTTGGTGGTCTTCTTCGCGCGGTCCTCGTAGGCGCCTGCGCAGCCGACCCAGAACAGGTACTCGTAGCCGTCGAAGCTGTCGGCGTCTTTACCGAAGACCGGGATCTGGAAGTCCATCTCGTTGATCCAGTTGAGCCGGTCCTTGGAGTTCTGACCCCACGGGTTGCCTTTGTTCTCCAGGTTCTTGAACAACCCGGCCAGCTCGGAGGGGAACTCCGACTCGATCAGCACCTGGTAGCGGCGCATATCGATGATGTGATCGACATGCTCGATATCGACCGGGCATTGCTCGACGCACGCACCGCAGGTGGTGCACGACCACAGCACCTCCGGATCGATGATGCCGCCCGCTTCGATGTCTCCGACCAGGGGCCGCTCGGCCTCGGCCTTGGCCGCCGCCGAAATCTTCGCCAGCGCGCCCTCGTTCGGGTTGCCCTCGGCGTCGACGAGACCGACCTCGTCGCCACCCATATCCTTGCGGCCGCCGGCCAGCAGGTAGGGGGCCTTCGCGTAGCCGTGGTCACGCAGCGACATGATCAACAGCTTCGGCGACAGCGGTTTGCCGGTGTTCCAGGCCGGGCACTGGGACTGGCAGCGACCGCACTCGGTGCAGGTGGTGAAGTCCAGCCAGCCCTTCCACGAGAAGTCCTCGATCCGACCCGCGCCGAAGGTGTCGTTGTCCGGATCGGCCGACTCCATGTCGACCGGCTGCCCCTTGGACATCATCGGCTTGGCCGCACCCAGCGCGACGCCGCCGTCATCTTCACGCTTGAAGTAGATGTTCGGGAACGCCGAGAACCGGTGCCACGCGACACCCCATGTGGTGTTGCGGCCGACCAGGTACAGGAATGCCATGCCGGACATCAGCTTCACGAACGCGAACAGCGCGACCATGGTGGTGCTCGCGGGCAGCAGCTCGGCCACCTGCCTGGTGAAGAAGTCGGTGGCCGGATTCGAGTGGCCGTAGGCGGCGATCTTGCCCGCCTTCACGAAGATCATGCCCAGGCCCTCGAGCAGCACGATCGATTCGATCACGTAGGCGGGTGCGAACTTCGAGCCGGTGAAGCGAGCCAGCCGCTCGGGCACCCTGGGGTGGTTGAGCTGACGGATGATGATCAACGCCGAGATGCCGACCACGGTGCCGATACCGAGGATCTCGTCCCACAGGTGGTAGATCGCCCAGCCGCCGATGATCGGCCAGTGGAATTCCGGATCGAAGGTCTGGCCGTATGCCTCGAACCACAGCATGAAGCCGCCGAGGAAGCCGACCATCACCAGCCAGTGCGCCCAGCCGACGGTGCGGAATTTGTTCATGCGGGTGTGCGCGATGAACTCCACGAGCATCTGCTTGAAGCGAGGGAAGAACGGTCGCCAACGGTCCGGCGCGCCTTGGCCGATCATGATGGCGCGGACGATATTCCGCACGCCGCCGAAGAACGACGCCCAACACAGGAGGCTGAGCGTCGCCCCAATCGTGCCCAGCGTCACTGTCAGGGCATTCATGTCGCGACCTTTCTTTAGAGGCAACACGAGTGTCGAGGGCGGCCATGCGCCGCCTCGGTTGGCTCGTATCCTAACCGCCGGTAAGTTACCCGTCAGTAACAACTGGTGTCCATCGTACGATCGCCGGCCGGGTGGAACCCCCTCATGCAGGGGCTCGAGCCCAAATTTGCGTGTGAAGAATGTCACACAAACGCGGCCAATCCTACGGTGTCTACTACCGACCACCACCGTAAACGTCTACCCAAACGTTCCTGCAGGTAAGGACAGGCTTAGTCCTCCGTGTTCCCAGGGCTAGTAATGCATCTCGCATCTTCATGGCGGTTCGATTAATCTCACGTCCGTTCTATTTGCTGTGCCTTTCTTCACGCCGCTCGGGGAGAACCCGAAGGTCAGACCGCCATTGGGTTGAATGAGCTCTCGCGTGTTGGAGAAGGCATCAGGAACACCCGTGATGATGGATTGGAATCTGAATGAATCTCCGCAGAACTACTGCGGCTTCGGCGTTGGTCATCGGTGCGATGACCATCGGCCTCGGCACCGCACATGCCGAGCCTGCACCTGCGGCGCCGCAGCCTCTCAGCTACTCCGTCAAGCTGGTTGACAAGGTCGTTGTAGCAACCCTCAAGGGTGGAACCTTCTCGCTGACCGAGGAGCCCGGCGCCACTGTCGACGACCCGAAGACCACGGTCGCCAACGTGCGTGACGGCAAGGGCAACACCCTCGTCTCCTTCCCGCTGAACGTGGATGTCGACGGCAAGCTCGTGCCGGTCAAAGCGGATATGAAGAACAACGACACCGTGCTCGAGGTCACCCCGGAAAAGCCCGCGGATCTCGCGGTGTCGAACAAGCCGGTCGTCGCGAAGCCGGTTGTCGCCAAGGAAGTCGCGTCGCCGATCGAAAACCAGCGCGCGCAGAACGAATTCGCTAGCAACTTCGGCATCGCGACCGCCGTCGGCGGGTTCATCGGTACCGCGATCGGTGCGATCGCCGGCTGCATCATCACCATTCCGCTCGGCTGCCTTCCGGGTCTGGTGACGGGTGCGGGCATCGGCGGCATCCTCGGCACCATCGCCGTCGGCGGTCCGACGCTGGTTGCTGCGGGCCTCGAGCTGCTCAACACCATCCAGGCTCCGGATGGCACCTCGAAGTGGGCCGAGAAGCCGGTGGCGGCGCCCGCGGCCGCGCCGGTTCAAACGCCGAACTAACTCGAACCGAACAACAATCGGCCCGCTCTCGTAGAGAGCGGGCCGATTGTGTTTTCAGACCTGGCGCTCGCGCAAATCCAAGCTGCCGCTGAACGATTCCTCGCCCTTACCGCGCCCGAACCGCTCGAACGAACGCTCGGCCATCTCGAACGTCCCGTCCTCGCGCACCAGCAGCACCGTGCTCGCCCGGGTGCCGTGCAGGAGGTGCGCGACGAATCTGGCGGACACCGCCCGCTCCAGCGACAGCGGAATGCCGGTGTGCGGCAATTGATCGTCCGGCGCCTGGGTGCGGTCGGCGAGCACCTCGAAATATCGGTCGATATTGCCGGGATCGGTCTCGACGACGGCGCGCAGGCCGAGGACGCCGTCGCGCATTTTGGGCCAGATGGGTTGCGGCGCTTCCAATGCCGTCGCGGATCCCGGCGCCGTCGAGGCCAGGAAGGTCCCGTTGGACAGACCGTGGAAGCCCGGCGTCAGCTCGCGCGGCGGGGTCGTACTGCGGTTGGAATGCCACCAGAGCGATTCGAGGTCCGAGACCACCAAGTTGTACCCGTTGTAGTCATCCGGTGCCGCAGCGACGTCGAGAACGTACTTTTCGGGGCCGGGGAATCTGCCGCTGGGATGGCGGTCGTCGGCGCCGCGCAGAAAATCCATCAGCAGCGCCCCGCGCGAACGGGCGTCGCCGCGTTCGCTGTCCGGGTTGCGGACATTCGTCACGGTGGCGAAGCGGTTGCGTCCCTGCGCCTCTCGCGTCAGGCCGAGCCAGGTGCCCGGGGGGTCACCCGCCGCCTTGCCGGTGGCCCCGAGATCGCGTCCGGCCAGCAGGCCGGTCACCTCCGGCCACCACCGCATCGATTCGGTCGGCCTGGTGTAGAACTCGTCGCGGTTGGCCGCGACGATCAACCGGTACTCCGGATGTGCACGCCAGCCGATCAAAACCAAACACATGTAATCCAGGATGCCGGAACCTACCGGCCGCTGACAGCGCATTCATCCCCGGACGGCCGGGAGAACAGCGCAGTGACAGCAAAAAGGCCGACAGCGACCCGCTGCCGGCCTTTTCGGTGACCCGAGGATCAGTTGGTGCGAATCCGCAGACCCGGGTTGTCCGAGAGGACCACGCTGACCGGCTGCGCGAACAGCTGCGGCACATTGCCGGTGAGGGCGCCGATCAGGTTGGGGATCTCGCAGATCGGGAAGTCGGCCACCGAGGACGCGCTGGAGATGCCCAGTGCCATCCGGCCGGTCACGATCGGGCCGCCGCTGTCGCCGGGCAGCGCGCAGATGTTGGCCGAGAAGCTCTGGGTGAGCTCACGATCGCCGACCAGCACGGTCTGATCGACGGCATTGACGACGCCGCAGCTGAAGCCGGTGCGCGAACCGGACTTGCAGACCGGCGCACCGACGACCGGCGTGGCGACGCCGTCGATCGGGATCGGCGCCCGTCCGGGCACCCGCACGCCGTTGTTCTCGAAGCGGCCCTTGGCCTGGTCGTTGATCCGAACGATCGAGTAGTCCTGCGCACCGAGCACCGACTTCTGGAACGTGCCGAGCTGCGCGCCCGCGCGATCGCCGTGCAGCTCGAAAACGCCTGCCGCATTGCCGTTGCCCGCCGAGGGAATGTCGGGGTTGCAGTGGCCCGCGGTGATGTTCACGGTGTTGCCGGACCGGTCGGTGCCATTGAAGCCGAACGAGCAACGCAGCGACGTATCACCGCCGATCGAGGCGAAACCGTCGCCGCCCGACAGCGCGCCACGCGCCTCACCGGCGATCTCGCCGGCCCGCGGCAGGTTCGCGGGCTCGCTCGCCACCGGCGGAGCCATCACCATGACCCGCATCGGATCGATGAAGCTCGGCATCGGCAGACCCGGCTTGTCGACCCGCACCGCGACGCTGTTGTTGACGGTGTCGATCACCGCGCCGCGCACCAGCGCGGACACCGCCTCGGGCTGCCCGTCGAGCCACCGCTCGAACGCGGTCTTCTCACCGCGCAGCGCAGCCTCGCTCTTGGCGACGTTGCGGACTTCGAATCCGGCCGAATCGGCGGCCTTGCGCGCCTCATCGTTGCCGGATCCCGGCGCGAGCGCCACCACGACGCGGCCCGCCTCGTCGAGCCACGAACCGGCGAAAACCTGGGGGTACTGACGCTGTGCGGTAGTGGCGAAGGCCGCGGCCTGCTGGGCCAGGTCGGCGCGGTGCAGGTACTCCTCCGGCGAGATCTTCAGATCGCGTGCCACGGCCGCTGCCAGCTCGGGGGAAAGTCCGGCATTCGGGTCGGGTTGCGCCGTCGCTACTGCTGCTGTGGGACCGAACAGCAGAATCGCCGCCGAGGCGGCGATTACTGTTTTTCGGACCCGGGTCTGTCGCGCAGCTGATCGGAGCTGACCTATACGTGGCAGGAGCATTCCCAGACTATATGGGCTCCGGCCCGGGGGTGCCTACTTATCACGGGCGACGATTCGGTCGCTGTGTACGTAACCGACGCCACGTCCGGTGTGAGCAGGCTCTGACACACCTGATGGCACTGTCGGACGGCAGTCCGCCGACAGCCGCGCCGGTCGAGCGAAGCCGCAGCCGCAGCCGCGCCGGGTCGAGCGAAGGCGAGGCAGCCGCAGTCGCGCCGGGTCGAGCGAAGGCGAGGCAGCCGCAGTCGCGCCGGGTCGAGCGAAGGCGAGGCAGCCGCCTAGCCGGCCGCCTGCTTGGTGCGCAACTCGACACCGCTGCCGAGTCCGCCGCCCGAGGATGCGTCGATATCGGCGAGGATCGCACGGATCGGAATGCCGAGCGAGGCGGTGCCGCCGTACTGTGCCAGGCCGACATTTGCGTCGTTGCAATTCGGTGCGTCGGCCGCGTTGGAGCCGCTGGTGATGCCGAGCGCGAGGGTGCCGGTGAAGATCGCGCCACCGCTGTCGCCGCCCAGGGTGCACGCCGAGCTGGCGAAGCCGCGCACGGTCTTGCTCACGCCCTCCGCGGTGAACAGCTGGGTCTCGACCCGATCTGCCACCACGAACCCACAGGTGAAGGTGGACGACTGCCCCGACTTGCACACCGGTGCACCGGTCACCGGGTCGGCGGTGCCGGTGATGGTCAGTGTGGTGCCGTTGGAGCCGCGCACCGATGGCTGGTCCATGCCGGCCTTGACCGCGCGCTCGTTCAGCTTGATGACCGAATAGTCCAATGCGGTCGGTCCGCCGAGCTTCGCCTGCATGAAGGTGCCGACCTCGGGGCTGTTCGGAATGTCTTTGACGTTGGGCAGGTAGACCCCTGCCTGCTGGTCGCCCTTGCCGAGATTCGGATCGCAGTGGCCCGCGCTGATATTGAGCGCATTGCCCGCGGCGTCCACGCCGTTGAAGCCGAACGAGCACACATCGACGCTGCGCAACTCGGCATCGTGCAGCGAGGTGGGGGCGCTGATGTAGGTGTCGCCGCCCATCGGGCGGCGCTCGATCGGGCCGCCGCTGCCCGGCGACAGGATGACCTTCACGTTGGCGATGAGCGTCGGCAGGTTCAGCACATGGCCGGCCGGAGTGTTCGCGACGGTGAGGACCAACTGGCTGTTGAGGAAGTCGACGGCGACGGAGTTGATCGTGGTGGACAGCTCACGCGGCAGGGTGTTGATCCACTGATTCAGTTGCATCAGGGAGTTTTCCAGTGCGTTCGCCGAGACCGGAGCGAGGTGGGTCTGGTAGCCGGCGGCCGAGGCGATCTTGGCGGCATCCATCGAGGTGACCGCGACGAACGGCCTGCCGTCCGCGCCGATCCACGCGCCTGCGAAGGAATCGGGACGTTCGGACCGGAAGTCACGCGCGTATTCGCTGAGCTCCTGGGCGCGGGCGGACCGTTCCAGATACTCCGCGGGCGTCATCTTCAGATCGCGCGAAATGGCCTGCACCAATTCGGCGGGCAGATTTTCGGCGGTCAGCTGTGTCGGGGTGGCCGATGCAGAGGTGATACCGAGAAATGGAGCGAGGAAAACGGTCGCGGCGCATCCGACGGCTGCTGCCTTGACCGCGGCGCTGCGCGCCACCAACTTGCGCATGAAGTCCCTTCGTCGGCACGGGGCGTGCCAGCTACATCCGTGGGCCACAGGCTGAATCCGTTGGCGCACAGTCCTCGTCCAGCAACAGACCGGTCGTCGGAAAGTTTTCCGGCAACACCGGTCAGCGGATCACTTTAGGGCACAAACCGGGGTTGGGCTCTACTAAATCAGCGAGGACGTGTGATCTCCGAGGTGGGCCGCCACTGCCGCGGTGTTGGCACCTCGATATGGAAGGGGCTGGTCGTTCGAGTCGGCCGCGAATTGGTCGTTCGTCGGGCGGTCGTGGTCGGTGGCTCGGTGGTGGTTTCCGGTGGCTCGGTGGTCGTGGGGACCGGTGGCTCGGTCGTTTCCGGCTCGACCGTGCGGGTGATGACCACCGGCGGTTCCGTGGTCGGCGGGGGCGTCGTGATGGGCACGGTGGGGAACTCCACCGGTGGCGCCGGTGGCGTCGGGGTCACCGTCACCGGATCGGACTTGGCGTCCCGCACCGTCGGCACCGGGGTCTTTCCGGTATCGCGGAACAGCACCGACACGCCGAAACCGCCGAGCACCAACCCGATCACTACCGCCGCCGCGATCAGCAGCGGGGTGGTGCGGCCGGGCTGCGCGGTGGCCCTCGGCGCGATGGTCTTCGGCGCGGCAGGCGACTCCGCTACCGCTGCGGTCGGCAGCTGCGCGAGGATCGGGTCGGCGATCGGCAGCGCCGCCGAGTAGGCCTGCATTTGTTGCGACCCGGGGGCAGGCACCGCGGGAATCACGTCGGTGACCACGGTCGAGTTCTCGGCGTCGCTCGGATCGGGCGGGGTGCTGCCCGCCGGTGTCGCCAGCACCGAGGCCAGCGCCGCGCGGGCGGCGTCGTAGGCCAACGCTGCCTCCGGGTCGCCGATATCGGTGCCGGGCAGGTCGCCCTCGCTGACCAGCACCACCGAGCGCAGGCCGAGATAGTCGAGCGAATCGCGCAAGGCTTGGACGTATAGCGGCGGCCAGTCGGTCGGATGGGTCGCATAGAACTCGGCCGGGCCGTTCAAATAGTCGGCCGCCAGATTGATCAGGCAGAACAGTGCGGTCGCAACCAGATCCTCGGCCCGGTAAGCCTCGCCGGCATCGACCGGGATACCTGCCGGATCGCCGACCCGGGAGACGAACTCGGTGATGGAGTGCGAGTGATCGGCCGGCGCCGGTCCGCCGAGGACGGTGTCGCCGTCGTCGGACATGTGCAGAATCGACTCGCGGATGATGAATTGCGGTTCACCGGCGTCGGTGACAATCGCCGCGGTGCAATTGTTCTCGGCGATGCGCAGACCGACGCCTGTGGCCATCCTCGTTACCTCGCTTCGGATCAGTCCGCGACCCGTCACACCAGCAGCGAGCCGTGTCCCATCGCGCGGAGCATAGACAAAAGCTCCGAGCGGGACCTGGCACCGATACGGCGCCGGATGCGGGCGACGTGATGCTCTACCGTCTTCGCGGAAATGTACAGGCGTGCGCCGATCTCCCGATAGGTCAAACCTAGCAGTACGAGTTCGGCGACTTCCCGTTCGCGTTCGCTGAGGATCGCCGTCGCCTGCGCCGCCGGTGCAGACGCGGCAAGCTCCCGACCGTTCGGCGCCGCGGCATGCGCGGGCGGACGAACTGCGGGTTCCTGTGGACGCGCATCGGAGCGAACCGTGCGAGCCAGCTTGAGCAGTGCGGTCGCGGTCGTGGAGTCGCCCGCGGCGAGCGCGGCCTCACTGGCGAGTCGGGCGGCATCCCAGGTCAGGCCGATCTCGCTGAGACCGGCGACGGCCACCTGCACCTGCGCGACCTCGACCTGTCCGCGCAGCACGAGCACCCAGGTGCGGCCGGCGTCGACGAGCACGGCGGCATGCCGGTCGCCCGCCTCGGCCGCGGTCTTGAGCAGTCGAGCGTGCGGCAGCAGCTCTGCGGGACTCTCGTGTGCGATCGCGGCCTGCACGCCGTACCAGTGGAAGGCATTCGCCCAGGCCGGCGGTTGATCGAGGCGTCGGAGCAAGGTGAGGGAGGCGTCCACCAGCGGCGTAATCCGGCGCTCGTCGCGCAGCCGGATGCCGGCGAGCCACAGTTCGCCGATCGGCAGCAAGGTGAGCAGATCGGCGTCCACGTCGTCGAACAGTGGATAGGCAGCCTGCCAGGCCTTGGCGAGTGCGGCGTGATCGCCGCTGCGCCGTGCCAGGCCGACGGCGACGCCGTGGGCGAGCAGTTGGTCGCGGGTATCGAGCGAACCCGGTTGCAATGCTGCGACTGTCGCCGCGGCTGCCTGCTCGTCGCCGCCGAGCATCGCGGCCCACGCCTGCAGCACCTGGAGTTGATGACAACGCAGGCCGCTTGCGGTGGCTCTGCGCACGGCATCCCCTGCACGGTCGGGTTCACCGGTGCCGAGGCACAGCAGAGTCGCGATGGACACCGCGGTGCACGGCAGGAACCTGTCGACTCCCGAATCGGCCTGCGCCGCCTGGATGAGCGCGGAAACTGCTGCGGTGGTACCGGTTTCGTGCTCGACAATGGTCTGTGCGAGCGCCGTGGCGATGAGCCGGGCGTGCGCGTTGGTCTCGGTCGGTGGCCACTGTGTCGCCGAATGCGACATCTCCGCGGCGGCGCGTACATCGCCCGCGAGGTATAAGACAGTCGCGCCGACCGCCCAATCCGCGCCGATGCGATGGGATCCGAGCCAGGAGTACAGCTGCGCCGCCCGCCCGACCAGACCGCGTCGGGTCAGCACGGCCGCGCAAATCCGCACGGCCGCGGCGAGTTCCGGTGCACTGACACCCGAGCGGACCAGCACCGGCTCGGCTAGACGCATCGCTGTCTCGCCGTCGCCGATGCAGGCGGCCGCCTCGGCCCAGCGCACCGCGATGATGTCCGGGTCGGCGCCTGCCGCGGCGGCCGCGGCGTAATAGCGCACCGCATCGCGGCCCGCCTTTGCCGCGGCGGCACACAGGAATTCGGCAAGTCGCTGATCGCGCACGCCGGACTCGGCCAGCTGCAGCGCGGTGTGGTCGCGCATCAGGCCCGCGTCCAAACGCGCGGTCAGCAGCCTGCGCTGGACGGCGACGAACCGTCGGTCGCCGAGCACCGTGCGCAGTGGTGCGATGGCGGGACCGAGCAGCAGGTCGGCATCGGTCACCAGGGCGCTTGCCCGGGCCCTGTCGATGAGATCCTGCGCCGCGGCCGTGTCGATGCCGAGCACCTCGGCCAGTTCGGTCGCATCGAGTCCGGTGCCGGTGGTTGCCACGACCATGGTCTCGAGCAGGTCGGGCGCCACGGTGTCCAGCATGGCGCGCGCCCAGCCTGCGACCGCCTCGTCGACGGCACCGATACCGGCGTCGAGCCGCGCCGAACAGGCCGCGGTGAGTGCGGCGACCACGCCACTGCGGATGCCCGCGGTCTGCTGGTGGATGTGCTGGGCCACCGGGCGCGGCACCGCCATGCCGAGCTCGCGGGCGAACGGCGCGATATCGCTCACGCCGAGGGCGCGGAGGTCGACCACCCGGCCGCGGCGCGCCACAGTGTCGGCGAGCTTGCGCAGGGACGGGTCGTGCGGGCGGGGCTGGGCCGCGATCACCATCGTGTAGCGGCCGGATTCGACGGTTGCGCACAGGTTTTCGAGCTCGGCGTGGCTCAGGGTCTCGGCGTTGTCGATGATCAGGGCGGGCCGTGCCTGCGTGGTTTCGGCGCGGGACTGCGTGGTGTCGGCGGCGGGCACGATACGGGACGTACGGCGCCCATTGCCTGCTGCGGCACCGAATGCGCTACGCGCGCCGGCCATCGCATGGACGGCATCGCCGGAGCCGACCTCGAGCGCAGTCGCAGACAGCGCGGGGTGATCCTGCAGTGCGATCCCGCGAGCCTGCAGCCGGGCGCGGATAACCGAAAGCAACATGGATTTACCGGTGCCGGAGCGGCCTCGGATGAGATACACGACCGGTCGCTGACCGGCGGCATCCAGTTCGCGGAAGATCTCGCGGGCGCACGGGAGGGTATCGAACGCGATGTCAGCCACCAGAGCCTCCGATGATCTGGCCGGGCGCGTGCAGAATGCCGCCGACGCCGTCGACTACCCCGTCGACGCCATCGACGACCCCGTCGAGGGTGTTGTCCAGTGCGCCGCCCGGCGACTGGGTGGGCGGTTTGGGCGAAGGTGCAGGCGCTGGTGCGGGGGCCGGAGCGGGCGCAGGCGCTGGTGACTGTGGGGCTGGTTGGGATGCTCCGGGCGTCACAGGCGCGGGGTTGGCCGGTGCGGGCGCTTGTTGACTCGCCACGGCCTGGTCGGGCGCGGGCGCGTTGTTCACCGCCTCCACCGACGTCGCGCCCGGCGCTGCGGAGCCGGGTTGTCCTGCTTCGGGTTTCGGGTCGGTACCGGTCGGGTCTGCCACCGATGCGACTGTTCCGGGAACCAGTGCGTTGCCGGTTCCCGCACTGGTGGTCGCCGCCGCGTCGGACGTGCCGGCGGTGGCCTGTTCGGTGGATGCGGGACGGCTCGGCTCGGGTTGGGCCCCGGTGCTGATCGCGACGGTACCGGTCGCCAGCAGCCCGATGACGACCACCGCGCCCGCGACGACGGCTGCCCGCTGCCGGCCGGTCAGGTTGCGGACACGTGAGCCGGGCAGCGCCCCGGCCTTCGGCGGCGATTTGTCCTGCCACGACACCGCGGGTAGCTCTTCAGTCTTCGCCGAGGCATTCGTCACAACCGCCGCCGCGGCCACGAGCGGCGCGCGATCGACGGTGGCGGCCAGCAGATCCGTGGCCAGCACGGCGGCACCGCGAGCGCTGGTGTGTCCGGGCTCCGCCGCGGCGACGACCGGAAGGCCGAACTCGGTCGAGATCAGCTCGGCAACCAGTGGAATCGCGCCGCCGCCACCGGTGAGCAGCACGCGGCCGATATCGCCGATGTCGAGCCCGGCGCGCTGCACCGCATCCCGGACCAGTTCGATCGAGCTCAGCAGCGGTCCGCGCAGCAGATCCTCCAGCTCGCCGCGGACCAGCCGGATGTTGTCGGTGCGCCGATCGTTGGGATCCAAGCGCACCGGAACCACGGTCGCGGTATTTATGGAAAGCTCTTCTTTCGCATTTCTGCAGCGGTCGCGCAATACCGACAATTCACGCTCGACGACCGGGTCGAACGGATCGAATTCATTTCCGCGTAGCGCGTTAGCCAGGACGTAGCGCATGGTCAGCAGGTCGAATTCGGCGCCTGCCACGTCGGTGCTACGCAGCGGTGTGCCGAGCAAGGCCGCCTGTTCGCCGGTGCGGACCACCGAGACGGTCAGCCCGGTGGCGCCGAAGTCGTAGACGACCACCGCGCTGTCGCCGAGCGGGCCGTGTGCGGCTTCGAGCCAGCGCACCGCGGCGGTCGGTTCCGGAACCAGGGTCACCTCACGTAGGCCCGCCCGATCCAGCGCGGCGCGTTGCATATCGACGGTGTGCCGCGACCACCACGCCGGATGGCACGCGACCGTGGCCGAGCCGTCTTGCGTTGTCTCTGTATCGATTTCGTCGATCAGGCACCTGACGGCCGTGGCCATCAGGTCCGCGGCGGCATGGCTCGTGCCGTCCTCGGCCAGGATGCCGACCGGATCGCCGACCCGGTCGAGGAAGCCTTCGAGCACCACGTCGCTGGAATGCCTGCCGGTGGCGCGGGCGTCCGTCCCGAAGGCCGGCGCGCTGTCCGCGGCCAGGCGCAGGACGCTCGGGTGGGTCAAAACAGCGCCGCTACCTGCGGGTCCGTCAACCCCATCGCTGATATCCCCGGTCGCCGCCACGGCGACCGAATTAGACGCTCCGACTGTGATGCCGAGCGCCAGACGCTCTGTCATTCGAGAACCCCGTTCGAAAAACTGTTCGGTCCGATGGCGCTGTTGGTTAGTCCCGCCGCTGCGGAAAAGGGTTGCGTGGATCTTGTGGATCCGTCAGTTCTGTCGGTTGCTGGCGGTCCGCCGTTACTGAATCGGGGCATGTTCGGGGAAATTCCCCTAATGGTCTTCGGGTCCCTAACGGGTATCGACGGCGGACAGTAGGGGTCCGCCCCGTTTCGAAGTAACGCGTGGGGTCCTTAGCGTGAAATGCATTCCAACGACCGCGGATCGCGAGGGTCCGCTCATCCAGGAGATGATTTCGATGACACCCAACGCGATTCTGGAGTTCATTCTCAATCTGCTACGCCACCACGACGCCGCGGTGGCCTACTGCGCCAACCCCGGCCAGGCGCTGGTCGCGGCCGGTCTACCCGATGTGACGCCCGAGGACATCGCCGCCGTCGCCCCGATGGTCGCGGAATCGGCGCTGGTCAGCGGTGGCTCGCAACTGTCGGCGATCGTCGCGGCCGGTTCGCAGGCCGCCGGGAACGCAGGCGCTGCCGCTGCCGTCACCACCGGAGCGGCCGTCGCCGCCGACGCGGGCCTGAATCTCGGCGGCGGCTTGCAGAACGACATCGACCTCGGCCTGCAAGCCGGAACCGGAGTCGACCTCGATCTGACCTCTGGCCTGGACACCGCGATCGGCGCGGGCCTGCAGCTCGGTGCCGACATCGGCGCCGGGGTTTCCGCAGGTCTCGATGGCCTCGCCAATGCGGGCGCCGACCTGACGGCCGGCCTCGGCGGTGCACTGGACACCGACCTCGGCGCAGTCATCGGCGCCGGCGCGCAGGTTGTCGCGGACCTCGGTGCCGGGTTGTCCAACGGCCTGCACGGCGCTGTCGATGGCGGTGCTGGTCTCGGCGGAAATGTCGCGACCGATCTGAGCGGTGTGCTGGACGCGGGCGCGCAGGCCGCGGCGGGGCTCGAAACCGGGCTCGGTGCCACTCTCGGCGCCGGCGCGCAGCTGGGAACGGATGTGGGCGCTGGTGTCACCACCGGCCTCGAAGGTGTGCTCGATGCGGGTGCCCAGCTCGGGACGGGTTTGGAGGCGGGTTTGTCCACCGGTCTCGGCGGTGTACTCGGCGCGGGCGCGCAGGTGGGTGCTGATTTGGGGGCGGGTGTTTCGGCTGGTCTCGATGGTGTTCTGGATGCGGGCGCGAATCTCGGGACCGGTGTTGGGGGTGCCGCGCTCGGTGCCGGTGCTGATCTGGGTGCTGACCTTGCCACCGGTCTCGGTGGTGCGGTGGACCTCGGCACGGGCTTGGAAACGGGGTTGACCACCGGAATCGGTGGTGTCCTCGACGCCGGTGCCCAAGCGTCGACCGACCTCGGCGGGGGTGCGCAGGCCGGAGCGGATCTGGGAGCGGGGTTGTCCACCGGCTTGCAGGGTGCTGTTGACGCGGGTGCGGGTCTGGGTGGTGCTGTCGATGCTGGTGCGCACGCAGGCACTGACCTGACCGCCGGCCTCGGTGGTGCTGTTGGCGCCGGTGCGCAGGCGGCGACCGGGTTCGAGACGGGACTTTCGACAGGAATCGGCGCTGCTGCCGATACCGGCCTGTCGGCTGGTGTCGGTGGCACTGCGGACGTGGGGACACACCTGGGCACGGGCCTCGAGACAGGGCTCGGCGGCGCGATCAACGGTGGACTGTCGACGGGGATCGACACGGCCGCCGATCTTGGCGGCGGGTTGTCCACGGGTGTTGGTGGAACTGTGCATTCCGGGCTGGAAACGGCTGCGGGAGTGGGTGGTTCGGCGGGGACCGGAGCGCATGGTGCGGCGGATCTCGGCGGCAGTGTCGGGTCGACTGCTGCTTCGACCGCGAATACCTGGTCGTCACTGGATGTTTCGAGTGCGTTCGGCTCGGGCCTGGAGAGTTCGGTCGACGCACACGGCGACTCCAGCCTGTTCTCCGACACACATGCGGGTGCCGACGTCGCCGGAAACGGTGGCGGGGACCTGCACGACGATATGTTCCTGCACTGAGGGAGAGCGATAACGCGATGGGGACACCCGCACCACAGGCAAAACCACCGGCGGTACCGCTGCTTTCGGTACTCGGTGAAACCATCGCCGCGGCGCGCGCCGCGGGTCGCACCGACCTGGTCGGCCGCCTGGAAGTGGCGGCCGATCGGGTCCGTGATCCGCGGCGGCGCATCGTCATTGCCGGACAGCTCGGTCAGGGCAAGAGTCGGTTCGTCAACGCACTGTTGAACCTCGATATCTGCCCGGTGGGCGATGATGCGACCACCGCGGTGACGACCGTCCTTTCCCACGGGCCCGAACCACGTGCCGAGCTGGTCGTCACAGGTCACAGCGGTGGGCAGGAGGCACGAATCCCGGTGCCGGTCGACGAGATCGGCACGATCACCGCACGATCACCGCTGGCCGAGGGACGCCGGATTCTCCGTCTGGAGATTCAAGTGCCGAACCCGCTGCTCGCCGACGGCATCGTGCTGGTGGACACCCCCGGGGTCGGCGGGCACGGAAGTTCTTATGCGGCAAGTGTGCTCGGCATGGTGCCCGCCGCCGACGCGGTGCTGGTGCTCTCGGACGCCTCGACCGAGCTGACCGAGCCGGAGCTCGCCTTTGTGCGTCAGGTGCGCGAACTGTGCCCGACGGTCGCGCTCCTGCTCACCAAAACCGACCTGTACCCGCATTGGCGGCAGGTGCACGAGGCCGACCTTCGCCACCTGGAGTCGGCACGGCTCGACGTGCCGATGATCCCGGTCTCCGCGGTGCTGCGCAGCCACGCCATGCGGTTGCAGGATCAGCAGCTCGGCATCGAATCCGGCTTCGGCGTGCTCTATCGGTTCCTGCGTGAGCAGGTGGTTGCCCGCGATGTGGCCGCGACCCGCCTCGCGGTAGCGCGCGACATCCAGTCGGCCGCAGAACATTTGGCGCTCGCGCTGGGCAGCGAACTGGTCGCACTGCGCGATCCCGAGCAGGGCGCTGCGGCCGTGCGCGAATTGCAGTCGGCCAGGACTGCGGCCGAGGACCTGCACCGCCGCACCGCGGCATGGCAGCTGACACTCGCCGACGGAATCACCGACCTGGCCGGCGATGTCGATCATGATCTGCGTGATCGGTTGCGCACTATCGCCAGAACCGGTGAGGAGTGGATCGACGCCCATGATCCCGGCAGACATTGGGGCCGGATCGCCGAATGGCTCACGGGCACCATCGATACCGCACTCGGAGACAACCTGCTGTGGACGCATGCCCGCGCGGTGCAACTCGCCGAGCAGGTCGCCGAACATTTCACCGAAATCGGTGCCGTCGACCTGCCCGACGTGCACCCCGGCCTCAACACCGACGAGAGCCGCGCCGGATCGGGCACCCTCGCCGACCTGGAGCCCGACATCGGCCTCGGCAGCAAACTGCTCGTCGGAATGCGCGGCTCCTATGGCGGTGTGCTGATGGTCGGTCTCGCCAGCACCTTCGCCGGGCTTGCGTTGCTCAACCCGCTCTCGCTCGGCGCGGGTCTGCTGGTCGGCGGCAAGGCTTTCCGTGATGACAAGCAGGCCAGGATGGCGCGCAGGCGGAACGAGGCGAAGATCGCGGTCCGGCGGTTCGTCGACGATGTCGCCTTCCAGGCAGGCAAGGAATCCAAGGACCGGCTGCACCGCATCCATCGGGCCCTGCGCGACCACTACACCGGCGTCGCCGAGCGCAGCCTGCGCTCGATCGACGATTCGCTGCGCGCGGCGCAGGAGGCGGCGACGATGGAAACCACGCGGCGCGCCGAGCGGTGCACGGTGCTCGAGCGGCAGCTGCGGGTGGTCGCGGAGCTGCGGCGCTATGCGGATGCCATGCAGACCATACGGGTGATCGAGCGTGTCGCGCCGTTGGAAGGGCAGGTCGGTACGGTGGGCCGATGAGAATCGATGCCCGGATGGCCCCCGGGATCGTCGCCGAGGCCCGTCAGCTGGTCGGCGCGGCCCGTCAGGCGTTCGCCGGTGAACCGCACCCGCGCGCGTTGCTCGCCGACTGCGCGCGCCGACTGGATCAGCCATTGCGTGTCGCGCTGGCGGGCTCGCTGAAAGCGGGCAAGTCGACGCTGCTCAATTCCCTTGTCGGACAGGACATCGCGCCGACCGATGCCACCGAGTGCACGCGGGTGGTCACCTGGTATCGGTACGGCTCGACACCGAGTGTGACCGCGCATGCCTCCGATGGCGCCCGGGCGAATGTGGTGGTGCGGCGCGGCGGTGGAGCCCACGGGCTGACCTTCGACCTGGACCGCTTGACCTGGAACGCGCCCGCGCCGCGGGAGGTGGACCATCTCGAGGTCGAATGGCCCTCGGCTGCGCTCGCGCACACCACGATCATCGATACGCCGGGCACTTCGTCGTTGTCGCGGGAGGTGTCGCAGCGGACCGCGCGGCTGCTGACGCCGGGCGACGCCGGGCTGGACACCCCGGAGAACATCGCCATTCCCGGTGCGGATGCGGTGGTGTATCTGCTGCGCAGGCTCGATGCCGCCGATATTCGGTTCCTCGAGCAGGTCGGAGCTGGTGCGGCGGGCGATTCGGGAGTGTCCGGTCCGCTCGGCGTTGTCGGCGTCGTCTCGCGGGCCGATGAGATCGGGGCGGGCCGGATCGATGCATTGCATTCCGCCCGCGATGTCGCGGTGCGCTTCGCCGGCGAGCTGGAGCGAACCGGCTTGTGCCAGGCGGTGATTCCGGTCGCCGGACTGCTTGCGTTCGCCGCCGCGACGCTGCGTCAGCAGGACTTCGCGGCCTTCGACGCGTTGGCGGGTGTTCCGGTCGACGAGTTGAGCGCCGCGCTGCTCTCGGCGGATCGCTTCGCGCGCGCCGATATCGCGCTTCCGGTGTCACCGGGGCTGCGCGCGCAACTGGCCGAGCGGTTCGGCATGTTCGGAATCCGGATGGCCATCACCCTGATTCGGCTCGGCGTCCGTGATTCGACGACGCTGGCAGCGGAATTGACCAGCCGCAGTGGCGTCGATGAATTGCGTTCGGTGCTGGACGTCCAATTCGGCCAGCGCGCCGACCAACTCAAGGCGCATTCCGCCCTGACCGTCTTGGCTCGCGTACTCACCGCCTACCCCGGCGTCGCGGCCGAACAGCTGCTGCCCCGAGTGCGCACCCTACTCGCCGACGTGCACGGCTTCGCCGAGCTGCGTCTCCTCGGCCGCCTGCGCACCGACGAATTGACCCTTCCCGCAGACGATCTCGCCGAACTCCATCGACTGATCGGTGGATCCGGCGTCGCACCGCACCTGCGCCTCGGTCTCCCGATCGACACCTCGCTGGAGCAGCAGCGCGCGCACGCCGTCGCGGCCGTCCGCAAATGGCGCACCCGAGCCAAGCATCCACTCGCCGATCAGTTGACCATCACGGCCTGCCTCACCGTGGCCCGCAGCGCGGAGGGCATTCTCGACCTTCTGTCGAGCTGAATGGCTACCGTCGTCACACTGAACCCGCAGGTCCTCGGCCAGGCGGAGAACGCACACCGCGCGATGCTCGACGAAATTCTGCGGAGCCCCGGCATGACCTACCACCAGTGGGTCGGCCTCACGTCGCCACCACGGCGGGCGACCAGGTTCCGCTCGAGCAGCTCATCGGTCGGCTGACCGGCGCTCTGAAGACCGATATCGACACGGTCCGAACCACCCTCGCCGAACTGACCGTCGAGGGTCTGATCGACCAGGACTCGACGACTGTTCGTGTCACCGATCTCGGTCGCCTCCGCTTCGGCGCGGTCCGCTCGGATATCGAGGCCGCGATGCAACAGGCCTACGCCGACATCCCGGCCGCGGATCTGGACACCGCGGGCCGAGTCCTGGCCCAGGTCACCGCCCAGTTGAACGCGGTGCTCGCGGCCGCGTGAGGATCCATGAGACGGCGCGTGAGGTGTAGACGCCCGCGCCCGCCGTGGTCGCCGCGGGTCCGGACAGTGCGTACTGGGTCCTGCTCAGGTAGCTGGTCCCGTTGAACGGCTGAATGAGAACCACGGGATGGTAGGTGAGCTGTGGATGGTCGCGCCCGCCGTGGGTGGCCGTCGGACGTTGCGTATCGGGACCTGCTCAGGTAGCTGGTCCGGTTGAACGGTTGCATGAGAACCACGGGATGGCAGGTGAGCTGTGGATGCCCTCGCCCGCCCTCGTGGATGCGGACTCCTGATGGCTGTTCTCTGTACGACCGGTTGGCGGCGGTGTAGAAGTGGAAGGGTCGTGCCCGTCCCGGTCCGCAACCGAAGGTCGTGAGTCGATGATGGACAGCGTCGAGGATTCATTTGCCCAGGTGCGGCTGGCCGCGGGCGGCCTGTTCGTGCGCGGCGAGGAAGTGTTGCTCGTGCACACCACCGACGGCGGTGGCTGGCAGATTCCTGGCGGCTATGTCGAGTCCGGCGAATCGCCCGCCGCCGCGTGCCGCCGCGAGATTCGCGAAGAACTCGGCATCGACCGCCCCGCACAGCGACTCCTCGTGCACGACTGGGCGCCGAGTGCCGACGACGGCGACAAGATTGTCTACATATTCGACTGCGGCGTCCTCGGCGACGAGAAGGCGGTCGAGTTGCAGCCGGGCGAGTTCGACCGTTGGCAATGGGTTCGCGTGGACACCCTCGACGACTTCGTCGTGCCCCGGCTGGCGCGCCGGCTGTGGCACGCCTTCCGTGCCCGCCTGGAGGACCGCCCGCTCTACCTCGAACACGGCCGAACAGCCCTGGCATATCCCAGCGCCGACGCCGCGCCCGCGTCCTGGCTCGACCGCCAGGCCGACCGTGACCGCCACCTCGGCTGAGCGAGTCGACCGAGTCGACTCCGCTGAGCTGCGTTAGCTCGAGTCGGCTCGGTTGGGTCGCTTCGGCCTAGTACTCCAGCAGCACTTAGTTATATTGTGCGGTAACCTCTTTCGTTGTGGTGATCGATGAGGATCTGGCTGCGTGGGTGGCTGGGCTGGATGATCTGTTCGGGCGGGTGGCGGGGCGGTTTTATCGGGCCGAGCCGAGGTTGCGGGCGCGGGCGTATGTGCGGGGGCTGCTGGCGCCGTTGGCGGGTAAGAATGGGTGGACGTTGGCCGAAGCCGCTGGTGACGGGACTCCGGACGGGATGCAGCGGCTGCTGAACAGAGCGGCGTGGGATGTCGGCGGGGTGCGTGATGATGTGCGCGCGTATGCCGTCGAGCACCTCGGCGATCGGGATGGCGTGCTAGTCGTGGACGAGACGGGTTTCCTCAAGAAGGGCGTGAAATCGGTTGGGGTGCAACGCCAATACTCCGGAACGGCAGGGCGGATCGAGAACTGTCAGCTGGGTGTGTTCTGTGCTTACACCACCGGAAAAGGGCGCACGCTGATCGACGGGGAGTTGTATCTGCCCAAGTCGTGGACCGAGGACCGGCAACGCTGCCGTACGGCCGGCGTACCCGACGAAGTCGAGTTCGCCACCAAGGCAACATTGGCGAAGCAGATGCTCGCTCGCGCGCTCGATGCCGGGGTGCCGGCGCGGTGGGTGACCGCCGATGAGGCATACGGCGGGGACTCGAAGTTCCGGTCCTGGCTCGAAAACCGCCGCATCGGCTATGTGGTGGCGGTGCCGTGCAGTCAGACCATCCCCGTCACCGCGGGCAGCACGCGCGCGGATTACCTTGTCGCACAAGCACCTTCACAGGCGTGGAAACGCCGAAGCTGCGGCGAGGGCGCCAAGGGGCCACGCCTGTTCGACTGGGCCGTGGCCACCCTTCCCACCTACCACGACACCACCGCGCCGGGCTGGAGCCGCTGGGTGCTGGCGCGGCGCGCCTTGACACCGAACACTAAAGGTGAGCTGGAAATCGCCTACCACCTGTGCTGCGCACCTACCGGCACCACCGACGACGAACTGATCCGAGTGGCCGGGGCACGTTGGGCCGTGGAGGACTGCTTCCAAACCGCCAAGACCGAGGTCGGGCTCGACCAATACCAGGTCCGCCGCTACGACGCCTGGTACCGCCACGTCACCCTCGCGATGCTCGCCCACACCTACCTCGCAGTCACCGCCGCTATCTCCCCAAAAGTGTTGGCAGCGGCCTCATCTCACTCACATTCGGTGAAGTCCGACGTCTTCTGGCACACCTGATCACCACTACCAAGACCCTCGAACAGATCTGGCACTGGTCGATCTGGCGCCGACGCCACCAATACCGGGCCAAACAAGCCCACTACCAGCGACGACACTCCTTATATAACTAAGTGCTGCTGGAGTACTAGGCCGTGTCCTGCAAGTCATCGCAGTCATAGGATGAGGGCGGCGATGGTGAGTTCGCCTGGTAGTACCGGAGTGAACTCCCTCTACGGCCTCAACACCACTAGCCGCGATAGATCTCGACGTAAGCGTTGGTGGTCACGGCGATGACGCCGGGACCCATACCCGTGCAGCCCGTGGTGATGCGCTGGCCTGCCGGTGTGAAGGGGTAGCTGAGTACAGGATAGGAACCGACACCGTAGAGGGGGAACGGCCCGCTGGCATAGAGGCCGAAGCAGTCGACGTGCAAGACGTAGCTGCTTCCTCCGTCGGGTTGGCACGTCGCCGACGCACCGGAAAGATCTCGCTCGACGATGCAATCCTGCGGCGCCGCTTGGGCAGCGCCGGAGCCGATAATTGCTACAGCGGCCAGACCCGAAAAGCCAGCGGTCGCGACTCGTGCGGCGGCAACAACAGTCTTCTTCATGGAACCTCCTTCAGTGTCAGGTGATCTTCGGGTGAGAGCCGCTGAATGTTACGTTCCGTACAGCATGGCGTTGGTGGCATTGGGTGCTGTCGCGAAGGTCATTGCCTAGGTGAGCGCGTGGACAGTGTCCATACCGAACACCGACAACGACTACGCGCGAAAGCGGCGGTGCTGCGGTGAGGATCTGGTCGATGATGCCGGGGACGCCGACGCATGCCGCGCCCGCTGTTTCAACAGTGCACGCGATTCCCGCTGCACATCGCCGCCGATCAACAGCGTGGTGACCTCACGCGCATCCAGCACGGTGACGGTTTCGTCGTCCGTGATCACGCCGTGCGCGGTGAAACCGAGCGATCGAAGCTGTTTGGTGGCAGTGTCCACAGTGCGTCGGCTGCGGCCGATGATCAGGATATCGAGGCCGGTCACACGGTTTGCAGGGCTTCCTCTTCGGCACTGCGGCGGTCGTAAGCATCACGGGCGGAAGCGATTTCGTTCTGGTGGCCCTCCGTCCAGACGACCAGAGCCTTGATGGTGGCGTGCAGGCTGACGCCCAACGGGGTCAGGGCGTAGTCCACCCGTGGCGGGACCGTCGGATAGACCGTCCGCTCGACAAGTCCGTCGCGTTCCAGATGCCGCAGCGTGCGGGTGAGCATGCGCTGGCTGACGCCGTCGATCTTGCGCTTCAATTCGGTGAAACGCAGGCTGCGCTGGTCGAGCAGGGCGATCACCAGCAGCGACCATTTGTCGGCCACGCGGTCGAGGATCTGCCTGACCTCGCAGTCGACGCGAGTGTCCCACTGGAGAACGTCGTAGTCCTCCTCGGTATCCCCGCAGTAACCGGGTGACTTCAAAGTGCCGTCTTCCATGGTTACCGATTCTGCCGAAGACTCATGGTCGGTATCAAGAGGGAACCGACCTCACTATCGGTAACCGCGTCTGTTGGGAGTCGTTCGATGTTGGAATCGAGACCCGCCGAGGTCTTCACCGAGATGTCCGGCCGTACCTGGGCAGTGCTCGCGGTGCTGTGCGGCGCGATCTTCTTGGAGGGCATCGACGTGGCGATGCTCAATGTGGCGTTGCCGTCGATCCGGTCCGATCTCGGCCTGTCCACCGGGATGCTGAGCGGGGTCGTCTCCGCGTACGTCCTCGGTTACGGCGGGTTCATGCTGCTCGGCGGCCGCGCCGCCGATCTGCTCGGGCGGCGGCGCATGTTCCTGTTCTGGCTGACGGTGTTCCTGCTGTTCTCCGGACTCGGCGGCTTCGCAACCGAGGGCTGGATGCTGCTGACGGCACGCTTCGTGACCGGAGTGGCCGCCGCGTTCATGGCGCCTGCCGGACTGTCGCTGATCACCACCAACTTCGCCGAGGGACCTGCGCGGAACAAGGCGCTGCTGGTGTATGCGGGTATCGCGGCGGGCGGCTTCTCGCTCGGCATGGTCGTCGGCGGGCTGCTCACCGCGCTCGGCTGGCGCTGGGTGTTCTTCGCACCGGTTGTGCTGTCCGCGTTGATCCTGGCGGCGGCGATTCCGCTGGTGTGGGATTCCGGTGTGCCGGAACGGGTTCGGGGCGGATTCGATCTGCTCGGCGCGTTCAGCGTCACCGGCGCGATGCTGTTGCTCGTCTACGGTGTGGTCCGGCTGGAGCATCCCGGTGACGGCCCGGCGCTGACCGCCATGGTTTTCGCGGCAGGGCTGCTGTTGCTCGCGCTGTTCGTGGTCAACGAGCGTCGCACCGCGAACCCGCTGGTTCGGCTCGGCATCCTGCGTTCGGGAGCCCTGGTGCGCACCAATGTGGTCGCGCTGCTGTTCGTCGGTTCCTTCGCGGGCTTCCAGTTCCTCGCCACGCTGTACTTCCAGGAACTGCGCGGCTGGTCGACGGTGCAGACCGGTCTCGCCATGGCGGTGATCGGCGTCGACGCGGTGCTCGCGCCGGTGCTGACACCACGCCTGGTGGACCGATTCGGCAATGCGCGAGTGGTTTTCGGCGGTGTCGTGCTCGCCGCGATCGCCTACGCCTTCTTCCTGCCGACCGATATCGACCGGGCCTACGCGGCCATGTTCCCGGCCATGCTGCTGCTCGGCGTTGCCTTCGCTCTCGTCTACGGTCCGCTCACCATCGCGGGCACCGACGGCATCGCGGAGGAGGACCAGGGGCTGGCAAGTGGCCTGCTGTACACCGCATTCCAGTTCGGTTTCGCGCTCGGTATCTCGGCGGTGACGGCGGTCGAGGTCGCGGCCGTCACGGCGGGTCAGTCCGGAATCGAGGCGGTGCGAACAGCATTGATCGTGCCGGTGGTCGCCGCGGCCGTCGCCGGGCTGGTCGCCGCATTCGGTCTGCGTCGTAACGCCGCCGACGAACCGGCCACGTATTCCGCATCAACCCAACTCGCACAGGTCTGAAGGGAGCTTTCGAAATGACCACCTCGGTGAAGTCTTTCCACGAAATCCGCGACGAGTTCGAGACCTACATCGGCGACATCGTCTACGCCACCATGGTCACCGTCGACGGCAAGGGCCGCCCACGTTCCAGGGTCCTGATCCCGGTGTGGGAGATCGTCGACGGGAACCCCGTCGGCTGGCTGGCCACCTACCGGACGCCGGTCAAGGAGGCGCACTTGGCCGCCAACCCGCACACGACCTTCGCGTACTGGACCAGGAAGCAGAATCAGGTGCATGCCGATGCCCTGGCCGACTGGGTGCCGCTCGACGACCTCGCGACCAGGCAGCACGTCTGGGACCTGTACGAGCAAACCAGCCCGAAAGGCGCAGGCTACCCGCTCGGCAACTTCTGGCAGGGCATCGATGACCCGAAGCTGCACATACTTCGGCTGTCACCGTGGCGAATTCAGGTCGTCCGCGGCCGTGACCTGCGCAGCAAGATGTGGAAGGCCGCAGTCGAAAGCTGAAGAGCTGCAAAACAATGCCCGACGTCTCCCTGTCGGTAAGGGAGGACGTCGGGCATTTGTGCGTCAGCACTGCCTCGTCGGATCGGACGGCTCCCGACTCGAGGCGTGGCATGTGGCCGACATGGCCGTGGTCTTGATATCAGGCGCCGACATCGTCTCGCACTTCTATTACGACGGCATCTTTCTGCGCATCTGCCCAGCGGCCTCGAAGATGGCCGGCGAGTGTTGTCCTGACTAGGTGCCGTCGAGCTGCCGGTAGGCCGCCGCGATCGCTTCGAGATCCATAGTTGAGTAGGCTTCTTTCACGGGTGATCGGAGCGCGCATGGCGGCGCGCCCGCTGCGTCGCGGATGCCCTTAGGTATCGGCCAGGGCTGTCGGCCGTCATGATGGCTATAGTTCGGTCGTGTCGATGATCATGCATACACTTCCTGTAGACCTCGAGTCGGTGCGCGTGATGGTCCGTCTCGCGAGTTGCTGGGACGAACAAGAGATGTTCGAAAATGCCTTGGTCGAAAACGGCTGGGCGCATCGTTGGAGCAACGGCGAGCTGAACTTCGAATGGGGTGGAGTCGACAAACCACACTGGTTTATCCCCCACTCGCCCAAGTTGTACCACGACCCTCCGGTATGGCGGCTCGAGCTCGACTACCCCCCGCAACCCGGCCAGGAGTCCTACGTCCAACTGCTATGCGCCCTGAAGTGGCCGTCATACGGCAGGGACCCAGAACCCGGCGAGGAGTACGACGACGAAGATTGCTACTTCGACGATCCCTGGACCACGCAGCTGGATGTGACTCACGCTGATTGGGACGGCGAGTTCGACCGGCTCGCGGCGCTCGTCCGCCAAGAACTCGGCGACCCGGTCCGCACCATCCCCGCCGGCGAAGACAGATCTCGGCTCCAGGCATGGAACATGGGTGCCATGGCAGTTGTCCTGGCGTCCGGAGTCGACCTCGGCGACGCGGAGGACTATCACGACGGCATCTTCCTGCGTATCTGTCCGGTCACATCAAGTATCGCTCAAAAGTGTTGGCCTGAATGACTATCAGGAAACCACGTCGACAGCGCGCGACACGGACATTTCCATGTCGGAAAGCCTCTGATAGGCAGTACTTTTGATTGTCGACCCACATAATCAACGATCCGGCCACATCGACTTCCTCCCGGTCCCAGCTCAGTCGATTCCGTCACCTATGCAGTGACGGAAGCACCACCTCTTCGAGGTAACCCTCGATGCCGCGCCCATTGCGTACGGCTTCGTGCACGGTGACGCCATGCGCGGCCGCATGCTTCTTCAGCTCCTCTCGCGAATCGGGCTCCACCCCACCGCCGATGATCAGGTGGGTGATCTCGTCGGTGCCGAGTGCATCGAGTGCTTCGTCATCGGCGATGGTCCCGACGGCCGCGTAGCCGTGAGACTGGAACACCGCGACCGCCGTGTTCACCACGTCCTGTCCGCGTCCGATGGCCAGTATTTTCATGTCAGACTCCTGCCGGTGTGAGATCCGTTGATTCGGTATCGAGTTCGTGCTGCTTCAGCCGAGCGTCCTTGGGTAGGGCGAAGAAGCCGAGGCACATCAGGGCCAAGATGGCGATGCCGTACCAGAGCGTGTATTCGAAGGTGTTGGCGAAGTTCACCGCGTTGGCCTCCACTCCGGCTCGGGTGAGTACTTGTGTCACGCCGTCATTGCCCGGTGCGGAGCCGCTGCGGCAGCTGTCGGGAACCACAGTCGGATCGACCTCGGCAGACCGATCCTGCACGCAGGCCAGGAAATTGGCGAGAATCTCGTCCTGCGCCGGCTGCGGCAATCCCATCGTGCCGAGCTCGGCGCGCACCTGCGGAGTGACTGCCTCGACTCCGCGCGCCGAATCATGGTCCAGCTGACCGAAGAACACCACGCCGACCAGTGCGACGCCGAGGGCGGTGCCGAGCTGCTGGCCGGTATTGAGCAGACCCGACGCCGAGCCCGCCTCGCGCGCAGGCACCTGGCCGAGCAGTAGATCGATCGTGGGCGCGACCACCATCCCGAACCCGATACCGATGATGATCAGTGGAATCACCATCTGCCATGAGGTAATCGACGCACCGTAGTGCGCGGCCATCCCTCCGTAGAGCCCGAATCCACCGGCATTGACCAGACCGCCGGCGATGAGCGCCCGGCGCCCGAATCGCGGTGCGAGCACACCCACGCCGACGCCGACGCCGGTGCCTGCGCCGACTGCGAAGCACACCGCCGTCAATCCGGCCCGCATCGGCGACCAGCCGAGGCCCGCCTGCATGAACAGCGTCCACACCAGGAAGAAGCCGCCGAGTCCGATCCAGAACAGCAGCCAGCTCGCGAGGCCGATGGCGAACGGACGTGACCGGAACAGCTCGAGATCGATCAGCGGCGATCCGACGGTCCGCGCCCGCCGCCGCTCGTAGGCGACGAATAGCCCGAAGACCACCGCCGCCGCACCCATCATGACGAAAGTCCAAGCAGGCCAATTCAACTGACGTCCTTCGGTCAGCGGGTAGGCGAGTAGCAGTACTGCGGAGATGGCGAGCGCCATCCCGACCAGATCGAGCCGCGGCGGGGTGGCGGAGCGGGAATCCCGCATGACAACGCTCGCCGCGACCAGCGCGGCAATGCCGACCGGGATGTTGACCAGGAAGATGGGCCGCCAGGCCAGATCGAAGACGTCCCACTGCACCAGCAGCCCGCCGAGTGAGAGGCCGACCGCCGACGCCGATCCGCCGACGCCGCTGTATACCGCGATCGCCTTGGCGCGTTCGTGTTCCGGGAAGGTGGCTCGGATGATCGCGAGGATCTGCGGCACCATCAGCCCTGCCATCGCGCCCTGCACGAATCGCGAGGTGATGAGCATGGTCGGGTCCGAGCTGAGCCCGCAGGCGGCCGAGGCCAGGGTGAATCCGGCCATGCCGATCAGGAAGATGCGTTTGCGGCCGTAGATGTCGCCGAGGCGCCCGCCGGTGATGAGTACGGCGGCGAAAGCCAGGACGTAGGCCGCGATGATCCATTCGATGTGCGAGTACTCCGCCCTGAGATCGGTCTGGATGCTCGGCGCGGCGACGTTGACGATGGTGACGTCCAGCAGATCCATGAACCCCGCGGCCAGCACGACGGCGAAGGCGATCCAGCGGCGTGGGTCGAGGGTCGGTGGGGAGTCTGCGTCGGGGGAGATGTCGGTGTCCATGGGAGCTCTCTTCTTCGGTGCGGGTGCGCTCCCCAAACTATGCACCTGAAGTGATTATCAATCAATAGGGCAATCAATCTGGGTGCCTTAATTGCCGTTTATGCTTGGTTGGTGACTGACGCCGATCCGATCCTCGTGCCGATGTCCGAGCACCCTGCGTTCCTGCTCGGACAGCTCGGATTCCATGTCACCAACCGGTACACCGAACTCCTGGCCCCCCTCGGCATCAGCCCGCGGCACTCCGGCATGCTGCGCATGCTCAGCGCGAACGACGGCCAGTCGCAGCAACAGCTCTGCGAGGTGCTGCACATTCACCGCAACGTGATGGTCGGCCTGGTCGACGAGCTGGAGAAGCGTGGCCTCGTCGAGCGGCGCAAGCATCCGACAGACCGCCGGGCCCACGCGGTGTACCTACAGCCGGCCGGACACAAGGTGATCGCACAGGCCGAGCGGATCGTCGCCGCACTGGACGCCGAAATCCTGCGTGCACTCGACCCGGCCCAGCGCGCGACGCTGACCGAGCTCCTGCAACAGACTTCGGTGGCGAACGGCCTCCAGCCCGGAGTTCATCCTGGTCTCGGTCCAGCTCACCGCGACTAACTCACCCGCCAGGGTCCAGCTGCGCAGAACGCACCCCGGCGGTAAACCTGTGCGGCGGGCGAGGATGTGCGGTCATGCCATCGACCATCACGGCGGGCGCTTGCGTCGCCCTTGCGCACCACATCGAGCCACCGCACTACCCATGGCGACGAGATGCGGATCGTGGCACGAGTGGATGTTTGATTCCGAGCTAGGCGCTCCCTTCGGTCGGTCACTCGATAAATGGGGCCGGATCTGACGCAGCAAACCGATCGCGACGTCTAGGGTGTGGGTGCGGCGAGGCCGCACAGTTAGTTATGCGTGAACAGCGGTACGTTCCGTGGTCATTTCCACCGAATCGAAAGGCGCTGCATGGCAAAGGATTTGACGCAACTCGAGCTTCTGACGGAGCTGGAGCCGACTGTCGCGGCCAATGTTGACCGGCATTTGGCCACCGCCAAGGACTGGCATCCGCATGATTTTGTTCCCTGGGACGAGGGCCGCAACTTCGCAGCAATGGGTGGTCACGATTGGGATCCCGAGCAGTCACGGCTTTCGGAGGTCGCCAAAGTCGCGATGATCACGAATCTGCTCACCGAGGACAACTTGCCTTCCTACCACCGTGTGATCGCCGAGAACTTCGCTCGCAGCGGTGCGTGGGGCACCTGGGTCGGCCGCTGGACCGCCGAGGAAAACCGCCACGCCATCGCCATGCGTGACTACCTCGTGTGCACCCGCGCAGTCGATCCCGTCGCCTTGGAGAACGACCGGATGGTGCATTTGACCCGCGGTGTACACGCGCCGGAGGACTTCCGCGGTGTGCTCGATCAGGTCGCGTATGTAACTTTCCAGGAGTTGGCCACCCGGGTCAGCCACCGCAGCACCGGACGAGTCTGCGACGATCCGATCGCCGAAGGGATGCTCAAACGCATTGCCGCCGACGAGAATCTGCACATGATGTTCTACCGCAACATCACCGGTGCCGCATTCGACATCGCACCTGATCAGACAATGGAATCGGTGACCAAGATCGTGAAGACGTTCGTTATGCCCGGCGCCGGCATGCCGAACTGGCGTCGCAATGGCGTGTTGATGGTGAAGCACGGGATCTACGACCTGCGCCAGCACCAGGACGAGGTCGTGCTACCGGTCCTGAAAATATGGAACGTCCTCGAGCGCACCGACTTCACCGCACGCGGCGAACGCAGCTGCGAAGAACTCGGCGAATACCTCGAAAAACTCGCTCGCGACGTCATCCGGTTCGAAGAACAACGCGCCCGCATCCTCGCCCGCGAGACGGCGCGGGTCGGATAGGGCACCCTGGATGTCACAGTCGCACGCGAACAGCCAGACGAGTGTGATGTCCAGCCCGGTGCAGGTCACCCGACTGGCGAGCGCTGCCCGGTAAGTCCTTGGAAGGCAGCGGAATTGGGTGGTCGTTCGACGTGCGCGCTCGGTGATGTGTCAGATAAGCACGCCTGGATTGAGGATGCCTGCGGGGTCCAGCGCGGACTTGGCTGCCCGCAAGGCATGCGCGAACGGGTCGGGGCGTTGCCGGTCGTACCAGGGGCGGTGATCGCGGCCGACCGCGTGGTGATGGGTGATGGTGCCGCCTGTGGCTGAGAGTGCTTCGGAGACAGCGGATTTGATGTCATCCCATTGGGCGAGGGTGCTGCCCCAGCGTCCTGCGGCGTAGATGCCGAAATACGGCGCGGGACCGTCCGGGTATACGTGGGTGAAGCGGCAGGTCACCACGCCGGTCGCGCCGACGGATCGGATGGCTTCGTTGGCTGCCTCGGTTACCGTTGTCTTCAGGTTGTCGAATTTGTCCCAGGTACAGGCGGTTTCGAAGGTTTCGGTGATCATCGACTGGGCGGCGAGCGCGTCGCGCTGGTAGGGCATCCGCAGGAACGACGAGCGCCAGGTGTCCGCCGCGGCCGCCCCGTCCTGATGGCCCGTCGACTCGGTGTAGCGCGCGGGCTCGGGGAGCGTGCCGCCGTGGTCGGCGACCAGTTCCAGCGCGCGTTCCATCCAGGTTCGCGTGGGGTGATCGGCGGATTCGAAGCCGAGCACCAGTACTCCGCCGCTGGTCGCCGCGCCCGCGTTGAGGAATGCTTCGGCCGGGTCGAGCAACCGGCAATTGGTGGGATACAGACCGGACTGGGCGATCGCGCGGGTGGCGGCGACCGCGGCGCCGTAGTCGTCGAAGTGCACCGAAGCCGTTGCACGCCACCGCGGCCGGTCTTGCAGACGCATCCATGCCTCGGTGATGACGCCGAGCGAGCCTTCGGATCCGAGGAACATCCGATCGGGGGACGGGCCCGCACCCGAGCCCGGCAGCCGCCGCGATTCGCTGATGCCCGACGGCGTCACCACCCGCATCGACTCGGTCAGGTCGTCGATGTGGGTGTAGAGGGTCGCGAAATGTCCACCGGCCCTGGTGGCCAGCCAGCCGCCGAGTGTCGAGAACTCGAAGGACTGCGGAAAGTGTCGCAGCGTCAGATCCGCGCCGCGTAGCTGATCCTCCAACGCCGGACCGAAGACCCCCGCCTGGATCCGCGCGGCCCGGCTGGTGCGATCGATCTCGAGTACCTGATCGAGTGCGGCGAGGTCGAGGCTGATCGCACCGGCGAAGTCGTGATCGCCGTTCGTCCCGACGCTCCGGCCGTGGTCGCCGATCCTCGGCTCCACCCCGCCGACCACAGAAGTACCGCCGCCGAAGGGGATGACCGCGACATTTGCTCGCGACGCCCAGTCGAGCACGTCGACGATATCGGCCTCATTGCGTGGTCGAACCACCACATCGGGTGGGTTCTGCACATCGCCCATCAGATTGCGCACCACATCACGAAACGCCTGCCCGTGTGCGTGCGCCGCGCGGTCGGCGTGGTCTGTCGAGGCGAGCCCGGCGAGCGAATCGGGCACTGCGACGCGCGGTTCGGGCAGCTCCAGCGATTCGACCGAGGGCGGCTCGTGCACGGTGAGATCGGTCCCGGGCAGGATCGCCGCGACCCGCTTCGTCAGCGCCTCCCGCTCCGCGCCGACGACGGCATCCTCGACATTCCCCCAACCCCACCACGACCGCGTCTTCGCCACCACGACCACTCCTCTCGGCGGTTCGATCGGCCGCACCGCCGCCCGCCATCCTCGTGGAGCGGAGATCGCCAGGCAAGCACCCGCTGCGGGCAACAAACGCCGCGCAGGCTCCTCGCTCCCGACGTCAGCTATCCATCTCCACCAGGTTTCGTCAGCGTGTCGGTAGCACCCGCTGCAGGAATTCCAGACTCGTATCGAATGCGGCGATGGTGATGCCGGTGTGGTCGGTTTCGAAGGTCATGAACTCGTATTCTGTTCCTGCGGAATCGAATTGACCGAGCAGCGTCGGCGTCAGTGGCTGCGGCTATTCGGCCTACTCGCCCTGGGGCTACCTTGTCGTCGAGGTGACCGGCGGCGCGGGACTGGGTGAGGCCCTACGACTCCGGCGGCGCGAGCTGGACGTCCATCGTGCCGCGCAGCGCGGCGAGGACCGTATCGAACTGCTCGAGGAGTTCGGGTGGGTACGCGGCCAGGATGGCGTCCTGCTCGGCGTTCACGGGCCCGAAGAATTGGTCGGCGTGCTGCCTGGCCTGTGGGCTGCAGCGCAGCGTGACAATCCGTCGGTCGGTGTGCTCGCGGCTGCGGATGACGCAGCCGGCCTGTTCCAGCCGATTCAGCAGGGCGGTCATCGCTCCCGAGGACAGTGCGATGCGCTTGCCGAGCAGTGCGGGCGACAGGGGTGCGCCGGCCTCTTCGGCGGCGGCGATGTCCATGAGTGCAAAGGCGTCGGTGGTGTGCACGCCGAGGGCTTCGGCGAAGCGGCGGCCCAGTTCGGTGAAGCTCGCGCCATAGGCCATCAGCCCTTCCGCGAGCCGTTGCCGTTGCGACGCAATGTCGCCGGACGTCTGCCCCATGCGCCTACCTCCGTTTCTGCCGGTCCTGGATTGACAACCTACCCTCATCGAAAGTAACTTCACCATAAAGTTACTTCATGATGGAGGTAAATTGCCCACCGAAACCGTCACCCCTCCGCTGCGCCTGTGGTTGGGCCTGGTCGCCGTATCGCTCGGCGTCGCTCTGATCGTCGTCGACCTCACGATCGTGAACGTGATCCTCGCCCCGATCATCGAAGACCTCTCGATCACCTCGATCGAGGCCCAGTGGATCCAGGAGTCCTACGCGATTGTTTTCGCCGCCCTGCTGCTGCTCACCGGACGACTGTCCGATCTGTACGGGGCCCGGAAGCTTTTCCTCATCGGCCTGCTCATATTTGGTGTGACGAGCCTGTTCGCTGCCGCCGCACCGAATGGCGAGCTGCTCATCCTGGCGCGGTTTCTCCAGGGCATCGGCGGGGCAATGATCCTGCCGACGTCATTGGCCCTGGTGAACTCGACGTTCACCGGGAAGGCGCGCGGCCAGGCCTTCGCGATCTGGGGGTCCACCATCGGCGCGGCCGCCGCGGTCGGCCCG
Organism: Nocardia sp. NBC_01009; assembly: GCF_045208035.1. Classification (NCBI taxonomy): domain Bacteria; kingdom Bacillati; phylum Actinomycetota; class Actinomycetes; order Mycobacteriales; family Nocardiaceae; genus Nocardia; species Nocardia sp. NBC_01009. The sequence continues at coordinate 634,211 of NZ_CP108695.1, read as the reverse complement.
CTGCTCGGCGGTTGGCTCGCGGACTTCAGCTGGCGTTGGGCATTCGGCATCAATATCCCGATGGTGGTGCTGATCATGGCGGGCGTCGTGGTGTATCTGCCTGCGTCGCAACGCATGCGCGGTCGAGTCGATTGGCCCGGCGCGGCGCTCTCGGCCATCGGACTCGGCCTGATTGCCTTCGCGCTGATAGAGGGTCGGGCCTATGGCTGGCTCGTCGTCACCGAACCGCTGACCATCGGTGGATTTGCCTGGCGCACAGGTCCTTCGCCTGTTCTCGTCGCCTTTGTCGCCGCGGCGCTCACGCTGTTCGTGTTCTGGCGTAGGCAGGTCGCGCTTGCTCGCGCGGGCTCCGAACCGCTCATGCACACGAGCCTTTTCGCGATCGGCTCGTTCCGCAGAGGAAATGTGGTGACGCTGATCGTCGGGCTCGGGGAGTTCGGCATCATCGCCGTGCTGCCGTTGTGGTTGCAGTTCACCCTGAACTACAGCGCTCTGCAAACGGGCCTCGCACTGGTGCCGCTCGCCATGGGTAGCTTCTGTGCAAGCGGCGCGAGTTTTTCGATGACGAATGCGATTTCGGCACTGGGGCAGGTGCGAATCGGCCTGCTGCTCGAGGCCGCCGGGCTGGTGCTGCTCGGGTGGTGGGCCGCTGCCGACAGCAGCTGGTGGTCGATTGCTGTCGCGCTGTTCGTCTACGGCATCGGTGTCGGATTCGCGACGGCGCAGGTCACCAATGTCGTGCTTGCCGACGTCCCGGTCGAGTTCTCCGGTCAGGGTTCCGGAATACAGAGCACGGCAAGGGAACTGGGTTCGGCACTCGGCATCGCCGCGCTGACCACCCTGTTCCTCGGAACGTTCGGATCCGGCCTGCGCGACCGCCTCGGCGATGCCGGAGTGCCGGGCCCGGATGCCGATCGGCTCAGCGCGGCCGTGACCGAGAGTGCGGGATCAGCGATCCCCACACTCGCGGCCGATCCGGCGACCGCCGGCGTCGCCGAAGCCGCCCGCGCGGCGATGTCGAGTGGCATCGCCATCTCGAGCTATGTCTGCGCCGGGTTACTCGTGCTCGCCTTCGCAACAACGGCATTCGTCGCTCGGAGTGCTGCGGCTGTCGCAGAGTTGGTGCATGAGCCCCGGTTGTAGCGGCGGGGCTTCGTTGCCCGGGGAAGGTGAGCGCGCGGCGGCGGCCTGACATCGCGACCTCGGCCGCACGCCCCAGGTTTCGATAAGGTGGCGGCGGGGGATGCTTCGATCACCCCGCATCAGTGTCGGCAGGCAAGGAGTTCCCACTGTGTCCATCCCGCCCCCGCCCGACCCGTATCGCGGCTACGCCCAGCCGGCCCCGCACCCGCAACCCCCTCAACTCCAAGGCAATCCAGCGATGGGCGTGCCCAACCCGTACGCCGCGCCCCCCGCCTACCCGCCGACCAACCCGTACTCCCAGGGCCCCGGTTACACACGGCCCGACAGCCCTGCGGGGGCGAGTATCGACCGGGTGGCCGGGATACTGATTCTGCTGGCCGGCCTCATCACCGGAGGGTGGCGGCTGGCGGCAACCTACGGATTCCACTGGACCGATGCTCTGTTCGCGATCATGATCATCGTCGCGATCGGCGCATCGGTCGCCGTGCTCACCGGGGCGGGCGCTCGAACCCCCGCCTTACGAGCCCTTGCCACCGTCGGTGCGGGCATGCTGCTGACGACCACTTCCTTCGAGTTGGTATCCCGGTTGGAACTGTCGTTTCTCTTCGAGGACCAGGGATGGCTGCTCATCCCCGCGACGATCGCCGCGCTGGCGGCCACGATCACCGTGGTACTTGCGGCGAACTCGACTCGAGCCCCAGCTGCGCCACTGGCCCAATTTCCCGCCCAGTGGCAGTACCCGACGTCCGGGTCTCCGCAGCCGCCGGTAAACCCTTACCCGCCCCAAAACCCTTGGCCGCCGCAGTAGTCGAGTTAGCAGGCCATCCACTCTGTGCGTATCGCAGCCTTGATGTAAGAAGCCGCCCCGGTTCGTCCGAGGCGGCTTCTTGCCTGTCGAGCTCAGTGGCGGTTGACCTCGCCATCCGGGACGCCTGAGGGCTTCCGCTGGGGTGAAGTCCAGCGACCGCAGGCGTACCAGCGGCTACTTCGCCGTTGTGGTGACCGTCGTCTCGGCAGCAGACGAAGTGGTCACTGTGGTCGTTGGCGCGGCTGACGTGGTCGCGGTCGTCTGCGGCGCGGCCGAAGTGGTGGCCGTGGGCGGAATCGGGTCGGGGCACTTGCCGAGATTCATCTCACCCAGGGCGTTGATCTCGGCGTTCGACCGTGGATCGCCCGCATAGTTGATCCGGTCCGTGCACTTCGGTAATTCGCCGCATACGACCGTGCTGTCGCAGTGGTCGATGCCGCCGACCGGGGGGGCGCCGCATACGACTGTGCTGTCGCAGTTGTCGGTGCCGCCGACCGGGGGGACGCCACATTGGACTGTGCTGTCGCAGTCATCCGTGCCGGGCGCGGCTCCTGGCTGGGATCCGCCTGCGCCTTGCGATCCGCCTGCGCCTTGCGATCCGCCCGCGCCTTGCGACCCGCCCGGATTTCCTTGTGCAGCACCGGCGCCCGCACTCGTCGGCGTCACCACTTTCGCTCCGGTGGTCGATGTTTTGGCCACTGTGCTCGACGTCGGCGCCCCGGAGTCGGACTCTTTGGTCGTACACGCTGACAGCACCAGCACCAGCGCCGCCAGACCTAGCAATAGACCCACGGCCGCACGCAGCCGACTACCCATCCGCACCATTTACTGTCTTTCTCCTCCGGCTGCTATCGCAGCCCACCACTACCCGGTTCGAGCCTAAGCGGGTACGGCTACCGGAAGGTATCGGACGTCTTACCTATGGTGGGTATTCCGACCGAAGTTCGTGCTCATGGTGTGAGTTCGCCACGTTGCGGTACTTCGCGCTGGGCGGCACCGACCACCGCAGCCACGACGAACAGGACGCTGCTATCGGCGGTTACATCCGCTGGCGCAACCAGCACGCCGGACCCATCCGCGACTTCGCCGCCGGCTCCAAGATCCGGCACGCGAATTACCTACCGAAGGTTGCCTGACCGGGCACACTATGCTCCCAGCGCAGGATCCATCCTGTCCTGCCGAATCCATACCCGAACAGCACCCCGAGCAGCACCCCGGCGGCCGCGCCGAGCGCAGCCAGCACTTCGGTGTCGGGCAGTTTACGTTCCTGCCACGGCTTCGGATCTTCGAAGGCGATGGCCACCATGTCGCCAGGCTGATCGCAGACTTCCTCGGAGGTCCACTGCGGCGGCACTACGAGCACTGGTCGAGTCGGGCTCGGGGAGGTCGAGGCGGCAGCATGCTCGGCTACCAACGCGACCGCGGCGGCGCTGCCCGAGCCCACCAGAGCTCCGAAAACCGCTAACACCAGTATCAGCATGCGCATCGTGAGATTGTGCCGGACTTGGCACATGCCGTGCTGTTGCAGGGCAGCGCGCTGCCACAGCGCGGGCTACTGCGCTCTGTCAAGCAACAATCAACCCGAGACCCGAACTACTGCAGCAACCTACCTGAACGAGGCACCAGCGCCGCTATCGTGCAACGGTGACAGATTCTGTGCAGCGTCCACTGCTCTTCCTTGATGTCGACGGACCACTCATCCGTTCGGAGCGACGCCGCAGCAGTATCCGGACGGGTATCCGAGACATCAGCTGCACCTCGAAACATGGCAGGTCACGTCGAACCCGCTTCTGGTGAGACTCGATCCCGAGCACGGGCCTCAATTGGCATCGCTGCCATGCGATTTGGTGTGGGCAACGACATGGATGACCGACGCGAACGAATGGATCTCACCGCTGATCGGCTTGCCTGAGCTACCAGTGGTGATCTGGCCGGAGTCCTGTGATGAGGACGGGGACGACCGGCTGCACTGGAAGACCCGTGCCCTGGTCGATTGGGCAGCTGGGCGCTCATTCGTGTGGGTCGACGATGAGATCACCGACCCCGATCGCGCTTGGGTGTCCACGCATCATCAAGGACAAGCCCTACTTCATCGCGTCGATCCCCGCCATGGCCTCACCGCCGCGGACTTCGCCACCCTCGACGAATGGCTGCACGCGACCCACGACCCCGGCTGACGCAACCAGTCGCCGACACCTCCCCGAAGGACACTTGGGCGAACTTCAGCCGCAGACCACGGACTCTCGTCTCCCGTCGTTCCGCTCAACGGCTTCTCAGGTACACCGGCAGTGTTTCATGTCCGTTCGAGATGAAGCTGTTCACGGTATTCAACTCCGACGGGTCCACGGCCAGCCGCATGTTCGGAAAGCGCTCGAAGATGGCGGGCAGCGCGACGGTGGCCTCCAGCCGGGCAAGCGGGGCACCCAAGCAGTGGTGGGCGCCGTAGCCGAAGGACAAGTGCTCCTTGGAGGCTCGGGTGACGTCGAAGGTGTCCGCGGTGTCCCCGTGCAGCTTCGGGTGACGGTTCGCACCGGCGTCGGACGTCTTACCTATGGTGGGTATTCCGACCGAAGTTCGTGATCATGGTGTGAGTTGTGATCGTCGCTGGTAGTGACCGGTTCGAGCGCGGTGTTGCCGTCGCGACGCCAGTTCGACCAGTGCGGCCTGTGCGGCCTGTGCGCGAGGATACGGGCGGGAGTGCGGGCGAGAACGCCGAATAGGTGTGCGCTGCGCGGTCCTCGATCCCAACGTGGCCTCCATCGAGGAACGCGACCTCTACACAGTCCTTGCCCATTGAGCTGCGTTTGCTCTTGAACCACTTCGCCTCGGCTAGATCAGCGTTCACGCTCGTACTCCCTTGCTTCCTGCTGAAGCAGGTTCCTGAGTGAACGGGATTCTGTCGTGCCACTCCCAAACGGCCGGTAAGGCGAAGACCGTCATTGTTCGAGCGCGTCGACACCAGACAGGTATGAAGTCGTCCCGCCATAGGGGCTCTCCGGCAAGCAGGTGCGTCCTCGATCATGACCTATCTGGTACATGACCGCACCGACTATTGATGGTGTGGTGGGTGCAGCTACTTGATGCGGTGGAGGCACTCATGGTAAATCACTGCGCCCTCGGTGCCAGCAGATACATCGCGTCGATGGGGAAGTCTGATCACTCGAGGTCGAAGGTGAAGCAGTCGCCGAAGGTCGAGACCGACCCGGCGGCCGTGACGGCAGTGCGGGCACTTGCCACCCGGCGCAATCTGCGGAACCGGTTCCCACCCCGCGCGGCGTTGGTCGAAGCGTTCACTGAGGTCGAGTTGCGCGGTGACAGTGCCTGCGGACCGGCGAAAATCCTGCACCAGCTGGTTGTCGAGAACGTGCGAGGGCGCTAGGTCCCTCTGGTGGCTGAGCAACTGCTGCCCGGGGTCCCTCCGGACGTGCAGATCGCGATGTTCGGGTACGTGCCCGACGCGAAGATCGAAGGAATGCGGCGCGCTGCGGACGCGTGGTCGGACTCGGCGAACAGACTTGCCGGGGTACTGCACGGCATCGAGGCTTCGCAGCAGCGGGCGGTGGCGGCGGCAGCGAACGGTTTTACCGCTGAGGCGATACGCAAGCAATATTCGGAGCTCGCCGAAGGCACGCGCCGGCTGATGAAATACAGCGACAGCATGGCCGAGCAGTTGTACGAGGCTGCTACCGAGTTCGAGCTCGAGAAGTACATGGTGATCGGGATCGCGTCGGTGTTGGCGGCGCAATTGACGTGGGACTTGGCGATGGGGTTCGCCGGGGTTGCGCCGGCCGCGGCGCATCGGGCCGCTGCGGGTGCGGCGATGAGCGTGGCGTGGCGCGATCTGATGGTGGCGATGGCCGTGCGGGGTGCGGTGATCGGTGGGTTGATGATGGGTGGGGTTCGTGCGGTCGCCGAGGGTATTCAGGTCGCGCATGGGGACCGCGAGGCGGTGGATTGGAAAGCGGTGAGGATCGCCGCCACCGCCGGCGCGGTCGGTGGGGGGTTCGGTGGGGCGGTCGGTAGCGTCGTCGCGCCCGCGGTGAGCCGCTTGGGGGCGAACGCGGTGTCGAAGACTGCACAAAATGGTTGGCGGGTGGCTGCGGTGGTGGCGGCGGGGGTCTCCGGTGGTGCGGTGGGTGGGTTGACGGGTGGTTTGACCGCGGGATATTTGACGGGCAATTACGGGAATCTGGCCGACATGGTGTTGATGGGGGTCGGTGGCGGGTTGGTCGGTGGTCTCGGTGCCGGATACCGGAGTGTGAGGACTGCGGGCTACACAGGTGCGTCGGCGACTGGAGATAGTCGCAACCGAGCGGTGTCGGACCTCGGAGGTATCGAGCACACCCCCTCGCACGCAAGGGAACCCGTCACCGGGGCCGATGAGGGACAAGTAGCTCGCGCCGACGGGCTGACCCCGGAAATGATGGCCGCGGGTAAAGAGGCCGAAGCAGTTGTTGTCCGCGACCTCACCCCCGAGAACATCGCGAACATGAAACCACGAGAAGCCCGCGCCGCTGGCGAGTTCATGAAGAATCGCGCCGAAGCACCCGGCGCACGTCGGTTCGAGCCCATAGACAAGGCGACACTCCCGCAAAAGGCCGAAGCCGAAGCCCGAGCCGCGCTCGACAGACTGAACCTCGGCGAAATAAGGCTGCCCCCCGACGCCCCAGGCAGACCACCAAGTCGCGGTACCCCACCCGCCGTGCTCGGACACAGCAACATCCATCCCCCACAAATAACCAGCCCCCACCCTCCACCACCAGCGGGCGGCGCCCAACCCTCACCCGGAGCGCGGAACGCGACCGCCACCGTATTCGCACCAGCCGAAGGCGGGTTGGGCAGGCCGACCGCTTCGACTGGGCAGGTCAGCGCCCCGGAGGCCGCCGTACGCACCGGCCAGGACACACCGGGGCCAGGTGCGGTCGCGGACGCGCCAGCGAATCAGCGCCGAGTCGCGGAAGCCGCGCTCCCGGAAACCGGGACTCGGGTCGAGAACGAAGGCAAGGTTGCCGGGAAGCCCGAGGAAAGCGGCCACGTATCCACCACAGAGGAGGTCGCTGCCCCGGATATCGAACAGACCCTGACAGCCGAATCGACCAGCTTGCCGGATGATTCGGTACATCACGGGCAGGATGCTGCCGGGAAACCCACCGAGAGCCTCAACGGCGAGACGCCGCCGGTCGCGGGCGACGGTGGTGGGGGGTTCGTGCCCGCACATGAAGTAGGCGCAAGCCAGCGGAACTGTGCCCCGGAAGCCGCGTCGTACATCAAGGAACAAACCGGGAACGATGCCATCGATCTGTCGGTGATCGGCGATCGACCTGCCGGAGCCAAGGGGGTAAGCGGCGACCAGGTCGCGAGAGGCTTAGGGGCGGATTGGCTGACCTACGAGTCACCGAACGCATTGGTCGAGCACGCTCAACGCGCCAAAGGGTCAATTTTTGGCGGCGTGCAGTTCAGAGATGCCGGTGCGCACGCGTTCGGGGTCGGCAAGAACGCGCAGGGGCATACCGAGATACACGAGCAGGTCGGCAACACGATCCGCAAAATATCCGGCAACAAGGTCGAAGAATGGATCGTCGACGCGCAGGGGCAGCGGGTCGGCGAGATACGCACCAAATACGTGGAAAATGCTGTCGAGCAATGGGTTCAAGAAATCACGCCGCATGTGGAGAGCACGCACGGTGCCGCCTTCGATGCCAAAGGTAAGGCAGTGTTGGGGCTCGAGCCCGGGCAAGCGCCGAGAGGGCACGGTCCACGCGACGAGATGGGGCACCGACCGGCCGGTGGTGCTGACGTTCTCGAGCGGCCGGCATCCGAGCTGGAGTTCCGTCAGTCCATGGATGCATTCGATGCGGCGCTGGCGGAGATCCTGGGCGAGGGAACGTCGGAGGCCGCACCATCGGCCACCCCGAGTCCTCCGCTCGACACGAACAGCCCTGGCGTGCTGGCAACCTCGCCGGAGACGGTTCCAGATCTCACACCCTCGACAACATACCAGGGCCCTGACGCGAACGTCGCTACGCCACAAGGCAATCCACCGAAGACAGGCCTCGACGCCTCGGCGGGGCCGGCGCGGCCGACCCCCGATGCGAATACCCCTCCAGCACAGTCGGTTACACCGAAGATAGGGCCTGGCCTCACACCACCAGCGACACCACGACTGTTCTCCGAACCGAACGGCCCCGCCGACCGAGCGGGCACCTCGAGATCTGTTCAGGACCACACCTCATCGGTGCCGCTAGGCCCCGTCCCCAACACACACGATTCTACGGTACAGGCCACGCCGTGGACTTCTCCGGATCGCACACCCTCGCGGCAGGCGCGGTTCTCCGTAGATGCGAATAGCTCAGCGCCACAGGCGAATACATTGAGCGCCACTCTCGATGTCGCACCACCGACGTCTCAGTACCCCGCCTCTGACCCACACAACCTTGCCGCACAGTCGGTTACGCTGAAAACGATACCGGAGCCCGGTTCGCCGACGCGGATCCCGCAGGTGCATCCAGTCGCCGCCGAGGCTCCGGACGGTTCACCGAACCTGCTCGGCGCGATGAGCGTTCGGCAGGACGTCGAGGACGAAGAGCCCGAGGAGGTGCCGCTCATCTTCCCGGGGCCCCACCACCAAGGTAGCGTTCCGAATCCGTATGTTCGACCGGAGCCAAACTTTCCGGAGGAATTGCCCCAGGAGCAAACCCTTTCGAAGCCGGACTACGTGCCACTACCAGGTGTTCCAGATCCACCGGAGGAGGAACGGCCCGAGGACATCACGCCGCTGATCCCGCATCTGCCCGCTCAATCCCCTGCGGATTTACCTGCCAAACCGGCCCCCATCACGTCACCATTCAATGTCCCCGCCGAGCCGGAAGAACCGAACAGCCCGGTCTCCCCATGGACCGGCACGAAAGCCCCTCTGGAGGACACGCCTCCGAATCACAGCCAAGACCCCCTTTTGGCCCGGTTGCCTGCCACGACGGAAATACCCGCCGAGGCTCCCCGCTACACGATTCTTTCGGATCCGGAACCCCCAGGCGCGCCGTTCGAATCGCCCCATATCGGCGGGCCGCCACCCCGACAATTCGCGGCACCGGCCGAGCCGGTAGAGCGACGCCGTCTGAACCCATGGGCCAAGGCGACAATGGGCGACCAGCCTGATGATCGCCGGAAGCGTCGCCCTAAACAACCGGACTCGCCGCCTGCGCTGCCCCCACCGGATCCGGCAGGCCCTCCTGCGTCGGCGTCGGCACCTGCCGCGTCCGAGTCAGCGCCGTCACCATGGCGACGGACGACTCCGTTCGAGCCGCGCACGGAGAACGAAGCGGGCGATCCGAGCCCGGCTTCGCAGTCGGTACGTCTCGGTGAAAGCCGGGGATCGACGGATTACGCCGACACGCGTGCAGTGATCGCGTTCCACAATGAGCTCCTCGACGCGGCGAAAGTTGCGTGCGAAGGTACCGGCAGGGGACCTCTCGAAGAGGTTCAGCAGTTCACACTGCAGCGTGTTTTGTCTCGCATCTTCACCGTCAACCCGCACGACTGGGTGCTGAAGGGTGGGCAATCGATGCTTGCCCGCATCCCCGATGCTCGTCCGAGCACGGATATCGATCTCGTCCGGATCAACGGTGCCGACCGGGAGACGATGGTGCGCGACTACACCGCGGCCCTGGAGCGCGACCACGGCGACTACTTGAGATTCGAGCTCGACTCCGAGGTGGATCTGGACAGCGGTGGCGTCCGCATGTTCCATAAAGCCTTCATCGGTGACAGAGAAGTGATGACAGTCGGCATCGACCTCAACGGCAAGCGTGCCATCCCGATGCACTCCGCCCCTGAGATCGTCGGCTTTCCGGAACAGATTTTGCGTACCGACAACATGGGGCCAGAGCCGGAACTACGCCTGCTCTCCGTCCAGGATGCGTTGGCGCACAAAGTCGCCGGAATGTACACCTACGGATATCCGGCGAAGGAATGCCCGGACTGTATATTCATCGACGCCATTGAAAAGTGGAAATGCCAGAAGGCGGGTAGCGAGCTGCCGTACCGGCCACAGGACATGGCGGATGTCCTTGTGCTTGCGCTGCATTCTTCGTTCGACGGCGAGACCATGCAGCAATATCTGCGCACGGAGATCACCTGGCGGCAGGGAAGCGGCGTCAGAGTGCCCGTGCCCGACAGGTTCGAACTGCCGAACGAGGATTGGGCCCACTGGTTCGGTGAGAATCTCAAAGCAACCGATGCGCTCCCGTTTCGGACGCTGCACGAGGCTTTGCCGTTGGCGGATGAATTTCTCTCGCCGCTGTTCAGTCGCGATCCGCTACAAGGACAGTGGGATCCGCAGCAGCGACTATGGAGCACCGAAGCCGCAGCGTCCGCGATCGATTCGCCGTCGCGCGCCGACACTGCGGGCGCACACCCGGCGGTCGCCCCCGCGGCGGCAGCCCCTGCGGAGGTAGCCACAGCAAGGAACCCAGCGCACTCGGAGGGTGTTCGCCGAATCGAGGGGACCGGCGCAGCCCCACCGTCGCCGGTTGTCGTCGGACCGGAGCGAATCGCGGAGTTGGATCAGCTTGCGGGACATTCGGACCCGGCCCTCAGCCTGGATTCCTACCTCGACCGGACGGCGGCCGCCGACACGAAGTCCATCGAGGACAGAGTGTTCATGGTAAAACGCGAGCTGATAAGAATCGGTGAAACACCGTCGGACGTCGCAAGCCTGGATGACAAGCACCTGCGCTTCTACACACATCAAAGTGGCGAGGAATACATCCACAGCTTGGCGCTGATAGCCAACGGAGGGACCACGGTCGAAATCGCCTACCAGGCGATTCGTGATTTCGATGCGAGCCGGTCCAACGCGCACCAATCCCATATCGGCTATCTCGGTGAGCTTCCCGAAGGAATGTCCGCTGATCAGGCCAATGCCGTGGCATTTTCGCGATGGGCGCGCGGCCTGGAGGCCCACAACGTCCCGCATACCGAGCTGGTCAAGGACCTGCTCAGATTGCAGGCGGATCCACTGCGTGCGGCGCTGCGGATTCGAGACCGCCTCATCCAGGACTACGGCATCGATCCGAGCCGCATCCAGGTGGTGCGCGGCGAGGAGGGCCGCGATACCGCCTACCCTTCGTCTCGCTGGCTGCGCGCGCACTTGTTCACGCTGAGCGAGATCCGAGAGCGTCCCATCGAAACGCGCCAGATCATTGTCGATGCCATGCGTGGCGAGGGGAAAGTCGCGGAAAACCACGATGCGCGTGTGGGATTCGTCTTGGATCGACTGTTCGCCGCGCATGAAGGTGACAATGCGGGTGCGAAGAAGTACACGCTGGTGTGGGTCCGCGACTCGCGGCCGTTCGGGCAGCGCGGACCCCAGCTGGACTCCCGGCCGCAGCATATTCGCCAGATGATCGAGATGCTGAGCACAAAGCAACCCGACCGACAGATCGTGCTGATCGGGGACGATCTCTTCGATGGACGGCCCGAACTGCGCGAGGAATGGCGTCACGCTGGGGTTTTGGACGTCGTCGATACGAGCACACTTGTCAAGTTCTGGGAGCAGGAAGGTCTGACGCGCGCCGAGCAAGCGCTGTTCTTCCACCGGCTCGGCACCGAGCGCAACGTGGTACAGATCGGCATGGAGAGCGGGTCGTTGGAGACGCCCACCGTCCTCGGTGTACCGACGGTGTACACCTCGGCAACGGAATACGGTGGTAACAAGGCCAACCGCTGGCTGCACTACTCCGAACCGTGGGAGTACGGCCGCCGCGTTGCGGTGACCGACGCAGGCAAACCCGTCTACGATCCGCACACCGGAGCGCCGAAGACGGAGTTCCATCCGGAGGGCGAGCAGTTGCCGGCACCGCTCCACACGATCGAACGCGTGCCGGTCGGTCCGGACCTACCCGATCCGACGAATCGGCGCGGTCAACCCGTCGCCCTCTATCGGCCTGCCAAGGTTTCGGTGACCGCCAGCCGAATTATCAGCCTGATCGACACTGGCGAGTTGGGTCGCTGGTCGCAGCGGCTCGGGCGTTCGGCGGGGCTCATGAGCAAGGAGTGGGAGGCATGGAGCGACCGGGACTGGCACAACAGCCAAAAGTATGCGGAACAATTGAATCGTTGGCTGCACACCGAAGAGACCACGCCCGAGCGGATCGCCACCAAGTGGGACGCCATCCGGCTGGCGCTGAAAGGCGTTGTCGAGCCGGGCTATACCGCCGATGAGACCTACGGCGGCCCCTCGGTCGTGCACCCGTATTTCACGCTGTACAACGAAAACGAGGCGCCCGCCCACACCACAAACCGGATCGCCACGGCGTACACCGTCGCGCCGGAAGCCCGTGCCAGGGCCGTCGTCGATGCGCTCGCAGAGACGTTCGACGCCGCGTGCCTTCGTGATCAGGCTGCGAAAGACCTTTCGGTCTTCCGACTGGAGCCGTCCGAGCTAGCGCATTTGCACGAAGCGATCGACCGTGTCGTCTCGCGCAACCCCATCCACCGGATCGAGCCATACGACGCGCCGCCCGGCGGTTCCGCGTGGAATGCCCCAGGAGCGGCAACGCATTCCAAGTTCCCGCCGCTGGAACGGCTTTCGATACCCGACTACTACCTCACACTCATCTTGGATGGTGATACGGGCGGTGGGCATCGCTACGGAACAGGCACTCCGGGGACGACGGAGTTCCCCGAGCGCTGGGATGACGCCACCGCCGTTCGGTATATCAAGGAGATCGCCGCCGCGCCGGACCGGGCGCTGTTCCAAGCCAATGGGTATTGGAACGTCATCGGCGTCCGCGACGGCGTGACGGTGACCGTGATCGTCGGTTCGGACGGCCGTATTCGCGCGGCCTGGCCCGAATACGGCCGGGGTGTGTTCCGGAATCCGTTGCCCGGATCGTCGGCGGGACGTATAGAGGTAACAGGGCCTCGGTGACCGACAGAGCCTCAGTGCCGCGGGCGGGCTCCGTCGATTCGCCCGACGATCTCCGCAGCGACATCCGTGCTGATCCGTTCATCGCCCTTTGCAGCCGAATCGGGGGATCCGCCGCGCAATTCGAGCAGAATTCGATCGACGTGCGGGCGAACCTCGGCAACCTTGTCGGGAAACATCAGCTCGGCGTAAGTGCGCAGATTCCGCGGCGACAACAATTCCGGACGCAATTCCGGCATGAAATAGTCGACGAAATGCGCACCACCAGTAGGGAGCCCGTACTCGTCGGCGATATATGTCAGATCCTCGAACAATGCGCGCAGATTCACCAGGTCTCGCCGCACCGCATCGGTGCAGACTCTGCTGATGTCGTCTCGGGCGGTCCATTCCGCGACGAGGTCGAGAATGGTGCGATGTGGTGTGGTGACCGGCACGCCGTTGTGGACCATGACGCCATCGGGAGTCAGCGGCACGGCAGTGATTCGCACCGCGCGTGGCGTAGCACGTTCCGTTGGCGCGGTGAACCGCACACCGATCGATTTCACGGCACCGATACCGATAAGGGCGCAGGCGGACTCGTGCGACAGCACCGCGTCCTCGTGGAGTCTTTCGGGTCGCTCCCAGCGGAAGGTCTCGGGCGAAATCGCGAGCCAGGCAGCGTAGGGGTAGGCGAACCTGGGGCTGTAGGAGCTTCCTGAAATTTGGTAAACGGACCAGTCGAGCTCGCGGATCAGGCCGAATTCCTTGAATCGGTCGAGCATTGCGTCGTCCACGCCCACCCGTCTCGTTTGCGCCGCCGTGATCAGGCCGTTTTGGCGCGCTGCCGTGATCGACAATTGGTAAAAGTTCTCTTCCCACATCGAATCCTCCAGGCACACGAGCGATATCGGCAGCGCTGCCAACAGTACTGTGGAGTCGGCTGTGGTGTGCGCATGTGGACGAGCCGAGCACGACGGATACCTGCCTGGTACCAGCGCCACCGTCAGCTCCGCTGTGTGGGGAGCTCAGCGGCAAGGAGATGGGAACAGCCCGCTTCTGGATCCTGAGTCATCGGCTCGTCCGACCCTCAGTGACGGTTACGCCACGGCGACGGCCTTGGATTATGGAACTCGGCCGAGCTTCGAGGAATGACTGGGTACGATCCGCAACCGTGCGTCTATGCTCTGACCTAGGTGTACTGACCATGGACGTTGGTAACGGCGTGGCGAGCTGACATGGCGAAGACCTCCGAGTGAGATGCGAGCTGTCTAGGAACGCATTCACCTTCCGGAGGTCTTCGTGTCTCACCGTAACGCTCCGTTGTCGGAGTTGGGCCGGTTGCGTCTTGCTCGTTGTGTCGTCGATGAAGGGTGGCCGCTCCGAAGAGCGGCCGAACGATTCCAAGTCTCGGCGACCACAGCGTCGCGGTAGGCGGGTCGCTACCCGGCTTCTCGGTGTTGCCGGCATGGCTGATCGGTCCTCGCGGCCCCACCGCAGCCCACACCGGACACCGACACGCACCGAACGCCGCATCATCAAAGTCCGTGTCCTGCGCCGATCGGGACCCGCCCGCATCGCCTACCTACTCGGCTTGCATCCCTCGACCGTGCACCGGGTCCTGACCCGCTACCGGCTGGCCCGGCTGCGCTGGCTCGACCGCGCCATCAGCCAACCAGTGCGCCGCTATGAACACGACCACCCCGGGGATCTGGTCCATGTCGATGTCAAAAGCTCGGCAAGATCCCCGACGGCGCCGGTTGGCGCAAACTCGGACGCACCATTGGCAAACGAAACTCCCAGGCGCACAAAACCATCGGGGTCAACAATGCTCACGGCAACCCGATGCGCGGCTACCACTACCTACGCACTGCCTTGGATGATCATTCCCGGCTCGCCTACACCGAACTGCTCGCCGATGAACGCAAAGACACCGCCGCCGCGTTCGGGGCCCGCGCCAACGCCTGGTTCACCGCCACCGGCAGAACCATCCGAAAAGTGTTGACCGACAATGGTTCCTGCTACAGATCCCGCACCTTCATCGATGCCCTCGGACCGGTCGTCCACAAACGCACACGTCCCTACCGGCCACAAACCAACGGCAAGGTCGAAGGGACTGCCCCCGGTTCCATTCCGTGCCAGGGTGGGCATGGCCGTGTGTGGCGATCGGATTCGCCACAGGCTTCGCGACATCAACGAATCAAACTTGGCCACAAACCGATTCACGCTCCGCAGCCCGCGCAGTCGGACCCGTGTCGGATTTCGCGCACAGCGCCGTGGTGTCGATCGGGAGCTGAACGGGATTCTGTCATGCCACCCCAAACGGCCGGTAAGGCGAAGACCGTCTCAGATATTGAGCGACATCAGGGCGATGTTGATGGCTCCGGCGATGAGTTCAAGCGTCTGCACGCAGTAGAAAGCAGCGCCGAAGTTCTCGTGTGAGGCAAGGATATCGAGGCTGATAGCGGAGGGGATGAGGATAAGCAGGCCGTTGGCCGCGATGAACGGCATGCGCCGTCTCTTGCTGCGATGGACGGTAGGTTCGACCCCCGGCGGTCCGTACTCCGCTCGCTCCGGCGAAAGCCAGGGCGAGCACCAGCACCGGCAGCCCCCAGGGGATTGCCTGTTTGACCACCGTAATGGCATGTCTGGAGCCGGAGATCTCGGTGGTGATGGTGGAGATCCAAAACGTCAGAATGGTTAACAGGCCGACTGTGCCTGCAATCGGATGGAGGCGTCTGAACATTGCGAATCGCCTTTCGCCTGATGGTGTCAGCCGTCGTTCGCGCGGTCGCTTTCGAAGTTGTCGACCACCTGTGAGAGCGTGCGCATGAAGGCTGCGATCTGCGCATCGGACAGGCCGTGGGTCGCTGCCGCGTTCACTTCGCCTGCTGCCTGTAGCAGCACGGGCTGTAGGTCGCGGGCGCGCTATATAGGTCGCTATAAGTAACCAGAGCTTGCGCTGGGATACGCGCAGTACCTCGGGCTAACAGGCGCAGTGGCAACACCTTCAGCATCCACCCGAATATCGCGGTCCGCCAACGCCCCAGCCGCCTGACCACCGACATCCCCACTCCTACAGTCAACTCACCCCATTCGGGTTAGACTCGTATCCACAGCTACCGGTCCGGGATGATCTGTCCCCGATGCGGACGCGGCGTGTGAATGCGCGTCACCGCTTTCTCCTCTCTGTTTCGGATGAAACTCATACGGCAAGGAGCGGTACATGACTGCACGATCCACGACGATCAGTGAGCCGACTCTGCAAGACAAGATCACATACCAGCTGTGCGAGTACGCGAATCTGGTCAACAGCATCAGCAAAGAAGACAGTGACCTGGAGGGGACGCTCTATCAGAAGATCCAGCAGTATCTCGACACCAACCAGGAGGTCATCGGGGGGTGGGAGATCGTATGGGGTCCGGGGGTCGCGCTGTTCGACACCGACTTGTACGCGGTCAACGCCCTGTACATGGTGCGAAGCACCGAGGATCGCTCCCGGTACGTGATCGCCATGGCCGGCAGCAGCGACGCACTGGTGTTCGACTGGCTCGTCGAGGACTCCTTCATTCTCCAGACGCCGTGGTTCGCGAATAGCGCCGCCTTGCACACGATCGGCACGGCCATCGGGGTGAAAACCCTCATAAGTCTCAAACCCTCCGGCCCCCGTCCCGGCGCCGGTCACACCTTGCCCGAGTTCCTGAGCACGCTCGGCGACAAGGCGATCGACCTCACCGTCACCGGCCACAGTCTCGGCGGTGCCCTATCACCCACGCTGGCCCTGTTCCTGCGCGACACCCAATGGCTATGGGACAATTCCGAGAAAGCCAGGATCAGCGTGCTCTCGACCGCCGGACCGAGTTTCTGCAATCAGGAATTCGTCAACTACACCACCCAACGCCTGCAACGAGTGCAGCGCTACGCCAACGACCTCGACATCGTCCCGCACATGTGGAACCCGCCCGACATCGATGGCGCCAAGGCTCTCTACTCCAAGAACAACCAGCCTGCTCCCGACGGTATGAAGGCTGTGTTCGACTTGCTCGAGATGCAGGCGTCCGTGTCGGGCCAGTATGCACACTTCGAACCCACCAGCGGCGTGTTCCAAGGCACGTTCAACGATGAGATAAATCAAACGCAAGGCTCGACGCCAGACGATTTGTACTTGCAACAGGTCGGGTACCAGCACATAGGCGGCTACCATGAGTTCTTCGAAATCAAAGGCGTCCAGTGGCCGCAGGGCGTCGTAGCCCTCCCGCCAGTCGGCGCCGACACCGTGGTGGGCCGCATCCTGGCCTCTGCCGGTGTACCGCTCGGCAACGGTGCCGGGAAGGTATTGGCGAACCGTCGGCCGGTAACCGTCCCGATCAACGGACAGCCCGTGGAGCTGCCCACCGACCACGACAGCCCCGAAGCCAAGAAACTCGTGGACCGCGTCACCGCCGAGTTCGACCCCACCGCCGCATGAACTGATGCCCCGGGCCCCCGCCGCCATGGTGTGGCGGGGGTGGGTGGGGTCATCGCCGCAGGCGACCGCCAGCACGCGGAACGTCTGCATTGCACCTCAACCGCAACCACTGGACCAGCCTGCTCGAGGCACGCGTGGTCATCGGTGACTTCAAGACCGATCACAACCGACACCACCGGCATGCCGGCTCGGGTCCTGTAGGGCAGTCGAGCGCGAGTGGCCAAGGCTTGACGTCAGCGAAAGACCCCACGTCACACTGCATTACTGCTTCCTGCATACGGTCCTGCGAGGCCCTCGGGAGCCTGCGCAGGGGCCTTCATACCTGCGCCCATGAGATTTCAGTGGAATCTGCTCGGTACAACCGTACGGAGGACGTCGCGAAGCCTGGCCATTCGATGTTCAGAACAACCAGGTTCCGGCATTGCACGGCAAGCTGCCCGCGGAAATACTGTCACGGCGCGTGCCCGGTAATCGCAAGGGGACAAGCTAATTCACGCCACGAATCGAATGCAGATACAAGTTGCCGCTTGGTGTCCGTGTTCGCGACGGAGTCGCGAACACGGACAGGTCAGTAGGGCTGTCTATTCGCTTGTCAGGTACACCGGCAGTGTTTCATGTCCGTTCGAGATGAAGCTGTTCACGGTATTCAACTCCGACGGGTCCACGGCCAGCCGCATGTTCGGAAAGCGCTCGAAGATGGCGGGCAGCGCGACGGTGGCCTCCAGCCGGGCAAGCGGGGCACCCAAGCAGTGGTGGGCGCCGTAGCCGAAGGACAAGTGCTCCTTGGAGGCTCGGGTGACGTCGAAGGTGTCCGCGGTGTCACCGTGCAGCTTCGGGTGACGGTTCGCACCGGCGTAGGAGGCGAGGATTGCATCGCCCTTGGAGATATGGACGTCGTCGATGTCGATGTCGTCCACGGCGTATCGCAGCGGTAGGTGCGCTACCGGGGCTTGGAACCGCAATGATTCCTCGACGACGTCCGACCAAGCCGCCCGGCCCTCTACTACCGCGGCGAGTTGCTCGGGGTGGGTCAGCAACGCGAAGATGGCCTGGTCGAGCAGATTGACCGTCGTCTCGTGGCCAGCGCTGATGACAAGCAGCAGCGTGTCGATGAGTTCCTGCTCGGTGAGCCGCGAGCCGTCCTCCTCGTCCACGTGCGAGATCAGCAGGCTCGTCATGTCATCGCCGGGTTTGTCACGACGGAACTTGACCAGCTCGCCGAGAATCCGGTACATCTCCATGTAATTGGCGTGCGATTCCTCTGGGCCGAGGGAAGTGTCGAAGATTCCGTCGACACACGCGCGCAGGCCGCTGTTCAGCGACTCCGGAACACCCATCAGCTCGCTGATGACCTGGATCGGCAGTGGATAGGCGAAACTCTCACGCAGGTCGACCGCCTCACCTGGAGGGGTCTGTTCGAGCTTGTCCAGAAGGTTCGCGGTGATGCGGTCGATGAGCGGGCGCATCGCTTTGGTGCGGCGATCGGTGAACGCGGGTGCGACCAGTTTGCGCAATCGCTTATGGTCGGCTCCATACGCGGTGAACATATTGTCCGCTACCACCCACAGAAGAAGCGACCAGGTCTGCGGTACTTCACCATTGATGAGTGCTGGCCAATGCTGGCGGGCGTCCTTGGACACTCTCTTGTCGATGAGCAGGCGCATGAGTAACTCGGGATCGGTAACCGACCACGCTTTGACACCGCCGGGCAGCTCAACCAAGACGGCAGGTCCAAGCGCTCGAAGGTCCGCGGACTCCCTTTGGATGTCAGTCCCTGTCGGGTTGAGGACGATCAATTGTTGGTCCATCGTTATCTCCTTAGAACACTGGCAACGGCAACGGCAACGGCGACGATCCAGGGAAGACGACAGGCAGTGCGGCCAGTGCCCGATGGAAAGGTCCTGGTCGCCACGCCAGGTCTTCGGCGGCGCCGGCCAGTCGCAGTTCAGGCAGCGCGTCGAGCAATTGGTCGATGGCCTCCTGCACGATCAGGTAGGCGATCGACCTCGCGGGACAGGCATGCGGCCCGAGACCCCACGCCAGATGCGAGCGATTATCGGTGTATTCACCGCTGCCGATGTCCGGATCGTTGTTGCAGCCGGCCATGCTGATCACGACCGGCTGGTTCGCGGGCAGCCACACTCCGTCGATCAGGATCGGCTGGCGGGGGTAGGACACGCAGTAATTCGCCAACGGCGGGTCGGTGAACAAGACCTCATCGAGGGCGTCACGAGTGGACAGTGTGCCACCGTGCACACTGTCCGCGAACCGGTCGTCGGTCATCATCAGCAGCAGCGTGTTGACGATCAAATTCAGCTGTGGCTCGATACCCGCGCCGTAGAGAGTGACCAGTTGGTGGATCATTTCCTCGTCATCGAGCGCGGCTGGATCTTCGATCAGCCGCGTGGTGACATCGCTGCCAGGTTCTTGTCGCTTCAAGCGGACCAATTCCACCAGGCCTTCGGTGAGCATCGCATTGCCCTCGGCCGCGTTGATGCCCTCGAAGATCGCGGCCATGCCGGTGGCGACCTTCTGCCCGATCTCTGGTGTGCAGCCGAGGATCGTATTGAGGACTTCGAAGACGAGCGGATACGCGTACTGACTGATCAAATCAGCGGCACCGTCTTCGCAGAACGTGTTCACCAGCCGGATGGCGTGCTTCTCGACAATGGCGTGGAGCGCGTGCCCGTCGATCTCGGCGATGCCCGCCGTGTTCGCCTGCCGGTAGCGCTGATGGTCGAGGCCAGTGTTGCGCAGCGCGTTCGGCCGCCATCCCAGCATCGGCAGAATCGGGCACTCACTCGGCACATTCTTCTCCCAGCCGCGCGGATCAGCGGGGAAGTGATCCGGATCGTTGAGAATCCTTACGGCGGTGCGATATCCGATCACCAGGGTGGCTGGGATGCCCGGCGACAGTTCGATCGGCACCAAGGAGCCGTAGTTACGACGCATAGCGCGGTAGGCGCTGTGTGGATCTCTCGCGAACGCCTCGGAATGGAGCGAGACGCGGGGCCCACCGGCATCGATCGGCGAGCTGTGTGTGCCGGGCATTTCCACAGATGATCTCCCAACGGTGACATTGAAAAGACGACAGTGCCAGACATGCTCTGTGACCGCGCGTTGGAACGGGCAGGCAGCAGAGCGTCCCCAAGCCGTGTCTGTGGAATGCCTCTCCGGCAGTCACGAATTCGCAAGACAACGCACACTACGGGTGTGGTTGTCGAGGGCTGATCCCTCGGCAGGTCGGGTGCGCGCAAAACGGTAGGGCTAACGAGCACCAGCGTGGGTCAGTTCAGTGCATCTTCATGATGCTGAGCCGTTTCCTGCCGGCTAGTGGAGATACCGAACCGCGCGGGCAGTAGGAATTCCGGCATCCACTCAACTCTCGTTGGACCCACCCGAAGCCCCGTAGTGATGTGACAGTCAAGTTCCCTTCGGGTGTGTGCCGGGTGTCAAACCTGTTGTCCCAGAGCGGTGTTTGAGTGACAGCACTCGATACTACTCACAGGCGCAAGGTCCTCGACAGTGAAACTCCTCCCGGACATCGGGCACGCCGTACTCGGCCAGACCGGCGCAGTACTGGACTTCCTGCGCCGATGATCGACCGCGCGGACCGCGGTAGATCGCGGTCCGCCAAGGCTCGGTCAAGAGATAGTCGCTCGCCGTCGTGGATGCCGCCGGTGAAGGCGTCCCATTCGCTGGGGGTGAAGACGAGCGCGGGGCCGGTCGGGTTCTTGGAGTCGCGCACGCCGACGTGGCCTTCATCGAGGAACGCGACTTCTACGCAGTCCTTGCCCATTGAGCTGCGGCTGCTCTTGAACCATCGAGCTCGGGACAGATCAGACGTCATGTCTCGCTTCTTTTGCGGGTCCGGTCGACGGAGGCGGCTTCTTCGCGTTCCCAGACTTACGCGCGGTTGAACTCGCCGTCCTGTACTCCGGCGGTGAACGCGTCCCACTCGCCGGGGGTGAAGACGAGCGCGGGGCCGGTCGGGTTCTTGGAGTCGCGCACGCCAACGACGCCGCCTTCGAGGAAGGCGACCTCGACGCAATCGGCTTGAGCGGCGCTGCGGCTGCTCTTGAACCATTGAGCTCGGGACAGATCAGCAGTCATGTCTCTTGTAACTCCTTTGCCACCTGCCGAAGCAGGCTCCTGCTTGCTGCCACATCCAGCGAATGTTGCTGAAGACTCTGGTGCACCCGATCGTACAGTTGCACGTCAACGGTCTTCTCTAGGTAAATGCATCCGACGAAGGTCTCCAAGTAGACGACCTGGGGCCAGACCGGCTTCCCCTTCCCATCCTTGCCGAACTCGAGGATGGCGAATTGTCCAACGGCATGGCCGATCGGTGCTCCGGCCGAGAAGGGCAGCACCCGAACCGTCACGTTGGACAGCTTTCCTATCTCGGCTAAGTATCGAAGTTGTGCTGCCATGACATTGGGACCACCCACGGTGCTCCGGAGGACTGATTCGTGGAGTACCACGTCGAGCGCGATCGGCTGATGCTTCCTGGTGACGATTGTTTGACGCTTCGTCCTGAGCTCGATCCGCCGATCGTGCTCAGCACTGTCCTCTGCTGGGTAGCCCATCTGCATGAGAGCCCGGGCATAGTCGGCAGTCTGGAGCAACCCAGGTATCAGTGACGGCTGGTACGTGTTCAGCCTCCGTGCCGCGGTTTCGAGCCCGACGTACACATCGAATGTGGCTGGGATCAGATTGCCGTATTCGTGCCACCAGCTCTTCTCGGCTCCTTGGCGCAATAGTCCGACCATGGCGGTGGTCATCTCGTCGGACATCTCCAAGACATCGCAAACTGCCTGTAGGTCACGGACTTTCAGCCGTGTTGCTTCCCCCTTTTCCAGTCGTTGCAAGACAGATGAACTCAGGTCTGCGAGCTCTGCCAGCTTCTCCTGCGACAGGTTCAGCGCAGTGCGCGCCTCATGCAGGTAGCTGCCGAGCTGCCGCCTCGGCAAGGTCGAACCGGTGTCGGTCAAAGTGCCCTTTCTGTTGTGGCGCTCGCCCGTTCTGGGTGAAGGGAGCCACCTGCGCGGGGATTGCTCTGCACTTTCGGGTTAGTTCAACTGGGTTACCCAGTTTATGACACTTCCCGCAGGTCGGAGGTGTTTTGCTCTAGTTATGCGCCTGGCAGGTAGCCCAAATCTGCTTCGCTTCCAAGCTTTCCATCCTGGCTACACCACAGTCCGCCCAGGACATGGGCGCCCCAATCCATCACCGATGCGACTCGAGGTCTCCGTATGGACCACATAGCTTTTGGCGACACGCCCGTGTCCCGCTGCCGGTACTACCGGCTGGTGTGCGATCTCCCCGCGATCGTTGACCCGCCGCAACTCGGACGGATCATTGTCAAAGCGGGGATTGTGTGGGCGGTGATGATGCCCACCGATCTCGGGCATGCAGTGCGACGGGAAATGCAACGCAGGCAACAAGATACCGGACCCATCATGTCGCATCCCCGGTCGAGCCGATGGAGTTACCTGGTGCGTCCAGACCTGCCCAACGACGACAGTCTGTTCGCCGAGATGTTCCGTCTCAACGTCTCGATAGTGCGAGCGGGCGGGGCGATCGCACTGCCTTCCCCTACCGATCGGTGCCCGCAATTCCGACGCTGGATCGAGCCGCCGCGCTGTGCATTCCGTCCTTCCGGGCTGGTGGTCATCGCGTCAGTACGCGCGACTGCTCAGGTGCGTGAACGATGATGCTCGATGCACCGTTGCCTGGAAAAAACCTGATGTTGGCCGCATGTCGCGGCGATGTGCACAACGATCACCCGCTACTGCATTCGGCCAAGGAACTTGCCGAACTACACGAGCGGCGACTCTGTGCCTGCCGCGAGCAAGCCGATGAGATCGACCACGAACGTGCACGCCTGGTCCGCGAAATCGACTACTGGGTCTGCGTGCACCTCCCGCCGTCACTCGGTGCGGCACGTGTGCACACAGAAACCATCGGTGCGGTGGTCGACCGGCTCGGCCAGTTCACCGCCTGCGCATTCGCGGCATTGGCAAGCGGTTCGAAAGGGGAGCTCGGTGACGCGTGGGAGAGGCTCGCTGAGCTGGCGATCGGCTACGAAGATCTGAAAGATGAAGTGTCCGTCGGGCGCCGCCGCCTACCAGGCGGGCCCTAGGCGCGGTGCGAAGCACGGTGCTCGACATGACGGTGTCGACGGGCAATCGCTCCTAACTCCCGAGCTGACGATAGCCCGCCCCAACTAACGAAACACGGCGCCTCATCCCCAACGTGCGCTCCTCAAGTCTTCGTGCCCTATCTCTGGACCGGCACTTTGTGTCTGGACCTGCACCCCCCTGCAATACCCAGAGTTGGTGCCTATCACAGGAAGTGTGCGGTTCTGAGGTGTCTTCTGGCCAGAAAGACCAGCATCAACCGCCGAGTTCGCTTGCACCGCCGGTTGACCGGCCAGTACCGTCAACAGAGAGCTGACAGGGGGCGGAAAAGCCGGTCCGGCCCTACCGACATGGCGGTCCACCGGCGGCGAGGAACCTATGACGAGCAGGGGGAATGTGCTGCGCGGTGTTGCCCTCGCGATCGGCACTGTGCTGTTCTTGGCTGGGTGTGAGGACTCCGCCAGCCCAGTTGCGACCACAACGGGTGCGGCGAGTACGACGTCGACGGCTGCGGCGACGAAATCTGCTGATCCCGATGCGGCGCTGTGGAATCCGTGTGATCTGCCGGAGTCGGCAATATCTGCCACTAGGCTCGACCCAGCAAGCAAGAAAAAGGATGTCGCGGGTGTCGACTTCGACGGCTGGAAAGTGTGCAGTTGGCGCGCGTCGGCGCGGTGGTACGAGTTGGCGATCTACTCGGGGACACCAACGCTGAATGACTTCAAGAAACGCCGTGACTTCGAGGCTTTCACACCTCGGACTATCGGCTCGCGCCAGGCGGTCGACTTCCTCCGTGTCGGCGACACCAAGCGGCTAACGTGCGGCACTGCAATCGAGGTGCCGCAAGGAACGGTGTCCTTCGAAGTCTCCACTCGATACGAGATCGGCAAACAGGGTGAACCGTGTGTCGAGGCGCGTCGGCATATCGACGATCTGGTCAGATATCTGCCCGGGAGTTGAGGGGAACCATGGAGTTCGGTGTTGATCCGGCGGAGTGGCGTCGGGTACTCGATTTAGCCAATGCTGGCGAGATATCACTGCATCCCGATGTCGGCAACGGACTGGACAAGGTGTGCGACGAATTCCTCACCCAACTCGGCGATATTCTCCAGTTGACTCGCGGCGTGACGTTCGTCACTGGGTTCGGCCCGTTTCCGTCAAGCAAGGCTCTCGAAGAAAAGTTCAGCTTGAAGGCCACCGGTACCGAGCAGTCCATAGACACCGTGCTCCAGCAACACATAGATACCGTCAAAATGGCGAAAGAAGTTGTAGCCAAAGCAATCTCGAACTTCGTGGAGATCGACCAAACTCGCGCCGATCAACTCACCGGAGTGGACATCCCGCAATGACCTCCTACGACGACTACCGCGCCCGCATCATCGCCGCGCAGGAGCAATGGAACCGCGATCGGGAAGCGATCTACACCAGCACGAACTCGTTGACCGGCAACTTCACGGGCGAGTTCGATCCGCCCAAAATCCCCGGTCCGGACAACTACGACAGCATGACGCTGGCGCAGATGGTCGAGGCCGTCGACGCGATGCGGCCGAGTGCCGCCCGGCAGGCCGGGGAGGCGTGGCTGAGAATCGGGGCGCAGCTCACTGCCGCGACAACGTTGTTCAACCAGCACTTCGCCCACACCGTCAACGGTGATGGCGGGCACGGCGGGTGGACGGGGCAGTCCGGTGCGGCGGCGGCCGCTGCGGTGAACAACTATGCCAAGAAGTCCGAAAACCTCTCCGGGGCAGCGGCATTAGTGAGTTTCAAACTGCTCGAGTTGCAAACCGGGCTGGAGCAAACCCAAGCCTTGATGCCGCAGGCCACGCAACGCCCGGACCTCCACGGCAAGACGCTGCCGCAAGAAGGCGTGATGAAGAGCGGCGACTACACCGAGGAGGAGGCCACCCAGGAGGCGCGCCGGGTGCTGCGCACAGTCTTCGGTCAGGTGGTGAACCAGACCGACCACGGCGTTCCTGTCCTGCCCGCCGCGCCGCCGATCGTCGACGACCCGGCGCAACCGCCTGTCGCACCGCCCGGTGGCACATCCCCTGGCCCGACCGGTTCCGGCGAACCCGGAAAACCGAGCGAAGTTCCCGAAGGCACCGGAAACCCGGGCTCCGAAGAGCCGGGTGGCAGCCCCGAACAGCCACTCGTCACCGACCCGGCCGCGACGACACCACAATCGGTAAACCCGGCCAGCGCGACGCAACAGCCTGCTTCGCCTGCGAACACGCCTGGCACCCCGGCGAACACACCGAGCGGCACCGGCACCTCGAGTCCGACAACACCGAGTCCGACCACCCCGGCCCCAACGATTCCACCGCGCTCCACCGGCGCACCCAGCACACCCGGAAGGCCGAGCGGCCCAGGCATTCCAGGCACTCCTGGCACCCCGGCCCCGGGCCGCAGCATTCCCGGCGTGCCTCAGCAATCCGGCGCGAACCCGCTCGCGGCGTCCGCGGGCACCGGCAACCGGCCGGGCACCGCCGGCACGTCCGGTGTCGCGCCAGGCGCGGCAGGCAAGGGCAAGGACGACGACCGTGAGACCTCCGGCACGAAGGACTACCTGATCAACAGACAGAATGGCGAGGAGGTAACCGGCCTGGATTCGCTGCCGAAATCGGTACCGCCGGTTATCGGTGGGGACCATGGTTGATTGGCGCTTCACCGGCCAAGAGTTCGAGATCCTCTGGGCCGCCTACGGTCGTGACCGGCTGCCCTATCCGCTCCAATTCCGGCCCGAGGAAATGGATTTCAGCGCGTTGAAAAGGCAGCGCGAGGCTGCGGTCGACGCCCTGCTCGGCAAGTACGCAGTCGATCTGGAGCGGGCACTGGACATACTGCTGGAACCTGACACCCGGATCGAGTCGAAAGGTTTCGACAACCGAGACCCCTTGGCCGTCTACCGATTTCACGGCGCGGTGCGCGGCAAAGCGGGTGCGACCCTGGTCCAGCTGCCGGGCGCGGCTCTCGATACCGGTGCCGACGTAATCGTAAGTTATTGCTCCGCAAAGAAAGTTGCCGAACAAGCGGTAGCGGCCCTGCCGAAGATGCGCGCCGGAACCAGTAAACCACTAGAGGTGCGCCGCGAAACGCTCGCGGCCGATCGAGACCGCGCGGTCCGCGCACCCTACGAAATCAGCCTCGTCGAACAGCTGGACCGCCTCTTCAAACGCCCCCGGCTCGCCATCGGCGAAATCACCGTATTCTCCGGCCCGGCCCTCGACGCCCGCCCCGGCTTCGGCCGCGGCTTCTGGTGGATGGACTACGAAGACGGCCGCTACTACGTTAAAACCGGCGACCCCATCATCGCCAAACCCCTTGCTCCCCATGCCATGGCAGCCGAAATCCATCGCCTCATGACTCTCACCCAGCGCTACTACCGCGAAGACCTCGAACACGACGAGTACCTGCGTCAGCGCCGGTAGGCGGGCTCTGGCGAGGCATGGCCCCATGCCCTGAGAACGGAGCGGAAACCGGCAGCACGACTAAGTACTGCCACTGCACTCCAGGGGAGAAGCGGGGTTACCGTTTGTGCTCGTCATGAGATGTTGGCGGTCTGGTCGGATTCCGCGTTGAGCCACATGGTGTCCCAGCAGTGAGCATACGGCCATAGGCAGCGGCAGTTCAGGACGCATGTGGCCGGGCTTCGAGCACACATCGGTTGAGTCCATCAAGATGGTGTACGAACTGAACGCCCTTGCAGCGCAAGGGTGTGTCGTAACCGTGAATGGGATGGTCACCGCGTGATCCTTCAGAAGACCTACCAAGTCATGAGAAGGAAGTTTCACGCGATGACCTCTGTCCAGCCTATCGACCCGGGCAAGATGCTGTCCGACCAACTCGCTGTCACCAGCCCTGACCTGCTGCGGAACATGCTCTCGACGTTCATCCAGACACTGATGGGCGCCGAAGCCGACGCTGTGTGCGGTGCCGGCTACGGCGAACGCAGCGAGAATCGGGTCAACCACCGCAACGGCTACCGCCACCGCGACTTCGACACTCGGGTCGGCACGATCGACGTGGCGGTCCCGAAACTGCGCCAGGGCACGTATTTCCCGGACTGGCTGCTCGAACGCCGCAAACGCGCCGAACGGGCCCTGACCTCTGTGGTGGCGACCTGCTATCTGCTCGGTGTGTCCACCCGACGGATGGAGCGCCTTGTCGAATCACTCGGTGTCACAAAGCTTTCCAAATCACAGGTCTCGATCATGGCCGCCGACTTGGACGCGCAGGTCGAGGCGTTCCGCACCCGCCCGCTCGACCAGGGGCCCTACACGTTCGTCGCTGCCGATGCCCTGGTGTTGAAGGTCCGCGAGAACGGCCGCGTGGTCAATGTCCACACCCTGGTCGCGACTGGCGTCAACGCCGATGGCTACCGCGAAATCCTGGGCATCCAGGTCACCAGCGGCGAAGACGGCGCGGGCTGGTTGGCGTTCTTCCGCGACCTGGTCGCCCGCGGCCTGTCCGGGGTCAGCCTCGTCACCAGCGACGCCCACGCCGGACTGGTGGCCGCGATCGGCGCCACCCTTCCCGGCGCCTCCTGGCAGCGCTGCCGCACCCACTACACGGTCAATCTCATGTCGATCACACCGAAGGCATCGTGGCCCTGGGTTCGCACGTTGCTGCATTCAGTCTTCGATCAAGCCGACCCGGAATCGGTTGCCGCACAATATGATCGGATGCTCGACGCCTTGACCGAAAAACTGCCGAAGGTGGCCGGTCACCTCGATGCGGCCCGCGCCGACCTGCTTGCGTTCACCAGCTTCCCCAAACAGATCTGGCGCCAGATCTGGTCGAACAATCCTCAAGAACGGTTGAACAAGGAAATCCGGCGCCGCACCGACGTCGTCGGCATCTTCCCCGACCGCACCGCCATCATCCGTCTCGTCGGGGCCGTCCTGGCCGAACAGCACGACGAATGGATCGAAGGCCGCCGCTACCTCGGACTCGATGTCCTGGCCCGCTCACGTGACACCACCGACCCCACCGAACAGGAGGAGACCACCCCCGCAGCTCTCACCGCCTAATGAAAGCCGGATCACCGGTGACCATCCCCGCTACACCACGCGTTTGGGCTTGACCCACACATCTCCGGCCGCTGCGGCTACCGCCGCCAAGGGTGACACGCCCGGTTGAAGTAGCCCTCACATGTTCCTCGTACTCCTCCGTAGGATCTATCCCGCCAGCCCCCAGGTCGAATTGATCGGACCGGCACTGGTTGTAGTGGTTCTTGCTTGTCATTCCGGCGATGGAGTCTGAGAAGGAGGATTGCGGGGTGAACATCCCACGTTGGGAGATAATGGTTGGTGTCGCTACCGTGCTGGGGGTCCTAATAGCGCTGCTGGCTTGGTTGTATCCTCGCGATCCGGGTAACGATGGGGACGGAAGAGGAGCCGGTATCTCTACTTCTCAACCACCATTGAACTCCAATAAAACAGTCACGACGAAGCCGAGCCCTTCGTCTCAAACCTCGACGCCCCTGGCTAGCGCAACATTGGTGGCACCGCAGGGACTCACGACGGTCTATGTCTTTCAGAAGCCCACGGTCGACAGCTCGAAAGTTGATTACCTGCCCACTAATACGCACGTAATAATAGTCTGCTGGGTGAACGGTCCCGACATGAGCGGTACCTATGGGGTTTCCGCAAGATGGCTGAAAATCCAAGGGCCTAAAGGAGGATCGGGATACGGCTATGTGAACGAATCCTATGCGCAGCTTTCCTCCGGCAGCTCGCTCCCTGGCCGCTGCTGAGACTACAGCGACAGCTCAGGGCTGCGGCGAAAGCCCGTCACCCATCGGGAGATCCAACGGGCTACGGGGCGTCCGGATCCAGCAATGCCCGAATGCGTCCAGTGCCTGTGCCAGTGCGGGTTCGGGATCACCGGTGAGTCGCCACCATGCCGCGGCGGCATTAGGTCTAACCGACGTATGCCTACAGATGAGCCAGTCGACGCCGGTTAGCGGTTGAACGTGTTCGCCCAGGAATGTTGGTCAGCCCGTGACTGTCGATGATCGGTATGCCGTAGCGGTGTTCGAACTTGGTCCGCTGTTCGAGGTTGGCCCGCACCGCGCCGCCGATAGCGAACCGCACCGACGAGGTGTTCGGCCGTATCTGGGCGGGCAGATCGGACAGCGCCGTGTACATGGTCGGGTCCGCGGAGAAGTAGGTGGCATGACTGCGTTCGATCCGGTCGAAGAACGACGTGGGGCTGAACCGGCCGGCTATGGTGGCGCGGCCACCGGCGAGTAGCGGCGACAAGGTGCCCACCACGATGCCGTTGGTATGGAACAGCGGCTGGATCAACAGGCTGTGGTCGGCGTCGTTGAGTGCGAATGCCTCGATCGCCAATCGGCACATTGCGTCGAGGTTCATGTGGTCGAGGATCACGCGGTTCGGCCCGATGGTGCTCCCGCTGGTGTGGATGATCAGCGCCGGTGCGTCGTCGCTGGGCCACGCCGCTTCCAGGACGGCGGGGTCTGCCGTGGTGAGTTCGTCGGCGGATATGACGGCTTGGACCGGAGCGTCGAAGGCGGGCCGCTGCGCGGCGACCAGCACCTTGGCGCCCGCCTCGGCCATCTGGTAGCTGGCCTCCGGGGCGGTCAGCGATGGGTCGATCGGGGCGGCCGTGGCACCCAAACGCCATGTGGCGAACAGGGATACGACGAGGGCTGCGGTATCGGGCAGCATGATCGCGACTACATCGTCCGTCGAAACGCCCGCGGCGCGCAGGGAGGCGGCGGCCCGTCGCACGGCGGCCAGAAATTCGGTGTTGTTCAGGTCGATGTTGTCGTCGGTGATGGCGGGTGCGTGCGGCGCGGCGGCGGCGCGACGGTCCGGGAGGGTCGAAAGAATCAAGGGCGGTCCTCGAAGAGGAGGTGTGGTGCGAGGAATGACCACAACGGTAGAAATATCGGTGCTGCTCGTCATCGTCGTGCGTTGACGAAATTCGTCGCGTGATTTGTCGCCGGAGAACAAGTCGACCTCGTATTCGTCGCCGCGGGTCGCTGCGATGTAACTACCATTGGGTGGTGACGACTTTTCGTCGCGACGGTGATGTCGATGTGAGCCGCTGTATCGCGAAGATCGCCGCCCGCATGAACGAGCGGGTGACGAACGTCAACGTGGGTATCTCGCGCGTAGTCGAGGACGAGATACCTGAGTTGCGTGCCGACGTCCACACCATCGAACTGCTCGGGGCCAGCGTGCAGGCCAATATCAACACACTGCTGCACGCGTTGGAGCACGACATCCCGGCGGCGCGGATCCACGCGCCCGTGGCGGCCATCGAGTACAGCAGGCGCTTGGCCCAGCACGAGGTCCCGCTCAATGCCCTGGTTCGCGCTTACCATGTCGGCCAGCGGCGTCTGACCAAGATGGTTTTCGCCGATCTGCTGGCCAGTGATATCGCGCCGGTGGATCAGGTCATCGTCGTGGAGGCGATCAGCACCAGGCTGTTCGAATACCTCGACCAGATCATCCAGCAGGTCGTCGCCGCCTACGAAGGCGAGCGCGAGCAGTGGCTGGACGACCGCAACAGCGCCCGTGCGCTTCGGGTCCGCGAAGTGCTGGCGGGTAAGAGGACCGTCGATATCGATGCCGCCACCGAATCGATCCGTTACCCACTGCATTGGTTCCATCTGGCACTTATCGTTTGGTACCCGGGCGCCGGCGCCCATGTTGACGAGCTCGCCGGGCTGCAACGATTCGTCCGCGAATCGGCCGAGGTGGCAGATGCCGCCGCCCGCCCGCTGTTCGTCGCCGACGATCGGATGAGCGCCTGGGCATGGCTGCCGTATCGGTCGGCGCAGCCCGACGCTGTCGCCAAGGTCCGTGGTTTCGCGGCCGCGTATCCGGATGCGCCGCGGGTGGCGATCGGCACGGTGGCCTCCGGAGTGTCGGGGTTCCGCCGGTCGCATCGGCTCGCCCAAGGTGTGCGCTCGGTCGCGCTGGCGCGTGGAGACGCGGAATCGAGCATCATCGCAGCCGGCGACCCGGGATTGTCGGTGGCGGCGGCCCTGCTCGGCGGCGGGATCGCGGAGGTCAGGGAATGGGTTTGCGAGGTGCTCGGCGACTTGGCCACCGACAATAAGAACGACGCATGGCTGCGCGAGACATTACGGGTGTTCCTACGCGCCGGGTCCAGCTACAAGGCGGCCGCCACAGAACTCGATCTGCACTCCAATACGGTGAAATACCGGGTCGGGCGGGCGGTATCGCGGCGCGGCAGGCCTATCACCGAGGACAGGCTCGACGTCGAGCTCGCGCTGCTGGTCTGCCAGTGGTACGGAGCGCCGGTGCTGTGCCCGGATACGGCCTAACTGCCCAACCGGGCGACCCTTCCGGGTTGAACCGGGCCTCGATCGGATGCAACTAGGACGCGGCGGCCGGGGACGAATTCGGGCGGCTTGTTCGCCGAGAGGTTGTCGCAGATCACGCAGACCAGCCCGGTGACAACGATCGCCTTGTCACTCCCCGACCAGCTACGTGCTGATCACAACTGGCGCACAGTCCTGGCCTGCGATGACACGGCTGTCGAGGTTGAATCCAAGGTCCCGACTGTTACGTGACTCTGCATTGTCTGAAGCGCCTGACACCCTTGCACGCTACGAGCGCTAAAAGAGGAGCTGTCCATCTTGATCTGGCGTGGAACTACCGACGCTGGTTCGGATCAGATGGCGAAGATGCTGTCCAACGCGCGTCGGAAGGCGCGGCAGAGGTTGTTGTCGTGGCTCGCGCTGGTATCGCGGCGGCGGGGATGGGCCAGCTCGGTCGCCAGCAGTGGAGCGGCTGCTGCGGCGGCGGGTCCGATCTCTGCGAAACAATCGGCCGCGTCGATCAGCCAGTCGTCGGTGAAATCTCTGGCGGACGCGCGCTCAGCGTCCGATTTAGGGAGGGCGGTGGTGCTGTGCTCCAGGAGTGTGGTCACTGTCGGCCCCGGCTCCCCGGTGATGCGCCACAGCGCTATTGCGGCATGGGATGCCTCCCTCCGCTCCGGGCTGTCGATCAGGCGTCGCAGGTGCGGCACGCATGCGGCTGCGGCAGGTCCCAGGTTTCCGGCGATCTCGGTAGCACGGAACGAGAAGGCGTCTGCCCTGAATGCGTCCAGTGCCAGTACCAGTGCAGGTTCAGGATCGCCGGTGAGTCGCCACCATGCCGCGGCGGCATCCCAGCGCACTCGCGGCTCGGAGTGGGCCAGGAAGGGCCGCACGGCCGGGGCGGTGGCACCTGCCGCTGGGCCGAAGCGCCCGAGCACCTCGACTAGGATCCGGGAATCGCTCGGCAGGATCGCGACCACATCCTCGGCGGCTGCTGCCGCCGCCGCGCCGAGCCGACCGAGCCCTCGCGCCAATGCCATTGCCGGCCGATAGTAATCGTCGAGCGGGGTGCGTGGATACAGTTCGTGCAGCTCGAGCATGCGACGACGGATCAGCGGCAACAACTCCAGAGCAGGCGCACCCAGCGCCGCCAGCGCATCGTCGAGTCCGAATGGCGGGGTATCGAGTTCCAATGCCCACCGCAGCGCCTGGACAGCCCTCGGATCGCCGGATTGCGCGGCCAATCCCAGCAGTGGGCCGACGCGGGGCGGGTGATTGGAGTGCAGCTCGAGCCACCGCATCGGTATCCAGCGGTCTTGTAGCCGCTGCGGGATTTCGCGCAGCTCGGTGATCCGCGGGTATTGATCGAGTACAGCGAAGATGTGGTCGGCTGCGGGTGCGATCGCCGATCCCAGGTGCGATAGCTCTTCTGCTGCTGTCTTCCAGACGTCGGTGTCTGCCAGTTGTGTTGCCACGCTGGTGATCAACGTCGAGTGATCGCCGCGCCAGGTGTTTATCAGCCGCCTGGCCATGTGGCATGACTTGCGTCGAATCTCCGGCTGCGGTGCGGTGAAAAGTCCACGCAATAACTTGGTCTGTTCCTCCGGCCGGTTATCCAGTTCGTCGCACATGCTGTGGATCAGGTAGGCCATCCACTCGTTCGTGGTGCCGTACATCCAGGCGTCGCTACCGGACAACTCCGGTAACTCGACCTCCGACAGTCGATGCACCGCACCCACCACAGCCCTGTCCACTCCGCCCGGCAAAGCCGCCGAATTCACTTGCAAGACGGTGACCGCGGCGATCAGTTGACCGACCGGATCGCCGTCGTCGCCGAGTAACTCGACCAGCTTCGCCGGAATGCCGAAGTCGGCCGCTGGATCGGGCCAGCCCTTCGCAATCGAACCCAGGACGGTGACGACCCTCAACTTCACGTTCGGATCGGACTCCGCCTCGACACGTTCCAGCAGGGCCGGGATCACGGTGTGCCATTGCTCGGCGCAGGGCGCCAGCACCAGTGGCGTCGCCCGCCGGACGTCCGCGTCGGGATCGGCCAGAAGCCACATCAGGTCCGGTACCGCACGGCCGACCGCCGAACGGGCGCTCTGCCGATGCCGCAACACGGGCATCGTGGCCATCTCGTCGTCTCGCCACAGGCGGAACGGCTGGGTCTCGTCGTGTTCGTTCACACCCATGATGGCGGCGATCATCTTCAGAATCGTCGATCGCATGCTGTGCAGCGGGTTCAATGCCAGCTCGAGCAGGAACGGTGTGGAAATCGCTGCCAGCCGCGGCCCATCGATCCCGTCG
Source organism: Nocardia sp. NBC_01009 (assembly GCF_045208035.1). NCBI lineage: Bacteria > Bacillati > Actinomycetota > Actinomycetes > Mycobacteriales > Nocardiaceae > Nocardia > Nocardia sp. NBC_01009. The sequence goes on along the minus strand of NZ_CP108695.1, from coordinate 600,116 downwards.
ATGGGGTTGTAGTCGTAGCCGAAGGTACTCACGTGGAGCCAATCCGCCAGTTGGCAGAGTGCTAAATCGCTCTGTTGCGGATCGTCGGACGCTGCCTCGCGCAGCAACTCGGGCACCGTCCGCGCCGAGTCGAACCCGCTGTCCATCGCGTCCCAGTCGATCTCGTCCAGCCCCTCGAACACCTACCTGCTCCTCCACGTACGGACCGGAAATTCTTGTCCGGGCTGGCCTTTCGTACTCGACTCGACCGCTGCCACCGCCGTTTCGGGATCGAACCCGCCCCTAGGCCCAACATTTCGCTGCGGTTGAACGTTTCGCGGATCGGGTTCTGCCCAAGGCCGACTCCGCCCTCTTTACGGCCACTCTACGAATGTAGAGTATCGACTCAAAAAATGCAGAGCGATTCGTTCGCGCGGCTCCGGATCGAGGACATTACGAGCGGTACCTGTCGGTCAAGCATCGCGACACGGCGCGAGGCTGCGGCATCGCCGCCCTGGCCGGGGATGTGGCGCGCGCCGACAGCCCGCTGCGTGGCGCACACGTCGACGGCTCCGCAATATGATCGGCAAGCTGGACGAATTCGGTGAGCGCGCCGCCGACGACGAGCGCGAAGGCTCATCGAGCTGTCGGGCCCTGATGCTCGCCAGGGCCAACGCAGGCGAGCATCTCTCGGAACAGATCCTCCACGCCGCCAGGGTTTTCTGGTCGGCGAATGAACAACCTCGCCGTGTCGTCTACGCCGTGTTGTCAACAGCTCCGGATCAGTCGGACTGTTCGCGATAGCCTATGTGGCGCAACAGGGTCCAGAGTCGGTGGGCAATGTGGTCAGCGGTTGCGGTCTCGCCGCTGAGGAGAGTGATCGCGATCGAGGCGGCCAGGATGTCCTGCACGGCGTTCGGGTCGGTGCCAGCTGGGAATCGTCCTGCATCGATGGCCTGTTGAGCGGTGTCGGTCAGTGATGTCAGCCGGGGCAGTAGATATCGCCGGGTGTAGGTGTTCACCAGTTCCGGATAGTCGACGGAGGCGCCGATTACTCGTGCCATCAGCGCGCGGAAGCGTGGTCGGCCCAATGTCTTGGCGATGAAGTCGACCAGTTCTTCGATGGTTTGTCCGGTTTCGGGCGCCTCCGAGTCAGGATTGCGGCCGTGTTCCAGGGCGGCCATCAGGAGTTCTTCCTTGGACTGCCAGCGCCGGTAGACGGTCAGTTTCGCGACACCCGCGCTGCGAGCGACCGCTTCGATGCTCGTCCCGGCGGCACCGCGCTCGATCAGTAGATCGAGCGCGGCGTCCAATATGGCGGTGTCGTTGCCAGGGTTGCGCGGGCGACCGCGGTCTACACCGGCCACAGGACCTCGTTCAGCCATGCCGATAGTTTCTCTGGTGCCGGGCGGCCGCGCCAAGCGAGGTGCCCGTCGGGACGGATCAGCAAAACATCGCGCACGGTGGTCCGTACCGGCACGAGGGTGTGGACCATATCAACGCCGAGTTGCATCGCTACCGCGTCGGCGTGCCGAGTGGCTTCGTCGTGGTCTGCCGCAACCACCACCCAGCATCCGGATATCGCCGCGTGGAGGGTGATTTCGGTCCCGTCGTGGCGTTGGCACCTCAGATCCGGCATGCGATCACCTGGACGTGGGCGGCGGCCCCACCAGCGCGATCCAGGCGCAAGCGGTCCACCGCGGTAACTGATGCCCAGTTGGGACGCAACCAGCCACAGCCGCCGCTGCACGACGGACAGGCGCAGTAGCGGCATGACCAGCCGATCGCGCACCCATCGCTTCCAGCGGTTGTTGGGCAACATGATGTCCACGGCGGTGCTGGTTGCGGTCAGCACGTTGCGTGCCAGCGGCCGTCGCTCACCTTCATAGGTGTCGAGGAATTGTTGGTCGGCCTGCCCGCGCGCCACCAGTGTCAACTTCCAAGCCAGGTTTTCCGCATCGCCCAGGCCGGTGTTCTGGCCTTGTCCCCCGGTCGGGCTTTGAATATGAGCTGAGTCACCGGCCAGTAGAATCCGCCCGCGGCGATAGGTCTCGGCGAGCCGACGGTGAATGCGAAATTCCGAAGCCCACGCAATCTCGGTAACCGTATCCAGGCTCATTCCGCTGCGGCGGGAGAACTCATCCAGCACGCGATCGGAGATTTCGTTGTCGGATAATTGATCGGGCAAGCCGGCCGGCGGCTCGGTGAACACGCGCCACATGTTGTCCGGCATGGCGGTGACCGACAGCATATGACCTGCGTCCATCCAGGTAGTGCTGCCGTTCTGGTCGTAGGGCCAGTGGGCGCGCACGTCGACCATCAGAAGTCGTTCGATGAGTTTCTGCCCCGGAAAACCAATTCCGGCGATCTTGCGCACGGTGCTGTGAGCGCCGTCGCAGCCGATGAGCCATTCGGTATCGACGTGCTGCTCGGTCTGGCCGCTGCTGCACAGGGTGACGGTGACACGGTCGGTGTGCTGTTGCGCCCCGACCAGCTTCATTGACCATTCGACCTTGCCGCCGAGCTCATGGAACCGTTGCCGCAGCGACTCCTCGACTTCGGCCTGTGAGATCAGTAGCGCCTGTTTCGGCAGCGCAGCGGCGGCTCGGCCGACCTGCAGGCGCAGTTTCGTCCGTGGTCCTTCGTTGTAGTACATGTTCAGCAGTGAGCGCGATCGCTCCGGTAGGTCGCCGAGCGCGCCGATACGTTCCAGCACCTCGACGCCTCGCGGTTGTAGGCCGAGCGCTCGCGACGTGGTGGCCGGGCCGTCGGCAGCGTCGACAACGCGGACATCGATGTCACGCAATGCCAGATGGACGGCCAACGCCAGCCCGGTGGGGCCAGCACCTGCGATGAGTACCGTGTTCGTCATTTAATAAACGGTACGGTACCGATTATTAAATTGTCCAGCCTCGCCTCTGCCTTCGGTGGTGATGCTGAGTTATGCGGGCCACGCGCGTGAAGCGAGTCGTCGAACGCACCGAAGGGGGTGGTCAGCCGGAGTGACCGGTCGACATCCGTGGGTGGCAATCGTCACAGGTGGCGCACATCCCTGACCTCCCCTGTCCGGCCGGCGAGAATGCCGAGCGGCAACCCGTTCATCCGGGTTCGGGAATACATCGCGCGGGCCGCCGGTTGAGCTGTTCGGCAATGTTGAGTATGTCTGGCTCAAGTTTGAGTTGACTCCCGACCGCAAACCGGTGCAGGATTGAGCCGACCACGCTCAGCGTTGCTGAGACCGTGCTCCGTGAGGTGCTGGGGGCGAGGTCTCGCGGCACAGGACAACTGGCCGCAGGGCGATCGTTCGCCCAGCACCGACACAAATAGTTACGTCAACTAGGAGGAAAACCATGGCTCGTGCGGTCGGAATCGACCTCGGGACCACGAACTCGGTCGTCGCCGTTCTCGAAGGCGGAGAGCCGGTCGTCGTCGCCAACTCGGAAGGATCGCGCACCACCCCCTCGATCGTTGCTTTTGCGAAGAACGGCGAGGTATTGGTCGGACAGCCGGCCAAGAACCAGGCGGTCACGAACGTCGACCGCACCATCCGCTCGGTCAAGCGCCACATCGGCACCGAGTGGAGCGTCGAGATCGACGGCAAGAAGTACACGCCGCAGGAGATCAGCGCGCGCACGCTGATGAAGTTGAAGCGCGACGCCGAGGCCTACCTCGGTGAGGAGATCACCGACGCGGTCATCACCGTCCCCGCCTACTTCGAGGACGCACAGCGCCAGGCCACCAAGGAAGCCGGCCAGATCGCCGGCCTCAACGTGCTGCGCATCGTCAACGAGCCCACCGCGGCCGCGCTCGCCTACGGCCTGGACAAGGGCGACAAGGAACAGACCATCCTGGTCTTCGACCTCGGTGGCGGCACCTTCGACGTCTCGCTGCTGGAAATCGGCGAGGGCGTCGTCGAGGTCCGCGCGACCTCCGGTGACAACCACCTCGGTGGTGACGACTGGGACGAGCGCGTTGTCACCTGGCTGGTCGACAAGTTCAAGGCCAGTGCGGGCATCGACCTGACCAAGGACAAGATGGCGCTGCAGCGGCTGCGTGAGGCCGCCGAGAAGGCCAAGATCGAGCTGAGCTCCTCGCAGAGCACCTCGATCAACCTGCCCTACATCACCGTCGACGCGGACAAGAACCCGCTGTTCCTCGATGAGCAGCTGACCCGCGCCGAGTTCCAGAAGATCACCTCGGACCTGCTCGACCGCACCCGTGCGCCGTTCCAGTCCGTGATCAAGGACGCCGGCATCTCGGTCAAGGACATCGACCACGTCGTGCTCGTCGGTGGCTCCACCCGTATGCCTGCCGTCACCGAACTGGTCAAGGAACTGACCGGTGGCCAGGAGCCCAACAAGGGCGTGAACCCGGACGAGGTCGTCGCCGTCGGCGCCGCGCTGCAGGCCGGTGTGCTCAAGGGCGAGGTCAAGGACGTCCTGCTGCTCGATGTCACCCCGCTGTCGCTGGGCATCGAGACCAAGGGTGGCGTGATGACCAAGCTCATCGAGCGCAACACCACCATTCCGACCAAGCGTTCGGAGACCTTCACCACGGCCGATGACAACCAGCCGTCGGTGCAGATCCAGGTGTTCCAGGGTGAGCGCGAGATTGCCTCGCACAACAAGCTGCTCGGTTCCTTCGAGCTGACCGGCATCCCGCCGGCCCCGCGTGGCGTGCCGCAGATCGAGGTCACCTTCGACATCGACGCCAACGGCATCGTGCACGTGACCGCGAAGGACAAGGGCACCGGCAAGGAAAACACGATCAAGATCCAGGACGGCTCCGGCCTGTCCAAGGAAGAGATCGACCGGATGGTCAAGGACGCCGAGGCGCACGCCGCCGAGGACAAGGCCCGCCGCGAGGAGGCCGAGACCCGCAACCAGGCCGAGTCGCTGGTGCACCAGACCGAGAAGTTCATCAAGGAGAACGAGGACAAGGTCCCCGGCGACGTCAAGGAGAAGGTCGAGGCGGCCATCGCCGAGGCCAACGAGGCGCTCAAGGGCACCGACATCGCCGCGGTGAAGTCGGCTGTGGAGAAGCTGGCGACCGAGTCGCAGGCGCTGGGCCAGGCCATCTACGAGGCGTCGGCGGCGGAGTCCGCGGCCTCGAGCAACGGTGCGTCGAGCTCTGCCGACGATGACCAGGTCGTGGATGCCGAAGTTGTGGACGAGCCGGTCGACACGGAGAAGAAGTGACCCAGGGAAATTCGGGGGAGCGTAACCCCGAACAAGAGCCGATCACCTTCGTCGACAACCGCAAAGTTGATCCGGAGACCGGCGAGATTCGGGAACCGGCCGCAGCAGACGCTGCCGCGGCCGGCCCGGATGGGAGCAACGGTGCCGACGCCGTGCTCGCAGCCGACGAGGGGGCCGCGATTCTGGCCGAAAGCATCAGCGGCGAGTTGGCCGAGCGCACTGCCGACCTGCAGCGGTTGACCGCGGAATACGCCAACTACCGGCGCCGGGTCGAGCGGGACCGTAAGGCGACCATCGACGCCGCGAAGGCCGCGGTGGTCACCGAATTGCTCGGCGTGCTCGACGATCTCGATCGGGCCCGTGCGCACGGCGACCTGGAGACCGGACCGCTCAAGGCGGTCGCCGACAAGCTGTCCGACGCGCTGACAAAGCAGGGCCTCGAGGAATTCGGTTCGGAGGGTGAGCCTTTCGACCCGACCCTGCACGAGGCCGTGCAGCACGAAGGTTCCGGGCACGACCCGGTGATCGGTGTGGTCATGCGCAAGGGCTATCGGTTCGGCGATCGGGTGCTTCGGCACGCGCTGGTCGGGGTAACCGATGGCGTGGCCGATCTACCGGTGAATGAAGCATCGAACGCTGGTTCCGATGCCGGCATACCCAACCAATAAGGACGCGAAGGGCCCGGAAGCGGTAGCGCGCCGTGACCACGGAGGGCCCCGGGAGCGCCGCAGGTCAAGCACAGTGAGAGGAGGAGATGCCCGGTGAGTCAACGGGAGTGGATCGAAAAGGACTTCTACAAGGAGCTGGGCGTTTCCTCCAGCGCCTCCCAGGACGAGATCAAGAAGGCGTATCGCAAGCTCGCTCGTGACCTGCACCCGGATGCCAATCCCGGTGACACCAAGGCCGAGGAGCGCTTCAAGTCCGTCAGCGAGGCGCATGCCGTGCTGTCCGATCCGGCCAAACGCAAGGAATACGACGAAACGCGAAAGCTTTTCGCCGGTGGCGGTGCGTATGGCCGGGGCGGCGGGTTCACACCCGGTACGGGCGGTGGGTTCTCCCAGGACTTCAATATCGGCGACATCTTCGGTCAGGCGAATGCGGGCGACGGTGGCCTCGGCGACCTCCTCGGTGGCCTGTTCAACCGAGGTGGCACCCGGACCACGGGCAGTCGCCCACGCCGTGGCGCCGATGTGGAGACCGAGACCACGCTCGGCTTCCGTGAAGCCGCGCAAGGTGTCACCGTTCCGCTGCGGATGACAAGTCCGTCACCGTGTACGACGTGTCACGGCAGTGGCGCGAAGCCGGGGACAAGTCCCCGAGTGTGCCCTATCTGCAATGGAAACGGCGTCATCAGCCGCAACCAGGGCGCGTTCGGTTTCAGTGAACCCTGCGACGAATGCCGTGGCACCGGCTCGATCATCGACGACCCGTGCGTCGACTGCCACGGCAGTGGCATCCAGAACCGGACCCGCACCATCACGGTGCGGATCCCGCCGGGTGTCAGTGACGGACAGAAGATTCGGCTGGCCGGACAGGGCGAGGCGGGGCTGCGTGGTGCGCCTTCGGGCGACCTCTTCGTCACCGTGCACGTCAGCCAGGACAAGGTCTTCGGCCGCAACGGCGACGACCTGACCCTGGTGCTTCCGGTCAGTTACAGTGAATTGGTATTGGGCACAACCGTTTCGGTGCCCACGCTGGAAGGGCGCGTCGGCGTCAAGGTGCCTCCGGGCACTGCGGACGGCCGCATCCTACGGGTGCGTGGTCGTGGCGTGCCGAAGCGCGGCCCCGGCGGCGGTGCCGGTGATCTGCTGGTCACCGTCAAGGTCGCCGTGCCGCAGAAGCTGGACGACAATGCTTCCGAGGCGCTGCGGCGCTACGCGGATGCGGAGAAGACCAGCGGGTTCGATCCACGTGCGGGATGGGCAGGTGCGTGATGTCCGGTGATCCGAAGAATGCGTCAGGTGGGCCCAACCCGGGCCGTACCGAGGCTCAGGTCTTCATGATCTCGGTGGCCGCACAGTTGGCGGGCATGCACGCGCAGACACTGCGCACCTATGACCGCCTCGGACTGGTTACGCCACAACGGACTTCGGGCGGCGGTAGGCGCTACTCGGCCCGGGATGTCGAGCTGCTGCGCGAGGTGCAGCGGCTGTCCCAGGACGAGGGCGTCAATCTCGCAGGCATCAAGCGCATTATCGAACTCACCAATCAGGTGGCGGAATTGCAGCAGCACGTCGCCGATTTGGCGGCCGAAGTGGAGCGGCTGCGCGCGGGCTATCGCCCGGATCTTTCACCGCCACAACGCAGTACCGCATTGGTGGTGTGGCAGCCCCGGCATCGGCGCTGACACTTCCTGGCAACCATCGGGCCCCGGTGTTTCGGTTCATCACGCGTGAACCGAAACCCGGGGCCCGATGTCGTCGAGGCACGGCGATAGCCGGAGGGATGCCGGATCCATTGGCGCGCACGACGGCCCGCGTGACGTATCGGTCGAGCGGTCGTCTCGCGATTTCCGGTCGGTCGCCGGGCGGCCGGGTGCGTAAAGGTTGCTGACCCTAGGTAATCGGCAACATTTCGGAGTTGCCGTGTGATCGCTCGGTGTGCTGGATCAGGATGAACCTTGCAAAATGGATCTCACAAATTCAGTGAGTCTGTGACTGATTTCACCCAAATTATCGATCCCCCAGTCGGTTTCTGCGGCGTTTCGCGTTTCGGGTCCTCGTTTCAGGAGAATTTCACGCGTGATGTTTTCACGGATGATTCCGTTGCTGGCAAACCTCACCTACACTCGGTTGCGTCGGCTGCTGTCGAGTGTCCCGCAGCACCTCACTCGCCGGCTCGGTTTGTGTACGAGGGCGAAATGGGGTTGTGACACAAATGGATTCGCGGACTGTCGCTTTGATAAGAACGACGTTCAAGGCGGTTGCTGCGGAGGAAGGTGGGTCCGCGAGACTGGCAAGTTCGTTTTACGCGATCTTGTTCACGGATTACCCGCACGCTCGCGAATTCTTCCCGGCAGCAATGGATGCACAGCGTGACCGATTGGTCAAAGCCATCGCCTACGCGCTGGACCGGCTCGAGGAGCCGAACAAGTTACTACCGTTCCTGGCCCAACTCGGCCGCGATCACCGCAAATACGGTGTGCAGCCCGAGCATTACGTCGCGGTGGCCAACTCGTTGAAGGCCGCGATGCGGATTTTCGCAGGCACCGAGATGTGGACCGATGAAGTGGAGCGGGCCTGGGACGAAGGCCTGACCATCATCGGCGAAACCATGATCGGCGCAGCGGAGAAGGAGACCACGCCCGCGGTGTGGACCGGGACCGTGGTCGAGCGCCGCGACGTGCTGCGCAACCTGACCGTCGTGCGGTTGCAGCTGGACCAGCCGATGCAGTTCGCCGCAGGCCAGTACATCAGTGTGCAGATACCGTCCCGGCCGCGGATGTGGCGCTATCTGTCGCCCGCCGTGCCCGCGAACGCCAACGGCGAGATCGAATTCCACATCCGTAGCGTGCTGGGCGGCTGGGTCAGCCCGGCGATGGTCGGCCACACGAACATCGGCGACAAGTGGCTACTCGGGTCCCCCCTCGGCGGGCTCGGCATCCCACGCAACAGCAAGCGCAAGATGCTGATGGTCGGCTGCGGCACCGGTCTCGCCCCACTACGCGCCCAGCTCATGGCGATGGCGCAGCGGCGGATCAATCCCCGCGTGCACCTATTCGTCGGCGGGCATCACCCCTGCGACCTCTACGATCTCGAAACGCTCAGCGCGCTCGCCGTGGCCAATAAGTGGCTCACCGTGACTCCGGTGACCGAGAGCGACGAAAACCCGTGGTGGCACGTGGACTCCGGTGAACCGGAGCGCACCTGGCCCGGGCTGGAACCACGAATGACCGGACAGATCGGCAAGGTCGTCGCCAGCTACGGGTCATGGGCCGACCGCGACGTCCAGATCGTCGGATCGCCATCCATGGTGCAGACCACCAAGTTCCGCCTGATGGCAGCGGGCACCCAGACCAAGAACATCCGCCACGACCCGCTGTTTTGATTTGGCAGCGCCTGCGGCGCTGCGTGTTCGCGGCCCCTTGGTCTCGCTTCCGAGCCGTCGAGACTCGCGACTTCGTCGCATGCGCTTCGACGGCTCGGAAGCGAGACGGGCCGCGAACTCTAGTGCTCGGTCTCGCTTCGCTCGGAAGGTGTCATCGTGCCGAGTGGGGGCGTTGGTGGGAAGCTTGCGACTTTGTTGGATGCGCCGGTGCTGCGTGTGAAGCGGCCCGGAGCGGCGTGTCGCTGGACGAACTGCTCCGGGCGGGTCTGTTGGTCAGATTCCCTCGAATTGGATTCTCTCGGCGGGGGTTCCGGTTGAGATGAGTCGGTCGACCGTTGCGCGGGTCATGGCGGGGGAGCCGCAGACGAGCACCTGGTGGTTGGCGAAAGCGCCGTGTGAGCCGACCACGTCGGCGAGGGTGCCGTGGAGCATGTCGTCGGGCGGGAAGCCGATGTCTACGCGGGACTGTTCGTACCAGTCGTCGACCCAGCCGGGATCGTCCGGGGTTTCTACCACCGGGATGACGGTGAGCCAGGGCAATTCGCCGGTCAGCAGGTAGAGCATGTCGGCGGCGTATAGGTCGCGGGGGGAGCTGCCGCCGATGAACAGGTAGGTGGGCGGCGGGTCTTCGTGCCTGGCCAGGTCGAGGATCTGGGCGCGCATCGGGGCAAGGCCCGTGCCGCCCGCGATCATCACCACCTCGTCGCCGTCGGGATCGACGGCGAACGTGCCTGCCGGGGCGGTGATCTGCCATTGGTCACCCGGTGCGGTGTCGGCGACGATGGAGCCGCTGCACCAGCCGCCCGGCACGGTTCGAACATGGAATTCGAGCTTGCCGTCCAGCGAAGGCGGCAGGGCGGGGGAGAATCTTCGCCGCATGCTCGGCTGCTGCGGCACCCGCACCTCGACGGACTGGCCCGCGGTGAACGGCACGAACTCGCCGATCAGCCGGATCACCGCGAGGTCGTGGCGCAGCCGATGATGGCCGACGACGGTCGCCTTCCATTCGGGCGGGGCGTCGAAATCGGGCGGTGTGCGGTGATCGGGCGAAGCACCGTTGCCGTGCAAGTCCCCCAACGGAGCCTCCTCGTTCTACACAGGGTCGGAGCTGATAATCGACTCCGGGGTACCCACTGCTATCAGCGCGCGGCGGGTGTCGGCGATCATCCGCGCCGATCCGGCGATCTGGATCTGCCGATCCGCCCACGCACCGAAGCTCGCGACCACTGCACCGAGATTACCGATCAGCGTCCGGTGCATGCCGTAGGGCGCATCCGCGGGCGGATGCGGGTACCACCACGGGTTGGTCTTCTGTTCGCAGACCGGGACGATGGTGAGCCACGGATTGCTCTGCGAGAGCTGCCACATGTTATCCACGTCGTACAACTCGCACGGGTAGCGGCCGCCGATGAAGAAGTGCACGCGCGGGTTGATGCCGCGCTGGCCCATTTCGATGAGCTGCGCGCGCAGCGGGGCGATACCGGTGCCCGAGCCGATCAGCAGCACGTCGCGGCCGCTGTCCCGGTCGACGTGCAGCCCGCCGAGCGGGTTGGCGATCGTCCACTTGTCGCCGACGCGGGTTTCGTTCACGATCGCGGGGCTCACCCAGCCGCCGCGGATCTTGCGGACGTGGAATTCGATCTCGCCGTAGGGATTTGCCGGAATCGCGGGCGAGAGATAGCGCCACATCTTCGGTCGCTGCGGCACCACGATCGGCACGTACTGTCCGGCCTGATACGGGATCGGGCTCTCGGACTGCAGCCGCACGATCGCCAAGTCCTCCAGCACCCGGCGATGGCCGACGACCGTCGCTTCCCAGGACGGGCGCGATTTGTCGGAGTTGGCGCCGATGGCCATGGAGGCGGAGATGAGGATGGTGATGTCGCGCCAGCCCTCCTCGAGCGTGCGATTCCAGACGCCGTTGTTGTAGTTGAAGCTACGACAGGCGGCCAGCAGCGCCCGGCCTGCGGCATCGTAGTGTCCGGGCAATACGCCGTACTTGCGATGGTCGCGAGCCAGCTGCTCGAGAAACTTCTGCGCGCGCTCCCAGTCCTCCAGATGGTCGAGCACATACTGGATGGCCGTCACCAGCCGTTTTGCCTGCATATCCATGGCAGGCGGAAACAGCTCGCGCAGTTGGGGGTTTTCCGCGAAGAGGTGACCATAGAACGCACTGATCAACCGCTCGGATCCGTTGGGTGACTCGATCACCGAACGGAAGTTGGCGCGGACCAGCGCAGCCGAACGCGCATCCACGACGTCGAGCTTCCTTTCCCTCTGATTGCTGCCCGAGGACATACCCGTAACCGGCGGTCCTCCGCGGTCAAGTATCCCCGAAAATCCCGTGGTCGTGTGGGTATGGCCCATCACGGCTCGGCCAACGGTAATCGGTGGGCAAACACTGTGCGCGGCGGGCCTGTCTCACCAGTTGTAGCAGGCGTTATTCACCGACGTTTGTGCGGACCGCGGGCGCGACCGGTTCGGCATTTCGGTGGATCTGTTCGACCGTCCTTCGAACGACCGGCACGCTATCGCCGGCTGCTGGGTGCGCACACCACACGCTTCAGATGGTCAGCACTGTCTTGCCGCGCGCGCCCGTGGCGCCGATCACCGACGCGGCCTCGGCCAACGGTACGGTCGTGTCGATCGGCACGACCACATCGCCCTCGGCGACGCGTTTCATCAGGCGAGTCAATTCCGGTGCGCCGCCGGAGGATTCGATATTGCCGCCCTTGATGCCGCGCTTGCGCAGCGCCGCCTCGTCGGCGGACCAGATGGTGGAATAGACGGTGCCGCCGTCGCGGACCAGCGTGGTCAGTTCGGCGAGTGCTTCGGGCGGGCTCACCACGTCGAACAGCACGTCGATGCCGGCGGGATGGGCGGCCGCGACCTGCGCGGTAACCGAGCCCTGGGTGTAGTCGACGGTTTCGGCCGCGCCGAGGCGGGTCGTCTGATCGGCCGCATCGCCGCGTGCGGTGGCGATGACGTGGGCGCCTGCCATATTCGCCAGTTGCACGAGGAAGGAGCCGACGCCGCCGGTCGCGCCGACCACCAGCACCGTCTGGCCCGGCTGGATCCGGGTGGCGTCCACAATGTCCTGTGCGGTGACGCCCGCGGTCGGCAGTGCCGCGGCCGCGCCGGTCGGGATGCCGTCCGGGATCCGCGCGAGCGCGCCGGTCTCGGGCAACACCGCGTACTCGGCGAAGCTGCCGTGGCCCGCCGGGGACGTGAGGAACTTGCCGACCACGCGGTCGCCGACGGCGAACTTGCTGACGCCCGGCCCGACCGCGGACACCGTGCCCGCGCCGTCGACGCCGAGGATCATCGGAAAGTCGTGCGGCATCTTCCCGTCCAGGTATCCGGTGGCCATCCGCTGATCGAACGGGTTGACCCCGGCCGCCTCCAACTGCACGCGGACCTTGCCTGCGCCGGGCTCGGGCACCGGCATGTCGGTCAACTCGGGTGTTGCTCCGAAATTCCGTACCACGATCGCGCGCATCTGTTCGCTCCTTGTAATTGGGAGAAGAGGTGACGCATCCAACGGCAACCGCCGTCGTAGGTATCCATACACCACCGACGTCGTGATTCATCGCATTCGACGGTGTCGCGGCGTAGCGTTTGTCAAGAGCCGAGAGGCTGAAAGAATTTTCAAAGTTGAGCGGAACAGACTCAACCTTTCCAACGTTGAACGGTGAGGAACGGCAGCGAGCCGCGCGACCCATCGTGCGTCGAGCGGAATGCGAACCCTCGGTGCCGTGCACATCGACTAGTAGGAAGGTGACCGTGGACTCGTTCAATCCCACCACCAAGACCCAGGCGGCGTTGACCGCCGCGCTGCAAGCGGCGTCCGCCGCGGGTAATCCGGAGATTCGTCCGGCGCACTTGCTGGTGGCGTTGCTGGATCAAACCGACGGCATCGCCGCCCCCTTGCTCAAGGCTGTCGCGGTAGATCCGGCAACGGTCCGTCGCGAAGCGCAGGACATCGTCGACCGGCTGCCGAGGGCGACCGGCGCGACCACGACCCCGCAACTCGGCCGCGAAGCCCTGGCCGCCATCACGGCCGCCCAGCGCCTGGCCACCGAGCTGGGCGATGAATACGTCTCCACCGAGCATGTCCTGGTCGGCCTGGCCGCCGGCGACTCGGACGTGACGATGCTGCTCATCAAATACGGCGCCACCGCCGACGCGCTGCGCGAGGCATTCACCACGGTGCGCGGCAGTGCCAGGGTGACCAGCCCGGACCCCGAGGGCAGCTACCAGGCGTTGGAGAAGTACTCCACCAACCTCACCGAGGCGGCCCGCGCGGGCAAGCTCGACCCGGTGATCGGCCGTGACAACGAAATCCGCCGCGTCGTGCAGGTGCTGAGCCGTCGCACCAAGAACAACCCGGTGCTCATCGGCGAACCGGGCGTCGGCAAGACCGCGATCGTGGAGGGCCTCGCCCAGCGCATCGTGGCGGGTGATGTGCCGGAGTCGTTGCGCGGCAAGTCCGTTGTCTCGCTCGATCTCGGCGCGATGGTTGCGGGCGCGAAGTACCGCGGCGAGTTCGAGGAGCGGCTCAAGGCCGTGCTCGAGGACATCAAGAACAGTGCGGGACAGATCATCACCTTCATCGATGAGCTGCACACCATTGTCGGCGCGGGCGCGACCGGTGAATCCGCGATGGACGCGGGCAACATGATCAAGCCCATGCTCGCCCGCGGTGAGCTGCGGATGGTCGGCGCCACCACACTGGATGAGTACCGCAAGCACATCGAAAAGGACGCCGCACTGGAGCGCCGCTTCCAGCAGGTGCTGGTCGGTGAGCCGTCGGTGGAGGACACCATCGGCATCCTGCGCGGCATCAAGGAGCGCTACGAGGTGCACCACGGCGTGCGCATCACCGACTCCGCGCTCGTCGCCGCGGCCACCCTCAGCGACCGCTACATCACCTCCCGGTTCCTGCCCGACAAGGCAATCGACCTCGTCGACGAGTCGGCATCGCGGCTGCGCATGGAAATCGATTCCCGCCCTGTCGAAATCGATGAGGTCGAGCGCGCGGTGCGGCGGCTGGAGATCGAGGAAGTCGCGCTGAGCAAGGAAACCGACGATGCCTCCAAGCAGCGTCTGGAGAAACTGCGCCAGGAGCTCGCCGACGATCGGGAGAAGCTCAACCAGCTGATGACCCGCTGGCAGAACGAGAAGAGCGCGATCGACCAGGTCCGGGTCCTCAAGGAGGAACTGGAAACCCTGCGTGGTGAATCCGAGCGCGCCGAGCGCGACGGTGACCTCGGCAAGGCCGCCGAGCTGCGCTACGGTCGGATCCCGGCGCTGGAGAAGCAGCTCGCCGAGGCCGAAAAGGCTTCTGCCGCAGCCGGTGACGGCGAGGTGATGCTCAAGGAAGAGGTCGGTCCCGATGACATCGCCGAGGTGGTGGCGGCCTGGACCGGCATCCCGGTCGGCAGGCTGATGGAAGGGGAAACCCAGAAGCTGCTCCGGATGGAGGACGAGCTCGGCAAGCGCGTTGTCGGCCAGCCGGAGGCGGTGCAGGCAGTGTCGGACGCGGTACGACGGGCGCGCGCGGGCGTCGCCGACCCGAACCGCCCGACCGGCTCGTTCCTGTTCGTCGGCCCGACCGGCGTCGGTAAGACGGAGCTGGCAAAGGCGTTGGCGGACTTCCTGTTCGACGACGAACGCGCCATGGTCCGCATCGACATGAGCGAGTACAGCGAGAAGCACGCGGTGGCCAGGCTCGTCGGTGCGCCGCCCGGCTATATCGGTTACGACCAGGGCGGCCAGCTCACCGAGGCGGTGCGGCGCAGGCCCTACACCGTGGTGCTGTTCGACGAGATCGAGAAGGCGCACCCGGATGTCTTCGACATCCTGCTCGCCGTGCTCGACGAGGGTCGGCTGACCGACGGCCAAGGCCGCACGGTCGACTTCCGCAACACCATCCTGATCCTCACCTCGAACCTCGGTGCGGGCGGCGATCGGGAGTTCGTGATGAACGCGGTGCGTGCGGCGTTCAAGCCGGAGTTCCTCAACCGCCTCGACGATGTGGTCATGTTCCACCCGCTCGACGAGGAACAGCTGGAATCCATCGTCGACATCCAGCTCGACCAGCTGCAGCAGCGGCTGTCGCAGCGCAGGCTGAAGCTGGATGTCAGCGATTCGGCACGGTTCTGGCTTGCGGTACGCGGCTACGACCCGGTCTACGGTGCGCGGCCGCTGCGCAGGCTGATCCAGCAGGCCATCGGCGACACCCTGGCGAAGGAGCTGCTGGCCGGTGAGATCACCGACGGCGACACGGTCAAGGTGAGCGTGACACCGAACGGCGAGAGCCTCATCGTCGGCAAGTAAGCGCGGCGTCGCTCGCCGAGGATCACTCGACCCGTGCGGGTGTCTCGGCGAGCGGAGCTTCGCGGCTGCGGCCGACGAGGCTGCCGCAGATCGCGAGGACGAGCATGGCGCCGACCAGCACCCATCCGGTGGTGGCGGCGCCGAGCGCGGTCAGCACATAGCCCGCGAGCAGTGCACCGAGCGCGACGGCGCCGTCGGTCACGATATTGCCGGCGCCGACCGTTCTGCCGAGCGTGTCTTCGGGGATAACGCGTACCCGAAAGAGTGTCAGCGCCACATTCACTACGGCCCCGACCCCACCGATGCCGCACCACGACACCGCCATGATCGCGGGGTTCGAGCTGATGGCGATCAGCAGTAGGAGCGCTGTCCATGCCCACAGCGAACCGCGATACACCGCGTGCGCACTGAATCGGGTGGTGAGCCGTGCCGCCGCGAACGAGCCGAGAATGCCGCCGATACCAGCCGCACCGAGCACCACGCCGACCGTCCACACCGGCCGGCCACTGGTGCCGATCTCGAAGATCAGCAACAGGATGACGACCTGGATGACCATGTTCGACAGCCCGCTGATTGCCGTCGAGGCACGGAGGAACGGCTCGGTCCATACGATCCGCACGCCCTCCCACGCGACGCTCCAGCGTCCGCCGCTGGGCAGCTCGCCGTCCGGCTTTCGCGCCGCGAAGTCGCCACGAATCATCGTCAGTGTCGCCAGGCACAACAGGCACGAGACAGCATCGATGACGAACGGCAACCACCGTGCCATTCCATAGGCAGCCGCGCCCAACGCGCGGCCGAGCACGGAGCCGATGGGCTGCTCCGCCTGGAAGAACGAGAACGCCGCAGGGCGCTGCTCGCTGTCGACGATGTCACGGATCGCACCCAATTCACTGAGGGTGAAGAAGACGTGGGCGGTGCCCTCGACGAAGGCCGCGACGATGAGGAACGGGCCCGGGTTCGGTGCGTCCAGAACGACAACCAGGGCTGCGACACAGGCCGCGGTCAATCCGGACAGCTGGCAGATCAGCAGGGTACGCCGCCGATCCGAATAGTCCGCCGCTATGCCCGCCGGAATCTGAAAGATCAGGCTCGGCACTGTGATCACGAACCCCGCCCAGCCCATGAGTGTCACGGAACCGGTGACCGAAAGCACCAGCAGCGGGTAGGCGATGCGAATGCCGAAGAATCCGGTCAGCGAAACAACATTGCCGGACCACAGCAATACGAACGCCTTGTTCGTGTGAATTCCCTTGCTGTTCAATCGAACACTGTCATCCGACTGCTGCTGCCGTGATGTCGGCCCTGATGCTGGATTCGATGTGGCGGATCAACTTCACGAGATCGGCGCAATAGATCGAGGGATTCCGGAAGCCGGTGTCCTCGCGATACCGGTGCACGTAGTGTCCGCCGCCGCAGACATTGTGGAGGGGGCAGGCCCGGCAGGTGTCGCTCAATGCCTCGATACCGATCTGCCGAGCGATCACATGCGGATCCCACAGCGCTTCATCGAGCGGGTTGCCGGTCGCTGCCTGCTCGATCTTGGTGGCGCCCGCGAAAGCCGACTTCAACTCGTCGACCTGTTCCAGGGTCCCGTCGGTCTCGAACACCGCGAGGCGGACCGGTGCCAGACCCACCGCCTCCGTCGAGGCGTTGCGACCGAGCAGCAGTTTTATCACCACATCGAAGAGCCGGACCCTGGTCTCTACCTCGGGAGCGGCGTACCAGCGGTCGAAGATCGGGATCAGCCAGTCGGCGTACGGCGTAGTGGTGGCGTCGGCAGTCTTGGCCGGTGGCGGCGTAGTCCAGTTGCCGTGGGGCAAAAGGAAATCCAACGCGGGCGGGCCGAATTGTACGAGCGCCTCATAGGTTTCGATCGGATCGTTCTCGACATCGACCGTGCACAGGAGCCCGGAGTACAGATGTCGATGGTCGCCGTCGATGAGCAGCTCCAGCCCTTTGGCGACATCGTCGAAGCTGCCCGTGCCACGGCGATACTTCCGGTGGCGATCATTGGCCTCGCGGTCACCGTCGAGGCTGACGCCGACTTGGATGCCCCAACGGTCGCAGATCCGAAGGAACTCCTTATCGATCAGCACGCCGTTGGTCTGGATTCCTAAGCGCACCTTGGTGATCGGCTCCAGCAGCTCGCGCGCGGACCGGGCAAAATACTCCAGCTTCTCGTGTCCGACGAGTAGCGGTTCGCCGCCGTGCATCACCAGATTCACCGCAGGCAACGCGAAGCGACGCGCGTGCTCGGCGATTGTCTTGCAGGAGTCGGTGAATACCCGATCGTCCATGTTCTTGGGTTGGTCGCGCCAGCTCTGGTCGGCCATTTCATAGACGTAGCAGTAGTCGCACGCCAGGTTGCAGCGACTGTGGATCTTCATGACGTACTCGACGAAAGGAAGCGGCTGCCAACCGATTCGGCGCAACCCTTCGACGTCCAGTCCGACCGTAGGCCACGATGCGCCCTCGGGATTCATCTTCTTCGCCTCCTGGCGATGTCCGGTCGAATCCTCCGGTGGACCCCAGTGCGACGAAACGGACGCGCCGGGGTCCACCGGAGTTTCGGCCTGTTGCTTCGGACCTACAGGGTCAGGGTGATGGCCGAGTTGAAGGCGTGGTCGTCGTTGGTGATGGCCGAGTTGAACGCGTGATCGGGGTTGGTGATGGCCGAGTTGAACGCGTGATCGGGGTTGGTGATGGCCGAGTTGAACGCGTGATCGGGGTTGGTGATGGCCGAGTTGAACGCGTGATCGTCGTTGGTGATGGCCGAGTTGAACGCGTGGTCGTCGTTGGTGATGGCCGAGTTGAACGCGTGATCGTCGTTGGTGATGGCCGAGTTGAACGCGTGGTCGTCGTTGGTGATCGCCGAGTTGAACGCGTGAACTTCGCCGTCGATGAGCGGAGTCAGATGACGCTGCAGCGCGGGATGCACAGCGGACCCGGTCGACAGCTTTCCGACCAGTTCGGCAAGACCGATTCCGGCCGCGGCGCCGGTCGGAGCGGTGAGTGTTGTTGTCATGGCGATTCCTTACCAACAAAGGTGATCGGCCGACCTCGACTTGTAGTCGGCCGGCTTGGGGCTGCATGCCCGGATAGCGTGTGACAGCACGTTTCTCACGGATGCTTCGGCTGTTGCCGGCAGTCCCAGGCAGGACGCTACGTCCACGAAACCAGCTGCGGTATCAGACAACGTTCGGACATGTGACCGACCAGCAACCAGAGACCTCATCAGGCTTCGTTGGAAGCGCCGCTCCCGAAATCGACTCGGGCCAGCCCGTTCCTGCTGGTGACACCCAGCTTGGGAAAGGCTCGATAGAGATGGTGCGCAACAGTTTTGGGGCTCAGTAACAGCCGAGCGCCGATCTCTTTGTTCGTCGCGCCCGCCGCCGCGAGTCGCACCACCTGGAGTTCCTGCGGTGTGAGCAGCGCGGCCAGATCGCACCCGGTCGGCACGGTCGCCTCGCCGGCAGCGCGCAGCTCGGTGCGGGCCCGTTCGGCCCAGGGCCAGGCATAGAGCCGCTCGAAGGTGCTCACCGCGCCGCGCAGCACCGAACGCGCCTTGGTCTTGGAGCGGTCGCGCCGTAGCCATTCGCCGTACAGCAGCGCGGTGCGGGCGTGATCGAACCAGCGTTGTTCGGCGGCGTGCAGTTCCAGTGCGCGCGCGTATGCCTCGCCGTTGCCGTCGAGCATCCCGCGACAGCGCAGTAGATGCGCCTGGATCCACGGTGAATGTGTTGCCGCGAACCACTGTTCGAGCGCGGCCATCGGTTCGACCGCGCGTTCCGGGCTGCGCAGTCGAACCGCCGCCTCGACGCGATCGCTCATGAGATGAATCCATTGACCGAGGGCGCGGTCCGGTCGCTCCCACAGCGCCTCGAACCGATCGATCGACGCCTCGTAGCGACCGTAGGCGAGGTCGAGCAGTCCGAGCGCCCACTCGGTGTGTGCGATATCGATGGCGTTGAAATCGGTACTGGCTTGGCGCAAGGCCTGTTTGGTGAGCCTGCGGCAGTCTTCTTCCTCGCCGCTGATAGCGGCGATAACAGCCAGAATGGATTCCGCCTGGCCGATCCGGTTCGGTTGGTTCACCTCCTGCGCGATGCGCATACCCTCGCTCAGCGCCACCTCCGCTTCCCGGAAGTGGCCGAGCAGCATCTCGACGGTCCCGAGGGCGCCGTTGACAGCGGGCAGCGAGCCGTCCATCGCGAGCTCCCTGCACGTCCGAGACAGCTCGACCAAGATGTCGCGGGCATCATCGAGATCACCTGCGGCAGTAGCCTGGTTTGCCACCGCGACCAGTGTCGTCGGCGCGCTGGCGCGCACGGATCTGATGCGTCGCACGCTCGTCCGAATGAGCCGCACCCCAGCGGGACGATCACTGGATTGCAGCGCGAGCAAGCCGTCCACCGCGGCGAGGCAAGGCGCATGCTGCTCTTCGAGGTCGAGCTCGGCCATTGCTATCCGGGCGGCGGCCACCGCCGACAGATCTCCCGTGGTCCATGCCGCGGTGGCGGCGCCGATCAGCAGCCGTGCCGCGTGCTGTGGTTGCACGGACGCGAGGTCCGCGGCGCCATCGACAAGCAGCCGGTGTGCGGCGCGCAGCGAGCCGCGGTCGAATTCGTTACGGGCTCGGACGATGGCCAACCGGGCCCGATCCTCCGGCCCCGCGTCCATCGAGTGGACCGTCTCATCCGCCAACTGGAGAGCTCGCTGGTGTTGGCCGGCGTCGAGGGCCGCTTCGGCGGCGGCGACCAGGCGGCAGGCCCGGTCGGCCGGGTCGGGGCTGAGCCGGGCTGCTCGCTCCCATGCTGTTGCCGCGCGGGCGTATCCGGTGCTGGTGCGTGCGCGCCGTGCGACCGCCTCCAACGCGGCGGCCGCTGTTTCGTCGGGCCCGGTGGCTGCCGCGGCGAGGTGCCAGGCCCGACGGTCGGGTTGGTCGGTGAGCGCCGCGGCCAGTGCCGCATGCACCGCGAGTCGCTGCGTGAATGGTGCGTTGCGGTAAGCGGCCGCGCGCTCGATTGGATTCGGAAAATTGACCGATTGGTTCATCACGATCACCACGCCGGACCGTTCGGCAGCCTCCAACGCGTCGACCGTCAAACCGAGATCGGCGAGGACCCGCAACACCAAATCCAGATCACCGGTTTCCTCGGTGGCCGCAACCAGTACCGCCATTCGGGCGCAATCGGGCCTGTCGACTATGTGGTTGCGACGACCGATCGGCGGCGCGGTCGAGCGGTCGCGTTGCTCTGTCGTCCGTGCTGCCGCCAGCGTTCGCCGAGCCGCGCCACGCAGCGATTGCAATCGCATCTCGGGCAGGCCGTGTCCGGAGAACTCCGGCCGTCCCGCAAACAGGAGCGCGATCCGCTCGGGCCCGAGGCGCCCCGCGGCGAACAGCAGCACCTCGGTGGATGGCTGGTCGAGCCAGTGCGCATCGTCGACCAGGCACAGCACCGGTTGGGTGCTGGAGAGCTCCGCAAGCAGCGACACCGTGGCGACGGCGGCCTGCGTGCGATCGGCCGCGTGTGGCATGTCGAGCACCTCGAGTGCCGCACGTTGTTGCCCCGGCAGTCTGTCGATGTGGCCGAGCGCGGGCGCGAGTAGCAGCCGCAGCCCGCCGAACGGCGATTCCGGTGCGTTCTCGATGCCCGCGCAGCGCAACACCAGCCAGGAATTGCCCGCCATTCTGGCCGCGAGATCCAGCAACACGGACTTTCCGGCGCCCGAGTCGGCGACAATCAGCAATGCGGCACTTTGTCCCGCCGCAGCGCCGTTCAGCAATGCCCGGATCCGTAACTGTTCTTCGACCCGGCCATATAACACGTTGTCCAAAGTAGCTGGCCCGCAACATTTCTGAACCCCCAAATCTGGTGGCAAACCTAAGAATGAGTAAAGGTTTCCGAACGCCGTCGCGGGAGCGACCCGCGCGCCGGATGGCCAGGTCTGACTGCCTGCCGGCTCGACCCGGCTTACCCTGGAGGCCATGACGAACCGGGACGATCCGTGGGCGCAGCGGCCGGAGGATGCTCCGACCGAGCATCTGGGTAGTCCGGACAAGTCCGGATTCGAGCAGCCTGCGCACACGACGGAGTACACCGAGGCATACGGTCATGGCGCGGGCCCGGCGTACCCGGCCACCGAGCAGTTCGAGGCATGGCCGCCGCCGCTGAACGCCACGCGCGAGTTTCCGCCCCACGACAACCAGTGGGGTGCTTACGAGAGCCCCTACGGCCAGCAGTGGGCCGATCCGACCCTGCAGGACGCAGGCGCGATGCCGGGCCGGGGTGGCATGGTCCCGCCCGGCCCACCGCAGCCACCCAAACGGAACACGGGACTGTGGGTCGCGCTCACGCTCGGCGTCGTCGCGCTGGTCGCGGTGGTCGGTGTCGTCGCCGGGCTGATGCTCGGGGGTGACGACTCGGCGTCGAGCGCCGCGAGTACCTCGACGCTAGCCGGCCCGGCCAGAGTGACGGGCACGCCGAGGTCGGGTCAGTCCACCGCGACGATCCCCAGCATCCCCGGGCTCGGCAATATCGACGAACTCGGCGCGACCATGGGCACTATCAGCGCCAACAACGGCGGCACCCTGACCCTGAATACGATGACGGGCGGCTCGGTCACCGTGCACACCGACGCCACCACTCAGGTGATCTCGCTGTCTGCGATCAAGGCCGCCGATCTGCCCGTCGGCGACATGGTCGTCATCCAAGGCGACAAGGCCGCGGACGGGTCGGTCCAGGCCAGAGTCATCATCAGCACCTCGTTGCCGGGAGGACCGAGATGAGCGACCCGACATCCGGCGAGTTCCTCGCCTTCGCTCGGCCCGGCGCGGGCCCAATGTCGGACTCCGTCCGGCACGGACGATTAGGCTAGACACCGATGACGGCATTGTGGTTCGGGTTGGCGGCGATCGCGCTGGTAGGTGCGATCGTGCTGCTGTATTTCGATCGGGTCCAACGACAGCGGACCGGTCATGCGCGCCAGGTCTGGGCGAAATCCCAGGGATACACGTACGTGTCGGTGGAACCGGCACTTGCGTCGACTTGGCGCCGCGGTGCGTTGGCCAAGCTCGGCTACCTCTCCGCGGTGGATGTGGTGTCCGGTATCCGCAAGGGCGAGAAGTTCGTGCTCTTCGATCTGGAAGACGCGGCGACGCTGGTCGCGGTGCGGCGGCAGATCGGCTCGGATATCGACGTCGACATGCGGCTCAAGACCGCGTCACCGCCCAAGGACGCCGACCTGGAACTACTCGGCGCCATCGGTGACCGGGTGGTTTTCGCGACCAATCCGGAAATCGCCAGGCACGCCGTCGACCAGCGGATGGTCGCCTTCATCGAGACGCTGCCCGACACGGTGCAGATGTTGTGGAGCGAGGGCAACTGGACACTCGGCATGCTGAATGTCGGCACCATCGCGCGGGATTGGGAAACCACCATCGACGCGGTGCTGCGGCTTTCCGGTCTGCTGCACGTGTTGCCGCCGGTCAGCGATGTGCTGGGAATGGACTCCGGTGACCACGACCCAGGCCGCCCGCATCCGCGCAGCCGCACGCGTCATGACGAGCCCGACGAGCGCGGTGAGCCGGATGGTCCGATCGGGGCCGGCCGGGTGGCGTCGCCGGAAGATGATTCCGAGTACGACGATTCCGAGTACGAGCAGACAGGCTTCGACAAGTCCGGATACAAGAAGCCGAGCTATACCGCTGCCGCTTACGACGATCCGGACGAGGAGCCCGAGCAGCGCGCACCGTCGGCGGCGGCCGTCCAGGACCCGCCGCGCAGGCCGTCGCTCGCGGTGGTGCCCGACGCTCGTTCCCGGCCACGCGCGGACCGCTGGTCGGCCGACGACGAGTCGCCGCACGTCACCGCCGAGGCGGACGACGCATGGCCACCGATCGATGAAGCGCCGAAGCAGCCCGGTGGCCCCTTCCATCCGGGATTCCGCCCATACCAGGGACCTGTACCGCAGTGAGCGGCTGTCACAGATTGCGCAGACATGACCGATAGTTCTGTTCCCGCGCGCCTGCCCGGCGCGACCCGTCCTGTCGCATTGATCACCGGACCGACCTCCGGTATCGGGCACGGGTACGCGGTGCGACTTGCCTCACTCGGCTATGACCTGGTGCTCGTCGCCCGCGACGAACAGCGCCTTGCCGGGCTCGCGGCGGAGCTGGATCGGAAGTTCGCCACCCGTTCGGAGGTGCTCGCCGCCGACCTGGCCGCTGCCGCGGATCGTGAGCGGGTCGCGGCGCGAGCGGCCGAGGGTGTCGAATTCCTGGTCAACAACGCCGGATTCGCGCATTCCGGGGAGTTCTGGACGTTGGCGCCGGAGCAGCTACAGGCGCAGTTGGATGTCAACGTCACCGCGGTGCTGCAGCTCACCAGGGCCGCGCTGCCGCCGATGATCGCCGCGGCGAAGGGGTCGATCGTCAACGTGGCCAGCGTCGCCGGTCTGATCCCGGGACGCGGGTCGACGTATTCGGCGTCGAAGGCCTACGTCGTATCCTTCACCGAAGGGTTGGCGGGCGGACTGGCCGGAACCGGTGTTCGGATCCAGGCCTTGTGCCCGGGGTTCGTGCGCACCGAATTTCATGAGCGAGCCGGCATCGAGATGTCTTCGCTGCCGAAACCGTTGTGGCTGAGCGTCGATCAGGTTGTCGCCGGTTCGCTGCGTGATCTGGAGAAGGACCGGGTGCTCAGCGTGCCCGGCGTGCAGTACAAAGCACTCACCACCGTCGCCGGAATGATCCCGCGAACCCTGGCGGCCCGAATGAATCGCGGCCTGTTCAACGCACGCGGAAGAACGTAGGCATGGGCGGTCAGGCCCGGAGGCGGCAGCGCACGCGTAACCACGGAGGGCCCCGCCCATGCGAGAAAGGAACACAGACATGATCGACCAGGCAACAAGCAATGACGCGGTTACCACGGACGCCGGGTCCGACCGAGACAGGTTGGCCGCGCTGGTGCGCGAGCTGGCGGTCGTGCACGGCCGCGTGACCTTGTCTTCGGGCAAGGAGGCCGATTACTACGTCGACCTGCGCCGCGCCACCCTGCACCACAGCGCGGGACCGCTGATCGGCAAGCTGCTGCGCGAGCTGGTCGCCGACTGGGACTTCGAATCCGTCGGCGGACTGACCATGGGCGCCGACCCGGTCGCGCTGGCCGTGATGCATGCGCCGGGGCGTCCGATCGACGCCTTCGTCGTGCGCAAGGCCGCCAAGACGCACGGCATGCAGCGTCAGATCGAGGGCCCGGACATCGTCGGCAAGCGGGTACTGGTTGTCGAAGACACAACCACTACCGGAAACTCCCCGCTCACCGCCGTGCGTGCGCTGCGCGACGCCGGTGCCACGGTGGTCGGGGTTGCGACGGTCGTCGACCGCGAAACCGGGGCCGATCAGATCATCGCCGCCGAGGGGCTGGAGTACCGGTCTATCCTCGGATTGAAGGATCTTGCCCTCGGTTAAGCTGCGTTTGCGGGCCCGGGTCGGGTTCGGACTCGAGATGGGAGCGACGAGCGACCGATAACGAGGCAACGCCGCGACCCGATATACGGAACGCATACCGAGCGCAGCGAGGCGGTCGGAGACAGTGAAGGGTCGTGTGGGTTACCTGTGGTCAGCCTTGCAGTCAACAACAGTCGTGAGAACGTCGCGATGCTCGGAATCGGTGCTTATCGCCCCCAACGCGTGGTCAGCAACGAAGAGGTGTGCGAGGTCCTCGACTCGACCCCCGAGTGGATCTATGAGCGCACCGGCGTCCGCAATCGCCGCTGGATCAGCGGTGACGAGACCCTGCAGTCGATCGCAGCAGCAGCGGGCGAGCGCGCGATCGTCAACAGCGGTATCGATCGTTCGAAGATCGGCGCCTTGATCTTTGCTACCTCCAGCTGGCTGACGCTGACCCCGCACGGCGCCCCGAAGGTCGCCAACGACCTGGGGATGAACGGGATCGCGGCCTTCGACCTGACCTCCGGATGCGGTGGTTTCGGCTACGGCCTCGGTGTCGCCGCCGACCTTATCCGCGCTGGTTCGGCCGACTACGTGCTGCTGATCGGGGCCGAGACGATGACCGTCGGACTCGATCCGACCGACCGCGGCACCGCGATGATCTTCGGTGACGGCGCGGGCGCGGTGGTGGTCGGTCCGAGCGAGGAGAACGGCATCTCCCCGACGGTGTGGGGCAGCGACGGCGAGAACGCGGCCGCGATCGCGCAGGACGTCGATTTTCTCGAGTACATGCAGCGGGCGCAGGCCTTGCAGGGCACCGACCCGGCTGTCGAGCCGGTTGGCCGGATGTCGCTGCGGATGGAGGGCCCGCGGGTATTCCGTTGGGCGGCAGTCACTTTGCCGCGTGCGCTGTCCACCGCACTGGAGATATCCGGTGTCGCCAAGGAGGACATCGAGGTGTTCATCCCGCACCAGGCCAACGCCCGCATCAATGAACTGATGAAGAAGAACCTCGGGCTCGCCGACGACATCCCGGTGGCCAACGACATCGAGAACACGGGGAACACCTCCGCCGCGTCGATCCCGCTCGCGATGGAAGAGATGTTGGTGACCGGTAAGGCCAAGGGCGGCCAGACGGCCCTGCTGCTCGGCTTCGGTGCCGGCCTGAGCTACGCGGGCCAGGTGGTCACGCTGCCGCCCGCTCCGACCGAGCCGAGCTTTAGTGTCTGATCGGCTACCGCCGCCGGGCCCGTCGTGGGTTGTGCGGCCGTTCCGGGCCGGCTTCCTCGTAGCGGCGGCGGTCACCGTGTACGGGGCTGTCACCGGCCGCGAGAAGCTCCAATGGCTCGCCAAACCGTTGCTGATGCCGCTGCTCGCGGTGGACGTCGCGCTCGACGGTGCGGAGCTGGACCCTACCGACCGGGCCCTGTTGCTCGGGTCGCTGGCCGCCGCGACGGTCGGGGACGTCCTGTTGATCGATCCGGACAACGATCGTCGGCTGATCGCGGGTGCTTCGTCGTTCGCGGTGATGCAGACCGGGTATTCGGCACTGTGGTGGCGGCGCGGTGGGCGACCGCACGCCGCGGTGGCCGTGCCGCGTCTTGTTGCCTGGCTCGGTGCGGGCGCGCTGCTGCGGGCCAAAGCGCCCGGTGTCGCCGCGCCGCTGGCGGCCTATGGCGCGACCTTGGGGACCGCGGCCGTGCTCGCCTCCGATCCCGATGTGGCACCGCACGCGAAAACCGTTGCCGGAGTGAATGTCCCCGGTGCCGACCCGCGCAGCCGACTCGGTGTCGGTGCGCTGCTGTTCACCGTTTCCGACGGGTTGATCGTGCTGCGCCGTCTCTTCGCGCGCGGCGAGCGATCTCGTCGCGTCACCGAGGGCGTCATTCTGTCCACCTATGCCGCCGCGCAGTACCTGCTCGCTGACCCGAGGGCGCACGCGAAAGTGGCTGTCGCAGTATCGGAATGAGTCACAGGACCAGAATGATGCGGTCCCGGTTCGCTGGATCGACTCGGATCGAGATGGTCTCGCCGACCGCGAGCCGCGGCTTGTCGGCCGGTGTGACGTCGAAAACAATGGTCCCGCGGTAACTTTCGGAACCGGGCACGGTGAGTTCCAGATCGAATTCGGTGAGCTCGGTGTGGTGATCGGTGGGGCGTAGCGCATGCGCCCCCTCGATCGTCGCCCAGCCCTCCAGGCCGTGCCGCCACAGCCGCCGATCCGCCCGCGACGGCCGCACGGCCAGCATCATCCCGATGCCGACGCACGATCCGAACAGGCCGACGAGCGCGATGATCTGATAGGGCTCGGTTCCGGGCGGGGTGTGCGGCAATAGCCAGCCCAGCCACAGCCCGAGCAAAATCAGGTACCCGGCGGTTACCCCGAGCACCGTGCGAAAGATGCGCGCGTGGTCCATACCAGCCTCCACCCGACTGTCCTGCCACCTCCAGGATAGGACGCCGCGCTCGGCTGTGAACGCGCCTCGGCAAGACTCGGCGGATGGTCGGGCGAGGGCGGCGGCGCCTCGATGGTGGTGCCCTTGTCGCTCCCTGATCTGCGGTCCGGCCAGGTCCGGTGGGCCCGATCCGTACGCGTTCGGCGGGCCCTGCCGAGTTTTTCGGCGTCTCCCGGTCAATCAGCCCTTCAAGCGCAATACCGCGAGTACGCGGCGGTGATGAGTATCCGACGGCGGCAGATCGAGTTTGGTGAAGATATTGCCGATATGCTTTTCCACGGCACGCTCGGTGACCGTCAGCGTCCCGGCGATCGCATTATTGGACAGGCCCTGCGCCATCAGTTCGAGGACCTCCCGTTCCCGTGGCGTGAGCCTGGCCAGCGAATCCTGCTGCCTGGATGCGCCCATCAACTGACTCACCACCTCGGGGTCGAGGGCGGTGCCACCGGTCGCCACCCGGTTCAATGCGTCGATGAAGTCGCGTACATCGGCGACCCGATCCTTGAGCAGATAGCCGACACCACTGGCACCGCCCGCGAGAAGTTCGGTGGCGTAGCGGGTTTCGATCCATTGGGAGAAAACCAGCACCCCGGTCATCGGGTACTTCCTGCGCAGCTCGATCGCGGCCAGCAGGCCCTCGTCGGTGAAGGACGGTGGCATACGCACGTCCACCACGGCGACATCGGGATTGTGTGTGCCGACCACGTCGCTCAGCGTGCTCGCGTCACCGACCATGGCGACCACTTCGTGGCCGCGCTCGGTGAGCAGGCCCGCGAGTCCGTCACGCAGGATCGCGCTGTCTTCGGCGATCACGATGCGCAATGGCGTGCTGGACGGTGGCATGGTCATTGGGGCCCGGCTTTCGGTAGCAGGATGGTCACCACGGTGGGTCCGCCCGCCGGGCTCTGCACGGTGAGAGTGCCGTCGACGGCGCGCGCTCGCGCCGCCAGGCCCGCGAGTCCGCTGCCCGCGGTGTGTTCGCCCGCCACGGGTAGCAGTACGCCGCCGATTCCGTTGTCGCGCACGGTGACCGTGATGGTTCGAATGTCGGTCGGCACCACCGACACCCAGATGCGGTCGGCATGGGCATGTTTGATCACATTGGTGAGCAGTTCGGCAACGGAGAAGTAGGCGATCGCCTCGATGGCAGGGTGCGGCCGTTGCGGCAGATGAACTCGCAGCTCCACCGGAACCGCGCAGCGCGCCGCCAGAGTTTCCAGGGCCGGCGCCAACCCGAGTTCCAGTGCGGGCGGATGGATTCCGCGTACGAGCTCGCGCAGTTCGGTCAACGCCTCTTTGGAACTGGCATGCGCGTCGGCGATCAGATCGGCGGGGTCGCCGCCCATGGTCAGCCGCTCCTCGGCCCGCCCGAGCGCCATGGCGATGGTGACCAAGCGTGCCTGGGTGCCGTCGTGCAGATCCCGCTCCACCCGGCGCAGCGTGTCCGCCGCATTCTCGACCGCGGCCTTCCGGCTCGCCTGTAGTTCGGCGACCTGGGTATCGCGCGCCGTCGCGGCAAGCAGCGTGACCGTGAGCGCGCGGTGCAGCAAACAGGTGCCACGCAACAGCCACGGCAAAGCGAAGCAACCGAGGATGCCGATCGCCGAGAACAGCAGCACCTTGGGCCAGGTGTCGATATAGAAAGAACCGAACTGCGCGAGCGAATGATGCTCGACGCCGTTGTCGTCGACATTCGTCGGGTGGAACAGCACCCACGGAATCGGCGAGATCGCCGTGAACAGCACCACGGCTATCGCGATGAGCACGAAATAGCCGACGACGACGCCGAGCACGGCTTGGGCGAAGAGGAAGAGGATGGCCCGCCAGCAGGCCCGATCAGTGAACGCGCTCTTCAAGAATCCGAACGGCCCCGGCTGCGGCGCAAAGCGCGGCGGTGCGACGACCGGTGTGCCGAGCAGGTCCTTGCATAGTGCGCGATAGACCCGGCCCCAGGTCCTCCCGCCCAGGAATACCAGTGCGAGCACCCACAACCCGATGATGAAGATCGAGGCGAACAGCCCGCCGAGGAAGCCGAAGAACACATAGGCGATGGCGACGCAGCCGAGCACGAAAACCGTGAATACGTAGGCGAATTCCTTCCAGGTCCGTGCCTCGATCGGCGCCCGTAGCACCGCGCGAAGCACTTTCTGGGCGGCGGATCGGCCGGGTGGCGCGGTCGGCACGTTCAGCACGAGGGTCGGATCGGCGTCTGTCTCGGTCATGGCTCCATGGTTGTCGTCGCGGCCGTGGGATTCGATGGAGCTGTCCGCCGAATCTGTGGTGTAGCCAGCTACACCTATTACCATCCACGCATGAGCTACCCGCCACCACCGCCGCCGCAATACGGCTATTCACCCTATGGCTATGGCCCGCCGCAGGAACACCCGCAGGCCACCCTGATCTTGATTCTCGGCATCCTCGGTCTGGCGTTCTGCCAGGTGCTCGGACCGTTCGCGTGGGTGATGGGCAAGAAGGCGCTCAACGAGATCGACGCGTCGGGCGGCGCGATGGGCGGCCGCAGCAATGTCATGGTCGGCTACGTGTGCGGCATCATCGGTTCGGTGATGATCATCGTCAGCTTGCTTGTCGTGGTGTTTGTCGTGGTTCTCGGTGTTGCCGGCGCGCTCGACTCCAGTTCGAGCTATTGAGCCCGCGTGCGTATCCGCCTCGTGTGACGGCGGTGCCGCGACCGGAATTAGCATCATCCGAGTGAATGACCCAGTGTCGGGCACCTCGGAGCAGGAGCCGCCAGGACCCACCGAGTGGGGCGAGCATCCGCACGGTGTCGGCCCGTGGGCCGACGAGCACACCGAACCGCCGCCGGAGGATCCGCGCTTCGACAAGGAGTTGCTCGCGGGCGGTGACCGTCGCAATGTGGTCGACGCCTACCGCTATTGGACGCGCGAGGCCATCATCGCCGATATCGACCGGCGCAGGCACCCTTTCCATGTGGCCATCGAAAACTTCGGGCACGACGCGAATATCGGCACCGTGGTGCGCACCGCGAACGCCTTCGCCGCGGCCGCTGTGCACATTGTCGGCCGGCGGCGGTGGAATCGCCGCGGCGCCATGGTCACCGACCGCTACCAGCACATCGAGCATCACACCGATGTGGCCGAGCTGCTCGCCTACGCCGCGCGCGCGGATCTCACCGTGGTCGCGGTGGACAACACGCCTGGCTCGGTGCCGCTGGAAACCGCGGTGCTGCCGCGCCGCTGCCTGCTGCTTTTCGGGCAGGAAGGCCCCGGCGTCACCCAGCATGCGAAGGACGCGGCGGTCATGACGGTGTCGATCGCCCAGTTCGGTTCGACCCGCAGTATCAATGCCGGCGTCGCGGCGGGAATCGCCATGCATGCGTGGATTTGTCAACATGCCGATTTGGCCTCAGCTTGGTAACGAAAACAGGCGTAAAAACCGGCGTCGAGCTGGCACCATTGATCTATGACATCGCGGAGCCCGCATATCGGGCAGGGCACGGGTGGGGACAGAGCGGCACCGACGTCCGCGGTGTGGTCGGAGCGCGCCGACATGGCGGAGTCCGCGATTGTCTCTCGGCACTTGCGCGCACTGTGGGCTTGTCCCGGAACGGAATTGGGTGTGGTCGGCTGGCCTGCGACCATGCGTGAGCGCACCTTCGTCTCCTGGCACTACTGGTGGCAGGCGCATCTGATCGACTGCGCGACGGACGCGGCCAACCGGGTGCCGACCCCGGCGCGCCGTCAACGTATCGGTGCGATCACGCGCTCCCACCGCATCCGTAACATCACCGGCTGGACCAATAACTATTACGACGACATGGCCTGGCTCGCCATCGCCCTGGAACGCGCCGAGCGCACCCAGGGCATCACCGAGGCGCGCCGCGCGCTCGTGGCGCTGGAGAAGGAGCTGTACGGCGCGTGGGATCCGGCCCGCGGCGGCGGTATCCCGTGGCGCAAGCGATCGGACTACTTCAACGCACCGGCCAACGGCCCCGCGGGTATCGCGCTGCTGCGCCTGGGCAGGCACGCGCGGGCCCAGGAGATGGCCGACTGGCTCGACGAGATGCTGCGCGATCCGGAGACCGGCCTGATCCTCGACGGAATCCATTTGCCCGCCGGCGAAATCGAGCGCCCGGTGTTCAGCTATTGCCAGGGCGTGGTGCTCGGTTTGGAGACCGAGCTTGCGGTGCACACCGGCGAGCCGAGGCACGCCGAACGCGTGCACCGGCTGCTCACCGCGGTCGAGGAGCACATGACCACCCGCGGTGTGATCAACGGTGGCGGTGGCGGTGACGGCGGGCTGTTCAACGGGATTCTGGCCCGTTACCTCGCGGTGGTCGCGCTGATGTTGCCCGGCGACGATCGTGAGCAGGTCGCCGCTCGACGTGACGCGGCCGCGATCGTGCTGGCCTCGGCCGCCGCGGCCTGGGCGAACCGGCTCGATGTCGAGGGGGAGCCGCTGTTCGGTCACGACTGGAGCAAACCGGCCCAGTTGCCCGGTGGCAGCTCCGGTGCCGGGCATTTCACCATGGGTGGTTCGGTGACCTCGTCGCGGGTCCCCGAGCGGGATATGTCGGTGCAGCTATCGGGATGGTTGTTGATGGAGGCCGCCTACCAGGTCAGCGCTGCCGGGCTCTAGACGGCTGCCTTGTCTGCGGCTCGGCCGGGCGCAGGGCTGCTCCGATCGGAGCTCAGCCCTCGGACTCGAGCATGCACGCGGGAGCGGATTCGAGATCGAAGTCCTCGGCGGGCTTGCGCATCTCCTGCCGGTAGTGCCGGATACCGAGCACCGTCCCGATGATCAACCCGACCACGAGCGTGCCGATGACGCCGGGCATCAACCACGGCACCCGCTCCAGGAAACTGCCCGCGTAATAGCCGATGAGCAGCAATACCGGCGCCCAGATGATCGCGCCGATCGTGCTCGCCGCGGTGTATTTGCGGTGGTTCATCCCGGCCGCGCCCGCGACCATCGGGCACAGCGTGCGGACCCACGGAATCCAGCGGGCGATCAGCACCGCGAGGAACCCGTGCTTCTGCAACAACTCGGTGACCCGTTGCAGATTGCGGGTGTTGATGTACCTGCCGTTCTTCCGCGCGACCAAATGGTGGCCGGTGCGGTGCCCGATGACATAACCCACCTGGTTCCCTGCGATGGCGGCGAGCATGGTGCCCACCGAGAGCGCCCACACTTGGGTCTCGCCGGAGGCGTGCCCCGCCATCACGATGCCCGCGGTGATCAGCATCGAGTCGCCGGGCAGGAACAGCCCGATGATCACCGCGCACTCGATGAAAACGAAGGTCAGCACCACCGTCCAGACGAGCGCGGGGCCCGCCGAGGTCAGCGGATCGAAATTGCCCACTGCTAGGGGCAACGGTGCAATGGACACCGGCTCAGTGGGTTGGCTCGTTCGCCGAGGCAGCCAACTCGGTGTCGGGCCGGGGCGCCTCGTCCTTGTTCAGCAGTCGCTTCGCCACCGCGAAGATGCCGGGCAGTACCGAGATCAGCACGATGAGCAGGAAGATCGCCTCGACGTGGTCCTTGATGACGCCGACATTGCCCAGGAAGTAGCCGAGCACCGTCACGCCGCCGCCCCACAGGATGGCGCCGACGATGTCGAAGGCGACGTACTTGCGGTAGTCCATCTTGGAAACGCCCGCCAGCACCGGCATGAAAGTACGAACGATCGGCACGAACCGCGCGAGGATGATCGTCTTGGGCCCGTGCTTCTCGAAGAATTCATGCGTCTGCGTGACGTAGTGCTTCTTGAAGAATCGGCTGTCTTCCTTCTGGAACAGCGCGGGACCGATGGCCCGGCCTATCCAGTAGGCGCACTGATCACCCGCAAACGCGGTGATCGCAACGGCGGGCACCAGGACCCAGATCGATACCGGATTCGGTGTCTGCGCGGCGAGCAGACCGCCGGTGAACAGCAGCGAATCGCCGGGCAGGATCGGGAACAGCAGCCCGGTCTCGATGAAGACGATGACCAGAATTGCTGGAAGAACCGCGTTCTTCAGCCACGTCTCGGTGAGCAGATGCATCGGATCCAACAGCTGGGTCAGCGCAACATTGCTTACCGATTCTGTCGCTGCGAGCAGAATCACGCGGCCTCCTGTCCGGGTACGGCTGGCCAACTTGCTAATCGTCACGCGGGTTGTGTCACCGCGTCGGTAGCTGCCAGCGCAATTACGCGGCCCACAGTACCGGGTTCAACTGAGAATGCTGTATCGAATCTGCAGCACCTGCGGCGCTGCGTGTTCGCGGCCCCCTTGGTCTCGCGGCCGAGCGGCCGAGACTCGCGCCTGCGGCGCATGCACTTCGGCCACTCGGCCGCGAGACGGGCCGCGAACGGTCGCTCGTAAGACTCGCTCCGTGGTGGTGGGGATCGAATCTGCGGCGCCTGCGGCGCATGCACTTCGGCCACTCGGCCGCGAGACGGGCCGCGAACGGTCGCTCGTAAGACTCGCTCCGTGGTGGTGGGGCGGGAACGGGCCTTCCGGACGCATTGTCTTGCCCGTGAAACACCGCGAAACGTCGCTGGCCTACGCTGTGGCCTGACAGAATTGTCTATTGCCGCACAACACGGAGGTCTTCACAGTGCCCATCGCGACTCCGGAGGTCTACGCCGAGATGCTCGGTCGGGCCAAAGCGAACTCCTTTGCCTTCCCCGCCATCAACTGCACCTCCTCCGAGACCGTCAACGCGGCCATCAAGGGCTTCGCCGACGCGGGTAGTGACGGCATCATCCAGTTCTCCACCGGTGGTGCGGAATTCGCCTCCGGCCAGGGTGTCAAGGACATGGTCGTCGGTGCGGTCGCGCTGGCCGAGTTCGCGCACGTGATCGCTGCGCGTTACGACGTGACCATCGCGCTGCACACCGACCACTGCCCCAAGGACAAGCTGGACACCTTCGTGCGCCCGCTGATCGCCATCTCCCAGGAGCGGGTGAACGCGGGGCAGAACCCGCTGTTCCAGTCGCACATGTGGGACGGTTCCGCGATCCCGATCGACGAGAACCTGGAGATCGCCAAGGAGCTGCTCAAAGCGTGCGCCCAGGCGAACATCATCCTCGAGGCGGAGATCGGCGTCGTCGGCGGCGAAGAAGACGGTGTCGAAGCCGAGATCAACGACAAGCTCTACACCTCGCCCGAAGACTTCCAGAAGACTATCGACGCGCTCGGCGCGGGCGAGAACGGCAAGTACATGCTCGCCGCGACCTTCGGCAATGTGCACGGTGTCTACAAGCCGGGCAACGTGGTGCTCAAGCCCGAGGTGCTGGCCGAGGGCCAGCGGGTGGCCGCCGCCAAGCTCGGTCTCGCCGCCGACGCGCAGCCCTTCGACTTCGTCTTCCACGGCGGATCGGGCTCGCTGAAGTCGGAGATCGACGACTCGCTGCGGTACGGCGTCGTCAAGATGAACGTCGACACCGACACCCAGTACGCCTTCACCCGTCCGGTCGCCGGTCACATGTTCGCCAACTACGACGGTGTGCTCAAGATCGACGGCGAGGTCGGCAACAAGAAGGTCTACGACCCGCGCAGCTACCTGAAGAAGGGCGAGTCCGCCATGGCGGCGCGCGTTCTCGAGGCGTGCAATGATCTGAAGTCCGCGGGACGGTCGATCAGCGCCTGACCCGCTCGACCCCCCGGGGGCTCCCAGCTCATGAGTCTTGATGTGCGTGTGCTCGGGCCTGTTCGGCTGCTCGTCGGTGGTGAGCCGGTGGCAGTCGGCGGGCCCAAGCCGCGGGCGCTGCTTGCCGCGCTCACTGTGAATCGGCGGCGCGCGGTGGCCTCTGCCGCGTTGGCCGACATGGTGTGGAACGAGGATCCGCCCGATTCCTACGCCGCGAGCCTGCAGGTGTTCGTCTCGAATATCCGTAAGGCACTGCGTAATTCGGGTGTGGATCCGGCCACGGTGTTGCGCACCGAATCATCGGGCTATCGCCTCGAAATCGCTGAGGACGCCTGCGATCTCGGCCGTTTCGAGGCGGCACGGGATGCGGGTGCACGCTGTGCGGAGGTCGGCGATCACACCGGCGCCGCGCAGTTGTTCGGCACCGCGCTGCGTGAGTGGAGTGGTCGCGCGCTGGCCGATCTGGCCGGGCTGCAGTTCGCCGACGGTTTCGCCACCGCGATGGACGAGGAGCGGCTGCAGGCCGCCGCGGCACGCATCGATGCCGAAATCGCCTGTGGACGTGCTTCTTCGGTGATCGGTGAGCTGGTTGCCATGACGACGGAGCATCCGTTGCGGGAGCCGCTGTGGGGGCAGTTGATCACCGCGCTGTACCTGTCCGGTCGGCAGGCCGACGCGCTCGACGCCTGCCGCCGGGTGCGCGCGGTGCTGGCCGAGGAGCTCGGTATCGATCCCGGCCCGATGGTGGTCGATCTCGAGCAGCGGGTGTTGCGTCAGGAACCGCTCAGCACGGCCGAACTCAAGCGCACGGAGCGAATGGCCGCAGCGATGACCGAGACGGTCACCGAGATGCCGCGTGCGGTGCGCAGCGGCCAGCTGCGGATAGCCGACGGCCGGGTGCTCGCGATCGGCCACGGCGGTTTGCGGATCGGCCGGATGACCGACAACGACCTGGTGCTCGAGGACCCCAAGGCCAGCCGCTACCACGCGCACATCATGCCGAGCCGGGCCGGCCTGCTGATCAAGGACCTGCATTCGGCCAACGGCGTCTTCGTCAACGACGAGCCGATCGAGACCGGCGCCCTGCTGGCCGATGCCGACATCATCCGAATCGGCACCACCCTCCTGGTCTTCCAGGCCGTTCAGTAGTCGCAGGCGACCCCGTCGCCGTCCGGGTCGAGATACGGCGCATACCCCGGCATCCCCCGATACAACGGCAGCCTGCCCTCGGCCCGCGCCTGATCGCAGTTCGCGTAGTACCAGGGTTCCTCCGGCGCCGGCTCCTTCGGCGGTGGCACATTGTTCCCTTTCGGCCCCGGCCGATAGCTCGGTATCGGATGCGAATCATCCGGCCCGGATATGGCGGCGGCCTGCGGTGGATCGGCAGCGGCGGTCGGCATGAACGCCGACCCGGCGGCCAGCAGACAGGCAACGCCGAATGTGGCGAGCCCGTGGCGGTGGATCAGTGAGATGTTCACGCCTTCCATCCTGCGCTGAACGCGGTGTCTGCGCCTGATGATTCGGTCGGGGTATCAGTGGCCGGGTAGGTCTTCGGAGTTCTCACACGCTGGCGGACAGCGGATTTCCCCACAGGTCCGTGGCGGGTGGGATTGTCAGTTGGTGTGGGCTGTGGGTGTCTGCTCGATCAGGGCGGCGGTGGCGCGGTCGAGGAATTCGCAGAACAGCTTGTGCTCGTCGGAGGTGAATCGGTCGGTCAGCGCGCGTTCGAGCACGATGACCTCCTGGTAGGCGTGATCGAGCAGGTCGAGGCCGGCCGGGGTGAGACTGGCGATCATGACTTTCGCATGCAGGGGAGACGGTTTGCGATCGATGACCCCCTTGTTCTGCATCCCGGTCAACACGGTGGCCATGCTCTGCTGGGTGACTCCGCACGCGCGGGCCAGCTGGGCGCCGGACATGCTGTCCTCCCGGGACAGGGTCAGTAGCACCGTGTACTGGGTCATGGTCAGCCCGTAGCCGCGCAGCACCGCTTCGTGGTGGGCCATCAGCGCCTGCTCGGCGCGACGGATCCGGGTGCACACGTATTCCCCGACGGGCACGTCCACCATGTCACAACTCCCTAAGTTGACTCAGTTACCTGACAATGCTTTAGTTCTGAGTATCAGGATACTGAGTTGACACAGAAGGTTGAATGTGATGAAGGCTGTTGTTCTGGGCGCCGATGACCAATTCCGCATCTCCGAGGTGGCTGAGCCGGTGCCCGGGCCGGGCGAGGTCGCGATCCGGGTCGCCTACGCGGGGGTGCAGTACGGTGATGTGCTGGTCCGGGCGGGGCATTTCCCGATCCCGCGCCCGTTCGTGCCGGGCTTCGAAGCGGCTGGTTTGATCGTCGCGGTCGGCGACGGCGTGGACGAGACGCGGATCGGCGAGCAGGTGATCGCGCTGATCGGCGGGGGCGGTTACGCCGAGGTGGTGATCGCGCCGGCCGTGCTGGCGATCAACGCCGCCGGGGTCGGCCTGCGCGATGCCGCGGGGTTCGGGTGGGTCGCGCCGACCGCCTACGACCTGATCAACTCGGTTGCCGGGGTGCGGGCCGGGGACAGTGTCCTGATCCATGCCGCCGCCGGTGGTGTCGGCTCGCTGGCCGGGCAGTTCGCCGCGCTCGCGGGTGCGGAGCGGATCGTCGGGGTGGTCGGCAATGCCGGACAGGTCGATTACGCGCGCCAGTTCGGCTACCACGAGGTGCTTGTGCGGGAAGAGTTCCCCGATGCGCTGGGCGAGGAGAAGTTCGATGCGATCCTCGATCCGATCGGCGGCGCAACTCGGGTCGCAAATCTGGCGCGGTTGGCGCCGCACGGCCGGATCGTGGTTTACGGCAACATCGCCACCTTCGAACCGGTCACGGTGTCGGCCAATGACCTGCTGATGCAGGGCCAGTCGCTGCTGACCTACAACAGCAACCTGGCCAGCCAGATCAACCCGAAGCGGTTGGCCGACAGCGCCGCCCGCGCCATGACCCTGGTCGCCGACGGGGCGGTGCGCATCGACATCACCGCCGAATACGCCCTCGCCGATGTCGAGACCGCGATCGCCCACCTGGAAGATGGAGCGACCCGAGGCAAGAGCATCGTCCACATCGGGTGAGTCCCGGTCGCCGATCCGGCCGGGACTCCCCGTCGCGTGTCCCGCGCTGGATCGGTAACTGCGCTGCCTGGCGCAAATACCTTCGGTGATCGGAAAGTCGCGCATGTCCAATCGGGTGTGGCGGGTATGGTCGTTCGCTGGTGGCGGGTACTCCGAGGGATGTCGAGGGGTGGCTATGGCTGGGCGACTGGTGGCTGTACTCGGTGCTGTCGTTGTGGGGGCGGGGGTGTTGGTGTGCGCTGAGCGGGCTGCTGTGGCGGTGCCCGAGGCGAATGCGGTGGGAGTCGGGCCGTGCGTGGGCGATCCGGTGGCCACCCATGAGCCGCTGGTGCCGAAGACGATCGAGGTGCCGATTCCATATCCGGTGGTCACTGTGCTTCCGCCGCAGCTGCCGGAGCCTGCGCCCAAGCGGGTCGTGATGGAACTGCCCGCCGATCCGTGCACCAACCCGTGTCCGGATCTCACCGACGGGCCGGTGCCGCCACCCGGTCTGGCCAGTCGGCTCGGGATTCCGGAAGTTCTGTTG
The DNA here is from genome assembly GCF_045208035.1 of Nocardia sp. NBC_01009. Classification (NCBI taxonomy): domain Bacteria; kingdom Bacillati; phylum Actinomycetota; class Actinomycetes; order Mycobacteriales; family Nocardiaceae; genus Nocardia; species Nocardia sp. NBC_01009. The sequence continues at coordinate 561,398 of NZ_CP108695.1, read as the reverse complement.
AGCCTCAAGCCTTTCCACTTCGCGGTTCCCGGACCAGGAGCGCAACCGGGGTCCGTGCAGCCGCGGCCCGCTCGGGTCGATCCGCCGACCGAACCCGCCGCGCAAACACCGCAGCGTCGTGCGCCACGAGTCGGTGCGGTGCGCGAGGTGGCCAAGGAGACCGGTGCGAACTCGGTCAACCGCACCGACAAGCGGTGGCAGGTGGACGGGACCGACCTCGGCATCATGTGGGAGAGCGCACCGGGGGAGATCGCGACCGCCTTCGGTGACACGGTCGGGCGCGGGTTCCACCCGCCCGGCGGGATGGGCACGGACTGGCGCAGTAATGTGCTGGCCTTCAGCACCGATCGGGATCTCTCCGACGGTATGACATACGACCGGATGGTGACCGACGATCGTTGCCACGCAGCCGAAGTACTGTCCAGTCGCAAGCTCGACAATGTCGAGGTGACCACGATTCCGACCTCCGGATTCGCCATCGGTGACCGGCAGTACCTGAGCTACATGGCAATTCGCACCTGGAACAGCATCCCGGGCACCTTCTTCACCAACTACGGCGGCATCGCCTACTCCGACGATCACGGCCAAACCTGGACCAAGGACCCGTACGCGCGCTGGGACAATATCTTCGGCCTCGCGAACTTCCAGGTCAGTGCGATGGTGCCGCACGGCGACCACGTCTACGTGTTCGGCACGCCCAACACCCGCCTCGGCGCGGTCGGCCTGGCCAGGGTGCCGAAGGACCAGATCCTCAACACCACCGCGTATCAGTATTGGCGTGACGGACAGTGGACGCCGGTCGGTGGATTCGCCGCCGCCACTCCGATTGTCGATGCGCCGGCCGGTGAGTTGTCGGTCCGCTTCGACGCGGCACGAAATATCTGGCAGATGAGCTATCTCGAGACGGCGAAGGCGGCCGTTGTTATCCGCGAATCGGATTCACCGCAGGGGGAGTGGTCCGAGAGCACGCCGACGGTGACGGCGCGGGCCTACCCGGAGCTCTACGGCGGCTTCATCCACCCGTGGTCCTCGGGTTCGGACTTGTACCTCAATATTTCGACCTGGAGCGACTATAATGTCTATCTGATGCACGCCACGGTGGAGTGATTCGCGCGAAAAGTCCTGCTTCTCAGGCGAATCGGATCTCGGCAATGGCGCGCCCGAAGAGCTTGCGCCCCTCCGAGGTGCCCGCCATCATGACCGTCGCGGTCCGCCGCGCCGGATTCAAGGACTTGATCTTGCCGGTGAATTCGATCGTGCTCGGCGCATCGCTCGTCACCGGAACAAACCCCGAGAACCGCACGCTGAACTTCTCGATCGCGGTCGGATCACCGACCCACGAGGTCAGGTAGCCGGAGGCAAGACCCATGGTGAGCATCCCGTGCGCCACCACGGTCGGCAGCCCGGCCAGCGTTGCGGCCTGCTCGCTGAAGTGGATCGGGTTGGGATCACCCGAGACGCCTGCATAGTTGGCCAGGTCGCCACGAGTCACCTCGGCGCTACCGGCCGGGAGCTGATCGCCGACCGACAGCTGGTCGAAGTCGGGCAGGCTGAGCACGAGTGCGCTCGGCGGCGAGAGGCGCGCAGGCTCGGCGTCGTCGGTGTCGAGGGAGATGAGTGAGCTCTTGGCTGCCGCGGGGGTGGTCAGCGGGACGGCGTGCATCACGATGCTCTCCACCGTCTCGGCGATATTCGTGTCGACCTCGACGCCGCGGCGCGCGACGATCGTGGTCGATCCGGTCTGCACGACCGCGCCGTGCTGGTCGGTCAGCGCGAAGCCGACCAGGATGAAATCGTTGTCACCGAACTGCCGGATCGATTCGATCACGATCTCGGTGGTGAGCCGGTCGCCCGCGAGGATCGGCCGCACGATCTCGAAGACCTGGTCGGTCTGCAGGATCTGGGAGAGGTCGTACTCGGTGAGTACCGAATCGAGCAGCGCGCGTGTCGCGGTGATGCCGATGACCGAGGAGAAGGTCGGCGGCGCGATGATGCCGTCATAGCCCAGCTTGCGCGCATCGGGCTCCCGCAGGTGCGCGCCGTGCTGGGCCTGGACGGCGCGCGCGAACTCGCGGACCTTCTCCCGGCCCACTACGTAATGGTCGCGGCTGCGGAATCGTCGTCCAGCCTGCGTCGGTGTCTGCGCCACAACATCCGATTCCGGGTGTGCGATTGTCTGTTCCGTGCCCATGATCCGGGCCATGCTACTGGCCAACCGGTCCCTTGACCAGGTCAATGTGACGTCCGGCACCGCCTTGGTGTGGCCCTGCTACGGCGTCGCGGTCGGTGGATCGCAGACCTTCCAGCCAGCGTCGGTGCGTTCCAGATCGAAGGTCCGCGCCGACCGCTTGGCGCGATCGCCCTCGGTATAGACGGTGGCCTGCGCGATCGCGGTGTTGTCGGTGATCCGGATCGCGTCGACGCTGTCCACCACCGGAATGTTCTTGCGCTCCACCGACAATTGGTGCACACCCTCGAATTGATCGGTCGGGATGTTCTTGTAGAACTCGTGCAGCGGACCGCATGTGGTGTCCTGCAGCGTTGTCAGGTCGCCGGTCTTCAAGGCCTGGGTGTAATCGGAGATGGCGCTGCGGACCTTGGCCTCCGGGGTGTTGTTGCGGGAATTGCTGATGAGCACCACCGCCAACGTGATGAGCGCCACGACGACGAGCGCCGCCGCGGCAAGCATCGAGGTGGGCCAACGCTTCGAGCGTCCGGCCGGCGCTACGGGCTCGGCGGCAGCCGGCTGCGGCTGAGCGGGTGGCGTGATGCGCTGCGGCGGGGCGATCTGGCGCGGCTGCGGCGGGCGCGGGGCCGCGGGCGGGCCGGACAGCGATTGCCCCGGGCGGGTCACCTGCATATCCGCCGGTGACGGCGCCGAGTTGACCCGTCGAGGGGTGGCGATCGGACGCGGTGGCGACGGTTGGGTCTGCTCGGTCGGCGGCGTGCCGGGTGCGTTCTGCGGTGGTGCCGAAGAACCTTGCGCTGCGGGTTGTTTCGGGCCGGACGCGGGCCGAGGCGTGCTCGGCGGCCTGGTGATCGGGGCCGGACGGCCGGATGGCGACGTGACACGGTCGGTGCCGGGCTTTCTACCGGCTCCGGGAGTCTGCATCCGCTGGGTCGCGTCGCTGTCGGCGCGCTTCTGGATCGGTATCGCCGTGGTCTTGGCGTCGTCTGCCGGGTTGGGGACGATCCGCATCGCGACGGTCTGCGCGTCGGCGCCCGCGATATTCGGCTCGTCGGGACCGGCCTCCTGTGGTTTGTCGGTCGCCGATTTGTCGGCTGCCGGGGTCGCCGTCGGCAAGGAGACGGTCTTGGCATCGGCGGCCGCGATATCCGCGGGTGCGTCGGAGGACGCGTCGCCATCAGCGGGCTTGTTTGCCGGGGTCGCCCTGCGCATCACGACGGTCGCCGCGCTGGAATCGGCCAGTTCTGCCGCAGCGGCCGCGCGTTGTGCCTCATCGGTTGTCTCGGCATCGGACCCTGATCGACTCGCCGAGGCGTCACGCTTGATCACCGCGGTTTCCGCATCGGGGCCGGCGGCTGGAGCGGCGGCGTCGGCCGGCGTCCGGCTCGCCGAGCTGTCGCCTCGGATAACGGTGGTTCGGTCGTCACCGCCGCCGGCACTGCCACCGCTGGCGGCCTCGGAGGTGGACTTCGTGGCGCCTGCTGTGGCGGGGCCGGCGGCTTCGGCGGACGCTGCGGTGTTCGTGCCTGCGGTAGCGGACACGGATTGGATCGGACGGCCGGGAATCGTCTCCGCGTCGGGTGCGCCCGATGCCGCTGTGCCCGACGCTGCACCAGAAGACGCAGTGCTGGACGCGGGTTTGCTCGCGGCTTTGCCGGAAGTGGATTCGTCTGCGGTCTTCTCCGACGCGGATTCGCTCGCCGCCTGGCCCGACGCCGATTCGCCCGACTTGATCGGTGTCGTTTCCGGCTCGGATTTCGGGTTCGCGTCCGCAGACTTGCTGGAAGCAGACGGGATGGGTGTGGTTTCCGGAGTTGGGTCGGCAGGCTTGCCGGGCCCGCCCGGCGTCGGAGTGTCAGGCCGGTCGGACGTTGCAGCGGCCGGTGTGGCCGGTGTCGCAGCGGACGGCACGGACGGTGTCTCAACAGTTGGTGCGGATTGAGTTGGTGCGGATTGCGTTCCGGCGGGCGGCACGGACGGTGTTGCGGGGGTTGGTGCGGATTTCGTTCCGGCGGGCGGCACGGACGGTGTTGCGGGGGTTGGTGCGGATTTCGTTCCGGCGGGCGGCACGGACGGTGTTGCGGGGGTTGGTGCGGATTTCGTTCCGGCGGACGGCACAGATGGTGTCGTGGGGGTTGGTGCCGCCGGTGTCCCAACGGTCGGCGCAGACGTTGCCGTGGCGGCCGATGTCGTGGCGGCGACGGCGTCCTTCCCACCATCGGATTCTTCGGACGTGCCGGACTTGCCCGACGTACCGGAGGTATCCGTTCGAGCCGAGGTTCCCGACTGCTTCTCGGCAGCCTTGGTGGACAGGGGCTGGGTCGGTGCGGCGGCTGTGCCGCTCTGCGCGGTATCCGAGGCGGATGTCCGTTCCGCGGGCGCGTCCGGGCGCGCGGCGTCCGCGGCCTGGTCGGCGGCACCGGCGCTACCTTGCGCCGGATTCTTCTTGTCGTTCGGGTCGGACAACTGATACCCCTCGCTCACGCGGAACTGTTGAACTCGACGGTCAGCCTAATAGGCGCACCCGGAGGTAGTCCGTCTTTACTGGTCCGTCGGCTTCTGCCCGTCGCTGGTGATTCCCCTGTCGCCGCACTTCGCCCCACCGGGTGCACAATGATCCACATGACCTCGTTCGGTGACCTGCTCGGACCGCAACCGGTACTCCTGCCCGAAAACTCCGAAGCGGAGGAGGCCTTGCTCGACAAGGTCGACCCCGTACAGGTCGCGGCCGCCCATCCCGCGGCCTCGATCGCGTGGGCCCACCTCGCGGAGGCCGCGCTGGCCCGGGGTGGCAGCGACGACGCCGCGGCGGTGGTCAATCACGACATCGTTGCCGCGTACGCCTTCGCCCGCACCGGCTACCACCGCGGCCTCGACCTGTTGCGTCGCAACGGGTGGAAGGGTTTCGGTCCGGTGCCGTGGAGCCACGAACCCAACCAGGGCTTCCTGCGGTGCGTCGGCGCGCTGGCCAAGGCGGCGCGTGCGATCGGCGAGACCGAGGAATACGCTCGCTGCCTGGATCTGCTGGAGGACTGTGACCCACGTGCCGCGTCCGAGCTCGGCCTGGACTGAGTCGTAGTTGTTCGACCTGAACTCCCGCGTGGACGTTGCGCGGATGAGCAGTATGGACCGGCTGCGCAGCTCCTGGCGGCGGCTACGACTGTCCGCGCTGCCGATCGTCCAGTGTGCTGTCGGCGCGGCGCTTGCCTGGTTTATCGCGCACAACGTCATCGGCCATAAAATTCCGTTCTTCGCACCGACCGCGGCCGTGGTGTCGATCGGCATCTCCTTCGGCGCCCGGCTGCGCCGGTCGGTGGAGTTGGTGGTCGGCGTCGCGGTCGGCATCGGCATCGGCGATCTGTTCATCACCCGCGCGGGCACCGGGGTCTGGCAGATCGCTCTGGTGGTGGCCGTCGCGATGGCGGCGACGGTGTTTCTCGACGGTGGCTCGATCATCTCCATGCAGGCCGCCAGCTCCGCTGTGCTGGTCGCGACATTGCTGCCGCCATCGGCAGGCGGTGGTTTCTCGCGCATGATCGACGCGTTGGTCGGCGGGCTGGTCGGTGTGGTCGTCGTTGCGTCGATTCCTTTGCATCCGGTGCGCAGGGCCCGAGAGCAGGCCGCGGAAGTTCTTGCGGTGATGGGCAAATCGCTCACCGAATGCGCGGACGGCCTGCTCGAGCAGGACGCGGACAAGATCCGCGCGGTACTGGACTCGGCCCGCGCGACGCAGCCGCAGATCGATGGTCTGCGCTCAACCCTGGAGGGCGGCAGGGAGATCAGCAGGATCTCGCCGCTGTACTGGAATTCGCGCACGCGCCTGGAACGCATCCGGGCCACCGCCGACCCGCTGGACAACGCGATCCGCAACACCAGGGTGCTGCTGCGCCGTTCGCTCACGCTGGTGCAGGACGACGAAATCCTCGACCCGCGGCTGATCGACCTGGTCGAGCGACTCGCGCAGGCCGTCGATGTGGTGCGTCGGATGATGCTCGCCGACCCGGGCGATCAGCCCGACCAGGCCGAGGCGGCGCGGGTGCTGCGCTCGGTCGCCAAGAGTGCGCGGCCGGAACTCGTTGCGGGCGCTGGGCTTTCGGCACACGTGGTGTTCGCGCAGGTGCGTTCGATGGTGGTCGACCTGATGCAGGTGTGCGGCATGCAGCGTATTTCCGCCATGGCGCTGCTGCCGCCGACGGTGCCGCATCCGCACGTGCCGCCGGCGGAATGACCGGACTACTCAGCGGATTTCGGACATTCGATCGATCTGCGAGCGTGCCGCACCACCCGCCTGTGTCCGAATGCTGAGCTTGGAGTAGTCCGCTACTCGTGTTCCCGCGCACTGCCGGTCATAGCGTGTAGTGGTAACCGCAGTACGAGGGGTGTTGCGGTGCACCACTTCGCACGACTGTGCACGCTCAACCGGCCATTCGGTGTGGTGGCCGGCCGGGCGCGCCGCGATCGGCGGGGATCGGTCGCCCGGTCCTGGCATTCGGACCGGGCGACCTGCGCGGTCGATCGCGGGGCGCATGCTCGGCCCCGAGCGTCAGGTCCAGAAGCGAGTCAGGAAACTGCCGAAACGCGACCAGTCGGACGGGACGCCGGACAATTCGTACAAGGCATAGACCGCGTCGAAGAACACCCTGTTGATTTCAGGCGTGAAAAGCAGCGCGAACAGGATCAGCATGCCGAACGGCTTGAACTGGTCGAGCGAACGCCGGGTTTGATAGCTCAGCGACGGCTCGAGAATCCCGTAGCCGTCGGTTCCCGGGATCGGCAGGATGTTCAAAAGCGCTGCGGTGACTTGCAGGAACGCCAGGAAGCTGAGCCCGTACCAGAACGCGGGATGGGACTGCGCGCTGCCGAGCAGGCGCACTATCGCCAGCAGCACGACCGCGCAGAACGCGTTCGTCGCAGGCCCTGCGCCGCTGATGAGTCGCTGGGTGCGTGGGCTGAAGTCGGCTGCTCGCACGTAGACCGCGCCACCGGGCAGGCCGATGCCGCCGAGTGCGATGAACACCATCGGCAGCACGATCGACAGCAGCGGGTGGCTGTATTTGAGTGGATTCAGCGTGAGGTAGCCGCGCAGCTCGACCTCGTTGTCGCCCGCCCGCCATGCCGTGAAGGCGTGTGCGAACTCGTGCAGGCAGACGGTGATGATCCAGCCGAACAGCACCAACACGAACACGCCGAACTTTGCCCGCGTCGAATCGAGCTCGGCGCCCCAGGCCAAGACGCCGCCTGCCACGGTGATCGCGACGACGAGCAGGAAGATAGGGCTCGGCCGGACTGCGCCGAGACCGGAGCGCCGACCCTTGGGGAACGAACGGTTCATCGGACCAATAGCCAGGGTTCGTGATGTCGATAGAACGTCGAGCGCGGTACGACGCGGTCGTTGGCGATGCCGTCACGGGTCACCACCGCACCGGGGGTGCCGAGCTGTGCGGCACGGCCCGCCACCCAGCGGCGCTTGCGTATGCCCTTCCGGACGGCAGCGCGAACGCCGGGCATCTCCAGCGTCGGCGAAATGTGCATGGCCTTCACTGTGCCGGAAAACAGCAAGGTGTCGTCCACGTAGGCCTCGCCCTCCAGCTTGTCGCCGCCGGGGCCGGTGATCGTCGCCCGCCCGACCAGCACGGTGCCGGTGTCGTCGCGGATCAGCGGCGTTTCCTTGGCCCTACCCCCCAGTGCCCGCTTGGCCGCCGCATTGCCGGTGCCGGTCTGGTAGGCGCGGGAGCCGTAGGTCTTGTCGACCGGCACGTAACCGATCTCCACGTGCAACCGTTCGGTCCGCATCAAGTGGGTCAGTACTGCGGCAAGTGCGGCATCGGCGCCGAGCACGATCAGTCGGGGCAGGCTGTCGGCGGCGAGCACGGGCAGCAGCGCATCGATGTGGCCGGTATCCGGAATGGCAGAGGTCTGGGAGTTCGGTAACGATGCGAGAGCGATGGGTACCGGTGCGCCGTCGCAACGGAGAACGTGGGTACTCAAACTGCGGTACACCCTCCTGGTCCGGCCGACGACCGTCGGTTTCCGCGAACCCCCTGCTTTTGGTCCGCTTCGGGTGTCACCCTAGCCGCGTACGGCTTTGGTGACACGGTCGCCAAGCCTACGGGCTGAACCGGTTCGCTGCCGCTGTCGGTGCTTCGGCTAGACTGTGCTTCCGGCCACCGCCTCAATACGGCAGGTAGCTGCAACACAGGGCTTTTCCCGCCCCGCCGACTCCGTCGGCTGCCATCCCCCGGGGTGTTGCGCGTCGAACCGTAGGAGACGAGACAATGCCGGCAATCGTCCTGATCGGCGCCCAATGGGGCGACGAGGGTAAGGGCAAAGCAACCGATCTGCTCGGTGGCAGGTTGCAATGGGTGGTCCGGTACCAGGGCGGCAATAACGCCGGCCATACCGTGGTGTTGCCCAACGGCGACAAGTTCGCGCTGCACCTGATTCCCTCCGGCATCCTCACCCCTGGCGTGACCAACGTCATCGGCAACGGCGTCGTCGTCGATCCCGGCGTGCTGCTCGCGGAGCTGGCCGGACTGGAGGAGCGCGGCGTCGACACCTCGGGTCTGCTGCTCTCGGCCGACGCGCACCTGATCATGCCGTACCACGTGGCCATCGATAAGGTCACCGAGCGCTTCCTCGGCAACAAGAAGATAGGCACCACCGGTCGCGGCATCGGCCCGTGCTATCAGGACAAGGTTGCGAGGGTCGGCGTCCGGGTCGCCGATGTGCTCGACGAGAAGATCCTCACCCAGAAGGTCGAAGCGGCCCTGGAGTTCAAGAACCAGGTTCTTGTGAAGATCTACAACCGTCGCGCCCTCGATCCGCAGCAGGTCGTCGACGAGGTGCTGGAGCAGGCGGAGAGCTTCAAGCATCGCATCGCCGACACCCGACTGCAGTTGAATCTAGCCCTGGAGCGGGGTGAGACCGTGCTGCTCGAGGGCTCGCAGGGCACTCTGCTCGATGTCGATCACGGCACTTACCCGTACGTGACCTCGTCCAACCCGACCTCCGGCGGCGCTGCCGTCGGCGCGGGCGTCGGGCCCAACAAGATCAACACGGTGCTCGGCATCCTCAAGTGCTACACCACCCGCGTCGGCTCGGGCCCGTTCCCGACCGAGCTGTTCGACAACTACGGTGAGTTCCTGGCCAAGCAGGGCGGCGAGGTCGGCGTGACCACCGGCCGGGCCCGCCGTTGCGGCTGGTTCGATGCGGTCATCGCCCGCTACGCGACCCGGGTCAACGGCGTCACCGACTACTTCCTCACCAAGCTCGATGTGCTCTCCAGCCTGGAGACCGTGCCGATCTGCGTCGCCTATGAGATCGACGGCGAGCGGGTCGAACAGATGCCGACCACGCAGACCGAATTCCATCACGCCAAGCCGATTTACGAAGAAATGCCCGGCTGGTGGGAAGATATTTCGCAGGCCAAAACTTTCGAGGAACTGCCCGCCAACGCGCAGGCATACGTGCTACGGCTGGAGGAACTCTCCGGTGCACGTATTTCGTGCATCGGTGTCGGCCCGGGCCGTGATCAGACAATTGTCCGCCACGACGTGTTGGCCTGAGCGGCTGACCGGTCTGTACTCGGTTCGGCGCGGTGTGGGCTGACTCTGTCCGCCCGCGCCAACCAGGGACGAAAACCGTCTGAATTGCTGTGGCAGTTCATCGTTCGTTGGCTTCGATCATGATCGGTGAACAACTACAGTTAGAGCATGGCTCGGAATTGGCCGATGGTCGAGCGCGAGACCGAGTTCGAGGCGATCCGCGCAGCGCTCAGTGGTACCGACTATGTCGGCACGGTGCTCACCGGCGACGCCGGGGTGGGCAAGACAACGCTGGCGAGACAGGCGACGGCCGCCATCGGCGGCAATGTTCGATGGGTGGCGGGCACCGAATCGGCACGGAGCATCCCGCTGGGCGTCTTTGCGCACATGGTCGGGGTCTACACAGCCCGTGACCCGGTGACGTTCATGTCCGCGGCGCGGGAAGCGCTGCTCGCGGACGGGCACACGATCATCGGCGTCGACGACGCACACCTGCTCGACCAACTGTCGGCCACGCTGCTGCTGCAGCTTGCCATCGACAAGGCCGCTCATATCGTGGCGACGGTCCGCAGCGGGGTGCCGGTTCCCGACGCGGTCACCTCGCTGTGGAAAGACGGCCACCTGCTGCGCATCGACCTGAGCCCGTTCACCCAGCGCCAGAGTGTCGACCTGGTCGAGTCCATGCTCGGTGGGCAGTTGGAGGGCTTCACCGCCAACCTCATGTGGGAGTCCTCCGGCGGAAATGCCCTGTTTCTCAGGCATTTGGTGGAGGGCGCGATCGAGGCGGGCACGCTGCGTCAGGTCAACGGGGTGTGGCAGCTGCGCGGCCGGGCCGCGGTCACCTCGGAATTGGCCGCGCTACTGGAGGATCGGGTCGAGCAACTGCCGGAGCCGGTGCTACGGGTGCTCGAGTTGCTCACCTTCTGTGAGCCGATCGACCTCGATGTGCTTGCCGAGCTGGCCGGCGAGGAAGCCGTCGAGGCGGCCGAAAACCGTGGTGTGATCAGGGTTGTCCAGAACTCGCACCAATTGATCGTGCGCTACAACCACCCGCTGTTCGGCGAGGTGATCCGGCGCAGGCTGGGCATCGCCTCGGCCCGCAGGCTGCGTGGACGGCTGTACTCCTCGCTCAAGGAGCGGCGCATCAATTCCGCCGCCGACCGCATCCGGCTGGCCGAATTGGCTTTGGACAGCGACAAATCCGCCGATCTCGAGCTGTTCGAGGCGGCGGCGGCGGATGCGATCGGGCTGGCGAACCTGCCGCTCGGTGAGCGTTTTGCCAGGGCGGCGGTGGAACGTCAGGGCGGTGTCGAGGCGGCGGATCTGCTCGCGCGGGCGCTGCTCTGGCAGGGCCACCGCATCGAGGCCGAGCGCACTCTTGCCACATTCGACCCCGATCAGCTGAACGAAGTGCAGCTGGCGCGTTGGGGCAGCACTCGGGTCTCGAATCTGCTGTGGGCCGTTGGTGATGCCGATCGCGCCGACGAGGTGCTCGCATCGATCCGGGCCAGGGCGAAGCATCCGAAAATCGTGGCTACGCTCACCGGACTCGCCTCGGCGTGCGCAGTCAACGAGAACCGGCTCGACGATGCGTTCACCGATGCCGAATCCGTGATGTCGGCCGCAGGATCGCCGCCGTGGGCGGTGTGGTGGGCGTCGTTCGGCGGCGGACTTGCCCTGGCGCTGATGGGCAAAGGTGAGGCCGCCCGACAGTACGTGACGCGCGGGCACCAGGTGGAATCCCACATCGATGGGCTCAACCGGTTCATTTCGACGCACGCCGAGGTGCTCGCGCTGACCTTGACCGGCGACCTGGAAGCCGCTCGGCGTTGCGCCGCAGCATATTTCGGCTATTCCGCGCCGGGCCAGTATCTGGCGTGGGGTATGTCGAAGATTCTGCAGGGCACCGTCGACGTGGCCAAAGGTCAATTCCTGGACGGCATCGAGCATCTCGAACAGGCGGTGGCTGCCCTCTCGATGGAGGGCGCGGCGGCCTGGATGATCCCCGCGAGAATCCGCTTGGCGGAGGCGTATTCGGCGCTCGGCCGCACCGCCGAGGCCGCCGAGACCATTGCCGAGGTCACCGCGCGCAGTGGCAGGCACAGCGCGGTGTACGACCCGCAGCTGGAGATCGCCAAGGCCTGCATGGCCGCCGCCGAAGGCACTGTCACCCCGGCCATCCGATCGGCGATGGGCGCGGCCGACTCCGCCGCCCGGTCGCATCAGTACGCCATCGAGGCGATGGCGCTGCACGTGGCTGCCCGGTTCGGCGATCATTCGGTCGCGGGCAGACTCGCCGATCTGGCAGCCAAAATCGACGGCAGGCTGGTGCAGGCACAGGCCAAGCACGCGGTCGCGCTCGCCGCCCACGACGGGCCGGGGCTCGATGCGGCGTCGGCCGAATTCGAGCAGATCGGCGCGCTGCTCTCGGCCGCGGACGCTGCCGCCCAAGCCGCCTCCGCGCACGAACGTGGCGGCGATCGCCGCCGTCTGCTGGAGTCCGCCGCGGCGGCAAACCGACTGTCCGCCGCCTGCGGTGGTGCGAGCACCCCGGCGCTGCGCCAGGCCGCCCAGCCGCTGCCACTCACCTCTCGGGAACGCGAAATCGCGAATCTCGTTGCGGCAGGCCTGTCCAACCGGCAAATCGCCGACCGCCTCACCGTCTCGGTGCGCACCGTCGAAGGCCATCTCTATCGCGCCTGCATCAAGATGGACGTCACCGACCGGGAGTCGCTGGGCGCGCTGATGCGAGGCGACTCGGGCTCCGCCTGACGCGGTATACGCCACGGCCGGCGATGGTCGCTTTCGCGGAACGGAGGAGGCGGTCACTTCATTAGCGTCGAGCCGCTCTTTTCCGGTCTGACGACATCCGGACAACGGCTATGGTGCGTGCGCATGTGCAGAGGCCGCACTGCCTGACCTGAAGCCTGGTCGGCGCCATCCTCGGTGGCACTGCGGTCGCCGGTTTCGGCGCGACCAGCCACCCCCACAATCACGCCGCCGCTAGTGCGGCGCGACCAGCCGTTGCAGTAGATCGCGCAGGGTTTCCTGCTCGGCTGTCGTCAGCGGCGACAGCGGTGAGTCGGTGTGCAGGCCGACCAGTACCTCGGCGCGGCGGTCGTGACCGGTCTTGGTGAGCACAATCTGTTTCGCCCTGCGGTCGGTCGGGTGCGGGTGCCGTTCGATCAGTCCCTGCTGTTCGAGTCGATCGAGGACGAATGTCGCGTTGGACGGTTCGCAGAAGATTCGGGCCGCGAGTTCTCGTGCGGTGATCGGTTCGGAGAGCTCACGCAGCATGACGACCTGAGTCGGCGTCAGGCCGAGCTCGTCGGCAACGCGACGCGCGTTGGTGTCGAGCTGGTGCGCGAATTGGTGCACCAGCCTGCACATATCCCGGTCGATCTTGCTGTCCGCGGACGTGTCCGGCCGTCTTGCCATGGCTCGAGTCTAGCGCTGATGATTCGAACTGTGATAGTTCTAGTTCAAATCATTACAGTTAGAACTATTTTGGAGGGCGTGGATGCCACTTTCGTTGCTTTCGCTCATGCTCGTCGTCTTCAGCCTCACCACAGGCGAATTCGTGATCGCGGGCATTCTCCCGGACGTCGCCGCCGATCTGTCGGTGTCCGTTTCGGCGGCCGGTCTGCTGGTTACCGCCTATGCCGTCGGCATGATCGTCGGCGGGCCGGTCATCACCATCGCGACCGCGCGGCTGGCTCGTAAGCCACTGATCATCGGTCTCATCGCGGTGGCAGTACTGGCGAATCTCGGCTCGGCGGTCGCTCCGAACTACGCGGTGCTGCTGATCACGCGAGGTGCCGCGGGACTCGTCGTGGCCACATTTTTCGCCGTCGCGATCGCGACAGCCGTGTCGACCGCACCGCCGGATCGACAGTCCGCCGCGGTGGCGAAAGTGGCACTCGGCATGAATCTGGGCATCATTCTCGGCACCCCGATCGGCACCCCGATCGGCACGCTCATCGGCCAAAGCTTCGGCTGGCGAGCAACATTCGCGACGGTGGGGGTCTTCGCGGCCGGCGCAGTGCTGATGGTGCTGCGGTTCGTTCCGGTGCTGCCGGTGCACGCGACCGGGCCGGTGCTGCCGGAACTGCGGGTCTTCGCCAACCGTGATGTCCAGATGGCGATCGCGCTGACGGCCGTCGGCAATGTCGGGCTGGTCATGGTCTTCAGCTACATCGCGCCTTTGCTCACCGAGGTCGCCGGATTCGCCGACGGCGCGGTGCCCATCCTGCTGCTGGTGTACGGCGTCGGCGCGGTCATCGGGAACTTTCTCGGTGGCTGGTTGGCGGACAAATCCTTGCTGCCCTCGGTTGCCGGGTTGCTCGGCTGCCTCGCCGCCGCGCTGATGGTGATGTGGGCGGTCGGCGCGGATGCGGCGCCGGTGGCCGCATCGATATTCGTGATCGGCGTGTTCGGATTCGCGATCATTCCCGGGATGCAGACTCGCGTGATGGCAACCGCCAGTGCCGCACCGACACTGGCCATTGCGGTGAACGCCTCCGGATTCCAGCTGGCCGCCGCGTTCGCGGGGTGGCTCGGCGGGCGGGTCGGCGACAGTGCCTGGGGCCTGCGGTCGATCTATCTCGTCGGCGCGCTGCTGACCTTCGCGGGGTTGGTGATCGCGGTGTACATGGTGCACCGCGATCGCCGACCAGTGCTGACCGTGTGATCGCAGCAGACCTGTGGCGGTTCGGTCGCCGCCGCAGGCCGGGCGGTCAAGCGTCGGATCCGGCCCGGGTGAGGAATTCGGCGGCGGCGGGGGCCAGGATCTCGATGGACGGGTTATGGCTGAGTTTCGCGAGCTCCGTGTGCTCGGCATCGGGCAGCACGGCGGCAATGGCCTTGGCGCCCTTGCGGAGCAACGGGATGCTCTTGGTACCGGAGATCACCCGCGTCGGCACGGTGACGTGTGACCAGTCTTCGGCGCGCAAGGCCTCGCCACGCATGAACGGTTCCACCACCGCCCAGTCGTGCGCAATCGAGTACGCGGTGGCGAGCAGGCCCTTCCAGTACGGGGTAAATCGCATGACCGCCACCATGGCGCGCGGCATGCCCATGGCCTTGCTCATATAGAACCGCACGGTCTCCGCGCGGCGATCCGCGGCTATCAGCGCATGCAGTTCGGTGGTCAAATCTGCGGGCGGTACGTGGTTTTCGTGATCGACGACGAACGGCGGCTCGAACGCGACGATGCGCGAGATGCCAGGCACCCGGCCGGATTCCGCGGCTCGCAGCGCGAGCATGGCACCCGATGACCAGCCGAACAGGGCGGCCGACCCGCCGACTGCCTCGATCAGCGCGGCAATATCGTCGATTTCGTTCTCGACGTTGTACTCGCCCGGCGTATCGGTGCTGTCGCCACGGCCTCGGCGGTCGTAGTTGACGACCGTCAGGCCGTACTGCTGGGCGAGGGTCTCGGAAATCTCGACCATCTTGGGGAACTTGCGGAAGCTGAATGCGCCCCCGATCAGAATCACTGTTCCGGCGTCGCCTCCGACGTGCCGGTCGAATGCGATGACGGTGCCGTCGGCCGAGGTGACAGTCTCCATGGTCGTTCTTCTCCTGATAGTGCGTGCGTTGCTTCAAGAGATAAGACGGCGTGGGAGTGGCGAACTAATCGGTGGGATTCAAAACAGTGTCGGCTCGCCGAAGCCGGGGGTGCGTTCGATCTCCAGGAGATGCTGTTTGGTGGTGATGCCGCCCGGGGCCGAGAAACCGGTCAGGGCGTTGTCGGCGGCCAGTACCCGGTGGCACGGGATGATGAGGGGAATCGGGTTGCGGCCCAACGCTTGTCCGACGGCCTGGGCCGCGCCGGGGGCATTGATGCGGTCGGCGACCTGCCCGTAGGTGAGAGTGTGGCCCGGGTCGATGGCTCGGGTCACCTCGTACACGGCGCGGTGGAAGCTGGGAATCGTGCTGGTGTCCAAGGGAATCCAGCGCAGGTCGTCGAGGCTGCCGTCGAGGTGGGCGCGAATGCCTGCGATCGCTTCCGCGATCGGACCGGGCGGCGTCTGCTCGGGAATCTCGGCGCTGTCGGCACTGCTGCGGCGGCGGGTGATCCGTGCCCGGGTGGCCGCGGGGCTGGACTCGGGCAGCTGGAAGCGAATGACGGCGCCCTCGTTCCAGGCGATCGCGCAGATCCCGATCGCGGTGTCGAAGAGCGCCGCCCCGGTGGACGCGCGAGCGGATTCACTCATACCGTCAGTGTGCCTCCCGCGGCCGACAGATTTCGGCAGACAAGTCCAGTTTTGCGTAACTGGACTGGACTGCCTTTGGTGATCGGTCCGGATTCCGCCCGCTGCGCGGCGACGGCCGGTCGCGCCGTGCTCCCCAGGTCGGGATCCGGCATGTCGCTGCGTCCGTAGATCGCGGCGAGATCCGAGTATCGGCGCTGGTCTTCGTAGTACGACGGAGACCAGTCGGTCAGCGGGCCCGGTGCGCGGAACCGGTCGAGCCGGAAGATCTCCTCCGCCCGCTTCGGCGCGTAGTGGTAGGAGAGGTAAACGAAGAATCCGAGGACGAGCACCGTCACGATTGCGGTCATAACGGACAGCGTGCGCCGACTGGCCTTGCCAAGAAATATCCACTTGGTCGATACTGGACTTTATGTCGACAAGAGTGATTGGTGCCGCCAGCTTGACTCGGGACCTGGGGCAGTGGCGCAGTGCGGACGAGGGCGCGGAATCCGGTGAGTCCCGCAGGTCCGCGCGCCCGGCCTACCTGGCCCTTGCCGAGGGCATCCGGCTGCTCATCCACGACGGCAGGGCCCCACTCGGCGTGGCCCTGCCCAGCGAACGCGATCTCGCCGCCACCATCGGCGTCAGCCGCACGACCATCACCTCCACCTACGCGTTGTTGCGCGAGCACGGTTACCTGATCAGTCGGCAGGGCTCCCGCAGCACCGTGGCCCTGCCGCCTGCCATCCAGCACGACGGCGCCAAGCCTGCGCGCAGCATTCTGGCGCTGATGGCGCAGCCGGAATTGCCAACCATCGACATGACCTATGCCGCCATGGCCGCGCCACTGGAAATGCAGGACGCGTATTCGACAGCGCTGCATGGCCTTCCGCCCTACCTCATGACCCACGGCATGGACCCGGTCGGCGTGCTCGCGCTGCGCGAGGCGGTGGCCCGCCGCTACACCGAGCGTGGCCTGCCCACCGGAGCAGACCAGATCCTGATCACCCTCGGCGCCCAGCACGGCTTGCGGCTGCTGCTCAATGTGCTCACCGCTCCGGCGGCGCGGGTGTTGATCGACCACCCCACCTATCCGAACGCCATCGAGGCGATCCGCGATGTCGGCGCCCGCCCGGTGCCGGTGCCGCTGCGTCCCGAGACCCCGGGTTCGGGCTGGGATCTCGATGGAATCCGCAGTGCCGCACGGCAAACCGCGGCAACGCTGGCCTACCTGGTGCCCGACTTCAACAACCCGACCGGCCTGCTGCTGGACGCCGAGGGCCGCGCGGAACTGGCTGCCATCGCCCGCGACACCCGCATGACCGTGGTGATCGACGAGTCCATGATGGACCTGCACCTGACCGATGCCACCCCGCCACCGCCCGTCGCCGCCTTCGCCAAGGGCACCGAGATCGTCACCATCGGCTCGGCCTCGAAGTCCTTCTGGGGCGGCCTGCGCGTCGGCTGGATCCGCACCAACCAAGCGCTCATCACCAAGCTGCTCGGCATCCGCTCCACCGTCGACCTCGGCACCCCCGTGATGGACCAGCTGGCCACCACCTATCTGCTGGAGAATGCCGAGGCCATCCTCGACCGCCGCCGTGGTCAACTGCTCTCTCAGCGTGCCGCTCTGCTGGCGGCGCTCACCGAAGAACTACCCGATTGGCGCGTCACCACCGGTGCCGGTGGCATGTCCGTCTGGGCTCAACTTCCGGCCCCGGTCTCCACGGCCCTGGCGGCCACCGCCCCCAACCACGGCGTATTGCTCGCCGCTGGACCGAGATTCGGCGTACAGGGCGCTTTCGAGCGCTTCCTGCGCCTGCCGTTCACCCATCCGGAACCCGAACTCCGACTCGCGGTCAAGTCGATTGCCGCCGCTTATCAAGCGCTGACCCCGCGCGCGGCCGACCCGCTCCAGCCGCTGACCTGCTACTGAGACCTGTTCGGCCCAAAGGGTTTCGGGATGCACAGCCATGCGCTGGGCGCATACCGTCACTGTCTCGACGCGCAGTCGCGGGTGCTGTACTCAGCTGCTTGAACAGCCCCGTCAAAGTAGTGGTTGCATTGGAGGCGATGTCTGCGGGTGTGCGTCCACAACCTGCATGTGACGACAGGTCTTATTTGTCACCAGCCGTAGCCGCCGACTATGGCGTTCGGTGAGTGTTGCAGGCGACGGTTGTCACCGATCACAGGTTGTTTCCGTCACCGAGACGGGACGAAGCACGCTGCCCCCGTTACCTCGAACGTCTATGCCGATTATCGAGTGGTAGACGCTGATCAGCTCTGGGATCATCGGGGTCGGTGTTCGACATCGGTGCCGGTGGGAGGAAATCGCGGATGACCACGGTGCGGCGGTTCTGGATCGAATTCGACCCGCAGGAGTGCTCCGACGCCCGGTTCCGGCAGGGCGTCGGTGTGACCGGCTTCGATGTGCGGGATTGCTTGTCGATGGTTGCGGATCTGGTCCCCGACGGACTGTTGCCACCTGTGCACCGAATTACCGTCGACATCTCGCTGGCCGAGCCACTGCCGGTGAATCCCCGCCATCTCGGAGTCCCGGTGTGGCGCGGCGTGTGGTATCCACCCGTGAACCTTGAAACCGGACCGACCCTCAGCATCGACCGAAGAGGCGCGCCCTGCGACTACCCGACACCTGTCACACAATCACCCCCAAGGCGCGCTAGTGAGACCATGCGCACGAAGGCCACGTGGTGGGATGAAATCCCGCATATCGATGGCCTGCTGTGGCCGCCGGTGATCATGCACCGCGCCGAGTACGGCCGCGGAATGCGGCTGAGCGCCCCGGCGTTGCGCGACGTCTGCGCCACGGATTCAACCTATGGGGATATGGTGCGCGAAGCGCTCGACTTCATGATCGCGTGGCGCCCGACACCGGACGAGTGGTTCGATCCGACCGAAACCAGGTTCGCCGATCAGCGGGACCTGGACGAGTATCTGCGAGCCTTCCGCGCCTACTTGTTCGGAACTCGCCCGGAGCCGATCTATCCTCCCGGCAGCGAACCGCTTTCACCCGAGGACGCGTGGCTGGAAGCCATCGGCCGTTTGGTCGTCACTCGCCCGGGGCCGATCGACGCTCCCGGCAGCGAACGGCTTTCACCCGACGCGCAACCACGACTTCCCGAGGACGCGTGAAACCCTCCGGGGTCCAGGACGTCCCGCGATTGCCGCTGGGTGCGCGACTGGGCAGTGCGGAACGCGCCGCGGCTCGAGACATCCGGTAATGCCGCTGGGCGCGTGGTCGTGAACGTCCGTATCTGCTGATGAGCGGTCGAATCGGCCCCTTGATCCCTGGGTTCACGCAGCAGAACTGGCACTGGCAGGGGCGTGGGTCGGTGTGTCCGAGAATAGGCTTCGGCCAAAGATGAGCAGGACCATTGCACCCGAGCGTTAGTGCGTCAGGGTATGTGGTTGACCAGGGAGTTGGCGATGCGCTGGGCATCGTCGCAGGAGTTGAATCCGTCGGTGCCGCCCTGAGGGTTCCAGATTCGTGACGCCAAGAGCAAAATGTCACCACCGAAAGACGCTGGTACCGCGATGTAGCACCCGAGCTTGTGAGTGTCTTGCGCCGCACGGAATTGCTGAGATTTACGGCCGGCCACCGTGACCGAACTGAAGTCGACGTACTTACCGGTCTGGCGCAGCTCACCTACCGGCATGCCGTAGGCCATGACGTAGAACTCGAGCGCGTTGTCGGCGGTCTTCCATTTGCAGGACTTCTCGGTGGGGAAACCGGGATTCGAGATCGGTTGCTCGCTGGCGACGTTCAAGCCCGCACTCGCGAGCGCGGAATCGGGAGTGTCACAAGGGTTCCAGCTGCCGGCGGGCCGATCCGTGTCGGTGCCCGGCGCCGCCGTCGTGGACTCGGACGCGACGGTCGTCGCCGGGGCGTCGGTGACCGGCGCCGCGGTCGTGGACTCGGACGCGACGGTCGTCGCCGGGGCTGGAACCGATGTCGGCGCCGCTGTGGTCGCGGTGACTGCATTGGCCGAGGTGACCGTGTTGTTCGGGGTGCTCGGCGCGGACGTGCTGTCGTTCGAGGCGGGACCACATCCGGCAAGCAGCAGTGCGGCACCGAGTGCCATCGTTGCGACGCTGATCGATCGCGTTGTCGTACGACTCATGAATGCATATTCGCGCCTCGGAACAGTTTGTTACACAGGATCATTGCAGAGCTGAAGACATCAGAAAGTCAGCGGTCCACGTGTTCCGCCGCCCAAAGGTGCTGATCAGCTCCGATTAGCCGGCTATCTGCGCGCCGCTTACGGGTCGAGCCGAGCAGATCGGACCGCGGCCTGCCGAGCGCACGCGAATGCCGAATATCGGATGTGTCGTCGGGTTGCGGCGGTCCCCAGGGTGGCCGACTGGACAGTCCCGACGGGATTCATCCTGCGGTTCTTGGAGCGGGCTGCATTGTGTTGGTACAGGTTAGGGCTCGAGCACGATTTTGCCGTGGGTGTGTCGGCGTTCGAGTTCGGTGTAGGCCCGGCGGACCTGTGTCAACGGGTAGACGTTCGCGATAGGAACTTCGAGGTGTCCCTCGGCGATCAGGGCGGCCAATTCGGCGAGTACCTCGGCGCCCGGCCTGGCGTTGGTTCCGGGTTCGGTCATGACTCCGTACTTCGCGGCCGCTTCGAAATCGGCGATGGTGTCGATCCGCTCGACCGCGACGCCAAGAGCAAGGGCCAGTTCGACGTACCCGCCGCCGTGGGCGTCGATAAAGGCATCGATGCCGCCCGGTGCGGCGGCCTTGATCCGGTCGATGACGCGGTCACCGTATGCGACCGGGATCACGCCGTGGCTTTGCAGCCACTCGTGGTTGTGATGGCTCGCCAGGCCGATGACCGTGGCTCCGGCACGGCGAGCGAGCTGAACGGCGAGCGAGCCGACTCCTCCGGCTGCTGCCGAGACGACAACGGTCTCCCCCTTGTCGAGTTGCACGGAATGTACTGCCCCCCAAGCGGTCACCCCGGCGACGTACAGGCCGCCAGCCACCTCCCAAGGGACGCCGTTCGGTTTGGGTGTGAGGTTGTCGACGTCGACCAGGACCAACTCGGCCTGGGCGGCTCGCTTCTCGGAGAACCCGATTACCTTGTCGCCGACCGAGAATCGGTCGACTCCGACGCCGACCTCGGCGACAACCCCGGCGAGATCGCTGCCTTGCCCGGACGGAAACGTCGAGGGAAAGATGCCGGCCATCGCGCCGGTTCGAATGGCCGCCTCACCGGGGTTGATGCCAGCCGCCTTTACCCGAACCAGGACCTGCCCGTCGTCAGGTACGGGGCGATCGACATCGTCGACCCGCAAGACCTCGATTCCGCCGAACTCGTCGTATCTGACTGCCTTTGCCATGGTCTTTCTTGTCCTCCGATGTGTGACGCGCGGCTGATCTCGAGAACGGGAATGGTGGCGCCGGTGTGCCCGTCACCAGGGCACCGTTCCGGCGTCGTCGAAGAATTCGCCGGTCGGGCCGTCGTCGGGCAGGGTCGCGAGGCGAATCGCGATGGCCGCACCCTGTTGCGGTGTACGGATGCCGCGAAAGCCGTTGAGGTCGGTGGCGGTGAAACCGGGACAGCCGGAGTTGATCAGGATGTTGGTATCACCCAGTTCCTTGACGTATTGGATAGTGAGGGCGTTGAGGAAGGTCTTCGAGGCCAAGTAGGCGGCGGGAACCGGGCCCATGTCGACGCCGGGTGTGGTTTGCAGGGCGAGCGAGCCGACGCTGCTGGACATGTTGACGATTCGCGGTGAGGCCGAAGCGCGCAGCATCGGCAGCATCGCGTTGGTGACCCGGATGACCCCGATCACGTTGGTTTCCACGACAGCTCGCACGGTCGCGGGATCGACCGTGGTCGGTGTCTGCGGCATACCGCCGGTGATCGCGGCGTTGTTGACCAGAACATCGAGCCCTCCGGCATGGTCGGCGATCAATTCGGCCGCCGCGGCCACACTTGCGTCGTCGGTCACGTCGAGCGGCACACCGAACGCATCGGTCCCGGCCGCGCGCAGCTTCTCCACCGCGGTGTCGCGGCGTTGCCGATCGCGCGCGCCCACACCGATTCGCCAGCCGAGCGCGCCCAAGCCAGCGGCGATCTCGTATCCGATTCCCTTGTTCGCGCCGGTCACCAGCGCAATCGCCTGTTCACTCACACCTCCGATCCTGCTGCGGCTCCGGGTGCAGCGTCCAAGACCGATCGGGTGGGCGGCGATACCGCACGGGTATTGGTCGCGGTCATCGCCGGATACCATGACCTGGTGGAGACGCGGGAGATGCGATACTTCGTCGCCGTCGCCGAGGAGTTGCACTTCGGGCGGGCGGCACAACGGCTCGCGATCGCGCAACCACCACTATCGCGAGCCATCCAGCAGCTCGAACGGCGGCTCGGAGTCGTCCTGCTGCACCGCACCGCTCGCGCCATCGCCTTAACCGAGGCCGGGGCGGTGCTGCTGCGGGAGGCCCGGACCGCGCTCGACGCGGTCGAAGCCGCCGAGCGGCGAACCCGCCGTGCCGCGGCCGACCAGCCCGGTGTGGTGCTGGCCACCAAGGCCGGAGCGTCCAGCGAACTGTTGTCGAAGCTGCTGCACGCCTACGCCGCCGAACCGGGCGCCGTGGCGGTCGAGGTGATGCTGTGCGGGCCAGGCCAGCCGGAAAGTCTGCTGCGCAACGGGCGTGCCGACGTTGCTCTGCTCCACCGGCCTTACGACACGACAGCCGGATTCGACACCGAGGATCTGCACACCGAACAGCAGGTCGTGGTCCTGCCTGCGGGTCATCCCCTCGCCAACCGGACGCATGTGCCGTTGGCCGAGGTCAACACCCTGACGAACCTGCCCCTGCCGCGCTGGCCTGGACGGGATGGCAGCTATCCGGACGGCCCCGGCCCGCAGGTGCGCGACCATACCCAACTATTCCAACTGATCGCGCTCGGACTGGCCTGCGCGGTCGTGCCCGAGTCGCTGCGAACCCAGCTACGCGACGATCATGCCGTCGTGCCCGTGCCAGACGCACCGGCCGTCACGACCGTCATCGCTTGGCCACCACACAGCAGATCCAAAGCCGTTGCCGACCTCGTCCACACCGCGACACGCCTCTAACCGACACCACTGTTCGCCGGCCCCGTATCGAGCATCAGTCTGCCGACCGCCGAATCCGGAGCGAGCGCGTTGGTCGCCGAGAAGCCTGCCCCGCACTGCTATTCGGTGACGACGCGGTGTACGCGTCGGCTCGTGGTAGCCCTCGCACTGCCTATCGATGGGGTAACGGGATTGATCGGAAGGCAACGATTGGTCAGCCGCGGCTGAACCTCCGGACGCCGGTAATGCCCGTTCATTCTGTGGGTCACTACCAACTCGTTGTCGATGAGCGAGCAGGAACTTCGGCGGTCCTGGATCGAGTATCGGGAGCAGCATCACGTGCCCGGATAGGGCCGCAGTGGGGTGTCGCGGCTCGGGTGGTCGGCCGATTTTGGCACTGCCGTCTGACGTGCCCGCTGAACGGCGATCGCTTGCATTCATGTAGGGGGGATAGAGACACCGGGTCAAACTAGCATCACGATGCCGATGGCCGCCTTTAAGAGGTGCTGTACGGCTCTGTTAGGTAGTATCGAGAGGTAATCAGCGGCGAACCCTTCGGCGCGTTGCGCGCAGCACGCGCGAGGACCCGTATCTCTCGACCACACCGACTCGGGCCATCTGTGTGTCGTCGCGCTGCGTCGGGGAGCAAGTAAGGAGAGCTACCGAGCAGTGGCTGCCAATAAGAAGCGCACCTCGAGTAAGAAGGCGACCAAGCAGGACTACGGTGCTTCCTCGATTACGGTCCTGGAGGGTCTGGACGCGGTTCGCAAGCGTCCGAGCATGTACATCGGCTCGACCGGTGAGCGCGGATTACATCATCTGATCTGGGAGGTCGTCGACAATTCGATCGATGAGGTGATGGCGGGCGCGGCCACGCGGGTGGATGTCACGGTGCTCGCCGACGGTGGCATCGAGGTGGCCGATGACGGCCGCGGTATCCCGGTGGAGATGCACGAGAAGGGCATTCCGACCGTCGAGGTCGTCATGACCCAACTGCACGCGGGCGGCAAGTTCGACTCCGACACCTATGCGGTCTCCGGCGGTCTGCACGGCGTCGGCATCTCCGTTGTCAACGCGCTGTCGACCCGGGTGGAGTTGGAGATCGACCGTGACGGCCACCACTGGACCCAGAACTACCGCTATGCGAAGCCCGAGAAACTGGTCCGCGGTGCGCCGACCGAGCGGACGGGCAACACCACCCGATTCTGGCCCGACGCAGCGATTTTCGAGACCATCGACTTCGACTTCGAGACGATCGCCCGCCGCTTGCAGGAGATGGCGTTCCTGAACAAGGGCGTCACCATCGTCCTCAACGATGAACGCGTCACCGATGCCCAGCTCACCGATGAAATGGTCAGTGGAACCGCCGAAGCGCCGGCGTCGGGTGCGCCGGTCGAGCACAAGGTCAAGACTCGGACCTACCACTATCCCGGTGGGCTGGTGGATTTCGTCCGGCATATCAACCGCACCAAGCAGGCGATCCACAATTCGGTTGTCGGGTTCACCGGTAAGGGCACCGGCCACGAACTCGAGGTCGCGATGCAGTGGAACTCCGGCTATTCCGAGTCGGTGCACACCTTCGCGAACGCCATCAACACCCATGAGGGCGGTACCCACGAAGAGGGTTTCCGCGCGGCACTGACCACGGTGGTCAACAAGTACGCCAAGGACAAGAAGCTGCTCAAGGACAAAGACGGCAATCTGACCGGTGATGACATTCGCGAGGGCTTGGCCGCGATCGTCAGCGTGAAAATTGGTGAGCCGCAGTTCGAGGGCCAGACCAAGACCAAGCTCGGCAACACCGAGGTGAAGTCGTTCGTCCAACGCACCTGCAACGAACATTTGGCCAACTGGTTCGAAGCCAATCCGGCCGACGCCAAAATTATTGTCAACAAGGCGGTTTCCTCAGCGCATGCGCGTCTTGCCGCCCGCAAAGCGCGAGAGTTGGTGCGGCGTAAGAGCGCCAATGATCTGGGTGGACTGCCGGGTAAGTTGGCAGATTGCCGGTCCAAGGACCCGAAGAAGTCCGAGATCTACATCGTGGAGGGTGACTCCGCCGGTGGGTCGGCCAAGTCCGGGCGTGATTCGATGTATCAGGCGATCCTGCCGTTGCGCGGCAAGATCATCAACGTCGAGAAGGCCCGTATCGACCGGGTACTCAAGAACAACGAAGTCCAGTCGATCATCACCGCGTTCGGTACCGGTATCCACGACGAGTTCGATATCGGCAAGCTGCGCTACCACAAGATCGTGCTGATGGCCGACGCCGATGTCGACGGTCAGCACATCTCGACACTGCTGCTGACGTTGCTGTTCCGGTTCATGCGTCCGCTCGTCGAGCACGGTCACGTGTATCTGGCGCAGCCGCCGCTGTACAAGTTGAAGTGGCAGCGGTCGGATCCGGAGTTCGCTTACTCCGACCGGGAGCGCGACGGGTTGCTCGAGGCGGGTCTCGCCGCGGGCAAGAAGATCAACAAAGACGATGGTGTGCAGCGCTACAAGGGGCTCGGCGAGATGAACGCCAAGGAGTTGTGGGAGACCACGATGGATCCTGCGGTGCGGGTGCTGCGTCAGGTCACTCTGGATGATGCTGCCGCGGCTGATGAGCTGTTCTCCATCCTGATGGGTGAGGATGTCGAGGCGCGTCGCAGCTTCATTACCCGCAATGCCAAGGACGTTCGCTTCCTCGACGTGTAATCCGCGGAGCGCCATCGACAATCTCTCGGGAGGTCGCCGGCAACTAGTTTGGTGCATCGCGTGGGTGAGGGCGTCGGGTGCTGCGTCGCCGATGAGGCCGCGGCATGCCTGTGAGGTGTCGAAGACGAAGGGGACGTCGAGGCCGTGTGCGGCGCCGTGCCGTGGTGATCGCCATGCGAATTCGTAGACGTAGGTGGGGCCCGGGTGGCGGCGCGCGGTGCGGCGGCTCGGTGACCGGAACATCAGGTCCGTGTAGGCGGCTGTGAGTGCTTGCGCGGGGGTGACGGCCGGGTCGTGGAGACCGTGTCGTTCCAGGAGCACTTCGGCATCGGGGTAGGTGGCGGCCAGCTCGGCTACGGCGTCATGCGCGTCGAAGGCGGCGAACTCCTCGGCACCGAAACCGAGGTTGGCTTCCTCGAGTGTTGTGCCGATCAACAGGCCGATGCCGCGCGAGTGTGTGCTCGGGACTCCGACCGGGTCGGGGAGGACGTCGTCACCCGTGGTGGGGAGGAACAGGGCACGGCTGGGTTGACGCGCGGGGTGGACTGCGGGCCGCTTCGGTCGACTACCGCCCGCGTCCGACGCCGCTGAGGAGGGTGTCGATGACGCGGCTCGCGAGGGTGTCCGGGTCTGTCGTCGTGTCCAATTCGGTTGCGCCGTGCACGGTTTCGGTGATCAGTGCCAGATAGACGCGGCGCACCCAGGTGAGGTCGGCGTCGGGTGCAATGACGCCTTCGGTTTGCGCCCGGGCAAACGCCGCATCGCATTTCGCGAAGACGTCTGCCTGGATCCTGGCGACTTCGGGGTCGGTCACGTCGATGCGATCGAGGGCGTATGCAGCTCCGTATTTGATCTGGATGACATTGGTCGTCGCCTGGTGTAGCGCGACGAGCGGCGGTGCGGTCTGTGGGCGGGCCGCATCGACCGCCGCGTCCATTCGCCGCCATGCGGTGATCGCCATGGTGCGCACCAGATCTTCGCGGTTGGCGAAGCGGCGGTGCACGGTGGTCCGCGCGACGCCCGCGACTTCCGCGATCTGTTCCAGCGTCGCGTTCGGGTTGTCGCTCAGTACCCGCTCGGCCGCGTCGAGGATGGCGCGCACGGTGCGTTCGGCGTCGGCGCGCAGCGGGCGTGCGGATGTGGACGGCATGGGCTCCTCTTCGCTGCTATCTGCTGGACATAGTACATGCGGTATTCACTTCCAGATTTAGATGCGACACCGATGTTGCAGTTTGTGGAAATATGGCTACTGTTGTGTTGCATCCGATCGAAGGAGTTAGACATGACCCGCTCTGGAAAAACCGCCCTCGTCACCGGCGCCTCCTCCGGCATCGGCGCCGAGTTCGCCGCCGCCCTCGCCGCCCGCGGCCACGATCTTGTCCTGGTCGCCCGCTCACTGGACCGCCTGGAATCCCTTGCCGCCGAACTGCGCGACCGCCACGGCGTCCGAGTCGAAGTTATCGGCCAGGACCTCGCCGAGCCCGACGCCGCCGCTCGCATCGCGAACGAGCTTGCCGCCCGCCGACTTTCGGTCGACACCCTCGTCAACAACGCGGGCTTCGGCAGCGCGGGCCGTTTCGAGGAACTCGCCGCCGATCGTGAACACGACCAGTTGATGGTCAACGTCGTAGCGCTGGCCGGCCTCACCCGCCGTCTGCTGCCCGGCATGCTCGAACGCGGTAGCGGCGAAATCGTCAACGTCGCCTCGACCGCCGCCTTCCAACCCGCGCCCTACTTCGCCACCTACGCCTCGGGTAAGGCCTTCGTTCTCAACTTCAGCCTGTCGCTGTGGAGCGAATACCGCGACCGCGGCATCAAGGTCCTCGCTGTCTGCCCCGGCCCGACGGAGACCGAGTTCTTCGACGTGGTCGGCACTCGAAAAGCCGCCATCGGTGCACCCTTCGGCAGCGCTGAGGGGGTGGTGGGTTCCGCCTTGCGCGCGCTCGAACGCAACAAGGGCTACGTCGTCCCCGGTGCCGCGAACTTCGCCTCAGCCCACCTGATGCCCCGCCGCCCACGCACTTTCGTGGCGCGAATCGCAAAGCTGGTCACCCGTGGAGTTGCCGACGCCGCCAGCCCGGCCGCCGCTACGGCTGCATAGGGTGGTCCGGCCCGCGCCGAACCGCGTCCAGCCCCAGAGTGCAAGGGCGCTCGCGAAGGGGCAGGTGTCGCCCGTGGTTGCCGCAGTCGCCGCGGTGCGGCGTCGTCGAAAGCGATCGTGTCGCCCAGCCGCATGGAAGCCCGGGAAAGGGCGCGCTCGGTCGCCCGGAACCGAACATCCGACGATGCCCTGCAGGGTGCCCGCCGAGGGGACGGCATGTGCCAAGAAACCCGCTCCCTCACGTCTCGTTCGACGGAATTCGTGCGTGCGGTTGGGCCGCTCTGCGTCGTCGACCGGACTGATGGGCGGCAGGGGCGGGAGGTGAACCGTCACCGGAACGGGTGGGGCAGTATCGACGGGTATGGGCTCCACCACGGGACCGCGGGTCCCCGAGAACGTCGATGATTTCCGTGTGCTCGCAAACGCACGACTGAGCGAGTACCCGCACAGCGAAGTCCCGGACGCCCCTGGCATCCGTCGTGCTGCCGTGTTGTTGTGCGTGGTGGAACAAGCCGACGGGCGACCATCGGTGATCGTCATCAAGCGGGCCTACCGAGGCCGCAATGCCGGGCAGTGGGGGCTGCCCGGCGGCCGACTGGACGACGGCGAAACCGCCGAGCAGGCCGCATTGCGAGAGTTGCACGAGGAACTCGGCCTGACCGCGACTCCCGCCGACCTGCTCGGCAGGCTCGACGATTTCCCTGCCGCATCGGGATTCGTGATCACCCCGTTCGTGGCGGCCCTCGCCGATACGACCGACCTGACGCCGAGCCCCGCCGAGATCCATTCCGTCCACCTGGTGGATCTCGCTCGACTGGCCGCCGACGACACACCGCGATGGGTCCACCCTCGGGAGGCCGTGCGGCAATCCGCACTCGGTGACAACACGCCGGCACCTGTCACCGAAGGCCGAGGCCTGCTGCAGATGCGACTCAGCAGTGACATGACGATCCACGCCCCGACCGGCGCGATGCTCTGGCAGTTCCGCGAGATCGTCCTGCTCGGTCGGGACCCGTCCGAAGCTCGAATAGCCGACTTCGTTCAGCCCGACTGGACACGCCGGTAGCTGCTGAGTGCCAGCGTCTGAGCCGGGGTCGCGTACCCGCGATGCGGTACTACGTTGCGGCGGTGAAAGTTTCGAGCGACAGTCCGCTCGGCCGCTCCACTCCGCAAGTCTCGTCCGCTCGGAAGCGAGACGGGCCGCCGACAACTCAGCGATGTGCTGCAATCGGTCCGGAGGTCGAACTGGTATGAAAACCACAGTGCGGCAAGCTATTCCGTGACGGGTGACGGGTGACGGGTGACGGGTGACGGGTGACGGGTGACGGGTGACGGGTGACGGGTGACGGGCGAAGCGTGACGGCGGGTGCGTCGGTCGCGCGGGAATGCCGCCCTCCGATACCCGAACGGCACGCTCGATGACGTGTGGTCATCCAACGTGCCGTTCGCGTAGTGCGGTGAATGTCTAGTCGGCCCAGACGGATTCGAACGGGGTCGCCTCCGTCGGCGGCGGTGTGGGGGTGGCGCTGGGGGTGCGGGAGAAGCGCGGAGCGGGTGCGTGCTGGACGACGCCGTCGAGCTCGATCAGGCCGGTGCGGGCGACGATGTGCGGGTTCTGCTCGGCCTCGGTGAAGGTGAGGACGGGGGTGGTGCAGGCATCGGTGCCGTCGAAGATCTCGGCCCACTCGTCGCGGGTTTTGGTCTTGAACTTCTCGGTGAACAGCTTCTTCAACTGGTCCTGACCATTGGGGTCGATCTGCATCGGCAGGCCATCGGGATCGATCTCGAGGCCCTTCAGCAGCTCGGCGTAGAACTGCGGCTCGATCGCGCCGACGGCCATGTACTTGCCGTCGGAGGTCTCATAGGTGTCGTAGAAGGCCATGCCGGTGTCGAGCAGGTTGGTGCCGCGCTCGTCGGACCACAGGCCCATGCCGCGCATGCCCCAGATCATGTGCGAAAGGGCAAGGGCCCCATCGATCATCGCCGCGTCGATCACCTGGCCCTTGCCGGAGCTCTGTCGCTCCACCAGCGCGGCGAGGATACCGAACACCAGGAACATCGAGCCGCCGCCGAAGTCGCCGACCATGTTCAGCGGCGGCACCGGACGCTCACCCTTGCGGCCGATCGCGTTCAGCACACCGGTCAGCGAGATGTAGTTGATGTCGTGGCCCGCGCGGTCGGCGAGCGGGCCGTCTTGTCCCCATCCGGTCATCCGGCCATAGACAAGGCGGGGGTTGCGCGCCAGCGCGGCATCCGGCCCGAGGCCCATACGCTCGGTGACACCGGGGCGGAAGCCCTCGATCAGCACATCGGCCTTCTCGACAAGTCCGAGGACCTTCTCGATATCGGCCGGATCCTTCAGATTCGCCTCGACAATGGCGCGCCCGCGCCACTGTGGCCGTTCCATGAAGCCGGGGAGCAGGTTGGGCCGCTGCACCCGCACCACGTCTGCGCCGAGATCGGCCAGCAGCAGCGCCGCATGCGGACCCGGACCGATACCGGCCAGCTCGATGACCTTGATGCCCGCGAGCGGGCCCTGCTTGGTGGCGGTGGTTGGTGTGCTCACGCCCTACCTCGGTTCGTCGTTGATCCAGTGCACCGGCGACGCGGTGCGTCCGCCCCGGGAGCGGCCCGGGGGTGTATTGACAGTATGACAATAACGTCGGATCGCCCGTCCGGAACCTCTCTGTGCTCGGAACCAGCCGAATCGGTTGACCACCATGAGCCTGTGGAGCGTGGTCTTGAAGTGCGCCTCCGGCGTCACCCGAGCATGGTCGGCATTGTGATCGACCGATCTGACACTGGCCGAGGAAGTCATCGACCCGCCGAAAGATCGAGGTCAGGCGTCACCACAGCGAGCTCAGGACGCATTCTGCGTGCGCTGTTCCCGCTCGACATCGTCGTAGCTGACAGGTCCTCTCAGCGGTTCGGGTTGAATGGTTCGGTGCCGAGGACCAGCGAGAGTCCCGAGATGCCGGAATGTGCTCGGGCGTAAGTAAGTTCGCGGCTTATGTCACCGATGTTGTTGACGATCGGCAAACCGATGTTCAGAGTCGACAGCGTGCCGAGGGCATAGCCGTTGCGGTCCAGGAAGGCGCCGCCGCTGTCGCCGGGTATCCCCGGCATGGGCACGGTCAGCGCGTGGGTCCAACCGGCGGTAACAAGCCCGTCGGCCTTGCTCTGGCCGGTCCGAGGGGACAGTTCGGCGATTCCGAACCGCAGGCCGGAGTTGCCGTAGCCGTAAACGCGGTCACCGGTGCCGGTTCCGGTGGTGTTGATGCCGACGGGACCACCCCAGTACGGCACGCTCGGGTTGACCTTGCCGAGGTCCTCGGGGGCGATCTTCACCAACGCGAAATCGTTGTAGGCGCAGGTATTACGGTCCTGCTCGCCGTCCCGCTGCATCGTCAGCCAGCTGCTATAGACAAGATGACCGGTGCCGACGACCTCACCCGGGAACATCAGTAGGCCGCCACGGTTGAAGGTGACCGCGGTGCCGAGAGGGAGACTGTCGGCGGTGCAGCCGTCGGGGTCTGCCAGGTCGCCGATACCCGTACCCGCGCAGTGTGCGGCCTGTCCGAGGTACACGTTGCCGGCATCGTCGACGAAGGTGTAGTTCGCGGTGCACTGTCTCGCACCCTGGGTGTTGGTCTGCACCCCGGGCGTTACGGTGGCGGACGCGGCGGACGCCCATCGGTGCCCCGACTTGTCTGCGGCAAGGATGAACTGCTCGGCGCTACCGCTACCGGGCCACGGCTGTGACGACGCAGTGCCGTATCCGGCAATGAGATGCGCGCCGGTGGCTGCGACGACGGCGCTCACGGTGACCGCGAGCGCGCGGTAGAGAGTGGATCGCTGCATAGGATCTTTCCCTTTCACTGTGATGTTCGACCGCTCTACTGCGCCGTGGCCTCCTGGCGTGGCATCCATGGCGATACTAGTAGCTGATCTTTAGCTGAATGTCAGGAATCGAGACCTGCAACGCGGGCAAGGACCCCGAGTTCGCCGATAAAACGGCTCGGGAGACCACCTGCCTGCTGGCCGCCCTCGACACCGACGAACGGGCCGCCTTCATCCGCGACTTCGCGGGGATGGTGCGCCACATAACGACGCCACCACCACTAGGGGCTTAGGCCGCCGACGGCGGGGTGAAGATAGCTAATAGATTGCCTGAAGTGCCCACGAGGTGAGCGAAGACTAAGAGGTCGCGCAAATTGGGCTCGGAGTCGAACCGGGATGCGGTGCAGGCACTCCCAACCAGGCCGCTTCATCGAGCCTGCGCCCGCCTGACCGATCCACTCAAATTCGTTGGCGCTTCTGCGTGGAGCTGGTGATGATTGGTGGGTGGATCTCACCACCTCGGACAGCGGTTCCTGGCGAATCGGAACTGACGCGGAGACCGCATGGATCGCCGACAATACGTCGGTCGGCCTGACCATCGCCTCCGCGATCCCGCCGGTCTTCGACAGGTACGCCACGATCGTCGTGCCGGAAGACGACGACGCGGCCTGGGAAGCGCTGGACCGAGCGCTGGTGTCGGTCCTGCGCGTTGAGTCAGCGAACCAGCGTTGGTGGTTGGGATACCTCGATAACGGCGCCGACGACATCGTCTTCCCCGAAGCTCCCCGGGTGACCTTGTACGCCGGCTGGCACTATGTGTTGGTCGAGGCGGGGCCGGAGCAGGCGCTCACCTGGCGCAAGCTGACTTGGCGTCAACGTCGTAGCCTGCCCGACCTAATTTTTCCGTCCGACCGCTGCTGGCTGGTGTCGCGGCTGTTCGACGACGACTGGATCTGTGTCGGCGGGCCTACCGGACTGGTACACAAGCTTCTTCGCCATCCCGACCTCGAGACACGTCAAGTGGAACTCGGGCAGGACGCGACTCCCCCCGGCCACATCGCCATGTAGCCACGGATTCAGGGTAAGAGGTCGCATGGATTGGTGACCTTCATGGGCGTTTCCGGGGTCGGGTGTCCCAGCGGTAGAGGGGCCAGGCTCGGCGGATCAGTGCACGGACCGTGATGATCGCGTCGGCGAGGTCGAGGAATGCGTCGATGACGACCTTGCGGCGCTCGTAGCAGCGTTGGAGGCGGTTGAACGCGTTGTGCCAGGCGTTCGTGCGCTCGATATGCCAGCGCTGGCTGGCTTGGATGGGTGCTTTCTCGCCTTTGTGGGCGATCTGTGCGTGTAGGCCGCGGGTGGACAGTTCGTCGCGGGTCTTGCCGGAGTCGTAGCCGGAGTCCGGGTGCACGGTGACCTCGCCAGGTAGCGGACCGAGATCGTTCAACTGGTCCACGGTGGGCGCTAGGAGTGGCGAGTCGTGGCGGTTCGCGCCGGGCCGGTACCCGGCCCAGGGGGATGCCGTAGCGGCAGGAGCCCGTCCTACTGGTCTCCAATGACGATGACGACGGACTGTGGCAGCTCATCGGGCCCACCGCTGCCCGCGACGAGGGCCGGATCGGGCACCTCAGCCATGCCATCGATGAGGATCCGACATTGATCGATGTGTTGGACCTCGAACGGGGCTTCAAGGCCACGCGCTCCGCTGTCGGCGGGTCGTGGACGAGCCACCGCGCGGCTACCTGAAGACGGAGCGACGGCAGTCCGGCTCGATTGTTCGCAACCACAGGTCACGAACTGCGACTGGCGTGTCGAGGCCCCGCGTTGCTGCTCGACTTTCCGGGGACCGGCAGTCGCCGACGCCTCTGAGTCGCCCGCCGTTGGATGGGGCTTTAGGCTTCACCTGTGGAAACCTACGCCCATCAGTGGTGGTTTTTAGTACTTGTCGGCCTGGTAATTCTGGTGGGGCTGTTGGGGATAATCGTCCCGATACTCCCCGGCGTCATCCTGATCTTCGGTGCGATCGCGGTCTGGGCGTTCGTCGAGGGCGGCGCTACCGCGTGGACCGTTTTCGCCGTCAGCACCGCGTTCCTCGTGCTGTCCGGCATCATCAAATACACCTGGCCCGGCCGAAAGATGAAGGACGCGGGTGTCTCCAACCGGGCGCTGTTCGTCGGGGCGGTCCTGGGCATCGTCGGCTTCTTCGTGATCCCGGTGATCGGCCTGTTCGTGGGTTTCGTTCTCGGCGTTTACCTTTCGGAACTTCAGCGCCTGCGCGAAAACCAACAGGCTTGGCAGACCACAGTTCACGCGCTCAAGGGTGTCGGCCTTTCGATGCTGATCGAGTTGTTCGGGGCGCTGCTGGCGACGGGAGTCTGGGTCATCGGCGCGATAGTGGCATAGCCGAATTCATCCGACCGCCAGAAGGCTGCGACTCGACGCGAATACATGGGGCACCCTTCTCGAAGGCTGCGAAAGGCACTTGTCTTCGAAGGTAGTGGGCGTCTGCATTGCAGATTTCACCGGAGTAGCCTTTGCGCGGAAAAGCCCATATGGCCCGCGATGGCGCCACTTTCCTGCGTTCGGGGAGGATCAGTACGGAACGTTCACGAAATCGGCCAACTCCCTGATCTCCGGCGTCAGCGTTCGCCGCTTCTCGATTATCCCCACAAGGATGTCACGTGCAAACCGTTGCTTCACAAGCCATTCGGGCAGTTCTTGCCGAATCTGCTGAAGCACTGCTAACGCTTCGGGATACTGTCGCATGGCAGCGTGCGCGGCGGCAACATCGAGCCGGTGTCTTTGCCATGGCCACGGCAACGGATATTTCACCCCCGTCAATTTCGTACCGATCGCCAGCGTTGCTTCCGGCTTGTCGATAACCATCGCGTTCTCGGCGGCAAGCATCTGAACAGTCACCGGTCCGAACGCGTGCAACAGGCCATCTTTCGAGTCATGCTCACCATGGCGTATAGCCATGCCGGCCACGCGGGCAAACGCTAGCGCGTCCTCGGCTTCACCAGGCCGGTTATCGCGAATTGCGGCTGTCGAAACCCGTTGCAACATAAGCCCCCACGATGCGAGGTCTTCGCGGGACGCCTTGGATATCCGGCGTGGCTCCAGGTCGTCGGCCCATCGGGTTGCCACTTCCCGCGCCTTTGCAAGATCTCCCTGCCGAATCCAGCGCCAGCAGTCGGCGTCGGCGAGTGGCGCGGCCGTCCGAATGTCCGGTGCATCATCGAGGGCTAGGGCGATAGCGTGGTCGGCTGCATCGAACTGCCATGTAAGGCACATCTGCCACGCCACCATTTGTCGTATGCGAGACCGCAGCCGACGGGCGTCAGTGTTGCCCGAATCTGATACAGACACAAGGTAATCGGCGTCGCGAAGCATCGGTACAAGTGTCGGCGCAAGGTCGATGAATTGCCCGCCGCGGAACAGTGGCTTCGCTTCCGCGAACGTGGCGTTGACACCCGCGACGGTCGGCGGTTCGGTGAACTCGTCGGCGGGATAGATACCGGCCAACGCCTGTCGCACTTCGGCCCACAGCTCCACATCGGTGGTCTCTGGGGCGGCGCTGTCGGGCTTGACGATTAAGGCCGAGGTCTCGACACGTAGCGCGGTCGCCAACTTGCGTGCGGTCTCGGTACGGGTCGTCTCCTGCCCGCCTTGTTCGAGCAGTTGAATCAGTTGCACCGATACGCCGGATCGGTCCGCAAGCTCCCGCTGTGTAAGCCCGCGCCGCTTGCGAATATTGCGCAGGCGATCCCCTAGCTGTGCGCCCATAAAGACACGGTACGCGGCGCCATTCACACCTGTGAGTCCTCAAAATTAGTAGTTTGCAACATAGCTGGTCGGGACTCTCATTGTGACCTTCGCCAGGGCTTGTGAGGCTGGTTCCAGCGCACCCGGCCGCTGGGTTGAAGCCTCGCCCGCGATCCCTCTCTCGACAAGGGCACCCATCGGGCGAAGTGAGTCCGTCGCGGTGGTCCCCGGCGGCCGGTATGTGCCCAAGGGGTGAACAAGACCATGGAGGCCAGTCGATGACCTGGGATGAACTGAAACACGCTCGTGCACGGCTCGAGACCTACGAGATGAAGACAGAGGATCTGATTCGGCTGCGTGACGCGCTTGTGGAACTTTCGGAGGCGATCGAGGACAACGCCGACGTACCGACCCAGTGGGCATGCAACAACGACGGCACATGGAGCCCAGTGTTTCCGGACGGGCGAACGGGTGGGGAGTTCACGTGGGCTCAAATGCTTGCTGCCCGTGGCGAGGACATAGGTGACGTTATCGAATCCCTGATCGACGCGGGGCTAATCACTGCGGTTCAAGAGGTCGGGATTGACGTGTTCGAGCGCGGTAGGGGATGACGGTGGGGTTCCACTGGCGGCGGGAAGACCTTTCGGGCAGCACATCAGTGCAGGAGATCGTGGACCGCGTTCAGGCCGAGTGGAGAGCCGAGAATCGACGAATTCAGGCCATGCAAGAACGGCCAGCGCAGGCGGGCTTCTGGCCTTCCGGGTGGCCGCATGATGCGCCTGAGCGCCCGCTGAGTGTGGATGAAGCGCACATGACGATGCAACGGCATGGCGGGTGTCGCGGAGACGAATGCCCGCGAAAGTCTGCGGCCCGGCAAGCCCTGATCGACGCCGGCCGGATGAAGCCGGATACCTCACGGGAGCCGCGATGAGGTTCGTCGGCGGACGCACGCTCGGAGACGCGACCGATGACGCTGCCGAACTACCCGATCGCCCTGAAAACGCCTCAACCTCGAGCCCTGGTCGCCCTCGCGTCGACCGGCCGCACTCTCCGACCGGAACCCAACGGTGCGCCATGATTGGTACAGCGAATACCATTGCCCACCAAGAGAAATCGCATGCCATGTATATCGATGTGGCCGCGAACGACGACGGCCACGAGAAAGGTCTACTCGTCCACCGCGCCCTTGCTCGCGTACCCGACTCCGACCCGCATGTCATCGAGATCGGCCCCGGGTGTCGGCCTTTCGATGTTGATCGAGTTGTTCGGGGCGCTGCTGGCGACGGGGGTCTGGGTTATCGGCGCGATAGTGGCGTAGGGGAATTCATTCCAACGCAAGGGGCTGCGACACGACGCGAAATCCATTCGCTCTCAGGGGGCGCCCTTTCGGCCGGGCCGATGGCGGTGGCGTCGAGGGCTGCCTCGAGGCTCTTGGCCAGCTGCGCGGGGTCGCCCATGGCGTGGATGTGGGTCTACCAGATCGGTGGGGACTGTTCGAGCAGGTGCTTGGGTAGGGCGGTCTGTTCGATCCCGTTGGCGTGCAAGGCGTCGGTGAGCTTGGGCAGCTCCTTTGGTTGTTGTCTCCACCGGTTGGTGTGACGCTTCGGATTCAGCCGGTGGGTTCGAATTCCCACAGCACCGGTCCGCCGCCCGGACCTTTCGGTATGGGGACGTAGCTGCGGTGGGTGTCTGGGTCGAGTGCCAGCGAATGCGCGCCGTCGGCCAGATGTGTTGATCCGACCGCGACGGTTGTCGCGTCACGCCGGTCGAACAGGCTGACCCAGCCGCTTTCGGCTGCAACGTACAGCCGGTGCGCTCCGGCGTCGTAGGCCAGTACGTCGGGGGTGTCGCCGACCTTGTAGTGGCCGGTGACGGCGCGGTGGGCCAGATCGACGGTGACCATAGCGGCATTGGCCTCGCAGCCGACGAACATCACCTGTCCGGCGACGTCCAGGGCTTGACCGTGAGGACTGGCGCAGCCGGGGGTGGGAATCCGCTCGCTGACCGTGTGTCCCGCCGGATCGATCAGCGCGAGTTCCCCGCGAGCCTGCACAGCCACCACCATCCGGTCCGCGGCCGGGTCATAGACGACGTTGCCGACCTCACCGCCCAAAGCCACGGTGGCGCGGACATCTCCGGTGTCAGCGTCGACGACAGTCTCGGTGCCGGCATGCTCATTGGTCGTCCAGACCGCGTTGCGAACCGGGTCGTAGACCAGGCCGTCGGGATAGATACCGGTCGGTGCGGTGAACAGCACTGCACCACTGTCCTCGTCGAGGGCGACCAGTTGATTGCGGCCGGTGGCCGTGGCAAAGACACGATGCTTGTCGGGGACCACGATCACGCCATGAACGTCAGGCAGATCCGGGATCGTGCGGA
The DNA here is from genome assembly GCF_045208035.1 of Nocardia sp. NBC_01009. Taxonomy (NCBI): domain Bacteria; kingdom Bacillati; phylum Actinomycetota; class Actinomycetes; order Mycobacteriales; family Nocardiaceae; genus Nocardia; species Nocardia sp. NBC_01009. Next base: position 523,595 of record NZ_CP108695.1, on the reverse strand, counting down.
CCACCTGGTGTCTGTGCACATCGACTTCGACGAGTTCGCCTACACCCATGTGCGCGATGAACAGCAGGCCACGCCCCGGGTCGAGACTGGTGTAGTCGAACCGCGCCGGACCACCGGTCAACACCACCTCACCGACCCTGCGCCAGGGCAGTTCACCGGCATTCGACGGTGGCGACTGCGACGAGTGGGTGCACCCGCTCGCCACCACGGCAACGATCCCCAACAGCGCAGCAAGCCTGCGCGCGAGCCGCATCCTGCACCTCCATGGCCGATGTAAACCGTAGTCGCCGACCAGCCCCCTGGTCTACGATCTCACTCGGCGCCGCCCGCTCCCAGGTCGAGCCGGGTTTCAGGTTTGGTGATGGTTAAGAATCGCCTGACCCGCTAGCTCATCGCCAATGAGAGCGTGTCCGCTCGCTCCAGGTTCGCGGGCGCACCCTCGATGTCACGACACCGGGAGTTGCTGCCGCGCCCCTCCGGGGCTTGCCCCCGATGCGCGTTCACTCCTCGAGCAGCCGCACCGGTCAGCGATGTCCGGGCATGAACCCGGCGAACCTTCGCGAATTGCGATCGCTGGCTTCAGCGTTGCTGTCGATCGAAATTCGTCGGCGCGTCCGCTCGGGACACGTCGACGTGGACGGAATGGGTCGAATCTGCCCGAACAGTCGCTGTCGCACTGCGTGAGCCGGTCGATCTCGCAGGCAAGCCGGGCCCAAAGACCACAACACATATTTCGATAAACCCAGATGGAACTTTCCCCAAGCCCCAAGGATGGTAATGGAACTGCCGATAACCGGGCAGCACGTCTCGGTCGTAGCCAGCGAGTACATGGTCGAGGTCTCGACCGGCGGCGGATTCGAACTCCAGATCGAGGGAGGTATGGAGATCGAATCCAGCCGAGGCGACCGATGGTCTGTTGCGCTCGCGAACGGTTCGCAGAGTGATCTCGAACCCGTCCTTCGCGGCGCGATCACTTCCGCTGTCGTGAATTCTTCGGGAACTCTGACCATCGACTTGGACTCCGGGAATCGGCTCGTGGTCCCGCCAGATGCGGAATACGAGGCATGGACACTCGTAGGTCCGAACGGTTATCGGGTCGTATGCATGCCGAATAGTGAGCTGGCAATTTGGACGGCCGACTGATCGGCTGCCCGATGTACGACGCCGACGACTTGCCAGCCGCCACACATAACCAACACGGCAGCGTGACGAGAACATCGGGTTCCCGAGTGCGCCTAGAGATTCGGCCGCCGTGGAAGTCGGTCTGGGAGTACAATTTTCGGAGCTCGAGCTCCAGCGTGAACTTCAGCGGCCAGGGCGTCGGCGGTCGATACAGCGAGCTGATCATCTGTCGAGAACTGTTCGGACGAGGTCAGCCCCTCGACGAACGACTCGAAATCAGATGCGAGATAGACGACTTCCGGCCCATCGGAGTCGATTTCCACGACCGATGGTTCGCCTGTCGGGCCGCAGGCGCGATAGTCCAGCGCGACCCACCAGTGCCCGTCGCCGTGCAGGAGCACGACCGGTGCGGGAAGTTCCCACTCCTGCACCATGTCCGGCGTATCCAGGAGTGTGAATTCATCCTCGTCGCGGATGCCGTTGAGGTAGTCGAAGCACGCGTAATGCTCCGACCACCCCGACCCCTCGACGGGAAAGGCGTCCCAGCGGTCGGAGACGATGCCGCCGTTGCGTACCCGGAGCAGGCGCAGCAGCGAGGCGGGAAGTCGCACACCGAGTTTTTGCTCGGCGTCTCGGATCGCCGCGTCGGTCAACGCCACATGGTCGTCGTCGGTCGGGTACCGCCAGAAGGATGAGAGGACTTCTTCGAACTTCGCCACGGCCGAAACGATAGGGGTGCAATGGATTTCGAAACTTCCGTAGGTGGGAAGTGCGGAACGCGTCGGCTGAGCTGCGCCCAGGCGTTCCCGTCCCAGCTGCTGGCACGTACCGTGCACCACCGGGCTCCACGAGAGCATCACAGCGTGGTTTCGGCCGTCTCCGGCGAGGCTACCGACGTCGCTTCTCGATCGCCGGGAACGGGATGGTGTCCGCCACCGCTTCGAGTTTCGGAAGTTCGTCGCGGCGCAACGGCAACGTCGGCTGTTCCGCGCGGAACATAGGGGTGGTCCGGTTGGGATCGGCGGGGATCGCGCGCGCCCGGGCCGGGAGCCGGTAGAAGGCGCGGGCGTTGTCTTCGAGGACCTTGACCATGTCGGTGCCGACGACGTCGCAGATCAGGTCCACATCCGAGTCCTTGAACGGGCGGCCTGCGCGGGTACCGGGCAGGTCGGAGCCGAACATGAGGGCTTCGGGGTTCACCGCGTGGATGCGGCGCAACGTTTTGGCGACATTCGAGGCGACGCGGCCGAAACCTGTTGCCTTCACGCGGGCGCCGCGGTCGACCAGGTCGAGGAGGTAGGGCAGGCCCTCGTCCGACATGCCGAGATGGTCGATGGACAAGGCGGGAAGTTTGGAGATGACCGGCTGCAGCGAGCCGAGCATCTGGCCGTCGATGTAGACCTCGACATGCCAACCGACCAGCTCGTGGGCGCGCAGCGCCTGCAGGGTCATGCCGGTGATGTCGGCGGCGGCGCGCTTGAGGTTGAAGCGCAGCGCGCGGACGCCGATCCGGTCCAGTTCGATGATCTCGTCGTCGGTGGCGTCGAGATCGAGGCGGGTCACCCCGACCCAGCCCTCGCCCAATTCGGCGAGTGCCGCCTTGAGATAGGTCTGATCGTTGCCTTGGAAAGAGCCGCTGACCACGGCACCACCGCCGATATCGAAGCGCGACATGCGCTTTCGATAGTCGGCGATGGTGAACGGGTCGGGCAGGTAACCCTCGTTCTCGGCCAGCGGGAACCGCGGGTCGAAGATATGGACATGGGCATCGAACACTTGTACAGAATGCCTCAGTGTCGGAGTTTTCGCTGCCGCAGACGTGACAGTACTTCCGCTCCCCGCACGGACGGATCCGGTGCGATCACATCGAGCGGGGCTCAGACCTTGTGCGGCTCGCTGGCACGCAGCATGTCTTCACGCTCGACCACCTTGACGCGTTCGCGACCCTCCGGCTCGCCGAGGGCGCGCTCGTGCGCGTCCAGGCGGTACCAGCCCTGCCAGGTGGTGAACGGGATGCCCTTGCTCTCCAGGAAGGCGGTCACTGCGTCCAGCTCCGGCTGGGCAGCCGGGGTGAAGTTCGTGCTGTCGTCGAGCAGGCAGGCCACGGTTTCGTTGGCGTCGCCCTTGGTGTGGCCGATGAGGCCGACGGGGCCGCGCTTGATCCAGCCGGTGACGTAGGTGGCGGGCAGGTAGCGGTCGGCGCCGTCCGCGTTCTCGTCACCGATCACGCGACCGGCCTCGTTGGGCACGGTGCCTGCCTGATCGTCGAAGGGCAGGTTGGTGAGGTTCTGTGACAGGTAGCCGACAGCGCGGTACACGGCCTGGACGTCCCAGTTCCGGTACACCCCGGTGCCCTTGACGTTTCCGGTGCCGTCGAGCTGGGTTCGCTCGGTGCGCAAGCCGACGACCTGGCCGTTCTCGCCGATGATCTCCGAAGGGGACTCGAAGAAGTGCAGGAACAGCTTGTGCGGGCGGTTGCCCGCGTCGCGGATGGCCCACTGCTCGAGGGTGTTGGCGATCATGTCGACCTGCTTGGAGTGCCGGCGCGCGGCCTCGGAGCCCTCGTCGTAGTCGATGTCTTCCGGATCGACGATGACCTCGATGGTCGGGGAGTGGTCCAGCTCGCGCAGCTCCAGCGGGGTGAACTTCGCCTGGGCGGGGCCGCGGCGGCCGAACACGTGGACCTCGACCGCCTTGTTGGCCTTGAGGCCCTGGTAGACGTTCGGCGGAATCTCGGTGGGCAGCAATTCGTCGCCGGTCTTGGCGAGCACCCGTGCCACGTCGAGCGCCACATTGCCGACACCGAGGACGGCGACCTTCTCGGCTTCCAGCGGCCAGGTGCGCGGCACATCGGGGTGTCCGTCGTACCAGGACACGAAGTCCGCCGCGCCGTAGCTGCCGTCGAGACCGATGCCGGGGATGTCCAGGGCGCGGTCGGCGTTGGCGCCGGTGGAGAAGATGACCGCGTCATAGAAGGTGCGCAGGTCGTCGAGGGTGATGTCGGTGCCGTAGTCGATGTTGCCGAGCAGGCGCACCTGCGGCTTGTCGAGCACCTTGTGCAGGGCGGTGATGATGCCCTTGATGCGCGGATGGTCGGGCGCGACGCCGTAGCGGATCAGCCCGAACGGAGCAGGCATGCGCTCGAACAAGTCGATCGACACTTGCGCATCGGACTTCATCAATGCGTCGGCGGCGTAGATGCCGGCCGGCCCTGCGCCCACGATCGCGATGCGGAGCGGGCGGGTCGCTGCACTCTGTTCGGTCATCTCTTACGCGCACCCTTAAGGTCGAAAACAATTAATGGCGTCGGTCTTAGCCTAGGCTAACTCGACGCGCCGCTGTGGTTGCACCTGATGTGCGGACACTGGTGCCGACTCGCTGTCATATCAGCTATGACAGCAGGCCGCAGTCTCGCGATTCTATCGGTGGTCCGCGTGGCAGCCCGCGCCGGTGCGGTGACCGGCTTGCGGCCACGACGGCCTGCCTCCCACTGCTTACCCACGGTGTGCCCCGAGGTAACCGATGTGCGCACGGATCCTCCGCGGCGTGTCGCCGAGTTCGGGGGTGGGCGCTCGATAACCCCGCCGACCAGGGATCATCGTGAACATGACCGATCAGCAAGACACCGACGGCGACGCCGTAATCGAGGTCGACCAGACCGACTCCCGCACCCCGTGGCCGTTCATCGCGGCGGCGGTGGTCGCGGTCATCGTGGTCGTCGGGATCGTGCTCGGCGGGCTGCTGTCACCGGCTGAGAAAAATGTCACAGAAGCAGACCGGATCGCGGCGGCGGTCCGCAACTACGCCGAGGCTCGCGGTCGCAGCGACGTCACGCCGCCGCCGGGTGTGGCGTGCGACGGATTCGACGAGCGCAAGTCGTCGCTGGCCACCCAGCTCGGCGGCCTCGAAACCGGAAAGACCGTCGAGATAACAAAAATCGAGAATCCGATGGTCGACGGTGACCGGGCGAAGGCGACGGTCACCACGGAGGTCGACGGCAAGGCAGCCACGGCGACCTGGAATCTGACGCGATCGGGCGACCGCTGGCTCATCTGCGGTTGACCATCCCGCGTCGTGAACTGGGGTTTGACAGGGTGACCCCCGCCCAGGCAATCTCAGAACCAGGTCATGAGAACCAGCGTCAAGCCCCGGCTTGCTGGTCGGCAACCCTCCTCCGCGGCGGGGTGCTCCGGGTGACGACCTGGCCGCGCACCGAAACCCAGGTGCGGCAAGAGCGGATTCACAGGAGGTCCACATGAGTTATGCCGGTGACATCACCCCGCAGCAGGCGTGGGAATTACTGCGGGACAACCCCGAAGCCGTCCTGGTGGACGTGCGTACCGAAGCCGAATGGCGCTTCGTCGGAGTTCCCGACACCACATCGATCGAGCGCCCGACGGTGCTGATCGAGTGGGTCGACGGCACCGGCACCCGCAATGGTGCGTTCGTCGAGCAGCTGACCCAGGCGCTCGACGGCCGCAACCCGGAGGCCCCCGTCGTGTTCCTGTGTCGCTCCGGCCAGCGTTCCGCGCATGCCGCGAACATCGCGACCGGGGTCGGGATCGGACCGTCCTACAACGTGCTGGATGGCTTCGAGGGCGGCCTCGACGCGACCGGTCATCGTGGCGGCTCCGGCTGGCGGGCCATCGGCCTCCCGTGGCGGCAGTCGTGATCACCGGCGGCTCCTTCGACAAGCCACTGCCCGATGGCGTCGGTCCGGCGACCCTCGGCGTGCGCGGTGGCTTGCGACGCTCCGGTTTCGAGGAGACGGCCGAAGCGCTGTATCTGACCTCCGGCTTCGTCTACGAGAGCGCCGAGGCCGCCGAGGCCGCGTTCACCGGCGATGTCGAACATTTCGTCTACTCCCGCTACGGCAACCCGACGGTCGCCATGTTCGAGGAGCGGCTGCGGCTGATGGATGGCGCCGACGCCTGCTTCGCCACGGCGAGCGGCATGTCCGCCGTCTTCACCGCGCTCGGCGCGCTGCTCGGCGCCGGTGACCGACTGGTGGCCGCACGCAGCCTGTTCGGCTCCTGCTTCGTGGTGTGCAACGAGATTCTGCCGCGCTGGGGGATCGAAACCGTCTTCGTCGACGGTGACGACCTGGATCAGTGGGAGCAGGCATTGTCGGTGCCCACCCAGGCGGTGTTCTTCGAGACGCCTGCCAACCCGATGCAGACGCTGGTGGACGTGCGCCGGGTCACCGAACTCGCACACGCCGCGGGCGCGAAGGTGGTGCTGGACAACGTCTTCGCCACGCCGCTGCTGCAGCGTGGTTTCGAACTCGGCGCCGACGTCCTGGTGTATTCCGGTACCAAGCACATCGACGGCCAGGGCCGGGTGCTCGGCGGCGCGATTCTCGGTGCGCAGGACTACATCGATGGCCCGGTGAAGAATCTGATGCGCCACACCGGTCCCGCCTTGAGCCCGTTCAATGCGTGGACGCTGCTCAAGGGCTTGGAGACGATGCCGCTGCGGGTGCGTCATTCCACGGAATCCGCGCTGCGCATCGCTCAGTTCCTCGAGGGCAACAAGTCTGTCGGCTGGGTGAAATACCCCTTCCTGGAATCACATCCGCAGCACGCACTGGCCGTGAGCCAGATGAGCGGCGGCGGCACGGTGGTCACCTTCGAGCTGAACGCGCCTGCGGATGAGGGCAAGAAGCGCGCCTTCGAGGTGCTCAATCGCTTGCGCATCGTCGACATCTCCAACAACCTCGGCGACTCCAAGACCCTCATCACCCACCCGGCCACCACCACCCACCGCGCCATGGGCCCGGAAGGTCGCGCGACCATCGGCCTCACCGACGGCGTCGTCCGCATCTCGGTGGGTCTCGAAGACGTCGAAGACCTTCTCGACGACCTCGACCACGCTCTCAGCTAGAGCGTCCGCGCCGCGAGCGGGACATCGTCGAGTAACCAGCACGGTGATGTCCCGTTCGGCGACCTGCGGCGCCGCCGGGTGCCTACCCTGGACGTATGCGGATCTCGGTGGCGGCAGACGAGCGTGTCGGGGTGGCGAAGGAACTGATCGAGGAGCTGCATCGGCGCGGGCTGGAGACGCTCGCGCACGGGGCGCTTTCCGAGGTGGAGCGCGACGACTGGGCCTGGGCCAGTGCGGCGGCGGCGCGTGATGTCGCCGAGGGGCGAGCCGAGCAAGCCATCGTTTGCTGCTGGACCGGAACCGGTGCGTCGATCGCCGCGAACAAGGTGGCCGGTATCCGGGCCGCGCTGTGTGGTGATGCCGCCACCGCGGCCGGTGCGCGCAAGTGGAATGACGCGAATGTCCTTGCGCTGAGCCTGCGGACGACCTCGAGTGCCCTGCTGACGGAGATCCTCGACGCCTGGTTCGTGACGGAGCCGAGCACGGACTCGGACGATCGAGCCAATATCGCGCACCTCTCGAAGCTCGAGCGCACCCACTGAACGAATCGGGTCGGCCCGTTCCTGCACCGATCCGCAGGTCGCGCGCCCTTTGCCCCGTACCGTCGAGCGCCTGAACCCGTGGTGTCGCGGTGTGCCCGGTGATAGGGGCGGGCGTAGTCGAATGGTTGCTCTGCCTTCGTAACCAACCGCCATTTCGCTACCGTCGATGACCTCCCGAGATCGGCCTCGCTTGCAGTGTTGACAGGATGCTGTCAAATATGACAGGATACTGTCATGTCCACGCAAACAGTTCACATGGCCGTTTATGACACTCTCGCCGACTGGGAGGTTGGTGCTGCCACTGCGCACATCAACAAGCACGACTGGCATAAAGAGCCCGGAAAGTTCCAGGTCAAGACGGTCGGGCTGACCACGGATCCGATCACCACGATGGGTGGGGTGCGGATTGTGCCGGATGTGGCGATCGCCGACCTCGCCCCGGCCGACAGCGCGATGCTGATCCTGCCCGGCGCCGATACGTGGGTTACGGGTGAACTTGCCCCGTTCGCGCGGCTGGCCGGGGCGTTCCTCGATGCGGGTGTGCCGGTCGCGGGCATCTGTGGCGCCACCTTCGGGCTGGCGAAGGAGGGTCTGCTCGACACTCGCGCGCACACCAGTAATGTCGCGGAATTCCTTGCCTACAGCGGATATTCGGGCGGCGACCGCTACGTGAACGAGCCTGCGGTGACCGACGGCGATCTGATCACCGCGAGCGGGACCGCACCCTTCGAGTTCGCCCGCGAGGTGCTGGGCAGGCTCGGTGTGTACGAGCCGCACGTGCTCGACGGCTGGTACCGGCTCTATGCGCACAGTGATCCGGCAGGCTATGCCGTGCTCGCCGAATACGAGGCGCAGATGGCGGGAACCTCCCACTGAGGGACAATCCACGGCGATCCGATCGAACGGTCGGATCGCCGACGATCCACATCGAGGAGGTGGCATGCCCGGCACCGAAAGCCGTGCGGCACAGGAGGACTGCTCGGCATGAGTGACACACCTGAACAGGAGCTCTTCAGCACCGCCGCCATCACCTCGTTCCGGCTCAATGGCCAATTCCTCACGATCGCAGAAGAACTCGCCCAGCCCGGGGGCATTACTGCGGCTTGGTGGCAAGTGCTCGGCGGGGTGCTGCGCGAACCGCTTCCGGTGGCGGGCATCGCGAGGGCGATGGGCATTACCCGTCAGAGCGTGCAGCGCATCGCGGATCTGTTGGTGGACAAGGGACTTGCCGAATACCGCCCGAACCCCGCCCACCGCCGCGCGAAATTGGTGGCGCCCACCGACGCCGGTCGCGACGCCATCAAGCGCATCAACCCCCATCACGCCGTGATGGCACAGCGACTGGCGGCCGAACTCGGCCCAGAACAGCTTGCCCGCACTGTGGACGTACTGACCAAGCTGTCGGCGGCGCTGGACGCGATTGCCGACGAACGAACCTGAACGCCACCCAGATCGCCGTCACAAGCTCGCCGGACACGCGCTGATCGGTGGGCGCCGCCGCAGTGCCGGGTCTCTGCTCGGTCATTGCCCTGAGACCGCAGGGACCGCTCAGTCACCGAGACTTCCCGCACGGAACTGCCGGGCTGACAATGCACCTCTGCTGTGCGCCATTGTCGGTGTGGGGACCGCTGGTCATAGCACTCACGATCGCCTATACCCGCCGCCGTCGCGCAGGGAGCCCTGCCGGATCCACGAAGACCGGTGCAGTGCAGCGTGTTCGACCCGACTGCGGTCGTCTTCGAACGGTCAGTCGGTGAACGGTGTCCGGGTACGGCCGACGAGGTCCGCGACCGAATCGACGACCAGGGTCGGACGGTAGGGGAATTGCTCTACCGAGGCGCGGGTGGAGATGCCGGTGGTGACGAGGATGGTTCGCATACCCGCCTCGAGTCCGGAGATGACGTCGGTGTCCATTCGGTCGCCGATCATCACGGTGGACTGGGAGTGGGCGCCGATGCGGCGCAGGGCCGACCGCATCATCAGCGAGTTCGGCTTGCCGACGTAGTAGGGGTCGCGGCCGGTCGCGCGGGTGATCAGGGCGGCGACCGAGCCGGTGGCAGGCAGCAGGCCGTCGCGGGAAGGACCGGTCGGGTCCGGGTTGGTGGCGATGAACCGGGCGCCGCGGTCGACGAGGCGGATGGCGGTGGTGATCGCCTCGAAGGAGTACGTGCGGGTCTCGCCGAGCACGACATAGTCGGGATCGCTGTCGGTCAGCACGTAGCCGATCTCGTGCAGCGCCGTGGTGAGCCCGGATTCGCCGACGACATAGGCGGTTCCGTTCGGGCGCTGGTCATTGAGGAAGGTGGCGGTGGCCAGGGCGGAGGTCCAGATGGCCTCTTCCGGAATGTCCAATCCGGTGTGGCGCAGCCGGGCCTGCAGGTCGCGCGGGGTGCGGATCGAGTTGTTGGTGAGCACCAGGAACGGGATCTCGTTGGACCGCAGCTCTGCCAGGAACTTGTCCGCCCCCGGGATCATGTGGTCCTCGTGCACCAGCACGCCGTCCATGTCGGTGAGATAGGAGAGGATGGGCTCGTCAATGGCGGTCACCGGCCAATTGTCCACTATGGCGCAGCCGGACGAAGTCCGTCGCCGACCTGCGCCGGGCTGAGCGTGGGCGGAGCGGCCCGTTTGCGCTGGGCTGAGCGTGGGCGGAGCAGCCGTTTGCGCTGGGCTGAGCGAAGGCGAAGCAGCCGTTTGCGCCGGGCTGAGCGAAGGCGCAGCAGCCGCCGATTCCAGGTGATCGTGGGCAGGGGATCGACTCGGTGCGACCCTTCACACATCAAGGTCAGTCGCTGACTATGGTCGAGGACGGCCGTCTGAAACGCGGAGGACCGTCGTGCCGCGACGCGGACTATCGCGACACGATGAAGCGTTGATACGGCCGAAACGTGATGCGGGAACGCCCGCACACGAACCGTGGCAGCTAAGCGACAGGAGTGGCGCACATGGGTGAGCTCAAGCTCGGGTACAAGGCATCGGCTGAGCAGTTCGGACCTCGGGAGTTGGTCGAGATCGCGGTGCTCGCCGAGGAACACGGGCTCGACAGCGCCACCGTGAGCGACCACTTCCAGCCGTGGCGCCACAAGGGCGGGCATGCGCCGTTCTCGCTGGCCTGGATGGCCGCGGTCGGCGAGCGCACCGAGCGCATCCAGCTCGGCACCTCGGTGCTCACCCCGACCTTCCGCTACAACCCCGCGGTGATCGCGCAGGCCTTCGCCACCATGGGCTGTCTGTATCCGGACCGGATCATGCTCGGCGTCGGCTCCGGTGAGGCGCTCAACGAGATCGCCACCGGGTTCACCGGCGAATGGCCGGAATTCAAGGAGCGTTTCGCCCGTCTGCGCGAATCGGTCGACCTGATGCGCGCACTGTGGACCGGCGAGCGCACCGACTTCGACGGTCAGTACTACCGCACTGTCGGCGCCTCGATCTACGACGTCCCCAAGGGCGGTATCCCGGTCTACATCGCTGCGGGCGGTCCATTGGTGGCCCGGTACGCGGGCCGCGCCGGTGACGGTTTCATCTGCACCTCCGGCAAGGGCATGGATCTCTACACCGATAAGCTGATGCCCGCCGTCGCCGAGGGTGCCGCGAAGGCAGGCCGCACCGTCGACGACATCGACCGAATGATCGAGATCAAGATCTCCTACGACACCGATCCCGAACTGGCCCTGGAGAACACCCGCTTCTGGGCCCCGCTGTCGCTGACCCCCGAGCAGAAGCACAGCATCACCGACCCGATCGAAATGGAGGCCGCCGCCGACGCCCTCCCCATCGACCAGATCGCCAAGCGCTGGATCGTTGCGAGCGACCCCGACCAGGCCGTCGACCTCATCAAGCCCTACTTGGACGCGGGCCTCAACCACCTGGTCTTCCACGCGCCCGGCCACGACCAGCGTCGCTTCCTCGACCTCTTCCAGCGCGACCTGGCCCCGCGCCTGCGCGCGCTCGGCTGACAATCGAACATGGCCACGCGGCGCTCGTGACAGTCGCCGCGGCCATGTCCCACCGCCTGCGCGGTGTGTGTTCTAGCGGGTATCCCCAGCTCTGGCAGCGAATTTTGTTGTGCTGAAAGCTGTTCCAGGGAATGATCCGGTCATGTGATGAACCGACGAATTCATGGAGCCGTCCTCCTTGCCGCCTCCGCGGCGGCCGTACTGTTCGCCCCCACTACCGCAGCGCCCGCCAGCGCCGCGACGCCGTTCAAGGCCCCTGACGTCACCTTCGCGGGCACCGGACCGGGAACGGTGACCGCGACGCTGCACAATCCGAACGACCAGGGTCAGTGCTGGGCAGAGGCCGGCGTCGGACCCGACAACAACCATGTGTTCTTCGGCGGTTCTCGCCCGGAGTCGCTGGCCAACCCCGGCCAGACGATCAAGACGACGCTGGAAGGTCTCGAGCCGGGGACGACGATCACGGCCAGGGGAGGCTGCGCGGGCGACGCGGGATACCAGTTGTCTGAGCTGGTCACGGTCACGGTCCCGGCCGCCAAGCCCGCAACCGGTAGCTTCGGGGGCTAGATCGACGGTGTGGTGGCGGCCATCGCACGGGTCGCCGCCACCACATCATCGAGTCCTTCGAGGGACTGCGGCAGGCGAAAGACCAGTCGTGAGCACATCTCAGGCCCGGGTGAGTGCGAAGATGCGCAGGTCGCGGGTGGTGCGGGAGCGGTAGGCGTCGTAGGCGCCGGTGATTTCGACGAAGCGGGCGAAGACGGCGTCCTTGTCGGCCTCGGCGACCAGGGTGGCCTGGACGGGGATGCGTTCACCCGCGATGGCGACGGTGGCCTGCGGGTTCGCCAGCAGATTGGCGGTCCAGGCCGGGTGCTTGGCCTGACCGAAGTTGCTGCCGATCACGTACAACGTGTCACCGTCGTGCACATAGAGCAGCGGCTGGGTCCGCGGCTCGCCGGACTTGCGGCCGATGCTGGTCAGCAGGATGACGGGCGCACCGATCGGGCCGAGCACGGTGTACTTGGCGTCGGTGCGCTCGAGCAGTGCGCGATCCAGTGGTGTGATCTTCCGAATGAACCACGAACCGGGCTTGGTAGCCGCGAGCTTATTCGCTGCGCGGGAAAGAACATTGGTGCGCGAACCCCATTGCCGGTCCGGGAACTGCTCAGCCATGCCCGGACTATACGGCGTTGCGAGAAGCTTCCTGAAGACTCGGGAAGGCGGGGAGTTGCCATCCGTTTACTAAGCTTCGACCATGGCCGAATCTGCTCCATCCGCTGTGTACATCGCGTCTCCGGAGGGTGACACCGGAAAATCGACGGTGGCGCTCGGGATGCTCCAGATGCTGTGCGCGACCACCGCTCGGGTCGGGGTGTTCCGGCCGATCACCCGCTCGACCACCGAGCCGGATTACATTCTCGAACTGCTGCTCGAACACAGCACAGCCGATATCGATTACGCGCAGGCCATCGGCGTCACCTACGACCAGGTGCACGCCGATCCCGATGCCGCGATCAGCGAGATCGTGATGCGCTTCCACGAGGTCGCCAAGGTGTGCGATGCGGTGGTGATCGTCGGCAGCGACTACACCGACGTGGCCAGCCCCAGCGAGCTGCGTTTCAACGCCAGGATCGCGGTGAACCTCGGCGCACCGGTGCTGTTGGTGGTGCGCGGCTCCGGCCGCACCCCGGAGGAGGTGCGGCAGCTGGCCGAGCTGTGCGCGAGCGAACTGGCCCTCGAGCACGCGCAGCTGGTCGCGATCATCGCCAACCGCTGCGATCCGGACCAGCTCGACGAGGTGTGCTCGGCCTTGCAGGGCTTCGATGTGCCGTCCTGGACGCTGCCGGAAGTGCCGTTGCTGATTGCGCCCACCATGGCCGAGCTGTGCACCGCGATCGACGGCGAAATGTACAGCGGCGACCAGGAATTGCTGCATCGCGAGGCGCGGGAGATCATGGTCGGCGGCATGACGGCCGAACACATTCTGGAGCGGCTTGTCGACGGCGTCGTGGTCATCGCGCCGGGCGACCGCTCGGACGTGCTGCTCAGCGTGGTGAATGCGCATGAGGCGGAAGGCTTTCCGTCGCTGTCGGGCATCATCATGAACGGCGGCATGCTCCCGCATCCCGCGGTCGCGCGACTGATGACCGGTCTCAAACCGAAGCTGCCGATCCTCACCACCGAGCTCGGCACCTACGACACGGCCAGCGCCGCCTACCGTACCCGCGGCCGGATGTCGGCGGGTAGCCCGCGCAAGGTCGACACCGCTCTCGCGCTGATGGAGCAGCGGGTCGACGACGCGGAGTTGTTGCGGCGCATCGACGTTCCGCGCAGCTCGGTGGTGACCCCGCAGATGTTCGAGTACCAGCTCATCGAGCGGGCGCGCGCGGACCGCAAGCGCATTGTGCTGCCCGAGGGCGACGACGACCGCATCCTGCGTGCCGCGGGTCGGGTGCTGCAGCGCAAGATCGCCGACCTGGTCATTCTCGGTGACGAGGGGTCCATCCGGGCCCGGGCCGCCGAACTGGGCGTCGATATCGCCGCCGCGAAGGTACTCGATCCCGCCACTTCGGGATATCTTGATGATTTCGCCGCGGAGTACGCGGAGCTGCGCGCGCACAAGGGCATGACCGTCGAGCACGCCCGCGAAACCATGACCGACATCTCGTATTTCGGCACCATGATGGTTCACAAGGGCATTGCCGACGGCATGGTGTCCGGTGCCGCGCACACCACCGCGCACACCATCCGGCCGTCGTTCGAGATCATCAAGACCACGCCCGGCGTCGCCACGGTGTCCAGTGTGTTCCTGATGTGCCTTGCCGACCGGGTGCTCGCCTATGGCGACTGCGCGGTGGTCCCCGATCCGACGTCGGAGCAGCTGGCCGATATCGCGATCTCCTCGGCGGGCACCGCGGCCAGGTTCGGCATCGAGCCGCGGGTGGCCATGCTGTCGTACTCGACCGGTGAATCGGGTAGCGGCGCCGATGTGGACAAGGTACGGGTGGCGACCAAGCTGGTCCGCGAGCGTGCGCCGGAACTGCTGGTGGAGGGCCCGATTCAATACGACGCGGCGATCGAGCCGACCGTCGCCACCACCAAGCTGCCGGATTCCGAGGTGGCAGGCCGCGCAACGGTGTTCGTGTTTCCCGATCTCAATACCGGCAACAACACCTACAAGGCAGTGCAGCGCAGTGCGGGCGCGATCGCCATCGGCCCGGTGCTGCAGGGGCTGCGCAAGCCGGTCAACGATCTGTCCCGCGGCGCTCTGGTCGCCGACATCGTCAACACCGTGGCGATCACCGCGATTCAGGCGCACGGAGAGTGACGGGGGTGTCCCGCGGCACAGGGACAATGTGGAACATTCGCGTCGTGATCGCGGTTGCTGAACGTGTGCGAGAGCACCGCAGGACCCTGGAGGCGATGTGAACTCTCGCGGGACACAGGAGACGTCATGAGCAGCGAACGTGCCGATGGTCTGGTGCTGGTGATCAATTCCGGCTCGTCGTCGATCAAATACCAGCTGCTGGACCCGGAGTCGAGCACTGTCGCGGCTTCGGGCATGGTCGACCGGATCGGCGAGGCGAACGCCGGGATCGAGCATCGTGCCGAGGGGCTGACCGTCGAGCGTCATGAGCCGGTCGCTGATCACACCGCCGGACTGCGGCTGGTCTTCGAGATGTTTGCCGAGACCGGACGTGATCTGGCGAGCGAGGGGGTGCACGCGGTCGGGCATCGAGTGGTGCACGGCGGCGAGGTGTTCTACCGGCCGACGCTGATCGACGATGCCGTGGTCACCGCGATTTCGGAGCTGTCTTCGCTTGCGCCGCTGCACAATCCGGCCAATGTTGCGGGCATCGAGAGTGCCAGGAAGCTATTGCCGGGCGTACCGCAGGTCGCGGTGTTCGACACCGCGTTCTTCCACAGCCTGCCCGATGCCGCGAAGACCTACGCGATCGATGCGAAGGTCGCTGCCGCGCAGGGCATTCGGAAATACGGTTTTCACGGCACTTCGCACGAATACGTCTCCGGGCGGGTCGCGGAGCTGCTCGATCGCGATCCCGCCGACCTGAATCAGATTGTCTTCCACCTGGGTAACGGCGCTTCGGCCTCGGCGATCAAGGGCGGTCACCCGGTCGACACGACAATGGGTCTGACCCCACTGGAGGGCTTGGTGATGGGCACCAGGTCCGGCGATCTCGACCCGGGCATCGTGCCGCACCTCATGCGCTCGGCCGATCTGAATATCGACCAGGTCGACGAGCTTCTGAACCGGAACTCGGGCCTGAAGGGGCTGTCGGGAGTCAACGATTTCCGTGAGCTGCAACGGCTCATCGATCAGGGCGACGCCGCGGCGAAGCTCGCCTACGACGTATATATCCACCGACTGCGCCGCTACCTCGGCGCGTACATGGTGGAGCTGGGTCGCCTCGACGCCATCACCTTCACCGCGGGTGTCGGAGAGAACAGCCCACAGGTTCGCGCCGACGCCCTCGCCGAGCTCTCCCGCTTCGGCATTGCGGTCGACCCCGCGCTCAACACCGCGAAAGACCGCACGGCCCGGCATATTTCGGCACCGGGAGCCGAAGTGGCCGTGCTGGTCGTTCCGACCAATGAGGAACTGGCCATCGCCCGCGCGGCGCAGCGCGTGGTAGCCGCCGAACAGGTCTAGAAACCCTCACGAAATCCTCATGGTCGATACGCCAGTATTGGTATCGGATCAAGTTCGCCGGCCCACCGAGATCCCGGGCAACCCGATCCGCGTGCTCTCGGGTCAGCGATGCCCTCGCCCCTCCCGAATTGCTCGCTCCGGCTGCCCCCGGAGCTCGCTGGGTGCACGCGGCTCCCGGGGTTTCGGTGTGCCGGCTGTTCCGACAGATCCGACCCGGCCGGTCTTCCCTTCCGGCCGGGTTTTTTCTTAGTGCCTGTGAACAAACTGCTCACGTGGCTGCTGCGGATAGACCGATGAGTTTCAACGCTCCCGTTCGTCTGTACGAACAACCAACAAAGAAGGAGCGACCACCATGACCGAGCTGAAGACCTACACCGTCGAAACCCCCGGCGCCGAAATCGCCTACGACGTACGCCAAGCCGAGCAGGCCCACGACGAGCCGATCCTGATGATGATCGGCTCGCCCATGGACGCCAGTGGATTCGTCAGCCTGGCCGCCCGCTTCCCCGATCGCACGGTCGTCACCTACGACCCGCGCGGCACCGGCCGCAGCGAAAAGACCGACCCCACCAGCGAATCCAACCCTGACCTGCACGCGGACGATCTGCGTCGCGTCATCGACGCGGTCGGCGGCGGCCCGATCGACCTCTTCGCCAGCAGCGGCGGCGCGGTCAATGCCCTCGCCCTGGTCGCCAAGCATCCCGACCACGTCCGCACCCTCGTCGCACACGAGCCCCCCGCCGTCCGCTACCTCCCCGACAGCGAGCACGCACTGGCGGCCACCCTGCACATCCACGACACCTATCTCAGCGACGGCTTCGGCCTCGCCATGGCCAAATTCATTACCCTGATCAGCCTCAAAGGCGAAATCCCCGCCGAGTTCCCCGCCTTCCCGGTCGATCCCAGCATGTTCGGCCTCCCGACCGAGGACGACGGCTCCCGCAACGACGCACTCGTCGGCCAGAACATCGTCCCGACCACCCACTACATCCACGATTTCGAGGCACTGCGCGCCGTCGCCACCCGCATCGTCGTCGCCATCGGCGTGGAATCGGAAGGAGAACTGGCCTACCGGGCCGGCGTAGCCGTCGCCGAACAGCTGGGCTCGACGCCGGTGGATTTCCCCAGCAACCACGGCGGCTTCCTCGGCGGCGAGTTCGGCCAGCAGGGTGACCCGGACGGCTTCGCCACCAAGCTGCGTGAGGTGCTGGCGGGGTAGGAAATCAACCGGACCCGGTGGCTGTAATGTGCAGCCACCGGCACGGGCCGGGGCATCTGGTAGCTCCCAGGGTTTCGGCGTGCCGACTGTTCCGACAGATCCGACCCAGCCGGTCTTCCTCAGCCGGGTTTTTCTTGGTGAGCGTCCGAAACTATCGTCAGCCGTAGCTGGTGGTGAGTTGCCTGCGGATCGGCCATGTTGGGCTGGATCGACGAATGTGGTTGCGGGTGAATGAGGTTCGCGGCCGCAAACGGCGACCAGCTGGCCGGGCGTAATCGTGGTGCAGACGTGTTGTGCTGGTGCACAATACGATATCTGTGAGCCGACGGCGAGGGTGTTCACTATGAAGTGCTATCGCGTGACTGCGAGCGATTCGCAGTCGTGGACGACGGTCGCCAACAGCTTCGTCGGGATGGACTATCAGTACCGCGACCCCGAGCGCTGGCATTCGGGGCTGACGGTTCAGGAGTCGACCGTCTATCGGTTGTTGCGCTGGGAGCAGCGTGGAACCAGCACCTCCTACCGAACACGAACGCACATCCGCCGAGGTCCCTGCGACGACTTCTACTGGGTCGTCCTCCCAGAACAGGGTTTGTACTCGGTCCGATATCGGGATGAGGTGACGTGGACGCATCCCGGCCATGCCGCGTTGACCGCCCTCGATGACGTGTGCCAGCTACACATTCCGGAACTGTCGGCATACGCGTTCCAGGTGCCACGCACCGAGATCGACCATCGAGCAGGGTCTTCCGGCCCAGGCGCCAGGGTGCTCGACCTGAACTCCGGCCTCGGCCGCATCACACAGGCCATGATCCGTAGTGCCCACGCCGAACAGTCGAACCTGTCCGACCGTGAGTTCAATGCGGTCTGCGATCGAATCGCCGAGCTGCTGTCCTTGATCTCGCTCGGAGACACCCATCCGCAGCAGGCTCATCATGCGCAGATTGCCGAGCATATTCGGCGATATGTGCGGGCGAACGTCGGCCACGGTGACGTGCGATTGCCCGCAGTGGCACATGCGCTGGGCTGGTCTCCACGGCTGTTGCGAACGGTCCTGCAGCAGTCGGGCACCACGTTCCGTGATGTGCGTCGGGACGAGGCACTGCGCGCCGCCCGCGACCTACTCGAGGACCCGACAAGGCAGGCAGTGCCCATCCGCGACCTGGCCATCCGCAGTGGCTTCACCCCCGCCTGGTTCTCCACGGCGTTCAAAGCGCGGTTCGGCGAGACGCCACGCGATTTCCGGCACCGCAGGCTGGCCGAACTCACCGAGCGCGGCGGTGTGCCGGAGTCGGTGGCGGCGCGCCGACCGGAGCCGCTCGGGCCCGATAGCGGAAGCCCGCATCCGGCCGACATCGTCTAGGTGGCGGAATCGAGCCGCACCGGAAGCACGAGTGGTCCGTTGGTGCTGATCTGCGGGGCGTACTCGATATCCGCCGGATCACCCGCGAGGCTCAACCGCGGAAAGCGATTGAACAGCATGGAAAGTGCGATGCGGCTCTCCAGTCGGGCCAGCGGCGCACCGAGACAGAAGTGCGGGCCGCGACCGAACGCCAACTGGTCCCGGTGGTCGTGGTCGATATCGAACGTACCGGCGTCCGGGTAGTGCCGCGCGTCCCTGCCTACTCCGCCGTACCACATCATCATGCTGCCCGCGGGAATGTCGACTCCCGCCACCGTCACATCATGGCGTGCGTATCGCATGAGGGCACCGACCACAGATGACTTGTACCGCAGCACTTCCTCGACGACATCGGACCATCGGTCCTCGACGAGCGCCTTGGCGCGTTGTTCGGGATGGGTGCACAGCGTGACGACGGCGTTGCCCAGCAGGTGCACAGTGGTCTCGTGTCCGGCCACGATCACTATCCAGAGCATGTTGCACAGCTCGTCGTCGGTCAGCTCGTTCTCTGCGTTGGCTTGCAGCAGTGCGGTGGTGAGATCGTCACCCGGCTCCCGCCGTTTACTCTCCAGCAATTCGGCGAAGTAGCCGAGCATGCCCGCCATCGCGTTCTGCGCCTGTTCGCCGGTACTGGTATGCGAGATGAGCGTGGTGGTCCAGTCTTTGAGCTGCGGCTGTACCGCTGTCGGCACGCCGAACAGTTCACAGATCACCCGGACCGGGAACGGCGTGGTGAAGGCCGAGACCAGATCGATCCGGTCGCCACTGGGAAAGTTTGCGATCAGGTTCGCGGCGATCTTCTCTATGCGCGGTTCGAGCGCGGCGACCCTGGCTGGGGTGAACGCCTGGCTGATGGTCTTGCGCAGCCGCCGGTGGTCGAGGCCGTCCTTGTTGAGCATGTGGTCGATATCGGTGAGCGCGCGCATCGGCCAATCGGCCGGAATGGTGCCGTCGTGCAGGGCCGGACACTGCGCGGCACTCTTGCTGAACAGTTTGTCATCCAGGACTGCACTGATGGCCTGGTAGCTGGTCGCGATCCAGGCGGGGACCCCGCCTGGCAATTCGATAGGAACGACCTCGCCGCGCTCACGAATTCGGTCATAGGTGTCGTAGGTGGACTCTCCCGCAGTGGGCAGCTGGATCGCGTGCTCGGTCATGCTGTCTCCCAACAAATTTCGGATTGCTGAGGAGATTCTCGGTCGTCCGTACGTGCGGGGCGCGCGATACGCGCGTTTCCGGCCTCAGACCGGAACCGGAAGAAACCAAAACAAAAGTGAGCGTCCGAGAACTCGGGCAGATCTGGTCCCGGTGCCTATAACGTCGATGAGCCGTTGGTATTGCTGGTGTACGCATCATCGAATAGGTCCCAGCCATTGCGGCGGCCGACTGTGCGTGCCTCGGCCATCCAGCCCGCGTCGACGGCCGCGTCGGCGAACGCGCGGACCACTCCGGACTTGTTCAGGTTTAGATCCAGGTCTTGGCTCGAATGGCGTTCGCCAGGTCGACCAAGGCGTAGCGATGGTTTCGGCCCGGCGCGCTGCGGGCCAGGGCCCGCAGGCTGGCTTCGGTGCCTTCGCGCAGGTCGCGGTCGGTGAAGGGGGCGCCGAACAGGGTGGCGTCCTGTCGTTTCGGCGTATTGCCCGCCTGCAGCCAGGCCAGGGCCGCGCCGAGCACAAGGACGCGCATCTGAACCGCGCGGCCCTCGCCTTTCGGTATGACAAGCATTCGGGAGGCCGCGATGTGCAGCGTCGCTTCCTCGAGTTCGCCCACCGGCGCGCAGGTCAGCAGCAGCAGCACGGCGGTCAGGCGTGCTGTGGTGTAGTGCCGCGACGCGACGGGGACCTCGTCGAGCGCACGCACCGCATCGGTGACCCGGCCCGCCGTGGCCAGCTGCCTGGCCAGGCCGAAGGCTGCGCTCACCACCGCGCGGTCGGTGCGCCACACCGTGTCGTAGAACTTCTCGGCGTAGGCCCGCCACTGCTCCGGATCGTCGGAATCCCAGTGCTGCAATATCAGTTCCGCCGTGGCCGCCAGCGCCAGCTTCGGCGCGATTTCGCCCGGCAGCACCTGCAGCACCGCATCGAAACTGGCGAAAGCCTTTTCGTAGTCCTGTTCCAGCAGCTGGGCCTGACCGGTGTGCCAATCGATACGCCAATCGTGATCGGCGGGTATGCGCGACAGCATATCCAGCACAGTGGCCGACTCGCCGAGATCGAGGTACGCCCGCGCCTCCGCGAGCGTCAGCTCCAGATCCATGGTCTCGGGAACATTCTCGGGATCGGATTCGGCGCGCTCGCGTGCTTCGCGCAGTGCTTCCAGTGCCTGCTGCGGGTCGTGGTGCACGGCGGCGGCGGCGAGCAGCGGCGCGGAAGGATCCGCCGGATCGATGAGCGGAACAGGAAGGGCCGCAGCGACTTCCCGTGCCGGGAGCCGAGTGCTGCGGCCGATGCCGTCGGCGTAGGCATCGGTCTGACTGATCAGCTCCTCGGTGCCGAAACTGGCGCGCTGCGGGCTGAACACCGTGGACAGCTGGGGATGCTCGGTCCCGGTCTGCAAGGCCAGGATTTCGCGCAGCACGCCCGCCATCTGGGCGGACATGGCGCGAGCGGAGGGGAAGCGCCGCTGCGGGTCGGGGTCGGTCGCCGACAACAGCAACCGATGGAAGAACTCGTTGCGCTCGAGCACGGGATGTGCTGCGGGGTCTGGAATTCCATCCAGATAACGGCCCTGCTCCATCGGCATGCTCAATGTAAGCACGGCGAGCGTCCGCCCGACGGTGTAGATGTCCGACGCCACAGTCGGCCCCGTCCGTGCTATCTCCGGTGCCTGGAACCCGCGGGTGCCGTAGAGATTTCCGTACGCTTCGATAATGGCGACGGCACCGAGGTCGATCAGTTTCACCTGGTCCTCGGTGATCATGATGTTGTCGGGCTTGAGATCGTTGTAGGTCAATCCGACGGAATGCAGGTAGTCCAGCGCGGGCAGGATCTCCAGCAGATAGGCGATGGCCTCGGCTACCGGCATCCGATGTGGCCGCGGATAGGTGTCGAGGATGTCGCGCAGCGATTTGCCGCCGACATATTCCATGACGATATACCCGACCGGCTCGCCGTCCTGGACGGTGTACTCGACGAAATTGTGGATCTTGACGATGCTGGGATGGGCCACTTCGGCAAGGAATTGGCGCTCGGCCACGGCCACCGCCTGTGCCTCGGCATCACCCGTGTGCAGCAGGCCCTTGAGCACCACCCAGCGGTCGCTGACATTGCGGTCGATCGCCAGGTAGATCCAGCCGAGTCCACCGTGTGCGATGCAGCCCTGGATCTCGTACTGGTTCGAGACCAGGTCGCCCGGGAACAGCAAGGGCCGGAAGTCGTAGTTGGCGCCGCAGGTTTGGCAGGTCCCCACGGTCATCGCAGGCCGGACCGCGGTGGCCCGGCCGACCGGGCTCCCGCAACGCCAGCAGAAGCGCTTGCCTTCGGAGACGACCGGATCGGTGAGCACCGCGTCGCGCGGATCGGCGGGCACGATGGTCGGGATGGGCACCAGTCCCCCGCCGAGCTTGCGCACCGTCGGGCGTGAGCGGATGGTGCGCGTGCTACGCACGCTGCGGCCGGAGGTCCGCATCGTGGCATTCGAATTCGGCTCCGACTGCGGACGCCGCGTGCCGACGGTGAAGCCGGCGGCGGTTGTGCCCGGCCCAGCGGCTTCGGATGCGGTGGTGCCTGGTCCGACAGCTTTGGCGGCGGAAGTGCCCGGGGCGATGTTTTCGTCAGCTGTGGGGCCGGGTGCGACGGTTATGTTGTCCGGCGCGATGTTTTTGTCAGCGGTGGTGCCCGGTCCGACGGTTTCGGCGGCGGTGGTGCCCGGTCCGACGGTTTCGGCGGCGGTGGTGCCTGGTGCGACGGTTTCGGCGGCGATGGTGTCAGGTCCGATGTTCTCCTCGGCCGCGGGTCTGTGCCCAGGTCGGACCGCCTGGGTGCCCGCTAGATCGTTGTCGGCCGAATCCTCCTGCGGCGCAGGCGAACCATTCCCTCCGGAACGGGCGGAATTGTCAGGGTCGGCGCCGTGCTGGCTCGTCATCGGCGGTCAGTCCAGGTAGGTCGGTTCCGGCGGCACCGGTGGGGGGCCGAGCACGGAAAGCCACTGTCGATAGATTCTGGTCCAGGTGCCGTCGGTCCGGATCCGCTCCAGCGTCCCGTTGACGAAACGCACCAGATCGTCGTTGCCTTTGGGGATACCGATGCCGTAGGGCTCGAAGCTGATGCTGCCGCCCACCAGTTGGGTGTAGTAGGGATCCTGCGCGGCGAGGCCGGCCAGGATGGCGTCGTCGGTGCTTACCGCGTCGACCTGGCGCTGTTGCAGAACCACCAAGCAATCTGCCCAGGTCGGCACCGCAAGGATGGTGGCGCCCGGCTGTTCGTGGCGGATCCGCTCCAGTGAGGTGGTGCCGGGCACCACGCACACCCGCCTGCCCGCGAGGTCGGCGAGGCCGTTGATGCCGGAATTCTTCACCGCGAGCACGCGCTGGTAGGCGCGCAGGTACACCGTGGAGAACGTCACCTTCTGCCGTCGTTCACAGTTGATCGTCATGGTCTTGGCGACCAGGTCGACGGTGTGATTTTGCAGCGCCCGCTCGCGGTCGGCGGAGCCGAGACTGCGGTATTCGATCAGGTCCGGGCTGCCGAGCAGGTCGCGTGCGACCTCCCTGGCGATGTCGGCGTCGAAGCCGACGACGGCGCCGCTGACCGGATCACGGAAGCTGAACAGGTTGCTGCCGGTGTCAAGTCCGACCACCAGTCGGCCACGGGCGCGGATGGCGTCGATGGTCGGCCCACCGACCGCCGAGCCCGTCGGCCGCAGGCTGGCGGTCGGATCGCCGCATTGCGGGTCGACCAGTGGCGTGATCGGTGTATTCGGCAGTACCGGAACGGCTTTGGCCGGCAGCGGCGGTTCGTCGTATCGGATGATCTTGGCCGGCGCGCTCGAGAGCGAGTCGCTGGCACAACCGCCGGCACAGGCGACGGCGAGCAGGGTGGCGGCCAGGATGCCGCGTGTGGTTTTCATCGGTACTCCCGCAGTCGGGGCCAGAGACCGAGGCCGACCAAACTCGCGGCGAGGATGCTGAGCACCATCGCGCCGGGAGCAAGGAAGTCGAGCACTCGGGCGCTCTGGGAGATCTTGCCGCGCAGAGTGTCCCTTGTCTTCGCGAGCGCCGCGCCGAGCGACCTGTCCAGCGCATCCACCTGGGCGGCGGCGTCCGCGGTGCCGGGTCCGGTCGCGACCGCTGCCGCGCCGTCGAAGTCGCCGTGGGCGAGAGTTTCGTTCATTCGCTGATGCGCGGCGCGCCAACGGGCGAGTGCGGTACGGGCATTCGCCACGTCCCCAGCTGCGGGCGCGCGCGTCGGGTAGCCGTCGAGCAGTTCGGTCAGCCGGGCGATGCTGTAATCATAGGTGCGGTCGTAGTCGCCGGTCGCGTCGCGTCGCACCAGTTTCAAAGTTTCGGCGGAACGCGCCTGCTGGGTCACGATTCGGCTCTCGGTCAACCGGGAGGCGGGCACCGCCGCGCCGTCGCGGCCGCTGATCATCGACACGGCCGAGATCGACCCGGCGACCACGGTCCAGGCCAACAGGGTCACCATCGCGGCGGAGGCGAGCAGCAGTCCGGGATTGACCACGCGGTGCCAGCGCTTGGCCAGCTCGATTTGCGCCCAGACCAAAAACGCCAAGGCGAGTATCAGCAGCACGATGGCGGGCCACGGTGGCCGCGCATGGTGGCGCTGGGCCGCGTCGACCGCGCCCGATCGATGATCCTGTAGTTCCTGAGCCATCGGCAGCAGCGTCTGCTGCATCTGATTCGATGCCTCGCTCAAATACGCTGCGCCGACCGGATATCCGCTGCGATTGTTCGCTCGAGCCGTCTCGATGAGACCCGAATACACGGGCAGGCCGGTGGCGATCCCTGTCCGTAGCCGGGTGTCGGGGTCGGCAGACGCCATGGGCCCGGACTGGGTCACCAGCTCCGCGGACGCCTCGCCGAGCGCCTGACTGTATCGGTCGCGCACGGCCTCGGGTTCCAGGCCGCCCGCGATGAATGCGGTGCTCGCCGCGGCGTCCGCGATGGACAGCGTGGTGTAGAGCCGCTGTGCGGATTGCGCGTCCGGCTCGGTGTCGTCGAGCAGGATGTCGAGCGCCTGCTGACGTTCGCTCACCGTCACCGCGGAAACGACGCCCGCTGCAAGGCATAGGCCGATGAGGACCAGGCCGATCGCGATGAGCCGTCCCGGTGAGGACTGCGCGAATGATCGCAGATTGGCCGGGTCGAGATGCTCACGCACCGCCGAGTTGCGCGCGGCACCGAGATGCTTGCGCGCGGGCTCGGTAACGACCGACGGCGGCTGCGCAGCCGTCGCCTGCTCGGTGCGAGCCATCTCCACCTCCCCGGTTTTGTGGCGCACGTACGCGCCGTGTCGGAGTTTATTGTGGTCTTACCGGTGCCGTGGCGTGTGAAACACCCCTGCCACGGCTGGATGAGGATGGTTTGGCAGATGCGTGGTGACGGTGACGGTTGGTCGGATGACCCCGACGGCTTGCGGCACTGGGGCCGCTTCGGCGCGGCCGGTCTGCTGCTGCGCGCTCCGCTGGCCGGCGGTGGTTCCGCGGTGTTGCTGCAGCATCGCGCGCTCTGGAGTCATCAGGGCGGCACCTGGGCATTGCCGGGCGGCGCGCGCGACAGCCACGAGACGCCCGTGCACGCCGCAGTACGCGAGGCATGGGAGGAGGCGGGTATCAATCCCGCCGACGTCCGGGTGCGCGGGGAGCGGGTCACAGCCACCTCATCGAGCGGTTGGACCTATACGACCGTGGTCGCCGATGCCGTGATGACTCTGCCGACCAGCCGCAACCGCGAGAGCGCCGCGTTGGCCTGGGTGCCGGAAGACGAGGTCGAGGCCCGTCCGCTGCACCCCGGCTTCGCCGCCTCCTGGCCGTTGCTGCGTGCCGCGCCCGCTCGCGTCTGCTTGGCCGATGTAGTGGACGCCCCCGCCGTCGCGGCCGCGCTACCGCGCACCGTCGATTTGGCCGACGAAGGGTTCGTCTGGCTGCATTCGGATCCGGATGGCCCCGGTGGTTACGTCAGAATCGTCGACCCGGCCGTGGTTGCCGCGCGCGAGGCCGGCGCTAGGACGGCAGCATCGGATTCGACCTCGGTCGCCGATACCGCGATGCCCGACCCGGTCCTTTCGCTCACCCGCGTCCAAGTCATGTCCTAGTCGGCACTGGGTGTTCAGCCCTCTTCGACTCGGGCTGCGAGCTGGTAAAAGCCGCCGGCCGGGACCGCATCCTCGCGGACCGGAGATGCCGGGCCGGGGCGCTGCGGCCTACGCGTTTTCGAGCAGCGCGGCCTTGAGTTCTCGGGCCGCGGCCTCCGGATCACGGGCTTCGGTGATCGCTCGCACCACGACAATGCGGTCGGCCCCGGCTGCCAGCAGCTCCGGCAAGCGAGGGCTGTCCACACCGCCGATCGCGAACCAGGGCCGGGTCGGGTGGGCGTCGGCGGTGGAGCGCACCAGATCCAGTCCGGCGGCCTGGCGGCCGGGTTTGGTCGGGGTCGTCCACACCGGACCGGTGCAGAAGTAATCGATGTGCTCGTCGATAGCGGCAAGTCCGGCCTGCGCGCGATTGTGGGTGGAGCGCCCGATCACCACTTCGGGTCCGAGGATGCGCCGGGCGTACCAGGGCGGCAGGTCGCCCTGTCCGAGGTGCAGCACATCGGCGCCGGACGCGAGTGCGATATCGGCGCGGTCGTTCACCGCGACCAACGCATCGTGTCTGCGGGCCGCGGCCTTGAGTTCGGCGAGCGCGCCGAGCTCGGCCTTGGCCTCCATCGGACCGAACTTCGCCTCGCCGGGCGAGCCCTTGTCTCTGAGCTGAATGATGTCGACGCCGCCTGCGAGGGCGGCTTCGGCGAACTTGGCCAGATCGCCCTTCTCTCGGCGAGCGTCGGTGCAGAGATAGAGCCGCGCGGTTGCCAGACGCTCCCTGGGCGGTAGGGACCGGTAGGGGTGGGAGGGTTGCACGCCCTCGACCGTAGCCGCGCTACCGTGGGGATGCGAATAGAAGGCAGGTGGAACGGATGCGGACTTTGGCTGTCGTCGGTGGCGGCGCCATCGGACTCGCCGTGGCCTGGCGGGCCGCACAGGCGGGCTGGACGGTCACAAACTTCGACCCCGCCGTCGGATCCGGCGCCTCATGGGTTGCGGGGGGCATGCTGGCACCGCTGTCGGAAGGCTGGCCGGGGGAGGATCGCGTCCTCGAATTCGGCGCCGCCTCACTGGCCCGCTGGCCGGATTTCGCCGGGCGAGTCGAGGCCGCCACCGGAGTGCATGTCTTCGTCGCCGATCAGACATTGACCGTCGCGCTCGACGGAGCCGATGCCGCTGACCTGCGTACGGTGGCCGACTGGGTGGGTGGTCGCGGTAACGAGCTGCACCTGCTGGATCGGGCAGGCGTGCGTGCGTGCGAGCCGGCACTGGCACGCACGGTGCGTGCCGGTCTGCTCGCACCCGCCGAGCCCGCCATCGACAACCGGCGTCTGCTCGATGCTTTGCGGCAGGCCTGCGTGGCCGAGGGAGTCGAGTTCCGCGCCGAATCGGTCGCCGCACTCGACGCACTACCGCACGATCAGATCGTGCTCGCGGCGGGCGCGGCCTCCGCCGGCTTGTGGCCGCAGCTACCGGTCCGTCCCGTCAAGGGGGAGATCCTGCGCCTACGGCATCGGCCTGGCGCGACACCGCCGCCGACGCGGGTGATCCGCGCCCGAGTGCACGGCAGGCCGGTCTATCTGGTGCCGCGCGCGGACGGAATCGTCGTTGGCGCAACGCAATACGAGGCAGGCTTCGACACTGCGGTGACCGTGGCCGGTGTCCGTGACCTGATCGCGGACGCCGAGGCGGTGCTGCCCGGCATCGGCGAGTACGAATTGGCCGAGGCCAGTGCGGGTTCGCGGCCGGGCACCCCGGACAATCTGCCGCTGATCGGCCGGCTCACCGACCGGATCGTCGCCGCGACCGGACACGGCCGCAACGGCATGCTCGCCGTCCCGCTCACCGCCGACGCGGTGCTGAGCGTGCTCGACGGCACAGTGCTCGCGGCAGCGGAAGCCGCCGATCCGCAACGCTTTTCGGCGCCCCGTGCGCCGTCCCTATCGTCGTCCGCAGGAGGAATTCGATGACGTCAATCCCCATCGGTGTCACCGTGAACGGCGCCGACCACGAGTTCGCCGAAGCACTGACCGTGCGTGAGCTGCTCGACCGACTCGGGCTGCCCAATCAGGGCGTCGCGCTCGCGGTGGACGGTGCGGTGTTCCCGAAATCCCGCTGGGGCGAGCCGGTCGGGCGCGGCTGGCAGATCGAGGTACTCACGGCGGTCCAGGGTGGCTGACGCACTGGAGATCGCGGGCAAGCAGTTCGGCTCCCGGCTGATCATGGGCACCGGCGGCGCGGACAACCTCGCCGTGCTCGAGGAGGCATTGCTCGCCTCCGGTACCGAACTCACCACGGTCGCGATGCGCCGCGTGGACGCCGTCGGCGGCACGGGGGTGCTCGATTTGCTGAAACGCCTGGACATTACGGCGCTGCCCAATACGGCGGGCTGTCGCACCGCCGCCGAAGCAGTGCTCACCGCACAGCTGGCCGCCGAGGCGCTCGACACCAACTGGGTCAAGCTGGAGGTGATCGCCGATGAGCGAACCCTGCTTCCCGACCCCATCGAATTGCTCACCGCCGCAGAACAACTGGTCGATGCGGGTTTCGTGGTGCTGCCCTACACCACCGACGACCCCATCCTGGCCCGCAGGCTGGAAGACGCGGGCTGCGCCGCGGTCATGCCGCTCGGCGCCCCGATCGGCACCGGCCTCGGCATCGGCAACCCGCACAACATCGAGATGATCGTGGCCGGGGCTGGGGTTCCCGTCATCCTCGACGCGGGCATCGGCACCGCGAGCGACGCCGCCCTCGCCATGGAACTCGGCTGCTCGGCCGTCCTGCTCGCCACCGCTGTGACGAGGGCCCAACGCCCTGCACTGATGGCCGCCGCCATGGCGGACGCTGTCCGCGCGGGCCATCTGGCTCGCCGGGCCGGCCGCATCCCCAAGCGTTTCTGGGCTCAGGCGTCCTCGCCCGCGCTCTAGGGGAATATCCGCAGACCCCTCGGGGTGGAGATCATCCTCGAGGATGATCCGACGCGACACTTTCTGGTGACGCGCTCGGCCCGCTTTTGCGGAATGCTGGTACTCATGATCGAGCTGAGGGGCCTGACCAAGCACTACGGGCAGACCGTCGCGGTTCAGGATCTGTCCTTCACCGTCCGACCTGGACAGGTGACAGGCTTCCTTGGACCCAACGGCGCCGGTAAATCGACCACTATGCGGATGATCCTCGGGCTGGACAAGCCCACCGCGGGAACCGCACTGATCAACGGAAAGCCGTACCACGATCTCGACCATCCGCTGCGCGCCGTCGGCGCGCTGCTCGATGCGAAGTGGGTGCATCCGAATCGTTCGGCGCGCGCACACCTGCAGTGGATGGCCGCCTCCAACGACATCGCTTCCTCCCGCGTCGACGAGGTGTTGCGCCTGGTCGGCCTGTCCGAGGTGGCGGGCAAGACCGCCGGTGGCTTCTCGCTCGGCATGTCGCAGCGGCTCGGCCTGGCGGGCGCACTGCTCGGCGATCCGCAGGTGCTGCTGTTCGACGAGCCGGTCAACGGCCTCGATCCCGAGGGCATTCTCTGGATCCGCCGGTTCATGCAGCGGCTCGCCGCGGAGGGCCGCACCGTGCTGGTGTCGAGCCACCTGCTCTCGGAGATGGCGCAGACCGCCGAGCACCTGGTCGTGATCGGTAAGGGTCAGTTGATCTCCGATACGACCACTCAGGAATTCATCGAACGCGCCTCGGAAGCATCGGTGCGGGTGCGCAGCCCGCAGCTCGAACAGCTGCGCAGTGTGCTCACCTCCAACGGCATGACCGTGCGCGAAGACGGTGAGAGCACCGACGGTCCCGCGCTGGTTGTGGCGGGCGTGACCAGCGACGACGTCGGCAAGCTCGCGGGCGCGAACGACATCACGTTGTTCGAACTCGCGCCGCAGCGGGCCTCGCTGGAAGAGGCATTCATGCGGATGACCGGCGGCGCGGTGCAGTACCACGGCGAAGGCTTCGATCAGGTGATGGGAGGTGCGCTCTGATGGGCGTGCTGGCAGCAGAACGAATCAAGCTCACCTCGACCAGGTCGCCTTGGTGGTGCTCGGCCATCATCGTGATCCTCGGCATCGGATTGTCGGCGCTGTTCGCGCTGGTCGTGCGTTCCGCGGGTGACAACCCCGACCAGGGGACGCCGACGCTGGACATCGGCACCGCGACCGCGGGCGTCACCGGATTCGGCATCATGGTCCTGATGATCATGGCCGCATTGACGGTGACCAGCGAATATCGCTTCGGCGTCATCCGGACGACGTTCCAGGCCGTACCCCATCGGACGAAGGTCCTGGTGACCAAGACCGCGTTGGTCGGCGGCTTCGGGGCGGTGCTCACCACGATCATCGCGCTGATCGCCATCGCCGTCGCCAAGGTGGTCGGCGGCTCGAAGGCCGCCGCCGATATGGTGCTCGAGGACCATTGGCGCTCGGTGTACGGCATTCCGATCTACGCGTTCTTCGCCGTCGCGCTCGCTATCGGCATCGGTGTGCTCGTTCGGCAGTCGGCCGCGGCGATCTCCCTGGTTGTGTTGTGGTCCTTGCTGATCGAGCCGCTGCTGAGCGCTTTCGGCAGCTTCGGCCGCAATGTCGCGCCGTTCCTGCCCTTCCAGAACATCACGCGCTTCGTGAGCTCCTCGGAGTCCACCGCGAACTGGCACTGGGGCGTATGGGGCAGCCTCGCCTACTTCATTGCTTTCGTGGCGGTCATCTTCGGCGCGGCGCTGGTCGCGGTGAACCAGCGCGACGCCTGATCAAGGAGCTACCCGAGTAGCCCTCCCTCGCCGCTCGGGTGTGGGGTGCGTGACCTTGTCGGGAGGAATCGCGCGCTCTTTTTCACCGCCTGCCACTGCCCGGTGGACGGTGCGATCGCCGGTCTGGTGTGTGAATCCCCTTCCACACCGGACCGGCGGTCTCGTTTCCGACCGCTGCCGACCGCGTGTGAACATCGCGGAAACTGTGAAATAGGACGCTTCCCTCTGCAATGCATGCTGGGTAGCATCGGCTCCAGCAACTATCACGTTATCTATCGGCGGCCCCAATGCTGTGCCCGCTCCGTTTGATCGTGAGGTGGCACATGGCGATAATAAGTAACCCGCCGACGGTAGGTCGGCTGAGATACGCTCGGGGCGTGAGCGAAACACCTTCCGGCGGTGCTGAGCCCGGGTCGACGCCGGAGGAGACCGGCATTCCGTCCGAGGTAGTCATACCGCTGGTGCCTGTCGACGAGGACGGTTCGCCGCATCGTCCGGGTTCGGGGCTTCGCCGGGGGCAGCTTTCCGCACTGATGAATGCGACGAATCAGCGACCGGATCTGATCGGCGCGCTGCGCAAGGCGCGTGAGCAGCTGCCAGGTGATCCGGCTTTCGGTGACCCACTGTCGGTTTCGGGTCCCGGCGGCGCTCGCGCGGTCGCCCGCGCGGCGGACAAACTGGTCGGTGACGCACCGAGCGCGGCCCGTGAGATCGGCTTCGGAGCGCTGCAGGTCTGGCAGGCCGTGTTGGAGCGAGTCGGCCGCGGCAGAGGTAGCCAAGAAGTAACTGTGATGTTCACCGATCTGGTGGCGTTCTCCAGTTGGTCGCTGTCGGCGGGCGACGAAGCAACCCTCGAACTCCTGCGGGTGGTAGCCACGGCCATCGAGCCGCCGATCTCCGACCGTGGCGGTCAAGTCGTCAAGCGCATGGGTGATGGCGTGATGGCCGTGTTCACCTCGGCCGACCGTGCGGTGCGCGCCGCGACCCAGGCCAAGCGCAACCTGGCCCAGGTCGAGGTCCACGGCTACCGGCCGCAGATGCGCGTCGGGCTGCACACCGGTTCACCGCGGGAGATCGGTGGTGACTGGCTCGGTGTGGACGTCACCATCGCCGCGCGAGTGATGGAAGCGGGCGGCAACGGCAACATGATGTTGTCGGGGGCGACGCTGGATTCGCTTCGGCCGGAGACGTTGGAGGAATTGGGGTACACAGTTAAGCCGTATCGGCGGAGTTTTTTTGCGGCACCGTTGAGTGGGGTGCCCGAGGATTTGCGGATCTTTCGGCTGAACTGAATTGGCTGCCCTGTGTTTTTTGGCAGCGCCTGCGGCGCTGCGTGTTCGCGGCCCCCTTGGTCTCGCGTCCGAGCGGCCGATGCTCGCGACTGCGTCGCAATCGCATCGGCCGCTCGGACGCGAGACGGGCCGCGAACTTTAGTGCGCGGTCTCGCTGCGCTCGGAAGGTGTCATCGTGCCGAGTGAGGGCGTTGGTAGCGGGGCTTGCGACTTTGGTGGATGCGGCTGCATGAGGGGCGTGAACGGCCGTGAACTTTAGTGCTGGGTCTCGCTGCGCTCGGCCGGTGTCATCGTGGCGAGTGGGTGCGTAGGGATTGTCGCGACCTTGTTGGATACGCGTCAGCTTGTGCGGGGTGTTGTTCTAGTTCATCCAGGCGATCGCGCCTGCCACCGCCAGGGCGGCGCATACGCCCAGTGCGATCGACAGGGGGCGGAGGGTCTTCCAGGTGGAGTAGGCGCCGCCGAGGAGGAATCCGGCGAGGGCGAGTAGGAGGATGGAGGACACGGCGGGGAGCTTACTCGCAGGTTGCGGGGGGGTTAGGTGGGTGTGCGCGATTAACAAGCACGCGTGCTTGCTTTTTTCTGGATCGGATGTGATGCTGGTCTCTGGTACGCGGACTTCACCGGTGCGGCAATGCGGCGGCGCCGGGACGGTTCGCCGCAGAGGAGGGCCTCCCAGCTGATGCGTATGCTGGCCGCCGATTCGGATGTGATCCGGATCGGCAACTGTTCCGGGTTCTACGGTGATCGGCTCAGTGCTATGCGCGAGATGCTCGAAGGCGGGCAGCTCGATGTGCTCACCGGTGACTATCTCGCCGAACTGACCATGCTGATTCTCGGCCGTGACCGGATGAAGGATCCGAGCCTCGGCTACGCCAAGACGTTCGTGCGGCAGATCGAGGACTGCCTCGGGCTCGCGCTCGAGCGCAACGTCCAGATCGTCACGAATGCGGGCGGCCTCAACCCGGCCGGCCTCGCGGAGAAACTGCGCAAGGTTGCCGCGGATCTGGGTCTGGATGCCAAGGTCGCCCATGTCGAGGGTGACGACCTGCTCGGGAGGGCGGATGAACTCGGCCTCGGCGCGCCGCTGACCGCCAATGCCTACCTCGGTGCCTGGGGCATCGTCGAATGCCTGAGCGCGGGCGCGGACATCGTGGTCACCGGACGGGTCACCGACGCCTCGGTGATCGTCGGCCCGGCCGCCGCCCACTTCGGTTGGGGGCGAACCGATTACGACCAGCTGGCCGGTGCGGTCATCGCGGGTCACGTGATCGAATGCAGTACCCAGGCCACCGGCGGCAATTTCGCATTCTTCAAGGAACTGGCCGATCTCGGCCGCCCGGGCTTCCCGATCGCCGAGGTGCGCAGGGACGGCAGCAGCGTCATCACCAAGCATCACGGCACCGGCGGCGCGGTCACTGTGGATACCGTCGAGGCGCAGCTGATGTACGAGATCCAGGGCGCGCGCTACGCGGGACCGGATGTCACCGCGCGACTGGACACCATCCGGCTCGACCAGGACGGCCCCGACCGCGTGCAGATCAGCGGCGTGACCGGTGAAGCGCCACCGCCGCAGCTCAAGGTCTCGCTGAACACGCTCGGCGGCTTCCGCAACGAGATGGAGTTCATCCTCACCGGGCTGGATATCGAGGCGAAAGCCGAACTGGCGCAACGCCAGCTGGAGTCCTGGCTGCCCGTGCGGCCCGCCGAACTGAGCTGGACGCTGGCTCGCCTCGACCGGCCGGACGCCGACACCGAGGAGCAGGCCAGCGCGCTGCTGCGCTGCGTGGTTCGTGATCCCGACCCCAACAAGGTCGGCCGTGGCTTCTCCAACGTGGCGGTCGAGCTGGCGCTGGCCAGCTACCCGGGCACCAGCTTCACCAGCCTGCCCGGCAACGGTTCCCCGTACGGCGTGTACACACCGGGATTCGTCGATGCCACCGAGGTGCCGCACGCGGCGGTGCTGCCGGAGGGCACCAGGGTCGAGATCGCGCCCGCGTCGGACACGCTGGAACTGGCCGACGTTGCCGAACCCGAACTTCCACAACCGTTGCCCGCCGGCGAAACCCGCCGGGAACCACTCGGCACGATCGCATTGGCGCGCAGCGGCGACAAGGGTGGCAACGCCAATATCGGCGTCTGGGTGCGCACCGACGAGCAGTGGCGGTGGCTCGTGCACACGCTCACTGTCGAGCGGATCAAGGAGTTGCTGCCCGAAGCCGCCGCGCTGACCGTCACCCGGCATGTCCTGCCGAATCTGCGCGCCGTGAACTTCATCATCGAAGGCCTGCTCGGGAAGGGCGTGGCCTACCAGGCCCGATTCGACCCGCAGGCCAAGGGGCTCGGCGAATGGCTGCGCTCGCGTCATATCGATATCCCAGTGGAGCTGTTGCCATGAGTGAGCACTACGCGCCGAGCGCACCCTCGTCTCGAGCCGTCGAAAGAAAGCGGGAGGTGACGGGGCTGTGAGTGTTGCCGTGAGCCCGTGGAACACCCCCGAGCGGCGCGAATTGCGCGCCACCGTACGCGGTTTCGCCGAGCGCGAGGTCCTCCCGTATCTCGACGACTGGGAGCGCAACGGCGAGATCCCGCGCGAATTGCACAAGAAGGCGGGCGAGCTAGGCCTGCTCGGCATCCAATTCCCCGAATCCGTGGGCGGTTCCGGCGGTGACGGCATCGACGCGATGATCGTCTGCGAGGAACTGCACCAGGCCGGCGGTTCCGGCGGCCTGTTTGCCTCGCTGTTCACCTGCGGCATCGCGGTGCCGCACATCATCGCCTCCGGTAACGAAGACCTGATCGAACGATTCGCGCGCCCGACGCTGGCCGGGGAGAAGATCGGCTCGCTTGCCATCACCGAGCCGGGCGGCGGCTCCGACGTCGGCCACCTCACCACCACCGCACGCCGCGACGGCGACCACTACATCGTCAACGGCGCGAAGACCTACATCACTTCGGGCGTCCGTGCCGACTTCGTTGTCACCGCGGTGCGCACGGGCGGCCCTGGCGCCGCTGGGATTTCACTGCTCGTGGTGGAGAAGGGCACACCGGGGTTCACGGTCAGCCGCAAGCTGGAGAAGATGGGCTGGCTCGCCTCCGACACTGCCGAGCTGTCCTACGTGGATGTCCGGGTGCCGGTGGAGAATCTGGTCGGTGCCGAGAACTCCGGCTTCTATCAGATCGCGGGCGCGTTCGTCAGCGAGCGTGTCGGCCTTGCGGTGCAGGCATATTCGCAGGCCCAGCGCTGCTTGGACCTCACCCTGGAATGGGTGCGCAACCGGGAGACCTTCGGCCGCCCGCTGATCAGCAGGCAGTCGGTGCAGAACACGGTGACCGAAATGGCGCGCCGCATCGACGTGGCCAGGGTCTACACCCGAGATGTGGCGCAGCGCAGCGCGAACGGCGAAACCGATCTGATCGCCGAGGTGTGCTTCGCCAAGAACACCGCCGTCGAGGCGGGCGAGTGGGTGGCCAACCAGGCCGTGCAGTTGTTCGGCGGGCTGGGCTACATGCGCGAATCCGAGGTGGAACGGCAGTACCGCGATATCCGCATCATCGGCATCGGCGGCGGCACCACCGAAATCCTGACCGGTCTGGCGGCGAAACGATTGGGGTACCAGTCTTGACGACACTACGCACCACCCTCGACACGGGATCGCCGGAGTACACGGCGGCCGCCGAGGCGATGACCGCCAAGCTCACCGAGGTGGAGGCCGAGTTCGCCAAGGCGATCGCCGGCGGCGGCCCGGACAAGCTGGCCAGGCATCGCAAGCGCGGCAAGATGACCGCGCGCGAACGCATCGAGCTGCTCCTGGATGAGGACTCCCCGTTCCTGGAGCTGTGTGCGCTCGCCGGATGGGGCAGCGAATTCCACGTCGGCGCGAGCACCATCGCCGGCATCGGCATCGTCGAGGGTGTCGAGTGCATGATCGTCGCGCCCGATCCGACGGTGCGCGGCGGCACCTCCAATCCGTGGACGCTGCGAAAGACGTTGCGCATCAACGACATCGTGCGCGAGAACCGGCTGCCGGTGATCTCGCTGGTCGAATCCGGTGGCGCGGATCTGCCGACGCAGAAGGAAGTTTTCGTTCCCGGCGGCCGGATGTTCCGCGACCTCACCCAGGCCTCTGCCGCGGGTATCCCCACCATTGCACTGGTTTTCGGCAACTCGACCGCCGGTGGCGCCTACATCCCCGGCATGTCCGACCACGTGGTGATGATCAAGGAGCGCTCCAAGGTGTTCCTCGGCGGGCCGCCGCTGGTCAAGATGGCCACCGGTGAGGAGTCCGACGACGAGTCGCTCGGCGGCGCGGACATGCACGCGCGGGTCTCAGGTCTCGCGGACTACTACGCGCTCGACGAGCAGGACGCGATCCGCATCGGACGCGCCATCGTCAAGCGGCTCAACTGGAAAAAGCAAGGGCCCGCACCGCGTGCCGCGGTGATCGATCCGCTGTACGACCCGGCCGATTTGCTCGGCATCGTCCCGCCGGATCTGAAGATTCCGTTCGATCCGCGCGAGGTGATCGCCCGCATTGTCGACGGTTCCGACTTCGACGAGTTCAAGCCGCTCTACGGCAGCAGCTTGGTCACCGGCTGGGCCGAGCTGCACGGCTATCCGGTCGGCATCCTCGCCAACGCGCGCGGCGTACTCTTCTCCGAGGAATCGCAGAAGGCCACCCAGTTCATCCAGCTGGCCAACAAGTCGAACACGCCACTGCTGTTCCTGCACAACACCACCGGCTACATGGTCGGCAAGGAGTACGAGCAGAAGGGCATCATCAAGCACGGCGCGATGATGATCAATGCCGTCTCCAACTCGAAGGTCCCGCACATCTCGGTGCTGATGGGATCCTCCTACGGTGCGGGGCACTACGGCATGTGCGGGCGTGCCTACGATCCGCGCTTCGTCTTCGCTTGGCCGAGTGCGAAATCCGCTGTCATGGGCGGTGCACAGCTGGCGGGTGTGATCTCCATCGTCGGCCGCGCCGCCGCGGAGGCGAAGGGGCTGCCGTTCGACGAGAACGCCGACGCCGGGATGCGCGCCATGATCGAGGCCCAGATCGAGGCCGAGTCGCTGGCGATGTTCATGTCCGGTCGGCTCTACGACGACGGCGTCATCGATCCCCGCGATACCCGCACGGTGTTGGGAATGTCCTTGTCGGCCATTCACAACGCTCCGATCAAGGGCGCCGATGGCTTCGGCGTCTTCCGAATGTGAGGCCCGCGATGCAGATCACGAATGTCCTGGTTGCCAACCGCGGCGAGATTGCGCGGCGTGTGTTCGCCACCTGCCGCAGCATGGGTATCGGCACGGTCGCGGTCTACTCCGACGCGGATGCCGCCGCACCGCATGTCGCCGAGGCCGACGCCGCGGTGCGGCTGCCGGGTAACACCCCCGCGGAAACCTATCTGCGCAGTGAGCTCATTATCGAGGCCGCGTTGGCCACCGGCGCGGACGCCATCCACCCGGGCTACGGATTCCTCTCCGAGAACGCCGAATTCGCGCGTACCGTGTTGGCCGCCGGGCTCGTGTGGATCGGCCCGCCCGTCGAAGCCATCGAACAGATGGGTTCGAAGGTCGCCGCCAAGAAGATGATGGATGCCGCAGGCGTGCCCGTGCTCGCCGAACTCGATCCCGCCGAGGTCACCGAGCAGCACCTGCCGGTGCTCATCAAGGCGTCCGCCGGTGGCGGCGGTCGCGGGATGCGCGTGGTGCGCGCCCTCGCCGAGCTGGAGCCGCAGATCGCTGCGGCGCGCCGCGAAGCCGAGTCCGCGTTCGGTGATCCCACCGTGTTCTGCGAGCGGTATCTCGAAACGGGCAGGCACATCGAAGTGCAGGTCATGGCGGACACCCAGGGCACCATCTGGGCGGTCGGTGAGCGCGAATGCTCCATTCAGCGTCGCCACCAGAAGGTGATCGAGGAGGCCCCCTCCCCGTTGGTCGAACGGACCGAGGGAATGCGGGAGCGGCTGTTCGAGGCGGCCCGTCTTGCCGCGGGTGCGATCGGGTACACCGGTGCGGGCACCGTGGAGTTCCTGGCCGACGAGGCGGGCGAGTTCTTCTTCCTGGAGATGAATACCCGGCTGCAGGTGGAACATCCGGTCACCGAATGCACCACCGGACTGGATCTCGTGCGATCGCAACTGGAGGTCGCGGCGGGCGGTGAGCTCGCCGCGTCGGCTCCCGCGATGCGCGGACACTCGATCGAGGTCCGGCTGTACGCCGAGGATCCTGCACACGACTGGCAGCCGCAGAGTGGCACGGTGCACCGCATCCATATCCCTTCGGTGACAACCGAATTCGGTGTTCTCGATCGGCCGGGTGTGCGCCTCGACACCGGTGTCGTCGACGGCTCGGTCGTCGGTGTGTACTACGACCCGATGCTGGCCAAGGTCATCTCCTACGCCGACACCCGCGCCGAGGCGGCACGGTTGCTGGCTACGGCATTGCACCGCGCGAAGATTCACGGTCTGGTGACCAACCGCGATCTGCTGGTGCGTGTGCTGCGGCACCAGGCTTTCCTCGCCGGTGACACCGATACCGCGTTCTTCACCACCCATGGACTGGAGGCGCTCTCCGCGCCCTTGGCGTCCGAGGCCGACGAAGCGCTGTCGATCGTCGCGGCCGCGCTGGCGGATGCGGCAGCCAATCGTCGCTCCGCACGGGTCGGCGGCGGTTTTCCCGCGGGCTGGCGCAACCTGCCCTCGCAATCGCAGCGCAAGTCCTACGAGAGCCGGACCACCGGGATCCACGACATCGGCTACCTCTGCACCCGCGAGGGCGTGACGGTGGACGGTCACGACGGTCTCGAACTGGTCGAGGCAACGCCGGATCGGGTCGTGCTCGCGGTGCCCGGCGAACGTGGCCTCGTGCGTAGGCAATTCGCGGTCGCGCGCTATGGCGATCTGGTGTGCATCGATTCGCCGTTGGGCCCGGTGAGCGTGCGCAGGCTGCCGCGGTTCAGCGACCCGGCCGACCAGGTGGCCACCGGTTCGCTGCTCGCGCCGATGCCGGGCAGCGTGATTCGGCTCGGTGCGGAGGTCGGCAGCCTGGTGGAACAGGGCCAGCCGATCCTGTGGCTGGAGGCGATGAAGATGGAGCACACCATCTCCGCCCCGGCCGCCGGGGTGCTCAGCGCCCTCAACGTCGCCGTCGGCCAGCAGGTCGATGTGGGCGCCGTGCTCGCCGTCGTGGATCCAGTCGTCGAAGACAACCAGGAGGCCCGATGAGAAGCCATCGCGCAGCGATCATCGAGGCCGACCGGGTGCGGGTTTACCGCATGACAAAGGAGATTTGAATGAGAGAGCGAAGCGAACGAATCATGTGCCAGTGTGCGGAACGCATGCCGGAGCCGAGCGTCAGCGAGGCGGAGGCATGAGAGAGCGAAGCGAACGAATCATGTGCCAGTGTGCGGAACGCATGCCGGAGCCGAGCGTCAGCGAGGCGGAGGCATGAGTTTCATCGAAACCGAAGAGCAGAAGGCGCTGCGGGCGGCGGTCGCCGCGCTCGCGTCGAAGTACAACTACCGCGACTACGTGCTCCCGAAGGCGCGCAAGAACGAGCCGCTCACCGAATTGTGGGACGAGGCAGGCAAACTCGGCTTTCTCGGGGTGAACCTGCCGGAGGAGTACGGCGGCGGTGGCGCGGGCATGTACGAGCTGTCGCTGGTGATGGAGGAGCTCGCCGCCCAGGGCGCGGGTCTACTGCTGATGGTGGTGTCACCGGCCATCTGCGGCACCATTATCAGCAAATTCGGCACCGACGCGCAGAAGCAGGAATGGCTGACCAAGCTCGCCGACGGCAGCGGCAAGATGGTTTTCGGCATCACCGAACCGGATGCCGGGTCGAACTCGCACCAGATCACCACCACCGCGCGCCGCGACGGCGAGGACTGGATCCTCAACGGCCGCAAGATCTTCATCTCCGGTGTGGACCAGGCCGAGGCGGTGCTCATCGTGTCGCGCACCGAGGACCACAAGACCGGCAAGCTCAAGCCCGCGCTGTTCATCGTGCCGACCGATGCCGAAGGCTTCCACAAGACGCCGCAGGAAATGGACATCATCGAGCCGGACCACCAGTTCACGCTGTTCCTCGATGACGTGCGGCTGCCCGCGACCGCCCTGGTCGGGAGCGCGGACGCGGCGCTGATGCAGCTGTTCTCCGGGCTCAACCCGGAACGCATCATGGGTGCTGCGATGGCCGTGGGTATGGGCCGCTACGCCATCGAGCGGGCGGTCGAATACGCCAAGGAACGCACGGTGTGGAAGTCGCCGATCGGTGCGCACCAAG
This sequence comes from Nocardia sp. NBC_01009, assembly GCF_045208035.1. Classification (NCBI taxonomy): domain Bacteria; kingdom Bacillati; phylum Actinomycetota; class Actinomycetes; order Mycobacteriales; family Nocardiaceae; genus Nocardia; species Nocardia sp. NBC_01009. Next base: position 483,214 of record NZ_CP108695.1, on the reverse strand, counting down.
GCATTTCGCATCCGCTGGCCCAGGTGAAGGTCGAGCTGGAGCTGGCCAAGCTGATGATGCAGAAGGCCGCGACGCTCTACGACGCGGGCGACGAGATGGGCGCGGCCGAGGCCGCGAACATGGCGAAATACGCTGCGGCAGAGGCGAGTATCAAGGCGCTCGATCAGGCCATCCAGACCCATGGTGGTGCGGGACTGACCAAGGAGTACGGCCTCGCCGCCATGCTCGCCGCAGCGCGGATCGGCCGCATCGCGCCGGTCAGCCGCGAAATGATCCTGAACTTCGTCGCCCAGTACTCCCTCGGCCTGCCGAAATCGTACTGATGCCCATGTCGTCCCGATCGACATCGCCTTCCGGAGCGGTTTCGTGGATCCCGGCCAGTGCCGGGATCCACGGAATGCCTCGGTCTGCGCGACATGACCGGGTAGCTGCCGGGGCGGCGGGCACCGCATGACCGGCAGCATCTCAGAGACACAGGAGACTCGATGACCGAGACATCCACCGCGCCGTACGTGCGCTACGAGGTCCGTAACGGCTTCGCGGTACTCACCCTCGATTCACCGCACAACCGCAACGCGCTGTCCTCGAAGCTGGTCGCCGAGCTGCTGAAGGGCCTCGACGACGCGGCGGCCGATCCGGCGGTGCGGGGAATCGTGCTTGCCCACACCGGCAATACCTTCTGCGCAGGTGCCGACCTGACCGAGGCGAGCAACGTCGATCCGGCCGTGGCCGCCGACGAGCGCACCCGGGTGATGATCGGTGTGCTGCGCGGAATCGTCGAAATTCCGAAGCCGGTGATCGCGCAGATCGACGGCAATGTGCGTGCCGGTGGTATGGGCATCGTCGCCGCCTGCGACATCGTGGTCGCCGGTCCCGACAGTAGTTTCGCCCTCACCGAGGTGCGAATCGGGTTGGCGCCGTTCATGATTTCGCTGACCCTGCTGCCCAGGCTCAGCCCACGCGCGGCCGGCCGCTACTACCTCACCGGTGAGAAGTTCGGCGCCGACGTCGCCGAGCAGATCGGTTTGGTCACCGTCACCGCCGCGGATCCGGCGGCCGAGGTGGCGCGGCTGTGCGCGGAGCTGCGCAAGGGGTCCCCGCAGGGCCTCGCCGAGGCCAAGCGGCTGGTGAACGCGGCCATCCTGGCCGAGTTCGATGTGTCGGCCGAGGAGCTCGCCAAACGTTCCGCGAGCTTCTTCGGCACCCCCGAGGTGCACGAGGGCATGACGGCCTTCCTGCAGCGCCGCCCACCGAGCTGGGCAGAATAAGCCCATGGCGACACCCCACGAACCCAAGCAGGACCGCAGCCGGGCCACCCGGCAGCGGCTGCTGGAGGCGACTATCGACTGCCTTGCCGAAACCGGCTGGGTCGCCGCCACCGTTGCGGTGGTTGCCGAACGGGCCGGGGTGTCGCGTGGTGCGGCACAGCACCATTTTCCGACCCGGGAAGACCTGATCACCGCCGCACTCGAGTACATGTTCGACACCCGGACCGACCAGGCTCGAGCGGAAGCCGAGACGGTCGCCGCCGTCGCCGACGGCGTCGCCCGCACCGAAGCCGTGGTCGCCGGTCTGGTCGAGTCCTACACGAGTCCGCTGTTCAAAGCCGCACTTCAGGTGTGGACCCACGCCGCGGCCGACCCGGCTCTGCGCGAGCGAATCGTCCCTCTGGAAGCCAAATTCGGCCGTATCTCCCACCGCCGCGCGGTGGCGGCCCTCGGCGTCGACGACACCGACCCCGTCGCCCACCATCTGGTGCAGGCAACCCTCGACCTGGCCCGCGGCCTCGGCCTGGCCGACGTCCTCACCGACGACTCCGCGCGCCGCAAGGAAATCGTCCATCAGTGGTCGGCGACCCTGCATGCCGCCTTGAACGCGCCCCGCTGACGCAGGCCGACCATCTAATTTGGCCGGGCAGCTAATTCAGATCTACCGCTCGCCGGGCCGCACATGCGCGAACCACGTGGCGCACTCTGTCGGGCTCAGTGCCCGATCCAGCTCGAGCTCGGCGACCATGCTCGGGAAGTACCGCAGTGCCGGGAAATGATGTGGATACGGCATCTCGTCGAGCACCAGCAATCGGGCGCCGTCGATGACCGGGATATCGGACGGTGTGCCCTCGTTCCAGATCCGTGTCCCGTCGGGGGCGTGGAACATGAATGAGCCGACGGTCGGTACCCGGCCGTCGCTATCGCGCGAGACCGCGACTGCCTCGGCCGACGGCGGCTCTCCAGCGAGATATCCGCCACCGACGAGGGCGTCCCCGAGCAGCGTCTGCAATTGGAAGTTGTCGGCGATCCCGCTCATGCGCAGTCGGTAGCCGGTGCCGGTGTCACGGTCCAGGGCGATCAGCGGCTCGTCGTCCAACACCAGCAACGCGTAGTCGATGTCCTTGCCGTTCGAGCCGGACGCCTCGAGGTAGGTCTGATAACGCTGTGTCAGCAGCTCGCGGATGGGGCCGAGGCGCTTGCGAACCGCCTTGCGCTGCAGCATGGACAGCGATGCCGTCACCCACGGCGACAGCGTCAACCAGGACAGGGTGGCCTGCGGGCCGAACGCCTCGAACATCGGCCCCAATAGTTCGCTCTCCTCGTCGATATCCTCGGGGGCCGGCAGTTCCAGGTCCATGGCGGCCGACCACTGCTCGATCAATTCCGTTGCGCCATCCAGTGCTTTCGCGAGATTCGCGAGCACCGGGGGTGCGCACGAGACCGGGTCGGCGCCGACCTCGACGCAGTAGCCGATCATGGCCGCGATATCCGCTCGGCCGCCGAGCGGCACATCCTCCAGCACGGCGGCCAGCCGGGGACCGGCCTGTGTCAGCGCCGCCGGATTCGCGTCGCCGATCAGGTGGCGCAGTTCGCCGTGCGCCTGCGCCATGTCCTGCGGCTCGTCTCCTTGCACCGCACGCTCGAAGTCCGCGACGGCATCCAGCAATTGATCGTTTCCTCCAGTCACCCCAGCACGCTATCGACCGGTATTTCGCTTGTCGACCCGCGCAGAGGGAGCGCTGTGCACGGTATTTCGAGGAATCCACCGCGCGAGCAACCAGTTCCCCCGTGATCACGGGCGATGTCTTTCGGTCGGTGTTCGTGGTGATGTCACACTCGCCCGGGCTGTGTCGTCCTCTCGATGAACGCGGAATACCGCAGCTGAACGCAGGAGGAATCATGTCGAACACCAAGAAGATCGCAGTGGTCGGAGCGACCGGACGGCTGGGCCGCCACGTGGTGGATGTGCTGACCGAGCAGGGCCACGAGGTTGTCGCGTTCTCCCGGAAGAATGGGGTCGATATCGAGACCGGCGCGGGGCTGGTCGAGGCGCTCGACGGGGTCGAGGTGGTCATCGACGCGTCCAGCACGCCGTCCCCCGACAAGGACATCGCGACGGAGTTCTTCCGCGCCGCTGCCAAGAACTTGCACGAGGCGGGGCAGAAGGCCGGCGTCGAGCGATTGGTCGTGGTGTCCATCATCGGCATCGATGGTTCCGTCGCGGGCTACAACGCCGCCAAGCTCGCCCATGAGGCGGCGCTGCTGGAAGGGCCGCTGCCGGTGCAGATCCTGCGGGCCGCGCAGTTCCACGAGCTGGTCGAGGTCATGACCCAGTGGGGAACCCAGGGCGAGGTGGCGTACCTGCCGAACATGCGCACCCAGCTGGTTGCCGCCCGCACGGTCGCGGAGGCCCTCGTCGAGCTGGCCGTCAACCCGGCACCAGAATCGACCGACGGACCGTTCCCCGAGGTCGCGGGCCCGCAGCCGGAGACGATGGCAGGCGCCGCCGCAACGCTGGCCGCCCGTGTCGGCCACCCGGCCCAGATCCAAGAGAGCAGCGACTCGGCCAACCCGGACCGCGAGCAGTTCGAAAACGGCGGCCTGCTGCCCGGTGCGCACGCCAAGCTGGCGGGCCCCAGCTTCGCCGAGTGGGTCGAGGCCAACTACGCGGCGGCCAACTGACGGCCGTAATACGCTCCACCGAAACACAGTTCGCCCGGCGACGAGTCGCCGGGCGAACTGCTTTCGTGCTCATCAGCATCAAGCATCAAGCCTGCGGCACAACACTTTTCGCGGGATTGTTCGGAGCCTGCACGTGGCTCAGTCTCTGCTGACGGCTAGCAGAGTCCTTGTTGCTGGAGGTGCGCGGCATCGATCGCGTAAGACGTGGAACCGATGAATACGCCGAGGAGCCCGCCGATGATCGCTCCGGGGATAGCGCCGATGAAGAACAGTGGCAGGCCCACGATTCCACCGAGGACGGCGCCTATCGCCGCGCCCACCGCCGTTCTGATTTCGATGGTGTCACCCATCAACAGGCACTTTTCGATCTCGGTCGCATGCGGGGTCGGCTCGGATGCGGCGGCAATCGGATCGGTCGACTCCGCTGGTGCGGCTGATGCGGTGGACGCGAATCCGATGGTGAGTGCGATCGCGACCAGTGCGCCGACAACGGTTACGGCGAGTCTCGTAATGGTTCTCACGATTTTCCCTGATTGTTCGGTGTTGGCACGTGACCTGATGGTGGCTGCGGGCCCCGACTGGCGTCGTCACGCTCGGGACAATCATTGCTGGAGTCCGCTGCCCGCGACGGGTTTTCGGGATGAAAGCCTCAGATATAGGAATGCGGTGCGAGACCGCATCCCACTCAGAATGCAAGAAGTCCTGCACCTCAACGATCAACCGAGGTGCAGGGCTGCGAGCTTTCGGGCTACTGGCGAGTGAACTCGCCGTCTTGCACGCCCTGCGGTGAATGCTTCCCACTCGCCAGGAGTGAAGACCAACGCCTGGCCAGTCGGGTTTTTCGAGTCGCGCACCCCCACCATGCCTTCTCCGAGCCAGGCCACTTCAACGCACTCCGAGCCTCCCTGGCTACGGCTGCTCTTGAACCACTCGGCCCCGGACAGATCAACGTTCACGTTGCACACTCCCTGGCTACCTGGCGCAGGCTGTTGCTTTTGGGCTAGTGGCGGTCGAACTCGCCGTCATGCACTCCAGAGGTGAATGCTTCCCACTCACCCGGCGTGAACACCAGCGCTGGGCCCGTGGGATTCTTGGAGTCACGCACCCCGATCTTGCCGCCATCGAGGAACGCGACCTCTACGCACTCTGCGTTAGCCGAACTCCGGCTGCTCTTGAACCATCGTGCTCCCGACAGATCGACACTCACCGGGTCAACTCCTCTGCAATCTCGTGGATGAGCTGTCGGCTTTCGCCCTCATCCAGCGCTACGCCCTGGATCCCAGCATAGGCGTCTCGGTATTGATCGACCTCGTCTGCCTTTTCGAGGTAGAGAGAGCCTGTGATTCCCTGGATGTAGATCACGGGAGGCTCGGTGAGCTGCGCGGTTGGGTGACGCGGGAACTCGAGGAGGATGAAGGAGCCCGTACTCGCACCCTTGTGTAATCCGGCTGCCAGTGGCACAACTCGGACCGAGACGTTCGGCAATCGGTCTGCCTTCGCAAGGTGGGCGAGCTGAGCGGCCATGATTTCCGGTGAGCCCGCCAAGCGACGCAATACTGACTCATCGATCAGTACGTTTACCTCGAGCGGGTTGGACCGGCTCTCCAGGCGCTCCAGCCTGCGGGTGTGGATTTCGATGCGCCGCTCGACCTCGTTGGTCGGCATCGACGGATATTCGGTCCAGATCACCGCTCGGCGGTATTCGGCCGTTTGCAGCAGTCCGGGAAGCAGCGTCGCCTGATACGCGCTGAACCGTTTTGCGGCATCTTCAAGGCCGACGTAGAGGTCGAAGTGTTTCGGGATCGTGTCTCCGTAGGCGTGCCACCACCCCTTGCCTTGCGATTCCTCGGTCAGCCCCAGGAACACGTCCGTCGTCCTGTCATCGACGCCGTACATCTGGGCAAGGTGCGTGATGAACAGCGGATTGATCCTGGTCGGTTGCCCGGTCTCCATCCTCCAGAACGTCTGTTTCGATACGCCGATCGCTCGACGAGCGGCATCCGGGCCGATTCCTGCCGCTTCCCGCTTTTCCTTGAGCAGGCGGGCAAGTATCCGTCGCGGGAGGGTCGAACTAGTGGTCATAGTGTCGGCTCCAAAGGTTCGCTAACGACTCTCGTTCGTCTGGGAACCAGTCTGGGCGTCGCATAGGAAATTGGGATACTCATTGGCGAAAATATGCCGGGGAATGTTCCAAATCTGCGGTAGCAGTGTTGAACTGGATGAGCGCCCGGTAGAGAGGTCCTCCCTTCGCTCAATTCCTCTCTTGCGCCCAGACAGGCATCGAGATGCCGCGGGGTTGGGCGCGCCTAAGCCGTAGTAGTCGATGCCCCGGAGGTCGGCAGATGCCGAACAACGAGCTTCCGCAACGAGAACCGCTTGGCGGTCCGTCGGTCGCCTATGTGGGCGCACGAGCCGATGTAGTCGCGAGCTTCGCAACCGCGTTGCGCGAGTGGGCAGGCCCACCCGTGGCCACAGAACCGCCCTGTGCTGCCGGGTATGTCGAGTCCCCGCCACAGGGCGCGCCTAATCCACCGTCGATATGAGCAGAGGTCAAACCCAATGGACCACATTATGTTTGGTGATACCCCGGTATCCCGATGCATCTTCTATCGCCGGGTATGCGACCTGCCCGCGAACATCGACCCGCCGAGTCTGGGCCGCATCATCATGAAGGCAACGCACGTCTGGGCGTTGACGATGCCCACACCACTCGTGCAAGCCGTCAAACACGACATGGGTCGTCGCGGCGCCGCTGTCGGGCCGATCGTGGCGCACCCACGGTCGAACAGGTGGACATACTTGATCCGGCCCGACGTGCCCGACGATGTGCCGTTGTTCGCCGATCTGTTCCGGCACAACGTCTCCGTCATCCGCGAAGGCGGAACGGTGGCCTTGCCGTCGCCCACTCCCCAGTCGGGGGCCATCCGGCAGTGGATCGAGCCACCGCGTGACACGTTCCGCCCCTCCGGGCTTGTCGTCATCGCATCGATTCGCGCGTGTGTCACACCGCGCAGAATGCGGGCGGTGTCGCATGTTTGAAGGCGATGGCAGCCAGGGGATGAAACGGTTCTATTGCGGCAGTGCAGGATTCGATCTGGAGGGCGCACTGATTCAGGTACGGTGCCCGCGTCACTACTGGCTGAAATGCGTGTCGCTGATCGGGGGTCGGATCGAGATACACACGGATGGTGATCCGCTGGCCGGCTGTACCTGGTCAGGTGTTCGGGTCGTCGATAGCCGTGACGCGCTGGGGATCGCCTGGCCTATCAGCACCCGATCCGACACCACGGCGAGAGCGTGAACCGATGTCCGACATGATCCGATACCTGCCGCCCGGCGAGATCGCCCCTCATGTGCGGGCGCTACTCGCGGTCTTCCACGAGGACACCGCCCACAAACTCGCGATCGCCCCCAACGACAGTCGGCCCATCGTCCACAGGTCCGACGGCACTCTCTGTGCCGTCGACGAGAACGGCTGGCCCGAACTGCACGACAACCTCGACGAGCTCGAAGCGATCCCGGTACGCCCCACCAGCGTTCGAGACACGGAAACGCCATGAGCCCCAACGCCTCCCCGAGGCCGGACGAGGCAGATGTCCACCTGAGCGTGTTCCTGCATGGTGTGCGGTTGGACTTCACCGCATGCGTCACTGCGGCCTCGAGGTTCATGGAAGAACACCGATCACGCCACTACGTGGATGCGGTGAACGTGATCCCCGGCGACACCAGCGGGTTGGCGCGACTACCTAATGAGCGATTGTTTCTGGAACCCGACCGTCGACCCTGAGTAGGGTTCGACGGCGAGTCTGTCGGGTTTCGAAGTCGCCGCAGCCAGTTCGGCGTGACCCGATCCGAGCACACGAGCTGCGGCGCTAGTGTCCTGCGCCAGAAGTGGAACGCACACCCCCGCCCGTTTCTCTGGACCAAGACTGCCGAGGAGATCCTGGAGTCCCTGGCTCGATATTGTTGCCGCATTTCCGGCGCAGGAAACTAGGCCACCAAACTCACCCGCCTGCGCCTGATTCAACCGGGACTGTTCCGCTGCCACCGGATGCGGCGGTCTCGGTGGAATGCCGTCGGCCACTGCATGTCTCGATCTTTTTGCTCGCAATCGGGATATCAGCAAAGAATATTCTCAGCCGAACCAGATCAGGAGCATTGAGCCGACTTCTAACGTGAGCACAATGGCGCCCAGGGTAATGCCTAAGGACGCCACTCGTTTTCCAGTTCCGGTCCCCCTCCGCACTTTGACCCGCGCGCCGATGCCGAGGATCACGGCGAAGAACCCGAGCAGCACCCCCGCGCAAGACACCGGTGCGATCGATATCAAGGTTATCCAGAAGTACCACTCATCGTCGCTGAAGACGACAAACACAAAAGCCGCGACCATCAGACAAAACGACAGCACAGCAAGGATTCCCAAGGTCCGCGAGAGTTCAGCAAACGCCCTGCTCTTATCGCGCTGCGCTTCCTCAGCCATGGCGGGCCTCCTCTTTCTCGCAACGACCGTAACTTCCCATGCTGCCAGTTGACAAAAACCGCACTGGTGTCCTGCGCCGGAAATTCGTTACTGAAGTGTCGACTTCCTGGATGACACGGACTGGCAAGATCCTGGAGTCTTTTACGGTGTCGTACAGGACAAGTTCGCCGTCCGCACCCGGCCGCCACTCGCCTACGAAGTAAAAGGCAGGCTCGTCGGCAAGCGGCGCGTCCCAGTCGACCGCAGCGACTTCAGCCCACGTGGCATACGTATGGCCGTGCTGGCAGTCGTCGGCAGCGCTCTCCCGCACCGGATCCGAGACGTCGTTCGGCAACCCTCTGTGGGAGAAGAGCGGACGCACATCCTCCGCCCCGCGGACGTCGAAGAGGCAGTTCCATGCGTTGTAGTCCCGCCCGAGCTGGAAGTCCAGCAGGTCGACCGCAACCTCCCAACACCCGTCGGGCGAGCGGCTCTCGATGACACCATCGATGTCTGTTCCCATCAGGACAATGCTCTCAGCATGCCGACGGTGGGGATGTGTGCATGGCCGCAGTTTCTCGCAGCCGGCCCGCGGCGAGTGCGTTGTATCGAGCTTCTGGTGCCGATCACGCGTGGCATACGGCCGCAGCCGATTCTCGTCGAGTGTGCTACTCAAGGTGGGGATCTCATCGACAGCATCTGAGGATGTACATCGTGCACGAGCATGACCAGACCGAGGCGTACATGGCCGAGGACCGCGTGACCATGACCGAGGCGGCACGCGTCTTTCTGGACCGATGGTTGGCCACCATGGGAAGTGCGCTGGAGCAGTGGCGCCGTTGCTACCTGTCCGCAGATTTTCCTTTCGACTTCACGCTCGACTCCCTGGACGCACTGGAACCGATTGTGCTGGAGCGCTATCCGGACCAGGCTGCGATCGGCATCGAGGACAACGCGGAGTTCACCACCGGCACGGTGCGATACATCGGTGAAGTCCTGTTACGTGTCGCGCCGGCCCGATGGGGTTATCAGGATCGTGAAGATGACGACCTCAACCCCTACAACCGCACCACGGTCATCCGCTCCAACACCCCGGCCGAGTTCAGGGCAGGTGTGATCCCGGAATTCTATCTGCGCCAGCTGGTCCGAGATCGAGAACGGGGCACCCTGCGGAAATCCGCCCACCCGCTGCTGGGCGCCTGCAAGGAGGCCGAACGTGCGGTGGTGCCCGACGACCCGTGTGGACCAGACGGTACGGTCCCCTCTTGGTGTGAATTCTTCACACCCGACGAGTACCGCAGCTTCGCCAGCGAGGTGGAGTCCGCGTTGGGTTGCTTCGGCGCCGACGATCAGGACATCTATAACGGCTATGTCACCTTGGCTGTGGGCACTCCGGATTCCGAACTGCACGAGTTCGACATCGAAGGACTGGCCGCGCAGTGCCGCGCAAGCGATGTCGAAGAATGGTCGACTCTCTGCTTCTCCATGATCGACTACTTCTCCACGGAGGGGCCACAACGAGAATGGCTCACCCGAGCCTCTTTTACCCAAGTCGAAGACCTGCTCGAGCCGTGGCTCGCCGCTGAGCCCGAGTTGTCGTTCGACTCCGAGCCCGACCATCCCGATCAACCCTTCTCGACCCGGCTGGAAGATGGCAGCTATCTCCACTTTCTCGCCACGGTCCCAGAACTGGACGAAATCCCGGAGATCACGACGTTGGTTCCCAACTCGGCGGTACGGGCATGGGACATGCCTGTGGAAAAGCTCGTGCAGTGGGGGATTCAATGCATGTGAGCCGAGTGGACGCAGACACGCGGCGCTGTCTACTCCGTGGACAGCGCCGGACCGCTACAACTGAACAGGCTCCTCCTACATTCGAATGAAGTCGTCCCAGAGGACATCCGCCAGGAGGCGATGCGTCACATGAATCACGTCGGTGACTGCCGCTCCCACGACCTCCTTGCGGTCTACGACGCATTCCGGGCAAGCCGTCGCCGCTGGGCGGTGGTGAGGCGATCGGGCCGTGCGACCACGTAGTAGGCCCCGGCCTCGTTGCCGCGGACTGCGACCGGGTCCGCGAGGTCGGGGTGGCGTTCGCCGTCGTGCAGCGCCGAACTCACCCGGTCGAGTGGCCAATCCAGCGCGGCGGCAAGCTGTTCCGGGGTGAGCGGCGTGCCCGCCTGCACGAGCGCGGCGATGGCGGTGAGCGCGTGCTCGCCCGCCGCGGTATCCACGGGACCGCCCGCGATATCGCGTCCGAGCCGGGCGAAAAACAGGCCCATATGCTCGAGTCGCGCACCGACCGGTGTTGTCGCGCCGAAGATTTCGGCTCCACGCTCAGCGGCCTGCGCCCACTGGTTGGTCGTGCGGGCGCTATCGGACCAGGCCTCGAACCACACGTTGTCGTCGACGGCGTAGCGTTCGCGCCGCCCCTCCCGGGCACGGCGGATCACCTCCAGCCCGTCGAGGTAGGCGACGGCCTTCGAAATCGACGCGGGACTCACCTGCAACCGCCGGGCGAGTTCGGCCGCCGTTGCGCTGCCCGAATCGGTGGTGAATAGCGACGCCAGCACGCGGGCCGCCATCCGCGGTAAGCCGGAATCGACCATCAATGCCGCGAACTGTTCAGCGAATTCGCGCACTGTTTCCTCGTCACGCCCTCGAGTGGCTCGCTGCGCAAGGTCGGCCCGGTAGCCGCCCGGTCCGCCGTTGCGCGCCACTTCGCGGGTGACGGTCGACGTGGGTCTGCCTACCCGCCGGGCGATCTGGGCGTAATCGAGCCCGGCCGCGAGTCCGGAGGCGATATGCCTGCGGTCCTCCTCGGTCAGCCTGCCTCCGGGCATGAGTGCGTCCTTTCCTTCCGGATCGGGGTCGGGTTCAGTGTGCGTTAACCCTCCCGGTCATTGCAACGAATCGTTGCGTTTCTCGGCATCGCTATTGCAATGATTTGCAAATCATTGCAGGTGAAATGGCATCAACCCACTCGCGCATAGTTGATGACCTACGAAACGCGACGTAGCTTTCGTGGCGGTACGCAGACGAACGAGAAGGAATGGATATGACGAAAACGACGGCTCCCAACGCGATCCAAAATGTGCTCGATCGGGCGGTGACCGAGGGCGGCGTGCCCGGGATCCTGATCGAGGTGCGCGACGGTGAACGGCAATGGTTCGGTACGGCGGGTGTCGCCGACACCGCCGCCGAACGGCCGCGGCTGCCGCAGCACCGATTTCGTATCGGCAGCACCACCAAGACCTTCGTGGCCACCGTGCTGCTGCGACTCGCGGGTGAGGGCCTCCTGGGCCTCGACGATACGGTGCACCGGTGGCTGCCGAATGTGGTGCGAGGCAACGGCAATGACGGTGGCGCGATCACGGTGCGGCAGTTGCTGAACCACACCAGCGGCCTGTTCAATTACACCGACGACCGAGAAGCGTTGAACCGCTACGAAACCCACTCCCCGGCGGTGCTCGTCGATATCGCCGTCGCGCACCCGCCCACCTTCGCGGTGGGTATGGACTGGGGTTACAGCAACACCAACTACATACTCGCGGGAATGCTCATCGAGGCGGCGACAGGCGCGTCTCTACACGACGAGCTCCGCCGCCACATCATCGAGCCGCTCGGCCTCACCGCGACCTCCCTGCCCCACGGCAGCGACCCCGCGATCGAGGGACCCCACTCCCGCCACTACACGAAGCTGTTCGACTCGAGCCCCGACGCCACGATCCACGACGCGACCGAGCTGGACGTCTCCATGTTCGGCGCCGCGGGCGGCATGATCTCCACCCTCGGTGACCTGCACCGCTTCTTCGCAGCCCTGCTCGGCGGCCAGTTGCTTCGCCCCGCCGAACAGGCCGAGATGTTCCGAATCATCCCCACCAAGAATTGGATCACGCACACCGGCTACGGCCTCGGCATCTCCTCGGTGACCCTGCCCTCCGGCGTCGCGCTGTGGGGTATGGGCGGGGCGCTGTTCGGTTCGTGGACATACACATACGGCACCCGCGACGGCCGCCACATCCTCGTCACCAATGTCAACGCCGACTGGGCTCACGGCGACTGGGATGATCCGATCGGCGTGTTCACCGATCTGCTCCGGGCCGAATTCGACTGACCCCGTCGGACGCGGGCCTACTCGGCGTTGCGGACCATTACTGGTTGGACGCTCGGCGGCTGGTCCGGCATCTTCGGATGTCCCGGCGGGCCCCATCGCCAGGACGTCCTGAACCCGCAGCCTTCGCCGTCGCCGACGCCGAGGGACTCGACGCGGTCACCATGCGCCGCCTGGCCACCGAACTCGGCGTCGCCCCCATGGCCGCGTACCGCTACGTCACCGGCAAGGATGGCTGGCGCGCGACCATGCGGTCCGTCCGTCGCCCTGCGCATAAAGGAGGTCCTGCTCCGGCACTCGTGGGTGACGCGGGCGGCGTGCGGCGCGGCGACCCCGAACCAGCTGGCCATGCCGGAGGCGGCCCTCGTCGCACTCGACGGCCTCGGGCTCGACGTGGACACCGCCATGGCGGTCTACAGCACTGTCACCGCCTATGTACACGGCGCGGTCGACTCGGAGGTCAGGCTGAGTCAGATGCTCCACGTGCGCGGCTGGTCCACTCGCGAGGAGGCCCGCGCGGGACTGGCCACACAGATGACCTGGCTCATGAACACGGGCCGTTACCCGATGTACGCACGCTATATCCACGAGCCCGCCGGAAGGACGACGTGCAGTGGCAGTTCGAGATCGGTCTTGACTCTGTCTTCGACGGCATCGCGGCGCGCCTGGCGATCTGAGGACATCTCGGGGACCGGTCGGCGCAGAAGAGACCGCCGGCCCGCTGCAGAGAAACACACGTAGCACGGTCTTGGCTAGTCCCACTAGGGGTCCCGGACCGGTGGGATCGCGTATTCAACCTTGCCGGTGCCGGGTGCTCGGGAACCGACCGATTCTCGACGCATGCGGCGCTGCCTACCCCGTGGACGGCCCCGGACCACTACAAACTGAACGGCTCCTGCTGCGCCCGAATGAAGTCGTCCCAGAGGATATCCGCCAGGAGGCGATCCCTCACATAAATCTCAGCGGCGCGGCTGGGAACCATCGTTCGGGTGACTCCGAATGTTCGCGTGCTGCGCATACCGTCACCGTCAGGGACCACGCCGTGAACCTTCGAAACCGTGGACTCTTTCCCGCCGACGACGAAGATGTCGAACTTGCCGGTCGTGCCCTTTGTGTCAGGACTGACCAGCGTGATGCGGCTATCACTGTCCACCGTGTACTTCTGCACGTCGTATTGCTTCGAGTTCTGATCTTCGAAGAACACCCGGCTGGCTCCTTGGAAACCCCACCCGGTCACGATGACCTCGGTACCGCCACTTACCAGGGCCTCGTCAGTGCTCAGTTTGGTGATTTCAAGCATCGACATGTCCTCCTCGTATCACGAGCTGCTCGGTGCGGTAGCAACTAGCGTGACAGTCCTGTGGAGGCCAGCGCATACGATTGGCCCAAAACCCACGGCGAGCTGCGGATTCGAGTACGGCGTGCCCGGCCTGCGTCGTCTCATTCGGACCCCAAGGTTTCGGGACTGATCGACTGGCCGGATACGGTCGGGTGATCAGCCCGTTTCGTCGCCGTTCAGGTCTGATCGGTGTTCAGGTGGGAGGTGTCGGCGAGGCTGAGCAGGGCTCGGTTGCGCCAGTAGTCGTCCAGGCGCAGGTGAGTGATCGCGCCCGGTGTTGTCGCGAAGGATGCGAATCCGACTGTGTCGACGGGGATCTGCATCCATGTGGTGATAACGAACGTCAGCGCGTATCCGTGAGTGACCACGACGTGGTCATGAACGGTGTCGGTCATCAGTTCGCGTATGCATGCCCCGACCCGGGTTGCGACTTCGCGCCGGGTCTCGGCACCGAGGATGGGGCCGCGGTGGTCGAGCCGGTTGTCCTCGGGTGCAGGCACCTGCCGCTGTGCGAGCCAGTCGTTCGGTCGGCCTTCGGCCTCGCCGAAGCTGATCTCGCGAAGCCGGGGGTCTGCGGTGACGGGGGCGGCGAGTGTGGTGGCGAGAATCGTGGCGGTTTCGGCGCATCGGGCAAGGTCGGAGGTTGTGATGCGGATCGGCCGTGATGTGTCGCGGCGGCGGTTCAACTCTTCGGCAACCAGGTGCGCATCGCGTCGGCCACGCGCAGTCAGATGCGAGTCGTGCCACCCGCCAACAAGATTGAGTTGGGTGTGCTCCGCGTGCGGGTGGCTCACCACGTAGACATCCTGCATGAACTCTCCTGATTCGTCTGGTCGGTGTTGCGCTATCGCTTCGCCGTCACTGGTCCGAAGAAAGTATTCCGGGACGTGGAGCTTCATCCCGCCGACTATCGGCCCGTAGAAATAACGAACTCTCGTGATGTGGCGACATGGTCTTTATCGGAAGTATTCATGTCATGAGCAGCACAGAGGTTCGCCCCTCCCGCCCGACCGTTCTCGTCACCGGCGCGACCGGCGCCGTCGGCCGCCACCTCGTCACCACCCTCCTCGCCCGCGGTGCCGCAGTCCGCGCCCTGACCCGCAAACCCGAGGACGCGAACCTGCCCGAGGCGGTCGAAGTCGTCGCGGGCGACCTCGCCGACGCCTCGACCCTCGGCCAGCATGTGTTCCAGGGCGTCGATCGCGCCTTCATCTTCCCGGCACGCGGCATCGACGTTTTCCTAGACGCGGCCGTCGCCGCCGGCGTGCACCGCTTCACGGTCCTGTCCTCGCTGGCCGCGGCGATGGAATTTCCCCGTGACCGCGGCTCGGCAAGCCAGCTGCACCACAGCGCAGTCGAAGCCGCCGTCACCGATCGCACCGACGCGTGGACGATCCTGCGCCCCGGCACTTTCGCCAACAACCTGCTCGAATGGCGGTGGCAGATCAGCTCGGGCGCACCCATCCGCGCACCGTACCTGGCATCCGCGCAAGCACCGATCCACGAATACGACGTCGCCGATGCCGCCGCCGAAACGCTGCTGTCCGACGACCACATCGGCCAGATCATCCCGATCACCGGCCCGCAGGCGCTCACCCGCACCGAGCAGGTCGCCACGATCAGTGCCGCACTCGGCCGAGAGCTCCCGCTGACCGAGATCACCCCCGACGAATTCCGCGCCGAGACCGCGCAATTCATCCCCCAGCCGATCATGAAGATGCTGCTCGACTACTGGAGCGACACCCTCACCACCCCCGACCAGGTACGTCCCGCCACCGCCGTGACCGGCAAGCCCGGACGCACCCTGGCTGAGTGGGCCACCGACCACCGCGCCGACTTCGGCGCCTGACCACTCCACCGACCGTGCGGCCCAGCCACCCAGACCAGGCCGCACGGTGTAGTCATGCCGGTCCAAGGAAGGGATCGGTCGCGACACCAAGGGCTGAACCCGAGTCACCATCCGACGCACCGCCGCGACACCACTCGACCGACACACCGGTCGGGTGGTGTCGAAATTTTGCGACCAGAAACGGGCCGCAAGCGGCCTGAATGATGCCCGAATTCGCGATCAACCGACTCCCGAATTCACCGAAGCCAGATGGCCGATCGCGTGTCAGTGAAGGTGTCAGGTGTGTGTCAGGTCGGCGTCAGCCAGCCCGGCGACAGTGTGTACATCGAACAAAACGACCGGCACCGACACGGTTCGGGTCGGTGCCACAACCGATTTCGAGGAGTACACGACATGTCCATCACCATCACCCTGACCGACCAGGACAAGAGCACCCTGCGCACCGCCGCCTACGGCGCGGTGTCGCTGCTGGCCGCCGCCGGTGCGCCGCACAAGGGCATCACGCACGCCTCCATCGCCCTGACCTCGGCGACCGGGCTGGTCGGGCACGTGCTTGCCGCCAAGTCCAAAGACATCCACCTGCAAGGCAAGTCCGTCGCCGAACTCGCCGACCAGGTGCTGCCGAGCTTGACCGCAGCGATGAGCCTGCTCGGCGCACAGCATCCGGGCGAGGCCGACAACTTCCGCGACACCGTCCTGGTCGCCGTCGAAGCCGCCGTCGGGCCTCGCAAGGGTGAGCCCGGCCCCGCCGTGGCTGCGATGGCCCGCAAGATCACCGCGGCCCTCGACGCCGCCTGACCGGTGCGGGTCGGCGCAGCACAGTTGGTAGCTGATCGCGGGGTCCTCTCCGGACCCCGCGACCAGCTACCGACCGATTCCGCGCCGACAGCAAGGAGGCGCTCGCCGGATCCGACAGTTCAGGAGACAAGGGCTGCCGTTGGCAGTCCCTCATGGGCAAGTCCGAAATGACGATCGTGTCGAGCCGGAATACGGTCCAGGACTTTATGCAGAGCGGGCGCTACGTGGATTTCAATGCACTGTCGGTCGGCGACCGAGCGGCCTACCAATATCGTGCTGCCCAGGACACGAATAAAATCGGCTGCTACATCGACATTACGGTGCCGGGCAGCCTCGTCGCATTCGTCACACGGAATCTTCAGCCCGATGCGCCCCAAGAACCATGTGTCGCGGCGCGTCGTGTCAGCGGTGCGCTGGTCGGGTATCTCCCCTGAGCGCCTCGGAGGGCAACGATGGTAGCTGGAATACGGTGCGCGACAACGACCGTCAGCTGACCTCGGACGGTGACATCAACCTCATGAGATGGCACAGGTGGCGACAGGTTCCTCAGAAATATCCAAATTCACTATGACACAACGTATTACATGACTATTTCGTGGTGCCTATGGGTAGGGAAGAGCCACCCGGGCTGCCCTCGATATCTTCGAGTGACGCGAGGCTTGGACTGGAGAGGAACCGTGGCCACAGCGACTGAACCGGGCACAGTCCCGGGCCGATTCGCGCTCGGGGTAGATCGTGGCTCGGGTTGTCACGAATGTGGACGCCCACCTAGAGCGGCAGGCGCGGCCGAATTGGTCGCGCCTAGCACGCACCTGAAAGCACTTACACGGTAGGAAGATTCGCTATCGGCAAGTTGGACCATGAACCAGGTAATGTCGGACTTACCGATCGACGGCTATGGGCCGAGGTCCGAAAATGGGTGGGGAACCTGTGAAGAATATGCTGCTGGTCGTATTCGCCTGTGCCGTAGCGCTGATGGGGGGCGCGGGTCCGGCCGCGGCGGATCCGGATCCCCCGTACGGCTTCTTCAACAACTCTGGAAGTTGTTCCGGCTCAGCCGAGAACTGGGGGAGCTTCTACGCGTGGACGTCCTCACAGGTGTTCATTTACTCCGACGGACGCGTCGAGGATACGAGCCATAATTTCAGCTTCGACGGGTTTCTCGACGGTGCGGAGAACGCCGCCATGCTTTACAGCAAGGACTACACCTGGCTGGTCTTCCGAGCCGGTGACTTCGACATCGCGGTTCCCTATGTGAAAGGCGCGGGCCTGTGGGCCCAGGACAACCGCTACGGCGGTGGCTGGACCAAGCTCTGCAGTTATTGATCTGATGCAGTTTCATGGCATCGGACCCTCCAGTGCGGCAAGGCGTTCAGCGACGGGCGCGCACATCCAGATGATGCAATAACCAATAGTGCCCAGAACTGCCGCATTCGGCGCTAGCCGATCGGCAACGCGCTCAGGATCGGGTTGTAGGCCCAGTTCAGCATGAGCTCGGCGTCGTTCTTTGCGGCGACGTCGCTGTCGGGTGAGCTGTGCAGGACCACACCGATCAGCGGTATTCCTGCCCTGACCGTCTCGAACAGCAGGCAGGTTCCCGCAGCGTCGGTGTATCCGGTTTTGATGCCGACAGTGCCGGGATAGTCGCGCAGCATCCTGTTCGTGGTCTGCCAGAGATGATCGCGGTTGCCCGGGCCAGCGGGCAGGTGATAGCTCTGCGACCCGGCGATGTCGCGGAACACCGGCAGGCTCATCGCGCGCAGGCCGAGGGCCACCAGGTCCGCCGGTGTGGAGTAGGTGGAGTGGTCGGTGGGGGCGGGCAGCCCGCTGGGATCGGTGAAATATGTTCCCGCCAGGCCCATTTGATGCGCGGTGTCGTTCATTTTGGCGATGAAGCCGTCTTGGCCGGGCCCGTAGGCCTCGGCAAGGGTATAGGCGGCGTCGCAGCCGGAGGGCAGCATCATCGCGTACAGGAGCTGTCGCGCGGTGAGCACCTCGCCGGGGACCAGGCCCGCGTTGCTTCCGTCGTACTTGGTGCCGTAGGCGATGATTTCTTGCGGCACGGTAATGGTCCGGTCGAGGTCGCCGGCGTTGATCACGACCAGTGCCGTCATCACCTTCGCGATGCTGGCTATCGGGACCGGAGTGTTCGGCTGTCGCGACCACAGCATCGTGCCGGTGAATCCGTCTGCCAGCGCTGCTCCCGACGCCTGCACTGCAGCCGGCTCAGGAGTCAGCCAGGGCAACTGAATATGGGCTTCGCTCGCGGCGGGAGCGGCCGCGACGCCATGACCGGCTACCACGACCAGCGCCCCGGCGACGGCAGTCTGCAACAATCGAGCAAATGTCCGCATGGCCGCATTCTGCCGTGCGTACCCGTCAATCAGTGGGATTTCACCGACCGAATTACCGCGCCGCTCCGATGTCAGCACGCAATCGGCTAATCCGCAGGTCCAGGAGGACTGAGCCAGCATCAGCACACCGAAGTCGCTGATCGCGAGTTCAGCGAGCGTCTACGACGGCTGCGGCGGTGTCACAACGCAGTATGTGCGCCGCGTGTTGAACACGGGCACATCGAAATTCGATCCGATCACCGCACGGAGTCGCCCGGCCACCGCATTCCCCCGGGTGGTTCGAGGTTGACGGCTACGGCGACTTTGTCAGGCCGTGGACGTGTGGCGATGCCTTGGCAAGTGCGAGTAGCTGGTGCAGCTCCGCGGTGAGGTCCCGTGCCCCCGGTTGGACCTTGTGCCGGGGCGTGAACCCTCCGGAGCATTGTCGCGGAAGTGGATTGTTGCGCAAGCTTTCTCGTATCCGCCGTCGGCGGATCGGCCGCAACATCATCGGCCTCGATTCGCTCATTACTCGAGCCAGCTCTTGCCCTGGTCGTACTGATCCATCTCCTCTTTCTCCTCCGCTTCAGCCGGATTCGGCGATCGACGCTGAGAATGCGGGAGGTTCGGCCGATATGGGAGTACGAGAAGCTACGCCAGAAAGGCGACCCTGCCGTAGGTTGCGGAACCTGTGCCTGGGAAGAAAATGGGGGAGCCCCAGGCGCATGAATTGCTTCAGAGGCGGCACTGGGGCGTTCACACATAGGGTGGCAACTGCGAGTGATGGGGGACTATGTCGCAACTGATGTGGGACGTGCTCTGGGAGCGGAGGCTCGATCCGTTTCTGAAGGCTGCCGGTAGTGATCGTGACGCGTACGCGTGGTTCAGTCGAACTGCTGCAGCGTCTTTCGAGGTGTTCGGTCACCTCGAGGTGCTGTTGCGGAACGCCCCCGACCGTCAGAAGAAGTAGGCGGACCCCGATGAACTCCCAGTCCCGTAACCCATGCTCACAAGCCAATTCCGAAAGGCGATCAGTGCTCCGCCGACCGGCCCCGGGTCGCTGCACGAACCGCCGACGGAAGAGAAGGTGCAACCGTCATTCGCCACCGGCGACAGACCGACATGGCTGATGACGACCTGTCCGCTATCGGCCGAAGCCGTGGCCGACCCGGACAGCACACCCGCAACTACCGCACCGGCCAACACCAGTCCACTGATTCCGCGTTTCCACTGCACACTGCTATTCGATGTCGACATGGGTGCGAAACTACCGCGCTTGCGGTGGAACCCGTGTCTCGCAGTGCCGCCAAGTCTGGGGGCTCGGGGTATGCGAAGGCTGGTAGCGCTGCCGCGCGCCGAGCTTCGGTCGATCGGGTGCCCAGCGCCGGAGAGCGGAGTGTGGCGGCGGCGCGAATGGATCGCGCCGCCGCCCATGCCGCGACCGCAGAATCGGGCGAATCACCTTGTCTGCAACAGGATCTCAGTCTTTCATTGTCCGACTGTCAGGTCATACATCGTGACGCCGTCTACATCGACAGCAGTGAAGTTCTCCTGCACCCACTGCGCGATCTGGGCGCTGGTCGAGGTGCCGGAGGAACCCGGCCCGCGGCCGCCACCGATGAAGTAGTGGATCTTTCCTTCGGCCACATACTGCTGGAACTGGTCGAGAGTGGGTGAGGGGTCGCTGCCGTTGAAGCCGCCGATCGGCATTACCGGCAGTTCGGTGGACAGCTGGAACCCGGCCGCGCTATTGGAGCCGACCGCGGCGGCGACCCAGGTGTAGTCGCTTCCGTTCTGTTTCAGCTTCGCGACCACCTGATCGCTCGGCTTGCTGGTCATGAGCATATTGCCGGGCCCACCGTCCTGGCCTCGGCCACCCTGCATGCCGGGTGTGCCGCCGCCACCTGGTGTGTTGCCAATGGGAGCGCTGCCACCTGGTGTGCTGCCGCCGGGTGTGCCGCCGCCACTGTGCAGACCGCCACCGGGTGTGCCGCCGCTGGGTGCGGTGCCGCCGGGTGCGCCACCACCCGGAGTAATGCCGCCCCCACGCATTCCCGGTGGGCCGTTCGGTCCGGCCGCAGATCCGCCGTCCGTCCGCCCACCACCATTCGGAATCCGGCTGTTGGGCTGTGAGTTTCGCCCGTCCACGCCCGGCATCACACCGCCGGGTCCGCTGTCCGGACCATTCATCCCGAACGCGCCCTCACCCCACGGCGGACGATGCCCGCCACCGACATTCGGCCCCGCGGAGGGAATCGCCCCCGCATGCCCCGTCGCAATGGTGTCGACGGTGTAGGCGACGGGCCCGGCCAGCCCGACGAACGCGACAGCCAATGCCGACCCGATCGCAAGCTTTCGGGGCGCAGGGAACGCAACGGCGACCGTCGCGATCACACCGACGACCAGCACGGCCCACCGCAGCCACGGCACGAAGCTTGCACTGCGCGACAACAATATCCACGCAGTCGCTGTGGTGAGTCCAACGGCGAGCGCTAACGCCAATCGCACCCACAATCGGTGCCGACCTCGCCACAGCAGCACCGCGCCGGCGCCGGCCAACACGGCGACGGCTGGAGCGAGGGCCACTGTGTAGTACTGATGGAAGATCCCCGCCATGAAGCTGAAGACCAGCCCGGTCACCAGCAGCCACCCACCCCAGAGGACGAGCGCCGCGCGCTGCTGGTCGGTGCGAGCAGCTTTGCCGCGCAGCAGAATTCCAGCGACAAGTGCGACAAGCGCGGCCGGGATGAGCCAGGCGATCTGACCACCCTGGGCGGGCTCGAACATGCGGGTGATTCCGGTACTACCCCACATTCCGTTGCCGCCCGTAGGCAGTTCACCACCGGGGCCGACGCTGCCGCGCTCATTGCCGTTCAATCGGCCGAGGCCGTTGTAGCCGAGGGTCAGGTCGAGGATCGAATTAGTGTGCGAGCCACCGATCCATGGTCGTGATGAGGCAGGCCAGAGTTCCACGATCAGCAGCCACCAGCCGGCACCGGCGATCATCGCCGCGCCCGCGGCGAGCAGCTGCCAGATCCGCTTGCCGAGCTTCGGTGGACCTGCGATCAGATAGGTCAGCGCCAGCGCGGGCACTACGAGCAGCACCTGCAATTGCTTGGTGAGGAACCCGAATCCGATCAGCACGCCGGTGAGTACCAGCCAGCGGGTGCGCCCGTCCGCCACCGCACGCGTCATCGCCCATGCCGCCGCGACCATCAAGAACGCCAGCAGCGCATCCGGATTGTTGAACCGGAACATCAGCGCCGCAACGGGAGTCACCGCGAGTGCCAGTCCGGCGAGCAGTCCGGCGGCCGGGCCGAAGGGCCTGCGGACCGTCGCCCACAGCAGCGCCACCGAAGCGACGCCGAGCAGTACTTCCGGAACGAGAATGCTCCAGCTGTTGAGGCCGAACGCACGCACCGACAGTTCCATCAACCACAGTGAGGCGGGCGGTTTGTCGACAGTGATCGAGTTCGCGGCGTCCGAGGAGCCGAAGAAGAACGCCTTCCACGACACCGAACCGGCCTGTGCCGCGGCCGAATAGAACGAGTTGGCCCAGCCGCTCGAGCTGAGATTGCACAGATAGGCGACAGCGGTGCCGATCAGCAGCACGGCCAATGCCGGGTATTCCCAACGGATGTCGCGCTTGCCAGGCGTTTCGGGAACCGTCGCCGTCGGCGGAGCGATCAGTGTGGTCATCATCGGCCTCCTTCCGCACGAGGTGCCGCGGCATCCGGGGCCGGTCGATCGGCAGGGTTCCGGAAAACCCAACGCAACCCGACGAATCGGGTCAGCGTGGCGATCAGATTGGCCATCACCAGCACGAACAGCTCGAGATGGACCGGCGCATCCGGGGCCCAATGATGCAGCGTGAACAGCGATCCGCTGGTCAACGCCAGGCCGATTCCGAAGATCACCAAACCCTGGAACTGGTGCGACACTGCCCCGCGCGACCCGCGCACCCCGAAGGTGAAGGCACGGTTGGCGGCCGTATTGCCGACCGCGGTGATCAACAGCGCGAGGAAGTTGGCGGGCTGCGCACCGATGAGCGATTGCAGGACAACGTAAAGCAGCAGGTAAGCGAGAGTGCTCGACACCCCGACAATGGCGAAGCGCACCAACTGCCCGACCATGCCGAGCGGCACGCCCGCCACCAGCGGCTCGCGCCCGATTGCCCGGCGCAACTCCTCCAGTGGCAGCGCGCCGGTGGCCAGCGCCCGACCGAGTCTGGCGATGCCGAGCAGGTCTTTGCGCGCCGTGTCGACGATGTCGACGCGGCTGTCGGGGTCATCGATCCAGTCGACCGGCACTTCGTGAATGCGCAGCCCGGCCCGCTCCGCCAGCACGAGCAACTCGGTGTCGAAGAACCACTCACCGTCCCG
The DNA here is from genome assembly GCF_045208035.1 of Nocardia sp. NBC_01009. NCBI lineage: Bacteria > Bacillati > Actinomycetota > Actinomycetes > Mycobacteriales > Nocardiaceae > Nocardia > Nocardia sp. NBC_01009. The sequence goes on along the minus strand of NZ_CP108695.1, from coordinate 459,987 downwards.
TACCAGCGGCAGCAACCGACGTGCGACCTCGGTGCGCATCGCCTTGAACCCGCACTGCGCATCCGAGAAGTGCGCCTGCAGTGAGGCTTTCAGCAGCAGGTTGTAGCAGCGGGAAATGATCTCGCGCTTGGGGCCGCGCACTACGCGTGACGACGCGCTCAATCGGGTGCCGATCGCGAGATCGGAATGCCCGGTGATCAGTGGGGCGACCAGGGGGAGCAGGGCATTGAGGTCGGTGGACAGGTCGACGTCCATGTAGGCGACCACCTGGGCGTCGGACTGCTCCCACACCGTTCGCAGCGCTCCGCCCCGTCCTTTGGCGTCCAGATGCACTACTTGCACGTCGTCGAGCTCGTCGGCGAGTAGCTGTGCGACCTGCATGGTGTCGTCGGTGCTCGCATTGTCGGCAATGGTGATGCGCGCCGGGAACGGAAATCCGGCGCGCAGGTACTCGTGTAGCCGACGCACGCATACCCCGAGGTCGGTCTCCTCGTTGTAGACGGGGATCACCACATCCAGCACGGGGGTGATCACCGCTTCGGTCGGCTCCGCCCGGTGCACGGCGGTCGCGGTTTCGGTCATGTCGACTACCTTCGACACCCGCGCTGGTGTGGAGCTGGGCCCCAGCTGTGAGGTTGCTGGGTAGCCGGGTCCTACCGGAGGCGTCGAATGCGTACGACAGTGTCGGCCCGGTGCCCGCTCTGACCGTCGGGCCCGGTCACCTCGCGCTGGACTTCATCGGTTGTCTCGACCTGCCAGGCCGTTGTGTCGAGGCCGAGTCCGTCGATGACCTCCGGGATCGTCGGGAAGTGCACGTCGAAGGGCGCGTCGTGCTCGTGCACGAACGACGGCCACCCGGCGTGACCGGCGATCAGCAACACCCCACCGGGCGATACCGCCGCCGCGGCCCGCCGCAGCACGTCGGTCCGCTCATCGGCCTGCGCGACCGGCGAGTGGAAGAACTGCGCGGTCACCAGATCGAACGACCCGTCCGGAAACGATTGCGCCAGATCGTGTTCGGCCCAGACGATCCGGTCCCCGACGCCCGCATCCTGTGCATGCCCTGCGGCGCGCCGCAAGGCGGTCGCGGACACATCGACCGCGGTGACCCGCCAACCATGTCCGGCCAGCCAGATGGCGTCGCCGCCTTCGCCGCAGCCGAGGTCGAGCGCACTTCCCGGTGTCAGGTCGGCAACTTCACGTACCAGCAGCGGGTTGGGATTCCCGGACCAGACCTGGTCGCGGTCTCGGTAGAACTCCTCCCAGAACTCCTGGGTGGCGTTCGATTCAGAGGTCTCGGTCATGGGTTGTGCTCCTGTCGGGGTCGCAGGCGTGTGTTGTCCACCGTCATCGAATGATGGCCGCGCGGTGCTTTCCCGGGCCACTTTCTTTGCTATTTCGGCAAATCATGGCGAGGGTGACGCGGCACACTATGGACCCGTTGTCACACTCCGGCCGTCTGCGCAGTCATCTAGGCAGAACCACCGAATGCCAACGAAGCGATTGGGATGACTCCCAGTCCGCCATGATCGGAGAGACCAATGACCTCGACCATCCTGCTCACCGGCGGCACCGGCACTCTCGGCGGCCACGTCACGCCGCTGCTGCGGGAGGCCGGCTACCGGATTCGGCTGCTGAGCCGTAGCACCCGCGAGGCCACCGAGGGCATCGAATACGTGACCGGTGACCTCCTGAAAGGCGAAGGCATCGATGCGGCGGTAGCCGGTGTCGACACCATCGTGCACCTTGCGGGCGGCCCGAAGGGCGATGACATCGCCACGCAGAACCTGGTGCAGGCCGCTGCGGCCGCGGGCGTGCAGCACTTCGTGCACATCTCGGTCATCGGCGCGGACACCATCCCGCTCGGGTACTTCAAGGCCAAGCTCGGCGCAGAGCGCGCCATCGTCGAGTCCGGCCTGCCGTACACGATCCTGCGGGCCGCCCAGTTCCACGACCTGGCGCTGAAGACGGTGCAGGCGATGGCGAAGATGCCGATCGTCCCGGCTCCCCACGCGATCCGGTGGCAGCCGGTCGATTCGCGTGAGGTGGCGGCCCGCCTGGTCGAGCTGGCGAACGGCGCCCCGGCCGGTCTGGTGACGGATCTGGCCGGCCCCACGGTATACACGCTGCCAGAGCTGATCCGCAGTTACTTGACGGCCGTCGGCAAGCGCCGCCCGTTCCTGCCGATCCGGGTGCCGGGCAAGGCGGGCAAGGCTTACCGTGCGGGCGTCAATCTCAATCTCGACAACGCTCGAATCGGCAAGCGCACGTGGGAAGACTTCCTCACCGAACAGCTGGGCTGAAAATCCGCTCTCCAGCGGAAAGCCGGACTCCGAGCCCTCCGCCGTAGCGTACGGTCGGGGGATCGGGACCGTTCAGGTCTCCAATCGAAGGACCACGATGTCCGATAAATCTCCGCGCAGTGGCATGACGAAGAAGTCCGGCAAGTCTCTCAAGGAAAAGCGAGCGGAGAAGAAGGCCAAGTCGGCCGGTGATGCGAGCACCGAGGCCACCTTCCTGCCCAAGAAGCGCTGACCGCGGGATCGTCCTCGGCCGGTTAGTCGAAATCGATCTCGACGTGGTCGGTCAGCGGCACCGACTGGCAAGCGAGAGTGAGGCCGAGGGCGGCGTCGACGAGAGTTTCGTTGCGCCGCATGCTGACCTCGCCCGCGCGCACCGTGCAGGCGCAGGCGCTGCATTCGCCCGCACGGCAGGAATACGGGGCGTCGTAGCCATCGGCGAGCAGGGTGGCAGTCCGCGGCTACGACAATTCGATCGACCTGCTGTCCAGACGTACGGTGGCGGTCGCGGCGACGTCGGCCTGCCACTGGCTCGGCGCGGCCGCGGCCACCACCTCGATATCGGCGAACGGGTCGCCGGTGAGCGACTGGAATTTCTCGTGGTGAATGTGGCTGTCCGGCATGCCGATTGCGTGCAGGGCGTCCGCACACGCGGTCATGAAGGGGGCCGGACCGCACAGGAACGCTTCGTGGCGTGGGTAGGGTACGAGCAGATCACGTAGTTCGTCCGACGACGGCAGGCCGCGTTCGGACTCCAGCCAGTGCAGCACGGTGCAGCGACGATTTCCAGGGTGTGCACGTGCGAATTTGCCATCGCCCCGCCTACAGCTGGATGCCGAAACGTCCAGCGGCACGGCGGCCCAGCCGGTATAGGGGTACGCCGAGGTCCTCGTAGCGCGGGCCGAGAATCCGGGGAATCAGGTCGAAGCCGCGTGCGTCCACGCCGATCAGCACCCTGGCCTTGTTTCGCTGCACGCCGCGCAGAATGATCTTGGCCGCCGAGCTCGGCCTGGTCATCGTGATGGATTCGAAGCCGCGCCGCACCACGTCGATGTCGATGCCATCGGGAATGCCGCGCGCGTTCACCGCGATATTCGTCTTGACCCCGCCGGGGTGCACGCAGGTCACGCCGACCGGGTGCCCAGCGATCCGCATCTCCTGCCGCAACGCCTCGGTGAAGCCGCGCACCGCGAATTTCGCGGCGTTATAGGCACTTTGGGTCGGCACGCCGATGAGACCGAACACCGACGACACATTGACGATATGTCCGTCTCCCGACGCGATGACATCCGGCAGGAAAGCCTTGGTGCCGTGCGCGACGCCCCAGAAATTGATGTTCATCAACCAATCGAAGTCCGACCACTCCATGTCTTCGACTTTGGCGCCCAGCGCAACACCGGCATTGTTGATCACCAGATTCACGCCGCCGAACTCGCCGCGCACATCGTCGGCATGGGCGTAGACCGCCGCTCGATGCGCGACATCGAGTTCATAGGGAATGGCTGTCGCGCCCAGCTTTTCGCAACGACCCGCCGTATCGGCCACCGCGCCGGTATCGATATCCGATAGCGCGAGCCGCGCGCCCCGCCGCGCAAGTTCCAGCGCGAGTGCGCGGCCGATCCCGGAGCCGGCACCGGTGATGACGGCAACTTTATTCTCGAAGCTCTTCATGACCTGTCCTCGCGCTATGACGTGATCGAAGTGGGGAACGACTGTGCGGGAAGGTCTTCCAGCACAATGGTCGGGCGAACGATGGGACTCGAGCTCGGACCGAAGAATTCGTATTCCGCGGGGTCGATTCGTCGCGTCTGCCGCCAGTACTCCCAGGTGAAGCCCGACCACAGCGTCCGGTTGTTGCCGTGCTCGTCCAGATACCAGCTCTTGCAGCCACCGGTGTTCCACACCGAGCGGGCCAACCGTTGCTGTAGCCGCGCGTTGAAGCGGTCCTGTGCCGAGCGGTGCGGCGCCAGCGCCACTGCGCCCTGCTCGCGCAGCTGCCGCATCGCCTGCAGCACATAGTGGATCTGTGACTCGATCATGAAGATGATCGAGTTGTGGCCGAGCCCGGTATTGGGGCCGAGCAGGAAGAAGGCATTGGGCATATCGGCCACCGTGATACCGCGATGGGCCTGCACGCCTTCCTCGGTCCACCGCTGCGCCAGGTCGACGCCACCGCGTCCGGTGATCGAGAGGTTCATGAACGAATCGATGACGTGGAATCCGGTGCCGTAGATGATCACATCGGCCGGGCGCTCGATGCCATCGGCGGTGACGAGGCCCGCTGCGGTCAGGTGGTCGATGCGCTCGGTCACCAACTCCGTCTTGGGATCGGCCAGCGCCGGATAGTAGGTGTCAGAGCCGAGCAGGCGCTTGCAACCGGCCCGATAATCCGGCGTCACGTGGGCGCGCAGCGCCGGATCGGCGATCTGACGGTTGATGAGCCGCTTGCCGACCCACTCCACGGCCCGCAGTAGATCCGGCCGCCGGTTCATCGCATAAGCAGCGACCTCGGCGGTCCAGTAGATCCCGTTGCGCACCGCGAAACGCAGTCCGGGCACCCGGCGCAGTGCCCGCCGGAACCCTTCGGAGAAGACCACATCCGACCGCGGCAGCACCCACGGCGCAGTGCGCTGATACACCGTCAGCGCGGCCACCTCGCCGACGATCTCGGGCACGAATTGGATGGCGCTCGCGCCGGTTCCGATCACCGCGACCCGCTTGCCGGCCAATGAGACATCGTGGTTCCACTGCGCGGAATGGAAAGCCGCGCCGGCGAATTCCGCGCTGCCCGCGATCTCCGGAATGCTCGGCACATGCAGCGCACCGATCGCGGAGACGATGAACTGTGCGACGTACTCCTGGCCGTCGACGCTGAACGCGTGCCACCGCTGCTCGGTGTCGTCCCAATAGCTGCGATCCATGTGCTGGTGGAACCGAATGTGCTCGCGCAGACCGTACTTGTCGGCGACCTCCTTCAGATAGTCGAAGATCTCCTGCTGCTGAGAGAACAGCCGCCGCCAGTCCGTGCGCGGTTCGAACGAGTAGGAGTACAGGTGGGTCGGCACATCGCAGGCGCATCCGGGATAGGTGTTGTCGCGCCAGGTTCCGCCGATCTCGCCGGCTTTCTCCACGATGAGGTAGTCGCCGATCCCGGCCTTGTCCAGCGCGATGGCCATGCCGAGCCCGGAAAAGCCGCTGCCGATGATCAGCACTCTGGTGTGCACGGGCGCCATGTTCACGCCGCTTTTCTATCGAGCTCGTCGACGAGTTCGCCGCACTCGACTACGTCGCGGAACATCAGCATCGACAGCATGGACTGGGCGTAGATGCCCATGCTCACCAGCTCGTGTTTGCCGAGTTCCGTGCGCTGTTCGGCGTTGAGCCATCGCCAGAGCCAGGTGCCGTACAGCGATATGCGCTCATCGGGTAGCCAGCTCTTGGCGGGGTCCGGCGCCGCGTCCCAGTCGATGTCGAGATTTGGGCCGTAGGCGCTCTCCGCCGTTGCGGCGAGCAGCAATCGCCGTGCGGTGGCCTGCCGATCGCCGAAGCGGCGGCGTCGGTGCACGGCAGCACCGGACGGAGTAGTGGCAGGTCGGAAACTGTAATCGTGGCCGGACGACATTGTCCCCACCAGCTCTCTCTGCTGATTTTGCGGAATCGTAATATCTAATACCTGAGGTACCCAATACCGACAGTTCCGTGTACATTTACGAGTGTGTCGCACGTCTCATCCGATGTCAACGCGGGGGTGTGCGTTCGGTTTTCACCTTCGGCGGGATCCGGAAGGAGTCGAGATGAGCAGCGGTTTCGCCGGCAGCCCACATGCCGGATCGGACTACATCGGGCCCGCAACGATCGTCGTGCACGACCCGGAAACCCCGGTCCTGGTCGAGCTGCGCGGTTACCGCGAGCCGATCGACGGAATCTTCCGCTGGTTCGGCCGTATTCGGCCGAGCGCCGAACTCTCCTCCGCCCTCGGCGACGAAGCACGGACCAAAGTGGCCATCCGCACCGAGCACAGCGCGCGCGAGGGTTTCCTCGGCGATCCCGACCCGTGGCGCCGCTTCCAGATCATGGGCAAGAGCACGCCGCCCTTCCATGTTCCTACCGAGTTATCCGAGGTGGAGTAGGTGGTTGGTACGGTCGATTTCGTGACGCAACGCGGCCCGGATACAGATGAAGCGCCGCCCAAGCGCGCCGATGCTCGCACCGAGCGGTGGCGTGAGCATCGCAAGAAGGTGCGTGACGAGTTCGTGGACGCGGCATTCCGCGCGTTGGACAAGTTCGGCCCCGAAGTCAGCATGGGTGACATCGCCAAGGAGGCAGGTGCGGCGAAACCCAAGCTGTACCGGCATTTCGAGGACAAAACCGATCTCTACAACGCCATCGTCGACCGGGTGCGCGACATGCTGTGGGAACGAATTATTTCCAGCATCGACCTGACCCACGATTCGGCCCGCGAATTGGTTCGCCGCGGCGCAGCCGAATACGTGCTCGTGGTGACCGAGCATCCGAACGTCTTCCGCTTCATGCTGCACAGCCACTTCACTCAACAGGCCGACGAATCCGAGCGCGCCTTGCAGTCCGCCCGCCAATCGGCCAAGCGCGCCGCCGAGCTCTTCGCCGGAATGCTGACGGACAAGTCCGTCGAGGTGGCCAGCGTGGAGCTGGTCAACTACTCGATCTTCGGCGCCGCCGCCTCGGCCACCGACTGGTGGCTCGGCGCGAACCGCCTACAGGCGAACGCGATGCCGATCGAGAAGTTCGTCGCCTACCTGGCCGAGATCATCTCGGCCCTCGCCGAGGCGAACGCCCGTCTCAACGGGATCGTCATCAACGCCGATCTACCGTTGCACCAAGCATTTTCGAGTGTATAAGCCGTAGTGAACACCGGTGGCGCCGGCCGCGAGCGCGCTATGACGGCCGGCTGCCGCATCCACGCGGAACCACTTTGTTCCTGTTGGGCCGCGCCATTGAGGTCAACTGTGTTTGCGACATCGTCAGTATGAACCGACCCACCGACAAGAAACGGTCGCCGGAGCCGGGGGCCGTGGGGTTCGTGGCAGCCGTCCGCCACGACCTGCCGAGGATCGCAGCCTCGAATGGCGGAAGGCTGCCCTCCGTCGGGAGGACAGCCTTTCCGGTTCACGGGGGTCGGTTACTACGAGATTTCGAGCATCCATTCCTGCCGGGGGTCGTTCATCTGGGCCGTATCGACCACGACCTCGGTACCGGGCGCGAAGTTGCCGTCTCGGGCGGAGAGGGTCACCTTGGGGTCGTAAGGCATCAGCATTCTCCGGTTGTATGCCCACAGTTGGTTCAGGCTCTCCGGCCGTTCCCGCCTGAGGGCTTGAGCTACGGGTGTACCAGGCGCGATACTGCCGCCGCCCTCGTATCCGACGACTTCCAGGACCAGTCCACTGTTCTTGTTGACGAGGAACCCGTCGTCGTATTTCCACAGTTGGTTGGCGCTACTACTGGACTTCTGGTGCCAGACAATCGCCTGGGTACCCTCCGCGGTGCTGCCGTCTTCGATGTCCACCACAAGGCCGCTGTAGACGCTTCGGATGTAGAAGAAGCCTTCGGGAAAGCTATCTTGGGCGGCGGTGGTGGGCGCCACGGCTACGGCGGACAGCAGCAAGGTTGCGATAGCACCTATCAAGACCATCAGACGCGAACTGGGCATTCATCCTCCACGGAGTCGATGGATCTGTGGTCGGGACACCTTCCGCGCGTCGACCGCGCGAACTCACTCGCGCATCATTCCTCACCCCTGACACTGCAAATGGATTCCGGCCAGCCACACCAGCGTGTCGGCCGAGCCCCGTGCGGCATCACCAGCCTGCTCGGCCCCGACCACGCTCGTCGGTAGCGCCCTCAACACCGACCAGCGGTTCTGCTTGTGTCGATCCCCATGCCCTCGGAACCGACCACTAACCCCGAACGCCGAAACCTTTACCCGGACAGGACAACGGGATTGCGGCAGACCGCGTGCGTCGACTCGCGACGATAAGATCACCTCCTCGTGGATGTGAATACGGAAAACGGGATGGTTGCCATCCCCGCCGGGCGGGTGACGCTGTCGGATCGACGGACACAGCGCAGCTGGTCGGTCGAGGTGGAGCCGTATTCGATATCGCGGTTTCCGGTTACTCAATCGCAGTACGCGCACGTCACCGGTCAACGCCCGAGCGCCGCGCACGGCGACCGAATGCCGGTCGAGACCGTCTCGTGGTGGGACGCGGTCCGATTCTGCAACGCGCTGTCCCGAAGCGAGGGGTTGTCACCGGCATATCGCATCGGTGCCGATGGCGATGCGAACGCCGGTGCGGATGGCGATGCCGATGGCGGCAGTATCGTGTGGATCGCTTCTGCTGACGGGTACCGGTTGCCGACGGAAGCCGAGTGGGAGCATGCGTGCCGCGCGGGGACGACCGGTCCGCGCTATGGCGAACTCGATGAGATCGCTTGGTACCGAGGCAATTCCGAGGGTCGAATGCACGAGGTCGGCGGCAAGCGGCCCAATGCGTTCGGTCTGTACGACATGCTCGGCAATATGTGGGACTGGTGCTGGGACGTCTACGACGCCGAGGTGTACGGCGCCTACCGGGTGCTGCGTGGCGGCGGGTGGTTCGACGAGCACTGGAGCTGCCGCGCCTCGGTACGCCGTCGCAGTCATCCGAGCTTTCGGCCCGACGACGTCGGCTTCCGTGTTGTTCGTTCGGTGTCGCTCTGAGCGCGACTCAGTCGCCCTGAGCGCGGCCTACGGGTGGCTCAATCGCCACAGCGGCGATACCGGCCCATGCCCGGCGCCGAGGTTGTAGGACGCGGCGAGGCAGCGGTAGGTCCACTCCTTGGCGAAGGCCACCGCGTCGGGGACCGAATAGCCGTTGGCGAGGGCGCAGGCAATCGCGGCGGCCAGGGTGTCGCCGCCGCCGTGGTCGTTGCCGGTGCTGATGCGCGGCGCGGTGAATTCCAGGAACTGCTCGCCGTCGAACAGCAGATCGGTGCTGAATTCGGACGAGCGCAGGTGCCCGCCCTTGACGATCGCCCACTGTGCGCCGAGTGTGTGCAGCGCCTCGGCGGCGCGGCGGGCGCTCGGGTCGTCGGTGACGTCGATGCCGGTGATCAGCCGGACCTCGTCGAGGTTCGGTGTCACCACGGTCGCGAGGGGAATCAGCGTGTGCCGCACCGCGTCCAGCGCCTCCTCGTGCAGCAGCGGATCGCCGTGCATAGACGCCGCGACGGGGTCGACCACCAGCGGAATCGTCCCGTTGCGTCCGATGCCTACCTCGTGACAGACCCCCGCGACGGCCTCGATGATGGCGGTCGAGGCCAGCATCCCGGTCTTGGCGGCGCCGATCCCGATATCGCTGACGACTGTGCGCACCTGATCGGCCACGATCTGCGGCGGAATCTCGTGAAAGCCGCTGACGCCCACCGAGTTCTGCACCGTCACTGCCGCCACCGCGACGCACGCGTGCACCCCGCACAGCGCCATGGTGCGCGAGTCGGCCTGAATTCCGGCACCCCCACCCGAGTCGGTGCCCGCGATGGTGAGTGCGCGGACCGGAGTCTGTCCCTCGGCGGGAAGAGGCAGCAATTTCACACCCAAGACCCTACGACCTGCCACGCCGGGAAGCCGCCCCGGAATCCCCAACGCAAATGAAAACCATTATCATTAATGGATGACCACTTCATCGACCACCGACCTGCTGCCCGTCACCGTGCTGTCCGGCTTCCTCGGCGCGGGCAAGACCACGCTGCTCAACCACATCCTGGCCAATCGGGACGGCCGCCGCGTCGCGGTCATCGTCAACGACATGAGCGAGGTGAATATCGACGCCGCGCTCGTCGCCGGCCAGGGTCACCTGGACCGGACCGAGGAGAAGCTGGTCGAGCTCACCAATGGCTGCATCTGCTGCACGCTGCGCGAGGACCTGATCGAAGCGGTCGGCCGCCTGGCACGGGACGGCCGGTTCGATCAGCTGGTCATCGAATCCACCGGCATCTCCGAGCCCATGCCGGTGGCCGCCACCTTCGACTGGGAATTCGAGGACGGTTTCACACTCGGCGATATCGCGCGGCTGGACACCATGGTGACGGTGGTCGACGCATCGACCTTTCTCACCGAGGTGGCCCGCGGGCAAGCTCTTGCCGAACGCAATCTGCAAGCGGCGGAAGGGGATGCGCGCACTATCGCCGACTTGCTGGTGGATCAGGTGGAATTCGCCGACGTCCTGCTCGTCAACAAGACAGATCTGGTGAGCGACGCCGTTGCCGGTGCGGTGGAAGCCACTGTGCGCAGGCTGAATCCGCGCGCCGAAGTGCTGCGCACACAGCAGGGCATCGTGGACTTGGCCGAGGTGCTCGGCACCGGACGCTACAACCCGGTCGTCGCCGCCGAGGCTGCGGGCTGGGAGGACGAACTCGCGGGCGGACACATCCCGGAGACCGAGGAATACGGCATCCGCAGCCTGACCTACATCGCTGACCGCCCGTTCCACCCGACCCGCCTCTCCGATGCACTCGATCAGATGCGAGGACTGTTGCGCAGCAAGGGTTTCTGCTGGATCGCCAGCCGGGCAGGGTTGGCGGCGGTCTGGTCGCAGGCGGGCCCGAACCTGGTATTCGAACCGGCCGCCCGGTGGACGTCGCTGGAGGTGCCGCCCGGACAGGAGATCGTCTTCATCGGCGTAAATCTCGACCGCGACCGGGTACGCGACATGCTGGATGCCGCATTGCTCACCAACGCCGAACTCGCTGTGGGACCGCTGGAATGGGCCGAATATCCCGATCCGTTCCCCGCTTGGGGTGAACTGCACGAACATGCGTGAGCTGGCGCCAGAGCGCGGCGGTCTGCGAGCGGGCCGGTGGTTCGGCCGGGTCAAAACGCCACTGGTTCAGGAGATCTCGTCCAGTGGTGGTCGGCGGCGGTTGCCTTCCGGAGTGAAGTGGAAGCGCGAACGGTCCGGAGCCGTATCGAACGGCCAGCAGGACCGACTCCGCGTATTTCGGCGGCCAGGTCGGGCCGGAGCGCGACACATTCCGCTGGGTCTTGGCGCGCTCGGTTCGGATGTTGTCGCACAGTCGGCGTCACCGGGGTGACACCTCGGGTTCGAGTCGTGGCCGAATGTCGACCGTGTGATGGCCTTCAGCGCGCCAGTAGCTCCCGCAGTGCGTTATCGATGAACACCGCTCCCTCCGGGTCGCTCCCGCCACCGGTGAGATGTCCCCAGATGCCGGGCACCACAATCAGTTTCGCGTCCCGCATGTGACCGACGGCCCACGCCTCGTCCTCCGGAGGGAAGTAGAGATCCTTCAGGGCGGGCAGGGCTACGGTCTTCGCCGTGATGGCGGCCAATGCCGCCTCGGTGTCGCCGTCGAAACCCGGTGTCAGGCCGATGTCGGCGTGCTTCCAGGTCCAGATCTGGGCGAGTAGATCGTTGGCGTCCGCCGTCGCGAAGATCGGCTCCCATAGGTTGGTGAGGAAGTCGTCGAGGGTAGCGAAGCCGACTTTCTCGTACACCCGTTCCCAATAGAACGCCTGCGACAGCGCCCAACCCGCGAGCACGCGGGCGAATGCGCGCAGGCCGAGGCGCGGCGGTTCCAGGTAGTCGCCGTCGGCGAAGGCCGCATCGGCGGTCAGGGCGTATCGCAGGCCGTCGAGGAAGACCTTGTTGTGCGGGCTGGTGTGTGACGAGCCGGTGATCGGCGCCAGGCGTTCCACCATGTCCGGGTACCTGACCGCCCACTGATACGCCTGCGCCGCGCCCATCGAGGCGCCGGTGACGAGGGCCAGTCGGGTGATGCCGAAATGCTCGGTGATCAAGCGGTGTTGGGCGGTGACATTGTCGAGAATGGTGACGTTCGGGAACCGCGCGTGGTCGTAGGGCGCCGGGGTATTGCTCGGCGAGCTGGAAAGCCCGTTGCCGAACAGATTCGGCACGATCACGAAGTAGCGGGTGGTATCCAGCGCCTTGCCCGGGCCGATCAACCACTCGTTGTGCATGTGGGTCCCCGCGAACCAGGTCGGGAAGAGAATGGCGTTCGACTTGTCGTCCGCGAGCTCGCCGTAGGTCTGGTACGCCAGCCGGGCGTCGGGCACGGTTCCACCGGCAAAGGCGAATTCGCCGAGCTCGAAGATTTCGTGATCGGTCACACTCATTTCAAGCACTTGTGACGCCGAGGTATTCCACAACCGCGCCCCACACACCCCGGGTCGGAGTGTGGGGCGCGGTCGGGCGGGCCGGTGACATGCGCCGGTCCAACGGCGCGGCATGGCTCCTGCCTCAGTTCGAGATGCCGGGAGCCTGCTGGAGGTAGGACGTGTCGGTCAGCTGCTCGAGCATGAAGTCCGCGATATCGGCGCGGGCGATCTTCAGCGCGAGTCCGGTCTCGTCGGCGGGGAATCCGCGGCGGTAGCTGCCGGTGCGCGGGCCGTCGGTGAAGGCGCTCGGGCGCACGATGGTCCAGTCCAGATCGCTGGCGCGGACGTACGCCTCCTGCTGCACGTGGTCGGCGTACGCCTGGCGCAGCAGCATGCCGAACATGACGTATTTCCACAGGAAGTTCAGGTTGCCGCGGCTGTCGCCGACGCCGAGGGTGGTCTGCGCGATCAGCCGCTTCACCCCGGTCCGGTTCATCGCCTCGATGACCGCGCGCGTGCCCTCGGCCCGGATGACGCCCTTGCGGCCGGCACCGAGCGAGACAAGCACGGCGTCCTGGCCCACGACGGCCCGCTCCACCGACGCGGTGTCGAGCACGTCGCCCTCGATGATGTGCAGGCGCTCGTGCCGCTGCTCGACTCCGGCCGCGTTGCGGGTGAAGGCCGTCACCTCGTGACCCTGCGCGAGCGCCTGCTCGACGACCTGACGACCGACGGTGCTGGTGGCTCCGAAGACTGCGATTTTCACGATCTTCTCCTTGTTCTCGAAAGCTGTTGAGCTGTTGGTGAATCCAGTACATCAGCGCCGAGTCCGGTGAACCATGGCCGCGCGTCTCGATGACATAAGAGAGTGTCTCGGGCCTGCGAATGCACCACGGCCCGTGCTCCGGAACGCCGGGCACGGGCCGTCGAGTGGCGAAGAATACTCAGCTGAGCTGGGCGAAGAAGCCGCGGATATCGGCGACCAACACCTCGGGCGCCTCGTGTGCGGCATAGTGCCCTGCCGCGTCGTTGGCGCCGCCCTGCACGGATCCGACGTCATAGGAGTTCCAGCTGACGATATTGCGGTGATCGCGCTCGGCGAAGCGGCGGATCGACTGGAAATCACCCTTGAACATCGCGAGCCCGGTCGGCGTCTCGGTCGGCGCGGCCGGCTGCTGCGCGACGTGCGCATCCTCGTAATAGAAGCGAATCGACGAGCCCGCGGTGCCGGTCAGCCAGTAGATGGCCACATTGCCGATCACGAAGTCGTCGTCGAGGCTCTCACCGAACAGCTGCGCATTCCAGCCGAGCAGGCCCACCGGCGAATCGCTCAGCGCGAAGGCCAGGGTCTGCGGCTGCTGGCTGTGCAGGGTGTTGAAGGACATCTTGTTGTCGTGGAACCACTGCAGGTGTGCCAGCGCGGCCATGTCGTCCTCGGACAGGCCCTCGAATTCCGCCGGGTCGCCGGACGGGAACGAAAAGAGCTGCGTGACATGGACACCGACGACGCGCTCCGGATCGATGCGGCCGATCTCGGGCGAGATCATCGAGCCGCCGTCGTTGCCGATCGCGCCGTAGCGCTGGTAGCCGAGCCTGCTCATCAGCTCCACCCATGCCTTGGCGGTGCGGTCGCGGCCCCAGCCGGTGCTGCGGGTGGGACCGGAGAATCCGAATCCCGGCAGCGAGGGGATGACCAGGTGGAAGGCCGGGGCATCGGCGGACTCCGGCTCGGTGAGCGGGGCGATGACGTCGAGGTATTCCAGGATCGAGCCCGGCCAGCCGTGGCTGAGGATCACCGGGAGTGCGTCGGCCCGGGAGGACTTGATGTGCAGGAAGTGGATGTCCTCGCCGTCGATCTCGGTAACGAACTGCGGGTAAGCGTTCAGCCTGGCCTCCAGCGCCCGCCAATCGAAACGGTCGAGCCAGTACTCGGCGAGGGCGCGCACCCGCTCGTTCGGCACGCCGTAGGAGTCGGCGACGCCGCTGAGCTCGTTCGGCCAGATGGCCCGCTGCAGCCGGTTGGCCAGGTCGTCGAGCTGGGACTGCGGGATGTCGATGGTGAAGGGGCGGATGGCGGTCATGGTGTTCTCCTTTTGAAACGGAATGCTTTGTTCTGTTTGAACCATAGCAGAACGGATCATTCCGTTTCAAGTGCTACGCTGAAGTCATGCCGAAAACATCCGAGACCCCAGCTCCGAAGGCCCTGCCCGGCCGCAAGGCGCAGGCCGCCCGCAACGACGGGCTGATCATGGAGGCCGCGCGGGCAGTTTTCCTCGCCGACGCCAACGCCCCGATCGCCGCCGTCGCCGAACGCGCCGGAGTCGGGATCAGCGCGCTCTATCGCCGCTATCCGAGCAAGGAAGACCTCTTGCGCACCCTGTGCCACCAGGGCCTGCGCCGCTACAACGTGGAAGCCGATGCCGCGCTGGAGGACCCCGACGGCTGGCACGGCTTCGTCGGATTCCTGGAGCGGGTGGTCGATGCCGACGTGCACTCACTGACGGTGCATCTGGCAGGCACCTTCACGCCGGACGAATCGATGCTGCCCGACGTTGTGCACGCGGGAGAAGTGGCCGAGGAGTTGGTGCGCCGCGCCCACGCCTCCGGGCGATTGCGTCCCGACGTCACCAGCCTGGATCTCGGTCTCGCCCTGGAAGCCTGCGCCGCCATTTCGATGCCCGACGAGAAACGCACCGCCGAGCTGCGGCGTCGCGTGCTCGCGCTGCTCATCGCGGGCCTGACGGTCGAGGGCGAACTGCCGGGTCCGCCGCCGGAGGCCGGTGAATTCGCCTGGCGTTGGCAGCGGCGCCCGTGACCGACGGCCCGACCGATGATTTCGCCGACGGCCGAGCGTCTGCACTGGTAGGAATATCCCTGTCCGCAGCAGCGAAAGGACTCGCTATGAACTGGACACTCGAGGTCGTGATCGTGCCGGTGTCGGACATCGACCGGGCCAAGGACTTCTACTCGAAGCAGCTGGGCTTCGCGGTCGACCACGACACCGAAATCGGCGAGGGCGTCCGGTTGGTGCAGCTGACCCCACCGGGCTCCGGCTGCTCCATCGTCATCGGCGAGGGCGCGGTCCCCAAGATGGAACCCGGCTCGCTGCAGGGTTTACAGCTGGTGGTCCCAGACATCCGAAAAGCCCACGCCGAGTTGGTCGAACGCGGCGTCGAGGTCAGTGATGTCCAAGTCCTCGGCCAGAGCCCGACCCAAATGCCCGATCCCCTGGACAACGTCGGTTTCCTCTTCTTCACCGACCCCGACGGCAACGGCTGGGCCGTCCAGCAGATCTCCACCCGCCATTAGGCGCGGGCCTGATCCAGCGCCTCGACCAGGCTGCGGGCCCGCAGATCCACCGCACCTTCGATGATGTAGTTGGTGACGTACGCGAACGCGATGCCACGCGACGGGTCGGCATAGGCCAGCGAACCGCCGCGACCGGGATGGCCGAAGGAGGTGGCGCCGCCGAGCGGAAAGCCCTCGGCGGGCAGCATGTAGCCGGTGCCGTAGCGATCGGGCAGCATGACTACACGGTCGATGCCATCGGCCTGCACCCGGGTGGCGTCGGCGACCGTTTCCGGGGTGAGCAGTCGGATGCCGTCGACCTCTCCGATGAGCGAGGCGTACAGCCGCGCCAGCCCGCGCGCGCTACCGATGCCATTGCTCGACGGGATCTCCGCGGCATGTACGGCGGGGGAGTTGAAGTCGATGTCGGCCGGGTCGGTGACCTGGAACGCACGGGTGGCCAGTGACTCCGGATCTCGAAGGGCCGCAACCATATCGTGCAGTTCGGCCGGAATCGCATCCATCGGGACGGTCGCCAGATCGACGGCGGGCGCGAATACCAATCGGCTGACCCGGTGGCGTTCGGCCTCGGGCAACCCGATGTAGAAGTCGATCCCGAGCGGCCCGGCGATCTCCTCGGCCACGAACTGCCCGACGCTGCGGCCACTGACCCGCCGGATCACCTCGCCGACCAGCCAGCCGAAGGTGCGGCCGTGATACCCGTGCGCGGTGCCCGGAACCCAGTTCGGCGCCTGTGCGGCAAGCGCTTCCACCATCGGCTGCCAGGCCAGTGCGTCCGCCAGCGGTACCGGCTTGTCCACCGCGGCGAGCCCTGCCTGGTGGCTCAACAACCAGCGCACCGGAATCTCGCCCTTGCCCGCGGCCGCAAACTCCGGCCAGTACTGCGCCACCGGCGCGTCGAGGTCGAGGTGGCCACGCTGCGCGAGCAGGTGCGCGGCGGTCGCGGTGACGCCTTTGGTCGCCGAATAGACCAGCTGGATGGTATCCCGATCCCAGGTGCGATCGGTCTCGGGATCGGCAGATCCGCCCCACAGGTCGACCACCGGCCGCCCGTCCCGATACACGCATACCGCGGCGCCCACATCACCCCGGTCGGCGAAGTTCGCGGCGAATGCCGCCCGCACCGTTTCGTATCCGTCCGCAACCCGCCCGTCGATCACCATGTGGGCCAGCATGTCATGACCGAAAAGCGAAAGTCTTGCGGCGATGATGTAGCAGGACGGTCAGCGGCTGTGACGTTCCCGATGGGCGGCGCCACCGGGGCGCCGACGACCCCGAAGAACGGTCATGAAGTAGACCGAGCGCATCGGCCGTGCCGAGCAGGCCATCAGGGATGGCGGCGTCCCTTTGCCCCGCCCCTGGCCGCGGACCGGGATGCCCGCCCTTGGCCGCGGACCGGGATGCGCGGCCGGCCGCCACGCTGTACCGGATCTGCACCGAGGGGTACGCGCCACCTCGGGTCCGAACCTCTACACGTCGAATTGCCCACGGAGGCAATCCGGCTCACCCGGCTGGTGCACCGGCCGCGGCCCGACAAGTTGCACATGGCTGCCGCGAACGTCCAGAGGCGCACCCGTCATGTGCTACTCGACGCTATCCACGAGAGGCGAGGAGGAGGGCTTGGGTGCTGCGGCCGAGGGGGCCTTTCTCGTCGAAGAGGGCGGATTCGGCCAGGCCGATGCCATGTGGTTGGGGGTAAGTGGCGGCGTCGAGGCAGATCCATTCGCCAACGGGCATGCGGTGCAGGGTGACGGTGAGGTCGGTGTTGATGAACAGATAGCGCGACCAGTCCAGGACCGAGCTCACACCGTTGCCGGAGTCTGCGGCGGCCAGGGTGCGTTCCAGTGGGCTCGGGGTGGTGCCCGCGACGATCGGATATTTCAGCCGGATCCAACAGATCGCGGGACCGGGTTCGGCGAATGATCCTGTGATGAACCGGTATTCGATACCGGTGTGGAAACCGACCGGCTGGGTGGCCGGAAACGGCGACGAGACCGCATGCTCGGGTCCCGGACGGACGCCGGAGGGGATGATCTGCGCGGGCAGGTCCAGTTCGGGGTCGGCCAGTGTGAAGCGCCAGGCGTTGGCCTTCATGACCGGCCCGCGATCGGTCGAGAGCGTTGCCTCGATGAGCTCGACGCTGCGGCCGGGCCGAGTAACGCGCGCCTCGACGGTCAGCGGCGCCAGCGGAACCGGACCGAGAATCTCGACTGCGACCCTGCCGACCTGGAAACCCTCCCGTGGTGCGCAGCGTTCGATCGCGTAGCCGAGCAGCGCGGACGGCGGCCCGGCGTGTTGGGCGTCCGGCGACCAGGGGCCGCGGGTGAGTTCGGTCGAGACGAACCGATTCGGGTCCGCCGGATCCGGCAGGTAGAAGGCATCGGCCACGTCGTTGTCCGTCCCACCGGGCCGGCAGCGTCGCCGGTCGGAAAGTTGTTCGTTCGGTTAACGATTTCTCTGGGAACGGTACTCCGGCGGCAGCGCCGGTCGGGTCTAGGGCCGGCCGAACGCGAGGGCGACGTTGTGCCCACCGAAACCGAACGAGTTGTTGAGCGCATAGTCGATCCGTTGGGTGCGCGGTGCCCCCGCGACGATATCGAGGTCGATTTCCGGCCCGCGATTGTCGAGATTCAGTGTGGGCGGGACGATCTGGTCGCGCAGGGTCAGCATGGTCAGGATCGATTCGAGGGCGCCGACCGCGCCGATCGAGTGTCCGAGCGCGGATTTCGGCGCGTAGACCGAGGCATCGGGCACGACGGCCGCGATCGCGTTGGCTTCGGACGCGTCACCGACGGACGTCGATGTGGCGTGTGCATTGACGTGTTGGATATCCGAAACCTGCAGTCCTGCAGTACTTATCGCCTTGCGCATGGCTCGCGCCGCGCCGATGCCGCCGGGGTCGGATGCGACGATGTGGTAGGCGTCCGAGGTGATTCCCGCGCCGAGCACCCTGCCGTGGATCTGCGCGCCCCGCGCCCGCGCGTGCCGCTCGGATTCGAGCACCAGTAGGGCCCCGGCCTCGCCGAAGACAAAGCCGTCGCGGTCCCGGTCGAACGGCCGCGACGCGAGCTGCGGTTCGTCGTTGCGCGTGCTCATCGCGCGCATCATGGCGAAGCTCGCGATCGGCACCGCGTGGATGTGGCCCTCGACGCCGCCCGCGACGACGATGTCGGCCTCGCCGGTGCGGATCAGCCGCCAGGCGTGCGCGATTGCCTCGGAACCCGACGAGCACGCCGAGACCGGCGCGAAAACGCCTGCCTGGGCACCGATTTCGAGTCCAATGGTGGCGGCGGGCCCATTGGGCATCACCATCGGAACCGACATCGGCGACACCTTCCGGTAGCCGCCCTCGCGCATGGCGTCCACCGCGTTGATGAGCGCGTCGCCGCCGCCGAGGCCGGTGCCGATCGCGACGGCCAGCCGTTCCCGGTCCACCGCAGGCGCGCCTGCATTGCTCCAGACTCGGCGGCCGAGCACCAGTGCCATCTGTTCGACATAGGACAGCCGCCGCTGCTCGATCCGAGTCAACTGCTCGCCGGGTTGTGACTTCAGCTTGCCGCCGATCCGCACGGGCAGGTCGTATTCGGTGACGAAATCATCCTCGAGCATCCCGATGCCGCTGTGGCAGGCCAGCAGCTCCGACCAGGTGGTATCGGCGTCGTCGGCGAGCGAGGTGGTCGCGGCGTAGGCGGTGACCACGACCGAGTCGCGAGCAGCGCCGAGAGTTTCTGAAGCGATTGTTACAGTCACAGGGTCATGAATACCTGTACCACTCGCTACAGTCAACTCATGGCCCGCCCACTCGACCAAGCAAAACGCGCCGAACTCCTCGCCGACGTGGTGCAATACATCGCCGATCACGGCCTCGCGGACCTGTCGCTGCGCCCACTCGCGGCCGAACTCGGCACCAGCTCCCGCATGCTGATCTACTACTTCGACACCAAAGAGGAGATGCTCGTCCAGGCGCTCACCACCCAGCGCCCCGACATCGCGGCACTGTTCGCGGACGTCGGCGACGCGGCCGAACTCCGGCAGCGACTGAGCGATTTCTATACCGCGAGCCTGTCGGGCGCGGGTGCGACCAGCGTGCGGGTCCTGTTGCAGGTGCTCGGCACGGCCTGCGCCCCGCACAGCCCGTACGCCGCCTACGCCAACGCCGCGATCGCCACCTTCGTCGCGGCCCTCACCGACGCCCTCCGTCGAATCGCGTCGATCGAAGATCCGGAAGCCGTTGCCACGCTCTTGATTTCCGGCCTGCGCGGCGTCATCCAAGACCGCCTGATCACCGGCGACATCGACCGCGCCGACCGCGCGGCCCACCGCCTGATCGAGCAGAACCTGTGCTGATGGCCTGATCGATCGTTCCCTGCGCCACGGGTGCGGAAGCCATTGCGGTGCTGAGGGTTTCCTGCCTGTGCTGCCTGATTCGAGACTGGTCACCGTCGGCACCGCCCGCGCTATCTGTTGCCTTGTCGAGCGGAGTCTGCGCCGGCGGGTCATCGGCCGAAGCGTCGTCGGTGTGGAAGCTGTTGCTGCTGTCGGTTTCCGGCTCGCATCGGCGCAATTCGAGATCGGCACGAGTGGCATTTGCTCTGCCGTCTGTCGCCTCGTCGAGCAGGGCAGCTGCGCTGCGGGGCTTGTGGGGCTGTCGCCACCACGTCGAACGAGTGTGAGCCGTGCATCCGATGGCGGATGCACGGCTCACACTCGGCTGTGGTCGAGGTGCCGTCATGCAAGGGCGATGGCGGCGCACAGGGCGGTGATGGCGGCGAACTGAAGGGCGACGCGACCGTTGACGACACTGTCCCACTTCTCCTGCAGTGCGCGGGCATTCGGCGGGATGATCCCGGTCTGCGCGGCGGTGGTCTGCACGGCATTGATCGGCTTGGCGACCCGCACATAGACGCCGAGCCACGACACGAGTGCCAGTACGGCGATACCGGCTGCGATGGCGGCCGCGAAGTGTCCGCCGATGGCCGCGATGAGTGTGGTCGCCACCGCGGTCACCACGCCGCTGATACCGACCATCGGCATCCGCTTGTCGGCGTAGTAGTGACCCCATCCCGCGGTGATGGTCATGGTGCGGTCGTCCAGTTCGGCGTGGACCGACCGCATGACCAGTGCGGCGAGGGTGTCGGTGCCGTAGACGACCGCGTTGGCGAGGACCGCGACGATGGCGAGGAGCTGGATGACCGTGGTGAGCATGGCGACTTCCGTTCTCTTATTCTAGCTGCGGTAGAGAATCTAGCACGGCTAGATTTAGAAGCAAGTCGAAGTTCGGCAAGGTCGCGCCCGGCTCGGTAGCTTGCTGTTTGCTTATGCGCAGTAGATGTTGGCTGGGGTTCGTTCGGGCGAGCGAAGGAGCGCGATGTCTGTGGAGTTACCTGCAGTAGGTCTGCCGCGATCGGATCCGAGGGGTGGCTGATGCTCGCCGCACGGCACGCGTTCGACCTCGCACTCACGACGACGTCTTGCGTGTCGGCAGCCATCATGGTCGTCGTCGCGGTACTGGCAGTGTGGTTGGTGCCGAGCGGTTTTCGGGTGACCGGCAGTCACTGAGCGTGGCCCCAGCCATGTTCGAGCAGGTCGAAGAGCTCGCGCAGGGCGCGCGGCGGGTCCTCGCGGTCACCAGCGATTTGGGTGCTCTCCAAGGCGAAATGGGCGAGCCCGGCGGCGGCGAGGTCGTCTTCGGGTGCGCCGGTAGCCTCGGCGATCACGGCGGCCAGCGCGGTCTCGTGCCGTAGCCACATTCGGTGCGCGTACTCGCGCAGTGCGGGTGTCGAGTTCACCAAATCGTGGAACGCCGCGATGTCTGGATCGGTACCGGATCTGGTGCGGTTGAGCACCAAATAGTCGCGGATGGCGTGCAGCACCGACTGGCCCGGTGCTCGGTCGCGGACCGCGGCAACCATGGCCGCTTCCAACTCCTCGTCCAGATCGAAGACCAGAGCCTCTTTGCTGGGGAAGTGCTTGAACAGCGTGCTGAGTGAGACGTCCGCCGCTTCGGCGACGTCGCGGACGCCGACGTTGTCGAAGCCGCGTTCCAGGAACAGTCGCGTCGCGGCGTCCGCAAGCGTCTGCCGGGTCTGGGCCTTCTTGCGCTCGCGGCGCCCTGTCGTCGCGGTCATGTCGACGACTCTACTCCGATTAGCTATCGACTTCAAAGTCGGAGCAGTTGTACTTTTGTAGCCGATATGCTTTTCTGGCGGTGTTCGAAAATCGAGGAGGTGAGCGGCCATGTCCGCAACAAAGATCGAGACGCAGACCGCACCGCAACGGTCGATCCGGCTGGTCCTGGCCGGGGTGATGCTCGCGATGCTGTTGGCAATGCTCGACAACGCGATCGTCGGCACCGCGATGCCGACGATCGTCGGTGAGCTCGGCGGCCTGAGCCAGGTCGCCTGGGTGGTGACCGCCTATGCGCTGCTGTCGGCGATATCGACACCCGTGTGGGCGAAGCTCGGCGACCTGTTCAGCCGCAAACCGGTGTTCCTGACGGCCATAGGGGTGTTCATCGTCGGGTCGGTGCTCGCGGGCGCGGCCTGGTCGATGCCCGCGCTGATCGGGTTCCGTGCGCTACAGGGCCTCGGTGCGGGCGGTATCGCCGTCAGCGCATTCGCGCTCATCGGCGCGCTGGTGCCGCCGCGCGAACGCGGCAAATACCAGGGCATGACCGCGACGACCATGGCGATCGGCACCATCGGCGGACCGCTGCTCGGTGGCGTGATCACCGACGGCCTCAACTGGCGATGGGCGTTCTACCTCAACATTCCACTCGGCCTGCTGGCCTTCGCCTGGTCGTTCTGGATGCTGGACCTTCCTGTCGCTCGCAAGAAGGTCACCATCGACTACGCGGGCATCGTCGCCCTGGCGACCGCTATTGCCGCCCTAGTGCTGGTCGCGACGTGGGGTGGCGTCGAGTATTCCTGGCTCTCGGTGCCGATCCTCGGACTGATCGCACTGGCCGTCGCGGCGGTGAGTGCCTTTCTCGCCATCGAACGGAAAGCCGTCGACCCGGTGATTCCACTGGAGATCTTCCGCAGCCGCAATCTCGTCGTCTCCGCGCTGACGGCACTGGTCGGCGGTGTGGTGATGTTCGGAGCGATCCTCTATCTGCCGCTGTTCCAGCAGACGGTCCAAGGCGCCTCTGCCGCGAATTCCGGACTGTTGTTGCTGCCGATGATGATTCCGCTGCTGATCGTTTCCCAGATCGTCGGCAAGCGGATGAGCGCCACCGGCAAATACAAGATCTACTTCATCCTCGGCGGCGGATTTCTCACCGCGGGGACCGCGCTGCTGACCATGGTGGACGCCGGAACAGGGCGCCTGGCAACAGGTTTCGCGATGGCATTGATCGGTGCCGGACTCGGCTTCGCAATGCAGCTGTCCACCGCGATCGCCCAGAACAGCGTGGATATGAAGCACATCGGCGCCGCTTCGGGCGCAACCACCCTGTTCCGCACCCTCGGCGGCTCCCTCGGTGTGGCCGCCTTCGGCTCGCTGTTCACCAGGGCGTTGCACGGGCGGGTGCCCGCCGACGGTCATGGCTACCTCGAGGCGTTTGCTGCAGGCACCGGTTACGTATTCGTGGCCGTAACCGTCATCTGCGCCTTGGGATTCATTGTCTCGTGGTTCATCGAGGAGGTCCCGCTGCGCGGCAAAGCGCCCGCACCGGCGGTGCGGGTGGGAACTACCGCTGAGGCGGAGCCCGAGACCGCATCCTGATTCGATTCCAGACGGCCGGAGTGGAAATTCACTCCGGCCGTTCGTTTGTCGTCGGTCGGCACGACCACGCCTCGCGGACAATGCTCCCGATCTCGGAAGTTGTTGCAGTCCAGCCGAGCTCGAGCCGCGCCCGACCACTGTCGCTGACGAGTCGCGGTGGTTCCGCGACCGCCGGGCGGTGCTCGATCGGGATTTCGCGCCCCGTCACCCGTGAGGCGACGTCGATCATTTGCCGCACGCTGGTGCCGACTCCGCTGCCGATGTTGTAGCGCACGCACATCCCATGGCTCGGCATCATGGACATCGCCGCGCCGAAAGCCCTTGCAGCATCAGTGATGTGCACGTAGTCGCGGACGGAACTGCCGTCGCCGTTGAGAGTCAGGGCGGGGCTGTCGCCGGCGGCTGCCGCGAGGATGCGCGGCAGGATTCGAGTGCTGTCCGGGTCGGGTCCGCCCGCGATGTTGAACAGTCGCAGGATCACTGCGGCGAGTCGCCCGGTACGGGATTCGGCTTCGATGGCCTGTTCGGCGGCTTGTTTGCTCGCGGCATACGGGTGGGGTGGGTTGTCGGGCAGGTCTTCGTGCATCGGCTGCTGTTCGGGTGCGCCGTAGATCGCGGCGGTGGACGCGAAAACCATGGCGCCGACACCCTCGGACTCCATAGCCCGCAGCAATGCCACTGTCCCTGCGGCATTGACATCGAAATACCGCTCGGGATCGGTGAAAGACTCGCGAACGCGGGTGAGCCCGGCGAGGTGGCAGACCACATCCATGCCGTGCACTGCTGCACGTAGCGAGCCCGGGTCGAGTAGGTCGGCGGACCGGACAGGCATGCCGTCCGGTACCCGTGAACGGTCCCTGTGGATAAGTCCGACAACGTCATACCCGCTGTCACGCAATACTGCCGCGACGGCTGCGCCGAGGTAGCCGTTTGCTCCTGTCACGAGCATCCGCACAGCTCACCTCGGTTCGTGGGTCGGGCCCTCGGCTATCGAGTGGTTGGTCCGCGTAGGCCAGGGCCGGGGCGGAGACCGATTTGCCTTCGGAATCCACCCCAGTCCACGGCGCTCGGCACTTCGAGTAGCGGACGTTATGGCTGCGGGGACATCCCACGCGACCCGCCGGGTCCGAAGGCAAACCCGGCGGGTGCGGTGAATCAGGCTAGGAGACCACCGGCAAGTAGACCTTGCCGCCCGCATCGGCGAACTCTGCGGACTTCTCCGCCATGCCCGCCTCCAACGCCGCGGCGTCGTCGAGCCCCTGACGTGCCGCGTACTCCCTGACATCAGCCGAGATCCGCATCGAGCAGAACTTCGGGCCGCACATCGAGCAGAAGTGTGCGGTCTTGGCAGGTTCGGCGGGCAGGGTTTCGTCGTGGTACTCGCGGGCGGTATCCGGATCCAGCGAGAGGGCGAACTGGTCGCGCCAGCGGAATTCGAAACGGGCCTTGGACAATTCGTTGTCCCGGTCCTGGGCGTGCGGGTGGCCCTTGGCGAGGTCGGCGGCGTGGGCGGCGATCTTGTAGGTGATCACGCCGACCTTGACGTCGTCGCGGTTGGGCAGGCCGAGGTGCTCCTTGGGCGTTACGTAGCAGAGCATCGCGGTGCCCGCCTGCGCGATGATCGCGGCGCCGATGGCCGAGGTGATGTGGTCGTAGGCCGGTGCGATATCGGTGGCGAGCGGGCCGAGAGTGTAGAACGGCGCCTCCTCGCACAGCTCCTCTTCGAGCTTCACGTTCTCCACGATCTTGTGCATCGGCACATGGCCGGGGCCCTCGATCATCACCTGCACGCCATAGGATTTCGCGATCTTCGTCAGCTCGCCGAGGGTACGCAGCTCGGCGAACTGGGCCTCGTCATTCGCATCGGCGATAGAGCCGGGCCGCAGACCGTCGCCGAGGGAGAAGGTGACGTCGTACTTCGCCAGGATCTCGCAGAGCTCGGCAAAGTTGGTGTACAGGAACGATTCCTGGTGATGAGCCAGACACCAGGCGGCCATGATGGAACCGCCGCGCGAGACGATGCCGGTGACCCGCTTGGCGGTCAGCGGCACG
Organism: Nocardia sp. NBC_01009; assembly: GCF_045208035.1. Taxonomy (NCBI): domain Bacteria; kingdom Bacillati; phylum Actinomycetota; class Actinomycetes; order Mycobacteriales; family Nocardiaceae; genus Nocardia; species Nocardia sp. NBC_01009. Next base: position 434,451 of record NZ_CP108695.1, on the reverse strand, counting down.
TAACGCAGCAGCACGCCTGCGTGCACGGTCATGTAGTCGACGCCCTGCTCGCACTGCTCGATCACGGTGTCGCGGTAGATCTCCCAGGTGAGCGCGGTCGGGTCGCCGTTCACCTTTTCCAGCGCCTGGTAGATCGGGACGGTGCCGACCGGGACGGGGGAATTGCGCAGGATCCACTCGCGCGTCTCGTGGATGTTCTTGCCGGTGGACAGGTCCATGATGGTGTCGGCGCCCCAGCGAGTGGCCCACACCATTTTCTCGACTTCCTCCGCAATGGAAGAGGACACGGCCGAGTTGCCGATATTCGCGTTGATCTTCACCAGGAACTTCTTGCCGATGATCGTCGGCTCCAGCTCCGGGTGCTTGTGATTGGCGGGGATCACTGCACGGCCGGCGGCCACCTCCTCGCGCACCAGCTCCGGCGCCACGCCCTCGCGGGCCGCGATGAATCGCATTTCCGGGGTGATGATGCCCTGGCGCGCCCACGCGAGCTGGGTGGGCGGACCGGCGACCTCCGGCTTGGTCCAGGCGTCACGCAACTTCGGTAGACCGGCCTCGACGTCGATGGTGGCCGCGTCATCGGTGTACGGGCCCGAGGTGTCGTAGACGTCGAAATGTTCGCCGTTGGTCAGGTTGATGCGGCGCACCGGAATGCGCAGGTCATCGACCTCGTGGTAGTGCTTGACGCTGCCCTCGATAGGACCCGTTGTCACGGTCTCGACAGGTGTCGTCGTCATGGAATTCCTCCCTACGCCGGCATTACCCGGTCAGGTTCATACGGTCGACAGCCCTGACGCCCGAATGGGCTAGCTGTCCTCTCAGCCCGCTGGTGCGAGCCCCCGTTGGCGATGTGAATTTTTCCCGGCCGACCCTACCCGTACCCCCCGATGCCCCGCGCAATGATCGGACGAACATCCAGTCACTGCCGCCGCCGATCACCGCGGCACCGGTAGATTCGCCAGCGTGAAATTCACCCTGGAAGTGGACCTGGATGCCCTGCCCGACGGCATGTCGGCACCCGCCGACCTCGCCGAGGAGCTAGGCCGCATCCTGCGCTACTGGGGCGGAAACATGAAGCACTACCAACTGGTCGACGGCGACGCCTCCGATATCTACAACTCTGCCTACCACCAGGTCGGCGCCTGGCGCATCGACTAGGGGGTGTTGTAGGCGTCGCGCATGGCTTGGAGGTCGATCTTTTTCATGCCGAGCATGGCGGCTACCGCGCGGTTGACTGCGGCAGGGTCGGAGCCGGTCAGGAGTTGGTCGGCTTCCGATGGCCAGATTTGCCAGGGGACCCCGTATTTGTCGTTGAGCCAACCGCATTCGATTTCGTGGCCGCCGTCGGCGAGTAGAGCGCTCCAGAGGCGGTCGACCTCTGCTTGGCTGTCGCAATTGACCAGCAGTGACATGGCGTGGGTGTAGTGGTAGTCGCCGCCGCCGTTGATGGCGGTGAACTTCTGGCCGTTGAGCTCGAAGTCGACGAGCATAGTCGTGCCCGCCTCGCGCGGACCCGCCTCGGTGTAAGGCACGACGTTGGTGACCTTCGAGTCTTCGAACAGTGAACAGTAGAACTCGGCTGCCTGCTCGGCCTCGGTGTCGTACCAGAGGTTGGTGACGATTTTCTGCATGACGATCCTCCCGAGTGAAGTTGCGTGCATCAATGCAGACGGTACGGGGGTCAGGAACTCATCGTGGACGGACGACAAAGCTCGCCCCCGACCGGTCCGATATCCGGTCGGAGACGAGCGGCCAGGAGGTGTCGATCAGCGCTCGCGCGGGCCGATGGGGAATCCGAGGGCGCCGAAGGTGGCGTTGAGATTGATCTCGATCTGCGACAGCAGCGCGTTGGTGTCGGCCAGCATGGACACGACGTTGTCGGTGCGGCAGCCGACCTGCTCGGGGGCGTTCGGCGCGAGCCGTGACTTCAGCCAGTTGAAGGTCTGTCCCATGCCCAGCGACGGCAGTGTCAGATGCTCGCTGAGATGATCGCGGGTGTAGACGACGGACGCGCCGCCCGCGCAGTACTGCTGGGCCAGCCGGTCGTTGGTCCACCAGGGGACCGCCTCGTCGAAGACGCCCTGGTAGAGGAATATCGGCGTGGTGGGGATATTGCGGCCCAGTACGGTGGCGTCGAAGACCTCCTTGATTTCCGGAACCGCGAGGAAATCCGCGATCGGAATGGTCAGCAGCCGCTGGTAGTCGATGAACATCATGGTCAGCGCGTTGCGTGGTAGGCACTGACGCTCGGTCCGGTCCATCAGCGCCCGGCCTTCGGGGGTCAGGAACCGGTCGGCGGCTTCCTTGAAGCTCGGGTACGCCTTGCGCAGCGAGGAGATGCCGATGCCGATGAGGCTCGCGAACATCGACCCGTTGACATGCAGCAGCGAAACCACATCGGAGGTCGGCGCACCGAGCGCGACGCCCTTGACGTTCAGCTCCGGCGCGTAGGTCGGCTGCATTTCGGCCGCCCACCCGCTGCCCATGCCGCCGCCCGAGTAACCCCACATGGCCACCGGTGTGTTCGCGCCGTCCAGGCCGAGCGGCTCGAATCGTTCCGCCGCGCGAATGCCGTCGAGGGTCATATATCCGGGTTCTTCGGCGACCGCGAGATGGCCGTCGAGGCCCTCGTAGTCCGGGATCGAGATCGCCCAGCCCTGGCTGATCAGCGCTGCCAGTGCGATCAGCTCGCTCTGCGAATGGATGCCCTCGGCGCCCGCGAGTCCGCTGCCCTGTTGCAGCACGAACGACGGTGCGCAGTCGGGGCTTGCGCTGTCGTAGTAGAACTGCAGCGAGACCAGCGGCCGGGTCCGGTTCGGATCGGCGCCCGCGGGCAGCACCACCGTCGTGACGGCCGCGGTGGGCTTCCCGAACAGGTCGGTGGTGCGGTACAGCAGCTGCCACGAACGCACATTCAGCGGCAGCAGGGTCAGCACGGCCAGCTTCACCTCCCGCGACCGCAGGATGGTGCCCGGTTCCTGCGATTCGAATCCCGCGGTCGGCCGATAGAACGAATCATGTTGCGGCAGTGGCGGTGCCGCGGCCGCCGGGGTGGCGGTAAGGCCACCGGCCAGTAGTGCGCTGGTCAGCGCGACGGCCATGGTCACTGCCGCCGCAACGGCGCGTGCCGCGGCCCGGCGTCTGCTGTCGGTCCGATCTCCATTGATCACTGACACGTCAGTCCTTCCCTCATCAACGTGCCAGTGATTACAACATGAACTCCAATTACCAACAAGAACTCTTGTTGAAATTGCTCCGGCTATGGTCGAGAGATGACCCGCAGCACATCTGCCGCGCGGCCCGAACCGGAATCGGTGCGGCGTCGGATCCGCGGCCTCGATGCCGAACAGCGCAGCGCGCAGCGACGCAATCAGTTGCTCGACGCCGCCACCGAACTGTTTGCCGAGCAGAGCTTTTCGGGGACATCGATCGAGCAGATCTGCCAGCACGCCTATGTCGGCACCAAGGGTTTCTACGATCATTTCGACAGCAAGGAAGCCTGCTACGTCGCACTGCTGGTGAAGCTCACCGAGCAGATCCAACAACGGGTCATCGAGGGCGCGGCCGCGGCCGCGGGACTGGACTGGCCGCAGCGCGCCGCCGCCGTCATCGCCGCGTTCGTGCATGCGATCGCCGATGATCCGCGGCTGGCTCGGGTGACCTTCGGTGAGTCGGGCGGCATTTCGACGGCCGTAGAAAAGCAGCGGCGGATCAATCGGCGCTGGGCCGCGGCCTTCCTCGACGAACAGTGGTCAAGGAAGCCCGCCGCGGACGCCGCCGACGAACATCGTCGACTCGCGCTGGCGCTGGCCACCATCGGCGGCATGTTCGAGCTGGTCACCGACTGGTTGCACCACCACGACGATGGCGGTGCACCCGATGTGGTCGACACCCTGATCGTCGATCTCACCCGCTTCCTCAACGCGGTGGACGCGGGCCGAGCGGCCGCCGGTTAGGTCGGACGATGTCGGGCTGCACTGCGGCCGTGGATATTTCGCGAGCTATCAGCTCCGGAAGGTCAGCCGGCGCCCACCCCGTCCGTGAGCGGGGGTGGGCGCCGGTCGGCATGATGGCGAATTCGCCTACTTGGTCCCGGCGTTCGCCGAACCGGTGGTCAGCGCGCTGAGCAAACCTATGATCACGCCAACCACCGGTGAACTGCACGTCGGGGGCTGGCTAGAGGTGCATCCGCCGGATCCGGAATCCGCTACCGCGGTGGGCGCACTCGCGGCGGAGGCCGAGGCCGCGGAGGCCAGTTGGCCGGGAATGAGCACAGCCGCAGCGACGACGACTGCGGCAATGGAACGCTTCATCAAGTCCTTCATTTCTATCTACCCCGGCGGATGCCTCCTCCGGCCCGAACGCTACCGACCGGAATTGCCGAGTCGTAGCCCTCGATTCCAGGGGGTCAACGCTGCGCGGCGGGCAGGATGCGGCCCCGGACCTCGCCGAGTCCGAGGCGTGTGCCCGCTGGGCCGGGGGCGGTGGCGGTGATGACCACCTCGTCGCCGTCTTCTAGGAAGGTGCGCAGTTGCCCGTTGACGGGCACCGGTTCGCTACCGCCCCAGGACAATTCGATGAACGAGCCGCGCTGTTGCTGTGCTGGTCCGGAAATGGTGCCCGACGCGTAGAGGTCGCCGGTGCGGGTGGCGGCGCCGTTCGCCGTGAGATGGGCCAGCATCTGCGCCGGGGACCAGTACATGCGGCTGTAGGGTGGGTAGGACACCGGCTGACCGTTCCAGGTGATGGCGAGATCGATATCGAGGCCCCACTTCTCGGTCTCCCGGAGGTAGGGCAGCGGCTCGGGGGTTTGTTCGGGCAGCGGGACGCGGGCGGACTCCAGCGCCGCCAGTGGGGTCACCCAGGGTGACAGCGAGGTTGCGAACGATTTGCCGAGGAAGGGGCCGAGCGGCTGATACTCCCAAGCCTGGATGTCCCGTGCGGACCAGTCGTTGACCAGCGCGACACCGAAGACGTGCTCGGGGAACTCGTCCGCGCCGATCGGCGTGCCGAGCTCGGAGCCGACCCCGACGAGGAAGCCGAGCTCGGCCTCGATATCCAGCCGCCGGGTCGGGCCGAAATCGGGTGTGCCCGAATCGGTTCGACGCTGACCGTAGGGTCGGGTGATGCCGGTGCCGGATACGATGACGGTGCCAGATCGGCCGTGGTACCCGACCGGTAGGTGCCGCCAATTGGGCAGTAGCGGTTCGGAATCCGGGCGGAACAGGCGGCCGAGGTTCGTGGCGTGATCGATGCTGGCGTAGAAGTCGACGTAGTCGCCGATCTGCACCGGCAGCGCCAAGGTCACCTCGGCCAGCAGATGCACTGCGTCGGTGGGGATTTCGCCATCGACCAGCGTGCGGAGCCGGTCGCGCACCGCATGCCAGCGGCGCGGGCCCTGCGCCATGAACGCATTGAGACTCGGCTGCGCGAAGACCGGATCATCGAGTGCCACGGCGAGATCGATGACCGAATCGGCCAGTCGAGCGCCGACGTGATAGTCGCCCTGGGCGGGCGCGAACACGCAGTAGGGCAGGTTGTCGGGTCCGTAGAGCGAGCCGGGACGGACCTCGATGCGCTTCTTCACTGCTGTGGACCCCGATTCGACCAGGTCCAGGCGTAGCCGGGATCCTCACACGCCAACGCGCCCTCGCCGAGTTCCAGCGGCCGGAAGGTATCGACCATGACGGCCAATTCGTCGAAGAAGTCGATGCCGATGCTGCGCTCATAGGCCCCCGGCTGCGGTCCGTGCGCGTAACCGCCGGGGTGCACCGACACCGAGCCCTGGCCGATGCCGGAACCCTTGCGCGCCTCGTAGTTTCCGCCGCAGTAGAACATGATCTCGTCGGAGTCGACATTCGAGTGGTAGTACGGCACCGGGATCGACAGCGGGTGGTAGTCGACCTTGCGCGGCACAAAATTGCACACCACGAAGTTGATGCCCTCGAACGCCTGATGGGCGGGTGGCGGCTGGTGCACGCGTCCGGTGATCGGCTCGAAGTCGGCGATGTTGAAGGTGAGCGGGTAGAGGCAGCCGTCCCAGCCGACCACGTCGAACGGGTGCGTCGCGTAGATCATTCTGGTGCCGACGACGCGGCCGCCCGGGCGGTGCTTCACCAGGACCTCGATATCGGTGCCCGTCTCTGTCAACGGCTCGGTCGGTCCGTGCAGATCGCGCTCGCAGTACGGCGAATGTTCCAGCAGCTGGCCGAATTTCGACAAGTAGCGCTTCGGCGGTGTGATGTGACCGGCCGCCTCGATCACGTACGCGCGCAGCGGATCGGGCCCGCTGGGCAGCCAGCGGTGTGTTGTCGCCCTCGGAATGAGCACCTGATCGCCCTGTCGTGCGGCGATCGCGCCGAAGACCGTCTCCAGCACCGCGGCACCCGATTCCACATACACCAGTTCGTCGCCGATGGCATTGCGGTACAGCGGCGAGCCGCCCTTGGCGACCACGTAGGAGATCCGAACATCGGCGTTGCCGAGCAGCAGTCGCCGACCGGTGACGGGATCGGTCTCGGCGGGGGTGTCACCGGGGAACAGGTTGTGTAGACGGAGGTGTCGATGGCGCAGTGGATGATTCGGTGTCGTGGACTGGTCGGGCAGTTCCCAGACCGTGGAGTCGACGATCGCGGGCGGCAGGCCGCGGTGATAGAGCAATGACGAGTCGCCGGAGAAGCCCTCCTCGCCCATCAGCTCCTCGTAATAGAGTCGCCCACTCTCGTCCCGGTGCTGGGTGTGCCGCTTCGGCGGCACCGATCCCACCTGCCGATAGAACGCCATGACCGCACCTCCGGCCGCTGGTCGGATATTTGCTACCCATGGTAGTGAGCGGTGTTGCCGAATGGTGGCAAAATCGGCCCGATCGGTGCGCATTCTGTCGGGACATCACCGCGTTGCCGAGCATTTCGCCTAGCGATGCGGCTTACCTGCTGCACAATTGTTGAGCTGCGCAGTGGCCGGCGCGGGCATGGGTGTGCTGCCGGGATCGGGCGGCGATGAGGTCAGGCGTGGCGCAGCGCGCGATACACCGCAGCGCCGACGAAGGCGCCGAGGCTCTGCGGATCCCAGTCGCCCTCGCCCGCGAGCAAGGTGCGCACCGCACCCTCGCCCGTCGACACCCACAGCTCCACCAGAGCAGGCAGCTTCCGGTCGGCGTCCTCGGTGTCCCATGCGCGCAGGGTGGGGCGCAGCAGGGTGGTGCAGCGCTCGACCGCGAGCTTGCGGCCACGCCCGAACGAATCCGCAACCGCGGGATCGGGATTGCCGTACAGCAGCCGCCACGCATCGGGACGATCGGCCGCCTGCTCCAGCAGCGCACGGAAGCCCTCGATGAACACGGTCTCGCCCGCGTCGACATCGCGCGCGGGCAGCACCTCGAGCAGTCCGCCGACGAGATAGCTCTCCTCGCGCTGGATGAGGGCCTCGATCAGTTCGACACGATCGGCGAAGCACGCGTAGACCACGGGCCTTGTCACATTCATGCGCTCGGCGATGGCGGCCATGGTAACCGCCGCGATGCCGTTCTCCACGGCAATCGCCAGTGCGGTGTCCAGTACCTGGGGGCGGCGGCGCTCGGGGCCCAAATGCTGTGCCCGCTGCCGTGGCTGCACGGCCGACTCGCTACCCATGAAGACCAACGATATCAGTGCGATTGCCACGGTTCGCCCTGGTCCTACGCGTAAAATCAGCTTCCTACGTTGACGAACAATAATGCTACAGTCGCGAATGAAGTCGCCGACCACGCCGAGGAGTCATCGATGACCACAACTCTGTTCAACCCGAAGGCCAGCGAGTTCGCCGAGTTCGACGCGGAGACCCGCAGGTTGTTGCGCGCCACGGTCGATTGGTTCGAATCCCGCGGTAAGGCGGTGCTCAAGAGCGATGATCGGGATCGGATCTGGTACTCCGACTTCCTCGATTTCGTGAAGCGCGAGCGGGTGTTCGCCACCTTCCTCACGCCCGCCGCCGAGGCGAACGGTGATCCGAACAAGCGCTGGGACACCGGACGGATTGCGATGCTGAGCAAGATTCTCGGCTTCTACGGCATGTCCTACTGGTACGTCTGGCAGGTCACCATCCTCGGGCTCGGCCCGATCTGGCAGAGCGACAACAAAGCCGCCAAGCAGAAGGCCGCCGCACTGCTGGATTCCGGTGAGATCTTCGCCTTCGGCCTCTCCGAGAAGGATCACGGCGCCGACGTCTACTCCACCGATATGGTGCTCGCGCCCGAGCTCGGCGGCGGGTACACCGCCACCGGCAGCAAGCACTACATCGGCAACGGCAACCTGGCGGCCATGGTGTCGGTATTCGGCCGCCGCGCCGACAAGCCGATCATCGACAGCTCCAAGGCGCTGGAAAGCAAGCCGACGCAGGAAGATTACGAGGGGTATCTGTTCTTCGTCGCCGACAGCAAGCACAAGAACTACAAGCTGCGCCGCAATGTCGTCGACAGTCAGATGTATGTCGCCGCCTTCGATCTGGAGAAGTATCCGGTCGCCGAGGCGGACATCCTGCACCGCGGCGAAGACGCCTTCCATGCCGCGATGAACACCGTGAACGTCGGCAAGTTCAACCTCGGCTTCGGCGCGGTCGGCGCGTGCGAACACGCTTACTACGAGGCGATTACGCATGCGGAGAACCGAATACTGTTCGGCCATCGGGTAACCGAGTTCCCGCAGGTGCAGTCGTTGCTGACCGACTCGTACGCGCGACTGATCGGCATGAAGCTCTACAGCGAGCGGGCCATCGATTACCTGCGCTGCGCGTCGCCGGACGACCGCCGCTACCTGCTGTTCAATGCGATTGAGAAGATGACCGTCACCCGCCAGGGCCAGCGGATCGTCGAGGACTTCGCGGATGTGATCGCCGCCCGCGGTTTCGAGAACGACATGTACTTCCCGATGGCGATGCTCGGCCTCTTCGGGCTGCCGCGTCTCGAGGGCACGGTGCACGTGAACATGGCGTTGTCGCTGAAGTTTATGGCCAACTACATGTTCCATCCCGCCGATGCCGGACTTGCCGCGCTGCGCTTCCTGCCCGGTGCGGGGGTGGCGCCCAAGGGCACGGTGCGCGCGGTCTCCACGGCGTTGAGCTGGTCGAGCAGGCGGCTCGCCCCGCACGCGGGGGCGGCGGTGCCGAAGCTGCGCGCGGAGCTCACCGGCGCGAGTTACCCGACGGTGCCGACGCGGCGCGACGCGGCCGACGACGAGTTCCTGTTCCGGCAGGGTCCGAGCAGCGGTCTCGGCCGCATCCGCTTCCGTGACTGGCGTCCGGTCTTCGAAAAGTTCACGCACATACCGAATGTCGCGGTATTCCTCGAACAGGCCCTCGCCTTCCAGACTCTGCTGGCCGCCGCCGCGCCGACCGGTGCCCAACAGCGCGACGTCGACTTCCTCTTCGCGCTCGGCGAACTGTTCACCGCGGTGCCCTACGCGCAGCTGATCCTGGAGCAGGCCGAGATCGAGGGCACCGGTGCGGACGTGCTGGACCAGATCTTCGACGGTTTCGTGCGCGAATTCTCCAAGAACGCACTGACTCTGCACACCAAGCCTGCCGCGACCAAGGCCCAACAAACACGAGCACTCGACCTGGTCCGTCGTCCCGTCGCCGATCGAGCGCGGTTCGAGCAGGTGCTGAGTCAGGCTCGAGCGCACGCCGGGGTCTATGAAATGAACCCGTAGTTCACCTACGCCGGGACCTGCGTCCTTGTGGGTCCCGGATCGGGTTCCCGGTGCGGCCGATTTAGGGCGACGCCGAGTAATGCATAATTGCTATGCTACGGCCGCGCCGCTCAGCAGGCGGCGTCGGCAGGCTGCGGCTCGCCGGATCGCCGTCGGAGCCCGACTCGCCGATCCGGCGGCGATATCCTGACGCTGTCCTGCGCTGATCGGCCTTTGATCGGTTGCGCCCCGTATCGTTAGGACATGACCGCCGTGCATGAGTCATTCATGACGACCGAGGAGTTCGAAGAACTCGCCCGGGCGGCCGATCGTATTGCGGAGGGTGTGCGACTCGAGTTCATCGACGGACAACTGGGGGCCAAGGCAATGCCGGATGGGGATCACGGTCGGATCATGCAGTGGTTGATCCGAACGTTCATGATGTTCCGTCCCGAGTTGTTTCTGACCCCGGAGCAAGGGCTGCGGGTCGACCGCTACCGGAAAGGTCGCGCCCGGCCGGACGGTGCCCTCGCTGCCGCCGATGCCTTTGTCGGGCAAGGGGAGTGGGCCGACCCCGGGCCGGTTCTCCTTGTTGTCGAAGTGACATCCGATGACCAGGGCACCGACCGGCGCGATCAGCAGGAAAAGCCACTGGCCTACGCAGACACCGGCATACCTGTGTATCTACTGATTGATCGAGATTCGTGTGAGGTGACCATCCATAGTGAGCCGCACGGCAGTCGGTACGAACGGATTCTGACCGTGCCATTCGGGGCCACCGTACGGTTGCCGAAACCGGTGGATGTGGAACTGAACACCGAACCATTGAAAGACTGGGTGCGCTGAGCGCACCTATTCCTCAGTCGGTGAATTCCGCGATGACGGGGGCGTGGTCGCTGGCGCCCTTGCCTTTTCGTTCCTCGCGGTCGACGACGGCGTCCTTGGTCCGGGCGGCGAGGGTAGGGGAGGCGAGGATGAAATCGATGCGCATGCCCTCTTTGCGGGGGAAGCGCAGCTGGGTGTAGTCCCAGTAGGTGTAGACGCCGGGGCCGGGGGCGAAGGGGCGCATGACGTCGGCGAAGCCGGTGTCGACGATGGCGGTGAAGGCGTCGCGTTCGGGCTGGGAGATGTGGGTCTTGTCGGCGAAGTATTCGACCGACCAGACGTCGTCGTCGGTCGGGGCGATATTCCAGTCGCCGACCAGGGCGATCTGGGCTTCGGGGTCGTCGGCGAGCCACTTCGCGCCGTTGTCACGCAGGGCGGCGAGCCATTCCAGCTTGTAGGTGTAGTGCGGGTCGGTCAGGGTGCGGCCGTTGGGGACGTACAGACTCCAGACGCGCACGCCGCCGCAGGTGGCGCCGAGCGCGCGTGATTCCACCACCGGGGTGCTGATCAGCGATTCGCCCGCGTCCTTGTCGAAGCCGGGCTGCTCGGGGAAGGCGAGTTCCACGTTCTCCAGTCCGACCCGGGAGGCGATCGCGACACCGTTCCACTGGTTCACGCCGAGGTGGGCCACCTCGTAGCCGAGTTCGTCGAAGCGCTCGAACGGGAACTGGTCGTCGCGGCACTTGGTTTCCTGCATCGCGAGCACGTCGATGTCCTGGCGATCGAGAAAGTCCGCGACCCGATCGAGACGGGAGCGGATCGAATTGACGTTCCAGGTCGCGAGACGCACGGATGCCTTCCTTACGCAGTGGGTTGTAGGACCGTTCTACCGCAGGCCGCTCGGTTCAGCGAGTGGCCTCCGGCGCGGCGTATCGGTACGCGTGGTGCTCGACGAAGCCCATATCGTGGTACATCGCCATGGCCGCGGCATTGTCGGCTTCGACCTGAATGTAGGCATGGGTGGCGCCACGAGTGTGTCCCCAGCGGATCAGCTCGGCGCACACCAGCGAACCGAGCCCGTGCCTGCGATGCGGCGCGACGACCGCGACACAGGTCAGCCCCACCCAGCATCTCCCGTCCGGCGCGGTGGTGAGCGCGCCGCGGCCGATCGCGATCGGTTGCGGCAGGCCGAGCGACGCGAACCCGAGCTCGCCGTCCTGCACCGCGGTCAGCACGTCGAGCTCCGGTACCGGCCGCGAAACACCCGGTGCTGCAGGGTCTTCGCCCTTGAACCGGTGCAGGTCCACCCAGGCCGGGTCGGGTGCGGGCGCCACCCGGACCATCGAAGGTCCCTGCGGCAGTACGACAGTGTCGATATCGATGCCGAGCACCACGGTCTCGCTCCAGGTGCGCCAACCCGGCGGCACGGGAGCGAGGCGATCGGGTAGTTGCAGTAGCAACGGCAGCCCGTGCGCGGTGAACCACTCGCCGATGCGGTGCAGCGTTTCCGCGCCCAGCTCCGCTGGTCCCGCGGAATTGCCCAGCGGCACCGCCGAATTGGCACGACCGGTGTAACCGCGACCGGCACGCACCAGCCAGCCGTCGATCCAGGCGTGCTCGATCCCCGGCCACCCGTTGGCCGCGGCGGCCTCCAGCGCCCGGATCTCTTTGGTGCGAATAGGTCTCGGCCCCAACGCTTTCAGCGCGACGACCCGGTCCGGCGCCACCGCGACCACCTGTCCGTCCACAGCGCGCACCGTCGGCGGATTCAGCGAGACGAGCTCGCCGATCACATCGGTCAGCGATTGTGGATAACCGGCAGGCAGCTGGTAGCGAAGCACCACGCGCCTGCCCAGCGGAATATCGGGCAGCGCAGGGTCAGTCATCGTGGCCGAACGGATCGGGCACGGTGCCGGGAATCCAGCTCGACCCGGGCGTGCCCCAGCCGTTTCGCTTGATCGCCTTCTTCGCCGCGCGGGCGTTGCGTCCGATCAGCACATCGACGTAGAGGAACCCGTCGAGATGACCGACCTCGTGCTGCAACATGCGCGCGAAGAAGCCCTTGCCCTCGATGTCGACGGGTTCACCGTGCTCATCGATGCCGGTGACCCGAGCCCACTCGGCCCGACCGGTGGGGAACTGCTCGCCGGGCACCGAGAGGCAGCCCTCTTCGTCGTCGTCGGGGTCGGGCATGACCTCGGGGATCTCCGAGGTCTCCAGCACCGGGTTGATCACCGCGCCCTTGCGTCGTTTCGCCTTGCCGTCGGCGCCGATGTCGGGGCAGTCGTAGATGAACAGCCGCAGCGGCACGCCCACCTGGTTGGCGGCCAGGCCGACGCCGTTGGCGGCGTCCAGGGTCTCGTACATGTCCGCGATCAGCTCCGCGAGCTCCTCCGGTGTTTGGGTGACCCGTTCGGTCGGGTTGTGCAGAACGGGGTCGCCGACGATCACGATGGGGAGGATTGCCATAGGGCAATTATTGCGGGGGCGGCCGGATGGTGCGCCGTGAGGGTGTGAACACCCCGGTGACACGCGTTACCCAGGGGTAGCGAACACGCCGCGACGGGGATGCGGCATTCCCATCGGCCCGTGGTTGAATGATCCGCGACGTACAAGCATCATTTTTCGTCTGGTGGTTACTCGGCGAGGGAGCGAGATGGACGGCGCAGCGGCACGGAATCTTTCCGCGATCCAGGGCAGCCCTTCTGCGAGCGACGATGTCACGGTTGAGGTCTCGACACAGACCGATGACAGTGACACCGACGGTTTGAGCCGTCGTGAGCGCGACATTCTGGACTTCGAACGTAAGTGGTGGAAGTACGCGGGCGCCAAAGAAGAGGCCATCCGCGAACTGTTCGGTATGTCGCCGACCAGGTACTACCAGGTCCTGAACGCGGTCGTGGACCGTCAGGAGGCGCTCGCCGCCGACCCGATGCTGGTGAAGCGCCTGCGCAGGCTGCGGGCGAGCAGGCAGAAGGCCAGGGCCGCACGGCGGCTCGGTTTCCAGGTATGACCTGTTGCTGTGAATTGAGACTAGGGTCGAGCAGGTGAGCTACCCGAATCCCACCTCCGGGGGACCGCCGTTGCGCGCGCTGGCGATGGTGTTGATCGCGCTGGCCATTGTTTTTGCAGGCCTCGGTGCGATGTCGCTGTCGAGTTCCGATACCGACAGCGCAGGCGAGTCGGAGGCGGTATCGCCCGCGTCACAGGTTCAGGCGACTTCCGTCGTCGTTCGCACCTCGGCCGCGACGTCGACATCGGAGGCGGCCACCACCACCGTGACGCCGACCACGACTAAGCCACCGACCACGACTAAGCCACCGACCACGACGACGCCACCGACCACGACGCCCGCCCTGAGTCGCGCGGTTCCGGTGCGGGTTCTGAACAACGGCCTGATCGCCGGATTGGCTTCGCGCACCGCGAGCGAACTCAGCGCCAGTGGCTGGAACGTCGTCGAAGTCGGTAACTATCCCGGTGAGAATGTCGCGAAAACGACTGTGTTCTACGGAAATACGCCGGGCGAGCGGGAAGCGGCCGCGGCGATCGCCGCGGAACTCGGCGCCACCGCCGTACCGCGCAGTACCGGAGCCGGTGATTCGGGTTCGGGTGTGACCGTCGTCGTCACCGGTAACTGAGGTCCGCGGCCCGCCGCGACACGGCCCGGTCACTCCCGCGACACGACGGGCGTGGCATCATCTTGTCCGGTAACGAACGTGTCCACCCAGCTTTACTCGTAAACTCGGTACTCGTAAAGGAGTTCTCCGATGGCCCCGTACACAACTCGTCGCCCGTCCTGGCGGACTGTGACCCCGGTGCTTGCGGTCGCGGTCTTCGGCCTCGCTGCCTGTTCCAACAGTCAGGAGTCGAGTGATGTCAAGGGAACGACGCCTCCGGTGTGGACCGGCGCGTCCGCTCCGGCCGGCGAATCCGGTACCGAGCACGGCAACGCCGACGCCAACAGTGGCGTGAAGGTCGAGCTGAAGGACCCCGCGGGCGCCTCCGTCGGCACCGCGAACTTCGTCAAAGACGGCAAACACCTGCAGGTCACGGTCGAGGGCCACGGCCTGAAGCCCGGATTCCACGGGCTGCACGTCCACCAGGTCGGCAAGTGCGAGGCCAACTCGGTCGCGCCCACCGGCGGCCCGGCGGGCGCCTTCCTCTCGGCGGGCGGCCACCTGCAGGTCGGCAGCGCCAACGCGCACCCGGCCAGCGGCGACCTGACCTCGCTCGAGGTCCGCGAAGACGGCATGGCGAAACTGGTCACGACCACCGATGCGGTGACCCTGGAAGAGATCAAGGGCAAGGCCCTGATCATCCACGCCGACGCCGACAACTTCGGCAACATCCCCAACCGTTATGTCCGGGCCGACGGCGTTGCCGGCCCGGACGACACCAGTCTGGCAACCGGCGACGCGGGTGGCCGCGTCGCCTGCGGTGTCATCCAGTAGCAAGGTTTGATATGGCCGGGGCAGGAATCGAGCGGGTTCCCTTCCAAGGTTCGCCCCGGCCGACGATCGGTGTCGAGTGGGAGATCGCGCTGGTCGACAAGGTCACTCGGGACCTGTCGAATACGGCTGCGGCAGTGTTCGATTCGGTGGGTGACCTGCGTGCGCACGACGGCACCCCACAGGTCACCAAGGAGTTGCTACGCAACACCGTCGAGTTGGTCACCGGGGTGCACAACACCGTCGGTGAGGCCGTCGACGATCTGAGCGGCACCATGGAAACCGTGCGGCGCGCCGCCGACCCGTTGGGCGTCGACCTGTTCTGCGCGGGCACCCATCCGTTCGCCCAGTGGTCGGCGCAGCAGCTCACCCGTTCGGTGCACTACGACGAACTGATCGAGCGCACCCAGTGGTGGGGCCGCCAGATGATGATCTGGGGCGTGCACGTGCACGTCGGGGTCTCCCACCGCGACAAGGTCTTTCCGATTCTGAACTCGATGCTGCTGTCGTATCCGCATCTGCTCGCGCTGTCCGCGTCCTCGCCGATGTGGGCCGGTTCGGACACCGGATATGCGAGCAATCGGACGCTGATGTTCCAGCAGCTGCCCACCGCCGGGTTGCCGTTCCAGTTCGAAAACTGGACAGAGTTCGAGCATTTCGTGCACGACCAGATGAAGACCGGGGTGTTCGAGCAGCTCGGCGGCATGCACTGGGACATCAGGCCCGCGCCCAAGTGGGGCACGATCGAGGTGCGCATCTGCGACGGCATCTCCACGCGCGCGGAGCTAGCGGCGATGGCGTCGTTTATTCACTGCTTGATCGTGGATCTCGATCAGCGGGTCGAGAACGGCGAACAGCTGCCGACGCTGCCGCCGTGGCATGTGCAGGAGAACAAATGGCGGGCCGCCCGCTACGGCCTCGACGCGATCGTCATCGTGGATGCCGCCAGCAACGAGCGGTTGGTCACCGATGATCTGATGGATGTACTCAACCGGTTGGAGCCGACGGCCAAACGGCTCGGGTGTGCCGACGAGCTGCGATTGGTCGCCGAGATTCCGGAGCGTGGCGCGTCGTATCAGCGGCAACGCAAAGTCGCCGCGGCTGCCCAGGGTGATCTGATCGCGGTGGTCGACTCGCTGGTCAAAGAGCTGGACCAGTAGGTCTGCCCACTGTTTCGGTCGACTGACGTTCAGTCGGCCAGTGGGGTGGCGTTCATCCCCCGTTTACTATGGTCGACGTGCTTGTCGAAGATCCGGGTTCCAGAGTGGGAAGTGTGGCTGCGCGGGTGCGCGTGCCGCATGCCCGGGTGTGGGTGGGGGCCGCTGTCGCCGCCGTGCCGATCCTGCTGATCGCCCTGCAGATCGTGGCCGTGGAGCAGGGCTTCGAGGGTCCGCTGGAAAGCGTGTGGCACGACTATGTCGGCACGCCCAAGTCCATGTCGGTGCCGTGGGCCGGGCTGGTGCTCGCCCTCGTCGGTGTCTCGATGCGGCGTCGGATCATCGCGCTCGGCGCGGCCGTCGCCATCGACCTGGTCGGTGCGGGCGGGCGCCTGCTCGCGGGCGATCCGGTGACCGTCGGCAACGGGCCGGTGATCGTGCTCACCGGGCTCGCCGTGCTCGCGTGGCTGCGTTGGCGCGGCGTCGAACGGCGCAATGCGCTGCATGCCGCGGCGTTGGGCGCGTTGCTCATGCTGGCGACCAAGGTCGGCGATGTCTGGCTGCACGTCACGGTGATCACCCGGCCGACGGTGCTCGACGAGTACGTCATGCTCGCCGACCATGCCCTTGGCGACCCGTCGTGGGTGATGGGTCGGGTGCTCGACACCCTCGGTCCCGGGGTCTACGCGGTGCTGCACTGGGTGTACATCGAATTGCCGGTCGCGGCGATCGTCGTCGCGGTGTGGCAGCTGCGTCGGGTGGTCCCCACCGGTCAGTGGCCGAGCCACTATCTGGTGCGGACGTTCTTGGTGCTCGGCCTGCTCGGGCCGGTCATCTATGTGATCTTCCCGGTGGTCGGCCCGATGTTCGCGTTCGGGCCGGACGGTCACGGGCTGCAGGTCGGCAATTTCTGGCCGGGGGTGCTGCCGCCGGTCGACCACAGTCCAGCGCCACTGCCGTTCGATGCCGCAACCCCGCGTAACTGCATGCCGTCCATGCACACGGCGTGGGCGCTGTCGGTGTTCCTGCACACTCGCCGCGACACCAACGGCGACCGTGCCCCGCTCTGGCTGCGCTGGGGCGGCACGTTCTGGCTGCTCGCCACCCTGACCGCGACACTCGGCTTCGGCTACCACTACGGCGTCGACCTGGTCGCGGGCGCGGTGCTCTGTCTGACGGTGGAGTCGGTGCTGCGTGAACCCGAACGCGGCTGGGGTCTGTTCCGCGTCCGGGTGGTCGCCTTCGGCGCGGCAATCCTGACGACGCTGCTGATCTCCTACCGTTACCTCGCGGTCTCGATGGCCGAATACCCGGTGTTGGCAGGCACAGTCGTGCTTGCGCTGCTCGCGGCAATGGCCGCTGCCTTCCACGCCACCTGGTTCGCCCGGCGCCCCGGAGTCGCGGCGAAGGATCAGGCGCTCACCGCGCCGTCCATCGCGTGATCTGTCGGCGAGGCCGGGGACGCAGCACTGTCAGCGCGTGCCGGAGTCAGGGCGCGTCGATGTCGTCGCCGAGCTCGTTGACTCGGAACAAGCCGTCGCGGTGGCGCTGTTCGCGATAGGCGGTGCGGCCGATCAAGTGTGCGATGACCGGTGCGGTGAGCAGGGTGAATAAGCCGACGAGGACGAGCAGCCAGACACTACCGTGGCCGCGCAGTGGGATCGCCGCGCCCTCCAGTACCAGGATCAGCCCGATCACCTGCGGTTTGGTGGCGGCGTGCATGCGCGTCATGGTGTCGGGGAAGCGCACGATCGCGATTGCCGCGGTCAGTGCGAGCACGGCCCCGGACAGGATCAGGACGGCGGAAATCCAGTGCCACAGTGTCATCGGTCGTCCTCGCCGCGCGTCATTGGTCGTCCCTGACCCGGAATCGGGCGACGGCTGCCGAGCCGAGGAACCCGACGAGCGCCAGCGCGACGATCGCGGGGAGCACGGTGGTGTCGTCGCTGTAGGCCGCCCAGACCGCGAGCCCCGAGGCGGCGATCGCCATCAGCGAGTCGATGCCGACGACTCGGTCCAAGGTGCTCGGTCCGGCAAGGACGCGGTAGCTGGTGATCACGGCCGCTGCCGTCAAAAGCACGGCGGCGACAATGGCGACGACGGTCATCTGCTGACCTCCGGTGGTTCGGTGAGATGCCATTCGGCGGGGCGCTCGAACGAGGCGATCAGCAGTCGTTCCAGCCGCCGGGTGGTCCGATAGAATTTGTCGACGGCCGCGTCGCTGCCCACGTCGAGCACGTGTACGAAGACGACGCGGCGTTCCTTCTCGATCTCGAGCACCATGGTTCCCGGAATCAGATTGAGCAGGTCCGCGCACAATGCGAGCACCAGATCGGATTTGATCTCCATGCGCAGTCGCAGCACACCGGAGACCGGTGGCGGTGCGGGCCGGATCGCGAACCAGGCGACCTGGAGGCTGGATTCGAGGGCGTAGTACACGCTCACCACGATGAGTTCGGCCAGCGACAGCGGGTGCAGTCGTCCGGCGACCGGCACCCGGGGTAGCGGCAGTGTCAGCATGATCAGCGCGGCGACGGCAAGCCCGGCCAGCAGATTGGCGACGCTCAGGTCACCCCACAGGGCCATGTAGACGGCGGTCAGCCACACCAGAATGCCGACGCGGACCGCCCGCTCCCGGTTGATCGCCGCGCTACCGAGGCTCATCGGACTGCTCCCGGCGCTGCCATCTGCGAATTGCCGAGCACCGCACGGGTATACACGGTGGGATCGCGCAGATCCGTTGCGGCGCGCTCGGCGATGCCGAGGATGGGCCCGGCCAGCACGGTGAGGCTGAGGCCCACCGCGACAAGCGTGGTCGTCGATAGCACCATCAGCACCGGCATGCGGCCCGGGTCGGTGCGTTCGTCGTAGAGCACGTCGGTCGAATCCTCGATCAGCGTCGGCGGTTTAGCGGCCGTGAGATGGCCCTCCGGAGCCTCCGACCGCGGCCGCCAGAAGGCCTTGCTCCACACCCGCGCGACGACATACAGCGTCAGCAGGCTGGTGACCACCGACCCCGCCACCAGCACCCAGGCCAGCACACTGCCGTCTGCCGCACCCGCCTGCAGCAGCGTGACCTTGCCGATGAACCCCGAGAACGGGGGAATCCCTGCGAGATTGAGCGCCGGGACCAGGAACAGCACGGCAAGCAGTGGACTCGCCGCGGCCAGGCCACCGAGCCTGCGCAGCGTCACCGAACCGGCCTGACGCTCGATCAGACCGACCACCAGGAACAGTGTGGTCTGCACCAGGATGTGGTGCGCCACGTAGAAAACCGCGCCCGTCAGCCCGGCCGTGGTGGCGAGCCCGACGCCGAACACCATGTAGCCGATATGGCTGACCAGCGTGAACGACAGCAGGCGGCGAATATCGTTCTGTGCGATCGCACCGAAAATGCCGACCAGCATGGTGAGCAGACCACAGACCAGCAGCACCGAATCGAAACCACCGTCGGAAAACAGCAGCGTGTGCGTTCGAATGATCGCGTAGACACCGACCTTCGTCAGCAGCCCGGCGAACACCGCGGTCACCGGTGCGGGTGCGGTGGGGTAGGAGTCGGGCAGCCAGTTCGACAGCGGGAAGACCGCCGCCTTGATACCGAACGCCACCAGCAGCACCGCATAGATGGCGGTGCGCGTGCCATGGGGCACCTCTCCCATCCGGATGGCCAGCTGTGCCAGGTTCAGCGTTCCGGTGGCCGCATAGGCCAGCCCGATGCCGGTCAGGAAGATCAGCGACGACAGCATCGAGACCATCACATACGCGACGCCCGCGCGGATCCGGTCCGCGGTCGCGCCGACGGTCAGCAGCACGAACGAGGCGGCCAGCAGGATCTCGAAGCCGACGAACAGATTGAACAGGTCACCGGCGAGGAATGCCGCCGAAACCCCCGCGGTCAGCACCAGATAGGTGGGCCGGTAGATCGAGGTCGGCTGCCGCTCGTCGCCGTCGCGGATGTTCTGGCCCGCACCGTAGAGGGAGACGACGAGCAGCACGATGGACGAGACCAGCAGCATCGCTGCAGAGAGCCGGTCCACCACCAGCGTGATGCCGATCGGCGTTTCCCAGCCGCCGACCTGGACCGCGGTGGTCCCGTCCCGGTCGGCCAGATACAGCAGCAGTCCGCAGATCACGACGACCGACGCCAGCGCGAGCACCATGATCGACCGCTGGATGCGTGGCTTGCGGCCGAACACCAGGGTCGCCGCGGCACCGAGCAACGGGACCAGCACCGGCAGCGGCGCCAGCACGAGCAATAGATCCGGCGACGGGCTCAATGCTCTGGGTCCTCTCGCTCGCGCCGTGCGGCGATGTCGACGTCTTCCCGGTCATTCTGGACATCCTCTGTGGTGGTGAGGCTGTAGGACCGGTAGGCGAGCGCGAGGACGAATGCCGCGAGGCCCATGGTGATCACGATCGCGGTGAGCACCATCGCCTGGGACAAGGGATCGGCCGTCTGTTCGTGCGCGTTATCGGCCGCTTTGTCGGTATCGCCGCGAATTGGTGGCCTGCCGCCGGGGCCGCCGACAGTGAGGATCAGCAGGTTCACCGCGTTGCCGAACAGGATCATGCCGAGCAGCATCTTCGACACGGCACGTTCGAGGATCAGGTACACCCCGCAGGCGACAAGCACCCCGACGAGGACCAGCAGCGTCAGGTTTGCCGTCATGACCACACACCGCCCTTCGCCGAGCCGGTTTTGTCGGATGCCAACTCGTTGTCCAGGCGCGCGCCGAGGCTGCGCAGCACATCGAGGACAAGGCCGACCACGATCAGATAGACGCCGAGATCGAAGAACAAGGCGGTGACCAGCTTGATGTGCCCGAGCACCGGCAGCGTCACCTCCAGGATCGCCGAGGACAGCGGCGGCGCGCCGAGCAGCAGTGAGCCTGCCGCCGTCCCGGCGGCCAGTGCCAGCCCGGCGCCGAGCACGTGGCCCGCGTCGACAGGGAGTGCCTCACCGAGTTCGTACCGGCCGCCCGCGAGATAACGCAGGGTCAGCGCGAGTCCGGCGGTGAGCCCGCCCGCGAAACCGCCGCCGGGCGCATTGTGGCCGGAGAAGAAGAAGTACACCGACAGCACCATGATGGTCGGGAAGACCAGGCGGGTGGTGATCTGCAGGACCATGGATCGGTCCCGCCGCGCGACGAGCCGGCCCGCGGGCAACCAGCTCACCAGGTCCGGGTCGTAGTTCGGTGCGTCGGCGGCGCGCGGCGCGGTGCCGAAACGCCTGCTGCGGAACACCAGTGAGGCCACCCCGGTCGCGGCGACGACGAGTACCGAGATCTCGCCGAGGGTGTCCCACGCGCGGATATCCACGAGTAGGACGTTGACCGCGTTCTTGCCGCCGCCGAATGTGTAGGCGGCGTCGGGGATCAGGTGCCAGATCGGTTCGGTGCTGCGGGCCGCGGTGGCGAAGGCTGCGAGCGTCGCGACTGTGGCGCCGACCCCGGTGGCGAGCACCGCCCTGCGCATCTTGAAGGCGGCCGTGCGGCTGTCCTCGATCTCGGCGGGGAAGGCGCGCAACACCAGCACGAAGATCACCAATGTGAGTGTCTCGACGAGGAATTGGGTGAGCGCGAGATCCGGAGCGCCGTGCAGCGCGAAGATCACGCCACACCCGTAGCCGGTGACGCCGACGACCAGGACGCTGGCCAACCGGTTGCGCAGCAGCGTTGCGGCCAGCGCCATCGCGGCCATGATCGCCCCGATGGCCAGTTGCAACGGTGAATCCCATAGGCGCAGTTCGACTCCCGTGCGAGTGCCGCTCGCCAGTAACACCGTCGGCAGGATGATCAGCGTGCCGAGAATGGTCGCCTGGCTCAACGGCAGCGAACCGCGCTGCACGGCGCCGGTCATCCGTAGCGACAGTCGATCCATCGCCGCAAGGGTGGCGTCGTAGGCACGGTCGGCATTGCCGAGCTTGGGGCGCGGGGATTCGCCGATGCGGGCGCGCAGCCGGAACAGCGCGACGCCTACCGCGATGATCAGGATGGTCAGCGCGAGTGGTTCATTGAATCCGTGCCACAGCGCCAGATGCGAATCGAGCGTCCCCGGCAGGGTTTTCGCGTACGGACTCAGCAGCTCGTCGAGCCAGGGTGCGGCGACTCCCGCGGCCAGGCTCGCCACCGCCAGCACCGCGGGAGCTGTAAGGAACAACGCACCCGGCGCATGCCAGTGATCCTCCGCCACACCATGCGTGCCCTGATCCTGCCTGCCCCGCCACTCGCTGTCGTTCGTGCCGGCCGAGCGCCCCGACTTGTCCGCGAACGCACCCCACACGAAGCGAATGCTGTAGCCGACCGTCAGCATCGACCCGAGCACCACGCCGGCGGCGACGGTGGCCTTGGCGGGCGCGGCGAGCGTATCGGTGTCCAGGATGGCGGCCAGCGCGCTTTCCTTGCCGACGAAGCCGAGCAGCGGCGGGATCCCGGCCATGCTGAGCGCGGCCAGCATCGCGACTGCGCACAGCACGGGTGCGCGGCGGCCGAGACCGGAGAGTCGCCGTAGATCCCGCGTGCCTGCCCCGTGGTCGATGATGCCGACCACCATGAATAGACAGCCCTTGAAGAACGCGTGCGCGACGATGAGCGTCACACCGGCCAGCGCCGCGTCCGGAGTACCGAGGCCGACCATCAGGATCAGGAAGCCGAGCTGGCTCACCGTGCCGAATGCCAGCACCAATTTAAGGTCGTGCACCTGGATCGACCGCAACCCGGCCAGCAGCATCGACGCCACCCCGAGGGTCAGGATCACCGGGTGCCACGGCGGGCTGCTCGCGAACACCGGCGCCAGCCGAGCCACCAGGTATACGCCCGCTTTCACCATGGCGGCGGCGTGCAGGTACGCGCTGACCGGAGTCGGCGCGGCCATCGCACCGGGCAGCCAGAAGTGCAGCGGCACGATCGCAGACTTGCTCAACGCCCCGACGAGCAGCAGCACCACGGCGACATTCGCCGCGGTGCCCGCCGGCGGGTCCGCCCGCGTCAGCAGGTCCGACAGCAGGTAACTGCCGCTGGCCTCGCCGAGGATGGTGATGCCGACGAGCATCGCGAGTCCGCCCGCGCCGGTCACCAGCAGCGCCTGGATCGCCGCCCTTCGGCTGACCGCCTGCTCGGCGTTGTGCCCGACGAGCAGAAACGACAACACCGTGGTTGTTTCCCAGAATACGAAGAGCAGCAGCATGTTGTCGCTGGTGACCAGACCGAACATGGCCCCGGCAAAGCCGACCATCTCGGCCGCGAACACACCGAGCCGCGGCTGATCGTCCTCGAAATATCCGGCGCAGTAGATCAGGATCAGCGTGCCGATGCCGAGGACCAGCGCCGACATGACGGCGGCGAGCGAATCGAAACGCAGATCGATGTTCATATCGATGCTCGGCGCCCACTCGACCCGAACCTGCTGTGTGCTATCCCAATTCGCAATCACCCAGCCGAGGCCGCCCAACGGGACCAGAGCAAGGACATAGAACGCATTGCGGCCCAACACCCGCACGCACAGCGGTGCCGCGAGCGCGGCCATGGCATGCGCGAGCAGGATTACGAGCAAACTGCACTCCGTCGGGTCGGGGCGGCGGCGTGATGCGGGTAAATCCTACGCGGAGCGCGTGTTTTCAGCGGCTGGAGCCGGTATGGCGTCGGCCATGTCGGAGCGGATCGGCTATATGTCCGCTAATGTTTCGCCCTCGGCGGGTTTGTCCGATTGCGGCCGGCCGCGCGGCCGGAAGAAGTACAGCACGGCAATTCCGACGGCCGAACAGGCCACGATCGCGAGTGCAGTGCCCCCCGGTGTCGACGCCTTGGTCGCGCCGTCGGGCCGGAGTTCGACCGCTGTGATGATCGATGGCAGGTAGAGGGCCGCGATCGCGAGCACGCCGCTCGGCGCGTAGCGAGGGCGTGCCGTGCCACAGCAGTAGCCTGTCGTCAATGCGAGGCCGGCGCTGCCCGCTGCGTCCACGACGTTGATATCGCTGCTCCCGTTGTATATGGCGAAAACGGCGAGTCCGGCGATCATCGTGATCGCGATGAACGCCGACGGCAGTCGGGTCCCGATGAACAGCCCAACGGCGGTAATTACCAGTAGCGCAAGCACGCCCCAGCCCGGCCGTGCGGCGTAGCCGAGGGCAGTGAAGACCGGAACCAGACTCACCGCCAGGTACACGCCGACGCCATCGCGCCCCGGCAGCAGCATCGCGGCGGCCATTGCGGCGAGCGCAGTCGCGGTGACCGCGAGTCCGATATCGACCGCATGACTGACGTTGGGCGCGTCCTGATACTGGCGGTTCAACCATTCGGTGACCATGAGGACGACAAGGGCCAGCACCATGGCCGCGAGAATCGGCGTCACCGGAAGTTCCACGGCCAGCCGCGGTGACCGCTCGGCCATCGGCCGCGACCGGTTGTGGTAGGTGCTGAGCAACAGCAACCCCACCGCCGCCGCGATCAGCCACCGTGGCGGTGTTTCCAGAACCTCGAGCGGATCCTGCGCGGTGATGTTCAGTAAGTCGGCCAGGTTGCCGGCGACGAAGGAGCCCGCGCCACCCAGCGCGAATCCGATCGCTGGACCCGGCCTGCGCAGCACTGCCGCGCCGAGTGCGCCGAGCAGGATGCCGGCGCACACCGAGTCCAGATAGTTCTGTGTGGTCAGCATGTCGGGCGAGGAAACGTGGCGTCCGGCAAAGTGATTGACGAACATGCCGAGCGCGCCGCCGAGCGCCGTCGCCCACGCCGCCACCGGACGGGTGAAGGTGGTCACCAGCACGGCGACGGCGACCGCGACGATCACCCCGATCGCGGCGCCGCGCGGCACGCTGTTGATGAGGCTGGTCAGTCGATACTGCGTGCTCTGGCCCGTCCAGGTGAAGGTGATCGGCAGCAGTAGCGACACACCGGCGACCGCGGCCCCCAGGAAAGCCGTGGTCGTGTCGACCGCATTGCCGATCCTTCGCACGATGCGAACATACCTGTGCGCGACGGTTGACCTTGTGATTACTGGAACATTGCCCGGTCAGGTGCAACTTAGGGAAAGTCCAGTAAAGCCTGGATTACGGCGAGTTTGCCTCGGTGGCTGTGAACGGCTAACCGCGGGTGTCGGCGTAGCGACGTAGCGACTCGACCTGATCGGGATCGAGCGAGGGCCGCACCACCGCCCGTGCCGCCGCGACGTCCTCGGCCGTGACGTCGGCGGCGTCCATATCCCGCCGCATGGCTGTCAGCGCGGCCTCACGCAGCAGGGCCGCGCAATCCGCAGCGGAGTACCCGTCCAGGTCGGCAGCGAGTGCGGCGAGGTCGACGTCGTCGGCCAGCGGCACCGACCGGCCCGCGGTGCGCAGAATCTCCAGCCTGGCGTCGGCGTCCGGCGGCGGCACGAACACCAGGCGCTCCAGCCTGCCCGGGCGCAGCAGTGCGGGATCGATCAGCTCCGGGCGGTTCGTCGCGCCGAGCACCACCACATCGCGCAGTGGCTCCACACCGTCGAGTTCGGTCAGCAGCGCGGCGACCACCCGGTCGCCGACGCCGGAGTCGCCGCTCTGACCGCGTCGTGGCGCGAGTGCGTCCACCTCGTCGAGGAAGATCAGCGAGGGCGCGGAATCGCGTGCGCGCTGGAACAGTTCGCGCACCGCTCGCTCGGAGGCCCCGACCCATTTGTCCATCAGCTCAGCACCCTTCACCGCGTGCACGCTGAGCTGGCCGGTGCCCGCCAGCGCGCGAACCAGGAAAGTCTTGCCGCAGCCGGGCGGACCATAGAGCAAAAGCCCGCGCGGCGGATGGATGCCCAAGCGGGCGAAGGAATCCGGGTGGCGCAGCGGCCAGAGCACGGTCTCGGTGAGCGCCTGCTTGGTCTCGACCATATCGCCGACGTCGTCGAGACCGAGGCTGCCGATCGCGAGTTCGTCGACGCCGGAACGCGAAAGTGGCCGGATCACCTCCAGTGCGCCGAGCAGATCGGCCTGGGCCAGCACCGGGTCCGAATGTTGTTTGCTCGCACGGGATGCCGCGCGCAGCGCCGCCTCCCGGCACAGGGCCGCCAGATCCGACACCACGAATCCGGGTGTCCGCGCGGCGATGTCGTCCAGCTTCAGTTCGTCGGTCGGCACCTTGCGCAGCAACTGCTCCAGCAGTGCCTTGCGCACCGCGGCCGTCGGCAGCGCGAGGGCGAGTTCGCGATCGCACAGATCGGGAGCGCGCAGCCGTGGGTCGATATCGGCGGGATGTGCGGTGGTCGCGAGGAACGCGACGGAGGGCTCGGCGATCGCCGCCCGCAACTGGTCGAGGATGAGGGTGGCGACCGGTTCGGCCTGCGCAGGCAGCAGTGCGTCGATATCGGTGATGAGCAGGATCCCGCCCCGACCGGAGCCGGTCTCGGCGACCGCGGCGGCGACCTCACGCAACCGGGTGCCGCTCTCGGCGGCCCCGACGGTCGGGCCATCCAGCTCGATGATGCGCCGCGGCGCGGTCACCGAACGAGCCAGGGTGGCCTTGCCGACACCGGCGGGGCCGGTGATCAGCACGCCGAGATGCGGTGTGGCACCCAGGGTTTTGAGCAACTCCGGTTCGTCGAGCGCGAGGCTGAGCCACTCGTCGAGTTTCGCGGCCTGGCTGTGCACACCTGCCAGCTCCTCGACGGGGATCGCGGCGCGACCGCTCCCGGTGACCCAGCCCGTTACCTCACCGTTCGTCGCAGCCATGGCCGCCAGCTCGCCTGCTGCGGCTGCTGCCTGCGATTGCGCGCCCACCGGGATCGGTGCCCCGGCCGCCGCGCGGTCGGCGGCCTCGCGTGCGGCGACCACGCCCGCACCCCAGAAGACGGCGGTGTTCGGCTGCACACTCACCGGGCCGCGTCCGGGATCGATGGCGGTCACCGTGAGCAGCTCGGTGGTCCACGCGATACCGAACGTGCGGGAAAGCGCCTGGGTGGCAGCCGAAGAACTGATGTCGGGGCCCAGATCGCGCGGCAGCAGCGAGACCGCGTCACCGACGGTCACGACCTTGCCGAGCAGCGCCTGTCGCAGGGTCGCCGCCGGAATGGTCCTGGTGGCGTGCACCGACCCGCTGACCGAGACCTGTTTTGCGCCGTACACCGTCGCGGGGGCGACGACCACGGTCGCGTCCTCGCGCAGCCCCGCATTCGACAGTGTGACGTCGTCGAGCAGCGCAACTCCCGTCGGTGTATCCGCGGGCGCCACCCCGACGACGGCCGCGGTTCGCCGCGACCCGACCATCGAGATGCCGTCCCACTCACGCAGCCCGAGCGCGGTCAGCGCCTCCGGGTGTAGCCGCACCACGCCGCGGCGGGCATCGGCGGCGGACGGGTTCAAGCGAGCGGTGAGAGCCAGTTCTGCCACTGTGCCATTCTGCCCGGGTGCGGGCGTGTTCGCCGAAAAAACACCGTCGTGGGCGACTCGTCCTGCTATTCGCAGCTCGCAAACGTAATTGTGAATGTTTTCACGGAACCGGATGTGGCCGGGTTTCGTCGTCGGCGGCATCGTGGCCGCGCACCAGTGGTCGCCCGCCGACCTACTCGGTTCCAGCCGTTGCCGCAGCAATCAATGAACGGCGGCGATCCACGCTGTCGCGTACATATCCATTTCACTGTTCGCAATGACTATTACGTGGTTCGCCACGCACTGGCGTGATGCGACAACTCCATTTCAGTTATGTTCCGGCGAACCAACTATTTCGGTGGAGAACAACCCGGGGAGTCGGTCGACATCAGCGCTAATCCCTTGTGTGCCAGTCACTTGCGGACGCTGTAACGTCGCCGACGGTCGATCCGATCGGACGGCCGTCTTTTGGAGGGGATTCAAAGAATGAAGTTCGGAAAGTTCAGCGCGACCGCATTTCTGGCCATCGCGGCGGTGGGAATCACTGCGGGCGCCGCGAACGCGCAACCGGTGGCCGTCGAGCAGGCAGTGTCCACTTCGGGCATCGAGCAGGGAATCGGCTACAACACAGCGCTTTCCCGTGATGCAAAGGTTGTGACCACCACGCTCGACGCGGGCAAATTCGCCCTCAGCGGTAACGGCGCAGCGGTGGCGGTACAGGGCGAGAACGGCGCGGTCGTCGCCGAGGTGCCGCTGACGTTCGAGGTCGCCGGGCACGCCATTCCGGTCGCCTACAAGATCGACGACAGCGGCCGAAGCCTCACACTCACACCGGAAGTGAGCCCGAAGGATATCGCCGATCTGAAGGACATCAGCTCCTTCGACAACTTCGTGCAGCAAGCGAGCCAGAACATTGTCGGCATGATTCTCGGCGGCATGCTCGGCGGGTTCATCGGTGGCCTGCTCGGCTTCGGCATCTTCAGCCTCATCACCGGGCCGACCGGGATCGTCGTCGGCGCGCTCGCGGGCGGTGCGGCCATGGGCGGTCAGCCGTTCATCGATGCTCTGACGGCGCTCGCCACCGGCCAGCCCTGAGCAGTGACGGTATGAAAAAACGCGCGTGCGCAGCCGGTAGGCTGCGCACGCGCGCTGTCTCAGCGAGACACTGTCCTACCTGACGATCCCGGCGGCAGTGGCGACCGGGGTATCGGCATTGCTCGGCGCGAGGCAGACCAGCTTCGCGGTACCGAGCGCGACGTTCGGGCTGCCTGCGAAGGAGCTGTTCGGGTTCTCCGCCAGTATCTGCTCGATCAGCGCCTTCTCCGCCACGCTGTCGAGCCCTTTGAATTCACCACAGGTCGTGCGCGACGCCGGGCCGAGCGACGGGTCGACCGTCTTGGCGGGGGTTGTCGCAGCGCCGCCACCGGTGGTCGGCGGGTTGCCGGTGCCGGTGGTCGGCGGGTTGCCGGTCGGCTGGGGTACCGACGAACTGGTGCCGGTCGTGCCCTTGCGCAGACCGTTGGCCTCGGCGGATTCATCCGATCCGCCGCAGCCTGCCAGCAGCAGAACCACCGCCCCTGCGGCGAGGGCGATGGCGGAAGTTCGCTTCATCACGTGCATTTCCCGGTGACTAGAGGCGCCGGAGCCTCCGGCGCGTTCGGTGCAGCGTACCGGGTGCGATCGGGTCGTCGTCAGGGGAGGCTCCGCAGCGGTTCGGGCGCCGGGTCTGGCTCCGGCGCTGTCGCTCCACTGTGCGGTGGGCGACATATGATCGCCCAATCGATCACTGAACGTCAGTGAATATGCTCCTGCCAATCGGCGGGAACACGCCCGTGCGGGCCCGGTACCGGCTGGTCGGCCGGGTGACTGGTCGGCGCGGCCAGCTCCGGTCCGCCGCTGTACATCTCCTCGGTGCGGAAGTCCCAGAACCAATCCTCGCCCGGCTCGAAGCTCTGGATGAACGGGTGACTGGTTTCCTCGGCGTGCTTGGACGCATGCTGCGCGGGCGAGGTGTCACAACAGCCGACGTGGCCGCATTGGGCACAGCGGCGCAGATGCACCCACCAGCCCTGTGCCGCTTCGCATTCGACGCAGCCGGTTCCGCTCGGTGCGACGCTCGGGTCGATCCCTTCCAGGTCTTGCTGCGTCATCGTTGTCCTCCTGCATTGGATTCCGGTTCGCCTCGATTGTCGTCGGCCGAGTTCGCTTCGGCCGGGTTTTCCTCGGCGCGGTGCAGCGGCAGCCAGACGGTGAAGCGCGTATTGCCCGGCTCCGAATCGAGCTGGATATCGCCGTTGTGTTTATTCACCACGATCCGGAAGGAGATGTCCAGGCCGAGGCCGGTGCCCTCGCCGACCGGTTTGGTGGTGAAGAACGGTTCGAAGATTCGGCTACGCACCTCGGCGGGTACGCCGGGACCGGTGTCGCCGATTTCGACGACGGCACAGTCGTTTTCGTGCCTGGTCCGAATCGTCAGGGTGCCCTGGCCGTTCATTGCGTACACCGCGTTGTCGATCAGGTTGGTCCACACCTGATTCAATTCCGCTGCATAGCAAGGCACCTGCGGCAAAGTGCGGTCGTACTCCTTGACCACCTGCACCCCGTCGCCGATCTTGCGACTGAGCATGACCAGCGTGCTGTCGAGCAGTTCGTGGATGTCGATCACCTGGAACGGCGCCCGGTCCATCTGCGAATACTGTTTGGCCGCACCCACAAGCGAGGAGATTCGCGTGGTCGAGTCGGCGATCTCGTTCATCAGCAGCTCGGTCTCGATGGTGTAGTTCAGCCACCGGATCGCGCCCTGGAACACCTGGTCGGGGCAGTCGTCGAGAGTGGCGGCCACGCGCTCGAGCCAATCGACGTCGAAGCCTGCCTGGACGAAATTCGGCGCGAGATTCCAGGCGTCGCCGATGCCGTGGTCCTCGAGCCATTCGCCGAGCAGGTCCTCGCGATCGGCGGCTTCCATCGGCGTCAACTCCGGCGCCTTGGCGACCTGCGCCGCCGCCTCCTCCTGCAGGCGCACCAGCGAAACGAGCGATTCCGTGTCGAACTTGCCTTCGGCCATCATCGCCAGCTTGTGCCGCATCCCGGCGATCCGTTCCCGCAGCCCCGAGGTAGCGCGGACCGCGGCGGCGGCGGGGTTGTTCAGCTCATGGGTCAGGCCCGCCGACAGCGACCCGAGCGCGAGCAGCCGCTCCCGCTGGGCGATGCGTTCGTTGGAGTTGCGGTTGCCGAAGAACGCGCCCTCCAGCATGTGCACCGCCATGGGGAACCACTCGTGCATCATCCTGGCGAAGGCGCCGGCGTCGAGCACGAAGAACCGCGACGGCCGCGGCACGGACATCGAGCCGTTGTAGGTCTGGTCGACCTTGTCGCCCATGTAGGCCATCCAGGCGCCCGCATATGCGCCCTTGTGATCGGTGCGGACCATTTCGATCTCGGTGCCGCTGGAGAGCTTGGTGAGGACCACCTCGCCGTCCATCAGTACATAGAAGCAGGTCGCCGGATCGCCCTCACGGAAAACCAAACCGGGTTCGATGGTTTCCACCCGCCCGTCCGCGCACAGCCATTCGAGCTGTTGGTCGTCGAGCTTCTCGAAGAGAAAAAGCTTGCGCAATTCCGCGGGATCGCAAACCAGGCGGCTGCTGCGCGCGGCGGTATCTTTCGAATTCATGTCAGCCTCCTGATTACGCGAGATACCGGTGCACGAGCATGACGGCCATAGCACCCTCACCGACTGCCGAAGCCACGCGTTTGGCCGAGTCGGCATGCACATCACCGGCCACGAAGACGCCGGGCACACTTGTTTCCAAGTGGTGTGGGGGCCGCGGTAATTCCCAACCGGCCGGTCTGGCGCCGTCGACGAGCAGATCGGGTCCGGCCAGCACGTATCCGGCCTGATCCCGTTTGATGACTCCGCTGAGCCAGTCGGTCTGCGGCGCCGCGCCGATGAACAGGAACAGTCGCTCGGCCTCGGCCTTCTCCTCGACGCCGGTTTCGTTATTGCGCAGCACGATCTGCTGCAAGTGGTCGTCGCCGTCTGCGGAGATCACCTCGGTGCGAGTGTGCACCTTGATGTTCGGTATCTGCCCGATCTGCTGGATCAGATAGTGCGACATGGACTTGTCCAGCGAGTCCGCGCGGATGACCAGGTGCACGGTGCGGGCGTTGCGGGACAGGAAGACCGCGGCCTGGCCCGCCGAATTCGCCCCGCCGACGATGTAGACGTCGTGATCGGAGCATTCGGATGCCTCGGTCATCGCCGAGCCGTAGTAGACACCGCGCCCGGTGAAGTTGTCGACGCCGGGAGCGGTGTGGCGGCGATAGTCGACGCCGGTCGCGATGATCACCGTGTGCGCGCAGAGCCGTCCGCCGTCGGCGAACCGCACGGTGCGCGCGGACCCGTTCACCTCGAGACCGACCACCTCGCGGGTGGTGATCACCTCGGCGCCGAACTTGGCCGCCTGCCGCCGGGCCCGATCCGCGAGCTGCGATCCGGACACACCATCCGGGAAACCGAGATAGTTCTCGATGCGCGAACTCTGTCCGGCCTGGCCGCCGGTTGCCGTGCGCTCGACGAGCACCGTGCGCAGGCCCTCGGAGGCGCCGTAGACCGCCGCGCCCAGACCCGCGGGACCACCACCGACCACGATGAGGTCATAGAAGTCGCCGGTCGGATTCGTGCTCAGCCCGACACTCTGGGCCAACTCGCCGTCGCTCGGCTGCACCAGCGTCTGCCCGGCTTCGGTGATGACGACGGGACATCGCTCCGGATCGGCGCCCGCCGCCTCCAGCAGCCGCGCGCCTTCGGGCTCGTCGGCGATATACCAGCGGTAGGGCAGTTGGTTGCGGGCGAGGAACTCGCGTACCTCCGACGACCGTGGCGACCAGCGGTTGCCGACCACCTTGGTCTCGGTCACCGGCCGCTGCTCGCTGCTGCGCCAGGCCTCCAACAGCCCGTCGAGCACCGGATACAGCTTCTCCTCCGGCGGATCCCACGGCTTGAGCAGATAGTGGTCGAGATCGACGACATTGATCGCGTCGATCGCGGCGCTGGTGTCGGCGTAGGCGGTCAGCAGCACGCGGCGGGCGTAGGGGTGCAGGTCCATCGCCTGCTCGAGGAATTCGATGCCGTCCATGCCCGGCATCCGGTAGTCGGCGATCAGTACCGCGACCGGCTGGCCGCGCAGTTTCATCTCACGAAGCGCGTCGAGCGCGGTGGCGCCCGATTCCGCGCGCAGAATCCGGTACTCGGCGCCATAGCGGCGGCGCAGGTCGCGCACGACCGCGCGGGAGACCCCTGGGTCGTCGTCGACGCTGAGGATGGCCGGCTTCGTAGCAGCGGGTGAAGTCACCTAACGAGTATGGATCCTCGCCGGGTCTGCTGTCGTCGGCGTTTGCCCGCCATCACACCCGGTGCTTGCGCACCATGTCGAGTTCGCCCGGTGTGAGCAGGCGCTCGAGCAGTTCTTCCTGAGCAATCATGCGGGCTGCGAGCGAGGAGGGCGAGCCACGAGCCGCGGATCCATCGGAGGATTCGACAGCGGGTAGCAGCGGAAGCTGTTCCACGTGCCGACGGTGTAAAAGCGAGCGCAGTTTCACGGCCGATCACCTCACGCTGGACGGAAAAGTTGGTGGCAGTGTCTGATGCTTCGTCTATCCGTGATTGTGCGCTGGCCATTACACGGGCAGGTGAACAAATCTCGAAAACGTGATGTGTTTGTCTTCCAACTGCCGCCGATTCGGCGGCTGCCTCGCCTGCGCTCGGCCCGGCGCGGTTATCGACGGACTTCGTCCGACTGTGCATATGCGGCTGCCTCGCCTGCGCTCGGCCCGGCGCGATATCGACGGACTTCGTCCGACTGTGCACATTAAGATGCGAGATAATCGTCAAATCGTGCTAGCCGGACCGAAATAGGTCCGGTCGCCGCAGTTCTCCCGGAGGCAGTGTTGCCGAAAAACCTCGAAGTCACGATCGACATCGCCGCACCCCCGGAACAGGTGTGGGCCGTTATCGGCGACCTGAAGCGGATGCCGGAGTTCAGCCCGCAGTGCGTCAGGATGCTCGCGCTCGGCACGCCGAAGGCGGGCACCTGGACGTTCAACCTCAATACTGACGGCAAGAAGTACTGGCCGACCACCGCGCGGATCGTGCGCTATGAACCCAACCAGGCCTTCGCGTTCCGGATCAACGAGAACCGCAGCATCTGGAGCTACACGCTGGAGCCGACCGCGACCGGCACCAGGCTGATCGAACGCCGCGATGTCCCCAACGGCACCACCTGGTTCTCCCGCAAGGCCATCAACGCCGCGCTCGGTGGCGAGCAGCCGTTCGAAGAGGAACTCGTACGCGGCATGAACGAGACGCTCGGCAAGATCAAGACAGCGGTCGAGGCGCAGGCGTAGTTTTTCGTCGTATGCGACGAAACACGCGCTTTACGGCGGCTATTGCGGCTGCGGCGGGGACGGCTGTGCTGCTGTCCGGTTGTGGTAAATCCGATTCGGGACCCGACCGCGAGGTCACCGTGGTCGGGTCCGGTCAGGTGCGCGGTGCCCCGGACACCCTGAATGCGGATCTCGGGGTGGAGGTGAACGCCGACAACGTGTCCGCGGCGATCAACGGTGCCAACGACAAGGCCAAGGCGATGTCCGACGCCATGGTGGCCGTGGGTCTGGCCCGCGAGGACGTGCGCACCACCGAGATCTCCATCCAACCGCAATACGCCAGCAGCCCGAACGGCGGCAATCAGGCCATCATCGGCTACCGGGCGACCAACTCCGTGCACATTGTGGTCCGTGACTTGTCGAAGGCCTCAGCGATCCTGGACAGCGGGGTCAAGGCGGGCGGCAACGAAACTCGACTGCGCGGTGTCTCTTTCGCACTCGATGACGATTCGCGATTGCTCGCCGACGCGCGCTCGCGTGCCTTCGCCGACGCGAAGTCGCGGGCCGAGCAGTACGCGGTGCTTGCCGGGTTGAAACTGACGGACGTCATCACCATCAACGAGGCAAGCAGCCGCGACGACAACCCGAAGGCCCTGCGCGACGGGGCGCCGGAGTCCTTCGCCTTGGAGCCGGGCACCCAGACGGTGACTTTCACGGTGAAAGTCACCTGGGGCCTCGGCTGAATTACCCGGTGGCTACTGCCATTTCGGCAGTGTGACCACCTGGGCGGCGTAGGAAAGCCCCGCGCCGAAGGCGATGAGCAGCGCGGTATCGCCCGGCTTCGACTCACCAGTGCGCAGCAGTGCCTCCATGGCAAGCGGAATCGAGGCGGCCGACGTATTGCCGGTCTCCTCGATGTCGTTGGCCAGCGCGCAGTGTTCCGGCAGTTTCAGCACGCGGGCCATGATCTCGATGATCCGGCCGTTGGCCTGGTGCGGAATCATCGCGTCCAGATCGTCGGTGGACAGCCCCGCCCGATCGATGGCGTCGCGGCAGACCTTCTCCAAGGAATGCGCCGCCCAGCGGAACACCGCGGTGCCTTCCATCGCCATGTAGGGGCGGACCGCGTCGAGCCCCTTCTCCTCGATCTCGGCGAAGAACTCCATCCAGTCCTTGTCCTGCCGGATCGCGTGATGCTGGGTGCCGTCCGAACCCCACACCGTCGGGCCGATCCCGACGGTGTCCGACGGCCCGACCACTACGGCGCCCGCACCGTCGGCGAACAGGAATGCGGTGGAGCGGTCGGTCGGATTGACGGTGTTGGTCAGCTTCTCGACACCGATCACCAGCACGTGGTTCGCGGTGCCGCCGCGCACCAGATCCGAAGCGAGCGCCAGCCCGTGACAGAAGCCTGCGCAACCGGCGGAGACGTCGAAGGCCGCCGCGCCGTTCATGCCGAGCTCGGTGGCGATGCGCGGCGCGGCCGCCGGGGTGAGCAGCAGATGGGTGGACGTAGCAACGATCACGCAGTCGACATGGTCGATCTCGACCCCTGCGGATTCGAGCGCGTCGCGGGCGGCCGCGACGCTCATGCTCTGGATCGTTTCCGTTTCCGAAGCGAACCGTCGGGTCTTGATGCCCGACCTGGTCCTGATCCACTCGTCGCTCGAGTCGATCGGACCCGCCACCTCATCGTTCGTGACGATCCGGGCGGGGCGGTATACGCCGAGCCCGAGGATCGCCGTGTGCTCTGCCCCGGTGTACTGGGCGATTCGAGCAGCCATTATGCGTCTCCTATGTACCTGCGGCCTCGCCGTCGGGTTGTACCCCGAAGCATGTAAATGAGTCCCTCATCGGTCAACTACCTACGTGCCCGTAGACATGAGGCCCCCTCATATTAGCCCTAGGATCGCTGCGCGCCAGTGCGTATTCTCACATTCCGCGGGTATACCCTCTGAGCACGCCTTTTGCTGTTGGCGGCAGGCCCCAACTAGTGATTCGAGGACAACATGCTGGGACTCGGGATTATCGGCTGGATCATCATCGGCGGACTCGCCGGCTGGATCGCCAGCAAGATCATGAAGACGGATGCTCAGCAGGGCATCCTCCTCAACATCGTGGTCGGAATCGTCGGAGGTCTACTCGGTGGATTCCTGCTGAAGCTGCTCGGCGTCGACGTCGAGGGTGGCGGCCTCTGGTTCAGCTTCTTCACTTGCCTGGGCGGTGCGGCCATTCTGTTGTTCTTGGTGAAGCTGTTCACCGGCCGTCGAGCCTGATACCGGCAACACCTGCCACAGGCTCCTATGCTCGATAGTGCCTCGCCTTCGCTGGGCCCGGTGTGGGCTGTGGCCGGACGATGTCCGGCTACGTCGATTAGGGTGTGATCGCTTGCGCTCGACCTATTGTTGAGGGGCGCATTCCATCTGTATCGAGCACGAAAGAGGAGCCTGTGGCACGCCGCCCCACCCCGCCCGGCACGCCCGAAACCACCGGAGTCGGCCATGTCGTCGATCTGGTTCGGGCCGCGATTCCCCCGCTGCACCCCGCCGGCCTGCCGTTTGTGGCCGCGCCGTTAGCGGTGGCGGTCCTCGGTGGGCGTCGCAAATGGGTGCGCCGGAGCGGACTATTCGCCGCGGCGGCCTGCGCCACCTTCTTCCGGCATCCGAACCGGGTACCGCCGAATCGGGCGGGCGTCGTCGTCGCACCCGCCGACGGTGAGGTCGCGCTCGTCGACACCGCTTCTCCGCCACCGGAGTTGGGCCTCGGCGACCAGCCGCTGCCCCGGGTGAGCATCTTCCTCTCGGTGCTCGACGTGCACGTGCAGCGCACGCCGATCTCCGGCATCGTGCGCGCCGTTTCGCATCAGCCCGGCCAGTTCCGCTCGGCCGATCTGCCCGAGGCCAGCTCGGTGAACGAGCGCAACAGCATGGTCTTGGAGACCCCCGACGGCCAGCAGGTCGTCGTGGTCCAGATCGCCGGGCTGCTCGCCCGCCGCATCGTCTGTGACGCGAAGGTCGGTGACGTGCTGACCATCGGCGATACCTACGGGCTGATCCGCTTCGGCTCGCGCGTCGACACCTACTTCCCGGCGGGCACCGAGCTACTTGTCGAGCCGGGACAGCGCACCATCGGGGCCGAAACCGTCCTGGCGGTGTTGGGCTCATCATCCGCCGAGTCATGATGGAGCACGCCGTGTCCAAGCCCCGGCGTAGCCGCTCGATCCGGCTGCTGCCGAGCATTGTGACGATCCTGGCGCTGTGTGCCGGATTGTCCGCGGTGAAATTCGCCCTGGACGGCAAGCTCAACATCTCGCTCGCAATGGTCGGCGCCGCGGCGGTGCTCGATACTCTCGACGGTCGGCTGGCGCGCATGCTCGACGCCACCAGCAAGATGGGCGCGGAGCTCGATTCGCTGTCGGACGCCATCTCGTTCGGCGTCGCGCCCGCCCTTGTGCTGTACATCGCGCTACTGGACAGCAATAGCGCAGGCTGGATCGTCGCGCTGATGTACGCGGTGAGCATCGTGCTGAGGCTGGCCCGGTTCAACACCCTGATGGACGACGACACCCGCCCGGATTGGTCGCGCGAATACTTCGTCGGCGTGCCCGCGCCTGCGGGCGCGCTCATCGCGTTGGTGCCGATCGCGTTGTTCGTGCAGTTCGGTGACGGCTGGTGGGTCGGCTTCTACGAGGTCGCGCTGTGGACCCTGTGCGCCGCCGCGCTGTCGGTCAGCACCATCCCCACGCTGGCAATGAAGTCGGTGTCGGTGGCACCGCAGGCCGCCGCGGGCCTGCTCGTGTTGGTCGCGGTCGCCGCGGCGGCGCTGGTCACCTACCCGATTGTGCTGCTGCTGGTGTTGGTCGCGCTGTACCTCGGTCATATCCCGTTCGCCTGGCACTCGCAGCGCTGGGTCGCCGCGCGACCGGAGACCTGGGAGCACAAGCCGGCCGAGCGCCGTGCTCAGCGGCGTGCTCAACGGCGCATGCCCGCGATCCGCCGCCCGGCCATCCGCGTGTCCAGCGCTCGCTTACGCCTGCGCAGGCCGGGCGGCAGGCAGCGGCAAGACGACGTGTCACGCTGATCGTTACGGCGGTCCGCAGGTTTCCGACAAGGATTCCTCGAGCCTCGGCGCGCAGGCTGCCGAGGTATGAGCACTCGCGCTGCGCACCGCACCGGCGACCACGCCCGGCTCGTGCGTTTCCGGCGGCGGTCACCCACCACTGGCGGTGAGCGCTCTCGGGTCGGGTCGGGCACAAGCGGTAGCGTCTTCCCGGACGGCAAAGCGCGGAAGCAGGTGTGGGTGGAACCGGATGGATTGCGCCAATTCCAGGCGCATCGACCGCGGCTGTTCGCGCTCGCCTATCGAATGCTCGGATCGGCGAGCGAGGCCGAGGACGCGGTGCAGGAGATCTACCTGCGCTGGGATGGCACCGATCGCAACGCCATTCGGTCCGCGGAGGCCTGGTTGACCACCGCGGTCGTGAATCTGTGCCGCAGCTGGCTGCTTTCGGCGCGGGCGCGCCGGGAGAGCTATGTCGGGCCGTGGCTGCCCGAACCGGTGCCGACTGCCGCCGGTGAGCTGGGTCCGCTGGAATCGGTGGAGGAGCGCGAGCTGGTTTCGCTGGCGTTGCTGACCGCGATGGAGCGGTTGAGCCCGGTCGAGCGGGCGGTATTCGTACTGCGCGAGGCGTTCGGCTATGCCCACCGAGAGATCGCCGACATGCTCACGCTGACCGAGACCAATTCGCAGCAAATCTTCCGGCGGGCCGGCCTGCGAGTGCGGGAAGGACGGCCGCGCTTCGATGTGCCCTCCGACCAGGCCCGCGAGCTGATCGAGCGATTCCTGAAGGCCGCACGCAACGGCGATGTCGAGGCACTGGAGCGGATGCTCACCGCCGACGCCACCTCGACGGCCGACGGCGGCGGCGTCGTCAACACGGCACGGCGTCCGATCGTCGGCGCGAACAATGTCGCGCGCTACCTGATCGGGCTGTTCCGCTGGGAGGTGCCAGGTTTGGAGATCGCGGTGCAGGAGCTCAACGGTTCGCCCGCGGTCGTCGCCTGGGTGGCGGACAACCCGCTGCTCGTCGTCGATGTGGAAACGGTGGGCGATTGGGTGACCGCGCTGCGGTTGATCGTGAATCCCGAGAAACTCGCCTATCTCGGTCGCGTTGGCGGTTCGCCCGCCTGAGACCGGAGGATCTGGGACCACGTCAGTGACCGACCCGACGCTGCGCTCGGTCTCGCATCCGGATATCTATGCGGCGGGCGACAGTGCGGTCGTCGCCGGCCCCGGCGATCGAGAGCTGCGCATGGCCTGCGCGACCGCGTTGCCGACCGGCAAGTACGCGGCGGATGCCGTGGTCGCGAGGATGCGGGGTCGCGACCCGCGAAAACTGCGGTTCCGCTATGTGTTCCAGTGCCTCAGCCTCGGCCGCCGCGACGGACTCATCCAGTTCCTGCACGCCGATGACACCCCAGGACGCACCATGCTGACCGGTCGCACGGCCGCGTGGTTCAAGGAACAGATCGTGCGGGGCGCCGGTCGGGCAGCCCGCCCCTGAACATCGCTGGCGCGCTCGATATTCCGGTGCAGTGTGGTGGCGCCACCCGCCGGGCGGCATCGTCAACGAAGGGTTGACGATGCGCAGTCGTCAACCTATGGTTGACGCATGGCAAACAACATACGGCTCGACGATCTGATCGACGGCATCAAGAAAGCGCGTCCCGACGATGTGCTGGAACAACTCTCCGACGCGGTGGTCGCCGCGGGACACCTCGGCGAAGTGGCCGACCACCTGATCGGCCACTTCGTCGACCAAGCCCGCCGCTCCGGCGCGTCATGGACAGATATCGGCGCCAGCATGGGCGTTACCAAGCAGGCCGCCCAGAAGCGGTTCGTGCCCAAGGCGCCCGGTGCGGCGGAGGACGCCGCCGCCATGGACCCCAACGCCGGCTTCGCCAAATTCACCCCGCGGGCGCGGGCGGTCGTGATGGCCTCGCAGGAAGCCGCACGCACAGCGGGCAATGCCCAGATCGGCATCGAACACCTGATTCTCGGGCTGCTGTCGGAACCCGAGGGACTCGGTGCGAAGGAGATCATCGTGCAGGGCGGTTCGTTGGAAACCGTCCGCGAGGTCGCGACGGCGGGCCTACCGGCTCGGGTGGACGAGGTGCCCCCGCTGATCCCGTTCGGCTCGGAGGCGAAGAAGGTGCTCGAACTGACCTTCCGCGAGGCACTGCGCCTCGGCCACAACTACATCGGCACCGAGCACATCCTGCTCGCACTGCTGGAGCAGGAAAACGGTCTCGGCCTGTTCGCCGGTGTCGGCGTCTACAAGCCCCAGGTGGAAACCCATCTGGTCGAACTGCTTTCGGTGATCGCCACCGAGCAGCCATGACAAGAGGATGGGCGGACATCCACGGCGACCGGATGACCGTCCGTCCGGCGCAGGTTCGGTGTCGCAGCCGAATCCGGCAGGTGCTGGCGGGATTTCGTGCCGCCTTTGCCGCCCGTGCCAGGCAGACACGAGTTCGGCGCAGGTCGTCGGCTCGGCGGTGTCGAGCGGCCGCCGTGTACGAGCTATCGCGGCGCGGGCGGTCGAACGGTCTCCCGAACGTCCCTCAGCGCAACACCGTCGGCACGCATCTACGGGCCGGCTGAGGTATCACCGATCGGGCACGTTGCGGGCGAGTTCGTCGAGCCAGGCGGCGGCCGAGGCGTCGCTGGGAGCGCGCCAGTCACCGCGCGGCGACAGTGAGCCGCCGGAGCCGACCTTGGGGGCGTTCGGCAGCGTCGAGCGTTTGAACTGGCTGGTCTGGATGAAGCGGCGCAGGAATTCCGCGAGCCAGCGTTTGATGGTCGGCAGGTCGTAGACATTGCGCTGGTCGGCGGGGATGAGATCGGGCCAGCTGCCGCGGGCGGTGTCCGACCAGGCCTGCCACGCCAGGTAGGCGATGCGGCTCGGGCGGTAGCCGAAGCGCAGCAGGTTGTAGAGGTGGAGGTCCTGCAACTCGTACGGGCCGACGGTGGCCTCGGAACTCTGACCGGGCCCGGTCGCGTCGGAATCGGTGGTGGGAATCAATTCCGGCGAGATTTCGGTCTGCAGGATCGACGCGAGCACCTCGCCCGCATCCGCACCGAACTGATCGGTGTCCACTGCCCAGGCGATCAGGTATTTGATCAGCGTCTTCGGCACCGAGGCGTTCACGCTGTAATGCGCCATATGATCGCCGACGCCGAAAGTGCACCAGCCGAGCGCGAGTTCGCTGAGATCACCGGTGCCGACGACGAGCGCATTGTGCTGATTGGCCAGCCGGAACAGATGTGCGGTCCGCTCGCCGGCCTGCACATTCTCGTAGGTGATGTCGTATTGCCGAACACCGTCGGCGGCAGGGTGATTCAGGTCGCGCAGCATCTGGGTGGCCGAGGGCCGGATGTCGATCTCCTGTGCGCTCACTCCGAGTGCGCGCATCAACCGGTGTGCGTCGTTGCGAGTGCGCGCCCCGGTCGCGAAGCCTGGCATGGTGTAGGCGAGCACATTGGTCCGCGGCAAGCCGAGCCGGTCCATGGTCTTGGCCGCCACGATCAGCGCCTGAGTGGAGTCGAGCCCGCCGGAGACCCCGATGACGACACGCTGGATTCCGGTGGCCCGCAACCGGGTGCTCAGGCCCTCCACCTGGATGTGGTGCACCTCGGCACAGCGCTCGTTGCGTGCGGCCGGGTCGGCGGGAACGTAAGGGAAGCGCGGAATTTCGCGTCGTAGCTCGACGGTGGTGGTCGGCACCGGCAACTCGATCTCGATGCGCCGCAGCCGAACCAGATGGTCGCGGTGGTCGTGCACATTGTCGGCGAAACTGGTGGTGCGCAATCGATCCGCGGCCAGGCGCGGTAGGTCGAGGTCGGCGGTGATCAATTGTGGATGATCGGCGAACCGCTCACCTTCGGCAAGGAGATCGCCGTTCTCGCAGATCAGGGCCTGTCCGTCCCACGCCATATCGGTCGTCGATTCGCCGTGTCCCGCAGCCGAATACAGGTAGGCGGCCAGATAGCGCGCCGAATGCGAAGTGCACAGCGCCCGCCGATAGTCGGCCTTGCCGATGACGATATTGCTGGCCGAGAGGTTGACGAGCACGGTCGCACCGGCAAGTGCGGCGAATCCGCTCGGCGGTAGCGGCACCCAGCCGTCCTCGCAGATCTCCAGATGAAAGACGAAGCCGTCGAGATTGGTCGCGGTGAACAGTAGATCGGCTCCGAACGGCACCCGCCGACCCGCGATCGTGATCTGGTCTGCCAAGTTCTCCCGCGCCGCCGCGAACTGCCGCTTCTCGTAGAACTCGCGATAATTCGGCAGGTAGCTCTTGGGTGCGGCGCCGAGTACAACGCCCCCGCTCACCGCAATCGCGCAGTTGAACAGCCTGCCCTGGGCCCGGACCGGTGCCCCGACCACCAGCACCGTGTCGATGTCCGCACTCGCCGCGACCAGGCGTCCCAGCGCCGCCTCCACCGCGTCGGCCAGCGCATCCTGATGGAACAGATCG
Organism: Nocardia sp. NBC_01009; assembly: GCF_045208035.1. Lineage (NCBI taxonomy): Bacteria > Bacillati > Actinomycetota > Actinomycetes > Mycobacteriales > Nocardiaceae > Nocardia > Nocardia sp. NBC_01009. Next base: position 392,109 of record NZ_CP108695.1, on the reverse strand, counting down.
TCGGAGGTATAGGAGGACAGCCCGAGCTCGGGAAACACCGTCAGTACCGCGCCGGCGTCAGCCGCCTGGCGGGCCAGCAGCAGCGTCTCCTCGACGTTGTAGGCAGGGTCGGCGACCCGCACCCGTGGCACCGCGACCGCCACCCGCGCGAACCCGTGCCGGTAGAGCGATTCGAACGCCAGGTCGGGCATCGCCGTCCCCCTTCGGGATCGAGTCGAACGAGATCATGCTCCGCCGCGAAATCTACCCCCGGCCGGGGCTACTGCCTGCCGCGCAGCCCGCCGCCCCAACGCGGCCAGTCCACCTTCGGCGGCGGTTCGGCGATCAGCGATTCGCGCTCGACATCGGTGACGAACAGCGGCAGCCGCGGCTCGAGCTCGGCAAGCAGGGTGAGCAGGTTCCCGCCCTGCGCGGCCCGGTACTCGGGCATGGTCAGACCGACGATCTGCAGGAACTGGAGGCTGCCGTTCGGGGTGTCGATGCCGCCGAGTTCCGGGTCGACGGCGAATCCGACGGCGTGGACGGTCGCGTCCGCGCGGTCGGCGGCGATGGGCCCGTTCGCCTTGATGGTGTGGCCGGGCTCGAACCACTTGCCCGACTGGAAGACGTAGCGGGCGAGGTTCTGCATGAAGTTGCCGGGCCACGCCGGTGGCACGGTATCGGTGGGCAGGCGTACCAGCCGGAAGGTGAATTCGAATCCCCAGCCCGATTCGGCGGGGTTGTCCCACTCCTTCTCGTACAGCTCGCTCATGCCATAGCCGAGGTAGTGCCAGTGCGGGACCGGGTCGGTGCGCGGATACACGCTGATGCCGTCGAGTGGATCGGGACCGCCGAGCGACCAGGGCAGCTCCGGCGCCCAATGGGTGGGTTCGACGCCGTCGTACAACTGTGCGAGGGCGCCGTCGATGGCGTCCCGGCCCGGTGCTTCACTCACGTCGCCACTCTAGTTCCGTGTCGTCCACCCGGCGCGTCGCACGGAATCGTAAGACGTCGGCGGACAGCGGTTTGTAGTCGACTCTGAACGGCGGGCCGGGCGACCTGGGCTTTCCTACCTGCTCCCGGGCTCTGGCGCGGCGCGCCGACGCACGATCTCCGGCAGCGGTCAAGATCGACGGCCGCTAAGCTATAGCAATGGCGGATGACACGGATTCCGACCTAGTGGCAGGGGAGCGGCGCGCTGACCTGATACATGCGCTGTCCTACGTGTCCACGGAGTCGGGGCCGGACGGCGAGTACATCGTCAACGGCGATCTTCCCCCGGAGGTGGCACCGCCATTCATTCGAGCTGTCATGCGGGTCGAGGCAGAGTTGCTGTTGCACGATGCCGAGCTCGTCACGGTCGAGGGTGGGGAGCCGCGCACGCCCGAGGAGCGTCGTACCGACGCCTTCGTGGCATTGGTGCTGCGCGTCGACGACCGAGACTGAGTGGGCGCGGTGTCGCCGTACCTTGCACTCGACACCCCTGAGTGCTAAAAAGGGCTTTGGCACTCTCTACCTGTGAGTGCCAGGTCGGGACGGTGAGACCGGGTTCCATCGACACCCCCGGTCGTCCGTCGCGGGCACCGAACCTGGCCAGCGTAAATGGGGCGATCCGACAAGCGGTCGCCCTGCGTGTCAGCCTCATTACTTGGAGGATCACTTCGCAATGGCCAAGATGATTGCGTTCGACGAAGAGGCCCGCCGCGGTCTCGAGCGGGGCCTCAACGCCCTCGCCGACGCGGTAAAGGTGACGCTGGGCCCCAAGGGTCGCAACGTCGTTCTGGAGAAGAAGTGGGGCGCCCCCACGATCACCAACGATGGTGTTTCCATCGCCAAGGAGATCGAGCTGGAGGACCCGTACGAGAAGATCGGCGCCGAGCTGGTCAAGGAAGTCGCCAAGAAGACCGATGACGTCGCCGGCGACGGCACCACCACCGCCACCGTGCTCGCCCAGGCGCTGGTGCGCGAGGGCCTGCGCAACGTCGCGGCCGGTGCCAACCCCCTCGGCCTGAAGCGTGGCATCGAGAAGGCCGTCGAGGCCGTCACCGTGCGCCTGCTCGACACCGCCAAGGAGATCGACACCAAGGAGCAGATCGCTGCTACCGCTGGTATCTCTGCAGGCGACTCGTCCATCGGTGAGCTGATCGCCGAGGCCATGGACAAGGTCGGCAAGGAAGGCGTCATCACCGTCGAGGAGAGCAACACCTTCGGTCTCCAGCTGGAGCTCACCGAGGGCATGCGCTTCGACAAGGGCTACATCTCGGGTTACTTCGTCACCGACCCGGAGCGTCAGGAAGCGGTCCTCGAGGATCCGTACATCCTGCTCGTCGGCTCGAAGATCTCGACCGTCAAGGACCTGCTGCCGCTGCTGGAGAAGGTCATCCAGGCCGGCAAGCCGCTGCTGATCATCGCCGAGGATGTCGAGGGCGAAGCCCTGTCGACCCTGGTGGTCAACAAGATCCGCGGCACCTTCAAGTCCGTCGCCGTCAAGGCGCCCGGCTTCGGTGACCGTCGCAAGGCTCAGCTCGCCGACATCGCCATCCTCACCGGTGGCGAGGTCATCAGCGAAGAGGTCGGCCTCTCGCTGGAGACCGCTGGCATCGAGCTGCTCGGCCAGGCCCGCAAGGTCGTCATCACCAAGGACGAGACCACCATCGTCGAGGGCGCGGGCGACGCGGAGGCCATCAAGGGCCGCGTTGCGCAGATCCGCACCGAGATCGAGAACTCGGACTCGGACTACGACCGTGAGAAGCTGCAGGAGCGTCTGGCCAAGCTGGCCGGCGGTGTTGCGGTCATCAAGGCCGGTGCCGCGACCGAGGTCGAGCTCAAGGAGCGCAAGCACCGCATCGAAGATGCCGTGCGCAACGCCAAGGCTGCCGTCGAAGAGGGCATCGTCGCCGGTGGTGGCGTGGCTCTGCTGCAGTCGGCTCCTGCTCTCGACGACCTGAAGCTCGAGGGCGACGAGGCGACCGGTGCGAACATCGTGCGTGTCGCGCTGTCGGCTCCGCTGAAGCAGATCGCCTTCAACGCCGGCCTCGAGCCCGGCGTTGTCGCCGAGAAGGTTTCCAACCTGCCCGCAGGCCATGGCCTCAACGCCGACTCCGGCGTGTACGAGGACCTGCTTGCTGCCGGTGTCGCCGACCCGGTGAAGGTCACCCGCTCCGCGCTGCAGAATGCGGCGTCCATCGCGGCTCTGTTCCTCACCACCGAGGCCGTCGTCGCCGACAAGCCGGAGAAGGCCGCCGCTCCCGCCGGCGACCCGACCGGTGGCATGGGTGGCATGGACTTCTGAGTCCAGCCTCCCGGCAACACCTGCAGAAACCGGAAGCCGGCCACCCTCGGGTGGCCGGCTTCCGGCGTTTCGGTATCGGTCGGTGTGGCGGAGCGGTTGGGTGTGCGTCAGTTGGACGCGGTGCTCAGGTCTACCGGGTTCAGGTTGTCGCGCGCGGTGCCTGTTGTGGACTTCTTCTTGCCCTTGTTCGGATTGTTCACCGAGCCGGTGACATCGGGCTCTTCGTCGTCGGTGATCTCCGGGCTGCGGGGTGGTTGCTGCTCGGCAACAGGCGCAGCATCGGTCGGTTCGACTTGCACAGCGGCAGTGGACGGGTCGACTTGCGCAGCGGCAGTGGGCGGTTCGACTTGCGCGGCTGTGGCATCCGCGCTCGGAGCGGCGGCGGCCTCGGCCGGTTCCGCAGCGATCGATCCTCTTGCCGCTAATTCTTCGGCGGCAGCCTGGCGCAGTCGTTCGGCGATTTCGTTGAAGATGTAGAAGTTCGGGATCCTGCCGACGGGGGTGAGCGATACCCAGCTGCCGTCGACCTTCATCCGGACCAATCCGCTACGGGCGTCGATCAATTGGATCTGCTCCCACGCGAAGATCTTGTCGCGGAAGATGAGTGCCCCCAGGTGCAGGCTGATCTCGCCGAAATTCACGGTCGCACCCTCGTCGATGGCGATGACCGCGCGGGGCAATTGGGTTGCGGTGATTGCCGACTGGATCGCCTTGGCCCACTCGCGCGCGTCGTCGAACAGTCCGTCGTCGAATGCGGCCGCGGCGTCGCCAGGGCCGCTCATCTCGAACGAGTAGTCCGACGGCGCAGTGCTCTGGAACGGAATCACCTGCTGGCGTACTTCGGCGCTGTCCCAGCGGAATCCGGCGATCTGCTCGCCGGATCGGTACACGGTCATACCGGATTCGAAGAGGTCGAGGCGCGCGGCGCGGTTGTGCCGGTTGCGCCTGCCCCAGACGAATGCCATCGATGCGGGTACGAGGGCAAGCAGGCTGACCGCAACGCTGCCCGGGTACGCGCCGACCACCGCGCAGATCGCGCCAACCGTGGCAAACCCGCCCGCCACGATGCCGCAGCCGCGCACGAAGTTATCTCGCGCAGGCGCCGCCGGTCGAAATGTCTGACGGTGCGTGCCGAGTTTTTGGTATTCGGCCATCAAGTGGATCAGCTGCGTCAGTGGAACCTTTTGCGCCAGGCTGGTTCCGGCTTCGCCTTGCGTCACCGTGCTCGGAGTGGTCAATTGTCCCTCCATGAGGCGGTTTTCCTCCGCGGCGAAGCGTATGTCACTCGACCACCGGCCGCCACCCCAGTTTCGCTTGCCTGCGATCGGCCGAGCTTACGTCACCGCGGCGCTGCTGGCACGGAGGGTGCGGGCGTTTCGTCGGGTTCGTCGTTTGACCAGCCAGGTGGAGATGCCGGTAACGGCGAGGGCCGCGGGCGTCAGACCGAGCAGCAGCCAGATAATGCGCCACCAGCCGTTGACCAGCCACCCGAAGTGGGCGGGTCGGAAGACTTTGTCGTAGAACGTATTGGCCACCGGCCGGTCGTGACTGGAATCGACCACCTTGATATCGGCGCTGTCTCTGGCGTTGATGTAGACCAGGACATCGCCGCTGTAGAAGGCGCGGTGTGCGTAGGGTGAATAGGCGCCTGCTATCGAGGCTCGGTAGTAGTCGGCTTTTTCGCCGGGCAGTTTCAGATAGGCGAGTCGGCCCGGTACCTGCTGGAGTGCGATAGTGCTCGCCTCGCCGATGGACACCGGTGGGCGCTGTGGTGCGGTCGGCCGCGGAGTGAAGGTGTCGTTGGGCATCTCGGTGACGGCGTTGCCGCCGGTGACGGCGAGCCAGGCCTGCTCCACGGCGGGAAATTCGAAGGCGATGCCGGTGATCCCCCACATGAGCAGGAAGGGGACGCCGAGGATGCCGATGACATTGTGCAGATCGCGGTCCCTGGCGAAACGGCCTTTGTTCGTCCGGACGCGAAAACCGTGGCGTATGCGCTTCAGCGAAGGCCACCACACGACAGCACCGGATACCGCGAGCAGGACGAGCAGGACTCCGAGGGCGCCGAGAATCAGGTAGGCCCACGTCGCGTCGAGAATCGGCGCCTTGCCGTTCACGGCGGGGACCGCGCCCACATAGCGGAGGCAGCCGAATGCGCAGTCGTGCAGGTTGACCAGCCAGCCGAGCACACCGTCGGTGAGCCCGGCGCGGGCGTTGATCCGGCCGGTGCCGGGGTCCACCGCGTAGGCGGCGGTGGAGCCGCGGTTGCCGACGGCGATCACGCCGCCGTCGGAGCCGACCCAGCCGACATCGAAGTCCGGGTCGGCGGCGCGTACGAGGTCGACGGCCTGTTCGGTCGTGACGATCGGCGCGGCATCGGTCCGTTGATAGAACGATCCATGGCTCGCTCGGAAGAGTTCGCTGTGGTAGAGCAGGACCGCCCCGGTCGTGCATTGGATAACCAGCAGTAGGCCGAGTGTCAGTGCGGACCAGCGATGGGTACGGATCAGCACTTGGCGAATCGGCTTTCGCCTGCGCCGACGCGGTCGGTTCGCGGGCGCGACCCGGGCGGACGGCTTCGAACGATCGCCGGTTGCCTCGAGGGCACTCGCGCTGCGCGAATCCACTCCTGTCATGCAGGGCAGGCTAACCTAAATTTTGGTGTCGGGTAACCGGCGGGTGTTCCTGGCGATGGTGAGCTCGCGAGGCGCGAGAAATGACCGAAGGCCGGCCCGCGCAGTAGCGGACCGGCCCTCGATGGGTGGTGATCAGATTCCGTCGACGGTCAGGACGGCGAACGGCGTAGTGGGGGTGCCCGGGCCCATCGGCCCGCCCTTGTCGAATTGTGAGGAGACGACCAGGGTCTGATTGCCTGCGCGCACCAGGGTGGTCGGGATGTGCAGGGATTCGTCGGTGATGGACTGCTCCAGGGTGGCCCTAGCGCCGTCGTCGGTGATCTTCCAACGGGTGATGGTGTTGGTGACGTTCTGCGCGGCCCACAGCGTGTCGCCGTGCAGTTCCAGGCCGTCGCCGTACTTCAGATCGCCGCCGTGCATGGCGACCTTGCGGATCGGATCGGGTGAATTCGGTGCTGTTGCGATGCGGAACAGGTCGCCTGCGGTCATATCGACGACCAGCAGGTAGCGGCCCGAGTCGTCGGACACGATGCCGTTGAGGGTGAAGGAGCCGGCTTTCTGCGGTGCGATGGTGGAATTCATATCGAATTGTGCTGTCAGTTCAGCTTTTCCGCCGTGTGCCACGGCATCGGCCAGTTGGGCTTCGGTGACACGGTAGACGACGGCGGACAGGCTGTCGGTCAGGTAGGCGGTGCCGTCCTGGGTAATCGCGACGTCGTTGACCATGTGCGGGCCGACAGCCGAAACGTCGAAGCGGGCGATCAAGGCTCGGGTTCCGGTGTCGTAGATCGCGACGCCCATGGTCGAGTCGATTACCCACAGGCGTCCGGCTCGATCGACCTTCAAGCCATTGGCGGTCTTGCGGCCGTCGGTGCCCTCGGCCAGGAAGATTTCGGCCCGGCGGGCGCCCGGCGCGGCGCGGTAGATCGCCCCGTTGGTGTATGAGCCGACATAGGTGTCGCCATTGCGGGTGTCGACCGCGATGCCCTCGGGATACGCGCGATCACTCGGCAATTCGTAGGCGGTGCTGATTCGGGAGGCGGCGGCCTGGTCGGTGGCTTTCGCGGCATCCGTGGTCGTGCCGCAGGCGGCGACGGCGGTCAGTGCGACGGCGGTGGCGATGGTCGAAAAGTGGCGGCGGCGGATCGTGCGGGACATGGTCGTGCCTCTCATCGGGTCTATCAATCGGATGTATCGACATCCAAGAGTGAGCACGAATGTATATTAGAACTCTAATGATCGTCAAGGCACTAATGAGAGAACGGGCGGATACGATGCAGCCATGACGTCTATGCCCGCATCGGAGCGCATCGGATCCCCGATCAAGCGGGCTGAGCAGGCGCTCAGTGCGGCCAAGAACGCGGCATTGAAGCCCGCTGGCGTGACCGTGCCGCAGTACGCGGCCCTGTTGTTCCTGGCGGAGAACCCGGGTATCTCGGCCGCCGCGCTCGCTCGCCTCTGCGGCGTCACCCCGCCGACTATGAATACGGTGCTGACCAACCTGCAGGACCGCGGCCTCGTGGAGCGGACGCCACACGAATGGCACAAGAACGTGCTCGAGACTCGCCTCACCGAGAAGGGCGCGACGGTCATGCGGGATGCGGACGCCAGAGCGGTGCGAGTCGAGCGCGCGCTGGCCGCCGGCTTCACGACGCACGAGCGGGCAACCCTGATGGAGTTGCTCGATCGCTGCGCGGATCTGCTCGATTCGATACGACCGGAGTAGTCGGACCCGCCGCCGAGCGGGCCCGGCTGCCTATCCTGCTGCGGCTGGGCGCGCAGCAGCACACTCAGATCGATCGGCGATCAGTCGGTCGATCATGAATTGTGTTGTGTGGATACCGATCTCGCGCCGGTCGAGCACCGCCTCGGCGACCAGTCGAACGCTGTCGTCGGCGCCGAGGATCAATCGCGTCACCGTCCAGACGAGACGAACCTGCGCATCCGCGCACCTCGGCGCTGCCGGCAACGCGCCACTCACCGGTGCCGGCGGTGTCGTCGGCGTCGAAGGTCATCCGCAGACTCCGGCGCATGCCACCGGAGGCGGGGGATACTGCTGGTTATGCAGGCTGCGTTCGTCGGTCGCCATCGCGAGGTCGCCGGGCTGCGGGCCGCGGTGCTGTCCGCGGCAGGCGGCGCGGGCCGGTTGGTCCTGATCGACGGTCCCGCTGGGATCGGTAAGTCTCGGCTTGCGGATCGAACGGTGGAACTGGCCGCCGAATGCGGTATGCGGGTCGGGCGGGGATTCGCGGTGGACGATGCGGGGATGCCGCCACTGTGGCCGTGGCTTCGGTTGATCCGCGACATTCCGGAACTCGCCGAACCGCTGTCGGTCGACCTCTCAGACGGTCCGACCATGGATATCGCGGCTCGGCGGTTCCGGATGTTCACCGCCGTCACGGACGTCCTCGAGCAGTTGGCCGAGCCCGCCGGGCTCGCACTGATCCTGGAGGACCTGCACTGGGCGGACCGGACCTCGCTGCTGCTGTTGCGGTATCTCGCGGCCGAGTTGCCCAGGCTGCGGCTCGTGGTGGTGACCACCGCGCGCGATCCCGCCACCGCGGTCTATCTCGAGCAGCTGCCGTGGTTGCTTCGGATGCCGCACACCCGGTCGATGGTGCTGGCCGGCTTGTCGGTCGGGGAGATCCGCTATTGGCTGGACCAGGCGTGTCCGACTCCGGGCCATGCCGACGTGGATCGGCTGCACGCGCGAACCGGCGGGAATCCGCTGTATATCCGGCTGCTCATCGAATCCGATTCCAGCACAGCAGGTTCCGATGTCACGCCGCTGGATCCGATGTCACATCCCGGCTTTCGCCGACTGGCACTCGTTCCGGTGGATCGGCTGGATCCGGCGAGCCGAGCGGTGCTCGGTGCGGCAAGTGTGCTCGGCGAGCGGATCGAACCCGAACTGCTTCGGCTCGTCGTCGGCGCCGATGTCGATGCGGCCCTGGATGCGGCCATCGGTGCGGGCGTGGTTCGACAACTCGACGAAGGTGGGTTCACCTTCGTGCACGCGCTGATCCGCGACGCCGTCTACGCCGAACTGGTCCCGTCGGAGCGCATGGCGCTGCACAGAGCTGCCGCCGAACTGCTTGCCGTGCACGCCGACGGCAATCCCGCCGCGGCGGGTCCGATCGCGACGCACTGGCGCAAGGCAAGCGGCCGGGACGCCGGTGTCAACTGTGCGTATTGGGCCGGGATGGCCGCCGCGGCCGCGCGCGCAAGTCTGGCCTATGACGAGGCAATTCGATTCCAGCAGTGGGTCATCGATGGGGTCGGCCGGATCACCCCGGCAGCAACGCTCGCCGAGTTGTGGCTCGACCTTGCGCGCAGCGAGTTCGCGGCGGGGCGGATCGATGACAGCGTGGCGCACTCCGTGCGCGCGGGCGAACTCGCCGATCAGGCGGACCGCCCCGATCTCATCGGTGCGGCAGGGCTCGTGGTCACCGGCATCACGACCCCGCGGGCGATGGCAAGCGTAGATCGGCTGTGCGTCAACGCCTTACGGCAACTCTCGCCCGACGCGGACACCGCATTGCGGGCCCGGCTGCTGGCACAGCGCTCCATGTCCGCCGCCGATATGGCCGAATGCGAACGGGCAAGGGAGCTTTCCGCGACGGCGATGGTCGAGGCCGAGCGCAGCGGCGACCCCGATGCGCTGCTGGACGCGATCCACGCCAGGCACCTGTCGCTGTCGGCGCCGCCCTACCTTGCCGAACGCCGCGTCCTCGCGGACCGCGCCATCGACATCGGCTCTCGCGCACAGCAACCCCTTGCTCAACTATGGGGACACCTGTGGACAACCGACGTGGGGTTTCAACTCGGTGACCTCGGCATGGTCGACAGATCACTCGACCAGATCGAACAGGTGGCGGACTCCCGGCGACTGCCGGTGGCGCGCTGGCACCTGTATCGACTCCGCGCGACGCGCGCGGCCCTGGTGGGCGACCTCGCCACCGCCGCGGACAGTGACGCGGCCGCCCACGCGCTTGCCCTGCGAATCGGCGACTATTCGCTGATCGGCCTGCACTACGCCTTCCACGGCCAATTCTGCACAATGCAGGGATATCTCGACGCGGCCGAGATCGCCGAGCATCTCGACGCGTTCGGTTTCGCACCGAAAATTCCACTGGTCCGGGTGTATTCGCCGATGCTGCACGCGCTGGCCGGTGACATGGCCGAGGCGCGGGCCGGATTCGAGGAGTTCCGGACCCTGCCCGACACGCTCGAAGTCGGGCCCCGATGGCTCGGTCTGCTCTACCTGATCGGCGTTGTCGCTGTGCTGCTGGAGGACAGGGATACCGCCGACCGTGTCTACCGGGTGCTCGGCGTCGCCGACGATTACTACATGGGCGACGGCAGTGGCGCGGTGTTCTGTGCCGGTTCGATCGCCCGTCCGATCGCCGACCTGGCCCGCACCGCGGGACGCAACGACACGGCGATCGACCACTACCGGCATGCGATCGACATGGACGCCCGTATCGGGGCGCGCCCCTTCCTCGCCCTCGGCAGGCTCGGGCTGGCCGGGGCCCTGCTCGACCGCGGCACCGAGGCCGACCTGCACGAGGCCCGAACTGCGGCGACCCGAGCGGCACAGGAGTTCCGGCGGCTCGGCCTGGACTATCGGCTGCGATCGGCGGACACGTTGCTTGCCGACATCGATCGTGCGGGCCGTAGCGCGAACCCGCTGACCACACGCGAGACCGAAGTCGCCGAACTGGTCGCGAGCGGCTACTCCAACCGTCACATCGCGGAGCGTCTGGTGCTGTCGGAGCGCACCGTGGAGACCCATGTGCGCAGTGTCCTCGGCAAGCTCGGTGCCCAGAATCGCACGGAGATCGCCACCTGGCTGCTTCGACACCGTGCCTGATCGACACCGCACCTCAGTGGCGCCGCGCTCGAATGCCGCCCGCCGCACAGGCTGCCACGCCCCGGTGGCCCGCAGGCGACGGGAAGGTCGTTTCGGTCGCGGCCGACGCCGAATCCGGTCCGGAGTCGGAAGCTGCGCCGGTGCCGCAGGTGGACGACCTGACCGTGATGTATCGAGGTCGTGGTGGGGCCGGCGGGACTGAACAGAGTGGTGGCCGATCCAGCGTCGGTGGTGGATCGGCCGATCGGAGGCGGGCAGTTCAGATCGTTGCGGGCGCCGCGGCCCTTGCCGGCCGGGGCGTGCGGTCTGCGACAGTCATCGCCAACGCGGCACACGCGATGAGCGCGGAGACGAACGGCAGCCAGAACGCGCCGAACGAATCCAGCACCGCGCCACCGACTATGGAGCCGATCCCGCTGCCGAGGTAGATGGCGGAGCCATTGAGGCCGAGGGCGACGGTGGGCGCGTCGGCGGCGATGCCGAAGAGACGGGTCTGCTGGGGAACCATGATGGTGGCGCCGAACAGGCCGATGATCGCCAGCACCGCGAAGACGGTCCATGCGGCGTTGATGGCGGGACCGAACAGGATCAACCCGACCGCGGTGCCGATGATGCCGAAGATCAGCGTGCGCTGTGGCCCGTAGCGGTCGACGGCGCGGCCGGCCTGCGCATTGCCGATGACCTGCCCGATACCCATGGTGAGCAGTAGCCACGCGAGCAGCTGCTGGGATACTGACGGCGCGACCACAACAGGCAGATAGACGAACGTAGTGAACGTTGCCGTCGTGGCAGCCGTGGTGACCATCAGCACCCGCAGCACCGGTCGGCGCACGAGCACACGGATGCGTTCTCGCAGACCGGTTTTCGGGAGCGTGACCCGCGGCAGCAACAACACGAGCACCGCCGCGACGGCGCCCGCCGCGGCGATCGCCCACAGCACGCCACGCCAGCCGATCCAGCGTTCGACGAAGATGCCGATCGGCACGCCCGCGACACTGGACAGGGTGAGCCCGGTGGCGACCACCGACAGCGCCTTACCGCGGTTGGTGTCATCGGCGACCACGCCTGCGACGGCGAAGGCGTTGGCCTGGAACGCCGCCGCGCCCAACGCGGCCACGATGCGCGCGGCCGCCATGATCGCGAACGTCTCGCCCGCGGCTTGGCCGATCATGCCGAGCACGAAAAGCACTGCACCGCCGCCCAATAGCCAGCGCCGATCCCAAGATCCGGTGGCGGTCGCGATGAGTGGCGATGCGACGGCGTAGGTCCAGGAGAACATCGTGGTCAGCTGGCCCGCGGTGGCGACGGAGACGTTCAGGTCGGCGGCGATGAGCGGCAGCATGCCGTTGAGCACGAACAGGTCGGTGCCGAGCACGAAGGTGCCCACAGCGAGTGGAATGAGAGACCGAACCAGATTGTTCGATGATTGTCGAAGCATCTTAGTATGCTGAGATATGATTCGATTGTTGTCAAACGATCGGGGAATGGATTTGCGCCAGCTACCGCAGCCGAGCACCGCCGACCTGGACCTGGTCCGGGTGCTGAGCGCGCTCGCCGATCCGGTGCGGCTGGAGCTGGTCCGGGCGCTTGCGGGGGTGCGCGAACCGCTCAGCTGCAGCGTCGACAAGTTCGATGTCGAGATCACCGCCGCGACGCTGTCGCACCACTGGAAAGTGCTGCGGGACTCGGGCGTCACAACGACCTTCGCGTCCGGGCGTAACCGGCTCGTCGAACTCCGGCGCGACGACCTCGCGGAGCGTTTCCCCGGTCTGCTGGACGCGGTACTCGCCGACACGGCACGCTGAGGCCGATCCGGCGGCGGCAGCTGACGTGACGCCGGAGTAACCGCGAAAGATACGGTTCGACAAGGCTTTCCGGCACCGGCGTCGATATTGTTCGGGTCGAACGTATTTCGCACTGGGGTAGTCGTGGCGCGGAATTGCGCCACGGCGACAGTCGGTGCTCGCGCCTTCGACGCCGTTCGGGTTGCGAGTCGGCTTCGATCATGTGAGGTTTGGCAGGCGAATCAGTCGCCGCGGAGAGCGCCGATCCGGGCGCGAAGATCCGGCAGCGAACCGCCGGAAAATATTCTAGAAAATTCCTGCAAAATACTTCCCCTGGCGCGGTGTGCTCTGTATCGTCCTTTTCGGCAAACAGCTAGTGACCGAGTGGTCACTACGGTGAGATCGGAGCAATACCTTGAGCTTTTTCCTATCCTTTGGCCCCCTACTGCAGCTGATTGCCACTGGTTCGGCGAGCCTGTCGGCGCATTAGCAACGAAGCCGCCAACTTTCGGCTAACGCGCGGTCGCGCGTAGGTTTTCCAGAAGGGCCCGATCCATGACGAGGGGATCGGGCCCTTAGGTATTGTCTGCCCCAATGTCACAGGATGCGAATACGGGACGAATGTATGCCGGGCAACCCGTAGAGGACCGGCAACGTCAGCGGCGTGCGCGTTTTCTGGAATCGGGCCTGACGGTCTTTGCGCGCGACGGCTACGCCAATAGCTCGGTCGGCGCTATCTGTAAGGACGCCGGACTATCGTCACGGCAGTTCTACGAGGAGTTCACCGGTCGCGAATCCCTACTACTCGAGCTCTACCAGCAGATCGATAGAGAGTCGCGCGACGCGGTCACCGCCGCACTGGACAAGAAAGCCGACGCGACCGCACTCGAGATCATCGACGCGTCGGTCCGCGCCTATGTCGAGGCTATCGGGTCCGATCCGCGCAAGGCGCGCGTGGCGCTGGTCGAAGTGGTCGGCGCGGGGCCGAAGGTGGAAAAGTTCCGGCTCGAATTGCGCCGGGTCTGGGGTTCGCTGCTGGCCAGTGCCGCGGAGGACGCGGCCATGCATGGCGAAATCCCCACGGGCGACTACGAGATGCGCGTGCTGGCGATCATCGGCGCGGTCAACTACGTGGTCGACTCCTGGAGCGGCGCGGATCCGCGGCCACCGCTCGACGACGTGATCAGAGTGCTCAGCCGGGTGATCATGGGCGCGGTCGGCGCGTAGCGCCTTGCCGGAGACGGCGATGCGGCCTCGGCGCGGTAGCGTCGCGGCATGGAGACAGTTCCCATCCAGATGCCGGACGGCAGCGTCGTTCCGGTGCGCCTGATCCCGGCGAGCGGTGCGCACAGCCATCCGGTGACCCCGGATGCGCCGCGCCCGGTCGTGGTGATGGTCCCGGGGCTCGGTGTCCCGGCCGGATACTACGAACTGTTCGCCGCCGGATTGGCCGAGCGCGGGTTCGATGTGGCAATCGGGGAGATGCGCGGCCAGGGCGACAGCAGGCCGCGGCCGAGCTCGTCGAGCACCTACGGCTATCACGAGTTGGCATCCGTCGATTTCCCGGCGATCTTCGAGGTTGTGCGCGACCGCTTCCCGGCAAGCACGCCGTACCTGCTCGGCCACAGTATGGGTGGCCAGCTAGCCGTGCTGTATGCCTCGCGGATCCGCGGGAGGCTCGGCGGGCTGATCCTGGTCGCCTCCGGATCTCCGTATCACCGTGGCTTCCGTGGACTTTCGGGACCCGGGATGCTCATGGGCACCACGGCGATCTCGCTGACCGCCAACATCGCGGGCTTCTGGCCGGGTGACCGGATCTCGGTCGGAGGCTTCGGCAGGCAGTCGAAGGTGCTGATCTCCGACTGGGCCCGTCTGTCGCGCACCGGCTGCTTCGTTCCGGTCGGCGCGGATATCGACTACGAGGAGCGGATCGGCAGGCTGAAGCTGCCGATCCTGTCCATCACGATGACCGGCGACGACCTCGCGCCGCCGAGCTCCGCCGCGCACCTGCTGGAGAAGATGCCCAAGGCCGACGTGACGACCTGGCATCAGCCGGAGTCACTGGGGCACAACGGCTGGATTCGTCAGTACCGCAGTACCGTCGATCAGATCGAGAAGTGGCTGCGCGATCGTTAGCCTGCCGCGCTGCCGTTGGCCGGGGTGAGCGCCAAGACCGGAATCTCCCACGGCACCGCGTTCTGGAAGTCGGCAAGGAACGGCGCAACCTCCAACTCGCTGTCCCACAACCGCTTCCGCTCCGCGCCTTCGACGATCGACGCGACTACCGGCCAGGATTCGGTGCCGACCTCGATGGTGGCCTCGGGGTTTGCCACGAGATTGTGATACCAGCCCGGCTTGTTCGACCGCCCGCCGTTGGCCGCGAAAATCACCACCCGGTCGCCGTCGCGCAGGTAACCCAGCGGCCAGGTGCGCTGCTCGCCGGTGCGTGCGCCGGTCGTGGTCAGCAGCAGCAAACTCATGTTCGCGAACTGCCCTCCGACGACACCGCCATTTGCGCGGAATTCCGCGATGATTTCCCGATTCAGTTGCTGCCGTTGCTCATTGGACACACACCTCATGCTATTCGCGTGCCGGCGTTCCCGCGCTCCGAGCGACGCTGCGGTCTAATCGAGGTGTTTGCCGAAGCCGTCGAGCATGGCGGTGAGGCCGATCTCGAAATGATCGGTGTTCGTGACCGCGTCGGCGGCCGCGATGCGCACGTGGTGGCCGGCGGAATCCGCAGCGGGTGTGCGACTGCGTTGGGCTGCCACGGTGGCCACCGTATGGCTGAGGATGTGGCCGATCACGTACTCGCGCAGGCATCGGGTCAGCTGTAGGGCGATGGCCGCCGGAAAGCCGACACCCTGCAGGCGTTCCAGCATCCAGTTGCCGGTCTCGACCGACGTGGCGCTGCGGACCGGTCGAGTTGCGAAGATGGGTACCGCATTAGGGTGCCGACGCAATGTCGAGCGCAGTCGATACGCGTAGGTGCGCATCAACTCGGGCCAATCCTCTTGCCAGGGCAGGGTTTCCATCTCCAGCTCGGCGAACATCGCGGCGGCGATGGCGTCGAACAGGTCCTGCTGGTCGGTGAAGTGGCGGTAGGCGGCCATCGGGTCCGCGCCGAGTGCGGCTCCCAGTTTCCGCATGGTGAAACCGTCTAGGCCCGCCTCATCGATGACGGTCAGTGCGACCGTGGCGATGTAGTTGCGGTTCAACGTGGTCCGGCCGCTCGGCGCCGGCCGCTTCCGGTCGCTCATGCGCCCGGCCTATAGACGGCATCCAGCAGCCGAGCCGCAGAGTGCGATCGGTGGGCCACGCCTGCTCCTCTGCTCATTTTGTCTACAAAGTAGATGTCATCTACATCGTAGATAGGAAACGGCCACCGCCTGCCGGGTCCGGGCCGACCGGCGGTGGCCGAGTGTCCGTCAGCGGGATCCGCCCTGTTCCATCAGCATCTGGGTGAAGAACTCGTAGATGAGTCCGGCCTGGAACGCCGACTGCTTGTTGTCGGCGGCGCCGCCGTGGCCGCCTTCGATGTTCTCGTGGTACCAGAAGGTGTGGCCCTGTTCCTCCAGCAGTGCGGCCATCTTGCGGGCATGGCCGGGATGCACGCGGTCGTCGCGGGTGGACGTGGTCAGCAGGATCGGCGGATAGGTGACCTCCGCGCGGGCGTTCTGGTACGGCGAGTACTTGCTGATGTACTCCCATTCCTCCGGCTGGTCCGGGTCGCCGTATTCGGCCATCCACGAGGCGCCTGCCAGCAGCAGGTGATAGCGCCTCATGTCCAGCAGCGGCACCTGGCAGACGATGGCGCCGAACAGTTCCGGGTAGCGGGTCAGCATCACGCCCATGAGCAGGCCGCCATTGCTGCCGCCCACCGCGCCGAGCTGGTCGGCGGTGGTGATGCCGCGGGCGACCAGATCCTTTGCGATGGCGGCGAAGTCCTCGTACACCTTGTGCCGGTTGGCCTTCTGCACGGAGGTGTGCCACTCGGGGCCGTATTCACCGCCACCGCGGATATTCGTCATCACCCAGGTGCCGCCGCGCTCCAGCCAGCCCATGCCGGAGGCCCCGCTGTAGGCGGGGGTGCGCGACACCTCGAAGCCGCCGTAGCCGGACATCACCGTCGGGCCGGGGCTGTCCTTGCGGTCCCGGTGACGGATGACGAAGTACGGCACCATGGTGCCGTCGTCGGACTCGGCGAA
This sequence comes from Nocardia sp. NBC_01009, assembly GCF_045208035.1. Classification (NCBI taxonomy): domain Bacteria; kingdom Bacillati; phylum Actinomycetota; class Actinomycetes; order Mycobacteriales; family Nocardiaceae; genus Nocardia; species Nocardia sp. NBC_01009. Next base: position 375,337 of record NZ_CP108695.1, on the reverse strand, counting down.
GAATTGCTCGGTCTCGATGCCGGAGGCATCGAAGAAGCCCGGTTCCTGCTTGAGTTGTTCGGTCCGGCCACCGACGGCGCTGGCGAGCAATGTCGTGGGATTGGTGAATCCGCTGGTGGTCAGCATGAACTCGTCGCCACCCTCCAGCGGGTCCAGGTTCATCACACTGGTGGTGGCCATGGGCGGGGTGTCGGCCAGCGGCTCTCGGGTCCAGCCGTCGGGGCCGGGGGTGAGGACATAGAGCTTGGTCTGCACGTCCTCGAGGGTGATCAGCAGCAAGTGGTTCTCGGTCCAGCCGTAACCGTGCAGCGAGGTGTGTGCGTCCGGGGTGAATATCACCTCGAATTCTCTTGCGCCGGAAAGGAATTTCTCGAAGTCGATGGCCAGCAGCGCGCCCGCGGGGTAGCTCGCGTTGCCCACCTCCCACGGTGACTTCAGCCGGATCAGCAGCCAATCCTTGTACCAGGATTCGCTGGCATCGGTGGGCACGTCGAGGTGACGCAGGCTGCCGTCGTCTTCGATCAGGTAGACCTCTTCGTTGAAGAAGTCGGTGGCCCGCCCGACGAAATGCCGTTCGTAGCCGGGCGTGCGGTCGTAACCCGCCGACACCGCGACATCGCCCGCTTCACCTTCGAACACCGTTTCCGCCTCGGCGAGCGGGGTGCCGCGCCGCCAGCGTTTGGCGATTCGCGGGTATCCGGAATCGGTCAATGAGCCGGGCCCGAAATCGGTGCCCACGTACACCGAATCGATGTCGATCCAGCGCAGTTCCGATTTCGCCTCGGGCAGCTGGAAACCGCCGTCGGCGGGGTCGATGAATTCCCGCTTCTCGATATCGAATTCGCGCACGACTTTCGCGTCGGCGCCGCCACGCGACAGGCTGATGAGGGCGCGTGACTGTTCCGGCCGAAGCACCGCGGCGCCGCCCCACACCCAGTTCTCGTCCTCGGCGGTGGCCAGCGCGTCCAGGTCGATCAGCACCTCCCAGTCCGGTGCGTCCTTGGCGTACTCGGCGAACGTGGTGCGCCGCCACAGCCCACGCGGGTGGGCGGCGTCCCGCCAGTAGTTGTAGAGCCAGGGGCCGCGCCGCCCGGGATAGGCGATCTTGGTGTCGGTGTCGAGCATGTCGAGGATGCGGCGTTCGAGATCGGTGAACCGTTCGGACGCGGCAAAGCGCGCCACGACCACATCGTTGTGCGCGCGGGCCCAGTCCAGGGCCCGCTCATCGGTCACTTCTTCGAGCCACAGATACGGATCGTTCACACTCTGCTCAACACCGCTCATGTCCACATTGTTGCCGAGCGGTGCGGCGGTGGGTGGTCCGGTTACCAGAAGTGGGCGACGTCGAGCACGACTCGCGACCCGCTACCTGGGCCTTCGAGGATGAATATCCGGAAGGGCAGTCGCGTGCGGACCCCGAGCCCGACGGTTGTCTGTCCCTCGAACGAGCCCGCCCACGCGGCCTGGCGGAAGGTGCGGTAGCCGGTCAGATCGACGAGTTCGCCGCGGTTCGACGGGCGGTAGGTGCTGTTGCCCGTGGTGTCGTTGGCGGGCGCGAGGACGACGATGTGCAGGAATGCGCCACCGCGCAGGGGAACCGGTGTGCCCGACGCGTCCATCACGACTTCGTCGACGTAGCCGACTCGATAGCCGATGGCCGAGCCTGCGAGATCGAATATCAGTCGGTCGTAGCAGTCGTGCCGACCGGAGCGGATGTCGGTGAGCGGGGCAGCGGACATGGCGGGGTTCTCTTTATCGAGCGAACCCCAGACAAATCCGCAGTAGGCAGTCGCAGCAGCCGGTCTCGGAATGATCCAGAGGCCTACACAAGTCGCGACCGAGGCAATCAGGAGCACTATGCGACGCATGGCCGCACCGCCTTCGGCAGTTGGGGTAGATATTTTCGATAAATCGGTCGAATCGGACATGTTGTTACGCGGTGGTCGGGCGATGGGTATGCACCCGATTGCGCTCCGTAGTATCGGCATTTCCGCGCCGAGCGAACAGGAGCCCGAGCTTGTCTCCATTTCTGTGGGAACAGCATTGCTGTCTGCCGCTGCTGCCCTCGGCGCGAATCGAGGAGTTGGCCAGGTACCCGCGCGGTTCCTATCTGTCGGTGAATATCGGATACTCCAGGCAGTCGACCGCGGATTCGCTGGCGCTCGCACGGCAGTTTCGCCGGGATGCCTTGGCGGATGGCCGATTTCGCCTCGTACAGGGATATGACGATGTCGCCGCCGATGCGGAAACCATTGCGCTGGCCTTCGACCTGGAAGACGCGGGTCCGCTCGGCGGGCAGCTCGACAATGTCGAAGTGTTCTACGACCTCGGCGTCCGCTCGCTGCTGCCGGCTTACAACCACGCCAACGAGGCGGCCTGCGGGTGCCTGGACACCGAGGACACCGGACTCACCGCCTACGGCCGTGATCTGGTGCGCACGCTCAACGCGGTCGGCATGTTCGTCGACGGCGCACACTGCTCTCGGCGCACCGGCCTGGATCTGGCCTCGCGCACCGAAGCGCCGATGATCTACAGCCACGCCAACTTCGACGCGCTGTGGGAACACCCGCGCAATATCACCGACGAACAGGCCGCGGCCTGCGCAAGTACCGGCGGGGTGATCGGCATCAACGGCGTGGGAATCTTCCTCGGGCACAACGGTCCCGAGGAACGCGCACAGCGGATGGAAGCAATGGCCGCGCATATCGAATACGGCGTCGAGCTGGTCGGCATCGACCACATCGGCATCGGTTCGGATTATTCGTTCGACGCCGCGGACTTCAACCACGAACTGCTGAACAACCCGGAGGCGTTCTCCGACGCCTACACCAAATGGGGTCCACTGCAATGGGTTCCGCCCGAGGACTTGCTCGGGCGCAGCGATCTGCCCGGACTCGACGAGCTGTTGTCGCGCCGTGGTTTCGGCGCCGCCGACCGAGCCGCGATCTTCGGCGGCAACTTTGCCCGCGCCGCACAGCAGGTCTGGCAGGACTGACCCCACAGCCGGGTGTGGCGCGACCGTAGAACGGTCGCGCCACACATCCCCCGCGGTCCTCCTCAGCCGAGGCGGACGAGCATCTTGCCGGTATTGGCGCCGGACAGGACGCCGAGCAAAGCGGCGGGAGCCTGCTCGAGCCCCTCGTAGACGGTCTCCCTGGTGCGGATGGTGCCGTCGGCCAGCCAGCCCGCCGCCTTGCCGATGTACTCGCCGAAGATCGGGAAGTAGCTGTTCACCAGCATGCCGCGCAGCGAAACCTCTTTGGTCGCGGCCTTGTACAGGTCGGGCCCCGCTTCGGCGGCTTCGCCGTTGTAGCCACTGATGGCGCCGACGAGCGCGATCCGGCCCTTGGGCCGCATGGCATCCACCGCGACCCGCAGGTGCTCGCCGCCCACGCTGTCGAGATATACATCGATGCCCTCGGGCGCCGCCGCCGCGAGCTGTCCGGCCAGGTCGCCCGCCCGGTAATCGATGGCGGCGTCGAAGCCGAATTCGTCGAGCAGCAGCGTGGTCTTGGCGGGTCCGCCCGCGGAGCCGATCACCCGTGCGGCGCCGAGCGCCTTGGCGATTTGTCCTGCGACGCTGCCCACCGCGCCGGCAGCGGCGGAAATGAACACGGTGTCGCCGGGCCGGATCGGCGCCACATCGGTCAGCGCCGCGTATGCGGTGAGGCCGGTGGTGCCGAGCGCGCCCAAGAAGTGATGCGTCGCAGCCAGTTCCGGCGCGATCGGGGTCGCGGTCGCGGCATCGAGCACCGCGTACTCACGCCAGCCCGCGAAGTGCGAGACCGTCGCACCGACGGGGATCTCCGGGCTGCGGGAGGCGATCACCTCGCCGAGCGCCGAACCCTCGAGTGCCGCGTCGAGCTGGAACGGCGGGATGTAGGACGGACGATCGTCCATCCGGCCGCGCATGTAGGGGTCGACCGACATCCATGTGTTGCGCACCAGGATCTGCCCGTCGGCCAGCTCCGGAACCGGCCGCTGCACCAGCGCGAAGTGCTCCGCCGTCGGGGCGCCGGTCGGCCGCGCGGCCAGCTGGATCTCCCGGGAGGTGCGAGGGAGGGTCGTGACGTCGTCTTCGGTGATGGTCTGCATGACGCTGCCTTTTCTTCGGTAGATCCGAACCGTGTCGATCCGGTACCGAAGACGTTATGGACTCGCGGACCGGGTTCCCAGGTCCTGCGATGCCACCAACCGGTCCATCCGCGCCAGCCTTGTGACCTGGCAAAAAAGGCGGTTCGGCGGCTAAAGCGGGCCCGAGGTCCGCAGCTGTGACGGCGACGAACCGGCCCACCGCTGGAAAGCCTTGCGCAGCGCGCGATCATCGGTGAATCCGAGCCGCCCCGCGATGGCCGCGGTGGTCAAACGGCCTTCTCCCAGTAGGGTTTTCGCCTGCTCGTAGCGCACCAGGTCGAATTCGTGCCGCCAGGTGGTGCCCTGCTCGGACAGCTGGCGTTGCAGAGTGCGCGGGCTGACCGCCAGCCTGCGCGCGATCGCGGCAAGCGACGCATCGCCGTCGGCGACGGCGGCCGCCACCGCGATGCGGAACGCATCGAGCGGACCGGTGATCGGGCGAGCTGTCGCCAGCACCAGATCGGCGTGGCTGCGCAGTAGGTCGGCGAGCAAGGGGTCCGCGCGCGACAAGGGGGCGGTGGCGTCGGCGGCGTTGAAGGTGATGGTGTCGGCGGGTGCGTCGAATTCGATGCGGTCGGTGCCGAAGGCGTCGGTGAGCGCCGTGTGATCGCGTGGCGCGGCATGACCGAAGGTGACCGAGGTCGGGATGACGGCGCGGCCGGTAGCCTCACGGGCCCGCCGCAGATAGTAGGCGAGCACATACTCGTTGACCATGGCCGCGACCGCCGGATCGCCTGCGGTGGTGCGGAAGCCCACGGTGAGGTCGCCGTCGTGATGCAGATCGAAGCCTTCGGCCGCCGCAGTCACCAGGCGGTGATACGGCTGGGCCGAGCGCAGCGCATCGGCGAGCGTCGACCCCGTGGTGACGAGGTAATCCCAGGTGGTGAGGGTGCCGAGTGGAGCGGCATCGGCCACGGCGATACCGCCGCCCGGCCCCGGCCGCGCGGCGGCCAGCAACTCCCACAGCCGGATCAGCGAACGCAGCGGAATTCGATTGAGCTCCCCGGCGAGGGCGGCGGCGTCGATGCCGTGCACCGTCGCGAGTTGTTCGGCGCCGACACCCGCGCGCCGTGCTTGCGCGAGGACCAACCGGATCAAATGGGTCGACGCGGTCTCGTCCAACGGGTCGAGCGCCAACGGCACCGATCGCTGTGCGGTGCGCGGATCGTCGACACCTGCTCCGCGATCAGCCACCCGTTCACAGTAATGAGCAGGCATCGGCCGGGTCGCGCGCGCGGTGCGGCCAGGCGCCGGTGACCACCCCTCTTGATCCGTTCATTTTGTTCACGCCGACGATCTGCCAGGTCGATGCGTCGCGCTTCTCACTGTTGCGGGGGACCGGTGGGTGAAGTCCTGGCGGCGGAGTTAGGCTCGGTAACGTGACTTCCCATTACGACGTTGTCGTTCTCGGTGCCGGTCCTGGCGGTTATGTCGCTGCCATCCGTGCGGCACAACTTGGCCTCCGTACCGCGATCGTCGAGCAGAAGTATTGGGGCGGCGTCTGCCTCAATGTCGGCTGTATCCCCTCCAAGGCACTGTTGCGCAATGCCGAACTGGCGCACATCTTCACCAAGGAGGCCAAGACCTTCGGCATCTCCGGTGAGGTGAGCTTCGACTTCGGCGTCGCGTTCGATCGCAGCCGCAAGGTCGCCGACGGCCGCGTCAAGGGCGTTCACTTCCTGATGAAGAAGAACAAGATCGACGAGTTCGACGGGAAGGGCACCTTCACCGACGCGAACACGCTCTCGGTCGCGCTGTCCAACGGCGGCACCGAGACGATCACCTTCGGCAACGCGATCATCGCCACGGGCACCGTCACCAAGCTGCTGCCCGGCACCTCGCTGAGCGCGAACGTCGTCACCTACGAGGAGCAGATCCTCACCAAGGAACTGCCCGGCTCGATCCTGATCGTCGGCGCGGGCGCGATCGGCATGGAGTTCGGCTACGTCCTGAAGAACTACGGCGTCGACGTGCGCATCGTGGAGTTCCTGGACCGCGCGCTGCCGAACGAGGACGTGGACGTCTCCAAGGAGATCACCAAGCAGTACAAGAAGCTCGGCATCACCATCTCCACCGGTGCGGCCGTGCAGTCCATCGATGACGACGGATCGAAGGTGACCGTCAGCATCAAGGACAACAAGAGCGGCTCGATCGAGACCGTCACCGTCGACAAGGTGCTGCAGGCCGTCGGCTTCGCGCCCAGGGTCGAGGGTTACGGCTTGGAGAACACCGGTGTCGCGCTCGAGCGTGGCGCCATCGTCATCGACGACAACATGCGCACCAATGTGCCGCATATCTACGCCATCGGTGACGTGACCGCGAAGCTCCAGCTCGCCCACGTCGCGGAGGCGCAGGGCGTCGTCGCCGCCGAAACCATCGCGGGCGCGCCGACCGTCACCCTCGGCGACTACCGCATGATGCCGCGTGCCACCTTCTGCCAGCCGCAGGTCGCCAGCTTCGGCCTCACCGAGCAGCAGGCCCGTGACGAAGGCTACGACGTGAAGGTCGCGACCTTCCCGTTCACCGCCAACGGCAAGGCCCACGGCCTCGGCGACCCGACCGGTTTCGTCAAGCTGGTCTCCGATGCCAAGTACGGCGAACTCCTCGGCGGCCACCTCATCGGCCCGGACGTCTCCGAGTTGCTGCCGGAACTCACCCTCGCCCAGAAGTGGGACCTCACGGTCAATGAGCTGACCCGCAACGTCCACACCCACCCGACGTTGAGCGAGGCACTGCAGGAAGCATTCCACGGCCTCGGCGGCCACATGATCAACTTCTGATCGGGTTCACCCGCGCCTCGACGGTGGCCGGTTCGCTGCGGCGGACCGGCCATCGCCGTTTTCAGCGCATCTGCGGTTGCTGGTAGGGCGGCTACTCCGCTCTGCCTGATACCGTCTCGAACTTGCTCGCTGATCCGGTCAGCGGCGCCGCTTGTCTGTCTCGCGTGGGTGACCGGTCCCGGCTTGGGTGATCCACAGCGTTCGGCGCTCGTCGTCGATCGCATACCAGATCCGACCGCCACTGGTGACCTCGTATTGCCACTGGTCCAGTTCGACTCCGTCGACAGTCACGCGTTTCAAGCTGAGTCTGAGGGGGTGCTGTCGTGCAGGTTCGTCACAGCAGCGTGGGTCGGAGGTGATTGCGACCCACGCGCGATCCAGGTTCTCAGAGGCCTGCGCAGCCAGCGCTGCCCATCCCACGGCGGCTTGGCGGTCACGGCGCGCACTACCCAACCTGTCGGCCTCCTGACTTCATCGCCTCGCCCCAGCTTTTCACTCATCGGTACCGCCCGGCTGCGGCACCTCGACAGAATCGGTTGTGTCGAAAGGTCCGCTCAGCCGACGGGCTAGCTCGGGATCGGAGTAGATCTCGGCGGTGGATTGCCATTCCCTCAGGGCACGGGCGAATGGGAGTAGTAGTCCTGTCGACGCCCCTGCAAGCAGGTGGTTCAGAAGTTCGGTTACACACTCCGGGCGCGCATTGGCCGGCAGCCATGTCAGCCACGGCAGCTCTTCTGCAAAGACTTCCTCGGCGAGGCTCCGGTTCGCTTTTGCGACTATCGCGAGAGATCGAGCAGCGAGCCCCAGCCCTTTGACCATGGCCTCGAACCGCTCGGATCGCATCAGCACCAGATTCTCTGCATCTCGTCGCTCGAGAATCACATCGGCGTCCTCCAGCGCAGGAAATACGCTGGTCTGCTTATTGATCAGCGTGGAGAACGGGAAGGTGTGAGTAGCCATGACTTCATGATAGAGGGGAAGTTCGAAACTAGTTCAGTTATATTCAGAGCATGCCGTAGGCGTGGGTGGGGGTCAGGCGGACCAGAGCGCGGCGGTCGGTGACCATGGCTCGGCGGTATTCGTCCCAGTCGGCGTGTTCGCCGGAGCCTGCGCGGTAATAGGCGATCAGTTCGTCGACGGTGGGGTCGTCGGGGGCGGCGGCGACGGGGGTGAGTTCGACGGTGCCTTCGAGGACGGCGTAGGCGAAGAAGTCGGGGCGGGTCACGTGGATCGCGGCCCATGGGTCGCGGACGAGGTTGTGATATTTGGCGCGGTCGGCGGTGATGGAGATACGGATGATCCCGTCGTCGCCGACGACGTGCAGGACGTTGGACAGCTGGGGGCGGCCGTTGCGGCGGATGGTGGTGAGCACGGATCGCTTGGTCGCGCGCGCGAAATCGAGTGCGGAGGACAGTTCCATGACCAGGTCAACCGGTCACCCTCGACGGTGCTTCCCCTGCGTGTCGGCCGCGGCCCGATCCGCGAGTCGTCGACCGATCGCGGGTCCGCCGGTTATGTGCGGTGGTAGGCCGCCTGGGCATCGCGGACCCGTGGCATGTTCGTTTCGAGCACCTGGATCAAGGATTCCAGGCGGTCGGCGACGTCGGCGCCGAGATCGGTGAGGGTGTATTCGACGCGCGGCGGGATGGTCTCGTGGACCTCGCGGTGCACCATGCCGTCGCGTTCGAGGGCCTGCAGGGTCTGCGACAGCATGCGCTCGCTGACGCCGTCGACGCGTCTGCGCAGCGCGCTGAATCGGTACGGCCCTTCGCGCAATGCGACGAGGGCCAGGATGCCCCAGCGGCTGGCCACGTTTTGCAAAACCGGACGTGACGTGCAGTTTCTAGCGAAAACATCGGCTTCCAGCGCGGGATCGTCGGTCTCCGCTGACTGGATGCGCTGTGTACTCATGGATTCGATGGTACCCAACTTGACCTTAGTGGTGTAGGAATGCATAGTACTTACTATTAGTTAGTGCTTACAGATCAGTTCATACATATGGAGGTAGTCATGACTGTGGCAGTCACCGGAGCAAGTGGGCACCTGGGCCGTCTCGTGGTGGAGGCGCTGTTGCGCGACGGGTCGACGCCGGTCGTCGCGATCGTGCGTGACCCACAGAAGATCGCCGACCTGGCCGAGCGCGGCGTCGATGTCCGGCAGGCCGGCTACGACGACCCGGACGCGCTCGACCGCGCGCTCGACGGCGTCGACCGCGTGCTGCTCATCTCCGGAAATCAGTTCGGCGAACGAGTCGCCCAGCACACCAACGTCATTCGGGCCGCAGAGCGGGCCGGTGTGAAACTGCTTGCCTACACCAGCATTCCGCGCGCCACCGAAAACCCGTTGATCCTGGCGCAGGAGCACAAGGGCACCGAAGCTGTACTCGCGGAATCGACGGTCCCGCATGCCGTGCTGCGCAACAGCTGGTACTGGGAAAACTACTTCGGTGGGCTCGGCCACGCTGTCGAAACCGGGGTGCTGCACGGCGCCGCGGGCGCAGGTCGAGTGGCGGCCGCCGCACGTGCCGACTACGCCGAGGCGGCCGCGCGCGTGCTCACCACCGATGGGCACGAGGGCAAGATTTATGAACTCGGCGGCGACGAGCGTCTCACCTATGCCGAACTGGCGCAGGTGATCTCGGAGGCATCGGGCAAGCCGGTGCGCTACGAGAACCTCTCGCAGGCGGACTACAGCGCGGCGCTGCAGCAGGCGGGTCTGGATGCCGGCTACGCCGCGGTGCTGGCCGACGCGGACACCGGAATCGCCTCCGGGATTCTCGATGTGGACAGCGGTGACCTGCAGAAGCTGATCGGCCGCGCCTCGACGCCTGCGGTCGAGGTGTTCCGCGCGGGTCTCGCCTGACCGGCGCGGGCGAACACCCTCGCGGGTGGTAGTGGACTTCCACTGCTCACTCGCGAGGGTGTCCGTCTATCGGGTACTGCGCCGGCTGTTCGGATCGGTCACACCCACTGAACCAACTGCAGAATGATCCCGTTCGGATCGCTCATCTGGAAGTAGCGCTCACCCCACTCCTCGGTCTCGATAGGTGTCACGATCGGCACGCCTTCGGCTTGCAGCCGCGCATACTCCGCGTCGATGTCGTCGACGACGAACACGACGAGCAAGCCGTCACCGGCGTGACCCGCCGCGCTCTTCGGCTTGAAGGTTTCCAGTCCGGTCCGCAGGAAGATCAGGTTCAAGCCTGCGTCCGGCCGATCCAGCGAAACGAATCCGTCGGCCGACATCTTCTCGATGAAACCGAGGTGGTCGACGACGAACTTCGCCGACGCCTGCGGGTCGGCGACATTGAGCGAGATGGCGGAAGCGGTGATGTTCATGGCTCTCCTCTGGGCTGCACTCAATCTCTGTACTAAGTACGCTATATTTTGTAGAGAGATCTACGCCGTGCTGCCCTATGACCTACGTCACGCCGATGCCATCGGGAGCTCGGGCAGTGGGGCCGCACGGCCCAGGAGAAGGTGTGGCGGACAAGCAGTCGAAGGAACGCAGCGGCGCGGGCGATCCCGTGCGAACTCTGGAGTTGCTCTGGCGCGTGCCCGGAGACCAGGGCGCGGTGCGTGGACCGAAGCAGCGCAGCAGCGTCGACGCCGTGGTTGCCGCGGCCATCGCGATTGCCGACGCGGACGGGATCGGCGCACTCACCATGCGCGCCGTCGCCAACCGGCTCGGCCGCACGCCGATGGCCACCTACACCTATGTGCCCGGCAAGGCGGAGCTGATCGACCTGATGCTGGACACGGTCTATGGCGAGATGTCGCGCACGGATCTGCCCGACCTGCCCTGGCGTGACCGGGTCACCACGATCGCTGCGGAGAACCGTGCGCTGCTTGCCCGGCATCCGTGGGTGGCCTACTTGCCGACTACTCGTCCGCCGCTCGGCCCCGGTCTCGCCGCCAAGTACGACCACGAACTGCAGGCCTTCGACGGCCTCGGCCTCGGTGACGTCGAGATGGATGCCGCACTCACCTTCGTGCTCGGCTTCGTCACCTCGGTCGCCCGCATCGCCATCGACACCGCCCGCGCGGCGGCCGACAGCGCCATGACGGACCTCGAATGGTGGGCGCGGGCCGCACCGGTCCTGGCGCAGGTCTTCGACGCCGACCGCTACCCACTCGCCGCCCGCATCGGCGCCGCCGCGGGCCGGGCCCACGACGCCGCCTACAGCGCCGACCACGCCTACGAATTCGGGCTGACCCGGGTCTTGGACGGTTTGGCGACGTTGATCGAAAGCCGTTGAGCAACAACGCCGTACGCTCGTCAGGCGCCGGCGAAAGCGGACCGATCGGCGGTGCTATACCGCGTCGCGCTGGATGCGCAGGGCGGTGATGGTGGCGGCCAGGCCCTCGTATTGGTTGACGAGCAGGACGATTTCGATGAGGCGACGCTCGTCGTAATGCTCGGCCAGGGTCGACCAGGCGGCATCGTCGATATCGCGAGATTCCACCAATTGGTCGACAGCGCAGAGCAGCGCGCGGTGCTTGTCCGACCATTCGGGCGCGGACGGTCCGGTGCGGAGACGGTCCAAAATTTCGAACGTGACGCCGGCGCGTTTGCCGAGGCGGATGTGGTGGTCCATCTCGTATTCGCAAGCACGCAGGTGCGCGACGCGCAGAATCACGAGTTCCGACTCGTGCCGCGGCAGCCTGCCGCCCGGCATGAGCTTGCCCGAGTAGTGCAGCCAACCCCGGAACAGGCCCTTGGTGCGACCGAGAGTGCTGAACAGATGGGCATCGTCGGTCCCCGCGGCGCGGGAGAGCGCCTGCCAGACAACCCAATTGATGGGACCCAGCTCTCGGAGCCGACCAGGTGAAACCCGTGGTTGCAACGCTGAAACCATGCTTGCGCCTCCTCCTCCGCGATCTCCGGGTAGCGCGCCTGCGCTGCGCGGATTCTGATTACGGGGCCCGAGGTGGGACGGGCCGACCCGAGCGTACTAAACCGTTCCTCCCGGGCCGGTGAGGTCCGGAAAGTCCGCTCCGAAGTGTCGGTCCACCGTGCCGCGAGCCGGGGCGGGCAAGTCCGTTACGGGTCAACAAGGCGACCGGCCGGTCTGGATCAAGGTGTTGTTCTTGCCGCTCTAGGGTTTTCGGTGGTCTTCGGGGTGATAGGGCGTCATCATCAGTACCGGCGCGGTAGTACGGCGGGAGGACCGCGTCGATCCGAAAAGAGGCGGGCAGGAAAACGTAATGCTGGTGAAGATCAAGACCGGAGCGACTCTTTCCGGGGCCGAACAGGAGTTCGTCGAGTCCTTGCGGCTGTTCCCGACGACGTGCCTGGCGGTGGTCGACCTGGACGTGGGCGACAACGGAACCCGGCAGGTCGACGCGGTGCTCTTCACCGCACGCGGCATCACGGTGATCGAGGTCAGGGGTTTCCGGCGCCGCCAGAGCGGCATTCTCAATATCTCTGCCGACGGGCCGTGGACGATCAGCGATGCGCGGGCCGACTTGGACGACGACGGCGTGGTCAGTCCGTCTGATCAGCTGGAACACGCCGTGTACGCGGTGAAGAGCCGGCTGGAGCGGGCGCTGCTCGACCCGGGCCATGTGTGCGGTGCGGTGGTGCTCGTCCCGTTTCACGGCGTCGTGGTGCGCCCGGCGCGCACCACCCTGCGCCCCGGTATCGACGTCCTCGCCGCCAATGCTCGCGACGCGACCGAACTGCGCATCTACCTGGAAGGCTTCTCCGCGGGCCCGCGCAACTGGACCGCCGACCGCGTATTCGCCGCCTACCGAGCACTCGGTTCGGACAACGGCCCCTCACGCGCCGAACTCATCGCCGACGGGTTCGACGCGGTACTTCCCGACCCGAACCCGATCGGCTTGCCGGAGGCCGGACCGCCGCGGGTCGCGCCGATCCCCGGCGAGCCGACGCGACGTCAGAGCATTGCCTCCTGGGTTGTCGTCGCCCTCGCGGTCATCGGGATTTTCGTTGTCATCGGCGTGATCATCAGCGGCCTCGCGCACGATTCCGGCCGTGCGCACCCCGAACCGGGCAGTGGGATGACGAGCTCGACACCCACACCACCGCCGTATCATCCGGTCGAATGCTGGCCCCTCCAGCCGGATTGCTGAGTACTCGAGTCCGACCGGATCGGCTCCGCCGAGCGTCAATCACGCACGGCACGAGCGAGTTTGGTCAGATCGAGGGCCTGCTGGGCACGCGAAAGAACGTGGGATCGTGAACTGTCGATATGGGCGGTGAGGGTGCCGAGGGCTCGATCGGGGTTGCCGGACAAGAGTTGTTCGGCGATGGCGATGTGTTCGGCGGTCATGGTGGCAATGCGGTCGGGGGTCGGCAGATCCAAGGTGCGGACCGGGCGCACCCGGACGTAGACACCGGTGAGCGCATCAGCCAGCGCCGTATTACCCGCCGCGGCAAGCAGTGTCGTATGGAACTGCTCGTCGGCGGCGACCAGTGCCGGGCCCGGCTCGGGCGGATCTTCGAGCATCCGGCGCCAAGTGTCGAGTTCTGCACGCACCAGTGCCAGATCGTGTGCGGGTGCCGGATCGAACCTGCTTGCCTCGCGTTCAGCGGCCTGCGCGACGTCGATAGTGCGCTGAATCCCCCTGGTTTCCAACACGATCCGCAGCTCGTACAAGTTGTCCAATTCTTCGAGGCGCGGCCGGTACGGGTACAGCCCGTCGCTGTGCCGCTCGACGAGGCCGTCGGCCTGCAACCGGGCCAGCGCCTCCCGCACCGGGGTGCGGGACACACCGTAGATCTCGGCGAGACGCTCCTCGCCGAGCCGTTCGGTCGGCACGATCGCTCCCGTGGCCAGGTCTCGCCGCAGCGAGTGATACACCCTCTCGCTCAGCGGGACTCGCCCCCTGCGCGTCACGGCGGCCAGCTCAGATCGCCATCGCCGAGCGAACCGCGGTCTCCGCACTCGCACCGCCCGCGCCATCGGAGCCAACGCGCCCGGATTGCAGGATGTAGTAGTGCTGCGCGGCTTGCAGCGCGAAACCGATGTGCTGTTCGACGAGCAGCACACTCAGTCCGCCGCGCCGGGTGAGATCGATGATGGTGCGCTCGATTTCGGCGACCACCGACGGCTGGATACCCTCGGTCGGCTCGTCCAGGATGAGCAGCTTCGGCTCGGTGATCAGGGCCCGCGCGATCGCCAGCTGTTGCCGCTGGCCGCCGGAGAGCAGGCCGGCCTTGCGGGTCAGCAGCTCGCGCAGGGCCGGAAACAGGTCGAGCGACTCATCGATCAGCGCCTTGCCGCGCTTGCGGCCGTCGGCAACCACCTGGAGGTTCTCCGCGGCGGTCAGCTGCGGGAAACTCTGTTGTCCCTGCGGCACATACGCGATGCCGCGCCGCACCCGGCGCGACGGTGACATCTTGGTGATCGTCTCGCCGTCGAACTCGATGCGGCCCGATTTGGCACCGATCAGGCCGACGGCGGTGCGCAGCAGGGTGGTTTTGCCCGCGCCGTTGTGTCCCATGATCGCCACGACGCTGTCGTCCGGGACGGTCACCGAAACACCGTGGATCACCTCGGTCCGGCCGTAGCCGGAGTGAATATCGACGAGTTCAAGCATCGGCGGCCTCCTTGTTCGCTGCGGTGGAGCTCTCTTTGATGGCCCCGTCCAGCCCGATGGCTGCCGCGGTGCCGAGGTAGACCTCCTGTACCTTCGGATCGGCCTGCACCTGCTCGACCGTGCCTTCGCTGAGCACCTTGCCCGCGGCGAGCACCGTCACCGAGGTGGCGAAGGCGCGCATGAAATCCATATCGTGCTCGACCACGATGACGATGCGTTCGCCGCCGATGCGGCGCAACAGGTTTCCGGTTTCCTCGCGTTCTTCGGCGCTCATGCCGGCAACCGGTTCGTCGAGCAGCAGCACCGAAGCGTTCTGCACCAGCAGCATGCCGATCTCCAGCCACTGTTTCTGTCCGTGGGCGAGCACACCGGCAGGCTTGTCGCGCAGCGCACCGAGGCCGGTGATCTCGAGGGCCTCTTCGATACTCGGCAGCACCGATGTGCGCCGCCGCAGCATGGTCAGCGCCGAGCGGCCCGCGCCCGCCGCGATATCTAGGTTCTGTAGGACGCTGAGCTGTTCGAAAACGCTTGCCGTCTGGAAGGTTCGGCCGATGCCGAGGCGCGCGATCTGGTGCACCTTCTTGCCGAGCAATTCGACGCCGGACTTCTGTGCCGACCCGGTGGCGGGCACCAGCCCGGTGATTGCATCGATGAGCGTGGTCTTGCCTGCGCCGTTGGGGCCGATCAGGAAGCGCAGATCACCCTGCAGCACAGTGAGATCCACGTCGGTGACGGCCTTGAAGCCGTCGAAACTCACCGAAAGGCCACGGATTTCGAGGTACTCGCTCGACATGCCCGCATTGCCGCCGAGCTTCGGTTCGTGTGTTGTCTCGGTCATCAGGACGTCACCTTCTCCTCGACCAGTGCGTCATCGGGCAGTGCGGCACTTGCGACGACCGGTGCCGCAGCGGCGGGCGTTGTCGGTGCGGTTCGCCGGAATCTGCCCTCCAGCACGCCCTTCGCCATCGGCCAGACACCGGCCAGGCCGGCCGGAATGAACCCGACGACCACGATGAACAGCACGCCCTGCAGGTAGGTCCAGCTGGACGGGAATTCCTCCGAAAGCGCGGTCTGCGCCCACGCGACGCCGATGGCGCCGAGCACCGGCCCCAGCAGAGTGGTCCGGCCGCCGATCGCGACGCCGATGATGAAGGCGATAGAGGGCACCACACCGATATCGGCGGGTGAAATGATGCCGACGATGGGGGTGAACAGCGCGCCCGCGATGCCCGCGAAGAAGGCCGCGACGACATAGGCGACGATTTTGACGTTGGCCGGGTCGTAGCCGAGGAAGCGCACCCGCTCCTCTTGATCACGCACGGCCACAAGCAGTTCGCCGTAGCGGCTGCGCATCAGCTGGCGGACCAGCGCGACAACCACGAGCAGCGTGCCCGCCGCGATGAAGAACAGCATCTGCCGGTTGGTCGGATCCGACAGCTTGAACCCGAAGAAGGCGCGGAAGTCCGAAAGGCCGGTGAAGCCGCCGATCTTCTGCTGACCGGTGAGCAGGATGGCCAGCGCGGCGGCCAGCGCCTGGCTCAAGATGGCGAAGTAGGTGCCCTTGACCCGGCGCTTGAACACGCCGTACCCGAGCGCCGCCGCAACGAGCGCGGGCAGCACCAGAATGCCGATCAGCGCGACCGGGCCCGAGGCGAAAGGCTGCCAGAACGAGGGCAATTCGCGAATACCCGCGATCTCCATGAACTCCGGCACGTCGTTGTGCAGCCGGGCCGCGTCGGCCATCTGCAGGTGCATCGCCATGATGTAGGCGCCGATGCCGAAGAACACGCCCTGACCGAGGGTGAGCATTCCGCCACGGCCCCAGGCCAATCCGATGCCCGCCGCGACGATGGCGAAGCACAGGAACTTGGCGAGCAGGTTCAGCCGGAAGTCGCTGAGCATGGCGGGCGCGACCGCGAACAACAGGATCGCGGCGACCGCGAACCCGCCGAGCGTGGTCAGCGAGGAGTGTGCGCGCCACCGTTGCACAAGTGTGGTCATGCGAGGCTCCTAGTTCGGACCGTGAACAGGCCCTGCGGCCGGACCTGCAGGAAGATCACGATGATGACGAAGACGATCACCTTGGCGATGGATGCGGTGGTCGAGTATTCGATGTAGGAATTGAGCAGGCCGAGCGCGAACGCCGCGATGACGGTGCCCTTGATCTGCCCGAGGCCGCCGATCACCACCACGAGGAACGCGTCGATGAGATAGCTCTGTCCGATGGTGGGGCTGGTCGAACCGATCAGGGTGAGTGCGACACCCGCGACACCGGCCAGGCCGGAGCCGATGAAGAACGTGCTGATATCGGTGACGCGACTGGAAACGCCGCTGGTCTCGGCCAATCCGCGGTTCTGCACCACCGCGCGGATGCGGCGGCCGAGTGGCGTCGTCTTGAGCACCGTGGCCAGCGTGGTCACCGCGACGACCGCGAGCACCAGGATGAAGATGCGTGTCTTCGGCACCACCGCGCCCATGATGGTGATGCCGCCGCCGAGCCATTCGGGGACGAGCACATTCTTGGCCGGTGCGCCGAAGATGTCGCGGGCCAGCTGTTGCAGCACCAAGCCGACACCGAAGGTGACGAGCAGGGTGTCCAGCGGCCGGTCGTACATCCAGCGAATCAGGCCCATTTCGAGCGCAGCGCCGAGTAGGCCGCCGACGAGGAATCCGATGAGCAGCGACACCACCAGTGAGACACCGGCCGACGAGAACACCTTCTGCACAACGTAAGTCGTGTAGCAGCCGGCCATGATGAACTCGCCGTGCGCCATGTTGATCACGCCCATCTGACCGAAGGTCAGCGAAAGGCCGAGCGCGGCGAGCAACAGAATCGATCCCAGACTCAGCCCGGTGAAGAGCTGGCCGATCAGCACGTCCATAAAGGTTCCTAACGGTGTCGGCCGGTGCGGGCCCGGTCCCCTCGACGAGACCCGCACCGGCGCTGATCGACTACTTCAGGCCCTTGGCCCAGTCGTAGGACTTCAGGTAGGGGTCCGGAGTGACGGCCTTGCCCGAGTCCCACACCGTGTAAATGAGTCCGTCCGGCCGGATTTCACCGATGCGGGCGGTCTTGGTGATGTGGTGGTTGGAGCCGTCGAGGGTGACCAGACCCTCGGGTGCCTCGAAGCTCACGCCGTCGGCTGCGGCCTGAATGTCGGCCACTGCGAAGGATTTCGCCTTCTCGACGGTGTTTTTCCAGAGGTAGACCGAGGCGTAGGCGGCTTCCATCGGGTCCGAGGTCGGCTTGTCGGCGCCGAAGGCGGCCTTGTAATCCGTGACGAACTTCTTGTTCACCGGGGTATCGACGGTCTGGTAGTAGTTCCACGCCGTCAGCTGCCCCGCGATGTTCTGCGCGCCGATGCCCGCGACCTCTTCCTCGGCGATGGACACCGAAACGACCGGCATCTCAGCGGCTTTCAGGCCCGCATTGGTGTACTCGCGGAAGAACGCGACGTTGGAGTCGCCGTTGAGGGTGTTGAACACCGCACCCGCCTTGGCGGTGCGCACCTTGTTCACGATGGTGGAGAAGTCGGTCGAGCCGAGCGGGGTGTAGTCCTCGCCCTTGATCTCGATGCCGTTGGCCTTCGCGTATTCCTTGATCTCGCGGTTGGCGGTCTGCGGGAAAACGTAGTCGCTGCCGACCAGATAGAGGGAGGTGATGCCCTTCTGCTTCAGGTAGTCCAGCGCGGGAATGATCTGCTGATTGGTGGTCGCGCCGGTGTAGAAGATGTTCTTGCTGTCTTCCAGGCCCTCGTACTGGACTGGGTAGTAGAGCAGCGAGTTCAGGCTCTCGAACTTCGGCTTCATGGCCTTGCGGCTCGAGGAGGTCCAGCCGCCGAACACCGCGGCGACGCAGTCGGAGCTGATGAGCTTTTCGGCCTTCTCGGCGAAGGTCTTCGGGTCGGAGGCGCCGTCCTCGAGCACCAGGTCGATTTTCTTGCCGAGAACGCCGCCCGCGGCGTTGATCTGGTCGACAGCGAGCTTGGTGGAGTTGGCGACGGTGACCTCGGAAATGGCCATCGTGCCCGACAGTGAGTGCAGGGAACCGACCTTGATCGAATCCTTCGACGTGTCGACGCAGGACGCCGCGTTGGAGCCGCTGGTCGAGTCGTCGTCCTTGGCGCCGCAGGCGGTCAGCAACAGACCGGCAAGTACGACTGCCGTCGGGGCGACCAGCGCTTTTGCCGCGCGATGCATGCGTGGCCGATGGATGTCACGGGAATCTGGCATGGGGCAGGACCCTTCTCACTTCATCAGGTGTTCGGCGGCGCTGCGTGCGCCGCGGGCGAATACACGCGCCTTTGCACCGGTCAGGTGGGTCGACCGGGATGTATACAGCGGCTGTATTCGTGGTGCGAACACTAGACAGAAGTTGTTGCGCCGGAATGACTCCCGATGACGAGTCCGTTGCCTGTGTTTCCGCCGTGTGAACCTTTGTGGTAACCGCTTGGTAAACGACGGTGAGGCTTCCCAATGGCTACGGTTGCGTAGCGTCGTCGCGGTACGGCAGGCTTCATTTGTACATCGTCAGAAAGCCGATCCCGTGGCTCGCCTGGCCACGGAGTTGTCAGTCGAGGAGGACCACGGTGGGTCACTACAAGGCGAACGTGCGCGACATCGAATTCAATTTGTTCGAGGTGTTGCAGCTGGACAAGCTGCTGGATACGGGTGCCTACGGTGATCTCGACTCCGACACCGTGCGCGAGATCCTGACCGAGGTGAAGCGTCTCGCCGAGGGCCCGGTCGCGGAATCGTTCGCCGCGGCGGATCGCGATCCGGTGGTCTACGACCAGGCCACCTACTCCATCTCCGTGCCGGAGCCGCTGCGCAAGACCATCGCGGCCGTGCGCGAGGCCGATTGGAGCAGGCTCGGCATGCCGGAGGGGATGGGCGGCACGCCCGCGCCCGCTGCGGTCATCTGGGCGGTCAACGAGATGCTCACCTCGGCAAACCCGTCGGCGAGCTTCTTCAATATGGGTCCGGTGATGGCCTCGGTGCTCTACAACGTCGGCACCGATGAGCAGAAGGCATGGGCCACCAAGGGCTACGACCGTGGCTGGCAGGGCACCATGGTGCTGACCGAGCCGGATGCCGGCTCGGATGTCGGCGCTGGGCGCACCAAGGCCGTCCAGCAGGAGGACGGCTCCTGGCACATCGAGGGCGTCAAGCGTTTCATCTCCGGCGGCGATGTCGGTGAGACCGCGGAGAACGTCTTCCACCTCGTGCTGGCTCGACCCGAGGGCGCGGGACCCGGCACCAAGGGCCTCTCGCTGTTCTATGTGCCCAAGTTCCTCTTCGATCACCAGACGCTCGAGCTGGGCGACCGCAACGGTGTGTATGTGACCGGTGTCGAGCACAAGATGGGCCTGAAGTCCTCGCCCACCTGTGAGGTGACCTTCGGTGGCACGGACGTTCCCGCCAAGGGCTGGCTGGTCGGCGAGGTGCACAACGGCATCGCGCAGATGTTCCAGGTGATCGAGAACGCGCGCATGGTGGTCGGCATCAAGTCCACCGGCACGCTGTCCACCGGATACCTGAATGCGCTCGACTACGCCAAGCAGCGCGTCCAGGGCGCGGATCTGACCCGGATGTCGGACAAGGAGGCACCGCGCGTCACCATCACCAACCACCCGGATGTGCGGCGCAGCCTCGCCATGCAGAAGGCCTATGCCGAAGGTCTGCGTGCGGTGTATCTGTACACCGCGGCACATCAGAATACCGATGTGGCCGAGCTGGTTTCGGGTGCCGATGCCGAATTGGCGCACCGGGTGGACGATTTGCTGCTGCCGATCGTCAAGGGTGTCGGCTCCGAGCGGGCCTACCGGTACCTCACCGAATCGCTCCAGACACTGGGTGGTTCGGGATACCTGCAGGACTACCCGATCGAGCAGTACATCCGCGACGCCAAGATCGACTCGCTGTATGAGGGCACCACGGCGATCCAGGCGCAGGACTTCTTCTTCCGCAAGATCATTCGCGACAAGGGCGTCGCCATCGCGCACGTCACCGGGCAGATCTCCGCGTTCCTGGAGGTGAAGACCGGTCGCTTCGAGTCCGAAAGGGCGCTGCTTGCCACGGCGCTCGCCGACGTGCAGGCGATGGCGGCCACGCTGACCGGATACCTGATGGCCGCGCAGCAGGATCCGGCCGAGCTGTACAAGGTCGGCCTGGGTTCGGTCCGTTTCCTGTTCGCCGTCGGCGACCTGCTGATCGGCTGGCGGCTGCTGGTGCAGGCCGAAATCGCCGCGACCGCACTGACAGCGGAACCGGCGGCGAAGGACCGGCCGTTCTATGCCGGAAAGGTCGCTGTCGCAAGCTTCTTCGTGAAGAACGTGCTACCGGAGTTGGCCGCGGTCAAGGGCATTCTGGCGGCGATCGACAATGACATCATGGAGATGGACGAGGCCGCGTTTTAGGCGCAGCCGTGTTCTGACGCGGGTGAGGGCCCGCGACTTGCGGCCGGTGCCGGCGGAGTCAGTCGGCCAGCAGCTTGAGCACTACCGGGCGGGAAAGTGTGCCCGCGACTCGGCGGGCCAACTGGTTGGCCCCCGCGCCTGCTGCGTGGGCCGCCCGCAGGGCTTCGGCCAGTTCGTCGCGGGCGGCTTCGGCGGCTGCCTGTGCGTCGCGTAGCCGCTGCGCGGCCCGGTCCACGTTGTCGCAGGAGTTCTCCGGGCCGGTGTGCGCGGGCGGCTCCGCCGCGGCATTGTCATTCGCTCCGGCGATCGCCTCCACCGGAGTCTCGGTCGCCGCGGTACGGAGCGTCCCGGTCGGCGCGGCGGCCGCCGTCCGGGTGGTCAACTCATTGACCGATGAATCGTCTCGGGGCTCACGCCGCATGGCTGCCCTGGCGAACTCCTGCATGAACCGTTTGGTTGTTTCGTAGTCCTCGGCGGCGGCGCCGAGTAGCAGGCGGGTGGTCTGTGGGACCGCGTATGTCCAGTTGGCGACGCCGCACAGAGCAAGGAGAACGAGTCCGGCCTGCTGTTCGTCGACGCCGAATTGCTCTCGGGCCCGGTCGAATTTCTGCACGTAGTGCTCGGCTCGCCAGCCGTCGATGTCGTGGGCGTCGGCCCCGCGATGGAGTGATTCCCAGAGCAGCAGTCGCAACAGTTGGGGGTTGTCGCGGTGGTAGTCGAAGAGCTTGCCGACGTAATCGCCCGGTTCGGTGTCGGCCATCGGCTGCACGACGTCGATGAACTCGCGCAGTGTGTCGATGAGGATGACGTCGAACAGCTTGTCCTTGCTGCCGAACAGGCCGTAGATGCGTTCCTTGTTGACTCCTGCCGCCTCGGCGATGCGGTCGACTCGACCTCCCGCAAGGCCGTATTCGGCGAATTCGTCCCGGGCGGCGCGCAGCAGCGCCTGCTTGGTCGCGTCGCTGCGCTTCATCGTGACGGTCATGGCCTGGACTTTACCATTTCATTAAACCAACTATTTGGTTGACAGAGTTTGATGACCGTCGTACTGTCAGCGCTATGGCAACGCCGACACTTCAGCTTCCAGCCGGTACTCCGGCTGCCGCACGCACCCGGAGCGTGTCGCCACGCGCGCACACCGGGCGCACACTGCCCGTCTTCGTCTTGTCCGCCCTGCTGGCCACCGGCCAGATGTACATCCCGATTCCGCTGTTCACGGCCATGAAAGCCGATTGGAACGTCGGCTCGGGGGTGATGACCTGGATCATCAGTGCCTTCGCATTCGGCTATGCGGGCGGCTTCGTGCTCTTCGGCCCGCTGTCGGATCGCTTCGGCCACCGGCGGGTGCTGATCACCGGCATGATCGCCGCTGCAATGGTCACCCTGTTGACCGGTCTGGCGTTCAGTGCGCCGCTCGCGGTCGGGCTGCGGATCGTGCAGGGTCTGGTCGTCGGTTCAATCCCACCGGCGATCATGGCCTACGTCGCCACTCGCATCGCGCCCGCGCACCGGCCTGTCGTCACCATGTCGGTGGCCACCTCGTTCCTTGCTGCGACGGTGCTCGCGCAGATCGTCTCGCAGGCGGTGGTTGCCGCGTTCCCCTGGCGGACCATGTTCGTCGGTTCGGCCGTCGTCTTCACGGCACTGGCGCTCGCCCTGCGTGCTGTCATGCTCGATGACGCGCCGACCGGCCGGGACAAGCCGCTGCTGCACAGCTACGCGGCGATTCCTGCGGTGCTGCGGATCAAACCGCTGCTGCCGATGCTTGCCGCCGGTGCGTTGAGCATGGCGGTGATGGTCGGGGTTTACACCGGCATCGAACTCACCGGCATCGTCGAGGGATCGGGCGAACTGCTCGCCCTGCGGGCCGGTGCGCTCCCGGTGATGGTCGCGCTGCCGTTGCTCGCGATGCCGCTTGCGCGGCTGTCGAAGCCGGGCCAGATCGTGCTCGGCGTGCTCGTCGCCGCTGCCGCGATGGTGCTCGCCACCTTCGAAGGCGGACACCTCGGGGTGTTGACCGTGCTGCTCGCCGTGCTCGTCGGCGGCCTCGGCATCATCGCCCCCGCCGTCCTGCAGAGCGCAGGCGAGCTGGGCGGGGAAGCCAGGGCCGCGGCCTCTTCGGTCGCCATGTTCAGCTTCTACGTCGGTGCGACCGTCGGCCCGATCGTAGCGGCGGCCGCTGCACCACACGGCTTTTCGATGCTCGCCTGGACACTGGCCATCCTGTTGGTCACCGCACTCGGGCTGACCATGCTCGGTATGCGGTTCCAGCGCACGGCCGCAGCCGTGGTGCCGGACCTGGCCGGCGCACAACCTGCGTGAGCAAATAACTGGCCGGGCGACATCAGTTTTCGCTGATGTCGCCCGGCTTTGTCGTAGCGGGCTGCCGCACCGCCTGCCGAATAGCCATGAGTTCGAACATTCCGGCCTCGGCTGTGCTGGGCCGACCCGTCCGACCGCGCTACGACCGATGTGTGTTCTGTTGCTTCCGGATACGACAACCATGTGCCGTCGAGGTGCTCGACCCGACTGTGCAATGGGCCGCACTGCTATTACTGGGTGTGGGCGACGCTCGCGTCGACCGATGCGGGGCGGGTCGAATGCGTGTGCAACGAGTTGGGGTCGCCGTATCGGCGGAAAATACAACGGAAATACTGGTCAAGTCAGGTTTATGGCGTATGCCGGTCCCGTCCCATGACGAGCCGGAGGAGGCCGGGCGGGCTGGCCCCAGGTTCGTTTGGTTCTCAGCCGATGGGTTGGCGGGCCGGCAAGAGGAGGCCGTGGCCCGCCAGTGCCGAGCGTGCTCTGGACCGGGCGGTCCTGTTGCTCGATGTACTGCCGCAGCACCGAGATCGGTGCTGCGCCGACCGACCCGGCGAAGTACATGGATGTAGATAGGTTCGCGGGCGAGCTGTGGCGGAAAGTCTTGCGGGACAAGCGGAACCGGGAATTCTGGCCCGCCGGCCGTGGTGGCCTTCCCACTGCTTGTTGCAGTCCAGATTGTATATCTGACGTCAGTCGGCTTACGTACCGCGTTGGCGGGCCGTACATTTCGGCCCGACAGGCAGATTGGACGTGATGACGATGATCTCGCAAACGATACAGCGGCGGCGTGTCCTGCCTTGGCTTGTCGCGGGCCCTGTGCTGGCCGCGTGCAGCGCGCCGGGCACCGGCGGCTCCGCGCAGACCCGCACCCCGGCCGCTGCGGGCACGTTGCGCTCGGTTGCGGTGGTCACCCAGAGCAGCCCGAGTGACGCTTTCTGGAGTGTGGTGAAGAACGGTGCCTTGGCGGCGGGCAAACAGCTCGGCATACGCGTCGACTACTACTCTGCCGAGGATCCCAACGCGCAGGCCAAACTCATCGACAATGCCGTCGCGCAGCGTGTCGACGGCCTGGTCGTCTCGATGGCCTACCCGCAGCCGCTGGGCCCCTCCATCCGACGCGCCGTGGCGGCCGGCATCCCGGTGGTGACGACCAACTCCGGCGAAGCCGAAAGCGCCGGCCTCGGCGCCATCGGCCACGTCGGCCAGAGCGAGCGGCCTGCCGCGGTGGCCGTGGGTAAACGCCTGCGCGATGCCGGAAAGACCAAGCTGCTGTTGGTGAACCACATGGCCGGCCAGGTCAGCGCCGACAATCTTGCCAGCGGTGCCGCGGAGGGCTTCGGTAATGCCACCACGACGGTGGTGGTCGACATCAACAACCCGACAGATGTTCAGTCTCGGATCAAGGCCGCGCTCCAGGCCGACCGGTCGATCGACGCAGTGCTGTCCTACAACGCGCAGATCGCCGCCCGCTCGGTCGCCGCGGCACAAGAAGCCAACTCCACCGCAGCGATTGCCACCTTCACCCTCAACACCGAGGTGCTCGACGCCATCCGAACGGGCAAACTGTTGTTCGCCGCCGACCCGCAGCAGTACGAACAAGGGTATCTGCCCATCGTGCTGCTGCAGCTCTACCGGTCGAACCTCGATACCGTCGGCGGTGGCCTGCCGATCCAGACGGGCCCCAGCTTCGTCGACAAGTCCAATGTCGATGCGATCGCCCAGCTGGTGGCGCAGGGAACGCGTTGAGACCGGCTGGAAGTGTGAAGTGACTGTTCGTGCCGAAGTGTCCGCCTCGGTACCGCGTCCGCTGAAAGGGCGCGCACCGCTGGTGCAGCGGTTGATCGTGCGTCCGGAGACCGGTGCGGCGCTGGGTGCGGCCGCGGTGTTCGTGTTCTTCTCGGTCGTCACCGATAAGTTCCTGAGCCCGTTGGGTATCTCGACGTGGCTGGACGCCGCGTCGCCGATCGGCATCATGGCTATCGCCGTGGCTTTGCTGATGATCGGCGGTGAGTTCGATCTGTCGGCCGGTGTGATGACCGGGTCCACCGCGCTGGTCACCGCGCTGCTCGCAGTGCACGCCGGGTGGAACGTGTGGTCGGCGCTGCTTGTCTCACTGATGTTCGCGCTGGCCGTGGGCGCGCTCAACGGCTGGCTCGTGGTACGGACCGGGTTGCCGAGTTTCATCGTCACTCTCGGCACATTCCTTGCGCTGCAAGGCCTCAACCTCGGTGTGACGCGCCTGGTCACCGGCACTGTGCAACTGTCGGGCATCCACAACGCGGGCGGCTACTCGTCGGCGAGTGCGGTGTTCGCCTCCACGACCGGAATCGCTGACGCTCGCATACAGGCGTCGACCCTGTGGTGGATCGTGCTCACGATAATCGCCGCAGTCGTGCTGGTGCGCACCCGATTCGGGAACTGGGTCTTGGCTCTCGGCGGCTCGCAGGTGGGCGCACGAGCGGTCGGCGTGCCCGTCGGGCGCACCAAGATCATACTGTTCATGACCACCTCAGCCGCCGGCTGGGTGGTCGGCTCGTGCGACATTCTGCGATTCGACAGCGTCCAGGCGAGCCAGGGTGTCGGATCGGAGTTTCAGTACCTCATCGCCGCGGTCGTGGGCGGATGTCTGCTGAGCGGTGGTTTCGGGTCCGTGGTCGGCGCTGCGATCGGTGCGCTGACCTTCGGCATGGCCCAGCAGGGAATCGTGTTCGCGCGCTGGAACAGCGACTGGTTCATGCTGTTCCTCGGCATCCTGCTGCTATCGGCAGTGCTGGTGAACACCCAGTTCTCCAAGCGCGCGGAAAGGGCACGCCGATGACTGCGCTGATCGAAACACTCACTGTCGGAAAGAGTTACGGCAGTGTGGTGGCGCTGTGGGACGTCTCGATGGTTGTCAACGCGGGCGAGGTCACCTGCGTACTGGGCGACAACGGCGCCGGCAAATCCACCCTCATCAAGATCCTCTCCGGCGTACACCAGCACGACAGCGGCGAGGTGCGGATCGAAGGCGAGCCGACCCGGCTCTCCTCACCGCGTGCCGCCATGGACCACGGTATCGCCGCTGTGTACCAGGATTTCGGACTGATACCGCTGATGAGCGTGTGGCGCAACTTCGTCCTCGGCTGCGAACCCACCACCGGATTCGGGCCGCTGCGGCTGCTGGACCGGCGCAAAGCGCAGCAGATCGCACGTATTGCCTTGTCCGACATGGGAATCGATATTCAGGATCTGGAACAGCCCGTCGGCACGCTGTCCGGCGGGCAGCGGCAGTGCTTGGCCATCGCGCGGGCGGTGCACTACGGCGCCAAGGTGCTGATTCTCGACGAACCGACCGCCGCGCTGGGCGTGAAACAGGCGGGCGCGGTCCTGCGGTATGTCGTGCAAGCTCGCGACCGCGGGCTCGGCGTCATCCTCATCACCCATAACCCCCACCACGCCTACCTGGTCGGTGACCGGTTTCTACTGCTCGAGCGAGGCGCCGTGCTCGGCTCCTACGAGAAGCTCGACATCGGGCTGCCGGAGCTCACCCAGCAGATGGCCGGTGGCGCAGAACTGAACGCACTACAGCACGAATTGCAGCGAGTCGTGACGTGACCGACCTGAAAGCCATGACGTCGTGTCCGGCCTGAATAGCGGCTACGGTCATATCCGCCCCAAAATTCAGCGAAGTTCTACCGGAACCTCCCGACCTTGTTCGACAGCGCAGCGTGAAACGAGTTCAGGGGCACTCGAGAGTGTCAGCCACCGCTTTTGGTGGCCACGCCCGTGATCAGCGGTCGAATAATCGGGGGCATTGCCCGCCACGACGCTTCCTGTACCTCTCCGAGCTCCAGCCCGCAGGTCCGGATCAGCTCGAGGGTGGCACGGTTGCAGTGGCAGCCCTCCGCGAACCGGCGCCACGGGCCGGCGAGGCGATCCTGCCAATGGGCAAGTCGCGGCGACTGGGAACGGACATGCTCGAGGAACAGCAGCTGGCCTCCGGGGCGTAGCACGCGCCCAATCTCCCGCAACACCGGATCGGCTGCGTCGACGGTGCACAACACGAGAGTTGAGACGACGGTGTCCACGGTTCCATCCGCGAATGGCAGCTGTTCCGCTGATGCGTCGAGCACACGCGCCCGACGTCGACTGCGATGCAGCCTCCGCGCCAACCGCGCACGCATTGCGGCCTCGGGTTCGGTCAGGATCAGCTCGTCGAGGTCGTCAGGGTAGTACCGCAGGTTCAGACCCGTACCGCTGCCCAGCTCGACCGTCCGCCCCCTCGCACGGCCGAGCAAATCCCGTCGACGAACGCCCATGCCCGCCTTCTCGCCCACCCATAGGAGCGGGTCGTACAGGGCCGAGAACGCCCGCGCCCACAGGTCCGAGCCCTCCACAGCTGCCGCCGGTACGGCGCCACTGTTCACACACTCGACCGTACGCCGCTCGAACGCCTTTCAACACTGAGCCTGTTGGCTCGTCGGCGGCCCAACGGTTTTTTGCGTCGTTACTACTGGAACCCCGAGTTCCAGGACGGACGTGCGGGCGAAGTCATCAGATCCATATAGCAGCGGCGAACCACATGTATCGGCCTACTTGAGAACGTACGGTGACACCGAGCTGCGGTGCTCGCTGATATCGAGCACCTTGCCCAGCGGCGGAAACGCGCGCTGCGGGCAATTGGCGCGTTCGCAGACCCGGCAGCCCGCGCCGATCGGGGTGGCCTTCGCCTCGTCGAGATCTATCCCGTCGGCGTAGACGACCCGGCTCGCATGCCGCAGTTCACAACCGAGCCCGATGGCGAATGTCTTGCTGGCCTGGCCGTATCGGGTTGCTCGCCGCTCCACGGTGCGGGCGACCCACAGGTATTTGCGGCCGTCGGGCATCTGGGCGATCTGGGTCATGATCTTGCCGGGGTAGGCGAAGGTCTCGTAGACATTCCACAGCGGGCAGGTGCCGCCGCTGGCGGAGAAGTGGAAACCGGTGGCGGACTGGCGTTTCGACATATTGCCTGCTCGGTCGACGCGGACGAACGAGAAGGGCACGCCGCGCAGCTTGGGACGTTGCAGAGTCGAAAGCCGGTGGCAGATGGTCTCGTAGCTTTGGGTGAAGAAGGCCGAGAGTCGCTCGATGTCGTAGCGGAAGTCCTCGGCGACCTCGAGGAAATGCGTGTAGGGCAGCACGGTGGCCGCGGCGAAATAGTTCGCCAGGCCGAGCATGGCCAGTTTGCGGGTGTCCTCGGAGACGAAATTGCCCTCCTCGACCAGCTTTTCGAGCAGTTCGCCGCATTCGAAATAAGCCAATTCGGCGGCGAGTTTGAAGGTGCGCTGTCCGCCGGACAGGTGCGGGGCGATTTCCAGTCGCTGGGTGTCCGGGTCGTACCGGTGCAGCACCCCCTCGCCGAGGTCGATGCGTTCGACGATCCGCACATCGTGCGCGCGCAGCCTGCGCGCGATCTCGTTGTTGATGTCACCGCCGTGGAATCGGATGCGGGCGGTGAGTTCCTCTGCGGCGGTATCCAATTCGTGGATGTAGTTCTGTCGCTGATAGAAGAAGTCGCGCACTTCCTCATGTGGCTTGCTGATCGTCGCGCTGCCGGAGCCGTCGGCGAATCGGTCCTCGGTGGCGGCGGCCAGCTGCGCGGAGGTGTTGCGGTAGCGGTTGTGCATATTGACCAGTGCGCGCGCCATGCTCGGGTGCGCGGAGACCATGTCGGCGATCTCCTGGGTGTCGGCCTCGATGCCGAGCTCCTGGTCCATCACGACCTCTTGGAGTTCGGCGATGAGCCGGGTGTCGTCCTGTGAGGAGAAGAAGGTGGCGTCGACGCCGAAAACCTCGCTGATCCGCAGCAGCACCGGCACGGTGAGCGGGCGCACATCGTGTTCGATCTGGTTGAGGTAGCTCGCCGAGATCTCCAGCTTCTGGGCGAGTGAGACCTGGCTCAGCCCTCGTTCGGCCCGCAGCTGACGAAGCCGCGCCCCGACGTAAGTCTTGGCCATCTGTCCAGTTTATGGCTGGTTTCACAGCCCTGCCAAGAGTGAATTAGCAGCAGGGCTGAGCGATGTGTCACACCCCCGGGTTACCGTCAGGTGGTGCTGTTCTCGGATGTCGTGCGGACCTCGGAGACCGTCCGCGCGACGCGGTCCCGTAAGACCAAGATCGCCGCGCTGGCCGGGCTGTTGTCCGATGCCGCGCCGGACGAGCTGGCCCCGGTGGTCGCCTGGGTTTCCGGCGAGCTACGGCAGGGGCGTATCGGCACCGGCTGGCGCACGCTCACCGCGATGGACGGTGCGCCGAGCGGCACTGCGACACTTGCGGTTTCGGATGTCGATGGCGCACTCGGCGAGTTGGCGGGCATCGCGGGCGCGGGTTCGGCGAACCGGCGCAAGGAACTGCTCACGGCGTTGTGGACCGCGGCGACCGCCGATGAACAGGTGTTCCTACTCCGGCTGCTGACCGGTGAGCTGCGCCAGGGTGCGCTGACCGCGCTCGTCGGCGAGGCGGTTGCCGTCGCGGCGCAGGTGCCGGTGGATCTGGTTCGCCGGGCCTACATGCTGTCGGGGCAACTGCCGGTCACCGCCATTGCCGCGCTGACCGGCGGAGTGGACGCGCTCACCGAGTTCCGGCTGGAGCTGGGTCGCCCCATCCAGCCGATGCTCGCCTCGCCCGGCGCTTCGCTGGAGGAGGCCATGGCCGAATTCGACGGCGAGGTGACCGTCGAGCACAAAATGGACGGCGCCCGGATACAGGTGCATCGCGACGGATCGCGGGTGTGGGTGTTCACCAGGACGCTGCGCGATATCACCGCGAGCGTGCCCGAGCTGGTCGATCTGGTTTCCCGGTTGCACTGCACCAGCGTGGTGCTGGACGGGGAAACTCTCGCGCTGACCGATTCGGGTCGGCCGCGCCCGTTCCAGGAGACGATGAGCCGCTTCGCCGAGGTGAGCTCGACCAGGGAACTGTTGCTGCACCCGTACTTCTTCGACTGCCTGCACCTCGACGGCCAGGACCTGCTGGACGCCCCGCTGTACGAGCGCCGCACGGCGCTGACGAAAGTCGCTGTCGAACACAGTATTCCGGCTATCCTGCGGCCGGATCCGGAGGCGGCCGCCGAGTACTTCGACGGCGCGCTCGCCTCCGGGCACGAGGGCGTGATGATCAAATCGTTGAACGCGCCGTACGCGGCCGGTCGACGCGGCCGCGCCTGGCAGAAGATCAAGCCGACCCACACCCTCGACCTGCTGGTGCTCGGCGCCGAGTGGGGGTACGGCCGCCGCACCGGTTACCTGTCGAACCTGCATCTCGGAGCCCGCGATCCGAAAACCGGCGAACCGGTGATGGTCGGCAAGACGTTCAAGGGCCTCACCGACGCGCTACTGCACTGGCAGACCGCCGAATTTCCGCGCCACCAGCGCGCCCGCGACGACCAGACCGTGTATTTGCGGCCGGTACTCGTCGTCGAGATCGCGCTCGACGGCGTCCAGGTGAGTCCGCGCTATCCCGGCGGTGTCGCCCTGCGCTTCGCCCGTGTCGTTCGCTATCGCCCGGACAAGGAACCCGCGGACGCCGACACCATCGAGACAGTTCGCGCCCTGCTGCCGTGAGCAGTCGGTCACCGTTCAGCGATGCGGGAGCGTGGATCGATGATCGCTTTGCGAGCCGCCCCTCCTTCGCCGAGGGCTGCTCGCGCGTCGGCAGGTAGAGGCCAGGTCTACGGTAGCCGATCGAAATCGAGTCCCGGCAGACGGCAACCGCATCGCAATTCAGATGGCCGGTACTTCACACTGGAGAGGTGACCGTCGAATTACTGGTTCTTCTGATCGTCATCGTCACGGCACTCGCATTCGATTTCACCAACGGTTTCCACGACACTGCGAACGCGATGGCGACCTCGATCGCCACCGGCGCACTGCGGCCGCGCGTGGCGGTCGCACTGTCTGCGTTGCTCAACCTCATCGGTGCGTTCCTGTCGGTGGCGGTCGCCGCGACGGTGGCCAAGGGCATCGTCCGGCTCGAGGGCGTCGACGGGCAGGACCTGTTGATCATCGTGTTCGCCGGCCTGGTCGGCGGCATTCTGTGGAATCTGCTGACCTGGCTGTTCGGCCTGCCGTCGAGTTCATCGCATGCGCTGTTCGGCGGCCTGATCGGTGCCACCATCGCCGCGCTCGGCTGGAGCGGAGTGATCTGGGCCTCCGGTTCGGACGGCGTGCTCACCAAGATCGTGCTGCCTGCTGTGCTCGCGCCGATCGTCGCGGCGCTGGTTTCGGCGATCGGCACCTGGGGGGTTTATCGGATCACCAAGAAGTCGGATCCGAACAAAGTCGACCAGGGTTTCCGCTGGGGCCAGATCGGCTCCGCCTCGCTTGTCTCGCTGGCGCACGGCACCAATGACGCACAGAAGACGATGGGTGTCATCTTCCTGGCGCTCGTCGCGCACGGCACCCTCACCAAGAACGACGAGATGCCGCTGTGGGTTATGGCGGCCTGTGCCGTCGCCATCGCGGCGGGCACCTACCTGGGTGGTTGGCGCATCATCCGCACCCTCGGCAAGGGCCTCGTCGAGATCGACTCTCCGCAGGGGCTGGCCGCCGAATCCTCGTCGGCCGCGATCATTCTCACCTCGGCCCATTTCGGTCTGCCGCTGTCCACCACCCAGACCGCCACCGGCTCGATCCTCGGCACCGGGCTCGGCAAGGGCGCTGAGGTCCGCTGGAGCGTGATGGGTCGAATGACCGTGGCGTGGCTGCTCACGCTGCCGCTCGCGGGTGTGGCGGGGGCTATCTGCTGGGCCATCGCGCACGTCATCGGCGGGCTTGCCGGCGTGCTCGTCGTGTTCGCGATTCTCATTGCGCTGTCGGCCGTCATGTACCTGCGCTCGCGGCACGACCCCGTCGACACCAGCAATGTCAACGAATGGCCCGGCGAGACACCGGACGCAGTCGAGCCGGTCGAGCCGCCGGGCCGTGCGCAGGCGGCGGCCGACACGCCGGACGCCGATTCCGGCATTGCGAAGGACGCTGCTACTGCGAAGGACGCTTCGGCGTCCGCCGCTGCGGCGGGTGCTCCGTCGTCGGCCGAGGGCAGTCCGGGCGGCGTGACCGCGGACGGTTTGTCGCCACCCTCCGGCACGTCCTCCTCGGAGGGCCCCGGTACCAAATCCAACCGTTCCGCCCAGGTGTGAAGCGTGTCGAACAACGCGCTGTATCCCACCCCGTTCAGGCGTCGCATGCGAGCAGTCGCACCGGTGGATCGTTCCCGGTGCGTTGTCCACAGTAGGCACTAGGAGGAGCACCGTGCACACGCTCATCACGAATCTGAACTCGCTGTGGAAGGTGACCGCGGCCGGCCTGGTGCTCGGCGCGGGCTTGCCGATCATCTTCGCCGTCGGAGTGCGGTTCTGGTCGGCGGCCGATTCGGTCACCGCGGATGGCCGTGCAGTCCAACGCAATTACCCGGCGCTGGCCGGGGCTCTGGTGTGCTTCGGGTTGATCATCGCCGCGATCATCACCGGAATCCTCTACACCGCCAAGGCATTCCTCGCCGCCAAATTCGGTATCCATCTGTTCGGACAGGCCTGAAGGGCGGCATCGTGACAGAGCAACCGAAATCCACGCAGGGGCGCCCGAATGTGCTCAGCCGGGTCATCGGCTGGCTGCGCGCCGGATACCCGCAGGGGATCCCCAGCTCCGACTATGTCGCCCTGTTCGCCGTGTTGCACCGGCACCTGACCGATTTCGAGGTGGTCGCGATCGCCGAGGTACTGGTGAGCGAAAACCCGGACACCGAGATCAGTCAGGCCGATATCGAGACGGCGATCACGCGGTTCGCGATGGAGCAGCCGGACGAACACGACGTCGCCCGCGTGGCCTCGCATCTCGCCGCAGGCGGTTGGCCACTGGCTACCCCCTTCCCCGACGCCGATTGAACCCAGCCTGATGCCGCCGTTTCTCCATGCGATCATCGACTGGCTGCGGGCCGGATATCCCGACGGTGTCCCGGAATCCGACTACGTCCCGCTGCTCGCCCTCCTGCGCCGCCGCCTCTCCGACGACGAGGTCCGCCAGATAGCCGCCGAATTGGCAGCCACCGGTGACCTCCCCGCTGACAAGACCGACATCCAGGTGATGATTACCAAGACCACCAACGAAATGCCCTCGGAAACAGACGCCGCCCGGGTCCGGTCCCGCCTGGAAGCCCACGCCTGGCCCGACCCGGCCTCCGGCGAATAGCAACCGGCCCGGAGCTGCTCGAATCCGGCTCGCGCCAACAGCTCTGCGGTACACCAGCGCGTTTCCCGCCCGATTGCCTCGTTGACGAACGGGACTCGGCTGCGGCGTGTGGCGGGTGGGATCTCGCTGATGCCCTGTTCGGTGGACTGGTCCGGGGCGTTGCACAGGGCAGGTGGGCCGAGCGACTTTGGCCGAGGGGCGAATGTCCGTCGGCGGCAGCGCACTTGGTGGGGACCAAAGTTTTGCGGCGATGTTTGGGTATTGCCAGTATGGGGAACTGGTTAGGGTCGGCGGGGTGATGGATGCGGCGTTGCGGGTGGAGACGGCGAGCGGGGAAGCGCGGGAAAACCCTTCTGCGGACTTGTTGTTCGACCTGCTGAGTGAGATGAATCTGCAGCATCGGTTCGTGATCGTGGATCGGTTGGATGCCGAGCCTGTCGGGCAGCACTACATGCAGATCTATCTCAACGACAACATGAGTTGTCAGATCGAGTTCCGTGAGGGTGGCTCCGACCGGCACTTCGCGGCGCGCGTGGCCGGCCCGTTCGATATATCGGGACACGAGACCGTGGCAAAAGTGTTGCAGGGCTGGGCCTTCGGGCAACCTGGGTGGCGGGAGGCGCTGCCGTGGGCTCGGGTGGTGGTTCAGAGCCAGCCCTGACCGGAGCTGTAGGGCCGGTGGCCGCCGAGGTCGGGCAGGCGGCGGATGCCGGCGGAGACCTCGAAGGCGAGATCCTGGTAGCCGAGGGCGAGCTCGGCCAAACGTTGCCAGGCGTCGTGCACGATCCAGTCCGGTGCGGTGCGCAGGGCTGCATAGGCGCAGATGGAGAATTGGGCCATTCTGTCGATCACGGTGCCGACCGTCTCGGTGTGCATGTGCGCGCCACCATGCGGAAGCGGAACTTCGGTGGCAATCCAGCGATCGATGGTGAGTACGAAATGGGCTCGCCGCTCGTCGATGTCGGCCGTCGAGCCCAGCGCGCAGTACCTGCGCTGTTCGTGCAGTCCCGCCAGTTGGTGCGCGGATGTCAGGATCGGATGATCGCCGCGCGGCAGGCTGCGGCAGGCTTCCAAGATCATTTCCTTCGGCGGCA
Organism: Nocardia sp. NBC_01009; assembly: GCF_045208035.1. NCBI lineage: Bacteria > Bacillati > Actinomycetota > Actinomycetes > Mycobacteriales > Nocardiaceae > Nocardia > Nocardia sp. NBC_01009. Next base: position 340,812 of record NZ_CP108695.1, on the reverse strand, counting down.
GTGGTTCCATGCCGATTACCCCTCGTTCGAATGATGCTGCTGGACAACGACCTACCTGTACAAAAGTCGGCAATCCTCAACGCCGGTGCCGCCCACGGAGTTTGGCAAAGCGATGCCGTGACGGCGGTGTCTCCCACGGGGTTTCATTGACCGCAAGCCCCAAAGCTTCCAACGCGGTGAGCCCCATCCGCGCCGCAAGCTCATCCATCACCGCAACAAACTCCGCCGCCTGAATCGCAGCCGTCGCCTGCTCGGTAGTAAGCATCCGTCCCCGCAAATACGAGACCACCCACGCGTCATCACTGACCCGCCGCGCCTGATGCGCAGTCCGATCCCCAACCATCCACGCCCGACCGACAACATGCACAGCCATGCGCCCCCCTCGATCCCGCGCCGTGCGGGCCCGGCTGGAACGCTCCCGCCTGTGATCTGAGACACATGGAGCCTAGGGTTTAGTCCATCGATAAGTCAAGTTGACCTATCGATCTCACTGCTGATTGATCTAGTCTGCTGGGAGGTACGGTCATCTCCACGCATCGTTAGAGCTGGAAGGACACCATCCCCCGATGGCACCACTCTCGCCAACGGTCGCCCGCTGGGAACTCATGCTCCGAATCAAGCGCAGGCGCAGCGAGTTCGACGTCAGCGCGTCGGTCATCGCCAAGGAACTCGGCTTCACGCTGTCGTACTGGTCGAAGGTCGAGAAGGAACGCATCCTGGCCGAGGACAAGCTGAAGCGGCTGATGTCGCTGCTCGAGTTCGACCCCGCCGAACGCGACGAGATGCTGCGGTTGCGCGAGATCGCCAAGCAGCGCGGGTGGTGGTCGAGCTATGCCGGATTGCTGTCGGATGAAGTCTCGCGGCTATATGGGCTCGAGTACGGAGCGCACAACATTCGGAGCTATGCGAGCGTCCTGATCCCCGGACTGTTGCAAACCGAGGACTACGCCCGTGCGGTGATCGCCAACGACACTGCCCGCGTTCGGCAGGTCGAGATCGATCGATGGGTCGAGGTACGCATGCGGCGTCAGCAGCGGCTGACCGGCACGGAACCGCTGTATTTCACCGCACTTGTCGGCGAGGCCGCCCTGACACAGCGAACGGGTGGTACCGAGGTCTTGAAAGGCCAGCTACGCCATCTGGTCTCGATCGTCGACGAGCACCGCGATTCGGTGGACATTCGCGTCATCCCGTTCGATGCGCCCGGCGGTGCGCTGCTGGCAGGCGCATCGTTCCACCTGCTCGGATTCGAGAACATGCTGCTACCCGACGTGGGGTGGACCGAGACATTGGTGCACCTCGGAGTGATCGAAGACGCCGAGCCGGTAAGGCATCTCAGCACCATGTACGCCAACACCATCGCCGATCATGCCCTGCCACGGGACGATTCGATAACGTTGATCGAGCGCAAACTCGGTGAGCTGTAGGCTCGGCCGATATGGATGGCGTGCCGGGCTGGTTCAAGTCGTCGTATTCGAACGACAGCACTGCGTGCGTAGAAGTCCGGTTCGAAGGCGACCGAATTCTTGTCCGCGACAGCAAGTATCGGGGACTCCCTGACGCCCGTCCAACTCTCGAGTTCGGGCAAGCCGAGTGGGCTGCCTTTACCGCAGCCGTTCGAAGGTCGCCGCCCGTATGATCGGCCGAAGTCACTTCGCGGTCTCACGGGTTAGCGCCAAACCCTTCTACCGAGCTTCGCGCCCAAAGGTGCGCTGACGTTCTCGCTCCTCGACGCGTCCGCGTTCCCTGGCTTCGTTGTGATGACGATTGGCGTCGGCAACTGCCCGATCCGCCGGTTCCGGCCGCCGTACTTCTCCGGGCTGATCCCATCCGAGTTGGGCGACGCGTATGGCGTCGAGCGGGATTCCCGCTCGTATCGCGCGTTCGCGTTGCTTCTCTCGTAAACTGTGGGGCTACACGCCCTCACCTGACGACGCATATTCGTCCGCGAATTCGCGCAGCATGTCTGCCATACCGGAGAACATGCCACCGCCGTCGTCCGGGTCATAATCATCGATCATGAGTTTCATCAACCCGTAGGCGGTGTCACCGTCGGCGTCGAACCTATATTCGAGCACTGGATTGACGTGATCGTAGAATGAATTCTCACGACCGAACCATTCGTAATCTTCCCAATGTGCCCCTGCGAACCTGATGAAGCATTCACCTAAAAAGCAGATGAACGCATCTGCCATGTCGGCGTTCTCGGGAGCCATCGCGGTAGCCATATTCGGGAACAGTTCCGCGACAATAGAATCGAGCCGTTTTACCTCCGCCGACCCTTCGGGCCACGGCTCCGAAGGGAAGCGGCTTATGCCTGCATGGTCCATGAACTTCTGGACTTGCGCCTTGCGGCGATCGGGGTCTATCCATTTCCCCCATGCGGTCTGCTCGACCAGCACACCGAGGTCCATCGTCAACTGTTCGTCGTCCACTGGCCGGGCCTTCCCCTCGTGCTGGCTGTCTGGTTTCACGGTGCATCGAATCTAGTCGGCTTGTCGGTGTCGCAGCGGTGAGACGCCGCCTTTTGCAGGCGGGCCGCTGCCGCGTTGTACGCATCCGCGAGTGGCCCGGTTGGGGGAAGACCTGCGTCATGAAACGCATCCGAGGCGCGCCGGAATTCGGCAAGGGCGGTTGGGTATTCGTCGTCTGGTGTGCTCATGACATGCCTCCTCGTCGGTCAGGGGATGTGCAGAGGATCCGGTGGGTCGGGGTGATCAGGTCGCACACGACTGCGATAGCCCGGGCGTTGTGCTTGATGTGGTCGGCGCTCGGCGCGATAACTGCGGAGGCGCCCATATTGTGTGCTGTGGTGACGATCAGGACGGTGGGCATGAACGTGTCGTGCGCGATCGTGACCAGCCGCATCAGGGTGTAGCCGTGCTGGTCGGCCAACTCGGTGATGACGCGTTCGTCTCGTAACACGTGCGGGCCGCTGACATCGAGTAATAGCATCCCGATTGCTTTGACATTCATTGGGGTTCGCTGTTCGGCGGGTCGGCGGTTTTGCTGTCGTATCCGGCCATATCGCGCATCGACACCGTGATCCAAGGGCCGCAACCACATTCAGGCATGCGACACCTCCCGCACCTTGCCCGGTCCCAAACAAGCCCGCACCACATCGATCACGGCAAGCCCAGACGGCCGGAACGTGTCTCGTGGTGGCTCGACCCAGTACCGTACTTCGCTCGACCTGGCGGTGGGTGACGGCAACGCGATCGTGCCACCGTCACGGATAATTGACACGTTGTTCCGAAACAACTCCGCGAACAGCGACATATCCTCGGGGACGTCCGCGCACGATCAGATCCATCCACTGGTCCGACCGTGGCAACGCCAGGATCGGACCGACAGCCGCACCTCGACGGCCCATATCGTGTCTGACCGCTTGCCCGAGCGGCACAGGCATTCTGACCGCCTGGACGTGTGTTGCTTTCATGATGATGCGACCCAAGCTCGGTGGGTCGACGGTTGCGGGCAGATCGCATACCCGCCGATAGAAGATGCAACGCGACATCGGGGTGTCGCCAAACGGTATGTGTTCCATCGGGTTAAACCTCGGCTTGCATCGACGGCAGTGTGGTACGCCCGATGGCGGGGGGTCGACACCCCGCCACCGAGACGATTCCGTGGAGGCAGGCCGAGGACCTGCCCACTCCCGAAGCGCGGCCACGAAGACTCCGAAAAGATCGGTAGCTGGTTCGCCTGTGCACGCGGTGTCGCCCACGTAGATGGTGGGTCCTGTGTAGGCGGTTGGTGGCCCGGTGAACGGGTCTCGTTGTGGAAGCTCGTTGTTCGGCATCGGCCGACCTCCGGGGCATCGACTGCGGTTTGGGTGCGCCCGGCCCCTGAGAAAACCGTCCTCGATGAGGGAAGTAGGAGAGTCGTCTCTCCGGGCGCTAGAACCGAGTCTGGTTGCTCCGACCTGCCATGAGCAGGTTGCTCGGGGTGTTGAATGGTGGTGAATTCGCCACCACCACTAGACCAACGGGTGATCAGGATGAAGAGTCCGGACATGCATCTTGAAGAGTGGCTGACCCGTTCCGGGTGGAGCCGTGGCGAGTTGGCACGACGAGTCCGGACCCTCGCCTTCGAATGGGGTGAGCATCACGTCCGGCCCGACACGTCCAGTGTGCGGCGCTGGATAGATGAAGGGGAACGCCCTCGGCCCCCTGTTCCGGCGATCCTGGCGGACCTGTTCTCCGCACGGTTCGGATACCGCGTGACGACGTACGACCTCGGTTTGGGTGCTGCCCCAGCGGTTGACCGGTCCCTCACCTACAGCCCATCGTTGACCGAGACGGTGGAAGCCGTTGCCGACCTAGGAAGGCAGACGTGGACCGCAGGAAGTTGCTCACGGCCGCACCCTTTGCAGCAGTCGCGGCCATCGGACCGTCCCGTGACTGGCTACTCAACACCCTCGACCAGTTGCCGGACGGCCGGCAACGCGTACGGCTCGAAGACGTTACGGCCGTGAAGAACATGTTCGGCACGTTCCAAGAGATGGACATCTTCCAAGGGGGAGGATCAGGCCGTCTGGTTCTGGCTGCCTACATGAACGAGCACGTCTATCCGCTGCTTCGGCGTACTCACACCGCGGAAGTACGCCGGGCGCTGTGCGGAGCTGCATCCGAACAGACCTACCTACTGGGATGGATGGCGTTCGACAACGGCGAGCATGGGACCGCTCAGCGGTACTTGATTCAGGCTCTCCGCCTGGCAGAGGAGTCAAAAGATTCGGCGCTCGGCGCTCACGTCCTCGCTGGGCTGGCAGATCAGGCAACGCTGCTCGGACACCCGCACGAGGGTCGTCGCCTCGCTCAGGCGGGCCGGCAGGGCCTTGCCAAAGCCAACTCTGCTGCATGCCTAGCCGACCTGTGGACCCTCGAAGCGCGGGCGCTCGCGGCTACTGGCGACAAGGTCGGTACCGCACAAGCTGTCAACGCAGCCGAGCGCGCCTTCGAGCGGATAGAGCCGGAGCAGGAACCGGAGTGGGCGAAGTTCATCGATGAGGCGTACATCTGTGGCGAGTGGGCGAACGCGTTTCGGGATCTGGGGCAGCCGGATGAGGCTGCCCTGCACGCGCGGCGGTCAATTGCTTACGCCCGCAGCCAGAACCGGGCGCGGCGCGGTGCGCTGTCCCATGCGGCGTTGGCAGTGGCCCACATTCAGAATCGAGATCTTGAAGCGGCCCATGCTGCGAGCGTTCGAACTGTGAACCTGTCCAGCAAGGTCAAGTCCTCTCGGTCTGTGGAAGCCGTTCGGGATATCCAGCAGCGCATGGTCGCGTTCGGTCCACACCCGTTGGTAGCGGACTTCAACGAGCGGGCTCGGGCGCTGCTCGTGGCATAGCGCAGCAGCTGCGGATCTCAGTCGGAGAAGACCGACCAGCAGATGCTGTTGCGCCGGATCTGGTCTTCGAGGACAAGCCTGCGGACCGGGTCAGGGAGTTGCTTACGCTGCCAGTCACGCTCGATTCGCTCCGCCCGAGAATTGCCAGGGTGCGCGCTTCGAGCGGCCTTGATCGCGTATGCAGCGGCGCCGAGATCGTGTTCGGCGACATGTCCGACGCATGCGGCTTGTCCGGCTGCGTAGGCGGCGAATCGGGCCGCGCCGACGAGCGGCCTGGCTGCGCCCATCGAGTGACCACCTGCTGCGCGGGCCTGCATCATCGGCATGTCGCCCCGCGCCCACGCTCTCGCGGCCGCGACTGCGTCCCGTGGCCGTGGATCGTCGGGCAGTTCACGCTCGAAGTAGTCGAGAACATGCTCGGCGCAATCGGCTGCCCACAGCGCGAGCAACCGATGATCGGCGTCGGTCAGCGAGCCACCCCGACGGATCGTCACCATTCGGGGATCTCGGATCTTGGGCAGAATCATCGCTGCTCCGACACTCGGTCGGGTGACCTGGGCGGGGTTCGCGACTGGTCTCGCAGACGGTCGTCGAGCTCGTGCACCAGCTGACTGACCCGGTTCGTTCCGGCGCCGATCCTTGGGTAGCGGCAGAGGACGTCGATCAACAGCGGCGTCGCGAGGTAAACGATGCGCTCGACAGGGTTACCTGCGGCCTCTTCCTCGCTGGTGGGGCACAGCTCGAACACCCGGATGGTGTGCGCAGATGCGCGCAAAATGTGGTTGACCTGGACAGCATCTGCCAGCGGATGCAGGTATGCCGACGCCGCGGCATCGCCTGCGGCCATCGCGGCGTGGAACGAGACCGGCGACGCCGCTTCCTTTGCAGCACGGTGGGCCGCCGGTGCTGCTACACGTTGGGTGCGGGAGCGGCGGTCTCCCTGTGCGAACGCGACGGCGGCGGCGAGTGCTTCGCGGGGTCTGCCGTCGTCGGGGTGATGCGCCTGGAAAAGCGGGAGCACCTGCTCAGCCGAGGCCACGGCAAAGGCGGTCACTGCCCTGAGCTCGTTCAAGGTCAAGGTGAAGTCTGGAGTGCGCAGCTCGCGCAGGGTGGGAGGCTCTGGCTGGATGTTCATGCTCACTGATCGTAACTTTGAACCCTCGCTTGAAGGTATGACCAGGTTTTCCTCGTTAGAGCGAGTGAAAACCTTCAAAGGAGGGCCGCCCACACGGGCGACGATCGTCAGCGGCAGGGTCGTTTCGGAGTGGTCGACCTTGATGATGAATGAGTGGCGACCCCGCTTGCTGGAACACGATCGGAAGGCGTAGAGGCCAGAAGTTGTTCTCCCCGCCTCGGAACTCGGCTGACATGGTCTCTGTCAACCTGGTGACGGTGTTTCCATCCGGGTCGGTCAGCGAAAAGAAATTGGCCGCCGTCATCCACGGAGACACGCATCGGTGGCCGAAGGCGAATAGCGCGCGGTGCGCAACGGTTGATGCCGAGCCGCCGGCGCTCGGCTACCCCAGCGCCAGAGTTCCCAGCCGACTCACAGCCCGATCGTGGTAACCCTCGAGGTCTCCCGAGCAGGCTTACCCCGTCGGTAACGGAAGCGGCCCGCCTCACCCAACGGCCCAACCCACCCTTCCGTCCGACGGTGGTGGCTCACTGCCCTGACCCACCGCCCGCCGGCCGGTGGCGCGGGACCCTCGCCCGCGCCGCCGGCCGGCATCGGAGGTCACTCCTTGTCGGCACCCGGCTTTTCCTCGTCGTACGGCTGGTTCATGGTGTTCTGACTTGATCGCAGCGGCAATACCAACGGGGACACCGAGCACTCCGGCGCCGACGATGGCGCCCAATCCGCCGAGCACACCGGCGCCGGCCAGGCAGCCTGCGATAAGGGTGAGGCCTCCGGCATCGAGGATGGGCGCGCCGAAGCGTGTGGTGGTGCTGTACACGACTGCCGTCTGCGGTGCCGATTTCAGCCTTGACCTGGCATTCCTGCGGGCGACGCCAGCGAATTCGCGGCCGTGCTCCGGGCTCTGAAAGGGCTCTTTTTCGGAGCTCGATGGCTTCCCGTCAGTGAAAATTCCCCGCGGCATCTACCAGTAGCGGGCATGTCTCACCCTCACCCGATCGTGTCTGCTGTTCGCGCGGGTGATGTCGGGGCGACGGTGTTATCGAGAGGCTTCGGGGCCTCGGGGGAGCAGATAGACGATTGCCGCCAGCAGGGCTGCGGTGGCCAGCAGGGTGTAGGAGTTGCCCAGGAGGAATTGGGGGAGGGTCCAGTGGAATTCGCGGCCGAGGGTTTGCGGGACGAACCAGATCAGTCCCTGAGGGAGGAGGGGGAGATCTGGGTCCCAGGAGCCGATGCGGTCGACCTGCATCGGCCACGCGAAGGTGAAGAGGTAGATGGCGGCGGGTACGGCTATTCGGATGCTGCGCGGGCGGTTGCGCAGTGCGTGGAAAATCCACATCACGGCGGGCACGATCCAGACCCAGTAGTGGGTCCAGGAGATCGGGGAGGCGAGCAGCATGACGGTGGCCGCGAGGAGGGCGCCGAGTAGTTCGTCGCCGCGCAGGTAAGCGACGCGAGCGGCGGCTATTCCGGCGATCGCGAGCAGGCCTGCGCCGACGAGCCAGGCTTCGCTGCTATCCCATGTCGTCCATTGCAGGCGACCGAAAAGGCCGTTGATCGACTGATTCTGTACGTAGGCGAAGCCGATTCGGTTCTGCGAGGACGTGGTCGTGGTCCAGAACTCGAACGCCTGGGTCGGGCGATACCAGAAGCCGATCGCGACGGTGGTGGCGAAGGTCCCGGTGGCTACGGCGGCGGCTTTGAACTGGCGTGTGATGAGCAGGTAGACGATGAACACCGCGGGGGTCAGCTTGAGGCCGGTTGCGATGCCGATCAGGATGCCCCGATACCGGCGATCCTTGGGGATGGCGAGGTCCGCGAGCACCAACGCCATGAGAATCACGCTGAGCTGACCGAACTGAAATGCCTGCTGCACCGGCTCGATCCAGATCGCGGCGGCGCTGACCGCGATTGTCATCGCGACCATGCCGGCTCCGCGCCGATGCCGCTGGAGTGCGGCGGTGCTCCACACGCTCACATACAGCGATGCCATGGTGAGGACCACGATGCCGGTCCCGATGTAATTGATCGAGAACCGTGACAGCTCGGCGCAGATCCACGCGGCGAAGACGGGGTAGAGGAAGGGTAGGCCCATCGGTCCGCGGCCGTCGTAGAGCAGCTCGGGGTGCATCGCCACGGTCGAACCGCCCCACATATAGACCTGTAGGTCGATCTGGTGCCAGTACATCTCCCAATTCGGCCGCAGGAATTCCAGCCAGACGCCGACGGATAGGGCAGCGAAAGCTATTGCGGCACAAAGGGCCTTCAATGTGTGCGGGGACCGGGACGGCTCGACCGTCCTGGCAGCGCGCTGTTCTCCCATTTGCAGGATGGCAGCCATGTAGTTGTGTTTCCTTCATCAGGTGAGACAGCACAGGCGAAACGAGCAAATAGTTAGCTAAACTAAGGGCAATTCACCCTATCATCTCCACGTGTGCACGCCCTGCCCATGCTTTCCCGGGCATGGGGAGGTGCCGCCCCCGCTGGTTCCGGCTGGATACGTCACCTGAGCTGTGACGATGCACTGCCTCGGGTGGGTTGGTCAACGGAGTGATCGAAGGCGCGCGCACGTCGTGGTCTCGGAGCCGAGTGTGGTTTCCGGTTGCGCGGTGCTTGCCCAAGGCGGCTGCCGCACCGGTGAAAGCTGGTGTGGAGGGGCTCTGGCAGGCGGGTGGATGTGGGCTACGCGGCCAGCAGGTGCAGGAGGTGTTCGACCTCTGACTGGACAGCGGCGCGTGCGGGCTTCAGATACTTGCGCGGATCGGACAGGTCGGAACTCCCGGCCAGGGTGGCCCGGATTGCTTCCGTGGCAAGGACATTCAGGCGGGTGGCGATGTTGATTTTGGTCATGCCGTGTTCGACGGCGGCGCGCAGACCTTCGTCGGGGACGCCGGAGGAGCCGTGCAGTACAAGGGGGACAGGCACTTTCGCGGCGAGTCGAGAGATGAGGTCGTTGTCGAGTTCGGCGGTGCGGGTGTGCATGGCGTGCGAGGAGCCGACTGCCACGGCCAAGGCGTCGACGCCTGTCGTTGCGACGAACTCGACCGCCTCGTCGGGATCGGTGCGGACGCCCGGCGCGTGCGCGCCGTCTTTGCCGCCGACCTCACCCAATTCGGCCTCGACGAAGACGCCGTGATCATGACACCAGCGGGCCACTTCCGCGGTGGTCGCGACATTGGCGGTGTAGTCGAGGGTGGAGCCGTCGTACATAACCGACCGGATGCCGAGATCGACGGCAGCTCTGACGAGGTCGAACGACGTGGCGTGGTCGAGATGCACGGCGATGGCCGCGGTGCTGTCCGCGGCGATCCGCAGACACGCGAGCGCGATAGGGGCTATGCTGCCGTGGTAGTTGACCGTGTTCTCCGAAAGTTGCAGCATCACTGGAAGTTTCGCTGATTCAGCCGCACCCGCGATGGCCTCGGCATGCTCCAGAGTGATCACATTGAACGCACCGAGACCGCCGGGGCGTGCGGTAGTGATCAGTTCGGAGACGGGCATCAGAGTCATGGTCGGGTCTCCTGGAGCTCGGGTCGGCCGCTGGAAGCAAGCACGGCCTGAAATGCATAAGCAGTGCGCTCATCTTCTGATGAGGCGAGGTCGGGTTTTCGGAACACCCCGCAGCCGACTGCACAGCGGGCTGGTGAATCAGCTTGCTGTCGGGCGTGATCGGTTGGTCCGGCGGTATGGTCTCCGGGATGCTTCGCATGACCAGCTCTTCGTTGAGCGCAGTCCGGGCGATGTGCAGTGCCGGTCATCATGGGAGCCTGGTGTTTCGCGCTCATGGTGAGGAGTCCTGCGGGCTGGGTTCGGCTAGTTTTTCGAGGCGGACGGTGGGGGCGAGCCGGGTACGGGCGCAGCGATCTATTTCGCCTGCCACTGGGATCAGTACTGCTGCGGCGGCGGTGGCGACTGCATCGACGAGGATGGCCGGCCAGTCGGGTTCGGGGCCTTCCGAGAGGGCGGAGATGACGGCTGCGGCTGCGGAATCGCCTGCGCCGGTGGGGTTTCCGGACATCGGTTCGGGGAGGTTCGCGAACCAGGAGCCTGCCTCGGTGATCGCGATCATGCCGTCGGTGCCGCGGGTGGCGATAATGGCGCGCACTCCTCGATCGACGAGTGGGCGCGCGGCGGTCGCGACCTCGTCGGGTGTGAGCGGGACTCGGCCGGTGAGGCGTTCGAGTTCTTCGGTGTTCGGCATGAGAATGACACCGGGGATCTGGGCGGCAAGGCGTAGGGATTCGCCGTCGACGTCGCAGATAGTCGGAACGCCTGCGGCGATGGCCGTGCGCGCGAGGTCGGCGGGGAGGCTGGGCGAGACGCCGCCGGGCAGCGATCCGGAAATCACCAGTCCATTGATATCGGGTAGTAGGCCGGCTACTCGCACGGCGAGCTGTTCGACGGCATGGGGATTCGACACCCGCGCACCGGGTTCCCACAATGCGGTGGCGGTGCCGTCCTCGGATTCGCTGATCACCACCGTGCGCCGGACCCACGGCAGCGCGTGCACGAAGTCCACCGACATCTCCAGTTCGGCGGCGGCCGCGAAGGCATGGTCGGAAAAACCCGTTGCCCGGGAGTATTTTCCGAGCTGGTTGAGCACTCGCGTCACGTTGATGCCTTTGCCGCCGATGCGTTGCTCGACGGACCTGACCCGATGCGCCTGGCCGCGTTCGAAACGCTCGACGCGATAGGTCATGTCGTAGGCAGGATTCATTGTTACGGTGAGGATCACGTCAACCACTGTCCATGTCTGAGCACCCGGCGCAACTGTAGATTGTCATCAACTATCAACAGGTCCGCGAACTGGTCGGTCGAGATATCGCCCAGATCGGCCAATCCGGCCGAACGGGCCGGGATAGAAGTGGCGGCAATCACAGCATCGCGTAGTGGGACGCCGCAATCGCGCACGGCCCAGGCCAGACACTGCAGCAGGTGAGCGGTACCCCCTGCGATGGATCCACTTGCCACTCGGGCGACGCCATCGGTAACCCGCACCGCCTGCGGACCGAGCTGGTAGTCGCCGTCCGGCATACCCGCCGCTTGCATCGCATCGGTGATCAGCGCGACCTGTCCCGGCGCGGTCGCGAAAGCCAGTGCGGCGAAACCGGAGTCGACATGAACCCCATCGCCGATCAGTTCGACGACCACATCACCGGTCGCCGCAGCGACCAGTGCGGCGGCAACCGGACCGGGCTTGCGATGATGCAGCGGCGGCATACCGTTCGCCAGGTGGGTGACCAGACTTCCGAAACCTTTGGGGCGCAATGACGTACGAAACTCGTCGAAGGTGGCGTCGCTGTGCCCGAGAGATACCGCCACATGGTTGTCGGACAGCCGTTCGGCGACTGCCCGATATCCCGGAAGTTCCGGCGCGATCGTCATCACGCGCAGGTGTCCGCCGGCGGCAGTCAGTAGTCGATCGGTCAGTTCGAGGTCGGGATCGCGCAGGTAGCGCGGATCCTGGGCGCCGCAGCGGGCCGACGACAGAAATGGTCCCTCGGCATGAATTCCGCCGATCATTCCGGTCTCGGCGAGCCCGGCCAGCATGGTCGTCTGCGCCACCATGTCCGCCGCGGCCCCGGTGACAACGCTCGCCAACACCGTGGTCGACCCGCGCGAATGATGAAACTCGGCCGCCGCGCGCGCCTCCGCGTCGTCGACGGTGTCGAACCGATGTCCGAACCCGCCGTGATTATGGATGTCGACCAGCCCGGGCAACATCGTGCCGCTGAATGTCGGCATAGCCGAATCGGGATGCGCCGCAGCCCATTCCGTCACCGACTGCACCGCGTGGATCCGCTCGCCGCGAACCGAGACCACCCCGTCGTCGAGCACCTGCGCCGCGGAAACAATCTGCCCGCGAACGTGGAACTCGGCTGCCCGCGTCTGCCGCTTCATGCGCCGGCCCCGTTCCTGAGCATGGCGCAATCATGCAGTGCCGCAATGCTTTCGGCAGGTGGTGGCACGGCTCCTGTGCGGCCTTGCTCTCCTGCTGTCGGCGGCGTCACGGGTGCGTTGTCGTACTTCATGTCAAAGCCCCGCGGCGGGCGAACAGCGCCGCGCCGGCCAGGCCTGCTCGTGCGCCGAATTCGCCGAGGACCACCCGCGGTGCGGGGACTATGCGGAGTCGTTCGTCGATGGTGCGGTGCAGGGGTTCGGTGAGGGCGGCGCCGGCGCCGGCCAGTCCGCCGCCGAGGACGATGAGTTGGGGGCAGGCGGCATGGATGATGCCGAGTAGACCGTCGGCGAGGGCGCTGATGGCGTCGTCGACTACGGCCTTGGCGTCGCGGTCGGTATCGAGGAGTGCGAAAACTTCTGCCGCGCTGTCTGTTTCGGTGCCGGTACGGCGGGAGTACGCACGGGCGATGGACGCGCCGGATGCCACCGTCTCGACGCAGCCGATGTTGCCGCACGGACAGCGCAGGCCATCTGCGTGGCGAACCGGGATGTGGCCGTACTCGCCGGTCTGGCCGTATTCGCTGCGCACGAGTCGGCCACCGACGGACAGGGTTCCGCTGATACCGGTGCCGAGAATGACCACGCACACGTTGTCGTGGTCGCGCCCGGCTCCGTACCGCCATTCGGCCCAACCTGCCACGGCGACATCGTGCTCGATCAACACCGGCATATTCCAGCGTTCGATGAACCGGTCGCCGATGTGTACATCCCGCCAGCCGACATTGCTGCTGAATACGGCAATCGACCGGACATGGTCCACGATCCCCGGCAACAGCACCGCGGCCCGCGCCACCCGGCCGCGCTGTTGCGCCGTGAGCTCGGCCAGCAGCCGATCCCCGAGCGCACCCATGGCCTCGAACGCCGCCTCGCCCTGCGGCGTGGCAGTGACGGCAGCGGTCAGCACCGTGCCGGCCGCGTCGGTGATCTCACCTTTCATGGTGGTCCCACCGACATCCATGCCGAGTACCAGGGCATCGTCGGGAAGCGCGGGCACCGGCGTCAGCGTGTCGTCGGGAAATGCGGCATCCGGTGTGGCGCCCCTCGGGTCGACCGCCACGCCGGACGCGACAGCCGGCGGGCCGGGCCGGGGGGACCCGGCGTCCGGTCGCGGTGATCCTGCTGCGGACTGCGCCGTTCCCATCTCGGTCAGGGTAACCACTTCTGGTGGTGTGAGCAGCGCAGATCCGCGGGCCGGGGTCGGGGAGTCGGTCATGGTGGCGCCAGGGTCACTGGTCGAGGACTACCGAGCGGTTGAGGTTGCGCGGATGGTCGGGGTCCAGGCCGTGGTCGGCGGCGCGCAGGACACAGAGTTGGTGGACTCGGACCAGGTCGGCCATCGGGTCGATATCGCGGTGTTCGAAGTGGGCGCCGGTGACGGTGACGTCGGCTTCGAATTGCGGGACCAGCGGGCCGAAGGCCCAGACCGCGCGACCAGGGGTGGAGATGCTGATCGGGCCGTGGCGGTATTCGGTCTGCAGGTAGGCCTCGGTCCAGGACTGGCAGGACTCGCGGAGTTTGAGGCCCGCTTCTTCGGCGATGGCGGCTGCGAAGCCCATGCCGACGAAGCTGATCTGTTCGGCGTGCCGGACTTCGGCAAGTGCCGTCGCGGGATCCTCGGCGAGGATGGCGCGGGCCTGGGCGATCGCGGGGTTCAGGTCCTCGCCGAGATGCCAGCGCAGGATGGCGAGCGTGGTGGTGGCGAAGCGGGTCTGCACCACCGATTGCTCGTCGACCTCGTCGATCAGGATTGCATCGCCCAGCTCGAGCACGGGGGTGCCCGGGCTGCTGCAGATCACGGTGCGCGGAATGTGGGTCGGGATCTCCCGCATGGCGTTGACCACCTCGGTGGTGGTGCCGGAGCGGCAGATGACGAGGTAGCGGTCGTATTCGCGACCGCTGCGGACTTCGCTGGCGGGCCAGGCATCGGTAATGCCCTGGCCGGAGCCCTCGCGCAGCGCCGCGATGGCCCGGGACATGAACAGTGAAGTGCCGCAGCCGATGACGGCGACGCGCTCGCCCGGTTGGGGCAGTACGGCGCGATGTTCGGCAGCGATGGTTTCGGCGCGCGCCCAGTCGTCCGGCTGGGTGGCGACCTCGGTGGCCAGATGGGTCACGGGGGTGGGGTGAGCGGAGATCGGCACCACAACAGAATCGACCTGATGATCGTTCATGTCAAATTTACGATCAAAACAGTCACATATGATCACTCTGAGGTCTAGATTGTTGGTCAGTCGATACGTTCGCTCCATCATCGGCGGTCCGCTGGCGCCGGGTGTGAAAATTGAAAGGTTCTGCTCGTGAAAAGACCACTCCACGGCGTGCTCGCGGGGATCGCGATGGCCACCGGCCTCGCCCTCGCCGTCTCGTCCTGTGGGTTCGGCTCGAAAGACTCGGCCGACTCCGACTCCACGATCAACTTCCTGGCTCCCGTCTACAGCGACGGCGCTACCGGCACGAAGGCGCTGTGGGACGGCATCATCGCCGACTTCGAAAAGGCCAATCCCGGCCTCACGGTGAACCTGCAGATGGAGTCGTGGAACTCGATCAACGACGTGGTGCGGACCAAGCTGCAATCCAAGTCCACAACCCCGGACATCCTGAACATCGACGCCTATGCGAGCTTCGCCGGTGACGGCATGCTCTACGGGGCGTCGGAGGTCGTCTCCCCGAATGTGCTGTCGGATATCCAGCCCGGCTTCGCCAAGAACGCGTCGCTCAACGGCCAGCAGTTCGCGCTGCCACTGTTCGCCTCGACCCGCACCCTTTTCTACAACACCGACCTGTTCGCCAAGGCAGGCGTCGCCGCGCCGCCGAAGACCTGGGCCGAACTCACCGAAGCGGCCAAGAAGATCCAGGCGCTCGGCGGCGGCGTCTCCGGCTACGGTCTGCCCCTCGGCAGTGAGGAGGCCCAGGGCGAGACCTCCATCTGGACCTTCGGCGCGGGCGGCAACTGGGCCGATGGCGACAAGGTCACCGTGGACACCCCGCAGAACCTCGAGGGCGTCCGTGCCATGCGCGAACTCATCGATGCCGGTGCGACCCAACCCAATCCGGGCGCCACCGACCGCAAAGACGTCATCAACGCCTTCATTCAGGGCAAGATCGGCATGATCGAGGGTCTGCCGCCCACCATCGGCCAGATCGCGTCGAAGAACGCGGGCCTGCAGTACGCGACCGCGCCCTCGCCGACCAAGTCCGGCGAACCGGTCACCCTCGGCGTCGCCGATCATCTGATGGCGTTCAAGAAGGACGGCAAGAAGACCGAGTCGATCAAGAAGTTCCTCGACTTCTTCTACGGTGCGGACACCTACGCGAACTTCGTGCAGCACGAGGGCTTCATCCCGATCACCAACAGCGCGGCCGCCAAGCTCGCGGGTGACCCGGTGACGAAGGCGTTCGGTGCGACGCTGCCGGTGGCCAAGTTCTACCCGAGCAACAACCCGAAATGGGCTGCGGCGCAGGGCGCCATCCGTCAGCAGATGGGCACCATCGCGCAGGGCGCGGACCCGGCGCAGGTGCTGGCGCGCATCCAGGAAGCCGCGAAATAGCGTGGGGCGCAAAGGAACCCGGGTGCCGTCCGGGCGGGCGAGCGCGCTGCGGGCGATTCCGTGGCTCGGGCCTTCCCTAGTGTTGATCGCGGCTATTGTTGCCTTCCCGGTCTGCTCCATGGTCTGGACGAGCACCAGGGACCTGAGCGCCTACGGCCAGGATCGCGGCTCCGCCGGGCTGGCCAACTACCGCAATCTGTTCGACATCAGTGAACTGGGCTCGGTGCTGCTGCACACGGTGATCTGGGTGGTCTGCGTCGTGCTGATCACCCTGGTGCTCTCGGCGGCGCTGGCTCAGTTCCTGAACAAGGACTTTCCGGGGCGCACCGCGGTGCGGATGGCGATCCTGGTGCCGTGGGCGGCCTCGGTGGTGATGACGACGACGATCTTCTACTACATGCTCGACCCCGACGTCGGCATCGCCAACCGCTTCCTCGTCGACATCGGGCTGCTCGACCGGGGTTACGGCTTCACCAAACAACCGATCCCGGCCTTCCTGGTGGCGATGGGCGTCGCGGTATTCGTCTCGATTCCGTTCACCACTTACACAATTCTTGCCGGGCTGCAGGGGATTCCAGCGGAGATCGGCGAGGCGGGTCGGGTCGACGGCGCAAGTCCGTGGCAGCGCTACCGGTATCTCACACTGCCGCAACTGCGTCCGGCGATCGCGGTGGCCACCATCATCAACATCATCAATGTGTTCAATTCGCTGCCGATTCTGCAGGTGATCACCGGCAGCATCGCAGGCTTCTCCGCCGACACCACGACCACGTTGACGTTCAAGCTGATTCGGCAAAACCAGCAGATCGACACCGCCGCCGCGATGAGCGTGCTCAACTTCGCGCTGATCGTGGTGATCATCGCGATCTACGTGAAGGTCGTCAAACCGACGCAGCAGGTCGACGGATGAGCGCGCAGCAGCACCGAGGGCAGGGCGAGGCGATGACGACACCAGACGATATCCGTATCGATGGCATCCCGCCCACGGCAGCAGCTCGGGAAACAACGCCCGGGCGCGGCAAGCGGCGACGCTGGGAGCTCACCGCGGTCGGGGTGCTGGTGGCCGCGATCTTCCTGATCCCGTTCCTCGTCATGGTGCTCGGGTCGCTGAAGAGCAGAGCCGAAATCCTACGCATCCCACCGACGTACCTGCCGGAGTCCTGGCATCCGGACAACTACAGCACGATGTGGGACACGCCGGAGACGCCGCTGCCGTTCAATATGGTCAGCACGATCGTCATCTCGGTCTGCGCCACTGTGTTGGTGCTGGTCGTGGCCGTTCCGGCCGCGTATTACACCGCCCGGCATCGCTTTCCCGGTCGGGCGGCATTTCTCGGGCTGGTGCTCATCACCCAGATGCTGCAGCCGACCGTGCTGGTGACCGGCCTGATCCGGCAGTTCTTCACCCTCGGCATCAACGACACCTGGCTGGCGATGATCCTGGTGAATGCCGCATTCAACCTGTCGTTCGCGGTGTGGATTCTGCACAGCTTCTTCGCCGCGATTCCGGTGGAGATCGAGGAGGCCGCGCAGCTCGACGGCCTGAACCGGTGGCAGATCCTGACCAGGGTGAGCCTGCCGCTGGTGTGGCCGGGCATCGTCACCGCGACGATCTTCACCGTGGTCGCCTGCTGGAACGAGTTCGCGGCCAGTCTGGTTGTGCTCACCACCCCGGAGAATCAGCCGCTGTCGGTGGCGCTGACGAAGTTCGTGGGGCAGTACGACACCGCATGGCAGTACGTCTTCTCCATCTCCACCGTCGGCATCATTCCGGTGGTCATCTTGTTCGCGTTCATCGAGAAGCGGCTGGTGGCGGGCCTGACCGCGGGCAGCGTCAAGTAGCGGATCGCACCACGAATCGCTGGCCGGGTCGAGCGATTGGTGGTTGCAGAAATGCGAGCAGGATGTCGGGGGTGCGGAAAAGTCTGCGCGGAGTAGCGCTGAAGATGGATGCATGCATGCTGCGACGAATGATCGGCCGCTGGTCCACCACGTCGAGTTATGGATGGACGACTTGGCCCTCGCCGAACAACAGTGGGGGCCGGTACTGACTGCCCTCGGCTGCACACCGTTTCAGCGTTGGGCGAACGGCCGCAGCTGGCGGCTGGGTGGCAGCTATGTGGTGATCGAGCAGTCGCCCGCGCTCCGGCCAGGTGGCCACGACCGGCTCCGGGCCGGGATCAACCACTTGGCGCTGCGGACCTCCGAGCCGGCACAGGGCGCCGAATTGCGTTCGGTGGCACTGACGGCCGGCTGGCAGGAGCGGACCGACACCGGGCGGGCACTGCACCTGGTCGACGGCCAGGGTTTCGAACTCGAGCTCGTTTACGACGAATCCGAGCCCCCCGCCCCGACATCCGCGCTCGTGAATCCCGCCGGATAGCGGCAAACAGCCACCTCGGACTGACGAGGCGGCAACGACAGCTCCTACAGACAGGGTCCTGGCCCTGCAGTGAGCACCAGAACGTTGCGCCGCAACCGATGCTGGTAATGCGAGATGTCAGAACCTGGCGAATAGGTCGACCTCTCGCACGGGCATCTGGTGGGCTTCATGGTGTCTCAGCCCGCGCGATATGCGGCAGATCAGTGCGTTCGATCTGGGTCGGTTTCGTGCTTCGCGCATCGTGAGCCCGCCCTATCTTTGTTGGAACGCGCGCATCACCTTCTGGCGGACAAGCTTACGAAGATGGTTGTCCTCATTCGGATCCATGCCCTCGGCGACGAAGACAGCATCGGTAAACGAGTCGACGTCCATAGGCGGCGACGCGCACAACCTGCTCTTTTCATCCAATGGCAGACAAAAACCGAGTTCGACGCACAGGTTGTCGAGCAGGAATGCCACACCTACGTCATCAGCACTCATACGCGGAAGTCTGCCAGAGATGGTCTCTGCCAGCCGATCTCCAACCAACCCCGCAGTCGACACGCTCATCGGCTATGAGCGGACATGTCACTACTCGTCGAACTGCCGCCGTCAAGCCGCTGTTCGGCCGGGCTTCTTCAGAGCATTTCTCCCGTCACCGCTCTCGGAGGAACAACTCGTCACAGTGTGCCGCGCACGACCGGCAGCGAAGCGGTGACGGGGTCGCCGCCGAAACCTGCGGCCCAGGTGATTTCGTCGTCGAAGGCGGCGTCGCCCACCAGCTCTGCGGCAGCCAGTCCGGCCGGCACCGCGTCCCGGTCGCGCAGCAACTGCCACTGCGGCGTGGTGGCCACCAACACCCGCAAGGTCGGCAGCGCGGCGACTGCCTCGAGGTCGCAGACCTCGATCGCCGAGATGTCCAGGCGTTGCAGCGACGGCAGTGTGGCCAAGGGGCCGATGTGAACCGGCTCGGTCGCTCCGGACAGGGTGAGGCCCCACAGGGTCGGGTGGCCCGCCAGCGGCTCCAGCTCGATGCGCGGCGCGTGGAGGTGCAGCTGTTCCAGCGGAACCGTGTGCGGCACGGACAGCCGCACTGATTCGGTACCGCGCACTCGCAGCTCCCGCAGCGTTGGCAGCGACGCCAGTTCCGCGGCGTCGAACGAGTCACGGTCGTCGACCGTGAGCGCCTGAACGGCGATCGCACCGGGCAGATCCGCGACCGATTCACCCACCCCGCGCAGGTACGCCTGATGCCGCGGATGGTCCTCGATTTGGGCGTTGTAGTAGTCCAGCGCCGACTCGCCCGCGCGCAGCGCCTCGACTGTCCGCCGCAGCACTGCGAGAACGGAGTCGTCCTGCCGGAAGGGGGCGTACCACCCGTCGGGTTCGAATCTGATCACCTGCCCGCACACGCCGATCGGGCCGGGGTCAAGGTCGACGGCGGTCACATCGCGGTCGCTGGTGCCGATGATCACCCACTTCGGGCTGCGCGAGATTCGGCGCACCACGCCGTGAGGCCAGGATTCGAAGACCGTGCAATCGATGCCGGCGAACAGCGAGTCCTTCCATGCCCCGATGGTGCCGTGGCCGTATTCCAGCTCCGCCGTCTCGGTGTCGTCGTTGAGGTGGGCCGCGGCGACAGTAGCCAAAGACAGCAGCGCGGTGAACGCCAGCAGACCCCGATCGTCGTACTCATAGCCCACCACCCGATACAGCGCACGCAGCTCCTCCGGCAACCGGAAACCGATCCGCGCCTCGGCTGCGGCGATCTCCGCTTCGGTGTTCCCGGTGCCCAACTGCGGTGCGTCGCCCTCTTGCCGAGTACACAGCTCCACGTACTCGCGGACCAGGTCGGCCGCAGTCTCGACCAACTCCGGATCGGTGGGCCGGTCATCGGGGTCGGCATCGGTGAACGGGACCGGAATAGCATGGCCGGGATAGCGGTAAGAGGGGTCAAGGACCACCTGTCGGGCCGACTCCCACTCGAACCAGTCAGGGTAATGCCTTGGCGCGCAGCGGTATTGGAACTCGTAGCTGTCGCCCAGCACCCGCAGCCGCAACTGCGCCATGTCGTCCGCGCCCGCGCCCAGTTCAGCACGCATGGCCGCCGATATAGCCGCGGTGTCCGGCCACCCCGGCGCCGGCGCGCCAACCACCACCACGTCGCGAAACCGCGTGCCGTAGCCGCCCATACCGTTGTGCAGCTCCAATGTTCCCGATGTCGCGCCGATCGCCGCGAGCTCTCGTACCAGCTTCTCGACCTGTTTGATCAATTCAGTCATGTGGCTCACCCATTGCCCATCGTGTCGTGCTCGTGGCCACCGTAACCACCCACACCGACGTTTAGTAACCTTCATGCCTCAGCAGGGTTGTGATCGTTCTGCTCTTGCGCTTGCGCCCAAATGGTCGCCCACTCGTCGAGCGGCCGGAGGGCATGAATGAGTGCTGTCCCCAGCTCAGTGAGTTCGTAGCCATCGGCTGAGGGGGCGATGATCCCGCTCGATGCGAGTTCGCGAAGCCGCTGGTAGAGGACGCTGGAGGACAGACCCGTGCACCGTGTCAGCAGCGTGCGCGCACCGACCGGGCCCGCACGCAGTTCCCAGAGAATTCGCAGCGCCCACCGACGGCCGAACAGGTCCAGCGCGGCCATGATCGGACGGCCGGTAGTCGATCCACGAACCGGCGTTCCGGGGCGTGGTGTCGGCATGATCCTCCTTGCGTTTCGTTTTTCGAAACACTAGCATTTCGTCCCGTGTTTCTATTTCCGAAACAGCCTCGACGGGAGCTCCGATGTCGCGAATAGCCCTGCTGGAACCGCCGTACACCGACCAGGCCGGCGCGCTACTCGCGCGCATGATGCCCGGGGACATGCCGCCGATCGGGCTGTTCCGGCTCTTCGCCAGAAACCTCCCGATGGCCGGCGCGATGCACGAATGGGGGCGCTATGAGCTGGGCCGGGAACTAACCCTGACCATGAGGGAGCGCGAGATCGCCATCGACCGGACATGCGTGCTCTGCAGCTGCGAGTACGAATGGGGCGTGCACATGATGATGTTCGCCGAACGGGTCGGGCTCACCGGCGAACAGGCGACATCCCTGGTGCACGGCGGTCCCGCCGACGAGTGCTGGACCTCCGAGCGAGAACAGCTGCTCATCCACGCCGTCGACACCCTGCACGAGCGTTCCGACATCGATGACGCGCTGTGGGCACGGCTCTCGTCGGCCTTCGGCGAACTCGAGCTGCTCGATCTGCTGCTGCTGTGCGGGTGGTACCACGCCGTCAGCTTCGCCGCGCGCGCCGCCCGCGTCCCGCACGAGCCTGGCGCGCCTCGCTTCGCCGACTTCGATCCGATCATCACCGAAACCAACCGATGAGCACTACCCGCGAGCACTCCGAGGTCCGACTGGTCCCCGCCCTGGTGTTCATCGCTCTGGTCGTGGCGGCGGTCGGCAGCCTCGGGGCGCCGCTCATCACCAGCGTGGCGACCTCGTTCCACGTCTCGCTCGGCAGCGCGCAGTGGACGCTGACCGTCGCGCTGCTCAGCGGCGCCGTCGCCACGCCGGTCCTGGGCCGGCTCGGAGCCGGCCCGCATCGGCGGGCCACGATCCTCGCCACGCTGGCGGTCGTCGTCGCCGGCAGCGCGCTCACCGTGCTGCCGCTGCCGTTCGCGTGGCTGCTGGCCGGCAGGGCGGCCCAGGGCGTCGGGCTCGGGCTGACGGCGCTGATGATGGGCGTGGCCCGGGACCACCTCCCCGAGGAGCGCAGCGCGGCTGTGATCGCCCTGATCTCGGTGGTCTCGATCATCGGGGCCGGCGTCGGCTACCCGCTGGCCGCACTGCTCGCCGAGCTCGGCGGGGTACGGGCCGCCTACAGCCTCGGCCTGGTCGTCACCGCCGCCGCCCTCCTGACCGCGTGGCGCTCCATGCCCGAAGCCCCCGAAGGCCGCTCCGCGCACGTGGATGTGGCAGGCGCGGTCGTCCTGGCCGCTGCGCTGCTCCTGGTGCTGTTCCTCGCCGGCGAACGGAATCTGTGGAGCCGGCACCTCGCCGTGGCGGCGGGTCTCGCCGTCGTCGCGGTGGTGCTGCTCTGCGTCTGGGCCGTCATCGAGCTGCGCAGCACGACGCCCCTGGTCGATGTGCGGGCGGTGTGGCACCCGGCGGTCGCCGGGGCGAACCTCGCCATGTTCGTCGGCGGAATCGGCATGTACCTCCTGCTCACGCTCATCACCCGGTACGCGCAGACGCCGCACGGCGCCGGCTACGGCTTCGGGCTGACGACCTTCGTCGCCGGGCTGGTCCTCATCCCGTTCTCGGTGCTGGGGTTCGTCGCCGGCAAGCTCACGCCGCGGGTCCGGACGCGGATCGCCGACCCCCTGCTCCTGGCCGGCAGCGCCGTCGTGGTCGGCGGCGGGTTCGCCCTGTTCGCGGCGGCCCGGTCGGATCTGGCCGAACTGTTCGCGGCGATGGGCGTGCTCGGCTTCGGCGTCGGCGGCTTCTCGGCCGCGATGCCCGGCGTCATCCTGGCCGTCACCCCCAAGAGCGAGACGTCGAGCGCCATGAGCTTCAACTACGTCGTCCGCAGCGTCGGGTACTCCCTGGGCAGCGCCATCGGCGGCCTGATCCTCGCCGCGGGCACCGGCCCCGGCCACCTCTTCCCCGACGACAACGCCTACACCACCGCGGCACTGGTCGGCATCGGCGCCATGGCGATCACGACGCTGACAAGCCTCGCTCTCGCCCGTCGGCGCTCGTCCGAGACCAATCCGTAAGTCAGATGTACTCATCCCAACACTGGAGGTTTCATGCCCAAGGGCTACTGGGTCAGCGTCTACCCCACCATCGAGGACCCCCGAAGGCTTGATGTCTACAACAAACTGGCCGGTCTAGCCGTCAAGGCCGCGGGCGGGCGCCGGCTCGCCGGCATCGGCAGCCGGGTTGACGCACACGAAGCCGCAATCGCCGAGCGCGTAGTCCTGATCGAGTTCGACAGCTTCGAACAGGCGGTCGCCGCACGCGCGAGCGCGGCCTACCAGAAGGCGCTGGCCGAACTCCCCCACGGCTTCCAGCGCGACTTCCGCATTGTCGAAGGCATCGACTGACCAGGGTCCAGTCGGATCTTCACTGAAGATCCGGCCCGACCGTTGCGATGTGAGCGGCGCTCATCTGCCTGATTGGCGTCGCCATCATGTACGTTCCGCGCCCCGCCTGACGACACATAATCGGCATTTGCGGACGTTCTGGACGCGCGGGCTGTGACTTGCTGAGCACTAGCTGGCCTGGCGCGGACCAGTAGGGCGTCGAATGCGGGAATCGACCAACTGACCTTTGGGCGGCAGCGTTCGGGTGCTTAGGAGCCCCCGACCGCTGTCTGGCTATGTCCTACGCCGCGCCACCTCAGCGGCGTAGGCATCGGTGGGGGCACCTGCCAGGTTGGTCCACCGCACCGCGGAGGTGACCGAAATCCCGAGCAGGTCGGCCAGTGCTTTGGCTGGCATGGTGGCAGCGTTTTCCATCAGTGCGGTGTTGCGTCCGGCACGCACTGGGATGTCGAGATCGCGCAGGCGCTTGGCCAACGCGTCCGGATGTAGTGCGGCGCCGGGCCAGCCGCCGGGAAACAGCCACTGATGGTTGTCGGTGTGGCCGAGGGAGGCTTTACCGCGCCGGGTCGCGACCAGTTCGAGGAGCATTCCGTCGAGTGGGCTGGGAATGTGCAGGGGGTGTCGTCCCAGCCGCAGCTTGACCTGATCTTCGGCGCGGAGGACGTCGTCGGTGGTGAGCGCGACGATTCTGGTGGCGCTCTGCCCGTAGAGCAGCACCAGCAGGCCGGCGACGCGATCGATGGTCGTCAGGGTCTTGTCGTGGAGCAGACGCCGGGTCAGCTCCCAGCGCTGTTCGTCGTGGTTCAGTATTTCGCGGCGATCCGATTGCCGTGGCGTCGCGATCGCGAGGTCACCGAGGTGCCCGCGATCGGCGCACCAGGCCACGAACGAACGGGCTCGATAGGGTGCACGCCCACCGCGCATGCACCATTCGTCCAGGTCGGCTTGCGTGCATTCGCGCCAGTCCCGTCCTCGACTACCCAGCCACGCCAGCAGTTTGATCGCGCTCTTGACCTCACCGCGAATGCTGGCGGCCGCATATGGGGTCGTGAACGTGGCCGAACGCCGCAGCCGGGCCAGATGCGTCCAGGTCAGGTAGCCGCGCAAAAGGCGCCGCGCTTCGGGGTCTTCGACCTCGGCCAGCTTGATGTCGAACCATCGGGTCAGGTTGTGCAGCTGGAGATCTCGGGACGGCAGCACACCGTGTGCCATCAGCAACTGGCGCAGAAAGCGAGCGGAACCGGCCGGCTCGAGGCCGTCGAAAGTGTCGTGGGTGATCGGCCCGTCCGCGGCCGCCAACCTGGACAGCATCGCCGAGCCGCGTCGCCGCACCACCCACTCCACCAGGGTCGCGGGGTTACTGGCGGCCAAGGCGTGGCGCACCGGCAGCAGATCCTCGCGCACGCCACCTTCGGGTCCGGCCAAAGCCGCATCAAGTAGTTTCGGCGCACGGCAGTCAGTGCATAGCCCGTGGCGGCGCCACGCGAGGGTTCCGCAGTCCAGGCAGGGATTCCAGTAGGCCGGTTCGGTCTTGATGCAGGTCCAGCACAACGCTCCATCGGCGATCTGGCCACTGACCTGACGCACCCGTCCGCATCGACAGCAGGGTTCTCGGCGACAGGCGCAGTTGCCGCACAACGGATTTCCTGCCGCGTCGCGCCCACCGATGCGCCGGGTTCGGCTACAGCGGGCACACTGCGCGGTTCGCACGCGCTGGCAGCAGTTCGGACACCGAGGCGTCGCGGTGTCAGCGCCGTAGCAGGGTTTGTAGTCTCCGCACACTGAACACCACGCCATGGGTATCTCACGACAGTCCGAGCACAACGGAGTTCCACCGCGGCGGGTGATGATCGCGGTGAATCGGCCGCAGTCCGAGCACACGCCCTTGTTGAACTCGGCCTGGCGAGTGCAGCTCCAGCACAACGGTTTCCCGTCATGGTCTCGCGCGGCGATCGGCTGCACTTGACCGCAGTGCGTGCACCGAGTCGCCCGAGCGTTCTGGTAGCAGGAGTTGCAGCACGCCTGCCCTTGTGATCGGCAGTTGAGCTCGCGTGTCATGCCGCAGAGCGGACACTGCGGGACCACCACGCCATCGACCTTGTGTGCGGCCAGCATCGCAACCAGCCGTCGGATTATGGGCGACCCGGATGCCGCGGCCCCGGTCAACAGGTCCGGCCGATCCTGCAGATCCCATGCCACCTGGCGCCGGCGGGCAGCTTGGCGCACAGTGCTCGTGACCAGCCCACGCAACAGCACGGGATCGGCGGCGGGGCTGACCACGACGATCGCGTCGACGATCACCTCGACGTGATCGACTCCGGGGTCCGGCGGGCACTGCCCACAGCGTGGACGGCCCTGCCGGTCATAGGCTTGTGGCCTCAGAACCCGCCCGCAGCTCGCGCAGGGACGCGCGGTGAAGATGCCCCTGGCGTTGTTGTCGCAGGTGACGCAGCGGCGCAGCCCGTTCTCGTCACGGGTGCTCATCTGCTTGGCGGGTTTGCCGCAGCCCGGGCAACACGGCGCCACCACCTCGACCGCGCCGTGCTCGAGCAGGATTCGAACCAGCGTGTCCACCAACGGTGGCCCCTCGGTGCGCCCGCAGGTCAGCAGTGAGGGCTTCTCGACGAGCGCTCGGGCCAGCCGGCGTCGAGCCGTCCGGCTCCTGGTCACCTCCTGCACTGCTGCGGCGATGACCGCCGAGTCGAGATGGGGCTCGACCTCGCCGATGATCTCGGTGATCACCGAGACCGGGTCGGTCATAAACCGTGGTGCCGCAACGGGTTCGGTGGTCACTGTTCGTCGGAGACGATCCGCGCGCGCCGTGGCCGGAAGGTGCCGACAGCGGTGTCCTGCACGTCCGCACCGACGGCTTTGCGCTGTCGCGGCGCTGTCGCCGCGGCTACCGGTTCGACCAGGTCCTCCATCGAGCAGCCGAGGATATCCATCAGCGCCACCAGGGTTTTCACACTCAGCCGCTCCGGCTTGTCGACCACTAGCCGATAAACCTGACTGTCGGACAGCTCGATCCCGCGCTCGGCGAGCTTCGGGCGCAACTGTGTGGTCTGGAACATCCCGGCCCGAGCCATCAGCTCACGCAGGTTCCACTTGTAGTCCAGTTTCGCGCTCACCAGGTCTCCATCTGTTCGGCCGCGAACGCCTTGTCCAGGGCCTTGACCATCATCGTGTTCATGAAATCGCCGCTGACTCCGGTATAGATCGCTGTAGTCGAGGCAAAGCGGTGACCGACCTGTTCCTGTACGAACCTCGGATCCACTCCGTCTTCGATCTGATGAGTGACGTGGCTGTGGCGCAGGCAATGCGGCACCAAGGTCTGCTCGAGGCCCAACGCGGTGCGGTAGTCGGCAAAGCGCTGCTCGATATGGCGCGGGGTCACCCGCCCGCCGCGCTCGGTCAGCCACATTGCCGGGTGATCGTCGAAGCCGTAGCAGGGGCGGATGTTGAGCTGATAGTCCTGCACCCCCTCCACGATCCAGGGCATCACCGTGTGCACCGTGCGCCGTCGCGGCGGGCTGCCCTTGGACGCCTTGCCCCACCGAACCTCGAGGTTGCCGTATCGGCCCAGTTCGGGGGCTTTGGGATTGCGGTACCAGTCGGTCACATCCAGGCGCGCTGCTTCACGGGCACGAAGCCCATAGGCGTAGATCACCTTGAACAACGTCGCGTCCCGATAGGCCGCCAACGCCCCCTTGCGCCGGCGGCGCATCGCGAACTCCACCTGGTCATCGGCATAGTCGAAAAACCTCTGCAACTCCTGGCGCGTCATCGGCCGCCGCTCGGCGGCGCCCTCGTAGTCGACCAGGTGCGCCAAGGTGTTCCATTCGAAACAGACCTGCACCGGATGCGTGCCGAACCGCTCCTCACACTCGACCGCCCACCCATACTCCGGTCGAATCAAGAACTCGCAGAACAACTTCACCGCATCCTGATAGTTGCGGATCGTGGACTTGGCCCTGTTGCATCTGCTGACCAGATCCACCATCCACTCGTCCACGTGCGCTGGTGTCCAATGCCACGGGTACTCGTTGGTGTAGGCCACAAATCGCCGCACCACATTCAGCCGGTCCCGCACGCACGACCGTCCAAGACCGCGGCCGCCGATCTGCTGAGCCTCCCACCCCCGCAACATCGCTTGCAGCACAGCATCTTCGGGGCGCAACAGCGCCACACCGTCGACCAGCTCCAACCGTGCCGATCCCAGCGGCACACCACCTCGGTCGAGCATCCGCCTCCCGTCACAGGACGAGAGAATCATGCAACAGATGGTCGATTCTTGGCAAGGATGCTGGTCAATACCCATCCCAAGGAACAGGTCCGCCTACGGTAGTCACCACTGCATCAAGCGATTTGGGCGCTGCGATCGTGCATCCGCTGCAATTCTGCGCAGAACCACCATCCGACCACGGTGACGTCAAAATTCGTCTGCACCAACATCTTCAGATCAAGGGCGGTGCCCAGATACCCCGGTAAGTGGTGTCGAAGATGACACTGTGCAACCACCCAGGACTACCCGGTCCGCGACGAAGACGCCGCCCGGCTCGCACCGTTCGTACGCGCTCACATCGGGCTGGACGGCCACTACGCCTTCCATCTGCCCGACTTGGCCATCGGCCATCGGCCGTTGCGCGATCCAGACGCCCCGGACGACTGAATCTCGTTGATACTCAGCGCTTGTCGCCGGTCACGGGATACGGGTGGTCGGGCAGGGTGATCCCGATCTCGTTTGCGGCGTGGTCTACCTGTCGTCGTCCAGGAGGGCACGCAGCGCCAAGTTGCCGACCTGCCGCAGCTCGTCGCGGCTGCGCCCGGCCGCGGCCTGGACGGCGATGCCGTCCGAGATCGTGTGGACGAGTGCGGCCAGGGCGGCTGGTTCGTGGCGAGGCGGCAGGTCGGTGGCCTGCTCGAGCCGCCTGCGCAGCGCCGCCTCGCTGGCTTTGCGTACCGTGACGGCGTCCTGGCGTACAGCGTGCGCGTCGGTGCCGCAGGCTTGAACGGTCTTGACGCACAGGCAACCGTGGGGTGTGTTCTCGCCTGCGGTCAGGTCGACGGCCCCGCGGATCAGCCGTTCGACGACCTCGCGGCCGGTGGATGCGTTCAGCGCGTCGGCGGCGTAGGCGCCGGGGCCGTTGAGGTAGCGGGCGAGGACCTTGCCGAACAGTTCCTCCTTGTTCCCGAAGGCGGCATAGAGGCTGGGCTTGTTGATGCCCATCGCGGTGGTCAGGTCGGCCAGCGAGGTGCCCTCATAGCCGTGCCGCCAGAACACCTCCAGCGCGCGGTCGAGTGCGGTGTCTGCGTCGAACGAGCGTGGGCGTCCGCCAGGCATGCCGTCCTCCGTGCTCTCTGCATGTTTTTTACCTATCGGTACGTTACCTCTTGCGCGAGAGCGCGTCGCCACCTAGTTTCATACCGAAACGTACATAATTAAGGAGCGACACACATGATCCGAGTCGGAGTTATCGGGGCCAGCGGTTGGGCGGACAGCTCGCACCTGCCCGCGCTCGCAGCGCTCGAGGAGTTCGACGTGACCGCGGTCGCGACGACCAACCAGGCCAGCGCGGACCGGGCGGCCGCCGCCCACGGCGCACGACACGCCTTCGCCGACGCAAGCGAACTCATCGCGCACCCTGAGGTCGACTTGGTCGTCGTCTCCGTGAAGGCCTCCGGGCATGCCGCCGTGACCAGGGCAGCACTCGACGCCGGCAAGCACGTCGTGTCCGAGTGGCCGCTGGGCGTCGACGCCGACGAAGCGGGCGAGCTGACCGAGGCCGCCACCGCCGCAGGTGTCGTGCACGCGGTCGTCCTCCAGGGCCACCACTCCCCGAGCGCCCGCTTCGCCGCGGACCTCCTGGCCGACGGCCGGATCGGCACGCTCGAATCGGTCGCGCTGGTGGCAGATGGCGCCCCCTGGGGCGGCAGTCGAATATGGCCGAACCTGGTATTCGGCCTCGACCCTTCGGAGGGAACCAACATCCTGACCATCATGGCCGGTCACTTCCTGGCCGCACTCGAACGGGTGACGGGCCCACTCACCGAAGTCTCCGCACGGCTGCCCCGCACACACGACCGCGTGCTCGTCGCCGGGACGGAGCAGACCGTGCCCAACGCCACGCCCAGCCACGTGCTGCTGCACGGACTGCTGGCCGGCGGCGCCACCGCCTCCGCCGCCGTGCACGGCGGCAACGGGCCCGCCCGGGAGGGGTTCTTCCTCAAGCTCGTCGGCAGCGACGGAACGTTGACCGCCACCCCAGCCCAGCCCGGGACATTCATCCACTGGGGCGACTGGGATATCCGGGTCGGCGACCAGGCCGTGGCCATGCCCGACACCTATCGCACCGTCCCAGCCAGCGTCCGGTCCGGCCCACCGGCCAACATCGCGGCCCTCTACCAGGAGGTCGCCCAGGCCATCGCCGAAGGCCGGCAACCGCATCCCAGCTTCGAGACCGCCCTGCGCCACCACCGGCTCCTCGCCGCCATCGAACAGTCCGCGGCCGATGGAATTGTTCGGGACATCTCGTAGCCGACATCGGTTATGCCGGAACCTCGGTGGATCGCGGGGCCCAGGTGCGGTCGAACCAGGTGACTTGCGCGCCGCTGCTGAACTCCTGGCGCGTGGTGACCCTGAACTGCGTCGGTTGGAAGTTGCCGGTGAAGGCCTGCACGCCGTCGCTTGCGATCACGGGGTAGCTCTTGATGATCAGCTGGTCGATCTCGTCGATGAGCTGTCCGGCCAGGTTTCCACCACCGCAGAGCCAGATGTTCAGGCCCTCTTCCTTTTTCAACCGCCGCACCAGCTCGACCGGATCGGTGTCGACGATCTCCACCTGCGGGTTGTCGACGGTTTCCAGGGTGGTGGAGAAGACGTACTGCTTCAGATGGTTGAACGGGGCTGGTGATCCCGATCTCGAGGCCGGGTTCGTAGGTGCCGCGGCCCATGACCAGCGTGTCCCATTCCCGTTGGGCGTATCGAGCGGCATGCCGACCGACGACTTCTTCCAGCCGTCAGCCGGCGTTGACGCGCAGGCGCATCTGGGTGAGATCGTGCGGGCTCGTCAGGTCCGGTCAGCGCCGTGACCGAGCCGCAGTTCGTATGGGGCTCTCAGATCTGTTGCCGCCCATGGCCCAAGCCCTTGTCGGGCAGGCCATCGGGCAGCAGCGGTAGCCGGTCCGCACCCCTCGGCGTCGACCCGGTCATCCGGATGTCCGCGCCGGGGTTGGGGGCCGCGCTCGCTCGGTAGCATCGAAGCGTGGCACGGCAGGATGACGAGCAAAGAGACGGTCGCAGTTACGGCGGCTTGTCCAAGGAGCAGCGGGTAGCGCAGCGGCAGCAGCGGCTCGTCGATGCCGCACTGGAGTTGTTCGGCACCCATGGTTATGCCGCGACCTCGATCGAGCGGTTGTGCACCACTGCCAACGTTTCCACCCGCAGCTTCTACGAAGATATGGGTAGCCGCGAAGCTTTGTTGATCGCGCTGGTCAATCGCATTACCTCGCATGCGGTCGAGCGAACATTGGAAGTATTGGAAAAGACGCAGGGCGAGCCGTTTTCGACAAGGGTGGTCGACGGTGTCCGTGCCTACTTGGAAGTGACCTGCCAGGATCAGCGCTCCGCGCGGGTCCTTTATGTCGAGGTGGTCGGAGTCAGTCCGGCCGTGGAGGATTGGCGCAGGCGGCAGCGCCGCCTGCTTTCGGCGCTGCTGGTCAGCGAAGCGGAACGCGCGGTCGAACGAGGCGAAACCAAGCCGCGGCGTTTCGATCTGTTCGCGCTCGCGGTGATCGGCGCGGTGAACTCGCTTGCGCAGGAGCTGGTGCAGCACACACTGTCCGGGGAAGTCTCACTAGATGAGATGTGTGATGAGATAGCGTATTTCGTCAATTCCGGACTTGCGTCTACGGCATTCAGCGAAACTCGAACGCCCGCATCGTTCCTGACGATCCCGTTGGCGGGAGCCTCCGAGCGGCACGGCTGATGGCCGCGCCGGTTTCGTCACGCCGCCGGTCGCAGTAGACCGCGGACCGCGGTGACCGCGGGTACCACCCGAGTGGCCGCATTGCGGATCGCGATCCCGGCTCTCGTCGCGGGGATCAGTAGGGCCGCGGCGGCGGTGACGCCATTGAGCTTGGGCTCCACCACCATTCGGTGCTGCCGCTCGTAGTTCCGGAATGCCGCTTCGTGATCGTCGGGATCGGCCGTGAGTGCTTCCGCCAAAGTGTAGGCACCGGCGATGGCGAGCGTGGTGCCGTCGCCGAACAGCGATACGCAGGAGGCGGCGTCGCCGAGCAGCGCGATACGGCCGTCGGACCATTGCGGCAGCTCGCCCTTGCTGACGGAGTCGAAGAACAGGTCGTCGGTGTCGCGGACCCGGTCCAGCATTTCGGGCACTCGCCAGCCCTGGTCGGTGAACGCTTCGATGAGCGTCCGCTTGTGCTGCGCGGTGTCGCGGTGGTCGTAGCCGGGAATGCCCTTGTGGCGGAACATGAATGCGGCAACCGCTTGGCCACGCGTCGGATGCACCGCAAGCGCCCGCCCCGGGGTGTTGTAGATGAGGACTTCCCTGTCGCTGCCGAAGGGTTCGGCGATCCGCAGTGTCGCGACGTAGATCCCCTGGTGCGTGAGGAATGCGGTCTCCTCACCGAAGACCGAGCGCCTCACCGCGGAATGCAGTCCGTCTGCGCCGATGACGAGGTCGAATCGGCGCGGCGGCGCGGCGGCGAAGGTGACGTCCACTCCGGCGGAGTCTTGGGCGAGATCGGTAATCGTGTCGTTCCACAGGAACTCATACTGTTCGCGGCCCGCGTCGAGCAGGATATTCGCGAGATCGGCCCTGGGTACCTCGACTTCGCGCGCACCGGCCGACCCCTGGAAGGCCTTCAGATCGACGTGCGCGACCTGCCTGCCGCGGCTGTCGACAAAGCTCATCCGGGAGACATCGGATCCCGCCGCGCGCAGTTGCGGCATGACACCCATCTGTTCGACCACGTCGACCGCGGGCCCTTTGACATCGACGGGATTGCCGCTGGAGCGCGCTCCCGCGGCCCGTTCGACCACTGTGACCTCGAAACCCCGGCGGGCCAGCCAGAACGCGAGCGTCGAGCCGCCGATGCCTGCGCCCGAGATCAGAACCGTTTTGTTCATGGCAACGCCTTCCGTATAAGTGGACGAATTTCGTCCGTTTAGAAAAGGGTACGGTAAGCGGAAGGATTTCGTCCACTTAATGTGGGAGGTGAGTGCCACGACCCCGGCGAAGAGGGCAGATGCCAGGAACAATCGCGAACAGATCATCGCAGCGACCCTGGTGACATTCCGTGAACAAGGCATCGACGTATCCATGAAAGAGATCGCCGACCGCGCGGGCGTCGGCGTCGGCACGCTGTATCGGCACTTCCCCGACCGCGACGCGCTGATTGCCGCGACTGCCCACTCCTACCTCGCCGACCTGGCGCAGACTGCCGCCACTTCCTGGCAGGAGGAGGTCGACGCGTGGCCCGCGCTGCGCCGATTCCTGCACGAATGCGCCGAACGAAAGGTGGGCGGACTTGCCGCGGCCATCGAGCCGGCGCTGCACGTGCAGATCCAGGCCGACCCGAGGCTCCGTGAAGTGCGTGGCAAGGTCGTCGACCTCGTCGAGCGAATGACCGAGCAGGCCAAGGCATCCGGAGCCGTGCGTGCGGATATTCGGACGGAGGATGTGGCCGCACTGATGACGTTGCAGATCTACACCCGATCGAACGAGTCGTATGCCGAGGCCGTCCATCGGGTGGTCGAGATCGTGCTGGACGGGCTGCGGGCCACGCCGGGAAAGGGATGAGGGTGGCCGAGCGGTTGTCACCAGGCTTGGCAATACCCGTCCGGAATCTCTACGGTCGGCAGCGTGCCTGTGGTCATATTGTTCGCGTGCCTGGAAAAACAGCAGGTCGTCCGCTCGACTGGGAACGGGTGAGATGACCGGACCGACTGATCGGCCGCAGCGGTGGAATCGGCTGCTCGAGCTGCTCGCCGACTCGGGGCGGCTTTCGGTGGAGGAAGCCGCCGAACGTCTCGGCGTATCACCGGCGACGGTGCGCCGCGACTTCACCGCGCTCGCCCAACAGCAGCTGGCCACCAGGACGCATGGTGGGGTCGTCGCGACCACCGTGGCCTACGACCTGCCCGCCCGCTATCGGCAGACCGGCGGCGAGGCCAAGCAGCGGATCGCCGAACATGCTGCGACACTTGTCAATCCGAGCGCGGTGGTCGGCATGAACGGCGGCACCACCACCACGGCGGTGGCGCGGGCATTGGCGGGGCGCGTCGATCTGGCGAATGCCGGCGGCGATCAGCTCACGATCGTCACCAACGCATTGAATATCGCGGGCGAGATGGTGCTGCGTCCGCATCTGCGCACCATCTGCCTCGGTGGGGTGGCGCGCCGAGAGTCTTATGAGCTGCACGGCCCGCTGGCCGAGCGCGCCCTGGCCGAGCTGCGCTTGGATGCGCTGATCCTCGGGGTGAATGCGATCTCGGCCGAGGGTGGCGCGCAATGCCGGCATATCGACGAGGCCGGGGTGACGACCGAGATGGTGCGCCGTTCCGGCTACGTCATGGTGGTTGCCACCGCCGACAAGCTGGAACGATCCGCGCTGGCCCGGATCTGTGGCATCGAGCAGATCGACGTGCTCGTCACGGATTCCGATGCCGATCCCGCGGCCATCGCGACGATCCGCGCCGCAGGCGTGCGGGTGGACGTCGTGTAGCGCGGTTCCGGACGGCTTTCGATTTCTTCGGCACAGCCCCGGCAGCCATACGGTCGCCGGGCTGTTGGTACATGTTCGCAGGCCACGCTGGTGAACTCGGCTACCACTTCGACCGCTCGGCCAATGTCGCCGCCGTTCTCGGTGAGCTCTTCTCCGACACCGCCGCGCACCATCCCGATCACTGGCAACCGCACCCCCTGTCGGAATCCGCACTCCTCCTGGCGTCTGCGGCGGAGGTAATCCCGAGAAAGCGTGCGGCCTTCGACGCCGCGGGGACGACTGCGGCAGGTGGTCAGCGATGCTCTAGGGGCTTCGCCGTCTCAGGGGGCAACACCAACCCTTCTAGCCAGGTTCGCGCCCAAGGGTGCGCTGGCGTTCTCGCTCCTCGACACGCTCACGTTCCCTGGCTTCGTTGTGATGACGATTGGCGTCGGCAACTGCCCGATCCACCGGTTCCGGCTGACGCTGTTCCCCCGGCTGATTCCACTGGAGTTGCACAACGCGTACCGAATCCAAGATGCTCGCCCGCTCGGCACGATCGCGTTGCGCCGCAAAGGCTTCCCGGTGTAGATGGATCCGCTCCGCCGCTTCGGCTGCCTCCCGTGCCCTGTCAGGTTGCTCCCGAGCCTTCTCGGCCACCTCACGCTCAGCCCGTGCCTTGTCGTGTACACCTTCCCCGCCGTCGGTGGCTTCCCGCCCGAAGAGCTGGCTGGGTACCGGGAATTCACGCGCCGCCCGTTCAGCGGCCTCGCGTTCAACCCTTGCACGTTCGGTTTCCGGTACGTCCCGCGCCTTGGCACGCGTGGCCTGCTCTCGCACTTGTCGGTCGCGCTCAGCCCGCTCAGGGGCATCCGCCCTACCGCGTGCGGCAGCTTCACGGAACTGCTGCATGCGCTGGAATTTCTCGGCTCTCTCGCGGGCCTTCTCGTCACGCACCCGAACAATTTCACGTATCTTCTCTAGCCGTTGACGAGCACGCTCGGCCCGTTGCAACTCATATGGTCGGACTAATTCGAGTTGCCTACCCGCCAGGGATTGGCCGAGCTGTATTGCCCGCAATGCATCGGCGCGGGAAATGATCTCGTGCTGAAACCGGCCTGGGAAGTCTCGACCCATCTGCTGCATATAGCTGAGAACAGCGCGCGGCATCTTCTCGCCAGCAACGGTCTCCCACTGACTACGCGTCAACTGGCCGGAAACAAGTAATTCCCGTTCAGTCTTTAGTTGCCTCAGCGTTTCCCGTTCGTTGACCCGGCCCGATTTGCGCTCTGTACCTCGAGTGCCCTTCCCTTCAGTCCGTGCCGAATCCAGCACACGAATGTTTTTACCAATCTTGAGTGTGAATTGGCGAACCCACCCTCGGTCACGGGTTTCGCCCCGCTCATGTGCCCGGCCGAGCTCGAAGTATAGGCCCTTTTCATAGTTGGACAGTCTTCGACGGAAATCGTCGTATTCGTCGGGCACAACGCCCCCCCGTTTTTATCTCTCAGTCAGGCAGGCTTTCCTGCCATGCGAATGCTGTATTCGACTCCTTTGGGGCCGAAGTGCTCCTCGAACAATTCGCTCGCCAGCGGCATCAGCTCGCAGCCAAGGCCGCTGTCGGCGAAGTGTGCTGCGGGGCCGAAATCGGTATACAGCGGTGCGCCTGACCCAGGACTGTTCGTCCATGTCATACCGGCACGTCGCCGTATGCAGCATTCCCCAAGAAACCGAATCAAGCCATCAGCGAGTTCACGATTTTCAGGTGCTAGAAATCCAGCCCAGTCGCTGAACAACTGCGCCGACGTCTCCATGATTTGAGTCGACAGCGGCGGCTTCCACCACTGCGAATCATCGCTCAAATCTGGAGCGACCCTAGCGAGGAAAGCTTGCACTTCCGATTCCATGCGTTCTGGAGCAACCCAATCCAAAAACGCTTCGGTTTTTTCGTCGAATTCGATATCGAAACCGATTTGCTCGTCGTCCACTGGCTTCCCCTCGTCCTGGCTGTCCGATGTCATGGCGCATCGAATCTAGTCGGCTCGTCGGTGTCGCAGCGGTGAGACGCCACCCCTTTCAAGCGTGCCGCAGCCGCGTTGTACGCATCCGCGAGTGGCCCGGTCGGGGGAAGCCCCCCGTCATGAAACGCATCCGAGGCGCGCCGGAACTCTCTGAGGGCAGCTTTGTATTCACCATCTGGTGTGCTCATGACATGCCTCCTCGTCGGTCAGGGGATGTGCAGGGGATGCGGTGGGTCGGGGTGATGAGGTCGCACGCTATGGCGATGGCGCGGGCGTTGTGCTTGATGTGGTCGACGCTCGGCGCGATGATCGTCGACGCACCGTTGCGGCACGCTGTCGCGACGATAAGTGTCGTCGGCATGAACGTGTCGTGAGCGATGGTGACCAGCCCGGCCAGGGTGTAGCCGCGCTGGTCGGCCAAATCGGTGATGACCCGTTCGTCTCGCAACAGGTGCGGGCCGCTGACATCGAGAACTAACAGCCCGATCGCTTTAGCAGTCACGGGGTTCGCTGTTCGACAGGTCGGTGGTGACGTCTGGTTCGGTGGCGGCTTGTGCTGGTGGTTGACGGGCTCTATCCGGCCATGCGATCACTAACACCTCACGGTCATCTTTCACCCGGACATCTGTCCATCGGCACCGTTGCAGCGGATCGCCCCCGGTGTGCATCTCGATGCGGCCATCGAGCAGCGACACCCACTTCCGGCACGAGTGCTGAGGGCATATCACCTTGATCAGTGCGCCGTCGGCGCTGAAACCGCTTCCGCCGCAATGGGACAGGCTGACCCATGGGCCGCAATCACATTCAGACATGCGCCACCTCACGCGCCCGGCCCGGTCCCACGCACGCGCGAACCGATTCGATGACGAGAAGTCCGGAGGGTCGGAAGGTGTCATGTGGTGGTTCGATCCATTGCCTGATGGCCCCGGATTGCGTGGTCGGCGACGGCAACGCCACTGTTCCGCCGTCGCGGATGACAGATATGTTGTGGCGGAACAGATCAGCGAACAGTGGCACATCGTCGGGTATGTCGGGTCGGATCAAGAATGTCCATCTGTTGGACCGTGGATGCGAGAGGATCGGGCCGATAGCGGCTCCGCGTCGGCCCATGTCGTGTTTGACCGATTGGCCCAGCGGTGCGGGCATCGTGAGCCCTCCGACGTGGCTGGCTTTCATGATGATGCGACCCAAGCTCGGTGGATCGATGGTTGCGGGCAGATCGCATACCCGCCGGTAGAAGAGGCAACGGGACACGGGGGTATCCCCAAAAGGTATGTGCTCCATTGAGTTCAATCCCTTGGGTCGTGGTCGGTGCTGTGGCCGATGGCTGAGACCTGGGCATCGGCATGTTGAGGCAGTGCGCCGGGATCCCATTCGCGTGAGCCGTCCGCGACGAGTTCGATGAGTTCGACAGACAAGGTTCATTGCACCGCCTCGGCTGGAGTCAGTGGCACCGGTGGCAGGGGACCTGACACCCCGCCACCGGGCCGCATTGGGTTTGCCCATTCGGCGAGTGCGTGGCCGATGCTGACCATTTCATCGCTGGGCAGTTCACAGGAGACAGGGTCGGGCGTGGCGGCCCAATTGGTGAGGGCGTCGCGGTAGCGGGCGATCGCCTGGCCTGGCAGGTCACAGAAGACTGGGCGGGGTGGGCCCTTCGAGCGCGGTGGTCCGCTTCGGCAATTCTTTCGTGGTCAACAACTTTGACCCCCTGGTCACGGTTTCCGGCTTGGAAGCACTCCGGCGACGGGTGCTCGTTCAGCATCGGTTCCCCATGACCGGCGATACAGGTACGCAACCGGCAATTTGGTCCTACTCTTTCGGTATTCGACACGCCGAGTTGGGGGGTGGACCAGCGATGATCGAGAAATGGACGGGTACCGATGTGAAGGCACTTCGCGATGCGATGCGCCTGTCTCAGGCGGAGTTCGCTGCGGTGTGTCAGCGTGGTGTGCGCACGGTCGGAAAGTGGGAGCAGGAAGGCGCGGCAGCGTTGCTGAGTCCGCGGTCGGCGGACGTGATGGATACGTTGCTGGACAGTCTGACTCGCGAGCAGGCTCACCGGTTCCACAAAGCCGAGCCATCGTCGGCGCTCGCGGTAGTTGTCGCGGCGGCACCGGACCGTGCGGGCCTACACTCGCCATTGGATGACGATTTGCGGATGTGGGTCGAAATGAATCGACGGGAGCTTTTGCAACTGTTCGGCGGTGTCGCAGGCGGCCTGCCTGCCGTCGCTGCAATCCTGGCGGGCCTGGATGTCAATGAACAACGGCGCGTTGGTGAGGTGCTGATCCGGCCCGAGCGGGTGGATGATGCGAGCATCGCCCATATCGAAGACGCACTGAATATCGCACTGACACAAAATGATGTGTACGGCCCGCAAGCTGTACTGCCGATGGTGACCGCGCAGCAGGCTATTGCGCGGGCGCTGCTGGCCCAGGCACCCGAGCGGTTGAAGCCTCGGTTGTTGACCGTGCATTCGCAGTTGGCGCAGCTGGCTGGGTGGATGCATTTCGATCTGCGTGCGTTCGATCTTGCCAATGCGAGCTATGAGGCGGCCCGCGAGTCCGCGCACGAGGCGGGCAACGACGAGCTGGTCGCGCTGGTGTTGTGCAATCTGAGCTACCTGTCGACCTGGCGGGGGTCTCCGCGGACCGGTATCGATCATGCTGTGGCAGCGCAGGTGTGGGCGCGCAGCGTCGACGACAGCCTGTTGAGGTCCTATGCGGAAGTGATCGCGGCGTTCGCGTACGCGTCCAGCGGACGGGCCAACGCGTGTCTCGCGGCGTTGGACACGGCGGACGATGCGCTCGTCGACGGTATCGGGACGGAGGCGAGCGTCGCCTATTTCCACGGGCCGGGGCTGTCGCTGTCGTTCCGTAGCGACTGCATGTATCGGATCGGGCGAGCGGCCGACGCGCATCAGGCGGCCCTATCTTCGCTGGAGCTGATCGGCGAGGGATACACCCGCAACCGGGCAATGGCCTACGTCGATCTGGCGCACGCCCACATCGAGGGACGCGAGATCGATGAGGCGGCGCAGGTGATCGGGGAAGCGGCCGTGCTGGCTGCGGCGTGCCGCTCGGACCGGCTGTCGGGGATCATCGCGGGCGTACGGGCGGATTTGACGCCGTGGGCGGACGCTTTGTGTGTCCGCCATTTGGATGACCTGATGAACGACTACGGCCTGTCCAATTCCCGGATGTAGATATCAAATTCGGGGGACAGCATTCCGGGTGTGTCTTGGCGTCCGATCAGGTGCCATCCGCCGAGCGCCCGGTAGAAGGCGTGGCTGGCATCGGCCTGCGGTTGTACCGCCAGCGTCGCGCGTTCCTCGGTACGGTTGCCGAGCAGGGTGTCGAGCAGGCGGCGTCCGATACCGTGCCTTCGCGCTGCGGCGTCGACGGCGAGGTCTATGACGGCGAAGGTGCGGGCAGGCCACTCGGTCGTCACCTCGGCGGGTACCGGCTGCTGGAATCCCTTCCACCATCCGGTGGTGGTCGATAGCGTTGTTCCGTAGACGAATCCGATCAGGGCGTCCGCGGCGTCGGTGGCTACCGCGATCCCGAAGTTCGGTGACCCGATCATGCCGGTCAGTAGTTCCCGGTGGTGCTGCGACTCGGTGTCCGGCCATACGAACGGCGGTTGCGAGAACGCGGCGTCGTAGAGCTGGCAGATCGCGTCGAAGTGTCGTCGTGCGTCGGCGGCGGTCCCGAGTCGCACTGATACTTCGTCATCCATAGATCCGACCATAGTGGCGATTTGTGGGCATCGGCTGCGGGTGGGGAATTCGCTTGTCCTGCACCCTGTCTACTCGCCGGGCTTCGCCCGCGATCGACCGTGGACACGCTCCAGATCGCCGGAGAACGCACGGACAGTCCGGCCCACCTCCGGCTCCTCTGACCAGACGCTGAACGCCGCGCAATCCGCCCTGCTTCCGGGCTTCGTGTGTTCGGGTCTGCGGCGCGAACAACGCACGGGCCGCGTGGCCCGCTACGTCGATCGCCGCTGCGATCGCTGACCTCGGTGGTCAGACGACCGCGGGAAGGCCGAAGCGGGGGAAGAGGGTTGGGTCCACGAAGACGGTGATTCGATGGATCACTGAGTCCTTCAGCGTGAAGGTGTGGATGGAATGTGGACGGTAGCAACCGGTTTCGTCGCGGAGGTAGTAGGCGATGGCGGGTTGGGTGTTGGCTGCGGTCGGGATGGCGCGCCATTGGGTCGGGTCCGTTGCGCACCTGGCGGCGTAGAACTCGACGACATGGGTGCGGCCGGCGAACCAGACCAGGGCGGGTGGCATTTCGAGCCTCACGTCGTCGCGCAATAGCTTGGCGAATTCGTCCATGTCGGCATTGCCGAAGGTGGACATGTAGCGATCGACCATCGCGCGTTCGTTCGGACTCAGGGATTCCGACATTCGATCGAGCATCGGGGCATCCTTGTCGAGTTGGGCGTGTGCGCGTTGCAGCGCGCTGTTGACTGCGGCGGGGGAGGTTTCGAGGAGGTCGGCCACCTCGGCCGCCGACCAGGCGAGTACGTCACGAAGGATCAGTACGGCACGCTGCCGGGCAGGTAGATATTGCAGAGCCGCGATGAACGCGAGCCGGATGCCGCTGCGTGCGGCCACCACGGTCGCCGGGTCGTCGGCCGACGTGCCGAGCAGCGCATCGGGAATCGGCTCCAGCCAAGAGATCTCGGGGTGCTTCTCGGGGCGGTTCGGCATCTGCGCGCTCGGTCCGACCAGCCCGGTGGGCAGTGCCCGCCTGCCGCGCTGCTCGAGCGCGGTCAGGCAGGCATTTGTCGCGATTCGGTACAGCCAGGTGCGCATCGAGGCGCGCTGTTCGTCGAAGCGGTCCGCGGCCCGCCAGGCGCGCAACATGGTTTCCTGCACCAGATCCTCGGCGTCGTGGATCGAGCCGAGCATGCGATAGCAGTGCGCCAGCAGCTCCGGGCGGTAGGGCATCGTCCGCGCCGCGAAATCCGCACCGATCGTCATAGGTGCACAACCTACCGAGCCGGAGCTCGGTTCCCGTCGGTCGATGCGGGTCATGCGGTGGTCCCCGTGCTATCAGCGGGGACCGGCGAGTTCGCGGCCAACGGGCCACCCGCGGCGGCCGGCGCGCCTACCGAATTCGATGATTCGGCCAGACCCGGCGCCACCGGCGCACCTCCGGGAATCAGCAGGCCGATCACCGCACCTGCGAGCGAGAGGAGCGCCGCCGTTCCGATCGCCGCGGCGAATCCATCGCTGAACGCCTGCACCGATCCGAACCCGCCCGCTGCCGCAAAGACCGCTGCGGGCACGGCAATGCCGAAAGCGCCGCCGAGCTGGCGCACAGTGTTGAAGGTGCCCGACGCGGCCCCGACCGCAGACATCGGCACGGCACGCAGCACCGCACTCTGCGCCGCAGGTATCGCCATGGACACGCCGATACCCATGATCACGAACGGCGCGATCATGGCCGGATAGCGCAGATCGGGGTCGGCGACGAGCGCGATCCAGCCGAAACCGACACCCTGCATGAGCAATCCGGTGACGATGAGGGGGCGTTCGCCGAACCTGTTGATCTGCTTACCCGCCACCGGCGCGACGAGGAACAGCGTCACCGTCCACGGCGCCAACCGGACGCCTGCACCGAGCGGACCCTGCTGCTGAACCACCTGTAGGAACTGGGCGAAGAAGAACGCGCCACTGAAGACCGTGGCAAACAGTAAGAACCCCACCGCATTTCCTGCGGAGAAGGCTCGGGACGAGAAGAACTGCATCGGTATCAGCGG
The DNA here is from genome assembly GCF_045208035.1 of Nocardia sp. NBC_01009. Classification (NCBI taxonomy): domain Bacteria; kingdom Bacillati; phylum Actinomycetota; class Actinomycetes; order Mycobacteriales; family Nocardiaceae; genus Nocardia; species Nocardia sp. NBC_01009. Next base: position 298,828 of record NZ_CP108695.1, on the reverse strand, counting down.
TGTGCCGGTGCGCAACTCCCAGCGGACGAACCCGAACAGCCCCACCGCGCCGACGACGAACGCACCGACTACTTCGGCGCTGACCCAACCGGACTCGTTGCCCCGAATCAGGCCCCACACCAGGCCGAGTGCGGCGACGCTCACCAGCGCGATTCCGAGGTAGTCCAGTGTGCGTGCGGTGCCGAAACTTTCGGAAAGCCGCGTGCGCACCAGCGGGACGAGCACCGCAACGATCGGGACGTTCAGCCAGAAGATCCATTGCCAGGCCAAGCCCTGCACCACCGCTCCGCCGACCAGTGGGCCGCCGAGGGTGGCCAATCCGGTGACGGCGGCAAACAATCCGAGCGCACGCGTCCGCTGCTCCGGCCGGAACGTGGCCGACAGCAACGCCATGGCCACCGGCAGCACGGCTGCGGCGCCTGCGCCCTGCGCGGCTCGCGCGGCGATCAGCCAGCCCAGGCTCGGTGCCAGTGCACACCCGGCAGAGGCCACGCTGAATACGATCAGTCCGGCCGCGAGCACCCGCCTGCGGCCCAAGCGGTCTCCGAGTGCCGCGCCTGCCATCAGCAGCACTGCGAAACTCAGGGTGTAGGCGTTCATCGTCCATTCCAGCTCGGCGATCGACGCGTGCAAATCGAGCTGGATCGCATGCAGCGCCGTGGTGACGATCAGGGAATCGAGCGTGATCATCAATGCGGAAAGCGAGGTCAGCGCCAGTACCCAGCGCTGACCGACGGTCATGTTCATCGCGAAGTTCCTCCTCCGAAGGGGTTTCGCGAGTACTTACCTGCGCCGGCGTGCAGACTCATCGGAGTTGGAGAAGAAATTTTCGGCGGGTCCGGCGAAGCTCCTGCGGCTACGGAGAAGACGTGAGCGGCTCCGCGTCATGCGGGTGCGTCGGCTCGACGACAGGACGCAACGTTCGCGCCCAGACGACGAAGCCCCAGGCAACGAAGCCCGCATAGACCAGGTACAGCGAGGCCGACGGGTAGTAGCCGGCCTTCAGCAGCAGTGGCACCCCGACCAGGTCGACGGCGATCCAGATGAGCCAGAATTCGGCGAGGCCACGGGCCATGCCGTAGGTGGCGAGCACCGAGCCGGTGAAGATCCACGCTTCGGCCCACGGCCCATAGGAGCCGATCAGGGCGAAGAGCTGCGCGAAGACGGCGGTGCCGATCAGCATGGCCGCGACGAGCAGCCAGCGCTCCCGCGTGCTCGCCCACCGCGGATCGACGCCGCGATGCTCCAGCCCGGTTTCGATGCGGGCATGGCGGTACCAGCTCCACCAGCCGTAGACGCTGACCGCGACGAACATCAGCTGGCGGCCGGCCTGGCCCGCCATATTCAAGTGCTGGGGTGTGTTGAAAATGCCGCCGACGAAAACCGTGAACAACAGCGTGTTGCCCGCGATCCCGATGGGCCAGGCCCAGACCCGCCGCCGCATGCCACCGATCGCCGAGGCCAAACCGAAGCCGTTGCCGATCACCTCGCGCCACAGGATCTCCGAGCCTGCGATATGCAGCTTGGCGTCGAGCAGCGCATAAATCGGGTTCACGACCGGTGTAACCGTCGCCGGGCGGTTTCTCATCCGCACGGCGGTATTCCGTTCAGCCGGATTCGAACGAACAACAGCCCGAACGCGCCGCGCGTAACGATTGTGCAATCTGGGGTGGCGATTCGCAATATCCGTGCAACGACCTGCTCCTAGGGTTTGTTATATGAGCACGGCGAGCGATACCGGCGAGCAGGAGCCCAGCGGCGGGACGGGCATCCATATCAGCGGGTTGACGAAGACCTTCCGCGTCGGTAGACGCACGGTGCACGCATTGGATTCGGTGGACCTGCATACCGAGCAGGGTGCGTTTCTTTCGCTGCTCGGGCCGTCGGGGTGCGGCAAGTCGACGGTGTTGCGCATCCTGGCCGGATTGGAGACGCCGACGGCGGGCAAGGCGCTTATCGATGGTGAGACGCCCGCCGAGTTGCGCGGTCACCACGAGCTCGGCATCGCCTTCCAGGATTCGGCGCTGCTGCCGTGGCGCTCGGTGGAGTCCAATATCAAGCTGCCCATGCAGGTCGCGGGTCTCAAACCCGATCCGGACCAGATCGCCGACCTGGTCCGGCTGGTCGGGTTGGAGGGCTTCGAGAAGGCCAAGCCCGCGCAGCTGTCCGGCGGTATGCGGCAACGAGTCTCGATCGCGAGGGCGCTGGTGGTGAAGCCGACGGTGCTGCTGCTGGACGAGCCGTTCGGCGCGCTGGACGACATGACCAGGCAGCGCCTCAATCTGGAGTTGCTGCGGATCTGGACCGAGAAGCCCGCGACCACGCTGATGGTCACGCACGGCATCGCGGAGGCGGTATTCCTCTCCGATGTGGTCGCGGTGATGAGCCCGCGGCCGGGTCGCGTGCTCGAGCTGGTGAAAATCGATCTGCCGCGCCCGCGCACCCCCGAGATGATGCGGAGCCCCGAGTTCCACAAGTTGCACGACTATCTCTCGGAGCTGTTGTTCGGGAAGTCGGGTAAGGGTGGCGTCGCATGAAACACGCGGGCGGTCTGCTCGGCATCGTCGGGCTGATCGCGATCTGGTGGCTGCTCGCGGCGCTCGATGTCGCGGGCGGCACCATTCCGAGCCCCTGGCACGTGCTGGACACCATGTACAACGACGGCTGGGCGCTCTACGGCCCCAACTTCCGGATCACGGCATGGGGTGCGCTGAAAGGCTTCGTATGGGGTAATGCGCTCGCCATCGGGCTGGCCATCCTGATCATGCTGATTCCGCCGATCGAACCGCTGGCCACTCAGTTGGCCATCCTCAGCTACTGCACGCCGCTGCTCGCGCTCGGACCGATCATCCTGGTGGTCTTCGGCGGTCGCACCCCGACGGTGTTCCTCGCCGCGATGTATTGCTTCTTCACCACCATGGTCGGAACGGTGACCGGTCTGCGCTCGGCCGACCAGACCAGCCTCGACCTGGTGCGTGCCTACGGCGGCGGGCGCTGGCAACAGTTGTATCGGGTGCAGGCGATCGCCGCGCTGCCGAATACGTTCGCGGCGTTGAAGATCGCCGCGCCCTCCGCAGTGCTCGGCGCGATCATCGGTGAATACCTCGGTGGGGTGGACAGCGGCATCGGAGTCGCGCTGACCGCCGCCCAAACCGCCTACAACGTGCCGCGCACCTGGGGTATGGCACTCGCGGCCGCGGCATTGGCCGGACTCGGCTACGCGATCGTCGCGTTGGCCGCCCGGCTGGTCGCGCCGTGGACGACACAGGAGGCCCGATGAGTGACCGAGCCGACGACCGGAACCCGACCGTGGCGCCTGCCCCGGCGGTCACCGCCGACACCAGCGCGGCGCGGCCGAGCGCTGCCGCGGGAACCATCGACGTGCTGCGGCGGATCGGGCGCTTCCTGTTCCCGCTGTTCACCTCGCTGCTGCTGATGCTCGCCATCTGGTACGTCTTCCTGAAGGCCTTCCCGCAGGTCGGGCCGCGGGTCGGCAAGACGCCGAGCGATATTTGGAAATACCTCGTCACCTCGGATAACGCTGGAACGGCGCGGCAGGCGATCTTCGACGATCTGCAGATCACGCTGCGTGATGCGGCCATCGGGTTCGGGCTCGGGATGGGGGCGGCGCTGGTGGTCGCCGCGCTGTTCGTGTCGTTCGCGGCGGTCGAGCAGACCTTCCTGCCGGTCGCGATGCTGCTGCGGTCGGTACCGCTGGTGGCGCTCACCCCGATCATCGTGCTGGTGTTCGGGCGTGGGCTCGCCGGTGTCACGGTGATGGCCGCGATCGTGGTGTTCTTTCCGGCGCTGGTGATGATCATGGCGGGATTGCGCAACGCGCCACAGCATGCGATGGACCTGGTGACCGCCTACGGCGGCTCGCGCTGGACCGGGTTGCGGATGGTCGCGGTCCCGGCCGCGCTGCCCTCGGTGTTCGCCGCGGCCCGAATCTCGGTGCCCGGCGCACTGATCGGCGCGCTACTGGGTGAATGGCTCGGCAGCGGCACCGGTCTCGGTGCGAGCCTGATCCGCGCCATCCCGACATTCCAGTACAACAAGCTGTGGGCGTCGATCGTCATCGTCACCATCGTGTCGGTGATCCTGTACGCGATCGTCGGCGTGATCGAAAATCTCGTGCTCGCCCGATTCGGGCCGGAAGCCGGTCGCCGTTGATCGCAAATTCGGGCAAATCAACGCTCGGAACCTCAAAGTAAAGAAATCGAAACGGAATCGACCTAGATTCGGCGCATGACACCCGCGCAACGCTCCTCGTTCGGGCCGCAGCACCTGGACCGCCGTTCGTTCCTCCGCTACTCCGCACTGGCGGGAGCCGTGCTGGGCGGCACCGGGCTGCTGGCCGCCTGTGGCTCCGATTCCACCAGCTCATCGGGCGGCTCGATCGACGACGGTTCCAAATACGGCACCGTCGCGATCCAGCTCTCCTGGTTGAAGAACATCGAATTCGCCGGTGAATACTTCGCCGATTCGAAGGGCTATTACAAGGACGCCGGTTTCGGGTCGGTCAACTTGATCGCGGGCGGCGCCGCGAGTACCTCGGTGGAGGCCGGGCTCGACACCGGAAAGGTGTGGCTCGGCACCTCGGCCCCGCAGACCACCGCGCCCGCGATCCTGGAGGGCCTGCCCGCGAAGATCGTCGCGACCACCTATCAGAAGAACCCGTTCGCGATCGTCAGCTCCGCAGCCAAGCCGATCAAGACGCCGCAGGACATGAAGGGTCGCAAGATCGGTGTGCAGGACACCAACCAGCTCATCTTCGGTGCGCTGCTGACCGCCAACGGTATGAAGCCGAGCGATGTCACTATCGTGCCCGCGCAATTCGATCCGACCCCGCTGGCCAACGGCGAGGTCGACGGCTGGGTCAGCTATGTGACCAACGAGCCGATCACCTTGGCCGCCAAGGGATTCGAGAACAACCACTTCTTGTTCGCCGATTACAACCTGCCGCTGGTCGCCGAGACGTTGACGGTCAAGCAGTCCACCATCGACAAGGAGCGCGACAAGCTCAAGGCTTTCCTGATCGCCGAGATCAAGGGCTGGAAGGACGCCATCGGGAACCCGGAGGAATCGGCCCGACTGGCCGTCGAGGTGTACGGCAAGGATCAGAAGCTCGATCTTGCCGAGCAGACCAAGGAGGCGATCGCGCAGAACGGTCTGGTGATTTCGCAGGACACGACGGCCAACGGGCTGCTGAGCATGACCGATCACCTGATCGAGCAGAACATTGCCGCGCTGCGCAACGCCAAGATCGACATCAAGGCCGATCAGCTGTTCGATCTGTCCGTGCTGCGCGAGGTGTACGCCGAGAATCCGGGCCTGAAGTAGGCGTACCTCCGCCTTCGCTCCGGCCATGCGCGGTTTGGGGACGGACTTCGTCCGACTGTGCTTATTGGGCGTACCTGCGCCTTCGCTGCGGCCGTGCGCGGTCTGGGGACGGACTTCGTCCGACTGTGCTTATTGGGCGTACCTGCGCCTTCGCTGCGGCCGTGTGCGGTTTGGGGACGGGCTTTGTCCGGCTGCGCCTGTTGGGCGTACGTGCGCCTTCGCTCCGGCCGTGCGCGGTCTGGGGACGGACTTCGTCCGGCTGCGCCTATTAGGCGTAACTCCGCCTTCGCTCTGGCCGTGCGCGGTCTGGGGACGGACTTCGTCCGGCTGCGCCTATTAGGCGTACCTCCGCCTTCGCTCCGGCCGTGCGCGGTCTGGGGACGGACTTCGTCCGGCTGCGCCTATTAGGCGAACGCCTGCTCGGTATGCAGGGCGTCGCTGCTTTCGGATAGGTGCCGTCCGGTCCGACCGGACCGGGCGGCTAGCAGTTGCGCGGCGATCGAGACCGCGACCTCGGCGGCGGTCCGTGCGCCGACGTCGAGTCCGGCGGGGGAGTGCAGGCGGGCCAGGGTGGCATTGTCGAAGCCGCCCGCCTGGAGGTCTTCGATGCGCCGAACGTGGGCAGCCCTCGAGCCGATCGCTCCGAGATAGCCCAGCTCGGGTAGTCGCAATGCCACTGTCAGCAGCGGGATCTCGAACTTCGGATCGTGCGAGAGCACGACGATCCCGGTGCTGCTGTCGATTTCACCCGCCGCCGACAGGGTGTTGAGATAGCGGTGCGGCCAGTCGACGACCACCTCGGCGCCCGGGAAGGCATCGGGGGTGGCGGCGGTGTCACGCGAGTCGCAGATGGTGACGCGGTAGCCGAGCAGGTTTGCCTGCACGGTGAGCGCCGCGGCGAAGGCGTTGGCGCCGAAGATGAGCAATCGCGGCGGTGGCGGGAACGAGGCGACGAACAGATCCGATTCGGGCAGCGCGACCAACTCGGTGGCGTGCCGCTTGTCGGTGACCAGATGCTGGCCGATCAGGTCCGCGTCCGGATTCCACACCACCGTGAATACGGTGACCCGGCGCTGGGCCGCGATTTCGGCTGCGACAGTGGGGAATTCGGGAAAATCCCGGCGGGAGAACGGTTCGATGAACACATCGATCATGCCACCGGAGTCCAGGCCCGCCTCACCGATGGGAACGCCGAAACGGTGCAGCCCGCGCCTGCCCGTGCGGGCGGCCTCGACGGCGGCGTCGTAGATGGTCGATTCGACGGAGCCGCCGAGCACCGAGCCGTAGATGGAGCCGTTCGCGTCGACCAGGATCGCAGCACCCACCGGCAGCGAACCGGAACCGATGGTGCGCACGATGGTGGCCAGCCCTCCGGTACGTCCGGAATGCCATAGTCGCAGTAAATCTTCGACAATGTCACGCATCTGTTAGCTCCGATCACCGTGCGGCCGAGGCTGGGTAATCACGATCGTTCCCCGTCGCCAAATCGTCGCACGTGACGCACACCATATCGTTCTTACCGGACAAATAGGTGCGTGCGCCCGAATCTCCTACGGCTTGCTTCCACGCCGTGGTCCAGTGCTTGCGCGCGAGCACAACGGGGTGTCCCGGTGTGTCGTGGAACACAGCACGGGCCAGGCCGCTCGGTGCCGCGAAGGCGGCGGCGGTGACCCTGGCGACGACATCGGCTCCGACATCGGGGGTGTCCACCGGCATGATCGCCGCGTACCCGGCGGCGGTGTCCGCCGCGGCGATCAGCCCGGACCGGAACGAGGCGCCGAGTCCGGTGGCCCAGTCCGCCGCCCACACGTGGCGCACGCCAGGGGGCAGGTCGACGATGTCCGGCGACGGGCCCGTCGCGCCGAGTACCACGATGATCGGATCGCAGCCGCCATCGCGCAGTGCCGTCACTGCCGCACGCAGCCAGGCGCCGTCTTCGGCGAGCGCCTTCGGCATTCCGTAGCGCGTTCCCGCGCCCGCGGCGAGCACGATGCCGACGCACTCGGCGGTGCCTGCCCGGCCCGCATCACGTGCTGGTTCGGCGCCGTGTTCGGTGCCGGCGCCGTGGTTGGGAACACCCATAGAGAGAACGGTAGTCCGCGACCGTTGCCAGCAGGTTTCCCACAGGTGGTATGCAGCTGTCGAACCATCTCGGCGCGTCTACGCGACACGCCGGACGCGATCTCTGTCGTTCGAGTGGCAGCCGGGCTGTTCGTATTCGATGCTGGACCGATGACACAGGACGGGGAGGGCCTCGCGCCGTTCAACGCGCTGCCCGAGACGGACGCCGTCGCGGCATTGCTCGATTGTTGCTCGGCGCCCGGGTGGGCCCGTGCGGTGGCTTCCGGGCGACCGTATGCCACCGTCGAAGTTCTCCTCGAAACGGCCGATACGGTACTGGCCGAACTGTCCGAATCTGAGATCGACCGCGCACTCGACGGGCACCCCAGGATCGGGGACCGGCCGGACACCGCGGCGTCGGCGCGCGAGCAGGCCGCCGTGGCCACCGCCGCGGATTCGATACGGGCCGCGCTCGCCGAGGGCAACCGCGCCTACGAGCAGCGGTTCGGTCACATCTACCTGGTGTGTGCGACCGGCAAATCCGGTGCCGAGCTGCTCGAACTGCTGCACGCCAGGCTCGGCAACGATCCGCAGACCGAAAGGCGCGTGATGCGAACAGAATTGGCAAAGATCAATCGAATCCGATTGCGCCGCCTGCTCGGCGCCGCCGCATGAGCACGCTGAGCACCCATGTGCTCGACGCGGTTCGTGGTGCGCCTGCGGCAGGCGTCGCGGTGGCGCTGCACGGCGGCCGGGAGCAGCTCGATGCGGGCGTGACCGATGCCGACGGGCGGATCGGCGCACTCGGCGGGACCCTCGCCGCAGGCACCTATCGGCTGGTGTTCGATACCGGATCCTATTTTGCGCGGCTGCGGGTCGATTCGTTCTTTCCCGAGGTCTCGATCACATTCGTCGTCACCGAGGAGCGGCACTACCACGTCCCGTTGTTGCTGTCGCCCTTCGCTTTTTCCACCTATCGAGGGAGCTGATCCATTCATGGAACTGACCGGGCCGATCGTGCTGTCCGACAACCGGTACGGCAAGGCCGAGAACCGCGTCGTCCGGATCTACCGCGACCAGGCACGCCACGAGATCCGCGACCTGAACGTATCCACGGTGCTGCGTGGTGATTTCGCCGACGCCTACATCAGCGGTGACCAGTCGAAGGTGCTGCCCACCGACACCCAGAAGCACACGGCGTACGCGTATGCGAAGCAGCCGGGGATCCAGACCATCGAGGATTATGCGCTCGCGTTGGCCCGGCACTTCGTCGACGACATCGAGCCCGTCGACAGTGCGCGCATCGAGGTCGAAGAGTATGCCTGGCAGCGGGTTTCGGTCGACGGCAGCGAGCACGACCACACCTGGACCAGATCGGGCCCCGAGGTGCGCACGGCAACGGTCACCGTCGCGGGCAAAGGCGGCGACCAGCGCGCCTGGGTGATCGGCGGCGTGCAGGACCTGGTGATCCTGAAGTCGACCGGCTCCGAGTTCGCCGACTTCCTCGCCGACGAATTCACCGTGCTCGCACCGACCCACGACCGCATGCTGGCCACCTCGCTCGTTGCGCAGTGGCGTTTTGCGACCACCGTCGGCGTCGATTGGGACGCGGTGTACACCGGTGTCCGCGCCCGGTTGGTCGAGGCGTTCGCGACACTGCATTCGAAGGCATTGCAGCAGACGCTGTTCGCCATGGGGTGGGCCGCGCTGGAGGCCTATCCGGTGCTCGCCGAGATCCGGCTCGCCGCGCCGAACAAACACCACTTCGACTACGACCTCGGCAGATTCGGGATCGACACGCACGGTGAGGTGTTCCATGCCGACGATCGGCCCTACGGGCTGATCCACGCCACGGTGTCACGCGAAGACGCGCCTGATGGGGGGCCGGCATGGCAGGCATGAGCGAACCGACGCTGGTCATCGACGGGTGTGCTGTCGCGACGGTCGATGCGGCGGGCACGGAGTTCCGCCGCGGCTATGTGACAGTGCACGGCAACAGGATCGGCGCGGTCGCCGCAGGTGACGCCCCCGATTTCGGTGGCGTGCCACACATCGATGGGCGTGGTTGCCTGCTGACTCCCGGCCTCGTGAACACCCATCACCATCTCTACCAGTGGATCACCCGGGGTTTGGCGGCGGACAACACCCTGTTCGAGTGGCTCACCACGCTCTACCCGATCTGGGCGGGCATCGACGAGCACGCAGTGCGGGTCGCGGCGACCGGAGCGTTGTCGGCGCTGGCGCGCACCGGCTGCACCACCACGGCCGACCACCACTACGTCTTTCCGCACGAGGGCGGTGATCTGCTCGGCGCGGAAATCGCGGCCGCCGAGGAGGTCGGGCTGCGCTTCCACCCGTGCCGCGGTTCGATGGACCTCGGCGCGAGTTCCGGTGGGCTGCCACCGGATCGCGTGGTGGAATCGCTGGACACCGTGCTGGCCGCGAGCGCGGAGGCAATCGCCCGCTGGCATGATCCGTCGTTCGATTCGATGCTGCGCATCGCGCTCGCCCCTTGCTCGCCGTTCTCGGTCACCGCGGACCTCATGCGGGAATCCGCCGCGCTCGCCCGCGATTCCGGGGTGCGCCTGCACACCCATTTGGCCGAGACCGTCGACGAGCAGGATTTCTGCGCGACGCAGTTCGGTTGCACCCCAGCGGAATACATGGAACAGCTCGGCTGGATCGGTCCCGACGTCTGGTTCGCACACGCCGTGCACCTCGACGATGCGGCCATCACCTCGATTGCGCGGTCCGGCACCGGCATCGCGCACTGCCCTACCTCCAACAGCCGCCTCGGCGCCGGCATCGCCCGCACTGCGGACCTGGTCGCCGCGGGCGCGGCCGTCGGCCTCGGTGTGGACGGCGCGGCCAGCAACGAGTCCAGCTCGATGATCGAGGAGCCACGCAACGCCCTCCTCTACGCCCGCGCCGTCGGCGGCCCGCGCGCACTGAGCGTCCGAACAGCCTTGGCGCTGGCCACCATCGGCGGCGCCCGAGTACTCGGCCGCGATACCGAGATCGGCTCGATCGAACCGGGCAAGCTCGCCGACCTGGCCCTGTGGCGGCTCGACACCCCCGCGCACGCGGGCATCGACGACCCGGTCACCGCACTGATCCTCGGCTCGGCCCCACCGCTCGCCGCACTGATCGTGAACGGACGCGAGGTCGTTCGTGACGGCGAGGTCCGGACCGTCGACGAGCCGACCGTCGGAGCCCAGGTAGCCCGGGCACAGGCGGCGTTGGTCGCGAAGGCGGGCTGATCCGACCCGGTTGCGCGGGAGCGATGACGTTCAGGGTGGATACGACTCGATGCGGTGGCGGGCCGAATCCGCGGCCGGATAGCCCGGGTACCGGCGGCATCCGTCGCGAATACGGGCTCGAGGCAGACGCAGTCTGTGCACTGCAGACGTTCATTGTGGATGGGATGTGGCCGGATCGGCGTTGTCGACACCGTGGTACGACTGACCGGTCGACGAGGGCGAATCGGAGCTATCGGCGCAGGTCGGATGGTCGGAGCGAGCGTGCCCGGGTTCACGTCGAGGTGCGATTCGGCGTGGGACTGCGGCGATCGAAGCTATCTGGATTCTGCGGACTGGCAGGAGGGCCGAGTCGGCGTTTGCGCCGGATGGATTCGGCGTGGCGCATCGGCGTCGTCGGCTTTGGGGAGTGCCCATGCGAGCAGGTTGCGCCGACGTCGGTGACAGGGTGGGATTCGACGTCGGATCGGCCTCGATGCGACCGCCCGGGGCGAGCATGTCGACGTTTGTGGAGTGCCGGCGCTGGCATGCCGAGCGAATCGAAAGGGTCGGCCGGCTGGGATCGGCGCGGGCGACCACATCGTTCAGTCGGATTCGGAACGTGGCCGAGACAAGGGTCAGGTGGGAGGCTGGATGATGGCCGGTTCGGGCGGTCGGCTTGGTTGCACTGTGGTGATCCCGGACGGTCGAAAAAGGTATAGCGGCAGCACGGTGGGGTGAGCTGGTGAATGGGCCGATGCTGGTCGGGAGCTGGGAGCTGGGAGCTGGGAGCTGGGAGCTGGGAGCTGGGAGCTGGGAGCTGGGAGCTGGGAGCTGGGAGCTGGGAGCCAGGAGCGGGGGGCGGGGGGCGGTGGCGCCGCGGTAACGATGGCGCAATGTGGAGCGGGTGTCGTGCAACATCGCGGCAACTCTCGGCTTCTACTGTGGCGGCAGAGGTAGTGGAGTGAGGTGAGACGTGGACCTGGATACGATCCGGGCAGTGACGGTGGCGCGGGAGCGGGCTGACCTCGGGGTGGTGGGCGGCTCGTGCGGGGTTCTGGCCGGCGGCACTTTCCTGTTCTCCGAGCCGCAGGAGCGGCTGGAGCGGCTTGTCGACATCACCGCGCTCGGCTGGACCGCGTTGTCGGAGACGCCGGAAGGCTTGGAGATCGCGGCTACCTGCACATTGGCCGAATTCGCCGGTGCGGGGCCCGGCCGTGAACTCGGCTTGCCGATGCTGCGTCACGAGTGGCCGGGGACGGCGCTGTTCGCGCAGGGCTGCCGGGCGCTGCTCGCCTCCCACAAGATCTGGCGGACCGCGACCGTCGGCGGGAATGTGTGCTTGGCATTGCCCGCGGGTGGGGTACTCGGTGCGGTGACCGCACTCGACGGAGTCGCACTGGTGTGGTCGCCGGACGGAACCGATCGACGTATCCCATTGCGGGAGTTCGTTATCGGCCCGGGCGTCCAGGCATTGCGGCCCGGTGAGGTGCTGCGATCGATCACCATCCCGATGCGAAGCCTGCTGTCGCGCACTGCTTTCCGGAAAATCGCATTGTCGCCGCTGGGTCGCTCCGGGGCGGTGGTGATGGGTCGGCGCGAGCCAGGCGATCGGTGCGCGCTCACCATCACCGCGGCAACCAGCCGCCCGATTGTGCTGGATTTCGCCGAACCACCGAGCTCTGCTCAGGTGCACACAGCCATCGAGTCGATCGATCCGGCGCTCTGGTTCGACGACCCGCACGGCGCACCGGACTGGCGCTGCCACGTCACCGGCCGTCTGGCCGCGCAGGTCGCCGCGGAGCTGTGCCCCGAAATGGGTGAGCCACAATGAAATTCGAGGTCGACGGCAAGCTCGTGCAGGCGGACCCCCGCCCCGGCCAGTGCCTGCGCACCCTGCTCCGCGAAACCGGCAACCTGGCCGTGAAGAAGGGCTGCGACGCGGGCGACTGCGGCGCCTGCTCGGTGCAACTCGACGGCATGACCGTCCACTCCTGCATCATCCCCGCCTACCGCGCCGCCGACCGCACCATCACCACGGCCTCCGGCCTCGGCACCACCACCGACCTACACCCCGTGCAACAGCAATTCATCGACGCGGCGGCTTTCCAATGCGGCTTCTGCACCGCAGGCATGGTGGTCACCGCCGCGGGCCTCGGCTGCGGCAGCCCATCGACAACGCCCGACACCGCCGACCTACCCGAGCTGATGAAGGGAAACCTCTGCCGCTGCACGGGATATCGCGCCATCACCGATGCACTGACCGCCGCATCCGCGAAACCCGAGCCGGCCGCACATGTGGTGCCTGCGGAAGCTGGATCCGATGCTCGCGCCCAGCACCAGGTCGACCCCGGCGCGGCCGCTGACCTGTGCGCACCCGCTGCCACCGGTACATCTCCTGACCGCGGCTCGGGGCAGATCGGGACGGGAGCCGCCGCACCGGCGTCCGCTCGTGTCGTGACCGGTACGGAAGCATTTACCTTCGACGTTCGCGCCCTCGATGCCGACCCCACGGCCGACCCGGCGATGGCCCCGCCGGCCGCGCCACTGCATATCGCGGTGCTGCCGAGCCCGCACCCACATGCGCGGATCGTCTCGATCAATACCTCGGCCGCCGAAGCCCTCCCCGGCGTGCATGCGGTGCTCACCTGGGCCGACGCGCCGGATGTCGCGTTTTCGACTGCGCGCCACGAGTTCCGGATGGACGATCCCGATGACACCTATGTGCTGGACCGGACGATGCGCTTCGTCGGGCAGCGAGTGGCCGCTGTCGTCGCCGACAGCGTGGATATTGCCAGGGCGGCGTGCCGGGCATTGCTGGTGGAGTACGAGCTGCTGCCCGCGGTATTCGAACCGGCGCAGGCGCTCAGCCCGCGGGCACCGAAACTGCATGGTGATAAACCGAATTCGGCTCGGATCGCGGATGCGCAGCGAAATCTGGTCGCCGAGGTGCACGGCGAGGTGGGTGATGTGGCTGCGGGGCTGTACGCGGCCGCCCATGTGGTGCACGGGGTATGGCATTCGCCGCGCGCCCAGCATGTGCATTTGGAGACCCACGGTGGCATCGGCTGGTTGGACGAGCAGAGCAGGCTGGTGATCAGGTGCAGCACACAGGTGCCGTTCTTGGTGCGGGACGAATTGTGTGAAGTCTTCGGTCTGCCTCGGGAACGGGTGCGGGTGTTCGCGACCCGGGTCGGCGGCGGTTTCGGCGCCAAGCAGGAGATGCTGGCCGAGGATCTCATTGCCCTGGCGGTGCTGCGCACCGGGCGGCCGGTCCAGTACGAGTTCACCAGGTCCGACGAGTTCACCGCGGCGACGAGCAGGCATCCGATGCGCGTCGAGGTGACGGCCGGCGCCGACGCCGACGGCACGTTGACCGCCCTTGCTGTCGATGTGCTCTCCGATGCGGGCGCTTACGGCAATCACAGCGTGGGCGTGATGTTCCACGGTGTGGGCGAGTCGGTGGAGGTCTACCGCTGCGCCAACAAACGGGTCGACGCGCAGGCGGTGTACACCAACAACATTCCGTCGGGCGCGTTTCGCGGGTACGGCCTGGGGCAGATCATCTTCGGGGTCGAGTCGGCGCTGGACGAGCTCGCGCGGGCCACCGGTATCGACCCGTTCGAGTTCCGCCGCCGCAACGTGGTGGTGCCAGGAGATCGGCTCGTCGGTGCGGAAGTCGACGACAGCGATCTGATGATCGGCAGCTACGGCCTGGACCAGTGCATCGACCTCACCCAGCGAGCACTGCTGCGCGGCAACGATATTGCGGCTCCCGGCCCGGACTGGCGCGTCGGCGAGGGCATGGCGCTGTCCATGATCGCCACCATCCCGCCGCGCGGACATCGCTCCGAAGCAACGGCCACCCTGCTGGCCGACGGGCGCTACGAGATCCGGGTCGGCACTGCAGAATTCGGCAATGGCACCACCACGGTGCACGCCCAGCTCGCAGCCACCGCGCTGAATGCCGATGTGCGGCAGGTGGTGATCCGGCAGTCGGACACCGATCTGGTCGGACATGACACCGGCGCGTTCGGATCGACCGGAATCACAGTGGCGGGCAAAGCCTGCTACTCGGCGGCGCTGTCGCTGCGTGACCGGATGCTGGCCAGGGCATCCGAGCTGTCCGGACTACCCGCGTCCGAATGCGAACTGCGCCCCGGCGGTGTCCGCTGCGGTGATCGGCTGCTCGTCGCGGCGGAACTCCTGGCCAATGGTGAGCTGTCGGGCCGCGGCGATCATGACGGCAGCCCACGTTCGGTCAGCTTCAACGTGCACGCCTTCCGGGTTGCGGTTCACCCGGACACCGGATCAGTGCGAATCCTGCAGTCCATCCAGGCCGCCGACGCGGGCACCGTGCTCAACCCGGTGCAGTGCCGCGGGCAGGTGGAGGGCGGCGCGGCGCAGGCCATCGGCACCGCGCTCTACGAGGACATGCGCAGCGACCACGGCGTGGTGACCACCCGGACATTGCGGCACTACCACATCCCACAGTTCGCCGACCTGCCCCGCACCGAGGTGTACTTCGCCGAAACCGCCGATGACCTGGGCCCGCTCGGTGCCAAGTCGATGAGTGAGTCGCCGTACAACCCGGTCGCCCCCGCCCTGGCGAATGCCATCCGCGATGCTGTCGGAGTACGACTGGACCGGTTGCCGATGACGGCCGACCGGATCTGGCATGTCATTCAGAAAGGAGCGCAGGGGTGACCCGGCTACCCGAGGACGTTCGTGCCCGAATCGACGCGATGCTCGACCCGGTCGACGCCGAACTGCTTGCGCGGTATCCAGGCCCCGACGGCCGGGCGCAGCCCATTCACACGGCATACGTGTCAGCCGATCGCGTCACCGCCGAAACGCCCGTGGCATGGGGTGCGGCGGCAACGGAACTGCTCGACCGCCACCACGACCTGCTCGCCGAGCTGGACAGCACCCGGTCCCTGCCCGCCGTGCGCGACCGCCTCCAGCGCCACCCGATCCAGGATCTGCGCATCGACTTCGAGGACGGCTACGGATTCCGTTCCGACGATGAGGAAGACAAGGCCGCCATCACCGCAGGCGCGGCGCTGGCTGCCTGGGCGGAGCAATCCGACGGCCCGGCAAGTTTCGGCATTCGGACGAAGGGTCTTGCGGGCGCGGAACGCCACAGAGCCTTGCGCACCCTCGAGTTGGTGCTCGACACGGCGGGCGGCGTGCCGGCAGGCTTCGTATTTACCGTGCCCAAGATTCGAGCGGCAGAACAGGTTTCGGCTCTCGTCGCACTCTCCGAAGCCTTCGAGCGGGGCTATGGCCTGGCTGAAGGCACCTTGCGTTTCGAGCTCCAGATCGAGAGCCCGCAGGCCGTCATTGCTGCCGACGGCACCACACCGATAGCAAGAATGATCGGCCTTGCCGGTGGCCGCTGCAGCGGATTGCATTTCGGCACATACGATTACACGGCCGCCTGCGGTATCGCCGCGCCCGATCAGGCGCTCGATCATCCGGCCGCGGACTACGCCAAGTCCGTCATGCAGGTGGCCGCGGCGCAAACGGGTGTGTGGATCTGTGACGGCTCCACCCAGATCGTGCCCGACACCGAACCCGAAGCCGCACTGCGCAACCATCATCGGCTGGTCACCCGATCGCTGCGTCGCGGGTACTACCAGGGCTGGGACATGCACCCCGGGCATTTGATCACCCGCTGGCTGGCCACCTATGAGTTCTTCCGGCAGGCCACCGCCATCGCGGTCCCGCGCCTGCAGGCCTATCTCGAACGGCGATCCGGCGGGGTCATGGACGAGCCCGCCACCGCGGAAGCCTTGGCCGCCACCGTCTTACGCGGCGTGAACTGCGGCGCGCGCGGCGCGGGTGAACTCGGCGACCTGACCATCGAGGTGCTGCAAGCGCTGGTTTCGCGCGCGCCGATCCCGCAGGAGGCGTAGATGAACAACCAAGCTCCGGAACAGGAGGCGTAGTGCACGACGCGGACTTCACGCTGCTGCCGGACCTGGCGGTCCGACCCCTCGGCGGGTCGGTGATCTGGGCCGATGACGAATTCTTCGCGGAGAAGGAGAATTTGATCAACCCCGGCCCCGCCGAATACCGCCCGTCGACCTTCGGGCACAAGGGCCAGATCTATGACGGCTGGGAGACCCGTAGGCATCGGGGCAGGCCCGGTGACGATTCCGCCATCGTGCGGCTCGGCGTGCCCGGCCTCATCCGTGGCATCGTGGTGGATACCGCCTGGTTCAAGGGCAATTATCCGCCCGCCGTGTCGGTGTCCGCGCTGGAGATCGAGGGCTACCCGGACGCCGAGACCATCGCCGAACGCGACGACTGGGTGACCCTGGTCGACCGTGCCCCGGTCGCAGGCGACAGCCGCAACCCGTTCTCGATCGAGAGCGAAAAGCGTTGGACCCATGTGAAACTCACCATGCATCCGGATGGCGGCGTGGCTCGGCTGCGGGTGTACGGGGAGGGTCGCCCCGATCCGAGGCTGCTCGGTCTCGGCCCGCTGGATCTGGCCGCGCTGGAGAATGGCGCGCTGGTGATCGACTGCTCCAACCGCTTCTACAGCTCGCCCAACCAGCTGCTCTATCCCGGCCTGGCCGGGAAGATGGGCGACGGCTGGGAGACCGCCCGCCGCCGCGACGACGGCAACGACTGGGTGCACATCCGCCTCGCCGGACCGGGCCTGATCCGGCTCGCGGAGATCGACACGTCGTACTTCCTCGGCAACAGCCCGGGCTCAGCCCGGGTCACCGGCCGCACCACCGACGGCACCGAGCTAGAACTGCTGCCACGCACCGCACTGCTCCCCGACACCAGGCACCGCTTCGCGATCGCGCCGATGGGCGCTTCGGTCGAGGAAGTGCGCCTGGACATCTACCCGGACGGCGGGCTTGCGCGCCTGCGGCTGTACGGAGAGCTGGGCGAATGAGCAAGCGGGACTTTGTCGGCTACGGGGCGACACCACCGGATCCGAAATGGCCGGGTGGCGCACGGATCGCGGTCCAGTTCGTGCTCAATTACGAAGAGGGCGCGGAGAACAGTGTCCTCGACGGCGATCCGCACTCGGAGACCTTCCTCTCGGAAATGACTCCGGCGGAAGCCTTTCCGAATCGGCACATGAGCATGGAGTCGCTCTACGAGTACGGCTCCCGCGCCGGTCTGTGGCGGGTGCTCCGGGTCTTCGAGCGCCGTGCCCTGCCGCTCACCATCTTCGCGGTGGCCAGGGCCATGCAGCGAAATCCCGAGGCGGTAGCGGCTTTTCGCGAGCTCGGCCACGAGATCGCCTGCCACGGCCTGCGCTGGAAGTCCTATCAGCTCGCTGACCGCGAGACCGAGCGGGCGCACATGGCCCAGGCGGTTCGCATCCTCACCGAATTGACCGGCGCCCCACCGCGGGGCTGGTACACCGGGCGCGACTCACCGAACACCAGGCAGTTGGTGGTCGAGCACGGCGGATTCGTCTACGACTCGGATTCCTACGCCGACGACCTGCCCTACTGGGTCACCGTCCACAACCGCAATCACCTGGTGGTCCCGTACACGTTGGACACCAACGACATGCGTTTCGCCTCGCCTGCGGGTTTCCCCAGCGGTGAGCAGTTCTTCGCGCACCTGCGTGACGCCTTCGACGTGCTCTACCGCGAAGGCGCCGAGGGCAGCCCGAAAATGCTGTCGGTGGGTCTGCACTGCCGCATAGTGGGCCGCCCTGCCCGCACCGCGGCACTCGAACGCTTCCTGGACCACGTCCAATCCCACGATGATGTGTGGATAACTCGACGCATCGACATCGCCGAACACTGGCACCGAACCCACGCTCCTACGGGGCTATCGACACGCTGAACATGGTCGAATTCTCGGGAGTGTGTGCCGGAAGGCGAGATCAGCCGCCTTGCTTCCGAGATGCGGTGGAAGGATCGCTGTGCGCGGCTGTGCGCGGGTGGCTCGGGCGTAGTTGCCGAGCGAGTAATTCCAAAGCGGTGACGACTTCGTTCACCAGCTCAGGGTCGTCGGTGCCGAGTGCAGCCGCCAGTGCGGCGTCGATCGTGGTCGCCCGCACCTGTGCGACGCGGGCGGAGATTCGGTCGGCCTTGCGGATCAACGATCGACGTCGGTCGCGTGGGTCGGTGGTTGTGGTGATCGAGCCTGCTTCTTTCAGGCGGGCGACTGCGTTCGATACGGCGCTCTGCGGAAGGCTGGTGCGCGCGGCTATTTCGCTGACGGTGCTGTCTGGATGCTCCAGAATGTCGCTGGTCACGATCAGCACCGGCCGGTGGCCGCCGCCGAGACCCTCGGTGGGCAGCGCGTCTTCGCCGAGCTTCATCAGGGTTCGGCCCAACAGGAAAAGCTCCACACCATCCATGCGGCAACAGTACATCAAGTTTGATGCATCACTATTGATGTATCAGATTTGATGGGTTATCGTTCTCGGTATGACCACGATTTCGAACGCCACCCTTTCGGTGCCCGGTGCCGACCTCTACTACGAGGTCCGGGGCACCGGCCCGGTCCTGCTCATTTCGCAGAGCGGCGAGGGGGACGCGCGCCGCAGCGAGGGCCTGGTCCGCCAGCTGGAGCAGAGTTACACCGTCATCACCTACG
Source organism: Nocardia sp. NBC_01009 (assembly GCF_045208035.1). Lineage (NCBI taxonomy): Bacteria > Bacillati > Actinomycetota > Actinomycetes > Mycobacteriales > Nocardiaceae > Nocardia > Nocardia sp. NBC_01009. The sequence continues at coordinate 279,602 of NZ_CP108695.1, read as the reverse complement.
ATCGAAGGGGACTGTCGCGCAGCACGATTCACGACTCGACCGAGCCGGTGACGGTGGCGACGCATGCCGATGACGTGCATCGTCTGCTCGCTGCGCTGACAGATCAACCGGCCCGCATGCTCGGTTGCAGCATGGGTGCGGCCATTGGACTGCACCTGGCTGTCGGACACCCGGAGCAGCTGCACACCCTGATCGCGCACGAGCCGGTCGCACCGTGGCTTCTCGCGGCTGCCGAACGCGCGCACCATCTGCGCGAACTCGAACACTGCCAGCAGGTTTTCCGGGACAGCGGTTGGCAGGCCGCCTTGGCGCCCATGGTGAAAACCCTCGGCATCGACCCACGGAACCAGGAATTGGAGCCGGGTGTGGAGCTGCCCCCGATTACTCCAGCGCGTGCCGCGAACTTCGCATTCTTTATCGGCGAGGACTTCACCGCCATTCGCGCCGACAACCTCGATGCCGCCGAATTGCGGCGGTCATCTGTCCACATCATTCCGGCCTCCGGGCGTAGCACCCCGCATGAGGTTTTCGACCACAAATGCGCGCAGGAGTTGGCCGTGTTGCGTGATACCCCGGTGGTCGAATTCCCCGGTGGCCACAACGGCAATATGACCCACCCGTCGGCCTACGCCGCTCGCCTCCGTGACTTGCTCACCGCGGTGTGAGTCGGGTTCGCGACCGGCCGGGGTGCGGCTCAGGCGAACAGGTTGTGCACGAACGGTAGGGAATCCGGCAGTGAAGCATTGACCGTCCCGCTGTGGTCGGTGGGATAGGTGTGCAGCGTGACCGGCTGGCCGTTCGCCTTCAGCACGGCTGCCCAGCGCAGGGATTCCGGCGTGATGACATCGGTGTCGCGCAGGCCCTGCCCGATGAAGAGCGGCTTGTTGTAGCCGGATTCGGGCAGCGCCATGTAGCGGGCGAGGAACCCGTGCAGGTCGGGGATCTCCAGCAACGGCCGGGAGAACAGATCGCCCAGCACGACGCCGCGTGCCGCGAGCTCGTCACCGAGCGGCCCGATGCACGCATCGCGGGCGCGGGTCAGCCATTCCCGGCCGGCGTCGGTGAGGAAGGACTCGATATTCAACGTTGGGGAGGCGGCTGCCTCGCCGCCGCTCGGCCCGGCGCGGTTTTCGGACGGACTCTGTCCGGCTGCGTCCCCGTAGGCGGCTGCCTCGCCTCCGCTCGGCCCGGCGCGGTTTTCGGACGGACTCTGTCCGGCTGCGTCCCCGTAAGTCGTGCGCAGCCCGTTGAGGATGTACAGCACGTAGGCGGTGCTGTGCGGGCTCAGCTTGATGGGTGGCATATGCGGAGCCAACGGCAGCAGCACGTCCTCGACGTAGGCAGGCACGCCGGTGGTGACCGCGCCGCGGTAGTCCAACTCGGGGCCGCCGAATTCGGTGGCGTAGCGCGCGGTGTAGGCGGCCGCGCCCGCGCCCTGCGACTGGCCGACGACGGCCCACTTCTTCGCGAGTGACGAGTACTGCCTGGTCGCGGCCTGTACTGCGTCGACCACGTTGTGTGCCATGACCATCCCGTTGAGATAGGGATGCTCATCCGGTGTGCCGAGCCCGGCATAGTCGGCGGCCACGATGGCGTAACCCTGCTGCAGCCAGGTGCCCAGGTAGGCCCAGTCGCGCTCGGCGGCGCTCGGTCCGGTGATGCTGTATGCGCAGTCGTCGCCGAGTCCGACGGTGCCGTGCGCCCAGGCGATCACCGGCCAGCCGCCCGCGGGCGCAGGACCCGGCGGGAAGTAGACGGCCGCGCTCGCCTCGGTCGGCACGTTGTTCGCGGTGCTGGTGCGATAGATGATGCGGGTGGAGTTCACCGACCCCGGCGGGGTCGCGACTGCGGCGAGTGGCGCAATAGAAGTGACGGTGCCCGGTCCGCCCGCGGGGTCGGCGGTCGCTGCGGGCAGTGTCAGCAGGCTCGCGGCGCAAGTGCAGGCGATTGCCGTGGTGAACCACAGTTTCCGCATGGTGCTCCTGTCGGGTTGATCGAGCGCCCGATGCCGGCCGCGGATGGCCGAGGCAGCTGGACGCCTGTCCTGGAGTGAATTCGACCCAGTCTGCCCGACGGCGCGCGACCCTTCCCGCTCGAAGGTGGCCCAGCCCACACCGAAGGCAGCCGCCCGAAGCTGTGAAGGTCCTCACAGGACGGAATGTCTGCGCGAGTCGATGGCAGCCCACTTGAAGATCGCTAACAGTACGAGCGTTACGCTAAAACCGCATGTCAGAGCTACCCGTCGGTAGGTTTCATGCGTGCAATTCATCGGCAAATTTCGCAAAGTTAGCAAACACCTGCGGAAACCTAGCTGAGATTCACACTAGCAACAGGTAGACGGCTATTTTCTGGTGTGCCATCGTGTGGAAGTACACCCCATGGGCCTAGCAAGCCTGCAAATTGCCGCTCCAGCAGTTCGAGTCAGACTCGACCGTGGGGCATACCCCGACCAAACGAGGAAGTGGAGTCAGAGATGACCACCGGCACCCCGAAGACAGCCGCGGAAATCCAGCAGGATTGGGACACCAACCCCCGCTGGAAGGGCATCACCCGTAACTACACCGCAGAGCAGGTGTCGAAGCTCCAGGGCACCGTCGTCGAGGAAGCCACCCTCGCGCGCCGCGGCTCGGAGATCCTCTGGGATCTCGTCAACAACGAGGACTACATCAACTCCCTCGGCGCCCTGACCGGCAACATGGCCGTGCAGCAGGTGCGCGCCGGCCTGCAGGCCATCTACCTGTCCGGTTGGCAGGTCGCCGGTGACGCGAACCTCTCCGGCCACACCTACCCCGACCAGAGCCTCTACCCGGCCAACTCGGTCCCGGCCGTCGTGCGTCGTATCAACAACGCGCTGCTGCGCGCCGACGAGATCGCCAAGGTCGAGGGTGACACCTCGGTCAAGAACTGGCTCGCCCCGATCGTCGCCGACGCCGAGGCCGGCTTCGGTGGCGCCCTGAACGCCTACGAGCTGCAGAAGGCCATGATCCAGGCCGGCGCCGCGGGCGTGCACTGGGAAGACCAGCTCGCCTCGGAGAAGAAGTGCGGCCACCTCGGTGGCAAGGTGCTCATCCCGACCCAGCAGCACATCCGCACCCTGACCTCGGCTCGCCTCGCGTCCGACGTCGCCGACGTGCCTTCGGTGATCATCGCCCGCACCGACGCCGAAGCCGCCACCCTGATCACCACCGACGTGGACGACCGCGACAAGCCGTTCCTCGACGGCACCCGCACCGCAGAGGGCTTCTTTGGTGTGAAGAACGGCATCGAGCCCTGCATCGCCCGCGCCAAGGCCTACGCCCCCTACGCGGACCTGATCTGGATGGAGACCGGCAAGCCCGATCTCGAGCTGGCCAAGCAGTTCGCCGAGGCCGTCCGCAGCGAATTCCCGGACCAGCTGCTCGCCTACAACTGCTCCCCGTCCTTCAACTGGAAGGCGCACCTGGACGACGCGACCATCGCGAAGTTCCAGAAGGAGCTCGGCGCGATGGGCTTCAAGTTCCAGTTCATCACCCTGGCCGGCTTCCACTCGCTCAACTACGGCATGTTCGACCTGGCCTACGGCTACGCCCGCGAGGGCATGACCGCCTACGTCGACCTGCAGGAGCGCGAGTTCGCCGCCGAGGAGCGCGGCTACACCGCCACCAAGCATCAGCGTGAGGTCGGCGCAGGCTACTTCGACCTGATCGCCACCACCGTGGACCCGAACACCTCGACGGCCGCCCTGAAGGGCTCCACCGAAGAGGGTCAGTTCCACTGAGTTGTTTGGCGGCGCCTGCGGCACCGCGTGTTCGCGGCCCCCAAGGCTCGCTTCCGAGCACTCGAGACTCGCGCCTTCGGCGCATGCGCGAGGGTCGGACCTTCGTCCGCCCCGGCGCTCCAAGCTTCGAGTACTCGGAAGCGAGCCGGCCGCGAACGGGGCTCGTAAGACTCGCCCCGTGCGTGGTTGCGTAAGCAGTTCGCGTTGCCAGCCTGTGTTTTGTATGGGAAATGAGGTTTCCCGACGTGAATACCTTTAGCCCTCTACTCCAGTAGGGGTGTACCGCCCTCCCCGCCGAACAGCCCTCGGCGGGGAGGGCATATCCCTATACCTTGGACCATCGAAGGCTCGCCGCGACCGCGTCGCTCCTTCGCCACCAGCCACCCGATTGCCAGACAAACCAGCAGGAGCGGGACGTGAGCAGCGAGAAGATTCAACGCGTCGGCATTATCGGCGCCGGACAGATGGGTGCCGGAATCGCGGAGGTGTGCGCTCGCGCGCATATCGACGTGCTCGTCTTCGAACAGACTCGGGAACTAGCCGCCGCAGGCCGTTCCCGCATCCTGCGGTCGCTCGACCGTGGCGTCAGCAGCGGCAAGATCACCGAGCGGGAGCGCGAGCAGGCCGCCTGGCGGCTGCGGTTCACCTCCGACCTCGGCGACTTCGCCGACCGCCAGCTGGTGGTCGAGGCGGTGCTCGAGGACGAGAAGGTGAAGACCTCGATCTTCAGCGAGCTCGACAAGGTTGTCACCGATCCCGATGCGGTGCTGGCCTCCAACACCTCCTCCATCCCGATCATGAAGATCGCGGTCGCCACGGCGAACCCCGAGCGCGTGGTCGGCATGCACTTCTTCAACCCGGTTCCGGTGCTGCCGCTCGTCGAGCTGGTCACCACGCTCAAGACGAGCGAGTCGGTGTCCAAGCGCGCCGAGGCTTTCGCGGGCGATGTGCTCGGCAAGCAGGTCGTCCGCTCGGCCGACCGCTCCGGCTTCGTGGTGAACGCGCTGCTGGTGCCGTACCTGCTGTCCTCGATCCGCATGGTGGAGTCCGGCTTCGCCACCAAGGAAGACGTCGACAAGGCGATGGTGCTCGGCTGTGCCCACCCGATGGGCCCGCTGGCGCTGACCGATCTCGTCGGCCTCGACACCGTCAAGTCGATTGCCGACTCCATGTACGCAGAGTTCAAGGAGCCGCTGTACTCGGCCCCGCCGCTGCTGATGCGCATGGTCGAGGCGGGCCTGCTCGGCAAGAAGACCGGCGCAGGTTTCTACCAGTACCGTGCTTGATTTGCAGCGCCTGCGGCGCTGCGTGTTCGCGGCCCCCAAGGCTCGCGTCCGAGCGGCCGAGACTTGCGACTTCGTCGCCTCGCTTCGGCCACTCGGACGCGAGCCGGCCGCGAACGGTCGCTCGTAAGACTCGCTCCGTGGTGGGTGGGTCGGCTGAATATCATCCGGCCTCAGGTACGGCCGGGTGGATGGGGTTATCGGCATAAGCTGCAAGAAGGGCCGAGTGGTTTCTCGGTCACACATCGAGAGCGCAGCGTTGCGGGGCGTCCACCGTTTCAGGTAGGCGCCGCGCAGGTGATCGAAAGGGAGCATCCCGCGCATGGTCAACGTCACCGATGGTTACGGGTCGAGCATCCTCGGGTACCCGAGGATCGGACCGCACCGGGAACTGAAGCGGGCCCTGGAGGCCTATTGGCGCGGCGGGGCATCCCGCGACGAGCTGCTCGCAGTCGGGCGCGACATCCAGGAACGGCAGTTCAACGAGCTGGCCGCCACCGGGCTCACCCAGGTTCCCGGCAACACCTTCTCCTTCTATGACCATGTGCTCGACAATGCGCTGCTCTTCGGCGCGGTGCCGACCAGGTTCAAGCCGCTCCAGGATGAACTGGACCCGCTTGACTTCTATTTCCTGATGGCACGCGGTCGTCCCGACCTGCCGCCACTGGAGCTGGTGCGGTTCTTCGGCACCGCCTACCACTACCGGCAGCCCGAACTCGATGAATCCACCGAGTTCTCACTGCATCCCGAGGCGTTGCTCGACGAATTCGATAGGGCCAAGGAACGCGATATCGAGCTGCGCCCTGTGGTGCTCGGCCCGCTGTCGCTGCTGCTGCTGTCCAAGGCCGGGCACGTGCCGGGTGAGGCGGAATTCGACACCCTCAGCCTGCTCGACAAGCTGCTGCCGGTGTACGAGCAGCTGTTCGAGATTCTCGCCAAGCGCGGCGCCACCTGCGTGCAGCTGGACGAGCCCTGTTTCACCGGTGAGCGCAGCCCCGCCGAGCTCGCCGCGTTCGACAAGGCCTACCAACGACTTTCGAAGGCGCCGCTGCGGCCGCGCATGCTGGTCACCGGTCAGTACGGCGACTTCGGTGAAGCGCTGACCATCCTGGCAGGCACCAATGTCGAGGCCATCGGCCTGGACCTGGCGAGTTTCCGGGTCGACCCCGAGGAACTCGCGAAGGTTCCCGGCATTCGTCGTAAGCGTTTGTACGCGGGCGTGATCAGCGGCCTGAATGTGTGGCGCGCGGACCGGTTCGTCACACTGTCCTACCTCAACGAGCTGGCGAAGGTCTGCCCCGACCTGGTCGTCTCCACCGGTGCGACGCTGCTGCACGTGCCCTACGATGTGCTCGCCGAATACGACATCGAGGGCAATGTCGCCGATCGCCTCGCCTTCGCGAAACAGAAGGTGGGCGAGGTGGTTTCGCTCGCGAAGGCGCTCACCGAGGGGCCGTCGGAGAAGTGGCGCAAGCGGCCGACCGAGGTGCACTTCAAGCAGAAGCACGCAGTGCGGCAACGGGTTTACGCGGTCACGCCGGGTATGCGTGAGCGTGCGCCCTACGAGGTGCGCCGAGAAGCCCAGCAGCGCAAGCTGAATCTGCCGCCCGTGCCCGCGACCACGCTGGGTTCCTTCCCGCAGGCCACCCGGATCCGGCAGGCCCGCCACGATCTCGGCGAGGGCAGGTTGTCCTACGCGGAGTACCGCAAGAAGATCGAGGCCGAGATCGAGGCCACGATCCGTCTGCAGGAGGACATCGGCCTCGACGTGCTCGTGCACGGCGAGCACGAGCGCAACGACATGATCCAGTACTTCGCCGAGCTGCTCGACGGCTTCGCGACCACCCGCTTCGGCTGGGTGCAGGTGTACGGATCCCGCTGTGTCCGACCGCCGATCATCTACGGCGATGTGTCGCGTCCGGCCCCGATGTCGGTCGAATGGATCACCTACGCCCAGTCGCTGACCGACAAGCCGGTCAAGGGCATGGTCACCGGTCCGGTCACCATGATCGCGCGCTCGTTCGTCCGCCAGGACCAGCCGCTGTTCGAAACCGCAGACCAGGTGGCGCTGGCGATCCGCGACGAGGTCGTCGACCTGGAGCGCGCGGGTATCTCGATCATTCAGGTCGACGAGCCCGCCATTCGCGAAATGTTGCCGGCGCGCCCCGTCGGTCGTGCCGAGTACCTGCGCTGGGCTGTCGGCGCATTCCGCCTCGCCACCTCCGGTGTGCGGCCGGAAACCCAGATCCACACGCACATCAACTATTCCGGTCGCGCCGAGGTGGTCGAGGCGATCGACCAGCTCGATGCCGACGTCACCGCGCTGGTCGCGACCCGCTCCATCGAATGGGTGCTCAAGGCGCTCAAGGACGACTGCGCCTCCGGCCACGGCCTGAGTCACGGTGTGGGACCCGGTGTCTACGAGAGCCGTTCGGCGCGTATCCCGGATATCGATGAGATCGACGAATTGCTCACGGCCGCAGCCGAAGCGGTTACGCCGGAACGACTATGGGCGAACCCGGACGGTGGTTTGAAGACGCGACACTACTGGCAGCTCGAGCCGTCGCTGCGCAATATGGTCGCGGCCGCGCGCCGGGTTCGTCGGCGGGCGATGTCGGCCGAATAGGCACAAGTTGAGGCCGCCCTTCATGTCCGAGTGATGTGGGGGCGGCCTTTGCTTTCCGGCGGCCGTCGGAGTGTTCGGCCGCGGGCCGCCCGGGTCGGTGCATCTGCCGACCGGTGAATCGGCGAAAATGGTCTCTTGAAATCAGTACAGTACGTACCGTATCGTTGAAATATGACGGATACGCCCGAGGCCTGGCCCGAGTCGTTGCCGGTGGCGCAAGTTCGGATTGCCCGACCCACCGATCGTTTGGCAGCGGTAGTCCGGTTCTATGTCGAAGGGCTGGGGCTGCGGGAGCTGTACCGATTCGAGAACCACGCCGGCTACGACGGAGTGATGCTCGGGCTGCCAGGGGCCGGGTACCACTTGGAGTTCACCACGCACGCGGACGGCAGCCCCGGCGATGCGCCCAGTGCGGAAAACCTGCTGGTGCTGTACTTCTCGGGCGAATCGCAGATGTACGACGTGGCGCAGCGGCTCGGTGATTTCGGCGTGGAACCGGTGGCTGCGGAGAACCCGTACTGGGCCGAGCACGGCGGACTGACCTTTCCGGATCCGGATGGCTGGCGGGTCGTGCTGATGCCGCGACCGGTGTTCTGATGGCGGGCAGGGCGCGCGAAGACCGGATCGATGCGGTAGTGCTGGCGGCGGCTCGGGAACTGCTCGACGAAACCGGCTACGCAGACCTGTCCATCGGCCAGATCGCCACCAGGGCCGGCATCCATCGACCGGCGATCTACCGCCGCTGGCCATCGAAGCGGCACCTGGTTGTCGACGTAGTCGCCGACCTGCTCGGTCTCCAGCCGACCCCCGACACCGGCGACCTCCGCGCCGATCTGACCATCGCGATGCGCAATCTCGTTGCCGCACTACGGGATACCTCGTTGCATCAGGTCCTCCCGGCCCTGGTCGCCGACCTTGCCAACGATCAGGCTCTGCGCGATCACTTCCTGGCCACCGTCTTCGATCCGCGCAGGCACACCACCGCAACCGCGCTCGCGTCGGCAATTCGCCGCGGCGAGATCGACCAGAACCTTGATATGGACTTCGTCCTCGACGCCATCGCTGCCCCCATCTACTATCGCGCCCTATTCGGTCACCTGCCCTTGACCGACACCCTCGCCGACCAATCCGTCGCCGCCGTCCTCCGGATCGTCACCCCCGCAGCTTGATTCGGGTGCGCGTCATCGAGGGCGAGTGGCGCGCCATGATGTCGGTCTCTCGGCCGTGCCCGCAGCCATGTGCCACTCGTCGGGCTCACACCTGGATGGCGGTGGTGGATGGCGAAGGCGGGCCGGGCGAGATCGGGTCGGATGGATCGGGCGTCGAGCGTTGTTGACCGGGTGAGGCGCACACGCGACAGGAAGCGGGGCCGACAGGATGCACGTGGACGAGTCCGTGGAAACGAGCGGCGGGTTGCGGCTCGGTATCGCGCCGCACCGGTTGTGGACGGATGCGGAGGTCGAGCTGGACGGCGTGGTGGAAACTGCCCGCACCGCAGAGCAATTGGGGTTCGACCATGTGATCGCGAGCAGTCATGTGCCGGCCGGGGAGTTGGGCGTCACGCCCGATCCGCTGGTCATGTTGTCGGCGATCGCGGGGGCGACATCACGGATCGGCCTTGCGGGTCGCCCAGGAGGTTATGCCACAGCTGAAGGGGCGCTGATACGAGACTCGGGCGCGGGTGTCGGTTGCGGCCGGAACACTACGCAACCCGCGACCGACGTACAGCGGGACGCCCCCTGACTCGCGGGCCGAGAGCGCCACGCCACCGGGGGTGCTGACCCGCGGTACGGACAATCGCGGCAATGTTGCGTGGCGTTCGATGACGAAAGTCACCTTCACGGAGTGGCCGACGGGTGCGCAATGGTGAAATCGCAGGCAGTGGTGCAGGTGTCGTGCGGGGGCGTGGTGTCGGAAAGTGGGTTGTCGGTGCCCGGCGTCGGCTTTCCGATAGTGACCTACGACGCCCCTGCCGCAGAAGGCGCGGAACTGCGCTATGGTTGCTAGTCGGCGATTGTTGATCTTGCACAATCGCCCTATGTCCGTCGTGGATGTCTTTCTTTCGCGTCGGCCCCGCAGCTGGGTGTCATAACACCGAACGCAGGTATGGACACACCATCCTGCGTGCCGCTGCGGTACAACCCCCGATGCCGGAAAGGCACCCGTACTTCTTATGACGACTCGTTCCTCGAGCTCTGCCCCTGTGACCTCCTTTGCCGCGCTCGGCGTGCGCAAGAAGCTGGTCGACGCCCTCGCGGCGAACGGCATCACCGCACCGTTCCCGATCCAGGCCGCCACCCTGCCCGATTCGCTCGCTGGTCGTGACGTGCTCGGCCGCGGCAAGACCGGTAGTGGCAAGACGCTGGCCTTTTCCATCCCGATGGTCGACCGGCTCGCGGGCGGTGTGCGTAAGCCGGGTCGGCCCACCGGCCTGATCCTCGCCCCGACGCGTGAACTGGCCACCCAGATCACCGCGACGCTCGAGCCCATGGCCGTGGCCTGCGGGTTGACAGTGACGACGATCATCGGCGGTGTCTCCCAGGTGCGGCAGAGCCGCGCGCTCGCCGCCGGCGTCGATATCGTCGTGGCCTGCCCGGGCCGGCTGGAAGATCTGATGCGTCAGCGCGTGGTGCACCTCAACGAGGTGCAGGTCACCGTGCTCGACGAGGCCGATCACATGGCCGACCTCGGCTTCCTGCCTGCGGTGACCCGGATCCTCGCGGCCACCCAGTCGACCGGCCAGCGCCTGCTGTTCTCCGCCACGCTGGACAACGGCGTGGACAAGCTGGTCAAACGATTCATGCGCAATCCCGCGTCGCACTCCGTCGACGAGGCCAACTCGCCGGTGGCCGCGATGACCCACCACGTCTTCGAGGTCGGCGGCGTCGACGCCAAGAACGCGCTCGTGCGCACCCTGGCCTCCGGCGGCGGCCGCCGAATCCTGTTCATGCGCACCAAGCATCAGGCGCGCAAGCTCGCCAAGCAGCTGACCACCGCGGGCATCCCGGCGACCGATCTGCACGGCAACCTCTCCCAGGTCGCCCGTGATCGCAACCTGGCCGCGTTTACCGATGGCTCGGCGCGCGTGCTCGTCGCCACCGATATCGCCGCGCGCGGCGTGCACGTCGATGATGTCGAGCTGGTCGTGCACGTCGACCCGCCCGCCGAGCACAAGGCATACCTGCACCGCTCCGGGCGGACCGCCCGCGCGGGCAGCGCCGGTGACGTGGTCACCGTTGTGCTGCCGGAGCAGCGCAGGGACGTCGCCGGACTGCTGCGCAAGGCAGGCATCCAGGTGAGCCCGCAGCACGTGACCGCGGACTCGGCGCCGGTGACCGACCTGGTCGGCGAGATCGCCCCCCTCGTCGCACCGACCTACAACCCGACCGCCTCCACCCACACCGGTGGACAGGCCCGTAACCGGAACAGCCGCCCGAGCAGCGACGGACGCGGCGCCGCAACCGGTGGTGCCCGTACCCGTGGTGGTCAAGGGGCAGGCGGACAGTCTCGTCGGGACGCGGTGGCCGGTGGGTCGTCGCGGAGCCGCAACGGGCGTGGCGCGAACGACTCGTTCGATCGCGGCACCGGCTTCGGCGGCCGGTCCGAGCGTGGTGCCGGTTCGTCGCGTAACAGCGATGGTCGTGGCACCGGCTTCGATGGTCGTTCGAGTGGCCGCTCCGAGCGTCCTGCCGGTTCGTCGCGCAACGGTGACACACGTGGCGGCGGCTTCGACGGTCAGTCGCGTGGCCGCACCGACCACGGTGCCGCGACCGGTGGGCAGCGCAGCCGGAACCCCCGTGGCGCAGGCGTTGCCGTTGCCCGTGGCACCGATGCCGCAGGCCGGTCCCAGGGTCGCCCCGCCCGCGCGGGCACCTCGCACGTTCGCTCGGCCTCCCGCGACCAGGCGGCCCCGCCCCGCGCAGGCCGACACTGATCACCCGATAGGTCCATCGCGGCCGACATCTCGACGAATCGCCTTCTGGCGCAACCGAACGGCCCCTCGAGCCCTCGCTCGTAGGGGCCGTTCGGCTATCGATCCGAGATGAATGCGCCCGGCTGGTGTCCGGTCCAGATCCGGCGGTTGTCCGTCGCGGTCTGCGGGTCTTGACGATTTTTGTTCTGGCGCAACCGAATGGCCCTCGAACCATTCCGTGAGGGGGCTGTTCGGCTGCTGCCCCGCGACGGACCCGCTACGCCGGTTGTCGCCATGTTTACGGGAGTCGCAGGCCCCGCAGCGTCAGTGGCTCAACGCTGAGACCGCCAGCATGAATGCGGCGCCTCCCACGGTGCAGGCGAGGGTCAGCCGGGAGGGGTGTTGCGCGTGGGCTTCGGGGAGGATGTCGGCGGTGGCGAGGTAGAGCAGAAAGCCCGCGAAGTAGCCGAGATAGAGGCCGACTGCTTCGGCGGGCACGCGGATGAGGGTGCCGATTATCGCGCCGACTACGGGGGCGATGGCGTCCAGGGCGAGCAGGGTGAGTGCTCGTTTGCGGGCACTGCCGTAGAGGGTGGTGATGGTGAAGGTATTGAAACCGTCGGCGAAGTCGTGACTGATCACCGCGATGGCGACGGCGGTGCCGACGGTCGCTCCGGCCTGGAAACCGAGTCCGATCCCGAGACCGTCGAGCGTGCTGTGAAAGATCAACCCGGCCGCCGCAAGCAGCCCCACTGACTCGAACCCGTGCTTGTGCGTACCGAATTCGTGTTCGTGACCGGTGTGAACGGCAACCGCCCGCTCGATGACATGGATGGTGAGAAACCCGAACACCGTGGCGATCAGCGCGTCGGGCACCCCGAGCACAATGTGCGCGGACTCCGCTAACGCCTCCGGCAGCAGATCGAAGAAAACCACCCCGAGCATCACCCCCGCCGCCACCCCGAGCACCAAATGTCTCCGGTCCCCGATCCGCACCGCCACCAGCCCCCCGACCAGCGTCGAACACATAGACGCCAACGCCAGCAGGATCGCCATCGATCCAGCATGTGTCACCGCCCCCCGCCGCACTGACATATCTGCCCGGCGAGTTGGCCCCCGTGCTCGGCGCTCGGGCAATGAGGTGCGCGCGGGCGCGGCGAAGAGGCTTGCCGGCAGCCAATCGGCCCACGGCGAGCGGGATATGACGGAGGGACCACGCGATAACCGCATTCATGTCCCGAGCGTCGGTCAGGCCAGCGTGGCCAGGGTGCGGAGGCCGGTGGTGATGTCGGCGGCGGTGGGGGCGTGGTCGGGGTCGACCAGCCATTGGACGAGGAGGCCGCCGATCATGGTTTGCAGGACCGCGCCCAGGTGGGAGTCCTTGCCGGTGGGGGCGAACAACTCGCTGAGTTCGGTGCGGGCCAGGGCTTGGGCGTTGCCGAGTTCGGCGCGGATCTCGGGGGAGTGCAGGGCCTGGGCCAGGCTTTCGACGTTCGCCGACCAGAGGGCGCGGTTTTCGGTGAACGAGGTGATCAGCTGCTGCAGAAAGGTGTGCAGGCGGGCCGCGGGGTTGTCGGCGTCGGTGTCGGGCAATGACGCGAGGATCTGCTGGACCGCGGTGGCGCTGGACTCCATCATCGCCTGATTCAGGAGCTTGTCGCGGGTGCCGAAGTGGTAGTTGATGGCCGCCAGATTGGTGCCGGAGGCGGCCACGATGTCGCGCACGGTGGTGCGCGCGTAGCCGCGTTCGGCCAGGCATTGTTTGGCCGCGGCCAGCAGATCTTCTCGGGTTCCCACCTCCGAACCATAGCAGTGGGGCATACATCCGTTTGTGACATATGTTTCAAACTAACGTCAGTGATGGATGTTCGACATCTGTATGGTCGAGCGCGACCGCCCCGATCTACGACGGTGGCCACGCAGTCCGACCTGACTTCGTGCCCGAACTGCCCGCGAGCACGGTGCTCGATTACGCCTCCGGTGCGGCGACTTCCCCTGCCGTTGCGGAGAACGCGCATCCCGTCGAGTCGGCGCACGTAGTCGGGCCACGCGGTCCGCGATCAGTCCGTCAGCGCTCGTCGGCTCCCGGTGAGCCGAATGGCCAACTGCCTGGTCCACTTCGGGCGATCCTTCTTGGGTGGCACCGGCAGGTCGTCGTGGATATCGGACTCGACCTCGTATCGACGGACATACGCGCCGGCGAAGGCTTGGACAGTGGCTGTCACCGGAATGGCAAGCAGCGCACCGGTTGCCCCGAGTACCGCCGCTCCCGCAAGCACCGCTCCGAAGGCGACGGCGGGATGCATGTCCAGGGTGGTCGCGGTGATTCTCGGTTGCAGCACATAGTTTTCGAACTGCTGGTACACGATGATGAAGCCCAGGATCCACAGCGCCGTGCTCGGGCTGTGCACCAGCCCGACGACCACCGGCAGCGCACCGGCGAGGTAGGTGCCGACCGTCGGAATGAACTGCGAGACAACGCCGACCCAGAGCGCGAGCGCGAAGGCCGACGGCACGTCGAGCACGCGCAGTGCCGCGTAGTGCGCAATGGTCGAGCAGAGTGCGAGCAGCCCGCGCGAAAAGATGTAGCCGCCGGTCTTCTCGACGGCGATATCCCAGGCGCGCAACACATGTCGCTGGCGGTGCGGGGGCAGCAGTGAGCAGACGGCGTGGCGGAAGCGCGGACCGTCGGCGGCGAAGTAGTAGGTGAACAACAGCACGCCGAGGGCTTGGAAGAGCACGCCGACCGCGGTGGTGCCGATACCCCAGACATTGCCCGCCAAGCCGTCGAGGTAGCCCTCGATGGTGGCGCTGCGATCCTTGGCGATCTTCCCGATGTCGGTGCCGGACAAGTCGGTTTTGAAGGTGCGGTTGATCCAGTCGACCGCCTGGTCGGCGTATTGGGGCGCGTTCTTGACCAGCGTGGTGACCTGCTCGACGAGCAGCGCACCGAGCGTCCACACGAAGGCGACGGTGAGCACGGTCAAGGCGAGGAACACCAGTCCGGTCGCTGGTCCACGGCGCAAGCCACGGGCCGCGAGCCAGTTCACCGCGGGTTCGATCGCGAAGGCGAGGAACAGCGAAATCAACAGCACCGTCAGCAGCCCTTGTAGCCGGGTCAACAGCCAGAAGCCGCCGACCAGACCGGCCACCGTCGCCGCGGCGAGCAGGAACGCACGCAACAGCCAGGGTGGTGGCCCCACCGTCACATCGTCGATGACCACCGTGTCGTCGGTGTTCGCCGGAGCATCGCTGCTGGCAGCCTTGTCGATCGGCGAGCTGTCTTCATCCGCAGGCACAACGCTCCTCCGCCTCTTTCAGCAGGCAATCGGGGTGCGCCGAGGCCACCTTCGAGGGTCCGCTGTCGAGCGGCCTCGGCTGCTGGGTGCACCGGTGAGTGACCCGTGTGCATCCTAGATCCGTTGTTCCGCCGGTAATCCGAAGAACTGCCGGGGGCCGTCGACCAGAT
Organism: Nocardia sp. NBC_01009; assembly: GCF_045208035.1. Classification (NCBI taxonomy): domain Bacteria; kingdom Bacillati; phylum Actinomycetota; class Actinomycetes; order Mycobacteriales; family Nocardiaceae; genus Nocardia; species Nocardia sp. NBC_01009. The sequence continues at coordinate 264,554 of NZ_CP108695.1, read as the reverse complement.
CGATGGGCCGGGACTGCTAGATCGTTGCGGCGTCTATGACGAACCGGTAGCGCACGTCGCTCGCGACGACCCGGTCGTAGGCGCCATCGATCTCGTCGGCCGAGATCAGCTCGATTTCCGCGCCGATGCCGTGCGCCGCGCAGAAGTTCAGCATTTCCTGGGTCTGCGCGATGCCGCCGATCATCGAGCCCGACAGCGAGCGCCGGTAGGCGGAGAGGCTGAAAGTCTTGACGCTCATCGGATTCTCGGGCACGCCGAGCTGCACCAAGGTTCCGTTCACCCCGAGCAGGCGCAGGTAGTTGTCGATCGGCAAGTCGGCCGAGACGGTGTTGAGGATGAGATCGAAGCGGTTGCGCAGCTCGCGGAAGGTCTGCTTGTCGTTGGTCGCGTAGTAGTGGTGGGCGCCGAACCGCTTGCCATCGTCCTGCTTACCGAGCGAGTGGCTGAGCACCGTGACCTCCGCGCCCATCGCGGCCGCGATCTTCACCCCGACGTGTCCGAGGCCGCCCATGCCGATAATCGCGACCTTCTTTCCCGGTCCCGCCTCCCAATGCCGCAGCGGGGAGAACAACGTGATGCCCGCGCACAGCAGCGGTGCGGCCACATCGAGTCCGATGCCCTCGGGGATGGCGAGCACGAAATGCTCGGTCACCACGACCTGTGTCGAGTAGCCGCCCATCGTGTAGCCGCCCGGCTGGACGGCCGGGTCGACCGGCGTGTTGTAGGTCATGGTGGCGCCGGCTTCGCAGTACTGCTCCTCATCGGCGAGGCAGGGGCCACAGACGCCGCAGGAGTCCACCATGCATCCGACGCCGACCCGATCCCCGACCTGATGCTTGGTCACCGCCGAGCCGACTGCGGCGACAATGCCCGCGATCTCGTGGCCCGGCACGCAGGGGTACTTGGCGCTGCCCCACTCGTCGCGCGCGGTGTGGATGTCGGAGTGACAGATACCGGCGTACTTGACGTCGATCAATACATCGCGCGGCCCCAGTTCGCGGCGCTCGATGGTGACCTTCTCGAAGGCGCCATCGGGCGTGGGCATGGCGTAAGCGGCAGCGGTGCTCATGCTTACATGCCTACCGCTGCATGAGCATGTTTGCCAAACTTCTCGCCGGACCTGCCCGGAGCGCGGGGGTGTTCGTGGAATCTGCCCGGCGGGATGATGATCTCCAGCCACAATGGAATTCATCAGGTCTAGCCGAGGCGGGAGACGATGGACGACGAATGGCATCGCGTGCCCGAGCGGAATCGGGCGGCAGGCGGTGGGCGCGCGCTCGCGCTGTTCGTCGCCGCGATGCTTGCGGTTGCCGCTTTCCTGGGGTTCCATGGCGAACTGCCGGGTTGGCCGACCGGCGAACCGGACACCTCGTCGCCCGCTCTATCGGCGCCGGTACCGCCGCTCGACCCGGTGGCGGTCGCGCACGTCGTTCAACCGGCGCTGGTGAACATCAGCACCTCCAGCCACGCCTTCGGACTCGGCGCGGCCGGGTCGGGAATTGTGCTCACACCTGACGGGCAGGTGCTGACCAGCCATCATGTGGTGAAGGGCGCGGAAAGCGTCACGGTGACCGATGTCGGCAACGGGCTGGAGTACGACGCGACAGTGCTCGGTTACGACTCGGGCGCCGACATCGCGCTGCTGGAACTCGGCAACGCAGCCGACCTGGTGATCGCGACTATCGGCACTTCGTCGGACCTGCGAATGCGCGACCAGGTGCTGGCGATCGGCAATGCGGGCGGCATGGGCGGCACCCCGACCGCGATCGCCGGAAGTATCACCAATCTGAACAGCACGATCGTCGCGCTCAACTCCGCCGACCTGTCACGCAAGCCGTTGTCCAACATGCTCGAGGTCGCAGGTGCGGTCAGTTCGGGGCAGTCCGGCGGCGCGCTGGCGGATCGGAAGGGCGCCGTGGTCGGCGTGATCACCGCGGCGTCGGGTGAGCCGGCGCGTGACATCGGGAGCACCGCGAACGGCTATGCGGTACCGATCGATACCGCGATGCGGGTGGTGCAGCAGATCCGATCCGGTACGCCGACCGACACCGTGCACATCGGGCCGACCGCTACCCTCGGCATTCTCATCTCGAACGCAGAGCCCGCCGGCACGGGCGCTCGCGTTGACGTCGCTATCTACGGAATGCCCGCCTACGCCGCAGGCATCGTGTCGGGTGAGGTGATCACCGCGATCGACGGGCACACCGTCACCACGGCCCAGTCCCTGCGTGCGGCACTGAACCTGCGCCGACCGAACGACACCGTGGGACTGGCCGTCACCGGTTCGGGCCACCTCCAGCGCACGGTCCCCGTGGTGCTGACGGTCGGGCCGCCGAACTGAACAGTGCCCGAGAACGACGACAGCCGACGGCGCCGGGCACCGTCGGCCGTCGAATCGACTTGCCGGACTATCGAATTCAGGCCAGCGACAGCCAGTAGTCCTGGAAACGCAGGAAAACAAGCAGCAGCACCACCGCGTAGAACACCGCCACAAACGTCCAGCGCCACTCCGCGATGATGCCGAGCGGTCCGCGCGAACGCCCCCACAGTTGGTCGGTGACCACCGCGAGCAGCGGTGTGATGATCGCCCACACCACCATGCAGTACGGGCACAGCGCATTGATCCGGTACAGGCTCTGGAAGATCAGCCAGCCGATGAAGGCGACGCCGAGCACGGTGCCGAGCCACAGCCCGCCCCAGATCCAGCGCGGAAACCGCACCCCGGCGACCGCGAGGACACCGAGAGTCACCACCACGGAGAAGCCGACGATGCCGATGATCGGGTTCGGGAACCCGAACGCGGCAGCCTGATCGGTCGCCATCACCGACCCACAGGACAGGATGGGGTTGATGCTGCAGGAGGGCTTGTAATCGGGATCGGTGAACAGCTTGAAGCGCTCGACGGTCAGCGTGACCGAGGCGATCCAACCAGCGAGCCCGCCGATCAGCAGCACCCACGCGGACCGCGCCGCTGCTGCGTCGTTCACTGACCCGCGGCGGCGGCTATCGCGGGTGCGAGTCCGCCCGGTCCGAAGATCTCCTGGCTGGAGTCGATCTGCTTACCGTTGACGAACACCGACGGGGTGGACTTGATCCCGCTGTTGAGCACGTCCTTGGTCTTGTCCTGGATGTACTTGTCGTACTTGCGATCGGTGATGCACTGGGCAACGGCCGGATCGGTGTAGCCGGCGTCCTTGGCGATCTGGATCAGCTTGTCGTCGGGCAGTCCGGTGCCGCCCTCGGCGGGCTGCTGGGCGAACATGGCGGCCAGCCAGGGCAGGTACTTCGACGAATCGGACTCGGCGACGCAGTACGACGCGTTCGCCGCACGCGAGGAGTACTGGGTGGTGGATGCCTTGTCCAAGAAGGCGATCACGTTGTATTCGACCACAGCCGTGCCTTTGTCGACGGCATCCTCGAGCACCTTGGAGTTGGCAGCCTCGAAGCCCTTGCACGCCGGGCACTGCAGGTCGGCAACGACGCGGACGGTGACCTTGGCGTCCGGCTTGCCGATGCGGATCGCGCCGTTGTCGGTGATGGAGCCTTGAACCGCGCCGGAACTCTGGCCCGAGGTCGCGATGGCCGGAGTGGCGCCGGGCGCGTTCTTGCGATTGTTTTTCACCGCGATGCCGATGCCGATGGCCGCGACGAGACCGATCAGCACGACTGCAACGCCGACCTGAATGAAGATCTTGCGGTTGCGGTCGGCGCGCTCCGCCGCCGCCAACGGATTCTTCTTGCCACCAGGGTTGTTGCTCACCGTGCGTTCACCACGCCTTTCGCTAGCCTGCCGGTTTCCTGCCGCCACGATGGTAGTTCCGAAGCTCTACCAGGCGTGGTCTGGCACGGCCCACATCATCCTGGGTGAACCTGAGAGATTCCGAAATTTCGCCGCAGGCGGGCCGTTTCGAGCGATATGTTGGCAGTCGCCTACGGCGAAGCGGTCAGGCCTGTTCGAGGCGGCGCTTCTGCTCCTCGACTTCGAACTTCGCGGTCGGCCAGTCCAGTTTCAGCTGGTCGAGTGCATCGATGAGCAGCTCGGTGACCGCGAGGCGGGAGAACCATTTGCGGTCGGCGGGAATCACGTGCCACGGTGCGAACTCGGTCGAGGTCCGATCCAGCATCACCTGGTAGGCCTCTTGGTAGGCGGGCCAGTAGGCGCGCTCGTCGATATCGGCGGGGTTGAACTTCCAGTATTTGTCCGGTCGCTCGAGGCGTTCCATGAGCCGTTGCTTCTGCTCGTCCAGCGACACGAACATGGCTACCTTCACCAGCGTGGTGCCCTGGTCGACCAGCTCCTGTTCGAAGGCGTTGATCTCGTCGTAGCGCGGTTCCCATACCTCCGGCGGCACCAGGTTGTGCACCCGCACCACGAGCACGTCCTCGTAATGCGAACGGTCGAACACGCCGAGTTGGCCGCCGCGCGGCAGCGCCTTGCGGATGCGCCACAGGTAATGGTGCTGCTTCTCCTCCTCGGTCGGTACCCCGAACGAGGCGTGATCGACACCCTGCGGGTCCACCGAGCCGATGACGTGCCGGACGATGCCGCCCTTGCCCGCGGTGTCCATGCCCTGCAGAACCAGCAAGACATTGCGGGAGTCGCCGGAACGGCCGTTGGCATACAGCTTTTCCTGCAGGCCCGACAGGACGTCGGCGCGTTCGGCCTGCAATGCGGCGGCCGTCTTCTTGTCACCCTTGAATCCGGGCGTGCCGGAGGTGTCCAGATCAGCGATCCGTAGGCCATCGGCCCGCAGGGCGTTGGTGGGCGGAAGAGACCAGTGCTTCGCCATCGGTCCAGCTAACCACGGCGAGCTCCCGACGACGGGTCGTCGGCTCAGCTCGTGTCGGATCGGGACGTATTGATACCAGCGACTTGCAAGCCACTGCGGTGTTGCTTCGAGCAAGCTACAAGCAGTCGCTACGACTGTCAGCGGATCTGCGCGAGACGCAGGATCTGGTCGGCGAAATCCTCGTCGGAGACCGGGGTGAGCACCAGGTCGTCGGAGGAGGCGAGCAGGTAGCGGCCGTCACTGGTGAAGTCGAGCCAGCTGCGATGGCGGGTCGGCGGGGACATGGGATGGTCGGGCTCCACGGTCACGGTGATGAAGCCGCGGCCATCGACCGGTTTTCGGAGCGTTTGGCGGAAACGTGCGGCGCCGCGGTGGCCGTTGGTGACGAAGGGTTCGCTGCGATCCGGACTCAACACCGCGTCCTGTGGCTCCCGCATCGGGCCGAGCCTGCCCGCTTGCGCCGGGCCGATGATCTGGACCAGGCGCTGGCCCAGGGTGCGGGCGTGGCACATCTGCACGATCACCTTGTCGGTAGTGGCGACCAGGATGCCTGCGTGATTGTGCACCACAGCGGCGAAGGCGAGGATCGGGTCGGTGTCGCTGGAACCGCCGTTGCGCGGCGCGACGGTGCGCTCGCCGGAGACGGTGATGGTTGTCGCGTCGGTGCGGGCGCACATCATGAGCGCGGCGGCGAGGTCCGGGTCGGCTTGGCGGGCGAAGCGCTGCGGCAATCGCAGTGCGGCGTATTCGGTTTCGGTGCGGGTGGTGGCCGCGGGCATCATGTTGACGGGGTAGGGCCGCCGGTCCAGGCTTGTTTCATTTTCCCAGACGTGGGTGAATTCGTCCGGAGTGAGAATCCATTTCACTGCGCGGCGCCCCCGCCGACTGAGGTGGGTCGGGCAGGGGTGCCCTCAGCCGAGCCCGCGGGCACCTCGGGCGGGAGCGTGAAGCGGGGGACACGGTCGCCGGAGGCGGGCATGGTCGGGGTGTAGACGTAGGTCATCGTGCCCTGGACGTCGGCCTGGGTCGTGGCAGCCGCGATGTCGTGTTCCATTCTGCGCTGACCCCCGTGCACGGCCTCCGCGGCCGGGTCCTCCAGCGGACGGTACTCCTTCGGCGGTGGTATGGCAGCCCGAATGGTCTGCGCAGCTTCGCAATTCAGCTCCATCAGGCGCTGCACCGTCCGGCACACCTCGTGTGCTTCGGTGCCGACCTGCACGAATGCGCGGGTGGCCTGCAATGCAGCATCGGCCGATCGGCCGGACCAGCGTGCGAATTCGCGGTTGGCGGTGTCGGAGAAGATCTGGAATGCCTCGGCGAGCGCGACGGCGTTGGACTCCCATCCGGCCGCGACCTCGCCGAGTGCGGCCGGATCCAGGGTCTCGTGCACGAGGTCCCAGATCTCGCGATGGGTGTAGGCACCGAACCGCTCTCGTTCGGGGGCGAATGCGGGATCTGTTCCGGCGCTTGCTGTTGCGGCATCGTTCGTCAACAGCTGCTGGCGGGTGCGGATGTCGGCGGCGGCTGCTCTTGCCGCATCCCGCGGCGCGGTCACCGTGGCTCCAGGTATTCGGTGACCAGAGCGAGGGCCGCCTTGTTCGCGGCGTCGGCGTCCTCGAACTTCTTGCCTGCCGCCAGGTATGCGGCCTTGTACAGCAGAGCTGTTTCCTGGAGGGCGGTCACCGTGTCCAGGTATTGCCTGCCCTTGTCGTCGAAACCGCGCGTAAGGCCATGCCCTGTCGGCAGATTCGGGAAGCCAGCGACATCGGTGACGAGATGCCCTGTGCCCATGGCCTTTTGCAGGTCATCGACGAGTTTGTCGCAGGCCACGGCGAGGTTCTCGGCGACGTCTTCGGCGAGCACGAACGGCTCGCCGCCGCCACCGGTGGCTGCCGCATAGAGTTGCCTGGCCATCCGCTGCCCGGTATCAGGTACCGCCATCTGGGTCGCCCCCTTCTGTTCGGTCCACACCCACCGCACGTGTCGGTCCACACCCACCGCACGTACTGGTTTCGTACTCTACCGGGCGGTAAGTCACGGGGTGAGCTCCTTGCCTGCGGTCGGCTGCGGAGCACGGTGTGATGTGTGGCACGCCTGCCCGGCTACACTGGCCAGTGGTCTAGGGAGGTTTCGAAGGGGAAGGCGTCCGGTGCCCGAAATCGAAGAAGTACTCCCGAAATATCTCCAGATCTCGGGGTATATCCGCAATCAGATCGAGCGCGGCGAACTGGCTCCCGGTGCCGAAGTGCCGTCCGAGCGGGAGCTCGCGGCGAGCTGGCATGTCGCGCGTCCCACGGCGGCGCGGGCGTTGAATGAGTTGCGGCAGCGGGGGATTGTCGAGTCGCGGCGCGGATCCGGCACGTATGTGGTCGATCGCAGTGCGCTGCCAGCAGCGCGGGAGCGGGGCGATCGGGCACGGCAATACGGTTGGGCGTACTCCGAGACCGCGTCGGTGACCGTGTTGGAAGCCGGGATGGTCGATGGGCCGGTGTGGGTACGCGAAGGCCTCGCAGTGGCGGTCGGCGGCTCGGTACTCGTTCGGAAGCGGTTGGTGTCCAACGATTCCGGTGTGGCCGAGCTCGCGACATCCTGGTTTTCGGCTGCGCTCGCCGAGATCGCACCGCGGCTGCTCGACGCCGAGCGGCTGCCGGGTGGCACCGTCGGGTATCTCGAGTCCGTCACCGACCATCGCGTGTCCTACGCCCGCGATCGAGTGAGCGCGCGTCTTGCCACGGCCGACGAACGTCGCCACTTCGACCTGCCCCGTCCGGCCGCGGTGCTCGTCTACCGGTTGGCGCTACACGAGGCCGATGACGCCGTCCTGCAATTCGACGAGGTCGTCTACCCGTCCGACCGCTGGGAGTTCCAGCAGGAGTATTCCACCCGCTCGTAGCCGGTTTCTGCATTGACAGCCGACCAACATAACTGGCATAGTCCACTTATCGGGAGTGGCATAGGCCAATGGGTGGGAGGGTGCGATGTTCGATCAACTGACCATCGGTAGCTGGGTAGTCGTGGGGGAGCACTGCTCCGTCCGCCGTGCACCCTTGCAACGAGACAACTACCTGGCCTTCATATTCGAAAGCGGCGGAAGCGAATTCGAATTCGCCCTCACACCGGAAATGCTGCGCCGCATGGTCGACCTCGGCGCCGCGCCGCTGCCCCGGCCGGATGAACCGGACTGAACGGCGGCCGCTCCGAATGTCCTTGCGACGGTAGTGAAATGGTCGCCACGCCCGCTGTGAAAACCGCCATTTCACTGCCGATCCCACACCTTGTTTCGCAAACCGGACACCCGCTGCGACAAAGAATGTGAAGCGGTGTCGTTCGGTTGGATCGCCGTAGGTGCATCGTTCGCGCTCGGCGACGACTTTCCCCCTGGCTTTGGTGTGTAATGCGGTGCACGCGCTACGCTCCCCATCATGACGACGATCACACCTGTGATGGCGGAGGAATTCGACGGACCACCCGCGTCAATGCCCGGTGCGTCCAATGTGAACTGGCGGCGCCGGCTCAAGCCGCGTCCGGCGCATGCGTCGCTGGTTGTTACTGCTGTTGTTGCGGTCAAGGCATTCGAAATGTCCTTTGCCGCTTTGCATGGACTAGCCATCACAAACCGCGTCCTACCCGATCTGGCCTCGAATGTGCCGATCGCGATCGACGGTTTGGTGATCGGCTCCATGATTGCCACTGCCTCGTTCCGCAAACTGAGTGCCGGTTGGTGGTACGCGACTGGGCTGTTCGTGCTGTCGACGCTGGTATCGGTCGCCGGGAATATAGAGTACGCACGCGAGATCGGCGGTGGCGCAGTGTCCGTGGTCATCTACGCCGGCATGCCGCTAGCCTTGCTCTTCGCTGTGCATCTCACGCTGATGCTGTGGGAGCAGGGACGCACGGACGGACGCGCCGAACTCCTTGCTGTGGCGGAGCAATCCAGCGCATCGGCGTCGACCCGGCCCGAGCGCGAAGCTGATACAGCGCCGATGCGGCTCGACCCGATCGACATCGTCACGAATTCCGAACTGATCGCCGCGCCGTTCACCACCGAGCAGCCGGTGCAGGCTAAGATCACCTCGATCAAGGCAACCGAGGGCCGTCACCTGGTCCCGGCATCAGTCCGTGCGTGATCGTGCGAGTTCGAATACTTCAGTCATGCTCGAATTCTTCGATGGAGTAGCTATGCCTTTTATCATTTGGCAGGACCAGGGTATTGATCAGTTCCGGGAAATAGGAGGCCGATTGGCGGCGGTCATCCTCAGTACCGTCGACCGATCCACAGCCTTGAATCAGCTCACCGAAGCGGCGGATAGCGCGGAAGCGTTCACCGATCTGTTGATCGAATATTCCAGCCGATGGTTCCACGAGAGCGGTGGGCAATCGATTCTGATCGGACCCGAGCTTTTCTGGATGCTGTCGGAGCCCACCGCACGGCAGGGGGGCAATGCTATTCGAAGCCACGAATCGCACCCGGCCCTCGAGTACACGGTGAGCCAGCGGGGCCGCAAGTTATTGGTGACCTGCGTTTTCGAGGCGCTGGCACAAAGCCAGTGGATGCCGGCGAACATGAGCGAGAGCGGTGATTTCAGTATGTCCGGATGACGGACTGGCCCATCATCTTCCAGAACAGGTGGCGCGAGGCAAGGCTGCCGCTTCGTCCGGTGCGAGCAGCCGACTCACTCCGGGCGACTTGCGCTCACATACTGCAATAGGCGATGGATCTGCTGGTCGATGTCGACCAGCCCGTGCTCGGCGAACAACGTCGGGAAGATGTCGTTGTCGAAGACCCGTAGGCCACTCCAGCTGCCCACCATGCGGCTGGCGTGGCCGAACGGGTTGTCGGCTCGGTGGCTGGTGGTGATGGCTATCCGGCCGCCGGGTGCCAGGACGCGGATCATTTCGCGGGTGGCGGCGATCGGGTCGGGAATGAGGTAGAGGGCGCCGAAGCAGCAGACGGCGTCGAAGGTGCCGTCGGCGAAGGGGAGTCGGCGGGCGTCGCCGCGAAGGTAGCCGACGCGGGGTCCCGCGTTGTCGGTGACGGCGCGGGCGAGCATCGGTGCGGAGTAGTCGAGGCCGATGGCGTAGCCGCCGCCGTCGAGTGCGCTGCTCAGGTATTTGGTGAAATTGCCTGGGCCGCAGGCGATATCGAGGACTTTCTTGGAGCCCTCGAGGTGCAGGGCGGTGACGGCGTCGCGGCGGTCGGCGGCGGTGGTGCGGCCGCTTGCCAGGTAGAAAAGGGTTGGCCGCCAGGCCCTTTCGTATACCGCTGCCAGTGCGGGGGCGTTCATGGTGCGTCTGGCGAGGTTCACGGGGTCATCCTCGGTTCGGTCGCTATCGATGTGATGTCTGATCGAGGACGGCCGCGCTTGTTCAGCTGGAAATTCCATGGGCGCTCCTCGTCATCGGGGCGTCGGAACGGGCGATTCGGGCGGTGACCATGCCTCGATCACCGCCCGCCGCAACCGAACTCAGGTTCGGTCGACCTCGATGGTGATCCCTGCCGCGCGCAGCCGGTCGGTGAGTGCGTCACCCATGGCCGCCGCGGGGGTGAGGATGCCTGCCAGTTCGGGCTGCTTGTCGCCGTCGAAGGCCAGGCACAGGCCTGCTTCGCCGAGCATCACCGCGGTCGCCTGGTAGCCCGGGTCGCCGGCGCCTGCGAAGGTCGCGACGTACTTGGCTCCCGAGGAGGTGCGCGCGAAGGTCTTCATGGTGAACCAGCCACTGGTGCGGGCCTTTTCACTCGGCCCGGTGCCGGGCTTCGGCAGCACCCGGTCCAGCAGCTTGCGGCCCAACGCGACTCGCGACAGCACCGCGCCCGCCGCCATGGTTGCCACGATGCCGCCCGCCATGCCCGCCGCAACCAGCGGAGCGACCGGAGATTTGCCTGCGCTCATCACCTCGCGGTAGCGGAAGTTCTTGCCGTACACCCAGCCGAGCAGGCCGTTGGTACGGCGGACGATCTTGGTGTTGTGCGAGCCCATGATGAAGGTCGCGACCCACCCGTCCAGGCTCGGGTCGATGCTGCTTGCCCGCTGCAGGGCCTGATCGGACTGGCGGCCCACATCGGGATCCATCGACTTGTCGGGGCTCAGCGAGTACGGGTGCGACAGCACTCGGCCCTTGGACGGGTCCTCGGCGATGGCTTCCATCATCGCGCGGCCGGAGTCGATGGTGCCGCCGCTCGCGCCGCCCTTGAGCCAGGCGACGAGCGTGGTCTCCTCCAGTTCGCCGGCGTTGTCGGCGACCGAATGCTTGTAGAGCTGGTACACGCTGATGTCCGACGGAATCGAGTCGTAGCCACAGGAATTCACGATCTTCGCGCCGGTGGTTGCGGCCTGGTCGTGGAACTGGTCGATCGCATCCCTGATGAACAGCGGCTCGCCGGTGAGGTCGGCATAGTGAGTGCCCGCCTTCGCGCAGGCTGCCACCAGAGGCAGGCCGTAGCGCAGGTACGGGCCGACGGTGGTGACCACGACGGTGGTCCGCGCGGCCAGCGCATCGAGCGCGGCTTGATCGGTGGAATCGGCCACGACCAGTTCCCAGCTCGCGGCGGCAGGGCCGAGTTCGTCGCGGACCTTCGTCAGCTTGTCCAGCGATCTCCCGGCCAGCGCGATGCGCGCCGACTCGGGCGCGGCGCCGGCCAGGTACTCCGCGGTGAGCTTGCCGACGAAACCTGTTGCGCCGAATAGCGTGAGGTCGAATTCTCGTGTGTCTGCCATCGTTACCTGCTCCCGATCAGTGCTGTGTGCGTTATGCCTTGTCCCGTATGGGCTTCTTCGCCCGGGCCCGAGGCTTTTTCGGCGGAACCGGCGGGTGCTCGGCGAGCCATTGGTGATGAATCTGTCCGAGTTCGGTGACCGGTGGTTCGTCGTAGATCCACTCGCGGGAAATGCGATGCCAGTTCGCGGTGCATTCGAGCTGTCCGAGCATGCCGAAGGTCAGGAAGTCGGCGCGGCGCGAGAACAGATGCTCCGGCGGCAGGTTCTGCTGCTTCATCCCGGCGAACTCGCTGGCCCTCGGGTCGACGGCGAGCAGGAACGCGCCGCTGGCCAGTTCGGGGGTGATCGTCAGCTCTTCGTCGATCAGGCACCATTCCGACGCGGCGAGCACATATTCCAGACACTCCTCCGCGCCGATCTCCTCGGGCGAGTCGATGACGCCACGCTCGATCATCAACTGCCGCAGGTCTTCGGCGCGATCCTCGGCCGCCGCGCGCAGGCAGATCGTCTCGAAGCGCACGTGCTCCGGATCCATCCGGTTGAACAGGCCGAAATCCAGGAACGCGACTTTGCCGTCGGTAGCGAGCAGCACGTTGCCCGGATGCGGGTCGCCGCAGAACTCGTTGAAGGTGAACAGCGAGCCGACGTAGAACCGGTAGATGATCTCGGCGATCCGGTTGCGCTCCGCATCGGGCAGCCGGCGGATGGCGTCGAAGCCTATGCCCGCCACGTATTCGCTGACCAGGACCCGGGTGGTGCTGAGTTCCGGCATCGAGCGTGGCACCCGGATGAACGGGTGGCCTGCATAGACCTCGGCGATTTGCAGCTGGGTGTTGGCTTCGGCCTGATAGTCGAGTTCGCTCTCCATGTTCAGCCGCAGTTCGTCGAGCACGGCCGGGGTCACCCACGGCATCGCCGATTGCAGCACCCGCCGGAACATGGCCAGGTTCTTCAGGTCCGCGCGCACCGCCGCGTCGATGCCGGGGTACTGCACTTTCACCGCAACCTGCCGACCGTCGTACAGCGTGGCGCGATACACCTGGCCGATGGAGGCCGCCGCGATCGGCGTCGATTCGAATTCGGCGAACACCCGATCGAGCGGTTGCCCGAAGTCTTCCTCGATCACTCGGCGCATCGATTCGAAAGACACCGTCGGTGCGGCATCGCGCAGCACGGCGAGGCGTTTCTGGAAGCGTTCCCGGTGGTCTTCGGGCACCAGGTCGAGATCGAGCACGGACATCATCTGGCCCAGTTTCATGGCCACGCCCTTCATGGTCCCCAGGACCATGACTACCTGTTCGGTAGTGCGGATCATCGACTCTTCGGCCATTTTGGCCCGCACGGCGTCGGACCTTCCTCGCATCGATAGCCGCGTGCGCTGCGTCCGGATGACCGAGCTGGCTGCGACCGCACCCAGCTTGGTGCCACGAGCAAGCCGGGAAGTCGGCACTTGCTTCGCCATCGAGGTACCTCCATTGGTGCCAACGCGCGGGCGGTGACGCAGCCCACTCGGCGCACCGCTCGGGTTCAGACTAGCCAACGAATCCGCAAAGTCGAGCACGGCGGTGAACTTCAGCTAGCGGCCCAGCTAGCACCCTGTGGAGGTACCCGAAGTCGGGCGGTTGATCAGTTTCCCGACTCGGTATCGAAGGTCGGCAGCACATGCGGCTGCGCGTTGAAAACCTCGCGCGACCCGTTGGCCCGCGCCATTCCCTCGATGGCGCTCCAGGCCATCATCGTGAGGTAGTCGATGACCTGTTCGCGGGACATCGACTTGTTGGTCGTCCACCAGTGCGTGGCCAGCTGGATGCCGCCGACCAGCACGTAGGACCACAGCAGGGCGCCTTCGGTGTCGATACCCTTCGCGCCGGCGCGGTCGGTGATGACCACGGAGACGACCTCCGCGAAGAGCTTCTCGAACTCCGCGAGCGAGGACTGGTCGGCCGAGCCGTTGCCCATGATGAAGCGATAGACCTCGGGGTCCTCGTCGACGGTGCCGACGTAGGCCGAGAGGGCCGAGCGCACCAGCTGGTACTCGTCGGCATCGAGGCTGATCGCCTCGTAGACCCGCGGCATCAGCGTGGTTTCGATGAACCGCTGCATGGTGGCGTGGACCAGGTCGTTCTTATCGGAGAAGTACCGGTAGAGCACGGTTTTGGAGACGCCGATCTCGGCGGCGATCTCGTCCATGCCGGCATTGCTGCCCCGGGTGCGGATCGCCGCGAGGGTGCCGTCGACCAGCTCTTCGCGTCGGTCGATCTTGTGCTGCCGCCATCGGCGCTTGCGGCCGTCCGTCCGGCCGGTGCGCACCGCCGCCGGTCGCTCGGCGAGCTCGCCGACGTCGACAAGGTCTTCGGTGGACAGCGTGAGCTCCCTCGTTCGTAGGGGTTCGGGCTTCGAGCCATTGGGCTCCTCGGACCACAAGCTTAGGTCCAGGCAACCGGTGAGAGGTGCGTTTGGGTCGCCGATGCGGCAGGAACCACATATTTGCCGACCGGAACGGGCGCGCCGCCGGTGTGTCGTCACACGCTGCCGGTGCTGTGTCGAGTATGGCCGAGTGCCGGGCACCGCAGAATGGAAGGCATGGAGAAAGCTCCCGGCAACATCGCGGTCCTCGACACGCGCACCCAGCCTGCCGCAGCGGCACCCAGTACCTTCGCGGCCTTCGTGGACGAGGAAGGCAAGAAGCGGGACCTGTTCCGGATGAAGGCACTGGCTACCGGGCTGCTGGCCTTTGCGACGGTGATCTATCTGCTCTGCCGTTGGCTGGAATCACTCGGTTCGGGCGGCGACTGGGTCGGCTATGTGCGCGCGGCCTCGGAGGCGGGCATGGTCGGCGCGCTCGCCGATTGGTTCGCCGTGACCGCGCTGTTCCGGCATCCGCTCGGCCTGCCGATTCCGCACACCGCGATCATCCGCAAGAAGAAGGATCAGCTCGGCGCGAGTCTGGGTTCCTTCGTCGGTTCGAACTTTCTTGCTCCGGATGTGGTCTCGGCGAAGGTGACCTCGGCGCAGATCTCCTGGCGGGTCGGGCGCTGGATGGCGGACTCCGGCCATGCCGCGCGGGTGGCCGAGGAGAGTTCGACCATCCTGCGTGCGGTGGTCGGCGTGCTGCGTGACGAGGACGTCGAGCAGGTCATCGACAACACGATCGTCAAGCGGATCGCGGAACCGCTGTGGGGTCCGCCGATCGGCAGGGTGCTTGCTGAACTGTTGGCCGACAATCGGCAGCTTCCGCTGCTCGACATGCTTGCCGAGCGTGCCCATCAGTGGGCGCTGGGCAGCCAGGAGACGATCGATCGGATTGTTTTGCGCGATGCTCCGCAATGGGCTCCGAAATTCGTAAACATTCTGCTTTCAGAAAAGATCTATCGGGAACTGGTCGAGTTCACCTGGAAGGTCCGTTCGAATCCCGAGCACGAGGTGCGCCTCGCGGCGAATCGGTTCCTCGAGGAGTTCGCCTACGACTTGCAGCACGACGACGCGATGATCAAGAAGGCCGAGCGGATCAAGGCGCAGGTGATGGGGCGCGAGGAGATCACCGGCATGGCCGAGGCGACCTGGCGTGCTGCCAAGCGGCTGATCCTGGAATCAGCGGATGATCCCAGCAGTACGCTGCGTAGGAAGGTTGCCGAGAACGTGCAGCAGCTCGGGGAGCGACTGCGTGACGACGACGAGATGCGCGCAAAAGTCGACGGCTGGATCGACAGGGGGGCGCGCTATCTGGTGGGAAACTATGCAGAAGAGATCACGACCCTGGTCACCGACACGGTTGCCAGGTGGGATGCCGAGGAGGCAAGCAAGAAGATCGAATTGCAGGTTGGGCGCGATCTGCAATTCATTCGCATCAACGGAACGGTGGTCGGATCGCTGGCAGGGCTTGCGATCTACACGATTTCGCAGCTGCTGTTCCACGGCTGAAGGATAGAGCGCCGAATGTTTGCTGGAAGAGTGCTAACAGAGTGCTTGCAATAGTTAGCACCCTCATTTAGAATTGATACCGTACAACCGCCAGAAGGTGAGTGATGGCAGACCAGCCCGAGGTTTCCGCCGAGTACACCGACAGTTCGGCCGAGCAATCGGCAGGCGTCGGAGAAAAGGCGGCCCGCGTCGTGAATGCGGCGCACGACATCGGAGGGTTCATCAGGGCACAGCGAGAGGCTGCGCAAGTCTCGCTGCGTCAGCTCGCCACCCTTGCGGGAGTGAGCAATCCGTACCTCAGTCAGATCGAGCGCGGATTGCGCAATCCGTCCGCCGAGGTACTCACGCAGATCGCCAAGGCACTGCGGGTGTCCTCGGAGGTGTTGTACGTACGGGCTGGCTATCTCGAGCAGCGGCCGCACAGTCCGATCCGGGATGCCCTGCTTGCCGATACGTCGATCAGCGAACGGCAAAAGCAGGTCCTGCTGGACATCTATGAATCGTTTCGCCGCGAAAACGGAGGGAACGAGTCAGGGGGGGATCAATGGGACAGCGAAGTTCCGCTTACGACAACCGACACTCCGCCACGCCAGGAGACTGAAGAATGACCGAGAAGAACCAGACCAGCAAGCCACTGCTCGCCACCGTCGGCGCAGGCGACGCGGTCTACGCCGCGGTGCTCGACGCTGTCACTCAGGTGCGTGAGCGTGCCGCCACCGCCGATGTGACCGGCCGCGTCGAAGAGGCTCGTGAGCGCTTCGCAAACGTGCCCGCCGACGTGCAGGCTCAGTTCGAGACGCTGCGCGAGCGGTTGTCCGGGCTGCCTTCCGAACTGCCGGAGGACCTCGCCGAGCTCCGCGAGAAGTTCACTCCGGAGGAGCTGCGCACGCTCGCCGAGAAGTACTACGCCAAGGTCCTCGACCTGTACGCGGATCTGGCCGTTCGCGGCGAGGAGACCGTCGAGCGGCTGCGCGCCAACCACCTGGTCGAGGATCAGATCGAGCGCGTGGAATCCCTCTACACCGACGCGGTCAGCCGCGCGGAGGACGTGCTCGGCAAGGTCAACGACCTGCTCGGCCGTCCGGTCAAGGATGAGGACGAGGACGAGGTCGTCGCCGAGCCGGTCGTCGAGGCCGAGGTGCTGACGGTGACCACCGAGACCGCGCCCGCCGCGGCCGAGGAGCCCGTTGCTGCGAAGGCTCCCGCCAAGAAAGCCCCCGCCAAGAAGGCTCCGGCCAAGAAGGCTGCTCCCAAGAAGGTGTAATCGCCTGACGCACAAACGACGACCCCGCGCACCCGTGGTGCGCGGGGTCGTTGCTTCTATGATGGGTGGGGTGAATGTGGCGCAAGATTTAACCGGCATGATCTTGTTCGTGCTGCGGCTGGTAGCACTCGGTGCGACGATCTTCGCGCTGATTCACGCCATTCGTCAGCGTCCGGACGCCTTCACTGCGGTGGACAAGCTGACCAAGCCGATCTGGATCGCGATACTCGCCGCGGCGCTGTTGTTCCTGCTGCTTTCGCTGACGGTGACGAGTCTGCTTGCGCTCATTGCGATCATTGCGACCGGCATCTACCTGGCCGATGTGCGGCCGAAGGTGGACGAGATTCAGCGCGGTCCGCGCTGGTAGGGCGGAATTCAGCAGTAATTGGGCAGAGCCGGACGGTGTCCGTCCGAAGCCGCGCCGGGTAGTGAAGGCGCAGCGGTCGCACTTTCTTGGTGCTAGCTCTAGCTAGCAGCGCGAATCGGAGTTACTGTATCGAGCAGTAACACAAAGGAGTGTCCGATGCGTGCAATGCTGCCGTCTGCGTTGGGGAACCTCCCGGAACATATCCGGGGCTTGCTCGACGTACACCGCGCCAATCTGCGGAACCGTACCTATGCGACTGCGGCGCTGAACCCACCGACCGTTGCGCATCATGTCGTCCCCGTGACCACCGCCGACGGCGCCAAGCTGCGGGTGCACGCATACGGACCGGTCGACGGACAGGTGATCGTGCTCGTGCACGGCTGGACCTGCGCCATCGAATACTGGAACGCACAGATCAACGCATTCGCGGGCGAGTACCGCGTGATCGCCTATGACCAGCGCGGGCACGGAGAAAGCGAACTCGGTTCCAGCCCGCTGACCACCGATCTGCTCGCCGACGATCTGGCCGCTGTCCTCGCGGCCACCCTGCGTCCCGGCCGCAAGGCCGTGCTGGTCGGGCACAGCCTCGGCGGAATGACGCTGCAGGCCTGGGCCGGACGGTACCCGGAGCGGGTCGCCGAGCAGGCGCTCGCGGTGCTGCTGACCAATACCGCCCCGCACGGGCTGGTCGCAACGACCACGGTCGTGCCGTTGTTCAACCGACCGCTCCCGCTGCTGAAGCTCCGAATTCCCTTGCCCGCCTTCATCGGCCGCCTCGGACTCGGCACCCCCATCCTCTTCCCGCCGCTTGCGCCGGTGCGCTGGGTCTTCGCCAGGCAGATCATGACACTCGCCGCCACCGACGACGAGATCGCCGTCAGCATGGCCATCGTGCGCTCCTGCCCAGCCCGCGTGCGCGCCAAGTTCGGCTTCCTGCTCGCCGAGATGGACCTCGGCGAATCGGCACGAAACCTGGTGGTGCCCACAACCGTGCTCGCAGGCTCCCTCGACGACATGACACCCCCCGCACACTCGGAGCTGATCGCCGAAATGCTCAGCGAAACAGGCAGTCTGGCCAAGTACGAGATACTGAACACCGGCCATCTCGGCAACACCGAGGCCCACGACCGCTTCAACGAAGAACTAACCCAGGTCCTCGAATCCACCCGCACCCCAGCAGAAGCCGTAGGCTGACCGCCCGACGAACATCGACGGTAGTCGAATGGTGGTTGCGGACTTCCTACGCAGCCACCATTTCGACTACCGTCGATGCCGAAGTTGCGACCGTCTGCGACCGTGTGTGAGGACGACGGTGCGGTTGTGTCGTGGGTGGTTTGTCAGTTGAAAACGACTGTGCGGCGGCCGTGGACCAGGACTCGGGCTTCCAGGTGCCAGCGGAGGCCGCGGGCCAGGACTACGCGTTCGATGTCGCGGCCCTGGCGGACCATGTCGCGGACCTCGTCGGCGTGGTCGATGCGGATGACGTCCTGTTCGATGATCGGGCCTGCGTCCAGTTCTGCTGTGACGTAGTGGCAGGTGGCGCCGATCAGTTTGACGCCGCGGGCGAAGGCCTGGTGGTAGGGGCGGGCGCCGACGAACGACGGCAGGAAGCTGTGGTGGATATTGATTGCCCGGCCTGCCCAGTGCTCGGTGAGCTCGGGTGGAAGCACCTGCATGAATCGGGCGAGCACCACCGCGTGCGGGTCGTGGGCGTCGACGAGCGCACGCACTTCCTCGAATGCGGGGCCGCGTTCGGCCGGATCCTTCGGGAACGGCACGTAGTGGAACTTCACGCCGTGCGCCTCGGTCATGCCTGCGAGGTCGGGATGGTTGCCGATGACCGCCTCGATGGTGGCGGGCAGCTCACCGCTGGCGGCGCGTCCGAGCAGGTCGTGCAGGCAGTGTCCGTCCTTGCTGACCAGCAGCACCGCGCGCCGCAGCTCCCCGGAATCGAGGAGCTGCCATTCCGTCTCCGGCCCCAGCTTCGCGGCCACTCCCGCGAACCGGTCCCGCAGTTCGGCGATCCCGAACGGCACCGTTGAAGCCTTGATCGCCTGCCGGGTGAAGAACCACCCACTGTCGACGTCGGAGTGGTAGCCGGCCTCCACGATCGACCCGCCGAACTCGGCGATGAACGAGGTGATTCGAGCAATAATGCCCGGGCGGTCCGGGCAGCCGAGGCTGAGCACGAAACGACGGTCGTCGAGAGCGGATGGAGCGGAACTCATCGACACATCCTCCCAGGTCGCTCCACGCCCCATCCGCCCGCCTCACGCAAGGCGAGTACTTCCACCAAAGTCGCGAGCATCACCATCGACGCCCCACCCGGCAGCGAGTCCTCCAAGCGAGGGACCCACCATCACCACGCATAAACCGACGCGTATCCATCAAGGTCGCGACAATCACTACCGCCATACCCGCTGGGCACGATGATGTCTTTCGGGCGCAGCGAGATCCAGCACCAGAGTTCGCGGCGTCTCCTCGAGCACCCCAACCGCATCCACCAAGGTCGCAAACCCCGCTACCGACGCCCTCCAGCACGATGACGCCTTCCGAGGGCAGGGAGACCAAGCACTAGAGTTCGCGGCCCGTCTCGCTTCCGAGCGGCCGAAGCGCATGCGCCGCAGGCGCGAGTCTCGGCCGCTCGGAAGCGAGACCAAGGGGGCCGCGAACACGCAGCGCCGCAGGCGCTGCAATCAAACACCGTAAAACGGTTCGGCGTAATGGAATTCGCCGACTATCTGCGATTCGTATGCGGTCAGGGGGCGGACCTGGAAGTGGGAGACCCAGGCGGGTTCGTCCGGGGTGATGCCGAGGCGGGCGGCGGGGATGAAGCCGAACTGGGGGTAGTAGTCGACACTGCCGAGCAGCGCGACGAGGGGTTCGTCGAGGGCATCCGCCGCGCCGAGGGCAGCGTGTACGAGGGCCGCGCCGACGCCGCTGCCCTGGTGTTCGGTGTCGACGCCGAGCGGGCCGAGCGCGAGGACCGGAAATGGGCCGACAGCCGCGCGGGTGAGGCACAGATGCCCGATGACTATGTCGTGTTCGATGGCGACGAAGGACAGCGTGGGGATCCAGCCTTCGTCGCTGCGGAGGCGGGCGACGAGATCGACCTCCGGCGGGTCGCCGGCGTCGTCGTCGGCGGCTTCGCCGGTCATCTCCATGATGTCGGCGTCGGCGAGGGTGTATCGCACATCGCCGTCGGCGGACTGCGGTCCGAAGGCGCTGCGATGCACTGCCGCGATGGTAGTGACATCATCGGCGCGTTCGCGACGGATCAGCACGGTGTCGTCTCCTCCCGAACGAGTAGGGCCATCCGTACATGCTCCTGCGCTTGCGGCGGAGTCGTGCACGCGCTCGTGTCCGATGCATTACCCGTACTCCATCGACAATAACGAGTGTGCGGGACGCACCAGAGGCACGCAATGGAATTCGCCGCCGGTATGCCAGACTCTCACCCCATGGCAAATTCCACGTCGCTGACCCGGGCCGAAGTGGCCGCCATGATCGATCACACCTTGCTCGCACCCGAGGCGACGACGGCCGATGTCGACGCACTCATCGCCGAAGCGCGTGCGCTCGGCGTGTATGCGATCTGTGTATCGCCGTCCATGCTGCCGGTGCGCGCACCGGGCGTGGCGATCGCGACGGTCGCCGGATTCCCTTCCGGCAAACACCATTCGCTGGTGAAAGGCGCGGAGGCTCGCCTTTCCGTCGAGCACGGTGCGGCCGAGGTGGACATGGTCATCGATGTCGGCGCGGCGCTTGCCGGTGACTACAACGCCGTCCTGGCCGACATCGTCACCGTCCGTGAGGCAATGGGCGAGCGGGCGGTGCTCAAGGTGATCATCGAATCTGCCGCGTTGCCCGACGCCGCGATCGTGGAGGTCTGCCGCGTCGCCGAACGCGCGGGTGCGAACTTTGTGAAGACCTCCACCGGATTTCATCCTGCGGGCGGTGCGAGCGTGCACGCGGTCGCGCTGATGGCCGACACGGTCGGCGGGCGTCTCGGAGTGAAAGCCAGCGGTGGGATCCGGACCGCCGAAGCCGCAGCGGAACTGATCGCCGCAGGCGCGACACGGCTCGGGCTGTCCAAATCCCGTGCGGTGCTTGACGGTTTCCCCGCCTGATTCGTCCGGGGCGTGAATTCCTCCGGCGAGGACACGATTTCGGCGGTGATCAGCAGCGGGCCTCGTCCGGGCCGGCCTCGAGTTCGGTGCGGCCGCCCTCCAGCTTCACCGCGATACCGTCGTCGGTCACCTTGATGTCGGTCGCCTTCAGGCCCATCGGATAGCTCTGCAGGCTCTGAGTGAAGACATCGACAATGCCCTGCACCAGATCCGTGGGCAGGCCCATGCCGAGCAGCTCCGCCGACATGGTGTCCACCTGCACCACCCCGTTCGTCACCCGCGGCTGCACCTGCAGCTGGGCGAGCCCACCGAGCACGTCGAGGGTCAGCATGCCGCTGCTCGAGGAGGAGTGCACGTCGCTGACCAGGCCGCCGAGCGTCTGCCGGATACCGTCGTTGTTCCAGGTGACATCGGCCGACGAACTGTTGATGGTGCCGCCGCCCTGTCCGGCGTTCTCGACATCGAGGTCCTTGAACCTGGCGTGCACCACCATGCCGACGGCCGGGCCGAACTTGGAGTCGGCGCTGTCCACCGTCACCCGGGAGACCTTGCCGTCGATCAAGGTGAGCAGCATCGGCCGCCAGCCGAAGCCGACGTCGATCTTCGAGCCCATGTCCTTCTCGAATTGCGTGCTGATGCACCGCGAGATCTTGTGCCTGGCGTAGGCCTCGCCGGCGACCAGCGCACCGATGAGCAGCGTCACGACCACGACCAGGGCAATCACGAGGGTGCGCCGGGTGGAGGTCACGGTGGCAGGAGGCTTCTGACTCATGAGCCCGATTCTTCCCGACATTTCTGTGTTCGCTCTGAGGGCGCGGTGAGGGGATCAATTGTGACATGCGACACAAGTTTCGAGCGTAGCCTGGTGGCCATGGCTGGCGATGCTGCGGCCCGCGCACTCGATTCCGCGGAGCAGGGATGGCGGGTGCTGCGGCGCTTGGCCGGGCGGCATGCCGGATTCTTCACCACCAGGCAGGTGCTGCGCACCGGTTGTGAGGTGCGGGTGCGGGTGGCGCTCGGGGACGGGTCGGTGACGCGGGCGGGAGTGGGTTTACTTCGGCTGGCCGATTGGCCCGAAGGCCCGCTCGACGAGTACGCCATGTGGGCGGCCTGGTTCGACGGCGCCGCCGCGGTGTCGCATCAGAGCGCGGCCGAACTGCACGGGCTCGGTCGGCTGCGGCCGCGATTCCTGCACCTGTCGGTCGGTGCTGGGCGTCCGCCGGTGACGCCGCGCCTCGTGGTGTTGCGTCGTCCACTGATCGCCACCGATGTCGAGTCGGCGGGCTCGTTCCTGGTCACGACGCCGGTGCGGACGGTGCTCGATCTGGCGGAGGCGGATATCGGACAGACCGCCCTGGACGAGGTGGTCGGCGATGCGGTCGCTATCGACCGTTGTGCGCGCGACGAAATCCGTTCGGCCAGTCTCCGACTGCGCCCGCGTGCGGCCGCTCGGGTGTATCGGGCCCTCACCGGCGTATGAGCTGTGTGGTGAGCGGGTGCGAGGTGATTCGGTCCGGCTATGAATTACCTTGGCGTCCGGTTTTGCCGGGCGCGCGATCATGGCAGGGTGACTGATCATGGGGACCGAAGGTCAGAGCAGGTGGGATCTCGTCTTCCCCTCCGGTGCGCCCGAGCGGATCGGCGATATGTTCGCCACCGCCGTGGTCGCCGACGCGGTCCGCGGGTATGACGCGGATCTCGCCCAGACGGTGGAGACCTGCCGGGACTGGCGCTGCTCCTATCGCACGGTGTTTCGTGGGCTGACCGCGTTGGCTGCCAGCTCGCCTGCGGCGTCGGTCGGCATCGCGACCGAAGGGCTGCGCTCCGCGCGCAAGTTGCTTCGGCTGGTCACCGGAGCGACCGTCGCGCCCCTGCGCAGCGTCGACGTCGAAAAGGTTGCCGAGCCGGGCACACTCGATACCGTCCGGGTCGAGGGCACCGCGAAACCACTCGGGCGGCTGGAAGTCCCCTACCGCGACACGGTGTTGGCGGAGGAGTCGTTGCAGCGTCAGCTGACCGAATGGCGTCGCGGTGGCATCGTGGAACCGGGTTTCGCCGCCGCGGTGGAACGGGTGATCGACCATCCGGAGTGGTTGGCACTGCCTGGTTTCCGTGTCATCGTCACCGGGGCGGCGGCCGAGCTCGGCCCGCTGCGCCCGCTGTTGCGGTGGGGTGCGGACGTGCTCGGCATCGATCTGCCGGGGACGGAACGCTGGCAGGAACTTTCGCGGCTCGCCGAGACCGGTGCCGGGGTGCTGCGCTATCCGGTCACGGCCGATCCCGGCGTCGATATCACCCAGCAGTTCCCGGCGCTGGTGCATTGGATCCGTGCGCAGCTCGGTGCGGAGGTCCGGCCGGTGTTCGGCCTGTACGCGAATGATCAGGGGTCCGCGGGAGTTCGGCTCGCCACCGCACAGGACGTCCTTGTCGAGGATCTGCTCGAGCATCGGCCGGACGCCGCGCTGGCGTTTCTCGGGTCGCCGATCGACTGTTATGCCGTGCCGGAAGAGGTTGTCGCGGAGGCCCATGCGCGACTGCACGGGCGTGGTCTGCATGGCGCGGACCAGAATCTGCTGCGGCTACTGTCGGTGTCGACGCTGTATCGGCCGAGCTATCGCACCACGGTCACCGACCACTTCGGGGCGATGTGGGGTGTCGCGGATGCGCTTGTTCCGTCCATCGGACCGAATCATGTTCTGGCGCACCGTATCCTGCGCTGGCGCGCGGTGCTCGCACACACCGCAGGGCGCACGGTGTCCTACACCGTCGCGCCACCGGCCTCGACGAGTGCGGTGCGCGCCGAGCGTTCGCTTGCGGCGGCCTACCGTGGCGTGCGCCGATTCGGCGTCGAAGTATTCGAACCCGCCACGGCACGAACACTTCTCGCTGCGAAACTGGTCGCCGACCTGATGGCACCGCCTGCCGCGCCGGACGATGCGAATCCGGAGAGCCTGTTCGCGGTGGGCGCGGCGCACGGCGGCCTGTGGCGTCAGCCCTTCGAGCCGCATTCGATGCTGCCGGTCGCGACGGCAACAGGCTCGGTCGCGGCGGCGCTGGACTCGGTCGGGGCCGCGACGGGCTATGTGCGATCGTGGTTCGGCGCGACGGCCGACCACGGCACCGAGAGCACACAGTCGCGCATGCGGCGACGGTAGGTCCGCACCGGAAAACCTTCCTGCCGCAACGACTCCGCCGCGGTCCGCCAGCGGACCCGTGGCCCGAACGGCGCGTGTGGCGCGGCACGGGCCCAGGCGCGGTCGGCGGCGGTGAGCAGAGCATGGATCGGTTCGCCGGGAACGTTGCGGTGGATCAACGCCTTCGGAAGTCGCTCGGCGATGTCGGAGGGGCGCTCGACGGTGAACGGATCCCATGCCAGGGTGAGCGACAGCGGCCCCGAGCGATCCAGCAGCACCCACGCGCAGCGGCGGCCGAGTTCATCGCAGGTTCCGTCGACCAGCAGGCCGTCGGAGGCGACGCCGGACAGGATGGTCGCCCACGCCTCGGGAACTGCCGATTCCGGATATTGCCGCAGCACATTGAACGCGCGCACCAAGACCGGCCGCAGCCCGGCCAATTCGAAGCCGCCGCGGGCGAACTCGACACCGTCGCGGCCGGGTACCACCCGTTCCGGATCGATCTCCAGACCGATCACGCGCACGTCGGCGCGGACGGTCCGCACCCGGGTCGCCAGCTCCAGCGTGGTCCACGGGCTCGCACCGTAACCGAGGTCGACGACCAGCGGATCCGGCGCGGTCTGCAGGCGGGCACGGACCAGCTCGTCGTTGATCAGCCAGCGGTCGCTGCGCCGCAGCCGGTTGACGCCGGTGGTGCCGCGGGTGATGGTGCCGACCGGTTTGGTCAGCTGGTCGGGTTTTGCTCTTCCAGCCACCGCACGGTCTCTTCGGCCTCGGCACGGAACAGGTCGACGAGGTTTACCAGCATCAGCTGCTCGAGTCGTGGACCAACCATGGGAATGAACACCTTCGCCTCCGAGGAGAACCGCGCGGTGCAGCCGGTGTCGGTGGGGAACACGCGGATGGTGCCGCCGAGGCTGCCGGGGCCCGCGGGGATGGACGCGGAGTATTTGCCGACGACTTCTTCCTCGTTGAACGGGCCGTAGCTCTCCTTGCGGGTGATCACCATGTCCTTGCGCATCACCGCCTGCGCCATCTCCGGCAGCATCTCTCGCGGCAGGATGTGGTGCAGCACGATCTCGATCCCGGAGTCGCTCACCTCGTGGCTCACGACTTCGTTCTCCGAGTACTTCCGCATCTCCGTGACCCGCGCCTCCCAATAGTCGCGGTTCGACAGCGCTGCATACAGCTCTTTGGTGGTGTGCAACGGGTAGCGGGCTGAATAGTCCAGTCGGCGAGCCATGAGCGATTACGTTACCGGGACCGATCGCCGCGCCATCGCTCGGCGGTGAATGTGAAGACCATCCGCACGCAGTCGGACCAGGACATTACCCAGTTCGCGCTGGTGGCCGCCCGCGCACGGCCGAGACCGAAATCTTTCGGTCAGACTTGCGAAGTGAACGGGACATGGCAGACATGGGGTGGGGTGGTCGTTGCGGCGCTGGCCGCGATTCCGGCGGCGAGCCCGTTCGCGTGGTGGCTGGCACGGCGGCGCGGTTCCTGGCGCACCGCGCTCTGCGATGTGGGCATGGTGGTCGGTACGGTGCCGTGGCTGTGGATGATTCTCACGCCCGCCGGTTCCGGTCGCTCGGTCAACCTGGTGCCACTGCGTGACCTGGCCGATCAGCTCACCGACGACCGGGTTGTCGAGCAGCTCGGCGGGAACCTGTTGGTCTTTGCGGCGCTCGGGTTTCTGCTTCCGGTGCGCTCGGCCTTGTTCGCCGATCCGTGGCGACTGCTGATGGTCGGCGCGATCCTGTCGGGCGGCGTCGAGATGCTGCAGTTCGCGCTGGGGGTAGGGCGTCATTCCTCGGTCGACGACGTGCTCGTCAACGCGGTCGGCGCGCTGCTGGCCGGACTGCTGTCGCGGCACTGGTGGCAGCGCTCCTCGGCTGGGCACCGCGCTAACGCCCCGGACGAACGCACACCTCCTGACATATCAGAAGGTGTGCGGTGGCGGGCCCGGACTCAGCGCTGAGCGAGCCAGTTGTTGGTGAACTCCTCTTCGGAGGCGAACAGTTCGGTGAGGCGCTCCGCGATCGCGGCTTCGATCTTCCCGCCGAACAGCGGGATCTTCACCTCGATGCTGCCGGTGACCGTGGCGACCGAGCCGGAGCCGTCGGAAACGAGGGAGATGGCGCCGCGGACCTCGGCGGGTGCGCCGTCGACGCGGGCTTCGAAGGTCGCGGTATCGCCGGACCAGTTCTCGACGCGCGGGATGATCAGATCGCCGGGGCGGACCGCGGTGATGGCGGCGGGCAGCAGCTCGGCGGCGATGGCCTGGACCATCTCGATGCGGACTTGATCACCGTTGACGGTGACCGAATCGAGTCGGGCGTTGGGCCCACCCACCTCGGCGATGCGGTCCTTCCAATACTGCTCGTCAGCGATCGCCGCGCGCACGGCCGCGACCGGATGCGAATAGCGGGCCGTGTACGCCAGGGGTGTAGCCATGTTCGAACACGCTACCGTCTGGCTGTGCGAACTTCACGGGTGGTGTCGTCGGATCAGCTGCGCGAACTGCTGGCCGACACCGGTGCGCTGGTGCGCGAATCGGTGCGGCTTGCGGAACTGACCACGCTGCGGGTCGGCGGGCCCGCGACGGTGGCCGAGTGTGGGACGACCGAGTCGCTGGTGGCGACCGTGTGCGCGCTGGACGCGGCCGGAATACCGGTGTTGTTGCTCGCCGGCGGCTCCAATCTGCTGATCGGTGACGAGGGCTTCGACGGTGTCGTCGTCCTGGTGCGGACCGAGGGCATCGAGATCGGCGCGGACGGTGTGATCGCCGAGGCGGGTGCGAACTGGGACACGGTGGTGGAGGCGACGGTCGCGGCCGGGTTGGGCGGGCTGGAGTGCCTTTCCGGCATTCCGGGATCGGCGGGCGCGACCCCGGTGCAGAACGTCGGCGCGTACGGCGTCGAGGTGGAGCGCCTGCTGCGCCGGGCGCGATTGCTCGATCGCGCTACCGGCGAGATCCGCTGGGTCGAGCCGGGCGAGCTCGGTTTCGGATACCGGACCAGCGTGCTCAAACACCATGACGACGCCGTCGTGCTCGCCGTCGATTACGCACTCGATCCCAGCGGATCCAGCGCACCGCTGCGCTACGGCGAGCTGGCGAACGCGCTCGGCGCGACCAACGGCGAATCCAGACCGGCGGCGCAGGTGCGGGCGGCGGTGCTCGGCTTGCGGGCGGGCAAGGGCATGGTGCTCGACCCCGGCGATCACGACACCTGGAGCGCGGGGTCCTTCTTCACCAACCCGGTCGTTCCGGAGGCCGGGGTGGGCGAGGTGCGGGCCGCGATCACCGCGCATGTGGGAGATGTCACGATCCCGACCTATCCGGCGCCGGACGGGGTCAAATTCTCCGCGGGCTGGCTCATCGAGAGAGCCGGTTTCGCCAAGGGCTTTCCAGGGCAGGCGGCCCCGGCTCGGCTGTCCACGAAACACACGTTGGCGCTGACCAACCGTGGTGACGCGACGGCCGCGGACTTGGTCGCGCTGGCCAGGACGGTGCGCGACGGTGTTGCCGAGCGATTCGGGATCCGGCTCGAGCCGGAACCGGTCACGGTGGGGGTCACGCTCTGACCGGATGAAAGGAACGCCACATTCTTCGCTCGCCGAGCGAACGATTTCTCGGGCGTAAATTCGAAGAAGTGTGCAATCGTCCAGTCATCCGAAGACCGGCCGCCGCCGTGTCGGCCGTGCTACTCGTCGTGGTCGCCCTGGTGGCAAGCTGCACGAACGACCGCGGCGGCAAGAGCGACTCCGCCCGCGACTCCGGTCCGGTCGCGAAGGTGAGCATGGCCCCGGCCGCCGACGCCGAGAACGTCAACCCGACGGCACCGGTCTCGGTCACCGTCGCCGACGGCACCATCGACCAGATCGCGCTGACCAATGCCAACGGCAAGCAGGTCACCGGGGAGCTCGCACCGGACAAGCACAGCTACAAGATCACCGAGGCGCTCGGCTACGCCGCCACCTACACCTGGTCGGGCACGGCGACCGGCACCGATCGCAAACCGGTTCCCATCGACGGCACCTTCCGCACGCTCGCGCCGAAGAACGCGGTCCCCGCGACCATCAATATCGCCGACAACCAGGAAGTCGGCATCGCCGCGCCGATCATCTTGCAGTTCAAGGCTTCTGTGCAGAACAAGGCCGCGGTGGAGAAGGCGCTGACCGTCACGACCAACCCGCCCACCGAGGGCGCGTGGGCCTGGTTCCCCGACGACAACGGTGGCTCGCGCCTGCATTGGCGGCCCAAGGACTACTGGGTGCCCGGCACCACCGTGCAGGTCACGGCCAAGCTCTACGGACTCGACCTCGGCGGCGGCAACTACGGATACACCGATCTCACTTCGGATTTCCGCATCGGCCGCCGTCAAGTCGTGCAGGCCAACGCGCCGAGCCACCGCATGCAGGTGGTGCGCGACGGCCAGGTCGTCTTCGACTTCCCGGTCA
The DNA here is from genome assembly GCF_045208035.1 of Nocardia sp. NBC_01009. Classification (NCBI taxonomy): domain Bacteria; kingdom Bacillati; phylum Actinomycetota; class Actinomycetes; order Mycobacteriales; family Nocardiaceae; genus Nocardia; species Nocardia sp. NBC_01009. Next base: position 235,771 of record NZ_CP108695.1, on the reverse strand, counting down.
GCTACGGCCAGGGCAATGAGCCACGCAATGTGACCCGCTCCGGTGTGCACGTGGTCACCGAGAAATACGAAGACTTCATGATGTCGAATCCGCCGTTCTACACGAACGTTCGCGAACGCTGGGCGGTACGCATTTCCAATAATGGCGAATTCATCCACGCGAATCCGGAATCGCTGTCGGCGCAAGGGGCGTCGAATGTCACCAACGGCTGCATCAATCTTTCGCCCAGTGACGCGCAAGCGTACTTCCCGACCGCGCTCTACGGCGATCCGGTCGAAGTGACCGGCACGTCGATCCAGATGTCGGCCGCCGACGGCGATCTCTACGACTGGACCATCGACTGGAGTACCTGGAAGGGCTTGTCCGCGTTGGACGCCTCGCACGCTCCAGGCATCTCTGCGACACCGGTCGCGCCGGGGCCGCCGCGTTGATCCGCGACCAGCGCAATACAGATCCGCCCCCGTTCGATGATCCGAACGGGGGCGGATTGTCTTGGGCGCCAGGTGATTACCGGTTCGATGCGGCCTTCTCGGGCGCCACGTTCGCCTTCTCCAGCGCGATGGCCTCCTCGACGGTGCCCAGGTTGCGCCCGGCGAGCAGGTCGCGGATTTCGATCAGCAGTTCGGTCTCGGTCGGCTCGGCGGCCTTGGTGGTGCCGAAGCGGTTCTTGAGCGTCTTCATCGGCACCATCAGCACGAAGTACAGCACCGCGGCGACCATGACGAAATCGATGAGCGCGGTGATGATCGGGCCGACCGCGATGAAGGTGGCGGGCTTGTCCGCCACCAATTGGACGCCGAGTCCCAGCTCGTTGGTCTTGCCCAAAACGGCGAGCAAGGGATTGATGATGCCCTTGGTCACCGCCGTCACCACCGCGGTGAACGCGGTGCCCATGACCACCGCGACCGCAAGGTCGATAACGTTCCCGCGCATCAGGAAATCTTTGAAACCCTTGAGCATGAGCCGAGCAACTCCAATCTGGTGTATTCGAATTTCAAATCCCAGATGCTAACCGTCCATGCACGCTGAGCAACCGCTACGGGGCACTCGGCCAGCCCTGGCTCCGGGCCACGATAGACGGGAGAGCGTGGTGCTGCGACCCGAGCGCGGACCCGATCTCAGCTGCGGCGCGCGAAACGACCCGGCACCACCTGGTCGCGCGGCGCGACGATGATCTGGTCCAGGTTGACGTGTGACGGTCGAGACGCGACAAAGCCGACAATCTCCGCGATGTCCTGCGCGACCAGCGGGTCGATGCCTTCGTACACCTTGGCGGCGCGTTCGGCGTCACCGTCGAAGCGGACCAGGGAGAACTCGGTCTCGACGGCGCCGGGCGCGATCTCGGTGAGCCGGACCGGTTGGCCGAGCAGCTCGCCGCGCAGCGTGCGGTGCAGGACGGCCTGGGCGTGCTTGGCGGAGGTGTAGCCGGAGCCGTTGTCATAGGCGTGGAAGGCGGCCACCGAGGTGATGGTGACGATGAGGCCGTCGCCCGAGGCGATCAGCTTCGGCAGCAGCGCCTTGGTGATGCGCAGCGTGCCGAGCACATTGGTCTCCCACATCCAGCGCCAGTCGTCGAGATCGGCCTCCGCCACCGGGGCGAGGCCCTTTGCGCCACCCGCATTGTTGACGAGCACGTCGGCGCGGTCGATCGCGTCGGTGAAGGCCTGCACCGATTCGTCGGAGGTCACATCGAGTTCCAGCGCGGTGCCGCCGATTTCGTCGGCGAGGGTCTGCAGCCGATCGAGCCTGCGGGCGCCGACGTAGACGTGGTAACCCTGTTTGGCGAGCTCCCTGGCGGTGGCTTCCCCGATTCCCGAGCTGGCTCCGGTGACGACGGCGGTGCGGATACTCATGATCTCGATCCTAAGTGCAGGGAGTTTGCCGGAGAGCGGGGTTGTTGCCCGGATCACGGTCGGCGCGCGCCGCACCGTTAGCCTCGGTGGCATGGCTATTCGGGATGCGGTCAGTGCGGACGGAACCACCATCGTCTATCGGGTCAGTGGGCCCGCCGATGGGCGAGCGCTGGTGCTGCTGCACGGTTGGTCGGCGAATCTGCGGTGCTGGGGTGCGGCCGCCGACGAGTTGGCCGAGCGCTTCCGTGTCATCGCCGTCGATCTGCGCGGGCACGGCTACTCCGATGCGCCGGAGGCCGGGTACGACGATCCCGAGAACTGGGCCGCCGATATCGCGGCGGTGCTCGGGCGGGAGGGCATCGAATCCGGCGCGGTGCTGCTGGGCTGGTCCTACGGCGGCATTGTGCTCAGCGACTACTTGACCGCCTATGGCACCGGCGCGATCGCCGGCATTGTCTACACCGGTTCGATGGCCAATATCGGCCGTGCGCCAGGTGCGGCGACCGGTTCGGCCATGCAGGAAGCCATTCCCGGCGTCTTCGAGGAAAGCGCCGGGCGTGCGATACGTGCTTTCGGCGCCTTCGGCAATGCCAATACCGGCCCGGGCCAGGACAAGGGCGTCGATGCCCAGCGACTGTTCGGCGCGAGCCTGGCCACACCGCCGCGGGTGCGCAAGGCGCTGTTCTATCGGACCGTCGACAACACCGAGACGCTGCGCGCCCTCGATGTACCGGTGCTGGTTCTGCACGGCACCAGTGATCCGGTCGTCCCGATCGAGAACGGCCGCTACATCCTCGACACGGTCCCCGGTGCGCGCGCCTCGTTCTGGGAGGGCGCGCAGCACGGTCTTTTCATCGAGGACCGCGCGCGGTTCGTGGCCGAGATCGGTGCGTTCGTCGACGGCCTGGAGGTCGCGCCGAAGTAGCCGTCCGAAACCCGCCGGTACGGTCGGCGCTCCTCGCGCAGACTGGGTCGTGTTCGGAGAGTGTCTTTGGACGGCGCGAATTTCGTGAGTGTGCTCACGAACGACCTGTGATGGCCGTCACTTGCCTCGGTAGCGGCGTCTGAGTTCGCCGATGCACCGTGCACTATGGATAGTGTGAGTCAACGCCCGGACCTACGGCCCAATCGGATTGCCGTGCTGTCGGTGCACACCTCACCACTTGCTCAACCGGGCACTGGCGACGCGGGCGGCATGAACGTGTACGTGCTGCAAACTGCCATTCAGCTGGCCCGCCGCGGTACCGAGGTGGAGATCTTCACCAGGGCCACCTCCTCGAATGTCCCGCCTGTACAGGAGGCGGCGCCCGGGGTGCTCGTGCGCAACGTGGTGGCGGGTCCGTTCGAGGGACTGGACAAACACGACCTGCCGACACAACTGTGCCCGTTCACCGCCGAGGTGCTGCGGCAGGAAGCCAGGCATCAGCCCGGTTACTACGACCTCGTGCACTCGCACTACTGGCTGTCCGGTCAGGTCGGGTGGCTGGCCAGAGATCGCTGGCGGGTGCCGCTCGTGCACACCGCGCACACCCTGGCCGCCGTGAAGAATGCCGCACTCGCCGACGGCGACTGTCCCGAACCCGTCACCCGGGAGATCGGGGAGAAGCAGGTGATCGCCGAAGCGGATCGGATGGTCGCCAACACCGCCGACGAGGCGCGCCAGCTCATCGAGCTCTACGGCGCCGACCCCGAACGCATCGACGTGGTGCCGCCCGGCGCCGATCTGACCCGCTACCGCCCCGGCGACAAGGCCGCCGCCCGCGCGGAATTGGGGCTGGCCACCGACGAGCAGATCGTCGCCTTCGTCGGTCGGATCCAGCCGCTGAAGGCCCCCGACGTACTGGTGCGTGCCGCGGCGGAGGTGCTGCGCGCCCAGCCCGCGCGGCAGCTGCGGGTGCTCATCGTCGGCGGCCCGTCCGGAACAGGACTCGAGCGCCCCGACGCGCTGATCGAACTGGCGGCCGGCCTCGGCATCGCCGACCGCGTGACCTTCCTGCCGCCGCAGCCGCCCGACCGCCTCGTCCAGGTGTACCGTGCCGCCGATCTGGTCGCGGTGCCCAGCTACAACGAATCGTTCGGACTGGTCGCCATCGAAGCGCAGGCCAGCGGCACGCCAGTGCTGGCAGCGGACGTGGGCGGGCTCGGCACCGCGGTCCGGCACGGCGAGAGCGGCCTGCTGGTTCCCGGTCACGCCACCACCGATTGGGCAAGCGCGCTCGGCTACCTGTTGGACGACCCGCAACGGCTGGCCCGGATGAGCGCCTGCGCCGTCGGACATGCCGCCAACTTCTCCTGGGAACACACCGCGGAAGGACTGCTTACCAGCTACTTCGCGGCGCTGACCGATTTCCATGCGGTGCGCACCCGGCTCGGTGGCGGGCGCGGCGTGCTGTCCGACCGTGCACAGCTGCTCGGCGACGGCACCGAGTTCGACGCCGCACGTCCCGCGGAACTCGGTGAGCGCGCTAGCCTCGCCATGGAACGCACGGCCGCTCTCCTCGGCGAGAGCAGCCAGGCCAGATCACGGGCGCTGTGGCGGCGCCGGACGGGAGCACGCCGGTGAGTAGCGGGGCGCACGCGACCGCGCAGCTGATCGATGCGACGCTGCGTGAGAGGGAGATCGAATACACCCGGCCGAGCGCGGATGTCTTCGTCGTCATCCTGCCCGGTGAGCGCAAGCTGAAGACCACCGTCATGCTCACCGTCGGCAAGCACGGCGTACGGATCGAATCGTTCGTCTGCCGCAAGCCCGACGAGAACTTCGAAGGCATCTATAAATTCCTGCTGCGGCGCAACCGCAGGCTCTACGGCGTGGCCTACACCCTCGACCGTGTCGGCGATATCTACCTGGTCGGCCGCATCGCCACCCACGCCGTCACCGCCGATGAACTGGACCGGGTGTTCGGCCAGATCCTCGAGGCCGTCGAAGCCGACTTCAACACCCTGCTCGAACTCGGCTTCGCCGAATCCATTCGGAGAGAGTGGAAGTGGCGTGTCTCGCGCGGCGAATCGCTGATGAATCTGCGCGCCTTCGAGCATTTGGTGGACGTGGCCGATCAGCCCTGAGCGAGTCCGGCTTTGTTGCCGAACCCACTCAGGACGGCGATATCGGATCGGTCGAGCACGGGGAAGTTGCTCCAGGAATTCGCGGACGCCGTGCTGGCATAGGTGCTCGGAAAGCCGCCCTCGACGCCGCAGGGTGCGGGATCTCTCCCGGGCAGGCCCGCGGTGCGCGACAATCGCGCTGGGACTCGGTGAGTGTGGAGGCGGCCCGGCTATGACAGTTCTTGCTCTTGATATCGGCGCGACGAAGTTCGCGGCGGGACGGGTGTACGGGGGCCGCAACGTGCGTGACGTGCGGCAGGTCGACGTGCCGCGCGAGGCGGTGTGGGAGGCGTGCCGCACGCTGTTGGCGGAGGTCGCGGGCGACGACACCGTCACCGCCATCGGGATCGGCTCGGCCGGTCCTGTCGATACCAGGTCCGGTGTCACGAGCCCGCTGAACATCCCCGAGTGGAAGTCCGGATTCCCGATCGTCGCCGAGGTGCAGAAGCTCTTTCCCGGCGCCGCAATACGATTCGCCATCGACGGTGCCTGCTTAGCGCTGGCCGAACATCATGTCGGCGCATTGCGCGGCGTCGCGAACGGGCTGGCGATGACGGTGTCGTCGGGGATCGGCGGCGGGATCATCGCGGATGGCCGGGTACTGCTCGGCCGGACCGGCAACGCTGGGCATATCGGTCACATTGTGGTGCCGGGCTGGGATGTGCCGTGCGAATGCGGCGGGGTCGGGTGCGTCGAGGCGATCGCCAGCGGCATGTCGTCGGTGCGCTGGGCTCGTGCGCAAGGCTGGTCCGGTGCGACCGGTGCCGCGCTGGCGAAAGCGGCGCACTCCGGCGACGACATCGCGCTCGCGGCGCTGCATCGATCCGGGACCGCGCTCGGGCAGGCCATCGCCTCGGCGGCCGCGCTGCAGGATATCGATCTAGTGGTGATCGGCGGCGGTTTCGCGCAGTCGGGTGCACCACTCTGGGAGCCATTGCGGGCGGCGGTCGCCCGGCACGCGCGATTGGAGTTCCTCGGTGGACTCCACGTCGTGCTGTCGCGAATCACCAACGGCGCCACCCTGGTCGGCGCAGGCGTGCTCGCTGCGGGCCACGCGACGGCCGACACCGTTGTCTGAAGGGCTGGGCTCGGACCGGCTGATGCCCGGTTCGGCCACCGGGAACGGATGCGAGGCAGGTTTGCGCACATGCCAGAATGGCCTGCATGACGTACACCCTCGTGCTGCTGCGCCACGGCGAGAGCGAATGGAATGCCCTGAATCTTTTCACCGGTTGGGTGGATGTGCACCTGACCGACAAGGGTATCGCCGAGGGCAAGCGGGCCGGCGAGTTGCTGGCCGAGCACGGCATCCTGCCGGACATCGTCTACACCTCGCTGCTGCGCCGCGCGATCAGCACCGCGAACATCGCGCTGGACGCGGCCGACCGGCACTGGATTCCGGTGGTCCGCGACTGGCGGCTCAACGAGCGGCACTACGGCGAGCTGCAGGGGAAGAACAAGGCGCAGATCCGGGACAAGTACGGCGACGAGCAGTTCATGCTGTGGCGTCGCAGCTACGACACCCCGCCGCCGCCGATCGACCCGGCCAACGAGTACAGCCAGGAGGGCGACGCGCGCTACGCGGGCATCGAGGTGCCGAAGACGGAGTGCCTGCTCGACGTGGTGAACCGGATGGTCCCGTACTGGGAGTCGACCATCTCCAAGGAGCTCGTCGCGGGCAAGACCGTGCTGGTCGCCGCGCACGGCAACTCGCTGCGCGCCCTGGTGAAGCACCTCGATCAGATCTCCGACGACGACATCTCGGAGCTGAACATCCCCACCGGCATCCCGCTGCGCTACGAGCTCGACGAGAACCTGCGCCCGGTGCGCCCGCGTGAGTACTTGGATCCGGAGGCCGCTGCCGCGGGCGCCGCCGCGGTGGCAAGCCAGGGCGGCAAGTAGCCTGACCGGCAATCTCTGCACGCAGATGCGCTGCGGTCGAGCAATCGACCGCAGCGCATCTGCTGTTTTGGTGAGTGGCAATTCTGATCTTCGAGCGCGGCTACAGCCGGGATATGCAGCCGGTATGGCATGCTGTCCGCTGTATGTGAATCGATATTCGGCTCAAAATTCGTGTGACCCGGAGTTCGAACTTACTCGTCGGTATGTAAACTTTCGCTCGTTCGATCAGTCCGAGAGGTGGATCACGTCCGATGAAGCACGCGTTGCGCGTCACGGTGGCGGCAGTTGCCACCGCAGTGCTCGTTCCTTTCCTCACTTCCGGCGCGAGCGCCGCACCGGTTGCCTCTGGTCCCGACGGCGGCGCGGCGGGCGCGGCCTGGACGGCGGCCGAAGACGGCCCCCAACAGTTCCCGAATGTGAACATCCAATGGGATGTGCCGATCATCATGAGCGACGGCACCGTCCTCAAGGGCAACGTGTATCGCCCCGCGGACGCGGCGGGTAGGCCGATCGACACCCCGACGCCGACCGTCGTCAACATGACGCCCTACACCAAGCTGGTGTCGAACCTCGCCGACAGCGCGATGTCCATTCCCGGTCTCTCCGACGCGCTGATCGAGTTGTTCCGTCAGATCGATTTGAGCGGTACGCCGCTCTCCGGTGTCACCGACCTCACCAAGGCATTCGGCGGCGGCGAGCTGCGCAACTTCGCGGTCGACCGCCAGCTCATCAAAAGTGGTTACACCCAGGTCGTCGTCGATGTGCGTGGTACCGGTTTCTCGCAGGGTGTGTGGGACATGCTGCGCGAGCGCGAGCAGCAGGACACCGTCGAGGTGATCGACTGGGCCTCCCGTCAGCCGTGGTCGAACGGCCGTATCGGGATGAACGGCATCTCGTATTCCGGCATCAACCAGGTGCAGGTCGCCGAGAAGCAGCCGCCCGCGCTGAAGGCGATCTTCCCGGTGGTGCCCGGCAGCGACCTCGTCAACGACGTGCTCGCGCCCGGCGGCGGCTTCGGCTTCAACTTCATTCCGCTGTGGCTCACGGCGATCAACGGCCTCAAGCTGCTTCCGGATCTGGCATCGGTGGTCAACGGCCAGTTCGACACGCAGTGGCTCGCCGATCGGGCGAAGGATCCGCTGACCTTCATGGACGTGCTGCTCAACGTCTACACCACCACCCGCATCGAGGATCTCGATCCGCGCGCGAAGGAACTGCTGACCGGCACCTCGACAGCGCGAGAGGGCTGGCTGGGCGATCCGAGCAAGATCCAGGTGCCGACCTTCGTGACCGGCGGCTGGCACGACCTGTTCACTTACTCGGAATCCAAGATCTACAACGAGATTCCGCTGCCCGCAGGCCAGAAGCAGCTGCTGATGGGCAACACCTATCACATCAATTCCGGCAACGAATACGGCAAGCCCGGCCTGCCGCCGCGGCTGGACGTGTTGCAGCGGGCCTGGTTCGACAAGTGGCTCAAGGGCATCGACAATGGCATCGACAACTACGGCCCGGTCACGCTGCGTCAGCAGGGCGGCGGCTGGATCACCACCGATTCGTTCGCCGATCCGGATGCCGCCGAGGCGTCGCACGATGCGGTGCACCGCAGGATGTATCTGTCCGCCGACCGCAGTGGCACCGCGAACAGCCTGTACGACGGATCGCTGCTGCCGCAGGCGAGCCCCGACTCGGCGCGGCTGACGGTCGCGCCCGGCCTGACTACCCTGTGCTCCAACGACGCAGCGCAGGGTAGCGCGGGCGCGCTCTCGATCATCGACGGCTGCGCCAAGGACTCGCGGGTCGCCGAGACGAACGGGCTGACGTTCACCAGCGCGCCGGTCGCCGACACCACCACGATCTCCGGCCGGATCGCAGTGCGGCTCAACACCGTTCAGGATGGCGCGGACGGCTACTGGGTGACCACCGTGAACGATGTCGCGCCGGACGGGCAGTCGACCGTGCTCTCCTCCGGACAGATCATGGCGTCGCTGCGCGAGGTCGATGCGGCCAACAGCAGCAAGTCCGCCAACGGCGACTACACCGACCCGCGCGCCTACACCTCGCTGGACCGCCGTCAGCCGACGGTGCCCGGCCAGGAGACCACCCTCGACATTGCGCTGCCCGCCACCGAGGCGATCTTGAAGCCGGGTCACCGTCTGCGCGTCGATGTGTTCGCGGGCAACTTCCCGAAGGGTCTGCCGGTACTGCCGATGCTGCTCGACACGGGCTTGAAGCCGCAGCATGTGCAGCTGGATCCGAACCGTCCGAGCTTCGTCAATATCCCGCTCCGCGGTAATTCCGGCTGGTGATATCGGCATCGGAGCACTGAAAAGGACGCCTTCCTCGAATCATTCGAAGAGGGCGTCCTTTTTTCAGGCACTATCGGCCTCGCTCAGTCCTCAACCGCGAAGGCGGCATCCAGCGGCGGGAAAATTGCCCTGGCATCCTGCCCGCTGAACCAGAGGCCGACGGTGAATACCGATGTCGCCTCCAGGTATTTCGCACGGTGCAGGCCACCGGACGAAACCGGTTGCAGCTTCAGGTCTTCGGCCAGGGCGCAGACCTGCCGCACGGCGGCCGGGTCGTCACCACAGATCGGGACACCCAGCCTGCGGCCCTCGAATTCTCTTGCGTCCGAAGCCCATACCTCCGCGGCGCAGACATTGAACGCCTTCACCACGTGCGCGCCGTGTGCGGTCGCCGCAATGCGCTCGGCGACCGCGTCTTCGGAGAGCACGAATGCGGTCACGCCCGCCGGTGCGGCCGCGTCCGGCATGAACGCATTGGTGCAATCGATCACCGTGCGGCCCACCAGTTTTCCGCCGACTTCGCCCAATACCGTGTCAAGGGCGCTTACCGGCAGTGCGAGCAGGACAACCGCACCGAACTCGGCGGCGTCCACCACGCTGCCCGCTCGTGCACTGTGTCCGATCGTGGCGACCAGTTGGTCTGCCGCGGCTTGCGAGCGCGCCCCGATGACGATGTCGTGCCCGGCCGCTGCCCAACCCCCGCCGAGCGCCTGTGCCATCTGCCCGGCGCCGATGATTCCGATTCGCATCTCAACTCCTGTATGTGTCTGGATGTCTTCGGAAATGACGCTAGGAAAGTCGATGGGCACCTCCGGGTGCGCAACGGCGGTGGCAGGCTCGAGTCATGACAGTCGAACCTGCCGCGCCGATCGTCGCGGAACCCGCGCAGTTCGCGCCGTACGGCGATTTCGAAGCCGACTGCCCGGCCAGGATGGCGGTCGACCTCTTCGGCAACTCGTGGCTACCGGTGATCGTGTACATGCTGCGCGAGGGTCCGATGCGGCCGGGCGACCTGCGCACCGCCATCGGCGGCATCAGCCAGAAGATGCTCACCCAGACGCTGCGTCGGATGGAGCAGATGACCCTGATCGAACGCCGCCGCTACGCCGAGGCCCCGCCGCGGGTCGAGTACGAGCTGACTGCGGCGGGACGTGATCTGCTCAATCCGATCTATGCCCTCGGCGAGTGGGTCGATCGACACGGGAGCGCGGTCCGCGCCGCGATGTCGGGCGCCGACGACGAGGACTGAGCGCGGCCCGGGGTCCGGCCGCCACACGAGCTATGTCCGCTGGATATGACCGATTTCCGCTCGTGTCGCGCGCCGCCCTCCGCAGGCCTAACAACGCGTAAACGCGCGGCTAACAGGGCAGGAAGTGCCCATGACCTGCGCGAAACTTCTCGTACCCAGAGTTGGGTTGCCGGTCGGCGACCGTACGATTCAAGGGTGAGTGTTCCGCAGGCCGTACTGTTGGCAGTCCTCGCGGCTGTCGTCGGACTGGCAGTCGGCGGGCTACTGATCCCGTTCATGAACGCCAGGCAAGCCGCGCGCAGGCAGGCCGACTCGGGGCTCACGATGTCGCAGGTGCTCGACCTCATCGTTCTTGCCTCCGAGAGCGGCATCGCAGTGGTCGACGAGTATCGCGACGTGGTGCTGGTGAACCCGCGCGCCGAGGAACTCGGCCTCGTCCGCAACCGGCTGCTCGACGAACGTGCGTGGGCCGCGGTGGAGAAGGTCCTGGCCACCGGTGAGTCCGCCGAATTCGACCTCACCGCGAAGAACCCGATGCCGGGCCGCAGCAGGATCGCGGTGCGCGGCGTGGCCAGGCAGTTGTCGCGCGAGGAGACCAGCTTCACCGTGCTGTTCGCCGACGACGACTCCGAGCAGGCCAGGATGGAAGCCACGCGCCGGGATTTCGTCGCGAATGTCAGCCACGAGCTCAAGACCCCGGTCGGTGCGATGAGCCTGCTCGCCGAGGCCATGCTGGAATCCGCCGACGACCCCGAGGCAGTGCGCCACTTCGGCCAGCGGGTGCTCGGCGAATCCAGGCGCCTGGGCAAAATGGTGACCGAATTGATCGCGCTGTCGCGGTTGCAGGGCGCGGAAAAGCTGCCCGAGCTCGAAGTGGTCGACGTGGACACGGTGGTGATGCATGCGGTCGACCGCTCGCGCACCGCGGCGGAGGCGGCGGGCATCACCGTCAGCACCGACCGGCCCAGTGGGCTCGAGGTGCTCGGCGACGAAACCCTGCTGGTCACGGCCCTGTCCAACCTGGTGGAGAACGCGATCGCGTATTCGCTGGCGGGCTCACACGTGTCGGTAAGCCGGTCGCTGCGCGGCGATCACGTCGCGATGGCCGTGACCGATCGTGGCATCGGCATCGCCAAGGAAGATCAGGAACGAGTTTTCGAACGCTTCTTCCGGTCCGACAAGGCGCGCTCGCGCGCCACCGGCGGTACCGGGCTCGGGCTGGCTATCGTCAAGCACGTAGCCGCCAACCACAACGGTGAGATCACCCTGTGGAGCAAGCTGGGCACCGGTTCGACGTTCACCTTGCGAATACCCGCCCATCTCGAGGCCGACAGCGACGATGAGGTCGACGGCTCCGTGGTGAGCATGAGAGAAATCAGCCCGCGCCCTTCGGGGCCGAGCAGACCCAATGGTGTGGAGGCACGCAGATGACGAGTGTTCTGATCGTCGAGGATGAGGAGTCGCTGGCCGATCCGCTCGCGTTCCTGCTGCGCAAGGAGGGTTTCGAGGTCACCGTCGTCGGTGACGGACCGTCCGCGCTCGCCGAATTCGACCGCTCCGGCGCCGACATCGTGCTGCTGGACCTCATGCTGCCCGGCATGAGCGGCACCGACGTGTGCAAGCAGCTGCGCACCCGCAGCGGGGTCCCGGTCATCATGGTGACCGCGCGCGACAGCGAGATCGATAAGGTGGTCGGGCTCGAGCTCGGCGCTGACGACTACGTGACCAAGCCGTACTCGGCACGCGAACTCATCGCACGCATTCGGGCCGTGCTGCGCCGCGGCGCGGGCGACGAACTCGACGGCGGCAACGAGAGCGGCGTGCTGGAAGCCGGGCCGGTCCGGATGGATGTCGACCGGCACACCGTGCACGTGAACGGCAAGCAGGTCACCCTGCCGCTGAAGGAATTCGACCTGCTCGAATATCTGCTGCGTAATTCCGGCCGGGTGCTGACCCGCGGCCAGCTGATCGACCGGGTCTGGGGCGCCGATTACGTCGGTGACACCAAGACCCTCGATGTCCACGTCAAGCGCCTGCGCTCGAAGATCGAGGGCGATCCGGCCAAGCCGGAACATCTGGTGACGGTGCGCGGCCTCGGCTACAAGCTCGAGGCGTGACGTCCGATTTGTGAGGCGAATCCGCCGAGGCCCCCGCGGCGAAGGAGGGCAAGAACCTGATCATGAGCCCGTACGGCGTCACCCGCACCATCGCCTGCCGCGGCACCAGCGCCGCGGACGTCTACGACTGCATGCAGGAAGACGCCCTCGGCTGGATCAGCCTGCGCAAGACCGACACCCCCGTCGGCCCCACTTGGCTCTACCTGCCCTGAGATCGCGGCGACGCCGAGGTTGTCATTGAGCGCCTCAGGGGTGTTGGCGGGCAGGAAGTCGGCGGTGAAATCGGCGTATTTGGCCGGGTCGCCATTGGGTTCCGCGTGCGCGGCGCCGCTCATGGCAAGGGCGGCTCCGACGGCGATGGTTGTCAGGGTGACGGCTTTCTTCAACATGACCGCACATCAAACCCCATATTGGTGACGCTCGCATGGCGCACAGGTGAACCACCCGCTATGGAAACCTCACGCCGATTGGTCGGAAACCGGTGCGTCTGCCTTTATTCGGTTGGCATGCACGGTCGCCGGATGAATTGCAATCAGGCCGAGTCCTGCTCTGCGCTTGCAGTGCCTGGCCAATTCCTCGTAGGCGGGTTTGCCGAGCAATTCTTTGAGCTCGGGCGCGTAGGACTGCCACACCGGGCGTGCGCCCACGTGAGCGTCGGGGGAGCCGGAGCAGTACCAATCCAGGTCCATGCCGCCGGGGCCCCAGCCGCGGCGGTCGTATTCGGTAACGGTGGTGCGCAGGATCTGTACACCGTCCGGGCGGTCGACCCAGTCCTGGGTGCGCCGGATCGGCAACTGCCAGCACACGTCCGGCTTCACCTCCAGCGGCTCGATGCCTTTGCGCAGCGCCATGGTGTGCAGTGCGCAGCCGACGCCGCCCTCGAAGCCGGGACGGTTGAGGAAGATGCACGCACCGTCGAATCGCCGGGTCCGCAGCGCCGGCTCGTCTTCCAGGTCGTCGAGCTCGAGAAAGCCCTTTTTGACGACTCTGCCTTCGGCATTCTTGGCATGGTCCATCAACTGCCAGTCGCCGGGTGTGAGCATTTTCACAGCGCGTTCGAGGCGCTTGCGATCGTCCTTGTCGGACAGGAAGGCGCCGTGCGAGCAGCAGCCGTCGTCCGGGCGATCGCTGAGGATTCCCTGGCAGGCCGGAGTGCCGAAGACGCACGTCCAGCTCGACAGTAGCCACGTCAGATCGGCGACGATCAGATGCTCGTCGTTTGCTGGATCGACGAACTCGATCCATTCGCGGGGAAAGTCGAGATCGACCTCGGGGCTCGGTTCGATCTTCTCCGCTGGTCGGGGCCGGGCCGGGCCGTTTGCGGATGCTCGTGCCGTCACACCTCGAGACGCTAACAGTTCGGTCGCCTCGTCTAAAGCCCCGGTTCACCCAGTACCGTGTTCATGTGCGGCTTGGGGTACTCGATGTCGGAAGCAATACCGTCCATCTGCTCGTGGTGGACGCCCATCGTGGTGGCCACCCGATGCCGATGAGCTCGACAAAGGCGACATTACGGTTGTCGGAAAACATGGACGGCGCAGGTCGGATCACTGTCCAGGGGGCCGAACGGCTTATCGCGACCGTCGCCGAATTCGCCAGCATCGCCGAGACCTCCAAGTGCGTCGAGCTGATGCCCTTCGCGACCTCGGCGCTGCGCGAGGCCACCAACTCCGAAGAGGTGCTCGCCAGGGTGCTGGCCGAGGCCGGCGTCGAGCTGCGGGTACTTTCCGGCGTCGACGAGGCCAGGTCGACTTTCCTCGCGGTGCGCCGCTGGTACGGCTGGAGCGCGGGCCGCATCCTCAATCTCGACATCGGTGGCGGCTCGTTGGAAATGACCAATGGCGGCGACGAGGAACCCGATGTCGCGCTGTCGCTGCAACTCGGCGCCGGTCGGCTGACTCGCGAGTGGCTACGCGAGGATCCACCGGGCAAGCGCCGCGTCGCCGTGCTGCGCGACTGGCTCGACGCCGAGCTGGTGCTGCCCACCAAACAGCTGCTGGACGCGGGTAAGCCGGACCTTGCCGTCGGCACGTCGAAGACCTTCCGCTCGCTGGCTCGGTTGACCGGAGCGGCACCCTCTTCTGCGGGACTGCGGGTGCGCCGTACACTCACCAGCTCAGGTCTGCGCCAACTGATTGCTTTCATCTCACGAATGACAGCGTCGGACCGTGCAGAATTGGAAGGCGTAAGTTCCGATCGGTCACAGCAATTGGTGGCTGGCGCATTGGTCGCGGAGGCGAGTATGCGGGCACTATCGCTGGATACCCTCGAGATTTGTCCGTGGGCACTGCGTGAGGGGCTGATCCTGCGCAAACTGGATACCGACATGAACGGCGGACCCCGAGCGACGAGCTCACCGGGACCGGCTGCCGAGACCGGCAGGCCCGCACCCGGTGGTGGTGCCGCGCTGTCGGGCCCGATCGAAACGGTGTCGCCATGAGTGATGACTCCAAACAGCTATCGGTCGCCGAACTGCTGGCCCGCAATGGTCAGGAGGGTTCGGCGTCCTCCGGTGGCGGTGGCAGGCGTAGGCGCAGCGGCCGTGGGATCTCGGTCGCGGAGCTGACGGGCGATCTGCCTGTCATCCCGGCAAGCGGCGGTCGCTCCTCGCATGCCGCGCCCGACGAACCGGCGCTCGACGCGCCGTCGTATGAGCCTGCCGCGTATGAACCCGCGTATGAACCGTCGGCCTACCAGCCGTCGGTGCGCGAGCCCGCCGCATACGAACCCGCGGCATATCAGCCGTCGGCGTTCGAAGCGCCTGCACCGGAACCGGTTTCGTACGCCCCCCCGCCGCCCGCGCCGGAGCTGCCGAGCTATTCGCCGATGTCGGGGCCGATCACGCGCTACGACCCGTTGTCGGATTACACTGCGCCCGAGCCGGATCCGTTGCCCGGCCGCTCGAGCCGGGTCATGCCGGGGCGGGACATGCCGGCTTCCCGACATGCCGCGCCCGCCGACCCGTTGTCATCGCATGCCGCGCCCGACCCCTATGCCCCCGTCGATCCGTACGCACCGGTCGATCCCTATGGGGCCGATCCGCTGTCGGGCGACAGCGTGCCGCCGCTCGATTCCGGTCGCACCGGTCGCAGGCGCAGGCACGATCCCGACGAGGTAACCACCGAGGTACGGCCGCGGCGCGAGGCAGGTCGAGCCGACCCGCTCGCCGATCGTGGGTCGCTCAACGGCCATGCGGGAACCAGCGGAGCCAAAACCGGCAGGGCCGCTCGTCGCCGTGCGGAGGAAGCACTCGACGTCCGCCGCGCGGAGGAGGCACTCGACGTCGGGCCGTCGCCCGCGCCGTGGTCGCCCGCGCCCAACGGGTTCGCACCCGAATCGGCGCCGCTGCCGCTTTCGCCGTTGCCGGAGGCCCCGCCGCGAGGCAACCGAGCCCCGAGTCCGGAGCCGCCTCCCGAGCCACCGCGAAGATCATCCCGACGCTCTGCCGATGCCGGCCTGCCCGCGTGGTCGGCACGAAGACACCACGCGCCGACCCCGAATAACAACGATCTCGCGCCCGAATCCGGTGGGATTTCGACTGCAGGATGGTCGCTGGCCAGCCAGGATCAGCAGCTGGTTTCCGGTCAGACGGTGGCGGGTGACCTGCTGCGCGACGAGGTCGAGCGGGCTGAACGCGAGGAGGCCGCGCGCGCGAGTAGACGCGAGGGCGGTCGAGGTAAGCGTGGCCGCGGGAAACGCGATGCGGGCCGCGCCCTCGACATCATCGACCTGGACGATATGCAGGGCCGCACCGATGTGCACCCGCAGTTCGAGGTGGATGCGGACCCGCTGGAGGACGACGAGGACGACCTCGACGAGTATCCGGATTCGGAGCGGTCGGGGATCATGTCGCCGCGCCGTTCGCGGGTCGCGCGCAAGGCCGAGTACGACGCCAATCGGCGGCAGTGGATGATCCTCGGCGGGCAGAGCACCGGCGCCGCGGTCGCCGGCATGTTGCTGTTCAAGGGGTTCGAGCGGATGTGGGAGATGCTCCCCTGGGTGGCGCTGGCCCTGGCGATGATCGTGATTCTCGGCCTGGTGGCGCTGGTGCGGATACTGCGCAGGACCGACGACATCCTCAGCACGGTGATTGCCGTCGTCGTTGGCATCTTTGTCACGCTCGGACCGCTAGCCTTTCTTCTCAGTACGAACTGAGTAGGAGCTGCTGTGGGGAACATCGGGCAGGCAGACGACACACAGGTGGGAAGTGTGGTCGGCGCGGACGTACTGGGTACGGGCGTGCGCACCGAACCCCACTCGCCCGGCGAGCCCGCGTGCGTCGGCGGACAGCGGCAGATATTGGTCGGCCTTTCGACGGCGTCGGTGTATCCGCAGAACACCGAAGCGGCCTTCCGCTACGCGGCCGAACTCGGTTACGACGGCATCGAGTTGATGGTCTGGGCCGAGCCCGCCAGTCAGAGCATCGCCACTGTGCAGGCCTACGCCCGCAAATACTCCATGCCCGTGATCGCGGTGCACGCGCCGTGCCTGCTCATCTCGCAGCGAGTGTGGGGCTCGGATCCGGTCGCCAAGCTGGAGCGCAGTGTGCGCACCGCCGAGGCGCTCGGCGCGAGCACCGTGGTTGTGCATCCGCCATTCCGGTGGCAGCGCCGTTATGCAGAGGGCTTCGCCGACCAGGTCGGTGAGCTGGAGGAGCACAGCACCGTCATCGTCGCGGTCGAGAATATGTTCCCGATGCGCGCGGACACCCTGTTCGGTCGTGGCGCCGGTTCGGTCAAGCGGCTGGAGCGGCGCGGCGGGCCGGGGCTCGGCGTGACCGCGTTCAGTCAGTCCTACGATCCGACCGATGTCGGATACCGGCACTACACCCTCGACCTCTCGCACACCGCGACCGCGGGCGCCGATCCGCTGGCGCTGGCCGGGCGGATGGGGCATGGCCTCGCGCATCTGCATCTCGCCGACGGCCGCGGTGCCGCACACGACGAGCATCTGGTGCCCGGCGAGGGCACCCAGCCCTGTGTGGAGGTGTGCGCGGCCCTGGTGCGCACCGGTTTCTCCGGGCATGCGGTCGCCGAGATCAATACCCAGAGCGCACGCACGACTCAAGACCGTGCGGCGATGCTGCACCGCACGCTCGCGTTCGCCAGAGAGCATCTCAATGGCATGGCGCCTGCTCCCGCGCCCGCGCCGAGCCACGCCGGCCAGGTGTGACGAGGTCGTTCGCCCACCGCTCGCCGGAGGGGAATGCGGACGCCGAATCCGGTCGTTCTACGCTGTACGAACGCCAGGTATCGGATAAGCGTGGTGTCTCGGCTATCGCCGCGGACCGCCGATGCGGCACAGGAACGACAGGAGTGACGATGCCGGAGCTGACCGTGGATCTCGAGCGGGACACCGAGACCGACGCGCCGTTCAGCCGCGTATGCGCGCTGACCGAACTGTCCGCGACCACCCCCGACACCGGTCGCTACCTCGGCGTCATCGACAAGATCTGGACGATCGGCAAAAAGGTGCACGGCGGCACCATGGTCGCGGCCAGCGCCGCGGCGGCCACCAACTGGCTGCGCGCCTCCGATCCGGCACTCGCCGCGATGGCGCCCATCGCGGCCAGCTCCGACTTCCTCGGCGCTCCGGAGCCCGGTGCAGTCGAGTACGAGGTACGCATCCGCAAAGTGGGCCGTCAGATCTGCCTGGCGGATACGACCCTGATCCAGGACGGGCGCAGCCTGGTGCGAACCGCGTTCACCTTCGGCCACCTCGACGACGCCGATCCGCTGTACGCACCGCAGCACGGCGATATGCCCGCCGCGCCGCCCGCCGACGCCGTCGGGTACGAATCCGGCTCACCGATGGGCAGCATCGTGCACGTGGGCCAGGGCGCGGAGCTCTACATCGACCGCGAGTGGGCCAGGTTCCTGGACGGCGAGCAGGCCGAACCGCGGCTGCGGCTGTGGATGCGCCCACGCGCGGGCGATCAGCGCGATCCCGATGTCTCGATGTTCTTCGCGATGATGTCGGCCGACATGAGCCCGCCGGTCCCGATGAATCTCGGCCACTTCGGCTGGGCTCCGACCATCCAGATGACCACCTACCTGCGCCGCCGGCCCGCCCCCGGCTGGCTGCGGATCATCGCGACCACCCACGAGGTCGGCGGCCGCATGTTCGACGAGGATCAGCTGATCCTCGATTCCACCGGTGCGGTCGTCGCGCAAAGCCGCCAGCTGGCGCTGATTCCGCAGCGCTGAGCGCGGTCTAACCTTTACCCCCATGACGAGAATTGCGGTGATCGGTGGAGGTCGCATCGGGGAGGCGTTGGTCGCCGGGTTGCTCGAGTCGGGTCGCGCCGGCAAGGACCTGGTTATCGTCGAGACGCACGCGGATCGCGCCGCGCTGATCGCCGATCGGTTCGGCGTGCGGGTCACCGAGTCGGTGGCCGATGCGGTCATCGGCGCGGATCTGCTGGTGATCGCGGTCAAGCCGGGTGACGTCGACACGGTGCTGACCCAACTGGGCAAGGCCGAACTCGATGCAGACCGGGATCAGGTGCTCGTCTCGCTTGCGGCCGGCGTGCCGACCGCGCGACTCGAGGCCAAGCTGCCCGCAGGCTTTCCCGTGGTGCGGGTGATGTCGAATACCCCGATGCTGGTCGGCCAGGGCATGAGCGTGCTCGCACCGGGGCGCTATGCCAGGCCGGAGCAGCTGGCCGAGGTGGCCGACCTGCTCTGCGCGGTCGGCAAAGTGGTGACCGTCGCCGAGTCGCAGATGGACGCGGTCACCGCGGTGTCGGGTTCCGGACCCGCGTATTTCTTTCTTGTCGTCGAGGCGATGGTGGACGCGGCCGTCGGCCTCGGCCTCGCCAGGGACGTCGCGACCCAGCTCGTGGTGCAGACCATGGTCGGGTCCGCCGCTCTGCTCGACGATGCCGAGCAGAGCGCCGTGGAACTGCGCGCCGCGGTGACCTCGCCCGCGGGCACCACGGCCGCGGCGCTGCGTGAGTTGGAACGGGGCGGGGTCCGGTCCGCGATCCTGGAGGCACTGCACGCGGCCAAGCAACGGTCTGCGGAACAGGGCAGGTCTACCGAGTGACCGCTTGGTTCCCTGCAAGCAAAGCTTATTTCTCACACCCGTCGCAGTAATCCCACTGGTCCCGCTAAGCTTCAAGGAGCACGTGCGTGTCTGTTCCGCCGGTGGGGAAGCCGGCGGCGCGGACGTGCCGGAGGTCAATGGTGCAATGATGTCTAACAAGATGTCTGCAAATAGCTCAGGGACGTCGCCTGGCGGCTCCGGACCATCTACCAGCCGGGCAGGTTCCCGGTCGCAAGGCAGTTCGGTATCTCCAACGCAACCCGTGCTCGGTGGCGGCACCCAGTTCCTCACCGTCGCCGAGGTGGCAAATTTGATGCGGGTATCCAAAATGACGGTCTATCGGCTCGTGCACTCGGGTGAGTTGCCCGCCGTGCGGGTCGGTCGGTCGTTCCGGGTGCATGCCAAGGCGGTCCACGACTACCTGGAGACGTCCTACTTCGACGCTGGATGAGGCGGTTTCGTTCGCCTCGGGGTGTCCCGGTAGGATGAACCCTCGGTTCGTGTTCGCCTGCCGGTGGCACCGTTTCGTGGTGTCCGGTGGCCGTCGGCGGCGCGGATGCCGAGTACGGCGTACGTGATTGACGTGCGCGCCGAGTAGAGAGAACGCGAGGAACAACCCTATGGGTTCTGTGATCAAGAAGCGTCGCAAGCGCATGTCGAAGAAGAAGCACCGCAAGCTGCTTCGCCGCACCCGCGTTCAGCGGCGCAAACTCGGCAAGTAGGCCGCTGCGCGTTAGCTGGGGAGCCCGTCACCGATCTGGTGGCGGGCTTTTCGTTTTGAAACGCTCAAGTTTGAAAACGGTTTGTGTATCGGGTGACTGAAGTCATCGTTAGATCCTCGTTAACAATCTCGGCGCGTCGTATGGCAGCGGTTACGCTTGAACCGCATTAAATGAAATGGGGGCTGTCGAGTTGGGATCCGGTGCTGTGGGATCTGAGATAAGAGACGGACACACACCCAAGGTTGCGCTGGTCACCGGCGCCAGCCGGTTCTTCGGCGGCAATGTGGTGGCCAGGCTCGCCCAGGACCCCGGCATCGAACGCATCATCGCCGTCGACACCATGACCCCGAGCCGTGAGCTCTCCCGCCGCATGGGCCGTGCCGAATTCATTCGCGCCGACATTCGAAATCCGTTGATCCGCAAGGTAATCGATGGCGGCCAGGTGGACACCGTCGTGCATGCCGCGCTGCTGGCGCGGCCACCCGCCGGTTTCAGCAGGGCGGTGATGAAGGACCTCAACGTCCTGGGCGCCATGCAGTTGCTCGCGGTCTGCCAGAAGTCGCCGTCGGTGCGGCGAGTGGTGGTGCGCTCGACGTCGGCGGTGTACGGATGCAGTGCGAAAGACCCTGCGAAATTCACCGAAGAAATGAGTGCACGCATACCGCCGAGCGGCGGATTCGCGCGCGACATGATCGAAATCGAAGGATTCGTCCGCGGGCTTGCCCGGCGCCGCCCCGATATGGCCACCGCGGTTCTGCGTTTCGCGCCGATCGTCGGTCCGCGGCTGGCGGGGCGCGGTGTGCAATATCTGCGTTCGCCGGTTGCACCGACCGTGTTCGGCCGCGATGCCAGGATGCAGCTGGTCCACGAGCAGGACGCAATCGCCGCTTTGGCGCATGCTGCCAAAGTTTCGGCCGTCGGCGCATACAATATTGCGGGTGACGGCGCCCTTGCTCTATCGCAAGCGGTGCGGCGGGCAGGCCGCATCGAGCTTCCGATCCCGTTCCTGGTGTTCCGCACGGCGGGACGCGCGTTGATGGGCCCGCTGATGCGCGAATTCAGCAGCGAACAACTCGATTATTTTCATTTCGGCTGTGGCCTGGACACCACGCGCATGCGCACCGAACTCGGGTTCGTGCCGCGCTGGACGACGGTGCAGGCGTTCGACGACTTTATCGGGGGCGCAGCGTTGCGGCCCGTCATCGATCCCGCATGGATCGATGCCGCAGAAAATAAACTGCTCGGCCTGCTCGGGGCCGGTACGGGAGCACAACCATGAACGATGTCGCGAAAGTCATCCAGCTCCACGACGTGAATATCGAGGCGCGCCCGCGCCCGACCGTGCGTCGCTGGCCGGAGCCCACGGTCGGTGAGTCGTCGTCGGGCCAGGTGACCTCGCTGACCGAACGGCTTGCTGCCACCGAACCGCCAGTGCCGCAATCACTGTCGGACATGTTGCGCGGCGCCCTCGGCAAACAGATCGGCAAGACCGCGGATTTCGCGCGGCGCAGGCTCACCGGCGATTACCAGGTCGACGAGTTCGGCTTCGACGAGCACCTACTCGAATCGCTGCTCCTGCCGTTGCTGCGTCCCATGTCGGATTTCTGGTTCCGGGTGCAGGTCAGCGGGATGGAGAACATTCCAGAGGTGGGTGGCGCGCTGATTGTCGCCAATCACGCGGGCACTGTGCCGCTGGACGGACTGATGCTGCAGCTGGCGGTGCACGACAAGCATCCGAAGCAGCGGGCGCTGCGCTTGCTGGCCGCGGACCTCATTTTCGAGACGCCGGTGCTCGGTTCGCTGGCCCGCAAGGCGGGCCACACCCTGGCTTGCCGTCCGGACGCCGAACGACTGCTGCGCTCGGGTGAGCTGACCGGCGTATTCCCCGAGGGCTTCAAGGGCGTCGGCAAGCAGTACACCGATCGCTACAAGCTGCAGCGCTTCGGCCGCGGCGGATTCGTCGCCGCTGCGGTCCGCACCGGCACCCCGATCATCCCGTGCTCGATCGTCGGTTCCGAGGAGATCTACCCGAAGCTGGCCGATATCAAGCCGCTGGCGAGGCTGCTCAACCTGCCGTACTTCCCGGTGACTCCGCTGTTCCCGCACTTCGGTCCGCTCGGCGCGGTCCCACTGCCGTCCAAGTGGTACATCGAGTTCGGCGCGCCGATCTCGACCAACGGCTACGAGGCCGAAGCCGCGGACGACCCGATGACCATGTTCGAGGTCACCGATCAGGTCCGCGAAACCATCCAGCAGACCCTCTACAAACTGCTGACCAAGCGCCGCAACGCTTTCAGCGGATAGTCAGTGCTCGCGGCGGCGAGTGATTGCCGCTGCCACCGCACCACCGGCGGCGCCCAGCGCCAGTGCGGTCGGCACGCCGATCTTGGCGGCCTTGCGGCCGGTCCGGAAGTCACGGATTTCCCAGCCGCGATTCTTGGCGACCTCCCGCAGATCCGAATCCGGGTTGATCGCCACCGCCGTGCCGACCAGCGACAGCATCGGCACGTCGTTGTGGCTGTCGGAATAGGCGGTGCACCGCTTGAGGTTCAAGCCTTCTCGGACTGCGAGGGTGCGCACCGCGTGCGCCTTGCCGAGGCCGTGCAGGATGTCGCCGACCAGCCGGCCGGTGAACTTTCCGTCCACACTTTCGGCGACGGTGCCGAGGGCACCGGTCAGCCCGAGCCGTTTTGCGATCACCTGCGCCAGCTCGACCGGCGTCGCGGTGACCAGCCACACCTGCTGGCCCGCGTCGAGGTGCATCTGCGCGAGAGCCCTTGTCCCCGGCCAGATCTTGTCGGCGATGATTTCGTCGTAGATTTCCTCGCCGAGTGCGGCGAGCTCCGCGGTCGGGCGGCCCGCGATGAATGCGAGCGCTTTTTCCCGGCCGCTTGCCATATCGGTGCTGTTCTCTTTGCCGGTAACGCGGAATTTGACCTGTTTCCAGGCGACGTCGACCAGGTCGGAGGTCTTGAAGTATTTGCGTGCGGCCAGACCACGGGCGAAGTGCACGATCGACGCGCCCTGCACCATGGTGTTGTCGACATCGAAGAACGCGGCCGCGGTGAGATCGCGCGGCACCTCCGGTCCGGTCGTCTCCTGTTCGGCGGCCGCCAGGTCGGCGTCGTGCAGCGTCAGCGCGGCATCCGCGCTCGCCTCGCCTGCCAGGTTGGCCCGCAGCTCTTCCTCGCTCGGGCCGAAGGGGCTGCGGGAGATCCGCGCAAGCTGGTCCTGGAGGCTCTGGCCGAGCCTGCCCTGGTTCCATCGCACCGGAAACTCGCCGAATCGTCCGGCGATGAATCCGGCCTTCGTCCCTGAACTGTGGGCCACCTTCGATTGTTCCGGCACCAGTACCTCCGCCCGTCGCGCGAACCACGTCCACAGTAGCCGGAAGCGGTGACAGTCACGGGCTTACCGCGCGCACCGAACCGGGCGTGGTGAGGCGATTTAATATCCGTCATGACCAATCCCACACATTCGGTGACTTTGCTGACGAGACCCGGCTGCGGGCTGTGTGTCACCGCACTGGAACAGCTGCGGGTGATTTGTGCCGACTTCGGGATCGAGCCCGCGACGGTGGATGTCGATGCGGCCGCCGTTACCGACCCTGGCCTGCGCGCGGAGTACGGTGACCGGCTGCCCGTCGTGCTGCTCGACGGCCGTGAGCACAGCTATTTCGATGTCGACGAGCCCCGATTGCGGTCCGATTTGACCCGCTGAGGGAAAGCTGATCCTGTCCGTTTCCGCCGCGCTGCTGGTCGCGGCGGAAAATGAGGCCAAATTCACCGACTTTGTGCAGGGCTTCACAAGCGGTTACGGTGGTGGCACGCGACCCCCATGCCCAGGCTGCGGACCCACCGCGTAATGACACCCAGCATTCCGATACTTCGATCATGGCACCGGACCGCCCCGGGCAAGAGGTCGAACAGCGAACCGGACCTGAGCAGTCCGGAACGAGGAGCCGACGACGTGACAGAGCAGCATGAGACGCCAGGCGGCGTCTCCGGCAGGGCTCTGCAGAAGGACATCCCGCAGGCCACTGTTGCGCGGCTTGCCACCTATCTCCGGGTCCTCGCCATGTTGGCCGACGACAGTGTTGCCATCGTATCGAGTGAGGAACTGGCTGTCGCGGCGGGTGTCAATTCCGCCAAGTTGCGCAAGGACCTTTCCTTCCTCGGGCCCAATGGCGTTCGGGGTGTCGGCTATGACGTGGCGAAGCTGCGCAGCAGGATCGAGGATGTGCTCGGGCTGTCGCAGGGACATCGGGTGGTGCTGGTCGGTGCCGGCAATCTGGGCCGGGCACTGGTCGGCTACGGCGGTTTCCAGCGCCGCGGCTTCACCGTCGTCGGCATGTTCGACAGTCACCCCGAGGTGATCGGCCTGCAGGTCGCCGGTCTGGTGGTGCGTGACGTCGCCGAACTCGCAGAGGCCGTCACCGTGCTGCAGCCGACCATCGCGGTGATCACCGTTCCCGACGACGCGGCGCAGGCGGTGTGCGACTGCCTGGTCGGTGCGGGATTGCAGTCGATTCTGAGCTTCGCCCCGTGCGAGCTGACCGCGCCCGACGGCGTCGAGGTTCGCCGGGTGGATCTGGCCGTCGAGATGCAGATGCTTTCCTTCGACGCTTCGCGCAACGCACCGCCGTTGCCCGAAGTGGCACGTGCCGTATCGGGCCGCATCACCCATCGCGCGCATCCGGCACTCAAGCATTCGACCTCGCATTCGGCAACGGAGCCAAGCAGCAAGGGATCGGTGGTTACCCCATGAGTGTTCTTTTGGTCGGGATTTCGCATCGGAGCGCTCCCGTCTCGGTGTTGGAGAAGGTTGCCATCACCGATGCCGACCGCCCGAAGCTGGTCGACCGAATGCTCACTTCCAGCCACGTTTCCGAAGCGATGATCGTCTCCACCTGTAACCGGGTCGAGGTCTACGCGGTGGTCGACGCCTTTCACGGCGGTCTCGCCGAGATCGGCGATCTACTGACCAAGCATTCCGGGCTGCCGCTGCCGGATCTGACCAAGCACGCCTACGTCCGCTACAGCGAAGCCGCCGCCGAGCATCTGTTCGCGGTGGCGAGCGGCCTCGATTCGATGGTGATCGGCGAGCAGCAGGTGCTCAGCCAGATCCGCAGTGCCTACGCCTCCGCCGATTCGCAGCAGGCCGTCGGCCGGACCATGCATGAACTGGCCCAGCACGCATTGCGGGTCGGCAAGCGGGTGCATTCGGAGACCGGCATCGATCGAGCGGGCGCCTCGGTGGTTTCGGTGGCGCTGGATCGGGCCCAGCAGGTGCTGCGGGCGGCTGCCAACGGTTCGCAGGCGGCAGCCTCGGTAACCACGGAAGGATCCGCTGCCGTCCTATCCGGCACCGCGCTCGCGGGCCGGACCGCCGTTGTCGTCGGCGCCGGTGCGATGGGCGGCCTTGCCGTGGCGCATCTTTCGCGCGCGGGCATCGGTCGCATCATCGTGGTGAACCGCACCATCGAGCGGGCCAGCAGGCTTGCGGAGACCGCGGCGTCCTACGGGGTCGATTCGGCGGCGATGGAGCTGTCGCGGCTGACCGAGGCCATGGCCGCCGCCGATGTCGTGATCACCTGTACCGGCGCGGTCGGCGCTGTGGTGACCTTGGCCGACACCCACCGCGCCCTCGCCGATCGCGAACGCGCCGAATCCGCTTCGACCGAACGGCCATTGATCTTCTGCGACCTCGGCCTGCCCCGTGATGTCGAGCACGCGGTTGCCGGGCTGCCCGGCATCACGGTGATCGACATCGAGACGCTGCAGCGCGACCCCGCTGCCGGAGCCGCTGCCGACGACACTGCCGCCGCCCGCGCGATCGTTGCCGATGAACTCGCGAAATACCTTGCCGGCCAGCGGATGGCCGAGGTGACGCCGACCGTGGCCGCACTGCGGCAGCGCGCGGCCGAGGTGGTCGAGGCCGAACTACTTCGTCTCGATTCACGGCTGCCGAGTCTTGCCGACCCGGAACGCGACGAGGTGGCGCGCACGGTGCGCCGCGTGGTCGACAAGCTGCTGCATGCGCCGACGGTACGGGTCAAGCAGCTGGCCTCGACGCCGGGCGGCGACAGCTACGCCGAGGCGCTGCGGGAATTGTTCGAGCTCAAACCTGGTGCGGCGCAAGCGGTCGCCGCGCCGATGGAGATCAACGCGATCGGCGGCGAGCACGGGTCCTTCCGGTTCGCGGGCGACGGCGACATTGTGCTGGCCGACGACTTCACAGCAGGCCACCTCGGCGAAGAACGGGGGCAGTCCGCATGACCATCGTGCAGGAAGAGGACAACGTGACCGCAGGCAGCATTCATGCGCCGTGGCGGATCGGCACGCGCGGCAGTCTGCTCGCGCTCACCCAGTCGGGCACTATTCGCGACGCGCTGATCGCGGCTGGGCAGGCGGCAGAGCTGGTCGTGATCAGGACCGCAGGCGACAACAACGCGACCGACCCGGTCGCGAAGATCGGCGTCGGGGTGTTCACCTCCGCGCTGCGTGACGAGTTGGCCGCCGGATCCATCGATATCGCGGTGCACTCGTACAAGGATCTGCCGACCGCGCTCGACCCCCGTTTCACCATCGCCGCCATTCCGGTGCGCGAGGATCCGCGTGACGCTCTGGTCGCCCGCGACGGCCTCGTGCTCGGTGAGCTGCCTGCCGGTTCCCGGGTCGGCACCTCCGCGCCGCGGCGCGCGGCGCAGTTGCGTGCGCTCGGACTCGGTCTCGACATTGTGCCGCTGCGCGGCAACCTGGACACCAGGCTGCGCAAGGTCGCCGAAGGCGAGCTCGATGCGGTCGTCGTCGCTAGAGCGGGGCTCGCCAGAATCGACCGTCTGGACGCCGTCACCGAGGCGCTGGAGCCGGTGCAGATGTTGTCCGCTCCTGCGCAGGGTGCGCTCGCTGTCGAATGCCGCAGCGACGACACCGCATTGCTCGCGGTGCTTGCCGGACTCGACGACGCCGCCACCCGGGCGGCCATCATCGCGGAGCGGGCCCTGCTCGCCGAGCTGGAGGCGGGCTGCACCGCGCCGATCGGCGCGCTCGCCGAGGTCGTCGAATCGCTCGACGACGACGGCCGGGTTGTCGACGAACTCTCGCTACGCGGATGCGCGGCGGCCATCGACGGTTCCGAGGTGCTGCGGGCTTCCGTGGTCGGCGCCCCGGAGCGGGCGGCCGAATTGGGTCGAGCACTCGCCCGTGAGCTGTTGGAGCTCGGCGCGCGTGAGCTGCTCACCAGCGTGGAACCGGAGACACCCGGTTCCCCCACACAGGCGGTGAATCTGCCCGCCACAGACTTTGTCGATCCCAGCCCAATGGAGAACAGCCGATGAGCAGCCGAGCTACCAAGAAGCATCCCGGTCGGATCCTTTTCGTCGGGTCGGGTCCCGGCGACCCGGCATTGCTGACAGTGCGCGCCCGTGAGGTGCTCGGCCGGGCAGCGCTGGCGTTCACCGACCCCGATGTGGACAAGGGCGTGCTCGCCCTGATCGGGACCGCCGTCCAGGCGGATCAGGACGGTGAGCGTCCCGTCGACGTGCGTCCGGCGCTCGGCGAACCCGCCGAGGTGGCCAAAACGCTGATCGCCGAAGCCCGCAACGGCCATGACGTGGTCCGCGTCGTCTCCGGCGACCCGCTGACCACCGACGCCGTTATCGCCGAGGTCACCGCGGTGACCAGGTCGCACATGGTCTTCGAGGTACTGCCCGGTCTGCCCGGCGGCTCGGCGGTGCCGAGCTACGCGGGCATCGCGCTCGGGTCCGGGCACACCGAGGCAGACGTGCGCGGCGAGGTCGACTGGGCCGCACTCGCGGCCGCGCCCGGCCCGCTGGTGCTGCACGCGTCCTCGGGGCACCTGGCCGAAACCGCCAGCGCCCTTGTCGAACACGGCATGGCGCCGCAGACCCCGGTCGCGGTGACCGTGCGCGGCACCACGCGCCAGCAGCGCACCATCGAGGCGACCCTCGCCACGCTCAACAGCGCCGCTTCCGAGCTGGTCGGCCCGCTGGTGGTGACCATCGGCAAGGTGGTCGCGCAGCGCTCGAAGATGTCCTGGTGGGAGTCGCGCGCGCTGTACGGCTGGACCGTGCTCGTGCCGCGCACCAAGGACCAGGCAGGCGAGATGAGCGAGCGGCTGGTGACGCACGGCGCCATCCCGATGGAGGTGCCGACCATCGCGGTCGAGCCGCCGCGCAGTCCCGCCCAGATGGAGCGTGCGGTCAAGGGTCTCGTCGACGGCCGCTACCAGTGGGTGGTGTTCACCTCCACCAACGCGGTGCGCGCGGTGTGGGAGAAGTTCGCCGAATTCGGCTTGGACGCGCGGGCGTTCTCCGGTGTGAAGATCGCGTGTGTCGGCGAGGCCACCGCGGAGAAGGTGCGCTCGTTCGGCATCAACCCGGAGTTGGTCCCGAGCGGTGAACAGTCCTCCGAGGGCCTGCTCGCCGATTTCCCGCCCTACGACGATGTTTTCGATCCGGTGAACCGAGTGCTGTTGCCGCGCGCGGACATTGCCACCGAAACCCTCGCCGAGGGTCTGCGTGACCGCGGCTGGGAGATCGACGATGTCACCGCCTACCGGACTGTGCGCGCGTCGCCGCCGCCCGCCGAGACCCGCGAGATGATCAAGACCGGCGGCTTCGACGCGGTCCTGTTCACCTCGTCCTCGACAGTGCGCAACCTGGTCGGCATCGCGGGTAAGCCGCATGCCCGCACCATCGTCGCCTGCATCGGCCCGAAGACGGCCGAGACCGCCATCGAATTCGGTCTGCGCGTCGACGTGCAGCCGGAGGTCGCTCAGGTCGGCCCGCTGGTCGAGGCGCTCGCCGAGCACGCCGCACGGCTGCGCGCCGAGGGTCTGCTGCCGCCGCCGCGTAAGAAGAGCCGCCGCAGCCGGTAACCGGATTGTCGGACGAAACGCCCACCGCGCTGTGGGCGTTTCGTTTTTCCACCGGCCGCCGGGTCGAATGCCGGGCAGCTCGGCGGGATCAGCGGCTGTAGCGCATCAGGGTGCGCACCAGCCTGCAGGTGGTGTCCGATGGTGGGCGGATATCGATGAGTTCCGCGGTGCGCCGAATGCGCTCGTTGCTTGCCTGGCTCGGGAGATAGATGCCTGAATCGAGCAGCGCGATGGTCAGCCGCATGGCCTTGAGCCTGCGGTTGTGGCTGACGTACCACTTGCGTGGGCGGCCTGCCGGCAGCGGCCGCTTCTGGAGCGGAACATACGGCCGGTCGATGATGACGGTTTTCGACTTGGGTGCGGTAGCGGGCATCGCCAGTCCTCCCGTAGTGGTGCGTTTTCGAGTGCGAATCTCTCGAACACTTCTTCGATTCTACCTCTGGGCACCGACAAAAACCGCTGGCCACAAGGACTTTCGCGGTTGGTGCAGTAGTGGGAAGAGCGCCGCTGAAACACCAGGGAGGCGGCAGGCGTATCGTGCGGTTCATGACCGGAATGGACCGCCCGCGGCGGTTGCGCCGTACCCCCGCTCTGCGCCGCCTCGTTGCCGAAACGACTCTGCAGCCACGGCAATTGGTGCTGCCGATGTTCGTGGCCGATGGCCTGGAAGAACCGCGGGAAATCAGTTCGATGCCGGGGGTGGTGCAGCATTCGATGGATTCGCTGCGCAAGGCCGCCGTCGAGGCGGTGACCGCGGGTGTCGGCGGGCTCATGCTGTTCGGGGTACCGCGTTCGGAGGACAAGGACGCCACCGGCAGCAAGGCCAGCGATCCGGACGGCATCCTCAACCGGAGCCTGCGTGCGCTGGCCGATGAGGTGGGCGGCTCGACGGTGCTCATGGCCGACACCTGTCTCGACGAGTTCACCGATCACGGGCACTGCGGTGTGCTCGCCACGAACGGTGCCGTCGACAACGACGCGACCCTGCACCGCTACGTGGAGATGGCGCTCGCGCAAGCAGACTCCGGCGCCGACCTGCTCGGTACCAGCGGGATGATGGACGGCCAGGTCGGCGCGATCCGGCGCGGGCTGGACGCGGTCGGGCACACCGACACCGGCATCCTCGCCTACGCCGCCAAATACGCCTCGGCCTTCTACGGTCCGTTCCGCGAGGCCGTCGGCTCCTCGCTGGAGGGCGACCGGCGCACCTACCAGCAGGATCCGGCCAACCGCAAGGAGGCGATCCGGGAGCTCGAGCTGGATCTGGCCGAGGGCGCCGACATCGTGATGGTGAAGCCCGCGATGTCCTACCTGGACATCCTTCGCGATGTCGCCGATCGCTCGTCGGTTCCGGTCGCCGCGTACCAGATCTCCGGCGAGTACGCGATGATCACCGCCGCCGCCCAGCGCGGCTGGATCGACCGCAGGGGCGCGATCATGGAGTCGTTGCTCGGCATCCGGCGGGCGGGCGCGGACATCGTGCTCACCTACTGGGCAACCGAGGCCGCACACTGGCTGTCGTGACGAACCCGATAGGCCCGATGGGCGCTGTGCCGCAGCCGCCCGCACCGCCGGAGGACATCCGGACTGCGCGTCAATTGTGGTGGGGCGTTGTCGTTTTCGGCATTGTGCAACTCGCGGGCTCGATGCTGGCCGCGGTGCAGAATCGGCACGAATTCGCCAAGCAGATGTTCGATCAGATGCAGGAGAGCGATCCGAAATTCACCATGGCCACCGCCGACCTGATGGTGTCTTTGGCGTACGTGGTCGCGGTGCTGCTCGGCCTGACCATCGCGGCGGTCGCACTGGTGCTCGCGCACCAACTGTTCCTCGGCAAGCTGTGGGCGCGGACGCTGCTGACCTTCGTCGGCGTCTGGCTTGCGCTCACGGCGGTCGGCACTATGTTCGCGCTCGGTTCGGGGACCGCGGGTGTGGCCTCCCTGGTGGCGGGCGGCGCGGGCATCGTGCAGGGCGTGCTCGCGGCGGGTGGGATCTACCTGAGTCACCGTCCGGAATCGACCGCGTACTTCCAGCTGAAGCGCAGGTGAACGGGCGGGTCGAGCAGGCGGTCGAGTTTGTCGGGGAAACGCCGGCATGTATCGTGAGGGTTGTCACAGTGGACTTGGGAACCGGTAGTTGCTTGTCAGGCGTTCGCTTACCTTTCGTGAGTGCGTCGACCAGATGGCTCCGGGGGATCGGAGGCATAGATGCGTGTGGTTATCCAACAGCCGCAGAGCATTCGGCGAGAATTGCTCGTCCTCAGCCTGCTGATTCTGTTCGGGGTGCTCACCGTCGCGGTACTGCTGATTCCCGGCATCGTCGGCTGAATCGTCCGCGTTCGATGGTCCTGCCCGTCGGCGCGACCGGGAGCATGACGTGAGCGATGTGGGGGACGGCTCCGGCATTCTGTTCGCCGAACCGGGCGCGCGCTGGCGCTCGGTGTCCTACGGGCCGGGTCTGTGTCTGATCATTCTTTTCATCGAATTGGTGACCGCCACTGCGGTGCACTGGTTCGCCTTGATTTTCTGTGCCGCGCTGATCGCGGGTTTCGTTGTGTTGCAGGTGATCGCGGGTCGACGCCATGTGAGCGTCGAACTTACCGACAGCATCCTGCGCGAGGGCACCGAGACGCTCCCGCTGAGCGCCGTCGCCGCGGTGCTCCCCGAGCGCGACGAGGACTCCTGGGACGATGAGGACTGGGAGTCGGCGCGCGCGCTCGGCGAGCTGAGCGGGGTGCCGCGCCGCCGTGGCGGGATCGGACTGCGGCTGGTCGACGGTAGCTTCGTGCAGGCCTGGGCCAAGGATCACCGTGGATTGCGGGCCGCGCTCACCGAGGCGCTCGACCGGCAGCGCGGCACCCCAGGCATCGACGCCACCGACGGCATTGCCGATAGTGTCGACGAGGTCGATAGTGTCGAAGACCCCGGCGGCGCCGATGACCGACACAGCGAGAACGGAGCAGATCGTTGAGGCGAGAAATCGTAGTGTTCGGTGAGGTAGTCGTTGCGGTGCTGTGTCTGGTCGTTGCGGTGCTCAGCTGGCGAAACGGGTTGGTCACCACGTCATTCGCCGCCGCGGGCGACCTCCCGGCCCACAGTGCGACCCGCTATGTCGGTCCGTGGCTGCTGCTGGCGGCTTTTCTGGTCGCCATAGCCGGTATCGCCGGCATCGACGCGGGCGCACGGGCGCTGCGCGTCGTCGCCGTGCGTCCGTCGCCCCGAGGCTGACCGAGCCGGGCAACCACCGGCGATCATCGCCGCCGCTGCTGTTCTACCGCGCCGACCGCGGGAACATCGAAGCCATGCAGCCGACAAGCCACACGAGGAAGATCGCTCTGGGGGTTGTGGCAGGCGGCACGATCGGCGTCGCCACGATGCCTCCCGCCGCTGCCGTCCCCGCCGAGGTCGCGCCGGTGCCGCCGGCCCTCGGCGCCACTGCGCAGGCGCCGCTGCACCTGTTGCCCCGCGCCGCTGGCCTGTCTGGCGACCAGCGGCTCAGCCGGAGTTCTGCATCGGGATCGCCTGATGCGGCACGCTCTGGCGCGCAACCCGCCGACTCGGTTACCGTGCACGTGCAGCCACGGCTGCTGTGGGCGGTAGCACGGCGCACAACGCTGGATATAGCGAATCTTTGTGTGGCCGTTAGGATTTCGCTGTAATTCATATTGCGTCGATAAAGGAATGCCGATGATCGGATTTGCTGGAAAGCTGGGTGCCGGGGTGGCCATCGCCGCCGCGGTCGGGATCGGTGCCGCGCCGGCGGGCGCCACTACATTGCCGCTGGAGCCCGCCGCGGTCGACACCGCCATGGTCGCGCCGGTCTTCGGGCCGGAGACCGGCTCCGCAGGCATCTACAACGAGATCATGTGCCGGCTGCACACCATCTCGGCCTCGGTGCCGTGCATGTACACCTGAGCCGGAGACCGGCTCGAGTGCATGACCGGCCTCCGCTCAGTTCCACTGCTGGTAGATGTCCAGCACGCGACCGTCGTGGGTGCCGGGGGCGTTGATATACAGCGTGATGGTGCCGTCCGGGTAATTTGCGGCCTCCGTCATGACCTGGCGCAGCGAGGCGTGGACGTTGCCGCTGTCGTCGTGGTAGATCTTGGTGTCGTTCTTGAGGCCCGCGCCGATCCGGTTCGGTGGCACGAGCATGGAGACCAGTGCGGGCAGCGGCCCGTCGGCGATGGCCGCGGTCTCCTGGTGGCTCAGATGCAGACCGACCCGGTCCGGCTGGCCGAACGGTTCCGCGGCAGCGGCGGTTGCTGTGCCGAGCAGTGCGGCGGTGGTGCAGGCGGTGAGAACCGCGGCGGTGAAGATGGCAAACCGCATAGACAGACCCTTCTGGCTGGTAGATGGTGCCCGAATGTGGTGTGAGACGCACCGAGATTACGCATCAGCAATCATTCGGCGACCGATATTCGAGGAAACATGCTCGGCGTGTTGCGCAGGAGCGCCGCATCGGTGCGCGACGCGCGCTGCGGTGTGGATCACTCCACTACACCCTGTCGTCGACTCGATCGGATCGGGCTGAGAGACTGGACGTCGTGAGTTCTTCTCCGCGCGCGACCAGATCATCGGTGCCGGTTTCCGCTCAGCTCTTCGAACGGGCGAGTTCGGTGATCCCCGGTGGTGTGAACTCCCCGGTGCGGGCGTTCAAGTCCGTTGGTGGCACACCGCGATTCATCGCTTCCGCCAACGGCTATACCCTCGTCGACGCCGACGGCCACGAGTACGTCGACCTGGTGTGTTCGTGGGGGCCGATGATTCTCGGCCACGCGCACCCCGCGGTGGTCGAAGCCGTGCAGCGCGCCGCGACCGGCGGGCTGTCCTTCGGCGCACCGACCGAGGCCGAGATCGAACTCGCCGAGCTGATCGCCGAACGGGTCGCGCCGGTGCAGCGGGTGCGGTTGGTGAACTCCGGCACCGAGGCCACAATGAGTGCGGTGCGACTGGCCCGCGGCTACACCGGTCGCGCGAAGATCATCAAGTTCTCCGGCTGCTACCACGGGCACGTGGACGCGCTGCTCGCCGACGCCGGGTCCGGTGTCGCCACGCTCGGCCTGCCGACCTCGCCGGGCGTCACCGGCGCGCAGGCGGGCGACACCATCGTGCTGCCCTACAACGACATCGACGCCGTCACCGCCGCGTTCGCAGCGAATCCCGGCGAGATCGCCTGCGTGATCACCGAGGCGGCCGCGGGCAATATGGGTGCGGTCGCGCCGCTGCCCGGGTTCAACGCGGGCCTGCGCGCACTGACCGAAGAGCACGGTGCGCTGCTGATCATGGATGAGGTCATGACCGGGTTCCGGGTCAGCCGCGCAGGCTGGTTCGGTCGCGAGGGCGTCGCAGGTGACCTCTACACCTTCGGCAAGGTGATGAGCGGCGGCCTGCCTGCCGCCGCGTTCGGCGGTCGCGCCGAGATCATGAATCACCTGGCCCCGCTCGGCCCGGTCTACCAGGCGGGCACCCTCTCCGGTAATCCCGTCGCCGTCGCGGCGGGCCTTGCCACGCTGCGCGCCGCCGACGATGCGGTGTACGCCGCGCTCGACCGCAATGCCGAACGGCTCGGCGGCCTGTTCACCGAGGCCCTCAGTGCCGCGGGGGTCGAGCATCAGGTGCAGTTCGCGGGCAATATGGTGAGCGTGTTCTTCGCCGACCGTCCGGTCATCGACTACGCCGCCGCCAAAGCCAGCCAGACCTGGCGTTTCCCCGCCTTTTTCCACGCCTTGCTCGACGGTGGCGTGTACGCGCCGCCGAGCGCGTTCGAGGCCTGGTTCGTTTCCGCGGCGCTCGACGAGGACGCGTTCGACCGTATTGCCGCCGCCCTGCCCGCCGCCGCACATGCGGCCGCGGCCGCCACACCCGAAGGATCCCGCGCGTGAGCTCCGACCCCGATCAGCCAGATTCCGAAGAGCGCGAAACACCAGCCGCCGCCGATAGCGATCCCGGCGTCGAGACCATCGTGCACGTGCTGCGCCACGGCGAGGTGCACAACCCGAAGGGCATCCTCTACGGCAGGCTGCCCGGCTTCCAGCTTTCGGTGACCGGACGCGCGCAGGCCGGTGCGGTCGCGCGGGCGCTGTCCGATCACGACATCTCGCTGGTGATCGCCTCGCCGCTGCAACGCGCGCAGGAGACCGCCGAGCCGATCGCCGCGCAGCACGACCTGATCGTGCGGACCGATGAGAACCTCATCGAAGCGGGCAACACCTTTGAGGGTCTGCGGGTGTCGGTCGGTGACGGCGCGCTGCGCAAGCCGCGGCACTGGTGGAAGCTGCGCGATCCGTTCACGCCGTCCTGGGGCGAGCCGTACCTGCAGATCGCGCACCGGATGCTGGCAGCGGTGAACAAGGCGCGGGTCGAGGCGGCCGGACACGAGGCCGTGCTGGTCTCCCACCAGCTACCGGTGTGGACGCTGCGCCGGTTCCTGCAGGGGCAGCGGCTCTGGCACGATCCCCGGCACCGGCAGTGCTCGCTCGCTTCACTGACTTCCCTTGTGTACCAGGGCGATACGCTCGTCGACATCGTTTACTCCGAGCCTGCGGGCGGTTCGGACCCCACGGTGCACGGCGCATGAGATCGGCCACCGCGTTCTCCCGGCCCGTGGCCCGGCGCCTCGCGCCGGTCCTGGTCGCCTGCGTGTGCTTCGTCGCCGCGCTGGCCGGCTGCTCGACCGGGACAGACGCGGTGGCCTCCGGCGGCACCTTCGAGTTCGTCTCACCCGGTGGCAAAACCGACATCTTCTACGACCCGCCGAGCGCACGGGGCACCATCGGCACACTGGCCGGCCCCGACCTGATGACCGCAGGCAAAACCACCTCGGTCGAGGATTTCGCCGGCAAGGTGGTCGTGCTCAATCTCTGGGGGCAGTGGTGCGGGCCGTGCCGTGCCGAGGCTCCTGCCCTGGAAGAGGCCTACGAGGCGACCAAGGACAAGGGTGTCGTTTTCCTCGGCATCAACGTCCGTGATCCGCAGCAGGACAAGGCCCAGGATTTCGTGGTGGACAACAAGATCGGCTATCCGTCGATCTATGACCCGTCCATGCGCACGTTGCTCGCCCTCGGCGGCAACTTCCCGACCAGCGTCATCCCGACGACGCTCGTTCTGGATCGTCAGCACCGTGTCGCCGCCGTTTTCCTCCGGTCGCTCCTGGCCGAGGATCTCCAGCCCGTACTCGAACGTATCGCCACAGAGGACTCTCAGTGAACCGCACCCGCAGCCCGCGCTCCTGTCGCCCGCGGCAGGCCGCCCGACTCATCCGTGGAACATGGACCGTCGACGATCGCTGGGCGGGCGTGGCCTCGGTGCCGCGCAGCGCCGCGGCGGCATCGATGATGGATGTCAGCTGGGCCGAGGTCGACCCAGCGCCGGCGGACACCGAACGGCAGGTGCCGATGCGCCGTGACGCGGAGCAGGCCGAGGAGGTGCAGTCGTGAACCGCGATCGCCGGATGCGCGGCGGCCGCGCCTGTCGTCCGCGGCAGGCCGCCCGGCTCGTTCGTGGCACCTGGCGGGTCGATGACCGCTGGGCCGGTGTCGCGATGGTGCCGCGCAGTGCCGCGGCGGAATCGTTGCGGGATGTTGCGCGCGACGATGCGCCGACGGTCTCCGCCGCGCCGGCCGCCGAGCAGGCGACCACTGGCGATCCGCGAGGAGCGGAGTCGGCGTGATCGTGCTTGCCGGAGTGGGGGAGTCGTTCCAGCAGACCGCGGCGACCGGACCGCTGCTGCTTGCGCTCGGCGCCTGCATGCTGGCGGGACTCGTGTCGTTCGCTTCACCGTGTGTGGTGCCGTTGGTGCCCGGCTATCTGTCGTATCTGGCTGGGCTGGTCGGTGCCGAGGCGCCGCCTGTCACCCCTGCCGAAGCCAAAGGTCGCGAGGGTAAGTCCGGTTCGGTGGCCGTTGCCGATCGGGCCGTCGTGTCCGCACCGCAGGTGGCGCGCAGTGGCCGGATGCGGGTCGCGGGTGCGGCCGGTTTGTTCGTCGCCGGTTTCACCGTGGTGTTCGTGCTCGCTACCGCGACGGTTTTCGGCGTGATCCAGACCTTGAACGTGAATCGTGAACTGCTGCAACGCATCGGCGGTGTGGTCACCATCCTGATGGGCCTGGTGTTCATCGGCCTGGTGCCGGCACTACAGCGCGACACCAGGATGGAGCCGCGCAGGCTGACGAGCATCGCGGGCGCGCCGCTGCTCGGCGCGGTGTTCGCGCTGGGTTGGACGCCGTGCCTCGGGCCGACCCTGTCCGGTGTAATGGCGGTGTCCGCGGGCACCGACGGGACGACCGCGGTGCGCGGGGTGGCTCTGATCGTTGCCTACTGCCTCGGCCTCGGCCTGCCGTTCGTGATCCTCGCCTTCGGTTCGGCGAGCGCGCTGCGCGGCGTCGGGTGGCTGCGCCGCAATTCCCGCACCATCCAGATCATCGGGGGCATCCTGCTTGTTGCGGTCGGCATCGCGCTGGTCACCGGCGCGTGGGACCAGTTCGTCGCCTGGGTTCGCGACGCATTCGTCTCCGAGGTGACGCTACCGATATGACCGTGATCGACAGACCGGAGGCGCCGCACACTCCGCCCCGCCAGTCACTGCCGGGTCGGGTGTGGGCGCTGGTGCGCAACACCTGGCGCGGGCTCACCAGCATGCGCACCGCGTTGGTGCTGCTGTTCCTGCTCGCGTTGGCCGCGATCCCCGGCGCATTGCTGCCGCAGCGCAGCCTCAACGAGCAGAAGGTCGCCCAGTACATCGCCGACCGACCGACGCTCGGGCCGTGGATGGACCGGTTCGAGCTGTTCGACGTGTTCTCCAGCTTCTGGTTCACGGCCATCTATGTGCTGCTGTTCATTTCGCTGGTTGGCTGCATCCTGCCGCGCGTGTTCGACCACTACCGGGCGCTGCGCACGCCGCCGGTGCGCGCACCGCGCAATCTGGCCAGGCTGCCGCACCATTACGCCGAGACGGTCGAGCGGTCTGCCGACGAGGTGATCGCGCATGCCCGTCGGCAGTTGCGCGGCTGGCGCACCGAGGTGCGCGCCGGTGGGAGCGTCCGGCCCGGAGGCGGCAGCCTGCCCAACCACGCAGGGCCCGGCGAGCGAAGCATCGAGCAGAGCGGGCGGGCCGGGGAGATCACTCTTTCGGCCGAGAAGGGGTACACCCGCGAGCTGGGCAATCTCGTCTTCCATCTGGCTCTGGTCGGGCTGCTGGTCGCCATCGCGGTCGGCAAGCTGTTCGGTTACGAGGGCAGCGTTATCGTCATCGCGAACAACGGTCCCGGCTTCTGCACCACCTCGCCCGCGGTGTTCGACTCGTTCCGTGCGGGCAATGTGAACGACGGCACCGGCATGACTCCGATCTGTGTGCGGGTCAAGGACTTCAAGGCCGACTACCTGCAGAACGGCCAGGCCGAGATGTTCACCTCGAATATCGAATACCAGGCCGGTGCCGACCTCCAGACCAACACCTGGCGCACCAGCACGATTCAGGTGAACCACCCGCTGCGTGTCACTGGTGACCGGCTGTACCTGCAAGGGCACGGGTTCGCGCCGACGTTCACCGTCACCTTCCCGAACGGGCAGACCAGGACCGAGACCATCCAGTGGCGACCCGAGGACGCCCGGACCTTCCTGTCCAGCGGAGTGCTGCGGATCGATCCGCCCGGCGGCATGTACGCCACCGAGGCCGAGCGCCGCAAGAATCAGATCGCCGTGGAGGGCCTGTTCGCGCCGACCGCCCTGCTCCACGGAAACCTGCTGACCTCGTCGTTCCCCGTCATGAACGATCCGGCCGTCGCGGTGGACGTCTATCGCGGCGACACCGGCCTCGACACCGGAAAGCCGCAGTCGCTGTTCTCACTCGACTCCGAGCAGATCAAACAGGGCAGGCTGACCAAGGAGGCCAGGGTGAACCTGCGCCCCGGCGAATCCACCACCCTGTCCAACGGCGCCAAGGTGACCTTCGACGGTGCACAGGAATTCGTGAACTTGCAGGTGTCGCACGATCCCGCGCAGCAGTGGGTGCTGGTGAGCGCGTTGGCCATGATGGCCGGGCTGCTCGTTTCGCTGCTGGTGAAGCGGCGGCGCGTCTGGATCCGCGTCTACCCCGCCGGTACCGAAGCCGGTACCGTTGACCAACGACGCACCGTAGTAGAAATGGGCGGGCTCGCGCGGACCGATCAGGCCGGCTGGGGTGGCGAGTTCGACACATTGCGTGCGCGCCTGCTGGATCAGCAGTACGGCACCGAGAACACGGGAGAGTGACCATGCCGATCGACGAGAACATCGCGCACTACAGCGATCTCGCCTTCAAGTCGGCGATCGTGGTGTACGCGCTGGTGCTGGTGCTGCTCATCGTGCAGTACGCCTCGGCGCGGACGCTGCAGGTCGTCGAGCGCGAGCTCGTCACCGCGGGCGGTTCCGGCGCGGACCGGCCCGCCGTCCCCGGCCGTATCGAGACGCCGCAGCCCAAGCCGCTCGCGGAGCGCGCAGGCAATATGGCGTTCTCGGTGCTCGTCGTCGCGATCGCACTGCACGTGGCCTCGATCGTGTTGCGCGGCTTCGCGACCCACCGCTTCCCGCTCGGCAACATGTACGAGTTCGTCACCATGGCGACCGCGGCGGCCGCCGTCGTCGGCATCCTCTTCCTGCGTGAACAGCGCTACCGGGCCATGTGGGTCTTCCTGCTCGTCCCGATCCTGATCCTGATGTTCCTCGCGGGCACCATGCTCTACGCCGACGCCGCCCCCGTCGTCCCTGCCCTCAAATCGTTCTG
Source organism: Nocardia sp. NBC_01009 (assembly GCF_045208035.1). Taxonomy (NCBI): domain Bacteria; kingdom Bacillati; phylum Actinomycetota; class Actinomycetes; order Mycobacteriales; family Nocardiaceae; genus Nocardia; species Nocardia sp. NBC_01009. Next base: position 195,806 of record NZ_CP108695.1, on the reverse strand, counting down.
GCTGCCCATCCACGTCACCATCGTCAGCATCGGCAGCGGCGTGTTCCTCGTCTCCGGCATAGCCAGCCTGCTGTTCCTCTTCCGCCTGCGCCAGCCCGAGGGCCAAGAATCCGCCACCATCCTCGGCACCATCGCCCGCCGCCTCCCCGACGCCCGCGCCCTCGACCGCCTGGCCTACAAAACCACCATCATCGGGTTCCCCCTGTTCGGTGCGGGAGTCATCCTCGGCGCCATTTGGGCCGAAGCGGCGTGGGGGCGGTTCTGGGGCTGGGACCCGAAGGAGACTTGCTCCTTCATCGCCTGGGTTCTCTACGCTGCGTATCTGCACGCCCGAGCGACCTCCGGCTGGCGCGATACCAAGGCCGCGTGGATCAATATCGCAGGGTTCGTCGCGATGCTGTTCAACCTCTTCATCATCAACATCGTGATCTCGGGGTTGCACTCGTACGCGGGCCTGAACTGAGCGATTTCGCTGCTGCTTCGCAGGAGGTCGAACGGTACCCTGAGGAGCATGACCGCGGCCTTCGATGACATGAACCTCCGCGACCTCGTCGGCCTATTGACCGAAGAGGAGCAGCAGGATCTGCGACCTGTTGTGCTTCGCTTGGTGGCCAGCCACGGTCAACCGGTCACAGACCGGGAAGCAGCGACCGAATCCAGACGTCTCTCGTTCGCTGGGACAGTCGAGGCCGAACCCGACTTCGCTTCCACGTCCCAGGAAGTGTTGTGGCGTGACCTCGGCGGCCGTGAGCGATCATTTGTGACACCGGGCCGCTTCTCGCAATCGCCAACAAGAACGACAGTGAGCACTCGGCTTGTTACGCCGCCTCGAGCGAAGAGCGGGGCCCGCTGATTGTTCCCTCGACCATAGTCACTGAAGTCTGCTACATGCTCGCCAAGCTCGGCGCGCAAGCCGAGGCCGGTTTCCTCCGTTCTTTGGCGGCCGAAGAACTCCAGGTTGAACAACTCCTCCCCGCCGACTATGCGCGCATGGCAGACCTTGTAGTCCAGTACGGAAGTTTCCCGCTCGGTGCGGCAGACGCGTCGGTCATTGCCATCGCAGAACGGTTCGGGATCAAGAGGGTGGCAACACTTGATCACCGTCATTTCCGTCAGGTAGTTCCAAAACACTGCGCCGCTTTGGAACTCGTGCCGGGCGAAGAGAAATTGACCAGACGTCAACGGTAGTTACGTCGCCGACCGGGCCTGCCAGTATCGATCACAGTTCCAGGTACAGGTGTCACACGTGGCCGGATCTGGTCGATCTGGCTCGGCACGCGGCACTCGTGCCGTTCCAGGTTTCACCGGGCTGGATTCGCTGCGCTGACCAGCGCAACCTCGTGAAACCGCGAGGCAACCGCGGTGAATCCGGGCGGGCGCATTCTTTATCTCGACAGCGACCACGGGGTCGCGGATTCGAGGAGAAAGACATGATGACCAGCCCCCGCCCACCAGCGATCACGGCGACCGGACTGCGCAAGTCCTACGGTGATCACCAGGTGCTCGACGGCATCGATCTGAATGTGCCTGCCGGGACCATCTTTTCGTTGCTCGGCCCGAACGGGGCCGGGAAAACCACCACGGTGCAGATCCTTTCGACACTGATCGGTGCCGACGACGGCGAACTGCGGGTCGCAGGCCACGACGTCACCCGCGAACCCGATGCGGTTCGCGCCGCCATCGGCGTCACCGGTCAGTTCGCCGCGGTGGACAACCTCCTCACCGGCGAGGAGAACCTGGCGATGATGGCGACACTGCACCATCTCGGCCGGGCCGAGCGCAAGCGCCGAATCGCCACGCTGATCGAGCAATTCGACCTGGTGGACGCCGCGAAGAAACCGGCATCGACCTACTCCGGCGGCATGCGCCGCCGGCTCGACATTGCGATGGGCCTGGTCGGCGACCCGCAGGTGCTCTTCCTCGACGAGCCGACCACCGGGCTCGACCCGCGCAGCCGTCGCTCGGTCTGGCGGTTGGTCCGCGAGTTGGTCGCGGGCGGCACCACCGTCTTCCTCACCACGCAGTACCTGGAGGAAGCCGACCAGCTGGCCGACCGGATCGCGCTGATCGATGGCGGCAGGGTGGTCGCCGAAGGCACCCCGGAGGAGCTCAAGCGCCTGGTCCCGGGCGGGCACATCAACCTGCGGTTCACCGAGCCGCGTGCCCTTGCTGTCGCCGCGCAGATGTTCGGCGTCCTCGCCCGCGACGAGGACGAGCTGACGCTGCAGGTGCCGAGCGATGGCGGCGTCGATTCGCTGCACGCCCTGCTGGACAAGCTGAAAGCCGCGTCGATCCACGCAGCCGAACTCTCTGTACACACCCCCGATCTCGATGATGTTTTCCTCGCCCTCACCGGCAAGCCGAAGGAGTCCGTGCGATGAGCACCACCATGAAGTACGCCGTGACCGACTCGTTGATGATGGTGCGCCGCAGCCTGCTGCACATCGTGCGCTATCCGTCGATGACCTTGCCGCTGATCATCTCGCCGGTCGTGTTTCTACTGCTGTTCGTCTACGTCTTCGGTGGCACCCTCGGCGCCGGACTCGGCAGCTCGGGCGGTCGCGCCGACTACGTCAACTACGTGACCCCTGGCATCCTGCTGCTGACCGTGGCGGGTGCGGCGACGGCTACCGCGGTGTCGGTCTGCACCGATATGACCCAGGGCATCGTGGCGAGGTTCCGCACCATGGCCATCTTCCGGCCATCCCTGCTGACCGGGCATGTCGTCGGCAGCGTGGTGCAGACCCTGCTCAGCGTCGCGACGGTCATTGCGGTCGCCGTGGTCATCGGTTTCCGTCCCACTGCGAGCCCGGCCGAATGGCTTGCCGCAGTGGGCATCCTGTCCCTGCTGATCATGGCGATCACCTGGGTCGCCGTCCTCATGGGCCTGGTCAGCGATAGCGTGGAGACCGCGAGCAACCTGCCGATGCTGCTGATGCTGCTGCCCTTCTTCGGCAGCGGGTTCGTCCCCACCGACTCGATGCCGTCCTGGCTGGGCTGGATCGCTGAGCATCAGCCGTTCACCCCCGTCATGGAGTCGCTGCGCGGACTGCTGATGGGCACGGCTATCGGCAACAGCGCGTGGATCGCCATCGCCTGGTGCCTGGCCATCACCGCCGCGAGCTTCTTCGGCGCGAAGCAGCTGCTGAACCGCGAGCCCGGCCGCTAAGCGGCTGTGCCCATCAGGCCCTCCGTTTCCGCAGTGCGGCAAGGGCGGCGGAACGCAAGCCGAGTATGTCCAGGGCGGCGTATGTCGAGACACCCTCGACATACGCCGCCTCATCTGCGTTTGCGGCGCACTCTCTGGCTCGCTTACTCGACATGGTCGGATGGATCTGCCGCGGTGGATCGAACCGTTCGGCCAACGCGATCAGGCGGGCGCCGTCCGCCGTCCGGCCGCGGTCGATATCCACCATCGCCAATGCCAAAAGAACTGCGCCACAAGCTGTCAGCTCCGCCAGATAGCCGCCCGGCTGGGTCACCGGATGCTCCAGTAACGCGGTCACCTGCCAGGGCAGATCTTCGACGAGAGCGCCGACCAGATCCAGCCGGCTGTGGTAGGCGTGTGCCAGGACCATCGCCGACCGAGCCTCCAACGCCCACACCTGCACACCGCGCGGATCGGGACGGTAGAAGGGATGCGAGGTGCTCGCTACCAGCTCGGCAATCCCCCGCCAGCGCCGCAGTCCATCATCGATATCGCCGCGGGCGAGCCGAATTTCGGCATCGGCAATCACCTTGTACGGCTGCGCGAACGGGTCGGCATGGTCGGCAACCTGCGTCAACCACTGCTCGGCGCCTTCGATATCCCCGAGCTGCAGTGACGCCATGACCAGCCCGACAATCAGATCGACGCGATCCGGCCTCGGCCCATGGTCCACGAGCTGCCGCAGCGCTCGTTCCACCTGCTGCCGCGCCAGCTCCCCCTGCTCCGACAGCAGCGCGAGTTTGCCGATCCGGCAACGTGCCTGGAACTGCATCCAGGTATTCGACGTGCGCTCGAAGGCGGCGAGCATCCGCCGGGTCGCCGCGAGTGCCTCGTCGCGGTCACCTGTCTGCTCCGCGCGGAAGCTCGCGACGAGGTGGGCAACGCCGGCGAGCAGCGGTTGATCACTAGCGCACAGCCGATCCAGTGCGGCGGAGTCCGGACCGAGCAGCTCGGGTCCAGCGCGGAAAATCACCGCAACGGCGCGCACCAGGGTGTCCGGCGGCGCCGCGGGCAGGCGGCGCAATACCAGCATCGATCGCAGCTCGAAACCACTCTGGGTGACGGCACTCAACGCGCAGACGGTCGCCGCCGTACGGGTCACCTCCACATAGTCGGGTTCAGGCCGGTAATGCGAGAGCACCCAGGCACATTCGCCCACCAGCTCCACGATCCACGCGTAGTGGGATCCGACGTACCACCAGGCACCCAACGCCGCCCAGGTGGCGGCCACCGTCGGCCCGTCCGAGCGATCCAGCCCGAGCCGCAGGGCCCGCACCAGGTTGTCCTGCTCGGCGCGCACGGGGTTCTTTTCCCCTTGGTCGGTGAAGGCGATCTCGTTGGCGCCGACACCGAATTCGCGTGCCCAGGCCAGGAACCCGGCCAACGCACGCTCGCCCTCACCCGCATCGGCCCGCCGAGCCGCACCGAAATCCCTGACGGTCTCCAGCATCCGGAACCGGGTGCCCGAGCCGACCTCGGTGATCTGGATCAACGAATGGTCGACCAGATGCTCGAGCATCTCCAATGTCTCATCCAGGCCGTCTGTGTCGCCCGAGTCGCCGCTGAGCAATCGGTTCGCCGCGATAGCGGTGAATCCGTTGGGAAAGACCGACAACAACCGCATCGCTGCCTGCGCTTGCTCGTCGAGCAGGTTCCAGCTCCAATCGACCACCGCATGCAGCGTCCGATGCCGTTGTGGCGCATCGCGGGAGCCGCTGCGTAGCAGCGCGAACCGGTCAACCAATCGGCCCGAGATCTCGGCGACCGACATCACCCGCACCCGCGCCGCCGCCAGCTCGATGGCCAATGGCAGCCCGTCCAGCTGGGCGCATAGTGCCGCCACCTCGGCTGGCGGCAGCGCGATGTCCGGCCGCACCGCGCGGGCGCGCTGCCCGAACAACTCGGCCGCCGTCGCAGGCGCCAGCTCAGGAAGCAGATGGACCGCCTCCGAGGTCAATCCCAGCGGCGCCCGGCTGGTGACGAGGATGCGCAGGTCTGCTACCAGTGACACCAGCGGACCGACCAGTGCGCTGACTCCCTCGAGAACCTGCTCGCAGTTGTCCAGGATCAGTAGGGTGGGACCGGACCCCAACGATTTGGCGATGGCGGAGATGACGCTGTTGCCAGTCGATGGCCCGGCCTGCGACGCATCACCCGCTCCCAGCGCACCGGCCACCTCGGTGGCGACCATGCCGTCGTCCTCGACACCGGCGAGCGGGACGAGGTGCACTACCCGCTGCTCGGCCAGCCTGCCGACGGCATGGGCCATGCGAGTCTTGCCGAGGCCGCCGGGGCCGACGAGGGAGACGACTCGCGCGGATCGCAGCAGCGCGGTCACCGCCGCGATGTCTGTTTCGCGGCCGAGCAACGGGTTCGGATCGTGCAGGATGCCGTGGCGAACCACAGGTTCGTTCGCCCTCAGCAGCTGTTTATGAATCGTCTGGAGCACGGTGCCCGGATCCGCGCCGAGCTCGTCGCGCAACATCCGCCGGTAATCGTCGTATCGGGCGAGCGCGGCAGCGGGCCCCGCGGTGTCGGCCTCCGCCCGCAACAGCTCGGCCAGCACCTCCTCGTTGCGTGGCTCGCTCGTCGCGGCGTCGGTCAGCGGCCCGACGGCTTCGGCGTACCTGCCCAACCGGGACAACGCCAACGCGAACACGATCAGCAGGGTCCGATACGCGGGCTGCTTGGCAATGCGCAACTCGGACAACGGATCCGCGCCCGAGGCGTGCTCGACGACCCCGTTCCACAGCGCGAGTCCGGCCGCTGCCTGATCGAGTGCCGCCACGTGGTCAGCTGCCCTGGCATGGCGTTGCGCTGCCGCCGCGTGCACTTCCAGCGCTGTCGCGTCGATCTGCTCGGGACTCAGCGTCAGCCGATAGCCGGTGGGCGTGCTCGCAATAAGGTCGGCGCCCAGCTGCGATCGCGTCCGCGACACCAGCACCTGCAACGCCTTGGCTGGATTCTCGGGCGCGTCCTCCGGCCACACTCCGGCAATCAGCCGAGCGGCGCTGGAGCCGTTGCGTAAATCCATTGCCAGCAGAGCGAGCAACCCGCACGTCCGCGCGCCGCTGATCTCCTGATCACGTAGCGCCACTCCCGACAGCAAGGTCATCTCGATACCCACCCGCACACCGTAATCGCCGGCGCGCCGGGTGGCCCGTCGAGCAAATCCGGACCCGCTACCAGGACGAACTAGTTTTCGCCTGCGGTATCCGGTTGTGCGGGCGCGTTGCGTCGTGGATCGGCCTACCCGTGCGCTGATAAGAGCGGTGTCGAACACGCGGCACCGCTGGCGAGCGAACGGGCAGCATCCTCACATGCGGGCGACGCAGACGACGAATTTGCGCTCTTGGTAGACGATTCCGCGGTCACCCTTCGAGCAGCGGTTGACGTCGACGGTGTTGTGTTTGATCTCCACCACGCGCCCGCCGTTGGGGGTGCCTCGGGCGGCGCAGTCGATGCGTTTCGATTCGTTGGGGACCAGTTCCATGCAGCCGCCTACCACCCAGTCGATGTCCAGGCAGAGGGCGGATTCCGGGGTTTGCTGGAAGGTACGGTCGGCGTCGCTCGGGCACTGGGCAGTTTTGTCGATGACCTTGTAGGTGGAGCTTCCACTGCCGCAGGCGGCTTTGCCGAGGGTGGTGGTGTCGCCCGCGCCGGTGATTTCCACGCAGTCGCCAGGATTCACCTGCAGCCGAATGAGCTGTTTGCCGGTCTCGCCGCGAGCTCCAACGGTGGTGGGCGGCGGGGTCGTCAACGGGAACTCTTCGATGGACGGTGCCGCCGATGTGGCTGCTGTGCTTGTGCTTTCGTTGGCTTGCGCCTGTTCTTTGACATCGGGATCGTGATCGTTCATCGACACCGCGATCATTGCGACGAGGGCTGCCGTCAACGCGGTCGCAGCAACGAAGACCGTCAATACGACGGCGGCACGGATACGTTGGCGCGACACGTGAGATCCTCCAGAGCTGTTGCGCTTCGAACATACCCCGCCGAGGTTCGAAGTTGTGAAACTTGCAGTTTGCAGATCACGCAAATGCATACACTATCCAGCGGGTGCGCGTCGAGTTGTTGTCCGACATCGTATTTCGGCCGGTGCCACAATCTTCGCAAAATCGCGACATTGGTCGAACGACCAGGTCACGATGGGGCAACGATGACCTACGGTAGGTATATCTATTGCCATGTATGGCAACAAGATACTGTCGCTGTACACGTCATCCGGCTGCACGAGCCGGAGGTCTCGTGAGAAGGAAATACCTGAATGAAGTTCGGCATGTTCGCCGCCACCACTGTTTTAGCCATTGCTGCGGTGGGAATCGCTGCGGGAACGGTTAATGCGAAGCCTGCGGAAGAGGTCATCCGAGAGGTTTCGGCATCGGGCGTCGAGCAAGGAATCAGCTACCGTACCGTCCTCTCCGATGTCGCAGGCGTGATCACCACTGCCGTCGACGGCGGCGCCTTCGAGCTTGTCGACAACGGTGCGAAGGTTGCGTTGAAATCCGCAAGCGGCGCGGTGGTCGCCGAGGTGCCGCTGGCCTTCGACATCTCCGGAAGCCGGATGGCGGTCGCACACGAAATCAGTGACAACGGCCGAAAGCTTGCTCTCACACCGCAAGTGAGCGCCAAGAACATCGGCGAGATGCAGTCCATCAGCTCCATGGCCAGGCTTGTCACCGAGCTCAACAAGAACGTCATCGGCCTGGTCGCCGGCGGTCTGATCGGTGGTCTGATCGGCGCCGTGGTCGGCCTCGGTTTCTTCAGCATCATCACCGGCCCGATCGGCCTGCTGGTCGGCGCGATCGCCGGCGGCTACATCATGGGCGGACAGTCGTTCCTGGATGCCATGGGCGCGGTCGTCCGGGGTGAGCCCTGATCCAGGGTGGCGCCTCGATAGGAGGCCGCGTGTGCTGGCGGTGTCCGTGAGTAGGCGGATTCCGACCGACGACATCCGGTGTGCGGGAGTGTTGGGTTACCCGCGCAACGGTTGTCGGGTCGGTGGCGTGGGTGATCTATCCCCGGTACCTCGGGGCGCCGCGCCGAGGTCGCTGACGAGACACGGGCTCGTGGATTTCGAGACGGTCTCCGGATCGACGCAGGACTGACGCCGCGCGGGGACGAACTCCAGCGCGCGATTCTCAGCGCTCGGTGGGACCCGAGTCGCCGTCGCGGTGCTGTCGGGACAGCCGCCACAGGAATTCGGGGTCGTCGTCGGGACCCTTGATGTTCTTACGCTGTGGTGACCGCGTGGGTGGGGTGGTCGTACCCGACTTCTCCGGGCCGAACGCCTTCCAGCACAACACCGCGACAGCCACAACTGCGATGAGTGCCAACAGGTACGTCACGTCGCTCACCTCCTGGTATCGAGGGTAGCCGCGTACGTAGTCTTCGGACACCTGAGATGCGAAATTGGTGCGACAGCCTTGCACGGGCCCCTGGACAGCGGGCCCGAGCGGGGCCTGCGGGTCAGCGTGCGTTGACCGCGGTGCTGGTGGCCTCTGTGGTCAACGACCTGAGTAGTTGCAGAACTTCGGACTCACGGAACCGGCGATGTCCGCCCGGCGTGCGCAGCGACCCGAGACGCCCGGCGTGGGCCCAGCGGGTGACGGTCTTTGGATCGACGTGGAACATGGCGGCCACTTGGCCCGGTGTCAGCAGGGTGTCCTGGCCGCCGACGGTAAGCGCAGTCATAGCAAACCTCTCCGTTCTCGACAGTTCCCTCATCAGTGGCGCCATCGTTGCACTGCGACCCCTACGTAGTCGAACCACCTACAGTTGGTAAAGGGGAAGTAATAGACAAATCGGATACGACATCCACCTTCGGTACGAGGTCTCGCCGAAGGCGGCCGATAGCTTCGCATAGGCTGATCGACGTGAGTGACGCAACTCCACCGGAAGGTGCAACTGGACAGCAAACCGCTGGCGCTGGCCGGCGGCTGGCCCGCAATCTGGCGCTCTACACCCTCGTGAGGCTGGGTCTGGTCGTCGTCATCACGGTGGCGATCGTCGGGATCGCCCGGCTGGTGTCGGTGGACATTCCGCTGGTGGTCGCCGCCCTGTTCGCGCTACTCATCGCGATGCCGCTGTCGCTGACGCTGTTCAAGAAGCTGCGCACCCGCGTCAACGAGGACATCGCGGTGGTGGACGAGAAGCGCCGCAGGGACAAGGCGCAGTTGCGGGCCAGGCTGCGCGGCGAGACCCCGGACGGGGGCAAAGACGGGGGCACGTCCGCATGAAGCAGTGCGACCGCAGCACCCCGCGCGACTGGGTCGACAATGCCGTGCGGTTGATCGACGCCGACACCCAGCGCAGCGCCGACACCCATCTGCTGCGCTACCCGCTGCCCGGCGAATGGCGCGTCCAGTTGTACCTGAAGGACGAATCCACCCACATCACCGGCAGTCTCAAGCATCGGCTCGCGAGATCCCTTTTCTTGTATGCGATTTGCAACGGCTGGGTCGGCGAGGGCACCACGGTGGTCGAGGCGTCGTCCGGTTCGACCGCGGTGAGCGAGGCGTATTTCGCGAAGCTGCTCGGGCTGGATTTCGTCGCGGTGATGCCGGCGAGCACCTCGCCGCAGAAGATCGCGCTCATCGAAGCCCAGGGCGGCCGTTGTCATTTCGTGCAGCGACCACCGGACATGTACACCGAGGCGGCCCGGCTCGCTGCCGAATGCGGCGGCCACTACATGGACCAGTTCACTCACGCCGAGCGGGCCACCGACTGGCGTGGCAACAACAACATCGCCGAATCCGTCTTCGAGCAAATGGCTTTGGAGACCAACCCGGTGCCGGACTGGATCGTCGTCGGCGCGGGCACCGGCGGCACCAGTGCCACCATCGGCCGCTATATCCGCTATCGCAGGCATGCGACGAAGCTGGCCGTCGTCGACCCGGAGAACTCCGCGTTCTACGGCGGCTATGAAACCGGTGACGTGGGCTACGAAACCGGAATGTCTTCGCGCATCGAGGGAATCGGCCGCCCGCGGGTGGAGCCGTCGTTCGTCGGCCAGGTGGTCGACCGCATGATCGAGGTTCCCGATGCCGCGTCCATCGCGACCGCACGGCACGCCAGTGGCGTAATCGGCCGCCGGGTGGGCGGTTCCACCGGGACGAACCTGTGGGGCGCCTTCGCTCTTATTGCCGAGATGATCGCCGCTGGGCGCTCCGGCAGTGTGGTGACGTTGCTCTGTGACGGCGGAGATCGTTATGCCGGAACGTATTTCAACGACGAGTGGGTTGTGGCTCAGGGGATGGGCCTAGCCGAGCCCGCGGCGATCCTGGACAAGTTCCACAGCACCGGCGTCTGGAGCGGATAACGCCGCGTTCCCTTCCGGTCTTGTTCTCGCAACCCCGCCGCCCGAGTTGCCTCGGCCGGCGGGGTTGTCTGTTTCTCCCGTAGTGAACTGCCGGTGTCCGGTGCCGCCGATCGTCAATTTTTATTGACAGAACCGATGTCGTCAATAAAAATTGACGACATGACTGAGGCAACCACACTGGCGGCCGCCGCGGGCAGCCCCGACCCCAAGGTCGGGCTGCGCGCGGTGCTCGCACTGCGTCGGCTGCTCGAACGTCTCGAAGCGATCCAAGTGGCCAATGCCAGGGGACAGGGCTGGTCATGGCAGCAGATCGCGGAGGCGCTCGAGGTCAGCAAGCAGGCGGTCCATTACAAACACTCTCGGAGAGGCGGAAACCGCTGATGTTCGAACGGTTCAGTAGGGCGGCCCGAACGGCCATCGTGATGGCGCAGGAGGACGCCCGTGAGCTGCGGTCCTCGACCATCGACGTGGAGCACGTGCTGCTCGGCGTGCTGTCGCAAGGCGAGCAGGAGTTGCAGGAACTGCTGGCCGAGGCCGGCATCACCCACGATGGGGTGCGCAGCAATCTGGCGCAGCCGGGCAAGAGTCAGCCGCTCGGCGAAGAGGACGCCGAGGCGTTGCGTTCCATCGGCATCGACCTCGATGCGGTGCGCGAGAGCCTGGAGGCCACCTTCGGGGAGGACGCGCTCGACCGGGTGACGCCGGAGCAGCAGCGGCTCGGACCGTTCGGCTGGGGTCGCGGCGGGAACTTCGGGCACATTCCCTTCGCTCGCGACGCGAAGAAGGTAGTGGAGCTGTCGCTGCGCGAAGCCCTCGCCCGCAAGGACAAGACCATCGAATCCGCGCACCTGCTGCTCGGGATCCTGCGTGCCCCCAATGCCACTACCACCCGTTTGCTCGGCGGTTCCGGAGCGATCGCCGAACTTCGACCGAAGGTGCTCGCCCTCCTCGATCGTGCCGCCTGACCCGGTGTGCGGGTGCTGGCACCACAATTCGCGTTGTGGGGCAGCACCCGCGCGCCCGTCGGGCCTAGCATTGGGCCATGCAGCTTCTGATTCGGTTGATCATCAACGGTGTTGCCATCTGGCTGGCCGCGGCATGGGTCGACAAGATCGAGATCCTAAGTCCCGACAACAGTACGACCCAGAAGATCATCACCGTGCTGGTGATCGCCGCGATCTTCACCGTGATAAACGCACTGGTCAAGCCGATCGTCAAACTACTGTCGCTGCCGCTGGTGATCCTCACCCTCGGGCTGTTCCTCCTGGTGATCAACGCACTGATGCTGTGGCTCACCGCAAAGATCACCGAAACCACCGAGTACGGTCTGCGCGTCGACGGCTTCTGGGCCGCCGTCTGGGGCGGCGTCATCATCTCGGTGGTCAACTGGGTGCTGGGAATCCTGGTCCCCGACGGCGACGACTAACGCGCTGAAGTCTCGGAGCGGCTGACGGCTATTGCCGGATGGGGCCCGTGGGCAGCCCTGCGCTCGGCCGAGCGCAGGCTAGAGCTCCGCTCAGCCCGCAATCCCCAGGGCGAGCGCGCTCGCCGCGGACCAGACCAGCAGCGCAAGGCCCGAATCGCGGAGGGCTGGAATGAGTTCCAGCCCGCCCTTGCCCGAGCGCACCGGCGCGTTGGCGCGGACCGCGAGCGGGATCGCGACCAGTCCGACCAGCGCCCACGGTGTCCTGACCACCAGGATCAGCGTGGCGAGGAACGGGATCGCCAGCATCGCCAGGTGCAGGGTGCGGGTGCGCGGGTCGCCCAGCTTGACCGCAAGGGTCACCTTCCCGGATTCGGTATCTGTCGGGATATCGCGCAGGTTGTTCGCTACCAGCACCGCGCTGGAGAACGAGCCGACCGCGACGGCGAGCACCACACCGGCCCAGTCGATCCGGTCGGCCTGCACGAACTGGGTGCCGAGCACACCGATCAGACCGAAGAACACGAACACCGCGATCTCGCCGAATCCGCTGTAGCCGTAGGGCTTGCTACCGCCGGTGTAGTACCACGCACCCGCCAGGCAGGCGGCGCCGACGAGAATCAGCCACCAGGCCGACAGGGCGACGAGCACCAGACCGAACACCGCACCGATGGCCAGACTGATGATCGCGGCGTTGCGGACCGCGGCGGGCGAGGCGAGCTTCTGCCCGACCAGCCGCAGCGGGCCGACCCGCACGTCATCGGTGCCGCGGATGCCGTCGGAGTAGTCGTTGGCGTAATTCACGCCGATGATCAGTGCCAGCGAAACCAGCAGCGCGAGAATCGCTTTCCACCACACCGCGCCATCGATGGACGCGGCGGCACCGGTACCGGCAATGACAGGGGCGATCGCGTTTGGCAGGGTGCGGGGCCGTGCGCCCTCGATCCATTGCGCTGCTGTAGCCATGCCCGCAGCCTAATAGGTACCGGCGCACCGAGTCCGTCGAGCGCCGCCCGATCGGTTCGCCTACGCCTCGGCGACCGCCTTCAGCCGGCCGAGACCCTTCTCGAAGTCCTTGCCGACCATGTTGTCGATCGGGAACACCTTCCCGATCAGCCCCATCACGCCTTGGCGCTGACCGGTCATCCGCCACACCACCTGGGTGCCGCTTTCGACCGGATTCAGCTCGAACGTGGTCTGGTTGACGGCCTTGAACGGCTTCTCGAACGCGAGCCTGATGCCGATTTCGCGAACGTCGCTGGAAGTGATCTCCATGGCGCCGCGCCCGGCTTTGCGGTTGCCGTCCCAGGCGTATTTGGCGCCGACACCGGCGTCGGACCCGGTGTAGCTCCGCTGCAATTGCGGATCGATGTCCTCCCACGGTGACCATTTCGTCCACTCGTGGAAATCGTCGATCAGCCCGTGAATACGCGACGGCTCGGCCGTGATAACGGCCTGCCGAACTACCTCGAACTCAGCCATGTGCTCAGCGTAGGCGACCGACCGGCCGGAATGGAGGCCAAAAACCATGACGACCTGGTCGGTGTCGCTCGCATACGATGACCACGGAATGTTTCCGGATCAGAACGGCCCCGACGGCCGAAGTCGGACTGTGACAACGCCCGCAGGCGAATCGGTCGTGGTGGCCCTGCTGGGCGAAATCGCGCTACGCAGGGACGGTGTGCTCGCGGCGCTGCCCGGCGTCAGGTCGCGGCTGCTGCTGGCCGCCTTGGCCCTGCGGCCCGGCCGCAGCCGCAGCGCGCAGGCCCTCATCGACGACGTCTGGGGTGAACAGCCGCCCCGCTCGCCGATGAACGCGTTGCATACCCAGGTGTCGCGGCTGCGGTCGGCGCTGCCGGACGGTGCGCTGGAGATCGGGCCCGCGGGCTATCGGCTCACCCTGCGCGCCGATCAGGTCGATCTGACGTTGGCCGATGACTTGCTGCGCACGGCACGCCGGCGGCAGTCCGAGGGTGACCACGCCGCATGCTCGGCCGCGGTGGCGCAGGCCAGGTCGTTGTGGCGTGGCGAGCCCGGCGCGGATCTGCCCGCGGGCGAGCTGGCCGGCGAACTGCGTACCGCGGCGGCGCAACGATTCGCCGATCTGGAGGCTGTCGAGGTCTCGGCCCTGGTGTCCGGTGGTGACCTCGACGGTGCGGTGGCGATCACCCGCCGAAGGGCCGCGGCCAACCCCGTCGACGAGGCCACACACGCGATGCTGATGCGGCTGCTTGCCGCGGCCGGTCGGCCGAACGAGGCGCTGGAGGTGTTCGCGTCCATCCGAGGTCGGCTGGTTGAAGAACTCGGCGCAGATCCGGGGCAGGCGCTTGTCGAATTGAATACCGCGATCCTGCGTGGCGACCCGGTCCCCGGTCTCGCCCAGCGCTCCGATCACGCGCCGCGATCGCCCAGCGATGCCGCGGCGAATGGTGCCGTATTCGACGGGCCGACGCGGGACGCGGCTGCCGACCCGGTAGTCACCGGCGGACGAAATTCGGCTGTGTGGTCGGGCGGTTCGGCCCCGAGTGCGGTGACCGCGATCGGGCTGCGTGCGGCACCCAACACCCTGCTCGGCAGGGCCGCCGACCTGGATGCCCTCGAGGAACTGCTGCGCCGGTCGCGGGTGACCACGGTGCTCGGCCCCGGCGGCACCGGAAAGACCAGGGTGGCCAACGAATTGGGCGCTCGGGTGGCGCACGGCATGCCGGTTGTGCTGGTGGAGCTCGCGTCGGTGCGCACCGACGCGGATGCCGATGCCCGTTCGGAGATCGAAGGCGCGGTCAGCACCACCCTCGGCTTGGGTGAGGTCGTGCTGGAATCGGGTCGCATGCGCCCTGGGCAGCCGGTCGATGCGCGCAGACGGCTTCGGGACGCGCTCTCGGCCCGTCCGATGCTGCTGATCCTGGACAACTGCGAGCACCTGATCGACGCGGTCGCCGAGGTTGTCGCAGATCTGGTCGGCAGCTGTGATCAGCTCACCGTGCTGACTACCAGCCGCGCGCCGCTCGCGATCACCGCCGAGACGGTGTATCCGTTGTCGCCCTTGGCGATCGATGCGGCCGGATCGCCCGCCACCGACCTCTTCATGGCGCGGGCCCGTGCGGTGCGACCGGCGGTGCGACTGAATTCGGAGGCGGTCGCCCGGTTGTGCGGCACGCTGGACGGCTTGCCGCTCGCCATCGAGCTGGCCGCGGCTCGCGTGCGCACGATGAGCGTGGAGGAGATCGAGTCCAGGCTCGAGCACCGTTTCGCCCTGCTGCGCAGCGGGGATCGTTCCTCACCCGCTCGGCATCGAACTCTGCACGCGGTGATCGCCTGGAGCTGGAACCTGCTGGACGAACCGCAGCAGGTGACCCTGCGCCGAATGTGCCGGATGCCGGGCGGTTTCACGCTCGCGGCCGCCGAGGCGGTGGCAGGCGGCCCCGAGGTGGACGATGTCGCCGGCGCCGTGGACGGCCTGGTCGGCCAGTCTCTGCTCACGGTGCTCGAGGACGACGACGGCGCGGTCGGCACGCGCTACCGGATGCTGGAGACCGTCCGTGAATTCGGCGAGGAACAGCTCGCGCTCACCAGAACCGAAGCGGTGGCGGGTGTTCCGGGCGCAGTCGACGAGGGCGCGCTCGTCATGCACCGAATGTCACGCTGGGCCCGCGATTTCACGGTCGCCGCGGCGGATCGGTATCGGGCGGGCGAGCAGGTTCCCACGGTGCTTTCGGTGGCGGCGGACCTGGACAACCTGGTCGCAGTACTGCGCTACGCGGTCGAGCGCCGCGACTCGCGCACCGTGTACCGGGTGTTCCCGGTGGTCGCGATTCTCTGGGTGATGCGCGGCGCACATATGGAATTGACGGGTTGGGCACGCAGGATCATGGTGCTGCCGCCCGAAAAGCAGCCGGTGCGCGGTACGGTCGCCGATCTGCAGATGCTCGCTCACCTGGTGATGGCCTTGCACATGTTGTACATGAGCACCGACCTGCGCCCGATTGCCACCGTGCGAGCACGCGCACGCCGATTGGCGCGCACCGGCACCGATTTCAATGCGGGCATTCGATATCTCGGCGAGATCCTGTGTGTGGATCCGTCCGGGGCCAGGGTAGCCAGGCTGCTCGCCGAGGGTGCGCGTTCGCCCGACGACGATGTCCGCGCCGCCGCGCTGATCATCCGGATGAACGCGCAGGAGAATTCCGGGCTGGTCTACGGCTCCGCTCGAGATGCGCTGAAAGTCTTGAAAATCATGGACGGCCGCGATCGGTGGGGCACCTCGATGGTGGTCCAGCATCTGGGGCAGTTGGCCGGGCAGACCGCGCAATACGCCGATTCCGTCCAGTACTACCGCAGGGCCGCAGATCTCTTGCGGGAATTGCACGCCCACGAAGAAATGCTGGAAATGAGTAGCTACCTCGCGATCTCGCTGATCGGCACGGGGCAGCTCGGGCAGGCGCGGCAGGTGCTGGACTCCGCGCTCGGATCCGCGGATTCGGATCCGTCCTATCGATCCCCGGTCGACGGCCCGTCCGTGCGGCGCAATCCACGTTTGGCGGCTGTGGTCGGCGGGGTCGCGGAACTCGAGCTCGCCGAGGGCGATATCGACGCCGGGATGCGCCACTTCTACCGGGCGCTCGACCTGCTCGGCTGGCCGGAGGACTCGATCGCGCCAGGACCCGGTGGACTGATGCTGGCCAGTGGGGTCGTCGACGCGCATATCCTGCACGGCCGTGCGGCGACGGTGTCCGGACTGGTGCACGAGCTCGCGGGCAACGCGGCGGATCGCCTTCCGCAGTTCTTCGATCTGCCGCAAGTCGGTGCGGTCGGATGTGCGGTCGGTTCGTATCACCTCGCCACCGGCGAAGAACCCGGCCGCGGTCTGGAGCTGCTTGCACTGGCCGCCAAGGTCGGTGCCAGACAGGACTATCCCTCGATGGAATGGCGGCGCCACATTCGGTTGCATCGAGCAGTGACCGGTGACGAGCGAATGGACGCGGCCGTGTCCCGAGCGGCGGCGCTGCGGCGCAAAGACGCGGCGCAGCGAATCATCGAATTGCTGCACGACTTTGTCGGGCGTCGCCGCGGATCGAGCGCACACCCTGGTCGATGATCTACCTCGGAAGGGCGCACCGCTCGACATGAAAAAGCCGAATGCCGTGGTGAGTGACTTCGCGTCTCTCACCACGGCATTCGGCTGGAGGGATGCTCACCTCGGGTGCCGGACGCTCACGCCCTGCGCATGTACGCCTTGATGCTCAGCGGGGCGAAGATTGCGATCACGACGACCGAGCCGAGCAGCGACCAGGCCAGGTCACTGCCATAATCGTTCCCGTTCATCAGCGCTCGGGCCGTATTCACCATGTAGTACACCGGGTTTGCGTGATTGATCGCCTGCAACCAGCCCGGCATGGTGCTCACCTGAGCGAAAGCGCCCGACATGAAGGTCAGCGGGAACATCACCATCATCGAGATGCCCTGCACGCCCGCGGCGCTCTTGCCGGTGACACCGACCAGCGCCCAGATCCAGCTGACCGCGAACGAGCACACCACGATGACCAAGCCCGCGACCACCACGCCGATCACGCCGCCTTCGGGCCGGTAGCCCAGGCAGAGGCCGACGAGGATGGTCAGGGTGGTCGCGAGAACGTAGCGCACCATATCGGCGATCAACGCGCCGGCCAGTGCCGAAATACGGGCGATGGGCAGCGATTTGAACCGGTCGAAGACGCCTTTGTCCATGTCCTCACGCAACTGGGTGCCGGTCACCACCGAGGTCAGGATCACCGTCTGCACCAGGATGCCGGGGATGAGGATCGGCAGATAGTCGTGCACGTTGTGGGAGATCGCGCCGCCGAAGATGTAGGCGAACAGCGCGGTGAACAGGATCGGCTGCACCGTCACATCGAACAGTTGCTCAGGATTGTGCTTGATCTTCAGAATGCCGCGGTAGGCCATGGTGAACGAGGTCGACACGGTCTGCCGGATGCTGATCTTGTTGCTGGCCTCCGGGATCGAGAGTGGCGCCGCGTGCCGCCCGGCAGCGGCCGTGCTCGGTTCGGTGATGGTGGTCATGCCGCGCTCCGTTCGGAATCGTTGTCGTCGTCGGCCGGGTGGCCGGTAATGGTGAGGAAGACCTCGTCGAGGGTCGGCTTGCTCACGGTGATCTCGTCGACCGCGATGTCCCACTCGCGCAGGCGAATCAGCAGATCGGCGGTCATGCCCGCGTCCTCGAGCGGAGCCGTGAGCCTGCCGGCCTCCGGCGTGATCAGGGCTTCGGCGCCGAGGAAATCACCGACGATGCGGCGAGCCTCCTCGAGCTGGGCCCGATCGACGAGGGTCAGGTGCAGCGAGGAGCCGCCGACGGAGGCCTTGAGCTCGTCGGCGGTGCCGTCGGCGATCACCCTGCCGTGGTCGATGACCGCGATCCGGTCGGCCAGCTGATCGGCCTCGTCCAGGTACTGCGTGGTGAGCAGCACTGTCGCGCCCCCACGAACCAGTCGGCGAATGGTCTCCCACATCTGGGCGCGAGTGCGCGGGTCGAGGCCGGTGGTCGGCTCATCGAGGAACAGCAGCGGCGGCGTCGCGATCAGGCTGGCGGCCAGATCGAGGCGGCGGCGCATGCCGCCGGAGAAGTTCTTCAGCGGCTTGTTCGCCGCCTCGGTGAGGTCGAATTCCTCGAGCAGTTCGGCGGCCTTGCGGCGGGAGTCGATCCGGTTCAGACCGAGCAGGCGGGAAAAGATGATCAGGTTCTCGGTGGCCGACAGGTCCTCGTCGACGGAGGCGTACTGGCCGGTGACACCGACGAGGGAACGCACGGCCGTCGGTTCGGCGACGACGTCACGGCCGAAGATGCGGGCGCTGCCGCCGTCCGGCCGCAGCAGGGTGGCCAGCATCTTGATGGTGGTGGTCTTGCCTGCGCCGTTCGGTCCGAGCACGCCGTATACCGAGCCCTGCGGAACCGCCAGGCTCACACCGTCGACGGCGCGCTGTTCCCCGAACACCTTGACCAGGCCGTCCGCCTCTACGGCGAGCGCTGAAGTTGGTGCGAAAGAAGTCATGCAGAGAACTGTGGTGGGCCGATCTTGCACGGCCCTTGCATGACGGTGTCACGCGCACTTGCAGCGGCATGCACTGCAGGTCGAGAGCCTATTGTCGCGTCGACTCGGCCAGCAGATAGGCGCGCAGTTCGGTGCGGTTGGGCTTGCCGGGGCCGATCAGCGGTAGCTCGTCGAGCAGCGCCAATTCCCGGGGGGCGGCGATGGAGTCCAGCTCGCGCACGACGTGCTCGCGCAATTCCTCCAGGGTCGGCGTCGCGCCCGCGGCAGGCACCACCACGACGGCGACGCGCTGCCCGAGTCGTTCGTCGGGCAGTCCGAGCACCACGCATTCGCTGATCGACGGATGCGTCCCCAGCACGGCCTCGACTACCTGCGGTATCACCAGCAGGCCGCCGGTCGTGATCGCCTCGTCGAGTCGGCCGCTGATGCTGAGCACGCCGCCGTCGAAGGTCCCCGCGTCCTCGGTGCGGAACCAACCCGGTTCGGCGAACGCGGGATGATCGGGCTGGTTGCGGTAGCCTGCGGCGATCATGGCTCCGCCGAGCAGGACCCGGCCGTCTTCGACGCGCACTTCGGTGCCGGTGAGGGGCACCCCGTCGTAGACGCAGCCACCACAGGTCTCGCTCATGCCGTAGGTGCGAACAACGTTGATACCGGCGGCTTTCGCGCGTTCGTAGAGCGGTAGCGGGGTGGCCGCGCCGCCGACGAGCACCGCGTCCAGTTCGGCCAATGCGGCTGCGGCGGTGGGTGTGTCGAGCGACTTGACCAGCTGAGTCGGCACCAATGCGGTGTACCGGCGTGGTCCACGCATGCTCGAGACCGCGCCCGCCAACGCTTCGGGCAGGAAACCGCCCGAGACGTCGAGCACGGTGGGTTCGGTGCCTGCCTGGATGCTGCGCAGCAGCACCTGGATACCGGCGATGTGGTGCGTCGGCAGGGCGAGCAGCCAATTGCCCGGCCCACCGAGCCGGTCGTGGGTGGCCGCGCCGCTGGCAAGCAGCGCGGACGCGCCGAGCATCGCACCCTTCGGCACCCCGGTGGTGCCCGAGGTGGTCACCACGAGCGCGATGCCGTCGTCGATCGGCTCACCAGGGGAGAGGGCGTCGCTGAGGCGCTGGGCCTCGCGACGATCGCTGGTCGGGATCGGCAACCATGCGGGGCCGTTCCCTTCCAATGCTTCACGCAGGTGTGGCAGCACATCGCCGACCCGGGATCCGGTCGGCATCGGCAAAGTCCGTAAGGTCGTTGTCACGACTCCACCTCGCTGACGCCGGGCTCCGTCGTGCCCAGAGGCGCTGTGCCCATGGCTCGCTCGCTCCGCTCCCTCACGCGTCTGATCGTGTCATGCCGGCGCCACCACCGGCGGAACGGGTCGGTTTGCTGGATCGACGCGCGCGGGGTGGGTGCGCTGCGCGGGAATGGGGTTCGGGTACGCCAGGCATCGAGACTGCGATTCACTCGTCGGACGGGGTACACAGCGGCGGGCCCGGACATCGGCGGTCGGGCAGCCATCCGAGCGTTATCGTCCTCGCCGGACTCGGCATTGGCAACTCGGGCCGCCGGTAGCGGCTGATGGCCTATCCGGCCTTCAGTCCGGTGACCAGCGCGAATCCCGCCGGATCGGATGCTCGGCGGGCACCTCGACCAGCACGATCGGCACGCCGTCGGGGTCTTTCAGCCACATTTCGATCAGGCCCCATGGCTCGCGCACCGGCGGTCGGTCGATCGCGATCCCCTGCAGCGCCAGCTCGGCGGCGGCGTCGGAAACATCGCGGACCTGCAGCCAGATCGCGCCGCTGAAGGCCGTCGAATTTCCCGTTCCGCCGTGCGCAGCCACCTCCACCAGCGACTGTCCAGCGAAGAAAACCGTGCCGCCCGGATACTCCCTGGCAATGGCGAGCCCGAGTCCATCCCGATAGAACGCGAGCGTTTTCGCGTGGTCGGCCGGACGCAGGATTATCCGGCTGCTCAGAATGTCCATTTCACACCATCCGTCCGATTAGTCCGATAAGTGCGACCCGGTGGTGGTCAGAAGTACCAGGGATACGGTGTCCAGTCGGGCTTCCGCTTTTCCAGGAACGCATCGCGGCCCTCGACGGCCTCGTCGGTCATGTAGGCCATGCGGGTGGCTTCACCGGCGAACAGCTGCTGGCCGACCAGGCCGTCGTCGAGGAGATTGAACGCGTATTTCAGCATGCGCTGGGCCTGTGGGGATTTGCCGTTGATATCGGCTGTCCATTCCAGCGCAACGTTTTCCAGCTCGGCGTGATCGACGACCTTGTTCACCGCGCCCATCTGATGCATTTCCTCCGCGGTGTACGGGCGGCCGAGGAAGAAGATTTCCCGTGCGAATTTCTGGCCGACCATTTTCGCCAGATAAGCGCTGCCGTAGCCACCGTCGAAACTGCCGACATCGGCGTCGGTCTGCTTGAACTGAGCGTGTTCGCGACTGGCCAGCGTCAGGTCGCAGACCACGTGCAGGCTGTGCCCGCCGCCCGCGGCCCAGCCGTTGACCAGCGCGATGACCACCTTCGGCATGAAGCGGATCAGCCGCTGCACCTCCAGGATGTGCAGCCGCCCCGCACGCGCCTGATCGACCGTGTCGGCGGTCTCGCCGCTGGCGTACTGGTAACCGTTGCGGCCGCGGATGCGCTGATCACCGCCCGAGCAGAAGGCCCAGACGCCGTCCTTCGGCGCAGGCCCGTTGCCGGTGATCAGCACCGCGCCGACGTCCGGGGTCATCCTGGCGTGGTCGAGCGCGCGATAGAGCTCGTCGACGGTGTTCGGCCGGAACGCATTGCGCACCTCCGGACGATCGAACGCGACACGGACGGTGCCCTGCTCGATATGCCGGTGGTAGGTGATGTCGGTCAGGTTCTCGAACCCGGGAACGGGCCGCCACAGCTTCGGATTGAACGTCACGTCAGTGATTATTGCCCCCGGCCTCGCGCCGGGTGCCAGCGACTTCCCATGGTCGGAGCCCGATCACCGGATTCTTCGACTTGACGGTGTAAAACAACGCGTTACCGTGCAGGTATGAGCGAGCGAGTGAAACCGGTTATCGACCGGAGCGCGGTGGACGAATCCCGGTACGAGAAGCACGGGGGCTTTCCCAAGGTCTCCCGCGCGAAGATCGGGTCCAATTTCGGGCCGTTCGTCGAGGCGATGCGTACGTTGCAGGATCTGGCCGTCTCCGTCGACGCCACCGACGATGTTTTCGGCGAAGCGCTCGCACAAGCGCGGCAGCTGATCGATCTGCTGGAGCCCTACCGCGCGCCCGAGCTACAGGGGCCCGCGGGCCGCGCGGTCGAATTACCAGGGCGCGGCAGCCTTTTGCTGCTGCCGTGGCGGGTGGCCGAGGCCGGACCCGATGGAATCCGGATGGCCGGTGAATTTCGTCGCTTCCATCTCGGCGGCAACGGCGCCGCGCACGGCGGCGTGCTGCCGCTGCTGTTCGACGACCTGCTCGGCATGATCGTGCACTACGCGGGCAGACCGATAAGCCGAACCGCATATCTGCACGTCAACTACCGGAAAATCACTCCGCTGGAGACGCCGCTCACGGTGCAGGGACGGGTCGATCGGATCGAAGGACGCAAGACTTTCATCACCGCGGAGCTGCTCGATGAGCAGGACAATGTGCTCGCGGATTGTGAAGGACTCATGGTCGAGTTGCTGCCCTGGCAGCCCTGAGCCGGGTCAGTACCGTGTGACCTTCCGCACCAGTGCGTATAGTTGCCAGCGCTCGTTCATCGACATCAATCCGGAGGAACCTGAAAGTGGTTGCAGCACTGTCTGAATCCCTGCTCGACGACGCCAAGCGCACGGCCTTCCTTGCCGACGCCAAGGAGGTTCTGGACGCCGAGGTGTCGGACAAGGGTGGTGCGTCTGGCCTGGCAGTCAAGGGTGGATACGCGGCGGTCAAGAAGATCAGCCCGTCCATCGTGCCTGATGCGCTGGAGTCCTTGGCGCCCAAGCTCGTCGCGCAGTTGGAGCCGTTCTGGCAGGAGTACGCGGCCAACGGCGCAGGCACATTCGCCGAGCTGCTGGTCGCCAAGTCAGACGAGGTCGCCGAGGCATTGCTCGTCGTCACCGACGAGCGGGCCGACTCCTCGACCAGGCCCGCGCTGAAGAAGGTCTACTCCTCGATGCGTTCTTCGGCCAAGAAGAACGTCATCGAGGCCCTGCCGCGGCTGGGTGATCTGGTTCAGAAGCACGCCAACTGATTTCGGCAGCGCGCGTCGCACCCCGACCGATATCGGCATCGCCGATTCGGGGTGTGCACGCTTCTGCGCCGCCCGCGTCCGGTGGTGGACGCGGGCGGCGAAAACCCACTCGAACACACGTGTGTGAGCAGGGCGACGGAGACGTCGGGGCAACTGTCTGAGAGGCTGGAGTCGTGAATCCGTCTACAGCACAAGCGCAGGTGGTCGTCGACGAACTCGCGCGCGGGGGTGTGCGGGACGTCGTTCTGTGCCCGGGGTCACGCAACGCTCCGTTGGCCTTTGCGCTCCAAGCGGCCGACGCGGCGGGCCGGCTCCGGCTGCACATGCGCATCGACGAACGGACCGCCGGATACCTTGCGGTCGGGCTCGCGGTCGCGAGCAGGCTGCCCGTCCCGGTCGTCATGACGTCGGGGACCGCGGTGGCCAACCTCGGGCCCGCGGTGCTGGAGGCCAACTACGCGCGGGTGCCGCTCGTGGTGCTCAGCGCGAACCGGCCTTACGAGATGCTGGGTTCCGGCGCCAACCAGACGGTGGAACAGCTCGGCCTGTTCGGTAGCCAGGTCCGCGCCACCATCAGTCTCGGCCTCGCCGAGGACGAATCCGCCAATGCCGACTGCGCGCCCTACGGGCACCAGAACAGCCTGTGGCGCTCGGCGGTCTGCCGGGTGCTCGCCGCGGCCCGCGGCACCCGCTCCGGCAACGCGGGCCCGGTGCATTTCGATATCCCGCTGCGTGAGCCGCTGGTGCCCGACCTTGCGCCGGGCGAATCCGCGCCGGCCGGCCGCGCGGGTGGCCGAGCCTGGACGCTCACCCAGTACGCGACGCTCGATGTGCCGCTCGACATCGACCTGACGCCCGACACGGTCGTCATTTCCGGGCATGGTGCCGGCCTGCGACCCGAGCTGTCCGCATTGCCGACCGTCGCCGAGCCGACGGCCCCGATGCACGGCCCCGCACTGCACCCGCTCGCGCTGCCGCTGCTGAAGCCGCAGCAGGCCATCATCACCGGCCGCCCCACCCTGCACCGGCAGGTCTCGCGGGTGCTCGCCGACCCGGATGTCACCGTCTTCGCGCTGACCACCGGGCCGCGCTGGCCCGATGTCTCAGGCAATGTCGTCGGGACCGGTACTCGCGCGCTGGTGACGGGAGCACCGCGGCCGGAATGGCTGGCACACTGCCGGGAACTGAACGCGCGGGCGAACGAGGTGGTGCGCGCCGAACTCGCCGCGCACCCGAAGCCGACCGGCCTGCACGTGGCCGCGGTGGTGATGGATGCGCTGCGCGAGGGTGATCAACTACTGCTCGGCGCGTCGAACCCGGTCCGCGACGCCGCGCTCGTCTCGTCGCCGCGGCCCGGCGTCCGAGTGCTGTCCAATCGTGGGGTCGCGGGCATCGACGGCACCGTGTCCGCTGCGGTCGGTGCGGCACTGCATCACGAAGGCCGCACGATCGCGTTGATGGGTGACCTCACCTTCTTGCACGACGCGTCCGGCCTGCTGATCGGGCGTGGTGAACCGCGCCCCGCCGACCTCACCATCGTGGTCGCCAACGACGACGGCGGCGGCATCTTCGAACTGCTCGAACAGGGCGACCCGCAGTACGCCGGTGTCTTCGAGCGAGTGTTCGGCACCCCGCACGGGATGGATCTGGCCGCGCTGTGCGCCGCGTACCGCATTCCGCACCGTCAGGTCGATCCGGAGCAGTTGGCCGTAGAGCTGACCGCACGGGCTCACGGAACACGGGTGCTGGAGGTGGTGACCGAACGGTCCAGCCTGCGTGAGCTGCATGCCACGGTGCGCGCCAAGATCGCGCCCTAGCGCGTCAGTAGGCGGGGCCGGTGTCGTGGTCGTCCTCCAGCGGCACCGCGATCAATTGCTCGACGATGTCGGCCGGGTCCGCGCTCAGCGCGTCCCGATCGACCGCTGCGGCAATCTCCTGTTCATCGGTCTCGTCGACGATTTCGTCCGGATAGGCCGGCACGGATTGTTCGGCGAGATCGGCTTCCGGAACCACGTCCATGGCGCGGGACGTGTTGCGATCGGTCATTCGTTCGCTCCTCTCCGCTGGTGCCTCCTGCGTGGATCACCCACGACGGAGTAGGACAACAGTCGGATACGCATCGAGAATGCTCCGCCGCGCGCGATGCGGCAACCCCGCTGTTACTCGCCCCCGATCGCACCGGTTCCGTTCGCCGGGTACTCCACCAGCGCCAGCGTCCGGTTCGCCATGAACCGCGCGGTGCGAACCGCGACTCCGGTCCTCGTCACTTCGCTGACTTCGACAACGCCGCGCGCGATCCGGACGTCTACGCGCCGGCCCGCCCTTGTCGCGACCACTTCATAGCTTCGAGACCCGTCGCCGAAGTCGACGACCACCTCTACACGATCACCCTTCATCTCCCAATTATCCGCTTTTCCAGCACTTTTCGCCGCTACGACTTGGTTGCGACGGCGGGTGCGAGGAACGCGAATCACCGTGCCGGATCACCGCGGGGCGGCCACGAACAGGCCCGCCGCAGCGGCGCTCGTCGCGGCGTGGGCGGCCGTTGTTGCCGCGAGGTCGTCGATGGGGTCGCCCGAGGCGAGCAGACGGTAGTAGAGGGGCGCCGAGACCGCGGAGAGGACCGCGCGTGCGTCGGTGCCTTCGGGAACCTCACCGCGGGTGATCGCGGCCTGCACACAGGGGGACCATTCGGTGAGGCGGATGTCGTAAAAGCGGTGCAGGGCAGTGGCGGCGGTGTCGTCACAGGTCGCGGCGGAGATGACGGCCTGGAAGAGCCTGCCTTGGCGCGTGTCGGTCAATGTCTTGGCTACCAGCCGGGCGTTTGCGGTCAGATCGCCGAGCAGGGAGCCGGTGTCGGCGTGCGGCAGCGACTGTTCGGCCATGTCCACGAGCAGGTCGATGACCAGTCCGGTCGGGGTGCGCCAGCGACGGTACGCGGTGGTCTTGCCGACCTCGGCCCGTGCGGCGACCTCGGCGAGATCCAGGTGGGCGAAGCCGCGTTCGGCCAGCAGATCGCCTGCCGCTTGCAGTACCGCCTCGCGTACGCGTGCGGTGCGTCCACCAGGGCGGACCGAGCCGGGAGTGAGCTCCTCGGACGTCATAACGGGACTCCAGTTTCATTTATGGCGCGACGGGTGTACTGTTCCAGATGTTAACGGAACTATAGACCCTTTAGGAGTCATCATGGAGTACCGGCGGCTCGGCGCATCAGGTTTGCTCGTCCCGGCCTTGAGTTTCGGCGCGGGCACTTTCGGCGGTCGTGGCGAACTCTTCAGCGCCTGGGGCGACACCGATGCCGAACAGGCACGACGCATGGTGGACATCAGCCTGGAGGCAGGCGTCACCATGTTCGACACGGCCGATGTCTATTCCGACGGTGCCTCCGAAGAGGTGCTCGGCGCGGCGATCAAGGGACGCCGCGATCAGCTGCTGCTGTCGACGAAGGCGAGTCTGCCGACCGGTCCCGGCCCCTACGACGCGGGTTCGGGGCGGGCCCGGCTCATCAACGCGGTCGAGGGATCGCTGCGCAGGCTGGGCACCGACTACATCGACCTGTTCCAGCTGCACGCCTTCGACGCGCACACCCCGGTCGAGGAAGTCCTTGCCGCACTGGACGATCTGGTCCGCGCAGGCAAGATCCGCTACCTCGGCGCATCCAATTTCGCGGGCTGGCAGCTGATGAAATCCCTTGCCGCGGCCGATCGGAACGGCCTGACCCGCTACGTCGCGCACCAGGTGTACTACTCGCTGGTCGGCCGCGACTACGAGTGGGAGCTGATGCCCCTCGGCCGGGATCAGGGTGTCGGCGCGGTGGTCTGGAGCCCACTGGGCTGGGGCAGGCTGACCGGCAAAATCCGCCGTGGACAACCGCTTCCGGACGGAAGTCGACTGCACCAGACAGCTGAGGCAGGCCCGCCGGTCGACGACGAGCACCTCTACAACGTGGTCGACGTACTCGACGAGCTCGCCGCGGAAACCGACAGGACGGTCCCGCAGATCGCACTCAACTGGCTGCTGAGCCGACCCACCGTCGCAACGGTGATCGTCGGCGCCCGCAACGAGGAACAGTTGCGCCAGAACCTCGGTGCCGTCGGCTGGCACCTGTCCGCCGACCAGATCTCCCGGCTCGACAAGGCCAGCGCGACCACGCCGCCGTACCCGTACTACCCGTATTACCGCCTGCCCGACTTCGCCCGGCTCAACCCGCCCGCGGTCTAGGAGAAACCCATCGCCGACACCCTCCAGCCGGTGCCCCGAGGCAGGACGTATCAGTAAACGTCGCGGACGTAGCGCTTCTCGGCGATGAGTTGCTTCTTGAAGGCCAGCGCGCCGTCCTCGTCGAGCTTGCCGTGGATCCGGGCAATGCGTAGCAGGGCGTCGTCGACGTCCTTGGCCATCCGAGCGGCATCGCCGCAGACGTAGAAGTGCGCACCGTCGCGCAGCCAGGACCACAGTTCCGCGCCGTGCTCGATCATCCGGTGCTGCACGTAGATTCGCTCACGCTGGTCGCGGGAGAAGGCGAGATCGAGTCGGGTGAGGAAGCCGGAGCGGAACATGTCTTCCCACTCGGCGCGATAGTAGAAGTTCTCGGCGGCGTGCTGGTCGCCGAAGAACAGCCAGTTGCGGCCGGTGCAGCCGAGTGCGCGCCGCTCCTGGAGGAAGCCGCGGAACGGGGCGATGCCGGTGCCGGGACCGACCATGATCATCGGCGCTGTCGGGTCGAGCGGCGGTCGGAAGTGCGGGGACCGGTGCAGGAAGATCGGGACGGCGGTGCCGCGATCGGCCAGGAACGTCGAGCACACCCCGCCGCGGCGGTCGGCGGATCCGGTCGCCGCCGGATCGCCGTAGCGGACGATCCCGACGGTGAGCTGCACCTCGTCCGGGCTGACCAGCGGGCTGGAGGAGATCGAATACTGGCGCGGCTGCAGCTTTTTCATGGCGCCGAGCCATTCGACGAGATCGGCCCGCACCGGGAAGTCGCGCAGCACATCGACGGCTTGCCGGTCCCACAGGTATTTGTCGAGCTCGTTGCGATTGTCGCGGCGCAGCAGCTTGGCGAGCTGAATGCTGTGGTTGCGTTCGGCGATGAAACCGAGCAGATCCTGGCCGACCCTGGTGATGTCGTAGTGGGTTCGCAGCGCATCGACCAGCGGCAGTTCCCTGTTGTCGATTTCGACGATCCTGCGGCCGTCCAGCCCGGTTGTCTCTAGCCACTCCGCGACGAGCGACTCGCAGTTGGCAGGCCACACCCCCAGCGAATCGCCGACCTCGTAAACGGCCTCCAGCTCGCGCAGATCGAACCCGAACTGCCGCACCTCTTTCGATGATCCGGCGCGCGAGAGCGGTTCGTTGCGCACCAGCGGGGCGGCGACCGGCGCATTGCGGGTGAAGGGTGCAGGCTCGGCGCGCTGTGTGCGGTCGAGTGCGGGCGCGGGCGTACGGGTCAGCACCAGCGTGCCTGCTCCGCCTGCGCGCACCGCGGTCCGAGTAGGGGCAGGAGCGCTCGGCCCCGGCGTCGGCGGTGTGTCCGTCTCGGACGGTTCACCGGTCGACGAGCCGCCGAGTGCGGCAAGGACATTGTCGAGCCACTGCGCCGCGGGCTCTTCGAAGTCGGGTTCGGTGTCGATGCGCGTAAGCAGCCGGGTTGCACCATGTTCGGCGAATTTCTGGTCCAGTTTGCGTCCGTGGCCGCAGAAGTCGTCGTAGGAGGAGTCGCCGAGTGCGAGCACCGCGTACCGTACGCCGGTCAGCCGGGCCGCGCTGTCGTCGAGGCGGCTCCAGAAATCGGCGCCGTTGTCCGGTGGTCCGCCGTCGCCGAAGGTGCTGGTAATCAACAACACATCGCCGGTCAGCCCGCTCAGCTCGCACGAGTCCATATCCAGCAGTCTCGGCAGATAGCCGTTGTCGGCGAGGCGGGCAGCCGTGGTCGCCGCGAGTTCCTCGGCATTACCGGTCTGCGAGGCCCACAGGATGGTGATCGGCGGCTGGGCGGCGATGTCGTCGGTCGTCGTCGCGGCCGCGGCGCGGGAGTACATGCCTGCGAGCAGTCCATCGATCCAGAACCGACTGTGCAGGGACAGCGGTGCGGACTCGGGCAGCACCGGCTGTCCGGTGACCGGAATCGATTGCAGCGCCGAGAGGTATCCAGCGAGGTAGATGCGTTCGTGCTCGGTGAGGGTCGGCGTCGTGGCCGCGTCGAGTCCGAGTGCGGTGGCCAACGGGTGGGTGCCGCGGAAGGCGGCTCCTTCGAGCACGTTGAACAGCGCGGGCTGCGCTCCGGAAATGTCGGGCGTCGCGGGAGATTCGGGCGCGGCAGGCGATTCGGACCGCGGCACCGGCGCGACCCGGCGCAACGACACCGCACACGCCTTGAACTCCGGCTGCAGGGATGCCGGGTCGACAGCGTCGTTGGTCACCGCGTTGATGGTCAGGTACTCGCCCTGCTCGTCGTTCCAGTGGAACGGTGCAAAGCAGTCGCCGGGACGCACCCGGTCACTGATCTGCGCGGGTAGCACAGCTCGCCCACGTCGCGAGGCTATTTCGAGCTGATCGCCTGCCTGAATACCGAGCCGTTGCGCATCCGCCGGATGCACCTCGACGAACGGCTGCCCGTTCAACTTGGTCAGTGCGGCGACCTTGCCGGTCTTGGTCATGGTGTGCCATTGATGCTGCAACCGGCCGGTATTGAGCACGAACGGATAATCGTCGTCGGGCATTTCCGCCGGGGCCAGGTGCGGGCGCGGCCAGAACACCGCGCGACGACTCGGCGTTGCGAACGCCAGTCGCGGCCGACGGCCCGCCTCGTCGACGAAAAGCTCTTGGCTGACACCGTCGTTGAGATAACGGATCGGGTTGCGCCGCGCGCCGGGCTCGGCGCACGGCCACTGCATCGGTCCGGCACGCAGCTGCTCGAAGCTCATGCCGCGCAGGTCGTAGCCGGTGGCGGGATTGGCGAACCTGCGGAGCTCGGCGAAAACCTCTGCACTGGAGGCGAAATCGAAGCCGTCGAATCCCATCGCGGTGGCAACCTGCGCGATCAGCAGCCAGTCCGGCCGCGCCTCGCCGATCGGATCGACCGACCGCTGCAACAGCGTGACGTTGCGTTCGGAATTCACCATCACCGCATCGGCTTCGGCCCACAGCGTGGCGGGCAACAGCAGATCGGCGTAGGCATTGGTCGCGGTCTCGGTGTACGTGTCCTGGGCGATCACCAGCTCGGCGGCCTCGAGTCCGGCGATGACCGTCTTCCGATTGGCGACGGTGGCAACCGGATTGGTGCAGATGATCCACGCAGCCTTGATGCTGCCGTCCGACAGCCGACGGAACATATCGATGGTGCCCGGCCCGGCCTCGGTCCGCAGCGTGCCGGGCTCTATGCCCCACGCGGTCTCCACGAAGGCCCGATCGGCGGCGGCGAGCACGCTGCGCTGGCCGGGTAAACCCGGACCCATGTAACCCATTTCGCGACCGCCCATGGCATTCGGCTGACCGGTGAGCGAGAACGGTCCACTGCCGGGACGGCAGATGGCGCCGGTGGCCAGGTGCAGATTGCAGATGGCGTTGGTGTTCCAGGTGCCGTGGGTGGACTGGTTGAGCCCCATCGTCCACAGCGTCATCCATTCACCTGCCTCGCCGATCCAGCGTGCGGCGGTGCGGATGTCGGCCACGGCGAGGCCGGTGATCTCGGCGACCTGCTCGGGGGTGTAGTCGGCGAGGAATTCGGGCATCGACGCCCAGCCTTCGGTGTGCTCGGCGATGAAGTCCTCGTCGATGTCACCGTTGTCGACGAGCAGATGCAGCAGCCCGTTCAGTAGCGCCAGATCGGTGCCAGGCGCGAGCTGCAAGAACAGGTCGGCGCGTGCCGCGGTGTCGGTGCGCCGCGGATCGACGACGATCAGCTTCGCGCCCGCCTTGATCCGATCGACCATCCGCAGATACAGGATCGGATGGCAGTCGGCCATATTCGCGCCGATCACGAAGAACAGATCGGCGTGTTCGAAGTCGTCGTAGGATCCAGGCGGCCCGTCGGCGCCGAGCGACTGTTTGTACCCGGTCCCGGCACTGGCCATGCATAGCCGGGAATTGGCCTCGATGTGGATGGTGCGCAGGTATCCCTTGGCAAGCTTCGTCGCCAGGTATTGCGCTTCCAGCGACATCTGCCCGGACACATACAGCGCGATCGCGTCCGGTCCGTGCTCGTCCAGGATGGCCCGCAGCCGAGCCGCCGCCTCGCGCACGGCCTCGTCGACCGACACCGGCACCGGAGCCTGGTCCCGCGCGGGCCGCCGGTAGGCGGTTTCCATCCGTCCCGGCGCCCGCATCAGATCCAGGTGGGTAGCGCCCTTGGTGCACAGCCTGCCTGCGTTCGCGGGATGCAGTTTGTCGCCGCTCACCTTCGCGATCACCGTCGCACCACTCGCATCGGTTCGCGTCTGCACCGTGATGCCGCAGCCGACGCCGCAGTATGAGCACGCCGTCTTGGCCGTGCCCGGCGCGCTCTCTGTCACTGCGTCCGACATGCCTCGATCATGGCGATCACCGGTTGCGACCTATTTACCCAGCGTTATCGCCAGATGACAATTTTCCTCACAGCGGGAGCCGAGAGCGGTGAGGTGCGCGTCCCGGTGTCTCGATATCGCCCGTCCAGCTGGGTGAATGCCGCATTTCACCGGCGATATCGGCGGTAACCGCACCATAACCACCTCGGCCGGGACGCGGTGTGAGTGCGGTCACCGCACAACCGTCAGAGCTTGTATCCGCGGTGCATCGCGACAATGCCGCCGGTCAGATTGCGCCATTTCACCGCCGACCAGCCCGCGTCGGCGATCCGCACGGCCAGCTGCCGCTGATTCGGCCAGGCGCGGACGGATTCGGCCAGGTACACATAGGCATCCGGATTGCTACTGACCGCTCGCGCCACCTTCGGCAGCGCCTTCATCAGGTACTCCATGTACACGGTGCTGAAGACCGGAATGATCGGCGTGGAGAACTCACAGACCAGCAGCCTGCCGCCGGGCTTGGTGACCCGGAGCATCTCGCGCAGCGCCTGCTCGCTTTCGGAAATATTGCGGAGTCCGTAGGAGATCGTCACCGCATCGAAGGAATTGTCGGCGAAGGGCAGCGCGGTGGCATCGGCCGCGACCATCGGCACATTGCGGAACTTGCCCGCGGCGAGCATGCCCTGGGAGAAGTCGGCCGCCAGACACCAGGCGCCGGATTTCGCCAGGTCGAGCGTGGAGATCCCGGTGCCTGCCGCGAGGTCGAGCACGCGCTCACCCGGCCGTCCCGCCAGCGCCTTGCGCACCGCCCAGCGCCAGTATCTGTCCTGGCCCATGGAAATGACGGTGTTGGTCAGGTCGTACCGCTTCGCGACCCCGTCGAACATCGACGCGACCTCCCGCGGCTGCTTGTCCAGCGAGGCCCGAACCGATTCCCGCTGCTCTGTTTTCGCCACCCCCCGACAGTAACGCGCCGTCCAGTCCGCACCGGCCATGATCCCGGGCACAACTGCCGCGGACCATGCCCGCGCCCGGTTCCCGCGGGTCTGGCGGCTGTCTCGCCTTCGCTCGACCCGGCGCGACTGACGACGGACTCCGTCCGGCAGTGACATCAGGCAGTGTGTGGCAGTCGGATCTGCTGTCCTGTCACGGCCGCGTAGTGGCCCATCAATTCGGTGCAGATCGCGGGCCAGGTGCGGTGCAGTACCGACTTGCGGGCGGCGGCGGCGAATCGGGTTCGTAACGTCGGATCGTGCAGCGCACCGACGGCGCTCGGCAGCAGTTCGGTGAAGCGATCGACCGGGAGCAGGTATCCGTTGCGGCAGTGCGCGATGAGGTCGCGTGGACCGCCCGCGTCCGGGCCGATCACCGGAACCCCGGCGGCCAGTGCTTCCTGCACGCCCTGACAGAACGTTTCGTGCTCTCCGGCGTGCACCATCACATCCAGGCCGGCGTAGGCCTGCGCCAATTCGTCGCCGCCGAGCTCGCCGGTGAACACGGCGGTCGGCATCAGCCGGGCCAGCCGGGCCCGTTCCGGACCGTCGCCGACGATCACCAGTTGGATATCGCGGTCGCCGGCAAGCACCGCGAGCCGTTCGACATGCTTTTCCGGAGCCAGCCGCCCGACGAACCCGACGATCAGCTTCTGCTGTCCCGACAGCCAGGCTGCGCGCAGCTCTTCTCGCCGTGCCGACGGGGTGAACCGGGCGATATCGACGCCGCGACCCCACCGGTGCACCCGCGGAATACCGTGCCGCGCGAGATCTTCCGCGGCCGCCCGCGACGGCGCGAGCGTGCGGGTGGCGCCCTCGTGGATGCGCCGGGTCCAGCCCCAGGCCGCACGACTGGCCAATCCGAGCCCGTAGCTCTTGGCGAACCCGGCGACATCGGTCTGATAGACGGCCACCGCGGGCAGGTCCAATCGCAGTGCGGCGGCCAGGCCACCGGCGCCGAGCAAGAACGGCGAGGCCAGGTGCACCACGTCCGCGTCGAAATCGGCGATGGCGGCGGTGATGCCCGGCTGTGGCAGGCCGACCGGCAGCGAACTGATCTTCGGCACCATCACCGCGGGGACCCGATGCACCGGGAAACGACCGTAGAAGCGCGGGGCGGTGGGCCGCCCGCGCGGGGTGTCGGGGGCGACCACGAGCGCCTCATGGCCGTGCTGGTCCAGATGGTCCAGCACCTTCAGCACGGAATTCACGACGCCGTTCATATTCGGCAGGAACGACTCCGCAACGATGGCTACTCGCACCACTCGAGACTGACCGGTACACCGCGCCGTGCCGTCACGCCGACGTGACCAGGACGGAAAGTTCCGGCGAAATGTCGGGGGCACGGCCGGTCAGCGAGCCGGGACCGGTTTCGCCCTGCGCCGGCCGACGCGCAGCAGTATCCACAGCGTCGGCAGTGCGATCAACCACACCACCACGATCACCGAGAGCGCGGGCAGCACGGCGACGCTCGCGTCGCGTCCCGCCACTCGGACCAGATCCGGATCACTGCGGTTGTACTCCACATTGATCCGCTCGCCCGCGGTCAGATTGGTCGGATAGAGCACCCCGACCTTCGGATTATGCGTCTCCCCATCCGGTGTGACGTACATGACCGCCGAGCGCAACCGGCCCGCGGAGAGCACTTCGGCGGTGGTCACGCCTTTGTCGGAGCTGATCAGATAGTCGTTGCGCCAGGCCGCGAGCACGAGCAGGACAACGAGGGTAGTGAGGACGATCGCGACCGTGAGGATGCTGATCTCGGCCCGCCGCAGGCGGATCGACCGCCTTTCAGACTGGCTGGTTTCCGACACCGCAACAGGCTACTTGCCGCCTCGGATACCGTGTGCGCCCATGTCCCGAAAATTCAGCTTCACCGTGCAATACACAGTCCCGGTCGAAGATCTTCACCGGGCACTCACCACCGATGCCGTCTGGGCCGCGCGCTTCGCGGACGCCCAGACCGCCACGATCGACCTATCGCACCCGGACGGTGCGGGCACGATCCGCATTCACATGACCGAAAAGGCAAGCCGGGACAAGGTTCCCAGCATCGTCGGCAAGGTGCTCAAGAGCGAGCTCGTGCTTTCGCGCACCGATGACTGGCAGGCGCTCGACGGCGAGATCGCCAAGGGCACTTTCGAAGGCGCCACCGGTGGCATCACCACGGAGATGTCGGGGAACTATGAGCTGCGCCCGACTGCCGAGGGGTCGGAGATCGAGGTCGTCGGCACCGTGCAGGTGAAGGTGCCGCTGGTCGGCGCCGCCATCGAGCCGCTTGCCGAGCAGTTGTTCCATCGGGTGCTCAACAGCGAGCGCAAGTTCTGTCAGGAGTGGCTGGCCGCCCAGGCCACTGCCTGATTCGACCCGATCTCCGCCACCCGTCGCCCCGGCGCAAGCCGGGGCCAGTCGAGCCGTCGCGCCACGTTCGCCTACGCGAAGGCCTGCGGGTCGAATTCCTTCGGCTCCACCAGCACCAGCCAGTTGCCGGAGTTGTCGCGAATGATCGCCTCGGTCCCGTAGGGCCGTTCCGCGGGCGGCTGGATGAACTCGACGCCCTTGGCGGTGAGTTCCTCGAAGGTCTTCTGGCAGTCCTCGGTCTTCAGGCCGAGCGCGCCGTGGGTGCCGTTGGCAAGCGCCCGCCTGATCGCCTCGGCGAGGTTGTCGTCCAGGGGCGGGCCGGGAATCATCAGCGTCACTTCGAGTTCGGTGTGATCGGGGTGTGCGACGGTGACCCAGCGAAAGCCATTGTCGCCCATGGTCACGTCGCTGACCTCGATGAATCCCAGCTTATCGATGTACCACTGCTTTGCTGCGTCCTGGTCGGTGACGTACACAGTGACCAGTGAGACGTTCGAAATGCTTGTCATGAGTACAGGCTATTGCCGCACCGTACGCCCCGGCTTCTCCGAAATTGCGGTGTTGGTCAGCTCGGCGGTGTGCGGTCGGACAGCCCGTGCATGAATACGTAGCACCCGGGAATCCGCGGCGCCCCGTCCGCGAATTTGGCCTGGTACTGCGACGGCGTCGAGCCGACCAGCTGCCGGAACTTGCTGCTGAAGGACCCGAGACTGCTGTATCCGACCAGCATGCAGACCTCGGTCACCGTCAGATTCGTTGCGCGCAGCAGATCCTGGGCGCGCTCGATGCGCCGCTCGGCCAGATAGGCCGCAGGCGTCTTTCCGTACACCGCCGCGAACGCCCGCAGGAAATGGAACTTGGAAACCCCTGCCGCAGCGGCCAATTCATCGAGATTCAACGGCTCGGCATAATGCTGATCCGCAAGGTCGCGGGCCCGCCGCAGGTGCGGCAGCAGATACAGCGCGGGCAGGCCGGTCATGGCGTCAGCTGAACGGCGCGAGCTCATCGAAGCGCATGGACGCCCGGCCCGCGGCACGCCAGGCCCGCGCCGTCATGTCCACGTCCTCGTCGGTGACCAGATTGCCCATCACCCGAACCGCGGTGCGCTGCAGATACTTCGACCGCAGCACCGGCGGACCGCCCACCGGAACCATGCGCGGATGAGTGGCAAGCCCGGCAATCCGCCGCGCCACCGAGAACGTCCGCCCGTAGCGGGCGCGCAGCAGCTCCGGCCAGAGCCTGGTGAGGTCCGGCTCGTCGAGCAGCCCGGCAAGCATGTGCCCGCCTTCGAGGCCGTAGTCGATGCCCTCGCCGTTGAGCGGGTTCACGCAGCCCGCCGCATCGCCGATCAGTACCCAGTTGCGCCCCGCCACATTCGAGACCGCGCCGCCCATCGGCAGCAGCGCCGAGGCGACGGCCCGCAGTGAACCTTCGAATTGCCATTCGTCGCGCCGCAGCGAGGTGTAGTGCTCCAGCAACGGTTTCAGTGCGATGTGGGAAGGCCGCTTCTCCGTGGCCAGCGATCCGACGCCGATATTCACCTCGCCATTGCCGAGCGGGAACACCCACCCGTAACCAGGGACCAGTTCGTTGTTCGCGTCGCGCAACTCCAGATGCGAAGTGATCCACTGATCATCGCTGCGGGCGGACTTGATGTAGGCGCGGGCCGCGACACCGTAGGCGTACTTCCGATGCCAGGTGCGGCCGAGCAGTTTGCCGATCGGCGAACGCACACCGTCGGCCACGATCAGAAGGTGGCAGCCGATCGACCGGGTACCCTCGGCCGTCTTGACCGTCACACCGGTGACCCGGTCACCCTCGCGGGCGATATCGACCACTTTCGTGCCGTCCAGCATCCGTGCGCCGGACTTGACCGCGGTCTCGCGCAGTTTGTCGTCGAGTTCGGTTCGGGGAACGGCACTTCCGTAGGTCGGAAAGGAACCGCTCGGCCACGGCAGCAGCGCCTCGCGACCGAAGCCGGTCATGCGAAGCCCATGATTCACCGTGTGCGCTCGCACCCAGTCACCGAGGCCGAGATGCTCGAGCTCCGCCGTCGCGCGCGGGGTCAGGCCGTCGCCGCAGGTCTTGTCGCGTGGGAAGACGGCGGAGTCGGTGAGCAGCACATCGCGGCCCGCCCGCGCGGCCCACGCCGCGGCCGCGGAACCGGCCGGTCCCGCCCCGACGACGAGTACTTCGGTCCTTGCGGGCAGCGCGGCCTGCGCGTCCCCGTCGCGGCCAGCGGGTGTGACATCCGGTGAACCCATGCGCTCAATACTTGCAGGGCAGTCTCGTCGGTGTGCGGCGACCGGGCATTCGCTTATTCGAGCGCGCCCGACACCGCCTGTGTCACGGCCGAACCCCAGCTGAGAGCATGCGGTGCTCGCGCGCGGAAAACAATGTGCCAAAGTGTCTGATACACCGCATAGTGACGGTGTTCATGGGGCCATCGGGCGGGGACACGCTAGGTTCTCTACCGTGGGGTCGGACGCATCGCTGGGAGAAGAAATGAGCACATCTGCAATGAGCGAGCGGAGCGAGCGAATCAATGACGCGGCGCGCCTCGCGAACAGCGGATCCGAGCGCCGGCGAGGAGGAGCTATGAGCGAGGTCAGCACGGTGGTGGCCGGGGTCGATCTCGGTGACACCGAACTCGCGGCGACGGTGCGAAACGGACTGGAAAACGTCGAGAAACTCCTGATCGACGAACTGTCCGACGGCGAGATCTTCCTTCAGGAAGCGGCGCTGCATCTGGCCAAGGCGGGCGGCAAGCGGTTCCGCCCGCTGTTCACCATCCTCACCGGCCAGCTCGGCCCGCGCCCGACCGACCCGGCGCTGGTCACCGCGGGGACCGTGGTGGAGCTGGTGCACCTGGCGACCCTCTACCACGACGATGTGATGGACGAAGCCTCGATGCGCCGTGGTGCGCCGAGCGTGAATTCGCGCTGGGGCAACAACATCGCGATCCTGGCGGGCGACTATCTCTTCGCGCACGCCTCCCGGCTGACCTCCACTCTCGGCCCCGATGCGGTGCGCATCATCGCCGAAACCTTCGCCGAACTGGTGACCGGCCAAATGCGCGAGACCATGGGCGCACAGAACTCCCAGGACCCGGTCGAGCACTACCTGCGCGTGGTGTGGGAGAAGACCGGCTCGCTGATCGCCGCCGCAGGCCGTTTCGGCGGCACCTTTTCCGGCGCCGACGACGAACACGTCGAGCGGCTGGCCCGCCTCGGTGACGCGGTCGGCACCGCCTTCCAGATCTCCGACGACATTATCGACATCTCCTCGGCGTCCGAGCAGTCCGGCAAGACACCGGGCACCGACCTGCGCGAGGGCGTGCACACCCTGCCGGTGCTCTACGCGCTGCGCGACGATGGCGCCGAGGGCGATCGTCTGCGCAAGCTGCTGGCCCGCCCGCTGGAGACCGACGACGAGGTCGAGGAGGCGCTCGGCCTGCTCGCCCGCTCGCGGGGCATGGTGCTCGCGAAGGAAAAGCTGCAGGGTTACGCCGACATCGCACACGCCGAACTGTCCGCACTGCCCGCGGGCCCAGCCAATGACGCACTCGAGCGTTTGGTCCGCTACACCATCGAACGCGTCGGCTGAGCTGCGCTCGTCAGCCTCTGGCGAGAATTCAGGCCGGACTCGGGTGCCACGAGGTTGTCGTCGGCGGTCGGCGGTGAGGTGGCGGCTCAGTGCGCCCGCGCCCGGTGAGTTACCCATGTACGTGCGAGATCAGGTGTTGCCGGCATATCCGCTCGAATGTGGGCGTGGACTCCCTCTGGAACCTGTGTTGCGCTTATATCGTTGAGCTGCTGTAAGGCACTCAATGGACGGGGGAGTGGGCAAGGAGACGTATGCACGGGCACGGGTATGCGAATGGACTGAAGACGTTCGGGCTAATGGTCGGTCTCTCGGCCTTGATCGTGTTCGCCGGGGCGATGTTCCGCAGCCCGACGATTCTGATCCTGGCGATTGTGCTCGCCGTCGGTATGAACGCCTACGCGTACTTCAACAGCGACAAGCTCGCGTTGAAGGCCATGCACGCGCAGCCGGTCAGTGAGCTGGAGGCGCCGGTGATCTACCGCATCGTGCGCGAGCTCGCGACCACCGCGCGTCAGCCGATGCCACGGCTCTACATCAGCCCGACGAACGCTCCGAACGCGTTTGCCACCGGCCGCAGCCCTCGGCACGCGGCGGTCTGCTGTACCAGCGGCATCCTGCAGATCCTCGACGAACGCGAATTGCGCGCGGTGCTCGGCCACGAACTGTCGCACGTCTACAACCGCGACATCCTCATCTCCTCGATCGCGGGCGCGCTCGCCGCGGTCATCTCCGGCTTGGCCAACCTGGCCTTCTTCGCGTCGATGTTCGGCGGCAACCGCAATGGTGGCGGCCCCAACATGCTTGGCGTGCTGCTGATTTCGCTGCTCGGTCCGATCGCGGCGACCCTGGTCAAACTGGCCGTCTCACGCTCACGCGAGTATCAGGCCGACCAATCCGGCGCCGAGCTGACCGGCGACCCGCTGGCCCTCGCGTCGGCGCTGCGCAAACTGGAGCGCGGTGTCCAAGCCGCCCCGCTGCCTCCTGAGCCGCAGCTGACCGCCCAGTCGCATCTGATGATCGCCAATCCCTTCCGCGCCGGCGAGAAGGCCGCTCGCTGGTTCTCCACCCACCCTCCGATGGCCGAGCGCATCGCCCGGCTGGAGGAAATGGCGGGCGGCCCGCGCAACTACTAGCTCGGGGTCCGCTTATCCCAGTTCCTGCTCGTAGGCGCGAAGGGTGTCGACGAACAGCCGGCGTTGCTCGGGGGTCAGCGGCCCCAGGACTGCACGCCAGGCTCGCGCGCTGCCGCCGAGCCAATCGTTGACCGACTTCTCGTGCGCCGCCGCGATACCCACGATGGTGCGGCGCCGGTCGGCTTCGTCGGTGCGTCGTTCCAGCACGCCCTGACGGCTCAGGTCGCCGACCATCAGGCTGACCGTCGTCGGCGCCACCTCCAGGCGCGCCGCGAGATCGTTCACGGTCATCGGTCCCTCGAAGACCAGGTTCGCCAGCAATGACAGATGCCGCGGCGCGAGCGAGAACGATTGCAGCTCTTCGGGAACGCGCATCTTCTTCGCCCGGCCCACTACCCGCGGCATGAGCAGCAGCAGGCTGCGGATGCCTTCTTCCACCGCGATACCTGCGGTGTCGTGCGCGCGCCCGGCTGCGGCGCTGCGCCCATCGGTTGACATCCCGGACACCTCCAAATAATCTTTGGTCGCAAAGTTAATTTGCTTGCAAAGCAAACTCTATTCTCTCCGACAAGGCTATTACCGGCGGCCGCCGATCCGTGGCGGCAGCCCGGAAGGACCAGGACGTGACCGACTCACAGCCGACCTCCGCCGCCGACTTCAACGCGGCGATCATCAACGAGTTCCGCGCCAATGCGGGCAAGGTCGGCGGTTTGTTCGCGGGCGCGCCGCTCGTGCTGCTGACGACGATCGGTGCGAAAAGCGGGCGCAGCCACACCACTCCTCTCGTGTACCACCGAGAGGATGATCACCTACTGGTGTTCGGCTCGAATGGCGGGTCCGACAGCCATCCCGCGTGGTTGTACAACGTGCGGAAAAGCCCCGAGGTGACGGTAGAGATCGGCTCATCCGACGGCGTCGAGACCTTTCAGGCGACCGCAGTCATACTGAGCGGTGCCGAGCGGGATCGTCGCTATGCCGAACAGGCCTCTCGCGACCCGGCCTTCGCGGCGTATCAAGCGGAAACCGAGCGGGTCATTCCGGTGGTCGCCCTGCACAAGGCCCGGCGGCCATCGGTCGGTCGACGCACCATCGTCCTCGGTGCGGTGATCCTTGCCGGCGCTGCCGGGGTCCTCGCCACGCGTGGATTCACCGAGAAAACGACACCCACCACGGCTTCGGCGACTGCCACGGCGCGAACAACGGCGATCGGCGACCATCTCCGGCAGGTGCACGCGCAGCTGAGGCGCGACCTCGGTACGGTGCGCGCCGAGTTGGCGGCGCAGGTGGGCGATTCGGTGACGCTGCCGAGTCTGCCGCGCGATTTACGCGCCCATTGTGTCGCCTTCTGTAGCGCGCTACATGAACACCACACCTCCGAAGACGGTGTCTTTCCGGTCCTTGCGAAGCAGTTTCCGGAATTGTCGCCCGTCTTGGCCCGGCTGCAGCGTGAGCACGGTGAGGTTGCCAGGGTTATCGCCGAGTTGCAGCAGGTGCTCGACCGTGGCGACACCGCCGATCCGGCTCATATCCGAACTGAATTCGACAGGCTCGCAAGCGAATTGGAGGCGCACTTTGTCTATGAGGAGAGCACGATCATCGACGCGCTGAATGCGATGGACACTTCCGCGCTGCCGCCGCGCCCTGGTGCCGACCAGCCCGGTGGCCGCTGAACAAACGAATACATCGCGAATATTGTCCTGCCCGCAGCACGGCGAAAAAGAGAAACCCCCGTCGATCGTGATCGACGGGGGTTTTCGGTGGCAGATGTAGGATTCGAACCTACGTAGGCTTTCACCGACAGATTTACAGTCTGCTCCCATTGGCCGCTCGGGCAATCTGCCTTTGCGCTTCTCGGCGCGCAGAGCAGCTTACAACGAACCCCGACCCCTAATGCAAACCGGCTGGCCAACGGCCGTGCGACGCGACTACGGTCGTGCTTCCGGGTAGAACTGACGATGACCGGGAGCACCCGGCGTGCGTCAGCACCGTAGGACCGTCACCGAACAGGAGCGCAGTGTGGCCGATTCGTCTTTCGATGTAGTCAGCAAGGTCGACCGTCAGGAGGTCGACAACGCTTTGCATCAGGCGGAAAAAGAGCTGACCACCCGCTACGACTTCCGTGGGACGGGCGCGACGATCGAGTGGTCCGGCGAGGACAAGATCGTGCTGACCGCGGAGGCGGAGGAACGGGTCAAGGCTGCGCTCGACGTATTCAAGGAAAAGCTGATCCGTCGTGACATCTCCCTCAAGGCGTTC
Source organism: Nocardia sp. NBC_01009 (assembly GCF_045208035.1). Taxonomy (NCBI): domain Bacteria; kingdom Bacillati; phylum Actinomycetota; class Actinomycetes; order Mycobacteriales; family Nocardiaceae; genus Nocardia; species Nocardia sp. NBC_01009. The sequence continues at coordinate 153,736 of NZ_CP108695.1, read as the reverse complement.
GATGCGGGCGAGCCCATGGCCTCCGGCAAGATCCACAAGATCACCGGAACGCTGGTGCAGGGCATCGACTCCGAGCATGCGAAGAAGATCACCAAGAAGATCCGCGACGAGGGCCCGAAGGGCGTGAAGGCGCAGATCCAGGGCGACGAGCTCCGGGTGAGCAGCAAGAAGCGCGACGACCTGCAGGCGGTCATCGCGCTACTGAAGGGCGATGACTTCGGCATCGCGCTGCAGTTCGTCAACTACCGGTAGTGCGGTCGGCGGCCTCGGCAGGTCGCCGCAAAACCGCTCTGACCACACGGTTTGGAAGTGCGACCGGTGAGTGTGTAATCTCGTTCAAGACTTCGCCGCGCCGGGGTTACGATTGATAATCTTGGTGCGGAAGTAGTCATGCCCCCTTAGCTCAGTCGGTAGAGCGTTTCCATGGTAAGGAAAAGGTCAACGGTTCGATTCCGTTAGGGGGCTCGCCGGATTGCCGGTGGTGACCGACTCGGCATCTCCTAGGTTGGGCGCGGCACCAGGCAATGCGACCCCGTGGCGGTGTAGCTCAGTCGGTAGAGCAAACGACTCATAATCGTTGTGTCGCCGGTTCAAGTCCGGCCATCGCTACCAAAACCGATCAGACCATCTGGTTGACCCGAAAGAAGGAATATCGTGGCCGCGAAGTCCACCGATGTCCGGCCAAAGATCACCTTGGCCTGCGAGCAGTGCAAGCACCGCAACTACATCACCAAGAAGAACCGGCGCAATGACCCCGATCGGCTGGAACTGAAGAAGTTCTGCCCGAACTGTGGCACGCACCGGGGACACAAAGAATCCCGTTAGTCCGCCACGCGTGCCGCTGCCGCGTGGATCGATTCCGGGAGAGCGAATCCCGGTTACTCGGGCTGTGACAAATGCGAGGGCCGGACGAATGTCCGGCCCTGACGCATTTTCACGGTGCGAGTGCGGTGGTCGAACGCTCCGCCGACTCCGGCAGCGGGGTCAGATAGGTACAGTCCTCCCGTGACAATCAACACCGGTACAGACGAAGCGATCGCCATGGACGAGACTTTCGATCCTGCGGCACACGCGGCCTCCATGGTGGGTCACCACTACCGCGTCGACGACTACTACGAGGTCGGCCGCGAAAAGGTCCGCGAGTACGCCCGCGCCGTGCAGGATTATCACCCGCTGCACTGGGAAGAGGACGTCGCGCAGGAGTACGGCTACGACGGCCTGCTCGCCCCGCTGACCTTCATCTCCCTTGTCGGCATTCTGGCGCAGCGCAAGCTCTTCGAGCAGATCGTCACAGGCTATGACCTGAGCCAGATCATGCAGACCGATCAGATTCTGGAATTCCACCGGCCGATCAAGGTCGGCGACCACCTGACCTGCGATGTCTTCCTGCATTCGTTCCGGCAGGCATTCGGTGGCGACATCATCGTGACGAAGAACATCGTCACCGATCAGAACGACGAGCTGGTGCTCACCACCTACACCACCCTGATCGGGCGCAGCGGCGGCGACATCGACCCGAATCTGCAGGGCGCGGTGCGCAACGTGCTGATGCACGGCATCGGTGAGGATGCGCCCGAGCACCACCCGCGTACGCCTGCCTCGGATGCACCGACGCCCGCGCCGGTGGCCACGATCCCCGATATCGCGCCGAGCAAGCACGCACTCGACTTCGAGCAGGTGTCCGTCGGCGACGAGTTGCCCCCACGCACCGTCCGGCTGACCCGCGGCGACCTGGTGAACTACGCGGGCGTCTCCGGCGACGCGAACCCGATCCACTGGAGCGACGATGTCGTCAAGCTGGTCGGCCTGGAAAACGTGGTCGCGCACGGCATGCTCACCATGGGCCTCGGTGGCGGTTTCGTCACCTCGTGGCTCGGTGATCCCGGTGCGGTCAAGGAGTACAACGTCCGCTTCACCAGCCCGGTCTACGTGGGCTCCGACGAGCCTGCCGAGATCGAGTACACCGGGAAGGTGAAGTCGGTGGATCCGGAGACGCGGACCGCGGTCATCGCCATTGTGGCGAAGTCGGTCGGTCGCAAGATCTTCGGCCGCGCGACCGCAACGGTGCAGCTGGCGTGAGCGGTCGTGGTCCGGAGTGGGACCCAGCCTGACCTGGTCGACTGACCCTGATTGGCAAATGGCGCGGACGGTAACGTACACTCAGGTCTCTGGGGTCACCAGCCGTTGCGCGCTGCTCTGTAGGGCTGGTTCCAGGCGGTCCGGAGGGATGTACTCCGAAGGATCGCCGACGGGGCCGGCAACTGCTGGAGCGGCGCGCGTGTTGTGTGACACCGGAACTGCACAACTGAATACCGAACAGTGGTTGGACAGCCAACACGGTCCAACCAAAGGGGCGTAGCTCAACTGGCAGAGCAGCGGTCTCCAAAACCGCAGGTTGCAGGTTCAAGTCCTGTCGCCCCTGCCCTGGATGCCAGCGACGAAAGGATCGACGTGAGCGACGAGCGGGATACTCGCCACGGCGCGCATGCGGCCGACGATGGCGATGACACCGCCGCAGTGAGTCGGCCGAGCGGCAAGCGGTCCGCCCGGCGGGCCCGCAACGCGTCCGATTCGGGCACGGTCGCCACTATCGAGCGGCCGTCGCTGAGCAAGGCAGCCAAGAAGACCGATCGGGCCGAGCGCAAGACGGGTAACCCGTTCAAGCGCTTGATCAAGTTCCTCCGCGAAGTTGTCGCGGAGCTGCGCAAGGTGATCTGGCCCAATCGGAAGCAGATGGTCACCTATACGAGCGTTGTTCTGGTGTTCGTGATTTTCATGGTCGCGTTCATCAGCGGGTTGGATCTGGCGTTCATCAAGGGTGTCAACTGGCTGTTCGGCTAGCCGAACGTCGCCGGCGACTGCTCGCAGGTCGCTCGAAACGATCGGTCGAAGCCGGTAGCCGATCCCGGGGCGGACACGGGCGGAGCGATTCCGCCGGGCGCCCGGCCCCGGCACGCAGAGGATGTACGTGACGACACAGGAAGCGAGTGCCCCAGTGAGCACCCCGGAGAACGACACAACCGACGAGTTCCCGGTCGACGACGTGGTGGTCGAGGCCACCGACTCCGTCGAGGAATCTGCCACCGACGAAGCGTCGGTGGTCGAGGAATCCGAGCCCGCTGACGAGCCCGCCGCCGAAGCCGCCCCCATCGATGCCGAGCCCGCAGACCCCGTCGCCGAGATGAAGGCTGCGCTGCGGCGCGCCCCTGGCGACTGGTACGTCATCCATTCCTATGCGGGCTACGAGAACAAGGTCAAGGCCAATCTCGAGACCCGTGTGCAGAACCTGGACCTGGAGGAGTACATCTTCCAGGTCGAGGTGCCGACCGAAGAGGTCACCGAGATCAAGAACGGCCAGCGCAAGCACGTCAACCGCAAGGTGCTGCCCGGCTACATCCTGGTCCGGATGGAACTCAACGACGAGTCGTGGGGCGCGGTGCGCAACACCCCTGGTGTCACCGGATTCGTCGGCGCGACCTCGCGCCCGTCGCCGCTTTCCATCGACGACGTGGTGAAGTTCCTGGTCCCGGCCGCGCAGCAGCAGAAGAAGCCCGCTGCCGCCGCTGCCGCGAGCGCCGAGGGTGGCGCCGCCGACATCGTCGCCAAGCCGACCATCGAGGTCGACTTCGAGGTCGGCGAGTCGGTGACCGTGATGGACGGCCCGTTCGCGACGCTGCCCGCCAGCATCTCCGAGGTCAACGCCGAGCAGCAGAAGCTCAAGGTGCTCGTGTCGATTTTCGGCCGCGAGACTCCGGTCGAGCTGGCGTTCACCCAGGTCGCGAAGATCTAAGACCACCTCCGTCGGCCCGGAAAACGATCCGGGATGATGGGATGGATCTGCCCGGGAAACGGGCTGATTCACCAGGACTTGCAAAGAGCAAGGAAAACAGACACCTAGGAAAGAAAGATGCCCCCCAAGAAGAAGAAGCTCGCCGGGATCATCAAGCTTCAGATCCAGGCCGGCCAGGCGAACCCCGCCCCCCCGGTGGGCCCCGCGCTCGGTCAGCACGGCGTCAACATCATGGAGTTCTGCAAGGCGTACAACGCCGCGACCGAGTCGCAGCGTGGCAACGTCATTCCGGTCGAGATCTCGGTGTACGAGGACCGGTCGTTCGACTTCAAGCTGAAGACCCCGCCCGCTGCTCGGTTGCTGCTCAAGGCCGCCGGGATCCAGAAGGGTTCGGCCGAGCCGCACAAGACCAAGGTCGCGAAGATCACCATGGACCAGGTCCGGGAGATCGCCAAGACCAAGGCGGAAGATCTGAACGCGACTGACATCGATCAGGCGGCGAAGATCATCGCGGGTACCGCTCGCTCGATGGGTATCACCGTCGAGGGCTGAGCGAACTCGCTCCTCCACCCGGGTGGGAGGGCCGGCCAGGCCCGATAACCACTTCTGAACCAGAACAAGGACAGAGAATCATGGCAAAACGAAGCAAGGCGTATCTCGCCGCGGCCGAGAAGGTCGATCGCGATCAGCTGTACTCCCCGCTCGCCGCTGCGCGGCTGGCCAAGGAGACCGCCACCACCAAGACCGACGCGACCGTCGAGGTTGCCGTTCGTCTCGGTGTGGATCCCCGTAAGGCCGACCAGATGGTCCGCGGCACGGTCAACCTGCCGCACGGCACCGGTAAGACCGCCCGCGTCATCGTGTTCGCGGCCGGCGAGAAGGCCGCCGAGGCCGAGGCCGCCGGTGCCGACGCCGTTGGCGCCGAGGACCTGATCGAGCGGATCCAGGGCGGCTGGCTCGATTTCGACGCCGCGATCGCCACCCCGGACCAGATGGCGAAGGTCGGCCGGATCGCGCGTGTCCTCGGACCGCGTGGCCTGATGCCGAACCCGAAGACGGGCACGGTCACCAACGATGTGACCAAGGCCGTCAACGACATCAAGGGCGGCAAGATCAACTTCCGCGTCGACAAGCAGGCCAACCTGCACTTCGTCATCGGCAAGGCGTCCTTCGACGACACCAAGCTGGTGGAGAACTACGGTGCCGCGCTGGACGAGATCCTGCGTGCCAAGCCGTCGACCGCCAAGGGCCGCTACGTCAAGAAGGTGACGGTGTCGACGAACACCGGACCGGGCATCCCGGTGGACCCGAACCGCACCCGCAACCTCCTCGACGAGGATGCGTAAGTAGCACCAGGCAGCAACCGCAACGGCGGGAACGCGAATCGCGTTCCCGCCGTTGCGCGTTTTGGGAATCCATCTGGCGCCATTTGAGATATCTAGCTACCCTGGAACTAGATATAAGGAGGGTGGGTCATGCCGAAGACCAGTGTTGAAGTAGATCTGGCGAAGCTGGATCGAGCCAAAGAGATCCTAGGTACCGAGACGCTCCGAGACACGATCGACGCCGCTTTCCGTGAAGTGATCCGGATCGACTCGGTTCGCAGATTGGTGGGCCTGGCGCAGGACGGTGCATTCGCCGTACTCCTCGAGCCGGATGTCGAGGAGCGTCTGTGGGGGTGGTGACTCGCTACCTCGTCGATAAGAGTGCGCTTGCGCGACTGCACCTTCCCTCAGTGCGAGATGTCCTGGTTCCCCTGATGGATCGTGCCCTCGTCCATATGTGCGGTGTTACTGAGCTCGAGATGCTCTACTCCGCGCGTAACTCCGACGACCGGGCTCGGATAAAGGCGATCCTGCACGAATCGCTGGAGTGGGTGGATACCCCAGAGGATCTCTGGGGTATGACGTCCGACCTTCAGTCCTTACTGACTGAGCGCGCGCAACACCGTTCCGCGTCGATCGCAGATTTGGTTGTTGCGGTAACTGCCCAGGCGCAGGGGCTGACAGTTCTGCACTACGACAATGACTTCGACACCATCGCATCGCACACAGCACAGCCGACCTTGTGGGTGGTGCCCGCAGGAACGGTCTGAATGACCGGTGTGCAGCGCCGATGCCGGCTATTCGATGGCAAGTCGGCGTGGTCGCTACCCCTGTTTGCTGTCCGGGGTTTCCGCTGTTTTCCGCCATCCGAGCAGCACCGACTCGCCTTCTTGCACGCCCCACGGCAGGAAGATTGCGACGATCACCGCGCACACGACTACTGCACCGGCGGCCACCAGGGATGCCGCGTGCGAACCCTGCAGCGCCGCGGTCTTCATCGCCGTGATCAGGTTCTCGCGCTGTGCCTCGAAGAATGGGGCCAATTCCCGTTTGCGCATCTCGAGCACGCTGAGCGGGCTCGCCTTCACCAGACTCCGCTCGTTGGCGTCCATCATCCCGGCGGGTATGCGGTCGATGAGCGGCGAAACGCGAGTCGTGTAATACGACGCCACAATTGATCCGAGCACCGCGACACCGAGGGTGCCGCCGATCTCGCGGGTGGTGTCGTTGACCGCCGAACCCGCGCCCGCCTCGTCGAGCGGTAGTGACGACATGATCGATTCGGTGGCCGGGCCCTGCACGATGGCCAAGCCGAGCGCCATCGACACCATGGACGGCAGCACATCGGTGAGGTAAGGGCTGTCGACTGTCACCTGGCCACCGAGGTAGAGGCCGAGGCCGGTGAGCAGCAGGCCGAACACGATGACGGGCGTGGTGCCGAGTCGTTGTGCGAGCAGGGTTGCGATCGGCGCGCCGATCGCAACCGAGAATGCGAACGGCAGTGAGGCGATACCGAATTCGAGTGGTGTGTATTCGCGCACGCCTTGGAAGTATTGCGTGATGAGGAACAGGAATCCGAACATCGAGAAGTAGCCGATCGCAATCGACAAGGCGGGCAGCGAGAATCGCCGATTGCGGAACAGCGTCATATCGAGAATCGGTGCGCTGGTGCGCAGTTCCCAGGTGACGAATGCGGCAAGCAGTGCGACGCCGAATGCGCCGGTGCCGAGCGTGGTCACCGATGTCCAACCGAAGCGCGGTGCCTCGATGATGGACCAGACCAGCAGCGTGATGCCCGCGATAGACAACCCGATGCCTGCCGGATCCAGCCGCCCTACCTGCGAGGAGCGCGATTCGGGCACCCAGATCAGCGTCGCGGTCATGGCCAGCAGCGCCACCGGAACGTTGATCCAGAACACCGAATGCCACGAAAAGTGTTCCAGCAGCCAGCCTCCCGAGATGGGGCCGATGGCGATGGCGAATCCGGCCATGGCCGTCCACGCGGCGATGGCGAGGGCTCGTTCACGACGATCGGTGAAGATATTGATGATGAGCGCGAGCGTCGCGGGGAAGACTGCGGCGGCAAACACGCCCATGGCGGCACGGGCGGTGATGACGCTGCCCATGGAACCCGATAGCGCGCCGCCGATCGACATGACGGCCACGCCGGCCAGACCGATCATCATCACCCGGCGGCGGCCGTAGCGGTCGCCGAGGTTTCCGAAGGCGAGCAGTAGTCCGGCAAAGGTCAGTGTGTAGGCGTCGACGACCCATTGCAGTCCGCTGACGCCGGTCGCCAGCTCGACGCCGAGGGAGGGTAGGGCCACGTTGACGATGGTGTTGTCGAGGACGACCAGCAGCTCTGCCAGGCAGATCACGGCGAGTGCGGCGAAGCGGTGCGTGCGTCGTTCCAGCAGCACCGGTGGCTCGACTATGGAGGTTGCCATAGATCAGCAGTCAAGCAGTATCTGTCACCGTTGGTAACACCTTTTGCCGGAGATGTCGACCACAAAGCGCCGTGAATTGTGAGATGACGCACAACAATTCGACGTCGAGGAGGGGGCGATTCGGCCCCATGGAGAGCCCGTTTTGGCAGATGGTGACCCTGGCAGGTACTCTGGACGACAGTTATCGACGAGTTCGATCGCTACCCAATCCGTTCTACCGAAGACCGTTGGTCGCCGTTCCCGTCTGGGATCGGTCGAAGGTCCGGCACTAGCCGGCGGCCCACGCAGGGAGATCTGAGGCTGGGAATTGGTCCGAGTATTACTCGGGTCGATCCTGTATTGCGCCCCGGAACGCTCTGCGTTCGGGGCGTTTGCTTTATCGCTGGCCCCTGGTGCTTGGTAGTTCGTATATACGAACCGACATCCAGAGAGGAGGCGAAGTATGGCAAAACCCGAGAAGGTCACTGCGGTCGAAGAGATTGCGGAGCAGTTCAGGAGCTCGACCGCCACCGTTGTCACGGAATACCGTGGTCTTTCGGTCGGCAAGCTCACCGATCTGCGTCGCGCGCTCGGCGCGGGCGCCACGTACTCCGTCGCCAAGAACACCCTGGTCAAGCGTGCGGCCGCGGAAGCGGGCGTCGAAGGCCTGGACGACTTGTTCGTCGGACCGACCGCCATCGCCTTCATTCAGGGCGAGCCGGTCGACGCAGCGAAGGCCATCAAGACCTTCGCCAAGGACAACAAGGCGCTCATCATCAAGGGCGGCTACATGGACGGCAATGCGCTGTCGGTAGCCGAGGTCGAGAAGATCGCCGACCTCGAGTCCCGCGAGGTGCTGCTGGCCAAGCTGGCAGGCGCCATGAAGGGCAACATGGCGAAGGCCGCCGGTCTGTTCAACGCTCCCGCATCGCAGGTGGCTCGCCTTGCCGCCGCGCTCGTGGAGAAGAAGCAGGCCGAAGCTGGTGGCGAAACCGCTGCCGCTGAATAACCCCGTGCGGGTGATTCGCGTGCGGCTCGCCCTCATAGACATCAACTACCGAAAGGAACAACATTATGGCCAACGTTGACGAACTGCTCGAGACCTTCGGCAACATGACCCTGCTCGAGCTGTCGGACTTCGTCAAGAAGTTCGAAGAGAAGTTCGAGGTCACCGCCGCTGCTCCGGTCGCCGTCGCCGCTGTCGGCGCCGCGCCGGTCGAGGCCGCCGAAGAGCAGGACGAGTTCGACGTCATCCTCGAGGGTGCGGGCGACAAGAAGATCCAGGTCATCAAGGTGGTCCGTGAGATCGTCTCCGGCCTGGGCCTGAAGGAAGCCAAGGACCTGGTCGAGGGCGCCCCGAAGCCGATCCTGGAGAAGGTCGCCAAGGACGCCGCCGAGGCTGCCAAGGCGAAGCTGGAAGAGGCCGGCGCCAAGGTCTCCGTCAAGTAATTCGCTCGTCTTTTCGAGTAACCCGCGAGCAGTCGCCTGCGACTACTTCGCCGAACGGGCGGTCCCCATTGGGGGCCGCCCGTTTGCTTTGTCCGAACGCACGCGACCGTGGTGCGATTATCGTGAGCGTTTCGGGGTTACTCTTCAGTCAGGTTGGGGTGTGCCGCGTCTCGCCCATGGGTTACAGTGACCGAACCCACTGTGATGCGACACACCGCGACAGCCGAATTGCGTGGTACGCCGGTGGGCTGCTCGCTGAGAATTGTGGAGGTTGGCGTGGGCGTCGAGGTCAGGACCGAGGGTGTTACCAAGTCTTTTGGTTCACAGCGAATTTGGCAGGACGTCTCGCTGACACTGCCCTCGGGCGAGGTCAGCGCCCTACTCGGTCCCTCGGGTACCGGTAAGTCCGTCTTTCTCAAGTCGCTGATCGGTTTGCTGCGCCCGGAGCGAGGCTCCATCTATATCGGCGGCACCGACATCACCACGTGCTCCAATAAGGAGCTCTACGAGATTCGCAAGCTCTTCGGCGTGCTGTTCCAGGACGGCGCGCTGTTCGGCTCGATGAATCTCTATGACAATGTCGCCTTCCCGCTGCGCGAGCACACCAAGAAGTCCGAGTCGGATATCCGCAAGGTCGTCATGGAGAAGCTGGAGCTGACCGGTCTGCTCGGGGCCGAGAACAAGCTGCCCGGCGAGATCTCCGGCGGTATGCGCAAGCGAGCGGGCCTGGCCCGCGCCCTGGTGCTGGACCCGCAGATCATCCTGGTCGACGAGCCGGACTCCGGCCTCGACCCGGTCCGCACCTCGTACCTGAGCCAGCTGCTGCTCAATATCAACGCGCAGATCGACGCGACGATCCTGATCGTCACGCACAACATCAACCTGGCGCGCACGGTGCCGGACAACATCGGGATGTTGTTCCGCCGTCAGCTGGTCATGTTCGGCCCGCGCGAAGTGCTGCTCACCAGCGACGAGCCCGTGGTCAAGCAGTTCCTCAACGGCCGCATGATCGGCCCGATCGGTATGAGCGAGGAAAAGGACGAGGCGCAGATGGCGCGCGAGCAGGCGCTCGTCGACGCCGGCCATCACCACGGCGGCGCCGAAGAGGTCGAGGGCATCATCCCGCAGATGAAGGCCGAGCCCGGCATGCCGGTGCGACAGGCCGTGCATCGTCGCAAGGAGCGGGTCCGCGAGATCATGCACACCCTGCCGCACCAGGCGCAGGTTGCGATTCGTGAGTCACTTGCGGAGAACGACGACACGCAGGTACTGACCTATAACAACGGCGACCCAGCAGGTTATCAAGGTGGCACATACGACACAACCGTGCGCCACAACACAACTAACGGGTAACATCTGCGATCGTGAACTCCACCCTGGCGCGATTGCGGACTCCAATGGAGTCAGGGTTTGCCCAGGCCGGCAACATCTTTGCGCTCTTTATCGACGTGCTGCGCAAGACGTTCAAGCGGCCTTTCCAGTTGCGCGAATTCATCGAGCAGTCGTGGTTTATCGCGAGTGTTTCGATTTTGCCGAGCGCACTGGTGGCAATCCCCTTCGGCGCAGTTGTTGCGCTACAGACCGGCTCACTGATCAAGCAGCTGGGAGCTGAATCTTTCACCGGCGCAACCAGCGTGCTCGCTACCGTGCAGCAGGCCGCCCCGGTCGTCACCGCCTTGATCATCGCGGGCGCGGCCGGTTCGGCGGTCGCTGCCGACCTCGGTTCGCGCACCATCCGCGAGGAGATCGACGCGCTCGAGGTGCTCGGCGTGGATCCGGTCCAGAAGCTGGTGGTGCCACGTGTCCTCGGCATGACCCTGGTGGCCGTGCTGCTCAACGGTCTGGTGTCGGTGGTCGGCATCGCGGGTGGCTATTTCTTCAATGTGCTGCTGCAGGGCGGTACGCCGGGCGCCTACCTGGCCTCGTTCTCCGCGCTGGCGCAGTTGCCGGACCTGTGGATCGGTGAGATCAAGGCGCTCGTGTTCGGTCTGCTCGCCGGCGTGATTGCCTCGTACAAGGGGTTGCATCCCAAAGGGGGCCCGAAAGGAGTCGGTGACGCGGTGAACCAATCGGTGGTGATCACGTTCCTGGTGTTGTTCTTCGTGAACCTGGTGCTGACCCTGGTGTATCTCCAGGTCGTCCCCGCCAAGGGCGCCTGACCCGTGGCCACTTCCTACCGCAGCCCGGCCCTGGCCAAGACTGCCCGCCGGGCGGGCGAAATCGTGCGTATGCCACTGAACATGGTCGATCGCGCCGGTGAGCAGATGTCGTTCTACTCCCGCGCCATCGCCTGGATTCCGCGGACCGCGGTGCATTACCGCAAGGAGGTCATGCGGCTGCTCGCCGAGGTGACCTTCGGCAGCGGCGCGCTCGCGGTGATCGGCGGCACCATCGGTGTCATCGTGTTCATGTCCGGCTCGGTCGGCGTCGTGGTCGGCCTGCAGGGCTTCAAGGCGCTCGACTCACTCGGCAGCTCGGTGCTGACCGGCTTCCTCACCGCCTATATCAATACCCGCGAGATCGCGCCGCTGGTGGCGGCGCTGGCGCTATCGGCAACGGTGGGTTGTGGTTTCACCGCCCAGCTCGGCGCGATGCGCATTTCCGAGGAAATCGACGCGCTCGAGGTGATGGCGGTGCCGGGCGTGCCGTTCCTGGTCTCTACCCGTGTGATCGCGGGATTCCTCGCGGTCATTCCGCTGTACATCGTCGGGCTGCTCGGCACATTCCTGGCATCGCGAATGATCAGCATTTGGTTCAACGGGCAATCCAGCGGTTCCTACGATCACTATTTCAGCCTTTTCCTACCACCAGAGGACGTGTTGTATTCGTTCCTCAAAGTGCTGGTATTCGCGTTCGTGATCATCATGGTGCATTGCTATTACGGCTTCCACGCCACCGGCGGTCCCGCCGGCGTCGGTGTCGCGGTCGGCCGGGCGGTGCGTGCGGCGATCGTGCTCGTGAATGTGCTCGACTTCTTCCTGAGCCTGGCGATCTGGGGAACAACCACGACGGTGCGGGTCGCGGGATGAGCCGCATCCGTGGCGAGCGAAGTGAGGCTCGGTCATGAGTTCCGTTCAAGCCTGGCGGTCTACCGAAAAGGTGCGGGTCCGGGTTCTCGGTATCGCGTTCTTCGTGATCTGCGCGCTGTTCCTCTGGACCACCATCGCGATCTACAACAAGCAGTTCGTGAAGACCGTCGAGGTCGACCTCATCACCGACAGCGTCGGCAACGCGCTCACCCGCAATGCGGACGTCAAGGTCCGCGGCGTCCATGTCGGTGAAGTCCGTTCCAGCCAGTCCGAGGGCGGCAAGGTGACCTTGGCGCTGGCGCTGGATCCCGGCAAGGCCGAACAGATTCCGGTGAACGCGACGGCCCGGCTGCTACCCAAGACGCTGTTCGGTGAGCGGTACGTGGATCTGGTGATCCCGGACGATCCCAGCGCCCAGCATCTGACCAATGGCGTCACCCTGCACCAGGACACCAGCGGCAACGCGATCGAGATCAGCAAGCTGCTCGATGATCTGCTGCCGCTGCTGCAGGCGATTCCGCCGCAGGATCTGGCCGCCACCCTCGGCTCGCTGTCGCAGGCGCTGTCGGGTCAGGGTCTTGCGCTCGGCGAGACGATCGACAAGCTGGACAACATCTTCCGCGAGGTCAACGTGGTGATGCCGGATCTGCAGCAGGATCTTGCGAGCTTTGCCGACGTGGCCGCGACCTACTCCGATGCCGCGCCGCAGCTGATCGACGCGCTGAACAATTTGCGCACCACCAACGCGACCATCGTGCAGAAGCGTTCGCAGATCGACACGTTGATAGCCTCGCTGACCCCCACCGCGGCCACCACCGCCGACTTCTTCCTCGCCAACCACGACAACATCATCGATCTGGCCGTCGACTCCCGGCCCGCGCTCGAACTGCTGGCGACCTACTCGCCCACCTACGCGTGCGCGCTGGCGAACTTCGCGAAGATGAAGCCGCGCATCGACCGCCTCTTCGGCAAAGGCACCGATCGGCCCGGCTCGCGGGTGACCATCGAACTGGTCAACACCCGCGGCAAGTATCTGCCCAACCAGGACGAGCCGCGCTGGCTGGACACCAGGGGGCCGTGGTGCGTTCCGGAGTACCCGCTCGGCGTCGACCCCGGTCAGTACACCGGCGGTTCCGCCAATGAGGGTTCGTATCAGGTGCCGAGCCGGAACCCCGGCGACCAGAACACCGGATACCTGGAGACTCCGCAGTTCGGTGTCTACCCGGCAGGCAGTGCGCCGACCACGGCGAATTCGCCACTGGAGCAGCAGACCCTCGGCGCGATCTACGGTGCGGCCAACGATGTTTCGCCGGAACAGGTGCCCAGCTGGGTGACTCGGATCGGAGCGCCGGCATTCCGTGGAAGTGAGGTGAGCGTGCGATGAAACAGAAGCTGCGTGGCGTGGGATCGCCGCTGACCAAGCTGATCATCTTCGTCATCGTCACCCTTTTCGCGACCACAGTGCTCGGCCTGTCCATCGCGAACTACAGCGGTGGCGGTACCGAGTTCAAGGCCAGGTTCACCGATGTCACCTCGCTGAACCCGGGCGACGAGGTGCGCATCGCGGGTGTGCGGGTCGGCAAGGTCACCGACGTCTCGATTGTGGACAAGCGGCTGGCCGAGGTGAAATTCGAACTGGCCGACCGCAATTGGCTGCCCGCCTCGACTACGGCGACCATCCGCTACCGCAACCTGGTCGGCCAGCGCTATATCGCGCTCGAGCAGGGGGCAGGCGAGCAGGGCCGCAAGATCAACAAAGGCGCGACGATTCCGCTGGAGAAGACGCGTCCGGCATTGAATCTGACCACGCTGTTCAATGGCTTCCGACCGCTGTTCCACACGCTCACCGCCGACGACGTGAACAAGCTGTCCTTCGAGATAATCCAGGTGTTCCAGGGCGAGCAGGGCACCATCAAAGATTTGGTGACCAGCACCGCGAGCCTGACGAACAAGATCGCGGACAAGGACGCCGTCATCGGGGAACTCGTGAAGAACCTGACCGCCGTGCTGGAAACGGTCAACCAGCGCGAGGACAACTTCGACCAGCTGATCGTCAATACCGAGGCGTTGGTCAGCGGGCTCGCCGCCGAGCGTGACACCATCGGACGTTCGGTGACCTCGCTGGGCAACCTGGCCTCGGCGACCTCGGATCTGCTTGTCCCGACCCGGCCGTCGCTGCAGGGTTCGATTGCCGGGCTCAACCAGCTCACCGGCACCCTCAACGAGCGCAAGGACGACGTGAACGAGGTGCTGCACAACCTCCCGATCAAGATGGAGAAGCTCGGCCGCGTCGGCAGTTACGGCTCGTGGTTCCAGTTCTATCTGTGCGGTATCGACATCGTCGTCGGGCCGGGTGTGCCGGATGCGCCGCAGCTCAACCTCCCGGCCGGGATGCCGACGATCAACCAGCCGCTCTACACCAACGCCGCGCCGCGCTGCCACGGGAAGGGCCGCTAGATGGACGACCGGATCCTGCTCGGCAAGCGCAGCCCCGCATTCATGGGTGTGCTCGGCCTCGTGATGGTGCTGCTGGTGACGATCTCCGCGTTCTTCCTGGACCGGCTGCCGATCATCGGCGCAGGCACCAAGTACACCGCCGAGTTCTCCGAGGCGGCGGGCATCAAGAAAGGCAACGAAGTCCGCATCGCCGGCGTCAAGGTCGGTGCGGTGTCGGATGTCCGGCTGGCCGGTGACCGGGTGCTCATCGACTTCCGCACCAAGGACGCCTGGGTCGGCAACGAGACGACCGCCTCCATCCAGATCAAGACCGTGCTGGGGCAGAAGTACCTGGCGCTGGACCCGAAGGGCTCCAAGCCCGCCGATCCGAGCAAGCGAATCCCGTTGTCGCGCACGCTTTCTCCGTACGACGTGGTGGATGCGTTCAGTGATGCGGCAAAGAACATCGACGAGATCGACACCGCGCAGCTGGCCACCAGCATGCGGGTGCTGTCGGAGGCTTTCGCTACCACGCCGCCGGAGATCCGTAGTTCCATCGATGGTGTCGCCAGGCTCTCGGAGACCCTCGGCAAGCGCGACCAGGAGCTCAAGCGGATGTTCGCCGCGACCAAGCAGACCACCCAGGTGCTCGCGGATCGCAACGCCGAGTTCGAGCGGCTGCTCGCCTCGGGCGGGCAGTTGCTGACCGAGCTCAATGTTCGTCAGCAGTCGATCTCGCAGTTGCTCACCGGAGCCAAGACGGTGGCGGCCGAGCTCAGCGCGCTGGTACACGACAACCAGGAGCAGATCGGCCCGGCCCTGACCAATCTGAAGGCCTCGATCGACCTGCTCAATGCCAACCAGCAGAACATCTCCAAGACGTTGGAACTCGCGGCGCCGTTCTACGGCCTCTACGCCAACGTGCTCGGTACCGGTCGCTGGTTCGACGCGGTGGTCGTCAACCTGCTTCCGCCGGGCCTGCCGGAAATTCCCGGTGATCGGCCGCCGGTGCGTTCTTTCGGCCCTCTGGAAGGTAACTGACATGGCGACGAGCTGGCGCGGTGAGCCCTTGACCGCACTGCGGTCCTCCAGTCGCGGCACCAAGGCGGCCATCGCCGTGGTGGTGGTCGCTGCCCTGCTGGCGGCGGGTGTGTTGTGGTGGCTGTTCGATCGGATGACCACCACCAAGATCACCGCCTACTTCGATCGATCGGTCGGCATCTACGAGGGTTCCGACGTGCGGGTGCTCGGGGTGCCGGTGGGACGGGTCGCCTCGGTCGAGCCGCTGGGCGACCAGGTCAGGGTCGTCATGGATGTCGACCGGAAATACGACGTGCCCGCCGACGCCAAGGCCGCGCAGATCACCCCCTCGGTGGTCTCCGACCGATTCATCCAGCTGACGCCGGTGTACACCGGCGGGCCGAAAATGGGCCGCACCGCGACCATTCCGCGGGACCGCACGGTCACCCCGGTGGAGGTCGACCAGCTGTACAAGAGCATCACCGAGCTGTCGGATGCGTTGGGCCCCAACGGCGCCAACGCCGAAGGCGCGGTGAACGAGCTGGTGCGCACGTCGGCGGCGAACCTGGCAGGCAACGGCGAGGCGCTCGCCAACAGCATCACGCAGCTCTCGCGGGCGGCGCGCTACCTGTCCGACGCGCGCGGGGACATCTTCGACACCGTCAAGAACCTGCAGAGCTTCGTGACCATGCTGGCCCAGAACGACTCGCAGGTGCGTCAATTCAACGCGCAGCTCGCGGATCTGTCCGGGTTCCTCGCCGGCGAACGGCAGAACCTCGGTGAAGCGTTGAACCTGCTGTCGGTCGGCCTCGGCGATGTCGCCCGGTTCATCGCCGACAACCGCGACCTGATCGCCGACAACGCGCAGGCGCTCACCGAGCTCACCAAGACCCTCGCCGACAAGCGCGATGATCTCGCCGCCGCGCTTCCGGTGCTGCCGCTGGCGCTGAGCAATCTGATCAATGTGCACAACGGCGAATCGGGCACGCTCGACATGCGCACCAATTTCACCGATCTGCAGGATCCGTTCGGTGCGGTGTGCAAGATGCTCGACCTGAGCAAGCTGATGCCGGGCGATCCGAAGTTCGAGGCCATCGGCAAGCAGATGCGACCGCTGCTCGACCACTGCAAGGAGATCACCGACCAGATCACCGCGGGCGTGAAGACGCCGACGCTGATCCTGCCGTTCGGCATCCTCAGTGGCGAGAACGAGCAGCGCGCCCCGGTGCCGGGGACCGTGCCGGGCACCCCGTCCGATCAGCTTCCGCCGTCGCAGGGAGGTGGCCGGTGATGAGCCGCAACATGATTCGCAGGGGCGCAGCGGCCGTGGCGCTGAGCGCGGTCGGCCTGCTGGTGGCCTCGTGCGCCTCCAACGGCATCTACAGCGTCCCGCTGCCGGGTGGCGCCGATGTCGGCGCGCACCCGATGCACATCGACATCCAGTTCGACGATGTGCTCGACCTGGTGCCGCAGTCGGCGGTCAAGCTCGAAGGCGTGCCGGTGGGTCGGGTGGAGGAGATCGTCATCGGCAAGGACCAGTGGACCGCGAGCGTGCGGACCCTGGTGAACTCCTCGGTCGAGCTGCCCGCCAACGCGAAGGCGGAGGTGAAGCAGACCAATCTGCTCGGTGAGAAATTCATCGAGCTGACCAGGCCCACTGCGGATCCGGACCCGAAGAAGCTCACCGACGGCTCGGTGATCCCGGTCGCCAATACCCGGCACGCCACCGAAATCGAGCAGGTGCTCGGCGCGATGTCGTTGCTGCTCAACGGTGGTGGCGTCGCGCAGCTGCAGCCCATCGTCACCGAGCTGAACCGGACGCTGGGCGGCCGCGAGGACAAGGTGCGTTCGCTGCTCGATCAGGCGAACACGCTCATCGCAGGACTGGACGCGCAGGTCGACAACATCACCAGGGCCATCGATGGCCTCGCGACACTGAGCGGCCGGGTGGCCACCCAGACCGATCAGATCGGCAAGATCCTCGACGAACTGCCCGAGGGTATCAAGATCCTCAATGAGCAACGCCCGCAGCTGATTTCGATGCTGGCCCAGCTCGATCGAGTCGGCCAGGCCGGTTTCGAGGTGCTGGACCGCTCGAAGAACGATCTGATCACCGATCTGCGTGCACTGCGTCCGACACTGCAGGAGCTCGGCCGCGCGGCGCCGGATCTGGTCACGGCGCTGCCGCTGGTGCCGACCTACCCGTTCCCCGACTCGACGCTGGAGGGCACCTTCGGTGGTCAGGTGAACACCTGGCTGTCGGTGGACCAGCAGATCGGCGTGACGCTGAGCAATCTCGGCGTCGGCAAGGGTGATCCGGTGTACATCCCGCCGAAAACGGGCCCGACGCCGGTGATCAACCCGACCAACCCGTACTACAACGGGAACGGTCCGCGACCGGGCTGGCCCACGGTCTCGATCCTGCCGCTGCCGCCGAACATGGCGTTCGCGCCCGCGAACGGCGTTGCGCCGCCGACGAATCCGCTCGGTGCGATTCTCGACCAACTCGGTGTGGGAGGTGGTCCGCGATGACCCGCCTTGTCCGTAATCAGCTGATCCTCTTCGTCGTGGTCGCGGTGGTGGGTGTGGTGCTCGTCAGCGCCAAGTACATCCGCCTGGACAATATGCTCGGCTTCGGTCTGTACACCGTGAAGGTGGAGACGGCGCAGACCGGCGGCATCTACAAGGGCGCCGAGGTGACCTACCGCGGCGTTCCGGTCGGCCGGGTCGGCGATCTGGAGCTCACCGACAAGGGCGTGGTGATGAACCTCGTCATCGACTCGAGCTCGCCGGACATCCCGGCCTCGGCCAAGGCTGTCGTCGCCAACCGCTCCGCCATCGGCGAGCAGTACCTGGACCTGCAGCCCGATTCCGATCGCGGTCCCTATCTGCGCGAGGGCTCGGTGATCACCTCGGCGACGACACCGGTATCGATCGAGGAACTGATCGGCAGTGTGGACTCGTTCACCAGCTCGGTCGACCTGGCCGCGCTGAACACCACCGTCACCGAGCTCGGCAAGGCATTCAATGGCAAGGGTGACGATCTGCAGGTTTTCGTCGACTCGCTGAACAAATTCACCGTCACCTTCAACGAGACACTGCCGCAAACGATTCAGCTGATCAAGGACGGCCGCATCGCGCTCGGCACCCAGGCCGAGCAGGACGGCGCGATCCGCCGATTCAGCAATGGCCTCGATCTGCTGACCGCTCAGCTGCGTTCCAGCGACCCCGATCTGCGCAGGCTGATCGGGACGGGAACGGACGCAAGTGACCAGATCGGCGCGCTGCTCAGCGAGAGTGGCCCCGCACTGACCGAGGACCTGGCGAATCTGCGCCAGCTGTTGCAGTCCATCTCGCCGAAGTTCTACGCGCTGCGGCCGCTGCTGATCATGCTGCCGTCGCTGTCCATCGGCGCCTCCTCCACCGCCCCCGGCGACGGCACCACCCACTTCGGTCTCGTCCTCGAAGCCAATAACCCGCCTGCGTGCACGTTGGGCTACGAGGGGACCCAGCGGATCCTCGAGCAGATGAAGCGGGAGAATCCGGATTTCGACGACACGCGTGATGAGTTCCCGTTCAACCGGGACGCGAAATGCACTGTGCCGTTTGGTAATCCGACCGCGGTGCGCGGTGGCGCTCGGGCCGATCTCGCCGACCCGAGCATCGTGCAGCCGTGGGATTCCAACCCGAAGACCGACCCGGAAAAGCTGAACCTCAACCCGATCGCTGTTCAGATGGCCACCCTGCTGGGGGTCACGCCGAAGCGGTGACCAGGACCGACGCGGCGTCGCCGCAATAATTACTGACGTTAGGGTGTGCAGTCGTGAGTGAGCGCAGCGAGCGAACTATAGGCACAGCGCCACGGGGCACGACGGAACCGAGCGTCAGCGAGGTGCAGTCGTGAGTCCCGATCTTTCCAAGGAACAGCCGGAACCCACCGAGCCCGATTTCACGGAATCCGACGCCACGGCGGCTGTCCCCACGGAGGCCGCCGCCGAGTTGCCGACCGCTGAACAGTTCACAGCGGAGCCGGCGGCGAGTGTGGTCGATTCCGTGCCCGCCGATACCGCGGCGGGGCGGCCGCCGTTCGTCGTCACCGTGGTGGCCGCCGCCGCGCTGGTGATCGCGCTGGTCGCCGCGGCCTGGTTCGGCGGGGGCTGGGTGCGTGCCGTGTTCTTCACCGACGGTCCGCGCACCGAGGCGCGTGATGCCGCGCTCACCGATGCCAGGCAGGCCGCGATCAATCTGATGTCGATCAACCCGGCCGATGTGGACGGCTCGATCGCAATGATCCAGTCCTCGATGACCGGTCAATTGCTCGACGAGGCAACCAAGGGGCAGGAACAGCTGCGGACGACGGCTTCGGAGTCCAAGACCAAGCTGGAGTCGAAGGTGCTCGGTGCCGCGCTGACCTCGTTGAACTCCGAGCGGGACCGGGCATCGGCGCTGGTGGTGCTGCAGGTGACACGCAGCGTGCCCGACACCGCGCCGGTCAGCTTCCGACAGTCCTGGACGCTGAACATGATCAAGGAGGGCGCGGTCTGGAAGGCGGAGAAGGCGGAATCGCTCGGGCAGCCGGTGCCGCTGGACGCACCGAAACCTGGCAGTACGCCCGGTGCGCCGCAAGCGCCCGGTGCCCCCGCACCCGCGCCCCCGACCAAGCCCGGCTCGTAGGAGGACCGATTCATGGCATCCAAACGACCCGTCAACCGGGTAACGCCCAGGAATCGGGCTGCAGCCGACCGGGCGGTCGCAGGCACGGGAGCGCGCAATCGGCGGACCGCAGAGCCTGCCGCGCCGAACCGCAGGCCGACCGGCAAGACCCGGGTCGTCGATGAGCCGCGTACCGCCAGGACTCGCCGTCCTAAAGTCGCCGGCAACACCGAGGCGGTCGAATCCGGCACGCCGCCGCAGCACGACGGCGAGCAGCGGCCTGCTCGGCGGCCACTGCGGCGCTCGAACACCGGCTGGGGGGTCGTCATTGCGGGTGTCGTCGCCACGATGCTGCTCGCCGGTTTCGCGGTGCTGGCGGCCTTCCGGCCCGGCGTCGACGATTCGAACCAGGCGTTCGTGCAGACCAAGGCCACCGAAGAAGTGAGCGCCGCCGCGGAGCACGCGCTGCGCACCGTGTTCGCCTACGACGTGAAGAAGCTCGACGGCTACAAGGATGCGGTGCACCAGGTTGTCACCGGGCAGATGCTGACCGACTTCGACAAGTACGCCGACACCAATATCGCCGCGATCAAACAGGCCCAGACCAGCGCGGATGTCGATGCCAAGCCGATCGGAGTGACCTTGCTCACCGATGACAAGGCCGAGCTGCTCGTCAATATGGTCGTCAGCGCGAACAAAGACGGCGTTGCGCAGGAAAGTGCCTCCGGTCCGATCGTTTTGCGCATGCAAAAAAGGGACGGACGTTGGCTGGCCAGCGACATCGTCGATCGCAATTGAGCCGCTCGACCTGGTGATCTTGTAGCGCGGCAGGCGATCTCGGTGCGCCCCTGGTCGGCGCTGCCACTTGACGAGTTTCGCCCGACCCGTCACGCTATTCACAACAGCGGCAGCTGTCACAGTGGCTCCAAGCGCCCCGTGGCTCCCGACGCAGCCAGCGATTCGGGCCCGGCGCGCCAGCCATATAGGTCACGGCGCGCCGCCACGCGGAGGCTCGCTCTGGTGGTACTTTGACACCTCGGCGTATGTAGGTGTAGGTTTGGACGTTGCGCTGGCTGCCTCCTGTCCATACCTCGATTCGCAAACGTGAGTTCCACCCTTCCGGTGTTACTTCCGCTGTTGCCTGTTCGGGTTTCGTTCGGGTTGTAACCAGCGGAATTCGTAGCAGACAAGCGACGGTCGCGGACCACCACGCGACGCGCGTGAGGTGCTGGAAGGACGCATCTTGGCAGTCTCCACCCAGACCAAGGCACTTGCCGGAATCCCCGGAGCCCCATTGAGGGTGTCTTTCGCGAAGATCCGTGAACCCTTGGAGGTGCCCGGACTTCTCGATCTACAGACGGACTCATTTGCATGGTTGATCGGTTCGCCTTCATGGCGTGAAAAGGCCGCGCTCCGCGGTGACGGCGGACTAACGGGGGGTCTCGAGGAGGTGCTCGAGGAGCTCTCGCCGATCGAGGACTTCTCGGGCTCGATGTCCCTGTCTTTCTCCGATCCTCGTTTCGAGGAGGTCAAGGCCTCCATCGACGAGTGCAAAGACAAGGACATGACCTACGCGGCGCCGCTGTTCGTCACCGCTGAGTTCATCAACAACAACACCGGTGAGATCAAGAGCCAGACGGTCTTCATGGGTGATTTCCCGATGATGACCGACAAGGGCACGTTCATCATCAATGGCACCGAGCGCGTCGTCGTTTCGCAGCTGGTGCGTTCGCCGGGTGTCTACTTCGACAACAGCGTCGACAAGAGCACGGAAAAGGACCTGCACAGCGTGCGCGTCATTCCGAGCCGTGGCGCGTGGTTGGAGTTCGACGTCGACAAGCGCGACACCGTCGGCGTCCGCATCGACCGCAAGCGTCGCCAGCCGGTCACCGTGCTGCTGAAGGCGCTGGGTTGGACGACCGAGGAGATCGTCGAGCGTTTCGGCTTCTCCGAGATCATGATGTCGACCCTGGAGAAGGACAACACCGCCGGTCAGGACGAGGCGCTGTTGGACATCTACCGCAAGCTGCGCCCGGGCGAGCCGCCGACCAAGGAGTCCGCGCAGACCCTGCTGGAGAACCTGTTCTTCAAGGAGAAGCGCTACGACCTGGCACGCGTCGGTCGCTACAAGATCAACAAGAAGCTGGGCATCCACCTCGGCGAGCCGATCACCGCGTCGGTCCTCACCAAGGAAGACATCGTCACCACGATCGAGTACCTGGTGCGCCTGCACTCCGGTGATCGGATGATGACCGCGCCGGGTGGCGCGGAGGTTCCCGTCGAGGTCGACGACATCGACCACTTCGGCAACCGTCGCCTGCGCACCGTCGGCGAGCTGATCCAGAACCAGATCCGGGTCGGCCTCTCGCGCATGGAGCGCGTGGTCCGCGAGCGGATGACGACTCAGGACGTCGAGGCGATCACGCCGCAGACCCTGATCAACATCCGCCCGGTCGTCGCCGCGATCAAGGAGTTCTTCGGAACCTCCCAGCTGTCGCAGTTCATGGACCAGAACAACCCGCTGTCGGGTCTGACCCACAAGCGCCGTCTTTCGGCCCTTGGCCCGGGTGGTCTGTCCCGTGAGCGCGCCGGTCTGGAAGTCCGTGACGTCCACTCCTCGCACTACGGCCGCATGTGTCCGATCGAGACCCCGGAAGGCCCGAACATCGGCCTGATCGGTTCGCTGTCGGTGTACGCGCGGGTCAACCCGTTCGGTTTCATCGAGACCCCGTACCGCAAGGTCGTCGAGGGCAAGGTCACCGACGACGTCGTGTACCTGACCGCCGACGAGGAGGACCGGCACATCCGTGCGCAGGCCAACTCGCCGGTCGACGCCGAGGGACGCTTCCTCGAGGACAAGGTCCTGGTCCGTCGTCTCGGTGAAGAGGTCGAGTTCGTTTCGGCCGCCGAGGTCGATTACATGGACGTCTCGCCGCGTCAGATGGTGTCGGTCGCGACCGCGATGATCCCGTTCCTCGAGCACGATGACGCCAACCGTGCCCTGATGGGTGCGAACATGCAGCGTCAGGCCGTGCCGCTGATCCGGTCGGAGTCCCCGATCGTGGGCACCGGTATGGAGTTGCGCGCCGCCGTCGACGCGGGCGACGTCGTCGTCAACGAGAAGTCCGGTGTCGTCGAGGAAGTCTCCGCCGATTACATCACCGTGATGGCCGACGACGGCACTCGCAAGTCTTATCGGATGCGGAAGTTCGCGCGCTCGAACCAGGGCACGTGTGCCAACCAGCGGCCGATCGTGGACGAGGGTCAGCGGGTCGAGCAGGGGCATGTGCTCGCCGACGGTCCGTGCACCGAGAACGGTGAGATGGCGCTGGGCAAGAACCTGCTCGTCGCGATCATGCCGTGGGAAGGCCACAACTACGAGGACGCGATCATCCTGTCGCAGCGTCTCGTGGAAGAGGACGTCCTCACCTCGATCCACATCGAAGAACACGAGATCGACGCCCGCGACACCAAGCTGGGCGCCGAAGAGATCACCCGGGACATCCCGAATGTGTCCGACGAGGTGCTTGCTGATCTCGACGACCGCGGCATCATCCGCATCGGCGCCGAGGTCCGTGACGGCGACATCCTGGTTGGCAAGGTCACCCCGAAGGGGGAAACCGAGCTGACCCCGGAGGAGCGGCTGCTGCGGGCGATCTTCGGTGAGAAGGCACGCGAGGTGCGCGACACCTCGCTGAAGGTGCCCCACGGTGAGTCCGGCAAGGTCATCGGCATCCGCGTGTTCTCGCGCGAGGACGACGACGATCTGCCTCCCGGTGTCAACGAGCTGGTGCGCGTGTACGTGGCGCAGAAGCGCAAGATCCAGGACGGCGACAAGCTCGCCGGTCGCCACGGCAACAAGGGTGTTATCGGCAAGATCCTCCCCACCGAGGACATGCCGTTCATGCCTGATGGCACCCCGGTCGACATCATCCTGAACACCCACGGTGTGCCGCGTCGTATGAACATCGGCCAGATCTTGGAGACCCACCTCGGGTGGATCGGCAAGGCAGGCTGGGATGTCGGGGCCGACGCGGACGGCACGAACCGTCCGGATTGGGCCAAGGCGCTGCCGGAAGAGATGCTGGCGGCTCCTGCCGACTCCAACATCGCGACCCCGGTGTTCGACGGCGCCCGCGAAGAGGAGCTGACCGGTCTGCTCGCTTCGACCCTGCCGAACCGCGATGGTGAGCGCATGGTCGACGAGAACGGCAAGTCGACCCTGTTCGACGGCCGCTCCGGCGAGCCGTTCCCGTACCCGGTCGCGGTCGGCTACATGTACATCCTGAAGCTGCACCACTTGGTCGACGACAAGATCCACGCCCGTTCGACCGGCCCGTACTCGATGATCACGCAGCAGCCGCTGGGTGGTAAGGCGCAGTTCGGTGGTCAGCGCTTCGGCGAAATGGAGTGCTGGGCCATGCAGGCCTACGGCGCGGCCTACACGCTGCAGGAGCTGCTCACCATCAAGTCCGATGACGTCGTCGGCCGCGTGAAGGTCTACGAGGCGATCGTCAAGGGCGAGAACATTCCGGAGCCGGGCATCCCGGAGTCGTTCAAGGTGCTCCTCAAGGAACTCCAGTCCCTATGCCTCAACGTCGAGGTGCTGTCTTCCGACGGCGCCGCGATCGAGATGCGCGACGGCGACGACGAGGACCTGGAGCGCGCGGCGGCGAACCTGGGCATCAACCTGTCCAGGAACGAAGCAGCCACCGTCGACGACCTGGCGAACTAGGCGGTCGGCCGGATGCCGTTCACTTCGAACGGCATTCGGCCCCGCGTTCCACCAACTAGTGAACTTTTTGCTCGAATTCGACCCGAATAGGGGAAAGGAAGTTACGTGCTAGACGTCAACTTCTTCGATGAACTCCGGATCGGCCTGGCCACCGCCGAAGACATTCGGCAGTGGTCCTTCGGCGAAGTGAAAAAGCCGGAGACCATCAACTACCGCACGCTCAAGCCGGAGAAGGACGGGCTCTTCTGCGAGAAGATCTTCGGTCCGACCCGGGACTGGGAGTGCTACTGCGGCAAGTACAAGCGTGTCCGCTTCAAGGGCATCATTTGTGAGCGCTGTGGCGTCGAGGTGACTCGCGCCAAGGTGCGTCGTGAGCGGATGGGCCACATCGAGCTGGCCGCTCCCGTCACCCACATCTGGTACTTCAAGGGCGTGCCTTCGCGCCTGGGCTACCTGCTCGACCTGGCGCCGAAGGATCTGGAAAAGATCATCTACTTCGCCGCCTACGTGATCGTCGGCGTCGACGACGAGCTGCGCCACAACGAGCTCTCCACTCTCGAAGCCGAGATGGAGGTCGAGAAGAAGGCGGTCGCCGACCAGCGCGACGCCGACCTGGAGGCCCGCGCCCAGAAGCTCGAGGCCGACCTGGCCGAGCTCGAGGCCGAGGGCGCCAAGTCCGACGTCCGCCGCAAGGTCAAGGACGGCGGCGAGCGCGAGATGCGTCAGCTCCGCGATCGGGCCCAGCGTGAGCTGGATCGGCTCGAGGAGATCTGGACCACCTTCACCAAGCTGTCGGTCAAGCAGCTCATCGTTGATGAGGTGCTCTACCGCGAGCTGGTCGACCGCTACGGCGAGTACTTCACCGGCGCCATGGGTGCGGAGTCCATCCAGAAGCTGATGGAGAACTTCGACATCAACGCCGAGGCCGAAAGCCTGCGGGAGACCATCCGCAGTGGCAAGGGCCAGAAGAAGTTGCGCGCGCTCAAGCGCCTCAAGGTTGTCGCGGCGTTCCAGACCAACGGCAACTCGCCGATGGGCATGGTGCTCGACGCTGTCCCGGTGATCCCGCCGGAGCTGCGTCCGATGGTTCAGCTCGACGGTGGCCGCTTCGCCACCTCCGACCTGAACGACCTGTACCGCCGCGTGATCAACCGCAACAACCGCCTCAAGCGACTGATCGACCTCGGCGCGCCCGAGATCATCGTCAACAACGAGAAGCGGATGCTGCAGGAGTCCGTCGACGCGCTGTTCGACAACGGCCGTCGTGGCCGTCCGGTCACCGGACCGGGTAACCGCCCGCTCAAGTCCCTGAGCGATCTGCTCAAGGGCAAGCAGGGGCGTTTCCGTCAGAACCTGCTCGGCAAGCGCGTCGACTACTCGGGTCGTTCGGTCATCGTCGTCGGTCCGCAGCTGAAGCTGCATCAGTGTGGTCTGCCCAAGCTGATGGCGCTCGAGCTGTTCAAGCCGTTCGTGATGAAGCGTCTTGTCGACCTGAACCACGCGCAGAACATCAAGTCCGCCAAGCGGATGGTCGAGCGTCAGCGTCCCCAGGTGTGGGATGTCCTCGAAGAGGTCATCGCCGAGCACCCGGTCCTGCTGAACCGTGCGCCCACCCTGCACCGCCTCGGCATCCAGGCCTTCGAGCCGCAGCTCGTCGAGGGTAAGGCGATCCAGCTGCACCCGCTCGTCTGTGAAGCGTTCAACGCCGACTTCGACGGTGACCAGATGGCCGTGCACCTTCCGCTGTCCGCGGAGGCGCAGGCCGAGGCCCGCATCCTGATGCTGTCCTCGAACAACATCCTGTCGCCCGCCTCGGGTCGTCCGCTGGCCATGCCGCGTCTGGACATGGTGACCGGCCTGTACTACCTGACTCGCCTCGTCGAGGGCGCGAAGGGTTCCTACCAGCCGGCCTCCAAGGACGCTTCCGAGCAGGGCGTGTACTCCTCGCCTGCCGAGGCGCAGATGGCGGTCGACCGTGATGAGCTGACCGTGCGTTCGCTGATCAAGGTGCGGCTCACCGAGCAGCGCCCGCCGAAGGACATCGAGGCGGAGCTGTTCCCGGAGGGCTGGAACCGCGGTGACGCGTGGCTCGCCGAGACCACGCTGGGCCGGGTGCTGTTCAACGAGTTGCTGCCCGCGGACTACGCGTTCATCAACGAGCAGATGCCGAAGAAGCGTCAGGCGACGATCATCAACGATCTGGCCGAGCGCTACCCGATGATCGTGGTCGCGCAGACCGTCGACAAGCTCAAGGACGCGGGCTTCCACTGGGCCACGCGTTCGGGTGTGACGGTCTCGATGTCCGACGTGCTGGTGCCGCCGGAGAAGGCCGAGATCATGGAGCGCTACGAGGCGCTTGCCGATCAGATCGAGAAGAAGTACCAGCGTGGCGCGCTCGATCACACCGAGCGCAACAGCGCCCTGGTCAAGATCTGGCAGGAAGCGACCGAAGAGGTCGGTACGGCGCTGCGTGCGCACTACCCGCCGGACAACCCGATCATCACGATCGTCGAGTCGGGCGCGACCGGTAACTTCACCCAGACTCGTACCCTCGCCGGTATGAAGGGCCTGGTTACCAACCCGAAGGGTGAGTTCATCCCGCGGCCGATCAAGTCCTCCTTCCGTGAGGGCCTGACGGTTCTGGAGTACTTCATCAACACCCACGGTGCCCGTAAGGGTCTGGCCGACACCGCGCTGCGCACCGCCGACTCGGGGTACCTGACCCGTCGTCTGGTGGACGTCTCGCAGGACGTCATCGTGCGTGAGCACGACTGTGGCACCGAGCGCGGCATCATCGTGACGATCGCCGAGAAGCAGGCGGACGGCTCGCTGATCCGGGACGCGCACGTGGAGACCTCCGCGTATGCGCGCACCCTGGCATCGGACGCGGTGGATGCCAAGGGCAACCTCGTCATCGCCAAGGGCGCCGACCTCGGCGACCCGGCCATCGAGGCGCTGCTGGAGGCCGGCATCACCGAGGTGAAGGTCCGCTCCGTGCTGACCTGCACCACCGGCACCGGTGTGTGTGCGACCTGCTACGGCCGCTCGATGGCGACCGGCAAGCTGGTCGACATCGGTGAGGCCGTCGGTATCGTCGCCGCGCAGTCCATCGGTGAGCCCGGTACCCAGCTGACCATGCGTACCTTCCACCAGGGTGGTGTCGCAGGCGAGGACATCACCGGTGGTCTGCCGCGTGTCCAGGAGCTGTTCGAGGCCCGCGTGCCCAAGGGCAAGGCTCCGATCGCCGAGGTCTCCGGCCGCGTGCGGATGGAAGACGACGATCGCTTCTACAAGATCACCATCATCCCGGATGATGGTGGCGAAGAGGTTGTCTACGACAAGCTCTCGAAGCGTCAGCGTCTGCGTGTCTTCAAGCACGACGACGGCACCGAGCGTCTGCTCTCGGACGGTGACCACGTCGAGGTCGGCCAGCAGCTGCTGGAAGGCGCGGCGGATCCGCACGAGGTGCTGCGCGTGATGGGCCCCCGTCAGGTGCAGATCCACCTGGTCCACGAGGTCCAGGAGGTCTACCGCTCGCAGGGTGTGTCGATCCACGACAAGCACATCGAGGTCATCGTGCGCCAGATGCTGCGTCGCGTGACGATCATCGATTCCGGTGCCACGGAGTTCCTGCCCGGCTCGCTCACCGAGCGTTCCGAGTTCGAGGCCTCCAACCGTCGCGTCGTCGCCGAGGGCAATGAGCCCGCGGCCGGTCGCCCGGTGCTGATGGGTATCACGAAGGCGTCACTCGCGACCGATTCGTGGCTGTCGGCGGCATCCTTCCAGGAGACCACTCGAGTCCTGACCGACGCGGCCATCAACTGCCGCTCGGACAAGCTCATCGGCCTCAAGGAAAACGTGATCATCGGCAAGCTGATCCCGGCCGGTACCGGTATCAACCGCTACCGCAACATCACGGTGCAGCCGACCGAAGAAGCCCGTGCCGCGGCGTACGCGGTGCCGTCCTACGACGACACCTACTACAGCCCGGACAGCTTCGGCGCCACCACCGGTGCCGCGGTCCCGCTGGACGATTACGGTTTCAGCGACTACCGGTAATTCGGTAGCCTGCAACAGCATTCGGCCCCCGCTCCTGCTGGAGCGGGGGCCGATGTGCGTTCGGGCCAGCCGGCGTCAGCCCAGGAACGGTTGGGTTCGCCCTTCGATGTGATATCGCAGGCGGAGTCGGACAGTGTCGTGAACCGGTGCGCTATCGAGCTTGCCCAGGTGGTCTCCCAAGCATGGACAACCGCGAACGCCTCGGGGTATGAAAGTAGAACACGTTTCAGTTTGAGGCTGGTGGGAGATTCGATGGACAGCGCAACCATGGGCGAGCTGGTGATGGCCGGGTTTCAGAAGCTGGGTTTCATCCAGTACACCGGCATCGAAGGGGTGGAGTTCGGTCCTGGCCGCAATGTTGTGTCGATTGCGCCGCGCTCGGAGCACTTCAACCACAACGGTGATCTGCATGCCGCGGTGTTGTTCGGGCTGGCCGAGACGGCGGCGATGGGGGCGTCCATCTCCGGCATCGTCGATCTGATGGGGGAAACATTCATCGTCGCCAGGGACGGGCGGATCGAATATCTGGCGCGCGCGAAAGGCGCGGCGGGGCCGTTTCTGGCGACCTCTGAGGTATCGGCCGACACCCTCGCCAAGGTCCGAGCGGACATCGCGGCCCGCGTCGCGATCGAACTGGAGGTTCCGGTGAGCATTGCCGACGACACGGGAAAGGTCGTCGCCACAGCGGCATTCACCGCTGTTATTCGCCCCAAGCGGCAATAGAACGGTGCTCGTGCGAGCCATCGGGAGGGTGCGTCACCAGCGGTGCGTGCATCCTCCCGATGTTCGCACTCAGCGCTTCGTGTCGAGCACCTCAGCGCTCGCTGTCGAGTAGCGCCATCTGTGCTGTGGCGTAGCGGTCGCCCGCGATCTGATCGGCGGGCACCGCCGCCTCGATGACGGCCAGATCTTCTGCGCTGAGCTGCACATCCAGCGCGCCCACGGTTTCGGTCCACCGCTCACGGCGGCGAGCACCGATCACCGGGACGATGTCCTCGCCTCGGGTCAACACCCACGCGATGGCCAGTTGCGCCACCAAAACACCCTGTTGCGCGGCGATTTTCGCCAGCGCATCGACCAGGTTCAGGTTCTGGGTGAAGTTCTCGCCCTGGAAGCGTGGGCTGTGGGCGCGGAAGTCGTTGGCGGCGAAGGTCGTTTCCCGGCGCACGCTGTCGCTGAGCAGGCCACGGGACAGCACGCCATAGGCGGTGATGCCGATGCCGAGCTCGCGAGCAACGGGCAGGATTTCGGCCTCGATGCCGCGGGAGATCAGCGAATACTCGATCTGCAGATCCGCGATCGGATGCACGGCGGCGGCCCGGCGGATGGTGTCCGCACCGACCTCGGACAGTCCGATGTGGCGGACATAGCCGGCCTCGATGAGTTCGGCGATCGCGCCGATGGTGTCCTCGATCGGGACGTTCGGGTCGAGGCGGGCGGGGCGGTAGATGTCGACGTAGTCGACGCCGAGGCGCTGCAGGCTGTAGCCGAGGGAGTTGCGCACCGCGGCCGGGCGGCTGTCGAAGCCGTCCCAGGTGCCGCCGGGACCGCGCATCGCGCCGAACTTCACGCTGAGTATCACGTCCTCGCGGGGACGCCCGGCGATGGCCTTGCCGATCAGCATCTCGTTGTGGCCTGCGCCGTAGAAGTCGCCGGTGTCGATGAGGTTGGCGCCGGAGTCGAGTGCGGCGTGGATGGTCGCGGTCGACTCGGCGTCGTCGGCGGCGCCGTACATGCCGGACATGCCCATGGCGCCGAGGCCGATCCGGCTGACAGTCGGTCCGGTGCTGCCGAGCCGGGTGGTGGAGATCTTCGATGTCGTCATGGGACCAGCCTGACGCCCTGGCCGCGACCGCGGCAGAGATCGCTTATCGGGGGAGCGGCGATCCCTGGCTCGCGGCGTCGGGTTCGGGGACAGTGGAGACATGGACCGATCCGAACTGGCCGATTTCCTGCGCCGCCGCCGCGAGCAATTGACGCCGCCCGACGTCGGCCTGCCGCCGGGCGTCCGGCGCCGCACCCCCGGGCTGCGCCGCGACGAGGTGGCGTTGCTGGCGGGCATGTCCACCGACTACTACACCCGGCTCGAGCAGTCGCGAGGTCCGCGACCCTCCACCCAGGTGCTGGCGTCGTTGGCGCGAGCATTGCGGTTCAGCAGCGATGAGCGCGATCACCTCTACCACCTCTGCGACCACGCGGCCCCCGGCGGCGACCTGGGTGACAAGCACGTCGGCCCCGGCCTGCTGCACGTGCTGGCCAAGCTCGACGACACCGCGGCCGCGGTGGTCACCGACCTCGGCGAGGTGCTCGTGCAGAATCGGATGCACATGTTGCTCGTCGGTGACCACGGAAATCGACGTGGCATGGAGCGGTACTACTCGTGGCGCTGGTTCACCGAGCCGCAGTCCAGGTCGATCTTTCCGGAGGAAGACTGGGATCGGTTGGGCCGCAGTCACGTTGCCGACCTGCGAGCTACCGCGGCGCGTCGCTCCGGCGATGCCGACGTCACCGAGTACGTGAGCAAACTGCGTGCCGCGAGTGCGGAATTCGAGCGGCTGTGGAACGAACACGAAGTGGCGGTGCGGGTTGCCGACACCAAGCGGATTCTGCATCCCCAGGTCGGCCTGATCGACACCGTCTGCGAACCCCTGCTGACGCCGAACTCGGCCCAACGGTTGCTCGTCTATTTGCCGCGCCCGGGCACGGATGCTGCCGACAAGCTGGACCTGTTGCGCGTCATCGGAACCCAGACCCTGGTGTCCGGCGACAACCACCGATAGCTCGTCAGAGTCGGAGCTCAACCCTTTCCGAAGTGCTCTACCAGGCGGGAGTAGCTGTCTCCGGCATGACCGCCTTCGACCGCGTCTGCGACGAGAGACCTGGTGTAGCGCGGGAATTCGGCGTCGATGCCGCGGGATTCACATTCGCGCACCAGGTCTTCCAGGGACGGCAGGTGGTGTTTCAGTGCGCCGAAGGGGGTGGCGTACTCGCCGCTATCGATCTCCTCTCCGAGGAACGGCAGGAACGCAGTCAGGTTGGCTACGGCGGGGCCTGCGTCGGCGAGGAATTGTTTCGCTTCGATACCGGCGTCCGACAGTAATGCGGTTGCATGCAGGAATCCGTTGAGGATTCCCCACATCGTGTCGTGTACCGCCATCCCGTACAGCGCGGGCACTCCGACGTCGCCGGAAACGTAGCGTCCCCTGCCTCCGAGCAGCGTGAGCGCGGAATGGTAACGCTGGTAGGCGGGTTCGGAGCCGCCGTAGAACAGCATGCTTTCCGGCTGACCGACGCCGGGCGCGATGGTCATGATCTGCCCGTGCAGGTACTCCGCGTTGTTTTCGGTGACCCGATCGGCCACTGCCCTCGCTTCCGAGGAGGTTCCGTCCGTCAGGTTCAGCACGGTGCGTCCGGCGATCACCTCGGCTGCCGACTCCAGAATGTCGTGTGCGACGGCATTGCTCTGGACGCTGACAACCACCAACTCGCTCGCCGCTACTGCCTCGCGCGCTGTCGCCGCCTCACGTGCACCGTTGCCGACCGCCGAATTCGCTTTGCCCGGAGTGCGATTCCACACCGTGGTCGGATGTCCGCCGCCGGCAAACGCATTCGCGAGTGCGGAACCCATTTCACCCAGACCGAGTACTGCCACTGCCGTTCGCTGTCCGGACTCGCCCGTCATCGCGCATATCCCTTCGTTGTTGGTCGAGTTCACGCTAAGAGCTCAACCCAACTCGAGGTCAACAGCCGACGGCGGTGACATTCTGGGCGGATGCGGCGACCGGCGGGATTCGAACCCGCGGACGGATCGGAGCAGGACCGCTCGTCTCCATCACACCGGCAGCCGAGGTTCCTCCGGCTGCCGGTCTGCATTGGGCCGCTCTGCCACGGTCCGCATCCTGCGGGATCGCGCGATCCCGCTGACGACATCCTAGGAACGGACCACATCATTTGTGGAGCGATTTTTGCGCGCCGTGTGTCCAGCCTCGCCATACGTGTGTGCTCCACATGATCCGGCCACCGCTGGCCCAGGGGCGGGCGAGCTCGACGGGCGTCAGAACCTGCTCTGCGGAATCTCCGGTGACAAGGGCTCGCCAAGGGTGCCTGAGCCATCCGAAAGATGTTCCTGCACCGAGCAATCCGGCCCTGCGTCATCGATCGAGGCAGGGCCGGGCGGTCGAACGGCGAAATCAGGTGCGAGCAGGTCCGATTCGACGCTTGCGCGGCTTCAGATGCAGTCCGGGCAGGGGCGGCGCCGGGATCCGCTGTTCGGGCGGGTGGCCCGCGATATCGGCGAATCGTTCGATATTCCGATTCTCCCAGTCATTTCGGGCCGTGACGATGTCCTCGTGGCTGCGGCCGACGAAGTTCCACCACATCACCAGATCCTCGCCGAACGGCTCGCCGCCGATCAGCGCGAAGTGTGCGCCGTTCGCGCTGCTGAGCGGAAGTTCGGTGCGCTCGGTGCCCAGGTACAGCAGCGGGCCCGCACCGACCTCGGCGCCCGCGACGGTGACCTCGCCCTCGATCACCAGCACCGCATATTCGAAGCCGGGTTCGAGCGGAAGGGTGGTCTCGGTGCCCGGCTCGATCCGCACGTCCGCGCCGACGAGGGGTGTGTAGGCGATCGCCGGTGAGGTGTGAGCGCCGAGCGAGCCGATCAGCACAATCGCACGCACGCCGGGCGTCGCGTACACCGGTAGTTCGCGATGCTGCTCGAAGTGCGGTTCGATCCCGGTTCGGTCGCCGGGCAAGGCGATCCACAATTGCAGCCCGTGCCCCGAGTGCGCGCCCGCGACCTTGTATTCGGAATGCGCAATGCCACGTCCCGAGGTCATCAGGTTCAGCTGACCCGGCTCGATCTCCACATCCGACCCGACCGAGTCGCGATGCCGGATCCGGCCGTCGAACGGCCAGGTCACCGTTTGCAGGCCGATGTGCGGGTGCGGGTCGATATCGGGGGAAGCCCCCGTCTTAGTGACGGTCGGCGACCCGAAATGATCGAGGAAACACCATGCCCCGACGGTCGGCAGATCACGTTGCGGCAGTACGCGTTCGACGAAAACGCCGCGCACACCGCCGAGCGGCACCTCACGTGCGGGGAAGAACTCGGTCACCGGACCCGGACACGGACCCGCCTCGCACAGCGCTTCCTCGGGGTGCGGATCCAGATCGCTCACCGTGTGATGCCCTTGCCGACCACGTGTTCGTCGTACTGCGGGTGCTTCTCGAGGTAGGCCTTGATGAACGGGCACAGCGGCCGGATCACCCGGCCACGCGCGATGACGTCCTCGATGGCCTGCCCGGCGAGGATGCTGCCGAGGCCCTTGCCGGAGAAAGCGCCATCGATCTCGGTGTGGATGAACACCGTCTCGTCGTCGCGCTCCTCGTACTCACTGAAACCGGCGAGTTCGCCACCGTAGAAGACCTCGTAGCGGTTCTTCTCGTCATTGCGGACGACCTTGCTCTCCGGAGCCGATTCGGTCATGTTCGCCCTCTCCTTCCGCGTGCGCACCGGATGCATGCTCATGATCGACACCCGGTTGAACGCGCCGATCGTCGTCGCGACCCAGATGACGGTGGAAACCTGATCATCCGACAAATGCTTCCGTGCGAAAGCGTACTCACGCTCCATCGTCGGCTGATCCGGCAACGTGGTGGTGAGCTCAGCGAGGGCGAGGGTGGCGCATTCGAGCGGGGTGAACAGCTCGGTGCGGCGCCAGGCCGGCAGTACGGCGAGTTCGCGCTCGGTGGCGCCTGCGGCGATCGCGGCACGATGGTGCACGTCCAGGCAGAAGGCGCAGCCGTTGATCTGCGAAACGCGAACGTTGATCAGTTCGATGAGCCTGCGATCGAGCCCCGCTGCGGCACCCGCGGCACGGACCGCGCTCGCGACGGTGTTGAGTGCGCGAATCGCATCGGGTGTTTGCTTGTCGATCCAGATGTGGTCGTCGTCGTGGCCTCGGGACTCCATGAGCCCGGATAGTAGAGCAGCAGCACGGCGACCTGGTCGGACTGTGCTCCAGATCGCCCGCGCTACCCCCGTATTCGAGCTCAGGAGATCTCGCTGAACCGCCGAATCTGGAACGGCTCGGCCAGGATTTCCGCGAGCGCTGCCGCGCCCTGCTTCAGGTGCGGTGTCGCGAAATGCTCGGCAAGGGCCGCTGCGTCGACCCATTCCTCGAGCAGCACCATCCGGCTCGGATCGGTCGGGTGCAGGTAGAGCTCGTAGCGCAGGCAGCCTGCCTCGGCGACCGTCGGTGCGACAAGGGCCTCCAGCGTCTCGCGCAGGTCGGCCTCCCGTCCCGGCTTCGCGTGGAATCGGACATTGAGCGTCAGCGTGGACACAGATGATCTCCTGCTCTCTTGTGCGGGTCGATGGTCGCGGAGGTCACGCCTTGATCGCCTCGCTGTGGTGCGCGGTAAGAATTGCCGGTCGGATCGCCGAGGCTTTGCCCTCGTACACGTCGATCTTGTAGTCCAGCACGGCCACGGTCTGGCGCAGTTCATCGATCTTGGCGAGTACCTCGGCGCGAGTATTGCGGAACATCTCGAGCCGTTGCGGGAACGTGGAATCGCCTGCCCGGACCAGTTCGGCGTAGCGGACCATATCGGCCACCGACATGCCGGTGGTGCGCAACCTGCCGATCAGCGCGAGCCACTCCAGATCGCGGTCGCTGAACCGCCGCTTCCCGGTGCGATCGCGCCCGATGTAGTTCATCAGCCCGATCCGCTCGTACCAGCGCAAGGTGTCCCGGCTCAGGCCCGAGCGTTCGGCAGCATCGCCGATCGAGTACCTCGGGCGCTCCCTGTCGGCACTGACAACACTCTGACTTGCGGTTTCACTCACTGCACTCGCCCTTCCGTGGAACACCGACGACGCTACTCACCTGGAGCGCACTCCAAGCAAGGCTATTCTTCCGACAAATCGGAACGCCGTCGAAGGGGCGATGCGCCGAGGCGGACGGGTCAGTCGCGCTTCGGCAGTTCCTGGACGGCCCACTTATTGCCGTCGGGATCGGCGAAGAACGTGAACAGGCCCCAGCCCATGTCCTTGACCGGTGATGCCTCCACGCCGGCCGCGACCAGCTGCTGGTAGGCCGCTTCGGCACTGGCGACGACGACCTGCATGCCCTCTACGCTGCCGGGCGCGGCCTCGGTGATGCCCCTGCCGATACAGATCGAACAGCCGGAACCGGGCGGGGTCAGCTGTACGAAACGGATGTCCTCGGTGGGGCTTTCATCGAAGTCGGCATTGAAGCCGATCTTGGTGTAGAAATCCTTGGCCCGGTCGACGTCGGTGACCGGAATGGCGACGAGCTCGATTTTCCAATCCATAGTCCCGAGCATCCCACCGAGGCCCGACAAAGTCCGGGTTTCGCGCCTACGCTGGGGAGCATGCCAGGTAAGGACATCGATCGGGTCAGGGCACGTGCGGCCTGGGCCACGGTCAAGGAAAGCCCGGTGATCACCGCCATCGCGGTGGCGCCGTTCGTCGTCGCGCTCGGTCTCGTCTGGTGGCTGGTCGGCGGGTTCGCCGCCTTCGTGCTGCTTGTTGTGCTCGGCGTTGTCGTTGTCGTCGGCGGCAAGCTGCGGCACTGACATCGAGGCGATGTCGCCGGGTGTCGGCAACGTGGCCGGGGAGTTGGTCAGCGTGGAACCGAGGAACTTCTCAGCGCGGAATGTGGAAGCGCACGAGCTCTCCGGTGCCCGGGTCGACGTCCGCCCACGGGCGGTCGAATTCGAGCACTGCGAGTGCCGAGGTGGGGAACTTCCTGCTGAGCTCGACCGCCTGCATCGAATCGCGGTTGCCCGCCAGCTCCCATGCCGTCCACGGCATTCCGGGCGCATGCCCGATCACCAGCAAGGTCGAGACAGCGTCGTCGCTGAGCTGGACCAGTTCGATGAGAGTCCGCGGCGAGGCCTCGTAGATGCCGGATTCATAGACGACCGGCGCGTCGATCCCGGTGGCGGCCAGCGTTTCCCGGGTGCGTGTCGCGGTCGAGCACCGCACGGCATCGATCGGCGGCTGAGTATCGCGCAACCATTGCCCCGCCAGGCCCGCTTCGCGCTCTCCGCGCGGCGCGAGCGGGCGTTCGTGGTCGGCGACACCGTCCGGATAGGCCGATTTGCCGTGCCGCATGAGGATCAGAGTCCGCACCATAGGGATACCGTAGGGCCTCCGGCCGAGAGGTATGAACCACACTCGAGGCAAACTGAAAGCGGCGTCACAACGCGGCGCCCTGCGGGACACTCCCGCGGGTCCACTGTCGTAACGCTTCTGCCCACCTTCAACCCTTGGGTGGCCTACAGCCCACGCACATTTTCGAGGATCTGCACACTATGGCCTACGTAATCACGCAGCGTTGTTGCAACGACGCCAGCTGCGTCTCCGAGTGCCCGGTCGATTGCATTCGTCCCACACCGGATCAGCCGGAGTTCGCGACGACCGAGATGCTCTACATCGACCCTGACACCTGTATCGATTGCGGTGCCTGTGTCGACGCGTGCCCGGTGGAGGCCATCTTCTCCGAAGATGATCTGACTGCTTCGCTGGCCAGATATCGCGATATCAATGCCGCGTACTTCCAACGGCACCCGCTCGAATCGAACTTCGATCCGATCGTGACGCCTGCGCGGCCGCCGAAGGACCTCGGTACCTTGCGGGTCGCGATCGTCGGCGCCGGACCCGCGGCCTGCTATGCGGCCGACGAGCTGCTGCGCCGCGCCGACGTGGAGGTCGAGATGTTCGACCGGCTGCCGACGCCGTGGGGTCTGGTGCGCGCGGGCGTCGCCCCCGACCATCCCGGCACCAAGACCGTCTCGGGTCTGTTCGAGTCCGCGTTCCGGCGGGAGACGTTGCAGTACTACCTCAATGTCGAGGTCGGCACGCACATCACGCACGAGGAACTGATGGCCCATCACCACGCCGTCATTTACGCCGTCGGTGCTGCCACCGACCGCCACATGGGCGTGCCGGGTGAGAACCTGCCGGGCAGCCACTCCGCGACCGAGTTCGTCGCCTGGTACAACGGCCACCCCGATTACGCGGACCGCGAGTTCGACCTCTCCGGAGAGCGAGCGGTGATCGTCGGCAACGGCAATGTCGCCCTCGATGTCGCGCGTGTGCTGACCGTCGATCCGGACGAGCTCGCCAAGACCGACATCGCCGACTACGCCCTGGACGCGCTGCGCCGCAGCAATATACGCGAAGTGGTCGTGCTGGGCCGGCGTGGCCCACTGCAAGCGGCGTACACCTCGTCGGAATTCCTGGCGCTGGCCCACCTGAAGGGTGTGGACATCGTCGTCGACGAGGCCGATCTTGCCCTCGACACCGGTAGTCAGGCGTTGCTGGACGACCCGAAGGTCGAGCCGTCGCTGCAGCTCAAGTACACCCTGGCGAAGGAGTACGCCGCGGGTCGGCGCGATCCGGCCAACAAACGGATCGTGTTCCGCTACCTGGGCTCGCCGATGGCGCTCACCGGCGCCGAGCACGTCGAGACGGTCGAATTCGTGCACAACGAATTGGTCGATGACGGCGGCCAATTGGTGGCGCGGGCGACCGAGCGCACCGACAGTGTCGAGGCCTCGCTGGTGCTGCGGTCCATCGGCTACAAGGGCGAACCGATCAAGGACCTGCCCTTCGACGAGCGGCGCGCGGTGGTGCCCAACGAGCACGGACGAGTGCTCGGCGACGACGGCATCCCGATCCCGGGCGTGTACGTCAGCGGCTGGATCAAGCGCGGTCCGCGCGGCGTGATCGGCTCCAACCGCATCGACTCCGAGGAGACCGTCGAGCAGCTGATCGCCGACTTCACCACTGGCAAACTCGGTGTGCCGCAGGCCGATCGGGCCGCACTGAAGGCGCTGCTCGGCGAGCGCCAGGCCGACCTGGTCGACCGGCAGGGCTGGAAGGCGATCGATCTGGCGGAGAAGTCGGCGGGCAAGGCTTCCGGCCGCCCTCGGGTCAAGTTCACCAGCCGCGAGGATCTGATCAAGGCCGCACGCGGCTGAGGAAAACAATGCCGGTCGGGTTCGCCACGATCCGACCGGCGTTCTCGTCTTCGCAACAGCGGCGCCGGGGGGAGCCTCAGGCGGGCAACGGAATGATGCGGACCACCGTGGTGGTGGTGCCGCCGACGACGAACCACAGCCGCAGCACCGGATGACCGGACCGGTCACCCGGCTCATAGCGGCTGCGCACCGTCACATGCTGGCGCGCGAGTACCGGCGCCACGTACTCGATCACCGCGCGGTGTGGTGCGGCGACCAGCTTGGGGTACTCGGCGAGGTACTGCTCCACCGCCTGCCAATAACAGGCGTTGTTGACGTGGTTGTACTGGTCGATGTCGGTGGCGCGCACCGGGAACGGCATGTCCGTGTCCGACTCCGCCGGTGTGGTGTCGGTGAGATACGGCCGCCAGCGCAGCCGATGCTCGGTGGTGGTCTGCGCCAGGTAGGCCAGGCCGTCATCGCTGATCCGCGCGGGCATGTTGTTCGACTCGCTGATATTGATCCAGAAGCCCTCGGTCTCGATCAACCCACCGTTCGAGCTGGTCACCCGCACCCGCATGTTCGTCCACCTGGTCGACATGCTCGAGCACCACCGCAGCAGCTGCACCTTGTCCGGCCAGAGAATCGGCCGGATCACATCGATCACGGTGCGTCGGACGATCCAGTTCGGATCGGTCCGGTTGAGGAAGGTCTGCTCCAGCTGTTCACCCGCAATGTCCTGCAGATAGCGGGCGACCGTATCGAATCGCAAGCGGTTGTACGGATCTACATCGCCAGCCCGGATGGGCCACGCCGAAGCAAACCCCATGCCCTCCTGGGGAAGCGGGGCGAGTGGCTGTTCGAGTGACACTGGTGCTCCTCGCGCTGCACGTTGTGCCGCGTTCTCGTGCGTTGCTTGTTCTGAGATGACTTTACGGGTCGTACGTCACACCCTCTCGGCGAGTCGCCCGTACTCCCGCATATGACGTCTCATCAGGCAAAATAGGCGCTATGACGGACTCCGACCTCCCCGGGGAACTCGGCAGACCCGCCGAACGCGCCCTCGCCGCAGCCGGAATTCAGCGTCTCTGCGACCTCACCTCGTGGACCGAACGCGAGGTGGCCGCGTTGCACGGTGTCGGGCCGACCGCCATCACCAAGCTCCGCGCCGCCCTCGCCGCGCACAATCTGACCTTCGGCCGACCAGATGGCGCGACAGGTCAGTAGCCCTGATACGCCCCACCGCTATTGACGGCTGCCACACCGGGAACATTGGACAGCGAGCCGTACCGGTCGATCGCGTATCGCGTACCGGCGATGATGTTGTCGACCGGGTCGTAGATATCGTCGTGGCCGGGCGCTTTGTATGCGTTGAACGTGCTGTCGATCGTCTGCATCAACCCCTTCGAGGGGTGACCGGCCGCCGCATTGCTGTCCCAGTTGTTGACGATCTGCGGATTGCCGCCGGACTCGTGCTCGATCATCATCGCGAGCGCGCGCTCATCGATCTGATCGGGGCTGTAGCCCATCGCGATCAGTTTCTCTTTGGCCTTCTTGATCCATTCGGCGACATCGCCGGATGGCATCGGCCCGGTCGGGGAGCCGGAACTGGTCGGGTAGCCGGAACTCGGGCTGCCGGTGGACGGCGTTCCCGAGGACGAATGGGAGTTGCCGCTGCTGTTGTGATTGCCGCCGGTCGCATAGTTGGGCTTGTTCGAGGCGACGGGCGTCGCGGTATTGGTCGCGGCCGGTGTGGTCGGCGTCGGCGCGGGTGCGGTGCCGGATTTCGGTTCGCCGAGGGCGTCGTAGGCGGCCTGGAGATTCCCCACAGCCTGGGCGACCTGCGTTTTCGCCTGTTCCGCAACGCTTTCCGCCTGCTGCAGTGCGTTGGTGATATCGACCTGCCAGGTTGCCGCATCCCGCAGAATTCGCAAGGACTCGTCCACCCGCTGCTGGCCGTTCATCAGTGCGCAGACCTTGGCGATCCGGTCGTCGGCCGTGACGGTTCCATTGGGCTCGACCTTGAAACCGGGTATGGGTTCCACACCGTCGGTGGTGGCACTCGGCGTGGTGGCGAGGTCACGCAGCTGCAGCACCTTGGTCTTGGCGTTCTTCAGGTTGTCCACCTGCGAGGTGAACGCGGTATGCAGGCCCTGCAGCGCGGTGCTGACGGTGCCTGCGCGTGTCTGTTCGATATCCATCCGCGCATTCGCCGCGGTGGCGGCGGCGCCGGACCAGGTCAGCGCACGGGTCTTGTCGGAGCCGTC
Source organism: Nocardia sp. NBC_01009 (assembly GCF_045208035.1). Classification (NCBI taxonomy): domain Bacteria; kingdom Bacillati; phylum Actinomycetota; class Actinomycetes; order Mycobacteriales; family Nocardiaceae; genus Nocardia; species Nocardia sp. NBC_01009. Next base: position 112,554 of record NZ_CP108695.1, on the reverse strand, counting down.
CTTGACCGCGGCGTCGAGCTTGGTCGCCATTCCATCGGCGTGATTGCCCGCGGTGGTCAGCTGGTCGGGCTCCCACTTCTCTACATCAGGAATGGTCAGCGTCATGACACCTGCAGTCCGATCGTGCGGAGTTTCGCAGCGAAGTCGTCTTCGGTCAGCTCGTACGCGCCCGCCGCATTGTGCATATCGCCCGCGACGGTCGTGAGACGTTCACCGATTCGCTGCAGGCAACGGTTGACCACATCGGTTGTCTGCTGCACAGTGCCGCCGAATTCGGTGCCCGGCAGTGCATTGCTCGCGACGCCGAAGCCCGCCCCCTCGTTGAACTTCTGAATGGCGCCCGCTTCGGTGCTGAGGTTCGTCGCGAACGATTTCAGCGTTTCCGGATTGACCTGCATAGGAATCCCCCTTCCCGCCCGACCATAAGTCGCGGCCAGCATAGCAAAATGCGTTCGTCCGGACAGATGCACCGAAGCGGGCATCGGGTGCTGCGCATTATGTTGGTCACAGCGTCGCCGGCGAGTTCCGCGTCGGCGAGTGGACAGAGAGGTCGGCACATGCGCGCAGCCCAGGTCAGCAAGTTGGAGGGGCCCGAAGCGATCGAGATCGTGGATATCCCGGAGCCCGCGGGATATCCGGGAGGCGTGGTCATCGATGTGCACGCGGCCGGGGTGGCTTTCCCCGATGTCCTGATGACCCGTGGGCTGTACCAGATGAAGCCGGAGTTGCCGTTCGTCGTCGGTGGCGAGGTGGCGGGCATCGTTCGTGAGGCGCCGCAGGACGCGCACGTCAAGGCCGGCGATCGGGTGGTGGCGCTGACGTTGCTCGGCAATGCCATGGCCCAAGTCGCTGTCGCGCCCACGCAGATGGTGTTCCGCCTGCCCGACAATGTGTCGCTGGAGGCTGGGGCCGGCATCCTGTTCAACGACCTGACCGTGCATTTCTGCCTGCGTAACCGCGGCAGGCTCGCCGAAGGCGAGACCGTGCTCGTGCACGGTGCCGCGGGTGGCATCGGCACCTCGACGCTGCGCATGGCGGTCGCGCTCGGCGCGGGCCGGGTGATCGCGGTGGTCAGCACCGAGGAGAAGGCAGCGGTGGCCCGCGCCAACGGCGCCACCGATGTGGTGCTGACCGAGGGCTGGCTCGCCGCGGTCAAGGAACTGACCGGCGGCCGCGGTGTGGACATCGTGCTCGACCCGGTGGGCGGTGACCGTTTCACCGACAGCATCCGATCGCTGGCCTCGGCAGGCCGTCTGCTGGTTGTCGGCTTCACGGCCGGGGAAATCCCGACGGTCAAGGTGAATCGGCTGCTGCTCAAGAACGTCGAGGTGACCGGCGCGGCCTGGGGTGAATGGGTGATGACGCATCCCGGTTACCTCACCGAGCAGTGGGCCGAGGTCGAGCCGCTGCTCGCCTCCGGCAAGATCGCGCCGCCGGACCCGGTGCGCTACCCGCTCGAGCAGGCCGCCGCGGCGGTCGCGTCACTGGACAACCGCACCGCCACCGGCAAAGTCGTCGTCACGCTGCGCTGAGACTGTCGGTGCGGCGACGTACTCTGAGCGAATCATGAAGCCGGCGCACCCGCCGCTCGACCCCCACTCCTAGAGGAATCGCGGCACGATGCTGTCCAATCGGGTATTGAACCGGACCCTGCTCGCCCGCCAGCATCTGCTGGAGCGCTCGTCGCTGAGCGTGCCCGAGATGTGCGATCATCTCGTCGGGCTGCAGGCCCAGGACTCGACGCCGCCGTTCGTCGGATTGTGGAGCCGCACAGCAGATTTCGATCCGGCGACGGTGTCGGCAGGGCTCGAGGATCGCGCGCTGGTTCGCATCACGTTGATGCGCGGCACGATTCACCTGGTCACGCCGCCGGATGCCTTGCGTATCGCACCGCACGTGCAGCCCGAGCTCGAAAAGATCCCGTTCCGTAAGGGGTTCAACTACGGCGCGATGGTCGGACTCGATCCCGAGGAAGTCCGCGCGCGTGGCGAGCGGTTGCTCGGGGACGAGCCGATGTCGGCGGCGGATATGCGCGCACATGCGGCCGAGCTGTGGCCCGATCGGGACGCGGGCGCCGTCGTGCAGACCTGGCTCTATCAGCTGCCGGTGCTGCAGACTCCGCCGCGTGGGAAGTGGAAGGACAACAGCAGACCGGTCTGGTCCCGGGTCGAGCCGTGGCTCGGCGCGCCACTGGATCCGACATATCCGTTGGCGGAGTTGGTTTTCCGGTACCTGCGTGCTTTCGGTCCCGCCAGCACCATGGACATGCAGACCTGGTCGAAGCTGACCGGCATGAAGAAAGCGGTCGAGCAGCTGGGCGACAGGTTGCGCACCTACACCGACGAGCGCGGCCGCACCCTCTACGACGTCGCCGACGGTGTCCTGGCCGACGCCGAGCTGCCCGCCCCGGTGCGCCTGCTCGGGTGGTACGACAATGCGATTCTCTCGCACCAGGATCGGAGCCGGATCGCGCCCGACCGCCAGCCGGTGCCATTGCGCGCGTTTGCCGCCGCGGTTTCGCCCGTGCTGCTCGACGGCTACCTTTCCGGGTTCTACAAGATCTTCCCGGAGAAGGGTGTCGCCCGCCTGCGCATCACCCCGACCAGGAAGTGGTCGGCGGCGGAGAGTCGGGCTGTCGAGGCCGAATCGCATGCGCTGCTCGCGTTCCTGGAGGCCGACAAACAGCCGCGCGTCGAAATCCTCGAGGTAGCTGCCGACCTGCGCCCCTGATCGGCACTGTCCCGGAGGCGCGCGACTCGGCAGGCCGTGCGCGGTCGGCTATCGCCCGTGGGCGTCGCGGTAGGCGGGGGCCTTGGTGGTTCCGGTGGGGGTCAGGGTGCGCAGCAGCGGCAGTGTGCGGCGCTGGATCACCGTCGACAACACGATGACGCTGTGTGAGCGCACCACCGCGCTGGTCCGATCGATGCTCAGCAACACCGATTGCAGGCCGGCGTGCGAGTCGGCGCCGATCCGGCACAGCACATCGCCGGATCCGGTGGTCGCATAGGCCTCGAGCACGCCGGGAATCGCGTCGAGCTCGGCGGCGACGGTGTCGAGCGCACCCTGCGCGATCTCCAGCGTGACGAAGGCCTGGACATCGAAACCCGCAGCGGTGACGTCGATTTGCGGGTCGTAGGAGGCGATGACCCCGGATTCCTCCATGCGGCCGATCCTGGATTGGACGGTGGCCCGTGCAACCTTGGTGCGGCGCGACAGTTCGAGGACTCCCGCCTTCTGGTACTCGTGCATCGCGGCCAGGATGGCGAGATCGAGTTCGTCGAGTTTTGCCGGCGTGTGCGACATGTCGGCCTCCGTTCGTGGCGCGGGCTGTGCTCGGTGATGCTATTCAAATTGTCCAGCATCTTGTGGGTCTTGCTAGCCGAATTCGCCAGAGTGTCTATCGGAATCCACCGCTATTGCCTACCGGCATAGGTGGCGATTTCCTTGGATCATGACGATCGAGAACCTGCCGAATTCCCGGCCGACGGCCCTACCCACCGACGGTGAGCTGCGCAGGCTCGTCGGACTGGTCGAGCACGACGACAGCGTCGATCCGTTCCCCGTCATCGGTTGGGACGCCCTGGTCTGGGTGGTCGGCAACGCGACGCAGACCGCGCACTTCCTGGAGTCCGCCTTCGGTATGCGGCTGGAGGCCTACGCGGGACCGGAGACCGGCAATCGTGACCACAAGGCGTTCGTGCTGCGCAGCGGCGGCGCACGGTTCGTGATCACCGGTGCGGTCGATCCGGACAGCCCGCTGGTCGGCCATCACGACCGGCACGGCGACGGCATCACCGATATCGCACTCGAGGTTCCGGACGTGGACCGCTGCATCGACTGGGCGCGTACCCACGGCGCGACGATTCTGGTCGAACCGCACGACGAGACAGACGAATTCGGCACGGTCCGCTCGGCGGCCATCGCCACCTACGGCGAGACACGGCATACGCTGGTCGACCGTTCCAAGTATTACGGGCCTTATCTGCCCGGCTATATCACCCGCCGCTCCATCTATCGACCGCGCGCGGGCACACCGGTCCGGCTGTTCCAGGCGATCGACCATGTCGTCGGCAACGTCGAGCTCGGCATGATGGACGAGTGGGTCGAGTTCTACCGCCGCGTCATGGGTTTCACGAATATGGCCGAATTCGTCGGTGACGACATCGCGACCGAGTACTCCGCGTTGATGAGCAAGGTCGTCGCCAACGGCAATCACCGGGTGAAGTTCCCGCTGAACGAGCCCGCGGTGGGCAAGAAGCGTTCGCAGATCGACGAATATCTCGAGTTCTACCGCGGGCCCGGCGTGCAGCACATCGCCCTGGCCACCAGCGACATCCTCACCTGCGTCGACACGCTGCGCCGTGAGGGCGTCGAATTCCTGGAAACGCCGGACACCTACTATTCCGACCCCGAATTGCGCGCCCGCATCGGCCACGTCCGGGTGCCGGTCGACCAGTTGCAGCGGCGCGGCATCCTGGTCGACCGGGACGAAGACGGCTACCTGCTGCAGATCTTCTGCAAGCCGCTCACCGATCGCCCGACCGTCTTCTTCGAACTGATCGAGCGACACGGTTCGCTCGGCTTCGGCAAGGGCAACTTCAAGGCCCTGTTCCAGGCGATCGAACGCGAACAGGAAGCCAGAGGCAACCTCTGACGTGCCGCCGAGTCAGGACGCCAAGAGGTCGTAGACCTCTTGGCCATTGATCACGATCGGCTGGCAACGAGCATGCGGATTCCCATTGTTGTGATACCAATTCGCGTGATCGAGGCAGTCGCTCAGCCAGTAGTAGCGGCCGAGGAAGTTGCCTCCCGCGGCGGCTGTTCCCGCGAGGCCGCCCCACAGCCCCGCAATGATCAAGACAGCAACGGCCAATTTCTTCAGCATTGGTTTCCCCTCCCAATTGCTCACGTAGTGAAGCGTTTTCATCATAGCGAGCGCGGTCGCGCCGCGGAACCCACCGCGGCCCCGCAGTCGTATCCGGCTGTGTCGGGTGCCGATGGGTAGAGTTCACGGCATGCGGATTCCGTCGGCAATCGTCATCGGTGCGACCTTGGCGTTGGCGCTGTCGGCATGCGGTTCGGGCGGCGACTCCGATTCGTCGAATACGCCGCTGCGTCCGCCGCCGAAGGTCGCCACTCTGGGTCCGTTCGCCGGTGAGTGCGGTCATGTCACCGACGACGAGGTCCGCGAAATCGCGGGTTTGGCGCAGCTCTCGCGGGTGTTCAAGAACTCGGTCGGCTGCAATTGGCAATCCGCGGGGCAGGGTTCGCCCAGCGTCACCTTCGCCGCGTATCGGGGCAGCCCCATCGATCGGGAACGGGCGTGGGTGACCACCCAGGGGCGTGGCGTGGAGAAGGTCGAAGTCGGTGGCCGCGTCGGATTTCAGGCGCTGGAGACCAATAGCGCGGTGTGTGATCTCGCCGTGCAGCTCGACGACGATTTCTTCGAGTGGTCGATGTCGTTCGGTCTCTTCGCGGCGACCGGCAATCCATGCGACCGGATGCACAAGCTCGCCGAGTTGACCGTGCAGCGGCTGCAGTGAGGGAGTTCGCCATGAATCTTCGTGCCCGTTCGACGACTCGCGGCCTGATCGCCGCGCTGGCCGTGCTCGGCATCGCCGTTTCGGTCGCCGGCTGCGGGCGCACGGTGCCGGGGTCCGCGCATCCCGCGGGGTCGGGCACCGGATCGTCGGTCAACACGAACTTCGACAAGCTGTTACGCGAGTGCGATGTCGTCTCGATGGACCAGATCGGCAAGGCGGTGGGCGAGGGCGCCTACGCCCAGCCGTCCTTCTACGGTGCGGTGTGCATGTGGGACGTGGACAATGCGCCCGGCGGCACCGCCATGGTGACCCTGAACTGGTACGAGGTCGGCTCGCTGAACAACGAAAAGACCAACAACGACAAACTCGGCTACCTCACCAACAACATCACCGTGCAGGGCCAGCGGGCGCTGCAGACGCACCGCCCCAACGATCCCGACTCCTGCGGGGTCAGCGCCAGCGCGGCCGACAACGGCGTGATCGGCTGGTGGATCAATTACCGTCCCGGCTCCGGACATCCCGATCCGTGCGTCGGTGCGCAGAAACTCGTCGAATTGACCCTGAATCTCGCGAGGTAGGTACGCTGGAATCGAACTGCCGGTCGTGGTGGTTACCCACCCCACTTTGACCCTGTGTCGCGACCACGAGTATCGTGGATCGCTGTGCCCGGAAGCATGCGGGCAAGTTCGTGCGTGGACGTAAGCCAGCGAAAGCGGCTGACCTTCCTGGCGTGCCCAGAAAACCGGTCTTGCTTCGCGCGCGACACGCCCGACCTCGGGACGCGAGAAACGCGGCTGGGCGTGCGGGTGAAAGCTCGATGACAGCGGCGTGAACGACGGGCCCGGAGGCGGTAGCTTGCGTGACCACGGAGGGCGCCGAGAACGCCGCCAACTGAACACCGACATGAAGTTCCAGACACCGCGTTAACTAATTAAGGAAAGCCGGTCTATGCCAACCATCAACCAGCTGGTCCGCAAGGGTCGTCGCGACAAGGTCTCCAAGACCAAGACCGCGGCCCTCAAGGGGAGCCCGCAGCGCCGTGGCGTGTGCACTCGCGTGTACACCACGACCCCGAAGAAGCCGAACTCCGCGCTGCGTAAGGTCGCGCGTGTTCGCCTGACCAGCGCGGTCGAGGTCACGGCTTACATCCCGGGCGAGGGCCACAACCTGCAGGAGCACTCGATGGTGCTCGTGCGTGGCGGTCGTGTGAAGGACCTTCCCGGTGTCCGCTACAAGATCATCCGTGGCTCGCTCGACACCCAGGGTGTGAAGAACCGCAAGCAGGCCCGCAGCCGTTACGGCGCCAAGAAGGAGAAGAGCTGATATGCCACGCAAGGGCCCCGCACCCAAGCGTCCGCTGATCAACGACCCGGTCTACGGGTCGCCGCTGGTCACTCAGCTGGTCAACAAGATCCTGCTGGACGGCAAGAAGTCCACCGCCGAGCGCATCGTCTACGGCGCTCTGGAGCAGGCGCGCGAGAAGACCGGCACCGATCCGGTCGTCACCCTCAAGCGCGCGCTGGACAACGTCAAGCCCGCACTCGAGGTGAAGCCCCGTCGTGTCGGTGGCGCCACCTACCAGGTGCCGGTCGAGGTTCGTCCCGGCCGCTCCAACACCCTGGCGCTGCGCTGGCTGGTCAACTACTCGCGGGCTCGCCGTGAGAAGACCATGGTCGAGCGTCTTGCCAACGAGCTGCTCGATGCCAGCAACGGCCTCGGCGCTTCGGTGAAGCGTCGCGAGGACACCCACAAGATGGCCGAGTCCAACCGGGCCTTCGCGCACTACCGCTGGTGACGTCTGCCCGGCCCGTCGTTATTGGGTCGGGAGGCACAGCCGGATGCGGTACTTACCCACCGCTTCCGGCGTTGACATAGTGACGACCACAGGGTCGTCCCCGAAAATCCCAACTAGCTACGAGCGGGGAAGATTTCCGTGGCACAGGACGTGCTCACCGACCTGAACAAGGTCCGCAACATCGGCATCATGGCCCACATTGATGCGGGCAAGACGACCACAACTGAACGCATCCTCTTCTACACCGGCATCACCTACAAGATCGGTGAAGTCCACGATGGCGCGGCCACCATGGACTGGATGGAGCAGGAGCAGGAGCGTGGTATCACCATCACCTCCGCGGCTACCACGTGCTTCTGGAACGACAACCAGATCAACATCATCGACACCCCTGGGCACGTCGACTTCACCGTCGAGGTGGAGCGGTCGCTGCGCGTGCTCGACGGTGCTGTCGCGGTGTTCGACGGCAAGGAAGGTGTCGAGCCGCAGTCCGAGCAGGTGTGGCGTCAGGCCGATAAGTACGACGTGCCGCGTATCTGCTTCGTCAACAAGATGGACAAGCTCGGTGCGGACTTCTACTTCACTGTGCAGACCATCAAGGATCGTCTCGGTGCCAAGCCGTTGGTGATCCAGCTGCCGATCGGCGCTGAGGACACCTTCGAGGGCATTGTCGACCTGGTCGAGATGAACGCCAAGGTCTGGAAGGGCGAGACCAAGCTCGGCGAGGAGTACCAGGTCGTCGAGATCCCGGCCGACCTCGCGGACCAGGCGGAGATCTACCGCCAGGAACTGCTGGAGACTGTCGCGGAGTCGGACGAGGCGCTGCTGGAGAAGCACTTCAGCGGCGATGAGCTCACGATCGATGAGATCAAGGGCGCCATCCGCAAGATGACGGTCAACTCCGAGCTCTACCCGGTGCTGTGTGGTTCGGCGTTCAAGAACAAGGGCGTTCAGCCCATGCTCGACGCCGTGATCGACTACTTGCCGACCCCGCTGGACGATGGTGGCACCGATGGCCACGTCCCGGGCAAGGAAGAGGAGATCATCCACCGCGACGCGAACAGCAGTGAGCCGTTCTCGGCGCTGGCGTTCAAGATCGCCGTGCACCCGTTCTTCGGCAAGCTGACCTACGTGCGCGTGTACTCGGGCAAGGTCGACTCCGGCGCCCAGGTCATCAACTCGACCAAGGGCAAGAAGGAGCGTCTGGGCAAGCTGTTCCAGATGCACTCCAACAAGGAGAACCCGGTCGGCGAGGCCGTGGCAGGCCACATCTACGCGGTCATCGGCCTGAAGGACACCACCACCGGTGACACCCTGTGCGATCCGCAGAACCAGATCGTGCTCGAGTCCATGACCTTCCCGGACCCGGTCATCCAGGTCTCCATCGAGCCGAAGACCAAGTCCGACCAGGAGAAGCTGGGCACCGCGATCCAGCGTCTCTCGGAAGAGGACCCGACCTTCTCGGTCAAGCTCGACCAGGAGACCGGCCAGACCGTCATCGGCGGCATGGGCGAGCTCCACCTCGACATCCTCGTCGACCGTATGCGTCGCGAGTTCAAGGTCGAGGCGAACGTCGGCAAGCCGCAGGTGGCCTACCGCGAGACCATCACCAAGAAGGTCGAGAAGCTCGAGTTCACCCACAAGAAGCAGACGGGTGGCTCCGGCCAGTTCGCGAAGGTCATCATCGCCCTCGAGCCGTTCGTCGGCGAGGACGGCGCGACCTACGAGTTCGAGAACAAGGTCTCCGGTGGTCGCGTTCCGCGCGAGTACATCCCTTCGGTGGACGCCGGTGCGCAGGATGCCATGCAGTACGGTGTGCTCGCGGGCTACCCGCTGGTGAACCTGAAGGTCATCCTGCTCGACGGCGCATACCACGACGTCGACTCCTCGGAAATGGCGTTCAAGATCGCCGGCTCCCAGGCACTGAAGGAAGCGGCTCGTAAGGCCGGTCCGGTGATCCTCGAGCCGCTCATGGCGGTCGAGGTCATCACGCCCGAGGACTACATGGGTGATGTGATCGGCGACCTGAACTCCCGCCGTGGCCAGATTCAGGCCATGGAGGAACGCAGTGGTGCCCGTGTCGTCAAGGCGCTGGTTCCGCTCTCGGAGATGTTCGGTTATATCGGTGATCTGCGGTCGAAGACCCAGGGCCGGGCGAACTACTCCATGGTGTTCGATTCGTATGCGGAGGTTCCGGCCAACGTGTCGAAGGAGATCATCGCCAAGGCGACCGGCGAGTAATCCGACGGGGCAGGCCGCACGGCCTGCCCCATCAGCCGGGAGTCAGTACGACCCCCCAGTAATAACCGCACTGCTGCAACTGCACGCACCAACAAGTCCAGGAGGACACCACAGTGGCGAAGGCGAAGTTCGAGCGGACGAAGCCGCACGTCAACATCGGCACCATCGGTCACGTCGACCACGGCAAGACCACGCTGACTGCAGCGATCACCAAGGTGCTGGCTGACAAGTACCCGGATCTGAACGCCGCGTTCGCGTTCGATCAGATCGACAAGGCGCCGGAGGAGAAGGCTCGTGGTATCACGATCAACATCTCCCACGTCGAGTACCAGACGGACAAGCGCCACTACGCGCACGTCGACGCCCCGGGTCACGCTGACTACATCAAGAACATGATCACCGGTGCGGCGCAGATGGACGGCGCCATCCTGGTGGTCGCCGCCACCGACGGCCCGATGCCGCAGACCCGCGAGCACGTGCTGCTCGCTCGTCAGGTCGGTGTTCCTTACATCCTGGTCGCGCTGAACAAGTCCGACATGGTCGACGACGAGGAAATCCTCGAGCTCGTCGAGATGGAGGTCCGCGAACTGCTGGCCGCCCAGGAGTTCGACGAGGAAGCGCCGGTCGTGCGTGTTTCCGGTCTGAAGGCGCTCGAGGGCGACCCGAAGTGGACCGAGTCGATCGTCGAGCTGATGAACGCGGTCGACGAGTCGATCCCGACTCCCGTCCGTGAGACCGACAAGCCGTTCCTGATGCCGGTCGAGGATGTCTTCACGATCACCGGTCGTGGCACCGTCGTCACCGGTCGTATCGAGCGCGGCATCATCAACGTGAACGAGGAAGTCGAGATCGTCGGCATCCGCGAGAAGGTCACCAAGACCACCATCACGGGCATCGAGATGTTCCGCAAGCTGCTCGACAACGGCCAGGCGGGCGACAACGTCGGTCTGCTGGTTCGTGGCATCAAGCGTGAAGATGTCGAGCGTGGCCAGGTCGTCGTGAAGCCGGGCACCACCACCCCGCACACCGAGTTCGAGGGCCAGGCCTACATCCTGTCCAAGGACGAGGGTGGCCGCCACACGCCGTTCTTCAACAACTACCGTCCCCAGTTCTACTTCCGTACGACTGACGTGACGGGCGTTGTGACCCTGCCCGAGGGCACCGAGATGGTCATGCCCGGTGACAACACCGAGATGTCCGTCAAGCTGATCCAGCCGGTCGCCATGGACGAGGGTCTGCGCTTCGCGATCCGCGAGGGTGGCCGCACCGTCGGCGCCGGTCGCGTCACGAAGATCGTCAAGTGATTCTCTGACTCACTGACCAGACGGCGTCGCCCCGAAAGGGGCGGCGCCGTCTGCGTTTTCGTGGATGCGTGCCGGTCAGGCGTTATCGCGAGCCTGGGCCAGCCGGTGCTCGAGTTCGGCGATCCGCTGTCGGTAGGTGTCCAATTCGCTGAGCCTGCCCGCCATCTCGTCGGTCAGTTGCGCGATCCGGCCGAGGTACCGGTGCGCGGGCCGGTCGATCCAATACGCGCCAGCCCGGCCCTGCTCGACGGCGAGCTGAATGTCCGAGGCGGCGATCCCCGCGGCCGCGGCATCCGTCATCGTGGCATCCAGGGCGGACTCCAGCTGCCGCACGCGCAGCTGGTCGGTCTGATTATGACCTCGGACCGCGGCGAAGGCCGCCACGCGCGCGAGTTCGGCCGCCAGATCCTGGATCTCCCTGAGGTATCCGGCGTTCTGCGCGTCCTGGACGGCGAGCAACTCGTAATCGTGATTGATCGGCGCGGCGCGGATCCGGTCGGGAATGAGCGCGGTGCGCAGCTGCATGTCGTTGCCGAACACCGGAACTCGGTCGGGCGAAGGCGGATTGCGCCGCAGCCGCTGTGTCGGCATGGTGTATTCGGCGCCTTCGGCGAAGGTGTTCGTCATCGTGAGTCGACCTCACATTCCGTGGCCGCGTGGGTCACTGCCGCGGCCGGACCATGGGCCGCATCCTTGCTTGGCGAATATCGTGGCTCCTCCGGTCCGTGATTGTCGCCCAGCGCTATCCCCAGCGCCGAGAAGATCATCTCGACCATCGGTTATCCGGCGAGATATTCGATGGACGCGGGCGGGGGCGGGCGGTACATATGAGGCATGTTTCCCTCGGGTCCGCGTTCGTGGTAGTTGTCGGCAGAGCCCCTTCGGCGTGCCGCCCGCGCCGCGTGGACGATGCTCGCGCCGTTGCCGGAACGCACCAACTAGGCGAGCGTCTTTCTGACGAAACTAGTTGAGGGAGTGGGGATTACCGTGACACGCGGTGTGCTCGGCGATCTGAGTATGGTTCGGAATATCGGCATCATGGCCCATATCGATGCCGGAAAGACTACGACCACCGAACGGATCCTTTTCTATACCGGCGTCACCTACAAACTGGGCGAGGTGCACGACGGCGCTTCGACGATGGATCGGATGGTGCAGGAGCAGGAGCACGGAATAACGATCGCCTCGGCGGCTACCACGTGCTTCTGGAACGACAACCAGATCAACATCATCGACACCCCTGGGCACGTCGACTTCACCGTCGAGGTGGAGCGGTCGCTGCGCGTGCTCGACGGTGCTGTCGCGGTGTTCGACGGCAAGGAAGGTGTCGAGCCGCAGTCCGAGCAGGTGTGGCGTCAGGCCGATAAGTACGACGTGCCGCGTATCTGCTTCGTCAACAAGATGGACAAGCTCGGTGCGGACTTCTACTTCACTGTGCAGACCATCAAGGATCGTCTCGGTGCCAAGCCGTTGGTGATCCAGCTGCCGATCGGCGCTGAGGACACCTTCGAGGGCATTGTCGACCTGGTCGAGATGAACGCCAAGATGTGGCGTGGTGATACGGAACTCGGTGAGCGGTACGAGGTCGTCCAGATTCCGGCCGAGCTTCGCGAGCGTGCCGAGCGCTATCGCGCCGAGCTGGTGGAGGCTGTTGCCGAGTCGGATGAGGCGCTGCTGGAGAAGTATCTCGGTGGTGTGGAATTGTCCGTCGTGGAGATCAAGGGGGCGATCCGTCACCTGACGGTGAATTCCCTTGCCTACCCGGTGCTGTGCGGTTCGGCGTTCAAGAACAAGGGCGTGCAGCCGATGCTCGACGCAGTGCTCGACTACCTGCCGACACCGCTCGACGGCGGCGGCATCGACGGTCACGCGCCGGGCAACGAGGGACAGATCATCCACCGCGCTGCCGATGCGGACGCGCCGTTCGCGGCGCTGGTGTTCAAGATTGCCGCGCACCCGTTCTTCGGCGAGCTCACCTACATCCGGGTGTACTCGGGCCGGGTCGAGGCGGGCGCGGTGGTGATCAATCCAGGCAAGGGACGGAAGGAACGGTTGGGCAGGCTTTTCCAGATGCACTCGAACAAGGAGACACCGGTCGACGTGGCCGCTGCGGGACACATTTACGCCGTGATCGGGCTGAAGGACGTCACTACCGGTGACACCCTGTGCGATCCGGACCACCAGCTCGTGCTGGAGTCGATGACGTTCCCCGATCCGGTCATCCAGGTTTCGATCGAGCCGAAAAGCACCTCGGATCAGGAGCAGCTCGGTGTCGCGATCCAGAAGCTGGCCAGGGAAGACCCCACCTTCTCGGTGACGCTGGATAAGGAGACCGGCCAGACCGTCATCGGCGGCATGGGCGAGCTCCACCTCGACATCCTCGTCGACCGCATGAAGCGGGAGTTCAACGTCGAGGCGAACATCGGCAAGCCGCAGGTGGCCTATCGCGAGACGATCACCACCGCGGTGGCTCGTCTCGAACACACCCACCGCAAGCAATCCGGTGGCAAGGGTCAGTTCGCGAAGGTCGTCGTCGCGGTGGCGCCGTTCGCCGGCGTGGGCGGCGCGATCTACGAGTTCGAGAGTCGGGTGACCGGTGGTCGAGTGCCGAAGGAATTCATTCCGTCGGTCGATGTCGGTGCGCAGGATGCCATGCAGTCGGGGGTGCTCGCGGGCTATCCGTTGGTGAACATGCGGGTGGTGCTGCTCGATGGTGCCGTACACGAGAAGGATTCCTCCGACTTCGCCTTCCGGACGGCGGCTGCTCAGGCGGTGCGAGAGGCGGTCGGTAAGGCTCGCCCGGTGCTCCTCGAACCCGTCATGGCCGTCGAGGTCGTGACACCGGAGGACTACATGGGTGATGTGATCGGCGACCTGAACTCCCGCCGTGGCCAGATTCAGGCCATGGAGGAACGCAGTGGTGCCCGTGTCGTCAAGGCGCTGGTTCCGCTCTCGGGGATGTTCGGTTATATCGGTGATCTGCGGTCGAAGACCCAGGGCCGGGCGAACTACTCCATGGTGTTCGATTCGTATGCGGAGGTTCCGGCCAACGTGTCGAAGGAGATCATCGCCAAGGCGACCAGCGAGTAGTACGCGGATGGCGCCGTCTCGATTGGGGGCGGCGCCGTTTCGCCGGCCATGTCATTGACGACATCACCTCGGAGGTCATGGACTTCATCGGTAATCCGACGCACTGTCGTAGTGAGAGATCGCAACGATTCGGAGGATGCATGGCCAAGAACGCGCAGCTGGACGTCACCGAGGGCACGCTCGAGCACAAGCTGCCCTATCTGGCGCTCGGCTCCGGGCGGCCGCTGGTGTTTCTGCGGTGGTTCACCCTCGACCACGCCAACCCGCGCGGGTGGATGCGTGACTCGGAGATCACCACGCTCGCGCCGCTGGCGAGGCGCTACCGGGTCTACGCGGTGAACCGTGCGCCGGACATGCCCGCAGGCACGACCATGGCCGATATCGCTGCCCAGCACGCGGCGGCGCTGCGTGCCGAATTCGGTGGTCCGGTAGACGTGCTCGGGGTTTCCTCGGGAGGTTCGCTCGCGCTGCAACTGGCGGCGGACCATCCCGCGGCGGTGCGCAGGTTGGTGATCGCCTCCTCGGGCTACCGATTGGAGGACCATGCGCGCGAATCCCAGCTGCGCTACGCGGTAGCGGCGGCCGAGGGACACCGCGCGTTGCACCACATGGCTCCCATCTTCGCCTCCTCGCCGATCCTCGGACGTCTCGCCGCGGCGGCAATGTGGTTGGCCGACCCGTTGGCGCGCCCGAAGAATCCCGCGGACACCCTTGCCTTCGCGCTGGCAGAAGACGTCTTCGACCTCTCCGGCCGCCTCGGCGACATCACGGCCCCGACCCTGGTGATCGGCGGCGAGCGCGACAGCGCCTACAGCACGGCAACATTCCGCCACACCGCCGATGGCATCCCGAATTCCCGCTTGATCATCTACCCCGGCGCCGACCACCTGGGTGCGATCAAGCACCCACGCTTCGCCCCCGATATCACCGACTTTCTCGAAGCGGCCTGAGCGGCGGTCCTGCGGGCCGCGCCGCGCCGGCGCCGTTCAGCAATTCGTCGGCGCGGGCTCGCCGCGGAAGCGGGCCTCCAGCCAGGCGAGCGCCGCGGGGATGCCCAGGACAGCGGCTGTGAGGTGTTCGGGGGAGGCGGTGAGTTCGGTCTGTAACCGAACGCCCGCCCGGCAATAGCGGCGGTTGATATTGTCGGTCGCCTCGATCGGAATGAGCGGGTCCGTCGGCGAATGCCATTCGAATATCGGCATTTTCGGCACGCCGTCGAACAGTTCCAGACTGTTTTCCTCGACGACGCTTCGCGCGTTTCGATTTTCGGTGAGTGACATGTTGCTTGCGAAATCGCGCGCGCTGCGCCACGCTCCGGCGGCCAGAATTTCATTGGTGCAGCTGTTGGCAATGCGGTCGCGGGCTGCCATCCCCTGGGAATTGAGGTAGTCGCTGATCGGGAATCGGTCCGGGTATTCGCGTTCCAGCCCGATGGCCGCCGCCATCAACAGCCCGAAGGCCGGATGTGGTTCGAACCTGATGCCTTCCAGCATTTTCACCATGTTCGTCGGCACACCGCCGGCTGCGGCGCCCGCGATGTCGAGCTCGGGTGCATAGCGCGGTGCGAGTGCGGCGGCCCACGCGGTGGCCATGCCACCGCCGGAATAACCTGCCATCGCGATCGGGCTGTGCTGCACACCGAGCTCGGGAACCTGACGCACCGCGCGGATTCCATCGAGAGTGATCTGGCCGCCGAGCCGGGCCGCACCGTAGGCGAAGGTCGGACCGAGGTGATCGGGCAGGGCGACGCTCCAGCCATGCAGCAGCGCCGCGTTCAGCGCCACCGCTTCCTTGATCTGCAGATTGAAATCGTCGGAGTAGAGCTCCCTGGAGACTGCGCACTTGGTTCCGAGCGCGTTGATGATGTGCTGGTAGGACAGCAGCGGCCCGTCGGGAGGACGGCCGTGCGGTGTCAGCACGGTGGTTGTCGCCGCGATGGGCAGTCCGCGTGAGTTCGTCGAGCGGAATTTGATCAGGGTCACGTCGGTATCCGGGAAGATCAGCAGCGGCGGCAGCGGCCGGGTCGCGATCACCTGACCCGGCCGTTTTGCCGCGATATCGGCCGGCGCGGCATAGAAAGGATCGGGATCCACGACCGGGTAAATCGGTGTTGCCGGCGCGGTGCCGGTACCGATCAACATCGTCGCTAGAACCCCGGCCAACAGCCCGGTTGTCAGTGTGCCTCGCGTGGTTATACCAATGTGCACATAATTACAACTATCACGGCCCAGCTGCACAATTGCGAAGGCGCGGCATTTCAGAATTTTGTCAGCCGAGCTGCGTCATGCCCGCGGCGACGACCTGAGCCACATTCAACAACTCGTCTGTTGTCGGCAGCGGCAGGCCGTCGAGCGCATGTAGGCGGTCGGTGCTCGCGATCGCGAACATGGCCGAAACCCAGGCGGCCGCGCAGGCGCGCAGGGTGCCTTGCTGAACCGGCGTCGGCGTGCTCGCCTGGAGGACTCGGGCGGTGATATCGAGCATTTGGTCACGCAGGTGGCGCAATTGGCGCCGCACGTCCGGGTGGGTGTCGGCTTCGCGCCACATGATGACGCGCAGCACCGAGGAATGGTTGTCGCGCAGATTGAGCGCCGCATCGAGATTGACCAAGCTGGCGGCCGGATCGCCGGGCGTGACCACCGTGCCGATGTCGTCGATCGGATGGTTGGGCACCCGTTCGGCCATCAGCGCGGAAAGAATCGAATCCTTGGTCGGGAAGTAATAGAAGACCAGGCCCTTGGGGACGCCTGCCGCGCCGGCGATGGCCGCGGTCGCAGTCGCATCGAATCCTTGTGCCGCGAAAAGCTTTTCGGCGGCATCCAGGATGAGCTGCCGGGCGTCGCCGTCCACCTTGGCGCTACGGCGACGCCCGGCTCGATGCGGTTTGGGCATCTGCATCAGTGGTGCGGAACCATGTCGTGCAGACGCGCCGACATTGCCGGCAGCGCCGCGATCGCGACCGCTACCGTCACTACCCCGACTACCCATGCGGTCCAGGATGCGCCGCGGTACTCGGTGAAGTCCATTGCCCACGGGGAAATGAACAGCAATGCGCCGAACAGGCCCATCGCGTAGTCGGTGGCCTGCATGGCGGGCCGGTAGATCTGCGCGAGTCCGGTGAGAGCAATGAGAACGCCCAAGACGATCAGTGACCACTGGCCGTTGTCGTTCGTCTCTACCCAGAGGGGTGACAGCGCGGCAAAGACTCCCAGCACGATGGCCAGGTAGTCCTGTGTGCGACTTTCGGTGAACATGAAGTGCCTCCTCGGGCTATGGAATGTTCTCCTGCCTCCGATTCAACTCTGATTGACCGCCCGATCAATATCGATTCAGACACGATTGGGCACCAATAGGCGGTGGTCTCGGCCCGGTCGTCACAGTGACGGCCCTCACTGTGAGCTGTGACCAAGCGGAAGTTAGGGTGAGCTGCGTGTCACCTTCAGTTACGCATGCCCACTCGACCCGGCGACTGTCCGGCTGCACCGAAGGAGAGGCTGCATGAACGGGCCGATCGTGATCGTCGGCGCTGGGCTGGCCGGCCTGCGCACCGCCGAGGAACTGCGCCGCGCAGGATACGAGGGTGACCTCATCCTCGTCGGCGAGGAGTCGCGGCTGCCCTACGACCGCCCGCCGCTGTCCAAGCAGTTCGTGCGCGGCGAGACCGACGACACCACACTCCGACCGGAGGAATTCTTTGCCGAAAAGCAGATCGATCTGCGCCTGAACACCGCGGCGGTCGGCGTCGACACCGCGGCGCGGCAGGTGGCTCTTGCCGACGGCAGCACGCTGGACTACGCCCAGCTGATCATCGCGACCGGCCTGCAGCCGCGCCGGCTGCCGGGCCTGCCCGACCTGAAGGGTGTGCACGTGCTGCGCGGGCACGCCGACGCCGCCGCGCTGCGGGCCGAATTATCCAGTGCGAGTAAGGCGCTGGTGGTCGGTGCGGGGTTCATCGGATGTGAACTCGCGGCCAGCTTCCGTGCGGGCGGGGTGCAGGTGGTGCTGATCGAACCCCAGCCGACGCCGCTGGCCTCGGTGCTCGGCGAGCAGGTCGGTGCGCTGGTCGCCAGGATGCATCGCGCCGAGGGCGTGGATCTGCGCTGCGGCACCGGACTGGACACCTTCCTCGCCGACGACGCCGACCGGGTGCGCGGTGCGCGGCTGTCGGACGGCAGTGAGGTGTACGCCGACCTGGTGGTCATCGGGGTCGGCTCGCGCCCGGTGACCGAATGGCTCGCCGATTCCGGCATCGCGCTCGCCGAGCCGACCGCGGGCGGTGGCGTCCTCGCCGACGAGGTGGGCCGTACGTCCGTCGCGGGTGTGTGGGCGGTCGGCGACGTCGCCGCGTGGCTGCACGAGACCGGTCAGCGCAAGCGGGTCGAGCACTGGACCAACGCGGGCGAGCAGGCAAAACTACTGGCCTGCGCGCTGCTGGGCGCACAGCCGCCGACCGCGGCACGGGTGCCGTACTTCTGGAGCGACCAGTACAACGTGAAAATCCAGGCCCTCGGCACCCCGAACGCGACCGACGAGGTCCACATCGTCTCCGACGACGGCCGCAAGTTCCTTGCCTACTACGCCCAGGACGGCAACCTCACCGGCGTGGTCGGCGCGGGCATGACCGCACAGGTGATGAAAGTCCGCGCGAAAATCGCCGCGGGCGCCCCGGTGGCGGAGCTGCTCGGCACGGCTCGATAGGCGGCTGCCTCGCCTGCGCTCGGCCCGGCGCGGCGATCGTCGGACGGTGTCCGGCTACGTTCTCCAGGCGGCCTACTAAGGTTGGACCACGTGATCGTCGCGCTCATCGATTCCGGCCTCGGGTTGCTGACCACAGCTGCGTGGCTGCGCAAGCTTCGACCGGATGTGGACCTGCTGCTGCAACTGGATCCGGATGGTGCGCCGTGGGGGCCGAAGCCGGAGGAGTGGACGATCGATCGGGTGGTCGGCGCCGCGCGCACCTCGGTCGAGCTCGGTGCGGAGGTGATCGTGCTGCCGTGCAATACCGCAAGCGTCACCGCGCTGGATCATGTGCGCGCCGAGGTCGGTCCCGAGGTGCCGGTGATCGGCACCGTGCCCGCGATCAAGCCCGCGGCTGCCGTCTGCTCGTCGGTGGCGGTGTGGGCCACCGCAGCGACGACGGCCAGCCGCTACCAGGCGGACCTGATCGCCCGGTTCGGCGGCGCGGCCGACGTAGTCGGCGTCGCCTGCCACGGCTTGGCCGATGCCATCGACGCGGGCGATCTCGCCGGAGCCAAGGAGTCGATCGCGCGGGCCGCCGAGCAGACCCCCGCCGACGTCCAGGGCGTGGTCCTCGGCTGCACGCACTACCCGCTGGTGATCGATGCCATCCTCGCCGCGCTGCCCGATGGTGTTCGCCTCTTCGACAGCGCGCAAGCCGTTGCCACGCAGACGATTCGGCGCATGGACGCGCTCGGCAGGCCCAGCACCGGAAACGGCGCGGTCCGGGTGCTCAACAGCGGTCGTCCCGGTGATCTGCCGGCCAGCGCCGCCGCCTTCGAGTCGGGCCGAATCCTCGGCGCGCAGAGCTGATTTCCGCAGATCTCCGCCACCGCGCCTTTCGACTGGGCAAGTCGAGCGGCTGATATGGAAGGTTCGCTGATGACGGCAGTTACCGAGACCGCTGCACAGCTGCGGGCGGCGCTGGCGGAGGTCGCCGACCCCGCCGATGCGTTCCAGCTACAGCGGTTCTTCAAAACCGGCCCCGGTGAGTACGGCGCGGGCGACGTCTTCATCGGCGTCCGGGTGCCGGTGACCCGCTCGATCGCGAAACGCTTTGCGACACTGCCGCTCACCGAAATCGACGCCCTGCTCGACAGCCCCGTGCACGAGCACCGGCTCGCGGCGCTGGTCATCCTCAATGGCAGGTTCGCCGCGGCATCCAAGCCGCGCACCTTCGACGACAAAGCCCGCGCGGCCATGGTCGAGCTGTATCTCGCCGCCGTGCGCCGCGGCCGCGTGAACAACTGGGACCTCGTCGACGTGTCGGCGGAGAACATCATTGGCCCGTGGCTGCTGGACAAGCCACGCGACCTGCTTTTCGAGCTGGCCGATGCCGAGTCGCTGTGGGAGCGTCGAGTCGCCCTGCTTTCGAGTTTCGCATTCATCAAAGCGGGCGATGCCACCACGACTTTCGAACTATCCGAGCGATTGTTCGCCGACCGCCGCGACCTCATCCAGAAGGCGCTCGGCTGGATGCTCCGCGAGGTCGGCAAGCGCATCGATGAGCAGCTGCTGACCGACTTCCTGGACAAGCACGCGCCCGAGATGGGCCGCACCGCACTGAGTTACGCCACCGAACGCCTCGCCCCCGCGCAACGCGTCGCCTACCGCGCAGCACGCTGAAACAAAAGAAGCCGCAACCCACACCCACCACGCAGCGAGTTTTACGAGCGACTGCTCGCAGCCAGCACCTACGCAACCGATACAGCGCGCCACAGTCGCGAGCTTCCCACCAAAGCACGCACCACGGAGCGAGTTTTACGAGCGACTGCTCGCAGCTAGCACCTACGCAACCGATACAGCGCGCCACAGTCGCGAGCTTCCCACCAAAGCACGCACCACGGAGCGAGTTTTACGAGCGACTGCTCGCAGCTAGCACCTACGCAACCGATACAGCGCGCCACAGTCGCGAGCTTCCCACCAAAGCACGCACCACGGAGCGAGTTTTACGAGCGACCGTTCGCAGCTAGCACCTACGCAACCGATACAGCGCGCCACAGTCGCGAGCTTCCCACCAAAGCACGCACCACGGAGCGAGTTTTACGAGCGACCGTTCGCAGCTAGCACCTACGCAACCGATACAGCGCGCCACAGTCGCGAGCTTCCCACCAAAGCACGCACCACGGAGCGAGTTTTACGAGCGACCGTTCGCAGCTAGCACCTACGCAACCGATACAGCGCGCCACAGTCGCGAGCTTCCCACCAAAGCACGCACCACGGAGCGAGTTTTACGAGCGACCGTTCGCAGCTAGCACCTACGCAACCGATACAGCGCGCCACAGTCGCGAGCTTCCCACCAAAGCACGCACCACGGAGCGAGTTTTACGAGCGACCGTTCGCGGCCGGCTCGCGTCCGAGTGGCCGAAGCGCATGCGACGAAGTCGCGAGTCTCGGCCGCTCGGACGCGAGCCTTGGGGGCCGCGAACACGCAGCGCCGCAGGCGCTGCAAAACAAACACAGCCGCGAACACGCAGCGCCGCAGGCGCTGCAAATCAGACTCAGAACTGGATCTTCAGGTGGTCGGTGACCGGCCTGGCCTGGCAGCCGAGGATGTAGCCGTTGGCGATGTCCTCGGGGTCGAGGATTTCGGCGTTCTCCATCTCGACCTTGCCCTCCAGCACCGTGCAGGCGCAGGAACCACATTCGCCTTCCTGGCAGGAGTAGGGCACGTCGAGTCCCTTGGCCAGCATGATGTCGACCAGGGTCTGCTTGCGCGGCCAGGACAGCTCGTGCACTTCGCCGTCGAGTTCGACCTCGACGGTGGCGGCAGCAGCGGCCTCCTCATCACTGACCTCGACCGGTGCCTGGTCGGCGAACGGGTCTCCGGCAAGGGAATTGAACGCCTCGGCGTGGGTGCGCGAGCGCGGCACATCGAGCTGTGCGAGCGCGTCGTGCACACGGTCCATGAACGGTTTCGGCCCGCACATGAAGGCGTTGTAGGTGGCGTAGGGCGACACCAGGGTGGCCAGCGCGTCCGGCGTGGGCAGGCCCTGCAGGTACTCCAGCCAGTGGATCACGGTGAGCCGTTGCGCATGCTTGTCGGCCAGCTCCCGCAATTCGGCCGCGAAGATCACCGATTCGTGGTCGCGGTTGGCGTATATCAGAACGACCTTGCCGTTGCCCCTGGCCAGCGCCGATTTCAGGATGGACATCACCGGGGTGATGCCGCTGCCCGCGCCGAAGAGCAGCAGGTCCTCGTCGAGGTCCTTGGGTGTGAAAACGCCCGAGGGTGGCAGCACCTCGATGTGGTCGCCCGCTTTGACGTTGTCGCACACCCAGTTCGATCCGTAGCCGCCGACGGTGCGTTTGATGGTGACTTTCGGTAGATCGTCGGTGTAGGGCGAGCTGGCAAGGGAATAGCAGCGCGCCACCGAGCCGGTCAGGTCGCTCGGAATGCGCAGTGTCAGGAATTGGCCGGGCTGGTAGCTGAAGCGCTCACGCGATTCCTCGGGCACGTCGAAGACCAGCGAGCAGGTGTCGACGGTCTCGGTGATGACAGCGGCTACCCGCAGCACGACCGAGCGCGAGCCGTGTGGAACTTCAACGGTGGTCATGGCGTCCTCTCGAACGTGGCGCAGCCGGCGGGTACCGACAAAACTAGAACGTGTTTCAGTTTCATCGTACGTCGGTATTCGGCTGCCGGACAAGCTGGGCCTCCAGACCGGCTACCAACACCTCCATGCCGAAGTCGTACGCGTACTTCCCACGCAGGTCTGCCATGTACTTGGTGGCGCGCTCCACGACGTCGGGCAGCGCCACATCCGACAGCGGTGAGCGATCCCGCGGATTCACCCGGCTGCGGCCGAACAGGTAGGTGTGGATCGTCGCGTAGGCGGCGAGCACATTGCGGTCGGTGAAGCCCGCTTCGAACAGGATCTCCATCAGTGCGGCGATCAGATCGAGCTGTTTGCCGAGCATCTGCTCGATCAGTACATCGCCGAGGCCGGGATGCTTGCGCAGCTTCTCGTCGATCTGGTCGATGAGGTCGCGCAGCCGCTGCTGCCACGGCCCGGATTCGGGCGGTGGCTTGCGAACTCCGGTCAATGCCGCGGTGGCGACCAGGTCGAGCAGTTCCCGTTTATCGGCCACGTAGTAGTACGGCGCCATCGGTGAAACTCCGAGTTCGCGGGAAAGTCGCCGCATGGACAATTTCTCGACGCCGTCTTCCCGAACCACTCGCAGCGCGGCCTCGACGATCTCGGACTCCGACAGAGTATTGCCGCCCCCGCTCGCCTGCATTCGTCCGACTCCCATGCCACCTCTACCACCGCGGGCATCGATCGCCCGTCACGTCCTGTTCAGCTGCTTGCCACCGAAAGTCTAGAGCGCCCGCCGCCGAACCGGTCGGTGTGCGTGCGACTCGGCCCGCAGGTCGGACGGCCCGGGGTGACGCGTCCACTGAGTGGGACGCTGCACGCCGACCTCGATCGATCGAGTGGAACCTGTTCCATTTTGTCAGTGCATGACGTTATCGTGTGAGCGCGGCTACATCGGGTGGCCGTGGACACCGATCGTCATCTCGGAGGTAGCCATGCCGGAATACGGATCGCTCGGAAAGACCGACGCCGACAGCACCGGGCCGATCAGCACGGTCGATGTGCGTTCGGCCGAGGAAGCGCCGCTGGTGGAGGAAACCCTCATCGAAGAGGTCTCCATCGACGGTATGTGCGGCGTCTACTGAACGGCGGAGCGACCATGCTCGATCTCGATACTCGTTGGGAGCTGCACCCGAGGGTGGCGCTGCGGCCGGAGTCGTTCGGCGCGCTGCTCTACCACTTCGGCACGCGCAAGCTCTCGTTCCTGAAGAACCCGCAGATCCTCGAGATCGTGCGGTCGCTGCCCTCGCACGCCTCGGTGCGTACCGCGCTGCGGGCGGCCGGCCTGTCGGACGATGTCGCGGGCCCGTATGTGCGTGCACTGGAACAGCTGGCCGACTCGAGCATGATCACCCCAGCGGCACCGGGCAGTGCCCCGGAGGCATTGCGGCACAGCGAATTCGCCGCACCCGCCGCCCGACCGGACGCGGGGGCGGCTCCGGCATCGGCCGGTGCGGTGCGCCTGATCGACCGCTTCGAAACCGGTCTCGCGGCACCGATCTGCCTCACCTGGGAGCTCACCTACGCTTGCAATCTGTCCTGCGTGCACTGCCTGTCCTCCTCGGGCAGGCGCGATCCGCGCGAGCTGAGCACCGAGCAGTGCAAGGCGCTGATCGACGAGTTCGAACGCATGCAGATCTTCTACGTGAATATCGGCGGCGGCGAACCCACTGTGCGCCCGGACTTCTGGGAGCTGGTCGACTACGCGACCGCGCATCATGTCGGAGTGAAGTTCTCCACCAACGGAGTTCGTATCACGCCGGAGGTCGCCGCGCGCCTTGCCGCCAGTGACTATGTGGACGTTCAGATTTCGTTGGACGGCGCCGATGCCGAGGTCAACGACGCCGTGCGCGGGCCCGGCTCCTACGACATGGCGATCCGGGCATTGGACAACCTGGCCGCGGCCGGGTTCTCCGACGCAAAGCTGTCGGTGGTCGCGACCCGCCACAACATTGCCCAGCTCGACGAGTTCAAGGCGATCGCCGACAAGTACGGCGCCACACTGCGTTTGACCCGACTGCGGCCTTCGGGGCGCGGCGCGGACGTCTGGGACGAACTGCACCCGCTGCCCGAACAACAACGGGTGCTCTACGACTGGCTGGTGCGCAACGGTGACGGTGTACTCACCGGCGACTCGTTCTTCCACCTGTCCGCGTTCGGCGAGGCACTGCCGGGGCTGAACATGTGCGGTGCGGGCCGGGTTGTCTGCCTCGTCGATCCGCTCGGCGATGTGTACGCCTGCCCGTTCGCCATCCACGAACGGTTCATGGCCGGAAATGTAGTGGTGGACGGCGGTTTTCGTGCCGTCTGGCAGGAATCGGAGCTCTTCGCGGAGCTGCGCGAGCCCAGCGGTGGCGGCGCCTGCTCCGGGTGCGCCCACTACGACTCCTGCCGCGGCGGCTGCATGGCGGCGAAGTTCTTCACCGGCCTGCCCGCCGACGGACCGGACCCGGAGTGTGTGCAGGGCTACGGCGAGGCGGCACTGGCCGACACGGGGCGGATGATCCCGCGCTCGTCGGTCGACCACTCGCGGCGGGCGGCGCCGCGCAAGTCGGGTCCGCGGAAGTCGGGTCCGATTCCGCTCACGTTGTCGGTGTCCCGGCCCGTCGTCACACCCGAACGACGCCCGTCGCGCGCCTGCGACGAGAGTCCGCTGACATGATGCCGGGTCGGTAGCCAGTGATGTGCTGCCATATCGCTCGAAGGTCGCCGTCGATCGGACGGCCGGAGGATTGCCCTGCAGTTGCCGAGCGTCCGAGTTCGGTAGCCAGCGACCACTCGGCAACGCTCGGTGTCGGGAGTTGCCGGTCCGTTCGGGCCAATTCGCACGGAATTCTGTCCTTTTTTCCGGGTGGATGATGCTCGTGCACGAATCTCCGCCTAGCATGCCAAGAATGCGCAATGATCGCCTGCCCGACGGGTTCGGGGTACGGATCGATCCACGGGTACGCGCATACTCCGGGGGACGCATACTGATCGGCGGTTCGCCCGCTCGGTTGCTGCGGCTTGCCCCGGAGGCCGCCGAGATGATCGGCGACGGGTACCTGGAGGTCACCGACCCCAAGTCTGCTGTTGTTGCCAGACGGCTGCTCGATTCCGGTGTCGGCAATCCGCGTCCCCGGCTGCTGCCCTCGCCGGAAGACGTCACCGTGATCGTTCCGCTGTACAACAACGCCGACGGTCTGGTCCGACTGCTCGCGGCGCTGCGCGGGCACAACGTGATCGTCGTCGACGACGGTTCCGATCAACCGGTGCGCATCCCGAGCAATCGGGGCACCCGGTGCCGGGTGACCGTGCTGCGCCACGATCGCAAGCAGGGGCCCGCCGCGGCGCGCAATGCCGGATTGCGGGCCGCGACAACCGACTTCGTCGCCTTCCTCGACTCCGATGTCGTCCCGCGCAGCGGCTGGCTCGAGGTGATGCTCGGGCACTTCAGCGACCCGGAGGTCGCGCTCGTCGCGCCGCGTATCGTCGCGCTCGATCCGGAGTCGAACGCGCTGGCCCGCTATGAGCACACCCGTTCCTCGCTCGACCTCGGCAGGCGCGAGTCGGCGGTGCAGTCGCGCGGCCTGGTGTCCTATGTGCCGAGCGCGGCACTGCTGGTCCGGCGCCGGGCCCTGCTCGCCCAGGGCGGCTTCGACGAGACGATGCAGGTGGCCGAGGACGTCGACCTGTGCTGGCGGCTGGAGCAGGCGGGCTGGCGGCTGCGCTACGAGCCCGCGGCGCACGTGGCGCACGACCATCGGATCTCCTTCCGCGACTGGTTCGGCCGAAAGCTGTTCTACGGCACCGGGGCCGCACCGCTCGGCGACCGGCATGCCGGCATGGTGTCGCCGCTGTCGGTGCCGTCCTGGACGGTGGTTGCCGCCCTGCTGTTCGCGACGCTGTCGAAGTGGGGCCTGTTCGGTGGACTGATCACCCTCGTCACTGCGCTGATCCGACTACGAAGGGTCTTCGCGGAGCTGGACAACCCGACCAGGATCGCGGCCATCTACCTCTCGCGCGGATTCTTCGCGGGCCTTTGGCGTTTGGCATCGGCGATGTGCAGGCACTATTGGCCGGTCACCATGCTGGCCATGCTGGCGTCGCGGCGCATCCGGCGCATCGCGGTGACCATGGCCGTTGCCGACGGCCTCGCGGACTGGTTCACCCACCGCGATTCGGGCGGGCTCGATCCGTTCCGCTACGTGGCCTACAAGCGGATGGACGACATCGCCTACGGCAGCGGGCTGTGGCTCGGCGCGTTTCGCGCGCGCAGCCTCGAGTCACTCAAACCCACCACGCCGTCCAGCTGATTCGGACCGCTGATGCTGTGATGTTGATGTAGATGGCAGACACTCTGATCGTCGGTGGCGGCACGGCGGGCTGTGTACTCGCGGCCCGGCTGAGCGAAAACCCGGACCACACCGTGCGCCTGCTCGAGGCGGGCCCGGTGTGGGCGACGGCGGCAGAGATGCCCACCGACCTGCTCGACGCCACCCGGCTGCCGGTCGGCCAAGGGTCGCCATGGCTGTGGACCTACCCGGTCACCCTCGCGACGGACGATACGGGCAACGAGATCGCGGGAAATATTGTGCGCGGCAGGGTGATCGGTGGCTCCGGTGCGATCAACGGCAGCTACTTCGTGCGCGCCACGGCGGCCGACTTCGCCGCGTGGAGCAGCGAGATCACCTCGACCACCTGGTCCTTCGACGCGCTGCTGCCGTTCTATCGGCGACTCGAGCACGACCACGATTTCGGTGACCGCCCATGGCACGGCCGGACCGGACCCGTGCCGGTGCGCCGGATAGCCACACCCGTACCACTGAGTGCCGAGTTCGCCGCGGCCTGCGCCGCGGCCGGCGTTCCCGAGATCGCCGATCTGAACGCCCCGCCCGGCACCGGCCCCGCCGACGGCATCGGCCGCGTGCCGTGCAGTATCGAGAACGGCAGGCGGGTCAGCACCGGATGGGCGTATCTGCTGCCCGCATCGGCGCGGCCCAATCTGACCGTCGTCGGTGGAATACAGGTCACCCGCATCGAATTCCGGGGCACTCGCGCCATCGGCGTGGAATTCCTGCGCGACGGTGTGGTCGGCACGATGTCGGCCGATCGGATCGTGCTGTGCGCGGGGGCGATCGAATCGGCGGCCCTGTTACTGCGTTCCGGCATCGGCGGCGTCGAGCAGCTTCGAACACTGGATATTCCGGTGCGCCATCCCGCACCGGTCGGAATCGGATTCAGTGACCATCCCGAGATCGGTATCGAATACCGGCTCGATCCACCGCTTCGAACGCCGGAGACGGTGCCGCTGGAATATGTGCTGAGTCTGGACGATATCGAAATCCGGCCCTACACCGTCGCGTTCACACCGGGGGTGCAGCGGCTCGGGGTGGCTTTGATGCGACCACATGCCGAAGGCGTCATGCGACTGCGTTCGCCCGATCCTGTCGTGTCGCCACATATCGACCACCGTTATCTGTCGGCGGCACACGATCGGAACCGTTTGCGGGAAGCTGTCGGCACTGCCACCGAATTGTTGCGCCGGATATCGGCGGCGCGGGTATCGAACCCGATCCCGGAATCATCCGGCGCTGCGGCCGATAGGTGGCTGTGGGCGAATCTGGCTACCTCGCAACATCTGTCCGGTACGTGTCGGATGGGGCGTGCGGATGACGAACGTGCGGTGGTGGACGAGCTGTGCAGAGTGCACGGAGTGACCGGATTGTCGGTGGTTGATCTTTCGATTGTCCCGGTGCCGTTGAGTCGCGGTCCGCAAGCTACGACGGTGCTGATCGCCGAGCGCGCCGCCGATTACCTCTCTCGGTGATGTGAAAGATGAGTAGGTCACATTTGTACGAGGAATGAACTGGGTGTGACCTGGCGGACAAAAAATGCATCCGCCCTTCCACCGGAATACGCGCCGGTACAGTTTGGGGCGGAAAGAAAGGCAAATGGTCAGCAATCTTGCAGGTGGGCGGCCCCCACGGCATGGCGTCGAACCCGGCACTCGACTCGGCGCCCTTGAAGCCTATGCCGCACAAGCGCACGGATATCTTAGCGCGGGTGGCGAGCAGCTTTCGCAGCTTGCCGGTCTGCTGCGTCCGGTCGTGCTCGAATCATGGCTGCGCAGTGTGCGCGGCGGCGTCGATCCCATGGATGTGCTCGACGGTCGGGGTCTGCGCGGCGCGGATTTACAGCGCTACCGCGATGCACATCCGATCGCCGCATTGATGCCGCTGATCGACAAGCTTCTCGTACAGGACACGGCCAGAACGGGTTTGATTGTCGCGGTCTCCGATCAATTCGGTCGCGTGCTCTCGATTCACGGCAATGCCGACCACGTCACCGCGGCGGCCGAGATCGGTGTGCGGGCCGGCGACGATCTGAGTGAGCGGCGCATCGGCACCAATGCGGTCGGTCTTGTGGTGCGCACCGGAAGGGCCGCATGGATTCACGGCCCCGAGCATTTCCTGCATCGCATGCATCAGATCACCGGCGCGGCGGCGCCCGTGCACGATCCCGACGGCAGGCTGGTCGGGGTGCTGATGATCGCCGGTGGCGTCCGTGCCGCAAAGCCGGAGATTCTGGCGTTGGTCAAGGCGGCGTCGACCGCCGCGGAAATGGATCTGCTGCTCAGCGCGATGCGAGCGGGACAGCACGGTGCGGTGCATCGGCCCGGCAGTCAGGAGGCGGCCGATGCCGCCGCGGCGGGCCGGTTGGGTCTCGACGTGCTCGGGCTCGGGCAGCCGTTGCTGACTGTCGCGGGCGATCGAGTTCCGTTGTCGCAGCGGCACGCCGAGATTCTGCTGCTGCTCGCCGAGCACCCGGAAGGGCTGGGCGCCGACCATCTCGCGCTGCTGCTCGACGATACCGATCTGGACAACGGCACCATCCGCGCCGCCATGTCGCGACTGCGTTCGGTGGTCGGTCCGACCGTATTCGGTTCGCGCCCATACCGCTTGCGCGTGCATGTCGCAACCGATGTGGAGGCATTGCGCGCCGCACTCGACTCCGGTGATGTCGATGCTGCATTACGGCTTTATGCGGGCCCGGTGCTGCCGCGCTCGACCGCTCCGGGGATTGTCGACCTTCGCGACGAGCTCCGGGTCCGGCTGCGCGCCGCGGTACTGAGTTCCGGTGACGCCGCTGTCCTGCGTCGGTGGACGGCGGCCGCCGAGGGGCGCGACGATGCCGCGGCGTGGGCCGTCTACCGCTCGGCGGTCGATCGAGATTCGCCGCTGTACGCGCAGATCGAAGCCAAGATTCGGGTCCTCGACCGGCGCTTGGGCGCCGATGCAACGCGGATGCAACGTTCCGGCTCATAGTCTGCACATCTGAAAGTGTGGTAACTCACATGCGCGGCCCAACTGTGGTCGCGAACACAGCTCTGTCCAGGGTTTTCTGCCCGCTCAACCCCGCTGGACGATCGTCCAGAAGTTTTTAGGGGAAAGCATTCCTTTTTATTAACGAACCGCCTAATGTTCGCAATGCATGGATCACATCCATGTGATGTAGCTGACACGGCCGCGGTGCCCGCCCGCATCGCGGCGGCGGAGTTGGAGGAACGATCAAGAGCTAGGCGCAACCGTGGCGATCTGCGTTCGCCACGGCGGTGACGCGAAGTCGCCGAATCTCGGTTCCCGCAAATCTGTTCGGACCCCGCGCGAGCGATGCTGCCGCGTCCCGCGCTTTCGTCGAATCGCCCCAAAGGCTGGCATTCATGCCATGCGCCGGAGCTCGAAGGCTCTGGTGCAGAGGCTTATTCGTGCTGCCCAAAAGCATTCGGCCAGCTGTTGTTTCGCAAAACGAGGAGGCTCTGGTGCACGGTACGGAGTTGGGTGAGTTCGGTGCACGGCCGGATCAGACCGCCCATACCGGGGCGGTGCCACCCGCGCCGACGCCGTTTCCGCTCGCGCCCGCGCAGCTGGGGGTGTGGTACGCGCAGCTGATCGATCCCGATGTGCCGATCAATATCGCGCAGTACGTGGATGTGCACGGTGAACTGGATATTGCGATCCTGCAAGAGGAATCGATCGAGGCGGCCTACGAATGCCAATCGATCCTGGTGCGGCTCGGCGAATCCGACGGCGTGCCCTATCAGTGCGTCGACCCGGAACTTTCCAAAGACATCAAAGTGATCGATCTGCGTACACACGCCGATCCGATTGCCGCCGCACAGGAATGGATGCGGACGGATATGAGCGCACCGGTCGATCTGATCGCCGATCGCCTCGCCGAATGCGCTGTATTGCGGGTCGCCGACCAGCGGTACTTCTGGTATCTGCGGGCCCACCATCTCGTCTTCGACGGATACGGCGCACTGACCAGCACCAACCGTGTCGCCGAGCGCTACACCGCGCGGGTGCTCGGCACCGAGCTCGCCGCGGCGACGCCCGGCAAGCTGGCCGCGCTGGTCGAAGGCGAGCTCGCCTACCGCGACAGCACGCGATACGCCACCGACCGGGCGCACTGGGCGCAGCGGGTCGCCGGACTCGACAGCGCGACCAGCCTCGACGGCCGCACCGCGCCACGGGCCGCGATGAATCTGATTGCGGGCCGTGCGCTGCCGGAGCGCCTGGTCGAACAAATGAATGTCCTTGCCTCGACCCAGGATTCGACCTTCGCGGTGGTCTTGCTCGCGGCCTTCGCCTGCTACCTCGGACGGCTCACCGATCGGGACGAAGTGGTGCTCAGCCTGCCGGTGACCGCGCGCACTACGGCGATGATGCGGCGTTCGGCAGGGATGCTGTCGAATATCGTGCCGCTGCGGCTGCCGGTCGGTGGCGCACGGTCCGGCGCCCCGGTCACCTGGGGTGCGCTATTGCGGGCGACCAGGGTCGAGGTGGCAGGCGCACTGCGTCATCAGCGATACCGGCACGAAGACATCCGCCGCGACGCCGAACACGATGGGCAGCCTGCGCGACGTGCGCTGTTCGGTCCGCTGGCCAACATCATGCTGTTCGGCAACGACCTGACCCTCGGCGACACCGTGGCCAGATATCACGTGCTCTCGACCGGGCCGGTGGAAGACCTCAGCTTCAACGTCTACTACGGCGAGCGCGACAGCGTGCACGTGGATTTCGAGGCGAATCCGAATCTGTACGGCGTCGACGAAATCGCCCGCCACCACGCGCGATTCCTGCAATACCTGGAGCGGCTGCTGGCCACCGATCTCGACGCACCGGTGGACGCGGTGCGGGTCGCGACCGAGTTGGAGCTCGAGGTCAGCACCAGGATCTGGAATGCGACCGGCTACGACGTCGATGCGGTACTGCCCGGTCGGTCGGCAGACCGGGCTCCTGTCGCGACGCTTGTCTCTCTGTTCGAGGCGCAGGTCGCCCGCACGCCGGATGCGGTAGCGGTGCGATACGCCGACGGGTCCGGGCCGGCCATGACCTACCGCGAGGTGGCGGCCCGCAGCAACCGGCTGGCACGGCAGCTGATCGGGCTCGGGGTCGGGCCCGAGACCGCGGTCGCGCTGAACCTCCGGCGCTCACCTGAGCTGCTCGTCGCGATCTACGCGGTGCTCGCGGCCGGTGCGGCTTACGTTCCGCTCGACCCCGACCATCCCGCCGAGCGCACCGCGCACATCCTGGCCACCGCCCACCCGGCCTGCGTGCTGACCACCGAACGCGATGGTGCGCCTGCTGTTTCCGGACTTCCTGTCGTGTATGTCGACCGGTCGGATCCCCGCTGTTCCGATGGGCCGGTCTGGGATCGGGAACGCACCGCGGCATTGCGGCCCGGTCATCCCGCGTACGTGATCTTCACGTCGGGTTCGACCGGGCTGCCGAAGGGCGTGGCGGTCACCCATGAGGCGATCGTCAACCGGTTGGTGTGGATGCAGTCGATGTACCGGCTCGGCGTCGACGACGTAGTGTTGCAGAAGACTCCCGCCACTTTCGATGTGTCGGTGTGGGAGTTCTTCTGGCCGCTGCAGGTCGGTGCGACCCTGGTGCTCGCGCAGCACGACGGGCACCGCGATCCGGCCTATTTGCGCGCTGTCATCGCCGAATACGGCGTGACGGCAGCACATTTCGTGCCCTCGATGCTGGAAGCGTTTCTGGCGCATCACGAATTCACGACGCGGACCACACTGCGGATGGTGTTCGCCTCCGGCGAGGCGCTGCCCGCAGCACTGGCCCAGCGGCTGCGCGTGTTGACGGGCGCGCGGCTGCACAACCTGTACGGCCCGACCGAGGCTGCCGTCGACGTGACCTTCCATGAAGTGACCGACGCCGATACCCTCTCGGTGCCGATCGGTGGGCCGGTGTTCAACACCCGGCTCTATGTACTCGATTCGCGGCTACGGCCGGTACCGGTCGGGGCGCCGGGTGAGCTGTATCTGTCGGGGGTACAGCTCGCCCGGGGTTACCTCGACCGGCCGGGATTGTCGGCGGGCAGGTTCGTTGCCGATCCGTTCGGCGGGCCGGACGGCCCCTCCGCACCGGGTGATCGGATGTACCGCACCGGTGATCTGGTGCGCTGGACCACCGCCGGTGAGCTCGAATATCTCGGCCGCACCGACTTTCAGGTCAAGCTGCGCGGGTTGCGCATCGAGCTCGGCGAAATCGAATCGGTGCTCGGCACGGTCAATTCGGTGGTGCGTGCCGTGGTCGTGGTGCGTGATGATGCCGGGGTCGGCGAGCAGTTGGTCGCCTATGCCGTGGAGTCCGAGCCGGGATCGGTGCTGCCGCGGCAGTTGCGTGCTGCGGCGATCAGGGCGCTGCCCGGATACATGGTGCCCGCGGCCTTCGTGGTGCTGGACGAGCTGCCGGTCAATGCCTCCGGCAAGCTGGATCGTGCGGCATTGCCCGCGCCGGAGCGGACCACCACGGAGTATGCCGCCGCGGTGACGCCGGTGGAGCAGACCATCGCGCGGGTGTTCGGCGAGGTGCTCGGTTGCGAGCGCGTCGGCCGCAATGACGACTTCTTCGCACTCGGCGGAAACAGCTTGGTGGCCACGCAGGTGGCGGCCCGGCTCGCCGCCGATTTGGGCTGCCGGCTCGGAGTTCGCGAATTGTTCACCGCCACCACGGTGTCCGAACTCGCCGAACTGATCGAGCGGGCGGGAGGAACCGGCGGCGTACCCGCTGTTGCGCTGCTGCGGGCGCGGCCGCGGCCGCAGCTGGTTCCGCTTTCTCCCGCACAGCAGCGGATCTGGTTCCTGAACCGGTTCGACAGTTCCGGCGCGGGGTACAACATGCCGTTCGTGGTGCGACTACGCGGCGCGGTCGATCTCGCCGCGCTGCGGTCGGCGCTCGATGACGTCCTCGCCAGGCACGAGGTGCTGCGCACTATTTTCCCCGCGGTGCTCGCGGAAGCGGCCGAAGGTGTTGCGGCGCAGCAGCTTGTCCTTCCGAGGTCCGAGGCCCTCGGCGTTGCCGAACCGATCGGCGCACGCGAGCTCGATGCGGAACTGCTCCGCTTCGCTGCTCGGGGTTTCGATCTGGAACACGAGATTCCTTTTCGTGCCCGCGTTTTTACAGTGGACGACGGCAGTCACGCGGTTGTTCTGGTACTGCATCACATCGCCGCCGACGGCCTTTCGCTGCGGGTGCTGGCGCGCGATGTGATGACCGCCTACGGTGCGCGACGCGTCGGTGCCGAACCGGGCTGGTCGCCGCTGAGCGTGCAGTACGCGGACTACAGCCTCTGGCAGCGTGCGCGGGGTTTGCCTGCCGGGCACCTGGAATTCTGGACCGCAACCCTTGCCGGGGCGCCCGACCAACTCGAGCTGCCGACCGACCGGCCGCGGCCACCGGTGTCCTCCGGTGCGGGCGCGGTGTTCGGTTTCGTGCTGCCGCAGGACCTCCATGCCGATATCACCGATCTGGCTCGCGCCGACGGTGTCTCGACCTTCATGGTTGTGCACGGTGCGCTGGCTGTGCTGCTGTCGCGGTTGTCGGGCACTGCCGACATCGTGATCGGCACCCCGGTCGCCGGTCGCGGCGAGCGCGCACTCGACGATCTCATCGGGATGTTCGTGAACACCCTGGTGTTGCGCACCGAGGTCGACGCCGCGGCCTCGTTCGCCACCCTGCTCGCCCGGGTTCGCGAGGTCGACCTCGCCGCCTTCGGTCATGCCGAGCTGCCATTCGAGCAGCTAGTCGAGGCCATCAACCCGACACGCTCGCAGGCGCGCCACCCGCTGTTCCAAGTCATGCTCGCCTTCGACAACGCACAGGAAATCACCCTCGAATTACCCGACATGTCGGTTGCCACCAGTACTCTGGACACTGGAGTGACCAAGTTCGATCTCCAGCTCACGGTCACCGAAAGCTTCGTCGGTGCCGGACTCGAGGAAGGTTCGGCACCGACGGGGGTCCGTGCGGAATTCACGTACGCGACCGATCTTTTCGACGAAGCCACCATCGCGGACTATGCGCGGTGGCTGGTGCGGCTACTGCGGGCGATCACGGCCGATGCCGATCTACCGGTCGGTGACCTGCCTTTACTCGACGCCGCAGGGCAGCGGCGGGCGATCGAGCGGGGTCGGGCCTCGCGCGCGACCCCTGCCACGGGCACCGTGCTCTCCGCGTTCGAGGAGCAGGTGCGCCGGACTCCCGATGCGGTGGCGTTGCTGGACGGCGATCGGACGTTCACCTACGCGGAATTGTCGTCCCGGGTCAATCGTCTCGCGCGGGTGCTGATCGATGCGGGCGTCGAACCCGAATCGCTGGTGGTGCTCGGGATGCGCCGCTCGGCCGAGCTGGTGGTCGGCGCATACGCGGTGCTGACCGCAGGCGGCGCGTATGTGCCCATCGACCCCGACCAGCCTGCCGCCCGGATCGCACACATCATCGCCTCGGCACAGTCTGTGTGCGTATTGACCACCTCCGCCGACGGTTGGCAGGGCGGATCCGATGTCCCGGTCATCGCGCTCGATGCGCTCGATGGCGCGCGATACTCGGACGCACCGGTCGGCGACGCGGAGCGCGCGCGACCGTTGCGTGCGCTGAATACCGCCTACGTCATCTTCACCTCCGGCTCCACTGGGCGGCCGAAAGGCGTTGCCGTCCAGCATGCCTCGATGGTCAATCAGATCGAGTGGATCGCCGACGAATACGGCATCGGCCGCGACGACGTCGTGCTGTTCAAGACGCCCGCGACCTTCGATGTGTCGGTGTGGGAGCTGTTCGCGCCGCTGGCCAGGGGCGCTCGGGTAGTGGTGGCCGAGCATGACGGGCATCGCGACAGCGGCTATCTCGCAGCCCTTATCGCGGCGCACTCGGTGACCATGACCTCGTTCGTGCCGTCGATGCTGACGGTGTTCGCCGATGCGGCTCCCGGTGCGGCGATCGCGTCGTTGCGCACCGTCTTCGTCGCGGGTGAGGCGATGACCGGCGAAGCCGCGGCGGACTTCGCCGCGGCGAGCTCGGCCCAACTGCACAATCTGTACGGGCCGACGGAATTCACGGTGCACGCCACGCACGCACCGGTCGCCGCGGCGAGCTCCGGTCGGGTGCCGATCGGGCGTCCGGTGCGCGCGAGTCAGGTGCTCGTGCTCGATGCGCGGCTGCGTCCGGTGCCGGAAACAGTGGTCGGCGAGCTGTACCTGTCCGGCGTCCAGGTCGCACGCGGGTACCACGGGCGGGCAGAGTTGAGTGCCGAACGGTTCGTCGCCAACCCGTATGGTCCGCAGGGATCGCGGATGTACCGGACCGGTGATCTGGTGCGGCGCACCCGCGGCGGTGCGCTGGAATACCTGGGGCGCAGCGACTTCCAGGTGAAGCTGCGCGGACAACGGATCGAGTTGGGCGAGATCGAGGCGGCGCTGGTCGCCGCGTCGGACGTGCGGGCGGCTGCGGTGCGGATATTCGCCCATCCCGCCGGGGACATGCTCGTCGCCTATGTTGTCACCGCCATACCCGAGCCCGGGCTCGCCGCGGTGCTCAGGCAGCGGCTGCGGGCGGCGCTGCCCTCGTACATGGTGCCTGCGGCGTACGTCCGGCTCGAGGCGATGCCGCTGACCAGTTCGGGCAAGCTGGATCGCACGGCACTGCCGGACCCGGTACCGGCCGCCACGGTATTTCGTGCGCCGGCCACCATTGCCGAGCAGGCGGTGGCCGAGGCATTCGGCACGGTGCTCGGCCTCGATCGGGTCGGCCTCGACGACGATTTCTTTGCGCTGGGCGGAAATTCGCTGGTGGCCACACAGATCGCGGCGCGCATCGGGGCCGCCGTCGGCACCGATGTTCCGGTGCGAATGCTGTTCGAACATCCGACGGTCGGCGCGTTCGCTGCGAATCTGCCCGCTGCCAGCGGGGCCGCGAACCGTCGGCCGCTCGTCGCCCGACCGCGTCCGGACCTGGTGCCGTTGTCGTATGCGCAGCAGCGGATGTGGTTTCTCAACCAGTTCGACGCGAACTCGGTCGCGAACAATCTGACCGCGGCCGTTCGGCTCACCGGTGTCCTCGATCGGGCCGCGCTGTCCGCCGCGATCGGCGATGTGCTCGCCAGACACGAGACGCTGCGCACCAGCTACCCGGCGGTGGACGGCATTGCGCGCCAGCACGTGCTGCCGATCGACGAGACACCGACCCGACTGATCGCCGAGCCGGTCGAGGACGCGGACCTCCAGGATCGGATCCGTGCCATCGCGGCATTGCCTTTCGCCGTGGACAAGGCCGCGCCCGTGCGGCTGACCTTGCTGGAGACGGGTGCGCGAAACGACACCGCTGAGGGCGCAGAGCAGGTGCTCGTCGTCTCGATACACCACATCGCCGCGGACGGCTGGTCCATCGCGCCGCTCACCCGCGACATCATGCTCGCCTACGCCGCACGATGTGCGGGCACCGCGCCCGCCTGGACGCCACTGCCGGTGCAGTACGCCGACTTCACGCTCTGGCAGCGGGAAACACTCGGCGCGGAAGCCGATCCCGACTCGCTGATCGCCGAGCAGATCCGCTACTGGTCCACCGAACTCGCCGGCCTGCCCGACACTTCGACCCTGCCGGCGGACCGGCCGCGTCCCGCTGTCGCCTCGGGCCGCGGGGACCGGCACACGTTCACCATCGACGCCGCGCTGCACCGCCGACTGCGCGAGCTTGCCGACGAGTCGCACGCATCGCTGTTCATGGTCGTGCACGCCGCCTTCGCCACCCTGCTTGCCAAACTTGCCGGGCAGCAGGATGTCTCGATCGGCACGCCGATCGCCGGTCGCGGCGATCAGGCGCTCGACGAGTTGGTCGGCATGTTCGTCAACACCCTGGTGCTGCGCACCGACGTGCGTCCGGAGCTGTCGTTCGCCGACCTGATCGCCGCTGTGCGCGACAGCGATCTGCGCGCCTTCGCCAACGCCGAGGTCCCCTTCGAGCGGCTGGTGGAGGTGCTGAATCCGGAGCGCACCACGGCACGGCATCCGCTGTTCCAGGTGATGCTCGATTTCCAGAACACCGCGCAGACCTCGTTGGCGCTGGCCGGTCTGGAGGTGTCCGCGCTCGACATCGAATCGCGGACCGCGAAATTCGATCTGCAGTTGACCCTCACCGAGTCCACCGACAGCACCGGCGCACCCGCGGGCATCGCGGCGGTCCTCGAGTACGCCACCGATCTGTTCGACGCGAACACCGTCGCCACGTTCGCTGCCCGGCTGGGCCGAGTGCTCGACGCCGTCGGCACCGACCCACAGCTTCGGGTCGGTGACATCGAACTGCTGTCCGGCCCGGAGCGCGTCCTGGTGCTGGACTCCTGGAACGCGACCGCACGCGACATGGACGCCACCGCAACGCTGGTGTCGCTGTTCGAGGCTCAGGTGGCACGCACCCCGGAAGCAATCGCCCTCTCGTTCGACGGTGCCTCGCTGTCGTATGCGGAGTTCGCGAGCCGAGTGAATCGGCTGGCCCGCCTGCTGGTGTCCATCGGTGTCCGCCCCGGCACGGCCGTGGCCTTGGGCATGGCCCGCTCGACGGAACTCGTCGTCGCGATGTACGCCGTGCTCGCGGCGGGCGGTGCGTACGTCCCGGTGGATCCGGACCATCCGGCCGAGCGGATCGAGCACGTGCTGCACACGGTGCGTCCGGTGTGCGTGCTGAGTCGCTCGGGCGACGGACTGGATCTGACCGCCGGGGACCGGCCGCGGGCGTGGGCGGTGCTCGATGTCGACCTCTTCGACGACACCGACTATTCCGATGCGCCGCTGACCGACGCCGATCGGCTCGGTGCACTCACACCGGACAACGACGCGTACGTGATCTTCACGTCGGGTTCGACCGGGCGGCCGAAGGGGGTCGCGGTCTCGCACGCCGCGATCGCGAACCGGCTGGTGTGGATGCAGGACGCGTACGGGCTGAGCCGCGCGGACGCCGTATTGCAGAAGACGCCCGCCACCTTCGACGTGTCGGTGTGGGAGTTCTTCTGGCCCTTGCAGATCGGTGCACGGCTGGTGGTCGCCGAGCCGGACGGACACCGGGATCCCCGCTATCTCGCGCAGGTCATCCGGCACGAGCGCGTGACCGTTGCGCATTTCGTGCCCTCGATGCTGATCGCCTTCGTCGCCGATGCGGCAGCGGCGCAGTGTGATTCGCTGCGCCTGGTGTTCTGCTCGGGTGAGGCACTGCCGCCCAGGCCCGCACATCGACTGCGCGAACTGACCGGCGCCCGACTGCACAATCTCTACGGTCCGACCGAGGCGGCCGTCGACGTCACCGCCCACGAGGTGACCGACGCCGATATCGACACCGTGCCGATCGGTGTGCCGGTGGCCAACACCCAGGTGTACGTGCTGGATGGCCGACTGCGTCCGGTGCCACCCGGTGTGCCGGGCGAGCTGTATCTGGCCGGAGCGCAGCTGGCGCGCGGATATGTGGCGCGGCCCGAGCTGACGAGCGATCGGTTCGTGGCCAATCCGTTCGACCCGTCCGGGGCGCGGATGTACCGGACCGGTGATCTGGTGGCCTGGACCAGGGGTGGCGCACTTCGCTACCTCGGCCGCACCGACTTCCAGGTGAAAGTGCGTGGTGTGCGGATCGAGCCGGGGGAGATCGAATCCGTGCTCATCGGTATGGATTCGATCGCGCAGGCCGTCGTCGTGGTGCACGCGGGCACGCAATTGGTCGGGTACCTCGTCGCGGAGCACGGTGCGACGATCGGCCTCGACGCTGTGCGGTCCGCGCTGGGCAGGCGGCTACCGGGCTACCTGGTGCCGTCGGCCTTCGTGGTGCTCGACGAGTTCCCGCTCAACGCCTCCGGCAAGCTGGAACGAAAGGCATTGCCCGCACCCGTGTTCGAGGCCACGGCTTTTCGCGCGCCCGCGACTGCGGTGCAAGAGATTGTCGC
The DNA here is from genome assembly GCF_045208035.1 of Nocardia sp. NBC_01009. Lineage (NCBI taxonomy): Bacteria > Bacillati > Actinomycetota > Actinomycetes > Mycobacteriales > Nocardiaceae > Nocardia > Nocardia sp. NBC_01009. The sequence goes on along the minus strand of NZ_CP108695.1, from coordinate 72,983 downwards.
GCGCGTCTTCGGTGCGGTGCTCGGCGTCGAGCGGGTCGGGCTCGATGACGACTTCTTCGCGCTCGGTGGAAACTCCCTGAACGCCACTCAGGTCCTCGCCCGGCTCGGTGCAGCGTTGGATGCCGAGCTTCCGGTGCGGATGCTGTTCGAGGCGTCGACGGTCGCAGCGCTGGCCGCGCGGGCCGAAGCGCACGAGGGGGCGGGCGGCCGTACCGAGTTGGCGGTGCGTCCGCGTCCGGAGCGGGTTCCGCTGTCGCCTGCCCAACAACGGATGTGGTTCCGCAACAGGTTCCTGTCGAATGCCGAGACCGGTCCCGGTACCGCCGTCGACAACATTCCGGTCGCGCTTCGCCTCACCGGAGAGCTGGATGTCGCCGCGCTGACCACCGCGCTGGCCGATGTCATCGACCGCCACGAAACGTTGCGCACGGTCTATCCGGACGGACCCGACGGTGCCGAACAAGTGGTCCTTCCGAGGGGATCGGCCGTTTCCGTGCTGCGGTCGGACCCGGTCACCGAATCCGAACTCGCGCAACAGCTCGCCGCTTTCGCCGCGACGACATTCGACGTGACGAGCGACATGCCGTTGCGTGCCGCGCTGTTCACGATCGACGGGCCGAACTCCGTCGACCATGTCCTGGCGCTGGTGCTGCACCACATCTCGGCCGACGGGTTCTCGCTCGGGCCGCTGGCCGGTGATCTGATGACCGCCTACGCCGCACGCAGCGCGGGCACAGCGCCCGCGTGGGCCGCACTGCCCGTCCAATACGCCGACTACACACTGTGGCATGCCGAAAACCTCGGTGCCGCCGAGGATCCCGCGTCACGGACCCATCGTCAGCTCGCGTACTGGCGACAGACCCTCACCGGCCTGCCCGAGCAGCTCGAACTGCCCACCGACCGCCCGCGCCCCATCGTGTCGTCCTATCGCGGCGACACCCACCGGCTGCGCATCGATTCCGACCTGCACAGCGAACTGAGCGAGCTGGCGCGTAAACGGGACGTCACCTTGTTCGCCACCATGCACGCGGCGCTCGCGGTGCTGCTCGCCCGGTTGTCGAGCGCCGAGGACATCGCGATCGGCACACCAGTTGCCGGTCGCGGCGCGGCCGCGCTGGACGGCCTCGTCGGCATGTTCGTCAACACGCTGGTGCTGCGCACCCGCATCGACACCAGGGCGCGCTTCGAGACCGTGCTCGACACGGTGCGCGCTCAGGACATCGAGGCACTCTCGCATGCGGACATTCCCTTCGAACGGCTGGTGGAGCTGGTCGCCCCCACGCGGGCGCAGAACCGCCATCCGCTGTTCCAGGTGGCCATGACCTTCCAGAACTTCGCGCTGCCGCAGCTGGAAATGGACGGTCTGCTGGTGCGTCCGGTCGAGTTCGACGCGGTCGCCGCCAAGTTCGATCTGCAGTTCACGGTGCTCGAGTCGAACGACGCGGGTGGCCGCGCGGACGGCATGGAAATCGAAATAACCTACGCCACAGACCTTTTCGATGCTGCGACGATCGAGGTAATGGCTCGGCGCTACACGCAGGTGCTGGCTGCGATCGCCGCGGACGCGACGGTGGTCGTCGGTGACATCCAACTGCTCAGCGCGGAGGAGCAGCATCGGGCGCTGTACGAGTGGGCGGGCACGCCGGGGCAGCGGACTGCCGTGACCGGCACCCTGGCTGATCGGTTCGCCCTGGCCGCGGCGATCGACCCGGCCGCCGTCGCGGTACGGGCAGGCGATCGGTCGCTGACCTATGCCGCACTCGACGGCCGATCCAACCGGCTCGCCCGGCGGCTCATCGCCGCGGGCGTCGGGCCGGAAGCACTGGTCGCGGTGGCGCTCCCGCGTTCGGTGGACCTGATCGTCGCGCTGCTGGCGGTGGTGAAGGCCGGTGGTGGCTATCTGCCGATCGATCCCAACTATCCGGCCGACCGGATCGAGTACGTCCTCGACGATGCTCGGCCGATCTGTGCGATCACCAGTGCGGCAACCGGATTGGCGCGCGGCTGGTTCGGTGGTCCGGTCATCGAGATCGATGCCGCCGATCTGGAATCCTTCGACGGTGCGCCGGTGACCGACGGCGATCGCCGCCAACCGTTGGACCCGGCGCATACCGCCTACGTCATCTACACCTCCGGCTCCACCGGTCGGCCCAAGGGCGTCGTCACCCCGCACCGCAATGTGCTGCGGCTGCTGGACAACACGACGGGCCGGTTCGAGTTCGGGCCGTCGGATGTCTGGACGCTGTTCCACTCCTATGCCTTCGATTTCTCGGTATGGGAGCTGTGGGGCGCGCTGCTCTACGGCGGCAGGCTGGTTGTCGTCGATTACTACACCTCGCGGGCGCCGCAGCAATTCCTGGAACTGCTCGCCGCGGAAGGTGTCACGGTTCTCAACCAGACGCCCTCGGCCTTCTATCAGTTGATCGCGGCCGACAACGCTGACCAGGCACGGCACGAGTTGCCTTTGCGTTATGTGATTTTCGGGGGCGAGGCACTGGAACCACAGCGCCTGAACGGGTGGTTCGAGCGGCGTCCGAACGGGCCACAACTGGTGAATATGTACGGCATCACCGAGACAACGGTGCATGTCTCCCATCGCTCGATCGAGGCAGGCACCGGATCGGCGAGTGTGATCGGCAGCGCGATACCCGGGTTGGCCGTGCGGGTGCTCGATGCTCGGCTGCGCCCGGTGCCGGTCGGGGTGCCCGGCGAAATCTATGTCTCGGGCGGGCAATTGGCGCGCGCATACCTCGGCCGCCCCGCGCTGACCGCGAGTCGGTTCGTGGCCGACCCGTATGCCGGTGGCGGCGCGCTGGCCTATCGGTCCGGCGACCTCGCCCGGTGGACGGCGGACGGCGATCTGGAGTATCTGGGCCGGGTCGACCAGCAGGTGAACCTGCGCGGGTTCCGTATCGAGCTCGGCGAGATCGAGGCCGCGCTGCTGGACGAGGCCGCGCTGACGGTCAGCGAGGTCGCGGTCGTGGTGCGCGCCGACCTCGTCGACGAGCCGCGCATCGTGGCCTACGTGGTCGGCGCGGGATTGTCCGACACCGCGGCGTTGCGGCAGGCGCTCGCGCGCAGGCTGCCCGAGCACATGGTGCCCGCCGCGATCGTGATGGTCGATCGCATTCCGTTGACGGTGAACGGGAAGCTCGACCGCGCCGCGCTGCCCGCGCCGGTCTTCGAGGCGAAGACCTATCGCAAGCCCGCGACGTTCGCGGAGGAGATCGTCGCCGGGGTCTTCGCGGAGGTGCTCGGCTACGGCGCGGGTACGGCCGAGCCGCGTCTGGTCGGCGCCGACGACGACTTTTTCGACCTCGGCGGCAGCTCCCTGCTCGCCGCCAAGGCGGTCGCCAGGATCGGGGCCGCACTCGGCCGCACCGTGACGGTCCGTGCGCTGTTCGAGGCGTCGCGGGTGGCCGACTTCGCGGCCATGGTGACCACCGGTGACGGGGCGGCCGCCCGGCCCGCGCTGGTGGCGGGCGCGCGTCCCGATCGGCTCCCGCTCTCGCCCGCCCAGCAGCGGATGTGGTTCCTCAACCGCTTCGACCGATCGTCGATCGCCTACAACATCCCGCTCGCCCTTCGACTCTCCGGCGTCCTCGACGTCGCGGCGCTCCAGTCCGCCGTCGGCGATGTCATCGGCAGGCACGAATCGCTGCGGACCCGCTACCCCGAGCTCGACGGTGCACCGACGCAGCTGATCATGCCTGCCGCCCAGGCGATTCCGTCGTTGTATCCGATCGAGGTGACCGAAACCGAGCTACCGGACCGGATCAGGGAACTGGCCGCGACCACCTTCGATGTCACCGTGGACGTCCCGATTCGGATGCGACTGTTCGCGATCGGTCCGGACTACGTGCTCGCCGCCGTTGTGCACCACATTGCCGCGGACGGGTCGTCGATCGCGCCGTTCATTCGGGACCTGATGGTCGCCTATACCGCACGCTGCGCAGGCAACGCGCCCGGCTGGGCGCCGCAGGCCGTGCAGTACGCGGACTACGCGCTGTGGCAGCGCGAATTGCTCGGCGCGGAGGACGATTCCGCCGCGCTGTCCGCGCAACAGATCGCCTACTGGACCGAGACTCTGACCGGACTGCCCGATCAGCTCACCCTGCCTGCCGACCACCCGCGGCCCGCTCGCCAGAGCCTGCGCGGCGGCAAAGTCGGGATCGGCATCGACGCGCAACTGCACGCGGCACTCGTCGCACTCGGCAGGCGCGCCGGCGCGACCTTGTTCATGGTGGTGCACGCCGCCTTCGCCGCACTGCTCGCGCGGTTGTCGGGGACCTCGGACATTGCCGTCGGCACCCCGATCGCCGGCCGTGGCGCGGCCGAACTCGACGACGTCATCGGCATGTTCGTCAATACGCTGGTGCTGCGGACCCAGGTCGATGGCGGCGCGACCTTCGAACAACTGCTCGGCCGCGCGCGGGCGGCGGACATCGCGGCCTTCTCACACGCCGATGTGCCGTTCGAGCGACTGGTCGAGGTGCTGAACCCGCAGCGCTCGACCGCACGGCACCCGCTGTTCCAGGTCGGTTACTCCTTCCAGAACCACGATCGAGGCACGCTCCGTTTGCCGGGCCTCGAGGTGCGGGAAGTCGAATTCGACAGCAATGTCGCGCAATTCGATCTACACCTGTTCGCGGTGGACAATTACGCCGCCGACGGCGCGCCCGACGGCATCGACCTGGCCATCGGCTACGCGACGGACCTGTTCGAGACCACGAGCGCACAGCGATTCGCGGCCGCACTGCACCGGGTGCTCGAATCGGTGGCCACCCGGCCGGACACCCTCGTCGGCGACCTCGACCTGCTCGGCGAGGTCGATCGGGCACAGCTGCTCGACGAGTGGAATCGCACCGCGCACCACGTCGAGCCGGTCACGCTCGCGGATCTGTTCGACGCCCAGGCGGCGGCAACGCCGCATGCGGTGGCGCTGATCGATGCGGCAGTTGCACCCGAAACCACGCTCACCTACGCAGAATTCGACGCTCGGGTGAACCGGCTCGCGCGCAGGCTGATCGCCGAAGGGGTGGGTCCCGAGTCGACCGTCGTGCTGGCGATGCGCCGGTCGGTGGACCTGATCGTCGCCATGTACGCGGTGGTGCGGGCGGGCGGAGCCTACGTTCCCATCGATCCGGACCAGCCGGCCGACCGGATCGCCCACATCATCGACATCGCGGCGCCCGCCTGCATTCTCACCACCTCTGCCGACGGCATGCCGATCGAAACCCGACCGGCGGCACTGGAAGTCGACAGGATCGAGCTGGCGGGCTTCGCGACGACACCGATCCGGGACACCGACCGGATCCGCCCATTGCGACAGGCGCACCCGGCCTACGTGATCTTCACGTCCGGATCGACGGGCCTGCCCAAGGGTGTCACCGTCGCGCACTCGGCGATCGTCAACCAGTTGGCGTGGCTGCGTGACAGTTTCGCACTCGGCCCACAAGACTGCGTGCTGCTGAAGACCCCGGCGACCTTCGACCTCTCGGTCTGGGAGTTCTGGTCTCCACTGGTGACCGGCGGTCGCCTCGTAGTGACCACGGCGGGCACCGAGCGCGATCCCGACCGAGTGCGTGCGCTGATCGAGCGACACGGCGTCACGGTGCTGCACGCGGTGCCGTCACTCGTGGGCATGCTGCTCGCCGCCGCGCCGGATGCACCGATGCCGCTCTCGCTGCGCCAGGTGCTCGCCATCGGTGAGGCATTGCCGCCTGCCACTGCGGTCGAGTTCCGGCGGCGCGCGGCGCGCACCAGACTGTTCAACCTGTACGGCCCCACCGAGGCCGCGGTGTCGATCACGGCATTCGAAGTGCGGGCAGACCCGTCGCAGGTGGTGCCGATCGGTGCGCCTGCGTGGAACAGCCGGGTCTACGTTCTCGATGCCAGGCTCCAGCCGGTGCCCGTCGGCGTACCGGGCGAGCTGTATTTGGCCGGTGCGCAATTGGCCCGCGGCTATCACCGCAGACCCGCATCGACCGCGGATCGCTTCGTCGCCGATCCTTTCGCGGCCGCAGCCGAGCCGATGTATCGCACCGGCGACATAGTTCGCCGGCGTCCGGACGGCGCCCTGGAGTATCTCGAGCGATCGGATTTCCAGGTCAAGATCGGCGGCTTCCGCATCGAGCTCGGTGACGTGGAGTCCGCGCTGCGGCGACTGTCCGTGGTGCGTGCGGCAGTGGCGGTGGCGCGCGATGACGAGCGGGCAGGCACTCGGCTCATCGCCTACGTCGCGGTGCCGGAATCGGATTCGGCCGCCCGCGCGGACCTGGCCGTCGAACTACGCGCGGCGGTGGCCGTCGAGCTGCCCGCATATATGGTGCCGGCCGCGATCGTCGTGCTGGAGTCGTTGCCCCTCAACGCGAATGGCAAGGTCGATCGAGCGCAATTGCCCGAGCCGGTGTTCACCGAAGTTGCCTACCGAGCACCGAGCACCGAGCACGAGCAGCTCGTGGCCACCGCCTTTGCCGACGTGATCGGCGCGGCGACAGCAGGTCTGGACGATCACTTCTTCGCCATGGGTGGCAACTCGCTGATGGCGACCCGGCTGGCCGCGCAGCTCGGCGCTGCCCTCGGTGTCCGGGTGCTGGTCTCCTCGGTATTCGAGTCGCCCACGGTGGCCGCTCTCGCGGCGCACATCGCCGAGTTGGACGGCACCGAAGGGCGGCCCGCGCTCAGCCGTCGTTGCGACCCCGCGCCCGCTGCGCTCTCGCTCGCACAGCAGCGGATGTGGGTGGTGAACCGGCTGGCTCCGGACTCCTCCGCCTACCACATCCCCGCCGCCCTGCGGCTGACCGGCGTGCTGGACCTCGACGCGCTCACTGCCGCGGTCCTGGATGTGCTGAGCAGGCACGAAGCCCTGCGCACCAGGTATCCCGACACCGAGCACGGCCCGGTGCAGGAGGTCCTCGACAGCAGCGCGGTCAGCATCGATCTGACTCCGATTCCGGTGCGGGTTTCGGACCTCGCTGCGCAACTCGACGAGTTCGTCGTCACCGGTTTCGATGTCACCACCGCACCACCGGTCCGGATCGCGCTGTTCGAAACCGGCAGGGACGAGCACGTTCTCGTGGTGGTCGCGCACCACATCAGTGCCGACGGCTACTCGGTCGCACCGATGACGCGCGATCTGGTGCGCGCCTATCTCAGCCGAGCGACCGGGCAGCGACCGGACTGGGCCCCACTCGATATCCAGTACTCCGATTACAGCGAGTGGCAGCGCGAAATCCTGGGTTCCGATCGCGATCCGGCGAGCCTGCTGTCTCGGCAGCTCGCGTACTGGAGCACGGAATTGGCTGGACTACCCGAGGTTCTCGCACTGCCGACCGATCGACCGAGGCCGGCGCGTCGGGAAATGCGCGGCGCTACCGTTGATTTCGCGGTCGATGCCGAGCTGACCCGCCGATTGAACGGCGTTGCCCGTGAGCACGGCACTACGTTGTTCACGCTGATCCACAGCGCATTCGCGGTGCTGCTCGCCAAACTGTCCGGCACCGGTGACATTGCCATCGGCGCTCCGGTCGCAGGTCGCGGCGAACGCGAGCTCGACGACCTGATCGGCATGTTCGTCAACACGGTGGTGCTGCGCACCGAGATCGACCCGCGCACCGGCTTCGCCGATCTGCTCCGGCAGGCCAGGGACCGGGATGTGGCGGCGCTCTCGCACGCCGATGTGCCGTTCGAGCGCGTGGTCGACGCGCTGGAGTGCACCCGCTCGAGCACCTACACCCCGCTGTTCCAGGTCCTGTTCACCTTCCAGAACATGCCCGCAGGCCGGGTGGCGCTGCCCGGGCTCGCGGTCGAGGCGCTCGATCTGGAACTGGCCGAGGCGAAGTTCGATCTCCAGCTCACCGGCATCGAAAAGTTCGATGCCGCAGGCGAACCGGCCGGACTGCAGCTGAGGTTCGGTTACGCGACGGACATTTTCGATGCCGCCACGGTCCAGCTGTTCGCCGATCGGCTGCTGCGGGTGTTCTCGACTGTCGTGGCAGCGCCGTCGATCGCAATCCGGGCCATCGACATCCGCACCGGCGCGGAACAGCTGCGGCGCGCACCCAGCAGGGCCATCGAGCCGGTGACAGTGGCCGAGCTGCCCGTACTCATCGCGGCCGCGGCGGACATCGCGCCCGACATCGTCGCCTTCGAACACGGCGCGCACACGGTGACCTACGGCCAGCTCGCCGCCAAGATCGCGGCGGTCGCCAAGGCGATGGGCGCGGCGGCCAAACCCGAAGCGCTGATCAATGTCTCCCTCGCCGGGCTGGTGCCCGGCGTCTTGGCCGCGCTCGGCGGTAGTGGTCTCGCCGCAGTGCTGCGGACGCTGCTCACCGACGCGCAGGCCGTCGTCTCCAACTCTGGGTTGGAAATCGATTCGGAAGGAAATAGCTGATGTCCCACGCAGAATCGGTCGCATCCAGCGAGCTCGGCAACCCTGGTGCCGCGCATCCTCATGCGGCGCTGCGCCGCGCCTACGGAATCGATGACCTACCAGGATTGATCGGGACGGTCGCCGAGCTGGATCCGGATCGAATCGCGTTGCGGCACGCCGACACCGTGATCAGCTACGGTGCGCTGGCCACCGAACTCGGGGCGCTCGACGAGGCCATGGGTGGCGCGCTCGGACCGGACGCGCTGGTGCCGGTGGTGGTGTCGGGTCAGTTGCCGGAACTGATGGATTCGGCCGACGGTGCGCTCGGCGCGATTCTCGAGCAGCTGCTCGATGACGCACTCGACGCGGCGGTGGGGGTGCTGCCGACGAACTTCGCGCCGACCGAGACGCTGATCAGCGAGTTCGAGGCCCAGGTTCGGCGGACACCCGATGCGGTCGCGCTGGAGTACGCGGGCGCGACTCTCACCTACGCCGAGTTCGGCGCCAGGGTCGATGCACTGGCCTACCACCTGGTCGAGCGGGGCGTCGGCCCGGACGCGCTGGTCGGACTCGCGGTGCAACGATCGTTCGAACTGCTGATCGGCATGTACGCGATCCTCAAGGCCGGCGGCGCCTATGTGCCGATCGACCCGGAACACCCCGTCGAGCGCATTGCCTATGTGCTGGAGGTCGCCGCACCGGTGCTGGTGCTCACCACCACCCGCGACGAGCCGGAGCTGTCCGCGGGTGTCGACGTGCTGCGGATCGATCGGTTCGACGCGGTCGCGCCGGAATCGTTCGACGCCTGGCCCCGGCCGCTGGGCGACAATATCGCCTACGTCATTTTCACCTCGGGCTCGACCGGTCGGCCCAAGGGCGTTGCGGTTTCGCACCGGTCGATCGTCGCCAATCTGCGGTGGCGCGAGCGGCTGCACCGGCTCAACTCGACCGATGTCGTGCTGCAGAAGACACCGTTCACCTTCGATGTCTCGGTGTGGGAGTTCTTCTGGCCGTTGCAGGTCGGTGCGCGTCTGGTGATCGCCGAGCCCGATGGTCATCGCGATCCGGCCTATCTGGTTCGCACGATCGCCGAATGCGGTATCACCGTGGCGCATTTCGTGCCGTCGATGCTCGCGGTGTTCGTCACCGCGGTGGATCCGGCGGACGCGGCGGCAGTGGAAACGCTGCGGCTGGTGATCGCTTCGGGTGAGGCGTTGCCCGCGGCGACCGGCGCCGCCTTCCGTGCGATCAGCGGCGCGTGCCTGTACAACGCCTACGGTCCGACCGAGGCCGCGGTGGATATCACCTCGCACGAGGTGACTGCCGTGGATGTCACGACCGTGCCGATCGGCGCACCCGCCGACGACTCCGAACTGCTTGTGCTGGACGATAATTTGCGGCCGGTGCCAAGCGGAGTCGTCGGGGAGCTGTACCTGGCCGGTGTGCAATTGGCCCGCGGCTATGTGGCGCGCCCGGCACTGACCGCCGACCGGTTCGTGGCCAATCCCGAAGGTCCGCCCGGCGAGCGCATGTACCGCACCGGTGACCTGGCCCGCTGGCTGCCCGCTGTCGACGGCGGCCCGGCCGAGCTCGAGTACCTGGGCCGCACCGATTTCCAGGTGAAGTTGCGTGGCCTGCGCATCGAGTTGGGCGAGGTGGAGGCGGCGCTGCTGCGCAACCAACAGGTCGCGCAGGCCGTGGTGGTGCTGCATCAGCATGCGGGCGGCGACCATCTGGTCGGCTACGTCGTTGCGAACGGCGCTGCCGTGCTCGATGCCGCCGCGGTGCTGGAGGCCACGCGAGCGCAGCTGCCGGAGTACATGGTGCCCTCGCTGGTCATGGTGCTCGACGAGATGCCGGTGAACGCCAATGGCAAGCTGGATCGTCGCGCGCTGCCGGAGCCGGTATTCGGTTCCGGCGCTCTGGCATACCGGGAGCCGGCCACCGCGGCCGAGCGGGCTGTTGCGGCGATCTTCGGTGAGCTGCTCGAGGCGGACCGGGTCGGAGCCGACGACGATTTCTTCGCCCTCGGCGGCAATTCGCTCATGGCGACGCGGGCCATTGCCCGGGTCGCGGCCGCGCTCGGTGTCTGCGTCGACGTCCGTGACTTCTTCGACCGTCCGACCGTGGCGGCGCTCGCCACTTTGTCCGCCGCTGGCGCACCGGCACGTCCCGCTCTGCTGGCCGGGCCGCGGCCGGAGCGCATTCCGCTGTCGCCCGCGCAGCGGCGGATGTGGTTCCTCAACCGCTTGGGCAGCGACACCGAGTCCGCGTACGTCTTCGACACCGCGGCGGTGGACAACATTCCGGTCGCCTTGCGGTTGCGCGGTGCACTCGATGTCCAGGCGTTGTCGGTGGCTATCACCGATATCGTCGCGCGGCACGAGATCCTGCGCACCGTCTACCCGCAGACCGACGCCGGACCGGTACAGCAGGTGCGTTCGGTGCATGCCGTGTTCGATCTGTCGCTCTCGGAGGTGCCTGCGGCGGACCTCGCGGGCGCGGTCATGGCGATCGCCGGTCAGGGATTCGATGTGACCGAGGAGATCCCGGTCCGGGTGCGGTTGCTGCGCAGCGGCGCACAGGACCACACGCTGGTACTCGTGGTGCACCACATCGCCGCCGACGGTGTCTCGATGGGACCGTTGATGCGTGACCTGATCACCGCATATTCCGCCCGCAGCAGCGGACGCCGGCCGGACTGGGCTCCGCTGACGGTGCAGTACGCGGACTACGCGCTGTGGCAGCAGCAGGTGCTCGGGGATGAAGCGGACCCCGAATCCACGGCCGCACGCCAGCTCGACTTCTGGGCTGCCGAACTAGCCGAGCTACCAGGCCAACTGGATCTACCCGCCGATCGTCCCCGCCCCGCGACCGCCTCCTACCGCGGCGCGACGCACGAGTTCGCCATCGATGCCGCACTGCGGGCCGAGCTCGACGCGATCGCCGCACGGTGCCGGGCCACGCCGTTCATGGTGCTGCACGCCGCGCTGGCCGCGCTGCTCGCCAGGCTCTCCGGCACCTCTGACATAGCGGTCGGAACCCCGGTCGCCGGTCGCGGTGACCGCGCACTCGACGACCTCGTCGGCATGTTCGTCAACACTCTGGTGCTGCGCACCGAGGTGCGCGGTGCGGCGTCCTTCGCCGACCTCGTCACCCACGCCCGTGATCGCGACCTGCGTGCCTTCGCGCACAGCGACATCCCCTTCGAGCGCCTGGTCGAGGTGGTCGATCCGGCCCGATCCCAGGCCAGGCACCCGCTGTTCCAGGTCGCGCTGTTCATGCAGAACATCGGTCCGATCGCACTGACCATGCCGGGCCTGGCCGCGGACATCGTGGACTTCGATCCCGGGTTCGCCAAGTTCGATCTCCAGCTGACCATCTCCGACACCGGTGCGGCCGAGGCTGGGTACCGCGCCGAATTCACCTACGCCACCGACCTGTTCGATCCCGCCACCGTCCGCGAGTTCGGTGTGAAGTTCCTGCGGTTGCTGCGTGCTGTCGTCGCGACGCCGGATAGTCCGGTCGGCGATATCGAACTCCTGGACGCTGGCGAACTCGACTATGTCACCGCGAGCTGGAATGCCAGCGGGCACAAGGTGGCCGACCGGTTCCTGCACGAGGGGTTCGACAATCAGGTTCGGCGCACCCCGAATGCGGTTGCGCTGGTGAGTGATACGACGGAGCTGACCTACACCGAGCTCTCCGAGCACGCCAACGGACTGGCCCGGCTGCTGATCGAGACCGGCGTCGGTCCGGAGACGCTGGTGGTGCTAGCGCTGCCACGCTCGATCGAGCTCGTCGTGGCCATGTACGCGGTGCTGCGGGCGGGCGGGGCCTATGTACCGGTGGACCCCGATCATCCTGCCGAACGAATTCGGCACATTCTCGACACCGCACGGCCACACGTCGTGCTGACCACGCGCTCGACCGGCTTCGCGCTGTCCGATGCGGCCGCCATTGCGTTGATCCACCTCGATGAGCTCGAGCTGTCCGGCTACTCGGTCGCCAAGATCGGCGACCCGGAACGGCTCGCTACGCTGCGTCCCGAGCACCCGGCCTACGTCATCTTCACCTCCGGCTCGACCGGCAGGCCGAAAGGCGTGGCCATCGAGCATCGCGCCATCGCGAACCAGCTGGCCTGGATGCACGACGAATACCGCATCCGCACCGGCGATGTGTACCTGCAGAAGACCGCGACCACCTTCGATGTATCGCTGTGGGGCTACTTCCTGCCGCTGCGCGCGGGCGCGACCCTGCTGCTCGCCACCGCGGACGGGCACCGCGATGCGCGCTACATCGCGGAAACTATTGCCCACCACCGGGTTACGCTGACCGACTTCGTGCCGTCCATGCTTTCGGTATTCGCGGCCCACGCCGAGCCCGGTGAACTCGCCTCGCTGCGTGAGGTTTTCGTCATCGGCGAGGCGTTGGCGCCCGAGACCATCGCCGCCTTCCACGCCGTGAGCGCCGCCGCTTTGCACAACCTGTACGGGCCGACCGAGGCCGCCGTATCGATCACCGCCCGCGAGGTGACCACCGACGACGCCCCGCTGGTGCCGATCGGTGAACCGGAGTGGAATTCCCAGGTCTACGTGCTGGATTCGCGACTGCACCCGGTGCCGATCGGGGTGTCCGGTGAGCTGTATCTGGCGGGCGACCAGCTGGCGCGCGGCTATCACGGGCGGGTGGATCTGACCGCCGATCGCTTTGTCGCGAATCCATTCGGCCGCTGCGGTGAGCGGATGTACCGCACCGGCGACCTGGTGCGGTGGAGCCGGGATGGCGAACTCGTCTACCTCGGTCGCGTCGACTTCCAGGTGAAATTCCGCGGTCAGCGCATCGAGCTCGCCGACATCGAGACCGCCTTGCTCGCGGTGCCCGGGGTGAGTCGGGCCGCGGCGCGTTTGATCAGTGCCGACACCGGTGACTACCTCGCTGGGTATCTGGTTCGCACGTCGGGCAGCGAGCTCGACCTCGGCGTGGTGCAGGCGGCGCTGGCACAGGAGCTGCCCGGATACATGGTGCCCACCGCACTCGTCGAGCTGGCGGAGTTCCCGCTCAACACCAGCGGCAAGCTGGACCGCGGTGCGCTACCGCTTCCGGTATTGCAGCCCACCCGTTTTCGAGCGCCGAGCAATGCCACGCAGCGCCTGGTGGCCACGGTGTTCGCCGAAGTGCTTCGGGTCGAGCGGGTGGGGTTGGACGACGACTTCTTCGCACTCGGCGGCAGCTCGCTGGACGCCACCCAGGTCACCGCACGGGCAGGGAAAGCCGTCGGTACCCGGATTCCGGTTCGTGCACTCTTCGAAGCGTCCACCGTGGCGGGCTTCGCGGCTACGGTGAGCGAACTGAGGACAACCGGTGCGCCGCGTCGTCAACTGGTGCCCGAGCAGCGTCCCGAGTTGATTCCGTTGTCGCTGGCGCAGCAGCGGATGTGGTTTCTCAATCGCTTCGACACCACCTCGGCGGTGCACAACATCCCGGTCGCGGTCCGGTTGACCGGCGATCTGGATATTGGCGCGTTGCAGCAGGCCGTCACCGATGTGATCGGCAGGCACGAGGCACTGCGCACGGTGTACCCGGAGCTGGATGGCGTCGCCTACCAGCTGGTGCTGACCCTCGACGAGATGGTTGTCGACCTGACCCCCATTCCGGTGGAGGTCGAATCGCTTGGTGCGCGCATCGCCGCGGAGGTGTCCGGCGGGTTCGATGTGACCAGCGAGGTCCCATTGCGGGCCGAACTGTTCCGGGTCCTCGGCCCCGGCCTCGACGCCGATCCGGAGTACGTCCTGGTGCTCGTCGCGCACCACATCAGCGCGGATGGGTGGTCCATAGGGCCGCTCACGCGAGACGTGATGGCGGCCTACGCGGCGCGTGCCGCACGGGTCGCGCCGGCGTGGCCGCCGCTGCCGGTGCAGTACGCGGACTACAGCATCTGGCAGCGCGAGGCGCTCGGCGCGGAATCCAATCCGGACAGTCTGATCTCGGCACAGGCCGCATACTGGCGCCGCACCCTCGACGGCCTGCCCGCGGAGCTGAATCTGCCCTCGGACCGGCCGCGGCCCTCGGTGCCGTCGTATGCTGGTGGGCGGGTGGCGTTTCCGATCGACGAGGAGTTGCGCCACGGTCTGCAGCAGATCGCCCGCGCGCAGCAGGCGACCCTCTTCATGGTCGTGCACACCGCACTCGCGGTCTTCCTGGCACGCTTGTCGGGCACCGAAGACATCGCGATCGGCACCCCGATCGCCGGCCGCGGCGACACCGAACTCGACGACCTGATCGGCATGTTCGTCAACACCCTCGTGCTGCGCACTCAGGTGCCGGGACAGGCGACGTTCACTGCGTTGCTGGAGCGAACCAGAGACGCCGACCTGCAGGCGTTCGCACACGCCGAGCTGCCGTTCGAGCGGCTGGTCGAGCTGTTGAATCCGGAGCGTTCGATGGCACGGCACCCGCTGTTCCAGGTGGCGTTGACCTCGGAGGACCTGCCGGAGAGCCGGTTCGAGCTGCCCGGGTTGCTCGTCGAGGCCGTCGATATCGAATTCGACGCCGCGAAGTTCGATCTGTCGCTGGCCATCCGCCATGCCGAATCCGGATTGCTGGCCGAGTTCTCCTATGCGCGGGATTTGTTCGACGAAGCCACTGTTCGGGTATTCGCGCAACGGTTCACCCGGCTGCTCACCGAGATCGTCGCCCGGCCCGACGCCGCCGTCGGCGATCTGCCGCTGCTGGCCGAGTCCGAGTACGCCGCGCTGACCCGGGTGCCCGGCGACGAGGTGATGGCGACCGCGCTGCTGCCCGATCTGCTCACCCGAGGCGTGCGATTCGGCAGGAGCCGGATCGCGGTGCGATACCAGGGCAGATCGATCACCTACGGCGAGCTCGACGACTATTCCTCTCGGCTGGCCCGCGTCCTGATCGATCGTGGTGTCGGCCCGGAAAGCCTTGTCGCGGTGTCATTCCCACGATCGTATGAGATGGTGGCGGCAGTGCTCGCCGTCGCCAAGGCCGGTGGCGCGCACGTGCCGGTCGATCCGACCTATCCGGTGGATCGGGTGCGGCACATGGTGACCGACTCCGCCGCGGTGCTCGGCATCACCGGTGCCGGCCACGTCGACGCCCTGCCCGACGACGTGGCCTGGCTCGTCCTCGACGCGCCCTCGACGATTGCGCTGTGCGCGGCGAAGTCCGCCGCGCCGGTGACCGATGCCGATCGCGTGACGCCGCTGCGGATGCAGCACCCGGCGTATGTGATCTACACGTCGGGTTCGACCGGTATGCCCAAGGGCGTCACGGTGACGCATTCCGGTCTCGGTGGTCTCACCGACCACGCGACCCGGCTCTACCAGCTGGGATCCGAGCACCGGTTCCTGCACATCTGCTCGCCCAGTTTCGATCCGTCGGTGCTGGAATGGGTGTGCGCCTTCTCCGTGGGCGCGACACTGGTGATTGTGCCGTCGAGCATCATCGGCGGCGCGGAGCTCGGCGCGTTGCTGCGTGCGGAGGGCGTGACCCACACCATCATCACGCCTGCGGTGCTCGGCACCGTCGACCCCGCCGGTCAGCAGCAGCTGTTGACAGCCTCGGTCGGCGGCGATGTGACGACACCGGAACTGCTGGCCACATGGCAGCCGGGTCGGCGGTATCTCAACGGCTACGGCCCGACCGAGGCCACGATCATCTCCTCCTACGCGCAGCTGACGGCGGGGCGGCACATCACCATCGGCACACCGGTGCACGGTATGGCGGCGCTGGTGCTCGACGGCCGCCTCAACCCGGTGCCACCAGGTGTGACAGGTGAATTGTATTTGGCCGGTGGCGCTTTGGCGCGCGGCTATCGTCATCGCGCCGGGCTGTCCGCGGATCGGTTCGTGGCCAATCCCTGGGGCGCCCCCGGCGCCCGGATGTACCGCACCGGTGATGTGGTGCGCTGGTTGGGCGGGGAGCTCGATTACGTCGGACGCTCGGATTTCCAGGTGAAGATCCGCGGGTTCCGCATCGAGCTCGGTGAGATCGACGCGGTGCTCACCGGACACCCGGAAATCGAGTTCGCGACCACGATGGGGCGCGAGCATGCCTCCGGCGCAACGAATCTCGTCTCCTATGTGCTGCCTACGCCGGGTCGGTCGCCGGATCCGGCCGAACTCACCGCGTTCGCCGCACGCACGCTGCCGTCGCACATGGTGCCCGCGGCCATCGTGGTGCTCGCGCAGCTTCCACTGACTCCCGTCGGCAAACTGGACCGCAAGGCATTGCCCGAACCGGTTCTGGCCGCGGTCGAGTTCCGCGCGCCCACCGGCGACACCGAATCCATCGTGGCAGCGACGTTCGCCGCACTGCTCGGCGCCGATCGGGTCGGTGCGGACGACGACTTCTTCGCACTCGGCGGAAACTCGCTCATCGCCACGCAACTGGCCGCGCGGCTGACCAAAGCACTTGCTACGCAGGTCCCGGTGCGCGCGGTCTTCGACGCGCCGACCGTGCGCGATCTCGCCCGCAGGATCGCGGCGGCAGAGGTCGAACAACGGCCGCTGCCGCCGCTGGTCGCGCAGGATCGCGACGAAGCGATTCCGCTGTCGATTGCCCAGCAGCGCATGTGGTTCCTCAACCGATTCGACGCCCGTGGCGGCGGCTACAACATCCCGTTCGCGCTGCAACTGACCGGCATGCTGAACGTGCCCGCGCTACAAGCCGCGATCACCGACGTGATCGGCAGGCACGAAACGCTGCGCACCCTGTACCCGGAGCGCGACGGCGCGGCTACGCAACTGATCCTGCCCGCCGGAACCCGCCTGGTCGACCTGGTTCCGGAGCCGGTCGCCCCCGCCGAACTGGAACGAATCGTCACCGCCGTGGCGCAGACCGGCTTCGACGTCACCACCGAGGTGCCGCTGCGGGTGCGGTTGCTGCGCCTGGGCGAGCAGCCGGGCGAGATGCCGGTTCGTGCCGACCAGCAGGTGCACATCCTGCTGTTCGTGGTGCACCACATCGCCGCCGACGGCTGGTCGGCCGCCCCGCTGACCCGTGACCTGGCCGCCGCCTATGTGGCCCGATGCGCGGGCCTCGCACCCGCCTGGGGAGCACTACCGGTGCAGTACGCGGATTTCGCGATCTGGCAGCGTGCCGCGCTGGGTGGCAGCGCCGACGAGATGTCGGTGCTGGCCCGCCAATTGCGTTATTGGACAAAGCGTTTGGACGGTCTGCCCGAGGTGCTGACCCTCCCGTCGGATCGGCCGCGCCCGGCAGTGTCCACCAACCGAGGGGCCGCGATCACCGGCCGGTTGGATCGTGCACTGCACCAGTCGATCCAGGATGTGGCGACGGCGCACCGGGTTTCGCCGTTCATGGTCCTGCACACCGCGCTGGCGGTGCTGCTCGCCCGCCTCGCAGGCACCGCCGAGGTGGTGATCGGCGCGCCGGTCGCAGGCCGCGGCGACGAGGCGCTCGACGAACTCGTCGGCATGTTCGTCAATACGCTGCTGCTGCGCACCGACGTTCGACCCGACGCACGCCTCGCCGAGCTGCTCGCCCACGTCCGCGACACCGATCTCGCCGCATTCGATCACGCGGCGGTGCCGTTCGAGCAGTTGGTCGAGGTGCTGAATCCGGTCCGCTCCCGGGCACATGCGCCGCTGTACCAGGTGTCGCTGACGTTGCAGAACCAGACCAAGCCGGACTTCCGGCTCAACCGGCTCGCCATCGCCGCCATCGATGCGGGTCCGGGGCCGATCCAGGTGGACTTGGACTGGACGCTCACCGACCGCTACGACACCGACGGCTCGGCCGACGGCATCGACGTGCACCTGCACTACGCACTCGACTTGTTCGACGAACACACTGCCGCCGGTTTCCTGGCCGGTTTCGAGCGGGTGCTGCGCGCCATCGTGCGCGACGCTCGCACGATGGTCGGCGATGTCGAGCTGATGTCGGTGGCCGAGCGCGGACTGATGCTCTGCGACCGCAATGCCACGGTGCACCGGCTGCCCCGCGAGACACTCGGTGACCTGCTCGACCGCCGCGCCGCGGCGAGCCCCGATGCGGCCGCGCTGCTGTTCGAGGGCGTCTGCGTGACCTACGGCGAACTCGCTGCCAGGTCGAACCGGCTGGCCCGCCGGCTGATCTCGGACGGAATCGGCCCGGACACGATCGTCGGGCTCGCCGCGCGGAAGTCCATCGACATGATGGTGGCGATGTTCGCGATCGTGCAGGCGGGCGGCGCGTATCTACCGGTCGATCCCGATCATCCTGCCGAACGGATCGCACACATCCTCGGTACGGCAGGTGCGCGGCTGGTGCTTGCCGCGGGCGGGGCGACGCTGCCCGCGCTGCCCGGAGTCCGAATGACCGCGGTCGATCAGCTGGAACTCACGAGCCTGGCCGCAGGCCCGATCCTCGGCAGCGACCGCATCGCACCGCTGCGACCGGACAACGCCGCCTATGTGCTGTTCACGTCGGGCTCGACCGGTTTGCCCAAGGGTGTGACCACCAGCCATCGCGCCATCATGAACCAATTGCGCTGGCTGGAAAGCCGATACGAGGTCACCGCCGCCGATCGGATCATGCAGCGGGCGCCGCTGACCTTCGATGTTTCGGTGTGGGAATGCTTCCTGCCCGCCGCCGTCGGTGCGCCACTGGTGATTCCACGTCCCGACGGTCACCTCGACCTGGACTATCTGGCCGGACTGATGCGCGAACACGCCGTCACGATCGCCGAGCACGTGCCCTCGGTGCTTGCCGCGCTGATCGCCGAAGGCCACGGCGACGCACTGCGCTCGTTCCGTCATTTGCACTGCGGCGGTGAGGCATTGCCGTCAGAGCTGCTCAGCGCGCTGCGTGCGCACGTCGGCGGTGTCGTGCACAACGCCTACGGGCCGACCGAGGCCGCGATCTCGACGATCTACCACGAATTCACCGACGCCGACCGCGGTCCCGATCTGGCCATCGGCCGACCGAACTGGAACACCCGCGCCTACGTGCTCGACGCCCGGCTACGTCCGGTGCCGACGGGTGTCACAGGCGAGCTGTATTTGGCGGGCGATCAGTTGGCGCGCGGCTACGAAGGCCGCACCGGACTCACCGCAGAGCGGTTTCTGGCCGACCCGTTCGGCGTGCCGGGGGCTCGCATGTACCGCACCGGCGACCTGGTGCGCTGGAACCGGAACGGTGATCTGGTCTACTTGGGCCGCAACGATTTCCAGGTGAAGGTGCGCGGCCAGCGAATCGAGCTCGGCGAGATCGAATCGGCGTTGCTGGCGGCCGCAGATGTCACGAACGCCGCGGTGCTGTTGGCATCCGACACCGCGGGCACCGAATGCCTGGTGGGCTATGTGTCCGGCACCGGGCTGTCGGCAGCCACGGTGCACGCCGCAGTGCGCGACCGGCTGCCCGGCTATATGGTTCCCGCCCACCTGGTTGTGCTGGACGAGATGCCGCTGACCACGGTGGGAAAGCTCGACCGCGCGGCACTGCCGGTCGTCGAGTTCACCGGTCCGGCCACGGTATTCCGTGCGCCACGCGAGGGGTGCGAATCGGTACTTGCCGCGCTGGTCGGTGACCTGCTCGGGGTCGCCGATGACGCGCCGATCGGCGCCGACGACGATTTCTTCGCGCGCGGCGGCAATTCCCTGCTCGCCATGCGCCTCGTCGCTCGCGCGAATGCCGCGCTGGGCTGTGATCTGAACGTGCGTGCGGTATTCGAGTCGCCGACGGTTGCAGAACTGGCCCTGCAGGTGACCCGGACGCCGCAACGGACGCTGCCGCCGCTCGTTGCTGCGACGCGCCCGGCACGAATCCCGCTGTCGCAGGCGCAGAACCGAATGTGGTTGCTCAACCGGCTCGATCCGGAATCGGCGGTCTACAACATCCCGATCACCATCCGGCTCGCGGGCGCACTGGACCTCGCCGCCCTGCGCGCCGCCCTGCTCGATGTCATCGGCAGGCACGAGTCGCTGCGGACGGTCTTCCCGGACGACGGCGCAGGACCTGCGCAGGTGGTCACGCCCATGGCGGAGGTCGGTCTGCGGCTGCGCCAGGTGGATGTCACCGCCGCCGAGCTGCCGAGCGCGGTCGTCGCGGCCGTCGGGCTCGGATTCGATCTGCGCACCAGCCTGCCGGTGCGGGCCACGCTGTTGGGGGTCGGGCCGCACGATCACGTGCTGGTCGTCGTTGTGCACCACATCGCCGCGGACGGCGTCTCCACCGGCCCGCTGGCCCGGGACCTGATGGCCGCCTACGTCGCACGCACGGCGGGCGCGCAACCGCAATGGCGTCCGCTACCGGTTCAGTACGCGGATTTCACCCTGTGGCAGCACGAAGCATTGGGCTCGGCCACCGATCCGGAATCGGTGCTGGCGCGCCAGATCGCGCACTGGCGCACCGAACTCGACGGGCTCGCACCGGTTCTCGAGCTGCCGACCGACCAGCCACGGCCACCGGTCGCCTCCGGTCGCGGCGCTGCGGTCGGCTTCGAGGTCGCCGCCGAGATGACCGCGGCGATCGCCGATCTCGCACGCAGGCACGGGGTGTCGACCTTCATGGTTGTGCACGCCGCCTTCGCCACCGTGCTCGCGCGGCTGGCAGCCACCGATGATGTCGCGATCGGCACGCCGATCGCGGGCCGAGCCGAGGAAGCCCTCGACGATCTGGTCGGCATGTTCGTCAACACCCTGGTGCTGCGCACCGCGGTGTCTCCCGGCGCATCGTTCGGCGCGCTGCTCGCACAGGTGCGCGACACCGATGTCCGTGCCTTCGCGAATGCCGATCTGCCCTTCGAGCGTCTGGTCGAGGAGCTGAATCCGGTCCGCTCGCAGGCGCATTCGCCGATCATCCAAACGCTGCTCACCTTCGAGCATCGCGACGACACGATGCTGCGGCTGCCCGGGCTGGAGGTCTCGGCGTTCGAGTTGGACAATCCGATCGCGCAGTTCGAGTTGTCGCTGGCGCTGACGGAGGTCGCCGCGGCAGGCGGCACCGCACTGCGTGCGGAACTGCGTTATGCGACGGACCTGTTCGACGAATCGACGGTCCGGTCGTTCGCGGCACGTTTCGTGCGGGTGCTGGAGACCGTAGTGCGGGATTCGACGGTGCGGGTCGGTGACATCGAACTGCTGGATGACGGCGAGCGGGTGCGCATTCTGGAATCCTGGAACGCGACGACCGCCGAGTTCGACCCGACGGCGACGCTGGTGTCGCTGTTCGAGGCTCAGGTAGCGCGGACACCGTTCGCGCCCGCGGTGACCCAGGCGGGCACGAGTCTGTCCTACTTCGACTTCGCGGCGAGCGTGCACCGATTGGCGCGGTTCCTCGTCGCCCAGGGAGTCGGCCCGGATTCGCTGGTGGCGCTGGGGATGCGGCGTTCGATCGACCTGGTCATCGGCATGTACGCGGTGACGGTCGCGGGTGGTGCCTACGTTCCGCTCGACCCGGATCACCCGGTCGAGCGCACCGAATACGTGCTCGCGACCGCGCGACCCGTCTGTGTGCTGACCGCAGGGGGCGATCTGGAAATCGGGGGAGCGCGGCAGATCAGGATCGACCGTCTCGACCTGGCCGCCTATTCGGCGGAACCGCTGACCGACGCGGATCGGGTGGGGGTAGTGGCCCCTGGCCATCCCGCCTATGTGATCTTCACGTCGGGATCGACCGGTCGGCCGAAGGGCGTCACGGTATCGCACGCGGCGATCGTCAACCGGCTGCGCTGGATGCAGGCCGAATACCGGCTCTCCGACGACGATGTCGTCTTGCAGAAGACGCCGGCGACCTTCGATGTGTCGGTGTGGGAGTTCTTCTGGCCGTTGCAGGTCGGCGCCCGGTTGATCGTCGCGCGCCCGGAGGGGCATCGCGACCCGGTCTATCTGGCCCGCCTCATGTCTGCCGAGCGGGTCACCGTCGTGCATTTCGTGCCCTCGATGCTTGCGGTATTCGTCACCGATGAACTTGCCGCGCAATGTGTTTCGCTGCGCCAGGTGTTCGCTTCCGGGGAAGCGTTGCCCGCGGCGACGGCACAACGGTTGCGTGCACTGACCGGAGCCCGCCTGCACAATCTCTACGGTCCGACCGAAGCCGCCGTCGATGTGACCTACCACGAGGTCACCGACGCCGACGTGGTGTCGGTGCCGATCGGGCGACCGGTGTCCAACACCCGGGTGTACGTGCTGGATTCGCGGCTGCGCCCGGTGCCCGCCGGTGTCGTGGGCGAGCTTTACCTGGCGGGCAGGCAACTGGCACAGGGGTATGTGGCCCGCGCGGAGCTGACCGCGGATCGGTTCGTGGCCAGTCCGTTCGGCGCGGGCGAGCGGATGTACCGCACCGGTGACCTGGTGCAGTGGACCGCAGCAGGCGAATTGGAATACCTGGGCCGCACCGACTTCCAGGTGAAACTGCGTGGCCTGCGCATCGAGCTCGGCGAGATCGAGGCCGCGCTCACCGCCATGGCTGCCATCGGACAAGCCGTCGTAGTGCTGCGTACCGACGACCGGCTCGGCGACCAGCTGGTCGCGTATCTGATCGCGGCGCAGGCGGCAGTCGACACCGACGGCGTGCGAGGCGAGCTGAACGCCGTGCTGCCCGCCTACATGGTGCCGTCGGCGTTCGTCGTGCTGGATACCCTCCCGCTCAACGCTTCCGGCAAACTCGACCGCGCGGCGCTGCCCGCGCCGGAGTTTCGGACGACGGCCTATCGCGCACCGGAGACCGATGCCGAGCACACGGTCGCAGGCATCATCGGCGAGCTGCTCGGCATCGAAAAGCTCGGCGCGGAAGACGATTTCTTCGCACTCGGCGGCAACTCGCTGATCGCCACCCAGGTGGCCGCGCGGCTCGGCGTCGCGGTGGACGCGGACATCCCGGTCCGGCTGCTGTTCGAGACACCGACCGTGGCGGGGCTCGCTGCCTGGGCGGCCCGGCTGGCAGGTACCAGCCGCCGTCCGAAGCTCGCTGCGCGGCTACGGCCCGAGCTGGTGCCGCTGTCACTCGCGCAGCAGCGCATGTGGTTCCTCAACCGTTTCGACCCGGACGAGACGGTCAACAACATCCCGGTCGCCATCCGGCTGACCGGTGACCTCGACACCGGCGCACTGGCCGCCGCGCTCGCCGACGTGGTCGGCAGGCACGAAACGCTGCGCACCGTCTACCCGGATATCGACGGCACCGGGTTCCAGCGGATCCTGGACCGCACGCACATACCGCCGATCGTGGCGCTCGATCCGGCGAATGTGGCTGCCGCGCTGATGGATCTGGTGGCAGCACCGTTCGACGTCACCGCCGCGGTGCCGCTGCGCGTCGGCCTGGCCCGACTGTCCGAGCGCGAACACCTGCTCGCGCTCGTGGTGCATCACATCGCGGCCGACGGCTTTTCGATGGGCCCGCTGGCTCGCGATATCGCCACCGCCTATGCGGCGCGCGCCACCGGCGGCGCGCCGGCCTGGACCGAACTCGACGTGCAGTACGCCGATTACGCGCTCTGGCAGCGCGAGCTGCTCGGGGCCGAGGACGACCCGGAATCGCTGGCCGCGGCACAATTGCGGTACTGGCAGCAGACCCTGCGTGGGCTGCCCGCACAGCTCGATCTACCTGCCGACCGGCCGCGTCCGGCGATCGCCACCCATGCCGCGGCGACCGCCACCCTCGCTCTCGACGCGGCGCTTCGAGACGGGATCGCCGCCATCGCACGGCGATACGATGCCAGCCCGTTCATGGTGGTGCATGCCGCGCTCGCCACGCTGCTCGCCAGGTTGTCGGGCGGGGAAGACATCGCCATCGGTGCACCGATCGCGGGCCGCGGTGAGGCCGCGCTCGACGATCTGGTCGGCATGTTCGTCAATACCCTGGTGCTGCGCGCCGCGGTGCCCGGTTCGGACAGCTTCGCCGCCGTGCTGCGGCGGGTGCGCGAGGGCGACCTGGATGCCTTCGCGCACGCCGAGGTGCCGTTCGAGCGACTGGTCGAGGTGCTCGATCCGCCTCGCTCCGAAGCGCGCCATCCCTTGTTCCAGATCGCGTTGTTCTTCCAGAACCTCGCGCCGGTCGCGGTCGAGCTGGCCGGGGTGACCCTCGCCGAGCACGACGTCGAGTACGCGACGACCCGATTCGACCTACAATTGACCGTCGCCGACGATGCACTCCGATTCACTTATGCGACAGATCTTTTCGACGAGTCGACCATCGTCGCCTTCGGCGCCAGATTCACCCGCCTGCTGGCGGCGGTGGTCGCCGACCCCGAACAGGTGGTCGGCGATATCGACCTGTTCGAGTCCGGCGAATGGGACCGGGTGGTGCATCGGTGGAACGACTCGTCGCACACCGCGTTCATCGCGGAACTGCTGCTCGACGAGTTCGAGGCGCAGGCCGCAGCCACCCCGGACGCCACGGCGCTGGTATTCGCGGCCGAGGACGGCAGCACCGGTGCGACTATCACCTACGGCGAATTGGACCGTCGGACCAACCAGCTCGCCCGGTGCTTGATCGCCGGGGGAGTCGGCCCGGAATCGCTGGTGGCGCTGGCTATTCGGCGCTCGATCGACCTGGTTGTCGCGATGTATGCGGTGCTGGAGGCTGGTGGCGCCTACGTCCCGATCGATCCGGATCATCCGAGCCGACGCATTGCGCACATTCTCGATACCGCACAGCCTGCCGCGCTGCTCACCACCGAAGCCGATCGAGCCGACTTCGGCTACTGCGGTTCGACGATCTGTGTCGACTCGGTCGACCTGAACGGCTACGCCGACGACCCGATCGCGGCCGACGAGCGGACCGCCGCCCTCCACTCGCAACACCCCGCTTATGTTCTCTTCACCTCCGGGTCGACCGGTAAGCCCAAGGGCGTCAGCGTCTCGCATGCCGCGATCGTCAACCAGATGACGTGGATGCAGTCGGAGTACGAGCTGACCGCGCAGGATGTGTACCTGCAGAAGACGGCGACCACCTTCGATGTCTCGCTGTGGGGGTACTTCCTGCCGCTACGGATCGGGGCGACCCTGGTCCTGGCCACCCCGGAGGGCCACCGCGATCCGGGTTATCTGACCGAAGTCATTGCCGAGCACGGCGTCACCGTCACCGATTTCGTTCCGTCGATGCTGAGCGTTTTCGCGGGGCACACCGACGCCGCCGCGCTCGCGAAGCTGCGCACGGTGTTCGTCATCGGTGAGGCATTGCCCGCCGAAACCGTCCGTGCCTTCGGCGCGGTCAGCAGGGCCCGGCTGCACAATCTGTACGGCCCCACCGAGGCGGCGGTGAGCATCACCCACCGCGACGTCACCGGCGAAATCGATCGCACCGTCATGCCGATCGGCAATCCGGAATGGAACAGCCGGGTCTACGTGCTGGATTCGCGCCTGCGCCCGACGCTGCCCGGTGTCGCGGGAGAGCTCTATCTGGCGGGTGCCCAACTCGCCCGCGGCTACCACGGCAGGCCCGAGCTGACCTCGGACCGCTTCGTCGCCAACCCCTTCGGCGTGCCCGGCGAGCGCATGTACCGCACCGGCGATCTGGTTCGCTGGGAAACCGGCGCGACCACCGCCGAATTGGTGTACTTGGGCCGCACCGACTTCCAGGTGAAGTTCCGCGGGCAGCGCATCGAACTGGGCGAGATCGAATCCGTCGCGGCCGCTGTGCCGGGTGTCGGCCAGGCCGCCGCCGGGGTCGTCGGCGATCACCTGGTCGTGTACGTGATCGCGCTCGGTGGAATCGGAGCCGACGATGTCGAGAGCCGAGTATTGCGCGCCGCGTCCGACGCGTTGCCGTCCTACATGGTGCCCTCGGCGGTCGTGGTGCTGGATGCCTTCCCGCTCAATGCTTCGGGCAAACTCGATCGAAACGCCCTGCCGGAACCGGTGTTCGACCGGACCGCCTATCGCGCGCCGGTCACCCCGGCCGAGCGTCTGGTCGCCGCGGCGTTCGAGGCGGTGCTCGGGTCCTCGCCCGTCGGTGCCGACGACAGCTTCTTCGACCTCGGTGGCAATTCGCTGATCGCCACCCGAGTGCTCGCTCGGCTCGGCGAGCGGCTCGGTCGGCGGGTTCCGGTGCGGCTGCTGTTCGAGACGCCGACCGTGCGGGCGCTGGCCGCCAGGCTCGCCGCCGAAGCGGATGCGGCCGAACAGGTAGTGCCGCTGATCGCCGGACCGCGCCCCGAGCTCGTTCCCCTCGCGCCGGTCCAGCGTGGCATGTGGTTCCTCAACCGCCTTGACCCGGCGTCGGCCGTGCACAACATTCCGGTCGCCGTACGCATCCACGGCGAACTCGACGAAGTCGCCCTGTGTGCCGCGTTCGCCGATGTGGTCGCGCGGCACGAGGTGCTGCGCACGATGTATCCGGTGGATGCCACCGGCACCGGCCACCAGGTGATCCTGCCCGCCGAGCCGGCACCGGTACGGCTGGTCATCGACACCGGCGAGCTGCGGTCGGTCGAGGAGCGCATCGCCGAATTCATCAGTACGGGCTTCGATGTCAGCACCGAGGTGCCGGTGCGCGCGGTGCTGCTGCGCGAGCACGAATCCGGTCACGTGCTCGTCGCCGTGCTGCACCACATTGCCGCAGACGGCTATTCGTTGAATCCCCTGCTGCGGGACTTGGTGTCGGCCTATCTGTCCCGACTGCTCGACACCGCGCCGACCTGGCCCGAACTCGCCGCGCAGTACGCCGACTACGCGCTGTGGCAGACGCAGTCGCTGGATTCGGTGGCCGCACCGCAGCTCGCGTACTGGCGTGAAACCCTGCGCGAATTGGCCGAAGAGCTCGCGCTGCCCACCGACCGGCCGCGGCCTGCCGTCGCCGCCAAGCGTGGCGCGAACATTCGCGCACGGATCGGTGGCGGTATCGGCGCTCGCGTGCACGAGCTTGCGAGACAACACAATGCGACCTCATTCATGGTCGTGCACGCCGCCCTCGCGGTGCTGCTCGCTCGACTGTCCGGATCCACCGATATCGCCATCGGCACGCCGGTTGCCGGGCGCGGTGCGGCCGCACTCGACGATCTGGTCGGCATGTTCGTCAACACCCTGGTGCTGCGCACCCGCCCGGACCACAATCTGTCGTTCACCGAACTGCTCACGCAGACGCGGACGGTCGATCTCGCGGCCTTCGCCCATGCGACGGTTCCGTTCGAGCGAGTCGTCGACGAACTCGGCGTCGAGCGCTCGCAGGCGCGCCATCCGCTTTTCACCGTCGCGCTCAGCTACGCCGACACCGGGACCGGCACCCTCTCGGTGCCCGGCCTCGACCTGACGCCGGTCGAATTCGACGAGTCGGTGGCGCGATTCGATCTGCAGTTCACCGTCGCCGCCGAGCCGGATGCCGACGGTCACCTCGCGGTCGAGCTGAACTACGCCACGGACCTGTTCGAGGCGGACACCGCCGCCACGCTGCTGCGCCGATTCGGCCGCCTCCTCGGCGCGCTCACCGCGAATCCCGATACCGCGATCGGTGCGGCCGACCTGCTCGCTCCTGCCGAACGCGCCGAACTGCTCGGCAGGCGGGGCGCCGACCCGGTGCGGGCGCAGACCCTCGCCGAGCTGATGGCCGCGGCCGTCGCCATGAATCCCGATGCCACCGCACTGATCGCGACCGACAGGGAGCTGACCTATGGAGCCTTGGACGAGCAGTCGTCGCGGCTGGCCAGAATGCTCATCGGTCACGGCATCGGCGCAGAAGACTTCGTCGCGGTGGCCATTGCGCGGTCGGCCGAGTCGGTGCTCGCGGTCTGGGCAGTGGCCAAGACCGGCGCCGCCTTCGTTCCGGTCGATCCGACCTACCCGGCCGATCGGATCGCGCACATGCTGTCGGATTCCGGTGCGGCGGTCGGACTGACGACCACCGCGAGCCGGCCGGGGCTGCCCGGCGGCGCCGAATGGCTGATGCTGGACGCGCCCGCTGTCGCGGCGCGGATGCGGCACACGAGCGCCGGGCCGATCGGTGCGGACGAACTGGTCCGCCCGGTGCGGATCGACAACCCCGCGTGGATGATCTACACCTCCGGCTCGACCGGCGTCCCCAAGGGTGTGCTGGCCACGCACGCGGGCCTCGCCGGAATCGCACGTGCCCAGCGTGATCGGTACGCGATTACCTCGGCATCCAGGACACTGCACGTCACCTCGCCGAGCTTCGACGCCTCGATGCTCGAACTGCTGCTCGCGCTGCCCGCCGGCGCGGCGATGGTGGTCGCACCGTCCGGTGTCTACGGTGGCGCCGAACTGACCGCGCTCATCCGCGACCAACGCGTGACCCATGCGTTCATCACGCCGGCCGTGTTGCAAACCCTCGACGCGGCGCAGCTGCCCGAGCTCACGCATCTGACCGTCGGCGGCGAGTCCTACAGCCCGGATGTGGTGCAGCGCTGGGGAACCACGCGTGCCTTCTTCAACACCTACGGCCCGACCGAAACCACGGTCATCACCAATATCAGCGAACGGATCCGTCCCGGCGATCCGTTCGACATCGGCACGCCGATTCACGGTATGTCGGCGGTGGTGCTCGACACCGGACTGCAACCGGTCCCGGTCGGGGTCACCGGTGAGCTGTACCTGCGCGGACCCGGCCTCGCCCGTGGCTACCATGCGCGGCCCGCACTGTCGGCAGACCGCTTCATCGCCGACCCCTACGGCCCCGCGGGCGGACGGTTGTACCGAACCGGCGATCTGGTCCGCTGGACCACCGGGGGTGCGATCCACTACGTGGGACGCGCCGATCACCAGGTCAAGGTGCGCGGCTTGCGCATCGAGCTCGGTGAGATCGACACTGTGCTCGCCGCGCACGACACCGTCGAATACGCGGTGACCATCGGCCACACCGACCACGCGGGAAACGTGTCGCTGGTCGCCTACGTGGTCGCCGCCGCGCACGCCACGATCGACACCGCGGTTCTCGCCGCCTTCGCCGGACGCGCACTGACGGCCTACATGGTGCCCGCCGCCATCATGGTGCTCGACCACATACCGCTGACCCCCACCGGCAAGCTCGATCGAAAAGCATTGCCGGAACCCGATTTCCGGACCGTGCAGGCGAGCACCGCCGCCTACCGCGCACCGGAGACCGCCTTCGAGCACGCAGTCGCCGAGACCATCGCGGATGTGCTCGGCCTCGACCGGGCGCATGCGGTCGGTGCCGACGACGACTTCTTCGCGCTCGGCGGGAATTCGCTGATCGCCACGCAACTGGCCGCTCGGCTAGGCAACCGCCTGGATCTGATGGTCGGGGTCAGGATGGTCTTCGAGCACCCGACGGTGCACGCCATGGCCGCCGCCCTTGCCGCCACCGATCCGGCCGCAGCACCGGCACGTCCGGCACTGACCAGGCGCACCGGAACGGATCCGGTCCCGCTGTCGCTCGCGCAGCAGCGCATGTGGTTCCTCAACCGCCTGGACCGCCAATCCACCGCCTACAACATTCCGTTGGCGGTGCGGCTGACCGGCGATCTCGATGTCACCGCCTTGAACGCGGCGATCACCGATGTGGTGACACGCCACGAGGTGCTGCGTACCGTCTACCCGCAGCGCGATTCCGGCCCGGTGCAGGTGGTGCTGCCGATCGAGCAGGCGGGCGTGCCCACGCTCGCACCGATCCGGATTTCCCTCGACGACCTCGTCGCCGCAGTAACCGATTTCATCGGCGACGGCTTCGACGTCACAGAATCGGTGCCGGTGCGGGCCCGACTGTTCGTTCCCGTCGCTGCCGAGGCGGCAACGGCCGACGAGCACGTGCTCGTCGTGGTTGTGCATCACATTGCCGCCGACGGTTCGTCACTGGTGCCGCTGGCCCGCGACGTCATGATCGCCTACGCCGCGCGCAAGCAGGGCAACGTTCCCGCGTGGGCGCCGCTTCCGGTGCAGTACGCGGATTACAGCGTGTGGCAACGACGTCTGCTCGGGTCCGAGGACGATCCCGACTCGCTGGTCTCCCGGCAACTCCGGTTCTGGACCGAAACACTCGCCGAACTGCCCGCCCAGCTTGCCCTGCCGACCGACCGGCCGCGCCCGGCCATCGCCTCCACCCGCGGCAGGCATGTGGATTTCGCGATCGACGCGCAGGCGCACACCCGCCTGACGGAGCTGGGCCGCGCGTCCGGCGCGACGCTGTTCATGGTGGTGCACGCCGCGTTCGCGGTCCTGCTCGCACGCCTGGCGGGAACGCAGGACATCGCGCTGGGCACCCCGATCGCGGGCCGCGGCGAGGCCGCGCTCGACGATGTGGTCGGCATGTTCGTGAACACCTTGGTGCTGCGCACCCGGGTGGATACGGCCGCGGGATTCACCGAGCTGCTCGACCAGGTTCGCACCGGGGATGTGGCGGCCTTCTCCCACGCGGACGTGCCGTTCGAGCGTCTGGTCGAGGTGCTGAATCCGGAGCGCTCGACCGCGCGGCATCCGCTGTTCCAAGTCGGCTTCTCCTTCCACAACCAGACCGAGGCGGACTTCGCACTGGACGGATCGACCGCCACCGCGGCCGATTTCGACTACGAGGTCTCACAATTCGACCTGCACCTGGTGGTGACCGATCGATACGACACGGACGGCGATCCAGCGGGCATGTCCGCCTCGATCACCTACGCGACGGCGCTGTTCGACGAGTCCACGGTCGCGGGCTTCGTCGGACGCCTGCAACGGCTGCTGACCGCGGTGTGCGCCGCGCCGCACGTGCCGGTCGGTGATCTTGCGCTGCTCGACACCGCCGAACACGAGCGCATGATCGTGGCCTGGAACCGGGCCGACCGGGCATTCGCACCGGCCACTCTGGTCACCGCGTTCGACACGCAGGTGGCACGGACACCGGACGCAGTGGCTGTCGTCGACGACGAGACCTCCCTGACCTACGCGGAGTTCGGCGCTCGGGTGCACCGGCTGGCGCGCGCCCTCATCGGACGCGGTATCGGCCCGGAAGCGTTGGTGGCTCTCGCCATCCCGCGCAGCGTCGACCTGATGGTCGCGATGTATGCGGTGGTGGCCGCGGGCGGCGCATACGTGCCGCTCGACCCCGCGCATCCGCTGGAACGCACCGTGAGCGTGCTGGCCGCCGCCAACCCCGCGTTGGTGCTGACCGCCACCGGAGCGCCGATGTTGCCGGAAGCGGTGGCGCAACACGATGTGGTGCTGGATATCTCGATCGCCGACGCGGTGGCGGATGCGGGCCCGGTGCGCGCCGAGGAGCGGTTGGCGGCACTCACGCCGTCGAACACCGCCTATGTCATCTTCACCTCCGGCTCGACCGGCACCCCCAAGGGTGTTGCGGTGCCGCACGCGGCCGTCGCACACCAACTGGACTGGATGCAGTCGGAGTACCGCCTGGACACCGACGACGCGAGCTTGCTGATGACCTCGGCGGCGTTCGATCTCTCGGTGTGGGAATTCTGGTGGGCCCTGCGCACCGGAGCCCGGGTAGTACTCGCGCCGCAGGGTGTCCAGCGTGATCCGGCCGCGCTGGTGGATCTGATTCGACGCGCATCGGTGACCACGGTGACGCTGGTGCCTTCGCTGCTCGCCATGGTGGCCGAGGTGTCCGGCGTCCGCCCCCTGCCGCGCGCCCTGCGCAGGCTGCTCGTCATCGGCGAGGCATTGCCGACCGCGACCGTCGATCGCGTCGGTGCGCTCACCAGTGCCCGGATCGACAACCTGTACGGCCCCACCGAAGCGGCGGTCTCGGTCACTCGATTCCCGGCCGGTGCCGGCACCAGGCACACGGTGGCGCCGATCGGCACCCCGGAGTCGGGCAATCAGGTCTACGTCCTCGACGACCGGATGCATCCGGTTCCAGCCGGTGTCACCGGCGAGCTGTACCTTGGCGGGGCGCAGCTGGCCAGGGGGTATCACGGCCGGCCGGAGCTGACCGCGGAACGGTTCGTTGCCAACCCGTTCGGCACACCGGGGACGCGCCTGTACCGCACCGGCGACATCGTGCGCTGGGGCGCGGACGGCAACCTCGAGTACGTCGAACGCCGCGACTTCCAGGTGAAGGTCCGCGGCTACCGCATCGAGCTCGCCGAGATCGAACATGCGCTGCGCTCGCAACGCACGGTGTCCGAGGCTGTCGTCGTCGCCGAGCACACCGGCGGCGCGAACGCGATGCTGATCGGGTATTTCACCGCGACCGAGCAGCTCGAGCAGGACGCGCTGCGCTCGGCGCTGACCAATGTGCTGCCCAGCTACATGGTCCCGGCGATGCTGCGGCAGCTGGACGCCTTGCCGCTGAACGCGAACGGCAAGGTCGACCGCGCGGCTCTGCCGCGACCGGAGACGAGTACCCGCGAATTCCGGGCGCCGACCACCGAACTGGAGCAGACCGTCTGCGCGGTCTTCGCCGAGGTGCTCGATGCCGGGCGAATCGGGCTCGATGACAACTTCTTCGAACACGGCGGCAATTCGCTGCTCGCCACCAGGCTCGCCGCCCAGCTCAGTGCCGCGATCGTCGAAGAGATCCCGATGGTCTGGCTCTTCGCCGCCCCGACACCGGCGGGTGTGGTCGCGCAGCTGGCCGCGCATCGGTCCGGCCGCGGCCGAGTCGAGGCACACGCGGCGTTCGACGTGCTGCTGCCGCTGCGGCCGGACGGTGCCCGCGAGCCGCTGTTCTGCCTGCATCCGGTCGGTGGCGTCGCATGGTCTTTCGCGGGGCTCGCCGCGTATATCGATCCCGAGCGCGGCATCTACGGCATCCAGTCGCCGGTGCTGAGTTCGGATGCTGCCCTGCCGGATTCGATCGAGGACTGGGCGCTGCGCTACGCACGAGAAATCCGGGCCGTCCAACCGGAAGGCCCTTACCACCTGCTCGGCTGGTCGCTCGGCGGTGTGCTCGCGCACGCGGTGGCGATCCACCTGCAGGATCAGGGCCAGCATGTCGCCTTGCTCGCCATGATGGACAGCTCGCTGAACATCGCGGTGGACGAGTCGGCGACGGTGCCGCTGGCAGATCTGCTCGGTGGCCTGCTCGGCGAACAGGCCGACGACGCGGACCCCGAACTCGACCGCACCCAGCTCGCACAGCGCATCGCCGAGTTGCCGGAACCGTTCGCCTCCTTCGGCGCCGAGCGACTCGGCCGGGTACTGGACGCGGGCACCCGCTCACTGCAGCTCATCACCCGTTACCGCCCGCGCCCTTACAAGGGCAATCTCGTCTATTTCACCGCGGCACTCGATGACCCGACCGGCGCCACCGGCGCCGCGAGCTGGTCGGACGCCATCGACGGCACCGTGCACAACCATGCCGTCCAGTCCTCGCACTGGCGCATGACTTCCGGGTCCGCCCTTGCCCGTATCGGCCATGTGCTGACCATGGTCTTGGCCGATGTGGACCGTGCGTGATCCCCATTCTCCGTTCCCACCAGGAAGGTCCCCCCGATGAACAACCCGTTCGACGACGATGACGCCCAGTTCTACGTCCTGATCAACGAGGAGGGCGAACATTCGATGTGGCCGATCTTCGCGGCTGTCCCCGGCGGCTGGACCATCGCCTATGGCGCCGCGTCCCGCGCCGCCTGCCTGGAATACGTCGAATCCCACTGGCTCGACATGCGTCCCAACTCGCTGATCGCGGCGATGCACCCGAAACCAACTGAATAGCGGGGCGCGCCGGCCCACATCCCCCTGCCGGCCGGTGCGCCCCGCCAACACTTCACGCCGATCGGCACGTCATGCATACAGAGTTTGCCCAGGCGAGGATGATGGAAGACATGACAACCCGCCGAATCACCTTGACACTCCCCGAGGAACTGGTCGTCACCGCCGAACATGCCGTGGCGGCGGGCCATGCCAGTTCGGTGTCCGCCTACATCGCCGATGCCGCCGAAGTCGGCCGGGCGCATGCGCCTTTCGCCGACCTCATGCCGAACTCCAGCGCCACCAAGCCGGTCGGCGTCTGGTTGGCAGGCGTCATGCGGGGTAAGCGGCACCGGGCGGCCCGCAGCAGCGTTGTGTGACGGTCTGTGAACTCAGCGTCCTCTGACGCTGGAGTCTGCAGCGTCGTGTGACGCGTGGACCCGTTATGCCTGCGTCCGCGCGGAATCACAGATCAGTCGGGCCTGTTCGCGCCAGTCGGACACCGCGCGGCCGCGCTGCCCGATCAGGGCCGAGTCGAACTGTTTGGCACGCTTGGTGACCGTCAGGCCGACGTAGGTGTGGCCGTTCGTGATCGCCCGGGTGGCAATTGCACATGCCTCGTCGACCTCGCCGGAGCTGAGCAGTGCCGTTGCGTGCTCGAATTGGACGAGGGCGGGCTCCATTGTCTCCTGCGGGTCGTACAGCGAAATCGCCCGTGCTGCGGCGCTCGCGGTCTCCTCGGCGCGGCCGAGTCGGGAATATCCGATGGCCTGATAGAAAGCGAGTTTTTCCGGGCGGAAGGAAAAAATTCCGACCGGCAGGTCTGC
Source organism: Nocardia sp. NBC_01009 (assembly GCF_045208035.1). NCBI lineage: Bacteria > Bacillati > Actinomycetota > Actinomycetes > Mycobacteriales > Nocardiaceae > Nocardia > Nocardia sp. NBC_01009. The sequence continues at coordinate 38,268 of NZ_CP108695.1, read as the reverse complement.
AGGGGCGAAGTCATCGAGTGCGGCGGAAGATTTGTTTATGCAATAGGCGAATTGGTCGGCGTCACCGAGGCTGGCGTGTGCGCGCGCCGCCATTCCCCATAACCAGGCGACGGCGGGGCCGTGTCCCGGATTTTCTGCGAGACGTGGGGCGAGTAGGTGTAAAACTTCCTTCGGTTTATCGCTATAGGTCGGCAGATATGTGAGGCCGGCCAATGCGATGTCTTCCGAGTAGCGGTCGCCGATGTCCTGCGCGGCATGAATCGCGGTCGTATACCACAGCCTGGCCTGACCGAAATGCCCTTCGTTGAAAAGGATTTCACCGACGACGTTGGCCAGTCTGCCCGCCGTGCGGACCAGCCGGATCTGATGATGGGTGGCCTGTCGTTCGGCGAGACATCCTCGCACAGTGCGGAATTGGTCGAGCGTGGCGTGCAGCAACTCGTAGGGCGGCACCTGTACCACGCGCGTGCCGAGCGTCTGCGCCGACTCCTCCAGCAGGCCGAGTCTGCGCTCGCTGATCGATCCGGCATCAAGTGTGGCAAGCATCTTCTCGGGCTCGTTCGCCACCAGATCCGCCGCTCGGCCCGCCAGGCCTGCGCCCACGCAGGCTAATAGTTCACGCCGTCTCACGTCATTGTCCTCGACTTCCTTGTCGAGCCCAGTTTCCCTACCGAGCTTGGTATTCCGAACGAGCGCGGCGCTCGTGTCTTCGGTCTCGCCTGCCGCCGAACGGTCCGCGAGGATCGCGCGCTCGAACCGCGCGACGACCACTGAATCGGCCTGCGACAGGACCCCGTCGAGTAGGCGCCTGCTTGCGTCGTGCATCCGGGTTGTCCGGCCGTTTTCCCACAAGACCACGGTGCGCGGGGTGACGCCCACCAAGCGCGCGAACTCGTAGCGACTGCGCTTCATCGCCGCACGGAGGGCGCGTACGTCGTCGCCCGCCCAGTCGACTTCAACCATAGGTCCTACCCCCTCGCGCCAGGTTGATTCAATCGGAAATTACTCGGATTTACCGGTTTCGGGACTGTTATACGCCGAATCGCAACGTGCACGCTTAGTCGGTACCCGGCACCGGGGGTTATGCCCAAACCCTTTCGGGGTGCCCGCTTTCCGGAAGACCGACGCACGGTCCCGACTCGGTCCGATCCAGCCGAGTCGAGCGTGGTTCCGGCGGCGCCCCTCGGTGTCGGGTGCATTTACTTTCTTGGAGGTGAACGATGGACGCATTGCGCTCGGATATCAGGGAATTGTGGCTCGTGCAGAGCCGCGACTGTGCACAGGAACCGATTGGACTCACTTACGACAGAGCCCGCTTCATCCTCGCTGTCCACGCAGGCCACGGCGCGCGCTGCCGCCAGTACCTGGCCTCATCGGCCTACTGCTTCCGTCGAGCCGCCGAGAAGTAGGCGTCCGCCCGTCATCGAAGGCGGTGCCTGCCCTCGTCGAGCGCGCGACGTGTGGGGGTCAGCGGTGGCGGCATCGACATCGGTCGAGGGTGATGATGCCGATCAGCTCGTCGCGCGGTCGGCGAAAACTTGACGTGCCACGGCGATTGCGTTGAGGGCGGCGGGGAAGCCTGCGTAGGACGCCATCTGGGTGATGACTTCGACCGCCTCGGTGGTGGTGCCACCGACATTGAGCAGGGCGTGGATGTGCACCGCCAGTTGGGGTGCGGCGGTGCCGAGAGCGGTCAGCATGGCGACGGTGGTCAGCTCGCGTGTCTTCAGGTCGAGGCCAGGGCGGGAGTAGATGTCGCCGAAAACGAATTCGAGGAGGTAGCGGGCGAGGTCGGGGGCGATGTCCTGGAGCGAGGCGATGACCTGCTCGCCGGCGTGGCCGTCGATCTCCGAAAGCCGGGCGCTGCCCCGCTCGAACCGGTCACCGGTCGGGGCGGGGGCGGTTCGGGTCTGCGCTGGAATGTCGGTGCGGGCTTCGAAAATCGCACGGGCCGCGATCAGTCCGTTGAGCGCGGCCGGGAAGCCCGCATACACACTGACGTGAATGAGGGTCTCCACGATCTCCTCGCGCGTGCAGCCCACATTCAGCGCGCCGTCGATGTGGAAGCGCAACTGTGGTGCCGCATTGCCCATGGCCGCGAGCGCGGACACGGTGGCGAGCTGACGTTGCGGCAGTGTCAGGCCGGGGCGGGACAGGATGTCGCCGTAGCCGAACTCGACAGTCAGCCTGCCGAGGTCCGGTGCGATGTCGGCAAGGCTGTCGAGCACTGCGGGATTCGGGCTGCCACTGACCGTCCGCAATACTGCCGAGCCACGTTCGAAACGGTCATTTTCGCTGGTAGAAGTCGCTGTTGTGGACTTTGTGTTGGTCATGTCAGAACTGTAAAAGCTGGAGTGCACTCCAACGCAAGCTCCTCCTCGAGGCCGACGTAGAAATCAGGTGAATCTCGGGGTCGGCCCGGATGTGGCGTTGCGCCGCGAAGCCTAGCGTCGAGGTATGCGCTTTCTTCCGATCGTTGTGGCTACGTTCGCGGTTGCTCTGCTCGTCGGATGCTCAGCGGACCCGAAACCGGCCGCGCCGGGGGTGTCCGACAGTCGAAAGCAGGCCGTGCAGGCCGATATCGATCGGATGGTGGAGTCCGGGGTGGCCGGGGCGATCGCCACGGTCACCGAGAACGGCGCGACGGTCATCTTGACCAGCGGTGTCGCCGATCGAGACACTCGCGCACCGATCCTCGCCGATCCACCGCAGCAGACACGAATCGGCTCCATCAGCAAGTCGTTCATCGCGTCGGTGGTGCTGCAGTTGGTGGCGGAGGGCAAGATTCGGCTCGACGAACCGATCGACACCTACCTGCCCGGCTTGCTGGTGGGCGACGGCATCGATGGCCGCGCCATCACCGTGCGCCACATTCTGCGTCATCAGAGCGGATTGCCCGAATTGACCGACGACCCGCAGATCGACGAGTACCGGGTGGCACTGCAAGGTCGCACGGTGACGCCCGAACAGGAGGTCGCCAGCGCGCTCATGCGGCCGGCGGTGTTCGCGCCCGGCACCCGATGGGAGTACACCAACACCAACTACATCGTCGCGGGCATGCTGGTCGAGCGGGTCACGGGCGCGCCGTATACCGAGGAGCTGAACCGGCGCATCCTGCGGCCGCTCGCGCTCGAAGACACCTATCTCCCCGGCACTGGCGAGCTGGACATCCGCGGGCCGCACCCGAAGGGTTACGCCTCCGTCGACGGGGTGATGACCGATGTGACCCGGATCGAGCCCTCGGTGCCGTGGGCCGCGGGCGCGATGGTGTCCACCGGCGTGGATCTGAATCATTTCTACTCGGAGCTGCTTGCGGGCCGGGTGGTACCCGCGGTCCAGCTGGCCGAGATGCGTGCGGGCGTATCTATGGGGTCCAAGCTGGCAGGCATGAACTATGGACTCGGCATCGGGTCGATGCACTTGCCTTGTGGCGCGGAGTATGTCGGCCACATCGGCGGGATATACGGGTTCCTCACAATCTCCGGCGCCACGCCGGAAGGGCGCGCGATCACTTACGCCTTCACCCAGGATCCGGAGTCGCAACCCGACATCCCGGGCATGTTGAGCCGGGCCCTGTGTCCGTGATCCGTCGCTAGTTTTAAATGTGAATCTTCGCAACATATACCGGCATCTATCGGTGCTCGAACTGTTGATCTTGGTCAACAGCTCCAGCAGAAGGCTCCAGCGGTCAATGCCTTCGCGATCACTCTCGCTGACCGTTGGCCCGACGCCCAAACCTACTGGGAGAAACCGCCGGAAACACGGTTAGCGAGATAGCCCCTCGTCGACCGCCGCTACCCCGCGATAGCAGATCGAACGCCGTCGAATGGTTGCCGAGGGCCTGTTCGAACCGCCATTCGACTACCGTCGATAAGCATCGGTGCCGAGGATGGTCAGGTATTGGGCGGTCGGCAGCCGTAATCAGCCTGTGGGACGGCCGAACAGAATGATCTGCATCAGGTGGATCACCCGCCGCCGCGAGCAGACCGGATTGTCGGGGCCGAGCCATTGACCGAGATCGACGACCAGAGCGAGCGCGGTGTGCACGAGCAGTCGCGCCTCGGCCGCGGTGAGCTCGGGACGAACAGCGGCGAGCAGCTTCGCCCACTCTTCGACGTTGAGCCGCTGGATGTTTCGCAGCACCGTGCGAGCCTCCGCCGGTACATTGCTGATCTCGGCGTAGTAGACGAAGGTCAGGTCGCGCTCGGCGAACGAGCCCGTCACATACAGCTCGATCAGCGTTGTCAGCGCCTGTTCGGGGCTGTCGGATGCGGCGATCGCGGGCCCGATCGCCGCCGAAACCCGGTCTGCCGCACGACGGAACGCAGCGGCGAGAATATCGCCTTTGCTGCGGTAGAAGCGGTACACCGCCGACGATGCGGGCAGCCCGGCCGCAGTGGCGATATCCTCCACACTGACATTCGGATAGCCTCGCGCGTGGAACAGCTCGACCGCGCGCTTCAGCAGTAGCTCGTGCTTGAAGGTCAGCGGAATCTCGCTTGCCCCAACGGATTCGGTGTCCGTGCTGTTCAGCGGTGGCAGCTCGCAGGTGGTGACCGAACGGCAAGCGGCACGCAACAGCGTGGTCAGCGGACGCACCGGCACCGAGACATGGTGATCGGAGATGCTGCCGATCACGCTCATGGCGGCGGCCGCGAGCACCGTTCGGTCCGCACCGTCCAGTTCCGGACGTGTCTCGGCGAGCAGTGCGCGGACCACCGCATCGGTGGCCGTGAGTTGGTCGATCAGGATCTGGCGATCGGCGGCCTCGAGGTAGCGGTTCTGCCAGCGCAACAGGGCGGCGCTGCGGCGATTCGCGATGGATGCCGCGATCAGGGCGTCGAGGATATGGCCGAGGCGTTCCGCGGCGGGCCGCTCGCGCAGCTCCGCGGGCAACGTCACGGCTTCTTCGCTGAGTCCGCCCAGGCGCAGCGCCTCCTCCCGGAACAGCGCGTACTTGCTCGGGTAGTGCCGGTAGAGCGCGGTGGAGGTGATGTCGAGCCGAGAGGCGATGTCCTCCATGCTCACGCCGTGGTATCCGAAGGATCCGAAGGCCTCCGCGGAGGCCGCTGCGATCTGGGCCCGCCGGTCGCGCGGACGCCGCCGCACCGCGCGTGCGGAGCCGCCCGCGCCTGCGGTCGCTTTCCGCGCAATGCGGCGATCCATGGCATCCATGCCGCGATGGTAGCCCAATCAGATGCTGGGAATCCGCGGCTTTCCTGGCTCGTGATCGAATTGAATCAAAGATCACAAATTCTGGTAGATATCGCTTCTACATGGAGTACCTGTTGCGCTCGGTATCAGAATCATTGATAACTTCATCGACCGGTCGGTATCGCATTCTGCCCACGTTTGGGGAGGGTGCGGGACCGTCGGCGGCGCGGGCAGACTACGCCCGCGCGGGACGTCCGAAGAGGACGAGCTGCATCAGCAGGGCCACCCGGGCGGGCGATGCGATCGGCTCGGTGCCGAAGGAACGGCCGAGATCGACCACCAACGCGAACGCGGCATGAACAAGGAAGCGGGCCTCCGCAGGCGACAGCTCGCCGCGCACCTCGCGCACCAGCCGAGCCCACTCCTCCACGCTGAGCCGCTGAATATTTCGCAGCACCGCTCGTTCCTCCGCGGGAACATGCTGGAATTCCGTGTAGTACACGAACGTCAGCGCACGCTCGGCGAACGAGCCTGCCACATACTGCTCGATCAGCGCGGTGATGGCTGCCTCGGCGTCGGGTGCGGCGGCCACCGCGGGCCCGATCGCACCCGAAACCCGGTCGGCGGCCCGTCGAAACGCGGCGGCCAGCAGATCGCTCTTGCCCCGATAGAAGCGATACACCGCGGAAGCCGCCGAAAGTCCTGCGGCAGTAGCGATTTCCTCGACGCTGACATTTGGGTAGCCGCGATCGTGGAAGAGCTCGACCGCCTTGCGTAGCAGCAGCTCGTGTTTGAACGAATCCGGGATCTCCACCGCGGGCACCGGGTCCGCCACCGCCTGCTCCGGCGGCAGCTCCGCCGAGCTGATCGCCAGACTGGCCGAATTCAACAGGCGGGCAAGAGGTTTCGCGAGCAATGTCGCGTGATGGTCGGCAATGCTCGTGATCGCGCTCAACATGGCCGCGCGCAGCACCCTGACATCGTTGTCGCTGAGCGTGGGCCGCACCGCCGCGAGCTGATCGCCCAGCGCGCCGACGACGGTCAGCTGCTGTTCGGTGAGCACCTCGAGGTCTTCCGGCTCGAGGTAGCGCCCTTCCCAGCGGACCAGGGTGACCGTGGCGCGATTCTCGATCGTCACGGCGATCAGCGAATCGAGCACCTCGCGCAGCCGCTGCTCCGGCGCGGAGTCCGCGGCCGTCTCCGGCAGCTCGACGGACTGGGTCATTGCGGCGCCCACCCGCAGCAGTTCCTCCCGGAACAGCGCGTACTTGCTCGGATAGTGCCGGTACAGCGCCGCCGAGCTGATGCCGAGCCCGGAGGCGATGTCCTCCATGCTCACGCCGTGATACCCCAGCGCGCCGAACGCCGCCGCCGACGCCGCGGCGATCTGGGCGCGCCGATTCTTCGGTCGACGCCGGATCTCCCGAGGTGCCGGGTCGCCGCTGACCGCCTTGCGCGCCGTACGGCGATTGTCGACACTCATGCCGACAATGGTAACGACCTGGCGGCCCCCATGATTTGCCCAGGTCGCGGACCGACATCAGGCCCAGTGAACGCAAATGGTTTAACGTTTGATTTCTGCTTGATGTGGGAGGCTGAGCAATGAGTGCTCAACAAATCGCGATCGTTCTTTATCCGGGGGTGACCGCGCTGGATGCGATCGGGCCGTACGAAGTGCTGCGGTTCGTGCCCGGCACCGAAGTCAGGTTCGTCGGACACGAGCCGGGTCCGGTGATCACCGACAGCGGAGTACTCGCCCTCGGCGTGACGCATACCTTCGAGGAAACTCCCGCACCGCAGATCATCGTCATTCCCGGCGGTCCCGCCGCCACCGCCATCGCCAGCGATAAACGTGTCCTCGACTGGTTGGAGTCGGCGCACGAAACCACCACGTGGACCACATCGGTGTGCACCGGCGCGCTGGTCCTCGCCGCTGCGGGCCTGCTCGACGGAAAACCCGCCACCACCCACTGGGCCGCACAGGGCGCACTCGGCCTGATGGGCGCCAAACCTCAACGCGACCAGCGAATCGTGCACGCAGACCGGATTGTCACCGCCGCGGGTGTCGCGGCAGGACTCGACCTCGCCCTGTGGTTGGTCGGTGAAACCCACGGTCGGGAACGCGCCGAAATCATCCAGCTCGACATCGAATACGACCCACAGCCGCCTTTCGACGCGGGCCACCCGAGCAAGGCCTCGGCCGTGGTGTGCCGCAAGGCGTTGGCCGACCAAGCCAGGATGGCCCCGGCCCTGCGGCGCAGCGAATCCTTCGTCCTGACCATCACGGGAGCTCAAAAAGCTCTGTGGCGTAGCACTATTCGGCGCATCCGTAGCTGACGCCTCGGCATAGTCCGAGATACAGCTGTTCGCGCGACGGCTGTGGCAGGCCAGTGCTGAAACCCCTCCACCACGCGGACGCTGTCGAAGTCGCAGTGGATCTGCTGTTCCTCGATCAGAGGCCCGGCGGAAGGTTCCCGTCGCTCGACGGCAGTCTGAGCCAGTTCGCTGGAGGGGCCACATGGCAGTACCTCGGGCGGGAATTTTCCGACTTCGACGAGACCTTCGCTTCAGCCGACGTCATCCGGTGCATTAGTGTCGAAGGTGGCCAGCCCCAATGCCTTCCACGCTTCGAGCAGACGCTTGTCGCCTGAAGCGACGACGAGATCGGTGTCCTCCACCTGTTCGGCGGAGGCGCAGTGGACGGCGTCGTATCCGCGCAGCGCAAGCAGGTCGGCTAGTTCTGCCGCGCGCAGGATCAATGCCTCGTCGACTTCGGTGATTTCTATTTGCGGCCACAGTTGGTCCAGGAGATGTCGGCACGCGGCATACTCCGCGTCGCGGAGGCGTGCCATTCGGTGCGCCTGGGCGAGGGCGGCCGCAGTCTCGATATAGAGCAGTCTGCTCGACACGACGGCGTCGGCATCATTCCAAAATCGGCGGCAGGCATGGCTGCTCGGTTCGCTGACCAGCAGGGGGACAAAGGCTGACGTATCCAGGTATCCGATCACCGGCGCTGCTCATCGATGAGCTCGCTGACGATGCCTTTCGCGTGGACCGGTTCCGGTGCTGGCTGCTTCCTCGTGCGCGCAGGTTGTATGCGTCCTTCCTCGCGCAACTGCTCCAGCCTCGTCAGCCGCTCGACCGGAACGATACGGGCGATCGGTCGTCCATGGTCGGTGATGGTCACCGTATGTCCAGAGCGAACCTCGGCTAGGTGGCGGCTGAGGCTGTCACGCAGTTCCCGAATACCGACGTCCATGAACACTCCTTGGTGGCCATATTTATATGAGATATTGTAGCCACAAATGCTAGGTTGTGGACACACAGCTGGGGTGTCGCGATAAGTGTCTGGTTGATGACGGAGGCGGCTGTTCATAGGCCACCTCCTTGTCGGTCCGCGTATCGCCGCGTTCAGGGGAACCGCAGGTCCGAGCCAAGCGCGCAGGTCTACAACAGCGGCGCAGTAGTCATCGGCTTCATCAATGACCCGTTGGGTGGTGAGGTCGCTGTCGCGGATGAGTGGTGCGAGTTCTTGTGCCAGGTTGGCGTATCCGATGAAGGGGCGGCCGTCGGGGTAGGTGAGCGGCAGTTCGGTGCCATGGGTGGCATCGAACTGCCGCTCAGCCGCACATAGATTCGGCAGATGTCGGGATCGGTGAACATGAATCCCGCAAAGGTGTAGTCCTCTTCGAACCACGGGAACCCGCCCGCGTCCGTCTTCCCAAACATGGCAAAAAGCTTGGCGCGCAATATCTCCTGCCTCTGCAATGATCACGGCGTAGGGGCGGTCGACTGATACGCTGCGGCCAGTCCAGGTCGCGAGCGTGACGAGGAGCCAACCGGTGAGTGCATCGCAATCGAACGCCCAGGCCGCGACCTGTCCGGTTCCGCATCTCGACTCACCGGTGATACCCGATAGTGAACGTGTCCCGCTGTATGCCCCGGAGTTCGCCACCGATCCGCATGGCGCCTATCGAGCATTGCGTGACCGCTATGGCTCGATGGTGCCGGTGGACATCGCACCCGGCGTGCCTGCCACTTTGGTGATCGGATACCGAACCGCGGTGCGGATCCTGCACGATCCGGAACGCTTCCCGGCTGATCCGCGCACCTGGGAGCGCGACATCCCCAGCGACTGCCCGGTGCTGCCGGTGATGGGGTGGCGTCCGAACGCGCAGCACAGTGCCGGCCTCGAGCACCATCGCTACCGGCAGGTCAATACGGCCAGCCTCGATGCGGTCGATCGACACGCCATGCATGCCACCGTCGAGCAGATCGCCGTGCCGCTGATCGACAGCTTCTGCGAAACCGGTACGGCCGATCTGATCAGCCGATACGCCTTTCCGCTCGTCTTCGACTGCGTCAATGCCTTGCTCGGCTGTCCGCCGGAAATCGGCCGCCGGATCGCGGCGGGCATCTCGGCTGTCATCGAGAGCGTCGACTCCACGGAGGGCAACGTGATGCTCGCCGAGGCGCTGATGGAGCTGGTCACGCTCAAACGCGAACAGCCGGGTGACGATGTCACTTCGCGGGTGTTGCAGCATCCGGCCGCACTCGATGACACGGAGGCGCTGCATCAGCTCGCCGCCCTCTACGGCGCGGGGCTTGAACCGCTACAGAATCTGATCGTCAAAACCATGCTGCTGATCCTGGTCGACGAACGGTTCGCGGGTGATGTCCTGGACGGTAGATTGTCGACTCGTGATGCCCTCGACGAGGTCTTGTTCAACGACCCGCCGTTGGCGAATATGTGCTTCAGCTATCCACGGCAGCCGATTCTGATCGACGACGTCTGGCTGCCCGCCCATCAGCCGGTCATCATCAGCATGGCCGCCTGCAATAGCGACCCAGCGGTGAATACCGGCGACCGGGTGGGCAATCGCTCACATCTGGCCTGGAGCCTCGGACCGCACGCCTGCCCGGCTCAGTCGGTGGGCTACCAGATCGCCGAGGACGCTATCGACCAGCTGCTCGACGCATTGCCGGAACTCGAACTGGCCATCCCGGCTGACGAATTGGTATGGCGGCCAGGGCCGTTCCACCGCGCCCTGACCGCTCTGCCTGTCACGTTCCCTCCGGCGTCGGCGTCGACGACGCTCTAACGCAGCGCGGCGTACCAATCGAGGAGGTCCGGGTCGTCGACGGCGCTGCGCTCGACGACGCGGGCCGGGTCTGCGCCCTGGAAGTGCTTCTTGATCGGGACTTCGAAATCCTTCGTCCTGACGATGATCTGTGCGCAAAAAGCATTGTGGTGCAGTCCAATACGACGTATCCGCAGCTGTCGGGTCATCGTGCAGGCGGCCGGCTGTACCGACGATGCGGTGTTCGCCACCTCGGACGGTGAAAACATCGGTGTCAGCACGGGCGTTCAGCTGACAGGGGGAACTCGGTCTGCGGTCGTACTCGAACCTGATTCACCCGGCGCAACCAGTGGTAATGGCCGGGTGAATTTGCCGACAGCGTGGAGGTGGCTCAGCGCCTGGGCATAGGAGTCGAGGAGGCTGGTCTGGCAATACGGCAGACCGATCTCGGTACAGAACTCCACGACCAGTGGCTGGGCTCGGCGCAGATTGGGCCGCGGCATCGATGGGAACAGATGGTGCTCGATCTGGTAGTTCAGGCCGCCTAGTGCCGCGTCGACAAGTCGGCTGCCGCGAACGTTGCGGGATGTGAGCACCTGACGGCGTAGGAAGTCGGTGGCGTCGCCTTCTTCCAGGACTTCCATGCCCTTGTGGTTGGGCGCGAAGGTGCAGCCCATATAGAACCCGAACAGTCCCTGCTGGACAACGATGAAGGCGACCGCTTTGGCCGGGGAGAGGACCAGCAACGTCGCTGCCAGGTATCCGGCGGCGTGCGCCGCGAGTAGCACACCCTCCCAGACCCGGTTGGGGATCGGCCACCGCAGCACCGCTCGGACGCTCGAGTAGTGCAGACTGGCGGCCTCGAGGAACAACATCGGAAAAAATAGCCAGGCTTGGTGACGGAATATCAGCCGCCGAATGCCAGTGCTGGTCTGTGCTCGATCCCCGGAGTGAGCCAAGATCCCCGAAACGTCGGGATCCGCTCCTTCGGTGTTGGGGTGGGCGTGGTGCCGGTTGTGATTGCTGGTCCACCAGCCAATACTCAGCCCGATACCGAGATTGCCGGCGATCACACCGAACAGATAGTTGGCCCGCCGGGTCCCGAAGATCTGGCGGTGCCCAGCGTCATGGCCCAGGAACGCGATCTGGGCGAACAGAACCGCCAGGAACGCGGCGATGCTCAGTTGCCACCACGAATCGCCGACAAGGAAGAACGCCGTCCACCCGGCCACCAATGCCGCCGCGATGACCGCAATCTTGCGGAGGTAATACCCCAACTGCCGCTCCAGTAGTCCAGCCTGGCGCACCCGACGCAACAAAACCGCGTACTCGCTGCCACGCGCCGATACGGCACCTGTCGTGGCGGCGGATCGCGACGCCACCAGTCCAGGAGATCTTTCCGTTCGTGGTCCGCCTACCGTCATGTGGTTCACTTTCAGGATTCCCACCATGGTGCAGGGACGTGCGGCATCTCCGTGCGGGCCGAGTTCGACCGGTGAGCCTCTTCCACCGTGACGGCGCCCCTGGTGGCGGCGGGGCGATCGGCCGCAACCGGTCCCACACGAGTGTACGCACTGCGCGGGCGACCTCTTTTGCCGACGGACGGCGGACGCGGAGGTCGTCCATTGCATTGAGCATCGCGTACGGATCGCCCAGAGGCAATCCGGCATGGAAAGCCCTGTGGCGCAGCGCAATCAGACGCATCCGCGCCGATGGCGGTGGAGGCTGCCACGCAATCTTCGAATATCGACGTCCATGAACGACTCCGTGGTGGCCATATTTATGGATTCGTCACTATGCGGGCCGTGGGCGGATAGAGCCATACCAATCGAGCAGGTCCGGGTTGTCGACGGCGCTGCGCTCGACGACGCGGGCCGGGTCCGCGCCCTGGAAGAGCTTCTTGATCGGGACCTCGAGCTTCTTACCGGTTCTGGTATGCGGAATGCCGGGGGCGACAAGGATTTCGTCCGGTACGTGGCGCGGGGAGACCTCGGTGCGGATGGCGGTGTTGATGCGTGTCTTCAGCTCGTCGGTGAGCTCGGCGCCGGGGGCGAGGACGACGAACAGCGGCATCCAGTAGCCGCCGTCGGGCTGTTCGGCCCCGATGACAAGCGCCTCGGAGATCTCGGGCAGGCGCTCGACGGATTGGTAGATGTCGGCGCTGCCCATCCGGATGCCGTGCCGGTTGAGGGTGGAGTCGGAGCGGCCGTGCACGACCACGCTGCCGCGGTCGGTGATGGTGATCCAGTCACCGTGCCGCCATACGCCGGGGAACATGTCGAAATAGGCGTCGTGGTAACGGGTTCCGTCGGGATCGTTCCAGAAGCGCACCGGCATGGAGGGCATGGGCGCGGTGATGACCAGCTCACCGACCTCGTCACGGACCGGATGGCCATCGGGGTCGAAAGCCTCGAGTGCGACACCCAGATAGGGGGCGGACAGTTCGCCGGGCCAGGTGGGCACTGTGCGCGCGCCGCCGATGAAGGCGGAGACCACGTCGGTGCCGCCGCTGATCGAGGCGACCTGCACGTGCTCGCCGACGTTGTCGCCGAGCCACACTGCCGAGGAGGGCGGCAGCGACGAACCGGTGATGCCGACCTGGCGCAGCGCGGAAAGGTCGTGATCGGTGCGTGGCACCGCACCCGCCTTGATGCAGGCGAGCACGTAGCCGGGGCTGGTGCCGAGCACAGTCGCGCCGACCTGAGCGGCGTGGTGCCACAGGGCATCCGGGGAGGGGTAGGTGGGGCTGCCGTCGTAGCAGACGATGGTTGCGCCGACGAGCAGACCGGCGATCTGGAAGTTCCACATCATCCAGCTGGGGCTGGTGTACCAGAAGAAGGTGTCGTCGGGCCCGATATCCGCCTGCAGGGCAACGGCTTTGAGGTGCTCGATCATGACGCCGCCGTGGCCGTGCACGATGCCCTTCGGTAAGCCCGTGGTGCCGGAGGAGAACACGATCCACAGCGGGTGGTCGAAGTCGACGGCCGCGGTCTCGATGACGGCGGCTTCGGTCTCGGCATTGGCGGTGGCCGCGCGCCACGACAGCGTCTCCGGGACTTCCAGGCCCAGTTGGGAGACGGCGACGGTGGCCTTCAGTGTGCCGAGTCCGGCTTGCAGTGCCGCGATGTCGTCGCGCTTGTCGTGGGCCTTGCCGCCGAAGCGGTAGCCGTCGGCCGTGACGAGCACCGTCGGTTCCAGCTGGCCGAGCCGGTCGAGCGCGGCTTTGGGGGAATAGTCCTGCCCGCAGGCGCTCCACACCGCACCGATGCTCGCGGTCGCCAGGAACGCGATCACCGCCTCCGGGATATTCGGCAGATATCCCGCTACTCGATCGCCCGGCTGCACGCCGAGCGAGCGCAAAGTGCGCGCGAAGGCCGCGGTGCCGTCGATCAATTCGGTCCAGGACACCGCACGCGGCGAGCTGTCCTCGGTGATCTGCACGATGGCGGGGCGGTCGGTGCGGAACTGACGAATAACCTGGTCGACATAGTTCAGCCGAGTCCCGGGAAACCACTGTGCACCAGGCATTTCAGTGCTGGCGAGCACCTCGCCGCCGATCGCACCGAGCTCGAAGTAGTCCCACACCGCGTGCCAGAAACCGGGCAGGTCGTCGACCGACCATTGCCACAGTGCCCGGTAGTCCGGTGCGGACACACCCGTGCGAGCCGCCACGAACTTCGCGAAGTCGGTGATTCTGGCATCGGCGATATCGTGCTCGGTCGGCACCCATTGTGGTTGCACCGCACTACCTCCTGGCTCGGCTCTTGTTGAATCAGCTGTGGGGGGCCGCACGCCGCACGATCTGTTCGGCATGGCGCAGCACCGGCGCATCGACCATCCGGCCCTCGAAGGCGAATACCCCCCGGTGTTTCGGCACCTCGTCGAGTACCCTTCTGGCCCAGTCGATTTCGTCCTCGGACGGCGCGTATGCCGCTCTGATGACCGGAACCTGGCTCGGATGAATGGCCACCTTCGCGTCGAAACCGATCGCGACCGCATCCAGCGATTCCGCCCGCAGTCCGTCGAGATCGCGGAAATTCAGGAACACCGAGTCGAGGGCGAACTTTCCGTACGCCTTGGCCGCGAGCAGCGAGGTGGACCGAACATGCCGTGCCACATCGCGATAGCTGCCGTCGGCATGCCTGCTCGAGTTCCCGCCGAGCCCGGCGACGAGATCTTCGGCCCCCCACATCACGCCGATCGCATTGCGCGCCATCGCCGCCCTGCCGACCGCGAGCGCGCCGAGCGGCGATTCGATCAGCGCGATCACTTCGTACTCCGAGAGCGCAGTGAGCTGTTCGGCGGATTCACATTTGGGCAGCATGATCCGTCGATATTCGGTGCGGTGCAGAGCGGCGAGGTCCGAGTCGTGGTCCTCGGTGTCGACGGCATTGATTCGCACAACGGTGGTCTCGGGATCGAGCGGGGTGTCGATCAATGCCTTGCGCGCCGCCGCCTTGTCACCGGCGGCCACGCCGTCCTCGAGGTCGATGATCACCACATCGGCTGCGGCTGCGGCCTTTTCGTAGCGTTCGGGGCGATCGGCCGGGCAGAACAGCCATGCGGGGCCCGCCATCTCCCAGCTCATGCTCGGCTCGGATCTTTGCGGACCAGCGTCTTGCGCACCGCCGTCGCGACGATATCGCCATGTTGATTGCGTGCGGTGTGCGCGAAGGTGGCGATGCCCTCGCCGGGGCGGCTCTTGGACTCCCGCTTGTCGGTGACCACCGTCTCGGCGTACATGGTGTCGCCGTGGAACAGCGGCTTCGGGAAGGCGATCTCGGAGAAACCGAGGTTGGCGACGATGGTGCCCTGCGTCAGTTGCGTGACCGAAAGGCCGACCAGGGTGGAGAGGGTGAACATCGAATTCACCAGGCGCTGGTGGAACGGCGGCAGCTGCTCGCTGAACGCCGCATCCAGGTGCAGCGCCTGGGTGTTCATCGTCAGCGTGGTGAACAGGACATTGTCGGCCTCGGTGATGGTGCGGCCCGGCCGGTGCTCGTACACCACGTCGGTCTCCAGCTCCTCGAACCACAGGCCACGCTGCACAATCCTGCGCGGCTGCACCGGAGCGTTCACAGCCCCAACTCCCGCCCGATCAGCATCAACTGCACCTCCGTTGTGCCCTCGCCGATCTCCAGGATCTTGCTGTCGCGATAGTGCCTTGCCACAGCGTATTCGTTCATGAACCCGTAGCCGCCGAAGATCTGGGTGGCGTCGCGGGCGTTGTCCATCGCCGCCTCGCTGGCCACCAGCTTCGCGATCGCGGCCTGCTTCTTGAACGGCTTGCCCGCGAGCATCAGTGCGGCCGCGTCGTAGTAGGCGGTGCGTGCGGCGTGCGCGCGCGCCTCCATGCGGGCGATCTTGAAGGCGATGGCCTGATTGCGGCCGATGGGCCTGCCGAAGGCCTCGCGGTCCTTCGCGTAGCGCACGCTTTCGTCGACGCAGCCCTGCGCGGCGCCGACCGAAAGCGCGGCGATGGCGATGCGGCCCTCGTCCAGGATGCGCAGGAAGTTCGCATAGCCGCGGCCGCGTTCGCCGAGCAGGTTCTCCGCAGGCACCCGCACGTCGGTGAAGCTCAGCGGGTGGGTGTCGGAGGCATTCCAGCCCACCTTGTTGTAGGCGGGCTCGGCGACGAAACCGGGGGTGGTGGTCGGCACCAGGATGGTGGAGATCTCCTTCTTGCCGCCCGACTGGCCGGTCACCGCGGTGACCGTCACCAGCTTGGTGATGTCGGTACCGGAGTTGGTGATGAACTGCTTGCTGCCGTTGATGATCCACTCACCGCTGTCGAGCGTGGCGGTGGTGCGGGTGCCGCCCGCATCGCTGCCCGCGCCGGGTTCGGTCAGCCCGAACGCGGCAAGGGCGCGGCCACTGGTCAGCTGCGGCAGCCATTCCTGCTTCTGCTCGTCATTGCCGAAACGGTAGATGGGCATCGCGCCGAGCGACACTCCGGCCTCGAGGGTGATGGCCACGCTCTGATCGACCTTGCCGAGTTCCTCCAGCGCCAGGCACAGCGCGAAGTAGTCGCCGCCCATGCCGCCGAACTCCTCGGGGAACGGCAGGCCGAACAGGCCCATCTCCGCCATGCCCGCGACCACCTTGTACGGGAAGGTGTGGTTCGCATCGTGTTCGGCGGACACCGGCGCCACCACCGACTGCGCGAAATCACGTACGGTCATGGCGAGGTCACGGTAGTCGTCGGGCAGTGTGCCCGTGGACAGGAAGTCGGTCATGCTGGGTCTCCTTCGCGCTCAGCGGTATTCGTCTGGTCGGGTGCGGCGGACTCGGCCTCGATCGGCGCTGCCGTAATGCGTGCCAGGGGCTGGCCGAGCCGCACCTGGGTGCCCGGCTCGACAAGTAGTTCGACGATGCCCGCGATCGGCGCGGTGAGCGAATGTTCCATCTTCATCGCCTCCACGACCACCACCGGTGCTCCGGCGGCCACCACGGCGCCGGAGCGGACCGGCGCCGCGATCACCGAACCCGGCATGGGACTGACGATCTCGGCGTCGCCGACATGTTCATCGCCGCCGCGGACCTTGACCTCCGCCAATTCCCGCAGCGTGGTGACGCCGCCGGGTCCGGCCACCCAGAGCTGTTCGTCGTATTCGGCGATGCGGTATTCGCGCCGCAGACCGGCCAGTGTGAGGGTGAGAGCACCGGCCGTTGCCGAGCTCTGTGCGACGAAAGCAGCGGACAGCGAGGCTGATTCGCCGTCGTCGCCGACCCGCACGACCGCCGCAGCCGGGGTCCCGCTCAGGTACACGTGCTCGACGCGATCGCCGCCGGCCAGCCGGATCGGTGTCGGTGCGGCCGCCCCGATCCGCCACCCGGAGGGCACCGCCCACGGGTCGCCCGCAGTGGTGGGCCAGCGCCGCAGCCAGTGATAGGTCGCGGCCGCGATGAGGTCGTCATCGGTGACCGGCGCGGGGTGGAAGTCGGTGACCCGACGGTCGAGCAATCCGGTGTCGAGCTTGCCCGCGACCACATCCGGGTCGGCCAGCAGAAAGCGCAGGAACTCGATATTGCTCGTCACGCCGAGCAGCACCGTATCGGCAAGTGCCCGATCCAGTTTCGCGAGCGCCGCGCCCCTGTCGTGGCCGTGCGCGATGACCTTCGACAGCATCGGGTCGTAGTCGCTGCCGACCACCGTGCCGATCCGCAGCCCCGAATCCACCCGCACACCATGGCCTTCCGGCTCCGACAGGTCGAGCACGGTGCCGCCGGTCGGCAGGAATCCACGGCCCGGGTCCTCGGCGTACACCCTGGCCTCGATCGCATGCCCGACGAGCCGAATCTCGTCCTGCTCGACCATGAGCTTCTGCCCGGCCGCGATGCGCACCTGGCATTCCACCAGATCGACGCCGGTCACCAGCTCGGTGACCGGATGCTCCACCTGCAGCCGGGTATTCATCTCCATGAAGAAGAATTCGTCCGGCCGGTCGGCGGAGACGATGAACTCGACAGTGCCCGCGCCGACATAGTTCACGCTGCGCGCCGTATTGCAGGCGGCGGCGCCGATCCGGGCGCGAGTTTGCGCGTCCAGCAGCGGTGAGGGGGCCTCCTCGACCACTTTCTGATGGCGGCGCTGCAGGCTGCATTCCCGTTCGCCGAGATGGATCACGTGGCCGAACTGGTCGGCGAGGATCTGCACCTCGATGTGCCGTGGTCGCGTAACGAACCGTTCCAGGAACAGGGTGTCGTCGCCGAATGCCGCACCGGCCTCGCGGCGCGCACTCGCCAGCGCGCCCGGAAGCTGTTGCGGCGCTTCGACCAGGCGCATGCCCTTGCCGCCGCCGCCGGCCGACGGCTTGACCAGCACCGGGTATCCGATGTCCGTGGCCGCGGCGATCAGTTCCTCGTCGGTGAGGCCGGGCCGGGCGATACCGGGCACCACCGGCACGTCGAAGGCCGCGACGGTGTTCTTGGCCGCGATCTTGTCGCCCATGATCTCGATGGCCCGGGCGGGCGGTCCGAGGAAGACGATGCCCGCCTCGGCCAGCGCCGCAGCGAAGGCGGCATTCTCCGAGAGGAACCCGTAGCCGGGGTGCACGGCCTGCGCTCCGGTACGCACGGCGGCCGCCACCACCTTGTCGATGGCGAGATAACTCGCCCTGGCCGGGGCCGGACCGAGTCGCACCGCGACATCGGCCTCGTGGACATGCCTGGCGTCGGCGTCGGCGTCGCTGTACACCGCGACGGAACGAATTCCCAAGGCGCGCAGGGTACGAATGACCCGCACCGCGATCTCGCCGCGATTGGCCACGAGCACGGTGTCGAATTCGACGGGATGAGAGTTGTTCAGCATCGCGATCACATCCGGAAGACGCCGTAGGAAACGGGTTCGAGCGGCGCCTGCGCGCACACCGAAAGGGCAAGTCCGAGCACGGTTCTCGTATCGGCAGGGTCGATGACGCCGTCGTCCCAGAGTCGGGCCGTCGAATAGTACGGATTGCCCTGGTGCTCGTACTGATCGCGAATCGGCGCTTTGAACGCCTCTTCGTCCGCCGCCGACCACGGCCGTCCGCTGCTGTCGAGTTGATCGCCGCGGACGGTCGAGAGCACCGAGGCCGCCTGCTCGCCACCCATCACCGAGATCCTGGCGTTCGGCCACATCCACAGGAAGCGCGGCGAATACGCGCGCCCGCACATCGAGTAATTGCCCGCACCATAGGAACCGCCGATCACCACCGTGAGTTTCGGCACCCGCGCGCACGCCACCGCGGTGACCATCTTGGCTCCGTGCTTGGCGATACCACCCGCCTCGTAGTCACGGCCGACCATGAACCCGGTGATGTTCTGCAGGAACAGCAGCGGGATCTTGCGCTTGTCGCACAGCTCGATGAAGTGCGCGCCCTTCATAGCGGACTCGCTGAACAGCACGCCGTTGTTGGCGACAATGCCCACCGGATGCCCGTGGATGTGGGCGAACCCCGTCACCAGCGTTTTGCCGTATTCGGCCTTGAATTCATGAAAGCCGCTGTCGCCGTTCGATCCGCCGTCGACGAGCCGGTCGATCACCTCGCGGACGTCGTAGGGCGTGCGCAGATCGACCGGCACCACGTCGTAGAGCTCGGATTCCGGCGCTGCGGGCGCGACGGTGGGCAGCACGTCCCACGGACTGGCCGGACGCGGGCCGAGCGTGGCCACGATGCGGCGCACGATGCGCAGCGCGTCCTGGTCGTCTTCGGCCAGGTGATCGGTGACCCCCGAGGTGCGCGAGTGCAATTCACCGCCGCCGAGCTCCTCGGCGGTCACCACCTCGCCGGTCGCCGCCTTCACCAGCGGCGGCCCGGCGAGGAAGATCGTGCCCTGATTGCGCACGATCACCGCCTCGTCGCTCATCGCGGGCACATACGCGCCGCCCGCGGTGCACGACCCGAGCACCGCGGCGATCTGCGGGATCGCCTTGGCGCTCATGGTCGCCTGATTGAAGAAGATGCGGCCGAAATGCTCCCGATCGGGGAACACCTCGTCCTGGTGCGGCAGATAGGCGCCGCCGGAGTCGACCAGATACAGGCAGGGCAGCTGGTTCTGCAGCGCGATCTCCTGCGCGCGCAGGTGCTTCTTCACCGTCATCGGGTAGTAGGTGCCGCCCTTGACGGTGGCGTCGTTGGCCACGATGACGCACTCGCGCCCGGACACCCGCCCGATGCCGGTGATGATTCCGGCGCCGGGGGAGTCGTCGCCGTACATCCCGGTGGCGGCCAGCGGGGAGAGTTCCAGGAATGGGCTGCCCGGATCGAGCAGCTGATCCACCCGTTGCCGGGGGAGCAGCTTGCCGCGGGCCACATGCCGTTCCCTGGCCTTCGCCGGTCCGCCGAGCGCGGCGCTCGCCAGCCGTGCGCGCAGGTCGTCGGTCAGCGCCTGATGCGCCGTGCGGTTGTCGACCGCCGTTTCTACTGCCGTCATCACGCTGTCCTGCCATCCAGTTAGTCGCCGATAACTGGAATTCAGGTTAATCTTTATTAACCGAGATGTCCAGGTCGGCCGAAAGGAGCGCGTGTGACCAGCCTCGAACCTGTCGCGCTCACCCGCAGGGAACAACTGAAAGCGCAGCGCCGCACGCAGCTGAAGGAGGCGGGCGCCCGGCTCATCGCCGAGCGCGGGTTCCTCGGCATGCGCCTCGACGACCTCGGCGCGGCCGTCGGCATCAGCGGTCCCGCGGTCTACCGCCACTTCCCCAATAAAGAGGCGCTGCTGGTCGAGCTGCTCGTCGGTGTCAGTCAGCGGCTGCTCGACGGCGGGAAGGCGGTGGTGGCGCGGACGGGATCGGCGGACGAAGCGCTGGCCGGCCTCGTCGACTTCCATCTGGATTTCGCCCTCGGCGAGCCCGAGCTCATTCGGATCCAGGACCGCGACCTCGACAACGTGCCCGCCGCCGCCCGCCGCGAACTCCGCCGCGCCCAGCGGCAGTATGTCGAGATCTGGGTCGCGGTCCTGCGCGACCTGCATCCGGAGCTGCCCGAGGAGACCGCACGCGTACAAGCTCACGCGGCCTTCGGCCTGATCAACTCCACCCCGCACAGTGCGACTTCCGCCACCGCGACCCGCGCCCGCCCGGTCCTGCGCCAGATGGCGCTCTCGGCCCTGGGGTGAGGATTCACCGCGCGCTCCACCCGCCGTCCATGGTGTAGGAAGCGCCGGTCACCATGCCCGCGTCGGCCGAGGCGAGCCAGCCGACCAGGGCGGCGACCTCCTCCGGTTCGACGAGACGTTTGATCGCGCTTTCGGTCAACAGCACCTGCTCGAGCACCTGCTGTTCGGCGATTCCGTGCGCCTTGGCCTGATCGGCGATCTGCTTGTCCACCAAGGGTGTTCTGACGTAACCGGGATTGACGCAGTTGCTGGTCACCCCGTGCCTGCCGCCCTCGAGAGCGGTCACCTTGGACAGCCCCTCCAGTCCATGCTTGGCCGTCACGTACGCGACCTTGTATTCGGACGCGCGCAGACCGTGCACCGATGAGATGTTGATGATCCGGCCGAACCCCTGCCGGTACATGTGCGGCAGCGCCGCGCGAATGAGCAGGAACGGCGCTTCGACCATGAGGGTGAGCAGGTGACGGAACCGTTCCGGTGCGAACTCTTCGATCGGGCTGATGCTCTGCACCCCGGCGTTGTTCACCACGATGTCCACCTCGAGCTTCAGGTTCTCCAATGCGGCGATATCGAGAAGGTCCACCGCCCATGCCTTTCCGTCGAGCTCGGCGGCCAGCGATTTCGCGCCCACGTCATCGATGTCGGCAATGGTGACCCGCGCGCCGCGTGCGGCCAGCTCCCGCGCACACGCCGCGCCGATGCCGCTCGCGCCACCGGTGATCAGTGCCGAACGTCCTGTCAGATCACTCATTTGACCTCTATTCGGATGGTTTCGGCTGGTGTCGAAGTGGCTGGTGCTGCGGCGGCCTCGGCGGCCAGGGTTTCGGCGTCGGCGAGGTCGATGCTCTCCAGGTCGATGCCGCTGGTCTCCCTGGCGAAGTAGACGGCGATCGCGGTGACGGCGGCGGCCCCGGCCAGATACCAGGCGATCGGGACGGCGGAACCGAACTCGTCGAGCAGCCGCACGGCGATGATCGGCGCGAGCGATCCGGCCACGATCGAGGTGACCTGATATCCCAGTGACACCCCGGAATAGCGCATCCGCGTCGGGAACATCTCCGCCATGATCGCGGGCTGTGCGGCATACATCAGTGCGTGGAAAACCAGGCCGATGATGATCGCGGACATGATGACCGCGTTGTGCCCGCTGTCCATCATCGGGAAAGCGAAGAAGCCCCAGGTACCCGCGGTGATCGCGCCGACAAAGTAGACAGGACGCCTGCCGAATCGGTCGCTGAGCCTGCCTGCCAACGGAATGGCGAGGAAGTGCACCGCGTGTGCGGCAAGCAGCCACCAGAGGATCGTCTTGGTGTTGATGCCGACATGCACCTTGAGATAGGTGATCGTGAACGTGACGACCAGGTAGTACATGATGTTTTCGCCGAAGCGCAGGCCCATGGCGGTGAAAACACCACGCGGATAACGCTTCAGCACCTCGAGGACGGTGAACGAACTGGCCTTGATCCGCTCGACCTGCTGCTGTGCCTCGACGAAGATCGGTGCGTCGGTG
Organism: Nocardia sp. NBC_01009; assembly: GCF_045208035.1. Taxonomy (NCBI): domain Bacteria; kingdom Bacillati; phylum Actinomycetota; class Actinomycetes; order Mycobacteriales; family Nocardiaceae; genus Nocardia; species Nocardia sp. NBC_01009. Next base: position 15,921 of record NZ_CP108695.1, on the reverse strand, counting down.
ACTTTCGTCCGGATGTAATAGCCGACGAGCACCACGACCGCGGACAACCAGAACGCGACCCGCCAGCCCCAGCTGAGGAATGCCGCATCCGAGAGCGTCGAGGTCAAGGTCAGCAGCGCGACCGTGGCGAGCATGTTGCCCGCGGGCACGCCCGCCTGTGGCCAACTCGCCCAGAAACCGCGGCTCTTGCTGGGACTGTGTTCGGCGACGAGCAGCACCGCACCACCCCATTCACCGCCGACCGCGAAGCCCTGGATGAATCGGAGCGTGACGAGCAGCGCCGGCGCCAAGTAGCCGACTTGGCCGAAGGTGGGCAGGCAGCCCATCAGGAACGTCGCGCTGCCCACCAGCAGCAGGCTGAATTGGAGCAACTTCTTGCGACCGTAGCGGTCACCGAAGTATCCGAAGACGATGCCGCCGAGCGGGCGCGCGGCGAAGCCGACCGCATAGGTGATGAAGGCGGCGAGGATGGCGTCGAGGTCGCTGGTGCCCTTGGCGAAGAACACCTTGCTGAAGACCAGCGTCGCGGCGGTGCCGTAGAGGAAGAACTCGTACCACTCGACGATCGTGCCCGCCATCGACGCGGCCACCACCCGCCTGAGGCCCGCGGGCACCCCGCCGGGATCGCCGCCCGTCGGCCGCAACGCATTTCGCACGCTCATCGAACTTCTCCTTCATGACCGGGGCCACATCTGGACGTCATATGTGACGGCCCCCACAATTTCATGGTCAGACCGAGTATTCGTGCAGATATCTAGGACCGCAATGCCCAGATGTGCACGAGGTATCTGCAAGAATGCAGAAATGAGTCCGGTGCCTTCGGGGCCCAATCGCCCGAGCGCAGATGATCTGCTGGTTCTGCTCGCGGTAGGCAGGTCCGGCCGCTTCGTATCGGCGGCCGAAGAACTCGGCATCAACCACACCACGATCTCGCGCCGGATCGCCGCGCTGGAGCAGACCCTGGGCGGGCGGGTGCTCGCCCGCGCCTCCGGCGGCTGGGAGCTCACCGACCTCGGGCGGGAGGCGCTGGCCGCCGCCGAGGTCGTGGAGTCGGCCGTCAAGTCGCTCACGGTCGACGCGGGCGGTGCGCGGGTGCTGGAAGGCGTGGTCCGGCTCTCGGCGACAGACGGTTTCAGCGCCTACCTCGCCGCGCCCGCCGCTGCCGAAGTACGGCGGCGACATCCGAAGATCGCCGTCGAAATCGTGGCGACGACACGGCGCGCGTCCCAGCAGCGTTCGGGACTGGATATCGAGGTGGTGGTGGGTGAGCCGCAGGTGCACCGTGCCAAGGCGATGCGCCTAGCCGACTACTGCCTCGGGCTCTACGGCTCCAGGGATTACTTGCGGGAACGCGGTACACCGCTGGACATCGATGATCTGGCGCGTCACCCGCTGGTCTATTTCATCGATTCGATGTTGCAGGTGGACGACCTCGATGTGGCCTCCAGTTTCGTGCCCGCGATGCGCGAATCGGTGGCATCCACCAATGTTTTCGTCCATGTCGAGGCGACGCGGGCCGCGGCGGGACTCGGCTTGCTGCCCTGTTTCATGGCCGACCGGCACGACGACCTGGTGCGCGTGCTCCCCGACGCGGTGTCGATTCGGCTCGCGTATTGGCTCGTCACCCGCACCGAGACGCTGCGCAGGCCAGAGGTGGCCGCAGTGGTCGACGCGATTCGAGTACGGGTGCGCGAACAGCGTGATGCACTGCTCGGCGTGCGGTGACATCACCGGTCACGCATCTCGACAATTGATGTGAGCCATGATTCGAAGTGGCGCGAGACGTTTGACAGGTCTCGGATCGGATAGACATCGGCATGATCGGGCTGCTGCTCGCGGAATCATCTTCCCGATCCGCCTGGCCGCCAAGGCTATTGGTGCGGACACCCGCTGGCGGCAGCATCCCGTCGAAGCCGCCGCGGCCTACTTCTCGGAGCAGCCCTGATCATTCGGTGACGGCTGTCGTGTTCGCGGCCGCAGCCCCGATTCCGTTGTCAGGCAACGCGGGTGATGGTGCGGTCGGTGTCGAGGGCGCCGTCGACCATCTGATAGACGGCATTCATCCGATGGAGGTGGGTGCGGTCGTGAGTGACGAGCAGGGTGGCGGCGCCGTGGTTGTGGACGACGGTGAGGATCAGGTCGATGATGGCGGCGCCGCGTTCGGTGTCGAGGGCGCTGGTCGGTTCGTCGATGACCAGGAGTGCGGGGTCGTTCATCAGCGCGCGGGCGATGTTGACGCGCTGGCGTTGGCCGCCGGAGAGCTGGGCGGGGCGTTTGGCGTGCTGGTCCGCAAGGCCGACGGCGTCGAGGAGTTCCATTGCCTTGGTGCGGGTTTCGCGGCGACGGGAGAGTGGGGTGAAGAAGTGCTGGCCCAGGCGTGACATCACCTCGAGTTGTTCGACCGCGGTGAGGGCGGGGATCAGATTCGGCTGTTGGAAGACGATGCCGATGGACGAACGGCGCAGCGCGGCAGCCTCACGGCGGCTCAGTGTTGCGAGATCGACTGTGCCACCTGCTGTTTCGAGATGTATCTGGCCGGAGTCGGGCCGGATCAGTGTCGAGACGGCGGCGAGGAGGCTGGATTTCCCCGAGCCGGATGGCCCGGTGATGGCAGCGATATCGCCGCCGGTCACGTGCAGGTTCACTTGATCGAGCGCGGTGAGTCTGCCGGTGCCGTCCGGGTAGGTGAGGGTGACGTCGGCGACGGTCAGTGCGGTGGGGGCCATCGGGGTTTGGCGCGGTTACTCCCTCGTTCGGAGAAGGGGAAGCGCCATCCTCCTTTCAGGGGTTGGGTCGGGAGGGTTTGTCGGTGATGTTGGTCAGGTAGTCGGTTGAGGTCCCGCGGCTCGGTGGGGTCAGCGCGCCGCGTTGAGCGCGGTGAGCGGGTCGGTGGTGAACAGGAAGCGCAGCGCGAAGGCGGCGCCGAGCAGCCCGAGTGCGATCAGGGCCACCGCAGGTAGCAGGGTGGTGGTGAGGGCGAGCACGAACGGCAGCGCATCGCCCATGAATGTGGCTGCGACAACGGTGATTCCGAGGCCGATCGCGACACCGACGGCCAGCACTGTCGCGGCCTGCGCGAGTGCGTCGCGAACCAGAGAACCGGATGTCGCGCCGAGCGCTTTCAATGTCGCGATATCGGGAGCGCGCTGGACCGTCCACACGGTGAAGAAGGCGCCGATGACCAAGGCCGAGATGGCGAACAACAGCACCGTCATCAGGGTCAGGGAACCGTTTTCGGCTTGGTATGCGCTCAATGCCGACAGGGACCCGGAGACGGTGGTCGTGCTGGTGTGGGCAGTGGTGTCGACAGCGGACATATTCGGGATGCCGGACACCGCGAGCACTGTGGCGGCCGCGCCGCGCGGGCTCACCGACTGCCAGTCCGTGAGCGTCGTCCAGACCACCGGAGTGTGGCTGTACCAGTCGTCGCCGCCGACAGACGCCACGGTGAAGGTTCCGGTGCCGAGGGTGACATTGTCACCGGCTCGTGCGTCGAGAGCCTTGGCCGCGCCGGAGCTGAGCACCACCGTGCCCGGCTCGATTGCGACACGGTTGCCGAAAGTGGCTCCCGCAGCGCCGAACAGGGCGACCTGAGCGGACTCGGCGTCGCCACGGCCGCTCACCGCCGCCTCGGCATGGCTGATGCCGATCGGGTCGACGGTGCCGCCCTGGCCCGCGGCCGTCTGCCAGGCCTCGACCTGTCGACTGGTCAGCGCGGAGGCGTCGAACGAGGGATCGGCCCCGGTATCAGCGAACACGATGGCGTCGGCGGAGATGGCCTCGATGGCCGAGATGTTCTGGTGCGCGAGCCCTGCCGTGAGCCCACTGAGGAAGCTCACCAGTATCGCCACCAAGGTGACGACCAGTGTGATGAGCAGGAAACGGCCGCGTGCGGCCCGCAGATCCCGGAGTGCGACGAACATGCCTCCACCCTGCTGTGCGCCGGTCCCGCTGCCATCGCGCACGCGATGGAGCGCAGGCTGATCGAACGTTGGCCGATGTTTTACACCTTTCGATGGATGCCGCTGCGGTAGCCGCACATAAGCTGGCAACGTGCACTCGTCGCCGCTCACCCCTGTCTTCACCGCGCTGCGGTTGGGGCTGCATGTGCTGGTGACAGCGTTGGCGGTGCTGACCGCCGTGCGGGCGCTGCTGCCGGGCGCCGCACATCCGGCCGGGGTGATCACGCTGACCGCCGTATTCCTGGTGACCTACTTCGCGGGCGCGCTACCAGGCTCCAGTCCTCGGGCGATCCGGCTCTGGCTGCTGGCGCTCACGGTGCTGTGGCTCGGTCTGGTCGTGGTCGCGCCCGATGCCGGATACCTCGCCTTCGGCCTGTTCTTCCTCTACCTGCATCTGTTGCCGCGTCCGTGGAGTCTGCTCGCGGTGGCGACCGCGGATGTGGTGGCGGTGGTGGGTTTCGGGCTGCACCGTGGCTGGTCGGTGGCGGGTGTGATCGGCCCGATCCTCGGCGCTGCCGTGGCGGTGGGGATCGGGCTCGGCTATCAGGCGCTGTTCCGTGAGTCCGCCGACCGTCAGCGTCTGATCGACGAATTGATCAGCACCCGAGCCACTCTCGCGGATCAAGAGCGCACCGCGGGCAAGCTGGCCGAGCGGGAACGGTTGGCGCAGGAGATCCACGACACCGTCGCACAAGGGCTGAGCAGTATCCAGCTGCTGCTGCACGCGGTGGAGCAGGCGTCGCCGGAGCATCCTGCGCTGCACCGGATTCGGCTCGCCAGAGAGACGGCAGCCGAGAACCTGGCCGAGACCCGAAGGCTGATAGCCGAATTGACGCCCGCCGCGTTGGAGGGGCAGTCACTGGCCCAGGCGCTGGAACGAATCTGTCTGCGGGCCGAGGCGCCAGGGCTGACCACCCAGATGGTGATCGAAGGCGTCCCCGAACGGCTGCCCATGCCCGTCGAGGCCGCGTTGGTGCGCATCGCCCAGGGTGCTGTCTCGAATGTCGTCCGCCATGCCGCCGCGAGCCGGATGCGGCTCACCCTCACCTACGCCGACACCGACGTGTATCTCGACGTGGTCGACGACGGCATGGGTATCGACCCCGCGGTGCTGGAGCGTGCCCCGTCGGGAACCTTCGGGCTTGCGGCTATGCGCAGCCGAGTGGAGCAGCAGGGCGGCACTCTGGCAGTCGAGTCCGAACCCGGCCATACCGCCGTCACGGCCTCGTTCCCGCTCGATTCCGGTTCTGTCGAGTCGAATTCCACTGCATCCCTACCGAATTCAGCCGAATCCGATTCGACCGATCAGCGGGATCGCTCATGATCAGACTGCTACTGGCCGACGACCACGCCATCGTCCGCGCCGGACTGCGTGCCCTGCTCGAGAGCGGCGACGAAATCACCGTTGTCGGTGAGGCGCCCACCGCCGAGGCGGCCGTCGCCTTCTGCACGACAACACCGGTCGACCTGGTGCTGATGGATCTGAGCTTCGGCCGCGGCCGCTCCGGTGTCGACGCGACCACCGAACTGCGCGCCCTGCCCACCCCGCCGAATGTCCTGGTAGTCACCAACTATGACACCGACGCCGACATCCTCGGCGCCATCGAGGCGGGTGCCTGCGGCTATATCTTGAAGGACACCCCGCCCACCGAATTGCTCGCCGCGGTCCGTTCGGCGGCCGCAGGGGAGAGTGTGCTGTCTCCCGCGGTGGCCTCCAAACTGATGACCCGCGTCCGCCGAGCCGATACAACGCTGAGCCCACGCGAGATCGAGGTGCTGCGCCTCGTGGCCGACGGCCGATCCAATCGTGAAATCGCCAAGGAGTTGTTCCTCAGCGAGACCACCGTCAAGTCCCACCTCGTGCACATCTACGCCAAACTCGGCGTCCGCTCCCGAACCTCCGCCGTAGCCCGCGCCCGCGAACAGGGCGCGATCTAGTACGGGGTGTGTGGTCGGAGGAGGGGCTTAAGGTGTGATTCATGGCCTCACTGTCGGATCCCGATGTGCGCGAATTCCTGTCCAACGGCACCAAGACGGGGAAGGTGGCGTTTGTCGCTGCTGACGGTCGCCCGATCGTGACGCCGGTCTGGTTCGTCCTCGAGGGCGAGGACATGGTGTTCAACACCGGCAAGAGCTCGGCGAAGGGCAAGGCTTTCGCGCGCGATCCCAGGATCGCCGTGTGCGTGGACCTCGAGGAGTCGCCCTACGGTTCGGTCCAGATTCAGGGCACCGTCACGCTGTCCGAGGACCTCGACGAACTCGTCCGCACCGCCACCGAAATCGGCGGCCGCTATATGGGCGCCGACCGGGCCGAGGAATTCGGCAAGCGCAACGGCGTGCCGGGAGAGCTCGTGGTGCGGGTGCGGCCGACCAAGGTCATCGCGCATTTCGACGCGACTGCCTGAGTCATGAGGGTCGCGGAGGCTGCATAGACTCGGCCGCATGACCGTGCACTTCATCGGGGCCGGGCCCGGCGCCGCCGACCTCCTGACGGTGCGCGCCGTGCGGCTGCTGCAGACTTCACCGGTCTGCCTGTACGCGGGCACCTATCTGGACCCGGAGGTGCTCGCGCACTGCGCGCCCGACACCGAACTGGTCGATACCCAGCATCTGGATATCGACCAGATCATCGGCCACCTGGTTCGCGCGCACGAATCCGGCAAGGACGTCGCCCGGCTGTGCTCCGGTGACCCGTCGATCTACTCGGCGCTCACCGAGCAGACCCGACGCCTCGACGCCAACCACATCCCGTGGGACGTCACCCCGGGCGTGCCCGCCTACGCTGCGGCGGCCGCCCTGCTCGGTGCCGAACTGACCGTCCCGGAACTCGTCCAATCGGTCGTGCTCACCCGAACCCAGGCCCGGTCGACCGCGATGCCCGAATCCGAGGCCTTGGCGAACTTCGCCCGCACCGGCGCGACAGTGGTTCTGCATTTGGCCATCACCAGGATCCGCACACTCGCGGCCGAACTGGTCGCCGACTACGGCGCTGACTGTCCGGCCGCGGTGGTGTACCGCGCGAGCCGGCCACAGCAGTTGATCCTGCGCGGCACCCTCACCGACATCGCCGACCAGGTCGAAGCGGCGAACCTCCGGCAGGCCGCGATCATCCTCGTCGGCCGAGCCCTCACCGAAGCGCTGTCTTGCGCGCAGTCGCATCTCTACGACCCGGCCCGTGACCGTTCATCCACCGTACCGTGACCTCTCGACGCCGTGGTCCGAGACCGGTCCGCCCTGGCTGCGGGCCGTCGCTGGGCCCCTTCGCAAGAAGTGTGAGAACGGCGACAGTGGGCTAGCAAACTTGCGATGATCCCACTGCCTGGGGTGATGTGGTACCGCTATGAATATTGGTTGGTCGGGTGCGGTGAACGACGGTAGATTGTTTCGGTGATCAGCAGCGGAGTTCCCGGCAAAGCCGGTCGGTGGGTATCGGGCACGGTCCGGCCTATGTAACAAGATCGGCCTGATCGACAGATAGTGCCAATGGACATTTTGCCTGATTGATATGAGAACTGGACCCGGTGACGCAGGCGCCACGCTTGGAAAAGCGGGCGTCTTGTCCCGGTGTCGTCGGGGAGCGCTTGCGTGGTGTTCCGGAAGCGAGGTTACGGGTTGGACCGGCTGGATTTCGGCGGAAGCGGCGAAGCTGAGGACGCAAAGGTGAGCGCTCCGCAGGCCGCAGCGGAATACTTCCCGTTGTCGCCCGCGCAGCTGGGAATCTGGTACGCGCAGCACATGGACCCGCAGGTTCCGATCAATATCGCCCAGTATGTCGATATCCGAGGTGATCTCGATCTGGCCGTTGCGGAGCAGGCCACCTTGGATGCAGCCAACGAGTCGGGCTCGTTCTTCCTGCGCATTGTCGAGCGTGACGGCGAACCGATGCAGACCCTGGATCCGTCACAGGACACCACGCTGACCTACATCGATCTGCGCGGCGAAGCCGATCCAGTGGCCGCGGCCGCGGAATGGATGCGCGCGGAGTACAGCCGTCCGTTGAATATCGTCAACGATCGCCTGATGAGGGGGGCTGCGCTACGGGTAGAGGACAAGCGCTGGTTCTGGTACTCGCGGACCCACCACATCGTGTTCGACGGCTTCGGTGCGATGACCTATATGAACAGGACCGCGGAGCTCTACACCGCCGCGGTGACCGGGACCGAGCCGTCGGCCGCGAAGGCCACCGATCTGCGCACCCTGTACGAATTGGAGACGTCCTACCGGGACAGCACCCGCTTCCACGCCGATAAGGAGTACTGGGCGCAGCGTGTCGCGGGCCTGGAAGAAGGGTCGAGCCTGGCCGGTCGTTCGGCGCCGCCGTCCCCGGTCAACGGAATATCGAGCGCGGCATTGTCGCCTGCGCAGGACGCACTGCTCGCCGCCGCCATAGCGCGCCACGACAGTTCGCCCGCCGGTCTACTGATCGCGGGTTTCGCGGCGTATCTGGCGCAGCTGACAAGCAGCCGGGATGTCATCCTCAGCCTGCCGGTGACCGCGCGAACCACGGCGGCCATGCGTCGTTCCGGTGGCGCGACGTCGAATATCGTGCCGCTGCGATTGCAGGTCGGCTATGACACCACTGTCGCTGATCTGCTGCGTGCGGTGACGGTCGAAGTATCCGGTGCGCTGCGCCATCAGCGCTACCGGCACGAGGACATCCGCCGTGACTCGGCGGGTTCCGGTGTGGTGACCACGGAGTTCTTCGGTCCGTGGGTGAACATCATGTTGTTCCACACCGAGATTGTGCTCGGCACGATGGTCGGCGAGCTCCATGTGCTCTCGACCGGCAGCATCGAAGACCTCGGTGTCAATTTCTACCAGTCTGTCGGGGGCACCCGTTCGCACATCGACTTCGAGACCAACCCGAACCTCTACACCGATGCCGAAGTCGCGCAGCATCATTCGCGGTTCCTGGAGTTCTTCGCCAGGTTCCTCGCCGCCGACGGCGATGCGCAGGTGTGGAGCCTGCAACCCACCACCGACGCCGAGCGTGCGCGCACGCTGCTCGAATGGAATGACGCCGAGCAACCGGTGCCCGACACCACGCTGCCCGCACTGCTCGACGCGCAGATCCCGCTGACCCCGGACAAGATCGCGCTCGAGTTCGAGGGCGCGACGCTGACCTACGCGCAGTTCGCCGCACGGGTCAATCGGCTCGCCAGGTTCCTGATCGCCGACGGCGTCGGCCCGGAATCGCTTGTCGCGCTCGGCATGCGCCGCTCGCTCGAGCTGGTCATCGGCATACATGCGGTGCTGAAGGCCGGTGGTGCGTACGTGCCGATCGACCCGGACCATCCGGCCGATCGCACCGCCTACATCCTCGACAGCGCGGACCCGGTCTGCGTGCTCACGCTGTCCGACGACGAGCTCGACCTGCCCGATTCGGTACGCAGGGTCGAGATCGACACCCTCGATGTGGCCGCGTACTCCGATGCGCCGGTGACGGATTCGGATCGGCTCGCGCCGCTGCGCTCGGGCAACACTGCCTACGTCATCTACACTTCCGGCTCGACCGGCCGCCCGAAGGGTGTGGCGGTCACCCATCACGCGATCGTCAACCAACAGCTGTGGATGCTGGACGAATACCGGCTGGCCGCCGACGACGTGTACTTGCAGAAGACCGCGACCACGTTCGACGTGTCGCTATGGGGCTATTTCCTGCCTCTGCTCGTCGGTGCGAAACTGCTCATCGCGGCCCCGGACGGGCATCGCGATCCGCTGTATGTCGCGGACATGATCGAGCGTCACGGCGTGACCGTGACCGACTTCGTCCCCTCGATGCTGACGGTCTTCGTCGCGCACGCCACCGCGGCCCAATGTGCCACGCTGCGCAATGTTTTCGTGATCGGCGAGGCGCTGCCGCCGGAGACCGCCGCGGGCTTCCGCGCGATCACCTCGGCCGGACTGCACAACCTGTACGGGCCGACCGAGGCCGCGGTGTCGGTCACCTACTGGGAGGCCACCGCCGCCGATACGGTGACGGTGCCGATCGGCATTCCGGAGTGGAATGTCGAAGTCTACGTATTGGATTCGCGATTGCGGCCCGCCGCGATCGGGGTGCCCGGCGAGCTCTATCTCGGTGGACGTCAGCTGGCTCGCGGCTACCGCGGCCGCGCCGACCTGACCTCGGACCGCTTCGTCGCCAACCCGTTCGGTCTGCATGGCGACCGCATGTACCGCACCGGCGACCTGGTGCGCTGGAACTCCGCCGGCACGCTGGAATACATCGGCCGCACCGACTTCCAGGTGAAGTTCCGTGGCCAGCGCATCGAGCTCGGTGAGATCGAAACCGATCTGCTCGCCCACCCCTCGGTCAGCCAGGCCGCGGTGCTCGTTGTCGATACCGCGACCGGTCAGCAGCTGGTCGCATATGTCGTGTCCGCGCCCGGTCATTCGATCGATCCCACCGAGTTGACCAGGTTCGCCGCCGAACAGCTGCCCAGCTACATGGTGCCTGCGGCGATCATGGTGCTGGCGGCGTTCCCGCTCAACACCAGCGGCAAGCTGGACCGCAAGGCGCTGCCGGCGCCGGTGTTCGCCGCCGATGCGGCCGGTTATCGCGCCCCGCGGACGCAGGCCGAGCAGGTCGTGGCTGCGATTTTCGCCGATGTGCTGAATTTGCCCGTGGTCGGCGTCGATGACGATTTCTTTGATCTGGGCGGTAATTCGCTGGTTGCTACTCAGGTGATGGCGCGGGTAGGCGCGGCATTCGGTGTCCGGTTGGGGGTGCGGGTGCTGTTCGAGACCCCGACCGTGGTCGGGATCGCCGCGCGGGCGGAGACCGCGGGCGGGTCCGAGGTCGTGCGGCCGCCGCTGGTGGCGCAGCAGTTACCGGATCGGGTGCCGTTGTCGTTGGCGCAGCAGCGGATGTGGTTCCTCAACCAGTTCGATCCCACCGTGCCGGTCTACAACCTGCCGTTCGTCATGCGTTTGCACGGTGCTATCGACATCGACGCGTGCATTGCGGCGTTGTCGGATGTCATCGAGCGGCAGCAGTCGCTGCGTACGATCTTCCCCACCTGGGGTGATGCCGGTTACCAGCAGGTGTTGCCGATGGACCGAGTCCACCTCGATGTCGAAGTGCGCACCGTCGACGAGGTCGAGCTGCGCTTGAGCCTGTTCGAGTTCGCGCAAGCCGGGTTCGATGTGTCCCGGGAACTGCCGATCCGGGTCCGGATCTTCGAAATCGCCGGCAGCGAAGACTATGCGGTCGCTGTCGTCACGCACCACATTGCCATCGACGGATTCTCGTTCGGGCCGCTAGCGCAGGACATGACGCAGGCATACCTTGCCAGGGCCGCGGGACAGGCGCCGAGCTGGGCGCCGCTCGCCGTCAACTACCGGGACTTCACGGTGTGGCAGCGTGAGGTGCTGGGTTCGGAGGATGATCCGGAGTCGTTGATTTCCCAGCAGATTCGTTATTGGTCTGCTGAGTTGGCGGATTTGCCGGATGAGTTGGTGTTGCCGGTGGATCGGGTGCGGCCGCCGGTGGCTGGTTTTGGTGGTGGTCGGGTCACGGTTGATGTTTCTGCTGATGTTCAGCAGCGGTTGATTGTGTTGGGGCGCAAGCATAATGCGTCGGTTTTCATGGTGTTGCATGGTGCGTTGGCGGTGTTGTTGGCGCGGTTGTCGGGTACTGATGACATTGCGATTGGTACGCCGATTGCTGGTCGTGGTGAGCAGGCGCTCGATGATTTGGTCGGGATGTTCGTCAATACGTTGGTGTTGCGGTCGCGGGTGGATGGTGGTGAGTCGTTCACTGATTTCTTGGGTCGTGTTCGTGAGACGGATTTGGGGGCGTTCGGGCATGCGGATGTGCCGTTCGAGCGTCTGGTGGATGTGCTCAACCCGGCTCGCTCGCAGGCCAGGCACCCTCTGTTCCAGGTGATGCTGTCGGTGCAGAACCTGGATCGGGTCAGCCTGGAGTTGGAGGGGTCGAGCGTCGATGTGCAGGAATTGACGGTCGATCTGGCCAGATTCGATCTCCAATTCGTTTTGTCAGAGATGCGGGCCGGTGGCTGGACGGTGGAGTTGACGTACGCGACGGATTTGTTCGATGAGTCGACTGCCGCCGATATCGCGCAGCGGTGGGTGCGCGTCCTCGAGGCTGTCGCCGCCGATGAGTCGGTGGCAGTGGGCGCTGTCGATGTTTTGGGTGTGGATGAACGCGCGGGGTTGATTGCGCGTAGCGGGTTGGCTGCGGAGCCTGCGCGGACGTTGCCGGAGTTGTTGGCCGAGGCTGTTGCTGGTGATCCGGAGGCGCATGCAGTCGTGTTCGAGGGGACAAGTCTGTCCTATGCCGAGTTGGATGCGCGGTCGAATCGTTTGGCGCGGTTGCTGATCGAGTCCGGCGTCGGGGCCGAAGACGTGGTTGCGGTGACGGTGCCGCGCTCGGAGTTGTCGTATCTGGCTACCTGGGCGATTTCGAAGTCGGGTGCGGCGTTCTTGCCGGTTGCTGCGGATCTGCCCAGCGATCGAATCGATTACATGCTCACCGATTCGGGCGCACAGGTAGGTATCACTGTCTCGTCGGTGCGCGGGCAATTGCCGGATTCGGTGAATTGGCTGGTGCTCGACGAGCTCGATCTGCAGGGTTATTCCGATGCGGCGGTGACCGATTCGGTTCGGTTGCGACCGTTGGTGCCGCAGCATCCCGCGTACGTGATCTACACCTCCGGCACGACGGGTCGCCCGAAGGGTGTGGTGGTGACCCATGCCGGTTTGGCGAATTTCCGTGCCGAGCAGAACGAGCGGTATGGGCTCGATAGTTCTACTCGGGCACTGCATTTCGCATCCCCGAGTTTCGATGCCTCGATTCTGGAGTTCTTGCTCGCCGTGGGTGGCGGCGGCGCGTTGGTAGTGGTGCCGCCGGGGATGTATGGCGGTGCGGAGCTTGCCGAGTTGATCCGTGCCGAGCAGGTCACCCATGCGATGTTGACCCCCTCTGTGCTCGCGTCGATGGATCCGGCGGCGTTGGCTGGTGTGCGGGTGGTGATCGCCGGTGGTGAGGCGGTTTCGGCTGATCTGATCACGAAGTTCGCGGCGGGTGGGCGGCAGTTCTTCAACGCCTACGGTCCGACCGAGGCGACCGTCGCTTCCAATATCAGTGCTGCGTTGTCCCCGGGTGATCGGGTGACTGTGGGTTCCGCGATCCGAGGCATGCGGGCATTGGTGCTGGATTCGCGGTTGCAGCCGGTGCCGGTCGGTGTCGCGGGTGAGCTGTATGTGTCGGGTATCCAGCTGGCGCGCGGTTATCTCGACCGATCCGGTTTGACAGCTGATCGGTTCGTGGCCAACCCGTTTGCCGATGGTGAGCGGATGTATCGCACCGGTGACGTGGTGCGTTGGACTGCCGGTGGTGCGGTCGAGTATGTGGGTCGTTCCGACTTCCAGGTGAAGGTGCGTGGTTTCCGTATCGAGCTGGGGGAGATCGATGCGGCGTTGACCGCCGATCCCAGTGTCGATTTCGCTGTCACGGTGGGGCATACCGGTACCGCGGGTGTGACGGTGCTGGTGTCGTATGTGGTTGTTGTGCCGGGGTATTCGGTTGATGTTGCGGAGTTGACCGGGGATCTGAAGCGACGGTTGCCCAGCTACATGGTGCCGTCGTCGATCATCGTGATCGATCAGGTTCCGTTGACTCCCACCGGAAAACTGGATCGTCGGGCTTTGCCGGTGCCGGTGTTCGAGGTGCGGGAGTTCCGGGCGCCGTCGACGCCGATCGAGGAGATCGTGGCGCGGGTGTTCGGTGAGGTGCTCGGTGTGGAGCGGGTCGGTGCCGATGATGATTTCTTCATTCTGGGTGGTAATTCGCTGATTGCTACGCAGGTGGCGTCGCGGTTGGGTACTGCGCTCGATACCCGGGTGCCGGTGCGGATGTTGTTCGAGGCGTCGACGGTGGCGGCGTTGGCAGCGCGGGTCGAGTCGCATGCTGGTGTCGGGGCGTGGCAGGAGTTGGCGGCGCGGGAGCGGCCCGAGCGGGTGCCGTTGTCGTTGGCGCAGCAGCGGATGTGGTTCCTCAACCGGTTCTCTGCGGGTAGTGCTGATGCCACTGAGTCTGCGGTCAACAACATTCCGATCGCGATCCGTCTGTCCGGTGAACTGGATGTGGCTGCACTACAGATCGCTGTTATCGATGTGATCGACCGACACGAATCACTACGAACGGTATTCCCGGAGACCGCTACCGGGCCGGTGCAGGTGATCCTGGATGCGGCACAGATCGTTCCGGACCTGACCCCTGTTCCGGTCACCGAGGTCACCTTGGTCGACCACCTGATCGAGCTGGCCTCCCTGGCCTTCGATGTCACCAGTGAAGTGCCGTTGCACGCGCGGCTGTTCGAGATCAGCGAGTCCGAATACGTGCTCGGCATGGTGGTGCACCACATCTCCACTGACGGCTGGTCCATGGCTCCGCTGGCGCGCGACGTCATGGTCGCCTATGCAGCGCGCACCCTGTGGGAGTACCCGGCGTGGGCCAAGCTGCCGGTGCAGTATGCCGATTACGCGCTGTGGCAGCGTGAGGTGCTGGGTTCGGAAGATGACTCGGAGTCGTTGCTCTCCAGCCAGATTCGTCACTGGACTAATCAATTGGCGGATCTGCCCGATGAGCTGGCGTTGCCGTCGGACCGGCGACGTCCCGCAGTGGCCAGTTATCGTGGCGGCAGCTATCCGTTCGTGATTTCCGCCGAGACTCAGCGTCGGCTGGTCGCGATCGGCCGTGAGCACAATGCGTCGCTGTTCATGGTCATGCATAGTGCGTTGGCGGTGTTGTTGGCGCGGTTGTCGGGTACCGATGACATTGCGATCGGTACTCCGGTGGCCGGGCGTGGTGAGGCCGCGTTGGACGATCTGGTCGGCATGTTCGTCAATACTCTGGTGCTGCGCACCCGGGTTCGTGGCGAGCACACTGTCGCCGATCTGCTCGCCGAGGTCCGTGATACCGATCTGCAGGCGTTCGCGCACGCTGACGTGCCGTTCGAGCGTTTGGTGGATGTGCTCAACCCGGCTCGCTCGCAGGCCAGGCATCCTCTGTTCCAGGTGATGCTGTCATTCCCGAACCTGCCGGAAAGCACGTTCGAACTGCCAGGCCTGCGAGTCTCGGCGGTCGATTTCGAGGTCGGTACCGAGAAATTCGACCTGTCGCTGACCATCCAGGAATCCGGCGAGGCGGACAGTGGCATGCTCGCTGAGTTCTCTTACGCCATCGATTTGTTCGATGCGGCGACAGTGACCGGGTTCGCCGACCGTTATCTGCGGTTGCTCGAGTTGATCGCGGAGGATCCGCAGCGGCGGTTGCATGATATCGATCTGCTCGGTGACGAGGAACGGTCGCTGGTGCTGCATCGGTGGAACGCCACCGAGTACCCGATCGATCCCGCGACCCTGATGTCGTTGTTCGAGGCGCAGGTGGAGCGGACCCCGGACACGGACGCGGTGACCTTCGAGGGGACGAGTCTGTCCTATGCCGAGTTCGCCGCACGGGTCAATCGGCTCGCCAGGTTCCTGATCGCCGACGGCGTCGGCCCGGAATCGATTGTCGCGCTTGGGATGCGGCGTTCTGTCGAGCTGGTCGTCGGTATGTACGCGGTGGTCGCCTCCGGTGGCGCTTATGTGCCGATCGACCCGGACCATCCGGCCGAGCGGACCGCCTACATTCTGGAGTCCGCGGCTCCGGTGTGTGTGCTGACCACGTCCGGGGATGAGCTGGAGTTGCCGGAGACGGTGCGTCGGGTGGAGATCGACACCCTTGATGTGTCTGATTTCTCCGATGTTCCGGTGACGGATGCGGATCGGTTGGCGCCGTTGCGGCCGGACAACACGGCCTATGTCATTTACACGTCGGGTTCGACGGGCCGCCCGAAGGGCGTGGCGGTGTCGCACGCGGCGATCGTGAATCAGCAGTTGTGGATGCTGGACCAGTACGGCCTGACCGCGGACGACGTGTATCTGCAGAAGA